>NZ_CP107975.1:0-4800000 GCF_036097425.1 Kribbella sp. NBC_00359 | reverse complement strand
GCCGGACTTCTGGATGATGCTGGTCGGCACACCGACCTTGCCGACGTCGTGCAGGAGGCCTGCATGCTCGAGGGCCGTCTGCCGGTCGTCGGCCAGCCCCAACTGGCGGCCGAGCATGCCCACGCCCTCGCTGACCCGTTCGGAATGTCCCCGGGTGTAGAGGTCCTTGGTCTCGATCACCTGGATGAAGGCCCGCATGGTCGCAGCCTGTGCCCGTCGCTCGGCCTCGTACTGCGTGAGCGCCCAACGGCTGACGTACAGCGGCACGAAGATGAGCACGATCGAGAGAAAACTCAGACCGGACAGCCAGGCGACCGCGAGCAGCAGGCCGAGCAGGCCGTAGCCGAGCAGGGACGGCAACGTCGGCAACGCGACCTTCCGCAGGAAAGCGAGCGGGGTCGGATCACCCGGTTCGAGCGACAGCACCACGCACAGCAGCAACGCGTTGATGATCAGCCAGGCCAGATTGGCCGCGGTGGTGGTCCAGATCGCGTCCCACGGGTTGCGCAGTACGGCGACACCCGTCGGACCTCCGGCGAAGTGGAAGACCAAGCCGCCGGCCGCCGCACAGATCACCGACTGTGCGCCGTTGAACACCTTCTTGACCAGCGGGTGGCGCCGGTCCTGGGACAGGGCACCGACCGCGCCGACCAGGATTGCCGACGCCACTCCGGACAACAGGTAGAGCGCGATGACAACCACATAGTCGAGCGAGGTCCGATAGATCTGTCCCACTCTGGGCCGGAGCACTGTTCCGGCCAGCATCAACAGTCCGAGGCAGACGGTGGGCGCGTCAAACGTCGCGTGCGCTGCGGCGATTCCGAGAATGACCGCAGCCGTGGCAGTCGCGACGACCACCACGAGCCGAAGCAGCACCCGCCGGTTCACGCGCGCAACGCTACCCGGACGGACTCCATCGGACTACCAGTCCCAGCCGTCGGCGAACATGTCGCACCTCCGTCCAGCGGTTGCAGTCTTACGTCCCGAGGGGGGACCGGGGCGTAGGGGGGCAGACAGCACATCGCTGACTGATCAGTATTTTTCTCATTGTGGCCGCGCCGAAACACTGTAAGCCAGACCCGTGACCCGCCGCACGGGAGGAAGAGCCCGCCATGGTATGAGAGACTGTGACTCTTTGCAGTTGTTTCAAGGAGGCTTAGAAATGGGCAAGACCGGCCGCAAGCGCCGCGCACGCAAGAAGAAGGGCGCGAACCACGGTAAGCGCCCCAACGCCTGACATCGGGCGGCTACGCAAAGCGAGGACCCCGGAGAAATCCGGGGTCCTTGCAATTTGGTCACAGGTTTACACCGGACCACCTTTCTCAGAGGTTCTGTATTCGGAGAGTCCCCGCACGCACACTGAATGCTAGTTTCAAACGAGTGTTGGGCATTGCGGCCGATCCGCTGACTGAGCCTTCGCATACCGCCGCGGGAACGGTTCAGGTCCCGGGTCCTGAACCGGTCCAGGTGACGGTGTGGATAACTTCGGCGGACAGTCGGCGGATGCTCCTAGAGTTGGGGCCGGATGTCCTGGCACTGTACGTAGCGGAGTGGCGACCAACGAGTGAGGGAGGTGGGTGGGCTGTCCACTGTGAGCCTGGGCGAACTCCTGCGCGGGTTCCGGGCGAGGGCCGGGCTCACCCAAGCGGCCCTGGCCGAAAAGGCCGGCCTGAGCGAGCAGGCCATCAGCGTGCTCGAACGCGGCACCCGCAGCCGACCCCGGATGGACACCATCCGGTCACTGACCGCAGCCCTCGGACTCGACGCGGACGAGGCCGAACAGTTCCTGGCCGTTGCCCGCGGCAAGAGCCACGAACCTCGCAGTCCCGCACCGGAAGCGGAGATCCCGGTGGCGAGCGACGCGTTACCGGTGCCGTGGCAACTACCGCCGGCGGTGCCGGACTTCACCGGCCGCGCTGCCCAGGTCGAGGCAATTCTGTCGGTCCTGCGAGCTCCCGCCGGCCTGCGCGGCGACGCCGTCGGTCTGGTCACGGTCACCGGGATGGGCGGTATCGGCAAGACGGCATTGGCGGTTCAGGCCGCGCACAGACTGGCCGACAGTTACCCCGACGGCCATCTCTATCTCAACCTGCGCGGCTACGGTCCGGGTCAGCCGATGAGCGCCGCCGACGCCCTGCGCCAGTTGCTTCGTTCACTCGGTCTGGACGCCCAGCTGATCCCGGACGCCGTCGAGGAAGCGGCTGCTCTGCTGCGATCGCAGCTCGCCGGGCGCCGGATGCTGATGCTGCTCGACAATGCCGCCGACGGGCGGCAGGTGACGCCACTGCTCCCCGGCAGCCCGGGGTCGGCTGCGATCATCACCAGCCGCGGTTCGCTTGCGGCGCTGCCTGGTGCACGCCAGATCCGGCTCGACGCGTTGTCGGAATCGGAGTCCATCGAGCTCCTCAGCGGAGTCATCGGCCAGTCCCGCGTCGCTGCCGAGCCGGACGCGGCGGAGATGCTTGCCTCGTTCACCGGTCGCCTGCCACTGGCCGTGCGGCTGATCGGCGGCCGGCTCGCCGCCCGCCCGGCCTGGCCGATCCAGCACCTGGTCGATCTCCTCCGCGACGAGGAACACCGGCTCGACAGCCTCGGCTCCGACGAGACCGGCGTCCGCGCGAGCATTGCCAGTTCCGTGCGCTTCCTGGAGTCCAGCGATCGCGACCTCGACCGCGAAGCCGCGCGGGCGCTGGCACTGCTCAGCATCCCCGACGGAGCAGACCTGCTCACGATCGTCGCGGCCCACCTGCTCGACGTCCCCGTCCGCCGCGCCGATGCCATCCTCGAACGCCTCGTCGACCTCAACCTGCTCGAGTCCGTCGCGCCCGAGCGCTACCGCTTCCACGACCTCATCCGCGCCTACGCCCGCGAGCTCGCCGACCAAGCCCTCACGCCGCCAGAACGCGACGCCGGCCTCGAACGCATCCTCCGCTTCTACACCAGCATCGCCTGGGCCTGCCAGGCCAGGACCCATGCGACCAGCCCGCGAATCGCCCTCGCCACCGTCCCCTTCACGCCACCTCCGATGGCGGCGGACGCGGAGTCGATGCTCCGCTGGCTCGACTCCGAGCAACGCAACCTGATCGATCGCCGTGACCAGGCAGCCGGTTCGTCGCTGGCCGGATCGGCTTTGCTCCCGGAGCTCGCGCTGGCTTTGTTCGGCTACCACGAGTCCCGCTCTCGATGGGTGGAGATGCGAGAGCTGAGCGTCGGCTCGGTCGAGCTGGCGGAGAAGCTCGATCTGCGCTTGATGGCCGCCTGGCTGGAGCACGACCGCGCCATCCCGGAGGTGGAGAACGGGAGTCTCGACGCCGCCGCGGCACACCTGCTGACAGCCCTCGAGATGTTTCGCGCGCTGCCGGACCGCCTTGGTCAGGCCCGATGCTGTACGTCGGCCACCCACGTGCTCGGACGACTCAACCGGGTGCCCGAGGCACTCGAGCTCGGGATCGAAGCGCTCCGGCTCAGCCAGCAGCACGGGGACAAGACCATCGAAGGGGTGTCCTACATTGCGCTCGGCGGGCTCTACGACCGCAACGGGGACTTCGCCCTCGCCGACGAGGCGTTCGAGCGTGGCATCGTGCTGGCAGCGATCGTCGGCGACGCCCGCTCACTCGGGAAGAGGTACCTCAACACCGGCTTCTCGCACTTGCTCGTCGGTCGCCTCGACGACGCCGTCGAACCGCTGTTGCAGAGCATCGAGATCGGAAGACGAGCCAAGAACAACGATCTGCAGTCACAAGGACTGCAGTGTCTCGCCGCCGTGTTCGCGAGCTGGGGCGAATACGAGAAAGCCCACCAGCGCATCGAGGAAGGCATCAGCCTGATCCGTCCGCTCGGCAACCGGCTGCGCGAAGGCTGCTTCATCCTCGAGCACGGCAAGTTCAGCGCCGCGGCCGGCGATTTCCCCGCGGCCATTCAGTTCCTCGAGGCCGCGATCGCCGTCCTGCACAACATCTCGCCGCATTTCGAGGCCGCCGCCAGGGAATTGCTGGAACTCGTTCGGCGCGGTGATCACTACACGTACAGTTTCGACGACTCCCAGGTCAGATGACAGGTGGAAACGTCAGTCCGTGGTGGTGATGGTGGTTTCTACCTGGATTTGGGTCAGGCGGAGGAGGATTTTCTGGCGGAGGGCGTCGGGGGCGTGGTCGGAGCCGCAGGAGCGGTGGACCAGTTTCTTGACGCAGCGTTCCAGGTCGTATTCGTCCAGGCAGGGGGCGCACTCTTCGAGGTGCTGCCGGATCTCGTCGGTGCTGGCGTCCTCGAGTTCGTTGTCGATGAAGACGTAGACCCGCTGCAGGATCTCACTGCAGTCGACGTCGTGGTGCTCGCCGCAACTCACGACTCCTCCTTCTCCGCGCTCGCGTCAGTGCTCGCGGCCGGCGTCGTAGCGTCGGCGCTCTCGTCGGAGTCCGACGTCGGGATCAGGCCGCGATCCCGGGCGTAGTCCCCCAGCAGCTCACGCAGCTGGCGCCGGCCACGGTGCAGCCGGGACATCACGGTGCCGACCGGCGTACCCATGATGTCGGCGATCTCCTTGTAGGCAAAGCCCTCGACGTCGGCCAGGTACACGGCCAGCCGGAAGTCCTCCGGGATGGTCTGCAGGGCTTCCTTGACGTCGGAGTCGGGCAGGTGCTCGAGGGCGACCGCCTCGGCCGACTTCAGGCCGCCGGGAGTGTGCGACTCGGCGGCGGTGAGCTGCCAGTCCTCGATCTCCTCGGTCGGCGACTGCGTCGGCTGACGCTGCCGCTTCCGGTATCCGTTGATGAACGTGTTCGTCAGGATCCGGTACAGCCACGCCTTCAGGTTGGTGCCCGGCGTGAACTGATGGAACGAGCTGTACGCCTTCGCGAAAGTGTCCTGCACCAGGTCTTCGGCGTCCGACGGATTACGGGTCATCCGCATCGCCGCGGCGTACATCTGGTCCAGGAAAGGCAGCGCCTCGCGCTCGAAGCGCGCTGTCCGCTGCTCGGGTGTCTCGGTCGTGGTGGGAGTCGGCATCGTGATCGAGAATACCGGGGTCTTCCCGGGTGTCCTCGTCGGAGCCTCTCTCGTCGCCATCATGTTCGTCACAACACGCCTGATCGCAGGGCCATTCCCGCCTGCGGGGGCGGTCAGAGCCTGACCACTATCCGGACACTTCCCGGCTCACCCATTCGAACACGGCTTCGACCAGCAGGTCGTACGCCTCCTGCTGATCCAGCTCCGCCCGCTTCGGCACCTTGAAGGCGTGATCGGCATCCGGTACGACGGCCATCTCGGTCAGCGGGGGAAATTCCTCGGGCGTCCCGAACGGATCCCGCTCCCCCTGCACGACCAGCGTCGGCAGCCCGGCCGCCTGCAACTCGTCGACACGCGACTTCTCCGGCTTCCCCGGTGCGTGCAGCGGAAACGACAGCGCGAGTACGCCGGACGCCCCCAGGCCGCTCGCGGTCCGGCAGGCCACCCGGGCCCCCGCGCTGCGGCCACCGATCACCAGCGGGGTGCGCACCCGGAGCTGGCCGATGATCGCGATCCAGGCCTCGTCGAGGACCTTCGGCGCCGGCGCGAGCTTCTTCCCGGCCCGGCGCCAGGGCTGCTCGATCAGGAACACGTTGATGTCCTGCTTCGGCAGCCGGGCGGCCAGCGAGGCCAGGTCACCGGACTCGATCCCGGCCCCGGCACCATGACCGAGGGCCAGCGTCGCCACCGGCCGCCGGGCGCGATGCGCCACGATCCGGGCGTCCCCGTGCGGCGTCCGCACAATCCGTTCGTCGGTCACCCGGCCCATCCTGTCATCCGAGCTAGGAATGAGTGGGCACGAAACGTCAGAAGAGGGTGGTCTCCTCCGGCGCGGCCGGCTTGTCGATCGGATCCACGCCGTCGGGCGGCAGCGGGTCGAGCAGATGGGGTCCGTTGTTCTTCACCGAGCTGACCGCCCTCGAGACGGCGTACGCCTCCAGCCGGCCGGGCGCGGCGGGCACCAACAGCTCGAGCAGATCGTCCGGATCCGACGACAGTGGGTCGAGCCACGCGTCGTACCGCTCCCGCTCGACCAGCAGCGGCATCCGGTCGTGGATGCGGCCGAGGTCGTCGGTGGCCGTGGTGGTGAGGACCGTGCAGGTCCACAGCCAGGCCTCGTCCTTGTCCGGGTCCTCGACCGACTTGTCCCGCCAGATCTCGTACAGCCCGGCCATCGCCAGCACGCCTCCGTCGGCCGGGTGGATGAAGT
Source organism: Kribbella sp. NBC_00359 (assembly GCF_036097425.1). Lineage (NCBI taxonomy): Bacteria > Bacillati > Actinomycetota > Actinomycetes > Propionibacteriales > Kribbellaceae > Kribbella > Kribbella sp. NBC_00359. The sequence continues at coordinate 4,793,786 of NZ_CP107975.1, read as the reverse complement.
ACGGCTGCTTGACGGGCTTGCCGTTCACCTTCTCCTCAGCCGTGTACCACTCGTAGTAGCCGTCCGCCGGCAGGATGCAGCGCCGGGTGGCGAACGCCTTCTTGAAGGCCGGCTTCTCGGCGACCGTCTCCATCCGCGCGTTGATCAGCCGGTTCCCGATCGAGGTGTCCTTCGCCCACGACGGGACCAGCCCCCACTTGACCGTCGTCAGCTTGCGGATCGTGTCGTCGGGGACCTCACGGTTCTTCCGCTCGACCACCGCGATCACCTGATCGGTCGGCGCCACGTTGTAGTTGTCCGGCAACTCCTGCACGGCCTCGCGGACGTTGCCCGCCTCGATCTCGAACTCCACGACAAGATCGGACGGGTCCCGGCTGGAGGCGTATCGACCGCACATGGCACCAGCCTAGACACGGCCACGGACAAGCGGCGACGGATCGCCCACCCCGTGTCGGGCGATCCGTCGCCGGCCTTTGCGTCCGGGCACCCCCCTGTTGGCGTCCGGACGCAGGTCCTAAGGTCTGGCGAGTTCGTCGAGAACCCTCCCCGCCATGGCGTCGGTGTTCGGCAGTCCTTCGATCCAGACCCGGGCGAGCTGGGGTACGTCGGTGTCCAGCCGCCACTGGGTGATCAGGGCTCGAGCCGTCGCGACCTGCTCCGGCAGGTTCGGCTCGCGGCCGACGAGCGCCGCCGCGCGGTGTGAGCCGACGCGGCCCAGTACGTCACCGCCGCAGAAGACGATCCGCAGGCACTCCGCCACGTCGACCAGCCGGAGCTCGCGATCGAACGGCGACGTCCCCGGGGGATTGAGCGGCTCGACAACCACCAGTGCGTGGGATTGCGATACGGAAGTGCCACGGAGTTCCGCCTCTCGATAGAGCTCGCCGAGCCGGGACCGCAGGTGCGCCAGGCTGGACAGCCCGGTCAGCGGGTCCTCGCAGGACAGCGAGTGCAGATAGACGAGCGAGGCCTCGGCCCAGCTGGAACTGAGTGCGCGTACCGCATCGAAAGCCGGCTCGCCCCCGGCGATCGCGCGGTACAACGCACTCAGCCCATCGAGTGCCTCCACCAGCGAGACTCCGTCGGCCGCCAACCGGCGGCCGACCTCATCCGATGCAGGCACGACGTCGGCACCGTCACGCAGCGCCTCGGCAATCGCGAGATAGGCACTGTGATCGGTACCAGCTGTGCCGTGCGGCTCCCTCCAACCCCACGGTTGCTCTGAGGACGACGCCTCCGGCCGGTTCCGGGCGGGCGACCCCGCCAGGTTCAGGGACTTGTGCGGGCGCAGGTCGAACCGCTTGCGGATGTCCGCGAACAGCGACATGGCCCTCCTCAAAAATCCCGTCAGTCTCCCGACCGGGCGGCCGGAAGCGTCGTTCGGAGGTGAGACAGGCGGCGGCGGAGTTCATGACGCGGATTCGCAGAAGTTTTTTCGCGTAACTTCCGGGCTGGTGCTCTCGTCAGGAAAGGTGCACGATTCCGCGTCAGGAAACGTGCACGGATCCGTCCCACGTGGGAACCTTGTTCCCGGCAACGATGTGACGGACCGTTACATCGCCGTACGGACAGTCGTGACACACCCACGGGGAGCTGGATGGAGACGCCGGAAGGACCGAGCGACGCCGAATTGATCGCGCGCGTCCGCAACGGCGATCTCGAGGCGTACGGCGAGCTCTTCGGCCGCCACCACCACGCGGCCGAGCGGATGGCGCGCCAGCTGGTCCCGGCCAACGACGCCGACGACCTGGCCAGTGACGCGTTCGCCAAGGTGCTGGACGCGCTGCGCTCCGGTGGCGGCCCGGACATCTCCTTCCGCGCGTACCTGCTGACGACGGTACGGCGGGTGCAGGTCGACCGGATCCGGTCCGGCCGGAAGGTGACGGCCACCGACGACATCGCGGCGTACGAGCGGGAGCCGGAGACCTTCGACGACCCGACCGTGACCGGGTTCGAGAGCGGCGCGGCGGCCAAGGCCTTCGCGAGCCTGCCCGAGCGGTGGCAGGCCGTCCTCTGGCACACCGAGGTCGAGGGCGAGAAGCCGGCCGCGATCGCTCCCCTGCTCGGCCTGACCGCGAACGGCGTGTCCGCGCTCGCCTACCGCGCTCGCGAGGGTCTGCGGCAGGCCTACCTGCAGCAGCACCTGGCCGACGTCGCCGGAGATCGCTGCCGCTGGACGACCGAGCGACTCGGCGCCTATGTCCGGGGCGGCCTGACCAAGCGGGAGAACCGCAACGTCCGCGAGCACCTGGACGACTGCGCGAAGTGCACCGCGGTCTACCTCGAACTGGTCGAGGTCAACAGCGCACTGCCCGCGCTGCTCGCCCCGGCCCTGCTGGGCACCGCGGGTCTCGGCTACCTGGCCGCCGCTTCCGGCGCGAAGGTCGGCCTGGTCGGCTTCGTCGTCACCGGCTGGAAGAAGGCCACGGAGAACAGCACCCGTACGGCGGTCAGCGCCGGAGCGGTCGTGGTCGTCGCGGTTGCCGCCGTACTCGCGGCGATGGCGCTGACCGGCAACGACACTCCACCGGCCGCGATCAGCAAGCCGCCGGCACAGCAACCGACCCAGCCGCCGGGGAATCCGCCGACCGTGCCGCCGGTCAAGCCACCGACGGTCAAGCCGACGTCGACGCAGCCGACGACCGCACCGACCACGGCGCCCACCACCGCGCCGACGACCCAGCCGACCCAGCCGGCGACGACGCCGCCCCCCGGACCGACGTCCCCGACCGCGACGACGACGAGTCCGACCCCACCGTTGCCGACGACACCGATCCTGGACGAGGGTCTGCTGACGATCAGCATGCCGAGCGGAGGCGGCGGCCCGGCTGACCGAGCCGGCGGCACGCAGGCCGCCCAGGCCGGGGTGCGGTTCGTCATCACGATCAAAGCCCTGGCGAACAACACCGACCCGGTGACGATCGGCCTCAAGCGCGGCGCCGCCCTGGACTGGCCGCTGGCCGGCAACCCGGCCGGCTGGACCTGCAACAAGGCGGCCGCCACCTGTACGGCGCTCAACCGTGCCACTCCGGCGGCGATGCCGGTGACGTTCACCGCCCCGGCCGGAGGATCGGCAGCCGATCGCACCTTCACCGTCTCGGCCAAGACCGGCCGGTTCTACGACGACGACTCGGCGACGCTGCAGGCTCCCGCTCCCCCGCGGACCGACGAGAACCTGCTGAAGATCCTCGACGGCAAGGCCGACCCCGACGTCCACCACCGGATCCTGACCGTTGCCCCCGGCACAGACCGGAGCAGTGTGACGCTGAAGATCAGCTACGGCTCGTCGCTGGAGTGGCCGATCGCCGCGAACCCGGCCGGCTGGAAGTGCTCGGCCACCACCAAGACGTGTACGGCGCTCACCCCGTCGCGACCGGCTCCGCTTCCGGCGGACTTCGACGTACCCGAGGACGGGTCCGCGGCGGCGCGGACGTTCACCGTGGCCGCGACGGCGGGGCTGGTGAGCGACACCGACTCCGAGGTGCTGCCGGGGATCCAGGCGGACGAGTCGCTGCTGCAGATCGTGACACCGACGCCGCAGACCGACCCGAACCCGTTCGTCTACAACCGGTTCCTGAAGGTCAACGGAGTCGGCAACCAGCGGGTGACGCTGGACATCTCGTGGGGCCGCAACCTGGCGTTCCTGAACTCCCAGGAGTCGGGCTGGACCTGCTCGCGATCGAGCGACATCCACCGCGCCACCTGCTGGACGGACAACTACCGCAAGCCGTTCAACTCCGAGTGGACCGCGTGGTTGCCGGGCACCGGCACGAACAACCTGCTCACCGTGCACGCCCGGGTCGGCGGCCGCGAGGACACCGACACCGTGCAGATCCCGCCGTCATCGTCGCGACGGTAACCCACTTGGTGGTCGGTGACCTGGGTCGCTACGCTGGTGGTGTTCGCGCTGACGGAACCGAGTAGCGCCGTACGCCACGTTCGAGAGAGTCGCCGGTAGCTGTGAAGGCGATACGTGGAGCGGTGGCGAAGACACTCCCGAGCGACTGCAAGGCAAGAGGCCGGGTCGTCCCGATCCGGTGAAGGTGTGGTGGCACCGCGAGATCCCCTTCGCCCACACCTCCGGGGTACGAGAAACGACCTGGAGGTGAAAACAGCGATGCGCATTCTCAGCCATGAGATCCCCTCAGCAGTAGGCCAGACCGTCACGGTGGCCGGCTGGGTCCACCGAAGACGACGGCTCGCCGCCGTCAGTTTCCTGATCCTGCGCGACCGATCCGGTCTGAGCCAGATCGTCGTGAAGGCGCCGGAAACCCAAGCACAGCTGGACGAACTCGGTGAGGAGACCGTGGTCCAGGTGACCGGCACGGTCGCCGCCAACCCACAGGCGCCGGGTGGCGCGGAGATCGTCGACCCGGTGATCGAGCCGCTCACCGAGCCGGCCGCGACGCCGCCGATCGAGCTCTGGCGACCCACGGTGGGCGCCGGGCTGCCCGTCGTACTGGACAACGCGCCGGTCGCCTTGCGGCACCCGGTCGTGCGGGCCGGATGGGAGATCGCCGCGGCGGCCCTGCACGGGTTCCGTTCGGCTCTGGACGGGCAGGGCTTCACCGAGATCCAGACGCCGAAGATCGTCGGTACGGCGACGGAGTCCGGAGCCAACGTGTTCGCGCTGGACTACTTCGGTGGCCCGGCGTACCTGGCGCAGTCGCCGCAGTTCTACAAGCAGACGATGGTCGGGGTGTTCGAGCGGGTCTTCGAGGTCGGGCCGGTGTTCCGGGCCGAGCCGCACGACACCGTCCGGCACCTGGCCGAGTACGTCTCGCTGGACGCGGAGTTCGGGTTCATCCAGGACCATCGCGACGTGCTCGCCGTCCTGCGGTCGACCGTCGCCGGGATGCTGGCCGCGGTCGGCGAGCGGGCCGGCGGGGCGCTCGAGCGGCTCGGGGCGGAGTTGCCCGAGATCCCGGTCGACGTACCGATCGTGCACTTCAGCGAGGCGCTGAAGATCGCCGGTGCGGACCCGGACGAGCCGGACCTCGCGCCGGCCGACGAGCGGGCCCTGGGTGAGTGGGCGCTGCGGGAACACGGCAGCGACTTCGTCGCGGTCGAGGGCTATCCGATGGTGAAGCGGCCGTTCTACACGCATCCGCAGCCGTCGGACCCGCGCTGGTCGAACTCGTTCGACCTGCTGTTCCGCGGGATGGAGCTGGTCACCGGCGGGCAACGGCTGCACCGGTACAGCGACTACGTCGCGGCGCTGGAGGCGAAGGGTGAGTCGGCGGAGTCGCCGGCGTACCGCTCGTACCTGCAGGCGTTCAAGCACGGGATGCCGCCGCACGGCGGGTTCGCGATCGGGCTCGAGCGCTTCGTGGCCCGGTTGACCGGGGTGGAGAACGTCCGCGAGGTCACGCTGTTCCCCCGCGACCTGCACCGCCTCACCCCTTGATGGAGACCACCGAGTCGGTTGTCGCCGAGCTGAACGTTGCCCTGGGCACCGATTATCGGCTCGTGCCGCAACTGGCCGGCGGGCTGCAGTCCAGCGCGTACGAGCTCACCGACGGCGAAACCGCGACCGTCCTGAAGTGGACGGCGGATCCGGGCTGGGCGCCGCGGGTCCGGCGGGCGCACGAGCTGGTCCGCCGGGCGCGCACGGTCGGCTACCCGACACCGGCCTGGCTGACCGTGGGCGAGACCGCGGCGGGCTCGCCGTACCAGCTGCAGGAGTTCGTCACCGGCGAGCCGCTTCGGGACGCGTCGGTGCTGGACAGCCGGCTCGCCCAGGAGCTGATCGCGATCTGTGAACTGCAGCGGGCCCTCGTCCCTGAAGACGGTGTGAGCTGGTCGGGGTGGTCGAGCGGCGTCGTCTTCGACGGCTGGGACGGTGTGTGGGGCCGGGTGCACGAGTACGGCGGTGAGGTCGCCGACCTGCTCGACCGCTACGCCGAGTTGTGCCGGCCGTACCGTGGCGAGGCACTGCCCGACGACGATCTCGTGCACGGGGATCTCAATGTCGGCAACTTGATTGTCGACAATGGGCGGATCGCCGGGATCATCGATATCGAGGCGGCGGGCGGTGGGTCGCGGGCCTACGACCTGGTCTCTTTGGCGACGTCGGCCGCACGCGACGGTGCGCCGGCCGGGGTCGACGAACTGTTCCTGGAGGCGGCATTGCGGGCCGGTGGACGGGCGGCGGTCGCGGTGTGCGCGGCGTCGGCGTACGTGACGATCGCCGAATTCGTTCACGATCGCTCGAAGTTCTCGCAGGATCTGATCCAGCAAGGCGCACAGCGAGTGCTCGAACTGCTCGATGCATGATGTGCGCATGGTGACTGAGGCGGAGCGGGCCGTCCTGGCGGCGATCGACGACGAGCGGATCGTCGCTGAGCTGCGGGAGCTGGTGCGGATTCCGAGCGTGGACGGAACCGCGGCCGAGAGCGACGTACAGACATGGTGTGCGCGGCGGCTGGGTGCGCTGGGGGCCGCTGTCGACCACTGGCGGTTGGACCTCGACGAGCTGCGAGCTGACCCGGAGTTCCCGGGGATGGAGGTCGAGCGGGGCGAGGCGTGGGGCTGCGTCGGCGTACTCGGCGGGGACGGGACGCCGGGGCTGATCCTCAACGGACATGTGGATGTGGTGCCGGGCGACGCCTTCGACGGGCGGATCGAGGACGGCGTGATGTGGGGTCGCGGCACCTGCGACATGAAGGGCGGCGTCGCGGCGATCCTCGGCGCGACGGCGGCGGTTGTTGCCGCCGGCATCACTTTGCGGAAGCCACTGGCGGTCCACACGGTAATCGGCGAGGAGGACGGCGGCGTCGGCGCGTTCGCGACCCTGCGCCGCGGTCATCGCGGCGAGGCCTGCCTGATCGCGGAGCCGACCGCCGGATCCGTGATCCCGGCCAACGCCGGCTCGCTGACCTTCCGGCTGGAGGTACCGGGCCTGGCAACCCACGGGTCGACCCGCAGCCGCGGGGTGAGCGCGATCGAGAAGTTCACCGTGATCCAGGCCGCGCTGCAGGAACTCGAGGCCGCGCGCAACCGGGACCCGCATCCGCTCCTCGCGCACCTCGACCTCGCCAACCCACTGTCCGTCGGCACGATCGCGGCCGGGGACTGGGCGAGCACCGTACCCGACCACCTGGTCGCGGAGGGCAGGTACGGCGTACGCCTCGGTGAACCGCTCGCGGACGCCCGGGCCGCCTTCGAGACGGCGATCGCGGAGACCTGTCTGAAGGACGACTGGCTCCGCGACCATCCGGTGAAGGTCAGCTGGCCCGGCGGCGAGTTCGCGTCCGGCCTGCTCCGGGACGACGACCCGCTCGTCGCCGACACCCGCCGGGCGGTGACCGACGCCGGCAGCCCGCCTCCAGACGTCAGAGGCGCGCCGTACGGCTCCGATCTCCGTCAGTACGCGGCAGCGGGCATCCCGACCCTGCAGTACGGACCTGGTGACGTCAGGTACGCCCATGCGGCGGACGAACACGTGATCCTCGCGGAGGTTCTGCAAGCAGCCCGCGCTTACGCCCTCCTCGTCGTCCGCCGCTGCGCATCAGTCGTCGATTGACTGGTAGACGGTGGTCCAGAAGTCGTGCATGAGCTGCACCGAGTACGGCGCGGACCCAGCCACCGTGGATCGTGGAGTACTCCTTCTCAGAGCGAGCGGGCGACGATGTCGCCGACGCTGGTGGTTGCGTGGATGGTGAGCGGGGCGGCGGCGCCTTCGGTGTTGTTGAGCGCGTTCTGGATCCGGCCGCTGAGGGTGCCGGCATCCAGGGTGGCCGAGACTCCGGCAGCGACGCCGACCTCGACGTCGCCGGCGTCGGTGCGCAGTGCGAGCGCGCCGCGCACCGCCTCGGCGATCCGGATGTCGCCCTTGCTGGTGCGAATCTCCGCAGGCCCGTTGAGGCGGCCGACAGAGACGTCACCGGCGGCAGTGGTGATGCGGGCGTCCGCGACGTCTTCGAGATCGATCGAGCCGTGGTCGCTCTTGATGGCGACGTCGCCAAGCCGTCCGACGGCCCGCAGTTCGGCACTGGCCGCGTTCACCTCGACCGCCGAGCCGGCCGGCAGCTGCACTGTGACCGCGACGGATCCGGACGGCCCGAAGTACTGGTTCTTCGCCGAGACCTCGATCCGCAGGACGCCATCGCCGTACGCGACCTTGGCCTCCTCCGCCACCGTGACGTCGCGGCCCTTCGAGGGATCCGCGGGCAGGACCTCGACCGCGGTGTCGGCCCGGTCGGCGGCGATGAACTGGATGCGTCCCGCGGGGATGTCCAGAACTGCGGAAATCGGCTCTGGGGTGTTGAAAGTCGGCATTGTCGTACCTTCCTGATTCGCTAGTGACGAACTGGTGACTGAAACCACCATCTAGGGCCGCCCTGACACCGGGCAGCCGCCGTGCTGACATGGCCCGACGGACGCGCTGTCAGCAGCCGAACCGGTCGCCGATCACAGCAGGCGCTCGAGGGCCTCGAGCCCGAGCGGGCCCCAGTGCGGCTTCCCGCCGGGCAGGCCCTTGTCGCCGTTCACACCCATCGCGACCAGGAACAGCGCCCGCTGCACGGCCCAGCCGCGAGCTCGCCGTACCGTGGCGTCGTCCGCCGGGTAGCGCTCGAAGAACCGGTCGGCCGCGCCGGCCGGGAGCAGGATCCAGGCGGCCGCGAGGTCGGTCGCCGGATCGCCGGCGCCCACTTCGCCGAGGTCGATGACACCGGCAAGCGTGCCGTCGGCAACGACCACGTTCGCCGGGTGCAGGTCACCGTGCAGCCAGACCGGCGGCCTGTCCCACGCCGGTGCGGCGATCGCGTCCGCCCACACCGCACGCATCTCCTCACCACGGCCGACGTACTCGTGCACCTCGCTGAACCCCAGGCTCCCCTGCACACCGCTTCGGTCGCTCACCGGCGCGTCGGCCGGCGCCTCGGTATGTAAGGCCTTCAGGAAGTCGGCCAGCACGTCCGCTGCCGCAGGGTCTGTGATCGGTGCGTGGTCAGCCGGTTCGCCGGCTACCCAGGTGGTCACCAACCAGGTCCGCGGGAACCGGTCCGACGGTTTGCCGAGCCGGACAGGCGTCTGGATGGGCAGCGGAACACGGGCGGCGATGTCAGGGACCCAGCGGTGCTCCTTGAGCAGCAGCTCCGGGGCCTGCGCGGTCCGGGGCATCCGGACCGCCAGGTCCGCACCGAGCCGCCACATCTGGTTGCCCCAGCCGCCCACGACCGCCTTCAGCTCCAGCTCGGCCAGATCCGGATGCTGCTCCTGCAAGAGGGTCCGTACGAGTTCGTGATCCATGGAGCGTCAGACGCGTCACAACCGGATCGGGTTCGGAATAGTGCTGGAACAACCCGAGTTGGCAACAACTATGCGCATTGATGTGTGGTCCGACGTTGTCTGCCCGTGGTGCTACATCGGGAAACGCCGGCTCGAAGAGGCTCTGGCCGGCAGCGGTGACACCGCGACGATCGTCTGGCACAGCTTCCAGCTGGATCCGTCGTCCACCAACGACGACCCGCGGGACCTGGCGACCCGGCTGGGTGAGAAGTACGATCGCGGCCGCGAGTGGGGTCTGCAGGCCAACGCGCACGTGACCGAGATCGCGGCCGAACTGGGCCTCGAGTACAACCTCGACCAGGCGAAGTCGGCCAACACCGTCGACGCCCACCGCCTGCTGCACCTGGCCCGCGAGCTCGTCGAAGCCGGGCAGGTGCCCGCCGACACTCAGGACCGGCTCAAGGAGCGCCTCCTCAAGGCGTACTTCACCGATGGCCTCCCCGTGGGCGACCACGCCACGCTGACCGAGCTGGCGACGGAGGCCGGCCTCCCGTCCGACCGTGTCCACGAGGTCCTCGCGAGTACGACGTACACCGAAGAGGTCGCCGCGGATCAGGCACAGGCCCTCGCGTACGGCGCGAACGGTGTGCCGTTCTTCGTCATCGACGAGAAGTACGGCGTCAGCGGCGCCCAACCGGTCGAGGTGTTCCAGGAGGCGCTGCGCCGGGCGAACGCGGACCGCAAGCCGGTCACGCTGATCACAGGTCCCGGAGCGACCGACGATCCCACCTGCGGCCCGGACGGCTGCCCCATCTGAGCCTGGGCGGTTGAGCGTTGGGTACCGGAAGTCTTACAAGACGTGGTGTATGAAGGAGGCATGACTGTCGTGCGCGCACTGGCCAGGCCGCTGCTGTCCGTCATTTTCGTCGTTCAGGGTGCGAACTCGATTCGCAACCCCGAGCCACTCGTGCCGAAGGCGCAACCGGTGACCGACCGGCTGGTGCCGCTGGTGAAGCGGGTGGCACCGGCGCAGGTCGGCGACCGCATCCCCGACACCACGGTCAACCTCGTCCGGCTGAACGGCGCGGTCCACGTGGTCGGTGGGCTCGCGCTGGCCAGCGGCAAGGGCCGGCGGCTGGCTGCGAGTGTTCTCGCGGCGTCGCTGGTGCCGACCACGATCGCGGGTCACCCGTTCTGGCTGGAGAAGGACAAGACGGTCCGGAACACCCAGCGGATCCAGTTCCTGAAGAACCTCAGCCTGCTCGGCGGCCTGCTGCTCGCGGCGGTCGACACCGAGGGCAAGCCGGGTGTCGCCTGGCGCGCCTCGCATGGCGCCAAGGCCGCGAAACGCGAGACCAAGCGCAGCGCCAAGGCAGCCAAGCGCGAGACCAGGCGCGGCGCCGAGACGGCCAAGCGCCAGGCGAAGCAGCTGGCCCACGAGGCCCGGCAGGCCGCGAAGCTCAAGAAGGCCGAGCTCCACCTCGGCTGATGCTGAGAGGCTCAGTAGCGCCCATGCCCTAGGCTCGGACTCGGAAACGACGAGCCGAAGGAGTGGGATGAGCACGGAGCAGGGCTGGGCGGCGCCGCGGGCGGAAGGACCGGTCACCGGCCGGATCACGGTGCCCGGATCGAAGTCGATCAGTAACCGCGCACTCATCCTGGCCGCGATCGCCGACGGGCCGTCCCACCTGACCGGTCTGCTCGCCGCCCGCGACACCGCTTTAATGCGGTCCGCCCTGGTCTCGCTCGGCGTCGGCATCAGCGACAGCGGTACGACGGTCACCGTCACCCCCGGCTCGCTCAAGGGCCCGGCGAACGTCGACTGCGGTCTGGCCGGCACCGTGATGCGCTTCGTCCCACCGGTCGCCGCGCTGGCCGACGGTCTGGTCGCGTTCGACGGCGATCCCTACGCCCGGGAGCGCCCGATGGGTGTCATCCTCGGCGCCCTGCGGACCCTCGGCGTACAGATCGACGACGCCGGCACCGGCCGGATGCCGTACACGGTCTCCGGCACGGGCTCGGTCCGCGGCGGGAAGGTGACCCTGGACGCGTCCGGTTCGAGCCAGTTCGTGTCCGCGCTGCTGCTGGCCGGAGCCCGGTACGACGAGGGCGTCGACCTCCGGCACGACGGGAAGCCGGTGCCGTCCCAGCCGCACCTGGACATGTCGGTGGCGATGCTGCGCGAACGCGGCGTGTCCGTCGACGACGGCGAGCCGAACCGCTGGGTCGTTGCCCCCGGCCCCATTCGCGCGCAGGACACCGCGATCGAGCCGGACCTGTCCAACGCCGCGCCGTTCCTGGCCGCGGCCGTGATCACCGGCGGCGAGGTCACCATGACCGGCTGGCCTTCGCAGACCACACAGCCCGGCGATCAGTTGCGCGACATCTTCACTCGCTTCGGCGCGGAGGTCTCCCGCACCGACGACGGTCTGACCGTCCGTGGCACCGGTCGTGTGCACGGTGTGGACCTCGACCTGAGTGAGGTCGGCGAGCTCTCGCCGGTCCTCCTCGCGGTGGCCGCCTTTGCGGACGGACCGTCGTACCTGCGGGGGATCGCGCATCTGCGCAACCACGAGACGGATCGGCTGGCGGCGCTCGAGACCGAGTTCAACGCGCTCGGCGGGGACGTGACGCAGACGGCCGACGGGCTGGAGATCCGGCCGAAGCCCTTGCGTGGTGGGCTCTTCGGCACTTACAACGACCATCGGATGGCGCACGCCGCCGCCGTCCTCGGGCTGCTCGTGGACGGGCTGGAGATCGAGAACATCGGGACCACGGCGAAGACGCTGCCGGAGTTCCCCGAGCTCTGGTCGGGGCTCGCGGGCTGATGTCGCGGTACGACGAGGAGGCCCGGTACGACCGTCCGAAGCGCCGCACCCGGCCCCGGACCAAGGACCGCCCCTCGTACGACGACGCCACCATCGGTTTCGTCTTCACCCGCGACCGCGGGCGCTACGCGTGCTGGGTCGAGGACTCCCACGGAGGCCACGAGGTGACCGCGATGAAGGCGCGCCAGCTCGGCCGCACGAGTGTGATCGTCGGCGACCGGGTCAAGCTCGACGGCGACGCGACCGGCGACGAGGGCACGCTGGCCCGGATCGTCGAGGTGCTGCCGCGGACGACGCTGCTGCGCCGGTCGGCCGATGACGACGACCCGGTCGAACGACCGCTGGTCGCGAACGCGGATCAGCTCGTCATCGTCGTCGCGGTCGCGAACCCGGAGCCGCGGACCGGACTGATCGACCGCTTCCTGGTGGCGGCGTACGACGCGGGGATGCGGCCGCTGCTCTGCCTGACGAAGACCGACCTGGCCGACCCGGATCCGCTGCTGTCGATCTACCGCCCACTCGGGGTCGAGTCCGTCGCCACGTACCAAGGTGGCGACCTCAGCGGGCTGCGCGAGCAACTCGACGACCGTACGAGCGTCCTCGTCGGCCACTCCGGTGTCGGCAAGTCAACGCTGGTGAACGGGTTGATCCCCGGCGCGGACCGCGCGATCGGCGTGGTCAACGTGGTGACCGGCCGAGGGCGTCATACGTCGACCAACACCCTGGTGCTGCGCCTGCCCGACGGCGGGTGGCTCATCGACACCCCCGGCATCCGCACCTTCGGCCTGGCTCACGTCCAGCCCGACCAGCTGATCCACGCCTTCCCCGACCTGGCCGAGATCGCCGAGACCTGCCCCCGCGGTTGCACCCACACCGAGACCGCTCCCGACTGTGCCCTGGACGAGGCGGTTGCCGAAGGCCGCGCCGACGCCGAGCGCGTCGCCTCCTTCCGCCGCCTGCTCGCCAGCCGCGAAGGCCGTGAAGCCCGCCAGGACGCCGTGCCGGAGCAGGACGTCACTTAGGCAGGATGCCGGTCCAGACGGCTCTGGCGCCGGCGTCGCCGGTGCGGATGGTCTGGAAGATCACGACGACTCCCACCACCACGACGGCCGCGGTGACGACCAGCTCGAGCGGGCGGCTGTTGGTTGCCTTCGCACCCTTTCCGCTCGCCAGCGCGGTCGGCCCGCTCAGGACCACGAAGGCGATGACGACCAGCACGGCGAACGCCAGGACGAACCAGAGCAGCAGATTCCCCCGCGACCGGTGCAGGGCGACCAGCTTGTCCAGTTGCGGGACCGCGGCCACGAACGCGTCCCCGCTCTTCTTCGCCACGAAGGCACACACCAGCGCACCCAGCCCGAGCGCCAGCGCCGGCCAGCGCAGCAGCCAGCGCCACTTCGGGAGCACCGCGAAGGCGATCGCGGTGAGCGCGGCCACCGGCAGCACCACCACCGCGAGGTGGATCACGAGCACGTGCAGCGGCAGGTCCCCGAAGCGCTCGAACATTGACGCCTCCATGGCGTTCCTAGACGTGGTCAGACACTAGACTGCACGTTCGACGACCGTATTCGGTTCAACCCGGGCCGCAACCGATCCGCAACGTTTGCCGCCGCGGGGCGCGCTGAGCAGGGGTTCAGGTTAGCCTTCCGGCATGCCTTCGCACACGGATGACCTGCGGCTCGCCCACATCCTGGCCGATGACGCGGACTCGACCACGATGGACCGCTACAAGGCGCTCGACCTGCACGTGGCCACCAAGCCGGACCTGACGCCGGTGAGTGAATCGGACAAGAAGGTCGAGGACGTGATGCGCAAGACGCTGTCCCGGGCCCGGCCCCGGGACGCCTTCGTCGGCGAAGAGGACGGCACCAGCGGCTGGGGCGTCCGCCGCTGGGTCGTCGACCCGATCGACGGCACCAAGAACTACATCCGTGGCGTCCCGGTCTGGGCCACGCTGATCAGCCTGATGATCGAGGACCAGGTGGTCGTCGGCGTGGTCTCCGCCCCGGCCCTCGGCAAGCGCTGGTGGGCGTCGTACGGCGACGGCGCCTGGACCGGCCGCGCCCTGCACTCGTCGCAGCCGTGCCGGGTCAGCGACGTGAGCAAGATCGAGGACGCCTCGCTGTCGTACGCGTCGCTCAAGGGCTGGGAGAAGATCGGCAAGAAGAACCAGTGGGCCGACCTGATGGATTCGGTCTGGCGCACCCGCGCGTACGGCGACTTCTGGTCCTACATGCTGGTCGCCGAGGGCGCGGTCGACATCGCCGCCGAGCCCGAGCTCAACCTCTACGACATGGCCGCGCTGGCGATCATCGTCGACGAGGCCGGCGGCAAGTTCACCTCCGTCGAGGGGGCACCCGGCCCGAACGGTCCGAACGCCGTCGCCACCAACGGCCGCCTGCACGACGAGGTGCTCAAGCGCCTCGAGTGAGCCGCCGGACCAGGAAGTCCGCCTCGACCGCGTTGCTGGTGAACGCCAGCGCCTCCTCGTACGCCGCCTTCGCCTCAGCGTCTCGTCCAGTACGCCGAAGCAGTTCAGCGCGCGTGGACGCGAGGTACGGGTACGTCGCCAAGGCAGGATCATCACTCAACTGCTGCAGGGCCGCCTCAGGACCAGCCACGTAGCTGAGCGCCACCACTCGGTTCAGCGCAACCACCGGAGAAGGCCAGCGCTCGAGCAGTACGTCGTACAACCCGAGGATCTCGGCCCAGTCGGTGTCCTCCCACCGGGCAGCCTCGGCATGCACTGCCGCGATCGCCGCCATCACCCCGAACCGCCCAGCTGACTGTCCCAGCGCCTCCTGCACCAGGGTCAGCCCCTCGGCGATCTGGGCCCGGTCCCACAATGTCCGGTCCTGGTCTTCCATCAGCACCAACTGACCGGCGTCGTCGACGCGTGCAGCCTGCCGCGCCTGCGTCAGCAACAGCAGTGCGAGCAGACCGGCCGCCTCCCCGCTGTCCGGCAAGAGCATCCGCACCATCCGGGCCAGCTCGATCCCTCGCCACGCCAGCTCCGGCCGGGTCAGCCCGTCCCCGTCCGCCGCCGTGTGTCCGGCCGTGTAGACCAGGTGTACGACGTCCAGCACCGCGTCGATGCGCTCCGGCAGATCCGCCAGCCGCGGGATCCGGTAGGCGATCCCGGACCGCGAGATCTTGTGCTTGGCCCGGGTGATGCGCGCCTGCATCGTGGCTTCCTTCACCAGGAACGCCTTCGCGATCTCCGTCGACGACAGCCCGCAGACGAGCCGCAGGGTCAGCGCGATCTGCGCCTCCTGCGCGAGCGCCGGGTGACAGCAGGTGAACACCAGCCGCAGCCGGTCGTCCGGGAACACCCCGGCCGCAAGATCCTCGTCGTCGACCGGATCCGGCATCAGCAACGGCAGCTTCCGCTCCGCCACCCCGGCCCGCCGCCGATGCTCCAGCGCCCGCCGCGTGGCGACTGTCGTCAACCACGCGCCGGGCCGCCGCGGCACGCCCTGCTCGCGCCAGTGCACCAGCGCCTTGGCATAAGCGTCCTGCACACAGTCCTCGGCCAGGTCGAGATCGGCTGCGACCCGTGCCGTCGCGGCCAGGACGAAGGCCCACTCGGTCGAGTGGGCCTCCGCCACGGCTTCGGCGACAGTGTCAGCCACCGTTGATGATGGGCCGGACCTCGACGCCGCCCATCGGTGACGGGACCTGCTTGGCGATCGCGAGTGCCTCGTCCAGGTCGGCCGCCTCGATGATGTAGTACCCGCCCATCACCTCCTTGGTCTCCGCGAATGTCCCGTCAGTGATCACGAACCCGCCGCCGCCGTCGGACCGGATCGACGTGGCGGTGGTGCTCCCGTCCAACTGCCCGCCGCCGCGCAGGGCCGGGCCGTTCGCGTCCGCGAAGGCCTGGTGGTTCTTGTGGTTCTGCTCCATCACCGACGGATCGGCCGCGTCCCACTTGGCTTCGTCGTCGTAGATCATCACCAGGTACTTGCCCACTGATGTCACCTCTCCTGTCCATGTCTGATGCATGGCCGGTTCCAGCATCCACCACTCCGATGCGCGACCTGCAGCGAGATCGACATCTCACCCGAACAATTTCGGGACCACGTAGGGTGGCAGGCATGCCCTTGACGTACCCCATCGCGGAGCAGACGCTCGACAACGGCCTGCGGGTCGTCGTCAGCTCCGACCGCGCCGTCCCGATCGTCGCCGTGAACCTCTGGTACGACGTCGGATCGCGGCACGAGCCGGACGGGCTGACCGGGTTCGCGCACCTGTTCGAGCACTTGATGTTCCAGGGATCGCGCAACGTCGCCTCCGGTCAGCACTTCAGCCTGCTCGAGAACGCCGGCGCCAGCCTGAACGCAAGCACCTTCTTCGACCGCACGAACTACTTCGAGTCACTGCCCAGCGGCGGCCTCGACCTCGCGCTCTGGCTCGAGGCGGACCGGATGGGCTACCTGCTCGACGCGGTCAACCAGGAGAACCTGGACAACCAGCGCGACGTGGTCAAGGAGGAGAAGCGGCAGAGCTACGACAACCGCCCGTACGGCGACTCGTACGAGCGGCTGGTCAAGCTCGCCTTCCCCGCGGACCACCCGTACGCGCACATGACGATCGGCTCGATGGCCGACCTCGACGCGGCGTCCGTGGAGGACGTGCACGCGTTCTTCCGCAAGTACTACGGCCCCAACAACGCCGTACTCACGATCGTCGGGGACGTCAGCGTGGCGGACGCGTTCGACGCCGCCAAGCGGTACTTCGGCCACCTGCCCGCGATCCCGCAGCCGCCGGCCGCCCCGGACGGGACGATCGGCCCGCTGACCGACGTACAGCGCGACGACGTGGTGTCCGACGTACCGTCCGACCTGATCACGATGATGTTCCGGCTGCCCGTGGACGGGACGCCGGAGCTGGACGCGGCCGGTCTCGCCCTGGACATCCTGGCCGCCGGCCAGAGCGGCCGACTGAATCGCCGGCTGGTCCGCGACGAGCAGATCGCGCAGTCGGTGTCCGGCGGCGCGCTGCCGCTGATCGGCGGGGTGTCGTTCGGCACGCTGACCGGGATCGCGTCCGACGGTATCGATCTGCAGAAGGTCGAGGACGCGCTGCTCGAGGAGATCGAGAAGCTGGCCGAGAGCGGCGTCACCGAGGACGAGCTGGCCACCGTGCAGGCGCAGGCCGAGCGGGACTGGCTGGAGCAGTTGGCGACGTGCGCCGGCCGCGCCGACGAGATCTCCCACCACGCCCTGCTGTTCGGCGACCCGAACCGGATCAACACCCGGATCGACCAGGTCCGCGCGGTGACCGTCGAGCAGGTGCAGGCGGCCGCGGCGCAGTGGATCCGCGCCGACGGGCGCGTCCAGGTGAGCTACCGCCGGGCCGAGACTGCTGCCGAGACCGCTGCTGAGACTGCTGCCGAGACTGCTGCTGAGACCTTGGGAGAGCAGGAATGAACCAGGTGCTGACCACCCCACCGGCCGTCGGCGCTCCCCGCCCGTGGAAGTTCCCGGCCGCGACGACCACGATCACCGGCGTCGGCGCCCCGGTGCACGTCTTCGACCGCCCGGGTCAGTACGTCGCCACCGTCCGGGTCACGATCGCGATGCCGCTGATCGCCGAACCGCGGGACATCGAGGGCGTCGCCACGATCATGTCCCGCACCCTCGACGAGGGCACCGAGCTGCACTCGGCCAACGAGTTCGCGGCGGCCCTGGAGCGGCACGGAGCGGCGTACGGCGTCGACGTCAGCTCGGACGCGTTGCACGTCGAGATCTCCGTGCCGGTGTCGCATCTGGCGCCGGCCGTGCAGTTGCTCGCGGAGGCGATCACCCGGCCCGCGTTCAACCAGGCCGACGTCGGCCGGCACGTGACGATCCGCCTCGGCGAGATCAACCAGGAGCGGGCGAACGCGGGGTACCGGGCGCGCGAGGCGTTCGCGGCCCATCTGTTCGACCCGTCGACGCGACGGGCCCGGCCGACCGCGGGGACGCCGGACACGATCCGCCCGCTGACGAACGTGCAGGTCGCCGACTTCTACCGGAACAACATCGGCCCGGAGCGGGCGGAGATCCTGTTCGCGGGCGACGCGACCGGGGTGGACGTCGCCGGGATCATCGACGAGGCCTTCAGCGGCTGGACCTCGACCGCCGGTGCGGCGCTCGAGACGCCGGAACCGCTGTACCTCCCGGGCAACCGCGTCGTCCTGGTCGACCGGCCGGGCTCGGTGCAGAGCCAGCTGCTGATCGGCTGCGCCGGTCCGGACCGGCGGGACCCGGCCTGGGGTGCCGCCGCGGTCGCGAACCACGTGGTCGGCGGGACCATCACCTCGCGGGTGGACACCGTGCTGCGCGAGGAGAAGGGCTACACCTACGGCACGCGGACCAGCTTCGCCGCACCCCGCCGGGGCGGCACGTTCAGCCTGGGTGGCGCCGTACGCACCGAGGTGACCGGCGCCGCCATCGGCGACGCGCTGCGGATCCTGCGGGAGGCCCGCGACGGGCTGACCGAGCAGGAGGTCCAGGAGGCGAAGGACAGCCTGATCCGGACCGCGCCGCTGCGCTACGAGCAGGCCGACTCGGTCGCCCAGCAGGTCGGCAGCAACATCGCGAACGGCGTACCGATCGACTTCGCCGACACCTACCTGGCCCAGATCGCCGCCACCACCGCCGCCGAGGCCACCGACGCCTACCGCCGGTACGTGGGAACCAACGGCCTCCTGGTCGTCGTCGTAGGGGAAGCCAAGGACGTCCGCCCCCAGCTCGCGGAGCTGGGCGCAGACGTCGTCGGCGAACTGGTCGATCTCACGCCCTAGGAGCACAGGATGTCGTTCGTCGGACGGCCTACGGATGCCACGGACCGGACTCACACGTTCTATCCGCTCCAGCCCGGCTTCCCGGACCAACCGGCGTACGGCGTCCTGCGCGACCACTCCCAGGCCACGGTCGCTCTGGTCCTGGGCGTGATCGCGCTGTGCACCGGACTGCTGTTCGTGTCTCCGGTCGCCTGGTGGCTCGGCTCGCAGGCGGTCGCGGAGATCGACGCCACGCCCGGCGTCTACAACAACCGGGGCATGGCTCAGGCCGGGCAGATCTGTGGCCTGATCGGCACAGCCCTGCTCGGAGCCGGCCTGGTGTTCCTGCTGCTGATCGTGCTGGTCTTCGCGTCCGCCTAGCTGCTGATGTAGTTGGAGAGCTGTTCGCGTTCGAACTCGAGCTCGCCGATCCGGGACTTGACCACGTCACCGATGCTGACCAACCCGGCCAGATTGCCGTCGACCACGACCGGCACGTGCCGGATCCGGTGCTCGGTCATCAGCCGCATCAGGTTGTCGATCAGGTCGTCCGGGGTGGCGGTCCGGACCTCGGCGGTCATGATCGCGCTCACCCGGACCTCGCCGGCCTCCGGCGTGCCGTTCCAGAGCCGGACGATGTCGCGCTCGGACACGATGCCGTCCACCGACGACCCGTCCGCGCTGACCACCACCGCGCCGATGTTGTGTTCGGCCAGCAGTGCGAGCAGTTCGGTGACAGTGGCTTCTGGGGAGATGGTGACGACCTGGTTGCCCTTGCCGCGCAGTACGTCCTTGATCTTCACGGAGCCTCCTGCAGTTCGAGGACCAATACCCCAAGGTAGCGAAATCCACCCCAAACCGGCAGCCCCCGCGAGTCACCAAGCGTGACAACGAAAGACAACCCGAATCAGTTGCCCCCGGCACCGATCAACCCTCAACCCCCACAAAATGAAGGTCCTTTCCGAAGCCGACCCAGGTCACCCACCCTGGCTCTGGCACCGGAAGTAGAGCAGGCCGGGGACCGACTGCCAGACCGGGCGGTCGCCGACCGGCTCGATCATCCGGACGACGGGCAGGCCGGCCGTCGCCAAGGTGTTGACGTAGGTCGACAGCATCCGGTGGTACGCGACGCGCGGCAGGATCTTCCACCGCGTGACGCTGTTGAAGGGACCCTCCTCGAAGTAGCGACCGGTGACGCGCCGGGTCGAGCCATCGACGTGATCGATCAGCTCACCGGCGGCGGGCGTCTTGTAGCACGGGTGCACGATCGACGCCGCGAACCAGCCGCCAGGCTTCATGATCCGCGCGATCGACCGCACCGCCGGCTCGAGGTCGGGGATGTCCATCAGCGCCATGTGGCACACCACCGCGTCGAACGAGGCGGCGGGGATCCGGCCGAGATCCTGCGCGTCGCCATGGACGTACTCGATGCCGCGCGGTGTCTGCTGCTCGAGCCTCCGCGCGTGGGCCAGGAGCGACTCCGAGGCATCGATGCCGACCACCTCGGCGCCGAGATCGGCCAGGCGTCGCGCGTCGCGGCCCTGTCCGCAAGCGACCGCGGCCACCCGCTGACCGCGCACGTCACCCACCAGTTCGTCGAACGTCGGATCGTCCAGGCCGGCGCCGTCGGGATCGACGGTCGCGTGGTAGACATCGGCCAGCTCTTCGTACGCACTCGTCAGGTTCGTCATGTGCCTACCAACGGCGGCCGTGGTGCCGTCGTTCCTTTTCTGCTACGAGCCAACGGCGCGCCCTCTGTGGGCTACGTTGAGGCTGCCCCTGGGGCAGGCCCGATGCTGGGGAGCGAGACTGAGGAGGCCCACATGGACTTGCTTGAACCGCCTCGGGTTGTCGAGCGGCCGGAGGCGGACTATCTCGGCATTCGGGTGGTCACGCCGTTCCGGGGCATGTTGAGCGTGCGGAACGAGCTGATCGACGAGCTCAGTGACTGGCTGGTTCGGGAGGGCGTTGACGACGACGGACTGTTCTTCCTCCGGCTGCATGTGATCGACATGAACGGTCCGATGGACCTGGAGGTCGGCGTGACCACCCCTGGCCCGCTGACCGGCGATGCTCGGGTGCGGCCGGACGTACTCCCGGCGGGACGCTACGTGACGCTGACCTACCGCAACCATTCCCTCCGCGCGAACCGTGCCCTCCTCGACTTTGCCGGCGCAGAAGACCTCACGCTCGACCGTCGCGACGTCGCCGAAGGCGACTTGTTCGGCTGCCGGTACGAGTTGTTCCGCACGGATCCCCGCAAAGAACCCCGCAAGACGAAGTGGGAGGTCGAACTCAACATCCGCCTCGCCGAACCGCCCGGCACCGAGGGCTGACGCACCACGCCCGCACCGCGGCTCCGAGTCCGGGCTCTGCCCTGCGAAAAACACCAGGCACTTCGGCCCCGGCACCTCATAGGATCGGCGGTTCGGGAGAGGGGTTTGGGTGAGCTGGCGGCAGGATCTCGCCGTACTGCGGCATCGGGACGTGCGGATCTTCGTGTCGGCCCGGTTCGTGTCGTTGCTCGGCTCGGCGATCGCGCCGATCGCCTTGGTGTTCGCCGTCCTGGACGTGTCCGACGAGGCCGGCGCCGTCGGCATCGTGCTCGCCGCGCGCAGCATCCCGAACATCGTCTTCCTGCTCGCCGGTGGCGTGATCTCGGACCGGCTCCCCCGCAACCTGGTCCTGGTCGTCGCGAACACGGTCAGCGGACTCACCCAGGGTCTCGCCGCCGTACTGGTCCTGTCCGGTCACGCGACGATCTGGCAACTGGCCGCGATCGAGGCGCTGAACGGCACCGCCGCCGCATTCGTGATGCCGGCACTGACCGGCATCCTGCCGTCGATCGTGGACCGCGCCGAGCTCCCCCAGGCGAACGCCGTGTCCGGTTTCGCCCGCTCGGTCGCGATGATCGGCGGTGGCGCGGTGGCCGGCGTGATCGTCGGCTTCACCGGCCCGGGCGTCGGCCTGGCGGTCGATGCGGTCACCTTCCTGCTCGGGGCGTTCCTGCTCGCCCGCCTGTCCATCCCGAGGATCGCTCGGTCGGCGAGCTCGGTACTGACCGATCTGCGGGTCGGCTGGGCCGAGTTCGTCTCGCGGCAGTGGGTCTGGACGGTCGTGCTGGGCTTCTGCCTGCTGAACGTGATCTTCGTGGCCTGTTACCGCACCCTCGGCCCGGTGATCGCCGACAACACCTTCGGCCGGACCGGGTGGGGTATCGCCAGCGCCTGCTTCGGCGTCGGACTCATCGTGGGCGGCGTACTGATGATCCGGGTCAAACCCCGCTACCCGCTGCGGATCGGCATGTTCGGCATCCTGCTCGGCGCACCGATCATGGTCGTACTCGCGCTGTCCCCGAACACCGTCATGGTGGCGGCGATGTCGTTCCTGGTCGGCGTCAGCTACGAGATCTTCGGCATCGGCTGGGAGACCGCGCTCGGCCAGCACATCCCGATCGACAAGCTCTCCCGGGTCTCGTCGTACGACATGCTCGGCTCGATCATCGCCGTACCCATCGGCCAGTTGTCGGTCGGCGCCGTCGCAGCCGCCGCCGGCATCACCGCGGTCGAGCTGTACGGCGCCGGCCTGTACGTCGCCATCACCGTGGCAACCCTCGTCGTCCCGTCCGTCTGGCACCTGAGGCGAACCGAGTAGCCCCGTAAGGTTGTGGTGTGAGCTTCATCGTGCCGGGGCAGGGGAAGAAGAACGAAGAGGTCATCGGCACGCGCGCCGGTGCCAAGCCGTTGACTCCCGAATCCGCCCCTGCGGCACCGATCGAGGAGCCGCCGGTGGTGGAGTTCGCCGGGTGGCCGCCGGCGTTGCAGAAGGTGGTGCAGGACGACTTCCGCCGTACGAGCGCGCTCGCCGGATACCGCTGGAAGACCGCCGACGCGGCTCTGGTCGACGTCGTCCGCGGGCTGGACGACCTCCTCGACCTGGCCGCCGACAGCATCCAGGACACGGAGCCACAGCGCTCCGGGCGTCAGACCCGGAAGGCCCCTCCACCGACGGCCGAGGTCTCGTTCGACGAGGTGGCGGATCTGCTCGGCATCCCGGCCGACGGGCTCAACGAGGCGATCGACGATGCCGGCCGTCCCGTTCGCCGGTCCCGCGCTGACCGTCGTACGGCGCTGCGAGCCATCAAGCAACTCCGCGTTCAGCTCCAACAGGCCGAAGTCACGATGGATCACGCCCGCCTCGCCCCACTGACCGGCTTCATCGTGCGACTCGCACTCGCCCTCGGCACCGCCGTCGGCTCACAGTCGCCGTCCGAACTGGTCGCGGGCGACGAGCACCTGGACACCCTGATCCCGCCGGCGGTCGGCGCACTCGCCGCCTTCGCCCTCGAACGCAGGACTGCAGCGCTCGCGGACGCCTGGAACGAACACAAGCCGGCCACCCTCGCAGCCCAAACTCACAAGGACCTACTCGAGTCCCTGTCCGAAGCCAAGCCGACCAACGACACGGCCGCCACCTTCGGCCTCCTCGTCCGCTCCGCCCGCGCCTGGGTAGCCTGCTTCCAACTCGACTGGCCCGCCACCGACAAGGTCCAGTACTGGCAAGCGCTGGATGAACTCCCCGACGCCATCCGAGACGATTCCCTCCAAACCCTCCACGACCGCCTGGACACGCTAGCCCCACCACGCTGAACTTGGTCTTCCAGCCCGTCGCCTCGACCGAGGTGGCGGGCGGTTTTCTGTGCGATGTGTGCAGCTCGACAGGAGGTGTGCCTCGGAAAGCGCCTGCCGAGGGATGGCGTGAGCGTGGCGGGGAGCCGGCGAGCCGAGGACCTCCTGTCGACCTGTACGCCGTGCCCGGATTCGCGACGAAGGGCGCGCGTAGTCGGGCGCGAAGGGCCAACCACCCGATTGACTAGCCCTTGATTGCGCCGCCCAGCGCAAACGCGCCGCCGAGCTTCTTGCTGAGGAGGAGGTAGAGGAGGAGGACAGGCATCGTGTAGATCAGGGAGTACGCCGCCAGCTGGCCGTAGTTCGGTTCGCCGTACTGGCTGAAGAAGGTGAAGATGCTGACCGAGGCCGGCAGGCGTTCGGGCGACAGCAGCAGCATGAACGGGACGAAGAAGTTCCCCCACATGCCGATGAAGGTGAAGATCAGCACCACCGCGATCCCCGGCCACATCAGTGGCAGGACGATCCGGCGGAGCGCCTGCATGTTCCCGGCGCCGTCGACCCAGGCGGCTTCCTCGAGGGAGATCGGTACGCCGTCCATGAACGTCTTGGTCAGCCAGATCGCGAACGGCAGCGAGGCGGTCGCCATGAACATGATCGTGCCGCCGAGGGTGTCGACCAGGTTCAACTGCACAAAGAGCCCGTAGACCGGCACCATGACCGCGGTGATCGGCAGCCCGGTGCAGAACAGCACGGTCAGCAGGAACGGCCGGTTGAACTTCGACTTGAAGCGCGACAGCGGGTACGCCGCCAGCACCGCACAGATCATGGTCAGCAGGGCGGCCCCACCACACAGCACGATGCCGTTCAACACCGGCCGGTACGTCGTGTCGGTGTTGAGCACCGCCTTGAAGTTCCCGAGTGTCGGATGCGTCGGGAACTCGACCCGCAGGCCGGCGGTCCGGTTGATCGACGCGAACAACACCCAGAGCAGCGGCAGCACGAACAGCACACCGATCGCCAGCAGAACCAGGTTGGCGGACAGCTTGCTGATCCGGTCGCGGGCAATCATGCGGCCTCCGAGTTCAGTCCACGCAGGTAGATCAGCGAGAAGACCGCGCCGATCGCCAGCATCACCAGGGCGATCGCCGTACCGTAGCCGATCTGGGAGAAGCTGAACGCCTGCTCGTACATGTACAGCGGCAACGTCTGACTCTTGGTCCCCGGGCCGCCACGGGTCATCGCGTAGATCAGGCCGAATACGCTCAGCGTCTGCAGCGTGATCAGCATCAGGTTGGTCATGACCGCCCGGCTGATCATCGGCAGCGTGACGAAGATCAGCCGCCGCAGACCGGAGGCGCCGTCCATCTCGGCCGACTCCTCGATCTCCTTCGGTACTTCGCTCAGGGCCGCGGAGTACACCAGCATCGAGAACGCCGTACCGCGCCAGATGTTGGCCAGTGACACCGCGATGATCGGCGCCCCGTACATCCAGTCCTGGCCGGGCAGATGGACGGCGTGCAGGATCACGTTCAGCGTGCCCCTGTCGTTGAAGAACGCGCTCAGCAGGTACGCCGCCACGATCTCCGGCAGCACCCACGCGCCGATGACCGCCGTACCGACGAAGTTGCGGACCACCTTGGTGGACCTGCGCATCAGCAGTGACAGGCCGAGCCCGAGGGTGTTCTGCCCGATGATCGCGGAGATCAGCGTGAACACCAGCGTCAGCCAGATCGAGTTCGTGAACGCGCCGCTGCCGAAGGCCTTGCGGAAGTTGTCCAGCCCGACGAACTTCACGTTCGCCGCGCCGGTGCCGGTGAGCGCCATGTTGGTGAACGCGGCGTACACGCAGTAGAGGATCGGGCCGGCCAGGAAGACCAGCATCAGCCCGATCGCCGGGCTCAGCGGCAGCATCCGGACCAGCTTGGCGGCCCGCGGCTTCCCGCTCTTTCCGGAGGACTTACCGGAAGGAGCGGGGGCCGCCGCGGTTGGAGCAATTGTCGTCGTCACAGGGGAGAGTTCCTTCGTGGGACGAGGGTTACTGACTTGTGGTCGTCTTGTCCTTGCCGACGATGCCTTCGACCGCTTCGTCGTAGTTCTTCGCCGCCTTGTCCGGTGTGGACTGCCCGGTCATCACCGACTCCATCGCGGTGATGATCTCGTTCGAGACCTTCGGGTACTCCGGCAGCGCCGGGCGGTACACGGTGACCGAGACCAGGTCGGTGAAGAACTGCGTGCTCTTCGAGGACTCCTTGTAGCCGGCGTCGGAGGCGACGTCCTTGCGGACCGCGATCTGCGCGCCGTTGGTGGCGTACTTGGCCGCGTTCTGCTGCGTCTGCAGGGTCTTGATGAAGTCCCAGGCCGCGTCGGGCGACTTCGACTTCGCCGGGATCGCCCAGGTCCAGCCGCCGGAGAGGCTGACCTTGCCCTTGCCGCCGCCGTCCTGCGTCGGCATCGCGGTCTGGCCGAGCACCTCACTCCACTGCGGCCACGGCTTCGGGCCGGTGGTCTGCCAGTTGTTGTAGAGCCACGAACCGTCCAGCGCGATGGCCAGCTTGCCGCCCGGCAGCAGTTCGCTGCCGACGCGGGAGCCCATGTTCGGGTCCAGCGCTTCCTTCGGCGACGGGCCGATGCCCTCGGTGTAGACGGTCTTGACGAAGTTCAGCGCGTCCTTGAAGCCCTGGCTGCCGACGACCCACTTCTGCTGGTCGTAGTTGTAGAGCGTGTCCTTGGTGCCGTAGAGCAGCATCTCGAAGCCCTGCATGGCCGAGGCTTCACCCATCGGCTTGCCGGAGTACACGTTCAGCGGGGTGACGCCGGGCACCTTCTGCTTGATGGTGCGCGCGGTGTTCAGGACGTCGTCCCAGGTCTTCGGCGCCCACTCGGCGGGCAGGCCGGCCTTCTGGAAGATCTGCTTGTTGTACCAGAGCGCCCGGGTGTCGGTGCCGTCCGGAATGCCGTACGTCTTGCCGTCCTGGCCCTTCGCGGCGCCCTTGGCGGTCTCCTCGAACTGACCCCAGTCCGACCAGCCCTTGATGTAGTCGTCCAGCGGCTTCAGGTACCCCGCGGTGATGTCGGAGTTGATCAGGAAGGTGTCCTCGTAGACGATGTCCGGCGCGGTGTTCGGCGACCGCATCATCAACTGCAGCTTGGTGTAGTAGTCGTTCTCGCTCGCCACGATCGGCACGATCTCGACCTTCGAACCCGGGTGGGCCGACTCGTACTCGGTCTTCACCCCGGTGAGGAAGGTCTTCATCACCGTTCCCGGGCCCCATTGCTGGTAGGCGATCTTGATGTTCGCCGGGCCGGCGCTCTGCGAACTTCCCGCCTCCGGCTGCTTGGTCGTCGAGCCCTGGCTGCAGGCCGACACCGCCAGCAGGACCGCGCTCACGGCGGCCGCTACTTTGAAACGTTTCCTGGTCATCACGTCCACCTTCGGGCAATCGTTGTCATCCCGGTACCACGACCCAAACCCAGCGGGCTTTCCGCGACCGTAGGAGTCCCGAGCGGCCGAAGTCAATGCTTGACAGACAACGTTGTCCGCGCATCCAGGCGATCACGCGGTGACCGGGAGGTAACAATCCGGTCACCGCGTTGTCATGACATTCAGACGGTAACGGGTTTTGCCTCGTGGCGGGGGTGTACGGCGCGCTGCGATCTCATCGCTCCGAGTGCACAAAGGGCGAAGCCGGCGACCAGCCAGCAACCCAGTACGACGAGTGGCCGGGCGGCTCCGGCACCGTCGAAGAAGCTCACCGAACGAAGCGCCGTACCCGCGGCTCCCGGCGGCAGCAGTTGACCCAGCGCGCCCCACCCGCTCGGCAGCATCTCGGGCGCACTCGTCATCCCGGACAGCGGGTTGCCCAGCAGCATCATCACCGCGCCACCCAGCGCGAGACCCGCCGTACCGAGCAGCCACTCCAGACCGAGCAGCGTCAGGCTGATCGCCGCGATCGACATCGCGATCACGCCCGCGTTGCCCAAGTAGCTGCCTTCGAACGAACCGAGCCAGTACTGCAGTACGGCGGCCAACGCGAGCCCACCCGTGATCGCGAAGGCGACGGCGCCGATCATCCGCCTCGAACCGGACCGCACCAGTTGCGTCAGCGCCCCGGCGGCGATGATGCCACCCAGTACCAGCGGCAGCGCGCCGGCGGCCAGACCGGCACCGCGCGGATCATCCTTGGGCAGCGGCACGATATCCGTGACCTTCGCCGGGCTCTGCGGAGAGAGCCGGGTCGACAACTGCGTCAGCAACTGCGCGACGACGGGACCACCGGCGGACGCGGTCAGCACCTCGGGCTGCGTCGAGTCGAGCACGATCGCGCCGTACGCGTCCCGGTCCTGGATCAGCTGCACCGCCGCGGCCCGATCGGGTACGGCGGTGACGTCGAAGCCACCGGGCATCGCCTGATCGAGTCCCGCCTTGACCTGCGCGACGGCCGGACCGGGACCCGCGACGGCGAGCGGCACGTCCCGCGGTTCGGAGCGCGCGGCCGGCCAGGCGAAGGCGATCAGCAGCACGGTGAGCAGGGCGGTCAGCAGCGTGATGACTGCGACCAGCGGCGGGCGGGGGCGTTCGGCCGCGTGCACCTCAGCGGACATGAGGAGACTCCTTATAAAACCGAATGACCGTTCTTTATCAGTTCCGAGCCTGGAACATCCGTGGCGGCTTGTCAAGAACGGACATTCGTTTTATGTTCCGGGTATGCCCAAGGTCACCGAGGAACACCGCTTGGCCCGCCGCGCGCAGATCGTCGCCGCGGCCCGCCGCTGCGTGATCGAGGAGGGCTTCCACAAGACGACGATGGCCGACGTGATCCGGGAGTCCGGCCTGTCCGCGGGCGCGGTCTACGGCTACTTCAAGAGCAAGGAGGAGATCGTCTCCGCCATCGCCGAGGACGCGCTGAGCACGATCGACGAGCTGTTCGAAGGGATCCTCGCCGACGATCGGCCGCTGTCCCCGCTGGCGGCCCTCGAAGCGACGATCACGCACGTGGTCAAGGTCGCCGAGTCACCTGGCGGCGACGTCACCCGGGTCGCGGTCCAGGCCTGGAGCGAGGCGCTCCGCAACGACGCGATCCTGCAGACCGCGCGTGGCAAGTACTGCCAGCTGCGCGACCACTTCCTCGAGGTCGCCCGTCGCGCCCAGGCCGACGGCACGGTCGACCCCGATGCCGACCCGCGGGACATCGCCCAGGTCATGTTCGGCATGATCCCCGGCTTCGTCCTGCAGCGCCTGCTGATCGGCGACGTCACCCCCGCCTCCTACACGGCCGGACTGCGCGCGTTGCTCCGGTCGTAGGTGGGGTTTTACCCACCCCGTACGGTGGTCCAGCACCCTGGGGAGGCGGGTCCGCGCTCCGTAGCGTCAAGCGCATGAAGAAGACGCGACGGTTGCAGGAAGCAGTCGGCGGGACCGAGTACTCGGTCGTCCTGCACGACGTACAACGGGTCTACGGCCGCGGCGCCAACGCCGTCACCGCCCTCAACGGCATCAGCATCAACTTCGCCCCCGGTACCTTCACCGCGGTGATGGGTCCGTCCGGGTCGGGCAAGAGCACGTTCCTGCACTGCGCCGCCGGCCTCGACCGGCCGACGTCGGGCAGCGTGTTCATCGACGGCCAGGCGCTGGCCGGTCTGAGCGAGCGGAGGCTGACCGAGCTCCGCCGCGAGCGGATCGGGTTCGTGTTCCAGTCCTTCAACCTGCTGCCCGCGCTGACCGTCTGGCAGAACGTGACCCTGCCGCAGGAACTCGACGGCCGACGGGTCAACCGCGCCGCGGTCCGTGAGGTTCTGGACCGCGTCGGGCTCGCCGACAAGCGCAAGAACCGCCCCGGCGAACTGTCCGGCGGCCAGCAGCAGCGCGTCGCCATCGCCCGCGCCCTGGTCGCGCGGCCGGCCGTGATCTTCGCCGACGAACCGACCGGCGCCCTCGACACCCAGACCGCCGCCGACGTCCTCGAACTGCTCCGCGAGCCGGTCCGCACCCAGGGCCAGACGGTCGTCATGGTCACCCACGACCCGGTCGCCGCGTCGTACGCCGATCAGGTCGTGTTCCTGGCCGACGGCGTACTGGCCGGCAGCCTCACCGCTCCGACGGCCGAGCAGGTCGCCGACCGGATGACCCACCTCGGCGCGCGTTCGCAGCGAGGCTTGCAGGCGGTGACACGATGATGCGCCTCGCCGTCCGCACCCTGCGGCACCGCAAGAGCGGCTTCATCGCCACCTTCGTCGCGGTCGTCTTCGGCACCGGGATCGTGATGGCCTGCGGCGGCCTGATGGAGACGGGCATCCGCTCCAACGTCGAACCTCAGCGGCTCGCCGCCAGCTCACTTGTTGTCACTGGCAAGCAGTCGCACCTCCGCCCGGGTGCCGAGGACGCGACACCACTGCCCGAACGTGTCGGCGTACCGGCCGATCTGGTTGCCAAGATCCGTTCTGTGGAAGGCGTTTCGGACGCGATCGGCGACCTCACCTTCCCGGCAGTCGGCGGTGCGGTTGCCGAAGGCCACAACTGGTCGTCGGCGGTACTGGCGCCGTACAAGCTGACATCCGGTCACGCCCCGCGCTCCGGCCAGGTCGTCATGCCGGGCGCCAACGTCGGTAGCCAGGTCACCTTTGTGATCGACGGCGAGCCGAAGACGTTCACCGTCAGCGGCTCGGCCACCGGCCCGGCCGGGCACGCATTCTTCGCCGACCGGGAAGCTGCCCGCCTGGCCGGCAGCCCGGCCCGGTTCGCGGACATCGGCGTACTGGTTGCCCCCGGCACCAATATCGACGACGTGCAGGACCGCATCAAGGCACTGGACGGCAACATCACCGTCCGCGCCGGGATCGACCGCGGCCTGGCCGAGCACCCGGACGCCGAGTCGCAACGGACCGCGTTGATCTCGGTCGCCGGCTCCTTCGGCGGGATCGCGGCGATGACGATGATGTTCGTGGTCGCGTCGACGCTGGCCTTGTCCGCACAGCACCGCGAGCGCGAGTTCGCCCTGCTCCGCGGCATCGGTACGACGCCTGGTCAGGTCCGCCGGATGATCCTCGGCGAGGCACTGCTCGTCTCGCTCCCGGCGGTCGCACTGGGCGCCGTGCCGGGGATCTTCCTCGGCCGCTTCCTGTTCGACCAGCTCGGTTCGCATGGCGTCGCGTCGCCGGTCGTCGAGTTCTCGCAAGGCCTGATCCCGTTCGCGGCCGGTGCGGGTGCCGCCGTACTCGCGGCCATCGGCGCCGCACTGATCGCGGCCCGCAAGTCGGCGAAGATCCGGCCGGTCGAGGCGCTGATGGAAGCCTCGCTGCAGCGGAAGTGGTTCAGCTGGGTGCGCCTGCTCTTCGGCCTGGCGTTCCTCGGTGGTGGACTCGCGCTGCTGATCGTCACCGCGACCGTGATGACCGGTCCGCTCGCCGGCGCGACCGCGGGTCCGTCGATCCTCTGCTGGGCGATCGGTGTCGCAGTGCTCGGCCCGTTCTGGACCAAGGCGGTCCTCGCGGTGTGGCGCTGGCCGGTGCAGGCGCTGACCCGGGTCAACGGCCGTCTGGCGATCCGCAATGTCACGGCTCGCTCGGTGGCGATGTCGGCCGCGGTGATGCCGGTGATGCTTGCCGTCGGCATCTCGACCGCCAACCTCTACATGCAGACGACCCAGATGCACGCGGCCTCCGCGGCGTTCACGCGAGACTTGCGGGCGGACGCCGTACTGGTCTCGGATGCCGGTCTGTCCGCCACGATCGCGGACCAGGTCCGGGCGGTGCCGGGTGTGGCGAGTGCCTCCGCATTCGTCCGCAGTACGGGAACCATCGACGAGCCGCGCAACGCGCCCTTCGACGAGGACGGCGCTCCGTTGCTCGGCGTGGACGCACAGGGCGCGGACGGTACGGCGCCGGTGCGGCTGACGAGTGGATCACTGGCCGGCCTGACCGGGTCGACCGTGGCCTTGCCGGAGTATGTGGCCGGGAAGATCCACCGCGGGGTTGGCTCGACGATCAGCATGACGCTGGGCGACGGGACCCCGGTGACACTGCGGGTGGTCGCGACCTTCGCCGCCGAACGCGGCTACGAGAACATCATCCTGCCCGCGTCACTGCTCGGCCCGCACACCACGGACGGACTGACCAAGCAGCTCCTGGTCCGCACCACGCCCGGTGCCGACGTCGGACCGGCCCTTGCCAAACTCGCCGCCGCGCATCCCGGCGTCCAGGTCGCCGACCGCGACTCTCTCGTCGCCGCCAACGCGGAAGACCTGCAGACACAGGCGTGGGTCAACTACATGCTAGTCGGCATGCTGATCGCGTACACCGCCGTCTCGGTCGTCAACACCCTCGTCTCCTCGACGCTGCGTCGCCGCCGCGAGTTCGCCCTCCAGCGCCTCACTGGCTCCACCCGCATGCAGGTGCTCCGGATGCTGTGGACGGAGAGCACATTGGTCACCCTGGCCGGCATCACCCTCGGCACCCTGGTAGCCCTGGCCTGCCTCATCCCCTTCTCGGCCAAGGTCTCCACCAGCGCCATCCCCACCGGCCCGCTGTGGATCTATGGCGTGATCGTCGGAGCCGCGGCCCTCCTCACCTTCGGCTCGACTCTCCTCCCCGCCACCACAACCCTCCGCCACTCGCCCACCCAACCCGCCCACACGGACTGAAGCCGGCCCGTTGAGCCGGAGGGTTGCCCCCTCAGATTTTCAGGGGGCAACCCTCCAGCTCCGTGGGTGCCCACTGAATCGGAGGGTTCGCCCCGCGCGGGCGCGCGTGCGGGCAGCGGCCGGGCTGGACCGAGGTCAGCGAGCCGGACCCGGGTCAGCGAGCCGGAGTGGGGTCAGCGAGCCGGAGTGGGGTCAGCGAGCCGGAGTGGGTTCGGCGACTGGTTGGAGGGCGATCGTGGTGGCTTGGACGATGCCGGCGTTGTCGCGGATCCAGCCGGACAGCACCACCTGCAGATCCTCGAGATCCCGTTCCTCCAGGATCACCCCGGGGACCGGCACACTCGCACCGAGCTCGGCCAGCACCGGCCGCAGATGCTGATCCGCCAGCAGCTTGTGACTCGGCGCCGCGGAGACCGTCACCGGCACCACGACCGCGCCCGCCAGCGCCTGCGGCCGCAAGACATCCAGGAAGCTCTTCAGCAAGCCGGTGTAGCTGCCCTTGTACACAGGCGTCGCGACCACGATCACCGACGCCGACGACACCAGATCGACCGCACTCTCCAGCGCCGCCCGCTCCTCGTCCGCGGCCCGCTCCCCCTGGAAGATCGCCGGCGCGAACGTCACCAGGTCGACCAGCTCATCGATCCGGTACGGCGTACCGAGCTCGGAGGCGAGCAACTCCGCAACGGACGCCGCGGCGGCCGCGGTCCGCGATCCCGGCCGCGGGTTGCCGACCACAGTGACGACAGACTGCGGCCACACCGGCGGATCCGGCACGACCTGCGGTTCGAAAGCGACTGAGGGCATATGACCCATCTCCTGAGCTTGGCAAGTGATGGATCGAGCGTAGTCAAAGTCGAGCTGGCTACTTGACTTTCTCAGGATCCGAACGCCTGGCCCGGATCTTCACCGCCACGAACCACACCACGGCGGCCACCGCGCCAGCGATCACGAGCTTCTGGAAGACGCCCACCGAGGACTCCACCACGTGCCAGCGCTCGCCGAGTTGATAACCGGCGACGATCAGCAACGAGTTCCAGACCAGGCTGCCGATCGCCGTCAACGGCAGGAACAGCGCCACCGGCATCCGCTCGACACCGGCCGGGACCGAGATCAGGCTGCGCACGACCGGCACCAGGCGGCCGATCAGCACCGCCTTCGGCCCATGCCGGTCGAACCAGTCCTCCGCCTTGTCGATGTCCCGCACCTTCACCAACGGCAGCTTCCCGGCGATCGCCCTGGAGCGATCCCGGCCCAGCCCCGCGCCCACGCCGTACAAGGCGAGTGCGCCGACGATCGACCCGAGCGTGGTGAAGACGATCGCGCTGACCAGTCCGAGATCACCACGACTGGCCGCGAACCCGGCCAGCGGCAGGATGACCTCGCTGGGCAGTGGCGGGAACAGATTCTCCAGCGCGACCGCGAGCCCGGCACCCGGCGCCCCCAACCGCTCCATCAGGTCGATGGCCCAGCCGGCCACTCCTCCGGTCGGCTCCTGTGTCGCCTGCAGCGCGGTCATCATCACCTGATTCGTCGTGAACATGGCGACGACGCTAGGCCCGCGCACACCACCCGCACACTGAGGCCAACCACCGTCTCCGGGTCGGGCCATCCACCGTACCGACCGGGGGAAAACCCCACGTGCTCAGGCGATCCGGGGTCCGAGGAACAGGCCGCCGGTGGCGTCCACGACCTGGCCGGTGATCCAGCGCGCGTCCTCCGAGGCGAGGAAGGCGACGATGTCGGCCACGTCCTCGCCACGACCGAGCCGGCCCAGCGCGGTGTGGTGAGTGACGAAGTCGGCCAGCCCTGTCGTCTCGAAGAACGCGCCGTTCGCCTCGGTCCGGGTCGCACCCGGAGAGACCGCGTTGACGGTGATGTTCCGCGGACCCAACTCCTGGGCGAGCGTCAGGCTCATCGTCTCCAGCGCGGCCTTGGTCATCGCGAACGAGGTCTGGGTCGGGTTCGCGAAACGGGTCGCGGCCGACGAGAGCGAGATGATCCGGCCACCGTCGCGCATCATCGGCACCAACCGCTGGATCAAGAAGTACGGCGCTCGCACATTGACCGCGAACAGCCGATCGAACGCCGCCACGGTGTCGGTCTCGATCGGGCCGGCCGGAGCCGCCGCGGCGTTGTTGACCAGAATGTCCAGCGGCCGACCGGCCAGTCCTTCCGACAACTGCCCGGCCAGATCATCCACGTCACCCGGGACTCCGAGCTCAGCGCCGATCAGGAAGCCACGCCCGCCCATGCGTTCGAGCGTCTCGTCGGCTCCGGCCTTGTCGCTGTTGTAGTGCACCGCGACCTCGACCCCGTCCGCGGCCAGCCGCTCCGCGATCGCCCGCCCGATCCCGCGCGAGGCGCCCGTCACCAAAGCAACCTTGTCGTTCATGTTAGATACTCTCATGATGTTAGTATCTACCACGTGAGCCTGAGGCAGCGCCAGCGCGCGGAGACGAAGCAACGGATCCAGCGGCAGGCGATCCGGCTGTTCGCCGAGCAGGGGTACGACGCCACCACGGTCAACGAGGTGGCGGCCGCGGCCGGCGTCGCCGCGATGACCGTGTACCGGAACTTCCCCACCAAGGAAGACCTCGTTCTGTACGACGACTTCGATCAGGTGGCCGCGGCGACGATCACCGAACTCCCCGCGACCGGATCACTGGCGGACCGGATCGCGCGCACGATGCTGGCGACGTTCGATCTGGCGATCGCCCACGACCGGGACTTCCTGCTCACCCGGCTGCGGCTGATGATCTCGACACCGGCCCTCCAAGCCCGCCACCTCGACAGCCAGTACCGGCTGCAGGAGGCCTTCGTGACCGCGATTCGCGCCGGCTCCACCGACGCGGCGCTGGAGTTCCAGGCCCGCGCCGCCGCCAGCGCCTGCCTCGGCGTCGCCCACATCGCCTTGCTCCGCTGGGCCTCCGAGGACGGCGAGACCAGCCTCCCCGACCTCTTCCGTGACGCCTTCACGGCTACGTTCGGCCACGCTGTCTGAGCCGTCGCGGACGGGCCGGGCGGCGTATATTCCTGATATGGAAAGTGCGTTCGAGGTGCTGGCGGAGGGGCGGCGGCGGGACATCCTGGACCTGCTGCGCGCAGGTGAGCGGCCGGTCGGCGAACTAGTAGACGAGCTCCAGCTGAGTCAGCCCGCGGTGTCGAAGCACCTCAAGGTGCTCCGCGACGCCGGCCTGGTCGAGGTCCGCCGCGACGCCCAGCGCCGCTGGTACCGCCTCCGCCCGGCGCCGCTCGCCGAGATCGACGCCTGGCTCGAGCCCTACCGAGACCTCTGGCACAACCGCCTGAACGCCTTGGAAGCCCACCTCGACACAATGGACTGAGCAACAACAACCCGGACCGAGCAACCGGTGACTGAGCAGCCGGGCACTGAGTAAGCGGGACGGAGCAACTGGGGACTGAGTAGGCGGGGACTGAGCAACCGGGGACTGAGTAAGCGGGGCTGAGTAGGCGGGGACTGAGCAACCG
Organism: Kribbella sp. NBC_00359; assembly: GCF_036097425.1. Classification (NCBI taxonomy): domain Bacteria; kingdom Bacillati; phylum Actinomycetota; class Actinomycetes; order Propionibacteriales; family Kribbellaceae; genus Kribbella; species Kribbella sp. NBC_00359. The sequence goes on along the minus strand of NZ_CP107975.1, from coordinate 4,758,196 downwards.
GGGGACTGAGTAGGCGGGGCTGAGTAAGCGGGACGGAGCAACGGCAACTCAGCAACCGGGGGGCTGAGCGAGCGCCGACTGAGCGACGGCAACTCAACAACCGCGAGCTGAGCAAGCGGCGGCCGAGCAACGGCAACTCAACAACCGCGAGCTGAGCGGGCGGTGGTTGAGCGACGGCGACTCAGCAACCCGGGGGCTGGGCGTGCGGGGGCTGAGCAACGGCCCGGAGTTGGGTCCGGGCCGTCTGGTCGGGGTGGGCGCGATCAGGTGCGCTCGGGAACGCGGAGGTGCGCGAGGACCAGCTCGAACTCGCCGACGTCGAGCACCTGGGACCCGGCGTCCTTCGTGGTCGCCGACCGCATCGACGCGGCCGCCTCCCGGTTCGCGTCCATCGCCTCCTGGCTGTCGTACGTCACCGACGACACCCCCCGGCCGGTGCTGCGGTCGACCAGCAGACTCGCGCTGCAGAAGCCGGCCAGATCCTCGAGACGCGGCAGCGACGCCAGCTTGTAGACGTCGATCGCCCGCTCGAGGTTCGCGAGGTCAACGGTCACCCAGGTCGCCCGGACACAGGCGCCGGCCGCCGAGCGGTGATCGCGGTGCAATACGGCGATCTCCCACTCCTGCACGTGCGGACTGCCACCGATCGTCGCCGCGAGCCGGTCCCGGACCGGCCGGAGCTGTTCGTCGGTGGCCCGCATCGCGTCCGCCGACCGCCAGGCGCTGGTGGTGATGCACCGGCCCGACTCCCGGTCGGCCATCATCGACACGCCGATACAGCCGTCCAGTTCCAGCAGCATGGGCATCACCTCGTCGCGCACCTGCGCGATGCCGGCGTCGAGCGATCCCGGTGCGGCGTGGATCGTGGTGGAACGCGCGTACACGACCCACCCCCTTACCTTCAGGGCAGCACCCCGCCGGCGCCGCCGGTCTATGCCCACCCTCCTCCGGCCGCCGCACCGGCGCAAGACACATCTCGCGTGCCGTACCAAGAACGTCGGCGTGACAGCACGCCGCCTGGGTCCATCAACCGCCCCCAGGCCGGACCCGCGCTCGAGGTGAACTCGATGTCGCACAGGTCGCGGCTGCAGCGGGTCCTGATCGCGGGCGCTGGTGTCCGACCCGGAGCGCTCTGATAGGTCAGCCCACCGACGTGCGGGTTGGCCCACCGGGTTCCGCTTGGTCAACCCGCCATCTCCTGGGCTGACCCACCAGACGGAGTTCGCCGGCGAGCCGGGCACGACGACAGGCCCTGACCATTCTGGGGACGTCGTCAGCGGATCTCGGCCAGGTCGAAGACGTTGCCTTCGGGGTCGGCGAGGGTGATCCAGTGGGTGCCGTACTCGTCGTGTTCGTCGAGGCGCTTGGCACCGAGGCCGATCAGGCGGTCGAGTTCGGCCGACCAGTCGGCGCTGGCGAGGTCCACATGCAGGCGGTTCTTGCCGGTCCGCGGCTCGGGGACCTGGACGAACATCAGCGTCGGCCCGTCGGCGGACCTGTTCACGGTGGCGAAGAACTGGTTGCTATCGGCATCGACCTTGGTGGCGAGCACGTCGGCCCAGAAGGTCGCGAGGGCGCCCGCGTCGGCGCAGTCGAAGACGACGTTCTCGAGGGTGATGGACATGGATCAGCCTTTCAGTGCGGGGATCCGCTGGATCGGCCAGCAGATCTCGGTTCGATAGGTAGTGGGATCGGGGTCGTCCCCCGGCCCGACGACGTACAGCTCGCGGATCGGGCCCGGCGCGACCTCGCAATGCTCGGCGACGTGCGAGCCGAGCGCGCCGTAGCTGCGGTCGAAGTCGGTCAGTGGCCCGCTGTGGACGGCGATCGCGAAGAACCCACCGGGCAGGTCGACGAGCTCGACCCCGTCGGCCGGCGCCTGGTCCGGCGCGACCGGCAGGAACGCGACGACCTGACCGGCCTCCTCGGTGAAGAACTCGTCGCTGTACGTCGCTCCCGCCCGGGCCTTGATGTCACCGGCGACCGCGTCGAGCTTGCCGAAGGCGTATTCGCACCACGGGCCGATGTCGTCGCGGTCCACTCGGCCCTGGACGCCGTACGCCCGGAACGGCGGAATGAACCGGTATTCGACATCCAGCACGGGCTGCCCCGGCGTCAGCAGTTCACGGAGGGATGTGACGACCTCGCGGGTGTGGGCGAGCTCCTTCTCCATCCGCTCGAGATGCGTCCGCAGTGTCTCCTCACGCTTGACACCGTCGGTCGACTCGACCAGGTCCCGGACCTCGGGCAACGGCATCCGCAGTTCGCGGAGCCGTCGGATCAGCAGCGCGGTCTCCACCTGAGTGGTGCCGTAGCGGCGGTAGCCGGACGACGGGTCGACGGATGCGGGCGCGAGCAGCCCGATCTCGTGGTAGTGGTGCAACGTCTTCACGCTCAGATGCGTGAGACGGGAGAACTCGCCGACTGTCACCGTTGCCGTCATGCGACAAGCTTCCACCCTCCGGTAACCGGAGGGTCAAACAGAACTCCTGCCGCGACGCTTCGCGTCGCGGCAGGAGGAGAAGAGGAGAGGTGAGCAGGCCGGAACCTGCCCACCCCTCCGCGGCTCAGCCGCGTCAGCGGCCCACCTGGCTCCGCCGCGCCAGCGGCTCACCTGGCCCCCGCCGGCGTCAGCGGCTCAGCTGGCTCGGCGCGTCGCGGCCGATGGGCTCGGCCGCGGTGGCGGCCGATCGGGCTTAGCCGCGGTAGCGGCCGATGATCTTGGTGTAGTCCCAGGGCTGCTGGGAGACGCCACCGCAGGAGTCCGCCGGGCCGCCGGTGCACGGGCGGTCACGGTTGACCGACCAGAACGTGAAGCGCGCCAGGTGGTGCTCGGACGCGTACGACAGCATCGACTCGAAGTCGGACAGGTTGACCCGCTCGCCGGCCACATCGGTGATCCCGTTCATCGACGAGATGCCGATCTTCCGGTACGCCGCGTCGTCGCTCAGCCCGTACGCCGCCTTGACCTGGTTCTTCAGCCCGTCGGCCGCCTGCCGGGTCAGCGTGCCCATGTTGGTCGAGCCGCCGCCGAAGTCGAACGGCATGATCACCCAGCCGTCGAGGTTCAGCCCGGAGGCCGCGCCGCGCTGGATCAGGTCCTGGCCGTTCCCGTCCGGCCCGGAGGTCGTGGTACCGAAGGTCAGGTAGGTGACGATCCCGGGGTTGTTCTGCTCGATGATCTTCAGCGCGTCGATCACCTTCTGCCGCACGGCCGCCTGAGCGAACTCCTGGTCCTCGATGTCGATGTCGATCGCCTTCAGCGACAGCGCGTTGATCACCTTCTGGTATGCGCCGGCCAGCTCACTCGCACTGTTGCAGCTCTGACCGAGCTTGTTACCGGACCAGCCGCCGATCGACACCACGGCGTCTCCACCATTGGCGCGGATCGTGTTCAGCGCTTGCTGATCGGCTCCACCCGTGAGCGGCCGGCCGCCGTCCCACATCGGGTTGCAGTAGCCGTTGGACAGGATGAACGCCATCGTGAACCACTTCACGCCGGTCGCGTTCATCACAGTCGCCGGGTTGGGCGGGCTGCCCCAGCCCTGGTACAGGTACGGCGCTGCCGCCATCGGCGCGCCACCGGTCGGCGGCGGTCCGTCATCGGCCGCCGGGACGTTCCACTTCTGGTTCGCCGTACCAGCGCAGGTCCACAGCTGCAACGGCGTACCGTTCGCGGAGTTGTTGCCGGTGACATCGAGACACTTGTTCGCCTGTGGGTTCACCAGATCCCGGCCGGCCGTGTAGGTCCACTGCTGCGCGGCGCTGCCGTTGCAGGTCCACAACTGGATGCGAGCACCGTTCGCCACCGAGCCGGCGCTGACATCGAGGCACTTGCCCAGCGCCGTCAGCGTGCCATTCGAGCTGCGCGTCCAGTTCTGCGCTCCCGTTCCATTGCAGTCATACAGCTGTACGGCGGTCCCGTCGGCACTGTTGGCCGCGGCAACGTCGGCGCACTTCCCGGCCAACCCCGTGATCGTCCCGGTCGCCGCCTCCGCGGGTGCAGCCGTCATGAGCAGTCCCGCACCGAGCACCAGAGCCGCGGCGACCGCCGCCACCCGGCGCATCAGACGGTCCACTTCTGGTTCGCGGCGCCCGTGCAGGTCCAGAGCTGCAACGGGGTCGCGTTCGCGGAGTTGTTGCCGGTGACATCAAGACACTTGTTCGCCTGCGGATTCACCAGATCTCTCCCACTCGTATAAGTCCACTGTTGCGCCGCACTGCCGTTGCACGAGTACAGCTGCACGCGAGCACCGTCGGCGACCGATCCGGCGTTCACGTCGAGACACTTGCCGAGGGCACGGATCGTGCCGTCACCCGGCCGGGTCCACTGCTGCGCCGCCGTACCGTTGCAGTCGTAGAGCTGCACCCCGGTCCCGTCGGCGCTGTTGGCTCCGGCGACATCGATGCACTTGCCGGCCAGGCCGGTGATCTGGGAGCCGCCACCACCGCCGCCGCCCTGCGTGCCGGACCAGGTGAAGGTCGCGGACGTCTTGGTCGGTAGCGTGTAGACGAAGGACTGCGAACCCCAGTTCACCCGCACCGACTGCGAGCTGCCGGTGGTGTTGAACGCGATCAGCGCCTTCGAGCCGTCCGGGTTCTTCCAGGCCACGTTCTTCACCGAGGCGTTCGCGGTCGAGTCGATCCGCAGCGCACCCGGCTTCACGAACTTGGTCAGGTGGCCCATCGTGTAGTACTCGACCGTCTTGGTGACCTGACCACGCTGGCCGTCGTTGCGGTGCACGGTGACCAGTCCGGTGCAGACGTTGCAGCCGGCACCGACGTACGGCAGGTGGTTCTCGTCCAGGGCGATGCCCCACTTCACCCACGACTTGTCCCAGTTGCGGGTGTAGTCGATCAGGTTGTTCATGTCCTCGACCTGCTGGTTCGGGATCCACGTGCCGCCCGAGTGCTCGGTCATGTACGCGTTCACGTTCGGGTACTGGTTGTGGATCTGGGTCTGCAGGTTCACGTCGCCGCCGTACCCGTGCCAGGCGATGCCGCCGAAGTTCGGGTCGTTGCGCAGCGCGGCGTCGGCGAGCGGGACCGAACCGAGGTCGTTGTAGTTGCCCCAGTTGTAGTCGAGGATCAGCACCTTGGTGCTCAGCCCGGCAGCGTGCAGCGCGGGCATCAGGTTGTTCTTGGTGAACTCCAGCAGCCCGGAGCCGTTCCAGTTCATCGACGCGTAGCCGGTGCTGTCAGTGCCGCAACAGGTCGGCTCGTTCTGCACCGAGACGTAGTCGATGTGGTTGCCCTGGGCCTCGTTCTGCTGGATGTACTTCACGAAGTACTGCGCGTACATCGGGTAGTACTCGGCCTTCAGCCAGCCGCGGTGGACGAAGTCGTTGTTGTCCTTCATCCAGGCCGGCGCGCTCCACGGCGAGCCCATCACCTTGACCGCCGGGTTGAGCTGCCGCGCCTGCTTGGTCAGCGGAACCACGTCGGCGAGGTCGTGGGAGATGCTGAAGTCGTTCAGGTCGCAGCAGGTGTCGTCGAAGGAGTAGTTGAACCGGGCCAGGTCGGAGGCGCCCATCGGGTTGCGGATGAAGGCCAGGCCGATCCCGTTGACCGGGTCGAACAGGTCCTTCATCACCTGGTCGCGGGTGGCCGCGGAGATCGTGTTGCTGCTGTTCAGCAGCCAGGCGGAACTGTCGGCGAACGACGCGCCGCCGCCCTCGAAGGACTGGTACGTCGTGTTCTCGTTGACCGTGATCGTCTGGTTGGCCGAGCCGCCGGCCGGGCCGAAGTTGACCGGCGTCTGCTGCTGCAGGCCACGGGTGACGTTCTGGCCGGCCGAGTCGTTCGTGGTGGTCAGCCAGATGTTGACCTGCTCACCGGCGGCCTGGGCGGATAGGGCGGTGCCGAAACCGAGTCCGGCGGCGGCCACGCACAAGGCGGCGACCGCAACCGGCAGGAAGCGTTTCGCGGGCATGGGGCGGTTCTCCCTTGTACTAAAGGGTTCTGGGACATCACAGGGGTTGTCGGCGTCTGCCCGCGCCGCAACAGGTGGTCAGCACGAGGTAACCATCCGTGCACAGCCCTGTCAACGGCGTGCCCGCACTTTTTTCAGGTCTTTTATTTAGTCACGACCTTGACGTGAAAGCGTTCTCACAGCAAGCTGCGGCCGAGCCCTGTCTCCCGACGCCCCCGTGAGAAGTGAGGCATCCATGAAGCGTTCCCGTGTCGCGGCGCTCGTCGCGATCGGTGCCGCACTCGTCGGCACCACCGTCCTCCAAGCCCCCGCTCAAGCCCGTCAGCAGGCACCCGCCGCGGCGACGGCGACAATCTGGGAGGACACCTTCGACGGCCCGGCCGGCCAGGCCCCCGATCCCGCCAAGTGGCGGTACGACATCGGCGGCTCCGGCTGGGGCAACGACGAGCGCGAGTACTACACCAACAGCACCCGCAACTCCGCGCTCGACGGCCAAGGCAACCTGGTGATCACCGCCCGCCAGGAGAACGGTGGCTTCCAGTGCCACTACGGCCCCTGCCAGTACACCTCGGCCCGGTTGCTCACCGCGCAGACGTTCACCCAGACCTACGGCCGATTCGAGGCCCGGATCAAGATCCCCGGTACGCAAGGGGTTTGGCCCGCGTTCTGGATGCTTGGTGGCGGCAACTGGCCGAACGACGGCGAGATCGACATCATGGAGAACATCGGCCGCGAGCCGAACACCGTGCACGGCACGATCCACGGTCCCGGCTACTCCGGCGCCGGCGGCATCGGCGCGGCGTACAACTCTCCGGACGGACAGCCGTTCCGCAATGGGTTCCACACGTACCGGGTCGACTGGGAGCCGAACGCGATCACCTGGTTCGTCGACGGCGTCCAGTACCAGCGCCGTACGCCGGCCGACCTGAACGGCAACCGGTGGGTCTACGACCACCCATTCTTCCTGATCATGAACGTCGCGGTCGGCGGCTACTGGCCGGGCTACCCCGACGGCTCGACGGTGATGCCGCAGACGATGACGGTCGACTACGTCCGCGTCTCCAGCCTCGGCAGCAGCTCCGGCGGAACGCAGATCACCGGCCTGGCCGGCAAGTGCCTGGACGTCGCCGCCGCCAACTCCGCGGACGGTACGCCGGTCCAGCTCTACGACTGCAACGGCACCGGCGCCCAGCAGTGGACCCGCCCCGGCGACGGCACGATCCGTGCCCTGGGCAAGTGTCTCGACGTGAACGCAGGATCCCTTGCCGACGGCGCGAAAGTCCAGCTCTGGACCTGCAACGGGACCGGCGCACAGCAATGGACCTACTCGGCCGGCCATGACCTGGTGAACCCACAGGCCAACAAGTGCCTCGATGTCACCGGCAACAACTCCGCCAACGCGACTCCGGTCCAGACCTGGACCTGCACCGGCGCCGCCAACCAGAAGTGGACCGTCTAAGCCCGCGGGGGCACTACGCCTCCATCGCGCAGTAACCGGAACACTGGGAGGGTCGCGGCGCCGAGAGCTACGGCGTCGCGGCCCAGTTCACACAGCACGATCGTGACCTGCTGATACGGCTGCCGCAGGGCGTGCTTGCCGACCTCCTCGCGCAACTGCGGCAGATACCGCTCGCCCAGCAGCAGTCCGGCCCAGCCGCCGAGCACGATGCGCTCGGGGTTGACCAGGTTGACCAGATTGGCGAACCCGGCGGCGAGATAGCCGATCGTGTCCGTCACGACCGTTGCCGCGGGCTCCGAGTTGCTCGCGGCATCGAGTAACTCCACGAACGCCGTCTCCTCGTCAGCGGACACCTCAGATCCGCCGGCTTGGTGATAGCGATCCAGCACGCTTTCCGCGCCGACGTACGCCTCCAGGCAGCCGACCGCGCCGCATCGGCACTCACGGCCGCCGTACGCGATCGTCATGTGGCCCCACTCGCCTGCGCTGCTGCGGGTCCCGCGGTAGCTCGAGCCGTCGGTGACCAGGGCCGCACCGACGCCGGATCCGACCAGGGCGACCACTGCGTCGGTGGAGCCGCGGCCGGCGCCGTACCACATCTCCGCCTGGCCGAGGGTGTTCGCACCGTTGTCCACCTGGATCGGGATATCGGTGCCCTCGGCAAGCATCTTCCCGATCGGTACGGCGTCCCAGCCGAGCGTCTGGGCATGTACGACGGCATCCCCTTCGACGATGCCGGCCACCGCCACGCCGAGACCGAGAACCGACTCCGGCCGAATGCCGGCCGACGCGATCACCGTGGCCAGGCCGGCCAGCACGTGCCGCACGACCACCGCGGGCTGCGGCTCGTTGATCGGGTGATCCCAGGTGGCGAGCACGGTCATCGCCAGGTCGAACAGTTCGACCCGCACCCGGGTCTCGCCGACCTCGGCGCCGACGACGTACCGGAACGTCGGTGACACCCGCAGCAGGACGCGCGGCCGGCCACCCTCGGACTCGACCGAGCCGGCCTCCTCGACCACGCCTTCGGCGATCAGTTCGCCGACCAGGTTGCTGACGCTCGCGGCGCTCAGCGACGTCCGGACACTCAGCTCCTGGCGACTGAGCGGACCGTCGCGGTAGATGCCGGTGAGGATCACGGACCGGTTGGACCGCCGCATGTCGCGCACAGTGGTCCGCCGAACGTCCATGCCCTCTGCCCCTGCCTGTCCGGCCCCCGGCAGGCCGCTCGCCCAGAGTTCATCACGTCGTACCGACAGGCCGGAAGGGGCACCTTCGTCCAGATCATGAATTAAGCCGCGATTCGTTACCACCCCGTGATTGACGACGCCTTGCTCACTCGGCTTCACTCTACGGAACCGCTTCCGAAACCGGTTCCGGCCCCAACCGGAACCCTCACCCGCCCGAGGGGAGCAGTGCAGTGTCGATCACCATCGCCGATGTCGCGGCGCGTGCCGGTGTCAGCAAGACGACCGTGTCGCGCGTGCTCAACGGCAAGGGTGAGCTCGACCTGCGCACCGCCGAGCGGGTCCGTCAGGTGATCGACGAGCTCGGCTACGTACCGAGCGCCCGTGCGGTCGGCCTGGCCCGCGGCCGGACCCGGATCGTCGGCATGCTGGTCCCGTCGCTCACCTGGCCCTGGATGGGCGAGGTGCTGCAGGGCGCCGTCGACGTGGTCGAGAGCGAGGGCTACGGACTGCTGCTGTTCACCTTCAACCGGGGTGAGGAGTCGATGCACCAGTTCGCCTCGCAGGTCTCGGCCCAGTCGTTCGACGGCCTGCTGGTGATCGAGCCGGAAGGCACGCTCACCTACATCGAGCAACTCCACGCGCGCGGCCTTCCGGTCGTCCTGATCGACGACCGGGCCCGGCGCCCACAGTTCCCGTCCGTCGCCACCACCAACCGGGCCGGGGGCGAGTGCGCCGCCCGGCACCTGCTCGAACTCGGCCGCCGCCGGCCACTGGTGATCACCGGCGTCGAACGGTTCGGCTGCACCCACGAACGCCTGGACGGCTTCCGCGACACCTACGCCGAGGCCGGCTTCGAGCTCGACCCGAGACTCGTGTTCGAAGGCGATTTCACCCATGCGAGCGGACGCCGCGGCGTCCAGTACGCACTCGACCAGCGGCTCGAGTTCGACGCGATCTTCGCCCACAACGATCTGTCGGCCGGCGGCGCCATCCAGGCCGTCCGGGAGACCGGGCGGAACGTGCCGAACGACGTGTCGGTGGTCGGCTTCGACGACATTCCGTACGCCGAACACACCGAGCCGCCCCTGACCACGGTGCATCAGCCGATGCGCCAGATGGGTCAGGCCGCGGCCCGGATGCTGATGGGCTACTTCGGCGGAACGCCGCTGCCGGCCGAACCCCAAGTGCTGCCGACGACGCTGATCGTCCGCAGCTCAACCGCCCCGAAAGCCATTCCGAGGACCAGACCCGCCCCGAAATCCCGGTCCCACTGAAGGCTCCGGCGGCGGGGCAGCTGCCCCTGTCCCGCCGCCGGCGAGAACCCTTCGAGATCGATCCGTTAAGGCGTCCGCTCTTCCCATGAGAGCGTTCTCACGCCACGATGCACCTGCTCACGCGGCTCAGGCGTGAGCATCCGCCAACAGATACACAGGAGGAACCGATGCGAGCACGACGTACTGTCGCGCTGGCCCTCACGGGCTTGCTCGCGGCAGCCGCACTGGCTGCCTGCAGTAACGGGGACGGGAACAATGCCGCCAACACGTCGAGCAGCGCGGCCACCGTGCTGAACGTCGGCATGCCGAACGGCCCGCAGACCGAGAACCACAACCCGTTCCTGGGCTCCTCCTCGGGCGCCTCGCTGGGCTACCGCTGGATGATCTTCGAGCCGCTGGTGATGATCAACGGCATCAAGCCGACCGAGCCGGGCAAGCCGTGGCTGGCCACCGAGTGGAAGTGGGACGCGAACTTCACCAAGCTGTCGTTCACGATCCGCGACGGGGTGAAGTGGTCCGACGGCCAGCCGATGACGGCCGACGACGTCGCCTACTCGTTCCAGCTCCGCAAGGACCACGAGGGCCTGAACCAGGACGCGATCCCGTACGGCACCATCACCGCGTCCGGCAACAAGGTCGACCTGACCTTCACCCGGTCCCAGTTCACCAACCAGAACAAGATCCTGACCGTGTTCGTGGTCCCGAAGCACCAGTGGTCGACCCTGAAGGACCCGACCCAGGACACGCTGAAGAACCCGATCGGCACCGGTCCGTACACGGTGAAGTCGTTCACCCCGCAGACCACCACGCTGACGCTCCGGGACTCGTACTGGCAGGACCTGCCGAAGGTGAAGGAGCTGCGGTACACGTCGTACAACGACAACAACGCGCAGACCACCGCGCTGGCCAACGGCGCTTCGGAGTGGAGCTTCGTCTTCGTCCCGAACGTGAAGGCCGTCTACCAGGACAAGGACCCGAAGAACCACAAGCTCTGGTTCCCGGCGAACCTCGGCATCCACGGTCTGTGGATCAACACCACCCGCAAGCCCTTCGACAACCCGGCGCTGCGGCGGGCGATGGACAAGGTGATCAACCGCGACGACATCTTCCAGCAGGGCGAGGCCGGCTACTTCTACCCGAAGGTCGAGTCCGTCACGGGCATCCCGACCCCGGCCGGTGAGTCGTTCATCGCGCCGGACTACAAGGACAAGACGCACTCGGTCGACGTCGACAGCGCGAAGAAGGACCTGACCGACGCCGGCTTCAAGCTCGAGGGCAACGTGCTGAAGGACCCGACCGGCAAGCCGGTGACGATCACGCTGACCGACCCGGCCGGCTGGTCCGACTACATCACCGACCTGGAGATCATCAAGGACAACCTGTCCACGATCGGGATCAAGGCCACCGTCGACAAGGCCAACCAGGACGCGTGGTTCAAGAACATCGACGAGGGCAACTTCGACGCGGCGATGCACTGGACCAACGGCGGCGCGACGCCGTTCGACATCTACCAGAACATCATGGACGGCAAGATCCTGAAGCCGGTCGGCAAGGGCGGCGTGAGCGGCAACTACGGCCGGTTCAACAGCCCGGAGGCGACCAAGGCGCTGGACGAGTACGCCAACGCCGCCGACGACGCGACCCGGAGCACGGCGCTGAACACGCTGCAGAAGATCATGGTCGAGCAGATGCCGATGATCCCCACCTCGGCGTCCAACGTCGGCGGCCTCTACAGCACCAAGAACTGGGTCGGCTGGCCGGACGAGCAGAACCAGTACGGGCCGGCCCAGCCGACCCAGCAGAACGCGCTGCAGATCGTCCTGAACCTGAAGCCCGCCGGCAGCCAGTGAGGCCGGACCGCGGCGCCGGGAGTTCACGCTCCCGGCGCCGCGGTGCCACGACAGGAGACCCGAATCCATGACGGTGACCGACACCGAGGTGGTCCTCGAGGCCGACGGCCTCACCAAGCATTTCCCGGTCCGGCGGGGAGTCCGCGACCTGCTCAGCCGCGATCGCAAGGCCGTCCACGCGGTGGACGACATCAAGCTCACCCTGCGCCGGGGCCGCGTGACCGCACTGGTCGGCGAGTCCGGCTCGGGCAAGTCGACCGTCGCCCGGCTGATGGCCCAGTTGTACGGGCGGACGTCCGGTGACATCCGGTTGCACGGCGAGTCCGTCACGGTCCGCGGCGGCCGCAGGTTCCGCGCGTACTGCCGCCGGGTGCAGATGATCTTCCAGGACCCGTTCGCCTCGCTGAACCCGACGCACACCGTGCGGTACCACCTGACCCGGTCGCTGAAGATCCACGGCCGGGCAGGTGATCTCGAGGAGAACCTGCGCGACCTGCTGGTCCAGGTGCAGCTCACCCCGCCGGAGCGCTACCTCGACAAGTTCCCGCACGAACTGTCCGGCGGACAGCGTCAGCGCGTCTCGATCGCCCGTGCCCTCGGCGCCGACCCGGAGGCGCTGCTCGCGGACGAGCCGGTCTCGATGCTCGACGTGTCGATCCGGCTCGGCGTACTGAACCTGCTGCGTGACCTCAAGGAACGGCTCAACCTGGCCATCCTCTACATCACCCACGACATCGCGTCGGCCCGCTACTTCGCCGACGAGACGCTGGTGATGTACGCCGGCCGGCTGGTCGAGGGCGGCGACTCGGAGACCGTGACCCAGAACCCGGCGCATCCGTACACCCGCCTGCTGATCGAGAGCGCCCCGGACCCCGATCGTCTGGACCGGGTCGGAGATCTGCGCGCACCGGAGGACCAGGGCAGCGGTGAGCCGCCGAGCCTGATCTCGCCGCCGTCCGGTTGCCGCTTCCACCCGCGCTGCGTGCACGCGATGCCGAAGTGCTCGACCGAGCTCCCGCCGCAGTTCGACCTGCCGACCAATCCGGGTCACTGGGCCGCGTGCTGGCTCTACGAGGAAGGGGCGGCGAAGTGAGGTTCCTCCTGCAACGGATCGCCTTCTACCTCTTCACCGCGTGGGCCGCGCTCACCATCAACTTCTTCATCCCGCGGCTGATCCCGGGCGACCCGGTCACCTCGTTGATCAACAAGTTCCAGGGCCAGATGAGCACCGAGGCGATCAACTCGCTGTACGTGCTGTTCGGCCTGGACAAGAACGCCTCGCTCTGGAGCCAGTACGTCGACTACTGGGGCCAGGTGCTCCACGGCGACCTCGGGTTGTCGTTCACCTTCTTCCCCACCCCGGTCTCGGAGATCCTTCGGCAGAGCCTGCCGTGGACGATCGCACTGGTCGGCATCACGACGTTCGCCAGCTTCATGATCGGTACGTCGCTCGGGGTCCTGGCGGGTTGGCGCCGCGGCTCCTGGCTGGACGGGCTGTTGCCCGCGACAACCTTCCTGTCGTCGATCCCGTACTTCTGGCTGGGCCTGCTGGCGATCACGCTGCTGGCCGGTCCCGGCAGCTTCTTCCCGTCGTCGGGCGGGTACGAGCCCGGCCTGGTGCCGGCCTGGGACAGCCAGTTCATCGGCAGCGCGATCCAGCACAGCCTGCTCCCGGCCGTTACGATCCTGATCTCGTCGGTCAGCGGCTGGATCCTCAGCATGCGGAACATGCTGGTGACCGTCGCATCCGAGGACTACATCACCGTTGCCCATGCCAAGGGTCTGCCCGAGCGCCGGGTGATGGTCGGCTACGCCGCCCGGAACGCGCTGCTGCCGAGCGTCTCCGGCTTCGCGCTGTCGCTCGGCTTCATCGTCGGCGGCACGCTGCTGGTGGAGATCGTCTTCTCCTACCCGGGCATCGGCTACAACCTGTTCCAGGCCGTCGGCGCGAAGGACTACCCGCTGATGCAGGGCGTGTTCCTGGTGATCACGCTGTCCGTGCTCGTCGCCAACCTGATGGCCGACATCGCGTACCTGCTGCTCGACCCGCGCACCCGGAAGGAGGGCTGATCACCGTGTCAGCGCCAGCCACCACCATCACCGCCGTCACGCCGGGAGGTCCCGAGGTCGCCGCCGCACCGGCGAAGCGTCGCCGGTTGCGTTTCGTCGCCAACCCCAAGGCCGCCACCGGCCTGATCGTGCTCGCGTTCTTCTGCCTGATCGCGATCATCGGCCCGTGGATCGCGCCGTACGACCCGTCCGCCCGCAGCAGCGACCTGATCCAGCCGCCGTCCGGCAAGCACTGGTTCGGGACGACGCACCTCGGGCAGGACATCTTCAGCCAGGTCCTGGTCGGCACCCGCGGCGTCATGTTCGTGGGCCTGCTGGCCGGCATCGTCGCGACCGCGTTGTCGATCCTGATCGGTGTCAGCGCGGGCTTCCTCGGCGGCGCCGCGGACGAGAGCCTGTCGGCGTTGTCGAACGTCTTCCTGGTCATCCCGGCGTTGCCGCTGATCATCATCGTCGCCTCGACCATCCCTTCGGCCGGCGATCTCATGGTTGCCCTGGTCATCGGTTTCACCTCGTGGGCCTGGGGCGCGCGCGTGCTGCGGGCGCAGACGCTGTCGCTGCGACGGCGCGACTACGTCGAGGCCGCGCGCGCGACCGGTGAGAGCACCTGGCGGATCATCACCGCCGAGATCATGCCGAACCTGACCGCGATCATCGCCTCCGGCTTCGTCGGCACGGTCATCTTCGCGGTGATGTCCGAGATCACGCTGGCCTTCATCGGCATCTCGACGATCTCCGAATGGAACTGGGGAACGATCCTGTTCTGGGCGCAAAGCCAGCAGGCCCTGGCTCAGGGTGCCTGGTGGTGGTTCGTCCCGGCCGGTCTCGCGATCGCGATCCTCGGTACGGCGCTGTCGCTGATCAACTTCGGGATCGACGAGTTCGTCAGCCCGCGGTTGCGCAGCAGCGGTCACACCCGGGTGAAGACCACGGACGGTCACTCGGTCCGGATGCGGGTCGGGTTCACCCCGGTCCTGTCGTCCAAGGATGCGCCTGCGACTCCCGTCGTACGCCGGAAGGAGGACGCGGCATGACTGTGTCATTGCCGCGCCTCCGGCACGGCGGGTCATGGGGCTTGAACTCCCGGCCTTCCCTCGTCACTTCAGTCGCTACGCTCCCTACGCTCCTCAGTCCAGGCCGGGAGGCCCCATGACCAGGCCAGTGCTGGAGATCAGGAACTTCCACGTCGACTACGGCCTCGGCGATCAGGCCGTGCAGGCGGTCCGCGACGTCACGCTGACGCTGCATCGCGGCGAGGTGCTCGGGCTGGCCGGCGAGAGCGGCAGCGGCAAGTCGACGCTGGCGTACGGCGTGACGCGACTGCTGCCACCACCTGGCGTGATCAGCGGAGGCTCGGTGATCTACCACCCGCCGAGCGGCGACGCGTACGACGTGATGGCGCTGACGGACCCGGAGTTGCGGAAGTTTCGCTGGGCCGAGACGTCGATCGTGTTCCAGGGCGCGATGAACTCGCTGAACCCGGTGCACAAGGTGTCGACCCAGATGCTCGACGTGATCAGGGCGCACGAGCCGCAGTTGAGTCCGCAGGGACGGGTCGCGCGGGCCAAGGAGATGCTCAAGCTCGTCGGCATCTCCGCCGACCGGATGGACGCGTACCCACATCAGCTGTCCGGCGGCATGCGGCAGCGCGTGATGATCGGCATGGCGCTCGTCCTGGAACCGCAGATCGTCATCATGGACGAGCCGACCACCGCGCTCGACGTGGTCATGCAGCGGCAGATCCTGGCCCAGCTGGTCGAGCTGCGCGAGCGGCTCGGGTTCTCGGTCCTGTTCATCACGCACGACCTCTCGCTGCTGGTCGAGTTCTCCGACCGGATCGCGATCATGTACGGCGGCCGGATCGTCGAGGAGGCGCGGTCGGCGGACCTGTACAAGGACTCGTTGCATCCTTACAGCGAGGGGCTGCTCAAGTCCTTCCCGGCCCTGCGCGGTGCCCGCAAGGAGCTGGCCGGGATCCCTGGTTCGCCACCCGACCTGCGCGGGATGCCGTCCGGATGTTCGTTCCACCCACGCTGCCCGCATGCGTTCGACCGTTGCTCGGTGGAGATCCCGCTGCTGGGGATCCCGTCGGCGCGCAACGATCCCAGCCGGTCTGTCGCCTGCTGGCTGCCCGGCCGGGTTCCGGCCTATCTCTCTGAAGGGTGACAATGAGTACTATGTCTGTTTCGGAGGACGCCAATCTCGTTGCGGGGCTGCCGGCCGGATTCCGGTGGGGTGTCGCGACGTCGGCGTACCAGATCGAGGGCGCCATCGACGCCGACGGCCGGACGCCGTCGATCTGGGACACCTACTGCCGGGTGCCGGGCGCGATCGACAACGGCGACACCGGGGATGTCGCGTGCGACCACTACCACCGGATGCCCGCCGATGTTGCCCTGATCAAGGACCTCGGGTTCGACACCTACCGGTTCTCGGTGGCGTGGCCGCGGGTGCAGCCGCGCGGCCGGGGTCCGGTGAACCCGGCCGGGATCGCGTTCTACGACCGGCTCGTCGACGAGCTGCTTGCCCAGGGCATCGATCCGTGGGTGACGCTGTACCACTGGGATCTGCCGCAGGAGCTCGAGGACGCAGGCGGCTGGCCGGTGCGCGACACGGCGTACCGGTTCGCGGACTACTCGATGATGGTGTTCGACGCGCTGAAGGATCGGGTCGACACCTGGACCACACTGAACGAGCCGTGGTGCTCGGCGATGCTCGGCTACGCGTACGGCGCTCATGCGCCCGGGCGGCGCGAGTACCCGGCGGCCCTGGCAGCCGTTCATCACCTGCTGCTCGGTCACGGGTTGGCGACTGAGCGGATGCGGGAGGCGTCGCCGCGGAAGCTCGACATCGGGATCACGCTGAACGTGGCGACGGCGTACCCGGCTTCGGATGCTGAGCCGGATGTCGAGGCGGCGCGACGTGCGGACGGGTTGGGACGGCGGATCTACCTCGACCCGCTCGTCTTCGGCCGCTACCCCGCCGATGTGGTCGCCGACCTGGCCCGCGAAGGTGTCGAACTCCCGGTTCTCGACGGCGATCTGGACATCATCTCGGCGCCGATCGACGTACTCGGGGTGAACTACTACTTCAGCCAGAAGTTCACCGGCTACGCCGAGGACGGCAGCACGGTGGACGCAGACGGGCTGCCGATCAGCCGCACGGTCCCGTTGGACAAGCCCCGCACGGCGATGGACTGGGAGATCGTCCCAGAAGGCTTCACCGACCTCCTCGTCGGCATCGCCCGCGACTACCCGGGCCTCCCGATGGTCATCACCGAGAACGGCTCCGCCTTCGAGGACGTGCCCGACGCCACCGGTTTCGTCGACGACACCGGCCGCACCGCCTACTTCGCCTCCCACCTCGCCGCCGTGGCCGAAGCCATCCGCCAGGGCGCCGACATCCGCGGCTACCTGGCCTGGTCCCTGATGGACAACTTCGAATGGGCCTACGGCTACGTCAAACGCTTCGGCATCGTCCGCATCGACTACGACACCCAAACCCGAACCCCGAAGGCCAGCGCCGCCTACCTCAAGAACCTCGCCGACCAGTACCGGAGCGGACAGCACAACAGCTAGCCGAACCGAATGTGGAGGATTCGTGGTGATCGGATCCTCCACCTGGTCTCCAAGCTTCCGACGGCAGAGCGGCGGCAGAGTCGTCCCATCGGAACTGAGATGGGGGCGAGATGTACGACGTCGTGGTGGTCGGGGCACGGTGTGCCGGGGCGGCGACCGCGAGGTTGCTGGCGGGGATGGGCCACGACGTCCTCATGGTCGACAAGACGCGACTGCCGAGCGACACGCTGTCGACGCACGGACTCATCCGTGGCGGCGTCGTCCAACTGTCCCGCTGGGGTCTGCTCGATCGCGTCCTGGACAGCGGCGCGCCGGCGATCACGCAGGTTCTGTTCGACATCGAGGGCGAGCCGAAGGTACGGCGGATCAAGCAGCGCGCCGGCGTGGACCTGCTGGTCGCGCCACGACGCCGGGTGCTCGACGGCCTGCTCGCCGACGCGGCGCAGGAAGCGGGCGCCCGGCTACGGACAGGTGTGACCGCGACCGGGGTGCTGCGGTCGGACAACGGAAGGGTCAGCGGAATCGCGGGCCGTACTGCGACGGGCGACCACGTTGAACTGCCTGCCCGGATGGTCGTCGGCGCGGACGGCCGCGGGTCACGCATGGCCGGTTACCTCGGTGCCGAAATAGTCGAGCGGTTCACGTCACCGTGTGCGGTCTTCTACACGTACGTGATCGGTCTCCGCCCGGACACCTATGAGTTCCACATCGCACCGGATGCGTTCGCCGGTGTCTTCCCGACCAACGACGGCGAAGCGTGTGTGTGGCTGATCCGCCCGACACCGCTGCTGGAACCGATCCGGACCGCGGGCACCGGGCGTACCGCCGCCTTCGTCGAACAGCTGGAACTGCTGGTACCCGACCTCGGCCGTCGAGTACGCGCCGGCCGCATCACCGCCCGGCTGCGCGGCACGGCGAATCTGCCGAACTACCGTCGCCAGGCGCATGGCCCGGGATGGGCGCTCGTCGGCGACGCCGGATACCACCGGGACCCGATCACCGGTCACGGCATCACCGACGCGTTCCGGGACGCGGAACTGCTGGCCACCGCGATCGACCGGAGCCTCCGGGACCCGGCCGGCGAGCAGGCCGCGATGACGTCGTACCAGGAAAGCCGGGACGCGATGGCGCGTGAGGTCTTCGACCTGACTCGTGCGCTGACCGCCTTTCCACCACCGGCGCGCTTCGTCGAACTTCAGCTCCAGCTGAGCGACGCACTTGAGCGCGAGGCCGAGCAGCTCGCCGGATTTCCCGGCCCCACGGCTCGCCTGGCCGCCTGAACACCCAGTGAAAGGAACAGGACCATGACCGACACCACGACAGCTCAACCTCGCAACGGTGTGGACACCGAGACTCTGTTCGCCACCATCGACGCCGTCAGGGCCCAGCCCGAGATCGCCCGGTTCCAGTTCCGCGCCACCAACCGGTGGATCAGCGGCACGCACAACCGCGGCACGATCAACGCGTTCTACGGCGCGGGCCAGGAGAACACGCGTCCGGCGGACTTCACCTTCGACGCCGACCACCCGCCGGTGCTCGTCGGAAATGACAACGGCCCGACACCGGCCGAGCACCTGCTGCACGCACTGGCCGCCTGCCTCACCAGTGGTCTCGCGAACATCGCCGCCGCCCGGGGGATCGACCTCGAGGAGGTCACGTCCACGGTCGAGGGCGACATCAACCTGCTCGGCATCCTCGGCCTCGACCCGGATGTCCGCAACGGGTACGAAGCGATCCGGGTCGTCTTCCACGTCAAGGGCGATGCCGAGGCGGAGAAGCTGAAGGCCCTGGTCGAGCAGTCCATGAACCGCTCGGCCGTGTACGACGTGATCACGCACGGCGTGCCGGTGTCGATCGACGTCGCGACCGCCTGATCACAGCGCCTGGAACACTGCCTGCGGATCGACGCCACCGATCACGTGCTCGCCGGCGTACTCGGTCACGACACCGGAGCCGGCGAGCAGGTCGCGCACCGCCGACGTCAGCCACAACGCTCCGGGCGCCGCCCGGTCGGCGAGTGCGATCGCGGTCAGTACGCCGTACGCGTCGAGCTCGGTCTCGTCTCGCGGCACCTCCGCGATGGCCACACCGAGCCTGGCCGTTCCGTGTGGCCGGGCGAGTCCGGCCCGCACCGCTGTCGCCGGACCGTCGAACAGCACCACGATCCGGTCATCCGGGCCCGAGCACCGGCGACCGCCCGCCGCCACCAGGTCGTCCGCGACCTCGTCGGCTCCTGGCCCGGCCGGTGCAGCCACCGCGGCGAGGGCCGACGGGCGAGGTTCGGGTTCGGGCAGGTCGCGCAGGAACGGCTCGATCACGTCGAGGAGCTGATCGGGATCGCCGGCGACGAAATGGTCCTGGCCCTCGATGAACTCCAGCCGGGCGCCGGGAATCCGCTCGGCGAGGTACCGAGCGCCGTCGGGATCGACGAGCGCGTCCCCGAGCCGGTGGAAGACCAGGGTCGGGACCCGGACAGCGGGCAGCGCGTCCCGGACGTCCGCGAGTGCGTTCATGTCCAGCAGCGCCCGTATCGTCGACGGCGTCGCCGAGGCCCGCATGCGCTGGCCCCACCAGCGCTGCATCGCCTCGTCCGCGGACGGGCAGCGCATCCGCATGTCCGCCTCCCAGTCCCAGTGGGTGACGAGCTCCTCGGTGTAGGCGGCCCAATCTTCCTGCCTCCGCGCACAGGGATAGTCCTCCGACCGGACTCGCTTGGCGTACGTCCCGTACAGCACCAGCCCGGCGACGCGTTCGGGGTGGGCCGCGGCGCACAGGATCGCCATCGGCCCACCCTCGGAGTAGCCGACGAGCACTGCCCGCTGAGAGCCGACGGCATCCATCACGGACAGGACGTCGTGCATCCGCGTCTCGACATCCGGCAGGCCGGAGGGCCGGTCCGACATCCCGGTGCCGCGCTTGTCGAACCGGATCAACCGGCCGAACGACCCCAGCCGATGCAGGAAGTGCGCGTGGCGCGGGTCGCCCCAGTCCAGCTCGAGGTGGGACACGAACCCCGAAATCAAAACGATGTCGAGCGGACCGCCACCGGTCACCTGGTAGGCGATGTGGAGCCCGTCGCTGACGGTGTAGCGGATCGGCTCGGTGGCCCGGGGCACCGCCCGCGCCTCGACCGGCGCGACGAACCGGTAGCCCCGGCCGTGCTGGGTCCGGATCATCCGCTGACTGTGGCCATCGTCGCCGAGCGCCCGCCGGACCTGCTTGATCCGGCTGGTGACGGCCGTCTCGCTGACGAAACGGCCGCCCCAGACCCCGTCCATCAGTTCCTCTTTGGGAACCACCCGATCACGGTGCGAGACGAGATAGGCCAGCACATCGAACGCCTGGGGCTCCAACGGCACCCGAACACCACCCCGCCGCACCTCGAACAGGGCCGGGTCGAACTCCAGATCGCCGCCGAACGCGAGCACCACACATCGACTATGACGGGTCAGCCCTTCTGCGTCACCCGGTCGAGCGGTGCCGGCGTCACGGTCTTGTGGGCCTTCAGGTACGCCGCGAACGTCTCATGGTCGGTGGTGTTGCGGACCGGGTCGGTGTAGGCCTTGAAGGCCGAGTAGCCGTCGGCGCCGATCACTGTGTAGGCGAGGGCGGCGACGCGGTAGATCTTGGCCGGGTCGAGTGCGGTGCCTTCGATCTTCACGTCGGCGGGATCGATGCGGTCGCCGACCGGGCGGCTCGCATCGAGGGCGTAGGTGACATTGCCGGACAAGGCGAGGGGTGCGAACTTCACCGTTCCGTTCGTCTGCGTCTGCCACTGCTGCTCGAGAACGGCGTCCAATTGGGCGCCGGTAAGGCTCACGGTCAGCACCGGGTTGCCGTAGCCGTACGCGTCCCACGACTCGCCGAGCATGACGCGTCCGTCGGCGTCGCCCGGCTTGTTGCTGTTGGCAACCAGAAGGTCGCCGCGCAGTGCCGTGGATCCGGCGGCGGGCTTGGCCGCGATCAGGCCGAGGTCCGCAGGCCCGTTCTGCCGGGCGGTCCACAGGTGTACGTCGGCGGCCAGGTCGGCCAGCGTGCTTTCACCAACCGCATTGGCGGTCCGGGTGAAATCACCGGTGATCGTCGCGACCGGCTCGGCGTACTTGCGGTCGCCGGCAGCCGCCCAGTAGTCGACGATCTGCTGGATCTTCGGGTCCGGCGTGACGTCGCGGGTGACGGCGTGGTTGGTCGACGTGGTCCGGTCGCGCAGTACCTCACCGGTCCGGCCGTCGAGCTGCAGGTTGATCTCGTTGATCAGCCGGCCGTGGTTGGCGGCCTCGACCACCGGGCGCGGGTTGCCGTCCGGGTCCGGGATGCTGCAGTTGAACGCGGCGTGCCAGTGCCCGGTGACGATCGCGTCGATCTGCGGCGTCACCTTGCGGGCCAGGTCGATCGCGGGACCACTCGGGTTGATGCAGTTGTCGTACGTCGCCGACGCGTCGGTGCCACCGTCGTGCATGTTCAGCACGATCGCCTTCACGCCCCGCTTGGTCAGCTCGGCGGCGGCGCGGTTCGCCGACTCGACCGGGTCGAGCGCCTTCAGGTCCGGCTGGTACGACGTGGAGCCGACCGGCGTGTCCGGGACAGTCATCCCGATGAAGCCGATCGGGTACGCGCGACCGTGATCGCGGACCCAGCGGATCGTGTACGGCGCGACGATCGTGCGGCCCGTGGCGTCGACGATGTTGGCCGACTGGAACTCGAAGTCCGCCCCGTGGAACCGGCGGCCGGTCGAGTCGGTGAAGCAGCTGTCCACGCCGACCGTGCCGAAGCACCTGCCCTTGGTCATGTGGTCGACCAGGAAGCTCTTCGACACGTCCAGCTCGTGGTTGCCGACGCTGGAGAACTCGACCCCGAGCGCGTTCAGCACCTCGATCGTCGGCTCGTCCGCGTGCGCGTCGACCTCGAACGGCCAGCCGGAGAAGTTGTCCCCGTCCGCGAAGAAGATCGAGTTCTGGTGACCGGCCCGGATGTCCTTCAGATGGGTCGCCAGGTACGCCGCTCCGCCGACGACCTGCGTGGTTCCGTCGGGCCCGGCGATGGTCCCGCCGTCGGCCGGCGACGGCGGCCGCAGGTATCCGTGGAAGTCGGTGATCGACACGAGCTGCACCGGCACCGAGGTGGTTGCGGCCGCACTGTCCGGCTGCGACGGGTCGGCGGCCTGGGCGACCGCGGGGGCCAGGCCGGCCGCTGGGGCCAGGGTGGCTGTCAGTAGGGCCGCGAGACCGGCGGCGAGGGCGCGGGGGCGGCGTACTTTGCGCACAATTGTCTCCTCAGCTGTCCAAACAAGCAGTTCTCAACAGGATGAGAGTGCCCGACACTGAGCGAGATGTCACTATCAAACGGCGCGTCGGCAAAGTCAGAAAGAATCCGCCGGGCGGTACCCCGATGCGCTCCGCTGCCGCAAACTCTCCTCATGACCCTTCCCGTAATCCCTGCACCCGCGACCGAAACCACTCCGGACGGGACCTTCGTCGTCCGCGACGATGTCGCCGTCGTCGCGGAGTCGGCCGAGCTCATCGAGGTGGCCGCACGCTTCGTCGACGACGTCCGGGCCGACGCCGGACTCACGCTGGCCGGCAAGTCCGGTATCACAGTCATGATCGACACGGCCGGCCTCGAGGAGGTCGCGCCCGTCGCTGGTCTGCGGGCCGACGGCAACGAGAACGCCGACGAACGCTACGGGCTCGAGGTCGCCGGCGACGGCGTACGCGTCTGGGGTGCCACGGCGGAGGGCGTGCATCGCGGGCTGACCACGCTCCGGCAGCTCATCGCTGCGTACGCACAGGACGGTACGGCGGTTCTGCCGGCCACCCGCATCATCGACGGCCCCCGGTTTGCGTGGCGCGGGTTGTCGCTGGACGTCGTACGCACGTTCCACGCACCCGACGAGGTTCGCCGGGTCATCGACATGCTCTCGCTGTACAAGCTCAACGTGCTGCACCTTCACCTCACCGACGACCAGGGGTGGCGGGTCGAGGTGCCGTCGCGACCGATGCTGACCGAGGTCGGTGCGAAGGGCGCGGTCGGCGACCGGGCGGGCGGCTACTACACGCGGGACGAGCTGGCGGAGCTGGTTGCGTACGCCGCCGAGCGGTTCGTGACGGTGGTCCCGGAGATCGATATGCCCGGGCACACGACCGCGGTGTTCAGCGCGTACCCCGAGCTGGCGCCGGCCGAGCTCCGGTCGGTCGATCTCGGCGATGGAACCAGCATCCCGCTCAATACCTTCGAACCGGAGCGGCCGGAGATCTGGGCGTTCGTCGAGGATGTGCTGGATGCGGTCATCCCGCAGTTCCCGCAGAGCGCGTATGTGCACATCGGTGGGGACGAGGCGTGGGGGATGCCGGACGAGGCGCACGCGGCGTTCGTGGAGCGGGCCGCCGCGCTCGTTCGCGAGCGCGGGAAGCGGGTGGTGGGGTGGCAGGAGATCGCCCGCGCTGCCATCAGCTCCGACGAGGTCGTGCAGTACTGGCTGGAGCCGCGCCAGCTCGAGTCGCTCGACGGTGACGCCAGCTCGATGGTGCCGGCGGACCTGTTGCCGGTGCTGGTCGAGCACATGAAGAAAGCTGCGCAGGATGTGCCGCGGGCGATCGCCCACGGATCCCGCCTGATCATGTCGCCCACGAGTCGCCTCTACTTCGACTGCCCGCACGCGGAGCCGTCCTCCGATCCCGCCCAGGAAGAGCTGCGACAGCGCGTCGGTCTCCCCTTCTACAGGCCGGTGTCGATCCGCGGCGGCATCGACTGGGACCCGCTCGAGGTCACCCCGGAAGTCACTTCCGACACCCAGATCGCCGGCGTAGAAGCCGCCATCTGGTGCGAAACCATCACCAGCCAAGAAGACCTGGAGTTCATGCTGCTCCCCCGCCTCCCCGGTGCCGCCGAGAAGGCCTGGTCCGCAAACCCCACCGACTGGCCGGATTACGCCACCCGCCTGTCCCACCAGTCCCCCACCTGGCGCAACCGCGAATGGACCTGGTTCAAGTCGGTCGAGATCGACTGGACCTAACACTGATGAGGGGCAGACCGCTCGCCGGCCTGCCCCTCCTCAGCACTCAGCAGGTGGCAGTCGGGGCTGCCCAGTCCGCACGGTCGTTGTAGCCGCCGTCGCCGGCGTCACCGACGACGAGGTCGAGGACGCGTACGCCGGTCAGATCCACATCGACCTGCTTCGGAGTGAACCGGTCGACGACACCGCTGTCGTACAGCACCTTGCCGTCACCGACGACCTGGAACGTCGAGGTCCCGCCTTCCGGCCCGACGTTGCTCACCACATCGTCGATCCCGACGGTCCCGGTCAGCCGCGAGCACGACTTCCCGAGGTAGTAGCGGATGAGCGACGGCGACGCGACGCCAATGCCGGTCGGGTACGTCTGCCCGACGAGCTTGATCGGGTTGCCGCCGCCGACGCTCTCGTCCACGGTCGGAGACATCCAGCCGCTGGTCGCGCTGATCCACTCGTGATGCGAGAGCGGGACGGTCCCGGCCGGCGGCGCGGGGGCGACCACGACCGGTGACACGGTCGTCTGCCGCTGCACGCCGTACCCGATCGCCTGGTACGACGTCGACGCGGTGAGGCTCGCGGATCCGGGCGGGGCCCCGGCCGGGAGCGTCACGGTGAACCCGAAGGTCGCCTGCTTGCCACCGGCCAGAAGATCCGGGGCCTTGGACAACGGCTTGACAGTCCACCCGATGCCACCGGCAAGCGTCACGGCCGGCTGGAGCACCGGCAGCAGTCCGTCGTTGCGGACGGCAACCTGAACGGTCAGCTCGTCGCCACCGGCGACGACCGGCGCGACGCCGTCAGGCTGAGCGTCGGTTCCGACCTTCGTCACCTGCGGAATCCCGGCGGTGACGTGCGGGATCCCCGGCACACCACGCGCGGGCTGCACCCGGAAGAGCGCCGTACCGTGCGCTGGGACCGCCGCGCTGATCACGCCGGCGCTCTCGGTCACCTTGTCGGTCCACGCGTTCTTCAGAGTGAACCGTGGTCCGCTCAGACCGACCGCGGCCGCGGTCGTGGTGAGCGTCTTCGCGCTGTCGCCACGGTTCAGCAGCACGACGGCACGGCTGCCGTCGGCGAGCCGCTTCACCCAGGTCTCCGTCGTCCCCGCGGCACCGACCCGGACAGCCTGAACCGCGGCCCGGTCCTGGTTGATCGCGAGTACGTCGGGATCGGTCAGCATGCCGATCGTCGTCGCACTGAGCTTGCGGATGTCGCTGCCGACCACGAGCGGTGCCGCCGCGACGGCCCACAGCGTGAACTGGGTGCGAAACTCCTCGTCGGTCATCCCGAGCTCGGGCGCCAGGTAGTCCGGGTCGCTGAACGCACCCGGCTTGACCACCTCGGGGTGCCGCGCGTTCGCGTCGTAGTTCCGCAGTACGTCCTTGAACTTGATGTCGCCCTGGAAGCCGACGTCGGTGTAGGTCCGCCACGACTGCGCGATGTCCGGCGCGTAGGTCCAGGAGTTGATCGACTGCTGCGACTCCGGGTAGTTGCCCCAGTCGGGCGAGGTGACCGGGTTGCACAGGTTGAAGATCATCGGCCGGTGGCTCGCGTTGTTGCGGAGTGCGTGCGCGAACTCGGTGAACACGGTCTTCGGGTCCAGGTTGGCCGCGATACCGCACAGATAGTCGACCTTGACCGCGTCGAAGCCCCACGCGGCGAACTGGTCGGCGTCGCGCTGGTAGTAGCCGCCGCTGCCCAGACCGCACCTGCCCGGGATGTACGGACCGGCGTCGGTGTAGATGCCGGCCTTCAGACCCTTGCTGTGGATGTAGTCCACGACCGGCTTGAGCCCGTCCGGGAACTTGGCCGGGTTGGGCTGCAGGTCGCCGGCGTCGCTGCGCGACTGGTCGGCCTGCCAGCCGCCGTCCAGCCAGACGATGTCGTAGCCGGCCTTCGCCAGTCCGCGACTCACCAGCGAGTCGGCGACCGACTTGATCGTGTCCCCGGTGAAGTCGCCGCCGAGACCGTAGTACGTGTTCCAGCCCATGTACGGCGTCGGGCTGAGCACGGGCGTCGCGGCAGGGGCTGCCGTGGCTGAGGTGGTGGCGGTCGCGAGCGAAGCGGTCACCAGGACCGCCGCGATCACCCCGCCGAGTAGTCGCTTCATCTGTTGTCCTTTGCTGCCGTTGAGCGGAGCGGTCAGTCGAGTGCTTCGACGACCAGGCAGTTCGAGTCGGTCGAGCCGTCCCAGCGGACGCCGACCTGCAGCAGATAGCTGCCCGGGTGGACCTCGTCCCCCACCCGGTAGTTCTTCGCGGGATCGAGCTGGACGAGCGGCACGCGTTGCGGCCTGGTCGGCAACGTCCCGCGCACGTTGCCGTCACCCGTCTCCCACAGGAACACCACGGATCGCGTCGTACCGACGTACTGGACGCCGGCCGACAGTCCGTAGACCTTGCTATCGGCAACCAGATCGCGGATGCCCTGGTACTGCTCGATGTGCCGCGCGGCGGTCGCGAGCTGCTCGTCGCTCCAGCGCGACAGGTCGGCGCCGATGCCGAGTACGCCGGCCATCGCGACGTGGAAGCGGAAGTCGAGGGACCGTTCGCGGCCGTCATGGGTGCCGACGGCATCGGTCACCCACGAACTCATCAGATGGGGCGCGAAACCGGTCCGGAACCCCTGCTGGATCCTGAGCCGATCCAGCGGGGCCGTGTTGTCGCTCGGCCAGAGCGTATCGACCCGGGCGGCCATCCCGAGGTCGACGCGGGCGCCGCCGCCGGCGCAGCCCTCGACGTACACGTCCGGATGCTCGGCCCGGAGCCGGTCGAGGATCGCGTACAGGTTCGCGACGACGCGTCCGTCGAGATCACGCCGCTGGTCGCCGGCGTCGAGCCGCGGCCGGTTGGCGTCCCACTTCAGGTACGAGATCCGGTACGACGACAGCAGCCGGTCGAGCGTGGTCCAGATGAAGTCGGCGACGTCGTCACGGCTGAGATCGAGGAGGAGCTGGTTGCGGATGAGGACGGGATCGCGGCCGGGAGTGCGCAAGATCCATTCAGGGTGCTTCGCGGCCAGCTCGGACGTCGGACTCACCGACTCCGGCTCCACCCACAACCCGAAGTCGAGCCCGATCTCCTTCAGTTGCCCGATGAAGGTGTCCAGCCCATCCGGGAACTTGGCCGGGTCGACGTCCCAGTCCCCGAGCCCGCCGGTGTCATCCGATCGCCCGACGAACCACCCGTCGTCCACCACGAACGTCTCGACCCCGATGCTCGCGGCACGCCGCGCCAGCTCGAGCTGATGTTCGGCGCGGATGTCGAACTCGGTCGCGAACCACGAGTTGTAGAGCACCTTCGGCGTGAGCCCCCGCGACAGCGACCGCTCGTAGTCGTGGAAAACGCGCGCGAGCCCATCGGTCCCCTCCGCGCTACACGCGCCCACCGCCTTCGGCGACACCCAGGTCTCGCCAGGCGCCAGCCTGATCCCCACACTCGACGAAACCCGACCAGCCTGGATCCGCAGCAGCCCGGTCGTGTCCACGTCCGCGCTCATCTCCCATGACCCGGACCACGCCAGTTGTACTCCGTACGCCGTCGGGCCGTCGACCGCGAGGAACGGTGAGTACGAGTGCCCGGTGATCCCCTGCGCACTCCCGATCGTGAATCGTCCGCGCTCCAGGGTCACCTCGGCTTGCTGGAACTCGCTGTTCCATTCACCCCACAGGTACTTCACCGTCGTCCCGGTCGGCACCACGAAGCCGGCGGAGTCATGCCGATGCAGCGTGAGCTGGTCGGTCCCGTCGTTGTGCACGGCGACCCACCGCTCCACCACATCACCGGCCATCCGGTAATGCAGCACGAGCCGGATCACATCCACGAACTCCAGTTGCAGCTCGTCGTCCCTTTCACGGGCACCGGCGAACTGCGGGCGGAACTCGTCGGAGCCGTCAGGGCCGCTGACCACCAGGTCGACGGGAGCTGCGTAGCGAACGCCGCGGACGGCGTACTCCAGCGGCTCCACGTCGGCCCGTGGCAGGAAGTGCTCGGTGCCGACCGGGGCTACTACCGACGGGCCTTCGGCTACCGCGTGGGGGCCCCAGGCAACCAACTGGGCCCACTGGCCGTGATCCGGGACGCCGACGACGTACGACGTGGTGTCACCGCGCAACGCCCAGGTCTTCACTTGACCGCCCCGATCGCCAGCCCGCCGACGAAGTGTTTCTGGAAGCGGAGGAAGACGGCGACCGTGGGGACGGCCGCGATGACGGTGCCGGCGGCGATCACGTTCCAGGACGAGACGAACAGGCCTTGGAGGCCGAGCAACGCCGGCGTGACAGGCATCTTCTCGCCGGAGCGGATCACCGTGATCGACCACAGCAGATCGTTGAAGATCCACGTGAAGGACAAAGCGCCGAGGGCAGCGAGAGCGGGCCGGGTCAGCGGGAGGATCACGCTCGCGTAGATCTTCCCCGGTCCGGCCCCGTCGATCGTCGCCGCCTCCTGGATCTCCCGCGGCAGGTCCCGCATGAACCCGTGCAGCACGAAGGTGTAGAACCCGAGCCCGAACCCGACATGTACGGCGATCAGCGCGATCAGCGTGTCGTAGTACCCGATCAACTCCACGAACCGCGAGATCGGGATCAGCAGGATCTGCGGCGGCAGCAGGTTCCCCATCAACATCAGCAACAGGATCGTCCGCCGGAACGGGATGCTGTAGCGCGCCAGTCCGTACGCCGCGATCGACGCCAGCCCCAGACTGAGGATCACCGCCGGAATCGTCACCAGCAGACTGTTGATCAGGGCCCGGAACTCGTCCGCGTCCTCCCACGCCGACTTGTACGTCGAGAACGTGAACGAATGCGGGAGCGATCCCAGCCCGTTCGCCGCGACATCGTCGAAGCTGCGGAACGAGATCACGATCACCCAGAGGATCGGCGCGATCCACAGGAACGAGACGAGCCCCATCGCGACGTGGTAGCCCGACGTCCGCAGGCGGTTCATGTCTCCTCCCGGAAGGCGCGGATCAGGTAGCCGAGGATCACGGCCAGTGCGAGTACGAAGATCACCACGGCCAGCGCGGACGCGTAGCCCAGCTGGGTGGATTGGAACGCGGTCGAGTACATGTAGGTGCTCAGCAGCTCGGACGAGTGATACGGACCGCCCCTCGTCATCGACCAGACGATGTCGAAGGAGCGCAGGGAGTCGATCACGATCACCGATAGCACAACGGAGTTCACGCCCTTGAGCTGTGGGATCGTGACGAACCTCGTTCGCTGCCACGCCGACGCGCCGTCCACCTTCGCGGCCTCGTACAACGCGGGGTCGACTGCCTTCAGTCCGGCCAGGTACAGCACCATCACGTACCCGATCTGACGCCACAGCGCCGGCACGATCACGGCGTACAACGCAGTGTCGGGATCGGCGAGCCACGGCCGGATGAAGTTGCCCAGGCCAACGGTCCGCAGCACGGTGTCGACCAGGCCGTCCGGCTGGTAGAACACCCGCCAGATCAGCGCGGTGACGACCAGCGAGAACACGACTGGGGTGAACAGCGCGGCCCGGTAGATGCCGACGCCGCGGCGCTCCCGCTGTAACAGCAGCGCCATCCCGAAGCCGCCGATCACACTCAACCCACCGAAGAGCACCAGCCAGATCGCCGTGTTCTTCAATGCGGTCCGGAAGATCGGATCCGACACCATGTCACCAAAGTTGCCGAATCCAACGAACCGGGGCGCCGACAACCCGTCCCAGCTCGTCAACGACAACCAGAACCCCTGCAACGCCGGCCAGAACACCCAGATCGCTTCGATGACGAACGGCACCAGCACGAACGCCAGGATCAACGGCGACAGACGCCGTGGTCCGGATCGCTTGGTACGGCGGGACGCACTCCCGCCGGTCCGTTGCCTGGACCGGTCGGGAGCCGTCTCTGTCACTGTGGATGTCACGCTTTGAAGACCTTCTGGGCCGCTGCTTGCCAGTCCTTCAGGATCTGGTCGATCTGATCCGGCTTGTCGAGGAACTTGGTCAGGGCGGCGTCGGCGGTCGGCTGCAGGGCGTCGCTGGAGTCGCGGTTGAAGAACTGGGTCAGCTCCGCCGCGCTCTCGATCATCGCCTTGCCCTTGTTCACCAGCGGGGTGTCGGCCGACTTCCCGTCGGGGTTCGCCGGAATCGCCGTACCAGAAGAGCTCTGCACGTAGATCTCCTGCGCCTCCGGCGTCGCCAGCCAGGCCATGAACTTCTTCACGCCGTCCGGGTCCTTCGCCTTCTTCGACGCGAAGTACCCGTCCGTCGGCGCCTCCTCGGCCACCGGTACGGCGGGATCGATGATCGGGAACTGGAAGAAGTCGATGTCGTCCAGCGCGTCCTTCGGCGCCGAGTCGGCAAAGAACGTGCCGATCAGGAACATCCCGGTCTTGCCGGCCAACAGCGCCGACGTCGCCTCCTGGAACGGGAACGACTTACCCTTCGGGTCGAAGTACGGCAGCGCCTCGCGCCACTTGGTGAAGACCGCCTTGACCTTCGGGTCGGTGAAGTCGCCCTCGCCGGCCAGCAGTTGCCGGTGGAACGGCGCGCCGTTGATCCGGATGTTCAGGTAGTCGAACCACGCGGACGCGACCCACGGGGTGTCGCCGAGACCGATGCCGATCGGCGGGATGCCCTTGCCCTGGATCGTCTTGCAGACCTGGAGGAACTCGGCCCAGGTCTTCGGCGGCGTCACGCCCCACTTGGCGAAGTTCGACTTCCGGTAGAACATGCCCCACCAGTAGTAGCTGGTCGGCACGAAGATCTTCTGGCCGGCGCTGCTGGTGGACAGCGTCTGCATCGACTTCGGGTAGTTGCCCATGCTGTCCCACACGCTCGAGACGTCGAGCAGCAGGTCCTTCTTCGCGTACGAGTCCGCGACCGAGCCGGCGTACCAGGTGTAGACGTCCGGCGGGTTGGCCGAGGTCAGGTACGTCGGCAGCTGAGTTCGGAAGATCTCCGACGCGACCGTGTTCAGCTTGACCTGGGAACCGCCGGTTTTGTTGTATGCGGCAACGAGCTTCTCCATCGCGGCCTTGGCCTGCTCGCTGGAGAGGTTCGACTGCAGCGAGAGCTCACCGGTCGCCGCGCTGCCACTGCCCGGACTCTTCGTCGAGGTAGCGCACCCCGGCACCAGGGCCGCTGCCCCGAGCAGTCCGAGTCCCTTGAGGAAAGTCCGCCGATCTGCTGCCAGACCCGTCATGCCCAAACTCCTGACATCTGCTCGACCAGCGTGCCAGTCGAGTGAGTGGTGTGTTGCCGACGATCTTGCGGCGGACGATCGCAGGTGTCAATATTAATTCGTAAATTACGACAAATCGCTTGACGAGACAGCGGCCGCACGGTCAACTGGTGCCTCGTTCATCGTTGGAATGCGCCGCCCTGCGTGCTTGGGTGGGAGTGGCTGTGGAGGAGGCTCGGGTGCGGCTGGGTGGGCGGGTGATCGTGGTGACCGGGGCGGCGTCGGGAATCGGCGCGGCCTGTGTAGAGCGCTGTCTCGCCGAGGGCGCGTCCGTGGTGCAGGTCGACGTCCAGCCGTGCAAGGAGGTGCCGGGCCGGGCGATCGTCGTGCTGGGTGATGTGTCGGCGCCGGACACCTGGGCAGAGGTGCGATCACGCGGTCGCGACGAGCTCGGCCCGATCGACGGACTCGTCAGCAACGCGGGCTTCGCCGACGTGAAGCCGGCCCACGAGCTGCCGCATCAGTCCTGGCAACGGCAGCTCGACGTCAACCTGACCGCCGCGTTCCTCGGGTTCCAGGCCTTGTACGACGACCTGGCGGCCGGCGCGGGGTCCGTCGTACTGATGTCGTCGGTGCACGCGCTCGCCGGTCTGCCCGGACATCCGGCGTACGCGGCGACCAAAGGCGCTCTGGTCGCCCTCGGCCGCCAACTGGCCGTCGAGTACGGCGGCTCGATCCGGGTGAACACCGTGCTTCCGGGTCCGATCGAGACCGCGATGTGGGATCGGGTCGACGCCGAGGGCCGGGAGCAGAGTGCACGGGCGACGGCGATCGGGCGGCTCGGGCAGCCGGACGAGGTGGCTCAGGCGGTGGCGTTCCTGCTGTCGGCGGAAGCGTCGTACGTGACGGCGGCCAGCCTGGTGGTCGACGGCGGATGGTCCGCGGCGAAGGACTCGGCATGAGGGAGAACGGTGTGACGGGGATCCAACGCGGCACGCGGGGACTGCACGGGCAGATCGTCGAGGTGATGGCGCAGCGCATCCTGTCCGGGCAGATCCCGGAGGGCGCGACCATCAACGTGCCCGATCTGCAGGCCGACCTCGGCGTCAGCCTGACCGCGGTCCGGGAGGCGTTGAAGGTACTGACCGCGAAGGGGCTCGTCGACGCGCGGCAGAAGCGCGGCACGTTCGTCCGGCCGCGCTCGGACTGGAACCTGCTGGACGCGGACATGATCCGCTGGCACTTCGACGACGACGTACGCCCGGAACTGCTCGAGGAACTGCACGAGGTGCGTGGGATCGTCGAACCGGCCGCGGCCCGGCTGGCCGCGCTGCGGGCCGAGGAGTCGCATCTGGAGGCGTTGGACATCGCGATGGCGTCGATGGAGTCGGCCACGGACGACCGTGCCGCCGTCGCCGCGGACCTTGCCTTCCACCGGGCATTGCTGGCGGCAACGGGGAACGAGCTACTGACCAAGATGGAAGTGATCATGGAGACCGGCCTGGCCGATCGGGACCGCCTGGTGCACAAGGTGAAGCCGTCCGACGACCCGGTGCCGAGTCACCGGCGCGTGCTGGACGCCATCCGGGCGCACGACCCGGTCGCCGCCGAGGAAGCGATGCGGAAGCTGCTGGCGAAGGCGGCCGAGGACCTCACCGAGGTTCGCGGGTCCTCGCGTGGACGGCGGCGCCGGTGAAGATCGAGCGGATCGAGACATTCCTGGTCCCGCCACGCTGGCTGTTCTGCCGCGTCGAGACGAGTGACGGCGTCGTCGGCTGGGGCGAACCCGTGGTGGAGGGACGGGCCGAGGTCGTCCGGACCGCGATCGACACGTTGTCGGAGTACCTGATCGGCCAGGACCCGCTGCAGATCGAGCGGCACTGGCAGACGCTGACCAAGGGCGGCTTCTACCGCGGCGGCCCCGTGCTGAGCAGCGCGGTCGCCGGACTCGACCACGCGCTGTGGGACATCGCCGGCAAGGTGTACGGCGCTCCCGTCGCGGCACTGCTCGGTGGACGGGTGCGCGATCGGGTCCGGGTGTACGCGTGGGTCGGCGGCGACGAGCCGGCCGCCATCGGTGACGCGGTCGCCGAACAGGTCGCCGCCGGGATGACCGCGGTGAAGATGAACGGCAGCGGCCGGATCCAGCCGTCGCCATCCGTTGCCGAGATCAACGACATCGTGACTCGGCTGGCGGCTGCCCGGGAGGCCATCGGCGACCATCGCGACGTGGCGATCGACCTGCACGGCCGCGTCGGCGTCGCCGGCGCGCGCCGGATCCTGCACGCCGTCGAGGACCTGCAGCCGTTCTTCGTCGAGGAGCCGGTGCTGCCGGAGCACATGACCCACCTGGCCGAGGTCGTCAGCACGTCGACGGTCCCGGTCGCGCTGGGCGAGCGGCTCTACCATCGCGCGGAGTTCGTCGCGCCGCTGAACGCTGGTGTCGCGGTCGTCCAGCCCGATGTGTCCCATGCCGGCGGGATCTCCGAGCTCCGGCGGATCGCGGTGCTGGCGGACACTCATGGCGCGATGCTGGCGCCGCACTGTCCGCTCGGGCCGGTCTCGCTTGCCGCGAGCCTGCAGGTGTCGTTCGCGACGCCGAACTTCCTGATCCAGGAACAGAGCCGCGGCATCCACTACAACGAGTCGAGCGACCTGACGTCCTACCTGGTCGACCCGACGCCCTTCACCTGGGTCAACGGCCACGCCGAGTGGAATCCCTTGCCCGGCTTGGGAATCTCCATCGACGAGACGGCGGTCCGCGCTGCCGACAGAACCGGGCACGCCTGGCGCAACCCGGTCTGGACCCACGAAGACGGCTCCTTCGCCGAATGGTGACCGAACAAGCCGCCGCCGGCCGACAGGTGGCGATCGACCCGACCGACGGCGGCCGCTGGACGTCACTGCACCTGGCCGGCCGTGAATGGCTCTGGTCCGGTCCGGGTCTGCTCTCCGGCCCTCGCGCCGGTCTCGCCACCTTCGTCGACGCCGGCGGTCTCGACGAATGCTTCCCGACTGTTCGCGGCACCCCCGACCACGGCGGCCTGTGGAACCAGCCCTGGCAAGGCACGGTCACCTATGGCGACGCCATCTTGACGCGGGCATTCACCTCCGGCCCTGACACCGTCACCGCCGACTACAGCCTGCAGGCACCGCCGGGCTATCGCTTCATCTGGGCCGCTCATGCATTGCTGGACTGCGCTGCCGGCGCCGTCATCACAGCACCCGCCGGGACCGAGTGCCGCCTCTACCCCGAGGCTGCACTGCTCTTGCCCGCTTGGCCCGACCAGGCTCCTTGGGTCACGGCCGAGTGGCCGACACCGCTTGACCTGACCGTCTACGGCCCGTCCGACGGGACCGCCGTCGGCGCCGTTCTGGTCGACTGCCCGTCAGTCTCCGTCCGCGACCGCGGTGCCGAGCTCACGCTGACCTTGAGTTGCCCCGGGCAACCAGTGTCGACCGCGTTGTGGCGCAACCAGGCCGGCTTCCCGGCCGAGACGCCGTACCGGAGTCTCGGGGTGGAGCCGATGCTGGGGCGCGCGTTCGACCTGGCTGCCGCGGGACCGGAGGACGCCGCGGTGGTGCCCGCGAGCGGTGAGCTGGCTTGGCGGTTGACCGTGTCCGCCAGGCCAGTGTCGATCAAATAGGTTGGAGCCATGGATCTGCTTGCCGAACTGCGCGACCGCAAGATGCTCGCCATCATCCGCGCCGACGGACCCGACACCGCGCTGGCGTGTGTCCGCACCCTCATCGACGCCGGGATCACCGCGCTTGAAATCTCGCTGACCACGCCCGGTGCGGTGGATGCGATCGCCAAGGCGCGCGCCGAATACGACCCGAGCATCCTGATCGGCGCCGGCACCGTCATCACCGCCGCGCAGGCCGACGACGTCGCGGCAGCCCGCGCCGGCTTCGTCGTCACCCCCGCCATCACTCGCGGCGCGCACCGCAGCGTCGAACTCGGCCTGCCCCTCCTCTGCGGCGCCCTCACCCCCACCGAGGTCGTCGCCGCCCTAGACCTGGGCGCCACAGCGGTGAAGATCTTCCCCGCCAAGGTCTACGGCCCCGGCTACTTCCGCGAGCTTCGCGCTCCCCTCCCCGACGCGCCGCTCATCGCGGTCGGCGGAGTCGACGCCGCAAGTGCCCCTGAGTACATGGCTGCCGGAGCGCTGGCCGTCGGCGTAGGCTCACCCCTCCTCGGCGACGCCGGCACCGGCGGATCACTCTCCGAACTGACCACCCGCGCCGCCACCTTCCGCACCACCCTCGGCCTCTAACCCACCAACAGCCCCCACCCCGCACTCACCACCCACCACCCTCGTTCCCCACAACCCCCACCCCGCACCGCCAGCACGCACCGACCACCCGCACCCCGCACCACCCGCACCGCCCACCACCCGCACCGCCAGCACGCACCGCCCGCACCACCCGGACCAGCACCACGCACTTCCCGCACCACCCACCGCCCACTGCTCCACCCACCTGTATCTCGGCGGCCGGCAGGCCGCCTCGTCACCACGGAGTTCTGAGATGACCGATCTCCTCACGCTCGGCGAGACGATGGTTTCTGTGCGGACCGCGCGCCCGATGCGGCTCGGCGGGGACGCTCACCTGTCGATCGCCGGCTCGGAGACCAACGTGGCGATCGGGCTGTCGCGGCTCGGGCATCAGGCCACGTGGGTAGGTGCTGTAGGCAACGATGAGCCCGGTCACCTGATCCAGCGGACCCTGCGTGCCGAGGGGGTCGACACGAGCTACCTGCGGTTCTCCGACGACTCGTTCACCGGGTTCATCGCCTTCGACCAGCCGTCGCACGACATCACCCGCGTCAGCTACCACCGCCGAGGTTCGGCCGGCTCGACACTCACCCCCGACGAGTCCATCGCCGCGATCGACGCAACCCAACCCCGCCTGCTCCACGTCACCGGCATCACCCCCGCCCTCTCCGACACCACGCGCGCCGCCACGCTGGCCGCCGTACGCACAGCTTCGGTCGCAGGCGTCCAGGTCTCCCTCGACGTCAACTACCGCGCCCGCCTCTGGTCCCGCTCCGACGCAGCGACCGCGATCCGCGAACTCCTCCCATACGCGCACACCGTCTTCGCCTCCGACGACGAACTCGACCTCCTCACCGACGCCCCTGACGCGGTCGCCGACCTCCTGGCCCACACCACCGTCGACCACGTCATCGTCACCGCCGGCGGCAAGGGCGCCTGGGCCCACTCGTCCGACGGCACCATCCACCGCCCCGCCCTCCCCGTCACCGTCGTCGACAGCATCGGCGCCGGCGACGCCTTCGTGTCCGGCTACCTGTCCGCGAGCCTCGACAACCTCTCCCCCGAAGCCCGCCTGGACCGCGCCACCACCTCCGGCGCCTTCTGCGTCACCGCCTTCGGCGACTGGGAATCCCTCCCCACGCGCGACGACCTCCACCTCCTCTCCCACACCCACGGCACCGCCCTCCGCTGACCGCCGTACCTGGGAACAGGACGTAGTCGTCTACGTAGAGCGCCGGCTGAGCGTGAAGCGGGTCGGCACTTCGCCCGGATCCGCACTACCTCCTGTCCTTAGGTACGCCGAAACGCCCCAGGCCTACCCCATCCGCGTCGCTGGGATCAGAGTGGGTGGATCGGAGGGAGATGAGCGTGCCGAGCTTCGCATCCAACACCGAGCTGTACGTCGACCCCGAGCTGACCGAAGGGGTCGACTACTCGCGGCGGTTCCGGCGACATGAGTGGTTCGACGACGACCTCGCCGGGCGGGTCGGCGTCCAGCGCACGGTGATCCTGGCGCCCCACGGTGGCGGCATCGAATCCGGTACGTCGGAACTCTGCCTGGCGATCGCGGGCTACCACCCTGCCGACCTCACCCCGACCCCGGCGGACGGCCCGCTCCACGACTACTGGATGTTCGAGGGCCTGCGCGCCTCCGGCAACGCCGAACTCCACGTCACCTCGACCGGCTGCGACGACCACGTCGCCCGCGCCCTGGCCGCCGGGTCACTCAACGCGGTCGGCCTCCACGGCTGTACGACGTCTGACGCCGGACTACCCGACGACACCCGAGCCGTCCTCGTCGGCGGCCGCAACCCCACCTTCAAGGCCCACCTGCTCACCAGGCTGACCGCGGCGGATATCTACGCGATCGACGCGGCCGCGATCCGCGACCTCAACGGCGACGAACCCACCAACATCGCCAACCGCACCCTGCTCGCAGCCGGCGCCCAACTCGAACTCACCAACCCGTTGCGTCGCGCGATGTTCCGCATCAACACCCGCGAAGACCGCAAGAACACCACCCGCCGCCTCTTCTGGACCTTCACCACCGCAACCCGCGCCGCCATAGCCGACCTGGAAGCCACCCAGCCAATCGCGTGACCCCGGCGCCGGTGTCAGTGGTCGGTAATGAGCTCGCCGGTGCTGGCTGAGGAGTTCGACGTGAGCGACCAGGCCGCGGCTGCCTCGGGGCTCTGAGCCAGCGGGAACGCCGCGGCCATCGCCGGCATCGACTCCCAGGACCACAGATCGGTATAGCTGCCGTCCTCGAGCCGGATGAGCCGGGTGGCGACGAGGCCCGGGTGAGCCGCGCGGATCAGGTCGATCACGGCAGTTCGGCGGGTGAGGAACTCGGCCAGATTCTTGGGCTCCACGACGTACGTGTGAACCCGCACAACCGCAACGGTCGACTGCATCAGCTTCTCCTTGTCCTTCGTGGGTACGTCGAATTGACGTCGCCGGGCCAGGAGATGTGACAGCTCAGCTGTCCTCTGGATCTTCGACCGGGAACAGGATCGGACTGAGCAGATACCGCTTCCGGTCGGGCGTCGCCTCGTTGGCCAGCACCGGCAGGATCGCCGTACGCATCCCCTCGATCAGCTGGAGCAACTCGTCGCGACTCAGCCAGACCCCGTGCTGCCGATAGCCGACGAGATCCGCGAGCGGATCGGCATCTTCGTCATCGAGATACGCGTTGAACTCGGCCACCAGCGCAGCCATCGCGGCAGCGAACCCCCGCCGATGATCGTCAACCGTCAACTGCTCCAACTGCTCAGCACTGATCGAGGCCCGCCCCTGCCGCAGCCGGAAGCGCCGCTCAACCGCACCGCGCACCCGCCGCTCCTCCGCGACCTCGAGGATCCCGCCATCGGCCAAGAGCTCGACGTGCCGGTACAACGTCGCCTTCGAGACATCGGCGAACCGCTCACCGAGCTCGCGCGTCGTCAGCTCCCGCCCACCCCGCAGCGCATGCACGACACGCAGCCGGACCGGATGCCCGAGCAGCTCCAACGGACCCATGGCGCAACAATCTCACGTCATGCTACCTTTCTCAAATCATGAGAAAGGTATGTCGATGACCGAGTGGACCCACCCGCCGTACGCCGACCCCACCCGCTTCACCGAGCAAGAGACAGTGTTGAATGCCGGCGGGCGTGCGGTGCCGGGGACAGTCACGCTCCCCGAACGTCCCAACGGAATCGGCGTCGTGCTGCTGAGTGGCGGCGGTCCCTTCGACCGCGACGAGACCAGCGGCCCCAACAAGCCGCTCAAGGATCTGGCGTGGGGGCTGGCGAGCTCGGGTGTCACCGTCCTGCGGTTCGACAAGGTCAGCTTTGCCCGGCCCGCGCTGATGACCGAGCCCGGCTTCAAGATGACGGCGGACTACGTGCCGCATGCGATCGCCGCCGTCCACGAACTGCGCGAGTACATCCATCACGTGTTTCTGATCGGTCACAGCATGGGCGGCAAGGTCGCGCCGAAGATCGCGGCCGAGGAGCCGTCGGTCGCAGGGCTGATCATCATG
The DNA here is from genome assembly GCF_036097425.1 of Kribbella sp. NBC_00359. NCBI lineage: Bacteria > Bacillati > Actinomycetota > Actinomycetes > Propionibacteriales > Kribbellaceae > Kribbella > Kribbella sp. NBC_00359. The sequence goes on along the minus strand of NZ_CP107975.1, from coordinate 4,718,882 downwards.
GCCGGGGACACCCAGCCCATGCAGCACGCCGCCGTACGCGTGATGAGCTACCTCGCGACGACCAGCCCGGAAGCAGTTCCGGTTGAGGTTGTCGAGCAGTTCAAGCGCCAGGCCGCGGTGGTGGACGGCCCCGATCTCTCACCCAACACACCGTCGACGGACCTTCCCTTCGGCATGCCGGCCTCGTTCTGGCTCGAGCTCCGCGACTACGACCCCGTCGCCATCGCGGCGAAGGTCGACGTACCGATCCTCATCCTCCAGGGCGGCCGCGACTACCAGGTCACTGTCGCCGACGATCTACCCGCCTGGCGGGACGGCCTTCCCGACGCAGCCATCAGAGTCCTCGAAGCCGACAACCACCTGTTCTTCCCGGGCACCGGGCCCTCCACGCCCGCCGACTACGTAACCGCGCAGCACGTCGGCCCCGAAGCCCTCACCATCATCACCACGTGGATGCTTCGAACAACCAGGAGCTGACAGGCCCAACGCCCTGGGCCAGAGGGCCGATTGGCACTCGTCGGCGACGCCTAGTAGGGCGCACGCTGAGGGTGGGGGTGTGCGATGTCCGGACGGTTCACGGTGCGAGCACCGAAATCGCAGGTGGGGAAGAAGACCGACGGGTCTGTCGTGTGCGCGTGGCTGTCGTTGGCGTTCTATCCGCTCAGCTTCGTGGTCGCGTTCGTGGTCGGTCAGGCGTTGCTGTCCTGGTACGGCTACTCCAGCGAGCTGATCGTTCCGGTCTGGATCGCGGCCGCAGCGGCCGGTCCGGCACTGATCGTCTTCTCGGTGCCGGGGATTCTCGCGGTCCGCTACGGGCGTCAGGCGATGCGGCGGGGCAATCACCGCGGCCATGCGCCGGCCGTCGCCGGCGCGGCGATCGCGCTCGGCATGATCGCGCTGAACCTGCTCTCAGGCATCGCACAGATCTTCTTCGCCTGACGGGCTCGCCGTGATCGTCCTCAGCACCCGGGCAACCACCGCTCACGTGACTCAGGACAGCAGCGCCGGGTCGGACTCCAGTTCCTTCTCGGGGTCCAACGGCAGCACGATCTTGAAGCGGGTGTTGCCGGGCTCGGACTCGACGCGAAGGTCGCCGTGGTGCTTCTTGACCACGATGCGCCAGGAGATGTCGAGGCCGAGACCGGTGCCTTCGCCGATAGGCTTGGTGGTGAAGAACGGCTCGAAGATGCGGCGCCGGATCTCCGGCGGGATGCCGGGCCCGGTGTCACCGATCTCGACGATCGCGTACGCGCCGTCCTTCTTGGTGCGGATGGTCAGCGTGCCGGATCCGCCCATCGCGCTGACGGCGTTGTCGATGATGTTCGTCCACACCTGGTTGAGCTCGGCGGCGTACGCCGGGATCGGCGGTAGCTCGGGATCGAAGTCCTTCACCACGTCGAAGCCCTGCAACTTGCCGGACATCATCACCAGTGTGGACTTCAGCAGCTCGCGCAGATCGACGATCTGGTACGGCGCTCTGTCGATCTGGGAGTACTGCTTCGCGGCGCCGACGAGGGTCGAGATCCGGGTGACGGAGTCGTCGATCTCGTTCATCAGCGACTCGGTGTCGACCGTGTACATCAACCAGCGGACCGCGCCTTCGAGGTACTTCGGCCCGACCGCGGTCAGCACGTTCTCCATCCACGGCACATCCAGACCGGCGGCGGCGAGCACCGGCGCGACGTCCCAGCTGGCCTGCACGTCGTGGTCGTCCAGCCAGTCGGTCAACGAGTCCTCGGCGTCGGACAGCTCCATCGGCGGGATGTCCTTGTCCTTGGTCTTCTCCAGCCGCTCGACGGCATCGTCCTGCAGCGCGACGATCTGGTGCAGCTTGGTCGCGTCCAGGGTGCCGTCGGCCAGCATCGCCAGCTTCGACCGCATACCGGAGACGCGCTGCCGCAGCGTCGCCGCAGCCCGGACCGCTGCCGCGGCGGGGTTGTTCAGCTCATGGGTCAGGCCCGCGGACAAGGAGCCGAGGGCAAGCAACCGCTCCCGCTCGCCCAGCGTCTCGTTGGTCCGGCGCATGCCCATCACGAAGCCCTCGATCAGGTGCACCGCCATCGGGAACCAGGTGTTCATCATCGTCGCCATCTCATTGGCACCGATGACGAAGAACTCCGACGGTTGCGTCACCAGCATCGTCGCCGTGTAGGACTTGTGGTCGTCGGCGCCGAAGAAGGCGTTGAAGGCACCGGCGTACACCCCGCGCTGGCCGGTCCGGTTGATCTCGACCAGTTCACCGTGGGACAGCTTGCAGAGCCGGATCTCACCGGACAGCAGGACGTAGCAGCAGGTCGCCTCGTCCCCCTCGTTGAACACGATCCCGTCGTGCGCGGACTCGACGTACCCGGTCTCGGACAGCCATTGCAGCTGCTCGTCGGTCAGGCTCTCGAAGAGGAACAGCGTGCGCAACTCGTCCGGGCTCAGCCGCCGCACTTCGGTGTGGTCACTCATCAGAGCATCTCCAGGTATCGGTGCACCAGTGTTACGGCCATCGCTCCGTCGCCGACCGCGGAGGCGACCCGCTTCACCGACTCGGCTCGTACGTCGCCGGCGGCGAACACGCCCGGCATGCTCGTCTCCAGGTGGTACGGCTCCCGCTCCAGGATCCAGCCCGGCGGTTTGCCGTGCAGGTCCGGACCGGTGAGCACGAAGCCGCGCTCGTCGCGCAGCAGGTCTCCCGGCAGCCAGTCCGTCCGGGGCGCCGCGCCGATGAACACGAACATCCACTCCGTGCTCACTTCGCGGCTCTCGCCGGTCTGGCTGTTCAGCAGGGTCAACACCTCGAGGTGCTCCGAGCCCTTACAGGAAACGACCTGCGTGCAGGTGTGCACCTCGATGTTGTCGATGTCGTCGATCTGGTCGATCAGGTACGACGACATCGTCGCCGTGAGCGATGGTCCTCTCACCAGCATATGCACGCGTTTGGCGTGTTTCGAGAAATACACCGCGGCCTGGCCGGCCGAGTTCGCGCCGCCGATGATGTAAACCTCTTGACCGGCGCACGCCGGACCCTCGGTCGTCGCCGAGCCGTAGTAGATCCCGCGGCCGCACAGGTCGTCGACGCCCGGCGCCTCGAGGGTCCGGTAGGACACCCCGGTCGCCAGGATCACCGAGTGCGACGAGATCTCGCTGCCGTCCGAGAACATCAGCCGCCGGGCGTTGCCGAGGGTCTCCAGCCCGACCACCTGCCGAGCGGTCAGCAACTCGGCCCCGAACCGGACCGCCTGCCGCCGGGCCCGATCGGTCAGCTGGGCACCGGACACGCCGTCCGGGAAGCCCAAGTAGTTCTCGATCCGGCTGGACTGACCGGCCTGTCCGCCAGTCGCCAACTGCTCGACCAAGACGGTCCGCAGTCCCTCGCTGGCGCCGTACACAGCAGCGCCGAGCCCGGCCGGACCACCGCCGACCACGACCAGGTCGTAGAAGTCCTTCGCCGGCGAGGTCGACAACCCGACCTTGTCGGCCAGCTCGGCCTCGGACGGCGCGACCATGACCGTGCCGTCGGGAGTGATCACGACCGGCAGGGTGGCGCCATCGATCCCAGCCGCGTCGAGCAGCCGCTTGCTCTCCTCGTCGTCGACGCCGAGCCAGCGGTACGGGACCGCGTTGCGGGCGAGGAAGTCGCGGGCCGCGAACGACGGCGCCGACCAGCGGTGACCGATCACCCGGGTCTCGTCGGTGGACGGCTCCGGGGTCGCCTTCCACAGGTCGAGCATCGCGTCGACCACCGGGTAGAGCTTCTCCTCCGGCGGGTTCCACGGCTTCAGCAGGTAGTGGTCGAGGTCGACCACGTTGATGGCCTGGATCGCCGCGTCGGTGTCGGCGTACGCCGTCAGCAGCACGCGGCGGGCGAGCGGGAACAGATCCATGGCGGCCTCGAGGAACTCGATGCCGGACATCTGGGGCATCCGATAGTCGGCCAGCAGCAGGGCCACCGGCTCACCCCGGAGCTTGAGCTCCTTGAGGGCGTCCAGCGCCTGGCCCGGGCTCTCGGCCCGGACGATGCGGTTCTCCTCGGCGTACCGGCGGCGGAGGTCACGGGCGATCGACCGGGAAACACCGGGGTCGTCGTCCACGGTGAGGATCACCGGGCGGGTCGTTGACGCTGTCATGCCTCTTTCATACCAGCGAAAAGCTACAAACCGGATCGGTAATCCACAGGCTTGGGCCCGGTCCGCGGGGGCTGGGCGCGGACCGGGCCGATCGGCGGGCTCTGTGGCGCCCGCCGATCGCCGCCCTCAGGGCAGTGCCGCGAGGTACGGCGCGTGGCTGTTCTGGAACTCCCAGTTGTAGTAGCGGTCCCAGTTGATCGACCAGGTCATCAGCCCGCGGAACGCCGGCGAAGCACCACCACGAAGGCTGTAGCCATCGCAGTTCTGGCCCTTCACCAGGCAGTCGAGCGCTTGGTGAACGGCTGCCGGGGCGGTGTAGCCGTTCCCTGCGCTGACCGCCGCCGGCAGCCCGAACCCGATCTGGTCCTCCCGCAGACCGGGGAACGTCTGACCGGTGTTCGCCACCGGGAATCCGGCCTTGACCATGTCGGTCATCGCGATGTGGAAGTCCGCGCCGCCCATGGTGTGGTACTGGTTGTCCAGGCCCATCACCGGACCCGAGTTGTAGTCCTGCACGTGCAGCACGGTCAGTGAGTCGCGGAGCGCATGGATCACCGGCAGGTACGACCCGGTCCGGTTGTCGCCACCACCCGCGCCGCCGTAGAACTGGTAGCCGACCTGCACGAAGAACGTCTCCGGCGCCATCGTCAGCACGAACTTCGCGCCGTACTTCGCCTTGAGCGTCTTCAGCGCCGAGATCAGGTTCACGATGACCGGTGTGGTCGGATTGCGGAAGTCGGTGTCACCGGCGTTCAGGTACAGCGAGTGTCCCTCGAAGTCGATGTCCAGCCCGTCCAGTCCGTACCGGTCGATGATCGCGCTGACCGAACTGACGAACGCGTCCCGGGCTGCCGTTGTGGTGAGCTGCACCTGGCCGTTCGCACCGCCGATCGAGATCAGCACCTTCTTCCCGGCCGCCTGCTTGGCCCGGATCGCCGCGACGAAGTCCGCGTCGCTCTCCACGTTCGGGCACTCCGAGACGGAGCACCGGTTGAACCGGATGTCGCCGGAGGTCACGGACGTCGGCTCCCCGAAGGACAGGTTGATGATGTTCCACTCCGCCGGTACGTCGGCCATCCGCACGTACCCGGATCCGTTCGCGAAGCTCGCATGCAGGTAGCCGATCAGCGCATGCTTCGGCAATCCCGTGCTGGTGCAGCCTCCCGTCGTACCGGACGTGGCTGCCGACTTGGCGGACTCCCCGGCGGCGTTGTACGCCGCGACCGAGTAGGTGTGACTGCTACACGCAGCGAGTCCGCTGACCGTCGCCGTCGTACCACTCACGGTCTGTACGACGCTCGCACCCTCGTACACGCGATAGCCCGTGACGGTGCCCGTCGAGGCCGCCCAACCCAACGAGATGGCGGAGTTCGTCGTACTGGTGACTGTCGGCGTACCAGGAACGCTGGGAGCACCCGGAGTGCCGCCGGGGCCGTCAAGGCTGACGTCATCGGCCTGGTACGCCGGTTGGCCGTACCAGCCATGCACATAGATCTGCGCTGACGTCTGACTCGCGCCAGTAGTAAAGGACACACTCAGTTGGGTGAAGTCGGCAGCTGACGGCGTCCAGGTCGACGAGCCGCCGGTGACACCCAGGTAGACGTAGGAGCCACGCACCCAGGCCGACAAGGTGTACGACGTACTCGGCTGCACAGCGACCGTCTGACTGCATTGTGCGAAGTCGGAGCTCGTCACGGCTCCGTTCAGCGCATAGCCACCGGTGCGGACCGGAGTGGTGACGACAGAGCCACCGGAGCAGGTCCAGCCGCTCAGTGAGCCGGTCTCGAAGCCGGGATTGGTCAGGATGTTCGCGGCCTGCGCGGGCACCGTGATGCCGGCCAGCAGAACCCCGACCACAACAGCAAGCCATCGTGCACGCATGGAACCTCCTCGGGCGGTCCATTTAGTAGAGACGCTCCATAACTGCGGGGTCAATGTGTTCGGCCCGTCGGAAACCCGACGGTGTCCGGAACCCGTCGCCGCCTAGGGTGAGCGGCATGTCTCAGATCGACTGGGGTGCTGGCACGTACGAGTCGACCGCCGCGGACCTGCTGCCGGCGGCCCGGGAGCTGGTCGCGGCGGCGCGGATCCAGCCTGGCGAGCACGTGGTCGACGTCGGCGCCGGGACCGGCAACGTCGCCCTGGTCGCCGCCGGCCTCGGCGCTCGCGTGACCGCGGTTGAGCCGGCCACCCGCTTGCGCGAGGTGATCCAGGAAGCAGCCGGCGCGCGCGACCTGACCGTGGTCGACGGCACCGCTGCGGCGATCCCGCTCGCCGACGGCTCGGCCGACGTGATCCTGTCCAACTTCGCCGTCATCTTCGCGCCCGATCCGCACGCCGCGATCGCCGAGCTCGCCCGGGTGGCGAAGCCGGCCGGCCGCATCCTCCTGACCAGCTGGCTCCCAGGCGTGATGGACCAGCTCGTCGGCATCGTGGCCACGGCGGTCCGCGAAGTCACCGGCGGCAGCGAGGCCACGGACGGCCAGATCGACTGGCACGACTCCAAGGTTCTGTCGGAGCTGTTCGGTGCGTACGGCTTCGAGGTCTCGACCACCGCCAAGGACCTCGCCGTCACCGCGGCTTCGCCGGAGGACTACTGGGAGACCCGCATCGCGGACCACCCGCTGGGCGTCGCCACGTTCCCACTGCTCGAGAAGGCTGGACGCCTGGCTGAGGTCCGTACCCGCATGCTCAAGGTCATCGCCACGGACTGGACCACCCCGGCCGGGGAGGTCAGCCTCCCCGCGCAGTACCTGCTGGTGACCGCCGCGCGCTGAGTGGCAGGTTTTCGCCAGCGGCTAGTTGAAGCCAAAGCGGTGTAGCCGGCGCGGTGGATTGGCAGGCTCTTCGGCGTCCGGGCTCGGGGCGGGCGGCCGGGGCTACAGCCCACGGTCAGGACTACTGGGACGCAGCGTCCCCCGTGGAGGCATCACGTGAACCATCCCAACCTGCGCCGGCGGGCCGCCCTGCTCGCCGGTGCCGTGCTGATCACCACCGCCTTGGTGGCTCCACCAGGCTCCGCACAACCACCCATTGGGCCGACGGCCGGCTCGATGGGGCTGCCGACGTTCGCACCGGGCCGGTACGTCGTCACACTGGCCGACAAGCCGGTGGCGACGTACCAGGGTGGCGTGACCGGTCTCAAGGCGACCAAGCCCACGGCTGGTCGCAAGGTCGAGGTCAACAGCACCGACGCCAAGCGCTACCGCACTTTCCTGTCGGGCAAGCACGCACAGGTCGCGGCTAAGGTCGGGGCGACCGTCAGCCACGACTACTCGACCGCACTGAACGCCTTTACCGCCTCGCTGACCTCCAAGCAGGTCAATGAGCTCAGCAAGACCGCAGGCGTGGTGTCCGTCGTCCCCGACCAGTTGCGGGTCGCACTGGACGATCGCAAGTCCACCGACTTCCTCAAGCTGTCCGGCAAGACCGGAGTCTGGAACGCCCTCGGCGGTACGGCGTCAGCCGGCAAGGGTGTCGTGGTCGGCGTCGTCGACACCGGCATCTGGCCGGAGAGCGCGTCCTTCGCCGGATCCGCGCTCGGTACGAAGCCCCCGACCGCAGCGGACCCCTACCGGCCGTACCGCTCCGGCTCGGAGACGGTGATGCAGAAGGCGGACGGCGACACGTTCACCGGCAGCTGTGAGGCCGGCGAACAGTTCACCGCGGACCTCTGCAACAGCAAGCTGATCAGCGCCAAGTACTTCGGTGACGGCTGGCTCAGCTTCGTCCCACCGGAGGCGCGGGCGGACTACGTCTCCCCGCGCGACGGCGAAGGCCATGGCAGCCACACCGCGTCGACTGCGGCCGGCAACCCCAGCGTCGATGTCACAGTGGGCGGCGTCAACTTCGGCACGGTCTCCGGCGTCGCACCGGCGGCCAAGATCGCCGTCTACAAGGCACTCTGGGAGGGCAAGGACGGCCAGAACTCCGGCGGCTTCACGTCGGACATCCTGGCCGCGATCGACCAGGCCGTCGCGGACGGCGTCGACGTCATCAACTACTCGGTCGGCTCGATCTTCGAGTCCGCGCACACCGACCCGGTCCAGCTTGCCTTCCTGTCCGCGGCATCGGCGGGCATCTTCGTGTCCGCGGCCGGCGGCAACTCCGGACCGGATGCCGCGACGCTCGACAACACCTCCCCCTGGGTGACCACGGTCGGCGCAAGCACGGTTGCGCCGTACGCCGGGACTGTTGTGCTGGGCAACGGACAGAAGTACGCCGGGATCAGCACGAGCATCGGTGTCCCGACCGGCAGCCACCCGCTCGTCAATGGACCGGCAGTGAAGGTGTCCGGTGCCAGTGACGCCGATGCGCTTGGGTGTCTGCCGGGAACGCTCGACCCGGCCAAGACTGCGGGCAAGATCGTCGTCTGTGAGCGCGGTGTGGGTGCTCGGGTCGACAAGTCGGCCGAGGTGAAGCGGGCCGGCGGTGTTGGCCTGGTGCTGATCAATCTGTTCGACCAGGACGCGCTCGGCGACTCGCACGTCGTACCGACTGTGCACCTCAATGTGCCGGCCGCTCTGACGGTGAAGGGTTATGCGGCTGCGGGCGGTGGGACGGCTGAGCTCGTACCAGGCAACACGAGCGGACTCAGTGAGCCCTACCCGCAGATGGCCGACTTCTCGTCGCGTGGGCCGTCTACGTCGAGTCATGGCGATCTGTTGAAGCCCGATCTGGCCGCACCGGGTGTCAACGTGCTGGCCGCGGTCGCACCGCCGACCAACGCCGGCCAGAGCTACGCGTTCTACTCTGGTACGTCGATGGCCGCGCCGCATGTGGCCGGTCTGGCGGCGCTCTACCTCGCGAAGCACCCGGACTGGTCGCCGATGGCGGTCAAGTCGGCCCTGATGACGACGGCCGGCGACGTACTGACTTCTACCGGCGCTGCCGACAACAACCCGTTCGACCGGGGTGCCGGCGAGGTGCAGCCGTCGAAGATGCTGGACCCAGGTCTGGTCTACGACTCCGGTGACGCGGACTGGTTGGGCTATCTGGAAGGCAGCGGCGTCGACACTGGCACGGGGGTTCCGGCGATCGACCCGAGTGACTACAACGCTCCTTCGATCGCGGTGGGGCAGCTGCTGGGGACGCAGACGATCACTCGGCGGGTGACCGCGGTGACACCGGGCCTGTACCGGGCGACGGTGTCCGTACCGGGCATGAAGGCCGTGGTGACGCCGTCGATCCTCAACTTCACCGCAGCGGGTCAGACGAAGACGTTCAAGGTGACGCTCACCCAGGACACCGCTCCGTCGGCTGAGACGACCAGCGGGTGGCTGACCTGGCAGGGCGCCGGCAAGATGGTCCGCAGTCCGATTGCCGTCGTACCGACCTCTGTCCTCGCACCCACCGAGGTCTCGGGCTCAGGCGCGTCCGGCACTGCGTCGTTCGAGGCCACCGCGGGCAAGGCGGGCATCCCGATCCGGTCCTACGGCGTCGTCTCGGCTCCCCTGGTGGCGGGCGCCGTACCGGCCGGGGCTGCGGACGCCGATCTGCCGAACTACCCGGTGACCGTGACCGCACAGACCAAGGCCGTGCAGTGGAACATCAAGACCGTGGACCCGGCGGGCAGTATCTGGCTGGTGCTCTACAAGGTCGTCAACGGTCAGACGCAACTGCTGTCCTTCGTGGGCGACGGTTCCAACCAGGCGTCGGCAACCATCGCGGCACCGGCTCCGGGTGTGTGGGGAGTCCTCGCGATCACCCTGACCAACCCGCCAGGCGCAGACACCACGCAGTACACGATGCAGACCAACGTGGTGACGTCGTCCTCGGGTCGTGCTCTGCAGGTCAGCCCACCGGTCGCACCGGCTGCGTTCAAGCCCTTCCAGGTCAGCGCCTCCTGGTCAGGTCTGCCGACTGACCAGCGCTCGACCGGCTTCGTCGAGTTCCCGAACCGGGCCGGGACGGTGGTGACGATCAACTAGCAGTGCAACAGACAAACGCCGGACCCGATGGGTCCGGCGTTTTGTCTTGTCAGCGCCAGGCACTGCGGTCGGCCGGACCACCCGCGACGGGTTCGAACAGCACGTCCTCGTCGGGGACGGCGTGACCGTCCTTGCCGACGAAACCGACGTCGACCAACTCCTTGGACCGGATGTCCCGCCGGACCACGGTCGGTCCGTCCGCACGCGGTGCGTGCACGTCGCCCCACTGCTGCAGGGCGGCCAGCACGAGCTTCAGGTCCACACCGGCCGGCGTCAGATGGTACGAGAATCGCGTCCGCTCGCCTTCCTCCTGGTACTCGCGCTTCTCCAGCAGACCGGCGTCGACCATCGCGGCCAACCGGTTCGTCAGGATGTTCGGCGCGATGTGGAGGTAGTCACGCAAGTCGGCGAACCGGGTGGTCCCGAGGTGGGCCTCGCGCAGGATCAGGAAGGTCCAGCGGTCGCCCACGAGGTCGAGCGTGCGGGCGATCGAGCAGTTCGGCCTGGTCGCCGTACGTGTAGTCATCGCGCCTCCTCCACCAACTCTCTGCCCCCGCTCGCCGCCAGGGCTCCCGCGGCCGCGATCACGAGCACCGCCAGGCTACCGATCACGATCACGCCCAGCAGCAACGCGGTCCCGAGGCCGGATGCGGTCGCGACCAGGCCGAGCGTCAGCGCGATCGCTCCCTGCAGGACATAGGCCACGAGGTACACGGCCGCGACGGTGCCACCGCGGTGATGAGCCGGCGCGTGCGTGGTGATCAGGCCCAGGCCGCCGGAGAAGAGCAGACCGTAGCTGATGCCGCCCAGCACGGTGGTGATCATGAACAGCGGCAGCGAGTGCGCGGTGGCCGAGGCCTCGAGCAGCGCGAGATCGACCAGCGTGGCGACCGCGCCGACCGCTACCAGCCGTCCGGCCGGGAACCGGCGGCCGACGATCGCGGTGATGCCGATCGTGGCCGACATGATCGCGAGGATCAGGCCGATGACGAAGATGTTCTCGGTCCCGATCAGCTGGCGGGCGACCTGTGCGCCGAGGGCGAGGAAGACCGAGCCGAACGCATACGCCGCGGTCACTGCGACGGCGGACGCGACGTACACCACGCGGATGCCCTTGGCCACGGTGATCGGGCGCGGCCGCCACTGGCCCTGGCTCTCGTCCTTGGTGTGCCGGGGCATCCGCCAGACGAAGCCGAAGACGACGGCGATCACGGCGAGCAGCACCCAGAAGTCCAGGTGCAGCGGCGCCGGTGCGTACTCGATCAGCCCGCCGCCGACGATCGTCGCCAGCGAGAGACCGGCCGCGGTCGAGGCGGTCGTGATGGACGAGGCACGCGCTGCCTTGCCGAGCGCACTGAACTCGACCACCGCGGCCGTCGCGGGAGTCAGCGCGAGGCCGACGCCCGCTCCCATCAACGCGCGCCCGGCGTAGACCCAACCGACCGACGGCGCGATGGCGAAGAGCAGGACGCCGGCGAACAGGGCGCCGACGCCGTACAGCATCGTGGCGCGGCGGCCGATGTAGTCGGACAGCTGGCCGAAAAGCAGCAGGAAGACGACCAGCACGACCGGGTAGACGGCGAAGATCGCGGTGGTCGCGGTCGGAGTGAGGTGCCAGGTCGACGCGTAGAGCGGGTACGCCGTCGTCGGGGCCGCGCTGGTCCACAGGCTGATGCCCGCGACCGCGGCGGCAGTCCAGAAACTGGCCCGACGGCTCAAGGTGCGACGTGGCTGCGCGATGGTCGTGGCGGGCAGTTCGAAGGTGGTCATGGGTTCCTTCCGGGGAGTCCGCTGAGTTGCGCGATGAAACCCAGAACGCCTGAGTTGCTCGATGCAATCCAGATCACCGGAGTGATACCCGTCACACCACCGTCAGATCCAGCGGCGGCGGGCAGCTTGCACGCCCGCCTGGAACCGGGTCTGAGCGCCGAGCGACTCCATCAGCGCGCGGACCCGGCGCTGGGTCGTCCGCGGGCTGATCCTGAGGCGTCGGCTGATCATGTCGTCGGTCGCCCCACCGGCCAGCAGCAACAAGATGTCGCGATCAGGTGACCGCAGCGCGGGCACTTCGCCGTTCGCCAGCAGCGCCGGCATCGGGATCGCCAGCGCCCACAACATCTCGAAGGTCGCGATCAGCCCGTCCAGCAATCCCGACGATCTGATCAGCAGGTTGGACTCGGCCGGCGCCCGCTTCGTCAGCCCGATCAACGCGGTGTCGTCATCCCCCACCGCCATCTTCATCGGCACCTGCGCCAGCACCCGGCCGACCTCTCCCGCCGCCTGCAGCTCCGGCAGGACGCCCATGATGTCCTCGGACTCGAACACCTCGGTCCCGTAGATCGCCCGATACTCGATCCCGTCGGCGAGCCGATCCAACTCCAGCTTCTGCTGCGTCGACGGCGGCGTCACGTACGGCGGCCGATCCAGCACGCGGACCTCGCGCGTCGACCCCAACTGCAGCTCTTCGTACGCCCGCAGCAGGGTCGGCCCGTCCTCGATCAGCTCGACCTGGTTGCCTTCGAGCACCGGCCGGCCACGGGCACCGCGCAGCTCGTCGGCCACATTGCGCAGCCGCGCCAACTGCGCATCCAACTCGTCCAGCGGATCCACAACCGCACCGTCCGCCACCGACACCACCTCCCGCGTCCGACCAAAACCCCCTCACACTAAACCGGATCAGCTAGCGCTGACCGCGCTGTCTCAACCGCTCCGGACAACGGCACCCCACTCCGGCCAACGGCACCAGCTCCGGACCGCGCGTACCGGCTCCGGACCGGGGCGCCGGCTACGGGCCGCAGCTGAGGCACGGCCACAGCTGACCGCAGCGGGAGCACAGTCCGTCCGCGCCCGGTGCCGGTAGCCACACGGCGGCCACTGTGCCGGCCGGTTGCACTGGTGGCTTCGTGACCGTCCTGCTCACGGTGGTGGGCGCACCGGGGAGCCAGTGGATCTGGGTGCGGCCACCGGTGCCGTGCACAGCCAGCAGAGACTCGACCCCGCCGTCCCAGGTCGACGTGCTCGGCGCAGGACCACGCCAGCGCACCGCGACTGTCCCGTCGGACCACTCCACGCCTTCGGCCAGGGTGCCTGTGCCGCGCACGCCGGAGACGGCGGTGTGGCGTACCAACCGGAAGAGGCGAGCCTGTCGCTGCATCGTGTTCACCTCTGCAGAATCGCCCAGCACGCGCTGCGCACAACAGGTGTGGTCTGTGGGCTGTGAGAACAGCCCACAGACCACATGCCCTTGCCTCCAAGGGTTCTGGGGCAGTTTGTCGGCGAGGGCTTGTACTGTCCTCTGCACGGACCACGTGAGTTCGAAGCGCAAACGGGGGTGATCCTGTGGCTGAGTCAGCGTTCGGCGCGCAGTTGAGGCACAGCAGGCAGGCAGTTGGCCTCAGCCTGCGGCAACTGGCAACGCGAGTCGGCTACGACCACAGCTACCTGTCGCAGGTGGAGCGAGGCCAGCGCCCGGGCTCTGCCGGCCTGGCCCGCCTCTGCGACCGCGAGCTCGGCACCGGGGACGAGCTGACCACCACTTTCGAGCAGAAGCAGGCACAGTCGGGCCGTTCCACCCCCGAAGCGTTGCAGCCGGCCGATGCGCTGGAGGCGGCTTGGCACGGCCTTATCACCGCCTACGGCTGCACCGACGCGACTGCTGACCTCGGAGACTTCCGGACTGTTCCACCTGCTCGCTTGCTGCCCGACCTGATGACATATCTCCAGGTTGTGCAGGCGAGGGAGTCGGCCGACTCGGCTGTCCAGGCAGCGGAGCTGAGCGTGCTGACGGCAATGACGTTGACCGGCTTCGGGGAGCTGCGTGCGGCCAGGCGCTGGTGGCAGGTGGCTCGGACTGCCGCAGACAGCTCGGACGACGCGTCGGTGCGGAGTTCGGTGCGTGCTCGCGAAGCTATGAGCGGACTGGCCGAGCGGCGACCGTTGCTGCAGCTACTGGCGACGGCCGAGGAAGCACTGGCGCTCGCGAGACCGGCGCGAGGCTGCGTGGTAAGGGCTCACGCCGCCCGAGCGTGGGTCCTGGCGGAGCTGGGTCGGCAGGACGAGGGGCATCGGGCGCTGCAGGAGCTGATCGGGGTCGCGGACGAGTTGCCCTCGGCAAGCACCACGGACGGGCCGCTCGGCGACTGGACGGCGTACGAGGTGCACGGCGCTGAGGGGCGCGTGTGCGCGAGCCTGGGGTACGCCGCCGCCGGTTGTGTGCTGCTGGCCCGCGCACTGGAGTTGTGTCCGGCCGATCGACTCGGTGAGCGCGCCGGGCTGGAGTTGTGGCTGGCGGAGTGTCTGGCCGTTGACGGAGAGGTCGCGGCAGGTGTTGCGCTCGCTCTGCGGGTGCTGGTCGAGCTGCCGGACGAGTGGCACACCTACTACTTGTACGACGACGCCAGACGAGTCGTGGCCGCTGCTCGGGAGCGAGCGCCCGGGCTGGCCGCCGTGCGGGATCTGGAGGTGCTGTTGGAGCGCAAGGTGTACGCGGAGGGTCGGAGTGTGGGCAGTGGGTCGTGGTCCGGCTGGGGGCGGGGGTAGCGTGCGCAGAGTGACAGCTGAAACGACGGTGACAGACGCGTGGGACTTCGCGGTCGAGTTGCGGAGTGATCCGGCCACTGCGGAGGCGCGGGCGGAGGTGCTGGCCAAGCCCTCGTTCGGGCAGTCGTTCACGGACCACATGGTGGTGGCCGACTGGGCGGCTGACCGTGGATGGCATGACGCGAGGGTCACGGCGTACGCACCGATCAGGGTGAGTCCGGCAGCCGCCGTACTGCACTACTCGCAGGAGATCTTCGAAGGCCTCAAGGCGTTTCGGCACGCGGACGGGTCTGTCTGGGCGTTTCGGCCTGATCGCAATGCCGCCCGGTTCACGGCGAGTGCTGAGCGACTTGCGCTGCCGCATGTGCCGGAGGACGCGTTTGTCGCGGCCTTGCGTGCGTTGGTGACAGTGGACGAGCCATGGGTGCCGTCGGCCGAGCACGGCGAGACCAGTCTGTACTTGCGTCCGTACATGATCGCAACCGAGGCCGCACTGAGCGTGCGGCCGGCTCGCGAGGTTCTGTTCGGCGTCATCGCGTCTCCTGCGGGGCCGTACTTCGACACCGGGCCCAAGCCGGTGTCGATCTGGCTGACGACCTCAACTATCCGCGCGACACCAGGTGGGACGGGTGCTGCCAAGTGCGGCGGGAACTACGCGGCCAGCCTCGCCGGTCTGGCCGAGGCTGTCGCCAACGGGTGCGAGCAGGTCGCCTTTGTCGACGCGGTCGAGCACAAGTGGCTCGAGGAGATCGGCAGCATGAACATGTTCTTCGTGTACGCCGATGGCCGCATCGCGACGCCTGAGTTGTCCGGCTCGATCCTCGAGGGCGTCACCCGAGCCTCGGTCGTCGACCTCGCGAAGGACCTCGGACACACCGTCGAGGAGCGGCGGATCTCGGCGGACGAGTGGAAGGACGGCGTCCGCAGCGGCGAGATCACCGAGGTGTTCGCGTCCGGGACGGCCGCGGTCATCACCCCGATCGGCCGCGTCGCCTGGCCTGACGGCGACCTCACCATCGGCGACCACTCCGTCGACCACGGCGTCGGCCCCGTCACCCGATCCATCCGCAGTGCCCTGCTGGACCTCCAATACGGCCGCACTCCCGACCCGCGAGGCTGGCTCACCCGCCTGGCTTAGTGCGGTTTGTCCCCCGCGGCGGTTAGGTTGAACGACATGGCCGAGTCCAAGGGGAAGGCGAAGTCTCCGGCGATCGAGCTGGAGGTGGGCGAGCGGACGGTCCGGATCTCGAATCCGGATCGGGTGTACTTTCCTGCGCGCGGGGAGACCAAGCTGGACTTGGTCAAGTACTACCTGTCCGTCGGAGATGGAATCGTCAACGCGTTGCGGGAGCGACCGTGCATGATGCATCGGTTCCCGGAGGGGGTCGCGGGCGAGAAGGTGCACCAGAAGCGGCTGCCGCATGGGGCGCCACCGTGGATGGAGACCGTGCGGGTGAAGTTCCCGCGCTACAACCGGACCGCCGACGAGCTGTGCGTCACCGAGATCGCCCACGTCGCGTGGGCGGTGCAGATGTCGACGGTCGAGTTCCACCCGTGGAACTCCCGCCGCGCCGACACCGAGAAGCCGGACGAATGGCGGATCGACCTCGACCCGATGCCGGACTGCCCGTTCGATCGGGTACGCCGGGTCGCCCACGTCGCCCACGAGGTCCTGGAAGAACTCGGCGCTGTCGGGTATCCGAAGACGTCCGGCGGTTCCGGGATCCACATCTACGTCCGGGTCGAGCCGTCGTACGGATTCTCCGACGTACGGCGTGCTGCCCTGGCGTTCGCGCGGGAAGTCGAGCGCCGCGCACCGGATGACGTGACGACGACATGGTGGCGCAAGGACCGCGACCCGAAGAAACTCTTCGTGGACTACAACCAGAACGCCCGCGACCACACCATCGCGTCCGCCTACTCGGTGCGCGGAAATCCGGAAGGCACCGTCTCGACGCCGATCCGCTGGGACGAGGTCGACGACGTCGACCCGAAGGACTTCACCATCGAGACCGTCCCCGCCCGCTTCGCCGAGCTGGGCGACCTCCACGCGTCGATCGATGACAACGTCTACTCCCTCGACACGCTGATGGAGTGGGCCGCCCGCGACGAACGCGAAGGCGCCGAGGAGCCACCACCCCCAGAGGACTAGGCGTCAGAGTGGCTCTGCGGTCAGGATCGCCGCGAGCTTGAAGAGTGGCGAGGACATCTGCCGCACCAGCCAATACGCGATGACGATGCCGGCCAGAAGGGCCGCGAGAAGGCAGCCGACGAGAATGACTACGGCCCTCGTTGCCGAGCCAGGCAGCCAGCTCGTGGCGGACTGCAGCGAGGCCTGACCAAGGCTCCGGGTCCGCTGCAGCGACTCCTCGTACTGCTTGCGCAGCTCCCGGTCCGGACCTAGTGACGCCGCGATCGCCGCCTGCTTGTTGCCGGTCCGGTAGGTCGCGAACTCGGCGCGCGTGGCTGTCCACCAGCGGTCGAATCCAGCGCTCGACTCACGTGCCGCGCCGCGTTGCTCCTCCGTGGTAGCAGCTTGCACCGCGACCGCGAACTCCCGGCGGGCATCAGCCGCGCGCTGGTCGGCCTCGCGCAGGTACATCACGTCGCCGGTCAGCAAGAACCCGCGTTGGTCGTTGGCGACGCTCTTCGCGTCCAGCGACGCCGAGGCAATTGCCGTCGTGTACGGAACGTCGTCCTTCACCCGAGTCTCGCCTCTGCTGAGATTGACGACGAGCGCGATCGCCACGCCGGTCAGAATCACCAGAAGGGCCAGCAGCGCACCCAGTCCGGCCCGCACCTTGCGACCGAGCGGGACCTTGGACTGAACGGATTCAATGTCGGCCACGATGCCTCCCCAACAGGCCCAACAGATTTTCTCATTGTGCGCATCGGGGGTCCTTCGCACGAGAGTCCGTCTACTTGTTCCCGGCCAATCCGTGGTGGAGGAGGTTGGTGAGGGTGTCGATCGCCTTGTCGTCGGTGATCGTCTGGCCGTTGGCCGGGTTCACGACGAGCCAGGTGTAGGCGAAGCCTTCCAGCAACGCGTTCATGGCGGAGATCTCCACGAGCGGGTCGGTCGGCGGGTTCGGCAGGTGGGCGAAGTGCTCGATCATGTGGGCATCGTCGTCGGCCATGATCTGCTGCAACCGGCGGCCGAGCTCCGGGTCGGCCATCGCGGCCTGTTTCACTGCGATCATCTCCGGCAGATGCGCCTGGTAGAACCGCCAGAACGCGGCCACGTGCCAGCGGATCGCTGAGATCTTGCTGAAGTCGGCGTCGTGGCCGGCCTCGTCCACCACCAGCTCGTCGGCCTCCGCGAGCATGTCCTTCAGGAGCGCCTCGAGCAGCTCCTCCTTGCTCGCGAAGTGGTTGTAGAACGACCCCGTCGCCCGGCCCGCGGCCGCGGTGATGTCGGTGATCTTCGTGGTCAGGTATCCGCGCTCGGCGAACACCTCCCGCGCGGCCTGCTTCAGCGCCGCCTCGGTCCCGGCCGCCCGCTGCCGGCGGCTCACCGTGTCCGTCACCACGACCTCCTTGACACAGAACCCTAGCGACGTTCAAACTGAATCTGAATTCAGTGAATTACGATTCACCCGAGGAGACCACAATGACCGTCCTGATTGCGGGTGCCGGACCAACCGGCCTGACCTTGGCGATCGACCTCGCCCGGCGCGGTATCGCCGTACGCCTGATCGACAAGGCGACGGAGTACTTCGATGGATCGCGGGGCGATGGGCTGCAGCCGCGGACGCTCGAGGTCTTCGAGGATCTCGGCGTGTTGGACGAGGTGCTCGCGCAGGGCCGATCGCTGCCGTTGATGAAGATCTACCTCGACGGCACGTACGTCGACGCACGCCGGATGGCCGAGCCCGAGGAGCCGACCCCGGACGTCCCCTACCCGAACGCCTGGATGCTCGGTCAGTCCCGCACCGAGAAGATCCTCCGCGACAAGCTCGCCGACTACGGCGTACGCGTCGAGCTGGACACCGCGATCATCGGCTTCACCCAGGACGACGACTCGGTGACCGCCAAGCTCTCCACCGGCGAGACCCTTGAGGTGGACTACCTGGTCGGCGCGGACGGCGGCCGGAGCTTCGTCCGCAAGCAGCTCGGGATCGCGTTCGTGGGTACGACGGACGAGTCGATCCGGATGTTGCTCGGTGATGTCGCGATGGACGGGCTGGATCACGAGTACGGCTACTGGTTCGCGGCCAAGGACAACCCGATGGCCGGGATCGCGGCGACGCCGCTCGCGGGTGGGGACCAGTTCCAGTTCGGCGCACCACTCGGTGAGGACGACGTCGACCCGTCGATCGAAACCCTGCAGGGGCTGGTGGATCGGTACGCCGGTCCCGGTGTGGCCAAGCTGCGGGATCTCACCTGGTCGACCGTGTGGCGGCCCAACGTCCGGCTGGCCGAGCGGTTCCGGGTCGGCCGGGTGTTCATCGCCGGCGATGCCGCCCACGTCCACCCGCCGACCGGTGGCCAGGGCCTCAACACCGGCGTCCAGGACGCGTACAACCTCGGATGGAAGCTGGCGGACGGGCGTGAAGAAGTGCTCGCGACGTACGAGACCGAGCGTCGCACCAATGCCGAGCGCGTGCTCGGGATCAGCGAGGACCTGATGCAGAAGCATGTCGACGGCGACGAGTCCGCGCTGGAACGCGGCGAGAACACCCGCCAGCTCGACGTCTCCTACCGGGATCGCTCCGACACCCGCCCGATCGCCCCCGGCGACCGCGCGCCCGACGCTCCACTGGTAGATGCCTCGGGCAACAAGATCCGCCTCTTCGACCTCTTCCGCGGACCACACGAGACCTTGCTGCGCTTCTCCCCCACCACCCCGTCAACTCATCCGCACACCGTCAACCTGGCCCGCCACGGCGGTTCGGCGTACACCTCTCCGGAAGCCTTCGACCACTACCACGCGCAGGACGGTGACGAGATCGTCATCCGCCCGGACGGGTACCTCGGCTGACTAGGATCGACGGGTGCTGACTCTGGACCCGGCCACCGCGTATGACCGTGCCGTCGACCTCGCCACCCGCGAACGGCGATCCATCCTCGGGATCACCGGAGCGCCGGCGGCGGGGAAGTCGACGTACGCCGAGCAACTCACCGCCAAGTTGATCGCGGACGGGCACAAGGCCGCGCTGGTGCCGATGGACGGGTACCACCTGGCGCAGTCGGTGCTGGAGGGGCTGGGCCTGGCGGCGGTGAAGGGTGCGCCGCACACGTTCGACGGGTATGGGTTCGTCGCCTTGCTCAGGAGATTGAAAGAGTCGCCGGACGAGCAGATCTGGGCGCCGCGCTTCGACCGCGGGCTCGAGGATTCGATCGCCGCGAGCATCGGAGTCGCGCCCGAGGTCACGCTGATCGTGACCGAAGGCAACTACCTGCTCTTCGACGAGATGCCGTGGGCAACCATCCGCACACTGGTCGACCAGTGCTGGTACGTCGAAGTGCCCGAGCAACTGCGGCACGAACGACTCGAAGCCCGGCACCGCCGCTACGGCAGATCCCCCGAGGAAGCGCACGAACGCACCTACGGGTCCGACGAACGCAACGCCCAGCTCATCGCCGCGACCGCCCGATCGGCCGACGCGATCATTCAGCTGGACTGACAGACCCGATCGATGAACGCGGCGACGCCGTCCAGGTAGAGCTGCAGGCCGAAGTCGAAATCGGCCTCGTTGTCCTCCTCGAAGCTTCCGACCTCGTCGAAGACACCCGCCTCGACCAGGCGGAACACCGCCGGGTACACCCGCGGATCCACGACGCGCGCGAGGGTCGTGCCGAACTGCTGGAAGGCGGCCGGGTTCGCCTCGTACCCAGCGGCCAGGTCGAACGCGACCCGGATCTCGCCCTGGACATAGGTGATCAGGCCCATCACCACGCCGACCTTGGCCGCCTCCGGCAGGCCGGTGTCCTTCATCGCACCGAGAGCGGAGTCGAACCAGGCGAGGTTGTTCGGACCGGCCGGCGGTCCGGTGATCGGGAGCTTCGCGTACCACCGGTGCTTGCGGATCGCGCTCAGTACGCCGTCCGCCCAGAAGGTCAGACCGGTCCGCCAGTCGATGTCCTCCGGCAGCGGCTCAGGACGCTCGAGCGCGGCGTCCGACATCATCACCAGCAGCTCGTCCTTGCTCTTCACGTGCCGGTAGAGCGCCATCGTCGAGTTGCCCAGCCGCTCGGCCACCCGCGCCATCGAGACGGCGGCCAGATCCTCCGCGTCGGCGATCTCGATCGCGGCCCGGACGATGTCGTCGAGGGTCAGTGACGGCTTCGGCCCGCGCCGCGGCGCCTCCCGCAACCGCCACATCGCCGCCACATCGGCCGGCAGCTCGTTGTTCTCCACCGCCTCAGTTTAGGGGTTGCCAACCCGCACTGCGTACCTGCTACGCTATTTAGCGTATCCAATACGCAGTAAGGGAGACCCATGATCGTCGAGGCAGCCGAACTCAGGAAGTCGTACGGCGCGACCGAGGTGCTGGCCGGGGTCGACCTGCGGGTGCCGGAGGGTTCGGTGCTCGCACTGCTCGGCCCGAACGGCGCCGGCAAGACAACCACCGTGCGCATCCTGACCACGCTGACCAGGCCGGACGCCGGCCACGCGACCATCGCGGGGTACGACGTACTCCGTCAGCCGGCGCAGGTCCGGGGCGTAATCAGCCTGACCGGACAGTCAGCCGCGGTCGACGAGAACCAGACCGGCCGGGAGAACCTCGTGATGGTCGGCCGGCTGATGCATCTGGGCAGGCCCGCGGCACGCCGCCGGACCGGCGAACTGCTCGAGCAGTTCGGGCTGACCGACGCGATGGACCGGCGGGTGAAGACCTACTCCGGCGGGATGCGGCGGCGGCTCGACCTGGCGATGAGCCTGATCGCGCGGCCGCGGGTGATCTTCCTGGACGAACCGACCACCGGGCTCGACCCGGCCAGCCGGTCGATGATGTGGGACACGATCGGCGAGCTCGTCCGGGACGGGACCACGATCGTGCTGACCACGCAGTACCTGGAGGAGGCGGACCGGCTCGCCGACCGGATCGTACTGCTCGACCACGGCCGGATCGTTGCCACCGGCACCGCCGACGCACTCAAGTCGCAGGTCGGCGGTGAGCGCATCGAGCTGCGCTTCAGGACCGACCTCGAGTTGCTCAAGGCAACCGGTGTACTGGACGGGGCGGCCGATCAGGACGTGCTGAGCATTCCGTCCGACGGTACGGCGGCGCACCTGCATCACGTGCTCGACGTGCTGCGCGACAACGGGCTGCAGCCGGAGCGAGTGTCGTCGCACCGGCCGACGCTCGATGACGTCTTCCTCGCACTCACCGCCTAGGAGTTCAGTGATGTCACACAAGGGATCGCGGCCGCGTTCGAGGACGTGGCGACCATGGCGGATCGCAGTGTCCGGCTCGCGCGACGCAACGTCGACTCGTTGTTCGCGTCGATCCTGATGCCGCTGCTGATGATGGCTCTGTTCGTGTACGTGTTCGGCGGCGCGATCAGCACCGGGACGGAGTACATCAACTACGTCGTACCGGGGATCCTGCTGCTCACCACGGGGTACGGCGCCGCGTCGACGGCGATGGTGGTCGCGGACGACATGCACAGCGGGATGATCGACCGGCTGCGCTCACTGCCGATCCGCGGCTTCGCCGTCCTCGCCGGGCACGTCACCGGCAGCGTCGCGCGGAATGCGGCAGCGACGGCGATCGTCGTCCTCGCCTCGCTGGCGATGGGGTTCCGGCCGGGCGGCGGCGTGCTCGACTGGCTCGCCACGATCGGGCTGCTGCTGCTCTACGTACTCGCGCTCTCCTGGCTCGCGGCAGGTCTGGGTGTGATCGCGAAGTCGGTCGAGTCGGCCAGCACGCTGAGCTTCTTCATGCTGTTCCTCCCGTACCTGAGCAGCGCGTTCGTCCGGCCGGAGACAATGCCGTCCTGGTTGCGGCCGGTCAGCGAGCACCAGCCGATCACGCCGGTGATCGAGACCGTCCGCAGTCTGCTGATCGGGACGCCGATGGGGAACAACGGTTGGATCGCGCTGGCGTGGTGTTGTGGTCTGCTCCTGTTCTCGGTCCTGCTGGCTACGTCGTTGTACCGACGACAGACCAGCCGTTGAGCGCAGGTTTGGCACAGTTCGACGCACCGGGGGTTACACCATGACCCCTTGGTCGAGTTAACGTAAAGGTCCCCCCCAACGTGTGGTGGTCCCACTCCCCCCGGGACTCACACGGACAAGCGCCCCGGTCATTGATCGGGGCGCTCTGTTTTCCGGTCTGTACCTGTCAAGACCGGGAGCGCGACCAGTCCGCGGGTGCGGATGGAGTCGCGCCATGTGAGCTCGGTTCGCGGTACGGCGAGCGCCAACTCAGGCGTGTGATCGAGCAACGCCTCCAGCGCGATCGCGATCTCGAGCCTGGCCAGCGGTGCGCCGACGCAGTAGTGGATGCCGTGACCAAGGGCGAGATGTCCGCCGGCAGTGCGGTCGAAGTCGACCCGGTTCGCATCCGGGAACCGGTCCGCGTCCCGGTTCGCCGACGCCAGTCCGAGCAGCACGGTCTCCCCCGCCGGGATCACCACACCGCCGATCTCCACGGCCTCGACCGGGAACCGCCTGATCGCGAGCGGCGCGGGACCGTCGTACCGCATCAGCTCGTCGACCGCGGACGGCAGCAAGGACCGATCCCGGAGCAGCTGCTCCCAGAGTGCCCGGTCGTCGAGCAGTGCCAGCGTGGCGTTGCCGATCAGGTGGACGACATTCTCGTAGCCGGCGAACAGGATCAAGAAGACGAGCGAGGTCAGATCGTCGTCGGTCAGCCGGTCGTCGTGATCCCGCGCGGCGATCAGATCACTGACCAGATCGTCGCCGGCATCCAACCGCTTGCTCTCGATCAGTCCGGCGAAGAACTTCAGCATCGCGCCGATCGCGGCCCGCGCCTCGTCCGGACCGGGCGGCGCGAGCACCGTGTCCGTCCATGCCCGGAAGTCGGTCCGGATCTCCTCCGGTACGCCGAGCAGGTCGCAGATCACGGTGATCGGCAGTGGTGCGGCGTACTCCGCGACCAGGTTGCCGTGGCCTCGTCGTACGACGGGTTCGAGCAGGGCGCCCGCCGTACGACGGATCGGACCGGCCAGCTCGACGACGCGGCTCGGCGTGAAGGCACGGGTGACCAGAGTCCGGATCCGGGTGTGGTCGGGCGGATCCATGTTGAGCAGGTTGGCGTCGAGGGCCGGCGGGAGGCTCAGGCCGCGGTAGTTGCCGGGCAGTGCGTTGCGCTTGTCGACGGACAGTCGTGGATCGGCGAGTGCCCGGCGGACGTCGTCGTACCGAGTCACGAGCCAGGCGGGGCTTCCGTCGGGTCCGGCGATGCGGTGGACCGGACCGGACGTACGGAGGGCGGAGTAGGCGGCGTACGGATCGCTCGGGGTGATCGTCACCGCGCCAAAAATACTTTGTCGAGGTGTGTCGAATCCGGCTGCCCTGGTCCGACGTATCAGTAAGAGCGACCAACTGCTCCGAACTAACAGGAGCGACCAAAGGAGAGGGTCAGGATGAACACCACCGCCGACAGCACCGTCAACTCGATGATCGTCACCATGCTGGCCGAGGGAAGCCCGGTCTGGTACGTCGCCGGCATGGTCAACATGCGCAGCCACGACGTGTACATGATCGGCCGCGCCGCCGGCTATCCGGACAAGGCCAAGCTGCGCCGGGCCGTCTGGGCCGCGAAGAACCGCACTCGCGTTCCGCAAGCCGCCTGACACCCCTCCAGGTCGCTCCGTAGCAAACGTCAGCCGCTGCTGCCCACCCCGGGCACAGCGGCTGACGTCTGTTCAGAGCACCCGCCGTACGCCGGGAAGCCGCCGGACCGGCCCGGCGAGCAGGAAGCAGGCCGGCAGGACCACGACAGCAGCGATCGCGACCTTCGCCAGACTCGGGAGCTCCAGCACACTGAGTGCGTGACCTGCGGCGGTCACCACGAACGCATGGATCACGTACACGGTGAACACGTGGCCGGACAGGTGCCGCCGCAGCGATCCTTGGCTGTTGAACCTGCGGCGGAAGAAGGTCAACAGACCTAGCACGAGGCCGACCGCGAAACTCGAGTCCCACAGCGCGTAGAACAGCGAACTCACGGTCCCATGCCCTGCCCAGTTGCCGCCGCTGACCGCGAGCGGGAGGAAGACGAGGGTGGCAACGACCGCCAGGCCGAGCCCGGCCTTCCCCATCCTGGCGGAGGTGGTCTGTAGCCAGCCGCGCCGGTACGCCACGGTCCCTACCACGAAGAAGCTGACGTACTGCGGCAGGTAGTCGGCGGTCGGGAAGTCGATGACCTGCACGGTGAAACCCATCGGGATCACGATCCGCAGCGCGTAGGTGAGAACCGCCAGCACCACCACGAACGCGATCACTCCGCGGAAGCTGAGCGGCCGAAGGCTTCGGTTGCGGGACCTGGTCACGTGGCGGAAGGCGACGTACGACGTGTCCAGGACGAGGAGCGCGAGGACGAACCACAGCGGCCCGGACCCGATGGTGTTCAGGTAGCCGCCGTGATCCGTCCCCAGGTACAGGATCGGGTTGAGTACGAAGTAGAACACCAGCAGCGGGATCCCCAGGCGGATCAGCCGGTCGCGAAGGAAGGCGCGTGGACCCTTGCGATCGTACGACGCGGGCGTGAACAGACCGGAGAGCAGGAAGAACGCGCCCATGAACCAGGCCTGGTTGAGCAGCAGGAAGACCGACAGCCCGAGGCCGACGGCTCCACTGGTCGGCGGCTCGGTGTAGTACCAGGCCGGGAGACCGCTGTAGATGCAGGCGATGTGGTGCAGTATCACCAGCGAGATCAGCAATACCCGCAGGTTGTCGACGAACCACACCCGCGATGTCGAGAGGCTGGTCCGGCTGGGAAGTGTCGTGTTGTGCGGCATGGCTTCGACGCTAGAAACCATGCGTACGGCGCGGTATGCGGCTGGACCCCCGGTTGGGTGGGGCTAGCCCTACTTCGGCGACGATCTGGCCGAATTCGCGGGCCGCTTGGTGCAGAGTGAAGTCACCAACCGTAGCGAGGAAGAGGTTCTGATGTCGTGGGTAGCAAGTGCCTGCGTCGGGTTCGTCCGGGCGTGCGTCGTACTGGTCGTCAGCCTGCTGGTGCCGGCCGTCTGGGCTTCCGCTGTGGCCGTTGCGATCTGGTGGGGGAACCCGTGGACGTGGATCGCACCACTCGTGTGGGCCTGCGTCGGGACTCTCCTGCTTCTCCGGCCGGTGTGCCGGATGGTCCGCGCACTCGTCGTCCGGTGGACGGGCACTGTCATCCCGGCCGGTTATCGGGAGCTCGGACCGGTGACGCAGCTGTCCACCGGCTATTGGTGGAACGGGTACTCGTACGAGCGGAGTCGCCGGGACGCCGAGAAGGATCTGGCCATGCGCGTGCGGTGGACGGACCCGGCGAACTGGCGTGATCTGAGGTTCGCGGCGGTCCTGGTGGTCACCGCCGGCCTGACTGCCGCGGTTCCGCCGGCCGGCGTTGTAGCAGCGGTCCTCGGGTTCGCTCGGTCGATGCCGCTGCTCGGAGTGGCCGGTCTGGTGGTGGCGGGCGCGAGTGCGCCGTACGCCTGGCGGGTCTTCGCGCCGGTCGCCGTACGCTTCCTGCGCCCGACGCCGGCGATGGCCCTGTCGGATCGCGTCGACGAGCTGACCGCACAGCGTGCCGATGCGACGATCGCGCAGGCCGCCGAGATCCGCCGGATCGAGCGCGATCTGCACGATGGAGCGCAGGCACGGCTGGTCGCGCTCGGGCTTTCGCTCGCGACAGCGGAGAAGCTGATGGAGACCGACCCACGCCAGGCCAAGGCGCTGCTTCGCGAGGCACGGGTCGGAGCCGCGACCTCATTGTCGGAGCTGCGCGAACTGGTCCGGGGGATCAACCCACCGGTGCTGAACGAGCGCGGGCTGGTGGACGCCGTACGCGCGTTGGCGATGGACAGCCCGCTCGAGACTTCCGTTGTTGCTGACGGTGAGCTGCGGCTGGATCCGCCGATCGAGTCCGCTCTGTACTTCGGAATCGCCGAGCTACTGACCAACGCCGTGAAGCATTCCCGGGCCACCCAGGCTCGGATCACGATCGGCCGCGAGGAGATTGCCCTTGTAGTGCTGGTGGAGGACAACGGCCGGGGCGGCGCGGACGCGGATGCGGGAGGCGGAATCGCGGGCCTACGCCGGAGGCTTTCCGCCTTCGACGGCACCTTGGAGATCAGCAGCCCGGCAGGCGGTCCGACGCATGCGAGGATGACGGTGCCATGCGAATCCTTGTAGCCGAAGACCTCTACCTGCTGCGGGACGGAATGGTTCGCCTGCTCGAGGCCTACGGGCACGAGGTGGTGGCAACCGCGACCACCGGGCCCGAGACACTCGGCGCACTCCTCAAGTGGCGGCCGGACGTCTCCGTCATCGACGTCCGGATGCCACCGACACAGTCCGACGAAGGTCTCCGCGCGGCACTCGCCGCCCGTCGCGAAGTGCCCGGCCTACCGGTCCTGATCCTGTCCCAGCACGTCGAGCAGCTGTACGCCCGCGAGCTCCTGACCGACGGCGCGGCCGGGGTCGGGTATCTGCTCAAGGAGAGCGTGTTCGAGGCTGATCAGTTCATCGACGCACTGCAGCGAGTCGCCGCCGGCGGGACCGCGATGGACCCGGCCGTGATCTCGAAACTGCTCTCCAGCGGAACGTCGACCAAGCGGCTCGACCGGCTCACCGAACGCGAACGCGACGTGCTCGGCCTGATGGCGGAAGGTCTCTCCAACCAGGCCATCCGCGAACGGCTGTTCCTCAGTGAGAGCGCCATCAGCAAGCACACCACTTCGCTGTTCGGGAAGCTCGGCATTGTCGACGACGACGCGAGCAACCGGCGGGTGCTCGCCGTACTGACGTATTTAGGGCTTACCGATTCTTGAGCTGGTCGGTGAAGAAGCGTTCGACGGTGGGGAGGATCTTGCGGCCGGAGTGGGCGGCGCCCTCGACCACGTCGAAGGTGATGTCGAGGCCGTGGGAGCGGTAGTTCGCCTCGAGGGTGCGGAGGCGCTCGATCCGGGTGGTGCCGGTGAGTTCGGCGCCGTCCATCCAGTTGGACTCGCCGCGGTTCATGATCTCCCAGGTCTCGACGTCCTCGGAGCCGACCACCAGCTGGACCGGCACCCGGCGCAACGCCTCGAAGTCGATCGACTGACCGAACTTCTCCTCCAACCCCTTGGTCCCCAGCCACCACGGCAGCGTGTCGTCCAGCTGGGTGATCCGGCCCGGCGCGCCGATCGACGCGGCGGCGAGGCGGTCCGGATGCAGGTAGAGGAACCGGTGCGTGAACTGCCCGCCGCCGGAGAAGCCGTGCAGGTAGAACCGCTCCGCCGCCACCGGGAACCGGGCCGCGACCTCGTCCACGATCGCCAGCAGCATCCGGTCGAACCGGATCCCTTCGTACTCGATGAACTTGAAGTTGTGCAGGTCGTCCGGATCGACCAGCCCGGCCGGGAAGATCGGCGTCAGGATCACGACGCCCTGGTCCTCGGCGAACTCCTTCAGCTGGGTGCGATAGTTCGCCGCCGACCGGGCGGT
Source organism: Kribbella sp. NBC_00359 (assembly GCF_036097425.1). Taxonomy (NCBI): domain Bacteria; kingdom Bacillati; phylum Actinomycetota; class Actinomycetes; order Propionibacteriales; family Kribbellaceae; genus Kribbella; species Kribbella sp. NBC_00359. The sequence goes on along the minus strand of NZ_CP107975.1, from coordinate 4,690,686 downwards.
GCCGTGCTGGATCACGACCAGCGGCGCCTGCTCGTCGTCGGCCAGTCGCGGCGGCACGTACAGGCAGTAGTGCAGCCGCGGATCCGCCTGCGAGGCGAAGATCGGGGTCGCGCCACGCTGATAAACGGTGGAGGTATGGGTCATCGGCTTCTCTCGTCTGCGATGCTGTTACAGAACTCAAGTTCCTGGACTACTCGTTACACGCGCGATGAGATCGGATGATACACAGATGGCCGATGATGTAACAGGGATTACGAAGAATCCCGCGATCGCCGAGCTCCGCTCCCGGATCCGGGAGCACTGGGACGAATTCACCCCGGCCGCCCGAACGGTCTGTCGTTCACTGTCGGAGATCTCTCCCGAGGAACTGCTCTACCTGTCCGCCCAGGAACTCGGTACGGCGACCAAGACCAGCAACGCCACCGTGATCCGGACCTTGCAGGCGCTCGGCTATGCCGGCCTGGCCGAACTGAAGGACCAGGTCGCGGCACCGTTCACGACCACGCACCGGCAGGAGCGGCTGCGGAACCGGATCGAGGCGACCGGCGGCGACCCGAAGCACGTGTGGGATCGGGTGATCGCCGAGGCGATCGAGCGGATCCAGTACCTCGACGAGCATCTGTCGATGGACGCGTACACCGAGGCCATCCGGCTGATGGCCGGCGCGCGCGAGATCGTCACCTATGGATTCGGCGCGAACTTCGTTGCCGCGGAGCACCTCACGCTGAAGCTCCGCCGGCTGGGGCGCCGCAGCCGCTGCATCGAGACCGCCGGTTTCCGGCTGGCGGACGACCTGCTGCCGGTCGGCCGCGACGACGTGGTCATCGTGATCGCCCCCGGCCGGCTCACCACCGACGCGGAGACCGTGATCGAGCGGGCCCAGGCGGTTGGCGCCGCCATCATCCTGCTCAGCGAGCCGCTGGTCGCCGAACGGCTCGCGAACGACGTCACCGTGGCGATCCACGTGCCGAACACGGTCACCGGCATCACCGCTGAGGTCCTGACGATCATCCTCACCACCGACGCCCTGGCCCAGGCGCTCGCCGCCGTCGACACCGAGCGAACCCTCGAGACCGCGCACACCTTGGAGACCATCCGTCAGCAGCTCGGATTCTAGGTATCAGACATTACAGTGGCTCAGATTTGTGTAACATGTACTACGGTCGTCGTCATTCGCTCGTCCGAGAGGTGCATGCCATGGATCGCCATCAGCTCGTGTTCGTCGGAGGGGGCAACCTGGGTACCGCCCTGTTGTCCGGACTGCTCGGCGGTGAGTCCCCGCGGTACACACCGGACCAGATCCAGGTCGTCGAGTCGTCCGCCGAGCGAGCGGCGTACCTGCGTGATCGGTTCGGGATCGCGACACCTCCACTGGCCGAGGCCGTGCGTACGGCGAGCACCGTGCTGATCGCGGTCAAGCCACACCACGTCGGCGGTCTCCTCGCCGACCTGGTCGGCGAGGTCGCCGACGACCAACTGCTGATCTCGGCCGCGGGTGGGGTCCGGATCGGTCAGATCGAGCAGGCGTTGAGCACGAAGACGCCCGTGGTCCGCTGCATGCCCAACACTCCTGCTGCCGTCGGCGAGGGCATGATCGCCCTGGCCGGCGGGACGCATGCGACCCCGGCTCACCTGGCCGAGGTCGAGGCACTACTGCAAACGGTCGGGCGAGTGGTGCAGGTGCCCGAGCAGCAGCTCGACGCCATCACAGCGATCTCCGGCAGCGGACCGGCGTACTTCTTCTATCTCGCCGAAGCGCTGATCGACGCGGCCGTCCTGGTCGGGTTGCCCCGTCCGTTCGCCGAGGAGCTCGTCATCCAGACCGCGGTCGGCGCGGCGATGATGCTGCGGGAGCCGGGTGCCGACCCGGTACAGCTGCGCGCCGCGGTGAGCAGTCCCGGAGGCATGACGATCGCCGCGGTACGCGAGTTCGAGAATCGCGCCGTACGCTCGGCGGTGATGGCGGCGGCCGAAGCCGCGCGGGACCGATCGATCGCACTCGCGGAGGCATCTCAATGACCGAGGTCGTTGACTACCACACAGCCGGCGAGCCCTTCCGGATCGTGACGTCCGTCGACGTCCCTGGCGCGACCGTGCCGGACCGGCGCGTGTTCGCCCAGACGTCGTCCGAGGTTGACGCGATCCGGCAACTACTGGTGAACGAGCCGCGCGGACATGCGGACATGTACGGCGGCTTCGTTGTCCCGGGCAATGATGACGATGCGGACTTCGGCGTACTGTTCTGGCACAAGGACGGCTACTCGACAGCGTGCGGACATGGGACGATCGCGCTGGGCACCTGGGCGGTGGAGACCGGCCTAGTTTCCGCTGCACCGGATGGCGTGACCGACGTTGTGATCGACGTACCGTCCGGGCGGGTCGTTGCCCGGGTCAGCTGTTCCGCCGGGGCCGTGACCAGCGTTGCCTTTCGCAACGTTCCGTCGTATGTCGTGGATCGTGCGGTGCAGGTGAAGACGTCGCGGGGTGACGTGGTGGCGGACATCAGCTTCGGCGGTGCGTTCTATGCCTCGGTGCCGGCCTCGTCGGTCGGGCTCTCGGTGACACCGCCGTCGTACGCCGAACTGGTGGCGATCGGCCGCGAGATCAAATGGGCGCTCGACCCGGTCGCCGTACATCCCACCGATCCCCGGCTGAGCGGTCTCTACGGGACCATCCTGTACGACGACCTCGGCACGCTGGACGACGGTCCGCACCAGCGCAACCTGACCATCTTCGCCGACGGCGAGGCCGACCGCTCCCCCTGTGGTTCCGGTACGTCGGCCCGCCTGGCCCTGCTGCACGACGAGGGCCGGCTGGGTCCGGGGCAGGTGCTGCGGCACGACTCCATCGTCGGCACCACGTTCGTCGGGCGCGTGGTCGAGGAAACCGCTGGCGGGGTCATCACCGAGGTGGAGGGGGCGGCGTACCGAACCGGCACCGCGACCTTCAGCCTCGACCCGCACGATCCCATCGGCACCGGCTTCACCCTGCGCTAGGTTGTTGGTCATGATCTTCATCACTGCCAAGTTCCGCGTGAAGCCGGAGCATGCCGAGAACTGGGCGTCCATCACCGCGGACTTCACCGCGGCGACCCGGGCCGAGTCGGGCTGCCTGTGGTTCGACTGGTCCCGGTCCCTGGACGACCCCGCGGAGTACGTGCTGGTCGAAGCCTTCGCCGACGACGACGCGGCCACCGCCCACGTCACCTCGGCCCACTTCAAGGCCGCCCAGCAACACCTCCCCCAGCACCTGGTGGAGACTCCCCGCATCGTCAACTTCAAAGTGCCCCAGGACGACTGGTCCGAGCTGGGCGAACTCGCGGTCAAGTAACGGCGCTGGTGGTCAGCCGAGCCCGGCGTCGCGGGCTCGGATGATGGCCTGGGAGCGGTCTGCGACGCCGAGCTTCGCGAAGATATTGGTGATGTGATTCCGGACGGTCTTGTCCGACACGACCAGGCGACGGGCGATCTCGATGTTGGTCCGGCCGTGGGACATCAGCGTCAGGATCTCCTCCTCGCGGTCGGTGAGCATCGGGAACGGCCCCGGCCGGACCGTCCTGCGCTCGGAGATGAGCCGGCCGAGCACCAGCCCCGCGACGTCGGCGCCGAAGACGGCCTCGCCGGCCGCCACGGCTCGCACCGCCTGCAGGATGCGATCACCCGACGCGCCCTTCACCAGATAACCCCGCGCACCCGCGCGCAGCGCCGAATGCAACGACTCCTCGTCGTCGAGCATGGTCAGCACGAGCACGGCGATGTCCGGCAGTTCGGCAGTGAGCCGGCGGGTGGCGGCGATGCCCCCGGTGCCTTCCATGTGGAGATCCATCAGCACCACGTCCGGGCCTAGTTCCGCCGCGAGCGCCATCGCCGCGTCACCGTCTCCTGCCTCGCCGACCACCTCGACTTCCGGCTCCTCGGTGAGTACGCCGACCAGGCCGCGACGGAACACCGGATGGTCGTCGGCGACGAGCACGCGGATCACGGCGTACCTCCGGGCAGGGATGCCGAGACCTCGGTACCGGTGCCCGGGCGGAACGTCACGGTGCAGAAGCCACCCAGTTCCTCGGCTCGCTCCCGCATCGAGGTCAGGCCGGTACCGACGGCCCGCGCCGGTTCGCCGCTGCCATCGTCCGCGACCGTGAGCAGCAGCCGGTGCCCGTCGTACCGCACGTCCACCTGACAGCCGCTGGCGTGCGCATGCCGGAGAGTGTTTGTCATCGCCTCGGTCGCGATCCGGTACGCGGCGACCTCGAGCGCGGACGGCAGCTCGGCCGATCCGTCGTGGTCGGCGACGTTGATCACCAGTCGCCCACCGGAGCGAGCAGTCAGCAGGTCGGCCTGGTGTCGCAGCGCACCGACCAGGCCGGCATCCAGCGCGGGCGGCCGCAGGTCCGCGACGATCCTGCGTACCTCGTCGACGCAGTCCGCGGCATCACCGCGCAGCTCCTGCAGTAGCAGCGACGCCTCCGACAGACTGCGCGCTGCCACCCGACCCGCGGTCTCCAGGCCGAGAGAGATACCTGCCAGCGCTGGGCCGAGTCCGTCGTGCAGGTCCCTTCGGATGCGGCGGCGTTCCTCCTCGCGCGAGGAGACGACGCGTTCGCGGGACCGGCGCAGCTCGCGGGTCGCCCGGACGCCGTGGGCCGCGACACCGGCCTGGCGGGCGAACGCCTCCAGCAGCCGCCGGTCCGGCGCAGCCAGCTCGTGCTCGCCGCGCCGCAGACCCACCACCAGCAGTCCAACCTCTTCGCCCGCATGGCTCAAGGGGAACCGGGCCACTCGCTCCGGCCGGCTGCCAGAGGCGTACGCCGGTCGGTCCTCGCCGGCCAGACGCACCTCGGCGTACGGCAGGTTGAGGGAGGTGCGCACTGCGTCGACGGTCGCGGGCAGGACGTCATCGGCGTCGAGAGCGGAACTCAGCCGGTCGCCCAAGGTGGTCAGCGCGGCCAGTGGGTTGCGGCGTTCGCCGTACATCAGCCGGTCGACCAGGGCCTGCAGCCAACTCCGTGCGCCGGCGAGCAGCATGGCCGCGACCGCGGCGATCACCGCCGGCACCAGGCCGGCGTCGGATCTGGCGCCCAGCAGTGCCGCCGCACCGAGATAGATGCCCAGCGCAACCGCCGTGAGAGCGGCGTACACGACCGTGCGCGACAGTACGAGTTCGATGTCGAACAGGCGGTGGCGAACGATGCCGACCGCGAGACAGAAGAGCGCCACGACGTTGATGACGAAGTCGACGACCTGTGGTACCGGGATGAACGCCACTGGTCCGGCTAGTGCGATCGCGGCGACGAACCACGCGGCCTGCTGCCGCCGCTCGGGATCGGCGTGCCGCATCCGCAGTACGACACCCAGTACGGCGGCGACACCGACCGCGAGCACCACGACGAATCCAGCCGCGGTCACCCCGAGCTGGACGCTGTCATCGACCGGCAGGTCGAGCGGATTGCGCACCTGCGGGAAGCCCGCGTCGTCCAGAGCCGCCTGACTCGTCGCGAACGAGAACAGCGCCAAGCACCCTGCCAGCAACGCGGCGCGAGCCGGCCAGAGCCACCGACGCGACGGCAGCCTGCCGTCCGGATACAGCAGGGGTACGGCGGCAACCACTGCCAGGAACGGCGGTAGCCACAAGACTGCTGCGAGCCACGCCGCTACTCCGGCGAGTGGCGCCGTACCAAGAGCAACCGCCGCGTACTCCGAGCAGACCGAACCTGCTGAAGCGCACACGCCCGCTGCGGCGAGTACCCAGCCAAGCCGGTTGTCCGGCCGTGCGCGCAGTACGAGTGCACCCACGACGCCGAGCGCCAGTCCCGCCATCCACTGGTTCGCGCGGTTCTCGCCGATGAGCTCTCCAGGAGTCGTCACCGTGGTCAGCGCCAGAGTCAGTGACGTGATCGCGAGCGCGCCGGTGGCCCCGGCGACGATCACCGGGGCCAGAGGCCACTTCCGAACGCTCATCTCATGCTCAGTGTGCGCGCATCCAGCGCCGTTGGTGGGCAGTGCGGCCGTAGCCGGTGACGATCGCCCAGGCGAGCACCAGGCCCGCTGCCAGCGCCGAGAGGTGTCCGGCGATGCCCCACCCGAGGACGAGGTCCATGATCACGAAGCCCACCCCGAACACCACGACGAGCCTCGGCACGGACGGTGACCGCCACAGCGCGATGTTGAGCAGTACGGTCCCGAACAGCGCACCAGCGAAGAACAGCACGAACAACACCGCTCCCGGCAGCCCTGGGCTGCTCACGTCCAGGATGGCCACGGCCGCGTCTCGATGGCCGGCCCGCGCCGTCCACAACGCCGCCATCTCCACGCCTTGGATCGCCGCAAGGCCGGTCATGGCGGCCGTGAGGCACACAGCCGCCGCGGTCGCGATCCGGCGCGAGTGGCGGCGCGCGATGGCAACCATCACGAACAGTTGCCCGAGCAGGAACGGGACCGCGAGCATGCCGGCGGCCTTCGAGAACGCGATCCGGTCCGGGTGGGCCAGCCACCAGCTGATGCGGTTCGCCGCCCCCGCGTTCCCACCGGGCTCGAGCAGGAACTCGGCGACCTGCAGTGCGGCACCGGTTACGGTCAGTGCGGCCGCCACCCAGCGGACCCGGCCGGTGAAGACCGGCGCCGGCCGCTGCCGGGCCGAGGTGTCTTCGACGATGACGGTCATGATGTGCTCCTTGAGTCGAGTGACTGTCGACCAGGAGCGTGTGCCCGGACCTGTCCCGGATGCACGGGAGCCAGGTCCCGACTACGACCTGGGAGCAGGTCCCCTGGCTGACGGGACACCACGACGGCGACCGTCGGGACATGACAACCTCTACTGCTTGTCCGCGGCGTCAACGTCGCACCCTTCGTACGGCGCTCATCCTTGGTGGCGCCGGCATCGCCGTAGCGCTCCTGCTGCTCGGCGTCGCCCCCGTTCCCGTCGCACTCGCCGCGATCGGGCTCCTGCTCGCCTGGCTCACCGCCCTGGACACCGGCTACGTCGGACTCAGCCGGCGCAACATAGCGATCGGCGCAGCGGTTGTCGCTGGTTGCGCGGTGCTGGCGCTCGTGCCGGTCCTCACGCGGGCCCTGATCGCGCTGCCCGGTAGCCCGGAGGTCGCTTTCGACGGACTGCTTGTCATAGCTCTCGTCGTGATCGCTCTACCGCTCGCATTGACTCGTATCGACGGACCGGCGCCTCGCTTCGAGGTAACCCGGCGTACCGTCCTGCTCGCGGTGACCGGCCTGGTAGTCGGTGCGGTGTGCTTCACCAGCGGCATCACGTTCCTGGGGCTGGTCGCACTGGTCTACCTGGTGGTGCCTGTCCTCATCGTGTCGAGGTTGCGGCATCGGCGGAACGGCGCCGGCCGGCGCCTGTCCGTCAACCACCTGGTGTTCTGGACTCTCGTCGCATTGACGGTGCTGCCAGGTACGTACGACGTACTGCGTGCGGACTTCGGCAACGCCTATCCGATCTTCATCGCCGGAATGGTCGCGCTGCCGGTCATCGCCATCCTGCTGCCCCGGCGCCGTACTTTCGCGGCGACGAATGCACTGGTCGCTATTGGCTCCGTCTTCCTCGCAACCCAGCTCGCGATCACCTATCGGCCGGCGACCGACGGTGTAGCCATCGACTCACCGCTGGTCGGCGAGTGGTACGTCGGGCACGGAGGTAACGCCGAACTCGTCAACTACCACCACATCGCGGCGAACCAGCGAGACGCAGTGGACATCCTCAAGGTGCGCGATAACAGCACCCACGCCGGCGCCGGACACAATCTGGAGGACTACTACGCGTTCGGCGAGCCGGTGCTGTCCCCTAGCGACGGCGTGATCACCGCAGCAACCAGCAAACTCCGCGACGAACCTGTCGGAACCGTCAACCTCGATCACCCGGAGGGCAACGTCCTAGTGGTCGACATCGGCGCCGGGCGGTACGTCGTTCTCGCCCATCTGCGGCAGAACAGCCTGCAGGTCTCGGTCGGCGACCGGGTCCACGCCGGTCAGCCCGTCGCCCAGGTCGGTAACTCAGGCAACACCGACGAGCCACACCTGCACCTGCAGATCCAGAACCGGCCTCAACTCGACGCCGCCCAGTACTCCCCAGGTCTGACCACGTCCGCGGTCCTGCTCCGGAACACAACCGTCAACAACCGGTTCCACCCCCAAACCCCACTCCGCAGAGGCGACCACTTCACCTCGAACGTGTCCCCTTGACCCAAGCCCGCGTGTCGAGCCAGATGCCGTCATTTGGCTGAAGCGGTAGGTCAGGAGCCGTACAGGGTGGTGAAGTTGTCGCGGAGGAGGAGGTCGGCCAGTTCGCCGTCGCCGGCGGCGTCGCGGAGGCGGGCGACCTCGCCGACGTAGTCTCCCCACGGCTCGTCGCTGGCGAAGAGCACCCGGTCATGGCCGATCCCGCGTCGCTCGATCTCGCGGACCAGCCAGCGCGGCGCGAAGCCGATCGCCCAACTGGTATCGGTATAGACCTGCTTGCCGGCCTCGATCCAACTGAAGAACCGCTCGTTGATCAGCTTGATGTGCCCGCTCATGCCACCACCGAAGTGCACGAGGTGGATCTTGACGTCGTCGCCGTACCGGTCGACCAGCTTGCCGATCTGGTCGATGTCGGACGCCGCACCGGGCGACGTGTGGACGTGAACCACCAGGCCGCGCTCGCGTGCGGTGCTGAAGATCTGCTCGAGCTGCGGAGCACACTCCGGGTCCTCGACCGCACCACCCAGCAGGAAGCTGGTCTTCAGCGCGACGACGCCCGGCTCGCCGGCCAGGGCGAGGGCCGCAGTGGTGAGCTCGGCGTCCTGCGGCCGCGGGGACACCCACAGCCCGCAGCTGATCCGGTCGTCCTTAGCCGCCGCCTCGATGACCAGCGGATTGAATCCGAACGAGACTGACGCGTCGGGTACACCGTAGTTGGGCAGCACGAGTGCACGCTCGGCACCCTCCCGGTCGAGATCCTCGATCAGTTCGCCGACCGTCGCCCGCGCCAGGGTGTCCGGGTTCACGGGAGGCCCACCGTAGAACGGGTACGCGGGCATGATGCCAAGGTGCCGATGCGCGTCATTCGTCAGCTTGTTGGTCATCCCCCGACGGTACCGGCCATGACTTTCCTATGCAAGAGATAAATCTACTATCCGACATGGCTTGATTCAGAGTGACGAAGCGCCCGGCTCGTGTGAGCCGGGCGCCTGGTCGATCAGCAGTTCTCAGCGGCGCCGGCCCCAGCGGCGTGAGGTGCCGACGCCGGCCAGGTGCAGTGCGACGCACAGCAGACCAGCGGTGAGCAGTGTTTGTGGGGTGAACGCGTCGCTGGCTCGGACGTTCGCCCAGTCGAGGATGAGCGAAAGACCGAAGATGACAGCAGCGATGATCGCGAACATCGGGTGCTCCTTAACGGGAGTCGGGCAGATACCCACCCAGTACCCACCGCAACTCCCCGACCCCACAAAGCGAGGACCCGGACCTGATCGCGGGCCTTGATCGCCCTGGTACGTCCGTTTCCACGGCAGTTGGGACTGGCCGGTCGCCGGAAGGCCGTTGACAGTCCGACTCGCCGGAGCGAGGAGCTAGCGTTTTGACCGCGTCGTTGCGATGGTGACTTTGACGAACTGTCGGGTACGCGGCGCTCACGGGCGGCGCGTGCCCTCGTGTCTGGGAGGGAACGGCCATGGACGCAATGACGAACGACTTCGGGGAAGTGCTCCTGTGGAGCTTCTGGTTCTTCATCTGGATCGCCGCACTGATGGTGTGGTTCCGATGCCTGTGGGACCTGTTCAGCGACCACTCGCTCAGCGGTTGGGCAAAGGCTGGATGGGCGATCCTGCTGATCTTCGTGCCGTGGCTGGGGGCACTGATCTACCTCATCGTTCGGGGCCGGAGCATGAGCGATCGGCAGCAGAAGGCGTTCGCGCAGCAGAAGGCCGCGCAGGACAAGTACATCCAGGAGGTCGCAAGCACTTCCAAGAGCCCGGCCGACGAGATTGCACGCGCCAAAGACTTGCTCGATTCCGGAACGATCACGGAGGCGGAGTACGACTCCCTCAAGGCCAAGGCGCTGGCCTGACCAGACCGGATTGACATGAAGTCCCCGCAGGTCAGGACCTAGACCGCAAAGCGAAGGCCCGGACCTGATGGTCCGGGCCTTCTTCCGTAGCGGGGGCAGGATTTGAACCTGCGACCTCTGGGTTATGAGCCCAGCGAGCTACCGAGCTGCTCCACCCCGCGTCGTTGTGTCTCTAGTTTAGAGGATCGTGGCTGAGCAACCAAATCGGGTGCCGGTGTGGCTCCGGCACGGCGATAAACACGTGTCAGCGGCGGGCGAGCGGCGTACCGTCCGGGTATGTCGAGACACGTCATCCGGCCGTTCGAGGAGGCGGATCTGCGCGCGGCCGCCGGTCTGCTCGCGCAGCGGCACAAGGACCACCGTAAGCGTCACCCTCTGCTCCCCGCCGAGTATGAGGACGAGCAGCTCGCCCTGGTCGAGGTCACCGCGGTGTGGGAGAGCGAGAGCGCATCCGGTGCGGTGCTGACCGAAGGCGACGAGGTGACCGGCTATCTGCTGGCCGCCCCCAAGACATCACCCGTGTGGGGTCCGAACATCTGGGTGGAGTCCGCGGGCCACGCCGTACGTGAGCCAGAACACATCCGTGATCTGTACGCCGCCGCGGCCACCAAGTGGGTGGACGACGGCCGTATCGCGCACTACGTGCTGGTGCCCGACGACGCGGAGCTGATCGACGCGTGGTTCCGGCTGGGCTTCGGCTCGCAGCATGCCCACGCGATCCAGCCGGCGCTGACCACCCCGCTTCCGCCGCGGGATCTCGTCGTACGACGGGCGGCGCGCGAGGACATCGCCGTACTCGCGGAGCTGGATCTGGTACTGCCTCAGCACCAGGGGCTCTCGCCGGTGTTCTCCGCCGGGGACATGCCCACGCTCGAGGAGGCGCTGGCGGACTGGGAGGAGTCGATCGACGACCAGGACTATGCGACCTTCGTTGCCGAGTACAACGGTCAGGTGATCGGGTCGTCCATCGGGTGTTCGTTGGAGAAGTCCAGTAGCCACACTGGGCTGGCTCGGCCGGACAACGCCGGCTTCCTCGGGTTCGCCGCCGTACTGCCGGACGTTCGAGGGCTGGGCGCGGGGCGGGCGCTGGGTGAGGCTGTGCTGCAGTGGTCGGCCGATACCGGGTACACATCTGTGGTGACCGACTGGCGGGTGACGAACCTGCTGTCGTCTCGTACGTGGCCGAGGTTGGGGTTCCGGCAGACGTTCCATCGGCTGCATCGACTGATCGGGTACTGATCGGGTCGGGTTGTCCACAGGTTCGAATTCGTCGGCCGGGCGGCGCGGTGATCGCTGCATCTTCTTGGGCAAGAAGGCGTTTCGCAGCAGGCGGGGCGTCGCGGTTCCCAGGAGGCAGCCATGTCGCGTTCTTCCCTTCGTTCCCGTCGTATCGTGATCGGGAGCGCGATCGTCCTCGCCTCACTCGGTGCCTGGACGACCACCGCGACGGCGGCTAGCGCGATCGAGCCGGCGTACTCCGTCGCACCTCCATCGACTGAGCAAAGGGCATGCACCTTGGACGGTTTCGTGATCGAGCACCTACCCGACGGCATCGGTACGCCGAGCGACTTCGAGTACGAGTGGGAGGACGTGAGCTTCCACAGCCGGGTCTGGGAGACCGGTCCGGATCCGGAGGGTGCGTTCAAGGTCGATCTGACTGTGAAGACGCTCCGCGGTGAGAAGCTGACCGACCTCGAGGCGCTGAAGACCTTCCTGATCGAGTACGAGGAGAAGGATCCGGACAACTGGGAGCTGACCCCTGTCAAGGTCGGTGGGTACGACGGCCTGTTCACGGGGGACGAGGTGTTCTACTTCGTCGCGCCGGGGGTAGCGGCCGAGGTCACGATCGACCCCGACCGGTTCACCGACGAGGACGTTCTCGACACGGCTGCCGGCTTCCATCCGGAGACGTGATGCCGTAGGCCCTGCGCGGCGCAGGTGCCCTGGCAATCCGCACGGCGCCGGTGCTGTGGGCAACGAAATGGGGCGGCGACGCCGACTGGTGTCGGTGTCGCCGCCCCGGGAACAGCCCGTGGATCAGCCTGTCGGTGACGCCGACGGACTCGATGATGGCGGCGGGGCTCCGGACGGCGTCGTCGTCGGTGGCCCGGTCGGCGCCGGAGTGGTCGGTGTAGCGCCGGCTGCCACCGCCCTGTCGATCGCGTTCTTCATGTTGTTGACCTGAATCTGGTACTCGGCCAGATTGCCCGCCTTCAGGGCAGCCTGGGCAGCCGTGTACGCGGCTTGTGCCTCGGCCAGCGCCTGCTTGACCGTCGGGTTCACCGGCGTGGTCGGCGTCTTCGTACCAGGGGGTTGCTCACCGGTATCGACGCTGGTGTTGAACACCTTGTTCAACGCTTCGGTCAGCGTCGCGCCGAAGGCGACCCGATCACCGAAGGAGACCAACACGTACCGGAGTACCGGATAACTACCGGGTCCACTGGTCCGGACCGAATACACGGGCTGGACATAGAGCAGGCCACCACCGAGCGGCAGCGTCAGCAAGTTGCCGAACTGGGCTCTGGCGCCGCTGGTCGGCTGGTTGATCGGCAGCAGCGCCGTTCTGATGCCGTCGTCGGTCTGGAACTTGTTGAAGACCTGTCCTGGACCGGGTATCTGCAGGTTCCCCGGCAATCGGAGGATCCGGAACTGACCGTAGTCCGGCGACGAGGCCTCGGAATCGACGGCCATGAAGGCCGTCAGGTTCTCGCGTTCGGCGTTCGGCACGTACACCGACGTCAGGGAGAACTTCGGATCGGTCTGACCGGGCATCCGCAAAGAGAGATAGAAGGGCGGTTGTTTGATTTGAGCGGACGAGTCACTGCCGGACGACACCGCGGTGGGGTCGGCCGGGACGCGCCACAGGTCGCTGTTCTGGTACCAGGTGCCGGCATCTGTCACGTGATACTTGGCCAGCAGGTCGCGCTGGACCTTGAACATGTCCTCCGGGTAGCGCAGGTGCAACATCAGCTGCGGCGAGATGTCCGAGCGCGGCTTGACCGTGCCGGGGAACGCCTTCATCCAGGTCTTCAGGACGGGGTCGCTCTCGTCCCAGGCGTACAGCTGGACCGATCCGTCGTACGCGTTGACGACGGCCTTGACCGAGTTGCGGATGTAGTTGATCTGCTCGCTCGGCTGCTGCGCGATGGTCCCGCGGCCGGTGGTGGTGTCCCGGGTGCTGTCGTCCAGGGCGACCTTCTCGGAGTACGGGTAGTTCGCCGAGGTGGTGTAGCCGTCGACGATCCAGACGACCTGGCCGTCGACGATCGCCGGGTACGGGTCGCCGTCCGGCGTCAGCCACGGCGCCGCCTTCTCGACCCGCTCCCGCGGACTGCGGTCGTAGAGGATCTTCGAGTCGGTGTTCACCCGGCTGGACAGCAGCAGGTTCGCGTCCCGGAACTTCGTTGCGTAGAGCAACCGGTTGCCGAACGAGCCGATCGGGACACCGCCCTTCCCCTGGTAGGTGTTCAGCGTCGGGTCGCCGCCGCTCTTGCCCTCAGGGGTGTCGAGCTCGACTGCCTGGCCGCCCTTTGGTCCGCCGACGATCGAGTAGTCCGGAGACTGCTCGCCGAAGTAGATCCGCGGCTCGTAGTCGCCGAGCTGACCGGTCGGTGGCAGATCCTTCTCCGACCACACCGGCGTACCGTCGGCGGCGCGCTGGTTGCCGTTGGCGGCGACGACGCCGTAGCCGTGGGTGTAGACGGTGTGGTCGTTGTTCCAGTTGCGCTGGCCGGCCGGCAACCGGTCGACCTGCACCTCGCGGACCGCGATCACGGTGTCGTTGACCTTGTCGCCGATCTTGTACCGGTCGACGTCGAGATCGGTCGGGAACGAGTAGAAGCCACGGACCTGCTGCAACTGCTCGAAGGTCGGGCCGACCACGGTTGGGTCGATCAGCCGGATCCCGGGCAGCACCTCGGTGTCAGCGAGCAGTTCGGACGGCTTCGCCGTCGTCGTCGCGGCGTAGTTGATGACCTTGGTGTTCTCCAGGCCGTACGCCTGGCGCGTCGCCTCGATGTTCTTGGTGATGTACGGCGCCTCGCGCACCGGCTCGCTCGGACGGACCCGCAACTGCTGCAGCGCGGCCGGCCACAGGGCACCGAGGAGGATCGCCGACAGGATCAGCACGACCGTGCCCACGCCGGGCAGCAACCAGGTCTTGCGGACCACATTGGCGAAGAACAGGCCGGCGCACAGCACCGCGATGACGGCCAGGATCTCCTTGCTGGGCAGGACAGCGTTGTCACCGGTGTAGGAGATACCGGTGAACAGCCTGCTGTCCGATGTCGTCAGGCCGAACCTGTCCAGCCAGTAGCTGAACGCCTTGAGCAGGACGAGCAGACCGAGCAGCACCGAGAACTGCACCTGCGCCGCGCCAGAAGCCTTCTGGCCCTTCGCGGAAGGACGGAAACCGCCGTACAAATAGTGGGTGATGATCGCAGCGACGAGCGAGAGCAGCACGATCGAGTAGCCGAAGCCGAGCAGCACGCGCAGCCACGGGTAGTCGAAGACGAAGAATGCGATGTCCTTGTTGAAGTGCTTGTCGGTGACACCGAACGGGGTCCGGTTCCGCCAGGCCAGGAAAACCTTCCACTCCCCAGACGCGGCCGAGCCGCCGAACACGAGCATGAGGGTCGCGACCACGCCGATGGCGATCTTCCCGCGCTGCTGCAGCAGATCGCCGTACCGCTCGAAGCCAGGGCTTGGCGATGGTGCGAGGGCGACCCGCGGCCGGGTGCGGAAGGCGATCACGATGTTCGCGACGACCGCGGTCGCCATCAGAAGGCCGACGACGAAGAACAGCAGCACCCGCGTCCCAAGCACGGTGCTGAACACGGAGCCGAGGTCGACCGAGCGGTACCAGAGCCGTTGGGTCCAGACATCGGTGAAGACGCTGAAGAGGATCAGCAGGACGATCAGGGTGGCGATCGTCGGCAGGAGGGCCCGGGGACGTCCTCCAGATGTTCGCCGCGTCCGCCGCGGCTCCTCCGGCATGTCGTAGACGCCGTCACTCATCGTCGCTTCTCCTCGTCGTCACTCATGCCGTCGACCCCAGGACCCCGGCCCGGCCGGCTGCCGACCGAAGGTTCGAATGTCAATGACAGTACTTCGCAAAGCGTGGGGACCAAGTCCGTGCCTGTCAGCACGGCTCCGTCCTCGTCGTGGGAGCGCAGCCGGACGGCGCCGAACCGGTCGCCCTCGCGGAGCACCGCGGCGACCATCCGGACCTCGTGCCGGCGCGGGTCGCTGCCGGCCATCCGGGCGAGTTCGGCATCGGACTCGACGCTGGAGAGGCCGGCCTCGGCGGAGGCCGGCAGGACGATCCGCTCGATCGCGAGCGCACAACCGGTCACGCCGTCGGGCCATTCGATCCGGGCCAGCGCGTCGGCCAGGTGCTCGTCCTCGAGAACGCCGGGCAGCTCACCCTGGGCAACCGGGGTCAGGGGCTGGGACGCGTCCTCGGTGCCGAGTTCCGCGGCCAGCTGGGGCTCGGCGCGGAGCAGTTCCTCGGTCGGGACCAGCGCGAACAACTGCGCGGGCTGGTCCCAGCCCGCGCTGCTCACGTGCTTCTCGATCTCGATCACTGCGCGACTGAGCGCGTCAGGAGGAAGAGTGCCTACGGAATCCATGCCGGCAGGTCTCCACTTCGGCTGGCCGGTGCGTACAGGTGGCTCAGGATGTGCATGCGGGGACATTCCCCTTTCCGCTGGTGACCGCCTGCAATGCGGCGATCGCGTCGCTCAGGGTGGTGATCTTCACCAGCTGGATGCCCTTCACATCGGCGTGCAGTGCCGCCGCGCAGTTCGGAGCCGGGACCAGGAACACCGTGGCACCGTCGTTCTTGGCGCCGGCGATCTTCTGCTGAATGCCGCCGATCGCGCCGACCTGGCCGAGCGCGTCGATCGTGCCGGTGCCGGCGACATGCTTGCCGTCCAGCAGCGGGCCCGGTGTCAGTTTGTCGTAGATGGCCAGTGCGAACGCCGTACCCGCGCTCGGGCCGCCGATGTCCTGGCCGAGGTTGACCGTCACCTTGACCGGCGAATCGACGCCGATGGTGATACCGACCATCGGACGGGTGGCCTCGCCCGGGGTGGCCGCGGTCCTCAGTTGCACGGTCTGCTCGGCCCCACCACGTTGGATCAGGAAGACGACGTTCTCGCCGACCTTGTGCTCACGGACGAAGTCGCCGACCTGCGGGACCTGCGTCACCGTCTGGCCGTCGACGGCCAGCACGATGTCACCGGGCTTCAGCTTGCCGTCCGCCGGGGTGTCCTTCGCGACCGTCGAGACCTTCGCGTGGAAGGGGACCTTCGCCGCCTGCAGAGCGGCCGCGATCGCGCTGTCCTGCGAGCCGGTCATCTCCGCGGTGTTCTGCTGCTCGACCTGATCCGCGCTCTGGTCCGGCGGATAGATGATGTCGCGGGGGAACAGGTCGTGGTGCGGGTCGAGCCAGTTCCGCATCGCCTGCGGCAGCGTCAGCTGCCGGTCCGGCGAGGTGACCGACACCGTGGTGAGGTCGAGCTGGCCGGTCGTCGGGAAAGTCTCGTGACCGGTGATCTCGATGACCGGCTTGTTCTTCGTCGCACCCAGGGTGTCCTTGACCGGCCCAGGGCTGAACGAGACGAACGGCACCGGGAAGGCGGTGACCAGTCCGAGCGAGATGACAAGCACGACGATCGAGGCGACCAATGTGGCGGTACGACGTGTCACGAACCCTGCCCTGCGATCTTGGTGGACGGTGTGTCAGCGCGGCGGCCGAGGCCGCGGCGGCGTTCAGGCGTCGCGCGGGGTCCGGGAGCGGCGATTGCCTCGTTGAAACGACGGAAGTCTTCGACCGACGCGAAGGCGCCACCGGACCGGCGCGGACCACGGCTCCGCCCACGCCACGCCGCCCAGCACATCGCCAGCAGCGTGGCGACCAGCGGGAACGCCAGCCATGCCAAAACCTTCATCCGGCCACCTTCATGCGCCCAGCGTACGTGTCAGTGAGCGCCGACCCACTCGCTGGCACCGTCGGTGAAGTGCTGGTGTTTCCAAATCGGGACCTCGGCCTTGAGATCGTCGATCAACCGGCGGCACGCGGCGAACGCCACATCACGGTGCGCGGCGGCCACGGCCACGATTACCGCGGTGTCCCCGATCTTCAGGTCGCCGGTCCGGTGTACGGCGGCCAGAGCGGTCACCGCGGGGTCCGCGCAGATACGCTCCGCGACCGTCCGCAGGTGCTCGAGCGCGTCCGGGTGAGCCTCATAGCTGAGGCGATCGACCGGCTTGGCCTGATCGTGGTTGCGCACGGTCCCGATGAAGAGAGCGGTCCCACCAGCGGTCGGGTCGGCGACAGCCGCCAGCACCTCGTCGCTGGACAGTGCATCCTCGCGGATGTCCAGCAGCCTGATCGTGTCGCTCATCCAGTCCTCATTCCCAGCATTCCCCCGACCGCACACCTACCCGAACTATCCCTCACCCACCCCGATTCTCCCTCCCGCCCGTCCAGACCCGCACATGCCCTCCCTTTTCCACGCTTGCGGCCGCCTATCGCCGTACGCGCTCCACACCACGCGCCGGCGTACCTCGGGGCTGCTGTCCGTGTCGCGATGCGCACCCCGCGGGACTGTTGCCTCGCTCACCTACCCACGCCCCAGGCCGCCTGCGGGCGGGCGGCGGCTCTGCCCGGGGCGAACTGGAAGGGTAAAGCGTTCGCCGGGGGCGGAACTGATGGGTGGAACCAGTACGTTGGAGTTGTACGCCCCACCCGCACAGGAAGGCCCACTCCGATGAGCGACGAACCGGACAACCCGTTCAAGGGAACTCCGTTCGAGGCCATGTTCCAGCAGTTCTCCGGTGCGGCCGGCGCGGGCGGCACCCCGGACCTGAACGCGATCTTCGCCCAGGTCCAGCAGCTGCTGAGCGGTTCCACCGACGGAAAGCCGGTGAACTGGGACCTGGCCAAGGACATCGCCCGCAAGACCGTCTCCGCCGCCGGAGACCGGTCGATCACGCCTGCGGACACTGATCGGGTATCGGACGCCGTCCGCCTGGCCGAGCACTGGCTCGACGAGGCGACCACGCTGCCGGAAGTGTCTGCCACCTCCGCGGCCTGGAGCCGCGCGGAATGGGTCGAGAACACGCTGCCCGTGTGGCAGACGATCGTCGACCCGGTCGCCGAGCACGTCGCCGGAGCGATGGGCAACGCGCTCCCGGCCGAGGCCCAGCAGTTCGCGGGGCCGATGGCCGGCATGTTGCGCCAGCTAGGCGGTTCAGTCTTCGGCGCGCAGGTGGGTCAGGCGCTTGGCGAGCTGGCCGGCGAGGTCGTGAGCTCGTCCGACATCGGCCTGCCGCTCGGTCCGACCGGTCAGGCCATCCTGCTCCCGGACAACGTCGCCAAGTTCGCCGAGGGCCTGGGGCTGACCGACGAGGACGTGCGGCTCTACCTGGCGCTGCGCGAGGTCGCACACCAGCGGTTGTACGCGGGCGTGCCGTGGCTGCGGCAGCACGTGCTGGCCGCGGTGGCGGACTACGCCGCGGGCATCGAGGTGGACACCTCCAAGATCGAGAGCGCGATGGCCGACATCGACCCGCAGAACCCGGAGGCCATGCAGGAGGCGCTCGCGGGTGGCCTGTTCGAGCCCGAGGATTCGGAGCAGCAGAAGGCAGCGCTGGTCCGGCTCGAGACCGCCCTCGCGCTGGTCGAGGGCTGGGTGGACGACGTCGTACGGGAGGCGACCAAGGACCGGATGCCGTCCGCCGTTCAGCTCGCCGAGACGGTACGGCGGCGTCGTGCCGCTGGTGGGCCCGCGGAGCAGACGTTCGCCACGCTGGTCGGACTCCAGCTGCGGCCGCGCCGGCTCCGTGACGCGGCGAACCTGTGGGCCGCGGTGCGCGACGCCCGGGGTGTCGAGGGACGCGACGAACTGTGGTCGCACCCCGATCTCCTGCCCAGCGCCGCCGACCTCGATGACCCGATCGGCTTCGCTCAGCACGCCGGCGAGCTGGCCGACATCGACATCACCGACTTCTTCCCGGACGAGGGCCCGTCCGATCAGCCGCCCACCGAGGGCGACGACGGCAAGTAGAACGCACCACCCAGCCCGAGCGACGGATGGTGGAGACTTGCCGGGTGCTTCATGGTGATGCGGTAGCGACGCTGGAGAACTGGACTGCGCCCGATGCTGAACAGGAGAAGCTGCGACAGCACTACCTGCAGCATCTGGCGCAGCACCCCGACGGCATGTGGCGAAGCTGCCGCCCGGAGCACATCACGGCCAGCGCTCTCGTCGTCGACGCCTCGGGCAGTCGCATCCTCCTGACCCTGCACAAGACAGTCGGCCGCTGGCTCCAACTCGGCGGCCACTGCGAACCCGGCGACACCACCCTCGCCGGCGCCGCCCTCCGCGAATCCGCCGAGGAATCAGGCCTACCCGACCTGACGATCGCCCCAGCCCCACTCCAACTCTCCCGCCACCAGATCCTGGCAGGCGGCTGCGCCGGCACATTCCACCTAGACGTCCAGTTCCTGGTCACCGCAACCGCCACCACCAACTACGTCGTCAGCGACGAATCCCACGACCTAGCCTGGTTCCCCATCAACGCCCTCCCCGCCGACACAGACCCCACACTCCAACACCTAGCCACCAAAGCCCACCACCACCTCACCACCACAGCTCGGCCCAGCTAGCGCCAGACATCTAGAACTGTGCACCCGAGCTAGCGCCAGACATCTAGATCTGTGCGTCCTACCTAGGGCCCGACACCTAGGACCACTCAGCCGGCACCGCCGGCCGCCGGACAGGCCCGCCCGCCCGGCGCGAAGGCGCCATCAGCCCGTGCCCCTCGCCCCGACACCCATCGGCGCGCCCTCGGTTCACCCCGCCCGCCTGCGTCACCACCGCTCCACCGCCCGACGGTGCGCCCCGACCGATCCGCTGCCCGCCAACGCGCGGTGCGCGCCCCACGTGCCCCCGATCGCCCCGACATCAAGCGGCGCCCTCAGTCCACGCCCCGGTGCACCCCAACCATCGACGCCCGCCAATGCGCGCCACCACCGGTCCACCGCACCACCTGCACCCGCAGTCTGCCGCCGACGGGTCGACCTGGAGGCGGGTGACGGTCGCTTCGACCGGTCCACGTGCCCCCGATCGCCCCGACATCAAGCGGCGCCCTCAGTCCACGCCCCGGTGCACCCCAACCATCGACGCCCGCCAATGCGCGCCACCACCGGTCCACCGCACCACCTGCACCCGCAGTCTGCCGCCGACGGGTCGACCTGGAGGCGGGTGACGGTCGCTTCGACCGATCCGCCTGCCAGTCCGCGCCCACATCGATCCGCCGCCCTCCGACGCCCGCCAGCGGCCCGCTGCGCCCATCGGTGCACCCCATCGGTCCGCCGTCCGATGTGCCCTCATCGGTGGAGGCGCCCCCAGTCCGTCCACCCAGTCTCCCCGGGTGCGCCCCATCGGTCCGCGTCCGTCTCCTCTGCGCGCGCCGATCGGTGCGCGTGCCCATCGCCGTACTTCCCCGCAGGGTCGGATGGGTGGTTGGTTGAGGTGGCAGGACGCTGCCGGAGAAGTTCGTGGCGGACGGTCGGCGGGAGGTCGTACGCTCGTTGTCAGTCGTCGGATTGCGACCATCCGGTCGCCTTAGTGTGCCGAAGGATGTTCGTGAGCTTCGACATCGATCGCTACGCCCAGACTTCGACCCGCATCCGCTGGGACGACCTCGACATGTCCACGTTCGAGACCCAGCCGCTGTCCAGTGACGCGCTCCGTTGCCTCGGCTACATGAGCGACGTGGAGACCCACACTGTCTGCTACCTGCGCGACCTGCTCGTCACGCCGTCGCACGCCGACCCCGAGGTGACCGTCTTCCTGACGATGTGGAACCTCGAGGAGTACTGGCACGGCGAAGTGCTCGACGAGGTCCTCGAGCGGCACGGCGTCCCCACCGGCCCCGAACACACCCGCGCGGTCCGCTCCCGCCTCGGCTGGCGGGACCGCCTGGCGCCGATCCGGCAATCATTGCTGGCGAACATCATCGGCGAGGACTTCGTCGCGACCCACATGGCGTGGGGCGCGATCAACGAGTGGTGCGCCCATTCGGCGTACACCCGACTGATCCAAGCCGAGCGCCACCCGGTCCTGACCGAGATCCTCAAGCGGATCGCCAAACAAGAAACCCGCCACGTCGCCTTCTACAACAGCCAGGCACGCGACCGACTCCTCCGCAGCAACAAGGCCCAGAAGATCGCCCGCTTCGCCCTCTCAATGGGCTGGGGAATCGTCGGCTCGACAATCATGCCGCCCGCCGAAGTCAAACACATGCTCGGCTACCTGTACGGCGGCGAGCAGGGCCTGGCCGAAGTCCGCAAGGTCGACGCCAAGATCGACGCCCTCCCCGGCCAACAAGACCTCCACCTGGTCGAAAAGGAACTCACCAAGTACGGCGTAATCCCCAGCCAGCAAGACGCGCCCTCGCGGACCAGGGTGCGGGGCCGGTAGCCAGTCGCCCCCTTCGCCGGCCCAGGAAGTCTGCTTACTCCGAGGCCTCCGTCGCGTTACTCCGCGGCGTCCGTCGCGACGCCGCGGCTGAGGGTCTGCGGGCCGACTCGACAAGCCGACCCGCTCCCCCGCCAAGAGTTCCCGTGGGACCCCACCCCCGCAGAGCCCCATTCCCCCCGTGAACTCCCCTCCCACCGCGGACCCCCGCTCCCCCGTGATCCCCACTTCCCCCGTGATCCCCGTCCCCCGTAGGCCAGCTCCGAAGTAGGCGCAGTCCCCCAACCGACACTTCCCCGTAGCCCGCCCCCAGCTGAAGGCCTGGTCCCCGCCCCTGATCGCCGTCCCCCCGTGGGCCAAGCTCCCCGTACACGCGGTCCCCCACCAATCCGCACTTCCCCCGCGGACCCCGTACCCCCATCGAGCCTGGTCCCCGTCCACCACTCATCCCCGTCCCCTGGCCAAGCTCCCCGTATGCGCAGTCCCCCACCAACCCCACACTTCCCCCGCAGACCCCGTACCCCGTGGAGCCTGGTCCCCGTCCACCGTTTGTCCCCGTCCCCTGGGCCAAGGTCCCCGTACGGGCGGTTCCACCACCAACTCAGCAAACCGACCTCTACCTGCTCAACGGTCGGGCACACCCATTGGTTCAACCACAGTTCCCCGTGGACCCCGTTCCTCCACTGGCCCCGTCCTTGCGATCCCCGTCCCCCGTGGGTCGAGTTCCCTCTGGGCGTAGTTCCCCCACCAAGCGCGTGTGCCACTGGTTCCGTTCCCGTGTGGGTCTGGTGCCTGTGAAGCCCAGATTCCTCGCAGGTCCTGCTCCCCAGCCCTGTTTCGCCGCGAGGCTCCGTTCCCTGTGGCGCACCGCTGCGGTGCTGGTGGAGCATCCCTACTTCTCTGTTGTGTTGCTCCGGTGCTTCCCCCCGCGTTCCCTGCCCACCTGTGCTGCTCCCCGTAGCGGACTGCCGTTCCCCGTTGTCTTCCTTCCTCGCTGTGCCACGGGGATTGGCTTGCCGGTGCCCCGTGCTTGCTCACGCTCCACGTTGGGTGTCGCCGGTTCTCGGCTGCGAGGTGATGTTCCGATGCCTGGGCGGTGAACGTTGGGGTTGACCCGGTTCGACGGACACGGTTGGTGTGAGGTCGGTTCAGGCTACCTGTTCGAGGGTGGTGGGTTGGGTTGATTCGAAGGTGGCGGGGCTGAGGTAGCCGAGGGTCGAGTGGCGTCGGCGGGTGTTGTACCAGCCCTCGATGTAGTCGAAGATCGCGCTGCTGGCGGCCTTGCGGGTGGGCCAGGTGCGGCGGTGGATGAGTTCGGTTTTCAGGGTGGCGAAGAAGGATTCGGCGACCGCGTTGTCCCAGCATTGGCCCTTGCGGCCGACTGACAGTCTGACACCGAGATCCCTGGCCAGGTTGGCGAACTGGGCCGAGGTGTATTGGCAGCCGCGATCGGAGTGGAACAGCACATCGGGCGCCGGCCGGCGCCGATTCACCGCGTCGGTGAGCGCCTCGGCGACCAGGCCGGTGCGCAGATGATCGGCTGTCGCCCAGCCGACCACCCGCCGCGAGGCGAGGTCGATCACGGTGGCCAGGTAGAGCCAACCTTCCCAGGTCTGGATGTAGGTGATGTCGCCACACCAGCGGCGGTCCAGCTGGCCGGGGTGGTCGGGGTCGATGCCGAAGTCGCGGCCGATCAGGTCCGGTCTGGTGGTGGCGCCCGGGTCAGGGATCGTCGTCTTCTTCGAGCGTCTCGGGATCCGGCGATGGAGGTCGGCGGCTCGCATCAGCCGCACCACCCGCTTGCGGGAACATCTCTCACCTTGAGCTCGGAGTTCGCGGTGGACCCGCGGCGAGCCGTAGGTCAGGCGGGACTCGTCGTGGATCTCGACGATCTTTGCGGTCAGGACGGCGTCGCGCTGCGCGCGCACCGAGGGGCCGCCGGTGCGGTCGGCGTAGTAGGCGGAACGAGAGACCTGCAGCAACTCACACGCCCGCTTCACGCTGTGGTCGCCTCGCTTCTCCGCCTCGATGAACGGGTAACAGTTCACCGGGTCTCCTTCACGAAGAAAGCCGTCGCCCGCTTGAGGATCTCGACATCCTCCCGGAGCCGGCGGTTCTCCCGCCGCAACGCCGCCAGCTCGTCCTTCTCGCTCGTGGTCAACCCGCCATCACCGGTGCCGGCATCGCGTTCGGCCTGCCGCAGCCACTCCCGCACCGCGGTCTCGGTCAGGTCGAAGTCCTTCGCGACCTGACCCACCGACCGGTCACCGCGCTGACACAACTCCACGATCTCGGCCTTGAACTCGGCCGTGAACGAACGCCGAGGCCGCGGCTTCTTCTTGCCCATAGACTCCATGATGAACATCCTTCCGGAGCACCAGCTCCTGATCTCGGATGTCCGTCAAAACGGGTCAGGCCCACGTTGCCCGCATCGCCGTGCATTGCCGCGCTTCACCCGTGCCCCGTTCTTCCGCGGGTGTGTTGCCCGTTGTGTACCGCTGGGCCCCGGCGTACCGCTGGCGAAGATTCCCCCTCGTTTCCGTGTTCCCCGTTGTGTTGCCGGCGGGGCATCCCCGTTCCCCCATGCCCCACCGGCCACGTTTGCCCGTTTGCGTACTGCGATTGTTCGCTGTTGGGGCGTTCGAGCGTCCCCGTTGTGCTCGTTCCCCTGGAGTGCGCGCCATGCTCCCCGTTGCGTTGGCGGTTGGTGCGTGTACTGCAGTCCCCGTCGCTGTTGCTGGTGGAGCGTCCCCGTTGCGCCGATCGTGCCACCGGTCGTGCGTTTGTTGGTGGCGCGTTTGGCTTCCCCGTTGTCTTGGTTCCCCTGTTGTTCTTGTTGTGTTGCTGGTGCCCGCGCTTCCCCGTGCGCGGTTGCCCGATGGCCCGGTTGGGTTGGTTCCGCGAGGGAGCCGGGTGCCCCGGGGTCCAGAGGGCTGTGGTGGCTGGTGTCGATTTCCGCCCCTGAACGGAATCGGCAGGCCGGTAGTGCGGCGGGCGAGCTTCCCCCAGAAGTTCTCCGCTGCCTGGTGAACGAGCGGGAAGCGAGAAGGTGACGGGTCAGGCGTGACGAAGTATGGAACGGGTCGCGTCCCAGCCTTCCAAGCCGGGGTCGAGGCGGGCGAGGTCGGCCGGTGAGCGGAGGCGGTGCCAGCCGGGGCCGACGGCTACGGCGTGGCGGCGGGGTTTGGCGTGGTCGAGTTCCGCGAGGGTGAGATCGAGGCTCAGGTCGAGTGAATCGGTCAGCCAGTTGGCTATGGGGAGGTTGACGCCGAGGGCTACCTGGGAGCCGTCCTCCGCGGGGCAGACGGCGATGTCGGCGGTGGAGAGGGCGCGGAAGAGTTTGCCGATCAGGAGCCCTGGGAGGTCCGGAGCGTCGTACGCGACAGCAACCACAGCCGCCACTCGGCCGGTCCCACTGGTGGACTCACCAGCCTCGGACGCGGTCGCGGAGGTGGGGGTGGCGATCGCGGTGGACGTGTGAGCGGAGGTGAGGGTGGCGGCTTGGGTTAGGGCTTGGTAGAGGGTGGGGGCGGTGTAGACGGGGGTGCCGGGCCAGGTGAGGGCGGTGGCTTCTTGGAGGGATGCTTCGGTGCCGTTGAGGACGGCTACTGCTACCTCGACGCGGTCCAGGGCTGCCAGGACCTCGTAGGTGTCTTCGGCCAGGGCTAGGCGCCAGGCTTCGGGGGAGCGACCTGGTGGGGCCCAGGTGGAGGTGGAAGGCAGGACCAGGACGACGATTCGTCGATCGTTCGCGCTGGAGGAGCGGGCTGGTTCGCTCACCGTGTCTCCTTGCCGGAATCCGGAGTGGTCAAAGGGGCGTTCCAGCTGAGGGTAGCTGTCAGGTTTTGGTTCCATCGCCGACGTCGTACGCGGTGCGGGCGGCGTTGACCTCGGTCATGTGCGTCTCGGCCCAGAACTTGATGGCGGAGATCAGCGGCATCAGATTCTGGCCGAGTGACGTCAGCTCGTAGTCCACGCGGACCGGCACCGACGGCGTCACCGAGCGCGTGAGCAGGCCGTCGCGTTCGAGCGAGCGCAGTGTCTGGGTCAGCATCTTCTGGCTGACACCGGCGATCCGGCGTGAGAGGTCGGAGTACCGCTGCGGGCCTTCGGCGAGCGCGGTGAGGATGAGCGTCACCCACTTGTCGCTGATCCGGTCCAGCAGTTGCCGGGCCGGGCAGCTGGCCAGGAACGCGTCGTACTCGCGGGCTGCCTCTTCCCGGCGCTGAGCGGCGGTGCGCGTGGGCATGACTCTCCTCGCCGTACGGTACGCACTTCGAGGTACGTACTTCCCGATAGAGAGTAACTCTCCGACAGTGGTGTCGCCAACAAGGTATCGACACAAGGAGAGACACGTGATGCGTGCACTCGTGGCCCGGCGGCTGGAAGGCCCGGACACCCTCGAGCTGATCGAGACGCCGATTCCGGAGCCTGCGGCCGGGCAGGTCCGGATCAAGGTGGCCGCCGCCGCGGTCAACCCGGTGGATCTGGCGGTGAGCGCGGGGCTGGCTGTGCAGTTCGGTCTGACTGCGCCGAGAGAGCAGTTCGGCCTCGGCTGGGACGTGGCCGGCAGCGTCGACGCAGTCGGGTCCGGTGTGGACCTCACACCAGGTACGACGGTGATCGGTCTGGCCGATCTGCTCGGACGATCGCTCAAGACGCACGCGGAGTACGTCGTACTGGACGCGGACGCCGTCGCGCCGACCACGCTGGACCCTGTCGCCGCATCGACGATCCCACTGAACGCAATCACCGCACTGCAAGCACTACGCGCCATCTCGGGGCAGACCGTCTTGGTGACTGGCGCCGCCGGTGGCGTCGGTGGGTATGCGGTCGAACTGGCCAAGCACCAAGGCCTCACCGTCATCGCCACCGCCGGCGACCAGGACGAGGACCTGGTACGTCGTCTCGGCGCGGATCACTTCGTACGACGCTCGGCCGACCTGGCCACCGCGGTCCGCGAGATCGTCCCGGCCGGCGTGGATGCTCTGGTGGATGCGGCGATCATCGGGGTCGGTGCACAGGAGGCAGTCCGCAACGGGGGCCAACACGTCCATCTGCAGGGCGGGCCACGGCCGCCGCACCTCCGCAACATCACCGTCGAGCAGCTCTTCCTGCACGCCAACCGGCGCGACCTGACCGAGCTGGTCGAACTGGTCGAGGCAGGTGCAATCTCGACGCGGGTTGCCGAAACCTATCCCCTACAGGATGCGGCAACGGCGTACCGGCGTCTTGCCAAGGGCGGCGTCCGCGGACGGCTCGTGCTCACCCCCTGATGGCTTGCTGCAGCCGGAGCGCGACCTGGATGTCCAGGGCGCGTTCCGGTGACTGCCAGCCGTCGCCAAGCAGGGCAGCGATGCGGTCCAGGCGTTGCTGGACAGTGTTGGGGTGGATGTGCAGCGACGTCGCCGCTCTGGTCGGACTCTGGCCGGCTGCGAAGTACGCGTGCAGGGTGCCGACCAGATCGGTGCCACGCTGGTCGTCATAGTCGAGTACTGCGCCCAGGACGTGCCGCACATGCGCCCGTACGTCGACGTCCGCGGCACCAACCAGACCGGCGACTCCGAGGTCGTCAGGTGTCGCGGACTCGCCGCTGCGTCCGAGCCGGAGCATGGTCGCTGCGAGCCGCGCAGCCTGACGATGCGCATCGACCAGCGAGCTCCAACCCGCCGGACCGGTCACGGCGATCGTCACCGCGGCCCGTTTGGCAACGTCAGCCAACTCTCGCGCAGCCGACACAGGGTCGGTGCGGGCGAGCAACAGCACCAGGTCTCCGCCAAACGGACCAGAGAGCACCAGCTTCTCCTCCAGTGGTGCCGACAGCCGAGCCCGTACGGCGGAGTGGTCCCCGCGCACCACTGCTACGACCAGGCGGTCGTGGCGGTGGTTCGGCGCGAGCAGACGGAGTCGATCGGTCAGTGTCCTCGGATCAGCACTGCCACTGAGAACATCGGCCAGCAGATCCGCCTGTGCACGTTGGGATTGCTCGGCGGCCTGACGGCGGAACAGCAACACCAGTGCGGTGACCACAGCGGCGCGTTCGACGATGCGCTGGTCCGCGCCGGACAGGTCGTCGACGCCGCCGATGACGAGAGCGCCGAGGCGCTCACCCTTCGCGGTCGCGGCGACCACCCAACAGTCACCGATCCGGGTCAACCGGCCGGACTCGGACTCCTGCCAGGGCACCGCTGCCCGGTGCGTGTCCCCCGCCACGGCCAACTCGTTGCCGACGGCATCGACGAGCACGACCCACACGTCGAGCAACTCGGCCACGGCCGCCGCGATCGCATCCACGTCACCGCCCGACAGGACGATCTCGGCGAACCGGTCGTGCGCAGCGGCCGCGTGTTCGACGCCGGCGTGCGCCGCTGACACCTGATCCAGTGCCGCCGCTGTTTCGGTGGCCGCCCGGACCTGCACGATCGTCACGGCCGCCAGGGCCGCGAGCGAGCCGAGCAGCGAGACCTCCTCGCGGCTGAACGGCCGGCGCGTCCGGTTGGAGGCGAACAGCACTCCGACGAAGGCTCCGTCGACGATGAGTGGCGTACCGCAGATGGCGACCAGTCCTTCCTCGCCGACCGCGCTGTCGATCGGCGAGGTGTGCCGGAAGCGCCGGTCGGAGGGATAGTCGGCGGTCCAGTAGGGCTTGTAGGTCTCGGCGACGAGTCCACCGAGGCCCGCGCCGAGGGGCAGCCGAAGCTGCTGGAAGGCGGCCGAGACGGATCCGTCCGTCGCCCGCATGTACGTGTCGCCGCGGGCCGCGTCGTACAAGGTCAGGTACGCGACGTCCGTGCCGATGAGAGTCCTGGCCCGGTGGACGATGGTGTCGAGTACGCCGCCCGGGTCGCGCGCCGAGGCGAGTTCGCGGGCGACGTCGACCAGCGCGGACAGCTCGGCCTCACGCTTCTTGCTGGCGTCGATGCCGGCCCGGATGCGCAGGGCGAGGTCGCGTGCCACCGCGTCCTCGCCCGCCGCCCGGGCCAGCTCGCTCCCAGGCGCATCCTCGGCCAGCAGCCGCAGAAGCTCTTCCATCCCGGCGATGATGCCACCTCTGCTGTCTTCCGTGGTCCTGAGAGAAGAAGAGAGTTTGGGGTGGAGTTAGAGGGTGGTGAGGTCCCGGCGGTGCGTTTCGGTGTACGACGTCACCGCGACGATGGAGATCACCGCACAGACTGCGACGTACACAGCGATCGCATAGCCGGAGTCGTACGCCTTGAGCAGTGCTACCGCGATGAATGGGGCCAGACCGCCCGCGATGATCGAGGCGAGCTGGTAGCCGATGGACACACCGGAGTAGCGGACGCGGGTGCCGAACAACTCGGTGAAGAACGCGGCCTGCGGTCCATACATCGCGCCATGCAGCACCAGCCCGACGGTGACGGCCAGCGCGGCGAGAGCGAAGTCCTTCGTGTCCAGCAGGGCCACGAAGAGGAAGCCCCAGACACCCACACCCACCGCACCGATCAGGTACACCGGTCGCCGGCCGATCCGGTCGGACAGCGCACCCCACATCGGGATCGCGAAGAAGTGCACGGCCGCACCGATCAGGACGGCGTTCAGTGCGAAGGACTTGCCCATGCCCAGGTGTTCCTTGGCGTACGTCGCGATGACGATGGTGAAGATGTAGTAGCTGACGTTCTCCGCCATCCGGGCGCCCATCGCCGTGAGCACCTCCCGCGGATAGCGCGTGATCACCTCGATGATCGGCAGCTTGTCCACAGGCTCCTGCTTCGCCCGAGCCTCCTGGAACACCGGTGACTCCTCGATCCGCAACCGCACCCACAGCCCGACCAGCACCAGTACGGCGGACAACAGGAACGGGATGCGCCAGCCCCACGCGTTGAAGGCGGCATCAGACTGGAACGCCGCCAGCCCAGCCAGTACGCCGTTGGCGATCAGCTGACCCGCAGGAGCACCGGCCTGCGGCCAGGACGCCCAGAAGCCACGCCGTGCGGGGTCACCGTGCTCCGACACGATCAGTACGGCGCCACCCCACTCACCACCGAGCGCGAAGCCCTGCACGAGTCGCAGCACGGTCAGCAGGATCGGAGCGAGCGCACCGACCTGCGCATAGGTCGGGAGCAGGCCGATCGCGAAGGTGGCGAGGCCCATCATCAGCAGCGACAGCACGAGCAGTTGCTTGCGGCCCAACCGGTCACCGAAGTGGCCGAACACCACCCCACCGATCGGACGGGCGAAGAACCCCACTGCGAACGTCGCGAAGCTCAGGAGCGTCCCGGTGAGCTCTTCGCCCTTGGGGAAGAAGAGTTCGCCGAACACCACCGACGCGGCGACGCCGTAGAGGAAGAAGTCGTACCACTCGACCGTCGTACCGACGAGACTCGCGCCCACCACCCGGACGATCGACGTCCGGGTGCGGACCGGTTCTGTAGTTGTCATGGGCGGGCTCTCTCCTGAGCTAGTGGGCGGTCCAGCCGCCGTCGAGTACGAACGAGCTCCCCGTGATGGAGGCGGACGCCGGGCCGCACAGCAGCGCGACCAGCTCCGCCACTTCGGCCGGCTCGATCAGACGCTTCACCGCGACCGGCTCGAGCAGGACCTTGTCCAGCACCTCTGCCTCGGACAGGCCGTGGGTGGCCGCCTGATCGGCCAGCTGGGCGGTGACCAGCGGCGTCCGGACGTAGGCCGGGTTCACACAGTTGCTGGTCACTCCATGGGCCGCACCCTCCAGGGCGACGACCTTGCTGAGTCCTTCCAGTCCGTGCTTGGCAGCGACGTACGCCGCCTTGAACGGGCTGGCCCGGAGACCGTGCACCGAGCTGATGTTGACCACACGACCCCAGCCGGCGCCGTACATGTGCGGAAGCGTCTGCCGGATCAGGCGGAACGGCGACTCGAGCATGAGCCGCAGGATGTAGCTGAACCGCTCTGGCGGGAACTGCTCGACCGGTGCGACCTGCTGGACCCCGGCGTTGTTCACCAGGATGTCCACGTCCGTCGGAAGGTCCGGCAGTCGCTCCAGGTCGGCCAGATCGGCGACAACCGTCTCCACACCGTCCAGTGCCTCGAGTCCGGCGGCGTCGTAGTCGACTGCGATGACATGTACGCCGTCGGCTGCGAGGCGCCGGGCACATGCGGCACCGATGCCGGACGCAGCTCCGGTGACGAGGGCTCGACGGGTCTCCATGGCCGACAACTGTAGAAATCCGCGCCGCCGCGCACTATGGGATGCGGTCACACATCCAGGCGGCGTCCCATGGTGCCGAGCGCCACCTGTCCACAACCCCGCCCAGCAATCCGGCGCGTGGTGATAGCTGGACTTATTGTTGAATCATGGTCGATATCGAACACCCGAAGAAGAAGGCCGCCGGCGTCCCCGCCGTGCTGTCCTCGTTCAAGTTCGGTTTCCGTGAGATGGGCCCGGCCCGGACCGGCAAGGTCTTCCTGAAGATGAACCAGGACGGCGGCTTCGACTGCCCGTCCTGCGCCTGGCCGGACCCCGACCACAAGCGCAAACACGCGGCCGAGTTCTGCGAGAACGGCGCCAAGGCGGTGGCCTGGGAGGCGACCCGCAAGCGCGTGCCGCGCGCCTTCTTCGCCGAGCACACCGTCGACGCGATGAACGAGATCTCCGAGTTCGAGCTCGGCAAGCTCGGCCGGATCACCGAGCCGATGCTGCTGCGGGCCGGGGCGACGCACTACGAGCCGGTCGGCTGGGAAGAGGCGTTCCAGGTCGTCGCGCGGCACCTGAAGGCCCTCGTCGACCCGAACGACGCCGTCTTCTACACCTCCGGCCGGACCAGCAACGAGGCCGCCTTCCTCTACCAGCTCTTCGTCCGGGCCTACGGCACCAACAACCTGCCCGACTGCTCGAACATGTGCCACGAGTCGTCCGGTACGGCGCTGTCCCGGGTGATCGGCAGCGGCAAGGGCGCCGTCACGCTGGAGATGCTGGAGGAGGCCGAGCTGATCGTCGTCGTCGGCCAGAACCCGGGCACCAACGCGCCCCGGATGCTCAGCCACCTCGAGATCGCCAAGCGCAACGGCGCCGACATCGTCTCGGTGAACCCGCTGCCCGAGCCGGGCCTGATGAACTTCAAGAATCCGCAGCGCCCGCGCGGCTGGGTCGGCAAGGGTACGACGCTGGCCGACCAGCTCCTGCAGATCCGGATCGGCGGCGACCAGGCACTGTTCCTTGCCGTCGGCCACCTTCTGCTCGAGACCGAGGCAGCGCGCCCCGGGACCGTGCTGGACAAGTCCTTCATCGAGAGCCACACCAGCGGCTACGAGCTCTACGCCAAGCACAACGCCGAGCTCGACTGGGCTGCCGTCGAGCTCGCGACCGGGCTGCGCCGGACGGAGATCGAGGAGTTCGCCCACCGGTTCATCAAGTCCAAGGCGACGGTGATCTGCTGGGCGATGGGCCTGACCCAGCACCGGGAGGCCGTCGCGACCATCAGCGAGATCGTCAACGTGCTGCTCCTGCAGGGAAACATCGGCAAGCCTGGCGCCGGCCCGTGCCCGGTGCGCGGCCACTCGAACGTCCAGGGCGACCGCAGCATGGGCATCTGGGAGAAGATGCCGGACACCTTCCTGGACAAGCTGGACGCCGAGTTCTCGTTCACTTCACCCCGCGAGCACGGCATCGACGCGGCCGAGACGGTGAAGCGGCTGCGTGATGGTGCGGTCCGGGTCTTCTTCGCCATGGGCGGTAACTTCGCCTCCGCGACACCTGACACCGAGGTCGTGCACCGGGGTCTGCGGGAGTGCGACCTGACCGTGCACGTCTCGACCAAGCTCAACCGGTCGCACACCATCACCGGGCGCGAGGCGTTGATCCTGCCGACGCTCGGGCGGACCGATCACGACCACACCGCGGCCGGACCGCAGTCGGTGACGGTCGAGGACTCGCAAGGCGCGGTGCACTTGTCCACGGGCAATCTGACACCGCCGGCTCCGGAGCTGAAGTCGGAGATCGGCATCATCTGCGGGCTCGCGCGGGCCGTCGTACCGGATAGCGGGCAGATCCCGTGGGCCGACTTCGCCGAGGACTACAGCCTGATCCGGCAGCGGATCGGCCGGGTGGCTGACGGGTACGAGGACTTCGAGGATCGGCTGCGGGCCAACGAGGGCGGGTTCCTGCTGGCGCACGCGGCCCGGGACAAGCGCGAGTTCCGGACGTCGGACGCGAAGGCGCAGTTCACCGCGAACGATCTCAGTTGGCTGCCGACGGCCCCTGGCCGGCTGCTGCTGCAGACGATGCGCAGTCACGACCAGTTCAACACGACGATCTACGGGCTCGAGGACCGCTACCGCGGCGTCAACGGGACCCGCGAGGTCGTCTTCGTGAATCCGGACGACCTCGCCGAGCTCGGGTTGAAGGACGGTGGGTACGTCGACATCGTGAGCGAGTTCCAGGGCGTCGAGCGGCGGGCCTCCGGGTTCCGGCTGGTGTCGTACCCGACGGCGCGCGGCTGTGTGGCGGCGTACTACCCGGAGACCAATGTCCTGATGTCGGCCGACGACGTCGCGAAAGGCAGCAACACCCCGGTCGCCAAGGGCTTGACGGTCAGGCTCGAGCCAGTCGCTTCCTGAGCCACGGTTGGGCGAGAGCCAGTGCGGCGGCCACCGCCGCGCTGGTGAGCCACAGACCCTTCGGGCCCGCAGCGTCGAGAAGTTGGGTGACGGTCAATGGGGCGATGGTGGTCGCGATGCCCCAGCTCAGGCCGAAGACGGCGAGGTAGCGGCCGCGGGCGTGCTCGGGCGCGAGGCCGGATGCCTGCGTGAGATAGCGGGTCAGGAGGAAGAGGTCGCCGAGGCTCCAGAGCACTGCAGCGAACAGGAAGATCGTGAGGCTGTGCGCGATGGCGGTGACGACGAGCCCCGCTCCGAGCAGGACGTAGCCGACTGTCATCGCCCGGAAGTCGTCGAACTGCTGCAACCGGAGCAGGCGCTGAGCGACGATCAAGGTCACCGCAGACACCGCCAGGATGAAGCCAGTGCCGGACTTCGGCAGGCCCTGCTCGAGCAACGTCAGTGGCACACCGATCACCAGTTGCATATAGATGGTGGCGAACACGGTCCCGCAGGCAAGCAGAAGCAACAGCCGCCGGTCCCGCCACACCGAGACTTCCTCGGACCTGACGACGAGCTCTTCCGTCTCCCGCCGTACGTCGACTGGAAGGGCGAGTGCGACCAGGACAGCGCAGGCCAGGCAGGTGAGAGCGTCGGCGACGAAGAGCCAGCGCAGGTCGACGTGGCTGATCGCCGCGGCGAGCAGGCCGGCCAGCACTCCGGCCGCGGCCAGCGCCGCGCTGTACAACCCGTACGCCGCCGGCCGATCGGACGGACTGGTCACGTCGGCGATCATCGCCTGACTCGGCGGCTCGTAGATCTCGAAAGCGAGGCCGAGCAGCACGGTCGCGAGCACGGCGGACCAGAGCGCGTGACTCAACGCGATCCAGGTCTGGGCGACGGCACAGCCGGTCAGGCCGAGCACGATCGTACGGCGACGGCCGAGCCGATCGGCCCCGCCGAGCAACCGGGACGGGATCGTGGCCGCGCCGAAGAGCGCCAGGATCAGGCCGGTCTGGCTGAGCGACGCGCCGAACTCGACGGTCAGCACGACTCCGAGGAACGGCAGCGTGAACGCGCCGATCCGGTTGACCGCACGGGCCGTGACCAGGATCCACACCGCCGGAGACAACCCGCGCCAGGGCGAGGTCAAGGTCGCTACCGCACTCATCTCCAGCCCCCATGACTGTCTAAGTGGCTATGATCGGTCACGCGAGAGCCTACGGAGAGGACCCATGACCGGTCAAGTGTCTTTTGATAGTCACGCCCGCAACGTGCTGGCGGCCTCCGTCGAGTACGTGAACCGGCTGACGCCCGGCTACTCCGGTGGCACGCCGTTCCCCGCGCCGGCCGACGAGGCGCAGGCCGTCTCCGACGCCTTGGCAGCCATCGGCTACCCGCGGCCGTCCGTCGACGCGGACGACGCACGGCGGTTGGCCGTGCTCGCGGGGCGGATGCGCATCGTCTTCGAAGCCGCGCATGCGGGAGACCTCGATCGCGCGGCGGACGAGGTGAACGCGCTGCTCGTGGACACCAACTCCCGACCGCAACTGGACCGGCGGAACGACGGCTGGAGCCTGCACTTCCACGGCCTGGACGACGGACTCGTCAACGGCTGGACCGCCGGCTGCGCGGCCGGCCTCGCGCTCGCCCTGGGCACCGGGCTGGCCGGCCGCCTAGGCGTGTGCGCGGCCCCGCAGTGCGACCGGGTCTTCGTCGACGTCTCGCGCAACGGCCAGCGGCGCTTCTGCTCACCTCAATGTCAGAGCCGGGTCAAGGCGGCCGCCCACCGAGCCCGGCAGGCTAGTTGAAGGTGAGAGTGGGACTGGCCGGGTCTTCGTTGCCTACGACAACTTGTGCACGGTCTCGCGGGTTGAGCTGGTCGACGTACAGCCGCTCGCCTGGAATGTACTTGTTGAGATAGCGCTGCTCAGCGGCGGCAGCAGACGTCATCCATTGCTGGTCACGCTCGATGCCGCGACGCAGGACCACGTCGAAGCTCACGTCCACGTACACGCGCAGGTCCCAGTAATCATCGAGCTCCGGCCGCTGCAGGAACGCTTCGTCAGCCAGTAGCACGGCATCATCGGCGGCCACCTCGATCGGCGACTCGAGGGCTGCTCGGGCGGACGGCTCCATGATGGCGGTGGTGTAGCGCCGGTCGCCGCCTGGACCGAGCGGGATCAGGAGACGATCGCGGATCGCCTCGTTGTCCCAGGTGTCGAGGTAGTAACCCTCCGGCGAGTCGACCGGGTACGCCGTCCGCAGCGCGAAGGCACGCTTGAAGTAGTCGATCCCCGCCCGGATGATCTCGCGGTCGGTCCGGTCGCGCAGTACCTGCGCCAACTCGTCCGCCAACGTCGTCTTCCCGGCCGCCGAGCAGCCGTCGATGGCCACCCGGACCGGATGCGGCCGATCGACCGCCAGAATCACCTCGGCCAACTCGGCCAGCACCGCAGCACGCTTGCCCACGTTCGTCTCCCCAGTGTGTCGGACCGCGGGCCAGTCTGCCGGAACAACGGCAGCGCCTCACCCGATTTTCACCGGGTGAGGCGCTGAAGGAACCGTCAGCCGACCGGGGTGAGCTCGCGCTCCTCCTCCGGAGCCGGCGGCTGGATCCCGTGCTTGGCGGGCTTGCGGCGGAGCCACTTCGGGGCCCACCAGTTGGCGTCGCCGAGCAGGGTCATCACGCTCGGGAGGACGACCGCGCGGATGATCGTCGCGTCGATCAGGATCGCGACCGCCAGGCCGACGCCGAGCTGCTTCATGTCCAGCGTGCTCAGCGTCGCGAAGACCGCGAACACCCCGATCATCACGGCCGCAGCGCTGGTGACCACGCCGGCCGAGCCGGTGATGCCCTCGGCCACCGCCTGCTTGGTCGGTACGCCGCGCAGCACCGCCTCGCGGATCCGGCTGACCACGAACACGTGGTAGTCCATCGACAGCCCGAACAGCACCACGAAGAGGAACAGCGGCAACCAACTGACCACCGCCCCGTTCGACCGGAAGTGCAGCAGCCCTTCGGCCCAGGTGTTCTGGAACACCGCGGTGACGACGCCATACGCCGCTCCCGCGCTCAGCAGGTTCAGCCCGATCGCGGTGATCGCGACCACCACGGACCGGAACGTCACCATCATCACGATCATCGTCAGCAGCAGCACGAACCCGATCACCAGCGGCAACTTGGCCCGCGTGTGAGCCGCATAGTCGACGTCCGCGGCCACGAACCCACCGACGGCGTACTCGACTCCCGGCACCTTGCCGACCGTCTCCGGCATCAGCTCCTTGCGCAGCTTGGTCAGCGAGTCACGCGCCTCCTGGCTGCCACCCGCGTACGGCGTAGCGACCTCGAGGGTCGTGACGGTGCCGTCCTTGGAGACCCGCGGCTCCTCGAGACCGTCCTGCGCGAAGAGCTTGTCGTGCTGCGTGCGCTGCACCAGCTCGGCGAGAGCGGCCTTGACCGCCGGCGCCTGGTTGGCCGGTGCGCGGACGGCGACCTCGTGGCTGGTGCCCGTGCTCGGGAAGGCCGCTGTCAGCCGGTCGTACGCCTTCATCACCGACGTGGTCCGCGGCAGATCCTCGGTGCCCGGGAACTTCAGCGTCATCCCCAACGCCGGCGACGCGACGGCCAGCAATGCGGTGACGGAGACCAGCAGCGTGGCGACCGGGTGCTTCAGGGCCGGCTTCAGCACGGTCGGCCAGAAGCGCGGCTTGCCCTTGTTCGCAGTCAGTCGCCACACCAGCGGGATCCGCGGACGGTCCACCCAGCGACCCAGCTTCGCGAGTACGGCGGGGAGCACGGTCAGCGAACCGACGACGGCCACCGCGACGACCAGGATCGAGCCGACCGCGAAGGACGAGAACACCGCGTCCCGGGCCAGGAACAACCCGGCCATCGAGATGATCACCGCCGTACCGGAGACGACGACCGCGTGGCCGGAGGTGGCGGCGGCGATCTCGACCGCGTCGACGTGACCGCGACCCTTCGCGCGTTCCTCGCGTTCACGGCGCAGGTAGAAGAGTGAGTAGTCGACGCCGACCGCCATACCGATCAGCAGGATCACGCTGTTCACCGCGTCGACCGCGGGGACGAGCTGCGACGCCGCCGCGGACAGGCCGATCGCGGCTGCGACTGCGGACAGCGCCAGTACCAACGGCACCGAGGCAGCGATCAGCGCGCCGAACGCGATCAGGAGGATCGCGAGCGTCACCGGCAGGCTGAACATCTCCGCCCGCTTGAAGTCCTTGCCGAGGGTCTCGTTGAGGGCCTTGTCGATCGACAGCCCTCCGACCTCCTCGATCCGGAGGTTCGGGTACTGCTGCTGAAGCTGAGCTGTCGTGTCGAGCAGCGGCTGCACACGGTTGTCGCCCTCCCCGTCCTTCAGGGTGACCCTGACGATCACCGCGTCCTTCTTCACCGACGCGATCGGCTGGGCGACCTCCGCGACCCCACCGAGGGCGCGCATCTTCTGGATCACCACGCCGGCCGCCTGGTCGGCCGCCTTCTGGTCGAGCGTCCCGGACGGAGCCGTGATCAGCACGCTCTCCACGTCCGGGTCGGCGAAGTTGCCGGACTTGACGATGTTGTCGGCCCGGGTCACCTCACCGATGTCGCCCTCGTTCTCGGACTGCTTGGTCCCGGTCACCGAGCCGAGTGCGAAACAGGCGATCACGACTGCCACCCACATCGCGATCGCCCGCCACGGATGGGTGGCGCTCCAGCGCGCCGCCCGCACCGTGATCTGTCCCCTGGCCATACCTTCCCTGCCCCTCTGCGCCCCCTCAGGCGCCCCACCCAGCGCACCTGGCGCGGCGCTGGCTATGAGTCACAGCCTGGCTGGCCGGAGCAGGCGGCGACCATGCAGGAAGCCACCCAGTCCACCCTGGGGCTAGCCCCACCCCACCCTTTGTCGTACGCCGTACGACACGAGGGTCAGAAGTCCTCGAGGTTCAGGGACGAGGCGGCGGAGATGCCCTCCAGATACCCCTCGGCACGCTCGGCCTTGGGGTAGCGGTGGACCAGCGCCCAGAAGGCGGCGTTGTGGGCCGGCTCGACCAGATGGGCGAGCTCGTGGATGAGCACGTAGTCGACCACCCAGGCGGGCATCGACTGCAAACGGGTGCTCAAACGGATGGATCGGTCCGCCGGAGTGCAGGATCCCCACCGTCTGTTTTGGTTCGAAACCCACCTGACTGACGCAGGTTCGGGCACTTCGGGGAGATGACGACACGCGAGTTCGTGTGCTCTGGCCAACAATTTTTCGTCCGACACGCGGGATCGGCTGCGCTGCTTGTCCAGCCGCGCCAGCATGGTCTCGACCCAGCGCGCCTCCTCCGCGGCGGACAGCCGGTCGGGCATCAGCACGACCACCCGCTCGCCGTCCCGGTAGGCGCTGACGGTCCGCTTGCGCCGCTTGCTGCGGCGGATGTCCACGAACGGCGGGATCGGTCGCGGTGGAGAATCGGCCATGGGTCAAAAAGTACCCTGAGAATCTGACAACTTTCTTCCGTCCACATCCTGTGAATCCGAGTTTCCGCAGGTCAGACGCCAGATCTTGGGGTCACCGATTCCGGTTGTTCACACCCTGTTCCCCCGCCCGTCCACAGTGCCGCGCGGCGCGCCCCACAGGTTGCACACAGGGTTATCCACAGGCGTGGACAACGCGGCCTTGCCAGCGCCGCGGCCGGCTCCTAGCGTCAGTTCCAACAGGCTCCCGGATCGCCTCCGGGGCCGTTCGGAGGGGAAGCCGAGCGGTTCCGAAGGCGGATCACCGGGAGCCTGTTCTGTGCTGCCGGACCGTTCGGAAAAGGCTTTCCCCGCCGGAGCCCAGCGGCGCGCGGACCGTCCGGTGCGCTTGAGCCTGCTCCCGCCTGCCGTAGGGTGAATCCCGACTGGGCCGAACGGCCTACGGCAGAACGAGTCTGCCGTTAGCATCCACGACTGCCTGGGGTGGGAACCCCAGGCTGGTACAGAGCAAGGAGAGGGCCCTCATGGCAGAGACCTGGAGCGGCGAGTTCTACTGCGTCAAGTGCAAGGCCAAGCGCACCGCCGACGGCGAGGTCAAGGTCAACGACAAGGGCACGCGCATGGCCAAGGCCAAGTGCCCCGAGTGCGGTACGAACCTGAACCGAATCCTCGGCAAGGCCTGACGCACCAAGTCGTAGGGGCGGGGTCCGACACGCAGAACGTGCCGGACACCGCCCCTCCGTCGTCCGGCTTGGGTGACCGGACAGAATGGGTGCGTGTCGGATCTCCCTCGTAAGGCGCTGAGCCGGACCGCCAAACTTGCCAGCCTGCCGCTCGGTGCCGCCGGGCGGGCGACGGTCGGCCTGGGCAAGCGGATCGGTGGGACGCCGGCCGAGACCGTACTGGCCGAGTTCCAGCGCCGCACGGCCGACCAGCTGTTCGCCGTCCTCGGCGAGCTCAAGGGCGGCGCCATGAAGTTCGGGCAGATGCTCAGCCTGATGGAGTCGGCGATGCCGGAGGAACTGGCCGCGCCGTACCGGGCCGCTCTGACGAAGCTGCAGGACTCCGCCCCGCCGATGCCGGCCTCGACCGTGCACACGATCCTGTCGCGCGAGCTGGGCAAGCGCTGGCGGGACCGGTTCGCCGAGTTCGACGACCTGCCCGCGGCGGCCGCGTCGATCGGCCAGGTGCACCGCGGCATCCTGATGGACGGCCGCGAGGTCGCGGTCAAGCTGCAGTACCCGGGCGCCGCCGACGCCCTCCGCGCGGACCTGCGCCAGCTCGGCCGGTTCGCCCGGACCTTCGGGACGTTCGTCCCCGGCCTGGACATGAAGCCGCTGGTCGCCGAGCTGCAGGAGCGGATCGGCGAGGAGCTCGACTACGACCGCGAGGCCCAGGCCCAGCAGCAGTACGCCGACGCCTTCAAGGATCACGACGAGTTCGTGGTGCCACGCGTCATCAAGCACTCCCCCAGCGTCATCGTGTCCGAGTGGATCGAGGGCCGGCCACTGTCGTCGATCATCACCGACGGCACCCAGCAGGAGCGCGACGAGATCGGGCTGAAGTACGTCCGGTTCATGTTCAGCGGGCCGAAGTACGCCGGTCTGCTGCACTCGGACCCGCATCCGGGGAACTTCCGGGTGATGCCCGACGGCCGGCTCGGCGTGGTCGACTTCGGCCTGTGCGCGCGGCTGCCGGAGGGATTGCCGCCGGCCATCGGGCGGTTGCTGCGGATCTCCCTGGAAGGCGATGCCGCGGCCGTCCTGGCCGGGCTGCGCGAGGAAGGCTTCATCAAGCCGCGGATGGAGATCGACCCTGACCAGCTGATGGATTACCTCTCGCCGTTCGCCGAACCGGCCCGGGCCGAGAAGTTCCAGTTCAGCCGGGCCTGGATGCGTGCCCAGGCGAACCGGACCGGTGACTTCCGGTCCCCCAGCGCGTCGATGGCGCTCAAGATCAACCTGCCGCCGTCGTACCTGCTGATCCACCGCGTCTGGATCGGCGGCATCGCCGTACTCTCGCAGCTCGAGGCCGAAGCGCCGTTCCGGGCCGTCCTGGAGGAGTTCCTGCCCGGTTTCACCGACTGAGCGGCGGCACCGAGCGAAGGGTGACGGCCAGCAGGACGGCGATGGCGGTCAGGGCCAGGGCGGTGATGCCGGCGGCCAGGTGGAAGCCGGTGGTGAAGGCGTCGTGGGCGTCGGCGAGGACGTCGTTCGGGACGCCCTGGGTGATCGCCTCGCCCAGGGAGTTGCCGCCGCGTCCGCCCATCTGGCTGCGGTACGCCGCGGTGACCACGCTGCCGAGGATCGCGATGCCCAGCGCGTAGCCGAACTCGTTGCTGGTCTGGGTCAGCGCACCGGCGGACCCGGCCTTCTCCGGCGGGACCGAGCCGATGACCAGGTTCGTCCCCAGCGTGACCAGCGGCGCGGCGCCGACGGCCTCGACCGCGAACGCGATCACCAGGACGGTCGTCGAGGTCGCCTGCGTCATCACGGCCATCCCGACGATCGTGAACGCGATGCCGGCGGGGATCAGCACGCCCGGCCGGATCCGCTGGGCCAACCGCGGCGCCAGCTGGAAGGCGACGGTGGACGTGAGCATGCCCGGCACCAGCGCGATCCCGGCGGCCAGCGGGGTCATGCCCTGCACCAGCTGGAAGTACTGCGCGACGAACACCATCACGCCGCCGGACAGCATCGAGTACGTCATCATGCTGCCGAGCGACACGCTGAAGGTGAGCCGGGTGAACAGCCGTACGTCGACCAGCGGGTCGGCCAGGCGACGCTGACGCCGTACGAAGATCCAGCCGAAGACTCCGCCGATCACCAGGGCGGCGACGGACTCCGCGCCGGCGCCGTGCGCGGCCAGGTGCTTCAGGCCGTGGATCGCCGGCAGGATCGCGGCCAGCGACAGCACCACACTCGGTATGTCGATCCGCCCGGCCTGCTCGTTCCGGTACTCCGGCAGCAGGATCGGACCGACCACCAGCAGCACGACCATCGCCGGTACGCCGATCAGGAAGGCCGAGCCCCACCAGAAGTGGTTGAGCAGGACGCCACCGACGATCGGACCGACCACGGCGCCGATGGTGAAGCATCCGGCCCAGATCCCCAGCGCGGTCGCCCGCTGACGTGTGTCGGGGAACAGCGTCGAGATCAGCGACAGCGTGCACGGCGCGATCGCGGCGCCGGCGATACCCAGCACCGCCCGGGCGCCGATCAGCATGCCGGGGCTGACCGAGTACGCCGCGACGATCGAGGCGACACCGAAGACGGCAGCGGCGGTCAGCAGCAGGCGGCGGCGGCCGATCCGGTCGCCGAGATTGCCCATCGTGATCATCAGACCGGCCACCATGAACCCGTACACGTCCAGGATCCACAGCTGCTGGCTGCTGGACGCCCCGAGCGCCTCGGTCACCGCCGGCACGGCCAGCAGCATCACGAACAGATCCAGCGACACCAGCAGCGTGGCGAGGCAGAGGACGCCCAGTGCGATCCACTGCCGCCGGCCGATCGTCACGGTCTCGCCGTCGGCGGTGAGAGTCATGATGGTTCCTTCCGCAGGAGGGTCTTCACTCCTGCGTCGGGCGGATCACCCCGGAATCGACAGCCGGTTCAGAACTTTCTCACCAATAGACGGGGTCGAGCTTCCCCTCGATGCCGCGGACGTTCTCCCGGGCACACCGGTCGCAGTACAGCAGCTTGCGGCCGTCCTCCAGCGAGGTCACCCAGGTCAGCGGCGCGTCCTCCGACTCCGCCTGCTGACCACACAACGCACAGGTAGCTCTAACCATGGCAGTAGTCTGCACCTCCCCACGGCTCGGGCACGAAGGAGGGGCGGCACCCGGTGGATGCCGCCCCTCAGTGATTCAGCTGGTCAGGCTGTGGTGCCTGCCGGGTCGGTCCTCCCTTTCGGACCGCCCGGCGGGCTGTGTGTTACGGGTGGATCAGACGAGGCGGGCGAGTGCGAGGCGCGCGCGTGCGCTGGCCCTCTCAGCTCGCCGGCTGGCCCGCTCGGCCTGCTTCTGCGCCTTCTCGATCTGGTGAGCGAGGCGGAAGCGCCGGTTCTGCTCGGCGTCGTGCAAGGTAGAACGACAATGAGCACGGGCGAGATCTTCGTGAAGTAAATGCATCTGAATTCTCCTGTGCGAAGTCTGGTTGGTCATGGTTCGGAGTCTCGATTCGGATTGGGTTTCGTTCAGGCCGCGGTTACGGTGTCGCTCTTGCGAGGGCGTCCACGTGGCCGCTTGCGCGGAACCACCACACCCTGGACGAACAGCTCGCCACCCCACACTCCCCACGGCTCGGAACGCTCGAGCGCTCCGGCCAGGCACTCGGCCTTCAGCGGGCAGGTCGTGCAGAGAGACTTCGCGTACTCGACGTCCGCCGGCGATTCGGCGAAGAAGAGTTCTGGCGCGTAGGACCGACAGGGCAGGTCCTGCGACGTTGCCACCTCGGTGAAGACATCGAGGAAGCTCACGCTCATTCCGGTCACCTCCCAGTGACTTTTGTGCTGATCTCTTGTCGTCGGTGACGGTCAACGGTTGATGACCGCCAAATTCAGGGACAAACAAAAGGGCCGCGGGACCCTTTGGTGGGTTCCGCGGCCTTGGAGGTGCCGGCTGACGTCATGTCAGACCGGTGGACTCCATGCTCGAGAACCCGAACCGCCGTACTTCACATCGCCGACAGCTCCGCCCCGGAACGGGGTGGCGCCAGAGGCCATGAGCACAACGGTCGCGACGTGCAGACGCGGCGAGGCACCCTGAATCGGGGCGCACGGCAGCGCGGCCATGTCGCTGAACGGCTTCTTGACCGTGTTGATGTTCATCCAGGGCACCTCCTCTCGTTGTGGCGAAGCGGGCGGTTAGCTCGATCGCTATGGTTGTTTGAAGTTTTCGGCCAGGCTTCGACCGCAGAAAGAACAGTACGCCGCCGGAGTCGGAGCCCGCAAACTATTTATCGCCAGTTCGCGAACTTGGCCGGAAGTTGCCGCCCAGGCGACCGGATCTGGCTGCCAGGACAGGCTTCCGGCACGCTCCGGGACGCCATCCGCACGCTCCGGGATCGTTGCCTCTGTCACCTAATTGCCACGTCTGCCATCAGCAGAACACGGCACGTCCTTCAGGATGCGCCTCGCAACCCGTGCCTGGCAACAGATTTCCTCCAGATTGCCCGGAAGGGCAGGCGCGGCCGTCCGACCTGCGGGTAACTAGCGGGTGCAGAGGTTGAGGATGTGCTCGCCGTACTTGGTCAGCTTGGTGTGGCCGATGCCGGGGATCTTGCGGAGGGACTGCTCGTCGGTCGGGCGGGTCTCGGCGATGGCGGTCAGGGTGGCGTCGGTGAGGATGACGAAGGCGGGCATCCGCTCGGTCTCCGCCTGCTCGGTGCGCCAGGCGAGCAGGGCGTCGTACAGCTTCTGGTCGATGTTCGAGGGACAGTCCTCGCAGCGGCCGAGCTTGCGGGCGCCGGGGTCGAGCAGGCCGCGGCCGCAGACGCGGCACTTCGGGATCGGGCGGCCGCTGCGGGCGGGCCGAGCCTCGGCGGACGGCCGCTCCCAGCCGACGGACGACGAGTTCCACTCGGTACGCGCCGTACGGACGCCGATCGGGTCGAGGAAGCGGGTCGGGCCGCGCTGACCGCGCCCGCCGGGCGAGCGCGACGTCGACCAGCTGACGAACAGCTGCTGCTTGGCCCGCGTGACACCGACATAGAACAGCCGCCGCTCCTCCTCGACCTGCGCCGGTGTCTGGGCATAGGCGATCGGGAGCGTCCCCTCGTGGGCGCCGACGATGAACACGCAGTCCCACTCCAGACCCTTGGCCGCGTGCAGCGTCGCCAGCGTCACCCCCTCGGCCAGCGGCGCGTGCTGGATCGACGCCCGCCGGTCCAGCTCGGCCATCAGCTCCGGCAACCGGGCCTCGGGGTGTGCGGCCGCGAAGTCGGACGTCATCGTCACCAGTGCCATCAGCGACTCCCACCGGTCCCGGACCGCACCCGTCCCGGTCGGCGGCTCCGGCGTCCACCCGGCCCCACCCAGCACGCCCCTGACCACCTCGACCAGGTCGTCCGACACGTCTCCGGCCTTCGCCTGACCCCGCAGCAGTACGGCGGCCTGCCGGATCTCGGCCCGCTCGAAGAACCGCTCGGCCCCCTTCAGCACGGTCGGGATCTTCCGCTCCGCCAGCGCCTGCTCGAAGTTCTCCGACTGCGCGTTGGTCCGGAACAGTACGGCGATGTCTCGCAGCGCGACG
Organism: Kribbella sp. NBC_00359; assembly: GCF_036097425.1. Lineage (NCBI taxonomy): Bacteria > Bacillati > Actinomycetota > Actinomycetes > Propionibacteriales > Kribbellaceae > Kribbella > Kribbella sp. NBC_00359. The sequence continues at coordinate 4,645,883 of NZ_CP107975.1, read as the reverse complement.
CCCTCGTCACGGAGCCGCGCGACCGCCCGTCCCACCGCATCCGCCTCCGCGACCTCATCCGAGTACTCGCGGTAGACCGGAGCCGGACCGGGGTCACGCTGCGACCGCAGCGTCACCCGTCCGGGCAGCCCGGCCGGACCGGCCGCATCGAGGATCTTGTTCGCGACGTCGACGATCTGCGGCGTCGATCGGTAGTCGCGGACCAGCTTGATCACCGCCGCCGACGGGTGCCGGGACGCGAAGCGCACCAGATTCTCCGGCTCGGCGCCGGCCCAGGAGTAGATGGTCTGCGCCGGGTCGCCGACCACGCAGACGTCCTCACGACCACCGAGCCACAGGTCGAGCAGGCTCTGCTGCAGCGGGCTCACGTCCTGGTACTCGTCCACGACGAACGTCCGGTACTGCCGCCGGATCTCGGCCGCGACCCGCTCATCCTCCGCGAGCAGCGCGGTCGCACACAGCAGCACATCCTCCAGATCGATCCGCCCACGCTCGAGCTTCACGTCCTCGTACGCCGCGAAGATCCGCGCGATCGTGGCCGGGTCGAACGCGGCCAGCGTCCGGCCCGAGCGAGGCGCGACCTTCGCGTAGTCGTCCGGCCGGACGTTGCTCACCTTGGCCCACTCGACCTCGCCGGCCAGGTCGCGCAGTGCGGGAGTGTCCACCCGGACCCGGCAGCGCGACGCCGCCTCGGTCAGCAGTGGGAACTTGCGGTCCACGATCGGCGGCAGCTCCCCGCCGTACACCTTGGGCCAGAACCATCGCGCCTGCCGGAGCGCCGCGGAGTGGAAGGTGCGCGCCTGCACGCCCTCGACCCCGAGCTGCGCGAGCCGCCCGCGCATCTCCCCCGCCGCCCGCTGGGTGAACGTCACCGCGAGCACGCGCAGCGGGTCGAAGGTCCCGGTCCGGACGCCGTACGCGATCCGGTGGGTGATCGCCCGGGTCTTCCCGGTGCCCGCGCCGGCCATCACCACGACCGGTCCGTGCAGGGTCGTCGCGACCGCCCGCTGCTCCGGATCGAGCGCCTCGAGCAGGGCGTCCGCGGATGCGGACTGTGTGAGATCGCTCACGGACGGGGACATCGGGGAACAGCACCACCTGCGGCAGGGTTCGGATATGTCGAAGGCAACCCTAGACGGGCCGCCGGACAGAAACCCCTCCCAACTCCCTTAGGAGTCAGCCGATGTCGGCTTTCACCATGTACTCGACGCCCTGGTGCGGTTACTGCCACCGCCTGAAGGGCCAGCTGAAGCGAGCCGGCATCGAGTTCACCGAGGTCGACATCGAGCAGCAGCCGGAGGCGGCGCAGTTGGTCGAGAAGATCAACAACGGCAACCAGACCGTCCCGACCGTCGTGTTCCCGGACGGCACCGCGATGACCAACCCGTCGCTCGCGCAGGTCGCCGAGAAGCTGGTCGCCTGACCTTCCGGCACCGTCGCGCAGGTCATACGGCCTGAGTTATGGACATTACGGTCATGACCGTTATACCTTCCTGGGACCAACGTCGCAGGGAGCCCGCCCATGATTCCGCGCCGTCATGTTCGCTGTGCCTTGTCTCGCGCCGTCCTGACCCTGACCGTCACGCTGGGCCTGCTGGCCGGCGGCGGCCTGGCCGCGATCGCCGGGCCGCCTGATCCGGTCAGGCCAGGGCTGCCGTTTCCGTTCCCCTCGGAGAACGGACCGATCCAGCCGCCGACCACCCCGTTCGGCCCGGCGAACGACGTCATCCGCGACCTCGGTTCGCCGGTCAGCTCGCTCACCGTCATGGAGGGCGCGATCGGCAAGCTTCCGGACGGACGCGACGTCGTGTACGCCGTACCCGCCGGTGAGAACGCACGTCTCAACGTCGTGGACCTGCACACCCGCCAGCTGATCAGCGCCACGCCGCTCCCGGGCGCCGCGGGCGGGTGGGCGATCGTGGTGGCGCCGGACGGCAGTGTGTACGCCGGCACCTACCCGAACGCGCACCTCTACCGCTACAGCCCTGACACCGGCACGGTGACCGACCTGGGCCAGCCGATTCCGGGTGAGTCCCAGATCTACGGCCTCACCGCCGACCAGGACGGCAACGTGTACGCCGGGACCTATCCGACCGCGCACGCCTTCAAGTACGACCCGTCGAACGGTCAGGTCACCGACTACGGCTCGCTCGACCCGGTGCAGCAGTACGCGCGGTCGACGGTCTATGACCCGGACCACCACAAGCTCTTTGTCGGCGTCTCCACTCCGAACGCGCGGCTCTTACGCATCGACGTGGACACCAAGGCAGTCGAGGACATCACTCCCCCGGGTACGACGGCCAAGGACTTCATCGACCTCGACTACGCGGGCGGACGGGTGTTCGCGAACGCCAGCAGCCGCCTGGTCGTGGTCGACGCGGTCACCGGTGAGCAGGTCAAGTTCACCGACTCCGCAACCGGCACCCAGGTGATGGACTACCCGATCGCGGCCCGTGGAGTCTCCGCGGCCGGTCCGGGTGGCGTGTACTTCACCAACAACACGCTGGCCCTCACCCACTACGACCTCGACACCAACACCGTCGGTCCGGTCTCACCGCCGCGGACCCTGACGCGTGGCGCCTCGATCGGCTACGGCTGGGTGACGGAGAACGGCGTACCCGTGCTGTACGGACTGGCCGGGAACTACTCCGGCGGAACGTTCCGCTACGACCCGCAGGACGGCACGCTCGCGCAGTGGAGCTCGCCGTTCCAGTACGTCGCGTCGCCGCTCATGCACGAGCTCGCGGACCCCACGACCGGCAAGGTCTTCGTCAACGTCTACCTGAACGGCTCCACCGGCATCTACGACCCGGCCACGGGCAAGACGACCATCACCACGCGGCAGGGTCAGGTCGAGGGCTGGGGCTGGGACGGCACCGGCAAGATGTACGTCGGCATCTACCCCTACGGTCGCCTCTCCCTCTGGGACCCGACCGCTCCGGACAGTCCGACCAACCCGAAGGAACTGTTCAGCCTGGTCGACAGCCACCACCAGAATCGGCCCGTATCGGTCGTCCCGGCCGGCAACCGCGTGTACGTCGGCACCACTCCGGCGTACGGCGAGTACGGCGGAGCCCTGACCGTGCTCGACGTGCCGACCGGCGCCTTCACGGTGTACCGCAACCTGGTGCCGGATCAGACCATCGCATCCGTCCTGCCACTCGGTGCGGACGTGTGGGCCGGCTCCGGCATCGAGGGCGGCCAAGGCACCGTGCCGAAGGCGTCAGAGGCCCACCTGATCAAGGTCGACCCGTCGACCGGTCAGGTGCTGTCCGACATCGTGCCGGTGTCCGGCGCCGCCAGTATCAACGAGCTGATCGCCGGACCGGACGGCAACCTGTGGGGCCTGGCTGACGGCATCGTCTTCGTGGTCAACCCGTCCACGGGCCAGGTGGCCCGCCAGATCCCGGTGTTCAGCGGAGTCACCGGCGCCAACGACGGAGCACTGTCCTGGCGGGACGGCTACCTGTACGGCGTCACCGGCGGACGGCTGTTCGTCCTGGACATCCTCAGCGGCGAAGCGACCATCCTGCGCGACCACGGCCTCAACCGGCTCACCCAAACGCCGGACGGCATCTACTACACGCTGCTGCGACCGGACGGCTACACGAGCCCGACCAACCTGGCCTCGTACACCCCACCGGTCGACGGGTGTCCGCAGTCGGACGTCCGGTCGACGGTGTGGACCGGGAACGTCGACAGCCACGTGGTGAACCGTTTCCTGACCTACGGCTGCACACTGACCGATGTCCTGCCGCATGCGACAGCGGACTGGCCGAGTCACGCCGCCTACGTCATCGCAGTGGACAAGAAGGTCAGGCAACTGGAGGCCGACGGCAGCGTGGAGCGCTGGGAGGGGATCCTGATCCGCGTCGCGGCTGCCCGGTCCGACGTGGGCCGGTGATCACCAGCTTCCGGTGAGCTCCTCGCCGTACCAGCCCTCGATCAGGCGGCGGGAGATGGAGATGTTGCCGGGGAGGGCCATCGTGCCGGCTTCGACCAGCGCACGAAGGTCCTCCCGGGTGAACCACTTGGCCTCGGCGATCTCGTCGGCGTCCACCTCGATGTCGAAGTTCGACGCCTTGGCGAAGAAGCCGAGCATCAGGCTGGACGGCAGCGGCCACGGCTGGCTGCCGGCGTACTCGATCTCGGGCCCCACAACCACACCGGTCTCCTCCAGGACCTCACGCCGTACGGCGGCCTCCAGCGACTCACCGGGCTCGACGAAGCCGGCCAGCGTCGAGTAGCGGCCCTCCGGCCAGGCCTCGTTGCGGCCGAGCAGAGCGCGGTCCTGGTCGTCCGTGACGAGCACGATGATCGCCGGATCGCTGCGCGGGAAGTGCGACAGCCCGCACACCGGGCACTGCCGGACGTGTCCTGCGTCGATGACCTCGGTGTGCGCGCCACAGTTCGCGCAGTGGGTGTGGACGGCGTGCCAGTTGGCCAGACCGATCACGTTGACCGCGATACCGGCCTCCCGGTCGCTCAGCACGGCGCCCATCTCGCGGAGTCCGGCGTACGACTCGTCCGCCTCGGTGCCCGCGAGTACGGCGAAGACAGCACGACCGTCCGCGGTCTGGCCCGCACCGGACTCGCGGTCGATGCCCAGGAAGACCCGGATGCCGTCCGGCGCCTCGGATGGGAGCACGAACCGCAGTGCGGCGCGGTCAGAGGTCACCAGCAACTTGTCGCCAGCCACCAAGGCCACCTGGGTGTCCGGCGCCGCCCACGCCTTGTCCAGCCACTCTTCGTCACGCCTGCGATCGGCGGCCCGGTCGAGCACGGACCGGGACAGGGCTAGCGAACCTGGAGCGATGGAGTAGGCCACATGCCTCAACCTACCCCGGCACCGTGAGAGCATCCCCGCATGAGTATTCACATCGCCGCCGAGAAGGGGCAGATCGCACCGCGGGTACTGTTCCCCGGCGACCCACTGCGGGCCAAGTGGATCGCGGAGACCTACCTGTCGGACGTGACCTGCTACACCGAGATCCGGAACATGTTCGGGTTCACCGGCACCTACAAGGGTGAGCGGATCTCCGTGCAGGGCTCCGGCATGGGCCAGCCGTCGGCCTCCATCTACGCGCACGAGCTGTTCGCGGAGTACGACGTACAGACCCTGATCCGGGTCGGGACGTGTGGCGCGCTGACCGAGGCCGTCCGGGTCCGCGACGTGATCGTGGCGATGTCCGCGAGCACCGACTCGCAGATGAACCGGCTGCGCTTCCACGGCATCGACTACGCGCCGACGGCGGACTACCAGCTGCTCCGCGCGGCGGTGGACGCGGCCGAGGCGGCCGGGCTGAACGTGCACGTCGGCCAGGTGTTCTCCGGCGACCTGTTCTACAACGACCGCCCGGACCTGGTGTCGCGGACGGCGGAGTACGGCGTACTCGGCATCGAGATGGAGGCCTCGGCGCTCTACACGCTGGCGGCGAAGTTCGGCCGTCGCGCACTCGGCATCATGACGGTCTCCGATCACCTGATCACCAAGGAGGAGACGACCGCCGAGGAACGCCAGACGACGTTCTCCGAGATGATCACGATCGCCCTCGACGCGGCGATCGAGGTGCCGGTCTGAACGCCCGGCAGGGCGCGGCCGTCCTGGCGTGCGCCGCGATCCTCATCGGTACGGCGGCCTGCTCCGGCAAGTCCGACGACAGCAAGTCCGACGGCAGCAAGCCGGATGCGACCACGTCCAGCACGCCGACGTCCGGCAGCCCGACGGCCTCCTCGAGCGCGAGCACCCCGGAGGCGAAGCTGCCGGACCTGACCGCCGCACAGGTGGTCTCGGCCTTCGCCGGCAAGAAGTACCAGTGCAGCACCGACGAGGCGTACCAGACCTGTAGCCAGGGCACCACGTCGATCCAGGTGCTGATCGGGACGCACCCACGCCCGCCGGTGCTGTCACTGCAGGCGACCGGGGTGGCCGCGGAGGCGACGACGAAGCTGTCCGATTTCGCACCGCAGGCGCTGGAGCTGGCCCACGTGAATCCCCGCGGTCAGATTGCCGACTGGCTGAAACAGCAGCAGGGCAAGGCGTCGGCGCAGACCACGGCCGGCAACTGGACCGTCGAGTTCTCGACCGAGGCCGACTCCGACCAGCCCGGAGCGATCCTCACGCTGACCGACAAGCTCTGCAAGGCAAACTGCGGAGCCGAGTAGCGCGGGTTACGCCGCGACGAGTTTCGGGAGGACCTGCTTGACCCGATCGGCCAGCAGGTCCGCCACCTTCTCCGGGTCCTCGGCATAGCCGACCACGGCCTGCTCGAACAGGCCGTCGACCAGTGCGTACGCCGTCGGGGCGTCGACGGTCGGGGCGCCGCCGACCAGGTCGGCGTACCGGGTGAGGATCCGCCAGATCATCTGCTCCAGCAGCTGATCGATCGCCACGACATCCGGCCGGAGCTGGTCCTCGAACATGCTCTGCGCCCGCAGGTCGTACCAGAGCCGGTGCATCGGGGTCTCCTCGACCAGTGTCTGGGTCATCTTGCCCAGGAAGCCGACGGCCAGTTCGTCGGCCGAGGTCGCGGTCTCGACGACCTCGTCGTACCGCTGCGCGCACTTGGTCTTGTAGTACCGCACGCAGTAGCTGATCAGGTCGATCTTGTCGCGGAAGTAGTAGTGCACGACGCCGTGGGTGAACTCGGAGTTGTTCGCGATCTCCCGCAGGCTGGTCCGCGCGTACCCGAGCTCGCCGAGGGTCTTCAGCGCCGACTCGGCCAGCGCGATCCGGCGGCGCTCGATCTTGTCGATCCCCGAGACCCGGGCCGGCCGGTCCGGGTCGGGGGCGTTCGCCGAGATCGCGGTCATCGCACACTCCCCTGTCGTCCGGCCGGTTCGTTCGCGTCAGCGTACCCCGCCGCGGGCCAGGCGCGTCCCACGGCGGGGAGATTTTCTTGACAAGTGTCCAACAAAGTCTTGACGAGTGTCAAAACCCTGGCCAGAGTGTGAACCGAACCCCGGTGTCCTTCGAGGCAGTGTTCTTCGAGTAAAGGAGCTTCAGATGGGCGGACTCGATCTCTCTGGCCGCAAGGCCCTCGTCACCGGCGGGGCCCAGGGGCTCGGCGAGGGGATGGCGAAGGCGCTCGCCGCGGCCGGCGCCAAGGTGGTGGTCAGCGATCTGCAGAAGGACGCCGGCGAGGCGGTCGCCGACGCCCTCGACGCCGAGTACGGCGGCGGCAACGGCTTCGTCGCCCACGACATCACCGACGAAGGCAGCTGGGAGAACGCCGTCGTCGCGGCCAACGACATCCTCGGCGGCCTGGACATCCTGGTGAACAACGCGGGCATCGAGATCACCAGCCTGCTCACCGAGGTGACGGCCGACCAGATCCGCAAGATGCTCGACGTCAACGTGCTCGGCACCACGCTCGGGATCAAGTGGGGCCTGCGGACCATGCGTCCGGACGGACTGGCCGGCCAGGGTGGCGCGATCATCAACGTCTCGTCGGTCGCCGCGACCATCGCGTTCCCGGGCATCGCGGTCTACTCCGCGACCAAGTCCGCGGTCGACCGGCTCACCCGGGTCGCCGCGATGGAGTCCGGCAAACTCGGGTACGGCGTACGCGTCAACTGCATCTACCCCGGTCTCGTGCCGACCGCGATGGGCGCCGGTCTGGCCAACGACTGCGCCGAGCTCGGACTGTTCGAGTCCGCCGAGGCCGCGGTCGCCGCGGTGGTCGGCCTGACGCCGGCCGGCCGGCTCGGCGAGGTCGCCGACATCGCCGACGCCGTTGTCTTCCTGGCCTCGGACGAAGCACGGTTCATCACCGGCATCGGTCTGCCGGTCGACGGCGGCATGGGGATGTGAGGCGCGGCATGAGCAGCAGGCCTGTCGTTGTGTACGGCGCCTCCGGCTATACCGGCCGGCTGGTGTGTGAGTACCTCCGTCACTACCACGTCCCGTTCGTGGCCGCCGGTCGCGACGAGGCCAAGCTGAAGGCGTCGATGGATTCCCACGTACCGGGAATCGAGACCGCCGACTACGAGATCGCGACTGTCGACCACGACGTCGCCGCCCTGACCGATCTGTTCAAGGGCGCGTCAGTGGTGCTCAACATGGTCGGACCGTTCAGCGAATTCGGCCCGGCAGCTGTCGAGGCGGCACTCGCGGCAGGAGCGCACTACACCGACACCACCGGCGAGCAGAACTGGCTGCTCACCTGCGACGAGGAGTATGGCGCCAAGTTCGCGGAGGCAGGGCTGCTGCTGGCGCCCGGTGTCGCGCAGATGTACACCACTGGCGAGATCGCCGCCCAGCTGTGCTTGGAAGAGCCTGGCCTGGACACGCTGGACATCGCGGTGTTCTGGGGTGGCAGTCCGACCATCGCTTCGACTCGAAGCATCCTGGTCAACGCGGCCACGTCCAAGCCGCACTACCTGGAGCAGAACGCGTACGTCGAGTTTCCCGAGCAGGGCCTCGTGCCTCTGGTGGTGCCCGGGCAACACGAACTGGCGCTGTCCCTGCCCTGGGGTGGTACATCGCATCCGGTCTGGTTCAAACACGATCCCCGCGTGGCCAACTGCAAGGCGCAGGGCGGCGTCTTCAACGCCGCACTCATGAACGGCGTACCGCAGATCGTCGCCGCGGCGCTCGAAGCCACCAAGGACATGGCACCGGACGAACGCAGTGCGGCTCTGGCCGAGACCGCCCGTCAGGTGATGAACCAGATGCCGCCACGGGAGAACCCGCGCGTGAACAAGTCCCTGGACTCCGTGCACGCCTCCGGTCCACTCGGCCGCGCGCACTGTGTCATCCACGGCAACAGCAACTACCAGCAGACCGGCCTGCTTCAGGCGTATGCGGCGTACTCACTGCTGCAGACACCACCGAAGCGCGTGGGTTTCGCGAGTGGTTGCCAGGCGTTCGGTCACCGTGAGCTGCTCGGCGTACTGCGCAGCTTCGGGCTGGTGTCCGAGCCGCAGCTGACCAGGCTCCACTGAGGGAGTCACCGTGCGACTGGTCGACTATCTCGACAAGGGCGCTTCGCTCGGTCCGGACGCGGCCTGCCTGACCACGGATGGCGAGACCCTCTCGTACGCCGAGGTCCGGCAGCTGTCGTTCCGGATCGCGGCCGGCCTCGCGGCGAGCGGCGTACGACCGGGTGGCAAGGTCGCGATCCTCGCGGCGAACGACCCGATCGCGTTCAGCTGCGTGTTCGGGATCAGCCGCGCCGGGGCGGTCTGGTGCCCGATCAACCCGCGCAACGAGGCGGCCGAGAATCGCGAGCTGCTCGACCAGTTCGACTGTGAAGTACTGATCTACCAGGCGGCCTTCGAGCCGCTGGTGGATCGGATCCGGGACGAGCTGCCGAAGGTCCACACCTTCGTCTGCCTGGACCGGGATCCCGGCTCCGGCCCATCCCCCCACCTCAAGGGCCGGACGGTCGGCTGGGACGCGTTCTGCGGGGGCGTGTCCCAGTCGGCACCCGATCTCACCGATCCCGACGAGTTGGCGTTGATCGTCGGGACCGGTGGGACGACGGGGCGGCCGAAGGGCGTGATGCTCAGCAACACCAACCTGGAGACGATGACGGCACTGACGCTGATCGGGTACCCGTTCGGCGATCGGCCGGTCTACCTCGCGCTCGCTCCGCTGACCCACGCGGCCGGCGTGCTGTGCTTCCCCGTGCTCGCGTCCGGTGGCGAGATCGTCATCATGCGGGCTCCCGACGTCCACATGTTCCTGGAGCTGATACCGCGGCATCGCGTGACGCACACGTTCCTGCCGCCGACGCTGATCTACATGGTGCTGGCGGCGCCGGAGCTCGACAGCACGGATCTCTCGTCGCTGCGCTGCTTCTGGTACGGCGCCGCGCCGATGTCGGTGTCGCGACTCGAGGAGGCGCTGCTGCGGATCGGCCCGGTGATGGCCCAGCTGTTCGGGCAGACCGAGGCGCCGATGATGATCTCGATCCTGCCGCCGGCCGAGCATTTCGATGCCGCCGGCAACATTGCACGAGGACGCCTGGCATCGGCCGGGCGGCCGTCCCCGCTGGTCACGACCGCGATCATGGCCGCGGACGGGTCCCTGCTCCCACGGGGGGAGCGGGGCGAGATCGTGGTCCGCGGTTCGCTGGTGATGAGGGGGTACTACCGCAATCCCGAGGCCACTGCGGCGGCCTCGGCGTACGGATGGCACCACACGGGTGACATCGGCTACCTGGACGACGAGAACTACCTGTACATCGTCGACCGGGCCAAGGACATGATCATCACCGGCGGCTTCAACGTGTACTCCACCGAGGTCGAGCAGGCGCTGATGGCGCACGCTGCCGTCCAGGACTGCGCGGTGATCGGTCAGCCGGACGACAAGTGGGGCGAGCGGGTGGTGGCCGTCGTCCAGCTCCAGCCCGGCGCGTCGGTCGAGGCCGCGGAGCTGATCGCCTTCGCCAAGGAACGCATCGGCAGCGTCAAGGCACCCAAGGACGTGCTGCTGTGGCCCGACCTACCGCGCTCGAAGGTCGGCAAGGTTCTGAAGCCGGACATCAAAGCCCGGCTGGCCGCCTCAACTACTCCCTGACGCGGCGGCCGTCGAGCTGGCGACGATGATCGCCGTGGTGACTGCGGCCTGCATCTCGGTGACGGCCTTCCGCACCGCGTCCGCCGCCCAGTCCGACTCGGCGATCTGCTTCGCCCGCTGCTTGAGCGCCTTCTTGTCCACCGCATCGGTGACAACCTTCGGTACGACGTTCAGCGCGCTCAGCAACGCGATCAGCGCACCGGTGCGCTCGTCCGGCGTGGTGCCCACTTTCAGCACGGCCTCGAGCTTGGAACGCACCTCACCTTCGTGCCGAGCATCCTTGGCCGGCCAGCGGGTCACCGGGAACAGCCCGAGCACCTTGCCCTTGTCCGCCTCCAACACTCCGCGCTCGGCGAGCCGGGCGAGCAGTTGGTCGCGCAACTTCTTCGAGAGCCGCCCGATCTGATCCTTCGGCCTCTTGCCAGGCTTGTCCACGACGAACGCCAGCCGCTCGTCCAGGATCGGATCACCCGTCGGCGCGGCATCCAGCACCTTCAGCCGACCGGGCTTGACTCCGTCCCCGGCGGCGGTGATGTCGGTCTTCCCGAGCAGCGTCAGCTCGATCAGCACGGCACCCGCCAGCGCGTAGTCCAGGCCTGGCGACCCGGCGATCGGCTTCCCACTCTCGTCGTCGTACAACAGCAACAAGAGATCCTCGGCAATCAACATGCCTCCAACGTAGGCAGCCGGCCGCCGCCACGCATCCACCGCACGGACTACCCCGAACATCCGCCTCTAGTAGTGGTGACCGTTGACCTCCACGGGCTCGCCGAGTTCGGTGGCGACCTCGGTGAGGAAGTGGGGGGAGAAGTAGTACCACCGGATCGAGCGGACCTTGCCGTCCTCGGTGGTGAGGCGCATGAGGTCGTTCACGGCGGCCTTGCCGTCCTTGACGATGCGGATGACCAGCACTGGTTCCTCCCAGAGGTCCACAACCTGGGCTGTGTAGCGGTACGGCTTGGACGGGTCCAGGGTGTGCTCGATCGAGCCCCGCCGGATCTGGTCGGCGCCGTACTCGGTCAGGACGCCCAGGATCTCGCTGTCCGCGTCAGCGAGGAGGAGTGCGGTCAGCCGCGGTACGTCGTACGCCGTGAACGCGTCGGCGACCGCGTCGAGCAGGCGGCGGTCCGGGGCCTCGCGTGTCTTCAGGGACCGCTCGCGTTCCGGCGAGTCCAGCCGGCCGCGTCCACGGTGCAGTGCGGCTTTGACAGCACCGACGGACGTCCGCAGTACGTCGGCGACCTCGGCGAGCGTAAAACCGAACAGGTCCTTCAGTGCGAGCGCTGCCCGCTCCTGCGGCGGCAACAGTGTCACGAGCTCAGCCCAGGCGTCCCGGACCTCGGCTGGATCCGTTGTGGTGGGTGCGGCCTGTTCCAGTGACTCCACGAGGACGGGCGTCTGCTTGCGGTAGCTGTCGACGTACGCGTTCGTCGCCACCCGAAAGAGCCAGGCACGCGGGTTCGCAATGGGGCTGTGCGCCTGCGCGGCCTGAGTGAACGCGCGGGCGAGCGACTCCTGGACCAGATCCTCGGCGTCGAAGGCGTTGCCGGTCAGGCGGCGGCAGTACGCGTACAGGTCGGAGCGCAGCGGCTCCAGTCGGTCGAGGAACTGCTTGCGCGCGTCCCAGGCGGCTCTGAGCTCCGGCAGGTCGAGTGCGTCGGTCATGGTCATACCAGTCTGGACGGCTGCGGGGGCCGCCAGGATACGGGTCGGTTTCGGTGCTGGATCAGGTATCAAGTAAGGTAAGCCTTAGCTAAACAGGTACGCCACCTCGAAAGCGGATGCCATGACCAGAGCACTGCCCGCCTTCCGGCGCTTCGTCGCCGGCGTCGGCACCCTCAGCCTCCGGCCGTTCGACCTGACCGAGGACGTGACCACGCTGCACGGCTGGGTCACCCATCCGTACGCCCGCTACTGGGGGCTGCTGACCGCGTCCGTCGACGACGTGTACGCGGAGTACCTCCGGATCGAGCGGTCCGGGCACCACTGTGCCTTCCTCGGCGAGCACGACGGTCGGCCCGCGTTCCTGATGGAGCGCTACGAGCCGTCGTACGACGCCGTCGGTGGGACGTACGACGTGGCGCCGGGCGACATCGGTATGCACGTACTGGTTGCGCCGCCGGTCGTACCGATCGCCGGCTTCACCGGTGCGGTGTTCGAGACGATCCTGGACAGCCTGTTCAGCGATCCGCTGGTGGACCGCGTTGTCGTCGAGCCCGACGTGCGCAATGTGAAGGTCCAGGCTTTGAACGAGCGGATGGGGTTCCGGAAGCACAGCGTGGTGGACCTGCCGGACAAGCGGGCCTGGCTGAGCTTCTGCACCCGCGACCAGTACGCCGAGGCGACCCGGATGAACGAGGCAGGCTGATGATCGACCATCTCACCCCGGACGCCTGGGCTGTCGTCAACCGTGCGCTGGTGCGGAAGGCGCTGGCTGAATTCATCCACGAGCGCCTTCTCGAACCGGTTGCTGTTGACAACGGTTATGCGGTGGGGCGGTATCGCTTCACGGCCCGGCGGTATCCGTTGAACCACTGGGACATCGACGCCGACTCGCTCGGTGACGTCGACGCGCTCGACTTCATCACCGAGTTCCACGAGCAGCTCGGGATCGGCGCGGACATGCTGCCGGTGTACCTCGAGGAGATCAGCAGCACGCTCGCGAGTGCGGCGTACAAGCTCTCCAAGCCGGACCTCACCGCGGCGGATCTGGTCACGGCGGACTTCCAGACGATCGAGGCCGCGATGACCGAGGGGCACCCGTGCTTCGTCGCGAACAACGGGCGGCTCGGGTTCGGCGTCAGCGACTATCACGCGTTCGCGCCCGAGACGGGTGCCGAGGTGCGGTTGACGTGGATCGCCGTACGCCGGGATCGGGCCACGGTCGCGCACAGTGCGACGATCTCGTACGACGACCTGCTGCGAGCCGAGCTGGGATCTTCGGTACTGAAGGACTTCGCTGCCCGGATCGTTGCCGTGGGCGCCGATCCGGCGGACTACGTCTACCTGCCGGTGCATCCGTGGCAGTGGGAGAACAAGACGTCGATCACCTTCGCGGCGGACATCGCTGCGCGGCACATCATCCATCTCGGGTCCACGGAGGACGCGTACCAGCCGCAGCAGTCGATCCGGACGTTCTTCAACCGGTCACATCCTTCGAAACACTATGTGAAGACGGCGTTGTCGGTGCTGAACATGGGGTTCATGCGCGGGCTGTCGCCGACGTACATGGCCGCGACGCCGGCGATCAACGACTGGGTGCACGGACTCGTCTCGAACGACCTGGTCCTGAAGCGGTACGGCTTCTCGGTGCTGCGCGAGATCGCGGCGGCCGGGTATCACAACCGGTACTACGAGAACGCCACCGAGAAGACATCGCCGTACCGGAAGATGCTGTCGGCGCTGTGGCGGGAGAGCCCGGTGCCGACGCTCGAGCCGGGTGAACGCCTGGCCACGATGGCGAGCCTCCTCCACGTCGACCGGCATGGTGCATCGTTGGCGGCCGCTCTGATCCGCGCGTCGGGGTTGGCGCCGGCGGACTGGCTGCGGGCCTTTGTCGACGCGTATCTGATCCCGTTGGTGCACAGCTTCTACGCCTACGAACTGGCCTTCATGCCGCACGGCGAGAACCTGATCCTCGTACTGCGGGATGCCGTGCCGATCCGGGTGATCATGAAGGACATCGCCGAGGAGATCGCGGTGATGGACCCGGCAACACCGCTGCCGGTCGAGGCCGAGCGGGTCCGCGCCGAGGTCCCCGACGACGAGAAGCTCCTGTCGATCTTCACCGACGTCTTCGACTGCATCTTCCGCTTCCTGTCGCCGCTCCTGGATCGGGAGGGCCTGCTGACGCCGTCGGAATTCTGGTCGGTGGTGGCTTCCTCGGTCCGCGACTACCAGGCCGCGACGCCGGAACTGGCCGAGGCCTTCGCGAAGTACGACATCTTCGCGCCGTCGTTCGCGCTGTCCTGCCTGAACCGGCTGCAGCTTCGGAACAATCAGCAGATGGTCGACCTGACCGATGTGGCGGGATCACTGCAGTTCGCCGGCACGTTGGAGAATCCACTTCACTGTGGATAACTTCCGCGGCGCGTCACCGGAATCGGTCAAGCTGTTGGGGTGATCAGCGAACAGACAGTCGAGAGGCGGCCAGGCATCGCGGTGCCCGTCCCCCGAGACGGCAGACGGTACGAGGTCGTGGACGGACGCCTGCTCGTCACGGGCGCCCAACCACCGGCCCACCACGCAGCCGTCGTAGCGCTCATGATCCAGCTGAAACACGCCTGCCCACCAGACCTGCTCGTCTCCGTAGGCTCCCTCGACTTCCGCCCCACCCGCGCCATCTCCCTCCGCCCCGACCTCCTGGTCTGCAACCGCACAGACGCCGGCCCTCACCTACTCACAACCCCACCCCTGCTGGCCGTCGAGGTCCTCTCCCCCTCCACCCGCACCACCGACATAGTCCTCAAACGCACCCTCTACGAACGCCACAGAGTCCAGTCCTACTGGCTCCTAGACCCCACCCACCACGAACTAACAGTCCTGCAACTGACCGACACGGGCTACACCTGCCAAGCCGCAATCCAGGCCGCAGAAACCTTCCACGCCACCCACCCCTTTCCCGTCACCCTAAGCCCGGCGACCCTCACCGCCTGACCCCGCAGAGGCAAGCGCTGGAGCCGGCGCCATACAGTTGCCTCAGGCAACCGCGGCGCAAATCACCCGGGCCGGCCACGACCTAGACCCAAACCTCCGTCAAGAGTTGTCCACAGCCTTGCAGCGATGTGGACAACCTAGAATCGGCTAATTCCCTTGAAAATAAGGGCTTTTGGGTTGGAAACTGTCGGCGGCCGCGTCTAGAGTGATTGGCATGGAGATTCTCGGGGAGCGACCTGTGTGGTCGATGAGCGGCGCCGAGATGGTGTCATCGCTCGACGCGATGTTCGCCGAGATCGCCCGCCTGGAGAGTTCCGCGCTGAGGCTCATCGCCGGCATCGAGGCCACCGGCTACGCCAAAGAACTCGGCGCCGGCACCACCGCCCGGCTGCTGACCTTCCGCTACCGCATCGACGCGACCAAGGCCCGCCGCGACGTCTGCCTGGCCAACACACTCGGAAAGTACCCCGCCGTGGCCGCCGCCCTCCCGAGCTCACACTCCACAGGCCCCGCCTGTGACAACGACAACGACGCCGGCGAGAACGGTGCGGGCAGTGGGGTGCTGCTGCATCCGGCGCAGGCAGAGGCGATCGTGTCCGCGTTGGAGAAGGTGCCGGCCAAGGTCCCGGCCGAAGACGTGCGGGTCGCCGAGCAGGAGATGGTGGAGCTGTCCCGCACCCACGGCCCGCTCGACCTGCGCAAAGCCGGCGTACAGATCCGCAACCGGCTCGACACCGACGGACCCGAACCCGACGAGCAGAAGGCCTACGACCGCGAAACGCTCACCTTCAGGAACACCGACAACGGCGTCGACTTCCGCGGCTACCTCGCCAACGAGAACGCCGAACTCCTCCGCACACTGATCCACAGCCACGCCAAACCCCACAAAACCATCGACGGCGCCCTCGACCCCCGCCCCCGCAGTAAGCGCCAGGCCGACGCTCTCGTCACCCTCCTCGGCGCCGCCAACAACCTCACACACAGCGCCGATCACCACCACGGTGGCGGATTCGTCCCCGGGCGTGGCCCGAAGACGCACATCACCGTCACCGTCGACTTCACTGACCTCAAGGCCGCTACCGCCGACAAGATCGGCCAGCTGACCTACGGCGAAGGTCTGTCCGCCGCCACCGTCCGGCGCCTGGCCTGCGACGCGCAGATCCTCCCGATCGTGCTCGGCTCGGACTCCCAGCCACTCGACGTCGGCATGACCGTCCGACTCGCGACCGGCCCGATCCGCAAAGCGCTGATCGCCCGCGACAAGGGTTATGTCTGCTGCGGCGCCCCACCCCTCTACTGCGACGCCCACCACGTGAGGTCGTGGATCGACGGAGGCGCCACGAAGATCACCAACCTCGTGCTCCTGTGCAAACGGTGTCACCGTGACCTGCACGCCGGACACTGGGCCATCCACATCACCAACGGCGTCGTCCACGTCGCCCGCCCCAGCTGGGCCACCCCCGACCCCGTCCCCCGCGGCAGATACCGACCACCAACCACCACCCGCGACCCCGGTTCAACCACCACCAGCTCAACCGGCGGCGCGGCCCGCGGGTCCACGCGCGCCTGGCCGAGGGAGACAGACCCGTCCTGGATCAAGCCCGACGATCCCGCCCGCCCCAACCCCTGGGGCGACCCACTCGGCAGCGACGCACTCGGCAGCGACCCCGCCCGAAGCGAGGCCGGTGGGTACGTCGCGCCTGAGGATCGGCCCACGCTCGCCCCGACTCACTCCGACTGCAGTGACTTCGATCCCTGGGGTGATGGCGGGAAGTCGACTGTGACCAGCCGCAGCCGGAACAACCCGGCCAGCGAGAACAGCGCTGCCTTCGACCCGGGGGGCGACTCCACAATCCCGCGCAGTGCAGATAGCAACGACCTCGCCGGTGTCCGGGCGCAACGCCGCAGGATCCACCAGCCGTTCAGCGCAGACAACGATCTCGCGAGCTGACACCACCCACCATGACCTGCTCTCCTCCACCCAGCGCAGGTCACGAGCTAGTGCAGCCGGTCTCGCACGCACCATCCACCGCATCACCTTGCGGCTGCCGCTACGAACTAACGGTCCTGCAACTGACCGGCGGGGGCTACAGCTGCCAAGCCGTAATCCAGGCCGAAGAAACCTTCCAAACCACCCACCCCTTCCCCATCACCCTCACCCCGTCAAACCTCACAAGCGGCTGCTAGCCGTTCAGGAGTTGGGTCAGTTGTGCTTTTTCGGGGAGGTTCTCGGGGCGGACTATGTCGGCGGTGCGGACGTAGTAGAAGGCGGCGGTTATTTGGTGGAGGGGGATGTTCATGAGTTCGGACCAGGCGACTCGGTAGATGGCTAGTTGGAGGGGGTCGGCGGATTCGGTGCGGGTGGTTTTCCAGTCGATGACGTCGTAGCCGCGGGAGCCGTCCGGGCGGACGACCTGGTAGACGGCGTCGATGCGGCCGCGGATGACTCGGCCGCCGAGGGCGAGGGCGAAGGGGGCCTCGATCTCGTACGGCGTGGTTTCGCCGTACGGGCCGATGCGGAAGGCGTCCATGAGTTCGGTCAGGTCGGTGTCGTCGACGATGTCCTCGTCCGCGGCGCCAGGCAGGTCGTCGGGGTCGAGCAGGAGTTGCTGACCGAAGTAGCTCTCGACCCAAGCGTGGAAGCGCGTGCCGAAACGGGCCGCGCGATTGGGTTTACGCGGCATCGGACGGGCCAGCTCGGACGCCAGGCCGTCCGGGTCCTTGGCCAGCCGCATCACCTGGGTCGCGGACAGGGCCGCCGGCAGCGTCACGTCGTACGCCTGCCGGCTCCGGCTTTCCCTTGCCTCGGACAACAATCGCTCGATCTCGGAGTCCCACCGCGCGACCGTCGCCTGCTCGTCCAGCAGCAGCGACTCCTCGGCCTCCATCGACGGCCCCTCCGCCCGCGCCTGCTGCACCAGCGCCGCCGAGTCCAACCGCCGCTGGTACGACTCCACGTCGTACGGCGCCGGCCACGGAGCCATCGTCTGCTCGGCGAGCTCGGGATTCTCCGCGGTCAACTCGGGCTGCTCGGCCCACTCGACGACCCGCTCCCCGGCGTGCTTCTTCAGCATCGAAAGGTACGACGACGGTCCGCGCGGGCGCTTCTGCGTCGGACCCCACCAGTGCCCGGTGGCGACGAGGATCTCCTTCGCCCGGGTGAAAGCGACGTACCCGAGCCGCCGCTCCTCCAGCGCGTTCACGTCCTTGCACTCGTCCGCGAACGACTTCAGCCCGGCGTTGGACAGGTCGTGGATGTCGGGCAGCGTATCGGCGTCACCGCGCAGCGGCCACGGCAGCACCTTCGCGTTCGTGGTCCATTTGTCCCGGCCGCGATCCGACGGAAACACCTTCTGGACCAGCGTCGGCACGAAGACGATCGGCCACTCCAGGCCCTTCGACCGGTGCGTGGTGAGCAGCTTCACCGAGTCCGCTTCACTCGGTACGGCGAGATCGAGGCCGGCGGCGTACTCCTCCTCGGCGGCCAGATACGCGAGCAGACCGTCGAGCGAACCGTCCGACTCGGTGGACACAAAGTTGCCGACGGCATCCAAGAAGGCCGCGAGGTGGTCGCGGCGGCCGGCGTCGACGTGGCCGGGCGTGGCGGTGAGCTCGACGTCCAGGCCGATCGTACTGATCACCCGCCGGACCAGGTCGAGCAGCGGCTCCCCCGCGTGCGCACGCAGTTCGCGCAACTCGGTCGAGAGTTCCTTGAAGCGGACCAGGGCCTCCGGTGCGTAACCCCACGCGTTCGGCCCCGGATCGTCGACCGCCTCGGCGAGCGAGATGACCTCGGTGGAGTCCATCCCGGCGACCGCGGCGTCGAGTGCGGCGACCAGGTCGTCGGCGGCGGGGCGTTCGCCGGCATCGGCGAGGGTGCGCGCCCGGTTGGCCAGCAGGGCGAGGTCGCGGTGGCCGATCCGGAAGCGCGGACCGGTCAGGATCCGCAGCATGGCCGCGTTGGCGGTGAGGTCGTTGACCGCTTGCAGTGTCGCGACGACGTCGACGACCTCGGGGAGCGCGAGCAGTCCGCCGAGGCCGACGACCTCGACCGGGATCTTGCGCGCGATGAGGGCTTCGTGGACCGCGCTGAGGTCGACATTCGTCCGCATCAGGATGCCGATGTCCCTCCACCGGCGGTTCGGGGTGCGGTGCGCAGCGACGATCGCGTCGGCGACCCACTCGATCTCCTGCGAGCGCGTCTCGAACAGGCCGACGGTGATCGCGCCCTCGGGTGCGTTGTCGGGCGCTTCGAGCGGGATCACGCCGGGGTGCTGTTCGTACAGCTCGGCCGCGTGCTGGTTGGCGGCGGCGAGGATCCGGCTGCCGCAGCGGCGGTTGACGCTCAGCACGTAGCGGCGGGCCGGCGAACCGTCAGCGTTGGGGAAGTGTGAGGGGAACTCGTCCAGGTTCGCGACGGATGCGCCGCGCCAGCCGTAGATCGCCTGGCACGGGTCGCCGACCGCGGTCACGGGATGCCCTCGGCCGTCGCCCCCGGCGAACAGTGCGGTCAGCATGCGGCGCTGCGACACCGAAGTGTCCTGGTATTCGTCGAGCAGCACGACCTTGTACCGGGACCGCTCGACCGCCGCGACCTCCGGGCACTCTTCGGCCAGTCGCGCACCGAGCGCCATCTGGTCGGCGAAGTCGACGACGCCGCGCTCTCCCTTGTACGCCTGGTATTCCTCGACGAGTTGCAGGATCTCGCCACGCTTCAACGCGGTCTCGGCGAGCTTGCGCACCTCGACCGTCTGCTTGCGTGCCGCGGCGACTTCTCGTCGGACCGCCTCGTCATGGTCCCGTACGTCGTCCGCCCGGAGCAGGTGGTCCGCGAGCTCACCGTCGAGCGCCAGCAGGCTGTTGACCAGCGTGGGCACGTGGTGCGACGCGAACCGGATCGGCCCGGCGGATCGCCGTACGACGCGACCCGCGAGCTGGAACCGGGTCGCGTCGGCGAGCACACGGGCGTCGGGCTCGAGACCGAGGCGAAGACCGTGCTCGGCGATCAGCGTGCCCGCGAACGCGTGGTACGTCGAGACGACGGGCTCGCCGGGCTCCTCCGGTTCCCAGTTCGGGATGTTGCTGCGAAGGTGGGCTGCGAGGATCGGATGCTGGTCCTTCGGCAGGGTCGAGCCGAGTACGCCGGCCTTCGTCAGGTCCTCGCGGATCCGCACGTCCAGCTCGTTGGCCGCCTTCTTCGTGAACGTCAGCCCGAGCACTTCCTCCGGCTTCACCTGCCCGGTGCAGATCAACCAGACAACCCGAGCCGCCATCGCCGTCGTCTTCCCGGACCCGGCGCCCGCCACAATCACCCCAGGCGCCAACGGAGCCGTAATCGCCGCCAACTGCTGATCACTGAACGGGATGCCGAGCAGATCACACAGTTCGGCCGTGGTGCTGAGCTGCGCACGCATCAGCAGGACTCCTCTCCGGCAAGCAAACTGTGGAGACCTGAACCATGAACACGAGAGCTGAGACAGGTCATTTCAGGTCCCCGACCGTGTGGTGGGTGGAGGCAGATGGTGGGCGATACGAGGTGGTGAGAGGAGGTCGCGAGGGGTGGGCGGTGGGTGCGCGCATCAGACGATTTCTCGGCCTTCGGGTTGGATGGGGCAGAGGGCGCGGGCTTCGCAGCGGGTGCAGCCGTCGTTGCGTTGGGCGGTGAATTCTTCGGTGCGGACCATGGACTCGGCGTTGTCGACCGCTTCGTCCAGCCAGGTCTTGCCGTCCTCGTCGGTTTCGAGTGGGCCCTGGTGCTGGACCTTGGGGAAGCCGCCGTTGTCGTCGTGGCGGAGCTGGACGAGCTCGGCGCCGCCGGCGACCGGCTCGTCGCCGAGGACCTTCAGCTGGCGGGACGCGATCGCGCGCTGGTAGATCGCGAGCTGGACGTGCCGCGCGACCGCGGGCTTGGTCGGCAGCGACCGGCCCGTCTTCAGGTCGACCACCCGGATCGTCCCCTCGGTGTCCTGCTCGACGCGGTCCATCCGGCCCTTGACCCGGACCGCCGGCTTGTCGGTGTCAGGGAGCAGTACGTCGAATTCGACCTCCGTCCCGACCAGCGTCCGATCCGGCCGGCCTTGGTGCCACGTGACGAACCGTCGCAACGCGGCCTCCGCCTCGACGCGCTCCCGGTCCGAGATCCACGCGGACTCGAACTCCAGCTGCGTCCACACCTTGTCGAGCCAGCCGTTCAGCTCGTCCACGGACGGCGGCAGCGTCCCGGTCGCGACCGCGTCGGCCAGCGTGTGCAACACCATGCCGAACCCGATCGCCGACGTACTAGGCGTTTCCCCGCCGGCCCGCCGGGTCAGGAACCACCGCAGTGGACAGTCCACGATCGTTGTCAGCGCGCTCCCCGACAACGGCACCGGCAGATCGGGATCCGCGATCGGCCGCTCCGAGCGAGTGCGCTCCCGCACACCCCACCACCGCGACGGATCGGCCGTCGGCACCAGAGGATGCTCCCGGTCGTCCACGGCGTCGGCCAACTGGGCCAGCCGATCAGCCGCAACCCGCTTCAACGCGGGCGACGACGCAGGATCCGCGAGCACACACCGCAGATCAGCAACCAGACCGTGCAACGACAACGGCCGCCGCGGCCTGCCGGCAACCAGCTTCAAAGGAATGTCGAGCTCGGCAAGAAATCTGGACGGTTGGTCGCCGTCCGCCTCCGGCGCCTGCACCGCCGTTACGATCAACCGCTCCCGGGCCCGCGTGATCGCGACGTAGAACAACCGTCTCTCCTCGGCCAGCAATGCACCGGCCGACAACGGATCGACAAGCCCGTCGGGCCCCAGCCGGTCAGGCTCGAGCAGCGAACCCCGCCGCCGCAGATCCGGCCACTGCCCTTCCTGCACACCGGCAACGACGACCAGCCGCCACTGCAACCCCTTCGACCGGTGGGCCGTCATCAGCTGGACGCCGGCCTCGCGATACGTCCCGTCGAATCGGTTGTCCGCCGCGATGTCGAGCGATTCGAGCTCCGAAAGGAACGCCGACACCCCCTTGAACCCGACCTGCTCCTCGGCCCGGCTCGCCGCGTCGAACAAAGCGCACAAGGAATCCAGATCCCGGTTCGCCGCCCGCGCCGTCTCCCCACCGGAGTGCGCCTGACCGCGCAACCGCCGCAACCACGGCGAGTCCGACCACAGCGACCACATCACCTCGTCCGGCGCGGCCCCCGCGGTCACGATGTTCCTTGCCTTAAGCAACCTCTCGCCCAGCGCCGCGAACCTCGCCTCGGCCGGCGACGCCTCCTCGTCGAGCAGCAGCGGATTCACCAACGCCTCGCGCAGCAGCTCGTCCGACGACCGCGGCAACCGCTGCCCACCGGCCGCCTCGCGATCCCGCCGCCGCAACACCCGCGCCAGCCGCCGCAACTGCCCCGCATCCATCGCCCCCAACGGCGACAACGCCAGCGCCCGTACGACGTCGACCGTCAACGTCGACGGATCCGCAACCGCCCGCAAAGCCAACAGCATCGGACGTACGGCGGGCTCCCGGGACAAAGGCAGCTCGTCACCGGCGACATCGACCGGGATCCCCGCGGCCGCGAGCGCACGACGCAACGGCGGGATCGAACGACTGCCGGACCGGACCAGCACCGCCATCTCGTTCCAGCCGACTCCATCCTGCACATGCGCGCGACGCAGCAGATCCGCGATGTGTTCGAGCTCGGCACCGCTGGTCGAGTACAGGTTCGCTTCGACCTTGCCGGCGCCGTAGACGCATCCGCCGGCGTCTGGATTCCGGAAGCGCTCGAATGTGTCCCGGTCCAGGGTCCCCGGCACGCCCAACCGGCTGACGACATTACGAGACACCCGCTGCAGCGTCGTACCGAAGCGTCGTGTCGTGCCCAAGGCGATCTGCGCGGCCTCCGCACCACTAGACGTACGGAACTCGTCGGTGAAACGCAGCAGACCACGGACGTCGGCGCCGCGGAACGTGTAGATCGACTGGTCCGGATCGCCCACGACGACCAGGTCGCGGCCGTCGCCGGCGATCGCCTGGAGCAGCTTGATCTGACCGGGATCGGTGTCCTGGTACTCGTCGACGAAGACGGCCTTGAACTCGGCCCGCAGCTTGGCCTGGACGAGCGGCTGCTGGGCCAGGATCACTGCGCGGTGGATCAGCTCGGAGTAGTCCAGCACCTGCTCGTGGTCGAGGATCTGCAGGTATTCCTCGAAGAAGTCTCCGACCGCGACCCACTCGGCCCGGTCCGCCGAACGCCCGATCGCGGACAGGTCCTCCGGGTCGAGCCCGAGCTGCCGTGCCTTGCCGATCACCGCCTGCACCTCGTCGGTGAACCCGCGCGTCTTCAACGCCGGATGCAGACTCCCCGGCCAGGACACCGCACCGACCTCACGACTGCCGGACAGCGCCTCGCTCAACCGCAGGGATTGCTCCGGCCCGGACGGCAACCGCAGCGGTACGTCGAACGCGTCGGCCGGTGTGAACCGACGCAGCAACGCATAACAGAAGGAATGGAAGGTCATCGACGGCATCACCCGGGTCGTCCGCCCGAGCCGGCCGGTGATCCGGTCGCGCAGCTCGGTCGCCGCCTTGCGCCCGAACGTCAGCACCAGCACCTGGTCGGGACTCAGCCCGCGATTCCGCACCCGGTCGACGACGGCCTCGACCAACGTCGTCGTCTTACCGGTCCCCGGCCCGGCCAGCACCAGCAGAGGTCCGCCGGCATGATCCACGACCGCTTGCTGATCCGCATCCAGGACCGGCGCCTCCGCGCTGCGGCCCTCGGCTCGAACCAGCCGATACCGGGACCCCTGTCTGCTGACCATCGCCCCATCCCAGCAGACCCCGCCGACAATCCCGATCGCCCACTCCGAGCACGGACTTCACTAGCCGGAAAGCGGACAGATCAGTGGTCGTCGACGTCCGGATCCCAGCGGACCTCGCGGAGGTTGACACGCCCGTTGGTGACGCGGACACCGTCGGAGCGGAGGTTGTGCAGTTGCTCGTCGCCGACCTCGTCCGCCGGTACGCCGGAGGCCCGGATCACCCGCCACCACGGCACCCCACCGCCGTACTCACGCATGATCGCGCCGACCTGACGCGGCCCACCCTGACCGACGTACTCCGCGATGTCGCCGTACGTCGCGACGCTGCCCGGTGGGATCGACTCGACGGCACGCAACACCGCCTCGACGTACTCCTCCCTGTCCACGAACCCAAACCTAGCGGGGACCGCGGACAGTTCAGGCGAGCGGCGCGAGCGCCTTAGCCAGCGGCTCGAGGACGGACGGCGGGGCGTCGAGCGGGAGGTTCAGCACGACCAGGTCGACCCCCGCTTCGCCGTACGCCGCCGCAGCGGCGACCGCGGTGTCGAGCGGCACGTCCGGGTCGACGCGGACGTTGACCGAGCAGGTGATCTCGTTGACGTCGCGACCGGCCTCCTCGCAGCGCTGGACCAGCACGTCCTTGAGCGGCTTCCACTCCTCCGGGCTCTGGACGATGACGTTCCACTGCTGGGCCCACCGGGCGACCGCTCGCAATGTGCGCTTCGGCCCCTTGCCGCCGATGGTGATCGGCGGGTGCGGGGTCTGCACGGCCTTCGGCTCGCAGTACGCGTCGGTGAGCTTGATGTACTTGCCGTCGAAGTTCGCGACCTTCTCGGTGAGCAGCGCGATGATCGCCTGCGTGCCCTCGTCGAACCGGTCGAAGCGTTCCTTCAGCGGATAGAGGTCGATGCCGTAGGCGGTCGTCTCCATCTCGTTCCAGCCGGCGCCGATGCCGAGCTCGAGCCGGCCGTTCGAGATGATGTCGGTGGTCGCGGCCATGTTCGCCAGTACGGCGGGATGCCGGTAGATCATCCCGGTCACCTGGCAGCCGAGCCGGATCCGCTCGGTCGCCTGCGCCAGCGCGGCCAGCGTGGTCCACGCCTCGAGGTTCGGGCCGGCCATGTCGCCGCTGAGCGGGTAGAAGTGATCCCAGTGCCAGGCGGACTCGAAGATCTCGAACTGATCCGCCGCGACCCACACGTCCCGCAGTTGCTGCCAGGTGGTGTGCTCCGGCCTGGTCTTGATCGCGAACCGCATACCCGCGCCTCCCAAGGCACTCAGTAACCGTTTCCCCGAGTGACCTTACCCCGGGGCGCTAACCGAAGCAGAGGGACTGGATCGGACTGCCGTCCTGGAAGGCGGTGACCACGGCGAAGACCTCGAAGACGACGGCGGCGGCCGCGGTGGCGAAGAGGATCAGGGCGAGCGGCTGGCGGCTGCGATGGAACCACAGCACCAGGAGGAAGAGCGCGATCACACCGACGACCAGGCCCGCGAACCCGAGCACATACGCGGCCTCCGGCAACGCCAACGTGCCGTCGCAGGTGTCCTGGCGCCGGCGCACCAACTCGGTCTGCGCGTTCGAGTTCGTCAGCGCGAGCAGCACACCGACGACCATCAGCGCGAACACCACCCCCTGGCGCCGTCGGCCGGTGCGAGCCTCCTCCCCCATGGGAAGGCTCTAGTCGAGACCGAGCCGGGCGCGCACCTCGGGACGCCGCAGCGGCGGCACCGTCTGCGGCGGGACCCGGCGCTCCGGCATCTCCGCCAGCAACTGCTCGGTGATCTTCGCGACCTCGGTCGCGGCCCGCTCGATCGGGCCGCGGGTGGTCGCACTCAGCGAGCCGACGCCGCTCACCTTGCGCACGTACTGCAGCGCGGCCGCGTAGATCTCCTCAGAGGTCGCGGCCGGCTCGAGTCCCCTCAGAACCGTGATGTTTCTGCACATGCCAAGACCCTACGTGCCCGCGGGGACAAACCCACTCGAAACCTACGGGGTATTGACTTCCCTAATGCCATTAGGTTTTCCTTAGTGCATGAGCACTGCCGGGCTGGACCGCCGTACCCGCCGTCGCCAGGAGACCATCGCGGAGATCCTGGACGTCGCCATCGAACTGATGGAGACCGAGGGTGTCGCCGCGCTCAGCCTGTCCGCGGTGGCCCGCCGGCTCGGCATGCAACCGCCGTCTCTGTACCAGTACTTCCCGTCGAAGATGGCCATCTACGACGCGCTCTTCCAGCGCGGCGCCGAGAAGCTGCGGGACGCCTACCGCGCTCCCCGCGACGCGGCGCGCAGCACCGATCCGCTGGAGCGCAACCTGATCGCGGCCACCGCGTTCAGCCGTTGGTGCCTGGGCCACCAGGTCTACTGCCAGTTGCTGTTCTGGCGGACGATCCCCGGCTTCGAGCCGAGCCCGGCGGCGTACGCGCCGGCGCAGGAATCCCTGCAGGACCTCCGGGACCATCTGCAGGCGACGGTGGACGCGGGGTACCTGCACCTGGACGCGACGAGCGACGAGGCCCTCGCCCTCTACACCTCGATGACCGCCGGTCTGCTCTCCCAGCAGATGGCCAACGAGCCCGATGTGTCACACGAGGAAGGACGGTTCAGCCGGCTGCTGCCCGTCGTCCTCGAGATGTTCTACCAGCGCTACGCACCGACCAGGGGGAAATGATGACCGCTGTACTCGCTCAGCAGATCGGACGGGCCGACCGGCAACGCTGCACGGTCCACCGCGACGCGGAGATTCACGCGTGGCACGACCTGCTCGCGTCACTCGAGGGAGCCGAGTGGCACCGCCGTACCGTCTGCGACGCGTGGGACGTCGCGGACGTCGCCGGGCACCTGATCGGCCAGGCGGAGGACGTGCTCCGGCCGTGGTTGTTCCCACTGCGAGACCTCAAGGCGAAGCGGAAGTACCCGCAGGCGGTGCTGCTCGACGCCCACATGATGATCCAGGCCGACGAGCACCGGGGGACGCCGCCGGCCGAGGTGCGGGCCTCGTTCGACAAGCTGTGGGCGAAGGCCTCGCGCAGGATCGCCCGGAACCCGGCGCTCGTCCGGCGGATCCGGGTGACGCTCGAAGGCGTACCGGGCTTCGAGTCGATCGATCTCGGCTACATCCAGGACATCCTGCTCGCCCGTGACCTGTGGATGCATCGCGACGACGTCTGCCAAGGACTCGGGCGGGAGTTCGACGCCGGTCCGTACGCCGAGGAGATCGTCGCGCAGGTCATGTACGACGTCGACGCCGGTCCGTTCTGGGGTGACCGTCCGGCCGTCGTACTGGAACTCACCGGGCAGGGAGGTGGGACCTACCGGCTGGGGAGGGACGAGCCGGTCGGCCGCGCCACTCTGGATGCCGTCGGCTACATGCGGACGCTGTCCGGCCGGGACGACCATCCCGTCGTCACCGGCGACCCCGTGGCAGTCGAAACGGTCAGCAGCTGCCGGATGGCCTTCTAGACGTCAGGGGCTGCTAGACGTCTGGGGGCTGGAGTGATCCAGCCCCCTGAGCAGGTCTAGTACGACGGCTGACTCGGGTCGATCTGGTCGACCCAGGCGACCACGCCGCCACCGACGTGGACCGCGTCGGAGAAGCCCGCGCCCTTCGCGATCGCGAGGACCTCGGCCGAGCGGACGCCGGACTTGCAGTGGAAGACGAGCTGCTTGTCCTGCGGCAGATTCTCCAGCGCCACACCGGTCTGGAAGTCGGCCTTCGGGATCAGCACCGAGCCCGGGATCCGGTTGATCTCGTACTCGTTCGGCTCGCGGACGTCGATCAGGACGAAGTCCTTCTCGCCGTTGTCCTTCAGCTTGATCCACTCGCTCAGCTGCTTCACCGAGATGGTCGACCCGACGGCCGCGTCGGCCGCCTCCTCGGTGATCGCGCCGCAGAAGTCCTCGTAGTCGATCAGCTCGGTGACGGTCGGGTTCTCACCGCAGATGGCGCAGTTCGGGTCCTTGCGGACCTTCAGCGAGCGCCAGTTCAGGTCGAGTGCCTCGTAGATGTTCAGCCGGCCGAGCGACGGGTCGCCGACGCCGGTGAGCAGCTTGATCGCCTCGGTCACCTGCGCCGCGCCGACGGACGCGCAGAGCACGCCCAGTACACCGCCTTCCGCGCAGGACGGGACCATGCCGGGTGGCGGCGGCTCCGGGTACAGGCAGCGGTAGCACGGGCCGTGCTCGGCCCAGAACACGCTGATCTGGCCGTCGAAGCGGAAGATCGAGCCCCAGACGTACGGCTTGCCGAGCAGCACCGCGGCGTCGTTCACCAGGTACCGGGTGGCGAAGTTGTCGGTGCCGTCGACGATCAGGTCGTACTGCTCGAAGATCTCGAACACGTTGTCGTTGTCCAGCCGGGTCTCGTGCAGGACGACGTTGGTGTTCGGGTTGGTCTCGAGAATCGACTCCTTGGCCGACTGGGCCTTGGACTTGCCCACGTCGGACTGGCCGTGGATGATCTGGCGCTGCAGGTTGGACTCGTCGACGGTGTCGAACTCGACGATGCCGAGCGTGCCGACGCCGGCCGCGGCCAGGTACAGCAGCGCCGGGCTGCCGAGACCGCCGGCGCCGATCACCAGCACCTTGGAGTTCTTCAGCCGCTTCTGCCCGGCCATCCCGACCTCGGGGATGATCAGGTGCCGCGAGTACCGGCGCACCTCGTCGATGGTCAGCTCGTCGGCCGGTTCGACCAGCGGTGGCAGTGACACGTGTCGGCTCCTCAGGAAGACGTGGGACGGGATCTCCGGTTTTCAACCATCTGTCCCTCCCCCATGTTCCCGCACATCCCAAACCACCCGTCGCGGAGTCCACATCCCGGTACCCCCGTCTCAGTCATTGTCGGTGATGGTGAC
Source organism: Kribbella sp. NBC_00359 (assembly GCF_036097425.1). Classification (NCBI taxonomy): domain Bacteria; kingdom Bacillati; phylum Actinomycetota; class Actinomycetes; order Propionibacteriales; family Kribbellaceae; genus Kribbella; species Kribbella sp. NBC_00359. The sequence continues at coordinate 4,617,047 of NZ_CP107975.1, read as the reverse complement.
TGTGACCGGCAGCTTCACCTCAGCGCCGCCGACCGCCTGGATGACCGCCGAGAACGTCTCGGCCAGCTCCTCGAGCTTGTCGTCGAGGATCTCGAGGGTCAGTTCACCGGTGGTCTTCCCGGGCTCACCGTTCGCCTCGACGTACACATTGACCGGACGGAGGCTCGGCCGCGACATGGTCACCCAGAAGGCCATGGAATGAGTCCCTTTGTCGCCCTCCTTCACCGTCACACTCGACGCGGACAGCTTCGGCAGCAACGCCGCCGGCGCCGAGAACCCGACACCAGCCGACGAGAACGCCAGATCGCTCACGTACGCCGACCCACGCGCCACCTTGTCCGTCCGCAACTCGACCGCACGTACATCACTCAGGTCGACACCCTTGAGCGACGTCAGCGGGATCCGCACGGTCCGCAGCAGGTTCTTGGGCAGCCCGCTCTCACCGTTCCCAGGCATCCGCACCAACGCGTCGCTCACCGTCGACACCGGTACGACGGCCGCCCGCCTGTGCCCGTCGACCACTCGGACGCTCAGATCGGTCTTCGGCGACCCAACCGGGTCCGGAGCAGCCCGGAACGACAGCGCGGCAAAACGCCGTACGTCGCCCAGCCCAGCGGGCACGTCGAGCCGCACGACCCCGTCGGTCCCGCTCCATGTGAGCTTGGTGACCGCAGTGGTCGGCGTCTTCGCGGCGTACCAGGCAGTGCTCCAGTGCGGCGCGTTGGACCAGTCATCCGACGCCATGCAAGGGGCTAGACGACCGGACGGTTGGCTCACACCCGCACAAACGGTCGCGGTCACCTTCCCGCGGACCGATCCGGCCGGCAGTGGCTGGTCAAGGTGATTCACATCCCGCCGCGACGCCACCGGCGCCTGCGACACCACGCGTACGACGGCCCGCCCCGCAGACGCCGCCCGTGCATCGGACCCGTCCAGCAGCGGCAGGAACTGCGTCTCGTGTCCCAGTTGCAACCGGAAGAACCCCGCGACGTACGCCGTACCGACGCCCTGCTGCTCCGTCGCCGTCAACCGCCCCGCGTACTTCGCACCGCAGGGGCAGCGCGGGCAGCACCCTCGCCACCGCGCGAGTGGCCCATCAGACCGTCGTTCTGCAGGTCGACCTTGCCGACAAAGGCACGCCCAAAGGGCCTACCGCCGATCGTCGACCACTTCTTCCAGAGCGCCAGGTGATCGAGGATCAACTCTGCCCGCGCCTGTGCACCCGAGTCGTAGACGCCGTCGTCGTACGCGTTGACGGTGTTGGCGCTGATCGACACCACCTGGTAGCCATGGCTCGCCAGCGCGGTCGCAGGACCGTCGTATCCCCGGAAGCTGGGGACCGGCTTCGTGCCGTGCGGGCACGGCCAGGGCTTGTCGGCGTCGCCGGGATCGTCGCCGTAGCAGAACTCGTGCAGCCCGTGCAGGAAGATCACCAACGGCCAGGGTCCGATCGCGTCCTTCGGGGCGTAGACCTTGCCGCGGATCTCGGAGCGTTGCCCGAGCCCCGGAAGGTAGACGGCCTCGTCACCGAGGTTGTACTCCGACGTCTCGACCTGGTACTTGCCGCGCACCAGGGCCGTCCCTCAGCAACGGCCCACGTCGCGCTTTCAGCCAGTCGGCGTCGGTCGGTCCTTCACGACGGCTGGGTCGGCACTGATCAGGGTGAGCGTGCGCCGGTCGGGCGACTGTTTGGCGACACCCACCGGGACCCCGTCGACCGCGAGCAGCGGCAGCGACGCGCGCATCGGCGCCGGCGCGTCGAGGCGCAGGGTCAGCCAGTAGCCACCGGCTACCGGTTCGACGTTCCAGTTGTTGCCTTTAGCAACGGATGGTGGCATGGGCGGGGCGGCCACAGCGGTCAGCGTCCCCGCACTCAGCAGTGCGACCATCCCCAGCGACAGCGTCCTCACGGCGTGGGCGATCACTCGCACAGTGGTCCTCTCGTTGTCGACGAACAGGTTGTTCGTCGGACTTGTCAGGCGAGAGGAAAGTTGACCGGATCCCCCGCTCGGTCGTGTCTCAGTCCGGCGTCGGAACCGACTCGATCAGGAGATCAGCTGGCGGACGGCGCGCTCGACCAGTTCGGGGTGTTCCATCTGCGCGACGTGACCGGACTGCGGCAGGTAGAGCAGCCGTGCGTTCGGGAAGGTGCGTTGGGCCTTGGTGCGGATCCGGGCGTCGACGAGTCGGTCCTTGCCGCCGTACACCAGCAGCACCGGGCACTCCACCTTCGCCGCATCCGCCCACAACGACCGGCGCGGCGGAGCCAGCGACGACCTCAGGATGCTCCGGGCGCCGTCCAACGTCGCGCGCGTCACCCACGGGTCGGTGTCGCGCCGCCGCAGCTCTTCCTCATACACCGCCAGCACCTCTGGCGCCAGCGACCGCGGATCGCCGAACACCATCGCCAGCGACGCGCGGAACCGCCGGTCGAACGGTAACCGCCGGCTCCGCTCCAGTACGACGGGGCCCAGCCGGGGCGTCGCGAGCGCGGTGAACCACGCCGCGCTGGCAGACACGCGCGGGTGCGGCAGGGCGGGAGAGATCAGAGTCAGCGAGGCGATCAGGTCCGGGCGCTGCGCTGCGAGCGTCACCGCGACGGCGCCGCCCATCGAGTTCCCGAACAGGTGCACCGGCTGATCGACCTCACGGTCCAGCAGCTCGATCACTACGGCGGCCTGCTCGGTTATCCCCGCGGCTCCGGCGAGCGGCGTACGACCGAAGCCGGGCAGATCGGGGGCCATACCGCGGATCGTGTCGTTGAGCAGCAGACCGAGGGCGGTCCAGTTCAGCGAGGACCCGCCGAGCCCGTGCACGAACAGTGCGGGCGGTAGGTCCGCCGCCGCGCCCGGCACGTCTCTGACCAGCAGATCCACCCCAGCGACCGGCACCCGCCGTGCCGGCCATTCCTGCGCTCCCAACGGCACGCCAGTGCCGGTTACTGCCCCGTAACTCTCCACGAAACCCATGTTAAGACGCTCTCAAGCTGGACACTGGGACACATGGCAAGCGCGCCGCAGCAGCTGACGACCGAGGTCGACGGGCAGACGATGAAGCTCACCAACCTCGGCAAGGTGCTGTATCCACAGACCGGCTTCACCAAGGCCGAGGTGATCGACTACTACCACCAGGTCGCGCACCTGCTGCTGCCACATCTGTCCGACCGCCCCCTGACCCGCAAACGGTGGCCCGACGGCACAGAAGCGCCGTACTTCTTCGAGAAGAACGCCCCGCGCGGTACGCCGGCCTGGGTGCGGACCGTGACACTCCCCACGCCCGGTAGCTCCACCGGCCGGGACGAGGCGGACTTCGTGGTCGCCGACGACATCCAGACCGTGGTCTGGCTGGCCAACCTGGCCGCACTCGAACTGCACGTGCCGCAGTGGCGGATCGGCCTGTCGGACCACGGCAAGAAGCCAGAGGCCGACCTGATCGTGTTCGACCTCGACCCGGGGCCGGGGGCGACCATCGTGGAGTGCTGCGATGTCGCACTGGCCCTGCGCGAGCTGTTGAGTCACTACGGGCTGGAGGGCTGGCCGAAGACGTCCGGCAACAAAGGCATGCATCTGTACGTGCCGATCGAGCCGGCGTCGTCCAGGAAGACCAGTGCGTTCGCCAAGCAACTGGCCGAGCAGCTGGCCGAGGCCCTGCCCGAGAACGTCACCGCGAACATGACCAAGGCACTGCGTCCCGGCAAGGTCTTCATCGACTGGAGCCAGAACGCCAGCGCCAAGACCACACTGGCGCCGTACTCCCTCCGCGGGTCCGACGAGCCGCGGGTGTCCACCCCGATCGACTGGGACGAGGTGGCGTCGGCGACCACGCCCGAGGAGCTCAGATTCCTCCCCCACGACGTCCTCGCCCGGATCGAGGAGTACGGCGATGTCCTGGAGGGGCTCTACGACGACCCGAAGCCGCTACCGTCGTAAGGGTCAGAACCGTCGAACACCGAGAGGAGAGGCAGTCGCATGACCAGTGAACCCGATTACGAGGGTCCTGCCGTCGGCAGTGTCCCGGATGACGCTCCCGAGGCCGACGTACTGGAGCAACGCCAGAGCTCCACGGTGGTGGACGACCGACCCGAGGACTCCGGCGTACTGCTGGAGGCCGACCCGGTCGATGTGGCGGAGCAGCGCCGCGCCGTGGGCGACGCGGACGAGGACGACTACCGCTGAGCGGTACCACGATGGAACCCGGTTCGGCGGGGAAGCTACTGGCCGGGACAACCGCTGGGTAGGATTCGGGCTACGACCCGGCAGTCGAGCCCGAGCCGCCGGCGCCGCACCACCGAAGGAGCCGACGTGTCGACGACACCCGAGACCGCGCCCAAGCGCGGCAGCCGCCTGCCGCGGCTGGCCCGCCGCGCGCAACTGCTCGAGGCGGCCCAGGAGGTTTTTGTCGCGAACGGCTACCACGCCGCCGCGATGGACGACATCGCCGATCGCGCCGGCGTCTCCAAGCCGGTGCTCTACCAGCACTTCCCCGGCAAGCTGGAGCTGTACCTGGCCCTGCTGGACACCTCCTGCGACGCGATCATCGCGTCCGTCCGGGACGCGCTGAAGTCGACCGAGGACAACAAGCTCCGGGTCGCGGCCACCATGCACGCGTTCTACGACTACGTGGCGAACGCGCAGGGCGCCTTCCGGCTGGTGTTCGAGTCGGACCTGACCAACGAGACGGCCGTCCGCGAGCGGGTGGACCGCGTCACCCACGCCTGCGCCGAGGCGGTCTCCGAAGTGATCAGCGCCGACGCCGGCCTGAGCCGCGAGCAGTCGATGGTGCTGGCCGTCAGCCTGGTCGGCATGGCGCAGGTCAGCGCCCGGTACTGGCTGGCCTCCGACGACCCGACGCTGGCCCAGCAGCAGGCCGCCGACCTGGTCGCCTCGCTGGCCTGGCGCGGCATCCGCGGCTTCCCCCGCACCGACGGCTGAGGGTTCTGCTCTCGGCGGACGGGTGAGGGCCGACGGCTCGCAGCGGATAGGCTCGAAGCGTCACCGGCGAGAGCCGCCGGTCGGAATGTGCCCGGAGGGTTTCGTGGAGGTCAAGATCGGCGTGCAGCACGCCAATCGTGAATTGGTGCTGGAGAGCGAGCAGACCCCGGAAGAGGTCCAGGAGGCGGTCGCCGCGGCGCTCAGCGGCAAGGCGAACCTGTTGCAGCTGACCGACGACAAGGGCCGCCGGGTGATCATCCCGGCCGACCGGCTCGCGTACGTGGAGATCGGCGAGGTCTCGATCCGCAAGGTCGGCTTCGGCGCGATCTGATCGCGGTCCGGATACGTTCGCGCGTGTCCGGTTGCGGAGTGCCACGGAAGGGGCACGATGGCGTTGAGACCTGCGTTGCAGTGGTCTGGTAGCTACGGGGCGCCGGCCCAGGCGCAGGTCAGCCATCCCTCAAAGGAGGAATCGTGTACTGGGTCTGGATGATCATCGTCAGTCTCATCGCGGGCATCATCTTCGGGCCGCTGGCCCGGCTGGTGCTCCCCGGAAAGCAGGACATCGGTCTCGGCTGGACCATCCTCGGCGGCGGCATCGGCGCCTTCCTCGGTGGTCTGATCGCCTACTTCCTCGGCGTCAAGGACACCCCCGGGCCCGACTGGACCCAGTACCTGATCCAGATCATCTGCGCCGCGATCGTCATCGCGTTCATCTCGTCGCGCAAAGCCAAGACCGCCTGACCACACCCGCCCGCGGGGCGAGGTCCCCGCGCATCCCGACGGCCGCCGCCCCTTCCGGGCAGGCGGCCGTTGTGTGTCTCAGGCCTGCAGGCCGAGGGCGGTCATCCGGGCGGTGTGGGCCTCGGTGAGGCGGGTGAACATGCGGCCGATCGCGGCCAGGTCGAGGCCGGGCCGGTCGACCGATCCGGCCAGCAGCGCGGCCAGTGAGTCCCGGTCCGCGGCGATCCGCTGCGCCTGGCTGAGCGCCTCGCCGACCAGGCGGCGTCCCCACAGCGCCAGCCGGCCACCCAGCTTCGGGTCCTCCTCGATCGCGGCCCGGACCCGGTCGACCACGAACGAGGCCTGCCCGGAGTCCGCGAACACCTCGAGCACCAGACCCCGGGTCTCCGCGTCCACGAACGACGCGATCTCGCGGTAGAAGTCATTGGCCAGGCCGTCCCCGACGTACGCCTTGACCAGGCCCTCCAGCCAGTCCGACGGCGCGGTGTGGTCGTGGAACGCGTCCAGCGGGGTGACGAACGGCGTCATCGCCGCCATCGGGTCCACGCCAAGCGCGACCAGCCGGTCCCGCAGTTGCTGGAAGTGGCCGAACTCGGTCGTCGCCAGCGCCGCCAGCTCCGCCTTGTCGTTCAGCGTCGGCGCCAGTTTGGCGTCCTCCGCCATTCGCTCGAACGCCGTCAGCTCGCCGTACGCGAGCACTCCCAGCAGATCCACCGCCGCGGCCCGGTAGGCGGGATCATCAAAGGCCGTCTGCTCCATGCCCGGCACCCTATCTGGACCGGAGCACGAGTGGCGCAAACCACACGAGGCGGGCTTGACGGCGGTTGCGGCTACACTGGTGGGCGATTCGCCGGTGACGCGCCCAGATGGGCAAGCTGGTGCGAGGTGCTTGCACAGTGTCCCCGCGCCTCACGATCGGGGCTGAGAAGCCCCAGGCGCCCGGCCACTGAGCAAACCTGTCCGCACAAGCATGTGAGAGGCGATCAGCCTGACCACCTTCCGAGAGCTCGGCGTGCTGCCCGAGATCTGCGACGCGCTCGACCGCGTCAACATCGTGGAGCCGTTTCCGATCCAGGAAATGACACTCCCCGTCGCCCTGATGGGCACCGACCTGATCGGCCAGGCCCGCACGGGCACCGGCAAGACGCTCGGCTTCGGCATCCCGTTGCTGCAGCGCACCATCTCCCCCGGCGAGGCCGACTACGAGGAGCTCGCCGCTCCCGGCAAGCCGCAGGCGCTGGTCGTCACCCCGACCCGCGAGCTGACCATCCAGGTCGCCAAGGACCTGGAGACCGCGTCCACCGTCCGCACGGTGCGCGTCCTGACCATCTACGGCGGCGTCGCGTACGAGCCGCAGCTGGACGCACTGAAGAAGGGCGTCGACGTCGTCGTCGGTACGCCGGGACGCCTGCTGGACCTGGCGAACCGGGGCGTCCTCGACCTCGGCCACATCAAGGTGCTGGTGCTGGACGAGGCCGACGAGATGCTCGACCTCGGCTTCCTGCCCGACGTGGAACGCATTCTGCGCAAGACCCCCGAGCTGCGGCAGACGATGTTGTTCTCGGCAACGATGCCGTCCGCGGTGATCGCGCTGGCCCGCACCCACATGCGGCACCCGCTGAACATCCGCGCGGAGTCGCACGAGGACACCGAGATGGTGCCGACCACGGCACAGTTCGTCTACCGGGCGCACGATCTGGACAAGCCCGAGGTAGTCGCGCGGATCCTGCAGGCCGAGGACCGCGGCCGGGTGATGATCTTCTGCCGGACCAAGCGCGAGGCCTCCCGGCTGACCGACGACCTGCAGGACCGAGGCTTCAAGGCGGCCGCGATCCACGGCGACCTGAACCAGCAGGCCCGTGAGCGCGCGCTGACCCGGTTCCGCGGCGACAAGATCGACGTACTGATCTGCACCGACGTCGCGGCCCGCGGCATCGACGTCGAGGGCGTGACGCACGTCATCAACAACACCTGCCCCGAGGACGAGAAGGCCTACATCCACCGGATCGGCCGGACCGGACGGGCCGGTGCGAGCGGGATCGCCGTCACCTTTGTCGACTGGCCGGACGTGACCCGGTGGAAGACGATCAACAAGGCGCTCGACCTGCCGTACGACGAGCCGCAGGAGATCTACTCGACGTCGCCGGAGCTGTACCACGACCTCGGTATTCCGAGCGACGCGAAGGGCCGGATCAAGCCGGCCCGTGAACCGCGCGAGATCGCCGAGGCCCGTGAGGAGCGGCCGGCGCGGAGCCGTCGCGGTGGCGATGCACGCACCGAGGGTGACGGCGAGCGGACCGCGCGCAAGCGCAGCCGGACCCGCAAGCGCACTCGCTCCGGCCAGCTGGTCGACGAGAAGTCCGAGGCCGACGTCACCAGCAAGACCCAGGTGCCGCCGACCGAGGAGTCCTCGACCGAGGCCGCCGAGGCCCCACAGCAGGAGCGGAAGCCGCGCAAGCGCACCCGCAAGACTGCGGAGACCAAGCCTGAGGTCCAGGCCGAGGTCACGACTGTGGACGCGGCCGTCGAGGCACCTGCCGAGGCGCCGGTCAAGCGGACCCGTGCGCGCACCCGGAAGACCGCCGAGCCGAAGTCTTCGGAGACCGCTGAGTCGAAGCCGGCTGAGTCGGGGACGCCTCCGACGATGCCGCTGTTCACCGCCCCGGAGTGACCCGCACCGTTTCCGAATGGTGATCTGAGCCTGCAACACCCTGCCCCTCGGCGACCGTCCTAGGACGGAAACCACCAGAGAGGGGCATGGGTGATGAGGCGGATCAGCGGTGTGGTGACGGCGGCGTTGGGGTTGGCGCTGCTGGCGGGGTGTGGGGCCAGTGGCAACGACAGCGCCGGCACGAGCGAAGCAGCGCCGGTCCAGAAGCAGGACTCCGGTACGGCGGCCGAAGGCAAGTCATCGAACGCGGAACCCCAGGTTCCCGGGCAGCCACCGGCCCAGACCCAGCCGAGCATCACGCGCGCGATCATCAAGACCGGTTCGCTCACCGTCGAATCGGACGACGTCGCCGCCACGCGGCAGAAGGCGATCACGGCGATCGCCGGCCTCGACGGGCAGGTCGCGTCCGAGGACACGGGCAGCGATGCCGACGGCAAGATCACCCAGGCCAACCTCGTGCTCAAGGTGCCGGTCAAGTCGTACGACGCCGCGATCCAGCGACTCTCCGACCTTGGCAAGCGGCTGCAGATCCACCAGGAGTCCAGCGACGTCACCGAGCAAGTGGTCGACGTGGCCAGCCGGATCGAGTCCCAGCGCGCCAGCCTCGATCGGATGCGCGCCCTGATGGCGAAGGCGAACACCGTCGGCGAGATCGTCTCGGTCGAGAGCGAACTCACCCGGCGCGAGGCGGATCTCGAATCCCTGCTGGCGAAGCAGAAGAACCTCGCCCTGCAGACCGATCTCGCCACCCTCACGCTGACCGTGACCGCGAAGGGTCAGCCGCCGGCACCGACCGAGGACTCGGACCGCGGCTTCCTGGCCGGTCTGAAGGGTGGCTGGACCGCGTTCACCGCCACCTTCTCCGCGCTGGCGACCGCGCTCGGGGCGGTCCTCCCGTTCCTCGTGCTGTTCGCGCTGATCGGCGTACCGCTGTGGCGGTTCCGGCACCGGATCCGCCGGCAGCCTGCCGCTCTCCCGCCGGCTCCGGACAGCGCGCAGTAGTTCAGAGCAGCGCGCCGGCCAGAGCCCGGTAGGCCTTCGCACCGGGCGAGGTCGGCGCCGTCCTGAGAATGGTCTCCCCGATCGCCGGCGCCTCCGCGAACCGGATCGACTTCGGGATCGCCGGCTCCAGCACGTCCAGCGAGTACGTGTCCGCGATCGTGTCCAGCACCGCGCGGGCATGGATCGTGCGCCCGTCGTACAGCGTCGGCAGCACCCCGAGCACGTGCAGCGCCGGGTTGGTCAGCACCTGGACGTCGTGAATCGTGTCAAGTAGTTGCCCTACGCCACGATGTGCCAACGTCTCGCACTGCAAGGGAATCAGCACGTCGGACGCCGCCGACAACCCGTTCACGGTCAGCAGTCCCAAAGTCGGCGGGCAGTCCACGATGATCCAGTCGTACGACGCTCGCAGCGGGCGCAACGCGGTCCGCAGTACCTGCTCCGGGCCACCCTCCTGCGCCAGCCGCACTTCCATGGTGGCCAGCTCGATCGTCGCCGGCAGCAGGTCGGGCGCGTCCTCGAACTCGATCAGCACCTCCTGCGCCGTCACACCGCCGAGCATGACGTGATGGATCGACTTCTCCAGGTCCTCGGGGTCGACGCCGACCGAGAACGTCAGGCACGCCTGCGGGTCGAGATCGACCAGCAGCACCCGTTGACCGAGCTCGGCCAGGGCAGCGCCGAGCGTCGCGACGGTGGTCGTCTTGGCCACGCCGCCTTTCTGATTGGCAACCGCAAGGGTGCGAGGCACGCCGCCATTGTGCCGCACCGGGGCCCGCGCGCCTCGTACCCCGTGCGCAACGCCGGGCGGGCAGAGTCGATACTCTCTTTACTTGTGAGTACGCCGCGCACGTTGACGCTGCCCGACGGGGTGCACCCCGCGACCCTCGAGACCGACCGTGGCTCGTTCGCCACGCTGATGGCGGTGCCGCAGATCGGTACGCCGCTCGGCACGGTGCTGCTCGTGCCGGGGTGGACCGGCAGCAAGGAGGACTTCACTCCACTGGTGGACCACCTGTGCCGCTACGGGTGGCGCACTGTGGCGGTGGACCAGCGCGGTCAGTACGAAACCGCCGGGCCGGCCGACCCCTCGGCGTACACACTGGCGGAGCTCGGTGCCGACGTGGTGGCGATGAGCAAGGCGCTCGGCGGCTACAGCCAGCTGGTCGGGCACTCGTTCGGCGGGCTGGTCGCGCGGGAGGCGGTGCTGACCGATCCGTCGGTGTTCTCGACGATCACGTTGCTGTGCTCGGGGCCGTCCGCCTTCACGGACGAGGAGACGCTGCAGGGTCTGCAGATGCTCGCGTTCGGGCTGGACAACCTGCCGATCGAGCAGGTCTACGACCTGAAGCTCCAGCACGACGCCAAGAACCCTGGGTACGTCGCTCCGCCGGAAGACATCGCGGCGTTCCTCCGGAAGCGCTTCACCAGCAACGTCCCGGTCAGCCTCGCGGAGATCACCCGGCGCCTGACCGACGCCGAGGACAAGACCGACCGCCTGGCCAAGGCCGGCGTCCGCACCCAGGTCCTGTACGGCGCCTCCGACGACGGCTGGCCGCTCACGACGCAGCGCGCGATGGCCGAAGCCCTCGGCGTGGAGCCGCAGAGCGTGCCCGACGCCGGTCACTCCCCCGCGATCGACCAGCCCGCAGCCACTGCCCGTCTCCTCGTCGACTTCATCCACGCCAGGACTATCTGAGCGCGCTGGTTGCCCTGGGTAAGACCGCTCAGCGCGCTGGTTGCCCTGGGTAAGACCGCTCAGCGCACCGGTTTCACGGCGACCTCGAGCTGGAGGTCGTCCAGGCCGATCGGCGTCAGGGCGGTCTTCAGCGCCTCGTCGTACACGAGGGCCGAGACGCGCACCTTGTCTTCCTCGGATGAGCCGCCGGACAAGTACACCCCGACTCCCTTCGGGATCAGGTTGCCGACTGCCGTCCCGAGCTGCACGAGCTCGGCCTCGCTGAACTTGACCTGATGCACGCACAGGTTGCCGCCGTACACCTTCTCGAAGGCGCTGCGGAAGGTGGCGAGATCACCGTGCGCGACGCCGATGGTGTAGACCTCGGGCGCGCCGGGTCCGCGGCCGTTCGGGTACTGCACGCGCGGATCGGTGGCCTGGTCCTGGCGGGTGTCGAGGAACCTGCTGACCGCGACCTTGTCGAAGTCGTTCGGCGTGGTCTTCCAGCCGCCGGCGGGCGGCGGGCACGGCACCTGGTCCGGTGGGGGCTGCGACACCACCGTGGTCGGCGGAACCGTCTGATCCCGGACGTCGATCGTCCGCGCGGTCCAGGTGCCGGTCAGTACGGCGTACCCGATCCGGACACCCTCGATCGTCTTGGCATCGGCGAGCTTGGCCGGGTCGAGGTTCTTCAGCGTCACCGCGTACTGCGCCTCGCAGGTCGGTGCGGGCTCCTTGCCGTTCGTGAAACCGATGTCGGTCATCGGCAGCGCCGCACAGAAGACGGGCTCCCGGCCCGGCGTGACGATCACCCGGCCGGTCGCGATCACCTGGTCGCCGTCGCGCACGAGGAGATCGTCGTACGGCGCTTTGTTGCCTTGAGCGAACGACTGGGACGTGCCGTTGGGAGGCGCCGGCTGCTTGCCACCGTCCGGGAGGACGGTCAGTGCGGCGGCGGCGATCACCGCGACGGACGCGGCGGCGAGGGCGGGAACCCAGCGGCGGGGGCGGCGGCCGCCACCGAGGATGCGGTCCAGGTCGGGCTCGGGAGGTGACGGCTGGTCCGCGCGCCAGCGCGCGCCGGCTCGCGTCAGCAGGTCGTCGACCTCATCGGTCGGGTTCATTCGCTGACCTCCAGCAGGGCGCGCAGGCGGGCCCGCGCGTCGGACAGGGTGGACTTGACGGTGCCTTCGGAGCAGCCCATCACCGCCGCCGTGTCGGCGATCGACAGGTCGGCGAAGTAGTAGCAGTCCACGGCAAGGCGCTGTCGTGCCGACAAGGAGGTGAGCGCGTGGTCGACGTCCATCCGGGCGTCCAGATCCGGCCGCGACACCGGGCCCTCGTGCTCGTCGAACTCGCCGGCCGGCCGCAGCCGCCGGGCCGCCTTCCGGGCCTGGTCCGCGGTGATCGCGAGCAACCAGGCCGACGCGGTCCCGCGGGCGGCGTCGTACTGCCCCCGCTTCGACCACGCCCGCGCGAGCGACTCCTGCACGATGTCGTCCCGGTCCGCCCCCACCGCGAGCCGCCCGGCCAACCGGGCCATCGCGGTGAGATGCGGCCGCACCCACTCGACGAACCCAGCCCCGTCCGCCGGCGGACCCACCGCCACCATCGCAGGCTCATCCGTCATCGTCGGCATACCCTGTCTACCCCCGAATCCCGGTTCCGGTTGGGTCCCTACCCGCATTTCAACGACCCCACCACCCCCCAAGTCACACCCCACCCCCATTCGTAACCCACCCGAGTTATCCACAAATCCCCATTCCCGCCCCACAGCCTCCCTCGACATGTCTACGGTCAAAAGACCGAACGACCTGGGGAGAGAGATGCCAACCGGTCTGAACGACCTGCCCGAACCAGCGGATCTGCACGCCCGGCTCTCCGCGCGGCGCCTGCTCGACTGGGGTGATCCGATCCCGTCCAAGGCGGAGCTCGCCGCCGAGTACGGCGTACGCAAGGCCACTGAGAGCCTTCAGTTGCTGACCAAAGCCGCCGCCGTCGAGGAACGGATCACGGACGCGGTGATCACGTCCATCGGCGACGAGGCAGCGCCGTATCACCTCGCGAACCGGGTGAAGTCACCGCACTCCCTCGCCCGCAAGCTGGCCACGCTCGAGGACTATTACCGCCGCACTCAGCAGGTCCCGGAGGACGTCCTGCGCTACACCGCCGCGGTGAAACATCCCGACGAGCTCACCGAGGCCGCGGTCCGGACCATCGATCGGCTGAAGGATCGGGACTGGCAGATGGAGTCTGCCCACCATTCGTACGTCGATGGCAGCCGCTACAAGGGATTGCACACCTTCCTGCACAGCCACGGTGAACGCGTCGAGCTTCAGGTGCACTCGCGCGAGTCCATCGACGTGAAGGAGCGCACGACTCCGCTGTACGAGATCGAACGCGACCGTCGTCAGGATCCAGCGGCACGTGATGCGGCGCGCCGGGAGTGCATCGCGTTGTCCGACCAGATGACCCAGCCTGCCGGGATCGACGAACTGCGGGAGCTCGGCGGCGCGCCAGTACGCCCGATTAGCTACGGTAAGCAACGTCAGGCACACCGCTCCGAAGCAGTTCAGACCGGCAATGGTGCGGCCGGCTCCGCACCACGGCTGACTCACCAGCCGACTCAGAATCGACAGAACGGGGTTGCACGATGACGCGGTTGTTCTTGGTCAAGGACGGGGAGCGAGAGCTGTGGGTGGCTGCGTTGGTGGATGAGGATGTCTGGACGTACGTTGCGGAGACCGGGAAGTTCCATCGGAACGAAGGGGCCCGGCACGACTACTACTTCTTGAACGAACTGGAGTACGTCGAGGTCGGCATCGCGGAGGCGCAACACAGGATCCGCGCCGGAGTCGGAACGGTCGACGCAGAAGAGTTCCCGGACTCGGCCCAGCGCTGGCGTGAAGACACCGAGGCCATGGACCCCGAGATCGTCTTCGCCTCCATGGTCGCCGACCTCGCCTGAACGCCGATGCAGCTCTACGTGGTCAAAGAGGACGGACGGCTGGTGTGGGTTGCGGCGTTGGCGCACGAGACGATGTACTCCTACGTTGCCAACACCGGCAAGTTCCACGACAACAATGCCTTGCGCAACGATTACTACATCGATCGCTGGTTCACGTACGAGGAGATCGGACCGGCCGAGGCCCGGCGCCTGATCGACGACGGCGTCGGCACACTCGACGACGACGATCACTCGGATGCCCTGGCTGGGTGGAGGGCAGACCCCAAGCCTTTGGATCCGGCGGACGTCCTGTCCATCGCAGCCGGCTACAACCGGTAGACGCGGGTGGGCTAGTGGGTGGGGGCGTAGAGCTGGGTTATTACTGATTCGATGGTGGGTTCGGTGACGGAGACGTCGACCAGGGGGTAGTTGGCGGCTATTTGGGAGAGGAGGGGGGCGGCGCTGGTGGTGGTGGGGAAGGTGAGGTGCTGGCGGGGGCCGTCGACCTTGGTGACGGTGGCGCCGTGGATTTCGATGGGTGGCAGGGAGGTGGCCAGGTCGACGACGAGGGTGCGTGGGGCGGACTGGCTGGCTCGCAGGCCTGCCAGGGTGCCGTCGTAGATCTGGTGGCCGTGGTCGATGACCATGACGCGGCTGCAGAGGGCCTCGATGTCGTCTAGGTCGTGGGTGGTGAGGATGACGGTGGTACGGCGCTCGGCGTTGACCTCGGCCAGGAACTCGCGGAGGCGGGCCTTGCTGATCACGTCGAGACCGATCGTCGGCTCGTCGAGGTAGACGATCTCCGGGTCGTGCAGCAGCGCGGCCGCGATGTCGCCGCGCATCCGCTGCCCCAGCGACAGTTGCCGGACCGGCACGTCGAGCAGGTCGCCCAGGTCCAGCAGTTCCACGAAGGTCGCGAGGTTCTCCCGGTGCCGGGCCATCGGGACGTCGTACATCTTCTGCAGTACGGCGAACGAGTCCTTCAGCGGCAGGTCCCACCACAGCGTCGTGCGTTGCCCGAAGACGACCCCGATGCGCTTGGCGAGCTTCAGCCGATGGCGGGACGGATCGACGCCGGCCACGCGGATCGAGCCGCTCGACGGGACCAGGATCCCGGTCAGCATCTTGATCGTCGTCGACTTCCCGGCCCCGTTCGGACCGATGTACCCCATCACCTCCCCCGGCTCGACGGCGAACGACAGACCGTCCACCGCGCGTACCTCTCGACGGGTACGACGCCACCCGTTCCGCGTCGCCACGGTGAACGCGCGGGACACGTTCGACAACTCGATGACTGCCACTGCTCAGCTCCCTGTACTGCGGTAACGACGGAGACCGCCCCGCCACGCCAGTGACGCCAGCGCGACCATCGCGACGGCAACCAGCGGCGACAACAGGCCGATCCAGGACGGCAGGCCCAGCGGGGCCGGCTTACCCAGCACGTACAGCACCGGGTAGTAGTTGACGAAGGCAAGCGGTACGACGAACGTGACCGCCCGGACGATCTCCTTCCCGAAGACCGACAGCGGGTACTGCGTCAGCGTCTGACCGCCGTAGGTGAACGAGTTGGCCAGCTCGGCCGAGTCGACCGAGACGAACTGGAACGCCGCGCCGAGGACGAAGATCGCGCCGAAAATGATCGACCCGGTGATCATCGACACCACCAGCATGATGCCCTTGGCAACGGTCCAGTCGACGTCGATGTGGCTGAAGGCGAAACCCAGCACCACTCCGGCCTGCAGTGGCCGTCCGAGCCGGCGGAGCGCGAACCCGTCCGCGGCCGTCTGCAGGAAGGCCGGCACCGGACGGATCAGGTAGACGTCGAGCGTGCCGGTACGGATCCGTTCGCCGACCCGCTCGATCGAGCCGGTGAACAGGTCGGCGATCCCGAGCGTCATCGAGGCCGTTGCGTACAGCAAGGCCATCTCCCCCAGCGTGAAGCCGCCGAACGTCGTGATGTGGCTGAACATCAGCACGATCGCGACGAAGTCCGTCACCGTGATCAGCATCGAGCTGACCAGCATCAGCACGAACGACGCCGGATAGGCCAGCGCTGACCGGATCCACATCACGATCAGCATCCAGTACTGCGCGGGCGCCCGGCGGAGCCGCTCAACCACCCTGGATCACCACCTTCCGGGTCGCCAGCGACGTGGCGAGCTGCCCGGCCAGCAACAGCACGAGCATCCAGCCCAGCTGGAACATCAGCGCCGCACCGGTACCTCCCGGGTTCCGGCCGAGCCAGATGTCGATCGGCACTTGCAGCGTCGCCGCCCACGGGGTGGCCCGGGCGAACTCGCCGATCCAGCCCGGGAACACGACCAGCGGCAGGATCGTCCCGGAGAAGAACAGTGACAGCACCAGCGCGAGGTGCTCCATCCCGCGCGAGTCGGTGATCCAGAAGCCGGACAACGCGACCAGGTACCGGAGACCGAAGCTCACCAGGATGCCGAAGACCAGGCCGACCGCGACCGCGAGCCACGCGGTCACACCGGAAGGGAACGTGAGGTCGAACACCAGCGCACCGACCAGCAGCGGCGCACCGCCGCGGACCAGCAACTGGAACATCGCGCGACCGAAGTCGACGGATAGCCACCACAGCAACAGCTGCGTCGGCCGGTACAGGTCGACGGCGATCTCGCCGCTGCGGACCCGCTCGCCCAGCTCGACCGTCGTGGTCGCGCCGAAGATCCCGATCGGCATCAGCAACCCCTGCTGCAACCACACGAACGTCAGCGCGTCGGATACGTCGTACCCGCCGAGACCGGGCCGCTCGTGCCACAAGGTCAGGTAGATACCGCACAGGATGAACCCGAACACGGTGTTGGTGAACGCGCCGGACGCGGTGGCGATCCGGTACGTCGAGAAGCGCCGGAACGACCGTACGCCGATCGCCCAGTAAACGCCCACGGCACCCTCCTCTCCTCTTCGAGAGCGGTGTCCGGATCCCCAGCGGCACGCGGAACTGCCCCGAATCCGACAGGACCCGGGGGTTCGGACACCACTGTGACGGCATGGGTGACCCATGCCAGTTTGTCAAGGCAGAAGACGGACGGTACGCCGCACCACGCGCGGGCGTCAACCGAAATTGCCGGTCCGGGCGCGGGACCCCTCAGACCCGCGCCCGGACCGGTGACCGGGTGATCTCAGAGCGCATCGGCCTTCAGCAGAGCGGTGAGGTGCGTGGCGAACGGACCCGGGTGGCTGGCGTAACCGCCGTGCCCGCCGGGGAACGTGACCACCGGCCAGCCGAGGTGATCGGCGATCAGCTGGATCGGCCGGCCGGGCAGGTGGTCGATCGACTCCAGGCCGGCGGCGGGGACGATCCGGTCCGCGACCGTCTTCAGCGCGTCGAGGTCGGGCTCGTACCGGGTGAACGGCAGCAGCTTGTGCTCGTAGAAGTTGACCGCATTGGCCTGCATCCGCTCGGCCAGCTCGCGGTACTCCGGCAGCAGGTCCTCCATCGGCGGCATCGCGTCGTCGTCCATCCCCGTGCCGACCATGAACAGTACGTCGGCGGCCGCGAGCCCCTCGGACTTGTAGGTGTCGTACACGTCCTGGAAGAACGCCCGCGCGTCCGCGGCGTCCGGCAGCACCTCCGTGCACGGCGGCTCGTGCGCGACCAGCATCCGCACCCGCTCCGGGTGGCGGGTGATCAGCTCGAGCCCGGTGATCGCGCCGGAACTGCTGCCGAGCACGTACGCCGATCCGCCACCGGCCACCTCGTCGATCAGCGCCAGGGCGTCCTCGGCCGACTGCTCGATCCGCTCGTCGGCGGGCTCACCGTCGTACCGGCTCCTGGAATTGCCGCGCGGGTCGTAAGCCACCACGGTGTACTCGGCCGCGAGCTGCCCGACGATCCCGTCGTACACCGCCGCGTCGGTCCCGCCGCCCGCGATCAGCAGCAGCATCGGACCGGATCCGGTCACCTCGTAGTGCAGCGTCGCCCCCGGCACCGCCAGCTTGTTCACAGTCTTCGCGCCCATCAGGCAACCCCTCTCTGTCGCCTCCACCCTCCAGCCTGCCGCTGGCACCCCGCGCACATGGCGCTGGTACGACGACTCAGCCGGCATCCTCGACCGGGATGGGGGCGGTGTCGTCGAGGCCGGCCCAGGGGTCGCGGGGTGGGGATTCGCGGCGGCCTTGGGGGCAGATGCGGGCGAAATCGCACCAGCCGCACAGTGCGGAGGGCTCGGGTGGGAAGGCTTCGTCGGCCTCGGCCGGAGTCAGGCCCTCGCGCCAGCGGGTCTCGGCCGCGGCGGCGTCGTCGGCCATCGACTCGGCCCGGCACTGGTGGCGGGCGAGCGACTCGTCGTCGTGGTCGGCCGCCGCGATGGTGTTGGTCGGGAGGTGGTGCAACTCGACCCGGGTGCACGGCTTGTGCAGCACTCGGCGTGCACCCAGCACGTACAGCGCCATCGCGAGCGAGGACCGCGCATCCGTCGAGGTCAGCGGGCGGCGACCGGTCTTGTAGTCGACGATCGCCAGCTCGGTGCCGCCGCTCCCGTCGCGGGCGGCGCGTTCATCGATCCGGTCCACGCGGCCGCGCAACGAGGCCCGCTCGGTGGTGAAGGCGACCGTACGCTCCACTCCGCGGGGTTCGTAGTACGGATCGGAATCGCGCAGGTAGCCCAGCACCATGTCGGTCGACCGGTCCCGCCAGTCCAGCGACTGCTGCTCGTCGCGGAACCCCTCGCTGCGCCAGCTCGACCGCATCTTGGCCACGACCTCGTCCGGCGTACGGCGGGCAGCCGGCCAGCGACCGAAGAAGTCGGCGAGCACCTCGTGGACGATCGCGCCGACCGTGTTGTGCGCCCACGGCGGACCCTTCGGCGGCCGCGGCGTCTCCAGGTAGGTGTAGCGGTACTTGCGCTTGCAGTCCGCGAACGTGAGCAGCTTGGTCGGCGTCGCGACGAACAGTCGCGTCGGCATCCCTGGCAGCATGTCGTCCACGTCAGCCCGCCTTGATGAAGTCTCTGACCGCGTTGGCGATCAGCTGGACCGCGATCGCACTCAGCAGCAGGCCGGCGATCCGGGTGACCAGGAGTACGCCATTCTCCCCCAGGATCCGCATGATCACCCCGGAGAACCGCAGCGTCAGCCACATCACCAGGTGGATCGCGATGATGCCGACCGAGATCGCGACCACATCCGGCAGCGACCCGTTGGCGCGCTGGACGAACACCATCGTGGCGACGATCGCGCCCGGTCCGGCGAGCAGCGGCGTACCGAGCGGGACGAAGGCGATGTTCACGTCCTTGGTCTGGACTGGGTCGTCGGCGGTGTCGGTCAGCAACTGCAGCGCGATCAGCAGCAGCAGCAGGCCGCCCGCGGCCTGCAGCGCCGGCAGCGTGATGCCGAGGTGGTTCAGGATCTGCTGACCGAACGCCGCGAACACGACGATCACGCCGAACGCGACCAGCACCGCCTGCCACGCGGCCTTCTTCCGCACCGCGCGGGTCTGACCGGCGGTGAGCGAGATGAACACCGGCACGGTGCCCGGCGGGTCCATGATCACGAACAGCGTCACCAGGACCTCGGTGAACAGCCCGACGTTGATGACACTGTTCACGGCAGGTAGGCCTCGGGGACCTGTGCGTCGGGGGCGGCGGTCGCGTTCTCCTTGGCGACCTCGAGCAGTCGCTCGAACTGCTCCGGGTCGGTGGTGTTCACGCCGAGGTCGTGGTCGATCTTGCCGGCGCCGTGGTGGTCGCTGGAGCCGGTGGCGATGATGCCGAGGTCGTCGGCGATCGCGTGCAGCGCCGTACGGGATGGTCCGGAGTGGTCCTGGTGGTCGATCTCGATGCCGGCCAGGCCGTGGTCCTGCACCAGGCGGGCGATGGTGTCCTGATTCATCACCTTGTAGCTGGAGCGTCCCCATGGGTGGGCGATGATCGGTACGCCGCCGGCCGCGCGGACCAGGTCGATCGCCCGGCCCGGCTCGATCGCGTAGTGCGGCACATGCCCGGCGCGGCCGTCCGCGAGGAATCGGTCGAAAGCCTCGCTGCGGTTCGCGACGGTGCCGTTGGCGACCAGCGCGTCGGCCACGTGCGGCCGCCCGACCGACGGCGTACCGGTCGCCTGGGCGAGCACCTCGTCGACGGTGAGCGGGACGCCGACGCTGTTCAGCCGGGCGACGATCGACGGGATCCGGTCGGTGCGGCCGTCGCGGACGATCCGGAGCTCCTCGGCGAGCGCCGGGTAGGAGGGGTCGAGCAGGTAGCCGAGCAGGTGGACGCTGATGCCGTTGAGCTTGCAGGAGATCTCGATACCGGGGACGAACCCGATCCCGAGCTCCTCCGCCGCGATCCGGCCCTCGGTCCACCCGTCGGCGGTGTCGTGATCCGTGAGCGCGATCACATCGAGACCGCTCTCCTGCGCGTGCGCCAGGAGGACGGCCACCGGGTCGGTGCCGTCCGAGCGGTTCGAGTGAGTGTGCAGATCGATGCGCACGAGCGGTCCGGATCCCTTCGAAGGCCTTCTGTCACCGCAGATGCTATCTGCGTTCACCCCTCACACCTTGCAGTTGTCCCCAGGGTGCCTATTGTGCGGTGGCATGGATGCGCGCCGTGTCGACTGTGTCGGAGCTCTCGTGTACGACGAGCAGCACCGGCTGCTCGTGGTCCGCAGGGCGAACGAGCCCGGGCGGGGACTGTGGTCGATCCCGGGCGGGCGGGTCGAGCCCGGTGAGGACGATCCGGCGGCCGTGGCCCGGGAAGTCGCGGAGGAGACCGGGCTCGTCGTCGAGGTCGGGGAGCTGGTCGGCGAGGTCGAACGTGAGGCTCCGGAGGGCAAGCTCTACGTGATCCGCGACTACGAGGCGACCGCGGTCGGCGGCACCCTTACTCCGGGTGACGATGCGACCGACGCGAAGTTCGTCACGCATTCGGAGTTCCTGTCGCTGGCCACCACCACGCTGCTGGTGTCGACGCTGGAACAGTGGAACGCCCTGCCCGGCTGATCGGCCACACTGAGGCGATGGAAGACGCTGAACTGGTTCGTGCGATCGAGGACAACGCCGCCGAGTTGCTGATGGCGATGGGCGCGGCGGGTGGTGGCGAGCAGCGGGACGACGCCGGGGCGCGCTGGACGATCGGTGGTTCGCCGATCGACTATCACAACGCGGTGGTCGCCGCGGCCGGCGATGATGCCGTGGCGGAATCCCTTGCGCTGTTGAAGAAACACAACGTCCCGGGGAGCTGGCACGTCGGTCCGTCGATGCGGGACAGCCTTGGGGAGAAGCGACTGATCGCAGCCGGGTTCGTCGACGGTGGGGGCGAGCCGGGGATGGCCGTCCGCATCTCCGAGCTGGTCGCGCCACGCGCCATACCCGGGCTGGAGATCACCCGCGTCGACCACGATGACGCCCTGGCGGTCTGGGAGGCGACGCTCGGGCAGGGGTTTGGCGAGGGCGAGAAGGAAGCGCGGTGGGTCGCGTCGGTCTACCGGAAGCTCGGGTACCGCGATCCGTGGCGGCACTACCTGGGCCTGCTCGACGGTACGCCGGTCGCGACGACGACGGTGTTTCTGTCTGCCGGCGTGGCCGGGGTCTACTTCGTGATGACGGTCCCCGAGGCCCGGCGGCGCGGGATCGGGGCCGCGATCACGTACGCCGCACTCCGCGCGGCCGGGGCGGTCGCGGAGTACGGCGTACTGGGGTCGTCGCCCGCCGGTCGGTCGGTGTACGCCGGGCTCGGGTTCCGCGAGTACTGCACGATCGAGCTCTACGAGTGGACCCCCACCGGCTGAGCGATGTCCGCCGTACTGCGCTCGCGGAGGAGCAGCCAGGCGTCGAAGAGGACGATCACGGCGGTCAGGCCGTGGATGCCGAGCGCGGTCGCGACGGTGCCGCCGTGGGTGAGCACGATGATCATGTCGGCGATCGGGATCATCGCGGCGATCGCCATCAGGGCGCCGGTCGCGCGCCGCTGGCCGAGCGCGAACACAGCCAGCAGGTTGAGTCCGAGGACGGTGAAGCGGCGCATCGCGAGTCTCCTGTGATCTAGCAATGCTAATTTTCCTAGCGACGCTAACACTGCCGTTGCTAGCTTGTCTAGCGGTGCTAACATCCGGTCTATGCCGACTCAGCCACGTCGGGAGCGCGCCCGCGAGGAACGCCGCGACCTGATCGTCCGCACCGCCCGCGACCTCGCCGAGACCGAGGGCTGGGAAGCCGTCACCACCCGCCGCCTCGCCGAAGCCGTCGACTACAGCCAGCCCGTCCTCTACGGCCACTTCAAGAACATGGACGCCATCGCCGCCGCCGTAGCCCTCGAAGGCTTCGTCGAGTTGGCGGCGACGCTCCGCGATGCGCGGCTGAGCGGCGGCAGGGGCCGGGACGAAGTGGGCACGGCAGCGGACGGACTGCGGGCGCTGGCGCGGGCGTACCTCGACTACGCCGCGGAGCATCCGGCGGTCTACGAGGCGATGTTCGTGCGACGTACGGATCTGGTGTTCGGGGGTGCGGAGAGCCCGGAGGCGCTCAAGGCCGGGTTCGGCGAGATCCTGGCCGGCGTGACGCCGTTCGCCGGCGGGGATGCGGAGACGTTGACCGAGGTCTTCTGGAGCGCCCTCCACGGCCAGGCGACTCTCAACCAGGGAGCGCGGCTGCGCGGTCAGCAGCGGACCGCGCGGGTGGACCTGCTGGTGGACTTGCTAGTTGTTCCAGTGGTGGATGGCGGGGGAGCCTCGTTCCCAGCCCAGGACTGAGATGGTGGCGGTGTTGAGGACGAAGTGGCGGCCTTCGGTGACGTCCAGTTCCAGCCAGCGGGCGGTCAGGGCGCGCAGGGCGTGGGAGTGGCCGAACACGAGGACGTCGCCGGGTACGGCGGCGATGCGGGCGTTGACGCGGTCGAGGCGGGCCGCGACCTCGGCGGGGGTTTCGCCGTTGGGTACTGGGTTGGCCCAGACCGTCCAGCCGGGCACGGTCTTGCGGATGTCCGCGGTGGTGATGCCCTCGTAGTCCCCGTAGTCCCACTCGACCAGGTCGTCGTCGACCTCCGCGTCCGGGTAGCCGGCGAGTTCCGCCGTACGCCGGGCTCGTTGCCGGGGTGACGTCAGCACCAGGTCGAACTTCTCCCCTGCCAGCCGCTGCTTCAAACCCGTCGCGACGCGCTCCCCGTCCGGGGTCAGTGGCAGGTCGGTGACGGACGTATGCCGGCCCGACCTGCTCCACTCGGTCTCGCCGTGCCGGACGAGAAAGAGCTGGTCCTCGCGTTCGTGTGTGGTCACCGCTTCATCGTCGCAGATCGGCTCCGAGGTCTTGACCGATGCACCTCGAACAGGGCAGGGTCGGAAACTGTAAGCGCTTCCACTCCGACCCCCAGGAGCGAGCACGTGGCATCCGGAACCACCGGCCGGCCGGCGACGATCTACGACGTCGCGGCCCGGGCGAAGCTGTCGATCGCGACGGTTTCGCGTGTCCTGCAAGGGACTGGACCGGTTTCGGAGAAGGCCAGGGCCCGGGTCGACCAGGCGGCGCAGGAGCTCAACTACGTACCGCTGCGCGCCGCCCGCAGCCTGGCGGTACAACGGCATGAGGCGCATGGGCTCGTACTGCCCGACCTGGCCGGCCCGTTCTACGGCGACCTGCTGATGGGGTACGAACGCTGGGCCGGCGAGCACGGCCAGAGCGTCGTCATCACGGTCACGCACGGCAACCCCGATCCCCGCCGCAGCGTCCGCGACCTGGCCGGGCGGGTCGACGGAATCGTTGTCCATGGCAACGCTCTCGACCTGACCACGATCCAGGGGCTGCGCAAGGCCGGAGTACCGCTGGTGCTGATCGCGCATCCGCCGATCACCGGGTGCGACTCGGTCCGCAGCGAGAGCTCCGCGAGCGCCGAGCAACTCACCACGCGGCTGCTCGACCACGGCCGGACCAACCTGCTCTTCGTCGGCGACCCCGCCAGTTCGTACGACGTCTCCGAGCGGTACGCCGGTTTCGGCAAGGCGCTCGAGCGACGCGGCCTCGAGGTGCCGAAGCCCGAGCGGGTGCCGTTGACCGAGGACGCCGGGGTCGAGGTCGCCCAACAGATGCTCAAGGCAACCAAAGACCGGCCCGACGGGCTGGTGTGTGCGAACGACGAGCTCGCGCTGGCCGCGCTGGCCACGTTGCGTGCGGCGGGGGTCGGCGTACCGGGGGACATCGTGGTGACGGGGTGGGACGACGTGATGGCGGCGCGGTACGTGTCGCCGGGGCTGACCACTGTGCGGCAGCCGATGGCCGAGTTGGGCCGGATGGCGGCGCAGCGGCTGCACGAGCGCGTGTCCGGGGATCGGTCGCGGGCGCGGAACGACGTACTGGCGACACAACTCGTGCTGCGGGACAGCTGCGGCACGAACGGGGATGCAGCAGTAAACGAGTGAGGAGACAACACATGTTCACCCACAGCATCCGCCGCCGACTGGTGATCGGCAGTGCTGCGCTCACCGCCACAGCGCTCGCGCTGGCCGGTTGTGGCCGATCGGCGGACACGCCGAGCGGCGGGGCCCAGGCGACGACCACGGTCAGCGAAGGGCCCGCCACCGGCAACCTGACCGTCTGGGCGATGGGCACCGAGGGCGAGAACCTGCCCAAGCTGATGGAGCAGTTCCAGCAGGCCAACCCGGGCGTGAAGGTGACCGTCACCCCGATCCCGTGGGACGCCGCGCACAACAAGTTCACCACCGCGATCACCGCGCAGTCACTGCCGGACGCCGCGATGGTCGGCACCACCTGGATGGGCGAGTTCGCCGACCTCGGCGCACTCGACCCGACCCCGCAGGGCTTCGACAACTCCGGCTTCTACCCGGGCGCGCTCGACACCACCAAGGTCGGCGGCACCCAGTACGGCGTCCCCTGGTACGTCGAGACGCGGTTGGTGTTCTACCGCAAGGACCTGGCCGCGAAGGCCGGTTTCAGCACGCCGCCGACCGACTGGGACGGGCTGAAGGCGATGGCCAAGGCGATGAAGGAGAAGGCCGGCGCCAAGTACGGGATCAACCTGCAGCCGGGCGGCGCGGGCTCCTGGCAGACCGTGATGCCGTTCGCCTGGTCGGCCGGCGCGAACATCACCGGTGACGACCAGAAGGAGTTCACCTTCGACACCCCGGAGATGCAGGAGGGGCTGAAGTACTACCAGAGCTTCTTCACCGACAAGCTGGCCGGCACCGACCTGCCGCCGAACCAGACCGAGGCGCAGTTCGTCAACGGGCAGGTGCCGATGTTCATCTCCGGGCCGTGGATGGCCGGGTCGGTGGCGAAGGCCGGCGGTGACGCGATCAAGCCGAACATCGGCGTGTTCCAGATCCCGAAGAACAAGACCTCGACGTCGTTCGTCGGCGGCTCCGACTTCGTGGTGTTCAAGTCGTCGAAGAACAAGGACAGCGCCTGGAAGCTGGTCAAGTTCCTGTCCGACCAGAAGACGCAGGCCTCCTGGTTCAAGCTGTCGTCCGACCTGCCGGCGGTGAAGAGCGCGTGGCAGGACCCGAGCATCGCGTCCGACCCGCTGCTGCCGGTGTTCGGCAAGCAGCTCGAGGACGCCAAGGCGCCGCCGGCGATCGTGAACTGGGAGCAGGTCGCGACCGCGTTCGACGCCGAGGTCGAGAAGATGGCGAAGGCCGGCCAGTCCCCCGCCGACACGGCCAAGGCCATCCAGACCAAGGCAACGGCGATCGGCACCGGCGGTAGCTGATGAGTTCCAGAGAAACCGCCGGGACGCCGGGCTTGCGGCCCGACGGCCCGGCGGGGGGAACTACCGGGACGGAGATCAGGCCCGATGCCCGGCCGAGGACCGGTGCAGGAGCCGGGCCGGCGGGTGATGCCGGGGCCCGGGCCGCGCGCGGGGCGGGGACGTCCCGCCCGCCCCGCCGAGCGGGTCGGCTCGACCGGCAGACGGCGGCGGCCTGGGTGCTCATCCTTCCGTTCATCGTGCTCTTCCTCGCGTTCACGGCCGGACCGGTGCTCGGGTCGTTGGGGATGAGCTTCACCGACATGCGGCAGCGGGATCTGCGGACGCCGTTCGCGGTGAACGGGGTCGGGTTCGACAACTACGTGAAGGCGCTGTCGGACGAGACGTTCCGGAAGGCCGCGTTCAACACGGCGTACTTCGTGATCCTCGGCGTACCGCTGACACTGGTCGTCGCGCTGGCGGCGGCGGTGTTGCTGGACCGGGGCGTGAAGCGGTTCCAGAGCCTGTTCAAGGTCGGGTACTACCTGCCGGTGGTGACGTCGATCGTCGCGATCGCGGTGATCTGGCGGTTCGTCCTGGCGCCGGACTCCGGTCTGCTGAACACCGCGCTCGGCTGGGTCGGCATCGACGGGCCGAACTGGCTGGCGTCGAAGACCTGGGCGATGCCGTCGCTGATCGCGATGGCGGTCTGGCGGAACTTCGGCGCGGCGATGATCATCTTCCTGGCCGGGCTGCAGGGCATCCCGCAGTCCGTCGAGGAGGCCGGCCACATCGACGGTGCGGGCCCCTGGCAACGGTTCCGGTTCCTGATCCTGCCGTTGCTCAGGCCGACGATCCTCTTCACCAGTGTGGTCACCGGCATCGGCTACCTGCAGTTCTTCGAGGAGCCGTTCGTGATGACCCAGGGCGGACCGCTGAACAGCACGATCTCGGTGTCGATGTACACCTACCAGCAGTTCGGCTTCGGCAACTACGGCCTGGCCACATCGATGGCGTACATCCTGTTCGTCGTCATCGCTGTGATCACGTTCATCCAGTTCCGGCTGCTGAGGGAGAAGTGATGCGCCGCACGTGGTGGATCTACCTGATCGGAGTGCTCGGTCTGGTCGCCGTCGCGGCGCCGTTCCTCTGGATGGTGCTGGGCAGCTTCAAGACGCAGGGCGAACTGCTCCGCGTCCCGCCGACGTGGTGGCCGCAGGATGCGACCACCGACAACTACAACGCCCTGTTCAGCAAGGCGAACTTCCCGCGCTACTTCCTCAACTCGGCGATCGTCGCGCTGGCCGTCACGGCCGGGAACCTGATCTTCTGCTCGATGATCGGCTACGCGCTGGCCAAGCTGCGGTTCAAGGGCCGCAACGCGCTCTTCGTGCTGGTACTGGCGACCCTGATGATCCCGGGCATGGTCACGTTCGTGCCGTTGTTCGTGCTCGTCACCAACGCCGGGCTGGCGAACACCTACCCGGGCCTGATCCTGCCGTTCCTGGTCTCGCCGTTCGGCGTGTTCCTGATGCGGCAGTTCTTCCTCGGGCTGCCGGACGACCTGATGGACGCCGGCCGGGTGGACGGCACCAGCGAGCTGGGCATCTTCGCCCGGATCATGCTGCCGCTGACCCGGCCCGCGCTCGCCACGCTCGGCATCCTCACCTTCCTCGGTTCCTGGAACAACTTCCTCTGGCCGCTCGTGATCGCCCAGACCGAGGACAAGTACACCCTTCCCGTCGCCCTGGCGCTGTACTCGACCGGACAGAACGCGCAGAACTTCGGCCTGCTGATGGCCGGCGCGGTCGTGGTCGTCGTACCGGTGCTGGTGATGTTCCTGGCCTTCCAGCGCCACGTCACCAAGGGAATCGCGATTACCGGCCTCAAGTAGACCCACTGGAGACATAGATGACCGCCAACATCAGTCGCCGCACGCTGTTAGCCGCCACCGGCGCCACCGCCGTGATCGGAACCACCACACCCGCCTTCGGTGGAACGCGCTCACCCGCAGAGTTGCTGAAGGGTGGCTGGAAGCCGAGCTGTGAGGACAAGGCTCTGGTCGGACGCTGGGCCAGGGACACCTGGCGCAGCCTGGTCGCGATGACCGACGAGACGACCGGCCTGCCCGCCGACAACATCGGCGACTCGGTGACGAACCCGGTCCGCAGCCGCTACACCTCCCCCACCAACATCGGCGGCTACCTGTGGAGCACCGTCGTCGCCCGCCACCTCGGCATCATCTCGCCGCAGGAGTCGCTGCGCCGGATCACCCAGACGCTCACCACCATGAAGAACGTCGACCACCACGAGCCCAGCGGCATGTACTTCAACTGGTACGACGAGGCGACCGGCGAGGTCCGGTACGTCGATCCGGACGGGACGAAGCCGATCACGCCGTTCGTGTCGAGTGTCGACAACGGCTGGTTCGCCTGCGCCCTGATGGTCGTTCGCAACGCCGAGCCGCAGGCCCGGGCGCTCGCGGATTCCCTGCTGAACAAGATGAACTTCGCCTACTACTACAACCCCGCGGCCCGGCCGGGCGGCCTGATGCGCGGCGGCTTCTTCGAGACCCCGCCGCCGGACGAGGAGACCGACAAGGGCAACCACGCCGGCACCGGTCCGGACGTGTACTACCGCAAGTTCCACTACGACACCTGCAACACCGAGGCCCGGATCGCCGGCTACATCGGCTTCGCGCTCGGACAGGTCCCGCACACGCAGTACTTCGCCACCTACCGGACCTTCCCGGACAGCTGCGACTGGTCGTGGGTGGAGCAGAGGCCCAAGGGCGTGCACCGGACCTATCTCGGCCTGGACGTCTTCGAGGGCACCTACTCGTACCGCGGCATGCGGCTCGTGCCGTCCTGGGGCGGTGACATGTTCGAGTCACTGATGCCCGACCTGTTCATCCCCGAGGCGACCTGGGCGCCACGCAGTTGGGGTATCAACCACCCGCTGACCGTCCGCGCGCACATCGAGCACGGGCTGGACGACGCCAAGTACGGCTACTGGGGCTTCTCCCCCGCCTCGAACCCGAAGGGCGGGTACTCCGTCTACGGCGTCGAGGCGATCGGGATGGACCCCGGCGGCTACCCGTCCGACCTGGAGGCGACGAACTACGACGCCGGCTTCGAGGGCTGTCGTGAAGGCACCAATCCCAACCCGACGTACGGCGACGGCGTGGTCACCCCGCACGCGGCGTTCCTCGCGATGCAGTACGCACCCCGGCAGGCGATCGACAACCTGCACCGGATCGAGACGAATCTGCACGCCTACAGCCGCGGTGGCTTCTACGACTCCGTCGCGGTCCGGTCCGGTCTGATCGCGAAGCGGTACCTGGCCCTCGATCAGGCGATGGTGATGGGGGCCATCGGCAACGTCTTTGCCAACGACCTGGTCCGGCGGAGCTTCAGCAGCCGCCAGGTCGAGCAGCGGATCCGGCCGCTGATCGCGATGGAGCAGTTCGAATCCGGCCTCGAATAGCACAGGAGACTCTCTATGCAGCAGGACGCCAAGACCGACTGGGACAAGCGGATCGCGCTCCGCAGTGACGAGGAGCGCGCGTTCTCCTTCCCGGACCTCGATCCGCCGAAGGAGGTCTCAGCGGTCGGTGGCGTCGGCCAGGTGACGATCGACTGGTCACCGGTCGACGGCGCGGCCGGCTACCTGATCCTGCGCGCGGCAGGCGACCACGGGAAGCTCGAACCGGTCGATCACCACAGTGGAGACGTCCTCTCCGTCCCCGCGCCGCCGTACGTCGACACGACCTGCACCCCGGGCACGCCGTACCGCTATGCCGTCGCGAGCGTGCCCGAGGTGACGGTCAGCGGACGGCCGAGCCACACCGTCGGCGCCGTCCCCCTGGTTGCCGCTGACACGGTTCCCCAGGTCGACGTGACCGTCGATGCCGTTGCCAAGGGCATCGAGCTGGCGAAGCCGTGGGTCCCGATGGTCGGCAGTGAGCGGCTGAGTCAGCTGCTGTGCACCGACCGCACCGGCGGGCACGAGATCGGTGCCGAGCTAGAGCAGGCGCTCCGCCGGATGCACGACGAGATCGGCGTCCGCACGGTCCGGGCGCACGCGATCTTCCACGACGACACCCGGGTGTACACCGAGGTCGACGGCGAGCCGTCGTACGACTTCGAGGTCGTGGACGCGATCTACGACAAGCTGCTCGCGATCGGGCTCCGGCCGGTGGTCGAGCTCGGCTTCATGCCCCGCGACCTGGCCAGTGATCCGGCCAGGACGGTGTTCGCGTACGGCGCGATCATCTCGCCACCGAAGTCGTACGAGCGATGGCACGACCTGGTCCGCGCACTGGTCCAGCACCTGCTCGACCGGTACGGCCCCGACGAGGTGCTGACCTGGGATTTCGAGGTCTGGAACGAGGCCAACCTCGAGGTGTTCTGGTCCGGCACGAAGGCCGAGTGGTTGCACCTGTACGACGTGACCGCGGCGGCCGTGAAGTCCGTCGACGAACGGCTCGCGGTCGGTGGGCCGTCGTCAGCGGCGGCCGGCTGGGTGGACGACCTGCTCGCCCACGCCGCCGCCGAAGGGTCGGCGGTGGACTTCGTGTCGACCCACACCTACGGTTCGCCGCCGCTCGACGTCCGGGCGTCGCTGGAGCGGCACGGGTTCGGTGACGCGCGGATCCTGTGGACCGAGTGGGGTGTGACGCCGACGCACTTCAACCCGATCAACGACTCGGTGTTCTCCGGGGTGTTCCTGCTGCGCGGGATGCGGTCGGCGGCCGGACGCGTCGGCGCGCTCGCGTACTGGGTCGCGTCGGACCACTTCGAGGAGCTGGGTCGTCCGCCGCGTCTGCTGCACGGCGGGTTCGGGCTGCAAACCGTTGGTGGACTGGCGAAACCGCGCTATCACGCGATGACGATGCTCAGCCGGCTGGGGCCGGTCGAGCTGCCGGTGTCCGTGACCGGCGACGGCGGCGGCAGCCTGGTCGAGGCTTGGGCATCACGGGACCGCGACCGGATCGCCGTACTGCTGTGGAATCTCACCCTCGACCAGACCAAGGCCGCGGGCGCCCCAGAACTGTCAAGGACGGTCCACGTGGAGCTGCCCGGCGTGGATCCGTCCTGGCAGGCCACCGCGACGACGCTGGCCGTCGGTATCGGCGACATCGCGTCGGCGGCGACGGATCTCGGCGATTGGCCGACCGATGAGCAACTCGCCGACCTGGCCGAGCGGAGCAAGCTGGTCAGTACTCCACTGGAGTGGACCGGCTCAGGTCTCGACCTGACCTTGACGATGCCCTCGGCAATCCTGGTGGAGCTCTCCCCTCGTCGAGATTGACCGCCTCCTGGATCCAGCGCTCCACGCCGGCGATGTGCACCGTCGCCCAGGACCTGGCCACTTCGGGCTCGTGGCCCTCGATCGCGTCGAGGATGGCCCGATGCTCGGCCAGCGTCCGGGCGACGGCGTCGTCCTGGGTCAGGCCGCGCCAGATCCGGGCCCGGTAGGTGGGCTGGCGCAGGCTGTCGATGATCGAGGCGAGCGCCCGGTTGCCGCTGCCGACCGCGACCAGCCGGTGGAACTCCACATCGCTCGAGAGCAGGTCCTCCACCGACGGTTCCGGGCCAAGCTCGTCGAGTAGCTTGCGCAGCGCGGCGATGTCCTCGTCCGCCATCCGCAGCGCGGCCCGGGCGGCCGCGGCCGGCTCGAGGATCCGTCGTACCTCGAAGAACTCCAGCACCGACGCGTCCTGATGCAGGTCCAGGACGAAGCCCATCGTCTCCATCAGCAGCGACGGGTCGAGACTGGTCACATACGTCCCGTCGCCTTGCCGGACCTCCAGGACCCGGATCAGCGCGAGCGCCTTGACCGCCTCGCGCAATGAGCTCCGGGACAGGCCGAGACGCGCGGCCAGGTCCGGCTCGCGGGGCAAGCGGTCGCCAGGTTGCAGTTCGCCGGTCACGATCATCTGCTTGATCCGGTCGATCGCTTCGTCGGTGACCCGCACACACACCCCCTCGTTCGCTGGGAAACATCCGATGTTCGACGTAGAGACATCGGATGTCTGGGCGGTTTTTCAGGCTCAAGCGTGACTTTCGACCCTGAATTAAGGACACGAACTGTTGACTCATGTCAAGAGTTCGTCATATAGATCGGATGAATAGCACATCCCCTGGAGGTCAGCGATGAAAGCAACACCAGCGCGGGCACGCCGCTGGGCCACCGCCGCCCTGTCGGCGCTGGCTCTCACGGCTGTGGCCGCTTGTGGGGGCGGCAACGGCGGCAGCAGCGGCGGATCCGGTTCGGCCGATCAGGCCGACCTCACCTGGCAGTTCTGGATCGGAGGCACCGAGGACCAGGCCGCCTGGCAGAAGGTCGCCGACCAGGCCCACACCGACCACTCCGGCATCACCGTCAAGCTCCAGGGCACGGACTGGAACAGCTACTGGTCCAAGATCGGCACCCTGCTGGCGAGCGGGAAGGCGCCGTGCATCATCGGCATGCAGAGCCTGCGGACCGCGTCGTACGCGAGTGCGATGCTGCCGCTGGACGACCTGATGAAGAAGTACAACCTGAAGGCCGAGGACTTCGACAAGCCGATCATGGACGGCCTCAAGGTGGACGGGAAGCAGATCGCGATCCCGTACGACTCGGGCCCGATGGTGATCTTCTACAACAAGGACATGTTCAAGGCCGCCGGCGTCGCCGACCCGAAGCCAGGCTGGACGATGGACGACTTCAACGCGGCGGCGAAGAAGCTCACCGCGGCCGGCCGGACCGGCCTGGTGACGGCACCCGGCGATCTGGGTGTGACGTCCTGGGTGCGGACCTTCACCGGTGCCGAGCCGCTCGCCGACGGCAAGCTCGCGCTCACCGACCCGAAGTTCGAGCAGGGTTTCCAGAGCTACACCGACTTCGTCCGCACGGACAAGATCGCCCCGCAGGTGCCGTCCGGCAACACCGACTTCGAGACCACGCAGTTCACCTCCGGCAAGGCCGCGATGCAGCTGAACGGTCCGTGGTCGCTGATCGACACCAAGGGCAAGGTCAAGTTCCAGCTCGGCATCGCGCCCATCCCGGCCGGTCCGGACGGCTCCAAGACCTACACCGCCGGCTCGGGCTTCGGCATCTCCCGGTCCTGCAAGACACCGGACGCCGCCTTCCAGGCGATCATGTCGATGACGAGTGAGAAGCCGCTGACCACGCTGGCCTCGGCCGGCCGTGCGTACCCGGCCCGCACCGCCGCTCACCCGGCCTGGTTCACGGCCGCGGGGATCGACGGCGCGAAGGAGACGCTGGATTACGCCTCCGAGAACTCGGTCCCGCTGGTCACGTCGAAGAACTGGGTCCAGGTGGCCGACCTGCTCGGCCGGTTCGGCACCCAGGCGCTGAACGGCGAGATCCCGCCGGACCAGGCACTCAAGACCATCCAGGACCAGGCAGGCGCTGGCTCCTGATGGTGACGACGACCACCACCGCCGCCCCGCCTGGGGCACCGCCCGGTACCACCCGGGCGGGGCGGCGGCCCGCGCTGCGAAGGGACGCCCGGCACGCCGGGGTCTTCCTGGCCCCGAGCCTGGCCGGGCTGGCCCTGTTCACGCTGTTCCCCACCGCGATGGCGCTGGGGATCAGCCTGTTCGACTGGCCGGTGTTCGGCCAGCGCTCGTTCCTCGGCATCGACAACTACACCCACCTGCTGCACGACCCGGTGTTCCGGCGGGTCGTGCTGAACACGGTGCTGTTCGTGGTGCTGTACGTGCCGCTGAACCTGGTCGTCTCCCTCGGGCTCGCGCTCTGGATCGGCCCGCACATCAGGGGCCGGCAGGCGTTCCGGGTGCTGTTCTTCATCCCGGTGATGACACCGATGGTGGCCAACGCGATGGTCTGGCGGCTGTTGTTCCAGCCGGGCGGCCTGATCGACAGCGTGCTGCAGAGCTGGTTCGGCATCAGCGCGCCGAACTTCCTCGGGTCGTCGACCTGGGCGATGCCGGCGATCGTGGCGATGTCGGTCTGGCAGGGCTTCGGCTACAACTTCCTGGTCTTCTCCGCCGCCATCGACCAGGTGCCGCAGTCGCAACTGGAGTCGGCACAGATCGACGGCGCCGGCGTGCTGCAGCGGTTCCGGTACGTCACCTGGCCGATGATCACGCCGTCGATCTTCTTCGCCACCACGCTGACGCTGATCACCTCGTTCCAGGTGTTCGCGCAGCCGTTCATCCTGACCCAGGGCGGTCCGGGCGTGTCCACCCAGACGATCGTGATGTACGTCTACAACCAGGGCTGGCAGTTCCTGAGCATGGGTCTGGCATCGGCGGCCGGCTGGGTGCTGTTCGTGATCATCATGGGCATCACCGCGATCCAGTTCGTCGGGCAACGCAAGTGGGTGAACTATGACGTCTGAACTCGCTTCCGCAGACACCGGCCGCCGCATCCGCAGCAGTGTGTCCCACATCCTGCTGGTGCTCGTCGCGCTCGCCTTCCTCGCGCCGTTGGTGTATGCCGTGTCCACGTCGCTCAAGCCCGCGGACGAGGTGTTCACGCCGACCCCGCATCTGTTCGGCACCGAGATCCGTTGGCAGAACTACGCCGACGCGTTCACGTTCGCGCCGTTCGGCCGCTACTTCCTGAACAGCCTGTTCGTCGCGGTCGCCGGGACGCTCGTCGTGGTGGTCGCCTCGAGCATGTCGGCGTACGCGTTCGCCCGGCTGAAATTCAGGGGCCGTGAGCAACTGTTCGTGCTGTTCCTGGGCACCTTGATGGTGCCGCAGGAGGTGCTGATCGTGCCGATGTACTGGCTGATGCAGTCGCTCGGCTGGGTGGACAGCTACTGGGCGCTGATCCTGCCGTGGGCGTTCACCGCGTTCGGCACCTTCCTGCTGCGGCAGTTCTTCCTGACCGTCCCGGCCGAGCTGGAGGAAGCGGCCAGGGTGGACGGGTGCGGGCCGTTCCGTACCTTCCTGCGGATCATGCTGCCGCTGGCGCGGCCGGCCATCGCCGTCCTGACCGTCTTCACCTTCATCAGCTTCTGGGGCAGCTTCCTGTGGCCGCTGATCATCATCAACAGCGTCGAGACCAAGGGCACCGTGCCGCTCGGCCTGGCGCAGTTCAGCGGGCAGCAGGGCACTCAGTGGAACCTGATGATGGCGGCCTCGATCATGGCGATGATCCCGACCGTGCTGCTCGTCATCCTCCTGCAGAAGCATCTCGTCCGTGGCCTGCTCGTCACCGGCCTCGGCGGCCGCTGACCCAACACCTTTGAGGAGATCACACATGACCGACGCGCCCCCCGCGCACTCTGTCGAGAAGTTCCGCGACTGGCGGTTCGGCCTCTTCGTCCACTGGGGCCTGTACTCGCTGCCGGCCCGGCACGAGTGGGTGAAGAACCGCGAGCGGCTGACCGACGAGGACTACCAGCCGTACTTCGACCACTTCGAGCCCGACCTGTACGACCCGGCCAAGTGGGCCAGGGCGGCTCGCGAGGCCGGCATGAAGTACGCCGTACTCACGACCAAGCACCACGAGGGCTTCTGTCTGTGGGACTCCGAGGTGTCGGACTACACCGTCGCGAAGACCGCGTGGGGCAAGGACCTGGTCGGCCCGTTCGTCGAGGCGTGCCGGGCCGAAGGGCTCGGTGTCGGGTTCTACCACTCGCTGATCGACTGGCACCACCCGGAGTTCCCGATCGACCTCGTGCACCCGCAGCGCGACGACGAGGAGGCGATCGCGAAGGCGGCCGGCCGGGATATCGCGGTGTACGCCGACTACCTGCACGCGCAGACGCGTGAGCTGCTGACGAACTACGGCCCGATCGACATCATGTGGTTCGACTTCTCCTACCCGGGCCGCACGTACGACGACGGCCGGGACGGCCACGGGAAGGGCCGCGACGACTGGCGGTCCGAGGAACTCATGGCGATGGTCCGCGAGCTGCAGCCGGACATCCTGATCAACGACCGGCTGGACATCCCGGGCGACTTCGTGACGCCGGAGCAGTACCAGCCGGACGGTCCGATGCAGCGCGACGGGCAGCCGGTGCTGTGGGAGGCCTGCCAGACGCTGAACGGCAGCTGGGGCTACGACCGCGACAACCTGGACTGGAAGTCACCGGAGCTGCTGGTGAAGATGCTGGTCGACTCCGTGTCCAAGGACGGCAACCTGCTGCTGAACGTCGGCCCGACCGGGCGCGGCGAGTTCGACCCGCGGGCGCTGGCCACGCTGGCGTCGATCGGCGAGTGGATGCGGCTGCACGAGCGCTCCGTCCGCGGCGCCCGCCCGGCCGAGTACACCGCTCCCCCGGACTGCCGCTTCACGCAGAAGGGCAACCGGCTCTACCTGCACCTGTTCTCCTGGCCGATGGGCCACATCCACCTGCCCGGCATGGCCGGCAAGGTGAAGTACGCCCAGTTGCTGAACGACGCGTCCGAGATCAAGCGCATCGTCAACGACCCGCACCAGACCGCTCAGAACACCACGATGGGTGGCGTCTCGGCCGACGTACTCACCCTCAAGCTCCCGATCCAGAAGCCGAACGTGCTCGTGCCGGTGATCGAACTCTTCCTCAGCTGAGGATCTAGGAGGCAGGGGTGGGGCGGCCGGGTTGCTCCCCACCCCGGGCTTCCAGGTAGCTGTTCTTCGGGACCATCACCTTGCGGCGGAACAGGCAGACGACGGTGCCGTCCTGCTTGTAGCCCTTGGTCTCGACGTAGACCACGCCGCGGTCGTCCTTCGACTTCGACTCCCACTTGTCCAGCACCACGGTCTCGCCGTAGATCGTGTCGCCGTGGAAGGTCGGCGCGACATGGCGGAGCGACTCGATCTCCAGGTTCGCGATCGCCTTGCCGCTCACGTCCGGCACCGACATGCCGAGCAGGATCGAGTAGATGTAGTTGCCCACGACAACGTTCTTGCCGAACTGGGTGGACTCCTCCGCGTAGTGCGTGTCCAGGTGCAGCGGATGGTGGTTCATCGTGAGCAGACAGAACAGGTGGTCGTCGTACTCCGTCACCGTCTTGCCCGGCCAGTGCTTGTAGACGGCACCGACTTCGAACTCCTCGTAGCTACGCCCGAACTGCATCTCGGCTCCTCCTCCGCGGTGGATACCCATGCTGCCGAATCCGGGCGCATCCGGTCCGTGGTGTGGCTCTCACCGGCAGGAGAGATAGGTCACCTCCCGCCAGCAGGCGGGGTCAGTCGGTCGGGCGCTGCATCTGCTGCTGGACCGGCTGCTGCACCGGCTGCTCCGGCACGCGCGGGTTCACCTCACCCTTGAGCGCCAGCTTGGCCAGGTGGTTGCGCGCCTCTTCGGCGAACTTGAAGTCGCACAGTACGTCGTACGTCGTCGCCACCACCGCGGTCCGGGAGGTGAAGTCGCGGCGACCGGCCGACTGGGCGTAGCCGAGGCCACCGAACACCAGTCCGAAGAAGGCGCCCAGCACCACACCGGTGAGCAGGGCCGCGAGCCAGTTACCGGTCGTGAACAGGCCCAGCAGCAGGCCCACGAACAGACCGAACCAGGCACCGCTGGCCAGGCCCGCGGTGAGTGCGCGGCCCCAGGTGAGCCGGCCGGTGATTTTCTCCACCTGACGGAGGTTGTTGCCGACGATGGTCGTGTGCTCGACCGGGAACTTCTCGTCCGAGAGGTAGTCGACAGCTCGCTGCGCCTCCCGGTAGGTGTCGTACGTCCCGATCGTCAGCCCGCTTGGCCGGGGGTCCATCGAGGGCATGCCCTGCGTGGTCATCGTCGTTCCTCTCCACGTGCGTCCACCCCCATCATTGCCGACGGCTGGTTACGGCGTCTTGATAGCCTCGCCGGTGATGGCCGGGCGACGGTGGGACATGGGCGCGACACGCCGGATGGGACGAGTCTTCGCCCGGCGTGCGGCCGGTGACGGCCCGGCCCGGGGAGACCTGGTCGCCAGCGGCAAGCTGGACGGCGCCCTGGTCGACTGGGGCTTCTACCGCGACGGTCACCGCGACGACCGGATCAACTCCTACACCGAGGCGCTGGCCCGGGCCCGGCGGGGCCAGGGGTTCGTGTGGATCGGCCTCTTCCAGCCGAACGAGCGCCAGCTGGCCATCATCGGCAAGGAGTTCGGTCTGCACGCACTGGCCCTGGAGGACGCGTCCGAGGCGCACCAGCGCCCCAAGCTCGAGCGGTACGACGACACTCTGTTCGCCGTACTGAAGACGGTCCGGTACGTCCCGCACGAGGATCTGACCGCCACCAGCGAGGTGGTCGAGACCGGCGAGGTGATGGTGTTCTGCGGGCCGGGCTTCGTCGTCACGGTCCGCCATGGTGAGCACAGTGAGCTGGCCGGCCTGCGGCAGGACCTGGAGAAGCAGCCGGCACGCCTGTCCCTCGGCCCCGGTGCCGTACTGCACGCCATCGCGGACCATGTGGTGGACCGGTACCTGGAGGTCGCGGACGCCGTACAGGCCGATATCGACACGATCGAGACGGCCATGTTCACCCCACGCGGCTGGCGGAGCATCGACCGGGTCTACCAGCTCAAGCGCGAGGTGCTGGAGCTGAAGCGCGCGGTGGCGCCGCTGACCGGGCCGATGCGGACGCTGTCGACGCTGCGGCACCCCTTGATCGCGGACGAGACCAGGAACTACTTCCGCGACGTCGACGACCACCTGCTGCGGGTCAAGGAGCAGGTGATCTCGTTCGACGAGCTGCTCAGCTCGATCCTGCAGGCCGGGCTGGCCCAGGTGCAGGTGGCCGAGAACGAGGACATGCGGCGGATCTCGGCCTGGGTGGCGATCCTGGCGGTGCCGACGGTGATCGCCGGGATCTACGGGATGAACTTCGACTACATGCCGGAGTTGCGCATCAAGTACGCGTACTTCGTGATCCTCGGCGTGATGCTGACCGCGTGCACCGTGCTTTACCGGCTGTTCAAGCGAAACCACTGGCTCTGAGCCCGGACGTCCATTACCGCCTGATAGGCCGGTTGGCAACCTTATGCCATGGCCGCGAGTCCCGCTCGTTTGGAATGTTCAAACGGTTGTGGATCGAACAACGCCCTTGATTGAATGCGGCCATCGCGTTCGGTCAGCAGTCCGCCACATTCTGCGACCGACGGCACTGGGGATGTCGTGGGCGGTTCGTAGATGAGGGAGGGCCGGATCGTGCTCCGTATTCATTTCACACCCCGTGATCTGGCCCGGGTCACGGTCGCCACCCATCCCGCTCCGCTGTGGGAGGTGGTGCTCGACATGAACGACCGAGATCTGTACCTCGATGGCAGGGGGATCGAGTTACAGCCGTCGGCGTTCTGCCGGCAGGTGCCGACGAAGCTGAGGGACCCAGAGCTCAAACCGGTTCTGGTGTACCCGATCCAGCACGCGCCGGGCATCCTGCGGCAGGCGTCGATGGAGTCCGCGCCGAGGAGTGACCCGCTGGGCTCACTGCTCGGCTCGACCCGGGCCGTGGCGCTGGAGGCCGCGGTGTCCGGGTGTACGACGACGGAGCTGGCCAAGCGGTGCGACATCTCCCCGGCCGCGGCCAGCCTCCCGCCCGGGTGACGGCCTAGACCCTGCCCCGCCGCACGCTGGACGCCGACTGGCACCGCCCCGCCCGTCGGCCCAGCGTGCCGGCCGGTCTCAGAGCTTGTAGTCCTCGAGCAGCCGGCGGCCGATGATCATCCGCTGGATGTCCGCCGTACCCTCGCCGATCAGCAGCATCGGCGCCTCCCGGTACAGCCGCTCGATCTCGTACTCCTTGGAGAACCCGTAGCCCCCGTGGATCCGGAACGAGTCCTCCACCACCTGCGAGCAGTACTCGCTGGCCAGGTACTTCGCCACGCCGGCCTCGAAGTCGTTGCGGGAGCCGCTGTCCTTCTTCCGGGCCGCCTTCACCATCAGCTCGTGTGCCGCCTCCACCTTGACCGCCATGTCGGCCAGCCGGAACAGCACCGCCTGGTGCTCGGCGATCTTCTTGCCGAACGTCTCCCGCTGCTGCGCGTACGAGATCCCCAGCTCGAACGCCCGCCGCGCGACCCCGCACCCGCGGGCGGCGACGTTCACCCGGCCGACCTCGACGCCGTCCATCATCTGGTAGAAGCCCTTGCCCGGTACGCCGCCAAGGATCTGGCCGGCGTCGATCCGGTAGCCGTCGAAGACCAGCTCGGTGGTGTCGACGCCCTTGTAACCCATCTTCTCGATCTTGCCGGGAATCGTGAGGCCCTTGTCCACCTCACCGAACCCGGGCTCCTTCTCGACCAGGAACGTGGTCATGTTCCGGTAGACCGAGTCCTGCCCCTCGTCGGTCTTCACGAGTACGGCGACCAGGTTCGACGAGCCGCCGTTCGTCAGCCACATCTTCTGGCCGTTGACGACGTACGCGTCACCGTCCCTGACCGCCTTGGTCTTGATCGCGGCCACGTCCGAGCCGCAGCCGGGCTCGGACATCGAGAACGCGCCGCGGACCTCGCCGGTCGCCATCCGGGGCAGGTACTTCTGCTTCTGCTCGTCGGTGCCGTGCTGGAGCAGCATGTACGCGACAATGAAGTGGGTGTTGATGATGCCGGACACGCTCATCCAGCCGCGGGCGATCTCCTCGACGCACAGCGCGTAGGTGAGCAGCGATTCGCCGAGTCCGCCGTACTCCTCCGGGATCATCAGGCCGAACAGGCCGAGTTCCTTGAGGCCCTCGACGATCTCGGTCGGGTACTCGTCGCGGTGCTCGAGCTCGGTGGCGACCGGGAGGATCTCCGCCTCGACGAACGCGCGGACCGTCTTCAGGATCTCCTCCTGGATGTCGGTCAGCCCGTCGGTCTGCTGCAACCTGCTCATCCCGGCTCCTTCGGTCGGCCTGCGTCGATTGGGGTTGGCCTTACCCGCGAGTATCGCGGTTCTCAGCATCCCGGCACGAGGGTGACACCCGCTGTGACACCGGCCACCTACCGAAGGTCGCGTGGCTCACTCGTTGTTGTTGCCGTCCGGCCGGGGCAACGTGCTGCTGACGACGGAGAACAAGGCGGCGATCTGCGGGGTGGCCTGCCACCGGTGGCGTTGTTGCGCCTCGATCAGCCGCTGCCGGGCGGAGTAGAAGTGCTTGGCCGCAGAATCGGTGTCGCCGTGGTCGAGCGCCTCCGCGGCCTGGTCGAGCTCGCGTGCGGCATCCCGCGGAGCCCTGCTCCGGCTTCCCTGTTGGGTCGCCCGCACCTGCGCGGCCAGCGTTCGCAACGACTGCACCAGCGCCGCCTGCGGGTTCTGGTGCTGCGTTTCCGTCGGAGTCGGCTTGGGCGTCGGCTTCTTGGACGGAGTCTTCGACGGCGTCGGTGTGGGCTTCGGCGTGGTCTTGGGCGCCGCCACCTTCTGCACCGGTGCGGACGGTGTCCCACCGGCCTGCGCCGGCGGGTCGTCCGTCACGCTCTCACGCAGCAACAGTCCCCCGGAGATCGCAGCGAGCACGACCGCCGCGGCCACCCCCACCTTGACCAACGGGAATTGTCGCCGCGGCGCCCGGTGCGTGCCGGTCTCGGCCGGCTCGTCTTCCCAGGTGCCCACGCCGATCACGTCTTCCGGCGCTGCGGCGGGTGTGAAGGCCAGCACCTGCGTTTGGGCGGACGGCGTGAGCAGCCGGGCCACATCGGCCGCGGACGACGGGCGGTCCGCCGGCTCCTTGGCCAGCAGGTGAGTGATGAGCTTGGCCAGCTCCGGCGGTACGTCGGTCCGCGTGACAGGCGGCGGGGGTGCGTCGAGGTGCTGGCGCATCACCGCATCGGCGGTCGGGCCGGTGAAGGGCGGCGTACCGGCGAGGAGCTCGTGGAGCACGCAGCCGAAGGAGTACCAGTCGCTGGCGGGGGTGGCGGCCTTGCCACGGACCTGCTCCGGCGACACGTACGACGCCGTACCGAGCAGGACACCCAGTGCGGTCGTCTCGTTGCCTGCGCGCTTGGCGATGCCGAAGTCGGTGATCTTGAGCGTGCCGTCCGGGGCCAGCAGTAGATTCGCCGGCTTCACGTCGCGGTGGATGATCCCGGCGGCGTGAGCGGCGTCCAGAGCCCGTGCACCCTGCGTGGCGATGTCGGTGACCAGCTCTGCCGTCGGCAGGCCCGCAGTACGCATCAGCTGGGCCAGATCCGGCCCGGAAACGAGTTCCATCACCAGGAACACGTGTTCGCCCTCGTTGCCGACGTCGTACGTCGCAACCACGTTCGGGTGCGTCAGCCGTGCGGCCGACTGGGCCTCGGCCCGGAACCGCTCGACCGCGTCCATGGGGTCGCCTTCGAGCCGGCGCAGCAGCTTGACCGCCACCTGGCGGGCCAGAACCATGTCCTCGGCCTGCCAGACCTCACCGGCACCACCTCTGCCCAGCAGGGTCACCAATCGGTAGCGCCCTGCCAGTATCTCGCCGTTCACACACCACACCTTCCGCAGCGGACCGCAACACCTTAGGCGGCCGGGGCGACGAGATCGAGTCCGCGGCCGAATCCTTGCGGGATCTCCGCAGAGAGCGAGTGAAGTACTACGGTGAGCGGATGTGCACAGAGCGAGCGGAGTACTACCGTGAGCGCATGAAGCGATCACTCACCGCCCTGATCGCGGCCACCCTGGTCGCCGCGACGCTGACCACCACCACCGCCTCCGCCGCGCCCGCCGGTCACCCGCGGCCGGTGACGAAGTGCGAGTTCACCCCGACGCCGGAGAACCCGGCGGCCAAGCCGGTCCGGATCCCGTCCGCGACGGCTCGCGCCAAGGGCACGGTCGACGTGTACTTCCTGACCAACTACGGACCGTTCGTGGTCCGGATGGACCGCGCCAACGCGCCCTGCGGCGTACATAACTTCGTCCACCTGGTGAAGAGCCGGTTCTACGACCGCACCCAGTGCTTCCGGCTGACGAACTCGTCCCGCCTGGGCGTCCTGCAGTGCGGTGACATCTACCGCCAGGAGGAGGGCGGCCCGGGGTACAAGTTCCCCGACGAGGTCACCGGCCAGGAGACCTACCCGCGCGGCACTGTTGCCTACGGCAACCAGGGACCGGGGACCAACGGGTCCGAGTTCTTCGTGGTGCACTCGTTCGCCAACATCGCCCCGAACTACACCGTCCTCGGCCACGTGATCGCCGGCATGTCCACCTTCGACCGGATGGTCGCGGCCGGCATCGCCGACCCCGACCAGGACGGGCCGCCGGTCAAGCCGATCCGGATCTACAAGGTCTGGGCCTTCTGAGGGGGAGGGTAATTCGGCGTCTTCGGCGCTAGCTTGAGGTCGTGGGTACACGTGGACGGCCGCGGCATCCCGACGTACTGACGCCCGCCGAGTGGCAGGTGGTGGACGCGGTGCGGCACGGGATGCCGAACCGGGAGATCGCGCGGCGGCGGGGAGTCAGCGTCGACGCGGTGAAGTTCCACGTCGCCAACGCGCTGATGAAGCTCGGCCTGGAGCGCCGGGCCGAGCTCCGGACCTGGCGCGGCGTACCCGCCGACAGCGCCCTGCGACGACAAGGAGTGCCGGACATGGCTGTGCAGCTAGGTGCGATCGGGCAGATCGCGCGCCCGGTGAGCGACATTCAGACCGCGGTCGACTTCTACGGGAAGGTCCTGGGGCTGCCGCATCTCTACACGTTCGGGGATCTGGCGTTCTTCGACTGCGGTGGGACGCGGTTGTTCCTCAGCGCCAACGACGGCCCGGCCGGCGACCCGTCGATCCTGTACTTCCAGGTCGACGACATCCAGACGGCGTACGACGAATTGCG
Organism: Kribbella sp. NBC_00359; assembly: GCF_036097425.1. Lineage (NCBI taxonomy): Bacteria > Bacillati > Actinomycetota > Actinomycetes > Propionibacteriales > Kribbellaceae > Kribbella > Kribbella sp. NBC_00359. The sequence continues at coordinate 4,573,741 of NZ_CP107975.1, read as the reverse complement.
CGGACGCGGCGTGGAATTCGAGAACGCGCCGCACCTGATCCACAAGCACGACAACGGGGTCGAGGAATGGATGGCGTTCTTCCCCGATCCCGACGGTCACCTGCTGGCGATCATGGCCCAAGTGGGCTAGTCGGCCGGAGGCTGCCAGACATCCGTGCGGGTCATGCCGGCGGCGCGGCCCTTGGCGGAGATGACGAGGGCCATCTTGCGGGACGCCTCGTCGATCATCTCGTCGCCGAGCATCACCGCGCCGCGGGCGCCACCCGCAGCGGAGGTGTAATGGTCGTAGGCGTCGAGGATGTTCTCGGAGTGGTCGTAGTCCTCCTGGCGCGGGGAGTAGACCTCGTTGGCGGCGGCGATCTGGTCGGGGTGCAGGACCCACTTGCCGTCGAAGCCGAGCGCGGCCGAGCGGCCCGCGACCCGGCGGAACCCGTCCACGTCCTTGATCTGCAGGTACGGACCGTCGATCGCCTGCTTCCCGTGTGCGCGGGCGGCCATCAGGATCTGCATCAGGATGTAGTGGTACGCGTCGCCGACGTCGTACCCGGGCGGCTGCTCGCCGACCACCAGCGACTTCATGTTGATCGACGCCATGAAGTCGGCCGGCCCGAAGATGATCGTCTCGACCCGCGGCGACGCGGTGGCGATCGCATTCACATTGATCAGGCCGAGCGCGTTCTCGATCTGCGCCTCGATGCCGATCCGGCCCGGCTCGTACCCGTGCACCTTCTCCAACTGGGTCAGCAGCAGGTCGAGCGCGACCACCTGCTCGGCGGTCTGCACCTTCGGCAGCATGATGCAGTCCAGGTTCGCGCCCGCACCGGAGACGACCTCGATCACGTCCGCGTAGGTCCACTCGGTGGTCCAGTCGTTCACCCGGACGACGCGGACCTTGGTCCCCCAGCCGCCCTCGTTCAGCGCGGCGACGATGTTCTTGCGCGCGTCCACCTTGGCGATCGGCGCGACCGAGTCCTCCAGATCGAGGAACACCTGGTCGGCATCGAGTCCCTTCGCCTTGGCCAGGAACCGCGGGTTCGACCCGGGAGTCGCCAGACACGACCGCCTGCTGCGCAAGACCTGCTCCGCCATCACCGTGTCCCTCTCGTCGGTTACTCACCGGTCACCGGCAGCGTACGGCGAAAGTCTCGCGCCGCGCCCGGTGACATCGCTCACTGTGACACCCTGGTGCCGTGACGACCGAGGACGCTGTGACCGAGATCGCGGCCGTGATGAAAAAGGCTGGACTGGTCTGGCTGTCGTGGAACGGCGGCCGTCCGGCTCCCGCGTGGTTCGCCACGGTCGACGGCCAGTACGTCGTACTCGCGGATGCGGCCGACAGCGCCGAGCAGCCGCTGCCCGGACTGGTCACGGCCGGCTCGGCGGAGGTCGTCGTACCGGCCAAGCCGGCCACCAACCGGCTGGCGAGCTGGCAGGCGACGGTACGACGGCTGGACCCGGGCAGCGAGGAGTGGACGGCCGCGGCCCAGGTGCTGCGGACGGAGCGGCTGAACGCGGCCGGTCTGGACACTCAGCTCGAGCGCTGGAAGACCGAGGCCGACCTGCTCGTCCTGGAGCCGACCGGGGAGATCACCGAGGCAGCCGGGCGGTACGACGACCGTCCGCGGGCCGAGGCGCCAGTGGGCACGACGGCGACAACGAGGGGCAAGGCGCCGATCACTCTGCACCGCCGCATCCGCCGCCGTCCTCGCCTCAGCTGACTTCACGCTCCGGCGGGTTAGCCTTCGAGCATGAGTGGATCACCGTCGCGCGTCTACGTGGCCCGGCTGGCTGGTCTCCCGGTGTACGACCCGAACGGGGATCAGGTCGGCAAGGTCCGCGACGTCGTGGCGATGATGCGCCAGGGCAACCAACCGCCACGGGTGCTCGGCCTGGTGATCGAGGTGTTCACCAGGCGCCGGATCTTCCTGCCGATGACCCGGGTGACGTCCGTGGACGTCGGGCACGTGGTCACGACCGGTCTGGTCAACATGCGGCGCTTCGAGCAGCGTCAGACCGAGGTGCTGGTGCTGGGCGAACTACTGGACCGCACTGTCACCATTCGCGAGACCGGTACGACCGCAGTGGTGTTCGACATGGCCATGGCGCAGTGGCGGACCCGGGACTGGGTGCTCTCGAAGGTTGCGGTGCGGGAGGGAGCCAAGCGGTTCCGGCGGCGCGGACAGACGCACGTACTCGACTGGAGTGACGTCGAGGGCTTCGCACAGGTCGAGGAGGGGCAGGGTGCGACGCACATCCTGGCCGCGTTCGAGTCGATGAAGGCCGCCGACCTGGCCGGCGTACTGCACGACCTGTCCCCCAAGCGGCGCAAGGAGATCGCGGCCGCGCTGAACGACGAGCGCCTGGCCGACGTATTGGAGGAGCTGCCCGACGACGACCAGGTGGAGATCCTGGCCGGTCTCGACACCGAGCGCGCCGCGGACGTGCTCGAGGAGATGTCACCGGACGACGCCGCCGACCTGATCGCCGAACTGCCGACGGAAACCGCGGAGCGACTGCTGACGCTGATGGAGCCGGACGAAGCCGAGGACGTACGGCGACTGCTGACCTATGAGGAGCGAACGGCCGGCGGACTGATGACCTCGGAGCCGGTCATCCTGTCGGCCGACGCCACGGTGGCGGACGCACTCGCCCATGTGCGGAACGCGGAGCTCAGTCCGGCACTGGCCGCGATGATCTATGTCTGCCGGCCACCGCTGGAGACTCCGACCGGACGGTTCATCGGTGTCGGCCATATCCAGCGGCTGCTCCGCGAACGACCGTCCGAGCTGGTGACCGCCGTACTGGACACCGATCTGGACGGACTGCGGCCGGACGACAGCCTGACCGCGGTCAGCAAGTACCTGGCGACGTACAACCTGGTCGCGGCACCGGTGCTCGACGACGAGGGCCGGCTGCTCGGCGCGGTCACCGTCGACGACGTGCTCGACCATCTGCTGCCCGACGACTGGCGCGACGAACCGAACCATGAGCAGGAACAGCAGGAGGTGGACCACGATGCCCCGTGACGACCGTAGCTCCGACGACCGCCGCCTGCTCCGGAACACCAACCGCCTGGACATCCCCCGCGAGCTGCGCCGCACGATCGTCCGGCGGAACGCCTACGACGCGGACGCGTTCGGGCGGTTGTCGGAGCGGATCGCCCGCTTCCTCGGCACCGGGCGGTTCCTGGTCTACATGACCGCGACGATCTTCTTCTGGGTCGCCTGGAACATCTTCGCGCCGGGGAACTGGCGGTTCGACGAGTACCCGTTCATCTTCCTCACTCTGGCGCTCAGCCTGCAGGCGTCGTACGCCGCTCCGCTGATCCTGCTCGCGCAGAACCGGCAGGAGGCGCGCGACCGGGTCGAGTACGAGCGCGACCGCGACGTCGACGCCCGGACCCGCGCGGACATGGAGTTCCTGGCCCGGGAGATGGCGTCGCTGCGGATGGCCGTCGGCGAGGTCGCGACCCGCGACTTCCTGCGCTCCGAACTCCGCTCGCTGCTGGCCGATCTGGACCTGAAGAGCCGCGAGGACGACCGGGTTTGAGCCCTTCGGACCCGAGCTACGCTCGTTGTCAGGTAAGGAAGGACGTGGGATGAAGAGTCGATTTGCGCCTGACCGTGGGCTGTCCAGCCGGATGATCATCACGAGCTTCTTGCTCGGCTTGCTGTACGTCGGTTTCGTCGCGCTGCTGATCGCGCTGACGAAGAGCGCCGTACTGGCGATCGTGATCGCGGGCGGCGCATTGTTCGTGCAGTACTGGTTCTCCGACCGGATCGCGCTCTATGCGATGCGCGGACGGATCGTCACGCCGGAGGAGGCTCCCCAACTGCACGGCGCGATCGACCGGCTGTGCGCGCTGGCCGACATGCCGAAGCCGCGGGTCGCCGTCGCCGACGTCGACCTGCCGAACGCGTTCGCCACCGGCCGCAACCCGAACAAGGCTGTCGTCTGCGTGACGACCGGCATCATGCGCCGCCTGGACACCGACGAGCTCGAGGGTGTGCTGTCGCACGAGCTCTCGCACGTCGCGCACCGGGACGTGGCCGTGATGACGATCGCGTCGTTCCTCGGTGTGCTGGCCGGCCTGATCACCCGCTTCGGTCTGTACGGCGGCCTGGGACGCAACCGTGACCAGAACACCGCGGTCATCGTGCTCACGATCATCGCCGTGTCCATCGCCGTCTACGCGATCTCCTTCCTGCTGACCCGGGCGCTCTCGCGGTACCGGGAACTGGCCGCGGACCGGGCCGGCGCGATGCTGACCGGGCGACCGTCGGCCCTCGCATCCGCGTTGACGAAGATCAGCGGGGACATCGCACGGATACCGTCGCGCGACCTGCGCCAGGCGGAGGCGTTCAACGCGTTCTTCTTCGTGCCGGCGATCTCCGGCAAGGGCGCGAGCCTGTCGTCGCTGTTCTCCACCCACCCGCCGCTCGAGAAGCGACTCGACCGGCTCGGTGTGCTGTCGCGTGAGCTGGGCGAGCAGGCCTAGAGACATACCCTCGACCTATGGGCCTTCTCGACATCCTGCTCGGCCGGAGCAAAGCCGTTCCGCCGAACCTCGATCAGCTGTTCTCGCTCCCGTCGGCCGCGATCACCCTGGAGACCGCGGCCGGCTTCCGGCCGACCGGGAGTGGTTCGGTCTGCTTCAAGGCGGCCGAAGGCGGTGGCTTCTCGACGCTGCGCGAGGAGGTCGACAAGCTGCTCGCCCTCGACGACGGCAAGTTCACCAGCCACACGGACTCCTACGGCTTCACCTGGCTGGTCCGCCAGACCACTCCCGACAACATCGAGGGCCTCGTCACCGACCTGCACGGCGTGAACACCTCCCTGGTCGACGCCGGCTTCGGCTCCGCCCTGCTCTGCACCCTGGTCGCCTTCACCAACGGCAGCCAGTCGCTCGGCCTGGTCTACCTGTACAAACGCGGCTCCTGGTACCCGTTCGCACCCACCGGCCAGGACCGCCGCGACAACGCCACCGAACTCCAGATCAAGTCCCTGCTGGCCACCGACCTCCGCCTCGAACAAGACCTGGCCCGCTGGTTCCCCGTCTACGGTGCCCCTGGTCTGTGAGGTAAGGGTCACCTTCCTGGAGGTACGTCACACGGACGGTGGTCGGGCGGGTTCGGGGGAGCACGTAGCCTTGGGGTATGGCTCCCACTGCTGATCAGGTGACCACGGCGCTCGGTGGTGTGCTGGATCCGGAGATCAAAAAGCCGATCACCGATCTGGGCATGGTCGAGTCCGTCGTCGTGCGAGAAGACGGCGTGGTCGCCGTACGGATCCTGCTGACCGTCGCCGGCTGTCCGATGAAGGACACGCTCCGGCGCGACACCACGGCCGCGGTCAGCAAACTCGACGGCGTCACCGGGGTCGAGATCGACCTCGGCGTGATGTCGGCCGAGCAGCGGGCGGCCCTGCAGACGCAGTTGCGGGGCGGCGTGGCGGAGAAGGAGATCCCGTTCTCCCGGCCGGACTCCCTGACGAAGGTGTTCGCGATCGCGTCCGGCAAGGGCGGCGTGGGCAAGTCGTCGGTGACGGTCAACCTCGCGGTCGCGATGGCCCAGCAGGGACTCTCGGTCGGCGTGCTCGACGCCGACATCTACGGGCACTCGGTGCCGGCCATGTTCGGCGTCGCGGACGAGCGGCCGACCGCGGTGGACGACATGATCATGCCCGTGCCCGCGCACGGCGTGAAGGTGATCTCGATCGGCATGCTGAAGCCGAAGCGGGACCAGGTGGTCGCGTGGCGCGGCCCGATCCTGGACCGCGCGCTGGTGCAGATGCTGGCGGACGTGTACTGGGGCGACCTCGACGTACTCCTGCTCGACCTGCCGCCGGGCACCGGCGACATCGCGATCTCGGTCGGCCAGCGGCTGACCAGCGCCGAGGTGATCGTGGTGACGACGCCGCAGGAGGCCGCCGCCGAGGTGGCCGAGCGGGCCGGAACGATGGCGCAGATGGTGCACCAGCGGGTCGCGGGCGTGGTCGAGAACATGTCGTACCTGCCCTGCCCGCACTGCGGTCCCGAGCACCGGATCGAGATCTTCGGCTCCGGCGGCGGGACGCGGGTCGCGGAGACACTGTCCGCGCGGCTCGGCTACAACATCCCCCTGCTCGGGGAGATCCCGCTGGACGAGCGCCTGCGCAGTGGTGGCGACCTGGGCAACCCGCTGGTCGCCACTGATCCGGAGACCCCGGCCGCGCAGATCCTGGACCAGATCGCCGCGAAGCTCGGCGGCCGCCCGCGCGGCCTCCTCGGCCGCCAACTCGGCCTGTCCCCCGTCGGCCGCTGAACCCTGCCTGTTGTTGAGACCCTGCGGGGTTGTTGACTGGCCGAGTGCCGATTCCTGCTGAGCATCCGGTCCTGACCGACGGCGTGGTCACGCTGCGGGGTCCCCGACCCGACGACCTCCAAGGCCAGATCGACCGCCAACGGGAGGACCCGGGCCGCGGCTTCGACGCGGACGACGCGCGGCGCTGGATCGGCTACGGCATCGTCGAAGCCTGGGCGAAGCGCGAGCGGCTCCTCTTCATCGTCGAGTACAAGGGCCGGTACGCCGGTTCCGCCGCGCTGGAGCCGGACGGCGACGGCAACGCACGCATCCACTACAGCCTGTCGGAATGGGCTCGAGGCGCCGGCGTGGCGAGCCGGGCGGTGCGGTTGCTGCTCGAGTTCGGCTTCACCACCTGCGGGTTTCACGTCGTCCACTGGTGGGCGCGGGTCGGCAACTGGCCGTCGCGGCGGGTCGCCTGGGCGACCGGGTTCCACTTCGGTGAGACGATCCCCGCGCTGGCCGAGGAAAGCGGCCGCCGGGTCGACGCCTGGACGGCCTGGATCGGGCCGGACGATCCCCGCAGGCCGCGGCAGCCGTGGTACGAGCACCCGATCCTGGAGACACCACGGTTGCGGCTGCGCACCTGGCGTGCGGACGAGATCCCGCGGATCACGACCGCTCGCACCAACCAGGCGACCGCTCACTTCCTGCCGTTCATCCCGCAGCCGTTCACCGCGGAGGACGCGCGGTTCTGGTTGAAGGACATGGCCGCGCAGGCCGCCGCCGGCCGCAGGTTCAACTGGTGTGTGGCCGATGCCGAGACGGACCAGGGGCTGGGCAACATCACCCTGTTCGGGATCCATCGCGACCAGGTGCGGGACGGCGAACTCGGCTACTGGTTACATCCCGACGCGCAGGGCCGGGGCGTGATGGCCGAGGCTGTCGAGCGAGTCACACAGTGGTACTTCGCCGCGGAGGACGCCGGCGGCTTCGGCGGCCGGAGGCTGTTCATCCGCACGGCCGCCAGCAACACAGCCGCCCGCCGCACCGCCGAGAAGGCGGGCTTCCAACTGACCGGCACCGAACGCGAAGCCTTCCCCCTCTCCACCCACCTCGACGGCAAAGTCACCTACGACCTACTGGCCGCCGACCTCTCCAGCTGAAGACCAGATCGTGCGCAGAGGTGTCAGGCCATCTTCGACGTAGTCGGCGATCGGGTGGTCGCCGCCCTCGACGTACCACTGCTCCAGAGCGGCGAAGTAGCCGAAGACCAAGGCGTTCGCGGCCACGCGGGCCTGGGTCTCGGTGAACTCGCCGGTGCGCGCCATCAGGGGGGCGATGCGCTGGCCGGCGCGGTCCAGGGCGGCGCAGGCGGCCATGCGGACCGATGGCTCCTGGAAGAAGTAGCGCACCCGGCGCCAGGGGCTCCGCTCGGCCCGTGAGGTCTCACCGTCGTCCGGTGCCGCTTCGTACCTGAGCACGATCTGGACCAGACTGCCGACGGGATCGTTGAGATCGAGGATCTCCTCCAGCGCCTCCTGGCTCATGTTGTCGAACTCGTCGGCGACCAGGATCCCCTCCTTGGTGCCGAAGTAGCGGTAGACCGACGACGGCGAGACCTCGGCCGCGGCGGCGATCTCCTCGATGGTGACCGCGGCGAAACCGCGCTCGTCGAACAGGTCGAGCGCGCACTCCTGGATGGTGCGCCGCGCCTTCACACGCCAGCGTTCCCGCAGTCCGGTAGCCATAGCGGCACCCTAAGAGACAGTCCCACGCTTCAGCAAGTCACTGTCTAAAACTCTTGACGCCGAGCGAGACGCGTTCGTACAGTCACTTGCATGAGACAGTCACTATCTGAAACTCCCCGAGTCGCCACGCAGGCAAGAGGAGGCCGGAGTACGGCGTTGCTCGCCGTGGTGCTCTCGATCGTCCTCGCCGCGGCCGCGATCGCGGACCAGGCCGGCAGCCGCACCCTTATCGACCACGCCACCACCGCCTACGCGTCGTCCGGCAAGCAGCCGTCCGCGGGCCTGCTCTACGGCCTCGTGTACGGCGTCGCCGTGGTCGACGCGTTGCTGTGGTTGCTGGTGGTGGGCGTTGCCCGTTCGAACCGGCGGATCGCCGCGAGCCTGGGCGTGCTCGTCGTCCTGCTCACCGCAGGCCTCGCCGCGCTCCTGCTGGCGTCCTCCGAGTACGGAGTCCGCATCTTCCCGGCACTCTGGGGAACTCTCGCGCTACTACCAGCCGTCGCGGGCGCCGTCGCCGTCGCGCTGCTCTTCCGGCGCGATTAGCCTCAGGTCGACTCGGGGTCGTACGGCGGCTTCTGGCCGGCCGGGAGGCGTTGCGGGGCGGAATCGCTGAAGTCGGCGACCGCCTTGTCGTCGAGGTCGTCGGAGCCCTCGAGCAGGTGCTTGCGGACGAAGTTCTTCGGGTTCAGGTCCTGCAGGTCGAGGTCGGCGAACTCCGGGCCGAGCTCGTTGCGCAGGTCGGTCTGCGCGGTGTTGACCATCTGGCGGACCTGACGCAACAGCCGGCCCGCGGTCCGGGCGAACTCCGGCAGCCGGTCCGGGCCGAAGACGAGTACGGCGACGATCGCGATCACGACCAGCTCCAGCGGCCCGATGCCGAACATGTCCCCACCTCTCTGTACATCGTCGTCCAGCCCACATTCCCAACGCCGACAAGGGTATCCGCAGTCCGGTCACGCCGCCTGCCGGGTCAGCTTCACGCGTCCCGCCGTACCAGTGAAGCTCAGCCGATCTGCTGAGCCAAGGTGAGGTTCACCTGCCGGGCTTTACCGCTGCGCTCGTAGATGATCCGGACGCTCTCCCCCGGCTGATGCGTCCGGATGGCGACGATCAGCACCTCGGCGGAATCCACTGTCTGACTGTTGATCGACGTGATCACGTCACCGACCCGCAACCCGGCCTTCGCCGCCGGGGAACCCGTGCTCACCGCGCTCACCCGGGCCCCCCCTTCGAACGTCATGTCCACACTCGCCCCGATCACCGGGTACGACGCCTTGCCGGTTGCGATCAACTGCTGCGCGGTCCGCCGGGCCTGGTCGATCGGGATCGCGAACCCGAGCCCGATGTTCCCGCTCTGCTCCTCCGAACCGCGCACGGTCGCGATCGCGGAGTTGACCCCGATCACCCGCGCGTTCATGTCGACCAGCGGTCCGCCGGAGTTGCCCGGGTTGATCGCCGCGTCGGTCTGCAGCGCATTGATGTACGACGTCTGGTCCACGCTGTCGCCCGTGGTCACCGGGCGGTTCTTCGCCGAGATGATCCCCGACGTGACCGTGCCGGCCAGCCCGAGCGGCGAGCCGATCGCGACCACGTCCTGCCCGACGATGGCCAGGTCCGACCGGCCGAACTGCACCGACGGCGCGTCGAGGCCGACCACCTGGACGACGGCCAGGTCGTACGCCGGCGACCGGCCGACCAGCCGTGCGGTCGAGTTCTTGCCGCTCTGGGTGACGACCTGGATCGAGCCGCCGCTCGCCGCGGCCGCGACGACGTGGTTGTTGGTCAGGATGTGCCCGAGGTTGTCGATCACGAACCCGGACCCGGTGGCATCGGAGCCGTCGGCGCCCTGGACCTTCAACTGGACGACACTCGGCAACAGGGTGGCGGCGACCGCGGAGACGGATCCGGTCCGGATCTTCGGGTCGGTGCCGGTGCCGACCGGAGTGTTGGGCTGATCGGCGACCGGGGTGCCGTGGTTGTCGAGGGTGACGACGGTCGCGGCCGCACCGGCTCCGGCGATCACCCCGATCACCAGCGCGACCACTGCCGCGATGGTGATCACCCGGTTGGCCTTCGGCGGCGGGGCCGGCGTGTACGCACGGGCCTGCTGCTGGTGCCAGTCGAGCGGTGGCGGCGGTGTGTACGTCGGCCGGTACGCCGGTTGCTGCGTCGGCCACGCCTGACCCGGGTACACCGGCCGGAAGGTCGGCTCCTGCGCCTGTGGCTTGCCGAAGCTGCGCTGCGTCACGGAGCGTCCGTTGGTCTGCCGATACGGCGCGTCATTGCCCGGCGGCGGGATCGGTGCGTTGCCCGCACTCGGCGTCGGCGGCGCAAGTGCGGTCAGGGGTGATGAACCGGCAGGAGGACCAGCGGGGGGCGTGCCGTTGGTGGGCAGGATCGCGGTCGGCTCCGCGGTCGCGGGGTTCGGAACTGTCGGCTCGGCGTCGTCGCTGGTCACGGTCCCCGCCTCACGTCATCGTCGTGGTCGTCGGTCGGAGGCCCCTGCTCGGGGTGACCGAGAGGCACTTCCAGATTCGATTATCCCAGTTTCCCGGAAAGCGCACCCATCGGAGTGAGCCAGGTCGCGATTTTGGCCAGCCCGGTGCCCATTCGCTGGATGGCGGTGAGCTTCATTGGCACGTCGTGCGGGAATGCGCGGACCACCTGGCCGAGCATGTCTGGCGGCAGATCCCCGATCAGCGTGTAGACGATTCCTCCGGACGACCAGACGACGTACGACGGCATCCCGTAGCGGAGGTAGACACCCGGGTTCTCGGTGCTGCTGAACCCGGCGACCGCGGCCGGATCCAGCGCTCCCCGCTGCTCGAACAGCGAGACGTTGAACAGCCCGTCGGAGTACGAGAACTGCAGTGACCCGTTGCTGGTGTCCTTGTGGACGTCGTAGAGCGTGAGCGACGCGGGCAGCTCCGGGGCGCAGACCCAGCCGGCCGAGCGCAGGTCGCCGACTTTGCCCATGCCCATCGACTCGACCCCGTTGGGCACCATCGGCGGCAGGTGCCCGAGGAACTCCGAGTCCTCGATCTCCAGCTCGGTGAACACCGTCGCGCGAACCATCGCCTTCCCGTCCACGCTGAACAGCTGCCGCTGCAGCAGCAGTCCGGTCGCCGTGTCGATCCAAAACCTGGCCGCCAGCGTCTGGTCGTCCCGCAATGCCTCAACCAGTACGGCGGTCCGCCCGATGGTGTCCGTGCAGCACTTGTAGACGAGCTGGTACGTCGCCTGCAGCAGAGTCAGCGGACCACCGTCGATCGCCGCTCCGGTGGTCGTCGCGCGCTGCACGAACGCCTTGGCGCCCGGTGCGGACGACGAACCGACCACGCTGATCTCGGAGCCCTGCGAGGCCGCGTGCACGATGTCGAGCATGGCCGAGCTCGCGCCCTGCGGTCCCCACGCGGTGATGATCTGCGTGCCGTGGTACGAGACCCGGTTGGGTGCCGCGGCGGCCTTCTTCAGCCAGCTGATCGCCGTCGGCGAGTCCGCACGCGAGACACCGGGTGTCGCGAAGGCGGGCGTGGGCAGGCCGAAGCCGATCAGAGCTGTGCTGACCAGTACGGCGAGCCGGGAGAGGCTCACGGGTCAGCGTCCTGTCAGGGCCACCGGCTGGAGCGTCGGGCTCAGCCCTGCGTACCCAGTCCCGTTGTAGGAGTTCAGCAGCGCGACCGGGTCGGCGAACGGCGCTCCGCCGGTCATGCTCGCGTGGTCGGACGAGAAGCTCGCGACCGGCGGCTGGAGCGCGGGCGGCTGCTCCGAGCGGGCCGGGTCTCCGACGACGAACGCCGTACCGAGCAGGGATGCGACCGCGGCAGCGGAGCCGGCCGCACCCAGTACGCCGGTTCGCCGCCGGGAGCGCGTGGTCCGCGGTGCGCCCGGCCGGGTGCCACCTGAGCGCCCGGCCGGGAACGCGGACCGCTGCGGGAAGAGTGTGACCGCCGGCGTGAGCACCGGACGGACCTCCTCACGCGGCTCTGGGGAGAACGACGAGACGCCCATCAGGCGCTGCATCAGGTCGCTGGACGGGTCCGGCGACTCCAGGGCCGCCATCCGGGCCTTGAGCCGGCGCTGCGCGTCCACCTCGGCGCGGCAGGTGTCGCAGCCGACCAGGTGGCTCAGCACCTTGTCCCGGGAGTCGTGGTCGAGTGCGCCGTCGACGACGGCGCTGAGCTTGTCCATCGGGTGCTGCAGGGTCATCGGTGCTCACCTCCACCGATCAACGGTCCGTCGGCGGGCGGGCCGCCGACCCGGGTCTGCCCGGATCGCGGGGCCCGGTGCTCGAGGTGCTTGCGCAGCATCGACCGGCCGCGGTGGATCCGGCTGCGGACAGTGCCGAGCTTCACGTCCAGGACGTCGGCGATCTCGTCGTACGTCATGCCCTCGATGTCGCAGAGCACGACGGCGGCGCGGAAGTCCTCGGGCAGCGCGTCCAGCGCATCCTGCACATCGTGGTCGAACAGGTCCGAGTCGAGCTTCTCGGCCGGGCCCTCGCCCTTGGCCGGGAGCCGGTCGTGGGCGTCGTCGGGCAGGCCGTCGAAGCGGATCCGCTGCCGGCGGCGGGCGCCGTCCAGGAACAGGTTCGTGGTGATCCGGTAGAGCCAGCCCTCGAAGGTCCCCGGGGTGTACGACGACAGCGAGCGGAAGACCCGGACGAAGACCTCCTGGGTCAGGTCCTCGGCGTCGTGCTTGTTGCCGGTCAGCCGGTACGCGAGCCGGTAGACGCGGGCGGAGTGGGTGCGGACGATCTCGTCCCACGACGGCAGTGCGTCCGGAACGGGCTCGAGCGCAGGCCGTGACACATCCGCGGTCGGGGTGTCGAGCGGCTTCACCGCAACGCCTCCCAGGGTCCTCTCGGCAATAAGCGTGAAGGCCATGGTGCCGCGGTCACCGTCCTCTGCGCACGTCGGGAGAACCCGGGTTGAACCCTGAGTTCGTCGTACGACGGCTCAACGCGACGCCCCGACCGGAAGTTCCCGGCCGGTGCCCTCACTGGTAAAGACGCGCGGGCGGCCATTTCGGTTGAATCACTTCTCTTCGATCAGCGCGATCGGGTCGCCGTCGCGGACGACTTCGCCCTCCACGACCCGCAACTCGACGATGGTGCCGGCCACCTCGGCCAGCACCGGGATCTCCATCTTCATCGACTCCAGGATGACCAGGGTGTCCTCCGGCCCCACCGTGTCGCCGGCCTTGGCTGTGACCTTCAGCACATTGGCCACCAGCTCGGCCACCACGGTGTGACTCAACTCGTACTCCTCCGGTCGGATGTCCCGCCCCGATCCTAGGCGCGCCACCCCGCCTCGGCGTAGCCGGATCCTCCCCGCGTGCGAAAGCGACTTCGCAAAGCACGCCCTGGTGCCCCGGTGAGCCCGCTGGGAACGGCACGAAGCTGACTACGATGAGGAAATGGCCGATCAGCTGATCACCCTGTCCGACGTGGCCGCGGCGGCCGGGGTGTCGCTGTCGACGGCGTCCAAAGCCCTGAACGGCACCGACCGGATCTCGGCGGCGACCCGTGAGCACGTCCGCGTCACCGCGGACCGGCTCGGCTTCCGGCACAACGCGCTGGCCCGGTCCTTCGCCCGCGGCCGGAGCCAGACCATCGGTGTGCTCACCCACCGCGCGTCGAATCCGTTCACCCGGGTCGTGCTGGCCACCGCCGCCACCGAGCTCGGCGCCAAGGAGCAGGCCATCCTGCTGTACGACGCGCGGATCGACGAGCAGGACGTCACTGAGAGCATCCTGCAACTGCGGGCCCGCCGGATCGACGGCGTGATCGTGATCGGCACCGGCACGTCGTTCCCGACCCCGTCGCTCACCAGCCGGTTCGACGTACCGGTGATCTACGCCTTCACCTTCACCGAGGACCCGGACGACGTCACGATCACCTCGGACGACACCGCGATCGGACGGCTCGCGGCGACCCACCTGCTGTCGGCCGACCGCCGCCGGATCGCCCACATCACCGCCGAGCCGCACGACAACGCCGCGCAGCGCCGGGCCGCGGGCGCCGGCCAGGTGCTCGCCGACGCGGGCCTGGACTGGGTGACGCCGGTGCGCTTCGGCCGTTGGCGGGAGGACTGGGGTGAGGAGGCCGCCCGCGAGGTGCTGGCCTCGGCCCCCGACGTCGACGCGATCTTCTGTGGCAGTGACGCGATCGCCCGGGGCGCCGAGCGCGTCATCCGGGCGAGTGGCCGGCAGGTCCCGGGTGACGTGGCGCTGATCGGCGTCGACAACTGGGAGCAGTTGATGCATGACCAGCGCGTCAGCCGGCACCTGACCACGATCGAGGTAGGGCTCGAGGAGATCGGCCGCCAGGTCGCGTCCCGCCTCCTCGAACCCAACCCCGAGCCCGGCATCCAGTACGTCGCACCTCAACTGGTCATCGCCGAGACGGTCTGACCCCCTCCACTCCCTGCCCCCCGCCCTCGCCGTGCCTCAGCGCCGGCGTGCTCGATACGTGGCGACCCTGGTGCGGCTGGCGCAGGTCGGGGTGCAGTACTTGCGCGGCCGCCGCTCGGCCGGATTGACGAACACCCGCTCGCAGTCCGCGGCCGCGCACGAGCCGATCGCGTCAAACCCATGGCCGGCCGCGAAACTCGCGAGTCCGAGCGCCGACGTCGCCGCCAGCCACTCGGCCCAGGTGGCGTCCGGCTTGGCCACATGCAGATGCCACGGCACCCCGTCATGCTCGGACAGATACGGCCGTACGGCGTACTCCGTGAGCAACTCGTTGAGCGTTCTGGCCGCGTCCGCCGGATCGGCGTGGAAGACCGGCCGGATCCGCTCACGAACCGCGCGGACCTCGGCCAGGTCGCCTTCGTCCAGCTCGATCGGGTCGGACTCGCTATGGGCGAGAAGGAACTCGCGGACCGCGTCCGGTGTCGTCAGCTGCTCCGGGTCGCGGGTGCGGGTGTTGACCAGGTCGACCGCGAGCCGCACCAGCCGATCCGGTGTCTGAATCTCCACTGCCCACTCCTATCGGTAACGCCTTTGATAGCGTAACGCGTAACTGCCGCTATCGCGTTACAGGAGGATCGGCGTGCCCAGCTACTACCTGGCAGCGACCCTGGCCCGGCTTGCCGACGAGATGGTCGCGTTCACGCTGGTGCTGCTCGTCCTGGACCGCACGGACAGTCCCGCGCTGGCTGGGATCACCGGAGCCGCCTACGCGCTGCCCGCGGTGGTGACCGGCCCGCTCCTCGGTGCGTGGCTCGACAGGACGCCGTACCGCCGGAGTGCGCTCGCGCTCAACCAGGCGGTGTTGGGCGTGGTCATGCTCAGCCTGCTGGCCGTGGTCGGCCACAGTGCGCACTGGATCGCTCCAGCGCTCGCAGCGGTCGCCGGTGCGACGCTGCCGATGGTGAGCGGCGGCTTCACCAGCATGTTGCCGAGTCTGGTCCCTCGAGCTCGGCTGGCTCGGGCGAACTCGCTGGAGGCCGCGAGCTTCGGCGCCGCCACAATCACCGGTCCGGCGACGGCTGCCACGATCGCAGCGACCGTGTCGGTGGAGGCCGCGGTCCTGGTCATCGCCGTGGCCGCGGTACTCAGCATCTGCGCCATCACCCAGCTGCCTGCGCTCCCACCCGCGGGAACTGACGGCGAGCCCTTCATGGCGTCGGTGATCGGCGGTCTCACCCACCTCGCACGCACACCGCGGCTCCGAGCGTCCACTGTGACCACAACGCTGCTCATGGGCATGACCGGCATCCTGCTGATCACTCTGCCGCTGCACACGGCCGCACTCGGGATGCCGCGGTCCGCCGCGGGCTACCTGTGGACCGCACTGGAGATCGGCAGCATCGCGACCGCTCTGCTGCTCGGACGGCTCCAGACTCGCTGGCGTCCGGAGCACGTCGTCATGGCGTCTGTCGCGGCCTACGGCCTCGCCCTGACGACCTGGCCGCTTGCCGCGAGTTTCGCCGTACTCCTGCTGTTGGCTGCGCTGTCCGGGCTGCTGGAGGGGCCGACGCTGCCGGCCATGTTCGCCGCCCGGCAGCGCTACAGCCCCGAGGCACTCCAGGGCCGCGTCAGTACGACCGCCGCCAGCCTGCGCGTCGGCGCGGCCGCCCTCGGCCAGGCCGCCGGTGGCCTCCTCGTCCCGGCCATCGGCACCGATAGGGCCTTGTTGGTCGTGGCCGTCGGGCTCGTCGCGGCGGCGGTCCTCGGCCGCGTGGCCGCGATCTCGAGGAAGGCCGCCGCGCCCGCGGTCAGTCGAGGATGACGGAGCGGGTGAGGCTGCGGGGCTGGTCCGGGTTCAGGCCGAGGGCGAGAGACTTGGCGACGGCGACCCGTTGGGCCACTACCAGCGACGCCATCGGGTCGAGGTCCGGGTGGTGCACGACGGTCGCGCCGGTGGCGGCGACGTCGTCGAGCAGACCGGCCGGGGCCTCGCCGAAGACCCAGACGCCACGCCCGGCCTGGGCGATCGCGATCGGGCCGTGCCGGTAGTCCATCGCCGGGTAGGCCTCGGTCCACGCCGACGCCGCCTCACGCTGCTTCAGGGCGGCCTCGTGGGCCAGACCGACGGTCCACCGCGTGCCGACGTACGTGACCTGCTCGAGCTTCGCGAGATCGTCCACGTCGATGGTCAGCGCGGTCTGAGCGTCCGCGGCGGCCTGCGTGAGGTCCTCGCCCAGCGACGCGCGCAGCAACGCCAGCGTCGTGGTCGCGAAGCGGGTCTGCACGACGGACTGCTCGTCGGCGAAGTCGAGCATGATGGTCTGGTCGGCCAGCTCGACGATCGGCGAGCCGGGGGTCGCCGTGATCGCGACGGTCGGCAGGTCCGTGGTCCGGATCAGGTCCAGCACCTCGGTCGTCGTACCCGACCGGCTGATCACGACCACCACGTCGTACGCGCGGCCGGCCGGGAACTCCGATCCCGCGAACGCGTCGGTCTCACCCTGGCCGAGATCCTCGCGCAGGGCGGCGTACGCCATCGCCATGAACCACGACGTGCCGCAGCCGACGGCCGCGACCCGCTGACCGGGCTTCGGCAACGCACCGCCGTACTGCGCGAAACCGTCCGCGACCTGTCGCCAGAGGTCTGGTTGAGTGGCGATCTCAGTGCTCACAAAAGGCATCTGCGTCATGTCGTCTCCGCACTTGTCATGGTCGAAACTGCTCGAACGTGATCGAATGGTGCCAACCAGCCGCCACCCGGCTGACCGATTGTGTGAAGGAGGAGCCCCGGGTGAAGCGTTATGAACGCCTGAACACCTTGCTCGAGTCGCTCGCCGAGAAGGGCGCCATCGACGTCGACGAGCTCGCCGAGCAGTTGCACGTGTCCGCGGCGACGATCCGGCGCGATCTCGACCACCTCGGCAAGCAGCAGCTCCTCACCCGGACCCGCGGCGGCGCGGTCGCCAACGCGGTGTCGTACGACCTCCCGCTGCGCTACAAGACTGCGCGTTTCGCGTCCGAGAAGCAGCGGATCGCGCAGGCCGCGGCCACGCTGGTGCGGCGCGGCATGGTGATCGGGATGAACGGCGGCACCACAATCTCCGAGGTGGCGCGCACGTTGGCGACCCGGCCGGAGCTGTCCGCCGAGCACGGCGAGCCCGCGTTCACCCTCGTCACCAACGCGCTGAACATCGCCAACGAGCTGATCGTCCGGCCGCACGTGAAGATGGTGCTGACCGGCGGTGTCGCGCGGCCGCAATCCTACGAGATGATCGGGCCGCTGTCGCACCGGATCCTGTCCGACCTGTCCCTGGACATCGCGTTCATCGGCGTCGACGGGATCGACGAGACCGGCGCCACCGCCCATCACGAGGGCGAGGCGAACATCAACCAGCTGATCGTCAGCCGGGCCGCGAAGGTGGTCGTGGTGGCCGACTCCTCCAAGCTCGGGCAGCGCGCGTTCGCCCGGATCTGCGAGCTGAGCGAGATCGACACGCTCGTCACCGACGCCCAGGCCGACGAATCCCAGCTGACCGTCTTCAAGGAAGCCGGCATCGACGTCATCCGCGCCTGACCGCACTCCGCACCTCCTTCACTGGGCCCGGTTTTGTCTGGTGCGACGATCATATCTGATTCAAGGCCGTGTGTAATGAGCAAGAGTGCGCAGTCTCCGCGCGGGAGACACGGAATGCGGACCTCTTGCCGCTAGGCTTCGGATCAGCATGAGGAGCGCAGCGGCAGAATCTTGGGAGGGCATCATCGCCACCGGCATCGACCCGACGTCCTGGGCGTACGCCGAGGACTACACCGGTGAGGACGAAGTCGTCACCGGTGCGCGGGCGCGCGCCGACGAGAGCGGGATCACCGCGATCGGCCCCGGCGCGGCCGCCGCGCTGAGCCTGCTCGCCGCCGGCGTGGGCGCCAAGGCGGTAGTGGAGATCGGCACCGGCACCGGCGTCTCCGGGCTGGCCTTGCTGCGCGGGATGCGCACCGACGGCACCCTGACCACGGTCGACATCGACGCCGAGAACCAGCGACTGGCCCGCAAGACGTTCCTCGGCGCCGGTGTCCCGTCGAACCGGTTCCGCCTGATCGCCGGCGCCGGGCTGGATGTGGTCACCCGGCTCACCGACGGCCACTACGACCTCGTCTTCTGCGACGCCGACCGGCGTGAGAACACGGCGTACCTGCACGAGGCCCTGCGCCTGCTCCGCCCCGGCGGCATCGTCGCCTTCGCCGGCATCCTCACCGGCGGCCGCGTCGCCGACCCGGCCCGCCGCGACCCCGACACCACCGCCCTCCGCGACCTGATCCGCGCCGTCCGCGACGACGACGACCTCGTCTCAGCCCTCCTCCCCACCTCCGAAGGCCTCCTCACCGCCGCCAAACGCCTCCCCTGAAGCATAACAAAGAGTAATCAGGCAGCACCGAGCGTGACGGCGCAAGGATAGAACATACTAACGAAACCGATAATCATACTAAGATGAGCAGTGATTAGTATGTTTGTTGGTTTCTTTGGAGGATTCGGGTGCGCTCGTTCGCAGACCTTGACCGCTTGATCGGCCAGGTCCCGGCTGAGATCGTCATGTGGCTCCGGTCGATCGACACCGGTCGGGGCAGCGAGGCGCTGTATCGGCATCAGTTGCCGGCGCTGCTGACCGAGCTCGCCAACCGCGCCCGGATCCAGAGCATCACCGCCTCCTCGGCCATCGAGGGGGTCGTCGTTCCCGATGCTCAGCGGGCGGAGCGTGTCATCGACGGCAGTGCTGGGGTGTTGCGGAACAGAAGCGAGCAGGAGCTGGTCGGCTACCGCAAAGCGCTCGACTATCTGTTCCAGGAGGATTGGCACCCGCTGAACGTCGGGCTGCTGCTGCACCTGCACCGGCTGCTCTGGTCCGAGACGGCGTACCCCGGTGGTCAGCTGAAGACCGACGACAACCTCGTCGTGGATCGCTCGCCCGACGGGAGCACGACCGTGCGGTTCGTGCCCGTTCCGGCCGCGAAGACGGCCGAGTACCTCACGGATCTCATCGCTCGCTACCGGGACGCTCAGGCCGATGCCAGGCACCACCCGGTCTTGCTGGTCGGTCTGATGGTCCTCGACCTGCTCGTCATCCATCCGTTCGCGGACGGGAACGGCCGCGTCGCTCGGGCGCTGACCAACGCACTTCTTGTCGACGCCGGGTACGAGGTGTGCCGCTGGGTCTCCCTCGAGCAGCTCATCGCAGACTCCGCGGACGAGTACTACACGGCGCTCCTCCGCTCGACCGACGACTGGCACGACGATCAGGCGAACCCGTGGCCATGGCTGTCATATTTCGTCACGGTGCTGGCATCGGCGTACCGGACCTTCGCGCGCCGCGCGGCGGCCGATCGGAGCGGCGGCACGAAACAGGACCGGGTCCGAGCCCACGTCCTCAAGCACGCGGCCCCGGTGTTTCGCCTTGCGGACGTCCGTACGGCGCTGCCAGGAGTCAGCGACCAGACCATTCGGCTCGTCCTGGAAGAACTCAAGAACGAGCAGAAGGTCAGCCCCGAAGGCGCCGGACGAGGCGCCGTCTGGCGGCGGATCCCCGATCAGGATTGAGTTCCTCAGCCCGTCAGGCGGGTTAGTTCGGCGGTTACGTCGTGGAAGGGCTCGGTCAGGGGGTCTATCAGTTCGTAGTGGCCGCAGTCCTGGGCGCGGATGAAGTGGGCGGTGGGGTGGGCGGTGAAGTAGGACTCCGTGACGCTGATCGGGACGATCGTGTCGCGGGTGCCGTGGATCAGGCTGACCGGGGCGATCGACGCCGGGAGGTGGACGGGGTCGAGGTCGTTGCGGACGCCGGTGCCGATGAAGTCCTGGACGGCGCCGCCGTCGAGACCCATCCGGTCGGCCATCAGGAGGTCGGCGACGGGGGCGAGGGCGATCAGGCCGCGGAGCCGGACCGGGTTGAGGGTTGCGGCCGCCCACAGGGCCAGCTGGCCGCCGGCGGAGTGGCCCATCAGCACGTAGCCCGCGTGGACGTCGACCAGGTCGGGTAGCGCCTCGAGCGCCGTACGGACGTCTGTCGCGGTGACATCGGGATCGCCGGGCTCGCGGCGGTACTCCAGGGACAGCACCGGCCAGCCGAGGTCGGAGAGGGCCTCGCCGAGTGGGCGCGCGTGCATCCGGTCGTACTTCGGCCGCCAGAAACCACCGTGCACGAACACGACCAGCGGCCGGTACTCCTTCGCGTGCCAGTAGTCGATCACCTGGTCCGCGTGGTCGCCGTAGCGGAGCTCCTCGTCGGGCCCGCGCGCCGCGCGGGACAGAACCGATCGGTCTTCACTCATTCAGACCTCCCGAGACTGCGGTGGATTCCAAGGAAGTGCAGTGCGTTCGTGGACAGCAGCTTGTGCTGCTGATCCGCGGTCAGGAAACCGGCCGTCCGTACCACCTCCCCGACCGGCCGCTCACCCAGTGGATAGGGATAATCACTGCCGACCAGAACGCGGTCTTCCCCCAAGGTATCGACAAGGAGCCGCAAAGGCGCTGATTCGAACACCACCGTGTCGACCAGGATCCGATCCAGGTAGTACGACGGTGGGTGCTGCGAGCAACCACGGACGATGTCGCCGCGCCGGTGCCAGGCGTTCTCCAGCCGCCCGAGCCAGAACGCGAAACTCCCGCCGCCATGGGCGAAGCAGATCCGCAGGGACGGCGGGAGCGCGTCGAACGCACCGCCCAGGATCATCGCCAGCAGGGACAGATGGGTCTCGGCCGGCATCCCGGTCAGCCAGCGGGCCATCCAGCGGTCCAGGCGCGGACCACCGGGCATGTCCCACGGATGCACCAGCACCGGCGTCCCGGTCTCGGCGCAGTGGTTGAGAAAGGCAACGATCCCGGGATCGTCGAGGTCCTTGTCGCCGACGTGGTTGCCGATCTCGACCCCGACATGACCGGCGGCCCGGCAGCGATCGAGCTCCGCGCAGGCCGCGTCCGGATCCTGCAGCGGCACCTGACAGAACGGGACGAAACGGTCGTCGCCGGCGAGCGTCTCCAGGGTGAGGTCGTTGAAGATCCTGGCCAGCTTGACCGCCTGATCCGCCGGCCGGTCGTAGCCGAAGAACACCGGCGTCGGCGAGACCACCTGCAGGTCGATGCCGTCGGCATCCATGTCGGCGCGCCGGACGTCCCGGTCCCAGGCCTGCGGGCCGATCGGCCGGAACTCGGTCGAGCCGATCATGATCATCGCGGCCCGCTCGGAGTCGATCCGCAACCACGGCCAGCCGTCGCCGCCGCACGCTACCGAGAGATCCGGCCAGCCTTTCGGCACCAGATGAGTGTGGACATCGACGGCCACGTCCTAGCCTTTACCGGGGTGCACGGTGCCGCAGTGCGGGCAGGTGCGGGCGTCCTCGCTCTCGTAGAACGCGTTGAAGACCGGCGGCAGGTCGGCCACGATGTCCGTCACCTGGAGCTCGACCTCGTGCACGATCCCGTTGCAGTTGGCGCAGTACCAGCGGAACTTCTCCAGCGTGCCCGGCTCGCGGACCCGCTCCATCACCAGGCCGATCGAGTCCGCGTCGCGCTGCGGTGAGTGCGGCATGCTCCGCGGCAGCACCCACATCTCGCCCTCGTTGATGTCCACCCGGGCGGGCCCGTCGTCGGTCATCACGTCGACGTGCATGGTGCCCTTGATCTGGTAGAAGAACTCCTCGTACGGGTCGACGTGGAAGTCGGTGCGCTGGTTCGGCCCGCCGACCACCATCGTGATGAAGTCGTCCCCGGTCGGGAACATCTGCTTGTTGCCGACCGGCGGCTTCAGCAGGTGCTTGTTCTCCTCGATCCACTGCGGAAAGTTCGTCGACTCCAGGTTGGCCATACCTATTCCTCCTTGTGCGGGCTGTGTCCTTGTGGGATGGCCGCGACGGCGGATATCTCGATCAGCAGCTGGGGGTGCGGCAGCTGATGGACGGCGACGGTGGTCCGGCTCGGACCGGATTCGTCGAAGAATTCGCCATACACCTCGTTGTACCCCCCGAAGTCGTTCATCGACACCAGGTACGTCGTCACACTCACGAGATCCCCGAGCCCCGCCCCGACGGCCCCCAGAATGTCCCGGATGTTCTCCAGCACCGCCCGCGTCTGCTCCCGGATGTCCAGCGACACCGTCCCCAACGAGTCGACCGACGCCCCGGCGATGGTGTTGTCCGGCCGCCGGCTCGACGTTCCCGAGACGAAGGCGAACCCACCGGACACCTTGACGTGCGGGAACCGGCCGCGCGGCACCGCCTTCCCCGGTACGACGGTCATGTGAGCTCCACGCAGACGTTGGTGGGCTCGGAGTAGAAGTCGAGCGAATGCCTGCCGCCCTCGCGGCCGACCCCGGAGAGCTTCATCCCGCCGAAAGGCGTGCGGAGATCGCGCAAGAACCACGTGTTGACCCAGACGATGCCGACGTCCAGCGCCGGGCCCGCGCGGTGCGCGCGGCCGACGTCCCGGGTCCAGACCGTTGCGGCGAGACCGTAGACGCTGTCGTTCGCCAGCGCGTACGCCTCTTCCTCGGTGTCGAACGGCGCGATGTGACAGATCGGGCCGAAGATCTCCTCCGTGTTCGTCCGCGCGTCCGGCGGCAGCCCGGCCACCACGGTTGGTTGCACGTAGCAACCACCATCACGGGCGTCGCCGAACGACGGTACGCCGCCACCCGCGAGGACTTCCGCGCCCTCGGCCCGCGCGAGGTCGTAGTACGACAGGACCTTGTCGCGGTGCTGCTTCGAGATCAACGGCATGTTCATCGTCGCCTCGTCGGCGGGCCAGCCGTACGTCAGCTCGGCGGCGCGTGCGGCCAGCCGGGCGGCGAACTCGTCGAAGATCGGCCGTTCGACGTAGAGGCGTTCGGTGCAGAGGCAGACCTGGCCGCCGTTGGTGAAGACCGACCGCACCGAGCCCTCGACCGCCGCGTCGAGGTCGGCGTCGGCGAAGATCAGCCCGGCGTTCTTCCCGCCGAGCTCGAACGACACGGCCTTGACCCGATCCGCGGCGACCTTGGCGATCGCCGTACCGGTCGCGGACTCGCCGGTGAACGTGATCGCATCGACGCCGGGATGCCGGGTCAGGTACTCCCCCGCCGACGACGGGCCGAATCCGTGCACGAGGTTGAAGACACCGGGCGGTACGCCGGCCGCCGCCATCACCTCGGCCAGCACGGTCGCCGACGCCGGCGTCTCCTCGGACGGCTTCACCACCACCGCGTTGCCACAGGCAAGCGCCGGCGCGACCTTCCAGGTGAGCAGCAGCAGCGGCAGATTCCACGGTACGACGATCGCCACCACACCGACCGGTTTCCGTACGGCGTAGTTCAACGCCCGCCGCCCGTCCGGCAGCACGGTCGTGTACGACTCGGTCGGCGCCGTGGTCGCGAAGTCGGCGAACGCCCGGAAGTTGGCCGCGCCCCGCGGGATGTCGAGCGTCCGCGCCTGGCTGATCGACTTCCCGGTGTCCCCCACCTCGGCCGCGACCAGATCCTCGAACCGCCGCTCCAACTCGTCCGCGACCCGCCGCAGCACCGCCGCCCGCTCCTGCTCGCTCATGCGTCCCCACGGGCCACGCAGCGCCGCCCGGGCGGCGTTCACCGCCGCGTCGACAGTCTCGGAGTCCGCCTCGCACACGTCGAAGATCTGCTCTCCCGTGACCGGGCTGATCTTCGCGAACGTCGACGGACTCTCCACGAACGCGCCGTCGACGAAGTGCCGCAGGAGCCCGACCGAGCTGGGCTGCCCGGTCAGCAACTCGGCTGTCCACAGGCTCATCGCCGGCCCCTCCTTCGCAAGAGCCCCATCAGCACGCCCGCCGCGGCGACTGCACCCATCCCGAGCACCTGGTGCTGACGACGTACCCGCTGCTGGACCTCGGCGTACGGCGTGGTCGAGAAGGAGACGAGTTCGTAGCGGGAGACGTAGGTGCCGGGGAGGAGGCGCTCCAGCGCGTGCTCGACGCGTTTCGTCAGCCGGAAGACCGGAGACGACACCTTGTCGCGCATCTCGACGAAGTTGTCGAGAGCCATGTCGGCGATCGCCTCGGTGTTCTCGCGGCGGCGCGCCTCGAACAGCGGGAGCGCCCGGGCCCACGAGCCGCCGGTGTCGTCCAGGCAGCGGTCCAGCTCGACCACGTCCTCGAAGGCACAGTTGGCCCCCTGACCGTAGAACGGGACGATGGCGTGGGCGGCGTCGCCGAGCAACGCCGTACGCCCGTGAGCCTGCCAGGGCAGGGTGTGCACCGTGCCGAGCACGCCGACCGGGTTGTGCAGGTAGTCGTCCACCAGGTCCGGCGCCAACGGCAACAGATCCGGATAGTTCTCCCGGAAATGCGCTTCGATCCCCGGAGGATCGGTCAGCGCGTCGAAGGAGCCGGCCGGCCAGAAGAGTGTGCAGGTGAAGGACCGATCCGGATTCGGCAGCGCGATCATCATCGACGTCCCGCGCGGCCAGATGTGCAGCGCTCCGGGATCCAGCGCGAAGTCACCGGAGACCGCCGGGATCGACAGCTCCTTGTAACCGTAGTCGAGGAAGTCGACGTCCTCAGCAACGATGCCCTCGGCAAGCAACTGCTCGCGCACCGCGGAACCGGCCCCATCGGCACCCAGCACCACGTCCGCCGAAGCCGACACCTTCCCGGCAGGCGTCGCGAACACCATCCGCCCCGCCTGCGAGTCCAGCTCCACCAACCGGTGCTCGAACTCGACCGTCACCCCGGGCGCATCCGCGGCCGCGGACAGCAGAGCGTTGTTCAGCGCACCCCGGCTGATCGAGTTGATCGCCCGATCACCCGACGCCGAGTAGGCCTGGAAATCCAGCGGCCCGGAGACCGGATGGATCATCCGGCCCTTCATCGGCAACGCGTCCGCCATCACCTGATCGACCAGCCCGATCCGGCGCAGCGCGTCCAGCCCACGCTCGGAGATCGCCAGGTTGATCGACCGCCCGCGTTCGGCCTGACCGGCCCGCGGATCCGGCCGCCGCTCGTACAACGTCACCGGCAACCCACGCCGTGCCAGGAAACACGCCAGCAGACTCCCCGTCAGCCCTGCTCCGACAATCGCGACCCTCATGCCGGCACCGCCCCGGCCAGTGCGGACGCGGCCCGCCAGCAGTCGTGATACGTCGAGTACAGCGGCACCGGTGCCAGCCGCAGTACGTCGGGCTCCCGCGAGTCCGCGATCACGCCGTACTCGAACCGCAACCGCCGCGCCAGCTCACCCGCCCGCATCCCGCCGATCCGCAAGGACAGCTGCGCGCCGCGCCGGGCCGGGTCGCCAGGTGTGATCACCCGCAGCGGCCGTCCATCGGTCACCGAGGTCAAGAGCTCCTCCAGGTACGCCGTCAGCCGCAGACTGCGCTCGCGCAGCGCCCCGATGCCGATCTTGTCGAAGATCTCCAGCGATGTCCGGACCGGGCTCATCGAGAAGATCGGCGGGTTCGACACCTGCCAGGCATCTGCGGAGGCGGGCGGTCGCGACTCCGGCGTCATCTCGAACCGGGTCGACGCCTCCGTGCTCCACCACCCCTCGAACCGCGGCAGGTCACCGCCCAGGTGCCGCTCGTGCACATAGGCGCCCGCGAGCGCACCAGGGCCTGCGTTCAGGTACTTGTACGAACACCAAGCAGCGAAGTCCACACCCCAATCGTGCAACGCCAACGGGACATTCCCAGCGGCATGCGCGAGATCCCACCCGACGATCGCACCGGCCGCGTGACCGGCCTTGGTGATCATCGGGATATCCATCAGTTCACCGGTCAGGTAGTTCACGCCACCCAGCAGCACCAGGGCCACATCGCCACCCAGTTGCTCAACGACATCCGCCGTACGCAGGCTGTCCTCGCCCGGCCGGGGCCGCAGGCGGATGATCGCGTCGTCGGCGTCGTACCCGTGGAACCGAGCCTGCGAACGGACGGCGTAGCTGTCCGAGGGGAAGGCCGCGTCCTCGATGACGATCCGATGCCGCGAGCGGGTCGGGCGGTAGAACGAGACCATCAGCAGGTGCAGGTTGACGGTGAGCGAGTTCATCACCACGGTCTCACTCGGCAACGCACCGACCAGGCGGGAGGCGGGACCGGTCAGCAGTTCGTGGTACGGCAGCCAGGGGCGGGCCGCGTCGAGATGCCCCTCGACGCCGAGCGCGGCCCAGGCGTCGAGATCCTCGAGCAGCTCGACCCGCGTCGCTCGCGGCCGCAGACCGAGCGAGTTGCCCGCGAAGTACGCCACGTCCGGGTAGTCGCCGCCCTGGGCAGGGGGTACGTCGAAGAGGTCGCGGTGCCCTGGATCCGCGACATCCAGCTCGAGCGCGTCATCCTCCGCGGTCACGCCTGGGCAACCTCGTCCGGTACCTCCGGCGCGGTGGGCTCCGGTTTGGCCGCCACCGGCGGCGGCGCGATCACCTGCCCCTTGCCGAGCACGGTCACCCCGCCTTTGGACACGATGAACCCCCGCTCCCGGTCGAGATCCGGGTCGACACCGATCTCGACGCCGTCCGGGACGACGACGTTCTTGTCCAGGATGACGTTCTTCAGCACGACGTTCGCGCCGATCTTGCAGTTGTCCATGATGACGGCCCGCTCGATGTTCGCGCCGGCGCTGACGATCACGTTGGCCCCGAGCACCGAGTGCTCCACGATCGCACCGGACACGATCGAGCCCTGGCAGACGATCGACTCGCCGACCGTCGCGTCGTCGGTGAACTTCGCGCCCGGCAACTGCGGGTGCGAGGTGAAGATCGGCCAGTCCGAGTTGTACAGGTTGAAGACCGGCTGGATCGAGACCAGGTCCATGTGCGCCTCGTGGTACGAATCCAGTGACCCGACGTCGCGCCAGTACGAGCGATCGCGGTCCAGCGCGCCCGGCACGTCGTTGTCCTGGAAGTCGTAGACGCCGGCTTTGCCCTCGGCAACCATCATCGGGACGATGTCCCCGCCCATGTCGTGCCTGGAGGCCGGGTTGGCGGCGTCCTTGCGCAGCGCCTCGACCAGGACGTCGGCGCTGAACACGTAGTTGCCCATCGAGGCGAACGTCTCGTCCGGCGAGTCCGGCAGTCCCGGCGGGTCGGCCGGCTTCTCCAGGAACTCGTCGATGGAGTACCCGTCCGCGCCGGTCTTGATCACGCCGAACTCCGACGCCTCGACCCGCGGCACCCGGATCCCGGCCACGGTGACGCCGTTGCCGCGCTCGATGTGCGCGGCGACCATCTGGGAGGCGTCCATCCGGTAGACGTGGTCCGCGCCGAACACCACGATGATGTCGGGCTCGAAGTCGTCGATCAGGTTCATCGACTGGTAGATCGCGTCGGCGCTGCCCTGGTACCACTGCGGGCCGAGCCGCTGCTGGGCCGGCACGCAGGTGACGAAGTTGCCCAGCAGTGTCGACATCCGCCAGGTGAGCGTGACATGGCGGTCCAGCGAGTGCGACTTGTACTGCGTCAGTACGCAGAGGTTGCGGAAGCCGGCGTTGACCAGATTGGACAGCACGAAGTCGATCAGGCGGTAACTGCCCCCGAACGGGACGGCCGGTTTGGCCCGGTCCGCCGTCAGCGGCATCAGCCGCTTGCCCTCGCCACCGGCCAGCACGATTCCGAGAACTCTGGGCGCCTTTGCCATGTCCGCACCTTAGCTCCGAGAGCCCCCGTGCATAAGCGCTTGCGAGTGTCGCGACACTGTGAAGATGCCGATCCTCGTCGTACCGACAGCTGCCGTTCACCGTTCGTTCCTGGCTGCCTGGGACGAAGCGGGGCCGCAGGAGGAGCGGTGGATGGGCGCCCGGTCGGTGGCCGGCGCGGAGGAGGAGTGGAGCCGCGGTCAGGCGGCCGATCCGGCGGAGTTCGCCCGGATGATCGAGGCGATCCGGGCGGAGGCGGAGCCGGAGACCGCGCTGCCGCCGGGCATCGTGCACCAGACCGTGCTCTGGTTCGTCGACGGCGTCGACTGGCTCGGCCGGTTGTCGATCCGGCACCACCTGACCCCGGCCTTGACCGAGCTCGGCGGCCACATCGGGTACTACGTCCGCCCGTCGGCCCGGCGCAAGGGGTACGCGACCCAGATGCTGACCCAGTCACTGCCGATCGCGGCCACCCTCGAAATCGATCCCGCACTGGTCACCTGCGACCTGGACAACGAGGGCTCGCGCCGCGTGATCGAGTCGGCCGGTGGCGAATTGGAAGACGAACGACACGGAAAGCTCCGCTTCTGGGTACCGACACGGATGAGCTGATGTCCTATCGTCGGGCTCATGAAGGTCGCCATCCTGACGCGTGAGTTCCCTCCGGATGTGTACGGCGGGGCGGGGGTGCACGTGGACTTCCTGGTCCGCGAGCTCCGCCGCCTGATCGACGTGGACGTGCACTGCATGGGCGAGCCACGGCTCGGCGCGACCGCGCACTCCGAGGACGACCCGCGGATGCCGGAGGCGAACGCGGCCCTGCGCATCCTGTCCACCGACCTCACCATGACCGCCGGGGTCGGCGACGCGGACCTCGTGCACTCCCACACCTGGTACGCGAACATGGCAGGTCACTGGGCGAAGCTCCTGTACGACGTACCGCACGTGGTGACCGCTCACTCGCTGGAGCCGCGCCGACCCTGGAAGGCCGAGCAGCTCGGCGGTGGCTACCGGCTGTCCAGCTGGGCCGAGAAGACGGCGTACGAGGCGGCCGATGCGGTGGTCGCGGTGAGCCGCGGGATGCGCGACGACGTCCTGGCCTGCTACCCGGCGATCGACCCGGCCAAGGTGCACGTGATCTCGAACGGGATCGACGCCGACTTCTACCGGCCGGACCCCGGGACCCACGTGCTCGCGCGGCTCGGCGTCGACCCAGAGCGGCCGTACGTGACGTTCGTCGGCCGGATCACCCGGCAGAAGGGCGTGCCGCACCTGCTCCGGGCCGGTCTGCGCCTCGACCCGTCCGTGCAGCTCGTCCTGCTCGCCGGCGCGGCCGACACGGTCGAGCTCAAGGCGGAGACCGACGCGCTGATCGACGACCTCAAGCTGGCCCGGGACGGCGTGTTCGTGGTCTCCGAGATGCTGCCGCGCGAGGAGGTCCGGCAGGTGCTGACGCACGCGCTGGCGTTCTGCTGCCCGTCGATCTACGAGCCGCTCGGCATCGTCAACCTGGAGGCGATGGCGTGCGAGACGGCCGTCGTGGCCAGCGCGGTCGGCGGGATCCCCGAGGTGGTCGACGACGGCGTGACCGGCATCCTCGTCCCGTACGACGAGAACGACACGGACACGTTCGAGCGCGGCCTGGCCGCGGGCATCAACGAGTTGGTCGACAACCCGGCGAAGGCCGAGGCGATGGGCAAGGCCGGTCGTGAGCGCGCGGTGTCGGAGTTCGGCTGGGACGCCGTCGCGGACCGGACCGTGCGGCTCTACAACAGCCTGCTCGGGTAGGGGAAACCCCACCCTGGGGCCGGGGGTGAGCACCATGGCCGGGGAGGTCGCGCGACGGTTGGGTTGAGGTATGACATCTCGCCTGATGAAGACCGTCGTCGCGACGCTCGCCGGCGCTGCTCTGCTCACCGTCCCACTGTCGGCGTACGCCTCCGTCACCCAACCGACGCTGTCCGAGGCTGCCGTCACCGGCGTCCACGCCCTCCGCGGCGCGCTCGTCTCAGCCGTCCCGATCGCTACCCTGACGGCGGCTCAGCTGGACGCCGCCGCCGATTTCCCGGACACACCACCGGCCAGGTACGGCGTCACGGCCTACCGCTTGATCTATCGGACCGTCGACCACAACGGCCGGCCGACGACCGCGAGCGGCATCGTCGTGCTGCCGGACGGGCGGCGGGGTGCGCTGACCGCGGTGGAGTACCTGCACGGCACGAACGCGACCAAGGCCTACGCGGCCTCGGTCGACGACACTTCGACCGACCGGCTCGTCACCGCGCTGTTCGCCGGCGCGGGACTGGTCGGCGTCGCGCCGGACTACCTCGGGCTGGGGCTCGGCCCGGGTGTGCACCCGTACATCGACACCAAGACCGAGACCACCGCCTCGGCGGACATGCTGCTCGCGGCCCGGACCTTCGCGGCGCGGCACGGTGTCGCGCTGAAGCGGGACGTCCTGGTCACCGGCTTCTCGCAGGGCGGCCGGGCCTCGATCGCTCTCGGGCGGGCGCTGAGCCGGGGTGAGGCCGGGCCGTTCCGGCTCGGTGCGCTGCAGGCCGTCGCCGGGCCGTACGACCTGCTCGGCAGCGAACTGCCCGCGACCTTCGACGGCGGCGTCGCGCCCGCGACCGCGGCCTTCTACCTCGCGTACTTCGTCACGGCCTGGAACCGAACCGTCGGGTTGTACGACGATCCCCGCGAGGCGTTCCAGGCGCCGTACGCGAAGACCCTGGAGGGACTGTTCGACGGTTCACACCCCGACGAGGAGATCGCCGCCGCGCTGCCGGACTCGCCGGACAAGCTGTTCACGCCGGAGTTCGCCCAGCGGCTGCAGCACCCGACCGGCCGTCTCCTGCGGGCCCTTCAGGCTGCAGACCAGATCTGCCACGACTGGACCCCGCGCGTCCCGGTCCACCTCTACAGCGGCACCAAGGACACCGACGTCGTCGCTGCGAACGCGGATGCCTGCGCCACCGGGCTCCGGGCTCGCGGTGCGCAGGTCACCGTGCACTCGATGGGCGCCGTCGACCACTTCGGTACGGCGTTCGCGGCGTACCCGCAGATCGTCCGCGCCTTCAGTCACTGGGCCTAGCGCTGCGGTCGTTCCCTGACTGCGTAGCAGGCCCGGTCAGGCCAGGAACGGGAGCAGTACCTCGACGCTCCGGCGGCCGTCGTGCAGTTCGCGCACGTAGCGCGGCCCGTCGGCGGCCGTCAGCCGGGCCAGGGTCCGGTCGCCGGCCAACTGCTCGATGATCGCGGCGAGGTCGTCCGGACTCGCCTGGACGATCGGTAGCTCGGCCGGAAGGCGCTCCCGGACATCCTTCGGGACCTGTCCGACCACGACACGCCCGGCAGCCATCGCCTGGCAGGCCAGTGTCCCGTACGAACCGAGGAACAGATCGTCGACGACGATGTCCACCTCGCGCATCCACGCCGCCGAGCCGTCACGGGGCGAGACCTGGAGGTACTCGATCACGCCGCGCTCGGCCAGGCCGGTCAGCGCGGCATCGACGACGGCCGGGACCGGCTCGTCGCCGGATCGCGTGGTGGCCACGACCGGCACTGGGCGCTGCATGACGGGCCGCACCGAGGCCGGGTTCTCCAGGTCCACGACAAGCGGGAGCCACTCGAGATCGTCGACCTGCGCGAGTACGCCGGGATCGCTGACGAACCGTGGTCCGTCGTAGCCTGCCAGGATCTCGCGCAGTTCCTCCGGCGACGGCCGATCCTCCGGGCCCGGCAGCAGGAGCGCGTGTTTGATGCCGGCCCGGTCGAGCAGGGGCAAGTCCTGTCCGGAGGACATCGCCAGGCCCTCACCGAGCAGGGATCGACCGGCTTCGATCAGCACATGCGTGACCTCACGCTGCAGGTGGTCGGCCAACCCGATCTGCCAGGCGGTGCGCGGGCGATGCTCCGATCGCAGCACCGTGATGTCGGCCGGACGATCGTGATCGTCCGCGTCGAGCTGCAACGACTGCGCGCTGATCGACGGCTCGTGCCGCTCGAGCGCGCGGGCCAGCTGCCAGGCTTGACCGCCGGCGTTGACCGGCCCGATCAGGAGCTGCCGTCGCCACGGCTTCTCGGCCACGGTGAGGTCCGTTCCGAGCAGTTCGCCGTACAGGCTGCGGAGCTTGCCGGCCTGTCCGCTCCAGGCGACCTCACGCCGGTACGCGGGATCGGCGAGCCGCTCGCGATAGGTCTCGGTGCGGCTCAGGAGTAGCTTCGCCTTGGCCGCGAAGTCCGTGCTGTTGCCGGCTTCGAACGCTTCCCCGATCCCATGGCGGCCGACGAACTCCTTCAGGCTCGCCATGTCGCTGACGAGGACCGGCAATCCGCCCAGGCTGTACTCGAACAGTTTGTTCGGCATCGCCATCTCATGGTTCGGTGCGCGCAACATGGGGATGATCCCGGCGTCGGCGGTGGCCAGGAAGCCGGTCACCTCGCGCGGTCCGACCGGATGCAGGTAGTGGACCCGGTCCGCCACCCCGACCTCGATCGCCAGCTTGCGCAGTACGCCGACCGCGGGCTGGTGAGGCGTCGGTACGGCGACGATCGCCAGGTGCACCCCTGGCAGGCTCGGCAACGCCCTGATCGCGGTCTCGATGCCGCGCACGATGGTGATGCCGCCGCTGTAGACCAGCAGCGGTACGTCGGCGGGCAGTCCGATGCGGCTCCTGATGTCGTCCTCGACCGTGATGCTGTCGGGAAGGTCAGGGGTGTTGAGGACGACTTCGGGCCGGTCGGCCAGCTTGTGCTCGACTTGCAGCCGCTCGGCGATGGCCGGACTGACGGTCACGACCCGATCCACGGCGCGGATGTAGTCCCGCTCGTGGTTGGCCCACGCCGCGATGAACCGCGGCGTCCGGGCGCCGTACCGCGCGATGCCGGGCACATACTCGTGCGCGTCGTAGACGACCTTCATCGTTCGTCCGGCGAGCTTGGCGCGAGCGGCCGCGCGGACCGCCACGCCGATGACGTGCATGTCGTGCGCGTGCACGACGTCGGGGGCCAGCTCGTCGATCACCGCTTTGAAGATCAACTCGTAGTCGTAGGCCTCCGGGACGACGGACGGCCACTTGGCCCGCCACGGGACCCGAGCCACCAGCCCGTCCCAGAGACGCCATCCGGTCGTGAAGGCGCGACTCTCGAGACCGGTGAGCGCGTGGCGAGCACGCATCCCCAGGAAGGCGATCTGCAGAAAGCGGCCCCGCAGCCGCCGAGCCCACCGTCGACGGATCCTCAGCCTCAGTTCCGCACGCCGGACAGTGATCGCCGCCCGCCGAGCGGTCTGGTCCTTGGGGAGATACGCGCCCAGCAGCCGCCGGCTTCTGCGCCGGGCCCGGCGCCTGGACCGGCTGTCCCGAAGGGTGAAGATCCCGGGCAGCCTCGCCATCACCGCACGGCCGTCCAGACTGTCCATCGACAACCGGCCGTCGCGGGAGACACCGAGCAGTGTCACCCGCAGGCCGGTTTCGGCAATAGCGGCAGCTTCCTTCAGAACCCTGCTGTCGTTGCTGATGTCGTTGGCAACCATCATCACCACATGTGGTCTGTCCGTCACATCGTCCCCTTTGGCGTCCGCTACGTAGCCGTAGTACGGGCCGTAGGAGCCAAAAGGTTGCAGAGTGCGGGCGCTGGGCGGGCCCTCGGCGCGGGCGCTTGGTGCGGGTCAGCCGATGCCGGAGGTCGGGGTGTCGGAGGTCAGCCAGGTGGTGAGTAGGCGGGCGCCGGCACCAGTGGCGCCGGTTGAGTACTCGAAGCGGTCGGCCGGCGACTCCGCGATCGACGACAGGTCCAAGTGGGCCCAGGGGATGCCGCCGGTGAAGGCCTTGAGGAAGAGGGCCGCGGTGATCGAACCCGGGCCTTTCGAGCTGTTGACCGAGTCGGCGATCGGGGTCGCGATCAACTCCTCGTACTCGGCCGGCAGCGGCATCCGCCACAGTTCCTCACCGGAGACCCGGCCCGCGTCGGCGAGGTTGTCGGCGAGGGCGTCATCGGTCGCGAACATTCCGCCGTACAGCATCGATCCGAGCGACACCTTGATGGCGCCGGTCAGCGTGGCGATGTCGACGACCACATCGGGCTTCAGCTCCTTGACGGCGTACGCGAGCCCGTCGGCCATCACCAGCCGACCCTCGGCGTCGGTGTTCTTCACCTCGGTGGTGCGGCCACCGTAGTGCCGGATCACGTCGTCGGGCCGGTACGCCGAACCCGACGGCATGTTCTCGGCCGCGCAGATCAGGCCCGTCACCTTGACCTGCGCTCCGAGCTCACGCAGTGCGGACAGGGTGGCGATCACCGAGCCGCCGCCGGTCATGTCGCGCTTCATCGACACCATGCCCTCGCGCGGCTTCAGCGACAGGCCGCCGGTGTCGTAGGTGATGCCCTTGCCGACCAGGACGACGTACGGCGTGTCCTTCCTGGCACCGTCCGGCACATAGTCCAGCCGGATGAACCGCGGCGGCCGGGTCGATCCCTGGCCGACCGCGAGGATGCCGCCGAATCCGTCGGCGGCGAGCTTCTTCTCGTCCCACACCGTCACCTGCAGCCCGGTCGACGCGGCCAGCTCGGTCGCGCGGTCGGCCAGCCAGGCCGGGTCCTTCTCGTTCGACGGGGTGATCGCGAGCTGGCGCGCCAGCCAGCCGGTCCGCCCGATCACCACGCCGCGGCCGAGCACGGGCTGCCGCGCTGTCGCCGAACCGTCGGTCAGGACGAGCCGGGTCAGCACCGGCTTGCCCGCGTCGACCGTCTTCAGCGTGTACGTGAACGATCCCAGCACGACGCCCTCGGCGAACGCCTGCAGTGCCGCATCATCGATGCCCTCGGCAACGACCGTGGTGAGCTCGTCCTTGCCCCGACCGAACCGGGCGATCGCCGCACCGGCGTGTCGCAGGTCCTTGGCGCTGCCGTCACCGGCACCGACCAGCAGGATCTCGGTCACCTCGCCGGACAGCAGCGGGTACGCCGCGGTCGCGCCGGCG
This sequence comes from Kribbella sp. NBC_00359, assembly GCF_036097425.1. NCBI lineage: Bacteria > Bacillati > Actinomycetota > Actinomycetes > Propionibacteriales > Kribbellaceae > Kribbella > Kribbella sp. NBC_00359. The sequence continues at coordinate 4,538,700 of NZ_CP107975.1, read as the reverse complement.
GATGGGGTGAAGCCGGTCGCCTGCTGGGCTTCGAGCAATCGGCCGAGGTCGACGCCGAGGCGCTCACCGGCCTCCTTCCCGGCGGCCGGCAGGCCGCCCTCGCCGACCACGATCACCCAGGTCGGGGCGCCGTGCACCGGCAGACCGGGCTGCCAGGTCACGGCCGGAAGAGTCGGGAACGGAGGAGTGATGCTGCGGCGAGCCACTAGGACGACCTCACTGGTTTGATCAAAAGGTGGTATTTGCCCGGGCCAACCGTAACGACCCCGGCCGGTGCCGAAAAGGGCACCCACCGGGGTCGAAGTGATTGGCTGAGGTGCGAGGCACCCCCGGAGGATTCGGTCAGCCGACGACTGCTTTGAGCGCGTTGCCGAGCTCGGTGGCCTCGTCCGCATTCAGCTCGACGACGAGCCGGCCGCCGCCCTCGAGCGGAACCCGCATCACGATCCCCCGACCCTCCTTGGTGACCTCGAGCGGACCATCGCCCGTCCGCGGCTTCATCGCCGCCATGCGCGCACCCCTTCCCAGTGTCGGTGTTGAGCGACGACACCGCGCGGGGAACCGTCGCCGGCGCCGTTGCGGTGATGCGCCGTCGGCGCGTATCGCAGTGTGTATCGGACCCCATTATTCCCGATCGCAGGCCAGAGCCGTGCACCATACGGCAGACTCAAGTCTTGTGCACGCCCGTTCAGCCCTTTTCGACCTGTACGGCGACCACCTGCGCGCGCGTGGTGCGCGCGCCCCGGTCGCGGCCCTGGTCCGGCTGCTCGCGCCGCTCGGCGTCCATCCGCCGGCGGTCCGGACCGCGGTGTCCCGGATGGTCCGGCAGGGCTGGCTGGAGCCGGTCCGGCTCGAGGGCCAGCCCGGTTACGCACTGACCTCCCGGGCGCGTCGCAGGCTCGACGACGCGGCCGCCCGGATCTACCGCACCGCCCCCGACGGCACCCCGGTCGGCGCCGGCGCGGGGGGCTCCGGCGACTGGGACCGGCACTGGCATCTGGGCATCCTCCGCGAGGTCCCGAACGCGCGCCGCCGCGAACAGCTGGCGAGCCAACTCGCCTTCCTGGGTTGGGCTCCGCTGTCCGACGGTGCCTGGGTCGGACTGCGCAACGACGCCGAGGTCGACCAGATCCTCGGCGTGGAAGGCATCGCCGCCGACCGGTTCCGCGCCCCTGTGGACGACGGTGCGGTCGAGTTCGCCCGCCGGGTCTGGCGGCTGGACGAGCTCGGCGCGTCGTACGACGCCTGGCTGATCGAGGCCAAGGCCTCGGTGGACGGCGCCGGCCACGAACCCACCTCGGACACGACCGACGAGCAGGCCTTCGCGGTCCGGTCCGAGCTCGTGCACGAGTGGCGCAAATTCCTGTTCCGGGATCCGGGGTTGCCGGCCGAGCTGCTGCCGGACGACTGGGCCGGCACGCGGGCCGCCGCGTTCTTCGATTTCCACGCCGAACGACTGAGCCCCGCGGCCGGGCGTTTCGTCGACGACTGCCTGACACTCCACTGAAATTCTCACCGACTGTCAAGGAGCTGACCACGATGAGTGACTCCGTCACCTACGCCGTCGCCGAGGGCGTGGCCACCATCACGCTGAACCGGCCGGACGCGATGAACTCGCTCGATATCGCGACCAAGGTCCTGCTCCGCGACACCGTCCAGGCCGCCGCCGAGGACGACGCCGTACGCGTGGTCGTGCTGACCGGGACCGGGCGGGCGTTCTGCGTCGGCCAGGACCTGAAGGAGCACATCGGGCTGCTCGAGGCGAACGACACGGCCGCGCTGTGGAGCACGGTGCCGGACCACTACGCGCCAATCGCGCTCGCGCTCGCGGAGATGCCGAAGCCGGTGATCGCGGCGGTGAACGGGGTCGCGGCCGGCGCCGGCGCGTCGATGGCGTTCGCGTGCGACTTCCGGGTGGTGGCGGACACGGCCGGGTTCAACCTCGCGTTCACCGGGATCGCGCTGTCCTGCGACACCGGGATCTCGTGGACGCTCCCCCGGCTGATCGGGCACGCCAAGGCGCTCGAGATGCTGTACTTCCCCCGCACCATCCCCGCCGCCGAGGCCCTCGACCTCGGCCTCGCCACGTCGGTCGTGCCGGTCGCTGATTTCGAAGGCGCCGTCGCCGACCTGGCCGGCAAGCTCGCCGCGGGGCCAACCGTCGCGTACGGCGCCGTCCGCCAGTCGCTCGGGTATTCGGCGACCCACACATTGGCCGAGTCGCTGGCGTTCGAAGCCGGCAAGATGCAGCTCACCGGCGACACCGACGACCACCGCAACGCGGTCGCCTCCTTCGTCGCCAAGCAGAAGCCCACCTTCGAAGGCCGGTAGCCTGCTCTTGTAATCGTTTACGTAAGCGATTACACCCTGGATGTGAGGAAACTGCTGCTGCCTGCCGCCCTGACGGTCGCCACGTGGTTGGGAGTCTTGTCGTGCCTGGTTCGAGTGCTCAACCGACCGCCTCGCCCGGAGTGATCAACCCCCGCCGCCGTGCGGTCGGCAACCCTGGGCGAGGACATCGACTACAACGTCTACCTTCCCGCCGGGTACGCCGACTCGACCCAGTGCTACCCGGTGCTGTACCTGCTGCACGGTCGCGGCGACTCGATGGCGGCCTGGACGCAGGTGAAGAGCCGGCTCGACGAGCTGATCGGCTCCGGCGAGATCCCGCCGACGATCGCGATCCTGCCGGACGCGCCGTGGAGCAGCCGCGCCAGCTGGTATGTCGATTCCGCGTATCGCGGCGCGGATCCGGGGCGGCCGGTCGAGACCGCGTTCTTCCGGGACCAGGTGCCGCACGTGGATGCGACGTACCGGACGATCGCGGACCGGAGCGGGCGCGCGGTGGCCGGGTACTCGATGGGCGGGGCGGGCGCGCTCCGGTACTCGCTGGCGCATCCGGACGTGTTCGGTGCGTCGATCGTGCTCAGCCCGGCGGTGTACTTCCCGTTGCCGCCGGCGGATTCGAGCACCCGGGACTTCGGTGCCTTCGGCAAGGGTACGGATCCGTTCTCGGAGGCGACGTACCGTCGGTTGAACTGGCCTGCGGCGTTGAAGTCGTTCGCATCGACGGGGCTGCAGTCGCAGATGTACATCGCGGTCGGCGACGACGAGTACAAGAACCCGAAGGCGATCGACGCGACACACGACCTCGACTTCGAGGCGCACATCGTGTTCAACCAGGCGGTCCGGGTGCCGAACCTGACGTCGGAGTTCCGGGTCGTCAACGGCGGGCACGACTGGGACGTCTGGGGGCCGTCCTTCGCGGACGGGGCGAAGCACATCTTCCAGTACATCGGAAAGCCGCCGGCGACGCCGATGCAGGCGACGATCACCGGCACGGCGGCTGAGGACCGGACCGGCGGGATCGCGACTGATGCCTCAGGCAACGTTTATCAGGCGGTCGCGGTAGAGGGACGGAACGCGCGTACGGCGTTGCCGTCGATCCCGACGGGAACGTCGACGTGACCGGCGGTGGTTGACGCAGTTCGGCGTACCAGGGGCGGCCGATCGGAGTTACTCGGTGGCTGTCGACGGGACGGCGATGGTGGGGTCGACGCCCTCGTCACGCGCTACTCGTCATCCGGTGAACGCCTGTGGATGCAGCAGTTCGGCACCTGCTTCCGGCGAGGCTCGGGGGCTGACCGCTGATCCTTCCGGCGGCGTCTACCTGACCGGCTATACCGCCGGCGACTTCTCCGGCACGTTGGCCGGCGACAAGGACTTCCTCGTCGCGCGCGTCGACGGGGACGCGTACTCACGTGACGGGACCAGTTCGGTACGACGGGGAACGATACGGGCGTCGCGGTTGCGGTCGACCCGTCAGGCAACCTTTACGTTGCCGGCTTCACGGACGGAGCGTTGGGAACTCCGCTCGGTAAGTTCGACGCCGTACTCACGACGTACTCTCCCGACCACACCCGGATCTGGACACGTCAGTTCGGCACGGCCGACGACGACGCGGCCGATCCGTTCGCTGAAGCAAACGTGTATCTGACCGCGACGCCAACCCGCGTCCACCTGTCCGGTCTGACCAACACCGACGTCTTCCACACCACCTTCACGCCGGCGGGTCAGAACGAGTCCCCGTAAACGTTGGTGGGCCCCCCGACCGCGTTCCGGCCGGGCGAGTCACGGCCGGACAACCACCTGACAGTCGGGGGTGCCCGCCGAACACTTCATCACGTTCAGTGCCCAAAGCACAACTCGTTCAGCCGTTTGTGTTTGGGCATTTTTGGCATTCCTCAGCGGTGCTTGCAGATGCACAAATCACCTGCACGTGCAGGCGCTCGCGGCGCTCGAAGAGCACCCGTCTGCACGTGCTATCGACCACGAATCAGCGCGCGATGCAGGTCGAGAGGTGGTCGTTGACGATGCCCGTCGCCTGCATCAGCGCGTAGGCGGTGGTCGGGCCCACGAAGACGAAACCCTTCTTCTTGAGGGCCTTGGACATGGCAACGGATTCGGGCGTGGTGGCAGGCACGTCGCCGAGGGTCTTCGGGGCCTTGTGCTCGGCCGGCCGGAACGACCAGAGGAAGTCGCTGAACTCGCCGTCGTCGAGCTCGAGCAACGCGCGGGCGTTGGTGATCGTCGCGTTGATCTTCAGCCGGTTGCGGACTATGCCAGCGTCCGCCATCAGCCGGTCGAAGTCGGCGGCGCCGTACTTGGCGATGATCGCCGGGTCGAAGTGCGCGAAGGCGGCGCGGAAGTTCTCCCGCTTGCGCAGGATGGTGATCCACGAGAGGCCGGACTGGAACCCCTCCAGCGTCATCCGCTCGAACAACGCGAGGTCGTCGCGGATCTCCTTACCCCACTCATTGTCGTGATACTCGACGTACTCCGGCGCCGACATCGCCCACCCACACCGCGGCTGCCCATCCGGCCCGATCACCGTCATCCTTCTACCTCCCGCACCAACCGCCGCAACGAGACCCGCATCATCACCTCAAAGGCCGGCCGAACCACCCGCCACCCAAGCACCCCAACCCGCCCCAACGGCGGCACAACATCCTCACCCCACGTAAACGTGCACCCCCCGCCCCCACCAAACCCAGCCCTCGCCCGCGGGGTGATTGTGAAGGTGCCTGTGCCGCGGACTAGTTTGCCCAGGTGTTTCACGGTGCACTCGCGCGGTGGATCCCAGTGTGTGATGACCATGTCGTCAGTGAACCCGACGGCACCGACAGAAGTCCGCGCCGCGACACCACCGCCCACACCGGCGCCGCCCTGCTCAGTCGCCCAGACGCGCGTCAACAACATCCACCGCGACTGACGCTCCCAATCCATCACCACGTCCCACGCAGCCTGCGGCTCCAGCCGCAGCTCGATCGACGCTTCCGCGTGACAGCTCGCCTCGGATCCCATCACCCGAGTAGATCAGTTGGGCCGCTGATAAGCACCTTCATCAGAAGCCCCACCGTGCCGCCCCTGCGAACCCTCATCCCCCTGGTCCCCCGCCTGCCCATTCCCCGCCACCTGAGGCCACACCGCCCCACCCTGCTCCCCCGCCGGCGGCCAAAACTGCCACCCTCCCGGCTCCTGCCCCGCCTGCTGCTGATAACCGACCTGCTCCTGCTCCGCCGCCACCTGCTGCTGGTAGCCAGACTGAGCTGCCTGCTGCTGATAGCTGGGCTGGCCCGCCTGCTGCTCGGCAGCTAGCTGTTCCTGCTGGTAACTGGGCTGGGTTGCCTGCTGCTGATAGCTGGGCTGGGCGGCGGCCTGCCGCTGGGCAGCCGGCTGTTCCTGCTGGTAATTGGGCTGGGTTGCCTGCCGCGCAGGCGGCTGTGCGTCACGAGCCGACTGCTGCTGCTCCGGCGCCGTCGGTTGTCCCTGGTGATACCGGGGCTGCTCCTCCTGCGCCGACTGCTGGTGGTGGCCAGGCTGTGCTGCCTGCTGCTGCGTCGGTGGCTGCTCCTGCTGGTACACGGGCTGCGCAGCCTGCGGTTGCTGCTCCGCTGACTGCTCCTGCTGGTAGCTGGGCTGGGCTGGCTGCTGCGCAGGCGGCTGTGCGTCCGGAGCGGACGGCTGCTGCCACTGCGGAGCCGGCGCGGGCAGCACCCAGTGCGGGGTCGGCGCAGGCTGCCCAACCGGTGGCACAAAGGGCCCCGGCTGCTGAGCGTCAGCAGGAGGAGCTACCTGCTCCTGCACCGCCTGCGGCTCATCCCCACGGAACCACGCCGCAGATTCCGCCGGATCCGCCACCGAAGTGGGTCCCTGCGGCTGCCGTGGTGTGTACGTCTCCGGCTGCTGCGACGCGTACGCCTCCGGCTGCTGGGAGGCGCGGACCTCGGTCTGCTGCCCACGAGCCTCGGGCTGTTGCGCGTAGATCCCCGGCTGCTGCTGCGCACGAGCCTCAGGCTCCTGCGGGATGTACGCCTCAGGCGCCTGCGGGATGTACGCCTCGGGCTGCTGCTGATACTCCCCCGGCTGCTGCAGTGCGTTGACCTCCGGCTGCTGGGACGCGCGGACCTCGGCCTGCTGCCCACGAGCCTCGGGCTGTTGCGCGTAGACCCCCGACTGCTGCGCACGAGCCTCAGGCTCCTGCGGGGTGTACGCCTCAGGCTGCTGACTCACGTAGGCCTTGGGTTGCTGTGGCGCGTACGCCTCCGGCTGCTGGGGGGTGTTGGTCTCCGGGTGCTGCGAGCGAGCCTCGGGCTGTTGGGGCCCCGGGAGTGGCGGGTCGGCGGGGGTGCGGCGGGGGGTGCTGGGGTGGGACTGGGCTTCGAGGACGGCGCGGGCTTCGGCTTGCAGGCGCTCGTATTCGTCGGCCGCTTCGGCGTGGCTGGTCCGTGGGACCTCTCGAGTGTCCTCGTCGTCGTCCTCGACCGAGGCCTCGGCGGAGGGCTGGGCCGGCGCGGTGGTTGGCTGCCCGAGGGCGGACTGGCCAACCGCGGATTGCTCCGCGGTGAGCGGGTTAGCGGTCGGGTGGCCGAGTGTGGGCTGCCCGGCGGTTGACGGCCTGCCGGTGGCTTCCCCAGCGGCTGGCTGTCCCTCGGCGGACTGCTGCCCCGCGGCGGTCTGCTCGGCGGTGGACGGCTGGCCCGTGGTGGGCTGCTCGGCGGTCGGCGGCTGGGCCGTGGTGGGCTGGTCGGCGGTGGGCGACTGGGAGGGGGTGGGCTGGTCTGCGGCGGGCTGTTCGGTGGTGGTTGGGGCGGTGGGGGCCGGGGAGGAGGTGGTGGATTCGGGGAAGTTGCCGCCTACGAGGATGGGCGGTTGTGCGCCGGTGTCGTCGAATTCGGCCGGGTCGTAGGTGCCGCGGGACGTGAAACCGGCGCCGTCCGGTGCCTCCACGATCGGGGCGACCGCGCGTTCGAGGTCGGCGATCCGGCGGTCCCGTTCGGCGACCTCCTTGGCGACGCGTTCGAGGAGGGTGTCCACCTCGTCCATCCGGTAGCCGCGCAGCCCGATGCCGAACCGCGCCGACTCGATGTCGGTGGAGGTGAGCGCCTGCCGGGCCGGGACGGTCATGTCGGGCCGGTCGTCGTACGCCGTACTCATGGCACCCCAACGACCCGAGGCCACCACTGCGACAGCCCCGATCAACAGCACCACGATCAGCCCGAAGAACCACATCACGGGACCGATCGTGCCATGCCGCACCAGTCAACCGCACAGATGCCCGGGGATTCAGCTCCCGTCGGACCCGAGCCGGTGCGCCTCGCGCCGCGCTCGCGCCTCCGGGCTGTCCGCCTCGGCCACCTCGCGGGCAGCCGCCGCAGCAGCCTCCTCCGCCGCCGCGTCGGCGACCTCACCGGCCTTGACGATGTAGCTGATCGCCTCGTCGACGTCGTCGGTGATGGTGAACATCTCCAGATCGGCCGACGAGATCTTCCCGTCCGCGAGCATCGTGTCCCGCAGCCAGGACGCCAGCCCACCCCAGTACGACGTACCGAACAGCACGACCGGGAACGACGTGACCTTCCGCGTCTGAGCCAACGTGAGCGCCTCGAACAGCTCGTCGAGCGTGCCGAACCCGCCGGGCATCACCACGAACCCCTGCGCGTACTTCACGAACATCGTCTTGCGGGTGAAGAAGTACCGGAAGTTCATCCCGATGTCGACCCACTCGTTCAGGCCGTTCTCGAAGGGCAGCTCGATGCCCAGCCCGACCGACACGCCGCCGGCCTCGGAGGCACCCTTGTTCGCCGCCTCCATCACGCCCGGCCCACCGCCGGTGATCACCGCGTACCCGGCCTCGACCAGCTTGCGGCCGCACTCCTCCGCAGCGGCGTACATCGGGTCGTCGGGCTTGGTCCGGGCGGAGCCGAACACGCTGATCGCGGGACCTAGCTCGGCCAGCATGCCGAATCCCTCGATGAACTCCGACTGGATCCGCAGCACCCGCCACGGGTCGGTGTGCACCCAGTCCGACGGCCCGCGGCTGTCCAGCAGCCGCTGCTCGGACGTGGACTGCTGCACCTGCTTGCGCCGCATCACGACCGGCCCGCGCTGCTGCTGGCCGATCGGACGGTCGGGGTGGATCGAGGGTTCTGCCATGACTCCAGGTTATGACGTAGCCGGAGTCTGGACCGGTCTAGGCGCGATCCGTCAACCAAGTCCTCAAGCGCTGTTCACACAGCGCGATCTCCGCCTCCGGCACGAACTCGTCCTGCTTGTGCGCGTAGAGCGGGTCCCCCGGCCCGTAGTTCACCGCCGGTACGCCGAGGAGCGTGAACCGGGCCACGTCGGTCCACCCGAACTTCGGCTTCGGCTCACCCCCGACCACCTGCAGGAACGCGGCCGCGGCCGGCCGCTCCAGCCCCGGCAGCCCACCCGGCGCGGAGTCGATGACGACGACGTCGTACCCCTCAAACACCTCGCGCAGATGCGCCTCGGCCTCCGCCTCCGACCGGTTCGGCGCGAACCGGTAGTTGATCGTCACCGTGCACAGATCCGGTACGACGTTCCCCGCGACGCCGCCGCTGATCCCGACCGCGTTCAGCCCCTCGCGGTACTCGAGCCCGTCGATCGGCACCCGCCGCGGCTCGTACGCCGTCAGCCGCGCCAGGATCTCGCCCGCCGCGTGGATGGCGTTGCGACCCATCCAGGACCGGGCCGAGTGCGCGCGCTCACCGCGGGCGGTGACCTCGATCCGCATGGTGCCCTGGCAGCCGGCCTCGACCACCGCGTTCGACGGCTCCATCACGACCGCGAACACACCCTCGAGCAGCTCCGGATTGGAGCGGGTGAGCTTGAACAGGCCGTTCCGCTCGGCCTCGACCTCTTCACAGTCGTAGAAGACGTAGGTGACATCCCGGTTCGGCTCGTCCAGCGTGGCCGCAAGCCGGAGCGCGACCGCGACACCGCCCTTCATGTCGCAGGCACCGAGCCCGTGGATCAGGCCGTCGGCGCGGCGGGCCGGGAGGTTGTCGTTCAGCGGAACGGTGTCGAGGTGGCCTGCGAGAACGATCCGCTCGTCCAGGCCGAGGTCGGTGCGCGCCACAACCGTGTTGCCGTGCCGGAACACCTTCAGATGCGCGTACGTCGACAGCGCGGCCTCGACCTTGTCCGCGAGCTTCTCCTCGGTCCCGCTGACCGAGGAGATGTTCACCAGCGCCTCGGTCAGATCGGCGCCGGACAGGGTCAGGTCGAGCTTGCTCATCAGGCGTCCTCTGCCGGTGGTAGGAAAATACAGAACTCGTTGCCCTCGGGGTCGGCGCAGACGTGCCAGCCGATTCCCTGGTCCTTGGGCCGCAGTAGTGTCGCACCCGCGTCGAGCACCGGCTGCAGGGCGGGCGCGGTGACGTCCCAGTGGATCCGGTTCTTGACGGTCTTGGGCTCCGGCACGGGCAAGAAGACCCAGTACGGGAACGGGAGACCCGGCACGTTCTCCAGCCAGTACCAGGCGTTGTCCGGAGCCTTGCCGAGCTCCCCGCCGACGACGCCCTGCCACCATCGCGCCTGCGCCTCAGGGTCGGCCGAGTCCACAACCAGCTCCATCAGCCGGTACGCCGGGACTGTGTCGCGGACGAGTCCGCAGAACTCACCGCCCTCCGGGTCCTCCATCACCGCCCAGGGCCGGTCCGCGGAAATCGGTGACCGGACCGTCGCCCCTTCCCGCTCGAGGTCCGCGATCGCGCCGGTGTGGACGTCCAGGTGCACCCGCTGCTTCACCGTCCGCGGTTCGTCGACTTTGTTGATCCAGATCGTCTTCCCGGGCGTGTCGCCGACCAGCACGTTCGGGTTGTCGGCCGGCGAGGTCAGCCCGATCACCCGCCCCCAGAACGCCGTCATCGGACTTGGACACAGCACATCCATACACAAGTCCTTGAAACGCGCGATGGTCATAACGCAAAGGCTATAGCCCGTGACGCTTGCGGTAGTGGCGGTTCACACGCTCACGGTTACCGCAGGAGGGCGAGCACCACAGCTGGCGCGGATCGTCCTGCAGGAAGTACTTGACGCACCGCGCCGCCGGACACGCGCGGAGCCGCACCCGATCCGGTCCGGACAGGAAGTCGATCGTGGACCGCCCGACCGCAGCGACGAGCAGCGCGACCGGATCTTCGGTTCGGCCGGCCCAGCGCGTGATGGGCGGCCCGTCGTCGGGCCAGTCCAGCTGCATCGTGCCGAGCCGGTCGGCGGCGCGGTTCACCATCCGCAGCGCGGCGTCGGCGTCCATCAACCGATCCGCGTCCGCCTTGCTGGGCGGTTCTGGCGCGACTGCTCGGGCGAAAAGCGCCCGCACGGCACGCCGAACGCGCACCAGCTCGTCCCGCACGACGGCCTGCGCATCCGGCGCCTCTGCGCCCCCACCGTCCGCGCTCTCGTGGTCCACGCCCGCGTCACCCGAGCCCTCGTCGTCCACGGCGTCGAGGGGACGGCCGAGGACCTCGGTGACCAGTTCGTGGTGCTGGTCAAGCCAGGAATTGGTCTCGGCGGGAGTCGCCAGCAGGTCGGCGACGCCACCCTGACCGTCGTGCCTGATCGTCGCCGCGAGAGCGAAAGCCAACGTGCTCATGCGGGCAGTCTAATGGGATATCTGCTTGCTGCCATATGAGCTGGTGGCCTAGGGTCTCGATTCGTGACCGACCTCCGGACCAGGCTGCGTGCAGTCCCCACGCTGACTGGTACTCCGCCCCCGTTCGACCCCATGCGCGCGCCGGACGCGCCGTACGAACTGTTTGTCGACTGGCTGCTGACCGCGGTCGATCGGCAGATCCCGGAGCCGTGCGCCGTGACCCTGTCGACGGTGAGTGCGGACGGGCGGCCCAACGGCCGGGTGTTGATCCTGAAGGACGTCACGGCGGACGGACTGCAGTTCGCGTCGTCGGCGACGAGTCGCAAGGGTGAAGAGCTCGCCGCCTGCCCGTACGCCGCGCTGACGTTCTACTGGATCCCGCTGGGGCGCCAGGTGCGCGTGATGGGCAGTGTCACGCCCGCCGACCCGGTGGACTCCGCACGCGACTTCCTCGCTCGCCCGATGCCGGCTCGCGCCGAGGCGTTGGCTGCGCGGCAGAGCGGCGTACTGGACGATCCCTCCGATCTCGCGACGGCGTTCGCCGAGCAGACCGAGCGGTTGACCGCTGACCCCGGCCTGGTAGCGCCGAACTGGACGCTATACACGCTGCGGGCCGACGAAATGGAGTTCTGGCAGGCGGACCCGGACCGCCGGCACCTCCGCCTCCGCTACCGCCTGGATGAGCCGAACCACTGGATCAAGGAGCGCTTGTGGCCCTGACCGACGTCAAAGCCGCCGTCACCCGGCTGAACACTCTGCTCGCAGGCCTGGACGACGCCACCGCCCGTGCCGCGTCCGGCCTCCCCGGCTGGTCCCGCGGTCACGTGATCACCCACATCGCCAACTTCTCCGAGGCCATGACCCGCCAGGTCGAAGAGGCTTTGCAAGGTCGCGTTGTCGAGATGTACGACGGCGGCCGCCCGGCCCGCGACGCCGGTATCGAAGCCGGCGCCCACCGCCCTGCCGTCGAGCTGACCACCCACCTGGAGCGCGCAACCACTGCCCTCGTCACCGCCTGGGACAAGGTCGGCCCCGACGACTGGACCCGTCCCATCCAGCACCGCAACAGCAACCTCTCCGCCGGCCTCAACGCCACCTGGCGCGAACTAGCCATCCACACCGTCGACCTGGACCTGGGCATCACCCCGACGAGCTGGCCCCCCGCCTTCTGCCTCCACCTACTCGACTTCCTCCGCCCCCGCACCCCCAAAGCAATCCACCTCGTCCTCCACCCCGACGACGCCCCCACCTGGGAAACCGGCACCGGCGAAACCCACGTCCTCACCGGCCCCCTCACCGACCTAACCGCCTGGTACGCCGGCCGCACACCCCTCGCCCCAATCACCGGCCCCACCCCCGCCCTACTCCCCTGGCCCTGAACCCCCACCACCTCGCACCACCCGCAAGCCAGCCGGCTGAATCCGACAGGCGACCCGCACCGCGGTCAACGGGCAGGGTGAGCGACCGGGCTGCGGTGAGCGGCCGCTCCGCGATGAACGGCCGGGCCGGGTGAGCGGCCCGACTGCGGTGAGCGGCCGCTCCGCGGTGAGCGACCGGGCTGCGGTGAACGGCCCAGCTACGGTGAACGGCCCGGCTGTGGTGAGCGGGTCGGGCCGGGTGAGCGGCCCGACTGCGGTGAGCGGCCGCTCCGCGGTGAGCGACCGGGCTGCGGTGAACGGCCCAGCTACGGTGAACGGCCCGGCTGTGGTGAGCGGGTCGGGCCGGGTGAGCGACCGGGCTGCGGTGAGCGGCCCAGCTACGGTGAACGATCCGGCTGCGGTGAATGGCCCGGCTAAGGTGAACGATCCGGCTGTGGTGAGCGGGCCGGGGTGCGCTGGACGTCGCTGGAGGTGTCCGGCGCGGCATGTGTTGAGCTGACGGTGAAGTCGTCGGGGTTGGATCCAGGTGTCTACTCCAGCGGCGTTGAAGCCTGCGTAGTCGGCTAACTCGTGGACACCTGCGGGGACTGTCCTGGACAGCGAGGTAGACCGTGTCCCGACACACCAGGCCGGTCGACCCGCGGTTGTAGCCGGCACCTGACCAGATCGACCCGGCCTGGTCGACTTCGAGATCGTTGCCCCGGACAAGTTCCCGGGCACCCCGTTGATCTCACCGACCGCGACGTCCGCGAAGTCCAGCGTCGAGCTACGCCACTTTGCGGACGCTCTGCTCTGGATCGGGGCTAGAGTGCGATCCAGAGCACCATCGGGCCTCCAGCGGGGAGCGGGTATGACGACGATCTACGACGTCGCGCGTAGATCCGGTGTGTCTCCGGCGACCGTCTCGCGGGTGCTGAGCGGTCGGCGCAACGTGGATCCTGAGCTGTCCGAGAAGGTCCGCGCCGTGGTCGCCGAGCTCGGCTACCGTCCGAACGGCGTGGCCCGCAACCTGCGCAAGTCCAGCACGAACCTGTGGGCCGTGGTCATCTCCGACATCGAGAACCCGTTCTTCACCTCGCTCGTCCGTGGCCTGGAGGACGTCGCCCAGACCGAGGGCTACCACGTGGTCCTGTGCAACTCCGACGAGAACCCGGCGAAAGAAGCGGCGTACGCGTCGGCCGTGCTGACCGACCAGATGGCCGGTGTGGTGATCTCCCCGACCAGTACGGCGGAAGGCGTGCAACTGCTCGCGGACGCGAAGATCCCGCTCGTCCTGATCGACCGTCGCGTCGACGGCATCGACGCGGACACGGTGCTGGTCGACAACGAACACGGCGCGCGCGAGGGCGTCAAGCACTTGATCGACGGCGGCTACCAGCGGATCGCCTGCATCACGGGTCCGCGCAAGGTCAGCACCGCGATGGACCGGCTCGCCGGATACCGGTCGGCGCTCCGGGGCGGCGGCATCCGCTACGACAAGGACCTGGTGCGGTACGCCGACTTCCGCGAGGCCGGCGGGTACGCCGCGATGGAAAGCCTGCTGGAGTTGCCTGAACCGCCGGAAGCGCTGTTCGTCACCAACAACCTGATGACGGTCGGCGCGTTGGAGTGCCTGGCAAAGAAGGGCCTCCGCGCCCCCGACGACATCGCCGTCGTCGGCTTCGACGACATCCCGTGGGCGGACCTCGTCGTACCCAGCCTCACGACGGTGGCACAGCCGACGTACGAACTGGGCCGCACCGCCGGCCTGCTGCTGAAGGACCGGACCGCCTCCCCCGGCCGCCCGACGTCAACTATCACCCTCCGCACCGAACTCCACATCCGAGCCACCTCAGCCCCACGCAAGAAGTAAGCGGCACAAGCCGAAAGGACCCCGCTTCGCGGCGGCCGTCTTGTTGACCGCCTCCGGCGGAGGCGCAGACCGGTGTCCCACAAGCGCGGTTGCGCCAGGTGACGAGTCGGGCGGACGGAACAAGGTCACCGCTTCGCGGCGGCGGTTTTGCGCCCGTCGGGCTGGGCGCAGGGCGGCATTGCCGAGCAAGGCGGCTCGCGCCAGGTGATGCGTGGAGAAGAAGGCACACCGCGCCGCGGCGGCTGTCTTTTCGGCCGTCTCCGGCCGCGCGAGCGGTGTTACGCAACAAGGCGGTCGGCGCCAAGTGACCGCTGACTGTACTCCGTCCTGAGGTTGGTAACCGACGCGGTCGGCGACCTGTCCCAGGTGCCTTATCCGAGTGAACTGAGGGGTGCCGGTGATGGGGACGGACCGGGCAAAGTGGCGGGGCCTGGGACAGGAACACGTGGGTTGGCAGACGCTATTTCGGCTGTCCTGCCGTTCCTGACTTCGGCTGCCCTGCCGTTCCTGTGGGTGCGCCCCCGGCCCGATTCCACCCCAGCCGCCCGGCAGCCCGGCGGCACGACAGCCGACTGCCGGGTGCCACGCATGGTCGGGATCGGTCACTTTGTGCACCAGATCCGCACGGCGACGGCCTCGGCGTACGGATCTGGTGCACAAAGTCGATCCTGGCAGTCGTTCACAGCTCCGATCCGGGCCGGGCGACGACAGCGCCTGCCTCAGGCCCACACCAGCAACGATCCGCGCAGACCGGCCTCGACACCGTAAGGACCGCCTACCCACGTAAACGACACGTAATTGCTTGTCTCAGCCCAGCAGCAGGTGTCCCGTCCTCCGGGATCCGGCCAGCCGAACACCGCCTCGCTCACTTCGGCGGATGCGAAGCGAACCTCTCAGCGCGAAGGTCTCCGACTGCGCGGCTGTCGGTGCGGAGGCGGCCGTGGAGGTGCCAGTCGTGCCAGCCGTCGGCGTGCTTGATCGCCTGCCGCAGGGTGCCCTCGAGCCTGTATCCGGTGCGCTCGGCGACCCGGCAGGACGCGGTGTTGGCGGTGGAGTGGTGGATGTTCAGCCGGTTGAAGCCGATCTGCCCGAAAGCCCAGGCAGACAAGGCTTCCACTGATCTCGCGGCGATGGCTCGGCCCCGGGCCGCCGGGGTCACCCAGTAGGACAGGCTGGCCGACCCCTCGGCCAGAGAGATGTTGCGCAGTCCGACCTGGCCGAGCGGCTGGTCGTCGCCATCGACGGCCGCCCAGCTCGCCGCCGTCTCGTTGTCCCAGCCATCTGCCCACTGCCCGACCCACTCACCCGCCTCCTCGAGGGTGTCGAATCGCCGGACGTGCCAACGCTGGATGTCGGAACAGGCGAACGCGGTCCGCACGGTGGCGGCATCGCTCCCCCGCCAGGGTCGCAGTACCAGTCCGTCGTTGGTCGTCAACCGCGGCTGTGCAGCGTCCCGCAGTGTTCCTTGTGGCAAAGCCGGATCAACGAGCAGAGGCATGCCGTGATGCTAGTGCGGGCAATCTGCGCCTTGGTCTCCCGGTGGCGGATGGTCAGGTGAGTAGCTCGATCTCGCTGAGGCTGACGACGGAGGTAGACGCCGTGATCACCAAGCGGTAGTGCACGTACGAATCTGGTGCAGCGATCGTGAACGGGCGGGTTTGGCGCCGCCATACGAACGACTGGTCGGTGCGCTCGTCGAGGACCGACCACGCCGTGCCGTCCGTGGAGGCTTCGAGGCGCCAGGCTGTGGGGTCGCCTTCGGACTGGCCGGAGGTGAGGGTGTAGAAGGCGGCGGTGGCGGGCTCGGGCAGAGACCAGGTGATGGTCGGGGTGCGCGTGTCGAAATGGGTTTCGGTTGCGGAGTCGTCGTCGAAGAGCGGATCGGACCGGCGTGGGATCAGGTCGATCAAGGGCGTCGGGATCGCGTCGTCCGTCGTGACGGCGGGTGGGGTGCCCAGGGTGCCCCAGTCGGAAGGGTTCGGCCCGAGGACGAAGTCGATCTGGCGAGCTCCGCGCAGTTCGGCGTCGGTGATCGATGCTGTGGGCAATGGTTTGCTGTCGACGTGGAGTTCCTGGACGTAGGGGTGCTCGGGGTTGGTCGCTGTGATGACGATCGGGTCGGCGCCGAGCGGCGTGACCACGACGCGGGAGAAGAGGGGTGAGCCGATGGCGTACTCCGGTGCGCCGACGCGGAGCGGATAGAGGCCGAGGGCGCCGAAGAGGTACCACGCGGACATCTCGCCGTTGTCCTCGTCGCCGGGGTAGCCCTGGCCGATCTGCTCGCCGACGTACAGACGCTGCAGGACCTCGCGGACGATGGCCTGGGTCTTGTGGGGGGCGCCGGCGTGGTTGTACATCCAGGCGATGTGGTGGGCCGGCTGGTTGCTGAAGCCGAACTGGCCCATCCGGACAGCCTGGGCCTCGAGCATCTCGTGGATGACGATCGAGTAGGTGCCCTTCTTCGTCGCCAGCTCCGGCGTCGCGAAGAACTCGTCGAGCTTCGCCTCCAGACCGCGAGGACCGCCGTACAGATTGGCGAGACCGCGGCCGTCGTGGGCGACGTGGAAGGCGAAGTTCCATCCGTCGGTCTCGGTGAAGTCGCCGCCCCACTCGCACGGGTCGAACGCGGCCGGCGCCTTCGCGAACCGCCCGTCCGGCCGCCGCCCCTGGAAGAAGTTGATGTCCGGGTCGAACAGCAGCACGTAGTTCAGTGACCGACGCCGCAGGTACGCCGCTTCCTCACGCAACCGAGCCCGTCGCTCCTCGGGAACCGTCGGATCGAGAGACAGCCGCTCGGCCATCGCCGCGAGCCCGAAGTCGTTGAGGTATGCCTCCAGCGACCACGACACGCTCTCCTCGGTGTCCGTGCTCACATAGCCCGCGAACAACCCCCTCGCGAAACCCTTCCGGCCGACCTCGGTCTCGGTCGGTGCGACGGTCGCGTTGCGCAGGCCGGCGTCGTACGTCGCCAACGGGTCCGGCAGCGCGACGCCCTTGAGATAGGCATCCGCGAACGACACGTCCGAGCTCGTCCCGGTCATGCAGTCCGCGTAGCCCGGCGAGGACCAGCGGGCGATCCAGCCGCCGTCGCGGTACTGCTGGACGAAGCCGTCCACCAGCTCGGCGGTCAGCTCCGGATAGAGGAACGCGTACGCCGGCCACGCGGTGCGATACGTGTCCCAGAAGCCGCTGTTGACGTACATCTTGCCCGGCTTGACGACCGCATTGGTCTCGCGATCGGTCGCCGTACCTTCGGTCGGTTGGACCGGGCTCGCGTAGCGGTGCTCGGGCCGGTCGTGGGTGCCGGCGTTCTCGAAGTGCGAGTTGGGGTAGAGGTTGAGGCGATAGAGGTTGCCGTAGACCGTGCGCAGTTGCGGCTGGGTCGCGCCCTCGGGCCGGATCACCTGGAGGCGTTCGTTCCAGACCTGGTTCGCGGCCTGCCGGACGTCGTCGAAGCTGCGGCCGTCGAGCTCGAGCTCCAGGGTGTGCCGGGCCTGGTCGACGCCGATGAATGAGGTCGCGATCCGCAGCGTCACCTCCGGTACGTCGAACGTCGCCGCCCGGGCGTTGTCCCGGCCGCCGGTGGTCGGTCCGAAGTCGGTCGGGGCCGTGGAGAAGACGCCGTAGCAGTACATCCGGGTCCGGCCGAACTCCGAACCGTTCTCGACCCAGCCGGTCAGCGCGGTCCCGTCGTACGCGAAGGCGCCGTTCTCGTCGATGGTGTCGAACACCAGGTGCCGGCCGGGTGCGTCGGCCGGGAAGGTGAACCGGAAGATCGCGCCGTGGTCGGTCGGTGCGAGCTCGGCCCGGACGCCGGTGATCAGGTCGACCGAGTAGACATCCGGCCGGGCGATCTCGTCGTCGTGGCTGAACGCGGCGGCGCGTTCGGCCGGATCCCCGAGCGGCTCCGCGGCGGCGACCGGCATGATCGTCAACTGGTCGCGGTCGCCCATCCACGGACTCGGCTGATGCGAGAACGCCAGCCCTTGAAGCTCCGGGCGGTTGTCCGCGTTGTTGGCCCGGTGATACTCGTACGGCCATCGATGCGTCGAGGCGTCCGTCACCGGCGTCAGGAAGTTGAACCCGTTCGGCCAGGCTGTGATCGGCAGCGTGTTCCCGCGTGAGAAGCCGTGACTCGCGTTGGTCCCGCGCCGCGTGTCGACGTATGCCAGCAGGTCGCTCCCATCCGGCACCTCGGGCGCCGGACCAACCTCGACGTCATCGACCCACCCCTGGAACTCCACCCCGGAGCCAGGCGCCTCGACCACCACCAGCGCCCGCTCAACGGTCTTCCCGGCAGCCGCGGTCAGGTCCACCTGCACGTCGTTCCACTGATTCGCGTACAAAACCTTCGCGGCCCCCTGCCCAGCCGCGTCAAACGCCATCCCGTACTGATCCACGACCCCCAGCTCAGACAGCCGGCTCCCGTCCGCGAAGACGAGATCCACCACGACATACGTCGCCGCGTAACTCAGCTGCTCATCAAGCTCCGGATAGACCATGTACCGCAACCGATCACCGGCCCGGACCACCCCAACAGCAACCGGCACCCCACCCTCCTGCCGCCCACCGCTCACCCCGGCGTACCGGGACGCATCCACGCTGCTGAAGCCGGCCTTCGGACTGGTCGGCCCACCCGGACCTCCACCTACCTCAATCATCACGGGCGCAATGTTACGTACCAGTGCGCCCGAGCCGGCGGCATGTTTCCATCCTGGACTGTTGTTCTCCTAACGGCCGCTTGCCAACTGCTAAGCTCGTACTCACGAGGCCTTCGATGGCCGCGGAGAGAACGCCAGGTCTGCTGCCAGACCCGCCTGATCAGGTGCGGCGCTCCGGACCATCGAAGGCCTCGTTGCCGTTCACAACCCGTTCCACGGCCACCATGGGTAAGCCTCCAGCGTGCCAGGAAGCACGACGGCCTCGAATCCACCCGGGCAATCGTCCGAGCACCGGATCTGATGCCGGACCGTCAGCAGGCAGCGCGCACTCGCAACTTCTCGAACCAGGCGAGTGTCTCCTCGTGCCGGAAGCCACGGACATGCCCGAAGGTGACCACCACATCCCGCCGCCCGCCCGGCCACTCGGCCGCCGTGTGGAGCACCTGCTCGAGCACAAGTCCTGCTACCGAGTTGTAGAACGCGACCTGATCGGAGATCGCCGGGTCGAGTAGCCCGACCGCAGCTTTCTCTACCAGCACGAGATTCAGCACAACGCCCGGCACAGCAGCCAGTTGAGTCGCGACGAACTGCCGGCGGGGAAACCTCTTCACATGCTCGGTCCAGTGCAGAGGCTTGCTCGTCGGGACCGACAGCCGTTGCCGGCAGTGAGCGACAGCACGCCGAAGGCCCGCATCGTCCTCGTCGGCGATGACGACCGCAACCATGCCGAAGTACCTCGACGCTCGGACGGACAATCCCCGGTCGCCAGTCTCGTCGACGTACGCACGCACCAGCGGCCGTTCGAAGTACATGGAGGGAAACCCTACGAGCCGACAGCCACCTGGCGGCGCGATCAACCTGCGCCTGTGGATATCTGCCCCGTCATGCCCCAGGTTGCCCCGGACTCAGTGGGGTGGGGGTGGTGGGGTGTTGCCGGCTTGGATCCATTGCAGGTGGTCGCGGGCGGAGTCTGTGTCGGGGCGTAGGTGGAGGCCGGCGGTGCGGGCGCGGGTGTTGTCCAGTTGGAAGGTGCCGTCGTTGGTGCCGTCGTGGGGGAGGTGGAAGCGGTCGACGGTGGGGGACCAGTTCATGGGCGGTGGGTCGGGTACGACGGAGCGCCAGGAGGCGGCCAGGTCCGCCATCGTGCGGGTGGGGCCGACCGCGTTGAAAGGGCCGGGGAGACCGCTGACGGTGAGGTGGAGAAGGAAGGCGGCCAGGTCGCGGGCGTCGACGTACTGGATGGGTTGGGTGGGGCGGGCCGCGCATTCCATGGGGGTGTTGTGCGCCAGTGCCCAGCCCCAGTTGCCGAAGTCCGGGTTGTAGGGGCCGACGACGAAGCCGGAGCGTACGGCGGCGGTGCGGTCGCCGAAAGTGGCTGATAGCAACGACTCGCAGCGGACCTTGGACGGACCGTAGAGATCCATGGTGAAGTGGTCTTCCGGGGCACCGGCCGGCCACGGCAGGAGGGGTGCGGACTCGGTCATGCCCGGCGTGGTCTTGCTGGCGTAGACAGCGATCGACGACATGTAGGTGTAGTGGCCGACGCGGTCCCGCAACACCTCAGCGCTCAGGCGTACGTCGCGGACCAGGAAGCCGGACATGTCGATGACGCCGTCCCACTCCCCCGCAGCCAGTACGCCGGGATCCGCGCGCTCACCCGTCAAGCGGCGTACCGAAGGAAACAACTCGGGATTCGTGACGCCGCGGTTGAACAGCGTCACCTCGTGATCGTCACCGACGGCGGCTTCGACGACGTGGCGGCCGAGGTTCTTGGTGCCGCCGAGGACGAGGAGTTTCACGGGAGCTGCTCCACGAGACCTTCGAGCTCGGCCAGCAGCGGGCCGATCCAGTCCTCGGAACCGGGAATCGTCCGGACACCTTCAGTGACCACGAAGTCCAGCGCCCGCAGGCAGAAGCACGCCCCGCCGACCGTCACCTGACGATCGACCAGGAACGGATCCGCCGCGGCGGACTCGACGTACCGGGCCACGATCGGTTCGCGGTCGTGGCCGAGGGCAACGGCATCTCGGACCAGCGTGTAGAGGTCGCTGAGGTGCGGCGCGAGATACGCGAGCGGCCAGTCGACCGCGGTCCATCGCGTGCCGTCCGTGACCAGATTCTTCGGCACGAAATCACCATGGACCACGCGCAACGCGGCATCGCGGTGCAGCGCAGCCAGCGCCTCCGTGAGCGGGCCGCCATCGAAGGAGATCCGGCCGGCCAGCTCCTTCACGTGCTCAGGTGGAAACCCACTCGTTCCCTCGACCGGCGTACGCCGGATAGCGGCCAGCACGTCGGCCGCGGCCAGGAACCCATCCGCCGACGGCTCCTGTTCGAGCGTCACCCGTCCCACGTCCGCCAGCACCAGTACGCCGTCCGCCGACGCGATCAACTCTGGAGCCGGCAGGCCCAACGGGATCACGAACCGCTCGTACGCCGTACCTTCACCGGACTGCGCGTCCGTCCCGCGCTTCACGATCACACTGCGCAACCCGTACGACAGCCGCCACACCTCCGACGATCCCCACTGCCGCAACAGCTCACCGCTCAACGCGTCGACCGACGGCGCCTCGGTCGCCCGGAGAACTGGAACGCTCGGGAGCCAAGCGGGAAGCATTCGACGAGTAGATCACAACCGCCCGTACGCGCGCCGCCGAATTAGCCGGTCGCCCGGCACGCCGTGAGGATGCGGTCCACGATGCGCCGCCCGACCCGGCCGGTGTCGAGATCGGCGACGATCCGGTGCGGCCCGTCGCCGGGGGTGAAGCGAGTGAGCCCGGTCGGATCGACCTCGATCCGGCCGGTCGCGGACGTGAACAACTCCGGGTCCGTCAGCATCAGTACGGCGGCCGGGTCGTGCGGCACGTTGGAGTCCTCGGCGGTGAACTTCCAGAACTGCCGCATCTCCGCGGCGAGCAACTGACCGAGCGGCCCGGCGGCCTCGATCTCCGCGACCACCGCGCCGCCGAGCCGGATCCGGGTCGTCTGATCGAGCCCGATCACGGTCGCCGGGACCCCGCTGGCGAACACCACCGCGGCCGCGTCGACATCGCACTTGATGTTGTGCTCGACCTTGCTCAGCGAGAAGTCGCCGCCCATCAGAAACAACTGCTCGACAACCCGGCCGGGTTGCTCCACGGCTTCGGCCACGTTGGTGAGCGGACCGACCGCGACGACCGTCGGCGAGGTCGCGAGTACCTCGATCGGGTCGGCCTCGGTGTCGACCTTCTCCCGCTCGAGGTCCGGCAGCAGCGCGCCCTCGTGGCCCGCCCACCAGACCGGCCGGCCTGAGCGGGTCTCAGCGCGTCCGGCTACCACGACCCCCGGCTCCCGGCCGGCCACGCCGGTTACCCGCGCGACCATCCTTGCCCTGAGCAACGTATCGCCGTACACCGTGGTCACGGCGGCCAGGTCGAGCTCGGGTGAGCCGAAGATCGTGGCCAGGGCCAGGACGTCGTCGACGTCGGAGCCGATGTCGGTGTCCAGGGTCAGAGCGGTCGTCATCGGCATCCTTCCGTTCGGTGGCGCCGGTCACCGAGCGTGCCGGCCGCTCGGATAGCGGTCGGGTTCGATGGCCCGGACAGCAGTCTGGCAGGCTGTGGGTATGACCGAGAACGCCACGCACGCCTGGGGCTTCGGCCTCGCCACCGTCACCGCCGCCGGCACCGTCCTCGACGTCTGGTACCCGGCGCCCGAGCTCGGCTCGCAGCCGGCCGGCGCGAAGGCGCCCGCCGAACTGATCGCCGCCGAGGGCAACGACGAACTGCGGCGGGTACGGCGTGAGGTCGTGGCGGCCGAGATCGCGCTGGACCAGCCGCCGGCCGGCACCGCGGACGCGTACCTGCGGCTGCACCTGCTGTCACACCGCCTGGTCCGCCCGCACGGCCTCAACCTGGACGGCATCTTCGCCGCCCTGCCGAACAACGCGTGGACGTCGCTCGGCCCGGTCCCGGTCGAGGAGTTCGAGCAGGTCCGGCTCCGCGCCCGCGCGGCCGGTCAGCACCTGTCGGTGACCAGCGTCGACAAGTTCCCCCGGATGACGGACTACGTCGTACCGAGCGGGGTCCGGATCGGTGACGCCGACCGGGTCCGGCTGGGCGCGCACCTGGCCGCGGGGACGACGGTCATGCACGAGGGCTTCGTGAACTTCAACGCCGGCACGCTCGGGACGTCGATGGTCGAGGGCCGGATCGTGGCCGGCGTGGTGGTCGGCGACGGCAGCGACATCGGCGCGGGCGCGTCGATCATGGGCACCCTGTCCGGCGGCGGCACGCAGGTCGTCTCGATCGGCAAGCGCTGCCTGCTCGGCGCGAACGGCGGCACCGGCATCTCGCTCGGCGACGACTGCGTGGTCGAGGCGGGGCTGTACGTAACCGCCGGCACCAAGGTCACCCTCCCGGACGGCAGCGTGGTGAAGGCCCGCGACCTGTCCGGGCAGCCCGGTCTGCTGTACCTCCGCAACTCGGTCACCGGAGCGGTCGAGGCGCGGCCGCGCAAGGGTGAGGGCATCACGCTGAACGAAGCCCTGCACGCCAACGCGTGATCGGCGCCAACCAATGTGAGGTTGTGCACGTCAATCACTTCGTGACCGACAGATCGGAACCCGCCCACCGTCCCCGGACGTTGGGAGCGGTATGCCGATGAAGCGGGGCGTCGTGGTTGCCCTGGGCGCGATAGGTGCGCTCAGCCTGGCCGTCGGCGTCGGGATCGCGTGGCTCGGCGGCAAGAACATCGGGTCGATCCTGCCCCCGCAGGAGCAGTGCGAGGCCACGGTCAACGGGCAGACCGTCGTACTGGATCTGGAGCAGGCCGAGTCGGCGGCCATCATCGCGGGTGTCGCCGTACGGCGGGGGCTGCCGGCGCGGGCGGCGACGATCGCACTGGCGACGGCGTATCAGGAGTCCGGACTACGGAACCTGGCGCACGGGGACCGGGACTCGCTGGGACTGTTCCAGCAGCGGCCGTCGCAGGGCTGGGGCACCGTGGCGCAAGTGCGGGATCCGCACTACGCGGCCGGGAAGTTCTACGACGCGCTGGTGAAGATCAAGAACTACCAGACGCTCTCCGTCACGGTCGCGGCCGACCGGGTGCAGCGCAGCGCGTTCCCCAACGCGTACGCCGATCACGAGGCGGACGCGCGGGTCCTGGCGTCGGCGTTGACCGGGCAGTCGAAGAGTGTCTTCAGTTGCACGGTGAACACGCACTCCGTGCCGGTCGAGACGATCGGCCGGAACGGGCTGACACCGCGGGCGGACGCCGTACGCAAGGACCTGATCCGGACCTTCGGCACGTTGCCGACCGGCGGGTACGCCGCGGGTGGTGTGCGGAGCGGACACATGGAGGGCTCGGCGCACTACGACGGCCGGGCGGTCGACGTGTTCGTGCGGCCGATCTCCGTGCCGAACACGACCAAGGGCTGGGCGATGGCGCAGTACCTGGTGGCCCGCGCCAAGATGCTCGACATCCAGACGGTCATCTTCAGCGACAAGATCTGGACCGCCGGGGGCCGCTCGGACAGCGGCTGGCGCGACTACACCCCGCCTGAGCGGTCCGGCGACCCAGCCATCCTCCGGCACCTCGACCACGTCCATGTCGATGTCCTGGCCCAGTAGCTCTCCGCCTGTGAAGCCTGAAGCGGGGCGTCCTGTTCGGACGCCCCGCCTCAGTGTGCAGTCAGGTGGTTACTCGTCGTGTTCCTGCGGGGGCAGGGCGGCGATGAAGGGGTGATCCTTGTCGATCTTGCCCATCTTCGAGGCGCCGCCGGGCGAGCCCAGGTCGTTGAAGAAGTCGACGTTCGCGGTGTAGTAGTCCTTCCACTGCTCCGGAGTGTCGTCCTCGTAGTAGATCGCCTCCACCGGGCAGACCGGCTCGCACGCCCCGCAGTCGACGCACTCGTCGGGGTGGATGTACAGCATCCTGTTGCCCTCGTAGATGCAGTCGACGGGGCACTCTTCGACACACGCGAGGTCCTTCAGGTCAACACACGGCTGCGCGATGACGTAGGTCACTGCTACTCCTCCTATGGCAGGCAAGCGCAGCGTTCGACTTGGGGTGCTGCGATGCGGTGGTGCAAGGTCTCTAGTATCACGGTAGTACTTCGCCCACTCTGCCAGGAGTCCGCATCGTGTCAGGCCTGAGCTCCCGTGATATCGGCCACCGTGTAGTGGTCCGGCACCGGATTCCGGGCGGCCTGACCGATGTGATCGGCGTTCTGGAGTCCTGGGAGCCCGCCGGCCTGGTAATTCGCCACGCCGATGCCAGTCTGCACCAGATCCGGGCCGGCGACGTCACAGCGGCCAAAACGATCCCCGAAATGCCGCTGCGGCCGGTGGACGTCGACCAGTTGTTCCTCACCACCGCACTCGGTCGCCCCGCGGTCGAGACGTCGTACGTCGGCCACTGGTTGCTCCGGGCATCCTCAGGCTGGACCGGCCGGGGCAACTCGCTCCTGCCGGCGGGGAGCCCCGGGATGCCCGTGACCGAGGCCCTCAAGCACGCTGAGGCCTTCTACGACGAGCGGGGCCTGCCCCCGCAGGTCCTGGTCCGGCTCGGTAGCCCCGAGGCGGAGGAGCTCCGTGCGTGCGGGTGGGTCGACGCCCGCCCGGAGCAGTCCGACGTACTCGTCATGCACACCACGCTCGACCACGTGAACGCTGCGCCGCCGTACGACGTACTGGTCGCGGAGCACCCGGGTCACGCGTGGTACGCGGCCGCGTTCAACGGGCCGGTGCCCGAGTCGGCACCGGCCGTGTTGGAGGGCGCCCCGAAGGCCGTGTTCGCCTCCATCACGCTGGACGGCACGACGGTCGCGGTGGGACGTGGATCGATGACTGGCCACTGGCTGGGTGCCGACGCGATCCGCGTCGCCGCGGCGTACCGCCGCCGAGGCCTGGGCACCGCGATCCTGCAGGCCCTGGCCCGCTGGTCCGGCCCGCTGGGCGGTCGCCGTACCTATCTTGAGGTGCTGGAGGAGAACGCACCCGCCCTGGCCACCTACACCCGCCTGGGCTACCGCGAGGCGTATCGCTACCGCTATCTGACGAGCCGCTGAGCCGCACCGGCCCCAACAAGCGCCAGCACGATCAACCCAGCCAGTACGACGCTCAGCGCGCGACCGGGGTCAGTAGCCAACGCGGCGTATGTGGAGCCGGCGAGAGCGACGCCCAGCGCGCCGCCGAGCTGTGCGTTGGTGGCGACCACCCCGGACAGGTCAGCGGCGTACTGCGGGGTCGTGCTCGAGGTGATTGCACCGATGAGGGTGTTGGCGCTGATCCCCAGGCCCAGGCCGCCGACGCCGAGCAGTGCGAAGAGGAGTGGCCCACTACGGCCGCCCAGCAACAGATAGGCCAGCACGGACAGATAGCCGACCGCCAGGACCAGGCAGCCGATGACCGGCATCCACCGCACTCCCCTGGGCAGTCTGGGGAGGATAGGCCCGGCCAGACCGAAGGCGGCCACCCAGACGACCATGGCGAAGCCTGAGTACGCAGGGCCCTTGTGAAGGCCGTCCTGCAGGTAGAGGGCGAGCACGAAGAGCAGAGCGAAGTACGTGCCCGAAGTGCAGCCGTGAGCGAGCAGGCCGGACCGGACGGACGGGTTGCGGAGGACCTGGCGCGCGATCAGTGGGCGACCACCACGTGCCGCTGTGCGGCGTTCGCCGTACTCGAAGAGCGCCAGGGCCGGGAGGCTCAGGACAAGGCAGAGCCAGGACCAGGTCGGCCAACCGCGCTCGGAGCCCAGCAGGAGCGGGACGATCACGAGCAGAACAGTTGCGGACAAGGTGAGTACGCCGAGCAGGTCGAGGCGATCGCGATGGCCGTCGGGGTCGGCGGGAAGCACCCGGCGGGCGGCGACGGCGAGTGCGATGCCGATCGGGACGTTGACCAGGAAGATCGGGCGCCAGCCGGTGCCGAAGAGGTCGGCCGCGATCAGGACGCCGCCGAGCACCTGCCCGGCGACCGCGCCGCCGGAGAGGGCGATCGAGAAATAGCCGAGAGCCTTCAGCCGGTCCCGGCCTTGGAAGTGCAACTGGATGCCGCTGAGCACCTGCGGGACCATCAGCGCGGCCCCGGCGCCCTGCACGAAGCGGGCGACGACGAGGGTGACGATGTTCGGAGCGAGGCCGCACGCCAGCGAGGCTGCGGTGAACACGGTCAGGCCGAGCAGGAACGTCGTCCGGTAGCCGAGCGACGAGCCGAGGCGGGCGCCGGTGATCAGCAGTACGGCGAAGGCGACGACGTACCCGGAGACGACCAGACCCACCGCGCCCGCGGAGGCGTGCAGATCGGCGCCGATCGATGGGCCGGCGATGTTTGCGACCGCGGTGTCGATGTTCGCCATGAACTGCCCGGTGAGCAGGACGGTCAGGATCGCGGCCCGGTTGGCCGGCCGGGTTTCCACGTGCACGGTGTTTTCCACGGAGTTGTAACGGTGTGAGGGCGCTGAGATGTGAGGGCGCTAACCTCGGGTGGCATGGCGGATCACGTGGTGGAGCGGCCGGAGTACGCCGGGGACTTCGAGGGGACGGTGCACGTCGAGTACACGCCGCACCCGGATGACGGGGTGGCGGATCCGGGCGAGGTCGTCTGGACGTGGGTGCCGTTCGAGGAGGACTTCACCCGCGGGAAGGACCGCCCCGTGCTGGTGGTCGGATCGGACGGACCGTGGTTGCTGGCACTGATCCTGACCAGCAAGGACCACGACCGCGACGCCGCCGACGAGGCACGCTGGGGGCGGATCTGGATGGACATCGGCAGCGGCGCCTGGGACAAGGAAGGCCGCCGCAGCGAGGTCCGGCTCGACCGGGTCCTCAAGATCGATCCACGTCATGTGCGTCGCGAGGGCGCCGTCATCGGCGAAGACCTCTTCAACCAGGTAGCTGCCGAGCTCCACAAGATCCACCGCAGCTGACCCGCGGCACCCAGGGCTCAGCCAGGTGGGCGGGTCGTGGTGCTGGTGCTGGGTTTGCCGAGGCCGGGTGGCATGTTGCCGGGCGGCGGGGGCGGGGTGGTGCCGGGCTTGGGGCCGCAGCGGATGTCGTCGGCGGCGTTGTACTTCGTGGTGAAGGACTCGGTCTTCACCCGGGCGCCGTTCTTCGCGAAGTAGCGGTAGACGGTGATGTCGAAGCCAGGGGTCGGCGCCTGGGCCCGGCAGTCCGCCGCGGTGTTGTAGACGACCGCCGGCTGCCGGGGATTGCTCTTCGCCGACTGCCCCGCGGTGATGTCCCAGGTCTTGGTGCCCCAGATGACCACCCGGATACTGCCCTGGTTGCCCGGCGTCGACGGCTTGAAGATCGTCTGGACCAGGACGCCCTTGCCCGAGTCGTTGAGGAACTTCAGGTCCACCGACGGCCACGCCACGGTCGCCTCGCGGCCGACCGGGTAGCGGCTGATGTAGACGCTGTGCGCCTTGTGCTCGAGGATCTTCAGCCCGGCGAAGAAAGCCGCGTTGAACGTCGTCGTCGCCGACTGCGAGACTCCGCCGCCGAGGTCCAGCACGAACTTCCCGCCGCTGATGATGTTGCCCTCGGTGAAGCCGTTCTCCTTGGTCCGCTCGCCGACGATCTTGTTCAGGCTGAACGTCTCGCCCGGCTTCAGCAGCGTGCCGTTGATCTTGGCCGCCGCGGTGCCGATGTTGGTGTTGCGGTACGGCGCGTGCGGGAACTGGGTGGTGAAATCGCCCATCTTCTCCGTGATCCCCAGCGCGGCCGCCTGCTCGGTGGTCACCTTCGCCGGGGTGCGCGTGAGACCCACCGCGGCCCGGCGCTCGCCGGTCGGCTTGGGCAGGATCGCCAGGATCGCCGGCACCACCTTGGTGCGGTCGACCACCATGCCGTCGACGGCCGGGACGACCTTCGGCCCGGGGCCGACGATCTGCACGGTCGCGTCCTTCGGCAACGTCTCCAGGGCCTTGAACCGCTTCTGGAACAACGGCTCCAGCTTCTTCGCGTTCAGCGTCGGGGTGACGTCGCCGTCCTTCGCGGTCAGCGTCAGCGCCGGCGCGATCTCGGCCGGAAGCAGCTCGACCGCCTTGGATCCGACGGTGAGCCGGACCGGACCGGACATCGCGGGCTCGGCGTAGTCCTTCAACGCCTTGTCGATGGCGTCGGAACCGGCCTTCGGCTTGGTCACGCCGACCGGGAGGTCGTTGGGTTCGCCGTCGGCCGGGTAGGCCTCGGCCACCGCGTCCTCGGCCTTGGCGTTGTCCAGCTGCAGACCGTCGGCCGGCGCGTGGGTGACCGGCTTCGTGCCGTCGAACGTGATGGTGCCTTCGGTCGCCGACCGGTTCACCTGGGTGGCGAGCTTCTCGACGGCCGTCTTCAGCTTCACGTCGTCCCTGGTGACGACGGGCTTGATCGCGTCGCCGCCGGTCAGGCCGTGCCAGATCCGGCCCGGGGCCAGGCTGCGGCCCGCGCCCGCGGCGGCCACGGTCGCGTCCAGGTCCACGGACAGGCCGGCGTCGGCCGGGTTGACCTCGAACTTGGACTCGCCCGCCTTCAGCGCGATCGGCTGGGCGATCTGGTCCTTCAGGCCGGCCTCGAGCTTCGCCTTGGCGTCCTTCTGGGACAGACCACCGACCGGGATGCCGAGAACGGTGGTGTCACCGGGGATCTTGTCGCCGGCGAACGCGAACGCCGCGCCGTACCCCACCACGAGCACACCGAGCGCCGCGGCGGCAATGATCCCCGCGAGCTGCCTTCTCCCCACCGGAAAGAGTCCTCCTGCTCGAAGCCATGGACAGGCTGCACCAGCCGGGCATGGCCCGGGGCACAAGGGCACATCCTACGGGACGGGGCAGGCCCCACCGGCCGATGGGGCAGCCCCGGGTTGCCCGACCTGGCCCGGCGATCACGCTCAGGCGTCGGGCAAATCCCGGTAGTGACTGGAGTAGTAGATCAGCGCGCTGGGATCGGCCGGCTCGCCCAGCCCCAGGCTGAGCACCTCGCCGACCACGATCGTGTGGTCGCCCCCGTCGTACGTCGCCCAGGTGCGGCACTCGAGCCAGGACAGCGCGCCGGCGATCAGCGAACACCCGGTCTTCGGGCCGGCCGCCGTACCGATGCCGTCGAACTGGCTGTAGAGGTCGCGCCCCGACCGGGCGAAGCGGTCCGCGATCGACCGCTGGTCCCCGGCCAGGACCGACATCGCCCAATAGCCACAGTCCTGTACGGCGGCGTGCATCCGGACACCCTTGTCGACGCAGACGAGCACCAGCGGCGGATCCAGGGACACCGAGGTGAACGCGCTCGCAGTCATCGCGTGCGCCACACCGTCCTGCAGCGTGCTCATGATCGTGATTCCGGACGCGAACCGTCCGAGCGCCGCACGGAACTCCGCGGGCGCCACACTCCCGCTCGGCTCGGTTGAGGACACCCCAGCAGGTTATGCCCGCTGGAAGGTTGATGCCTCAACCGAGCGTGTGGGAACCGTCACCTCGGTCTACAGACCGGCGAACAGATCGTGCTCCACGCCGTCCGGGCCGGGGGCAGCCGTGCCCTTGACCAGGCGATACGGCTCCGAGCCCCAGATCTGGTTCCCGTTGTTGTTGGACAGGGCGAAGAACGGTCCGTCGACGGTGATCTGGGTGGCGTGCGCCTTCATCGCGTTCATCTTGCGATCCAGGTAGTCGTCACCCTCGATCACGCAGTCGATGAACCGGTCCGGTGTGACGAACGGACCGAGCGGGCCGTCCGGGTCCAGCCCCTCGAACGTCGTCATGTCACCGGCGTCGCGCAACTCGCGCAGCTGCGACCGCATCCGGGACTCCGCCATCGCCGTCCAATAGATCTTCGGGATGTGCCACGCCTCGCCGAGGTCTTCGCGATACGACCTGGCACCGGCCAGGGCAGCGGCGTACGTCGCGACGCGGTGAGCCTTGATGTGGTCGGGATGGCCGTAGTTGCCGTACTGGTCGTAGGTCACCAGCACCTGCGGCCGGACCTCGCGGATGACCGGGATCAGGTCGTCGGCCGCGGTGAGCAGGTCGGCCTGCCAGAAGCTGTCCTTCCGGGTCTCCGGTGGGACGTCCGCGTTGCCCTCGTCGTTGTAGATCATCCCGGTGTCGCGGTACTTGCCGGCACCGCCGAGGAAGCGGTGGTCGGTGACCCCAAGCTCGGCCATCGCGGCGGCGAGCTCGCCGATCCGGTGCGCACCGAGCTGGTCGGTCTGGTCGGCGGCCAGGTGGGTGAGCTCCGGAACGAGCACCTCACCTTCCTCACCGAGCGTGCAGGTGATCAGCGTGACGTGCGCTCCCTCGGCCACATAGCGCGCCATCGTCACGCCGTTGTTGATCGTCTCGTCGTCCGGGTGGGCGTGCACCAGCAGCAGCCGGCGCTCAGCAAGCTCAACCATGGCGAAAGCCTACGTCGAGCCGCGGACAGTTCTCCGGCCTCACCCGCGAAGGCCTGCGACGACAGGGACTCCTGATCAGCCGAAGCGGCGGACCAGGAGGCAGCCGGCCTGGAAGCGGGACTTGGCGCCGAGGCCTGCGATCAGGGCGCTGATCTCCGAGCGCACGGTGCGCAGCGACAACCCGAGGTCGCGCGCGATCGCGGCGTCCTTGGCCCCCGTCGACATCATCCGGCCGATCGCCACCTGACGGCTGGTCAGCTCGCTGACCGCGACCGGGGTCCGGCGCCGCGACCCCAGTTCGTAGACCTCGCACACCACCTCCGGTGCGAAGTCTTCTCGTCGCACCGCGGTAACGGCCGGAAACACCGACATACTGCACTCCTCCCCAAGAGCTTCAGGGAAGGATTCTCTCGGGTGGTCTAATCCACTTACCAGGTACAACCCATACAAACCACCCATACAGTTCCGCAGGGTGAGCTTCCGATGGCGATCCGTCCGCTCCCCTCCCTGTGACTTCCGCCACTCAGAGCCGGGTCCGGAGTTCCCGGACGAACGGCCGATCCGGCACCAGCCAGTCCATTTCGTCGAGCTCCGCCGCGCCGAACCACCGGAGCTCGGCGTGCTCCCGCAGTACCGGTTCGCCGTCGACGATCGACGCCAGGTGGACGTGCAGCCGGTAGGCCGCGGAGATGTCCACGGCCGGCCCGAGCGACGCTCCGACCTTGATCTCCAGGTCGAGTTCCTCGCGGATCTCCCGCACCGCCGCCTGCTCCTCGGTCTCCCCCGGCTCGACCTTCCCGCCCGGGAACTCCCAGCCCCCGTCAGGCCCGGGCCGGTACGCCGCCAGCACGAGCCCATCGCGTACGACGGCCACTCCCACCACCATCTGCACTGTGCCAATTCCTTCCCCAACTCCACCGCCGGAGTCAGGGCGACTCTGCCAGAGAATGTCGGTCACCGTTGGCAGGATGAGCCGCATGCCGTTGCAGAACAGGGTTCTCCCCACGCAGGAGATCGTGGCCGACCCCGGCCGCGGCCTGCTGATGGGCAACCGCGGCAGCCTGCACGGCGCGGACCGCCGCCTGGGCACCACCCGCTGGCGCTCGAAGGCGTGGATCTGCTGCGTCCTTGACTGGAAGGGCGTTCAGCGCGATCCGATGCCGCCCGGGCGCTGGACCGCGCTGTTCTTCTTCGACGAGGCCGTTGCCCTCGCCGCCGGTCATCGGCCCTGTCATTACTGCCGCCGCAGGGATTTCCTGCTGTACGCCGGCGCCTGGGCCAAGGGCCGCGGTCTCGACGAACGGCCCCGCGCCGCCGCGATGGATGCGCAGCTCCACAGCGAGCGTGTCGTCCCACGCACCCGGCAGCAACGCACCACCGTCCAGGACCTCGCCGGCCTCCCGGACGGAGCGATGATCCGGCTCGACGGCCGCCCGGCCCTCGTCCTCGACCACCACGTCCTGCCCTGGTCCTGGGACGGGTACGGCGAACCCGGCCGGCCGGCCGGGCTGCGCGAGGTCGAGGTGCTCACACCGCCGGCCAATCTCGTTGTGCTGCAGGCAGGATTCGATCCATTACTCCACCCGTCTGCACGGTCGCAACTGAGGTGACCCTAACTGGAAACACGCCGTACCGAGGGGTCTTCCGTTGGACGCCTGGCAGAGGCAAAGTGTGCCCATACTGACAGCTACATGACCATCACTGGAGTCGGCATGGGTGAAGGCAACAGCGGCGTTGCCGCAGTCGTCCGCGCGCTCGAGGGCCTACATGATGCCGTGGGCAAACTCAGCCAGGAGTACGGTGACACCCTCGGCATCCGCCGCCTGGTGTCCGATGTGGCTCGGCTGAACGACGATCTGGCTGAGCTCGGCCCGCCCGACCCCCGGCACAGACCCGGACCCGTTCCGGAGGAACTCGAGGAGATTCCCGACGTGGAGTATGACGCGTCCATGTGGACCGACGCGGAGCATGAAGGCTTCGGCGCGCCTGACAGGCACGCCCCCTGATGGCCACGGGTGTAAGCGCTCCCGGTCGCGCACAGATCGGGCAGAAGACATTACGAACCGACCGCTGGTGGCTGGCGCCGCTGCGGATCGGGGTGATCCTGCTCTTCTTCATCGTCTACGCGACGATCCGGATCTTCATGGGCAAGTGGTACTGGGTCGACGACTTCCACTACCTCACCCCGCTGTACTCGCCCTGTCTGAGCAGCTCGTGCGTCGAAGGCTCCAGCCACCTCGGCACCTGGTTCGGCGGATTCCCGCGCTGGCTGCCGTTGAGCCTCATCACCTTCGTGGTGCTGGCCGGCTTCCGCGGCACCTGCTACTACTACCGCAAGGCGGGCTACCGGTCGCTGTTCTTCGCGCCGGCCGCGTGCGCGGTCCCGGAGCCGCACAAGAAGTACACCGGTGAGAGCAAGTTCCCGCTGGTCGCGCTGAACCTGCACCGCTACTTCTTCTACGGCGCGCTGGTCTTCGGCCTGCTCAACGTGTACGACGGCATCCAGGCCTTCCACGGCAAGGACGGTGGCTTCGGCATCGGCCTGGGCACGCTGATCATCTGGGTCAACCTGGTGATGCTCTGGCTCTACACGCTGTCCTGCCACGCCTGCCGGCACATCGTCGGCGGCCGGCTGAAGAACTTCTCCAAGCACCCGCTGCGCTACCGGTACTGGACCTTCGTGTCCAAGCTGAACCCCAAGCACGGCACGTTCGCGATGACGTCGCTGTTCACCGTGATCCTCACCGATGCCTACATCATGGGACTGTCGGCCGACTGGTTCTCCGATCTGCGCTTCTTCAACTGATACAGGATCTCTTCTCACATGACTGAGCTGGAACGACACTCCTACGACGTCGTCGTGATCGGGGCCGGCGGCGCCGGCCTGCGCGCGGCGATCGAGGCTCGCGAGCAGGGCAAGCGCACCGCGATCATCTGCAAGTCCCTGTTCGGCAAGGCGCACACCGTGATGGCCGAGGGTGGCTGCGCGGCCGCGATGGGCAACGCGAACTCCAACGACAGCTGGCAGGTCCACTACCGCGACACCATGCGCGGCGGCAAGTTCCTGAACAACTGGCGGATGGCCGAACTGCACGCGCAGGAAGCCCCCGACCGGGTCTGGGAGCTGGAGACGTACGGCGCGCTGTTCGACCGGACGCCCGACGGCCGGATCAGCCAGCGCAACTTCGGCGGCCACACCTACCCGCGGCTCGCGCACGTCGGCGACCGGACGGGTCTGGAACTGATCCGCACCCTGCAGCAGAAGATCGTCTCGCTGCAGCAGGAGGACTTCCAGGCGACCGGCGACTACGAGGCCAACCTCAAGGTGTACGCCGAGTGCACGGTCACCGAGCTCCTGAAGGACAGCGAGGCGATCTCCGGCGCCTTCGGGTACTGGCGCGAGTCCGGCCGGTTCATCCTGTTCGACGCGCCCGCGGTCATCCTGGCCACCGGCGGCGTCGGCAAGTCGTTCAAGGTCACCTCGAACTCGTGGGAGTACACCGGTGACGGTCACGCCCTCGCGATGCGGGCCGGCGCGACGCTGATCAACATGGAGTTCATCCAGTTCCACCCGACCGGCATGGTCTGGCCGCCGTCGGTGAAGGGCATCCTGGTCACCGAGTCGGTCCGCGGTGACGGCGGCGTCCTGAAGAACTCCGAGGGCAAGCGGTTCATGTTCGAGTACGTGCCCGATGTGTTCCGGGCGCAGTACGCGGAGACCGAGGAAGAGGCCGACCGCTGGTACAAGGACGCCGACAACAACCGGCGCCCACCGGAGCTGCTGCCGCGGGACGAGGTCGCCCGGGCGATCAACTCCGAGGTGAAGGCCGGCCGCGGTACGCCGCACGGCGGTGTGTTCCTGGACGTGTCGTCACGGCTCCCGGCCGAGGAGATCAAGCGCCGGCTGCCGTCGATGCACCACCAATTCAAGGAGCTGGCCGACGTCGACATCACGGCCGAGCCGATGGAGGTCGGTCCGACCTGCCACTACGTGATGGGTGGCGTCGAGGTCGACCCGGACACCGCGCAGTCCGTCGTACCCGGTCTGTTCGCGGCCGGTGAGGTCGCCGGTGGCATGCACGGTTCGAACCGGCTGGGCGGCAACTCGCTGTCCGACCTGCTCGTCTTCGGGCGGCGGGCCGGCATGGGCGCGGCGACGTACATCGACCAGCTCGGTGGCAGCCGGCCGAAGATCTCCGAGGACGACGTCGACGCGGCGGCCGCGGAGGCGCTGGCACCGTTCGAGCTCGAGGGCGGCGAGAACCCGTACTCGATCCACCAGGAACTGCAGCAGTCGATGAACGACCTGGTCGGCATCATCCGCAAGGCGGACGAGATGGAGCAGGCGCTCGGCCGGCTGGCCGACTACCGCGGCCGGATCGCGAAGATGACGGTGGAGGGTCACCGGCAGTTCAACCCGGGCTGGCACCTGGCGCTCGACCTGCGCAACATGCTGACCGTGTCGGAGTGCGTGGCGAAGGCGGCCCTGCAGCGGCAGGAGTCCCGCGGCGGCCACACCCGCGACGACTTCCCCGGCATGAATGCCGAGTGGCGCAAGCTGCTCCTGGTCTGCTCGCTCGACGCCGACGGCGGGGTGAGCGTGGTCCAGAAGGACCAGATCCCGATGCGCGAGGACCTGCTGGAACTGTTCGAACTCGACGAGCTGAAGAAGTACCTGACCGAAGAGGAGTTGCCGGCCACATGAGCTACAAGGGCAAGTTCCGGGTGTGGCGGGGTGACTCCGAGGGCGGTGAGCTCAAGGACTACGAGGTCGAGGTGAACGAGGGCGAGGTCGTCCTCGACGTCATCCACCGGTTGCAGGCGACGCAGACGCCGGACATGGCGGTCCGGTGGAACTGCAAGGCCGGCAAGTGCGGCTCCTGCAGCGCCGAGATCAACGGCATGCCGAAGCTGATGTGCATGTGCCGGATGAACACGTTCGCCGAGGACGAGGTCGTCACGGTCACGCCGATGCGCACCTTCCCGGTGATCCGCGACCTTGTCACCGACGTGTCGTTCAACTACCAGAAGGCCCGCGAGATCCCCGCGTTCACGCCGCCGGCCGACCTGAAGCCGGGCGAGTACCGGATGCAGCAGGTCGACGTGGAGCGCTCGCAGGAGTTCCGCAAGTGCATCGAGTGCTTCCTGTGCCAGGACACCTGCCACGTGATCCGCGATCACGAGGAGAACAAGGAGTCCTTCTCGGGCCCGCGCTTCCTGATGCGGATCGCCGAGCTGGACATGCACCCGCTCGACGCCGCCGACCGTCAGCACGCGGCCCAGGAGCAGCACGGCCTGGGCTTCTGCAACATCACCAAGTGCTGCACGGAGGTGTGCCCCGAGCACATCAAGATCACCGACAACGCGCTGATCCCGATGAAGGAGCGCGTCGCGGACCGCAAGTACGACCCGATCGTCTGGCTCGGCAACAAGATCCGCCGCCGCCCGGCCTGATCGTCTCCCGGAGAGCCCCTGACACTGTGTCAGGGGCTTTCTGCTGTCCGGCTCAGGGGCACGTCCATCGCACGGGTGAGCCGGTACAGACCTGTCAGCACCTACTGTTCCGGTCATGGCCATCTTCGTCGCCGGGCTGTTCAGTATCGCCGTCTTCATGGCGATCTTCGTCCCCTTCTCGCAGCGCCTGCTGGGCGTGCGGTTCGGCCTGATCCGGCTGGCCCTGGGCGCCGCGCTCACCCTCACGGTGTTCAGTCCGATCGCCAACGCGCTGGTCGGCAAGCTGCCGTTCGAGGGGTCCAACGCCGCCGCGGTCGCCTTCCTGGCGTTGACCGCGGTCTGCTCGATGCTGGCCGGCCTGGTCTTCCTGGTGCTGTCCGAAGCCCTGGTGCCGACCGGATCGTTGCCCCGGGCCCGCGATCTCCGCCGCGACCTGAGCGGCCGGATCGCGCGCACCCGGCGCTATCTGCAGATCCTCCGGATCGCGATCAAGCACGGCCTCGGCCCCTACCTGCGCGGCCGCCGCCGGCCCAGCCGCGAGAACGCCGCCGGCCAGGCCGAACTGGCCCGGTCGCTGCGCCTCGCGCTCGACGAGGCCGGCGTCACGTTCGTGAAGCTCGGTCAGGTGCTGTCCACCCGCAGCGACATCATCCCGGCGTCCGTCGCCGAGGAGCTGAGTCGCCTGCAGGACCAGGTCTCCCCCGCGCCCTGGCCCGAGATCGAGTTCGTCCTCACCGAGGAGCTCGGCGCGTCACCACACCACCTGTACGCCGACTTCGACACCGAACCGCTCGCAGCCGCTTCGGTCGCGCAGGTCTATGCCGCCCGCCTGCCTGATGGTCCGAGAGTCGTGGTCAAGGTCCAGCGGCCCGGCATCGCCGGCGTGGTCGACCGGGATCTCGACATCGTCAGCCGGCTCGCCCGGCTGCTCGAGCGCAACACCGACTGGGGCCGCTCGATGGGCGTCCGCGCCCTTGCCGACGGATTCGCGGACGCGATGCGCGAAGAGCTCGACTTCACCGTCGAGGCCGGCAACATGACCACCGTCGCGGCCGGCCGTTCCGTTGCCGCCAGCAATGACCTGGTGGTGCCCGAGCTGTACCCGGGCCAGTCGACCCGCCGGGTGCTGACCATGCAGCGACTGGACGGCATCGGCCTCGGTGGCGCCGCACAGGCGATCGCCGACCGCGGCCTGGACGCGGTCCGCCTCGGCCGGGCGCTGTTCGACTGCCTGCTCGGCCAGGTCGCGATCGACGGCGTCTTCCACGCCGACCCGCACCCCGGCAACTTCCTGCTGCTGGCCGACGGCCGGATCGGCATGCTCGACCTCGGCTCGGTCGGCCGGCTCGACCCGGCCACCCGGGAGGCGTTGCAGCGCTTCCTGCTCGCGATCGACCACGGCGACCCGGTCGCGGCGACCGACGCCCTGCTGGAGATCGTCTACCGACCCGACGTGATCGACGAACGCGCCCTGGAGCGGGCCGTCGGTCAGTTCATGACCCGCCATCTGGCCGCCGGCGTGACGCTGGGACCGGCGATGTTCAACGACCTGTTCAGGATCATCACGTCGCACGACCTCGGCGTACCTCCGGAGGTGGCCGCGGTCTTCCGTGCACTGGCGACGATCGAGGGCACGATCACGCGGATCTCGCCTGGGTTCGACCTGGTCGCCGCGTCACGCCAGTTCGCCGCGGCGCATGTCACCGACCGGCTCGCTCCCGACGCGTTACGCCGTACGGCGACTGAGGAGTTGGCGACGTTGTTGCCGATGTTGCGCCGGCTGCCGCGGCGGATCGACCGGATCGCGGCCGCCGCGGAGAGCGGCCGGCTCGGCCTGAACGTACGGTTGTTCGCCGACGAACGCGATCGCCGGCACTTCACCGGCCTGCTCCACCAGGCGTTGCTGGCCGTCCTCGGCGCGACGGCCGGCATTATGGCCGTCCTGCTGCTCGGTACGCCGGGCGGCCCGAAGG
Organism: Kribbella sp. NBC_00359; assembly: GCF_036097425.1. NCBI lineage: Bacteria > Bacillati > Actinomycetota > Actinomycetes > Propionibacteriales > Kribbellaceae > Kribbella > Kribbella sp. NBC_00359. The sequence continues at coordinate 4,500,071 of NZ_CP107975.1, read as the reverse complement.
TCACCGAATCGATGAGCCTGTTCCAGTTGTTCGGCTACAACCTGCTGGTGATCTCCGCGGTCCTCGTGCTCCGCGTCCTCGTCCTCGTCTTCCGGCTACCGGACCACAGATCGTCTTGACTTCAACCCAACTTGAACTTCGACCATAACCAGCATGACTTCCACCGCGTCGGTCGACGCCCCTCGCCAACGGCTGTTCAGTGGTCCGCATCTGCCGCTCGTGCTGGGTGTGATCGGTCTCGTCACGCTCAGCGCGTTCGAGAATCGGGCCGTGGGTACGGCGTTGCCGACGATGGTGCGCGAGTTCGACGCGGTGGGCAGCTTCGGCCTGGCGAGCGCGGCCCCGAACGCGAGCTATCTCATCTCGCTCGCGATTGCCGGACTGTGGTCCGACCGGCGCGGCCCGATCCCGACGCTGCGGGTCGGTGCGATCGCGTTCACCCTCGCGCAGTTGCTGGTCGGGACCGCCACGGGGATGCCCATGGTCGTGGCCGGGCGGTTGCTGAGCGGCTTGGCCGAAGGGCTGCTCGACGTGTCTCTGATGGTGCTGGTCGCCCGAGCGCTGCCCGCCGTCCTGCGGCCGCGGATGTTCTCGTTGTTCGCGGCGATGTGGATCCTGCCGTCGGTGATCGGCCCGCTGCTGACCGGTCTGGTGACCGAGCAGTTCGGGTGGCGATGGGTGTTCCTCGGTGCGGTCATCCTGCTGGTGCCGAGCTGGATGCTGCTCGGGCCCGCAATGCGCCAGTCGCTGAACACCCCGGCGCCTGAGCGCAGCGCCGAGGATGCGGCCGAGTTGGCGGCCTGGCGAGCCGCGCTTCCGTGGGCGTTCGCCGCATCGGTCGCACTGTTCTCGATGACGCTGGCCGGTGGTCAGCTCGAGGCACACCCGGTGATCGGCGGGATCGCGATTCCGGTGGCGTTGGTGACGCTCGGGCTGGCCGCCGTACGGGTGATGCCGAAGGGGACGTTCGTGGCCCGACGCGGCTTCCCGGCCGTGGTCGCCGTACGCGGGCTTGGTGGCGCCGCGTTCGCCGGGGTGGGGGCGTATCTGCCGCTGCTGCTGACATTGCAACACGACTTCAGCCCGTCGCGGGCCGGCGTGACGCTGTCGATCACGGGCGTGTGCTGGGCCTTCGGGTCCTGGCTGCAGGGGCGGGAACACGGGATCCAGCGGGTCAACGTCCTGCGGACCGGGCTCGCGTTCATGACGGGTGGGCTGCTGGTCACGTCCCTGCTGGCGTGGACGGGTGCGACCACCTGGTTCGGGCTGATCGGCTGGGCCTTCGCCGGGATCGGGATGGGCTTGAGTTCGTCGAGCCTGTCCGTGCTGACGCTGGATCTGTCCGACCACAACAACTCCGGGCGGAACAGCAGCGCGGCGCAGATGGCCGGGACCATGAGCATCTCGACCGCCCTGGCGATCAGCGGCACGCTGCTCGCCTTCAACTCCGACGATCCGCGGCCGTGGGTCTTCGGCGTCATCATCACCACCGGCGCGTTCGTCGCTCTCCTGGGCCTGCTGACCGCCGGCCGGGTGCGGAAGCCAGCTGATTTGCTTAGATGAGCTAGAGTTTGCTTGTGCGAGCAAAACGAACGCTTACCGAACAGGCGCGCAGGGGTCAGATCGTGGCCGCGGCGATCGAGGTGATCGCCGAGAGCGGGGCGCAAGCCAGCTTCAAGGTGATTGCGGAGCGGGCCGCGCTCAGCAGCACCGGTCTGATCTCGTACCACTTCGCGAACCGGCAGGAGCTGATCGACGAGGTCGGACGGCAGATCCTCGAGGCGTTCAGCGCGTTCGTGCGTGAGCGGACCGCCGGCATCGCGGAGCCGGCCGAGGTCCTGCAGGCCTTCGTCACAGCCAACATTGCGTTCCTGCAGACCCATCGCGCCCACGCGGCGGCCCTGGTGCGGATCCAGCAGGACACCGCCGAGCTCGCGCGATCCGACCAGGCTCAGCTCGCCGACGTACTCCGGCGCGGTCAGGCGAGCGGCGTACTGCGGACGTTCGACCCGCAGCTGATGGCCGTGTTCGTCCTGTCCATCCGCGACGGCATCATCCGCCAGCTGGAACTCGACCCCGAGCTCGACCTCGACGCAGCCGCCCGTGAGTTCGCTGCGCTCGTCGAGCAAGCCACCAGGAAGGCATGACGTGAACGCGACAGTCCAGACCGACACCGGCACAGTCCGCGGCATCGTCCACCCCGATCGCCGCGTCTTCCAGGGCATCCCGTACGCCGCTCCGCCGGTCGGCGATCTCCGTTGGGCGCCCCCACAACCCGCCCGGCCGTGGGCCGGCGAACGCGACGCGACCAGACCCGGCAGCCCGGCCCCACAGCTCAAGAACGCCATCGCCGATCTCGCCGGCACAAACGAGGACTGCCTGTTCCTCAACGTGACCACCCCGGCCACCGCGTCACCCGAGCATCGCAAGCCCGTGATGGTGTGGATCCACGGCGACGGCGCGATCGGTTCCGGCGACCAGTTCGACCCGACTCGGCTCGCGGTCGACGGCGACGTCGTGGTCATCACCTTCAACTTCCGCCTGGGAGTCTTCGGCGCCTTCGGCTACCCCGGTCTGCAGGACTCCGGCACGATCGGCCTGCAGGACCAGCGGGCTGTCCTGCGGTGGGTCCAGCGCAACGCGGCCGCGTTCGGCGGCGACCCCGGCAACGTCACGCTCTTCGGCGTCTCGTACGGCGCCACCGCGACCAGCGCACACCTGATGTCCAAGGAGTCGCGTGGCCTGTTCCACAAGGTGATCATGCAGAGCGGCTTCACCCTGATGGACATGCCGGCCGGTGTCGTCTACCCAGGCATTCCCGCCCTCCCCTGGTACGGCTGGACCACCACCTCGGCCGCCGAGGCCCAAGGCGCCGCGCTCGCGGAGCAACTCGGCTGCAAGGATCTCGCGAGCCTGCGCGCGATCCCGGTCGACGAGATCCTCGCCGTACCGCAGGTGATGAACATCTTCCAGCCGTACGCCCTCGGCAACGACCAGCTCCCCGCGGATCCGGCGGAGGCCCTCGAGGCCGGCGAGTTCGCCGACGTCCCGGTGCTCTCCGGTACGACGCGGGACGAGCACACCACGTTCGTCGCCTTCTTCCGGGAACTGGCCGGCAGTCCGGTGACCGCCACGGACTACCCCGAGCTGCTACGGACCGCCTTCGGTGACGAGGCCGCACGGATCGGCGCGGAGTACCCGTTGCAGGACTACCCGACACCGGCGCTGGCCTGGGCGTCCGTGGTCACCGACCGGATGTGGGCGCGCGCGCAACTGCGGCAGAATCAGTTGCTCTCGGCAAAGAACCCGCTCTGGTTCTACGAGTTCGCGGATCGCGACGCACCGTTGGACATCCCGTTCTCGCCGGGATTCCGGCCCGGCGCCTGGCACGCCGGCGATGTGCAGTACGTGTTCCGCACGGACGAGAACGCGATGACAGCACAGCAGGTCGCCCTGTCCGACACGATGATCCGCTACTGGGCCACGTTCGCCCGTCACGGTGATCCCAATGGCGCCGGACTGCCGGAATGGCCGAGGTTCACCACCCCCGACACCGTCTTGTCACTGGCGCCGGACGCGATCCGCCCGGTCGACTACGCACAGGAGCACCGGCTGGCTTTCTGCACACAGATTGGGGTCTAGAGTGAGCTCATGGCTGAGCTGCTGACCGACGACCAGATCGATCTCGCGATCCGTGACCACCTGCCCGAGTGGAAGGTCGTGGACAAGGAACTGGTCCGCAGCGTCAAGAAGGACACGTTCCTGGACGGCATCCGCCTGGTCGCCACGGTCGCCCAGTTGGCCGAGTCGATGAACCACCACCCGGACATGGACATCCGCTACACGACCATCACGTTCCGGATCAGCAGCCACGACGCCGGCGGCATCACCGACGACGACCTGGTCCTGGCCCGCCACATCGACACCGCGGCCGGCTGACCCAAGGTCTTCTACGAGGAGCGCTGACGCAGGCCGATCAGCACGCCCTCGGTGTCGCGCAGATAGCAGAGCCGTCCGACACCTGGCAGCTCCTGCACTTCGCCGACCGGCTCGCCACCGGCACCCCGCGCCGTGTCCAGCGTCGTCTCGAGGTCGTCGACGTCGATCCAGGCGATCGTCGGCTGCGTCTGATACCGGCTGCTCATGATCGCGCCGTCGATGCCTTCACCTTCACCGGTGTCGGCGAGCAGATACCCCTCCGGAACCGGCGCCGGTGTGACCTGCCAGCCGAAGACCTTGCTGTAGAACTCCGCCGCCCGGTCGTGGTCCGCGGCAACGATTTCGACGTGGATGATTCGTCCCATGCGACCGATCCTCACCTGTTAGCCGGCGTGCTGTCTTGGACGGATCTTCCATGCATCAACGCCGCGATCCCGTTCTGTACAGCGAGGAACGACGTCGCGCTGACACCGGTGTACCGCTTGAAATCCCGGGCCGCATGCGCCTGGTCGTAGTACCCGTGCAACGCGGACAACGTCGCCTGAGCATCCGCGGGACCACCGAGCAGCCCGCCGACGAAGTGGTAGTAGCGGATGATCTCGGCGTACTGCTTCGGACCGATCCCGAGGCTCAGCCGGAACAGCCGATAGAGCGTGCTGTACGACGTCCCGCCCTGCTCGGCCACCTCGGCAACCGTCGTACCGCCGAAGGCCTCGTCGATCACGCGCACAGCGGCTGCGACGACCGGCTGGGCACGGGCCGCATTCAGGCGCGGCGACAGGAAAGCGGCCAGCCGGTCGGCCCGGGATCGGCCGAACGGTTCCGCGCGCAACTCGTCGACGAGTGTGGCCGTCGTACCCGCGCCGATCCAGTCGGAGAACTGCAGCACTTCGTCGACGAGCAGGGTGGAGAGACCGAGCGCAGCGATCCCCCACGGCTTGAACTCCACGCCTGCGTAGCTGGACGCACCGGTCTGGCCGATCACCTGCGGCCGGGTCATGATCCCGAACACCGACGCCGCGTTCGGCCACTCGGTCCCCGTCACCGGATCGTGCCGCGTACCCGGGTCGGCGAGTGCGACGGCGAGACCGGGCCGCCCGTTCGGGATCAGGATTTCCTGCCGCAGTGACGGCAGCGTCGGAGACTCCACGAGCCAGACGTGCTCGACCAGGTCGCGCAGCTGCTCCGGCGGTGGAAAGCGCTGGTAGCTCACGGGGTAGATCGTAAGTCTCTGGCGCGTCCGGATCAGCTACGGTTGACGAGTGACAACTGCCGATGAATACCGCCTGCTGGGTTTCGACGATGCCGACCGGGAGGCGGCCGAGGCGTTCACCGCGGATCCGAAGATCGTCGACGACCTGGCCGAGCAGATCCGGGCCGAGATCGGGAAGTTCGGCAGTGAGCCAGAGCTGCGGATGCCCGAGGATCCGCGCAACTCGGTGCAGGCGTTCCTGGACACCGTGCCCGACATCCGCCGGTTCCACTCCGAGCGCGGGATCCCGGACGAGATCAGCTGGGCCTCGCTCGCGGACCTCGGCCAGCAGCTGAAGGTGAGTCGCCGGACGCACGGCGAGTACAGCCTGGAGACGCACTGGTGGCTGACGATCGCCTGGACCGGCCAGATCTACGCGCTCGGCCGGCTGCAGTTCCTGCTGCACCAGGTCCCGGCGGACAAGCCGGTGCCGGGGACCGAGCCGGGTGAATGGATCATCGGTGTCCACATCCCGGAGACCGGTCCACTGACCCCCGAGGCGGTCGACGACAGCTTCGCGCAGGCCCGCGAGTTCTTCCCGCGGTACTTCCCCGAGTACCCGGTGAAGACCGCGAACCTGTGGTCCTGGCTGATCGATCCGTACCTGCTCGACAACCTTCCGCAGGACTCGAACATGGTCCGGTTCGGTCGCCGCTTCACGCCGTACGGCGAACCGACCGACAGCCAGGACGGCGCGATCTTCTTCACCTTCCGCACCCACGGCACCGACCACCTGGACGAGCTCCCGCAGGACACCACGCTGCAACGTCTGGTGGTCGGCCGGATCAAGGACGGCGGCACCTGGCAGAGCGCGTACGGGTACCTACGGCTCTAGGTCGGGCGGTTCTGCCCGGACGGTACGCCGTACTTGGCGAGCCAGCTGACGAGCTCCATGTTGCTGACGCAGCGGACGTCGGGCTGGGTGCAGGTCTCCTCGACGAAGGTGGTCAGCGCGTCTGAGTAGACGCTGTTGTTCCAGCGGTTGAAGTGGTTGCCGAGGAACAGCGGCGGGTTGCCACTGGCGCGGGACTTCGCGAGCGCCTGGCGGTAGGTCGCGAGTACCTGCGACTTCAGTGCGGGCGCCTGTGCGACCGGCGCCACCCGCGCACCGGTCTGGCTGAACCACAGGTTGTAGTCCATCGTCAGCGTGGGCTTGGCGGTGCCGGCCAGGGTGACCGACTGCAGCGGGAAGTTCCACAGGCCGTTGGCCTTCTTCGGCCAGGCGATGTACCCGGGCGCGGAGGCGTCGTACAGCATGCCCCGCTGGACCATCGCCTGCCGGTACGCCGGTCGATTGCCTTCGAGGCACGGTGTCCGCATCCCCTTCACCGTGGCCGGGTCGAACGGCGGTGCGACTGTCTTGCCGGCGGCCAGGGTCGGACCGGTCCGCACCATCTGGTCGAACGCGCTCAGCTCCGCGGTCCACTGCGCCGTCGTCCAGCGGCCGATACCGGTCGTGCCGCAGAAGTGGCCGTTCGCGTGCGTGCCGATCTCGTGGCCCTCGGCGATCGCCTGCCGCAGCACCGTCGTCCGCGCCAGCACGTCGCTCGCGTCGCCCCAGCCGATGTCGGAGGCTCCGGGCCGGTGGTACGGCGGTTTGTAGTCAGCGCGATGGTCTCCGGGGTACAGGTACGGGCCCGAGAGGAAGAAGGTCATCCGGGCGTTGACCCGCTTGGCCACGGCCCGCCAGCGCGCCCAGAGCGCGAGATCACCCGCGCCGTCGAACGAGACGACGACGAAGAGGGGTGGCTTGCCACTCGGCAGCCGGCCAGGAAGCGCGCGGGTGACCGGGGCCGCGGCCGGCAGGTGCGGTCCAGGCGGTGGTGTCGGCGTGACCGGCGGCGGTGTGCTCGGACTGTGCTTCGGACTCGGCCCGTGAGTCGGAGTGCGGGTCGGAGTCGGCTTGGTCGGCGTACTGCTCGGGCTTGGGGCGCCTTCCAGAGGCACATCGGCGCATCCGGCCAGCAGCGCCGCCAGTACGAGCGCGGCGCCCAAGAGGTTCGCCCCAGGCCTCACCACGTGACTACTGACGCATGCGGACCGGCTCAGGCCGGTCCGGGACACGCAGCCGGGTGGAAACCCGGGGGTCGATCGTTAGGCGCTCGTGACCTTGGCCGCGCGGCGCTTCACCGCGATCCGGCGGGATGTCTCAACCAGCAGGCCGATCACCGCCGCCAGGCTCAGGCTGAACGCCAGCGCCTTCAGAGAGTCGTGCGCGAACGCGTCGCCACCCAGGTAGCCGAGCAGGGCGACGTACGTGTAGGCGACCGTGACACCGAAGAACGTGAAGACGATGAACTTCTTGAACGAGTACCGGGTAGCGCCCGCGGTCAGCGTCGCGACCATCCGCGCGCCGGGGATGTAGCGCACGGTCATCAGGATCAGCCCGCCGCGGGAGTGCAGCGCGCCCGACACCTTGTCGTACATCTGTTGCCGGCGCTCCTGCCGCTTCATCCAGCGGTGCAGCGCCGGGCCGGAGCCGCGGCCCATGAAGTAGCAGGTGGACTCGCCGATGACGGAGCCGACCATCGCGACCGTGATCACGAGCAGCAGGTTCTGGTGGCCGGCGGCCGCGGCCATGCCCGCGGTGACGACCATGCCCTCACTCGGCACCACCGGGAAGACGGCGTCGATCGCGGCGGCCGCGAACAGGATGAGCAGCAACCAGTGCGAGGCCATCGCAACGCCTAGCAGGTGTCGCGCGATCTCCATCAGGTCTGTCACCCGGCCAAGGATGCCATCCCGCGCCAACAAGGCCGCAATCCCACCGTTGTGATTCAGCCGGGGTTCATCAGACGTTCAGCGCGTACGCCGGGCTGTGGTCAGAGCAGTACGGGCAGTTCCCGGATCGCGTTCATCAGCAGTCCCGGGGTGCGGTCCGGATCGCGGTCGGGTTCGGCCAGCCGCAGCTCGGGGAACCGCTCGAACAGCATGCCGAGCGCGATCCGGCCTTCCAGCCGGGCCAGCGGCGCACCGAGGCAGTGGTGGATCCCGTGCCCGAACGCGAGGTGCGCGTTCTCCGTGCGGGTGATGTCCAGCTCGTTCGGCCGGTCGATCTTGCGCGCGTCCCGGTTGGCCGGCAGCAAGGCGAAGACGATCACCTCACCGGCCCCGATCCGGGAGCCGGCGATGTCGATCGGCGCCTGGGCGATGTACGGGATCGCTGCCTGGAGTGGGCCGTCGTACCGCAGCAGTTCCTCGACGGCGGCCGGGAGGCGATCCGGCTCGGCTCGCAGCAGGGCGAGCTGGTCCGGATGCCGGAGGAGCGCGTGGACGCCGTTCGTGATCAGGCTGACGGTGGTCTCGTGGCCGGCGGCCAGCAGCAGGAAGATCATCGAGGTCAGCTCGTCCTCGCTGAGCCGGTCGCCGCCGTCGCGGGCCGCGATCAGGCCGGACAGCAGGTCGTCGGCCGGCGCGGTGCGCTTCTGCTCGATCAGCTCGTGGACGAAGCCGAGCATCAGCGTGGTCGCCTCGACGTACTCCTCGGCGGTGTGCATGGTCGCGTTCACGAACACCGACGACCAGCGGCGGAAGTCCTCCCGGCGGACCGGCGGGATGCCGATCAGCTCGCAGATGACGGTGATCGGCAGCGGGTAGCTGTACGCGTTCACCAGGTCGACCGGGCTGCCCGTGGCGGCCATCTCGTCCAGCAGTCCGGCGGCGATCTCGCGGATCCGCGGCTCGAGCGCCTCGATCCGGCGCCGGGTGAAGGCAGCCGTGACCAGCTTGCGCAGGCGGGTGTGGTCGGGCGGGTTGGCGCCGAGCATGTGCCGCTCGGTGCGGTTGATCAGCTCGTCCTCGATCGTGTCGCGGTGCGGGCCGTCCATCGGTGACCTGACCACGTCCGGGTGGGCGAGCAGCTCGCGGGTCTCGGCGTACCCGGTGACCAGCCAGACCGGGACACCGGTGAACAGCGTGAGGTACTGCAGCGGTCCATTCTCCGCGAGGTCCTCGAAGCCCCAGTGCCGGGCGATCCCACTCGTTTCGGTGAACGGCTGCCTCATACCGGCCAGCCTACGTTCGGCAGCGGTCTTGACAGACACTTCACCATTTGGTGAAGTGTTGCGAGTGCTGACGACGACCTTCGGTGCGCTCGCGGACCCGACCCGGCTGGCGATCGTGAGCCGGCTGAGCCGGGGCGACGCGACCATGGGCGAGCTGGCCGGGCCGCACCGGATCACGCTGCCGGCGATGACCAAGCACGTGGGAGTGCTGGTCGACGCCGGGCTGGTGACCCGGCGGAAGGTCGGCCGGACCGTGGTGTGCACGATCCGCCCGGAGGCCTTCGCGGAGGTCGAGCAGTGGCTCGGGGACATGTCGGGGTACTGGAACAACACCGTGGACCGGTTGGAAAAACTGTTGCGAGGGGACGGGCATGGACACTGAGGTGCGGATCGACAGGGTGCTACCGGCAACCATCGGGCAGGTGTACGACGCCTGGACGCGGGCCGACCTGCTCACCCGGTGGTACTGCCCGAACCCGGCCTGGGAGCTGAAGGTCAGCGCCGACGTCCGGGTCGGCGGGGACTACGTGGTCGAGATGGGGCCGCATGTCGTCCGCGGCACGTATCTCGAGGTCGAGCCGCCGTACCGGCTCGCGTTCAGCTGGAAGTGGGACGGCACCGACGACGAGCCGACCCGGGTCGACGTCGAACTGTCCGAGGCCGAGGGCGGCACCCGGATGCTGCTCACCCACACCGGCTTCGCCACCGCCGAGGACGCCGCGAACCACCTGATGGGCTGGGAGCCGGAGATGGGCCGGCTGGCCGGCCTGCTCACCGCTCCGCACCCCGACCCCACACCCGACCGCGGCTGACTCTGCGGCTGGAAAAGGTCGAGCCCTGGGCGGTAACCCAGGGCTCAGGCGGATGGATGGACAGTTGGCGGATCAGCTGCCGGACTTGCGCCGGAACTGGCGCTTCTGCTTGTCGTTGTGCGCCTCGCCGACGCCCTCACGCCGCGTCCCCGATCCCGGGTGCGCGTTGTGGTGGGCGTTCTTCTTCTCGAGTGCTTCACGGAACTTCTTCTGCAGATCGTCCGCCGGCTCGCTGGACTTGTCGCTCATACCGTCTCCTTCACAAACCGTCAGGCGTACGGACACCACGCTAGTGAGTGTAAGGACAGACCGCGACCGGAATACCGTCACCCAGGCTCACCGGACGGGCAGCCGGGCTGACCACAGTCCTCGGATTCGGCCACCTCGCCGTTGAGATCGTGCTCGTACGCGTAGTGGAAGCAGTCCCAGTGCATGCGCTCGAACACCTCGTAGTCCTCGCGGCCGGACTCCACCTGCTCGCCGCAACGCATGCACGTCTGGTCGCTCATGCGGGCAAGGTATCTCAGCGGGAGGAAAACCCCCGTGGACCGTCGCCGCCCGCTGTTAGGTTCGTGACGGAAGCGAGGAAAGGGGACGAGGATGCTGGTCGGTGGTGAGGCGATGCTCGGGATCGCGCTGGTCGAGCTGGGTCTGGTGATCGTCCCGGGGCCGAACATGATCTACCTGGTGTCGCGCTCGATCGCACAGGGTCGCCGGGCCGGGCTGATCTCGCTCGCGGGCGTAGGGATCGGCTTCCTGGTGTACCTCCTGGCGGCAAGTGCCGGTCTGGCGACGCTCTTCGCGCTGGTCCCGGAGATCTACCTGACTCTGAAGCTCGCCGGCGCCGCCTACCTGCTCTGGCTCGCCTGGAACGCGCTGCGCCCCGGCGGGAGCTCCGTCTTCGCGACCCAGGAGCTCGAGCCGGACCGCCCGCGGAAGCTGTTCGGCATGGGCCTGCTCACCTGCCTGCTGAACCCCAAGATCGCGATCCTCTACATCTCGCTGCTCCCCCAGTTCCTCGACCCGGGTCGCGGTCACCTCGGCGCGCAGAGCCTGGTGCTCGGCCTGACCCAGCTCGCGGTCGGTGTCGTGATGAACGCCGTCTTCGTCATCACCGCCGGCTCGATCGCCGTCTTCCTCGCCCGCCGCCCGACCTGGATGCGCATCCATCGGTACGTCACCGGCACCGCCCTCGCCGTCTTCGCCGTCCGCCTGGCCACCGACCGAGCCCGCCCACTCGCCACCCACTGAGGATTGTCGGCGGCGCCGGATGAACGCCTTCCTTCTAGTCTGACCGCACGCTAATTGACGTGCGGCAGGTTGAGGGCTCGCGGATACTGCAGGGCGTGGCGATGCATGCTGGGCAGTTGGACGTGACGATCGAGCTGGTGGAAGGGCTGATCCGGGAGCAGTTCCCGGAGTGGAGCGCTCTCGCGGTCCGCGCCGTTCCTTCGCACGGCACCGTCAACGCGTTGTTCCGGATCGGCGACGAACTGGTCGCGCGGCTGCCGATCATGCCCGGCGACCAGGCTGCGACGCGCAAGGAGCTCGAGGACGAGGCCGACGCGGCACGCCGGCTCCGCGCCATGTCGCCGTACCCCACGCCGGAACCGATCGCGATCGGCGAGCCCGGCGAGGGGTACCAGCTGCCCTGGGCCGTCTACAGCTGGCTGGACGGGACCATCGCGTACGACGCGGATGTCGCCGGATCGACCGCGTTCGCCGAGGATCTGGCGCGGTTCGTGCTGGCACTGCGAGCGGCGCCGACCGAGGGCCGGGTGTTCACCGGCCCGTGGCGGGGAGGCTTGCTGACGTCGCAGGACGAGTCCGTCGCCGACGGACTGGAGCGCAATCGCGGAATAATCGACGTCGACGCGCTCGCCCGCCTGTGGGCCGAGCTGCGCACGACCCCGCGCACCGAGCCGGACGTCTGGGCGCATCGCGACCTGATGCCGGGCAACCTCCTGGTTGCGGAGGGCCGCCTGGCCGGCGTCATCGACGTGGGCACGCTCACCGTCGCGGACCCGGCCATCGATCTCCAGGCCGCCTGGAACCTTCTGGACGCTCGGGCCCGCTCGACCTTCCGTGCCGCGCTCGGCAGTGACGACGACGAGTGGCGTCGCGGCATGGGCTGGGCCTTCGCCCAGGCCGTCAACTGCCTCTGGTACTACGTCGAGACCAACCCGGTCATGTCCCGGACCGCCCACCACACGTTGACCGCGCTCCTCACTGCCGCGTAGCCACGAACACGAACTCCTTGCCCGGCCGATCCGGAGCATCCCGCACCTCGTCGATGCTGAACCCGGCCAACGACGCTTCCACCTCACCCCGTTCGCGGAATCGCAGCGTCGAGTCCGACGTGAGTACGGCGCCATCCGACCCGAAGACGTAGGTGCCCCGGAAGGACACGAACGGCAACTCCACGCCGATCAGGTCGGACCAACTCTCCACCGTCTCGCCGCCAGCGACCAACTTCTGCTGGTAGGTGTTCTCGCGCGTCCACTCCTCCCACGCCCGCTGCGCCGGATCGCGGGTCTCGAACACGAACCGCCCGCCGGGCCGAAGTGCGTCCCGTACGCCGCGCACCGTCGCCGCCCACTCCTCATCGGTCAGGAACACCTGCGCCACGTTCCCCGTCATCACCGTGAGATCGACCTGCAACGGCGGCAAGGTCGTCGCGTCACCGTGAATCCAGCGCACCCGATCGGCGAACTCCTTGCCCCGAGCAACCTCCAGCGACGCCTCCGCGGGATCGACCCCGACGACCTCGATCCCGTCCTTGGCGAGGAGACATGCCAGCTCACCCGTCCCGCAGCCGACATCCAGCACCTGCCGCGCGCCGAACTCCGTCACCATCGCGGCGTAATGCTCCAGATCGCCGCGATCCGGATCCAGCGCGTCATACACCGCCACCAACCGAGGCACCCCGAACAACGCATCAACCATCCCGCGACGCTAACCCCAACACCCACTTCCCGGCGACCGCATTCCGAAGCACCAGGTCGACAGGTTGTGCCGTTCGACAGGACGTAGAGGTCTACGCATATGCCCCACCCCGCCTGCCGAGTGGCCTGGGATCGGGCTGCGAGGCCCTACCTCCTGTCGATCTGCACGTCTATGAGGTGGCACCGGTGTAGCGGCGGAGGCCGGCGCGCCAGGCCAGCGCGGCCAGTGCGGCAGCACCCGCGGCTGCGGCTACCCCGCCGATCAGCACACCGAGTTGAGGACCGCCCAGCAAGGCGGCGGTGGGAACCGACGCGATCAGCGCCATCGGGAACACATAGGTCAGCAGGACTTGGATCGGTCGGGCGAACACATCCGTCGGATACCGCCCGAACTGCCAAGCGGAGTGGTAGAACACGTCGAGCTGCAACTTCGGCGCCCAGAACGCCAGGCAAGCCAGCAACACGCCGAGCGCCCACGTCACCACCAGCGCCGCCACGACCAGCACCACCCAGCTCACCACACCGCCCGGACTCGGCGACGCGTCGGCCGCGCCGATCCCCCACCCGAGCACCCCGAGCCCCAGCACGAACTGGATCAACGCCAACGGCGACGACAGCGACAGACTCGCCAGGAACAAACTCGATGCCGGCTGCAACAAATACCCGTCGAGCCTGCCGTTGCGGATCCCGGTCTCCGGGAACCACGACAGATTCGGATCGATGAACGTCCCCCGCAACCCGGTGATCAACTGATATGTGCCGATCAGCACCAGGAACTCCGCCTTCGACCAGCCCGCCAGGCTGTCGGCCCGAGTGAACACGATCAGTACGGCGGCGATCGCCGTACCGAGTCCGGTGAACGCCAGCAGCACATCGAAGACCAGGTTGATCCGGAACGCGACGCTGCGGCGCAACGACATCGAGAAGCCCGCACCCAGCAGGCGAAGCAGCTTCACGATCCCACCGCCGTGTAGCGCCGTACGCCGGCTCGCCAGACCGCCGAGACAACGACGATCAACACCACCACCCAGAAGAGCTGATATCCGAGCGCGGCCGCCAGCGATCCGTCGTACGGCGTACCAGCCGCGATCTCGGCCGGGAGACCGTTCATGCCGTAGAACGGCGACGCCTCGGCGATCCGGCGCCAGAGGTCCGGCAGGAAGTCGATCGGCGCCGCAGTACCACCGAACAGGAAGATCAACTGACTGCCGAAGCCCACGACCGCATGGACGCGATCGGTCCAGAACGCGGTTGTCGACAAGAGGAATGTCCACAAGAAGACAAGCACCGAGGCGAGTACCACGCACGGGACGCTCAGCAGCACCGACCACCAGTCGAAGCCGGCCTGGAGCGAGATCCCGGTCAACAGCACGATGGGCGCACCGAGCAGGGTGAGCCAGGCACGGATGGCGAGATTCTCGCCGAGTACGCCGATCACCACCGGCTGCGGGCGGAGGAGTTCGTGGCTGAGTGTCCCGTCGTAGATCCGTTCGGAGAAGGTGTGCTGCTCGAACGACTCGGTCATCAGAGTCACGAGGATGATGGCGACGTAGTACCGCGCGATCGCCGGATCGTCCGGGTACACCGCCGACCAGACGAACAGCCCGATCAACGGCGCGACGACCGCTTGGACGACGAGAGTCAGCAGGAAACACCAGGCGCCGGACCAATCCAGCACTTGTTGACGGATGCGGAACCCGAGCAGGTGCGCGGTTCTCATCGCAGGCCTTCCCGATAGGCTCGGTCGATGACCTTCTCCAGCGGTGGTTCCTCGATCGACAGATCCACGACGTCGAGAGCTTGGAGCAGTCGAGACGTCGTCTGCGCGACCTCATCCCGCGGGACCCGGAGCACCCACTGACCCTCCGAGGACTCCACGACCTCGCCGAAGTCCTCCAGGTCGCCGTCGCCGCGAGCCGCGATCCGGATCAGCTTGTACGGCGACAGTCGTGCGGACAGTTCCCCGAGTGGACCGTCGTACTCGACCCGGCCTTGGTCGATCAGGATCAGCCGCGGGCACAACGACGCGACATCGGCCATGTAGTGGCTGGTCAGCAATACCGTGGCGCGCGTCTGCCGCACGTAGTCGGCGACGAACTCGCGGATCTGACCCGCCGCGGTGACGTCGAGCCCGATGGTCGGTTCGTCGAGGAACAGCACCTCGGGCCGGTAGATGAGCGCCATCGCGAGCCCGATCCGCATCCGCTCACCAAGGCTCAGCGCGCGCAACTGCCGCTCGAGCAGGGGCCCGAGTTTAAGGAGTTCTTCCAGGTCGCCGAGCGTACGGCGGAAGTCCGGGTGCGGGATGTCGTAGAGGAGGCGCTGGTACTCGAGCGAGTCCATCGCGGTCAGTTCCTGGGAACCGCCGACCGGCTGGCTGCCGCGGACGAAGGCGATCCGCTTCAGGAAGGTCGAACGGCGCTGCCACGGGACGGACTCGAGGACGCGAACCTGGCCGCCGGTCGGGTGCAGGATGCCCGACAGGATCTTCATCGTGGTGGTCTTGCCGGCTCCGTTCGGACCGATGAACCCGACGACCTCACCCGGCTCGATCGTGAACGACAGCTGGTCGAGTGCCTGGACTTCGCGATACTCACGCCGTACGAGGGAACCCAGCGCGGCGCGGAGGCCGCCTTTGCGGACCGGGGCTTTGTAGGACATGGACAGTTGGTCGACCTCGACAACAGTCATGCGCCGACCGTAGAGAGAAAACACGCCAGCTGATGGCTTGTTTTCCTGACATAGTCGAACCATGCGCGCCGAACGGCTCCTCCGACTGCTGCTGCACCTGCAGACCCGCGGTCAGTCGACCGTGGACCAGCTCGCGCATTCTTTGGAAGTCTCGCCACGGACCGTGCAGCGCGACCTCGACGCACTCAGCCTGGCCGGCGTTCCCGTCTACTCGATCCGCGGCCGCGGTGGTGGGTGGGCGCTGCTCCCCGACTACCGGAGCCGGCTCACCGGGCTCACGCCGTCCGAGGTGATGTCGGTCTTCGTCGGTGCGACGGCCCATGTGCTGGCCGATCTGGGTCTCGACGCGTCGAGCGATCAGGCCGTGTCGAAGCTGATCGCCTCGTTGCCCGAGGCGACGCGACGGGAGGCCGAGTTCGCCCGCCAGCGGCTGCTGATCGATCACGCCGGCTGGGACGACCGGCGCGAGGTGCCGCGCTGGCTCGACCTGTGCCGCGAGGCGGTCTGGGAGGAACGCCGGATCACGATCACGTACGCCGACCGGACCGACCCCTTCACCGTTGCGCCGCTCGGCCTCGTCGCCAAGGCCCGCACCTGGTACCTCGTCGCGGCCCGCTCCGACGGCCGCCTCCGCACCTACCGCCTCGGCCGGCTCACCTCGGCAACCCTCACCGACAGCACCTTCACGCGACCACCCGACTTCGACCTCGCCCACTACTGGGCCGACTCCCAACGCGAGTTCCGCGCCACCCGTCCGTCGTACCCGATCGTCCTCCGCGTCCGCGACCACGCCATCCGCCGCTTCCGCCCGACGGCCCCCATGCTCCCGACCGCCGAGACCGGTTGGTGGATCGTCCACGCAGACCTCGAAAACCCCCACGAAGCCTGCGCAGCAGTCCTCGCCCAAGCCGGCGACGCCCAAGTCCTAGCCCCACCAGAACTCGCCGACCAGGTCCGCGACGCCTCGCACGCCATCTCCGTCTTGCACACTCCAGCTACCGCGAGACGTACTCGCCCAACTGTCCATGGCGACAACTAGCTTCAACAAACATGAGCGCCCCATGGACCACGGCCTTGGCCACCGTCGCCCAACAGCTGAACGGTGGCCGCATCGAGTGGATGCTCGTCGGCAGCGCAGCCACCGCCCTCCGCGGTGCTGCGATCATTGCGGGTGACATCGACATCGCCATCCGCACAGCCGGGGACGTCACCCGGGCGGCAGCCCTGCTACTGACACCCGCCGCGCCGCAGCTTGATGAACCGCCTGACTGGATCAGCACAGCAGCAGAGCCCACGCTCCACTTCGGTGACGCCGGCGAACGGTGGACCTTCGGGCGCTGGATCGTCGACGGCGTCAAAGTCGAATTGGCACACATCGACGCGCCCTCCGCCGCCGAGTTGATGATCGAGACCCGCGCACCGATGGTGTGGCGAGTGCGCGAAACTCTGAACTGCCACGGACACCCCGTCCCGACCGTTCCCATCGAGGTGCAACTCGCCACGATGATCGCCCGGCACCAGGACGCCCGAATCGCTGCAACCCTCGCCGCCCTCGACGGGACTCCGCTCAACCTGCCGCTCCTACGCCGAGCAATCTCAGACAAGCGATCAGAAGCCCCCGACCTGACAGTCCCCGAATCGCTCCAGCATCTTCTCGCCCAGGACCAACCCGCCACCGACTGAGCGAAACCCGACGCCGCGCCCACGCTGAAGCGCAACGCCGGCATCCCCAGCGGTTTGTCCGACGTCGAAGGGGAACCTCACTACGTCGCGTCGGTCGGTCACCCTCGGCGGACAGGGTCACCCCGGCTCAAGTAGGCGAGATGGCCTGGCTCACCTGAAGTGCCCCGCCCCGGCCGACGAAGGGATGCTCGCGCAGTAACTCGGCCGCGGCAGCCAGGTCGTCCGCCTCGAGGATCGAGTAGCCCGCGGCCGGGCCCTCGGCGACACCGTCCTTTGCGACGCCCTCGCTCGTCACCACAGCAGAACTGCCGAGCGGCGCACCGGGATCGACAAGGGCGGAACCGACCTGGTTGACCCACGTCATGAACGCGGCCATCGCCTGCTGCTGCTCCTCCGCGTTAGGAGGGGCACCGGCACCGTGGTAGGTCACAAGGAATCTCGTCATGACAACGACGCTACGGGCGTGCACAGGTGATCTGAATGTCCTGTAGGACAAGCAACATGTCCGATCGTCCATGCCTTGTCCTACGCTTGCGCTGTGAGCCGTATCAGCCCTCTGTCGGACGACCTTGCCGAGGTACTCAAGGCCATCAACGTCCGCAGCACGATCCTGTGTCGCTCGCACTTCACCGCGCCGTGGGGATTCCGCGTCGACGGCTCGGATCTCGCCAAATTCCACATCGTGCTCGACGGCGCCGCGTGGCTGGACCTGGACAGTCCGGCCGAGTCTCATCGACTCGAGGCAGGCGCCATCGTCGTACTTCCGCGCGGCACCAGTCACGTCGTACGCGATGGCCCGCGCACTCCGGTGCGCCTCCTCGAAGCGATCCTCACGGATCACCCACCCGACTCTGCGGGACGCCTGACGTACGGCGGCGACGGCGCGACCACGACCGTGCTGTGCGGTGCGTTCGAGGGTGCCCTCCTGCCGGACGACATGACCGACCTCCTGCCGCGGGTTCTCGTGCTCGACCAGGACGGAAACAGCCGGGTGACCCGCTGGCTGCAGCCGATCGCCGACCTCTTGGCCTCGGACAGCACCGCCCCGGGCGACGCCGCGGTTCTGGCGAAGGTTGCCGACGTGTTCCTCACCGAGTTCCTCCGCCAGTACCTGGCGCAGCAGGAGGCCGCTCTGGTGCAGCTGCCGACCCAGGAGGGCGGGGGCGCACCGATCGCTGCCGCTCTGCGACTTATGCGACGCGATCCTCGGGCGCGATGGACGGTCGAGGGCCTCGCGCGACAGGTCGGCATGTCCCGTACGGCGTTCGCCGTACAGTTCCGCGACTCCGTCGGTGAGCCGCCTCTCAGCCATCTGACGCGCGTCCGGCTCAGTCAGGGCGCCGGCTACCTGGCGACGACCTCGCGCACCATCGACGCCATCGCGAGGGACGTCGGCTACGACAACGAGTCGTCGTTCTCAAAGGCCTTCAAGCGGATCTACGGCTGCTCCCCCGGCACCTTCCGCACCGAATGGTCCGCTTGACGGGTCAGACGTCGCCGTCCCCAACGCTTCCCCCGATGGGGTTAGACGTTGAAGCGGAACTCCACCACGTCGCCGTCTT
This sequence comes from Kribbella sp. NBC_00359, assembly GCF_036097425.1. Taxonomy (NCBI): domain Bacteria; kingdom Bacillati; phylum Actinomycetota; class Actinomycetes; order Propionibacteriales; family Kribbellaceae; genus Kribbella; species Kribbella sp. NBC_00359. Next base: position 4,481,183 of record NZ_CP107975.1, on the reverse strand, counting down.
GCATGATGTAGTCCTTGCCTTCCATGCGGACTTTGCCGGCGGAGCGGGCGGCGGTCATGGAGCCGGCGTCCATCAGGTCGGTGTACGAGACGATCTCGGCCTTGATGAAGCCGCGCTGGAAGTCGGTGTGGATGACGCCGGCGGCTTCGGGGGCGGTGGCGCCGCGCTTGATCGTCCAGGCGCGGGATTCCTTCGGACCGGCGGTGAGGTAGGTCTGCAGGCCGAGGGTGTCGAAGCCGACCCGGGCCAGTACGTCGAGGCCGGGCTCGTCGATGCCCATCTCGGCGAGCATCTCGCGCGCCTCGTCCTCGTCGCCGAGCTCGACCAGCTCCGCCTCGAACTTCGCGTCCAGGAAGATCGCCTCGGCCGGCGCGACCAGATCCCGCATCTGCTGCTTGAGCGGCTCGTCGGTGAGCTCGTCGGCGTCGCAGTTGAAGACGAACAGGTACGGCTTGGCCGTCATCAGCATGAGTTCGCGGATCGCGTCGCGGTCCACGTCGGTCGCGATGATCGGCGTACCGGCCTCGAGGTGCTTCTGCGCGGCCCGGACCGCCTCGAGGACGACGGCGCTCTCCTTCTTCAGCCGGGCTTCCTTCTCCAGCCGCGGGACCGCCTTCTCGACGGTCTGCAGGTCGGCCAGGATCAGCTCGGTCTGGATCGTGGAGATGTCGTCGGCCGGCGAGACCTTGCCGTCGACGTGGGTCACGTCGTCGTCGCGGAACACCCGGGTGACCTGGCAGATCGCGTCCGACTCGCGGATGTGGCTGAGGAACTTGTTGCCCAGCCCCTCCCCCTCGGACGCGCCGCGGACGATCCCGGCGATGTCGACGAACTGCACGGTGGCAGGGATCACCTTCGCGGAGTTGTAGAGCTCGGCCAGCTTGCCCAGCCGTGCGTCCGGTACGCCGACCACACCGACATTCGGCTCGATGGTCGCGAACGGGTAGTTCGCGGCGAGCACATTGTTCTTGGTCAGCGCGTTGAACAGGGTGGACTTGCCCGCGTTGGGGAGCCCGACGATTCCAATGGTGAGTGCCACGGGCGTCAAGGTTACGCGGCCGGGGCCCTCGCACCCCAATTCAGGCGCTTTCAGAGCAGGAAGGCCTCCAGCTCGGCGCCGTACCAGCGGTTGGTGCGGCCGATCGAGCGCATGCCGAGGCGGCGGCAGACGGCGAGCGAGGCGGCGTTGTCCGGGCGGACCACCGCGTAGATCTCGCCGAGCCCGGCCTTGAAGCCGTGCGCGATCGCGCCGCGCGCCGCCTCCGTCGCCAAGCCCCGGCCCCACGCGTCCGGGTGGAAGTGCCAGCCGACTTCGATCTCGCCCTTGCTCGCGGTCCCGTCGGACGGCTGGGGCAGTGGCACGAGGAGGACAGTCCCCGCGACCGTGCCCGTCGACCGTTCCTCGACGGCCCAGACGCCGTACGTCGGGTCCTGGTTGCGCGCGTTCCAGCGTTCGATCACCTTGGCTGCGGCGCCGCGGTCGGCCATCACCCGCGGCTCGGCGCCGAGCCAGCGCGACACCTCCCAGCGGCGGTAGATGTCGAACACCCGGTCCTCGTCGGTGTCCACCCAGTCGCGCACGACGAGCCGGTCTGTCTCGTAAACCACCTTGGGATCCATCGCGGCACCTCCCCATCGCTTGCCGAATCATCTATCCGTCCCAACCAGTCGAGGGCAAGCGACGTCTCCACTCTGTGACCAGTTGGAAGATCACCGGCCGAGTCCGCTCACGCTTCGTGTTCGGTTGCCTCCAATTCCTGCGGTTCGGGTGGCTCGAACTGGTGTCGTGCCTGTTCCCGGCGTGCCTGTTCGCCGGCCTCGCGATCTCGAAGTACGTCGATCTGCCGATCGCCAGGTACGACGCTCTGCTGGTCTACTGCCTTGGTCTGACACTCCTCTTCTGGTTGGTCGGGCTGGAGACATGGCGGGAGGTCGCGGTGATCTTCGCGTTCCACCTGATCGGGCTCGGGTTGGAACTGTTCAAGGTGCAGATCGGGTCATGGCAGTACCCGGGCGACGCGGTCACCAAGATCGCCGGGGTGCCGCTGTTCGCCGGCTTCATGTACGCCGCGGTCGGCAGCTACCTCTGTCAGGCCTGGCGACGGTTCGACCTGCGGGTGAGTGGCTACCGCCCGGTGCTGACCACGATCCTCGCCGTGCTGATCTACACGAACTTCTTCACCCACCACTGGCTGCCCGACCTGCGCATCCCGATCGCACTCGGCCTGCTGATCGCACTCCGCCGTACCTGGGTCTTCTACACGGTCGGCGTACGGCGTCATCGCATGCCGCTCGCGGTGGCGTTCGGACTGATCGGGTTCTTCCTGTGGATCGCGGAGAACTTCGGCACCTTCCTGGACGCGTGGAACTACCCCGACCAGATCAACGTCTGGCACCTCGTCCACCCGGCCAAGTTCGGTGCGTGGGCGTTGCTGGTCAGCATGAGCTTCGTCCTGGTCGCCAGCATCAAGTCCCTCGAAGGCCGCCTCTACCACCGCGGCACCCCCGCAACTGTCGCGACCCCGCAGGCCACCACCATCACACCCGCCGACCTCGGCGCGGCGGAAAGCCCGACGGGAAGCCCGGCGGAGAGCGCGGCAGGAAGTGCGACAGGGAGCCGAGCGGAGAGCGCTGCAAATACAACGGCAGGGCGGGCGGCGGAGAGCACTGCAGAGGCCAGGGCAGGGCGCGTGGAGGTGAGCCCGGCGGAGACTGCCGCGGTCGCTGAGACCTCACCGCAACATGACGGCGCCAACCGGAGCGGACAGTAGGGCGTCTCCTTCCATGTGAGGCTCCTGAGCGGGAGCGACTGGGGAACATCCGCCCGATCTGCAAGGGAGCATCATGTCCCGAAAGTTCGCCGCGTTCGTCGCGACCGGGGTGGCGCTGGCCGTCGTCGTCGGATCGTTGCTGGTCCTGGCACTCGGCCATTCGCGGCCGCCGAAGCCGGCCGCCGCGACCACGCAGACGTCGCCCACCACCCCGTCCGCGACACCGACCGAGACCCCCAGCGTCAACGCTCCACCGTCGACGCCGCACCGGCCCGCCCCGAACCCGACCGCAGCGCTTGCCACAGGCAATAAAAAGGTCCTGTTCCTGAGCTTCGACGACGGTCCGGACCCACTGTGGACACCGAAGGTCCTCCAGACGCTGGCGAAGCACGGCGCCCACGCGACCTTCTTCGAGCTCGGCGGTATGCAGGCCGCGCACCCGGGTCTGCGCGAGCGGGTGCTTGCCGCCGGCAACACGATCGGCAGCCACTCGATCACGCACCCGCAGCTGACCGCGATCTCGCCGGCCAGGCGGCACCACGAGATCTTCGACGGACCGCGGTCGACCTGCTTCCGCCCGCCGTATGGCGCCTCGAACCCGAAGGTCCGCGCCGACATCAAGGCCGCCGGCATGGTCCAGGTCCTCTGGGACGTCGATCCCCGCGACTGGGCCCGCCCCGGCACCCAGGCGATCGTGCACAACATCCTGACTCACGTGCACAACCACAACATCATCCTCCTTCACGACGGCGGCGGGGACCGCTCGGAAACGGTCGCCGCCCTGGACAGGGTCCTGCCCCTCCTCAAAGCCCAGGGCTACTCGTTCCCAGCCATGGACTGCTGACCTTCAGCCTGCCGACCAAACCCGGTCCACACCCGGCACCGAGGCGGCCTGGACGGATCCAGGTGAACCTGTCGCGGCGGTTGCCGTCGGCTCCATCTACTTCGAGGCTTCCTTTCTCTGCTGTTCGACGAACCAACTCGCCAGTGCGGCTGTCACCGTGCCAACTAGAGCGATGCCGCCGAGCATCAGAGCTACGCCCACGATCCGGCCCTCGCCGGTGGTGGGGAAGCGGTCGCCGTAGCCGACTGTCGTCACCGTGGCGGCAGCCCACCAGAGCGCATCACCAAACGAGGTGATGTTGGCTTCGGGGCTACCCCGCTCCGCATCGAGCACGGCCAACGAGGCCACGAACCCGAGCAGGACCGCGCCGGCGACCACGTACGTCGTCGCCCGACCGCGCAGCGACATCCCGGCATGCTGCATCCTCGCCAGCACCGGAAGCAGCCGGACAAGACGCATCGGTCGCAGCAACGGCAGCACGATCACCGCCACGTCGACCAGGTTGCCCCGGACGAATCGCCGCCGATCCTCCGCCAGACTCAGCCGGATGAAGTAGTCGGCGCCGAACAACGCCCACACGGCCCAGCTCGCGACCTCGCAGGCCCGCAACCAGACGGGCGACAGGTCGGGGTGGAGGATCGGCACGGCGTACACGGCCAGAAAGGCAACGGCCGCGCAGTCCAGAAGCCAACCCGTGCGCCGTTCATAGCTGCCAGTCGTGCCGGGTCGCCGTCGGCTGGACGGCGGGCTGAAGCCGACAAACTCAGACATGCCGGAGCCGCCTGCCGCAGTGCTTGCACGTCCATATGGTCGCCTGTTCCTCGGCCGTCGCCTCCCGCCAGCCCTGCGGGTAATCCGGCCCGCCCGCCGAGTGCTCGCAGTGGCGCAGATGCAGCCGCCTGGACAGGTGGTGGCGCTCCACGACCAGCCAGACCGGCCTTGCTGTCGTTGGGTGGTGCGATGATCGGGGCACGCGGTGACCCCTTCCAGTTAGGTGGTTGCCAGCCCTCGGTGCCGAGTTGGCCGCTCGGCCGGAGGACGCTTGCATTCCGCAAGCTACGCCCGCCGCGCAGCCGCTGGGAACGGCGACGGCCCCGCTGTGAAGCCGTCCGTTTCCCTTGTGGAACCGGTGCTGGCTCCCGCCTGCGGTCCTAGTTCGATCCAGGCTGTGAGGCACTCGAGCGCGACTCGCGTGGCGTCGAATCCGGGTCCGGCTCAACCATTCTCGGGATGCGGTGTGTATCTACGGGAAATCGCCAGAACTGTCGGTGGCGCTCTGTAGCGTCAGTAGGCACTGGTTAGTGCTGATGAAAGGTGGCACCCCTTGCAAGGTACGACGGTGTTGTTGGTGCTGCTGTTTCTTGTGGTGGGGTTGCTGCTTGGGGCGGTGTTCGGGGTGCTCTGGGCGCGGGGGCGTGACGGGGCTCAGCTGGCTCGCGTGACGGCTGAGCGGGATGCGGCCGAGGATCGGGTGGTGGAGTTGACCGGCGAGCGGACCGCGGTCGGACAGCAGATGTCCGGGCAGGCGGTGGTGAAGGACGCGCTGGATCGTCTGCACGCACAGCTGAATCAGCTCGAGCAAGGTCGAGCGGCCTGGCAGAGCCAACTCCATCAACAGGTCAACGAAGTGCGGATCAGCGGCGAGGCGCTGCGGCGCGAGACGGCGTCGTTGTCGACCGCGCTGCGCAAGCCTCAGGTGCGCGGGCGTTGGGGTGAGCTGCATCTGCGCCGGACTGTCGAGCTGGCCGGGATGGTGGCGCACTGCGACTTCACCGAGCAGACGACGACGGTCGGCGAGGACGGGCTGCTGCGGCCGGACCTCGTCGTGAGACTTGCCGAGGGCAAGAATCTCGTCGTCGACTCGAAGGTGCCGCTGGCAGCATTCCTGGAGGCGACCGAGTCGGACGACGCCGACTTCCGCGAGGACCGATTGCGGGCCCACGCCCGGCATCTGCGGATCCACGTCGATCAACTGTCGGCGAAGGCGTACTGGACGAGACTGTCGCCGTCACCGGAGTTCGTCATCCTGTTCGTGCCGGGCGAGTCGTTCCTGTCCGCCGCGCTCGACGTCGAGCCGTCCTTGCTCGAGTACGCCGCTGAGCGCCGGGTGATCCTGGCGACGCCGACGACGCTCATCGCTACCCTGCGGGCGGCGGCGTACGCGTGGAACCAGTCGGCGCTGACCGAGTCCGCCCAGCAGGTCTTCGAGCTCGGCCGCGAGCTGTACGAACGTCTCGGCACCATGGGCGATCACCTCGGCCGGGTCGGTCGCTCGCTGACCGCCGCTGTCGAGGCGTACAACGGCACCGTCGGCTCGTTCGAGCGACGGGTCTTCATCACCGCCCGCAAACTCCGCGACCTCCACGTGACCGAAGCCGAACTCACCGCGATGGAATCCATCGAAGCCTCCGTCCGCCCACTCACCGCGCCCGAGTTCGTCGCCGTGGACGACCCTCACTCCACCAGACGCTGGCCCCCGACCCAGACCGGCTGACCGACGGCGAGCAGCCGGCTGAGAGAGCGGGCGACGGTTGAGGGAGCACGGGCGGTTGAGGCAGCGCGGGCGGTTGAGGCAGCGCGGGCGGTTGAGGCAGCGCGGGCGGTTGAGGCAGCGCGGGCGGTTGAGGCAGCGCGGGCGGTTGAGGCAGCGCGGGCGGTTGAGGGAGCGCGGGCGGTTGAGGGAGCGCGGGCTGAGACAGAAAAGGCAGGGCTCGGCATTCCGGGAGTCGACTGTCCGGAACCGGCGATAGCGTGCTCCGCATGGACACCAAGCCTCTCGAGGAACCACCAATCGCCGGCACCGAAGTCGACACTCTGCTCGGTGCGCTCGAGCGCAACCGCCGTACGTTCGCCTGGAAGTGTGGTGGTCTCGACGCGGCCGGTCTCACCAGGCAGCACCCGCCGTCGACCGTGACACTGGGCGGCCTGCTCAAGCACCTGGCGCTCGTGGAGGACGACTACTTCACCGGGCGACTGCACGACCGTGAGCTCGGTGCGCCGTGGGACGCCGTCGACTGGGACGCGAACCCCGACTGGGACTGGGAAAGCGCAGCGGACGACTCCCCCGACCAGCTCATGGCGCTCTGGCAAGCGTCCGTCGAGCGCTCGCGTCATGCAGTCGCCGAAGCGCTGACCACCCGCGGCGTGGATCAGCTCGCCAAGCGCGTCTCGCGGGACGGGCGGGCACCGAGCCTGCGCTTCATCCTGGTCGACATGATCGAGGAGTACGCGCGGCATACCGGCCACGCCGACCTCATCCGCGAGTCGATCGACGGCCTCGTCGGCGAGGGCGCTCCACGCGGAGACGCGCCGGCCTGACCAGCGCTGCACGCACCCCACCCCTGTCGGAAAGCCGACAGGGGTGGGGTGTTGACAGTGGGGGGTCGGGTTGCGGAACGATGAGAGCGCTCTCTCGGTCGTTCGGCGGTCTACCGTCCCTCGCCGTTCGGACCTGAGCGCCGGTTCGGATCCTGCTGCCGCCTGGTGGTGTGGCAGGTAGGCCGGCGCGTCGCCTTCTCGTACGGGACTGACCTGAGGAGGAACTGTGCGGACCAGAATTCGCATCCTGGCGATCGTCGCGGCTGCGGCGAGTGTCGCCGGCGTCATCACCGCAAGCGTCGACCGGTCGGCAGAGGCGGCTGTGCCGGCAACCATTCCCTTGCAGATCACCAACAACTCCGGCCGTGGAGACGCGGTCTACATCTACAACCTGGGCACCAACCTGGCCACCGGACAGCAAGGGTGGGCCGATGCCGCAGGCAACTTTCACGCCTGGCCGGCCGGCGGCAACCCGCCGACTCCCGCCCCGGATGCGTCCATCGCCGGGCCTGGCAACGGACAGTCGGTCACGATCCGGATGCCGAAGTTCTCCGGCCGCGTGTACTTCTCGTACGGACAGAAGCTGGTCTTCAAGCTGACCACAGGCGGCTTGGTCCAACCCGCCGTACAGAATCCGAGCGATCCGAACCGCAACATCCTGTTCAACTGGTCGGAGTACACGCTCAACGACTCGGGGCTGTGGATCAACAGCACTCAGGTCGACATGTTCTCCGCGCCGTACGCCGTCGGAGTGCGGCTCGCGGACGGGAGCACCAAGACCACCGGTCACCTCGTCGCCGGTGGCTACAACAACTTCTACAACGCGCTGCGCGGTCAGCCGGGCGGCTGGGCCAACCTGATCCAGACGGCACCGGATGGTTCGGTACTGCGGGCGCTCTCGCCGACGTACGGCGTGGAGACGGGCGCGCTCCCGGCGAACGTGATGGACGACTACGTGAACCGGGTGTGGACGAAGTACAGCAACGAGACCCTCACGGTCACGCCGTTCGGCGACCAGCCGAACACCAAGTACTTCGGCCGCGTCTCCGGCAACGTCCTGAACTTCACCAACAGCTCGGGCGCCGTCGTCACCTCGTTCCAGAAGCCGGACGCGGCCAGCATCTTCGGCTGCTTCAAGTTGCTCGACGCACCCAACGACCAGGTCCGCGGGCCGATCTCGCGGACCCTGTGCGCCGGCTACAACCGCTCCACCCTGCTCGTGAACCCGAACCAGCCCGACCCGAACAGCAGCAACTTCTACCAGGACACGGTCACCAACCACTACGCGCGCAAGATCCACGCCCAGATGGCCGACGGCAACGCGTACGCGTTCGCCTTCGACGACGTCGGCAACCACGAGTCCCTCGTCCACGACGGCGACCCCCAGCAGGCCAACCTGACCCTCGACCCGTTCGACTGAGGGCTTGACTCCGGACTTGGTTAGTGGCAGCTTACCGTTCGTGGGGACTTACGGATTGCTGGAGGCGGCGGGCCCGGTGCTGGACGCGCTGGGAGATCCGACGCGGCGGGTGATTCTGGAGACTTTGCGGCGGGGCGGGCCCAGTTCGGTCACTGCGTTGGCCGAGCGGGTGCCCGTCAGCAGGCCGGCGATCTCCCAGCATCTGAAGGTGCTGGGAGCCGCCGGGCTGGTCGACCACGAGTCGCGCGGGACGCGGAACATCTACCGCGTCGACCGGGCCGGGCTCGACGAGCTGCGCGAGTGGCTCGACCAGTTCTGGGGTGACGCGCTGGACGCGTACGCCGACCACATCCGGCGGACCGAGATCCGTGCGGACGAACCGCCCACGGCTGGGCGCCGTACCAAGGAGGAGCGGGGATGACTGTGGAGCAGGGGCTTGCGCCGCTGGTGAAGAAGGTTGTTGTGCCAGTGGGTGCGGAGCGGGCGTTCGAGGTGTTCACGGCGGAGATGTCCGCGTGGTGGCCGTTGCCGTCGCACTCGGTCGGGGAGGACCAGGCGCGTGAGGTGCGGCTCGAGGGAGCCGTGGGTGGGCGGATCATCGAGTACGGCGGCGACGGCGAGACCGCAACCTGGGGGACGGTGTCGGACTGGGATCCGCCGAAGTCGGTCAGTTTCACCTGGCACCCGGGCAGCGATCCGCAGCAGGCGGGGCAGGTGACCGTCACGTTCACGCCGGTCGGCGACGACACCGAGGTCGAACTGGTGCACAGCGGCTGGGAGCGGCGTCCCGACGGCGTCCGCGCTCGCACTGGCTACGACACCGGCTGGGACTACGTCCTGGGTCAGTACGTGACCTCCTGGCAGTAGGCCTCGACTTGGTCGCCGTACACGCCTGATAGTTGGCAGATGGCGAACGCTCCCGTTGATGCTCGCGCCCTGGAGGCCTCGCTGCGGCCGCATGGCGAGTCGGTCATGCTGCCGCGCGAGGCGTACACCGATCCCGCCGTACTCGCGTGGGAGCGCCGGCACTTCTTCGCCGGAAGCTGGACGTGTGTCGGCCGAGTCGACGAGTTGTCAGCCGGTACGACGCATCGCCAGGTGACCGTTGGCGACATCGCGGTGGTGGTGACGTTCGGGGATCGGCCGCGCGCGTTCGCCAACACCTGCAGGCATCGCGGGCACGAACTGCTCCAGCGAGACGAGTCCAGCGACCGGCGCGCCGTGGTCTGCCCGTATCACGGCTGGTCGTACGAGCTCGACGGCGCCGTGAAGGCGGCACCCCGGATGGGCGAGGACTTCGACCCCTCGCCGTACAACTTGGTCGAGTTGCCCGCCGAGGCGTGGCACGGCTGGCTGTTCGTGAATGCGACCGGTACGGCGGCGTCGTTCGCCGAGCACCTCGGTGGGATCACGGACCTGGTTGCGCCGTACGCGCCGGAGAGTCTCGTCCTCAAGGCGCGGCACGAGTACGACGTGGCGTCGAACTGGAAGACGATCGCCGAGAACTACCACGAGTGCTACCACTGCCCGCTGATTCACCCGGAGCTGTGCAAGGTCTCGCCGCCGACCTCCGGCGACAACTGGAACCTCCCCGGCGCGTGGATCGGTGGGCTGATGGACCTCCGCCCGGATGCCGAGACGATGTCGCTCGACGGGCGGTCGCACGGGATCCCGTTGCCGGGCGTGGACCCGCGGCGGGTGAACTACCTCGGGCTGTTCCCCAACCTGCTGATCTCGCTGCACCCGGACTACGTGATGACGCACCGCCTCGAGCCGCGCGCGCCGGGACTGACCGCGATCGAGTGCTCGTGGTACTTCCCCGCCGAGGTGACGGATCCGTCGTACGCCGTCGACTTCTGGGACGTCACGAATCGCGAGGACTGGGCCGCCTGCGAGTCGGTCCAGCGCGGCGCGGAGTCGCCGCACTTCCGCCCGGGCCCGCTGGTTCCCGCGGAGGACGCCGTCTACCAGTGGGTGACAATGATCGCCCGCGGATACCTGGGCAAGCCACTCAGCTGAGTCGGAAAGGTCACAACCTCCGCAGCGGCCGGTTGCGACTCAACCTTTTGTCCCCACCCGGTCATCACACTTCTGACCGAGATGGACGAGATGGGGGTTGGGATGGATCCAGGACGCGACCACGAGTTCGCCGAGTTCGTGGACGGGCGGTTCACCGCACTGCAACGGTTCGGGTATCTGCTGACCGGGGAATGGCATCTGGCCGAGGATCTGGTGCAGACCTCGCTCACCAAGGTGTGGTTCCACCGCAACTCGCTGCGCAGCAGCAACGCGCTGGAGAGCTACACCCGGACGGTGATGGTGAACACCAGCACCCAGTGGTGGCGGCGCAAGTGGCGGGGTGAGACGCCGACCGAACAACTGCCCGAGCCGCACGCCCGGGAGCAGTACGGCGCCGTCGACGACCGCGACCTGTTGCTACGGGCACTCGCCGAACTCCCCCGCCGCACCCGCGCGGCGCTGGTGCTGCGGTACTTCGAGGACCTGCCGGAAGCCGAGATCGCCCAGATCATGAGCTGCTCGGTCGGCACCGTGAAGTCCACCGTCTCCCGCGGCCTGGCCAAGCTCCGCGAACACCACCTGCTCGATGCCGTTTCCGCTCCGGCCCAGAAGGAGGGCTGACCTATGACCGACGATCTCAAGGACAAGTTCGAGCGGCTCGTCGCCGATCCGCCGCCGCCGAGCGCGGTGCCGAGCGAGGCCGTGTTCGCGAAGGTCCGGACGGTACGGCGTCGCCGGACCGCCGGCGCGCTCACGCTGGCCGCGGCCGCGGTGGTCGCCGTCGCCGTTGCCGCAGGCAACATGACCGACATCGACAGCAGCCCACCGGTGAGCCACACGCCCAGCGCACCGACCACCATCGTGACCGGCCCGCCGACGACCACCCCGACCACGACCCCGACGCCGGCGAAGACCACGGGGACCTCAGGTGCGACCGGTGCGGTGCACACGCCGAAGAACAACACCCCACCGCCGTCGTCGACGTCGACGAGGACGACGAACACACCGGCCGCGCCGCCGCTCGGCCTGCATGTCAGCCTCAAGCCGACGGTCCAGGGCCTCAACGTGTCCATGAAGGTGACGCTGTCCGGGACCGTGCTGGTGCCGACGGATCTCATCGGCCATCGTCAGCTGTCGACGTCGGACTCCGACTTCGTCAACCTGTTGGGTGGGACGCAGTACTTCTTCGGCGACGGCCAGCAGAGCGGCTCCGACTCGGGGGCGGTGGATTGCCTGAGCGGCACGGATCGAATCACCCGGCAGCAGACGTACAGCCTGCTCAACGCTTCCGCGGTGCCCAACGCCCCCGGCACTTACACGTACGCGAAGGCCGGCACCTACACCTTCAAGTACACGATCCGGTACTGCGGCGCCAAGGGATGGGTGCCGGTGACCAAGACCACCAAGGTGACGGTCAAATAGTCCAGGCGTGGTCGGAGGTGCCGGTCGTGGGGAGGCCGGCGGACTTGAGGTCACTGCGGAGCTCACGAGGCAGGGCGAACGTCAAGCTCTCCTCGGCCGTGGTGACCTCTTGGACGTCGGCGTACCCGCGCTCGGCCAGCCAGCGCAGCACGTCGCGGACCAGGATCTCCGGCACGCTCGCGCCGCTGGTGACGCCGACGGAGTTGACGCCTGTCAGCCAGGACTCGTCGATCTCGTCGGCGTAGTCGACCAGGTACCCGGCCTTGGCGCCGTGCTCGACGGCGACCTCGACCAGGCGCACCGAGTTCGACGAGTTGCGGGAGCCGACGACGATCATCAGGTCGGCGTCGGCGGCCAGCTTCTTGACCGCGGCCTGGCGATTCTGCGTCGCGTAGCAGATGTCGTCACTCGGCGGGTCCTGCAACTTCGGGAACCGCTCGCGCAACCGCCGTACGGTCTCCATCGTCTCGTCGACCGACAACGTGGTCTGGGACAGCCAGACCACCTTCTCGGGGTCGCGGACGGTCACGTTCGGTACGTCGCGCGGCCCGTCGACGAGGTGGATGTGCTCCGGCGCCTCGCCGCTGGTCCCGATGACCTCTTCGTGACCCTCGTGGCCGATCAGCAGGATGTCGTAGTCGGTGGCCGCGAACCGCTTGGCCTCGTGGTGCACCTTCGTCACCAGCGGGCAGGTCGCGTCGATCGTCTTCAGCTGCCGCGCGGCCGCCTCCTGGTGCACCACCGGGGCGACGCCGTGCGCGGAGAAGATCACCGTCTGGCCCTCGGGCACCTCGTCGGTCTCGTCGACGAAGATCGCGCCGCGCGCCTGCAGGGTCTGCACGACGTGCTTGTTGTGCACGATCTCCTTGCGCACGTAGACCGGCGGCCCGTACAGATCGAGCGCCTTCTCCACCGCCACGACCGCCCGGTCCACGCCGGCGCAGTACCCGCGTGGCGCAGCGAGCAGCACCCGCTTGGTCCGCACCGCGGTCGTCGTACCAGGGTCGTCAGGCTGGGCAGTCACGCTCCCCATGGTACGGGCCGCGTGTGCCGCCCCGATCCCCACCTTTGTGAGCAGCGTCACGACGGACGGTGCGTCGAGGAGCCGTCCGCCCTGTCCGGACGGCTCCCCCGTGGGAGGTGTTACCTGTGTTCAAGGATGCGGCCCGAACGCCTTGCCGGCAAAGGATTTTCCGCGCGCCCAGGCGCGGATCACGGCGAAGTCGTCAGGTGTGAGTCCGGTACTCGCGTGAGAGTAGGCGGTTGGCGCCTTGTTAGCCGGGCGGGACGGTCTTGGCCTGGTGGGGGTTCAGCGGGCCGTCGAAGTCGAGGAGGAGGAGTGGGCGCATCACTCAACGTTAGGTGCGCCGCGCGGGGTTTGTCGGTGCGGGGTCGTAGGGTCTGGGGGTGGCTTTGGAGACGTCGCCGGATGCACCCGCGGCCGTTCGCACGATTGCGAACGGGATCGCCAGCTGGATCAACCAGCTCGGCGCCGTGTGGGTCGAGGGGCAGCTGACGGACGTCTCGATCGGGCGCGGTACGACGACGGTGTTCGGGACCCTGCGCGACACGGACGCGGACATCTCGTTGCGGTTCACCTGCAATCGGAGGGTTTTCGAGGCGGTCGATCCGCCGGTGACCGACGGATCGCGCGTGGTCGTGAACGCGAAGCCGAACTTCTTCGCCCGGCGCGGCACGCTCGCGCTCGCGGTCAGCGAGATCCGGCATGTCGGCATCGGTGAACTGCTGGCCCGGATCGAGCGGTTGAAGCAACTTCTCGCGGCCGAAGGGCTGTTCGCGTCGTACCGGAAGCAGAAGCTGCCGTTCCTGCCGCACACGATCGGGCTGATCTGTGGGCGTGACTCGGCGGCGGAGCGTGACGTCCTGGAGAACGCGAAGCGGCGGTGGCCGGCGGTCGCGTTCCGGATCGAGTACGCGTCGGTGCAAGGACCGGCGGCGGCCGGCGAGGTGATGACAGCGCTACGGAAGCTGGACGCGGACGACACCGTCGAGGTGATCGTGATCGCGCGCGGCGGCGGGTCGCTGGAGGATCTGCTGCCGTTTTCCGACGAGGGGCTGATCCGGGCCGTGTCGCAGACGAAGACCCCGGTGGTGAGCGCGATCGGGCACGAGCCGGACTCGCCGCTGCTCGACCTGGTCGCGGACCTGCGGGCGTCCACGCCGACGGACGCGGCGAAGCGGATCGTGCCGGATGTGCGCGAGGAGCTGGACGGCGTACGGCTGCTGCGGGAGCGCGGGCTGCGGGCGATCACTTCATGGCTGGAGCGTGAGACCCATGCGCTGGCGGCTATCCGGAGCCGGCCCGCTCTGGCGGCGCCGGTGACGGATCTGCAACGGCGGTCCGATGAGATCGCGGCGCTGGTCGAGCGGAGCCGGCGGACGCTGACGCACCGCCTGGATCGCGCGAGTGACGACATCACCCACCGGTTGGCGAGCGTACGGGCGCTGTCCCCGAAGGCGACGCTGGAGCGCGGGTACTCCGTGCTGCAGTTGGCCGACGGGAGCGCCGTACGGGAAGTGGCGCAGGTGGCGCCCGGCGACCTGCTGCAGGCGCGGGTCAGTGACGGCCGGTTCGCGGTCGAAGTCAAGTCCGAGGAGGACACGTGAGCGGCGACCGACCGGAGATTTCGTACGAGCAGGCCCGCGAGGAGCTCGTCGAGGTGGTCCGCAAACTCGAGGCCGGTGGCACGTCCCTCGAGGAATCCCTCGCACTGTGGGAGCGCGGCGAGGAGCTGGCGTCCACCTGCCAGCGCTGGCTCGACGGCGCGCGCGAACGGCTCGCCAAGGCCCAGGCCGCCCACGAGGAGAAGCCCAGCTAAGGACCCAGCAGGTTCGTGGCGATGGCCTGAAGACCTGCCTTCGTGCGCTCGAGGTCGAAGCCCTGCGTGCGGAGCGCACTGTGGAGGTCCGCCGCCAGCGGCGCCAGGAAGACATGGGCCGTGTAGTCGGCGTCCAGGTCCGGGCGCGCGGCCTCGATCAGGTGGGACAGGTGGCGGTGCCAGAGGTGGTACGAGCCGATGCGGTAGCGGGCGCCGTCCGATGCGTTCTCGCTGTCCATGAACAGCTCGACATGACGATCGAGTAGGTCCAGGTAGGCGTCGAGGAAGGCCATCACCCGGACGACCGGCGGCGCACCCGGGCCCAGCGGCGGTGGGCCGGTCAGGATTCTGGCCTGCAGTTCCTGCTCGCGCTCGTCGAGCAGCGCGACCGCGAGACCGGCGCGGTCGCCGAAGCGGCGGAAGACCGTGCCTTTGCCGACGCCCGCCGCGGCGGCGATCGCATCGAGCGACACGTTCTTCACGCCCTGCTCGGTGAACAGGCGGTCGGCCGCCTCCAGCACCCGGAGCCGATTGCGCCGAGCATCCGCGCGTTCCGGGCGTGGTTCGCCGACGAGCGGCAGACCCCGTTGTGAAGCGGACTGCGGTCCGGTACTGTCGTTCATAAGACGGACTGTAGTCCGCTAACGACGTGGGAGGAAGCACATGAGCAACACCCCCGCCCGGATCGCGATCGCTTTTCACTCCGGGTATGGCCACACCGCTAAGCAGGCCGAGGCGGTCGCCGCCGGTGCCGAGTCAGTGCCGGGCACGGTGACCGACCTCGTCCCGCTCGACGAGCCGCTGACCGACGACGTGTGGGCGCGGCTGACCGCCGCGGACGCGATCATCTTCGGAACACCGACGTACATGGGCAGCCCGAGTTGGGTGTTCAAGAAGTTCGCCGAGGAGAGTGTGCGGATCTGGGCCGCCGACCTGGCCTGGCGGGACAAGATCGCCGCCGGATTCACCAACTCGAAGGCGATGTCCGGTGACAAACTGAACAGCCTGGTCGACCTCGCCGTGTTCGCCGCCCAGCACGGGATGATCTGGGTCGGGCTGGACATCTACCCCGGCTGGGCGGAGAGCACCGCGAGCATCGAGGACCTCAACCGGCTCGGCAGTTGGCTGGGTGCGATGGCGCAGTCCGACGCCGATCTGTCGGCCGAGAAGGCGCCGCCGGCGACGGACCTGCGGACCGCGGCGGCGCTCGGCGCTCGGGTCGCGGTCGTGACGCAGCGGCATCTGCGGGGAGCGCTGGCGGCCTGATGGCGTGGCTCGTACTTCTCGCTGCTGCGGCGTTCGAGATCGCGTTCGCACTCAGTCTGAAACCGAGCGAGGGTTTCAGCCGCCTCTGGCCGACCCTCGGCGTGCTCGTGTTCGGTGTCATCTCCGTCGTCCTGCTGGCCAGGACCCTGGACCGCCTCCCGGTCGGCACGGCGTACGCGGTGTGGACCGGCCTCGGCTCGGTCGGGGTGGTCACCCTCGGCATCGTCCTCTTCGACGAACCCCTGACGCCTGCCCGCCTCGCCTGTATCGCCCTGATCGTCAGCGGCGTCGTCGGCCTGCGGTTAGTGGGAGCCGAGTAGACGGATTGGTGAGGGGCCGGCGTCCGCCGCCGGGTGGTGGTGCGGGAGGGCGGTACTGCCGGGTGATGGTGCGGGAGGGCGATGCCGCCGGGAGGTGGGGCGACGGCGGTGCTCCCGGGAGGGCGGTTGGGGGCTGGGCGCTAGTGGGGGGTGCGGCGGCGGGGGCGGGAGCGGGTGGGGAGGGGGACGGGGTGGGTGTCGTCGAAGGCGCCGGGGGTGACGGTGCCGGGCGCGGGGCTGTAGCCGGAGACCAGGCGGCGGTAGGAGTCCCAGGTGCTGGCGCGCAGCGGAACGTTGCCGATGGCATCTACCTGGGTGATCGGGTAGTGGCCGTCCTCGATCAGGGCCCAGAGGTCGCCGTCGTGGCGCAGCTGCCGCAGTTCGCCGAACAGCTCCCGGCCGAACCAGCACGGATACCCGTGGCCGTCGGCGTACCGGATGACTCCGATCGGCGTCGCGGGACCGGCGACCTCGGCGACGAGCGACCACACGGCGGCCGGCGTCACGCCAGGCTGGTCGCCGAGCAGTACGACGATGCCGTCGGTGCGGCGGTCGACCGCGTCCAGCGCCGGCACGATCGACGAGCTGCCGGTGTCCGCATGCGGTGACTCGACCACGCGAACGCCGTCGAGGTTGACCCGCTCATGGATCTGCTCCGACGCGCTACCCAGCGTCACGACCAACTGGTCGAACCCGCACTCCAGGGCCGTCTCGAGAGTCGCGCCGAGCAGGGTTTCGCCCTGATAGGCAAGCAATTGCCGCGGTACGCCGAGGTGCGGTGAACTCTCCGCGGCGAGTAGCAACCCCGTGACGAACATGGCCGCATCAACCCCCCGCCCGGGATGGCGCACTCACGTAGGGCTCCTTCGCGCTGTTTCCCCGAGCGTGGACAAGCCGAGCATTGATGGAAACCCGCGGCAGACAGTTGTGTCAACGTGCGTCCGGTAAGTGGTCAAGAATGCCCGGAAATATGGTCGTTCCGGCGGTGACAGTACGCAGTTGAATGTCAGCGCAACGTCGAAGCAAACGCTTCGAGCGCGGGATATCCCGCATTCCCGGTCACGATCGTCGTGACGCCGGAACCGACCAGCACCAAGGCGTTCTCCTCCGTGCGGTCGAGCAGGACCTTGCGCTGCCAGGTCACGCCGCCGACCGTCGACGTGCCGTCGTCGGTGGTGCGGCCGAGCTTGTCGGCCGGGAATTCCCCGCCGGTGACATTGGACTGCTCGAGGCCGACGTATTTCTTCGCGTCGGTGACGACGCCGAGGTGCCAGGTGATCGGCTGCCGCTCCGGGGCGCGGAATTCGACGCTGGTCGCCGCCCAGCCGGCCGGCATCGGCTCCGGGCCACGGACCCAGGGGGCGACCTTCCGGGCGTCCTGCAGCTGGGCGGTGTACTCGACCGCGCGGACCTTCTCCTCTTTCGGCCGCCAGGTGACGATCATCAGGAACGCGACCACGACGAAACAGGCCAGCAGCGCCCAGACCATGTTGGTCAAGGTGCGCGCCTTGGCCCGGTCCTTCCGGTTCTGCTCGCGGTAAGTGATCGCCTCGGCCCGGGCGCGCGCCTTCTCCCGCGCCTCCGCCGCGACCCGCGGGTCCTCCGCCGCGACCCGCGGGTCCTCCGCCGCGGCCGTTGGGTCCTGGGTCCCGGCCCGCGGGTCCTCCGCCACGGCCCGCGGCGCATCCGTCGCCGCCCGCGGGTCGTCGGTTTGCGCGGGTGCGCTGTCGCCGGATGGGCCCTGACCTGTCGTACTCATGGCACCAGTGTCTCGCGACGCCCAATGCGCCCGAACAGCGCCCACACCGGTTGGCTACGATCCGTTGACATGAGCGACCCGACCACGCCACCTGCCCATCTGGAGGTCGACGCGCATGCGCCTGACCGCAACCTGGCCCTCGAGCTGGTCCGGGTCACCGAGGCCGCGGCGATGGCAGCGGGCCGCTGGGCCGGTCGCGGCGACAAGAACGGCGCCGACGGCGCGGCGGTGAACGCGATGCGCACGCTGATCGGCACGGTCGGGATGAACGGCGTGGTGGTGATCGGCGAGGGTGAGAAGGACAACGCCCCGATGCTCTACAACGGCGAGCAGGTCGGCGCCGGCGACGGCCCGGAGTGCGATGTCGCGGTCGATCCGGTCGACGGTACGACGCTGGTCGCCAAGGGCATGAACAACGGCATCGCCGTGATGGCGGTCTCCGCGCGGAACTCGATGTACGACCCCTCCGCGGTGTTCTACATGGAGAAGCTCGTGGTCGGCCCGGAGGCGGCGGATGTGGTCGACATCCGGCTCCCGGTCGCCGAGAACATCCGTCGGGTCGCGAAGGCGAAAGGCTCGTCCGTCGACGACGTCACAGTCGTCGTACTGGACCGGCCGCGGCACGAGGAACTGGCCCAGCAGATCCGGGCCACCGGCGCGCGGATCAAGTTCATCAGTGACGGCGACGTTGCCGGCGCCGTCGAGGCGGCTCGGCCGGATACCGGGCTGGACATGCTGCTCGGCATCGGCGGTACGCCGGAGGGCATCATCGCCGCCTGCGCGATGAAGTGCGTGGGTGGACTGATCCAGGGCCGGCTCTGGCCGCGCGACGACGAGGAACGGCAGAAGGCGGTCGATGCCGGCCACGACCTCGACCGGGTGCTCAGCACCGACGACCTGGTCAGCGGTGACGACTGCTTCTTCGTCGCGACCGGGATCACCGACGGCGAACTGCTGCGCGGTGTCCGCTATGGGCGCTCCACCGCACGGACCCACTCGCTCGTGATGCGCTCGCGCAGTGGCACGATCCGCAGCATCGAGAGCGTGCACCAGCTCGAGAAGCTGCGCGCCTACTCCGCCATCGACTTCGAGCACGCCAGATGACGGTGTTGAATTGCCGCGCCTCCGGCGCGGCGTGGTCATGGGGCCTTGGCTCCCGGCCTTCCCTCGTCGCTCCAGTCGCCGCGCTCCCTCCACTCCTCAGTCCAGGCCGGGAGGCCCCATGACCGCGCCCCTTCTGGTGATTGGCGAGGCTCTCGTGGACATCATTGCGCCCGCGCCGCGTACCACCCGCAACGGCAACGGGAAGAGCAAGGCGACCCCCGGTGGGTTCGCTGCGAATGTCGCGGTCGGTCTCGCGCGGCTCGGCGTACCGACCGAACTGGTGGCGCGCTTCGGGACCGACGCGTACGGCGACCAGCTCGGAGCACACCTGTTCGGGAACGGCGTCCAGCTCGCCCCTGGGGCGGTGGACCCCGGGTTCCGGACCAGCACCGCGACGGCGACGCTGGATGCGGCCGGGGTCGCGTCGTACCAGTTCGACATCACCTGGGATCCGCCGGCGTTGTCGTTGACGCGCGGGTGCCCGGCGATCCACACCGGTTCGATCGCAACCATGCTCGAGCCGGGGGCGACGGCGATCCGAAGCTTCCTGCAGTCGGTCGCGCCGCAACCGGTCACGGTGACGCTCGACCCGAACGCCCGGCCGTCGATCACCCCCGACCCAGTCGCGACGTGGGCCGCCGTACAGCAGCTGGCCGGACTGGCCGATCTGGTCAAGCTGAGTGATGAGGACTGCGAGTTCCTGCGTCCCGGCGTTGCGCCGGACGAGATCGCGGCCGAGCTTCTGGCGGTCGAGCGGACCCAGTGTGTGGTGATCACGCGCGGTGGGGACGGTGCGCTCGGGATCAGCCGCGACGTACGGGTGGAGGTGCCGGCGCCGGCGATCGAGGTCGTCGACACGGTGGGCGCGGGCGACTCGTTCATGGCTGCGCTGCTGGCCGGGCTGAACGCGCGCGGCCTACTCGGTGCGACCCGGCTGACCGGGCTGACCCCTGAAGACCTGCAGGATGTCGTGGACTACGCGGTGAAGGCGGCCGCGATCACCTGCACCCGGCCCGGCGCCGACCCGCCGACCGCCGCCGAGCACAAGGCGAAGTGGGGTTCCTGAAAGTGTCCGCCGAGACTTGGACGTCGGAACTGGAGTCCAAAGGCAGCGTGGTGTTCCGGCCGCGCCGGGTGCGACTAGCGATCCGGCTGGCCGGGTTCGCTCTGCTGATGGCGCTGTCCGCGTGGTCGAACCTCGACCATCTCCGCGCGGATGACGTGTCGGGGATGCTCGGCGTACTGCGGATCACGGCGCTGGCCGCGTTCGTCTACGGCACCGGGCTGACGCTGTGGCAGCTGATCACCAACCGTCCGGTCGTCCGGGTCGATGCCGACGGCATCACTCGCGGGCGGAGCCTGCGGTGGTCCGGGATCACCAGCATCGACGACCCGGCCGGACTGCCTGGGTTCCGGAGCGTGCTGATCCGGCCGGTCGATCGGCGGACGCGGCCGATCAGCATTCCGCAGGACAACGTCGAGGATCTGGACACGCTGACGCCCTGGCTGCGCTCGCTGCTCGATCAGCACCAGCCTTAGGACACGCTGCTCCGGACCGCGCTCAGGTGTTCGCGGGCGCAGGCCGCGGCGAGGTCGGTATCGCGGGCGCGGATCGCGTCGGCGATCGCCTCGTGAGCCGCCTGATCGTGGCGATGCCGGTGCTGGTCGTCGAGCTTCAGCATGTCGAGCATCGCCCGCCGGATCCGTGGCACGAACGTGTCGAACAGTTCCGTCAGTACGGCGTTGTGCGCGGCCGTGACGACCGCACGATGGAAGGCCAGGTCGGCCTCGACGTACCAGTCGTCCGGTGACTTCTCGGATGCGCGTTTCCGGTCCGCCAGCGTGTAGCGGAAGTTCTTCAGGTCGGCCGGCGTACGGCGGGCAGCGGCGAGCCGGGCCGCCTCGGTCTCGATCGCAAGCCGGCCTTCCAGGACATCGGTGATGTCGGCGCGGCGGAGGACTTTGTCCCAGTCCTCCGCGGCCTGGTGCGCGATCACGAACACACCGGCGCCCTGACGGCTCTCGAGCACACGGCGACCGGCCAGCTCCCTGACCGCCTCGCGGATCGTGGACCGGCCCACGCCCAGCTGCGCGGCCAGCGTCGTCTCGCCAGGGAGCTTCTGGCCGAGCGCCCACTCGCCACTGCCAATGCGGCGGAGCAGCTCCTCGGCGGCCTGCTCGGCGAGTGGGTGACGGCGAATCATGGCGGTCAGTCTAGTCGCCCGGAGTTCTCAGCTTGTCTGAGGAGTTGGTTTCGGGTTAGCGTGGTCGGCATGTCCTCGAACCTCTTGCTCGGCCTTCTCCTCCTCGGCCGCCACGGCGGGAGCTGATTCGATCGGCGCTCCCTCCGTGGAGTGCCGTCGTCCGCCGGTCTCACGCCAGCAAACCGAAGGACAGCTCATGGACTGGAACCGCCAGCAGCACTCCCCCATGCCCAGCCACCGCTACCGCGACATCTTCCGCAAGGTACCGGTCGCCCCGGTCGACCGCGAGTGGCCGGACCGCCGGATCAGCACCGCACCGCTCTGGGTGCCGGTCGACCTCCGCGACGGCAACCAGGCTCTCGCCGACCCGATGGATCCCGAGCGCAAGCGCCGCTTCTTCGAGCTGATGGTTGCCATCGGCTACAAAGAGATCGAGGTCGGCTACCCGTCCGCCTCGCAGACGGACTTCGACTTCGTCCGGATGCTGGCGACGTCGGACCTGGTACCGGACGACGTCACGACCGTCGTGTTCACACCGGCCCGGCCCGACCTGATCGCGCGGACCGTCGAGTCCGTGGCCGGGATGCGCGGTCAGGTGGTGATCCACATGTACGCCGCCACCGCGCCGGTGTGGCGGGACGTCGTACTGCGTCGTACCCGCGACGAACTGGCGTCGATGATCTACGCGGGGTCCGAGGAGATCCTGCGACGCACCGACGGGCAGCCGAATATCAGGTTCCAGTTCTCGCCCGAGGTGTTCAACCTGACCGAGCCGGACTACGTGCTGGAGTTGAGCGATCAGCTGACCAAGCAGTGGGATGCGACGCCGGAGCGGCCGGTGATCCTCAACCTGCCGGCCACGATCGAGGCCGCGACGCCGAACGTGTACGCCGACCAGATCGAGTACATGCACAAGAACCTGCCGCGGCGGGACGGCGTGATCCTGTCGGTGCACCCGCACAACGATCGCGGCACGGGCATCGCCTGCGCGGAGCTCGCCGTACTCGCCGGTGCTCAGCGGGTCGAGGGGTGCATCTTCGGCAACGGCGAGCGGACCGGGAACGTCGACATCGCGACGCTCGCGCTGAACCTGCACGCGCAGGGTGTCGACCCGATGATCGACTTGTCCGACATCGACGGGATCCGGGAGGTGGTCGAGTACTGCACGCGGATGCCGATCCATCCACGGCATCCGTACGTCGGGGAGCTCGTGTACACGGCGTTCTCGGGGACGCATCAGGACGCGATCCGGAAGGGGTTCGCCGTCCAGGGGCCGGGGCCTTGGGAGGTGCCGTACCTCCCAATCGATCCGATGGACGTGGGTCGGGGGTACGAGGCCGTCGTACGCGTGAACAGCCAGTCGGGGAAGGGCGGGATCGCGCACGTGCTGGAGACTGCGTACGGCGTTCGGCTGTCGGCGTCGCAGGAAAGGGCCTTCGCGCAGCACGTGCAGCGGCATACGGACCGGACCGGGCGGGAAGCGAGTGCGGAGGAGTTGAAGGCGTTGCACGAGGAGGTTTTCGGGTGCTCGAACTGAAGGACGTCGACTTCGTCCGGGACGGCAAGCTGCTGCTCGGCGGGGTGTCGCTGACCGTCGGCGAGGGTGAGCGATGGGCGCTGCTCGGGCCGAACGGCGCGGGGAAGAGCACGCTGCTCAACCTGTGCGGCGCGATCACCCACCCGACCCGCGGCACGGTCGAGATCCTCGGCCGCCGCCTCGGCACCGTCGACATCCGGGAGCTCCGCGAGTCGATCGGTCACGTCAATCCACGGCACCCGCTGCGGTCGCCGCTCGGCATCGTGGACATCGTGCTCACCGGGCTGACGGGGACGATCGAACTCATGCCTCGCTGGCAGCCGACGACGGCTCAGCGAGCGCGGGCTCTGGAGCTGATCGAACTGCTGGGCATCAGCGCCCTGTCCGCCGCGCCCTGGACCACGCTGTCCCAGGGCGAACGCGGCCGGGCGTTGATCGCCCGCGCGCTGATCTCCGACCCTCGTCTCCTGCTCCTCGACGAGCCGTCGACCGGCCTCGACGTCGCGGCCCGCGAGCAGCTCCTCGAAACCCTCGACCAGATCCAGGCGTCGCATCCCCACCTGGCCTGGGTCCTGGTCACCCACCACCTCGAGGACCTCCCCACCAGCACCACTCACGCCGCCCTCCTCCGCAACGGCCGAGTCCTCACCGCCGGCCCGGCGTACGACGTCCTCACCACAGGGCTGGTGTCCGACACCTTCAACCATCCGATCCAGATCCGGCAAGCCGCCGGCCGCTGGACCGCCACCGCCCGACGAGCTGGCCGACCGCGCTGACCACGCCGAACGCCCCTGCGACGGTGAACCCGAACACACCATCTGACCGCGCCGACTCGACAGCCGAGCTCAGGGCACCGACCAGCGCTCCGACGACGTCCTACCGGGCTTTCCGTGCATTACAGTGACCCTGCTCCGGGGGCGGGGACCTGAAGGCTGGGGGACACATGACGGTGATGGGCGAAGCGCCGCCTGAGGTGTGGGCGGAGGAGCTGCGGCGGACGGGGCGCGTAGTGTTCCCGCTTCGGCGGCGGCCCGTGATCTGGACATGCGCGTACCCATTGGTGGTCTCCACGGTCGTGCTGGCACTTTGGTTGCCGGACGCGCTGGAGGCGTCCCAAGCGGAGCGCATCAGCGCCTTTGCCGCCGTAGGGCTGTTCGTCTTCGCCATGGCTCTCGGTGTCTGGCAGGTGGTCACCCAGCGCCCGATGCTGACGGTCGACCACGACGGCATCCGCTTCCGAAGGAAGTTCAGGCCGTGGACGGAGGTGGGTGCCATCGGGATCGCGACCGGGCCGGTCTGGGCCAGGAAGTTGCCGATCATCCCGAAGGACGTGTGGGCGAAGGACCTCTTCCTCGGCCAGGCGAACGTCCGGGACCTCCCGGCCTTCCGTCGGTGGCTCGAAGTCCTGCTCGAGGAGCACCGCCGGTCCGCGGTCACGGG
The DNA here is from genome assembly GCF_036097425.1 of Kribbella sp. NBC_00359. Lineage (NCBI taxonomy): Bacteria > Bacillati > Actinomycetota > Actinomycetes > Propionibacteriales > Kribbellaceae > Kribbella > Kribbella sp. NBC_00359. Next base: position 4,456,919 of record NZ_CP107975.1, on the reverse strand, counting down.
GAACGCCTGATGGCGATGGGAGAAGCCCCGCCCGAGACCTGGTCGGACGAGCTCCGGCGGGCGGGGCGGGTGGTCTTTCCGGTACGGCGGAAGCGGCTGCTGATCCAGCGTGGTTGCTTCGCCGCGGTGTTCGCCCTGGACCCCGCGCTGTCCTTCGACGACTGGCTCGACACTGGCGGCGTACGACTCGGGTCCGGCCTGCTATCCGTCGTACTCGTTCTCACCTTCGTCGGCGTCAGCGTCTGGCAGTTGATCACTCGGCGCCCCACCCTGACGGTCGACCACGAAGGCATCCGCTACCTGAAGACGCTCCTGCCGTGGGGCGAGATCGGCACCATCGGCCCAGCCCACGGCCCGGGCATCTTCCGCATCCTCCCCATCACCCCCGCGAACCGCTGGTCCCGCCAAGTCGTCCTGACCCAGGACAACGTACGAGACCTTCCCACCTTCGCCACCTGGCTCGCCCAGCAACTCGCCGCACGGCGCACCGCAGCGGATTAAGCAACCGGAGTGCTCTCGTTGAAGCGGACCACGAGTCGGGCGTGGAAAGCCTGGGCGATCCGTTCCAGCAGCGCGAGGGTCGCATCCCGATCAAGCCAGAACGCGCCTCCAGCAGCCGGGAGGTCAGGTGAGGCCGAGGCGTTTGGAGAGGCGGGGGCCTCGTTTGATTTTGATTTCGCCGAGGATGGCGGTGCCGCGGATGTGGAAGGTCTTGGGGTGAGCGGCGGGGGTGTTGGGGTCGGGGACGGCGCCGAGGCCGGCTTCCTGTTCGGAGACGGAGCCGAGGATCGGGTTGCTGTCGAGCATCACGATCGCGTTCTGGGGGACGCGGATCTTCACGTCGGCCAGGATCGACTTCACGTCGACGTGGACCTCGTCGAACGGGATCTGGGCCTCGGTGTAGTCCAGCGTGACATCGCCGAGGACCGCGTTCACCTCCTGACGCTGCGGCACGAGCCAGCCGCCGAGGCGCTTGGTCTCCGACATGAACGCGTTGATCACCGGGCCCGACTCGACCATCGCTCCGCTGTACTGCGGGCTGACGGCCGGGACTCCCGGTGCGCGCGGGCCGTTCGGCAGGTCGGCGGTGAGCTCGACGAGTTCGCCGTACGTCTTGGAGGCGTACAGAGTCTCCAGGCGCTCCTCGAGCTCGGCGTACGACAACCGCCCTTCGCCCGCGGCATCGCGCAGTACGTCGGCGACCTCCTCCCGCTCGTGATCCGACACCCGCCGGCGCAACGCCAGCTCGTCACCGGTCGGCGCCTGCGCGGGCACGGCGTCCTGCGGTCGATTCTCCTGGGGAACGTCATCCTGGGCCACGCCAAAACCATACGCGCGCCCCAGCCCCACCGCCGCCAGTTTCTTCCCCGATTCACCCCTGAGCACACCCCTGATCCGGGGGTCCATACTGTCCGCCATGACTTGGCCTGATGGAGTGCTGGGGCGGGCGCTGGCCGCGGTGTATCTGATCGCGTTCCCGGTGACGTACGCCGGTGTCGTGTGGATCCTGATCCGGCAGCGGACCGCGGACGAGCCGATGGGCGGCGTCGCGCCGATCCTGTTCGTCGCCGGTGGGCTCACGATCGTCGCGCTGTCCATCGTTCTCCGACGCCGGGTGCCCGAGCGGGCGAACAGGCTGACGAAGAACATGACCGGGGACGCGCGCGCCTACCACCGGCTCGCGCTCGGACTCGAACTGCGAGGGGCGTGGCGGACGCTGACAGGCCGGGGTGCGAGCACGAGCAGCCGGGGCTCGAACTAGGCTGGGAGGGCTCAGGCCACTTGTTTTGGAGGTATGTCGGTGTCCGCTGACTTCGATTACTCGGATCTGTTGCCGCTCGGGGCGGACGAGACGGAGTACCGGTTGCTGACGACCGAGGGTGTCAGCACGTTCACCGCCGGCGGCCGGACGTTCCTGCAGGTCGAGCCGCAGGTGCTGCAGGCGCTGACCGCGGAGGCGATGCACGACATCTCGCACTACCTGCGGACCGCGCACCTCGCGCAGTTGCGGCGGATCATCGACGACCCGGAGGCGTCCGGGAACGACCGGTTCGTCGCGCTCGACCTGCTGAAGAACGCGAACATCTCAGCCGGCGGCGTCCTGCCGATGTGCCAGGACACCGGCACCGCGATCGTGATGGGCAAGAAGTCCGAGGGCGTGCTCACCGGCGCGGTCGACGAGGAGTGGATCAGCCGCGGCGTGTACGACGCCTACACCAAGCTGAACCTGCGCTACTCGCAAATGGCCCCGCTGAACATGTGGGACGAGAAGAACACCGGCTCCAACCTGCCGGCCCAGATCGAGCTGTACTCGACCCCGGCCAAGGACGACCCGGCGTACAAGTTCCTGTTCATGGCCAAGGGCGGCGGCTCGGCGAACAAGTCGTTCCTGTTCCAGGAGACCAAGGCGGTGCTCAACCCGGCCGGGATGATGAAGTTCCTGGACGAGAAGATCCGCTCCCTGGGTACGGCGGCCTGCCCGCCGTACCACCTCGCGGTCGTGGTCGGCGGCACGTCGGCGGAGTTCGCGCTGAAGACCGCGAAGTACGCCTCCGCGCACTACCTCGACTCGCTGCCGACGGCGGGATCGCCGGTGGGGCACGGGTTCCGGGACGTGGAGCTGGAGGAGGAAGTCTTCAAGCTCACGCAGCAGTTCGGGATCGGCGCGCAGTTCGGCGGGAAGTACTTCTGCCACGACGTCCGGGTGATCCGGCTGCCGCGGCACGGCGCGTCCTGCCCGGTCGCGATCGCGGTGTCGTGCTCCGCGGACCGGCAGGCGCTGGCGAAGATCGCGCCGGAGGGTGTGTTCCTGGAGCAGCTCGAGCGCGACCCGGCCCGCTTCCTGCCGGACACGACCGACGAGCACCTCGCCGACGACGCCAACGTCGTCCATGTTGATCTGAACCGGCCGATGAGCGAGATCCGGGCGGAGCTGTCCAAGCTGCCGGTGAAGACGCGGCTGTCGCTGAGCGGGCCGCTGGTGGTGGCGCGCGACATCGCGCACGCCAAGATCAAGGAGCGGCTGGACGCGGGCGAGCAGATGCCTGACTACCTGCGCGATCACGCCGTGTACTACGCCGGTCCGGCCAAGACGCCCGAGGGGTACGCATCGGGGTCGTTCGGGCCGACGACGGCGGGGCGGATGGACGCGTACGTCGATCAGTTCCAGGCGGCCGGTGGATCGTTCGTGATGCTTGCCAAGGGCAACCGGTCGGCGAAGGTAACGGCCGCGTGCAAGGAGCACGGTGGGTTCTACCTGGGCTCGATCGGTGGACCGGCGGCGCGGCTGGCGCAGGACTGCATCAAGTCCGTCGACGTGATCGAGTACGCGGAGCTCGGTATGGAAGCTGTCTGGAAGATCCAGGTCGAGGACTTCCCCGCTTTCATTGTCGTAGATGACAAGGGCAACGACTTCTTCACCGACACCGCCAAGCCGGTCCCACTCACAGTCCGCCCGCGCAGCTGACTTCTTGACGGCTCCGGTCGTTCGCAGGACCCTCGGAATCGGGGGTGGTGTGATGGGGCGGCGGATGCTGAAGTTCGGGAACCGGATCGGCGTGTGGATGTACCGCACCCTCGACGGGCGGATGGCCAGCGGCAGCAAGGACGTCCACGTGCTGATGCTGACCACGCCCGGCCGTCGGACCGGCGTACCGCGCTCGACGTGCGTGCGCTACCTGGAAACGCCCGACGGCCTGATCGTCTGGGGCACCGGGTCGGGATCGCGCCAGGATCCGGACTGGTTCCGCAACCTGCGCGCCGCCGGGACGACCGACGTGCAGATCGGCGCGAAGCACAGCCTCATGCACGCCCGCGAGCTGACCGGTCCGGAGCGGCACACCGTGTGGACGAACGTCATCCTGCGCGAGGATCCCGGCATCGGCCGCTACGCGACGAAGGCCAAGCGCACGATCCCGGTGGCCCTCCTGGAGCCGGTCGGGAAGTGATGCTCAGCCGGCCTTGATATCGACGGGCTCGGGCAACTTGAGCATGAGCGTCTTCGCAGCCTGAACCAGGTCGGCTTCGTTGTGCCCGAAGGCCTGGAGGTAGCTTCGCAGCGCGGATCGCAGCAGCTGGAGCTCCTCGTCCTGCAACTCGATGGTGTACATGTTTCCAAGGTAAGTCCGAACCCGCTGGATGGAAGTGCTCGTGACCCACCCGTTGTGCGGGGTTTTTCAGCCCGTGCGGAGGAGGACTTGTCGGGTCAACTGTGCAGCTCCTCGGCGATCAGGTCGGGTTGGTGGGTGGTGGGCGCCGCGGGGAGGCGCCAGTGGGCCGGCGGGGTCCAGGATTGCCAGCCGTCGGAGAACGGCGAGGCCCACGCCTCGATCTCGCGGACGGCGGCGTGGGCGTCGGCGATGATGCGGTCGGCCTCGGCGGCGGTGTAGCGCCCGGCGGTCACCGCGCCTTCCAGTTCGTCCTCGTCCTTCCACTCGATCGTCCGGTCCGGATGGATCCACAGATCGAGGACGTGGTCGACCGTGCTGGTCCGAAGACCCTCCCGGACGTGCGGTGCCTCGAGGTTCACGTACCAGCCGCGGAACGTGCCGTCGTCGTCCCAGAAGTGCCAGACCGACCACGGCTTGCCCGGTGGCAGCACCTTGAGGATCCCGGTGCCGCGCCAGACGTCCAGCTTCAGCACCCGGTCCGCGGTGAACATCCCGACCGGACCGGCGTACCGGGTCTCCCGCCCGTCCACCAGCACCGGCTTGATCAGCGGCGTCCCCGGCGCGAGCCAGGCGACCAGCCCGTCCGCGTCGTCACGCACCACCGTCATCGGCCGGACGTTCGGTTTGTCCGCGTGCCGCCCGGTCCCCTGATACACCCACTCGATCGTCGTCCCCGGCTCCCAGGAGGCCGTCACGAGTCGGCCGGCCGGGTCATCGAGAGGACGTCGAGGGCGGCATCCAACTGCGCTTCGGTCAGGTCGCCCTTCTCGACGTGCCCGTTCTCGATCACGACCTCGCGGATGGTTTTGCCTTGTTTCACAGCGCTCTTGGCCACCGCGGCGGCGTTCTCGTACCCGATGTAGCGATTGAGCGGGGTGACGATCGACGGCGACGACTCGGCCAGCGCGCGGGCGTGCTCGACGTTCGCGCTGATGCCGTCGACGCAGCGATCGGCCAGCAGGCGGGACGTGTTGGCGAGCAGGGTGATCGACTCGAGCAGGTTGCGCGCGATCACCGGCAGCATCACGTTGAGCTCGAAGTTGCCTCCGGCACCGGCCACGGTGATCGCCGTGTCGTTGCCGATCACCTGGGCGGCGACCATCAGTGTCGCCTCGCAGATCACCGGATTCACCTTGCCGGGCATGATGCTCGACCCCGGCTGCAGGTCCGGCAGCGCGATCTCCCCCAGCCCGGCGCGTGGTCCGGACCCCATCCAGCGCAGGTCGTTGCAGATCTTCGTCAGGCTGACCGCGACCGTCTTCAGTTGCCCGGACAGCTCGACCAGGCCGTCCTGCGCACCCTGGGCCTCGAAGTGGTCCTCGGCCTCGCTGAACCGGAGCCCGGTCCGCCGGTTCAGCTCGGCGATCACGGCCGCGGCGAACCCGGGCGGCGTGTTGATGCCCGTCCCGACCGCCGTCCCGCCGAGCGGGAGCTCAGCCACCCGCGACAACGTCCCCCGGACCCGATCCGCCCCGCGACCCACCTGCTGCGCGTACCCGTTGAACTCCTGCCCGAGCGTCACCGGCGTCGCGTCCATCAGGTGCGTCCGCCCCGACTTCACCACCTCGGCGAACTCGGATCCCTTACGAGACAGGGAATCCGCCAGGTGCTCCAGCGCCGGCAGCAACTCGTGGACGACGCCGGCCGTCGCCGCGACGTGGATCGCCGACGGGAAGGTGTCGTTGCTGGACTGGGACGCGTTCACGTGGTCGTTCGGATGAACGTAGACGCCGTGCGACCGGGTTGCGAGTGTCGCGAGCACCTCGTTCGCATTCATGTTCGTCGACGTGCCCGAGCCGGTCTGGAACACGTCGATGGGGAACTCCGCGTCGTACTCCCCCGCGGCCACCTGGTCCGCGGCGGCCACGATCGCGGCAGCCCGCTCCCCGTCCAGCACACCGAGCTCGGCGTTCACCACGGCCGCCGACGCCTTGATCTGCGCGAGCGCGTGCACGAGCGCCGGCGCCAGCGGCCGCCCGGAGATCGGGAAGTTCTCCACCGCGCGCTGGGTCTGCGCCCGCCACAACGCGTCCCGAGGCACCTTGACCTCGCCCATCGTGTCGTGCTCGATCCTGAATTCCACGTTGTCACCCATACCTGCAGAGTACGTCGCTCCGCGTCGTCCCCGGCGACCGATCGTCAGCCTGTGGAAAACGAACCCTGGTACACGTAGTAGGTCTCGTCGCGTCCCTGCAGCGTCACCGGAACCGGCGTCACCTGGCAGGCGCCGAAGACCGACGAGACGGCCGACGCCAGCGCGTCCGACGCCGACGACGACCAGACCGTGAGTACGCCGCCGGTCCGCAACTTGGACCGGCACACGTTCAGGAACGACGACGAGTAGATCGCCGAGTTCTCGTTGTAGACAAGGAAGTCCGGGCCGTTGTCGACATCCAGGAGAATCGCGTCCAGGGACGCATCCGGTGTCGCGGTGACCACATCTCGGACGTCACCGAGCGAGACAGACACGCGGGGATCGTCGAGGACCGACGGCACCAGGCCGGACCGCATCCACGCCACCAGGTCGGGCTCGATCTCGGCGACGACCACCGAGCCCAAGCGGGCGTCGGCGAGCAGCGCACGGACGGTGTACCCGAGGCCCAGACCACCCACGAGCACCCGGTCGGGCCGCCGTACCGAGGTCAGCGCGGCCGACGCCAGCAGCTCCTCACTCGAGGTCTCGCGGTCGTCCATCACGAAGACGCCGTTCACCCGCAGTTCGAGGGCCCCGTCGTCGCGCCGGCGCAGAACCAGTTCGCCGCGTTCACTGACAGCCCGCGCCAGCTCGGTCAGCGTCAGTACCAACCCTTGGCCTGGGAGTGGCCCCAGGCGGAGCAGGGGGAGCCGTAGGTGTTCTCGATGTAGTCGAGACCCCACTTGATCTGGGTGACCGGGTTGGTGCGCCAGTCGGACCCGTAGGCCGCCATCCGGTTGCCGGGGAGGGCCTGCGGGATGCCGTACGCCGAGGAGGACGGGTTGTCGGCGTTGACCCGCCAGCGGGACTCCTTGTTCCACAGCTTCTCGAGACAGCTGAACTGGCTCTCACCCCAGCCGTGGTCGGGCAGGAGGTTCATCGCGACCTCCTTGGGCGTGCCCTCGAGCTTCTTCCGCTCGGCGTCGCGGCTGGCCCGCTCCTCCCGCGAGTTCGCGTCGGTCTTCTGCAGCGCCTGGTAGCGCTTGAGTGCGGCGTTCTTGGCTGCCTGCTTCAGGTCGGACTGGTCCTGCGCGGCCTTCCGCGCGGCCCGCTGCGCGGCCGCGACAGCCTCGACCTGGATCCGCATCCGGACGACCTCCTGGGCCTGCTCCTTGGCGGTCTTCGGCTGGATCGACGGCGTGGTGGCGGCACGGGCCTTCTCGCTGTTCAGCACGGCCATCTCGGCCCGCCCTGAGACCTGCTCCGAGGCGCTGCTGCTCCCGGGGGAGCTGAAGAGGTCGATACCGGCGACAACAGAGACGACGACGATCCCAGTCACTGAGAGAGCCGCGACGGAGCGCTTCGCTTTCATCTGTCCTTCCGAGAAAACCCGACCCCCGTCGGCTGCAACGAGAACATACTCTGGCGTAAACCGAGCGTGATCACAAGCAGGTCACGAACGAACGGTGCGGCCGCCTGTGTGGCGGCCGCACCGTCGGCCCGAAGTCTTACGCGTGCCTTACAAAATCAAATTACCTAAAACCCTACACACTCCTTACAACTGCAGGTCATCCAGCATCTCGGTGACCAGCGCCGCGATCGGCGAGCGCTCGGACCGTGTCAGCGTCACATGCGCGAACAGCGGGTGCCCCTTCAGCTGCTCGACCACGGCGACCACACCGTCGTGCCGGCCGACCCGCAGGTTGTCGCGCTGGGCGACATCGTGGGTGAGCACGACCCGTGAGTTCGCGCCGACGCGGGACAGCACCGTGAGCAGGACGTTGCGCTCGAGCGACTGCGCCTCGTCCACGATCACGAACGCGTCGTGCAGCGACCGGCCACGGATGTGGGTCAGCGGCAGCACCTCGAGCATGCCGCGGTCCATCACCTCGTCGATCACGTCACCGCTGGTGAGCGCGGCGAGCGTGTCGTACACGGCCTGTGCCCACGGCTGCATCTTCTCCGACTCCGAGCCGGGCAGGTACCCGAGCTCCTGGCCGCCGACCGCGAACAACGGCCGGAACACCACGACCTTCTTGTGCTGCCGCCGCTCCATCACCGCTTCCAGCCCGGCGCAGAGCGCGAGCGCCGACTTACCGGTACCCGCCCGGCCACCGAGCGAGATGATCCCCACGTCCGGGTCCAGCAGCAGGTCGAGCGCGACCCGCTGTTCGGCCGACCGGCCACGGATACCGAACGCCTCCCGGTCGCCGCGGACCAGCCGGATCCGCTTGTCCGGCATCACCCGGCCGAGCGCACTGCCCCGGTCGGACAGCAGCACCAGCCCGGTGTGGGTCGGGAACTCACCGGCCTGCGGCAGCTCCAGTACGCCGTTCTCGTACAGGTCGTCCACGTCGTGTGTCTCGACCTCGAGCTCGCTCATCCCGGTCCAGCCGGACTCCAGCGTCAGCTCGGCCCGGTACTCCTCGGCCATCAGGCCGCAGGCCGACGCCTTGACCCGCATCGGCAGGTCCTTCGAGACCAGCGTGACGTCCTTGCCCTCGGCCTTGAAGTTGCAGGCCACGGCCAGGATGCGGCTGTCGTTGTCGCCGAGCCGGAAGCCGGCCGGCAAGGTCTCCGGATCGGTGTGGTTCAGTTCGACCCGGAGGGTTCCACCCTTCTCTCCCACTGGCAGGGGCGCGTCCAGACGTCCATGAAGGATCCGGAGCTCGTCGAGCAGCCGCAGTGCGGTGCGAGCGAAGTAACCGAGTTCCGGGTGATGCCGTTTGCCCTCCAATTCGGTGACGACGACCACCGGGACGACCACCTCGTGCTCGTCGAACCGCACCATCGCGTGCGGGTCGGACAGGAGTACGGAGGTGTCCAGCACAAAAGTGCGCTGGGCCGGTGTGGATGAGGTACTTGACGCCTTGGCGTGGGTGGCAGCCATGTCGCACGTCCTCTCGGGCCGCGACGTGCACCACGCCCGGCCCACCAGTGGTTAGGTGTTGGACCGGGAGCTGGCCCGCGGATCTGGTGCAGATCCCCTTCGGACCGCCGCACGAGCGGATCCGGGAACCAGTGAGATCGAGACCTGGGGTCTCGGGTACTCCGTTCTGCCCCTCATGGGGCAACCGGCTGGCGAACGATTCTCAAGCTGATCGGGCCTCCCGCGACAGCCGGCTTCCCCTCCGACCGTCATAGTCAGGGTAGGAGGGTCCAGCAAACGCCGCAGCCCGACACGCCCGGCCACGGGGTTAACGGTGTGTTACACCTTCCGTCCCCGCGAGCTGTGGACGCGGGGTCAGGTCCCGAACCGGCGCTCTCGCTGCGCATAGCTGCGGACCGCTCGCAGAAAGTCGACGTGCCGGAAGTCCGGCCACAGCGCTTCACAGAAGTAGAACTCGCTCAGTGCGCTCTGCCACAGCAAGAACCCGCCGAGGCGCTGCTCACCCGACGTCCGGATGACGAGATCCGGGTCCGGCTGGCCCTTCGTGTACAGGTGCCGGGCGATGTGCTCGACATCGACCCGCTCGGCCAGCTCCTCGATCGAGATGCCCTGCGCGGCCTCCTCGAGCAGCAGCGAGCGGACTGCGTCGGCCAGCTCGCGGCGGCCGCCGTACCCGACCGCGACGTTGACCAGCATCCCTTCGATACCGTGCGTGTCCGCCTCGGCCGTCTTCAGCGCCTCGGCGGTGGCTCCGGGCAACAGGTCGAGCGCGCCGACCGGGTGGATCCGCCAGCGGCCGATCGCGGTCAGCTCCTCGACCGTCTGCTCGATGATCCGCAGCAGCGGCTCCAGTTCGTCGGCCGGACGGCTCAGGTTGTCAGTGGACAGCATCCAGACCGTGACGACCTTGACGCCGACGTCGTCGCACCAGTCGAGGAACTCGACGATCTTGTTCGCCCCGGCCTCGTGGCCGCGCGACACCGGGTCGCCGACCGCCCGGGCCCAGCGCCGGTTGCCGTCGATGATGACGCCGATGTGCCGCGGGATCCGGTCCGGCGACAAGGATCGCCGCAGCCGGCGCTCGTACAGGCCGTACACCGCATCGCGCAGTTTCTGCTTGCCAGGTGTCCGCATGGGCAGGGTGCTCCTCCAGTGCTCTCAGTCACGAGGCTAGCCCAGTTTCACCCCGGAACGAGAGGGCACAGAACAGCTTCGAGGAAGGTGTCAGGCAGATCGAACTTTCGCCGAAGTTCGTGCGTCGGACACGCGGGCGGCGGTGTGCCGATCGGTGATCTCGCCTACATTTCCTTCTTATGGACCATTGAACCTACGGTTGCGTAGGTTACGGTTGCGTAGGTACTGAACCGCCCGGCACCCCTCGAAAGGACGGCGATGACCGCTACCAGCGCACAGCCCCAGGAACTGGGCCACCGGCTCCCCGGCCGGATCAAGCCGAAGCTCCGGGGCTGGCTGCATGCGGGCACCTTCCCGTTCGCCACCGCCGCCGGCATCGTGCTGATCTGCCTCGCTCCGCATCCCAACGCCCGCTGGGCCGCGGCCGTCTACACGATGGGTGCGATGCTGTTGTTCGGCATCTCCGCGCTGTACCACCGGTTCTACTGGGGCCCGACCGGTGAGGCGATCCTGCGCCGGCTCGACCACAGCAACATCTTCCTGCTGATCGCCGGCACCTACACCCCGCTCGGAATGGTGCTGCTGCACGGCGAGGATCGCGCGCTGATGCTCGGCCTGGTCTGGAGCGGCGCCCTGCTCGGCATCCTGTTCCGGATCTTCTGGGTGCACGCTCCGCGCTGGCTCTACACGCCGATCTACCTGGCGCTCGGCTGGGTCGCGATCTTCTGGATGGGTGACATCTACCACCAGGGCGGCGCCGCGGTGGTCACGCTGATCGCGATCGGCGGCGGCCTCTACTCGATCGGCGCGGTCGTCTACGGCACCAAGCGGCCGAACCCGTCACCGCGCTGGTTCGGCTTCCACGAGATCTTCCACGCGTTCACCGTGGCCGCGTTCGTCTGCCACTACATCGCCGTCAGCATCGCGACGTACCGGGTCGGCTAGGCCGGGTGTGGTGATCCGGCCTCAGGCCCCGATCACCCGCAGGATCTCCCGGAACTCCTCGTAGCGCTCCAGGCCCAGTTGGTCCGCCCAGAGCGCTTCGACGCGCTCGATCGCGGCCCGGCTGAACGCGACCGCCTCCTCCCCGCGGGCGGTACGCCGTACCAGCCGGACCCGGCGGTCGGCACGGAGCCGGTCGGACTCCGTGTAGCCGAGCCCCTGCAGGTAGTCCACGTGCTGCCCGAGCGCCTGCTTCGTCATCAACGCGACCTCCGCCAGATCGGTGATCCGCGCCCCGTCCGGCGGAATCAGCTCGAGCAGCCGGTAGTGCGAGACCCGCAGGCCCGGGAAGTCGTCCGACACCGCCAGGATCTCCTCCCGGAGCCGCCGCAGTGCTCCTCCGAGCAATGCAGCGATGTGCTCCGGCCAGGGGCCCGGCGGCCGACCCGACAGGTCATTGACGGAAGTCATAAGGCCACTTTACTATCTCGATAGTAAGGCTGCTTTACTTCCTTCTGAAGATTGGCAGAAGGTCGGGGCGGATGCTGGGCAGCCAGACCGCATGGGGGGAACGACATGATCACCGCACTCGAGCCACTTGGCCGCGACGCCCTGGCCGGCGACGACTTCACCGCGCTGGTCCGGACGATCACCGGCGATCCGGCCGCCACGCCTGGCGACGTCCGGGTCGAACCGGTCGACTACCCGATCGGCACACCGAGCACCGCGGCGCTGCTCCGGCTTTTCGGTACGGCGACCACCACGGCCGGCGACACGGTCGGCTGGTCGTGTTTCGTGAAGAAGTTCCAGTCGCCGCGACACTGGGCGTACATCGACATGGTGCCCGAGCAGTTCCGGGCGGCGTTCATCCAGAACCTCCCGTGGCAGCTCGAGATCGCCGTACACCGCAGCGGCATCGCCGACGTCCTCCCGGACAGCATGCGCCTGCCCCAGGCCTACCGGATCGACGTGTACGACGACGACCGCGGCACCCTGTGGATGGAGAACATCGTCCAGGAGCCCGGTCCGTGGCCGATGGAGCGGTTCGAGCGAGCGGCGTACCTGCTCGGTCTGCTCTCCGCTCGGCGTCAGCCACATCTGGTCGAGCCACTGCTCCCCCGCGGCGACGTCACCACCCCGGGCGTCGGACTGCGGTACTACACCGGCGGGCGCGTGCAGACGTCCGCACTGCCGGCGATCGCCGACCCCGAGACGTGGCGGCACCCGCTGCTCGCCGCGGCGGTCTGCAACGTCGGCGACCACCGGTTGCGTGACGATCTGCTCGAGCTGGGCGAACGGTTGCCCGCCGTACTGGACGCTCTCGACGCGCTGCCACAGTGCTACCAGCACGGGGATGCGAGTCCGCAGAATCTCCTGGTGCCGGAGGGGACGGACGAGTTCGTGGTGATCGACTGGGGGTTCGACTGCCCGCAGGCGGTCGGGTTCGACCTGGGGCAGCTCCTCGTCGGGCTGGCGCACGCCGGCGAGCTGGCGTCCGAGGCGCTGCCGGCCGTGCACAAGGTCATCCTGAAGGCGTTCATCAAGGGCCTGGCCGAGGAGGGGATGCAGGTGACCGAAGAGCAGGTGCTGTACGGCTACCTCGGCTCGCTGTGCGCCCGCGCGACCTTCACCGCGCTGCCGTTGGAAGAGATCACCAGGATGAGCGACGGGGCCTCGCTCGCGCTGTTCGAGGAGCGTGTCCAGCTCACCCGTGCGCTGGTCGACCTCGTGTCACCGGTCGTCTGACGATCACATCTCAGTCGTGTCACAGCTGCAACGAATGGCACGTCTACGGGTATCCATGGTGCGTGAGGAACTTCAGCAGGTACGCAGTGGTCGCCGCGGTCGCCGGTCTCGTCCTGAGCGGGTGCGGCAACGAGTCCGACGGCGGCGTGGGCAACCCTCCGCCCTCCCCTGCGCCGAGTAGCGCACCGACTGTGACGCAGTCGACGCCGGTCGGGGCAGGGCTGCCGCTGACGGTGTCGAGGAAGGGTGGGTTCGCCGGCTTCGACGATCAGGTGCTGATCGGCACCGACGGTGTCGCCACGGTGAGCTCGCGCGGCAAGGACACGATCCGCTGCAAGCTCGACCCCACTCTGCTGGCGACCATCACCGCGGCCGCTCAGCAGGTCGACTGGGCGAGCCTGGTCGCCACCAAGCCGACGGTCAAGCACCCCGACGACATGATCCTGGCGGTCTCCGCGAACGGGAAGACCGCCCGGCTCGAGGACCCCAAGGTGAAGCCGCTGGCGGCCCCGGTGGGCAAACTGCTCACCGAAGCCGCCATCCCACCGGGCAAGCTGTGCAAGCCGGTCTAACTGGTCGTCAGTGCCACGTCATCGATGACGAAGCTGGTCTGCAGTGACGAGTCCTCCTGCCCGAGGAACCGCACGGTGACGGTTTTCCCCTTGTAGGCAAGGACGTTCAGCGTCTTCTGCACGTACGACGTGGTGCGGTCGACGTTCGAGTACGTCGCCAGCGTCGTGGTGGTGAAGTACGAGACCAGGTCGTCGCGAGCACCGTTGCCGGCCGGGTTGTCGTCGTACACGAAGTAGCCCGGGTTCGGCGACGCGATCATGTCGAAGTTCAGGTACAGCTCGATCTTGTCGCGCTCGGCCGCGGGCAGGTTGTTGACGTAGTACTTCGAACCGAGCAGGCCGAGCTCCTCGGCACCCCAGAAACCGAACCTCAATCGGTTCCTGGGGGTCTGCGCACTGGCGGCGTAGGCGAGGGCGGTTTCGAGTACGCCGGCGCTGCCAGAACCGTTGTCGTTGATCCCCGGACCGGCGCTGACGCTGTCCAGGTGCGAGCCGGCCATCACCACGTGGTTCGCGTCGCCGTGCGGCCACTCCGCGATCACGTTGTACGACGTACCGGCCGAGGTGGAGAAGGACTGCAGAGTGGTGGTGTAGCCGGCCGCGTCGAGCTTGGCCTTCACGTAGTCGGCCGAAGCCTTGTACCCGCCCGGCCGGTGTAGCGGTTGCCACCGTTGCTGGTGGCAATCGACTGCAGCTGGTCGAGATGGGCCTTGGTGTTGGTGACGGAGAAAGAAGAAGAATCCGGGGCGCGCGGGCCAGCGGGCGGTGGGCCGCGCGCCCCGGACGGGTTACCGCGTCAGCTCGCGGTGAGCGAGGTGTCGTCGATGACGAAGCTGGTCTGCAGGGAGGAGTCCTCCTGGCCGACGAACTTCACCGTGACGGTCTTGCCCTTGTACTGCGACACATTGAGCGTCTTCTGGACGTACGACGTGTTCTTGTTCAGGTTCGAGTACGTCGCCAGCGTCGTGGTGGCCGAACCGTCGACCACCTGCACCTTCGCCGTGTCGTACGCCGTCGAGGTGGTGGTCTCGGCGGAGTCGATCCGGATCCAGAACGACAGCGTGGCCGTGGTCGCCGAGGCCGGGATCGCGACCGACTGGCCGACGTTCTCGGTGGTGGCGCGACCGTTGCCCTGCAGCCACAGCTTCCAGCTACCCGTGCGCGCCGGACGGCCGGTGTCGTTGTTGATCGGGCCGGCGGTGCCGGTCCAGTTCACCGCGCCGGACTCGAAGCCCGGGTTCTGCAGCAGGTTGTCGCCGCTGGGCGGCGGCTCGGTGCCACCGCTGCACTTGGCCGCGCCGGCCGGGACCGAGATGCCGCTGAAGGCAGCCTCGATGCCCTTGCACTGGGCCGAGTCGGCGCCGTACAGCTCGACCGCGGAGGTGATGGCACCCTCGCGGGCGTCCTTGTAGGTGCTGCCCGAGCTCAGCTTGGTGCTCAGCGTGCGGTACCAGACCTTGGCGGCGACGTCGTGGCCGACACCGGTGATGGTGGCGCCGTTGCAGGCGGTGCTGCTGTGCGTCACACCGCCGATGACCTTGCTGCCGGTGCCCTCGGAGGCCAGGTAGAACCAGTGGTTCAGCGGGCCGGAGGAGTAGTGCGGGTCGAGTCCGCCGGTGCTGGTCGACCAGCAGTCCACGCTGGCTCCGTCCTTCGACGGCTTGTCCATGTAGCGCAGCGGGGTGCCGTTGCCGTTGATGTTGATCTTCTCGCCGATCAGGTAGTCACCCGGGTCGGACGAGTTGTTGGCGGAGAACTCGACCATCGTGCCGAAGATGTCGGAGGTGGCCTCGTTCAGGCCGCCGGCGTCGCCGGAGTAGTTCAGGTTGGCGGTCGCCTCGGTGACACCGTGGCTCATCTCGTGGCCGGCGACGTCGATCGCGGTCAGCGGATGGGTGTTGCCCTGGCCGTCGCCGTACGTCATCTGGGTGCCGTCCCAGAACGCGTTCACGTACGCGTTGCCGTAGTGCGTCCGGGACCGGGCGCCCTGACCGTTGTTGAAGATGCCGTTCCGGCCGTGGACGTTCTTGTAGTAGTCCCAGGTCAGCTGGGCGCCGTAGTGCGCGTCCACACCGGCGGTCTGGCGGTTCGACGCGGCGCCGGTGCCCCAGGTGTCGTCGGCGTCGGTGAAGGTGGTGCCGTTGCCGGAGGTCGCACCGTTGAGGTCGGTGGTGAAGTTGCCACCGCGGGTCGGGTCGGTCATGGAGAAGCTGCCCGACGTACCGATGCTGACGGTGCCGGAGTACATCGAGTTTCCGGTGCCGGTCTTGATCTCGTCGTCCTGGTCCAGCAGGGCGCCGGTCTTGGCGTCGATGAACGAGTGCAGCACCGACGGGGTCTGGTCCGGCTTCACGCCGGTGGTGACGACCTCGTAGGCGAGCACGGGCTTGCTCGGCGTCACGAAGACGACCAGCGATCCCTTGTTCGCGGTGGCCTTGAACTTGGCGGACTGCGCGGCCTTGGAGAGTGCGGCCGACTGGGACAACGTCGGCTTGGTCGCGACTCCGACGGCCTTGGCGCCGCGGTTGTAGGTGACCTGACCGACCGTCGCGCCCTTGCGCTTGACGATCAGATCGCCGCCGACGACCTTCAGGCCGTTGTAGGTGCGGTCGTAGCGGACGTACTCGGTGCCGTCCGGGTCCTTGACCACGTCGCGGACCACGAGTTGTTCACCACTGGCGAGTCCGAGGGCTGCGGCCGTCTGCGCGGTCAGCGCCTGTTCGGCCTGGACGGCGGCGGGCTGGTTGAAGCCGGACGCCGGGAGCGGAGCCGTACGTTGCACGGCACCCGCGGGTGAGCCGGTGAACGCCCCGGCAAGACCCGCTGCCGCGACGATGGCCACCGCCCCTGCTGATGTCAGTCGTCTCAAGACAACATCTCCTCACGGTGTGGTCGCTGTTTGGGCGCAGCGACCGAATTCAGTTGGGGACGCCGGATGCTGACTCAGCAGTGCCACTGCCTCATTTGTGACACTGTGTGTCGGGGCATGCGAGTTCTGTTACATCCGACTGAGGGAGGACTCTGGTCGCCGGCGGCGCGGGAGTCAAGAGATTTGGGCGAAACGACAGGGAAAACCCGCACCCGCGCCGATGTCAGGCCTGGGGTTTCAGTTCCCGGCGAAGGTCTTCCGGCAACACGATCGGAAGCCGGCAGGTGAATTTCTGACAGACGTACGCCGCCGCCCTGCCGTCGACGAGATCCCGGCCCGCCATCAGCGGTACGGCGAGACCGGGGCCACCGGCAACGATCGCCGTACCCCACGGCGCCTCGGTCAGCGCGGTCCGGCGCAGCTCGGGTGAATCCCCCGCGATCGCGATCTCCAGCGGACCGGCGGCGATCGTCTCGGCGACCGCGAGGGCGCGGCCGGCGAACCTCGGCGCGCGGTCCGCGATGGTGGCCGAGGCCTGCAGCGCCTGCTGTGCGGCGGTTTCGTAGCGGACCGATCCGGTCAGGCTCGCCAGCGTCGTGAACGCCTCGGCGGCCAGGCTGACGCCGGACGGGCTGGCGTTGTCGGTCGGGTCCTGCGGACGCCAGACCAGCTCCTCGGCGTCGGCAGCCGTGTCGAAGTAGGAGCCATCGGCAACGAACTGCTCCAGGGTCCGGTCCAGCAGCCGCTCGGCCGTCTCGAACCACTCGATGTTGCCGGTGGCACCCAACAGGGTCAGACAACCTTGCGCGTACGCCGTGTAGTCCTCGAGAACACCGTGAGCCGTGCCGCGTATCCCGTCGCGGGAGGTGCGATGGAGCCGGCCGGTGTCGTGGTCGAGGTGCACGTCCCGGACCAATCTGGCCGCGTGCTCGGCGGCTTCGACGTACTCGGGCTTGTCGAGGACGATGCCGGCGCGGGTGAGGGCGGTGATGGCCAGGCCGTTCCAGGCGGCGACCACCTTGTCGTCGCGGCCGGGGTAGGGGCGGTGGCTGCGGGCCTGCCGCAGGGTGGCCCGGATGCGCTGCCAGCGCTCGGGGTCGTCGGGGTCCACGCGAAGCTGGAGGACCGAGGAGCCGTGCTCGAAAGTCCCGGTGACGTCGCAGAGGTCGATCACCCAGTCGGCGTCGTCACCCAGCTCGTCCCGCAGTTGCTCGGGGGTCCAGACGTAGTACTTGCCCTCCTCCCCTTCCGTGTCGGCGTCGAGGGCGGAGGCGAAACCACCTTCCGGCGTGCGCAGTTCCGTCAGGAGGAACTCGGCGGTCTCCTCGGCGACGCGCCGGGCCAGCGGGTCGCCGCCGACCGTCCACCACTGCGTGTAGACGTCGAGCAGCAGGGCGTTGTCGTAGAGCATCTTCTCGAAGTGCGGGACGACCCACTGACCGTCGACCGAGTACCGCGCGAACCCGCCGGCGAGCTGGTCGTACATCCCACCCCGCGCCATCCGGTCGCAGGTCTGCGCGACCATCGCGAGCGCGTCGGCCGAACCGGTCCGGCGGTGGTGGCGGAGCAGGAAGTCGAGCACCATCGACGGCGGGAACTTCGGCGCCCGCCCGAAGCCGGCGTCCACCGGATCGAAGTCGGCCCTCAGGAGCTGAGCGGCCTTCGCGGTGTCGAACTCCCCCGGGACCGGTCGCTGCTGGGCTCCGAGCTGCTCGACCACCCGCCGGCCGATCCCGTCGATCTGGTCCCGCTTGGTCTGCCACGCGTCCGCCAGCGACTCCAGCACCTGCCGGAACGACGCCATCCCGCCGCGCGGATCCTTGGGAAAGTACGTGCCGCAGAAGAACGGCTCCGCGTCCGGCGTCAGGAACACCGACATCGGCCAGCCGCCCTGCCCGATCATCGCGACCGTCGCCGCCATGTAGATCGCGTCGACGTCCGGCCGCTCCTCCCGATCCACCTTGATGCTGACAAAGTGCTCATTCAGGTACGCCGCCGTCGCCTCGTCCTCGAACGACTCATGCGCCATCACGTGACACCAGTGACAAGCGGAGTACCCGACCGACAGGAACACCGGCACGTCCCGCTCCCGAGCCTCCTGGAACGCCTTGTCCGACCACTCCCGCCACGCCA
Organism: Kribbella sp. NBC_00359; assembly: GCF_036097425.1. NCBI lineage: Bacteria > Bacillati > Actinomycetota > Actinomycetes > Propionibacteriales > Kribbellaceae > Kribbella > Kribbella sp. NBC_00359. The sequence goes on along the minus strand of NZ_CP107975.1, from coordinate 4,438,330 downwards.
CCGGATTCTCCGCATGCTGCCGCAGATACGGACTGGTACTCCGCCCGAGCTCGTTGACCATGCCCCCACGGTAGGCGCTCCGATCGGGTGGAATGGACCGGGCCGGATCGGAGTTGCCTCTGGCATGGGCGTTCATCCGTTGTTCACGTCGCGGTTCAGTCCGCTTCGGTACGATCCTGAGTGGACGATTTCCGACGATGACGTGGAGTTGTTGCTGGAGGCCGCTCGTTGGGCACCCTCGGCCGGCAACTCGCAGCCGTGGGCCTACTTCACCGCGCGCCGGGACGAGCCGGACCACAAGCGAATCGTGCGTCACCTCGCGGCCAGCTCAGGCCGGTGGGCGCCGAGCGCCGGTCTGCTCGTCGTGACGATGGCGCACCGCTTCATAGAGGACACCGACTGGGCTTACTCGGACTTCGCGGACTACGACCTCGGCCAGTCGGTGGCCCATCTGACGCTGCAGGCCCAGGCGATGGGCCTTGCCTGCAGGCAGTTCCGGGCCTTCGACCTCGACGGGCTGACCGCGGACCTGGCGCCCGGCGCGGGCTGGCACATCGTCTCGATGATCGCCGTCGGCCGGGCCGCCGAAGAACGCCCAGCCGACCGAGCGCGTCGTACGACGGCCGACCTGCGCACCGCACCGTGGTCAGGCGGATGAGTACGCGCGCGCATATCATCCGGCCGGGATGAGTCCGGCCACCCCCGACGGTTCTACCGTGGCTGCTCGGAGGGGAACATGACCACTGAAACCCTGCCCGCGCCCACCCCGTTCACCCGCGACGATTACGTCGCCCGCATGCGCCGCGTTGTCGCGGACGCGCTGGAGGCTGGACTCTCCGGCGTCATCATCACACCAGGACCGGACCTGGTGTGGCTGACCGGTTATCAGCCCACCGCGATCACCGAGCGGTTGACGATGCTTGCCCTCGGCATCGACCGGGATCCCACCCTGGTGGTACCGGCGCTCGAGCGGCCCGACGCGGAGTCGGCGGAAGGTGCCAGCGCTCTCACCATGATCGACTGGACCGACGGATCCGATCCATACCCCTTGGCCGGCGAGCTGTTGAGCTCCGACGGCCGGTTCGGGATCTCGGACTCGGCCTGGGCCATGCACCTGCTCGGGCTGCAGCGGACGCGACCGGCCACGAGCTACCAGGCATTGACCGAGTGCATGCCGATGATGCGCGCGATCAAGGATGCCAACGAATTGGCGCGGCTGGCCCTGGCCGGTGCGGCCGCCGACGCTACGTACGAAGAGATCGTTCAGGTGCGATTCGCCGGCCGGCGCGAGACCGAGGTCGCGGCCGACCTGTCCCGGCTGCTGCGCCAGTTCGGCCACGAGCAGGTCGACTTCACCGTGGTCGGGTCCGGCCCCAACGGCGCCAACCCGCACCATGAGGCCGGGGATCGGGTCATCCAGTCCGGCGACACGGTCGTTCTCGATTTCGGCGGCCTGCGGTACGGCTATGGGTCCGATACGACCCGCACAGTCGTCGTCGGCGAGCCGAGCGCCGAGGTGCAGGAGGTGCACGACATCGTCAGGGCGGCACAACAAGCCGGCTTCGAGGCGGTCCGGCCGGGCGTGCCTTGCCAGGAGATCGACCGCGTCGCCCGCGCCGTCATCACCGAGGCCGGCTACGGCGAGCAGTTCATCCACCGGACCGGTCACGGGATCGGCGTGACCACCCACGAGCCGCCGTACATGGTGGAGGGCGAGGAGCAGTTGCTCGAGCCCGGCATGTGCTTCTCGATCGAGCCCGGCATCTATCTGGCCGGGCGCTTCGGGGTCCGGATCGAGGACATCGTCACCGTCACCGAGGACGCGGGACGACGGCTCAACAACACCGACCATCGCATCCGCGTCGTCGAGTAGGAGGCCACCGTGGCCGCGTCGTCGCAGGACCGTCCAAAGGCTCGCGGTCTTCGTCGTGGTGACCCTGGCGCAGCTCGAGCCCGAACTGCTTGCCTCGTCGACCTATCCACCGACGACAGACAGCGTCGCCGGTGCGCGGATGAGGATTTCCGTCGCTGCCATTCATCCACCGCGGATGAATCGACGGCGCGAGCGGCTTCGTAGCCTGAATTCGATAGTTCGTCATGTCATGGCCTTGGAGGCGATGAGAGTGTCGGCACCCAGCAGGATGCGCAGGTCTCAGGGATGGCCTGTCGCTCGAGGAGTCACGGCCGCGCGTCGGTCCCGCGGGGTGTGGTTGCCATGAGCTCGGCCGACGTTCCGGTCGAGCCCTCGCCCGTGGTGGCACCGGCCGTCCGGGCCAAAGCGCCCGCAACCGCATGGATCTCGTGGGTCGCCCTGGCGATGATGACCACGAGCTCCGTCGCAAGCCTCCGAGCCGCCCCGACCATGGCCGTCTACGGCCTGGCGTGCGTCTTCCTCTACCTGCTACCCGCCGTCGTGTTCCTGCTGCCCACGTCACTGGTGTCCGCGGAACTGGCGTCCGGCTGGAACGGCGGCGTCTACCACTGGGTGTCCGAAGGCATCTCGAAGCCGATGGGCTTCCTGGCCGTGTGGTGCCAGTTCGCGATGACGATCTTCTACTATCCGAGCCTGCTGGGGTTCGTGGCGAGCACCCTCGCGTACGTGTTCAATCCCGAGCTGGCCACAAGTGGTGTGTGGACCGCGGCGGTCATCATCGTCGTCTACTGGTCCGGTGTCTGGGTCTCCTCGCGCGGCACGAAGGGCGTGGCCGGCCTGGCCAGCGGCGGCCTGATCATCGGGACGTTGATCCCGGGCGTCGTCCTGGTCACCCTCGGCATCGTCTTCCTCGGCCAGGGCAACCCCTCGGCCGCACCGATGACCACCGACAACATCTTCCCGGCCTGGGCCGGCCTGTCGAGCCTCGTGCTCATCGTCAACAACTTCCTGTCCTACTCCGGCATGGAGATGAACGCGGTCCACGTGTCGTCGCTGAAGAAGCCGGCCAAGGAGTTCCCGAAGGCGATCTTCCTGGCGATGGGTCTGGTGCTGGCGATCTTCATCCTGCCCGCGCTGGCGATCAGCTGGATCGTCCCCGCGAAGGAACTCTCGCTCACCGCCGGTGTCATGCAGGCCTTCGACGCGGTCTTCGCGAACTTCGGCTGGCAATGGCTGACGCCGATCGTCGGGATCATGCTGGTCACCGCATCCGTGGCCGGAATGCTGACCTGGCTGGCCGGACCCTCCAAGGGCCTGCTGCTGATCTCCCGCCAGGAGGGCTACCTCCCGCCGTACCTCCAGCGCCTGAACAAGAACGGCGTCCAGCAGAACATCCTGGTCGTCCAGGGCCTCCTCACCACCCTGATCGGCCTCGCGTACGCGTTCATCCCGGACGTGTCGAGCGCGTACTGGATCTTCTCGGTGATCACCACCCAGGTCTACCTGATCATGTACCTGCTGATGTTCGTCGCCGCGGTCCAGCTGCGCCGCAAGGACCCGGACCACGCCCGTGGCTACCGGGCACCGATGCTGGTCGGCCTGTGCGGCGTCGGGTTCGCGGCGTCGCTGGCCGCGCTGCTGGTCGGATTCATCCCTCCGTCGCAGTTCGAGTCCGGTAACCCCTGGGTGTACCTCCTGATCGTCGGCGGCGGGGCGCTGGGTCTCGGCCTGCTCGTGCCGTTCCTGTTCTACCGGCTGCGCAAGCCGTCCTGGAAGCAGCCTGAGCCCGAGGCGGTGACTCCGTCATGAGCACCACGACGGAGACTTCGGACCGCCGCCACCGTTCGATGCTCTACATCGGCGCCGCGGTGGTGATCGTGATCCTGATGATCATCGGTCTCATCACCTTCAGCTCGGCGAGATCCACCCAGCAGGCCCAGCAGAAGGCCGATCAGCTCATCGCGGCCCTGAAGGCCGAGGGGGCACGGGCACCCTCGCAGGAACAGATCGTCCGGGTTCTCGGTGACGACGGCGGCGCCACCTGCACCGATCCGAACGAGGCCCTAGCCCGCGGAACCTTCCTCTCACTGCTGGTGAACGGAGCCGCGGGGCCGGGGATCCGGCCGGTGATCGCGGACACCAAGGTCGTTCGCGGCCAGCTGCTGATCATCAAGATCTACTGCCCGGACGAGCTGGAGAACTTCCAGAACTTCGTCGACAAGCTCAAGACCAGGAACGTCGCGGGGTGACTGAACCATGGAACTGCGAGCCAGGATCGCCGAGCTGATGTCGCCGGCGCGGTCGGAACTCGCCGACCTCGTCGCGATCAAATCCGTGGCGGACGCCCGCCAGTTCCCCGTCGAGGAATGCGAGCGGGCGGCGACGTGGGTGCTCGACAGGTTCGCCGAGCTGGGCTTCGCCGACGCCCATCTGGAGGAGACGGCCGACGGCAGCCGCGCTGTCGTCGGATCGCGGCCGTGCTCGACGCCGGACGTTCCCACGGTGCTGCTGTACGCCCACTACGACGTCCAGCCACCACTCGACGACGACGCCTGGCGCACGCCGCCGTTCGAGCTCACCGAGAAGGACGGCCGCTGGTTCGGCCGCGGGACGGCCGACTGCAAAGGCAACATCGTCGCGCACCTGACCGCGCTCCGGGCGCTCGGTGAGAACGTACCGGTGAACCTGAAGCTCGTGGTCGAGGGATCCGAGGAGCAGGGAACCGGTGGCCTCGAGGCGTTCGTGCCCGACCATGCCGAGCTGCTCCGGGCCGATGCGATCCTGGTCTGCGACACCGGCAACGCGGCCGTCGGGCACCCGGCGGCCACCGTGAGCCTGCGTGGCATGGTCAACGTGGTGGTGACCGTGGAGGCGCTCGGGACCGAACTCCATTCCGGCATGTTCGGCGGCGCCGCGCCGGATGCGCTCGCGGCGCTCGTCGCGATGCTCGGCAGCCTGCGCGACGAGCAGGGCAACACCACGATCAAGGGACTGGACAATACCGGGACCTGGTCGGGTGAGCCCTATCCGCCCGAGCAGTTCCATAGCGATGCGACGGTGCTCGACGGTGTCTCGCTGCTGGGCGACGGCACCGTCTCGGACATGCTGTGGGCGCGTCCGGCGGTGACCATCCTGGGCATCGACTGCCCGCCGGTGGTCGGGTCGGCGTCGGCCATCGTGCCGAAGGCGGCGGCACGGCTCAACCTCCGTATCCCGCCGGGGACGGACCCGGATCAGGCCGGGACCAGCCTGATCGACCAACTCCGGGCCACTGCTCCCTGGGGCGTCCAGGTCACCGCGGACATCGAAGCGGCCGGCGCGCCGTTCAAGGCCGAGATCGACGGGCCTGCCTACACGGCCATGGCAGCCGCGATGCAAGAGGCGTACGGACTGCCGATGGCGACGTTGGGACAGGGCGGGTCCATCCCGCTCTGCAACGTGTTCGCGGACACCTACCCCGGAGTCGAACTCATCCTGATCGGCGTGGAAGAGCCCCTGGCACTCATCCACGCGCCGAACGAGAGCGTCGACCCGAGCGAGATCGCGAACATGGCGTTGACCGAAGCCCGCTTCCTTCAGCACTACGCGACCATGGGCAGCACGAAGCCGGGCTGACCGCCAGGACGTGATCGCGGATCGTCAGGCGGTCTGGGACAGGGCGACGGACAGGCCCAGGGTCAGGGCCATGACGAAGAGTTCGGTGCCGACGACCTGCCAGAACGGCGTGCCGCCGTCGAGGAGGTCGCCGACGGCTCGGCGGCGCTGAAGCCAGGCGAGGATGATCAGGAGCAGGAAGGCCCCGATCTTCGCGATCAGGAGCGCGCCGTAAGCGTCCGAGGTGAGGGCGTCCAGGACCGAGCCCCAGCCACCGCCCATCGCGGCCAGGCGGCCGGCGGCGCTGATCAGCCCGCTGAGGAGGACTGCGATCGACGAGATCAACGCGACCTGGTTGAACCGCTCGAGCACGATCGGGAGTCCGGTCCGGCTGGCCCGTCCGTAGCGGACGAGACCCGCCAGGCCGCCGATCCACGTGGTCGCGGCGATGACGTGCACGACCAGGGCCGCCCCGGCGAGGACGACGTACGACTCGTTGCGCGGGTACGCCGTGACCGCGGTCGGGACGAGGGCCGCGATCGCGACCAGGACGCCGAGACCCGCGGCCGACGAGGTCTGCACCCGGCGGATGCCGACGGCCAGGGCGAGGACCAGGATGCCGGTGATCAGCAGGGACTTGACCTCCGGGACACCGAGGGCGTCGTCGAGGCGGAAGCGGAGCAGGTTCACCGGGGTGTCGAGCAGGATCGCCGCGGTGACGATCGCGCCGGCGAAGGCGCAGACCGCCCAGATGACGGCCGAGTTGCTGGCATCCCGGACGGCCCGGCGCCCCTGGACGCCGAGCGGGCCGCCTTCGACCCGGAGCAGGACGACCGCGGAGAGCAGAGCGCCGGCGCAGCCGACGGTCGCGAGCGTGGCGATCAGCCGGAAGAACGGCAGCAGCCACGAGACGAACACGCTGGGGCCGCCGATGCCCCCGAGCTCGCGCGGCTCACTGTCGGCTGCGTACAGGCCCACCACCAGCGCCACCGTGGCGATGACGATCGCACCCACACCACCCGCGACCAGACGTCCGGGCATGCGATGCCGGGCGGCGCGGGTCGCGGTCACAGAGCGGACCCGGCTACGGCACCATTCGACACCCGGCTCACTATAGGGTCAGCCGGAGGAGGGCCGCCCAGCTCGACACCATCTCGTGATCACCGTGTCGCGAAGCTGACGGAAATCAGTGCTGAGAGTGTTCCTTCGAATCACTCTGCGTCGGCTTCTCCGTCGTTGCCGCCGGATCCGTCGGCTCGGCATCGCCAGCCGGGGACGGAGAGCTGTCCGTGGTCGCTGGGCCGTCGGACGGTGCTGGGGCGTCCGCACCATCGCCGTCGAAGTCGATCTTCTTCAACTGCTTGCCCATGCTGCGCACCAGCAGCGCCGTGGCGGCACCGAGTGCGAGGACGATCAGGAGCGCGACCCATCCGGGGCGCACCGAGTTCGGATCGATCTCGGCCGTCAGAAGGGAGGTCGTCGCTAGCACGCCACCAGTCTCTCACTGTCTACGCCCGCCGTCAGCGCAGCCCCGCGAACAGGTCGTCCTCAGGTAGCTCCGGCTCGACCAGACTCCGGGCCAGCTCGTAGTCCTCGGTCGGCCAGGCCGCCTGATGCACTTCCAGCGGTACGGCGAACCACGCGCCGTCGGGGTCGATCTGGGTGGCGTGCGCGAGCAGGGCCTTGTCCCGGGTGGCGAAGTACTCCGCACACTCGACCCGGGTGGTGATCCGGCGCTCGTTCTCCGGGTCGGGCTTCCAGTCCTTGATGCGTTCGGCGTACGGCGACTCCAGGCCGCGCGCGATCATCGCGTCGTGCAGCGCCTTCATCCGCTCGTAGTGGAAGGTGTGGTGGTAGTACAGCTTGAGCGGCTGCCACGGCTCACCGAGCTCCGGGTAGGCGTCCTTGTCGCCGGCCGCCTCGAACGCGGCCACGGTGATCGTGTGGCACATCACGTGATCCGGATGCGGGTAGCCGCCGTTCTCGTCGTACGTCGTGACGACCTGCGGGCGGAACTCGCGGATCAGCTTCACCAGTGGGGCGGCGGCGTCCTCGACCTTGAGCGCGGCGAAGCAGCCCTCCGGCAGCGGCGGCAGCGGGTCACCCTCGGGGAATCCCGAGTCCACCCAGCCGAGCCACTCCTGCCGGATGCCGAGGATCTCCCGGGCCGCGTCCATCTCCTTGCGGCGGATCTCGGTGATGTTCGCCAGCACCTCCGGGCGGTCCATCTTCGGGTTCAGGATCGACCCGCGCTCGCCACCGGTACACGTGGCCACCATGACCTCGACACCTTCGGCCACGTAGCGGGCCGTCGAAGCGGCTCCCTTACTCGACTCGTCATCCGGGTGGGCGTGCACGTGCAACAACCGAAGATCTCCACTCACAAGACACAATGGTCCTCCAAGCCCCGCTCAAACTCACGACCGACCCCCTGGACCCCCGTTGACCGAGTCATCTGCCAGCATCCCGACCACCGACCTCGACGCCCGGTACGGACGGGACCGGAGGTCGCGCCGGCCGCTGCTGATCGGCGTGCTGGCTGTCGTCGTGCTGGCCGGTCTGGGCTGGCTGACGTGGGCGGCGGTGATCGGATCGAATCCGCCGGTGACGTCGCGGCTGCTCGGTTTCGAGGTGATGTCGGCCACCAGCGCGAAGGCGACGATCCAGGTGGACCGGACCAAGTCCGTCGAGGCGAGTTGCCGCCTGCAGGCGAAGGCCGCCGACTTCTCGATCGTCGGCGAACTCACCCTCACGATTCCGGCCGATTCCCCCCGCCACCAGACCCTCCCGGCGACCCTGACAACGCAGCGTTCGGCCACGTCGGTCGTCTTGATCGGCTGTACGACGGCCGACTCCCACCATCCCCACTGAGCCCTCGGGAACCGATTGCCCTCTACCCGGTCAGGGCGCGGGAAAAACCTCCAGGCAAGCGGTTTCCCAGCGTTTGAGAGATCAAAGAACTGTGGGGTTCTCCGCCGGATCTTGCTACGCTGAGTGGATTGGTCGCCGTCGACGACGGCGGCCAGAAGCATTTCTCTGCCCATCCCACCGACACAAGGAGCAGCCCGTGACGCAAAGGATCGAAGAGGACAGCGTTGTCTGGCTGACGCAGGACGGTTACGACCAGCTGAAGGCTGAACTCGAGCACCTCAAGGGCCCCGCCCGTGCCGAGATCACCCAGCGCATCAGCGAGGCCAGGGACGAGGGCGACCTGAAGGAGAACGGCGGCTATCACGCCGCCAAGGACGAGCAGGGCAAGATCGAGTTGCGGATCCGGCAACTGGAGGACATGCTCCGCCGCGCCCGGGTCGGCGAGACCCCGAAGAAGGGCGGCAAGGTCGAGCCCGGGATGAAGGTCTCGATCAAGTTCGCCGGTGACGACGAGGTCGAGACGTTCCTGCTCGGCTCCCGCGAACTGCTCGCCCTCGACGCGTCGGTAGACATCGACGTGTACTCGCCGCAGTCCCCGCTCGGTTCGGCGATCCTGGGTAAGAAGAAGGGCGAGAAGGCCACCTACGAGGCCCCGAACGGCAAGGACGTCACCGTCGAGATCGTCGCCGCCGTACCCTTCACAGGCTGACCCACCCAGCTCCGAGCGCCCCGGTGGACAACCACCGGGGCGCTTGCTTTCTGCCTAGTGAGTGGCCGGCGCGAAGAGTTCCAGCTGGATGTTGTCCTGGTCGCGGAAGACGAGGACCGATGCGTAGGGCTCGTCGACGATCGGGGACTGGGTGAGGGGCTTGTCGGCGGTGTCCGCGCGGACCACGCCATGGGCTTCCAGGTGGTCCTGCCACTGTTCGAGATCGGCGCGTGCGGCGACCGCGAAGCCGGCGTGGTCGAGGCCGGTGACGGTCTCCTTGGCCAGTGCGCCGTCGTTGGCGTCATGGCGGTGCAGCGCGATCATCAGCTGGCGGTCCTCGTCGGCCAGGATGCGACCGACGCCGCCTTCATGCGGTACGTCGAGCACGGGCCGGACGCCGAACACTTCGCCGTACCACTGGACGCTGGAGTCCAGGTCGGTCACGGTCAGGGCGAGGTGGTGGAGCGTGGGCTGGGTGACGCTGGTCATGATTTCCCCCTTGGTGCGGTGGTGTCCGCGCTCCCGAACTGAGCGAGGAACATCCGGGTGACGTCCTCGACGAGCCGGCTCCACCGGTCGCCGCCAGGGTCGTTGGAGACCTGCTGGCCGACCAGACCGACGGTGACGGCGGTCCAGATGTCGAGGTGCCGCGGATCGTGCACGCCGTTGCGTGCGAGGAGCTCCTGGGTCCGCTCGAGGGCACCGACCGCGAGCTCGTACGACTCGGCGGACGGCGTGAAGCCGGGCACCGAGTGCTGGAACAGCAACTGATACCGAGGTACGTCGGTGACGCAGAAGGTGACGAACTCCCGCGCGTCGACGAGCAGATCGTGCCGGGGATCGTCCGTAACCGGCAACGAGGCCTTCAGCTCGACGAACGCCTGCGCGGCCTGGGCGAACATCGCGTCCAGGATCGCGTTCTTGGACTCGAAGTACGCGTACAGAGTCGGCGTGGTGACGCCCGCCCGGCGAGCCAGCTCACGCAAGGACAGCGCGGCCAGGCCGTCCTCCCGCACCAGCTCCCAGGCAGCCTCCAGCACGGCGGCCCGGGCATTCTCCCGCCGCGCCTCCCGCCAGTTCACCCCCGGTTTCTTTAACACAGTTCGGATTATTTGCACGCCGTATAAATCTTGTCAATGGCTGGTGGCGCTCCGGTACTTCCGGACGGCGAGCGGCGCGAAGACGGCGATGATCGCGAAACACCAGATGAGGGAGAGCCAGACCGGGTGCCGGGCGGGGAAGCCGTCAGGGCTGGCAAACGGGGACGGGTTGCCGAAGAGGTGGCGGCTGGCGGCGACGATGGAGGAGATCGGGTTCCACTCGGCGATCGGTTGCAGGCCGCTGGGCAACTGCGGCGTCGGAACGAAAGCGTTCGAGAGGAAGGTCAGCGGGAACAGCCAGATCAACCCGGCCGATGCCGCCACCTCAGGAGCACCGACCGAGAGACCGATCAGCGCCCCGACCCACAGCATCGCGAAGGCGAACAGCAGCAGGATCCCGAACGCCGCCAGCGCCTGGCCGAAGCCGTGGTGCCAGCGCCACCCGACGATGAACCCGCAGAGCACCATGATTACCATCACGAATGCGTTGAACACCAGGTCACCGACAACCCGGCCGGCGATCACCCCGGACCTTGCCATCGGCAACGACCGGAACCGGTCGATGAGGCCCTTCGAGATGTCGTCGGCGAGCCCGACGCTCGACGACGCGACCGCGAACGCCATCGTCTGGGCGAAGATCCCGGCCATCAGGAACTCGCGGTACGCCTTAGGGCCGGGGAAGCCCGGGATCGGGATCGCGTTGCCGAAGACGTAGGCGAACAGCAGCACGAACATGATCGGCTGGATGGTCGCGTAGATCACCATGTCCGGTGTCCGCGGAATCCGCTTCAGGCTCCGCCATGCCAGCACTCCGGCATCGGTCAGCGCCCGGCCGATCGGATTCACCCGAGCCGGCAGATCAGTACTCACACTGCCTCCTTCTGCTCAGCCTCGTGCCCGGTCAGGGTGAGGAACACGTCGTCCAGCGTCGGCCGCCGCAGCCCGATGTCGGCGATCCGGATCCCGCCGGCGTCCCGCGTGCGGATCACCTCGACCAGCGTGCTCGAGCCACCCGGCGCGGGCACGGTGATCCGCCGGCTGTGCTGGTCGAGCGTGGTCGAGTCCGGATCGGCGATACCGAGAGCCGCGGTCAGCAACTCCAGCGCGCGGGATACCTCGTCCGGGTCGTGGACGACGACCTCGATCCGCTCCCCACCGACCTTCGCCTTGAGCTCGTCCGCCGTACCGCGGGCGATCACCGAGCCGTGATCGACCACCACGATGCTGTCGGCGAGCTCATCCGCCTCCTCCAGGTACTGCGTCGTCAGCAGGATGGTCACGCCGTCGCTGACCCGGTCGCGGATGATCTTCCACAGGTCGAGCCGCGAGCGCGGATCCAGACCCGTCGTCGGCTCGTCCAGGAACAGCACCTTCGGGTGGGCGATCAGCGAGCCGGCCAGGTCGAGCCGGCGGCGCATCCCGCCGGAGTAGGTCTTCAGGATCCGGTCCGCCGCCTCCGTCAGGTCGAAGGTGGCGAGCAGTTCCTCCGCCCGTTGCCTGGCCTGCTGACTGCTCAGCCGGTACAGCCGGCCGAACATCCACAGGTTCTCCCTGCCGGTGAGCAGTTCGTCGACCGCGGCGTACTGACCGGACAGGCCGACCAGCGAGCGGACCGTGTCGGCGTCCCTCACCACGTCGTGGCCGAGCACCCGGGCCGACCCCGCGTCCGGCTTCATCAGAGTGGTCAGCACCCGGACCGCCGTGGTCTTGCCGGCGCCGTTCGGCCCGAGCAGGCCGAGCACAGTCCCCTCCGGGATCTCCAGATCGATCCCGTCGAGCGCCTTCACCGCGTTCTTCCTGGTCTTGAACGTCTTCACGAGGCCAGTCGCCTCGACAGCAGCCATTCCGCACGTCCCCCTTCTGGATGTGACGCAGGCCACCATCCTGCCCGGCGAGGCCGACACTTTCGAATGAGTTCCACCTTGAGTCGGAGGGACTCAACTTTGTTGGTAGTTGAGTCGACAGGACTCAACTCAGCACTTACGGTCGCCGCATGAGCATCCTCCGCCACCCCGATTTCCGCCGTCTGTGGATCGCAGACCTGCTCAGCCAGCTCGGCTCGCGCCTGAGCATGATCGCGATCCCGCTGCTCGCCGTACTCACCCTGGACGCGTCCACCCTCCAGGTCTCGCTCCTGCGGACGTGCGAGACCGCCGCGTGGCTATTGCTCGGCCTGTTCGCCGGTGCGTGGGTCGACCGGGTCAGATGTCTCCCGGTGCTCGTGTACGCCGATCTGGGCCGCACACTGCTCTTCGCGTCGATCCCGGTCGCCGCGTGGTTCGGCGTACTGAGTCTCACGCAGCTGTACGTCGTACTGGCGCTGACCGGGATCCTCACGGTGCTGTTCGACGTGGCGCACAGCTCTTATCCACCCCGGCTGCTCGAGCCGGACCAGCTGTTGCCGGGCAACGCCAAGCTGGCCGCCAACCACTCCATAGGCGCGGTGATCGGCGCTGGTGCGGGCGGCGTACTCGTGCAGTGGCTCGGTGCGGCCGTGACGATCGGACTGGACGCCCTGAGCTTCCTGTGGTCAGCACTATGGCTTCGCTCGATCCGTACGCCGGAAGCCCAGCCGGTGAAGGCGGACCGTCCCGACCTGCGCCGGGAGATCGCGGACGGCATGCGCTACGTCTTCACCCACCCACTGCTGCGGCCGATCGCACTGAACACGGCAACGACCATGCTGTTCCAGGCAGCCGCCGGCGCGATCATGATCGTCTACCTGGTCCGCGAGGTTCACCTGCAGCCGGGGACCATCGGCGTACTCAGCATGATCGGTCTGCTCGGAGCCATCGTCGCGTCAGCGGTCACAGAGAGGATCAGCGACCGGTACGGCGATGCCCGCACGCTCCTGCTCTCGTCGACGGGCATCGGCGTCGCATTCACACTGCAGGCGCTGACCGCACCGGGCTGGCAGGTGACCTGGTACGTCGTCTCGATGCTGCTCGCCGGGTTCTGCATCATCGTCAGTTACATCCTGGAGGTGAGCATCCGGCAGCGCGTATGCCCGCCGGAGCTGCAGGGCCGGGTGACCGCCACCATGAGCTTCGTCAGCTGGGGCACCGCTCCGCTCGGAAGTCTGCTGGGCGGAGCGCTCGGCACTGTCTTCGGACTGCACGCCACACTCTGGGTCGCCGGCCTGGCCGCACTGGCCGGCACGGTGTTCCTCTACCTCTCACCGTTCCGGACGTTGCGCACGGTCCCGGCGACCCAGCAGGCAGATCAGTCGGAGACGATCTGAGCGGTGCCGACCAGCACCTCGACATCGAGCGCGGCGCGGCCGCGGCCGATCTCCACATCCTTGGACTGGCCGGAGACCGCACCGGTCCAGGTGACGCGGCCGAGCTGTGCCTCGGTGTGGACGCGGACGTCGGAGCCGCGACGCAGAGACACGTTGGCCGTGCCGGACTCGACCCGGACCCGGGAGCGACCCTTGGTGATCTGCGCGTCCAGGGTGGCCGAACCGGCCTGGACGAGCAGGTCGATCGGGCCGTCCACATCCGCGACCTTCGCCGTACCGGCGGTGACGCGGACCCGGGACAGCCCCGGCAGGCGCTCGGCGTTGACACTGCCGCCGGTCACCTCGACCTCGACCTGGAGGCTCGGATTGACCCGGATGGACAGCTCCCTGGCCAGGCCGTTCACGTGTGACTTCAGATCGGTCGGGTTGCGCAGCATGCTGAACCCGTCGATCGAGACACCCATGTCGCCTTCGCTGCTGATCGCAAGGGTGTCGCCGTCACGCTTGATCACGTGCGGCCCATCCACGGCGACGCCGTTGATCGCGGGCTCCCCGATCAACCGCACCCGCCGCCCGATGGCGCGCACGGTCACCCGCTGCACGCCGGCCGGCATCGGCACATTGCTGTGCTGTTCCTCGACCTCTTCTTCTTCGACAACTTCGTCGGAAGCGGCCGGCGCCTCGTCCACAACACTGTCCTGGACGCCAGTGACGACGGTTCCGGCCACCGGCTCCGGTGAGTCCACCGCATCCGGTGAGTCGACCACGTCCGCCCAGACCGAGGCGGAGGGAGTCTCGTCAGGTACGACGTCTTCGGCAACCGGAGGCTGTGCCGCCGGCTCGTCAGCCTGGGCCGTGCCCGGGGTCGTGATGGCGGCGATCAAGGTGGTGGCCTCCTCGGTGGAGAGGTGGCCCTTCGCGACCCGGTCGAGGATGTCCTTGACCCGCTGGTCGTAGCTCTGGTTGCTCATGCCCCCAGTCCAGCACCCCACTGGGTCGAAACCAATCCGGGATCGCCCCCAAAGCAGCAGTGCGGGCCCCGGAGAGTAGCCCGGGACCCGCAACTGCGTCTCTATGTACACAGCCCACGACGGAGCTGGTTGTTGTCACGCGGCCGGGGTCATCTCCTCCTCGGCCAGTTCGTTCTGTACGGCGGCCAGCTCGGCGGTCTCGGCCAGCTCAGCCGCCCGCCGGGCCCTCAGCCCACGCAGACCGGTCAGCGCGATCACCAGACCGAGTGCCGCGATCCCGGTCACCACACCCAGCCCCGGCTTGTACGCCGACAGCATCCCGGCCGACGTGGTCACACCGACCGACTGGCTGCTGATCACCGCGGTCACGATCGCGAGGACCACCGCGCCGCCGACCTGGTTGGAGGTGTTGAACAGTCCGGACGCCAGCCCCTGCTCGTGGTCCGGGACCCCCGACACCGCCTGGATGTTCAGCGCCGGGAACCCGATCGCGAACCCGAGGCCGAGCAGCATGATGGTCGGGAACACGGTCGAGAAGTACGCCGCCTCCGGGCCGATCCGCAGCGACAGGGCGTACCCGGCGACGAACAGCGCCATCGAGGTGACGATCATCGCCTCGGTGCCGAACCGGTCGGCCAGCTTGCCCGCGTTCGGCGACAGGGTGGCGACCAGCAGCCCGGCCGGCAGGAACGCCAGCGCGGTCTCGAACGACGACCAGCCGAGCAGGTTCTGCATGTACATGGTGCCGATCAGCTGGAAGGCGACGTACGCACCGAACACGGTCAGGATGGCCAGGTTCGCCCGCCGGAGCGAAGCGTTGCGCAGGATGCCGAGCCGGACCAGCGGGTGCTTGGACCGCAGCTCGATCGCGACGAACGCGCCCAGCAGGACGATCGCCAGCGCGAACATCCCGAAGGTCTGCACCGACACCCAGCCGGCGTGCTCGGCGCCGACGACGGCGTAGACCAGGGACAGCATGCCGCCGGTGACGGTGATGGCACCGGGGACGTCGTACCCGCCGGAGGTGTTGTCGCGCGGGCTGTTCGGGATCAGCTTGAGTGCGAACAGCAGGACGATCAGGGCGACCGGGCCGGGCATCAGGAAGGTCCAGCGCCAGCCGACCTCGGTCAGCGCGCCGCCCAGGATCAGGCCCATCGAGAAGCCGCTGGCGGCGCAGGTGGTGAAGATGCTGAGGGCGCGGTTACGATCCGGGCCCTCGTGGAAGGTCGTGGTGATGATGGAGAGCGCGGCCGGCGCGGTGAACGCGGCGGCGACGCCCTTGACGAACCGCGCGGCGATGAGCAGTTCGGCGTTCGTGGCCAGCGAGCTCAGCATCGAGACCGCGGCGAACACGGCGAGCGCGATCAGGAAGACCCGGCGCCGGCCGAGCAGGTCGGCGGTCCGGCCGCCGAGCAGCAGCAGGCCGCCGTACCCGAGCACGTAGCCGGTCACGACCCACTGCAGGGACGAGAGGGAGACGCCCAGGTCGGCGCCGATGGACGGCAGGGACATGCCGACCATGGACACGTCCAGGCCGTCGAGGAAGATCACGCCGCAGACCACCAGAAGAGCGCCCCAGAGGCGCGCGTCCCAGGTCATGCGAGCCGGTGATGTGGTGTGCGTTGTCTGTGTCACGAGGGGAGACTATTCCATGCACATGCATCTAATGTCTAGGCATTAAATGCGTTTGCATTGAATGCGCGTGCATGCTATGGTCGCCACCATGACCGCTACGAAGGTCAGTGCCGGTCCTGGTGAGACCAGCGCCGATGCCAGTGCCGATGTCCGCGAGTGGCGCGAGCTGCTGGCTCGCCACGCGGATCTGACCTGCGCCCTCGACCGGGCGCTGCAGGCCGGTCACGAGCTCGGCATGAGTGAGTACGAGGTGCTCGAGCGTCTGGCCGAGCTGCCCGAGCAGTCCGCCAAGGTCGCGACGATCGCGAAGTCGGTGCACCTGAGCCAGAGTGCGCTGTCCCGCGTCATCGGCCGCCTCGAGACGGCCGGCCTGGTCGAGCGCCACATGTGCCCCGAGGACCGCCGCGCGGTGAACGTCCGGCTGACCGAGGAAGGCCTGCAGCGGCAGACCGAGGCGAGGCCGACCCAGCGCCAGGTTCTCGCCGAGCGACTGCACGCCCCGCTCGTGAAGACCTGCGAGCCCATACCATCGGTGGATGGCTGACGAACCGCGCCTTACCGCCGACGACGCTCGTGAAGTCATCGCCGATCTGCAGCGCATCGTCGCGCCGGACGGCATCCAAGAGACGTTCCAGCTCCGGGCCGGCGGCGTCGACCACTGGGTGTACACCCGCGGCCAGGACCGGTCGAACCCGGTCATCCTCTTCGTGCACGGCGGTCCCGCGTTCCCGCTCGCGCCGGTGATGTGGCAGTACCAGCGGCCGATCGAGGAGTACTTCACGGTCGTCACCTACGACCAGCGGGGCGCGGGCCGGACCTTCCGCACCATCGATCCGGCCACGATCGCGGACACGCTGACGCTCGAGCAGTACGTCAGCGACGCGATCGAGCTCACCGAGCAGCTCCGGGGGCGGTACGGCGTCGCCAAGGTGATCCTGATGGCCCACAGCTGGGGCACCGTGATCGCCACGCACGCTGCCCTCGCCCGGCCCGACCTGTTCCACGCGTACGTCGGGATCGGACAGTTCGTCAACTCCCGGACGAGTGAGCGCCTGTCGTTCGAGTACGCCGTCGACCAGGCCCGCGAGCACGACCACACCGAGGCACTCGAGCAGCTCGCGTCGATCGCGCCGTACCCCGGTGACGAGCCCGTGACCCGGGAACGGATCATCATCGCCCGTGAGTGGGCGCAGTACCGCGGCGGACTGTCGGCGTACCGGCACGACTCCACCTACTTCTTCCAGGCGGCGCTGCTGTCGCCGGAGTACACCCTCGACGAGACCGACACCATCGGCGAAGGCAACCAATTCACCCTCGGCCGGGTGCTCGACGAGTTGCTGGAGGTCGACTTCACCGGGGTCACCGAGTTCCCGATCCCGGTGCTCATGTTCCTCGGGCGGCACGACTACACGACGCCGAGTGCCCCGGTCGCCGAGTGGATCGAGGCGGTCGAGGCGCCGTTCAAGCAAGCTGTCTGGTTCGAGCGCTCGTCACATCTCCTACCCTGGGAAGAGCCGGGCAAGACACTGGTCAGCCTGTTGACCTATGTCCGCCCGCTGATCAGTTGAACGTGTAGGTGTAGCCGTCGCTGGTCAGGGTGCTGAGGACCCGGCCGCGGTGGTCTTCGCCGCGGAGCTCGAGCTGCAGGGCCACCTCGACCTCGTCCAGCCGCAGGGTCTCCGAGATGCGCTCGTGCACGATCTCGATGATGTTCACATCCAGGTCGGCGAGCTGCGCGAGCAGCGTGGCCAGACCGCCGGGCGTGTCCGGGATCCGCACCCGCAAGGACAGGTACCGGCCGGCTGCCGCCATGCCGTGCCGGATCACGCGCATCAGCAGCAACGGGTCGATGTTGCCGCCGGACAGCACCACCACGACCGGTGGCTTGAACCGCCGAGGCTCGTCGAGTACGGCGGCCACCGCGGCGGCGCCGGCTGGTTCGACCACGAGCTTCGCGCGCTCGAGGACCAGCAAGAGGGCCTTGGACAACGAATCCTCGCCGACCGTGCGGACCTCCCCGACGTACCGCTGGACCGCCTCGAACGGCACCGCGCCCGGCAGCCCGACCGCGATCCCGTCGGCCATCGTCGCCATGTGAGCGAGCTGGACCGGCTCACCGGCCGCCAGCGAGGCCGGGTACGCCGCCGCACCCGCGGCCTGCACTCCGACGACCTCGATCGGCATCCCGTCGCGCTGCATCGCGGACGCGATCCCGGCGAGCAGGCCACCACCACCGGCCGGTACGACGACCGTCCGGACCTGCGGGCACTGCTCGACGATCTCGAGCCCGGCGGTCGCCTGACCGGCCACGATGTCCGGATGGTCGAACGGGTGGATCAGCACCGCACCCGTCTCCGCCTCGAACGCGCGCGCCGCGGTCAGGCAGTCGTCGATCGACGTACCGACGAACCGGACCTCGGCGCCGTACGCGCGGGTCGCCTTCTCCTTCGGGATCGGGGCGCCGTGCGGCATGAAGACGGTGGCCTTGATCCCGAGCAACTGCGCCGCGAGCGCAACCCCTTGGGCGTGGTTGCCCGCACTGGCCGCGACCACGCCGCGCTTGCGCTCGGCCTTGGACAGCCGGGCCATCCGCACATAGGCGCCACGCAACTTGAACGACCCGGTGCGTTGCAGGTTCTCGCACTTGAGGAACACGTCGCCGCCGACGAGCTCGCTCAACCAGCGCGAGTACTCCAGCGGCGTCGGCGCCACCACGTCATGCAGCAGATCCGCGGCCCGCACGATGTCCCTGGCATCGATCACGCTCTCACCCTACGCAGGAAAAACCGTTGCACCGGCCACATACGCTGCTGGTCATGGAAATCACAGCTGTCGTGGTCCGTGCGTCCGACGACGCTGTCCTGATGATGCCGTCGGGTCTGCCGCGGGTGGAGGTCACCGAGAAGTTCTGGTTCCCGGACGTCGAGCCGGTGCTGCGAGCGCTGCCCGGTATCGAAGCCGTTGTGCTCACCTGCCTCAGCGAAGAGCCGATGATCTACCTGATGCTCTCGACCGGCGCCGTACCGGAAGACGCTCGTTGGGTGCACGACGTCGACGATCCGGCAGTCGCGGCCGCTCGGCGACACCTCGCCCTGCCGCCGGACTCCCCCGTCACGCCGGCATGGACGATGCCGGACTGGTATGACGAAGCCGTGCCCTGGATCGCTGAGCACGCCGCGGGCTCGCGGACACAAGTGCGCTCGTGGGGGTTGTCGAACGTCTTGCGCGTGAGCGGCCCGGACGGAGACGTCTACTTCAAGGCACTCGCACACTCCAGTACGATCCGGCCGGCTCACGCAGACGCATTGCCCCTTCTCTTCGCGCACGAGCCGTTGCTCCTGAAGCACCTCTCGGACGACCGGCCCGGCGCGGTGCCTGCGCCGTTGGCCATCGACGAGAAGCGCGCTTGGATGCTGTTGCCCGACCTCGGTTTCCCGCTGGCCGACGAGGCTGACATCGCGGTGTGGATCGACGCGCTGCGCGGGCATGCCAGGTTGCAGCGCAGCTATGTGGATCAAACCGACCGGCTGCTGGAGTTCAGTTGCGTCGACCGCCGGCTCAACGTCCTGGCGACCGAGCTCGACCGGCTGCTCGGGCCGAATCCGGCGACCGAACTGCTCGAGCCCACCGAGCGTGCGCGGCTGCCGCGGCGGGCCGAACAGTTGCACGAGGCAATCACCGAGCTCGCGGCGATCGGCGTACCGGAGACGCTGCTGCACGGCGACCTCCACCCGCGGAACCTTGCTGTGCGGGACGGGAAGGTGCTGGCCTTCGACTGGACCGACGGGCTGGTCTCGCATCCGTTCCTCGACCTGGTGACCTTCGTCGAGGAGAGGTCACCGCTCTCGATGGATCCGCGGGTGCGGGATGCTTATCTGGCCGAGTGGGAGGAGTACGCCTCCCCCACGGATCTGCGCCGGGCGCTCGAGCTGGCCGGGGAACTAGGCGCCCTCCATCAGACGATGACCTGCTTGCACCTGCTGGATCACCTGTCCGAGCCGGCTCGCGGATCCATGCTCCGCGGCGCGGCGTGGTGGTTGCGGCGGTTGCTCGAGCAGTAGGTCATTTGCTGAGGATGGTGAGCTGGTTCCGCATGCCCCGGCGTACCGGCGGGTCGAGGTGGCGGTCCCAGTCCGGGTGGCGCTCGCCGCGCAGGAGGGCGTAGTACGCGAGTGCGTCGGACAGCGCCGCCTCGCGCAGGTATCCTCGGGCCAGCGGCTGCTTACCCTTGCCGTTCGGCCGCGGACGACGTTCGTACGCCGCGTTGGCGGTGAAGATCCCGAGTCCGTAGAACACGGTCAGCAGGTCGGTCAGCGACTCGTGGTCGGGCCGGCGCGCGAACGAGATCCGGTTGCCGCCGAGCAGCAACTCGTGTCCGGCCTCGTGGGCGTAGATCGCTGTCAGCGCGACCGGATCGGCGGCCAACGCCGGCGCGAGCTGGATCTCGTTGCCGTCCGCACCGCGGAGCCACCGGCCGCCCTGCTCCTTCACCACACCCCGGTACGCCGGTCGCCGTACGCCGTCATCGACGAGCCCGAAGCTGAGTGCGCACCGGCCG
The DNA here is from genome assembly GCF_036097425.1 of Kribbella sp. NBC_00359. Classification (NCBI taxonomy): domain Bacteria; kingdom Bacillati; phylum Actinomycetota; class Actinomycetes; order Propionibacteriales; family Kribbellaceae; genus Kribbella; species Kribbella sp. NBC_00359. The sequence goes on along the minus strand of NZ_CP107975.1, from coordinate 4,417,778 downwards.
GACGGCAGATCCATCCGGTCGGCGACCCGCGCGCACAGCTCCTCGGCCGCGGCGAGGCTGCCGTCGTACCCGGCCGGGATCAGGTCGTCCGGGAGGACAATCGGCCGGAGCAGGACGTCCCGCCCGAACTCGGTGACGAGCCAGTTCATCGACGAGCGGATCCACCGCCGTCGCCCACCCGGCAGCCGTTCGCGCGGTGCCTTCAGCTCGGCCCGGATCTGCTGATTGCGCCGCAACACCCCGATCGGATTCCTCACCCGCCGGATCATGCCTTTCCGACGGCGCTGTAAACCCTCCGGTTCCGCCGGGTCGCACTCAGTGACTATTTCAGCAGCAGCTTGCCGAGCCGCCGGGAGGCGACGTACATGCCGAGGGTGCCCATGACGGCCAGGTAGGCGGCGTTGATCAGCAGGGACCAGCTGACCGTGCCGGTGGTGAACGCGCGCTCGAGGACGACGCCCTGGTAGAGCGGGGTGATCTCGACCAGCCAGCGGATCGCGGTGGGGTAGGTCTCGACCGGGTAGAAGGTGGCCGAGAACAAGAACATCGGGATGATCGCCAGCTGCACGAACTCGAAGTCCTGCCAGCTGCGCATGAACGTGGTCAGCGCCATCCCGGCGCCGGCGAACGCGAACCCGATCAGCACCGACGTCGGCAGCGCGACCACCACCCACCACGACGACACCAGGCCCATGATCAACATCACCACGATGAACATGGCCGAGTAGCAGGCGCCCCGCAGCAGCGCCCAGGTCACCTCGCCGGTGGCGACGTCCCACGGCCGCAACGGTGTCGCCAGCATCGAGTCGTACAGCTTGGCGTACTTCATCCGGAAGAAGATGTTGTACGTCGAGTCGAAGATCGCACCGTTCATCGCCGAACTGGCCAGCATCGCCGGTGCGACGAAGGCGGCGTACCCGATGACGGTGCCGTCGGACAGCGTGAAGTCGCCGACCAGCTGGGCGACCCCGATCCCGATCGACAGCAGGTAGAACACCGGCTCGAAGAAGCCGGACAGGAAGACGACCCAAGACCGCCGATACAGCAGGAAGTTCCGCTCGACGATGTGCCGTCCCCCACCAACACGAACCGGAACCGGCACCACCCGGGCTGCGATGGTGGTCATGGGGCCTCCCGGCCTGGACTGAGGAGCGGAGGGAGCGAAGCGACTGGAGCGACGAGGGAAGGCCGGGAGACAAAGCCCCATGACCCCGCCGGCGCCGGAGGCCCGGCCAAAAGCACAGCCATCAGCCGATCAACTTCTTTCGGAAGCCGCGGACCGCGAGTTTGGTGCCGATGATGAACCAGGACAGTAGATAGGCGACGTTGAGGAGCGCGAGCCATGGATCGACCGAGCCCTCCGCCAGGGCTCGGGACAGATGGACCCCGTGCCACAGCGGACTGATGTAGGCGAGCCACTCGATCCAGTTGGGCAGCTGGGAGACCGGGAAGAACGCACCGGAGAACAGGAAGGCGGGAACCACGCCAAACCGGAAGATCATCGCGAAGCCCGAGTCGTTCTCCAGCGTGGTGGCGTACGCCGCGACCGGCCCGGCGACGGCCATCCCGACCAGCAGCGCGACTGGCAGAGCCAGCACGCCCAGCGGCGACTGCAGTCCGCCGAACGCCGCGATCACCACGAGGAACACCGCACAGGTGCTGCCCACCCGGAAGGCGATGAACCCGAGCTGCCCGTAGACGACGTCCGCCGGGCGCAGGGGAGTCGCGATCATCGAGTAGAAGAACTTCTGCCACTTCAGCCCGCTCATCACCGGGTACGTCGACTCGCCGACGGCTACCTGCAACGCCGTGGCGGCGAGCAACCCGGGCGCGATGTACTGCAGGTAGCTCACGCCACCGAGCGCGCCGGTCCCGTTGCTGTCCACGAACGAGCCGAGTCCGATCCCCATCGCCGCCAGGTAGAGCAGCGGCAGCAGGAAGCTGCTGATCAGCGTGCCCTTCCAGGTCCGCTTGTAGACGGTGAGCCAGTAGTCGAACTGGCGCCGCCCGTTCTCCAGTGCGAGCGTCATCAGTCGACCAACGTCCGCCCGGTCAGCCGGAGGAACACGTCCTCCAGGGTGGAGCGCCGTACCAGCACGGCGGCCGGCTCCAGCCCACGCTCGTGTACGGCGGCGACCGCGCGCTCACCGTCGTCCGTATAGAGCAGCAGGCGGTCCGGCAGCACCTCGATGCGCTGCGCCAGGTCCTCCACCTTGCCCGCCAGCGCATCGTGGTCGGACAGCATCACGTCCGGACCGAACCGCAGCTCGGTCACCTCGCGGGTCGAGTAGTCGCGGATCAGCTCGGCCGGTGAACCCTCGGCCGCGATCAGGCCGCCGTCCATCACCACGAGCCGATCGCACAGTTGCTCGGCCTCGTCCATGTAGTGGGTGGTGATGATGAGCGTCACGCCGGCCTGTTTGAGCCGGAACAGCTTGTCCCACAACAGGTGCCGGGCCTGCGGGTCGAGGCCGGTGGTCGGCTCGTCGAGCAGCAGCAGATCCGGCTTGCTGACCAGCGACCGGGCGATCGTGAGCCGCCGCTTCATCCCGCCGGAGAGCTCGTCGACCTTGACGTTCGCCTTCTCGGTCAGCGCGACGAACTCGAGCAACTCGTCCGCCCGGAGGCGGCACTCGGCCCGGCTGAGACCGAAGTACCGGCCGTAGATCGTCAGGTTCTCCCGGACGGTCAGCTCGGTGTCGAGCGTGTCGTCCTGCGGGCACACGCCGAGCCGGGCCCGGATCGAGGGGCCGTCGGTCGCCGGGTCGAGGCCGAGGATCCGCAGCGTGCCGCCACTGGTCGGTGAGACCGCGCCGATCATCCGCATCGTCGACGACTTGCCCGCACCGTTCGGCCCGAGGAACCCGAACGCCTCGCCCTTCCAGACGTCCAGGTCGATCCCGCGCACTGCCTCGAAGTCGCCGTACGACTTCCGCAGCCCGCGGACATGGACCAGGGACTCCCGCTGCTCACTCACGGACCGACCCTAGACGGACCGTCCGACATTCTCTTGTCGTTTTGAGCAGCTCCATGCCGAGAAGGTAGAACCTCAACAGCGCTGGAGGTCAACCGCGACCGACGTACGGCATCCCGGCCGCCATGACGGTCAGTGTCGGTACGGCGACCGAGGTCGGCAACTGGGCGATCCGGACCACGAAGTCCGCGACGATCCTCGGGTCGAACGTCGGCTCGACCGCGGACGACCCGTCCGGCTGCAGCACGCCCTGCCGCATCCGCTCGGTCATCTGGGTGGCGGCGTTCCCGATGTCGATCTGGCACGCGGTGATCCCGTGCGCGCGGCCCTCCAGCTCGAGACCCTTCGTCAGGCCGGAGATCGCGTGCTTGCTCGCGGTGTAGGCGATGCCCTGCGGCCGCGGCACGTGCGCCGAGATCGACCCGTTGTTGATGATCCGCCCACCCTTCGGCTCCTGCCGCAGCATCAGCCCGAACGCGGCCTGCGCACACAGGAACGACCCGGTCAGGTTCGTGTCCACCACCCGCCGCCAGTCCTCCTCCGCGACATCCGGTACGGCGGCCGCCGGCGCCCCGATCCCCGCGTTGTTCACCAGTACGTCGATCCGCTCCAGCCCACCGAAGAACGCGCGGACCGCTTCCCCCTCAGCCACGTCCAGCACCGCGAGCCGCACCCGCCCGCCCCCGTCAGCCACGGTCTCCCGAAGGGTCTCCTCCGTCCGTCCGGTCACGATCACGTCGAACCCGGCCGCCGCCAGAGCCAGCGCCATCTCCCGCCCCAGCCCGGAGCCGCCACCGGTCACCACAGCCACCTGTGTCACAGAACGCACCTCTCTGTCGTCGAATGATCGTCCGTTGATTCTCCTCTACTGCGGACAGTGACCATCCCGAGACGGAGAGTAAATGAGTGGCGGCTCGCTCGGTAATCTCGGAAACTCATTTGCGTGTATCACGCAAGCATGTATATGCTTGCAGCATGCAAGTAAACGACGCGTACACCCCGCAGACCCCCATCGAGGGCGTCATGCACGCGTTCACCCGGATCGGACGCCGGCTCAAGGCCAAGCAGCCCGGCGACACGATCGACCACAGCGCGCACGTCGCGCTGTTCGTGCTGCGGTGCAGTGGCGCACTGCGGTTGTCCGACCTGGCCGCGCGGATGGAGCTCGACGCCTCGACTGCGAGCCGCCACGTTCGCGCGCTGGAGCAGCTGGGCCTGGTCCGCCGCTCCCCCGATCCCGACGACGGCCGCGCCTTCCGGGTCGAGCTGACCGAGCAGGGCATCGAGCAGTGGGAGTCCAGTGCCCGCCGCCGGATGGAGCTGCTGAGCACCGCGATGGACGGCTGGTCCGAGGACGACATCCTGACGTTCGAGCGGCTGATGACCCGGTTCGCCGACGGCGTCGCCAATCTCACCGACACCCCGGCGGACGCTCGCTGGGCCGACAAGGGCTGGGCCGCGGTCGCTCCGCGACTACGCGCCGCCCCGGACGCTGAGCGCCGTACTGACGAAGACTTCGCGCCCGGCGGCGACCCCGCCACGCGCGAGAACACCGACAAGAACCTGGAGAGCACCAGATGAGCACCACTGAGCCCGCCACCGCCGGCGGCCCAGATAGCACCATCGCCGCCCCTGGCGGCGCCCCGAACTACCTGTCCCACAAGCAGATCCTGGTCATTCTCGGCGGTCTGATGGCCGGGATGTTCCTGGCCGCGCTGGACCAGAGCATCGTCGGTACGGCGCTGCCGCGGATCGTCAGCGAGTTCAACAGCCTGGACAAGCTGTCCTGGGTGGTCACGGCGTACCTGCTGACCTCGACCGCCTCCACTCCGCTGTGGGGCAAGATCTCCGACCTGTACGGACGCCGCCCGCTGTTCATCGCGGCGATCGTCATCTTCCTCGCCGGCTCCGTGCTGTCGGCCATGTCGCAGAACATCGAGATGCTGATCGGCTTCCGGGCCGTCCAGGGTCTTGGCGCCGGTGGCCTGATGTCGCTGGCCTTCGCCACCATCGGCGACGTGATCCCGCCGCGCGAGCGCGGTAAGTACATGGGGTACTTCGGTGCCGTCTTCGGCCTGTCCTCGGTGGCCGGCCCGCTACTCGGCGGTCTGCTCACCGACGGTCCGGGCTGGCGCTGGATCTTCTGGATCAACGTGCCGATCGGCCTCGTTGCCCTGGGCATCGTCGCCGCCGTGCTCAAGCTGCCGCACGTGAAGCGCTCGCACAAGATCGACTACCTCGGCGCCGCCACGGTCGCCGCCGCCGTCACCACGCTGCTGCTGGCCATCTCCTGGAGCGGCCCGAGCAACGGCTGGGGCAACGGGACCACGATCGGCCTGCTGGTCGCGGCCGTCGTACTGGCCGTCGCGTTCGTCTTCATCGAGCTACGGGTGGCCGAGCCGATCATCCCGATGGACCTGTTCAAGGGCCGGATCTTCTCCGGGTACGCCGGCTACGCGTTCCTGCTCGGGTTCGCGATGTTCGGTGCGCTGATCTTCCTGCCGCTGTACCTGCAGGCGGTCAAGGACCTGTCGCCGACCCAGTCCGGCCTGGCCCTGCTGCCGATGATCGTCGGTATCTTCTCCGCCTCGATCCCGAGCGGTCAGCTGATGAGCAAGACCGGCCGCTACAAGGTGTACCCGATCATCTCCTCGATCCTGGTCAGCGCCGCGATGGTCATGCTGTCCACGCTGAGCCTGACCACGCCGTACTGGCAGATGGCGATCTACATGTTCGTGATGGGCGCCGGCCTGGGCCTCTCGATGCAGATCACCGTCACCGCCGCGCAGAACAGCGTGCCGCGCAAGCACATGGGCACCGCGACCTCGACGATGACGTTCTTCCGCTCGATGGGTGGCGCGATCGGTACGGCGGTCTACGGCGCCGTACTGACCATCCGGCTGAAGGACCACCTGACCGACATCGTTCCGAACGCCACGCAGGCCGTGGTCGACGGACTGGCCAAGGCGGCGAACAGTGTGCAGGCTCTGCACGGGCTGGCGCAGCCGATGAAGGGCTGGGCCCTGCACGGTCTGGTCGACGCGATGGACGACGTGTTCCTGGTCTCCCTGCCGTTCCTGGCGATCGCGCTGATCCTGGCGATCATCACCCCGGAGCAGCGGCTGGCCGGCCGCTCCGACGGCCCGAAGCCGGAAGGCCAGGAGCCCGAAGGCGAGGACTCCGTCGAGGCCTCCGCCGCGGCCGCGATGCACTGACCGCGATCCGTCACCACAGCCGCCCCGGGAGTTTCCCGGGGCGGTTGTTCGCGCGTGAGGCAGCGAGCGGGGAGGTTAGTCATCTGCCGGGGCCGGGGTGGTGGGGTGGCGGCGTCTGGGGAATGGGGGTATGTGTCGCGGGGGTTCGGGATCGACGTCGTTGCCGGCCAGGTAGTTGACGATGGTGTTGAGGACGGCGGCGGTCGGTACGGCGACCAGGGCGCCGACGATGCCGGCGATGATCACGCCGGTGGCGATCGAGAGGATGACGGCGAGCGGGTGGACGCTGACCGCGCGCCCGAGCAGGAACGGCTGCAGGACGTGCGCCTCGAGTTGCTGAACGCCGATCACCACCCCCAGCATGATGATCGCGACGATCGGGCCCTTGGCAACCAATGCGACCAGGACGGCGACCACGCCGCTGACCAGCGCACCGACCACCGGCACGAACGCGCCGACGAACACCAGGATGCCGATCGCACTCACCAGCGGCAGACCGAGAATCGCCGCACCCAAAGCGATCCCGATCGAGTCCACGGCGGCCACGATGATGGTGGCCCGGACGAAAGCGGTCAGCGAGACCCAGGCCTTCCGCCCCGACGTGTCCGCCTTGACCCGGGCCCGGCGCGGGAACAGCCGGACCAGCCAGCGCCAGATCTGCTCGCCTTGGTAGAGGAAGAAGAACAGACAGAACAGCGAGATGAACAGACCCGCGATGACGTGGGTGGCCGTGGTACCGACCGCGGCTGCCTGCTGTCCGAGGAAACCTCCGGACGTGAACTGCTCGCGCAGTGACTTGATCGCGTTGGTGACGTCGGCGTCGGTGAGCCCGAAGTTGATCCGGCCGAGCTCCCGCAGCTTCTGCACACCCTCGCCGACCTGCGTCGACAGACTGTCGAACTGACTGGCGATCTGCGTCCCGACCAGCGTGAGCAGGCCGGCCACCAGCACGATCGTGGCGATCACGGTGATCCCGGCGGCGGGGCCGCGTGGGATGCGGAGTCGCTGCAGTCCGTTCGTGATCGGGATGAGAAGTGCGGTGAGCAGTACGCCGACGGTCACCGGGATGACCACTTCGGACAGGTACTGCAACGTGTAGCCGATCACCACGATGGCTGCGACGACCACCAGGAACCGCCAGGCCCACGCACTGGCGATGTGCATCCCGCGCGTCACCTCTGTGTCGCCGGGGCCGCCCGCCGAGGTTCGCTCGGTAGCCGCGGCCTCCGACGTCTCCGCCGGCACGCTGGACTCCTCGAGCACCTGGTTGTCCGCGACCGGACTCGGATCGTCGTTCCCCTCCGGTGGCCTCCCGGTCGCCGACGCGTCCGCGTCGTCCCTCCCCGCCTCGCTCATCACACCTCCGCAGCTAGCTTGCTGCTGAGACTAGTGCCCGGCCGCGGCGGTTCCATGAATCTGGGCGGCCAAGCCCTCGGCGGCCTTCGGATCCTCGTCGGCCAGCAGACCGACACCGGCCAGCACGTAGTCGGTGTCCACGCAGACCTCAGCGCGCTCCGGCACGAGCCACCCTTCCTCCCGCGCGTTCGTGCCGACCGAGCCCAGGATCCGCGCCGCCGCCTCCGGCCCGTTGTGCCGCAGCACTCCCCCGGATCCGACCAGCAGATCCACCTCGCGCAAATCCTTCCCGGACCGCTCGATCACCCGGCCACCCGGCCCGAACACGACCCGCTGCCGCCCCGCGTGCCGTCTGAGCGCGACCGTCGCGGCCACCGTCGCCAGGGTCTCGTCGTACGACGCCTCGAGCGCGCTGTCCGGCAGGTACGACGGATCACGGTGCCGGTGCTCGGCCGCCGTACGGATCGTGTCGTCGTCCGCGACCAGGCCAGCCTCGATGCCGGCGGCGACCACCGGTACGGCGCTCCACCGCATGCCGAGGTCGCCTTCGACGGTCCGCGTCACCGGATGGGTCGCGACCACCTCACGGCCGAGGTTCGCGTCCTCGGGGTCGAGCTCGATCACCGAGTGCACATCGGTCGTCGCCCCACCGATGTCCACGACGGCCACGTCACCGTGTAACCCGGCCAGCACCTCGACACCCCGCAGTACGACGTCGGGCGTGGCGGCCCGGACCATCCGCGCGAACGCGGGATCGCGGGACAGGTTCTTCCCCCCGATCACGTGCTTCAGGAACATCTCCCGGATCGCGGCCCGCGCACTGTCCGGCGCGAACACCCCGATCTCCGGTACGACGTTGTCCGCGAGCACATGCGGTACGTCGGCGGCCGTCAGGATCTCGCCGACCTCGGCCCGCGCGTCGACGTTGCCGGCGACAACGACCGGTCGGCGCCACTTGTACTTCGCCAGCGTCTCGGTTGCCTTGAGCAACACCGCGGAGTTGCCTCCGTCCGTGCCGCCCAGCAGCAGTACGACATCGGGACGGTCCTTGCGGAGCTCCCTCTGGCTGGTGGCCGTGAGCCCACCGTTGACCACGGCAACGACCCGGCCACCGCTGGACAAAGCTACTCGCCGTCCCGCTTCGGCGGTGACGAGCTCCTCGTTGCCCACGACACCGATCCGCAGACCGCCACCCGCGCTCGAGCAGGCGAGAACCTCGGCGTTCTCGACACCGCGGTCGACCTCCGCGAGCAGAGCACGGCAGGCGTGCCAGCCGTCCATCACATCCGTGTCGATCGTGGTGCGGTGCTCGGCCCGGGCGACCAGGTCACCCGAGCCGGAGTCCACCGCGATCGCCTTGGTGAAGGTCGACCCGAAGTCGACCGCGACCACGAGCGCCACGGATCAGGACATCGCGCGGTCGAGGTCCTGCAGCAGGTCGTCGACGGTCTCGATACCGACGCTGAGCCGGATCAGGTCGGCCGGGACCTCGAGCGGCGTGCCGGCGACCGAGGCGTGGGTCATCTTGCCCGGGTGCTCGATCAGCGACTCGACGCCGCCGAGCGACTCGCCCAGGGTGAAGACCTCGGCCTTGTTGCAGATGTCCAGCGCGTGCGGCTCTCCCCCGGTGACCCGGAACGACACGATCCCGCCGTACCGCTTCATCTGCTTCGCGGCGGTCTCGTGGCCGGGGTGGCCGTCGATGCCCGGGTACAGCACCTGGCTGACGGAGTTGTGCCGCTGCAGGAACTCGACGACCTTCTCGGCGTTGTCGCTGTGCCGGTCCATCCGGACGCCGAGTGTCTTGATGCCGCGCAGCACCAGCCAGGAGTCGAACGGGCCGGCGACCGCGCCGATCGCGTTCTGGTGGAAGGCAATCTTGTCGGCCAGCTCGGCGTCGCGGACGATCAGCGCGCCGCCGACGACGTCGGAGTGACCACCCATGTACTTCGTCGTCGAATGCACGACCACGTCCGCGCCGAGCTCCAGCGGCTGCTGCAGGTACGGCGAGGCGAAGGTGTTGTCGACCACCAGCAAGGCGCCGGCGTCGTGGGCGATCTGCGCGACGATGGCGATGTCGGCGACGTTCAGCAGGGGGTTGGTCGGCGTCTCCAGCCAGACCACCTTCGTCTTGCCCGGGCGGATCGCGGCCCGGATCGCCTCCGGGTGGGTGACCGCGGCCGGCGTCATCTCGACACCCCATGCGCCCAGCACCTTCGAGAACAGGCGGAACGTGCCGCCGTACGCGTCGTCGGGGAAGACCACGTGGTCACCCGGCACGCACAGCGACCGGATCAGGGTGTCCTCGGCGGCGAGACCACTGGCGAACGCGAACCCGCGGTTGCCCGACTCGATCGCGGCCAGACATTCCTCGAGCGCCGTCCGGGTCGGGTTCGCCGACCGGGAGTACTCGTAGCCGTTGCGCAGCCCGCCGACGCCGTCCTGCTTGTAGGTGCTGGTCGCGTAGATCGGCGGCACCACCGAACCGGTGGTGGGGTCGGGCTCGTTCCCGGCGTGGATGGCGAGCGTCTCGAAGCCGTAGTGGTGTTCCGTGTTCACCGGACCAGCGTACGGCCTGGTCTGCTGCCGCCGTGCACGCCGTCCACAGCCGGGACGATTCGATGGATCCGAGTTGTCCACAGGCGCGTCGGAGCCGGTGGCAACTGACCCGTACGGCAGCCTACCGTTGCGCTCAGTGGTTGCCCCCGGACCGCGGACGGAAGGACACAGCACCGGATGAAGACGCAGGACAGGCCGCTCGACCAGGACGACCTGGCAATGGCGGATCTCGCCGAGATCCAGGACTGGACCAGGCTGGCCGGCCCCGACGGCGACGATTCCGGTCCCGAGGTCGTGCGGGCGCTGGTCCACCGCGTGATGGCACAGACACCCTGGCAGCCGTGGCCGCTGCGGCAGGGTGAGGTGATCGCCGACGAGATGGTCTCCTGGGGATTCACCACTCCGCGCGGCTCGACCCTGATCGTGTTCGACGGCTTGGTCTTCGCCGACTGCCCCGACAGCGGCTGGTCGGCGTACGACATCGGCCCCGACGACATCGCCGCTGCAGAGGCCGGGCTGGACGCGCACTGGCCCGACCACTTCGCTCTGGCCACCCGCCACTGGGGCGAGCCGGACTACGTCGGCGACGACTCCGAGCCCGGCTTCGCCGACGACTGGGCTCCCGGCGCCGCCGCCGGCCACCGCCACCTGGCCGTCTGGCTGCGCCCGGGCGCCGAGCTCCACCTCTACAGCATCAAGCCCACCAAGGACCCCCTGACGAACGCCGTCGGCGTCAACTACGCCGTGTACATCGACTAGGAGACCTGATGAGCGACCAGTCCCCTGCCGCCCGTCTCGGTTTTCGCGACCGCCGCAGCGCCGCCAAGGCCGCGAAGCGGGATCGCAAGTCCCGCTGGAAAGCCGAAAAGCTGGGCGCGAAGTCAGCCAAGGCCGCCTTCGCCAACGCCCGCGCGGGCGTCCGGAGAATGAACCGAGCCGAGCGTGGGGCAATCGGCCGCGCCGGCCTGACCAGGGCCCACCTGGCCGAGATGGCGACGCAGCACGTCGCCGGTCACTTCAACGACACGGCCCGGAGCGTCGGCCTGAGCTACGAGGGCACCGCGCGCCAGCTCCTGGCGGACGCGGGAGGACCCGACCGGATCCTGCAGTGGAACCCGGCCAAGATGGTGCGCAACGCCGCGTCCCGCTGGGCCGATGTCCGTCGGGGGACGAAGGAGCTCAAGGCCGGGTACGCGATGGCTCGCAACGCGGTCGACCGCATGGAACCGAGTGACCTGCAGACCATCGGCGCCCAGCGAATGACCGCAGCCAGACTCCAGTACCTGGCGGAACAGGGCATGCGGCGAGTCGTCACCGGTGGCCCGTCAACGTTGGCGCCTGAGTTCCAGCAGCGGGCCTACGAGCAACTCGGAGCACAGCAGCACGGAACACAGCAGGCCGCGTCGATCGGGCAGCAGCAGACCCAGCCGGTTCCGACCCCGCAAGAGGCACTCCTGCAGGATCGGATCCAGCGGCTGGAACTCGAGGTCGAGGCCCTAAGGAATCAGGTCGCCCAGCTCCAGGCACAGCAAGCCCAGCTGGAGCAGCAGGTCCAGGTCGCCCAACAACTCCAGCCGGAAGTCGCCCAACAGCAACCCGAGGCAGCGGAAGCGCAAACCGGTGCGGCACAGCAACAGCCCGAAGGCGCCCCGGAGCAGTCCGGGGGTGCGCCGGAGCGGGCCGAGGGTGCACAGCGGCAGCCTGAGGTGGTGCAACCGCAGGCCGGGGCCGTGCAGCAGCCGGAGACGGCTGAGGGCCAGCACAATGTCGGAATGCACCGGGTCGTCGAGACCCAGCGGCCGGCTGCCCGGCAGGAGGGCGACCCGGAGAACGCCCAGCACTGGGTGGACGCGGCCGCAGGACAGACGCCCGGGCAACCCCAGCCAGCGGCAGCCGAAGCCGTGGGGCAACGGCCCGACGGGCAACAGACCGCACCGGGCGGCGCGGCGAGGAACTCAGGAAGCCTGTCGGTGCGAGACATGCAAGAGGTCCACGCTGCCTTTGCCGGCAGGCCGCCGGCCGAACCCTCGAACCCCGCGGGCGCCCGGGACACCGCCGCCGCGGCCGAGAAGGGGCTGCACAAGTCAGGTCAGACCACCGAGCGGCAGGGCGACTCGATCAACCGCTGACCCGTGTGATCCCGTGACCTGACCGCAACCATTGGCGCGATGACGTGACCCTGACCGGGGCCTACGGTTGCGGCCGAAAGGCCTGACAGAGACGGAAGGAACAAGCCCGGATGAAGACGCAGGACAGGCCGCTCGACGAGGACGACCTGGCGATGGCCGACCTCGCCGACGTAGCGGACTGGACCAGGGTGGCCGGCCCGGACAGCGACGCGTCCGGCCCGGCAGTGGTCCGCGCACTCGTGCAGCGGGTGACGGCCGCCACCGACTGGCAGCCATGGCCCCTGGCGGCCGGCGAAGAGATCGACCCGCTGGTGGCGTCGTGGGGATTCACCACGCGGCGCGGCAGCACGATCATCGTGTTCGACGGGCTCGCCTTCTCCGACTGCCGCAACAGCGGCTGGATCGCGTACGAGATCGAGCCGGACGACATCCCGGCCGCCGAGGCCGGACTGGACAAGGCCTGGCCGGACCACCTCGAGCTCGCCCGCAAGCACTTCGGCGATCCCGACTACGTGGGTGACGAGAGCAGCCCGACGTTCCTCGACGAGTGGGCGCGGGGTGCGGGCGCGGACCGGCGGCACCTCGCCGTCTGGGTTCGCCCGGGCGCCCAGATCCACCTCTTCAGCGACAAGCCCACCAGGGATCCGCTGACCAGCTCGGTTTGTGTCAACTACGCGGTCTACATCGACTAGGAGCTCGCAGATGACCACCCCGCACCAAGGCCCTGGGATGTGGCAGCAGGGCAACGCCTTCGAGGCGCTCGAATGGCTCGCGAACCTCGACGCCCGTCAGCAGCAGGCGTTGCAGCGGGCCATGAACACCCACCAGGCGCTCGGCCCGATCTACAACGCCGCCGCCCGGGTCCAGCAGGTCTCCGTCGACACCGCGCGCCGGCTGAGCGACGGCGCCCAGACCCTCGCGACCCAGGCCCGCCAGTTCGGTCGTGACACCGTCACCAGGGCCGGCGAGATCCGCGACAACACCGTCGACCGAGTGGCCGATTTCGGGCAGCGGGTGCAGGTCCAGGCGGACCTCGCCACCCAGGTCGTGAACGAGCGCCTGGACGCTGCCGGCCGGGCGATCACAGCCCAGGGCCGCGCCGCCGTCGAGGGCGCACAGAACCTGGGCCGCAACGCTGTCGAGGGAGCGCAAACCGCCGGCCGCAACGCCGTCCAGGCCGGTCGCAACGCCGTCGAAGGCGCACAGAACCTGGGCCGCAACGCTGTCGACGGTGCGCAGACTGCCGGCCGCAACGCCGTTCAGGCCGGCCGCAACACGGTCGACCGGATGTCCCGCTGGGTCCAGGACCGGCGGTCGAACGCGTCCAACCGCGCCAACGCCGCGCGCGCCGCCTTCGCCGCGTTCAAGAACCCGGCGTTGAACCAGGCCAACGTGCACGGCAAGGACATCCAAGCCCTGAGCGCCCACGCTCACGCCCTGGTCAGTGCGCAGACCCCCGAGGCGCGTGCGGCCGCCGCCCAGCAGTTGGTTCAGGCCGCCTCGTCCCTGCAGACGTCGGGTTACCAGTACGCCCAGCAGGCCCCGGGCCAGCACCGCGCCGGCGCCGACCGGCAGGGCAACCTCGCTCAGTTCGTCAACGCCGGGCAGCCCTCCGCAGGTCAGATTCCCGCCCGGGCCGCCGCGCAGGAAACGAACGCGCAGGGCCAGCAGCAGGGCACTCAAGGCGAAGCCCAGCGCACCGGCGGCCCGACCAGCGGCCCAGCCGCCGGCCAGAAGGGCCCCGAGTTCAACAAGTAACCCGCCCGTCCCGAAGCACCCGAACGCCGCCGGCTACCCGGCGGCGTTCGCCTTTCCACCCGCCCATCCGGCAATCTCGAACTGAAGATCTTGACGCAACCTTGGGGTTGCAATAGGTTGGATTGCAACTAGACGGTTGCTATTTGCTGGAGGTTGTCATGGGGTTTCCCGATCGGATCGAGCGGACGGTTGAGCTTGCGCACCTGCCGAAGAAGGTGTGGGCGGCGCTCACCACCGCGGAAGGGCTCGGCACCTGGTTCGGGCATCAGGCGACGATCGACCTGCGGCCGGGCGGGACCGGGCAGATGACCTGGAACAGCGGCGACAAGGCCGAGATGCGGATCGAGCGCGTCGACGAGCCGACCATCTTCGGCTTCACCTGGCACATCTACGGCCTCCCCGCCGAGGACCCGCGCCGGACGTACGTCGAGTTCACCCTCGAACCCGTCGACACCGGCACCCGCCTCACCGTCGTCGAGTCTGGCTTTGCCCAGCTCCCCGACGAGGACTACCGCAAGGCCTTCAGCAGCAACACCGAAGGCTGGGCCTCCGAGCTCGGCGAACTGGTCGACTACCTCAACGCCACCTGACCAGGTGCTCTGCCGCGCCAGGACACTGCGGGACGGATCGCCGGCGCCGCGTGGATGACAGTGCGGCGCCGACCGGGGTTCGCGCCGATTGACAGCGTGTTCACTTGGCTGATACCGAGAGGGAAAGGCGCCAGGACCAGGCGACTGGCGCCGCAGTGTCCGGCGTGGAGAGTAGGGCGGGCCTGTGACGGTGGCTCCAGCGACTCCCCGGCTGATCGATCGTGGTGATCTTGTCGCTGCCCTGGATCGCGCGGCGGCGCGGAAGGTGACGATCATCTCGGCTCCGGCCGGTAGCGGGAAGACGTGCCTGCTGCGTGAGTGGGCCGGCCGGCCGGGGCAGCAGTTCCGGCTCGCCCTCGTACAGGTACAACGCGACCAGCGCGACGCCCAGCAGTTCTGGCTGGCCCTGCTCGACGCCATCGGTCAGGGTTCGGCCACTGCCGGCCGCGTGGAACCGCGAGCAGCGACACCTGACTTCAATGCACCGGCGATGGTCGACCGGGTGCTGTCGGAGCTCGCCGACGCTCAAGGCGGCGTCACGTTGGTCATTGATGATCTTCACGAGCTGAATTCGCCGGAGGCCCTCTCTCAGCTCACCCGACTGCTGACGAACCTTCCCCCACAGGTGCGCGCTATATTGACCATGCGTCACGATGTGCGGCT
Source organism: Kribbella sp. NBC_00359 (assembly GCF_036097425.1). Taxonomy (NCBI): domain Bacteria; kingdom Bacillati; phylum Actinomycetota; class Actinomycetes; order Propionibacteriales; family Kribbellaceae; genus Kribbella; species Kribbella sp. NBC_00359. The sequence continues at coordinate 4,402,534 of NZ_CP107975.1, read as the reverse complement.
GCGGCTGCATCAGCTGCGCCTGGCCGGCGAGCTGGCGGAGATCCGCGCGGCCGACCTGCGCTTCTCCGAACGTGAAACCCGCGAGCTTCTCGATGCCTCGGGCATCGCACTGTCGGCGGCCGGGGCGGCGCTGCTGCATCAGCGGACCGAGGGGTGGGCCGCGGGCCTGCGGCTTGCCGCGCTGTCCCTGGCCGGTCACCCCGATCCGGAGCGGTTCGTCGCGGAGTTCTCCGGCAGCGACCGCACGGTCGCCGAGTACCTGATCGCCGAGATGCTCGAGCGGCAGCCACCCGACGTACGAGATCTGCTCGTGCGGACCTCCCTGCTCGATCGCGTCAATGGCGAGCTCGCAGACCTCCTGACCGGCCGCCCTGGCTCGGAACGAACCCTGCTGGAACTCGAGGATGCGAGCGCGTTCGTCGTCTCGCTGGACCCTGAGCGCACGTGGTTCCGTTACCACCACCTCTTCTCGGATCTCCTGCGACTGGAGCTGCGCGGGTCGCTGCCCGAAGAAGTGCCGGCGCTGCACCGACGCGCCGCGGATTGGTTCACCGTGCAGGGCCAGGTGGTCGAGGCCATCCGGCACACCCAGGCGGCGGGCGACTGGGCCGATGCGGCCCGGCTGCTCGCCGACCATTCGTTCAGCCTGACGCTCGACGGGCGAGCGCAGACCATGCAGGCACTGGTGCGAGCCTTCCCCAAGGGCGCGGATCACCCCGAGCTGGGCCTGGTGCGTGCGATGGGTGACCTCGCGCAGGGACGTCTGGACCAGGCGGCCGCCCATCTCGCCCTCGCCGAGGCGCATGTCCAGGCGACGCCGCCGGATCGCCGGCGGCGCCTCCGGGTGGCGGTCGCGTCGCTGACGCTGTCGCTGGCCAGACGCCGCGGGCAGCTTGCCGGCGTCATCGAGCAGGCCAGATTCCTGGCCTCCCCGGTCACCGGGCAGTCCCACGGGGACATCGCGCTCGGCAGCGATCTGCGCGCGGTGGCGCTGATGAATCTGGGGACCGCCGAGGCGTGGACGCTCGGGCTGCCAGCCGCCCCGGACGCCGAACGGCACCTGCGGGAAGGCGCCGCGCTGGCCCGGGAGATCGGCCGTCCCTACCTCGAAGTCGGTTGCCTGGCGCAACTTGGGTTCGCATCGCTGGTCCTCCACTCGTTCGCCACAACACAGCGGCGCTGTCGTGAGGCGATCGCGCTCGCTGAGCGACACGGATGGGGCGCGGAACCGGTGATCGCGCCCGCGTTGATCATGCTCGCCGCCAACCTGATCTGGACGGGCGAGTTCGACGAGGGCGAGCGATGGCTGCAACGAACCAGACAGGCCCTGCAAACAGACACCGGCCCGGACATCACCCTCCTGCTGCACCAGACGGCTGGGTTACTCCACGCCGGCCGCGGCCGCCATCAGGAAGCGCTCGAGGAGTTCCGCGCGGCCGAATACCAGGGATCGCAGCTCGCGGAATCGCGGGCGCTGGCGACCCGGACCACCCGGTGGCTGCTGGCTACCCAGGCCCGCCTCGGGATGACCGGCGAGGCCCGCGCCTTGCTCGCCGCGCTCGATGACGAGCGGGCAGGCTCCGGTGAGATCCGTAACGCCTTCGCGGTGATCTGCCTCGCCGAGGGCGAACCGGCCGCGGCTCTAGCCGCCGTGGCCGATGTTCTGGATGGCACGGCCCGCGTCCTCGGGGACGTCACCGTCATCGAGGCTCACCTGCTAGCCGGGCTCGCCCATCGTGAGCTCGGTGACCAGCGCGCGGCCGGCCAGGCGGCTGAACAGGCGCTGGCTCTCGCGGAGTCCGACCGGTTGATCCTCCCGTTCGCGATGACAGGCTCCCGGGAACTACTCGAGGCACTGCCGCGGCATGAGACAGCGCACGCCGCGCTGCTCGCCGACATCCTCGATATCCTGCACAGCCCTCCCCCGGCGGCCACAGAGGAGGAGTCCTCGTTGCCGCCGCTACAGGAACTCAGCCCGGGCGAGCTCAAGGTGCTGCGCTATCTCCCGACGAACCTGTCCCGGCCCGAGATCGCCGGCGAACTGTCCGTCTCGCCGAACACCGTCGGCACACACCTGCGCAGCATCTACGCCAAGCTCCAGGTCCGCGACCGCTCCTCGGCCGTGCGGCGCGCGCGGGAACTGCGGTTGCTGGCGGCCGGCCGCACGAGATAGCGCGGGTCACCTCATACCAGTGATGCGCGGTCACCTGGGCGCCCCTGACCATGTGCTTCATGGACCCCACGCCGGCGCCGTACGCGATCCGGATCCGCGGCCACCTCGGCGCCACCGTGCTGTCTGCGTTCCCGGCGCTGGCGTCGCGGCGGCACGGCGCCGACACCGTGCTCACCGGGCTGCTGGACCGGTCTGCGCTGTACGGCGTCCTGGCGGAGATCGAGGCGCTCGGCCTCGACCTGGTCGAGGTCCGTCAGCTCACGCCGAGACCGCACCGGCGATGACGCCCGGAACCCGTGGCGGGGGAATCACCTCCATTCGGTGAGGACGGCTCACCTTGGTCCAGGCGACCGTGTACCGCGGAACCACCGAGACTGGAATGGAACGGTCGATCATGGCTTCAGACGCTGAGCGGGCCGCCGCCCAAGGCAAGCGCGAGGACGACGAGAACCGACTCGAGTCGTTCGGCGAGACGGTCGCCGTACTACCCAGCCGCCGATGGTGGGCCCTGGCGGTGATAGCGATCGCTCAGCTGATGGTGGTGCTCGACGGCACCGTCGTGACCATTGCGCTGCCCTCGGCGCAACGCGACCTGGGTATCTCCGACGCTGATCGGCAGTGGGTGGTCACCGCCTACACCGTCGCGTTCGGCGGCCTGCTGCTGCTGGGCGGACGGATCGCCGACTACACCGGCCGCAAGCGGGGCTTCCTGATCGGGCTACTCGGTTTCGCTGCGGCGTCGGCGCTCGGCGGCGCGGCGCAGAACGGCGCGACGCTCTTCGGCGCGCGGGCCCTCCAGGGCGCGTTCGCGGCACTGCTCGCGCCCGCTGCCTTGTCACTGATCACGGTGACCTTCACCGAGGTGAAGGAGCGGTCCCGGGCGTTCGCGGTCTACGGCGCTATCTCGGGAGGTGGCGCCGCGATCGGCTTGATCCTGGGCGGCGTGCTGACCGAGTACGCGTCGTGGCGCTGGTGCCTGCTGATCAACGTGCCGATCGCGATCGTGGCCTTCATCGCCGGCAGCATCCTGGTCACCGAGAGCAAGTCCGGCGGCGGGAGCTCGTACGACGTCCCTGGCGCGGTCCTCGGCACGGCCGGGTTGGTCACCCTCGTGTACGGATTCACCCAGGCAGCCAAGACCGGTGTGGGCTGGCTCTCGGTCGAGGTCATCAGTTATCTCGTGGGCGCCGTCATCTTGCTGATCGCGTTCGTGCTCGTGGAGTTGCGTACGGCGAGCCCGCTGTTGCCGATGCGGGTGGTGCTCGATCGCAATCGCGGCGGCTCGTATCTCGCCTCGCTCCTGGTCTTCGCCGGCTGTTCGCGATGTTCCTGTTCCTGAGTTACTACTTCCAGTACAACCTGGGCTACAGCGCACTCAAGTCGGGTATCGCATTCCTGCCGTTCAGCATCGGCATCATCGTCACCTCGGTCGTGGTATCGGCGCTGTTGCCGCGCACCGGACCCAAGCCACTGATGCTGATCGGGCTCGCTCTGGGCGCGATCGGTCTGGGCACCTTCACGTTCATCTCTGACACCAGCAGTTGGGTCACCAGCGTTCTGCCCGGAGAGTTACTGATGAGCGTCGGCCTCGCGCTGGTGATGGTGCCGCTGTCGAGCCTTGCGCTCACCGGGGTGAACGACGACGACGCGGGAGTCGCCAGCGCGGTGCTCAACTCGACGCAGCAGATCGGCGGGTCCCTGGGCACCGCGCTGTTGAACACCTTCTATGCGAGTGCGGTCGCGTCCTATGTCGTGGCCCACCACTTCTCCCCGTCCGCGTTCGATCCGCTCGCCGCGATCCACGGCTATCACGTCGCGTTCTGGATCGGGTTCGGGCTGATCGCCGCGGCGTTCGTGGCCGTCCTGCTCTTGGTGAAGGCCGGCAAGAACGACATCACTACGCGGCCCTAGAGATCGGCTAGCTTCAGCAACGTGTCGACCGGTGAGCCCTCGGTCAGGTGCTCGGCGAGGCGCACCGGCTTCTTCACCGGCAGGAAGTAGCTGCCGGACTTGCTGGGGAAGACCGAGGTCTGCCACGTCGTACCGCCGACGGTGGCGGTGACACGCACCGAGCCGAACCCTTTGCGCGTACCCGCGGTCAGGTCGGCGATGTCGTCACTGATCTCCTCCGGGACGGTGACGAAGTACCAACTCCCCTCGCCCGGGTACTGCCACAGCGGCGCCGAGAACCGGAACGTGCCGAGACGACTCACCCCACAAACGCTAACTCCGACCACCGACAACCGAGATGCCCGTACGCCGGGAGACGGTCAGTTCACCCCCTTGAGGCGGACGGTGAAGATCGGGAGGAGGAAGTGGACCAAGGGGCCGATCGACAGGGCGTAGACGACTGTGCCCACTCCGACCGAGCCACCGAGCAGGAAGCCGGTCGCGAGGACGGCGAGTTCGAGCGTGGTGCGGACCAGGCGGACGCTGAGGCCGGTACGTCGTACCAGGCCGGTCATCAGCCCGTCACGCGGACCCGGGCCGAACTGGGCGCCGATGTAGAGCGCACCGGCCAGCGCGTTGACCACGACGCCGGCGACCATGAAGACGATCCGCAGCCAGAGCGCGTCCGGCCGGTCGACCGTGGCCAGCGTCAGGTCCGTCACCAGACCGATCACGATCGCGTTGCTGATCGTGCCGAGCCCGGGCCACTGCCGCAGCGGGATCCACGCCAGCAGTACGACGAAGCTGACCGCGATCACGATGGTGCCGAAGCTCAGCGGCACGTGCTTGGCGATGCCGGAGTGGAAGACGTCCCACGGGTCCAGGCCGAGGTTGCCCTGGATCATCAGGCCCATCGAGGCGCCGTACAGGATCAGGCCGACGTACAACTGCACCAGGCGGCGCGGCAGGTGGCCCGCTTTCAGCTGCTGGAGCGGGTTCAGGGGCGCGAGCTGACGCGGCGGAGCATCGGAAGTGGCGGTCACCTGTCCAGTTTGTGCGGTAAGTGGCCTGGTGATCGATAGCCAATTGCGCAATAGTGGACTGCATGAAAGGGCAATATCTCCCCGCCAGCACCCTCACCGGCCTGCTCGGCGCCTGGGCCGACGGGACGGGTCCGGCGTACCGGGTCCTCGCCGAGCGGCTCCGGCTGCTGATCGCGGACGGCCGGATCATGCCGAGCTCGCGGCTGCCGAGCGAGCGCGAGCTGACCGAGGCGCTCGGCGTCAGTCGTACGACGGTCGCCTCGGCGTACCGGGAGTTGCGCGACGGCGGGTACCTGATCAGCCGCCGCGGCTCGGGCAGTGTGACGGCCCTCCCAGGCCGGCTCGAGCCCGAGCTCGGACGGCACCACGCCCCGACGTTCGACACCGAGGCGCACTACGACTTCACCGCCGCGGCGCCGGCCGCGATCCCGGGGATCAGCGCCGCGGTCGCCGCCGCGACGCCCGATCTCCCGGCTCACCTCGCCACCCCCGGGTACCACCCGCAGGGTCTGCCGGAGCTGCGCGAGGAGGTCGCGGCCGTCTACGCCGAACGCGGGCTGCCGACCTCGCCGGGTCAGATCATCATCACCGCGGGCGCGCTGGCCGCGACGTCGATCGCGATCCGGGCGATGACCCAGATCGGCGACCGGGTGCTGACCGAGAGCCCGACCCACCCGAACTCGGTCGACGCGATCCGGCACAGCGGCTGCCGGCTGGTGGCGGCGCCGATGGGGCCGACCGGCTGGGACCTTCCTTTGCTGGAGGCAACGATCAGGCAGACCGCGCCGCGGGCCGCCTGGATGGTGGTGGACTTCCAGAATCCGACCGGCTGGCTGATGTCGGCGGCGGACCGGCAGCGGCTGGCGATCGCGTTCGCGCGGACCCGGACGACGGCGATCATCGACGAGACGCTGTTCGGGCTGTCGCTGGACGGTCAGGAGATGCCGCCGCCGTTCGCGTCGTACCACCCGGAAGGCGTGATCACGGTCGGATCGGCGAGCAAGCTGTTCTGGGGCGGGCTGCGGATCGGGTGGATGCGGGTGCCGGAGGCGCTGGTCGCCCAGGTCCTCGACGCGCGGGCTTCGCTCGATCTGGGGGCGCCGGTGCTGGAGCAGTTGGTCGTCGCCCGGCTGTTGCGGCAGCGGGCCGCACTCCTGCCGGAGCGTCGGGTGACGCTCGCCCGCGAGCGGGATGCGCTGGCGGAGGCGGTGTCGGCGGAGTTGCCGTCCTGGCGGTTCCGGCTGCCCGGTGGCGGTTTGTCGCTGTGGTGCGAGCTGCCGGAGCCGGTCGGGTCGAGTCTGGTCGGGGTTGCGCAACGGAACGGCGTACTGCTGGTGGCGGGGTCGCGCTTCTCGCCGGATGGTGGGCTGGAGTCGTTCATCCGGTTGCCGTACACGCTGCCCCCGGACGCGCTGCGTGACGGAGTCCGTCGGCTGGCTGCGTCGTACGCGTCCCTCACAACGGGGTCGCCAGTACGCCGGACTGCCGCGATGATCGCGTAAGTCCGCCGTAATCGGCCGGGGGAAGGTTCGCCTCAGTCACAGCGTTGGGAGACTATGAGAGTCACACTGCGAGAGGCGTGAGATGTCGTTCTTCAAGCGCAACACAGCCCTGGTCGAGCCCGAGGCCGCACTGCCCGGCCGGCCCACCCCTGGCTTCGCCGTCCCGGCCGAGAACATCGTGCTCGGTACGCCGCAGACCGCCGCCGCACCCGAGGGGTTCGAGGAGGTCTGGTTCGGCACCGGGTGCTTCTGGGGGACCGAGGAGATCTTCTGGCAGCAGCCCGGCGTGTACACCACGGCCGTCGGCTACGCGGGCGGTTACACCCCCAACCCGACGTACGAGGAAGTCTGTAGCGGCCGCACCGGCCAGACCGAGGCGGTCCGGGTCGTGTACGACCCGACCAAGACCACCTTCACCGACCTGCTGAAGGTCTTCTGGGAGACCCATGACCCGACACAGGGCATGCGACAGGGCAACGACCTGGGTTCCCAGTACCGCTCGGCCATTTACTACACCACCGACGCCCAGCGCGCCGAGGCCGAGCGCACCCGGGACCTCTACGCCCCGGTCATCAAGCCCCTCGGCTACGGCGACATCACCACCGAGATCGCCCCGGCGACCACGTTCTACTACGCCGAGGGCTACCACCAGCAGTACCTCTACAAGAACCCCAACGGCTACCGCTGCCACAGCAACACGGGAGTACCTTTCCCGGCTGACGTCTGACAGATCCACCGCGATGCCCCTGGACTCTCTGAGTTCAGGGGCATCAGGCATCTACGGCACTCCCGACTCGCTCCGGCTGCGCCTCGGTCGGGCCGCGCGCGCTGTCCCGGGCGCGCCGACGCGCAACTACCAGGACGACGGCTCCAGGCAGCGTTGCGACCAGCGCGAGCATGCCGTACACCACCGCGACGGTGACGCCCAGCGCCGCGCCCAGCCCGAGCGAGCTGAACGCCCATGCGGCCGCGCCCTCGCGCGGGCCCCAGCCTGCGATGTTCGTCGGCACAGCCGAGGCCGTCAGCACGACCAATGCCAGAGGCAACAGCCGAGCCGGCGACACGTCTGCCCCGGTCGCTCGCACTGCGATCAGGAATACAGCGGCGTGGCCCAGCACGGCGACGGTGGAGGCGAGCAGGATGCCCGGCCAGGCCCGCGGCGCGAGGACCGCGTCGCGGAGATCGCTGGTGAGTGCGCGTCCGATCCGCGAGGAGAGGCGACGTCGGTTCAGGCACAGGGGTACGGCGATCAGCGCCACACCGGCGACGACCACGACCGTCACGGCGACCGAGGGAACAAAGGAGCCGGCGGGCCAGGACAGCAGGAACAGCACGGCCACCGTCAGCACGATCTGTACCGCAAATCCCGACGCCCGCTCCCACGCGACGGCCCGCAGGCTCCGGCCCAGGTCGCCGACCTCGCGCCCGTGGCGCACGCCGCGGTGTACGTCGCCAATCACCCCGCCGGGCAGCGTGGCATTGAGGAACTGGGACCGGTAGTACGCAGCCACCGCGGTCCTCAGCGGCATCTCGACGCCGAGCCCGCCGGCAACGAGCCTCCACCGCCATGCACAGCACAACGTGGTCAGCAAGGTGATTGCGAGCGCGGCGGCGATCGGCCAACCGGTCGTCAGCCGGAGCCCGTCCACCAACGGGCCCGTGCCTACCCGCCACACGAGAACGGCGAGAATCGCGACGCCGCCCGCCACGCGCGCCCAGGTCCAGATGCTTCGGCTGATGGCGATTCCGATCTCGTAGTTGGGGCTCGTACCAGTAACACGGGTGTCACCTGCCGCTGGTTCATCCGGCGACTTCCGACAGCACAACCGACAGCTCGCGCGAAGTCTGTACCCAGTCGGACAGCGTCAGGCGCCGGGATCTGGCCGCCGCGCGCAGCCGCGTCCGCTCTCGGCGGTCACCCAGCCACCGACGCAGCACCTGCGCGAGAGCCTGTGGATCGCCCGGCGTGACCAGCAGGCCCGGTCGGCTGCCGTCGGAGGCGTGGCCGAGAGCCTCCGACACGCCGCCGACGTTCGTGGCCACGACCGGCAGCCCGCGGGCCAGCGCCTCGGTGACGACCATGCCGTAAGTCTCGGCCTGCGAGGCCAGCACCAAGGCGTCCGCCTCTGCGTAGGCGCGCTCGAGTTCGGGGCCCGTGAGCGGGCCGGTGAAGCACACCCGGTCGGCCACGCCCCGGTCCTTGGCCTGCCGGCGCAGTCCGTCGACGAACTCCACATCGAGGTTCAATGAACCGACGAAGACGCACCGCCAAGCCGGATCGTCCACCGTGGCCAGGGCCTCGAGCAGGAGGTCGGAGCCCTTGGCCGGGGTGATCGCTCCGACACAGAGCAACCGCCCGCCGGACAGCGAACCCGATGCCAGGTCGGCCACGTCGACGCCCGGCCGCACGACGTACACACGATCCTGGGGCAGCGCGTAGTGGTCGAGCAGCCACCGCCGGGTCCAGTCGCTCGTGGCCACGATCGCGGATGCCGCCGACAGCGCGGCGACCTCGCGCGCCTCGTCCCGCGGCATGTGCAGGAGTACGACGAGCCGCAGGCGGTCGGCCTCCGGCTCCAGCACCTCCGGGACCACGGACGCCAGCAGGCCATCGACCAACACCGTTTCACCGTCCGGGACCCGGGCCAGCGTCGCACCCGCAGCCAAGCGGGCCGCCGCGTCAGGGCGGGGCCACTGGCCCGCCACGGCGTGCTCGTGGACTGACCAGCCGAGTGCCACGAGCCCGCCACAGACCCGGCGGTCGTAGACGTTGCCGCCGCTCGGCCGCCGCGGGTCGTCGATCCCATCCGGGACCAGGATGTGCACCTCTCTCACAACGACCGCTCGTAGCCCACGCCGGATTCGCGGATCCGGAACGCGCGTGCGTCTGTCGGCACCGCAGCCTCCTTCGCCGGCTCGCGTGAACCGATGCGACGCTGTTCTCGTATGACTGTCGTACCCGTAGATACGGAGGCACTGTGCGTCTGGTTCAGGGTCGAGTGCGCAGCCGCATCCTGACCGGCCCGCTCGCCGGCTTCGCTTGTCTACTCGTGCTCCTCGGTGTACTCGCGGCGACCACCGGCCTCGACGTCGCCGGCTGGGCGACCGGCGTCGCCTCCGGAGCCGGCCTTGCCGCGCTGCTCGCCCGCGCGATGGCGCGTCACCGTCGTGACGGGCTGGGGCCCGCGGACAGAGTGACACTGGCTCGCGCGATCCTCGCGTGCGGGGTCGCGGCGCTTACGGCGGACTCGTTCGGCGGCAAGGCGCCGGTGGCGATCCTCGTGGCGCTCTCAACGATCGCGCTGCTCCTCGACGGGGTCGACGGTCAGATCGCTCGGCGTACCGGCACCGCTTCGGCGTTCGGCGCGCGCTTCGACATGGAAGTCGACGCGTTCCTGATCCTGGTCCTGAGCGTGTACGTCGCCCGTACGACGGGCTGGTGGGTGCTTGCGATCGGTGCGGCCCGCTATGTGTTCGTGGCCGCCGGCTGGGCGTTGCCGTGGCTGCGCGGCTCGCTCCCGCCTCGCTACTGGGCCAAGGTAGTCGCCGCGATCCAAGGCATCGCCCTGACCGTCGCGGCGACCGGCATCCTGCCCGGCGCCGCGACCACGGTGATGCTGCTGATCGCGCTGGGACTGCTGGCCGAGTCGTTCGGCCGTCAGATCTGGGGGCTGTGGCGCCAGGCCGGAAGCCCGCCCGGCACTCGTGCCACCGTGACGTCGGCGCTCGCGGTGCTCCTGGTCTGGGCTGCGCTCGTCGTGCCGGACCACACCGGCGGTCTGTCGCCGGCCGCCTTCCTCCGGATCCCGCTCGAGGGCCTGGTGTTCGTCGTACTCGTCTGCGTACTGCCGTCGAGACTCGCGCGGATCCTCGCACTGATCGGCGGTCTCCTCGTCGGGGTGCTGATGCTCCTGCGGCTGCTCGACAGGGGCTTCTACTTCGCCTTCGACCGCGCCTTCCACCCCGTCTACGACGCGGCGTACGCCGGTTCCGCGCTGGGTCTGCTCGGCGACTCGATCGGTCGCGTCGGCGCCATCGCAGTCTTCATCGGAGTCGGAGTCCTCTGCGTGGCCCTGCTCGCCCTGCTGCCGCTGTCGGCAGTGCGGGTGACCCGGCTGGTGGCGAGACACCGGCGGCCGACGATCCGGATCGTGGCCGTCCTGGCCGCGATCTCGATCGTGCCCGCGCTGACCGGCGTCGGACCGGAGCCCGTACGACCGCTCGCCTCGACCTCCGCAGCTCGGCTCGCCACGCAGGTCCGTGACGATCTCCGCGACCAGCAGGAGTTCGTACGGGCGCTCAAGCAGGATCCCTTCCGCGACACCCCGGGCAACGACTTGCTGACCGGTCTGAGAGGCAAGGACGTGCTCCTGGTCTTCGTCGAGAGCTACGGACGCACGGCGCTCGACTCTCCTGTAGTCGGGTCGGCGCTCACGGCCGGAGACCGGCGGTTGCAGCAGGCAGGCTTCTCCTCGCGCAGCGGCTTCCTCACCTCGCCGACCTTCGGCGGCATCAGCTGGCTGGCGCACTCCACCCTGCAGTCCGGGCTGTGGGTGAACAACCAGCGGCGGTACGACCACCTCGTCACCCTCGACCGGCTCACTCTCACCGACGCGTTCGGTCGGGCCGGCTGGCGGACAGTCGCCGACGTACCGTCGAACGACGAGGACTGGTCGGTGGCGAAGACGTACTACCACTACGACATGGTCTACGACCGCCGGAACGTGGGGTACGCCGGGCCGTCGTTCAGCTATGCCTCGATGCCTGACCAGTACACCCTGGCCGCGCTCCAGCGGCTGGAGTTCGAGAAGCCGAACCGCGCTCCCGTCATGGCCGAGGTCGACCTGGTTTCCAGCCACACGCCCTGGGCGCCGCTCCCCCGGATGGTCGACTGGAGCCGGGTGGGTGACGGCTCGGTCTTCGACCCGATGCCGGCCGAGGGCGACTCGCCGGAAGACGTATGGCGGCAGCCGGACCGTGTGAAGGCCGCATACGCACAGTCCATCGCCTACTCGCTCGACGCCCTGACCTCGTTCGTACAGCAGCTCCACGACCGCAACCTGGTGCTCGTCGTCCTCGGCGACCATCAGCCGGCGAGCATCGTGTCGGGCAATGGGGCGAGCCACGACGTGCCGGTGAGTATCATCGCCGCCGACCCGGCCGTGACGGATCGGACAGCGGCCTGGGGCTGGCAGACCGGGCTGCGGCCCGACGCCGGCGCACCGGTCTGGCCGATGGACACCTTCCGCGACCGCTTCCTCACCACCTACGCCCACTAGCCCGCCCACCTCCTCGACACATCTGTGCGCGGAGGTGCGCAACGCTTCTTCGCCCTGGCGGTATCCGGCGTGCCGTTCCCGGCTGACAGCTGAATCCATTGGAGGGCGTCACCTACGGGTGGCGCCCTTTCTCTACTCGGATCGGATCGCGGAACTGGTTCTCAAACGGGCGATTCCCAGCCAGATCATCAGGATCAGGAACATCAGTGGGGCGACGACGTCGAGGGCATGGAAGCCGAGCGGAGCCTCGACGCCGCGGAGCGCGCAAGCAACGGCGACGACGGTGCACGCCACTCGCAGGGCTCGCGTCTGCATCCGCGTCGCGAGAACGCCGACGAACAAGGCGATCGTGACGAACAACGCGTCGTCAGACCAGTCAGCCCAACGGGCGGCCGATATGGTCCCGGACGCACCGAGCCGGTCATCGAGAGCGAGCACCAGCACCGGCACCGCGGTCCCTAGGCTCGCGAGTGCGACGAGCCCGCCGCTGATCAGCAGCGGCCACCCACCACCGACCCAGCGCAGGAGCACCGCGAGCACCAGCAGAAACACGATGACCGCCGCCAGCCCGATGGCCTGTGTGATCACAATGGCGCCGCGGTGCACCTGATAGAACGACGAGATGGCCTCCGCCGGGTCATCGGACTCCGGCAGCGATACGACGGCCGAGCCGACGAAGACTAGTACGACGAACAGCACGAACCACAAGCCGTCGTACGACCGGCGCCCAGGCAATGCAACGGACACGGCACCTCCCCCGCACTCCATGCTCCGCACCACCGACGGCGTGTCAACGCCAGGACTCCCCCGAGTCCTGGCGCCCTCGCATTGGCGGTGACCGGGTCGCCCGTCACGGGGGTTGAGGTGTTGTGTGGTGGGGGCTGTGGGTGCAGTGTCGAGGCGTCCAGACGGGCCGGGAAACGGTCCCGGGCCGATGGTCGTTCCCGGGGAGGGATCATGGGCGCATCACGCCGCATCATCGCTTCCATCGCTGCAGTCGCAGCCGCTCTCGCCGGCGCCGCCGTCGCTGCCTCTGCCTCACCGGCGGATCCTGAGGTCACCGTCGGTAGCCCGTCGACGCCGTTCTCGCAGAACAAGCAGAACGAGCCGGCCGTCGCCATCGACGCACACGACCCTGGCGTCGTGGTCGCCGGGGCGAACGAGGAGATCGACATGGAGTCCTGCGCGGCAGGCGACCCGTCGACCTGCCCGTTCACCGACGGGGTCGGCGTATCCGGGGTGTACTTCTCGTTCAACGGCGGAGCCTGGACACAGCCGACGTACACCGGGTGGAGCGCCCGGCACTGCCTCGGTCCGGCGGTCTGTGCTCCGCGCGTGGGCCCGATCGGCACCCTGCCCCACTACTTCGAAGCCGGACTCGTGTCCGATGGTGATCCGGCAGTGGCGTTCGGCCCCCGGCCTGGTCCCGGCGGCACCTTCTCGTGGAGCAACGGGTCGCGGCTGTACTACGCGAACCTGACCTCCAACTTCAGCGCCGACCGGAAACTGGAGACGTTCCGCGGGTTCGAGGCCATCGCGGTGTCCACCACCGACGACGTACGCGGCGCCGCGGCCAGCAAGGACGCGGCCTGGCAATCGCCGGTGATCATCTCCAAGCAGTCGGCCACGACCTTCTCCGACAAGGAGCAGGTGTATGCCGACAACGCCGAGAGCAGCCCGTTCTTCGGCCATGTCTACGTGTGCTGGGCATCGTTCCGCAGCAACAGCCACGGGCAGGCGTTCCCGCAGCCGTTGACCGTCGGGCGTTCTGCCGACGGCGGCAGGAGCTGGATCACGTCGCAGGTCGGCCCCGCGGCGCACAACGGCGTCAACACCCAGCCCGACGGCTGCGTCGTACGCACGGACAGCGCCGGCAACGTGTACGTCTTCGGCGTCGGTACCCGGCTCGGAACCAACTACCAGATGATGTACCGCTCCACGGACGGTGGCGCGCACTGGACCGGACCGTTGCTGGTGGCACCTGTCGTCGAGCCGGGCGTCTTCGACCCGGTCGAGGGACGTCCGGTGATGGACGGCATCGCCGGCGCCCGGGTCGACCTGGCCGGCGGTCCGAACGTCGACATCGCGAACGCCCGGCCGACCGGCGTGGGCGGGACCAACGAGATGTTCATGACCTGGGCCGACGGCCGTCAAGGGCTCGACCATGAGCAGCTGATGCTGACCTGGTCGCGCAACGGCGGACAGTCCTGGGCCGCTCCGTTGGCGGTGCCGATCGCGGCCGGCGACCGGCCGGTCTACAGCGCACCGGCGGTGTCTCCGGACGGATCGGATCTGTACGTCGTCTACAACGCGTTCACCACGCCGTACCGCAACAACACCACGAGCCCACGTGGGCTGGTCGGCGTCGTACTGCACGCGAACGTGGTCAACGGCGTACCGACCGGCTGGTCGGAGCTCGATCGCGCACAGGCCGGAGATCCGCGCGGAAGCAGTGCGAACGCGCTGATCTCGGAGTTCCTCGGTGACTACGTGTACGCCGCGGCGACGAACGACTTCGCGGTCGCGGTCTGGAACGACACCCGCGACGCGGCTCCGTGCGACTCGATCAACGCCTACCGGGCCTCGCTGTACACGGCCAGCCCGGTGAGCCCGCCCAACGTGCTCGGCACCTGCCCGGCAACGTTCGGCAACAGCGACATCTTCGGAGGGCAGTACGCCGATCCGACGCCGTAACCACCCGCCGCGACTCGGAGAAGCACGCCCCTTCTCCGAGTCGCCGGCCGATGGCGCCAACGGTTTCTGAAAGGTTGCGTGTTCTTGCGCCCGGCGCGTTTCGGGGCTCAAATGGCTTTGAAGCTTGGCGAACGGGCAACTCGGGGTGCGGTAGGCCGACCACTGCATCGCGGGTGCCGACGTGCTGACGTTCGGTCGTCACTCCTGTCGCACGCGATCAGCATGGAGGCAACCCATGAAGTTCACCTCTCAGATGACCCGGCGCAGAGCGCTGGGTCTGGCAACTGCGTCCCTGATCATCTCCGCCGGCCTGATCACCCCGACAACCTCGTTGGGTGCGGCCGCGGGAGGTACGCGCGCGATCCCCAGCGGCGGTACGACGAGCATCCAGACGCGTCCGTTGGGAATCGACGGTCTGCAGCAGCCGGAGCTGCGGCCCGGAGGCAGGGAAGAGAAGGAAGGCGACGGCGAGGCCGGTCAGTTCACCCGTCCGCGCCCGGGTTTCAAGAACGGCAAGTTCCCGAAGAAGCCGCTCGACGCGCCAGTCGTCGCGTCCAGCGCCGTGGCCGGCTCCAACCCGGATGTCCTGGCGAGTGTGAACGGGCTGAACCACCGCGATCAGCGCCTCGCCAACGGCGGCAACCAGTTCTCGCTCGAGCCGCCCGACCAGGCGCTGTGTGTCGGTAACGGGTTCGTCGTCGAGGCGGTCAACAGCGTGCTGCGTGTCCACAGCTCCGCGAACGCCGCCGCGCTGAGCGGGGTCCAGGACCTCAACACGTTCTTCGGCTACCCGCCCGCGATCAACCGCACGACCGGCGTGGTCGGGCCGCAGGTCATCGACCCGGTGTGCCTGTACGACCCGGACCACCAGCGCTTCATGGTGGTGCTCACCACCTTGGGCAGCCTGCCGAACGGCGACTTCACCGGCAAGAACACGATCGACCTCGCCGTATCGAACACCGGCAACCCGCTCGGAACCTGGACCATTTACCACGTCCCGGCGCAGAACGACGGGACCGACGGCACACCCGACCACGGCTGCACCCTCGACGGTGTCGTCCACGGCCCGTGCTTCCAGGACTACCCGCACATCGGCCAGGACGCCAACGGCGTGTACGTGTCGACCAACGAGTACGACCTGTTCGGCCCGGGCTTCAACGCCGCGCAGATCTTCGCGTTCTCGAAGGCCCAGCTCGCCGGCCACCCGGCCACCATCAACCTGACCCTGGTCGAGAACCTCGCCGTCGACGGCTCGCCGGGCTTCACCGTCTGGCCGGCCAACTCACCGGCCGGCGAGTACTCCGGCGAACGGAACGGCACGGAGTACGCGCTGAGCACGATCGCCGGTGACGGCAGCGAGACCGGCAACCCGACCGGTACCGCGCGCCGGCTGGGCATCTGGGCGATCACCAACACCGCGTCGCTGAACACCGCGGCTCCGAACCTCGGCATCACGAGCCGGCTGACGAACAGCCAGACGTACGTCGTCCCGCCGAAGTCGGACCAGAAGCCGGGCAACATCCCGCTCGGTGACTGCATCAACGACACGACGATGCCGACACCGTTCGGCCCCGGATGCTGGCAGGTCTTCTTCGACCCCGCGGACGAACCCGCCCACAACGAGGTGGAGTCCACACCCGACTCGCTGGATTCGCGGATGCAGCAGACCTGGTACGTCAACGGGACCCTGTGGGGTTCCTCCGGTACGGCGGTCAGAGTGAACGGCGAACTCAAGGCGGGCATCGCCTGGTTCGCGGTGAGCCCGAAGATCAACGGCGCCGGCAAGATCGAGGGACGCGTGACCAAGCAGGGGTACATCGCCCTCGCGAACAACAACCTCACCATGCCGGCCATCGCCTTCACACCGGCCGGCAAGGGCGCGATCGCGTTCTCGGTCCTCGGCGAGACCAACTTCCCGAGCGCGGGTTACGTCCGCATCGACGAACGCGGATCGGTCGGACCGATCCACCTCGCGGCCGCGGGCCTCGGGCCGGCTGACGGATTCACGTCGTACAAGGCGTTCGTCGGGAATCCGCCGCGAACCCGTTGGGGTGACTACGGCGCCGCCGTGACCGATGGCGGCAACATCTGGCTCGCGTCGGAGTACATCGGCCAGACGTGCACACTCGCCGAGTACTTCCCCTCGCCGACCCTGGCGAACTTCGGAAGCTGCGGAGGCACCCGCACCAGCCTCGGCAACTGGTACACCAGACTCACCAAACTGAGTCAGTGAGCTGACGAGCAACGGAGGGCGTCACCTGCGGGTGGCGCCCTTCGTGGTTCGGCGGGGTTACTTGCCGGGGTCGAGTTGTTGGGCGAGGTATTGCTGGGGGCCCACTCGCTCGATCGCGTCGAGTTGGCTTTCGAACCAGTCGACGTGTTTCTCCTCGTCGCGGACCATTTCCTCGAACACCGCGGCGGTGCCGTGGTCGCCGAGGTCGTGGCACTCCTTCGCGCCCGCGTTGAACTGCGCCACCGCGGCGAGCTCGCCCTCGAGCCCCAGCCGGAGCATCTCCTGCGCGTCCTCGCCGACTGTGACGGCACCGAGCTTCTGCAGGTTCGGGTGACCGTCGAACAGCAGGATGCGGCTGATCAGCTCGTCGGCATCCTTCATCTCGTCGATGGACAGGTCGTAGAACACCTTGCCCAGCCGGCCGAATCCCCAGTTGTCGAGCATCCTGGCTTCCAGGAAATACCCGTTGATCACCGTCAGCTCGAGTGTCAGCGCCTCGTTGAGCAGTACGACGACGCGTGGGTCAACCGGTTGCACTTGCGACCTCCGTGAACGAGGGTGCCGAGACCGACCTCCCATGCTGGCACAACAACCGCTTCAACGAGAAGACGCAGCCCCCACAGTTCCGTCCCGCCCCGGTCGCCCCGCACACCTGCGCGACCGTCCGGGCTCCGTCGGCGATGCTCTCGCGGACGTCCCGGTCGCTCACGACCTCGCAGTGGCAGACGATCACAAAGCTGAGGCTACCCTAACCGCCCTGGGTCAGTCACCGTCGTGTCCGTCACACGGTCAGAAGCGGTAGTGCAGGACGATGGTCCCCTTGCGGGACCAGGCCGTGCTGTGGGCTTGCGCCCGGTAGTAGAGGCGCAGGGCGGTCGGGAAGGCGGCGACCTCGGGTTCGCGGCTGATCAGGATCTCCTTGACGAACTGGAACTTCGGGTTCCAGCGCTCGAAGTCGCGGGGATCGTCGACGCCGGGGAACTTGATCAGGTCGGCGACCGACTGGGTGCCGCGAGAATGCTTGGCCGCGAAGACGGCGAACTTGGTGTAGCTGTTGAACACCATCTCGCCGGTGGGGAAATGGTCGAGCAGTTGGTCCCACAGGCCCATCAGCTCCTCCTGGCTGAGGAACCCCATCAGGCCGTCGGCCACGATGATCGCCGGCCGGTCGCTGGGGACCCCGTCCAACCAGCCCTTGTCGGTCACGTCGGCGCCGATCACATGCGCGTGCGGGCGCTCCGGAATCAGCTCACTGCGCGCGGTGGCGACAACGGGGAAGTCGACGTCGTACCAGTCGACGGTGTCCGGCGGGGCGAGCCGCTGCCGGCGCGTGTCGAGCCCGGCGCCCAGGTCGAGCCCGATCGCGTCCGGGTGACGGGTCAGGTACGCCGAGGCCACCTCATCCATCTTCTTCGCCCGGATCGTGGCGTTCAGGCGCAGGTTGGTGCCGATGTTGAGCCGCTTGTAGTCGTAGTCGACGGTGCGAACGATCTGGTCGGCCATCGCGTCGCCGAGGACCGGGTGTGGCGTGCGGTAGTCGAGTGCCCGGCAGCACAGGGTCAACCACAGACTGTCCTCGAGCGGCGTAAAGGCCGGAAGTGTGATTCCCATCGGATCCGCCCCTCCGGTTGGCAGTGGAGTCCGCACCACCCTCCCTGGCCACCCCGCCGGACAGCATCCTCCCTACCGAGTGATTTCGGCTGCCAGGGTGCGCGGGTCTCCGCCGAGTGCGACATAGAAGAACTGCGGCCCGCTCCCATCGGAGCGCTCGCCCCAGCCGATCACCTCCCGGAGCACCCTGGCTGCCTCCTCGTCGTCCCCCTTCGACCGCAACGCGCCAGCAAGGCCGACGCGCGCCACCGCCGCGAACCAACCTGCGCCACCTGCCTCGGCGGCCATCACCGCTTCGCGGCAGGCGCCCTCCGCCGCGGCCTGATCGCCGTCGAGCAGAGCCGTCCGGCCGAGCTGGACCAAGGCGAACGACACATAGTGGTTCAGCTGGGTACGGCGGGCCGCGACGACCGCTCGTTCGGCGTCCGCACGGGCTGTCGCGTTCTCGCCCCGGAGCTCCGCGACCCGGCTGCACAACAGGTACGCCCAGCAGCGGAACGGTTCATATCCGATCAAGGCAGCCCGGCTGAGTACTTCGTGGCTCGCCCTGTCGAGCTCGTTCAGATCGCTCGAGCGGAGCGCCCGAAGACAGGTGATCAGGTCGTTCGCAGCGACGTACCAGTGATTGCCCGTCGCATCCATCACCGCCCTCGCTTCGGCGAGAAGTACGGCGGCCCGCTGATGATCGCCCGCCACCGCCAGCACCAGCCCGAGCGACTGCTTGGACCAAGCAGTCGTCCACTTGTCACCGGACTCCGCGGCGAGCGCGAGGGCCTCCGCTCCAGCGGCAACCGCGTTGTCCAGATCGAGCTGCTGGCCGGCCAGGTAACAGACCACGGTCAATGCGCGGGTACGCAGCAAGGGCCGCACCTGACCGCCCGATCCGCGGAGCGCCGCCTCGATCCCCTCGCGTCCGACCGCGTGCCGGTCGCTGCTCGACCAGAACCACCAAAGCGCGCAGCCGATCCGCAGGCTGTCCTCGAAGGCTCCGCTCGACAGAGCACTTCGTTGCGCGGCCTGAAGGTTGCCGAACTCCGACTCCAGCCGGAGCTGCCAGGTCCGGTAGTCCTTCGACATCAGTCCAGCCTCGGCGTCTTCGGCCAGCGCGACGAAGTAGTTGCGATGCGCTCGGCCGGCCTCCGCCAGCAGACCGGCCTGCTGGAGCCGTTCGCGGCCGTAGTCGCGAAGGGTCTCGAGCATGTCGTAACGCCCGCTCAGCTGCCCTGCCGTTTCAGGGACGAGCAGTGACTTGTCGACGAGCAGGGTGAGCAGCTCCAGGGTGCCGGCCGGATCGATGCCACCGACGCGAGCCACTGCCATCGCGGCCTCGATCGAGCAGCCACCCTCGAAGACCGAGAGGAGGTCGAACAGGCTTCGCTCCCGCTCGTCCAGCAGTTCGTAGCTCCAGTCGATCGTCGACCGGAGCGAATGATGTCGCGCCGGGGACGTCCGGCCGGGCGAGACAAGCAGCGTGAAGCGATTGCTCAGCTCGGAGGCGATGTAGCTCACCGGCAGCGCCTTGGTCCGGGCGGCGGCCAGCTCGATGGCGAGGGGGAGCCCGTCGAGGTGACGGCACAGCTCGGCCACGGTCGCCGCGTTGTCAGCGGTGAGCTCGAAGGTGCTCACCCGCTGCGCCCGCTCCTCGAACAGCCGGACGGATTCCGTCGCGGCCAGCGTCGCGGGGTCGTCGCCTCCTCCGTCGGGAACGGTGAGCGGCGGCACGAGCCAGTGGATCTCGCCCACGATGCCAAGCGGTTCACGACTCGTGGCCAGCAGGTGAAGCCGTGGGCACGCCGGCAACACGAGCTGTGCCCAGTCGGTGAGGCCTGGCAGCAGATGCTCACAGTTGTCCAGGACAAGCAGCAAATGGCGAGGTCGTAGGTATTCGAGCAGTCCGGCCCCGGCCGAAGCGGGCCCGTCGTCCGCGCTGGCTGACAGCCGCCCGGCTGCACCGCCGGCGAGTGCGGAGGCGATGGCCTGCGGTACGGCGGCCGCATCGGCGACCGGCTCCAGCTCGACCATCCACACGCCATCGGCGAAGTCGTCGCGGAGGCCGGAGGCGGCCTCGATCGCGAGGCGCGTCTTGCCGGAGCCGGCGGCGCCGGTGAGCGTGACCAGACGATGCTCGCCGACTGCTCGCCGTACCTGCGTCAGCTGGGTTTCTCGTCCGACGAAGCTCGTGAGCGGAACGGGCAGGCTCCCATGGACGGCCGCCGCGGCTGGGGCCGGTGTGCCGTCCACTGGGGACCAGTTCAGCGCAGGGTCGTGCCGCAGTACCGCAGCCTCCACCTCACGCAACTCGGGTCCGAGCTCGATCCCCAGTTCCGCTGCCAGCAATGTCCTCGCCTCCTGGTACGCCGCCAGCGCGTCAGCCTGCCGTCCGCACCGGTAGAGCGCAACCATCAGGAGGGCCCACAGCGTCTCCCGATACGGATGCTCCCGCACCGACGACTCGAGTTCGCCGACGACCTCGCGGTGGCGCCCGAGCCGAAGATCGGCGTCGATCCGGTCTTCGAGCACGTCCAGCCGGAGCTGTTCGAGCCGGACGGCATCGGCGCGCGCCCAGTCTCCGTCGAACTCCGCCAAGGCCGGCCCACGCCACAGCTGTTCGGCCCGGCGCAGAACGGTGGCGGCCGCGCGGATGTCCCCCAGTCGCAACTCGGCCCGCCCCTCGGTGGCGAGCCGCTCGAACCGGACGGCGTCGACGTCCTCCGGCGAGATGTCCAGCACGTACGTCGGCCCTTGACTGGTGACCGCCTCCCGGCCGAGGGCCTTGCGCAGGCGTGACACCTGGTGCTGCAGCGTGTTGCGCGCGTCCGAGACCGACTCGGAGCCCCAGACGGCGTCGACCAGTGTCTCGACCGGGACCGGCCGAGGGGCGTTCAGTGCCAGGATCGCGAGGACGGCACGCTGCTTGGTCCCGGCGACCACAACAGCCTTCCCGTCGGCGTCCTCGACCTCGATCGGACCGAGCAGCTTCACCCTCACGACGTTTCACGCTGCTACGGACCCCGCTGCCGCGTCAATGCCGCCCGCGGCAGCGCCATGGCAGCGGTCGGTCCCGCGGCGCGAGTCAGGCGGCAGTACTCGCGTGCAACCTGCGATCGAAAGCGCTCACCATCGACGATCCCAGGAGGAAAAGATGAGCACCCACTCGGCCACAGCCGCCCGTGAGACGAAGCTCGCGCGGATGTTCGGCCTCGAAGGCGACAACTGGATGCGGCACGCGATTCCGGTCAGTGTCTGGACCCGGTTCGCGGTCCTGCCGCTGCTTGCGGTCTCGGTCTGGAGCCGTGACTGGATCGGTTGGTGGTCGTTGATCCCGATCGGGCTGTCGCTGGTCTTCATGGTCGCCAACCCGGTGTTGTTCTCCACGCCGTCGTCGACCCGCAACTGGGCGTCCAAGGCGGTGTTCGGCGAGCGCATCTGGGCCGACCGGAACTCCGTCGAGATTCCGGACCAGTTCCGGTCCCGGGTGCCCAGCATCACCTACCTCTTCCAGCTGTTCGGCATGGCGCTCCTGGTCTACGGACTGGTCGCGCTCGGACCGGTCGGCCTGGCCGCGACCATCACGGGCCTCGTGGTCGTGCAATGCGCGAAGGCGTGGTGCCTGGACCGCATGGTGCTCCTCTTCGAAGACATGAAGGTCCACAACACCGAGTACGCCGGATGGGAGTTCTGACCATGACCGACGACAAGCAGAACTTCCTCTTCGTGCACGGCGCCTGGCATTCCTCGACCCACTGGAACGACGTCGCCGAACGCCTGGTCGCGATGGGTCATCGCGCCTTCGCGATCGACCTTCCCGGCAGCGGGCTCAACGCCGCCTACCCGCAGTCCTACCTTCGCAACGACTTCGCAGCGTTCGCGACCGAGCCGTCGCCGATCGCCACGATCGGCCTCGCGGACTACGCGAACGCCGTCACCGCCCAGGTCGAGAAGATGGCCGAACACGGCAAGGTCACCCTGGTCGGTCACAGCATGGGCGGGCTCACGATCACCCGGGTGGCCGAGGCAGTCCCCCACCTGCTGCGGCGGCTGGTGTACGTCGCTGCCTACGTACCGGTGCACCTCGCGTCTGCCAACGACTACAGCCAGCTCCCGGAGAACCAGACCGGAATCTCGGGCGCGATCGTCGTCGCCGATCCCGTCGCCACCGGTGCGGTGCGGATCAACCCGCGCAACGGCGATCCGGAGTACCTCGAACGGGGTCGGCAGGCGTTGTACAACGACCTGAGCACCGAGGACTACCTGAAGTTCGCCGTTGCCTTCAACCCGGAGCTCCCCGTCCGGGTGGGGGTCGAGGACGCCCGGGGCACCGTGCAGCGCTGGGGCGAGGTCCCGCGCCTGTTCATCCGGACCACCGAGGACCACACCGTCCCGCCTGCGTTGCAGGACCGGATGATCTGCGAGGCCGACGCCGCGACGCCCCGCAACAAGTTCGTGGTCCGCAGCCTGCCGTCCAGCCACTCCCCCTTCGCCTCGATGCCCGACCGGCTCGTCAAGGCGCTGGTCCAGCGCTGATCGGCACAGTGGGACGCCGGTGTGAACCGGCGTCCCACTCAGCGCGCAAGTCCTCCGGCTAGCTGTTATGACCCGCGAGGTTGTTGACGCGGGTTGAGCCGGGTGATGGGTGGTTTGCCTGCGAGGGCGGAGTGGCCGCGTCGATTGTTGTAGTGGTCGAGGAAGTTGTCGAGGGCTTGGTTGCGGTCGGTGTTGCTGGTCCAGGGTTGGGCGTAGGCCCATTCGGTGAGCAGGGTGCGGTTGAAGCGTTCTGCTTTGCCGTTGGTCCAGGGGCAGCGGGGTCGGGTGTAGCGGCGTTTGAGGTGCCAGGTGGTGCAGGTGGCGGCCCAGCCGTGGCCGCGTCGGTAGACCATGGCGTTGTCGGTGAGAACGCGTTCGACGGTGATGCCGTGGGTGGTGAACCAGGTCAGGGCGCGGTGCAGGAACACGGCGCAGGTTGGGTCGCGTTCGTCGGGCAGTACTTCGGAGTAGGCCAGGCGGGTGTGGTCGTCGATGGCGGTGTGGACGTAGTCGTAGCCGATCAGGGTCTTCTTGTGCTTGTGGGCGACGGTGGCCTCGGCGCCGCGCAGGCGCCAGCCCCCTCCGGCCGGGACCCGGGCGAGTTTCTTCACGTCGACGTGGATCATCGCGCCGGGGCGGTCGTATTCGTAGCGGATCTGGGAGTGGCGTGGTGAACGGACTGGCTGGCCGGTGATCGGGTCGAGTGTGGCCAGGTGCGGAACCTGGTGGCGGGACAGGACCCGGCCCACGGTGGATGGGTTCAGGCCAAGCTCGGCGGC
The DNA here is from genome assembly GCF_036097425.1 of Kribbella sp. NBC_00359. NCBI lineage: Bacteria > Bacillati > Actinomycetota > Actinomycetes > Propionibacteriales > Kribbellaceae > Kribbella > Kribbella sp. NBC_00359. Next base: position 4,378,806 of record NZ_CP107975.1, on the reverse strand, counting down.
CAGCACGACCGCGCCGCGGCGGCGGTGCCGGCGCGCGGCCAGTACCGACTGCTCGGTCCGGGCCGGCAGCCGGTTCGGTGAGCGTCGCGGCCGCGACGACCGGTCGACCAGGCCCGCGTCTCCGGCCTGTCGGTAGCGGCGCAGCCACTTGTGCACCGTGGCCCGCGAAATGCCCAGCTGCTCGGCCACCTGCGCCGGCGGCCACCCGGCCGCGACCCGCTCAACGATCAGCCTGCGACCAAACAAGTTTGTCCGGGCATTAGCGTGGGCCATGAGGACCTCCGTGGTCGAAGTCGATGCGTCAGACACATCCACTCCGCCCGGAGGTCCTCCCACGATCAAGCCACCACGCCGTCAACAACCTGCTGGGTCACAACAGCTAGCCCATGGTCTTCTGGCCGTCGATCGTCTCCCGGATGATGTCGGCGTGGCCGGCATGCTGGGCGGTTTCGGCCGCGATGTGCAGGAAGACCCGGCGCACCGTCCAGAAGACACCCGGTGGCTGCCAAGGCGCGGCCGGGAGTTCGTAGCTGGTGTCGAGGTCGAGCGTACGGACCAGGTCATCGGTGGCCGCGGCGACCTTCTCGTACTCCGCGAGTACGCCGGCCAGCGTCTCACCCTTGGCGAGCCGGAACTGGTTCTCCCACGCGGCGATCATCTCCGGGGTGTACTCGATCTCCTCGGAGACCTCCTTGCCGCCACCGCTTCCTTGGGCGAAGTCGGCCCACGTCCGCTCGACCGCCGTGACGTGCTTGATCAGGCCGCCGACCGTCAAGGCGCTGACCGTACTGCGGGTGTTCGCCTGCTCGTCCGAGAGGCCTTGCGCGGTGTGGCGCAGGAAGTAGCGGTGCTTGGCGAGGAAGTCGAGGAGGTCGACACGTTCACCGATCAGGGTCTGCTCGTTCGCTGTCATACCCCGAGCCTAAGAGATATAGAGGACAGCACTTGACCTCTATTACGAAAGACGCTGGCTTCTGGAGTCCGGACGTACGAGCGTGGTCGTGAAGGGGTGGTGAGCGAGATGTTGCTCGTTGTCGGGGGAACCGGAGATCTGGGGCATCGCGTCGTACGGCGCCTGCGCGAACAAGGGAACGCCGTCCGGTGCCTGGTCCGCCCGGGCACCGACGACTCGGGCCTCCTCGAGATCGGAGTCGACGTCGTACGCGGTGATCTCACCCAGCCGGAGAGCCTCCGTGCCGCCTGCGCGGGAGTCGACACGGTGGTGGCGACGGCGACCGTGATCGGACGCCGGCTCGCCGGAGCACGTACGCCGTCGATCCACGAGGCCGACGAGGTGGGGATGGCGTCGCTGGTCGACGCGGCCGAGGCGGCCGGGGTGGAGCGGTTCGTGTACGTCTCGTACGCCGGCGTGGATGCCGCCCTCGGTACGCCGCTCGAGCGCGCCAAACTGGCGACCGAACAGCGGCTGAGCAGGTCGGCGATGCGTACCGTGATCGTCCGGCCCGAGGCGTTCCAGGAGGTCCATCTGGCACCGCTGGGACGCTTCGACATGGGCGCGGGCAAGATCGCGGTGATCGGCAAGGGCGACACCAAGCAACACTGGGTCGGCACCGACGACGTCGCCGCACTCGTCACCGCCGTGGCGATCGAGGCGGATCCACCCGCCGTCGTCGAGTTCGGCGGCCCGGAGGCCATCAGTCGCAACGAAGCCGCCTCGATGGCGGAGGAACTCACCCAGCACCGCATGAAGGTGCAGCACCTGCCCCGATCGGTCGCCCGGCTCGCTATCCGTCTGCTCGACAAGCGGAACGACGCTCTCGCCTCCATCTTCGGCGCGGGCCTTCTCCAGGACCTCCACGAGTCGCAGTGCGACGACGAGCCGTTGCGGCAGCGCGGCATCAAGCCGACGTCGGCGGGCGACTACCTCCGCGAGCAAGCCCGCCTGCTCCGCTGAGTTCGAGAATGGCTACCGGCATCGGCGGTCGCGGGCTAAGGTGACGTGGGGGTGGTGAGGCCACCGAACCTGTTGCTGACAAAGGGTTTCGGGCCGATGACGATCGGCGCGAGGCCCAAGACGTCGGGCGCTAGCGAAGCCTGCCCGAGGTCCCATCGAGTCATGCCTGGATGACGCACTTCGAGGGGGCAACACCCGTGGGAACGATCACGACCAGCGACGGTATCGAAATCTTCTACAAGGACTGGGGTAGCGGTCAGCCGATTGTGTTCAGTCACGGCTGGCCACTGTCGGCCGACGACTGGGACAACCAGTTGCTGTTCTTCCTGCAGCAGGGGTACCGCGTCGTCGCTCATGACCGCCGCGGTCACGGGCGGTCCACGCAGACCGCCGACGGTCACGACATGGACCATTACGCCGACGACCTGGCCGCGGTCGTCGAACATCTCGACCTGCACGACGCCATTCACGTCGGCCATTCGACCGGCGGCGGCGAAGTCGCGCACTTCCTCGCCCGGCACGGCGAAGGCCGCGCCGCCAAGGCCGCGCTGATCAGCGCGGTACCGCCTCTGATGGTGAAGACCGACGCCAACCCCGAGGGCCTGCCCAAGGACGTCTTCGACGACCTGCAGGCCCAACTCGCGGCGAACCGCTCCGAGTTCTACCGCGCACTGCCGACCGAACCGTTCTACGGCTTCAACCGGCCGGGCGTGGAGTCCTCCGAGGCGATCATCGCGAACTGGTGGCGCCAGGGCATGATGGGCGGCGCGAAAGCTCACTACGACGGCATCGTCGCGTTCTCCCAGACCGACTTCACCGAAGACCTGAAGAAGATCACCATCCCGGTGCTGGTCATGCACAGCGAGGACGACCAGATCGTTCCGTACGTCGCATCCGGCCCGAAGTCGGCGGCGTTGCTGAAGAACGGAGTCCTCAAGACCTACAAGGACTTCCCGCACGGCATGCCGACCACCCAGGCCGACGTGATCAACGCCGACCTGCTCGCGTTCCTGCAGTCGTAGTCCCTTGCTCGACCGCGGTACGGCGTACACCTGTGCGCCGTACCGCAATCACCCACGGCTTCGTCATGCTCGACGCCCTCCCGGCGACAGTCGCTGACGAAAGGACCTTTGGATGTACAGCGATCGACCGCGTGCAGCGCTCTTGCGGGTGTTCACCGTCCTGGCAGCAGTCCTGGCCGTCGTACTGACCGCCGTGACACCCGCCGCGGCGTCCCACCCCAGCGGCCCGAAACCCACCATCGTGCTGGTGCACGGCGCCTGGGCCGACGGATCCAGCTGGGCCAAGATCACCAGCCGTCTCCTGGACGACGGCTACACAGTGCGCGTACCACCGAACCCACTGCGCAGCCTCCCCAGCGACGCCGCGACCATCAGGGACTTCCTCTCCACCCTGTCCGGACCGATCGTCCTGGTCGGCCACTCGTACGGCGGGGCCGTCATCACCAACGCGGCGACCGGCAATCCGAACGTCAAGGCACTGGTCTACGTCGACGCCTTCGCCCCCGCGGCAAACGAGTCGATCTTCCCGCTGGCCGGCGCGGACTCAGCCCTGGCCGTCCCTGATCCCAGCACCGTCTTCGACTTCGTCCCCTACCCGGGCGCGCCCGCCGGTGACGTCGACCTCTACCTCAAGCACGACACCTTCGTGAAGTCGTTCGCGTCCGGAGTCCCGCGCCGCCAGGCCGAGAACCTCTATCCCGCGCAGCGACCCCTCACGCTCGCCGCCGGAAACGGCGTGTCAGGTACGCCGGCGTGGCTGACGATCCGGTCCTGGTACGTGCTCGGCACCAGCGACCTCATCATCACGCCGACGGCCCAGCTGTTCATGGCCACCCGAGCCCACTCCACCATCACCCGAATCCCCGACGGCCACCTCGGCCTGATCACCAACCCCCGCCCCATCACCAAGGTCATCGAACAAGCCGCCCGCTCGATTCACTGAGTCACCCGTCGCCGGGCCCGGGCCGCAGGTGCGATCCCGAGCAGGGAGCAAATCACTTGCGGTCCGGGAGAGGGTAGGACGGTGGGATATTCCGACGCGGATGCTGCCGAGCTGTACGACCTGCTCAACCGGTGGGGGACGAGCGACGACTTCTACCTGTCCTTCGTGATGGATGCGGGCAGCGTGCTCGACGTGGGGTGTGGGACGGGCGTGCTGCTGGCGCGGGCGCGGGCGGAAGGTCACACCGGGCGGTTCGCGGGGATCGATCCCGATGTGTCGATGCTCGAGCGGGCCCGGCAGCGGGTGCCGGATGCGGAATGGGTCGAGGGGAAGGCCTCGGACATCGCCTGGGTGGATGAGTTCGACAGGGCGATCATGGCGAGCAACGCGTTCCAGTTCCTGGTGACGGATCTGGAGGAGTCGCTGCAGCGGATCCGGGAAGCGCTCGTCGACGGCGGCCTGTTCGTCTTCGGCACGCGCAACCCGGAGGTCCGCGAGTGGGAGAACTGGAACCCCACCAACCCGTACGACGTCGTCGACCACAACGGACGCGAACTCCGGATGATCTACCACGTCGAGAAGGTCGAGGGCGACGTGGTCACGTTCACCGAGACGACCGCGCTCCGTGACGACACCCCGCTGCGCACCGACCGCGCCAGCCTCAACTTCCCTGGCGTCGACACGCTGAACGCCGTACTCACCAAGGCCGGCTTCACCGTCGAAGCGCAGTACGGCGACTGGTCCCGAGGCCCACTCACCTCCGCCAGCGAGAACATCATCACCGTCGCCCGCCGTTAGCGGGCCTGGAAAACCCCCGACGCGCGGAACGCGGCGTACAACTCCAGCACCACCCGCGTCGGCGGATGCAGGTCCGCCGGTAGTTGATCGAAGAAGGCCGCATCCAACACCTCGTCCCCCGCAGGACGCAGGTCACCGGAAGCTGTCGCCCGGCTCGGCGGCACCTGCGGGCAGCTCCCACAGGCCGGAGTCTCGACTCCGTTGCAGGAGGATGCGTTCGGCGTCGTCGACGACCAGCACTTGTGCGCCCGGCATCAGCAGCGGACGGGAGCCGAGCTGCCGGCGGATGTCCCACAGGTAAGAACCCTCGTACGTCATCGATGAGAGGGTAGGGGCGTGGACTGGGTGAGGCGCCGGGCGGGGTCGTTGCTGGCCGTGGGGCTGTGTCTCGGGCTGGCGTGGACGGCCGCGGTGACGTTCTCGATGCCGAGCTGGTTCGACCCGACCGAGGCCTGCACGCACAAGTTCCCCGCGGCTGCCGACAGTGCCGACGTGACCGTGCGGACGCGGTGGTTCCCGCCGGCGGCGAGCTGCGTCTTCGACGGCGACGTCCGTCAGTTCATGTCCCCGGCGCGGTCCGCGGTCCTGTCCGTGACCGGCGTACTGATCCTCGTCGTGCTGCTGACCGGCTTGGTCCTGACGGTACGGCGGTTGTCCGGCGACCCCGGCCCGATCCGGGCGGCCGACGACGTCAACCTCGGACGACGCAAGTTCAACCAGCTGACCTTCGGCGCACTCGACATCGCCGTCGCGGTCGCGGTGCTCACGTTTCTCAACGCGACCGCGATCGTCTTCGGCGGCATCGCCGGCGGCATCCTCTTCATCGTCGTCACGATCACCGGCCTGAGCGGCCTCTGCGTCCTGCTCGATCAGCACATGGGCCCACTTCCGAGTACGGCGCTCGACAGCAGGCGGCGCGGCACGGTCGCCGGAGTCACCGTGTTCGGGGTGATCTTCGCGGCGACCGCGTTCACCGGCCAGCTGCCGTTCTTCCGGCTGTGGTCCGTCCCGCTGGGCGCGATCGCCTACGCGGCGGTCGCAGCTGTGCAGTGGTCGCGGGTGCCTAACGAGGCCAGCCCGGCTCAATATTCTGGTTGAGGTGGAAGACGTTCTCGGGGTCGTACTCGCACTTGACCCGGGACAGCCGGTCGTAGTTCTCCTGGCCGAAGCCCGCGATCACCCGGTTCTGTCCTTCGTTCCCGATGAAGTTCAGGTACACGTACCCGGTCGACCATTCCTGCAGGTCCGAGCAGACGTCCCGCGCCCACCTGATTCCCCGCGTGTCGTCGGCCGGATCCGACCACAGCCCGAACGGGTGGACCACCCACGCGGCCGCGCGATGCGGTTGCGGCCACTTCTCGGCGCCACGCCGTACCGCACCGCCCCACGGCACGATCGCCTGCTGCGACGGTGACGGCGAGACCATGTCCTGCGCCCGGTCGGCGAACGCCGTGACCGCCGCATCCGGGAACGCGGACAGATGCTCGGCCGACCAGTAGTTGCGGAAGCCCGGCGGATCGTCGAGCGCCGACTGGATGTCGGCGTACGGCATCTCGGCGACCAACTCGGCCTCCGGGGCCAGCGCGAACAACGGCGCGAACACCTCACGGGTCTCCGCCTCGCTGCCGGCGTAGATCGCCGCCGCACCGACGATCAGCTCCCCGTGCAGATGCGCGGGCACGAACTCCTCGGGCGGTCCGGTCAGATAGATCACGCCGCCGCCGAGCTCGTCGGGTGCGCCCTGCTCGATCAGATCCCGGTACGCGCGGAGCACGTCGGGACCCATCGACGCCGGCCACATCAGCAACGCCAACGTTGTCGTGGGCAACTGCTTGAGGTGGAAGGTCAGCGAGGTCGCCACGCCGAAGTTCCCGCCGCCCCCGTGCAACGCCCAGAACAGCTCGGCGTTCTTCGTCTCGTCCGCGATCAGCAGCCGCCCGTCCGCCGTGACCAGCTCCACCGAGATCAGCGCGTCACACGCGAGCCCGAACTTCCGCTCCAGCCAGCCGGATCCGCCCCCGAGGGTCAGCCCGGCGACCCCGGTTGTCGACGCCCGCCCACCGGTCGTCGCCAGCAGGTACTTCTGACCGGCCCGGTCGACATCACCCCAGGTCGCACCGCCGCCGACCCGCGCGATCCGGGCGAACGGGTCGACCTGGACGCTGTTCATCCGGCGCAGGTCCACGACCAGACCACCCTCGGTGACCGCCGTGCCGGCCACCCCGTGACCGCCGCCGCGGACCGCGACCTCCAGGCCCTGGCCGACGCCGTACCGCACCGCCGCCTGGACGTCGGCCGCCGACTCGCACTGCGCGATCATCGCCGGCCGCTTGTCGATCATCCCGTTGAAGACCGTCCGGGCCTCGTCGTACGCCGCGTCCCCGGCTCGCAGCAGCACGCCCCCGAACCCCTGCGGTCTCGACCACTCGATCGTCTCGGACATGGTGGAACTCCCCCTCGCTCACACTCCCCCAGGTGATCCACCGATGGTCCACCGCCACCCGGACCCGGTCAACGCCTGGACGCTTACCCCACGATGACGGGATTCCCTTGCCTACCAAGGGCTCTCGGCCGGTCACAGCTGGAAACCAGGCACTCACCGGTCGACCAAGTCAGGGGAACGCCTACGCTGGCTGTCATGGTCGACGTACTAGGTGGTGCGGGTGGGGTCCTGACCGAGGACGAAGTGATCGGCTTCGTGCGTGGGTCGCTGGCCGGTGCGGGGCTCGAGGGGCGCAGTGTGTGCGTGATCGTCCCGGACGCCACTCGCAGCTGCCCGCTCCCGCTGCTGCTGCGGGCCGTCCACGGCGCCCTCGACGGCCGCGTCTCCCGGCTCACCATCTTGGTTGCCCTGGGCACCCACGCGGAGATGACCCCCGAGCAGCTCCGCGAACATCTCGGCGCCGACTACCCGAACGTGATCAATCACGAATGGTGGAAGCCGGACACCTTCGCCGATCTCGGCACGATCAGCTCGGACCGGGTCGGCGAGATCTCCGACGAGATGCTGCGCGACGAGGTCCCGGTGCGGCTCAACCGTGCCGTGGTCGAGCACGACGTCGCGCTCGTCGTCGGGCCGGTGTTCCCGCACGAGGTGGTCGGCTTCTCCGGCGGCAACAAGTACTTCTTCCCGGGCGTAGCGGGCCAGGAGGTCATCGACCTGAGTCATTGGCTGGGCGCCCTGATCACCAGTGCAAGCATCATCGGTACGCCGGGCACCACACCGGTCCGCGCACTCATCGACGAGGCCGCCTCGATGATCCCGGCGGAGAAACTCGCGCTCTCGGTCGTCGCGCAGTCCGGCACCGACGCCCTGCACGCGATCGCCTTCGGCGACACGATCTCGTCGTGGCAGGCCGCCGCCGAGATCTCCGCGCAGACCCACGTCCGGTACGTCGACCACCCGGTCGAACGAATCGTGTCGGTGATGCCGTCGAAGTACCAGGACATCTGGACCGCGGCCAAGGGCTTCTACAAGGTCGAGCCGATCGTCGCGGACGGCGGCGAGGTCATCCTCTACGCCCCGCACGTCACCCAACTGGCGGCGATGCACCCGGAGATCGAGGAGATCGGCTACCACTGCCGCGACTACTTCCTCGGCCAGTGGGAGCAGTTCCGCGACCTGCACTGGGGCGTCCTCGCGCACTCCACCCACCTGCGCGGCGCCGGCAGCTGGGATCCCGCCACCGGCGAGCATCTCCGCGTCCGGGTCACCCTCGCCACCGGCATCCCGGAGGACGTCGTCCGCCGGGCCAACCTCGGCTACCTGGATCCAGCGACCGTCGACCTGGCCGCGTACGACGAGGACCCCGGCACGCTCGTCATACCCAATGCCGGCGAGATCCTGCACCGGTTGATATAGGCAGTTCCTACCGAGGCGGCACCGGCGGCGGCCGCCTTACAACGGATGGAATCGATCCACGACCATCCGGAGAGCCACACCATGCTGTCTTCCGTACGACGATCCGGCGCACTGCTGCTGGCGGCCTGCACCCTGCTCGCCGGGGTCACGACCGCGGCGGCCGAAGCCGTCCCGAAGCTGACCTGGAAGCCGTGTGACGGCGGCTTCGAGTGCGCGACCGCGAAGGTCCCGCTCGACCACCGCAAGCCCGGTGGGCAGAAGATCGAGCTCGCGATGATCCGCAAGCCGGCCACCGACCAGGCGCATCGGATCGGCTCGATCTTCGCGCTGCCCGGTGGTCCCGGTCAGAGCGGCCTCGACATCATCCGCAGCCAACCACCGCAACTGCTCCAGCTCTTCGCGAAGTTCGACGTCGTCGGCTTCGACCCGCGCGGGATCGGCGCGAGCCGGCCTGCTCTCGACTGCGGGTCCGCCCACGCCGGAACGGTCCGCCACAGCCGCGCCGACGTCGTCGACAGAGCGTCGTACGAGAAGACGATGCGGGCCTATCAACAGGCTTGTCTGCAACGAAATCCCGCGCTGCTGCCGCACATGAGTACGGCGAACACGGCCCGCGATCTCGACCTGCTCCGGCAGACGGTCGGTGATCAGAAGCTGACCGCGCTCGGGATCTCGTACGGCACCAACATCGGCGCGACGTACCTGAGCATGTTCCCCGGCCGGACCCGCGCGATGGTGCTCGGCAGCGCCGAGGACGTCCGCGGCAGCAACGCCCGGCCGGTCGAGACGTGGCGGAGCCAGACCGCGTCCTTCGAGAACGAGCTCGACCGGTTCTTCGCCGCGTGCGCCGCGGCCGGTCCGCGCTGCGGGTTCGGCGGCCGTGATCCGGAGACGGCGTTCGACGCACTCGTTGCCAAGCTCAACAAAACACCATTGCCCGCGGACGATCCCCAGGCACCGCCGGTGACCGGCGACGAGGTGCTGTCGGCTGCCACCGCCGCGATGTACGCGACCAGGTTCTGGCCGGTGTTCGCCGACGCGCTGGCCAAGGCCGAGGGTGGCGACGCCAACCCGATGGCAGCCTTCGCCCGGGCCGACGACGGCTTCGGATCCGCCGACGTGTTCAACGCCGTGACGGCGGTCGACGCGAACTGGCCCACCGGTCCCCGCGAGCGCTACTACGCCGACGGGCTCGACAACCTCGCGATGTTCGACCACTTCTGGTGGCTCGGCGGCGGCCTGGACGACATGTACTACGGCACCTGGCCGGTCGAGGACCGCGACGCGTACCACGGCCCGATCAGCAACCCCGCCGGGGCGCCGCCGGTCCTCGTCGTCAGCAACACCCACGACCCGGCCACGCCGTACGTCGGCGCGAAGCGGCTGACCGCGGACCTCGGCAACGCCCGCCTGCTGACCTACCAGTCCGACGGCCACAACTCGATCACCACCGGTGACCCGTGCCTGCTCGGCCCGATCGTCACTTACCTCCACGACGGGACGACGCTGCCGCCAGAAGGAACCGTGTGCGTGAACCACACAGAACCATTCCCAGCCGGGTGACTCGCCGGTAACCTCGGCTGGTATGGCTGAGGTTGTCATCGTGGGTTCCGGGTTCGCCGGGTTGTGTATGGGCATCAAGTTGCAGCAGGCCGGGTGTGAGGACTTCGTCATCCTGGAGAAGGCGGACGACCTCGGCGGCACCTGGCGGGACAACACGTATCCCGGCTGCGCCTGCGACATCCCGTCGTACCTCTACTCGTTCTCGTTCGAGCAGAACCCGGGCTGGACGCGGATGTTCGCACCATGGGACGAGATCCTCGCCTACCTGCGGCACTGCGCGGACAAGTACGGGATCGCGGACCGGATCCGGTACGGCGCGGAGGTCACCGAGGCGGTGTTCGACGAGGCGACCGGCCGGTGGACCGTGACCGTGAACGGCTCGGAGACGATCGAGACCCAGGCCCTGGTCGCGGGCGTCGGCAGCCTGCACCAGCCCAAGCTCCCCGACCTCCCGGGTCTCGACTCCTTCGGCGGTACGACGTTCCACTCGGCGCAGTGGGATCACTCCCAGGACCTGCGCGGGCGGAACGTCGCGGTGATCGGGACCGGGGCGTCGGCGATCCAGTTCGTGCCGCAGATCGCCCCGGAGGTCGCCCAGCTCGACGTCTACCAGCGGACGCCACCGTGGATCACCCCGAAGCCGGATCGCTCGATCGGCCCGTGGGAGCGCCGATTGCACGAGCGGTTCCCGGCCGGGCAGCGGGCGATCCGGAACGCCGTCTACTGGGGACTCGAGGGCCGCGGCGCCGGCTTCGCGGGCAACCCGAAGCTGATGAAAGGCCTTGAACTCCAGGCGAAACGGCACCTGCGCAAGCAGGTCGCCGATCCCGAACTGCGCGCCAAGCTGACCCCGGACTACCAGATCGGCTGCAAGCGGATCCTGCTCTCGAACGACTACTACCCCGCGCTCACCCGGCCGAACGTCGACGTCGTCACCACCCCGATCGCGCGGGTCACGCCGACCGGCGTGGTCACGAGCAACGGGACCGAGCGGGCCTGCGACACGATCGTGCTCGGCACCGGCTTCGAAGTGTCGGCCAACCTGACCCGGATGCCGATCCTGGGCAAGGACGGCGTCGACCTGGCCGACCACTGGAAGCGCACCGGCATCGGCGCCCACCTCGGCATCACCGTTGCCGGCTACCCCAATCTCTTCCTGCTGGTCGGGCCGAACACCGTGCTCGGCCACTCCTCGATGGTCTTCATGATCGAGGCCCAGGTCCGCTACGTGATGCAGGCCCTGCACCTCCTGCGGCGCCGGGGAGCGTCGTACGTCGAGGTCCGCGAGGACGCCCAGGAGCGGTTCGTCGACGGGGTCCAGAGCGAACTGGACGAGACCGTCTGGCATTCGGGCTGCAACAGCTGGTACCTGGATGCCGCCGGCCGCAACTCGACCACCTGGCCCGAGTTCACCTTCTCCTACTGGCGCCGCACCCGCCGCCTCGACCCAGCAGACTTCGTGCTGGTCCATTAGGGGTTTCCCCGCACTCCTGAAGTAGGAGTGGGCAGGGTTCGCCGTACGACCTTGGGATGAAGGCAAGACCGGTCCTCGGGCCGATGTCCGGACGGCTCCACTGAAGGATTCTTGAGGTATGGAAATCCTTCAGATCGCTGGAGCGGCAGTCATCGTGATCGGCATCGTGCTCACGGTCCTGCTCGCCATCGTGCCTTCGGTCGTCGACCGGTAAGTCTCCCGTCAGGGAGTCAGTCGGCGGACAAGTGGACCAGCAGGTCCTGCCGGGTCAGGACGCCCACCGGCTTGCCGTCGTCCAGCACCATCAGGGCGTCCCGGCCCTCGAGCAGCTCGACCGCCTTGGTGACCGGTTCGCCGGCGCCCAAGGACGGCAGTGCCGGGTCCATGTGCAGCTCGACCATGTCGGCCAGCCGCGCCTTGCCGGAGTACAGGGCGTCCATCAACGTCCGCTCCGACACCGCGCCGGCCACCTCGGCCGCCATCACCGGCGGCTCGGCCCGGACGACCGGCATCTGCGAGACGCCGTACTCGCGCAGGATCTCGACCGCCTCGGCGATCGTCTCGTGCGGGTGGGTGTGCACCAGCGGCGGCAGGCTGCCGTCCTTGCCGGCCAGGATCTCGCCGAGCGTGACGCCGTGCCGGGCGTGCGCGAGGAACCCGTACTGCGCGAGCCAGTCGTCGTTGAAGACCTTGGTCAGGTAACCGCGACCGCCGTCCGGCAGCAGTACGACGATGACGGCTTCCGGGTCGTCGACCTCGTGGGCCAACCGGATCGCCGCCGCGGCCGCCATGCCCGCCGAACCGCCGACCAGCATGGCCTCCTCGCGGGCCAGCCGCCGGGTCAGCGCGAACGAGTCCGCGTCCGACACCTCGATCACCCGGTCGCAGATGGTCCGGTCATACGTCTCCGGCCAGAAGTCCTCGCCGACGCCCTCGACCAGGTACGGCCGGCCGGTGCCGCCGGAGTACACGGAGCCCTCCGGGTCGGCGCCGATGATCTGCACCTTCCCGCCGGAGACCTCCTTGAGGTACTTCCCGACGCCCGTGATCGTGCCGCCGGTGCCGATCCCCGCGACGAAGTGGGTGATCTTCCCCTCGGTCTGCTCCCACAGCTCCGGACCGGTGGTCTCGTAGTGTGAGCGCGGGTTGTTCTGATTGGCGTACTGGTTCGGCTTCCAGGCGCCCTCGATCTCGCGGACCAGGCGGTCGGAGACGTTGTAGTAGGAGTCCGGGTGCTCCGGCGCGACCGCGGTCGGGCAGACCACGACCTCCGCGCCGTACGCCTTGAGCACGTTGCGCTTGTCCTCGCTGACCTTGTCCGGGCAGACGAAGACGCACTTGTAACCCTTCTGCTGGGCGACCATCGCGAGCCCGACGCCGGTGTTGCCGGAGGTCGGCTCGACGATCGTGCCGCCGGGCTTGAGCTCGCCGGAGGCCTCCGCGGCCTCGATCATCCGGACCGCGATCCGGTCCTTCACCGAGCCGCCGGGGTTGAAGTACTCGACCTTGGCGAGCACGAGCGGCTTGGCGCCGTCGGTCGTCTTCCCCAGCTTCACGAGCGGGGTGTTGCCGACCAGGTCCAGGAGAGATTCTGCGTAGCGCACAGCTTCACTGTAGTGATCTGCGCGGCGTTCCCCTATTTTGACTTGCATCGCTGTCACAGCGTGTAATCCTTGACTCATGAGTAGAGTCGGGGCCGCGAAGCGACTGGCCCAGGCCGCAGCCGTGGGGGGCGGGGGACTCGGGCTCATCGGTGCCACGTTGTACGGCGTACTGACCGCTGAGGCCGAGTATGCCAAGCGGGTGATCGGACCGATGCGCTACTACCCGACTCCGGGCGACGGCCTGTTCGGCCGGTATCCAGGACGTCCGATCACGTTCGCCATGATCGGCGATTCCAGTGCCGCCGGTTACGGCACGGACTCGCCGGACGAGACCCCGGGCGTGCTGCTGGCGTCCGGCCTGGCCGAGCTGGCCCAGCGTCCGGTGCGGCTGGCCGACGTGTCGAAGACCGGCGCGAAGTCGACCGATCTGGCCGCCCAGGTCGACGCCGCGCTGCAGGCCGGACCGCATGTGGCCGTCATCCTGATCGGCGTCAACGACGTGAAGGCGAAGATGCCACCGTCAACCTCCGTTCGGCTGCTGTCGACCGCGGTCCGCAGGTTGCGGGCCGCGAACTGTGAGGTGGTGGTGGGTACCTGTCCGGACCTCGGCGTGATCCGGACGATCATGCCGCCGCTGCGGCAGGTCGCCCGGTCCTGGGGCCGCCGACTGGCCGCCGCTCAGACCATCGCAGTGGTCGAGGCAGGCGGCCGGTCCGTGTCTCTGGGCTCTCTGCTCGGCGAGGTGTTCCGGACCAACCCGTCGATGTGGGGGCGGGACAACTTCCACCCCTCCGCCACCGGGTACGCCGCCGCCTCCGCCGCACTGCTGCCGTCGGTGGCGGCAGCGATGGGGGTCGGGCCGGAGTCCTTCGTGCCACCGGAGACGTTCCGGGGCGAGGCGATCCTGCCGATCGCCGAAGCCGCGGTCCAGGCCGCCCAGACCGCCGGGACCGAGGTCGCGGCCACCGAGGTCGCCGGGCGCGAGCGTGGTCCGCGGGGTCGCTGGGCGACCCTCCGCCATCGCCGGCGGCACCCGGAGGCCGACGTGGAGCGCGTCGACGAGGGGACCGCGGACGCCGTACCAGTGGGGAAGTGAACCGGGTCCCCGGATTCTTCAGGTTGTGCGTCCGCTGAGCGGCGACATACATGAAGAAGGTCTTGCCTGTGGGCGTCCTCGTGGTGCACAGTCGATAACTACGCGGTACCCCGATAAACGGGAGGCGAAGATGGGCTTGAGCCACTCCGAGGAGACGCACCAGCGTCTGGTGGAGAGGGTGCCCAGGTGCACCGGACGCGAGATGACCGAGTGGTTCGAGCTGATGAACGACGGACCGTCGTTCCTGCGCTTCGATGACAGAGTGAGATGGCTTTCCAGCGAGTACGCCCTCGCGCACGGGCACGCAACCGCCATCGTCCACGAGTACGACCTGGTCAAGGCGCACCGGCGAATGGGCTGACGAGCCGAACAGGAGTCTGAGAAAACAGAAGGCCTGCCCTTTCAGGTGGAGGGGCGGGTCTTCTTTGTGTGTTCCGCACTGTGCGGAACAGCCGAAGGGCCGGCCCAGGTGGGCCGGCCCTTCGGTTCGTTCGTCGGGGGTCAGTCGCCGCCGCGGAGGATGGCGAGGATGCGCAGGATGTTCCAGTAGAGCCACACCAGGGTGACGGTCAGGGCGAACGCTGCCCGCCAGGCCTCGTTCTGCGGGGCGCCGTTGCGGACACCCTGCTCGATCAGATCGAAGTCGAGGATCAGGTTGAAGACCGCCAGGCCGGCGCCGAGCGCGGCGAACACCAGGCCCATCACGCCGAATCCGGCGATGCCGGTGTTGACGCCGAACAGGCTGGCGACGAAGTTGATCAGGATCACGCCGGCGAAGCCCATCGTCGCGATGATCACCATCTTGGTGAATCGCGGCGTCACCTTGATCGCGAAGTACTTGTACGTCGCCAGCGTCAGAGCTGCGGTCACCAGGGTCGCGAGCACCGCCTGCACGATGATGCTCGGGTCACCGACCCAGTTCGCGATGAACTTGCTGCCGATCCCGAGGAAGACGCCCTCGGCCGCGGCATAGACCATCACCAGGACCGGGCTCACCTTGCGGGAGAACGACAGCACCATCGCGAGCACGAAGGCCAGCAAGGCACCGGCCAGGAAGACCGGGTTGACGAGGTTGTCCGGCGTCCGCCACCAGGCGAGCGCGGCGGCCACGACGACCACGGCGAGAGTCAGGCTGGTCTTGACGATGACGTCGTCCAACGTCATGGGGCGGCTGCCGACCGGAGCACCTTGGTACTGCTGCGGCGGGACACCTGGCCCGCCGGAGCCGTACGGACCAGGCTGGCCGTAGGGAGCGGCGCCCGGATACGCCTGGCCGTGGCCAGGCGCGAAGGCACTCGACCGGTTCAGGACCGGGTTACTGCTCTGCATGTCATCCTCCTGGGGACCCACATCCGGGGCCGTATCGAGATACTACGGTCCCACCCTTAACAACATCTGAGAATCGACCCGTTGTTCCCCAACCGAAATCCCAGCAGGAAAACGGTTGCACAATCCAATCGGTTGCCGTTCAAAAGCCGGCTTCGCCTGCTGCAAGTTCTCCCGCCCGGAGGGACAGTTCTCGATCATCCACCTGCGCATCATGGCGTACGGCGGCATGTCCCCCTAGGTGTTCGCGGTTTGCTGCTCGTCGTACTCGGCGCGGGAGGCGTGGATCTGGCGGGCGTGGGTCACCGACCATTCGGCAATGGCGGCGGTCAGGCGGCCGGCTTCGACCCGCGCGGACACCGGGGAGGAGGTGTACGGCGTCGTCTACCCGCCGCAGGGTGCGTACGCCGAGTTCACCGTCGCGAGCCTCGATCGCTTGGCCGGCAAGCCATCCACGGCCGACTGGGTCCACGCGGCCGCCCTTCCCACTGCCGGGCTGACGGCGTACCAGCCCCTGGTGGGCCTCGCGAAGATCGGGCCGGGGGCTCGTGTCCTGATCCACGCCGCGGCCGGCGGTGTCGGCCACCTCGCCGTCCAGATTGCCAAGGCCCGCGGCGCTTACGTGATCGGCACGGCTCGTGCGGTGAAGCACGACTTCCTGCGCGGGCTCGGCGCCGACGAGCTGATCGACTACTACTCACGGTCTGACGGCGTCGTGCCTGTATGGGCAGGCACGACGCCGGACCGGCGGCCACCCGGGACGTCTTGCTCCCGCAGGCCGGTCAGAGGGGACGGCGCAGTGCTGTCAGAGGTGGGGGTGCAGTGCCTCGTGGCTGGAGAGGGCGGCGCCGACCTGGTCCGCCAGGGCAACAGCGACGAGACGCTGTTCGAGGTCGGGGCGGGCGATCCGGGCGGCCGCGGTGAGCAGGAAGCGGCCGCGGGTCTCGCCGGCGTGCTGGACGGCGAGCTCGATCTCGGAGTTGGTCGGCAGGCCGTCGCGTTCGACCTTCAGTTCGTGGCTGCCGCGCGTCACGGAGCCGTCCGCGTTCAGCCGCGGCGCCTGCGTTTGCTTGTCGCCGGCAACGAACTTGACCCCGTCGATCCCCAGGACGGCGGTCAGTTCGGCGCGCACCTGCTCGATCAGGTCGTCCGTGGACCCACCGGCCGCGACCGCCTGCGAGGTGGTGATCACGCCGTCCAGGAAGCCGCGATGCCGGGACGCCCGGGCTTGTTGCCTGCGGCCCCAGATCGCGATCTCGGTGACCGCGGCGCCGATCAGCACCAGCAGCACGGTCAGCTCGACGTCGGAGCTGCTGTTGATCGTGAAGGTGTTGTACGGCACGGTCAGGAAGAAGTCGAACCACACCGCGCTCGACACCGCTGCCAGCACCCCGGCGAGCCGGATGCCGAACGCCGCGACCGCGACGATCACCACCACCAGCAGCAGGGCGGCGTTCGCGTTGTCGAAGTTGTCGCGAAACGGGGTCAGCAGCGCACAAACGGCCGGAGGCACGAGCAGCGAACCCGCCAGCACCAGATTGCGGTAACTCTCCACACTCCTATTCACTCTCGCAACGCCCCGCCGATCAACCTTTCTCACAGAGCTCTGTCGCGCTTACCGTGGTCCGATGTCCGAGATCACCCGCGTCCGGCCCGCCGAGGACGCCGACGAACGCAGTACGCTCACCGGCCTGCTCGACTTTTGCGCTCAACCGTCGAGCTCAAACTCACCGGCCTGGCCGACGCCCAGGCGTTCGCCCGACCGGTCCATCCGTCCGCGCTGACACCGGCGGGCATCGTCAAGCATCTGACGGCGGTGGAGCGGTTCTGGTTCGCGATCGACTTCGCGGGGCTCGACATCGAATGGCCGTGGACCGAGGAGGATCCGCACGGCGGTTTCCCGATCGCTCCCGGCGACACGGTCGATGGCGTGCTGGCGTCGTACCGGGCCGAATGCGCCCGCTCGCGCGAGATCGCGGCGGCGGCCGCCTTCGACGATCGCGCCCGTTCGGACGGCATGACCTTCACGCTTCGGTACGCCGTGGCCCACCTGATCGAGGAGACCGCTCGCCACCTCGGCCACCTCGACATCCTCCGGGAGTCGACCGACGGTCAGGTGGGCGAGTAAACCGGTCGCGGGTGAGGCTGCCGGTGCATAGGTTGGTCGGTCATGGCAGAGCCTTACCGCATTCGCCCGGCCACGGCGGCCGACATCGCCTTCCTCACGCACGTCACCCTCGAAGCGACCCGCGCCCAGGGCCGCCTGGCCGCCGACGTCGACGAGGCGGAGTGGCACGCCGGGTTCGGCGCGTGGCACCGTGAGCTGCTCGCGGACGAGTCGTCCACGCTGAGCGTGATCGAGCTCGACGGCCGCCCGGTCGGCCGCCTCCGAGTCAGCCGAACCATGGAATCCATCCAGCTCAACGGGATC
This sequence comes from Kribbella sp. NBC_00359, assembly GCF_036097425.1. Classification (NCBI taxonomy): domain Bacteria; kingdom Bacillati; phylum Actinomycetota; class Actinomycetes; order Propionibacteriales; family Kribbellaceae; genus Kribbella; species Kribbella sp. NBC_00359. The sequence goes on along the minus strand of NZ_CP107975.1, from coordinate 4,360,772 downwards.
CAGCTCCTGCCGGAGGTCCAGAACCGCGGGATCGGTACGGCGATCATCACCGGACTGCAGTCCGAGGCGGCGAGTACCGGCGTACCGCTGGATCTCGGCGTGGAATGGGACAACCCGGACGCTCGGCGGCTCTATGACCGCCTCGGCTTCCGCAAGATCGGCGAGGAAGCGGATGGGGACAAGCTGCGCTGGCTCTCACCCGCCGCGGCCCGGCAGAACGAGATCTGGAACGCCGACACCGCGCGGAGGTACGACACCCCGGGCAGTGGGATGTTCGCGGCCGACGTACTCGGGCCGACCGTGGATCGGCTGGCCGAACTGGCCGGCGATGGCCGGGCGCTCGAGTTCGCGATCGGCACCGGGCGGGTCGCCGTACCGCTGGCGGAACGCGGCGTGCCGGTCAGTGGGATCGAGTTGTCCACGGCGATGCTCGAGCAGCTGCGGACGAAGGCCGACGAGGCCGCGATCCCGGTGACCGTCGGCGACATGTCCGCCGTCCGCGTGCCGGGCGAGTTCACCCTCGTCTATCTGGTCTTCAACACGATCTCCAACCTGCTCACGCAGGAGGAGCAGGTCGCGTGCTTCCGCAACGCCGCCCGCCACCTCTCCCCCGGCGGCCGCTTCGTGATCGAGCTCTGGGTCCCCGAACTCCGCCGCCTCCCACCCGGCATCCCGGCCACGGTCGGGGTCGCCGACTCCGGCTACATCCTCTTGGACACGTACGACGTACTGCAGCAACACGTCGTCTCACACCACTTCCACTTCGGCGAAGGCACCCAGGCAGAACTCTTCCGCAGCCCCCACCGCTACATCTGGCCCGCCGAACTAGACCTGATGGCCCAACTAGCCGGCCTAACTCTCGAATCCCGCCAATCCGACTGGACCGGCACCGAGTTCACCGCCGACTCCCCCTCCCACATCTCCGTCTACCGCCTCACCCCAGAAGCCGAGTAGATACCGGTCGCGCTCCGGTCGGGCTGACGGCGTTTGCGGTTGTGTGTCGGTGGGGGTTGGCGCTGGTCGGGCGGGGGTACGGGCCTCACCATGAGGGGATGAGAGGTCACCCGGAGGGGGGACTGTTCGGTGGGTGAGATCACCCGCGAGAGGGTTTGTGAAATCTTTCACGAGTGCTTAGCGTTGAAGTGAACATGAAGTCTGAAGCCCACTCAGGGAGAGTGAACCGCATGACTGCCCAAGTGCCGCACATCCTCGTCGTCGGAGGCGGTTACGTCGGGATGTACACCGCGTACGGCCTGCGCCGCGCGGCTCGCAAGGGCCGGATCCGGGTGACCGTCGTCGACCCGCGGTCGGTGATGACCTACCAGCCGTTCCTGCCAGAAGCCGCGGCCGGCTCGGTGGAGCCGCGGCACGTCGTGGTGCCGCTGCGTAAGACCCTCAAGGGCTGCCGGGTGGTGACCGGCCGGGTGACCGGCATCGACCACGCGCACAAGGTCGCCAAGGTGATGCCCGAGGAGGGCCCGGAGTACGAGCTGGCCTACGACCAGATCGTGGTCGCGCTCGGCTCGATCGCCCGGACGCTGCCGATCCCCGGCCTGGCCGAGGAGGCCACCGGGTTCAAGAACGTCGAAGAGGCGATCGCCCTGCGCAACAAGGTGCTGGACCGCCTCGACGTCGCGTCGTCCCAGCCGGACCCGGTGCTGCGCAAGTCCGCGTTGACCTTCGTCTTCATCGGCGGCGGGTACGCCGGGGTCGAGGCGTTCGCGGAGCTCGAGGACATGGCCCGCTACGCGACCCGGTACTACGACAACATCAAGCCCGAGGACATGCACTGGGTGCTGGTCGAGGCCACCGACCGGATCCTGCCCGAGGTCGGCCCGGATCTCGGCAAGTACACCGTGGACCAGCTCCGCAAGCGCAACATGGACATCCGGCTGGAGACCCGGCTGGAGTCCTGCGAGAAGGGCCACGTCGTACTCAGCGACGGCGACGAGTTCGACGCCGACACGATCGTCTGGACCGCCGGCGTGAAGGCGAACCCGGCTTTGGCCGCGACCGACTTCCCGCTGGACGAGAAGGGCCGCGTCAAGGCACTGGCCAACCTGCGGATCGAGGGTGTCCCCGACGCCTGGACCGCCGGCGACAACGCCGCCGTACCCGACCTGACGAGCGAGACCGGCGCGTACTGCGCTCCGAACGCCCAGCACGCCGTACGCCAGGCCCGCCAGCTCGCCGCGAACATCCTCCGGGTGGTCGACGGCCAGCCGCCGCAGGACTACGAGCACAAGTACGTCGGCTCGGTCGCGAGCCTCGGTCTGCACAAGGGCGTCGCCCAGCTGTACGGCGTGAAGGTCAAGGGCTGGCTGGCCTGGTTCCTGCACCGGACCTACCACGTGTCCCGCGTCCCCACCTTCAACCGCAAGGCACGCGTCATCCTCGACTGGACGCTGGCGTTGTTCTTCCGCCGCGAGGTCACCAGCCTCGGCAGCCTCCAGACCCCGAACGAAGAGTTCCGCCGCGCGACGCAGTCCTGACCAGTGGTTCCTGGTCGTACGACGACGCCGGTCTGGTTGCCTAGTGCAACAGATCGGCGTCGTGGACCAGGAGCGCGATCTGCACGCGGTTGTTCAGATCGAGTTTGGTCAGGATGCGGGAGACGTGTGTCTTCACGGTCGGGACGCTGAGATAGAGGGTCGCGCTGATCTCGGCGTTCGATTTGCCCTCGCCGACCGCGACGGCGATCTCCCGCTCACGGTCGTTCAGGCCGGCGAGACGGGCGGCCGCCTTGGCCTTGCGGTTGTCCTGACCTGAGGCGGCGACGCGGGTGATCAGCCGCTTGGTGACGGCCGGCGAGAGTACGGGCTGTCCGGCGGCCACCCGCCGTACCGAATCGACGATCTCGGCTGGCGGGGTGTCCTTCAGCACGAAGCCGGCGGCCCCGGCACGGAGTGCGCGGAGCACGTGCTCGTCGGCGTCGAATGTGGTCAGGATGACGACCTCGGGCGCGCCCGGACGCCGCCGTACGGCCTCCGTCGCGGTCAGGCCGTCGGTGCCGGGCATCCGGATGTCCATCAGGATGACGTCCGGCGCCAACTGGTCGATCAGCCCCTGTACGCCGCTGCCGTCCCCGGCCTCGCCGACCACGCGGAGGTCCGGCGCGCCGCCGAGCATCAGCTTCAGCCCAGCGCGCAGCAGCGGATCGTCGTCGACAATCAGGACCCGAATCGTCATGCCGGCCACGGTAGCCAAGCGAAGAGCCGGAACTCGCCGTCGGGGGTGCGGCCGTGCTCAATCCGTCCCTCTACCAGGGCCGCGCGCTCCGTCAATCCCTTCAAACCTTGCCCATCCCCTCGTCTGCGGTTCGGCGCGGGGTTGCGGAGCTCCACCTCCAAGCCGTTGCCCGGGGCACCGGATACGGTGATCTGGACGGGCTCGCCGGGCGCGTGCTTGAGCGCGTTGGTGAGCCCCTCCTGCACGATCCGGTACGCCGTACGCCCGACGTGCTCGGGGAGTGCGCCGGGCGCGTCCAGCACCAACTCCACCGGCAGCCCGGCCTTGCGCGAACCCTCCACCAGCACGGGCAGATCGGCGAACGTCGGCTGCGGCAGCTCCCCCACCGGGGCCCGCAGTACGCCGATCACCTCGCGAAGGTCCTGCAACGCCTGGTGTGCGCTGGCCCGGATGATCTCGGCGGCCCCGGCGACCTCCGCGGTGGACGCGTCCGGGCGATAGGCCAGCGCGCCGGCGTGCACGCTCAGCAGGGACAGTCGATGGCCGAGGACGTCGTGCATCTCGCGGGCGATCTCCTCGCGAGCCCGCAGCTGGGCCTGCTCGGCCTCCAGCCTGGCGACGGTCTCGGCGCGTTCGGCGCGATCCCGCAGAGTCTGCAGGAGCTGGCGGCGCGATCGGATGTAGAGACCCCAGCCGGCCACCGCGATGTAGATCGCGATGGCGGCGACCATGAGCGCTGTTCCGTCGGCCTTGTGCCGGACCTGGATGTACACGAGCAGGCTGACCGCGTTGGCCACGAAGATCAGTAGCGATGTACGCCAGGGCTTGTGGATCGCGACCGTCATGATCAGGACCAGCGCCGCCCCGCTGGCCGCCTCGGAGTAGATCGTGACCACGGCGGCCACCAGGGCCAGCTGGACCGGCCATCGGCGGCGGAACCAGAGCGTCAAGCACAGCGCCATCCCCGACACGAAGTCGAACGCGAGCAGGCCCCGGTGGACGGGGTCGTTCTCGCCCTCGCTGAACGTCCAGATCCCGAACAGGATCGCGAGCACGAAGACGATGCTGTCCACGATCCAGTCCCGCCTGCTGCGACGGCGCTGCGTAGACCTGGTCATGTCTCGAATCTAGCGGTGCGTAAGCGCTCTCCAGGGCACTTGTGGCTGTCCGCATACCGAAGTCGCTTTCTCGAGCTACTTAGGTCGGCGGTAGGTTTCCGGGCATGAGTCAGCTCGCCGTCACCGTCATCGGCCCGGATCGCCCGGGCATCATCGCGGACGTCACCGAGGCCCTGGCCGGGACCGGGGTCAACCTCGAGGACTCCACCATGACGCTGCTGCGCGGTCATTTCGCGATGATGATCGTCTGCTCCGGGCCGTACGACGAGGTGAAGGCCGCAGTCGAGCCACTGCGCGGTGAGCTGGTGATCACGGTGCGCCGGGTCGGCCCCGAACACGAGCACGCGCCGATCGGAGCGCCGTACATGCTGAGCGTGCACGGCGCCGACCGGCCCGGGATCGTGGCCGCCGTGACGCGGATGATCGCGTCGGCCGGCGGGACGATCACGGACCTGGCGACCCGGCTCAGCGGGGAGCTGTACGTGCTGACCGCGGAGGTCGAGCTGCCGCCGTCCGCCGACCTGGACATGCTCTACCGCGCACTGGACATCACCGCCGAGGAGCTCGGCGTCGGCGTCACCTTGCGCCCGGCCGAGAGCGACGACCTGTGACCGTGGCCGAATTGATCTCCGGCTGGAATCCTTCGCAGCTCGGCGTGGCCGGTGAGGTTCTCGAGGTGGTCCGCGCTCCGCACCCGGTCCTGGCGACCGAGGGCGCGACGGTGGATCCGCTCGATCCGGCGATGATCCAGCTCGCGGCGGATCTGGTCGCAACCATGCGGGTGTCGCCGGGTTGCGTCGGTCTGGCGGCGCCCCAGGTCGGCGTGGCGGCGCAGATGTTCGCCCTCGACGTGACCGATCACCCGAAGGCGCGCACCCGCCACGGCGTCTTCGTGCTTTGCAACGCCGTCGTCGTCGAGGCGACCCGGCAGGAGAAGGGCCGCGAGGGCTGCATGTCCGTCCCCGACTTCACCGGAGACGTCAAACGCGCCACCCGCCTGACCGTCACCGGCGTCCTCCCCGGTACGACGGACGCCCTCACCATCACCACCGACGCCTTCGAGGCCCGCGCCCTCCAGCACGAGATCGACCACTGCAACGGCCAACTCTTCCTCGACCGCGTCGCCGGCGCCCACGCCGTCTACCCCCGCAAGGTCTACAAGTAACTTGTAACCTCAAGGCGAGCCGGCTGGCCCGGGTGGCGGAACGGCAGACGCAGCGAGCTTAAACCTCGCAGCCGAAAGGCATACGGGTTCGAATCCCGTCCCGGGCACCAGCGTGGTCGAGCCCACGCGCGCTACGCAGCCACTCCTTCGTCGCGCCCGCTACGCCCGCTCCCACCCACCCCGGCTCAGCGCCGGTGCGTTCTTTGCCCGCTACCGCGAGCGGTGATCGGCTACCGCCGACCTCTGCGGGTTACCGCGCGACCGACCGCCCCCACCTCTCGCCGTCCCCTGGTTAGCGAGCTCGCTCGTGATGGTGGGCACGTTCCGCTGGTGGTTCCTCCAAGGGGAGCGGCTCAACTGCCACCGTCGACGTGATGTCGCCACCTGTCGTCAAGACGCTGGCTCGCGGTGCCGGAGTGGGCGGACGCGCCGTACCAGCGCAGCACTCGCAGCGCCCTCAAGGTGTTCCACCGGCTGGGCGCGCCGTCGGGTTCCTCGAACCGGAAGTGGACCGCGCCGGAGTGGTTGTTCTCGAGCAGCCAACGCCCGTCGGGTTGGCGCTTTGCGCGGACGCGTTCGATCGCTTCGGTCAGCCGCGGATCCGGAATGCCCCCGCGCCGGGCGAAGTACTCCGTGGCTTTGAGCAGGTCGTAGTGCCAGCGTGGGGGGTAGGAGAACGATGCCCACTCCGGGTTGACCACCTCGCCCGTGCGTAACGACCGGAAGAGGTTGCGCCGGAGCAAGTACTCCTCTCCGTTCCGGCGAGCCCGGCGGACCTCCTCAGATCCGCCGGTATGGCGCTCCCACCTCAGCAGAGCGTCGATCACGTCCAGGGTGCTTGCGAAAGATGCTGGCGCTGGGCGCGTCTCGGCCCAGCAGTTCCAGCCACCATCCGGCATCTGGTCGGCCATGAGCCGCCGCACCACCGGGTCGACGTCGACGCCCAGGTAGGTACCGATCAGGATCGTGCCGGCGTTGATGCAGCAGTCCACCTCGCCGGCGAAGAACGGCAGCCCGTCGTACTCCCATCGGCAGTTGCGGGCTACCAGGCGTGCGGTCTCTTGCATGACCGGAGTGTCCGGGGGTATGCCCAGGTGGAACAGGTCGAGCAGGACCGGGTACGTCGCGGTCCACGGCTGGCCCGGCTCGGCACTCGACCCGTCGGTCGGTGCCTCGGCCGGTTCCGCGTCGGACGACGGCCAAGGCGGTGGTGGCTCACCGGCAGCCAGAGCCCGCGCAGTGGCCGCTGCGAACGCCGCGGTATCCGGAAAGCAGGCCCCGTTCGCCCACAGACCATCAGGAGCCCGCAGCGCCAGCAGCCGAGCACCCCAGCCCTCGTGCTCCACCCGCGCTCGCTCGGTCGCCACCTCTGTCTCCGAGGCGTTGACGAGGTCGCGCAGCACCTGCCAGCGGATCGCCGGATCGCCCTGCAGCAGCCACTGCACAACCGGATCGTCCTCGGCCATCGGCGGCGTTCGTGGCTGGTAAGGGCCCTGATTGTCCGTCGGCTCCATCCCTAATCCTCACCTTCGCCCGACGCTACGAACGCCCGAGTCGCCAGCGCTGAGGGCAACCAACGCTCCCCCGGCGCGGTTGCATGCCTCGCTCGACAAGTCGCTCACTGAGGCGTTCGGGATCGTCCACCCTCCGAAAGGTAGCGGACATTCAGGCTGATAGGCATCCGCTCATGGCCGCCGAGAGGGAAGCGCGGTCATGCCGATGACAGCGCGTTGGCGTCGACCGAGGCTCGCCGGGCGCCGTGCTGCGCAGACCTACGCGCTCAGCACGAAGACGAACTCCTCGATGCCGTCGTCGGATGCCGGCGCTTTCGCCTCCTGTACGCGATCGCGCCGAAAGCCACACTTCTCCAGAACGCGGATCGAGCCGACGTTGTGCACCGCGACATGGGCGTACAGCGGCCGGATCGACACCTCGTCCACGAGCCGGGCGAGCGCCTGCGTCGCGACGCCGCGGCCCCAAAACTCGCGTCCGACCCAGTAGCCGAGCAGACGCTGCCCATTCTCCGGCCAGCAGCCGATGTGTCCCGCCACCATGCCATCGGCAACGATGGTGCGCGCAACCAGGTTGTCGTCGGCGCGGACTTTCGCCCAGTGCGCCGCGAACTGATCCTTGTCACGAGCCGGAAACGCCGCCATCTCGACCGCCTGCGGATCCGCCTGGTGGTCAAAGAACACGTCGATATCCCGATCTTCGACACTCCTGAGACGCACCACGGTTGTCACGTCGTGGACCCCGGTCATGTCCAATCACTCCTTCGCGATAGGCCTCGGTCAACCACCGTGGGTACGCGGGCCGGCCACCCGAGACCGACCACCGCCACGCACCCACCACCTCGACGCCCCGACTATCTCACCGACCACCGACAACATGGTCCCCGCAAACGCCCCTGATGTGCCGCTCATGCCGATGATCGGGCTTCAGCCTTGGCTGTCCCACGGACCCTTCATCCACATCTCCAACACGCGCAGGTAGTCCGCCAGGCAACGTCGCCCCCTGCGGCGGTGCGGGGCGCCGGCAATGAGGCGGGAATGTCTACGGCTGCGACAGCAGTTCGATGCGTCGCCGAAGCTGCTTGGGAAGATACAAGCCCGAGTACACCATCGTGCAGCCGGCAAACGCGTAGAGCACCGCCCAGAGTGAGGCGGACAGCGCCGCTCCCACAGAACCGATCAGCATCACTCCGCCAAGAGCCGCGGTGAGCCTAGGTCCTGGTTGCCAGCGCGATCTGATCAGACCGTCGGCCGCGATCCGGAGTGCCGCGGCCCGGACCTCGGGATCGTCCGGTACTGGCCCCCGCATAGCAGCACGCCGCGCGAGTGCCACTTTGTCAGCGGATAGACCGCCCCCAAGCTCGTCGCGTTTACGCTGCCAGCCGGGCTCCAACCACCAGACGGATACCGTAGCGACACCCGCGGCGATGACGGCCATGATTCCGGATGCCGCCCAGCTCGCCTCGGTGACGACCTTGACGAAGAGCCCCACTCCCGCTCCGCCGGTCACGCCACCCCAGAGCGCGAACAGCCACCTGGGCGGATCGGAGAAATAGCTCTGCACGGGGATCATCCTCCCGAACCAACCCGCTGCGCGCCACCGTCTGCAATGCCGGCGTTATGAAGGACGGCAGGGCGCCGCCAAGATGGCGATCCGCTCGACATAGCACGGCCATTTCATTCACCGTATGGCGACGTGATCTGGCGGCGGAGTGCCTGCCAGGGCGGTCGGCGGCACGCACCCATCGTCGTACCCAGCTCGCCCGGCCACTCCCGCCGACCGACCAGACGCTCCACCTCCAGCGTCTCCGTTGTTGGGCTGTAACCCGGTCGCGCTGGAGGAGGAAAGCGCCATGTGAGGAGGCCGAATGCATGCGGAACCGACATCCTGACGTGCCGATGGCCGCGCGTTGAAGTTCAGGGGCGGGCGCCGAGCATCGCGTCCACCAGCGCCGTGCCTAAGAGTTCGTGGGCGAGCGGAGGCAACTCCTCAGGCTCGAACCAACGGATCTCGTCATGTTCATCGGGAGCGACGTTCGTCGGCGTTCCCTGCCACTCATCGACAAGCCAGGCGCTGAGGCGTACGGATTCCCCTCCGCGTCCTGCGTCCAGACGACACAGATGGACCGCCGAGCCTGTTGCTATCTGCACGCCCAGTTCCTCGTGCATCTCCCTCCTGAGCGCAGCCAGCTCTGTCTCGCCTGTCTCGATGTGTCCACCGGGCAGATCCCACACACCCGGATACGCGCGGCGGTTCGGGCTCCGGTGGACAAGTAGGACTCGACCTTCGCGAACCAGCGCCGCGACAACGACCTCGTGCATGGAGGGATTAGAGCATGGCCATCCGACAAGCAAACGTCCGGAACTGCCGCGATCCGCACGGTCATGGCCGATGAGCGTGCGCCGCATATGCTCGACGGGCGCCCGACCAGGTCGCGGTCCTCGAGGCGGGTCGGGTCGGCGAGCTCGGCATGCCGGCCGGGCTCCTCGGCCGGGACGGGGCGTACGTCGCCTTGGCGGCGTGAGCTACCGGACGCCGAACGTCCGCAATCGGGGGTACGTTGCCGGCATGTCCAACTTCACGATCAAGGCGCTCACGCCGGAGACGTTCGACGACTTCGCCGCTCTCGTCGAGCGGAACAAGGGCATGTTCGCCAGCTGCTGGTGCACGCATTTCCATCCCGACTGCGCGGAGAAGGGCCAGAGCGCCGAGGGGAACCGGGCGCTCAAGCAACGTCTGGTGGCCGACGGGATCGCGCACGCGGCGCTGGTCTACGACGGCGACCGGGCCGTTGCCTGGGCGGAGTACGGATCTCCCGAGGAGCTGCCCAACATCCAGCACCGCAAGGAGTACGTCGCCACCGCCGAGCGACTGCCCGACTACCGGGTCACCTGCATCCTGGTCGAGCGCGGCGTTCGCGGTCACGGCCTGGCGGCGATCGCCCTGCGCGGAGCCGTCGAGCTGATCGCGCAGGCCGGCGGCGGGCTGGTCGAGGGCTACCCGCACGACACCGGCGGGGTCCGGAAGAAGAACTCGTCGTTCCTCTACAACGGCACCCGCACGATGTACGAGCGCGAGGGCTTCACCTACGACCGCCCCAAGGGCCTCGGCAACTGCGTGATGGTCCGCGAGGTGGCCCCGAGCACCCGCGCCTGAACCGCCCCAGCGCTCCACACGGAGACGCCGGCTACCTGGCACCGCGCCGGTCAGAGGTTGAGTCGCTCTGACAGGGCGGCGATGTCGATTGTGACGAGGAGTCGTCGGGTTGGCTCGTGGAAGCCTGTCCGTGCGTTGACGGCCCGCATCCCGATGTTGGCGACTGCGGTGGTGCTGGAGAGGCGACGGAGGTTCGGCAACTCTTCCGCGAGGCGGAGGGCCATGGCCGCCTTTACCCAGGTCGCCAGTCCGCGTCGCCGGTGCTCACCTATAACGGCGGTGTCCTCCTGGGCCGCGTCGACGCTGGAGGCGCCAACCTCCACCGCGGTGAATGCCGCCACCGTGGACGTACCGGCGACAACGGCGGCGGTGACCCATAGCTCGGCACCGCGGCCGGCGCGTTCACGTTCACTCTGGCGTACGAGGTCGCGGTCCCACACGGCAACGGCGCCCGGCGGCGGATGGCTGTTGGGCGCGTCGGCGATCGCGCGCTTTGCCACGGCATAGGAGTCGACCAGGAAATCCGGCGTGCGGCCAGACCAGTGCACCAGGTGATAACCGTCATGGTCAGCTGTGACGGTCCGCTGAAGGGCGGCCCGGTCGAGATTCGCGAGGTCGAGCACGTTGATGACGAGTTCGTCTCCGACCGTGGCGCCCAGGTGGAGGGCGTATCTCGCGCCGGGTGTGTCTGCGAGGACTGTGGTGGCGAGTATCTCCATACCCGCAGCCCGCTGGTCACGGGCCACTTCAGTGAGAAGCGAACGACCGACGCCCTGACCACGCATGTCGGGTAGGACGTAGATCCGCGTGAACGCCGTCTTCGGCTCGCCGGCGGGGCGGACCTCCGCGGCACCGGTCACCGTCCCGTCGAGGTAGCCTGCCCACCGGGTCGTCCTCGGGTCGGAGAGCTGTTCCCGAAGACGCTCACAGGACTGAGCAGGTGCGGGTGCGTATTCTCCGCGCTCGATCGCACCCACCGTACGAACCACGTCGCTCCATGCCGCAAGCCGTACGTCGTCGACATCAGGCCGCAGAACGCCGACACCAACACCGGGAATTCGCACAGCCCCCAGACTAAACGCGATGCGACATGTCCGGAATCAAATATGGAGTCGCCACGGCGGGATCGCGCGAGTTCAGGGGAACCGAGCGGAGGAGCGGTAGTGAGGGTGGCGGCGGTGTTGCATCGGTAGTTGCTGATCGCCCCGATCCGCCTTCGTTCGCAGAGAGGCAGCAGGCACAAGACAAGCGCGGCGGGACCCGTGACGAACAACCCCGGACAGGTCATCGATCTGGCGTGTCGCGTGCTTGCCGTTCCCTTGAAGGCGTCTGGGAAATGTGATTGCCGGGCTGCGGGCGCGCTGACACGATTTCGGGCATGAGTGGTGTTGGGGTCTCGGACTGCTTGCTTGTGACGGGGATGCCTGGGGCCGGGAAGTCGACTGTGACGAGGCTGGTTGCTCAGCGGTTGGCGCGTTCCGCTCGGCTCGACGGGGACGAGCTGAATCGGATGATTGTCAGCGGTTTCGTGTGGGCCCTGGGCGAGCCGGCCGATGAAGCAGCGCGGCAGGTGGAGCTGTTGCACCGGAATCTGTGTGCGCTGGCGAACAACTTCTCCGATGCCGGTTTCACGCCCTTGATCGATGCGATGGTGCCGTCACGCGAGAAGCTGGACTTCTTCCTTGATCTCCTCGCGACTCGGGTCTTGTTCGTTGTCCTCGCGCCGGGCATCGACGTTTGTCAATACCGCAACACCATCAGGGATCCGCGTGAGCGGTTCGACTTCGACGGCTACGAAACCCTCGACGCCGACATGAAGCGCGAGTTTGGCGATGTCGGCTGGTGGTTCGACACCGCGGCCCTGACCCCCGATCAAACTGCCGATCGCATCATCCGCGAAGCAAGCCGCCGTGCCCTCGTGAACTGACTGCGGGAGGACTGACCGGTCGCTGACGCGTAACCCGTCAGGCGTTGGCTGGGTCGGCTGCTCGGGCGGCCTGCTCGATCTTTGCGCACTGGTCCGCCCAGAAGGCCGCGTCGTGCCTTTGCTCGGCCATGCTCTCCGCGTCTGTTCCCACCGCTCCGTCGAGTCCTTCGCGAAGGATGTCGGCATGGCCGGCGTGCCGACTGGTCTCGGCGAGCATGTGGACCAGGATGTCGAACAGTTTCACCTCGGAGCGCGGCCACCACGCCACGTTGCCAGGGGCATCGATGGCGAGGGCTTTGATCGTCGCGTCGCTGTGCTCCCACACTCGCCGGTATCGGTCGATGATGTTGCTGCGGGACTCGTGCTCGGTCGCCCACATGTCGGCGAGTCGCTCGGCCTCGACATCCCAGCGGGGCAAGGGTTCGGGGAAGGGACGATCGAAGACCTCGCCGAAGTACCTGGCTTCCCAGGTCGCCAGGTGCTTGATCAAGCCCAGGAGGTTGGTACCGGTCGTGGTCAGCGGGCGGCGGGCGTCGTACTCGGAGAGCCCGTCGACCTTGGCGAGCATCGCCTCGCGGATATGTTGCAGGTAATCGTGCAGATATGCCTTCGCGAAGTCATCGATCATGGAACAGGACCCTGCCACTCGCTCCTGGTGGGATCAACCGCCTCTTTGTGGAGATGGCACCGCCGCCGGTCCCCGACAACCGGCGGCGGTGTGGCCTGTCAGTTGCCGGTGTTGATCGCTTCGGTGAGGCACCGGTCAGATGGTTCAACCGTCAAAGGCCGGCGATCGACTTCGCGCGGGTGAGGACTGTGTCGAGCATTGACTCGGTGAGTTTGCCGGTGAAGGTGTTTTGCTGGCTGGGGTGGTAGCAGCCTAGGACGGTGACGTCGCCGTACGGCGTTTCGATGGGGTGCTCTACAGCGTGGCCGAACGGCGGGCGGGGTTTGGGGACGGTGCCTCCTACTGTGGTCAGGGCGGTGAGGAGGGCGTCGTAGCCGAATTTGCCGAGGCAGATGATGGCTTGGGTGGTGGGGAGGACCAGCTCGAGTTCGCGGCGGAACCAGGGGGCGCAGGTGTCGCGCTCCTCGGGGGTGGGTTTGTTGGCGGGTGGGGCGCAGCGGACGGCGGCGATCATGCGGGTGCCGATCAGCTGGAGGCCGTCGCCGGCGTGTTCGCTGGTGGGCTGGTTGGCCAGGCCGACGCGATGGAGGGCGGCGAAGAGCCAGTCGCCGGAGCGGTCGCCGGTGAAGACGCGGCCGGTGCGGTTGCCGCCGTTGGCCGCTGGGGCGAGGCCGGCGATCAGGATCCGGGGCTCGGCGGCACCCCAGCCCGCGATCGGGCGGCCCCAGTACGGCTGGTCGGCGAAGGACTTTCGCTTGCTGACGGCAACGTCTTCCCGCCACTCGACAAGACGCGGACAGGCGCGGCAGACGGACACGCGCGCCTCCAGCTGCCGCAACTCTCCGGTCGCCGCCAACCGCAGCACCCCGGAAGCATCCTCGGCCACCGGAGTACGTCGTACGGCGGGATCCTCCGGCCAACCGCTCCCCGGCGGCACCGGACTCTCGAACAACTCCCCCGTCAACGGATGCGGCAACTTCATTGCATCAGCCTAGTCAGTCGAGTCATCGCGGATCTCCGGAAAAGAGGCTGCCACCTCGTGACAGCCTCTTTCCGGAAATCGGGCTAGCCGACCAGTTCCTCGAGCGCCGGTTCCGCGATGGCGGGGCGGCGCGGGTGGCGGATGGTGGGGATGGCCAGGGCGAGGAGGACGGCGGCTGCGGCGAAGGTGGAGAGGAGAAGGAAGGTGTCGGTGAAGCCGGATTCGGCAGGGAGGCCGTTGGGCTGCAGGTGGCCGGTGATGATCGAGCTGGCGAGGGCTGTGCCGATCGAGCCGCCGATCGTGCGGATGTTGGCGTTCATGCCGGTGGCGACGCCGGTCTGCTCACGCGGGACGCTCTGAACGATCAGGCTGGTCATCGAGGCGTACGCAAGCCCGAGCCCGACGCCGAACAGCGCGGTCGACAGCGCGACCTGCCACGGCTGGTCGTGGAACTCCGCGAACGCCAGCGCCGCGACCAGAATCAACGCGGATCCCCAGACCACTTGGGCCTTCACGTGGAATCGCGGCGCCATCGGCCCACTGAGCGAACCGGTGATGGCCATCGTGACCAGCATCGGCAGCATCAACAGACCGGCCTGCGTGACACTCGAGCCGAAACCGAACCCGGCAGCCTTCGGGATCTGCAGGAACTGCGGCACGAACGCGTACACCGCGAACATCGCCGCGCCGAACAGCAGCGCCACCAGGTTCGTCGTCCAGACCGCCGGCAGCCGCATCATCCGCATGTCGATCAGCGGGTTCCGCGACCGCAGTTCCACGGTGATCCAGGCAATCAGCAGTACGACGGCAGCCGCGAACAATCCGATTGTCAACAATGAACCCCAGCCCCAGGACCGGCCCGCGCTCAGCGGCAACAGCAGCGCAACCAGCCAGCCGGACAGCAATGTGGCGGCCAGCCAGTCGATCCAGCCGGGCACCCGGTTCGGCGACTCGGGGACGTAGCGGCGGACCATCACCGCGGCCACCGAGATCACGACCATCGGGATCCAGAACAGCCAGCGCCACCCGAGCGACTGCACGATCGGGCCGGCCAGGACGATGCCGAGACCGCCACCGGCGGCGATGATCGCCGACACCACGCCGACCACGGACGGCACCCGCTCGGACGGGAACTCGTCCCGGATGATGCCGAACGACAGCGGGAACACCGCTCCGCCGACACCTTGCAGCACGCGGGCTCCGATCAGTACGGCGATGTTCGGGGCCAGTGCGGCGATCAGACAGCCGACCGCGAGTGCGATCAGCGCGATCAGCAGCGTGCGCTCCTTGCCACGCATGTCGCCGATCCGGCCGAGGAGTGGGGTCGCCACCGAGACCGACAGGAGCAGCGCGGTGAACACCCAGGTGACGGTGCTCGGAGTCGTGTGCAGGTCATGCTGAATGACGGGCAGCGCCGGGCTCACCAGCGACTGCAACATCGAGAACGAGGCCACGACCGTGGCCAGCACAGCCAGCGTCAGTCGCGGAGAGGTTGTGTTTCCAGGCATGCGAAAGTCCTTCGAGAGGGATGTGTGCGCGCCGGACTAAAGCGCAGAAGTTCCCCGGCCTGGTAAAGTCGAGGTATGCCTCCACTATAACGGAGGCATGCCTCCGGTTTCAACTGGTTAGGGTGAACGCGTGGTGAATGAGCAGACCAGGCCGGCGTTGCAGGTGGACGTACGGCGGCCGACGCGGGCCGATGCGCGCCGGAACTTCGACGCGTTGCTTGGCGCTGCGCGGGACGCGTTCGCCGGCAAGGGAGCCGACGCGTCGCTGGAGGACATCGCCCGCCAGGCCGGCGTCGGAATCGGCACGCTGTACCGCAACTTCCCGACCCGGCAGGACCTCTTCAACGCCGTGTACTTCGGTGAGATCGAGGAGCTCTGCCAAGCGGCCGAGGACGTCGCCGACCTGCCGCCGTGGGAGGCCCTGACCACCTGGCTGCGCCGCTTCGTCCAGTACGCCGCGACCAAGCGCGCGATCTGGGAGTCGCTCAACCGCGACTCGGACCGGTTCAAGACCGCGCGGGAGGCGATGTACGCCGCCGGCACCCCGCTGTTCGAGCGCGCGCAGGAGGCGGGCGACGCGCGCAAGGACGTCAGCTTCGACGACCTGCTGCGGATGGTCAGCGGACTGACCGCGGCCGGCTTCGTGGACGACGACCAGCGCGCCCGGGTGCTCGATATCGCCCTCGACGGCGTCCGCGCCCGCTGATCACGACGGCGCGACGCCGCCCGTGTAGGCCGGCGGCAGAATCAATGATCGGAGCACAGGGCCCGGTCAGCCGAGCGAGAGTGCGACACCATCCAGGATGTCGTGCTCGGACACGATCACCTCGCCGACCGTCATCCGGTCGAACAGCCGCTGCAGGATGAGCGCTCCGGCGCCGATCACATCCACGCGTCCGGGATGGATGGTGGGTACGGCGGAACGCTCAGCGCTACTGGAGTTCGTCAACCAGGTGGTCGCGGCGCGAAGGTCAGCGCGGGCGAGTCGTGCGTGGTGGACCGCGGCCCGGTCGTACTCCGGAAGCCCGAGAGCGACCGCCGCGACGGTGGTGACCGTCCCGCCGACCCCGATCAGCGCCCGGGCATCCCCGAGCGGGACTGTGGTCGTGTCCAGGAGTGCGTCCGCGTCCTTGGCGATGGCGTCGAGCTCGTCGGGCGTCGTGGGGTCTGATCTGACATGCCGCTCGGTCAACCGCACCGAACCGATGTCGAGCGACTCCGCCGCGATCACGCCGCCGGCGTCGCCCAGGACGAGTTCGGTCGAGCCGCCACCGATGTCCGCGACGAGGTAGGGCCCGGGGAGACCGAGCGATGCCGTGGCGCCGTGGAAGCTGAGCTCGGCCTCCTCCGCACCCGAGATGATCTCCGGCTCCACGCCGAACCGCTCGCGGATGCCGGCGAAGAACTCGTCCCGGTTGCTCACGTCCCGAGCCGCCGAGGTCGCCACGAACCGCGTCCGCGCGACGCCGGCCGCGCGGATCACGGCGGCGAAGTCGTCAGATGCTGTGAAGACGCGCTCCAGCGCTTCCGGAGCGAAGGATCCGCCGGCATCAACGCCTTGGCCGAGGCGGACGATCGTCATCCGCCGATCGACCTCGACGAGGTGACCGTCGACCAGGTCGGCAATCAGCAAGCGGATCGAGTTGGTCCCGCAGTCGACGGCCGCAACCCGTTCAGACACACGGACCTCGGCGGCCCCAGTCCTCCAGGGCTTCCAATGCCTCGTCGCCCAGCGGATTGACCCCGGGGCCGGCCGCGAGCGAGTGACCGACCAGCACGTGCAGGCACTTCACGCGGTTGGGCATGCCGCCGGCGGTGATGCCGGCGATCTCCTCGACGTGCTGGATGGACTCCCGGTGGGCCAGGTAGGACTCGTGGGCCGCCTGATAGCGCGCGGCCAGGTCCGGATCGCTGCCCAGACGGTCGGTCATTTCCTTCATCATGCCCTCGGCCTCGAGCGTACCGATCGCGGACGCGAGTCGCGGGCAGGTCACGTAGTACGTGGTCGGGAACGGCGTACCGTCCGGCAGTCGCGGCTCGGTCTCCACCACATCCGGCAGGCCGCAGTTGCAGCGGTGCGCGATGGAGCGGATGCCCCGAGCAGTCCGGCCCAACTGCTTGCTGACCGCTTCTTCGTCCGCGGGACCGACGCTCACCGGGTCGCCTTCGGTGACGGCGTGATGATCGGCTTCGGGGTCGGTTTGGCCGGAGTCGGCGTCGTCGCCGGGGCCGGCGGGTTGCCCGCTCCCTCGACGCTCCCCCACAGCTTCGTGTACCAGGTCGGCTTCTGCGGGTCCGTCGTACCGTCCGTCGGTGCCGAAGGCTCGGGCGGCGCACCCAGCGGCTTGCCGTCCGCGCCGATCACGCGGTAGCCGACCTCGCCCGGCATCACCCAGCCGAGCCGCTGCCGCGCCTGCGCCTTCACGAACGCGTCGTCGTCCCAGCGGGCGATCTCGTCGTTCAGCTCGTTGACCCGCTTCTCCCGGTCCCGGATCTCCTGCTGCAGGGCGGTGACCTGCTGGTGCTGGTCGAACCACACCCGCAGGCTCTGCGCATACGACACGATCAGCGCACCGAGCACGAGCAGTACGACGGCCGCCCGGCCGGTGAGGTTGCGGGAGCCCCGGGTCCGGACCGGGCCGGCCGGGGTCCCCGTCGTACGGCGTTTGGGCTGGTCGCCCCGGCGGGCCGGTGGACGCGACTGGGTCCGGCTCGACGGACGCGAGCCGGGGCGTGCACCGGATTCCCGGCGGGACGACGGCATCTCAGCCCTGGAACCGCGGGAAGGCCGAGCGACCGGCGTACGTCGCCGCGTCGTCCAGCTCCTCCTCGATCCGGAGCAGCTGGTTGTACTTCGCGGTCCGGTCGGACCGGGCCGGGGCGCCGGACTTGATCTGGCCGCAGTTCGTCGCGACCGCGAGGTCGGCGATCGTGGTGTCCTCGGTCTCGCCGGAGCGGTGGCTCATCATGCAGGTGAAGCCGCTGCGGTGGGCCAGGTCGACCGCGTCCAGGGTCTCGGTCAGCGAGCCGATCTGGTTCACCTTCACCAGCAGGCTGTTCGCCGCCTTCTCGGTGATGCCGCGCTGCAGCCGCTCGACGTTGGTGACGAACAGGTCGTCGCCGACGATCTGGATCTTGTCACCGAGCTGACCGGACAGGTTGATCCAGCCGGACCAGTCCTCCTCGTTCAGCGGGTCCTCGATCGAGACGATCGGGTACGACGACACCAGGTCGGCGTAGTACGCGATCATCTCGTCGGCCGACTTCTTGCCGCCCTCGAACGCGTAGACGCCGTCGGTGTGGAACTCGCTCGCGGCCACGTCCATCGCCAGGGCGATGTCCTTGCCCGGCTGCAGGCCGGCCTTCTCGATCGCGACCAGGATCAGGTCGAGCGCCTCGCGGTTGCTGGCCAGGTTCGGCGCGAAGCCGCCCTCGTCGCCGAGGCCGGTGGACAGGCCGCGCTCCTTCAGCACAGCCTTCAGCGCGTGGTAGACGCCGGCGCCCTGCATCAGGGCCTCGCCGTACGTCGCCGCGCCGATCGGGGCGACCATGAACTCCTGGACGTCGACGTTGCTGTCCGCGTGCGCGCCGCCGTTCAGGATGTTCATCATCGGCACCGGCAGGACGTGCGCGTTCGGGCCGCCGACGTAGCGGAACAGCGGCAGGCCGGCGCTGTCCGCGGCCGCCTTCGCCACCGCCAGGCTGACGCCGAGGATGGCGTTCGCGCCGAGCTTGGCCTTGTTGGGGGTGCCGTCGAGGTCGATCAGGGCCTGGTCGATCAGCCGCTGCTCGTGGACGTCGTACCCGACGATCTCCTTGTCGATGTCCTCCAGGATCGCGGTGATCGCCTTCTGGACGCCCTTGCCGCCGTACCGGGCCTTGTCGCCGTCGCGCAGTTCGACGGCCTCGAACTGGCCGGTGGACGCGCCCGAGGGCACGGCCGCCCGGGCGACGGTGTCGTCGTCGAGCAGAACCTCGACCTCGACAGTGGGGTTGCCGCGCGAGTCGAGGATCTCGCGGGCGCCGACGGCCTCGATGGTGGCCACATTGACTCCCAAGTTCTCGATGACGAATCGGTCCCGAGCCTACTGGCCAGACCAGCGGGCAGGGTGGACCGCGTCGGCCCTAACGATCGCATCCGCGGGTACCTCCCGCGTCAGCAACACCCCGTTGGGCGCCAGAAAGACCGCCAAGTTGCCGGAATCCACCGCCAGTAAGACTTCTACCGCCGTACGCCGGCCGACCGGGCTGTCCTCGGACGGCGCCAGATGGACGTGCGTACGCCGTCCCGGCCGTAAGCCTTCACGCCGGATCGCCGGCAGGGCAGCCCAGTTGGTCCCGTGCCAGAGCAGGTGATCCGGGTACACCCGTTCCCAACTGTTCTCCAAGGCTTCACGCGTCACCGGCATCCCGTCGAGCGAATGGCCCTGACACGCGCGGATCCGATCGCCGTCCACCTGCAGCCGCTGCTTGTCGTTGTCCTCGACCGCGGTCGCGAGGTCGGCCGGCTTCATCCGAAGCTCGGCCAGTACGTCGGCGATCGCCGCCCAGCCGTCCGCACTCATGGTGAGCCCACGCTCACCTGCTGTATGCCTGAGCAGCCTGGAGATCCGCCGGCTGTCCCTGCTCACACCAGCATCCCCTTCAGCTCGCCCACCCGGTCACCGCGATCCGCTCGCGTCACGACGTAGTACCGAACCGGCGGCAGATCCTTGACCGGGATCCGCCGTACGGCGGCCGTCGTACGCACGGACCCGTTCACAACCGCCGGTCCTATCCCCAGACGGACGAACTGCACCAGCAGTTCCCACCCCTCGGCCTCGACCGCGACGGACCACCGGATCCCCTGGTCGAGCAGGCTCCGCTCCAGCTGGTCCCGATGCGGCCGGCCTTTCGGCGGTACGACGAGCGACTCGTCCTGCAGGTCCTTCAACCGCACGCTGCGCCGATCCGCGAGCCGATGGTCGGCGCGGGTGATCAACGTCTGCGGGAACTGCCCGATCAGCTCGCAGTCGAGATCGTCCGGCGGGATGCCGAGCGCGGTGACACCCACGTCGACGGTCCCGTCCCGGACCGCGTCGAGAGTCCGGCTCGCGTCGCCCGTGAGGAGGCGGAGCTCGTGCCTCTTGGCCAGGAAGCGCCGGATCGGGTCGGCGAGCAGATACAGGTACGCGCCGGAACCGGCCATCAGCACCAGCGGTCGCGGCGGGGCGGCATCGAGCGAGCCCAGGAAGTCGGCCGCGCGGTCCTTCGTTTCGTTGGCGAAGGCGGCCAGTCGTTCACCGGCCTCGGTCAGCTGGAGTTGCCGGCCGTGCTTCAGGTAGAGCCGGGCACCGAGGCGGCTTTCCAGCTTGCGGATGCGGGTGTGCAGAGCGGGCTGGCTGACGTGCAGCTCCGCCGCGGCCCGGGTGAAGTTCCGGTGCTGCGCGAAGGCGGCGAACGCCGCGAGATCCTCCGCCACCAGTTCCATTGACAGAAACTATAGCTTGTCGATACATCGATAGTTCTGCTCAAGCACTCCAGCCATCAGCCTGGAGACATGAACAGACTGGGAATCGACATCGGCCGGGTGATCATCGACGGGTCCTCGGGGTCCGGCGACACCTCGTTCTTCTCCGGCGACACTGCGGCGATGCTGCGGACTCCCGCTGTACCGGGCGCTTTCGCGGCGATCGCACGACTTGTGCCGTTGTTCGAGGAGGCCTGGTTGGTGTCGAAGTGTGGGCCGCGGGTGCAGCGGCGGTCGGTGGAATGGTTGCGGCATCATCGCTTCTTCGAAGTGACCGGGATTGCCGAGGGCAACGTCCGGTTCTGCCTGCAGCGGCCGGAGAAGGCGATCCACTGCACCGACCTGGGCATCACCCATTTCGTGGACGACAAGCCGGATGTCATCGCGGCAATCACACCGGTGGTGCCGCATCGCTACCTGTTCGAGAACTGGGTAGCGACCGAGGCCGCGATCCTGCGGGACCTACGAGGCCGGACTTCGCCGGTCGATGGCCAGGTGGCGGAGACCGATCGGGTTCTCCAAAAGGTACGGACCGAGCTGCGGGGGTAGGAGCTGGATGCCTGGCAGGTCGGTGAGCTGGACCCAGCGGAAGGTGTGTTCGTCGGCAGGGTTCTGCAGCGCCTGGCCCGGGGCCGGCCAGGGCACCGCGTAATAGAAGCAGACCTCCTGGTAGAGCGTGCCGTTGAAGGTGACCAGGTCCTCGGTGACCAGCCGCAGGTCACCGATGGTCAGCTCGAGCTGCAGCTCCTCGCGCAGTTCTCGGACGACGGCGGCCGCCGCGGTCTCGCCGAACTCGACCTTCCCACCCGGCAGGTACCAGCCGTCCACTCCGCCGGTCGTGCACAACAGGATCCGGTCGCCGTCGCGAACGATCGCCCCGGCGCGGAGCTTGAAGCTGCCAGCCGGCGCTGTCCAGGCAACATCCGCGGCCGAACCCGCCCAACCGTTGTCCACGCTCAGTGCTCCGCGGCGGCGAAGGCGTGGCAAGCGTCGGCGAGCCCTTTGCGGTTTTCCGCCGGGTGGTCGATACCGGTACGAACGTCACTCGCGCAGCGCCAGGCGAAGTACCCAGCCTGCACAGCCCAACGGACCCGGAGGAAGGCGTCGAGGCCGGCGCCGATCTCAGCCGCGAGCTCGGGGCGCTGGTCGAGGTACGCCGGTAGGACGTGATCCGGGCGGCCGCCGGCGTACATGACGGCCGACGCGACGTCGTACAGGACTGGGCCGTGCATGGCGCTGCCCCAGTCGATCAGCGCCACCTGACCGTCGGACTGCCGGAAGAACGCTTCCGCGGCGGGATCGCCGTGCAGCCATGCCCACGAGATGTCGTCGAGTGCGTTTGCGGCGTCGAGTGCGCTCTGGACAGCTGGCCGGATCCAGTCCTCCAGGTCCAGGTACTGGTCGAACTGGGTGATCAGGTGGAGCCAGTCGGCGAGGTTGCCCGGCTCAGCGGCCGATACCTTGTGCACCCGCCCGAGCAGCTCCCCGACGGCCCGTTGATCCTCAACCATCCCAATCAGTGGCACCCCGCCGACGTACTCCAGCACCCCGACCTGCCGGTCCTCGACCTGCTCGACGAGCCGCCCCTGGATGCTCGGTCGCGGGCGGCCGGTGATCAGGCCGGCATCGCCGAGTCGGGCCGCCAGCCTCAGTCCGGGCTCGAACGCCCCGTCCCCGGCATCCACCGACTTGACGACGACCTGCCACCCATCCGCGGCGGCGAGCCAGGCGGCCGAGTTCATCCCGCCGGTCAGCACTTCCAGCCGTACCGGCTTCAGCTCCCACCGCTCGAGCAACACCGCAGCGACATCCACCCCGCACACCCTGCCAGCGCGGGCGGTCGCACACACATGGTTTTCCCCGAGAACTTTCTCCTTGCGAAAGTGGAAAGTGATCGGCTAACTTTCCGGTGTGGAAAGTGATGCCGAGGAGCTGTCGCGCGTGCTCGAGCGGGCCGAGGCCGCGCCGTACGTGAAGTATCCGAAGACACCGGGGTGGTACGCGCCGGCCGTCGGGCTGTGGACGGCTGCGCTGATCGGAGCCTTCACCTGGTGGCGGGTCAGCGCCGCGCTCTTCCTCGGGTCGCTGGTTGCGCTCGTGGCGCTCGAGTTCTGGTTCATCACGTGGATGCGGCGGCGGCACGGCGCCATGCCGATGCCGGGCCACGGCACACCCCCACGGGAGATCGGAGCGATCTGGGTCCGGTTCTTCGTGGCGGTACCGGTCGTCGTGGCGCTCATCGCGCTGGCCTGGTGGCTGGGCGGCGTACCGGCCGGAGCGGGTACCGCGTTCGTGCTAGTGACGGCCGCGCTCTGGTACTACGAACGCCGGTACGCCGTGGCGGCGGCCGAGGTCCGGGAACGACTCGGGTGATCGACGGGATCGACCCGGTCATCCACGCTCCCAAGCGACTGGCGGCGATGGCGGTACTGGCGAACTCGCCGACGGCGTCGTTCCGGTTCCTGAAGGACTACCTCCAGGTGAGCGACTCAGATCTGTCGAAGCACATGTCAGCGCTGGAGGCGGCCGGCTACGTGTCGGCCACGAAGAACGGCCGCGGCCGCGGCGCCACGACGACGTACAAGCTCACGAAGCCGGGCGAGCAGGCGTACGTCGCCCACCGGGACGCGTTGCGGGCCCTGCTCGACGGACCGCCGTAGCTCAGGACGCCTCGGCCGCGCGGATCTCCGCGGCCAACTGCTGGATCGTGGCCCGGAGTGCCTGTTCGGCGTCGACGTCGTGGGAGCGGGCCTCTCGGACCAAGGCCAGCAGTTCCGTACCGATGCGCTCGGCCTCGGTGCTGGGCTCCGCCGGCGACTCCTCGGCAGGCAGGACCTTGGCGGCGCGGCCGAGCATCTTGTCGGCGAGGGCTAGGGCGGGCAGGGCCAGCGGGATGCCTTCAAGAACAGATGAGCGCTGCTTCTCCGCCGCCTTGATGGTCTCCCAGTTGGCTTCGACGGCCGCCGCGTCGGCTGCGTCGACAGTGCCGAAGACGTGGGGGTGGCGGCGGATGAGTTTTTCGACGATGTCTGCGGCGACGTCGTCGATCGTGAAGCCCTCGTCCGGGTTCTCCTCGGCGATGCGGGAGTGGAAGGCGACCTGCAACATGAGGTCGCCGAGTTCTTCGCGGAGGTGGGCTCGGTCGCCGGTGTCGATGGCTTCGAGGGTTTCGTAGGTTTCCTCGAGGAGGTACTTCGCGAGGCTCTCGTGGGTCTGTTCCTGGTCCCACGGGCAGTTGCGGCGGAGGCGGTCCATGACGCGGACGAGATCGATCAGGCGGGCGCCTGGTACGTCGTACGAGCCGTGCAGGATCTCGACCTCGAAGGGCGGTCGCGGGTCCCGGTTCAGCTGGTCGGCGACCACCCGGAGGAGGGCTGGTTCGCCGTCGTCGGCGACGAGCCAGGCGATCCGGCGGCCTGCGGCGGCCGCGGTGGAGAGCCAGGTCCAGTGCTCGGCGACCGAGCCCTCGACCTGGGTGACGGGGAGGCCGGAGCCGATGAGGGCCTGGACGTCCGAGCGGGACGGGCCGGACGCGGCGCCGATCTCATCGGCGTCCGCGAACGCCTGCCAGGCGGCGCGGGTGAGCAGGCCCGGCGCCACCCGGGGGCTGGTCAGGACGACCTTGATGCCCTGCCCCGAGGTGGGACGGCCGTCGTGCGTCACCGGGCTCAGCGGTCTCAGCCCTGGCCCTGTTGCTGCTGCTGAGCCTCGGCGGCCTCGCGCTTGGCCTTGGCCTGGTCGGACTCTTCCGACAGCGAGCCGGAGACCTTGCCGTCGATGGCGCCGTCGGTCCACTGGCCGAAGCGCGGCGCGATGCTGACCTTGATGTCCTTCGACGCGTCCTTGACGGCGGCGATGCCGGCCTGCTGCTTCTGCTGCGCCTGCGGGTCGTTGACGCCGGTGCCACCGCCGAGCTTGATCGTGGTGACGGCGGCCGCGGCGACCTGGTTCAGGAAGTCGCGGGTGAGTTCGTTCTCCTGGAACTTCTGGTACGACGCCTCGTCGCTGACCACGAGCTTCGCGGCCTCGGCGGTCTCCGCGTCGGAGACCGTGATGCCCTTCTGCTCGCCGACCTGCGCGACCAGCGCGTTGTTCACGAGCTCACTCAGCGTCACGCTGGTGGCGAAGTCCTGGCCGAGGGCCGTGGTGACCGCGCGTGAGGTCTTGTCGACGTCGCCGACGCTGATCTCGGTGTTCCCGACCATGGCCGCCGCGCCCGGGTGCGTCCCCGCCGCGCAGCCACCGGCCAGCAGCACCATGGCCACTGCCGCCCCGATCGCCCCAAGCCGTCGCGATGTGCTCACCGAATCTCCTCGTGTCTTCCGTACAGGTTCACGCCGGGACCCCGATCGGTTCGGCGATGACGTCGTCGATCAACCGGGCGCACCACTGCAGCAGCTCCTGGTCGCGAAGCGGCTGACCGGCGACCGGCCGGGTGGCAGGTCTCGGCACCAGGATCGTACGCAGTTGCGGCTTGACCAGACTCTTCGGGTACAGCCTGTTCAGCCGCAGCACCTTCGAATCGGGTAGTTCGACCGGCCCGAACCGGATCAGGTTGCCCTGCAGCGTGACGTCGTGCAGACCGGCCCGGCGGGCGTGGTTGCGGAACTTCGCCACCTCGACCAGGTTCAGCACCGGCTGCGGGATGTCGCCGTACCGGTCGTGCAACTCCTCGACCAGCTCGGCGATCCCGTCCTCGTCGCGGACGGCGGCCAGCCGCTGGTACATCTCCAGCCGCAGCCGCTGCGACGGGATGTAGTCGTGCGGCAGGTGCGCGTCGATCGGCAGCTCGATCTTGACCTCGGGCTCCTCGGCCTGGGTGTCGCCGCGGTACTCCGCGACCGCCTCGCCGACCAGCCGGACGTACAGGTCGAAGCCGACGTCGGCGATGTGCCCGGACTGCTCGCCGCCGAGCAGGTTCCCGGCGCCGCGGATCTCCAGGTCCTTCATCGCGACCGCCATGCCGCCGCCCAGGTCCGCGTGCTGCGCGATCGTGGCGAGCCGGTCGTGCGCGGTCTCGGTCAGCGGCTTCTCCGGCGGGAAGAAGAAGTACGCGTACGCGCGCTCCCGGCCGCGACCGACCCGGCCGCGGAGCTGGTGCAGCTGGGACAGGCCGAGCAGGTCGGCGCGCTCCACGATCATCGTGTTCGCGTTCGAGATGTCGATCCCGGACTCGACGATCGTCGTACACACGATGACGTCGGACTGCTTCTCCCAGAAGCCCTGGATGACGTTCTCGAGGGTGTGCTCGTTCATCTGGCCGTGCGCGACGCTGACCCGGGCCTCGGGGACCAGCTGGCGGATCCGCGCGGCCGCCTTCTCGATCGTGTTCACCCGGTTGTGGACGACGAAGACCTGGCCCTCACGCAGCAGCTCGCGCCGGATCGCGGCGGTCACCTGGCCCTCCTCGTAGGCGCCGACGAACGTCAGCACCGGATGCCGCTCCTCCGGCGGCGTGGCGATCGTCGACATCTCGCGGATCCCGGTGATCGACATCTCCAGGGTCCGCGGGATCGGCGTCGCGGACATTGTCAGTACGTCGACCGCCGTCCGCAACCGCTTCAGCTGCTCCTTGTGCTCGACGCCGAACCGCTGCTCCTCGTCGACAACGACCAGCCCGAGGTCCTTGAACGCGACCTCACCACTGAACAGCCGGTGCGTCCCGATCACCACATCGACCGAACCGTCGGCCAGGCCGTCGATGGTGGCCTTGGCCTCCTTGTCGGTCTGGAACCGCGACAGCGGCGCCACGTTCACCGGGAAGGCGGCGTACCGCTCGGCGAAGGTCGCGTAGTGCTGCTGCACGAGCAGCGTGGTCGGCACGAGTACGGCGACCTGCTTACCGTCCTGCACCGCCTTGAAGGCGGCCCGGACGGCGATCTCCGTCTTGCCGTAGCCGACGTCACCACACACGATCCGGTCCATCGGCATGACACGTTCCATGTCGTGCTTCACGTCGTCGATGGTCGCCAGCTGGTCCGGCGTCTCCACGAAGGGGAACGCGTCCTCCAGCTCGGCCTGCCACGGGGTGTCCTTGGCGAAGGCGTGGCCCTTGGTCGCCTGGCGGGCGGCGTACAGCTTGATCAGCTCGCCGGCGATCTGCCGGACCGCCTTGCGGGCGCGGCCCTTGCGCTTGGCCCAGTCCCCGCCGCCCATCTTGTCCAGCGTTGGCTGCTCGCCACCGACGTACCGGGTGACCTGGTCGAGCTGGTCGGTCGGCACGTACAGCCGGTCGCCGGGTTGGCCCCGCTTGCTCGGGGCGAACTCGATCACGACGTACTCGCGGGTGGCCTTCTGAGCGCCCGTGCCGACGGTGCGCTGCATCATCTCTGCGTACCGGCCCACGCCGTGCTGCTCGTGCACGACGTAGTCGCCGGGCTGCAGCTCGAGCGGGTCGACCGCCTTCTTCCGCCGGCTCGGCATCCGTTGCTGGGAACGCCGTTCGGCCGCCGATCGCTGGCCGGCCAGGTCGTTCTCGGTGAGCACCGCGAACTTGATGCCGTCGGCAATGAATCCGTGGTCCAGCTGGCCCTGCGAGATCAGCACCACGCCCGGCTCGGGCACGGAGTCGATCCCGTCGACCGCGCGGGCCGGCAGCTCGGCCTCGGAGAACACCTCCGCGAGGCGCTGCGCGGGACCGTGGCCCTCGGTGACGCAGACGACCCGCCAGCCGTCCCGCAGCCAGCCGCGGACGTCCTCGACCGCGGCCGCCGTCTCACCGCGGTACGGGTCCACCTCGTGCGCGGCGATAGCGCGGCTCCGGACCGCGCCGGCGTCCGGGTCGATGTCGAACGAGACCCGCGCGCCCATCGAGTCGCGCAGCTCCGGCACATCGGTGGGCGCCGCGGTGAACGGCGACAGGCTCCACCAGGCCAGGCCCTTGCCCAGGGCGTGCGACCGGACGTCGGCCAGCGACATGTACGCCGCCGCACCCAGGTCGATCGGCGCCTCGCCACCACCGGCGGCCGCCGCCCACGACGCCTCCAGGAACTCCTGGCTGGTCGCGACCAGATCGTGTGCCCGGGCCCGGACCCGCTCGGGGTCGCTGACGACGACGTGCGTACCGGCTGGCATCAGGTCGACCAGCAGCTCCATGTCGTCGACGAGCACGGGTGCCAGCGACTCCATGCCCTCGACCGCGTGCCCCTCGGCCAGCTTCTCGAACAGCTCGGCCAGCTCAGGGTGCTCCTTGGCCAGTACGGCGGCCCGCGCGCGGACCTCGTCGGTCAGCAGCAGCTCGCGGCACGGGGGCGCCCACAGCCCGTGCTCGGCGATCTCCAGCGAGCGCTGGTCGGCGACCGCGAAGTACCGGATCTCTTCCACGTCATCGCCGAAGAAGTCGACCCGCAGCGGGTGCTCCTCGGTCGGCGGGAAGACGTCGATGATGCCGCCACGGACTGCGAACTCACCGCGCCGCTCGACCAGATCGACCCGGTGGTATGCCGCACCGGCCAGTGCCTCGACGACCTCCTCCAGCTCGACCGTGTCGCCGATGTGCAACTGCACGGGCTTCAGGTCGGCCAGGCCGGCGACCTGCGGCTGCAGCACGGACCGCACCGGTGCGACCAGGATCTTGATCGGCCCGGTCGTCTCGTCCGACGGATCCGGGTGCGCGAGGCGACGCAGTACGGCGAGACGCCGACCGACCGTGTCGGAGCGGGGCGAGAGCCGCTCGTGCGGGAGCGTCTCCCAGGCGGGGTAGTAGGCGACCGTGCCGGGCTCGACCAGGCACTGCAAGGCCTCGGTCAGCTCCTCGGCCTCGCGGAAGGTCGCGGTCACCGCGAGGACCGGGCGCCCGGCGCCCTGCTGTTCGGAGGCGATCGCGGCGAGCAGGACCGGGCGCACCGGGGACGGTGCGCTCAGGTCGAGGGTCGTGACACCGTCGGCCTTGGCGTCACGAACGGCCTCGGCCACCACCGGATCGGTGATCAGGGTGTCGACCAGACCGCTCAGTTTCACGAGTTGTACTTCCCTTGGGTGGCGTCGAGGCCGTCGGTGAGCAGTGACTCGACCGCGTCCGCGGTCCGGTCGACCGCGAAAGGGAGGTCCTTGCGCTCGGTCGAGGAGAACTCGTTCAGGACGAAGTCGGCGGGGTTCTGCCGGCCCGGCGGACGACCCACACCGAACCGAACTCGATAGTACTCACCGGTGCCAAGCGATTTCCGTAGTGACTTGAGCCCGTTGTGCCCGTTGTCGCCGCCACCGAACTTGCAGCGCAGCACGCCGAAGTCGATGTCGAGCTCGTCATGGACGACGAGCAGGTTGGCCGGCTCCAGCTTGAAGAACTTCAGCAGCCCGGACACCGGGCCGCCGGACTCGTTCATGTACGACCGGGGCTTGGCCAGCACGGTCCGGATCCCGGAGATCCGGGTCTCGATCACCTCGGCCTTGACCTGCTTGTGCTGCTTCCACTTGTCGCCGGTCCGGGCCGCGAGCTCGTCGGCCACCAGATGGCCGATGTTGTGCCGGGTGCGGGCATAGGAAGGGCCGGGATTCCCCAGTCCGACGACCAACCACACGTCGTCCGCCACGGATCCCGGCCCTCCTGCTGTGTCTGTGTACTGCGGCGCAGACAGACTACTCGGCGGTGGCGGCCACCGGCTCCTCGGCCGGAGCCTGCGGCTCGTCCCGCTCGATGCCGGCCTCGGCCTCGGCGTCGGCCAGCTCGGCCTCGACCTGCTCGGCGGTCTGGGCCGCGGTGATGTTCACGATCAGGGTCTCCGGCTCGATCGCCAGCGTGGTCCCGGTCGGCAGCTGGATGTCGGAGGCGTGGATCTGCGCGCCGACGTTGAGGCCCTCGATGGAGACGGTGACGCCGTCCGGAATGTGGGTCGCCTCGGCCTCGACCAGGATGGACGGGCTCTCCAGCACGACCAGGGTGTCGCTGACGGCCTCGCCCTCGAGGTGCACGGCGATGTCGACCTGGACCTTCTCACCGCGCCGGACCATGACCAGGTCGACGTGCTCGATGAAGCCCTTGATCGGGTCGCGCTGGACCTGCTTCGGCAGCGCGAGGTGGCTCTCGCCGCCCTCGACCTCGATCAGCAGCAGGGCGTTGGCGGTCTTCAGGGCCAGCATGGTGTCGTGACCGGGCAGCGTGATGTGCACGGGGTCACTACCGTGGCCGTACAGGACGGCGGGAACCTTGTTGTCCCGGCGGATTCGGCGGGCAGCACCCTTGCCGAACTCCGTACGCGATTCGGCTTGGATCTTGACCTCGGCCACGAGATGAACTCCTCAAGTGCGTTGCGGTGATCTGTTGACTAGGTGGAACTCGGCTGCGGCCTCAGCGGGCGCTTTGTGACCCCGGAGAAGGCGTCAGGCAACGAACCACCGCGTCGATCACGGAGCCGCGCCCAACAGTTCTCGGGGGGCGTCCCTCGCCGAGGCAACCAAAACAGTCTACCCATCACTGCGCCCAGACGGGAAATCCGATCTGCGGGCACTTTGCTCCCGCTCCGATCGCACCCCGGTGAAGGCTTTCCACGCCTCTTTCCGGCCCAGTCCGGACCCGGTGCCGGCGACGGGATCAGGTGAGCTTGGTCCAGACCTGGCGAAGGGCGCGGGCCGCGTCGCCGTCGAGACCGGCGACGTCCAGGGTCTCGGCCAGCTCGTCGAACTCCGGGCCCCAGCGCCAGGCGACGCTCCTCAGCTGGTCCGGCAAGCCGGGATCCTTCAGCGATCCCGCGTCCGCACGGACCTGCTGGGCGATGAGCGCATCGGTGACGCCGTGCTTCTCGGCCAGCTGGAAGGCCAGCACCGCCAGCGCCGCCTTGCCCTTGTTGTAGAGCGCGTACGACGACTTCGCCGCGCTGGCCGCACCCGGCTCGGCGCCGACCACCATCGGGGTGACGACGGTGCCGGCCCACAGCTCGGCGGCCTGATCGGCAGCGGCGCCGGACAGCATCAGATGCGTGGGACTCGGCCCACCGGTCGGCGGCGGACCGACCACACCGGCATCCACGAACGTCGCCTCCGGCACCGCCCACTGCGCCTCGCGCAACGACGTCGGGGACAGCGGGTTCGCCTCGATGTACAGCCCGGCGAACCCGGCCTGGCCGACCTGCTTGGCGATGTCCACGGCCCCCTGGGGAGCACACGAACACAACACCGCCTCAGCCACGCCGACCGCATCGGCGAACGGCGTACCGATCAACCCGGCCTCCTCCGCGCGCGCCACCGAAGCCTCGCTGCGGCCGTCCGGCACCCAGTGCACCTCATGGCCCGCGGCAACCAACTGCGCGGCGAGCTTCGAGCCCATCGCCCCGGGGTGGAACACGGCAATCCGCATACGACATCCTCTGCAGAGCGGTCAGTGCTCCCCAAGATATGCCAGTACGGCGAGCACCCGGCGGGCTACGCCTCGTCGTTGAGTAATCCGAGCCGTTGCCACGACGGGTTGAGAGATGCAGCGTGGAAGGACGTCAAGGATCTCTGGGGAGGGGCTCCGATGAGTGAGAATGCAGTAGGGCGCCGGCAGGCGCTCAGAGGTGCAGGAATCGCCGCGGGTGGTGTGGCGATCGCTGGGCTGGCGACGGCTACGCCGGCGATGGCGGGAAACGACAACGGGCTGCTCGGCAGCTGGATGTGCGTACGTCAGGACGACGGCACGACCGACAAGGTCCGGCTGGTCTTGAGCTTCGCCGCGGGTGGCGTGATCGTCGAGCATGACATCAGCCCGGCCGGACCGCCGTTCACCGGAACGTGGTCAAGTAAGGGCAAGTCGTTCCGGGCGACCTTCTGGACCGGCTTCCCGGGCGAGCAAGGCCCGGATTCGGTCGGACCGACGGTCCGCGTGCAGCTGAGAGGCACGCTGTCACACGGCATGATCTCGGCGACCTATCGGGTCACCGTGTTCGCGCCGGGGAGCGCGACCGAGGTGGTGGAGACGGCCACCGGGAAGTTGACGGGACGCCGGATCAACGCCTGACCGACGATGCCAGGGCGTACGACGCGTGACGTCGTGCGCCCTGCTGTCAGGCGCGGCCCTCGAACAGGCTGGTCACCGAGCCGTCCTCGAAGACCTCGCGGATGGCCCGGCTGATCAGCGGCGCGATCGACAGCTCGGTGAGCTTGTCGAACCGGCGGTCCTCCGCGATCGGCAGCGTATTGGTGACGATCACCTCGCTGGCCTGGCAGTTCTTCAGCCGGTCCACCGCCGGGCCGGACAGGATCGCATGGGTCGCGGCGATCACCACTCCGGCGGCGCCGTCGTTCATCAGCGCGTCGGCAGCCTTGGTGATCGTGCCGCCGGTGTCGATCATGTCGTCGACCAGGATGCAGACCCGGCCCTTCACCTCACCGACGACCCGGTTCGCGACCGTCTCGTTCGGGCGGTCGATGTCGCGGGTCTTGTGGATGAAGGCCAGCGGCGCGTTGTTCAGCCGGGCCGACCACTGCTCGGCCACCTTGATCCGGCCGGCGTCCGGCGACACCACGGCCAGTTGCTGGTCGCCGTACCTGGTCCGGACGTACTCGCTCAGGATCGGCAGCGCCATCAGGTGGTCGACGGGTCCGTCGAAGAAGCCCTGGATCTGCGAGGTGTGCAGGTCGACGCAGATCAGCCGGTTCGCGCCGGCGGTCTTGAACAGGTCGGCCATCAGCCGGGCCGAGATCGGCTCCCGGCCACGGTGCTTCTTGTCCTGCCGCGCGTACCCGTAGAACGGGAGCACGACGGTGATCCGCTTGGCCGACGCCCGCTTCAGCGCGTCGACCATGATCAGCTGCTCCATGATCCACTCGTTGATCGGCGAGGTGTGGCTCTGGATCACGAACGCGTCGCTGCCCCGGACCGACTCCTCGAACCGGACGTAGATCTCACCGTTGGCGAAGTCGTACGCCTGCGTCGGCACCAGGCCGGCGCCGAGTTGCTCGGCGACCTGCTCGGCCAGGACGGGGTGAGCCCGGCCGGAGAACACCATCAGGTTCTTCTCGGTGGTTCGCTTCATCCCGCTCATGGCCAGCCTCCCGTTACGCCTTCTCGCCAGTGTCGCCCAGTGCGGCCTGATCCGCCGCCTGAGCTTCTTCGGCCGCCTTGGCGGTCTTGGTCCCGGCCCGCTTGCGCGCGACCCAGCCCTTGATGTTGCGCTGCCGCGACCGGGCCACCGCGATCTCACCCGGTCCGACGTCCTCGGTCAGCGCGGTGCCGGCGGCCAGGTAGGCGCCGTCGGCGACCGTCCGCGGCGCGACCAGCACCGAGTTGCTGCCGATGAACGAGTGCTTGCCGATGTGCGTCGGGTGCTTCGCGACCCCGTCGTAGTTGGCGAAGATCGTGCCGGCGCCGATGTTCGCGCCCTCACCGATCGTCGCGTCCCCGGCGTACGTGAGGTGTGGGACCTTCGCGCCGTCGCCGATGCTGGTGTTCTTGGTCTCGACGAAGGTGCCGATCTTGCCCTTCACGCCGACCGACGTGCCGGGACGTAGGTACGCGAACGGGCCCACGGACGCACCGTCGCCGATGACCGAGCTGGAGCCGTGGGTCCGGATGATGGTCGCGCCGGCGCCGATCTGTACGTCGGTCAGCGTTGTGTCCGGGCCGATCGTCGTACCGGTCTCGACCGTGGTCGCGCCGTGCAGCTGGGTGTTCGGCAGCAGGGTGACGTCGCGGGCGAGCTGGACGGTCTGGTCGACCCAGGTGGTGTTCGGGTCGACGATCGTGACGCCGTCGCGCATCAGCTTGTCGAGGGTCCGGCGGTTCAGTTCGGCGCGAAGCGTGGCCAGCTGGACGCGGTCGTTCACGCCCTCGGTCTGCATCGCGTCGTCGGTGACGTGCGCGCCGACCCGCTTGCCGTCGTTGCGCGCGATCGCGAGGACGTCGGTCAGGTACAGCTCGCCCTGCGCGTTGTCCGTGGTCAGCCGGCTCAGGCCGTCCCGCAGCGTGGCCGCGTCGAAGACGTAGATGCCGGCGTTGATCTCGTCGATCTCCCGCTGCTCCGGCGTCGCGTCCTTGTGCTCGACGATCCCGGCGACGGTGCCGTCCGCACCCGCGATGATCCGCCCGTACCCGGTCGGGTCCGGCACCCGCGCGGTCAGCACGGTGATCGCGTTGCCGTGCTTGTCGTGCTCGGCGATCAGCTCGTGCAGCGTCTCCGCCTCGAGCAACGGTACGTCGCCCGACGTGACGATCACCGAGCCGTCGAAATCGGCCGGTACGGCGATCAGCCCGGCCCGGACCGCGTCACCGGTGCCCCGCTGCTGCTCCTGGACGGCCGTCTTGGCTCCGGGGTCGACATCCTTGAGGTGGGCCTCGACCAGTTCGCGGCCGTTGCCGACCACGACGACCAGGTGTTCGGGGCTCAGTGCCCGGGCGGTGACCACGGCGTGCCCGACGAGACTGCGCCCGCCGATTTCGTGCAATACCTTCGGGGTCGCCGATTTCATCCGGGTTCCCAGACCGGCGGCCATGATGACGACCGCCGCGGGACGATGGGAAGTCACGCGGTCTTCTCCTCGAGTTCCCTGCGAGTTTTCTGGAACAAGTATCAGCATGGGCACTCGCTGTGTGTACCGCTCGGGGTGCCCGCGCAAGCCTACTTGCTCCACCGAACGCCCTCGACCGGCTCCCCCCGGCGACGGCGGCCCCACCGTGACCGGTCTCACGTTCCCTTCGTGGTGACTCTCCGTGCTGGATCCGCCGGCGTGGTAATCATCTGCCGTGTACATCCGCTACCAGAGCCCGGAACCCGACCACCGCGGCCGGCGGATCGGCATCTTCGGCCTGGTCAACACCCTCGCCCACCGCGGCCTCCTCACCGAGGCCGAGGAAGCCTTCCGCCGCCGGAACAACGACTGGTACGACGCCGCCTACACCAACCCGTCCGACGTCGACCCCTCGATCTACGCCGACAACCTGCTGGCCGCCGCCTGGTTCAAACCCACCGCCACCCACCTCTTTCCCCGCATCCCCGGCTACCTCGCCATCCTCACCGCCCACAACATCCCCTGCACCCGCCACACCTCCCCCAACCCCGGCCACCTCCTCTACGAAGACGACGTACAAATCGTCGTCATCCCCCACCCCCGTCCGGCCGCAGACTGAGCACATGCCGAAGAGCAACTGACCGCACCTGAACGACAGGAGTAGAAACGTGGGCCTCACGCTCGGAGCGATCGTGCTGAACACCAAGGACCTCGGCCTCGCCGCGGAGTTCTGGAAGCAGGCGTTGGGGTACGACGCCTCACCCGACAACCCCGACTTCCTCGTCCCGAAGGCCGGACCCGCCACCCGGCTCCACCTCGACGAAACCGACCGCACCCACCTGGATCTGTGGGTCGACCGCACCACCTCGACCCTCGACTCCGAGGTGGACCGCCTGATCGGGCTGGGCGCCACCCGCGTCGAAGACTGGACCTACCCGCCAGACGCGGACTTCGTCGTACTGGCCGCCCCCGACGGCACCATCTTCTGCGTCATCAACTGAAGCGCCCAGCCGGGTTGTCGGCGGCGGCTGACATGCTCGCCGCATGGGTGCTGGATCGCTGGTCGACGTCGGCGAGGTCACGCTGTTCGTGCGAGAGCTCGGGAAGCGGTCCGACAAGCCGTCGTTGGTCGTCATGCACGGCGGACCGGATGTCGGCCACGGCTATCTGGTCCCCGGATTCGAGCCACTCGCCCGCGACCATCACATCGTCCTCTTCGACTTCCGTGGCTGCGGCCGCAGCACCCGAGGTCTCCCCGCGGACGCTCTCCAGCCGGAGTACGTCGTACAAGACGCGCACCTGTTGATCGACATGCTCGACCTCGGCCAGGTGGACCTCCTCGGCTTCTCCACCGGCGGCCGAGCGGCGATGCAGTTCATCGACAAGCATCCAGACCAAGTACGACGCCTCGTCCTCGCGTCCACGTCTGCCTACAGCGGCGCGGACAATGCCGAGTATCTGGCCAACTGGGACGAGTATCAGCGGCGGCGTCAGGCCGAGGAGGCCGCAGACGGCGCACTGCGGAACTCGACGATCTTCGTCTGGGACCTCGACCTGGCGCCGGCCTACCTGGGGTTACTGGAAAGCCTCGGCCCAGACCTCGGGGACTGGAGCGAGGAACGAGCCATCAACGGCCTCATGCACCCGTGGTGCACCCGCGATCCCGAGAGCATCCTGCGTGATGCCGGCAAACCGATCCTGATCCTGCACGGCCAGAAGGACATGGGTTTCCCCGTCCAGCTGGCCCACCGCCTCCACGCTGCCGTGCCCGGTAGCCAGCTGGCCGTCATTCCCGGTGCAGCTCACATGTGCCACTTCGAGCGGCCTGAACTCTGGTCCGAGCACATCCGGAAGTTCCTGCGCTGAATCCCTCTGGACCAGGCGGCCAGAACGCGCGTACGCCGCCCTCGTCGCCGCCGAGGCGCGCACGGCCTCAGCCACGCCTGCGGTGAAGTTTGGGTGAACGGGGACCCGATCCGTTAGGTGCGGCTCGGATCCGGTGCGACGATGGCGATGAGTCACGCCCGGGCGCGGCCTGTCCTAGGCATCCCCTGAGGCGGACTGGAGGGGCAAGCATGATTCTGATGGCGAATTCACGCATCGGGGACGGTGTAACGCCGGAGCAGCTCACCCGCTTCTTCGACGAGAACAGCGTCTCGACAGAGGCTTGGGACCTGGTCCGCCACCGCGTGGTGACCGAGTACGCCTTCAAGGCCGGCGACGTACCCGGGATCGTGCTGTTCCTGGAGGTCAGCTCCGCAGACGAAGCCTCCGAGATCGTGAACGGGCTCCCGGTCGTCCAGCAGGGCCTGCTGACCTTCGAGCTCGACCCCATCGGCAAAACCATGCGCTTCTGACCACTCGATCGCGGCAATGGTGACTGCCCGTGAGTACAAGATCGAGAAGATCGCAAACGACTGGCCCGCACCGCTGGACTGAGCCGGTTGTCAGCAAATCCGTTGGCCGGGAGAGGATGGTCGGCCTGGCGGAGTGGACTATGCGGGAATACACCCCAGAGGACGAGACGCCAAGGCTGCGGTGTCGCGTCATCGCGTTTCTCGACACGACTTATTACGACGATGTCGTGACGATCAAGCCGAGGCGCGAAGCTGGTCTTGAGCTGGTGGCAATCGTCGGTGATCAAGTTGTTGGGCTGCTGGACGCGAGTGTCACCGGTAGCGAATCGACCATCGAGACGATTGCGGTTCACCCTGACGACCGTCGGCTTGGCATCGCCCAGCGGCTGCTTCCACGCCTGGGTCGACAACGAGGATGCCCTGCGCAACCAATTCAGCCGTGTGTACTCCTGCCGACAGTTCGTGAAGTCGCTCGGGGACTAACACGGGAAGGGATGGCGACGCCATCAAGACACCACCGCCCTCTCCGAGCTAGCCGGCCAAATCGGCCCCGTTGAGTGCCGGACGGTGAAGCCGCGACCGGCGTCGATGGATTGCCGCGGTCGGCGTCCGCTGGGAGCGCGCGTTACGCCGTACACCCAGCATGGGAGTAGGTCACCGGTGCACGAGCAGCGTCTCGAGCTCTGGAAGCCGGCCGAACATGTCGGGGAGGCCGCGCACGCCGTTGCGCACGGACTCGTGCGACAGCGCGAGGTCTGGGCCGGTGCCCGCCTCGACACCGGCCAGGCAACGCAGGACGTTCCACCTTGTGTGCCCCAGCCAGCCGCCGATCATGAAGACGAACCAGCTTGGCCCCGACGGCGGCAGCGCTCCGCCCCCTGCGACGTAGCCATCGAGGACCGAGCGGAAAATGGCGGGCTCGATGTCGTCGAAGCCAGGTCCCTTCGCGAGGCTCAGCGCGGTCGAGCCGAGCTCACCGGCCAGGTCGAGCATCCCCGAGAGCTCCCAGTCGAGCACCACCGGCCGACCGTCTCGAGCGAGCAGGTTCCACGGTTGGATGTCCTTGTGGGTCAGTACGACGGGGCCTGGCCGTTCGCAGGTGTCGGAGAAGCGGGCAATCGCGAGCATCGTCTCAACGTGGGAGGCGAGTTCGTCGGCCCACGGCTGTCCGGTCGCCGCCGCCCGCTCGGCGAGCTCGGGCCAGTCCCGTGACGCCGGGTCCTCGATCGACACGTCGGTCCACTCAACGTCCAGCGCGTGGATGCGCGCGAGAATCTCACCGATCTCGAACGCGTACGCCGCCGACACTGGTGCATCGGGCATCTTCTCTCCCTCGACCCACCGGTGGACAAGCGTGTCGTGGCTGGCCGAGACCGGCTCCGGCATCGGGACGCCGGCTGCGAAGGCCGCCCGCTCAAACCTGAACACGTCCTCGACGCGGTAGGTCCAGCGGCGGTCGACGAGGTTCAACTCCTTCACCGCGAACGATCCCTGGTCGGTGTCGAGCCGGTACATCCGGTTGGCGAACCCGCCGTGGACGGGGATCATCGGCCCGATCGGCGTACCGAGATGCGAAAGATCCACCCGACGCACTCTAGGACTCGCGGTTCATCGATGCACCGGAATTGCCGGGATGCATGCATCCAGGCCGAATGGCTGCACGACCTCCAGACCTCAGCGAGGCGGTCGAGTCCTGCGGTTGTGCTGGTCAAATTCAGGTGAGTATGTGGAACTGTTCGTAGCCGGTTGCGGCGGCGATGATCCCCGTGAACTGAGGGGACATGACGAGCGCCGAGCGGCGGAGATCCCGTGAAAGTTTCTTCTGGCATAGCGTCGGATCCGGGACGAGTCGTTCGTAGAACAGGTGAGAGGCGGTCTGAGAGGCCGCCGGGACAAGGGAGTCATGGGATGCCGGAGTACTTGATCTCGTTCAATGACGGCGCGATGGACCACATCCCCGCCGAGGATTGGCCCGACGTGGGCAAGGCCTCGCACGAGGTGGTCCAGGAGGCCGTGACTGCCGGCGTGTGGGTGTACGGCGGCGGGCTCGAGAGGCAGCGGGCGAGCGTCGTAGCCACGGACGGGATGGTCACCGACGGGCCTTACCCGGAGACGAAGGAGGTCGTTGGCGGGTTCTCGGTCGTCAACGTGGCCACACGCGAGGAGGCGCTGGCGTGGGCTGCCAAGATCGCCGCCGCTTGCCGCTGCGCGCAAGAGGTGCGGGAGCTCATGCCCGACCCCGAAACAGACGAGATGCTCCGCCAGGCTGACAAGCGGGGGTGACGTCCCGCCGACGTCTGCTTGAGAAGACTTGCGTGACCGCGGTTGACGACGCGCGTCTGCGCATCGACCTGAGCTAGGGCGCGAAGCGCTGACCACGGGGATCGGGCTGGAGCGACGCCCGATCCCCGGGCCTGGTGGGATCGCCACGCCATCTGAGCGCCCAGTGACTGACAGCCGCCCATAGCGGCGAGTGTGCGCCCTAATCGGCTCTCCGTGCGATGCCGGTGGCCCGCCCAAACTCGGTGCGTTCGTATGGCTAAGGAAGTCGCCTAGTTGAAGAACGCCTTGAGGACGCCCGTCCGGAAGTCGTCCGGCGGGATGGCGAAGTCGCCGGAGAAGGGGTAGCTCAGGTCCACGAGTACGACGAGTGAGACGGCCACCACCGAGGCGATCGCTGCGGGACCGAGCAGGTGGAACCAGAAACTCGGGGACCCGACGACGAGCGAGTAGGCGACCACCACGAAGCTCGAGAAGAGGATGAGTACGGCGATGTCCCACGGGAGCCCGCCGACCGCGCTCTCAATGCGATTCCGGCGGGCGTCAAGCGTTTCGTTCAGCTGCCGGACTGCATCGTCGTAGAACGCAGTCTGCTCGGGTGTCCTCGGCTCAACGGTCCGGAACGCGGCGAAGACGCCGTCCAAGGTGCCTTTTGCGACATCACTGTCCGTACCCTCGCGCATCTGGGGAAACTCGTC
Source organism: Kribbella sp. NBC_00359 (assembly GCF_036097425.1). Taxonomy (NCBI): domain Bacteria; kingdom Bacillati; phylum Actinomycetota; class Actinomycetes; order Propionibacteriales; family Kribbellaceae; genus Kribbella; species Kribbella sp. NBC_00359. Next base: position 4,321,324 of record NZ_CP107975.1, on the reverse strand, counting down.
CTCGACCACCGAGCGCACGTAGGCGCCGACCGCGCGCCGCACGTTGCTGCCACCGGGCTCCGGAAACGCGGCGCTGTCCCGCACGATCGACGAGAGCGCAGCGGCCTCCCGGCTGGCGTTGTCGTCGGCCTCCAGGAAGTTTTGATAGGCGATGATGATGACGAACGCGAGCAACAGGCCGAACACCGCGGCGACGATCCCCAACATCGGGGCGGAGATTTCTGCGTGGAACCCGTCGCGTGTAGCCGGAACGGTCCGCCTGACCACCCAGACCGCGAGCGCCATGACAGCCACCGTCAAGCAGACGGCCGCCACCATCAGCACGGTGATAGGCACCGCGTTCAGGAGGGTGCGAAGCACTATCGCAGCGTACTTCCGAACCTGCCTTACTTCATCCACGCTTCAAGAGCTCTCGCCTGCCCATGACCCTGGACCCGGCCAAGGTCCCCGACGACCCACTCATCAGCTACGTCGGCGGAGCACGCGGCGGCAGGAGCGCGCGGAGCGGCGGCGCGGGAGAGACTCCCAGTACTAGCTCCCCCGCCAGGTTTCGATCCTGGTCTTCGAGATTCAAAGTCTCGCGGGCTGCCGATTACCCCACGGGGGATCGTGGTTGCCGGGATAGTTTGCCATGGAGTGGGGCGAGCGACACGCTGAGGGGTTCCTTACCTACGGGTCCGTAGGTTACGGTAGCGTAGGTAAGCCGTCCTCCACCCGAGGGATCAGCAAAGATGACTCCACCCGCCGTAGCCGCACCGGAGGCGCCCACCAGCGCCCAGCAGGCCGACGATTTCGATGTCGACACCGGAACGCTCGGGGGTGAGCAGAAGCGTCCATGGGAGCAAGTCGCACTGGCGTTGTTCATCGGCATCCCGTTCCTCGCCGTACTGGCGGCCGTGCCGATCGCGTGGGGCGGCTTCCTCGGCTGGCGGGACATCGTGCTCGCGGTGGTCTTCTACACGATCGCCGGGCACGGCATCTCGATCGGATTCCACCGGCTGTTCACGCACAAGTCGTTCAAGCCGAACCGCCCGCTGAAGTACGTGCTCGCCATCGCCGGCTCGCTCGCGATCGAGGGCCCGGTGATCCGCTGGGTGGCGGACCACCGCAAGCACCACAAGTTCTCCGACCGCGACGGCGACCCGCACAGCCCGTGGAAGTACGGCAACTCGGTGAGCGCGCTGACCAAGGGTTTCGTGCACGCCCACGTGGGCTGGCTGTTCGACACCGAGCAGACTCCGCAGCGGCAGTACGCGCCGGATCTGCTGAAGGACAAGGACATCGTCAAGGTGTCGCGGATGTTCCCGCTGATGGTGACGGTCTCGCTGCTCGCGCCGGCCGTCATCGGCGGGCTGTGGTCGTGGTCGATCGAGGGCGCGCTGACCGCGTTCTTCTGGGCCAGCCTGGTCCGGATCGCCCTGCTGCACCACGTCACCTGGTCGATCAACTCGATCTGCCACACCATCGGCGACCGGCCGTTCAAGAGCCGGGACAAGTCCGGCAACGTGTGGTGGCTGGCGATCCTGAGCCAGGGCGAGTCGTGGCACAACCTGCACCACTCGGACCCGACCTGCGCGCGGCACGGCGTACTCAAGGGCCAGCTCGACACGTCCGCCCGCTGCATCTGGTTCTTCGAGAAGATGGGCTGGGTCAGCGACGTCCGCTGGCCGGTGCGCGAGCGCCTGGAAGCCCGCCGCGTCGAGACCAACTCGAAGCCCCTGAAAGCGGCGGCCTGAGGCACCATCAGCGGTAAATCTCGCACTGGCAACACCGAAGTACGGCATGATGCTGACGTGATCTCGACGTGACGGAACCCAAACCGCGGCGGTCCGGCCGAGTCCGGATGACCAGTGCCGAACGTCGCGAGCAGCTCATCACCATCGCCCGTGGCCTGTTCGCCCAGAGGGGGTACGAGGCGACCTCGGTCGAGGAGATCGCGGCCCGCGCCGAGGTCTCCAAGCCGGTCGTCTACGAACACTTCGGCGGCAAGGAAGGCCTGTACGCCGTTGTGGTGGATCGCGAGGTCCGTGCCCTGCTCGACGGTGTCACCGGTGCGCTGACCGCCGGCCGCGCACACGAGCTGGTCGAGCAGGCGGCGCTCGCGTTGCTGGACTACATCGAGAACAACTCCGACGGCTTCCGGATCCTGGTCCGCGACTCGCCGGTCGGGTCGTCCAGCGGCTCGTTCATCTCGATCCTGAGCGACGTCGGCACCCGGGTCGAGCACATCCTGGCCGAGGAGTTCAAGCGCCGCGGCCTGGACCCGAAGAACGCGCCGATGTACGCCCAGATGCTGGTCGGCATGGTCGCGCTCACCGGCCAGTGGTGGCTGGATGCCCGCAAGCCGAAGAAGCCCGACGTCGCCGCCCACCTGGTCAACCTCGCCTGGAACGGCCTCTCCGGCCTCGAAGCCAAGCCGACGCTGTCCACCAGACCGCACAAATAGACCCCCGGTCGTACGACGAGATCCGCCCGGAGACTGACCTCCGCCGTGGGACGAACCCGTACCCTGGCCCGCATGACGGGGATCCTGACCGCGCGGCCCGTGCCTGCCCGCAGCAAGGCGTTCGACCTGCTGCTCGCCGGCGGGTTGAGCATGACCTTCGGCTTCCTGGCCGTCGCCCAGACCGGGCTCGGCGGCGTCCTCGCGTTCGGCATGCTCGTCCCGCTCATCTGGCGCCGGACCCACCCCGAACTCGTCTTCTTCGGCGTCTCGGCGATCGCCGTCCTGCAGTGGCTGGCCGGCATCCACCTGATGGCCGGCAACATCGGCCTGCTGGTCGCGCTCTACGCCATCTCGGTGTACGGCGACCACAGGTTCAGCCGGATCGCCCTCATCGTCGGCGGCCTCGGTGTCCTGATGGCGACGTCGCGCTACTACAACGGCGGCGACTGGAAGCAGCAGATCACGATGATGGGCGCCCTCGGCGCCGTCGTCTTCGGCGTCTGGGCGATCGGCGAACGCCGCCGCACCAGAGGCCTGTACGTCGCCCAGCTCGAGGAGCGGGCAGCTCAGTTGGAGCGTGACCGCGACCGTGAGGCCAAGCTGGCCGTGAGCAACGAGCGGACCCGGATCGCCCGCGAGATCCACGACGTGGTCGCGCACGGCCTGTCGATCATGATCGTCCAGGCCGACGGCGGTCTGTACGCCGCGGACCAGTCACCGGAGCAGGCGAAGAAGGCGCTGGCCACGATCGGCGACACCGGCCGTGCCTCCCTCACCGAGATGCGCAAGATGCTCGGCCTGCTCAAGCAGGACGAACAACCGGAGCTCGACCCGAACCAGCCGCGCCCGCAGCCCGGTGTCTCCAGTCTGCCCGAGCTGATCGACAACGTCCGCGACGCCGGGCTGACCGTCGACTACCAGGTGACCGGCGAGCCGCGCGATCTGCCCGCGCTGCTCGGACTGACGGCGTACCGGATCGTGCAGGAGGGTCTGACCAACACCCTGAAACACGCCGGGCCGGGCGCGCGCACCTGCGTGCAGCTGGACTTCGGCCGCGAGATGCTGACCGTGGTGGTCACCGACGACGGCCGGGGCGCCGGGGTCGCGCCGAGTTCGGATCCGGGTCACGGCCTGGTCGGGATGCGGCAGCGCGCCTCGATCTCGGGCGGTACGGTGAGCGCCGGACCGAAGGCGGGCGGCGGTTACGAGGTGATCGCCAAGCTCCCGTACCACCTGCCGACTGGAGGCGAACAGTGAGTGGAACCGACGTGATCAGGGTCTTCCTGGTGGACGACCAGGAACTGGTCAGAGCCGGATTCACGATGCTCGTGGACTCACAGGCGGACATGCGGGTGGTCGGCCAGGCCGGCGACGGCGGCGAGGCGGTCGAGAAGATCCAGGTGACCGGGTGCGACGTCGTCCTGATGGACGTCCGGATGCCCCGCCTGGACGGCGTGGAAGCCACCCGCCGGCTCCAGTTGTTGCCGCAGGCACCGAAGGTGATCGTGCTGACGACCTTCGACCTGGACGAGTACGCGTTCGCCGCGATCAAGGCCGGCGCGGCCGGCTTCCTGCTCAAGAACACCCCGCCGGCCGACCTGCTGTCGGCGATCCGTCAGGTGTACTCCGGTGACGCGGTGGTCTCCCCCAGTACGACGAAGCGCCTGCTGGAGCATTTCGCCGGCGCACTGCCCGACACAGAGGCCGAGCGACCCGATCTGGCCGACCTGACCGCCCGTGAACGCGAGGTCCTGGTCGAGGTCGCCCGCGGACTGTCGAACACCGAGATCGCCAGGCTCTTCACGTTGTCCGAGGCAACGGTCAAGACGCACATCGGCCGGATCCTGGCCAAGACCGGCCTGCGCGACCGGGTCGCCCTGGTGGTCCTCGGTTACGAAACGGGACTGGTGAGACCCAACAAGTAATACCCAGGTAGTACGCGAACTGCAGTCTGCGGTCCGACGAGATCACCGGCCGGAATCACTAACTTCTTGGACAACGACGAATCCAAGGAGTGACATGAGCTTGCAGACCGGGGAGCTTGCGGTCGGGCGGTTGCCGCAGGACGGTACGCCGCGGACCGCGATCCGGGCGCACGAGTTGCGCAAGGTGTACGGACAGGGCGACACCGCGGTCGCCGCGCTCGACGGGGTCTCGGTCGACTTCGGGGTCGGCCAGTTCACCGCGATCATGGGGCCGTCCGGCTCGGGCAAGTCGACGCTGATGCACTGCCTGGCCGGGCTGGACACGCCGACCGACGGTCAGGTGCTGCTCGGCGAGACCGAGCTGACCCGGCTCCCGGACGCCGAGCTGACCAAGATCCGCCGTGACCGGGTCGGCTTCGTGTTCCAGTCGTTCAACCTGCTCCCGATGCTGTCCGCGAACGACAACATCCTGCTCCCGCTCGAGCTCGGCAACCGCAAACCCGATCAGCAGTGGCTCAGCACGCTGATCGACGTTCTCGGGCTGGGCGACCGGCTCACGCATCGGCCGGGCGAGCTGTCCGGCGGTCAGCAGCAGCGGGTCGCGGTCGCGCGCGCCCTGGTCGGCCGGCCGGAGGTCGTGTTCGCCGACGAGCCGACCGGCAACCTGGACTCGCGATCCGGCGCCGAGGTGCTCGGGTTCCTGCGCCGGTCGGTCCGCGAGTTCGGTCAGACGGTGGTCATGGTGACCCACGATCCCCTGGCCGCGTCGTACGCCGACCGCGTCGTGATGCTTGCCGACGGCAAGCTGGCCGGCGAACTGACCGAGCCGACCCCGGAGACCGTGCTCGACGCGCTGCGGCAGCTGGGGGCCTGAGGTGCGACGGTCCATCCTGTCCTCGTTGCGCGCCCACCTGGGCCGCCTGGTCGCCGCCTGCCTGGCGATCGTCCTCGGTGTCGGCTTCGGCACCCTGGCGATGACCGCGCACGCGTCCGCGTCCCACGGCATCGACGAGACGATCGGCGCGCAGTACCGCGGCGTCGACGCGGTGGTCTCGCCGGAGAACGAGGCCATCACCGCCGCGGACATCGCCAAGGTGCAGAAGCTCCCGCAGGCCGTCTCGGTCGTCACGCTGATGACCGCCTACCTGAACGCGTCGTTCCCCGGTCTGGTCCGGCCGACCGGTCTGCCGGTCGACGCGCTCCACGACACCACCCACATCGCCGGTCCCGGTACGTCGTCGGGACGGTTGCCGACCGCAACGAATGAGATCGCGCTGCCGGCCAAGCTGGCCGCGAAGCACAAGGTCGCGATCGGTCAGACGCTCCGGCTCAGCTCGTACGAGAACAAGGCGTGGAACGTCACCGTCGTCGGCCTGCTGGACGACTCGACATCGGTTGGTCGGGGGTCCGCCGTGGCCACCCCGGCCGCGCTGAAGATCTTCGAGCCGGACGCCGCCGTCCAGGCGATCGGGATCGCGGCCAAGCCGGGCGTGACCCAGCAGCAGCTCGCCGACGCGGCCCAGGCCGTCGTCGCCAAGGGCCTGCTGGCCTACACCGGGGATGCCTGGATCCAGCACGAGGTGGAGGGGTACACCAACGGCATCGACGTCCTCGGCGGCGTGTTCGGCATGTTCGCCGTGATCGCGCTGTTCGTCGCCTGCCTGGTGATCGGCAACACCTTCACGATCGTGATCGCCCAGCGCACTCGCGAGATGGCGTTGCTGCGCTGCGTCGGCGCGTCCCGCCGGCAGGTGTTCTCCTCGGTACTCGCGGAGGCGTCGGTGGTCGGCGTGATCGCGTCGGCGATCGGTGTGGTCTTCGGCGTCGCGTTGTCCGCGTTGGGGCTGGCGTTGTCCCGCGAGTTCGACTGGGGAATCCCGTCCGTGCCGCTGCACCTCGACCTGTGGTCGGTGTTCCTGCCGCTGCTGCTCGGGACCGTGGCCACCATCGCGGCAGCCGTGGTACCGGCTCGCCGGGCGACCAAGGTCGCGCCGCTGGCCGCGCTTCGGCCCGAGGCTGCTCCGGCGGCCGCGTCCAAGGCCGGCGTACTGAGACTGATCCTCGGCTTCCTGCTGCTCGCCGGTGGTGGACTGCTGCTGGCGGCCGGAGCGTCGACCCATCAGGTGCTGGTCGGGGTCGCCGGCGGTGTGGTGTCGTTCCTCGGCATCCTGGCGATCGGGTCACTGCTGGTGCCCGCGCTGATCCGGCTGATCGGCACGCTCCCGGCGCGGAGCGGTGGAGTCCCGGCCAGGATCGCCGTCGCGAACGCGATCCGGAACCCGAAGCGTACAGCGGCCACCACGTCGGCACTCCTGATCGGGGTGACGCTGATCAGCCTCACCTGCGTCGGGATCGCCTCGGTACGGAAGACGTTCGACGTGTCGATGGACGGGCAGTATCCGGTCGACCTGATGGTGACGACGTACAACGAGAAGATGCCGGCCGGCGCCGAGCAGCAGCTGCGCGACATCAAGGGCATCACGCAGGTCGTCCCGGTCCGTCAGGTGAACATCAAGGCCGGTGGTCAGGAGCTGCCGGTGACCGGCATCGACCAGGCCGCGGCCGGTTCCGTCGTCCACAACCCGGCGATCGCCGACCAGCTGAAGCCGGGTACGGCATTGCTCGACTACAGCACCCTGCACATGCTGGGCCTCGACGACGGCGCTCCCCTGACCATCGTGTCGGGTCAGCACAAGCTGACGGTGACGGCTCGAGGCGCGACAGGGCTCGATCCGATCACCGTCACCTCCACCGACCTCTCGAAGCTCTCGTCGAGCGCCTCGGTGACCGGGTTCTGGCTGGCATCGGATCCGAAGGCGGACGGCTCGCAGGTGATCGACTCCGTGCAGCAGTCGATCCCCTCGGTCAAGGAACTGTCGGTCAGCGGCGGCCTGGCCGAGCGGACCAGCTACACGAAGATCTTCGACGTGCTGCTGATCGTCGGCGTCGGTCTGCTCGCGGTCTCGGTCCTGATCGCGCTCGTCGGTGTGGGCAACACGCTCAGCCTGTCGGTCCTGGAGCGGACGCGGGAGAACGCACTGCTCCGCGCGATGGGGCTGACCAGACGCCAGCTGCGCGGCATGCTCGCGGTCGAATCGTTGCTGATGGCACTGGTCGCGGCCGGGCTCGGGATCGCGCTCGGCCTGATCTACGGCTGGACCGGGACGAGCGCGCTGATGGGCGGCCAGACGGTCGACGGCGGCGTCGAGTACGCCGTACCCGGGACGCTTCTCGTGGTGATCGCAGCGGTCGCCGCCGTCGCCGGCCTCCTCGCCTCGGTCGTCCCGGCCCGGCGCGCCGCCAAGGTCGCGCCGGCGGGAGCCCTGGCGACCGAATGAACCAGCGGCTCGCCCGGCTTGAGGGGGCCGGGCGAGCCGCTCATACAATCTCCACCCGGTTCCCGTGGCCGTCGGCGGTGTGAAACCGCCGGCGGCCCGGGATCGTCTCGTTGTCCCACGTCACCGGATAACCGAGCTCTGCGAGGCGCGATGCCAGCGCATCGAGATCGTCGACGGCCAGCGCGGGATGAGCCTTCTTCGCCGGGCGGAAGTCCTGCTCCACACCGATGTGCACTTCCGCGGTTCCGTCACGGAACCAGCAACCACCCCGGGCCCTCAGCAGTTCCGGCTTCTCCACCTCGGTCATCCCGAGCGCGTCCCGGTAGAACTCCCGCGCGACGTCCTCCCCGCCAGGCGGGCAGGACACCTGCACATGATCGAGCCGCATGGTCAGCCCCTCTTCTGCGCGACCGCGAAGATCCGACGGAACGGCAGCAGCGTCCCGTAGTCCCGTTGCGGATACGCCTCCGCCAGCCGAGCGCCGTACTCCGCCTCGAACTGCGACCGCACGTCGTCCGGCAGCGACTGCAGCACCGGCCGCGCGCCGGTCCCCTTCACCCATTCCAGTACGGCGTTGTCGCCGTGCAGCAGGTGGAAGTACGTCGTCTCCCACGCGTCGACCACGCATCCCTCGGCACTGAGCGCATCGACGTACTCGGCCGGACCCGGCACGTCGGGCCGCAGCGACGCGTCCTTCGCGTACTCCGCATAGGGCTCGGTGCCGGCGAGTTCGCGCAGGATCGCGTGCGACGGCGCGTTGCCGTTGCCGGGGATCTGGATCGCCAGCCAGCCGCCCGGCCGCAGCGCGCGGACGAAGCCGGGCAGCAGGTCGAGCTGGTCAGGGACCCACTGCAGGGTCGCGTTGGTCACGATCACATCCACCGAGCCCGGCTCGACCGACCACTCGCGGACGTCGCCCAGCTCGAAGCTCAGGTGATCGTCGGCGTACTGCTCCGCCGCCGCGAGCATCTGCGGCGAGTTGTCGACGCCGACGATGGTTGCCTCGGGCCAGACCTCCCGCAGGGTCACGGTCAGCCCGCCGGGACCACAGCCGAGGTCGACGACCGTGCGGACGTCCTCGGCCCGGACCCGGCCGACCAGATCCGCGTACGGGCGGCCGCGTTCGTCGGCGTACGTGCCGTACTGCTCCGGACTCCACACTGGTGACGTGCGCATGGCGAGTGCCTCTCTGACTCATCTATCTTGATGTCGAGATACTCTAGTCCTCCGACTTGTCTTGATGTCAAGAGTCTTGATGACGTAGTCTCGAGCCATGGAAGACGAGGTCGACCGGCTGCTCGAGGCCTGGCGCCGCGAGCGCCCCGACCTCGACGTGGCGCCGATGGAGGTGCTGTCCCGGGTCAGCCGGCTGGCGCGGCACCTGGATCGCGCCCGCAGCCAGGCGTTCGAGACCCACGGCCTGGAGTCCTGGGAGTTCGACGTACTCGCGGCCTTGCGCCGGGCCGGAGCGCCGTACCAGCTCTCCCCTGGCAAGCTGCTGAAAGAAACCCTGGTCACCTCCGGCACGATGACGAACCGGGTCGACCGGCTGACCGCGCGCGGCCTGGTCGAGCGCCTGCCGGATCCGGCCGACCGCCGCGGGGTGCTCGTCCAGCTGACCCCGGCCGGCCGCGACGCGGTCGACGCCGCGATGGCCGATCTGCTCGCGCACGAGCGCAAACTGCTGGGCACGATCAGCGAGCGCGACCAGGCGAAGATCGCCCGCGTACTGCGCGAGCTGGTCCGGCCGTTCGACCTGGAAAAACACTGAAACCCGGCTTTCCCGAAGATGTAGACAAACCGGCTCGGTAGTACTGACAAAGCGCTCGGCACGGCGGACAAACGCTCGTTTGGAATTGTGCCGGAATAATCCGAAAAGACAACCCGTCACTTCTGCCTGGTTTCGATCGTTGCTAGTTGCAACGAGATCGAGAGGCTGCTGTAGCGCACGACTATCGACACTGAGTGAGGGTCACACTAGGGTCCTCACTGTCGGTGGCTGACCGGCTACGAAACGTAGGGAACACGGTGACTTCGGTGGCAAGAGGTGGTCCACCGAAAGTGGCCGCGCGGTGTCCGGGGCTCGGGGCCCGAACAACGCCGGCCGGCACGGGGCCCGCTCACCCGGAGCCGCGGTGCACCCTCCGAAGCACAGGGGATCGGAGGGTGTGCCGCCGCTCAGTTCTGTTGTTCCACGAGCTCCGCGTCGCTGCGGATCATTCGGCCCGTTCGGCCGCGTCGAACCAGGCGGTCTCCAGCTCACCGCGTTCGTCGGCGAGCTTGCGCAGTTCGGCGTCCAGCTCGGCCAGCCGCGCGTAGTCGCTGGCGCTCACCGCCAGCTGGTCGTGCAGTCTCGCCTCCGCCTCGGTGAGCTTGGCGAGCTGGCGTTCGATCCGGTTCAGTTCTTTCTTCGCCGCCCGGGCCGCTGCCGCGTCAACCACCGGCAGATCATCAACCGTCGTATTTCCGGCCGGCGCCAAATCATTGGACACCGCCGCCGGCGACGTCGACGCATTTGACGCCGTCCGCCGCGGAATTCCGGTCCCGAGCTCGTCGAGATACTGATCGACGCCACGGGGCAGATGACGGACCCGGCCGTCGCCCATGATCGCGTACACCATGTCGCTGATCCGCTCGAGGAAGTAGCGGTCGTGCGTGACGGCGACGACGACACCCGGCCAGCTGTCGAGGAAGTCCTCGAGCACGGTGAGCGTCTCGACATCGAGGTCGTTGGTGGGCTCGTCGAGGATCAGCACGTTCGGCTCGTCGAGCAGGATGCGCAGCAGTTGCAGCCGCCGCCGCTCGCCACCGGACAGGTCCGAGATCCGGGTGGTCAGCTTGTCGCCGGTGAACCCGAACCGCTCGAGCAGTTGCGACGAGGTCAGTTCGCCACCGCGGCCGGCCAGGGCCGCCGTACGACGGATCCCGGTGATGTAGTCGAGGACCGTCACCGTTTCGTCGATCTCGTCGAGGGTCTGCGACAGGTTGGCGACCCGGACGGTCTTGCCCTGCTTGACCCGGCCTCGATCCGGCGCGAGCTGACCGGTCAGGATCTTCAGGAACGTGGTCTTACCGGCGCCGTTCGGCCCGAGCAGCCCGATCCGGTCGGCCGGCCCGAGCCGGAACGTGACGTGGTCGAGCATCACCCGGTCGCCGAAGGCCAGGCTCACGTCCTCGACGTCGAACACGTCCTTGCCGAGGCGCGCGGTGGCCAGCTGGGACAGCGCGAGCTTGTCGCGCGGCGCCGGCTCGTCCTCGATCAGCGCGTTCGCGGCCTCGATCCGGAACTTCGGCTTGGTGCTGCGGGCGGGCGCGCCGCGACGCAGCCAGGCGAGCTCCTTCTTCAGCAGGTTCTGCCGCTTCGTCTCGGAGACCTGCGCGCTCCGGGCCCGCTCGGCCTTCGCGAGCACGTAGGCGGCGTACCCACCGTCGTACGACGTGACGCGGCCGCCCTGGACCTCCCACGTGTCGGTGCAGACCGCGTCGAGGAACCAGCGGTCGTGGGTCACGACGATGAGCGCGCCGGCCCGGTCGACCACGTGCTCGGCGAGCCAGTTGACCGCCTCGATGTCGAGGTGGTTGGTGGGCTCGTCGAGGATCAGCAGGTCGACCTCGATCAGCAGCAACCTGGCCAGCGAGGCGCGCCGCCGCTCACCACCGCTCAACGTGCCGACGAGCGCCTGGTGATCGACGCCACCGAGCAAGTGCTCCATCACCGACCGCGTCCGCGGGTCGGCGGCCCACGTGTAGGTCTCCACCTCGCCGAGCACCGCGTGCAGCACGGTCTGGTCCGGGTCGAGGTCGTCGCTCTGGCCGAGGTACCCGAGCCGCAGGTCCCGGTTGTGGGTGATCCGTCCGCTGTCCGGCTCCTCCCGCCGAGCCAGCAGCCGCAGGAGCGTCGACTTGCCGTCGCCGTTGCGCCCGACCACGCCGACGCGTTCACCCCGGCCGATGCCGAGGCTGACCGAGTCGAGGAGTGTCCGGGTCCCGAAGCCCTTGGAAACAGCTTCCAGGTTGACCAAGTTAGGTGTCGCCATATCGCGCCCCAGGGTAGCCGACACCGGCGAGCGTGCCAGGATCGTCCACGTGCTGACTCCTTCCTGGCTCGACGGCCTGGCCCTCGGTGATGCCGTGGCCGCCGAATCCGTGGAAGGCGGTTACGCCAGCAAGACCTTCCGTGTCCGTACGTCGCTCGACCGGTCGGCGATCGTGAAGACGCAGACGGACCTGCCGCCCGACCTCTACGCGGTCGAAGCCGACGGCCTCGACGCACTCCGGGTCCCGGGCGGGTTCGCCGTACCCGAAGTGCTCCGGGTCACCCCCGACTTCATCGTCCTCACCGACCTCGGTGCATCCGCTCCCTCTCCCACCTACTGGGAGGACGCCGGCCGCGCCCTGGCCCTCCAGCACCAGCACACCGCCGACAAGTTCGGGTATCACCAGGACAACTACCTGGGCATCCTTCCCCAGCGGAACCCATGGACGATCGACGGCCACAGCTTCTTCGCCCAGCACCGCCTGGTCCGCTACCTGGAAGTCCCCGACTGCTACAACGCCCTTTCACCGGACGACCGCCACCGCCTCGAACGCGTCGCCGACCGCCTCCCCGAGCTCGTCCCGCCCCAGCCTCCGTCGCTGCTCCACGGCGACCTCTGGCACGGCAACCTCCTCCCGACACCCGCCGGCCGCCCGGCGTTGATCGACCCCGCGGTCTACTACGGCTGGCCCGAAGCCGAACTGTCCATGCTGATCGGCTGCGGCAACATCCCCGACGCCTTCTACCGCGCCTACGAAGAGGCTCATCCCCTGGCGCCGGGCTGGCGCGACCGGATGCCCCTCCTCCATCTCCGCGAACATCTCTGCGTCACCGCGCACTTCACCGACTCCGCCAACGCCGTCGAGCAGATCCACACCATCCTCGCGCGCTTCGCCTGACCGGCTCACGCTTGGTTGAGGTGGAGGACGTACTGCTTCTGGTTGAGCGGATTGCCGTCGGTTCGGGAGCGGCTGGGAGGCGTACCTGGGACGGGGCGGTAGCTGGTGGAGACTGGGGTGAGAATGCCTTCGCCGTGGGTCTGGCCGGGCAGGTGGGTTTCGAACGGGTGGGTGGTGGCGGCGGGGATCGTGCCTTCGAGGTGCGCGCGTTCCTCACGCAGGGAGGTCTGCTCGACCAGGCCGCGTGACTCGGCCAGCAGGGACAGAACCCGGGCGACGGAGTCGGCGGGAACGTCCAGCTCGAAGTGGTTGACCGGCTCGAGGACCGTGGTGCCGGCGTCCGCGACGGCTTGCAGGAGGACGAGCGGCACGAGCCGGCGGAAGTCGGCGGCGACGGTGACGGGGCTGATGTACGCCGTGTGCGTGAGGTCGATCCGGCAGTTCGGGATCTCCCAGCCGTACAGGCCCTGGTGGAGGGTCTGGCGGACTGTCTCCTCGATGGCCGTGTGGAACGCGCGGGGCAGGCCGCCCAGCTCGACCTCGAGGTTGTATTCGATGCCCTCGGCAATGGGTGAGACGCGGAAGCCCACCGCCGCCGCCCAGAGGTTGTCAGGGGCACCGATCTCCCGGTACGCCGTGCCCACGCCGGCCAACCGCTCGATGTGGATCGGCGTGGTCTCGCTGAAGGAGACCGCCAGTCCGTACTCCGACTCCAGCAAGGACGCGATCACCTCCTTCTGCACCTCGCCGTACAGGCTGACTGTGATGTCATCGGCCTTCCGGACGCGGATCAGCGGGTCCTGTTCGGCGAGCTGGGTCAGCGCCTGGAAGAGCTTCACGCGGTCCCGCGCGCTCACGACGGTCTCGAGCGTCGGCGGCGCGAACAACCGGCCCGCACCACGCGCCGGTACGCCGAGCTGATCGCCGATCCGGATGTCCTTCAAGCCGCGCAACGCCACGATCTGCCCGGCCTCGGCTCGCTCGACCGTCCGCCGCGACCCGCGCTCGAAGAGTTCCACCGCCGTCGGACGCGCCTGGTAGGACGGACCTTCCGCCGGGTGCACATCGACGTACGCACGGGCCGACAAGGACCCGGCGAACACGCGCGCCGAGGCAACCCTTTGGCCGGCGGACGCGCGCTCGACCTTGAAAACCCTTGCCTGCAAGGGCTCCGACGGCAACGCGGTTGCGCGTGGCAACCAGGACCGAATGCCGCCGATCAGGTCGGCGATGCCGACGCCGGTCATCGCGGAGCCGAAGTAGACCGGGTGGACCTGCGCGGTCGCCACCTGCCGGCGCAGCTCGGCGGCGTAGTCGTCGGCCGACAACCCGTCGTCCAGGTAGCGGGCCAGGAAGCCGTCGTTGCGCTCGGCAAGCAGTTCTCCGAGCGCCTTGTGCGGCAACCCGAACGGTTCGAAGACGGCTGCGCGCGTACCGAGGTCCGCCACCGATCCCATCGGCGCGGCCGCGGGAGTCAGCAACCGCGCGAGGTCCGCGAGCAGTTCGTCGTACCGGGCGCCGACCCGGTCGATCTTGTTCACGAACAGGCAGGTCGGGATGCGCAGCCGGGTCAGTGTGCGCATCAGCAGGCGGGTCTGCACCTGAACGCCCTCGACCGCGGAGATCACCAGCACGGCGCCGTCCAGCACGGACAGCGCGCGCTCGACCTCGGCGATGAAGTCGGAGTGTCCCGGGGTGTCGATCAAGTTGACGGTCAGGTCGCCCAGCTCGAACGACACCACCGCCGAGCGGATCGTGATGCCGCGCTTGCGCTCGAGGTCCATCGAGTCGGTCTGGGTGTTCCCGTCGTCGACCCGGCCGACCCGGTCGATCACACCGGCGGCGTACAGCAGCCGCTCGGTCAGGCTGGTCTTACCGGCGTCGACATGCGCCACAATGCCCATCGTCAGAGAGTTCAAGAGTCCTCGCGAATGCGTCGAAGCGATCAGTACCGATGAGGTCGATCACCACGCGCCGCATCCCGTTCTCCTGCCACTCGATCGATGGACTCCTGCCCGGACCGTAACAGCAACGCACACCGGCTGCGACCGAATTTCCAGACGGTACAAACGCTCGCTTGCAGGTACGACCGAAGTTCCTGTGTTCAAGGGGGTCGAGGTCGGGCGGATCTTGAACCCGGCAGGCCTCCGCCGTGCGACTTTCAGGGTCAGCCCCGCACGTGGTGGGTTGCGGAGGCAAATTCCGGTTCCGCAACCCACCGCCTGCGGGGCTGACCCCTCAGAGGGGAGGCGGCGGCGAGCTGGCGCCACCGCAGCCCACGACCTTCGACCTGCCCCAAGCAATCCACGCAGTCCTCACCGACTCCCACCCCCGCCACCAACCAACTCCTACCCATCCTCGCCGGCCGGTGACCAAGGCCCTTGCAGGCTGCTGAAACCGCACGGCTGGAGCTACCGGTGAATCACCGGTAGAAGTCTTCGGCGATCGCTTGGTTGGTCTCGCGAGAATCCCAGTCATCGGGCATCGTCAGCCAGTGGCGAGCGTTCCGCGGCTTGGGCGCCGAGTCGGCGGGCACGACGGGGTCGGTCGGGAGCGGACCGCCCGCCGCGTCGGGACCAGCCGACGCGGGCTGACGAGCGCTCCGGCGCTGCGCACCCATGCTCGAGCTACCGGGTGACGGTGGCGGGGAGGATTCGGGCGCCGGGGACGGGGGCTTCGGCTTGGCGGACCATGCGGCAGAGGCCGGATTCGGCGAGTTCGACGGCCAGGTCGACGGCGCTGCGGCTGTCCGCGGCGAGGAAGAGGCAGGTCGGGCCGGAGCCGGAGATTTGCGCGGCGAGGGCGCCCTGGTCGAGGCCGAACTGGAGGGTCTCGCCGAGCTCGGGGCGCAGCGACAGCGCCGCCGCCTGGAGGTCGTTGCTGAGGGCAACCGCGAGGGCGCCGGGCTGACCGGAGAGCAGTGCGGACATCAGCTCGGGGCGGACCTGCGGCGCCTCGACCCGGCGGAGCGGACGCAGCCGGTCCAGTTCGCTGTAGACGGCCGGCGTGGACAGCCCGCCGTCCGCGATCGCGAACACCCAGTGGAAGGTCCCGCGCGACATCACCTCGGTGACCTGCTCGCCCCGCCCCTGGCCCAGCGCGGTGTGACCGACCAGGCAGAACGGCACGTCGCTGCCCAGCTCGGCCGCGTGGTTCCGCAACTCGGTCTGCGACAGTTGCAGCCCCCACAACCGATTGCACGCCACCAAAGTCGCTGCCGCGTCAGTGGATCCGCCCGCCAGGCCGCCCGCGACCGGGATCGTCTTGCGGATGGTCAGTTCGACGCCTTCCTCGACGTCGTACTCCGCCTGCAGCAGCAACGCCGCCCGCACCGCGAGGTTCGTGTCGTCGGTCGGTACGTCGTTCGCGAAGTCGCCGACCACGTCCACCGAGATCGAGGCGTCGTCGTCGCGCAGCACCGCGGTGACATCGTCGTACAGGGCAACGGCCTGGTAGACCGTGGCGAGGGGGTGGAACCCGTCGGGGCGCGGCGGACCGACCGACAGACCCAGATTGATCTTGGCCGGCGACCGCACCGTGACCTCAGAGGAAGGTGGCACGGGCACAGGCTAGGGCATCACACAGTCCGAGCAGCACCGGCGAGCGCGGCGAAGTCGGTGATCCCGAGCATCTCCCCGCGCAGCTTCGGGTCGATCCCCGTGACCCGGAACACCTCGTCCAGCCGCTCGCGGTCGGGCATCCAGCGGGCCAGCGCGGACCGCACGGTCTTCCGCCGCTGCGAGAACGCCGCCTCGATCACCGCGAACACTTCCTCCCGGCTCGCCGCCGTCTTCGGCGGGTCCCGCCGCTCGAACGCGACCAGCCCGGAGTCCACGTTCGGCGCCGGCCAGAACACGTTCCGCCCGATCGGCCCGGCCCGCCGCACCTCGGCGTACCAGGCTGCCTTCGCGGACGGTATGCCGTACGTCCGCGAACCGGGCGGGGCCGCGAGCCGGTCCGCGACCTCGGACTGCACCATCACCAGCCCGTGCCGCAGCGACGGCGAGATGGCCAGCAGGTGCAGCAGGACCGGTACGGCGACGTTGTACGGCAGGTTGGCGACACACGCGGACGGCGACCCGACCTGCTCCGGTCCGACCGTCATCGCGTCGGCCTCGACCACGGTCAGCATGCCCGCCTGATCCGGCGCGTACGTCGCGATCGTCGAGGGCAGTGCCTTCGCCAGCAGCGGGTCGATCTCGACCGCGGTGACCGGGTGTCCGTCGGCCAGGAGCGCCAGGGTCAGCGAGCCAAGACCGGGGCCGACCTCGAGCACGGTCTCGCCGTCGTCCAGCTCGGCCGCGCGGACGATCCGGCGGACGGTGTTCGGGTCGATGACGAAGTTCTGGCCGCGCTGCTTGGTCGGGCGGACCCCGAGCGCGGCGGCCAGTGAACGCACTTCCGCCGGACCGAGAAGTCTCGGTCCGGCGGAAGTGGATGAATCAGACGAGGTCACCTCGTCAGTCTGTCACTACGCGCGCTTCCCACAGACCGGCCAGGCTCCGTAGCCACCGCGGTCGGCCTTGACCTTCTCCGCGATCGCGATCTGCTGCGCCTTCGACGCGCCGTTCGCGTTCGTGGCGTACGCCGTCCCGCCGTAGGCCGCCCACGTGCCGTGGTCGAACTGCAGGCCGCCGTAGTACCCGTTGCCGGAGTTGATCGACCAGTTGCCGCCCGACTCGCACTCGGCGATCCGGTCCCAGGCACTCGTGTCGCCGGTGGATGGCGGCGTGCTGGTGTCCTGGGTCGGCGTCGGCGCTGCCGGCTTCGGCTTGGTGCCGACCAGAACCTTCTCATCGACCGGCGCGGTGACCAGCGTCGACGTGAGCAGCTTGGTGGTCGTCAGCTTGCCGTCCAGGTAGGTGAGCACGTAGGTCACCGACTTCGCGCCGTTGACGCCCTTGGCGGCGGTCTTCTTGGTGCCCACTTCCAGCGTCGCCGACTTGGTCTCGGCGGTGCCGTGGGCGATCGCCTCGGTCTTGGTGACCTTCTTGACGTCGACCTTCACGTACCCGACCCGGTTGACTCCCGGCTTGAGTACGGTCGCCGCCGTCGGGCTGATCCGGTCGTCCCGGTCCCAGACGATCTTGGCCGCGGTCAGCGCCTCGCCGACGGTCGCAGCCATCGACTTGATCGTCGCGACCTTGCCCTGTCGCACGATCTGGACGGTCTTCGGGGTCTTCACGACGAGCTCCAGGCCCTGGCGCCCGAGCGGCGCGCTGCGGCTGGTGGAGAAGACGGCGCCGGTGTCGTACCGCAGACCGAGGTCGGCGAGAGCCTCGCTGACACTGTCGGCCGTGGTCCAGTAGGCCTTCTTGGTGCCGTCGGCGTCGATGGTCAGCTGGCGGCCGTACTGCACCGCGATCTCCTGACCGTCCTTGAGCTTGGAGTCCGGCGCGGGCGCGACGACGTCGTGCTCACCGACCTGAACTTTCTCGGCCTTCAAAGCGTCTGCCACGGTGGAGCCGAAGGTATGCACCTTCTGCACCTGGCCGTCGACGGAGAGACTGACCGTCTTGCTCTTCGCGGCATACGCCACGGAGCCGCCCGCAACGGCGAACGCAGCCGTCGCACCGACGGCCACGATGATGGACTTACGCACTAACGCTCCCAGGTAGGGCTACCCGGGCACGGGGTGGGACAGCACAGGCACCGATCGCGTACGCCGGACTGGCTGCCCGGAATCCAGGATCCCGCCGAGGGGATGTACTGCCCGGAATCTTCCCCGATCCCGGCCAACATCACGAGACAGTAACGAAGATGTCCCGGATGCGCCAATCCTCTCGTCGGCGAGTCGCAAAAAGGTGTAATGGAGCCGTTACGCCAGGTGATGGCCCCACTGCCCTCGATGCACCACTTCCGCGGTGGTCCGGCGGCCCCGCCGCAGCGACGGCGACCGCTTGTCCGGGGCCCGGTAGCCGACCGACAGCAGCCCGATCAGGTCGAACCCCTCGGGTACGCCGAACTCCTTCAGCAACCGGCCCACCTTGTCCGCACGAGGCCCGAAAAAGCACGCTCCCAGGCCTTCGTCGACCACCGTCTGAAGCATCAGCAGCACCGCCATCGCGGTGTCGATGTACCAGTACGGCGCGGTCCAGCGGGCCTCGTCGCGGTCGGTCCAGCCCTTGTCCGCGGCGGCGTACCGATCGAGGTAGGCGTCCTTGTGCGCGAAGGCCAGGATCAGCAGCGGCGCGCGGCGCAGCCCTGTGAGCCATTCCACATACTTCTCGTCGGCGTCCTCGGCCGCGATCCGCCAGTACCGCTCCCGATCGTCGCCCTCCAGCGTCAGGAACGCCCACCCCTGCGTGAACCCGCCGGACGGCGCGCGCAACCCGTTCTCCAGGATGCGTTCCCGGAGCTCGTCCGGCACCGCTCGATCCGGGTCGTAGTTCCGCACCATCCGGCGTCGCCGGACCACCTCACTGAACTCCATGAGGTGTGTCTACCAGCGGCGTCACCCGACGTCGTCGCCGACCTCCAGGTGCCGCCAGAACTCGATTGCCGGCGTCCGGCCGGTCACGAAACCAGTTTTGCCAAGAGGTAGGCCTCGGTGCCTGCGAGGCCTACGGAGCAGAAGGCGGTGATCTGTTGCGGGGAGGTCCGGCCGGGGGTGTCGCCGGCGAGCACTGCGCCGAGGCTGATCAGCCGGTCGTGCTGCGGCGTGCCGACCAGCACGAACGGCGGATCGTACGCGCGCGTCTGGTCGATCGAGTCCGTCACCGCGAGATCCGCCCGGGCGATCAGGCCCGGACCGAACTCGGCTCGCCCGATCAGCTTCGGCCCGAGCGTGGTCACGAACGCGCCCGGCGCGACCCAGTCGGCCTCGATCACGGGCACCGGGCTGTTGGTCGCGAGTACGACGATGTCCCGCCCGTCGACCGCCTCCTGGGCCGACGCGACGACGGCCGTCGGCAGCCCGAACTCCACGGAAACCCTTGCAGCAAAGGCATTCCGGCGGACCGGATCGCGGCTGAAGACGGCGACGGAGGTCAGCGGGCGGACCGTGGCGATCGCCCACAGCTGGGTCCACGCCTGGGTGCCGGTGCCGACCAGCCCGAGCGTCGTGGCGTCCGCACGAGCCAGCGCGTCGACCGCGACCGCGCCGATGGCGCCGACCCGGCGCGGTCCGAGCTCGTTGCCCACAGCAACACCACGCACCGTGCCGGTGTGCCAGTCGTGGACGACGACCAGCTGGGCGCCGGGATCGGTGGGGAAGGTGTCGTACGACCGGTAGCCGTACCACTCCCCGGTCAGCGCGCCGGTGGTGAAGACGAGATTCCCGCCACCCAGCTCCGTGTGCACCCGCGGCGGCGTGTGCAGCCGCCCGGTGTGCGCGGCGAGGATCGCCTCGCGCGTCCACTCGACGGCGTCCTCAGCCGACAGCCGATCCCGGATATCGGCATCGGTCAGGACCATCACCATGAACCGCCGAAGGCCCGATTCGCGTTGTTGTTCAGAGCATCGCAGAGCTCGGCGACCGAGATGTTCAGAACGCCGGCCATCTTCCGGACCGTGTGCGGGATCAGGTACGACGCGTTCGGCTGACCGCGATGCGGGGACGGCGTCAGGTACGGCGCGTCGGTCTCGACCAGCACGCGGTCTAGCGGAGTCACGGCCAGCGCGTCCCGCAGAGACTGGGCGTTCTTGAACGTCACCACGCCGGCGAAGCTCAGGAACGCACCTCGGTTGACGCACTCGCGGGCGAACTCGGTGTCGCCGGAGAAACAGTGCATGATCACCCGGTCCGGCACGCCCTCGCGGTCCAGGATCCGCAGGATGTCGTCGTGCGCGTCCCGGTCGTGGATCATCAGCGTCTTGTCCAGCCGCTTCGCCAGCTCGATGTGCGCGGCGAACGACTCATGCTGCGCGGCGCGGCCGTCCTCGCCGGTGCGGAAATAGTCCAGCCCGGTCTCACCGATCACCCGGACCTTGTCCGCGCCGGCCGCCAGCCGCTCGATCTCGGCCAGCGCGCTGTCGAGCTCGCCGGCGGCCTTCAGCTTCGGCGCCTCGTTCGGGTGCAGGGCGACTCCGGCGATCAGGTTCGGGTACTGCTCGGCGGCCTCGACCGCCCAGACCGCGCCCGGCAGGTCGCAGCCGACCTGGACGATCCGGGTGACGCCGACGGACGAGGCCAGCTTGATCGCCTCGGCCGGGCTCAGCCAGGCGCCGTCCTCGCCGTCGGCGATGTCGAGATGGCAATGCGCGTCGACCACGCTCATCGGCAGCGGGTCGGGCAGCGCCGGCCGGGTCCGGTCCCGTGACCTGCCGTCCTCCCCGATCGCGGCCCGTTCCCGGGTCGGGCGGTCGACCTCCACACCATCAGCAGCCATACGCCTCAGGTTACTGACCCGCTGTCTCGGCGGCCTCCTTGACCTTGGCGACCAGCATCTCCCACATCTCCTGGGAGTGCTTGGCCTCCTCCTCGCTCGCGTTGTTGTCCTGCGTGAGCTTCAAGTGGGTCGCCGTACCGTCGCCGTCCAGCGTGTAGATCAGCGTGTGGTAGTTCTCCGGTACGTCGGGCTGCCCGGTCAGCGGACTGTAGTGCGTCAGCTTCAGCAGCCGCCCGGGGTCGACCTCGAGGATCTCGCCCTTGTCCTGATAAGGCTTCCCCTCCCACTCGCCACTCCAGGTGATCGGACTCCCCTGCTGCCAGTCCGTCTTCACCTCGGCCCCGAACCACAGCTCCTTCAGCTGCTCCGGATCGGTCAGCACGTCCCACACCCGCTCGGGCGCTGCGGCGATATCGGTCTCGGCGGTCGCCAGGTAGTTCGTCATCATCCTCAACTCCTCTCACCCCTGACCGTACGACGGCCGCCACCTACGCGCTTGTAAGAAAGCGTCAACCGAGCCGCGCCAGCTCCTCCTCGACCACATCCGGTGACAGCTTGGCGAAGATCGGGGTGGGCGGCCGCACCGGCGTGCCGGGTACGACGGGCTCGGACGCCCAGCGTGGTTGGGCGGTGTAGTCGCCGGTGATGATCGGGTAGGGTGCGCCGCCGTCGAGGTCGTCGGCCTCGTGGACCTCGGGCTGCGGCAGGAAGGTCCCGGTCCCGCCGAGTGCCTCGTGCACGCGTTGGGCCGAGTGCGGCAGGAACGGCGCCAGCAGCCGGTTGCTGTCGGCCACCACCTGCGCGGCGACGTGCAGGATCGTCGCCTTCCGCTCCGGGTCCGGCTCCTTCCACGGCGCCTGCTGGGACAGGTACTGGTTCGCGTCGGCCGCGTTCCGCATCGCCGCCCCGATCGCGGTCCGCAGCCGCTGGTGCCGCAGGTGGTCGCCGACGGCGCCGAACGCCTCCTTGCTGCTGGCAAGCAGATTCCGATCGGCCGCGGTCAGCTCACCGGCCGCCGGGATGGCGCCGAGGTTCTTCGCGATCATCGACGCGGTCCGGTTGACCAGGTTGCCCCAGGTGCCGACCAGTTCGTCGTTGTTCCGCCGGACGAAGTCGGACCAGGTGAAGTCGGCGTCATGCGTCTCCGGCCCGGCGACCGACACCCAGTACCGCAACGCGTCCGGCCCGTACCGCTCCAGCACGTCGCGGACGAAGATCACCACCGACCGGGACGACGAGAACTTCTTGCCCTCCTGGGTCAGGAACTCGCTGCTCACCACTTCGGTCGGCAGATTGAGTACGCCGTACTGCCCGGGAGACGCGTTGTAGCCGAGGAGTTCGGCCGGCCAGATCTGGGCGTGGAAGGTGATGTTGTCCTTGCCCATGAAGTAGTAGGACTGGGCCTCCGGATCGCACCACCACTTGCGCCAGGCGTCCGGGTCGCCGGACCGCCGGGCCCATTCGATGCTGGCGGACAGGTAGCCGATGACCGCGTCGAACCACACGTACAGCCGCTTGTTCGGGTTGTCCTCCCAGCCCGGCAGCGGCACCGGGATGCCCCAGTCGATGTCGCGCGTCATCGCCCGCGGCCGGACGTCGTCGAGGAGGTTGAGGGCGAAATTGAGCACGTTCGGCCGCCACCCGGTGCGGGTCTGCAACCAGGCGCCCAGTTGATCGGCCAGCGCCGGCAGGTCCAGGAAGAGCTGCTCCGACTCCGTGAACACCGGCGCCTCGCCGTTGATCCGGCTGTGCGGGTTGATCAGGTCGATCGCGTCCAGTTGGTTCCCGCAGTTGTCACACTGGTCCCCGCGGGCGCCGTCGTACCCACAGATCGGGCAGGTGCCCTCGATGAAGCGGTCCGGCAGCGTTCGGCCGGTGGACGGCGAGATCGCGCCCATCGTCGTCCTGCTGATGAGATATCCGTTGCGGTAAAGGGTTTTGAAGAGCTCCTGGGCGACGGCGTAGTGGTTGCGCGTCGTGGTCCGGGTGAACAGGTCGTAGGACAGGCCGAGGCCGTGCAGATCCTCGACGATCACCCGGTTGTAGCGGTCGGCGAGCTCCTGCGGGCTCACGCCGTCCTGCTCCGCCTGCACGAGGATCGGCGTACCGTGCTCGTCCGTCCCGGACACCATCAGCACGTCATGACCAGCCATCCGCAGGTACCGGCTGAACACATCGGACGGTACGCCGAAGCCGGACACGTGGCCGATATGCCTGGGACCGTTCGCGTACGGCCAGGCCACGGCGGACAGGATGCTGGTCATGCGGTCGACTGTAGAAGGGAAGCAGTCGCCGGGGCGACGGGTTTACCCCTTGCAGCGTCAGCGGATCGGTGTCGTCTGCGCCAAGGCGATCTGCCACCCGTCACCCCTGCGCACCAGCACGTACGTCATCGCACCGGTCGTGGGCATCGTGCCGGCTTCAGCGGATCGCTCATCATGGATCGTCTTGGTCAGGCTGGCGATCGCAACGTCCGCCGCAGGGAACCGGATGTCGTCGATCCGCAGCGTCGTCCGAACATCCTTCAACGGCGTCGACAGCGCTTCTGCCATCGCAGCGGCGAAGGTGTCCCGCCCGAAGACTCGCCGACCGGCGAGGTTGACGAGCACCAGGTCGGGGGTGTGCAGAGCGGGCAGTGCATCGGTGTCCAGTTGCGCCTCCTGAGATCGAGCGACAAGCTCGCGGATCAGCTTCTCGTCGGCGTCGCGGCCGGTCTTCGACGTGGTCATGACGGAGACCGTAGTACCTCAACAAGGGTTGAGATCAAGCACTCTTCGACCGGCTCTGGTACCTACGTCAATACAGCTCCAGCTCCGGGTTCCTGACCGCGGTGCGGTGGGTGGTCGGGGACATGCCGAAGCGGCGGCCGAACTGGCGACTGAAGTAGTGCGGTGAGTCGAACCCGACCGCACGGGCGATCTGCGCGACGGACATGTCGGTCGCGCCGAGCAGCTCGGCCGCCCGCTGCAGCCGCAGCGCCACGACCACGTTCATGATCGAGTCGCCGACCTGCTCCTTGAACAAGTGGGCGAGCCGGGAGACCGACACCTGCGCGAGCCCGGCCAGCGAGGTCAGGGTGTGCGGTCGCGCGGGATCGGCCGTGATCGCGTCGAGGACCAGCTGGACGCGGGCGTCGAGGTGCTGGGTGTTCCGGCGCAGGCTGGCGACCGCGGTCAGCAACACCTCCTCGATCCCGTTCATGGTCAGCTCGA
Source organism: Kribbella sp. NBC_00359 (assembly GCF_036097425.1). Classification (NCBI taxonomy): domain Bacteria; kingdom Bacillati; phylum Actinomycetota; class Actinomycetes; order Propionibacteriales; family Kribbellaceae; genus Kribbella; species Kribbella sp. NBC_00359. Next base: position 4,297,138 of record NZ_CP107975.1, on the reverse strand, counting down.
CCGCGACACTCTTCTCGAGCAGGTGCAGCTCGGTGTCACCCGTCGGTGAGAGGCCGGCCCGCTGCGCGTCGCGGTGCAACCGGTCGAACGCCGATACCACCCGATCCGTCTCCGACGATCTGGCCAGTCGCACGTACGAGAGGCCGGGCATTGCCTGCGGCAACGACAACCACGCGTGCCACTCCCGCCGGGGCTGGAAATGCGCCCACCAGGATTCCCAGAACGTCCCGACCGTGCCGTAGTCGTGTTCGGTGCCGGGGCTGACCAGCACGAGGTCCCCGTGGCCCAGCGTCAGTTTGTCTCCACCGATCTGGAACTGGCCGATGCCGGCCGCGGTATAGAGCAGGTACCAGCTGCCCACGCCGTCCGGGCGGACGACCCGGTAGTCGCCGCCGCTGTGGAAGTGACCGGTGACCAGTTTGCTCGGCGGCGGGATCTCGCTGTAGAGCTCGATAAGGATCCGGGTAGCAAGATCGTGCTCAGAGTCAGCAGGCTCTGTCATGGCCTCCCCTTCGCAGACGTTCCAAGATTACCTGCACGGCAGCAAGATCCTGCACACTCAGCGAATCGAGGATCCCCGTGGGCTTCAGTACCGTCGCCGAGCTCGGGCACGACGCCACCACGCTGGTCTTCGAGCACGGCTGGCAGTCGTGGAGCCCGAGCGGCTGGTACCGGCTCGGCGCGTGCCCGCCCCGGCCGACCGCGCCGAACCACCACGTGATGGCGTATCGCCCGGGCGTGACAGCCGGTCGGTTCCAGGGCGAAGGACTGCTCGCGGTGACGACCGGCGGCGAGGTGACTCTCGTTGCCGCGAGTACTCCTGACGCGGTCCCGTCGATCCGCTGCGAGGTCAAGGCCGACCGGCTGGTGATCTCGGCCGACGGTGAGGTCGAGGTGACGACGAGCACCCACGCCAACCCGAACCAGGCCCTGGCCGACTGGGCCGACGCCTTCGCGGCCAGTACGGCGCACTCCGCGGTCCGGGTGTTCGGGCCGGCCTGGTGCAGCTGGTACGCGTACTGGGGCAAGGTCACCGAGCGGGACGTGATGACCGACGTACGGCAGTTCGACCAGCACGACCTGAGCGTCGACCTGGTTCTGCTCGACGAGGGGTACCAAGCGGAGATCGGCGACTGGCTGACACCACGCGAGGACTTCGGATCGACCGTGCGGCTGGCCGCCGACATCCGCTCGAGCGGTCGCCGGGCCGGGATCTGGGTGGCGCCGTTCCTGGTCGGCAGCAACAGCGAGACCGCCCGCCGGCATCCCGAGTGGCTCGTCCCCGGGATCACCGCGGGCACCAACTGGGGCCAGGAGCAACTGGTTCTGGACGTGACCCACCCCGGCGCCGCGCGGCACCTGCAGGACGTGTTCACTGAGCTCTGCCGGCAGGGCTACGACCACTTCAAGCTGGACTTCCTGTACGGCGGCGCGATCGAGGGTCCGCGACACGAGCAGCTCGACGGCATCTCGGCGTACCGGCACGGGATGCGGTTGCTGCGCGAAGCCGTCGGGCCCAATCGGATCCTGCACGGTTGCGGCGCCCCGATCCTGCCGAGTCTCGGGCTGGTCGACTGCCTGCGCATCTCCCCGGACACCGATCCGCTGGTCGAGCCGCCGTCCGGCGACATCAGCCAGCCGGGCCAGCGCGGTGCGCGGTCCACTTCGGTCGCGCGCGAGTTCCTGCACGGCCGGTGGTGGGCGAACGACTCCGACTGCCTGATCGTGCGTCCCGACGTCCAGGACCGGGAAGGGTGGGCCGACCACATCGAGAGCGGCCCCGGGCTGCGGATGTCCAGCGACCCCATCGCCGAGCTCGACCGCTGGGGCCTCGACCGCACCCGCGAGCTGCTCACCCCGAGCTCGCCGCGGCCGCATCCGCTGAAGGATCCCGATGCTTAGGCCGGCGCCCCGCCGTACCCGTCGGCCCGGCCGGTCCCGGCAGACACTGGCCGCGTACACCCTGCTGGCACCGAGTCTGGTCGGCGTCATCGGCTTCCTGCTCGCGCCCGTGCTGATCGTGATCGCGCTCAGCCTGTTCGACTGGAAGTTGCTGTCGACGCCGGAGTTCGTTGGCCTGGCCAACTACCGCAAGTTGGTTGCCGACGGCGACGTCTGGCACTCGCTCCTCGTCACCCTGTACTACGTCCTGATCTGCGTGCCGGGCACCACGATCCTCTCGCTGCTGCTGGCCTTGCTGGTCGACCGGAAGCTGCGCTGGATGAAGTACTTCCGGGCGCTGCTGGTGATCCCGTGGATGGCGACCCCGGTCGCGCTCGGCTTGGTCTGGACCTGGATCTTCGACCCTGCCCGGGGTGCCCTCAACCAGTTCCTCGGTCTCTTCGGGATCGACGGTCCGGCCTGGCTGTCGTCACCGGTGCTGGCGATGCCGAGCGTCGCCGCCGTCCACATCTGGCAGTTCGCCGGCTACAACATGCTGTTCTTCCTGGCCGGCCTGCAGAACATTCCCCAGTCGTTGCGGGAGGCGTCCTCGCTCGACGGCGCTTCCCCGATCAAGCACTTCTTCGCCATCACGCTCCCGCTGCTGCGGCCGACGCTGTTGTTCGTGCTGATCACCAACGTGATCGGCTCGTTCCAGGCCTTCGACACGATCTTCGTGATGACCGAGGGCGGACCGGGTGACAGCACCGAGGTGGCGACGTACCTGATCTACGACGAGGCGTTCCGCAAGTTCGACTTCGGCTATGCCTCGACGATCTCGGTGCTGCTGTTCGCGGTGGTGCTGATCGCCACGATCTCGCAGTTCGTGTACTTCGAGCGCCGAACGACCTACGAGGTGTCCGGATGAAACTCCGCCTCTTCACGTACGCCGTCCTGGTGGCCGGCTGTGTGTTCGCGATCTTCCCGTACTTCCTGTCCGTGCTCACCGCATTCAAGGGCCCTGGGCAACTGTCGGACACGATGCCCTGGGAACCGGGACTGCCGCCCAGCACGGCCGCCTTCCACCGGCTGTTCGCGTCCGGGTTCGGCGGCTACCTGGTGAACACCGTGCTGGTCACGGCCGGGATCACCGCCGGCCAGGTGGTGTTCGCGATCCTCGCGGCGTACGCGTTCGCGCGGTTGTCGTTCCCGGGCCGGGACGCCTTGTTCTGGGTATACCTGTCCACGCTGATGGTGCCGCCGGTGGTCACGATGATCCCGCTCTACCTGATGATGCAGAAACTCGGTCTGGTCGACACCTGGGCCGGCCTGATGCTGCCGACGATGCTCGGGACGCCGTACGCGATCTTCCTGCTCCGGCAGTTCTTCCGCACCATCCCGGTGGATCTCGAGGACGCGGCCCGGATCGACGGCGCCGGCCGGGTCCGCACGCTGGTGTCGATCGTGCTGCCGCTGTCGAAACCGATCCTGGTCACCGTCACCACCCTCGCGGTGGTCGCCAACTGGAACAGCTTCCTCTGGCCGCTGATCATCACCAGCAGCGAGGACAAGCGGCTGCTCTCGGTCGGCATCGCCTTGTTCAAAGGCGAGATCGGCGTCGACTACAACGCCGTGATGGCCGGCAGCCTGATCGCGCTGCTGCCGCTGCTGGTGCTCTTCGTCGTCTTCCAGCGCTTCATCGTCCGCTCGGTCGCGGTCACCGGGCTCAAGTAACTTCGGAGGATCTGATGTCTCGAAACCTTTCCCGGCGGACGTTCCTGATCGGTGCCGGCAGTGTGCTCGCGCTGGCCGGCTGCGGTTCGAACGACGGCGCGAGCGGTGGCGGTGGCGGTGGCAAGGTCGAGCTCGTGTACCGGCTGTGGGACGAGCAGCAGGAGGTCGGCTACAAGGCGGTGTTCGCCGCGTTCACCGCCGAGAACCCCGACATCACCGTCCGGATGGAGGTGCTGCCGTACGACCAGTACTGGACCAAGCTGACCACCGAACTGGCCGGTGGCAAGGCGCCGGACGTGTTCTGGCTGACCGTCGACAGCTTCCCCGACCTGGCCGGCAAGGGTGTGCTCGCACCCCTGGACGATCTGATCGCGAAGGCCGGGCTGAAGCTCGACTCGTACCATCCGAACGTCGTCCAGTCGTACAAGTTCGAGGACAAGCAACTGGGGATGCCGAAGGATCTCGGCATCGTCGGCCTGCTGTACAACAAGACGCTGTTCGCCAAGGCCGGGGTGGCGATGCCGGACCAGCTCACCTGGGCTCCGGACGGCTCCGGGACCTTCGAGGAACTCGCGCGCAAGCTGACCGTCGGCGGCAAGCAATGGGGGTTCTGCTCCTGGAACCACAGCCAGACCCAGTGGCTGAACTGGATCGCGTCCAACGGCGGTCACGCGATGGACAAGCCGTACGGGACCTTCGACTTCGCCGGACCGAAATCGGTCGAGGCGCTGCAGTGGGCCCGCGACCTGATCTTCCAGTGGCACCTCTCCCCCGACGGCACCCGGACCAATCCGCCGACGGGTCAGGCGACCGAGATGTTCTACCGCGGCGAGGTGGCGATGTTCCCGGCCAACAACGCGCTGCTGCCGTTCGCCCTGCCGGAGGTGAAGTTCCCGATCGGCGTCGCGGCGATGCCCGCCGGGCCGTCGGGCCGCACGGTCGTGATCAACGGGCTCGCGGAGGGGATGTTCGCCAAGACCAAGCACCCCGACCAGGCCGGCAAGCTGGTCGCGTTCCTCGGCTCGGAGAAGGCGCAGAAGCTGATGGGCGACGCGGGCTACATCACCCCGGCTCTGAACAACGCCGGCGCGGGCTACACGGCGTACTGGAAGAAGAAGGGCATCGATGTCCAGCCGTTCCTCGACTCGGCCGCCTCCAGCACGGTGAACATGCCGATCGCCGAGGGCTGGACGGGGAAGGTCGCCGACATCAACAAGACGGTGAACGACCTCTACCTGGACAAGACCGACGTCGCCGCCATCGCCGCAGCCATGGACAAGATCGGGAACGACAAATGAAGGATCTGACCGACTCGTACGGCGAGCTCAGTGACGCGGCGGTGCTGCGGGGGCGGCTGGCTGAGGATGGCTATCTGTTCTTTCGTGGGCTGCTGCCGGGCGACGTGATCGGCGACGTGCGCGATCAGCTCGCCCGGATTCTGCACGACAGCAACTGGCTCGCGCCCGGCACCGCGCCGGAGGAGCTGGTCGCGTCGGAGCGGGCCGTGGAGGAAGGATCGCCCGGGTTCTTCGGTGCTTACACCGCCATCCAGAGCACGCAGGCGTTCCACCAGCTGGCCGTGCGTCCCGAGCTGCTGGCTCTGGCGGCGCGGCTGCTGGGTGAGGGGCCGTTCGCGCATCCGGCGCACATCTGCCGGATCGCGCCGCCGTCGCCTGGGGCCAACCCGACCCCGATCCATCAGGACTACCGGTTCATCCAGGGCTGCATCGACACCTTGACCACCTGGCTGCCGCTCAGTGCGGCGCCGCCGGAGATCGGTGGGCTTCGGGTGTTGGCCGGCTCGCCGCGGCTCGGCGTACTGCCGGTCAGGGCGTCGGACGGGCCCGGGATGATGCGGGCCGAGGCGGACGAGGACCATCCGGAGTGGCGGACGGCGTCGTACCAGCCGGGTGACGTGCTGCTGTTCGGGAGCCTCACCGTGCACGGCGCGATGCCGAACCGGACGAAGCAGCTGCGGTTGTCGGCCGACTTCCGGTATCAGGCCGTCAGTGCGCCGATGGCCCGCGACCTCCTCGGCACCGGCAAGCCGCACTACCACCCGGACGTCCCCGACTTCCCGACCCTCACCCGCGGCTGGACCTCGACGGACTCCGTCGAGATCCCGCCCGGGGTGAACTTCGTCGACCGCTGGGACCCGCGCGTGGCCGACGTACCAACACCGGCCTCGCGGTTCGCCTTCGTCTAGGGGAGTACGACGACCTTGCCGGGGGCGTGGCCGGATTCGCTGAGATCTTGGGCCTTGGCGGCGTCTGTCAGGGCGAAGGTCTGGGCGATGCGGACCTTGAGGTTGCCGGCCGCGGCGGCCTGCAGTTGGTTGGTCAGGCCGGCGGCGATCTCCGTCGGGGAGGCACTGCTGCCCATGGACGCCGCAACGCCGAGTTCCGCGGCGCTGAAGTCGGCGATCGTGACGATGCGGTCGGTGTCGCCGCGGAGTTCGATCGACTCCTTCAGGCCGCCCTGGCCGGCGGTGTCGAACACCGCGTCGATGCCCTGCGGCGCGACCTCGCGGACCCGGTCGACGAGGCCCTCGCCGTACGCGACCGGGATCACGCCGAGCGAGCGCAGGAAGTCGTGGTTGGCGGGCGACGCCGTACCGATGACCGTGGCGCCCGCGGTCCTGGCGAGCTGGGCCGCGATCGAGCCGACCGCGCCGGCGGCGCCGTGCAGGAGCAGGGTCTCACCGTCCTTCAACTGCAGCTCGTCCAGGACACGCTGCGCCGTCTCACCCGCGATCGGCAGCCCGACCGCCTGCTCCCAGCTCAGGCCCTCCGGCTTGCGTACGACGTTGCCGACCAGCGCGTGCTCGGCGTACGACCCGGTCGTGGACCAGCCGACGACCTCGTCACCGACGGCGAACTCCGAGCCTTCACCGACCTCGTCCACCACCCCGGCGACCTCCATCCCCGGTGTGGCCGGGAACGTCACGTCGATGAACCCCTTGGTCCAGCCTCGGCGGACCTTGAAGTCGATCGGGTTCACTCCGGCCGCGCGAACGCGGACCCGGGTCTGTCCGGGCCCGGCGTGCGGCTCGGTCACATCCTCGGTCCGCAGCACCTCGGGACCGCCGAACTCCTCGAAAACCACCGCTTGCATGGTGCGCCTCCATCGATTGATTGATACTTCAATCAAGGTTGCCCGGCGCCGGGGCATTCCCGACTGGCCGAACGAACGGTTGTCCACCGTCCGAACGACGGGCTCGGGTGGACACATCAACCGAAGTAGGCTGAAGGACATGGCAGACGAGGTGCTGGCCGCCGCGGCGCAGATCATCGACGGGCCTACCGACGAGCTGTTGGTCCGGCTCTCGGCCGCGGCGGCCGAGCTGATCCCGCATCGTGCGGTTGCCCAGCTCGCCTCCCAGTGCGCATCCACCCCGATCACGACTCACGGTGAGCCCGCGCTCGCCAAGGCCATTACCGGCGCAGACCTGGCCGGCCTCCTCGGCACCGTGACCGCGGGTCACCCGTGGCAGGGCGTCGTACCGATCGCCGGAGCGCCCCACCCTGTCCTGGCCGTCGCCAGCGACCGGGCGCCACGGGGATCAGTGGTCGTCTTCATCCGGTCCGACGAGACGCCGACGGACGCCGCCGCCACGCTTCAGCCGTTGTGGGACCTGGTCACCGCGCACATGTACCAGCTGACCCTCGAGCGCGAGCCCGGCGCCCTGGCGCAGAACCGGGCCGTGGCCAAGGCCCGCGCCGACCTCGCCGCCGAACTCGGTGAGGCCCACGCGGCCACGCTTGCCACGCTTCTCGGCGTACTGCGGAACCAGCGGGTCGACGCTGATGCGGCGCGCTCGACGGCCGTGGAGCTCGCCCTGAACGGCCTGGCCGACCTGCGCACCGACACCCGGCGGGACCGGGTGTGGAGCGGCGAGGAACCGGCCGGCAAGGCGTTCGAGCGACTCGCCGACTCGCTCCGCGCCCTGCTCCGGCACGGGCCGGTCGACCTCGAACTGGATGCCCCCGGCAACGATCGGCTGATCCCGGCCGGGGTCGCCCACCGCGCCCGCGTCGCCGTCCGATCCGTGGTCCTCGCGATGCTCACCCAGGAACACGTACGGCGGATCCGCGTCGGCTGGCGGTGGACCGGGGCGGATCTCCAGGCCACTGTCCGCGACGACGGCCCGGGCCGGCTCGAGGACGTGCTGGACCTGGGCCAACTGGCTGAGCGCCTCCGCCTGCACGAGGACGACCTGGATCTCGACGCCGTCCCCGGCTGGGGGTTGACCGCCCGGATCACCCTGCACGCGCACGAGACCGCCCAGCCCCGGACGATCACGCCGGACCCGCTGGCCGCACTGGGCACCCGCGAGCTCGAAGTACTCGAACGCCTCGCGCAGGGTCAGCGCAACCGCTCGATCGCCGACGAGCTGCACATCAGCGAGTCGACGGTGAAGTTCCACGTCGCGAACATCCTCACGAAGCTCGCCGTCACCAGCCGAACCCAGGCCGCCGCGCTCTACCACGCGACGGCCGCAATCCAGGTCTAGGCCAGGTCCAGGTCTAGGCCTCTTCGAGCCGCGGGAACAGCGGGTCGCCCTTGGTCAGCGTGGCGCCGGCTGGGAGCTGGCCCCACGTGCCGGCGTCCTGGACCCGCTGGTCCTTCAGCGAACCGAGCTTCTCCTCGGCGCCCAGCAGCGTCCAGAGCTTCGCGGACGTCTTCGGCATCGTCGGGTTGTGCAGTACGGCGACCGCTCGCAGCGTCTCCGCCGCGCTGTAGAGGATCGTGGCCAGGCGGGCCTGCTGGGACTCGTCCTTCGCCACCTTCCACGGCTCCTGCTCGGTGACGTACCCGTTGACCGCGCCGACCAGCTCGTTGATCGCGGCCAGCGCGTCCTGGAACGCGAGCGTGTCGAGCGCCTTGTCCGCGATCGCCACCGTCTGGGCGAGCTTGTCGGCGAGCGCCTGCTCGGCCGGTCCGTGGTCGGTCGGCTCCGGCAGCGCGCCGTCGAAGTACTTGCCGACCATCGCCGCGATGCGGCTGGCCAGGTTGCCCAGGCCGTTGGCGAGCTCGGAGGTGTAGACCGCGCTCAGGTGCTCCCAGGAGAACGAGCCGTCCGACCCGAACTGGATCGTCCGCAGGAAGTAGTACCGGAACGCGTCCGAGCCGAAGTGATCGGTGATCTCGTGCGGCGCGATCGCGGTCAGCTTCGACTTGCTCATCTTCTCGCCGCCGACCAGCAGCCAGCCGTGCGCGAAGACCTGCTTCGGTACGGCGACCTCCGCGGCCATCAGCATCGCCGGCCAGATCACCGCGTGGAACCGGAGGATGTCCTTGCCGACCAGGTGCACGTCGACCGGCCACAGCTCCTCGAACCGCTCCGGGTCGGTGCCGTAGCCCGCGGCGGTCACGTAGTTCAGCAGCGCGTCGATCCAGACGTAGAGGACGTGGTCCTCGTCCCACGGCACCGGGATGCCCCAGTCGAAGGTCGAGCGGGTGATCGACAGGTCCTGCAGGCCCTGCTTGACGAACGCGACCACCTCGTTGCGGGCGCTGGCCGGGGCCACGAAGTCGGGCTGCGACTCGTACAGTTCCAGCAGCTTGTCGGCGTACGCCGAGAGCCGGAAGAAGTAGTTGGTCTCCGAGACCGTCTCCAGCTCGGTGCCGTGGATCATGCACCGCTGGGTGCCGTCGGAGTCGGTGCGGATGTCGGCGGGGAGCTTGAACTCCTCGCAGCCGACGCAGTACAGGCCCTCGTACTCGCCCTTGTAGACGTCGCCCTTGTCGTACAGCGTCTGCCAGAACTCGCGGACCCGCTCGGTGTGCCGCTGCTCGGTGGTCCGGATGAAGTCGTCGTACGCGATGTCGACGTCGACCCAGGCCGGCTTCCAGGCCTCCTCGACCAGCTTGTCCGTCCACGCCTGCGGGGACATGCCCTGCGCCTCGGCGCTGCGCATCACCTTCTCGCCGTGCTCGTCGGTACCGGTCAGGTACCACTTGCGCTCGCCGCGCTGGGCGTGCCAACGGGTCAGGACGTCCCCGGCCACTGTCGTGTAGGCGCTGCCGATGTGCGGCGGGGCCGTGACGTAGTAGATCGGGGTGGTGACGTAATAGGCCTTCTCGGACATGCCTTAAAGGGTAGTGCCGGACGCCAGTGCTATTTACCGGGGTCTCGGGCCGCCAGTACGGCGTCGTACACGGTCCGTTTCGGGACGTTGAAGCGCTTGGCGACGTCGGCGATGGCCTGTTTACGCGGCGTGCCCGCCTCCTCGTCGGTGGCGACCTCGGCGGCCAGGTCCTCCGGGGTGAGGATCTTGTGCGGGTCCGCACCGGCCACCACGACGGTGATCTCCCCGCGGACGCCGTCCTTCGACCAGGTCACCAGGTCGGCGACCGGACCGCGTTTGACCTCTTCGTACGTCTTGGTGAGCTCGCGGCAGACCGCCGTACGACGCTCCGCACCGAAGGCCTCCGCCATCGCCTGGAGAGACGCGGTCAGCCGGTGCGGCGCCTCGAAGAACACCATCGTCCGCGGCTCGTCCGCCAGCTCGCCCAGCCGCCGCGCCCGCTCCCCCGGCTTCCGCGGGAGGAACCCCTCGAACGTGAACCGATCCACCGGCAGCCCGCTCAGTGCCAGCGCGGTCAGTACGGCGGACGGCCCCGGAACCGCCGTGATGTCGACCCCGGCCTCGATCGCCGCGGCCACCAGCCGGTACCCGGGATCCGAAACACTCGGCATCCCCGCATCCGTCACCACGACCACGGTCTGCCCGGACGTCAGCGCCTCGAGCAGCTCCGGAGTCCGCTCCCGCTCGTTCCCCTCGAAGTAGCTGACCACCCGCCCACCGACCGTGATCCCCAGCTCGGAAGTCAGCCTCCGCAACCGCCGGGTGTCCTCCGCGGCCACCACATCTGCCCCCGCCAGCGCCCTCCCCAACCGCGGCGAAGCGTCCAGCACATCCCCAATAGGAGTCCCCGCCAACACCAATCGCCCGGTCACCAGGCCATCATCCCAGCCGCCCGGAACCCACGCGGGGAGGCGGTGGTACCGGGGCGTCCGTACCATGGCGGGCGTGGCTGCTGTGATCGAGGACGGGACTGCGCGGCGGAGTGACGCTGCCGACGGGCTGGAGACGCTCGGGCGGGACGTGCTCGGGAGACGGCTGCCGCCGCTGAAGGACCGGTTGTACCCGCCGATGCCGAAGGACTTCGACGGCGGCTGGATCGCGACGCTGGCGATCACCGCGATGGCGGCGATCCTGCGGTTCTGGAACCTGGGCAACCCGGTGAAGTTCGTCTTCGACGAGACGTACTACGCCAAGGACGCCTTCAGCCTGCTCAAGTTCGGCTACGCCCGGCAGTTCATCGACCAGCCGGAGGGTGCCGCGGACAAGGCGATCCTGAGCGGCAACCTGGACGTCTTCAAGGCCACCCCGAGCCTGACCGTGCACCCCGAGGTCGGCAAGTGGATGATCGCCGCCGGTGAGCAGCTGTTCGGGATGAACACGTTCGGCTGGCGGTTCATGCCGGCCCTGTTCGGTACCCTGACCGTGCTGCTGGTGATCCGGACGGTACGCCGGATGGCCCGGTCGACCCTGATCGGCGCCATCGCGGGCCTGCTGCTCGCCGTCGACGGCCTGCACTTCGTGATGTCCCGGGTCGCGCTGCTCGACATCTTCCTGGCGTTCTGGATCGTCGCCGCGGTCTCCTGCCTGATCGCCGACCGGGACTGGACCCGCCGCCGGCACGCCGACACCCTCGACACCCCGGTCCCGGACGGGGAGCGCCGTACCGTCGGCCGCTGGCTGCTGTTCCGCCCGTGGCGGATCCTGGCCGGGATCTGCTTCGGCCTCGCCTGCGGGACCAAGTGGTCCGCGATCTGGGTGCTGGCCGGCTTCGGCATCCTGGCCTTCGCCTGGGACTTCGGAGCCCGGCGCGCGCTCGGCGTCCGGTTCGCCTTCGTGAAGTCGGTGCTGGTCGACGGCATCCCGGCGTTCTTCAGCATCGTGCTGGTCGCGCTCGTCACCTACCTCGCGACCTGGACCGGCTGGCTGCTGCACGACAACGCCTACGACCACGACTACGCATCCAAGAATCCGGCCCACGGCGTCATGAAGGTCGTCCCGGACGACTTCCGCTCACTCCTGCACTACCACCAGGAAGTGCTCGCCTTCCACACCGGCGACTACATCAAGCACGCCACCCACCCCTACCAGTCGAACCCGGCCGGCTGGCCGATCATCGCCCGCCCGATCGGGTTCGACGCGGTCAACGACATCAAGGCCGGTACGCCGGGCTGCAACCCGCCGGCCGGGACGAACTGCCTGTCGGTGATCTCCGCCCTCGGGACCCCGATCCTCTGGTGGGGCGGCGCCCTCGCGCTGATCGCTGCCCTGGTGCTGTGGATAGGCTCGCGCGACTGGAGATTCGGCGTACCGATCGTCGGCTACATCACCTGCTGGGTGCCGTGGTTCGCGTTCGACGACAGACCGATCTTCTTCTTCTACGCCGTGACGATGATCCCGTTCACGGTGATGGCGTTGGCCCTCGTGCTCGGCAAGATCCTCGGACCGGCCAGAGCCGCGCTGGGTACGGCGACGCCACGAAGACTCATCGGCAGTGCGGTGGTGGGCGCCTTCGTCGTACTCGTCGTGCTGGACTTCGCCTACATCTGGCCGATCCTGACCGACAAGGTCCTCCCACACCCGGACTGGCTCAGCCGGATGTGGTTCAAGTCCTGGATCTGAGTCAGCGGGACGCGTAGTCGATCGTCTCGAACGGCCAGAGCGTGGCCAGCCAGGTGCTGACGGCCTCGTACAGAGCCACGTCCAACTCGGCCCGGTCGGCGCAGACCCACGATCGAACGTCGGTGACGTGTTCGTCGTTGCGGGACGGATAGATGTACACGCAACCGATCACGTCGTCGCTGCCGGCCTCGAGCACGGTGTAGGTGAATCCTCGGCGCTGGACGAAATCGTTCGCGTGACGCTGCAGGTCGCCCAGGTTCGCCTCCGCGGTCATGCCGTCGACCGGCGGCCAGCTGCCCTGGAAGCCCGGAGTCGCGCGAATGTGGCCGATGCTGCTGGTCCATGTGGCGTAATCGGCGGCGTTGTGCTCCGGGCCGAGTGGCTCCAGCCGGAACCGCGGCGTGATCAGCTCAGTGGAGACGACAAAGTCAGGTGGGACGAACGGCTGGCCGGTCATGGTCGAAGGCTATGAGCCGGAGCGCCCCACCGCACCCGAATTGCTCCTGGAGCTAGTGCAGCTCGTGGTGGCCCCGGCCTTTGTTCTTCTTGCCGTGGCGCTTTCCCGAGGACTGGCCGCCGACGCCGCCGAAGAGGGCGAGACCCTTCACCACGACGGTGGGTGCGTTCGGGTCCGGGTCCTCGCTGCCGCGGGCCGCGAACCCGCCGAAGATGCCGACGCCCTCGTTCCGGACGCTCACGCCCTCGGGGACGGTGATGTCGATCCCGCCGAACACAGCGAACGCCCAGATCGTCACCTCGCGGCCCTCGAACACCGCGTCGGTCATGTCCAGGTCGTGGCCGCCGAAGACCGCGACCGCGTTGGTCCGGCGCTTGACCCGCCAGCGGCCCTTCCGCTCACCTCCGCCGAAGATCGCCAGCATGGTGTCGAAGCTCTCCGCCGGGTTCGCCGGCTCCTCGATCGGCACCGGGCTGTTCGACGCGGCCGGCATCGAAACCGCGGCCGACGCCGGCGCGGCCTGACCGGGGACGAGGAGGTCGCGGGTGATCGGCTCGAGCTCGCCCAGCGTTTTCGCCTCCAGCGTCTGCTCGAGCCGGTCGGCATGCTCGTCCTGTGACAACCGCCCCGACATCAGGGCATCCCGCAATACGTCGACGACCTGGTCGCGATCGATGTCGGACGCGCGGAGATGCGCATGCGGATGCGGGCGGTCGGGCAGGTTCTCCATAAGACTGAACGATATATCGACCAAGGCTCGGTGAGGACCCTGATCAAGCCCGGATCAAGCCCTGACCCTCGGCCCACCTCGGACGCGTACGGCGAGGAGGACGGCAAGCAGCGTGATCGCGGCGAAGGCGCAGGCGGTGCCGGGGTAGCCGCCGAGACCGAGGCCCAGGCCGCCGATGGCCGCGCCGAGGAAGGTGCCGAGGCTCATGCCGGCCGCGTTGACACTGAGGGCCGAGCCGCGGAGCTCGCCGCTGCGTCGGACCAGCAGGGTTGTGACGCAGGCGGCGACAGTCGCGTGGCCGGCGCCGATGAGCGCGGTCAGGAGCAGGGTCAGTGGCAGCGTCGGCGAGAAGTAGAAGGCTGTGACACTGATGAAGGCGAGTCCGAGGCCGGCGAGCAGCAGTTTCTCCGGGCTGATCCACGGGCGTTCGAGTGCGAGGTAGCGACCGGCCAGCAGGTTGCCGAGGAAGAACGAGGCGCCGCTCAGCGACCAGACCAGCGCGAACCATCCCGGCGCCAGGCCGAACCTCTCGTCGTAGAAGGCCGCGAGGTAGGCCAGGTACCCCATGAACGCCGCGGTCCGCAGCATCGCAACCGCAAGCAGCGGGAGCGCGCCGGGGATGCGGGCCAACTCCCGGTACGTCGCCAGGTAGCTCATCCGCTCGGCGCCGTCGGCGTAGAGCGGCGCCTTCCGTCCGCGACCGCGCCAGAAGAACGCGACAGACAACGAGAGCGAGACGACGGATGCGGCAAGCAGGTTCCCGCGCCAGCCCCAGAGCAGCCCGGGAACGGCCAGGACCGGCGCGGCCAGCATCGCCATCATCGAGGTGGTCGCGGACACCAACGTCGCGGCCCGCCCAGCCGCCGCCGGCGACCGGAACCGATCCGCCGCCGCGGCTCCGATCGACGGCGCCAGGATCGACGTCGACGCCCCGATCAGCAAGCAGAACGCGGCCAGCGCAAAGACGTTGCCCACCGCACCGAGTGCCGCCGAAACGCCCAGCAACGCAAGGCCTCCCGCGGCCACCAGTTCGCGCGCGAGCCGGTCGATCAACGGCGCCAGCACGAACCCGACCACCAGTGCCGCCAGCCCCCCGAGCCCTCGCAGCCCCCCGATCTCCGCCACATCCCCACCGGCCGCCGCCGCGATCGGCACCAGATACATCCCGAACACGGTGAACGGAATCAAACTCACCGCCGACGCCAGCAAGAACGGCCACAACCGGCGCACCATCCGCCAGTCCCCCGGCACCTCGGCCGGGAGTGCGGTGACGACCGGTGAGTTCTGACCGGGGCTGCTCATAGATCCGTCCTGGAGTGGTAGCGGTACAGGCTCGTCGGGCGGGAGCTGAACTGGGAGAAGGGGAAGGGCTCCGCGGACAGCGCGGTGACGCCGGAGCCAAGGAACGCGCGAGCGACGGCGCTTCCGGTCTGAGCATACACGGCGAGAGGCTTCTCTTGCTGACGGCAATGATCCAGGAGGACGTCGAATGTCCCGTTGGACAAGGTCATTCCGGTGGCGACGACGGCGTCGGCATTGTCGACAACCTGCGTCATATCGCGAGAAACCGGCAGTCCGGACGCGGTTTCGCGGAGGTTGAAATCACACGGCAGACACAATCCGCCGCGCGCCGTGATCGCGTCGACGAGCGGGTTTACCACGCCGATCAGCGCGACTTTGGTGCCCTCAGCAACATCCAGCAGTCCGGCGACCGCCGCGTCACGGGCGCGGGCGCGGACATCCGGCGTACCGGCGGGAAGGACGACCTCCTCGGCGTCGGGCGACACGTGGTGTGGCTCGACCGAGGCCAGGTAGGCGTCAAGCGCGGCGATCCGCACCGGTAGAGGGTCGTCGGATCGCAGTACGTCGGCCAGCGTGCGGCCGGACGTGTCGGCGCAGTACGACGGGTCGAGCTCGCCGGCCTCGAAGGAGCAGGCGCCGAAGACCTCGCCGACGCGGAGCAAAACGTAGTAGTTGCGGTAGGTCACGTCCGCACCCGGCAGACGCGTGGTGTGGTGGAGCCAGAAGGCGCTGGTGACGGCGAACGTGGACGGATCGGGTCCGACGGAGCCCGCGAGGACGGCGGCGACCAACTCGTCCACGGAAGCGAGCGCGGGTGCGGTCATGGCAGATCGGCCAGCCTTTCGGGGTCGGACAGCAGGGCGGACAAACCCGTCACGGACGTCAGACTAATGCGACGGGGTCGCAGATGGAACCTCCTCGCGGCAGGCCCAGACCGACTCCCGCCGGTCCCACGACATCGCCGACCACGGCACCGCCAGTTCGTCCAGCGAGTCGATCTCGCGCGGCCGCATCGACGCCATCGGCCGCGCCTCGGCATGCCGGGCGAACGCGGACTCGACGTACCGCGTCCCGGTGTCGGCGGCGAGAAACACATGCTTCCGGCTGCTGTCGCAGTTGTGCTCCCAGAGCGCCGACAGGTACGCCGCTCCCGCCGAGAGCCCGGCGAAGACACCGGACGTCCGCAGCAGGTCGACCGCGGCCGACATCGCGTAGTCGAACGAGACCCAGTGCAGCCGGTCGTACAACTCGTGCCGGACGTTGCGGAACTCGATCGAGCTGCCGATCCCCGCGATGATCATCTCCGGATCCTGCGTGTGCCCGGCCCCGAACGTGATGCTCCCGAACGGCTGCACGCCGACCAGGTTCACGTCCCGTCCGCGCTCCCGCAGGTACGCCGCGATCGCGCCGGTCGACGCGCCGGTCCCGACCCCACCGACCAGACAGAGCGGCCCGGCCGGCACCACTTCGGCCACGAGTTCGGCGATCGCGCCGTACCCGAGGTAGTGGATGTCGTCGTGATACTGCTGCATCCAGTGGTACGTCGGGTTGTCGCGGAGGATCTCGCCGATCCGGCGGACCCGGAGGTTCTGGTCGAGTTGCAGGTTGTTCGACGACGGCACCTGTTCGACGGTCGCACCGAGGATCTCGAGCTGGATCCTCAACGACCGGTCGACAGTCGTGGAGCCGACGATGTGGCACTTCATCCCGTACCGGTGACAGGCGAGCGCGAGCGCATGCGCATAGATGCCGCTCGAACTGTCGATCAGCGTGTCCCCCGGCCGGACCGCGCCGGTCTCCAGGAGATGGCGTACGGCGCCGAGCGCGGAGTACACCTTCATCGTCTCGAACCGCAAGCAGATCAGGTCGTCGCCGACCCGGATCGGATCCGGATCCTTGATCGCCTCCGCCAGGTGGTCGTGCAGTCGCGTCATCGGCGCGGTTCGCTCCTTGTGTCGGGGGTCAGCACGGGCGGAGATTGTGGGTGATCGATGCGGGCGGCCCTCACCAGCCGCTGGGTCAGTTCGTCCTGCTGGTCGGTCATCACGGTCGTGGGTGGTCCCTGCTCGACGACGCGGCCGGCGTCGATCACCAGGAGGTGGTCCGCGACGGCTGCGACCAGGCCGAGGTCGTGGCCGATCCAGATCAGCGCCGTACCGCGGTCCTTGAGCTCGGTCAGCAGTTCGACGACGAGCGCCGTACCGTGGTCGTCGAGGGCGGTGGTGATCTCGTCGCAGATCAGTACGTCGGGGTGCGCGAGGACCGCTCGGGCCACGGCGGCGCGTTGCAACTCACCTCCGGACAGCCGGCTCGGCGGGCGGGCCGCGGTGATCGCGGCGACGCCGAGACGGGCCAGGGTGGCGACGGCTTCGGCGTGGGCTTCCTCGGGCGGTACGTCGCGCAGACGCTGCGCGGTGCGGGCGATCTGCTGGTCGACCGGGCGGCGTTCGTCGAACGAGCCGCGGACCTCCTGCCAGACGTACTGGATCCGGCGGTTCTCTTCGCGGGATCGCTTGCGGAGGACCGGGAGGGGTTCGTCATCGAAGAGCAGGCGGCCGGTGAAGCGTTCGTGCAGGCCGGCCAGGCAGCGGGCGAGCGTGGTCTTGCCGCTGCCGGACCGCCCGACCACGCCGAGGCAGGCGCCGGCGCGAACGGTGAGGTCGACCTCGCGCAGGACGAGATCCCGGCCGCGGGACCGCAGCGACGCTGACAGGTTCATTGCCTGAAGCAACGGCTGCCCGGCGGCAGTCGTTCCCGCCGCGGCCGGCCTCGGCGTGTCGGGGAGTACGTCGATGCCGCCGGACGCGATCACCTGACCGGCAGACAGCACCACGACCCGGGTCGAGAGCGCCCACGTCTGTTCAGAGCATCGGACATCCCGCACATCCTCACCTTAGTGAAAACGGTTGTCAAATTCAGCGCGCATCCGAACGAGACCAGATCATTCTTTCGGCGCCGAGCTCCGACTGCTCTGCGTGACGGCGTGTCACCCAGTGCCTACTTCCGGGTACGAGGAGTCACCACCTCAGTGCGCGGCGCCAGGTGGTCAGGAAGGGTCAGAACGGACTATTCGTCGCAGTCCGGGGTCGCGCAGGCATCGGCCGGGATGTTGGTCGCGATGCGGTCGAGGAGACCGGCCAGCTGGGTCTGCTCCGCCACAGTCAGGTGGTCGAAGAAGTAGCTGCGGACCGCGGCGACATGGTCCGGCGCGGCGGCTTCGATCGCCTTCCAACCGAGCTCAGTGAGGCGGACCATCGAGCCGCGGGCGTCCGACGCGCACTCCTCGCGGCTGACCAGCCCGCGCTTCTCCATCCGGCTGACCTGGTGGGACAGCCGGCTCCGCTCCCAGCCGACCGACTTGCCCAGGTCGCGAGTACGCAGGACGCCGTCCTCGGCTTCCGACAGTGGGTGCAGCAGCGCGTAGTCGGCGCCGGACAGCCCGGAGTTGCCGATCAACCGCGCTTCCAGGGCACGCATCAGCTCGCGATACGTGTCGCGGTACGACTGCCAGAGCCGCGCCTCACGCGTATCGAGCCACTGCGCATCCACCATTCACCTAGTGTACGGGGATCTGTTGACATGTCACCGAGTACGCGGGTCACGGGGTGCGCGAAAGGGCAACGGCCAGCCCGATCGTCGCGGCCATGATCAGCAACTCGACCACGGCCAGTCGCCGGAAGGCCACCGGGTCCCCAGCCTCCAGCCGCGGGAGGGTCGTCCGCCGATGCCACCAGCCGCCCGCGACCAGGAGGGTGAAGGCGACCGCCTTGGCGAACACGAGAGCGCCGTACCCGGTTGTCACCCACTGCGTGATCAGCGCCCAGCCTTCCTCGCGGCCGCCGAGGTGGATCTCCGCGGTCAGCAGTCCGGTGATCCCCATCGTCACCGCACACACCAGGGCGAGCCCGCTGAACAGCTCGACTCCCTGACGCGAGCGGGCATAGCGCAGTACGGCGGCCAGTCCGCCGACCCAGACGGTTGCCGCGAAGACGTGCACCACCAGCGACGAGGTCGCGAGCACCGACCAGACGTTGGTGCGGTCGAGCGCGCCGTGGCCGGTCAGCAGCGGCCCGACCAGTGCGGCCGCTGTGAGCATCGCGGCGAACCGCGCGCCGCGCAGCGTCCGGCAGCCGCTGAGTACGACGGCCAGGATCGCGGTGAGTACGACGGCGACCGCGAGGGCTCTGACTTGGGTGAGCTGGCCGGCGATGGGCGCGTGCTCGGCGAGATGTGCGAGGGGGATACCGAGGATCACCGCGGCCGTGGTGACGAGGCCGCCGATGCTCGCAACCGCCCAGATGCCCGCGGCCAGCGCGGCGTCCTGGCAGGCGCGCAAGGCCTTCGCGCCGAGCTTCCCGTCGGTTGCCGGGAGGAAGAGTACGACGGCCAGCAGCGCACCGCCCGTGGCCACCGCGGCCGCGTCCGCAACGAAGCGCAGGACCGGAACCGACCAGGACAAAGGCATTCCGGCACCGAGCAGTCCGGCCGGCAACAGTTTCGGAGCCCCGCCCGCGGCGAGCAGGGCGACCACCATCACCACGATGCCTACAGCAACCATCCCGGCCGCCACCATCCAGCCACCGCTGGGCGCCAGGCCCGCACCGCCCTCCCGCGCACCGGCCGCCGGAGCCGGCCCGGCCGGTCCATCGGTGGGTGCCGGTTCCTCGGTCATGGGGAGGCTGGGCGGCGGCGGACGATGACTACGGCCAGGGCGACGACGACCAGCATGACCAGGCACACCGCGACGATGGTGACCGTGTTCGAGTTGCCGGACTGCTGTGCGGTCGGCGGGGCGGCGGAGTCCGTGGCGGGGTGCCCGGCGTGGGTGACGGTGAAGGATCCGGTCACGGTGATCGGGTGGCCGTCGTCCGACACGATGCGGGCGTCGACCTCGTACCGGCCGGCCTCCACCATCGCACCGACCGGCTGGGTCACCGTGTTGTCGATCACCTGGACGTCGCCGCTGGCCACGTTCTTGCCGGTGGGCGACTTCACCTGCACCTGGGTGCCGTTGCTGCCGACCGGCTCGTTGAAGGTCAGCACGACCTTCGTCGGCGGCGCGGCCATCGTGGAACCGTCGGCAGGTGTCATCGACTCGAGTTTGGCGTGCGCCGCCGCCACTCCGGTGGAAACCACCAGAGCGAGCAGCGACGCCACCAGGACAGCGATCAACCGGCGCACGATTACGACTGTGCCTTCTCGGACTCCGGCGTACCAGCCTCACCCGAGGCGGCAACCGGTGCAGCCTTCCGCGGCCGCAAGCCGAACGCGAGACCGAGCAGGCCCACCAGCAGGCCCGCGCCGGCGAGCCAGCGAGCCAACGGGTCGGAGGAATCCTTCGCGTCCGGGGAGGTGGTCGCAGCGACCGGAGTGATCGCCGCGGCCAGTTTCAGCGTCGGCGCCGGGTGCTCCGGCTCGGCCGCGCCGTCCTTGACGACATCGGCCCACTTGACGACCTCCCCGTCGCTGTAGGTCTGGTCGACCGGGAAGCTCAGCGCGTCCACATCCTCGGGGATCTTGCCGACCGACAGCGCGAACTCGTCGAAGTCGTTCGGCGGGATGCCCCCGGCCGCGGCGGTCCAGGTGATCGTGGTGATCGCCTGGGTCAGCGTGACGTCGCCGACCTTGACCGGCGCGGCCAGCTTCTCGGTCTTCTTCTCGACCTTCCACCCGTCCTTTACCTGCGCGCCGACGTGCGCGAACGGGTGGTCCTTGGGCAGCGAGACGACGAGCTTGGTGGTACTGGTGTTGTCCGACTCGGTCGGCACGCGGAAGATCAGCTTCGCGTACCCGCCGGGCTTGGCGTCCGGCGACGACACCGTGACGTGGGCCGACGCCGACGAGGCGGCACCGACGAGCACGAGTGCGGACGCCGCGACGATCGCGCCGGCCCGCAGGACGAATCTCTTGGGCATGAGAGAACCTTTCAAGGGCGTACGAGTAATCCGGCCGAAGCCGGTCAGCGAACTGGAATCACTCGTACGACGGGAGGTCCACGCCGGCAGACGTTCGAGGTGAGCCACGCACCGACGAGCCGTGGCGGTGACGTGCGCGCGAGCGGTGCGGAGGCGATCCGCGGCACCACGTGCACAGCCGGCAACCGCGGCAGGAAGCGGTCGAAGACCCGCAGAACCCGGTGAACCCATCGGTTGGCCCGGCCGATCGCCAGTACGCCGGCAAGCAGGACGCTCAGATGGGCCGCGGTCATGAACAGACTGCCGCCAACGCCGCGGGGCATCGCCATCTCGTGATCCATCGGCCCGTGCGCGGCGTCCAGGGTGACATGGACGAAGAGCTGTACGCCGGCCAGGACGAGGACCGTCAGCACCCGTTCGCCGGCGAGATACTCGCCGAGCAGCCAGCACACTCCAGCCAGCGCGGCGAGCGGCACCAGTACCCCGAGCGGAACCGCCCCGCCGCCGACGAGCGCGTGGCCGACCACCGCGAGCACGACGCTCAGCGCCGCGACCACGGACGTCGTACTGCTCTCGACCGGCATGACTGTCCCCTCGTTCCAGTCACTCTACGGTCAGCGCCGCCGACAGGTTCCCTCAGCGTGCGGAGAGGCTGGTGACCCGCACGCCGTCGACCATGAGTTCAGGTACGGAAAAGATGTGCCGCGTCGGTGCAACCGATCGGCTCGCCATCACGTTGGATCGTCATGACTGGGGAAGGCAGCGGGTGAAGGACGAGACCGAGAGGGACTACATCGACTTCGTCACCCACCAGGCGAACGCTCTGTGCCGGACCGCCTACCTGCTGTGCGGGGACTGGCGGCGGGCCGAGGACGCGACCCAGGAGGCCCTGATCCGGCTGTACCGGGTCTGGGGCCGGATCCATCGCAAGGGCGCGGTCGGCGCGTACGCCCGCAAGGTGGTGGTGTCGACCACCCTGGACGCGCTCCGCCGCAAGTCCAGCCAGGAACTCGTCGGCGGCGACGACTACTTCACCGCCGAGGCGGACCCGGCCGATCCGCTCGGCGTCCTGGAGAACCGGCTCGTCATCACCCAGGCTCTGGCCGAACTGCCGCCCCGCCAGCGAGCCTGCGTCGTACTGCGCTATTTCGACGAACTGTCCGTGGACGAGACGGCCGCCGCGCTCAACTGCCGGCCCGGGACGGTCAAGAGCCAGACCCTGCGGGCCCTCGACAAGCTCCGCACCCACCCCGCCCTCGCCGAACTCATGCAGGGGGTCCTGAATTGACGCGCGAACTGAAGACCTTGATGGACCGCGCGACCGATCGACCGGCGCCGTTCACGCCGGATCCCGCGACACTGGTCGCCGCCGGACGCCGGCAGGTACGCAACCGCCGGATCACCGGATCGCTGGCCGCTCTCGCCGCGGTCGTGGTCCTGGCGGCAGGTGCGGCGGTCGCGGTCGATCTGCAGGGACCGCACGGCGTCGCACCGGCGACGGAACGCAAGCCGACACCACAACCGATCGGGTCCGTGAGACTGTGCACCGCGTCGAACGGCGCGGTGCTCGGGACCGAGCCCTGGGCTTGGCCGGAGGTCGTCTCGGTCTCGGACGTGTACGGGTCCGCCAGCATCCGGCGCGAGCCCACGGCGACGCGCTATCGCTACACCGCCCGCTACGCCTTCTGCACCACCCAGCTGGAGAACGCACCGATGGTGCCGCTCGGAGCCCGCGGCGGCGTCCTGGTCCGTAAGTCCCCCATCGACGCCGTGAGCAGTGTGACCACCGTCTTCGGCCGCGCCTACGGCAAGGACGCGAAGGTTCTCGTCCGGACCCGTGACGGGAAGAGCGGGGAGGCGGTCGTCGCATCCGAGTTCTATGTCTACCGGCACATCGACGCCGGGCCGTGGCCCGGGACGAAGCCGCTCGTCCTCGCCCAGACCTTCGACGCGCGCGGCACCCGCACCGGCCTTGGCCGGTGGTGACCACCGGGTCGTGGATGATGACCTGATGGACGTAGCGGTACTGGAGGTCGGGGGCAGCCACGTGACCGCGGCGGTGGTGTCGCCGGGCGGGTGGGACGTGACCGTGGTCGACCGGCTGAAGCTCGAGTCGCAGCAGCCGGCTGAGGCGGTGGCCGGGCAACTCGCCGCGGCGGCCCGGAAGTTGCCACTGGCAAGCGGTCTGGCGGTGGCGTTGCCCGGGCCGTTCGACTTCGAGACCGGCGTGGCCTGGTATCGCGGCCAGGACAAGTTCGACCAGCTGTACGGGTTCAACCTGGGCGAGAGCCTGCGGGCCGAGCTCGCGCTCGACCGGCTGATGTTCATGAACGACGCGGAGGCCTTCGCGGTCGGCGAGTGGACCGCCGGAGAGGTCCGCGGCGTCGAACGCTGCGTCGGCGTCACCATCGGCACCGGCATCGGTACGGCGTTCCTCGCCGACGGCCGCGTGGTCCGGGCGGGCGAGACCGTGCCGCCAGGCGGTGAGCTCTACAAGACGTCGTACGACGGGAAGCCGCTGGAGGACTCGATTTCCGCCCGGGCGATCCTGCGCGAGTACGCCGCCAGAACCGGCACGGACGAGCCAGGCGTCAAAGAGATCGCCGATCGGGCCAGGGCCGGTGACACCGTCGCTCACGAGGTCCTGCTGACCACCTTCGGCGTACTCGCCTCCGCTCTCGGGCCGTGGCTGGAGCGCTTCGGCGTGGCGAAGACGGTCCTGGGTGGCTCGATCTCCGGCGCCTACGACCTGGTCGCGACAGCCTTCGACTCCCCCGTCTCCGCCACGAAGGACACGGAACACTCGGCCCTCATCGGGGCGGCCGCCCACTACCTTCGTTCCAAGTGAACTGTCGGAGGCTCTCGTTACGGTCAGTCGCATGAAGATCGCAGCACCACGGCTCAGGGCTCACCTCGATCCCGCGTCGCCGGATCGGGACGACATCGACGACGAGACGCGGTTGCTCGACGTCTCCCTGGAGGACGTTGATCTCAGCGATCTGGAGGTCGAGCACCTCGAGCTGAGCGGCTGCCGGCTGACCCGCTGCAAGCTGGCGGGATCGGATCTCGACAAGCTGATCCTGGTCGACACCGAGCTGACCCAATGCGACATCGCGAACGCCCGCTGGGCCGACGCGGCCGTGACGCGGGTGGCGATCACGTCGTCCCGGCTGACCGGGTTCGCCGGTCCGGGGATGAGCCTGCAGCACACCACGATCCGGGACAGCGTGCTCGACTTCGGCTCGTTCCGGTTCGCCAAGTTCCTCAAGGTGGAGTTCGCCGACTGCCGGCTGCAGAACGCGGACTTCGTCTCCGCCGACCTGTCCGGCACGGTCTTCCGCGGCTGCGACTTCACCGGCGCGGAGTTCTCCCAGGTCAAGGCGGCCGGCGCCGTCTTCGTCGACTGCACCTGGGACACCGCCCGCGGCCTCACCTCCCTGATCGGCGCGACCGTCGCCGCCTCCTCCCCGATCGACACCCTGACCTTCGCCAGCGCGGTCACCACGGCCGCCGGAATCACCCTGGTCCACCCGGACGAGCTCGACGGAGCGTGAGCCTGCCCACGTGGCGGCGGGGGCGGCCGGAACGCCCATTAGGGTGGGGCTGTGACTGACTCGACGATCATCTACACCCACACCGACGAGGCTCCGGCGCTGGCCACGTACTCGTTCCTCCCCGTGATCCAGGCGTACGCCGGTCAGGCCGGTGTCGGGGTGGAGACCCGGGACATCTCACTGGCCGGCCGGATCATCGCGCTCTTCCCGGACTACCTGACCGAGGACCAGCGGACCGCGGACGCGCTGACCGAGCTCGGCGAGCTGGCCAAGACGCCCGAGGCGAACATCATCAAGCTGCCGAACGTCTCGGCCTCGATCCCGCAGCTGAAGGCCGCGGTCGCGGAGCTGCAGGCCCAGGGCTACGCGCTGCCGGACTACCCGGACGAGCCGAAGACCGACGAGGAGCGGGCGATCCAGTCCCGCTACGACAAGGTCAAGGGCTCTGCGGTGAACCCGGTGCTGCGCGAGGGCAACTCGGACCGCCGCGCCCCCGCCTCGGTGAAGAACTACGCGAAGACCCACCCACACCGGATGGGCGCCTGGTCGGCCGACTCGAAGACCAACGTCGCCACCATGGGCCAGAACGACTTCCGCACGACCGAGACGTCGGCGGTGATCGAGTCCGCCGGTTCGCTGCGGATCGAGCTGGCCGCCGCGGACGGCACCACCACCGTGCTGCGCGAGTCGGTCCCGGTGCTGGCCGGTGAGGTCGTCGACGCCTCCGTCATGCACGTCGCCGCGCTGCGCGAGTTCCTGACCGCTCAGATCGCCCGCGCGAAGGCCGAGGACGTGCTGTTCTCGGTGCACCTGAAGGCCACCATGATGAAGGTCTCGGACCCGATCGTGTTCGGCCACATGGTGCGCGCCTTCTTCCCGAAGACCTTCGAGCAGTACGGCGAGACCCTCGCGAAGGCGGGCCTGTCCCCGAACGACGGACTGGGCGCGATCCTGAACGGCCTGTCCGCGCTCCCGGAGGGCGACGCGATCAAGGCGTCGTTCGACGCCGAGCTGGCCGACGGACCGGCGCTGGCGATGGTCGACTCGGACAAGGGCATCACCAACCTGCACGTCCCGTCCGACATCATCGTCGACGCGTCGATGCCGGCCATGATCCGTACGTCGGGCCACATGTGGGGACCCGACGGCGCCGAGCACGACACCCTCGCGGTGCTGCCGGACAGCAGCTACGCGGGGATCTACCAGGTCGTCCTGGACGACTGCCGTGCGCACGGTGCCTTCGACCCGGCCACCATGGGCTCGGTGCCGAACGTCGGCCTGATGGCACAGAAGGCCGAGGAGTACGGCTCACACGACAAGACCTTCGAGATCCCGGTCGCCGGCACGGTGCGCCTGGTCGACACGGCGGGCAACGTCGTACTGGAGCAGGCCGTCGAGCCCGGTGACATCTTCCGTGCCTGCCAGACCAAGGACGACCCGATCCGCGACTGGGTGAAGCTGGCCGTCACCCGGGCCCGGGCGACCGGTGACCCGGCGGTGTTCTGGCTGGACGAGACCCGGGCGCACGACGCTCAGATCATCGCGAAGGTCAAGAAGTACCTGCAGGAGCACGACACCGAGGGTCTGGACCTCCGGATCCTCGCGCCGGTGGACGCGATCAAGCTGTCGCTGGAGCGGATCCGCCGCGGTGAGAACACCATCTCGGTGACCGGCAACGTCCTGCGTGACTACCTGACCGACCTGTTCCCGATCCTCGAGCTCGGCACCAGCGCCAAGATGCTGTCGGTCGTCCCGCTGATGGCCGGCGGCGGTCTGTTCGAGACCGGCGCGGGCGGCTCGGCGCCGAAGCACGTGCAGCAGCTGGTCAAGGAGAACTACCTGCGCTGGGACAGCCTGGGCGAGTTCTTCGCGCTGGCCGCGAGCTTCGAGCACCTGGCCCAGGCGACCGGCAACGCGCGCGCCCAGGTCCTCGCCGACACGCTCGACCGGGCGACCGCGACGTTCCTCAACGAGGACAAGTCGCCGACCCGCCGTGTCGGCGGGATCGACAACCGGGGCAGCCACTTCTACCTGTCGCTGTACTGGGCCCAGGAGCTGGCCAAGCAGGCCGACGACGCCGAACTCGCGAAGGCCTTCGCCCCGCTCGCCGAGACCCTCGCGGCGAACGAGCAGACCATCGTCGACGAGCTGCTCGCCGTCCAGGGCAGCCCGGTCGACCTCGGTGGCTACTACCAGCCCGACCCGGCCAAGGCCGCCGCGATCATGCGCCCGTCCAAAACCTGGAACGACGCGCTCGCATCGATCTGACCCAGGCCCGCCGAAGCGCCCGGTGGCCCTCACGGGTCGCCGGGCGCTTTTGCGTGTTCAGGAGGTGAAGGGGACCCGGGTCCAGGTCAGCGTGGCGGGGTTGCGGGGGTCGATGGTGACGCGGAGATAGTTGTTGACGCCGGTGGAGCCGTCGACCGTGATGCGGGAGAGGTTGCTGACCGGGGTGGTCACGCCGTACAGGCTGACCCACTTCGACCCGGCCGCGAGGGGCTTGTCGCTGTTGTAGACGTGGCTGTCGCCGTTGAAGAGGTAGACCGGGCCATGGAAGGACGCGGACTCACGAGCGATGGCCTGAACGATCGGCTGGAACGCGAAGTAGTCGGCGAACGCCGGCGCCGCCACGGTCGGATCGAACATGTCGGCCTGCGTCAGCAGTACGACGGCCCGGTTGTGCTGCTCGCGGGCCTGCGCGAAGGTGTCACGGATGCTCTCGATCACCGCGGCCGTACGCGCGAGCACCTCGGCCGACTGCTCCGGCGTGGGCCCGGTCTTTCCGGTCCACGGCGCCATGCTGTTGTTGCTGCCGACGATGTGCAGGGCCGCGAACGCGACATCGGCCCGAGTGAACCGAACATCCTCGGGGATGGCCTGGTCAGCCTGGCTGCTGACCTTGGCCGGGTGCTCGCCGAGTGTCCGGCCGGGCTGCGGGAAGAACATCGACCGGATCTTCGCCAGTCGCTCCAGCGGGTTGTACCCACCGTTGTTGGCCCGGTGGCAGTCGGTCCACTCGTTGTCCCCGATGGTGTAGACGAGCGGGTCTGCGAAGCGGTCGAACTGCGTCTTCACCTGCGCGAAGTACTCGTCGCTGCACACCGACGAGCCGTCCTTGATGTCACCGAGATGGGTGACCAGCTTCACCTGCTTGTCCGCGTTGATCTCGTCGACCACCTTCGGGAACCCGGCGATCTGGGCCGGACCGTAGGGGATGTCACCGATCACGGCGAACGAATACTTGTCCGGCCCACGATCCGCGGCAGCGGACGGGATCCCGACCGCCAGCCCGACCAGGGCCAAGCAGACCGACACCACAGGCGCACGACGAACTCTCACAGCTTTCTCCACTTCCGAGAGGGATACAGGCCAACCTTTCGGTCCGGTGGTGAACTCCGGCTCACTCCCGCGTGAACATCCCGGCCTGAGAATCCGCTGAGGCTCCCGCCGGGAATTGCGTGGCAGCGGAGTCGGTCGCGTTCCTACACTGACCGGCATGGCAACGACCCGATCCGTACTCGCCTCACCGGCGGCGGACTTTCCCCGATGGTTCCAGGACGTGATTGCCAAAGCCGAGCTCGCCGACAACGGGCCGGTGCGGGGGACCATGGTCATCCGACCGTATGGGTACGCGATCTGGGAACTGCTGCAGGCCGACATGGACCGGCGGATCAAGGCGGCGGGCGCGGCGAACGCGTACTTCCCGCTGTTGATCCCGGAGAGCTACCTGCAACGGGAGGCCGAGCATGTCGAGGGATTCAGTCCCGAGCTGGCCGTCGTCACGCACGCCGGTGGCAAGGAACTCGAAGAGCCCGTCGTGGTCCGCCCGACGTCGGAGACGGTCGTCGGTGAGTACATGGCGAAGTGGATCCAGAGCTACCGCGACCTGCCGCTGCTGCTGAACCAGTGGGCCAACGTAGTCCGGTGGGAGCTCCGACCGCGGCTGTTCCTGCGGACGACGGAGTTCCTCTGGCAGGAGGGCCACACCGCCCACGCAACCGCGGAAGACGCCCGCGCCTACGCGACCAGGATTCTGCACGACGTCTATCGCGCGGTGATGGTGGACGTGCTGGCGATCCCGGTCGTGACCGGCCGGAAGACCCGGCGGGAGCGGTTCGCCGGCGCGATCAACACGATGACCCTGGAAGCGATGACCGGTGACGGCAAGGCCCTGCAGATGGGGACGTCGCACGAGCTCGGGCAGAACTTCGCGCGAGCGTTCGACATCGGCTACTTGTCCACCGACGGCCAGCGCGAGCTCGCCTGGACCACCTCCTGGGGCAGCACGACCCGCATGGTCGGCGGCCTGATCATGGTGCACGGCGACGACGCCGGCCTCCGGGTCCCGCCGAGGGTCGCGCCCACGCAGGTGGTGGTGCTCGCGGTCAGGGACGAGACCGTCGAGGCCGCGCGGCAGATCGCTGCCGACCTTGGGGCCGCCGGGCTGCGAGTCAGTCTGGACGACCGGACCGACCAGCCGTTCGGCCGGCGGGCGGTGAACTGGGAACTGAAGGGCGTCCCGGTCCGGATCGAGCTCGGGCCGCGTGACCTCGCCGGCAACGTTGCGACTGTGGTCCGCCGGCTGCGCGACTCCGGCAAGGAGACCGTAGGCCTGGCTGACCTCACGTCGACTGTGGTCGCTGCGATCGACGCGGACCAGACGCAT
Source organism: Kribbella sp. NBC_00359 (assembly GCF_036097425.1). NCBI lineage: Bacteria > Bacillati > Actinomycetota > Actinomycetes > Propionibacteriales > Kribbellaceae > Kribbella > Kribbella sp. NBC_00359. The sequence continues at coordinate 4,268,188 of NZ_CP107975.1, read as the reverse complement.
CTGCTCGAGGAAGCCACGAAGCGGCAGACGGCGCGGACCACGGCGGTTGACACCGTAGACGAAGCCGTGGAGGCGGCCGCGTCCGGCTGGGCCAGCCTGCCGTACGACGTCGTCGGCGAAGAGGGCGAGGACCGCCTGGCCGCATCCGGCATCACCGTCCGCTGCCTCCAACGCCCCGACGGCAGCCTCCCGATCGAGGACAACGAGCGCGGCCTGACCGCCTTCGTCGCCCGCTCCTACTAGTCGCCCGCTCCTACTAGTTGCCGGCTCCTATTAGTTGCCGGCTCGGCCTCCAGCTTCAGGCTGGAGGCCGAGCCACATCTGCGGAGAACTCAGCGGGCCAGGTACCTGCGGACGTCGTCGGCGACCTGCGCGCGGTTGGGCATGCCGTACTTGCGCAGGATCGCGCTGAGGTGGGTCTTGACCGTGTTCAGGCTGACTCCGAGCTCGGCCGCGAGCTGGTCGTTGTCGAGGCCGTCGACGAGCAGGACCGCGACGCCCTGCTGAGCCTTGGTCAGGCTCGCGAACCGGCGCTCCGGACCCTCGTCGGTGTCCATCAGCATCTCGATCAGCTCGGACTGGATGTGCTCGGTCGCGTCGACGATCCGGGCCAGGTGACTCTCCACGGACGCGCTCACGTCCGGCTCGTCCATCGCTTCCGCGACGATCTCGCGGATCGACGCGACCCGGTGGGACAGGTACTCCATCACGTGGTCCGACGTCAGCAGGTTCGGCCCGATGTCGCCGGCGGGCAGCCGGCGTAGCGCCTCCCGATCCTCGCCTTCGCGGGTCAGCACCCGCTCGACCAGGCTGCACAACCACTCGAACGCCCGGACCGAGTTGTCGTCGTAGCTCTCCGGCGCATAGCTCTGCATCGACAACATGCCGAACAGCTGGTCCGGCCCGTCCTTCACCGGCCGGAAGATCGGCACGGTCACCGCGTCCTCCGAGCGCCGGACCGCATCACCGAGCGGGATTCCGGCGTGCAGCGCGAGGCCGCCGTCGTAGGCGAAGCGATACGTCTGCCGACGCTTGAGCAGCCAGGACGTCTGCCCGTTCGGGCCGAAGATGTGCGTGTCCGGGTCGACGTACCGGCCGTCGTCGTACGCGTAGGGGTAGCGCACCCGGCTGCTGCCCTGCAGGAAGCCGACGAAGAACGCGTCGACACGGGCGACCTTGCCGGCCACTACCCGTACATAGTCGTACAGACCGTAGTGGTCAGCGCGGAACAGCGCCTCGATCTTGTGGTACGCCTCCCGCAGGATGATCGCGGTTTCCGCGTCCACCCTCAGCGGGACAGCCTTGTCTCCCTCCACAACGCCGGCTCCCCACGAACCCCAAGCAGCTCATCGATCCCTCGACTATGCCGCCGGGCCGCGCAGATTGCCACCACCAGCGTGCTATTCGGACAGGCAAGTGCAGTCGCGGGTGGTGGGTCCGAGTTCCCGAGTCGCCCTCCCAAGCCTCGGTCGAACTCCACAACCACCACCCGCGACCAGTTCTGGACGCCTGAACTGTCGCCCCCGCGTCGGTCGATCCCACTCCCCCTGCGAGATCGGCGACCCCCCGACAGATCCTCTTGGCGTCCCTTCCCTCCACCCCGTGACTACACCGTGCCACCGATTCCGGAGCATGCCTATCGCCCGCCGTATGAGATTGTTCTGTCCTCAATCTCACCCCGGGGATGAGAACGGATGTCGTCGTTTACGCAAGCATCAAACGACGGAATTCGTTGTCAAGTAGGCCCTGTGGTCACCAACTCGTGTCCAGCGGCTTGCCCTCGGCGTAGCCGGCGGCGGTCTGCAGGCCGACTACAGCGCGTGCGTGGAACTCGGCCAGGTTGGCGGCGCCGACGTATGTGCAGGAACTGCGGATCCCGGAGACGATCGAGTCCAGCACGTCCTCGACACTCGGGCGCTCGGGGTCGAGATACATCCGCGCGGTCGAGATCCCCTCGCCGAAGAAGCCCTTCCGGGCCCGCTGGAACGGCGTGTCGTCTGCCGTCCGCGACCGCACCGCCCGCGCCGATGCCATCCCGAAGCTCTCCTTGTAGATCCGCCCGTCACTGTCCCGATGCGGATCACCCGGCGATTCGTACGTCCCCGCGAACCACGACCCGATCATCACGCTGGACGCGCCCGCGGCGAGCGCCAGCGCGACATCCCGCGGATGCCGCACGCCGCCGTCCGCCCAGACGTGCTTGCCGAGCTCACTGGCCCGCGTCGCGCACTCCAGTACGGCGGAGAACTGCGGACGACCGACCGCGGTCTGCATCCGCGTCGTACACATCGCGCCCGGACCGACGCCGACCTTGACGATGTCCGCGCCGGCCGCGACGAGGTCGCTGACACCTTCGGCGGTGACCACGTTGCCGGCGACGATCGGGACCTGGGGCTCAAGACCGCGGACGAGCCCGAGGACCTCGAGCATCCGCTCCTGGTGGCCGTGCGCGGTGTCGATCACCAGCACGTCGATGCCGACGTCGAGCAGCGCCTTCGCCTTCTGTTCGGCGTCGCCGTTGATCCCGATCGCGGCGGCGACCCGGAGCTTGCCGTTCGCATCGAGGGCGGGCTCGTAGAGGGTGGCCCGGAGTGCGCGCTGCCGGGTGAGGATGCCGACGATGGTGCCGTCGGCGTCCACCACGGGCGCGAGCCGGTGCCGCCCGTCGTGCAGCTGGTCGAAGGCCGTCTCGGCGTCGATCCCGGCCGGCACGGTCAGCAGCTCGCGCGACATGATCCCGTCCAGCTGGGTGAACCGGTCGACGCCGGAGCAGTCCGCCTCGGTCACCACCCCGACCGGCCGGCCCTGGTCGACCACGATCACCGCGCCGTGACCGCGCTTGGGCAACAGGTTCAGCGCCTCGCCGACCGTCCCGGTCGGCGGCAGCACGAGCGGAGTGTCGTGCACCGGGTCGCGCTCTTTGATCCAGGCAACCACCTCGGCGACCACGTCCACCGGGATGTCCTGCGGGATCACCGCCAGCCCACCACACCGGGCGATCGTCTCCGCCATCCGCCGCCCCGAGACCGCTGTCATGTTCGCCGCGACGATGGGGATCGACGTACCACTCCCGTCACTCGTCGACAGATCCACGTCAAGCCGCGAGACGACCCCGGACCGATTCGGCACCAGGAACACGTCACTGAAGGTCAGATCCCCCGCAGGCTCCCGATCATGATGAAACCGCATGGCACGACCCCTTCCGCCCGATCAGAACCACGCCAGCCTGACACGCGCCCTCGGCACTCACAAGGAACTCAGTCGGCAAAAGACCGGCCCCCACCAGTGGTGGGGGCCGGTCTTCGATCGGTTGATGATCAGGCGATGTCGAAGCGGTCCAGCTGCATCACCTTGGTCCAGGCGGCGACGAAGTCCTGGACGAACTTCTCCTTGGCGTCGTCGGAGGCGTAGACCTCGGCGACGGCGCGCAGTTCGGAGTTCGAGCCGAAGACCAGGTCGGCCCGGGTGCCGGTCCACTTGACCGCGCCACTCGCGTCGCGGGCCTCGAAGAACTCCTGGCTGTCGTCCGTCGACTTCCACTCCGTGCCCAGGTCGAGCAGGTTCGCGAAGAAGTCGTTGGTGAGCGTGCCCGGGTTCTCGGTGAGGACACCGAGCTTCGAGCCGTCGTAGTTCGCGCCGAGGACGCGCAGACCGCCGACGAGGACGGTCAGCTCCGGCGCACTCAGGGTGAGCAGGTTCGCCTTGTCGAGCAGCAGGTACTCGGCCGGGAGCCGGTTGCCCTTGCCGTAGTAGTTACGGAACCCGTCCGCGGACGGCTCGAGCGCGGCGAACGAGTCGACATCGGTCTGCTCGAGCGACGCGTCCGTACGACCAGGCGTGAACGGTACGACGACATCGTGGCCGGCGTTCTTCGCCGCGACCTCGACACCCACACCACCGGCGAGCACGATCAGGTCCGCCAGTGAGACCGGCTTCCCGAACGACTGCTGGATCCCCTCGAGCGTCCGCAGCACCTGCGCCAGCTGGTCCGGGTTGTTGACCTCCCAGCCGCTCTGCGGCTGGAGCCGGATGCGCGCGCCGTTCGCGCCACCGCGCTTGTCACTGCCGCGGAAGCTCGACGCCGACGCCCACGCCGTCGAGACCAGCTGCGACACCGACAGGCCCGACGCCGCGATCTGCGCCTTCAGCGCGTTGACGTCGTCGGCGCCGATCAGCTCGTGGTCCACCGCCGGGACCGGGTCCTGCCAGATCAGCGTCTCGGTCGGGACCTCCGGGCCGAGGTAGCGCACGATCGGGCCCATGTCGCGGTGGGTCAGCTTGAACCAGGCCCGTGCGAACGCGTCCGCGAACTCGTCCGGGTTGTCCTTGAACCGGCGCGAGATCGGCTCGTAGATCGGGTCGAAGCGCAGCGCCAGGTCCGTGGTCAACATGGTCGGCTTGTGCTTCTTCGCCGCGTCGTACGCGTCGGGGATGACCTCCGCGGCGTCCTTGGCGACCCACTGGTTGGCGCCGGCCGGGCTCTTGCTCAGCTCCCACTCGTGACCGAACAGGATCTCGAAGAAGTCGTTGCCCCACTGCGCCGGCGTCCGGGTCCAGGTGACCTCGAGGCCGCTGGTGATGGTGTCCGGGCCCTTGCCGGTGTTGTAGGTGTTCCGCCAGCCCAGGCCCTGGTGGTCGATCGGCGCGCCTTCGGGCTCGGCACCGACGTACTTCTCCGGGTCGGCCGCACCGTGCGTCTTGCCGAACGTGTGGCCGCCGGCGATCAGCGCGACGGTCTCCTCGTCGTTCATCGCCATCCGGCCGAAGGTCTCGCGGATGTCGCGGGCCGAGGCGATCGGGTCCGGGTTGCCGTTCGGGCCTTCCGGGTTCACGTAGATGAGGCCCATCTGGACCGCGCCGAGCGGCTTCTCCAGGTCGCGGTCACCGCTGTAGCGCTCATCGCCCAACCAGGTGGTCTCCGGGCCCCAGTAGACGTCGTCCTCCGGCTCCCACACGTCCGGACGGCCACCGGCGTACCCGAAGGTCTTGAAGCCCATGGTCTCCAGCGCGACGTTGCCGGTCAGGATCAGCAGGTCGGCCCACGAGAGCTTCTGGCCGTACTTCTTCTTCACCGGCCAGAGCAGCCGGCGAGCCTTGTCCAGGTTCGCGTTGTCGGGCCAGCTGTTCAGCGGCGCGAACCGCTGCTGACCGGCGCCGGCGCCACCGCGGCCGTCGCTGATCCGGTAGGTGCCGGCGCTGTGCCAGGCCATCCGGATCATGAACGGGCCGTAGTGCCCGAAGTCGGCCGGCCACCAGTCCTGCGACGTGGTCAGCACCTCGGCGATGTCCGCCTTCACGGCGGGCAGGTCGAGGGTCTTGAACGCCGCGGCGTAGTCGAACTCCTCGCCCAGCGGGTTCGCCACGGCCGGGTTCTTGGCCAGGATCTTCAGGTTCAGCTGGTTCGGCCACCAGCCGCGGTTCGCGTTGCCGCTGGTCGGGTGGGTGCCCTGACCGTGCGCGACCGGGCAGCCGCCCGAGGCCTGCGCGGTCTCTTCGCCGCGGCTCTCCTCGCTACCTTCACCGGGCAGTGGCTCATGGATCTCGGACATCGGATTCCTTCCAGGACTGGACGTTTTCAAAGGAAGTCAGGTACGGCGTGCGCAGTCGAAGCACAGGCCCCAGTAGATGACCTCGGCCTCGTCGATGACGAAACCGTGGTCCTCGGACGCGGTCAGGCAGGGCGCGTGCCCGACCGCACAGTCGACATCGGCGATGGCACCGCACGACCGGCAGACGGCGTGATGATGGTTGTCTCCGACCCGCGATTCGTACCGGGCCACCGACCCCAACGGCTGGATCCGCCGGACCAGGCCCGCCGCCGACAACGTGTGCAGCGAGTCGTACACGGCCTGGTGCGAGACCTCCGGCAATTCGTTGCGCACGGCACCGATAATCGAGTCCGTGTCCGCATGCGGATGCGCGTACACCGCGGTCAGCACCGCCACCCGCGGCCGGGTCACCCGGAGTGCGGCCCCACGCAACAGCTCCTGGAGCTCATCCACCGTCGGCACGTGTCGCAGTCTGTCGGGTTTTCTGGAATCAGTCAAGATTAGCTGCGGCGATTCTCACATTGAGACATCCCCGGCACAGATCCTTGCCTCAGGCACCTATCGGGCCAGGTAGCGGCGTACGTCGTGGGCGACCTGGACCCGGCTCTCCATGCCGTACTTGCGCAGGATCACGCCGAGGTGCGACTTCACCGTCGGTAGCCGCACCCCCAGCTCCGCCGCGAGGGCCTCGTTGTCGAGGCCCTGCACCAGGAGCAGCGCCACCCGCTGCTGCGCGTCGGTCAGGGACAGGAACCGCCGTTCCGGCCCCTCGTCGACCTCGAGCATCATCTCGATCAGTTCCGACTGCGTCTGCTCCGCGGTCCGGATGATGCCCTTGAGGTATCTGTTCAGCGGTTCGTCTCCGGCCGCCGGCTCGTCCAGCGCCCGCTCCGCGAGACCTCGCAGTACGGCGATCCGGTTGGACAGGTACTCCATCACGTGATCGGAGGTCAGCAGGTTCGGCGTATCGTCGCCGGCCGGCAAGACCCGCAACGCGTCGCGATCCTCCGCCTCTCTGGTCAGCACCATCGCGAGCGCACCGGCCAGCCATTCGAGCGCGCGCACCGCGTTGTCGTCGTACACCTCAGGCTGATAGCTGTACGCCGCCATCATCCCGAACAGATGGTCGTGCCCGTCCTTGGTACGACGGAACATCGGCACCAGCACCCCGTCCTGCGACTGCCTGGTCACATCGCCGCAGGGAATGCCCGCGTTCAGCGTTGCGCCGTTGTCATACGCGAATCGATAGGTCTGGCGCTTCCGCAGCAGCCACGCGGTCGGTCCGCTCGGCCCGAAGATGTGGCTGGCCGGATCGTCGTACTTGCCGTCCTCATATCCATACGGATACCGAACCCGATCAGCACCCTGCAGAAACCCGACGAAGAAGGTGTCGACCGGCGCCACCTTCGCCGCGACCCCACGCACGTAGTCGTAGAGCGCGTAGTGGTTCCCCCGCGGCAACGCCTGGATCTTGTGGTACGCCTCCCGTAGAACCAACGCCGTGCCGGCATCCACCCGAACTGCCACCCCACGCCCCCCTTTGCGCCCCGTCCATGACTATGCCCGCTTTCGGTCGGCGCCACCCTCTCGGCCTCATCGCTCAACGTAACGATCTGATCCGACCTCTCCCCTGCTCTGGACGCCGTGGCTACAGACTGTCACCATCACCGAAAGTGACCATGGGGGGAACAGATGTCCAACGAGAAAGTGCAGTGGCCCGGCAAGGCCGTCAACGCGGACGGCGACGACCTGAGCGTCCCGGTACAACAATTCCTCGTCGACCTGCGATTGCTGGAGAAGAAGGGCGAGTCGGCCACGCTGCTCAGCACTCCGGCCAGCCTGCAGGTGATCACCGCCGGCGCGACCAGTCTGGGAAAGGTCTGGCCCGCGATCGTGGCCGCCATCGGTGGCGGCAGCGCGATCCTGACCGGCCTGATGGGCTTCGGCGTTGGCACCGACAGCGCACAAGGCACCGCGAACATCGTCCAGCGGGCCGCCTTCACCGTGTCAGCCTCGTTGCTGGCCTCGGCGGTCGCACTAGCCATCGCCATCATGGTGCGCGCAGACGTCAACGCCCGCGCAACAGCCTCCGCAGCTCAATACGAGGCCCGCGCAGCCGTAACAGCGGCCCTCCTGTCCAGCTCCCAATGGGGCCGCCCCGTCTCGGCACCACCCGCACCCCAACCGGACTACGTCCTGAGAACCAACAACAAAGAGTGGTACCCGGTCCTCGCCTTCACCCTGAACGACGGATGCCTGGCCGCCGACATAGGCAACAACAGAAAAATCCTCGCCCAGAACTTCGAAGCCCTGATCCCCACCAACAGTTGGCACTAGCCGACGCGGACCACCCCGGCCTACCAGGGGTACGATCTGCCGGGCCATGACTACGCGGCTGATCGTCGCCACCCTCAACACCCGCGGGCTCCCTCTGAAGGGAACCCGCATAGCCGAGCGATTCCCCGCGATCGCGGCCGAGTTCGACGCCGGCGACATCGACGTGGTCTGCCTGCAGGAGGTGTTCGTCTACCGCCACCTGGCACACCTCCGGAAAGGGATGCCGTCCTTCCCGCATGTGGCCTATCGGCCGTCGGTGGCCGGCCCCGCCGGCGGCCTGGTCACGCTGTCGCGGCTGCGCTTGGCCGGGACGGCGTACGCACGCCTTCCGCGGTCGTCGCGCCACTCAGGCATACCCGCTCGAGCCCGCGTCAGCTCCTTCCACAGCGGAGTACTCACCGCTCGGCTGGCCGACAGCCGAGTCCGCGTACTCAACATCCACCCGACGGCCAACACCGACGGCGACTGGTCGGAACACAATCGATTCCGTCAGTTGCAGCGCGACCAGTTCACTGCGCTCGCGCAGGCAGTCGCGGCCGACACTTCACCGACGGTGGTGTGCGGAGACTTCAACGTCGCCCAGGCGAGCACACTGCACCGCGAACTCCGGCGACGATCCGGCCTGCGCGACGCGTTCAACGGCAAGTGCCCACCCACCTTCCACGCCGAGTACCTCCCACCCGGCAGCGAACCGCACTGCATCGACTTCATCCTCATCACCGAGTCGATCGACGTCGACGACACCGCCCTCCTACTCACCAACAAGCGCCCCCTCCCCAGCGGCCCCACCTACCTGTCAGACCACATCGGCCTCCTAGCCCGCCTCCAACTCCCCAACCCAACCACCTAGCCACCCGCCGAGCGAAGCGAAGGCACCACGACGCGGCGAGCAACCACAGCCGCCGAGCGAAGCGACGGCGCACCCACCCGCGGCGAGCAACCACAGCCGCCGAGCGAAGCGACGGCGCACCCACCCGCGGCGAGCAACCACAGCCGCCGAGCGAAGCGACGGCGCCAGGGGGTGCGGGTGGCGAAGCCCCCGCCGGCGGCGAGCGAAGCGCAGCCGCACAACACGACGAAGGCGACCCGGTCCGCGCTTTCCGCGGACACGAGTCGCCCATCGACTTCGTGGAGCTGAGGGGATTCGAACCCCTGGCCTCTTCGTTGCGAACGAAGCGCGCTACCAACTGCGCCACAGCCCCGAGTCGGTCACCAGTTGCCTGGCGACCGCGAAACTCTAACACGCCTATGGTCGCCGGTTAAAACCGAGGTTGTCGAGCGGGTTTCAGTCGCCGACAGCGCGCTTGACCTCGGTCTCCTCGGGCTTCTCCGCCGGCTCGGGAAGCGGCCCGCGTTCGGCCGGATCCGTCGTACGCGCGGAGGAGAAGACCTCGTCGTCGGACAGCGAGATGGTGCGGACGGTGCGGTCCGGAGCCTTCTCCTTCAGCACGTACGTCGGGAGCGTCACCGGCACCGGATCCCACAGGCCCTCGGCGGGCGGCGCGGGCTTCGCCACCGGAGGCACCGCCGGGAGCTTGACCTCGATCGTCATCTCCTCGTCCGGAGAAGGCGCGGGCTTCCCAGCCGGGCCGCGGTCATGCCGAGCCTGCAAGCGGGCGCGCCGCTCGGCCGCCAACCGAGCACGTGTGCGAGCCTGCCGCCGCAGCTGCACCCGGGTCAGTACGACGAACCCGACGATCAACGCGCCAGGAATCGCGACCGTCCACCACAGCAGCATCTCCAGACCCGCCAGGGCAACGACCGAGAGGAGCGAAAGGGTCAGGATCGACAGCACCCGCCGGCGGCGCATCGCGGCCACCCGGCGGGCTCGATTGGGGACGTACCGCGTCGGAGGCGGCGGCAGATCACCCGCCGGCGTCGCGTCGTCCACAGCACCGGCCGGGCGTACGACGTACCGCGGCCGCGACGGGTCACGCGACAGCACCCGCGCGTCGGCCGACGACGACACCGGGCGGCGCCGCGCCTCGTCGTTCCGCTTCAGCAGCATCGGGACGAGGTAGGCGGCCCACGCGGCGACGATCGCCACATAGATCAACCCTGTCGTCCCCATGCGACGACGCTAAGGCGCGGTGAGGGCCAGATGGGGTACGTGAGTCGGTGTGTCGCAAGAAGACTCGTGTGACTGATGTGAATAGCGACGCTGAGTGATCACCGCAGTCGCGCTACGAGACCGGGCCCGACCTCCTCGACGTTCAGCGCGAAGATGCGGTGGTCGCGCCAGTCGCCGTCGATGTGCAGGAACCGCGGCCGCTCGCCCTCGTACCGGAAGCCGAGCTTCTCGACCACCCGCAGACTCGCCTTGTTCTCGGGGCGGATCGCGACCTCGATCCTGTGCAGGCCAAGGGTGAACCAGCAGTGGTCCGCGGCCAGCGCGACCGCGGTCGGCACGATGCCGCGGCCGGCGTACTGCTCGTCGACCCAGTAGCCGAGGTTCGCCCACCGGGCCGAGCCGTAGGTGATTCCGGACACCGTCAACTGACCGACCAGCGGCCACTTCGCCCGTGCACCGGCACCCGCGGCAGCGCCGTACGTGATGACGAAAGGCAGCATCCGGCCATAGCGCGCCTGGCGGTTCCAGTCGCGCGCCATGGCTCGGAACGTCCGCGCACCGTCCTCCGCACCAGGCGGCTGGGTCGCGTCCCACGGGCGCAGCCAGCTGACGTTGCGCTGGCGCGCTGCGGCCCACTCACCGCCGTCGCCGGCACGCAGCGGCCGGAGCGCGACCTGCCCGTGCTGAAGCTCCACGGGCCAGTGCACGATCGCCATCAGTCGGTATCCGTCCGGACATGGTCACCGCCGTGCACCTGCTCGACGGCGTGCCGCAGCAACGGTTCCAGTACGGCGAGCCCGTCCTTCACGCCGCCGCGGGAACCGGGCAGGTTCACGATGACCGTCGTACCAGCCACTCCGGCCAGTCCACGAGACAGTGCGGCAGTCGGTACGCCGTTCGCCACGCCATAGGACCGGATGGCTTCGGCTATGCCCGGCACAAGCTTGTCGAGCACCGCAGCGGTTTGCTCCGGCGTCGCATCGGTCGGTGAGATCCCTGTGCCACCAGTCGTCAGCACAACGTCGTACGACGCCTCGACCGCAGCACGCAATGCGTCACCGACGGGCGGACCGTCCGGCACGACCTGCGGGCCGGACACCTCGAAGTCCCACGACGTCAGGCGTTCGGCGATCAGTGGGCCGGTGGTGTCGGTGTAGACGCCCGCAGCCGCGCGGTTCGAGACACTGACCACGAGGGCTCTCACGGCCGCTCCCAGTGGCCGGTTTTCCCGCCCTCTTTGAGTTCCACGCGTACGTCGGACAGCACGGCGGCCGGATCGATCGCCTTCACCATGTCGATGACCGCGAGCCCGGCGACCGCGACGGCGGTGAGCGCCTCCATCTCGACACCGGTGCGGTCGGTGGTCTTCACCTGGGCCTGGATCAGGACGGCGTCGTCGGTGACCTCGAGGTCGACCTTGGCGCCGGTGATCGCGATCGGGTGGCAGAGCGGGACCAGATCGGGCGTCCGCTTGGCACCCATGATGCCGGCGATCCGGGCGACGCCGAGCGCGTCACCTTTCGGTACGCCGTCGCCGCGCAGCGCGGTCACCACCTCGGCCGAGACGAGAACCTTGCCGGTGGCAACAGCCCGGCGGCTGCTCGCCTCCTTGGCCGACACATCCACCATCCGCGCCGCCCCAGACTCGTCGACGTGGGTCAGCCCCGGGTCCTGCGTCATCTGGTCTCCTCGTCCAGCAGCAAGAGCTCGACCTGATCGCCGGCCCGGACCGCCGTCACGTCCTCGGGCACCACGGCCAGTGCGTTCGCGCGACTCAGCCCGCCGAGCAGGTGTGAGCCGTGCCCGCCGACTGTACTGGCCATCCAGCCCTCGTCGCCGAACCTCGCCGCGACGCGGACGAACTGCCGTCGCCCCGCCGGCGAGCTGAACCCGTCCAACGTCACGCCGCGCACAGTGGTCCGCCGGTACGGCATCTGGCCCATCAGCTTGCGCAATGCCGGCCGGACGAACACCTCGAAGGACACGTACGCCGACACCGGGTTGCCGGGCAGCGTGAAGATCGGCACCTCGTCCTCACCGAGCACACCGAAGCCCTGCGGCTTGCCCGGCTGCATCGCGACCTGCGGGAAATCGACCGTGCCGAGTTTGGAGAGCTCCTCCTTGACCACGTCGTACGCACCCATGCTGACGCCACCGGTGGTGATCACCAGGTCGGCGCGGACCAGCTGGTCGGACAACGTGTCCATGATCCGCTTCGGGTCGTCGTCGACGATGCCGACGCGGTACACCACGGCGCCGGCGTCCCGTGCGCACGCGGCCATCGTGTAGCTGTTCGAGTCGTAGATCTGTCCCTCGCCCAGCCGGCTTCCGGGCTCCCGCAGCTCCGCACCGGTCGAGACCACAACCACGCGGGGACGGGGGCGTGCTTTCACGCGCGCTCGACCCACAGCCGCGAGTACGGCGATCTGCCGCGGCCCGAGCACGGTGTCACGGTCCAGAACCTGGTCCCCCGCGTGCACGTCCTCACCGGCGCGTCGCACCGACGCTCCGACGGCGGGCTGCTGAGCGATCCGCACGTTCACAGTGCCGCCGTCGGTCCACTCCACCGGTACGACGCTGTCCGCGCCCCGCGGCATCTCCGCGCCGGTCATGATCCGCACGCACGTACCGGGGGTTACCACGATCGGCTCACTCCGCCCGGCCCGGAACTCCCCGACGACGGGCAGGGTGATCGGGTTGTCCTGCGACGCCCCGGCCAGGTCCGCGGCCTGGACGGCGTACCCGTCCATCGCCGAGTTGTCGAACCCCGGCAGGCTGACCGCGGAGACGACGTCCTCACAGAGCACCAGCCCCAGCGCCTCCATCAATGGCTGATCGAACGCCGGCAGCGCCGTCACCCGCCCGAGCACAACCTCCAAATGCTCATCCACAGTCCGTCTCACGAGCCCGACCCTAATCCGTGCAGATCGACAGGAGGTAGTTGGTGCCTCGCCCGGACCTCAGGCTCACCACCGCAGCCAGTCCCGCCCGGTGGGGTGCTACCTCCTGTCGAGCTGCACGCTTTCGGGGTGGTTGCCCCAGGTCATGCGGACGTCCGGGGCGCGCTCCTCGTTGGTGGCGCCGTTGGTGCGGCGTACTTCGGTGAAGCCGTGGGAGCGGTAGAAGGACTGGGCTCGGGTGTTGGTCTGGAAGGTCCAGAGGGCGAGACCGCCGGGACGGAGGTCCTTGGCGAGGTCGACCAGGGTCGAGCCGACCCCGTGGCCGGCCGCGTCGGGGTCGACGTACAGCTGGTCGAGGTCGTCGCCGTCCAGGGTGAGCACGGCGACGATCCGGCCGTCATCCAGCGCTATCCAGGTCTGCGCGTCCGGCAGCAGCACGTCGGCGAACCAGGTCGCCACCTCCTCGGCGGTGTGGATCGCCGGCGGCAACTGCGCCCCGTCCGCATGCCGCGACCGCCACCACACCGCGGCGGCCTCGTCCGTGTCGGACGGCTCCAACGGCCTGATCAGCAGGTCGTCCATTCACTCCCCCAGGGCTCGGTTCAGCCGTCGAGTACGGCGCCGTCCGGGATCTCCCGGCGTTCACCCGCCGGCGCCTGCAGCTCGACGTCGCCGACGACCACCACATCCTTGCCGAAGGCAACGTCACCGCGCACCTCGAGCCGGTCGGCCCGGACCAGCGACGGCGGCCCGACCGGGAACCGCAGGTCGAAGTCGGCCAGGATCTTGAAGAACTCCGGGTCCAGGTCGACGTACGGCTCGTCGCCCTCATGCGTCGTGGTCAGATCGCCGGCCTCGTCCAGCTCGTACACGTCCGAGCGCAGTACGAGCAGGTCGTTCGTCGTCTTCACCGGCTTGAACCGGCTGCGGTCGACCACCACCGCCTGCGAGCCCTCGAAGGTCTCGATCGCGGTGCCCATCCCGGTCTCCAGCTGGATCACCTTGGGCGACGTGGGGTCGGCCGGGTCGACGGTCTTGCGGTTCACGATGATCGGCAGCCCGAGGATCCCGTCGTGCCCGTCCATCAGTTCGGCCAGCTGGTCCAGGTCGATCCACAGGTTGTTGGTGTTGAACATCCGGTGCCGCGTGATGTCCTGGAAGTACTTCGTATCCGCGTCCGCGACCTGCGCGCTGTCCCGCAGGATCAGCCGCCCGTCGGACTTGCGCACCGCGACGTGCCCGCCCTTGCGGTCTGACCGGGTCCGCCGGCAGACCTCCATCCCGAACGGTACGTCGTGCTCGGCCATCCAGGCCGCGATCCGCGGGTCCGGGGTCGCGCCGAGGTTGTCAGCATTCGAGACGAACGCGTGCCGGAAACCGTGTTCCCGTAAAGCGTCGAGGGTGCCGGAGGCAACCAACGCGGTGAACAGGTCGCCGTGGCCCGGCGGGCACCAGGCCAGCTCCGGGTCCGGCTCCCACTCGGCCGGGGTGAGGTCCTCGGCGAGCAGCTTCGGCTCCATGTTCTGCAGGAAGTCCAAGGGCAGTCCGTCGATGGCGAGACCGGCGTACTCGCTCAGGATCTGCAGGGACTCCGCCTTGGTGCGGAACGAGTTCATCAGCACCAGCGGCAGCGGTACGTCGTACTTGCGCCGCGTACTGAGGATCTGGCGGGCGATGATGTCGAGGAAGCTCAGCCCGTCCTTGACCTGCAGTGCGGACTTGGGGCCGGTGACGCCCATCGACGTACCGAGGCCGCCGTTGAGCTTGATCACCGCGGTCTCGGCCAGCGCGGCCCGCATCGCCTCGGGGTCGGTGTCCAGGTGGTCCAGGTGCGGCAGGTCGCCGACCGGCTCGATGTCGTCCTCGCGGATCGTGCCCTGCTGACCGGACTCGAGCAGTCGGTAATAGTGCGTGAAGACGCGGATCGCGACGTCGGCAGCGCCGGCCGCACGCATCTTCTCCTGCGCCTGTCTCAGACCTGCCTCACTCATGCACCAACCCTAGGGGACGTCCGGCAATCACAGTGTTAAGCGCGTCACGCTCCTACGATCAGATGGTGTTCCAGTCGAAGACCGCGGCGCGGCAGTACTTGCTCAGTGCCCGCAGGGCCCGGTCCCATGCGGAGGATCTGCTGAGAAGTGCCCAGCAGGTCGTCTCTGACGCGCACCGGGTGGCTTTGTACGTATCAAGGGGTCCGGAGCCGCAGACGGGCGCTTTGATCGACTGGTTGCTTGCGGCCGGCCACGAGGTGCTGCTGCCGATCTTGTACGCCGACAACGACCTCGGCTGGGGTGTCGCACCGGGTGCGGCCGACCTGGTGCCCGGCCGGCTGGGACTGTCCGAGCCGCCGGTCGATCTGGGCTCGGACGCGATCGCCACCGCCGATCTGGTCATCTGCCCGGCGCTGGCCGTCGCCCGCGACGGTGTGCGCCTGGGACGCGGCGGCGGCTCCTACGACCGGGCACTCGCCCGCGTGAGACCCGGTACGCCGATCTGGGCCGCGGTGTACGACTCCGAGGTCGTCGAAGCGCTTCCGGCCGACGCCCACGACCACCTGGTGGACGCAGCGCTCACCCCAAATCACTTGATCGCGCTGCGAGGATCGGTGGATGACTGAGCCCGCGGTCCAAGCCGCAGCCACAGCCGCACGTGCCCTCGGCCTGACGGTCACCGACCCGACAGTCCTGTAGGCCGTACTCGCGGACTACACGGAGGAACTGCCCTGGCTGACTCGTGCAACAGATGCCGGCTCTGGCCGACGGTATCCGGATGTTTGTCGGACAGTGGCGCGCGATGCCCTTCGCTGGTGGACTGGGCTGATGCTGAGCAAATACGTCGATGACGGGGTCCTGGCCGGGCTCGTCTCCTTGGTGAGCCGCGGGGACGAGACGCGGGTCGAGGTCATCGGCAGGACAGCCTTCGATGGTCCGGAGCTGCAGCGGGACAGCCTGTTCCGGGTCGCGTCGTTCACCAAGCCGATCGTCGCGGCTGCCGCCATGATCCTGGTCGACGAGCTCCGGCTCTCCATGGACACCCCGGTGGACGACCTGCTGCCGGAACTGGCGCACCCGGCCGTACTGCGGCAGCCGGACGGCCCGATCGATGACACGGTCCCGGCGGCGCGGCCGATCACACTGCGGGACCTGCTCACGTTCAGGCTCGGGCTGGGCGAGTCGGACAACCCGGCTCTCCGGCAGCGCGAGGATGAGCTGGAGCTGCGGACGTTCGGGCCGCCGGTGCCACGGACGCCGTTGGATCCGGACGAGTGGATGCGGCGGCTGGGCACGTTACCGCTGCAGTTCCAGCCCGGTGAGCGCTGGCTGTACTCGACCGGCTCGCATGTGCTCGGCGTACTGATCGCACGGGCGACCGGGCAGCCGCTGGGAGACTTCCTGCGGGAGCGGATCTTCGAACCACTGGGGATGCACGACACCGCGTTCACCGCCTCGGATCCGGCGCGGCTGACAACGGCGTACGTCGGGAACGACGTACTCGACACCGCATTCGGCAGCCAATGGCTGTCGGAGCCTCCGTTCCCGGACGCGAGTGGTGGGCTGATCTCCACCGCCGACGACTTCCACGCTTTCGCGCGGATGCTGCTCGCCGGTGGAGACGGCGTGCTGTCGCCGGCCGCCGTTGCGGAGATGACGACCGATCAGCTCACCCCGGCGCAGCGCGCGGCGGCCGTCGACTTCCTCGGGCCGGAGACCGGTTGGGGCTACGGACTGTCCGTCGGCGGCGGAAGGTACGGCTGGGCCGGTGGTCTGGGCGCGCTGTGGTCGACCACGCCGGCGGAGCAGACCATCTCGATCCTGCTGACCCAGCGGGCGCTCTGGACCTGGCCGGAGGAGCTGTTCGCCGAGGCCAGCGCACCCGCCTGGTGACCTAGCTAGCGGTCCGGTTTGGTGAACGTCAAGCCGTGCTTGCGGGCCGCCTCGACGGCACCCTTGGTGTAGGCCCATGGCAGCGTCTCGCCACGAACCCACAGCTTGGTCTGATCGATGTAGTTGGACGAGAACGCGTGCCCGGACACACCGGTCAGATTCACCCAGCGGGACTTGTCGAAGTCGGACAGGTCGACCACCATCCGCATCGACGGCGTCGCGGTGACCGTGTAGCCCTCGGACGCGTCCCAGGCGGTCGCGTCGACGATCGACGTACCGCCGCCGAGCTCGTACGGACCGCGGTTGAACAGTCTGTCGATCAGGCCGATCCCGGACTTGCCCAGTGTCTGGTTGGTCAGCGTGAGCTTGTGCAGCTTGCCCCACTGCCAGTTGGCCGGCTCACGAGCCATCTTCTGCGTGATCTCGGTCCGTGCGTCGACGAGGGCCTCGCGCAGGATGTCGTCCCGGTTCTCGTGCTGCGGCGTACCGATGTTGTCCCACCAGGTGCTGTTCGGCTGGCCGAGCAGCGTGTGGATCACCTCGAACCAGCGCGAGCCGCCGTCCGGCCAGGTGCCCTCGGGGAGCTGGTCATGGAAGGTGAGCGAGAGCAGGTTGCGCCAGACGACGTTGAAGTACGCCGCCGCCGCGGAGTCGGCGGGCTGGGTGAAGTCCCAGTTCCGCAGGGTGTCCTGGCCTTGTTTGTCGAACGCGTCGTCGATGCTGATCTGGAGCAGGTAAGGCACCAGCATCTCGGCGGCCCGGTTCTTGGTGTCGAGCTGGATCGACGCCATTGCGTTCGCGTCCAGCTTCCCGGCGGACTTGATCCGGTCCAGGATCTGCTGCGACCGGTAGCCGTAGTCCCAGTCGTTGGTGAGGTAGTAGGTGTAGCCATGCGGTACGACGGCCTGGTTCGCGGTGACGATGATGCCGTCCGGTGGATCGAACTCATTGGGTAATGCGTCGAACGGGACGTACCCGGTCCAGTAGTACTTCGGGTCCCAGCCAGGCACCGGCCAGTCGCCCCGACCGGTCTTGCGGATCGGGATCAGTCCCGGCGCCTGATAGCCGATGTGCCCGTCGGTGTCGGCGTACACGAGGTTCTGCGAGGGGACCTGGAACTGCCGTGCCGCAGCGCGGAACTCGGTCCAGTTCTGGGCCTGATCGATCGCGAAGAGCGCGTCGGCGGTGCGGCCCGGGTTCAACGCGGTCCACTGCAGTGCGACGCCGTACGCCGCCGGGTACTTCGCCTGTTTGGCGGCCGCCCCACCGACCTGGCGCTCGTCGTCACCGACGTCGGAGATGAGCGGACCGTGCCGGGTCTCCCGGACGGTGATCGTCACCGGCTCGTCCTGGCCGGCCACCTTGAACGTCTCCTCACGCGTCGCCATCGCGCGCCACTTGTTGTTGTAGAGGACGTTGTTGCCGTCGATCCGCTCCAGGTACAGGTCCTGGACGTCCGGGTCGAGGTTGGTGAAACCCCAGGAGATCGCGTTGTTGTGGCCGATCACCACACCGGGCAGACCGGAGAAGCTGAAGCCGGACACGTCGAACGGGCAGCTCTTGCCCAGGCTGTTGCAGTGCAGGCCGACCTGGGTCCAGATACCTGGCATTGTCGCGCCCAGATGCGGGTCGTTGGCCAGCAGCGGCTTGCCAGTGGTGGTGTGGTCGCCCGAGACGACCCAGGAGTTCGATCCGATCCCGTCTCCCTGGCCGAGTAGCTCGGGCAGACCCTTGGCGACCTTCTGGACGGTGTCGAGGGACTTCAACAGGTCCTGGGTGAGCATCCCGCGGCGGGCCTCGGAGGTGATCGGCGAGGTGGTGAACTTGCCGTCCTTGCCGACCGCGCCGCTGGACATGATCGGGTTGTTCCGGTCGTACGGGTACTGCGGGTAGAGGCTCTCGATGTTGCGGGCCGGGAACGTCGCCACCAGCTTGGTCCGGGTGATCTCCTCGTCCATGTTGCCGCCGAGGTCCCACGCCATCGCCTTCAGCCAGGACAGCGAGTCCGCCGCGGTCCACGGCTCCGGGTGGTAGTCGGTGCCCTTAAGTGACAGAACGGCGTACTCCAGGCTGAGGCCCGATCCGCTGTGAGTGGACAGGTACGCGTTCACTCCGCGGGCGTAGTCGTCGAGGTACTGCCGGGTGGTCGGGCTGAGCAGGCCCAGCTCCTTCTCGGCAACCCGGCGCCAGCCGAGGGTGCGGACGAACTTGTCCGTCTCGAGTGCGTCCTTGCCGAACAGCTCGCTCAGCCGGCCGGCGGTGACGTGCCGGCGGAAGTCCATCTCGAAGAACCGGTCCTGTGCGTGCACGTAGCCCTGCGCGGCGAACAGGTCGGCCGGGGTGTCGGCGTAGATCTGCGGAATGCCGTTCGCGTCCCGGACCACGTTGACGTCACCGTCCAGCCCGGACAGCTCGATCGTTCCGTCGTACGACGGGAACGAGTGGCGGACGACGAAAACGACGGTTCCCGCGATCACCAGGAGGATGGTGGTGAGGGCGATTCCGCTGATGATGACGACTCGAAGCAGGCGACGCACGGACCCAACCGTAGAGAATCCCCCGGCGCGCCCCAAATGGGGTCCCTCACAACTTTGCGTTGCTCTGCGTTCTGTGGACATGAACCCAGAGTTGGTGTACGTCCCCGTCCCGGTTTCCGAGCTGGACCGGATCCGGTGCAACGGTCATGACGACTTCGGGAACGCTGTCGTTTCCCGGACCGCGGGCGGCGGCGAGCCGCTGCGCTGCTGCCTCACGCTGGCGCGGGCCGGCGACCAGATCGCGCTGGTGTCGCACCGGCCGATGACGGCCGGCGGTCCGTACGCCGAGGTCGGGCCGGTGTTCGTGCACACGACCGACTGTCCGGTGCCGGCGGCGGACGTCTTCCCGCTGGACTTCCGCGAGCGGCGGGCGGTGCTGCGCCCGTACGACGTCTCCGGCCAGATGCTGGACGGAGTCGTCGCGGAGCCTGGGACGAGCGAGACGGAGCTCAAACGACTGTTCGAGGACGCGACCGTGGACACGGTCCAGGTGCGGAACGTGGTCGCCGGCTGCTGGAACTTCACAGTGCGGCGTCGGGGCTGAACAGTCCGTTCCGCGGGCTTGAGTTGGAATACTTCGGGCCGCTGGCGCATTATTAGCAGTCGAGTAGTAGGAGTGCCAGCGGCCTGAAGGGACCAATCGTGCCGACGTACCAGTACCAGTGCACCGACTGCGGCGAGGCCCTCGAGGTGCGCCAGAGCTTCACAGACGATGCGCTGACCGTGTGCCCGAACTGCCAGGGCACGCTGCGCAAGGTCTTCAACGCCGTGGGCGTCGTGTTCAAGGGTTCCGGCTTCTACCGCACCGACAGCCGGTCGTCCGCCAAGAGCTCGGTCCCGGCGAAGGCCGAGTCGTCCTCGTCGTCATCGTCGGACTCCTCCTCGTCGTCCTCGTCTTCGAGCGGCTCGTCTTCTTCGAACGGCTCGTCTTCTTCGAACGGCTCGTCGTCCAGCGGGTCCTCGTCCTCTTCCGGCACCAACACCAGCGCGGCCTGACTTCCTCCTGTGAATAACTGAGGGGCGGGTGCCGGCGAAACTTGTACTTTCTCTGGCATGAGAACCCCTTCCTTCCTTCGTGATCTGCTCCGGGCCGCGCGGTGGCATCGCCGACTGCTGGCCGGTGTCGCCGCCGCGGCCGCCGTGTACTTCGGGCTCGTCGCCCTGTCCCCGCCACCTCCACCGACCGTCGCCGTGCTGGCCGCTGCGCGCGACCTCGCGGGCGGAGCTGTGCCCGCTGGCGCCGATCTCCGGACCGTCGACCTCCCTCCGGCCTCGGTGCCCGACGGCGTCCTCAGACCCGGCGCCGATCTGACCGCCCGCGTGCTGAGCGGCCCGGTCCGATCCGGCGAGCCACTCACCGATGCCCGCTTCCTGGCTCCTCCCGCAGTGCCCGCCGGATCGCTCGCCTATCCGTTCCGCATCGACGACGCCGACATCAGCGCGCTCCTCCGCGTCGGCGACCACGTCAACCTGTACGCGGCGACCAGCACTGCGGCCGACGCCGCGAGCCTTCTCGCCCGAGGGGTCCGCGTCATCGCCCTGCCAACCCCGCGTACGACGAGCTCAGGCGCACTGATCGTGGTCGCGACGACGCCCGACATCGCGACCCGGCTGGCCCAGGCCACGACGAACTCCAGAATCACCGTTGCACTGACGCCGGACACGAGCTGATTACCCAGCGACACGATGCGTCGCTGTCCGGCGCGGTCGCTCGCCCTCGCAGGTCCGCGGTCCTACGTTGTCTCGGGTACAACCACCGCTTCGTGGAGGCACCTAGATGCTCAAGGGCTTCAAAGAATTCATCATGCGCGGGAACGTCGTCGACCTCGCGGTCGCCGTCGTCATCGGCGCCGCGTTCGGCAAGATCGTCAGCGCGATCGTGGAGGGTCTGATCAACCCGCTGATCGCCGCGATCTTCGGCAAGACGGACATCAGCGGTGTCTGGAAGTTCGAGATCAACAATGCGGTCTTCTCGATCGGGCTGATCCTGCAGGCGGCGTTGAACTTCCTGTTCGTCGCCGCGGCCATCTACTTCCTCATCGTGCTGCCGCTGAACAAACTCGCCGAACGCCGCGCCCGCGGCGAGGAGCCCGAGCCCGAGTCACTGACCACCGACCAGCAGCTCCTGACTGAGATCCGCGACTCCCTCCGCACGCGCCAGTGAGCTGACTCGGAGTGATAGGCGCACCAACCTCAGCCCCTGAGCCCGCCGGCGTCTACCTGCTCCGCTGGTGGTAGCTGCTCCGCCAGCCAGGTGGGTTCGCCGGCAAAGCGCATCCAGCGGTAGGCGATGGGCTGGCCCTGGTTCCATTCGTCCATCAAGGCGGCCGGGACGTCGACGAAGCCGGTGCGGTGGTACGTGCGGATCGCGACCGCGTTCTCCGGCCGGACCCGGAGGAAGACCTCCGAGTACCCGGCAGCTACCGCCGGCGGGAGCAAGGCGCGCACCAACTCCAGGCCGATCCCGCGACCGCGGACCTTGGGATCCACGATGATCCGCGCCAGCTCGACCTCGTCCTCCTCGTCGTCCAGCCACAGCTCGCCGTACCCGACCGGCTGGTCACCGTCGAACAGCAGATAGGAGTGGATGTCCGGGTCGACCTTCCGCCAGCTCGCCTTCAGTTCCTCCGGGAACGGGTACTCGACCTGCCCGGACAGCAACGCCACTTCCTTCGCGTCCACGGCCCACCCCGCGACCAGAACGGCGTACTCGTCGGAAAACCCCCGAAGCTCCACGGCCCTCTCCCCCTAGTTCACGAACTCGACAATCGTTCGCACCAGCTGATCCAGGTACGGCGGGAAGGCGGGCGTCGGTTCCGGACACCCGGCCAGCTCACGACTCCCCCGGATCGATCGCAGCAGCGCATCGACCGTCTTCCGCTGGTGAGCCGGATTCTCCGCCACCGAAGCCACCACCGCCACCCAAATACGCCCACCCGCCCCCGCGGCGCCGGCCCCACCGACGCCAACCGGCCCGGCCGCATCAGGTCCAACCGGCCCGCCCGCATCGGTTCCAACCGGCTGGGCCGCATCAGCGCCAACCGGCTCGGCCGTACCAGCGCCAACCAGCTGGGCCGCATCAGCGCCAGCCGGCTCGGCGCCAACCAGCTGGGCCGCATCAGTTCGGCCGCATGAGCGCCAACCGGATCGGGAGCATCAGCGCCAACCGGCTGGGCCGCATCAGCGGCAACCGGATCGATCGCGTCGGCGGCCAGTCGAGCGGCGTCCGCGTCGGCAGCCTCTCGAGCGAGGTCCGCGTCGGCGGACAGTCGGGCTAGGTCCGCTTCGGTGATGCCGCGGAGGGTTGCGCCGGTGAGTAGGGCGTCTGCGGCGTCCGGCGGGCAGCATCGCTCGATCAGGGCGGTCCGGGTCCGCGCGTCGAGGGCTGGATCGCCGGCGGTGGCCGGCCAGGCGAGGAGGAGGTGGTCGACCAGGTGCGGAACGTTCAGGGCCAGCAGGACGGCTACGGTGCACCCGTTGGATGCCCCAACGATCGTGAGCGGTTCATGGTGGTTCGCCAGGAGTTCACCCAGCGCTGCAAGTTCGGTGTCCCAGCCGCTCGGCCACCGCGGGCGGGGCGAGCACCGTCAGCCCGGCGGATGTGAGTCCTCCGGTGATTGCCGTCGTACCCCAGAAGGCTTCCGCGTCCATGGCGTCCCAGAGGCCGCCGTGGACGAGCACCACGGACTTACTCATCCGTGGTGGGGCGGAACCTCGTTCAGGATGCGTTCGTCGTCGTCGCCGGAGTCGTCGTCGCCCCAGGTCCGCGGGTCGTCGTCCCGGGTCTGCTCGGGGAGCAGCGGCTCGTCGTCCTCGTACGGGCTCGTCATGGTTCCAGATTACCGAGTCGCCGGGGCTCGCCGGGACCGATTTCGCCCTGGACCACGCCTGGCGGCAACTGCCGGTCGGTAGCGGCCTCGAGCAGCGGCGCGATCCCCGGTTCGCCTTGCCAGCGATCGTGTCCGAGCACACACCAGGAGGTCAGTACGGACAGTGTCGGCGTCGCCAGTCCGGCCAGCCGCAGCGGCTCCGCGTTCTGGAAGCCGAACGTGATCATCCAGTTGGCCGGATCGGGATAGAACTCCTGCACGGCGCTGTAGTAGAAGCTCATCCAGCCACTCCGCGGCAGGTGGCACAGCAATCGGTAGTTGGTCGCGATCGTCGGGACTTCCTGCAGGTCGCGCCACATCAGTTGCATGTCCCGCTTCGCTGCCGCCTTCCGGCTCGCGTTCACGGCGGCGTTCGCAGCCATCAGACCCAGCACCAGTCCCGGCTTGCCGATGAACAGGCCGCCGCTATGCGTGTACCGGCCGCTGCCGCCGTACAGGCGCGCGTACTGCAGGGGCGTGTTGACGTACGCGACCTCGCCCTGCTCGAGGACGAGGCCGTACATGGTCAGCGCCTGCGGGGAGTTGCCCGCCATCAGCCAGCGGGCCCAGTCGATCCCCAGCTGCCACTCCGCGCGCTCCCGCTCCGCGGCAGCCTCTTTGTCGTTGCGACCCACGGCACAGCATCGTAATCCGCGCCCCGGTCGAGAGCCCGCAGCCCAGCGGGTCGCCCCGAACAACCGCCAACCACCCCACCCCGACCGATCCCAACCACCGCACAGCACGCCCACCACCCAACCGCTCCCGACCCCGCACCACCCGACCCATCCCGACCACCGCACAGCACGCCCACCACCCGACCGATCCCGACCCCGCACCACCCGGCCGGTCCGGATCACCGAACGGCGCGCGCACCAGCTGGCCGATCCCGACATCCGTACAGCACGCGCACCACCCGACCGCTCCCGGCACCGCATCACCCGACCAGCCCGGACCACCGAACAGCATGCGCATCACCCGACCGCTCCCGGCACCGCATCACCCGACCAGCCCGGACCACCGAACAGCATGCGCATCACCCGACCGCTCCCGGCACCGCATCACCCGACCAGCCCGGACCACCGAACAGCATGCGCATCACCCGACCGCTCCCGACACCGCACAGCACGCCCACCACCCGGCCGACCCGGACGACCCGGACGACCCGGACGATCGGACTGTTCGGATTGGCGGGGGGACGAGGACGGGCGAACAGCGCGTGGACGTTACAGGTCGGCCTCGGTTGGCCTACGATCCGCCGGCGTGACCGGATAGACGCGCCGCCGTGATGTTCTGGCACGCGGGACGTGACTCCGGTCGACCATCATGGGTGACCTTGCCAACCCGGAAGGACCGAGTCGTGAGTGCATTACGGACACGGGGCCTGATCGGTGCGACGCTCGTCGTGGCTGTGCTCGGAGCTACCGCCGCCTGCGGTAACGAGAACACCACGTCCCCGCCCGCCGCCCAGCCCACTGCTACGCCGACCACCCCCGGCACACCTACCCCGTCGCCCACCCCCAGCGGCACCCCGAGCATGGACTGTCCCGACACCATCGCGGCGGTCCGCGCCAGCACCGACAAGGTGGTCTGGGGCAAGGGCGCGGCGACCTCGCTGTTCCAGCCGGTCAGCGTGACCATCTGCCAGTTCGACGCGGAGGCGTCCGGGCAGGACTACGCGACCGTGACGACCAAACGCAACGGCAAGCAGGCGACCGACCTGCTCGCTCTGGTGAACGCAGCGAAGCCCGTTGCCAAGAAGCCGGCCATCTGCACCAAGGAGCTCGGCCCGACGTACGTGCTGCGGTTCACCGACAACGATCGTGGCGTGCTGTCGTACACCGCGGAGGCCTTCGGCTGCCGCCGCCTGGTGGCGACCTCCCTGGAAGGCCAGGGCAAGCCGGGCACGCTGCCGGCCCCACGCCAGGTAACCCCCGAGCTGATCAAGTCGCTCGGCCTGCGCTGACCCTGCCGGACGCGCCCCCCGAAGCCGTCCGGACCGGGGTCAACCCGCGCCTGCCTTGCGGGTCCCTTCCGAGGTCGACCCGCAAGGCAGGCAGCGGCTGGATCGGTTGTCAGGAGAGTACGGCCAGCAACTCGCGCGTCACTGGCGTCTTCGGCCAGCACAGCGTGTGGAACGGTGCCGTCCGACTGCACCAGCGCGATGGCCGCCGCAGTCTCCGTGTTGCGTCCGGCGGGATGAGCCACGGAAGACCTTCGACGATCTGTCCGCCCGCCGCAGGCATTCGCTGTGCACTTCCGCTAGGTCCTCCCCAGACCGGCTTCGCGGGCTTTGACGATCGCCTGCGCGCGGTCGGCGACCTGCAGCTTGGTGAAGATGCTCGAGACGTGGTTCCGGACCGTTTTGTCGGCCACGACGAGCACCTGTGCGATCTCACGGTTCGAGCGCCCGGCTGCGATCAACGTGAGAACCTCCTCTTCCCGCTCGGTGAGCGCCGAGAAGGTCTGACCACGGCGACCGGAGCGCCGGTCGGTTCCCACCAGGTCGAGAATGTGGTCCGCGACAGTCGGCCCGAAGACCGCCTCCCCTGCGGCGACGGCTCGGATCGCAGCGAGGATCCGGTCGCCGGTGGCCCCTTTGACGAGATACCCGCGGGCTCCGGCCGCCATCGCGGCGAGCACGGACTCGTCGTCCTCCAGCATCGTCAACACCAGTACGGCGACCTGTGGCGCTTCGACGGCGAGTCGCCGAGTGGCATCGATTCCGCTGACTCCTGGCATGTGGACGTCGAGCAGCGCCACGTCCGGCAGGTGCTCCACCGCTAGAGCAACGGCCTCGCCACCATCTGCCGCGACGCCCACGAGGTCGACATCCTCGGCGTCGGTGACGACGGCCGCCAGTCCCTGGCGGTAGACCGGATGATCATCCGCGAGAACGACCCGGATCGCGCCGCCGGTCATCGTGCTGTCACGGGCAGCATGGCAACGACCTCAGTCCCTTGATCCTGGCGGAACCGCACGGTGCAGGCGCCCCCGAGTTCTTCGGCGCGGGCCCGCATCGAAGCCAGGCCCGCCCCGCGCACCGGCCCGACCGGAACAGCACCGGTCCCGTCGTCGCGGATCGTCACGTGCAGACCGCTGTCCATCGTCAGCCGGACGTCGCAAGCCGCAGCATGGCTGTGCCGTACGACGTTCGTCAGCGCCTCGAGCGTGATCCGGTACGCCGCAGCCTCGACCGCGGTAGGCAGCTCGGGCAACGGTTCCGCGACGACGCTGACGACGAGGTCGCCCCGGGTCCTGGAGCTGATCAGCCCGGCGTGATGAACCAGAGCAGGCACCAGGCCGATCACGTCGAGCATCGTCGGGTGCAGATCCGCGACGATCCGCCGGATCTCGGTCACCGCCGCAGTGGTCTCCGCGCCGAGCGACTCGAGCAGCGCGCTGATCTCGGGATCGGCCCGTCGAGTCCGCTGCGCGGCCGACTCCAGGCCGAGGGAGATGCCGGCCAGCGTCGGCCCCAGTCCGTCGTGCAGGTCCTGCCGGATCCGCCGCCGTTCTTCTTCGCGGGACGTGACCAGGGCCTCGCGCGACTGCCGCAGTTCCCTGGTGACCCTGACATCGTGGGCCGCAACACCGATCTGCGCAGCGAAGGTCTCCAACAGCCGGGTGTCCGCCGCGCTCAACCCCACCTCGCCGCGGCGGACACCGACAACCAGAGTGCCGACCTGCTGGCCGGCGTGTTTCAGGTCGAACTCCACGGTCCGCGCCGGCCGTTCGCCCGACGTACATGCAGGTTCTGCATCGTTCTCCAACCGCACCGCGGCGTACGGCAATCGCAATGTCTGGCGGACCGTCTCCGCAACCACGGGCAGGACAGCGTCCGAGTCCAGAGCTGCACCCAATCGGTCCCCAAGGGTGGTCAGTGCGGACAGTGGGTCGCGGCGGTCGCCGTACAGCAGCCGATCCACTGCTCGTTGGACGCGCTGCCGGATGGCGGCCAGCAGCAACACCGCAGCGCCCGCCGCAGCTGCCGGGAACAGACCGGCGTCGAGTTGGGCGCCTACCGCGACCGCCGTGACGCTGTAGACCGCCAGTGCGGCGGCCGTCAGGACCAGATAGGCGAGGGTGCGGGACAGCGCGATCTCGATGTCGAACGCTCCGTATCGGACGATGCCGACGCCCAGTACGGCGATCGCGAGCACCGTGAGCCCGAGCCCGACGGTCGCCGGCAGGTCGATCGGCAGCAGGGTAGGAATCACCAGCAGCAGGACGCTGGCAACGAACCATGCGTACTGCTGCCGCTCGGGCCCGTTGACCCGGCGCATCCGGATCGCGATACCGACAGTTGCCGACAACGCCACTGCGAAGACCACCCCGATGCAGACCGCTGCCAGGGCCATCTGCGGACCGTCCGGAAACGGCAGATCGACCGGACTGTCGACAGGGGACCCACGCATCGAGTCGTCGACGATTGCCTGCGTTGTACCAGCAGCAAGCGTTGCGATGACGATGGCCGCACCTGTCGCCCGCGCCGGCCAGCGCCAACCGGGCGACGCGAGGTGGCCGTTCGGGAACAGCAAGGTCAGCGACCCGATCATCACCAAGAGCCCGGTCATCCAGAGCACACTGGCGCAGAGGGCCGCCAGACTGATCAACGGCAGCGAACCGGGTCGGGTGTGCAGCGCGTGGTAGGTATAGGGATCCGCGGCACCCGAGATCGCGACCAGCAGGGCCCCAGCCGCGAGCAACGGTCCGAGGCGGTTCCCCGGCTGCCTCGACAACACCAGCACCGCGACGACGCCGAAGGCCAGCGCGGAGATCCAGCCGCTGGCCCCGTTGCTGTCGACGAACGCGGAAAGACTGGTTCCGTTGGCAACGGTCAGCGCGACTGTGGTCGCGGACAGCCCGGCGATGGCCGCGAGGACGAGCAGCGGCGCCGGTCTGAGCCTCGCTGATCTCATGGCGCCCTCCGGTGGCGACCCTGCTACGCGCCGGGGTCCCAGCCACAGTCTGCGCGCAAGTGTGCCGCTATGCACGGGACCGGAGTCCTGTCCTCGGCCCGGGACAACTGGAGCGCGGCAGCCGGGACAAGTCGGGGCACCGGCCCGATGTGTCCGGGACAGCGGTGCGCGCACGGTCAGGGAAACCAACGCTCCGCCAACCCGAAAGGACCCTGCCATGACCATCATCGACGCCACTACGGACAGTTCGGTACAGCCGTCACGCCGACTTCGGACCTGGGCTGTGGTCCTGTTGCCCGTTGGACCTCTGCTCACCGTCGCCGAAGCAGGGATCCCGCACGGGTCGACAGATGCCACGGGCCGGGGGTGGTCCATCCTCGTCGGCCTGGTCAGTACGCCGTTCCTGTTCGCCACCGTCGCGATTGCCGCCGCGGTGTCCTGGCGGTCCTCCCGCCGGATGGCCGGCATCGCGTTCGTTGCGCTCACCGTCCAATTGTTCGGTCTGGCCGCGCTGCACGGGATCGAAGCATTCCAGCTCGCGGCGACGAACGACGGCATCAGCCAGGCAGACCTCGACCACGCGATGGACGGCCTGCTGTCGATCCCTCCAGGTCCGGTGTTCCTGGTGATGTTCATGGGCGGTCTACTCGTCGGCTCCATCGCCCTGAGCTGGGCCGAGTTCCGGACCCGCTCGATCACGCGGGCCGTTCCCATCCTGATGGTGGTCACCTCCGTGCTGGACATGACGATTCCGGACGAAGCCCCCGCGGTGGTGAAGACCTGCGGCCTGGGGCTGTTCGCGGCTTGGAGCATCGTGCTGGCGGTATCCGTCCACCGCGGTGGCGGGTTCGCCAAAGGACTGCCGACCGCTTGACACTCGGCGACGCCGGCTGTTGCCCTGAACACCACAAGTCGTTTCGGGAGGGTGCATGCGGCGGGTACCACTGCTGTTCGTGCTGCTCCTCATCTGCTCCGCTTGCTCTCCTCCCGATCATGACGCTTGCACCGAGGGCTTCACCTGTACGACGTTGCGCGTGCCGCTCGACCGTCAGCAGCCGAGCGGCCCGTCGCTTGACCTCGGGGTGATCGCAACCGACAACGTGGACGCACCGCGTGGTGTGCTGTTGCTGCTCGCGGGTGGCCCTGGTCAACCTGGTGTCTCGCTGCTGCCTCGGCTGCGCAACAACCTCCATCCGGACGTGTTACGCGAGTACAGAGTGGTGATGTTCGATCAGCGTGGCACCGGGCCGAAGGGGATCAATTGCCCTTCTTTACAAGAGACTGTGGGTGGTTCGGACTTTCTAACGCCACCGGCCGAGGCCGTGGACGACTGTGCGCAAAGGATCGGCGCTGGGGTCGGGTACTACGGCACGCCCGACACGGTCGAGGACATCGAGCAACTGCGTCAGGACCTCAAGGTCGATCGGCTGACAGTGGACGGGACGTCGTACGGGAGCTTCACGGCAGCGCAGTACGGGCTGAAGTATCCGGATCGGGTGAAGGCGCTGGTGCTGGACTCGGTGGTGCCTCACAAGGGCTTCGACCCGATGGGCGTCGACCTGATGGCCGCGACCGGCGGAGTGCTCACGGCCGCGTGTCGCCAAGACCCTGCGTGTACGACGGATCCCGTCGCCGACCTGGCGTGGTTGGTGCAGCACGGCGTCAGTGGCACGGATCTGATGGAGAGCCTGTCGGTCGCCAGCCTCGACTCGGTCAACCCATCACTGAAAGGGATCCCGGCGATCCTCCATGCCGCTCGCAATGGCGATGACACCGGTCTGAAGGAGCTCTTCCAGCAGACAACCAGCATGGGCCTCAGTTACGACACCCTGTCGGCCGGACTGCACATGGCCACGCTCTGCTCGGACCTTCGCTTCCCTTGGTCCGGCACAGCCAACCGCACTGCCGCGCTGGACGCCGCCGTACGACGGCTGGACCCGAAGCGGCTGTATCCGTACGACGTGCGGACCGCGCGCGATCAGCTGATGATCCAGGGCTGTCTGCGGTGGCCGGCTGCGCGAGTGTCGACGTACCCGGCCAGTCAGGAGTTGTTGCCGCGCACACTGATCCTGCACGGGAGCAACGACCTGTTCTGTCCGCTCGAGTGGTCTCAGTGGGAGCAGGCACATGCACGGTCCGCCAAGTTGGTCGTCGTACCGGGAAGCGGGCACAGTGTGCAGCGGGACTCGCGCGGCCAGCAGGCGGTCCGTGCGTTCTTGCTGGTCTAGTCCGCCTGGGTGAGATCCAACTGTGCGTGAACGGTTGCAGCACCCTGGGCGACTCGATGCGTCTAATAGATGTGAGGTGTTGTACGCCCAGCCGGGGAGTGGCGAGTGGAGTTCGAGGAGTATGTATCCGCCCGGGGACAGGAACTGGTGCGGCTCGGTTTCACCGTCTCCGGGGACTACCAGCGAGCGGAGGACCTGGCCCAGATCGCGTTGATGCAGGCGTTCCGGTCCTGGCGAAAGGTGCGGAAGGCGGACGATCCGCACCACTACGTCCGGCGGATCCTGATCAACTCCTACCTGTCGATGACGCGGCGACGCTCGTTCAGCGAGGCTCCGACGGCCGAGCTCGATCCGCAACGGACAGTGCCCGACCACGCCACCGGCA
Organism: Kribbella sp. NBC_00359; assembly: GCF_036097425.1. Classification (NCBI taxonomy): domain Bacteria; kingdom Bacillati; phylum Actinomycetota; class Actinomycetes; order Propionibacteriales; family Kribbellaceae; genus Kribbella; species Kribbella sp. NBC_00359. The sequence continues at coordinate 4,237,509 of NZ_CP107975.1, read as the reverse complement.
TCGTGAACTCCGACGACCTCTGGCGAGCGCTCGCGGCGTTGTCGGCCCGGGAGAGGGTCGTGCTGGTCCTGCGCTACTACCAGGACCTGGACGACCGCACGATCGCCGACGTGCTCGGCATCAAACCGTCCTCCGTCCGTGCGACCGCGAGCAGAGCACTCGCGACGCTGCGGAAGACCAGGCAGTCCCAGCGCATTGATGAGAGGTTGTCGTGAGCAACACCGATCTCGAGGATGACCTGCGGGGAACCTTCGACCGCGCCGCGGCCTCGGTGCCGCCGGCCACCGACCTGACCGAGCGGGCGACCACGGGCGCGCGGCGGGCCCAGCGCCGTGCCTGGATCATCTCGGGAGCGGCTGCCGTCGCGGTCGCCGCCGTTGCCGTCGTGAGCTTCGGCCTGGCCGGCTCGAACAACAAGCCCGTCCAGCCGCCCGTAGCGGGTGGACAGACGCCGGCGGCCACCACGGCGGCGCCGGAGCCACCCACGGCGCAGAGTGTGTCCGGAACGTGGCGGCCGGTCCAGATGGCCGAGCTCAAGTCGCTCAAGGCGACCCGGCCGGACGATCCGGTGCTGGTGTTGCGCCCCGACGGCACGTGGGGCGGCTCGGACGGCTGCAACGCGCTGCAGGGGACGTACTCCATCGGTCAGCGTGGCGAGTTCACCGCGACGGTCGGCCCGCAACGCCTGATCGGCTGCGACAACGTGCCGCACACCGCCGTACTGCACGACGCCAAGCGGATCGCGGCCGATGCCGACACGCTCCAGTTCTTCGGCGCCGACGGGCGTGAACTTGCGAGATACGCTCGCGCAGGGTAGTCGAATTTGTTCGCGGACGGTGATCGGCTATTGACTGAACGGAGCCCCTGACCGGACGATGTATGAGGCCGTCCACCGAATCTGGGGAGCTACGTGCGACTCTCAGCCACCGTCCCGCTGCTCACACTCGGCTCAGTCTCACTCTTCGCAGTCGGCCTCTCGTCGGCCGGTGCGGCTGGCGCGGTTGGCTCTTCGACTGACGCGGGTGGCTCTTCGGCTGGCGCGGCGGCGTGCTCGCATGCCCAACCGAGTGCGAGCTCGGTCGAGTCCAAGCGGCTGACGCAGCCCACGTCTGCAAAGGATCCGCGGCCGCTCGGCGAGACGCTCGGCGACGGGATCACAGCCGCCGTCCGCTCGCTCGAGCCCCTGGACGCGACCGGCCGGCCGAAGTCCGGACTGCCTTACGGGTTGAGTCAGGGTGTCATCGGCGTGGTCGGCTCCGCTTCGACCGGCTACAAGGTCGTGGTGGATGGCGCGAAGCTGGACGCGAAGAAGTACCAGACCGCGATGGCCCGCCACGTCCCCGCGGCCGGCAAGCAGCTGGTCGGCATCGAGCACAGCTGCCGTTCGGCCCAGTCGATCGCTGACGCCTGGAACTCGGTCGGCGCCCGCTCCTGGTCGGCCGACGCCGCCCGTACGACGTTCGCCGCCGATCTGGACCCGGTCAGCGAACACATCGTGGTCGAGTACGACCAGACGAGCACCTCCCCCGCGTCACTCGATGGCTTGCGCGGACTGTCCGGCGTACAACTCGTCGCGAGCTCACTCGCACGGACGTCCCGGCTGAGCGACACACCGAACGGCGGCCACTGGGGTGGCGCCCGGATCACGTCGGCCCTGAAGAACTGCACGGCCGGCTTCTCCGTCGTACGGCGTTCCAACGGCCAGCGCGGCTCCGTCACCGCCGGCCACTGCGGCGGCCCTGGGACGGTGTGGAAGTCCGGCACCAACTACTACGGCACCACCACGATCCGGACGAACTACCCCGACTACGACCAGTCCTTGGTGACCGGCAGCAGCTACGGCCCGAAGATCTGGACCGACGGCCCCGGCGACACGCCCAACACCCGCACCGTCACCGGCGGCGCCGACCCCGGCGTCGGCACGGTCGTCTGCCAGTCCGGCAGCTTCAGTACGTCGCTGTGCGGCATCACGGTCCGTTCGACGTCGGCGAAGTACTGCGACACCGAGGGCTGCACGACGTACGTCATCCGCGCCACCCGCGGCGGCCAGATCGCGATCATCGGCGGCGACTCCGGCGGCCCCGTCTACACCCGCCCCGGCTCCTCCACCGCCACCATCCGCGGCATCACCTTCGCCGGCGCCGGCTGCGCCTCCTCCCGCTGCACCACCCTCTACGCCGAACGCTACGCCTCCATCGCCGGCCACCTGGGCGTCTACGCCCTCACCGGCTGACACCCCACCCTCCGCTAAGCTGTCCCCGCGTGCGCCCCCGTAGCTCAGGGGATAGAGCGTCGGTTTCCTAAACCGTGCGTCGCAGGTTCGAATCCTGCCGGGGGCACGATGTGATGTCTCAAGACATCCCGGACAGGTGAACCCACGATTAGTGGGTTCACCTGTTTCTTCTCGGGATGGGGCCGGGCGGTTCTGTTCTCATGTGCCACTACGTCGTCCCGCGCCCGGTCCCACACCGCCAGCTCGGCGCCTCCAGCGCCCAAGCGAGCTCAGCGGTCCGCTCGGGATCGATCAGCTCCGCGACCGCGAGCCAGCGGGTTCACGGCATGCGAGGGCGTCAGGGTCCCGCCCCAGTCGAACAGCACCAGCAGCCACGGTGTCGCCGGTAGCTGCGTCATCGGCCAAACGAGGCCAGCCGCCACGAACAGCGCCCACGACGGTCCGGTGGTCAGCCGATCCGGCGGCGGCCCGCGCCCATGAGGAGGTCGGACCACGGATCGCCGGTCGCCCGCGGGGCGCTCCAGCCGGGAGTGGTCCAGTGCGGCCAGTCTCGAGTGTGGTCCCTGAGCCGCCGGCTCAGGGACGCCGGCGGTTCGAACTCGACGCCCAGACCGGCGCACACGTCGTGACCGTGCAGAATCAGCTCGAGGGCGCCGCGGGCCGCGAAGTCCTCGGCCGGTCGCGCCACGACCCGGGGCCGCCGCCAGATCACCGCGCGGGCACCCGGTTCGGCCGCGGCGATCACCGCCGACAGCATCCGGGTCACGGTCGCTAGCGCCTCGACGAGGTCGTCCGGTCGCGGGTCGGCGCCCATGCTGAACTCGCCCCAGCCCCAGTCCGGATACCCGTCCTGCTTGCGCGAGGCCAGGAAGATCGCAACCGCGAATACGGCGTCGACGGTGTGGTCGGCGGTCTTGGCACAACTCCAGCTCAGCGTGCCCGCGGGCGCCGTCCAGTCGCGGTCCACACCCAAGCGCCAGGACGAGACCACCAGTGCTGCGACCTCGTCGAGGTCAGCGCGGGTGAACGGTCCGGTCACGCCCTCGTCCTCCGGTCTGTGGTCCTGGTGGCGGATCGTACCGCCGGGCGATAGACCCACGAGCAATCTGACTCGCCCTGCGAACCCCGATCCAATGATCCGCGTCAACTCGGATGAGAAACCAGCACCACAGATTCTCATCCGATCTCGGTGGTTCAGCGTGGGAACGCCGTGGGAACAAAGACGCGTCAACTGGCAGCAACCAGTGTCGAGAACATCCGAACTAGTGATGGCTGGTTACGCCTGGAGGGGCGCAAGTCGGTGGATGCGTCGGTTTCCTAAACCGTGCGTCGCAGGTTCGAATCCTGCCGGGGGCACCTTGTGATGTCTCAAGACATCGGCGACAGTCGAACAAGAGATTGGTGGGTTCGGCTGTTGTCATTAGATGCTGCGGGCTCGGCAGTCGCGACCGGGTCTGTGGTGCGCACGACCGCAGCGATCCCGGCTGATCAAGGACCCCCAGGCGACTCTTGTTTGCGGGGGGATCGCGCTGCTGGGCCTTCACCTGGTCCACGAGGCCGGTCTGGCTCGGTCGGGTGGTCAACCGGCAGGCCGGCGTCGAGCCAGGCTTCGAACCCACCGATCATGTCGGCGGTGTGCACAAGGCCGATCTGGCGAAGTGAGTGCGCCGCGAGGCTGGACGAGAAGCCGCCCTGGCACACGATGATCCACCGAACGTCCCAGTCAACCGCTTCGGGGATCCGGGCGTCGCTGCCGGGATCCAGGCGCCACTCCAGGTGGTTGCGTTCGATGACTATGGCGCCTGGCACCTCGCCGCCGCGGCGCCGCAGAGACTCCGGCCGGATGTCGACGAGGTATGTCGCCCGCTCACGCGCTGCTGCCGCAGCTGCGGCCGGGTCCAGCCTGCAGAGCTCGGCCCGGACGTGGGCCAGCGTCTCCTCGATCCCCATCTCGCCCCCACAAGTCGACCCGTCACTCTCGCCTGCGTTCGCCCCGTAGTCGACCTCCAGCCCACGATCACTCCTACGGACGCCCCTTCCACGCCACCCCGTCATACAATGTCTCGCTTCCACCTGGCGGCGTCCAGGCGGTGCCTGGCTCGGGTCGTCCGCGGTGGCGTCGTTTGCGGCGTCTGGCTAGGTGTCCGAAGGGGATTGGTCTACGACTCGGCGGTGGACGTCGTCGACGCGGCGGGTCAGGTTGGCGCGGTCCAGCAGCTGGAGTAGCGGTACGGCCACGCGACGGCTGGTGCCGAGCGCCATCCGTACGTCGCTGACGGTGAACGGCTGCGGAAGCTCGGCGAGCCGCTGCACGGCGAGGCCGGGGGCCTCGGGGGCGAGGTAGACGCCGTCGCCAACCTGCAGGAGCGCCCCGGTGCGGACCGCGGCGGCGAGCTTCGCCGGTGTCAGGCCCAGCGACGCCAGCCGGTCGGCGTCGGGTGCCGCGAACGGGGTCGTCGACAAGTCGACGCGGATCGTCTCGACCGCCGACGCCACCTCCGGCGGGAGAATGTCGCGGTTCGGTGCCCGCAGCACCCGTCCCTCCACGGCAGCCAGGGGTGGCGTCACCAGCGCGTCGACGAGCCGGCGGTCGGGCAGGTCGAGCCGCTGGCGGGCGGCCTCGACGGGCAGGCCCCGTTCCAGCGGATGGCCGGCCGCGTATGAGTCCACCTCGGCGGTGAGCCGTGCTTGCAGCTCGTCGCGGTACTCCGGGTCGACTAGCCAATCGCCGGCGACCGGGGCAACGCCAGCAGGCGCCGGGCAGCCCATCCGGCGCAGGTCGGCAACGGTGACGACCCGGCGTCGGCGCAACTCGGACACTGGGTCCGGTTGTCCGGTCATCGCGGCGAGCTCGGCACGTCGCAGAGCGCCGTCGCCGCGGCGAGCCAGCTCTCGCGGTCGTACGTCGAGCACGGTGGCGCCGACGATTCGCCTGCTGCCCGGGTCGCGCAGTAGCAGCCGGTCCCCGATCTGCAGCGGCAGCGGCGATACGAGAGTCAGCCGGGCGAGGTCCGCGCCGAAGGGCCGCACCTGGGCCGCGACGGCAGCCGATCCGATGTGAAGGAGTATCTGGTGCGGCAGCTGACCAGAGGTCCGCACATCGACCAGACTGGTCGTATCCCAGGCCTCGGGTGTGAGCAGCGCGCTGCCGCGCCGGATCTGGCTCACAGGCAGATGCCGCAGGTTGACCGCAACCCTGGCCACGGCTTGCACCGAGGACAGGTGGGCCTTCAGCGACTCCAGGCCGCGGACGCGCGCACGGTGCTCCCCGGGCGTGATCGTCAGGGTGTCGCCGGCGGAGATCGCTCCTGCGGTCAGTGTGCCGGTCACCACGGTGCCGGCGCCGCGGATCGTGAACGCCCGGTCCACCCAGAGGCGCACCGCACGCTCCCGATCAGGTGACGGCAGGGCGGCGACCAACCGCGACAGCGCGGCCCGGAGGTCGTCCATGCCGGCACCGGTCATTGCGCTCACGCAGACTTGCTCGATCCCGTTCAGCGATGTCGTCGCGAGCTCGTGCCGGGCGGTGGCCAACGCGGATGCAGGCGCGGCGAGGTCGCAACGGCTGATCACCATGACCCCGTGCCGGACGCCGAGAGCGTCGAGTGCGGCGAGGTGCTCGGCGGTTTGTTGCTTCCAGCCCTCGTCGGCGGCGACGACGAACATGACGGCCGGAGCGGGTCCGATGCCGGCGAGCATGTTGCCGATGAACCGCTCATGGCCGGGTACGTCGACGAACGCGACCGTATGCCCCGATTCCAGCGTCGTCCAGGCGAAACCGAGGTCGATGGTCATGCCGCGTCGGTGCTCCTCGGCCCAGCGGTCCGGCTCCATCCCGGTCAGCGTGCGGACCAGGGTGGACTTGCCGTGGTCGACATGGCCGGCGGTCGCGATGACGTGCATATCAGGCCTGTGGAGCGGCGCGGGTGATCGCGTCGTGCAGCACGTGATCCAGCTCGGGTGGGACGCTTCGCAGGTCGAGCAGGAGCCGTCCAGCGTGCATCCGTCCGACGACGGCAGGGTCCTGGGTCCGGAGTACCTCCGCGTACTCAGCCGGCACGCTCAACGCCGTACTGGCCAGCACCAGTCCTGGCGCACCACCGCCTCCGGTGCTGGCCTGGCTCGGAACAGCTCGTACGTCGAGGTCTAGCGAGGTGAGGCCGATCAGCAAAGAGCTGGCGCGTGCCTCGAGTTCGTCGGCGCTCGCGTGCAGCATGCGCGAGGTCGGGGAGGTCGGTCCCCGCAGGGTCGCTTCCAGCGCGGCGAGGGTCAGCTTGTCGACACGCATGGCTCGGGCGAGCGGATGGCGACGCAGCCGTTCCACGAAGGTGCGATCACCGAGCAGGAAGCCGCACTGCGGTCCGCCGAGCAGCTTGTCCCCGCTGGCGGTGACCAGGGTGGCGCCATCGGCAAGTGTTGTCGCGGCGTCAGGTTCGTCCGGCAGCGAGGGGTCCGGGGCGAGCAGGCCGGATCCGATGTCGACGACGAGGGGTACGTCCAAGGAAGTGAGCTCTCGCACCGAAACACCGGCGGTGAACCCTGTCACCACGAAGTTCGACGGGTGCACCTTCAACACGAAACCGGTCTGCGGTCCGAGGGCCTCGGCGTAGTCGCGGAGGGCCGTACGGTTCGTGGTCCCTACCTCCCGCAGGCGCGCACCGGTGGACGTCAGCAGATCGGGGATGCGGAACCCATCGCCGATCTCCACCAGCTCGCCCCGGCTCAGGAGGATTTCCCGGCCCGCTGCCAGAGCCGTCGCCGCGAGCGCCAGGGCGGCCGCGTTGTTGTTCACCACGTGCACAGCTTCTGCCGCCGGCACAGCCGTCGTGAGAGCCTGCAGGACCTGACGTCCGCGCCGAGCCCGTCGACCACTGTCCACGTCGAACTCGACGTCGACGCATCCCGCTGCCGCCACCACCGCGTCGACGGCGGCCGCGGACAGCGGCGCCCGGCCGAGATTGGTGTGCAGCAGCACCCCGGTCGCGTTCACGACCGGGCGCATCCCGCTCGCGCGCGGTGGTAGCTCCGCCACGACGACATCCGCCACCTGCTCAGGCGTGATCTCACCCCGGCGCGCCCGGTCCTGGACCTCGTTGACCAGCTGCTTGACCAGTGCCCGCCCCAGGCGGTCCTGCGCGTCGGCCAGCCGCGGGTCCGCCAACAGACCATCGACCCGCGGGATCCGGCGTCGTTCGTCGACCACTCCTCGACGGTACGGCGACGCGCCCGTCTCGTCATCGACTCACGACAGATGGCGGAGGCGGACGGGAATCGAACCCGCCGGACCGAGATCCTCGGTCCCGAACGGTTTTGAAGACCGCGGGGGCCACCAGACACCCTGACGCCTCCGCTCGCCAGCATAGGACTGCCCGAGCGGCGGGGCGATGGGTTGCGGCAACCGCCGGCGTCTCCGTGTTCATCCTGGCGAGGTACAGCTTTACCCTGTGGGCACTGGCTCCGCCAGCGGGGAGGGTATGACATGACGACCGGCGCGGGCACCTACCGGCTGACTCAGTACGCTCACGGTGGCGGCTGCGCCTGCAAGATCCCTCCCGGCGAACTGGAGCTGGTCATTGCCGACCTGCTCGGCGGCCCCGTGGATGACGACCTGCTGGTCGGCCTCGAGAGCGGCGACGACGCGGCCGTCGTACGACTCACTGCCGACCTGGCCGTCGTCGCCACCGCAGACTTCTTCACTCCGGTGGTCGACGATCCGTACGACTGGGGGCGGATCGCAGTCGCGAACGCGCTCTCGGACGTTTACGCCATGGGCGGGCGGCCGCTGGTCGGCGTGAATCTGTTGGCGTGGCCGCGGGACGTGCTGCCGTTCGAGCTTGCCAAGGAGGTTCTGCGCGGCGGGCTCGCCGTCGCCCGCGAGGCCCGCTGCCACGTCGGCGGTGGCCACAGCATCGACGACCCGGAGCCGAAGTACGGGATGGCGGTCACCGGCGTGGTGGATCCCGCACGACTGCTGCGCAACGACGCGGGAGTGGCGGGAGACCCGCTGTCGTTGAGCAAGCCACTCGGTTTGGGCGTGCTCAACAACCGGCACAAGCAGACCGGCGAGGTGTTCCTGGAGGCAGTCGAGACGATGGCCGCGCTCAACCAGGTCGCCTCGCAAGCGGCTTTGGCCGCGGGCGCTCGCTGCGCGACCGACATCACCGGCTTCGGGCTGCTGGGCCATCTCGTCAAGCTCGCCCGGGCCAGCGCGGTGACCGCGATCATCGATGCCGCCGCAATGCCGTACCTGGACGGCGCGCGCAAGTCGGCGGCCGCCGGCTACATCAGCGGCGGCACCCGTCGCAACCTCGCGTGGGTCGGACCGGGCACGGACTTCGGATCTCTACCCGAGGTCGAGCAACTACTGCTCGCCGACGCGCAGACGTCGGGCGGACTGCTGGTCGCCGCAGAGCTCCCGGGCTGCCCGATCATCGGTGAACTCGTCGAGCGGACGGCGTACGACGTCGTGGTGCGCGGCTGAGCACCCACCCCTCGCCGGCGCGTGAAATGGCGACGACATCGACGCTGGCGCGGGTCCGGAGGCGGGCGTATGGTCAAAAAGGAGCGACCGGAGGGGGTGGCCGGGATGTTGCCCAGAATTGCGGGTGAAACGACGAAGACGGACCGGACGCAGCGGCAGGGGCTGGCCAGACGTCACCTCATTGCCGGTGCCGCCGGACTCACCGGCACCGCCGTCGGCGGAGGCTGGCTGGCGGGCGCGCCTGCTGCATCAGCGCAACCGGCGCACAATCGTCATCTCTCGACCGCCGCGGCGCGACCCATCCCGGGAGGCTTCCAGCTCACCCCGGGAGGCGAGGTCTTCCACGTGTTCCTCCCCGGGACCGGTGAGCCCAGCACGATCACGAATTTCAAGGGCAACGTCGCGGCAGCGATCATCGACGGTCGGGGAACCGGCGCCAACGCGGCTCACGCCTTCGAGGTCGATGTCCGGTTCATGGACGGCACGTTCATCGGCCTCGACGGCCGGCAGAGCGTCGGCACGTTCGCGTTCTATTGAGTCGACGTCTTCGAGGGGTCGGTCGATCCCACCTTCGCAACACAGACGCACGACTTCAACCCCGGGATCTCCGCCGCCGGGTTGTTCTGGACCACGCGAGCGCACCCTGACAATGTGTCGGCCGACACCGCGCGCGGCCGCGCGACGTTCGTGGTCCAGGACGTGATTCTGCCCGACTTCCACGACACCATCGCCGCACTGCAGCACAAGCCTCCGATCGCGATCGGTACCTTGGCGTTGAAGGTGAACTGGAAGGGCGGCGGCGAACGCGTTCGGGTCGACGACGACGAGAAGGATGTCGGCGGGACCTTTGTGCGGGGTCCAGCCTCGGTCTGGTTCCACGTTGAAAGTGACGACGGATTCAGCTACACATCGGACCGGCACGGACAGAAAACCGTCGTCGCCGAGGTCTGGAGCGAACGCAACGGTGTCTTCCACCGTTGATGCCGTCGACACCGACTGTGCTACCCAACGCCCGCAGGTCAGAGGCCGATCGCCTCCAACCAAGCCCGATTGCGCGCTCCCGCGTGGGGCTACTCGTGGTGCGAACTCGACGCACGTAACGTCAACTCAAGTCGGTAGAAGTCACTCGGCCGAGACACACGATCACTGCACCGGCAGCCACTCCCACGGACTGGGGTCCCCGATGATCCGCCCGAACATGCGGATCAACCTAGATACTTGCTCCGGTACAACGAAGCAGCGCCGTCCCTCTCCCTCGGTGTAATCGAGTGGCCAGCCGCCGCAGCTCACCTCCCGCCTGACCGTCCCCGGTCGCTGGTCCTCGTGACGTGCGACGACCGGGATGGCACGGCGTACCTCAGCAACGCTGTCGTCATCGCCGTTCCCAAGGGGTGGGTACTGCGTCGGTCGTCCAAAGCTCGCCTCGACTTGCACCGGCCGACCCGCCAGACCAGAATGCCGGGGGTCGACGATCCTGCGGGGGCCGGTGTGGCCGGGTCGGTCGGCATCCGCCCACTCGCCGGTCCTGGGACCGGCCACAGCCCTGGGGAGATCGTGGATATCGCACCGATCGACGCGCGTGCCCGCAGCAAGAACTCGCGCGCGGTGAAGTTACTCGGTGGAGCCGGGGCGCTGGCGCTGCTGGTCGGCGGGGTCACGCTGGCCGTCGCGCCATCGGCCACTGCCGACGGCATCGTCCAGACCGGTCATCCGAGTTGTGCGGAGCTGATTCCCGGCTCGACCGAGGTCATGTTCGAGAATCCGCAGCTCGGTGCGCAGACAAGGTCGGCGCCCGGGGTGTCGAACGTGGTGCTGACCGGCAAGCGACTGCTCGCCGACGACCCCTTCCATCCAGGAGACCAGACCGGTGACTTCGTCGTGTACTTCACGACCGGCGGTGGACCGGCCCTGGGCGTCATCGTCATCGGCGGACCGGACGCCAACTTCTACGACTACCGGCCGGACGGTACGCACGGCCGGCTCGACCTGCACCCCCCGGTCGACGACGGCAGTGGCCACTTCTACGCCATCAGCCAAGTATCGGTCTGCGTCATCGCCGACGTCCCGTCCCCCACCCCGACGCCCACGCCCACCCCGAGCTCCACGCCCACTCCGACACCGACCCTCACGCCTACCGCCACGCCCACCCCGACTCCGAGCGACACGCCATCGGGCACGCCGTCGACCGAGCCGAGCCAGACACCCGGAACCACACCGAGCGGCGCGCCGACGGGAGCGCCTAGCGGCACTCCGTCCGATACCCCTGGTCAGCCGTCGTCCGCGACTCCCAGCAGTCCTTGGGATGTTCCGACCGAGGTCGACGCCGGCGGATCAGGTGGGACGAGGGCGTCGTCAGCCCACACGACGACAGCCGCCGCGGTCATCCAGCGGCAAAGCGTGTGGGGCGTCGCTCTACTCGGCCTCGGTGGAGCTCTCCTCATCAGTGGCTTGCTGAAGACACTGCGGCGTCGCGGCCAACGCTCCTCGTGATGCGACCAAACTTGGAGCCGCTGGTCCAAGGGACGTCGACCTAGCCGCCGGGTGTTGCGGGCGGGACGGCATCCTGCGCGATGAGATCCACGCGAGCCGAGATCTTCCCGTCGCGCATCCGGCGTTCATTAATGACCGTTTCTCGAAGGGTTGCGCGCATCCGGCCCCGTGCAAAACCGCAGGGGAGAACGTCCGTCAGTGCAGCCTGGCATGAGACCTCCGGGGCGCGGCCACCGTCGCAGCACCCGTCACGTCACCGTCGCCACTGGGTTCGGGGTGAGAACGCCGGAAGGCCACCCGGAGGATGCGCGGACATGTCGACAGTCGGGCCGGGTCGGATCCACGTCAGGCCGCGTGGCCGGCCAGTGGCTTCTTTGGGCCAGTCCTCGCCGCCCAGCCAGACCCAGCGCAGGCCGCCCAGCGTTTCGGGGCGGTTCGCGAGTGCTCAGCCGCCAGTTCATCAGCGGTCCGGCCCATGCGCTTCGCGGCAAGCCGCCGGTCGTCCCAGTCCGAGACGTAGAACGCTTGGCGGTCCAAGCCCGCCAGCCAGGGTGATCACGGGTTCGCGCAGCTGCTCGGACATTTAGAGCGACCTGTCGACGTGCTCGGCGCCATCGCCGTTTCTGTGGCTCGATTGGCGGATGTCGTTCTGGTCGAGCCAGGCGGCGCGGTCGTTCGGGACTCGGATGCGGCCGAGCCACGGGCCGCCTCGCTGACCTGCGCGTCACTGGCGTCGGCGACCGCGTAGCCTGCGACCGATGGGGTGCCACGGCGGCTATGTCGTTGGACCTGAGAAACAACGCTCAACGAGGTGATCGCCATCAGTTTCAACGATGCCGTCGGGTGGTCGAACATTGTCGGCGCAAGCGTAGCCGTCCTGGCTCTTGCGATAGGCGCTCTGGCGAGCTCGTCTAGGTACCAGGCTCGAGCCCTGTTCGCCCGCCGCCGCCGCTATCTGCTTCGAGCGCTGCGCCACGCCGGATGGAAAGTGAACCGCTGGCGCTTCGGGCTTCTCACGCGGGCGCTCGTAGACCGCCGCGTAACTCGAGGACATCCCGTGGTCCAAGAAGAGATCGCCTGGCTGTCGGCGCTGGTATCTGCCACCCCCAGGGGCGGCGCTCGCGCAGTCGAAAACGCTACGCCGGAGCAATCGCCAGTACCTGTCCCGATCACGTTCACTGTCTTCGCCGACGACATCGATTATGAGCGACGTCTGGTGCGTCTCGCGACGGCCTACGACCGGTACGCAGTCGCCGTTCGCCGCCGCTGGCTGTTGCGATCCACGGCCGGACCGTTGGTCGCCGAGGAATACGCTTGCGCTCGCGAGACTGCAAGCCAGCTGCGGCGCTGGGCGTCGTTTCGTCCCATCCCGCCGACCCGTGACCCGTCCGGTCTCCGAGGCTTCACCGTGCCTCTGCCGCCAACACTGCAGGGACCGGGTGGCTCCGTGAAGCGCAGCGTCCGGCTGGTCACCTGGCCCCAGATGGACAGCGCCAGGTCTTCCATCACTTTTCCCTTGGTCGGCGCATCGTTCCAGCCGTACCGAGTCACAGTTGCGGGTCGGCCCGTCGCCGAAGGCAACGATGGTCTGCCTCGCCAACTTGCCTGGGTCACGGACCCCATCGGCGAAGCGGCCCGCGACCCACTCACATTCGATGGTGTCCTGACTCGCTGGCACGGCGACGGATTCCGACTCGAAATCGATGGGGTGACCGGTCGTCAGAAGCTCCATCTGTGCCTCAGCGAAACCTCTTACTTTGCGTTCCGCGCGACTCAGTTCCCGGAGGCCGCCGCGAAGAGTCCGACTCCCAAGCTTTCCCGACTACTCTCACTGAACCTGCTCGCGATGGACGCTGACGAGAACGTCCTATTGGTGCGCCGTTCAGACTACGTCGTCCACGCCGGCGGTTACGCCGGCACGGTCAGCGGTAACTGTGAACTGGCTAGTCGAGAAGGCGTACACGCCGACGTCGACGCCCATGGATTTCCGGATGTATTGACCGCGATCGCCAGGGAAGCACGTGAAGAACTCGGCCTCGATCTTTCAGGCTACGAGTCGCAACTCGGTGCGCTGGGCGTCATCGAAATTGACACCGATCAGGAACTCGGCACTCACATCCTGGTCGCGACCGCACTACTCCCACAGTCAGCCGACAAGTTTGAGCCGACTCGCTCCGCGATCGATCCGGTCGAGGGCGCATGGGAGATCGGCGACCGGGCGATGATCATCAATATGCGCGAGGCGACGCAATCCGCTCGGAACGCCAAAGCCTTCATCGCATGGCTCCGCTCTGCGAGCGAGCTTACGCCGCATGCGGTTGGAGCGCTGCTCCTCCTGATGATCGCACGCCAGCAGCTTCGTGAGCGTCAGTCCCTGCGCGCACAGGCCTCGGGCAGACCGCACGACAGCCTGACCTGGACATCAACGAATCTCGCGGAGTGGCTACAGAAACCGCTACCTCAGACGGCGCCAGACGTTACCTCGTTCGTACGCGGCCGCCCACTGTTCAACTCGAGGTCAAAGCGCTGACAGGCGTTGGCATACCGACGCCGAGTCCAAGCGTGGCGCGGCCCGGCTGAACCGAAGGCGATGGAGGCGGGAAACCACGAACGCCCCGACGTACGACGAGAGCCAGCCTCAAAGCCTCTGACCTGCGGGTTTGGGTGCAGCCGCCTGCCGGAATCAATCCGACGACCTTCTCATCACGAGGAGGAACGACAACGCCCACATAGTCTCCACCAGCAACTTTGCCCTCACCGTGTTCGCACCACGGCCACATGCCCCGCATGGGTTGACACCATTTCGCACCGCGAACGGGACCAGGCCGGCTGAGGCGGCTGGACCTGCCAACACGGGTCAGGGCGCGCTGGAGGGCCCAGCAAGATTCGACGCCGAGCCGGCGGGTTGAGGTCTGACGGGTGGCCGCAACTGGCAGGGACTGGAGTTCATGAGCCGGGGTAGCAGCACGCGGTGCGGCGGGAAGTCATTTCCGGGCGGGTAGGCGCCAGTTCAGGCACCGGCCTCGAGCACGGCCAGGTCGCGCACCGCATAACGGTGATGCTCGGCCTCTTCCTTCAGCACCACCTTGAGGCAGCGGCGTACGACGTAGTCCTGGTCGGGATACGGGTCGGCCGGCTTGCGACCGCAGACCCGATCGAGCTCGGCCTCGGTGAGCCCGTCGACGACACGCCGCATCGTGGCCATCCGGGCCAGCCGCGGCACGAGCACCTCGTCCAACGTCGGGGTGGCGTCGAGGGTGAGCCCCAGCTTCGCCGACTCATCGGGCGGCATCCCGCCGTACGGGAAGCCCAACGGGTGGTACGGCGCTTCCTCCTCGAGCACCGCATTGCCGAGCCAGGCATCGCCGGCGAACAGCAGGTGCCGTTGAGTCTCGACCAACGACCACTCGCCGTCGACCTGCTCGTGCAGCGTTGCCTCGGGCAACAGCCTGGCACGGTCGAGCGTCGCCGCCCACAGCGCCTCGATCGCATCCCAAGCAGCCCGGTAGTCGTCAGGGGACGCGGCATCACGCGCCAGCACCCGTGTAGGCGACTGGCGGTCGAGCTCGGCCTCGACGTACCCGGTCACATCGACGTCGTTGACGACGACACGCCCGAAATCGCCACCGAGGTAAACGTTGCTCCCATAACAGTCCACGATCTTCAGACCGCTGACCACGCAATCACGGATCTCGAGACCGACAAGGTCGCACAGGTGGATCCGGCCACCACGGAACCGGTCACTTTGGGCATACTCAGCAGCCATCGAGAAAGTCTCCCGCACTCATCGCGCCCGCGCCACGTCCGGCGACGCTCGGCCTACGCGGTGAATTTCTCGTGTGCGGCCATCGCCGCGCCGACGATGCCGGCGTTGTTGAGCAGCTGAGCCGGTTTCACCGGGGTGGAGATCTCGAGCAGCGGCACCCACTTGTCGGCGTGCTTGCTGACTCCGCCGCCGACCACGAACAGGTCGGGAGTGAACAGGTTCTCCACGTGCCGAAGGTATCGCTGCACCCGCTTGGCCCACTGTTTGAACGACAGGCCCTCGTTGTCCTTCGCCGCCGAGGAGGCCTTCTTCTCCGCGTCGTACCCGTCCAGCTCGAGGTGACCGAGCTCGGTGTTGGGCACGAGCTGGCCGTCGAGCAGCAGCGCGCTGCCGATACCGGTGCCGAAGGTGAGCAGGATGACCACGCCGTCGACGCCCTTGGCCGCGCCGAACCGGGCCTCGGCGATGCCTGCCGCGTCAGCATCGTTGAGCACGGTCACGTCGCAATGGGTGATGTCGGTGAAGATCTTCTCGACATCGGTCCCGATCCAGCTCTTGTCGACGTTCGCGGCGGTCCTGGCCACCCCGTTCTTGATCACGGCCGGGAACGTCGCACCCAGCTCACCGGTCCACTCGGCCTCCTTGACCAGCCGGGCCACGACCGCGGCAACGGGCTCCGGGGTGGACGGATTGGGCGTCAGGTACTTCACCCGCTCCACGGCCAGGGCGCCTGTCTTCAGGTCAACAACGGCACCCTTGATCCCGCTGCCGCCGATGTCGACACCGAAAGCGGTCGACGTCCTCATCCTGGGCACCTGATCTCTCCCCTCCCCCGCAGTTGCCGCACCGGGTCAGCGTCCTCGCCAGCGTCGAGCAGATCGGCACGGCTGGCCACCGACGCGTATCGACCACACCTGCTCGCCAGCCTGCCATGCGCCTCGGACACCGTCAGCGATGCCGGCGGAATCACTCTAGTCCGGCGCCTCCGCGCTCTGGTACAACAAGCAGCGATTCGCTGGTCATCCGTCTGCGGCCAACTGCGGCCCGGCTGTTCCGTAAACGTTTGCGGGACAGTCGAGCCGGGCGCTCATGACCAACGCCGAGATAGTGACGCACTCGGCCGAGTCGAGTCAGTTGACCGCGTCGAAGGCCTTCCTGATGTCGGCCTGGACTCGGCCGCGGTCCTTGACGTGAAACCTGCCAGCAAGCGTCCGCAACCTCACCCTGCGTATGGCCGCCGAGCGCACCTTCAGCTCCAACTGCGGGCGTGTGCGAGACCTGCCTCAGGGGAGCCCGGAGCGTACCGAAGGACATGCCGGTGGCGGCATGGTTGTCTCGGCACTCTCAGACATTCGAGTGTCCACCGGCGGCCCGGTCGTCTCCTGTCGTTAGCCTGCGCCCATGCGACTTCTGATGGAAGGCACTGTGGATCGGGTGGTGGTGCTGTTCGGTTCGGGGACGGATCCGGACCCACAGCTCACCTGGGCTCGTGGTGTCACGCTCCTCGGCGAGGACGGCACGGACGCCGAGTTGAACAGTGCGGCGCCGGTTGGGGTGGTGGGCTCGTCCGTCGCGGGCCTGGATGCGTTGGCTTTCGCCGCCCGTCACTCGCAGCTGGTGGATCGGGTCGTATTACTCGCCACCCCGATCCCCGAAGACGAGGGCTCCCTCGGGTTCGAGCTGTCTGACGTCACCGCCAAGACCTTGCTGCTGTTTGGCGCGAAAGACCCGCTGACCGGCTCTCGTCATGGCGTTTGGTGGCAGAAGCGACTTCCCGACGCGAGACTGGAGATGAATCCGCAAGGCGGACACGAACTGCTCGTGCCCATGTGGAAACGGGTCCTGTCCCACCTTGCCCCACACTGCAAGCGCTAGAACTGGCTCAGAGCCACTCGTGATCGCGACGATGCGGAAGCTGGCCTGCTGGCGAACGGCAGGTTTGTCGTACCGGGTCGCCATGGCGCGGTGGCGGCCGTACGACGGGGTGGTGGGGTGATGTGTGACCGACCAGGCGGCGTACTCAGCCGCTTACCCCGACGGCGATGATGAAGCCGCCGATCAGGATCATCATCGTGGCGCCTAACGTGGTGGAGTGAGCGGCGATCCACGCCTTTGCCGAGAGGAGGCGGGGTTCCATCCGGCGCGGAAACAGGATCGTCGCGACGATGGGAATGCCTACGGTGCAGGTGGCGAGCACGGTGTAGAAGACCATCAGGCCGAGGTCGTCGTGGAACACAAGGTTCACCCCGGCGATCGCCAGGCCTGCGGCCGCCGCCAGGAGGATCGCTTTCGGACGCAGGTTCAGCGCCAGGCCGATGCCGAACACGGGCAGGATGCCGAACGTACCGATGCTGTCCAGCCAGCCCGGTCCACGTCCGCTCCCGGCGCGGGACCGACGCGCGAGAGTCACCACGCCCAGCAGCACGAGGGCACTGCCGATCACCACCTCCAGCTTCGCGACGAGGGCGTCATGTTCGCGCGGTCGTCCGGGAAGCGCCTGGCCGGCCACAGTCGCCAACGCGACGGTGGCGAGCGTGCCGAACACTGTGCCGGCCAGGAAGGCCAGTCCGGAACGGCGGCGGCTCTCCGACAGCAGGATGAAGATGGTGGCGGAGATGGGGACGCTGCTCAGCGCCGCCGCGAGGGCCAGCGGTAGCAGCTGAAGCAGCGCCTGCCCCATCGCGTCTCCGATCTCGACCCCACGACGAGGCTTCCGGATTGGGATACGGCCGTCCCGTCACCGGAAGTATCGCGCATCCAGCACGCAATGCCTCAGCGGAAGGCCGCGGCAAGAAGTCAGTAGCTCGAGTCTCGCCGGAACATGACGGGACGGTCATCACCCCAGCGGGTCGGTGACACGGGCGTCGCGGTGAAGTCATCCAGGCTGTACGACGCACCCGGCCAGACGGCGTGACCGCGGCTCGAACAGGCGGTCGCCGGGTGGCGCAACGGCTCCAGAAGGTGGTCACGATCGGGCCGGTCATGCGGGGGTGGGTGGTGACGCTGAGGGCGTCGTACCAACCGAAGGAGGTCGGGCGCGGATCAGGAGGTCGGGGCGGGCGGGGGCTTGTACAGTTCCTGGACAGCGACGTCGATGTCCCCGCCGCCTACCTCGACGGGCTCCATGTACAGGCGCGCCGCGGCGACCGAGCCGTCTCGCACGATCAGGATCGTGACACCGCGCATCGCGAAGAGTGAGCCGTCCGTGTGGTGACCGCGCCAGTCCCACTCGCCCCACTCGGTCTCTCCGTCCACCGAAGAGGCAATCAACTCCGAGACAAAGTCCGGCACACCCTCGAACACCGACGACCAGTTCTCCAGGACCTGCGCACGCCCACCAAATTCACGGTTCGGGTGAAGCGGTTGGACGCTCTGGTAGTCCTCGGCGAACAGGGACGCCACTGCCCGGGCATCATGGGAGTTCGTCGCATCCTTGAGCCGTTCGAGCATGGTCGTCATATCAACGAAACCTAGTCCGCGACCACGGTCGACGTAAGGCCGCGCACCTGAACCGCCATGTCCGGACCCACAACACTGCCGGGGGGGCGTCTTAGTGAGTGTCGAGGGCGCGGACGCCGGGGCCGGTGGCGGGATCTCGGCCGGCGAGCCAGTTGTCGGTCACCTGCGCCAGTTGGCGTGGGTGGCTGAAGTTGATGGCGTGTGCTGCGCGCTCGATCACCACCACGCTGACATGCGCCCGCCCACCGACGTCTCGCACGCGATCCGGCCCCGGCATGAGCGGATCCCGGCCGCCCAGAACAGCGAGCGACGGAACAGGCGCATGCAACAGGCGCTCGAGGGACGGGAACCGGGTGAGTTCGTGAAATAGCCGCAGAGCATTCAAAGGCCCGAACTTCACATAGTCGGGCAAGGCGACGGGCACCATCCGCGGGCTCTCCCGGATCACATCGAGTCCGAGCTGGCCGAGCGCTCGCGGAAGTGGCTGGTTCTGGATTCCACCGGCCGGAGAGACGAGAACCAGGCGGTGCACCCGTTCGGGCGCGGCGTGGGCGATCTCGAGGCCGATGGGACAACCCATCGAGTTGCCCAGCAGAACCGCGGTGTCGATGTGCATCTCGTCGAGGACGGCGAGGAGCGTCTCCGCGAGCTCGGGGATACCGAGCACGTGCGCGCCTCGTTCGCTGCGACCGTATCCCGGCAGGTCGGGCACCACATTCACTCGACGCCCGGCCAGTAGCCGGGCGGTCGGCATCAGGTAGCTGCCGGAGATGCCGAAGCCGTGCACATGAACGATGGGGACGTCAGGTGTATCGCCGAGACTGCGGCGATAGTAGACCAGTCGACCCCGCACCCTGATGTACCCGGCGGTCCACCCGCCGTCTGTGCACCTATCAGAGAGCACCCGGCTCACTCCTTCGACCGGTGTCCGGCAAGTGTCGGACGGACGAGGGAGAGCAGCCATCATCCGAGGCGGATGATTGCACGGCCGGCGAGGCGGAGGCCCTGTTGCTCGGTTGAGTAACAGGGCCTCTGGGGCGGTGACGTCGCCAGGGCGTCTACTTGACTTCGGACTTTGTGACCAGGTGGAGGCCGAGGAGGGCGGGTAGGAGGAGCCAGGTCGAGGTTGTGACCGCGACGTTGGCCCACTGCTCGGCGGTGAGGGTGCCTTGGAAGAGGGCGGCCTGGGCGTAGTTGAGGTCGACCCATGGCTGCAGGTGCCGGAACCAGTCTTGGCTGGTGGCGAGGATGCCGGCGACGGTGGGCAGCAGCAGCGAGTAGACGAAGTACGTCACCAGGGCCGCCGCCGAGCTGCGGATCAGCATGCCCAGCATGGTGCCGGTCAGCAGACAGAGGAGGCTGCCCAGCACGATGTTCAGGCCCTCGGCGAGCGACACGTCCCACACCATGTCCGTCCCGGCGATCGCGGTTCCCACCACGTTGCCGATGGCTCCGATCACGAACGCGAACAGCATCGAGGCGATGGCCACGGCGACCGAGGAGATTACCTTGGCCGCGATCACGCGGTTTCGGTGCGGGACCAGCGTGAACGTCGTCAGGCCGGTGCGTTGGCTCCATTCGCCGGTGATCGACAAGATCGCGATGATCGGCAGTACGACCGTCATCGGGAATCCGATCGCCTTGGCGAAGGTGTAGTAGGTGAGGTCCGCGTCGGGGGCGAACGCGATCGTCCCGATGGTGGTCAGCAGGGCGGTGATGACGATGCTCGCCATCAGCCAGAAGCCGGAACGGGTGTCGAACATCTTGCGCAGCTCGACCTGGACGACGCGCGAGAGGGGCACCGGGAGTACGTCGGCGCGCTGCTCGTCGACGGCGTCGATGGCGATGGCGGTCATGCGGCTTTCCTTTCTCGTTGGGTGTCGGCGGTGAGCTGGAGGAACATCTCCTCCAGTCCGCCGTCGGCGGTGCGCAGCTCGATCAGAGCCACGTCTGCCTCGTGCGCCACTCGTCCGACCCGTGCCGGGTCCGCGTCGGTGCGCAGAGCCCCGTCATCCGAGACAGTGGTGTGAAGACCGGACGTGTCGAGCGCCCGCTTGAGCGCGTACAGGTCCACTGCGCGGACGACCGTGCCCGCAGACTGCAGGAGCTGCGTCTTCGAGCCCTGGCAGACGATCCTGCCCTTGCCGATCATCACGATGTCATCGGCGACGACCTCGATCTCGCGCAGCAGGTGCGAGGACAGCAGGACGGTTCCGCCCTGGTCCGCGTAGTCGCGCAGCAGGTCCCGCATCCAGCGGATGCCGGCCGGGTCGAGTCCGTTGGCCGGCTCGTCCAGGATCAGCACCGCGGGGGCGCCGATCAGGGCGGTGGCGAGGCCGAGCCGCTGGCGCATCCCCAGCGAGTAGTTGCGCACCCGGCGGTTCGCCTCGGTTTCGGTGAGGCTGACCAGCTCGAGCATCTCCGCGACCCGATGGCCGGGTAGCCCCATCGTCCGCTGGGCGATGGTGAGGATCTCGCGGCCGGTACGGCCGGCATGCTGGGCCGAAGCGTCAAGCATGACGCCGACCTCTCGCCCTGGGTTGGGAAGGTCCGCGAACCTTCGACCGGAGATGGTGGCACTCCCCGCAGTGGGTGCGGTGAGGCCGACCATCATGCGCATCGAGGTGGACTTGCCGGCCCCGTTCGGACCCAGGAAGCCGGTCACCCGGCCTGCTGGCGCAACGAAACTGATGTCGTCCACGACGGTGCTGGCGCCGTACTTCTTGGACAGAGAGTCGATGGTGATCATGTCTCAAACGCTAGGAACGCGGCGGCGTCAGCGCGTCGTCACGAGGTCGCGCTTCAGTCCGACCAGCCGACGAGTTGTGGGTCCTACTCAGGTAGGACCCTCAGCGAGAGTCGTCGGGCCGGGTCTCGGACGCGTCGAACAGGCCTGTCTGGTAGGCGAGGACGATCGCCTGTGCACGGTCGCGCAGCGCGAGCTTTTGCAGCAGGCGGGTGACGTGTGTCTTGACCGTCGTGTCGCTGATGAACAGCTCGTGCCCGATCTCGGCGTTGGACAGACCGCGCGTGATCAGGCGGAACACCTCTGTCTCCCGGGTGGTCAAGGTGTCCACGGCCTTCGGCGGAGCCTGTCGTTGGAGTCGGGTGAAGTGCTGGATCACCCGTTTGGTGATGGCGGGCGAAAGGAGAGCATCTCCGGCGGCGACGGTTCGCACAGCGGCGATCAGCTGCTCGGGAGGGTCGTCCTTGAGGACGAACCCGCTCGCGCCGGCTCGCAGTGCTTGGTACACGTAGTCGTCGAGATCGAACGTGGTGAGGATCAGGATCCGCGCGGACGCATCGGCGGCGAGGATCCGTCGGGTCGCCTCGAGCCCGTCGAGCTCCGGCATGCGGATGTCCATCAAGATGACGGTCGGGTGGAAGCGGGCCGCCTGGGCGACCGCCTCGAGGCCGTTGCTCGCCTCCGCCACGACCTCCAGGTCGGGTTCGTCGGCGAGCAGCAGCCGGAACCCTGCCCGCACCATCGATTGGTCGTCCACCACGAGGACACGGATGGTCATCGGGCACCGTGATCCAGCGGGAGCTGCGCGCGAAGTACGAAGCCGCCGGTCCGGGATGTGCCCGCGCTCATGCCCCCGCCGAAGATCCTGACGCGCTCGCGGATGCCAACCAGTCCGTGGCCGACACCGGCGTCGGTGGAAGGACCGCCGGGACCGTCGTCACGGACTTCGAGTCGAAGCTCTGTGGCGGTGTACTGCACCTCGACCTCTGCCTGGCTCGCACGAGCGTGCTTCAGAGCATTGGTGAGCCCCTCCTGCAAGATCCGGTAGGCGGAGAGGTCGAGGCCTGGCGGCAGCGCGACCGGCTCACCGCTGATCTCGAGCCGTACGGGCAGCCCCGCGGCTCGTACGTCGTCCACGAGTGCGTCGAGGTTGCCGAGTCCCGGATGCGGTAGGAGCTCGAGTTCGTCGTCGTCATGTCGCATGGCGTTGAGCAGACGGCGCATCTCCGCGAGTGCCGTGCGTCCGGCTTGCTCGACGTTCGTGAGGGTCTCGCGGTCCTCCGTGTCGGTCTCGGGCATCCGGTGGCGCACGGCCCCCACCTGCAGGACCATCACGCTGACGGCGTGCGCGACGACATCATGGAGCTCTCGCGCGATCCGTCCGCGCTCCTCGGCCACCGCGACGCGAGCCGCCGCCTCCCGCTCTCTCTCGGCCCGGCTCGCCCGCTCCTCGGCGGCCTTGGTCTGCTCGGTTCGCTCCCTGAGCGCGTAGCCGACGAGCCAGCCGATCGCGAACAGCACCGGCGTGAAGATCACGTCGCCTCGCGCGTGATTCGGATCGTTGTAGATGACGATCGCCGCACCGCCGAGCACGATCGCCAGGCCGAGCCTTGCCTGCCTGTCGCGCGGCAGGTTGCCGAGCAGGAGGGCAGCACCCATTCCGGCGAGGAAGAGCCCGGCCTTGTCGACGATGAGCAGGCCGTCCACGAAGGAGAGCGCCGCACTCCACAGCCAGGTGACCGCCGGTGCGCCGAAGGGGAAGCGGCGTCGCGCGAGCAGGGTGAGAACGATCGCGCTGACCGCGAGCACTTCGAACAAGAGCAGGGGGCCGGTCGGGTGACCCGGGTCGTCGCGCCGCGCCGTACTGATCGCACTCTCGACCGCCGCGATCACAATCAGGACGTCGAGGCCGTACTTCGAGAAGAACAGCCGCGCTCGGCTCACCCCGTCAACGTACGTCACCACGATCGTCGTCGCGTCCTACCAAGGTCGCACGGCCACTCATCGCTTGGTGCCCCCGTGAACAAGGCCTTCCGACGACGCGCTCCGGGGGGACCCGCCCATAGCGTCGTGAACACCAAGGATTGCTGAGGACGAGCCTCAGCCCGCGGAAACGAATGAGTGGGCGACATGACGACATCCGACACCACTACCCGGGCAGTCCACATCCCGACCTGGTCGCGCGGCACTGTGCTGAAGGTGTGGGCAGCGGCAGCCCTTCCCATGGGAGTACTCGCCTGGGTCGTCGCGCCCGCTCTGGCGCACGCTTTCTCGGGGCCGATGGCCCTTCCACAAGCACTCATCGTGTGCCTCGCGGCTGGATTGATCTGGCAGTTCGTCCTCGTTCTCATCGTCGTACGACGCGAACAGGGCACCTTGCGCTGGCCAGTCGTCAAGGCCGCACTGTGGCTCAACGCCCCGATCAGCCCGCGCACCGGCAAGCGCAGCAACCGGCTCTGGTGGATGGTCCTGCCGCTGACGGCTCTGCTGGCCCTCGAGGAAATGTTGCCGTCTCTCCCTACTCCGGTGTCCCGCGACCTCGGTCTGCTGCTCGGATCCGACAGCGGGCAGGCGTGGATGTCCGGCAACTGGATCTGGTTCGCCCTGCTCGTCATCGTGTTCATCTTCAACACCGCTCTCGGCGAAGAGCTGTTGTTCCGAGGTCTGCTACTGCCCCGGATGGGGACGTTCGGCCGAGCCGACTGGCTTGTCAACGGCGTGCTCTTCGCCTGCTATCACCTGCACGAGCCATGGGTGATCCCGCAGACGTTCCTGGTCGACACGTTCGCCGAGGCGCTGCCCTCGCGCCGCTGGCGCAGCTCCTTGATCGGCATCGCGGTCCACAGCTCACAAAGCGTCTTCTTCTTCGTGATCGCGCTCGCACTCGTCCTCCGCTGACACTCACGAGGCCCCGGTCTCGGGGTCGGGGCGTTGGGTCAGCCACTGCTGATAGGACTTGGACTCGTCGAGACCGGGCTCCTCGCCGGGGAGGGGCCGGTCGAAGACGAGCCGGGCGGTGGCTTCGAGGGTGCTTTCAAGCAGATCGGAAGGACCGCTGGCCTCGAACCCCAGGGTCCACCACTCTTGGCCGCTGGTGCTGACCTCGGTCAGTTCCACGTCGCACTGCGGCTCCTGGTCCAGCTCCGAGGGGCGCGCCACGATCTGTCCCCCGGCCAGTGAGAAATGGGCCATCCGCCGGCTTTTGCCAACCGGCCGCCAGCCGAGCGGGCTGCCGCTGTCCTGGTCCGCCGCGCTGACCGGGAAGGACCACTTCTGCCAGGACTCCAGGCGTCCGCGGGCGCGGCCCGCCACCTCCAGGACTCCCGGGCTCCCGTGGTACATCTTGACCTCCAGCGCCCTGCCCCCGCGGATCTTCACCGAGAGCCCGGGCAGCCGCGGATCCAGCAGGTAGCTGTCCTCGCGTGACTCCGTCCCGATCGGGAACCGCGCGAACCATCCGGCCACCGCAGCCTCCAGCCGGCCCGGGAAGATCCAGCGCACCTCCAGGCTGACTTCCTCGCCGGCCCGGCCCGCAGGCGGTTCAGCCGTCATCGCCACACGCTCCTGACGCTGGCCGGAGGCCAACATGTCTGCGGGCCGCCTACTCAGTTGCTTTCGGGCGTGGGGGTGACGGTCATCGGCAGGGCGCCGCCCTCGGCGGCCTCGAGCTCGTCCTTGTCGGGCAGTCCGCGCACGGCTCCGATGATCGCCACCGCGATGGCGGCCCCGATCAGCGGGCCCGCGATGTAGACCCACCAGCCCGTGTAGTCGTTGCCGACGATGTCGGGCCCGAGGGTGCGGGCCGGGTTCATCGACGCGCCGCTGATCGGGCTGGCGAACAGGCCGAGCAGCGCGACCGTCGAGCCGACCGCGATCGCCGCGTTGTGGCCGAGGCTGCGGCCGCCGGTCGCGGTGTTGAGGATGATGCTGGCCAGGATCGCGGTCAGGACGCCTTCCATCACGAACGACTTCCACTCCCCACCGGAGGAGGTGATCGGGTAGTTCCCGCCCGTGCTGACATCGCCGAACATCCCCTGCAGGAACAGCGCGGCACAGATGGCCCCGGCGAACTGGACCACCCAGTACGGCACCACCCATCTGACCGGAAACACTCCCCGCGCGGCGAAGGCGAAGGTCACCGCGGGGTTGATGTGCAGTCCCGACAGTGGGCCCCAGGCGTAGATCATCGCCATCACCACCGCCCCGGGCGCGATCACCGCCGCGGTCCTGCTGATCGGTGCGTTGCCCACGTAATGATTGATCACACCCGATCCGGCCGCCACCGTCACCAGGACGAGGGTGCCCAGAAACTCGATGATCAGCCGGATCCACAACGGCCGTTGCCGCAAGGTGTCTTGCTCGAACCGGATGAAGTACCGGTCTCCAAGTGCCGCCCTCTCAGCATCGGGATCGATGGCGGGTTCTGCCATGGCGCGCGTCCCTTTCGTTCTCGGCCGTCCGGGCTGGACCGCACAGGTTCGGTGTCAGATATCGGTGGTCGCTTCGGCTCTACCGTCTTCGACGGCGCTCCGGAGCGCGGTGTAGTCGCGTGCGTTCTGGTCGGCGTAGGTTTCGGCGAAGTCGGCGATCGCCTCGTCGAAGGCGCTCGAGCCGCCGAGGTAGGCGGCCAGAGCGACGCGGTCGCCGGAGCGAGCGTGAGCGCGGGCCAGGGTCCATCCGCACACGCGGGCATAGACCGCCAGACCCGAGGGGGACACGTCCTCGATCGGGAAGGAGAACTTCCAGTCCTTGAGCTGCCGGACGTAGAAGTCGCGATCCACTCCGTCCGGGCCCAGCGTGTGGGTCCAGCCGAGGAAGATGTCGCTCTCGGCCTGCATCAGGTGCTGTCCAGCGACCACGCGCTCGCCCTGGTTGGCGTACCGGCCGCGCCCGCAGTAGTCCGCCAGGACCGACGGCTGTGCCTCCTTGGCCTGCAGGAACACCGGTTCGACGCCGTCCTCACTGTCCATCAACACGATCCAGGCGCGGGTGCCGACGCTGCCCACACCGACGACCTTGCGGGCCGCCTGGACCAGCGTGAACTGCTCGAGCATGTGCCGCCGGTCGGACTGCAGGGTGCGCCGGTACTTGCCGAGCACCGCGCGGATCTGCTCGTACACCGCGCCGGCCTGTACGTCGGCGAAGACCTCCTCGACGGGGACGATCATCGGGGGGTCACTGATGATCCGCCGACGGCCTTCGTCCACCGTGGTCAGCTTGCGCAGCGCCTGGGTGCTGTCACGGGTGTGGGCCTTGGCCAGCAGCTTCTCCGTTTCCTTGAACCCTTTGGGCTTCATCTGGGACCGGAACTGCCCGATGGCGTCTTCGATGTCCAGATGCGCGTACCAGACCTGCAGGAACGTCTGTTTCGCGAACCCGCGCATCGCCTTCCGGTACGCCTTCACCCCCGTGAGGACGATCCTGCGGCGGTGTTTGCCCCGGTACCCGTTGTCCCGTCCCGCCACTGCCAGGCTCGCCGCAAGCCGCTTCACGTCCCATTCGAACGGCCCGGGCAGCGTCTCGTCGAAGTCGTTGACGTCGAAGACCAGTTCCCGCTCCGGTGAGGCGTACGCGCCGAAATTGGACAGGTGGGCATCTCCGCACAGCTGCACCCGCAGCCCCGACGTGGGCGTCGTGGCCAGGTCGGCCGCCATCGGCAGCGCGGCCCCCCGGTAGAAGGTGAACTCCGACACCAGCATCCGCCCGTGCCGGATCGGCACCAGCTCCGGCACCCGCGACTTCGCCTGCTCCAGCAGCAGGCCCACCGGATCCCGGGACCCGCCGGGCTGGAACTCCGCCTGCGACTCCCGGGGAGTGAGCCTCCGGGCGTCCTTCCCCAGCGCGACCCGGTCCGCACGGCTCAACTGGCTTCGTGTCGCGGCCCGCTTCGAAGGTCTACGGACTGCCCGCGCGGCAGGGCGCGCCGATCTGCTACCCCCAGTCTTCACAGCCATGGCTCCCCCTTCCACCCATCCCCACCCTGATACCGAGAGGGGCGGCGCGGCATCATCCCTGATGGGTGACGAGAGGCCGAGTTTCCGCCTAGAAGCTGCCGATGCCCTTGCCGATCAGTCCAACGCCGATCACGAGCAGCAGAACCGCCATCACGGTCGTGTTCTCGCGGACAAGCCAGGTGCGCAGCGCCTCGAGCGGCTGTGCCATCCGGTCGGCGGCGATGAGGTAGGCAACGATCGGTACGGCGACGGTGCAGGCGGCGATCGCCGTGTAGACGACGATGACGACCACGATCTGACCGGTGTCCAGGTCGCTCTTGCCGATGACGACGCCCGCGCCGGCGGCCATGATGAGGTTCTTGGGGTTCAGAGCTGAGAGCAGTACTCCGAGCCCGAGCCCCTTGACCGGGGTCAGCGTGTCGATGGCCGACATCCATTTCGGCAGCTCCGGCGGCGCATTGCCGCTGGGCCGACCGCGCCACTGCTTGACGGCCAGGACGAGAAGGAGGGCGCCCAGGACAAGTTTGATGATGCCCTGGACCGGCTTCGAGGCGTTGGAATCCTCCTGCGGCAGCAGGGACGACAGCAGGGTGAACGCGGTGACCGCGATGACCACGCCGGCGACCCAGCCGGCCAGGAACCCGATGCTGGTCGTCCTCGCGTTCGGTGACAGGAGCATGAGGATCGCCGCGATGATGGGGATCGGGCTGATCGCCACCCCCAACGCGAGGGGAAGGATGTCACCGATGACGCCGCCCATGCCTACCCCCGTCGGAGCCATCTCATTCGCCGGTCGAGATTCGAGCGTCAAGCGTCGGCCGTGGCCGGGCATCACCCCGCGGGGGTGATCTCGCGGCAGGTGCCGGTCCGTTCACCAAGGGCGACCGAACCACTACACCGGAGATCACCCGGCCTGGACGATGCGTCGGCCGCCGCCCGCGCGGATCGTGGAGGCGACTGAGAGGAGTCCGTCGTGTCGATCGGTGCACCGTCCTCTTCGCCGCCGACGCTGGACCCGTCGACGGTCATCCGTTCCAAGCAGTACCTGACCGCGCTGCTCCTCGCCGCGATCCTCGGGATCCCGATCTCGGCCGCCGCGTACGGTTTCCTGGCGCTGACCAGCAAGATCCAGCAGGCCGTGTTCGACGATCTCCCGAAGCAGATCTTCACCGGGGGTGCACCCGCATGGTGGCCGGTGCCCTGGTTGGTGCTGTGTGGACTGTTGACCGGGTTGACCATCCGGTACCTGCCCGGCAACGGCGGCCACTCACCGGCGTTCGGGTTCAAGGCCGGTGGAAGTCCGCCGGTCGACCGGGACCTCCCCTGCGTCATCCTGGCGGCCCTGACCACCCTCAGTCTCGGCGCCGTCCTCGGCCCTGAGGCTCCCCTGATCGCCATCGGTGGCGGCCTTGCGGCGCTGACCGTGCATCTCGTCAAGAAGGACGCGCCACCGATGGCGCTGACGATCATGGCGGCAGCCGGCAGCTTCGCGGCGATCAGCACCCTGCTCGGCTCTCCCGTCCTCGGCGCCTTCCTGATCATGGAGGCCGCCAGCGTCGGGGGTGCGACGCTGAGCTTGGTGGCGCTGCCGGGACTGCTGGCCTCCGGCGTCGGCGCGCTGGTCTTCGTCGGCCTGGACAATTGGACCGGACTCGGCAGCTTCTCGCTGGCCCTGACCTCAGTGCCGCCTGCGGTGGACCCGACAGTGGCCACCATGGCCTGGGCTCTGGTCATGGGCGCGGCCGGGGCACTACTGGGCTGGGTGATCCGCTGGATCGGGCTGTCGCTACGTCCGGTCGTCCACATGAACCGGGTGCTGGTGACCGCGGGCCTCGGCCTGGTCATCGGCCTGACCGCGATGGCCTACCAACTGATCTCCGACCACAGCTTCACCGAGGTGTTGTTCTCCGGCCAGGATGCTCTGCCGTCGCTGGTCGCAAACGCCGCGGACTATTCGGTCGGCGTGCTGATCCTGCTCGCCGCCTGTAAGACGTTCGCGTACGGGCTCTCGCTGAGCGCATTCCGCGGCGGACCGGTCTTCCCCGCCATGTTCACCGGCGCGGTGCTGGGTATCGCCGCGAGCGGGTTGCCCGGCATGAGTCTCGCGCCGGCGATCGGCATGGGCATCGGCGCCATGTGTTCCGCGATGTTGCGGCTGCCGATGACCTCCACGCTGTTGGCCACCCTGCTGCTCGGTGCGGACGGTGTGAAGGTGACACCGCAGGTCGTGGTGGCCGTGGCGGTGGCATTCGTCGTCACATACATGCTCCCGACTCCGGGCAAGGACGCGGGCGCACCTGCTGGCGGTACGCCGCGATCGAGAGGAGACACAGGTGAGTGAGACCGGGATGACAGCGACCGACGCAGAGCGTCCGCCGTACGTGCTCTCGGTGGACGAGGTCGTCGCCGCGGCCGGCTCCGATGCCGTTTCCGGGCTGACCGGGAGTGAGGCGGGCAGCCGGCTCTCGACGTACGGCGCGAACGAGATCGCCGCGGAGAAGCCGCCCTCGGCCTGGGCCATCGCGGCGCAGCAACTGCGCGACCCGATGAACATCATGCTGATCGCCGTCGTGGTCGTGAGCGTCCTGATCGGGGAACTCTCGACCGGGATCATCGTCGCGTTGCTGATCCTGCTGAACGTCGGGCTGGGCACCCGCCAGGAGCTCACGGCACGGGCCAGCGTCAACGCCCTCGCCGACCTACAGGTCCCGCAGGCGCGAGTGGTTCGCGACGGCGACGTGACCATGATCGCGGCCACGCAGGTGGTCCCGGGCGACATCGTCCACGTCGAGGCGGGCGACATCGTGCCCGCCGACGGCCGGATCGTCCGATCCGCGACCTTGGAGGCGCAGGAGGCCGCGCTCACCGGAGAGAGTGCGCCGATCGCCAAGGGCACGAGCCCACTGGCCTCCGCGGACGTCGGTCTGGGTGACCAGACCAACATGCTGTTCCAAAACACCTCGGTGACGCGGGGCACGGGCACGATCATGGTCACGGCGACCGGGATGCAGACGCAGATGGGCCGGATCGCGACGATGCTCACTTCGGTGACACGCACCCGATCACCGCTCCAGCGCGAGCTGGACTCGCTGACGAAGGTCCTGGGGATCGTCGCGTGGGGAGCGGTCGCGGTCATCGTCGTGGTCGGCCTGATCCGTGGGGTGCCGGGCAAGGACCTGCTGCTGCTCGGCACCGCCATGGCCATCTCGGCGATCCCGACCGGCATGCCGGCGTTCGTCTCGGGTCTGCTCTCGCTCGGCGCGAAGCAGCTGGCCGCGGCGAAGGCCGTGGTGAAGAACCTCACCGACGTCGAGACGCTCGGTGCGACGAGCGCGATCAACACCGACAAGACGGGGACGCTCACGCTGAACCAGATGATGGTCTCGACGTTGTACGCGAGCGGGTTGTGGTTCACCGTCGACGGGGAGGGATACGCCAAGAGCGGCGCGATCCGTTCGGTGGCCGGCGTACCGGTGCCGGACTTCACCCGCCTCGGCCTCGGACTGGTCCTCGACAGCGACGCGGTGGTCGGCGACGACGGATCGGTGATCGGCGACCCGACCGAGGCCGCGCTGGTGGTGCTGGCCGCGAAGCTCGGCATCGACTCCGAGGAGACCCGGCAGGCCTACCCGCGGCTGTCAGAGGTTCCGTTCGATTCCGAGTACAAGTTCATGGCGACGTTCCACCGGGTGACCGTCGACGGCGCCGAGCACGTGATCGAGCTGGTCAAGGGCGCGCCCGATGTCGTCGTCGCGCGCTGCACCCAGGCCGGCGGCCCGCTCAGCGGCTCTCAGGTCCCGATCACGGAGTCGCGGCCCGGCATCGACGAGGCCAACGTCCGGATGGGGCAGAAGGGCCTGCGCGTCCTCGCGTTCGCGGCCCGGCTGGTCTCGGACGACGAGCTGGCCACGATGACCAGCGATCCGATGTCCTTGACCACAGGGCTCTCGTTCGTCGGGCTCGCGGGCATCATCGACCCGCTGCGCACGGAGGCGAAGAGCGCAGTCGGTACGGCGCTCACCGCGGGCATCGACGTACGCATGATCACCGGTGACCACGCGGTCACCGCGCAGGCGATCGGCGAGGAACTGGGCCTTGGTCCCGGCGCGATCAGTGGCGGGGAACTGGTGGCACTCAGCGACGAGGAGCTGAAGCGGCGGTTGCCCGAGCTGCACGTGTTCGGGCGGGTCACCCCCGAGGACAAGTTGCGACTCGCCCGGACCATGCAGGAGCAGGGCCTGATCGTCGCGATGACCGGCGACGCCGTCAACGACGCGGCCGCCCTCAAGCAGGCCGACATCGGGGTGGCGATGGGGAGCGGCAGCGAGGTGACCAAGCAGGCCGCGCGGATGGTGCTCACCGACGACAACTTCGGCACCCTCGTCCACGCCGTCGAGATCGGGCGGCGCGTGTACGACAAGGTCGTCTCGTACGTGCGCTACCAGATGACGCAACTGCTCTCGCTGGTCCTGCTCTTCCTCGCCGCCACCGTGTTCGACATCAACGACGGGGCGGCGATGACTCCGTCGATGGTGCTCTTCCTGTTGTTCTTCGCCACCGCCGCCGGAGTGGTGATCATCGCCGTCGACCCCGGTGATCCCGACGTCATGCACCGTCCACCGCGCGACCCCGGCGTACCGATCACGAACCGGGGCGCTGTGGTGCTGTGGATCGTCTACGCCTTCGTGCTCTTCATCGCGGCGTTCGCACCGCTGGTCGCCGGGCCGGACGATCCGAGTACGACGCAAGGCAGCGTGTCGATGACGATGACATTCGTGGTGATGGGTCTGGGGACGATGTTCAACGCGGTGGTCAACCGGCGCGACCCGGCGAGCGGCCTGACGTCACCGATCCTGAAGGCGCTGGGGATCGCCCTGATCTCCGTTGTCCTGCTGTTCCTCGCGACCCAGCTCCCGACGATCCAGAGCGGGCTGCTCACCGTCGCGCTCAGTCCGCGTCAGTGGCTCACCTGCTTCGGCCTTGCCGCGTTGCTCCCGATCGTCGTCGAGTTGGACAAGCTGGTCAGGAGGCGCCGGCAGCGGACGCCGGCGACGGTCAGCCCGGAGCACGCCGTCGCGCCGGCTCGTGCCCGGCACACGCCTGCGACGTAGGTTCCGGACTCGTCCGCAAGGGGGGATGCAGAACGGTCCGGTGGGCGGTCGACTGATGGTCGGGCGATCTGAAGAGGTAGGGACAGGGAATGACATCTCGCGAACAGAAGATCGCGGACTTCATCGAGCCGTTCCGGGTCGAACCGGGCTCGAAGGTCAAGCTGGCGAGGGACTTCGCGCCGGACTTCAGGGGCACGATCCGGTCCAAGAAGCGCGGCCGCAAGATGCTCGACCGCGGCATCGACCTGTTGGCCGAGTATCAGTCCCGGCTGTACGCGCAGCACACCCACGGCGTCCTGGTGGTGCTGCAGGCACTCGACGCCGGCGGCAAGGACGGCACCATCCGCCACGTCATGACCGGGGTCAACCCACAGGGTGTGTCGGTGCACGGCTTCAAGGTCCCTTCCAGCGAGGAACTGGATCACGACTACCTGTGGCGCTACGGGCTGCACTTGCCGGCCCGCGGTGAGATCGGCATCTTCAATCGTTCGCACTACGAGGAGGTCCTGGTCGTCCGCGTGCACCCGGAGCTCCTCGACCGGCAGAAACTGCCGGCGGGCAGCCGCCAGGGGCTCTGGAAGCGGCGCTATAGCGAGATCAACCAGTGGGAGCGGACCCTCAGCGACAACGGCTTCAAGATCGTCAAGCTCTTCCTGAACCTCTCCAAGGAGGAGCAGCGGATCCGCTTCCTGCGGCGGATCGACCTGCGCGACCACAACTGGAAGTTCTCCTCGGCCGACATCCGCGAGCGCGACTACTGGGACGACTATCAGCGCGCGTTCTCGCGGATGCTCTCCGAGACGAGCACCGAGTGGGCGCCGTGGTACGTGATTCCCGCCGACCGCAAGTGGTACGCCCGCATCGCCGCCGGCGCGGTGATCGCCAACACGCTGATCGAGATCGATCCTCGCTATCCCAAGGTCGGCAGGGACCGGCGGAAGGCGCTGCAAGAGGTCAAGAGCGTCCTCGAGGCACAGGCGCCGTCCGGCGCGGCCGCCGATCCGTTCGCGGAAGAATAGGCCGCGCGCATGAAGACTCTGGCTCTTGACGGCGAGTGTGCCGGGACGGTCGGCTGACCACCATGGCCGCGACCGCCAAAGAACCGGATGTGAGACCGCCTGGGTGGCAGGACTACGTGCCTGGCCTGGGCGTGGCCAGGTCGTACCAACGGTCGTGGCTGCCCAAGGACATCGTCGCCGGCCTCGTGCTCTCGGCGCTGCTGGTCCCCCAGGGGATGGCGTACGCCGAACTCGCCGGGCTGCCGACCGTGACCGGGCTCTATACCTCGATCCTGTGTCTGCTCGGCTATGCGGTGTTCGGACCGTCCAGAGTGCTGGTGCTCGGTCCCGACTCGTCCCTCGGCCCGATGATCGCGGCGACGATTGCGCCACTCATGCTCGCCAACGGTGATCCCGCCCGGGCCGTCGCGCTCGCGTCGGTGCTGGCGGTGATGGTCGGCGTGGTGATGACGGTCGCCGGGCTGGCCCGGTTCGGGTTCGTGGCCGACCTGCTGTCGAAGCCGACGCAGATCGGCTACATGAACGGGCTCGCGCTGACCATCGTGATCGGTCAGCTGGCCAAGCTCTTCGGGTTCTCGGTCGATGCCGACGGGCTGCTGGCCGAGGCGGGTGCCTTCGTGTCGGGGCTCGCGGCCGGCGACGCCAACGCGACGGCCGCGGCCCTCGGGATCGGCTCGCTGGTCGGCATCCTGCTGCTGAATCGCTTCCTGCCCAAGCTGCCGAGCGTCCTCATCATCGTGGTGCTCGCGTCCATCCTGGTCAGCGCGTTCGACCTGGAGTCCCACGACGTCGACACGGTCGGAAAGCTCCCACAGGGTTTCCCGCCGTTCACGATCCCACAGGTCAGCCTTGACGACCTACCGCCACTGTTCGTCGGGGCGCTCGCGATCGCCGTTGTCGCGCTCGCCGACACGATGTCCACGGCCTCGGCGTTCGCCGCGCGCCGGGGCGACCGGGTGCGCGGAAACCAGGAGATGGTCGGCATCGGTGCGGCCAACATCGCGGCCGGGTTCTTCCAGGGCTTTCCGGTCAGCACCAGCGGGTCCCGCACCGCCGTCGCCGAGCAGGCCGGTTCCAAGTCCCAGGTGACCGGCATCGTCGGCGCCGCGACGATCACCGTGGTCCTGGTCTTCGCCACCTCCCTGATGCAGTACGTGCCGCAGCCGACACTGGGCGCGATCGTCATTGCCGCCGCACTGTCGCTGGCGGACATCGCGGGGACGCGCCGGCTGTGGCATCAGCGCCGGACGGAGTGGGCCCTGTCGATCATCGCGCTGCTCGGCGTGGCGCTCCTCGGCGTACTGCCCGGAATCCTCATCGCCGTCGGGCTGTCCATCCTCAACGTCTTCCGCCGCGCGTGGTGGCCGCACCAGACCGAGCTCGGCCGGGTCGAGGGGATCGACGGCCTGCACGACACCGACAGCTACCCCCAGGCCGAGCTACTGCCCGGCCTGGTCGTCTACCGGTTCGACGCGCCCCTGATCTTCGCGAACGCGCGGATGTTCGGTGAGAAGGTCCGGGAGATCGCCGAGGATCACCCCGGCCTGCGCTGGATCATCGTGGCCGCCGAGCCGATCACCGACATCGACACCACAGCCTCGGACATGCTGCACGAGCTGGACGCCTGGCTCAACGCGCGCGGTGTTTCCCTGGTGTTCGCGGAGATGAAGGATCCGGTGCGCGAGAAGGTCGACCGGTACGAGCTCACCCGCACGATCGATCCGGCGCACTTCCTCCCCACCCTCGACGAGGCGGTCGACGAGTACATCCGGCAGACCGGCGCGACCTGGCGCGCTCCGAGCCCCGAGAGCTGAGCGCCCTATTTGTTGTCCGGTTCTCGGCGTAGGTTGGTGGTACCGAGGATTTCCTGTGCCCTGACCCCGCTCTGCGTCCCCCCGGCGAACCATCGAAGCCGGCTCCACGCCACGAAAGGTCATCGAGCATGGATTCTCACGACGTGTTCAGCACAGAAACGGCCGGATTGGCTGATGTAGCGCCCACAGGCTTGGTGCGGCTGCATGACGGCGACCTGCTCGAGCTTGGCATCGGTGCGGTGCGCAAACGCATCGACGACGCCGAGCTGCGCATGCTTGCCTACAACGGGTCGATCCCGGGCCCGACCCTGCACGTGGACCAGGATTCGGAGATCACGGTGCAGGTGCGGAACGACGGTGACGTCGAGACGACCGTGCACTGGCACGGCCTGCGGTTGGAGAACCGGTACGACGGAGTCCCGCATGAGACCCAGAAGCCGATCCAGATCGGCGGGTCGTTCACCTACAAGCTCCAGTTCCCGGACCCCGGCCTGTACTGGTACCACCCGCACATGCGGGAGGACTTCGCCCAGGAGATGGGCCTGTACGGCGCGATCGTCGTCAAGCCGTCGGACTCGTCGTACTGGCCCGCCGTCGACCGGCAGCTCACGCTCACGGTGGACGACCTACTGGTCGAAGACGGACACATCGCGCCCTTCAACCGATCCGGGCCGACCTTCACCGCCATGGGCCGGTTCGGCAACGTCATGCTGATCAACGGTGAGACCCAGTTCTCCGGCCAGGCAGTGCAGGGAGAGGTCGTACGCCTGTACCTCGTCAACACGGCCAACACCCGGATCTTCAACGTGGCCGTCCGCGGCGCCCGGGCGAAGCTGGTAGGCGGCGACAGCGGCCGGTACGAGCGCGAGACGTTCATCGAGGCGGTATTGCTCGCCCCCTCCGAACGCGCGGTCGTCGACGTACTGTTCGACGCCCCCGGCGAGGTGCGGCTGGAGAATCGCACCCCGGACCGGGTGTACGACCTCGGCGGTTTCACGGTCACGGCCGGCGAGGGCGGCGTTGCTGCCGCGTCGTTCGACACGTTGCGGACCGACCCGGACCTCACCGCCGTACACCAGTCGATCGGCCCCGACCTCGACCGGAAACCCGACAAGGTCCTCGCGTTCCTGTCCCAGATGCCGCTCCTGTACGGCGGGGACGACGTACTCGCGTCCAGCTACGCCTGCCCGATGCACCCCGACGTCACCGCCACCGAGCCGTCGAAATGCCCACAGTGCGGCATGAAACTGGTGCCCTCCACCGCGATGCCCCAGGAGGCCGCAGCGCACGGCGGACACGATCACGGTGATGGCCTGGAGTGGGAAGACCTGATGCCGGAGATCAACCGCGCGTCGGATCCCGGCAACATGATCTGGCAACTCGTCGACCGGGAGACCGGCGACGAGAACGGAGCCATCACCTGGGCGTTCACCGTCGGCGACCGGGTGAAGATCCGGCTGGTCAACGAGATGGACTCCGATCACCCGATGCACCATCCGTTCCACATCCACGGCGCCGGTCGCTTCCTGATCCTGTCCAGGGACGACGAGCCGGAGACCAACCTCGTCTGGAAGGACACCGTCCTGGTGCGCGCCGGCGAAACGGTGGACATCCTGCTGGACGTTTCGAATCCCGGGCTGTGGATGGCGCACTGCCACATCGCCGAGCACACCGAGAGCGGCATGATGTTCAGCTTCAATGTCGCCCGTCGTCCCGAGCCGGTGTCGTCATGACGGACATCCTGGACGTGCTGGTGATCGGCGGTGGCCAGGCCGGCATGGTGATGGGCTACCACCTGGCCGAGCGCGGGCAACGCTTCCTGATCGTGGACGCGGGCCCGGCGATCGGCTACGCGTGGCGCTCGCGATGGGATTCCCTGCAGTTATTCACACCGGCCCAGTTCGACAACCTGCCGGGAATGCCTTTCCCCGCCGCGAAAGACACCTATCCCGGCAAGGACGACGTCGCGGACTTCCTGCAGGCGTACGCGGCGCGGTTCCAGCTACCGGTGCGGCTGAACACAACCGTCGAATCGCTGACCAGGAGCGACGACGGGTACGTCGTGACGGCGGGGCGAGACACCTGGAAGGCACGGCAGGTGGTGGTTGCCA
This sequence comes from Kribbella sp. NBC_00359, assembly GCF_036097425.1. Classification (NCBI taxonomy): domain Bacteria; kingdom Bacillati; phylum Actinomycetota; class Actinomycetes; order Propionibacteriales; family Kribbellaceae; genus Kribbella; species Kribbella sp. NBC_00359. The sequence continues at coordinate 4,200,325 of NZ_CP107975.1, read as the reverse complement.
CCGGGCCCTTCCATACCCCGTTGATCCCGCCGATCGCGAACGACCTCGGCGCAGAGGTGACGCAGATCCACAGCGTGGAATACCGGCGACCGCAGGACCTCGCGGGCGAAAGGGTCCTGGTCGTGGGAGCCGCGAACTCGGGCTGCCAGATTGCCCTGGAGCTCAGCGCCACCCATACCGTGGAACTGGCAGCCGGCCAACGGATCCCGACGATCCCTCAGCGGCCCTTGGGTCGCGACGTGTGGTGGTGGGCGAGCGGGCTCGGCCTGGATCGGGTCACGGTCGGCTCCCGGCTGGGAAACCGGCTGGCCGGACGCGACCAGGTGATCGGCAGCGGACCGCGACAGCTTGCGAAGCGGCACGGCATCCGGATCCGTCCCCGCGTGACGGCGGCGACCGGCCGGACCGTGACCTTCGCCGACGGGACTGCCTCGGAGTACGACGCTGTCGTATGGGCGACCGGGTTCACGACGGACTACGACTGGATCGACGTGCCCGGCGTACAGGACGAACGGGGACGCATCCCGCACAACCGCGGCGTCACCTCGTCCCCCGGTCTGTACATGCTCGGCCTCACCTGGCAGCACACCAGGACCTCGGCCGTCCTCGGCTGGGTCGGGTCCGACGCGTCGTACCTCGCGGATCAGATCGCCGCCGCAGGCTCGGATCAGTCGATCCAGACCTTGCAGTCCCCACCCCGCTGATGTCGAGACTGTTCGCCAACGAGCGGGTCCCGCTCGCCTGGGGACTCGTCTGGGGCGTCATCCAGGCCGCAGCGCCTTTCGGCTTCTGGTGGCTCGATCCAGCGACCGTCTACGCCCTCTCGGTGGTGCTGATCGCAGCGGTCTACATCGGCTTCGCCGTCGCCGACGGACGACCGGCGGTCATCGCCGTCGAGACCGCCGTCGCCGGCGCGTTCGTCGTACTCGCCGCTGCGGGCATCACCGGATCGGCGTGGCTACTCGTCGTCGCTCTGATCGCGCACGGGTTCAAGGACCTCTGGCAGCACCGCACGCACTATGTCGCGAATACCCGGTGGTGGCCGCCGTTCTGCCTCGCCGTCGACTGGCTCGCTGCCACGATCATCGCGATCGCGATCGTCGCCGGCGTCTCACTCCACCAGTAACGGTTCCTTCCGGGGCACAAGACCGCGGTCTGGCGAGCCATGAAGGCGCGAGTACGCTCGGAAAGACACCAGCGGCTTCGGGATCAGTGGAGGTAGCGATGACTGACGAACCCTTCGAAACGTCGGAGGATGTTCACCACGACCGCCGCGAGCACGGCGGCCTGCCACTGCACCCGGACGACGACGATCTCGCCCGCCGGACGGAGCAGGAGCGGGTCGAAGCCGGTGTCGACGCCTACGACCCCGACGACGTCCCGCCGGCCACCGATGTGCCCGCGGCGGACGATCCGACCGACACCGAGGAGTACCGGGAGGAAGAGGCGGAGATCAAACGCCAGACGGAGGAGAGCGAGCTCTACCCGCTGACCGATCGGCACCCGTTCCCGCCCTCCCACTACGACAAGTCCTGACAAGGCACCCCCACGCCGGCAACCGGGACCGTCGGATAGGTAAGACTGGGCGCCGAGTCCTCTGGAAGGGGTACCAGTGCACGTCGTCGTCGGCGCCGGTCCTGTCGGGTCTGCTACTGCTCGGCTACTCGCGGGTCAGGGAGAACAGGTTCGCGTGATCACCCGCTCGGGGAGCGGGCCTGAGGCCGGCGGGATCGAGCGGGTCGCGGCGGATGCGAGTGATGGGGAGGCGCTGGCGCGGCTGACCGAGGGCGCGACGGCGCTCTACTCGTGTGCGGGGCCGCCGTACCACCGCTGGTCGACGGACTGGCCTCCGCTGGGGGCCGCGCTCATCCGGGCGGCCGAAACGACAGGCGCCGTACTGGTGACAACCGGCAACCTCTATGGGTACGGCGCTGTCGACGGAGTGATGACCGAGGACACGCCGCTGCTACCCAACTCGGTCAAGGGGCGGGTGCGCGCCAAGCTGTGGACCGATGCGTTGGCCGCGCACGAGGCAGGACGGATCCGGACCGCCGAGGTGCGGGGCTCGGACTACCTCGGCGCCGGCGCGGTGTCGGCGTTCAGCGTCATGGTGCTGCCCAAGGTGATCAAAGGCAAGCGCGGCCTGGCGCCGGCGGACCTCGACGCACCGCACAGCTGGACGTACGTCGGTGATGTCGCGAGGACCCTGGTCGCGGTAGCGGCCGACCCGAGCGCCTGGGGCCGCCCGTGGCACGTGCCGACCCCGGCCCCGGTCTCGGTCCGGGCCCTCGCCACCCGCGCCGCCGAACTCGCGGGAGCACCCGAGGCCCGCGTTGCGAAGATGCCCGCGATCGCGCTCCGGCTCGCCGGCCTGTTCAGCCCGGACGCCCGCGAGATGCTCGAGACGCAGTACCAGTGGCAGCGCCCGTTCGTGGTCGACTCCACCGCCGCAACCGTTGCCTTCGGCATCAAACCTGCCCGCACCGACGACGCCCTCCGGGAGATGGTCGTCGCGTGACGACCTCTAGGCTGTGCGGATCGACGGAAGGGCAGGGATGAGTTCCAGGAGACCGCGGCGCTGGTTGCGACGGCTGGTTGTCACGTTGGTGGTGCTCGGGGTGCTGGCGGTCGCCGTCGACCGGGCCGCCGCCTGGGTTGCGGAGAACCAGCTCGCGACGATGGCCGAGAAGGAGGCGGCGCAGTACGACGTCCGCGCGGCCGACACCTCCGTCAAGATCGGCGGGTTCGGGTTCCTGCCGCAGCTGGCCAGGGAGAGGTTCTCGAAGGTCACGCTGACCATGAAGCAGCCGACGTTCGACTCGATCCCGGCGGAGGATCTCAAGGTCGAACTGCACGGCGTCCAGGTGCCGCGCGGTCTGCTGACGCGGACGCCCGGTACGGCGGTCACGATCGACTCCACCGACGTCCGGCTGCAGCTGTCCCCGGCCGAACTCGCCAAGCTCGCGGTCCGCAGCACCGGTGTGCAGGGACTGACGCTCGATGCGGCCGACGGCAAGCTGCACGCGAAGTTGTCGATCCGCGGTGTCGAGGCCGAGGCGACGCTGCGCCCGCAGGTCGAGAAGGGCCGCATCGTCCTCACCGTCGACGAGCTGTCCGACGCGGTCCCGTCGTTCGTCCGGAACGCGGTGCGCAATCAGCTCTCCCGGGCGATCACCCTCCCCAAGCTGCCGTACGGCGCGACGCTGAAGCAGGTCAGCGTCGAGGGCAGCTCCATCGTGCTCACCGCCACCGCCGCCGATCTGAAGTTCGCCGCCTGAATACCTGTACTGACAGGGTCTCCCACAACCGGCGGAGGCCTCGTAGCGTCGAGTCCAACGGAAAGAGGGTTCGACGTGGAGTATGTGCGGTTGGGGCAGACCGGCCTCAAGGTCAGCCGGCTCGCTTTGGGATGCATGAGTTTCGGCGAGCGCAACGAGTTCCATCAGTGGACGCTGGACGAGGAGAGCTCGCAGCCGTACTTCCGGCAGGCGCTGGAGCTGGGGATCACCTTCTGGGACACGGCGAACACGTACGGCGGTGGTAGCTCCGAGGAGTTCGTCGGTCGCGCGATCAAGCGGTACACCCGGCGCGAGGACGTCGTACTGGCGACCAAGGTGTGGGGCAAGATGCACGACGGCCCGGGCGGATCGGGGCTGTCGCGCAAGGCGATCCTGGAGCAGATCGACGCTTCGCTGACCAGGCTGGGCACGGAGTACGTCGACCTCTACCAGATCCACCGGTGGGACCCGGAGACGCCGGTCGAGGAGACGATGGAGGCGCTGCACGACGTCGTACGGGCGGGGAAGGTCCGCTATCTCGGTGCGTCGTCGATGTGGGCGTGGCAGTTCGCGAAGCTGCAGCACACCGCCGACCAGGGCGGGTGGACGCGGTTCGTCGCGATGCAGAACCAGTACAACCTGATCCGGCGTGACGACGAACGGGAGTTGCTGCCGCTCTGCGCGGACCAGGGCGTCGGTTCCATTCCGTACTCCCCACTGGCCAAAGGCAAGCTCGGCAAGCCATGGGGTACGCAGACACTGCGCGCGGACACCGACCGGATCTCCAGGGCCCTCGCCCGCGACAGCGACCAGCAGAGCGTCGATGCGCTGGAAGCCGTGGCAGCCGAGCGCGGTGTGCCGATGGCACAGGTCGCACTGGCCTGGTTGCTGACCAGACCGGTCGTCTCAGCGCCCATAGTCGGTGCCACGAAGCCACACCACCTCACGGACGCCGCGGCAGCGCTCGAGCTCGAGCTGACCGAGGCAGAGCTCAAGCGACTCGAGGAGCCGTACCCCGACCAGCCACGCAACTGGTTCTGACCTGTGCACCACCGCGCTAGCCTCGAAAGCGTGGACAATCGCAGCGAGGTCCGGGAGTTCCTGGCCAGCCGGCGCGCGAAGATCACTCCGGAGCAGGCCGGCCTCCCCGGACTTCAGACCGGTCACCGCAGGGTGCCCGGCCTGCGCCGCGAAGAGGTCGCGCTCCTCGCCGGTGTGAGCGTCGAGTACTACGCCCGCCTCGAGCGCGGCAACCTCGGTGGAGTCTCCGACAGTGTGATCGACGCGATCGGGGACGCACTCCGGCTGGACGAGGCGGAACGCGAGCACCTGTACGACCTCGCCCGTACGGCTGGTACGAGCGCGCGCAAACGGCGCCGTCGGACGACGGAGGAGGTCCGGCCCGGGATCCTCGGCATCCTCGAGTCCCTGACCGACGCACCGGCGTTCGTCCGCAACGGGCGGCTCGACGTGCTCGCGGCCAACCCGCTGGGTCGCGCGCTGTTCGCGCCGGCGTTCGCGATGGACTGCCGGCCGGCGAACCTCGCCCGGTTCAACTTCCTCGCCCCGGCCGCCCGCACGTTCTACCCCGACTGGAACCACTCCGCGAACACCACCGTGGCGCTGCTCCGGACCGAGGCCGGCCGCGATCCCTTCAACCACAAGCTGACCGAGCTCGTCGGCGAGTTGTCCACACGCAGCGAGGAGTTCCGGGTGCGGTGGGCCGCGCACGACGTGCGGCTGCACCACACCGGCGTCAAGCACTTCCAGCACCCGGAGGTCGGCGTACTGGAGCTGCGGTTCGAGGCGATGCCGCTACCCGCCGATCCCGGGCTCACGCTGACCGTTTACAGCGCCGAGCCGGCGAGTCCGACGTACGACGCGCTCCGGCTGCTGGCCACCGTGGCCGACCTGGAGGTCGCTCGTTGAGTCCCTTGGGTTGCGATGGTTGGCGATATATCGTCGACGTATCGCAATCTCTTCGTGAGGGACGGTGGTCGTGATGACCGGATCGACGTACGCCGCGGGGTGGCCCTGGCAGCACTTCGCGCGGCACTGTTCAGCCTTCGACGACATCAAAGAGGAGTTGCGCGCCGCGATGACCGGGCGGCGTGTGCACCACGGACACCAGGGATTCGCCCCGCCGTGGGCGATGTTCGGCGGTGGCCAGACGTTCGGGCCGCCGTGGGGTCCGCCGCCGCGCTGGCGTGGACCGAAGGCCCGGCGCGGTGACGTGCGGGCCGCCATCCTCGCGGTCCTCGCCGAGCAGCCGATGAACGGCTACCAGCTGATCCAGGAGATCGCCGAGCGCAGCGGCGGCGTGTGGAAGCCGAGCCCCGGCTCGATCTACCCCACCCTGCAGCAGCTCGAGGACGAGGGCCTGGTCACCGCGGACGCGGAGGTCGGTCGCCGGACGTTCACGCTGACCGACGAAGGACGCGCGTACGTCGCTGAGCACCAGGACGAGGTGTCCGCGCCGTGGGAGGCGATGAGCGCCCCGGCCGCCGACGACGAGAACGGGCTGAAGCCGATGCTCGGCCAGGTGGCGACGGCGATGTGGCAGATCCTCGCGACCGGCACGCCGGAGCAGCAGGCGAAGGCGCGGGAGGCACTCGGCGAACTGCGCCGGAAGCTGTACGGCATCCTCGCCGACGAGAGCACGGACGAGGACCGCTCATGAGTCTCCCCTTTCCCGAGTGGCGCGACCCCGACCAACGCCGGGCTGAACGCCGGGGCTCGCTGCGGATCGGTGACGCCGAACGCGATCAGGCCGTCTCCCTGCTCAGCGATCATTTCGTCGCGGGCCGGCTGACCCAGACCGAGTTCGAGGAGCGCAGCGAGCAGGCGACCCAAGCGCGGTACGTCGACGACCTCACGCCGCTCTTCGACGACCTCCCGAGCCCGGCCGAGCTGCAACTCGCCCAGGGCCCGTGGTCGCCGCAGACGGCCCGCGCCCGCCGCCGTCCCGGCCCACCGCCGCCGATCATGATGCTGGCGCCGTTCCTGATGATCGGCCTCGTCGTCGCGGCCATCACCCTGACCGCACCGTGGCTGCTGTGGGGCTTCTTCTGGATCATGCTGTTCAGCGGCATGGGCCATCGCCGCTGGGAGCACCACAACCGCTACCGCCGCTGACTCAGGTACGCCGCCGCCCTCGAGCCCGCGGGATCTCCGCCGCGAACTCGACCACGAAACCGTCCGGGTCGGCCACATGCACCGTCCGATGTCCCCACGGACGGTCGGCCGGCCCGCTCAGCAGCGCCACGCCCAGCCCCGCCAGCCGCTCCGCGCACGCATCCGCGTCCGCAACCATCACCACCACTTCCCCACCCGCGCCCGGCGCTACGTCCCGCCCGGTCAACCACTCCGCCCGCCGCCGCTCATACAACGCGAACCGCACCCCACCGGCATCGAACTCCGCATACCCCGCATCCGTGAACTTGTACTCGAACCCCACCACATCCCGATAAAACCCCACCGACGCCTCGAGATCCCCGACGTACAAGATCACGTAACCGATCCGCTCCATGACAACAGCTTGCTGGACTGGGCGAAATAGATCTCCTGGGCATGTCAAACGGCCCGGGCCCGCTTCGACCAAGGGGTGAGAGTCGGGACTAGCCGAGGAGAGGGTCATGGCGAAGGTTCGGGTGGAGAACTTCACGATCACGGTGGATGGGTTCGGGACCGGAGTGGATCAGCGGTTGGAGGCGCCGTTCGGGGACGGGGTCGAGGGGCTGCACGACTGGATGTTCGCCGCACAAGAAGACAAGGCGGCTGGTAAGACCGGCATCGACGTGGACCAGGTCGGCCGCTTCGAGGAGGGCGTCGGCGCGACCATCATGGGGCGCAACATGTTCGGGCCGATTCGCGGACCGTGGGAGGACGAGTCGTGGACGGGCTGGTGGGGTGACAACCCGCCGTACCACCACGACGTCTTCGTGCACACGCACTACTTGCGCCCGTCGCTGCCGATGGAAGGCGGTACGACGTTCCACTTCACCGACGACCCGGTCGAGACCGTCCTGGAGCGGGCGTTCAAGGCCGCCAACGGGCAGGACGTGCTGATCGGGGGTGGAGCGTCGACGGTCCAGCAGTACCTGCGCGCCGGACTGATCGACGAGCTGCACATCGTCGTCGCACCGATCCTGGCCGGTGCCGGCGTACGCCTCTTCGACAACGTCGCCGACGCCCTCGGCAACTACAAAGTCACGAAGACCACGACCTCCCCGAATGCCACGCACATCGAGATTGTCCGCCGGTGATTGGATGGCCGCATGACGACGGTTCTGCGCTATGCGGCCTTCACCACGGACCCCTCCGGCGGCAACCCGGCCGGTGTTGTCCTCGATGCGAGCGGTCTGGACGACCAGACCATGCAGGCGATCGCGGCCGAGGTCGGCTACTCCGAGACCGCCTTCGTCACAGGCGGCACAGACGTCCGCTACTTCTCGCCCAAGGCCGAGGTGCCGTTCTGCGGGCACGCGACCATCGCGACCGCGGTGGCTCTGGCCGAGCGGACCGGTCCCGGTGAGCTCATGTTCTCGACCCCGGCCGGCATCGTCCCGGTCACCGTGGACGACGACATGCGAGCGACGTTGACCAGCGTCGAGCCGTACGTCGAGGCGGTGAGCGACATCAGTGAAGCCCTGGACATTCTCGGTTGGCGGCCGGACGAGCTCGATCCGGAGTTGCCACCGTCCATCGCGTACGCCGGAGCGCGGCATCTCGTCGTGAGTGCGTCCACCCGGCAACGACTGGCCGACCTGGACTACGACTTCGATCGGCTGCTCGCCTACATGCTCGAGCGCGACCTCACCACACTGCAGCTGGTGTGGCGCGAGTCCCCCACCACGTTCCACGTGCGGGATCCGTTCCCCGTCGGCGGTGTGGTCGAGGACCCGGCAACAGGTGCCGCGGCCGCCGCGTTCGGGGCGTACCTGCGCGAACTCGGTCTGGTCCAGCCGGCGGCCACACTCACCCTCCACCAGGGCGACGACCTGGGCCGTCCCAGCCTGATCCGGGTCGAGCTGCGCGCCGACGACACCAGAGTCCGCGTGAGTGGCAACGCCGTCCCGATCACGGCACCCGCGTAAGCCACTCCTCGGTCCCGAACTTGGTACCGACGAGTTCCTCGGCCTGCTTCACCGTGGCCTCGTCGATGCTGCCGGAGCCGAGGTCGTAGCGGTTGCGGAACGAGTCGACCATCCGATCGATCACGTCCACGCGGTCGAGGCCGGTCTGACTGCGCAACGGGTCGACGCGTTTGCCGGCGCTCGTGGTCCCCTTGTCGGACAGCTTCTCGCGGCCGATCCGCAGGACGTCCAGCATCTTCGCGGCGTCCATGTCGTACGCCATCGTGACGTGATGCAGTACGGCGCCACCCGCGAACCGCTTCTGCGCGGCGCCGGCGATCTTGCCGGCCGGTGAGGTGATGTCGTTGATCGGTTGGTACGTCGCCGCGATGCCGAGATCGTTGAGCGCGCCGATCACCCAGTCGTCGAGGAACGCGTACGACTCGACGAACGACAACCCGGACACCAGGGACTCGGGGACGTAGAGCGAGTACGTGATGGTGTTGCCTGGTTCAACGAACATCGCTCCGCCGCCGCTGATCCGCCGTACCACTGTCACGTCGTGCTTGGCGGCGCCCTCCAGGTCGACCTCGTTGCGCAGCGACTGGAAGCTGCCGATGATGACCGCGTTCGACGCCCACTCCCACACCCGCAACGTCGGTGCGCGCTCGCCGGAACCGACCTGCTCGGCCAGCACCTCGTCGAGCGCCATCTGCAACGCGGGCTCCCGCGGTACGTCGTGCACGAACTCCCACTAGTGATCGCGCCAACCGGTCGCGCCGCTCAGAGCACGCCGTACGGCGACCGCGACAGCCTCCGGCGAGAACCCGAGCATCTCCACGCCATCGCCCAGTACGGCGCGCACCCGCGCGGCGATCTGAGCAGCCGGAGTCGCGATCGGCAGACCGGCGAGCGCGCCGTTGATCCGCTCCAACGCGTCGTCGGGCTCGAGGAAGAAGTCCCCACTGATCTGCGCCTGCCGCACGTGATCGCCGACCACATCGAGATCGGCCACGACAAGTTTCCCGCCCGGCACCTTGTACTCACCATGCATATCCACCAACAACCGGCACCCAGCTACGGATGTTCCCGCCGCAGCACGACTCGCACCTCGTCTCCCACTGCGGCCTGCGCGGCCTTCAACGCCGCTTTGCTGACCCCGACGCAGAACCCACCACCGGCGACGAGCATCGTGCTGCCGGCGAACTCGGCCCCGTTCAACGTCCCGGCGACCCGTTGCTGCTTGCGCCCACCTAGTTGCTGGACGCAATCAGCCGGTACGTCGACCACCGCGAGACCACCCGGTTTGCCGGGATCCCAGCGCCGCACGGTCCCACTGAATTCGACCGTCGTACTCATCTGGCTCCCCCATTTCACGTCTGCTTCAGCCTAGACTCCGGCGTATGGCGGAAATGAGCATGAACAAGGCGATTCACGCGGCGTTCCGGCGGGATCTGGGACGCTTCATTGACGCACTGGGGCGGTTTCCGGCGGGGAATCGGCAACGCGCCGAGCAGCTGGCGACGGCATGGGCGAACTTCGACGACCAGCTGACGCGGCACCACGAGGGCGAGCACGACATCGCCTGGCCGGCGCTGGAGAAGGTCGGGGTGAGCCACGACCTCCTCAAGGAGATGGATGCCGAGCACGACACGATGGCGGCCGCACTGGCCGCGACGCGGACCGCGATGACGACGCTGCACAGGTCCGCGAGCGCCGAGGACGCGGCGGCCGCACTGACCGCGATGCAGGAGCTGCAGCGGGTGACGGTTCAGCACCTCGAGCACGAGGAGGCGGAGATCGAGCCGGTCTACCTGGCGAAGAAGGACACCCCCGAGATGAAGTCGATGGGCCGCGAGTTCGCCAAGGTCGGCCCGGTCCAGGGCGGCACGTTCTTCGCCTGGGCCCTCGACGGCGCCGCTCCCGACGAGTCCGCCGCGATCACCGGCACCGTCCCCAAGCCGGTCCTCACCGTCATCACCGGCATCTTCGGCCGCTCCTACCGCAAGTCGGTCGCCCCGGTCTGGCGCAGCTGACGGTTGCTCCAGGCAACGGTTACGCAGCCGGCCGGAGCAGGATGGCGACCTGGCGGACGTGGATCCGGACGGTGTCGATGTCGGCAGACGCGTCGATCTCGTGGCGGATACCGCGGTTGCCGTACAGGCTGACCAGCGGGGAGGTCTGCGCGTCGTACACCTCGAAACGCCGGCGGATGACCTCTTCGGTGTCGTCGGAGCGGTGCTCGATCTCGGCCCGGCGGAGCAGCCGCTGGACCAGATCTTCGGGGTCCACCTGGAGTACGACGGCCGCGTCGAGGGACCGGCCCTGCGCGGCCAGGATCTCGTCCAGTACGACGGCCTGGTCGAGCGTGCGCGGGTAGCCGTCGAGCAGGAAGCCGAAGTGGGCGTCGTCCGCGGCGAGCCGCTCGCGGACCATGGCGTTGGTGACCTCGTCGGGGACGTACTCACCGGCGTCGAGGAAACGCTGCGCGGTCCGGCCGAGCTCGGTGCCGTCGGCGACTTGAGCCCGGAAGATGTCGCCGGTGGAGATCACGGGCACACCGAGGTGTCCGGCGAGGTGGTCGGCATGGGTTCCCTTGCCGGCCCCTGGCGGCCCCATCAGCACGATCGTCGTCACAGCGCGCTCCCTTACTCCCGGTAAGTCAAACAGGATAGGGAAACCTCCGCCCATGCGGTACGGCGTACGTCACTCCGTACCGCACGGACACCTCACAGCCGCGCGTAACCGTCCGTATCCGGCCGGAATCGCTAATTCCCGAGCAAATCCCAGGTCGACAGGCAGAACGGATGGCCGGCCGGATCGGCGAAAACCAGGCAGTGGTCGACGTTCGGCTGGTGGTCGTACCTGGTCGCGCCGGCCGCCAGCACCGTCGCCTCGGCCGCCGCGAGGTCCTCGACGTAGAAGTCGAGGTGGAACTGGATCGGGACCGCCGGATCCGGCCAGGTCGGCGGCACGTGGGCGGGATCGGTCTGGAAGTCGATCCGCCCGCCCGGCCCGTCCACGGTCGCCCAGACCGGGTCGCTGTACGCGATCCGGCCGCCGGTGATCCGCGCATAGAAGCCGGCCAGCGCCAGCGCGTCCGGGCAGTTGATCGTCGGCGAACTCAGCCTGATCCCGCCGGCCACCGTCACATCTCCGGGCGCAGTTCGATCGTGTCGCCAGGGCCGGCGAACTTGGCGGCGAGCTCCTCGGCGCGCTCCCGGGTGGCGCAGTCCAGGATGAAGAACCCGGCCAGGTGCTCCTTCGCCTCGGCGTACGGCCCGTCGGTGCTGACCGGCCGTTTCCCCTCCCACCGGTAGATCCGCGCCGACTCCGGCGACCCCAGCGCGAGCCCGCTCACGAGCTCACCGGACGCGGACAGCTCGGTCAGCATCTCCTCGAACTCCTTGCCCATCGCCGCCCGCTCCTCGGCCGGGATCGCCCGGCCGATCTCGGTGAAGTCGATCGTCGGGTGATTCCACGGCTGCGGGTTGGAGTGGATCAGCACCACATACTTCATGACAACCTCCAGTGCACTCAGCCGGTACGCCGTACTGCGCCCGGCACCCGAGACGTCGGACCCGACCAAGACCTCTCGACACCCTACGCGGCAAAACCTCCGGGATGCCTCACAATCGGCAGCATGCAGGCCGAGTCGAGGATCGAGCCATGGGCGGCCAGTCCGGTGTGGTTCCGGCAACCCGGAGTGCTGCACGCCGGGACCGCGGTCCTCATCGCCCTGTCGGCTTCGGTGGAGCTCGTCCGAATGATCGCGGACGGTGCCGGTCCGCTGGCGTTCGCCGCCTTGCTGATCACGGTGGCCGGAGCCGCCCTCGCGAGGCGGCGACCGTGGCCAGGGCTGGTCGTCACAGTGGCGGGCGGTCTGATCTCCGCGCTGGCCGGGTGGGATCCGATCGTGATGTGGAGCATCGCGGTGTTCGTGCTGTTCTCGTTCACCCTGCAGGGCATGCCCGCGGTGCGTGGCACGGTCTTCGTCGGTGCCGGGCTCTACCTGATGACCACGATCGCGCAGGACTACGACTTCCTGAGCCTGCAGTCGTTCCCGGCCGTGGTGTCCGCGGTGGCCGGTGGTGCGATCGGCAACGCGATCCGCATCCACCAGGAGTACTGGCACTCCCTGGAGGAGCGTGCGGCCGACGCAGTGGCGACACGCGACCTCGAAGCGACCCGGCGGGTGGCCGAGGAACGGCTCCGGATCGCCCGTGACCTGCACGACGTCGTCGGACACCAGGTCGCCGTCATGAGCATGCACCTGGGTGTGGCCGAGGTGAACCTGCCACCGGACGCCGACTCGGCCCGTACGGCGCTCGATGCGGCGCGGACCGCCGTACGGTCGGTGCTGCTCGAGACCCAGCGCATCCTCGAAGTGCTGCGGCGCGGCACGGACGACGCCTCCACGGCAGACCCCGCGCCCGAACTCAGCCGCCTTCCCGAGCTCGTCGAGTCCTACCGGCACATCGGTTTGCAAGTCGACGCCACAGTCGACGAGGTCCCCGCGACAGTCGATCCGGCTGTGAGCCTGACGGCGTACCGGATTGTGCAAGAGGCGCTGACGAACGCGCACCGGCACGGAGACGGTACGGCGACACTGCGCCTGCGGACCGAGGAGGGGCGGATCCTGATCGAGGTGGTGAATCCGCGCCGGCCCGGTGCCGCGAGCCCCTCGGTCGGCAGTGGATACGGGCTGGTCGGGATCAGAGAACGGGTCGAGTCGGCGGGTGGGCGGCTCGAGGTGGCCGACGCGGACGGTCCGTTCCGGCTGAGCGTCGTACTGGCCGTTGACGGAAGCGACCTCCCGTGACACGCATCCTCATCGTCGACGACCAGGAGATGATCCGGGTCGGGCTGCGGTCCATCCTGCAGACGCACGCGTCCTTCGAGGTGGCCGGGGACGTCGGCGACGGGCTCCAGGCGGTGCGCTTCGTGCAGGAGCAGCCGGTGGACGTCGTCCTGATGGACATCCGGATGCCCGGTGTGGATGGCGTCGAGGCGACGCGACGGATCCGGGAGCTCCACCCGCCGGAGCGGACCCGGATCATCATCCTGACCACCTTCGAGCAGGACGAGTTGGTGCTCGCAGCGCTCCGGGCCGGCGCCAACGGCTTCCTGAGCAAGGCGGTCGGTCCGGCCGAGCTCATCACGGGCGTCGAAGAGGTCGCGGCGGGTGGCGGTGCCCTGTCGGCCGCGGCGTCGGGGGCCCTGATCGGGCATGTCAGCGAGCAGCCGTCGGTGACTGTGGACGAGGAGATGGCGGGGAGGTTCGACGGCCTCACGCCCAAGGAGCGGGAGGTGGTGGTCGCGATCGCATCCGGGCTGGACAACGCGCAGATCGCCGGCGCGATGTTCCTCTCGCCCTACACGGTGAAGACGCACCTGAATCGGGCGATGACGAAGGTGGGCGCGAAGGATCGGGCCCAGTTGGTGGCGTTCGCGTACCGGGCGGGTATCGCGCGCTGATCTACTGCGATCGCAGTAGATCGGTCGCTGCGCTCGGACGACGCGACGGCCGCCGCGAATCCGGAGGATGAAGGACGTCAGCAGCACCGTCCTTGTCCTCAGGAGCATCAACATGCCGCAGTTACTCGCCCGGATCGGCCGCTTCAGCGCCCGGCATCGCCTGGTCGTGCTCGCGCTCTGGCTCGCTGCCTTCGCGATCCTCAGCGGTGTCGTCGCATCGGCGGGCACATCCGGCGGCTCGTCCACCACGTCGATCCCCAGCACACAGGCCTCCAAAGCCCTCGACATCGTCCAGCAGAAGTTCCCCGGCACGCAGACCGACCGGAAGACGCTCACCCTGGTCCTCGAGACGCATGGCGGCGCGAAGGTCACCGATCCATCCACCAAGGCCGAGGTCACCCGGATCCTGACCCAGGCAGCGGCGATCCCGCAGGTCAGCTCGGTCAGCAACCCGTTCGACGCACAGAAACCCTTCCTGTCCGCGGACAGAACGACTGTCGTGTCGACACTGAACTTCCAGGGCGTGACCGAGGCCAACCAGCAGCAGGTGTACGACGATGTCGTCGACCTGGCCGCGCAGGCGCGCACCGATGTCACGGCCGAGGTCGGCGGTGAGCTGTTCGCGAACGACGTACCCGCCTTCGGGGCCGGCGAGCTTCTCGGTGTCGCGGTTGCGTTTCTCGTTCTGCTGTTGACGTTCGGCTCACTGGCCGCGGCCGGCGCGAACATGCTGGTCGCCTTCGCCGGTGTCGGCGTCGGCACGCTCGGAGTGCTTGCCTACGGCACCATCAATCCGTTGCAGGACACCACGTTGACGCTCGCAACGATGCTCGGCCTGGCGGTCGGCATCGACTACAGCCTGTTCATCCTGACCCGTTTCCGCGCCGAGCTCCGCGACGGCCGTGCCGTCGAGGACGCCGTCGCCCGCGCTGTCGGGACCGCGGGTACGGCGGTTGTGTTCGCCGGACTGACCGTGATCATCGCGCTGGCCGGCCTGAGTGTGGTCGGGATCAGCGTGCTGCGTGACATGGGATTGGCCGGGGCGTTCGGCGTACTGATGGCTGTCATGATGGCGCTGACTTTGCTGCCGGTGCTGCTGCGGACTCTCGGTCGGCGGGCACTCCCGCGCCGCGAACGGACGGCCGGACCGGCACCGGAGCACCGGCCGTCGGTGCTGCACAAGTGGGCCTCGTTCGTGGTCCGGCGACCGGTGGTGTCGTTGCTGGGGGCAATCGTGGTTGTCGGCGTCGTCGCCGTACCGATGCTGGATATGCGCACCGCCTCGAACATTCCCGGCGGCAACGATCCGGTGGCGACGCAGCGGCATGCCTATGACCTCGTGGTCGAGAAGTTCGGCGGCGTACAGAGCCCGCTGGTCCTGCTGGTCCAAGGCGACGACGTGACCGCGAAGCTGCCGATCGTGGAGAACCGGCTGCGTGGGCTGGACGACGTACGAGGCGTCGCCACCACCGACGTCACGCCACAGAACAACGCGGCACTCGTCACCGTCGTCCCCCGCGGCGGACCGATCGACGACGCGACCAAGCACCTCGTCACCACAATCCGCGACGAGGCCGGCACCATCAGCGGCGTGAGCCTCGCGGTCACCGGTGAAACCGCCATCGGCATCGACAGCGACGCGAAGCTGCACAAGGCCCTGATCGAGTACGTCGCCCTGATCGTCGGGCTGTCACTGGTGCTGCTGATCCTGATGTTCCGGTCGCTGCTGATCCCGCTGGCCGCAACGCTGGGTTATCTGTTGTCCGTCGGGGCTTCGTTCGGCGCGAGCGTGGCGGTGTTCCAATGGGGCTGGTTCGACGCGATCATCCCGGCACCGCAAGGCGATCCGATGCTGAGCACGCTGCCGATCATCCTGGTCGGCGTACTGTTCGGACTCGCGATGGATTACCAGGTCTTCCTGGTCTCGCGGATCCAGGAGATGCACAACCGCGGCGCGGCACCGAAGGAAGCGGTCGTCAGCGGCTTCGCCAAGTCGGCCCCGGTCCTGGTCGCGGCCGCCGCGATCATGGCGTTCGTCTTCGCCGGCTTCGCGTCCTCCCCGATGGCAGTAGCCGCCTCCATCGCCTTCGGCCTGGTCGTCGGCGTCATCGTCGACGCCTTCGTCGTCCGCATGATCATCATGCCCGCCGCCCTCTCCCTCCTCGGCCGCGCCGCCTGGTGGGTCCCCACCTGGCTCGACCGCCTGATCCCCACCTCGACACCGAGGGCCACACCCTCGAAACCCCCACAGAAGCCAAGCAACTCGTTCTCACCTGAGGGCCGACGACCTCACGCTCTGTGGCCGGGTGGTGTGGTCCCGGCCACAGCGGTCACATCGGGGTGTTGGGGTCCGTCAGAGGGTTGGGACCCGGGAGATGGGCCGTGGACGAGTGGAGGAAATCGTGGGAACGATGTTGGTGACTGGTGGGACGGGGACGTTGGGGCGGCAGGTTGTGCCGTTGGTGCAGGCGGCGGGGTGGAAGGTGCGGGTGCTGAGCCGGCACGCGCGGGAGGGTGGCGACGGGGTCGAGTACGTGGCGGCGGATCTGCTGAAGGGTGACGGGATCGACGAGGCGCTCGGCGGGGTCGAGGTGGTCGTTCATCTGGCGGGTGGGCCGAAGGGGGACGACATCGGGACGCGGAATCTTGTCCGGGCCGCGGAGCGGGCCGGGGTGCGGCACCTGGTACACATCTCGGTGACAGCGGTGGACAAGCTGTCCTTGACGTACTTCAAGTCGAAGCTGGGCGCCGAGCAGGCGGTGCTGGCGTCTTCGGTGCCGTCGACCGTCCTGCGAGCGGCGCAGTTCCACGACTTCGCCGTGAAGACGGTGGGGGCGATGGCCAAGCTTCCAGTGATGCCCGTTCCGGGTGGGTTGCGGCTCCAGCCGGTCGATGCGCGCGACGTGGCCGAGCGGCTGGTCGAGCTGGCGCTGGGCGAGCCGGCCGGGCTCGTGCCCGACCTGGTAGGCCCGAAGGTCTACACCATGGGCGAGCTCTCCCGCGACTACCTGCGGGCCACGGGCAAGCACCGGCTGTCGATGCCGATCCACATCCCCGGTAAGGCCGGCAAGGTCTACCGGGCCGGCGGGAATCTGACCCTGAGCGGTGCCACCGTCGGCACGCGCACCTGGGAGGACTACCTCGCCGAGCACGTCCCCCAGCGCTGAGTGGGCTTCCGCTTCGGGTCGCCGGGCGCGATGCTTGGCGCATGGCGATGGTGGGGCGCCTGGGGGAACTGCGGGCGCTGCGGGGGTGGGTTGACGAGGCGCGCGCGGGCAGCGGGCGCCTCGTGGTGTGTACCGGCGAGGCGGGAATCGGCAAGACCCGGCTGGCGCAGGAACTCGCTGGACTAGCCCTCGCCCAAGGTGCCGCCGTTGCCTGGGGCCGCTGCGCGGAGACCGATGGCGCGCCGGCGTACTGGCCCTGGCGGCAGGTCCTGCGATCCCTCGGTCTGGACGCGGATCAAGTGCTCTCCGGTGACGACCGCTTCCTACTCTTCGAAGAAGTCACCGATGCGGTACAACGAGCCGCCGCCGACCGCGGCCTGGTCGTCATCCTCGACGACGTCCATCGTGCTGACGAACCCTCCGTCCTGGTACTGCGTCACCTCGCCGAAGAGCTCGCAGGCATGCCGGTCCTCATCCTGGCGACCGCCCGCGACGCGGCGAACCTCGGCGACCTGTCCACCGCCGAACGCCTTCAGCTGCCCACCTTCGATCGCCCCGAGGTCGCCGAACAGTTGCTGACAGCAACCACAGACTCCGCGGTGGTGTCGACGGTCCATCGCATCACCGGCGGGAACCCGCTCTTCGTCCGGGAGATCGCCCGCGCCATCGCCGACGGCTCCTGGCAGCCGGACCGGCCGCCACGGTCGGTGCTCGAGATCGTCACCGCCCGGCTCGGCCGCGCCTCGAACGACTGCCGCCGGCTGGTTCAGGCCAGCGCAATCGCCGGCCGCGAGGTCCGGCTGCGGACGATTGCCGCGATGCTGCAACGATCGGTCGACGACTGCCTGCCACTGGTCGACGAGGCGACCCGCCTCGGCTTCTTCGAACACCTGGGCGATGGCTTCCGCTTCATCCACGCCCTGACCCGCGATGCCGTCGAGGCGTCCCTCTCGACCACCGAGCGCACAGCCCTCCACCGAGCGATCGCCGATGCGCTGGCAAAAGACCCCGGTGACCACCTCGCAGCGATCGCGGGCCACTACGCGGTCCTGGCGCAGTACGGCGACGGTACGACGGCACGCACCTGGCTGGTCCGCGCCGCGGAGGACGCCGTACGACGACTGGCCTATGAGGAAGGTGTTCGGCTGTATCGGCAGGCGCTGGCGACGCGGCCGCTCGGTCCCGCGGAGTCGTGCGACCTGTTGGTCGCCCTGGGCAAGGCGGCATACCTCGCCGGTGATCTGACCACGTGCTGTGAGGCGGCGGTCGAAGCCGCTGCGGCAGCGCAGACTCCGGAGCAGTCCGCCGAGGCCGCGCTGGTCCTCGAGGCCGTACCCGATCCGACCATCAACGCGACCGCTGAGCGACTGTGCGAAGCAGCGCTTGCCCAAAGCATCGACCTTGCGCTGCGAGCCCGCTTGCTTGCCCTGCGCAGCCATCTTGCCTTCTACGCCGGCGAACAGGCACGACTCGACGCGCTAAGTGAGACTGCCCTCGAGCTGGCTCGATCCTCGGCCGACGATCGAGCCCTCGCCGACGCGCTCCGCGCCAGGCAGGAAGCGTGTCCGGGGCCGGACGGGCGAGCGGAACGGCTGGATCTCGCAGCCGAGATGCTCGAACTCGCCCAGCGGACGAACAATCCCCGCGCCGAGATGTGGGGCGAGATCTGGCGGCTGGACGCGCTGATCGAGAGCGGCCGGCTCGCCGCCGCGGCCGAGGAACTCCCTCGGCTGCGGGTCGCGGCCGATCGCCTCGGTGGACCGGTCGCGGCCTGGCATCACGACCGCATCGCCGCGTGTATCGCCCAGGCTCGTGGGCACTACACCGAGGCGGCGGCGGTCGCGCGGCGCGGGTTCGACCGGATGCGACCGGTCGAGAGAGCACCCGCGACCGGCGCCTACTTCGCGCTCCAGATCGCGTTGGCCGGGCATATCGGCGTCAGCGCGGAGATGCGTGAGCTCGCCGAACAGCGGTTCGAGCCACCACCGCGGTTCGCCACGATGTCCCTGCTGTCCCGGGCCCAGCTGTTGCTGTGCGCGGACGAGCCCGAGCAGGCGGCGGCGTCGTACCGGCTGGCCGGCCCGATCGACGAGTGGTCGTTGCCCGCGTTCTTCGTGCTACCGGCGTACGTGTACGCGACGCTCGCCTGTTGCGGCCTCGGCCGGTACGACGACCTCGGCGTACTGCTGGACCGGTTGCAGCCGTTCCGCGGGGAGCATGCCGTGGGCAACGGTGTCGCATACATGGGACCGGCGGAGCTGGCGATCGGACGGGCCGGCGCCGCGCTCGGACGGTTGGACTCCGCAGTCGAGGATCTGGCCATCGCGGTGGCGATGGCCGAGACTGCCGGGGCCGCCGGGTTCGTCGCGGAGGCGCAGTTCCACCTCGCCCGCACCCTGTTCACCCGCGACCGGCCCGGTGACCGCGAACAAGCTCGACCCGTCGCCGTCGAGGCTGCCCGCCTGGTCGAGTCACTGGGGATGGCGGCGTACGCCGATCAACTGAAGGTGCTGCTCAGCCGGCTGAACGGCGACCCCGAGCACAAGCTGAGTGGGCGCGAGCTGGAGGTCGCCGGTCTGGTCGCCGAAGGGCTGACCAACCGTCAGATCGCCGCCCGGCTGGTGATCTCGGAGCGGACCGCGCAGAACCACGTCCAGCACATCCTCACCAAGCTCGGCTTCGCGACGCGCAGCCAGATCGCGGCCTGGTCCAGCCGCCGATGAGTACCCCGGATGAGTGATCTGGCGGATTCCGGATCGCCGGCGGGTTCCTACCGTGATGACCATCCGCATCATCAAGGAGGAATCATGCAGTGGATCGCAGTCGCCACCCCGCCGTTCGCGGCGATCGAACAGTTCGACCAGGTCATGGAGCAGCTCGGCGCCGCCGAACCGGACGGCCTGCAGGCCAGGTACGTCGGCAGCACCGGCGACGGACTCCGTGTCATCACACTCTGGGAGTCCAAGGAGCACGCCGACCGCTTCTTCGCCGACCGCCTCGGACCGGCCTTCGCCAAGGTCCTCGGCCCCGAACCGACAGGCCGGCCCGAGATCGTCGGCATCGCGGTGGCGCGCTCCTACACCCGCCAGCCGGTGGGCTGACCGTTCAGGTAGGGAGCGAGCAACTCGCCCAGCTGGGGGGTGGCCGGCCGGGTGGTCAGGTGGCGGGCGATTCCAGCGAGGAGGTCCGCCACCTGCACGCGCGGGTCGGCCTTCGAGTCGACCTGCGTGAGCCCGAGCAGGGGCGGTGGTGCCGGGAACACCGCGTCGGCAAGGTACGTGCGCAAGCGCGCCACCCGATGTCGCGTCAGCGCACTCTGCTCGTCGTGCACCACGGCGACCGACCGTTGCCCAGCACTCCAGAACAGCGCGGTCTCGGCGAGCGCGGGCACCAACGGCTCGAGCGGCGGCGGGATCGTCCGATCGTCGTTGATCAGCCGCAGCAGCACGCCTTCCACCCGAGCACGCGTCACCTCACGCAAGGCGGGCACATCGGACGGCATCGTCGCGAAGAACCGGTCGACAGCGGCGTGGTCGATCAGCCGCAACCGCTTCGTCCGCGTCAGGTCGACGAACGCGACCAGGAACTCGGTCCGGTGCTGCAGGGCGAGCACGCCATCGGCGTGATCCCGAGCCAGGCTCGTGCCATCGCCGTACGACGGTTCGCCGGTGAACAGCTCGAAGACCCGGGCGGCGACGTACCGGGTCTTGTCGATGACGTGGACGTGCGCATGCCCGCGCAGAGTGGTGAGGAACCACTCGAGTTCGGCCCGCTGCGCGGGTCGCAGCAACTGGTTGGACTTGTACTCGGTGCGGTGGCGGAGCCGCGGTCGCAGGATGGCGACCAGGTCGGCGGCTGCGGGGACGGCGAGATCGACACTGGCGTGGGTGATCACCGGCGAGGCGGGATCCAGGAGGTTGCTCCCGGAGAATCCGGACTCGTCACACGCGATCTCGACCCACGACGACAGATTGGTCATGAGGAACGAACTCCAAGGCTGAGGAACTGCACGCTGCGGGGCCCGTCGTCGCGACGGGCATGATCAGGCGAGCCCGGAGACATCAGGCCGGGCGCGATCAGTGAGCGGCAGCAGCCTTGGCAGACATACGACCCATCATCGGCCGCGGACGGCCGGATCACCAGTGGTTTGTCAGGGCTTGCGGGCGAGTGCCACCAGCAGCAACTGGGCCGCACCGGTGGGACTGAGGTGCTGATCGGCGCCTGGCCACCAGGCGGTCAGGTCGACCAGCCCTGGCATGTCCAGGTCGAGGCCGGCGACGAACCCGGCGATCTCGCGCCGGGTCCGGAACATCACCTGCGGGAAGGCTTCCCGCACCTTGTCCTCGACCGCCGTCGAGAACTCGGCCAGCCGGCTGCCGTCGCGCGGGTTCACCGGGTGGCTGAGCGCCAGGTACGACCCCGACGGCACGGCGGCCAGGTACTCCGCGATCACGCGCTCGATCCGATCGGTGTCCGGGATCGCGTGCAGCACGAGTCCGAGGATGATCCCGACCGGCCGGTTCAGGTCGAGCGCCGCGGTCACGTCCGGGTGCCCGAGGACGGCGCCCGGGTCGGTCAGGTCGGCACCGGCGAAGAAGCTGGTGCGATCGTCGGCGAGCAGCGCCTGGCCGTGCGAGATCGCGGTCGGGTCGTTGTCGACGTACACGACGGTCGCCAGCGGGTCCGTCTCGGCGGCGATCTCGTGGGTGTTCCGCCGGGTCGGCAGCCCGGCGCCGAGGTCGAGGAACTGGCCGATGCCGCCGTCGGTGATCATCCGGCCGACCACCTCGGCCAGCCAGCGCCGGTTCTCGCGGGCCAGCTCCGGCGCCTCGGGCGCGATCTTGACCAGCTCCTGGAACAGCTGTCGTTCCACCTCGAAGTTGTTCTTGCCGCCGAGGAAGAGGTCGTACAACCGGGCCTGGGACGGCTGCTCGAGGTCGACGACCGCGTGCTCCAGCTCCGGCATCGCCCCGATCCACCTCGATTCCGAATCCGAAAAGGCCGATTGCCGGGAAGGCTACCGCCAGCACGGACCGCAGTCGCACCGGGGCTGTGGCATGGAACCCCCGTCCTGCCTGTGCCACCCCACGGGAGATCCTGGCCGATGGTTCGGCAAGCGCTTGCCAAGCGCGTCCTTCAGGTGCGCACCCTCGACGAGTTGCGGAAGGCGATCGCCACGGCCAGGCCAGGCGCCGAGATCGTGCTGGCCAACGGCATGTACGACGTCCCCGGCGACGAGAGCATCGCCGTCACCGGGAGGCGCGCACCGCGGACGCGCCGATCACCATCCGGGCCGAGTCGCGCGGCCGGGTGACGCTGACCGGGAATCACGGGTTCGTGTTCGCAGACTCGTCGTACCTGATCGTCAGTGGGTTCAAGCAGCCCGGCCACTCCACACTTCCGCCCACTCACCCCGGCGGACGTAGGCCCCACCTCCCGATGAGTTTTTCCTGACTCGCTCGTCTCAACGACCAACACTCAACGAGCGAGTCAGGAGGACTCGATGGCGAAGGTTCTGTACTCGGTGACGATGTCGGTCGACGGTTTCATCACCGGACCGGACGGCGATATGCAGTGGATGCGCCCGTACCTCGGGCCCGATCCGGAGGTCGAGCAACTCCTCCCCCGAATCGGGTCTGTCCTGGCCGGCCGCCGTTCCCACGACGGCGATGACCCGCACAAGGGCGAGGCCGGCGAAGGGCAGGCGTTCGGCGGTGGGTGGAGTGGACCGCTGTTCGTGCTCACCCACCGCCCGCCGAACACCTCCGAGCCCGGCATCACGTACGTCGACGAGTTCGCGAAGGCACTCGCACTCGCCAAGGAGGCGGCCGGCGACAAGTACGTCAACGTGATCGGCGCCAACGTCGCCAAGCAGTGCATCGAGGCCGGCGAACTGGACGAGGTACTGCTGCTCTTCGCCCCGGTCATGCTCGGCGACGGCACCCGCCTCTTCGAGGACCCGGGCGGCCACACCGTCCGCCTCGAGCGGCTGAGCGTGACACAGACCCCGCTCGCCACCCACCTCTGGTTCAAGGTCGCGGATTAGTAGTCGGCGGCGGTCGAGTGCATCACCGCGCGGACCTCGACGGATCGCCCGACGGTCCGGGCGTCCGGCAGCAACCGCGCGAGCTCGACCGCCCGCTCGCGACTCTCCACGTCGATCAGGTAATAGGCGTCGATGGGCGTAGGAGCGACCCGATCGGGCACGTGGACGGCCAGCTGCGGATCCGCGAGTACCTCACCGCCGACCAGTTCGCCGGCGTCGCAGGCGATCCGTTCGAAGTCGTCGCGGCCCGGGCACGGCTCGCCCTCGCCCCGCAGGATCAGTAGGTATTTCATCGGTTCACCCCTCTCACTGATAGGACGGAGCCGAGGCCGTGGTTTTGACATGATGGCTTGATGTTCGTGCGCACCGAACGGCTGACTCTGCGCCGCTTCACCACCGCCGACGCGGAGGCGTTCGCGGCCTACCGGTCGGATCCCGACATCGCCCGGTACCAGTCGTGGGACGCCCCGCTGCCGCTGGCCGAGGCGGTGCAGAAGGTTGAAGAGTTCGCCCAGGGCGACCCGGCCGCGCCCGGCTGGTTCCAGTACGCCGTCGACCTGGACGGCGTACTGATCGGCGATCTCGGCCTCAACCTGGACGAGAACCTCATGCAGGCCGAGCTCGGCTTCACGCTCGCATCGGCGTACCAGGGCAGGGGCTATGCGACCGAGGCAGTCCGCGGGTTGCTCGACGACGTCTTCATCGAGCGGAAACTGCACCGGGTCTCCGCCGAGTGCGACGCCCGCAACACCGCGTCGGCCCGGCTGCTCGAACGGGTCGGCTTCGAGCAGGAAGGTTTGCGGCTGTCCAACAGCTGGTTCAAGGGCGAGTGGACCGACGACCTGCTCTTCGGTCTGCTGCGCAGCGACTACCTCAGCTGACCGCCTTCGCGGCCCAGGCCCTCGCCTTCAAGCGGATCGTCCCGTCCGCTTCGATCGGCAGCCGCGAACGCACTGCTTCCCGCAACGCCAGCTGATCCGACTCATCCAAAGCACGCAGGTAGGCCGGCGCGACGCCTTGCCCACCCATGAACGGCTGCCAATAGTCGTCGAACGACGCAAACTCCGTCGGTACGTCGATCTCGCGCAGGTCGACCGTGGTGAACCCGGCCTCGCTGAACAGCCCGTCCAGACCCTGCGCCGTGCAGAACGCGAACCGGAGACCCTCGTCGTGCTCGCGGTCCTGCGGCCGGACCTCGATCATCGCGTCGAAGAAGTACCGCATCAGCTCCATGCCGTCCGAGTAGTCCCAGACATAGACCGCGACCGTCGACCCGATCTCTCGCATCCGGCGGAGCGCCTCGACCCGCTCCGGGATGAAGTTGAGCACGAGCCCGGCGACGACCGCGTCGTACGGGCCGTCGGGGAGTTCAGCTGCCGATCGGACCTCGAAGCTCGCCCGTTCGTCGGTGACGGTCTTCCGCGCGTACTCGACGAAGCCGGCCGACGGGTCGACCCCGAGTACCGACGCGGGATCCGCCGTACGCAGGATCGCGCTGGTCAGAGCGCCCGTACCGCAGCCGACGTCAAGCCAGCGCAGGCCGGTGGGCTGATCCAGCCAGGCCACGAACTCGGCCGCCACCAACCGGCTCCACCGACCCACGTAGGACTCGTAGATCTCCCCGCTCGACCATTCGCTCATTTGCGCAGGATAGGACCGGATGCGGGAAGTGAGACACCCGTCAGGCCCTCGGCGACCGTCCACAGGCGGGCGTTGGTCTCCGGATCGAGTGCGTTCTTCGGGGCCTTGACCAATGTGGTTGGGCCTACCAGGCCGAGGCGGCCGGACGGGCCGTAGTACGCGCCAGGCTGGGCGTCCGGGCTGGTTGCGGCGAACAGCAGCGGCTCGGTGCCGATCTCAACGCCCTGTGTCGGGAGCGGGTTGAACCGCAGGCCCCAGTGGGTGAGCCGCGACGGCCGCTCCCGGCCGAGCGAGGCGCCGGCGGTCTGCAGGTTCGTGCGGGTGAAACCGGGGTGGGCGGCGACGCTGAGCAGGCCCCAACCGCGGTCGGCGGAGAGCTTGGCCAGGTGGTTGCTCATCATCAGGTCGGCGAGCTTCGACTGCGAGTACGCCGCCATCCGGCGATACCTGCGCTCCCACTGGAGGTCGTCGAAGTGGATCCGGCCGAAGTTCGCGGCACCGCTGGCCATCGTCGCGATCCGCGGCGCGGGCGCGGCGAGGACGAGCGGCAGCAACCGCACGGTGAGCGCGAACGGGCCGAGGAAGTTCGAACCGAACTGCAGCTCGAAGCCGTCCTTCGTGGTGATCCGGGTCGGCGGGTGCATGACGCCGGCGTTGTTCACGAGCAGGTCGACGTGCGGCTCGTCCGCGGCCAGCCCGTCGGCGAACTCCTGCACCGATGCCAGGTCGGCGAGGTCGATCCGGCGTACCTCGAGCTGGGCGTCGGGGTGCTCGGCCAGGATCTCGGCCCGGGCGGCCTCACCCTTGGCAGGAGTCCGGACCGCCATGATCACGCGCGCGCCGGCGGCGGCCAGACGCTTGGTGGCCTCCTTGCCGGTGCCGCTGTTGGCGCCGGTGACGACGGCGAGCTTGCCGGTCTGGTCGGGGACGTCGTACATGGTCTGCTCCTCGTAAAAGACTGGTGGTCTGTTATGTCGTCGACGGTATCAGACCGCTGGTTCGATAACAACAGACCGGCGGTCTGTAGAATGTGAGCGTGACGACATTCCAGCGCGCGCGGAGCGCGGAGCAGCGGGCGGTCCGGCGGCGGGCGATCCTCGCGACGGCGGCGGCCATGCTGACCGAGATGCCGGTAGCGGACCTCAGCCTGAACGAGCTGAGCCGCCGCGTCGGCCTGGCGAAGTCGAACGTGCTGAACTACTTCGAGTCCCGCGAGGCGGTCCTGCTCGAGCTGCTCGGCTCCGAGCTCTCGGCCTGGGTCGACGCCCTCGCCGCTGCGGCGGCCGAGATCCCACGCACCGCCAGGCCCGGACCTCGAGCCGAGCTACTCGCGGACGCGGTGGTGCGGACCCTGGCGGAGCGCCCGGTGTTCTGCGATCTGATCAGCGCGCAGGGATCCGTGCTCGAGCGGAACATCTCGGCCGACGCCGCGCTCGCCTTCAAGCAGGTGTCCCTGACCGTCTACCGGCGGATGCTGGCGCTGATCACCGGTGTGCTGCCGGAGATCGGAGTGGATGCGGCGACCCGATTCATCAAGTCCGCCAGCATCCTGGCCGGCGCGATCTGGTCCCACGCGCACCCCACCGCCTCAATCGTGGCGGCCTACGAGTCCGACCCCGCGATCGCCGACCTCCGCCTCGACTTCGAGACCGACCTCCGCGAAGCCCTCCAGACCCTCCTGTACGGCGTACTCCCCCGGGTCAGGGCGTGAACAGACAACCGGCCGGACCGACGTCCGTCGGTCCGGCCGAAGTCGCTGCCGATCAGGGCAGGTAGTAGTTCGGGTTCGGGAGCTTGAAGGTGCGGTCGGCGAAGCCGCCCTTGAGGTCGGAGAACTGGTCGCCGAAGTTCGCGACGATGTCGTAGCCGAGCGACTCGATGTGCGCGCGGGTGGCCGACTTGTAGTGGATCGTCGTACAGGAGCCGTTCGGGTCGGCCGCGCAGGCCGCCTTCAGGTAGTCCGGGTAGTCGGCGACGGCCGGCTTGGTGAACAGGCCGTCCTCTCCGTTCCGCAGCGCGGTCGGCTTCGGGTAGCCGGCGTCGACGCCGATACCGTCCTCGGTCAGGTTGCCCAGCGTCGCCTGCTCCTGCGCGGCACCGCGGCCGGTCAGGAAGAAGATCGCATACCCCTCGCGCTCGGCGGTCTTCACCAGATCGACCATGCCCGGCACGGCGGGGAACCGCTGGTTCAGCACGAAGTCCGCGTTGGTGGTCGGGTTGAACGCCCAGTTGCTGAAGATCTCGTAGTTCCACGTGGCCAGCGAGGTGTCGTCGACGTCCAGCAGGATCGCCTTGGTCTTCTCGGTGTGGTGCGTCGCGGAGATCCAGCGCTTCCCCGCGGCGGCGACCGAACTGGCCTCCTTGGCGTAGTTGCTGTCCGGCGCGAACGTGCCGCTGCCGAGCGGGTCGCCGTAGTAGTTGCGCAACTGCTGGCGCAACACGTCGATGTTGGTGACCTGCTTCTCACTCCGCGGCGTCGACGTCTGAATCGCCGGCTGCGGAGACGCGGCCCCGGCCGAGTACGCGACTCCGCCGACGACCGACGCCATCGCGACAGCCGCGACGCCGGTCAGAACCAGCCGACGGGACGGCCGGCGCCAGGAACGGATGACCATGGTGACCTCTCCAAGAACGGGAAACGTGCAAAAGCAAACTAACCCCGCCCCCGCCCGATCACCGCAACCCGCCCAACAATCCAGGGGAATCCTCCGCACGCCGTGACGCCATGCCTAGCCGGCCGTCCTGTCGTTTCCGCGGGCGCCCCCGGGACCGACCCCACCCCAGCGGACACCCTCTGCGCCAGCCCCGGTCGCTGGTCGCCGCCACCCGACCCACCCGACTGCCCCACAGCCCTGCCTCGCTACCCCGCCTGACAGCCCCGCCTCGCTACCCCGCCCGACGGCTCCGCCTCGGTACCCCGCCCGACTGCCCCGCCTCGCTACCCCGCCCGGCTGGCTTGGGCGGTCACTTTGTGCACCAGATCCGTACGGCGCCGGCCCTCCAGGTACGGATCTGGTGCACAAAGTCGATCCCTGCTGCGGCCGACACCGGTTCGGCCAAGGTCCGGGCTCGATTCCGCGGTGCCGGCACACCCACCAAGCAGACGCGGTCCTGGCCGGTCACGCCCCGATCCCGGGCCGGCGGTGAGCTGACGGCGGGGTTGGTGAGTGTCTCAGGTCCGCACCCGCACCGATCCCCGCAGCAGCGGCGTCGACACCGCCAAGATCGGGCAGTCAGGTGGAAGGACACGCGAGGTGCCCGCTGCAGGACGATCCGTTGGACCGCGCAGGACGGTCCGTTAGACCGGCTTTATGTAGCGGTGGCACGGGACGGGCAGGGTGCCGGTGTCGACGTTTGCCGGGTAGTCGAAGGGGCCGTTGTCGGTCCAGCCGCTGCGCTCGTAGAACCGGCGGGCGCGGGCGTTGCCGGTGGCGACCGCGAGCCACGCTTCGCTGTGTCCGTTGGCTTTCACCTGCCGCTCGGCTTCGCTGAGTAGCGTCCCGGCTACTCCGGATCCCCGGTGATCGCGCGAGACGTACACCTGCTCGACCTCCTCGCCCACCACCATCACGAACCCGGCGACCTCGTCGCCGACGACCGCGACCGTGGTGTCGGTGATCCGGTTCGCCGCCCGGGTCCAGAAGGACTCCTCGGTCCGGATTGCGACCAGCTCGTCCGGCACGTGACCAAGGTGCCCATCACCCCACCCGGCGTACCAGATCGCGGCGACGGCATCGACGTCATCGGCGACCGCGGGCCGCACGTTCACAGTCATGCAGTCAGGGTAAGCAGGACGGCCCCGCCGAGCCCCTACGCCGAACCGCGCCAATCTCGTGAGCTCCGCGCTCTCGGCGGGTGGGCCGCCGTCAGGCAGTCAGGCTGACCACGAGCGAGGCGCACGCCATGGTTAGAAAGAAGACCGCGAGGAAGAACTGCGCGGTGTAGTCCCCAGCGCGCACATGCGTGTACAAGGCGCAGACGAAGAAGAGCACCAACCCCACCGCGGCCGCGGTGATCAGCTCGGGACGCTGCACCAGCAGACCGGCGAGGAGCCCGACCGCCCCCGCGGTCTTGAGCGTCCCGATCGGAAACGTCAACCACGACTCCGGCACCCCGGCCTTCACCATCCCGGGGAGGATCGGTTGCCAGTGCAGCAAGGCCGCGATCCCAGAGAAGGCGTTCAGGCCGACAGTCACGGCGACAACGACAACAGCCAAGGCAGTCACGTCAGTTCACCGCCACCCGAGCGAGCTTGTCCGGATTCGTGATCGCGAAGATGCCGGTCACCTGATCACCCTCGACCTCCAGCACGATCACCGCGAACGGCGTGTCCCCCGACAGCAGCAACGCCGACGGATCGCCGTTCACGGCCCGGTACCGGATGCCCAGCGACGGTACCGGCCGCCGCCGCCCGTCGCCCACGATGAGCGGCGCGATCTTGTCCCGCCCCAGCACCGGCCGCAGCCCGGCCGCCCGGGCCTTGCCGCCACCATCGGCCCACAGCGTCACGTCCGGCGCGAGCACCTCCATCAACGCGTTCAGATCCCCACCGACCACCGCATCGATGAACCGCTGCGTCACCGCGAGCCGCACCTGTGGATCCGCGGTGTAGCGAGGCCGCCGCGCCTGCACGTGCTCCTTGGCCCGGTGCGCGAGTTGCCGTATGGCGACCGGCGTACGGTCGACGATCTCGGCAATCTCTGGATGCGTGTAGCCGAAGACCTCGTGCAGGACGAACACCGCCCGCTCCAGCGGTGTCAGCGTCTCCAGCACGACCAGCATCGCCAGCGAAACCGCCTCGGCCCGCTCGACCGGATCGATCGGCGTGACCACGGGCTCCGGCAACCACGGCCCGACGTAGTCCTCCTTGCGCCGGTTGATCGTCGTACGGCGAGCAAGCGCAGCGTTCACCGCGATCCGCACCAGATACGCCCGCGGATTCTCCACACCGGACCGGCCGGACCACGCCAGCCAGGTCTCCTGCAACACATCCTCGGTATCCGCCACCGAACCGAGCACGTTGTAGACGATCGAGAACAACAACTCCCGATGCGCAACAAACTCCTCGGTCGAACTCACTTCATCGTGTGCCTTCACACCGGGTA
Organism: Kribbella sp. NBC_00359; assembly: GCF_036097425.1. Lineage (NCBI taxonomy): Bacteria > Bacillati > Actinomycetota > Actinomycetes > Propionibacteriales > Kribbellaceae > Kribbella > Kribbella sp. NBC_00359. The sequence continues at coordinate 4,170,535 of NZ_CP107975.1, read as the reverse complement.
TGAGCGTTCCGGCCGCGGAAGTGTGACATCACTCCGGGTCGTAGGCCAGGTTCGGTCGCAGCCAGCGCTCGACCTGCTCGACGGACATGCCCCGGCGTACGGCGTAGTCCTCGATCTGATCGCGCCCGAGGCGGCCGACGCTGAAGTACCGCGCGGCCGGGCTGGCGAAGATCAGACCGCTGACGGCCGCGGCCGGCGTCATCGCGAACGACTCGGTCAGACCCAGGCCGAGCTTGTCCGCCTCCAGGAGAGTGAACAGCTCCTGCTTCTCGGAGTGATCCGGGCTGGCCGGGTACCCGAGCGCGGGCCGGATCCCCCGGAAGCGCTCCGCGTGCAGATCCGCCAGCAAGGGCTCAGCGTCCGGCTCGAACCACGCCCGCCGCGCCTCCAGGTGGATCCACTCGGCGAAGGCTTCGGCCAGCCGGTCGGCCAGCGCCTTCACCATGATCGCCCGGTAGTCGTCGTTGCGCTCCTCGTACGACGCGGCCAGCGCCTCGGCACCGTGGATCGCGACGCCGAAACCACCGAGGTGGTCACCCGACGGCGCGACGTAGTCGGCCAGGCAGCGGTTGTGCCGTCCAGCCGGCTTCCCGGTCTGCTGCCGCAGCATCGGGAACGACACGTCCAGCCCGTCCAGCAGGATGTCGTCACCCTCGCTGTGCGCCGGCCAGAACCCGTACACGCCCTCGGCCGTGAAGGAGCCGTTGGCAATGATCTCGTCGAGCAGGGTGTTCGCGTCGTCGAACAGTTCGCGCGCGACCGGCTGGTCCAGGATCGCCGGGTACTTGCCCTTCAGCTCCCAGGCCAGGAACAGGAACTGCCAGTCGATCATCGCCCGCAACGTCTCGATGCTCGGCGTCACCCGGCGCAGCCCGGTGAACGCGGGCACCGGGAGTTCGCCGTACTCGACCGGTTCGGCGTTGGCGCGGGCCTCGGCGATCGTCAGCAACGGGCTGCGCTGCTTGTTGGCGTGCTGTTCGCGCAACCGCTCCTGGTCAATACTGTTGCTCTTGGCAAGCGCTTCGGCCCGGTCCTCGTCGAGCAGGTCGGACACCACCCCGACCACCCGGGACGCGTCCAGCACGTGCACGGTCGTCCGCTCGTACGCCGGGGCGATCCGGACCGCGGTGTGCTGCTTCGACGTGGTCGCGCCTCCGATCAGCAGCGGGAGCTTGAGTCCGCGCCGCTGCATTTCGGTGGCCACGGCAACCATCTCGTCCAGCGACGGCGTGATCAGCCCGGACAGGCCGACCACGTCCGCGCCCTCGGCCACCGCGGTGTCCAGAATCCTTGCCGCCGGCACCATCACGCCGAGGTCGATCACCTCGTAGTTGTTGCAGCCGAGCACCACGCCGACGATGTTCTTGCCGATGTCGTGGACGTCGCCCTTGACCGTGGCCAGTACGACCTTGCCCTGACCGCGCACCATCTCGGCGCGTCCCTCACGCCGGGCCTGCTCCTTCTCCGCCTCCATGAACGGCTCCAGGTAGGCGACCGAGCGCTTCATCACGCGAGCGCTCTTCACCACCTGCGGAAGGAACATCTTGCCGGCGCCGAACAGGTCGCCGACGATCTTCATCCCGTCCATCAGCGGGCCCTCGATCACCTCGAGCGGCCGCTTCCGCGTCAGCCGGGCCTCCTCGGTGTCGGCCTCGATGAAGTCCACGATGCCGTGCACGAGCGCGTGCGAGAGCCGCTCCTCGACGGTGCCCTCGCGCCAGGTCAGGTCGACCTCGCGCTGGGTGCCCTTGCCCTTCACGTTCTCGGCGAAGCTGACCAGGCGGTCGGTGGCGTCGTCGCGCCGGTCGAAGATCACGTCCTCGACCAGCTCCAGCAGGTCCGCCGGGATGTCCTGGTAGACCGCGAGCTGGCCGGCGTTGACGATGCCCATGTCCAGGCCGGCCTTGCCCGCGTGGTACAGGAAGGCCGAGTGCATCGCCTCACGAACCACGTCGTTGCCGCGGAACGAGAAGGACAGGTTCGAGATACCGCCGCTGAGGTGGACGCCCGGGCAGCGCGCCTTGATCAACGGCAAGGCGTCGATGAAGTTCTTGGCGTAGCCGTTGTGCTCGGACATGCCGGTCGCGACGGCGAGCACGTTCGGGTCGAAGATGATGTCCTCGGGCGGGAAGCCGATCTTCTGCGTGAGCAGGTCGTACGCCCGGCCGCAGATCGCCACCTTGCGCTCGACCGTGTCGGCCTGACCCTGCTCGTCGAACGCCATCACCACAGCGCCCGCGCCGTAGTCACGGATCCGCCGGGCGCGCTCGAGGAACTCCTCCTCGCCCTCCTTCAGGCTGATCGAGTTGACCACGCCCTTGCCCTGCACGCATTTCAGCCCGGTCTCCAGCACCGACCACTTCGAGCTGTCGATCATGATCGGGATCCGGGCCACCTCGGGCTCGGTCGCGATCAGGTTCAGGAACGTGGTCATCGCCTGCTCGCTGTCCAGCAGGTCGGCGTCCATGTTCACGTCCAGCAGGTTCGCGCCGCCGCGGACCTGCTCCAGCGCAACATCGACCGCGGCCTGGTGGTTGTCCCCCTCGATCAGCCGGCGGAACTTGGCCGACCCGGTCACGTTGGTCCGCTCACCGATCATCACGAACCCGGTGTCCGGGGCGATCTTGAACGGCTCCAGGCCGGAGAACCTGGTGGTGTGATCAGTGGGTACGACGGTCCGCGGCGGCAGGTCCTGGACCGCCTGGGCGATCCGCTGGATGTGGGCGGGCGTCGTACCGCAGCAACCGCCGACGATGTTCACCAGCCCGGACCCGGCGAACTCCTCGAGCATCCCGGCCGTCTCTTCCGGTGTCTCGTCGTACCCACCGAAGGCGTTCGGGAGGCCGGCGTTCGGGTGCGAGGCGACGTACGTGTCGGCGAACCGGGCCAGGTCGGCCACGTGGGGGCGCATCTCGGCGGCGCCGAGGGAACAGTTGACGCCGACGACGAGTGGCTTGGCGTGCTCGATCGAACTCCAGAACGCCTCGACCGTCTGACCCGACAGCGTCCGGCCACTCAGGTCGACGATGGTCACCGAGATCCACAACGGCAGGTGTGGCGCGACCTCGCGGGCCGCGGCGACGGCGGCCTTCGCGTTCAGGGTGTCGAAGATGGTCTCGATCAGGAGGAGGTCGACGCCGCCTTCGGCCAGCGCTGCGATCTGCTCGGCGTACGCGTCCCGCACCTGCTCGAAGGTCACCGCGCGGTACGACGGGTCCTCGACGCGCGGGGACAGCGACAGGGTGACGTTGAGCGGGCCGATCGAACCGGCCACGAACCGGCCGCCGACCTCGTCCGCGGCCTGGCGGGCCAACCGGGCGCCGGCGAGGTTCATCTCGCGCACATAGTCCTGCAGGCCGTAGTCGGCCTGGCCGATGCTCGTCGCGGTGAAGGTGTTCGTGGTGGTGATGTCGGCGCCGGCCGCCAGGTACTGCCGGTGGACGTCGAGGATGACGTCCGGGCGGGTCAGATTGAGCACGTCCGGATCACCGGTGACCTCGTGGGTGTGGTCGCCGAAGCGGTCGCCGATGTAGTCCTCCGGCGTCAGCTTGGCGCCCTGGAGCATCGTCCCCCACGCACCGTCGAGCACCGCGACCCGCTGATCCAGCAGTTCCCGTAGCGCGGTTTCACTCATCTGCCGTCCCCTCCAGAAAAAGATTCCGGAGGCGCCCTTGCAGTCGGTGCACCAGGTCGAGCGTGGCGGACCTGGGTCCGTTGCAGCGCCTCTCGTCCTGGTTGCCCCATGTTAACGGCGTCACACCTCTGGCCAAGCGCCCTGCCCACATACTAAGACGGCTGTTCAATCCGTGGCACAGCTCAGGGTCAGCGGATGAGGGCCTGGAGGGCTGGAGCGTAGAGGTCCGCGATCGCTTCCGGGTCGGTGGTGGCGATGGGGCCGGTCTTGTCGACGGAGATCGCGGCGCCGAGGCCGAGGAGCTGGGCGGTGATCAGTTCGGCGCGGAGGCCGGCGTCGGCGCCGGTCAGGCGGGCGGCGAAGGCGCGTGTCACCTGGTCGCGGAAGTGCTCGCGGATCAGCGCGCGTTCGTCACCGCTGCCGGCCGCGAAGATCACCCGGACGAGCAGGTCCAGCCCGTGGTCGCGACGGTAGTTCACCAGCGTGAGTACGGCGTGCCGCCCGAGCTCCGCGTCCGGCGCGGCGAGCAGGAGCTCGGCGGCCTCGCTGAAGTCGGCGACCTGCTCGAACAGCGATTCCTTGCTGCCGAAGTGCTTCACGATCAGGGCCGCGCTGACGTTCGCGTCGGCGGCGATCCCGCGCAGGGTGACCACGTCGTACGGCTGTACGGCGAACGCCCGCCGGGCCGCCCGGAGGATCGCGATCCGCCCCGGGTCCGTCACGTCGTACCGACCTCGACGGGAACCGGCGCGGGACGCCGGGCCGGGATCAGCAACACCAGGCCGGCCGCCACCACGGCCGCGAGCCCCGCGATGACGAAGACGATCAGGTACGCCGACAACGCGGGCGCGACCTGGCCGGCCCTGCTGATCGTCACACCGGCCAGCACGATTGCCACGATCGTGCTGCAGATCGCGGAGCCGATCGTGCGCATCAGGGTGTTGAGGCCGTTCGCCGCGGCCGTTTCGGTCACCGGCACAGCATGCATGATCAGGGCCGGAAGTGCCGAGTACGCCACCGCGGTTCCCGCCGACACCACGGTTGCCCCGGCCACGATCCCCGCAATACTCCCGCTGGTGAACAGCCGGACGACGTACCCGGCCGCCATCAGCACCGACGCGATCGCCAGCGTGAACCGCGGCCCGCGGGCGGCCGAGATCCGGGCCGACACCGGCGACAGCAGCACCATCGCGACACCACCGGGCAGGAGGCACAGGCCGCTCACGACGATCGACTCGCCCAGCCCGTACCCGGTCCACGTCGGCTCCTGCACCAGCTGCGCGGTCGACAGCGAGTTGGCGTAGAACGAGAACCCGATCAGCAGCGCGGCCAGGTTGGTGAACAGTACGGCGGGACGCGCCGACACCCGCAGATCGACGAGCGGGCTGGTGGTCCGCAGCTCGTACCAGCCCCACAACGGGACGATGAGCGCGGCAGCGACGTACAGCCCGACGATCTCCGCCGTACCCCAGCTGCTGCCCTTCGAGACGGCGAGCAGTAGGCAGACGAGGAACGCGCTCAGCCCGATGGCGCCGATGACGTCGAAGCGTCCGCTGGTCCGGACCGCGGACTCGGGCACGATCAGCAGCACCAGGACGATGTCGAGCAGGCCTAGACCGAGGGTGATCCAGAACATCGTGTGCCAGTTCGCGTACTGCACCACGAGCGTCGCGGCCGGGATCCCGAACGCCGCACCGACGCCGAGGGTCGAGCTCATGATCGCGATCGACGGGATCACCCGGCGCGGCGGCAACTCGTCGCGCAGGATGCTGATCCCCAGCGGTACGACGGCGATCGCGGCGCCCTGGAACGCGCGGCCGGCGATCAGCACCGGCAGATCGTTGCTGCTTGCGCAGAGCAACGATCCGATGACCATCGAGGCCAGGGCGATCAGCAGGACGCGGCGCTTGCCGTACATGTCGCCGGCTCGTCCGAGCAGGGGCGTGAACACGGCGCCGGTGAGCAACGTCACCGTGATCAGCCAGCTGACGTCGGCGGCCGAGCTGTTGGTGATCCGCGGCAGCTCGGGCAGCAGCGGTACGACGATGGTCTGGCTGATCGAGACGAGGACGCCGCAGAACGCGAGCGCGGCCAGAATCAGGCGTGGATGAGCGGCAGGGCGAAGCGTCAAGCTGGGTTCCTCACACGGTGAACATCTGTTTACTCAGCTACCAGCGTAAACGAGCGTTCACCCGGCCGGAAGTGGCCCAGGAAATCGTTCACCAACTGGACCACGATCGTCGTAGGTGAGCTGCCTACCGTGATCCCATGAGGATCTTCGTCGCCGGCGCCACCGGTGTGATCGGCCGCCATCTCGTTCCCCAATTGGTTGCCCAGGGCCACGAAGTGACCGCGCTCACCCGCCGGAACCACGTGGTCGCGGAGGGCGTCCGGACCGTCGTCGGGGATGTGTACGACGCTGCCGGGTTGCGCGAGGTGGTCGCGGCGGCCCGGCCGGAGGTGGTCTTCCACCAGCTGACCGACCTGACCTCGCGGGACTTCGCCGCCAACAGCCGCATCCGGCGTGAGGGCACCCGCAACCTGATCGACGCGGCGCTCTTCGCCGGCGTGCGCCGCGTGATCTCCCAGAGCATCGCCTGGGCCTACGAGCCGGGTGACGCACCCGCGGTGGAATCAACACCGCTGGACCTGGATGCCGCGGACGACCGCCGCCGCGCAACAGTCCGAGCCGTCGCGGCCCTGGAAGACATCACCGCCGAAGCCCCCGAATGGGTCGTCCTCCGCTACGGCACGCTCTACGGCCCTGACACCTGGTACACGAAGGGCGGCGCGATGGCAGATCTCGCCGCCGCCGGCGATCTTCCCACCGGCCCCGACATCACCAGCTTCCTCCATGTCCAGGACGCCGCGGACGCCGCCCAGGCCGCCCTCGACTGGCCAACCGGCCCGGTCAATCTCGTCGACAACGACCCAGCCCCCGCCACCACCTGGACCCCGCTCTTCACAGAGTCCGTAGGCGTGGACTCTCCCACCACATCCCCCAACGCCCTGGCTTCCACCACCCCCGGTGTGTCCGCTCCCGCACTGTCCCCGGCTGCGCCGGTCGTTGCGGCGGCCGCGGCCGGTCGGACGCCCTGGGCTCGTGGCGCTTCCAACGCGCACGCCCGGATCGATCTCGGGTGGTCGCCGGCGTACCCGACCTGGCAGACCGGCTTCTTCTCCTGAACATGCCGATCGGGCCCGGACTCTCTGGGGGACAGAGTGCCGGGCCCGATCGTTCGGTCCGCTTCAGCGGAGGGGTGCGCTGATGATGTCACCGGACCGGGTTCAGTTGTTGTCTGTCAGTCAGCGAACGGGGCCGGTGATCAACTCGATGGTTGCCTTGTGGGTCTGACCGGACTGGTCGACCCATCCGACCTCGACCTTGTCGCCGGGGTGCTGCTTGTTCAGGAGGGCCGACAGGGCATCCGGTGAGTCCACGGCGTGACCGTCGAACGAGGTGATCACGTCACCGGCGGTGATGCCGGCGTCGTCCGCCTTGCCGTCCGCAACCACGTCGCCGACCACGGCGCCCGTCGTACCGGGGCTCGTCTCGACCGAGATGCCGAGCATCGCCGACGCTCCGATGTGCACGGTGTCCGACGCCTTGCCGTTCTCGATCTGCTGGGCGATGTTCAGCGCGTCGTTGATCGGGATCGCGTAGCCCTCGGTCGTCGTCCCACTGCCGTTGCCGTTGCCGTTGCCAGAGCCGTTCCCGTTGCCGGAGCCGTTGCCCGATCCGTCGCCGTTGCCGGATCCGTCGCCGAACCCGTTGCCATTGCCCGATCCGTCGCCGAACCCGTTCCCGTTGCCGGAGCCGTCACCGAAGCCGGAGCCCGGGCCGAAGCCGGGGTTGCCGTCGCCGTTCCCGAATCCGTTGCCGTCCGCCGTCAGCGTCGCGGTGGCGGCGGAGCCGGTAGTGGCCGCGGTCTGGCCGAACTGGCCCTGCCCGCCGTTGTTGCTGCTGGATCCGGCGGTGTCGACGCCGATGACCTCGCCGGAGGCGTTCGCCAGCGGACCACCGGAGTCGCCGGCCTGGATGTTCGCGTCGGTCTGGATCAGGCCGGTGAGGTTCTCCGGGTCCTGCCCGCTCTCGTCGGTCGCGGTGATCGCCTGGTTCAGACCGGTCACCTGACCGGCCGCGAAGCTCGGCGTACCGCCGACGCCACCCGCGTTGCCGATCCCGACCACCTGATCCCCGAGCTTCACCTTGTCCGAGTTACCGGTCTTCGCGGTCTGCAACCCGGACGCGTCCTTCAGCTTCAGTACGGCGATGTCGTGGGAGCCGTCGTACCCGACCACACTCGCGTTGTACGTCTTCCCGTTGCCGATGTCCGTCACTGTGATCGACGTCGCACCCGCGATCACGTGGTGGTTCGTCAGCACCTCGCCGTCGGAGGTGAGCACGATGCCGGTGCCGGCCGCCCGCGCACCCTGGTACCCGAGCACGGTGTTCACGTCGACCAGGCCCGGCGACACCTTCGCGGCGACCGAAGCGGCATCGAACTGCTGCTGCGACAGCTGCGAGGTGTTCCCGCCGTTGTGCTGATCGATGCCCCAGGCAACCGATCCGGCGACGAGCGCCGCGGCCAGTCCCAGGCCCACAGTGCCGAACAACCGCCGCCGCCCACGCTTGCGCGGAGGCTGCTGCGGACCGAACGCGTGGAAATGCTGAGGTCCACCGTAGGGCCCGTGCCACGGACCCGCCTGCAGCGCACCGCCGTACTGCACGCCACCCTGCTGCGGACCGCCCTGCCACGTCGCCTGCTGCGGCGCGCCCTGATGGTGGCCGCCCTCATACTGCGGCCCCACCGGCTGCGCGCCTGCCTGCTGCGGACCCGCGTACTGCGGTCCCGCCGGCTGCGCGCCTGCCTGCTGCGGACCCGCGTACTGCGGGCCTGCCGGCTGCGCGCCTGCCTGTTGCGGTCCGGCATTCTGCGGTCCGGTGGGCTGTGCGCCAGGCTGCTGCGGAGTCGGCTGGGGAACACCACCCTGCTGTGGGCCGGCGTTCTGCGGCCCTGTCGGCTGCGCGCCGGATTGGTGTGCGGCGTGCTGCTGGTGTCCTGGATCCTGCACAGGCCCTTCTTCAGCGCCCTGCCGTCCCGTGCTGTCATTCATTGCGGTTGCCCTCTCAGCCAGTTCCCTCTGCATTCGAGTAGACCTCGCAAGGCTGAGAACTCCATCGAGCCAGCCAATGAATCAGCTGAGAATCTTCCGGACCGCCATCACAACCGCCCGGCGCCGCACGGATTCGTTCGGTACAGCAGCGATGTACTCCGGGTTCATCGACGACCAGCTGGTGGCGATCGCCTGGATCAGCGACAGCAGACTGACCGCCGTGAACTCCCGCGGCACCGCCCTCCGCCGCTGCCCCCGCTGCAGCTCGTCGAGCCGGCTCTGGTTGACGGCGAGGATCGCTTCCAGCGACTGACCCTCCGGCCGCTCGAGCCGGTACCAGACCGACAGCCGCAGGTGATCGGGATGCGCCTCGAAGTAGTCGAACACCCGCCCCGCGTACGCCGGCAGGTCCTCGGCATCGAACCCCACCTCCTCCAGATAGGCATCCACGGACGCGGTGAACACCGCGTCGAACAACCCGTCCTTGTTGCCGAAGTACGCATAGAGCATCGCCTTGTTGCATTCGGCGACCTCGGCGATCCGGCTCACCCGTGCGCCCGCGATCCCGCGCGCGGCGAACTCCTCGGTGGCGGCGGCGAGGATCCGCGTCTTGGTCCGGTCGGCGTTCCGCTGCTGCATGCCGCCAGCTTAGCAACCAACCGGTTAGTTGATTTCCAACCAACCGGTTGGTTAGCTTGGGGATGTATCCAACCGTTTGGTTAGTTAGGAATCCCATCATGAGCAAGATCTGGCTGATCACCGGCAGTTCCCGTGGGCTCGGCCGCGCCCTCACCGAGGCAGTCCTGGCCGCCGGCGACCGAGTGGTCGCCACCGCGCGCAAGCCTGAGCAGCTCGACGACCTGGTCGAGCAGTACGGCGAACAGGTCCGAGCGATCGCGCTCGACGTCACGGACGCCGGCGCCGCGCAGGCCGCCGTACAGACCGCGCTGGACGCGTTCGGCGGGCTTGATGTGGTTGCGAACAACGCCGGCTATGCGAACAGTGCGCCGATCGAGGAGACGACAGACGCCGACTTCCGGGCGCAGCTGGAGACGAATCTGTTCGGGGTGGTCAACGTCACGAAGGCTGCGCTTCCGGTGTTCCGGGAGCGGCGGGCCGGGCACTTTCTGCAGTTCTCGTCGATCGGTGGGCGGGTTGGCGGGACGCCGGGGATGGGGGCGTATCAGACCGCGAAGTTCGCCGTCGAAGGGTTCTCGGAGGTGCTGAGCAACGAGGTGAAGCCATTCGGGGTGAAGGTGACGATCGTCGAGCCGGGGGCGTTCCGGACCGACTGGGGTGGTTCGTCGATGACGATCGCTCCCGTGCACCCGGACTACGACTCGACCGTCGGCGCGATGAACCGCTACCGCCTGGAATCCGACGGTAAGCAACCGGGTGACCCCGTCAAGGCGGCCGCCGCCATCCTCGAGGTCGTCTCTCTGGACGAGCCGCCCCTCCGGCTGCTGCTCGGCCAGGACGCACTCACCCACGCGGACCGGTCCTCCCAGGCCCGTGCCGAAGAAGCCGCTGCGTGGGCTCACGTCAGCACCTCGACCGACTTCCCCTAGGCCCGAATGTATGTCTACACTGTAGATATGATCTACAGTGTAGACATCCCTGATGTGACGTTGCATGTCGAGCGGACCGGTGAGGGGCCGGTTGTCGTCCTCGTGCCCGGCGGCGGTGGTGATGCGGCCATGTACCGGGATCTGGTGCGGGAGTTGGCCCAGCGATTCACCGTGATCACCTTCGACCGCCGCGGCAACTCCCGAAGCCGCTGGAAGCACACCGAGCAATGCGGCGGGCTCACGGCGCAGGCTCGGGATGTGGTGGCGGTTATGGATGATGCCGGGGTGGAGCGGGCGTTCGTGTTCGGCAACAGTGCAGGGGCGCTCGTCACGCTCAGCCTGCTCACCTCGCACGCCGACCGGGTCGCCGGGGCGATCGTGCACGAGCCGCCCGTGATCCAGGTCCTGCCGGACGCGGCCGAGCGAGTGGCGTACTTCGACGACCTGGGCCGGATCACCCAGCGGGAGGGCGCACTGCCGGCGATGCTCAAGTTCGCCGCGGGCACGATGGACAAGCCGACCAGGTTGTTCGACACGAAGACCGGCCGCACGATCGGTGCGGCCGGGGTCGAACTGGCGAAGCGACTGACCCCCGGCAACGAGATGAACCGGTTGTTCGGCAACGCCGAGCTCTTGATGCGGTCCGAGATGCCCGAGTTCGTCCGGTACCGGCCGGACCTCGCCGCGTTGCGGCAAACCGACGTACGTTGGGCCTTCGGAGTGGGCGTGGCCAGCGAGGGCCGGTACTACAGTCGCCCCGCACGGCAGCTCAGCGCTGAGCTCGGCGTACCGTGTCTGGAGTTCCCGGGCGGTCATCTCGGTTATCAGCGGCACGCCGCGGAGTTCGCCCGCCGACTGGAAGAGTTCATCGATGGCTGACCGCACCCCGCCGACGCGGACCGTGCTCAACCGCGGCTACATCGCGGCGGTCGCGCTCGAGCTGATCGACCGGATCGGGCTGGCCAAGTTCTCGATGCGCAAGCTCGGTGCCGAGCTCGGTGCGGACCCGATGGCCGCCTACCGGCACTTCACCGACCAGGAGGATCTGTACGACGGCATCGCCGAGCTGCTGTTCGACCGGCTGGACACCGACTCATTGCCCTGGGCAAAGGGCTGGCGAGAGGTCTCGGCGGCGTACTGCGAAAGACTCCGCGACACGCTGCTCGGGCATCCGCACGCCGTCACGCTGTTCGCCTCCCGCCCGGTCCGCTCCCCCGCCGCCATTGCCACCGGCAACCGCATGATCGAGACCCTGACCGACGATGGCTTCACGCCGGCCGACGCGCTCCGGATCAGCCGGTCCCTTCGTGAGTTCACCGTCGGCCACGCCCTCACCATGGCCGTCCTCACCCTGGGCGCCGACCGCCGCAGCCGCAGGCCGGCGCCCACCGATCCCGCCTACAACCTCCTCGCCGAGGCCGCCGACGGCTCCACACCAGGCGACCACTTCCACCCCGGCCTGCAGGCCATGATGGACGGATTCAGCGGAGGTCGCGGAAGAACTCGCGGACGTCGCTGACCAGCAGATCAGGCTCCTCGAGGGCAGCGAAGTGGCCGCCGTGGTCGACGTCGGTCCAGCGGGTGATGGTGTTGTCCCGCTCGGCGTAGCGGCGGATGCAGACGTCGTGGGCGAAGGCCAGGACCGCGGTCGGCACTCCGGAGTTCTCGAGCTGGGTGCCCCACGGCTCCTGCTGCGCATAGCCGACGTACGCCGCTGAGCCCGCGGTCCCCGTGAGCCAGTAGATCATCGCGTTGGTGAGCAGCCGGTCCTTGCTGATGATTGCCTCGGGCAAGGTTTCGAGGGGGTACGTCCAGGCGCGGAACTTGTCCATGATCCAGGCCAGCTGGCCGACCGGGGAGTCGACCAGGCCGTAGGCCACCGTCTGCGGCCTGGTGGACTGGATCGAGATGTAGCCGAACTCCTTCTGCAGGAATCCGCCGATCCGCGCGATCCGGTCCTGCTCGAGCGGGGTGAGTGTCGCGAGCTCCTCCTCCGGCAACGGGAAGGGTGGCAGCGACGGCCCACCGTTGGTGTGGACCCCGACGACCCGGTCCCGGGCAGCACGCGCCACCGCCGGCGACACGGCCCCACCGATGTCACCGCCCTGGACGCCGTACCGCTCGTAGCCGAGCTGGTCCATCAACACCGCCCAGACCTGGCCGATCCGCTGCCGGCTCCAGCCGCTGTCCGACACCGGCCCGGAGAACCCGAACCCGGGCAGCGACGGGATCACCAGATGGAACGCGTCCGCGGCGTCACCGCCGTGCGCGACCGGATCGGTGAGCGGACCGATCAGATCGAGGAACTCGACGATGGACCCCGGCCACCCGTGCGTCAGCACCAGCGGCAAGGCGTCCGCCTCCGGTGACTTCACGTGCAGGAAGTGGATCCGCTGACCGTCGATCTCGGTGGTGAACTGCGGATACGTGTTGAGCTCCGCCTCCGCGGCCCGCCAGTCGTACTTGGTCCGCCAGTAGTCGACCAGCTCGGCCAACCAGGAGACCGGTACGCCGGTGTCCCAGTCGTCACCGGGCAGCGGTGCGGGGAGGCGGGCAGCGGCCAGCCTGGCCGCCAGGTCGTCGAGGGTGCTCTGCGGGATGTCGATGGTGAATGGCTTGATCATGTCTCGACTCTTTCATCTGGTTAGGACAGCTTCGGTCCTAACCAGATGGAAGAATCAAATCATGCTGGAAACCTCCGCGAGACTCCTCAAACTGCTGTCGCTCCTGCAGTCGCCGAGAGACTGGAGCGGCGCCGCGCTCGCCGCCGAGCTCGGCGTCGGGGTCCGCACGGTCCGCCGGGACGTCGAGAAACTGCGCAACCTCGGCTACCCGGTCGACGCCCTGCCAGGAGTGGCCGGCTACCGGCTCGGGGCCGGAGCCGCCCTGCCGCCGCTGCTCCTGGACGACGAGGAGGCGGTGGCAGTCGCGATCGGGTTGCGCGCGGCCGCGACCGGCTCCGTGGCCGGGATCGAGGAGTCGTCCGTCCGGGCGCTGACCAAGCTCGAGCAGGTCCTGCCGTCCCGGCTGCGTCACCGGATCAAGCTCCTCCAGGCGGTCGCCGTCACCCCGGCCGGCGGACCGTCGGTGCAGCCGGACGTGTTGCTGGCGGTCGCTGCCGCATCCCGCGATCACCAGCGCCTGCGCTTCGACTACCGCAACCACGACGGTACGGCGACAACCCGTACGACGGAGCCGCATCGGCTCGTGCACACGGGCCGGCGCTGGTACCTGGTCGCGTGGGACCTGGACCGCTCCGACTGGCGCACGTTCCGGCTCGACCGGCTGGAGCCGCGGATCCCGACCGGGCCGCGATTCACTCCGCGCGAGGTCCCGGACCTGGGGACCACCGCTCGTGGCATCGCCTCCGGTGGCTACCGGTACCAGGCCCGCTTCCTCGTCCAGGCGCCGGCCGAGCAGGTGGCGGATCGGTTCGCGCCGAGCGTCGCGACGGTGACTCCGGTCGACGCGACGACGACTCTGGTCGAGGCAGGCGCCAACTCTCTCGACGAGTTGGCTCTTCATCTCGGCCTGCTCGGACACCCGTTCGAGGTCCAGTCGCCGCCGGAGCTGATCGAGCACGTCCAAGGCCTGGCGACGCGCTTGGCCGCCTCGGTCACGCCGGCCTGAGCGGTAGCGTTCTGTCATGCTGCTTGCGGGGGTGGAGGATCGGTACGTCGAGACGGTGCTGGGCCGCATCCGGCTGAGAGTCGGCGGTTCCGGGCCGCCGATGCTGTTCTGGCCGAGCCTGCTGATGGACGGCACGCTGTGGTCCGGGCAGGTCGCGCACTTCATCGCTCGCTTCCAGGTCGTGCTCGTCGATCCGCCAGGGCATGGTGGCCGAGACCGAGGAGATGGCGGATTCGATCCCCGGTCCGCGCTTCGTCGTACTCGAGCAATCCGCTCATCTCGCGGTGCTGGAGTCTCCCGCGGAGGTGAACGCCCTGATCGACGATTTCTCGCCGACCAGGGCGGTCACTGAGGATCAGTGGTTGCTGACGACGGCCCCGGTCTTCGGGTCCAGGATCAGCTTCTTGTTGCTCGGGTGCTGCCGGAAGTCGAACATGCCGGTCAGGCTGCCGGCACGCTCGTCGAACGAGTGGTCGCCGATCCGGCCGGTCCGCCAGTTGTCCTCGATGAACTTCAGGATCGAGCTCTGGTCAGTCAGCGAGTGGTCGACGTGGTTGCTCTTCGCGTACGGGGAGACCACCAGCAGCGGCAGGCGCGGACCGTAGCCGCAGCGGTCGGCGTACCCGCCGGACACCGGGGCCTTGCCACACGTTGCCGCCTGGTCGAGCGCCGCGTCCTTGGAGCCGTTCACGGTCGGCGACTTCTGGTGGTCGTACCAGCCGTCGGAGTCGTCGTAGGCCAGGACGACCGCGGTCGACGCCCACTCCTTGGACTTCTGCAGCTGGTTGATCTCCTTGACCACAAAGGCCTGCTCGTCCAGCGGGTCGGAGTAGCCGGCGTGGCCGTCCTGGTACTCACCGGCCTTCAGGAAGCTGACCGCCGGCAGGTTGTTCGCCGCGACGGCCGCGTCGAAGTCCGACGTGTCGTACTGGTGGTTGGCCTGGTCGGTGTACCCGATGGCCTTCACCGAGCTCGGCAGCAGGTGCTTCGGGTTCGCCGTCGACTTGTAGTACTCGAACGGCTCGTGGTGCGGGCTGTAGTCGTTCGCCGCGATGCCGCCGACGTTCGCGTGCTGCGCGCCGCAGACGGCCTTGCCGTTGGCGGAGCCGGTCAGCTTGAAGCCGCCCTGGAACCAGCCCCAGGTGACGTGGCGCTGGTTGAGCAGGTCGCCGATGTTCTGCCCGTGCATCACGGCGAGGTTGTTGGCCGACTTGCCGTTGTTGTTGGAGCAGTCGTCGTAGTACGGGTCGGGGTCGTTGGTGATGGTGCCGATCCCGTTCTTGTCCGGCGACTGCACGGCGTACGCGTCAGTGGTCGGCTGGCCGGTCTTCGGGTCGACGGCCTGGCCGCCGTGGGTCTGCCCGGAGATCAGGTTCAGCGCGCCCGGGGTCGACGGGCCGTACACCGTGTCGAACGAGTTGTCGCTCAGCGCGTAGTGCTGGGCGTAGTTCCACATCGCGGTGACGGTGTTGCCGTCGTAGTAGTCCATCACCAGGCCCGGCTCGCCGAACAGCACGGGCTGGCCGGTGCACTTGTCCGTCTCGGTGTTCTCGACGAACTTGTCCATCTTGCCGCCGTTGACGGCCTTCTGCTCCGGACCGTAGCCGTGGTTCTGGTCGCAGGTCAGCGCCTGCGACGGCGCCAGCCGCTTCGGGTCGTAGGCGTTCGGGTTGTGCGTCAGCAACTGCTTCGACAGGCCGTTCACCTTGGGCGTGTGCCGATCCGCCGTGAACGGCGTGCCGTTCTCGTTGGTGGCCTTCGGGTACGTGCCGAAGTAGTGGTCGAACGAGATGTTCTCGCCGAAGATCACCACCACATGCTGGATCGGCGTGGTCGGGTGGACCACCTTGTACGAATAGGCGGCGTTGGCCACCTGATTGGTGTCGCCGCCGCTACAGCCGGCCAGCAACAAACCCGTCGCGGCCACAGCGGCCGTGGCTGCGACACGGAGTCTTGCACGCATGCCTTCTCCTTCTGAGTGACTCATGCAAGCAACGACCGCCCGAAGTGGTCGTTGCCGTCCCGTACACCGGGAAGCGCAAAGAAGTAGCCGCCACCGACCGGCCGGATGTAGTCGACGAGGGGCTCGTCGATCAGCCGGGTCTGCACGGCCTCGAACTGCCGGGCGATGTCCTGCTGGTAGGCGCAGAACAACAGCCCCAGGTCCAGGTCCCCGACCGAGTCGGTGCCCTTGTCGTAGTTGTAGCCGCGGCGCAGGAACTGGCTGGCCGCGGTCTCCGCGGTGCGCGGGTTGGCCACGCGGATGTGACTCGTCAGCGGGATCGCGCCGCCGGTCGGGTCGGCCGGGTAGTTGGGAAGATCGGTCTCGCTGTTGCCGTCCAGCGGCGCGCCGGAGTCCCGCCGCCGGCCGAACATGTTCTCCTGCTCGCCGACCGACACCCGGTCCCAGAACTCGACCAGCATCCGGATCTGGCGCAGCACCTGGTAGCTGCCGCCCGCGGTCCACGCCGGCTCGCCGTTGTTTCCCTGACCGACCCACACGAGCTTGTCGTGGTCGGCCGGCGCCGGCTTGACGATGCCGTCCTTGAAGCCCATCAGGTTGCGCTGCGCGCCGGACGGCCGCGGCGGGTTCTGGAAGCCGTCGACACGCCAGCGCAGCTGCATCGCGCCGCGGGTGTGCCGGGCGATGTCGCGCAGCGCGTGCAGCACGGTGTCGGTCTCCGACGCGCAGAGCTGCAGGCTCAGATCCCCGTGGCACTGGCTGTCGTCCAGGCTGTCGTTGGGGAATTCCTTCATCGCCGTCAGCTTCGCCGGCTTGCGGTCCTTGATGCCGTACCGGTCGTCGAAGAGCGACGCGCCGACGCCGACGGTGACCGTCAGGTCGTCGCCGGGCATGTCCGGGCCGAGTACGCCGGAGTCGGCCGGCGGGGCGGTGATGCCCAGCGGCGGCAGCGCGCCGCCCGCGGTCAGCAGCCGGGCCCGGTCGGTCAGCGTCGTGAACAGCTCGGTGAGCTCGCGCTTGTCCGCGGCGATCACGTCGAACGACGCGAAGATGGCCTGCTTCTGTGGGTCGGTGATGATGCCGGCCTGGTGCACGCCGTGGAACGCCACGGACGTCGACGTCGCCGCGTCGGCGGACACCGACAGCCCGGTCACCGCCGCCGCGCCCGCGCCGGCCAGCGCCCCGCGCAGGAAGGACCGGCGCCCGACGCCACTCATGAGCTCCTCCGCACTTCGCAGATGGCGGCGACGGGGGCGAGCAGTTCTAGCAGTTCGCCGACCGCGCCGTTGAGCTGTTCCCGGGTGGTCCGGTCCAACTGGTCGACGGGGGTGTTCTGGTGCGCGACCAGCAGCGCGCGCACCCGGCCTTCCCACATCTGCACCCGGGCCAGATCGGGGTCACGCGGCTCGAGCACCGGGTTGAGGATGGCCAGTACCTTGGCCGTGCCGTCGAGGTTGGCCAGCGCGGTGTTCAGCGACGTACCGCTGCCCTGGTCGTTCTCGCCGGTCAGCTCGAACTGGAGGGCGTTCTCCATGATCTCGTGGGCGCGCAGCCCGAGATCGTTCGGATCCACCTGGTCGTTGGGCAGGTCATGCTGCAAACCGTGCACGTCGGCGGCCAGCTGGTCCGCGATCGGCTTCAGCCCGACGGCGGAAGCGTTGTGCCACAGGCCCTTCTCCAGCGGATGGAAGCCGGCATCGGATCCGTCGATCGTGTCGGCGAAGTCGCCGAACGCGTCGTAGGCCGCGCCGAGCGAGTTGTACGCCAGGTGCGCGGGGAGCCAGTCGGCCCGGGCGGCATCCAGGTTGCCCGCGGCCACGTCGCGGCGCAGCTTGTCCGTCTTCGCGGCCAGGTCGGCCAGGCCGGCGGCGACCCCGGCCTCGTACAGCTTCACCAGCGGCAACATGTCGTTCTTGGTGACGGCGACCGCGGCCGGACCACCCTTCGCGTCGCCCGCAACGGTGACACTCGGACCGGTGATGGCCTCGGTGTCCTCGATCAGGCAGCGGATCGCGTACCGGCCGGCGCCGAGCTGCACGTCCATCGGCGCGCTCGTGTTCGGGCCCAGGCCCTCCACCTCGCCGTACACCTTGTTGCTGCTGACCTCGACCAGGTCGACCTCGGCGGCTGCGTCGCCGGCGTTGTGCAGAGTGAGCGTCTGCCGACCGGTCTTCGGGTCGGTCCAGCCCTGGCCGCACTGGCTGCGGGACACGGTGATCTCGGGCGGCCCACTGGCCGCGTTCGCGGAGCCCGCCCAGGGCCGCGACACCGCTACCGCCACCAACGCGCCGACACCGACCAGCGCGATCGCCGCCGGCAGCGGACGGGGAGTGCGCACGACGGGTCGCTCCTGATGGTCGGCAATTTATATTCGTGGGTGATGTTAATTGGGCTGTGACGGAACTCGGGCACTGTTGGCCCACTCGTCACGCACTGTTCGCCTTAGCGGCGGGACGGGACCGGGGTGCGGGTCAGGTCGGCGGCTACGACGATCTCGCCGGAGAACTCGGCGGCGGCCTCTTCGTGGAAGCGTTCGGGTTCGAGGTACCGCTGGGAGAAGTGGGTGAGGACGAGTTTGCGGACGCCGCATTCCTGGGCGACGCGAGCCGCCTGCCGGGCGGTGAGGTGGCCGAAGCGACGGGCCAACTCGGACTCCGCCGACAGGTACGTGGACTCGATGACGAGCAGGTCGGCGCCGGCTGCCAGGCGGAGCACGTTCTCACACAGCCGGGTATCCATGATGAAGGCGAACCGCTGACCTGGACGGGGTTCGCTGACGTCCTCGATCCGCACCGTCCGGCCGCCGACATCGAGCGAGCCGGCCTGCTGGAGACGACCGATGGCCGGACCAACGATGCCGAGGGCAGCGAGTTTGTCCGGCAGCATCCGGCGACCGTCGGGCTCGATCACCTGGTAGCCGAAGGACTCGATCGGGTGCTCCAACCGACGTGCCCACAACTGACCGAAGGGGCCGACGGAGAGCAGACCGTCCTCCTCGACCGGCTCCTCGACCAGGTCGGCGCGCTCGAAGAACGACGCGGCGTACCGCAGCCGGGTGAAGTATTTCTGACCCGACGCCGGATAGTGCGCCCGGATGGGATGCGGTACGTCGTCCAGCGACAGGCGCTGCACGATCCCCGGTACTCCGAGGCAGTGGTCGCCGTGGAAGTGCGTCACGCACAGCCGGGTGATCGCCCCGGCCGCGACCCCGGCGTACAGCATCTGCCGTTGCGTGCCCTCACCCGGATCGAACAGGAAGCCCTCGGTGTCCCACCGCAGGAAGTACCCGTTCTGCGTGCGTTCCCGAGACGGCACCTGACTACCGGTGCCCAGTACAACGAGTTCACGCACGAACCTCAGGCTAGTCGAGAGTGCACAAGCCGCCCACCGAGATACGTCTGCTCGACCCTGGCGCGCAGCAGCACCGACGGATCGTCACCCCGGATGTCCTCACTGAGGACCACCAGATCGGCGAGCTTCCCGGGCGTGATGGTGCCCTTGACGTCCTCCTCGTGCGAGGAGAACGCGGGGTTGGCGGTGTACGCGCGCAGCGCCTCGTCGATGGTGATCGCCTGCGCGGGGTGGAAGTGCCCGTCCCTGGTCGCGCGGGTCACGGCGACGTACATGTTCCGCAGCGGATCGATCTCCGCGACATGGGACTTGTTGAACGCCCCCGGGAAGTCCGAGACGACATTCAGTACGACGCCACTGTCGATGAACCGGCGCCACGCGAAGGCGTTCGCCGAGCGATCGAGTCCGAGTGCCTCGTCGAGATTCCTGGAGTAGAGCGCCAGGTGGTCGGACGTCACGTCGGCGACCAGGCCGAGCTCACCAGCCCGTGCGAAGTCGTCCGCGGCGACATGCCAGGCGTGGATCAGCCGATGCCGCCGCTCCCGCGAGCCGTTGACCTGGGCCGCCCGTTCGAACGCGTCGATCGCGATCCGGGCACCTCGATCTCCCTGCACGTGGACCCCGATGTCGAACCCGGCCGCATCCCCGGCCTCCACGAGTCGCGCGAACCGCTCCTCGCCGACGAACCGGTACGACCAGCCGTCGGTCAGCCCAGTCCCCGCGGCGCCGGCCGGATCGAACGGCGGAAGCATCGCACCGCTGTCGATGAAGATCTTCAGCGCACCGAACCGCAGCCAGTCGTCGCCGGTCTTCGGCGTGATCCCGTGGTCCGCGAGCGCCTCGAAGGTGTCCAACGGCAAGAACGCGTACACCCGCACCGAGAGCTCACCGCGATCCGCAAGACTCTGGAAAATCTGGGCGTTCGAGAAACTGCGCTCCAGGAAGACCGGCGGGATCGTCTCCTCGGTCACCGCCGGGAGCCGGGCGATGTCGTGGATCGACGTGATGCCGACCGCGTTGAGCTGTGCCATCACGCCCTTGGCGCCGACCAGCTTCTGTTCCAATGAGATCGGACTGACCAACCGCTGCAGGAACTCGCCGGCCTGCCCGTACACCATTCCGGTCAGCTCACCGGACGCGTCCCGGCCGAACCGGCCGCCGCGCGGATCCGGCGTACGGCGATCGATCCGAGCCACCTCGAAGGCCTTCGAGTTCGCGAAGTACTGATGATCCGCACGCCGGATCAGCAAGGGATTGTCCGGTGTCAGCGCGTCGATCTCGGCCAGCACCGGCTCGAGCAATGGCGGCGGCGAGGCCTGCGTCGAGGCGAAGTCACCGAGATCTCCGCCGGTGATCCAGATCCCGGCCGGGAGCCGTTCGACCGTCGCCGCCACGCGTTCGGCGAACACGGCCTGGTCGTTCACGTCGGTGAGCGGGACCTGGAAGTACCAGTCGACCGCGTTCTCGAAGTGCGTATGGGCGTCGTTGAAGCCGGGGCACACCATCCGCCCGGCCAGGTCGACGAGCCGCGTCGCCGGGCCGGCCAGCGCCCGGATCTCGGTGTCGTCACCCACCTTCGCGATGCGGTCCCCCACGATCGCCACGGCAGTCGCGAGCGGTTGCGCCGGATCGGCGGTCCACACGGTCCCGCCGTACAGGATCAGGTCGGCAGGGTCGACGGCGGAGGTGGTCATCAGGCGGTGGCTCCTCGGGCGGATCGGAAGGTTCCGGCGATACGATCTGGACACGACGGTAATGCGCGTTACATTATTGAGTCAATGGTTGCCGAAGACGGTCCCCGAGGAGTTCAGGTGCAGAGTCCGCGAGTCATCGAGGTGTCGAGCCCGTCAGCGCACGAGCGCGGCGTCCAGTACGGGAGTGCTGCGGCCGACCTGATCGCCCGGGCGATCGACTACTACCGCGCGGGCTTCGCCCATCAGGCCGGCCTCGGGTGGGATCAGGTCCTCGATCACATCCAGCCCTGGCAGCTGCTCATCGAGCGGGACTTCCCGGAGATCCTGGAGGAGATGGTCGGCGTCGCGGCGGGAGCCGGCGTGCGGCTCGCGGACATCCTGGCCCTCAACTGCCGGGGCGAGATCATCTACGACAACTGGTTCCACGAAGCGACCGACGGTTGTACGTCGTTCGCACTCACCGACGACGCCGCGGGAGACGGCCACGTCTACGCCGGCCAGAACTGGGACTGGCGCCACGCAATCCGCGACACCGTCGTCGTACTGCGGGTCGTGCAACCGCCCAAGCCCACGCTGATCATGCAGGTCGAGGCCGGCCAGATCGGCCGCCACGGCGCGAACTCGACTGGTCTCGCCCTCAACGCGAACGGACTCGGCGGGCGGTTCGACGACGCGGTCGGCATGCCGCAGACGATCATCCGGCGCGCGGTCCTGGACGCGCCCAACCTCGCCGACGCTCTCAAGATCCTGACCTGGACCAAGGCGCACATCCCGAGCAACGCGCTGGTGACGCATCGCGACGGGTTCGCTATCGACATCGAGACCACGCCCGGCGGACATGGCTGGGAGTACGCCGTGAACGGCCTCCTTGTGCACGGCAACCACTACCAAGTCCTCAGCGACCACCACCGCCTGGTGTCGCCCGACTCACTCATCCGCGTTCCCCAAGCACGCAAGGGCCTGGCGAAGGCCGCCCTCTGCGAGAAGTCAGCGGACGTTCGTACGGCGATCCACGCAGCGATGTCGGATCACCTCGGGCATCCCGACTCCCTGTGCGCTCATCCGGACGAGCGCATGCCGGCCGTCGAGCAATGGTCGACGACGCTGTCCAGCTGCGTCGACCTCACCACCGGCGAGTACTTCGTCGCTCCCGGATCACCGTGCGAGAGCCCGTACGAGCTGATCCCGTTCAACCTCTACCAATGACCGTCTCACTGCGCACTGAGCCCGGTCACGTCCAGGCTGTCGACCGCGCCGACCAGCAACTCCTCGTTGGCGAGCGCGTGCTCCTCGACCAGACGACCGGCCTTGGTCGCGTTCCGCTCGAGGAACGCGGTCAGGATCTCCCGGTGCTCGTCGAGGGCCTCCTCGGGGCGACGGTCCGACTCCCGGTAGGTGGACTCGAGGATCGAGAGGGCATAGCGCATCTCGACCGCGATGCCGGCGAAGAACTCGTCCACGCGGGCGCTGCCGTTCAACCCGACCACGGCCTGGTGGAAGGCGAGATCACGCCGTACGACGTCGTCGGCGCTGCCCGAGCGGGTCGCGGCCTCGAGGTCGCCGAACGCGTCCCGGAGCTCCTGCAACTGCTGGTCGGTGAGCCTCTTCGCCCGTCGTGCGGCCGATCCTTCGAGCGTCCGGCGCACGCGGTACAGATCCCGGATGTCGTCCTCGGAGAACAGCACGACCCGGGAACCCTTGTGCCGGTAGTGCCGGACGATCCGCTCCCGGGCCAGCACACCCAGCGCGTCCCGGACGGTCCGCCGGGAGACGTCGAACTGCTCGGAGAGCGCCTCTTCGCGCAACTGCTCCCCCGGCGTCAGGGAGCCGTCCATGATCAGCTCCCGCAGCACCGACGCGACCTCTTCGGCCGTCGTCCCGCGACTCAGGGCCGGGGTGCGTCCGGTCACCGGCATGACGGCTTCCTCCCTTGCCTCCAAATTGGTCACCAATATAGCGAAGGTGTGTGAGCGATCGTGACGTCGGCCGCCGAGTGGAGTTCAGCCGCGATCGCCGAGGTTCTCGGCGAGCAGTTCGGGCTGCAGGTAGTGACGGTGTCTGCGCTGGGCGGGGAGATCGACCAGAACTCGGCCGTGGAACTGCGGGACGGCTCCCAAGTCGTGGTCAAGGTCTCGCGTGCCGATCCGGAGCTGATCCGTTGGCAACACGAGCTTCTCCGCCTGGCCGGACGGGACGACGTACTCGGGCCGGTGAAAGTGCCGACGATGCTCGCGGCCCGCAACGGCGACACCGTCGTCGCCGTCGACCGCGACGGCTCACACCGCTTGGTGACCGTGCAGACGTGGATGCCCGGCACGACCCTGTCGAAGCTCGGCACCCACTCGACGGGCCTCCTGACCGAACTCGGCTCTACCGCCGCGCGAATGGTGAGCGCCCTCACCGAGGCACCGGACCGGCCGGGCGAAACACGCCACCACTGGGACCTCCTGCGCGCGCCGGAAGCCATTGCCCAAGGCATCGACTCGGTCGAGGACCGGAACCGGATCGCCGAGGTGCGCAGGATCCTCTCCTGGTTCACCCGAGCACTGGACGACCACCAGGAATCGCTGCCGACGTCAGTGGTCCACCACGACCTCAACGACTTCAACCTCCTGGCCCGGCGTGCTCCGGACGGCCGGCACCACGTGCACGCCGTACTGGACTTCGCCGACGCCCTCCACACCGCGCGGATCAGCGAGCTCGCGATCGCCGTCGCCTACTCAATGCTGCGCAAGCCGAATCCACTGAGTGCGGCCGCGGCCGTCATCCGTGGGTACGCCGCCGAGCTCGACCTCACCGATGCCGAACTCTCGGTGCTCTATCCGCTGGCCGCGGCCAGGCTGTGCGTGAACGCGGTGACCTGGACCAAGCGGTGCGCGCAGTCCGGCCATGCGTACGGGCACGATCGGATGCGGCACACCTGGCCCGCCATCTCGTTGCTAGCGGCAACTCCGCCGGAATTGGCCGAGATCGTCTTCCGGGAAGCGGCGGGCGCGCCGGTCGATCCGCCCGCACCGCTCCAAGTCCCCGAGGCGCGCCGTGCGCTGCCGCACCTCGACCTCCTGCCGTTCGACCCGGCCCACGAGATCATCACCGGCATCCTGCCGGGCTCGGCGCGCGTCGGCCGGCATCTGCAGGCCGACGCCGGCACCTCCGCCCGGCGGTCGACCGAGGGCGGCGAGGCGGCGACGCTCCGGCTCGGCGTGGAGATCAAATCGGCCGAATCCTTCCGGGTCCTCACCCCGCTGGCCGCGATCGTCGAACGACGCGGCCGCGGTACGGCGGTCGACGGGCTCGCGTACGGACCGTTCCTCGTTCTCCGCCACGAGCGCGACGGCGCGGAGACGATCTGGTCGCGGTGGACCGGTCTCAGCTCGTCGCTCAGACAGGGCGCCTCGGTCCGCCCCGGCGAGCTGATCGGGGATACCGCCACCGGGCGCTCGGACTGGGCGCCGGCCGCTCTGCACGTGGCGATCTTCCGCTCGCTCGAGACGGCCCTGATCGCCGAGCGGGTCCTGGTTCCGCCGTCGGAGGCCGCCGCCTGGGCTCGCGTGTCACCCGATCCGTGGGAATTCCTCGGTCTTGGCGACGATTGGCGATCCGACGCCGACACCGAAGGCAGCACAGAACGGTTGCTGGCCACTCGCGAGACCCACTTCGCCCGCTCGCAGCGCTCGTACTACGACCACCCGATGACTCTGGTCGGCGGCCGCGGCGCCTGGCTGTTCGACGAGTTCGGCCGGAGCTACCTCGACACCATCAACAACGTAAGTCACGTCGGCCACGGCAACCCTCGCGTGGTGGCGGCCGCCACTTCGCAACTGCACCGGCTCAACACCAACAGCAGATTCGTGTACCCAGGAATTGCGCAGTACGCCGAGCGCCTCGCAGCACTCCTGCCCGATCCGCTCGAGGTCGTCTTCTTGGTGTGCAGCGGCAGTGAGGCCAACGACCTCGCTATCAGGATGGCCCGGCACGTCACCGGCCGGACGGACGTCTTGGTGGTCGACGGCGCGTACCACGGGAACACCTCCGTCCTCACCGGCCTGAGCCCCAACCGCTACAAGGGACCAGGCGGCACCGGCCCGGATCCGACCACCCACGAGGTCGAGCAGCCCAACCTGTACCGCGGCCAGTTCACGTACGGCGATGCCGCCGCCGGCCCCAAGTACGCCGCCGACGTCAAGCGGCGGGTGGATCGGCTGGTGGCCGACGACCGTCCACCGGCGGCCTTGATCGCGGAGTCGGCGATGGGAACGGCCGGGAGCATCTTCTACCCCGACGGCTACCTCGAGCGGGCGTTCGCGGCCGTGCGGACCGCCGGCGGCCTGTGTATCGCGGACGAGGTGCAGGTCGGGTTCGGCCGCTTCGGCGACGTGTTCTGGGGATTCCAGAGCCAGTGCGTGGTTCCCGACATCGTGACCATGGGCAAGCCGATCGGCAACGGCCATCCGATGGCCGCGGTGGCGACGACCCGGGAGATCGCCGACGCCTTCGACACCGGCATGAAGTACTTCAACACCTTCGGCGGCAACCCGGTGTCGTGCGCGATCGGAACCGCCGTACTGGACGAGATCGCCGCGCAGGGCCTGCAGGAAGGGGCTGCTGACACCGGGCGGCACTTCGTCGACGTCCTCACGGACCTTGCCGCCAAGCACGAACTGATCGGCGATGTCCGGGGGCACGGCCTGTATCTCGGTATCGAACTGGTCCGTGACCGGGAGACCAAACTGCCTGCCGCCGACGAGGCTTCGCTGATCAGCGAGCTGATGAAGGACGAAGGCGTGATCGTCTACCCGACCGGTGCCGACGGCAATGTCCTGAAGATCAAGCCACCGATGACGTTCACCGCCGACGACGCGGACCTCTTCGCCTCGGTCCTCGACGAGATCCTCAGCCGCGACTGGTGACCGGGGGCTACCAGCCCTCGGTCAGCACCCGGTCGAGCGTGTCGGCGAAGAAGTCGGCATCGGCGACGCCGATCCCCAGCGGTGGCTTGATCTTCAGCACGCACAGCCGATCGGAGGTCGGCTGCATGATGACGCCGAGCTCCCGCATCCGCTCACAGATCGCCGCCGTCTCCTCCGGAGCCGGCTCCAGGGTGTCGCGGTCCCGCACCAACTCGACACCGAGGTAGAGGCCCATTCCGTGGACCGCGCCGATGATGGCGTGGCGATCTGCGAGCTCGAGCAGCCTACGCCGCAGGTGCGCCCCGACGTCGCGAGCATTCTGTTGCAGCCGCTCGTCACGCAGTACGTCGAGAACCGTCAGCCCGGCCACACAGCTGACCGGGCTGCCGCCGGCCGACGAGAAGAAGTACCCCTGGCTCCGGTAGCCGTCGGCGATCGCCTTGGTGGTGATGACCGCGCCGAGCGGGTGACCGTTGCCCATCGCCTTCGCGACCGTGACGATGTCGGGCACCACACTTTGTTGCTCGAAGCCCCAGAAGTGCTCGCCGAGCCGGCCGTAGCCGACCTGGACCTCGTCGGCGATGCACAGGCCGCCGGCCCGCCGTACGGCTTCGTAGACCCGCGCCAGGTAGCCATCCGGGAGAGCCATTCCACCCGCGTTTCCGTAGTACGGCTCGGCCAGGAATGCGGCCGGCGGCCGGGCCAAGGCAGCGATCGCGGTGACGGCGTCCTCGGCGTAGCGGTGGGCCTGCGCGCCCCGATACTGACCGCGGTACGCGTTCGGAGCCGCGACCGGGTGGACCCAGGACGGCCTGCTCTCGAGGGCGTTCGGGTTGTCGGCCACCGAGGTCGAGACGGCATCGGTCGCGTCGGACCAGCCGTGGTACGCCTCCCGCAGTACGACGGTGTCGCGCCGGCCGGTGTTCGCCCACGCCAGCCGCAGCGCGAGGTCGACCGCCTCGGTGCCGCTGTTGACCAGGAACACGGTGTCGAGCGGATCCGGAAGCAGCGCCGCGAGCCGCTCGGAGAACTCCACGACAGCGCGGTAGTGGAAGCGCGAGTTCGTGTTGAGCAACCGCCACTGCTGCTCGATCGCACCGGATAACCGCGGATGTCCGTGACCCAGGATCGACACGTTGTTGACCATGTCGAGGTAGGATCGGCCGTCGACGTCGTACAGGTGATGCCGCCAGCCGCGCTCGATCCGGGGCGGCTCGCGGAAGTAGTGCTCCTGGACCGGCGCGAACGACGAGTCCCGCCGGGTCAGCAGTTCCCCGGCCGAGTCCTCCGGTTGGCCGGCGTACGCCGGATCCACGAGCGACGTCGGATCGGGACACACCTGGGCCCACGCATCCGCCAGCGATGCGGGCACGAAGAACGGCGGCCGGGTCTGGTCGCGGCCCACCTGCACCCGCGTGCCGCCGGCGCTCAGGCGGCCGATCGGTGCGCCGGCTTGGACCGCGACACCCGGCACGATCTCGAGGTCGGGTCCGCTCAGCCACAACGTCAGGCCATCAGCCGCGTGGAAGCCGACCGCATCGCTGTGCCGCTCGATGACGGCGTCCCACGGCGCCCGGAGCTCGAGCGGCTCCGTGCTGAACAGCTCGACGCCGAGCCCGACCGTGGCGGGCGAATCGAACGAGTTCAGCCGGGTGCGCGTCAGCCGGGGCTGCAGGAACGGCACGTAGGCGACGGTCGCTTGGTCACCGGCGAGGATCTTCGCGGCGACCAGGGACTCCGCTCGCTCGTCCAGGAACGCACCGCCGTGCAGCTCCGCGCTGGTTGTCGACAAGTCGAGTCGCACCGGCTGGGAATCGCTGTGCAGCAACGGATATCCCGCTACGACCGGCCGTTCGGTGCGAGATCGCACGGAAGAGCGGACGAGCGCCGTCATCACGTCCAGTGGTACCGAGGTCGCTTGCTCGAAGATGCGCCACTCGCGGTCGAGATTCTTGACCGCGTACTCGTTGTCCGGATCGATGTGCGCCTGCTGCTGCCCGCTCACCATCAGCGCGGCAGCCCGCAGTACGACGAGCGGCCACAGCGCGACCAGTTCGTCGTCGGAGATCGCCCGGACCCGGTCGAAGGCCCGGATCGCGGGGAGGATCGTGGTCAGATCGCCGTACTGCAGGAGCGAGGAGCAGGTCACGGCCAGCTCGGCGATCGCCCAGCTCTCCATCAGATCCCCGAAGTCGATGACACCGATCGGACGCGGACGCCCGTCGACGCCGAGCACGGCAACGACATTGTCGTCGGTCAGATCGCCGTGGATGACCTGCGTGGGAAGGCTGTCGCGAACTGACGCCAACGCCTGGCTCGCCGCAGCGGCCGCAGACCGGGCCGCCTCGGCACCTCCTGGTACGGCGACGAAGTCCGCCAACCGAGCCACGACCTCAGGCGCATGACGCAGATCCCATTGCAGCGCCCGCGCGGGTACGACGCCGTCGAACGACGCCAACGCCCGTGTCGTGCGCCCGGCCAACTCGCCGAGCGAGCCGACCACCGACGGCGCCAGGTAGCGATGAGCGCTGAGAATGTTGCCCTCGACAAATGTCACCAGCCGCGCCGCGGTCGTCTCACTCCCCAGCGTCAGCTGCTGGATCGGCAACCCGTCGCGCCCGGCCAGTCCGACTGGTACGTGAATCCCGGGTTCGCAGTGGGCCACATGCGCAGCCGCGGCGTACTGCGCGGCGAGATCCTCAACCGTGAAGGCCGGATTGGACACCTTCAGTACGTACTTCCCGGCGGATGCCTCGATCAGGAAGTTGGCGTCCTGCTGGCTGCCGAGCTCGGTGACGGCACCCTCGATGCCGTAGCGCTCCTGGACGAACCGCCCGGCCTGCGCGGCGGAGATGTCGGGGCTCGGCAGAGCAGCCTGCGTGAAGAAGTCGAAGGCCTGGGTCATGGAGCCGCCTCCGGAGGCGTGGCATTCAACACGGTCATGCGCGCTCCTCAGCGATCGAGTTGCCTCCGTCGACGACGAGGCACTGGCCGGTCAGATAGGCCGCGGACGGCGTGCTGAGATAGCCGATGAGGCCGGCCACTTCCGCTGCGGTCCCGCTCCGGCCCACCGGCGTCCGGAGTCCTTGCTCATGTTCGTACGGCGTCTGTGAGTCGGTGGCGATCCATCCGGGGGCCACCGCGTTGACCGTGACACCAGCCCGAGCCGAATCCACTGCGAGTCCGCGAACCAGTCCGACCACGCCGGCCTTCGCCGCGCCGTACGCGATCTCGCCGTTCATGGCCATCAGCGGGCCGGTCAGGCTCGCCACCATCACCAGCCGTCCGGCTCCGGACGACTCCAGAGCAGGCAGTACTGCCTTGGCGAAGAGGAACGCAGCGTCGAGGTTGCGGGACAGGCTTGCCCGCCACGTCCGCAACGACATGTCCGTGATCCGGCCCGCCTCGGGCTCTGGCTGCGCCACCGAGGTCATTCCCGCGCAGTGCACCGCGATGTCCAGCCGGCCGAAACGCATGATCGCCTCGTCGGCGATCCGGCGCGAGGTGGCCTCGTCCGTCAGGTCACCCGCCACCGCGGCAGTGCCTGCAGGAAGCTCGGCGGCCCGTTCGTGCACTCGCTCACTGCCACCCGAGACCACCAGGGCGGCACCCATCGCGCTCAGCAGCCCGGCCACCGCGAAGCCGATCCCGCGCGGTCCCCCGACCCCGGTCACCGCCGCCGCTCTGCCGTGCAGGTCGAGCATTCGCGGCCACCTTCCAAGATTGGTCACCAATCTAGCACGATGACCATCCGGCGGCAATCGCCGTCAGGCGTAGCCGAGCTGTTCCCGCAGGGTCGTCAGCCGGTGCGAGGACCCGACCGTCCGCTCGACGTCCGCGACCGCGACGCACTGCGCCAGCACGTCCGCGATGACCATGCCGATCAGCGGCTCACTGGTCAGTCCGGTGGGCGTGGTCGGCGCGTGCAGCGCCACCGTGGCCTCCTCGGCCACCTGGCTCCCGACGTCCTCCGTCAGCAGGATGCTCGGAACGCCGACGGCGCGGGTCCGGTCCAGCAGCACCTCGACGTCGGTGGTCAGGCGGCTGGGCGCGAACGCCACGACCACGTCGCCGGACTCGATCCCGAGCAGATCGTCGGCCAGCCCGAACCCACCCGACCGGATGTACCGCGAGCGCACCCCCATCCGCGCCAGCTTCTGGCACAGGTGCTCGGCCGCCATGGTGAGAGCGCCGAATCCGTACGTCACCGTGCGATCCGCCTCGAGGAGGAGCCGTACGGCGTGCTCGTAGCGCTCCGGTGCGAACGTCCGCCGCAGGTGATCGAATCGCTCCTCCGACTCCGCCAGTACAGTGCCCCAGACCTCCTCGAGGTCACCTCCGGTCGACTCGACCCGCCGGCGGGTCCGCTGCTCCAGCCGGCTGTTGCCGGCGATCGGCGCGGCCAGTTTCGCCTTGAGCTCCGCGAGGCCCGAATAGCCGAGCGCCTGCACCGTGCGGACGACCGTCGCGTTGCTGGTCTTCGTCTCCGCACCCAGCTCGGCGGCCGAGACGAAGACCAGCTGCTCGGCCGACCGCTCCGACAACGCCCGGCAGACCGACCGGGCGGCCGGGGAGAAGCCCTCCCAATGCTCCCGGATGCGTCTGCGCAGTTCGCTGATCACCTCGGCGGAGGAATCTGCGGCGGTGTCGTGGCCTGCGGGTGTAACGCGATGTCCAGCCATGTAACGGATGATACGCAGATACCTCAGGGCAGCGCGGCAGCGAACGCTGCCAGGAACCGCTCCACGTGCTCGCGCTCCCAGATCAGCGGCGGGCGGATCTTGAGCACGCTGCCGCCGGGACCCGTCGTCCCGACCAGGACGCCTTGGTCGCGCAGTCGCTCTGCGAGCTCCGCCGCCGTCAGCGGCGCGCCGGCAGGAACCGCGACGCCCGTCATCAGCCCCTGGCCGCGGACCCGCGCGGCTGGGTGCAGCTTCGCCGCGAGCGGCGCCAGCCCGACCGCGAGCTCACTGCCGATCCGGCCGGATCGCTCGACCAGGCCGGTCTGCTCGATCACGTCGAGCACGGTCAGCGCGGCGACGCACGACACCGGGTTGCCCGCGAACGTACTGAAGAACTCGTCGACCGCGGCGAACTGCTCGGCGATCTCGCGGCGAGTGATCAGCGCGGCGATCGGATGACCGTTGCCCATCGGCTTGCCCAGCGTGACGAAGTCCGGCGTCAGCCCGAAATCGCTGAACCGCCACAGATTGCGGCCGCCGCGTCCGAAGCCGGCCTGTACTTCGTCCGCAAGGAAGAGACCGCCGAGCGCGTGGGTCTCGTCCTGCAGTCCGCGCATGAACTGTCCGGTGGGCGTGAGGATGCCGGCACTGCTGAACACGGAGTCGACCGCGAGCAGCGTCAGATCGTGGCCGGCTCGGCGCAGGTCGTCGTACGCGAGCCGGACCCGCCGGCTCGCCTCCACTCCGCTTGGCTGCTGACCGTCCGCATCCAGCCGAGGGGCCTCGAAGGTCGCGACGTGGGTGGGACGCTGCTCGGGTGGGTAGGTGTTGGTCGACCAGGCGGCGGTTGCCTCGCTGACACCGTGGTACGCGAGATCCGCGACGACGACACCGGAGCGGCCCGTGACGACTCGCGCCATCCGCCAGGCCAGGTCGTTGGCCTCGCTGCCGGAGTTGACGAACACGCAGGTGTCCAGCCCTGCGGGCATGGTGGCCGTGAGCCTCTCGGCCAGTTCGACCGCATGCGGATGCAGATATCGCGAGTTGATGTTGAGCGTCGCGGCCTGTCGCGAGATCGCCTGGACCACCGCGGGATGCGCGTGCCCGACAACGGGAACGTTGTTGTAGGCATCGAGATAGCGACCGCCGTCGGCGGTGTGGACCCAGGCCCCGGCAGCCCGCACGACCTGCAACGGCTCGCGGTAGAACAAGGGCGAGAGTTGGCCACCCATCGCGGCCGATCGCCGATCGCCGATGGTCGGATCCGGGAGCTGGGACGACGCGACCCGCGACGTCCCGCACAGCCGGTGGAAGCGAGCCGCCAGCTCGGCCGGGTCGAGACCGGCCAGCAGGTCGAGCCCGTGCCAGCTGCCCGCCACCAGACTGGTGAGGTACTCCTCGTTGTCCGGATACAGCGGCGCCCGCCAGGCCGACATGAGCACACTCGCGGCGAGCCGGGCGAGCACAAGCTCACCGATCAGCCCGACCTCGTCGGGCTCCAACGGCAGCACTCGCTGGTACGCGTCCAGGAACGCGCCGGCCGCGGGCCACGGGTCGGCGGACTCTCGCAGCAACGAGGTCAAGCTGATCGCGAGGTCGCACACCCGGGCGGTGTGGTGCATGTCGCCGAAGTCGATCACCCCAGAGATGCGCCCGGCCTCGATCAGGACGTTGCTCAAGGTCAGGTCACCATGCGCCACGAACGCGGGCAGCCGGCGGGTCGCCGCCGCCAACCCCTCGAAGCGATCGAGCAACTTCTCCATCGGCTCCCGGCGGGACGGGTCGGGCAACTGCTGCGCGTACGGCCGCAACCCGGTGACGAGCCGTGGATCCCAGTCCAGCCGGCGATCAGCCGCCGGGTGGATGAACCCTTGCATCGCCCGCGTCAGTCGCGCGCACACCGCACCGAAGTCGGCCGCGAAGTCGTCGGGCAGCGCCGTGAGATCACCGACCGCGCCGGGCATCACGGTCATCACCCGCACCTGGTGCGCCCGGCCGTCCACCGCCCGCAGGGTCACCGTCCGCGCGCCGTCAACCGCGTCGACGATGCGCGGAATCGGCAGGTCCGGGTCGACCTCGGCGACATGCCGCATCGCCGCGCTCTCCATCTCGATCTGCGCCGGATCGTCACCGGAGTTCGACACCTTGACGACGAACTGGCGATCGTCGGCGGTCGCCAGGAAGTTCAGATCGCGCTCGCTGCGCAAGGACTCGAGTTCGGCGGCGATCCCGTAGCGGGTGCGCAGGAAGTCCCTGGCCTCGGCCAGGTCAACCGCCGGTGGCTCCTCGACCAGGCTGGCCGTCTGTCCGGTGATCAGGTTCATCGCGACCTCTCCGCACGGGTGACCCGGAACGACTTGTCATGACCAGGGTGAACGACATCGGCCAGCTCGGCGACCCGCTCGATCGAAGCCCGCGCGCTCGCCGAGTCGAACGCCCGGCCGAGCGGTTCACGGGCGAGCAGCACCCCTGCAGCGGGAACAGCGTCCCCGGTCAGCACAGCGGTCCCCACATCGGTATCGACCGCAAGGCCGATCGACCCCGGTGTGTGCCCCGGCAGCTCGACCACACGCACCCCGGACGCGAGGTGCTCACCCTCGCTCGCTTCCCGGACGTCGAGTCCGTCGAGGACCGCCCGGGTCCAGGGCGGCGTACCCAGGTCGCGGCGCGACGGTGCTTTGAGGTAGCGCAGTTCGTGCGGGTGCAGGATCACTCGCGCGCGCTGGAACAGGTCGACGTTCTGCAGGTGGTCCCAGTGTCCGTGCGACACCACGACGGTGGCGATGTCGCCCGGGCTCAGGCCGCGCTCGCACAGTGCGGCCAGCAACGCCTTGCGGCGACCGACGTGGCCGCAGTCGAACACGATCCGGCCGTCGTCGCTCT
Source organism: Kribbella sp. NBC_00359 (assembly GCF_036097425.1). Taxonomy (NCBI): domain Bacteria; kingdom Bacillati; phylum Actinomycetota; class Actinomycetes; order Propionibacteriales; family Kribbellaceae; genus Kribbella; species Kribbella sp. NBC_00359. The sequence goes on along the minus strand of NZ_CP107975.1, from coordinate 4,137,102 downwards.
CGATCAGGTAGACGGCACAGAAGGCGGGGTTGCCCTGGTCGGTCGGCATCAGGTAGCCGTTGAGCAGCGTGTGCACCGAGGGTTTGGCCATGATCTGCCTCGCTGGGGTGGAGCAGCAGCGCCCCGCGGCGGTGATGAGCACGCGATGCACGGGGCGCTGCTGGTTTCAGGGGAGGACGAGCGGGCCGGCGTCGATCAGCAGTGACGGTACGACGACGCTCTCCATGAAGGTCTGGTCACACCGCTCCCGTACGGAGCCGACGCCCAGAATCGCGTTCATCACCTCGTCCATCCGGAACGTGAACCGCAGTTGCGGATGCCAGGCGACGAGCTTGCCGTCCTCGGCCCAGTACGTCGCGTCGCGGGTGGTCCCGGTGACGAGCGTCTCCTTCGGATGCAGCACCCGCAGGTAGTCGAGCCGATTCACCACCAGACCGCTCCCGCACTCGGCCAGCAACTCGTCCTCGGTGGACTCACCGGCCTCCAGCAACAGATGCGACGGAACCGGATCGCCACCGAACCGCCAACCATCTGGTACGGCGTGACCGGTCGGCACCCCGCCCGTGACGCCGGCCCGGCGCTGGTCGGAGACGACGCCGGTAAGCACACCGTGGTCGATCAACCTGGTCCGCCGCCGAACGTTGCCCTCAGCATCGAATCCGCTGGGCAGCCCGTCCGCGTCGCAGCCGTCGTCGACCAGCGTGATCAGCTCGCTCGCGACCTTCTCGCCGAGCCGGCCGGCCACGGCGGACCGCCCGGTCGCGTAGGCGTTCGCGCCGAGGACCGCGTAGCCGTAGGTGGCGATCAGGGCGTTGGCCGCCTGCGGCTTCAGCAGCACCCGGCAGGTGCCGTGGTGCGCCTCGCCCATCGGCAGCGGCGTCAGCGCCTCGCGGAGCCGGCCCGGGATCTCCTCGATCGGGATCTGGTCGGCGTCGCGGTGCATGAACCTGACACTGGCGGACCGGCCGTCCTGCTTCGCGATCGCCTGGATCGATGCCTTGGTCAACGTCTCGGACCGGAACAGCCCGGTGGAGTCCGCGACCACCCGGTCCAGCACGTCGTACCGGATCGCGCCGCCGAGTTTCATGTCCGGGTCGAGGCCGTCGCGGACGGTGGTGAACCAGCGGTGGCGGACCGCGGGGTCGGACTCGAGCACCGAGCCGGACGCGGTGATCACGGGCGTCTCGGCGGAGTTGTCAGCGGTCGGGACGGAGCTGCCTACCGGGCCGGCGGGCAGCTCGGCGAGGGCCGCGCTCAGCCGGTCGGCGAGGACGCGAACCGCCTCGGGGTCGAGGGTCTCCAGCGAACCGGCGACCGCACGGCCGTCGCGGTTGATCCGGACCCGCACCCGCATCCGGCGCTCACTGTGCTGCGCGGTGATCTCGGACTCGGCGTACCGCAACAGGTCGGCGTTCTCGCCGAGGATGTCGAGCCGGGTGCCGTCGCCGAGGATCTCCAGCGCCTGCTGGACCTCTGCCTGATCGATGCTCATCGTCCCACCTGCACATTCTGGAAACGTCCGGGCACGGTGCCGTGGCCGACGTGGGCCACCTGCAGGGGCTCGCCCTTGTTGCAGGACGGGACGCCGTGCAGCCTCCACTCGTCCGGTCCGCCGAGGGCGTCGAGGCTGCCCCAGAAGGTCGGGGTGTCGCTCTGGTAGGTGCAGTTCTTCAGCATCCGGCCGACCTTGCCGTCGCGAATCTCCCAGCCGATCTCGGTCTGGAAGCGGAAGTTCATCCGCTGGTCGTCGATCGAGAAGCCGCGGTTGGTGTCCACCAGGATGCCGCGCTTGGTGCCGGCGATCATCTCGGCCAGCGACGACTCGCCCGGCTCGAGGCAGATGTTGGTCATCCGGACCAGCGGCAGCCGCTGCCAGCCGTCCGCCCGGGAGGCGCCGCTCGGCTCGTCACCGAGGGCGGCCGCGGACTCGCGTCCGGACATGTAGCCGAGGAAGATGCCGTCCTTCACCAGCTGGGTGCGCTGCGCCGGCACGCCTTCGTCGTCGTACGCGAAGGAGCCGAGCCCGCCGGGGATGGTCGCATCCGCGTAGGCCGAGACGATCGGCGTACCCCAGCGGAAGTTGCCGCGCCGCTCCGGGGTGGCGTAGGTGCCACCGGCCAGGCTGGCCTCGGTGCCGAGCGCGCGGTCGGCCTCCATCGGGTGGCCCGCGCACTCGTGCAGGACCATCGCCAGTTGGTTGCTACCAGCAACAAGAGTGGTGATCTCGTCGGGACACTGCGGCGCGGTCAGCAACGCGACCGCCTCCGACGCGACCCGGGCCGCGTTCTCCGGCAGGCCGAGCGACAGCACGTGCTCGAAGCCGGCCGTGGCGAAGTCGCCGCGCTGGCCACGGATCTGCCGCGGCACACCCTGCGGGAAGGACCGGCGCTGGACGTCGTTCCCGTCGCCGGCGTTGACCATCAGGCCACCGCCGCTCTCGGTCAGCGTCTGCTCGATCAGCGCGCCCTCGGTGTTCGCGAACACCTTCTCGTCGCGGTAGAAGTCAACGGACGCTTCGATCTGCTGGACCAGCGGTCCCGCGGTCGTCGCCTCCTTCACGGTGGCCGACAGCAGGTCCAGCTTGGTGGACAGCGGGACGGTGAACGGGTCCACCTCCATCGGCGACGACCAGTTGTCGCGCGTCGTCACCGGCTGCCCGAGCGCGACGTGACCGCCGCCGCCCGCGGCGCGGGCCTGACCGACCGCCTGGGCGATGACCGCGTCGATGCCGTCCGGGTCCAGCCGGTGGGTGGCCGCGAAACCCCAGTGGCCACCGATGACGACCCGCAGTCCGAGTCCCAGGGAGTCGTCGTAGTTCACCTCCCCCGGGCCGTCGAGCTCGACCAGGACCTGCTCGTGGGTCCGGCGGACCACGCGGATATCGCCGTACTGAACGTCGGACGGCAGGAGCGCGAGCACGGTTTCGGCGGTATCTCGCATCTGGATCCTCCGATTTCGTGGGGGTGAAAGGTGCTTCGTCCAGCACTGTAGCAGATACTACGAGATTCTGAGAAGACGTGGTATTCACTACAGAGCGAGGAAAAAGAGAACGGCCCCGCACAGCTGTGCGGGGCCGTTCCGTCAAGCAGGACAGGGGAATCCGGGCGTCACCGCCGCTTCGGACGGACGTCGATCGCGAGGCTGATGCTGAACGCGATCACGACCAGCGCGCCGCCGAGCAGGGTCAGTCCGGTGTCCCCGAACAGCCCGACCGTCATCGCGGCGAACAGCACCAGCAGCGCGAGGACGACCGCGACGGCGATCTTCCAGTCGTCGCCGATGATGAAGTCGTACCAGAACTGCCCGAAGGCCTTGAGGAACTTCACTTCTTCACCTCCACAGGAACGCCGGCGGCGGCCGGCGCCGCGGCGACCGGCTTGCGCAGCACGGCGATGAAGATCCGGCTGAGCAGCAACCAGGCTGCCAGCAGGACCAGAATCATCAGGTCGTGACCGGGCCAGTTCAGGCTCTCCCGGCCGTCGCGGAAGATGCCGATACCCTCGACCGCCCAGTACGTTCCGAAGGACGCCAGCAGCAGGCCGACGCCGTACTTGAGCAGGTTCTCGTTGATCATCGACAGCGGCCGGCGCAGCGCGATCGCGATACCGAGCACGATCACCACGGCGGCGATCGCGCCGAGGCTGGCGGCCGGGATGTTGTTCGCGTTCAGGCCGAAGGTCAGCACGATGAAGACGACCTCCATACCTTCCAGGAAGACGCCCTTGAAGGAGACCATGAAGGCGAACATGTCCAGGCCCTGCTTGGTCTCACCGGCCGCCTTGGCCGCCTCGACCTCCTCGCGGTAGATCGCGTCCTCGTCGTGCACCGCCTTGCGTCCCGACGATCTCAGGATCGCCTTGCGCAACCACTGCAGACCGAAGATCAGCAGGAGACCGCCGATCGCGAGCTGCAGCGCCGACTCCGGCAGCCAGTTCGCCAGTGCGTAGCCGGCCGCCAGGGTGACCACCGCGAGCGCACCGAGCGCCGCGAAGGTGCCGACCAGCGCCGATCGCCAACTCCGGGTGTAGCCCATCGCCATCACGATCGTGGTGGCTTCCACCATCTCCACGAAACACGCGACGAACGTCGCGATGATGAGGCCCCACGTTGCCGCGTCCATCTCTCACTTCCCTCACGCTAGATGAAACATATGCTGCACGAAACGATAGTTACACAGATCTCCGGGTGTCAACGTCGGGCGCACAACCGATGAGACGGCCGGATGCGGGCATGCCGAGGCACCCGAGACGATCAGGGAGTCGCCTCGGGTGCCACGGCCGGGGAGGGGTCAGGCCAGCGCGGCCGCCAGCGTGCTCGACGAGATGTTGCCGCCACACGACACGACCACGACGCGTTGTCCTTCCAGCTCGGTCCGCCGGGCCCGCGCGGCCGCGAACGCCATCGCGGCGGACCCTTCGATCAGCTGGTGCTCGGTGTCGATCACCATCCGCAGCGCGGCGCTGATCGCGTCCTCGCTGACCAGGACCCAGTCGTCGACCAGCTCGCGGCACAGCTCGAAGGTGATGCTGCCCGGTTCGACGCTGCCCGCCGTACCGTCGGACAAGGTCTCCTGCGCGTCGATCTGGATGATCTCCCCGGCCCGCACCGACGCGGCCATCGCGTCGTCGCGTACCGGTGAGGCGCCGTACACACGAATCCCCGGCAGGTGCTGCTTGAGCACCGACGCGACCCCGCTGATCAGTCCACCGCCACCGACCGCGACGATCACCGCATCGAGCGGCCGGCCGCCAAGCTGCTCGAGGATCTCCACGCCGACCGTGCCCTGCCCGGCGATGATGTCCGGGTCGTTGTACGGCGGCACATAGGTGAGGTCGTGCTCAGCGGCGTACGCCCGGGCCTTCGGCTCCAGTACGCCGGAATCGTTGCCCTCGGCCCGTAGTTCGAGACCGAGCCGGCGCAGTGCCGCGACCTTGCTCGGCGACGCGTTCTCCGGCAGGTAGACGATGCCGTGACCACCCAGCGTGGCCAGGGCGTTGCCGACACCCAGACCGTGGTTGCCGGTCGAGGCGGTCACGACGCCGCGCTCCCGTTGCTCGTCGGTCAGCGTCAGGATCTTCGCCATCGAGCCGCGCGCCTTGAACGAGCCGGTGCGCTGCAGGTGCTCGGACTTCACCAGCACCTCCGCGCCGAGCTCCTCACTGAACACGTCGTACGTCACCAACGGGGTGAGGACGAGGTGCTCGCGCAGCTGTGGCGCGACCTGCTCCGAGCGGACGGCACTCGCCGCCGGGGTGATCTGTTCGATCTGTGTCATGCGCGCCCCTTCGTCGGGTTCATCCGGTGGCCACCGCCAGGTTGGCACGGTCCAGCAGGCCGGCTCGCAGCGGGATGCACATCGGCTTGCCGCTGACCGGGTGCGGGACGACCTTCGACTCCACCCCGAACACGTCCCGGATGATGTCGCAGGTGAACACGTCCTCCGGTGGGCCCTGGGTGACCAGGCTGCCGGACTTCATCACGAACACGTGGTCGGCGTACTCGGCCGCCATATTGAAGTCGTGCAGCACCATCGCGACCGTCTTGCCCTGCTCCTGGTTGAGCTGGTGCAACAGGTCGAGCACCTCGAGCTGGTAGGCCACGTCCAGGTACGTCGTGGGTTCGTCGAGCAGGATCAGATCGGTGCCCTGGGCCAGGCAGAGCGCGATCCATACCCGTTGACGCTGGCCACCGGACAACTGGTCGACGTGCTGGTGCCGCAACTCCGCCGTACTGGTGACCTTCATCGCCCACTCGACGGCCTCCTTGTCGGCCGCACTCGGGGTCTTCAGCGACGTCCGGTGCGGATGCCGGCCGAACCAGACCAGATCCTCCACCGAGATCGACTCCGGCGTGACCAGGACCTGCGGCAGGATCGCCAGCAGCCGGGCCACCTCCTTGGTGGGCGTGTCCTGGATCGACTTCCCGTCCAGGATCACGCTGCCCTTGGCCGGTGGCAGCAACCGGGCGAGCGCCCGCAGCGCGGTACTCTTGCCCGAGCCGTTCGGACCGATCAGCACGCTGACCTTGCCGTCCGGGATGGTCAGCGTCAGGTCCCTGGCGATGACGGTGCGGTCATAGGCCAGTTCGACAGCTTCTGCCTGCAGACGCATGGCTCTCCTACTTTCCGGTCTTCACGAGCAGGTACAGGAAGTACGGGCCCCCGACGACGGCTGTCACCAGGCCGGCGGGGATCTCGAGCGGCGGGGCGAGACCGCGTCCGATCATGTCGGCGACCAGCATCAGCAGGACGCCGAAGAGGGCGGCGGCCGGGATCGAGGCCATGTGCTTGCCGCCGAACACCCGGCGTGCCATGTGCGGTGCGATCAGGCCGACGAAGCCGATCGTGCCGGCCACGGCCACCGCCGCGGCCGCCAGCGCGACGGAGAAGAACAACAGCAGTCTGCGGGTCTTCTCGACCGGTTCGCCGAGCCCCGCGGCCAGGTCATCGCCCAGACCCAGGACGTCGAGCTTGCGGCTCCACACGACGATCAACGGGACCAGGACGAGGACCCAGGGCAGGATCTCCAGCACCGAGGTCATCGAGCGACCAAAGAGGCTACCGGTCAGCCAGATCAGTGCGGCGCTGACGTCCAGCGGATTGCGCACCAGCAGGAACCGGATGCCCGCTTCGAACGCCGCACTGACCGCGATGCCGACCAGCGCGATGCGCACCGGTGTGGCCCCGCGGCGGTAAGCCAACAGGTAGACGATCCCAGCCGCAGCCAGACCGCCCAGGAAGGCGGCTGGTACGACGGCCACCACGGGCAGACCGGGGATCGCGAGCAGCATCAACATTCCTGCGAAGCCCGCACCTTTGGTGACACCGATGATGTCCGGCGCCGCCAGCGGGTTCCGGATCACGCCCTGCATGACCCCGCCCGACACCGCGAGAGCGGTGCCGACCAGCCAGCAGAGCAGCACTCGGGGCAACTGGAACTGGACCACGATCTGCGACGCCTGCGTCGAGGTGTCGCCGACCAGCGCCCGCAACACGTCGCCCAGGGACACCTCCGTGGCGCCGACGCTGAGACCGTAGAAGCTCAGCAGTACGGCAAGCGCTCCGAGTGACGCCATCAGGATCGCGGGATGCTTCTTGGCCAGCGAAGTACGCCCGACCTGCTGCGCGACAATCGTCGTACTCGTCATGAGGTCACCTTCTGTCGGCGGGCGAGGTAGACGAAGATCGGCGCACCGATCAGAGCCGTGACGACTCCGGCCGGCACCTCGAACGGCGGTTTGACGTACCGGGAGACGGTGTCCGCGTAGAGCACCAGGGCGCCGCCGCCCAGGGCACACAGTGGGAGCAGCACCACGTAGCTGGATCCCACCAGCCGCCGGACGATGTGCGGGATGATCAGCCCGATGAACGCGACCGGACCGGCCACGGACACGGCGGCGCCGCACAGCACGACCACCAGAGCCGACCCGAACAGCCGGGTGCGTTCGACGTTCTGGCCCAGTCCGCGAGCTATGTCGTCGCCGAGCGCGAGCAGGTTCAGCGGCCTGGCCATCGCGAACGCGCCGGCCAGGCCGATCACCAGCCACGGCAACAGATTCCGGATGTCGGTCCACCCGGCGTAGTTGACGCCGCCTACCAGCCAGAACAGGACACTGTCGGTCGAGTTCTCGTCGAAGATGATCAGCACCTGGGTCAGCGAGATGAGCAGGCTGCTCGCCGTGACGCCGGCCAAGGCGAGGCGAACCGGACTGACCCGGCCACGCCCCGATCCGGCCAGCAACATCACCGAGACGCCGGCGGCTGCCGCGCCGCCGAAGGCCAGCAGGATCGTCGGCGCACCGGACAGCGACGGAACCACGGTGACCGCCAGGACGACAACCAGCACCGCACCCGCGTTGACGCCCATGATCTCGGGAGCGGCCAGCGGGTTCGCCGCGACCGCCTGCATCAGCGCACCGGCCACCGCCAAGGCGGCGCCGACGCAGAGCGCCAGCACCACCCGTGGCAGCCGGATCGAGTGAACGATCAACTCGTCGGTGGTCCGGGCGTGGAAGATCGCCGCCGGCAGATTGCTCACATCGATGTGCTGACTGCCGATCGACAGACTCCAGGCGGTCCCGGCGGCGAGCAGCACCAGCATCGCCGCCGTCACCCAGGTGACGCGCTGCCGGTTGGTGGTGACCCGCGGACGCCGGTGGGCGGCGTCCGCGGTGTCAGCCGGTGGGGGCAGGGTGCCCGTGGAGAGCGACATGTCACTTCCCGTAGAGGTTCTCGATCGCCTGCTGGGCGATCAACTCGGAGGCCAGCAGCCCGCGCGACCTCGACCAGATGTTCTGGTCGACCTTGTACGTCGCGTTGTTCTTCACCGCGGGCACCTCTTTCCACAGCGGACTCTTGGCCCAGGTCTCGGCCAGCGTCTTGTCGGTCCAGCCGGCGATGAACATCGAGTCGGGCTTGGTGGCGACCAGCGTCTCCAGGGTGAGCGAGACCGAGGCGTCACCGCCCTCGTCGGACAGCGGCGAGTCGATGCCGAGCAGCTTCAGCACGCCGGCGGTGTAGGACTTCGGCGGGAAGCCGGTGAAGCCCTTGTCCGACGTGACCACGAACATCGCCTTGCGCTTGTCGTCGGTCGGCACCTTGGCCTTCAGCTCGGCCATCACCTTCTCGTGATCGGCCAGCCGGGTCTTCATCTGGTCGCACTTGTTCAGCGCGATCGCCGTCGACATCTCGCTGTCGACCACCTGCTGGTAGTTGCCGTTCAGGCTGGGAAAGGCGACCGTCGGGGCGATCTTGGACAGCTGGTCGTAGATCGCCTTGTGCCGGCCGCTCTCGGCCAGGATCAGGTCCGGCTTCAGTGCGGTGATCACCTGGATGTTCGGCGTGGCCCGCAGGCCGACCGACTTGTACTCACCCATCTTGCTGCGGATGCCGGGAATGATCCGGTCGGGCTTGTCGTCGTCGGCGACGCCGACCGGGGACAACCCGACCGAGACGAGCGCGTCGACGAAGGAGTACTCCAGCGCGACCACCCGGGTCGGGTTGCCGGTGATGGTGGTGGTGCCGAGGTCGTGCTTGATCGTGCGCGTGGCCTTGCCGCACTGATCGAGGTTGACGTCCGAGCTGACGCCCTGGGCGGCCGCGGCACGGTCGGCGTTCGGGGCGGCACCGGTGGCCGGGGAGGCGGACGAGCCGCAGCCGGCCAGGGCGACCGCGGCGAGGGTCAGGGCGAGAGCGGCGACGGAGCGCCGGATTCTCGTGGCGGAGACAGACATGGCATTCGCTCCTCGAGTCGAAGATGCCTTGCAGGGGTAGTGGGGATCACCTGGCGGCGGCGAGGGAGTGCGCCGGGCCGGGGACGTGCGGACGGTCCTCGGAACCAGGACCGTCGTACAGGTTCCAGGGGGCCTGCTGGTAGCTGTTGCTACACGGGAGGCCGGGAGTGAGCCGATATGTGCCGGTGGTCAGATCGACCAGGCTGGACACGATCGTGGAATAGCGGTCGAGCTCGTGCCGGCGCGGATCGACGTGCTGGCAGACGGCGTTGGGGTGGCCGAAGTGGTCGCTCATCGTGGTCTGCACGATGGTCTCGACCGCTTCCTCGGTGGTGCCGTCGACGCGGACCCGGGACAGGCCCTCCTCGACGCGCGGTGTCCGGTAGAGCGAGTCCACCGAGAAGGGCTTGTAGGACTGTTCTATCTGCGGCGGGACGAAGGACTGGAAGTGGTTGCCGTGCACCAGCAACCCCTCGGTCGGGTACATCCAGCCGTGCCGGCCGGGAGTGGTCTCGACATCGATGGCGAAACCGTCGGCATGGGTGAGCAACAGGTTGCTGGACAGGCTCTGCCGGACGCCGAAGATCGCGTCCAGCGCGTCGTGCATGTCCCAGCTCTCGAGCACCTTGCGGCGGACGAAGGTACCGGGAACCCCCAGTCCGGTACCGAATCCGGCGCCGAGACCGTTGGCGTTCAACGCGATCCCGGCGGAGTTGGCGCCGTGCCGGCCGATCTGGCCGGCCTCGACATGGCAGATGATGGTGGGCTTGCCGGGCTGGGCGATGCGCAGTACGACGACGGTGTCGGCGATCGCGTCCCAGAGGTCCCAGTTCTGGCCGGCCCAGACCCGGCCGAGCGCGTTGGCCTGCTGGAGGATCGCGAACGAGGTGCAGCCCTCGTCCTCGGACCGGCGGTCAGCGGTGAACGGATTGCCCTTGGTGAGCTCGCCGCGGCTGTTCAGCGCGAGGATCGTCTCGAAGCTGTGGCCGGAACCCTCCGCGATGCCGCGGAGCTCGTCGACGATGTCCGGCAGGTAGGCCTCGATCACCGGCACCCAGGCGGGGGCCCGGTCGAGGATCTCCGGCCAGGACAGGCCGGTCTTCCGGGCCGTCGACTCGGCGTAGAAGGCCACTGACCGGGCGATCGGCGCACGCGCGGCCTCGCCGTACTGGCGGCCCCGCTCGCGCGGGTCGGCCGCGGTGAGGTCGATGCTGAGGAGCTCGGTCACGGGAATCTCCAGTGAAATCGGAGGGAAATCCAGGGTTCGTTGTGTTTGCTACGAAGTTTCAGATGACGGTAGTGACTGCTACAGTGGCTGTCAACGAGTCAGCGCATCGTTTACCTGCCGGTGATCTTCGCCAGGCGGATGACATGATCTGCGGATACGGGTAGTAGTCCTGCGAGGCGAAGGAGCCGTCGTGACTGTTGCGGAACCCAAGCCACCCAGCCTGCAGGAGCGGGTCGCCGCCCGGATCGGGACGCTCACCGCGACCGAGCGCAGGGTGGCCGAGTACCTGTCCACCCATCCTCAGGAGGCAGCCTTCTCCTCCGCCGAGGAGCTCGGCCGCGCCACCGGGACCAGCGACGCCAGCGTCGTCCGCACCGCCAAGGCCCTCGGCTTCGACGGTCTGCCCGGCCTGAAGCGTTCGCTCCAGGGGCATCTGCAGAGCCTGCTGACCCCCGCGAACCGGTTGAGCGCCAGCCTGGAGACGGTCGGCGACGGCCCGGAGGCCGTGCTGAGCGCGACCCTGCGCGACCACATCGAGCGCCTGACCCAGGCCGAGCGGTCCATCGACTCCGCCGAGTTCCGGCGGGCGGTCGAGCTGATCGACCAGGCCCGGGAGACGGTGATCTGCGGATTCGCCGGCCTCGACGGGGTCTCGGAGTACATCGCCACCCATCTGACCCGGATCGGGCACCGGGCCCGGGCCGCGTCCGACACCGGCTACCGGCTGGCCGACCGGCTGCTGCTGATCACCGCCGAGGACGTGGTGATCGTGATCGGGCACAACCGGATCACCCGCGAGACCCGCGTGATCCTCGATCACTGCACCGCGACCGGCGTACCGGTGATCCTGCTGACGGACACGCTCGGCGAGGCGTTGCGCGACGAGGTCGCCGTCGTGCTGTCCGCACCGATGAGCCGTCCGGGCACGTTCACCAGCCAGGCGACCGTACTGATCCTGCTGGAGGCGCTGACGATCGCCGTGGCCGCCGGCGACCGCGAGCAGTCGCTCGACCACACCGAACGGATGAACCAGCTGCGCGAGGACCTGAACGGCTACACGCTCGCGGATGAAGGACTGCTGACCCTGCCCAAGGCGAAGCGCACCACGCAACGCCGGACATAGTCTCCGGTCAGACGGTTCCCTCGGTCCGTTCGTACACATCGGCCTCGAACTCCTCCAGCAGCCGCTCACAGTCGGCTACCTTGGATCTCGCCAAATCCTTGCCGTCGGCACCCATCCAGTCCCGGTGCTCCACCTTGGCCAGCCAGCGGCGGAGCTTCTCCAGGTCCTGACGGATCTCTTCGGCTTCCTCGAAGGTGTAGTTCTCGCGGAAACGCTCGAACTCGATCTCCTTGACGAACTTGGTCTCGCACTCCTCGACGATCTCGGCGTACTCCTTGGCGGACTGACTCCGGAAGCCCTCGACGAACTGGTCACGGGCGTCGTCGTCGACGTCGGTGAGGGTGAGGAAGACACTCGAGCCACCGAGTTCGGCGACCCGCTCCCGCACCTTCTCCATGCCGGTCCGCAGGTTGTCGCGATCCGGCAGCACGCACACGGCCTGCTGGACGTAGAACCCGCCGAGCCGCTTCAGCTCCCGCCAGACTGCCACCCGCGCCCGTGACGAGTCGCTCGGCACCTTGTAGATCAGTAGCAGCCAGGCCTCGGTCTCAGAGGTCTTCACCGCAGCCTTCGTCCGTCGGGTCGTCGCCATGCCGCACAGGTTATCTGCCGGTGCCCACGACGACGCGGAGTCGATCGACCAAGTGGGGCATCACCTCCCGCCAGTCCGCGACCAGACCGACGTCGCACTGCGCGAAGATCTCCGCCGCCGGGTCGGTGTTGATGGCCAGTACGGTCCCTGCCCGGCTCGCGCCGGCCAGATGGTTCAAGTTGCCGGACAGGCCGACCGCGAGGTACATCCGCGGCGCGATGCTCCGTCCGGTGATGCCGACCTGGCGCCCGTGCGGCAACCAGCCCTCGTCGGTCACCTTGCGGGTGGCGGCCAGTTCTGCGCCCAGGAGCACGCGCATCGGCTCGAGTTCGGCGTACGTCTCGGGCTGCACGCCCCGGCCGATGCCGATCACCACCTCGGCCCGGTCCAGCGCGTCGCCGTCGTTGCCGGTACGACGCTCGGCCCGGTGGATCGCCGGATCCGCAGGGACCTGCAGCAGGTGGTCGGTGAGTTCGCGGTCGGCACGCGGTTCGCGCAGCGGCAAGAGACCGGTCCGGAGCGTGGCGATCTGTGGTGAGCCGTGGCTGACGATCTCCGCGAGCGTTCCACCGCCTGACGGCTTCAGTCCGGCGAGGCGCGGCGTCGTACCAGGCTTGACGCTCAGGCTGACCAGGTCCGACATCAGCCCGGCACCGGAGGCGACGGCCAGCCGGGCCAACACCTCGCGATCCCATGGCAAGGCCGCTCCGAGCACGGCCCACGGCGACCGTTCGCCGATCCACTCGGCCAACACAGCGGCCACCGGACGCGGCTCGTCGGCACTCAACGTCACCACACTGTCGGCGCCCCACCGCGCGAGATCCTCGTCGCTCTGCACTGTCCTTATTGCGGTCACCGCACCGCCGACCTGGACCGCGAGCGCGGCGGCGGCTCCCAGTAGCGCCCGAGTGCCGGCCACTGGTCCTGGACCGACCAGGGCGACCACCTCGGTCCCCAGGGGGTGCGGTGTGGGCACGACTTCCGCCGCTTGCGCGGTCGGCGCCTCGAAGCAACCCCGGGCGAGCAGTTCGGTGACAGCCCGGCTGGCCTGGGTCTGGGGGCGACCGCGGAAGATGACCGGGTCGCGGGTCAACGGCGCCGGGTGGACCTGGGCGACCTTGGTCGGGCTGCCAGGCAGACCCCAGCGACCGGGGGCGAGGTCGGCAGTGGTGACGCGACGCACCGCACTGGCGGGTGGCCACGAATCGGCCGGAGCCTTGGCCGGCGGGCAGGAGCGCTCGGCGACGGCCACGACTGCGGGCAGGTCGACGACTACCTGCTCGGTGCCGGTGTCGTACTGAACGGTGGTCAGCAGCCTTCGGCCGGTCTCGTCCGGTTCCAGCGAGAGAACCGGCCCGGTGAACGGGACGCCGAGGAGCTCGGCGAGCATGGCACCGACCGCGCCCGTGCTGCCGTCGACCGAGCTGGCGCCGACCAGGATCAGGTCCGGGCGATCCTCCAGCAGTCCGATCGTCGACGCGAGCGCCCGAGCGGTGACGAGGCAGTCCGAGCCGGCCAGTGCGGGATCCGTCAGGTGCAAGGCATCGTCGACACCCCAGGCCAGCGCTTCTCGCAGTACGTCGGCAGCCGCGGGCGGACCCATGGTGATCGCCGTACTGCGACCGCCGGACTCCCCTGCCAGCCGGACCGCCTGAGCCACGGCCCGGCGGCACCACGGATTCATCTCGGCGATCGCGCCGGCCCGTTCGAGCCGGCCGTCCGCGTCGAGACGTCCGCTGTGATCACCCTTGGGCACCTGCTTCACCAGGGCCGTGACGACGAGATTCATGACAAACCGGTCCCTACGGCCAGGCCGATCACGAAGGTGACACCGGCCGACAGCCCACCGAGGAGCAGCTGTCGTCCGCCGCCGTACCAGAACGGGCGGGCAGTGATCTTGCCGACGATGCCGCCGGTGACGACCAGACCGACCGCGCTGAGCAGCAACGCCGGCAGCACGCTCGCGGCGCCGAAGATGAACGGGATCAGCGGGATCAGCGCACCGATCGCGAACGCGGCGAACGACGAACCGGCCGCGACCCACGGGGACGGCAGGTCGTTGGGGTCGACCCCGAGTTCCTCGCGCACGTGGACGTCGAGCGCGACCTCCGGATTGGCGGTCAGCTCGCGGGCGACCTGGGCGGCGAGCTCGGGGCGCAGGCCCTTCGCCTCGTACATCCGGGCCAGCTCGCGTTCCTCCTCCTCGGGGTGGATCCGCAGCTCGCGCCGCTCGACCTCGATCTCGGACTTCATCAGCTCGGTCTGGGACGAGACCGAGGTGAACTCGCCCGAGGCCATCGAGCAGGCGCCGGCGACCAGGCCGGCCAGCCCGGTCATGATCACGACCTTGCCGGTCGCGCCGCCGCCGACCACACCGGCGACCAGGGCGAAGTTCGACACCAGGCCGTCCATCACGCCGAAGGTGGCGGGCCGCAGCCAGCCGCCGGTGACGTCACGATGCGAGTGGTGGATCTCGGGACTTTGCTGTTCCGCAACTTCCGCGGTCATTCGGGGACTTCCTTCCGGAGTGAGGTGAGCGTAACCTTGGTTCTTTTGCATCACCTGTTACATCAGCCTACTCGTTACTTTCTTGCCCCGGCAACGGCGCCGCGGTCCCCGGCCGAGAGGTGCGCCACGGTCACGCCGGTCGCGGTCATCGTCCGCGTCACCTCGCGCCCGCCGTACACCCAGTAGATGGTCAGTTCGCCGTCGCCGCGGTTGATGAACTGGTGCGGTACGCCGGCCGGGACCCAGGTCGCGTCACCCGCCTCCAGGTCGACCCGCTCGCCGTCGATCACCGCGGTCGCCTGGCCGGAGAACACCAGCACCGACTCCTCGACGTTGTGCGAGTGCAGCGGGATTTCGGTGCCGACGGCAAAGACCGTCGTACCGGTGGTGACCCGGTTCGGCCCACAGTTCCAGGCGCCGACATACGGAACGGTGCGTACGCCGCTGCCCCGGTCGAACACCTCGACCTCGTCCGGCCGGATCACCAAGCGCGGCGCCGGCTCGGCCGACCAGACGGTCTTGGTGTTCATGAACTCGCGCAGCCCGTGCACGCCCAGCTCGCGACCGTACCCGGACCGTTTGATCCCGCCGAACGGCAGCCGCGGATCCGAGGCGACCATCGCGTTGACGAACACGGCCCCCGCGTCCAGCCGCCGGGTCAGCTCACGGGCACGCTCCGGCCGCGTCCACAACGACGCGGCCAGTCCGAACTCGGTCTGGTTCGCCAGCCGGATCGCCTCGTCCGCGTCGCGCACCCGTGTGATCGCCGCAACCGGTCCGAACGTTTCCTCGTCGAACGCCGCCATCCCCGGCAGCACGTGGTCGAGCACGGTCGGCTGGTAGTAGAACCCGGGCCGGTCGACCACGTCGCCGCCCCGGACGAGGGTCGCGCCGGCTTCGACCGTACGGCGAACCTGCGCGTGCAACGTGTCACGCAGATTTGCCCGGGCCAGCGGGCCGATCGTGGTCGCGCCGTCGACCGGATCACCGAGGACGAGCCGGTCGACCGCCGTACCGAAACGGGCGACGAACTCGTCGGCGACGGACTCCTCGACGATGAACCGCTTCGCGTTGACGCAACTCTGTCCGGCGTTGAGGAACCGCGCGGTGACGGCGGTCCGCGCGGCCGCGTCCAGGTCGGCGTCGGCGAGGACGATGAACGGGTCCGAGCCACCGAGTTCGAGGACCTGTTTCTTCAGCGCCCGTCCGGCCTGCGCGGCGATGATGCTGCCGACCTCGGTGGAGCCGGTGAAGGTGACGGCCGCGATCCGGTCGTCCGCGATCAGGCCGGCCACCTGCTCGGTCTCGACCAGGACGACCCCGATCAGCCCGGCCGGCATCCCGGCGTCCCGCAGGACGGATTCGATCGCCAGCGCACACCGCGGGACCGAGTTGGCGTGCTTGAGGATCGCCCCGTTGCCCGCGGCCAGGGCCGGCGCGGCGAACCGGAAGAACTGCCAGAACGGGTAGTTCCACGGCATCACCGCGAGGACGACGCCGAGCGGCTCGAACTCGACCCGGCTGTCGGGCGTGACCGTCTCCGCGGCCAGGAAGCCTTCCGCGCGCGATGCGTAGTACTCACACGTGGTCGCGCACTTCTCGATCTCGGCGACCGCCTCGGTCAGCGGTTTGCCCATCTCGCTGGTGATCAGCGCGGCGAGTTCGGCCTTCCGGCTCCGCAGCGTTTCGGCCAGGGAGGTGAGCAGATCGGTCCGCTCCGACACCTCGGTCCACCGCCAGTTGCTCTGGGCAACCACTGCGGAGGTCAGCAGCGCGTCGACGCGGTCCGCGTCGTACGCGTCGAAGGTGACGAGTTCTTCCCCGCTGGCGGGGTTGATCGAGGCGATCACGAGGGCTGCCCTTCGCTCAGGCGATGCAGCACGTAGGGCAGCACACCGCCGTGGTGGTAGTAGTCGACTTCGCGAGGTGTGTCCAGGCGGATCTTCAGCCGATATGCCCGGCCCGCAGAGCACGCGGTGGCGAAGCCGTCCGTGCCGAGCCGGATGTCGATGGGCTCTGTTCCGGTGAGGTCGTCGCCCTCTCCGGGCAGGAACTCCAGCGGCAGGATGCCGAGGCCGACCAGGTTCGATCGATGGATCCGCTCGAACGACTGCGCGAGTACCGCCCGCACTCCGAGCAGCGCCGGTCCCTTGGCCGCCCAGTCGCGCGACGACCCGGTGCCGTATTCCTTGCCGGCGACAACGACGATCGGTACGCCGGCCGCGCGATAGGCCTCGGCCGCGTCGTAGATCGAGGTCAGGACGCCGTCCGGGCCGGGCGTGACCGGGCCTTCGACGCCGTCCGCAAGCGCGTTGCGCAGCCGCACGTTGGCGAAGGCGCCACGGACCATCACCTGATGGTTGCCGCGTCGCGACGCATACGTGTTCAGCTGGTCCGTTCCGGCGTCGCACAGGTAGCGGCCGGCCACGCTGTCCGGCGGAATCGCACCCGCGGGCGAGATGTGGTCCGTGGTGACCGAGTCACCGAGCCGCACCAACGCGCGAGCGCCGACCAAGTCACCAGGTTCGGGCTGCACGTCGAAGTACGGCGGCCGGCGAAGGTACGTCGAGTCCTCCCAGGCGAAGGTCTCACCCGCCGGCGCAGCGAGTTGCTGCCAGCGGTCGTCGCCGGCGAACAGATCGCCGTACGCGCGATCGAACAGCTCGGGCTTGAGCGTGCGGCCGATCACCGCTTCGATCTCGGCCGTCTCGGGCCACAGGTCTTTCAGGTAGACCGGCGGTCCCTCTGAGGTGAGCGGCTCGGAGAGCAGGTCGATGTCCATCCGGCCGGCCAGGGCGTAGGCGATCACCAGCGGCGGCGACGCGAGGTAGTTCAGCCGGACGTCGGCCTGGATCCTGCCCTCGAAATTCCGGTTGCCCGACAACACGGCCGCGACGGTGAGGTCCTGCGTCCGGACCGCCTCGGCGACCTCGTCGATCAACGCACCCGACGCCCCGATGCAGGTCATACAGCCGAACCCCGCCAGGTGGAAGCCGAGCTTCTCCAGGTACGGCGTGAGCCCGGCGTCGCCGAGGTAGTCCATCACCACGCGCGACCCGGGAGACAACGTCGTCTTCACCCACGGCTTGCTGGCAAGACCGCGCTCAACGGCGTTGCGGGCGAGCAGGCCGGCGGCGACCATCACCGCGGGGTTCGACGTGTTCGTGCAGGACGTGATGGCCGCGACGACGACCGCACCGTGCCCGACGGTGGTCGTGGTGCGTGGGCCGGCCGGCAGCTCACGCTCGACTGCCTGCTTGGCGGTCGACAGTTGAGTGCGTTGCTGCGGCCGGCGAGGTCCGGCGATGGAGGGGACCACTGTGGTCAGGTCGATGTCCAGGCACTCGTCGTACGTCAGGTCGACGGATGGGTCGTGCCACAGGCCCTGCTCGCGGGCGTAGGACTGGACCAGCGCGACCTTCTCCGGCGTGCGCCCGGTGAAGAGCAGGTACTCGAGCGTGCGCTCGTCGATCGGGAAGTACGCCGCGGTCGAGCCGAACTCCGGGCTCATGTTCGCGATCGTCGCCCGGTCCGGCACCGGCAGGTCCGCCAGCGCGGGGCCGGTGAACTCGACCAGCTTGCCGACCACACCGTGCGCCCGCAGCGTCTCGGTGATCGTCAGGACCAGGTCGGTCGCGGTCGTCCCGACCGGCAGCGCACCAGTCAGGCGCACGCCGACCACCGGCGGCAGCATCATCGACACCGACTGCCCGAGCATCGCCGCCTCGGCCTCGATCCCGCCGATCCCCCACCCGAGCACACCCAGGCCGTTGACCATCGTGGTGTGCGAGTCGGTGCCCAGGCAGAGGTCCGGGAACACCCAGCCGTCGCGCTCCTCGACCACCCGGGCCAGGTGCTCCAGGTTGATCTGGTGCATGATCCCGGACCCCGGCGGCACCACCTCGAGCTGCCGGAACGTGCGCTGTCCCCAGCGCAGGAAGCGGTACCGCTCGGCGTTGCGCTCGTACTCCAGCTCGACGTTGCGCCGCAACGCGTCCGGCCGGCCGAACACGTCCGCGATCACCGAGTGGTCGACCACCAGCTCGGCCGGGATCACCGGGTCGACCAGTCCGGGGTCTTTGCCGCGGGCAACCATGGCGTCGCGCATCGCGGCCAGGTCGGCCAGCACGGGTACGCCGTTCGTGTCGTGCAGGAAGACCCGCGACGGGTAGACCTCCAGCTCGCCGGTCGCGCCCGGTTTCCAGTCGCGCAGTACGTCGCTCGCCGTGCCGTGCCGCAGTGCGTTCTCCAGAAGGATCCGGAGAGTCCGCGGCAGGTGGTCGGGCGCGACGCCTCGCAGTGACTGGATGTTCATGCGAGACCGTTGATCGACTCGACGACGGCCGCGGTGAACTCCGCCGTACCGGCCGTGCCGCCGAGGTCCGCCGTCCGGACGCCTCCGGCCACCGCTGCCCGGAGACCGCGATCGATCAGCTCGGCGGCCGGCTGGTTGCCGAGCCAGTCGAGCAGCATCGCGCCGGAGGAGATCATCGCGGTCGGGTTGGCCAGGCCGCGGCCGGCGATGTCCGGGGCGGAGCCGTGCGCCGCCTGCGCCATCGCCCGCTCGTGCGAGGCGTTGATGGACGGCGCGATCCCGAGCGAGCCGGCCAGTTCGCCGGTCAGGTCGGACAGGATGTCGCCGAACATGTTCTCCGTGACCAGTACGTCGAAGTCCGCCCCGTGCCGGACCAGGTGGACGGTCATCGCGTCGATGTGGAAGTCGTCGACCGCGACGTCGGGATACTCGGCGGCGATCTCCCGGCAGATCTCCAGGAAGAAGCCGGTCGTGGTCCGGAGCACGTTGGCCTTGTGGACGATGGTCAGACGCTTGCGGCGCTGGACCGCCAGCTCGAAGGCCTGCCGCGCGATCCGCTCGATCGCGGGACGGGTGAAGATGCCCATCGCGATCGCCACGTCCGCGGTCGGCATGAACTCACCGGTGCCGCGATAGGTACTGCGATCGGCGTAGAAGCCCTCGGTGTTCTCCCGGACCACGACCAGGTCGAGCCCGGGCAGCAGCGCGGGCGTCCCGTCGAAGGCCTTCGCCGGGCGGATGTTGGCGAACAGATCGAAGTGCTTGCGGAGGAACCCGCTCGGGTTGAGCTGCGCGCGATGCTCCGCCGGGTACGACGCACTGTCGTGCGGGCCGAGGAGCCAGCCGTCCAGCTTGTCGAGGGTCTCGACCGTGACCTCCGGGAGCGCGCTGCCGTGGGTGTCTATCGCGGCGGCGCCGACCGGGAGCGGCACCCACTCGACGGCCGGCGCACCGACGGCGCCGAGAGCGGAATCGAGCACCTGGACGGCGGCGGGCACGATCTCGGGCCCGATGCCGTCACCCAGCAGCACACCCAACCGGAAGTTGTCAGCCATGGTGAGGAGTGTGAGTCGTTATAACGACTCACGTCAAGTGTTCGGCAGATCTCGTCTCAAGGCATGATCTCAAGGTAGTCTGAGCCAGCCGGTCGTTATAACTAGCTGGAGGATCCCGTGACCAAGGCCGAGATCGCCTACGAACTCGTCCGCGACCAGGTGCTGCGCGGCGGGCTCGGACCCGGTGCGGTCATCCCGCAGGCCGACCTGGCCCGCGAGCTCGGGATCAGCACGACACCCCTGCGCGAGGCGTTGCGCCGGCTGATGACCGAGGGCCTGGTCGAGCTGGACGCGCATCGGGACGCGCGCGTCACCCGGCTGACCGCGGAGGAGGCGCGCGATCTGGTCGAGATCCGCCGGTCGCTCGACCCGTTGGCGGCCGGCCTGGCGGCGGAGCGGCGGACCCGGGAGGATCTCGCGCTGATCCGGGAGACGGCCGACGGGCTGCGGCCGCTGCGGACCGACCCCGGGTCGGCCGAGCTGCTCACGCACCGGCGGTTCCACGTCGCGATCTACTCGGCCTCGCACAACGAGCTGCTCGTCCAGACCCTGGACGGGCTGTGGGACAAAGCCGACAGGTACCGCAGGCTTGCTCTCGAGGACGGCCGGACCGAGGAGGATCTGGATCGCACCCACACCGAGCACCTCGCACTGGTCGACGCGATCGCGGCCGGAGACTCCGGCACCGCCGCCGCGGTCATGCTCGCCCATGTGAACGCCAGCCTCGGTGCGCGCGCGGTCTCGCGCCTCACCTCCGCCGCCGCGCAACCCGTCGCCCGGTCACTCCGGGGCATCCGAGGAGGGCGAACGTGAGCGAGGCCTTGTGGACCGGTTTCCAGCATCAGGAGGTCGATGCGGACGGCTGGACGACGTTCTGGCGACTCGATCCGCGTGGTCACGACTTCGGCCTGACCGATTGGACCGGGTCACCGGATCGCCCCGGCCACCGGCTCTGGGAGCGCGCCGCGACCCCCGCCGGCGTGCGCGGAGCCTGGCGTACGTCGGCCTCGTCGGTTGGACTGGAGATCCGGGCGACGCACGGTATCGCCAAAGCGATCGCGCCCGTGGACGTCCTGGTCGACGGCGAACTGCACGCACGCTGCGCTGTCGGCGAGGGTGAGCAACGCCTGACCGTCGAGCTACCAGGTCGCTCGGTCGAGGTGGAGATCTGGCTACCTCAACTCGGCGTGATCGCGAGCCGCGGGCTCACATTCGACGGTGACGCTGAGCCGCTGGCGCCGACCGGGCCACGCTGGGTCACCTACGGCAGCTCGATCACCCAGTGCGGCGGCGCCTACGGCCCGTCCGAAACGTGGCCGGCCTTGGTCGCCCGGCAGCACGGCTGGAACTGTTTCTCACTCGGCTTCGCCGGCGAGTGCCACCTCGACCCGGTCGCCGCCCACACCATCCGCGACCTCCCGGCCCGTCTGATCTCGTTGTGTCTCGGCGTCAACATCTACGGCGGTGAAACCTTCAGCGGCCGCACGTTGCCCGGCCAGATCGAGGCCTTCATCGCGACAGTCCGCGCAGGCCACCCCAAGACCCCGATCGTGGTGATCACACCCCTGGTCGCGCCCAACCGCGAGGGCAAACCGAACGCGGTCGGTCTCACGCTGGACGACGTACGCGACTGTGTCGAGCTCGGCGCGCGCCGGGATCCGGACATCCAGCTCATCGACGGGCGGACCGTGCTCAGCGTGGACGAGGCTCGGGCCCTGTATGCCGATGATGTGCATCCAGGGCCCGACGGCTACCGCCTGATCGGCGAACGACTCGGCGGCCTGCTCACTCTCCCGGCGTAAGGCTGGTGCCCAGGGCCTGCCAGTCGAGGACCGGGGCGGCCAGGGCGTTGATGGTCGCCAGCAGACCGAGCCGGGCGGCACGGATCTCCGGGTCCTCGGCCATCACCAGGATCTCGTCGAAGAAGGTGGTGACGGGCTCGACCAGGACCGAGGCGGCACTGACGAAATCGGCCAGCGCGGTCGGAGCCTGGCCGACCTTCTGGACGGCCTCGTGCAGGACCACTTCGGCGGGCTCGGTCAGCTTGCTCGCGTCGTACGACGCCTCGGTGCCTTCCGGGACGATCCGCCGTACCCGCTGGAGCACGGCGACCAGGTCGGCGAAGTCGGTGCCGCCGACCAGCTGCTGCAGCGACGCCAGCGTCTCGTCCGCGACTACCGGAGCCGTTGCCAACGGCAACACTGCGGCGACCTGGTGGTGGTCGTCGCCACGGTCGAGCAGCTGCTGCTCGTAGCGCCGGACGGTGAACTCGGCCACCTCGTCGAGCGACTCCGCCGGTACGTCGATGCCCTGGGCACCGATCTCCGCCGCGGCGGCCTGCAGACCGACGGGCAGCGTGATCGCCCGCAGCTCCGGGTGCTCGCGCAGGATCGCGACCACGCCGGCAGCCGCACGACGCAGCGCGAACGGGTCCGAGCTACCGGTCGGCTTCGCGCCAATGCCGAACAGCCCCGCCAGTAGGTCGAAGCGATCCGCGAGCGCCAGCAGCGCACCCGGACTCGTCGACGGCACCGGGTCACCTGCCGACCGCGGCAGCTCCATGTCGTACAGCGCCTGTGCGACGCCCTCGGTCTCACCTGCCCGGCGCGCGTACTCGCGGGCCATCGTGCCGGCCAGGCTGGTCAGCTCGACCACCATCTGCGACCCGAGGTCGAACTTCGCCAGCTCAGCCGCCCGCTTCAGCGTGGTCAGGTCGTCGTCACCCAATTCGACCGTCGACGCCAGCGACAGCGCGATCCGGCCGATCCGCCCGGCCCGGTCCGCCATCGAACCGAGCCGCTCCTCGAAGGCCAGCTTCTCCAGCTCGCTCTTCATGTCCTCGAGCGACGTCTCCAGATCGGCCCGCCAGAAGAACGCCGCATCCTCGTAACGCGCCCGCAGCACGGCCTCGTTGCCGCCGCGGACCACATCCTCGTCGACCGAACCGTTGGCCACGGCAACGAAGTGCGGCAGCAGCTTGCCGTCGGCGTCCCGAACCGGCAGGTAGCGCTGGTGCTTGCGCATCACGGTGGTGAGGATCTCGGCCGGCAGCTCCAGGTAGTCGGCGGAGAAGCCACCGAGGATCGAGGCCGGCTCCTCGACCAGGTTGACGATCTGGTCGACCAGTGCGGCCTCGCCCTCGACGTCGATCGTGCCGCCGGCGCCCTCGGCCAGCTCGCGCGCCGCGGTCACGATCTGCTCGCGCCGCCGGGCCGGGTCGGCCTCGATGCCGTGGATCCGGAGCAGGTCCAGGTACCCCTCGGCCGCGGCGATCTCCACCTTCGGCTGCGCGGCGTTGCGGTGAACGCGGGTGATCCGGCCGGCGGCCAGCGTCGACACCGACACCGGGACCACCTGGTCGCCCAGCAGCGCGACCAGCCAGCGGATCGGCCGGGTGAACGACAGTTTGGCGTCGTTCCAGCGCATGTTCTTGTCCGACCGCAGTCCGGTGACGATCTCGCTCAGTACGCCGCTCAGCACCTCGGCGGCCCCGCGACCTGGGTCCGGCTTGGTCACCGCGACGTACTCGACGCCGTCGACGTCCAGGTCGTGCAGCTCGCTGACGTCGACACCCTGACCACGGGCGAACCCCGCGGCGGCCTTGGTGACGTTGCCGTCGGCGTCGTACGCGGCCGACTTCCGCGGGCCGCGCACGACCCGCTCGGCGTCGGGCTCACCGGACTGCACACTGGCGACGAACGCGATCACCCGGCGCGGCGTCGCGTACGTCGTGATGTCGCCATGGCCGAGCCGTGTCGCGGCCAGCTTCTCGGTCAGAGCGTTCTTCACGGCCTCGGCGGTCTTGGTGACCTCGGACGGCGGCATCTCCTCGGTGCCGATCTCGAAGGTCAGCTGCCGGGTCCCGCTGCCGGCCGGGAACTCGGTGGGCTCCGGCGCCGCCGCGGGCAGCTCCGCGATCCCCAGCGGGTACTCGAGCTCGGCGCGGCGCTCGGCCCACAGGCGCGAGACCTCGCGCGCCAGGGTCCGCATCCGGCCGAACGCCTTGGCGCGTTCCGTCGTACTCACGGCGCCGCGGGCGTCGAGCACGTTGAACGTGTGCGAGCAGCGCAGCACCATGATGTGCGCGGGCACCGGGAGCCGGTCGTCGATCATCCGGCGGGCCTCGTGCGCGTACTCCTCGAACAGGCGCTTCTGCGACTCGACGTCGGCGTCGTCCAGGTAGTACCGGCTCATCTCGTACTCGGCCTGGCCGAACGCCTCGCCGTACGAGATGCCCGGGGCGTAGGAGATGTCCTTGAAGTGCGAGACGCCCTGCAGCGCCATCATGATCCGCTCGATGCCGTAGGTGATCTCCACCGACACCGGGTCCAGCGTCATGCCGCCGGCCTGCTGGAAGTACGTGAACTGGGTGATCTCCAGGCCGTCCAGCCAGACCTCCCACCCGAGACCCCACGAGCCGGTCGCCGGGTTCGCCCAGTTGTCCTCGACGAACCGGATGTCGTGCGCGTGGATGTCGATCCCGAGCACTTCCAGGCTGGCCAGGAACAGCTCCTGCGGATTGCCCGGGTCCGGCTTGAGCACCACCTGGAACTGGGTGTGGGTCTGCAGACGGTTCGGGTTCTCGCCGTAGCGGCTGTCGTCGGGCCGGACACTCGGCTCGACGTACGCGACCCGCCACGGCTCGGGACCGAGCACCCGCAGGATCGTCGCCGGGTTCAGCGTCCCGGCTCCGACCTCGGTGTTGAACGGCTGCACGATCATGCAGCCGCGGTCGGTCCAGTACTTCGTCAGCGCCAGCAGCGCGTCCTGCATGGTGAGCACAGCGAACCTCGAGCCATCTTCCGGAGGGGTTTCCGGGAACGAAGTCTATTCGCCCCGGCCGGATGCCACGCCCCGGATAACCAGGTCGAGCAGACGGCCGGCCTGGGCGGTGTCCTGGTCGCTCGCCAGCGAGATGCCGTTCACCAGTTTCAGCAGGTCGTCGACCGCCACGTCGTCCGCCACCGCACCGTCCTTCTGAGCCCGCACCAGCAGACTCCGGCCGGCGTCGAGGATGCGGGCGTGACACTGCGAACCCCGCTCGGCACTCAGCTTCAACGCCGGGCCGAGACCGCGGCTCGTCGTGATGTGACCGACCAGGTCGTGGAGCCAGATCGTCAACGCCTGCAGGGGTTCCGGATGATCCTGGAGCTCGTCGGCCCGCGCGCAGACCGCGTCGATGCTGTTCTGGAAGACCGCTTCGAGCAGGGCGCCCCGGCCGCCGAAGTGACGGTGCAAGGTGGCTGAACCGACCCCGGCGCGGCGTGAGATCTCCTCCAGCGAAGCCTCGGCACCCTGTTCCCCGACGACCTCGGCGGCGACCGCGACCATCCGGTCGTAGTTCCGCTGCGCGTCAGCCCGCATGATCAAGTCCCTTGCTAAACGGGGTGGTCCCCCATATCGTAACAGCCCTAACCGGGGACCCACCCCGTTTATCTCAGGAGGCTTGGATGCGGATCGGACTGGCGTACGGCGACGTCCGGGGACAACGCGACCCCGGCGTGATCGCCGAGCAGCTCCAGGCGACCAGCGGCACCGCGTGGATCTCTCAAGGGCCGAACCTCGACGCCCTCACCACACTCGCGGTGGCCGGCGAAGGTCCCGCCGAGGTCGGCACCGCGGTGGTGCCGTTTCCGCAGCGGCATCCGCTGGTGCTGGCGAGCCAGGCGCTAACCGTGCAGGCGGCGACGGGCAATCGTTTGACCTTGGGGATCGGCGTGGGGATCTCGCGGATGGTCGACGGGATGTACGGACTACCCACGGACCGGCCGGCTCGCCGACTGCGCGAGTACCTGGAGGTACTGCGACCGTTGCTGCGCGGCGAGTCCGTCGACCATCACGGTGACACGCTCACCGCGGTTGGATCAGTTGCCGTCGAGGGCGCGAAGGCGCCGCCTGTGCTGGTAGCCGCGCTCGGGCCGGCGATGCTGCGGGTGGCGGGTGAGCTCGCGGACGGGACCATCACCTGGATGACCGGGCCGCGCACGCTCGCCGATCATGTCGTGCCCTCGATCACCAAGGCCGCGGATACTCCACCGCGGATCGTGGCTGGATTCGCGGTGTGCGTGACATCTGACGAGGATGCAGTACGCGCGCGGTTCGCGACCGACTTCGCGCTGGCCGGGCAGGTGCCGGAGTACCGGGCGATGCTCGATCGCGAGGGAGTCGACGGACCGGCCGACGTACTGCTCGCCGGGGACGAAGACACGATCAGCAAGCGGCTCGAGCAGTTGCGCGACACCGGCATCACCGACCTGATGCTCGCGCCGGTGGGCACAGCGGCCGAGCAGGCGCGGACTACGGAGTTCCTAGCGATGCGGCCCGGAGGTGGTCGTCGGGGCGACCCCGTTGGCGCAACGTGACCGCAAGCTCCCGGGCGCTCGCGGCGGCGAACGGGCGGAGTCCGGCCTGCTGATGGCGATCGAGAGCTGTTGTCAGGTGCTCGATCGCCTGGTCGAGGTCTCCACACGTGCGGGCGAGCAGGCCGACCTGGTGTCCGGCGAAACCGGTCACCGTGATCCCGGTGCCGCCGATGACCAGGCGATCGGCGTACGGCGTCAATTGGTGCAGCAGATCCGCGGCTGCGTCCTGCGACGCCAACCTGGACCACAGCTCAGCCCGGATCGCGAGGTGGGTCAGGCACAGGTAATCCGCCGGGATGTCCGGTTGCAGTTGCCACGGCCCCAGCTCGGACCGCGCCTGCTCTGCTCGCCCCGCTTGGACCAGTGCGAGCGCATGCCAGTCGTGCAGGAGTGGGAGCCCCGTCGCCGCGGCCGCGCCGGCGAGCATGGGCTCGATCACGGGGAGCGAACCGCGGACCAGGTGCAGTGTCGCCGTGACCGCCATCGGCACCTCGGCCCCACCTGCAACGGTCGTCAGCGCGTGGAACCGGTTGGCGGCGGCCATCACGTCTTCCGCCTCGGCGAATCGGCCACGCGCGATCGCGATCACCGCGTCCGCCCAGTCCAGGGCGACGAGCACCGGTGCGTGCGCATGGGTCCGGGCCAGTACTCGCGCGCGTTGGTAGTCCCGCAGGCCGGCGGCCAGATCGCCCTGTTCCATCTGGTCGCGGCCTCGGAACACCAACGCACGGGCAAGGGCGATGGGATCGTCCGCGGACTCGGCGAGGTCGACGAGCTCACCGGCCGCGGCCAGTCGTTCGGTGAGCAGCTGCGGGCGTTCGTAGGCGAGATGGCGGAGCTCCAGCACCCTGGCCAGCTCGTCCTGACCGTCACCGGTCCTGCCGCGGACAAGTCGTTCGGCTTCGGCCGACAGCTCGACCGAGCGGCGGCCGGCGTCGGGGTCGTAGTAGATCTCGCCGGCCAGAGCCGCCAGCAGTCTGGCCCGGATCACGTCGGCCCCGGGCGGAATCTCGCTCAGCAATCGCTCGATCAACGCGACGCCCTGGCTGTCGACCACTTGATACTCGCGCCAGCTCCACACGCCATCGGCGGCGATGTCGACCAATGCCTTCGCGGCCGCCAAGGCATCCCCGTCGTCGAGTGCGGTCTCGGCCGCGGCGCGCGCCGCTTCCCCGGCCTGCCGCTCCTGCCCGGCGCGCTTCTGGGCTCGCGCCAAGCCGGCGAGTACGTCGTACCGATCGGTGCCCGTCGCGGTGCTGTCGCGCAGGACCGAGGCGTGCGCGAGAACCTGTAGCCGGGCCGCCTCGGCCGGGGCGGGCTGGCGGGCGGCCACGGCTGCCGCGCGGACGGCCGAGGTCCACGCGGCACGGGCATGATCAGGGCCGGCCTGCGCGTGGTGGTGCGCGATCTCCGCCAGCCGAGCGCCACCGAAACGCTGCTCGAGCAGTACGGCTAGTGCGCCGTGCAACTGCCGGCGCCGGCCCAACGGCACGCGCGCGTAGACGGCCTCCCGCACCAGGGCATGGGTAAAGCGATACTCGTTGCCGTCCGCAACGATCAGGCCGGCCAGCAAGGCTGCCTCCGTCGCCGTCACCGCGTCGTCGGCCGGCAACCCGGACACGGCCTCGGCGAGATCGCCGTCGAACGTCACACCGGATACCGCGGCGGCGGAGAGCAGGGGCTCCACCTCGGCGGGCAGCTGGGAGATCCGCTGCCGGACAACGTCACGAACGCCGTCAGGCACTTCGAGCGTCCCAGCCGCCGCAGGATCCGTGAGGCGCCGCTGTTCGGCGAGCAGCCGGATCAGCTCGCCGACGAAGAACGGGTTCCCGTTGGTGCGTTCCATCAGCGCACCGGCCACCTCGACCGGGATGTCGGCGTCATGGTGCAGCTTCGCGAATGCTCGTACCTCGGCTTCGTCCAGGCCGTGCAGTCCGATCCGCACCAAGCCCGCCCGGGCGAGATCGGCGAGCACCGACCCGAGCTCCGGAGTCAGGTCGGCATCCGCATCACGGCTGGTGAGCAGCAGTACGACGGGCAGTCCGGACAGCGTCGCGCCGAGCCGCTGCACCAGGCGCAGCGTGTCGCCGTCGGCGCGATGAAGGTCGTCGAGCACCAGCAGGATCGGACCGGCCGACCGCAGCAACGCAACCACACCTTCGGCCAAGTGGAAGGCGGCTGTGTCGGCGTCCGTCGGACCAGATCCGCCGTTGCCCGGAGTCAACGCGGCGAGGGCCGCGGCACTCGCACTGTCGTGGTCAAGCAACTCCGCCAAGGCTTGCGAGAAGGGCCACAGCGCGGGTGCACCCTCGGCGCCGTCGCAGCGGCCCCAGCCAGTCTTCAGACCCATGGCCGCAGCGGTGGCGGTCAGCGCGCGAGCGAGAGCGGTCTTGCCGATCCCTGGCTCTCCGGTCACCAGGATCGCGACCCCGCGTCCGGCGCTCGCGTTGACGAGGTGCTCGGTGAGCCCGTTCAGGTGGCCGTCCCGGCCGACCAGACCGGCAGCGGCCGGCGCGCGGAGACCGTCCACCGACCCGCCGATCGACCCCGCCGGGACGAGCGGTGCCGCCTCCAGGCTCGGGTCGTGATCGAGGATCGCCTGCTCCAGCCGGCGCAACTCCGGACCCGGATCCGCACCGAGCTCGTCGGCAAGGACCCGCCTGGCCCGCCGCAGCGCATCCAGCGCCTCGCCCTGGCGCTGGGAGCGGTAGAAGGCCAAGGCCAGCAGGCCCCACGCGGTCTCGCGGAGCGGATGAAGCTCGACCAAACGCTCGATCTCGCCGATCAGCCGCTCGTGACCACCCAGCGCGAAGTCGGCCCGGAGCCGGTTCTCGGTGGCGAGCAGCCAGAGCTCGCCAAGCCGGACAGCCTCGGCGGCCAGACCCGGTACGGCCGCGGAGAGATCGGCGTACGGCTCGCCGCGCCACAGTTCGGCAGCGGTCCCGAACAATTCACGAGCACGACCAGGATCAGTCGGCAGTACGTCGTGGGCCGCCGTCACCAGCTGCTCGAACTCCACCGCGTCAACCGACGCGGCCGCCAGCGAGTAGCCGGGCGGCTGGGTCACCAGGAGCTTGGCCGCGGACCGGGCGGCACGGTCGGGCTCGAGCGCCCGGCGCAGGTTCGCGACATAGGACTGCACCGACACCAGCACCTTCTCCGGCGGATCCTCGGCCCACAGCTCGTCGATGATCCGGGAGACCGAGACGACCCGGCCTCCGGACGCGAGCAGCAGGCCGAGCAGGGCCCGCTGCTTCTGGCCCCCCAGTTGGACCAGCCCCCCGTCGGCATCGAGAACCTCGACCGGCCCCAACACCCGAAACCGCACGGTACGACGCTAACCCGCCACGGCGCCGATTGACAGCAACCCGTTTCCAAGCCGGATCGGGGTGACTTCCAAGTGGCCCGGTTCACGATCAGGCCATCACACAGCGAAGGGGGAGGACGATGACAAGCCAGACCGCGGATGGACGGCAGCTGCACGGACCAGGGCTCACCGATGTCCGGATGATGAAGGTGGTGCACGACAACTTCCGTCGTGAGCTCGGGCTTAGCCCGGAGGCGGTACGCAGGACGGCTGGCGGCGACCAGCGTCGTACCCGTGAGGTGGCGGATCACGTCGGGCTCTTCCTCGCGCTGCTGCACCATCACCACACGATCGAGGACGACCTGCTCTGGGCTGCCCTGCTCGAACGGGTCCCGCAGGAGCTCGCACCGCTGGTGCATGTGATGGAGAGCCAGCACGAGACAGTGGCCGGCCTGCTCGAGCAGTCGAACGCGACGCTCGACACCTGGCGATCGACCGCCGCCACGAGCGATGGCGAGGCGTTGGCGCGGGTTCTCACCGAGTTGTGCTCGGCACTGTTCGAACATCTGCAGGCCGAGGAGACGCATCTGCTTCCGCTGATGGCCAGGCACATCACGACCGCCGAGTGGGCGGAGTTCACCGTGCAAGGGATGTCGTCGATTCCACGCCGCAAGATGTCCCTGGGCTTCGGAATGATGCTCTACGAAGGCGACCCCGAGGTCCTCGGGCTCGAGCTCGCGAACCTTCCCGCGCCAGTCCGGCGGCTGCTGCCGATCATCGGCCGGCGCTCCTTCCGCCGCTATGCCCGCCGTATCCACGGCACCAGTACGCCGAGGCGCAGCACCGACCTCGTCATCCCTGCTGCCAACCACGTCACAGACCAAGGAGTTTCGTCATGAGTTCAGCGACCACCATCGACATCACCGACGCCCGAGTGCGAAACGAGGAGCTCTGGCAACGTTCCGCCGGGTACCTGTTCGGCGGCGACATCGACAGCTTCATCGAGTGCTGGCAGCCGGACGGCAGCTACGAAGCCGCCCTGCCCGTCGCCGGACTGCCCGCGGTCATCACCGGCACCGAAGCTCTGCACGCGGCCTTCACCGGACTGATCTCAGCCGCCCGCAGCATCACGATCCACGACCTGGTCTTCCACCAGACGGACGACCCGGACGTGGCGATCATCGAGGAGCGAATGGTGGCCGAGCTCGTCACCGGTGACCACTACGAGAACAGGTTCGCGATCAGGGCGACGTTCCGGGACGGCCGGATCGCCGGAATGGTCGAGTACTACGGCCAGTTCGCGCACCAGGACCTGCTCCGCAAGCTCGGACTGTCGGATTGACCCTGTCCATCGGGGCAAGTGCCGTTCGTGGAGTAAGCATGAACAAGACACTGGTGGTTCCCGAGGCGGAGTTGTACTACGAAGTATGTGGAAGCGGACCCTTGGTGGTCCTGGTCGGTGCGCCGATGGATGCGGACGCGTTCGCACCCCTGGCCGAACTGCTGGCCGGCGACTACACGGTCCTGACGACGGATCCGCGCGGCGTGAAGCGCAGTCGGCTTCACGTCGGCGGTACGTCGACACCCGAGCAGCGCGCCGACGACCTGGCCCGGTTGATCCGGCACGTCGATGCCGGTCCCGCGACGGTGCTCGGTTCGAGTGGCGGCGCGGTCAGCGTGCTGGCTTTGGCCCAGGCTCACCCCGACCTCGTGAGTACGGTGATCGCACACGAGCCGCCGCTGGATCGGCTGGTCCCGGACGGCGACGAACTGCTCGCCAGGTCCGAGCAGATGATGGCCGACTACCTGGCCGGGGATGTGATCGGTGCCTGGAGGCAGTTCTTCGCGCTCGCGAACATCCAGGTCCCCGACGGCATGATCGAGGCGATGTTCGGTGGCGAGCGGGACCCGCAACAGGTCGCGGACGAGCGGTTCTGGTTCTCGCACGAACTGCGCGAGTCGGTCAGCTGGCTGCCGGACGTGAGCACATTGCGCGGCAACGACGTACGGATCGTCGTCGGCATCGGGGAGGAGTCGACCGGTCAGCTCTGTGACCGCACCTCGACCGCCCTGGCCGAACGCCTCGGCATCACGCCGACGCGGTTCCCCGGTGACCACATCGGCTTCGTCGGCGTACCGGAGGAGTTCGCGAAGGCGCTACGCGGTGAGCTGGTCCAGGTGGGTCTCGACCCACGTGCGTAAGGCGGCGAGCGGATTGGACACGCTGTGGCCGAGGTCGGTCAGTGAGTACTCCACGTGCAGCGGCACGGCGGGGTAGATCTCCCGATGCAGGAAGCCGTTGTCCTCGAGGCGGCGCAGGGTCTGGGTCAGCACCTTCGGGCTGATGCCCTGCAGTCGTCGCTGCAGCTCACCGAACCGCAGTGGGCCGTCCTCCAGCGCACCGATCGCGAGGGCGGCCCACTTGTTCGCGAGCAGATCAAGGATCTCCCGGCACGGACACTGCGCGGCGTACACGTCGTGCTTGTCGTGCATCCCGGTCGCACAGGTGGTCGACATACCCTCGTACTTCCCTTTAGATAGTAGTGGTCCTTGCGGGATACTACCGTCCCAGAGATAGCTTGCGGGCCATGAGAGCCATCAGTCAAGACACCTTCGGCGGCCCAGAGGTCCTGCACCTCATCGAGACCGACCGCCCCACGCCGCTCCCCACCGAGGTGCTGGTCCGCGTCCACGCGGCCGGCGTGAACCCGGTCGATGCCAAGACCCGTGCGGGTCAGGGCGTCGCCGGCCTCCTCGGAGACCCGCCGTTCATCCTCGGCTGGGACGTGTCGGGTGTCGTCGAGGAGATCGGCCACGGCGTCCACACCCTCGCGGTCGGCGACGAGGTATACGGGATGCCATGGTTCCCCCGGGCGGCTTCGGCGTACGCGGAGTACGTGACCGCGCCGTCGCGGCACTTCGCCCGTAAGCCGGCCAACCTCAGCCACACCGATGCGGCCGCGGTCCCGCTGGCCGGACTCACGGCGTACCAGATCCTGACCGCGCTCGCCGGCGTAGAGAAGGGTCAGCGGGTGCTGATCCACGCGGCCGCGGGTGGGGTCGGGCACCTGGCCGTGCAGTTCGCCAAGGAGCTCGGCGCGTACGTCGTCGGTACGGCGAGCGCCGGTAAGCACGAGTGGCTGCGGGGCCTCGGTGCGGACGAGGTGATCGACTACCACTCGGCCGATGTGGCCGAGGCAACCGGGGACATCGACGTCGCGGTCGACCTGGTCGGCAGCGAGACCACGCTGGCCCAGTCCGTGGCCGTGACCAGGCCGGGTGGCCTGGTGGTCGCCGTACCGTCCGGGACCTCGCCGGAGCTGCTCGCGCGCGCTGCGGAGACCGGTGTCCGGGTGAAGTCGTACCTGGTCGAACCCGACGGTCACGCACTCGCCGAGATCGCGGCGCTGATCGAGTGCGGAGCGGTCCGGGCCGAGGTCGAAGAGGTGTTCCCGCTGGCGGATGCGGCCGCGGCGCACCGGCGGCTGGAGGACGGCCGGACCCGCGGGAAGCTGGTGCTCGCGGTCAGGTGAGACGCCCCCGTGGGTTCCGCGGAGCAGTATGTGAAGCTGGGAGTGTTCGGTGCGTGCGCCGTGTGAACGGCGGTCGCATCGGGCACCGGTCGGAGGTGCTGCCTGGCCCGTCCCCCAGCGTGGCGCCTTGACCTCAACCGTGGTTGAAGTTTCAAGCTGGTGCCGCTGAGACAGGACATCGCAGATATCGGCCCCCGCGGGCCCCGACGAAGGAGCAGAGTTGACCACGTACACGCTTCCCGACCTCCCCTACGACTACGGCGCACTGGCGCCGAGCATCGCCGGCGAGATCATGGAGCTGCATCACGACAAGCACCACGCCACCTACGTGAAGGGTCTGAACGACACCCTGGACAAGCTGGCCGAGGCCCGCGAGAAGGGTGACTTCGGCTCGATCGTCGGGCTGGAGAAGACGCTGGCCTTCAACCTCGGCGGGCACGTCAACCACTCGATCTTCTGGAAGAACCTGTCTCCGGACGGTGGCGACAAGCCGGACGGCGAGCTGGGCGCGGCGCTCGACGAGTCCTTCGGCTCGTTCGACGCCTTCCAGGCCAACTTCACCGCCAGCGCCACCACGATCCAGGGCTCCGGCTGGGCGATCCTCGGCTGGGACGCGCTGGGCGGCAACCTGCTGATCCACCAGCTGTACGACCAGCAGGGCAACCTGCCGGCCGGGCAGATCCCGATCGTGATGCTGGACATGTGGGAGCACGCCTTCTACCTGCAGTACAAGAACGTGAAGCCGGACTACGTGAAGGCCTGGTGGAACGTGGTGAACTGGGCCGACGCGCAGGCCCGCTTCGACGCCGCGCGCGCCGGCGCCGGCGCGCTGGTCAGCGGCGCCTGAGCAGCGCCTTTCCGGGGTCCGGCGAGCCATCGGTTCGCCGGACCCCGGCTGGCGTCAGCGGGTGAAGAACCCGGTCAGCACCGGGGCGATCGCGGCCGTCTTGATCAGGTGGGTCTGACCCGGCACCTCGTGGCAGTCCGCCCCCGGTACGGCGTCAGCCACCGCACGCACCGAGGTCTTCATCCAGGCCGGGCTCTTCCCGCCGTAGACCGTCAGTACTGGGTTCTCGATTCCGGCCCACTGCGCCGCGTCCAGCGGCTGGCCGGCCACATTGCCGCCGACGACGCGAGCGTCGTACGGAAGGGTCGGGGCCATCGCCTTCAGGTGCTTCCAGGCCGGCATCAGCCTCATCATCGCGACGAACGGCCCGGGCAGGCCGATCACCTTCGTCATGAAGTACTTCACCGCGTCCGCCGGACCGCGGGACTCGAGGTCCTCGACCCAGGTCGCCGGCACCGGCTTGCGGCTGTCGTCGACGACGAACGGCGGCTCGAAGGCGACCAGCTTCTCGATCGCCACCCCCGCCGCCGCGGCCCGCAGCGCCAGCGCCGCCCCCGACGACGAGCCGTATACGTACGCCGAGCCACCAGCGGCCTCGATCACCGCGGCCAGATCCTCGATCTCGCGATCCACTGCGTAGCTGTCCGCGTCGCCGGACTCACCCCGGCCACGCCGGTCGTAGTTGTAGACCGTGAAGTGGCTTGCCAACTCCTCGGCGAGCTCGGGCATCGGCCCCTGGGCCCGCCCGCACAGCGCGCCGTCGACCAGCACCACGGCCGGCCCGTCACCACGCCGGTCATAGGCGATCGTCGTACCGTCCTTGGAGAACACTGTGCTGGTCATGCGAAGAACTCCTTCAGGAAGGGAGCCAGCGCGGCTGGGTCCACATTGTGCTGCTGATCGGGGACCACGCGGCCGGTGGCGCCCGGGATCACGTCCTGGACGGCCTGGTTGCCGAGCTTCATCCACTCCTCCGACGCGCCGCCGGTGAAGACCCGGGTCGGTACCGTCACCGTTGCCGCCGCGGCCGGGATGGAATAGTCGCCCATCACGGTCGCGTCGTACGCGAGCGTGTGCGCGATCGCCTCCTGGGCCGGCCACCAGGGCGACTCCTTCGCCATCGCGACGAAGTCGGCCGGCAGCCCGACCACCTCGGCCATGAAGTACTCGGCCGCCTTGTCGCGGCGACCCTCGGCGACGAACGCGCGGTAGATCGACGCGGTGTCGGCCGGCGGCCGCTTCCGGGTGCCCTCGAGGATGTACGGCGGCTCCCAGAGCGCGAGCTTGGTCACCGGGCGACCGGCCGCGGTGGCGAGCAAGGCGAGCGCCGCACCGGACGAGGTCCCGTACAGGCAGGCCGGTCCGCCGACCGCCGCGAAGATCGCGTCCAGGTCCTCGAACTCGCGCTCGATCGCGTACTCCGGCGCATCGCCGGAGTCGCCGCGGCCACGGCGGTCGTAGTTGTAGACGGTGTGGTTCTGCGCCAGCAGCGCTGCCAGCGGGGCGTTCGACATCCGGTCCACCGAGCCGCCGCAGACGAGGACCACCGCGGGTCCCTCGCCGAGCCGGTCGTACGCGATGGCGGTGCCGTCCGCCGAGGTGACCTTCTCCATGATGTTCCTCCAGGTTCAGCGGGCCACTCAGCTGGCCTCACCCACGGCGTCGAACGACGCCACCCGGAATCGACACCCCTGTGACCCAGATCACTCCATGATGTTCCACAAGCTGCAGTGGGGCGTGGGTGCCGTCGACGCGGGCACGCGCCCCGGTACGCCCGTGCGGATCGAGTTCAGCTGTGCCGACGGCCTCATCGTTGTCGTCAGCAACAAACTGGCGATGTCACCAATCGCACGCAGGTCGCCGTACTGCTGCACGATGCGGAGTAGCTAGCAGGCGGCGGCGCGTTCGAGCAGGAGGGTGCGTTCGCGTTCGTTGCGGGTGAGGGCGGCAGCCTTCTCGAATTCCTCGCGGGCCTCGGCGAGGCGGCCGAGTTTGAACAGCAGGTCGCCGCGGACGCTCGGGAGCAGGTGGTAGTCCTTCAGGGACGGGTCGTCGGCGAGCGCGTCGACGGCTTCCAGGCCGCGTTGCGGGCCGAACGCCATGGAGATCGCGACCGCCTGGTTGAGCTCGACGACCGGGGACGGCGTGACCTGGGCGAGGATCGCGTACAGGCCGGCGATGCGGGCCCAGTCCGTGTCCTCGGGGTCGGCGGCGCGGGCGTGGCAGGCGGCGATCGCGGCCTGGAGGAGGTACGGGCCGGGCGGTTTCTCCAGGGCCCAGGCCTGGTCGAGACCTGCGAGGCCGCGGCGGATCAGCAGCCGATCCCAGCGGCGACGGTCCTGGTCGAGCAGGAGGACCGGCTCACCCTCGGGACCGATCCGCGCGTTGGCACGCGACGCCTGCAGCTCCATCAGCGCGAGCAGACCGTGGACCTCGGGCTCGTCCGGCATCAGCTCGGCCAGCAGCCGGCCGAGGCGCATCGCCTCGTTGCACAGCGCCGGGCGCATCCAGTCGTCACCGGCGGTCGCGGAGTAGCCCTCGTTGTAGATCAAGTAGACGACCTCGAGCACCGCGGAAAGCCGCTCAAGCAGGTCGTCGCCGGCCGGCACCTCGAACTGGACGTTGGCCTTGGCGAGGTTGCGCTTGGCCCGGACGATCCGCTGGGCGATCGTCGGCTCCGGGGCCAGGAACGCGCGGGCGATCTCGTCGGTCTTCAGGCCGCCGAGCAACCGCAGCGTCAGCGTGACCCGCGCATCCATCGTGAGCACCGGGTGGCAGGCCGTGAACACCAGCCGGAGCAGGTCGTCCTCGATGTGGTCCTCGAGAATCGCTTCGACGTCGTCCTCGACGCTGTCGCCGTCGATCTCCAGCTCGTGACCCATCTCGGCGAGCTTGCGCTGGTAGGTCTCCTTGCGCCGGATCAGGTCGATCGCGCGCCGCTTGGCGATCGCCATCAGCCAGGCGCCGGGATTGTTCGGTACGCCGGACTCCGGCCACTGCTCGAGCGCCGCCACGAGCGCGTCCTGCGCCAGCTCCTCGGCCAGCCCGACGTCCCGCACGATCCGGGCCACGCCCGCGATGATCCGGGCCGACTCGATCCGCCAGACCGCGTCGACCGCCCCCGCCGCCTCGATAACTGTCACCCGCCGATAGAACAACACCCCAGGTCCAACATCAACCCACCCACCGGCTCCCCCCCGGCCCCCTTTGAGGGGTCGACCTCACGGCGCGTGGGTTGCGGAGGCATATTCCTGGGGGTCAACCCACAAGCTAAGGGGTTGACCCCTCAAAGGGCGACCTAGGCGTAGAGGTCCGAGTTCGGGTCGAAGTCGGCTTCTTCCACGACGCGGCGGACCTCGACCTCGTTGCCGAGGGCTTCGGCCAGCCGGGCGGCCCATTCGACGGCCTCGTCGCGGCTGCGGACCTCGACGACGATCACGCCGCCGATCAGTTCCTTGGTCTCGGCGAACGGGCCGTCGGTGACGGTGCGCTTGCCGTCCTCGACCTTCACCCGGGCGCCGAGCGAACTGCGGTGCACGCCCTCCGCGAACAGCAGTACGCCGGCCTTCGACAGGTCCTCGACGACCTTCCCGACCCCCTCGGCGACCTCCGGCGGCGGGAACCTCCCCGCCTCGCTGTCAGCGTCCGCCTTGTTGATGATCATGTATCGCATCGCACCCGCTCCTCGTCGTGTCGGTCGACCACTTACTCTCACGTCGAGCGACCCATCACCAGATCGACACCCGATCCGCAGCAATCAGTCGGTCGTTGCGTCGGCGATCGACCGGGGCGGCCGGACGCGGGAGAACTGGAGGTTGCCGGCGGGCATCATCCAGGTCATGACCTCGACCGCCAAGCGGCCGGCCCGGACCGCTGGATCGGCTTCGGCATGCTCGCGAGCTGTCGCGGCGTCCACCGACCAGATGGAGAAGCCGCGGTAGCGCTCGTTGTCCTGGTCCACCAGTGGTCCGCGAGCCAGGACCAGCCCACGCTCCTGCATGTCGGCGCCGTGCGCCAGGTGCCTGTCCTGCAACTCGTCCGCCTCGTCGTCCGTCATCGCGGGCGCGTCCGGTCGCAGCGTCAGCAGGATCACGGTGTAGCGGTCGAAACGCATGACGCCGAACCTACGCCCCTAGTTCGGCTGGTCGCCGTTGGGCTGATAGGCGCAGGCGTCGACGAGGTTCTGCGTCGGGCCGGCCGGCGTCGGCGGCGGAGCGACGGGCTTGCGGGTCGACTTCGAGGGCGTCGTCGGCGGCGCGGTCGGTGTAGTAGCCGGCGCCGGGTCGGCTTCGAGCGCCTTCTCGACGGTGTCGCGCAGGGCGCCGTAGTCGGGGTGCAGGTACTTCAGCCGCAGCTTCGACGGGTCGAGGGTGACGTTGGAGACGGTCCCCGACTTCACCTTGAGTGCGAGCTCGACCAGCGCGGGCAAGAGTTCCTGCGGGATGTCGGTGCGCAGCAGGTGCTGACCGGCCTTGGCGATCGCCCGGTACTTCGTCACCAGCGTCTGCGGGTCCGCCGCGTCGACGATGCCTTTGATCGCGCACCGCTGGCGGACCTGCCGCTGGTCGTCGTCGGCGCCGTACCGGCCGCGGGCGAACCACAGCGCGTGCCGGCCGTCCAGATGCTGCCTCGGCCCAGGCTCGAGCCACTCGGCCGGCGGGATGTGCGAGCTACTGATCCCGCCCATCGCGACCCGCTCGTTCACGTTGACGGTGATCCCGCCGATCGCGTCCACCAACTCCGGGAAGCCTTGCAGGTTGACCTGCAGGTAGTAGTCGAGCTTCAGCCCGGTCGCCTCGCCGACCGACTGCTTCAGCACGTCGGCGCCCTCGTTGTCGGACGGTCCGAGGATGCCGGGGTGCGCGTCCGGGATGTTCTGGTACATCGCGGTCAGCATCCACTCCAGCCGGCCGTCGAGGCTGAGCCCCTCCTTGCCGAAGCCCTCCGGGTAGATCCTGTGCAGCGGCGAGTCGCTCGGGAACGGCATGAAGGTGAGGTTGCGCGGCAACGAGATCAGCGCCGTGTTGCCGGTCCTGGTGTCGATGCTCGCCACGATCACCGTGTCGGTCCGGACGCCGACCCGGCTCGGGGCGTCGTCACCGCCGATCAGCAGCAGGTTGAGCCGCGGCCGGTCCTCCCAGGGATCCTTGACGTTGACCACCGTCGGCCGGGTCGCGCTCTTGCTCTCCGCCTGCGCCTGGAACACGTCCAGCACGAGGGTGCGCTGCGCGAGCACGCTCTGTACGCCGAGCGCCGCCGGAGCCGCGATCGCGAAGCACAGCATGCCGACGAACACCGCGCCGATCGCCCGCCCGCCGCGCCCACCCGTTGCCGGACGCAACGACCGGTGCGAGGCGACGATCACCACGATCCAGAGGAACGCCAGCACCCCGATCACGATCGAGGTCATCAGCAGCCGGCTCGGTACGACGGCCGCCGCGAGGACCTGCTCCCGCCGGGTCAGACCGACGTACACGCCCAGGCCGACCAGCCCGAGTGCGAGGGTAAGGACGAACGCGCCGATCCGGCGGCGACCGCCGGCGATCAGTCCGAGCCCGGGCAACAGCGCGCCCAGCAGCGTCAGACTCAGCAGCTTCGGCACCGACCGTGGCCGGTTGGCTGCGGCGCGCGCACTTCTCCCCATGGCTCCCCTGTCGCCGTCCCCAGATCCAGTGTGCGTCAAGTACCCGCACCTGTACCTGCTCAGACGTGTAACAGGGTCAATCGGTTGTCATACGGACAGATGGGCACCCGCGAAACCGTCGACCTCGACGAGGGTCCGGACGACGGTGGCGATGCGCGCCGGCGGGGTCCATCTGGTGGTGTCGGCCTTCGGCCTCTCGGCCCGGTTGGCGGGGGTGTCGATGGTGCCGGGGATGATCGTGTTCACCCGGATGCCGTCGCGTGCGTACTCCGCGTGCAGTGCGTCCGCGAACGCGAGTACGCCGGCCTTCGCGGTGATGTATCCGGCCGCGCCGGAGAAGGGTCGCTGCGCCGCGCCACTCGACGTACAAACGATCGCTCCAGCACCCGCGGCGAGCAGATGCGGCAGCACGCCCTGAGTGATCAGGTACGTCGGGCGCAGGTTGAGCCGGAGTTGGTCCTCGAAGTCCTCGATCGGGGTCTCGTGCACCCGCCCCCCGGAGGCGAAGCCGCCGACCAGGTTGACCAGTGCGGTCAGTGGGGCGGTCTCGTCGGACGTGGCCAGCGCGACGACGTCCGCCGTACCGGCCGGGTCGAAGGGGTCGGCGATCACCGGGTTGAGGGCCGGGTCGGTGCCCAGCCGGGCGAGGGACTCCTCGGTCCGACCGGGGACCACGACGCGCCAGCCGGCCCGGAGGAACTCTGCGGTCACCGCGACCCCGAGCGCACCGGTGCCACCAGCAACAACCACGGTGTTGCTCATCGACGTCCTCGCTTCGCTCCGGGCGCCGATGAGACACGAAGTCGACTGTGCTTGATGATGACCTCGCTCCGCTCGCTCATGGCGGAAGCCTAATCCGCTCGCGCTAGGTCTGGAGCCGGCGCTAGGTTGGTCGGTTGTGCGGATTCTGATGCTGGGTGGGAACGGGTTTGTCGGGCGCGCGGTCGTCGAGGACGCGCTGGCACAAGGCGCGGACGTCGCGTCCTTCAGTCGCGGAAAGAGCGGTACGGCGCTGCCGCTGGAGGTCACGCAGTTGGTCGGTGATCGGGAGACCGGCGACTACGAGGCGCTGCGGACCGGCGAGTGGGACGCGGTCGTCGATCTGAGTGGCTTCCAGACGCAGCAGGTCGACGAGACGATGGAGGTGCTCGGCGATCGGGTCGGACGGTACGTGTTCGTCTCGAGTCACGCGGTGTACGTGCGCGACCTGCCGGCCGGGACCGACGAGACGGCGCCACGGAGGCCGCCGATGCGGGCGGCCGACGTACTCACGAACGAGACCTACGGGCCGTGCAAGGTCGCCTGCGAGGACGACGTGGTGGAGCGCTACGGCGACCGCGCGACGATCGTCCGTCCGGGTCGGGTCACGGGTCCCGGTGACTCGTCGGGCACGGCTCTGTACTGGGTACGACGTGGTGCCCGAGGCGGTCGGGTCGCACTGCCGACGAAGCCCGAGGCACCGCTGCAACTCGTGGACAGCCGCGACGTCGCCCGGCTCGTCGTCCAGTTGATCACGGACGAGCGATCGGGCGCCTACAACGCGATCGGCCCCGACAGCACGATCGCAGAACTCATCGAGACCGCCGCCGACCTCTCCGGCACCACGGTCGACATCGTCCCGATCCCCTTCGAATCCGTCCCGCCCCGGTTCCCGCTCATCGACCCCGAGGCCGAATGGGGTGAACGCCGCCGCAACCCCGCCAAGGCACGAGCCGCCGGCCTGCCGGTCACTCCCCTCCGCCGAACCGTCGCCGACGTCCTCACCTGGGACGAAGCCCGAGGCACACCCGAACTCGGAATCGGCCTGACACCGGAGGAAGAAGCAAGACTTCTCGCCGGCAGCTGATCACCACCGGCCCGTCTCACGCGACCCCGCCCTCCCCTCAGCGCCTGGCTATTCCGGGAGGGCGAGCGTGCGGCCCGCGTCGCGGGCGGCGTTGATGGTTCGGGTGAGGGTTTCCTTGAGGGCGGTGGCTTCGTCGGCGAAGCCTTGGACGATCGAGGTGTCGCCGACCGGCTCGGTGCGGGCCAGGAGTTCGATGTAGCGGTCGCCGTCGCCCAACGCCGCCTCGGCGCGGAGGGCGGCGTCGGCGGAGCGGACCCGGTCGGCGTAGTGGTCGAGCAGATCGACCTTGCGTTTGATCGCGTCCACCGACAGCGCGAGGGCCCGGCGCTGCGGCCCGAGGACAGCCTCCAGCTCGGCGGTCGCCATCCCCCGAGCCACGTCGCGCTGCCGGGCCCGCAGCACGGTCTGCTCCCGCAGCACCTGCGCGATGTCCCAGAGCTGCTCGGGCAGGACCAGCTCGTTCTTCATCTCGTCGAGCAGCCCACGCCGGGTGACTGTTGCCTCGAGCACCGTTTTCACCGCGCGCTGGGCCCGGCCGAGCAGCCGCGCCGCGGGCGCGTCGAAGTCCTCCGGCAGCAGGTACTTCCCGTGCTGCAACCGGACCGCCTTGTGCCCGCGGTCCTCCATCCCCGACTTCACCAGGATCCCGGCGGTCGCGATCGCCGCGATCCCGGCGAGCGCCACCGCCGACCAGGCGGCGACCGCGGCCGGCAGTGTCCCGGCCAGGAAGATCAGCGCCAGGATCCATC
Organism: Kribbella sp. NBC_00359; assembly: GCF_036097425.1. Lineage (NCBI taxonomy): Bacteria > Bacillati > Actinomycetota > Actinomycetes > Propionibacteriales > Kribbellaceae > Kribbella > Kribbella sp. NBC_00359. The sequence continues at coordinate 4,094,762 of NZ_CP107975.1, read as the reverse complement.
CGCCGACACAGACCGTGATCCACACCAGCAGCGTGCCGAACGTGTTCGCGGGAGCAACCGACCACGACGTCTCCCGCTTCGGCCGCGGCGCCGAGGCCGGGACGAACAACTCCGGCCGGCGTTCGTACAACCGCCGTACGCCGACCGGAACGTCAGGCGCGAACACAGGGTCCACAGCCACCTCCTCGAGACCGTCAGTACTCAGCGTAGCGGCGCGAGTCTCACCTCGAGCCCGTCCAGCACCAGTCCGAGACCGAACTCGAACAGCCGGTCCAGGTCGTAGTCGAAGTCGAAGCCGTCCGCGAGCAGCTCACGGAACCCGATCAGGTTCCCCGTGGCGACCAGCGCCGCCATCTGGCCACTCTGCCGGTCGACCCATTCGTCAGCGGTCAGCCCGGTGTCCTGCTCGGCGTACGCCTCGGTCTCCATCGCCAGCGCCACCCCACGGACGAACGCGAACACGGAGATCGCGGCGTACAGCGCGTCGCTCTTGTCGACCCCACGGAGCGCGCGCAGGACGGCATCGGTGTGCGGCAACAGGTTCGGCAGCAGTTGCGGGCGGCCGAGGCTGACCGCGCTCGCCAGCCAGAGATGCCGCCGGTACGCCGCCCATTGAGACCGGGCCACGGCGGCGACCCCGTCCCGCCAACCGTCCGGTGCCTCGGTCAAGGGGAACTCGCCCATCGCGGTGTCGACCATCTGCAGCACCAGCGCGTCCTTGCCGCCGACATACCGGTACAGCGCCATCGTCGACACCCCGAGCTCGGCCGCGATCCGGCGCATCGACAACGCGCCCAGCCCCTCGGCGTCCGCGATCGCGATCCCCATCCGCACCACTTCGTCGCGATGGAGGTCCAGGCCGCCATCCGCCGGTACGGCGCGACGAGCGCCGGCCGGCCGGGATCGCGCGGCCGAACGTGGCGGCGGACCGACGACCGTCCCGACGCCTGGACTCGCATGCACCAGCCGCTCCTGCTGCAGCGCCTGCAACGCCTTCGTCGCGGTCGCCATCGCGACCCCGAAGTCGCGCACCAGCGCCCGCGTCGACGGCACCCGGTCCCCCGGCTTCAGCTCGCCCGCCTCGATCCGCCGCCGGAGCTCCGCAGCGATCACCTGGTACGGCGCCGCACCCATCAACCCTCCCGAACTAGTACGCATACATCGTACGCGCACTAGCCCACCGAGCCACCGCTTCGTGTCAAGATGGGCGCCATGCTGCGCGAACTCCACCTGACCGGCAACCCGGACGCCGACAAGTTGCTCAACGACGACCCGTTCGCCCTGCTGGTCGGCATGCTCCTGGACCAGCAGTACCCGATGGAGCACGCCTTCTCGGGACCGCTGAAGATCGCCAACCGGATGGACGGCTTCGACCTGCACAAGATCGCCGCCACCGACCTCGACACCTTCGTCGAGCTCTGCGTGACCCCACCGGCCATCCACCGGTACGGCGGATCGATGGCCCGGCGGGTGCACGCCCTGGCCGAACACATCATCGCGAAGTACGACGGCGACACCGCGGGCATCTGGACCGCCGGCCGCCCCAAGCCCGACGGGGCCGAGGTGCTGAAGCGACTGAAGGCGCTGCCCGGGTTCGGCGAGCAGAAGGCCAAGATCTTCCTCGCGCTTCTCGGCAAGCAGCGCGGAGTCCAGCCGAAGGGCTGGCGGGAGGCGGCCGGCAGCTACGGCGACCGCGGTTCGCATCGCTCGATCGCCGACGTCACCGACGCCGCGTCCCTCAACGAGGTCCGCTCCTTCAAGAAGGCCGCCAAGGCAGCCGCCGCCGGCACCGCCTGACCACTGCCTCGCCTTGATGGCTGCGTTGCGGGCGAGTGCCGTCGGTCCGCGCGGGTTGTCCCTTGTGCTCACGCAGGTTTGTGCCCATTCAGCTTCGCGCAGCCTATGCTCGGCTGGGGCAGCCGACGGGAGGAGCACGGATGGACATCCGGGATCTGGATCGTAGGGCCGGCGCAGTACTCGGGGAAGTCGTGATGCAGGTGCGACCCGAGCAGCTCTGGTTTCCCACTCCCTGCCCGGACTGGACCGTTCGCGGCCTGCTCCGTCACATCGTCAGCGAGAACGAGGGCTTCGCAGCCGCGGCCCTGAACGGCTCGGCCCCCGTGCAGACCTGGAACGGCGGCCGGCTCGGCGACAACCCGGCCGGCGCATACCGGCGGTCCAACGTAGGCGTCGCCGACGCGTTCGCCGACGGCGGCGCACTCGACCGGCTGATGGAGGTCCGCGAGTTCGGCTCGTTCCCGCGCCGGGTCGCGCTGACCTTCCACCAGCTCGACTGCGTCGTGCACGCCTGGGACCTGGCCCGGGCCATCGACGTCACCTACGACGCGCCGCCGGACATGGTCGAGATGGCGCTCGCCCTGGCCCGCCGGATCCCTGACACCGACGCCACCCGCGGCCCGGGCGCCGCCTTCGAGCGCAGTGTCAAGGTCTCCGGCAACGCCTCCGACTTCGACCAGCTACTCGGCCTGCTCGGCCGCAATCCGGACTGGGTCTCCCCGCTCGACTGAGTACTCGGGTAGGTCGATCGCATCCGGCTTCGCCATCGCCATCTTGGCCAGGAGACCTGCGAACAGGCGGGACGTCATCACCCGCGTCGAGGTGTCGCGCAGCCGGACACCGAGTGAGGTCATCGGCATCGCCATCTTGATCCCACCGGGCGGCAGTTCCATCCGCTGGTCGACGTACGCCTGCATCCGGGCCTGGTACGCCGGGAACGCCCGCAGGTGATCGCCTTCCGCGGCCGCGAGCTCGCCCGCCAGAACATATGCGCCGACGAGCGACAGCGCCGTACCGTGCCCGGCCAGCGGCGAGCCGCAGTACCCGGCATCCCCGGCGAGCGCGAATCGGCCGCGCGACCACTCGGGTACGACGACGCGGCTGACGCTATCGAAGTAGAAGTCGTCCGCGTCGCGCAGCCCGGCCAGGATGCGCTCGGTATGCCAGCCGAGGCCCTCGAACCGCTGTCGCACCAAGGCCTTCTGCGCCTCGGCGTCGCGGCGGTCGTAGCTGAGCACCGGCGATCGGAAAGCCAGCAGAGCCCTCGCGAACCGCGGATCGTGGTCGGGCCGCAGTCCGACCCAGCGACCGCCGGGTGCGGAGTAGATCTTCATCCAGTCGTTCAGCGGTTCCGGGGTCTCGATGGTGAAGTACGACATGTAGCCGCCGAGGTGCTGCACGAACCGCTCCTCCGGACCGAACGCGAGCCGGCGGACCCGCGAGTGCACGCCGTCGGCCCCGACCACCAGGTCGAACCGCCGCTGCGTACCGCCGGCGAACGTCACCTCGACACCGCTCGCATCCTCGTCCAGCTTGGCGATCGAGTCGCCGTACAGGTACTCGATGTCGCCGGTCGCGTCGGCCAGGATCTCGGCGAGATCCCCACGGAGGATCTCGATCTCGGCGACCGGGCCCGCGCCGTCGAACAACTCGGCCGGCATCGCGGCCGCGCGCCGCCCGTTGGCCCGCACGTACTCCAGCCCACGCTCATGCATCTGCCGCTCCCCGACCGCGGCCATCAACCCCATCCGCTCAACGACCACCCGGGACATCCCGCGCAGGTCCACAGTCTGCCCGCCCGGCCGCGGCCCCGGCGCGACCTCGACGACCGTCGGCGCAAAGCCGAACCGCCGCAACCAGAACGCCACCGCCGGCCCCGCGATCCCCCCACCGGAGATCAACACACTCTTCGTCATCACATCTCCTCAAACTAGTGCGCGTACGCCGTACACGGTGCACTGCACTCGTTATCTGAGGCCAGCGCGCACTAGAGCACTCCGCCGAGCGCTCTAGTACGGCATCAGAGGGTGAGGGCGAGGCGGGTGGCTTGGTCTATGGCTCGTTCGGCGTCGAGTTCGGCGGCTACGTCGGCGCCGCCGATGAGGTGGATGGGGCGGTTGGTGGGGGCGAGGGCGTCGGCGAGATCGCGGACCGGTTCTTGGCCGGCGCAGATGACGATGGTGTCGACAGCCAGGACGCGGGGGTTCTCATGGCGCGGGCCGAAGGTGAGGTGGATGCCTTCGTCGTCGATGCGTTCGTAGTTGACGCCGCGGAGTTGCTCGACCTGCTTGCTCTTCAGTGCGGCGCGGTGCACCCAGCCGGTGGTCTTGCCGAGGCCGGCGCCGATCTTCCCGGCCTTGCGCTGCAACAGATAGACCTTCCGCGGCGACGGCTCCGGCCTCGGCTTCGTCAGCCCACCAGGCGCGACCGTCGGGTCCGCGACACCCCACTCGGCCTTCCACGCAGCCAGGTCGAGCGCAGGCGACGCCTCCGTGGTCAGGAACTCACTCACATCCACACCGATCCCGCCCGCGCCGATCACGGCAACGGTCGCCCCGACGGGCTTGCCCTCGCGGACAACCTCGACGTACGACAGGACCTTCGGGTGATCGATGCCCGGGATCGCCGGCACCCGCGGTACGACGCCGGTCGCGAGCACGATCTCGTCGAAGCCGGCGAGGTCCCCGGCCGTCGCGCGCCGACCGAGGTGCAACTTCACACCGGTGAGCTCGAGCCGTCGCCGGTAGTACCGGATCGTCTCCGCGAACTCTTCCTTCCCAGGGATCCGCCGGGCGATCCCGAACTGCCCACCGATCTCCTGATCCGCCTCGAACAACTCGACCCGATGCCCACGCTCGGCCGCCGTCACCGCGGCGGCCAGCCCGGCCGGCCCGGCTCCGACCACCGCGATGTTCTTCGTACGACGGGTCGGCAGCAACCGCAGCTCCGTCTCGCGAGCGGCCCGTGGGTTGACCATGCAGCTCGCCTTCTGCTTGGCGAACACATGGTCCAGACAGGCCTGATTACATGCGATGCAGACGTTGATCTCGTCGGCCCGATCGGTCGTTGCCTTGAGCACCCAGTCCGGATCGGCCAGGAACGGCCGGGCCATGCTGATCAGGTCGGCGTCGCCGCGGGCCAGCACCTCCTCGGCGACCTGCGGCAGGTTGATCCGGTTCGAGGTGACGACCGGGATGCCGACGTGCGGCTTGAACGCGGCCGTCACGCTCGTGAACGCGGCCCGCGGCACCGAGGTGACGATCGTCGGCACCCGGGCCTCGTGCCAGCCGATGCCGGTGTTGATGATCGACGCGCCGGCCGCTTCGATCTCTTTGCCCAGCGCAACGACCTCGTCCCAGGTCTGGCCGCCTTCGACCAGGTCGGCCATGGAGAGGCGATAGATGATCAGGAAGTCGTCGCCGACGCGTTCACGCGTCTGGCGGACGATCTCCACGGCGAGGCGGCGGCGGTTCTCCGGACTGCCGCCCCAGCGGTCGGTGCGCTTGTTCGTGCGCTCGGACAGGAACTGGTTGATGAAGTACCCCTCGGAGCCCATGATCTCGACGCCGTCGTACCCGGCTTCACGCGCCAGGGCGGCGCAATCGACGTACGCCTTCAGTTGCCTGCGGACTCCGCGATCGGAGAGCGCCCGCGGCTTGAACGGGTTGATCGGCGCCTTGAGAGCCGACGCGGACACGCTGAACGGATGGTAGGCATAGCGACCGGCATGCAGGATCTGAAGCGCGATCCGGCCGCCTTCGGCATGGACGGCGTCGGTCAGCAGGCGATGCTTGCGGGCCTGGCGACGACTGGTCAGCTTCGACCCGAACGGCGTGAGCCAGCCGGTGCGGTTGGGGGCATAGCCGCCGGTCACCATCAGACCCACGCCACCACGAGCCCGCTCGGCGAAGTACGCGGCCAGCTTCGGCAGATCCTTGAGCCTGTCCTCGAGGCCGGTGTGCATCGAGCCCATGATCACCCGGTTGGGCAGCACGACGTGACCGAGATCCAGCGGCGCGGTGACGTGTGGATATGCGGTCATCAGTGGTCCTTCCGCAGGGCTTCGATCACTTCGTCGCACCAGTCCACGAACGACTCCTCGGCCCGGATCCCGCCGCGGAGCACGAGGTACTGGTGCAGGTCCCGGTCGTGCAGCTTGGCCGGCTTCGGGAAGTCCCGCTGCTGGATCCCGCGATACACCTCGAGCCGCGTCGCATGCTCGGCCCGGTGCCGCTCGATCTCCTGCAGTACGACGCCTGGATCGCCGAGCGACGCACCACGCAACTTCACGCCGAGCCCATCCCGCAGTACGGCGGGATCCTCCGGCTCGGCCAGCCAGCGCGAGAGCTCCTCCCGGCCCGCCGCGGACACCCGATAGACCTTCTTGTCCGGGCGTCCGTCCTGGGCGATCTCGGTGTGCGTCACCCAGCCGGCCTCGTCCATCCGGCGCAACACCCGGTAGATCTGCTGGTGCGTGGCCGGCCAGAAGTAGCCGATCGACCGGTCGAACCGCCGGGCCAACTCGTAGCCGGACCCGTCCCGCTCGCTCAGGGCCACCAGGATCGCGTGCTCCAACGCCATACCAGGGACTCTACCTATGCAACTCGTTGCAGTGCATCTGAGTGCACGGCAGATCACATCGGGCTGGGGGCCAGATCACAGCCGTTTCCCGGACCGCAGACTCAGAGTTTGAGACAATTGATTGCAGACGCCAGCTATCGCGGATCGGAGCATCATGGACCACCAGGCCCACCCGACCAGAACGACGTTGCCCGGGATCGGCACCCGGTACGACCTCATCACCGAAGGTGGCAAGCACGTGTCAGTGGTGGTGCACAACGACGGCCGGCGGTTCCTGGGCTTCCACGACCCCGAGGACGACGACGCCTGCCGGGACTCCGTCCCGCTGGATCCCGGCGAGGCCGCGGCGCTGGCGCAGTTGCTGATCCCCGCGCCGCTCGACCCGGTCCGCGGCGAGATCGAGATCGACCTGGTCACCGAACACATCCCGGTCACGGCCAAGTCGCCGTACTCGGGTCGCACCCTCGGTGACACCCAGGCCCGCAGCCGGACCGGCGCGTCGATCGTCGCCGTACTGCGGCGTCTCGGCGCGACCCCGTCGCCGACGCCGGACTTCCGGTTCGCGACCGGGGACACGCTGGTCGTGGTGGGCACGCGTGAAGGTGTGGACGCCGTCGCCGATCTGATCGCGGGAGGGTGACGTGCACGAGAACATCACTGCCCTGCTGATCGAGCTGGGCGCGGTCATCCTTGCCCTCGGCATCCTCGGCCGGATCGCCGGGCGGCTCGGGTTCTCCCCGATCCCGCTCTATCTGCTGGCCGGACTCGCGTTCGGGCACGGCGGTTTGTTGCCGCTGGCAGCCAGTGAGGAGTTCGTTGCCACCGGCGCCGAGATCGGTGTGATCCTGCTGCTGTTGCTGCTCGGACTGGAGTACACCGCGTCGGATCTGGTCGGCACACTCAAGACGCAGTACGTGTCGGGTGCGGTCGACTTCCTGCTGAACGCGTTGCCCGGTGCGGCCGTCGCGTTGCTGCTCGGCTGGGGGCCGGTCGCCGCGGTCGCGCTCGGAGGGGTCACCTGGATCTCGTCGTCCGGCGTGATCGCGAAGGTGGTCGGCGATCTCGGCCGGCTCGGCAACCGCGAAACCCCTGTGGTGCTGGGGATTCTGGTCCTCGAGGATCTGTCGATGGCCGTCTACCTGCCGATCCTGACCGCGATGCTCGCCGGTGTGGGGCTGGCCGGCGGGAGCGTGACGCTGCTGATCTCGCTCGGTACGGTCAGCGTCGTACTGTTCATCGCGCTGCGCTACGGGCGGGTGATCAGCCGGGCGGTCTCCTCGGACAACCCGGAGATGTTGCTGCTCGTCGTACTCGGGCTGACGCTGCTGGTCGCGGGCATCGCGCAGCATCTGCAGGTGTCGGCGGCGGTCGGCGCGTTCCTGGTCGGGATCGCGTTGTCGGGCGAGGTCGCGCACGGCGCGCGCAACCTGCTCAGCCCGCTGCGGGATCTGTTCGCCGCGGTCTTCTTCGTGTTCTTCGGGCTGAGCACCGACCCTGCCAGGATCCCGCCGGTTCTCGCGATCGCTCTCGGCCTCGCCGTACTCACGGCCCTCACGAAGATCGCCACCGGCTGGTACGCCGCCCGTCGCGCCGGCATCAAGTCGGCCGGCCGCTGGCGAGCCGGCGGCACGCTGGTCGCCCGCGGCGAGTTCTCCATCGTCATCGCCGGCCTGGCCGTCGGCGTCGAACCAAAACTCGGCCCCCTCGCCACCGCCTACGTCCTCATCCTCGTCATCCTCGGCCCGGTCGCCGCCCGCTACACCGAACCAGTCGCCCGCCGCCTGTCCAGGACCAAGCCCGCGACCCCCACCCAGGCCCCCGCCGCCAACCACCTCGACAACCCGGCGAACACCCCCACCTGACTCCCCCGCCCAGCCCCTCGGGCGCGTGGGTAGGTCAGTGGGGGGTGTTCGCGCGGTGGTTGTGGGTTGCTTCGGTGACGGTTCGGGCGATGCGGGTGGCTCGGGTTTGGGGGCGTTTGGAGAGGGTGATCCACTCGAGGATGGTGCGGCGGGCGGAGGGTGGGAAGGCCTGGAAGTGCTTGTTTGCCTGGGGATTCGCGGCTAGTGCGGCGGCGAGGTCGGCGGGGACGATCAGGTTTTGGGCGTCGGCCAAGAGGTCCCAGGTGCCGGTGTGGCGGGCGTGGTCGATCAGTGCCTGGCCGGGTGGTTCCATCAGGCCGGCGGCGGTCAGGCGGTCGACGCGGTCGCGGTTGACTTTGCTCCAGGTGCTGCGCGGGTTGCGTGGGGTGAAGCACTGGTAGGTGCTGCGGCCGTCGCGCTTCACGGTCTTGCTGTCGATCCAGCCGAAGCACAGCGCGTGCTCGACCGCGGTCGCGAGATTCACCCCACCCTCGTCACGGCGCACGATCAGCCAGACCGAGCGTTCCGTCCGCCCGTTCGCGGCCAGCCACTCGCGCCACTCGGCCGCGGATCCACACGTCAGCGCTTCCTCGTCAGTGATGCTCATACGACGAGCATGCGCCGGATAAGTGCTCATCGAGTGAGCACTTTCTTCAGAAGAGGACGTCGCCTCGCTCGTGGTCCAGCAGTGCCTGCTTGCGTTCGAGGCCTCCGCCGTACCCGGTCAGGCTGCCGGTGGAACCGACGACGCGGTGGCAGGGGACGATGATGCTGATCGGGTTCTTGCCGTTGGCCAGGCCGACCGCGCGGGAGGCGCCCGGCACGAGGCCGAGCTCCCGCGCGAGATCGCCGTACGTCGTGGTCTCGCCGTACGGGATGTCCTGGAGCGCCGTCCAGACCTGCTGCTGGAACGGCGTCCCCGCGAGGTGCAGCGGTAGGTCGAACGTCGTCCGGCCGTGCTCGAAATACTCGGTGAGCTGCGCGGCGACCGCGGGCAGGACCGAGTCGTCGCGGTCCCCGAAGGTCTCCATCGGCGGCCGGTGCCGATGCTCGGCCATGTACAGCCCGGCCAGCTCACCCGCGCCGGTCGCGACCAGCGTGAGTGGGCCGAGCGGGCTGTCCATGACGGCGTACGTCAACGCGTTGCTTCCCACTGCGCACGGTTGATCCGGTAGAGCACGTGCCGCTGCAACCGGTGGCCGGCCGGAATGCGGACGTGGTCGAAGTCGCCCGCCTCGTCGTGGGTCATCCCGATCCGCTGCATCACCCGCTGCGACGGCAGGTTGGTGGTCGTGGTGAACGAGACGATCTCCTCCAGCCCGGCCGGGCCGAAGCCGTGCGCGAGTGACGCCCGGGCCGCCTCGGTCGCATAACCGTTGCCCCAGGCACCCTTCATCAGGCGCCAGCCGATCTCGACCGCCGGCATGAAGTGGGCCTCGAAGCTCGGCACCGACAACCCGGTGAAGCCGATGAACTCGCCCGTCTCGCGCACCTCCAGCGCCCACAGGCCCCAGCCGCGCCCGTCGATCTCGGGAATGTTCCGGTCGATGAGGGCGTCACTCTGCTCGCGCGTCTGCGGGGACAGGAAATGCTCCATCACGGTCGGGTCCGCGTTCATCACCGCGAACGGCTCGCGATCGGAGTCACGCCACTGGCGCAGGAGTAGACGGTCGGTGGTCAGCTCGGTCATGGGGCCTCCCGGCCTGGAGTGAGGAGTGGAGGGAGCGAAGCGACTGGAGCGACGAGGGAAGGCCGGGAGCAAAAGCCCCATGACCCGCCTCGCCGGAGGCGAGGCATCAACACTGTCATGCTCACTCCGGGATCTTGTTGATGGCGTGGTCACCGGTGGCCCAGAGGTACTGCACCGCGTACGCACGCCAAGGCCGCCACGCACGCGCGTGGTCGGTCAACGGTTTGGGGGCTTCCGGCAATCCTAGATCACGCGCGGCGTATCGAACACCTAAATCACTGGCCACGAAGGCATCCGGGTCACCGAGCGCCCGCATCGCGATCGACTCCACGGTCCACGGCCCGATCCCCGGCAGCGCGGCCAACTGCTCACGCGCGCGATCCCAGTCCGCGCCCGCACCCAGATCGATCTCACCGGCGGCGAGCGTGGCGATCAACGTGGTGAGCGTCGTACGACGGGACTTCGGAAACGCCAGCGTCTCGGGGTCGAGCCCCGCCAGCGCCTGCATCGTCGGGAAGAGATGCGTCAGTCCACCGGCCGCGTCCTCGATCGGCTCACCATGCTGAACCACCAGCCGATGCGCATGCGTCCGCGCCGCCGCTGTCGACACCTGCTGACCGAGCACCGCGCGTACAGCGAACTCCTCACCGTCGACCGTGTGCGGGACCCGGCGCCCCGGCGCCTTCGCGATCAGCGGCGCGAGCAGCGGATCCGTGCTGAGCAGATCGTCGACGGCGATCGGGTCGGCGTCGAGGTCGAGCATCCGGCGGCAGCGGCTGATCGCGATCGCCAGGTCGCGCTGGTCGGTGAGCGAGAGCTGGCAGGCGATGTGGTCGGGCATCGGCCGCAACGCGACCACGCCGTGACCGTGCGGCAGCCGGAGCGTGCGCCGGTAGTGACCGTCGCGCCACTCCTCCACCCCTGGCACGCCGGTCGCGATCAGGTGACCGAAGAGGTTGTCCGGGGTGAGCGGCGCGCGGAACGGCAGCCGCAGTGAGATCGTCCCGGGCGCGGAGGTCGTCGTGCCTCGCCGGGCCCGGCGGCGCAGCTCGGTCGGCGCGAGCGCGAAGACCTCCTGCACGGTCTCGTTGAAGGTCCGCACGCTGGAGAACCCCGAGGCGAACGCGACATCGGCCATCTGCAGCTCGCTGGTCTCGATCAGCAGCCGAGCGGTCTGCGCGCGCTGGGCGCGGGCGAGCGCGAGCGGCCCGGCGCCGAGCTCGGCGTGCAGTTGACGCTGCACCTGGCGGACGCTGTAGCCGAGGTGTCCGGCCAGGCCCGGTACGCCGTCGCGGTCGACCACGCCGTCCGCGATCAGCCGCATCGCACGGGCGACCAGGTCGGCCCGATCGTTCCACTCCGGTGAGCCGGGGCTCGCGTCCGGCCGGCAGCGCTTGCAGGCGCGGAATCCGGCCTGCTGCGCGGCCGCGGCGCTCGGGTAGAACCGCATGTTCTCGACCTTCGGCGGCACCACCGGGCAGCTCGGCCGGCAGTAGATCTTCGTCGTCAGCACAGCGGTGAAGAACCACCCGTCGAAGCGCGCGTCCTTGGACTGGACGGCGCGGATGCATCGCTCCCGGCATTCGTACACGTGCTCCAGCATCCCTGCCGCCACCGACAGTTCTCTAGCGGTTTTGCGCCATCGAGGTATCGCGGGATTGCGACGCCAGGATCCGGGGTCCGATTTCCGCCAGCTTCGGCTCGCGCAGGTGGGTGGACTGGAGGACATGAACGAACTACTTGGCAAGAAGGCCCTGGTGACGGGTGGCAGCCGCGGGATCGGCGCCGCGACCGCGATCGCACTCGCGGAAGGTGGGGCCGACGTCGCCTTCACCTATAAGAGTTCCGCCGACGCAGCAGCCAAGGTGGTGAAGGAGATCGAGGCGCTCGGACGGCGGGCGTTCGCACTCGAGGTCGACGCCGCGGACGCGGTGGCGGTCGCAGACGGCGTACAGCAGGCCGCGGATCGGCTCGGCGGACTGGACATCCTGGTCAACAACGCCGGCGTCGGCGCGATCGCCCCGATCACCGAGCTCACCCTGGCCGATGTCGACCGGGTGCTCGCGATCAACGTCCGGGGCGCGTACGCCGCCGCGCAGGCCGCCGTACCGCGGTTGTCCGACGGCGGCCGGATGATCCACCTCGGCAGCTGTGTCACCGAGCGGGTCCCCGGACCGGGCATGACGCTGTACGCGATGAGCAAGTCCGCGATGACCGGCCTGAGCAAGGCCCTAGCCCGCGAACTGGGAGAGCGTGGCATCACCTCCAACGTCGTCCACCCGGGTCCGATCGACACCGACATGAACCCGGCCGACGGCCCGTTCGCCGCCGCTCAGCTGACCAATCTGGCCCTGCCCCGGTTCGGTACGGCGGCCGAGGTCGCGGCCGCTGTCACCTACCTGGCCGGACCGCAGACGGCGTACGTCACCGGCACCGACCTGACCATCGACGGCGGCCACGCCGCCTGACTGTCGGTGGCCGCGGTTAGCGTCGGCGGCATGAAGTTCTCGGTCACGGTCGGCGCGGTGGGCGCCGGGCGGGATCCGCGCGGACTCGCGGATCTCGCCCGCGCGGTGGAGGCCGCGGGGTGGGACGGGATGTTTCTGGAGGACTACCTCGTCTATCAGGGCGACGCTTCCGAACCGACCTACGATCCGTGGATCTGTCTGGCGGCAATGGCGACGGCGACCTCGCGGATCACGATCGGTACGACGGTGACGCCGCTGCCCCGGCGCAGTCCGTGGAAGCTCGCGGCCGAGGCGGTCGCTCTGGATCACCTGTCGAACGGGCGGTTCGTCCTGGGGGTGGGGATCGGGGACCCTGGCGATCCGTTCCTGCCGGGGCTGACGCCGAAGGTGCTGGCGGAGATGCTGGACGAGTCCCTCACAGTCATCGATCGGTTGTGGACCGGGCGGCCGGTGTCCTTTGCGGGCGAGCACTACCAGCTCGACGGCGTACAGCTGACCGCGCGGCCCGTGCAGGAGCCGCGGATACCGATCTGGGTGGGCGGGGATCTGCTCGTGCCGGCCGTGCGGCGCAGGATCCTTCGGTGGGACGGATCTTGCGCCTACAAGGGCCGCACCGACGCACCGCAGCAGCTCATGCCGGACGACGTACGCCGGTTGCTGGCAGAGCGGGGCGCGTCCGGCAGGTTCGACGTGAAGGTCAGCGGCGGCGACCCGGCGGCCTTCGCGGCGGCGGGTGCGACGTGGTGGGGACGCTGGATCCCGCCCACCGGCGTGGAGGACACCTTCGCCGTCGTCAGGCCCGGACCGCCGACGCTCTGAGCCGTTGACACGACGAAGGTCGCGGGGGAGACTGCGGGTGTTTTTAACGTTCAAACCCCCGTGGGAGGTTGCCGTGGCCACGTTGAAGCAGGTCGCCGCCCACGCCGAGGTGTCGGTGCAGACGGTGTCCAACGCGCTCAACGCGCCGCAGCGGCTCCGCCCCGACACGCTCGAACGGGTCAACCGCTCGATCGAACTGCTCAACTACCGGCCGAATCGTAACGCCCGCAGCCTACGCACCAGCGCGGTCGAACTGATCGGGTACTGCGTGCCCAACTGGCCGAACCAGACCCATCTGGTGATGGACCAGTTCCTGCACGCGCTGTGCGCGGCGGCCGAGGGCAGCGGCCGCCACATCCTGCTGTTCACCGCTCCGGCCGGCGTCGACGGTATGGAGGTGTACGACGATCTGCACGCGCGCCGCATGGTCGACGGGTTCGTGCTCTCGCAGACCGAGACCCACGATCCACGGCACGGCTGGCTGAAGGACCAGAAGATCCCGTTCGTGTCCTTCGGCCGGGTCTGGAAGGAGACCACCCAGCCCGGCCCGTGGGTCGACGTCGACGGCGCGGCCGGCACCGCCACAGCGGTCCGGCACCTGCACGAGACCGGCCGCCGGCGCATCGCCTTCATCGGCTGGCCGAAGTCGTCCGGCCTGGCCGAGGACCGTCTCGGCGGCTGGCGCAGCGAATGCAAGGCGCTCGGCCTGCCGACCGCGGGCCTGTCGGTGCGGTGCCGCGAGGACAGCCTCGACGAGGGCGCCCGCGCCACCGCGGACCTGCTCGACTCCGACCGGCCTCCGGACGGAATCGTTGCCCTGAGCGACATTCTCGCCCTGGGCGCGCTCCGCGAGTTCAGCCGCCGTGGCCTCACCCCCGGCCGGGACGTCGGCATCACCGGCTTCGACGACTCACCGCTCGCCGATGTCGTGTCCCCCGGCCTGACCAGCCTGCGGCAACCGATGAACCGGATCGCCGCCGAGCTGATCACGATCCTGACCGCCGCCGACACCGACGCTGATTCCGGTGCCGATTCCGGGGCACCGATCGAACGTCTGCTGCAACCCGAACTGGTGATCAGGGGCAGCTCAGCCCCTGGCTGATGCGGCGCAACCCCGAGCGCCGCGAGAAGGAGGAACCGCCATGACTCCACGACCCGACGTCCGATCCTTGATCGGACACAGCACCGCCCCACCGCGCCGCAAACCGGTCCGCAAGACCGCCGGCGTCGCCTTGCTGGCCACCGCCACCGTGCTGGCAAGCACAGCGTCCGCGATCGCCGGCCCGACCACCACCGGCTCAGCCGCCGGCCCTGCCACCACGGGCTCAGCCGCCGGTGCGACGGCCGCCTCCGCTCAGACCGGCGGATCGTCCGAGCTGTCCACGACAACCCGCCTGGCCGACCGCCGGTCGCTCGTCGTCGGCGATCGCGCCTACGCGATGGGCGACGAGAGCGGGCTGTACCCGGCCAGCGGCTGGCACATCCGCGGTGAGATGGGCGGGTTCTGGACCCAGCCGATCAAACTGCTCGACGGGCTCTGGTTCGGCCTGGACGGCAACTGGCTCGGCAAGGACGTCGCCGCCGCGAAGTACACCAGCGGCCACGGCTACAGCCGGATCGACTACTCCGGTTCCGTCGCCGTCCGCCGTACCGACTTCGTCCCCGACGGCGTCCGCGCGACGCTGGTCGGCCTGACGCTCAGCTCGAGTACGGCGAAGACGGTCAAGCTGGCCGTGGACGCGCACTCCGAGCTGATGCAGTCCTACCCGTGGGGCTGGACCGCACCCGGTGCGGCCGACGCGAACCTCCCGGACACGGGCGCGTACGCCGACGGTGCACTCCGCTTCCAGGAGCAGGGCACACCGACGTACCCCAACGCGACCGCCCACGACTACGCCGCGTTCGTCGGATCGTCCCTGCGTCCGACGGCCCACGCACTCGGCCCGAACCACCGCGGCCCCCAGGACCCGGCGGTGATCTGCCCGGCCGACGGGACGACGCCCGCGCGGTGTGACGACTCGCTGGTCGGCAAGGGCACCGGCGGGCAACTGACGTACGACGTCAACCTCAAACCCGGTCAGCAGAAGACGATCTGGTTCGCGGTGGCCGGTTCCGACCAGGGTGCGTCGGCGGCGCAGCGCGAGTACGGCAAGGCGCTGAGCAACCCGGAGAAGTTGCTCAAGGCAAAGGCTTCCGAGCGGAAGCAGATCGACGCCCAGTCCGCGGTGGACCTTCCTGGTGACCGGCTACTGCAGCAGAGCGTCGAGTGGAGCAAGCAGAACCTGGCCGACTCCGTGCAGGAGTCGCACAACCTGCGGATCCGCGATGTCAACGAGGGCAAGGACTATCCGGCTCCGGTCGGCACGGTCCCGACCGCGCGCTGGTTCGGCGCGGGCTTCCCGGACTATCCGTGGCTGTTCGCGACCGACGGTGAGTACACCGCGTACGCCGCCGTCGCGGCCGGTCAGTTCGACACCGTGAAGCAGCACCTGCGCGCATTGCGCGACGTCAGCGACATCCTGAACAACCGCAGCGGCAAGGTCGCACACGAAGTGACGCCGACCGGTGACGTGTACTTCGGTTCCAACCAGAGTGCGGGTAACACCGACGAGACGGTGAAGTTCCCCAGCACCGTCGCGCTGCTGTGGCGGTGGACCGGCGACAACAGGTTCCGCGACGAGATGTACGACTTCAGCGTCCGCAACCTGCAGTACGTCTACCGCGAGCTCGACAAGGACGGCGACGGCTGGCCGGAAGGCCTGGCGAACGTCGAGCGTGCCGGGATGGGCGTGGAGAAGCTCGACAGCACCGTCTACCTCGCCCGCGGTCTGCGCGACCTCGCGGACCTCGCCGCGTCCAAGCACGACAGCACGGTCCAGCAGTGGGCGACCACCCGCGCGAACGACCTGGAGTCCCGCTTCGAGGCGCAGTGGTGGGTCCCGCAGGCGATGGGGTACGCCGACTCCATCGACAGCCCGACCGACCCGGCGAACGACAACACGCCGATCTTCCAGCGGCACTGGATCGGTGTCACACCGATGGAGGCAGTCCTGGTCCGCCCAGGCCAGTCGAACGCGCCACTCGCGTCGGCGGATCACGCCAAGACCGCTCTCGACCAACGTGAGACTTCTTGCTACACAGGGGAATTCGGGCTCTTCCACACCGGCACCGGGCCGACCTCCGACCCGGCCGGCAACAAGGGCGATGCGTGCGACTCGGTGGTTTCCCAGGTGCAGAGCGAGCGCGCCATCTTCAGCCTGAACACCTCGATCATGGCGGTTGCCGAAGGCAACTTCGGTCGGCTGGGCACGAAGCAGCAGCAGGTGTACACCACCGGCAACGCCCGGATCCAGCTCGACCCGACGGTGTGGGAGACGCCCGGCGCGATGCCGGAGATCGCTCCCTCGCCGGACTCCCCGGCGAACATCGGCCGGCCGTTCTACGACCGTTCGATGGCGCTGCAGGCCTGGGGTGCGTACGGCATCCTCTGGCCGGTGATCCACCAGCAGCTCGGCGTCGACCCCGATCTGGGGCACGGCCGGGTCTCGGTGATCCCGCAGTTGCCGCAGGGTCAGCACAAGGTGGCCGGAAGCAACATCCGGGTCGGCCGCGGATCGGTCGACGTCTCGGAACGCCTTACAGGTAAGGAGTTGCGGACCGACGTGACCGTCAAGGGTGTCGGCGCATCGGTCACGATCGGTGCGGTGCTGCCGTCCGGTGCGAAGGTCAGGAGCGTGACCCTCGACGGCCGGAGCGCGGCCTACAAGCTGGTCACGACGACGCGGGGAGTGGAGGTCCAGGTGCCGGCGCGCGGCGCGTCCTCGGCACTGAAGATCACCCTCGCCTGAGACCGCGGGGTCGTGGCCGGTACGGCACGGCCCCCCGGATCGCCGGCCGGCGCACAACCGTTCTGTGCGCCGGCCGGCTTTCTGTTGCCCGGACCCGCGGGTTATCGATACCTGCAGGTGCCGTTACCGGACACAAGTGTCGTGGCCGACGCGAGGCGGGGCCCCTCCGAGTATGAGTCGGAGGGGCCCCACTAGCTGAAGGAAGGTGACGTCTCCAGCCTCCCGAACGGGTCCGTAGGGGCCGGCAGACCCCGTCACCGGTCTACCTCGGTGGGGATCCCCACCGTGAAGGTCCTCGGTTTCCGTTCGACCCGCCACCTCTGATCAGAAGTAGCGTGTCGACATTTCTACCGCCGCGAGCCAGGTCGCACAACCCTTTCCTGCCAAGAGTTTTGACTACTTCGCGAGCCAGTGCGTGTCGTCCACAGTGACCGCGCAACCATCCACAGAAATCGGCCGACTTATACACACCCCCTGTGCATAACATCGCTCAGCCTTTCGCTTGTTTCATCGCCATCGGTCGCAGTACGAGATAGCCGGCGTACAGACCGAGAGCACTGACCACGAGGACGGAAGGTACGGCGACGGCCAGTGGCGGGCGGTGATAGCCGAGACCGTTCAGCACGTCCGCGAGCCATTGCGCGACGAGCAGGAACTCGGCGGCCGCGGCCGGGATCAGCGACAGCGGCAGGAGCAGCACGCCCCGCCAGAACCCGAACCGGACGAAGGTGATCCCGAGCAACCATCCGGCCACCTCGTGCGACAGGATCAGCAGGAAGAACTCGGCGAAGATCAGGCCCAGTTGCGAGGTCCTGGTGAACAGGTGCGGGTTGGCGAGCGTCTGGCTCCAGCCCTCCCAGTCGTAGATCAAGTGCTCGACCTGGTAGACCAGCACCCAGAGCACGGCGGTCGCGGCCGCCGCACCGGTGAGATAGATGCTCACGGCAACGGACATCATCCGCCGGGTGATGCCCTGGGCGACGAGCAGAGTCAGGTAGGCCGGGGTGATGATGATGCCGACCGCCATCGAGAAGTACTTCGGCGACTGGGTGCCGTAATCCCATGTACTGTGGTCGATTCCGCCGGTCGCGGCCTTGATACCGATGCCGACGATCAGGAAGCCGACCAGCATCACGATCCAGTAGCCGACCAGCATCGGCCGCATCCCGACCCACATCGCGAGCAGGATCTGGCGCAACCGGTGGCCTGTCGTCACACCGCGCGGCAGGGTCGCGTCAGCGACCGCCTGCTCGGCCGGACGCGTGCGGTTGTCGACTGTTGCGCTCATGAGCGGCCTCCCGTCGGGGCGGTCAGGTGGACGAAGAGATCCTGCAGGCCGACAGGCCCGATCTCGAGACCGGATGCGGCGGCCTGCGCGAGCAGAGCCGGATCGAGGTCGCCGAGGACGGTGGTGGACTTGGTGCCGCCGAGCCGATCCTCCGCGAGCACCGTGAAGCCGGCGGTGAACTCGTCCACCGCCGCGGCCGGGCCGACGATCGAGGCGCCACGACCGCGCAGCGCGTCCACCGGCGACTGGGTGACCAGGCGTCCGTTGTCGAGGATGACCACCTCCTCGAGCATCGTGCTGACCTCGCTGACCAGGTGGGTCGACAGCAGGACCGTGCGCGGCACCTCGGCGTAGTCGGCGAGCAGAGCGTCGTAGAACAGGTTCCGGGACGGGACGTCCATGCCCAGGTAGCTCTCGTCGAAGATGGTCAGCGGCGCCCGGCTCGCCAGGCCGAGGACGACCCCGAGCGCGGACTTCTTACCGCGGGACAGCTTCTGCACCTTCTTGTTCAACGGGACCTCGAAGCGGTCCAGGAGATCGCCGGCGAGCTCGTCGTCCCAATACGGGCGCAGGCTCGCGGCGAGACCGATCGCATGCCGCACCAGCGCCGCGTCGATCAGGTCGCCAGACTCGCGGATCAGGCACACCCGGCTCGTCACGACCGCGTTCTCGTACGGCTCCTGCGCCGTACCGAGGTCGCCGCCCTCGATCCATACCCGGCCCGCGTCCGGCCGCCGGAAGCCGGCCAGGGTCGCGGTCAGCGTGCTCTTGCCGGATCCGTTCCGGCCGAGCAGTCCGTGGATCTTGCCCGGCGCCAGGCGCAGGTCCAGCCGGTCGAGCGCGGGCACCCCCGCGAACCGGACCGAGAGGTCCTCGGTGCGCACGGTCAGGGCGGTGTCTGTCAGCGTGGTCATCAGGCTTCTCCGTAGCTGCGGATGTGCTGGACGACGTCTTTGAGGGGTACGCCGATCGCCTTGGCCTCCCGGATCATCGGGTCGACAACGTCCGCGAAGAACGAGTCGCGCCGGCCGGTGCGGAGCAGGTCGCGGGCGTTCGGGCTGACGAACATCCCGATCCCGCGCTTCTTGTACAGCACGCCCTCGTCGACCAGCTGCGCGAATCCCTTGGCCGCGGTGGCCGGGTTGATCCGGTAGAACGCGGCGTACTGGTTCGTCGACATCACCTGCTCGTCCTCGGCGAGGGCGCCGGTGACGATGTCGTTCTTGATCTGCTCCGCGATCTGCAGGTAGATCGGACTCCGATCGTCGAACACCACGGCCCCCTCTCCGGTTCCTGGGTTAGTTACTTGAGTAACGAACCATAGCACCCCGCAAGGTCAGCCGCCCGCGGAAGATTGCGACTGCTGCAGCGACCTCTTCAGAGCGGGTACGACGGGACCGACGCGGACCGCCAACTGCGCCAACCGGTCCTTGTGGCGGATGCGCTGCTCCTTGGTGACGACGGTCCGTAGGTCTGCCGTGGACGCCAGGACGACGATTGCGGCGTCCCGGAGATCCACGCGGCTGACCAGGCGAGACGGTCGCAGGGTGTCGCGCGCGCTCTGCAGGATCTGGCGTCGTACCAGCGGGTGGCGGAGGGTGATGCGGTCGGCGGGGATCAGGCCGAGGATGCGGTGCGGCTCGACCTTGATCATGCGGGCGCGCTCGAGGTCGTCGCGGACCTCGCGGACGATGGCACGCTGCCGCCGGTCGACCCAGTGCCGCCACTTCCGCGGGCCGACGGCGCGGATGTCCTCGAGGACAAGGGCGAGCACCGGATCGGCGGGCGCGGCCGCCATCGTCAGCCTGGCCCGGCCGTTGTCGTCGGCAAGGTTCCCGTTGAGCTGCAGGTCGGTCAGCGCCGCGGCCCGGAGCAACTTCCCGAGCTTCGACCGACCCACCGGCCGCCCGCGCTCCGGATCGTAGGCCAGCAGGAAAAGCCTTGCAGCCAAGGCATCCGGGGCCTTTGCGTTGCCCAGCGCAACTGCCTTCCGTCGGCGCGGCACGCGTCGCGCCGGCGTCGGCGGCCGCCTCAGCGGTGTCACCAGTGTCCTACTCATCGTCTTCCTCCTTGGCCGGACGGCCCGGGCGGCGGATCTTGCCGACGCCTGTCGGCAGCCGGCCGGCGTCAGCCAGCGCCCGCCGGAGCAGGTACTCGATCTGGGCGTTGGTGCTGCGCAGGTCGTCGGCCGCCCAGCGGGCCAGCGCGTCGTGCACCACGGGATCCAGCCGGAGCAGGATCTTCTTGCGTTCGGCGGCCACGGCGGCCGCTACTGGTAGAGCGAGCCGGCGTTGACCACCGGTTGGGCGTCACGATCGCCGCACAGCACCACCAGCAGGTTGCTGACCATGGTCGCCTTGCGCTCCTCGTCGAGCTCCACCACCTCGTGCTCGGACAGCCGGTCCAGTGCGAGCTCGACCATACCGACCGCGCCCTCGACGATCCGCTGCCGGGCCGCCACGACCGCACCGGCCTGCTGGCGGCGCAGCATCGCCTGGGCGATCTCCGGGGCGTACGCGAGGTGGGTGATCCGCGACTCGATCACGTGGACGCCGGCCGCCTGCACCCGGGCGCCGATCTCGGCGGACAGGGTCTCGGTGATCTCGTCGGTGCTGTCCCGCAGCGACAGTACGCCGTCGTCGGTGTGCACGTCGTACGGATAGCTGTTCGCGATGTGCCGGACCGCGGTCTCGGTCTGGATCGCGACGAACTCGACGAAGTCGTCCACCTCGAACATCGCCTGCGCGGTGTCCTCGACCTGCCAGACCACCACCGCGGCGATCTCGATCGGGTTGCCGTCGGCATCGTTGACCTTGGCAACGGCCGTCTCGTGGTTGCGGATCCGGGTGGACACCTCTTTGCGGGTGGCGATCGGGTTCACCCAGCGCAGACCGTCGATGCGGATCGTCCCGGCGTACCGCCCGAGGATCTGCAGCACCCGCGCCCGCCCCGGCGCCACCGGAGTGAGTCCGGCCGCGACGATCACGCCCGCGACGAACACCAGGATCCCAACCGTGATCAGCACGCCGTTGCCCGACCCGGCGGCGGCGATGAACAACACCACTCCGGCCACCACCAGCACGAACGCCAGCCCGGCCATCGGCCACCCGTTGAGCTGCCAAGCCACCCGCTCGGTCACCTTGGGCTTCGGCATCTCGACCGCGACATCCACCATCACCAGCTCCTCTCGAATAGCTCAAAGGTAGCAAAGTGATATCACATTAACAAGCCGCTCCCGCCCGGATGCCGGGACACCTTTCAGGGGTCAACCCCCGAGCTGGTGGGTTGCCCCCTCGGATTCTCAGGGGACAACCCACCAGGTGAGGGGTCCACCCCCGAGTTGGAGGGTTGCCTCAGAGGGCGTGGGCCAAGGACTCGAGGTGGGTCTGCCAGGTGGTGGAGTGGGAGTTGGGGAGGGGGTCGATGGCGGAGTCGGACCAGGCGTGGATCGGGCGGATGCCGTGGAGGGCGTTGACGAGCCAGGCCTCCGTCGTGGCTTCGAGTTCGCGCGGCGTGATCGGGTGCTCGGCGACCGGGACGCCTTGTGTGGTGGCGATGCGGCGGAGCAACGCGGCGGTGACGGACGGGAGGAGGGGGCGGTCCGACGGCGGGAAGCAGAGGGTGTCGTCCTCCCACCAGGCGAGGGCGGAGTACGCCGCCTCGAGGACGGTGCCGTCCTGGTCGAGCAGGAGGATCTCGTCGGCGCGGTGCGCGGCGGACTCCTTCAGCTTGCCGAGCAGTTCGAGATCGGGCCCTTTCACGCGCGGACTGACCCGGGGGTCCGGACCTTCGTGGACGACCACGCGGACGCGGCCGCCGATCGGTGGTGCGGGCCGGAGCTGGACCGCCAGTTCGCCGGACGTGTGCAGCTCGAAGCGCGGGAACCAGCGGCCGAAGCCGGGCAACCGCCGGACCTGCTCGTCCCAGAAGCCCGCGGAATCCACTCCCGCCGCGGCACACGACCGCACGAACCGCTCCCGGTGCAGCTCGATCCCCCGGACCGTGCCGTTGGCGACCAGGAACGAATCCGCCACCTGCAAACCACTCATCTCCCCCACCCTTCGGCCGCGGCGTTCCCGCCGACGGCTGCCGTTGCCTTCAGCACCATTTCGTCGTACTCCGCGACCGGCTCGGAGTCGAGCACGATCGCACCCCCCGCACCGATCACCGTCTCGTCCGGAGTCAGCACCGCGGTCCGGATCACCACACTCAGGTCCGCGCGGCCGTCCACGGTGAGATAGCCGAGCGCACCCGAGTACACGCCACGGGCGCTCCACTCGAGCTCGTCGAGGATCTCCATCGTGCGGATCTTCGGCGCACCCGTCATCGACCCCGGCGGGAAGCAGGCCCGCACCGCGTCGACCGCGGTCACCCCGGACCGCAGCCGGCCGCGCACCGTGGTGACCAACTGATGCACGGTCCGGTAGCTCTCGACCTCCATCAGCTGCGGAACGTGCACCGTCCCGGGTTCGCTGACCCGGCCGAGGTCGTTGCGAATCAGGTCGACGATCATCAGGTTCTCGGCCCGGGTCTTCTCGTCCTCGGCCAGCGCCTTCGCCGCCAGCTGGTCCTGCGCCGGATCCGCCTCCCGCGGCGCGGTCCCCTTGATCGGGCGGCACTCGGCCCACCCGTCCGCGGCCACGGTCAGGAACCGCTCCGGCGACGAGCTCGCCACCGCGAGATCGCCGTACCGGAGGAAGGCGGCGTACGGCGCCGGATTGGTCGCCCGCTGCCACCGGAAGAACTCGAACGGGTCGGGCACGGACGGCAGCCGGACCCGGTTCGTCAGGCAGACCTCGTACGTCTCCCCCGCCTCGAGCGCGGCCATGCACGCCGCGATCCCGGCCAGGTACGTCGACCGGTCCTGCTCGAGATGCGCTTCGAGATCGAGCTGCGCGATCGCGGGCACCTCGAGGCCGCCCATCCACCAGTCGGCGGCGGCCAGCTCAGCTCGCTCCAGCCAGTCGTCACCCACTCCGGGCTCGTCCATCGCGACGAGGTAGGTCACGTCGTTGTCGTGATCGATGACGACGAACCGGTTCGCCCAGATCCACAGCGCGTCCGGCGCCGGCGACTCGTGGGCCACCGCTCCCCCGGTCAGCGCCTTCAACTCGTAGCCGAAATACCCGACGTACCCACCACTGAACAGCCCTGCCAGCTCAGCCGGTACGTCGGCGGACCGCTCCGCCAGCAACGCGTTCAGCTCGGCAAACACATCGCCGTCGGCAACATCCCGGACGACGACCTCCGCGGCCGGGCCCAGCGTCGTACCGAGGACGGAGACGCGGCGGACGGCGCGGTCGGTCAGGCTGCCGTCGAGCCAGAACGCGACGGGTTCGCCGGCCAGCAGCTCGCGGTAGACCGTCTCACCGTCGAGCGCCCGGTCGACCGTCCGGACGGACCAGCTCAGCGCACCCACAGGCACACGGTACAGACCGTGGGGCGCGGCGTAAGCCCTGGTTCAGGAACCGGTCAGTGCGAGCTTGGTGCGCATCGCGGTGATCCGGCGGATCGGGATCGCCACCTCGAGGCCGTCCTTGGACTCGGCCCGGTCCGCGAGCCACCCGGCCGCGGTGTCGCGGCGGACGTCCGGCGTACCGGGCAGGTAGAGCGCGTTCACCAGCCGGCGGGCGTCGTCGCGGCTGTGGATCGTGTACACGTACCGCTCGCGCTGGCTCTCCATCACGTCGAAACCGGCGTGGTGCAACTGGTCCTTGAGCTCGGTGATCTCGCCACCGGCCGGGAATTGCGGGGTCGACCGCAGCCGCGTGGTCAGACCGCTCAGCGTGCGGATGTCACCGCGCCGCAGCGGCCGCACCGCGGGCACGATCGCGGCCAGTACGCCGCCCCGCCGCAGGACCCGGCCGGCTTCGGCCAGCACCTCGGGCAGCGGCTGCAGGACCATCAGGCCCATCGAGCAGGTGACGACGTCGAAGACCTCGTTCGCGAACGGCAGGTGCAGCGCGTCGGCCTGCACCTTCGGCCCGGGCGCACCGGCCAGCTGGGCCGGGTTGTTGTCGACACCGACGACCCACCGGCCGTGGAGCTCGCGGGAGACCGGGCCGTTGCCGCAGGCGAGATCCAGCACGCGCTTGGCCTCGCCGGACACCGCGCGGACCAGCCAGCGGTACGGCGTATGGTCCCCTGCCACCGCTCGGGACAACAGGGCTTCAGTACTGCCCGGAGTCGCCGAGTGGAACTCTCGCAGATACTCGGGCCAGTCGATCGCGTTCTCAGACATTGCGGCTAGAGGCTACCTGGTGGGCACCCGTCGTACCGCATCGAGTGCTCAGCGTTAACACAGCTTTGAATGTCAGACCCGGCTCACGAAGATGTGGCCGGCCGTCTCGTCGCTGATCACGCCACCGGCCTCGCGGCTGCCGACCAGCACGCCCTCGGCGTCCAGGGTCGAGTCCACCTCGCGGCCCGGCAGCGCGCCGGCCTTGCGCAGCACCGCCATCGCGTCGTCGTCGGTCTGCACCGGCTCGGCGATCCGCCGGACCAGCACCCGCACGCTGTCGCCGGTGGCCTGGTCGAGCACCTTGTCCAGCGGCTCGACGCCGATCCGGAACTCGCCGATATCGCTCGCAACACCGCTGGTCTGCAGCTCCTCCAGGCCCGGGATCGGGTTGCCGTACGGCGACTCGGTCGGGTTGTCGAGGATCTTCAGCAGCCGCAGCTCGACCGCGTCGCTCATCACGTGCTCCCAGCGGCAGGCCTCCGTGTGCACGTCCTCCCACTCCAGGCCGATCACGTCGACCAGCAACCGCTCGGCCAGCCGGTGCTTGCGCATCACCCGGACCGCCTGCTTGCGGCCGACGTCGGTGAGCTCCAGGTGCCGATCCCCCTCGACCTTGATCAGGCCGTCGCGCTCCATCCGAGCCACCGTCTGGCTGACCGTCGGACCGGACTGGTGCAGCCGTTCGGCGATCCGCGCCCGCAGGGGCAGGATCCCCTCTTCTTCCAGCTCGTAGACGGTCCGCAGGTACATCTCGGTGGTATCGATCAGCTCGCTCACGACACCCATTGTCACCTATGTAGGCAAGCCTTACCCAATTGGTGTGGGTACTGCTGAGGGATGCGAGACGTGACAGCGGTGATGTGGTTCCGGCGGGATCTCCGGCTCGGCGACAACCCGGCGTTGCTCGACGCCGTCGCCGCGGGTGACGGCCGGGTGCTCGGAGCCTTCGTCATGGACCCGCGGCTGTGGGATCGCGCGGGCGATCCACGGCGTGAGCACCTGGTGGCGTCCCTGCACCGCTTGTCCGAATCGCTCGAAGGCCGGCTCGTCGTACGGCGGGGTGATCCGGTGGACGTGATCCCGGCCCTCGCCGAGGAGATCGGCGCGTCCAGCGTGCACGTCAGCGCGGATTACGGTCCTTATGGACAGGCGCGGGACGCGCGAGTTGAAGCCTCATTGAAGTGTCCGCTGGTGGCGACAGGATCGCCGTACGCGATCGCGCCGGGGCGGATCCTCAACCAGCAAGGGCGGCCCTATCAGGTGTTCACGCCGTACTTCCGCGCTTGGCTCGAGCACGGGTGGCGGAAGCCGGTCGACGCCCCGGCGACGGTCGAGTGGGTGAACTCGGGCGGCGAGGAGCTGCCGGACAGCAGCGTGGACGGCGCTGGTGAGCAGGCGGCGCTCGAGCACTGGCGGGAGTACCTGCAGCGGGTTGCGCAGTACGACGACGAGCGGGACCGGCCCGATCTCGACAGCACCTCGCGGATGTCGATCCCACTCAAGTACGGCGAGATCCACCCGCGGACGATGCTGGCCGATCTGGCCCGCAAGCGCAGCGCCGGCGCGGACGCCTATCGCCGCGAGCTCGCCTGGCGGGAGTTCTGCGCGGACCTGCTGGCGCGGCATCCCGACGCCGCGTGGAAGCCGTTGCGTCCGGAGTTCGAGCGGATGGAGTACGACGAACCCGGGGCGCTGTTCGACGCCTGGTGTGCCGGCCGGACCGGGTTCCCGTTGATCGACGCCGGGATGCGGCAGCTCGCCGGGACAGGCTTCCTGCACAACCGGGTGCGGATGGTGGTCGCGTCGTTCCTGGTCAAGGACCTTCATGTGCACTGGAAGTTCGGCGCGCGCTGGTTCCTGCGGTCGTTGCGCGACGGCGACCTCGCGTCGAACTCGCTGAACTGGCAGTGGGTGGCCGGCTGCGGCGCGGACGCGGCGCCGTACTTCCGGATCTTCAACCCGGTCGGCCAGGGACTGAAGTTCGATCCCGCCGGCGAGTACGTCCGGCGCTGGGTGCCCGAGCTGCGGCACCTCGACGGCAAGACCGCCCACGAACCCTGGAAGCACGGCGGCGCCGACGGCTACCCGGACCCGATCGTCGACCACGCCGAGGCCCGCCGCGAAGCGCTCCGGCGGAACGACGCCATCCGCTGACACTCTTGACGCGGGCTTCAGCCACACCCCTATAGTACTAGGTAACTAGATGAATGGGGTTGGAGATGATCGAGTTCCATCTGGACGGGCGGTCGGGGGTGTCGCCGTACCAGCAGATCGTTCAGCAGGTCCGGAACGCGCTGCGGCTCGGCCTGCTGCGGGAGGGGGACCAGCTGCCGACCGTGAAGGACGTCGTCGCCGCGCTGGCGATCAACCCGAACACCGTGCTCAAGGCCTACCGCGAACTGGAGCACGAAGGCCTGGTGCAGGCCCGGCCCGGGCGGGGCACGTTCGTCACCCGGACCCTCACCGACAACACGCTGGCCGCCCACGGCCCGCTGCGGCAGGACCTCCGCCGCTGGCTGACCAAGGCCCGCAAGGCCGGCCTCGACGACGAGAGCATCGAGGCCCTGTTCCTGACAACCTTTCGGACCGCCGTTGAGGAGGACATAGCATGACGGCCGTTCTGCACGCCCAGGGGCTGGGGAAGAAGTACGGGCGGCGCTGGGCGCTGACTGATTGCGATCTGGAGGTGCCGGCTGGGCATGTTGTCGGGCTGGTGGGGCCGAACGGGGCCGGTAAGAGCACGTTGCTCAACATGGCCGTGGGGATGCTGAACCCGACCACGGGTTCGGTCGAGGTGCTTGGTGCGCCGGCCGGGACGCAGCAGGCCAAGGTCGGGTACGTCGCGCAGGACACGCCGACGTACAGCCGGTTGAGTGTCGCCGAGCACCTGAAACTCGGCTCCAGGCTCAACCCGGCATGGGACGATTCCCTTGCCCAGCAACGGATTCAGCACCTCAAGCTCGATCCGAAGCAGCGTGCCGGCAAGCTGTCCGGCGGTCAGCGGGCGCAGCTCGCGCTCACGCTCGGTCTGGCCAAGCGTCCCGAGCTGCTGATCCTCGACGAACCGGTCGCGGCGCTCGATCCACTGGCCCGGCGGGAGTTCCTGCAGGACCTGATGGAGGCGGTCGCCGAGCAGGAGCTGAGTGTCCTTCTCTCGTCGCATCTCGTCTCCGACGTCGAGCGCTCGTGCGACTACCTGATCGTGCTGGTCGACTCGCGCGTGCAGGTGAGCGGCGAGATCGACACGTTGCTGGCGACGCACCGCCGGCTGACCGGACCGCGGCGCGACTCGAAGGACCTGCCGCGGGACCAGCACGTAGTGACCGAAAGCCACACCGACCGGCAGTCGACGTACCTGATCCGGACCGACCAGCCGATCCTCGATCCGGCCTGGAACGTCACCCAACTCACGCTCGAGGATCTGGTGCTGGCCTACATGGGCCGCGACGTCCAGCCCGAGCGTCCGGTCCTGGAGGTGCAGCGATGATCTGGCTGACCTGGCGGCAGTTCCGCGTGCAGTTCCTGGTGGTCGCGTCGGTGATCGTCGCGGCCGCGATCGTCCTCGCCGTCACCGGCCCGAACCTGCTCGACGACTACCACCGCCTCACCGACAACTTCATCAAGAATCTCGGCTTCGAGCGCCTCAACCCGCTGCTCTACATCGTCGGCCAGGTGCTGCTGTACGCCGTGCCGCCGGTGATCGGAGCGTTCTGGGGCGCGCCCCTGATCGCGCGTGAGCTGGAGACCGGCACCCACCGCCTGGTCTGGAGCCAGAGCATCTCGCGCCGGCGCTGGCTCGCCACCAAGGTGGGGGTCACCGGGCTGGCCGCGATCGCGATCACCGGCGTGCTGAGCCTCGCGGTGACCTGGTGGTCCGACCCGATCGACGACGCGATCAACGCCGGCCAGGACTCGAACATCTACCTGCCCCGGATGTTCCCACCGGTCTTCAGCGCCCGCGGCCTGGTCCCGATCGGGTACGCCGCCTTCGCGTTCGCCCTCGGGGTCGCGGTGGGGCTCGTGATCCGCCGTACCCTGGTCGCGCTCGCGGTCACGCTGGCCGCGGTGATCCTCGTGCAGGTGCTCACCCCGTCGCTGATCCGGCCGCACCTGCTCGCGCCGACGGACCAGTACCTGGTGGCGTCCGCGGAGAACATCCGGGGCTTCATGCTGAGCGGCGACACCCAGCCGCCCGAAGTGAAGGCGATCGAAGTGGCGAGCGGATCCGTCGGCGCCTGGAAGCTGTTCGACAAGACCGTGGACAAGAACGGCAAGACGCTGAGCACGCTGCCGAGCTGGATGATCGACTGCGAACCGGGACCTCCGAACTCCAGACAGCGCGAGGTGTCGCCGAAGACCGCCGCCTGCTTCCAGCGGTTCGCCGACGAGGGCTACCGCCAGCACATCAGGTACTTCGAGGCGAACCGCTTCTGGGACCTGCAGTGGCGGGAGTTCGGGTTCTTCATGCTGCTGGCGCTGGGCCTGACCGGGTTCAGCTTCTGGCGGATCCGGCGCGACCTGTCCTGACGGCTCGGACGATCAGGGCGAGCGCGAGGAGTGCGGCGGCCGTCACCGCGGAGGTCCAGGGGAGGGTGACCGCGAGGACGACGCAGCCGACCAGGCCGATCACGTTGAGGGCGCGGGGCCACCGACGTTGATCGGCCGGTTGC
This sequence comes from Kribbella sp. NBC_00359, assembly GCF_036097425.1. NCBI lineage: Bacteria > Bacillati > Actinomycetota > Actinomycetes > Propionibacteriales > Kribbellaceae > Kribbella > Kribbella sp. NBC_00359. The sequence goes on along the minus strand of NZ_CP107975.1, from coordinate 4,065,498 downwards.
GTGAAGGCGGATGCGTTGGCGATCGCGTAGTACAGCAGGACACCGAAGGACGAGAAGCCGATCACGCCCCGCAGGTCGGTGGTCAGCACCAGGATGCCGACGACCACGGCGAGCGCGATCTCGGCGTGGTGCGGGACCTGGAAGCGCGGGTGTACGGCGGCCAGCCAGCCGGGCAGATCGTGGTTACGGGCCATCGCGAGCGCGGTGCGGCCGATGCCGGCGATCAGCGCGAGCAGCGCGCCGAGGCTGGCGACGGCCGCGCCGACCCGGACGATCGGGGACGCCCAGGCCGCGCCGACGGTGTCGACCGCGGCGGCGAGGGGCGCTGCGGTCGACGCCGGGTCGAGAACGCGCAACAGCGCGACCCCCACCGCCAGGTAGATGCCAATAGCAACTAGTACCGCGATACTGATCGCGCGGGGAATGGTCCGCGCCGGGTCACCGACCTCCTCACCCATGGTCGCGATCCGCGCGTACCCGGCGAAGGCGAAGAACAACAGTCCGGCTGCCTGCAGGACGCCGTACGGCGAGGTGCCGGCGAGCGACGGCAGGTCACGGTGCGGCTCGCCGGTGAAGAGGACGACCAGCACCAGGGCAAGCACTGTCAGAGTGCAGGCGACGAGGATCCTGGTGAGCCGCGCGGTCCTGGTCACGCCGCGGTAGTTGACCGCGGCGAGGGCGATCACCGCCGCGAGCGCGAGAAGTCGTTGCAGCCATTCGGTGCCCGGTACGACGTAGGTGGCGAACGTCAGCGCCATCGCGGCACACGACGCCGTCTTCCCGGCCACGAAACACCACCCGGCGGCGAATCCCCACCACTCCCCCAGCCGCTCGCGCCCGTACACATACGTCCCACCCGAGACGGGGTAGACCGCGGCGAGCTGCGCCGAGGACGCCGCGTTGCAGTAGGCAACGACCGCCGCGAGGGCCAGCCCGATCAGCAGTCCGGATCCCGCAGCCTGAGCGGCCGGCTCCCAGACCGCGAACACTCCGGCGCCAACCATCGAGCCCAGCCCGATCACGACGGCGTCACCTACTCCGAGCCGGCGCGAAAGGCTCGGCTCGGCAGGCATCAGACCGCCTTGAGAACGCCCAGCAGACGGGCTACCTCCGCCGCGACAGCGTCGCGGGCCGGGCCTAGGTACTTGCGCGTGTCGACGAGGGCCGGGTTGTCGGAGAGGGTCTGGCGGACCGAGGCGGTGAAGACGTTGTTGAGGTGGGTGGCGATGTTGACCTTGGTCATGCCGGACTCGACCGCCCGGGTCAGGTCGGCGTCCGCGACACCCGAGGAGCCGTGCAGGACCAGCGGGACCGCGACGGCGGCCTTGAGGTCCGCGATGAGGTCGAAGTCGAGTTGCGCCGTACGTTCGGTCATCGCGTGCGACGAGCCCACCGCGACCGCGAGTGCGTCCACGCCAGTGGCCTCGGCGAAGGCGACGGCCTCGTCGGGGCGGGTGCGGGCGCCGGGCGCGTGGACGCCGTCCTTGCCCCCGACCTCGCCGATCTCCGCCTCGACGAAGACGCCGTGCTCGTGGCAGTACGCCGTGACCTCGGTCGTTGTCGCGACGTTGTCGGCGTACTCGAGTTTCGAGGCGTCGTACATCACCGAGGTGAAGCCCAGGGAGACCGCCTCGGTGACCAGATCGCGGTCCATCGCGTGGTCGAGGTGCACGACCACCGGCACGGAGGCGGCGGCCGCGGCGGCCAGCGTCGCGACGCCGATCGGCTTGAGCGCGCCGTGGTACTTCACCGCGTTCTCACTGATCTGCAGGATGACCGGCGCGCCGGCCTGCTCGGCACCGGCGATCAGTGCGGTCGCGTGCTCGAGCTGGATCACGTTGAACGCACCGACCCCGCGACCGGCCTTGGCGGCAGCGAGCACGACCTCGGCCCCGGATACCAATGGCATTGAACTTCTCCCTAGCTAAGACGTGACCGGAGGCGCCCCGGAAGGCGAAGGTGATGGAGGTGCGGTGGGCGACGAGTTGACGGTGACCTGCGGCTGCCAGCGGCGGTACGCGGCGAGATCGATGTCCCCGGCAACGGGTGTCAGCACCGCGGCGGCGGATGCGGCGACGGCCGACGTGAGTACGACGGACCAGTCCGGCTCCGGCGATTCCGCGACGGCTGCCGCGACCACCGCCGTACAGGCATCGCCCGCGCCGGTCGGGTTCCCGCTGACCTGCTCCACCGGCAACGCCCGCCAGACGCCCTTGTTGCTCGCCGCAACCATCCCGCGGGGGCCGTCGGTGATCACGGCCGCGGTCGCGCCGAGCCCGACCAGTTGCCGGGCGCCGTCCTCGACCGTCGTGTCCCCGAGCGCTTCCCGCAGCTCGGCCGCGTTCGATCGCACCACCGCACCGGCCTTCGCGGCCGCGGTCAGCGCCGCACCGCCCGCATCGATCACGGTCAGTACGTCGTGATGCCGCGCGCGGACCGCGAGTTCGGCGTACGCGTCGGCCGGCAACCCGGGCGGGAGACTTCCCGAGCAGGCCAGCACACCCAGCCGTCCCCACGGCATCCGGTCGCCGAACGCGCGCCACTCGTCCGCACTCACCGGCGGACCGGCTTCGTTGAAGATCGTCGCGTCCCCGTCGGCGCCGTTGACGATGGCCACGGTACGGCGGGTCTCGCCGGCGATCGGGGTCAGCAGCGCGGTGAGCCCGGCGTCGAACAGTTCCTCGGCGACCAGCTCCCCGGTGATCCCACCGACGAGGCCGAGCACGAGTACCTGATGCCCGAGCGTCGCCGCCACCCGCGCGACGTTCACACCCTTGCCACCGGCCCGCCGGCGGATCGCGGCGACGCGATGACTTCCGCCGACCACGAGCGAGTCGACCTCGTACGTGACGTCCAGCGCGAGGTTGAGGGTGACGGTCCCGATCAGTCCAGCCACGAGCCGGCCCGCATCACCTTCTGAACGGCGTACGCGTCGTCCAGCAGCACCAGGTCCGCCCGCTTCCCGACCTCGATCGAGCCCACGTCGTACCAGCCGAACGTCTGCGCCGGGGTCGTCGAGGCCATCCGGGACGCGTCCACGAGCCATACCCCGGCCGTCACCGCGTTGCGGTAGGCAACGTCCATCGTCAGGGTGCTGCCGGCGATCGAGTGCTTGCCGTGGGTCAGGGTCACCAGGCCCTCCTTGACGTCGACCTCGAGACCGCCGATCTGGTACCGGCCGTCCGGCATCCCGGTCGCCTCCATCGCGTCGGTGATCAGCGCGATCCGGTTCACCCCGGCGGCCGCGAGGGCGACCCGGACCACCTGCGGATTCACGTGCAGGCCGTCGTTGATCACCTCGAGCAGCAACCGCTCGTCGTTGAGCGCCGCGCCGACCGGACCGGGGTCGCGGTGGTGGAACGGCCGCATCCCGTTGAACAGGTGCGTCGCCACCCTGGCACCGGCGTCGGCTCCGGCGATCATCTGCTCGTACGTCGCGTCGGTATGCCCGAGCGCCGCCACGGCGCCGGCGTCGACCACCTGACGGATCGCCTCCAGGCCGTTCTCCAGCTCCGGCGCGATCGTCACCATCTTGACCGCGTCGCTCAGCACCTTCGCCACGTCGTCCTTCAGCGGCGGCCGCAACAACGTGGGCTCGTGCGCGCCGCATCGTGCCTCGGACAGGAACGGACCTTCCAGGTGGACGCCGGCGATCACACCGTCCTCGATCAGCTCGGCGAGACAGGCCGTCTGCGAGACCAGGTCGTCGAGCGGCGCCGTCACCAGGCTGGCGAGGGTGGTCGTCGTACCGTGCTTGGCGTGGAAGGCCGCGACCTTGCGCGCCTCCTCCGGATCGGTGGTCGAGTACGTCGACCCGCCGCCACCGTGGGTGTGGATGTCGACGAACCCCGGCACCAGCGTCACGTCACCGAGGTCCTCGGGCCGCTTGCCGTCGGCGGGCATCCCGTCCGCGCGGCGGCCGAACGCGCTGATGTCCTCGTCGACCACCTGGATCCAGGCGTTCTCGAGAACGTCGTCCGGCGTAACCAGCCGGCCCACGCGATACGTGGTCATGGGGCCTCCCGGCCTGGACTGAGGAGCGGAGGGAGCGAAGCGACTGGAGCGACGAGGGAAGGCCGGGAGCCAAGGCCCCAGGACCCCGCCGGCGCCGGAGGCGCGGCCAAAAGCACTGTCATGCCGTTGTCCCCTTCTCGTCGGCCTCCACGCGGTCCCAGGCCATCCGGGCAGCGCCGATGAAGCCGGCCTCCTCGCCCAGTACGGCGGCGACGATCTCCGGCTCGCGCTGGAACGTCAGCCGCGCGTGGATCCCGTCGCGCAGCGGCTGCAGCAACGTCTCGCCCGCACCGACCAGTCCACCACCGATCGCGATCCGCGTGGGCGCGACCAGGGTTGTGTAGAGGACGAGAGCGTCGACCAGCACCCGCAGCGCGTCGTCCCAGACCTGCGCGGCGTCCGGGTCGCCGGCTGCGAGCAGCTCCAGCACCTCCCGCGCGCCGTCCACGGTCCGTCCGGTGCGGGCGCCGTACCGGCGGGCCAGGGCGGCCGCGGAGGCGACCGTCTCGAGGCAGCCCCACTGGCCGCACGCGCAGAGCTCCGCGGCGTCGCCGTGGATGAACCTCGTGTGGCCGAGCTCGCCGGCGTACCCGTCGCCGCTGACCAGGGAGCCGTCGATCACCATCGCCGCGGCGATGCCGGTGCCGAGCGGGAGGAACATCGAGTTCGTGGTGCCGACCAGGGCGCCCTGGCGGAGTTCGGCGTACCCGCCGCCGCGGACGTCGTGGGCGAGCACGATCGGTACGTCGTCGCCGACGGCGGCCATGATCTCGGCCAGCACCGGCATCCCGACCCAGGCCAGGTTCTCGGCGCCGACGGTGCCGGTGGCGGCGTCGATGACGCCGGGCACGACGACGCCGATCGCGCGCACGAGATGGCCGTCGGCGGTCGCCTTCTGGCCGAGTTCGACGACGGTTTCCAGCAGCGCGTCGAGCACGGCGCGGCCCCCGGCCTCCCGGGGCGTGGGCCGGGTCTCGCGGTGCAGCACGGCACCGTCGGCGGCGACCAGGCCGCATTTCATCCGGGTTCCACCGAGATCGACGGCAACCACGACTTCACAGGGGTCCACGGAGCGCCATTATGCAGCGTTACCAGGCAGTCCGAACATCCATGAGCAATCTTCGGACAACTCCGACCAGACCACTGGGCCTTCTGGTTCAGTTGCGTCCGGAATCCGTGGGCAGGGTGCCACGGGTTTCGGACGCCTCCGGATCAGGACCGTAGGCCGCGGTCGAAGGCCGCCACGAGGAAGGTGATCAGGTTCTCGGCGAGCTTGCCGGGATCCTCGATCTCCGTGCCGCCAGGTGCTCGCGACAGCGCCTGCGACTGGTGCAGGGCGAGCAGACCGAGCATGTTCACGTACCCGAACGCGACCGCCTCGGGCGTCGCGTGCGGCAGCGCGGCCTGGAGCGCCGCCAGGTACCGCTTCTCGACAGGATCGGACTCCGCCGCGTACAACTCGCGAATCCGCTGGCTCGGATCGAACGCGATCCGGCCGATGAAACGCGCGACCACCGGACCGCGCTCGCCGCGGCGCAGAACCAGTTCCAGGCCGGGCTCGATGAACGCCCGGATCAGCTGCTCCGGTGCCGGCAGCCCACTCGCCTCCAACTGGTCCAGCCGGCGCCGCCGTTCCGTGTTGATCGGCGCCATCGCGCGGGCGACCGCCGCCCGCAGCAGTGCTTCCTTCGAACCGAAGTGATAGTTGACCGCGGCGATGTTCGCCGCCGCCGCGACCGTGATGGCGCGCAGCGATGTTCCCTCGTAACCCCCTTCTCCGAATCGTTGCTCGGCGACGTTGAGCAACCTCTCCCGGGTCGATTCGACCGGTGTCTCCACAGAGTTCTCCTTCCCCCCGGCCACTGCTTGCTCAGGCACCCCACCTGCTCACTCGCCGTAGCCTGCAGTCAGCATAGTTCAAGCGGTCGTTTGAACTGGAGGGCTCAGCCCGGTAATCTCCGAGAATTCCTCAGATTTCTCTGAAACTCCTTCCTTCCCACGGTTCTGGGCACTCACACTTCCTCTTCGTCAGCATCTTCGGCCCAAGATCGGCTCCGCCGGTCGCGATCACAGTCCGTCGCCGCGCGGTCGGCATGCGTGACTGGTACTAGGGTCGGGGCCTATGAATCTGGTGCGGGTCGAACGGCGGTTCCAAGGACCGGAGCGGTCGGGCAACGGCGGGTACGTCGCCGGTCTGGTAGGGACCGCGTTGGCCGGGAAGATCGGGCCGGACGTGGTGCCGAAGGTGACGTTGCGGATGCCGCCGCCGTTGGAGAAGGAGCTGGAGCTCGCCGCGGATGCCGATGGCGCGCGGCTGCTGGATGCGGACAGCCTGGTGGCCCAGGCCGTGCCGGTCGACGGCGACTTCCTGGCGGACGCGACGATCGACCCGGTCCTGCCGGAAGAGGCTCGGGTGGCGGAGGCGGCGTACCGCGGGCTCACGGATCACCCCTTCCCGACGTGCTTCGTGTGCGGGCCGGCCAATGCTCGCGGTCTGCAGCTCAAGCCGGGGCCGGTCGGCGACGGGCGTACGGCGTGCACCTGGAAACCGGCCGCCGACCTGGCACGCCACGACGGGCTGGTCGACGAGATCTTCCTGTGGTCCGCCCTGGACTGTCCGGGCGGCTGGACGATCGACCTGGAGGGCCGCCCGTCGGTCCTCGGCCAGCTGACGGCCTGCATCGACGCGCGGCCACAGGCCGGCGAGGAGTGTGTCGCGCTCGGCCGCTACCTCGGCGAGGACGGCCGCAAGACCTTCACCGCCAGCACCCTGTACGACGCCGACGGCCGGGTGCTCGCCCGCGCCCGGCACACCTGGATCACCGTCGACCCAGCGGCCTTCAACTAACGCGTCCGCGCGGCGTGCGCCCGCACCTTGGCCCGGTTGCCGCAGGTGGCCATCGAGCACCAGCGACGGCGTCCGCGCGGATCGAGGAACAGCCAGCCGCACGACTCCCCCGGGCACACGCGCACGTGTGCCCGGGACGGACCGGTGAGCAGCTCACCGGCGAGCAGCGCGAGGTGGTCGAGCGGCTGGGCGAGATCCTCCGGCAACTCCCACCCGGCACCCTCGTCCGTCGGCACCAGACGCCGCCGCCCGGATGCCCGCTCGATCACCCGCGCCACCGCCTCGAACGACCCATCGGTCGCCTCGCCGGTCAGGACGTCGTACAGGTCGACCCGGAACTCCAGCGTCGCGTTCAGTCGCCGCGCCGCCTCGGTCGGCTTGCCGCCGGCCTGCTCGATCAGCCGGAACACGGTCGCCGGCCGCAACAGGCCGACGTACGACGTCCAGATCAGGAAGGCCTCGTACGACGTCAGCCACTCGGTCCGGGCCGGGCCACGGGTGGTCCAGTCGGACCGGGTGTTGACGAAGTCGAGCACCGGGTCCATGCCGACCGGTTTGGGCAGCACGACGCCCTGCACGAGCTCGAGATGTGACGGCAGAGCGGACATGGCTAGCGTGGTTGTTCGGTGGTTGGCTGCGTGGTGGGCGTGGTCGGCACCGGGATGCTGACGTTGCCGTTCTGCGGGATCACCATGAACTGGATCTTGCCCGACTCGATCGCGGTCTTCAGCAGGTAGCCCTGCGCGCCGAGCATCGCGACCTGCTGCTTGACCGACTGCAGCTCGACGTTGACCTGCTGGTTCTTCTGCTCCTGCGTGGCCTTGGCCAGCTCGGCGCGCTGCTTGGCCTCCAGGCCGTCGATGATGCCCTTGTCCAGCGGCGTCGGCTTCTGGATCGTGAACGACAGCTCGCCGCAGTCGTTGCTGCCGTTGTACGACGGTCCGCAGAAGTAGTCACCGCCGACGGCGGCCGGCAGCAACCGGGTGAACTCCTGGGCCGCCGCGGTCTGGAAGGTGGCCTTCTTCGACTCGTTGTTGTAGAGCTCGGCCCAGCCGTAGTTCGTCGCGACCGCGGCCAGCGCCCGGTCGATCTGCGGGCGGAAGTAGCTCTGCAGCATGTCGTTCCAGCCGCTCTCCTCGTACGCCTCGGTCTTCAGGCCGATCCGCTCGTGGAAGGACTTGATCACGTCCTTGTCCCGGTTCAGCGTGAAGTAGACCTGGACCCGGACGCCGAGCCGGACGTTGTCCTTGCTGACCACAGTGACCTCGTCGGCCGCGTCGGTGTCGGCGGCGTCGCCGCCGATGATGTACGAGCGCTGGTCGATCGGGTAGGTGTACAACGTGTCGCCCGGACCGATCAGCTTGTTCGTCGAGCCGGGCGGGATGATCGACTTGAACTTCTTGGCCTCGACCACGCCGCCGCCGTAGTGCAGGCCGATCCGGTTCGTGTCGGTGCTGGCGAAGTTGAAGATGTTGGCCAGCACGATGATCACGATGACGACGACGATGATGCCGCCGATCACCTTCGCCTTGACGCTGCCACCACCCTTGGGCTTGATCGCGGCAGCAGCGGTCCCCAGTTTTGCCATTACTCGTCGAGCTCCTTGCGTTCCACCAGTCGCCGGATGTCGGCGAGGGTCAGGTCTGCGGTGACCGCGACGTCGCGCGGCACCGACGGATGCGAGCTGAGCGTACGCAGGCCCTGCTCGGCAGCCGCGACCGCCCGTTCCAGCGTCCTGACCTCGTGCATCAGCGCCCGATGCTCGGCGTTGACCTCGGCCAGCGCCCGCTCTGCCAGGGCGGCCCGGCGGTACGACGCCCACGCGAACCAGCCGGTTCCGACCAACAGCACGATCACCGGGAGGCCAAGTCTGATCATGGCTCCGATTGTCGTTCATCCCTGGGCGAAAACCGGTTGAACCGTGGACCGCCGGACAGTAAGTTCGCAGTACACGCGAAGGGAGGTGGTCCAACGCATGAATTGCTATCGGACTCGTGAGGTGGCGGCGGGTTGACCGCCAACCACTAGTTAGTGGGCAAGTGGTCGGCCAATTCAACGCCAGCCACCGGGCCCGCGGGCAGTCAGGTCAGTCCGCCTGACCCAGAGTTTCGGCCACCCGGTCGCGTTCTGGAAGCGCCCGCGGGCTTTTTACTGCCCTCCTACTGCTCTGGTAGCGGGCAGTCGAGACCCAGGGCCTGCCCGATCTCGAAGAGCTGCGCCTCGAAGTAGGCGGCGGCATCCGGCAGCACCCAGTGCAGCTGGCCGAACACCTCCATGCAGATCAGGCCGTACAGCCTGGTCCAGTAGGTCAGCGACAGGTAGATCGCTCCGGGCGGCATGCCGTGGAAGTGCTCCGACTCCTGCGTGAGTTGGGCGACCAGCGCCGGGCCGAGCGCCTCGTCGGGCGGGTACGGGAACGGCTTCCAGTGCCAGATCTGCGCCACCAGCTCCTTGAACACGGCACCGAACCGCATCGCCGCCTGATGCCCGGGGGTGTCCGCGTGATCCTCGTCGTACGGGTTCGGGATCGCGGTGCCGAACAGCAGCGCGAACTCGGACGGATGCGCCACCGCCCAGTCCCGCAGCCCGTTGGCCAGCAGATACAGCCTGGCGCCCAGATCGATGTCCTCGTCGGTGCTCTGCAACTCCACCAGCGCCGTCGTCAGCTCGTCATACAGGTCGGCGATCAGCGCGCCGATGAGTGCCTCGTGGCTCGGGAAGTACCGGTAGAGGGCCGGCGGGGTGAGGCCGAGTTCGCGGGCGACCGCGCGCAGGCCGACCGCGGCCGCGCCACCGCTGACCAGCAACCGGCGGGCGGCCGCCTTGATGTCCGCCAGCGTCGCCGCCCGCTGCCGGTCCCGCCGGCTCGCACCGAACTCCACCCGAAAACTCTCCTTGACATGGCCGTAGAGCAGGTGTCTAGAGTTAACACCGTTAACAGTTAACGCTGTTCACTCAGGCCCCGACCGCTCAAATCTACGCCCTGGGGGAGATTTCGTGTTCGAGACGCTCGGCCACTTCACGTATCGGCGCCGCCGGCTGGTGCTCGCCCTGACCGCGGCCTTCGTCGCCCTCGGGCTGGCGTGGGGCACCGGCGTGTTCGGCTCGCTGGCCAACGGCGGCTTCGACGCGCCGGACACCGAGGCCGCCCACGCGGTCGCCACGATCGAGCAGAACATCGGCCGCACCGGCACCGATGTGATCGTGCTGTACGACGGCGGCGCGAAGACGGTGTCCGATCCCGCCTTCCGGCAGTCGGTCGAGAGTCACCTGTCCGGATTGCCGGCCGCCGACGTGACCGGCACCAAGACGTACTGGAACACCAAGTCCCCGATGTTCGTGTCCAAGGACCAGCACAGCACGTACGCCGTACTCACGCTGGCCGGCGCGGATCAGGAGGCCCGGCTGGCGACGTTCCACCGGATCGCCGACAGGGTCCGGACGGCGCCACCCGGGCTGGACGCCAAGGTCGGCGGGGAGATCGCGGTGTTCGACGAGGTGAACACGCAGACCGAGCACGACATCGTGCGGGCCGAGACGATCTCGACGCCGATCGTGCTGGTGCTGCTGGTGGTCGTCTTCGGCGGTCTGGTCGCGGCGTCGTTGCCGCTGTTCGTCGGCGCGCTCGCGATCCTGGGCGCGTTCGTGCTGCTGCGCGGGCTGTCGGCGGTCACCGACGTGTCGATCTTCTCGATCAACATCGTCACGATGATCGGGCTCGGGCTGGCGATCGACTACGCGCTGTTCATCATCACCCGGTTCCGCGAGGAGCTTGCCAAGGGCAATGATGTGGAGACCGCGCTGACGGCGACGATGGCGACGGCCGGACGGACGGTCGCGTTCTCCGGCGTGACGGTCGGGGTCGCGATCAGCAGCCTGGTGCTGTTCCCGGTGATGTTCCTGCGCTCGATGGCGTACGGCGGTGCCGCCGCGGTCGTGGTCGCGATGATCGCGGCGTTGACCGCACTGCCCGCGCTGCTCGCCGTACTGGGGCATCGGGTGAACAACCTGCGGATCTTCAAGCAGCGGAGGGCTACCACCGAGCATGGTGCGTGGTATCGCCTTGCGCACAGTGTGATGCGGCGGCCGGTGCGGTATGTGCTCGTGCTCGTCCCGGTGCTGCTGGTGCTCGGGATTCCCTTCCTGTCGGCGCAACTGGGTGGCGTCGACCATCGAGCGCTGCCGTCCGGCGCGACCTCTCGAACGGTGACCGAGACGCTGCAGCGCGACTTCGCGGGAGCTGGTGGGTCGGACATCTTCGTGGCGGTGCGGTTCTCGTCGCCGCCTGCCGATCCGGCTGCTTCGTTGTCGCCGTACTTGGAGTCGCTGCGGCAGATCGGTGAGGTCGATGATGTCCGGATCGGTGGCTATCAGAACGGTGTCGCCTCGGTCGTCGTGCACACGCACTACACCGGACAGGAGCTGCCGGCGCGAGCTGTCGTACACAGTGTGCGGGCGGTCGCTCCGCCGGTCGGGACGCAGACCGAGGTCGGTGGTGAGACGGCGGCGGTGATCGATCTGCTCGATGTGCTCAAAGAGCGCGCGCCGTACATGGCCGGGTTCATCGTGCTGGTCACGTTCGTCCTGCTGTTCGTTGCCTTCGGCTCCTTCGTGCTCCCGGCCAAGGCGCTGGTGATGAACGTGCTGTCACTCTCGGCGGCGTTCGGGGCGATGGTGTGGATCTTCCAGGACGGGCATCTGTCCGGGGTGCTCGGCTTCACCTCGGCCGGGTTCCTCGACGCGACCAATCCCGTGCTGCTGTTCGCCGTACTGTTCGGGCTCTCGATGGACTACGAGGTGTTCCTGCTCAGCCGGATCCGGGAGGAGTACGACCGGACCGGCGACAACACCCAGGCGGTGGCGCTCGGGCTGCAGCGGACCGGCGGGATCATCACCAGCGCCGCGTTGCTGCTGATCATCGTCGTGGCCGCGTTCTCCACGTCGGGCATCGTGTTCGTGAAGATGATCGGGGTCGGGCTGGTGATCGCGATCGCGCTGGACGCGACCATCGTGCGGGCGCTGCTGGTGCCGGCGACGATGCGGCTGCTCGGGCGGGTGAACTGGTGGGCGCCGAAGCCGCTGGTGCGGTGGTGGTCGCGGTACGGGTTCCGTGAGACCTCAGAGGCTCCTCAGGGTTGGAGTCTGAGCAACTCCCAGCCGGACGAGTTGGTCCGCCGGTAGGCCAGGCGGTCGTGCAGGCGGCCGGTGCGGCCCTGCCAGAACTCGAACGCCAGCGGCTCGACGAGATAGCCGCCCCAGAAGTACGGCGTCGCGATGTCGGTGCCCTCCGGCCACTGCCGCTCGTACGACGTGTACTGCAGGTCGAGCTCCTCGCGAGACTCGACCGGCTGGCTCTGCTGCGAGGCCCACGCGCCGAGCTGCGACCCGCGCGGGCGACTGGCGAAGTACTCGTCGACCTCGTCGGTGGGGAGTTTGGTGACGGTCCCTTCGACGCGGACCTGCCGCTCCATCGCGTGCCACGGGAAGACCAGCGCACAGTGTGGGTTCGCGGCCAGGTCGTCGGCCTTGCGCGACTGCTGGTTGGTGTAGAACACGAGACCGCGTTCATCGACTCGCTTCAGCAACACGGTCCGCGCCGACGGGCGCCCATCGGCGTCCGCGGTCGCGAGCACCATCGCGTTGGGCTCTGGCAGCCCGGCCTCGGTCGCCTGCGCCAGCCACGTCTGGAACTGCACGACCGGATCGGAATCAACCTGACTCTCGAGCAGCTCCCCTAGCCCGTACGCCCGCCGCATCTCCGCAAGATCCACACCCTGAGCCTACTTACGTCCGAACCTGCTGCGGCGGTAGGCCCGCCACAACTTGGTGCGAGTCAAGGCGCGGACCAGCGGACTGCGGGTACGGCGTCGTACCGGCGGTTTCGGCACGGGTATCTCGACTCGGACGATCGGTGGCGCGCCGGCCGGAAGATGGTGGTTGACCTCCGCGAGGTGGTCGTCGAAGGTGGCACGCCAGAGAGCTTGGCGAAGGGTGGCTTCGGCGGCGGCTGAGCTTGCGCCGGCTGCGGATGCGGCCCACAAGGTGTTGAGAGCGTGGGCGTCGAAGCCCTCGACGTCGGTCAGGAGCGCTTCGATGAGTTCGCTGTCGGCTGCCTCGGCGAGGGCGCGGACTCTGGCCGGGGCTCGGCGCGGTGTGGCCGCGGTCGGCTTGAAGAAGGGGATGTCGGCCCACTCGGGGACGAGGCGGCGGACCAGCGCGCTGTGGAGCGCGTTGTCGACGCGGTGCGCCGGATCGAGCGCGAAGGCGGCCCGGACGAACGCCGGGATCAGCAGGGGCGACACGACTCCACTACGCTCCCCCGTCGTACCCCATCTGCGCAGCCGTTCGACGACGTAGAAGTAGTCGAGCATCGTCGCGTTCTGGATCCCGCCGTGCACCGCGGTCAGCAGGACACGCTCGATCTGCTCGCCCACCGCGGCCCGGGCCGGTTCGCCCGGCCCCGCGGTCGGCGTCAGCCGGGTCTGCAGACGGTTGCCGAAGGCATGCAGTTTCCGTTGCAGCGGGAGCTCGTCGAGCTGCAGTACGTCGGCCGGATAGAAGTGGCCGTGGGCAACTTCACCACCGGCTCCGCCGATCGCGAGGTGATCGACCGTGGTGAGATTCTTCGGCGGCGCATGGAACAGGTAGCTCGCGGGCCGGAGCCCTTCCGCGTACCGGTGCCAGCGCCGCGCGCGCTCCACCAGCTCGAGCGGCTGCGGCTTGACCGGCTGCGGTCGCACCGGTCCGCCCGGCGGCTTGCGGCTGACGACATGCTCGACCGTGCCAGGAAACGCCTGGACGAGTGACTCCGCCACCTCGACCTCACCCGGCACTGCGTCGTGGCTGTTCAGTTTGAGATCCACGCCGGCGGCCAGGAACGCCGCAGCCACCACTCTGGAGTCGCGACCACCGCTGAGGTCGACAGTAGGTCTGCCGGGCCACAGTCGTCCCACAGACCGCGCCACGTCCTGCAGTGCCTCGGCGGTCTCCTCCACCGTGTCCGGACTGTCCGTCGACCACACACTGGTCGTCTCGATCCGGCTGACCGTCCGTTGCCGACGGCTGCCGTCGGCAACGATGTGTGTCGCCCCGGGCACAGCCAGCACACCGTCGTACGGCGTGCTGTCGTCCATGAACCAGCCGCACGCCGCAGCGAAGCTCCAGCCGCGTGGAGCCGCCGCAGCCGGCACACCGGCGAAGAGCAGGGCGGCGACGGGGCGGTTGCTCCACACCCAGCCGTCGGACAGCCGTAACTGGAAGAGGCGGCCGACGCCGATGGAGTCGGTGAACAACTCGAGCCGTTCCTCGGCCGGGTTCAGCACGGCCATGGTGAACGGTGGCGCCAATTCCAGGAAGCTGGCCGGAGTACGCCGTACCGCTTGAGCCAGCCGACCAGGAGCGTCGTACGGCGAGACGTCGCCGACGACACGTTGATAGCCGAGTGGGGTGTGCAGGCTGGCGACGCGGAGATCACCGGTGTCGTGCCAGGACGGCCAGAAGCAATGGCCGTCGTACCGGTCCCACACGTGCAGTCCGACCGTGCTGCCGTCGTACCCCTGGTGTTTGGCCTCGTGGTTCCACAGGTCGCCGTAGTACGCCTCGACGCGGGCGCGGCCCGCGGCAGCCCTCACCACGCTGTCGTGAGAGAAGGTGTAGGCGATCAGCGTTTCCATGCAGAGCCTGATGCGTGCTCTGCGGGGAAAGTTATCGCGGCGGCTGACCCGGGTACTGCTGCGGATGCTGTTGCTGGCCCGGGTACGGCGGTTGTTGCTGCTGGCCCGGGTACCCACCCCACTGCTGCGGTGGTTGCTGCGCCGGGTAGCCCGACTGGTTACCGCCGCCCTGCAGCACTCTGGCCACCTTGGCGTCCGCGACCCAGCGACCGATACCGCCGACGAGCAACACGACTCCGATGAACAGCACCGAGCTGTCCATCAGCAGGTACGGCGGAATCTTGGAGCCGGGGACCTGGAAGAGCGTGAGCAGGTCGGACACCCGGTTGATCGGCGCCACCTGGACGAACAGCCCGGCCAGGGCCATCACAGCGCCGGCTCCGACCATCACTCCGGCGCCGATCGTGCGGCCCGCCATCAGCAGGCCGAGCACAGCGGCGATGAGGAGCAACAGCACGAGCCATTGCAGACCGTGCCGGACGACGCTGTCGAACGTGACCTGACGGGCGATCTGCAGCCGGGCGCCGGCGTACGAGGCGCCGACGACAGCGGCGTAACCGGCAATGATCCCGAGCATGAGCCCGAGGGCGGGATTGGGCTTGGCGGCCATGGCGTCGAGAGTAGACCCGCGACCGGTCCACGGCGCCGACGTGCCGAGCTGGTCACAGATCTGTCCGGAGGTTACCGGCGAGAACTATGCTGCCTGGGCGCCTATCGGTGCGCGCGGTCTCTGGTGGGCCGGGTGCGCCGCCACGAGGACGAGGGAGTCGCATGTCAGATCCGAGGACCGAGGTGCAGCACGGGCTGGAAGGCGTGGTCGCGTTCGACACGCAGATCGCCGAGCCGGACAAGGAAGGTTCGGCGCTGCGCTACCGCGGCGTGGACATCGAGGACCTCGTCGGCCGGGTGCCGTTCGGTGCGGTCTGGGGCCTGCTGGTCGACGGTGCGTTCACCCCGGGCCTGCCGCCGGCCGAGCCGTTCCCGCTGCCGGTCCACACCGGTGACATCCGGGTCGACGTGCAGTCCGCGCTGGCGATGCTCGCTCCCGCCTGGGGTCTGCGGCCGCTCTACGACATCGACGACGTACAGGCTCGCGACGACCTGTCCCGGGCCGCGGTGATGGCCCTGTCGTACGTCGCCCAGGCGGCTCGTGGCATCGGGCATCCGATGGTGCCGCAACGCGAGGTGGACAAGGCGAAGACGATCACCGAGCGGTTCATGATCCGCTGGCGCGGTGAGCCGGATCCCAAGCACGTGCAGGCAGTGGACGCGTACTGGACGTCCGCGGCCGAGCACGGCATGAACGCGTCGACGTTCACCGCGCGCGTGATCGCATCGACCGGTGCGGACGTCGCTGCCGCTTTGTCCGGTGCGGTCGGTGCGATGTCCGGGCCGTTGCACGGTGGGGCGCCGGCGCGGGTACTGACGATGATCGAGGGCGTGGAGCGCAGTGGCGACGCCAGTGCGTACGTGAAGGGTCTGCTGGACGCCGGCGAGCGTTTGATGGGCTTCGGGCACCGCGTGTACCGGGCAGAGGACCCGCGCGCCCGAGTGCTTCGCCGTACGGCGCGAGAGCTGGCGGCACCGCGTTACGAGGTGGCGCAGGCGTTGGAGCAGGCCGCGCTGGCAGAGCTGCGCGAGCGGCGGCCGGACCGAGTGCTGGAGACCAATGTGGAGTTCTGGGCGGCGATCGTCCTGGACTTCGCGGAGGTGCCGCCGCCGATGTTCACGTCGATGTTCACTTGTGCCCGGACTGCCGGGTGGAGCGCGCATGTGCTGGAGCAGAAGCGCACCGGCCGCCTGATCCGTCCGTCGGCGATCTACTCCGGTCCCGCCAGTCGCCCAGCCACTTCCATCGAGGGCTGGAACTCGGACTGGGCCTAACGGTCCTGGCTCTACCCGGTCCTGGCTCTACCGGTCCTGGCTTGGCGACCGGCCGGTGCGTTGCTTGTACTGGCGGCTGAAGTACGGGACGTCGGTGTAGCCGAGCGCGGCGGCCGTCTGGGTCACCGTCATCCCTGAATCGGTCAGTAGTTGGTGAGCGCGGTCGATCCTGGACTGGATCAGGTACTGCGCGGGCGACATCCCGAGCTGTGCGACGAACCTCCGGGTGAACTGCGCCCTGGAGAGTGCGGCCCGGCGAGCCATCTCCGTGACGGTCCAGTCGTGGCTGGGATCCTGCCGGATCTGCCGCGCCACCTCGTCCACAGCCGTGTCGGTCACACTCCGCCCGGGGTTGTGGACCGCGTCCCAGATCACCCCGAGCAGTTGCTCCAGACACAGCTCCGCCTGCCGCCTGCCCAACGCATCCCGCCGCCGGTACGACGCGTCGCAGGTCCGCGCGAGTACGCCGAGCAACTCGCGATCCATCACCTCGCCCCACCGCGGGTCCTGAGCCACCCTCGGGTGGTCGACCTCGAAATGCATGCCGAACACCAGCAAGCGCCGGCGCGGATCATGGGTCGCTCGCGGGGCGTCGCCCGGCGCGAAGACTGCACAGACGCCGGGGCGCAACTCCTGTTGGTCGTCGTTGAGCTCCAGCCGGCCACGTCCGTCCAGCACGCACCACAACAGATGGTCCTGGAGCGGACGCGACGTCCAGGACCAGCTCGGCTCGCAGCGCCAGAACGTCGGCGGTGACAGCAGAGTGATCCGCAAGGGCGCGTGCACTGCCGGATGATGCGACAAAAGTTCAACACCTCGCGTGAATCGTCCGTGGTCGGCCGGCGGCGATCGGTCGGAGAATTGCTGTGCCAGGACCAGAGTAGGCGGTCCCGGCGGGAGTGGCGGATCGAGTGCGGGAGTTGTGGATGAGCGTTTCGTACAACATCGACGAGCAGGCCGGCGCGGCGTACAAGGCGGAGTTCGACGAGACCGGGTACACGCTGGTGCGCGGACTGTGGAGCGAGGACGAGGTCGATCGGCTGCGGGACCACTACATGGAGGTGCGCCGCCGTGGGACGAACCCACACGACTTCGCCGGGCACACCGCGACCGACCGGGATCCGCTCAAGCGGTACCCGCGGATGGCGCAGATGCACCGCTGGGACGATGCCTCGCTGGAGTGGATGATCGACCCGCGGATCGATCGGGTGATGACAGCGCTGCTCGGCAGGTCGCCGTACGCGGTGCAGACGATGATCTACTTCAAGCCGCCGGGTTCGCGGGGGCAGGCGCTGCACCAGGACAACTTCTACCTGAAGGCCGACCCCGGTACGTGCGTCGCGGCGTGGATGGCGCTCGACCGGGTCGACCGCGCGAACGGCTGCCTCGAGGTCGTGCCCGGCAGTCACCGCTGGCCGATCCTGTGCACCGAGAAGGCGGACACCACGGTCAGCTTCACCGACATCACCGTCCCGCTGCCTGAGGCGGGCGCCGCCGTACCCATCGAGATGGAGCCGGGCGACGTCCTGTTCTTCCACGGCGCCCTGGTCCACGGCAGCGCTCCCAACGTCACCACCGACCGCTTCCGCCGAGCCCTCATCGGCCACTACATCCAAGGCGAAGCCGAGAAGGTCGCCCAGTACTACCACCCGGCGCTGCGGATGGACGGCTCCGAGCTGCCACTCGACGTCGCCGAAGGCGGCGGCGCCTGCGGCGAATGGACCGACACCCCGGACGGCCCCGTAGCCCGCCTAACCGGCACCCAAACAATCACCCGCAAACACGAGTAACCCAACTCCCCCGCCGCACTCGGCCCACCCTTCCCCGGCCCACCCCACCTCGGTCCGACGCCCCGATCCCGGCCCAGCCCATCCCGGCCCGGCTCGCCCCGACCCAGCCCACTCTGACCCGGCCCACCTCCGACCCCCCCGGCCACCCCGACCCCGGCCAGCTCGCCCCGGCCGACTCGCACTCCGGCCGACTCGCACTCCGGCCGGCTCGGACCCCGGCGGGGCGGTCGCGCATCCGAGCGGCTTGGTTGATTGGGTGGGGTGGGATGAGACCCGGGGGTGGGGGTTGTGGTGGGTGTGGGAGGATGGGGTGCGCTGACAGCGTCGTCGGCTTTCTGAACGCAGACGACGAAGGGAAACGCTGGTGACCAGCGAGATTCTGATTCCTGCAGAGCTCAAGCCCGCTGACGGACGCTTCGGGGCCGGGCCGTCGAAGGTGCGGCCGGAGGCTGTGGCCGCGCTGGCGACCGAGGGCGCCAAGCTGCTCGGTACGTCGCACCGGCAGGCGCCGGTGAAGAACCTGGTGGCCCGGGTGCAGCAGGGTGTGTCCGACCTTTTCCAGCTGCCGGACGGGTACCAGGTGGTGCTCGGCAACGGCGGCTCGACCGCGTTCTGGGACATCGCGACGTTCGGGCTGATCCGGGAGAAGAGCCAGCACCTGAGCTTCGGTGAGTTCTCGTCGAAGTTCGCCAAGGCCGCTCAGCTCGCGCCGCATCTCGCCGACCCGACCATCGTGAAGTCCGGCCCCGGCACGCGCCCCGTCGCGGTCGCCGAGGCCGGCGTCGACCTGTACGCGTGGCCGCACAACGAGACCTCCACCGGCGTGATGGCGCCGGTCAAGCGGGTCGAGGGCGCCGACGAGGGCGCGCTGGTCGCGATCGACGCCACCTCGGGCGCCGGCGGCCTGCCGGTCGACATCAACGAGGTCGACGTCTACTACTTCGCGCCGCAGAAGTGCTTCGCCTCGGACGGCGGTCTGTGGATCGCGCTGATGAGCCCGGCCGCGCTGGCGCGGGTCGAGGAGATCACCGCGTCCGGCCGGTGGATCCCGGCGTTCCTGGACCTGGCCACCGCGATCGACAACTCGAGCAAGCACCAGACTTACAACACTCCGTCGCTGGCCACGTTGTTCCTGATGGCGGAGCAGACCGACTGGATCAACAACCAGGGCGGCCTGGAGTGGAGCGTCGCCCGGACGACCGACTCGAGCACCCGGCTCTACACCTGGGCCGAGAAGTCCGACTACGCGACGCCGTACGTCGAGGACCCGGACGCCCGCTCGCTCGTCATCGGCACCGTCGACCTGGACGACGCGATCGACGCCGCCGCGGTCGCGAAGACGCTGCGCGCCAACGGAATCGTCGACACCGAGCCCTACCGCAAACTCGGCCGCAACCAGCTGCGCGTCGCGATGTTCCCCGCGGTGGACCCCGACGACGTCGAAAAGCTCACCCAAGCCATCGACTTCGTAGTCGACCGCCTGAAGTAACCCCGCCGCACTCGCAACGCACACCCCAGACCGGCCCGGACGAAACAGCCGCCGACCCCAACCCGGGGTCGGCGGCTGTTTGTTTGTCCACCACCTGCCGCTGCCGCAGCCATCGCCCGTCCGTGCAGGTAGCTCCCAGCCGCTGCTTTGCAGGTTGCCTCCCACCTGACCGCGGCGGCCAAGCAAAGCACCGCCTGTGAGCGGCGTGGCTAAGCGCCGCACACCAGGGTGGGTGGCACCGGGGCGGCCGAGCGGGGTGGCACGGGTGGGCTGAGCTGGGTGGCGCGGAGTCGCGGGAGTGGGTGGCGCAGGTGGACGAGCGGGGGAGCGCGGAGTGGCGGAGCCCGGTGGCGTCGGGATGGCCGAGTTGGGTGGCGCCGGGTGGGCGCGCGGGAGGGTGTGGGGGCGTGCGCGGCCGACTGCGCAGGTGGTGCGGGGATGCCGGGGCTACGAGTGGGAGCGCCGGCGGGGTGCGGGGTGGGCGCGCAGGAGGTGTGGGGGCGTGCGCGGCCGACTGCGCAGGTGGTGCGAGGGCCGGGGCTACGCGTGGGAGCGGCGGGGGGTGCGCGCGCGGGAGGGTGTGGGGCGGGCGGGGCCGACTGCGCAGGTGGTGCGAGGGGTCGGGGTTAGGAGTGGGAGCGGCGGTGGGGGGTGCGGGGGGTTTGGCCGGTTAGGCGGGCGTTTTCGGCCATGCGGTCGAGGCGTTCGCGGCGGCCTGGGGGGAAGGTGACGATGGTGATGATGAGGGCGAAGAGGGCGGCGCCGATGAGGATCCAGCGGAGGTTGTGGTTCTTGCCGGTTTCGCTGTTGGCGTCGGCGCTGCTGGCGGGCTTGGGGGTCGCGGAGGCCGCGGGTGGTGTGGCCGCGGCGGCTTTCGCGGGGATCTGGACCTGGTAGACGGCCGAGTTGGTGCCCTCGGTCCCGACGAGGACCGTGGTGTCGGTCGGGCCGACGGCGACGCTCTCGCCTTGGCCGAACGCGACAGCGGTGCGGGCGATCGCGGTAGGGGTGTCGCCCCAGGCGACGGTGGCTACATCGACGGTCGTTCGCAGCACGACGCGCTGACCGTCCGGCAGGAACGTGCCGTCGGTGATCACGCCCGACGGGGCCGGGGCGAGCTTGGAGAGCTCGTTCGTGCCCTGGCGGCTCGGTGCCGGTGGCGCCGCGTAGATCGCGCCGGTGCCCTTCGTCGACTTCGTGACGATGTAGAGCTGGTTCGTCCCGGGCTCGACCAGCAGGGTCTCGGCGTCGTGCGGACCGTCGGGGTAGGTGAAGTCGAACCGGTGGTACTTGACGCTGTCGGAGTCCTTCAGCGTGGCCGGCTCCGGGATCGTGTAGATCTCGATCATGTCCCGGTTGACCTTGTTGTCGCCGATGTCCGCGATGTAGATCGTGCCGTCGCGGTCCACCCCGACCGCCTCGATGTCCTGCACCTGGGCCTTGAACCCGAGCTCCACCTTCAACCTGCCGGTGGTGTCCAGGCCGAACACCCGGACGCCGTCAGTCGTCGCGTTCGCCGTCCAGTAGAGGTCGTCATGCTTCTGGCTCTTCGCCAGCCCCGACGGGTCCTTGATCCGGTCGTCCTTGATCGTGAACAGCTTCTTCGGCGGCGTCGGGTCCGCGGTGGTGGTGGCCGACGCGGAGGTGGGCACGGCGACGCCGGCGAGCGTGAACAGGGCCGCGGCGGTCAGGGCGAGTACCGTCCGGAGCTGTCTCACGGCATCACCTCGGAGCCGGCTGCCTGTTCTGGTCCGGCCTCGGCGGCCGGCGGGAGCAAGAGCTGAGCCAGGCGCGGTGTGACCTGCCAGTCGGCGATCAAGGTCTGGTACTCGGACTGCACGTCGGCACTCGGCTTGGCACCGGTCCGGGCG
Organism: Kribbella sp. NBC_00359; assembly: GCF_036097425.1. Lineage (NCBI taxonomy): Bacteria > Bacillati > Actinomycetota > Actinomycetes > Propionibacteriales > Kribbellaceae > Kribbella > Kribbella sp. NBC_00359. Next base: position 4,043,929 of record NZ_CP107975.1, on the reverse strand, counting down.
GCGCGGAGGAGCAGGTTGCGCGGGGTGTGCTGACTGTCCACGAACTGCACGACCTCCACTCGGTATCCGACCTGCCTCAGCACCGCCGCCCGCAGAGAATCCGTCAGGACGTCGGCGAACCGCTCACGAACGATGCCATATCTCGTCATCAGCGCATAAGGCGCCGGTGGTGAGACGCTCTTGAGCTGCTTTTGGATGTCGTGATGACAGCACGGAGCCGCGAGCACCAGCGGAGCCTCCCAGCCGACCGCCCGGGCCAGCGCGTCGTCGGTCGCCGTGTCGCACGCGTGCAGCGCCAGTACGACGTCCGGGCGTACGTCGAGCTCCGCGGCCTGGATGGTCGCGTCGACGAAGCGCAGGTGATCCTGCCAGCCGAGCGCCTCGACCACCCGGGTGTTCCGCTTCCGGGCGGCCGGGTTGTGATCGATGCCGGTCATCCGGACGTCGTGCCCGGCCGCGGACAGCAGGTGATACGCGGCCAGGGTGAGGTAGGCGTTGCCGCAACCGAGGTCGACCACCTGCAGCGGCCGGCCGGTCGTGATCCTTCCAGCCGAGACAGCCTCGTCCAGGGCAGGCGCGAGCAGCTTGCAGAACTCCTCGATCTGCTTGTATTTCGCCTGCCGCGACGGCTTCACCCGGCCCTGGTGGTCGCTGATGCCGAGCTCGATGAGGAACGGCGCGGCCGGGTCGAGCACACGCTGCTTCACCCGGTCGTGGCCGGTCTCCTGCTCGCGGCTGTCCTCCTGCCGGTGCAGCAGTTCCTTACCCTTCTTGGTGTAGCGCAGCCGCAGTGTCTCGGTGGTCGTCTCGACATGCCACGTCCCGTACGGCAGGTCGAGCAGTTCGTCGACGGCCTTCTCGCTGTCCGACGCCGCGACGTTGCGCGTGTGGGCCTGGCGCTCGTCGTACTCGGTGATCTGCAGGTGGCGCTGCCCTTTCAGATCGACGTACCTGAGCTCGATCCGGAGGTAGTGCGGTGCCTCCGCGCCGCGGCGACGGCCGGACGCGAGCGCGCGAACGAGACCGGTCTGGTCCAGTAGCGCCGCCCGGATCACCTCCCACGCGCCGGGCTCCGGCGGTGGCGCCGGGGCCGGATCGCCGGACGTGGCCCGCGGATCCAGTGCCGGGCCGCTGGGATCCGGGTGCACCTCTGCCTGCATCGCGCCATTGTCGCCGACCGCTCTGCCGGATCACAAAGAGGTCTCGCCCACAGCCGGTTGTGGAGTCGGGACTCATCGCAGTTTCTCGTCCTCCGGGAGGAGGCCGAGGCCGCGCAGGCGCGTGGCGATGCCGCCCTCCTGGCGGCCGAGGGCGTCGACCAGCTGGTCCTTGGTCGCGCCGTTGCGATACATCTCGGTCAGGGTCTCCTCGTCGGCGGCGGACCACGGGCGGAACGCGTTCGGATGGTTCTTGCGGGCGGCCTTGATCTTGCGGGTCATCGAGCGGGGGTCCATCAGCTCCAGGGAGCGGATCCGGGCCTGGCGGTGCCGGCCGACCTCCTCGCCCTCGCGCCAGAACACCACCGCCCCGTCGTCGAACGTCATCAGGTCGGCGGGGACGTCGCAGTAGTCGGCGTCCTCGAGCATCACTCGCAGCATGGGTTGATCTCCGTTTCATGGTGCGGACCGGGCGGCCTCGAGGGGCGCGCCCGGTCCCTGTCTCACCGGAGAAGATGCCGCGATTCCACCCCGCCCCGACGACCGATTCGCAACCTGTGGACAACCGATCGCACAACTCATTTGCAAAAACTCTTTGCAAACTGTCTTTGCAGTCCTACGATCGACAGCATGAGCGAGACGCCCGGCGACGAGAACCCCCGCGACAAGAACGCGCAGGACGAGAACGCCAAGACCGTCCGGCTGGATCGGCACCTGGTCCGCGCCCTGGCGCACCCGATGCGGAACCGGATGCTCGGCCTCCTGCGGGTCTACGGGCCGCAAACGGCCACCACGCTGGCGGGCCGGCTCGGGGTGAACACCGGCGCGACCAGCTATCACCTTCGTCAGCTGGCCGAGGCGGGCCTCGTGGAGGAGGACGACAGCCGCGGCAACGCGCGCGACCGCTGGTGGAAGGCGGCACACCAGGGGACGGAGTTCGACGCGGCCGAACTGCTGGACCAGGAGCCTGAGCTGGCGCTGGGGTTCTTGCACGGCGTCGGACAGTCGTACGCCGAGAACATGTTCGCCTTCATCGACGCGATGCAGACGATGCCGCCCGAGTGGCAGGAAGCGAGTCTGCTGTCGGACTTCCTCTTCCATCTGCGGCCCGACGAGCTGGCCGCGATGATGCGCGAGGTCCTGGCGGTGTTCGAGAAGTACAAGACGCCGGATCTGACGGCGCCGCTGCCCGAGGGGGCCGAGCACGTGACGGTGCAGATCCAGGCGTATCCGCGCGAGACCCGCTGAGCGAGGTGAGGGACGTGGGTGCGGACAAGCGGTACCGGGCGCCGCTGGTGGCCTTCCTGGTGGCGAATGTGGTGTCGATCTGTGGCACTCGGGTCAGTGCGATCGCCATCCCGTGGTTCGTCCTGGTCACGACCGGTTCCCCGGTGAAGACCGGGATCGTGGCGCTCGCGGAGATGGCACCGCTCGTCCTCGTCAAGGCGGTCGGCGGCCCGCTGATCGATCGGGTGGGCGCACGACGGGTCAGTGTGATCGCGGACGCGGCCAGCACGGGCGTCGTAGGTCTGGTGCCACTGCTCCACACCATGGGCGCGTTGTCGTTTCCCGTACTCCTCATCCTGGTAGCCATCGCAGGAGCGCTCCGCGGCCCGGGCGATGCGGCCAAGGCGACACTGATCCCCGACATCGCCCGAGCGGCACAGGTCCCGTTGGAGCGGGTGACCGGGCTCGAGAGTACGACGGAGCGCCTGGCCAGCTTCTTCGCCTACGCACTCGCCGGCGGCCTGATCACGCTCGTCGGTACGGTCAACGCCCTCTGGATCGACGCAGCGTCTTTCGGCGTCTGCGCCGTACTGATCTACCGCTGGATCCCCAAGCACCAGGAGAAAACGGTCATCACCGAGGACGGCTACGGCCGGCGCCTCCTGGAGGGTTGGCGGTTCCTCCGCAAGGACAAGTTGATGATGCCGCTGGTCCTGATGATCGCCGTGACCAACCTGCTCGACGCGGCAGTCGGCGCCGTACTGCTGCCGGTCTGGATCAAGGACCACGGCTTCGGGCCCGGGCACACCAGCCTGATCCTCACGTCGTTCGGTGTGACCGCCACGCTGTTCGCGTTGCTGGCGTCGGCCGTCGGCGAGCGCATCCCGCGCAAGCTGGTCTTCACGCTGGCCTTCCTGATCTGTGGCGCGCCGCGCTTCGTGGTGATGGCGTACGACGCTCCCGTCTGGGCACTCATGGCCGTCTATGCAGTCGGTGGTGTCGGAGCCGGCTTCATCAACCCGGTGCTCGGTGCACTGTTCATCGAGCGGATCCCGCGACAGATGCTCGGCCGGGTGAACTCACTGGCCGAAGCGGTCTGCTGGACCGGTGTGCCACTCGGCGGAATCGTCGCGGGTGCTGCGATCGCCGGCATCGGCCTGGCGCCCGCACTGCTCGCGGCCGGGGCGGTCTACCTCGTCGCGACCATGTCACCGGTGCTGATCGGCCGCCACGAGAACTGGAAAGCTACACCGGATCCGACGGATCCCGAGGGAACGGAGGCTGATCAGGATCCGGTGGCAGTGGGTGCGTCTTAGCCCTCGTCACCTCGGTCGCCTTACGCCGCATCCGGTCGCGCTCGGCCTTCAGCAGCCCGAGCAGCACCAGGTCGAGCAACATCCCGCCCACCGCCGCGAACTGCGTCCCGGCGAACTGGAACACCTGGGTCATCAGCAATGACACCAGCACCGCGAGCTCGAACAGCCGGACCGCGCGGACCCGGTTCCCCTTCCGCAGTTGCCACGCACCGCGCGCCGTGAACGTTGCCGACAGCAAGCTCCCGGCCGCCACCCCGAGCACCGGGATGTCGGCGACCAGCCCGTTGTCGAACCGGATCCCGGCCGCGATCGCGGGCGCGCCGATCGCCTGGACGACCAGGACGGTGACTGCGATCGCGGGCGCGAGCGGATGCGTGGCCAGCCGGTCGAACCCACGCATGATGGTCCGCCACAGGGCGTCCACCGGAGCGGCCAGCTCCACCTCGTCGGCCGGACACGCGGCCAGCAACTCCCGGGTCTCGCGGCGACCGGCAACGTCCGGACCCACTCGGCGGAGCTCCTCCGATGCCTGCGCCAACCGGCGCCGGGACAGACCGCCCGCCACCCCCTCCACCGCGTGGTCGATCACGTTGGCCAGTTGCTCACGCGGGTCGATCGGCCGCCGCGTGGTGAGGAACCGGGTCGCGAGCACGATCAGCACGAAAACGACGTACACGATCGCCGCGGTCGGTTGGTAGAAGTAGTTGTTGTCCGAGGTGATGAACTTCCCGACCTCGTCGATGAACAGGCCGAACCCGACCCCGCCGACCAGGGCGGCCGCGGGCCGTACGACGGGACCGACGTACCCGAGCAACAGCGAGATCGCGACCAGCATCAGCAGGCCGCCCGGGAGCACGTGGGCGATGTGCAGGCCTTTCCCGCCGATCTGCGGGTAGCCGCTCAGGCTGAGGATCAGGCGGGTGACCAGCACCGTCGCCACGCCGGCCACCACGAAGGTGGTCAGATGCTCCCCCGACCGCACGTTGCGGACCAGGCCGGCCCTCATCAGGTACGACGACCGCGCACTGGAGCTCATGCGCGAGAACCTTAGCGGGCGGCGGCTGTTCCAGGCTTATGAATACGAATGCACTCCGCTCTTGCGCATCGTCCGACGGCGTCCTAATCTCTCGCGTAGTGGAACACCATTTCCACCAAGCGGTAAATCCCGCCCACCGGCCGGAGTCCTTCACGTCGCCCGATCCGAAGGCTCCGGCACTTTTCCGACGCACTTCTACATCGGTGAAGAAGGCCCCTGAGAGGAGGCCACCATGAGCATGAGGACCGAGATCTCTGCTCCGGCAGGCCGCGAATCGACGGCCGGCGTCCCGGCCGGCGGCACCCCGGCAACACGGCTCAAACCCAGCAGGCGGCGTGACCGGGTCGCCTATCTCTTCCTGGCCCCGTGGTTCTCCGGCCTGCTGGTGCTCACGGCCGGGCCCCTGCTCGGGTCCCTGTATCTGTCGTTCACCACGTTCAACCTGCTGCAGCCACCCGCGTGGAACGGCTTCGGCAACTACGTGAAGATGTTCACCGACGATCCGCGCTACCTGCAGTCGTTGAAGGTCACCTTCATCTACGTCGCGCTGACGGTCCCCCTGCAGCTGGGATTCGCCCTGGCGGTCGCCGTGATGCTGAACCGCCCGTTGCGTGGGATGGCGTGGTACCGGTCGATCTACTACATCCCGTCCCTGCTCGGCGGCAGTGTCGCGATCGCGGTGATCTGGGGACAGCTGTTCGACGACGACGGCGTCCTGAACAGCTTCCTCGCGTTCTTCGGCGTCGCCGGACGCAGCTGGATCTCCAACCCCGACACGGCTCTCTACACGCTGGTGCTGCTGAACATCTGGCAGTTCGGCTCGCCGATGGTGATCTTCCTGGCCGGGCTCAAACAGATCCCGCAGGAGCTGTACGACGCGGCTTCGGTGGACGGGGCGAGTGCCTGGCGACGGTTCTGGTCGGTCACCGTCCCGCTGCTGACACCGATCATCTTCTTCAACGTCGTGCTGCAGATCATCCAGGCGTTCCAGGCCTTCACCCCGGCGTACGTCGTGAGCGGCGGCAGCGGTGGACCGTCGGACTCGACGTTGTTCTACACGCTTTACCTGTACCAGCAGGGTTTCACGAACCTGAACATGGGCTACGCCTCCGCGATGGCGTGGGCGCTGCTGCTGATCATCGCCACCTTCACGCTGATCAACTTCGGGCTCGCCCGCCGCTGGGTCTACTACGAGGACCGCTGATGACAACTCTTCTGCAAAGCTCGGTACGCCGGGGTCGCGGGCGGAGGTGGCTGACTCACCTCGCGTTGATCGCCGGCACCGTGGTGATGGTCTATCCGCTGCTCTGGATGGTCGGCGGGTCCTTCAAGGACGAGCGCGACATCTTCTCCCAGCTCAACCCGTTCCCCAGCTCGCTGGACCCGCGCAACTACATCGCCGGCTGGACCGCGACCGATCCCACCTTCACAAGGTTCTACTTCAACTCGCTGCTGATCGCCGTACTCGCGGTGGCCGGCAACGTGATCGCCTGCACGCTCACGGCGTACGCGTTCGCCCGGCTGGAGTTCCGCGGCAAGAAGGCCTTCTTCGGCATCATGCTCGGCTCGATCATGCTGCCGGCGCACGCGCTGCTGATCCCGCAGTACGTGCTGTTCTTCCACCTCGGCTGGGTGAACACCTATCTCCCGCTGGTGGTGCCGAAGTTCCTGGCCACCGACGCGTTCTTCATCTTCTTGATGGTCCAGTTCATCCGCACCATCCCGCGCACGCTGGACGAGGCCGCGATGATCGACGGCTGCGGCAAGGTCCGCATCTTCAGCCGGATCATCCTGCCGCTGACCGGTCCGGTGCTGATCACCACCATGATCTTCACCTTCATCTGGACGTACAACGACTTCTTCGCCCAGCTGATCTACCTGTCCTACCCCAGCAGCGAGACCGTACCGGTCGCTCTGCGGCGGTTCGTCGACGCGACCGGCGACTCGTCGTACGGGCAACTGCTGGCCATGTCGGTGCTGTCGCTGGTGCCGACCTTCATCGTCTTCCTCCTCGCCCAGCGCCGGATCGTCGAAGGCATCGCCACGACCGGCCTGAAGGGCTAGCCCGAAAGGAACCAGCCATGACCACACACCTCAGCCGGCGGCGCTTCCTGCAGGCCGGACTCGCGGCCGGCGTGCTCGCACCGCTGCTGTCCGCCTGCAACCTCGACCCCGCGGCCAAGGACGCAAAGGAGTCGGTCCGGTTCAGCAGCTACGGCGACCCGACCAAGCTCGGCCTGCGCAGCAAGCTCGCGGACCAGTACACCTCGAGCCACCCGAACGTGAAGATGGTCTTCGAGGGCACCGCGACCGCGGAGTACTGGGACAAGCTCGCCACCCAGATGGCCGGCGGCAACGCCCCCGACGTGATCAACATCGACATCGCCCGGATCGGCCAGTACGGCGCGGCGGGCGCGTTGCAGTCGCTGCAGAAGTACATCCCGGACACCATCGACACGAAGCCGTTCGACAAGAACCTGCTCAGCCAGGGCCAGTTGAAGGGCGAGCAGTTCGGCATCCCGGTCGCGATGGGCGCCTACAGCATGGGGTACGACGTGACCGTGCTCGACCGGCTCGGTCTGGAGCACCCGAAGGAGACCTGGACCTGGGCCGACTTCGCGACCCTGGCCAACCAGATCCGGCAGAAGTCCGGCCAGAAGATCTACGGCGCGGAGGACCCCAGCGGGGACACCGCCTCGTTGCAGATCTTCCTGCGCGGCAAGGGTGAGGACCTGTACAAGGACGGCGCGCTCGCCTTCACCGCGGACTCGCTGACCGAGTGGTTCGAGTACTGGGCCGCGCTGCGGGCCACCGGCGGCACGATCCCGGCCGACATCGCGGCACAGGCGAAGTACGGCGACTGGCCGACCTCGCCGCTGGTCAAGCAGCAGGCGGCGCTCGCACACATCCACACGCCCAACCTCAAGGGCGGTTTCCAGGATCTGACCAAGAACACCATCGACATCACGCTGCCGCCGCGGGACACGAAGGGCGGCAAGTGCGGGACCTTCCCGGCTCCGAGCAGCTATCTGTCCCTGAACGCCAAGAGCCAGCGCGCGGACGACGCCGCGGCGTTCATCAACTGGTTCGCCAACGGCGAGGAGGCCGCGAAGACCCTGCGGCTGATCAGCGGACCGCCCGCGTCTGCAGAAGGCCGGGATGTGCTGCTGAAGGGCAGTGACCTGTCGGCGAGCGAGAAGCAGGTGCTGGCCTACACCGACCTCGCACTGAAGAACGCTTTCGCCCCGCCGGAGGCCAGTCCGGCCGCCTCGACCGCCGTCGGCGACCTGTTGCTGAAGACCAGCCAGGACATCGCGTTCAAGAAGATCTCGATCCAGCAGGGCGTCCCGAAGTTCCTGGCCGACGCCGGCAAGACCCTCGACGGCAAGTGATTGGAGCCCTATGAACGAGCAGAACCCTGTCACCACCGGCCGCACCGCCACCTGGGCAATCGAGCAGCTCGTGCAAGCCCTGGCGGAGCGGGGAATCGCCGCCGCCGACCCACCGGTCCGGCTGGCCACCCCCGACGAGGTCCCCGCCGCGGACCTCGCAGCTGTGCCCGAGTCGTACGCCGTACTCCGTGTCGACGACGAGATCGTTGTCGTCAGCAACGATGAGACCGGCCTCCGGTGCGGCGTGCTCGAACTCGCGGACCGAGTCGCCGCGGGCGAGGATCTCGCCGGTACGACGCCGTTCGCCGAGCAGCCCGCCGTACCCGTCCGGGGTGTGGTGCGGTCGTTCTCCAGCGTGGACGAGGACCTGTCCTGGTTCCACGACAAGCAGTTCTGGACCGACTACCTGACCTGGCTGGCCGCGTCCCGGTTCAACCGGTTCCACCTCGCTCTCGGCATGCAGTACAACTACGGCGCTGATCGGCATGGCGCCACCGACAACTACCTGTGCTTCGCCTATCCGTTCCTGTTCGACGTGGACGGCTACGACGTACGGGCCGAGGGCGTCGGAGCGGACGAGCAGAAGCGCAACCTGGAGATGCTTCGCTTCATCGCCGCCGAGAGCAAGCGGCGGGGGCTGAAGTTCCAGCTGGGCCTGTGGAACCACGCGTACGACTACGGCCGGGACTCGGTCCACCGCTACCCGATCACGGGCATCGGCCCGGACAACCACGCGGCGTACTGCAAGGCCGGCATCGCCCAGTTGCTCGCCGAGTGTCCCGACATCGACGGGCTGACGTTCCGGGTGCACTACGAGGGCGGCATCCCCGACGATCGTCACGAGATCTTCTGGCGGGCGGTGTTCGAGGGCGCGAACTCGGCCGGCCGGCCGCTGGAGATCGACATGCACGCCAAGGGTGTCGACCAGGCCCTGCTCGACGCCGTCGACCTACCGAACCTGTCCGCGGTGCTGTCCGCGAAGTACTGGGCCGAGCACGTCGGACTGCCGTACCACCAGGCCTCGATCCGGGTCAAGGAGGCGGCCAAGCCGATCCCCGCCGGGCATGAGATGAAGGGCATCACCGAGTTCTCCCGCCGGTTCACCCGCTACGGCTACGGCGACTTCCTGCGCGAGGACCGGACCGTCGACCTGATGTTCAGGGTCTGGCCGGGCACCCAGAAGCTCTTGGCCTGGGGCGATCCCGCGATCGCGGCAGGCTACGGGCGGTTGTCGACGTTCGGTGGATCCCGCGGTGTCGACCTGTGTGAACCCCTGTTCTTCAAGGGACGCCACGGCAGCGGCGAACCCGGCATGCGCGACCCCTACATCCGCGAAGACCTCAAGCTGCCCGGCAACCGGGAGTGGACCAAGTACCGCTACGGCTACCTGCTGTGGGGGCGGCTCCTCTACAACCCCGATGCCGAGCCCGAGACGTGGCGTCGCCATCTCCGGTCGACGTACGGCGAGGCCGCGGCGGACGTGGAGGACGCCCTGAGCCCGCTCAGCCGGATCCTCCCGCTGGTGACCGTGGTCCACGGCGTCGGCGGATCGAACAACGGCTACTGGCCGGAGGTGTACCTCAACCTCCCGATCTCGTCGCAGGTGCACTCCGATCACTACGCCGGCGACACCGATCCGCCGGCGAACTGGGGTGGCGTCAGCCCGTTCGACCCGACCACCTTCTACGCCATCGACGAGTACGTCGCGGCGCTGGCCGGCGGTGAGCTCTCGGCGAAGTACACGCCGCTGGAGGTGGCCGCGTGGATCGAGCAACTGGTCGCCGACGGGGAGCAGGCCCTCGACCGCGCCAAGCAGACTGCGGACCAGTCGGACGCGCAGGTTCGCAGGGTTCTCATCGATCTGGAGGTCCTGGTCAGGTTGGGCCGGTTCTTCGCCGGCAAGTTCCGGGCCGCGGTCGACTACTCGACCTATCGGACGACCGGGGAGGTCGGTTCGCTGGAGTCGGCGCTGCGCCACTACCGGCCGGCCCGGGACGCGTACGCCGAGATCCCGGCGATCGTGGACGGCGTCTATCGGCCGGATCTGCGGTTCGGGATCGAGGCCTCCGAGCACGGTCACTGGGCGGACCGGGTCCCGGCCATCGACGCCGATCTGGCGGCCCTCGCCGAGGAACTGCAGGAGGCGGCAGACCCGCAACCAGCAGCGGCGTTGCCTGCGGCGCCGGCCCGGCCGGCCACGCCGGGAGTGGACCACGCGGTGCCGGAGAGCTTCGAACGGGGCGAACCGGTCACGCTCTCGCTGGAGGTGGTGGATCCGGCCGTGGTCGGCGCGACGCTGCACTACCGGCACGTGGACCAGTCGGAGTCCTGGCTGCAGGTCCCGATGGAGCTATCCGGGCAGACCTTGTCAGGCACGATCGACGGTGGCTACACGGCCTCGACGTACCCGCTGATGTACTTCTTCAGCGTGCTGCACCGTGACGGCGGACAAGCGCTCCACCCCGGCCTGGCTGCCGACCTGTCGAACCAGCCGTACGTCGTCCTGGGGTCCGCGACCGTCAGCGAATGACCGCCGCGATCACCACGATCGCGACAAGCGCCGCCAGGACAACAGAGGTGACGAGTCGACGCGTGCGGGGGTCCACTCCATCAGGCTAGTGGACCCCCGCACACCGCCGGTCAGGGCAGGGGGTATCACGATGCCTGCCGCATCGGTCCGGACATCGATGCGGCCGGGGGTTCAGCGCGGTCCGACCAGTGGTTCGGGGCGGTGGACACCTCGGGGACGGTAGCCGAGGGCGTCGGACAGGCCGAGGTAGTCGGAGAGCAGCCAGATGATGGCGAGCCACATTTCGGTGCCTTGCAAGCCCGGGATCGAGCGGTCGTCGGTGCCGTCCGGCGCGAACGCGAAGCCGGCGCCGTCCACCCAGCGGTTGAGGATGCGGGTTAGTTGGTCCTCGGCCCAGCGCAAGGCGTCCTGCTCGCCGTACGTCGTCTGCTTGCGCGCCAGCCAGAGTGGGTGGATCACGTCGAGGACATTGCAGGAGTTGTAGTTGTCACCGCTGAACATGCGACGGTCGTTGCTGTGGGCGAGGACTGTCTTGACGGCCTGCTCGGGGTACGGCAGCGGGAGGCCGAACTGGGCATAGGTGCCGCGGGTCAGGCGGTAGAAGCCGTTGACGACCTGCAGCCAGCCGTCGTCGGGGTGCGGCCGGCCCCAGGCGCCGGTGGACGGGTCGGCTCTGGTGACGAGCCAGCCCATCAGGGGCTCGAGTGGGCCGGATTCCTTGTGGTCGTGGAGGTTTCGGGTGATCGCGGTGCCGAGGGCGTCGATCGCCGAACCGGCCGACCAGGCTCTCCTTGCCCAGGGCAAGTTGTCGAGCTCGTCCAGGGTGAAGTCGGTGCGGATCGGGTGTTCGAAGCTGCTGTCCAGGACTTGCAGTGCGTACCCGACGCAGAGGATGTGGTAGCTCGCGGGTCCGTCCAGGACGGAGAGTCTCGCGTCGGACGGGACGGCGAGACCGGCATCGGAGAGGTCTCCGGGTGAGACCAGCCCGGTCGCTGGGTCCTGGCGGGCGCGGAGACGGCGGACGAGGTCGTCGCGGGTGTGGCCGGCCGGCGTACGGCGGAGCAGCAGGTCGGCGATCTCGACGGCGTCACACCACGGCCGGATCGCCGGTTCGTGGTCGAGCCCCGGCCGGTCGACGAAGCGGTCGCCGTCCCAGCAGCGCAGCAGAAGGTCGTCGACCTGATCCCGCGCCCTCGCGGCAAACGCGCTCAGCCGCTCGGGCAGATCGGTGGCGTGAGCCGGCCGGCTCACGCCGGCCGAGCCGGCGGGGGAAGAGGCGGCCGGAGCCGGGGACGAAGCGCCAGCGGGAACTGCGGAGCGGGCGCCGTCCGGGACCGGGGACGAGACGGCGTCGGGAGCCGGGGGCGGCGCGGCGGCCGGCGCCGGCGACCGGGTGGCGGTCGGGGCTTGAGATGTGGCGGCCGGCTCTTCTCCCACTTCGCGCGTGCGAAGCACTCGGGCGGGGTTGCCGGCGGCGATGGTGTTGGCGGGGACGTCCTTCGTGACTACTGCGCCGGCGCCGATGATCGTGTGGGGGCCGATGGTGACGCCGTCGAGGATGGTGACGTTGGAGCCGATCCAGACGTCGTCGCCGATCGTGATGCCGAGGGCGGTGTGGGGCTGCTGGAAAATCGGCTGCCCGGGGGTCGTGCCGTGGTTGAACGCGATCAGCGACGTGTGCGCACCGATCCGGACCCCGTCGCCGATCGTGATCCGGCCGCGAACCGCCGCGAACGGGTTGATGGTCGAGTCGGATCCGAGCACGATCTGCCCGGTGACGTAGGCGTGCGCCGCGATGTACGACCGCTCCCCCATCCGGAGTTCGTCGCAGTACACCGCGGCCGACTCCGCGACGTACACATCCTCGGCGAGCTCGATCGACCCGCCGAGCCGCGCCTGCCGGTCCGCCTGCCGCTCCCGCTCCTCCTCCGACGCCTTCCGCTTGTACTCCCAGGGCAGGAAATCCAGTCGCAACGGCTCGTCAGACGTCATGGGAAAACGCTATCCAAAACTTGGGACAGCCGCTAGTCCCACGAACCCGCTGCTAATCTCCGTCTGTGCGGGGTGGCAGGCGGACATGACGACAACCGGATCCATGGCGGGCAGTGAGAACGCCGACGACGGTGCGGCGAGCACCAGTGGGCGCCGGCGAGTCACGATCAGCGACCTCGCGCGCCGCCTGCAGATCTCCAAGGCCTCGGTCTCGTACGCGCTGAACGGCCGCGCCGGCGTCAGCGAGGAGACCCGGCAACGCGTCCTTGCCCTCGCCGAGGAGCTCGGATTCCACCCGAACTCCGCCGCCGTCGCCCTCTCGGCCAGCCGGACCCGGACGATCGGCATCGTGATCGCCCGCGACCCGGCGCTGATCTCGACCGAAGCGTTCTACATGCGCACCCTGGTCGGCATCGAGCAGTACCTGAACGAGGTCGACTCGTCCCTGCTGCTCCGGCTGACGGGCGAGCACGGCGACGATCTCGCCGTACTGCGCCGGTGGTCCCGGCAGGGGCGGGTCGACGGGTTCATCCTGTTCGACGAGCACAACGACGACCCGCGGATCCCGCTGCTCAAGGAGCTCGGGGTGCCGTGCGTGGTGGTGAGTTCGAACGACCCGGGCGACGAGGTCGGCCGGCTGATCAGCTCGCCGGAGGAGACCGTCACGCTGCTGCTCGATCACCTGGTCGAGCTCGGCCATCGCGACGTCGCCCACATCAGCGGTCCGTTCACGTTCATCCACGAGCAGTTGCGGACGCGGATGCTGCAGGACCACGCCGCGCGGCGCGGCATCACGGTGCGCCACATCGAAGGCACCTACCGGTACGACGACGGCGCCGAGCTGACCCGGCAGCTCCTGACCGGGCCGAACCCACCGACCGCGATCGTGCTCGGCAACGACCTGATGGCGGTGGCCGCGCTCCGGGTGGCGATGGATCTCGGTACGGCGGTGCCCGGTGAGGTCTCGATCCTGGCCTGGGAGGACTCGCCGTTGTGCGAACTGGCCCGCCCCGGGATCACCGCGGTCGACCAGAAGACGATGGAACGCGGCCGTGCGGCCGCCGACCTCCTGCTCCGGATCGTCACCGGAGACCCCGACCTGCACCAAGAGGCACCCCCCGGCGAGCTGCGCGCCCGCGAGTCGTCAGGCCCGGTCGGGTCCTAGGACGCTCTTTCAAGACTCTGTGAAATCGGGCGTATCCGGAGTGTGTCGGATTGCGCTTGCCCGGGCCGCCGTGAAGGTTGGTGGCATCACGAGGCAGTAACGAACTGGCCCTAACTGAACCGGTTAGGGTTTCGAAACTTAACCGGTTAGGCCACTATGGGGCCGATCCGCCTCCGCAGGTCCGCGGAGGCTCGACAGGACGAGGGAGTCCGACGTGAGACTGCGTTCGCTTGTAGCCGCGGCAGCGGCGACCGCCTTGGGAATCAGCCTGGCCGCCTGCGGGGGCAGCGGCGACTCGGGCGATTCCTCCGGCGGCGGTTCGGGTGGCGACCAGACGCTGACCTACTGGGCCAGCAACCAGGGCACCAGCCTGGACAACGACAAGGAGGTGCTGACCCCGGTCCTGCAGAAGTTCACCGCCGACACCGGGATCAAGGTCAACCTCGAAGTGATCGGCTGGAACGACCTGCAGACCCGGATCCAGACCGCGATCACCTCGGGTCAGGGCCCGGACGTGGTCAACATCGGCAACACCTGGGCGGCCTCGCTGCAGGCCACCGACGCGTTCCTGCCGTTCGACGGCGACGCGATGACCGCGATCGGAGGGAAGGACAAGTTCGTGCCGACGGCGCTGGCGACCGGCGGCAAGGAAGGTACCGACCCGACCTCGGTCCCGCTCTACGGTCTGGCCTACGGCCTGTACTACAACAAGGCGATGTTCGCCGCGGCCGGCCTGCAGCCGCCGAAGACCTGGGAAGAGATGGTCACCGACGCGCAGAAGCTGACCGACCCCGCGAAGAAGCAGTGGGGCATGGCGCTGGCGGCCGGCAGTTACACCGAGAACGTGCACTTCGCGTTCATCAACGCCGCGCAGAACGGCGCGGACTGGTTCGACAAGGACGGCAAGCCGACCTTCACCGGTGACGGCAACGTCCAGGGCGTGCTGCGGTACCTCGACCTGATGCAGAAGGACAAGGTCGCGAACCCGTCCAACGCGCAGTACGACAACGGCACGAAGTCGGTGAACGACTTCGCCACCAAGAAGGTGGCGATGGTGATCAACCAGAACAACGCCGACAACTCGATCGTTGCCAACGGCATGAAGGCCGGCGAGTACGGCGTCGTGCCGTTCCCCGCACCGCAGGGCGCGGCGGCGCCGGTCGCCAGCCACGTGGCCGGGATCAACCTGTCGATCTTCAAGAACACCAAGCACAAGGACGCGGCGCTGAAGTTCGTCAAGTACATGACGGACGCGACCACCCAGACCACGCTGGGCAAGCCGTTCTCGTCGCTGCCGGTGCTGAAGGACGCCAAGCCGGTGTTCACCACCGACGCGGCCGAGGCGGCGACCTTCGCCGACGTGTACAACACCAAGTCCAAGCCGCTGCCGCTGGTGCCGGCCGAGGACCAGTTCGAGAGCACTGTCGGCAAGGCGATGAACACCATGTTCGCCAAGATCGCCACCGGCGGAACGGTGACGGCCGATGACGTGAAGGCGGCCCTCAAGACCGCCGAGGATCAGGTGGCCGCGGGGAGCTGACGCGGTCCCGATGGCCCGGGCGCGAACGCGTCCGGGCCATCGATCACGTCAGCCGACCCTCTCGAGCCGAAGGACAGGAGGCGACCACCAGGATGTCCGTCGCCACAACCGAAGTGACACCGCCGGCCACGACCGAGCCGGCGAAGAAGGCCAAGCGCGGCCCCGAGCACCGGCCCGGTCTGAGCCGGTGGCTGCCGTATCTGCTGCTGGCTCCGGCAGTGCTGCTGGAACTGTTCATCCACATCATCCCGATGCTGGTCGGCATCTGGATGAGCTTCGTCAAACTGACCAAGTTCTTCATCGCGAACTGGTCCGCCGCGCCCTGGGCGGGGCTCGATAACTACAAGGTGGCGCTCGACTTCAACAACGCGGTCGGCCAGGGCCTGCTGAAGTCGTTCGGTGTCACCGTCGCCTTCTCCCTCGTCACGGTCGCGCTGTCGTGGGTGTTCGGGATGGCCGCGGCCGTCGCGTTGCAGCCGTCCTTCCGGGGCCGCAGCATCGTCCGCACGCTGTTCCTGGTGCCGTACGCGCTTCCGGCGTACGCCGGGATCCTGACCTGGAACTTCATGTTGCAGCGGGACACCGGTGTGGTGAACCACGTGATCGTCGACAACCTGCATCTCATCTCGGACCGGCCGTTCTGGCTGATCGGCGGGAACGCGCTGGTCTCCCTGATCACGGTCGCGACCTGGAAGCTGTGGACGTTCGCGTTCCTCACTCTGATGGCCGGGTTGCAGAGCATCCCGCGCGACATCTACGAGGCCGCCTCGGTGGACGGCGCCGGCAACCTGCGGCAGTGGCGCAACATCACGCTGCCGTCGCTGCGGCCGGTCAACCTGGTGCTGGTGCTGGTCCTGTTCCTGTGGACGTTCAGCGACTTCAACACGCCGTACGTGCTGTTCGGTACGGCGCAGCCGCCGGCCGGTGACCTGATCACGTTCCACATCTACAACGCGTCGTTCCTGACCTGGAACTTCGGCACCGGTTCGGCGATGTCCGTGCTGCTGCTGATCTTCCTGATGATCGTCACCGGCACCTACCTGCTAGTCACCGGAAGGAAGTCGCGTCGTGCGTGAGACCAGAGGCTTCAAGCTCTACCGCGGCGTCGTGCTGGTCGTGCTCGGCCTGTTCGTGCTGATCCCGCTGTACGTGATGGCGACGTCGTCGCTCAAGCCACTGAAGGACGTGCAGGGCGCGTTCACCTGGTGGCCGTCGAACCTGACGCTGGCGCCGTTCGTGGACATGTGGAAGACGGTGCCGCTGGCCCGGTACTTCGTGAACAGCACGATCGTGTCGGTGGCCGCGACAGTGTTCTCCGTGGCGATCGCGATCCTGGCCGCGTTCGCGGTGTCGCGGTTCCGGTTCCGCGGGCGGTCGGTGTTCACCACCACGGTGCTGTCGACGCAGATGTTCCCGGGTGTGCTGTTCCTGCTGCCGTTGTTCCTGATCTTCGTGAACATCAACAACCAGTTCGGCATCCAGCTGGTCGGGACGCGGCTCGGGCTGATCATCACCTACCTGACCTTCAGCCTGCCGTTCTCGATCTGGATGCTGGCCGGGTACTTCGAGAGCATCCCGCGCGAGCTCGACGAGGCAGCGCTCGTCGACGGCTGCGGCCCGATGGGCGCGCTCTGGCGAGTGGTCCTGCCGGCAGCCCGGCCGGGTGTCATCGCGGTCGCGATCTACTCGTTCATGACCGCCTGGGGTGAGGTTCTCTTCGCCTCGGTGATGACGACCGAGGCCAACCGCACCCTGTCCGTCGGACTGCGCCAGTACTCCACCCAGACCAACATCTACTGGAACCAGATCATGGCCGCGGCCCTGGTCGTCAGCGTCCCCGTGGTGATCGGCTTCCTCCTCGCCCAACGCCACTTCGTCGCCGGCGTCACCGCCGGCGCCGTGAAGTGACTCAGGCGAAGAGCTTCTCGCCCCAGTAGCCGCCGGGGGTGACGCCGGCGGGACAGGCGAAGATGCCGGAGCCTACGTGGTGGATGTATTCGTTCATGGTGTCGTTCTTGGCGAGCTGGTTCTGGATCGGGACGAACTGTTTGCGCGGGTCTCGTTGGTAGGCGAGGAAGAAGAGACCCGCGTCCAAACGGCCGAGACCGTCGGAGCCGTCGACGAAGTTGTAGCCGCGGCGGAGCAGTTCGGCGCCCTTGTTGAACTGCGGGTGCGCCAGCCGGACGTGTGAGTCCATCGCGACCTTCGGCTCACCGTCGGCGTTCTTCGCGGTGAAGTCGATCGTGTCGAACTCGTCCGCCTTGCCCAGCGGCGCGCCCGTGCCCTTGCCCCGGCCGATGATGGCTTCCTGTTCGCCGAGCGACGTACGGTCCCAGATCTCTATGTTCATCCGGATCCGCCGCGACACCAGATAGGAGCCGCCGACCATCCAGTCCGGGCCGTCCTCGGGCTGCACCCAGAGCTGCTGCTCGAGCTTGTCCGCGTCCTCGAGCTTGAGGTTGTTCGTGCCGTCCTTGAAGCCGAACAGGTTCCGCGGGGTGGTCTGCGCCTTCGACGTCGACGACGTCCGGCCGAAGCCGAGCTGGGAGTAGCGGACCGCGACCCGGCCGAAGCCGATCCGGGCCAGGTTGCGGATCGCGTGCACCGCGACCTGCGGGTCGTCCGAGCAGGCCTGTACGGCGATGTCGCCGCCGGACCGGGCCAGGTCGAGGTCGTCGCCGATGAAGTGCGGCAGGTCCACCAGGGCCTTGGGCCGCTTCGACGCCAGGCCGAAGCGCTTGTCGAACAGGCCCGGACCGAACCCGATCGTCAGCGTCAACCGGGCCGGCGGCAGGCCGACGGCTTCACCGGTGTCCTCCGGCGGCGCCTCGCCCGGCCCGTTCACCGCGCCGTACTGACCGATGTCGCGGCCGGCCGTGAGCAGCGCCGCCGCGGCGGTCCACTCCTTCAGCAGCGCGATCAGGTCGTCCCGGTTCGTCGTCGTCACGTCGAACGCGGCGAAGTGCAGCCGGTCCTGGACCGGCGTGGTGATCCCGGCCTGGTGCGGACCATGGAACTCGACCGGCCCGTTGGTGTCCGCGGCCTGTGACGGCTCACTGGACAACACCGAATGGGCGGCGTAGCCGGCGACGCCGGTCGCGACCGCGGCTCCGGCCGCGCCGAACAGGCCGCGGCGAGAGAGGCCCCGCCGGGCCGGCGTCGGGGTGGAATCAGCTGTGTCGGTCATTTCTGCGCAATCACTCCGGCGACCTTGCTGACCGGTTCGGCCAGTCCGTCGACCACGGCGCCGAGCTGCTTCTTCTCCGCCTCGGTGGCCGTGTAGGTCTTGAAGCCGTCACCCTCGCGGTACTTGTCCAGCGCGGCGAAGACCGCCTTGAAGTTCGTGTCCAGCTGGGTGACCAGCGCCGCGTCCCGGGTCTGCAGGGCCGGCCGGAGCGCCTGGACCGCGGCCTGCGAACCCTCGACGTTGGCCTGGAAATCCCACAGGTCGGTGTGCGAGTAGCGGTCCTCCTCGCCGGTGACCTTGCCGGTGGCAACCTCGTCGAGCAGTTCCTTGGCGCCGTTGGCCAGCTGCAGCGGGTTGAGCTTCACGACCTTGGCCTTCGCCACCACCGTCTTCACGTCGACCAGCAGCTGGTCGGCGTACTTCTCCATGCCCTTGGTGGTGTTGGAGACCCAGAGCGCCTGCTCGATCCGGTGGTACCCGGTCCACTCGGTGCCCGGCTCGACGTCGTTGACCCGGGCGTCGATCTTCGGGTCGAGGTCGCCGAACGACTCCGCGACCGGCTCGATCCGCTCCCAGTACGTGCGCGACACCGGGAACAGCGCCTTGGCCTTGACGACGTCGCCGGCCTTCACCGCGGTGACGAACTCGGTGGTCTTCTGCTCCAGCGCGACCGCCTGCGAGTTCACGTACCGCTGGTAGCTGTCGGCGGCCTGCTTGAGCAGGGTGTCCTCGTCCACCTGCGCGGGCGCGTCGCCGGTGACGGTCAGGTCGCCGCGGATGCCGTCGCCGGCCATGCCCGGCTTGCAGACCGCCTGGTACTTGCCGGTCGGCAGCTCCACGATCAGGTCGCGCTTCAGGCCCGGGCCGACGTTCTCGACCTCACCCATCACCCGGTCGCCGTCGGCGTACACGTAGAACTCGGTCACCTTGCTGCCGCCGTTGGAGACGGAGAAGGTGCTGGTGCCGGACTTGACGTCGCGGCGGCTGAGCGAACACTCGGAGTCGGTCGCCTTGACGGACACCGGGCCGGTGCCGTCGTCCTTCGCGGCCGGCGTGTCCTTGGCGCACGCGGTGAGCGAGGCGACGCCGAGGACGACACCGAGGACGGAGACCCGGCGGGCCGTGGACGTGAACATGATTCTCCTGGACGGGTGAGGGGTGGATCAGATCGCTTCTTCGGCGGCCTTCGCCGGTACGGCGGGAGGCGTCGGGGTCCTGACCGGGCGGAAGTACAGGATCAGCACGGGGACGAGGTAGGCGAGCCATGCGATCGACTCGAGGACCGTCGGCGCCGGGTTGAAGTTGAAGATGCCCTTGAGCAGTACGCCGTACCAGCTGTCCGGCGGGATGACATGCGAGATGTCGAAGGCGAGATGCTGCAGGCCGGGCAGGACGCCGGCCTCCTGCAGGTCGTGGAAGCCGTACGCGAAGATGCCGGCCGCGACCAGGATCAGCACCGCACCGGTCCACTTGAAGAACACGGCCAGGTTGACCTTGACCGCACCCCGGTAGATCGCGATACCGAGCAGCACCGATGTGGCCAGCCCGAGCAGGACGCCGATGAGCGGTACGGCAGTGGTCGCGAGCGCAGCGGACGCGTAGACGATGAACGCGGTCTCGATGCTCTCCCGGAACACCGCCAGGAACGCCAGGATCACCACTGCCCGGGAACCGATCTCCAGGGCCTGGCCCATCCGTTCGCGCAACTCCTTGGCGATGCTGCGGGAGGCCTTGCGCATCCAGAAGATCATCCAGGTGACGAAGCCGACCGCGAGGATCGACATCACCCCGCCGATGGTCTCCTGCGCGGTGAACGAGCGCGCGGTCAGCGCGGTGACGAACTGCAGCAGTCCCCAGGCGGCGGCAGCGACCGCGAGGGCCACGCCGACACCGATCCAGACCAGTTTGAGGCGATCACGATGCCCGGACTTGACCAGAAAGGTGGCGAGGATGCTGACGACCAGCGAGGCCTCGAGACCTTCTCGGAGTCCGATCAGGTAGTTGGCGAGCATGGCGGAACTCTCTCATGACATTAGGTACGGCTAACCTTCCTGAGGTTAACCTAAGAAGTCCCATTCGCCCACTGTGGCGTACGCCGCACTGTGTCCCGGGCCCTCGCCCAGCCGGGACTCGATGAGTTGCAGGCTGCCCGCGGTCCAGACCGGACCGTCGTACGTGTCGAAGACCCTGACCCACTTGGTGACATCGACCTGACGCCGCAACCGCGCCAGCGTGAGATGCGGCGTGAACTTCCGTCCCTCGACGGTGACTCCGGCCCGATTCGCCGCCGCCCGCGTCGTCATCGACAGGTGCTTGAGTGACTCGGTCTCGTCACGGACCCCGGCGTACAGCACGCGGGCGTCGGGCACGCCCGGGAACGCGCCGGCGCCGGTCAACTGCAGCTCGAACGGCTTCTGCCGCTTCGCGGCCCGCTCGAGCCGCTCCCCCAGTTCTTCGGTCTTCCAGTCCGGCACCTCGCCGAGGAACGCCAGCGTGATGTGCCAGTGCTCGTCCGCGGCCCACCGGATGTCGTCATCCGGATGCTCCCGCCGCGGCTCCACGAACTCGCTCAGATCCTCCACTACCTCGATGGGTGGCACGACGGCCACGAACAATCGCATCCCAAAATGCTATCGGTAGTGGAAACTCTCTTTCATGGATGAGGTCAAGCTGCCGTCGCCGTGTGTGGTGATCCTGGTCGGGCCGGGGGCGTCGGGGAAGACGACGTGGGCCGCGGAGCGGTTTGCGGCGGACCTGATCGTGTCCAGTGATCGGCTGCGGGCGTTGGTCGGGGCCGGGGAGGACGACATCGCGGCCAGTACGGACGCGTTCGCGTTGCTGGAAGAGGTGGTGCGGCAACGGATCGGTCGCCGGCTGACCACGGTGATCGACACGCTCGGGCTGGATCGGGACCGGCGGTTGCGGTGGCTCGGGCTGGCTCGCGAGGCCGGAATGCCCTGTGTAGCGGTCGGTTTCGACACCCCCGCGGACGAGTGCCGGCGGCGGAATCGTTCCCGGCCGAAGCGGATCCCTGCGGACGTGTTGACCACCCAACTGCGGTCCTGGAACGCGGTGAAGAAGGAGTTGCCGGAGGAGGGGTACGACGACGTGCTGCAGCCGACCGTGCTGCGCGTCGTACCGGAGGCGTTCGTGGCGGCCGCTGCGGCTGCGACGCGGCAGGTGGAGGCGCCGGCGAGGTTGCGGTTCGGGTTGCAGTTGAGCAGCTACACGCACCCGGCTGGACGGACGGGAACGGCCGCGTGGATCCGCGAGGTCGGCGAGAAGGCCGAGGCGGCGGGGTTCGACGCGATCTACGTGATGGATCACTTCCGGCAGATCCCGCAGGTGGGACGGGCCTGGGAGGACTTCCTGGAGAGCTGGACGACGCTGGGGTATCTGGCCGCGTGTACGACGCGGGTGCGGCTGGGGACCCTGGTCTCCGGGATCACCTACCGGAACGTCGCGCATCTCGGGAAGATCGCCGCGACTCTCGACGTACTGAGTGGTGGGCGGGCCGTCTGCGGCGTCGGGCTGGCGTGGTTCGAGGCGGAGCACAAGGCTTACGGCTGGCCGTTCCCACCGGTTGGTGAACGCTATGCGCTGCTCGAGGACGCGTTACAGCTGCTGCCGGTTTTATGGGGACCAGGCAACAAACCGTTCCACGGCAAGGTTCTCGAGGTGCCGGACACGACGTGCTATCCGCGACCTTTGCAGGAGCATCTGCCGGTGCTGGTCGGCGGCAGCGGTCCGCGGACGTTGCGCTTGGCCGCCCGGTATGCCGACGCGGTCAACGTCTTCGGTGACGTCGCCCAGGTGCGCAAGCTTGCTTCCTACCTATCGGAGAAGGTCGAGCTCACACACCTGTCCACAACCCTTGTGGGTAAAGATTCCCGGGCTGTGGACGAGCTCGTCGACCGGCTCCGCCCGCGCAACCTGAACCCGGCGCGGTACGCCGCCTCGGTCAACGCGGGCACGGTCGACGACCAGATCGGCCGCTTCCGCGAACTGTCCGAGGCGGGCGTGGCCGAGGTGATGATCAGCCTGCCCGACCTCGACACCCTGGACGCGGTCGGCGACGTGATCTCAGCCTTCCGGGTCTAGCTTCAGCTTGAGCAGCGCGTTCTCGATCAGCTCGGACATCGCCGGGTGGATCCAGTACTGGTTGCGCGCCATCGAGTACGCGTCGAGGCCGAAGCTCATCGCCTGGATGACCGGCTGGATCACCGCGGACGCCTGCGGGCCGAGGATGTGGCAGCCGATGATCTGGCCGGTCTTCGGGTCGGCGAGGATCTTCGCGAAGCCGGTGGTGTCCTCCATCGCCCAGCCGTACGCGATGTCGGCGTACTTCTCGACGCCTGCCACATAAGGGATCCCGCGGTCGAGGGCCTCCTGCTCGGTGAGGCCGACCGCGGCGACCTGTGGTGAGCTGAAGACGGCGTGCGGGACGAAGCGGTGATCGGCCTTGATCCGGTCGGTCGGGTTCAGCAGGTTGTGCTTCACCACCCGGGCCTCGTGGTTCGCGACGTGCTTCAGCTGGTGCGGTGAGGTCACGTCGCCGAGCGCGTAGATGCCGTCGACATTGGTCTGCTGGTACTCGTCGACCACCACGCGCCCCTGGTCGTCGACCTCGACGCCGGTCGCGTCCAGGTCCAGCAGGTCCGAGTTGGGGGTGCGGCCGACGGCGACCAGGAGTTCGTCGACCTCGACCTCGTCGGCGCCGTCCGGGTACAGCATGCCGATCAGGATCGATCCGTTCTCCCGGCGAGACACCCGGATCGTCTCGTGGTCGAGGCGGACGTCGTACCGGCTGAGGGCGAGCTGGGTGAACCGCTCGGCGATGTCGGTGTCCTCGTGCCGCAGCAACAGCTCGGACCGCGCGATCAGCGTGACCTCGACGCCGTACGACGAGAAGATGTGGGCGAACTCGGCGGCGACGAAGCCGCTGCCGATGATGCCCAGCCGGCGCGGCAGCTGCTCGAGCCGCATGATCGTGTTCGAGGTGTGGTAGCCGGTCTCCTCGAGGCCGGGGATGAACGGGACGATCGGGCGGCTGCCGGTCGCCAGCACGAACTGGTCCGCGCTGAACACACTGGTCGTCCCGTCCTTGTTGTCGACGGTCAGCTCCTTGACGCCGGTGAACCGGCCGGTGCCGTCGTACACGGTGACATTGGCGTTGTCGGCGTGGTGGTGGCGGTACTCCGAGCCACTCGCCGCGATCGGATCGATCCGGCCGAAGATCCGGTCCCGGATGGCCGGCCAGTCGACGCCCACCAGTTGCTCGTTGACGCCGTACCGGGAGCTCACCGACGGCGTGTAGGCCTGGTCGGCGGTGTACGCGAACATCTTGGTCGGGATGCAGCCGACATTGAGGCAGGTGCCGCCGAACGTGCCGCGCTCGACGATCGCCACCTTCCGGTCCGCGAACCGGTGGTTCACGATCGTGTTCCCGGAGCCAGTCCCGATGACGACAAGGTCGTAATGAGTCACACCCTATTGTGACCGTTACGGCAAGCTGCGCACATGAACCCGCCGACCGAGGATGATGGGAAGGGTGGCGGGTGGTGAACTGAAGAGCACGAACGGAACGGTCGATTGGGACGGCGCAGGCACGCTCCGCGTCCGGTACGACGCGTCGGCCGGCGAGCCGGGCAAGTTGGCCGGTTCGTTGCGGACCCGGCTGGGCGAGCGGGTCGTTCCGGTCGAGGCATTGCAGGCGGTCGAGGTGAGCCCGGATGCTCCGGTGCTCCGGCTGATCCTGCGTGAGCAGGCGGATCCACTGCAGTCGGTCTCCGGCGGGTACTTCGACGCGCTGGTCGATCCGTACACCTTCCCGTTCACCGATCGCGCGTTCGCGGAGCGGCTGGCGACCGAGATCCGGGTGACGCTCGCCCGGCGCGATGTGCCGACGACTTCCGCCGTACGCTGGCTGGTCGCGCCGCCGGTCGCGCCCGATGAGATCGAGGGCCGGGACGCGACCTTGTCCGTGGCGAACGGGCAGCTTGTGTTCGCGTACAAGCGGTTGGCGGGGCGGAGGAAGCGAGCGAACGGGGACCCGTGGTCGGTGCCGCTGGCCGACATCATCGATGTCGAGTGGAGGCCGAACGAGCGCCGCTTCGGTCTCGGGGGCTTCCTCCGGATCAGCACGGCCCGGACGCCGCTCGAGCGCCCGAAGCCGCGGCACGACCCGGCAGCGATGCGCACCGAACGCCGGACCGACGTCGACGCGTTGTTCTTCGCCGCCCGCCTGCTGACCCGGATCCGGCCTTAGGCCACGCGGGGTCCTACGTCCTTGCCGCCGGCGAGAACCTCCGCTTGCGGGCCCGCGTCGACCACGGCCTTCTCGGCGAGGAGCTCGGTCTGCGGCAGCACCTCGAGCCGGGGGCGCGGCAGCAGCCGCGGCCGGATCGCCAGGCCGCGCCGGCGGGAGAAGTACAGGACCGAACCGACCGTGCCGATGATCGTCATGCCGCCGCCGACGATCAGCGAGTAGCGGGCGCCGAACTCCTGCCCGACCCAGCCGATGAACGGCGATCCGATCGGCGTACCGCCCATCAGGACCGTCATGTAGAGCGCCATCACCCGGCCGCGCATGGTCGGCTCGATACTCAGCTGCATGGTCGCGTTGGCCGAGGTCAGCATGGTCAGCGAAGCCAGCCCGACCAAGGGCAGGACCAGCGCAAAGGTCAGGTACGTCGGCATCAGGGCACTGACGATCTCGAACACACCGAACGCCAGGGCCGCGCCGATCACCAGGCGAGCGCGGATCCGGACCCGGCGGGCCGCCAGCAGCGCACCGGCCAGCGAGCCGATCGCGAGCACCGAGCCGAGGATGCCGTACTCCCCCGCGCCCTTGTGGAACACACTCGTCGCCATCAGCGCCGAGGTCAGCTGGAAGTTCAGCCCGAAGGTGCCCGCGAAGAACACCGCAACGAGCACCATCATCAGATCCGGCCGGCGCCACAGGTAGCGCATGCCGTCGCGGATCATCCCCTTGTCGCGGGCCGCGGGCTTCGGCGTGTGCAGCTCCGAGACCCGCATCAACCGCAGCGACAGGATCACGGCGGCATAGGTGAACCCGTTGATCAGGATCACCGGGCCGGTGCCGATCCAGTTGATCAGCAGACCGGCCAGCGCCGGGCCGAGCAGCCGGGCCGCGTTGAAGGACGCCGAGTTCAGCCCGACGGCATTCGACAGCTCCTCCCGGCCGACCATCTCGACGACGAAGGACTGCCGGGTCGGCGCGTCGAAGGCGGTGCCCACGCCGAACAGCAGGGCCAGCAGGTAAACGTGCCAGGGCTGGACCACACCGGCGATCGTCAGACCACCGAGCATGAGGGCGACGGTGGCCATCGCAACCTGGGTGCAGGTCAGCACGAGCCGCTTCGGGAAGCGGTCGGCGACGAGACCGGCGTACGGGCCGAGCAGGAGGGCGGGTAGGAACTGCAGTCCGGTGACGATGCCGAGCGCCGTACCGGAATGGGTCAGCTCGAGGACCAGCCAGTCCTGGGCGACCCGCTGCATCCAGGTGCCGACGTTGGAGACGATCGCACCGGAGGCGTAGAGACGGAAGTTACGGACCTTGAACGCGCGGAAGGTCGGGCTCATCTGGCCGCCAGGCGTTCGAGAACGGGGGCTGCTTTGCGCAGGATGTCGCGCTCCTCGTGGGTGAGTTGCTTGAGTTTGGTTTGCAGCCACTCGTCGCGACGCCGGCGGTTGGCGTGGATCAGCTCGTCCGCACGTGGGGTCAGCTCGACCATGATCTGGCGCTTGTCGGCCTGATTCGGGCGGCGGACGACCAGGCCCGCCTCCTCCATGTTGGTGATGATCCGCGTCATCGACGGCGGCTTCACCTGCTCGTGAGCGGCCAGCTCGCCGATCGTCATCGCCTCGTGCTTGGACAGCGCGCCGAGCACGCTGAGCTGGTTCGCGGTCAGATCGTGACCAGGCTCACGTTGCCGCCGGAGCTGCCGGGACAACCGCAAGGTGGACGACCTCAGGGCACTCGCCAGCCCGACGTCACTCTTCACCTGCTGCGCTACGACTTCGGGCATACCTTTACCTTAACTCATTACCTTTGCTAAGGAAAACGCATTACGGCATGCCCGTATTCCCGGTGACTCGGCTACGGCGGCACCGATTCGACGGATCGCGCGGAGTACGTCCGGCTCAGGTGAGCCAGTCGCGGAGCGGGTGGATGGCGAAGTAGAGGACGAAGAGCGCGGAGACGACCCACAGCAGCGGGTGCACCTCGCGGCTCTTGCCACGGACCGCCTTCAGTACGGCGTACGAGACGAAACCGGCCCCGATCCCGGCCGAGATCGAGTACGTGAACGGCATCAGGATGATCGTCAGGAACGCCGGGAAGGCGACCTCGATGTCGTCGAACTTGATCCCCTTCACCTGCGTCATCATCAAGAAACCCACCAGGATCAACGCCGGCGTCGCCGCCTCGTACGGCACCAGCGTGACCAGCGGGGCGACCACCATCGCGAGCAGGAAGCAGATCCCGGTGACGACACTCGCCAGCCCTGTCCGGGCGCCCTCGCCGACACCCGACGCGGACTCGATGTACGACGTGTTGCTCGAGACCGACGCGGCACCACCGGCCGCGGCCGCGACGCTGTCCACGATCAGGATCCGCTGCGAGTTCGGCGGGATGCCGTCCTTGTCCAGCAGGCCGGCCTCGGCGCCGATCGCGGTCATCGTGCCCATGGTGTCGAAGAAGTCGGCCAGCATCAGCGTGAAGATGATCAGCAGTGCCGCGATCACCCCGATGCGCTCGAACGACCCGAACAGGTTGAACTCGCCGAGGAGATCCAGATTCGGCTTCGAGAACCACTTGTCCGGCAGCTCCGGCACCTGCAGGCCCCAACCGCCCGGGTTGTCCTTGCGCAGCCCGAGGTTGAACATCGCCTGGAAGATGATCGCAAGTACGGTCGAGGCGACGATGCCGATCAGGATCGCACCCTTCACCTTGCGGGCGTACAACGTGACCATCAGCAGCAGGCCGAAGACGAAGACCAGGACCGGCCAGCCCCGCAGCTCCCCGGCACTCCCCAGCTCCACCGGTGGCCCGTCCGGCGCGGCGGGCCGGCGCACGATGCCCGCGTCGACCAGCCCGATGAACGCGATGAACAGGCCGATGCCGACACTGATCGCGATCTTCAGCTGCAGCGGCACCGCCTCGAACACGGCCTTCCGGAAGCCGGTGAGCACCAGCACCAGGATGACCAGACCTTCGAGCACGACCAGACCCATCGCGTCGGCCCAGGTCATCTTGGTCGCGATCGAGAACGCGACGAACGCGTTCAGCCCCAACCCGGTCGCCAGCGCGAGCGGGAAGTTCGCCAGGACGCCCATGAGAATGGTGACCACGCCGGCCACCAGCGCCGTGGCGACCGCGACCTTCGCGATCGACACATCCGGGTTGGTGCCACCACCGACCAGTTGCCCGTCGCCGTCCTTGACGGTGCCGATGATCAGCGGGTTCAGCACGACGATGTAGGCCATCGTGAAGAACGTGACCAGCCCACCGCGAACCTCCCGGCTGAGGGAGGACCCACGTTCACTGATCTTGAAGTAGGACTCGAGGAAACCTGACCTGGAGCGGGCCGTCGTGGCCTGGGGCGAGCTCATGACGGCATCGTGCCAGTTCTCACCGCCAGGGTGCGAGCACTAACGGCAAGCCGTTGTCAGGTGTGCATTAAGGTTGGGCCTGTGACGGAGGAGGAGGCAGCGTCGAAGAAGCGTA
Organism: Kribbella sp. NBC_00359; assembly: GCF_036097425.1. Classification (NCBI taxonomy): domain Bacteria; kingdom Bacillati; phylum Actinomycetota; class Actinomycetes; order Propionibacteriales; family Kribbellaceae; genus Kribbella; species Kribbella sp. NBC_00359. The sequence continues at coordinate 4,015,636 of NZ_CP107975.1, read as the reverse complement.
ACGACCCGACGAGTCAGCTCGCCCGCGGCGAACTGGTCCACGCCGAGGTCAAGCCGCTCGACCTGTCCGGCATCCCCAGCGTGATCGCCGGCATCATCGCCTGGGCGGTCGCGTTCGTCGTCGTGCTGATCTTCCGCGACGATCTGGAGAAGGACGGCCGCGGCTGGTGGCTCTGGGTCACCGTCGCCGGCTTCGGCCTCGGCCTGATCGGCCTCTGGTACTGCCGCCGCCGCTGGGCCGCCATCCAAGCCGGCCACCGCAGCGAAACCGAAGACTGAAAGCCCAAACGACACCACCTCCGGCGGCGGCTGTTCTCTCGCCGCCTTCGGCGGGGCCGCGGAGTGATATCGCGTTACTACTGGGTTAGTTCGTCGTCGGATTCTGGTTCGGCGGCTGCTTCTACTTCGGCCTGGACGGCGTCTACCTCGGCGAGTTCTTCCGCGGCGGCTTCGGTGATGTCTACCTCGGGCTCTACGGCGTCGGCCTCGAGGGCATCGGCTTTGGCGGCCGCCTCGAGTTCGAGGGCGTCGTAGCCGGTGGTGTCGAAGGCGTGTTCGGCGATCGGCTGGTCGGGGATGTCGATGACGGCGTCGGAGTGCGCGCCACAGCCGTAGTCATACGCGACGACGCGGCCCTCGCCCGGGGCCATCTCGTTGGCGCAGACGCCGAACGCCTGTCCAAGGCTGTCCGCCAACCGGATCCAGTAGCCGCACGAGTGGCACTTGTATGGGACGGCCTGCGCGATCGCGGACGTCGGCCCGAAGTCTCCGCCGTACCAGCGGTCGGCTGCGTCTTCCCGACCGTACGGCGAGAGGACGCGCTCGCGACCGAGTCCGAGCTCCTCGACGACCGTCAGTACGTCCTCGGGAGCACCCGCGGTGTCGGTGAACCCGGGCTCCAGGCGCGGGTCGTCGGGGAGGGTCGGGAACAGGTCACCGGGACGCAGGTCGCCGGGCTGAACCCGGTCCGACCACGGGACCCACTCCGGTGCGACGATCGCCTCGTCGCCGGGCAGCATGACGACCTCGTTGACGGTGACCGTCTTCGCCCGGGAGGCGCGGGTCAGCGTGACCGCCCAGCGCCAGCCGCGGTACCCGGGGTGGGTGGACGCGAAGTAGTGGGTGACGAGGCGCTCACCCTCGACCCGATGACCGAGGTGCTCCCCGACCACCGCGGCGCCGGCCTCGATGATCGCGGCCTCGCGGGCCGGTTCGACGGCCGCGACACAGATGGCGTCGGGCTTGGCACGCACCGGTTCCGGAGTTCTGACGGGAGTCACAATCGCCCATTCTCGCATGCTCGCCAAGCTCACCCGAACGCGCCGTGACTCCGGTCTGTCCCCGGCAAGAGGCAGGATAGTTCCATGCACACCCCAGACCCCGCCGACCCGAAGGCGACGCCCGGCGGCAAGCCCGCCGGCGCGCAGCCTGCCGGAGGCCGGGCGCCGGGTGCGCAGACGCCTGGCGGACCGCGATCCAGCGATCCGGGTGGAACGTCTGGCGGGCCGGGTGGGAAGCCATCCGATGAGAAGTCGGCTGGGAAGTCTGCCGGGGAGCGGTTCAGCGATGCTCGGGAGAAGTTGGGCACAGCCAGCAAGAAGGTGGGCCACGCGTCGAAGGTCGGCGCGGACGGGGTCGCGGCCGCCTCGAAGAAGACCGCCTCGGTCAGCGGCAAGGTCGGACGCGCCACCGGCCGGCGGATCCGCGGGCTGACCAGCGCGCAAGGCGCCGGCGAATCGGGACTCTCCCGGCTGATCGAGCTGGGCGCGGTGAACGCCGCGGGCGACACCGCCTTCGCCGTCTCCCTGGCGGGGACCGTGTTCTTCACCGTGCCGAGCGACCAGGCCCGGGACCGGGTCGCGCTGTTCCTCGTGCTGACGATGGCGCCGTTCGCGCTGATGGCACCGCTGATCGGCCCGATTCTCGACCGCTTCCGGCACGGCCGCCGCTGGGCGATCGGTGCGACGCTCGGGTTGCGCGGGTTCCTGGTCTGGAGCCTCGCCGCCTCGATGAACGGGAGCACGTCCGCCTGGCTGTACCCGGCCGCTCTCGGCTGCCTGGTCGCCTCCAAGGCGTACGGCGTCACCCGGGCGTCCGCCGTACCCCGCCTGCTCCCCAAGGAGATCACCCTCGTCACGGCCAACTCCCGGATCTCGCTGGCCGGTGTCGCCGGCGCGACGATCGGCGCCGGGATCGCGGCCGCGTTCGCCGCGATCGGCCCGCAGTGGTCGCTGCGCTGGGCCGCGGTGGTGTACACGATCGGCCTGATCCTCGCGATCCGGCTGCCGAGCGCGGTCGACTCACCGGCCGGCGAGGAGATCACCGGTACGGCGGGACGGGACGCGAGACGGCGCGCGATCACGGCGGCCGTGGCGCGCGGGATCCGGTGCAACCTCGGGCTGCGGTTCGTGTCCGGGTTCCTGACCATGTATCTGGCGTTCCTGCTCCGGGACAAGCCGATCAGCGGGATCAACGGGGCGCTCGCGGCCGGCGCGGTGGTCGCGGCGGCCGGGATCGGCAACAGCCTCGGCACCGTGCTCGGATCGTTGCTCAAGGCCCGTAAACCCGAGGCGGTGGTGCTGGTCGTCCTGATCGCGGACGCGACCGTCGCGGTCGGAGTGGCGGTGTTCTACGGGTTCGTGTTCCTGATCGCGCTCGGCTTCATCGCCGGGTTGTGCAGCTCACTCGGCAAGCTGTCGCTGGACGCGATGATCCAGCGTGATGTTCCGGAGTCCGTGCGTACGTCGGTCTTCGCCCGCTCGGAGACCGTGTTGCAACTGGCGTGGGTCATCGGTGGCGGCTGCGGCATCGTCCTCCCCCTGCTCCCCCGGCTGGGCTTCGGCTTCCTGGCCGCCGTACTGCTCATCGTCGTGTTCCTGGTACTGCGCTTCCGGCCGGCGCCGGCCCCGCCACTCCGCGCGCCGCACCCACCGAAGCCCGCCGGCCCGCATCCGAGCCGGCCTGACCCGAAGGAGCATCAGCCGACGTCCACGAGTCGGACGATCCTCACGACCAGCGTCGCCGAGCAACGCGCCAACCGGGCCCAACGCTCCGGCCGGCACGACGAGCCGACGGTCGAGTTCCGCACTGACCAGAACGATCGGCAGCCGGACGCCGGCAAACCCCCGGACCAGCCGATCGGCCGCTGGTGGAGCGGCCAACCAGAAGACGATGCCGACGACACCGTCGAAGAGCAGGCCCCCTGGTCCGAGGAGCCAACCGTCGAACACAACCGCGACCGCGGCCTCTTCAAACGCCGCCCAGGCGGCGACACCCGCCGCCCCCCGCGCTAACCACAGACAGCCGACAGCAGGCGCTCGGGCAGCTTCGGGTGCGCGCCCGCATCCCTCGGGGGCGGGACAGGTTGTGGGTATCTGGGACGGGTTCTGGGCCCGGCGGGCAAGTTGTGGCTTGTCCGGCGGGCCCAGTTGGTGTTGGGGGTTAGGCGGTTAGGTGGAGTTCGGGGGTCGAGGCGGCGTTGTCGGTGGGGGTGGGGGTGGCGTTGTCGGTGGGGGTGGGGTGTTGGGGGTTGGTGCCGCGCAGGGTGAGGGTGGCGGCTGCGGCGGTGGTGAGGAGGAGTAGGCAGCCGACGACGGAGACGACGTTCATGCTGTGGGTGAAGGCGTGGCGGGCGGTGGTGAGGATGGTGTCGGCTACCTGGGCGGGGAGGTGGGCGGCCGCGGCGGTGGCGGCGGGGAGGCCCTCGCGAACCGGGGCTGCCACGTCGGACGGGAGGTCGGCGCGGTAGGCCGCCGTACCGATGGAGCCGAGGACCGCGATGCCCAGCGCGCCGCCGAACTCGGAGCAGGTCTCCATCACCGCGGACGCCGAGCCGGCGCGTTCGGGGGCGACAGAGCCGACGACGGCCTCGGTGACCAGGGACATCACCATGACGAGCCCGGCCGCGAGCAGACCAGCGCCGGTCAGCGGCACCGCCAGCGACGAGTCCGCGTCCAGCTGAGTCAGTACGCCGTACCCGGTCGCAGCGAGGACGAAGGCGCCACCGATCACGTACGCGCGGTCCATCTTGCCCGCGAGCACCGTGGCGAGCGGGGCAGCACCACCGACCAGGATGGACGGCGCGAGCGACCACAGCGCCGCCTTGAACGGGCTCAGGCCGTGCACGAGCTGCAGGTACTGGGTCAGGAAGACCGCGTTGCCCACCAAAGCCAGCGTGCCGATCGTGTTGGCGGCGAGCGAACCGCTGAAGGCGCGGTTCCGGAACATGGACAGGTCGAGCATCGGGTACGCCGCGGTCCGCTGCCGCTGCACGAACAGCACCCCGAACACCACCCCGGCCACGATCGACACCACCGGCAACGCGGACGCACCGTCGGCCGCGAGCTCCTTGATCCCCCAGATCACCGGCAGTACGGCGGCCAGCGACAGCACCGACCCGATCAGGTCGAAGCGCCCAGCCCGAGGTGTCTTGAACTCCGGCAGCAGCATCGGCGCGAGCACCAGCAGCAACACCATCGCCGGGGTGTTGATCAGGAACACCGAGCCCCACCAGAAGTGCTCCAGCAGGAAGCCGCCGAGCACCGGGCCGAGCGTGATCCCGCCCATCATCACCGCGCTCCAGAACGCGATCGCCTTCGACCGCTGCGCCGGGTCGTGGAACATGTTCCGGATCAGCGCCAGGGTCGACGGCATCAGGGTCGCGCCGCCGATGCCGAGCACCGCGCGAGCCGCGATCAGCTGCTCCGGGCTCTGCGCGTACGCCGCCGCGACCGACGCCAGCCCGAACCCGATCGCACCGAACAGCAGCAGCCGGCGCCGCCCGATCCGGTCGCCGAGCGAGCCCATCGTGATCAGCAGGCCGGCCAGCACGAATCCGTAGATGTCGAAGATCCACAGTTGCTCGGTCGCCGAGACGCCCAGGTCCGCGCTGATGAACGGGACCGCGAAGTACAGCACCGAGACGTCCATCGAGACCAGCAGCAGCGGCAGCGCGAGCACACCGAGCGCGATCCACTCCTTGCGTCCCGCCCGATCCGTCGTACCCATGACATCCTCCGGATTATCTGTCTACGCCGCACACTGTGTGCGCCATACACAGACCATACCTAAGACTGTCTATGCTGTAAACAGATAGGGTGGAGCGGAGAGAGGAGAGTCATGGACGAGGAACTGCCGCGGGTGCTGCAGCAGCTGTGGGGGATCGAGGGCCGCCAGCGGCCGGGGCCGAAGCCGGCGTTTCACATCAGCGACATCGCCCGCGCGGCGGTCAAGCTGGCCGACGCGGGTGGGCTGGCCGCGGTCTCGATGAGCAAGGTGGCGGCCGAGCTCGGCTTCACCACGATGTCGCTCTACCGGTACGTCGACGCCAAGGACGACCTGTACGTCGTGATGCTGGAGCACGCGTTCGGCACGCCCCCGGACCTGGACGCGCACACCGGCTGGCGGGACCGGATCACCGCGTGGGCCGCGGCGTTCCGCGACGGACTGCGGCAGCATCCGTGGATCCTGCAGATCCCGGTCACCGAGCCGCCGCTGTCACCCAACCAGCTGACCTGGATGGAGTCGGCGCTGTCCGCGTTCGACGGTACGCCGCTGTCGCCGCAGGACCGGTTGTCGTCGATGCTGCTGGTGAACATCTATGTCCGGGGTACGGCGCAGCTCACCGCGGGGATGCACACCGAGCCGGACGCCGCCCGCGAGGCCGACCTGCGCTACACCCGGCGACTGGCGATGCTCGCCACCCCGGACCGCTTCCCCGGGATCGCGGCCACCCTCGAGCAGCCACCGTCCGACGGGTACGCCGGCGACTTCGACGCCGCCGAGTTCGCCTTCGGCCTGGACACCGTCCTCGACGGCATCCAGTCGCTGATCGAGCGCCGGAGCTAGGAGACCCGCCCTAGACGTCGAGCTTGTCGGCGACGCCGCGCAGAACGGTCGCGACCTGACGGGCGGCCTTGCCGTCCGGGTGGCGGCCGCGGCGGTACTGCTCGCCGACGTTGTCGAGGAGCTTGATCAGGTCCTCGATGACGAGCTGCATCTCCTCCGGCTTCGGCCGCATCGCCTTCGCCACCGACGGCGGCGGGTCGATCAGCCGGACCTGGAGGGCCTGCTCGCCCTTGCGTCCCTCGACGACGCCGAACTCGACCTTCTGGCCCGGCTTCAGGCTGGTCACTCCCGCGGGCAGGGCCTCGGCGCGGACGTACACGTCCCCGCCTTCCTCCTTGCTGAGGAAGCCGAACCCCTTGTCGGAGTCATACCACTTCACCTTGCCAACGGGCACGGGAACCTCTTCAGTCGTCAATCGTCGGAACAAGACCGGACACGCGGCCCGGCCGGAAACCCAGCGTACGTGAACCGGCGCCGCGGCGCCTCCGGGAAACTACCTGAACCGGCAGGCTTCCCGCATCTGCCGGACCCCACACCTCAGCGGTACTTGTCCGGATCCTTCAACCGTTCGTTCATCGATCCGGACCGGAAGCCCCGCGGGTCGACCTGAGCGGCCGGGAACCCCTCGGCGACCACCGCGTCGACGAGCACCTGGTGATCGACCTGATCCAGCAACGCGGCGTCGATCTCGATACTCGCCGTCTCCCCGACGTCACGGACCCGGACGTTCTGGACGCCGTAAGACGACAGCCGCGAGCGGACCGCCTGTTCGGCCCGGTCGACCCGGGCGAGCAGGTTCGGCGTGATCCGGATGCCGTACGCGATCCGGCTGGACAGACACGCGGCGGCCGGCTTGTCCGAGGTCTCGAGTCCCCAACTGCGGGACGCCTCACGGATCTGCGCCTTGGTCAGCCGCGCGTCCTTCAGCGGCGTGATCGCACCCCGCTCGAACGCGGCCCGGATGCCCGGCCGGAACCCGGCGATCGCGTCATCGGCGTTCGTCCCGGTCGCGATCGCGGTGATGCCGAACTCGTCCGCGATCGGCTGCAGCGTCTCCACCAGCTCGGCCTTGCAGAAGTAGCACCGGGCGCCCGAGTTGGCCTGGTACCCCTCGCGCTCCATCTCGTGCGTGTGCGGGGTGAGATGACGTACGCCGATCCCGTCCGCGAACCGCGCTGCGGGCTCGAGCTCCGCCGTCGGCAGCGAAGGCGAGATCGCCGTCGCCGCGACCACGTTGGCCGGACCGATTGCCCGGGCCGCGGCCGCGAGCAGGAACGCCGAGTCCGCGCCGCCGCTGAACGCGACCACCATCTGGTCGTAGCTCGACAGCCGCCGCATCAACGCTTCGAGCCGCTGCTCCAGCACGTACGCATCCAGCCACGCCGGGAACTCGGTGAGATCGTTCAGTACGACGTCCGCGCCGTACGCCCGGAGCTCGTCGGCGGTGAACGGACCGGTCGCGACGGACACCGCCACCGCACCGGCCGCACGGGCTCCGTCGATGTCCGCGGTGTGGTCGCCGACGTAGATCGTCGCCTTGTGCTCGCGGAGCGCCGTACCCTTCTCGGCTCCGTGCAGGTCACCGACCGGCTCGTCGACGTCCAGGCCGAGGTGCTCGAGGTGCAGCCGCACCGACGGGGTGTACTTCGCCGACACCACCATCGTCCGCCCGCGCAGCGCCCGGATCGCGGCGAGCGACTCGGCCACGCCCGGCAGCGGCAGGCTTCCGGTGATCGCGTACGACGGGTAGTGCTCCCGGTACCGGGAGACCATCGCGTCGACCTGCTCCGGCGGGAACCAGTTCGCCATCTCCCAGGTCAGCGGGGGCCCGAGCCGGCTCACCACCAGCTCCGAGTCGATCGGTACGCCGGTCTCCGCGGCGAGCAGGTCCCAGACTGCCTGGATCCCCGGCCGCGAGTCGATCAGCGTCATGTCCAAGTCGAATCCGACCACCAACTCCGGCACATCGGCGGTCGCGGAAGCAGGCTGGATCTCGGCGGTTGACACGTCCCCAACCCTACGTGGTCCGCCCGCCCCCCGAATCTCGCATCCCGAAACGAGAGCTATGTCTACTAATTCAGTAGGAAAATACACATTAACCAACAATCACCCTCGCCCCGCTCGGGGCGAGGGGAGCGAAACCCTGAGGGAGCCCACCCATGACCACTCAGCTCGAAGCACCGGAGATCACCGTCACCAAGGCCGGCGGCGCGATCGGCGCCGTCATCGGCAACGTCACACTCGGCGGGGACCTGAGCCCGCAGACCGTCGCCGCGATCCGGCAGGCCCTGCTCGACCACAAGGTCGTCTTCTTCCGCGAGCAGCACCACCTCGACGATGCCGGTCAGCTCGCGTTCGCCCAGCTGCTCGGTACGCCGACGCTCGCCCACCCCACGTCGAAGAGCATCGAGGGCGCCGCGAACGTGCTGCCGATCGACTCCGACTACGGCAAGGCGAACAGCTGGCACACCGACGTGACCTTCGTCGACCGGATCCCCGCGATCAGCATCCTCCGGGCCGTCACGCTGCCCACGTACGGCGGCGCGACCACGTGGGCCAACACGGTCGCGGCGTACGCGAAGCTGCCGGTCGCCCTGCAAGCGCTGGTCGACCGGCTGTGGGCGGTGCACAGCAACGTGTACGACTACGCCGGCGCAGCGGACGAGGTCCGGATCGGCGGCGTGGACGTGAAGGTCGAGAAACACCGCGAGCAGTTCGTGTCGACGCTGTTCGAGACCGAGCACCCGGTCGTCCGCGTCCACCCCGAGACCGGCGAGCGCTCACTCGTGCTCGGCCATTTCGTCCGGCGCTTCGTCGGCTTCACCTCCGCCGAGACGACCGCGTTGTTCGAGCTCCTGCAGAACCGGATCACGAATCTCGACAACACAGTCCGCTGGCAGTGGCAGCCGGGCGACCTGGCGATCTGGGACAACCGGGCCACCCAGCACTACGGCGTCGCCGACTACGACGACCAGCCGCGCCGCCTGCACCGGGTCACCCTGGCCGGCGACGTCCCGGTCAGCATCGACGGCGTCCGCAGTACGCCGCGGACCGGCGACGCGGCGCACTTCTCGTCACTTGACAGCTGAAGACACTCTGTCCGAACACTTGACACCCAGGAGGTTTTTGTAAACCCTCGTCATCATGGACTCGTTCGCCGACCGGACCAAGCGCCGTCTCCGGGACGAACTGCTGGACGCCGCGTACGACGCGGTCGTCGCCGGCGGGTACGACGGACTCCGGATGGCCGACGTGGGCCGCCGGACCGGCGTGTCCCGGCAGACCGTCTACAACGAGTTCGGCGACAAATGGGGCGTGCTGGAAGCGGTGGCAGCACGTGAGACCGAGCGGTTCCTCCTGGACGTGAACGCGGCCCTCGCCGAGCAGTCCGATCCGATCGACGGACTGCGGGCCGCGGTCGAGCGCGCGCTCACCCTGGCCGGCGAGAACCCGCTGATCCGGGCTGCGCTGAGCCAGCCGGGATCCGACCAGGCCAGTCAGCTGCTGACCACACGGGGGCAGCAGGTGCTGGAACTGGCTCACCTTCGGCTGGGTGCGCATGTCATGGAGCACTGGCCCGAGGTGCCGGCCGAGGACGCGACCAGTTGCGTTGACGTCGCCTTGCGCGTCGTCATGAGCCACATCGTCACGCCAGGCCCTCCCCCGGCGGCGGTGGCCGAGCAACTGGCTCGCGTCCTCTCTCCGTTTCTTTTGGCCGGGCCTTCGGCGCCGGCAGGGTCATGGGGCTCAACCTCCCGGCCTTCCCTCGTCGCTCCAGTCGCTGCGCTCCCTCCGCTCCTCAGTCCAGGCCGGGAGGCCCCATGACCACGACCAATCCCCGTCACCGGCAGGGATTCAGCTCGCTGCGGTCGGGTGGTTTCAACTGGGACGCCCTGCCGCTGCGGCTGTTCGACAAGGGCAACCGGAAGTTCTGGAACCCGCGGGACATCGACTTCGGTCAGGATGCGAAGGACTGGCAGGAGCTCGGCGACAACGACAAGGACAACGCGTTGCTGCTGTGCTCGCAGTTCATCGCCGGGGAGGAGGCGGTGACCGAGGACCTGCAGCCGCTCCTGCAGGCGATGGCGGCCGAGGGACGGTTCGGCGACGAGATGTACCTGACCCAGTTCTGCTTCGAGGAGGCCAAGCACACCGCGGTCTTCCGGCTCTGGCTGGACGCGGTCGGCGTCACAGAGGACCTGCACCACTACGTCGAGAACAACCCCGGCTACCGCGCGATCTTCTACGAGGCGCTGCCGGTCGCGCTCAAGTCGCTGGCCGACGATCCGTCGCCGGCGAACCAGGTCCGGGCCAGTGTCACCTACAACCACGTCGTCGAAGGCACGCTGGCCCTGACCGGCTATCACGCGTGGAACCTGCTCTGTACGGCGCGCGGCGTACTGCCCGGCATGCAGGAACTGATCCGCCGGATCGGCGACGACGAGCGCCGGCACATGGCCTGGGGCACGTTCACCTGCCGCCGGCACGTCGCCGCCGACGCGTCGAACTGGAAGGTCGTCACCGACACCATGGAGGAGTTGCTGCCGCACGCGCTCACCCAGATCCAGTGGGCGCTGGAGAACTCCGCCGAACTTCCCCCGGAGATCAACCCGACAGCCTTGATGACGTACGCCGGTGACCGCGCGACCCGGCGCCTCGGCGCGATCGAGTCGGCCGTCGGCGCTGACGTCGCCGGCATCGACCTCGACTACTCCCCGGAGAAGCTCGAGGACGACTTCGGCGACGAGGATTCAGCCGCGCTGGCCGCGGTCCGCTAGCAGCACCACCTGGGCTGGGATCGCCAGGTTCGCCGATCAACTGAGGGTCGAGTAGAACTCCGGACTCGGGGGTGGGTCTGGTTGGCGGGGCTGGCAGACTGGGCGCTGTGGCGACGGTGCTGACCCCCGCCGAGCGACGGGGTGCTTCGTTCGCCGGCGCGATGGCTGCCGTGGTCCGGCGGTTGCCGTGGGGGCTGTCCCGGGTCGTTCCACCCAGTTTGCTCGGGTTCGCCGTCATCAACGGGTTCACGTTCGCCGTGGACCTGGCGCTGCTGACCGTGCTGCGCTCGTGGGTGCGACTGCCGCTCTAGCTGGCGATCACCCTCGCGTACTGCGCCGCGTTCGGGCTGAGCTACGTCCTCAACCGGACGCTCAACTTCCGCTCGCACGCCGAGGTTGGACCGCAGGTCGCGCGGTACGTCGCCGTGATCGCGGTCAACTACCTCGTCTGGATCCTCGGGATCGGCGCGGGGCTGGGCGCTCTCGGTGTCGAGTACCACCTCAGCCGCGTGATCGCGGGCGCCTGCGAGGGCGTCTACATGTGCTGCGCCCTCCGCTGGCTCGTGTTCAGAGCTCGCTCATAGAACTCCAGGTGAGCGGCCGCCGCGGCCGGCCAGGTGTAGGTCGCTGCAAGCGCGCGGCCGCGAGCGGCGCGATCGGTTCGAGGTGCCGCACGCAGTTGGCGCGCGAGGTCGGCCGGACCGATCGCGTACGACGCGGCGTCGCGGAAAATCTCCCGGAAGACCGGCAGGTCGGAGACCACCAGCGGCACGCCGGCGGCCAGCGCCTCCAGGGGAGCGAGGCCGAAGCCTTCTGTGATGGAAGGGAACGCGAAGACCTCGGCCCCCGCGACCAGTGCTGGGAGCTGCGCGTCGTCGACCGGACCGAGTACGACCGGCGCGACGCCGAGCTCCGCGGCGCGCTCGTCCCACGCGGCGCGGTACGAGCGGTAGTCGAAGAGCGTCTCGCCACCGGCGATCACCAACCGCACGTCCAGGTCGCCGAGAAGGGCGTACGCCTCGAGCAGGTCGAGCGAGCCTTTGCGGGGCTCGATCCCGCCGACGGTGAGGACATAGCGCCCGAGCCGGAAACGCCACCTCTCCCGATCGGCCTTGGCGACAGGCTGCGGACCGGCTGCCGCCGCGAAGCGGGCGGCGTCCACGCCGTTCGGGATGACTGTTGCCTTGAGCCCCCATCCGGCCAGCAGCTCGTCGGCAACGGCCGTGGAGACGCAGACATGTGCATACGGATCGACGATCGCCCGCTCGTGACAGGCTGCCAGCTCCGGAGTGGTGAAGTGGTCGAGGTGGTGCACGGTCCGGATGCAGCGGCCCGCCGCGTTCGCGCTGATGCAGTCCTGCGCGTGCACGACGTCGTACTGCGATCCGTCGAAGGCATCCCGCAGTACGGCGATGGACCGGAGGATGCGCCTGCCGACGCTCTCACCGGGACGATCGGGGAACGGCACGAGCGACAGCCGGACCCGGGGATCGACCGGCCGGAAGAAGCCCTCGTCGCCGCCGCGGGCGAGCGACCACACGGTCACGTCCGCGCCGGTCGCGGCGAGAGCCTCGGCCAGGTACAGCGTGTGGACGACGCCGCCGCGGGGTTTGGTCGAGTAGCTGAGCAGCGCGATCCGCATCAGTAGACCTCCGGGCGGCGTTCGTCGAGGTGGTGCAGCACCCGGCGGGCGGTCTCGATCTCGACGCGGACGTCGACCTCCGCGATCGCGATCCCGGCCTTCGACCAGGTCCGGGCGACGATGTCGCCGCCCGGACCGACCACCTTGGACTGGCCGAGGAACCGCAGGCCGCCGATCGAACCGGTCAGGTTGGACGAGACCAGCACGACCTGGTTCTCGGCCGCGCGGGACCGGTCGTAGAGATCGAACAGCCGCGACTGCCGGTCCTCGTTCATCCGCGGCGCCCGGTTGGTGATGCTGGTCGGCCAGGCGCACAGGCAGGCGATCAGCTCCGCGCCGTCGACCGCCAGCGTCCGGGCCGCCTCCGGGAACGTCTTGTCGTAGTCGATCATCAGGCCCAGCCGCCCGACCGGGGTGTCGAACGCGGCGAAACCGTTGCCTGCGGCATAGATCGCCCGCTCGGCCGGCGGTTGGTGCACCTTGCGATGCTTGCCGAGGATGCCGTCGCCGGTGACGCACAGCGCGGTGTTGTAGCGGCCCGGCCCGTCCGCCTCGCAGAAGCCGAAGCACACCACCATCTCGCCCGCCATCGCGATCACCTTGGCGATCAGCGGGTCGTCGAGCGCGAGAGCCGGTGGCAGGTCGTCCTGCGACGGACTGCTCAGATCGGTGAGGTACCCGCCGAGCGCCGCGTCCGGCAGCACCAGCAGCTGCACCTCCTCGCGGCGGCCGTGCCGGATCAGCGCCTCCACCCGGGACAGGTCGAACTCCAGGTCCCGGGTGAAGCCCGCCGCCACCGCGCCGATCCTGAGCATCGCGGTCAGACCGTCGCCAGCTCGGAGGTTCCGTAGGTCTCCGGCCGCCGGTCCCGCAGGTGTCCCATCGACCGCCGGGCCAGCTCGAGCGCCTGCTCGACGTCCAGCTCGGCGATCGCCATCCCCTCGATCACCCCGGTCTCCGCCAGGATCTCGCCACCCGGGTCGACCACCTTGGCGCTCGCCACGAACCGCAGTGAGCCGAAGGTGCCGGACTGGTTGGCCGACAACCAGACCACCTGGTTCTCCAGGGCCCGGGCCCGGTCGAACAGGTCGAACCGCCGCTTCCACCGATCCTTGGCCAGATCCGGATCCGGGTTCGTCCGCGCGCCCGGCCAGGCGGACAGGCAGACGATGATCTCGGCACCGTCCAGGGCCAGCGTCCGGGCTGCCTCCGGGAACGCCTTGTCGTAGCAGATCATCAGGCCGAGCCGCCCGACCGGTGTATCGAAGGCTTCGAACCGGTCGCCGGCCGCGAAGTGCTCGTCCTCGTGCAACGGCTGATGGACCTTGCGGTGATGCCCGAGTACGCCGTCACCCGTGACGCAGACGGCGCTGTTGTAGATCAGTCCCCCGTCGGCCTCGGCGTACCCGGCGGTGACGACCAGGTCCCCGGCGAGCTTCGCGAGGCGTGCGATCTCGGGTCCGTCGACGGTGAACGCCGGTGGCGGTTCCGCCGTACCGTCGAGGCTCAGGAGGTAGCCGCCGAGGGCACCTTCCGGGAGGGCGAGCAGTTTGACGCCGGCCGCTCGGGCCTGCTCGATCAGGGTCGCGACGCGGGCGAAGTCGCCGTTCAGATCGCGGTCGAAGTTCGCGGCGACGGCCGCCATTCTGAGGGTCATGCTGCTCCCATCCCGGTCACGCCGGCGGTCAGCGCTTCGGTGACGTCGCCGTCCGGCCAGCGCAGTCCGACACCGTGCCCAGTGGTCAGTTGGCCGCAGACGGCACTCACGGCCGGCCCGGCTTCCAGGTCCTGCGGACCGCTGGTGAGCATCGCGAAGCCGGGGAAGCAGGTCAGCCAGTCCCCCATCGTCGCCGGGTCCGGCTTCGGTACGTCGGCAACGTCCAGCACGGCCGCGCATCCGGAGGCCTCCGCGAGCATCCCGAGCGTGCCGACGACTCCGGCCATCGACACGTCCTTCGCCGCCGACGGCTGAGCCTTGCCCACCGCCGCCAGCATCGTGCGCAGCTCTTCCGGCCGCCGGTGGCTGGTCGAGTCCCACTGACGTCCCGCATAGCCGGGGCGCCAGCCGCCGGCCAGGTCAGCGGTCAGTCTGATGTGCTGCCCCAGCCGCCCACCTCCGCCGGCCACCGGCTGCGCGGTCCGCCCGAGCGCGGTCACACTCAAGGCCGCAGGAACTCCGAGTTGCGTGTGTCCACCCAGAATCGGCACACCGTAGGCTCCCGCCGCTCGTTTCAGCCCGCCCAGCACTCGGCTCGCGAATGACCCGTCCCGAGCGCCCAGGGCGTCCAGCAGGCCGACCGGTTCGGCGCCCATCGCGGACAGATCGTTGACGTTCACCAGCACCGAACACCAGCCGGCCCACTCCGGATCCCGCTCGACCATCGCCGGCAGGATCGCGTCACAAGCGGCCACCAGGTCACTCCCCGGCACCGGCGCGCCGTCATCACCCACGAACCCCGCCGGCCCGATCCCTTGTAGCAAAGGCCCCAGCTCACTCTTGGTGGCCTTGACCAACCGAGCGATCCGTCCGATCGGCCATCGCATCAACACATGCGGAGTGCTCGCCACCGTCACCGACCGGACCGTCTCCCACCCAAGCCGCTGGAAGAACCGGAAAGTGGAGGTCTGCACCGTCGCATCGAAGCGCAGCGCACCTGCGGCCTCGGCTCGAGCACAGGCGGCTCGCACGAGCGCGGCGCCTACGCCCTTGGTCCGTGCGGCGGTAACCAGGCGGCCGCCTTGCCACCAACCGATATCAGGCCCGTCCGTTGCCGGTCCGAGCCGCACGCCACCGATCACGGCCCCGCGGGGATCGCGGGCCACCAGCACAACCGTGCGCGGATCCGCATCCCGCTCGTCGAGGTCCGTCCCGTCGAACAGGCCTTGGTTCTCGACGAAGGCCGCATGCCTCAGCCGGTGATAGGCCCGCCGGGCCCCGTCATCCGCCTCATCGATCAGGAAGGTAGGTGGTGGATCGCCGAGCAGCGCGCGGACGTCCGCGGCTCGCATCACGCCGGCGGTCTGCACCACCGTCGTACTCATGAGCCGGCCGCCGAGAGCAGGCTGCACGCACCACACGCGGCGCAGCCGGCACCCTGGTCCGCACCACGCATCTCCGCCTCCGCGAGCAGAGCGGCGACGCGCGCCGTCACGTCACGGACCACCGCGGGATCCGGCGCCGTCACCCCATCGGACCGCGCGAGCGTGCCGAGCATCGGCCGCAGCGGCACGACGAACGGGTACACCCCACGCTCGATCAACCGCCCCGCCCCGGCGACCAACTCGTCCGCGTCCTCCCCGAGCCCGATCAGCAGGTACGTCGACACCCGGTTGCGACCGAAGACCCGAACGGCCTCGTCCCACGCCGCCTCATACTCCGCCATGCTCACCGTGGACTTCCCCGGCATCCACTTCCGTCGTACGGCGTCGTCGAGCGACTCGACGTGGATCCCGATCGACGTCGCACCCGCATCGCGAAGATCCGCCAGCACGGCCAGGTCACCGGGTGGCTCGATCTGGACCTGGATCGGCAGACCGGGGACGGCGGCGAGCACTGCCTTCACCGACCGGACCAGGTTGCGGGCGCCCCGATCACGGCCGGTCGTCGTACCCGTCGTCATCACCATCTGGGTGACGCCGTCCAGCCGGACCGCCGCCTCGGCGACCTCCGCCAGCTGGACCGGTGTCTTGGCAGCGATGGTCGCGCCGGCCCGCAGCGACTCCTCGATCGAACAGAACCGGCAGCGCGTCGACTCGTCGTACCGGATGCAGGTCTGGACCACGGTCGTCGCGAGGACGTCCTTGCCGTGCAGCAGGGCGATCTGGCGGTACGGGATGCCGTCGGCCGTGGTCAGGTCGTAGAACCGCGGCCGGCGGACCGGCTCGACCGACAGACCCAGGTTCAGGCCGTTGCGGAAGACCGTGCCGTCCTTCACCTGATAGGGGCTGTCAGCAACGATTGGGAGGGTCGCGTTGGCACCGTCGACGACCAGGTGCCCGTCGTCGCTCGGGCCGGCGCCCTTGCTGCGATGGACGGGGGCGTCCACCTGTACGCCGTACACGGCCAACTCGGCCCTGACCGTCAAAGACTCCTCGGTGCCAACGCTCATCGGCCGGACCTCTCAGAACATGTAGGTCGAGTTGATGATGGCGCCCTTGCGGGCGTAGTGGATCAGCGCGTCCTGGACGTCCAGCGGGTGCGTCGGGATGACGCCCTCGATCAGGTCCTCCTCGCGGGCGCCGTGCAGCGACAGGCCGAACCGGCAGCAGTAGACCTTGCCGCCCTCGGCGATGAACGTCTTCAGCGACTCGTTGATGTTGTGCTCGCCGGGGAAGGCCGAGTTGCCGGTGGTCGGGAAGCCCCGGGTGGCCAGGCAGTTCAGCGAACCCGGCCCGTAGAAGTAGATCGCGGACTCGAACCCCTTCCGCTGCGCCCGGGTCGCCTGCAGGATCGCGACGAAGCTCACCGAGGACTCGTGCGCGATGCCGTGCACCAGCGTGAAGTAGGTCTCGCCGTCCTCGGCCTGGTAGTCCGGGAACACCTTCGTGCCGCCGTAGATGCTGGAGCCCTGCGGCAGCGAGGGGTGCGGGATCTCCTCCAGGCTCTTGGTCTCGAGGTCGGTCAGTTCGACGGTCTCGGGCATGTCGTTACTCCTTGGGTCAGTCGTACAGATGGGAGAAGGTGCGGTGGAAAACGTGGTCGCCGAGTTCGCCGTCGCCCATCGCGGCGCGCAGCCGGGCGAGTTCGCCGGCGTGGTCGCCCCACGGCTGGTCGCTGGCGAACAGCACCCGGTCGTGACCGGTGCCGCGGCGTTCGATCTCGGCGGCCAGCCAGCCCGGGGCGAACCCGATCGCCCAGGACAGGTCGGTGTAGACCTGCTTGCCGGCCTCGATCCAGTCGAAGAACCGGGAGCCGATCAGCTTGATGTGCCCGCTCATCCCGCCGCCGAAGTGGACCAGGTGCAGCCGGACGTCGTCGGCGTACGACGTGACCAGGTGACCGATGTGGTCGATGTCGGACGCGGCGCCGGGCGAGGTGTGGACGTGGACGACGAGTCCGTTGTCCCTTGCCGCCGTGAAGATCTCGTCGAGTTGCGGCCGTACGGCGTCATCGGTGGGGTGACCGCCGAGCAGGAAGCTCAGCTTGAGCGCCCGTACGCCGGGCTCGGTCGCGAGCGTGAGCGCCTTCGCGGTGAGCTCGGCGTCCTGCGGCCGCGGCGACACCCAGAGGCCGGCCCGGATCCGGTCGTCCCGGGCCGCGGCCTCGACGACCAACTCGTTGAAGGCGAACGAGAGTGCCACATCCGGGACGCCGTAGTTCGGGATCACCAGCGCACGTTCGGTGCCCTCGGCATCGAGGTCGGCGAGCAGTTCGCCAATGGTCGCGCGGGCGGTGATGTCGGGGTTGACCGGAGGCCCTCCGTAGAAGGGATAGGCGGGGAGTACGCCGAGATGGCGGTGGGCATCGGATACGCGCATCTCACGCCACCGTCCGGTGCAGGCCGGCGATCCAGTGCACGCCGGCCCGCTGCTCGGTGATGCGCTCGACGACGTACTGCGCGTCGTCGGCGACGCCACCGAACCGTCCGGATCCCCAGGTGTGCTGCCAGGGCAGGCCGATGAAGTACAGGCCGGGCACGCTCGTCACACCACGCCGATGGGTCGGATAGCCCTGGCCGTCGAACACTGGCACCCGGATCCACTCGTCGTCCCGCCGGAAGCCGGTGCTCCAGATCACCGCGCCGATCCCCCGCAGGGACACGGATTCCGGCGTCTCGGTCGGCTCCCAACCAGGCTGGTAGCGAGCCTCCTCGGGCGCTTCGATGCCCTCGGCGGCGATGAACGCGTCGACGGAGTCCTTGATGCTCTCGGAGACCGCGTCGGCGTGGTCCAGGTTCTGCGGGAGGTCGCCGGCGAAGCGCAGTACGTCCTGGTCCGCGTCGATCAGGCGGCCGTAGAGCCGCATCCCCTCCAGGGCGAACTTCCGCAGGTCGAGGTCGCGCCCGCCGTCGCGACCGGTGACGTAGTGGTTCACCCGGAAGCGCACCGCGTCGACGTCGTCGAACTCGTCGATTCCCTTGCTGTAGTAGCCCATCCGGTCCAGCCAGGCGACCACGTCGAGCCCGCGATAGAACCGCGCCACCCGCGGGGCACTGCCGGTGGCAAGGTGCACAGCGCGACCTGCCAGGTGCAGATCCTCGGCGATCTGGCAGCCGGACTGACCGGTGCCGACGACCAGGATCTCGCCGGGTGGCAACTGGTCCGGATTCTTGTACTCCGAGGAGTGCAGCTGAGGTACGCCGAGCCGCTCAGCGAGCCGCGGGACACGCGGGCGCTGGTACGGACCGGTCGCAACCACCACCTGGTCGGCGGTCAGCGTCCCCGCGGTCGTGGCGATCCGGAACCCGTGGTCGAGCCGCGTCGCCCGGACACCTTCCACGATCGGGACGTCGTACGACGCTTTGTAGGCTTCCAGGTAGTCGACGATCTCGTCGCGGATCATGAAGCCGTCCGGGTCCGGGCCGTCGTACGGGAATCCCGGCAGCCTGCACTGCCAGTTCGGTGTCACCAGGCAGAACGAGTCCCACCGCCGGTTGCGCCACTCACTGCCGACCCGATCCGCCTCCAGAACAAGGTGATCCAGGCCCTGCGCGGTCAGGTGCCAACTCGTCGCGAGCCCGGCCTGGCCGCCACCGACCACGACGACGGGGACGTGCGCACCGTCGGTGAGTTGCATGCCGGCTCCTGGGGATTCGGTCCGTTCTGGATGACATCCAGTGAAGGACCGCCCGATTGCCGCGCAATTGCCCCCGGAACAAACTCAGGTTTCCAAACCGCCCCCGCGGGTTTCGCGTGTGTAACCAGGAAGTCAGCCGAGGTCGAGGATCTCGACGGACTTCTCGCGCATCTCGATCTTGCGGATCTTGCCGGTGACGGTCATCGGGAAGTCGTCGACCAGCAACACATACCGCGGGATCTTGAAGTGGGCCAGTTTGCCGGCGGCGAAGGCTTTGACGGCTGCCGCGTCGAGGGGGTCGGCGCCGGGCTTGAGCTTGATCCAGGCGCAGAGCTCCTCGCCGTACTTCTCGTCGGGGACGCCGATCACCTGGACGTCGGCGATCGAGGGATGCGTGTAGAGGAACTCCTCGATCTCGCGGGGGTACACGTTCTCGCCGCCGCGGATGACCATGTCCTTGATCCGGCCGACGATGTTCACGTACCCGTCCGCGCGCATCGTCGCCAGGTCGCCGGTGTGCATCCAGCGGGCCTGGTCGATGGCCTCCGCGGTCTTCTCCGGCTCGTCCCAGTAGCCGAGCATCACGGAGTACCCACGGGTGCACAGCTCGCCCGGCTCACCTGTCGGTACGACGAGACCCGTTGCCGGATCGACCAGTTTGACCTCGACGTGCGGCATCACCCGGCCGACCGTCGACGTACGCCGGTCCAGATCGTCGTCACGCCGCGTCTGCGTCGACACCGGCGACGTCTCGGTCATGCCGTAGCAGATCGCCACCTCGGCCATGTGCATGTCCGCGACGCAACGCTTCATCACCTCGATCGGGCACGGCGATCCGGCCATCACGCCGGTCCGCAAACTCGTCAGGTCGTAGTCCGCGAAGTCCGGCAGTCCGAGTTCGGCGATGAACATCGTCGGTACGCCGTACAACGCCGTGCACCGCTCGTCCTGGACGGCCTTGAGTGTCGCGGCCGGGTCGAACGCCTCGCTGGGGATCACCATGCAGGCGCCGTGGGTGGTGCAGCCGAGGTTCCCCATCACCATGCCGAAGCAGTGGTAGAAGGGCACCGGGATGCAGAGCCGGTCGTCGGCGGTGAACGCGATCGTCTCGGTGACGAAGAAGCCGTTGTTCAAGATGTTGTGGTGGCTCAGCGTCGCGCCCTTCGGGAAGCCCGTGGTGCCGCTGGTGTACTGGATGTTGATCGGGTCGTCGAAGGACAGCTCCGCCTCGCGCTGGTGCAGCTCGTCCACGCTGATGCGGCCGGCGGCGTCCCTCACCTCGTCCCAGTCACCGGTGCCGAGGTAGACCGTCTCCTCGAGCGCCTGGCAGTTCGGCCGCACCTCGTCGACCATCGCGCGGTAGTCGCTGCTCTTGAACTCGGTCGCCGAGATCAGCAGCCGGACACCGGACTGGTTCAGCGCGTAGGCCAGTTCGTGCGTCCGGTACGCCGGGTTGATGTTCACCAGGATCGCGCCGATCAGCGCGGTCGCGTACTGCGTGATCGTCCACTCGGCGCGGTTCGGCGCCCAGATGCCGACCCGGTCACCCTTCGCGATCCCCCGCGCCAGCAGGCCTCGTGCGACCAGCTCCACCTCGGCGCCGAACTCGTCGTACGTCCAGCGCCTTCCGGTCTGGACCTCCACCAGCGCGTCGCGGTCGCCGTACTCCCGGATCGTCCGTCTCAGGTTGGCCCCGATCGTCTCGCCCAGCAACGGGACCGCGGACACCCCGGACGCGTACGAAGGCAGGCTCATGGTTGTCATCGTCACCTTCGCCAGATGCATCGGCAAGTGCACGTGCGGCGGGAAACCCGGGCGGCGTGCGGCAGGAAACAGGGGGTAGACGGCAAGCAATGTCATGACCAACTCTCCGTCACCGCCGTCGCGCAGAGTGGTTGGACCGTTACATTGGTTGTGAGAGGTGTGAGGCGATGGGCCGATCCGTTGAAGGTCACGCCCGCAGCGACCGTCCGCCCGGGCGAACCGCCGAGGCGGCACAACGTACCGCTGCGGTGGAGGAGCGCGTCCGGGCCTTGGGCGATGTCCTGGCCGGAGCCCTCGCGATCGATGTCCACGGCACCGATCTGCGGACCCTCAGACGCACGCCCCGGCGGGCCCCGCCGACGGTGTCGCCGGCCGATCTCGAGGCGCATCCCGGACCCGTCTGGGATGCGTTCGTGCCCCATCCGCCGGGACGGTTCCGCTGGTGGGGAGCCGAGCGGAGGTTCGCGCGTCGACTCGCCGACGCGGAGGACCGGTTCGCGGAGGCGATCGAGCGGCACCGGGCCGCCGAGGACACCCGTCGCGAGCGGGTCGCCCGCGCGCTGCGGGACCAGGTCGAGCAACAACGCCGGCTCGACGAGGCGACCGCGGAGCAGCACGCGCGGATCGACGCGTACGAACGCGCGGTGCAGAACCGCGATCGCGCCGCGGTCACGCGGTACTTCCAGAAGGCGCTGGACCGGGTGGCGGAGCCGCTCGACTTCCCACGCCGCCGACGGGTCGGGTACGTGCCCGAGTCGACGTTGCTGGCGCTCGAGTGGGATCTTCCGGACGTCAGCGTCGTACCGGCTGAGGCGTCGTACCGCTATGACCGGTCAGTTGATGCGGTATTGGCGGTGCCGCGGGAGGCGCACGAGTTGCGGCGATTGTATCAGCAACTGGTGGCCCAGTTGGCCTTGCGGGCTTTGCATCTGGTGTTCGGCAGTGATCGGTACGGCGTGGTCGACACGGTGGTGTTCAACGGGATGGTCGAGTCCGTGGACCTGACCACCGGGCAGACGGTGCGGCCGTGCCTGATCACGCTGCGCGCGGCGCGGGAGCAGTTCCAGGCGCTGGTGCTGGATCAGCTGGATCCGGTGGCGTGTGTGCGGCACTACTTCGCGGCGGAGGTGTCGCGGCATCCGGAGGAACTGCAGCCGGTGGAGCCGGTGCTGGAGTTCGACCTGGCGGACCCACGCACGATCGAGGCGGTCGACGTGATCAGCGAGATCGACAGCCGGCCGAACCTGCTGGAACTGAGTCCCGAGTCCTTCGAGCACCTCGTCCAGAACCTGCTGACCCGGATGGGCCTGGAAACGCGGCTGTTCCGCAGCGGCAACGACGGCGGGATCGACTGTGTCGCCTACGACCCACGGCCCATCACCGGCGGCAAGTTCGTCGTCCAGGCCAAGCTCTGGACCCACACCGTCCCGCCATCCGCCGTCCGCGACCTCTTCGGCACCGTCCTCGACGCCGGCGCCACCAAGGGCATCCTCATCACCACCTCCGGCTTCGGCCCCACCAGCTACCAATTCGCCACCGGCAAACCCCTCCAGCTGATCGACGGCACAGCCCTCCTGTCCCTGTGCCACACCCACAACATCCCCGCCCGAATAATCCACCGCGCCAGCTGACTATGCTCTGAAAAGTGGGCATATGGCTGGTATAGTGGGCAATCGGAGGTGGTTGCCGTGCAGTTCCCAGAGCCGGTGTCGAGTGTGGTCCCGGGGTTGCACGGCCGGGTTCTCGGCGTGCTCGCGCGGACCGATCGGCCGCTGACCGGGCGCGCGGTTGCCGCGTTGCTGCGGGCACCTGCCAGTCCGAGCGGCGTACAGAAGGTTCTGGACGATCTGGTCGGCAACGGCGTGGTGATGGCGGAGCCGGCCGGCCGTGCTCGGCTCTACACCCTCAACCGGGATCACGTGGCCTATCAGGCGATCGACCAGCTGGCGCGGCTCCGGGAGCTTCTGCTCGAGCGCATCAAAGCAGAGGCCGAGTCATGGGACCTGCCTGCGAAGGCAGTCTGGCTCTTCGGCTCGACCGCCCGCGGACAGGGCGGTGCCGACAGCGACCTCGACCTGCTGATCGTTCGACCGGATGACGTCGACGAATCAGATCCCCGCTGGCTCGAGCAGGTCGAATCGCTGACAGCACACGCGAGTCTCTGGTCCGGCAACTCGTGTGAAGTCGTCGAATACAGCGCCCGAGAAGTTCGCGAGCTCATCCGCCATGGCGAGCGCCTGGTCACCGAACTCCGCCGCGACGCCGTCCCGATCGCCGGCACCTCACCCCAGCAAACCCTCAACCGAAAGGCCGGCTAGTGACCGCACTCGACGAAGCCCGAGCGCACTTGGCAAAGGCTCGCGAGTTCCTCGAGGCCGCCGAACTGACCAACGATCTCCAACTCTTCAACGCCGCTGCGTCCAACGCCGTCACCTCAGGCATCAACTCCAAGGACGCCATCTGTCTCGCGCTGACCAGTCGCACGCGAAAGTCCGACAACCACGCTGAGGCCGTCGCGGAGTTGAAGGGAGCGGGACGAGCAGGCCGGGACAGCAGTGCGACGCTGTCCCGGCTGCTCAAGCTCAAGTCGAAGTCGCAGTACCAGGCGGGCTCGGTGTCGGCCGCGGAAGCAGCCAAGAGCATCGAGTGGGCCGCTCGGTTGCTGGAGACCGCGCAGGCCGTCACACCTAGCTGAGTGGGGATTCGTAGATCTGGAGTTCGGTGCCCTGGGGGTCTTCGCCGTCGTCGGGGGCGGAGAAGAGGCGGAGCTTGGTGGGGGTGGTTTCGAGGGCTACTGGGTTGCGGGTGGCGGAGTGGTTGGTGGTGGGCGAGAAGGCGGGGAAGGGGATCTCGTGGAGGATGCGGTTGGACTTGAGGTCCAGGAGGGCTAGGCCGCCGAGGTCGTACGTCGTGTTGTTGGGGCCGGGGAGGGTGGTGACGCCGCCGCAGAGTTGTTTGCCGCGGGCTACGTAGTCGCAGTCCTGGTAGTCGAGGAGATGGGACTCGTTCGGGACGGACTCGAGTTGGTGGCCGGTGGGGTCCAGTTGTAGAGGGTGCGGGAGCCCCAGCTGACTCCGTGGACCTGGCCGGTCGTGCGGTCGCGGACCACTCCCCCCACGTGGTCCTTCACCCGGAAGCGCTCAGTCACGCGGTAGGTCTTCGGGTCGACGGTATACACGATCGCCCGCGAGTTCGGCCGGTACTCCGCGGCCGGCACCCACACGTTCTGCCCGTCGTAGTCGATCCCGCCCGGATGGTACGCCGTACCCTCGCCGAGCCGGATGTCCTTCTTCAGATTCCCCTGCCGGTCCATCACGAACAGATGCCCGATCCCGTTGCCCGGCGTACGGTCGTAGCCGTCCACCGGCACCGGGTACTTCACCGGCGCCTCGAGCACCTCCACGCTGGTCATGTAGATCAGGTCCCCCACCAGTGCGAAACCTTGCGGATGGTACGTCGGGAACCGCAACGGGATCCGCGACACCAGGGACCACGCCGTACTGCGGTCCGTCGCCTGGAACGCACGAGCGACCCCGGAGTCCTTCCCGGTCGCGTTCGCGGTGGTCAGCCCGGTGAGCAGAACACCGGCGAGAGCTGTGGTGACGAGGAGTCGGCTGCGCATCAGATTCTCCTTGGGCGTGCTGAGTCTTCTTGGGCGGGCGATGAAGCAGTGTGCGGCGGCTGAATGACCGCCAGGCCGACACCAGATGATCAGAGCTCGTTGTCCGGGGGAAGTGTCAGACTGGCCGCTATGGAGACTGGGGTGCGGGTTGTCGGGTCGGGACAGGTCAATGCGGCGCCGGACGTGCTGCGGGTGTCGTTCAGCGTTGAGCATGTCGCACCGGACGTCGCGGCGGCGGTCGCGCGGGTCGGCGAACGCACGGACGCGGTTATCGCCGCGCTGCGGGAACAGGGCGTCGACCCATCGGCGATCGGGACCACGACGGTGAACATCTACCAGGAGTACCGCGAGCCGGACACTTCGCCGGGTTACCGCGGGTCGCACATGTTGACCGTGACGACGAAGGACCTGACGAGCTTCGGCCGGCTGCTCAATGCGGCTGTGGATGCCGGAGGCAACAGCCTGGGGCTGCAGGCGCTCGAGTTCGACATCGAGGACAAGTCCGAGCTGCTGACCCGCGCCCGCGAGCTCGCCTTCCGTCAGGCGCGGACGAAAGCAGAGGAACTCGCCGGCCTGGCCGGCTACTCGCTCGGATCGGTCAGCCTGATCTCCGAGACACACGGCTTCACCCCCATCCGGGATACCGCCATGCTCGCGGCCGGCAAGGCCTTCGACTCCGCCGTCAACGTCATCCCCGGCGGCCAGGAAGTCCAGGTAACGCTCGAGGTCCACTTCGCCTGGGCCTGAGTTCCGGTCTACCGGTCGTTGCCCGAAAGTTACTCGCCGCGGGCGCGAACGGCCGGTACCCTCCTGCCTAGGTGCGCCGGGAAGTCTGGTCGGCAGATCGTTGCACTTTGCCTGATTCCTGGGGAGGACCCGTTATGCGAACCTTCGTTTCTGCTGCCATCACCGCCGGTCTCGCTTTGAGCCTGGTCGCCTGCGACGGCTCCAAAGGTGACACCGGCGCGGCTCCGGGCACCACCCAGTCGTCGACTCCGACACCGACTCCGGTCCCCACCACGAGCGCCACGCCGAGTGTCGCGCCCACGACACCGGCCGCTCCGGCGCCGCGGACGAAGGCGTCGCTGACCAAGGCCCTGCTGGCTCTGGAGGATCTGCAGCCCGGGTTCGCGATCGATCCCGACGCCGAGGGCGACGACGGCACGAAACTGACCTCGACGAACGCGAAGTGCGCCAAGCTGGTCAAGCTGTTCAACGCCGAGACCTCGCCCGGAGCGAAGGTCGTCGTGACCCGCGGGTTCTCCGGCGGCCAGGACGGTCCGTTCGTGCAGGAGACGCTCGAAGCGATGCCGTCGGCCAAGGCGACCGCCGCCCACCTCGCCACGATCAAGGCGGCGGTGAAGTCCTGCACCAAGGCCAAGCTGACGATCTCCGGCGCCGGGACCTCGACGGTCTCGATCACCGAGGTCGCCGCGCCGAAGGCCGGCTCCGCTCCGGTCGCGGTCCGGTTCGCCGCGGACAGCGGGCCGCTGGAGGGTCTCGAGGTGACGTTCGCGTTCGCCGGTCTCCAGGACGTCCTGCTGAGCATGAACTTCGACTTCGCGGACATCGAACTCCCCGCACTCGCGGCGTCGAAGAAGGCGAACACGGTGCTCGGCACCACTACCGGCGGTGCCTGAGCTGTTACGCCTGTCTCAATAGCGGAACAGGGGTTGCGTTGTCGGTGGTGTCATGGAGACTGCTTCCATGTACGCACCGGCGCCTCTTCGACGGCAGCTCAACCGGTCCGGGCTCTTGCTGCTCGGGCCGGCGTTCGTCGCGGCCGTGGCGTATGTGGACCCGGGGAACTTCGCGACCAACATCGCGGCGGGAGCGACGTACGGGTATCTGCTCTGCTGGGTGGTCGTCGGGGCGAACCTGATGGCCGTCCTGGTGCAGTATCTGGCCGCCAAGGCGAGTATCGCGACCGGGCGAACGCTTCCCCAGCTGTGCCGTGACCACTTCAAGCGGTCCACGTCGACCGGGTTGTGGGCGCAAGCCGAGCTGGTGGCGGTCGCGACCGACCTGGCCGAGGTGGTCGGTGGAGCGATCGCGCTGAACCTGTTGTTCGGGATCCCGCTGCTGCTCGGCGGCGTGATCACCGGTGCCGTGTCGTTCGCGCTGCTGATCTATCAGTCGAAGCGCGGGCAGCGACCGTTCGAGGCCGCGATCATCGGGTTACTGGCGGTCGTCCTGGTCGGCTTCGTGGTGTCGACGGTGAAGTCGGATCCGTCCGCGAGCGGTGTGATCGGCGGTCTGGTGCCGCGACTCGACGGGACCGAGTCGCTCGTGCTGGCGGCCGGCATGCTCGGCGCCACCGTGATGCCGCACGCGATCTGGTTGCACGGCGCCCTCGTCACCGACCGGCACTGGAAGAGCATCCGCTCGGACAGCGGCAAATCCCGCGTACTGCGCGCCACTCGGGTGGATGTGGCCGTCGCGATGGCGTTGGCCGGCGCGGTCAACCTGGCGATGGTGGTGGTCGCGGCGGCCGCGCTGGGCGGCACCGGCGCCGACTCGCTCGACGCAGCCCACGCCGCGATCGGCATCCGGCTCGGTCAGCTTCCGGCCCTCTTGTTCGCGCTCGCCCTGTTGGCCAGCGGATTCGCGTCCTCCTCGGTCGGGACGTACGCCGGTTCCGTCATCCTGGAGGGGTTCTGGCACCGGCACATCCCGCTGGCCGTTCGCCGCCTGGTGACCTTGGTGCCGGCCCTGGTGGTTCTTGCGATCGGCATCGACCCGAGCCGGGCGCTGGTGGTCTCCCAGGTGGTGCTGAGCTTCGGCATCCCCTGCGTCCTGTGGCCGCTGGTCCGATTGACCGCGTCCCGGCGCGTCATGGGCAGCCTTGTCAACCGCCGGGCGACTACTCTCGCCGCATGCCTGGTAGCCACCGCCGTCACGGCGCTCAACGTCGTACTGATCGTTCTGACCGTGCGGGGATGACATGACCCGGGTGTACGCCGTGAGCGACGTCCACGGCCACCCGGAGAAACTCAAGGCCTCACTGCACGAGGCCGGACTGACCGATGCCGAGGGCAACTGGTCGGGCCAGGACGCCCGGCTGTGGTTCCTCGGCGACTTCTTCGACCGCGGCCCCGACGGGATCGGCGTACTGCGTTATGTCCGCGAGCTGATCGACCAGGCGCCGCACGACGCGATCCGGATGCTGCTCGGCAACCACGAGATCCTCGCGCTCGGGATGTGGAAGTTCGGCGACACCTTCGTCCCGCACGACGGCCTCAGCGCGCGCAGCTTCGAGCGATCCTGGGCGCTGAACGGCGGCCAGGACCGCGACCAGGAGCTGCTCACCGACGACGAGGTCGCCTGGCTGCTCGACCAGCCGATGCTCGGGCTGGACGCCGGACACCTGCTGATGCACTCCGACACCGCGGAGTACGTCGAGTGGGGCGACACCATCGATCGGATCAACGCGGCGGCCCGGACCGAGCTGCACTCCGACGACATCGAGGTGTGGTGGGAGATCTGGCGCCGGATGACGGCGCGGTACGCGTTCCGCGGCGCGAGCGGTCCGGAGGTGGCGCGCATCCTGCTGCACCACCTCGGCGGCGCCCGGATCGTGCACGGCCACAGCATCGTCGCCGACCAGCTCGGCATCGACCCGGAGTTCCTGACCGGCCCGCACCTGTACGCCGACGGCCTGGCACTGGGTATCGACGGCGGCGTGTTCGACGGCGGCCCCTGCCTGGTCGTCGAGCTCGAAGACCCCGCCGCGGACTGACGCGACTGCCGCCGTCGCGGCGGGGGTGTCTTCCTCCTCGACTGACTACTTGTCGGCGGTGAGGGTGCCGCCGACGGCCCAGCTCTCCGGCGGGGTCTCCTGGATCCAGACCTGCACGCTCTGAGCCGGTACGCCGAGGCTGTCGACGAACGCGTCGGTGATCCGCTGGACCAGCTCGCGCTTGAGCTCCGGGGTCCGTGGGCCTTGCAGAACGGTGACGACGGGCATCGGATGTTCCTTTCTCGTGGGGCTGTTGAGCCCATTCCAGTCGCCGCCGCGCCCACGAACGAGACGCAGCTTCGATGCGCAGCCATCACTCGAATCGATCGGACGCCTTCCGGCACGCCTCCAGCAGTACGGCGAGTTCGCCGCCGACCGTGGTCCCGGCCGGGACGGCGAGGCTCGTGGTCAGGGCGAGCCGTGGCTGCGGCCGGCGGAAGACCACGCGTCCCTCGCGAAGGAGCTGCGCGTGCGACTCGTAGATCACCGTCCAGCTGGGCGTCCCCGCGCCGATCGCGGCGTGGGTGTCCTGCAGGCTGTTCGACTGCGGCCCGAGCACAGGCTCGAACCCTTCGGCGGCACAGGCGGTCATCACCAGGTCGACGAGCGGCGGGTTGTTCCGGCGCGAGGTGATCCGGAGCGGCAACGCACTCAGCTCCTTCAACGCGATATCGCCAACCGGCGCGACCGAGGCCGGCAGGGCGATCAGCAGGGCGTCCTCCCAAACCGGGACGAACTCCAGACCGGCCGTCTCGTTCGGTCCTCGGACGAACGCGGCGTCGAGTTGGCCGCCCCTGACCCGGTCCAGCCGGGCGCGGGTCGACGTACTGACCAGCTCGACCTGCACACCCTTCGCGGCGAGCTCGGCGACCACCGTCTCCAGCCGCTCGCCCAGTCCGGTGCTGGTGCCGAGGCGCACCGCGTGACCTGACCGGCCGGTGGCGGCCGCGCGCGCCTGGTCGACCGAGACGAGTACCGCGCGAGCGGCCGGCAGGAAGCGCTGGCCGGCCTCGGTCAGCCGGATCGCGCGGGCTGAGCGGTCGAACAGCTGCACACCCAGCTCACGCTCCAGGCGCGCGACCTGCTGACTCACGCCCGGCTGTCCCATCCCGAGCTGCTCCGCGGCCCGCCCGAAGTTGAGTACCTCGGCGACTGTTACGAAGTACTGGATCTGCCGCAGTTCCATCCCACGATGATCGCGGATCTGCGGGAATGCCGCCGGGCCGCCGCCGGTTGGTGAAAGGTTGAACGACACCTCGACAGAGAGCTGACGGCAATGGCGGACAAGACCGTGAAGATTCCTGGCCCGGACCACCCGATCACGGTCGGGAAGAATCCGGACCGCGTGGTGGTGAAGGTCGGCGACCAGGTGATCGCGGACACCCGGGACGCACTGTCGCTGCAGGAGGCGAGCTACGCCGCCGTGCAGTACATCCCGCGCAAGGACGTCGATCTCACGCTGCTCGCGCGCACCGACCACGAGAGCTACTGCCCGTACAAGGGCGACGCGTCGTACTACAGCGTCCTCCCCGCCGGGGCGGACGGGGTGAACGCGGTGTGGACCTACGAGCAGCCGTACGACGCGGTCGCGGACATCCGCGAGCACGTCGCGTTCTACCCGAACAAGGTCTCGATCGAGATCATCGCCGACTAGAGGAACTCGCTCAGCACCGGGGCGAGGAGCTCCGGTGGTACGACGTGATCCTGGTCGGCGAGTTCGGCGTACCGGGCCGTGGGCAGCATCGCCACGATCCGGTGCGCCGCGTCGACCATGAACGGCGGTGACGCGGTCCCGGCGACCACCAGCGTCGGCTGCGTGATCTTGGCGAGCAGCTCGACCGGGGTCCGCCCGCCGGGTGCGCCGTGATCCATGACGGCGAAGTCGTAGGCCAGCGTCGGGGCGAGGTCGGCCACGCCGGGAGCAGCCGCGGTCTCGATCGCCACCTGCTTCGGCATGCCCGCCATCATCAGGAACAACTCGACCGCCTCCTGCCGGCGGTCCTCGCGCAGCAACTCGAGCACCTGCCCGCCGTCCTCCTCCGAGTCGACGTCGTCCGGTCCGTACGGCGGCTCGTGCAGCACCACCTTCGTGAACGGCAGACCGGTGCTCGCCGCGATCGCCGCCAGCCCGGCGCCGGACGAGTGTCCGTAGATCGCCGCGCGACTACCGACGGCCGTGAGCAGCGCCGCGATGTCGTCCACCTCGCGTTCCACGGCGTACGCCGTACTGTCGCCGGAGTCACCGCGCCCGCGTCTGTCGTAGGTCACTACGTCGAAGTCGCGCGACAGTTCGGTCGCCAGGGGCTTGAGTGCGTTGCGGTCGCAGAGCGCGCCGCCGACCAGGATCACCTGAGGTCCACGGCCGAGCCGCTCGTAGGCGATCGTCGTACCGTCCGCCGAGGTCACCTTCTCCATGGTCAGTCCTTTCGTGAGCTCAGGAAGTCGTGCAGCACGGGAGCGAGGATCTCCGGCGGTACGGCGTGATGCTGGTCGGCGAGTTCGGCGTACCGGGCGGCTGGCAGGATCGTCGCGATCCGCCTGGCCGTGTCGACCATGAACGGCGGTGACGCGCTCCCGGCGACGACGAGGGCCGGCTGGGTGACCTTGGCGAGCACGTCGACCGGCACGCGGCTGCCGACGGTCAGGCCCATCACGGTGTAGTCGTAGGCCAGGGTTGGCGCGCACTCGGCCAGGCCGGGCGTGGCGGCGTACTCCCGGGCCATCGGTTCCGGCATGCCCGTCATTGTCAGGTGGCGCTCGACCGCCTCGCGGCGGTGTCCAGCGGCGAGCAATTCGAGCACCGCGTCCGCGTCGCCCGTCGGCTCGGCGTCGTCCGGTCCGTACGGCGGCTCGTGCAACACGACCTTCGTGAACGGCAGACCGGTGCTAGCCGCGATCGCGACCAGCCCGGCGCCGGAAGAGTGTCCATAGACGGCCGCTGTACCGCCCATGGCTGTGAGGAGCGCTCCGAGGTCGTCCACCTCGCGCTGCACGCCGTACGTCGGGCTGTCGGCAGAGTCACCGCGGCCGCGGCGGTCGTAGGTCACCACGTCGAAGTGGCGGCCCAGTCCCGTCGCGAGAGGCAGGAGGGATCTTCGGTCGCACAGTGCGCCGCCGACCAGGATCAGCCGAGGCCCGGTCCCCAGCCGCTCGTAGGCGATCGTCGTACCGTCCGCCGAGGTCACTTTCTCCATCGCGATCCTCCAGGTTCGTGGTTGCACGTTGGGACGTCGGAGCCGATGGACGAACTTCGACATATTCGCTGGCGTGGACCCCGTCGGGGTGATTCACTGCGTCGCGATGATCAGCAGAGTCGACGACTACCTTCATGCGGTCCCGCTGTCCGGCTCGGTGGCCGAGCAGGTCGGGCCGTTCACGCTGTTCCGCAGTACGACGATCTGGCCGTACTACGCACGCCCGGTGCCGGGCTCGGGAACCACTATCGAGCCGGCCGATGTCGAGCTGGTCCGGGCCCGTTGTGCGGAGCTGGGCATCCCGCTGAGCTTCGAGTGGGTCGTCGAGACCTGCCCTTCACTGGGTCCGGCGGCGGCCGCGGCCGGGCTGACCGTGCTCGAGCACCCGCTCCTCGTGCTCGAGCGCGACGACTTCCGCCCGGTGACGGTGGACGCACGCTGCGAGATCCTGCCCGCCGAGGACGCCGTACTGCGGCAGGCCCGGGCGGTCGCGGGACTCGCCTTCAGCGACCCCGGTACGGCGGTGGGCGCGGCCGGACCGGTGGAGCGCGACGCCCACGCGGCGGAGGTGACGGATGACATGATCGCGGGCCTGCGGGACCGGGCGCTCAGGGGCGTGACCGTGAACGCGGGTGCCTTCACCGACGAAGGCATGGTCGCCAGCGGGGCGCACCAGCCGGTCGGGCCTACCACCGAGATCGTCGGCGTCGGGACTCTGCCGTCCATGCGCCGCCGCGGCCTGGCCGCGGCCCTCACCGCCGTGCTGGTCGAGCACGCCTTCGCGAACGGGGTCGATCTCGTCCTGCTGTCGGCGGAGTCCGACGCGGTCGCCGCCGTCTACGAACGCGTCGGCTTCCGCCGGATCGGCAGCGCCGGCGCAGCCGAGTGAGGCCCACGACGGGCTGGACGGCGTCGGCGAGGTTGGAGAGCACCTTGGCGGAGACGATGGCCGGATCCTGGGTGATCTCGGGGAACGGTTAGTGGTGTGTGGGGATGGGGCCGTACCGTTGGAGGGATGAGCACATCCGAGCGGAACCGCCCACGTACCCTCGCCGAGGCGCTGCGTGGGTGGGACGACGCCGCGCTCGGCCAACTGCTCCAGAAGCGCCCCGATCTGGCGATGCCGATCCCCGCGGACACCGGTCAGCTGGCGGCCCGGGCGACCACCAACGCGTCGGCGGCGCGGGCGATCAACCGGCTAGACGAGTTCGGGGTGGATCTGCTCGAGTCTTTGTCGGCCCTGCCTGAGCCGGTGGAGCTGGCCGCGTTGGCGGCCGGTGTGGATCAGCCTGTCGAGGTGGTCCGGCCTCGGGTGGCCGAGCTGCTGGAGCTGGCGCTCGTGTGGGGCACCGAGGACGATCTGCGGCCGATCCGCGCGGTCCACGAACTGCTCGGGCCGACACCGGCTGGGCTCGGTCCTGTCACGACCAGGCATTTCGGCGACCTGGACAAGTTGATCGAAGAGGCCGGCCCGGACGCGCGTGCGGTGCTCGACAAGCTGACGTGGGGTCCGCCGACCGGTTCTGTGGAGAAGGCCGAGCGGCCGGTGACGATTGCCTCGGCGCGTACGCCGGTCGAGCGGTTGCTCGCGCGCGGCCTCGTCGTACCCAAGGACGCGAACACGGTGGTGTTGCCGCGGCAGATCGGTCTGCATCTGCGGGGCGGGCGAGTGCTCGCGTCGACGCGGCCGACGCCGCCGCCGTTGGACGGGAAGAAGGTGTCCGCGGCGATCGCCGACCGGGCCGCGGCTGGGGCAGCGCTTGACCTGGTTCGGCTGGTTGATCGTGCTCTGGAGCAGCTTGGGTCCGAGCCGCCGCCAGTCCTGCGTACGGGTGGAATTGGCGTGCGTGACCTCCGCAGTCTGGCCGGCAAGATCGGCGCGGAGGAGCAGACGACCGCAGCCGTGCTGGAGATCGCGTACGCCGGTGGGCTGCTAGCGGCCGTGGAAGTCGGCAGTACTGAGATGTGGTTGCCTACCAGCGTTTACGACGACTGGCTGGAGCTTGACCTGGCGCATCGGTGGGGTCAGCTGGTGTTTGCGTGGTTCGGTGGGCTCAGGGCGATCGGACTGATCGGCAGACGCGACAGTGGTGGTGCTACGGCCGCTGCACGTGAGCGGCTGATCAATGCGCTCGCCCCGGATCTGGAGCGGTTGCTGGCGCCGGAGGTCCGGGTGCTGACGTTGCAGGCGTTGGCCGAGGCTGGTCTGGGTACGGCGCCGTCCACGGAGTCTGTGGTGACTTGGGTGGCGTGGCATCGGCCGCGGCGTGGCGGGCAGTTCCGCGACGATCTGGTCGAGTGGAGCGTCACTGAGGCCGCACTACTCGGGCTGACTGGTCTGGGCGCGTTGGCGGAGCATGCGCGACCCCTGCTGCAGCCGGAGCCGACGGTGGACGATCTGGCCGAGGCGATCAACCCGCTGGTGCCAGAGCCGGTGTCCGAGGTGCTGTTGCAGGCTGACCTGACTGCTGTTGCGCCCGGTCCCCTGGTGCGTGTTGTGCAGGAAGAGCTGTCGGCGATGGCCGATGTCGAGTCGCACGGTGGCGCGGCGGTCTATCGCTTCAGTGAAGGCTCAGTACGGCGTGCCTTCGACCTCGGGCGGACCGCTGACCAGTTGCACAAGTGGTTGGCCGAGCACTCTCGGACTCCGGTCCCCCAGCCGCTGACTTACCTGATCGATGACGTCGCACGGCGGCACGGCGTACTCCGGATCGGTACGGCGTCGACGTACCTGCGCTGTGATGACGAGACTGTGCTGACTCAACTGGTGAGCTCGAACCTTCCGGGTATCCGTTTCCGCCGGCTGGCGCCGACTGTGGTCGTGTCGCCGTCGCCGCCGGACATGGTGCTGAGCCGATTGCGTGAGGCGGGTCTAGCGCCGCTGGCGGAGACGTTCGACGGCGTGGTCCATGTGACCGGTGGCACGGCGCGACGCGGTGAGGCGCCACGGCGTCGTACCAGCCGGGACTTCGTGGACAACCCGGTCGACCTCACCGACGACCAGGTGAAGGCCGTGATCGAGAAGGTCCGCGCCGGGGACCGGATCGCCGCCGAGCGCCCCGCCGACGACGGCCTGCTCGACCCCACCGCCCCCGCCGAGACCATCGCGGTCCTGACCAACGCCGCCGAGTCCCACACCCGCACCTGGATCTCGTACGTCGACCACAACGGCACCGCCTCCGAACGCATCGTCGAGCCGGTCCGAGTGGCCGACGGCTGGCTCACCGCCTACGAAGACGCCACCGACCAACCCCGCACCTACGCCCTCCACCGCATCTCCACTGCCCGACCTGTCCTTTGACCGCCTGAGGCACAATGGAGGGTCGGGGCGACGATAGGGAGCGGTAGTGACAGACGGTCCACTGATTGTGCAGTCGGACAAGACGCTTTTGCTGGAGACTGCGCATGCGGAGGCGAACGAGTGCCGGAAGGCTATTGCGCCGTTTGCTGAGTTGGAGCGGGCGCCGGAGCATGTGCACACCTATCGGCTGACGCCGCTGGGGTTGTGGAACGCTCGGGCGGCGGGGCATGACGCCGAGCAGGTGATCGACGTTCTGCTGCGCTACAGCCGCTACCCGGTGCCGCACTCACTGCTCGTCGACATCGCGGAGACGCTGGACCGGTACGGGCGACTGCGGCTCGAGAAGCACCCGCAGCACGGTCTGGTGCTGGTGACGACCGACCGGCCGGTGCTCGAGGAGGTGCTGCGGAGCGCCAAGGTGAAGCCGATGCTGGGGGCGCGGATCGACGACGACACCGTGCTGGTGCACCCGTCGGAGCGTGGTCACCTCAAGCAGACGCTGCTGAAGCTCGGCTGGCCCGCGGAGGACCTCGCCGGGTACGTGGACGGCGAGACGCACGCCATCGAGCTCGTCCGGGACGGCTGGGACATGCGCCCGTACCAGCAGCAGGCGGTGGACTCGTTCTGGCACGGCGGCTCCGGCGTCGTCGTACTGCCCTGTGGGGCGGGCAAGACGATCGTCGGCGCGGCCGCGATGGCGCAGGCGTCGGCGACCACGCTGATCCTGGTGACGAACACGGTGTCCGCGCGGCAGTGGAAGGACGAGCTGCTCAAGCGCACCAGCCTGACCGAGGAGGAGATCGGCGAGTACTCCGGTGCCCGCAAGGAGATCCGGCCGGTGACGATCGCGACGTACCAGGTGATGACCACGCGCCGGAAGGGCGTCTACTCCCACCTGGAGCTGTTCGACGCGCGGGACTGGGGCCTGATCGTGTACGACGAGGTGCACCTGCTGCCGGCGCCGATCTTCCGGATGACCGCCGACCTGCAGACCCGGCGCCGGATCGGCCTGACCGCGACGCTGGTCCGGGAGGACGGCCGCGAGGGTGACGTGTTCTCGCTGATCGGCCCGAAGCGGTACGACGCGCCGTGGAAGGACATCGAGGCACAGGGCTGGATCGCTCCGGCCGACTGCATCGAGGTGCGGGTCGACCTGGAGCAGAGCGAGCGGTTCGTGTACGCGACCGCGGAGCCCGAAGACCGCTACCGGCTGGCCGCGTCGACCCCGGCGAAGTCCCGGCTGGTACGGCAGATCGCCGAGCATCACGCGGACGAGCCGCTGCTCGTGATCGGTCAGTACATCGACCAGCTGGACGAGCTCGGCGAACGACTCGAGTGCCCGGTGATCAAGGGCGAGACCACGGTGAAGGAACGGCAGCGTCTGTTCCAGGCGTTCCGCACCGGCGAGATCAAGCGTCTGGTGGTGTCGAAGGTCGCCAACTTCTCCATCGACCTGCCGGAGGCGTCTGTGGCCATCCAGGTCTCCGGCACCTTCGGCTCCCGCCAGGAAGAGGCCCAGCGCCTCGGCCGCGTCCTCCGCCCCAAGGGCGACGGCCGCACCGCACGCTTCTACTCGATCGTCGCCCGCGACACCGTAGACGCCGAGTTCGCCGCCCACCGCCAACGCTTCCTAGCCGAACAGGGCTACGCCTACACGATCGTCGATGCCGAGAACCTCTTCGCCTGAGCACGATGTGCAGCTCGACAGGAGGTATCGGGTCAGCCGGTCGCTCGCCACGCTTGGGGACCGGCGTCCAAGCCGCTCTGCCCCCGACACCTCCTGTCGAGCTGCACGTCGTCAACCGGAGAGACGCTGAGCCAACGCAGCGCGGATGGTCGCGACCACCCAGGCCGGATCACCGATCACCTGCTCGTACGTGAATCGGAGGACGAGCCAGCCGGCCGCCACGAGCTCGTCGTACCGGTGGCAGTCGGCGGCGAAGTCCCGCCGGGATCCGTGGAACTCGTAGCCATCCGCCTCGACCGCCAAGCGGGCGGCCCGATGTCCCAGATCAACCCGGGCCCGGAACCACCCGGACGACACCAGCACCTGTGGTTCGAAGCCGTCGATGGCTTCGCTGATCAGGAGTGCCCGGAGCATCGACTCCAGGAAGCTGCCGGAGTGACAGGTGGCGGCTTCGGCCATCCTGCGAGCGTTCGGACAGCCGGAGCCGCGCATCGCGACAGTCGCGGCAAGCAACTCCTGCTGGCTGAGCTGTCGGGTGGCGAGCGCCGCATCGGCGACGGCCAGTGCCTCGGCGAACGGGAGGATGCGGGAACAGTCGACCACGGTCCGAAGCAGCGAGGTGATCCGGTTCCGGCGCTCGTCAGAACTTGTGTGCGCCCAGTGCAGAACGGCGGGTGGTCCCGGACGTGGCCGGCGCTTGGGCGGGACGGTGACGTGCGGCTTCTCCGGTGTCACCAGAAGCGGAAGACCCTGCGCCCTCGCAGCGCTCAGGTGTGAGAGGACTCCGTCGTACGCGAGCATTGCCACCTGGTCGGCGGGAAGACCGGGCAGCGCGTAGATCCCAAGTGCGATCCGCTGCACCTCACCTCGCTCGAGCGCGGCGCCGACTGCACGACGGGAGGTCGCGGCAACCAATTCGGCGGAGCTTGCCCACCCTCCTCGCCGAGCCAGGGCCTCGGCGACCGTCTCCATCCAAGGATGGTGCCTGATGTCGGCTGCCGCGTGACTTGGCTTGTCCACAGGGGACAGCTCGACAGGACGTGTCCAGGTCTCAGGGGCCGACGCACGCTCGGGTGACCGGACGTTGTCCCTTAGTGGGGGTATACGTCCTGTCGAGCTGCACGCTACCTATTCGCCTAGCCGTGTGTGGATGCCGTTGAAGTGTTTCTTCATGGAGCGGGCGAAGGCTTCGGGGTCTCCTGTTCGGAGGGTGTTCAGGAGATCGCGGTGCCAGGCGGCCGCGTCGGCGGGGGTGTAGCGCGCGCCGGGGAGGCGTGCGTCGACCTGCGAGAAGGTTCGCCAGAAGACGCTGAGCAGGTCGATGACGAGGGCGTTGCCGAGCGGCTCGTAGAGTGCCTGGTGGAAGGCCCAGTCCTCGTCGGGGAAGTACTTCCCGTCCGCTGCCTTGGCTTCCATGCGTTCGACGATCGGCTCCAGGGTGTCGTCCCCGTGCCGGCTGAAGAACTCCACCACGTCCTCGGCCATGCCGACCTCGATGGCCTGGCGGACATCGAGGACGTTCTGCACGTCGCGGAGGTCGCCGGCCATCGACTGCGACATCCGGAACGCGAGCCCGTCCTCCAGCGACTGCAGTGACACCTCGCCGACGTACGTCCCGTACCCGTGCCGGATCTCGATGATCCCGACCGCCTGCAGCGCCTTCATCGCCTCGCGCAACGGGTGCCGCCCGACGCCGAGCTGAGCCATCAGTTCCTGCTCGTTGGGCAGCGGATCACCCGCCTTCAGCCCGCGCTCCAGGATGTACGACTTCATCTGGTCGCGAATGAAGGACTGATTTCCCGCCGCACCACGTGCCCGGCCGAGCCCACCCGTTGTCACCCGGTCCTCCTTGAGACTAGGACCGCTCAGTGTAATCCGGCGCGGTCCAGTAAGGGCCGGATCGCGGCGATCTCGGTGTCGCTCAAGGGGATACACGGGTACGCCGTCACCGGGCAGTCGATCACGCCCAGCAGATACAACCCCGCCTTGAACGCACCGAGTGCCGCTGAACTCGCGCCCATCCGCGAGCGATCCGCCACGTCGATGATCTCGAACAACCGGAACAACCGATCCTGCTCGGCCCGCGCCGCGGCCGCGTCACCGGAGACCGATGCGTCGAACAACCGCACATAGCCGGCCGGATCCACGTTCCCCAACCCAGGTACGACGCCATCGACACCGAAGGCCAGCGCGGAGTCGACGGTGACCTCCGACCCGGTCATGACCGCGAAGCCGTCCAACCCGGCCTCCCGTCGCGAGAGCACCAACTGCCGCAGGCTTGTCTCCTGACCACTCGAGTCCTTCACGCCAGCGATGACGCCCTGCTGCCCGAGCGAGATCACCAACGACGCCGGCAGCTTCGTCCCGACCCGCGACGGAATGTCATACGCGTAGAGCGGCGTATCCCCAGCCAATGACTCGAGCCGCGTGAAATGCCGCTCGATCTCCGCCGGATGCGTGGCGGCGTAGAACGGCGCCGTCGCGACCAGACCGTCCACACCGGCCTTCAACGCAGCAGACACGTGCGCACTGACTCGAGCGGTCGACGTGTCGATGACACCGGCCAGCACCGGCACCTGCCCCGACACCTCCGCCACGGCCGTCTCCAGCACGACCTGCCGCTGCTCGTCGGTCAGGAACGTGCCTTCGCCGGAGGTGCCGAGCACGAACACCCCGTCCACACCGCCGGTCAACTGGTACTGGATCAACCGGGCCAGCGATGCGGTGTCGACGTCGTACTCGGGGGTGAGCGGGGTGACGAGTGGCGGCACCACGCCGGTCAACTGGGCGGAGTCGGTCAAGGGGTCTCCCAACGTCAAAGGGCGAATGTGGCGAAGCGGAGGGTCGCGAACGAGGAGGTTTCACCAGCCTCGTAGAAGATGCCGACCGAGCCGTCGGGCCGGAGGACGAGATCGGAGTAGCCGGCCATGCCCGGATGCACCACCAGCGCGGCCCGCCAGGACTGACCGGAGTCATCGCTGACGAACACGGTCAGCTCCCGGCGGCTCGACGGGTTGACCGGTGTCGACAGCACCAGCCGGCCGTCGGGCAGCGTGAGCACACTCCCCTGGATCCCCGGCGCGGTGATCTCGGGGATCCCGGCGTACGGCGCGTCGAGCGTGGCACCGCCGTCCGAGGACCAGGCGTGCACCCGCGCCGGCCCGGTCCCCTGGTGGTTGCGGGCGTTGAAGTACAAGCGTCCGTCGGGCAACTCGGCGACGGTGGTCTCGTTCGCGTTGATCTCCGCGCCGTCGTTGCGATCGACGAAGCCGACCGCCCAGGTGATCCCGCCGTCGTCGCTGACGATGCAGTGCCCGCCGTTCAGCCGGATCAGATCGTCGACCGGCTCCGACGGCACGAACGAGTGGTTCGCCGGTACGACGAGCCGACCACTCGTGAGCGCGATCCCGTGACAGGGCCCGGTCGCGTACCAACCCCAGTCGGAGGGCTTCACCTGCGCGGTGATCTCCACCGTCGGGCTCCACGACGCGCCGTCGTCGGTGGACCGCTGCACGAACACCCGCCGGCCGGACTCCGGATCGGTGCCGCGGGCAAGCGACAGCTCGACGGCGTCGGCGCCGTTCTGCACCGTGACCAGCACGATGTCGCCGCTCGCGGGGTCGATCACCGGCACCGGATTCCCACACGTCTTGCCGGGCACGGCCGACACCACCTGCAGTGGCAGCCAGGTCTGCCCGCCGTCGAGCGACCGCCGGAGCACGACCTCGATCTCACCCGCGTCGCCGGACCCATGCAGCCGCCCCTCGCAGAAGGCGAGCACCAACTCGCCTCGCGCCAGCACGGACGGGATCCGGAACGTGTGATAGCCGCTACCGGCCGGGTCGAAGACCACGGCCGGAGTGATTTCCACGGCGCCGACTCTTGAAGACATAGGACGTACTATGTCATGGTGTGGCCCTCCGATGGAAGTGAGGCCTCATGCCAGTCAGCAGAAGAACTTTCCTCGGCGGCGGCCTGGCCGCCGCCGCTGTCGCGGTCACGGGTACGCCGCTGCTGGAGGGGTGCGCGTCGGACAAGAAGAACACCGCGGCCGCCAACGCGGCGGTGAAACTGCCGACGTACACCAGGTACGGCGAGATCAAGCCCGACCTGCCCGGCACCGACGTGGTGCTGGACGGCTTCCTCAAGTACCCGGCGAACCCCGCCAAGGTGATCACCGACGTCCCCGGCGACGGCAAGCCGATCACGTTCCTGACCAACATCCCGGGCGCGATACCGCCGGCTGCGGACAGGAACCCGTTCTGGCAGGCCGTGAACCAGCGGCTCGGCTCCGAACTGCAGATCAGCATGGCCTCGAACGACGAGTACAAGGACAAGTTCGCCACCCGGATCGCCGGCGGCGACCTGCCCGACATCCTGAACATCCCGGTCGACACCGTGCAGATCCCCGGCCTGGTGAAGGCCAAGTGCATGGATCTGACCGAGCACCTGTCCGGTGACGCGGTCAGCAAGTACCCGTTCCTCGCGAACATCCCGACCGAGTACTGGAAGGGTTGCGTCTTCAACGGCGCGATCTACGGCGTCCCGGTGCCGCGCGGGATGTCACGGACCTCATTGGCCCTGTACCGCGAGGACCTGCTGGCCGCGAAGGGCATCAAGGACCCTGCCCCGAAGAACTTCCAGGAGTTCTTCGACCTGGCCAAGGAGATGACCGCGGCCAAGCAGAACAAGTGGGCCTGGACCAGGGTGCCGCTGTCGACCATCCGGCAGATGCTCGGCATCCCGAACGTCTGGAAGGAGGACGGCGGCAAGTTCACCTCGATGTACGAGCACGAGGCGCAACTCGAGGCGCTCGAGGCGGCCCGCAAGATGGTCGCCGCCGGTGTGATCAACCCGGACGCGTTCAACGACAAGGCGAGCGCCCGCAAGCAGTGGTTCAACGGCGGTACCGCCGCGTTCGACTACGACAGCTTCGTGGCGTGGAACCAGTACTACTCCGACAACACCGCCGGCGACGCGTTCGCGGTGAACATGCTCGACGTGCCCGGCTTCGACGGTGGCGAGGGCAGCCCGTGGATGGGCTCGGCGCTGAACAACGTCACCTCGTTCAGCAAGGACAGCAAGCACACGGCCGAGACGCTGCTGAAGATCGCGAACTGGATGGCCGCGCCCTTCGGCACCGAGGAGTACCTGTTCCGCAAGTACGGCGTCGCGGGCCGGCACTACACCCTGCAGGGCACGGACCCGGTGCCGACCAAGGTCGGAGTGGTGGAGACCGGTATCGGCCTGCAGTACATCAGCGACAGCACCCTGGCGCTGTACTGGGCCGGCAAGCCGGACGTGCCGCAGAAGCAGCACGCGATCCAGGAGAAGGTCGCCAAACGGCTCGTGCACGACGCGTCGTACGGGCTGTACTCCGACGCGCAGTCGAAGAAGCAGCCGCAGCTCGCGAAGACGATGACCGACCTGGAAGGCCAGATCGCGCAGGGCAAGAAGCCGGTGTCCGACTGGACCGCGGCAGTGCAGACCTGGAAGTCCGCGGGCGGCGACAAGATGCGGACCGAGCTCGAGCAAGCGCTCACCGACACGGCAGGGAAGTAGATGCTCCAACGTTCCAAGACGCGATCGCAGCAGCGGCTGAGCCTGGGGCGGCGCCTGCTCCGGGACCGGGTGCTGCTGCTGTTCGCGCTGCCCGGCACCGCGCTGATCATCGCGTTCCACTACGTGCCGCTGCTCGGCAACGTGATCGCGTTCAAGGATTACCAGCCGTTCCTGGGCATCGGCGGCAGCGACTGGTCCGGCTGGGCGAACTTCAGCGTGATCTTCAACGGCGATCCGGCGTTCCTGCGGGCGTTGAAGAACACGCTGATCCTGACCAGCCTGCAGTCGGTGTTCGTGTTCCCGGCGCCGATCCTGCTGGCCCTGCTGCTGAACTCGCTGTTCTCCGAGCGGATCAAGCGGATCGCGCAGAGCATCCTCTACCTGCCGCACTTCATGTCTTGGGTGATCGTGGTCGCGCTGTTCCAGCAGATGCTCGGCGGCAGCGGGTTGCTGAACAACTACCTGCGCTCGCACGACCTCGCCACGCTCGACATCATCGGGAACTCGGAGCTGTTCCACGTCCTGCTGACGTCGCAGATCATCTGGAAGGACACCGGCTGGGCGACGATCCTGTTCCTGGCTGCCCTGTCCCAGATCGACTCGCAGCTGTACGAGGCAGCCAGTGTGGACGGCGCCAGCCGGATGAAACAGCTGTGGCACGTCACCCTGCCCGGGCTGCGCGGGATCATCATCCTGCTGTTCATCCTGCGGCTCGGCGACTCGCTGACCGTCGGCTTCGAGCAGATCATCCTGCAGCAGCAAGCGGTCGGCCGGGACGTCAGTGAGGTCCTCGACACCTACGTCTACAACAACGGCGTGCTCGGTGGCGCCTGGGGCGTGGCGGCCGCGGTCGGCCTGGTGAAGGGCATCGTCGGGGTCATCCTCGTGCTCACCGCGAACAAGGTCGCCCACATTTTCGGGGAGCAAGGGGTGTACAACCGATGACGCAGACGATCGTGGCCCGCAGAGTCGCACCTCACCGGAAGATCGTCCAGGGCGTGCCGATGCCCTCCTGGCCGATGCGGGTCTTCAAGGGACTGGTCCTGCTGGTGTTCTGCGCGGTGGTGATCATCCCGTTCGTCGGGGTGATCTCGACCAGCGTGGCGCCGAACAAGCAGATCAACGAGTCCGGCGGGCTGGTGCTGTTCCCGAAGTCGGTCAACTTCGCCGCCTACGAGTCGCTGTTCTCCGGCGGGGTGGTGACGCAGGCGCTGTTCGTCAGCATCTTCGTCACCGTTGTGGGCACACTGCTCAGCCTGACCGTGTCCTGTCTGCTCGCCTACGCGTTGTCCCGGCCCGGGTTCGTGGCCGGGCGGCCGATCCTGCTGGTGATCCTGTTCAGCATGCTGTTCTCTCCCGGGATCATCCCGCTGTACCTGACCGTCAAGGGCGTCGGTCTGCTGGACAGCATCTGGGCGCTGATCGTGCCGACGATGGTGAGCGCGTTCAACGTCGTCGTACTGCGGGCGTTCTTCATGAACCTGCCGAACGAGCTCACCGAGAGCGCGCGGATCGACGGCGCGGGTGAGCTGAAGACGTTCACCTACATCGTGCTGCCGCTGTCCAAGGCCGTGCTCTCGGTGATCGGGCTGTTCTACGCGGTGGCCTACTGGAACGCGTTCTTCTCCGCGCTGCTGTACCTCAACGACTCCAAGCTGTGGCCGTTGCAGCTGGTGCTGCGCACCTATGTGATCAACGACGCCCAGCTGGGCAGCGCGG
Organism: Kribbella sp. NBC_00359; assembly: GCF_036097425.1. Lineage (NCBI taxonomy): Bacteria > Bacillati > Actinomycetota > Actinomycetes > Propionibacteriales > Kribbellaceae > Kribbella > Kribbella sp. NBC_00359. The sequence continues at coordinate 3,972,046 of NZ_CP107975.1, read as the reverse complement.
AGCTCGGCACCGAGCGGCTGCCACCGCAGGCGTCGATCCAGATGGCGATCCTGGTCGTCTCGATCGTGCCGATCCTGCTCGTCTACCCGTTCCTGCAGCGGCACTTCGCCAAGGGCGTGCTGACCGGGGCCGTCAAGGGATGATCGCAACGGCGTGACGAGCGCGTCACGAACGGTGCCCCTGAGCGCGGCCAGGGGTTGCCCAGGGCAACGCCAGGGTTGCGCCTGGACAAATCCTCGGGGTACGGCAGGTACCGTCGAGGAGTATGGGGATAGAGGCGCTGGAGCGGGTGGGGCCGGGTGGGGAAGAGCAGGGACAGCGCGGGGCGCAGGTCTTCTGGCGGGTGGTCAGGGAAGCGGTCCTGTTGGCCACCCTCTTCCTCGTCTACAGTGCGGGCCGGCAGATCGCCGCGCGACATACCGGGTCTGCGTTCAGCAACGCCCATGAGGTGCTGTCCTTCCAGAGCTGGCTGCACCTGCCGAACGAGGCCTCGATCCAGCACGCGGCACTGAAGTTCCCGCACCTGGTCGAAGGGGCGAACCTCTACTACGCCAGCGTGCATGCTCCACTGACCGCCGCCGTACTGCTCTGGCTGAGCATCTGGCGGCCGAAGGCCTACCCACACGTCCGGTGGACGATGGTGTCGGTGACCGGGCTGGCACTGGTCGGGCACATGGCGTTCCCGCTGGCACCGCCGCGGATGATGCCCGGGTTCGTCGACACCGGGCTGCGGTTCGGCCAGTCGGTGTACGGCGCGGAGCACTCCGGCGGGCCGGTGAACCAGTTCGCGGCCATGCCCAGTCTGCACGTCGGGTGGGCGTCGCTGATCGCCCTGTCGATGATCCTGATCACCCGGTCCAAGTGGCGCTGGCTGTGGCTGCTGCACCCGATCATCACCTTCACCGTGGTCGTGGTGACGGCGAACCACTACTGGCTGGACGGCATCGTCGTACTGCTCCTGCTGGGAGTCAGCCTGCCGCTGCTGCTCCGCCCCGGCCTGCACGACGACCGGCTGCGGACGCGTAATTCGGTTTCCCCGCGGCGGGTGCTCAAGTAACGTGGCGAGGCTCCCCCTGACTCCTGCCGGAGGTCCCGCATGCCCCCCGATACGTCCGACATCCTCCAGGCCGAGAAGGACTACCTGAAGACCTCGCGAGCCGCGCTGGCGGTGATGCGGGAGAAGACCGGCGCGCTGGAGGTCCACAGCGCGGACCGGGTCAACCAGGAGTACCTGCAGGCCGCGATCTGGCGGCGGATGAAGGAGCTCGAGGACGACCCGGACGTGCCGCTGTTCTTCGGCCGGCTGGACTACCTCGAGCCCACCGACGAGACGTTCCACATCGGCCGGCGGCACGTCAACGACGACCAGGGCGAGCCGCTGGTGGTGGACTGGCGCGCGGACATCTCCGTGCCGTTCTACCGGGCCAGCCGGACCGAGCCGATGGGCGTGGGGGTACGCCGCCGGTTCGGCTTCACGCATGGCGAGATGACCGCCTTCGAGGACGAGGACCTGACCTCGAGCGCGCCGGCCGACGAACACAGCGACATCCTCGACGCGGAGATCGAGCGACCGCGTTCCGGCCCGATGCGCGACATCGTGGCGACCATCCAGCCTGAGCAGGACGTGATCGTCCGGGCCGGGGTCGACGACACCATCTGCGTCCAGGGCGCCCCCGGGACCGGGAAGACCGCGGTCGGTCTGCACCGCGCGGCGTACCTGCTCTATGCGTATCGCGACCAGCTCAGCCGGGCCGGAGTGCTCGTGGTCGGGCCGAACGCGAGCTTCCTGCGCTACATCGGCGACGTGCTGCCCGCGCTGGGCGAGATCGAGGCGAAGCAGACCACGGTCGAGGAGCTGGTCGCCCGGGTGCGGGTGGCGGGGCCGGGTCCGGCGGCAGTCGACGTACTCAAGGGCGATGCTCGGATGGCCGCCGTACTGCACCGGGCGGTGTGGTCGCAGGTGCGGATGCCGACGGAGGCGCTGGTCGTGCCGCGGGGATCGCACCGGTGGCGGGTCCCGACGTACCAGGCCGAGGAGCTGGTCACCGAGCTTCAGACGCGTGGAGTCCGGTACGGCGCCGGCCGGTCGATGTTGCCCCAGCGCCTGGCGCACGCCGTCCTGCTGCGGATGGAGGCGGCCGGTGACTCACCGGACGACCGGGTGCAGGACTCGGTGGCCCGGAGTCGCCCGGTCAAGCAGTACGCCGAAGCACTCTGGCCCGCTGTGGATCCGGCGAAGCTGCTCTTCCGCCTCTTCACCGACCCGGAACTGCTCGCCGAGCACGCCGACGGACTCCTCACTGCTGAAGAGCAGGCGCTGCTGATCTGGGACAAGGTGCCGCGGTCGGCCGGAGCCGCGAAGTGGTCGGTCGCCGATGCCACGCTGATCGACGAGATCGCCGATCTGGTCGACCGGACGCCGTCACTGGGTCACGTGGTGCTGGACGAGGCACAGGACCTGTCCGCGATGCAGCTGCGCGCAGTCGGACGGCGGTGCTCGACCGGCTCGATGACAGTGCTCGGCGACATCGCTCAGGGCACCACTCCGTGGGCCACACCGTCGTGGGACGAGGCGTTGAAGCACCTGGGCAAGACCGGTGCCCACACCGAGGAGCTGACCGCGGGCTTCCGCGTCCCCGGCCAAGTGATCGAGTACGCCGCCCGCCTGCTCCCCCTGATCGCACCACACCTCACCCCGCCCACCGCCGTACGACGGGCGCGCGGTGAGCTGGCCATCGACCGGGTGCCGGACAGCCTGGCGGCCGCGGTGACGACCGTCGACGAGGTGTCGGCGCGACTCGGCTCGATCGGTCTGATCGTCCCGGACGCCTTGGTGGCGGCGACCCGGAAGGCCTTGCAGGACAAGGGAATCGCCTTCTCCGTGCTGGGCGACGAGGACGACGCCGACGCGCACCTGGACGTCGTACCCGCCTCACTGGCGAAGGGCCTCGAGTTCGACCACGTCGTGCTGGTGGAGCCGGCCGGCATCGTGGCCGGTGAGGCCGACGAGCGGACCGGCCTCCGCCGCCTCTACGTCTGCCTCACCCGTGCGGTCACGTCGCTGGCCGTCCTGCACACCGAAGACCTGCCCGAAGTCCTAGAAGCCCCGCGAGCCGTCTGATCGCCGAGCCGAGCGCCGCGACGAACCGCCGCCGCTCGACCGGGTACGGGAAGACCAGGAGCTGCGGCGGCTCGAGCCGCTGGACCAGCCGCTGTCGCCGTCCGAGCCGCTGCCGGACGACGCCGACCGGTTGCGCATCGAGGACCCGACGTCAGAGCTCCACCGGCTGAACCGCGCACCGGGGCGACGGGAGCGCCAACGAGCCCGCATTCGGTCGCCGGTCCGGCGGGCGTCGTCGTCGGGGAACCACCAGCGCCGGCCGTTGCCCTGCGACCAGTAGCCGTCGATGTACGCGGACATGCCCTCGCCGACCATCCAGTACGGCCGCAGGTTGTCGCTCCACTGCTCGACCATCCGGACCTGCGGTTCCTCCCCGGCCACCGCCCGCTGCTTGCAGGCCGCACACACGCTGACCTCGCGGACACTCCCGCGCTCCGGCTGCCACTCGACGGTGTCGGTGCTGGGCCCGTGGCGCGGGTCGAAGAAGCAGGGTGCCGTCGGCTCGGGGATCGGCTTGCCGGCGCGTACGGCGTCCAGGCAGACCAGCCCGTAGCGGGCTGACCCCAGCAGCGAGGTCACCGCCTCGACGTCCGCGTCACCCTTGGCCGCGTCGAGTCGGTGCCGGGCCTTCTCGACTGTGTCGAGCACATCCTTGGAGAGCTTGGACTGCTGCGGGTCGGACGTCGTCGGCAGCGCGGAGACCTGCTGCGACAGCGCGATGATCTCCTCGTTCAGCAGCGGCCGCGTGATCCCCAGGTGCTCCGTCTCGTCCTTCCGGCGCGCCCGCCGAGCGCCTAGCGCGGTCGCGCCGTACCAGAGCCCGATGAGTCCGGCGAAACCACCGGCGTACGGCGCTGCGTCGACGTAGAACGGCTTGTCGACCTGCTGAGCTCGTTGGATGAACCTGACCAGCATGTCCTGGTAGTCCGGCGCACAGCAGTCGACCGCCTGGTCCACCGCGTCGCCCACGTGGTACGTCGGCCCGTGGTCCGCTCGCTGGACAGCATGGAAACCACGTCCGTCGGACTCCGAGTCCGCATCGACCAGTACGGCGTACGCACCCTCGACGCCGACGCGGTCGTAGAGCTGGTCCGCGATCTCCTCGCCCTCCCAGGCGAGGTTCACGAAGTAGTCGCTGTCCGAGGTGTTGATCTTGGCCGCGGGGATCACTGCGATCCGGATCGGCGCCGCGGCACTCTTCGCCGCGGCGTCCAGCTCCGCGACCTCGGCCGGTGTCAGCTCCTTGACGTCCGGGTCGACCCAGACACCAGGGTCGCCGAGGTTGCCGGCCACGGCGTTCAGGTAGACGTCGGGGTCGGTGGCCGCGTGCGCCGGTACCCCCGGCAACATCGAGGCTGCGACCAGTGCGAGCGCACCGAGCAGTCGTTTCATCGTGTTCCTCCCGAGAGCCGGTCGCGACAGGCACCACAGACCGGGACTTCCCGGGGCCGCCCGCCGGTTGGCGTGTACATCCAGTCCGTCAGGGACGTGCCGTGAGCAGGGTCGAAGAAGCAGGGCGCCCGGCGTGCCGGCTTGGGCGTTCCCGCGACGAGTGCCTGGGCGCAAGCGAGCCGCCAGCGCCCGTACTCGACGGTGGCCCGGACCTCGCGCAGTTTGTCGTCATCGGGCTCGCCGTCGACCACGCGCCCGGCATCGGCGTACGCGTCCATCGCCGCCTGCACGTCCGCCGCTGTGTTCACGCCGTCCAGACGCACGTCGGCGGCATCCAGTTCCTCGCCGAACCGCGTCACGTCCTCGCGCGCCAGCGCCCGCCGCTCCGACAGACTGTCGGCCTCATCCGGCAGGACGTCGTACGACGGCCGGTAGAGCGCAGGGCCTTCGTCCTTGCCCGGCCGCGACTTCCACCAGCGCAGGGCCAGGCCGCCGGCGACCAGGACGATAAGCACGATCAGAGCCGGCCACAGCCAGCCAGGCGGCCCGCTCGAAGCTTTGGGTACGTCGAGTTGGTCCAGCACTCCGTTGAGCGTGCCGACCGGGTCGGAGCGGCTGTGCTTGTCCAACTCGTCGGTCAGAATTCCGGCGATCGGGGTGTCGACCCCGACCGCGCTCCCCCAGGTGATCGCTCCGCCGAACACGACCAGATAGATGCCATCGGCCCGTTGCAGGTCCACCAGCTTGTCGACGTACGCGCGGGCGGCGGCGCTGTTGTCACCACTCCCGTTCAAGGCCGCCACCGGGACCACTGCGATCCGGATGGCCGGATGGTGATCGCGCACCCGCTCGGCCAACTCGGCGGCGTCCTTGTCGGGGACCAGCGAGCGCTGCGACGGGTCGACGTACACCGACGAGGTCTTCCAGCCGCCGACGACGGACGCCGGATCCGGACCGGGCGCGGCCGCCGTCGGTGCGAGCACGGTCGACACCAAGAGGACCCCGGCGAGCAGACGCATGGGCGCTAGCCTGCCCTAGCCGGGGTACCACTCAGTGATCAGTCGGCTGCAGCTGTGAGATAGATGTCCTCTTCGCGCTCCAGCTCCTCGACGCGCTGGAGGGCCGAGTCGCGCCAGAGCGCGAACAGCAGGCCGAGCACCGCCAGCGAGAGCACGGCGGACAGCACCGGCAGGTAGCTGACACCGAATGCTTGGATGACCAGACCGCCCACCACAGCGGACAGTCCGGCGCCCAGATAGATCGCGGACGCGTTGAGCGAGATCAGCAGGCCACCGCCGAGCTCCAGCAGGAGGTTCTGGATCGGCGGGTTGAAGGCCCAGGTGAACATGCCCCAGACGAACAGGGCCGCGGCAGCGCCGACCTCGGTGGTCATGGTGAGGTCCAAGGTGCCGACGACGGCAGTGAGGCCGGTCAACAGGACCAGGAGCGTGCGCAGGCTGCCGAATCGGTCTGTGGCGCGTCCTCCGACCAGATTCCCCACCACGGCGCCCACGCCGTACACGAGAAGCAGGATGCCGGTGACTCTCCCGGTCAATCCGGCGGAGTGCTTCAGCAGCGGCACGATGTAGATGTAGACGCTGAAGGCGCCGAGCACTCCGAGCACGGTCATCGCGAGAACGATCTGCACCCGCCGATCGGTCACACCGGCGAACCGCTCGCGCAGACTGACCACAGGAGGCGCGTCCACCCTCGGAAGCGCGGCCCGCTCGACGATGGCGACCAGTACGGCGACGACCGTGATGAGGGCGAAGACACCCTTGTAGCCGAGCGTCGGGCCGAGCAGGCTGCCGGCCGGCACACCGAGCACCAGCGCGAAGGTCAGACCGCCGAACACGATGGCGACGGCCCTACCGCGTTCCTCGGGTGGCAGCAGTCCTGTCGCGAAGAGAGTGGCGGCGGGGGTGTAGACGGCGGCACCGAAGGCGGCCACCACCCGACCGACGATCAGCACCGGGTAGTCGGTCGCGACCGCGGCGATGAGGTTGCCCAGCGCGGCCAGGACGAGTGCGGCGATGAGGAGGGTACGGCGCTCCCACCGGCCGGTCAGTGTGGACAGGATCGGCGCGCCGACGGCGTACGACAGGGAGAACGCGGTGGCGAGCTGGCCCGCGGCCGTCAGCGAGACGTGGAGCTCGGAGCTGACGTCGGGCAGTACGCCGGACACGACGTACGCGCTGGTGCCGACGGCGAACGCGCCGGCGCCGAGCAGGTAGATCCGTGCGGACATCGGAGACCTTCCGGACGAGGTTCAGTAGTTCGACCGTCATCGTACTACGAAGATCATCGAACTTCGACGCCCGTCGTATTATGGACACATGAGTAACAAAGAACTCCCGCAGCCGGAGCGCGACGAGATCCGCGTCGAGACGGTGCTTCAGGCCCTCGGCGAGCCGGTCCGGCTGCAGATCGTCCGCGCCCTCGCCGACGTGCCCCAGGGCATCGCGTGCGGCGAGATCGACCTCCCCGTCACTGCCTCGACCCGGGCGCACCACCTCCGCATCCTCCGCGAGGCCGGCGTCCTGTCCACCCACACCGAAGGCACCCGGCGGATCAGCAAGCTCCGCCGCACCGACCTCGAGTCCCTCTACCCCGGCCTTCTCTCCGGCGTCCTCGCCGCCCGCCAGTAGCCCTGTGCGAGCCTCGCACCGCAACCGCAAGCTGCCGGTCGGGTGATCGAGCGTTCGCTGTAGGGGCCGGACTGGCAAACTGGGGCAGTGGTCGAGCTGCGTGGGCGGTGGGGCGAGCTGGTGCCCGGCTCCGCCTCGCTGGCGGACGAGCTGGTGGCGAGGTACGTCGAACGGACGCGCCGGGCCTACCGCGACCACTACCTGGAGATCGTGCTGACGGCGCTGGACTCACTCATCCAGCTGTCCACCGACCCGACCTCGGTCCGGCTCGCGGCCTGGTTCCACCGGGCGGTCCATGAGCCGGGCGGCACGCCGGCGGAGGACGCCGAGGCATCCGCCCGGCTGGCCGAGCAACTCCTCCCGCAGTACGGCGTACCGCCGATCCGCATCGCCGAAGTCGCCCGCCTGATCCGCCTCACCGGCGAGCTCGCCGCACCCCCGCCCGACTCCTACGCACCACCCCGGCGCGACGCGAACGGCGACGTACTCCTCGACGCCGTCAACGCGATCCTCGCCGCCGACCCCAGCCGGTACGCCGTCCACACCGCCGAGGTACGGCGAGACGCCGGCGACCGCAAGGCCGCACTCGAGCAGCGGTACGACGAGGTCCGCGAACTGCTCGACGGTCACCTCTATCGCACCCAACTGGCCCGCCAACGGCTCGGCCCGGTCGCCCGGGTCAACCTCGAGTCAGAGCTCGCCGGACTGGACAGCCAACTCCCAGCGCCCTGGCGTGGCTGGCAACAAGCCGCCCTGACCGCCACCGCCACCTTCAGCGCGATCGCCGCCGCCGTAGTCTCCATCGCCGCATCAGGCGCCTCATGGCAGGTCCCGACCGCCCAGAACGAGGCCGGCTGGCCTCCCGTCGTGCTGGCCGTCGTAGCGTTCTTCAGCGCACCGCTGCTGTTCCGCTGCGCCCGAAGTGCCAGCCAACGCTCCCGACTCATCGCCGGTGCGGTGGTCGCGATTGCTGTCACCGGGCTGCTCGTCGCCTGGGCCCGGGTCCCGAGGATCAACCCCGCCGTCGGCGTGGGCCTACGCGTGCCGCTGCTCATCGCTGCCCTGCTCCTGCTCCTGCTGGCCGGCTCAGCAGCGCTGGTCGCCTCGCTACTGCGCACGAGAACTGCCCGTTTCCTCCCCGCCCGCAACCCCGGTCAGCAACTCGCCTGGCTGGCAGTGCCGGCCGCGGTCGCACTCATCCTGCTGTTGATCATCCAGCCACTGGCCCGCAACTACGTGCTGAGCTCCAACGAGCGAGTCGAAGGCACACCGAACGAAGCGGGCAAGGCGTCCCCGTCCGTCCTCGACGGCACGGTCGCCTGGGTCAGCAAGTCACTGCCGGGCTCCGGGGCCGAGCAGGCGATCGGGACCAGGTACGGCATCGCCGTCCCCCGCCAGAGCGGCGTGATCGAGATGCTCGACGCCGCGACCGGCGTACTGCGCTGGCGCTACAGCCGGTCCGACTCCGACGAGCAGCCGAACATCGTGGCGACCGGCGACGGTGACTACGTGCTGGCAGAGTTCGCCGACGTCGGCTACCTGCTGCTCGACGCGAAGACCGGTCACCGCAAGGCCGCGTGGCCGGGCCACACCCGCGACCGCCTGATCCAGCAGGCGCAACCACTGCTGACCGGCGAGCCGGCGCCGGGCGGCTCCAGCAAACTGCACGGCGTCGACTCGGACGGGCACGAGCGGTGGACGTTCGAGCCGGGCGGCTGCACGGATCTGGGCGCGGTCGCAACCGCTGAGGCCGTGGTCGCGTTCGTGGGGCACAGCTGCAACGACGAGCCCGACGAGATGACCGCACTGGATCTGAAGTCCGGCAAGAGGCTCTGGACCAAGGCCTCCGCCGACACCTACCGCCGACCCGTCGTTGTGGCCGGCCTGGTGGTCGTGGCCGAGCCTGGCGGCGATTCCGACGTACCTGTCGCCCTCGCTGCCATCGATCCGCGGACGGGTGACGTCCGCTGGCGCTGGCCGGTGCCACGGACCTGGGCGTGCCGGACGCTGCTCAACGCGGCCGGAAAGTACCTGGTCGTCGTGGACTGCCCAGGCCCCAGCACCTTGGAGAACCGCAAGACCGTGGTCACGGCCATCGACGCCAACACCGGCCTGACCGCCTGGCAGACGACCGCACCGGTCAGCCCGCGCATGAAGGTGACCGTCACCGCCGACGCCCGCGTGATCTCGCTCGGCCGCGGCACGACCGGCTGCGTCGCCAACGTGATCAGCAGCACCGGCTTCCGTCAGGTCCCGCTCCCCACCGGCATCTCCTGCGGCCGCGACCCTCGCGCCATCGGCAACCTCGTGCTCACCTCCGGCACCGACACCGTCATCGCACTGCGCTGACTCAGAAGCGGCTGACTCAGAAGCGATAGTGCAGTACGACGTTCCCGCGCCGGGACAACGACTCACTCCGCGCCGACAGCCGGTTGGCCCACCGCAGTCCGGCCGGGAACCGCTCGACCTCGGGCTCCCGGGTCAGCAGGATCTCCCGCACCAGCCGAAGTTTCGGGTTCCAGGTCTCCGGGGTGTGCGGATCGTCGAAACCCTCCGAGCGCATGATCGCCCGCACGGCCTTCGCGCCCGGATACACCTTCGCGGCCTTGACGGCGAAGGTCGAGTATCCGTTGAAGGCGATCTCGCCGCTGGGGAAATGCTCGATGATCCGGTTCAGGATCGCGCTCCACTCCGCCAGCGGGAAGAACGCGAGCAGCCCGTCCGCGACGATGACGGCCGGCCGGTCCGCGGGGATCCGGTCCAGCCAACCGGGCTCGGCGAGATCGGCCGCGAGGTTGTGCACGTGCGGGCGCGCCGGGACCAACTGCTGCCGCGCGGTGATCACGTCGGGGAAGTCGACGTCGTACCAGTCCACCGTCGGCGGTACGTCGATCCGCGTCGCGCGCGAGTCCAGCCCGGCACCGAGGTCGAGCCCGATCGCGTCCGGATGACGGGTGACGAAGTCGCGGGCGATCTCGTCCAGCTTCAGCGCCCGGTGCGCGATGTAGATCACGCTGCTCGGGCTGGTCTTGAGCTTGCCGTAGTCGTAGTCGACCGTGCGGACGATCTCGTCCGCCAGCTCGTCACGCAGCAACGGGTCTTCGCGCCGGTTGTCCAGCGCCCGGCCGCACAACGTCAGCCAGAGACTGTCCTCCAGTTGGTCGAAGACCGGGAGCGTGATCGTCATGATTCGCTCATCTCCTCATCTGCCGCGGCTGCTGTCCGCAGCGCGGTGTCGTCGGTGTAGAGGCCGTACGTGTAGAGCTCAAGCGTCGGCACCGCGAGCCGGCGCAGCACGTCCGGCCCGAACTCCTCCTGGCCGAGCGCCCGCGCGAGGGCCGGCGGCATCGTCAACGTGGCCAGGCTGAGCAGCACGTTCAGCACTGCGAGCGCCCGCGGATCCGATGACTCGCGCATGCGACCGGCGTCCACCCCGGCCCGGTGCACCGCCTCCGACTCGCCGACGATGCGGTCGACGAAGGTCTGCGCGGCCGGCGAGTCCTCCGCCATCGCCCGCGTCATGTACTGCACCTGCCGCCGATACCCGTCCGGATCCGCCAGGTACTCGCCCAGCAGATCCGGAGTCCCGGCCGCCCGGGCCCGGCGGGTCAGGACCTGCAGCACGAACTCGTCGCAGGCCGCCCGCAACCCGTCCTTGCTGCCGAAGTGGTGAATGACGAGGCCGGCACTGACGCCCGCGGCCGCCGCGATCGCCCGCAGATTGGTCTTCTCGAAGCCGTCCCGGGCGAACAGCTCGACCGCAGCATTGCGAATCCTGGCCTGCGCGGTGAGATCCTCTGAACGCATGTTCAATAGACTAAACACATGTTCAGTGCCACGCAAGCGGATTGAGGTGTACGGTGCTCCGGCCGTCAGGCGAGCTGCAGCTCGGCAGCGGCCAGGAGCTCGACGATGCGCGTGCCGAAGGCGACGTCGACGGGGTGCGACTCGCCCGACTCGGCCGCGGCGACCAGCTCCTCGGCAGCGAGTTGCAGTGCCTCGATCGCGGACGTCTCGGCGGCCGGCAGGAGCGCCGTACCGGTCTCTCCCCAGACGCCGGTCTCGAAGTTGCTGCCCAGGGGCGGAGCGGACAGCGAGATGCTGGCGGTGCTGGTGGCTCCGGACTCGTGGGTGAGGACGAGGTGGACCAGGCCGCCGGCACCGCCGACGGCGGCCAGCTCGACGATCGGGCCGAGCATCGCGGTCAAGTTGGCCAGGGCGTGTGGGCCGACGTCCCAGATGGCACCACGCCGCTCGCGTCGCCAGGGTGAGTCGACGAGCGGCTTGCCCGGTTCGTCGAGGGCGGCGAGCATGCGGGTCCAGCCGCCTTTCCAGCCTCCACGCGCCTGGATCTCCGCGAAGAACGACCGCAGCGGCTGCTGGAACCGGCTGGTGAAGAACACCACCGACGCGATGCCCTCGTCCGCGGCCTCGTCGGCCAGTGCCCGGGCGTCGTCGAGCGAGTCCGCGACCGGCTTGTCCAGCAGCAGATGCTTGCCGACAGCGGCGGCCTCCAGCGCCATCGACGCCTGCACCTTCGGCGGTACGGCGAACGCGACCGCATCCACTGACTCCAGTAACTCCGCGTAGTCGCCGTACGCCGTGACACCCAGCGCACCCGCGAGCGCCGCGGTTTTGTCGGCGTGCCGGCCCCACACGCCCACCAGTTCCACGCCGGAGGCGGCGCTCAACCCCGGTCCGTGCGTCCGCCGAGCCCAGGAACCGGTGCCGACCAACCCGAACCGCATGCACTTCTCCTCGCGCCGGAACTGTGACCTGCACCGCAATTTCACTGTTGGAACTCGGTGCCTGGTGCACCCATCGAAGCGGCTAGGTGACGAGCCGATATCGCTTTGGCCACGACCCTATCCGGGAGCCCCGGATCGGTCGGTACAGGCTCCCGGGGAGTGCGAGACTCCCAGCCATGGACTTGCGCGACCAGTGGAATCGCCTGCTGCCGCACGCGCAGCCGTTGGGCGAAGACCTGCTGGCTCGCTACGCAGAGCAACAGCGGCACTATCACGACCAGCGGCACCTGACCGAGGTTCTGGAGACCATCGACGAGCTGGCCGACGCCGCCGACGACGCGGACACGGTCCGGCTGGCGGCGTGGTTCCACGACGCGATCTACGACCCCCAGGCCGACCCCGGCGAGAACGAGGAGGTCTCGGCCCAGCTGGCCGAGCTCGAGCTGGCGGCCTACGGCGTCGAGGCCGAGCGGGTCGAGGAGATCGGCCGGCTCGTCAGGCTGACCGCCAAGCACGACTGCGAGCCGGACGACCGCAACGGCGCGGTCCTGTGCGACGCCGACCTGCGCATCCTGAGCGCGACACCGCAGCGGTACGACGAATACTCCGCCGGCATCCGGCAGGAGTACGGGCACATCGCCGACCGGGACTTCGCCCGAGGCCGGATGACGTTCCTGCAGAGCCTGGCCGGGACCCGGCTGTACGCGACCACTCGAGGTCATGACCAGTGGGAGCAAGCAGCCCGCGGCAACATCGCCCGGGAGGTCGGCACCCTGGGCCCTAAGGCGGCCCGGCCGATCGGCGGGCTGATCCCGGTCATCTACTTCGGTGCGGCCCTCGGTGTGGTCATCGCGTCCTCGGTCCTGCTCGGCCGCGGCCTCGGCGCGGCCGCCAAGTGGCCCGCCGGCCCGGAGGACGTCAGCGGCTTCCCAGTCTGGACGCCGATCGCCGGTACGGCGCTGTCGGCCGGACTGGCCTGCGCATGGTTCCGCCGAACCCAGCCGCGACTGCTGACCATCCCCGCACTGGTGTTCGCAGTGGTCGGAGTGATCGCCGTCGGCATCTGCTGGTGGCGCTGGCCGGCGGCACAGCCCGGTGCGGCCATGTCCGAGCGCTGGCCGTACCTGATGCTCGCGTCCGTCGCTCTGGTGCTGGCCGGGGCGCTCTTGTCGCTGGCGAGACGGCTGCGGCTCGCACCGCCATACGCGCAGGCTCCGCCGCGGATGCTGGGCCTCGGCGCCACTGTGGTGTGCGCGGCGGTACTGGCCTGGATCGTGGTGTCGGCCGGGGAACCATTCGTACAGGCCCGGCTGGAGACCGCCAACACGGTCAGTACGACGACCACCATCGCTCCCAACCAGATGCCGGTGCAGCTCGACGGAACGCTCGCCTGGAGCCGCGAAGTGCCCGCCACCGGCGCTATCGCCGGTACGGCGGGTGGAGTAGCCGAACTGCGCTCCGACGGCGTGGTCATGTCCGACGCGACCACCGGCCAGATCCGGTGGAGGTACTCGCGGGCCGACGTCCAGGACGCCGCGTCCAGTGGCTCCAAGGGCCTCCTGGTCTCCGCCGACGGCCGGACCATCGCCGCCCACCTCCCGTTCGCGGACTACCGCGATCCGGCGGGCATCGACCTGCCGACGTACGCCGTACTCGATGCGGTGAGCGGCAAGGTGCTGACCGAGGTCCACACCGACGGGACCGCCCTGGCCGTCGACCAAGACCAGTTGCTGGTGGCGGAGGGCAACTACGTCGTGGCGCACGGCGTGAGCAGTCCGACGCATTGGCGCACGCAACTGCGCTGCAACGTGACACAGGGCGAGCTGATCGGCGACCAGGCGGTCGTCGTCGACGCGTGCGGTGGCAACAGTGCCGTCGTACGCGGTCTGGACGTCGAGACCGGTGACCAGCGGTGGGAGGTCGATCTGGGGATCAGGTTCGACCTGAGTGCCGAGCTGGAGCCGTCCACCTGGGTCGGCGACCTGGTCGCCGTACCTGACACCCGGGAGGTCTCCGGACTGATCTGGACCGGCGCCGCGGGTGGAACGCTTTTCCAGTGGTCCGTCGACGTCAGCGAGGGCCGCATCATCTGGACGACCCCGGTGCCGGGCACACCGCGGCCCCGACTCGGGTCCGCGTCGTGCGACGCACAACTCGCGGCCACCCACGCTTCCCTCGTCCTGATCACCTGCCGGAACGCCAGCGACGTCGGACAGCCGCAGACGTACGACGTCTCCGCGTCGAGCCCCGCGGACGGGACACCGCAGTGGCATCACCTGCTGGAGGTGCCGCCGAAGCTGCAGCAGCCGGAGTACCCGCGGGACGGGTTCGGACTGCTGCCGGACGGGCGGGTCGTCACACTGATGCCGCAGCCGCACGGAAGCTGCTCGCCGGTGATGATCGGCGCCACCGGCATCCAGCCCCGCCCGATCCTGGCCGGCACCACCGCGAAGCCGGTCGCCCTGACCGAAGAGGTCACCTGCAACAAGCCGGCCGTCACCGTCGCCGGCGCCCGCCCGATCTTCTCCGACGGCAGCAGGCTCTTCGCCCTCAACTGACCTTCCCTCCCCCGGCGCGGCGCGGGAATTTCTGTTGCCGTCGGCAGCGTTCCTACCTACCGTGATCCGCATGTCCCGCGTGGTTTTCGAGTCCGACCTGTCAGGCACCGGCCTGACGGGCGCTCCCACGTGGGCGTCAGTCGATTCAGCAACCTTCACCGGCGCGCGAATCCGACCCTCCTCCTGCTGAGCAGGACCCGCGGAGGAGGGTGGTCGCTCACCGGCCCCCTCCGCGCGGTGACAGCGCTGCGGAAGGCAAGCCCGGAGGGTCCTGGCTCGCAGCACTGAATCTTCTGACAGCAAAGGGAAAACAAGCATGGCCAAGAGCCAGTTCGTGCGGACCAAGCCGCACCTCAACATCGGCACGATGGGTCACGTCGACCACGGCAAGACCACCCTCACCGCCGCCATCACCAAGGTGCTGGCCGAGCGCGACCCGGGCGTCAACCGGTTCGTCGCGTTCGACGGTATCGACCGGGCGCCGGAGGAGGTCGCGCGCGGGATCACGATCAACATCTCGCACGTCGAGTACGAGACCGCGACCCGGCACTACGCGCACGTCGACATGCCCGGGCACGCCGACTACGTGAAGAACATGATCACCGGCGCCGCCCAGGTGGACGCCGCGATCCTGGTCGTCTCCGCACAGGACGGCGCCATGCCGCAGACGCGGGAGCACGTGCTGCTCGCGCGCCGGGTCGGTGTGCCGTACCTGGTGGTCGCGCTGAACAAGGCGGACACCGTCGACGACCCCGAGCTGCTCGACCTGGTCGAGCTGGAGGTCCGTGAACTCCTGTCGGAGTACGGCTTCCCGGGCGACGACGTCCCGGTCGTCCGCGTCTCCGGACTGCGGGCGCTGGAAGGTGACCCGCAGTGGACCACCGCGATCGGTGAGCTGCTGGACGCGGTCGACTCCTACGTGCCGGTGCCGGACCGCGTGCTGGGCGAGCCGTTCCTGATGCCGATCGAGAACGTGCTCACCATCAGCGGCCGCGGCACAGTGGTCACCGGTGCGGTCGAGCGCGGTTCGCTGAAGCTCGGCGACGCGGTCGAGGTGGTCGGGCTCGGCCCGACGGTCACCAGTACGGCGATCGGGATGGAGACGTTCGGCAAGACGCTGGCGTCCGCGGAGGCGGGCGACAACGCGGCGGTGCTGCTACGTGGCGTGAAGCGCGACGAGGTCCGTCGCGGCCAGGTGGTGGCGTTGCCGGGCAGTGTGCACCCGCACCGGAAGTTCCGGGCGACCCTGCACGCGCTGTCCACGGCCGAGGGTGGCCGGCACACCCCCTTCGCCGCGGACTACCGCCCGCAGTTCTACTTCCGTACGACGGATGTCTCCGGTGGCATCGACCTGGGTGAGATCACCCTGGTCATGCCGGGCGACACCATCGAGCTCGGCGTGGAACTGGAGAAGCCGGTCGCCATGACCGTCGGCCTCGGCTTCGCCGTCCGCGAAGGCGGCCACACCGTCGCCGCGGGCACCGTCACCGAACTGCTCGACTGACCCAACGGCCCTCAACCTCACTCGGTTGGGGGCCGTTGTCTTTTCCGGTGACGCAACCCGGAAGCAATCAATCGACGAACCACTTCCCGACTGGACACGGGGACCGCACCGGCAGCGACCAGGTCGTCGTACCGCTCGCTCGGTACGTCGTAGTGGTCCCGATCGAAGCCGCGGGCCGGGATGCCGGCTGCCTTCGCGAAGGCGTGCAGCTCCTCGTAGGACTCGTCGCTGACGAGGTGGGACCAGACTCTGTTCCACGCCGGCCAGGCCGGCGGGTCGATGAGGATCATTCGCGCGCGTCCTGGGCGTCGAGCAGGTTGCGCCAGGAACGCACGAAGCGGGAGTTCACGTACGCCTTGGTCCACGATCCGTCCTGACGGACCGACGAGCCGACATGGAAACGCCGTACGCCGCTCTGGTACAGCCACGGCACGTGCTCCGGCTGGAGTCCACCGCCAGCCATCATCACACCGGCGATCGCGGCGTCCTCCTTGGCCAGTTTGCACAGATCGTCCAGCCCATGTGCGACACCGATCGACGACCCGGCGGTCAGCACGCAGTCCAGCCCGGCCAGCGAGCGGAGTGCTCGCCACGCCGGCCCCTGCTCCAGTACGGCGTCGATCGCACGGTGGAACGTCCACGGCGTACCGGCGAAGGTGCTGACCAGCGCGGCCACCGACTCGACATCCACCTGGTTGTCGGGGGTCAGGAATCCCAGGACGAAGCCGTCCGCGCCGGCCGAGAGGTAGGACTGCGCCATCGCGGTCAGCCTGTTCTGCTCGGCGCCGCTGATCGTGAAGGAGTCCGACAGCCGCAGCATCACCCGCAACGGCAGGTCGGTCGACCGCCGGATCGCACTGACCGTCGACACCGACGGCGACAACCCGTCCGCCTCCATCGACGCACACAGCTCCAGCCGGTCCGCCCCACCCTCCTGCGCCGCCTCCGCATCGGCAGGATGCAGCGCAATCACCTCCAGCAACGAACCCATGGGGGTCATCATCTCGCACCGCCCGCCCCGCGCCGGTGAACCGCTCGACAGGAGGTGTCGGTTGCCGGCGCCCTTCCTCCCGCGTAAGCCCTCAGGCGGAACACCCGCGACCTCCGATACGTCCTGTCGAGCTGCACAAGAAATATGTGTTGCGCTCTCTCTGGGTCTTCTGTATCGTTTTTCTAGAACGATTTAGTAGAACGATGCAGAGAGGAGTCGGACGATGGCTGGGGTCACCTTGAAAACCGTGGCGAAGGCCGTGGGAGTGTCGCCGTCGACCGTCTCCAACGCCTACAACAAGCCCGACCAGCTGTCCGCCGCGCTCCGCGAGCGGATCCTGAGCACGGCCCACGAGCTCGGGTACTCCGGTCCGGACGCATCCGCCCGGGCTCTGCGCAGCGGCAAGGCCGGTGCGATCGGGGTCCTGTTCACCGACAAGCTGTCCTACGCCTTCTCGGATCCGTACGCGGTCGGCTTCCTGGCCGGCCTGGCCGAGGTCGCGGAGGAGTTCAGCACCAGCCTGCTGCTGATGCCGCTCAGCTCGACCGACATCGCCGGCGGCAGCACCGCCGTCCAGCAGGCCTCCATCGACGGCGCGGCGATCTTCTGTGTGCCGGGTGGTCATCCGGCGCTCGAGATCCTCGCCAACCGTGGCATCGCGGCGGTGTCCACCGACCGCGGCGACCACCCGGACCTGTCCTGGGTCGCCATCGACGAGGTGGAGGCGGCCGCGCAACTGGGCGAGCACCTGGCCCGGCTCGGTCACCGCGACATCGTCGTACTGGTCGACAACGCCCAGGCGGCCGGGGGCCGTCCGGTGGAGCTGTCGCCGGACGAGGTCGGCTACACCGACTGCGAGCTGCGGATTCGCGGCCTGCAGAAGACGATGCCGGACGCGCGGCTGCGGATCGTCTCCGGCGGCCACAACGCGTTCAGCTCCGGGCTCGCCGGCGCGGAGTGGGTGCTCGACTCGCAGGACCGGCCGACCGCGATCGTCGGGCTGAGCGATGTCCAGGCACTCGGCGCGATGGAGGCGATGAAGGTCCGCGGCCTGACTCCAGGCCGGGATCTGACCGTGGCCGGCTTCGACGACATCCCGGCCGCGGGACCGGCCGGACTGACCACGGTCCACCAGCCGATCAAGGACAAGGGCCGCGCGGTCGGCCGGATCCTGCTGGACCCGGTCACCACCGAGCGACAACTCCTGATGCCGACCGAGCTCGTCGTCCGCTCGAGCAGCGGACCGGCGCCTCGACGCTGACAATTCCACACCACACCTAGGCCCCACTTCCGGGTTCCTGGGTCGATACCGCACGACTTCCGACGGCCACACCGGCCGCCGGCCGACACACCACGCTCTCAGGAGGGAGCAGAACCATGACGTACTTCATCGCCGGCAACACCGCAGTCGAGAACGCTCGCGCAGTCGCGCAGTCGGCGCTCCCGAACGCTCCCCAGCAGCCGCACCACGAGCCGGCCCCGCGCCGTACTCTCACGGTCCGCACCCGGCTCAGCGCCGTACTGCGCTCCGCCGCCGAACGCGAGCTCCGCCTCGCCGACCGCATCGACCCGGCGCCCACCTGCCCCACCCCCGCCGGCTAACCCCGCAACCGAGGGGACAACCCCCGAACTGGAGGGTTGCCCCCTCGGAATCTCAGCGGGCAACCCTCTGGGTGAGGGGGCAAGCGTCGGAGGTGCCGTGGGGTTTTGTCGGTTCGGTCTGGCACTCTGAAGGGCGATGAGTGAGCCAGGGGTGTTGCTGACCGCCCGAGCCATGGTCCTGCACGACCTGGCCGCGCGGGGATTCGACGACGCGGTGATGGTGTCGTTGCTCGAGGACGCGGTGGCCGGCCGGCAGTGGTGGCTTGACCAGTGGCCGGACGGCGCGGAGCACATCGCCGGTCTGGTCGCGCAGGACGTCCAGGACCGCCTGGTCGACTCCGGCGTCCGCTGGCCGCGCTGCACGGCGTGCGACGACCTCAACGACCACGAGCTGCGGATCGAGCCCGAGCTCGGCCCCGATCCGCACTGGGTCTGCGAACGCGCCGGGATCGAGGTCGCCCCGCTCGGCCGCCTCACCTGACAAACCCCCGGACGACGATCCGGGGAATACCTGATTGATCTACATGTAGCCAGACTACTATTGTCTGTCTACATGATGTCGCTCACCGCCCTCAGACTGGTCGCCTGCGTCCATGCCGTCGCGATCTGCCTGCAGCCTGTCTTCGCGGGGATCTACCTGAACGGATCCGGCGCCGCGATGCGGATGCACGAGCCGACCGGTCTGGCGCTCACCTTCACCGGACTCTTCCAGTTGCTCATAGCAACGATCTGGTGGCGGTCCGGCGGCCGGCTGCTCGCGCCGCTGGCGACGCTGCTGATCGCGCTGGGCGAGGGCTTCGAGGTCGCGATGGGCTACACCCGCCAGCTGGCGATCCACATCCCGCTCGGCATCGCCCTGGTCGGCGGCGCGGTCGCCTTCGTTGTCTGGACCACTCGCCAGCGCGTGGCGGTGCCGGCATGACGACGCACACCGCCGAACAGATCGAGAAGTCCGTACGCCGGCCGCGCGCGAGCCTGGTGTCCCTGCGGATCGTGCTCGTGCTGCACGCCGCACTCATCGTCGCGCAGCCGATCCTGGCCGGCTATTTCCTGTCCGGCAACGTCGACGCGATGAACATCCACGGCCCCATCGGCTCGTCGGTGTGGCTGGTCGCGCTGATCCAGTTCGTCGCCGCGGCGATCTACTGGCTGGGCGGCGGCGGCCGGGTCTGGCCGACCGTCCTCACCGCCGTACTGTTCGTCGCCGAGTTCGTCCAGCTCGTCTTCGGCTACCAGCGGAACTTCGCCGTCCACATCCCGCTCGGCACGGCGATCGTGATCACCGTCGTCTGGATGACCGTCTGGTCCTTCCGGCCCACCGCACGCCTGAGTCGCCGGGAGGCGAAGCGATGAAGATGTCCCGCCGCGGGTTCCTGGCCGTTGCCGGCGGCACCGGCGCCGCGCTGACCCTGACCAACTGCGGCAGCGAGGCCAAGCCAGCACAGGCAGGCGAACTGCTCCGCAGCAAGGCGCCACTCCCCGAGCCCTTCAAGGTGCCACTCCCGATCCCACCGGTGAAGAAGCCGATCCGCACCGACACGAATGCCGACTACTACCGCGTCGTACAACGCAAGGCCAGCTTGGAGATCCTTCCCGGCCTCAAGACCGAGGTCGTGGGGTACGACGGCCTCCTGCCGGGACCCACGTTCGATGTCCGGAGTGGGCGGACAACGATCGTCGAGCAGGTCAACGAGCTCGACGTGTCGACCGTCGTACACCTGCACGGTGGTCACACCCCGGCGTCGAGTGACGGCTGGCCGTTGGATCTGCTGATGCCGGCCGACGGAGAACCCTCTGGACACCACATGGCCGGTGGTGACATGAAGATGGGCAGCCGGACCTACACCTACCCGAACGCGCAGCGCGCCGCGATGCTCTGGTACCACGACCACACGATGGACTACACCGCGCCACAGGTCTATCGAGGTCTGTTCGGTCTGCACATCATTCGCGACGACGAACAGGATCGTTTGCCCTTGCCCGCAGGCGATCGGGAGATTCCACTGGTCATCGCGGACCGCGCGTTCGCCGAGGACGGCTCGTTCCTGTATCCGGCCGCGAAGGACGGTCCCGGCGTCGAAACGCGATACATGGAAGGGGTTGTCGCCGACGTCACCCTGGTGAACGGCGCACCGTGGCCGATGCACGAGGTGGACGCGGTCCGGTATCGCCTGCGGTTCCTCAATGCGAGCAACGCCCGCCGCTACGAACTCGCGTTCGACAAAGGCCCGGCGACGTTCGTCCAGATCGGCAGTGATGGCGGACTGCTGGACGCACCGGTCGAGCACAAGACGTTGGTGATCGCCCCGGCCGAGCGCTTCGACGTGATCGTGGACTTCTCGCAGTACCAGCCGGGCGAGGAGGTCACGCTCGTCAACAAGCTCGACAACAACGCGAATGTCCTGCGCTTCAAGGTCGCCCGCAAAGCCAAGGACGACAGCAGTATCCCGGCCAAACTCTCGTCGTACGCCGTGCTTCCCGAGCCGGCCGGTGTCGTCCGGCGGAAGTGGCTGTTCCATCGCGGCAATGCGAACGGGCATCAGGGCTGGACGATCAACGGGAAGGCGTTCGACCCGGCGGTGATGCAGGCCCAGGTGAAGCTGGATCAGTTCGAGATCTGGTCGTTCGTCACCGACGTCCATCATCCGGTGCACGTCCACCTCGCACCGTTCCAGGTGCTCAGCCGTGGCGGCGGCAAGCCCGGTGGGTACGACGCGGGCTGGAAGGACACCGTGGACATCCGGCCGGCCGAGGTGGTCGACGTACTGGTCAGGTTCAGCGCGCACAAAGGCAAGTACCTGATCCACTGCCACAACCTCGAGCACGAGGACATGGCCATGATGGCGGCGTTCGAAACGGTCTAGCGGACGGCCCCTTGACCATGCGCACCAGCCATCCCTATAGTCAACCTATCGGTTGATCAAGGGGATGGTTGATAAACATGGCAGTTGACGACGACCAGCTCGACCGGGCCTTCACCGCGCTCGGCGATCCGGTCCGGCGAGCGATGATCGCGCGACTGTCCCGCGGGCCGGCCACGGTGAACGAGCTGGCCGAACCGTTCCCGATCACCAAGCAGGCGGTGTCGCGGCACATCCAGGTGCTCGAGGCCGCCGGGCTGATCACCCGGACCCGGGACGGGCAACGCCGCCCGTGCCACCTGGTCCCGGCCGCTTTGGAAGCGCTGACGAGCTGGATCGACGAGTACCGGCTCGAGACCGAACGCCGGTTCCGCCGGATGGACGCAGTACTCAAAACCGTGAAGGAGCAGGAGAAATGAGCGACACGATCATCAACACCCCCGCCGGTACGCCGTTCGTGGAGGTGACGCGGGAGTTCGACGCCACCCCGGCCCAGCTGTTCCGGATCTGCACCGATCCCGACCTGGTCGCCGAATGGCTCGGCCCGCGCGACCTCGACGCGACCATCGAGAAGTACGACGTACGCCCGGGTGGGACGTACCGCTACATCCACCGCGACGACTCCGGCGAGTACGCCTTCCGCGGCGTCTTCCACACCGTCGAGCCGGACAAGCTGATCATCCAGACCTTCGAGTGGGAAGGCGCTCCGGGCGAGGTCTGCCTGGAGAAGATGACCCTCGAACCGACCGAGACCGGCGTCCGCCTGCACCAGCAGTCGGTGTTCTCCTCGGTGGAGAGCCGCGACCAGTCGATCGAGTACGGCATGGAGCACGGCATCCGCGAGTCGATGGACCGCCTCGCCGAGCTCGTCGCGAAGGAGGGCTGACCGATGAGCGACGTCGTCGTCGACATCTCCGTGTCGCTGGACGGGTACGTCACCGGACCCAACGTCGGTCTCGGCAACGGCCTCGGCGACGGCGGCATGGCCCTGCACGACTGGGTCTTCCACGGCAACGACGCGGATCGCGCCGTACTGGACGCCGCCTTCGAGGCCACCGGCGCCGTCATCCAGGGCCGGAACCTGTTCGACATCATCGACGCCCCGGGCGGCTGGAGCGACGAGATGGGGTACGGCGCGAAGCCGACCGGCGAGGTGAATCCACCGGTCTATGTCGTCACCCACTCCGCGCCGGCGAATCCCCGGCTCGGCGATCGCTTCCACTTCGTCACCGACGGCGTGGAGAGCGCGGTCCGCCAGGCCGCGGAGGTTGCCGGGGGCAAGGAAGTGGTCGTGATGGGCGGCGGGCAGGTCTGCCACGAGGTCCTCGCCGCCGGGCTGGCCGACGTCCTGCGGTTGCACGTGGCAACCGTCGTACTCGGTGACGGCACCCGACTGTTCCCGGCCGAGGCCGGGCCGGCGATCGGGCTGGAGCTGGTCGAGTGCGTCTCGACGCCGGCCG
Source organism: Kribbella sp. NBC_00359 (assembly GCF_036097425.1). NCBI lineage: Bacteria > Bacillati > Actinomycetota > Actinomycetes > Propionibacteriales > Kribbellaceae > Kribbella > Kribbella sp. NBC_00359. The sequence continues at coordinate 3,949,161 of NZ_CP107975.1, read as the reverse complement.
CGCAGCATCTCACCTATCGCGTCGTGAAGGAGAAGTAGCCATGGGCAACGTCATCGCTGCCGCCGTGGTCTCGCTGGACGGCTTCGTCGCGGACACCGAGGATGGTGTCGGACCGCTGTTCGACTGGTACAACAACGGGCCGGTCGAGCTGTACGGGACCGACCCGGGACGGCCGTTCCACGTCAGTCCGGCAAGTGCGGACTACGTCAACACGGCCTGGAGGAAGGTCGGCGTGGTGTTGTGCGGGCGGCGCCTGTTCGACATCACCAACGGCTGGGAAGGCGTCCCGCCGTTCGGGCAGCATGTCGTCGTCGTCACCCACGAGCCGCCTACCGACTGGCCGTTCCCCGATGCGCCGTTCAGCTTCGTCAGTGGGATCGAGGAGGCCGTCGCGAAGGCCAAGGAGCTCGCCGGTGATCGGGACATCTCGCTCGCCGCGGGAAACCTGACCGGCCAGGCGCTACGAGCCGGCCTGATCGACGAGCTCTCGTACAACCTCGTCCCGGTGATCTTCGGCACCGGCAAGAAGTTCTTCGGCGACTACGCCGGCGAGCAGATCCTGCTCGACGACCCGGAGATCGTCGTGGGTGACCGGGTCACCCACCTGCACTACCGGGTCAGCAAGGGATGAGCCGCGATCACGGTCCGGGACCCGGGCGCCACCTCGGTGAAGCCCGCGTCCTGGACCACCGGCAGGCCGCTGGTCAACAGCCGCCGCCACTGCGCGGGGCTCGCCGTCCGCACTGCCAGTGCGAATTCACTCGCCATCCAGTCCTTGCGGGCCTCCGCTGACAGCTCCCACCAGGCGAGCTGCGCCGCGTGGCCACACTGCGCCATCGCCTTTCCGCTCGACATCTCCAGATCCGGATTGATCCACAACACCGGTACGCCGGGCGCGGGCGGCGGCAGTTCGCCGGAGTCCGCGAAATCGGTCCCGCTCACCTGCAGGTTGGCGAACTCCGCCGGTACGTCGTCCATCGGCGTCGGCGGAAACACGCGAACCTCCGCCACAACCACCGGCTCCTCGGCATCCACCGGGGGCTCGGTGCCCGCTCCAGTTCCGGTGACTGTGATCCCGGGTATCCCTTCGGTGCGGCGCCACTCGGCGCCGCGAGCGCGTTTGACGATCTTCCGGATCCGATCGTCCTGCCAGGCATGCATCGCCCCGGCCCACTCCCCCTCGCCGGTCGACGTCTCACCCGTCGACCTCTCGCCCGTCATCTCGCCGGCCGTCGTCCCGTCGGCGGTCGATCGCTCGTCGGCCAGGATCGCGAGCACCGCCCGCGCCGCCGTCTCCAGCGCATCCGTCTGCGCCGGCCGCGCGTTCTTCTCCACCCGCACCACGAGCGTCAGCACGTACTCATCCACGACCGTGAGTCTTTCAAACCTCCTCCCAGCTGATCGAGGTAGGTTGGCGGCATGCAGCAGTACCTCGATCTTCTACGGCATGTGCTGGACCACGGAGCCGAGAAGGGGGACCGCACCGGGACGGGCACGCTGAGTGTGTTCGGGCACCAGTCGCGGTACGACCTCCGGGCCGGGTTCCCGGCGGTGACGACGAAGAAGCTGCATCTGCGATCGGTGATCGGGGAGCTGATCTGGTTCCTCAGCGGCTCGACGAACATCAAGTGGCTGCACGAGAACAACATCTCGATCTGGGACGAGTGGGCCGACGCGGACGGCGAACTGGGCCCGGTGTACGGCTACCAGTGGCGGTCCTGGCCGACGCCGGACGGCCGGCACGTGGACCAGATCGCGGGCGTGATCGAGTCGATCAAGAACAACCCGGACTCCCGCCGGCACATCGTGAACGCGTGGAACGTCGCAGACGTCGACAGCATGGCGTTGCCGCCCTGTCACACCATGTTCCAGTTCTACGTCGCCGAGGGCCGGCTGTCCTGCCAGCTGTACCAGCGGTCGGCCGACATCTTCCTCGGAGTCCCGTTCAACATCGCGTCGTACGCGCTGCTCACCCATATGGTCGCGCAGCAGACCGGGCTCGAGGTCGGCGACTTCGTCCACACGCTCGGTGACGCCCACCTGTACCTGAACCACCTGGACCAGGCCCGCCTGCAGCTCACCCGCGAGCCCCGGCCGCTGCCGACACTCCAACTGACGCAGCGTGACTCGATCGACTCCTACGAGATCGCAGACGTCCAGCTGATCGGCTACGACCCGCACCCCGGGATCAAGGCGCCCATCGCCGTATGAGCGTCATCCTGATAGCCGCGGTCGGGCGGAACGGCGTGATCGGGCGGGACAACGATCTGCCCTGGCGCATCCGCGAGGACCTGCAGCACTTCAAGGCGCTCACGCTCGGCCACACGCTGGTGATGGGCCGCAAGACCTACGACTCCATCGGCCGACCGCTGCCCGGCCGCCGTACCGTCGTCGTCACCCGCCAGCCCGCGTGGTCCGCCAACGACGTCGACGTCGTCCACACCCTCGAAGAGGCCCTCAAGTACGACGGTGACCTCTACGTAGCCGGCGGCGGCGAGATCTACCGCCAGGCTCTCCCGTACGCCGACCGCCTGGAACTCACCGAGGTCGACCAGTCCCCCACCGGCGACGTCACCTTCCCGTCCCTCGACCACGCCGCCTGGACCGAAACCGCCCGCACCCCCCACGACGGCTTCAGCTTCGTTAGCTACCGTCGCAGCTAACAACGAGTAGGCAACGGGGACTCCATGGGGACCCGGAACCGACTAGATTGTGTGCGCGTCACGGAGGTGACAGCGCGCGGGCGAGGGGACGCCTCGCGGAGGCCACCGGAGGGGAACGACGATGACCGAAGCAGACAACACAGCAGGCGCACCGGCCGCTCAGCCGGCCGCTGCGCAGCCGGCGATGGCGCCGTTGCAGCCGCCGACGGCGACGGCTCCCGGACTGATACTGACCGCTCCGCCGCCGTCACAGCCGGTCGCCGCGACGGCCGCCCCGAGCCTGGCGCCCGCTGTGGATGCGGCCGCGCTGCCCGGGCTCGACGCGAAGGTCGACACGTTCCTCACCTCGTTGATGGCGGCCGAGCCGCGGTCGCCGGAGTTCGCGGCCAAGGCCACTGACGTCCGGAGCATGGGCGACGTCGACATCCGCGCCGCCGCCGACAGCTCGAACCGCCTGCTCCAGTCGCCGGTCCGCGCGTTGCAGAGCGGCGGGCTTTCCGAGGGTTCGACTGTCGGCCAGACACTGCTGGACCTTCGCCGTACGGTCGAGGACCTGGACCCGAAGGCAGCCACCGGCCCGAAGAAGCTGCTCGGGCTGATCCCGTTCGGGGACAAGATCGAGGACTACTTCCGCAAGTACCAGAGCGCGCAGAGTCACCTCGAGGGCATCCTGCACGCGCTGCGCAACGGCCAGGACGAGCTCGGCAAGGACAACGCCGCGCTGAACCTGGAGAAGCAGCAGCTCTGGGACGCGATGGGCCGGTTGAACCAGTACGTGTACGTCGCCGAGCGCCTGGACGCCCGGTTGTCCGCGGCGATCGCCGAACTGGAGGCGACGAACCCGGACAAGGCGAAGGCGTTCCGCGAGGATGTGCTGTTCTACGTCCGGCAGAAGCACCAGGACCTGCTCACCCAGCTGGCCGTGTCGATCCAGAACTACCTGGCCATCGACATCGTGATCAAGAACAACATCGAGCTGATCAAGGGCGTCGACCGCGCGTCGACGACGACCGTCTCGGCCTTGCGCACGGCGGTCATCGTGGCGCAGGCGCTGAGCAACCAGAAGCTGGTGCTGGACCAGATCACCGCACTGAACACGACCACCAGCGGGATGATCGAGCGGACCTCGGAGATGCTGCGGGACAACTCGGTGGCGATCCAGCAGCAGGCCGCGTCGGCGACGATCGGGCTGCCGCAACTGCAGGCGGCGTTCGCGAACATCTACGCGACCATGGACGCGATCGACACGTTCAAGGTGGAGGCGCTGGACAACATGGCCGCCACCATCGGCACGCTGGAGACCGAGGTGACGAAGTCCCGCAGCTACCTGGAGCGGGTCGCACAGCAGGACCAGCGGGTCGTCCACGGCAGTCTCGACCTCGACCTCGGTCGCTGACGCAGAGTCAACTGGGGGACAGGGAACTGCATGACACTCGGTGACTTCTTGGCGCGGCTGACCGGCCGCAAGCAGGAGCCCGAGCCTGCCCCCTCTCCCCGCGCTCCGACGAACGACGACCTGCTGGCGGCGCTCGTCCGCGTCGAGCAGTTGGTCGCGGACGGCGCCGTACCGGCTGTGGTCGCATCGCGAGTCGGCCGGGTGGTCCGGACCGTGCGCGACACGATCCCGCGGCTCGGCAACCTCGGTGGGAGTGCGCAGGCGTACTCCGTGATGGCGACGGCGACGGATTATCTGCCGGAGGCGATCGGTGGGTATCTGCGGCTGCCGCGGCAATGGGCGGACACGCGGCCGGTGGACCGGGGCAAGACGTCGCTGATGATCCTGATCGACCAGTTGGACCTCTTGGCCGCGACGATGGACAAGGTGTTCGACGCGGTGAACCGGGCCGACGCGGCGGCGCTGATCGCCCACGGCCGGTTCCTGCAGGAGAAGTTCGGCACCGGCTCGACCGGCGGAGGCCTGGCCATCGGCCCGACGGCGTCGACACCACCACCGGACACCGGCTCGGCGGGACCCCTGGCACCACCACCTGGACGGGGAGGGTCATGAGCGGCGCGGGGGGAAGGTCACTCTCGGAAGCAGTGTCGGAACTGCTTGCCGTGGCTGCTCGTGCGGGTGTTGCCGAGCGGACCGCCCAGGCGGAGGCATTGTCGCTGGCCGCCGCGTTGGCGGAGTCCGCTCCGGGTGCACCCGCGGACTGGGCCAAGGCCAGCCCGGGTGCGACGACACAGGATTTCTTCGATGCCGCCGTACGCGGTCGTCGCTGGCGTGGTGCGCCGACCGCCGTGCTGACCGAGCTGATCGCGGAAGGCTCGACAGAGAAGGCTGCTTACGCCGAGGCGCTGGCCGAGGTGGCCTCGGCAGCTTGCACGCTGGGCGAACCCACCATGCGGGTTGTAGGTAACGCGTCGGTGGCAGCAGCGGCGCAACTGCAGGCCGCGGGCGCCCGCCCGCTGCAGGTCGCTCCGACGCCGACAGTCCAGAGCACACCTCAGACTCCTGTCGAAGCGAAGCCTGAAGAACCTGCCAAATCGGTTGAAGAGTTGCTGGCGGAGCTCGACGAGCTGACCGGGCTGGCTCGGGTGAAGCGGGAAGTGCATCGGCAGGTCGCCGTACTGCGGGTGGAGAAGCTGCGGGCCGAGGCGGGGCTGAAGAGTCCGACGATCACGCGGCATCTCGTGTTCGTGGGGAATCCGGGCACCGGCAAGACCACGGTGGCGCGGCTGGTGAGCGGGATCTACAAGGCGCTCGGCCTGTTGTCGAAGGGGCAGTTGGTCGAGGTCGACCGGTCCGAGCTCGTGGCGGGGTATCTCGGCCAGACCGCGACCAAGACCGCCGAGGTGGTCGCGTCCGCGGCCGGCGGGGTGCTGTTCATCGACGAGGCGTACAGCCTGACCTCGGGGGACAGCGGCGCCGACCAGTACGGGCGTGAAGCGGTCGATACGCTGGTCAAGGAGATGGAGGACCGGCGCGACGACCTGGTGGTGATTGTTGCGGGGTACCCCGAGCCGATGGAGGCGTTCATCGCGGCGAACCCGGGGCTGGCCAGCCGGTTCCGGACCACGATCGCGTTCGACGACTACAGCGACGACGAGTTGACCGACATCCTCACCGGGCTCGCCGAAGCCGCCGACTACGAGCTGGTGCCGGAGGCGTTGGACAGGTTCCGGGAGATCCTGGAGGCCACGCCACGTGACCACTCGTTCGGTAACGGGAGGTTCGCGCGCAACGTGCTGGAGGCCGCCATCGGGCGGCACGCCTGGAGGCTTCGCGACGTGACGGCACCGACGAAGGACCAATTGCGTCAGATCCTCGCTGAGGACCTCAGTGAGGAAGAGGACGTCGCCGAGCCGGCAGACCTCGCCGTGGAAGCGGACCAGTCCGAGCAAGGAGAAGAGGCGTGACCCAGACTCAGAGTGCGCCGCCCGCGACCTGGTCGTCGCCGCCGGCCCAGCAGTCCAGCAGCACCGCGTCGCAACCACCCAGCGCCCGGAGGCCAGGCGTGCGGGGTCTGGTCGCCGCGTGGTTCGAGGGCACACCAGGCCGGATGCGCGCCTTCCTCGTCCTGGCCGCGGCGGTCAGCGTCGTCTTCGGCCTGACCGCAGCCCAGGGGTTCCGGCAGTCCGACGGCGCCCTGAAACGCGCCGAGGCCAACGCCGCCCAGCTTGTCCGGATCCAGGCCATCCACACCAACCTCGTCAGCGCCAACGCGGACGCGACCAACGCGTTCCTCGTCGGCGGTTTGGAGCCGCCCGCGCAGCGTCAGCACTTCGTCGACTCGATGGCGTCCGCGGCCCGCCTGATCACGGAAGCCTCGACCGCCCAGCCGGCCGACCAGAAGGCACTGGGTGAGCTGAACACCACACTGATCACGTACGACGGCCTGATCGAGCAAGCCCGGGCGAACAACCGCCAGGGCCTCCCGATCGGATCGCAATACCTGCGCGACGCGAACGCCGTACTGCAGAACGACTCGCTGCCGCTGGTGAACGCGCTGGTGGAGGCCAATGAGCAGCGGGTCGACACCGAGTTCGACGGCGTCCGCCTCGGCACGATCTGGGTGGTCGCCGGCGGCCTCCTCGCGCTGGTGGTCTTCGTGATCACGCTGCGCTGGCTGGCCCGCCGTACGCACCGCTACATCAACATCCCGATCGCGGCCGGGGGCCTGCTCATCCTGCTGACCACCGTCGTCGGCGGCGTCTCCCTGTCCAGCGCGTCCGGCAATGCATCGAGCACCCGCGACGACGCCTACGCCAAGACCCTGGCCTTGTCGCGCGCCCGGATCGCGGCGTACGACGCCCGCTCCAACGAGAGCCTCACCCTGATCGCCCGCGGCTCCGGCGACGCCTTCGACAAGGCCTACAACACCGCCTCCGCCACCGTCGACGACGAACTGAAGAAATCCTCCACGACGGCCAACGACCTCACTACCAGCTGGAACGAGTACAAGAGGATCCATGGCGCGGTCCGCAAGGCGGACACCAACGGCAACTGGGACAACGCCGTCGCGATGGCCGTGGGTACGACGAAGGACAACAACTCCGTCGTCGCGTTCAAGTCCTTCGACGAGAGCTCGGCCGACAGACTGCAGTCGACGAGCGACACCGTCACATCCGAGCTGTCGGACACCCGCGGCGGCCTGCCACCGATCGGCTGGCTCGGCCTACCGCTCGGCATCGTGGCTGCACTGCTCGTCACCTGGGGCATGTCGCAGCGACTGGAGGAGTACCGATGAAGAAGCTCATCCCGATCGCGGTAGCCGCCGCCCTCCTCCTCACCGCCTGCGGCTCGGGGAACTACGCCGCCACCGAAGTCCCGGCGAAGCCCTCCGCGACACCGGCACCGCCCGCGACACCGGCACCGCAGGACTGCACCAACGCGTTGCAGTCGTACGCGCCCGCGGGACCATTGCCGCCACCCGGCCAGATGCCGGCAGGTAGCACGATGAGCAAGATCTACGACTACGGTCGCCTGGTCGCCGGCGTCTCCGCGGACAGCCTCAACCTCGGCTCCCGGAATCCGCTGACCGGCAAGATCGAGGGCCTCGACATCGATATGGTCAACGCTGTCGCGGAGGCGATCTTCCCCGACGCCAAGACGAACCCGAACCGCGTCGAACTGCGGGTGATCTCGACCCCACAGCGACTGCCCGTGCTGACGGCGCCGCGGAAGCCGGGGGCAGTCGACCTCGTCGCCCGGAACATGACGATCACCTGCGCCCGCTGGAAGGAGATCGCCTTCTCCGCCGAGTACTACCACTCTGGTCAGAAGCTGCTCGTCCGGACCGACCTGATGAACGCGAACGGCAAACCGGTACAGAGCCTGGACGAACTCGCCGGCCAGACGGTCTGTGCGCCCGCCGCCTCGACGAGCCTGGACAACCTGCGCACCAAATACCCGAAGGTCGTCCCGATCACGGCGGACACCGCCACCGGTTGCCTTGTGCTGTTCCAGCAAGGCAAGGCCGTCGGCATCACCGGTGACGACACCGTCCTCGCCGGCGAGGCCGCGCAGGACCCGTATGCGCGCGTGACGACGGCCCCAGCGTTCAGCGCCGAGCCTTACGGTCTGGGTATGAACGCCGGCCAGGCGGACTTCGTCCAGTTCGTGAACGGCGTGCTCGAGCAGATGAAGAAGGACGGCCGCTGGCAGCACTCGTACGACAGTTGGCTCGGCACTCTGGGGAAGGCGACTCCCCCGGCGCCGGTCTACGGCCGGGTCCCACCGGCATGACCGTTCGTACGCCGACTGTCTCGGCGCCGGCGCCGCCGGGGAAGATGGGGAGCAGCGTCGCTGCGACGGAGCTGCTCTCGTTCCTCGACGCGTTGGGGACTTGGCGGGATCGGCGGAAGGCTGAGCTCGACGAGTTGGATCAGGCTGCTTTGCATTCGGCGGACGCGGATGCTTTGAGTGCGGATGTCGTGCTCAGCATGGCGGTGTGGAAGGCCGTGTCGGATCGGTACGAGCTGATCCTGGTGACGTGGGATTCCGGGCGGGTCGGAGTCAAGGAGACCGAGCGGATCTCGACGCTGATCTGGGGTGGTCTGGACACCGGCGGCGCCGGCGGGTCACTCGCGGTTTCGTTGCCTGAGGCATGCAAGTTGTCGGATGCGCTGGCGTCCAGCCTGCGGGCCAAGCTGGCGCTGGAGCCGGGCGACGCCGACCTGGCTGCCCACCTGCGGCAACTGCGCGCGCAGGTCGAACGGATCAACGACCTCGTCAAGCTGGAGCCGGCGACTGTTCGCAACGCGGCGATCGCCGAGCACCACGACCTCGACCGCCGCGTCGCCGACCTGACCGAGCGCAGCAAGCGGGGCGCGGACATCGGCGGACTGATCGGCCCGCTCGAGATCGACGCGGCCCGGGCCGAGCGCGACCTGATCGTCGGCGCCGCGACCCGCAAGGAGCGAGCCGCCGACGTCGCGCGGGCGCGTTCGCTGCGCAGTGAACTGGAAGCGCAGGGCACCGCGGTCCGAGCCCTCGCCGACAAGGCGGTCGCCACGGTCACACCGGCCCCGCGGCTCGCCGTACCTGATGTGACCGCACTCGGCCCGGTGCCGAACACCCCGACCGAACTGGAGAAGTACCTGAGCCGGCTGGACGCCGTACGACGGGCGCTGGGTCAGGCGCAGGCGGCGTACGGCGCCGCACTGGCGCACCGTGACGAGCTGGCGGCGTTGCTGGACGCCTACCAGGTGAAGGCGAGCAGTGTTGCCCCAGGCAACGAAGATCTCGCGGAGCTGTACCGGCGCGCCCGCGCGGTGATCGCGCAGGAGCCGGTCGAGCTGACCCGCCTCGGCGCACTCGTGACGGCCTACCAGGCCTACCTGGAAGCCACCGGAGGGACGAAATGACGACGACCATCGCGTGCACGCAACCCGGCTGCACCGGCAGCATCGTGGACGGGTACTGCGACATCTGCGGCTCCCCCGCGACCGCCGCTGCGACCGCCTCGCCGGCCGCCCCGGCCGCCGCCTCCTCGGCCGTCTCGGCGACCGGCGCCTGCACGCAACCCGGTTGCACGGGGACCTTCGTCGACGGCTATTGCGACGTCTGCGGCTCCCCCGCTCCCGACGGCACCACGAGCCCTTCCGCCGTCTCCGGCGCCCCGGCCGTGACCAGCGACCCCGACCCGATCAGTACGCCGTCGACCGTGTCGCGCGCGTCCAACCGGCTCGCGTCGACACCGCTCGGCTCGGCCCGGGCCGCCCAGGCCGGGTCCAAGCTGACCCGCAAGCTCGGGACGTCGTCCACCCGTCTGCGCGGAGCGCGGCTCGGTGCCGGGCTGACGCACGTACCGTCGATCCCCGCGATCGACGCGAGCAAAGCGATCCTGGTCAACCCGCAGGTGCCGGAGGACCGCCGGAACTGCCCGAACTGTGGCAACCCGGTCGGCCGGTCCCGCGCCGGCCAGCCCGGCCGGACCGAGGGCTTCTGCCCGAAGTGCCGCAACCGGTTCTCCTTCTCGCCCAAGCTGCAGGCAGGCGATCTGGTCGGCGGTCAGTACCAGGTGGCCGGCTGCCTGGCGCACGGTGGATTCGGCTGGATCTACCTGGCCCGGGACAAGAACGTGTCCGACCGCTGGGTGGTGCTGAAGGGCCTGCTCAACTCCGAGGATCCGGACGCCGTCGCGGCCGCGATCGCCGAGCAGCAGTTCCTGGCCCGGGTCGAGCACCCGCTGATCGTGGAGATCTACAACTTCGTCACCCACGACGGCGCCGGCTACATCGTGATGGAGTACGTCGGCGGCACGTCGCTGAAGACGTTGCTCAAGCAACGGATGGCCGCCAACAACGGCCGGTACGACGCGCTGCCGATCGACCAGGCGATCGCCTACCTCCTGGAGATCCTGCCGGCGTTCTCGTACCTGCACGACCTCGGCCTGGTGTACTGCGACTTCAAGCCGGACAACATCATCCAGGTCGGCGACGCGGTCAAGCTGATCGACCTCGGCGGTGTCCGGCGGATCGACGACATGGACTCCGCGATCTACGGCACCGTCGGCTTCCAGGCACCCGAGGTCGCCGAGGTCGGCCCGTCCGTTGCCTCCGACATCTACACGCTCGGCCGGACGCTGTGCGTGCTGGCGATGGAGTTCCGCGGCTACCAGTCCCGGTACGTCACCTCGCTGCCGCCCGTGGCCGAGGTGCCGCTGTTCCAGCAGTACGACTCGGTGTACCGGCTGCTGCTCAAGGCGTGTGCCCAGGATCCGGCAGACCGGTTCCAGTCGGCCGACGAGTTCCGCGTGCAGCTGCTCGGCGTACTGCGGGAGATCGTCGCGGACAAGCAGGGCGTCAAGGCGGCGCAGCACTCGGCGTCGTCGCTGCTGTTCGGCACACCCGGCGACAAGGCGATGGGCCTGGGCGAGGCGGCCGCGCCGTGGCAACAGCTGCCCTCGCTGGCGCCGGACGACAGCGACAAGATGGCTGGCTGGCTCAAGACGGTCAGCGTGCCGGACGCGGGCAAGCGGCTCGAACTGCTCGTGGATGCGCCGGAGTCGTCCCCGCAGATCCTGCTGGAGATCGCCGAGGCCGCACTCGAGGTGGGCGCGGACCGCTACGACATGGTCGACACCGCGGTCTCGGACCTGCTGGCCGAGGATCCGTGGGAGTGGCGGGCAGTCTGGATGGCCGGACTGGTCGCACTGGCTCGCGGGAACGCGGCGGCGGCCCAGTCGGCATTCAACGCCGTCTACGGCCAGGTGCCGGGCGAGCTCGGGCCGAAGCTCGCGCTGGCGATCGCCTGCGAGCAGAGCGGCGAGTACGACGTTGCCGAGGGCCTCTACCTCACCTGTGCGCGGACCGACGCCAACTACATCGCCCCCTCGGCGTTCGGCCTGGCCGACATCCGCACGCGGCGCAACGACCTGGACGGCGCCCTCGCCGCACTCGACCTGGTGCCCCGCACCAGCGGCTCGTACGTCCGGGCCCGTCGCCAGCGGGCCGGACTACTGGCAGGATCGGGGCGTGGCCTTCCCGCGCTCGCCCAGGCGATGGACAGCATCGACGCGCTGACCATCGACCCGGTCGACCGGGCCAACCTGGCCGCGGACGTGTTCCGGACCGCGCTGACCGAGGTCCAGCAGTCCGGTCCGCAGGAAGGACTGCGGATCGACGGCCGGGAGGCCACCGAGCCGGCCCTGCGGGACGGGCTCGAGGCCACCTACCGGCAACTGGCCGACCAGGCGCAGAGCCGGCCGGAACGGATCGCCCTGGTCGACCAGGCCAACGAGGTTCGAGGATGGACGTTGCGATGACGAGTACGACCCAGACGGTCTGCCCCAGCTGCGGCGGCCCGGTCTCCGAGGCCGATCGCTTCTGCGAGGCCTGCGGCGCCGAGCTCAGCCCCAGCACCCCGACCACGCCTGCCTTGGACACCGACACCGAGCCGACTGTCGAGATCATGACAGGGACCAGTCCGGTGGGACCGTGCCAGTCTTGCGGCGGCGTCATCGGTGCGGAGGGTTACTGCGAGACGTGCGGCACCAAGGCCGCCAAGGTCCGGGACCACTACACTGAGCAGCCCAGCCCGTGGGTGGCCGGCGTGTGCGACCGCGGAATCCGGCACAGCCGCAACGAGGACGCACTGGCCATCGCGGCCGACCCCGAACCGGGCAGCCGCGCGCTGCTGGTCGTCTGTGACGGTGTCAGCTCGTCACTCGACTCGGATGTCGCGTCACTGGCCGCATCCCGCGCGGCTCGCGACGTACTGACGGCCGGGCACGCGCAAGGCCTGGGCACTGAGTCGTCCCGGAGCAGTGCGATCGTGGCCCGGCTCGAGGCGGCTGCCGATGCGGCCAACGACGCCGTACTGGACAACACGAGTCCGGACAGTCCCAACCCGGCGTCGTGCACGTTCGTGGCGACGATCCTGGAGGACGGTCTGCTGGTGGCCGGCAACGTCGGGGACAGTCGCGCGTACTGGTTCCCGGACGAGGCCGAGGCGGTCGCGCTCACCGTGGACGACTCGTGGGCCGCCGAGCTCATCGCCACCGGGATCTCGCGTGAGGAGGCGGAGTCCGGTCCACACGCGCATGCGATCACTCGCTGGCTCGGCAAGGACGCTCCGGACCACACTCCTCGGACGACGACGCTCCGGGTGACCGGGCCGGGCTGGATCCTGGTCTGCTCGGACGGACTGTGGAACTACTGCTCCGAGGCGGCACCGCTGGCCGACCTCGTACGTCAGACCGCTGCGGCGAACGGTGGCGAGCCGATGGCCACCGCGTCCGCCCTGGTCGACTGGGCCAACGCCCAGGGTGGCCAGGACAACATCACCGTCGCGCTGGCGCGGCTCTAGGAAAGGGACCCGAGATGGCCGAGTTCTCCGCCACCGTCTACCAGAACGAGTTCCTGCCCGACGGCGGAACCGATGTGCACGCGATTGTCACGGTGAACTGCACCGGCGCCGGTGCGGCCGGGCAGTCCGGCAGCGGCGACGCCGGCGAGATCATCATCGTCGACACCTCCGGCTCGATGGGCCGCGAGGGCGTCCAGGCCGCCGCGTACGCCGCTCAGACCGCACTCGACCAGATCCTCGACGGGGTCTGGTTCGCGGTCATCTCCGGCAACGACCGGGCCCAGCTGGCGTTCCCGCCGTCGCCGGAGCCGGTGATGGTGCGGATGGACCAGTTCACCCGGCAGGCGGCCAAGGACGCGGTGTCCCGCTTCTACGCCGACGGCGGGACCGCGATGGGCACCTGGCTGCGGCTGGCGTCGCGGGTGTTCGCGACCGTGCCGTCGCTGACCCAGAAGCACGCCATCCTGCTCACCGACGGCGAGAACCAGCACGAGACGCCCGAGGTGCTGACCCAGACCATCCAGGCCGTCACCGGCCAGTTCCAGTGCGACTGCCGCGGCGTCGGTGTGGCCTGGCAGGTCGACGAGGTACGGCGGATCGCCCAGGCGCTCCTGGGTACGGTCGACATCATCCCGGCCCGGGAACAGCTGGCGGCCGAGTTCTCCAAGCTGATCCAGAACGCGATGAGCCGCGGCATCGCCCAGGCCGATCTGCGGGTCTGGGCTCCGCAGGGCGCCGAGGTGCTGTTCGTCCGGCAGGTCGCGCCCACGGTCGAGGACCTGACCTCACGCCGTACGGCGATCAACCCGCTGACCGGCTCGTACCCGACCGGCTCGTGGGGTGACGAGTCCCGCGACTACCACGTCGCTATCCGGCTGGCCGCGAAGGGAATCGGGCAGGAGCAGCTCGCCGCGCGGGTGCAGCTCGTGATCGGCGACGACGTGGTCGCGCAGGGCCTGGTCAAGGCGCTGTGGTCCGCGGACGAGGCGCTGACCACCCGGATCAGCCCGGAGGTCGCGCACTACACCGGCCAGACAGAGCTGGCCGAGGCGATCCAGGACGGCCTGGCCGCGAAGGCCGCGGGTGACACCGCGACCGCCACCACGAAGCTCGGCCGCGCGGTCCAGCTCGCCGCCCAGACCGGCAACGAGGAGGCGACCACCCGGCTGCGCAAGGTCGTCGACATCGACGACCAGGAAGCGGGTACGGTGCGGCTCAAGCGGACGGTCGAGAAAGCCGACGAGATGGCACTCGACACGGCCTCCACCAAGACCACCCGGGTGAAGAAATGACGACAGTCACCTGTCCGAGCGGGCACCCGTCCGTCTCGACCGACTACTGCGACGTCTGCGGTCTGCCGATCGGCGCCGCGGCTACACCGGCCGCCGCACAGACGCCGGCGCCCGCCGTCGCGGCGCCGGCCCCGGTCACGGCTGCGGCCCCGGCCACGGGCGCCCAGACCTGCCCGAACTGTTCGGAGCCGGCGGCCACAGACGCCCTGTTCTGCGAGAACTGCGGCTACGACTTCACCACCGGCACCATGCCGCGGCAGGCCTCGTCACTCGACCTGTCCACCCCGCCGCCGGTGCCGCCCGCGCCCAAGGAGGTGGCCGAGTGGGTGGTCGAACGCTGGGTCGACCCCGACTGGTACGCCGTCCAGCAGAGCGACGACCCGTGTCCGTCGCCGGGCCTGCCGGTGGTGATCCCGCTGAACGAGAAGAGCGTCCTGATCGGCCGGCCGTCCCGGAGTCGCGGTATCTCGCCCGAGGTCGACTGCGGTGACGACACCGGGGTGAGCCGCCGTCAGGCACAGCTCACCACCGACGGCCAGCGCTGGTGGGTCGAGGACCTGCAGTCCTCCAACGGCACGTACGTCGCGTCCGCCGCCGGACCGCTTCCCGAGGACCCGATCGTCCCTGGACAGCGCCAGGAACTCGACCCGGACGACCGGATCTATGTCGGCGCCTGGACGCGTCTCGTCGTCCGCAAAGCCACTCCAGAGGAGCAGGCCGGCCAGGCCTGACCCCGGGGGTGGAGGGAGCCTTGGGGTGACCAGGGACCGGCGAGCGGCCAGGCCTGAGCGGCCGGCACCTCACGGGACCAGGACGAGTTTGCCGCGGACGCCTCCGGCCTGGAGTAGGTCGAGGGCGTCCGCCGCCTCCGTCAGCGCGAGCGTCTTGGCGACGGTCGCGGTGAGCTGACCGGCTTCTGCGGCGCGGGCAAGGCGGTCCAGCATGCGGCCGTCAGGCTCGGCACGGACGATCCTGGGCTCGATGCCCCGGTCCGCGGTGAACTGACCACCCGGGACCCAGAACTCCGGCACGGTGGTGACATAGCGGCCGCCGTCGCGCACCGCCGCGAAGGCCGCGCGAGCCCGCGGTCCACCGACCACATCGAGGGCGGCATCAGCCGACCCCGAGGCCGGCCGTCCGGCCGAGTCCGCTGCCGGCGCCTCGCCCGTGTCCGGTGTGAGGACGGTGATGCCGCGCGCGACGGCGAGTTCGGTCGCGAATCGGCCGACCGCTCCCCGGGGGCCGTTGACCAGCAGCGTGCTGCCTGGGGCGAGGTCGAGGAGATCGAGCGCCTGGTAGGCGGTGAGCCCGGCCAGTGGCAGCGTGGCGGCCTCGGTCCAGTCGAGGTTCGCCGGCGCCGCGGCGACCTGCGCGGCGGGAAGCGTCACGAACTCGGCATAGCCACCGACCTGCGTCCGCGAGTGACCGGTACTGGCGATCACCGCTGCCCCGGCCGCCCAGTCGCCGCCCTCGACCACGCCGGCCACGTCGTACCCAGGCACGAGCGGCAGCCGGAGCTCGTCGTACCAGCGGTAGTTGCCGGCCAGCATGCCGAGGTCGGCGGGGTTGACCGCCGCGGCCATCACCCTGATCAGGACCTCGCCGTCAACGGGTGCCTTCACCGGCAGGGTGTGCGGCCGCAGGACTGCTCCGGGGCCGACTCGATCGGTTGCCATCGCGCGCATCGTCGTCATGATCCCGACCGTAGGCAGCCGCGGGCCGGTCGTCGTTGATCGAGATCAATCGCCGCCGGATCCGGCTGAGCGCCTCCGGTGTGATCCCGACGTACGACGCGATCTGGCGCTGCGTGAGCCGGCCGGCGAGGTCCTCGTGACCCGCGAGGAACAGCCGGTACCGCTCGGTCGCGTCGGCGAGGAGCAGCTCGGTCTGCCGTTGCTCGACCCGCAGGTACAGTGCCTCGGTCAGCCGGGCGACGAGAGCCTGCCAGCCCAGGCTCGCCCGGACCAACGCGTCGTACGTCGACCGTGGAGCGATCATCAGGTCGGCCGGCTCGAGGGCCTCGATGGTCAGCCGGGAGGGCTCCTGCCGCAGGGCCGCGCTGTAGGCGCAGACGAGCTCGCCCTCGGCGCGGAACGCGAGCGTACGCTCGGTCCCCGCCGCGTCGGTCTGGTAGAGCCGGAAGAGTCCGCGCTCGACGAACCCGACGCGCTCCGGCCGGTCGCCGGCCCGGACCAGCAACTCGCCGCGCTCGACCCGGGCCGGGCGGAACAGCGCGCGGCCACGCTCGGCATCGGCGGTGGGGAGCTGCGCCAGGAAGCGGTCGAAGTTGCTCGTCACCCGACTATTGTCCCGCTCAGATTCGTTCTTCATTGCGGAAGGAAGCTCGCCGCAATCGTTTCTAGCCTGAAGGCATGACAACGAACATGGACATCAGGCCCTTCCGGATCGAGATCCCGCAGGCGGAGGTGGACGACCTCAAGGCGCGGCTGGCCGCGGCGCGGTGGCCGGCCACTCCGGCCGTGGACGACTGGAGCCGCGGGGTTCCGGTCTCCTACCTCAAGGAGCTCGCCGGATACTGGGCCGACGGCTACGACTGGCGGGCCGCGGAGGCCGCGCTGAACGAGATCCCGCAGTTCACGACCGAGATCAACGGTCAGCGGATCCACTTCTTCCACCAGCGGTCGGCGTCGCCGGATGCGTTGCCGCTGATCCTCACGCACGGCTGGCCGGGGTCGCCGGTGGAGTTCCAGCAGGTGATCGACCGGCTGACCGATCCGGCGGCGTACGGCGGTGACCCGGCCGACGCGTTCCACGTCGTCGTACCGTCGCTGCCTGGATACGGGTTCTCCACGCCGCTCGGGCCGGGTGGGTTCAACCTGTTCGGGGTGGCGCAGATGTGGGCCGAGCTGATGAGCCGGCTCGGATACGAGCGGTACGCCGCTCACGGCACCGACGCGGGATCCGGGGTTGCCGGGATGCTGCCGATGGTGGATCCGGCGCACGTGGTCGGCGCCCATCTGGCTGGGGTGAGCGCGGGCGCGCCGTTCGGAGGACCGCTCTCGGTGGAGGGCCTGTCGGAGTCGGATCGGGCCCGGGTGGAGCGGTTCAACAAGTCGCTCGACGACGGCTTCGGGTACTTCGTGTTGCAGTCGACGCGGCCACAGACGCTGGCGTACTCGCTGAACGACTCGCCGATCGGGCAGCTGGCCTGGATCGTGGAGAAGTTCGCGGAGTGGACCGACCCGATCCACAAGTTGCCGGAAGAGGCTGTCGACCGGGACCAGTTGCTGACCAACGTCAGCCTGTACTGGTTCACCGGCTCCGGTGCGTCGTCGGCGCACGCGGTCTACGACGGAGTCCAGGCCTGGAAGGCGATGCTCGCCCATCAGGACTCGGGTGGCTGGGGTGGCGACGTCCAGGGACCGCCGACCGGAGTCGCGGTGTTCGGTGCGGAGACGGCGATCAAGAGCCTGGCCGATCCGGCCGGCAAGATCGAGCACTGGAACGAGTACGAGCGCGGCGGTCACTTCGCCGCGATGGAGGTGCCGGACCTGCTCGCCGCTGATCTGCGGACCTTCTTCAAGCCACTGCGCTGACAGCTCAATGGCCGGGCTGGGCCTGATGGGTCCAGCCCGGCTGCGGCTTGAAGCAGAGCCACTCGATCACGGTCGACCCGAGCACGATCGGGATCGCCCACGCCCACGGCTGGTGCGGCAGGCTCACCACCACGATCGCTGTCCACAAAGCGATCCAGCCGCCGCCGTACCCCCGCAGTACGCCGCGATACCACAACCCGCCGGGCGCTTCGGCGGCCCGCTGGCCGAGGTACACGAACAGGTACGACGCGATCGAGATCGGCCAGAAGAACCACAGCCGGCTCCAGTCGTACGGCACCATCACGAGTGCGGACACGCAGACCAGCGCGATGGCCCAGTGATAGACCTCGCCGGCCCAGTTCAACCCGTGCCGGCGCAGGGTGAGGACGATCGCCAACGGGCCGAACACGATCGCGAGGACACCCGCCACGACGTGCAGGATGAGCGCGATGTCACGCATCGCCGTGCCTCCCCCGCTCCCGACTCCCCCCGGAGCTCTCTGACATGTCAGGGAGCATAGGGGGCCGGAACGCCCGCCGTCTGCCCCTCGGCGCACCCAGTCGGGTACGCCGAGGGATAGCCTTCAGGCCTCCGGGAAGGACAACACCCGGCGGACCGCGAAGTTCCGGTATCCCAGGCGCTCGAAGCTCTTGGCCATCGGGACATTGCCGAAGTCGGTGTCGGCCCGGATGTGCTCGGCACCCGTCTCCGCGAGCAGATGGGTGATCTCGGCCAGCAGGTCGTCGCTGTACCGGTGCCCGCGCTGCTCGGGCAGGACCCCGAGGTACCCGACCACCGGCCCACCGGCGTTGGCGGACGGCATCGCGAACCCGATCAGTTTCCCGTCGGCGTCGTACCCGAGCCGCCACCAGGACCGGTCGCCCGGCATCGACTTGTACATGGCGAGTTCCTCGCGGGCCGCGCCCTCGACCCCGAGCCGCGCAATCTCCCGCGCGGTGGCCGCGTCCAGGCTGCCCTCGCTGACCCGCATGAACACGTCCACGAAGGCCTCGTCGCCGGCCGGCTCGAACCGCACCCGGGTGGACCGCGGCGGCAGTCCGTACGCCGGCTTCCACTCGTACCGCAGCCGGTCGGTGATCTCGGTCAGCCCGGCCGCCGCGGCCGCCTGGCTGCGTGGCTCGACCGCGGCGACCACGTCGGGCTCGTCCCGCCAGTCGCTGGTCAGGAAGAAGTGGTACTCCGGCGGCTCGGCATCGGCCGGGCGGGACTTGACGGCGTGCTCGATCAGCGCCGTCCAGACCGGGACCGGGTCGCCGTCGCCGGCATAGTACAGGCCGTCGATGCTGTACGGGTGGACGTCGCCGGGGGCGCCCCACCAGATGGCGAGAGCCAGGATCCTGCCGTCTTCCTCGACGACCCAGGTCCAGTCGTCGCGGTAGTAGCCGTCGGCAACGTACTCGCGGTAGCGGTCGAGCGTGACGGTGTTGACCGACTTCTGCTCGATCAGGGAAAGAATGGTGTCGAGGTCGGCCTCGACGGTGGTGCGGATGGTCACGAATCCTCCAGCAGGAGGCGCGCTGCTCCGCTCAGTGCGAGCTGTGCGAGCGGATCGGTCGCGCCGGGAAACAAGTCAGAGTGTTCATCGGTCGCTCCTTCCGCTGCGGTTCGGTCTCGCCGGCCCAGACTTTAGGGGACGGTCGAGGTCATAGTCCAGTTGTTATTCACACCTGGGATGTACCGGCGTCGCCTGGGCCGGGAAGCCTCCTCGGCATGAGAACCCTCATCGCCGCCCTCACCTTCGCCACCGCGACCACCCTCGGCTCCACCGCGTACGCCGCACCGACGTACGACGTGCCGTCCTACACCGCACCCAGCACGCAGGCCATCGACACCTGCGCAATCAGCTCGTTGCCGTCGCAGGCCTCGGACACTCTCGACCTGATCCACTCCGGTGGGCCGTTCCCATATCCCCAGGACGGCACGGTCTTCCAGAACCGGGAAGGCATCCTGCCGTCGGAGTCGAGTGGCTACTACCACGAGTACACCGTGAAGACGCCCGGTTCCCCCGACCGCGGTGCGCGCCGGCTGATCGGGGGCGGCGCGCTGACGACGCCGATCCACGTCTACTACACCGGCGACCACTACACGTCGTTCTGTGAGCTCGACGAGAACAGCTGACCGTCGAGCGGTAACGTCGTCGACACGGTGAGTGACCCTCCCGCCCTTGACGGAAGGACTCATTCGCGATGCCGACGCTCCGTACGGCAAGCTCGGCGTCGCCACCCAGGTCGCGGGCGTCCCGTCCCAGGCCGCCGGCGTCGACCTCCTGGCGTGGCTCAAGGTCCCCGGCACCTCCGACGGCACCTGCGGCCTCAGCCGGACCATCCCCGCCGGCACCTTCTCCCCACCCTCGCCAACCACCTGATCACCGCAACCTAACGGCCAGCGCCGCGGCCCACACAAACAAGCGGTCCCGGGCCGAAGGCCCGGGACCGCTTGTACTGCTTGTGCTGTTGGACCTCAGTGGATCAGAAGTCCATGCCGCCCATGTCGGGCGCGCCACCCGGAGCGGCCGAGGCCTTCTCCGGCTTGTCGGCGATGACGGCCTCGGTGGTGAGGAACAGGGCCGCGATGGACGCCGCGTTCTGCAGCGCCGAGCGCGTCACCTTGGCCGGGTCGATGATGCCGGTGGCGATCAGGTCGACGTACTCACCGGTCGCGGCGTTGAGGCCCCAGCCCGGCTCGAGGTTGCGAACCTTCTCCACCACGACGCCACCCTCGAGGCCGGCGTTCACGGCGATCTGCTTCAACGGCGCCTCGACCGCGGACCGCACGATGGCGGCACCGGTGGCCTCGTCACCGTCGAGGTCCAGCTTCTCGAACGCGATCACCGACGCCTGCAGCAGAGCCACGCCACCACCGGCGACGATGCCCTCCTCGACGGCCGCCTTCGCGTTGCGAACGGCGTCCTCGATGCGGTGCTTGCGCTCCTTCAGCTCGACCTCGGTGGCCGCGCCGACCTTGATCACCGCAACGCCGCCGGCCAGCTTGGCCAGCCGCTCCTGCAGCTTCTCGCGGTCGTAGTCGGAGTCCGACTTCTCGATCTCGGCGCGGATCTGGTTCACCCGGCCGCCGATCTGGTCGGCGTCACCCTCGCCCTCGACGATGGTCGTCTCGTCCTTGGTGACGACGATCTTGCGGGCCTGGCCGAGCAGCTCCAGGTCGACGGAGTCGAGCTTGAGGCCGACCTCCTCGGAGATCACCTCGCCGCCGGTGAGGACGGCGATGTCGACCAGCATGGCCTTGCGGCGGTCACCGAAGCCCGGCGCCTTGACGGCGACGGCCTTGAAGGTGCCCTTGATCTTGTTGACGACCAGGGTCGCCAGCGCCTCGCCCTCGATGTCCTCGGCGATGATGGCCAGCGACTTGCCGGTCTGCATGACCTTCTCCAGCACCGGGACCAGGTCCTTGATGCTCGAGATCTTGCTGTTGACGATCAGGATGTACGGGTCGTCGAGGACCGCTTCCATCCGCTCGGTGTCGGTCACGAAGTAGGGCGAGATGTAGCCCTTGTCGAAGCGCATACCCTCGGTGAGCTCGAGCTCGAGGCCGAAGGTGTTGCTCTCCTCGACGGTGATGACGCCTTCCTTGCCGACCTTGTCCATCGCCTCGGCGATGATCTGGCCGACCTGGTTGTCGGCAGCCGAGATGGACGCGGTCGCAGCGATCTGCTCCCGGGTCTCGACCGGCTTGGCGAGCGCGAGCAGCTGCTCGCTGACCGCCTCGGTCGCCTTCTCGATGCCCTTCTTCAGGCTCATCGGGTTGGCGCCGGCCGCAACGTTGCGCAGCCCCTCGCGGACGAGGGCCTGGGCCAGCACGGTGGCGGTGGTGGTGCCGTCACCCGCGACGTCGTCGGTCTTCTTCGCAACTTCCTTGACGAGCTCGGCCCCGATCTTCTCGTACGGGTCCTCGAGCTCGATCTCCTTGGCGATGGAGACACCGTCGTTGGTGATGGTGGGGGCGCCCCACTTCTTCTCCAGGACGACGTTGCGGCCCTTGGGGCCGAGCGTCACCTTGACCGCATCGGCGAGGGTGTTCATCCCTCGCTCGAGGCCGCGGCGCGCCTCTTCATTGAAAGAAATCAGCTTGGGCATTCTCCGCGAGTCCTCCCGCGTCGAGTCTTTGTGTTCAGCCGGCCCGGATGCCCGCGACGGACGGCGCCGAGGTCGCGGCGCTCATGTCCCGCCACGCTCCGGCACCTCATCGAGGCCGTCTTCTGTCACACTCGCGGGGCAGGAGTCTTATCACTCTCACCCTTCGAGTGCTAACCAAGTATTAGCACTCGACCCAAACGAGTGCAAGCCAGCCCCCCGCCGCAGGGCCGGCTGGCGATCAGCTCGCGGCGGGCGCCTCCGCCGGCCCGAAGACGATGATCCGGACACCGGTCTCGGTCCGCGGCTGGTGCCGGCTGCCGGCCTGGTAGTACAGGTAGGTCCCGGCCGGGTAGGACCGGCCGTGGTCGAGCAGTTCGCCCGCCGCGACGTAGATCAGCTCGTCTCGGTCGTGCACGTCGACCTCCGGCCAGGCGATCCCGGCGTCGAGGTCGAACGCGCGGACCAGCACCTGCCCACTGGACGGCAGCGCCCGGCGGACGATGCCCGGTGCGACCGGGCTGGTTTCGGCGTCATCGAGAAGGACTGCTTGAGGTTCGTTCGACATGGCCCAAACCTCGCATCGCGGCGGGACCGGCGACAGTCTCGTCCCGGTCCCCCACCGGACGCATCCGGTCACGCCAGGCACAGTACGGTGACCGCATGCTGGAGGTGCGCCCGGCCAGGCCGGACTCGTGGGACGACGTGGCGACGGTGATGGGCGAGCGTGGCGATCCGGCCCGGTGCTTCTGTCAGTACTTCCGGCTTCGCGGCCGGCACTGGTCCGACGCCACCCCGGACAGCCACCGGAAGGCGTTGCGATCCCAGGTCTGCGACGCGGAGCAACCACCCGGCGTCCTCGCGTACGACGGGACCACGCCGGTCGGCTGGTGTGCGGTCGCCCCGCGGACGTCGTACCCACGGGTGGTCGCCTCACCCAACTGGCGCACCGATCGGCCGGACGCGTGGGTCATCACGTGCTTCGTCGTACCGGTCGGCCACCGCCGCCAGGGCCTCACACGCCAACTGGCCCACGGAGCTGTCGATCTGGCCGGCTCGTACGGCGCCACCTTCATCGAGGGCTGTGCCGTCGACATCTCCACCACCAACCGCGTTCCCTCGTCCGACCTCTATCGCGGCCCGCTGTCCGTCTTCCTCGACGCCGGCTTCACCGAGGTCAGCCGCACCAGTCCGCAGTGGGTCCTGGTCCGTCGGACGATCTAGGACGTCAGCTGGGAGATCAGGTACTTCGGGGCGGTCAGGCGCCAGGCCTCTGTGATCAGTTCCCGGAGCTCTTCGTCGTCGGCCGCGGCGATGTCGATGTCGAGCCAGGCGAAGCGGCCGGCTGCCCAGGACGGGGAGTACACGTCCGGATCCTCGGACACCAGCGCCTCCTGCTCCTCGCGCAAAGCCTTGAGCTGCAGCCTGGTCTCGTCCTCCGACATGTAGGCGAAGCTCTTGTTCCGCACCTTGAAGACCGGCTGACCCGCCCAGCCTTCGTGTTCCTCCACTCCCGGCAGGCCGAACACGACCTTCTGCAGCACCTGGACGTCCATTCCCCCGACGGTAAGCACCCGCACCGACAGTTTCCGCCGTACGACGTCAGCGCCCCGCGACCGTGATCGTCACCGGCGTGCCAGGCGCCACCATCGTGCCTGGTGCCGGCGAGCCGCTGAAGATCATTCCAGCCGGGTAGCCGGGCGACATCCTGGTCCGGAACTCGGCCTTCAACCCCGCCTCTTTCAACAACTCGGCATAGTCCGGCCCCTGGGGCTGGTGACCATTCCGGCCGATCGTCCGGTACCCCGGTACGCCGACCAGGTCCGGCACGATCACGATCCGCGCGAGGATCCGGCCCACCTCCTCGGCACTCGTGGACGACGTCGCCTGGAACGACACGTCGAGAGACGGAATGAACACAGTGCCGGAGCAGACTGTGACCTTGTTGATCGGGCCCTGGCTGCAGGTCGTCCGCTGACGCTGGGCCGGCACGCCATCGATCTCGGTGCTCTCATCGACGTGGAAGTCAGTCTTCGGCTTGCCGCGAACCACCTCCACGCTCTCGACCCCGGCGCGGGGAAGACCCAAGCACAAGGTCGTTATGCCGAAGTCGACGAGAACCGTGTCGGTCCGCGGCGTTCCACAAATCACCTGGTTCGTGCCCCACGCCTTCGGCACCGCGATCGCCGCGTGCCCAAGTCCGACGAGCCGCGTCCCGCCAGCCACCACGCCTGGGCTACGGGAGGTGACAGGCGGCTGGGGGTCGACGCCGCTGGAGCCTTGCGTGAGCAGAGTCGTTCCACCGATCACGGCCAGCACGGCGGCCACGCTGACGGACGACCAGGCGACCGTACGGCGGCGCCGTCGACGGGCGGCGCCCGCGCGCATGGCGTCCAGCGGGGGCGGGCCGACGTCGACGTGCTCGCCGGCGCGTTCGAGGAGTTCGGTCAGCTTCGCTTCGATCATCGGGTCTCTCGCAGTTCTGCCAGGTCCGGGTCCTGCGCCAGGGCCTTCACGGCCCGGGACAGCCGGCTCTTCACGGTGCCGGCGGGGACGCCGAGTACGGACGCCATCTGCTGCTCGCTCAGGTGCGCGTAGTACCGCAGTACGACGGCTGTGCGCTGGTCACCCGGCAACCGGTCGAGTGCGCGCGTCACCGCGTCGGTGTCGTCGACACCGGTCGTCTGGTCGAGACCGGCGTACTCGGGGAGGACCGCCGAGGGTCGCTCCCCGTGCCAGCGGCGGCGCCGGGCGGAGAGGAACGTGTTGATCAGGATCCGGTGTACGTACGCGTCCCGGTCGTCGGCCGCGCGGACCTTGCCCCATTTCAGCAGGCAGCGTTCCAAGGCGGTCTGGACGACGTCCTCGGCTTCCGGGTGGTTGCAGCCGAGGAGCACCGCGGAGCGAACCAGCGTGGGCCAGCGCGCCGCCACGTACTCGCTGAAGTCGTCCATTCGCACCGCCCCTCACCTCTAGAGACAGGCTGACCGCGGGCTGGGGTTCCACGAAAGTCGTCAGGGGTGGGTGATCGGGGTTCCAGGGGTCGGGTCAGGGGTCGGTCGGTACCGATCCTGATGTGCCGGAGGGGTCCTGGACGGGAGAGTTGAGCCATGACGAACTCCAATGCACCGTTCTCGAACCTGTCCGGCAAGACCCTGCGCCGTTCCCGCGACCAGCGGATGCTGTCCGGTGTCTCCGGCGGTATCGCCGAGTACCTGAACATCGACGTCACCCTGGTCCGCCTGGGCATCGTCGGTCTGACCCTGATCACCGGCGGCACCGCTCTGCTCGGCTACGCGGTGGCCTGGATCGTGATTCCCGAGGCCGACGGCAAGGCGGTCTGGCAGAACGTCCAGCAGTCGGTGAACCAGCAGAACCACTCGCCCGAGGCCGACATCGCCTCCCGTATCTACGACGACAC
Organism: Kribbella sp. NBC_00359; assembly: GCF_036097425.1. NCBI lineage: Bacteria > Bacillati > Actinomycetota > Actinomycetes > Propionibacteriales > Kribbellaceae > Kribbella > Kribbella sp. NBC_00359. The sequence goes on along the minus strand of NZ_CP107975.1, from coordinate 3,923,858 downwards.
CAACAACAAGCCCCCGGCGGCATGATCCGCCCTGCGCCCCTCCCGGGCGCAGCCAACCACCACCCCGCGGCGGGGTGACGACACCGTTCGTCACCCCGCCGCGGCCGTCCCAGCGGCGCGGCCGACTCGCGCCATGACGGGTATCTGCCAGTCAGAGGCATTGCTCGCCACCACGGCGGCTCATACGTTCCACGCGTGCCTCCTCGACGACTTACCGCCCTCGTCCTTGCTGGAACACTGACCACCGCACTGCTGGCCACAGCCGGCACTGCCACGGCCCTGCCCCCGACCACTGCCGCACCAGAACAGCCCGGCACCGGCTCAACCACCGACCTGGTCACACTCGTCACCGGCGACGTCGTACGCCTCGACACCCAGGCAGATGGCACACAGCAGGCCAGAGTCGTAGCGGGCGCACCCGGCGGCACCTACAGCTACGTCCGCGACGGCGACGTGTACGTCGAGCCGGCCTCGGCACAGGAACTCCTCGCCGCCGGCAAGCTCGATCCACGTCTCTTCGACGTCAGCGCCCTGGTCCGCCAGGGGTACGGCGACGCCGACCGGACCACGCTCCCCCTCATCGTCACCTACCGCACCGGCGCGGCCGTCAGCCCCAAGGCGGCTCCCGCGGGAGTCCAGGTCCGCGCAGCCCTCGCCGATGTCAGGGCGTTGGCCGTGACTCAGCCGAAGCAGGCCGGAACGACCTTCCTCGCCGAGATCGAGCGGCGGGCCGACGTGGCGAAGGTATGGCTCGACGCGCGCACCCGCGCGGTCCCCACCGACCGCACCACTGACACCGCCGCGGCCACTCCGAAAACCCAGGGGTCGTACGACGGAACCGGCTCCACGATCGCGATCCTCGACACCGGCATCGACGCCTCACATCCCGACTTCGCCGGCCGCATCGACCAGGCGCGAGACTTCACCGGCGCGAACGACCCCACCGACCGACTGGGCAGCGGCACGCACACCGCGTCGGTCGCGGCCGGTAGCGGTGCCGCCTCCAACGGCCAGTACGTCGGCGCCGCGCCTGGTGCTCACCTGGCCGCCGGAAAGGTATTCGACGACACCGGCATCGGCTACGAGTCCTGGGCCATCGCCGGCCTGCAGTGGGCCGCGGCCTCTGGTGCCGACGTCGTCGACGTCAACGTCGAGGGCGCCATCACTCGTGGCAACGATCCGCTGACGGAGGCGGTCGACAGTCTGAGCCAGACCTCCGACGCCCTGTTCGTCGTGTCCACGGGCTCGAAGGGGCCGGGCCAGCCAGGCACGTCCGAAGTGGCCGCACCGGCAGCGGCTGCTGCCGCGCTCACGGTCGGCGGTACCCGGCAGGCGCGCTGGTGGGATCAGTCGCGGCACGGCGTCATGGCGGATCGTGGCGCCATCAAGCCTGAACTCGTCGCACCGGCCTTCGGGGTCGTCGGCGCCGTTCCAGGCGGTGGCTACGCGAGTGTCGTCGGCACCGCGCCGGCCGCGGCGTACAGTGCCGGCGCGGCAGCTGTCGTTCACCAGGCCCATCCCGACTGGTCTCCCAGTCTGCTCAAGGCAACGCTGACCTCCACCGCCGCACCGGTCTCCAGCGGCACCGCCTTCACAGCCGGTGGCGGGGCCGTCGACCTCACCCGGGCAATCGCCCAGCAGGTCACCGTCGACCAGGGGGTCGCGAGCTTCGGCGACATCACCCGCCCCTATCGCGCCGACCAGTTGCGGCAGCAGCGGACCCTGACCTATCACAACTACTCCAAGGCCGCGGTGAGCCTCGACCTGGCGACCGACCTCGCCGGAACCAGCGTCCACCCCAGCACTGTCACCATCGCGCCGGGTGGAGCAGCCGAGGTCACGCTCGAACTGGACGCAACCGCGCTGACAGCCGACGACTACACCGGACGGGTGACCGCGACCGGTCCGGGCGGCGGGATCGCCACTGCGGTCGGCTTCGTCAAGCAGGACGACACCGTCGAGGTGACCTTCCGTGCCCTCGACCGCCACGGCAGCCCGGCAACGGCTCGGATCCGGGTCGCGCCGTACCGGCAGGTCGACGGGCGGTACTACCCCGAGGACTTCTTCTTCACTCCCGACCAGAAGGAGTGGACTCTGCGCCTGCCGGAGGGCGACTACAACGTCTTCGGGCTCGTCCGGACACCTGATGCCTCCGGTGCCGGACTCGCCGAGGTGAGCATCGTGGGCCTGCCGAAGCTGGCCGCCCAGGCACCGAACTCCACCGTGACGCTCGACGCGCGGACGGCACAACCGATGACGCTGACGACCCCGAAGCCGTCGGTTCCTCACAGCCTCTCGGTCCGGTGGGCCAGGGGCGACGCAGGCAGCACTGCCGCCACCTACGACGAGTGGCAGGTCGATCTGACCCGTGGCACACCGCCGCTGCTGTCGATGTCGCCGACCGAGCGGGTCCAGGACGCCGGATTCGCGGTCACCTCGACCTGGGACGCCGGAGTACCGCTGCTGCAAGCCAAGGCCGGCCACGGCCGGACCGATGTCTGGTACGCCGGCGGTCCGCTCGCCGAAGGTAGACACCGCTACCGGTTGGTCGATGCCGACTCCGATCCCAAGGGTGTTGCGGGTGCGGTCGCAGTCGTCCAGCAACCCAGTGACATCTCCGTCGACACTCTGGTCCAACAGCTCGCCGACGCAGGCGCTGCGGGGGTGGTCATCTACCCGGCCGACACCAGCCTGCTGGTCCCACCGGCAGGGGATCCCGGGATCGTGACGATGACGACGACGCGATCCGGCGGCCTCGCCTTGCGTGCCGCGTCCCACCGACCGTCGTCGGCGTGGATCGACCTAACCGGCACACCGCGTTCGCCGTACGCCTATGACGTCAGCTTCGTCGAGAACGGACAGGTCGGCCGCGACCTCGCCTACCGCGCCACCGGCCTGGCCACCGTGGCGACCAGGATCTACAGCTCTGGAACCGGCGAGGCCGGGGGCGGGTGGATCCTCAATCAGCACCTGCGCCAGAGCTGCGGCTGTACGACGCAACCCGTCGGCGACTGGGTCCCGTCCACCGGCTACACCCGGACCCAGTACGTGACCGCCGGTCGCGACGTACAGGTGGCGACAGCCTGGGAGTACGGCGCCGGGCGGACCGTCGTCCGGCCTCGTACGTTGCCCACCTACCGACCGGGAGAGCACGCCGCCCTCGAGTTCCTCAAGGCTCCGTACTCCCCGGGTGTCGCCGGTGGGACCGAGCCCAACAGCCAGGGCACGACCACACGGCGAGGGAACCGGATCAGCTTCGACTACGCGATGTTCACCGACTCCAGGGGCAACTGGTCACGTGCGCTGCCCGGCGCTTGGGCCGCCACTGCGTTGTTCGCCGGCGACACCGAGCTCTACACCTCGAGTTCCCCGGTCGGTGACGTGACTGTGCCGGCGGACGCGACTGACTACCGGCTCGTCTCCGACGTGTACAACCACGGGGCTGTCGTCGGATTGATGTCCGCGGCCCACACGGAGTGGACGTTCCGATCGGCGACGGTCGCGGAGGGGACCAAGGCTGTTCTCCCGCTCCTCGATGTCGACTACACCGATGTCGCCGACGCGCGGTCCGGCCGAAGTGCTCTCGATCTCGCCAACACCGCGGCCAGGGGACAGCGTGTCGACCTTGATCTCACGGTCGGCCACCAACCCGGATCGACGGCCGGACCGGTCAGTGCGGTGAAGGTCCTGGTGTCGTCCGACGACGGTGCGACCTGGCAGAAGACCGTGCTGAGCACACTGCAGGACGGCCGCTACCGGGCGACGTACACCCATCCGCGCACGGGCGACTTCATCTCACTGAAGGTGCTGTCCTCGGACAGCGACGGCAACGCTGTCGACCAGACCCTGATCCACGCCTATCGCCTCCGCTGACTCCGTCGCGCGTCTACAGGTTCAGCGCCGGCTTGCGGAGTGCTGCGACAGCCTGGTCGGGGTGGTCGGCGAACAGGCCCTGGATGCCGAGGGCGGCGAAACGGTTCAGCTCGGTCGGGAAGTCGGTGCCGGTCGGGCGGAACCGGCGCTCGGCGCGGAAGGTCCAGAGCTGGACGGCCAGGCCGGCGCGGTGAGCCTGGTCGACCAGCCGGGTCGGCTCGCCCAGGGTCCCACTCGCGGTGCGTGGAATGACCAGGTCCTTGTGCGGCGCCAGTACGTGCGCGTACGTCGAGATCTCGCGCAACCCGGCCGGCTCGATCAAGTCGGCGTACGTGCGGCCGTCGCCGGTGCGGAGGAAGTCGTTCGGAGCGCTCTCGGAGTCGACGAGTTGCACCAGCGGCACCCGCGTCATGACCGACAGCCGGCGCAGACTGGTCGGCTCGAACGACTGCACCATCACCTCGTCGTCGCGCAGTCCCAGGGCCAGGATCCGCTCGGTCAACAGCTCTTCCAGCGGCAGTCCGAGCCGCCGGAAGTACGTCGGGTGCTTGATCTCCGGGATGACGCCGATCGGCCGCCCGAGCCGCAGCGCCTCCCGCCGGGCGAGGGCCACCACGTCGTCGAAGGTGGGAATCTCCTCCAGCCCGTCGTACGCCGTGTTGCTGGCACGCAGACCGGGCATCCGCTCCCGGGTCCGCAAGGTCCGCAGTTCGGTGTAGGTGAAGTCCTCGACGAACCAGCCGGTGACCGCGGTGCCGTCGACGATCTTGGTGAGCTTCCGGTCCGCGAAGACCGGGTGGTCGGCGACGTCCGTCGTACCGGAGATCTCGTTCTCGTGCCGGCAGACCAGGACGCCGTCGAGGGTGGCGACCAGGTCGGGCTCCAGATAGTCGGCCCCCTGGGCCGCGGCCAGGCGGTACGCCGCCGGCGTGTGTTCCGGGCGGTAGCCACTCGCTCCCCGATGCGCGATCACCAGCATGGTCCCAGGACAGGGGCCGGACATGGCCCCGCGGGAACTCGTTGCCCAACGCAAGATGAAGCTCTTTTGATGCGCGGGGAGACGGAACCCGCACTGACCGTGACCGTCCCAAACGCGATTAATTCGCATGCGGTTGTCGGTGGTCGCACCTAGCCTGAAGGCGCCATGAAACAACTTCCCTTCGCCGATCCCGGCGTTCCCGATCACCGCTCGCCGGCCCGCTATCTGTGGTGGGTCGCGCGGGGTCAGAAGCGCACCCTGATGGGCGGGATGGCGTTCGGCATTCTGTGGATGGCCGCGCAGGCGTTCATCCCGGCGATCCTCGGCCTGGCGATCGACGAGGGCATCGCCGCGCGCGACGGCGAGCGGCTGCTGCAGTGGACCGCCGCGCTGTTCGCGGTCGGCGTGGTGCAGGCGATCGCCGGCATCATGCGGCACCGGTTCGCGGTGACGAACTGGCTGTCCGCGGCGTACCGCACGGTCCAGGTGGTGACCCGGAAGTCCGCTGACCTCGGCGCGACGCTGCCGAAGCACCTGGCCACCGGCGAGGTGGTCAGCGTCGGCGCCGGCGACCTGTCGTACGTCGGCAACCTGATGGAGATCTCGGCCCGGTTCGCCGGGGCGATCGTCGCGTTCGTCATCGTCGCGGCGATCCTGCTCACCCAGTCGACCACGCTCGGCCTGGTGGTGCTGATCGGCGTACCCGTGATGCTGCTCTGCCTCGGCCCGATGCTGCGTCCACTGCACAAGCGGCAGTCGGCGCAACGCGAGGCGGTCGGCGAGCTGAACTCGCTCGGCTCCGACATCGTCGGCGGTCTGCGGGTGCTCCGCGGCATCGGCGGCGAGGAGTCCTTCTCCCGGCGGTACCGCAGCGAGTCGCAGCAGGTGCGGCAGGCGGGTGTCCGCGTCGCCGGGATCCAGTCCGTGCTGGATGCGGCCCAGGTGCTGCTGCCCGGCATCTTCGTGGTGCTCGTGGTCGGTCTGGGCGCCCACTTCGCGCTGCGGGGCGACCTCAGCGCGGGCTCGCTGGTCGCCTTCTACGGCTATGCGACGTTCCTTGTGCTCCCGCTGCGCACGGCCACCGAGTTCGCCAACCAGCTCATGCGCGGTCTGGTCGCCGCGGGTCGAGTCGTCCGCGTGCTGGAGCTGGAGCCCGACATCACCGAGCCCGCCCGATCAGTGCGCCTCCCCGACGGCGGTGACCTGGTCGATCCGGTCTCGGGCATCCGTGCGCGCGACGGCCTGCTCACCGCGATCGTCTCCGCCGAGCCCGACAGCTATGCGGAGCTGGCAGACCGCCTGGGTCGGTACGACGACCTGAGCGAGGTCAGGTACGGCGGCGTGACGCTGGCCAGTGCGACCCGGGCGGACGTCCGTGAGCGGATCCTGGTGAGCGACACCGGCTCCCAGCTGTTCACCGGCACCTTGCGCTCGGAGCTCGACCCGGACGGCCGTCGTACCGACGACGAGATCATGGCCGCGATGCGCACGGCGTCCGCCGAGGACGTGCTGGTCGCGTTGACGGACGGGCTCGACTCCGAGGTCGAGGAGAAGGGCCGGTCGTTCTCCGGCGGTCAGCGGCAGCGGCTGGTGCTGGTGCGTGCGCTGCTGGCGGACCCGTCCGTCCTCGTGCTGGTCGAGCCGACCTCTGCGGTCGACGCGCACACCGAGGCGCGGATCGCGGATCGGCTGCGGGCCTACCGGTCCGGCCGGAGCACCGTGGTCCTGACCGCGAGCCCGTTGCTGCTCGACCGCGTCGACGAGGTGATCTTCGTCGCCTCCGGCCGCGTAGTTGCCGCAGGCAAGCACCGTACGTTGCTCGACACCGAGGCCCGGTATCGCCGGACCGTCACCCGTGAGACCGAAGCCGAGGAGGCCCTCCGATGAGGCAGATCCTGCCCGTCGCCGGGCCCACCGAGATCCGGCGGCATGCCCGCCGGCTGGCGCGCCGGCACCCACGCACGCTGTCCGTCGCGCTGCTGCTGCACGGGCTGGCGGCGGTCAGCGGTCTGGCCGCGCCGCGGCTGATCGGTGACCTGGTCGAAGACGTCCAGAACGGGACGACCGCCGCCAAGGTCAACCAGGTGATCATCGTGATCGCGGTGTTCGTCGTGGCGCAGTCGCTGCTGACCCGGTGGGCCCGGTTCAAGTCGTTCGCGCTCGGCGAGCAGGTGCTGGCCGAGCTGCGGGAGGACTTCGTCGACAATGCGCTCGCCCTGCCGATCGGCACGGTCGAGCGGGCCGGCACCGGTGACCTGCTGTCCCGGACGTCGCGTGACGTCGACACACTTTCGCGGACGGTGCGGTTCGCCGTACCCGAGACGATCATCGCGTTCGTCACGGTGCTGTTCACGGTCGTCGCCACCGTGTTGGTCGGCGTGTGGGTGCTCGTGCCGTTGGTCGCGATGGTGCCGGTGCTCTGGCTGAGCACGAAGTGGTACTTGCGCCGCGCGAAAGACGGTTACCTCCGCGAGAACGCGGCGTACGCACAGATGACGAGCTCGCTGGCCGAGACGGTCGAGGGTGCGCGGACGGTCGAGGCCTTGCGGCGGTACGACGATCGCGTCCGCCGCGGCGATGCGGACATCCGGGGCTCTTACCTCGCTGAGCGGTACACGCTGTTCCTGCGGACGGTGTGGTTCCCGGTCGTCGAGGTCGGCTATCTGGTGCCGGTCGTCGGGACGCTGCTGTTCGGAGGCTGGCTGCACCTCGGCGAGCACGTCTCGCTCGGCGCGGTCACGGCCGGTGTGCTGTACGTCAACCAGCTGATCGATCCGGTCGACCGGTTGATCTCGTGGATGGACGAGCTCCAGTCGGGCGGTGCGGCCTTTGCACGGTTGCTGGGCATCAGCGACGTACCGGACGATCGGACGCCGTCGGGGCAGTCGCCGTCGAGCGAGCTGGTCGAGGCGCACGACGTGCGGTTCTCGTACGTCGACGGTCGCGACGTGCTGCACGGCGTCGAGCTGACCATCCAGCCGGGCGAGCGGATCGCGATGGTCGGTCCGTCCGGTGCCGGCAAGTCGACGCTGGGGCGGTTGGTCGCGGGTATCCATCCGCCACGGACCGGTTCGGTGACGGTCGGCGGCGTCGGCATGACCGAGCTGCCGTTGGACGAGCTGCGTAAGCAGGTCGCGCTGGTGACCCAGGAGCATCACGTCTTCGTCGGGACGCTGCGCGACAACCTGTCGATGGCGCGGCCGGAAGCTTCGGACGAGGAACTGCTTGCGGCGCTCGCCGCGGTCGACGCGCAGGAGTGGGCGGAGGCGCTGCCGGACGGTCTGGACACCCGCGTCGGCTCTGGGCAGCTGGCGCTCACGCCGGCGCAGGCGCAGCAGTTGGCACTGGCCCGGCTGGTGCTGGCGGATCCGCACACGCTGGTGCTGGACGAGGCGACGTCGCTGATCGACCCGCGAGCGGCTCGGCACATGGAGCGCTCGCTGGCCGCGGTGCTGGAGGGCAGGACGGTCATCGCGATCGCCCACCGCCTCTACACGGCCCACGACGCGGACCGGGTCGCGGTGGTGGAGGACGGGCGGATCTCGGAGCTCGGCAGCCACGACGAACTGGTCGCCCGTCAGGGTTCGTACGCCGCGTTGTGGAACTCCTGGCACGGATAACAGTGAGGCCCCCACCTGGCTGGTGGGGGCCTCATTACCGTTTGCGCAGTACCAGGACTGCGGAGTCGACATGCGGGGGTGGGGTGAAAGCCTTGCGGGGAAGGCGAAGCCCGATCGACGGGTCGTAGTGCCGGAACCACCGGTTCGCCCCCGGCGCATCACCGCGAGCCCACCGGCTCGCCACCTGCCGCTGCAGCACGAGATCCGCCGACACCAGGCGAGAACCCGGCGCCAGCAAGCGCTTCAGCAGTGCGGTGGAGATGTTGTACGGCGGACTCGACACCACCCGGAACGGCCGCGACGGCAACCGGAGATCCGCGGCATCGGCCCGGACCACCGTCACCGGCGCATCCGCGAACCGCCGACGCAACCGGTCGACCCGCTGTGGGTGGAGTTCGACGGCCACTACCTGGGCACCGGCCCGGACCAGCGGCGCGGTCAGCGCACCGAGTCCGGCCCCGACGTCGAGGACGAGTTCACCGGGTCTGACCCCGGCCGCGTCCACGACGCGCTGAGCCCAACGACTATCGAGCGGATGCCATCCCCAGGCACCCCGCGCCTGCCCGGAGCCGGGCACGACGCACCATCACGAAGTACGTAATCATGCGCCGACCATAGAACGCCGGACCTGCTGGGCTCAAAGCATTTTCGGGTTCGCACCCAGCGCCGTGACGGTCTCCGTCGTACGGCGCTGGGCCAGCTCGAGGCGGCTGCGCTTGGATCCGCTGGCCTTCGGGAGTTCACGACGTACGTCGAGGACGCGGACGGGTAGGGCATCGGTCATGAGGAGCGGTGCGTACTCAGCCTGCTCGGTCTTCCAGCGGTCACCGTCGCGGGTGAAGGTGAAGCGGACCAGGAGACCTTCGGCCTTGGTGCTGTTGGGCTCGCGGTGCGCCGCGACCAGGTTGCCCAGACCGTAGGCGACCCATTTGCCGTTGATCTGCTCCATCGGCTGCACCACGTGCGCATGATGACCGATCACCAGGTCGATGTTGCTATCGGCAAGCAGTTGGGGTGCGAGCTCGCGTTGCTGATCGTTGAGCCTGCTCGAGTACTCCGTCCCCCAGTGGCAGCTGACCACGACGATCTCAGCGCCCTGGTCGCGCGCCTCTTTCGCGTTCCGGATGATCGTGGCCGCGTCCAGCTTGCCGGCGCGCCAGGTCTGGCCGTTCGGGTACGGCAGGCCGTTGAAGCCGAACGTGTACGACAGCGAGGCGATCTTCACACCGTTGACGTCGACGATGGTGGGCGTCTCGGCTTCGCTTCTCGAGCGCGCCGTCCCTGCGTGGCGCAGTCCGGCCTTCTCGAGGGTGTCGAGGGTCCGATCGACACCGGTCGCGCCGCCGTCGAAGCTGTGGTTGCTAGCTGTAGTGCAGACGCCGTACCCGGTCTGCTTGAGCGCGGCGGCGATCTGCGGCGGGCCTTGGAACAGCGGGTAGCCGTGGTACGGACCGCCTTGTGGCGCAAGCGGAGTCTCCAGGTGCGCGATCGCGAGGTCGGCCTGCTGTACCAGCGGCTTCACGCTGCTCATGAGTGGCGCGAAGTCCCAGGCGCCGTTGGTGCCGTCGCGCTTCGCGGTGGTCCACAGTCGCTCGTGGAGCAGTACGTCGCCGGTCGCTACCAGCGTGATCCGGTCGGGTCGATTCCCCTTACCCGCTTCGGATCTGGCGGTCCCGGGTTGACCAGTCTTTGTACCCCTACCGGTGTCCGCTGCCGTGTCCGCGATGCACCCTGCAGTCGCCAGTACTCCGGCTCCGGCAAGCAATCCGCCGAGCACCGTACGTCGCCGTACCGCCATCCCACTCCCCCAAGCCTCAAACCCCAGTCGCTCAGAAGACGCGGCAACCCCAGACTTAGTTGCCACAGCAACCAAACAGTGTCCTTCGCGGGCTCAGCGGGCCTAGAGGTAGAGGGTGTAGCCGATCACGCTCGGCACTCGGACGGGAAGTCGGCCGGCGGTCTTGGTGAGAACCTCTTCAGCAGCCAGCAACGCACCAGTCGTGGAGTCGACGATCAACACCTGCCGCGTCGGCAGTCCAAAACCGTCCCCGTCCACTGCGAAACCCCGCCCGGTCCGCCCAGCCCGATCGGTCATCGATCCCAGCGCCACGACGTCGCCCCGATCGGCCAGCAGACTCAGCATCGCGGACCGAACGCCGGGGACCGGCACGGTCTCGTGGTAGAGGTCGGTCAATGCGACGACGAGCTCTTGGGTACCCATGTCATCGATCCGGTGAGTCGTCGTCAGCTCAGCCAGCAGCCGGGCCGGATCGGTCGGCAGCGGGTAGCGGTACATCGGGTCATACTCTCCGGGTCGCCACTTCTCCTCACCCAGCACGGTCCCGGGCTTCTGGCGCGGCCCGCCACGCTCCCAGGCCTTGCGATCCTTGGCGTCAGGGAAGTACGGCTCTGCCGCCGTCGTCCGCATCATCCCGGACCGATCCCCATGCCACACCAGAGTCGTCTCCCGCGGTAGCACAGCTGACGTGACCTGGTCGTGTTTGTCGACGCCGATCGACAGATCCCATGAGCGCATCCGCACCGAGTGCGCGGAGCCGCTGTCGCCCGGCAACGTCACGTCTCTGGCGGCGCGGGCCGCCAGCTGCAGCAACTCCCCTCTCGCCGATCCGCCGACTGCCAGCTCGGCGTGCAGCAGCGGCGGAGTTGCCGCGACCGCTCGCTTCGTCTCGAAAGGATCGGCCACGACCAGGCTGCCACCTGCCACCACGGCCACTGCCGCGCCGACCAGTACCGCCCGCCGCGGCATTCCTTGCCACCGAGCCGGCAGCTTCGGCTTGGCCGCGGCCGGTCCTTCGTCGAGGCGTTCCTGGGTCGCAATCCGGGTCTTGATGAGCTGCAGGCTGTGCAACTCCTGCTCGGTCAACGGGCCGTCGGCGATCGCGGCGGCCGGATCCGCGCGCCGCAGTACGTCGAGGTCGGTAGTTCTCATCAGTGCTCTCCCTGCAGGTTGGACTGACCAGCAACGACTGCGGAACCAGCCGACCGTTCGCTCTCCTGGCGACCGTGTCGCGCCCGGACTGCCGCCAGCCGGCGCCGGGCCCGGTGCAGCCGTACGGCGGCAGCGGCGGACGAGCACCCCAGCGCCGCGGCGAGATCCTTGCCTCGCAACTCCTCCCAAGCCACCAGCATCAGCACTTCCTGATCCGCCGGGCTCAGCTCGCGCAGCGCGGTCAATGTCTGCGCCAGGTCGTCCGACCACTCCAACTGCTCTCCCGGCCCGGGATCGCTCCGGGTCACCAGGTTGTTGCCGAAGCGCCCGTACGCCGAGGCCGCGCGGAGGTCGGATCGCCGAGCATGCGCCAGCACGTTCGCCGCCACTCCGTACAGCCAAGGAAGCGCGCGTTGCGCCGGCAGCTCCCGACGGCGCTGCCATGCGACCAGGAACACCTCGGCTGCGATGTCGTGGGCTCTGTCGCGATCACCGGCGCGGCGTACGACGTACCGCAGTACGGCGCGATAGTGGTCGTGGAAGAGCTGGTCGAGGTCAGCCGTTTCCGGCGTGGGCATTGGTTCCACACCGCGTTTGTTCCCGCTCGCCGGGAACCATTACAGGCGGCCTAGGCGATCAGGCCGGAGGAGTCCGGTGGAGCGTCGGCGACGTGGTTGTCCTGGCAGGCGGCGACCAGGGTGTCCAGGGAGAGGTCGAGGGTCGCGGCGACGGCGGCAACAGTGAACAGGGCTGGGGTGGGGATACGACCCGTCTCGATCTTGCGGAGGGTGTCGACGGAGACCCCGCAGGCGGCCGCGACGTCCACCATGCTGCGCTCGCCGCGAGCCTCACGGAGCAGGCGGCCGAGCTGACGGCCGCGTTCGCGATCCCAGCTGGACAGAGGTGGTCTTACCATGAGCGTGATAATAGTACCGGTATAACTATCCCGTGAAGTTGAGGAAGCAGCCAATGGTCGAGTTGAAGACGCCGGCGGAGATCGAACAGATGCGCACGGCCGGCCGTGTCGTCGCCAACGCCCTGCAGGCAGTGAGGAAGGAGGCCTCGGTCGGGGTCTCGCTGCGCGAGCTCGACGAGGTCGCCCGGGACGTCCTGCGCTCGGCCGGGGCGGTGTCGCTGTTCGAGGGCTACCAGCCCGGGTTCGCGACCAGCCCGTTCAGCGGCGTCATCTGTACGTCGGTCAACGACGCGGTGCTGCACGGCCTGCCGACCGACCTGAAACTCGAGGACGGCGATCTGCTGAACGTCGACTGCGGCGCCTCCGTCGACGGATGGTGCGCGGACTCCGCGATCAGCTTCAGCGTCGGTACGCCGCACCCCGAGGACCTGGAGCTGATCGCGACCACCGAACGCGCACTCGCCGCCGGCATCGCCGCCGCGGTCGATCGCAACCGCCTCGGCGACATCAGCGCCGCGATCGGCCGCATCGGCCACGACGCCGGCCTCGGCACCAACCTCGACTTCGGCGGCCACGGCATCGGCCACCGCATGCACGAAGACCCTCACATCCCCAACGGCGGCCGCTCCGGCCGAGGCCTCAAACTCCGCGCCGGCCACGTCTTCGCCATCGAACCCTGGTTCTGGTCCGGTCCCGGCAGCACCTACCGCATCGACGAAGACGGCTGGACCCTCCGCTCCGCCGACCAAACCCGAGGCGCCCACGCCGAACACACAGTCGCCATCACCCCCGCAGGCCCCGAAATCCTCACCCTCCCGTAGAACCCCGTGCGGTTCTCCGGCTGGCTGGTTAGAAGAGGGGTTGTTGGGTTGGTGGGGCTGCTTGGGTGGTGGGTTTCGGGGGTGGAGGGCGGCGGAAGCGGGTGGTGGGGTCGGGCTCGCCCCAGCCGGTGGCGGAGTCGGAGGTGGCGGTGGGGCCGGGGGCTTCGACGATGCCGCGGGGGTGGTTCGCGTTGGCGCGGGGCTGGGCGGACCTCGCGCGAGGTTGGGCGGATCTGGCACCGGGCTGGGCGGACCCCGCGCTCGGTTGAGTGGACCTCGGGGCGGGTTGGGTCGGGGGCCCGGGGAGGGGGTCGGATCGGTGGGTGGAGGGGCGGCCGAAGCCGTGTTTGTTGAGGAGGGGGCGGGTTTTTTGTTCGAAGGCTTTGCGGTAGCTGGGGGATGCGTAGGAGCCGTGGGCGTAGAGGGATTCGTAGCGGGCCACCAGGTGGGGATGGTCTTGGGCCAGCCAGGTCATGAACCAGTCTTTGACGCCGGGACGCAGGTGGAGGACGAGGGTGGTGACGCCGGTGGCGCCGGCTTCGGCCAGCTCGCCGAAGAGGTGGTCCAACTGGTCGGGTGAGTCCGTCAGCCAGGGGAGGACGGGGGCGACCATGACGCCGCACGGGAGGCCGGCTTCGCGGACGGCTCGGATGAGGTCGAGGCGGCCGCGGACGGAGGGGACGCCGGGCTCGACGTGGCGCCGGAGCTCTTCGTCGCCCAGGGCCAGCGAGATCCCGATGCCCACGGGGACCTGCTCGGACGCGGCGGCAAGGAGCGGGAGGTCGCGGCGGAGCAAGGTGCCCTTGGTCAACACGGACAACGGCGTGCCGGAGCCGGCCAGGGCGTCGATGATGCCCGGCATCAGGCGGTAGCGGCCTTCGGCTCGCTGGTAGGGATCGGTGTTGGTGCCTAGGGCAACTTGTTCGTGGTTCCAGGACGGGCGGGCGAGTTCGCGGCGGAGGACATCGACCACGTTGGTTTTCACGACGATCTGCTGGTCGAAGTCCAGGCCTTGGTCGAGTTCGAGATAGCGATGGCTCGGGCGGGCGAAGCAGTAGCGGCAGGCATGGGTGCAGCCGCGGTACGGGTTGATGGTCCAGTTGAAGGGCAGCGACGTACCGGGCACCGAGTTCAGCGCGGATCGGGCGACGACCTCATGGAAGGTGATACCCCGGAACTCCGGTGTCGTCACCGACCGGACCAGACCCGCGATCGACCCGAGACCTGGCAACGTCCCTGGAGTCTCGACATCGAGCTGCTGACCGGCCCATCTCATGCATCACAGTCGAACACATGTTCGGCAGCAAATCAACCGAGGAAGGCGGCGGCGTTCGCGACCGCCCACTCGCAATACGTCACCGCCGGCCGGCCGAGAAGCGACGGCACCGTCGGCTCGGGCTTCATCGGATGCTCCGCCATCATCCGGAACCCGTCCAGCAACCACTGCGCCGTCTCGAGCCCGATCACCGGCGCGAGCCGATCGAGATAGCCGGCCGGCGTCAGTTCCTCGAAGCGCACGTCCCGGCCGATCGCCGCCGAGATGCAGGCGACCTGGTCGGGTGCCGTCAGTCCCTCCGGCCCACTCATCATGAGCTTCTGTCCGCTGTAGCTCGCGGAGAGCAGGACGACCCGCGCGACCGCCGCGATGTCCGCCAGATCGATCGGCGTCTGCACAGCTCCGCCGTACGGCGCGCGTACGACACCCTCCGCCTTGATCGACGCAGCCCAGTCCAGCGTGTTGTTCATGAACTGCCCCGGCCGCAGGAACGTCCAGTCGAACCCGCCCGCCTCGATCGCCCGCTCGATCCGGTAGTAGTGCCACGTCGACGGATCCCTCTGCGCCTCGTAGTCCGCAGGTTCACCCGACAGTACGACGACCCGCCGCACGCCGGCCTCCTGAGCACACCGGACGAAGTCCTCCACGTACGCCGGAAGTGGCGCGAGGTACACCGTGTCGACACCGGCCAACGCGGCAGGCAGGGTCGCCGGCTGACCCAGATACCCGCGTGCGACCTCGACACCGTCCGGCAGCGCAGCCCGGGTCGGGTTGTTGGTAAGCGCGCGCACCGGGGCGCCTGCCGCCACCAACTCGTCCACCAGCAGCCGCCCCACACTCCCGGTCGCGCCCGTCACCAGGATCGTCATGTCGTCTCCCCTCGCACCAAAGCTAATTCTCGTAGGCTATACGAGAATCAGACCCGGTGCCTATGAGTCCCTCGGTGGCGGGCGACGTGCGACGCTTGCCGTGCACGCCCGGAGGGGCAGGGCCGGGAGTGCTGGAGAGCGGAGGGGCTTTGACGGTTCGGCGGAGTGGTGAGGGTCAGCCGGAGCGGACGCTGGCGCTCCTGTGGCGCAACCACCGCAAGCGGGCCCCCGACGCCGGGCGGGCGACGCCGGGCCGCGAGGCCCGAGGGGCTGGGCGTCGGCCTTCGTTGGATGTGGACGAAGTTGTCATGGCGGGGATCCGGTTGGCGGATGAGCAAGGACTGGTGGCGGCCTCGATGGGTGGCGTGGCCAAGGAGTTGAGGGTCGGGACGATGACTCTCTACACCTACGTGCCGTCCAAGGAGGAGCTGCTCGACCTGATGGTGGATCAGGTGCTGGCCGAGCGCGACCTGCCCGGCCCCGGTGAGCCACGACCCGACGACTGGCGCGAGCAGATCGAGATCTACTCGGAGCAGACCCGAGCGATGTTCCAACGGCACCCCTGGCTCGCGCAGGTGTCGACGATCCGTCCGCCGGTAGGCCCCGGCATGCTGGCGGGCCGCGAGTACCTGCTGTCCGCGTTCCTCGGCCTGGGCCTCAGCCCGGCCGAGACGAACACGGCCGCGCTCGCGATCACGACGTACGTCGACTCCGCCGCCGGCCTGGAGGCGGAGAGCGAACTGATCGAGCGCGCGACCGGTCAGAGCAACGACTCCTGGTGGTACGAGCGCAGCGACCTCTGGGAGACGTACTTCGACGTCGAAAGACACCCCGCGATGACAGCGATCTGGAACGCGAACGGCTACCAGTCGAGCACCCGGGAGGCCGCGACCGAGTCCTATCGCTACGGCCTCGACCGTCTCCTCGATGGCATCCAGGCGATGGCCCCGGAAACCCTGTAAATCAAGGGGACCGTTCACCACCGCCCGTCACCAACGCTATGCGAACAGTCGCCGACCCTGGCATGTCGTAAGTTGCCGTGGTGCGCGAGAACTTCCAGGTCGACCTGCAGGGGATCGTCGACCTGCTGAGCAACCATCTGTACAGCAGTCCGCGGGTGTACCTGCGCGAGCTCCTGCAGAACGCCGTCGACGCGATCACGGCCCGCCAGGCCACTGATCCCGGTACGCCGCAGCGGATCGACGTACGCACGGCCGACGACGGGCTGAGCATCTCCGACACCGGGATCGGCCTCACGCCGGACGAGGTGCGGGAGCTGCTGGCAACGATCGGGCGGAGCTCGAAGCGGGACGAGATCGGGTTCGCCCGGACCGAGTTCCTCGGCCAGTTCGGCATCGGTCTGCTGTCGGCGTTCATGGTCGCGGACGAGATCGAGGTCGTCACCCAGCCGGCCGGCGGTCCGGCCACGCACTGGATCGGTACGGCGGACGGCCGCTACACGATCGCGGGGACGACGGATCGTCCGGAGCCGGGTACGACGGTCACGCTCAAGGCGCGGCGTGGTGCGGAGCAGTGGTACAAGAAGGCCACAGTGGTCGAACTGATCCGCCTGTTCGGTGCACTGCTGCCGATCGAGATCCTGGTCGACGGCGAGCAGGTCACCGACGGCACCGCACCCTGGGAGGGCTCACGGGCCGATCTGCTCGGCTATGCGCAGGACAAGCTCGGGTTCACGCCGTTCGACGTGATCCACCTGAACAATCCAGGCGCCGGGCTGACCGGTGTCGCGTTCGTGCTGCCGTTCGCCGCGAACCCGGCCGAGCGGGCAACGCACCGCGTGTACCTGAAGCGGATGCTGCTCGCCGAGAACGTCGAAGGGCTGCTCCCCGACTGGGCGTTCTTCGTCCGCGCTGTCATCGACACGTCCGAGCTGCGTCCGACCGCGAGCCGCGAGGCGCTGTTCGACGACGGCAACCTCGAAGCCACCCGGGATGCGCTGGGTGCGCAGCTGCGTGGCTGGCTGGTCCGCCTCGGCAACACGGACCCGGCCAAGCTGGACCGGTTCCTCGCCATCCACCAGCTCGGCGTGAAGGCGCTCGCGCTCCACGACGACGAGATGCTCCGGCTGGTCCACCGCTGGCTGCGCTTCGAGACGAACCATGGACGGATGACGACCGCTGAGCTGCAGGAGCGCAGCGGTGAGATCCGCTATGTCGCCACGGTCGAGGAGTTCCGTCAGCTCGCAGCGGTTGCGGCCGCGCAGCAGATCACTGTGGTGAACGGCGGCTACACCTACGACAGCGAGCTCCTCGAGCGCCTCCCCGAGGTAGTGCCCGATCTGGTCACCACACGGTTCGATCCGACCGAGCTGAGCACCAGCTTCGACAGTCTGGACCCGGACACCGAGCTAGGGCTGCGCCCGTTCGTCCAGCTCGCGCAGGCCGCGCTGGACTCGGTCGGCTGCGAGGTAGTGGTCCGTGCGTTCGAGCCGGCCGGTCTGCCCGCGCTCTACCTCGTGGACCGGTCCGCACAGTTCGCCAGTGAGCTCAGAGCCACCAAGGATCGTGCGGACGCGCTATGGTCCGAAGTACTCGGTGCACTCGACACCCACGACGACAGCCGGCCGCAACTCGTTCTGAACTACCGCAGTCCCTTGGTACGGCGGATGGCGTCACTGAACGATCCTGAGCTCGCACAGCTCGCAGTGGAAGGGCTGTACGGACATGCGCTGATGCTCGGTTACCACCCGATCAGTCCGGCGGACTCTGCACTGGTGAACCGCTCTTTCCTCGGTCTGCTCGACCAGGCTGTCCCGACGCAGGAGGACCCGACCCGATGAATCAGGAACTCGTGGACCGACTGCAGCGTGCCGAGAGTGCGCCGTACGGGAAAGCACGGTCGGCTTTGCTCGAGGACGTCGTACGGCGGGCCGATGCGGCCGGTGAGGAGGACCTGGCGTTCTACAGCCGCCTCTCGCTCGTGACGGCGTACGTGATGGGTGGCGAGCCGCGGAAGTCGCTGGTGCCGTTCGCGCGGTGCGTGGCGGACTGGGATGCGTCACCCGATCAGTACCGCGGCTACTCGCACACGTTCCTGTGGTGCTTCAAGTACGCGCCGAGCACGCTGACCAAGTTCCCCGAGGTGCCGCTGGACCGTGCCTACGCCGTCCTGGACGACATGGAACGGCGTTGGCGGCAGAGCGGCCACAGCATGCACGCCGTCCATCAGCACCGGTGGCTGGTCGCACACCACATCGGCGATGCGGACACGGCGGCCGAGCAGTTCCGGCTGTGGTCGACCGCGCCGCGCGACGACCTGTCGGACTGCGTCGGCTGCGACCCGACGTCGAAGGTGCACCACCTGACCAGCGTCGGGCGTACGGCGGAAGCCGTCGCGCTGGCCGTGTCCGTGCTGGACGGGCAGCTCACCTGCGCGGAGCAGCCGCAACAGATGCTGACCGCGCTGCTGCCGGCGTATGTTGCCGAGGGCATGTATTCCGAGGCGGTGGACGCACATCGGAAGGCGTACCGGATCCTCCGCGGGCGGGTCGGCGAACTGAGTGAGCACGCGGACCACGTGGTGTTCCTGGCCCGGACCGGCAACGAACTGAAGGCCGTCGAGCTGATCGAGCGGCACGCACCCGAGCTGGCCGACCCGCCGTCGCCGTACGCCGAGATGGTGTTCGCGGCCGGTGCGTCACTGGCTCTGAGCCGGGTCGACAGCGTACTGATGATCCGGCAGCCCGGAGCGTCCGTGCCGGCGGCCGACTTGGCCGAGAAGCTCAAGGCGCGAGCTCTGGAGCTGGCAGCCCAGTTCGACGCACGGAACGGGACGACGCATCGCAGCGACGAGATCCGCGCAACGCTGACCGCCGAGCCATGGGTGGAGTACCTGCCGCTCTCGGACACCGCCCGGCGTGCCCAGCTCCGGAAGCAGGCCCAGCCGGCCGCCGAACCCTCGGACCAGCCGCCACTCGGTCCCGCTCGGCCGGAGCCCACCGGCCGCGGCTGGCTCGACGAGGCCGAGGACGCGTGGCAGCGCGGGCAGTCCGAGCAAGCGATCATGGCCTGGCAGGTGTTCGAGCAGGAGGTGCCGGAGAGCGAGTGGACCGCACTCGACCGCGCCCGTGCCCTGGACGGGCGAGGGTTGCTGGCGTCCGACAAGCCGGAGCGCGCGCTGGAGTCCTGGCGCGAAGCACTCGCGCTGTACGCCGACCTTGGTGAAGAGATCCGCCTGCTGCGCGACCGCGGACGCATCGGCCGGCTCCTCTGCGAGCTGGGACAGGTCGAGGAGGGCCTCGCAACCGGTGAGGAGCCGCTGCGCCGGCTGATCACCGAGGACGAGCCGCGACGTCAGAGCCACTGGCAGTACTCGCTGGCTACCGTGTATGCCCACGCCGGCCGGTACGACGACGCCGTACGCGAACTGCGTGAGCTGCGTGCACATCCGAACGTGGAGGAGGAGCTGCTCGCGGGCGCAGCGATGATGCAGGGCGACCTCCTCGCGCAGCTGGGACGCTTCGAGGAAGCGGAAGAGGCCGCCACGGTGGCGTCGGGGGCTGCGAGTGAGCTGGTGCGGTCGTTCGCGTTCAGGCAGCGTGGGCGGATCCGCCTCGAGCTCGAACGCCCGGTCGAGGCAGCCGAGGACCTGACCGAGGCAGTCGCACTGCTAGCCGGCGTACCGGGCATGGAGGTTCAGGTGGCGCTCGCCCGGTTGGAGCTGGCGCGTGCGTATCTGATGACCGGGCGGCCGCTGGAGGCGGCGGAGACGGGTGAGGAGGCGCTGCCGGTGCTGGGCGGTGACCCTGGTCTGGCCCAGCCGCTTGCCGATGCGCGCGGCGTACTGATCGAGGCCTACCGTTCGCTGGGCGAGCTGGAGTCCGCACTGACCAAGGTGCGCGAGTTGCAGGCGTCCGCGCCGGCCGATGCGCATCCGGCCTGGCTGGCGATGATCCGCCACGACGAGGGCTTGCTCCTGGAAAAGCTCGACCGCGACGAGGAGGCGGTCGAGGTGCTCCTGTCCGCAGCCTCGCAGTACGCCGCTGCCGAGCAGCCGATCGAACAGGTGCAAGCACTCCGCCTGGCGGCCCAGTCCGCCCGCTACACCGGCGACTTCGCCCGGGCGGTCGAGCTGATCGACACCGCCCGCCCGCTGCTGACCGCGCTGCCGTCAGCCGACCAGCGAGCCATCTTCCAGACCGCCGGTGTCCATTGGGATCTGGCGCTGGTCGCCCTACAGCAGGGCGACTCGGACACCGCCGTACAGCATGCCTCGCAAGCCGCCGACCACTACGAACGCGGCGGCTACGCGGACCAGCACCTCAACGCACATCTACTGGTCGCCGAGCACAGCGCCGACGAGACCCTGCTGGAGCAGCTCTTCCCAACCCTGACGACCGGCACCGAACCCTGGTACCGCGCCGGCTGGCTCCTGGTCGACCGCCTCCGCTCCCAGGGCCGCACGACCGAAGCGACGACCCTGGAGGCGGTCCTCAGCGAGTGATCACTCCCACTCGATGGTGCCGGGGGGCTTGCTGGTGATGTCGAGGGTTACGCGGTTGATCTCGTCGACCTCGTTGGTGATGCGGGTGGAGATGCGTTCGAGGACGTCGTACGGGAGGCGGGCCCAGTCGGCGGTCATGGCGTCCTCGCTGGTGACGGGACGCAGTACGACGGGGTGACCGTAGGTGCGGCCATCACCTTGGACGCCGACCGAGCGGACATCGGCCAGCAGGACCACCGGGAACTGCCAGATGTCGCGGTCGAGACCGGCCGCGGTCAGCTCGGTGCGGGCGATCAGGTCGGCCTGGCGCAGCAGGTCCAGGCGCTGCTTGGTGACCTCGCCGATGATCCGGATGCTCAGACCGGGGCCGGGGAACGGGTGCCGGTAGACCATCGCCTCGGGCAGCCCGACGGCCAGGCCGAGCTCGCGGACCTCATCCTTGAAGAGTGTCCGCAGCGGCTCGATGAGGCTGAACTGCAGGTCGTCCGGCAGGCCGCCGACGTTGTGGTGCGACTTGATGTTCGCCGCCCCGGTGCCGCCGCCGGACTCGACCACGTCCGGGTAGAGCGTGCCCTGGACCAGGAACTCGATGTGCCGCTCGGCGTCCACCTTGCGCGCGGTCGCCTCGAAGGTCCGGATGAACTCGCGGCCGACGATCTTCCGCTTCTGCTCCGGGTCGGTCACGCCGGCCAGCGCGCCGAGGAACTGGTCCTCCGCGTCGACCATCTCGAGCCGGATCCCGGTCGCGGCCACGAAGTCCTTCTCGATCTGCTCCGACTCGCCGGCCCGCTGCAGGCCGTGGTCGACGTACACACAGGTCAGCTGGTCGCCGATCGCCTTGTGCACCAGGGCCGCCGCGACCGCGGAGTCGACGCCGCCGGACAGCGCGCACAGCACCTGCTTGTCACCGACCTGCCGGCGGATCAGCTCGACCTGCTCGTCGACGACGTTCGTCGTGGTCCAGTCGCCCTTGCATCCGGCGATGTCGTAGAGGAAGTGCTCGAGCACCGCCTGCCCGGCCTGCGAGTGCAGGACCTCCGGGTGCCACTGCACGCCGGCCAGCCGCCGGTCCAGGTCTTCGAACGCTGCCACGGGTGCGCCTTGGGACGCCGCGAGTACGGCGAAACCGGCGGGCGGCGCGTGGACGGCATCACCGTGGGACATCCACACGTTGAGGTCCTCAGGGATGTCGGCCAGCAGTGTGCCGGCCGCGCTGACCGTCACCGGGGTGCGGCCGAACTCGCGCAGACCGGTCCGGCGGACCTCGCCGCCGAGCGTCTGCGCCATCGCCTGGAAGCCGTAGCAGATCCCGAACGCCGGCACGCCCGCGTCGAACAGCGCGGACTCGACCCGCGGCGCACCCTCGGCGTACACCGACTGCGGCCCGCCGGACAGGATGATCGCCTTCGGCTTCCGCGCCAGCATCTCCTCGACCGGCATCGAGTGCGGCACGATCTCGGAGTACACCTTGGCCTCGCGGACCCGGCGCGCGATCAGCTGCGCGTACTGCGCCCCGAAGTCGACGACCAGAACCAACTCATGCTCAGTCACCTTGCAAAGCCTATCGGTGCAGGTCAGCGGGGTTGTAATCGAGCGGTCCGGGGGGTGGCCGGCACCGGGTCGTTGGTGATCTCCAGTCCGGGGAAGCGGCGGCGCATGGCGGCCTCGTAACGGGTGGCCGCGGCCGGCTCGCCGATGAAGTCCGCGAGCTGGTGCTGGCCGAACCACAGCCGCACCCGGCGGCGAGGTGGGAAGCTCACCCGGCGGACGCTATCGCCGCCGGTTGTCCGCGGTATTACTCCGCGTTACGAACGGAAGTCACCATCAGCCGCTTCGGCGCTCTGAACGACAGCAGGTCGATCATCGGCGGCTCCTCCACCAGCCGTACGGCGCTCAGCAGGCCGGCCGCACACTCGAGCGCAACCCGCGCCTCCATCCGAGCCAGACCGGCCCCCAGACACCGATGTACGCCGACCCCGAACGCGAGATCCGCGGGCCCGCCGTGCCCGGACAACCCGAGGAGCACAGGAGCGCCACCAGGCAACTCGACACCCCCAACCACCGCGGGCCCAGCGGTGACCCGCCGCCACGTCGGCACCGACGAAGCCTCCCGCAACACGTCCTCGACAACTGCCGCGGGGTCGCCTCCTGCCAACAGAGTGTGGTGGAAGGTGGTGGAGATGAGTTGGGCGGTGGTTTCCTGGCCGGCGATCAGGAGGAAGTAGCCGACTGCGCACACCTCTTCGTCGGTGAGGCCAAGGGCGACGAGCACCCCGAACAGGTCGTCTCCGGGAGCTTGGCGGGCGGCCGTCGTACGGGATCGGAGCCAGGCGTAGAACTCAGCCGCGCTGTGCGCCAACTCCAGTTGCCGGTCCTCGTCCGGCCAGCCCCAGAACAGCTCCAGCGAATCCAGACTCCACGCCTTCAGCGCCGGTACGTCGACCTCCGTCAGCCCGAGCATGTCGAGTACGACGAGCGCCGGCGGCTCGGCCGCGACAGCCTGGACCAGGTCCACCTGCCCGTCGCGTTCCACCACCTTGGTCGCCTCGGCCACCCGAGCCGCCGTCAGCTCGCGAGCCAGCGGCTCCACCGCCGTCACCCGCGCCGGACTGAAGAACCGCGCCACCGCCGCGCGGATCGGCCGGTGCGACACCCCCGCGTTGTTCGCCAATGTCGGCGGCAACGCGAACCCCACTCCCGACAGCACCCGCAAGGCCTTCACCGACAACGGCGTGTGCGCCAGTACGGCGTTGTCCGGCCGGAACGTCTCCGGATCCAGCAGCACCTCGCGAGCCAGCGCGGGGTCGTCGACCACCCAGTATCCGAGTTCCTCGTCGTACCGCGCCGGACAACCCGTCATCGGAACCAGCCGGGCGCGTCCCTGGTGAACGCGCTCCGATCAAGCCGTCCCGCGTCCGCCGGGATCCGCCCGATGACCGGGACTCCGGTCGCCACCGGCAGATCCTCCAGGTTGCACACTTCAGCCAGATCAGGCTCCGTCGGCCACGAGCCGATCACCAGTCCGTCGATGGGCAGGCCGCGAGCCCGCAGAGCCTCGACGGTCAACCCGGTGTGGTTGAGCGTCCCGAGTCCCGAGCGCGTCACCACGACGAAGGTGAACGGCGTGGTCAGGTGCGCGGCGAGGTCGGCCAGGTTGTTGCCCGCAGCATCCAGTCCGACCAGGAGGCCGCCGGCCCCTTCGACCAGCACGGTGTCATACCTACCTGCGAGGTCGTCGATGAACTTGGCGTGGTCCTCGACTGTCGGCAACGGCACACCCTCACGCCGAGCGGCGGTGGTCGGCGCGAGTGGATCCCGCAGCCGAACACCTTCCTGCAACTCGGTGATCCCGGTCAGCCGCTGAACCTCGGCGAGATCCCCCGGCTCGTCGGCGGTGACGCCGGTCTGCGCAGGCTTGACGACAACAGCCCCCGCGTGGCGGACAGCCAACGCTGCGGTGGTGATGGTTTTACCTACGCCGGTATCGGTGCCGGTGATGAGGATGATCATGAGACCTGGCCGATCGCGTCGACGATGACGGTGCAGGCGTGGTCGAGGTCTGCCTGCGTGAGGCCGGCGTTGGCGGTCAGCCGGAGGCGGGAGATGCCGTCGGGGACCGAAGGCGGACGGAAGCTGCCGACACGGACGCCTGCCGCCAGGCAGAGGTCTGCGGCATGGACGGTCTCGCGGGGGCCCGGCATGGGAACGGAGACGACGGGTCCCGCGGCAGGCGGGACACCGCACGCGGTGGCGAGACGGGCGGCTGCGACGTGGATGGCATCAGGGCGAGTGGGCTCGGCCTGCAGGACCTGGAGAGCGGCCAGCGCGGCGGCGCAGGCGGCCGGGTTCAGGCCGGTGTCGAAGATGAACGGGCGGGCCCGGTTGACGAGGTGTTCGCGCAGGATGCGTGGCCCCAGGACGACACCCCCTTGGGAGGCCATTGCCTTGGACAACGTCATGGTGACCAGCACATGGTCCTGACCGGCCAGGCCGGCGGCGTGTACGGAGCCACGGCCGCCCCCGGTGACGCCGAGGCCGTGAGCCTCGTCGACCAGGAGTACGGCGTCGTGCGCTCGAGCGACGGACGCGAGGTCGGCCAACGGCGCCGCATCGCTGAGCACGCTGAAGACCGACTCGGTCATCACCACCGCGTGCGGTTCGTTGCGTTCGGCAAGCACTTTGGTGACCGCGTCGACGTCGTTGTGCGGGACGATCTCGACCCGCGACCGGGACAACCGGCAGGCGTCGACGAGCGACGCGTGGATGTGGTCGTCGGACACCATCAGCGTGCCGGGTCCACCGAGTGCGGTGACCACGCCGAGATTGGCGAGGTATCCGGACGAGAACACCAGCGCCGACTCCTGGCCGACGTACGACGCGAGCGCCGATTCCAGTTCCTCGTGCAGAGCTGTCGTACCGGTCACCAGACGGGATGCCGTCGATCCGGTGCCCCAGACGCAGACGGCCTCGGCCGCGGCCTCGATCACGCGCGGATCGGACGCGAGGCCGAGGTAGTCGTTCCCCGCCAGGTCGATCAGCCGATCGTCGGCCGCGCGGGCCCGGAGCCGGCGGGTCAGGCCGCGGGACTCCAGCGCCGCGGCCTTCGGAGCGAGCCAGTCCTCGAGCATCAGCCGGCCTCCTCGACCGCACCCGCGATCGCCGCCGCGATGGTGGCGATCTCGTCGTCGGTGCACACGTACGGCGGCATCGTGTAGACCAGATCGCGGAACGGCCGGACCCACACCCCGCGCCGCAGCGCCGCCTCGGTCATCCGCGGCAGATCCACCGGCCCACCGAGTTGTACGACGCCGACCGCGCCGAGCACCCGGACATCCTTGACCGCCGGCAGCGATGATGCCGGCGCGAGACCGGCCGACAGACCCTCCGAGATACGAGCGACCCGGAGGGCCCAGTCCTGGGACAGCAGCAGGTCGATCGACGCGAGTGCGACCGAACAGGCCAGCGGGTTGGCCATGAAGGTCGGGCCGTGCATCAGCGCGCCGCCCGGTCCGTTCGAGACCGTCTGCGCGACGTCCGTCGTACACAGCATCGCGGCCAGCGTCAGATAGCCGCCGGTCAAGGCCTTGCCGACGCAGAGGATGTCTGGATCGATGCCCGCGTGCTCGGAGGCGAAGAGCGTGCCGGTGCGGCCGAAGCCGGTGGCGATCTCGTCCAGGATCAGCAGGAATCCGTGCCGGTCCGCGAGGTCGCGCAGCACGCGCAGACAGGCCGGGCTGTACGGATACATGCCACCCGCCCCCTGGAGGATCGGCTCGACGATGATGCCGGCGATCTCGCCCGCGTGCCGCTCGGCCAGCTCGGTCACGGCGGCGGCCCAGGCGAGCAGCTCCGGATCGTCGTCCGGGCGATCGAACCCGGCCGGCGGCTGCGGCCCGAACACCTGCTCCTTCAACGCGCCGGTGAACAGCGAATGCATCCCGTTCACCGGGTCGCACACGCTCATCGGCGCGAACGTGTCGCCGTGGTACCCGCCGCGGACGGTCAGCATCCGGGTCCGCCCGTTGTTGCCTCGGGCAACTTGGTACTGGAGCGCCAGCTTGATCGCGACCTCGACCGAGACCGAGCCGGAGTCGCAGAAGAACACGTGCCGCAACGGTTCCGGAGTGATCTCGACCAGCCGCTCGGCCAGCCTGATGGCCGGCTCGTGGGTCAGCCCGCCGAACATCACGTGGCTGAAGTCGTCCACCTGGCTCTTCACCGCCGCGTCCAGCACAGGATTGCGGTAGCCGTGGATCATGCACCACCAGGACGCCATCGCGTCGATCGCCTCGACCACCCCGCCGGCCCCGTCGTCCAGCTGCAGCCGTACGCCGGACGCACCCCGGACCAACCGGACCGGCGACGGCTCGGTCAGCGAGGAGTACGGATGCCAGAGAAGCTCCGAATCCTGCTGTAGCCGCCGATTGACCGCCTGTGACACCGTGTCCCGCCTCCGTCCTGAGGACTCACCACGGTAATCGCTGCGCACCACGACGGCAGGCGTGGGTGGCCAGGATGTGGCCTAGCTCTCCTACAGCTGGGTGCCGGCCGTTGCGATGTGCAACGTCACGGCGTCGGGGTGCAGCCTCGGCCGGGCCATCGCCGTCACCGTCTTGGCGCCCTCGAGCGATTCGTCCCGGATCCACTGCACCGGCGCGGCCAGCCCGATCCGGCCGACCAGCGACGCAGTCTCCAGGAAGTTCCGCGACTCCAGCACGGTCCAGGCGCGGTCTCGCTCCCAGGTGACCGCTTCGGCCGTCCGTGCGGGTTGCTGCCACTGACCGTCGGCATTGCGCTGGTTGCCGTAGATCAGCTGCCCGTCCGGACGCAGTACGGCGATCCGGTCGGCCCACTCCCCCTGGTCGATCAGTTCGGCGGCTCGCAGCACGCCGTCGTACCCGGCATCGTGGTCGCTCTGCGTCGCCAGCCTGCCGAAGCCGAAGCTCTCCAGCGCGCGCATGTGCCGCTCGAGTACGCCGAAGCGGCTGAGCGCCTCGTGGACCGCGAGGATCGCGACCTCCACCTGGAACCCCGCCTGCTTGAACCGGCGGGCCGATGTTGCGAAGCCGTCGGGGTCGATGCACTCCGTCTCGACGATCGCGTCGTACCGCTCCCGGATCACCAGATCCGCGGCCTGTGCCAGCCAGCGCCGGCCGTCGGCCGCGACGTACTTGCCGGCGGTCGTCGGTACGTCGGTGATTGGTTCGTGGAAGCGTGGGTGGTACGGCTCGTAAGCGGTCGCGTTCAGAACGACGGGACGGCCGCGGCGACGCAGGACCGCCTTCGCCATCGCGGTGATGGTTGCCTTGCCGTCGCCGGGCTGGCCGCCGACGAACACCACGACCGGCTGCTCCTGCGCGACGCCGGTCAACTGGTCGGGAACGATCCGGTCGCTGAAGATCCGCCGGCTCTCCGCCTCGTCCAGCAGGTAGCGGTCGTCGTCACCGGCCGGCCCGGTCCCCCACACGTCGGTCACGCTCGCCCCAGCACCTCGTTGTCGCCTGCGTCCTCATCGCCGGCCACGGCGTCGAAGTCGTCCTCGTCGTCGCGCTCGCCGGCGTCGTCGGTCTCGTCCTCGTCATCGTCATGCTCCTCGACGCTGAGGAGCGTGTCGGCGTCGAGACGGATGCGCTTGATCGCGCGGGTGTCCAGCGGAGTGAGCTCCTGCCCCCGCGCGGCCCAGGCCTGCTGCTCGGCCCGCCAGCCCGCGACGGCGTCGGCATCCGGCTCGGTGGCCGTCTCGATCAGCCGGGTGTAGTAGCCGATCGCCTGCCGAACACCCTCCTGCGCGGTCTCGTACGCGATCGCCTGCGGCCCCGTCCAGGTCGCCGTACCGAGCTCGGCCAGAACGTTGAAGGCGACGTTAACCACACCCGGACTTTATCCGACCGGCCGGGTCACGCAGAACAACCGGGGAACCGCCGGCCGGATCGCAACGTCTGCTGAAACACCCATCAGTCACGAGCCGCGAAACGGCTCTGAGCGACAAGGAATCTCATGGCGTTTGGCAAGAAGAAGGACGACCAGCAGCAGGCGGCCGAGGGGCACCGCAGCGGCGCCCGTCCGTCGACCCAGGGCAAGCACGAGCGCGGCGACACGCGGCGCGGCCGGGACGCCGGCGGCGAGAAGGGTGACGCACGCCGTCGCGGCAACCCGAACAAGAACGGGAACCCCAAGGGCGGCAAGGGCAAGGGCTGACCACTGCTCGGCGCCAGGCCGGGGCCACCGTCGATCGGTTGGCCCTGGCCGGCGCACGTTCTGGCGGGTTACCGCGGGCGGGAGCCGCGGTTCGGTTTTCCCTGGCGGGATTGACCGTCGGACCGCTGGCGACCTGCTCCACCGGAACGACTGCTGCCGGCCCTCTCGGAACGCCCGCCGCCTGATGCCCCGGAGCGCTTGCCGCCAGAGCCCCTCGAGCGGCCGGCCGTCGCGACCGGACCGGCTGCGAGGGCGGCTGTCACGGCGGCGAAGGCGTCGTTGGCGCCGCGGACCGGTTTGAGGCCCGTGAGTTTCGGGATCGCCGCGCGCTGGCGCCGGGTGTGGGTGCGGATGCGCTCGACCACCCGATCGCGGACCTCGGCCAGGTCTTCCGCCGTGAGGTTCTCCACCGGTCGCCCGCGTTCCAGGGCGACGTCGAACCATTCGGTGTAGCCGTGGGTGTGGACGACCTGGTTCGGGGCCTTCTGGCCAAGACGGCGGTACTGCGCCAGGACGTCGTACCGCTCGTCGAGGCCGAGAACCTCGTCCCGCAGCCCGCGGCGGACCTGCTCGTCGTACGTGGCCGCCACCCGGCGATCGATGTCCGTGGCCGGACGGTCCACCGCGAGCACGACCTGCCGTGCTGCGACCGGCGACTCGGCCCGGTCGGGATCGTTGCCCATGGCATGCGCCAGCGCGTTGACGATCGCGTCGTAGTTGTTCGCGTGGATCTTGCCGGCCGCCTTCGGGTCCAGCCGGTCGAGCACGGCGTACGCGTCCTCGGCCATGCTGCGCGGGAAGTCGCGGCGGACCGCGTTCCGCGCCTCGGCGACCGCGTCCACCTCCCAGCCCTCGAGCAGGGAACGCACGTAGACACTGGTGCCGCCGACGATCACCGGCACACCACCGGACGCCCAGCTGGCCTCCATGTGCTGCCGTGCCTCGGCGACGAACGTCTCCAGCTCGAGCTTCCGCACCGGCTCGGTGAGGTCGATCATCGTGTGGCGGATGCCGCGCATCTCCTCCGGCGTGGTCTTGCTGGTCCCGATGTCCATGTACCGGTACACCTGGCGCGAGTCGGCCGACACGACGATCGGCTCGAGTCCGAGTTCGTCCCGGATCCGCAGACACAGGTCGACCGACACCGCGGTCTTCCCGGCCGAGGTCGGTCCGTAGAGAGCGACCAGCAGGCGAGGTACGGCGTCGGGCATGCCTCAACCCTAGTCGAGGTCAGTGAGACGCCAGCTCACCGTGGACCGAGCAGCGGGCCGACCAGCCCATCGGATGGACCTGGACGACCATCCGGCGCCGGCACTCGGCGCAGTACCTCGGAGGCTCGAGCGCCAGCGCCTGACGGCACCGGTCGTGATCGCCGTCGGTCAGCTCCCGGCCGCAGTGGCCGCAGTAGACCTCGGTCACAACGTCTTCTGCAGCTCTTTGACCGGCATCTTCAACTCGGCCAGCAGGTCGAGGTCCGCGGTCGCCGGGCGGCCGAGAGTGGTGAGGTAGTTGCCGACGATGACGGCGTTGATCCCGCCGAGCAGGCCGTCGCGGGTGCCCAGGTCGCCCAGGGTCAGCTCGCGGCCGCCGGCGTACCGCAGGACGGTCCGGGGCATCGCGAGCCGGAACGCGGCGATGGTCCGCAGCGCGTCCTTGCCGTCCATGATCTCCAGGTCGCCGAACGGCGTACCGGGGCGCGGGTTCAGGAAGTTCAGCGGGACCTCGTGCGGGTCGAGCTCGGCCAGCTGTGCGGCCAGCTCGGCGCGCTGCTCGAGCGACTCGCCCATCCCGACCAGACCGCCGCAGCACAGCTCCATCCCGGAGTCGCGCACCATCAGGCAGGTGTCCCAGCGCTCCTCGAAGGAGTGCGTGGTGACGACGTCGCCGAAGTACGAGCGGGCCGACTCGAGGTTGTGGTTGTAGCGGTGCACGCCCATCGCCTTGAGCTCGTCGACCTGCTCCTGCGTGAGCATGCCGAGCGAGCAGGCGATGTTGATGTCGACCTCGGCGTTGATCGCCTCGATGCCGGCCTTCACCTGGGACATCAGCCGCTGGTCCGGACCGCGGACGGCGGCGACGATGCAGAATTCGGTCGCGCCGGTCTTCGCGGTCTCCTTGGCCGCCTCCACCAGCTCCGGGATGTTCAGCCAGACGGAGCGCACCGGCGAGGTGAACTGGCCGGACTGGGAGCAGAAGTGACAGTCCTCCGGGCAGCCGCCGGTCTTCAGCGAGATGATCCCCTCGACCTCGACCTCCTCGCCGCACCACTTGACCCGCACCTCGTGGGCGAGCGCGAGCAACTCGGGCAGCAACTCGTCGGGTGAACGGAGAACCTCGACCAGCTGCTCCTGGCTCAGGCCGACGCCCTGTTCCAGAACCTGCTCACGTGCCACGCCCAGGATGTCGCTCATGGTTCTCCTGCCTCATCGAACGGTCGGCTCACAGTAAGACAGCCGGGTGCGGCGTCTCTGCGGCGGGCGTCACGTGAAACACCGGCGGCCGAAGTGCCTCAGCCACTCTCCGCACTCTCCCGAAATCTTTTGGGACTTTTCTGGAGAACCTCGTAACCCCCCGTAGATGGGCTCGTTGATGTGTGCAGAGGCGGTTACCGCAAGGAAGACCGCCACCCGGTTACATGGAGCAACGAAAAGCTGATCATTACGATCAGCACGCAGAGTGGTCACAACCAGTCGCGAAGCCTCGAAACTCCTGGAATCGGATGTAAGGTAGTGACCAAGAGCTCGGGTCGCCAGCCATGGTTGGTGACCCGATCCCAAAGCGCCGGGCGCCTCACCCCGGCTTGAGTGGGTCCCTCGGGAAGCGATTTGGGCGGAAACGCTCCCGAGGGACCTGCTCCCTTTTCTGGCCACTTCGAACGCACAGACTGGGCCTTTCAGAAATACCTCACAAACCTCAGCAGCCACACACGTGCTGAGGTTCTTTCATTTCCCCTGATGGCACTGCGAAGTATTATCGTTGCGTTACGGCTTCGTCACAGACTGTTTCGGCACAATCGGCAACCGCAACGCGCCGGGCGCATCCACCGGTACGACGGGATGCGCCGGCTTCACCGGCTGGATCCGCCGGTACGCCGATCCGAGCGCCGGGCGGACGTCGTCCGCACCCTTGTTCGGCCAGAACGCGAGCGCTCGCTCCGCCTGGGCCGTGATGGTCAGCGACGGGTTGACGCCGAGGTTCGCCGAGATCGCGGACCCGTCCACGATGTGCAGGCCGTCGTACCCGTAGACCCGGTGGTAGGGATCGACCACGCCGGTCTCGGGTGAGTCGCCGATCGCGCAGCCGCCGATGAAGTGCGCCGTCATCGGCACGTTGAACGGCTCCCCGATCGTCCCGCCCGGGGTCCCGTTCATCAGCTTCGCCATCCGGCGGACCACCTGGTTCGCGACCGGGATCCAGGCGGGGTTCGGGGCGCCGTGGCCCTGCTTCGAGCTCAACCGCCAGCGGCCGAGCCGGTCCCGCTTGCCGAACGTCGTGATCGAGTTGTCCGCGGTCTGCATCACCAGCGCGATCACGGTCCGCTCGGACCAGTGCTTCAGGTCGTACAGCCGGCGGATGTTCTTCCGCTGGACCCCGAGCTCACGCAACCAGGTCCGCCACCGCGGCTTGTCCCCGTCGCCGTCGGTCAGCACGGTCTGCAGCAGCGACATCACGTTGCTGCCCTTGCCGTACCGGACCGGCTCGATGTGGGTGATGTCGTCCGGGTGGAACGACGACGTGATCGCGACCCCACGGCTGTAGTCGACGTCGCGATCCCGCGAGATCGCGCCCAGCAACGACTCCGAGTTGGTCCGGGTCAGCACGCCGAGCCGGTCCGAGAGTCGGGGCAGTTTGCCCTCGTCCCGGAGCCGGTGCAGGAGTTTCGCCGTACCCAACGCCGAAGCGGCGAAGACGACCTGACCAGCGGTGAACCGCCGTGTGCTCTTCCGATCCGAGGTACGCCGGGTGTCCACGGCGTACCCGCCGTCCCGCAGCGGCTCAACCGACGTCACTGTGGTCATCGGGAAGACCTGGGCGCCCGCCTGCTCGGCGAGGTAGAGGTAGTTCTTCGTCAGCGTGTTCTTCGCGTTGTGCCGGCAGCCGGTCATGCACTCGCCGCAGTCGATACAGCCGGTACGACGCGGGCCCGCGCCACCGAAGTACGGATCGTCGACCTCGACACCAGGCTCACCGAAGAAGACGCCGACCGGGGTCGGATGGAACGTGTCCCCCACGCCCATGTCGTCGGCGACCTGCTTCATCACCCGGTCCGCGGGCGTGAAGCCCGGGTAGGTGGTGACGCCGAGCATCCGCTTCGCCTGGTCGTAGTACGGCGCGAGCTCGTCCTTCCAGTCGGTGATGTGCGCCCACTGGCGGTCGGTGTAGAACGCGGGCAGCGGCTCGTAGAGAGTGTTCGCGTAGACCAGGCTGCCGCCGCCGACTCCGGCGCCCGACAGGATGATCACGTCGCGCAACGCGCTGATCCGCTGGATGCCGTACCAGCCCAGCTTCGGCGCGAACAGGAATCGCTTGGTATCCCAGGAGTTCTTCGCGAACCCGGCGTCGTCGA
Source organism: Kribbella sp. NBC_00359 (assembly GCF_036097425.1). Lineage (NCBI taxonomy): Bacteria > Bacillati > Actinomycetota > Actinomycetes > Propionibacteriales > Kribbellaceae > Kribbella > Kribbella sp. NBC_00359. Next base: position 3,890,826 of record NZ_CP107975.1, on the reverse strand, counting down.
ACCGTGCGCCCGCCTCAAGGACAGCGACCTTGTAGCCCTTCTCGGTCAGCCGCAATGCGCTGACGCTGCCACCGAAGCCGGAGCCGATGATGACAACGTCATAGTCGAAAATCATGCGCGGCCCAGCTTCTTGAGGATCCGCAGTGCGCCGGTCATCAGTTCGGCGTACGTCTCGTCGGACAGGCCGTGTGAGGCCGCGATCGGCAGCAGGCGCTGGGTCGCGATCGCCTGCGAATCGACGTACCGGCGGATGCCTTCGGCGCCCTGGCGGCGGCCGAGCCCGGAGGCTCGCATGCCACCCATCGGGGTGTCGATCGATCCGAACGTCGCCCCGTAGCCCTCGTTGACGTTGACCGTGCCGGCCACCAGTTGGGCGGCGATCGCCCGGCCGCGACGGCCGTCCCGGGTCCAGACGCTCGCGTTGAGGCCGTACTCGCCCTCGTTCGCCCGCTGGATCGCCTCGGACTCGTCGGAGAACCGGTAGATCGACACGACCGGCCCGAAGGTCTCGTTGTCGAAGCACTCCATCGCCGGCGTCACCCCGGACAGCACGGTCGGCTCGTAGAACAGCGGACCGATGTCCGGCCGGGCCTTGCCGCCGACGAGCACCGTGGCGCCCTTCGCCCGCGCGTCGTCGACATGCTGGGACACGGTCTCCAGCTGGGCCTTCGAGATCAGCGAACCCATGTCCACGTCCCAGCCGGTCCCGGCCGACAGCCGGATCTTCTTCACCCGGTCCACGAACGCCGTGACGAACGCGTCGTACACCTGGTCGGCCACGTAGAGCCGCTCCATCGAGACGCACAGCTGGCCGGCGCTCGCGAAGCAGGCCCGGACAGCGCCCTCGGCGGCGCGGTGGATGTCGGCGTCGCGGAGGACGAGCATCGGGTTCTTGCCGCCGAGCTCGAGGCTGCAGCCGATCAGCCGCTCGCCGGCCTGCCTGGCGACCAGCCGGCCGGTCCTGGTCGAGCCGGTGAAGCAGATGTAGTCGGCGTTCTGGATCAGGGCGCCGCCGACGGTCGGGCCGTCGCCGTTCACCGGCTGCCACGCGTCCCGCGGCAGGCCCGCGTCGTACAGCAGCTCGATCGCCCGGAGCGCGGTCAGCGGGGTCTGGCTGTCCGGCTTGTGCACGATCGTGTTGCCGGCCAGTACCGCGGGCAGACCGTCGGCCATCGCCATGCTGAGCGGGTAGTTCCATGGCGAGATGACGCCGACGACGCCCTTCGGCACGAACCGCTGCTCGGCGCGGGTGAGGATCGGGAAGATGCCCAGCTTGCGCTGCGGCTCCAGTAGCTCGGCGGCCTTGCGGCCGTAGTAGCGGGCGGTCAGCGCGACGTGCGCGACCTCCTCGAACGCCTGCTTGCGGGCCTTGCCCGACTCCCGGATGACCAGGTCGACCAGCTCGTGGCGGTGATCCAGGACGAGGTCGTGGTAGCGCAGCAGGATCGCGGCCCGCTCGGCGAGCGGCACCCGGCGCCAGGTCTGCTGGGTCCTGCGGGCCGTCCGGATCGCGGCGATCACGTCGTCCGGGCTGGACACCGGCAGGTCCGCGATCGGCTGACCGGTCGCCGGCGCGTACGACGTCCGCGTGCCGGCCGTCGCCCGCAGCAGCCCCGAGAGCCGCCGGATGACCGACTGATCGGTCGCGTACGACGCGGTCGGGTCGAGCTCGGGGTCCGCGGGAATCGAGGTCTGCTCGCTCATTCGTCCAGGCTACCTGCCGGTAATAGCCATGTCAGCAGTGCAACTCGGTCGTGTCAGGACTGAGAGTTCGGAGCGTTTGACCACTAAGCTGATCGGCTGAACCTGCGAAGGGGTGGAACGTCGAGATGGTGGACAGCGGGGGGCTTTGGACGCCTCCTGAGGACGAGCTCGGTGAGGCGCTGCAGACAGCCCAGGTGCTGATCGAGGAAGGCCGTGCCGACGAGGCCGGGCCGTATCAGCAACGCGTCATCGAACTGGCCAGGGAGCGGGCCGAAGGGCACCCGAACCACTACGAGGCCAAGCACCTGATGGCCGCGACCCAGTACGAGCTGGCCGGCTCGCTGAACGCGTCCGGCCGGCACGAGGAAGCACTGGCCGCGCTGCACGAGGCCCAACTCGGCTACACCGAGCTCAGCGACGCCGGCGTCCTCGACGCGACCTCCTTCCTGGCCGACGTGCGGGCCCGGCGGGCGATGACCCAGGCGCATCGCGGTCACGGGGCGACCGCCGTACTGGAGATGGACGGCGCGGTGATCGCGTACGGCCAGCTGGTCGGCGGGGTCGACGGATTGAAGCACCAACCGGACTTCGCCCGGGTGCTCGCGATGAACGCGCTCGTCCTGCGTCGGTACGGCGATCCCGCGCTGGCGGTGGCGTCCGCGGACGCGGCGACCCAGCTGTTCCTGCAGCTGGCCGACCAGATCAACGAGAGCCCGCAATCGCTCTCGTACGCGCGCTATCTGTGTACGGCGACAGCCGTGTCGGCCGACGTCCATGCCGCCGAGGGCCGGCTCGACCTCGCGCTGGAAGCCGACGAGATCGGGCTGACCACGGCTGACACGCTCGCCGACTCGGACTCCGCGACCGACATGCGCACGCTGGTCGGGGCGCTGACCAGGAAGGGCAAGCACCTCGGCATCGTCGGCCGGCTGATGGAGGGCGAGGCCTGCCTGCGGACGGCGTTCGACACCGACCCGGAGACGGCGAACCGGGTGACCGAGGAGCTGGACCGGGGTCTGCCGCTCACGTTGGTCACCGCGCTGGAGAACGCGGAGATCAAGCTCGGTCCGTTCGAGCAGTACCACCGGCTGCTGGCGCTGAGCGAGCCCGCGCCGGGGATGACGCTGGCGACCGTGTCCGGCCGGACCGACCCCGAGTCGGCGGCCGTCCGGGCGGCCGAGCTGGCCGAGCTGATCCGGCCGTTGTTACTGCAGGACGTGGACACCGCGCTGACGCTGGGCCTGGAGGCGCACTACCTGTTCGCGATCTCGTCCGAGCGGGAGTCGCACCGGATGCGGTACGAGACGAGCACCTATGTGCCGATCTGGGCCCAGCTGCTGCTCGAGATCTCGGAGGCGTACTACCAGGCCGGGCGGACCGACATCGCCCTCGACCTGGGCGGCTGGTGCGCGGAGGTCGCGACCGCGCTGATCCCCTTCACCGATGACGACAAGGTGATGAAGGACCTGGCCGGCTCCTGCTACCGCCACCACGGCGACCTGCTCGCCGCCACCGGCGACCTGACCGCCTCGCAGCAAGCGCACGAGGCCGCCCAGCAACTCCAGCTCGGCCGTTGACGCGCTGCCCCCGCGGGCGGACGCTGACGCTGAGAGGGGGAAGGTCATGGACGCGGTGGAACTGCACAACCGGACGGTCGGCAACTTCGCCCAGCTGGTCGGCGAAGTCGGCCCGGACCAGTGGTCGGGCCGGACGCCGTGCGCCGACTGGGACGTCCGCACGCTGGTGAACCACGTGGTCGGCGAGGAACGCTGGACCGTGCCGCTGATGGCGGGCCGGACGATCGCGGAGGTCGGCACCTCGCTGGACGGGGATCTGCTCGGCGACGATCCGATCGGCGCGGCCACCGAGGCGGCAAGCGCCGCGCAGGCGGCAGCCGGCGAGCCGATCGCCACGGTGCATCTGTCGTACGGCGACGAGGACGCGAGCGAATATCTGCGGCAACTGTCCGCCGATCACCTCGTGCACGGGTGGGATCTGGCGGCCGCGATCGGCGCCGACCCCCGGATGGAGCCCGAACTGGTCAGTGAGGTGGCCGGCTGGTTCGCGCAACGCGAGGACACCTACCGGTCGTTCGGCATGATCGGCGACCGGCTCCAAGGGTTCACCGACCCCGCGGACGCACTCCTCGGTGCCTTCGGGCGGGATCCGGCCTGGAAGCCCTAGGAGTCCTGCAGGTCGGTCCGCAGGGCACCGACGAAAAGCCCCGCCTCGGCTTCGGTCATGCCGGTTTCGGACACCACCAGGGCGGTCGCCTGGTGGAGTTCGCCGGCTGACTTGAGGGCGCGGGTGCGCTCGGCCAGGTTGGTGCCGGGTCGCCGGACCAGCGGCGTACCGGTGGTGGGCGGGACGTAGCGGCCCAGCCGGATGTCGTCGACCAGTTCCTTGGCCGGCTTGAGGGCGAGACCGGTACGGTCGCGGATCAGCTTCACCGCGTGCACGGTCTTCTTCGTCGTGATCAGGAACCGCACCTGGTCCACGTCATCGGGGGACAGTCTGGCCCGCGCTGCGGCGAGGGCAACATTGTCCGTGTCCTGGCTGCTCTGTCGGCTGAACAATCCCATGCGGGCAATCCTTACAGAACCACTCAACCCGTGAGGACTCGACGCACGTCGTCCCACGCGAGCGCGCCCAGCTCACGATCGGCCTCGGCCGAACCACCGCGCGCCATCCGCTGCCCGGCGGTCTTGGGCTGTTCACCGGGAAGGACGACGCGATGCCCGGCTTCGGGCAACGTCACCACCTGGGTCTCCAGAGCACCACGCGAGGCGGCGATCCGCTCGGCGAACTCCACCGCGGGCCAGACCCTGTCGTCACCGCCCGCCACCAGCAGCACCTCGCGGATGCGTTCCACCGGGATCCGGGCCAGCTCGACGGACGCGTCGTCGTACACCTCGAGGCTCTGCCGGTACCACCCGGTGTAGCTCGGCGGGTCGTCGTCCGCCTTCCAGTCCGGGTCGAACGGCACGAACGGCAGCGGTTCGCCCTGCCACGTCCACGCCGACCGCTGGCGCCCGTCCTCGATGAACCGGCCCCACACGTAGGCGCTCGGAGCGAAGGCGACTACCGCGTCCACGCGCTCGTCGAGCGCACCGAGCAACAGCGCGGCCTCGGCGCCCCACGAGCTGCCCATGACCACCAGGCGATCGTTGCGCTCCGCGAGCTCGTCCAGCGGGAACGACTCCAATGGCACCTCGCTGCCCACGGTCCACCGCGGCGCGAGTACGTCGTACCCCTCGGCCTCGAGGATCCGGACCCGCTCGAGGTCCGGCGTACCGCTGGATCCGTGCAGCAGCAGGACGCCGGTGGCCGTCACCCGACGACGACCTCGACCCGCTGGAACTCCTTGAGCTCCGTGTAGCCGGTGGTGGCCATCGCGCGCTTGAGGGCGCCGACCAGGTTCATCGTGCCGTCCGGGACCCAGGACGGTCCGAACAGGATCTGCTCGAGTGTCCCGGTGACGCCGACCTCGACCCGCTCACCGCGCGGCAGGTCCGCGTGCCAGGCCTCGGCGCCCCAGTGGTACCCGCCGCCCGGCGCGTCGCTCGCGCGGGCCAGCGGCGAACCGACCATCACCGCGTCCGCACCGCACGCGACCGCCTTCGCCACGTCGCCGGACCGTCCGACCGAGCCGTCCGCGATCACGTGCACATAGCGACCGCCGGACTCGTCCATGTAGTCCCGCCGCGCCGCGGCCACGTCGGCCACCGCCGACGCCATCGGCACCGCGACGCCGAGCACCTTCCGCGTCGTGTGCGCCGCGCCACCGCCGAAGCCGACGAGTACGCCGGCCGCACCGGTCCGCATCAAGTGCAGCGCGGCCTGGTGTGTCGCGCAACCGCCGACGATCACCGGTACGTCGAGGTCGTAGATGAACTGCTTCAGGTTGAGCGGCTCGGCCTGACCGGACACGTGCTCGGCGGAGACCGTCGTACCGCGGATGACGAACAGGTCGACGCCCGCGTCCACGACATGCTTGGCGAACTGCTTGGTCCGCTGTGGTGACAACGCACCGGCGACCGTGACACCGGAGTCGCGGATCTCCTGAACCCGCTGGGAGAGCAGCTCGGGCTTGATCGGCGCCGAGTAGATCTCCTGGAGGCGATGCGTCGCCTGCTCGCGGGTGATCGACGTGATCTCCTGGAGCAGACTGGTCGGATCCTCGTACCGGGTCCAGAGACCTTCGAGGTTGAGCACGCCGAGACCGCCGGCCTTGCCGATCGCGATCGCGGTGGCCGGTGACATCACCGAGTCCATCGGCGCGGCCAGGATCGGCAGCTCGAACCGGTACGCGTCGATCTGCCAGGCGACCGAGACCTCCTCGGGGTCACGCGTCCGGCGCGACGGCACGATCGCGATGTCGTCGAACGCGTACGCCTGCCGGCCCCGCTTGGCGCGGCCGATCTCGATCTCGGTCATCTGGTGTTCCTTACCGGTTACAGGCGGTGTCAGCGGCCGGAGTAGTTCGGCGCCTCGACCGTCATCTGGATGTCGTGCGGGTGGGACTCCTGCAGGCCGGCGGAGGTGATGCGGACGAACCGGCCCTTCTCCTGCAGTTCGGGGACGGTCCGGGATCCGCAGTACCACATGGACTGGCGCAGACCGCCGATCAGCTGGTGCGCGACCGCGGACAGCGGGCCCCGGTACGGGACCTGGCCCTCGACGCCCTCGGCGATGAGCTTCTCGTCGCTGCCGACGTCGCTCTGGAAGTAGCGGTCCTTGGAGTACGACTTGCGCAGGCCGCCGGACTGCATCGCGCCGAGCGAGCCCATCCCGCGATAGGCCTTGAACTGCTTGCCGTTGATGAACACCAGGTCGCCCGGCGACTCCTCGCAACCGGCGAGCAGCGACCCGAGCATCACGGTGTCCGCACCGGCCACGAGCGCCTTGGCGATGTCACCGGAGTACTGCAGGCCGCCGTCGCCGATCACCGGCACACCGGCCGGCTTGCAGGCCAGGGACGCCTCGTAGATCGCGGTGACCTGCGGTACGCCGACGCCGGAGACGACCCGCGTCGTACAGATCGAGCCCGGGCCGACGCCGACCTTGACGCCGTCCGCGCCCGCGTCGACCAGTGCCTGGGCGCCGGCGCGGGTCCCGACGTTGCCGCCGACGACGTCGACGCCACGGGTGGCCGGGTCTGCCTTGAGCTTGCGGATGATCTCCAGCTGGGCCTGGGAGTGACCGTGTGCGGTGTCCACCACGAGCACGTCGACGCCGGCCTCGACCAGCGTCATCGCCCGCTTGTAGGCCTCACCGAAGAAGCCGATCGCGCCACCGACCCGCAGCCGTCCGGTCTCGTCCTTGGTGGACAGCGGGAACTGGTCGCGCTTGACGAAGTCCTTCAGCGTGATCAGGCCGGTCAGCTTGCCGGCCTCGTCGACCAGCGGCAGCTTCTCGACCTTGTGCTTGCTGAGCAGTGCCATCGCGTCGTCGGCGGCGATGCCCTGCCTGCCGGTGATCAGCGGCTGCCTGGTCATCACTTCGCGCACCGGGCGGGACATGTCGTTCTCGAACCGCATGTCGCGGTTCGTCACGATGCCGACCAGGACGCCGGCGTTGTCGACCACGGGGACGCCGGAGATCCGGTACTGCGCGCAGAGCGCGTCGGCCTCGCCGATGCTGGCGTCCGGGCCGATGGTGATCGGCTGCGCGATCATGCCGGACTCCGACCGCTTGACCAGGTCGACCTGCTGGGCCTGGTCCTCGATCGAGAGGTTGCGGTGGAGGACGCCGAGGCCGCCCTGGCGGGCCATCGCGATCGCCATCCGGGCCTCGGTGACGGTGTCCATCGCGCTGGACAGCAGCGGGATGTTCACCTCGATGTTGCGGCTGACCCGGGACCGCGTGATGGCCTCGGACGGGATGACGTCGGATTCGTTCGGCTGCAGGAGAACGTCGTCGAAGGTGAGCCCGAGGACGGCGAACTTGTCCGGAACTCCAGTGGCTGTGATGTCCATGGGTAAAACAAGCACCTTTACACGGCGAGAACGGAACCCCATCCTATCCGCGCCCGCTCACGCCCCCGAACCGCCCGTCCACAGGGCCGGTCCGGCCGGGCCTCTGCCCGGCCGGGACCCGGCGCGCCGGCTGGTGAGCCGGCGCGGCGGGATCACTGGAGCGGCTTGTTGACGACGCCGAGGATCTGCAGTACGTCGGCGTCGGCGGTCGAGCCGTGCGCGCGGGCGATCGCCGCGTGCCTGCCCTCGGCGTACAGGCCGGTGGAGTGCTTGCCGGTCGGGTACACGTTCCGGACCGAACCGGTGCTGGTCTGCCCGCTCGAGTGCTTGCCGGCCGCCTGAACGCTCTCGCCGAAGAACTGCTCGGCGGTCTCGTTCTCGAAGGCAGCCCCGGTCGCTGACGGCAGGATCGGCGCGATGACCTTGTCGACCAGTCCACCCAGCGGATCCGGCACGTCAGCGGGCGGCGTGTCGACCGGCGGCTGCTCCTGAGTCGTCCCAGCCGGGTCCGAGCTGGACTGATCGGTACCACTCGTGTCACCCGGCAGCGTGGTGGTGTCCGAGCCCGTGGTGTCACCCTGACTCGTGTCACCGGTCGGCGCAGTCGTCGGGTTCCCGGTCTCGGTGTTGCCGGTCTCGCCGGTGTCCGGCTGGTTCGCCGGCGGTATGGACGGGTCGGTGGTGGTCGGGTCGGTCGGCGGCGGAGTCGTCGGGTCCGTGGTCGCCGGCGGAGTCGTCGGATCCGTCGTGGCCGGTGGTGCCGTCGGGTCAGTGGCCGGCGGGTCGGTCGGCGTGGTAGCCGGCGGGTCCGTCGGGTCGGACGTCGTGGTGTCGTCCGTCTTCTCCGGCGCCTTGGTCGTCTCCGCGGCCGGCGGGTCGACCTTCGTCACCGTCGGCTGCTCGGGGATCTGCGGAATCGCCCGCTGCAGCACGTCCGGCGTGTCCGTCGGCAGCACGGCGGCCGGCGGAATCGGCTCCTCCCGGACCACCCGGTCCTCGGCCGCGATCTTCGCGTCCTGCTTCTGCTTGTAGTCCTTGGCGACCTTGACGATCTTCGTCTTGTCGACCACCGGCATGCCGTCGAGCTGTTCCTTCGGGAAGCTGGTCTGCGGGCGGACCGCGTCGACCATCTTCTCGATGACCTTCTCGTACGGCGAGAGCGGGTCGCCGTTGACCGCGGCGGCCACCCCGGAGACCGACAGCGCGGCCACCGCGGCGACGCCCAGCGCCAGACCGCGCGCCGCCACCTTGCGGGCGAACGGGTCCGTGATCGGGTTCAGCGCGGCGCAACGCGCCAGGAAGCTCTCCGGATCGTCGATCGTCTCCACGGGGAGTTCGTCCTCGACCTCCACCGCCAGCCGCAACTCGGCCAGCAGCGCAACGGCCGGGTCGTGCTCCCCCGCGCTCCGCGCAGGCTCCCCACCAGCGGCCAGCAGGTCGAGCAGTGCGTCATCGGCGTCGATCGCGTCCAGGTCGAAACGGTCAGCCATGATGCCCCTCCCCTGCTCCTCGTCCCTCATGCCCCACATACCCCCTGAGCGTGTTCAACGCTCGATGCTGTGCGACCCTCACCGCCCCCGGTGTCATCCCCAGTGCCCGGCCGGTCTCCTCGGCTGACATCCCCGCTACCACGCGAAGCCGCAGGATCTCGCGTAGCTTCTCGGGCAGTTTGTCCAGTAACCCCATGATGTGCTGGACCTCCGAGCTCCGGACCGCGTGCTCCTCCGGAGTCGGCGACTCGTCCGCGCCGTCCGGCAGGTCCGGCGTCGAAACGTCGGCCACCGCGAACGCACGCTGGGCATCGGCGACCTTGCGGGCCGCGATGCCGTAGACGAAAGCCTCGAAAGGCCTCCCCTCGTCACGGTACCGGCTCAGCGCGCCGAACACCGCGACACAGACTTCCTGGGCGACGTCGTCGACCATGTCCGCGCCGCCGGGATAGGTCCACAGACGGGACCGTACGTAGCGGTGCGCGACAGCGCGCACCCTGGTGAGCAGGTCGTTGAGAGCTGTGCGGTCCCCGTCGCCGGCCAGCGCGGCAAGATCCCTGAGCTCGACCCGGTCGTGGGTGTGCGGTACTTGGACCTCGGTCACCCCTCGCCCCCTCGTGTCGGACCGGTCAGCCTGAAAGATGATATGGCTCTCATCTCTCGTTGCCTAGTGGCAATTCGTGAGCATTTTCAGATTCTGATCACGATCTGTCACTACTCGCCCGTACGGTACTCGGACCGGAGGGTCGGGGTCCGAGTTTGAGACAGCGGGACGTCGCCCCGTGAGACGCTCAGCGCGGTGCGTCGAAGTGGAGGACCGCCGATGCGTGGTCGCCGCCCCAGTCGATCGGGGTCCGGCCGGTCTCCCGCCAGCCCGCACGCCGGTACAGGGTGACGGCCGCACCGCGGTTGTCGACGACCTCGAGCGACAGCCTCCGCCCGAGGTCGGCGGCGGTCTTGACGCAGTGGTCCAGCAGTTGCCGGCCGATGCCCGCACGGGTCGCCTTCGGGTCCACGAACAGCCGCTCCACCGATGCCCCGTCGGCCCCGTTCGCCGTCAGCGACACGTGCCCGACGACCCGGCCGTTGCTCTCAGCAACCCAGCAGCCGAGCCCGTCATCCGGTGTCAGCCACCTGCGCGCGTCGGCAGGCCAATTGATCGGATACCCCGCCAGCTCGTGCACGTCCCGCAGCAGGCCGGCGCAGACGTCCAGGTCCTCGTCGACACGTTCACGAATCGTCGCCACGACGTCATCCCACCAGATCGCCGCGGCGCCGCACCGACCGCCCCGAACAGAACACCGCCCGGCGGGTCCGAAGACCTGCCGGGCGGTGCTTTTCGTTCAGACCTGAGGATCAGTGGCCGTGCCCGTGGCCGTGACCGGCCGCGGCGGGCTCCTCTTCCTCGGGCTTGTCGACCACCAGGGTCTCGGTGGTGAGCAGCAGCGCGGCGATCGAGCCGGCGTTGGCGAGCGCGGACCGGGTCACCTTGACCGGGTCCAGCACGCCCTGGGCCAGCAGGTCGCCGTACTCGCCGGTGGCGGCGTTGAATCCGCTGCCGACCTCCAGCTCCGCAACCTTCGCGGTCACCACGTAGCCCTCGTAGCCGCCGTTCTCGGCGATCCAGCGCAGCGGCTCGACGATGGCCTTACGGACGATCCGGACTCCGGCGAGCTCGTCGCCGTCGAGGTCCAGGCCGTTCTCCAGCACCGAGGCGGCGTGGACGAGAGCGGAGCCGCCACCGGCGACGATGCCCTCCTCGATCGCCGCACGGGTCGCCGACACGGCGTCCTCGATGCGGTGCTTCTTCTCCTTCAGCTCGACCTCGGTGGCCGCGCCGACCTTGATCACGCAGACGCCGCCGGCCAGCTTGGCCAGCCGCTCCTGCAGCTTCTCCCGGTCCCAGTCGGAATCGGTGCGCTCGATCTCGGCCTTGATCTGGTTCACCCGGGCCTCGATGTCGTCGGACTTGCCGGCGCCCTCGACCACGGTGGTGTTGTCCTTGGTGACCACGATCCGGCGCGCGGTGCCGAGCACCTCGAGACCGACCTGGTCCAGCTTGAGGCCGACCTCGGGGGCGACGACCTGCGCGCCGGTGAGCGCGGCCAGGTCCTCCAGCATCGCCTTGCGGCGATCACCGAAGCCCGGCGCCTTGACGGCGACGGAGGTGAAGTTGCCGCGGATCTTGTTCACCACCAGGGTGGACAGCGCCTCGGCCTCGACGTCCTCGGCGATGATCAGCAGCGTCTTGCCGGACTGCACGACCTTCTCCAGCAGCGGCAGCAGGTCCGCGATCGCGGAGATCTTGCCCTGGTTGATCAGGATGTACGGGTCCTCCAGCACCGCTTCGCCGGCCTCGGCGTCGGTGATGAAGTACGGCGAGATGTAGCCCTTGTCGAACTGCATGCCCTCGGTGAACTCGAGCTCGGTACCGAAGGTGTTCGACTCCTCGACGGTGATCACACCGTCCTTGCCGACCTTGTCGAACGCGTCCGCGATCAAGGTGCCGATCTCGGCGTCCCGGGCGGAGATGGTGGCGACGTGGGCCATGTCGCCCTTGTCGTCCACCGGCCGGGCGGTCTCGATCAGCTTGGCCGACACGGCCTCGATGGCCGCCTCGATGCCCTTCTTCAGGCCCATCGGGTTGACCCCGGCGGCGACGGCCCGCAGGCCCTCGTGCACCAGTGCCTGCGCCAGCACCGTCGCGGTGGTGGTGCCGTCACCGGCGATGTCGTTGGTCTTGGTGGCGACCTCCTTGGCCAGCTGCGCACCAAGGTTCTCGAACGGGTCGTCCAGCTCGACCTCACGGGCGACGGTGACACCGTCGTTGGTGATGGTCGGGGCGCCCCACTTCTTGTCCAGGACGACGTAGCGGCCCTTGGGCCCCAGCGTCACCTTCACCGTGTTCGCGAGCTTGTCGACGCCGCGCTCCAGCGCGCGCCGCGCGTTCTCGTCGAACTCGAGGATCTTCGGCATGGAAAAAACCAGTCCCTCTCTGAATGTCTTCGTAGCAGGTTCGGATCCGGTCCCGCTGTGTCATCTCTGACCCGCCCCACCGCCCCGGACAGGTATCAGACCGACTCCGCCCCGGCACCGGTCGTCGGCACCAGGGCGGTGTCAGTCAGGAACAGCGGGCAGGACGCGGAACGTCCCGGCGGATCTGCCGGGGCGCGGACCCACGCCCTGGGGTCGTCACTTGCTGACGACTGCGAGGATGTCGCGGGCGCCCAGGATCAGGTAGTCCTGGCCGTCGTACTTGACCTCGGTGCCGCCGTACTTGGAGTAGATGACCTTGTCACCGACGGCGACGTCCAGCGGGACGCGGTTGCCGTTGTCGTCGATCCGGCCCGGGCCGACAGCGAGGATCTCGCCCTCCTGCGGCTTCTCCTTGGCGGTGTCCGGGATCACCAGGCCGGACTTCGTGGTCTGCTCGGCTTCGAGCGGCGCGACGAGGACGCGGTCCTCGAGCGGCTTGATCGTGACCGACACTTGCTGACCTCCACGGTCGATTTGCTTGTCAGTGGTTCAGACTGGTCGCGCTCCCCTGCCGTCGCGGGGGTCAGAGGCCGGACCGCTGGCACCCTCGGGTGGAGAGTGCCAACACCGAATCTAGGCCGCGATTAGCACTCGGTCAACTCGAGTGCCAGACCTGATCTGCCAGTGGACACACCCTGACCCGGCAGCAACCTCCGGGCGGGTAACCGGCCAGGCACGGAATGTGGTCGAACGCTGGGCCTACCCGGGGTCGGCGTGCGACCGTTCTGTCAACGGCGCACCGCCCCGAGGAGAAGCCATGGCTATCAGCTTCCCGTCTCTGCCCAAGCTGTCCGGCCGGACTGTCGCGGTCCTGGCCGCGGTCGGCGCGCTCGCTGTCGGAGTGGTCGCCGCCGGCGCCGCGAAGGACCAGCCCGCCGGCGCCGGTGCTCCAGCAGCCGGACCGGCACCACAGACCGCGGCAGATCAGGCGACGAGCGCCGCCCGGACCTCCGCCGCTGCCGAAGCGAAGGCCGCGGCCGCCCTCCCGCAGTGCCGCGCGGCGCGGCTCGTACCCGTCAACCGCAGCTGGGGCATCCCGATGCCCTCGATCTACGGCAGCACCAGCACGACCTGCAACCTCATGTACGGCGACGACCCACACCGCGGCTCCACCGTGTACGGCGACCCCGACACCGCCATCCGGGTCCTCCAGCGCAACCTGAACTTCTGCTACGGCTCCAAGCTCGCCGTCGACGGCATCTACGGCAGCAACACCCGCGCGGTGGTGAAACTCGTCCAGCGCAAGCACAAGCTCGTGGCGGACGGCATCTACGGCCCGAAGACCCGCTCCGCCATGAACTGGCGCCTCTACTCCTCCGCCACCCAAAGCTGGAGCAAAGGCTGCTCTAGCCCCCTCTAAGGTTGCGGGGTGACAGTCACCGCGTTGCTTGACGGGCCTGGCGCTGAGGTGCTCGCCGCTGCCTGCGCGGACTACCACCCCGGCCGCGAGCTTCAACTGGTCGAGAAGCTCCGGCGGCGGTACGACGCGTCACTCGTCACTGCTGCTGTCACACAGGCATCGCTGCGCCACCGAGCCGTCGCCAAGTTCGGTGCGGATGCCGCGCGGATGTACTTCACGCCGGACGGTCTGGAGCAGGCCACCCGGACCACTGTCGGTTCACACCGTGCCGCACGCATCGCAATGACGTTGCCGGGTGCCAGCGTGGTCGACCTGGGCTGTGGCATCGGAGGCGATCTCATCAGCGCCGCCCGCGCCGGTCTACGAGTCACTGGTGTCGAACGCGATCCGGAGACCGCGGCCACGGCCCGCGCCAACCTGGCGGCTCTCGATCTGCCCGGTGAGGTTGTCGTCGGTGACGCCGAGTCGGCTGAGCTCACGCCGTACGACGTGGTGTTTGCAGATCCGGCGCGGCGGGCGGATGGCCGGCGCGTGTTCGACCACAACGCCTATTCGCCGCCATGGTCGTTCGTCACTGGGCTCCTGCAGCGGACTGCGTGTGTGAAGGTCGCACCGGGCATCCCGCATGACGCCGTACCCGATGGGGTCGAGGCGGAGTGGGTCAGCGACGCCGGTGAGGTGAAGGAGGCGGCGCTGTGGTCTGGCGCGCTGTACGCCGGTATCGCGCGGCGGGCGACGCTTCTGCCTGGTGGAGTGAGTGTCAGCGACGCACCGGAGGCTGAGAGTGGTCCGGTGGGTCAGTACATCTACGAGCCCGACGGAGCCGTGGTGCGAGCTGGGCTGGTGACCGCTGTGGCTGCCGCGGTCGACGGGTGGTTGCTGGATCCGCGCATCGCCTACGTCACGGCACCGACGCTCGTGCCGACCCCGCTGGCGTCGGCGTACGAGGTGGTGGAGCAGTTGCCGTACAAGGAGAAGGCGCTGCGGTCGTGGGTTCGCGCGCAGGGCATCGGGACGCTGGAGATCAAGAAGCGCGGGGTCGATGTCGATCCGGCCCAGCTGAGGAAGAAGCTCGCCCCCAAAGGATCTGGGACCGCGACGCTCATCATCACCCGGATCGGCCGGGACGCGGTCGCCTATTCCTGCCGTCGCATCGGACTTGCGCTCTGAGTGTATTCGAACATATGATCGACATCGCGTGCGGGTCCCCGGATGACCTGCCGGTGGGCGAGGTGCTGCGTCCGCTGCCGCACTCGCCGGGGGCCCGCCACTAAGACTCGACGTGCGGTTGAGGAGCCGTGCGTCGAACGACGTACGGAGTGAGGTGCCGTACGTCGACTGGGCGTCATGCGGGTGCAGTCAGGCGTTCATCTGGGTTCGGCAGGGTGGTGGGCAGGAACCGGTTGGCCGCTGACCGTTCACCTGGGGAGCAGGCGGCGCACTAGCCCCAGGTCTCTGCCCGCTGCCGTGCCCTTCCCCGCACTGCAGCCGCAGCACCGCGTTCGCAGCTCAGCACCGCGTTGACAGCTCAGCACCGCGTCGACAGCGCGGTCGTTTCGTTCAGCCGGCCTGGAAGCGTTCCACCACCGGGAGGCGCAGGCGTGCTACCGCGATGGACCAGACCGCAGCCGGAACCGACGACCTACGCCCGAACTCAGGCAGTGGCTCCGTATCCCCAGCAGCTGAAGGGGTTGTGGGCGACGGGGTGCTGAGAGCGTCGTGGGTGAAGGCGGCGACGAGGGTGTTCCAGTCGGCGGGCCGGTGGAGCATGCTGTGGGTTTCCGCGGCGACCGAGTAGACGGTGACCGGGGTGCCGGCGGCGCGGAGGCGGTTGGCGTAGGCGGTGGTGGCGCGAGGGTCGGTGATGGTGTCGAGAGTGCCGTGGGCGAAGGTGACCGGCGCGCGGAGTGCGGTGAGTGGTTCGCCGTCGGGGAGCCACGGAGCCAAGGCCAGTACGCCGGCGACCCGGGGATGATCGCCCGCGGCGACGACCGCGCGGCCGCCCATCGAGTGGCCGATCAGGACGACCCGCCGGATCACCGGAGGAAGCTCGTCGAGGACAGCGCGGAGATCCGCGGCGGAGTCGGCGGCGTCGCCGTTCCAGCCCCGGTAGCGGTAGCGCAGCAGTCCGATCGCAGCAGTGGGGACGGCTGTGCGCGCGGCTGCCGCGAACGGCCACATGCGCAGGAGGGGAGCACTCCAGAGGTACGGGCTCGCCTGAGAGTGCTCCCTACCGCCATGCGCCAGGACGACGAGATCAGTCGCGCCAGCCGGGTGCCACACCAGGTCCACCCCGGGGTGGATCACGGGTGGCCGTACAGATCGGCGGCGTCGTGGCGGATGGCCATCATGCTGCTCGGGTCCGCGAGTTCGCTGAAGCCGTAGCTGCGGTACAGCTCGTGCGCATCCGCGGTCGCCAGCATGAAGCGCCGTACGCCCTTCAGTTCCGGGTGGTCGACCAGCGTGGACACCACGAACCGGCCAAGCCCATGCCCCCGCCACTCGTCCAGCACGAAGACGTCCGCGAGCCACGCGAACGTCGCGCGGTCCGTCACCGCGCGAGCGAAGGCGACCATCGCGCCGTCGGCCGCGTACACACCCATGTTCAGCGAGCCCGCGATCGACCGCGCCACCACCTCACGCGGGATCCCCTTCGCCCAGTACGACGTACTCAGGAACCCCTGCACGACGTCCACATCGATCCGCGAGACATCGTCGTCGGCCTCGAACCCGTCCGCCCCCGTCCACCTCACTTGTTCAGCACCTCCGTGATCGGCATCGACGAGTCCGCCGGCAGCCCCAGCGGCGACGGCGCCTTCCCGGCCCGGACGAGTTCCGAGCCGAGCGCCGCGACCATCGCGCCGTTGTCGGTGCACAACCCTGGCCGCGGCACGCGTACGGCGATGCCCGCCGCAGTGCACCGCTCTTCGGCCATCGCGCGCAGCCGGGAGTTCGCTGCGACCCCGCCACCGATCAGCAAGTGCTCGAACCCACGGTCCTTGCACGCGTCGATCGCCTTGCGGGTCAGCACGTCACACACCGCCTCCTGAAACGCGGCGGCGACGTGATTGACCGGCACGTCCTCACCATCGCGACGCCGCGCCTCGACCCACCGCGCCACGGCCGTCTTCAGCCCGGAGAACGAGAAGTCGAACCGATGCCGCTCGAGATCCCGCTGCGACGTCAGCCCGCGCGGGAACGTCACGTACAGGCGGTCCCCGCCGTCCCGCGCCGCTTTGTCGACATAGGGACCGCCCGGGAACGGCAACCCCAGCACGCGAGCGACCTTGTCGAACGCCTCCCCCGCGGCGTCGTCGATGGTGCTCCCCATCGGTACCACGCCGTCGGTGATGTCCTCGACCGCGAGCAGCGACGAGTGCCCACCGGACACCAGCATCGCGACACAGCCCTTCGGCAGATCGCCGTGCTCCAGCGTGTCGACAGCCACGTGCGCGGCCAGGTGGTTCACGCCGTACAAAGGCTTGTCGAGCGACAGCGCCAGCCCTTTGGCCGCGGCCACTCCGACCAGCAGCGCGCCGGCGAGCCCTGGTCCGCTGGTCACCGCGACGGCATCGACATCGGCCGGCTTGATCCCCGCGGTCTCGCACGCCCGCCGGATGGTCGGGACCATCGCCTCGAGGTGCGCCCGGCTCGCGACCTCCGGTACAACGCCGCCGAACCGCGCGTGCTCCTCGACACTGGACGCGATCGCGTCGGCGAGCAGCGTCTGCCCGCGGACGATCCCGACCCCGGTCTCGTCGCACGACGTCTCGATCCCCAGAATCAGGGGCTCCATGGTCACCGCATCTGAACTCACACCGTCTCCCGCCACCGCATGATCACCGCATCCTCGCCACCGGCGTAGTACCCACGCCGCCGGCTGATCTCCTCGAACCCGAAGCCTTCGTACAACCCCAGCGCCGAATCGTTGCCCGCAGCAACTTCCAGCAACACCGTCCGCCCGGCGCACCGTGCCAGCGCCGCGGTCATCAACTGCCCGCCGATCCCGGTACGGCGTTCGGCCGGCGACACCGCGATCCGCAGCAACTCCACCACGT
The DNA here is from genome assembly GCF_036097425.1 of Kribbella sp. NBC_00359. Taxonomy (NCBI): domain Bacteria; kingdom Bacillati; phylum Actinomycetota; class Actinomycetes; order Propionibacteriales; family Kribbellaceae; genus Kribbella; species Kribbella sp. NBC_00359. The sequence goes on along the minus strand of NZ_CP107975.1, from coordinate 3,873,200 downwards.
CCAGCTCGACCGGCGGCACCAGGAGTACGGCGTACCCGACCACGGAGCCCTCGTCCGCGACCAGGATCACCCGATCCTCGGACAGCCGATCGAACTCGGTCGCCCACGCGACCGTACTCCACGCCTCCGCGCCGAAGCACACCTCGTCCAACGCGGCCAGCGCCGGCAGATCATCCGCCCCGGCCGCGCGAATGGCTGGTCTCACTTCGGCAGCACGCTCTTCGGGCCGGCGGACATCGTGACGTCCGGCCGGCGCAGGTACAGCGGGTCGGGCGCGACGACCGCGAGCGTCCCGGTCGCCACGCCGGCGGCCAGCACCTCGGCCGACGGGTATTCGGCGACAGCGACATCGGAGACGCCGAGCGCGTCGGCGTACAGCACCGCACCGCGGCCGATCACCGGCAGGCCCGACAACACGTGCGCGACCTCGGCCGGACGATCCACCGCCGGCCCTTCGAGGCGACGACGGCTGCCGTCCGCGGCCGGGCCGTCGTACAGCGCCCAGTAGATCTCCTTGCGCCGCGCGTCCGTCGCGACGGCCACGGGCAGGGTCAGCGACGACTGCCGCGCCAGGATGTCGAGGCTGCACACCCCCGCGACCTCGATCCCGAGCACGTCCGCCATCGTCCGCGCGGTCACCAGCCCGACCCGCAGTCCGGTGAACGGACCAGGCCCGACGCCGACCGCGATCCGGGTCAGATCGCGCGGCGTCACGCCCGCGGTCGCGAAGGCGTCCGCGATCGCCGGGGCCAGCAACTCCCCGTGCCGCAAGGCGTCGATGGTCGTAGACGAGGCGAGGATCTCGCCGTCGGGTGACGCCAGTGCGACGGTGACGGCAGCACTCGAGGTGTCGAAAGCAAGCAGCATCTCAGTTCTTCTCCAGCACAGATACGCGGACGCCGGACGCCGCCCAGCGCGGACCGACCGGGGTGATCCGCAGCTCGCGCGTCTCGTCGGTGTCGTCGTCGCCGCGGGTCACGACAATGTCCAGCCGGTCCGGCGCCAGTGCCTCGGCCAGGCCGTGACCCCACTCGACCACGGTGACCGCGTCCTCCAGACTCGCGTCGAGATCGAGGTCGTCCAGCTCGGCGAATCCACCGAGCCGATAAGCATCCACGTGCACCAACGCCGGACCGCCGGCCAGTGACGGGTGCACCCGCGAGATCACGAACGTCGGCGACGTGATCGAACCGCGCACCTTCAGCCCCACGCCGAGCCCCTGGGTGAACGTCGTCTTGCCGGCCCCCAGGTCACCGGACAGCACGAGTACGTCGCCCGCCCGCAACTGCCCCGCGAGCTCCTCGCCGATCGCCTGCATGTCGTCGGCCGTCGGCACGGTGAGCTCGAGCGGCATCGCCTTCGCGTAGATGAGGTTGTGGTCATGCTGCTCGACCACCGAGTACCCACGCCGCCGCCAGAACTCCACGGTGTCCGGCAACTCGACCCGCGCGATCAGGTTCACCCGGCTCACACCACGCCGTACGGCGGCCTCCTCGGCGCAACCCACCATCGCCGACGCCACGCCGTGGCCCTGGTGGCGCGGGTCCACCGAGACGCAGCGCAGGGTGAGTACGTCACCGGTCTGGTTGAACAGCAACGCGCCGGCCGGCGCCCCGTCGATCAGCACGAGCAGTCCGCCGTGCTCCGCGATGGCCGCGGCCACCGTCGTCGGGTTCTCGGACAGAGCGGTGGCCGGCGGGTCGAGCACCCGCCGGGCGGAGAAGGCGTGGTGAATCACCGCGACGATCTGGTCGACGTGGTCCGCCGTGGCGTCGACCACACGCAGGTCGGTCATGGGGCCTCCCGGGAAGGCCCGGCCATCAGTGCACTCATGTGTGTCCTAGGGATTGTTCGGCTCGTTCGATCATGCCGAGGAGGGCGGCGGTGAACTCGCGGTGGTGCTCGATCAGGCCCAGGTGGCCGCAGTTCTTCACCTCGACCAGCTCCGCGCCGGGCACCCGCCGGACGATCTCCTCCGCGTGGCTGAACGGGGTCAGGTGGTCCTTGTCACCACCGATGACCACACACTCGACCTTCTGCAGTGGCTCGAGGGCGTTGTACTTGTCGTGCCGCTCGAACAGCGGGTAGAAGTCCGCGATCACCTCGATCGGCGTGGCCGAGATCATCTCGTTGACGAACTCGGTGAACGCGGGCGGCACCTCGGAGCCGAACGAGTACTTCCGGGTCAGGAGGTAGACCAGGTCCGTGCCGGCCTTGCGGCTGCGCTCGACCACGTCCGGGACGCGGGCGAGCGCGGTGACCGTCGGCACCGACAGCGCCCGGACCCACCGGCCGACGACGCCCGGGAACACGATCGGAACCTGGTCCAGCCCGCCCGCGCTGGTCGAGCACAGGCCGACCCCGATCACCCGGTCGCCGAAGAGCTCGGGATGCTGCTCGGCCAGGGTCATGATCGACATGCCGCCCATCGAGTGACCGATCAGGATCACCGGGCCGCTCGGCGCGAACTCCTCGAAGATCCCGTACAGGTCCCTGCCGAGCTGGTCGATGGTGACGTGCTCCTTCGGCGACCGTCCGGAGCGTCCGTGCGAGCGCTGGTCATAGAAGACCATCGTCCCGATCCCGGCCAGGTCGCGGCGCTCGAAGTGCCAAGCGTCCATGTTCAGCCCGTACCCGTGGACGAAGATCACGGTCAGGTCCTCCGGCGGCAGCGGCAGCTTCTTGCCGAACCTGCGCTTCGGCGGCGGGGCCGGGCGGCGGGACCGCTTGAGCTCGTCGACCTCGACGTACAGCTCGACGCCGTCGTCGGCGGTGAAGACGTGCGGAGTGCCGCGCAGCGAACCGAACGGCTCGGCCTCCAGCTGCGCGCGCTGACCCGAACGCCGGCCGATCACCTGCCGCTCGACCGCGACCCCGGCCGCCGCTCCCGCAGCCAGCACGCCGACCGCGGCCCCGATCAGACCAGCAGTCCGTCCTGCTTTGGACATACCGGTCTACCTCTCGACTGGGGTGCTGTCAGAACTGTCGACGTACCGGCGGGGGATCCGGGCTCCCAGCCGGGTCACGATCTCGTAGTTGATGGTCCCGGCGACATCGGCCCAGTCGTCCGCGGTCGGCTCGCCGGCGGTCCCGGGGCCGAACAGCACCACCTCGTCGCCCGCGACCGCCTGGTCGTCCTCGAGGTTGACCACGCACTGATCCATGCAGATCCGGCCGACGATCGTCCGTCGCCTGCCGCCCGCCTGGACCGGGGCGCCGTTGGACGCGTGCCGTGGCAGGCCGTCGCCGTACCCGAGCGGGATCAGCCCCAGCGTCGACGGCCGCGGGGCGGTCCAGGTCAGGCCGTAGGAGACGCCCGCCCCGGCCGGCACCCGCTTCACCATCGCGAGCCGCGCCCGCAGCGTCATCGCCGGCCGCAACCCGAGCTCGGCCGACGGCAGCGTGTGCCCGAACGGCGAGAGCCCGTAGGTCGCCACCCCCGGACGGACCAGGTTGAAGTGGGTCTCGGGCAGCGCGAGCGTGGCACCGGAGTTCGCCAGGTGCTTGAACTCGGCGTCGATTCCGAACGACTCGGCTACCTCGATCGCCTCGGTGAACGTCGCGAGCTGGGACTCGTTGACCGGGCTCTTCGGCTCGTCCGACGACGCCAGGTGCGACCAGATGCCCTTGACCTCGATCCGGCCGGTCGCCTGGGCCCGCGCCGCGGCCCGGATCAGCGCCGGCCACTCCTCGGGGACGGCGCCGCCGCGGCTCATCCCGGTGTCGATCTTCAGGTGCACCCGGGCCGGCCGGTCCACCACGCCGACGACCAGTTCGTCGATCTCCCAGGGCGCGCCCGCGGACAGGTCGATGCCGGCGGCAATCGCGTCGGCGAGCGGCTCGCCGGGCGTGGTCAGCCAGCAGAAGATCGGACCGGTGTCGCCGGCGTCACGCAGCGCGAGCGCCTCCTCGAGGACGGCGGCGCCGATCCAGTCGGCGCCGGCCTCGCGGGCGGCCCGGGCGACCGGGACCATTCCGTGCCCGTACCCGTCGGCCTTGACCACCGTCATCAGCTGCGCGCCGGCGGCACGGGCACGCAGCGTGGCCACGTTGTGCCGGATCGCGGCCAGGTCGACGACGGCCTCGGCGCGGACCGGGCGGTCGCCGCTAGGTGACTGGAGGGTAGACATAGCCCCTCCAGTGTCTCAGGCCGCGTCGATGAGGTCTGCGAGGGCGGTCATGTCATGGAAAACCGCGTCCGCGTCGGAGAGCTTCGCGGGGTCCGTCATCCCGGCGTACCCGAACACCTTCATGCCGGCCGCAACCGCCGCGGCGACCCCCAGCGGGCTGTCCTCGACGACCAGGCAGTCGGCCGGTTTCACGCCCATCGAACCGGCCGCGTGCAGGAACAGATCGGGCGCGGGCTTGCCGTGGGCAACGTCCTCGGCGCTGAAGATCCGGCCGTCGAACCGATCCAGGAACCCCACCGCGGTCAGCGCCGTACGGATCCTGCGGTGGGTGCCGGACGATGCGAGACAGTACGTGACGCCGCGCGCCTCGAGGTGATCGAGGACAGCCTCAACGCCCTCGATCGCCTGCAGGTGCGCGAACCCGTCGAAGAGCCGCTGGTGGTAGCGATCCTCCAGGTCCGCGGGCAACGGCCGCCCGAGCCGGGCCTCGGCCTGCTGCCGCATCGAGGCCATGCTGCCGCCCATGAAGTCACGCACGGTCTCCTCGAAGGTGTACGGCAGCCCGGCCTCGGTGAGCAGCTCGGCCAGGATCGTGTTGGCCAGCCGCTCGGAGTCCACCAGTACGCCGTCGTTGTCGAAGATCACGAGTCCGATCACAACCGCACCCTACGCAACGCGGCCGCCGTGACCTGGGGGGAGTCACGGCGGCCGCGGGTAGCGCGAGAGCGCGGGGGGTCAGTTCTCCTGGATGGAGAAGTCGGTGAAGTTGAAGCGCTGCTTGGTGTTGCCGGTGGACACCACCTCGACGCCGAAGTCGACCTGCCACGTGGTGGCCTTCGGGGCCCAGCCACGGGAGGACATGTCGTTGAAGAAGCTGGCCAGCGGCATCGTGCCGGACTTCTGCGTCACCTGGGACACGTACGCGGTGTAGCCGTTCTCGTGCCAGACGTCGTACGTGAAGCCGCCGAAGGTCACGGTGCCCACCTTGTTGCCGGCCGGGACCTGGCCCTTGTTGTCGGTCCAGATCATCAGCTCGTTGTTCAGCCCGTCGCCGATCCACGCGTCGAACGCGACGTTGTAGATGCACGCGGAGCAGTTGGCGGGCGTGGTCGCCGCGAACTTGGCCGACTGGATCTTCGACAATGCGACGTCGTTGTAGTCCTTGTGCACGTTCGGGTACGCCTGGACGCCCTTGTCACCCGGCAGCGGCTGGGTGACGTCGAGGAACCAGTTGTTGTAGTTGCAGGCACTCAGCGTGTACGTGCCGTTGTCGTTGTTCCACATGTTGTTGTGGACGTAGTACGCACCGAACGACCGGCCGTCACCCTGGTTGTTCGTCGAGGTGGTGACGAACGACGGGTTGGTGCAGGTCTGGCTCGGGCTGCCCGTCGACGTGGGGGTCGTCGTGGTGGGCGTGGTCGTCGACGGAGTCGACGTCGGCGGCTTGGTCGGCGTCGTCGTGGTCGTCGGCGGCTGGCTCGGCGTCGGCGTACTGGTCGTCGGCGGCTTGGTCGGCGTCGTCGTGGTGCTCGGCGCCGGAGTGGTGGGCTGCGCGGGCGCGGCCGTGAAGTCGTAGTGCGCCGTGTAGGTCAACTTGGTGCCGGCGCGGTACTTCTGGCCGTCGTAGCGCAAGGCGCGCAGGCGGTAGCTCTGGTCGGTGGTCTTGCTCGGGTCGATCGACAGGATCGCCGGTCCGGAGGCGGTCGCGGTGATGGCGACCGGCTTCTGGGCGAAGCCGTGCAGGACGGTACAGCTGGAGTAGGCGTCCAGGACGCAGGTCTCGACGCGTCCGACGCTCGGGAGGGCAGTCACCGTGCTGTCCGCTGCGTTCGCAGTTGATACCGGGGAATCCTTGGCCGCATGGACGACGATCGGCGCGGCGACGAGCGCGCCGACGGCAAGGAACACCGCCGGGATGATCTTGCGACTCCGGGCAGTTCGGATGGGGGGCATGGAAAACACATTCCTCGTCTGCTCGACGGGCCACTCTGCGTTGCCCCAGTGCTTCAGCGTGACCCAACAAATGTTCGTTTGGTCCCCAGTGGGGCCAGAAACAGGGCGGCGTCCCCAGGAACACCGATCCGATCCGGCAGACCGGCGTACCGGCCTTGTCCTTCTCGTTCGCTCTCGCGTACGCCGCGACGTTATCCAACCGTGATCTGACCCGCCAACCCGGGGGCCCGACTTAACCAAGCCTTCACACTGCAACGAAGGCCCGGCCGGCGGCGTCCGTAGGGTGTGAAGATGCGGACGATCGCCCTGGCCGCCGCCGGTTTGCTGCTGGCCCTGGCCGCCTGTGGGAGCGAGTCCCAGGCAGGTGCGTCACTGACCGGCAAGTCGTTCCTGTCCACTGCCGTGACCGAGAACGGACAGCCCAAGGAGCTCGCGCCGAACACCCGGGTCCGGCTGGAGTTCACCGACGACGGCCGCTTGGTCGCGGACGCCGGCTGCAACTCGATGCAGTCGAAGGTGTCGACGAGCGGCGGCAAGCTGACGCTCGAGGCCGGGCTGGCGATGACCATGATGGGTTGCCCCGGTCTGCAGCAGGGTCAGGACTCCTGGCTGGCGAACATCCTCTCCGGCAAGCCGGCCTGGAAGCTCGACGGTAGCAAGCTCGACCTCACGGCCGGCAGCACGACGATCTCGCTGGTGGACCGCGCCACCGCCGAGCCGGCCCGCGCCCTGGACGGCACCAAGTGGATCCTGACCACCGTCGTCACCGGTGATGCCGCCACCCACCAGGCCGGCTTCGAGAAGGCCTGGATGACCCTCAACGGCGAGCGCGTCACCGGATCGACCGGGTGCAACGACTTCCAGGGCATGGTGGCGCGTTCCACCGACAAGCTCACCTTCGGCGAACTCGCCACCACCCGCCGCGCCTGCACCGGCGACGCGGCGGCCCTCGAGACCACTCTCCTCAATGCCCTGAAGGGCGACGTCAGCTACGAGATCGACTCGTCCACGTTGAAGCTCCGGACAGCAGCCGGCGGACTCGACTTCACCGCCGGCTGAGCTGGACGTCGAACGCCTGGACCTCGTTCTGTGGGGTTTCGTAGGAGACGAGCAGCCGGCCGTCGGCACTCAGCGTGGCGCGTTGGGCCGCGGTGAGTGGGATGGACCAGTGCTGGACGCCGTGGCTGATCTGCTGGCTGGACTGTTTGACGAGATGACCGCTCATGTCCGGGGACCACGGCGGGATGCCGCCGTCGGTGACTGCGCAGGGCGTCAGACCGTAGTCGGGCGCTGGGTCCGCAGCCGGTGAACAGCTGGTTGTCCAGACCGGGATCGCACCGAGCTGGCCGGTGGTCAGGAACGCCCGGGCCGTACCGGCTCCACTCGAACTGGTGACGATCTCCACGGCGTTTCCGCGAAGTTCGGCGGACAGGATCTTCAGGTCGCTGGTCGGGACGCGGCCGGAGATCGGTACGCCGTTGCGGGCGGACTGGGCGATGGTCTGGGGCGACAGGGCTCCGTTCAGGTTCGGGTTGGAGACGTTCGGCGGTGCCGGGGTGGTCGGGCGATCCGCCGGTGGTGTGTAGCCCGGCAGGGTCGCGAGACCCCAGCGGTACGGGTCGGACTGGACCGAGCCGAGCGCCGACCAGGCCAGCCGCGTACTCATGTCGATGTGCCGCAGCGTCGTCGTACCGGCCGCCGAGGTGTCGTCGTTGTCGTACGGCGTGATGTTCAGACCCAGCCGGGTCGGGTCGACGGCGGCGGGCAGGTCGGCCAGCGGGATCTTGACCTCGAGGTCGTAGCCGCCACCGGCGTACGCGTGCGGAACCGTGGTCTCGTTGCTGCCGACCCATTGCGCGGTCGACGCGACCTGTACGCCTGGTGCGTTTCCGGTGTCGAGCGAGCCGCTCGAGTAGCCCTGGTGGTTGTCCGCATCCCGCTCCCAGCAGGGCCCGCCGCTCTGGGTGAACGGGAAGATGCCGAGCTTGAACGTGTTCGCGGTGTCCTTCAGCGCCTTCGATGCGTTCCCGCGCGGGTCGAGCAGGATCTCGACGGAGTCGGCCTGCCAGTGACCGACACACTCCGCGGGAGTCACGGCGTACGACTGGTAGTCGTCGCGCACGTGGACGAAGAAGTACAACGCGTCGTCGGACCAGCTCACCTTCGCCGTACTGCCTTCTCCGGTTGACGAAACGCCGCAGTCGTCCACGCCGGTACAGGTGGCCGCGCCCTGCCAGATCCGGCCGAGGTCGAGCGTCGGGCCCGGGTACTCGCCCGGCTCCGCCTTGCCGTCGATCACCGGGGCCGCCTGCGGGATGACCGTCGTCGGCACCAGGGTCAGCGTCAGCGTCTCACTGCCTGTGGCGGTCCGGATCGGGATCGACACGTTCTGGTTCGCAGGCAGTGAGGTGTCGGTGTTGGTCAGCTTGAACGTCACGGTGGCGTCCGCGCCGGGCTGGAGGTCGTACGGCTTCGAGGGCGCGTCGACCGTGAAGTCGGCCGGCAGGTCGAGCGACACCGCACCGCTCTGCTGCTGCGCCGACCAGTTGTGCACGACAACCGGCAGGTCGATCGTCTGGCCGATCCCCATCGACTGGATGGCCTGCGAGCGGCCGAGACGATTGGCCTGCGGCGCGGTGTTCTGCAGCCACTGGTCGTACTCCTGCCAGTTCCCCCACCGCTGGAAGCGACCTTCCGCAGCGGCCACGATCCGTACGACGTTGTCGGTGTAACCGGACGCATGAGCGGTGGTGTAGCGGGCGGCGACCTTCGCGTTCTGGTCCACCGGTGCGTTGGCCGCCGGGGTCACCGTGAAGGTGATGTCGGCGGTCGACTTCTCCGGGACGGGCTGCGGTCCGTCCGTGGTCCACCCGGCCGGCACGGTCAGCTCGATGTTGCCTTTGGCAAGCTTCCCGGACGGCGCCTTCAGGTGCACGGTCGCCTGGAAGGACTCACCGGCGACGTTGTAGAACCGCGAGAAGGTCAGGTACTCCAAGGTCCCCAGCGGGAGCCCACCGGGATCGGGCTTGGTCGCGCCGAACAGGATCGCCTCGTCGAGCCCGGCCTGCGGACTGCTGTTCGGCTGGAACGGTACGAACGACTCGGTCATGCCGAACCGCGAGCACGCCGGAACCGAGGTCCCCTTGAACATCACCCGGCTCTGCGTCGGGTACGCCGAGCGCCCCTCGTCCGCGATCTGCTGCCAGATCTTCGCGGTCCCGGCCGGCTGTCCCTGCAGGTTCCCGGCCGGCCACTTGTACGGCGAGTCGTAGCCGGTCCACACGCCCGCGACGGTGTCCAGGCCGGTCGGGGTGAAGCCGGTGGTGCAGTTCGCGGCGGTCGTCGTACCGCCGGTGCCTGCCGTGCTGCCGCCGGAGAAGACCTTCTTCACCTGCCAGGTGCTGAGCGCGTGCGGACCCTTCAGCTGCTCGGGGAACCGGTTCGGGTCGGCGGCTGCGATGACGCCTTCCCAGATCAGCCGGCCGGCCTGCTGGTGGTTGCCGTGACCGGCGGCGAGGGTCGGCGTGAAGCCGATGTAGATCTCCGGCTGCGTCTCGCGGATGACCCGGGTCACCCGGCGCAGCGTCTCCTCCTCGTCCCAGAAGTACTGCGTCAGCGGCGCGCTCTGGTTGTAGAAGAAGTCGATCCGGTCGAGGTTGAAGATGTCGACGGTGCCGGAGCGGTAGTGCGCGACGCGGTCCTCGTTCTCGCGGCGCAGACCGAGGTCGGGGCCGAGCTCGTTGCCGACCGCGTTGCCGCCGCCTTCACCGCGCGTCACCTGGATCACGCCACACTTCACGCCGTACCGCTGATGCCAGACCCCGCAGGGCCCGATGATGCTGGTGTCATCGTCCGGATGGGCCCACTCCCCCATCACGTCGATCTTCGTCTGCCGATCAGCCACATACGGCTTGGCCACACTCGCCGATGCGACCGGCACCGGCAGCACGGCAATCAGAGCAAGGACGACGAACCCCACGAATCGCTTCACGTGCACGCTCCAAAGGCGGTGGAGGCACTGGCAGATCCAGTCCTACGTCCACACCACTCAGGCGCGCAACAGGTACCGCGTGGCTTCCGGCAGAGCGGCCGCCACCGAGAGGGCCGTGACCGGGGCACTCGACGAAGCGAGGTTGGCCGCGGCGGCGTGCAGATAGGCGCCGAGGGAAGCCGCATCGAGGGCCGTCAGACCGGACGCGAGCAGCGCGCCGCAGAGACCGGCCAGGACGTCGCCCGCACCCGCGGTGGCCAGCCACGGGGTGGCGTTGGTGTTGACGCGGACGTGCCCGTCGGGAGTGGCGATGACGGTCGTCGAGCCCTTGAGGAGGACGGTGACGTCGAAGCGTTCGGCGGCGAGCCGGGCGTGCTCGAGGCGCTTGGCTTCCACCGTGGAGCGGTCGACGCCGAGCATGCGGGCCAGCTCGCCGGCGTGCGGGGTGACGAGTACGCCGGTGTGGTCGCCGGACTCGTCAAGCGCCTTCAGTCCGTCCGCATCGAGCACGACGGGCTCCTCGGCGTCGAGGAGTTCGCGGATCCGGTCGATGTCCAGTTCGTCGCCGAGACCGGAGCCGATGGTCCAGGCCTGCACACGTCCGTCGCCGGCCACGATCTCCGGGTGGGCTGCCCGGACTTCGGCTGCGACGGCGTCCGGGCCGACGTACCGGACCATGCCGACGGGGCCGCCGAGGGCGCCGGCGGTGGCGATGACCGCGGCGCCCGGGTACTGCGTGGAGCCGACCATCAGGCCGAGCACGCCGCGGGAGTACTTGTCGGACTCGCCGTGGGGGACGGGGTAGCGGGCGCGGACGTCGGCGGCCTGGAGGGATTCGATCGGGGCCGGTGGGAGGTCGAGGCCGATCTCGACGAGGTGGACCGGGCCGCAGGCGGTGGCGGCGGGGTCGATGAAGTGGCAGATCTTGTGGGTGCCGAAGGTGACGGTGAGTGCCGCACGGACGTGCGGTTCCCGGGTCTCACCCGTGTCGACGTCGACGCCGGACGGGGTGTCGACGGCGACGATCGGTACGTCGTACTCGTCGGCCAACTCGACGGCGGCCAAGGCATCCGGGCGGAGGCCGGGGCGACCGCCGATGCCGACGATGCCGTCGACCACCACGTCGGCGGTGCGGATGTCGTCGGTCGAACCGACCCGTCCGCCGGCGGCCAGGAGTGCGTCGAGGCCTTCGGCATGGGCCTTGGCGGAGAGCAGGATGGCGGTGACCTGGGCACCGCGGAGGGCGAGCCGGGCACCGGCGTACAAGGCGTCACCGCCGTTGTCGCCGGAGCCGATCAGCAGGACGACCCGGGTGCCGTACGTCCCGCCGAGGAAGTTGCTGATGGCAACTGCCAGGCCTGTCGCCGCCCGCTGCATCAAGGTGCCCTCGGGCACCCGGGCCATCAGCTCGGCCTCGGCGGCCCGGACCTGTTCGACGGTGTGTGCGCGACGCATACTCAGCCCTCCAGGATGACGACGGCGGAAGCGATGCCGGCGTCGTGGCTCAGCGACAGATGCAGACTCTGGACGCCGAGGCGTGAAGCCTGGGCCGCGACTGTGCCGGTGATCTCCAGCCAGGGGCGACCGGTTTCGTCGGTCTGCACCTCGGCGTCGTGCCACAGCATGCCCGCGGGTGCGCCGAGTGCCTTGGCGAGCGCTTCCTTCGCCGCGAAGCGAGCAGCCAGCGAAGCCGGCGGCCGGACCGCCTCGGTCGGCGTGAACACCCGATCCCGCAGACCGGGCGTTCGTTCGAGCGTCTTCATGAACCGCTCGACGTCGACCACATCAATGCCCACGCCGACGATCATGGTTCTCACCCTAACCGGACGCCTCCGGCGAGGAGCACGCGCCGCGGGCGGGGCGGAAGTCAGGACGGTCAGCCGGACGGTGCGGCTGTGGACTGCCGGATCCGCATGGCGACGGCGAGGTCCATGCGGAGGGCCGCCGGGGTGATGCCGCGGGCAAGGTCGAGAACCAGGCGGGCGGCGAGTTCGGCCATCTGGTGCAGCGGCTGGTGGACGGTCGTCAGCGTCGGGCCGACCCATTGCGCCACCGGGAGGTCGTCGTACCCGACCACCGAGAGGTCGCGCGGGATGTCGAGCGCGAGCTCCCGCGCGGCCTGGTAGACACCGAGCGCCTGCATGTCACTGCCCGCGAAGATCGCCGTCGGCCGCTCCGGCAACCGGAGCAGCGCGAGAGCTTCCCGGTGACCGCCGCCGACGCTGAAGTCGCCGGCGCGGATCAGCTCGGGATCGACCGCGATCCCGGTCGAGCGCAACGCGTCCTGGTACCCGTCGACGCGCATCCGCGAGCAGAGCGTCTCGACCGGGCCGCCGATCATCCCGATCCGGGTGTGCCCGAGCTTGCGCAGATGCAGGGTCGCCATCCGCCCACCGTTCCAGTTCGCCGAGCCGATGGACGGTACGTCGTCCCCCTCGTCACCGATCGGGTCGACCACGACGAACGGGATCCGCCGTGCCTCCAGTTGCGCCCGCTGGTCCGGGTCGAGGTCGGAGAACACCATGATCACGCCGAGCGGCCGGCGGTTCAGGACGGACTCGATCCACTCCTGCCGCGGCCGCCGGGCGTCGCCACACTCGGACAGCACCAGCTCGACGCCCTCCGCCCGGAGCACACCCTCGACCCCGCGGATCAGCTGGATCGCCCACTCCCCACTCAGCTCGGGGAACACCAGGTCGATCATCGGGCTGCTCGCCGTACTCGCGGTCCGGCGCTGGTAGCCGTGCTCCTGGATGATGCCCTCGACCTTGGCCCGGGTGTCCGCGGCGACGTCGGCGCGACCGTTCAGCACCTTCGAGACGGTGGGGACCGAGACCCCGGCCTGCTCCGCGATCTTCGCGATCGTCATCCGCTGACCCACGAGCGCCTCCCCTCGAAACTTTCGGCCAGCCTACCCGTAGATCGTGCGCCCCTCCGCGTCGCGGATCCCGCTGAGACGGTAGAAGTACGTGTTCACCTGATCCCGCCAGTCGGCGGCGTTGGCGAGCTGCGCCTCCAGCCGGGAGGTGACGTTCTCGCGCACCACGGGCTCGAAGCGGTCCGCGATGGCCTTCCAGCGGGTCAGCATCGCCGCCACCTCGGCGTACCCCTGGAAGTGGGTGTCGTAGATGTGCTGCAGGACCGTGCGGCCGTTCTGCAGCACGTGGTCGTACCGGACGTGATGGAAGAACAGTAGGAGTTCGTCGGGGCAGGTGCTGACGTTCTCGTAGCGGCTCGCCAAGGGCTCGGGGTACTGCGCGGTGAAGCCGGAGCCGGTCGCGACCGTGCGGTCGACGCCGACGCCGTAGCGGTCGGCGAAGTGGTACGTCCCGCGCGCCGAGTACTCGTACCCGTTCACGTTCGGGCCGTAATGCGTCTCCGGCGCGACCATGAACCCGACCCCGAGCGGCGCGGTGTAACGCTCGTACGTCTGCCAGGACCCGGCCATGATCGACACCAGCTCGGAGCGGGTCCGATCGTCCATCGCGAAGGTCGCCGCGGCCCACTCGTGCAGCAGGCTGACCGGATCGGCACCCGGATCCCAGGCCAGCCGGCCGTACGCATACAGGTTGCTCTGGGCAAGCTTGTGCCCGGTCCAGTTCGGATCGTCGCCGACGTTGGCGACGGCAACGATCGCGTCGGTGCGCTCGGCGACGGTTGACCCACCTGATCCGGTCGTGTCGAACTGCAGGATCTCCCGCCACCACGGCCCGAGGTAGCACAGATCCTGCTGCTGCCCGGTGTACTCCTGCGTCACCTGCAACTCCACCGCGAACGCGGTCTCCTGCAACTCCCCCAGCAACGGCGACATCGCCTCGCGCGCCTGGAAGTCCAGCGGCCCGTGCTTCACCTGCAGTACGACGTTCTCGTCGAACCGCCCGTCCAGCGGGATGAAGTGGTCGTACGCCGCCCGCGCGCGATCCGTCCGCCGATCCCGCCAGTCCGGCCGGCCGCCGTACCCGGAACACCGCCAGAACACACTCCCGCCGTACGGCGCCAACGCCCGGGCGAGCAGGTTCGCACCGTCTGCGGGCGACCATCCTTCGGAGTCCGCCGACACCATCAACCCACCGAGATCGGGTACGGCGTCGTACAGGCGCCCGACCGCGGCCGACCACCACTGCGCCGCCCGCTCGTCCGGTGGATCGGTCATCTCGACCGCCAGGCTCAGCGCGATCCCGTACTCGCGGAACACCGCCGCCAGCCGGGACACATCCGGGAGATGGTCGGTGAGCAACCGGGTCTCGGCCATCGCGACCGCGTTGATCCCTATCGACGCCAGCATCCGGGCGTACGCCCGCACCCGGGTCAGGTCCTGGACCACCCGGCCGTCGCGGAAGAATATCGACCCACCGGAGTACCCGCGCTCGACGGAGCCCGTCAAGTTGTCCCAGTGATCCAGCATCCGGACCGGGATGGCCGGCCGCTCGACCACGGTGAAGTCGCCGGTCATCCACTCGAAGTACCGCAGCAGGTAGAAGTGCCCGTACAGCAAGCCACGGCCGCCCTCGGCGGCGACGACCAGTTGGTTGCCTCGTCGCACCACCACGAAGCCTTCCGCGCCCAGCCCGTCGAGCGGCAGCGCGGCCTCGACCTCCTGCCACAACGGCGATTCCCGGACCCGGGTCAGCACGCACAGCGCGACTTCCACGCCGTTGCGGATCCGGCGGGTCTGCCGCAGCTCGGCCCGGATCGTCTGGGCCAGCGCCCCCGAGGCGTGCACGGTCACCTCGGGCAACCGCTGAGCGCCGAGCCAGCAGGGGTCGAACATCACGCCGGATCCTTGCACACGACCCCGGTCACTCCGGGGCGCCGCGGGTCCGAAAGTTTCGGCGGTCGCGGATCCGGCGGCCGGTTGAGACGAAGGCCACGTCTGCCCGGTGTGGGTGCTCCCCCGGCGGATGGGAAGAATGGGGCTCATGCTGCAGCCGTCGCGGGAGGTGACTCCCTACACCGAGCTCGACCGTGCCGCCTGGGCGCAACTGGCCGAGACGACAGTCTCCCCGCTGACGGCGGACGAGATCGAGCGGCTGCGCGGTCTCGGTGACGAGATCGACATGGACGAGGTCCGCGAGGTCTACCTGCCGTTGTCGCGGATCCTCTCGCTCTATGTCCGGCACGCCCGCGCGCTGCACGCCGACACCGAGAGCTTCCTCGGCAAGCCGGCCGCGACCCGGACCCCGTTCGTGATCGGCATCGGCGGATCGGTTGCCGTCGGCAAGTCCACCACCGCCCGCTTGCTGCGCGAACTGCTGGCCCGCTGGCCCGAGCACCCGCGGGTCGCGCTCGTCACCACCGACGGCTTCCTCTGGCCGAACGCGGAGCTCGAGCGCCGGAGCCTGATGATGCGCAAGGGCTTCCCGGAGTCGTACGACCGCAAGTCGCTGCTGCGCTTCGTGGTCGAGGTGAAGTCCGGCATGGACGCGGTCGAGGCGCCGGTCTACTCCCACCTGCACTACGACCGGATGAACGGCGTACGGACGACCGTCGAGCAGCCCGACATCCTGCTGCTCGAGGGCCTGAACGTCCTGCAGCCCGCGCCCCGGCACGCGGACGGCAAGAGCGGCCTCGCGGTCAGCGACTTCTTCGACTTCTCCGTGTACGTCGACGCGGCCGCCGACGACATCCGGTCCTGGTACGTGCACCGCTTCCTCAAACTGTGGGAGACGGCGTTCCGCAACCCGGAGTCGTACTTCGTCCGGTACGGCGAGCTGAGCCGGGAGGAAGCGGTCAAGAAGGCCGAGTCGCTCTGGGACGGCATCAACGGCCCCAACCTGCGCGAGAACATCCTCCCCACCCGCTCCCGCGCCACCTTGGTCCTCCGCAAAGGACCCGACCACGCCGTCCGCTGGGTCAGGCTCCGCAAACTCTGACCCCCACCCCACCACCCCGGTCAGGGGAAAGCTCTGACCGCAGGTACGACGGCCACCGCGACGACAACCGCGGTCAGTCCGAAGGCCAGCGGGAATCCGGTCCCGGCGACCACGGCACCGAAGATGATGGCGCCCATTCCCCAGCCACCGTCGTACGCGAGGTTCCACAACGCGCTCACCTGGCCGTAGCGGGATGCCGGGACGCGGTTGTACATCAGGGTGAGAGTGAGGTTCTGCGCGGCGCCGAAGCCGATGCCGAACAGGGTCGAGCCCATCACGATGGCGATCGGGGTGCCGATCAGTACGAGCGATCCCGCACCCAGCGAGGCGAGGACCAGGGCCGGTGCCAGCAGCTTCGCCGGCCCTACGCGGTCGCCGTACCGGCCGGCCAGCCAGCGCGCGCCGGGCGCGGTCGCGGCCTGCAGCAGCAGAGCGGTGGCGACGAGGGACTGCTTGTCCGCGGCGACGGCCAGGGGCAGGAAGGTGACGCTGATCCCGGCGGCAACAGTCACGGCCGCGAAGACGAAGGTCGGCATCAGCAGACCGCTGCGTCGTACGCCACCGAGCACCTTCACGTGCTGCTCCTCGGCACTGACCCGAGCAGGCAGCCCCACAAGAGTGACGAGTCCGGCGAGCGAGCTGAACGCCGCGAGGATGAACAGGGCGTCGAAGCCGATCCGGTTGGTCAGGTAGACGCCGAGCGGCAGGCCGATGACGGCGGGCACGCCGACTGCGATGCCGTAGACGCCCAATCCCTCGCCGCGGCGAGCCGCGGGCGTGAGGTCGGCGACCAGGGCGACCGCGCCGACGACCAGGATCGCCAGGCCGGCGCCGCGAACGACGCAGACGGCGAGGACCGCCGGCAGCGACGCGGTGGTCAGGAGGACCAGCGAGGGTGCGCCGAGGAGCATCAGCCCGAGACCCAGGACGACCTGGTAGCCCCAGCGGGCCAGCATCCGCGGCACGAGCAGCTCGACGCCGACCGCGGACAGCATCATCGCGCCGGTCGACAGCCCGGCCCCGATCCCGCCCGAGCCGTTGGCGGCCAGGTAGAGCGGGACGACCGAGGTGAGCAGGTACATGCTCAGCCCGGACCCGAACACCATCACCAGCAACCGCCCGAACTGGCCGGTCACCAGGCGCTCGGCGGTGGCTACCTGGACGGTGGGGATCTCGCACGCGGTGGTCATGACTTCACGCTAGAAGTGGACCGGCACGCCCTACAGATCCAGTTCGGGACCGTCCGGGAGGACCAGTTACGGCAGTTGGTCGGCGATGAGCGCGGCGAGACGGTTCAGGGCGGCGTCGATCTGGACCGGCGTGACCGCGCTGCACGACAGGCGCAGGGCGTGGATCGGGGTGTCGCCCTCGTAGAAGTGGCTCATCGGGGTCCAGAGCACACCGTACTCGTGGGCCGACCTCTCCAGCAGTACGTCGTCGACCGGGAACGGCACGGTGACGACCACGAAGAAGCCGCCGGACGGCACGGTCCAGGTGATCTCACCGCCGGGGAACCTGGCGGCCAAGCCGTCGGTGATCGCGCGGAGGTTGGCGGCGTACACCGCGCGCTCGCGCCGGTTCGCGGCGACCAGGCTGCAGTCGTGCGCGAGCAGCTTGCCGCCGATCACCGCCTGCGCGACCGGCGAGGTGTTGACGGTGAGCATGCTCTTGAGCTTCGACAGTTCGTCGGCCAGCAGGTTGATGCTCCCGCCCGGGGCGGCGACGGTCTGGTCGGCGACGACGTACCCGACCCGCGCGCCGGGCAGGCCGGTCTTGGCGAACGAACCGAGGTAGATGACGCGGCGCTCGGTGTCGAGGGCCTTCAGCGTCGGCACGCGAGCAACGCCCCAGGCCGGGAACAGTCCGTACGGGTTGTCCTCGAGCAGGAGCATTTCCTGCTCGGCCGCGACCTCCAGCAATCGCCGTCTGGCATCCACATCGAGGCTGAGCCCGGAAGGGTTGGCGAAGTCCGGCATCACATAGCAAGCGCGCGGGCGCAGCCCGTCCGCGCGGACGGCCTTCACCACCGCGGCGAGATCGTCGTCCTCGGTCACCGGCAGCACGGGGAAGTCGAGCAAGCGAGCCGCACCGGTGATTCCGACGTACGTCGGGGAGATCGCCAGCAGCACGTCGTCCGGACCGGAGCGCAGTGCCCGCAGGGTGAGAACCATTGCCTCCTGGCAGCCGACCGTGACGACGATCGCCTCGGGATCGACGTGGATGTCCTCGTCGACGGCGAGGTTGCGGGCGACCAGGTCGTGGATGATGCCCTTGGTCCGGCCGTACTGGAAGATCGTCCGCCGCACCGCGGACTCGTCGTACCCCTTCGAGCGCAGATGATCGGCGAACAGGTCCAGGTAGCGATGCAGGTCCTCGAGCGCGAAGAACTCCTCGGTCGGCCGCCCGGCGGCGAGCGAGATCGCATCCGGGTAGTGGTGCGACACCTCGTTGAGGAAGTTCATCGAATTCAGCGCGCGGTCGGTGAGCGAGCCGTGCAGCTCGGTCAGCTCGAGATCAGCCATGGCGTCCTCCCCGTCGTCAGCCGCGCGACCGCGGCCAGGTCCCCACATCCGGCCAGCAGCATCGCATCGCGCAGCTCTTGTCCGAGGAGAGCCAGCGCTTCATCCACAGCTTCCACAGCAAGTGCCCACAGCAACGGCCGTCCGATCAGTACGGCGGACGCACCCAGCGCGAGCGCCTTCACCACATCGATGCCACCTCGCACTCCACCGTCCACCAGCACGGCGCAGTGGTTGCCGACAGCATCGACAACCGGTCCGAGCGCATCGATCGAGGCCGGTGCGCCGTCCAGCTGGCGTCCACCGTGGTTCGAGACCACCACCCCGTCCACACCCAGGTCAGCGGCGCGCCTGGCGTCGCGGGGGTCCAGAATCCCCTTCACCACCAGCGGCAGTTCACTGGAACTTCGAAGCCACTGCAGGTCCGACCAGCCGACGGCGGGATCGAACGCGGACGCGGTGTGCGCGGCGATCGCCGACAGCCCGGGTACGGCGGAATGTGCCTCTGTCACCATGTCGACAATGTTGGCCGCGACCACCTCCGGCGGCAGTGCGAAGGAGTTGCGGACGTCGCGCAGCCGGCGTCCCATCACCGGAACGTCGACGGTCACCATCAGTGCACCGCAACCCGCTGCGGTGGCACGCTCCGCGAGAGTCCTGACCAGGCCGCGATCTCGTAACCAGTACAGCTGGAACCATGAGGGCGTGACCGCGGCGATCTTCTCCAACGGGACACTGCTCAGAGTGCTGATGACATAAGGGATTCCGGCTGTCGCGGCCGCGGCCGCGAGGAGGAGTTCCCCTTCGGGATGCAGAAGCCGCTGGTAGGCCATCGGAGCGACCGCGACCGGCATCGCGAACTGACCGCCGAGCAGCGTGCACGACGTGCCGGGCTCGTCGACCCCGGCGAGCACGCGGGGTGTGACCGTGATCGAGTCCAGCGCCGCACGGTTGAGCCGCAGCGTGGTCTCCGAGCCGCTGCCGCCGGCAACGAAGTCCCGGACCTCGGCCGGGAGGACCGCGGCCGCGAGGGACTCGTAGTCGACGAGGCTGTCAGCCATCGTGGCTCGCGCATTCCTCAGGCATCGCGGAAGATCTCCGCCAGCCAGGCCGACGCCTCGGCCATCGCCAACTTGCCGCCGTCCAGGATGCCGGACATTGCGAAGAAGCCGTGCACCATCCCGTCGTACCGGCTGAGGGTGGTCGGGACGCCGGCGGCGTGCAGCTTCTCGGCGTAGTACTCGCCTTCGTCGCGGAGCGGGTCGTACTCCGCGGTGATCACCAGCGCGGGAGGGAGATCCGCGTGCGACTCGGCGAGCAGTGGTGACGCGAGTGGGTTGAGACCGTCGGCCGGGTCGGTCAGGTAGTGGTCCCAGTACCAACCGACCGAGGTCTTGTTGAAGAGGTACGGATCGTCGCCGGCCCGCATCGAGATGGTGTCCGAGCCGTAGCGGGTGTTCGGGTAGACGAGCAACTGCCCGGCCAGCGTCGGACCGTTGTCGCGGGCAAGCAACGTGGTCGCCGCCGCGAGGTTGCCGCCGGCACTGTCACCACCGACGACCAGCCGCGACGGATCGACCTGCAACTTGCCCGCGTGCGCGGCGATCCACTGCGTGGCGTCGTGGCAGTCGTGCACCGCGGCCGGGAACGGATGCTCCGGCGCCAGCCGATAGCCGACCGTGATCACCTGACAGGGAACGGCATTGGCCAGCTTGCGGCTGATGCCGTCGGCGGTCTCGATGCTGCCCAGCGTCCACCCGCCGCCGAAGAAGTAGATCACCGTCGGCAGTGGACCGGTCAGATCCGGCCGGTAGACCCGCAGCGGTACGCCGCCCTCGGTCGTGAGGTCCTCCACGTGGTGAACGGGCTCGACATCCCCACCCGCGGCCTGGATGGACGCGAGGTCGGCCGCCCTGGCCTCGGCCAGGGTCTGGGTGTAGAGCTGTGGCACCTGGTTGCCCTCACGCTCGGCGCGCATCGCCTCGACCTGCGGGTCCAACGGCATCGCTTCACCCCAATCGGATCGGCATGGAACTGTGTCCACGCAACAGCAGGCTATGACTGCGCACCGGCTCTCCCACGAACCGCAGGTTCGGGAACCGTTGGAACAGCTGCCCGAACGCCGCACGCCCTTCCATCCGGGCGAGCGCGGCCCCGACGCAGTAGAACGGACCCGCTCCGAACGACAGGTGCTGCAGATCGTC
The DNA here is from genome assembly GCF_036097425.1 of Kribbella sp. NBC_00359. Taxonomy (NCBI): domain Bacteria; kingdom Bacillati; phylum Actinomycetota; class Actinomycetes; order Propionibacteriales; family Kribbellaceae; genus Kribbella; species Kribbella sp. NBC_00359. Next base: position 3,852,530 of record NZ_CP107975.1, on the reverse strand, counting down.
GCGTCCCGGATCGAAGGTGTCCGCGTCCGCATGCTTGACCGGATCGCGGTTCGCCGCGCCGAGCAGGATGAGGACGAGACTCCCCGCGCTGATCGGCTCGCCAGCCAGTTCGAGGTCGACGGATGCCTTCCGGCTGATCAACTGCACCGAGCTCTGGTGCCGGAGGATCTCCTCGACGTAGTCCGCCGCCAGTCCGGGATCGTCGCGCAGGGCCTCGACCAGCGCGGGCTGGGAGAGGAGCTGCTCGAGTCCGTTGGTGAGGAGGTTCATCGTGGTGACGAAGCTGGCGTTCACCAGCACGAGCAGGTTGTCGATCAGCTCCTGCTCGTCGATGCCCGAGGTCCCCGAATCCAGGGCATGCACCAGCGATCCGACCAGGTCGTCGCGCGGGCGGATCCGGCGGTCGGCGATCATCCGGGCGTAGTAGTCGTTGAGTTCCTCGGCCGCCTGGTTCGCCGCCGCCAGCCGCTCGGGAGCCTTGCCGCCGAGGTCCAGATAGTCGTCTATCCGCTGCGTCCGGTCCCGGAACCAGCCGAGGTCCGAGCGCGGGATGCCCAGGAACGTGCCGATCACGGTGATCGGCAACCGGTAGGCGAAGTCGACAAAATCGATCACCTGGCCGTCGGCACCGGCCTTGCCCAGGTCGTCCAGGAGCTCGGCGGCCAATGCGTCCACCACCGGCTCGAACCCAGTCAGCCGGCGTGGCGTGAGGACCGCCTGGAACACCTTGCGCATCCGCAGATGGTCCGGCTCGTTGCGGAACATCATCGACCCGCCGAGCCGTCGCAGTACCGGCTCCTTCGGGTTCGGATCCGCCGACAGCAACCGGTGGAACCTGGTGTCCTTCAGCGCCTCCTGGGCGGCGTCGTACCCGTTGACGACCACCGCGTACGGCGAACTCCCGGGAGCGAGCCGGCAGACCGGGCCGATCCGATGCAGCTCGGCGAAGAGCGGCATCGGATCGCGGCGCCCGTCCTCGGATCCCAGCGCGGCAAGGATCTCGTTGGCGGTGCGCATCCCGGTCAGCGCACCAGGTTCAGCGGGACGGAGGCGGCCATCGCCTGGTAGCCCGTGTCGTTCGGGTGGATGTGGTCACCGGAGTCCAGCGCCGCCAGCAGCTTCGAAGGCGCGGCCGGGTCGCGCAGCACCTTGTCGAAGTCGAGCACGCCGTCGAACTCGTGGCTCGAGCGCAGGTAGCTGTTCACCGCCTGCCGGGTGGCCTCCTTCGCCGGCGTCCAGCTGTCGGTGCCGGAGAGTCCCTCGAACGGCGTGATCGTGGTGACCAGGCTGCGCAGTCCGCGTTCCTTGGCCTGCGCGTTGACCTGCCGGAGCGCGCCGATGATCTCGGCCGCCGAATCGTCGGACATCCAGATGTCGTTGATGCCCAGCTCGGTGATGACGGTGCGTACGTCGGTCTGCGCGAACACGTCCTCGTTCAGCCGGGCCAGCGAGTTCACCCCGACCTCACCGAAACCAGGGAACGCGCCGTTGTCGGACGGCTCGGTGCCCTCGTGGTTGAGCCGGCTCCCGGCCAGCCCCGCGTTCAGCACGCTCGGGAACGGCTTGTGCCCGGCCGCCGCGGCCAACCGCTCGGCGAGCTGGTCGGGCCAGCGATTGTTCGCGTTGAACGTGCTGTTGGTGCCGTCGGTGATCGAGTCGCCGAGCACGACGATCGAGCCGTCCGAGTCGTCGGTCTGCACGTCCACGCCGGACAGGAAGAACCAGCAGCAGTGCCGGGTCAGCGTGTAGGCCGCACCGCCGGGCTGGGTGACCAGGTTCGTCGGGCCGACGAAGTTGTCCTGGATCGACGAGCCGTGGAACGTGGTCGGGCCGGTGTTCTCCGGGAAGTAGAGGCTGATGACGAGGTCGTCGAGCGTGCCCAGCGGCAGGTTCACCGGATCGCTCAGCAGTTCGCTGCCCTTCACCATCGATGCGCTGCCGGAGCCGTTGAACGTCAACGTCCGCAGGGTGTTCGGGTCGATGTCGGACAGCTCCGGTGTCGACTTGTTGGACTTGGCAACGGTTGCCGCGCCGACGGTGACGGTCTTCTCGCCGTAGATGTTCGACAGCCGGATCCGGATCTTGTCGCCGCCGACGGTCGGCCGGACCACCAGCCGGACGCTCTGGTCGGTCAGGCCGGTGTTGGTCGAGCCGGTCGCGTCGCCGTGGGTGACCGCGGTCGCCCACGTGCCGACCCACGCATCGTCGTGACGGCTCTGGCTGGAGCTCGCCCCGGCCAGGCTGGAGCCGGCCAGGGTCAGTGCGGCGGTCACCGCGACCGCACGCCAACTGCTGGAAATGTGCATGGACGGACCTCCTGGCGGAATCGGATGCGGACGGAACGTAATACGCGGCGAGGAATCCGGTCAATGCACAGCAATTGCATTTCCGAAATTCATCGGCCAACGGTTAGCGGACCCCTTCCGGACCCGTTTCGCAGGGGTATTCCTTCACCCGCGCGAGGGTGTGACCGACCGACTGCGGAGCGCGACGGTCCGCCTGCCGTAGAACGGTTTCCAGCCTCTGGCGGGCGCCCGGCGCTTCCAGTAGAGTCGCCTCGACGGCTGGGGGTGGCCGGAGTCGAGGGGAACCTTACGAAATGCCGCCTGAATTCGTCATGCCCAATTATGTGCTGCGGGTGTTAACGCTGTTCGAGCAATTCTCGGAGCGGCTCGCGCTGGTCCGCGGAGTTCGCCGGGCGACGTACGGCGAACTGACCGCCGACGTACTGCGGATCGCGGCGGCGCTGCGCGACGCGGGCATCCGTCCCGGTGGCAAGGTGCTGGTGATGGCGGCGAACTGCTTCGACGCCCCGGCGCTCCAACTGGCGCTGCACCTGCACGGCTGCCGCGTGCTCTGGAGCGCGCCGATCACCTCCCGCCGGGAGATCGACCGGTTCGCCGCGCTGTCCGACGCGGACGCGTTCGTGTACGACCCCGACGGCACCGGGGATCTCGGTCGTGCGCTCGCCGCGTCCCTGGCGCCGATGCCCGTGTTCCAGGTGGCCGAGCTCTTGACCGGCGGAGCGCCGTACGTGATCGATCCGTCGGTGCCGGCGCCCGACTCGGTGCTGCAGACGAGTGGGACGACCGGCGATCCCAAGCTGGTCCACCACACGCAGAGCTTCTACGAGCAGATCCTCGATCTGGCGGACGCGTTCGTCGCCAACGGGTTCCCGTTGCTGCGGCACTACTCGGGTTCGCCGCTGTGGCTGGCGAGCGGACAGATCACCAGCTTCTTCAACCTGTTCACAGGTGGGGTGCTGTTCCTGACCGACACCTGGTCGCCGGACGAGTTCTACCGGACTGTGTCGGCCGAGCGGATCACGTCGACGTACGTGACGCCGCCGATGCTGTACGAGGTGCTTGATCATCCGGGTGGTGAGGACTTCGACTGCAGCAGCCTGTTCATGCTCAATGTCGGCGCCGGACCGGCGACGCCCGCCCGGCTGCGACAGGGGATCGCCCGCTTCGGTCCGGTGCTGCGGATCGTCTACGGGCTCAGCGAAGCGGTCGTCGTCACCGCACTCCCGGGCTTGACCGAGGACCCGGCCCGTCCGGAGCGGCTGGCATCTGCGGGTACGCCGTACGGCGATGTGCGGCTGGAGATCCGGGACGACGACGGCAAGGTGCTCGACGCGGGACAGACCGGGGAGGTGTGGGTGCAGAGCAAGCTCACCTTCGCCGGGTACCTCGGCCTGCCGGAGCTCACCGCCGAGACGCTCGTCGACGGCTGGCTCCGCACCCGGGATCTCGGCTACCTGGACTCCGACGGGTACCTGTTCCTGGTCGACCGCGTGCACGACATGATCGTCACCACCCGCCGCAACTGGGCCATCTTCTGCCGCCCGATCGAGGACGTCCTCGCCAGTCACCCCGCAGTGCGGACCGCTGCGGTCATCGGCGTACCGGATCCGGTGGTCGGCGAGGCGGTCCACGCCTTCGTCGTCACGCGCTCCCCAGTCACCGTCGAGGAGCTCCAGCAGACGGTCGCCACGACGTTGAACGAGATGTGGGCTCCCGCGGCGATCGACTTCGTGGACGAGTTGCCGCTGACCCGGATCCTGAAGGTCGACAAGGTTGCCCTCCGCAAGCTCTACCTGGAACTGCATCCGGTCCACGGTCCGGACGACGTGGCGGTGGGAGCCAGGTGATGACGCCCCGGCGGGGACTCGTGATCCTCTTCGTCGCCGACGTCCTGTCCGCTGTGGGGAGCAGGATCTCCATGGTCGCGATTCCCTGGTTGGTGCTGGTGACCACGGGGAGTGCGGCGCGGATGGGGCTGGTGGCGGCGGTCGAGATGGTGCCGTACATCGTGGCCAGCATCATGGCCGGGCCGATCATCGACAGCCTCGGGCCGCGGCGTACCTCGATTCTCGCCAACCTCTGTAGCGCGGTGGCGGTCGGCGCGATCGCTGCGACCACCCAGCTGGGTTTCACCGCCCTCCTCGTGCTCGTCGCCGTGGCGGGTGCGCTGCGTGGCGCCGCCGACCGGTCCAAGGATCTGCTCGTCCGGCCGATGGCAGAGGCAGCCGACGTCGAACTGATCCGCATCACCTCGCTCCATGAGGCTTTCGCCCGCGGCGCGACCCTGCTGGCCGCTCCCCTGGCCGGCCTGCTGATCTACTGGACCGACGCAGCCTCAGTGCTCTGGATCGACGCGGTCACCTTCCTGGTCTGCGGCCTCCTGGTCGCGGGGTTCGTCCGTCCACCGTCGGTAGTCGCCGCGGTCAGAGACAAGTACTTCCGCTCCCTCGCCGAGGGGTTCTCCTTCGTCCGGCGCGACGAACTGCTCGCCACGATGCTGATCACCACGTTCACCATCAACATCTTCGCCAGCGCGAGTACGGCGGTCTTCATCCCGGTGTGGGTCGCCGACCAACTCGGCTCCGCGGCCGGACTGGGCCTCACGCTCGGCGCGTTCTCGGCCGGGGCACTGCTCGGCAGCATCGTCTTCGCCGTTCTCGCCACCAAGGTGCCGCGGTATCTGACCTTCGCGATCGGGGCCTTCGTCGGTGGCAGTCCGCGACTGCTCGTGCTCGGCCTCAGCGACAACCTGCTCCTGGTGATGGTGGTGACGTTCCTGTCCGGCATCGGCATCGCCGCGATCAACCCCGTCTTCGGCGCGGCGCTCTACGAGCATGTCCCGAAGAACCTGCAGGCACGGGTGATCGGACTGGTCGCGGCAACGTCGTTCGCCGGCCTCCCGCTCGGGGCGCTCCTGGCCGGCTACCTGGTGAGCGCCGTAGGACTGACTCCGGCGCTGATCTCTTCGGGGATCGTCTGCCTGCTGGTCAGCAGCTACCCCTTGCTCCGGCGCGGACCGGGCAAGGTCCTCGACGCTCCGGCATCGGTGGAGGCCACATGAACGAATCCACGGACCCGTACTGCCTCAAGCCCGGCGAGAGCCGCGAACTGCTCGCCGGTCACCCCTGGCGGCGGTTTGTCGTGCTCGGCGACAGCGTCGCGGAGGGGCTGTGCGAACCGGTCGACGGCTACAGCAAGCTGCAATGGGCCGACCGGATCGCCGCCGAGCTCCGCGCGGTTCAGCCGGAGCTCGTCTACCGCAACCTCGGCGTCAGCGGTCTGCGGACGCGCGAGATCCTGGCCGGCCAACTCGAGCCGGCGCTCGTGTTCGGCCCCGACCTCGCGCTCGTAGTCGGCGGCGGCAACGACGCCTTCCCGGCCACGTACGACGCCGACCGGGTCGATCGCGAACTCACGCTGATGATCACCACCCTGCAGGACGCCGGGGCGGACGTGATGACGCTGGGCATGTTCGACATCTCCTACAGCCCGGCCGTCGCGGACTGGCTCAGACCGGGCCTTCGGCAACGAATGCGAACCCTCTCCGACCGGACCGCCGCTCTGGCCGGCACGCTCGGCACGATCCACATCCACCTCACCGACCATCCGCTGTCCACCGACCCCGGCCTCTACAGCACCGACGGCCGCCACGGCAACGCCCGCAGCGACGCCGTCGCCACCGCCGAAACCCTCCGCGCTCTCGGCCGATGGCTCAAGGAATCAGCAGCAGACCGCTCGTCAGCGCACCCTGACCCACGTTGACCACCGGGCCGGCGCCGGGGACAGTGAAGCGCAGGTAGGCGCCGCACGGCGTGCCGGCAAACAGGTACGGCGCAATGCAGAACGGTACTGCGGCCTCGTGGGTGTCGCCGGTGGCGATCTCGACGAACTGCATGGTGAGCCGGTCGACCTCGACGTACGCCTGGAGGATGTAGCAGCCTTCGTCGAGCGCGGCATCGACGGCGTCCTGCCAGGTCTGCGGGGTGACCTCGGGGCCGACGACGACGCCGACTCCGCCGTACGAACCGGAGGGCTTCAGGACGAGGTGGTTCTGGTCGGTGATCGCGTGGTCGCGGAGGTCCGCGGACAACACCTCGGTGCGAGGGACGTGGCGGCGGACGACCTCGGCGTCCTCGGGAGACAGCAAGGGCAGGTCTTCCCAAAGCCACGCGAAGATCGTCTTGCTGGCCAGCAGCCAACTGGCCGTCTGGGTGAACATCCGCACCGCGCCCGTGCGGACCGCCGTGTGCAGAGCCTGCAACCCATCGCTCGGCTTCATGCCTTGCGGGACGAACATCCGGAGTACGGCGTCGATCGGGCCGTCGTCGACGCAGAGCCGACCCGCGTCGTCCAGGGTGAGCCACTCGACCGGGTACACACGCATGTCGAGGCCGAGTTCGCGACCGCGGTCGCTGAACGGCTCGAGCAACTTGATCATCGCCAGGCCGTCCTGCGACCCCGGATATGTGCCGCCGGTGGTGAACACCATGGCGAGCCGATCCGACTCGGTCAGCTTCAACGCCGCTCGCACCGCCTCGTACCGCGCGTCAACAGCCGATGGCGGCGCCGTCAGCCCGACCTCATCCAGCACCGGATCACCGGCGTACGCCTCGAGGAAGCGCCGCGCGACACCGTCGGAGTCGTGGGCGCCGCCGAGGGCGCTGTCGATGTTGGCCTCGACCACGTACGGCGTCCCGTCCGCGAGCAGGATGTCCGCCCGGACGCCACCGAGCAGCTCCTCGGTCAGCGGCAGCTCCTCGTCGAGCAGGTCGATGTAGCCGACGGGTAACGCGAGCGCGCGCCGCAACTCCCCCGCGGTCGTTGCCCGGCGCAAGCACGCGGCCAGGATCAGCCGGGCCACGGTCGCCGAGATGTCGGTCAACGATCGATAGGTCGCCGCCGCCATGATCGGCGGCCGGAGCGGTCGCCACTCCTTGTTGTGCGTGGCGACTCCGTCGTACACCTGCTGCCACGACTCGCTCCCCCGCGCGACAAGCGCCGTACGCGTTGCCTCGGGCAACTCGTGCCACAGATCGGTCATCGTTCCTCCAGTACGGCGTGAATCGCGGAGACGAGCTGGTCGCGGCCGGGTTGGACGGCGCGGTCCAGGGCCAGGGCGAACGGGAGCACGGCTCCGTCCGGGCGGGTCACTCGGCGCGGAGGTGCGTCGAGGGTGAAGCGTTCGGCGGCGACCGCGAGGACCTCCGCGGCGAAGCCACTGGACCGGTTGGAGTCGTCGATCACCACCAGCCGGCGGGTCTTGGCGACCGACGCTGCCAGACCGTCCGTGTCGAGTGGGTAAACGGTCCGCGGGTCGAAGACCTCGATCGAGATTCCCAGCCCGGCCAGTTCGTCCGCGACCGCCAACGCATCCTGCACGAGGTGGCCGAGGGCAACGACCGTCACGTCGCTGCCGGCACGTGCGACCCGGCCGACGCCGAGCGGCACCGGCGCGAGCGTGCCGAAGTCGACATCGTCACGGACACCGAGCGCACCGGACGGCGCGAACACCACGACCGGATCGTCGTCCCGGATCGCCGAGACCAGGAGTCCGTAGGCGTCGGCCGGAGTCGCGGGCACGACGGTCTTCACACCGACATGGGCGAACAGGGAGTACGGGTGGTCGGAGTGCTGGCCGGCCCATCCGGTCCGCGAGCCCGAACCGGGAACGACGTACGTGACCGGGACCTTGCACTGGCCGCCGGTCATCAGCGAGAACTTGTGCGCCTGGTTGGCGATCTGCTCGAAGACCAGGAACAGCAGCGACGGGATCTGGAACTCGATCACCGGCCGCATCCCGGCGAGCGCCGCGCCGGTCGCGAAGTTGGTGAAGGCCTGCTCGGACAGCGGCGTGTCGAGCACACGGTCCGGGCCGAAGCGGGCGAACAGGCCGGCGGTCAGGTTGGATGCGGCGACCCGGATGTCCTCGCCCAGCAGGAAAACCGACGGGTCCTCGGCCAGGGAGTCGCCGAGGGCGCGGTTGAGTGCCTTCAGGTACGAGAGTTTCGGCATCAGCGCAGCACCTCCGGCGAGGCGTACAGGTAGTCGAGAGCGCCCGCCGGATCCGGGTGAGCACTTCCCAAAGCGAACTCGGCCGCCGCGTCGAGCAGAACCTCGACCTCCGCGTCGACCGCCGCGCGTTTGTCGGCCGTCAGTCGGGCGCCTTGGATCTCCACCGGATCGCGCGACCGGCCGGCGGCGAGCTCCTCGGGCGAGCGGTAGGTGAGCCGGGCCCGGTGCTCGAAGGTGTGGTGAGTGTCGAAGCGGTAGGTGACGCACTCCAGGAACGTCGGTCCCTTACCAGCCCTGGCCCGCGCAACCGCCGCCATGCTTGCCTTCAGCACCGTCTCGGGATCCTGCCCGTCGATGGTAAAAGCCGGCATCCCGAACGCCCGTGCCCGGCCGGTGATGCTGCCGGCGACCGCCGACTCGACGGGCATCGTCGTCGCGTACCCGTTGTTCTCGCAGACGAAGATCACCGGCACCTGCCAGAGCGCGGCCAGGTTGAATGCTTCCAGCAACATCCCCTCGTTCATCGCGCCGTCACCGAAGAACGTGACGGCGACCGAGTCACGACCGCGCTGCCGCAAGGCCCAGGCCGCACCGGTCGCGATCGATCCGGACGCGCCGACGATCGCATTCGCGCCCAGGATTCCGAGGTTGAAGTCGGCCGCGTGCATGGACCCGCCACGGCCCTTGTTCAGCCCGCTCTCCCGGCCCATCAACTCGGCGAACAACCGCGCCGGGTCCACACCGCGGGCGAGCACGTGGCCGTGCCCGCGGTGCGTACTGGTGATCACGTCGGCGTCCGTCAGCGCCCCACACACCCCGGCCGCGATCGCCTCCTGCCCGACGTACGGATGAATCCCGCCGACGATCTCCCCGGACCGCACGAACTCGATCGCCCGCTCCTCGAACCGCCGAATCATCCGCACGGTCCGGTAGAGATCGGCACTCGTCATGGTCAGCCCTTGACCTCGGCCAGGATGGCGTCCCACAGCCGGGCGCGGGCGGCGAGCGCGGTGTTGATCGTGTCCGCACAGGCGTCCCACTTGGCCTGGTCGTCACCGCAGAGATCGGTGACCATCTGCATCGCCATCGGCGTGTGCTGCTCGCCGTCCACCTCGATGTGTCGCTCCAGGTAGTCGACGAAGGTGTTGAGCTTGTTCGACCGCTCGTTCACCGCGACCACCTGGGTGAACATGTCCGGGATCAGGTCCTCCCGGCCGAACGCGAAAGCAGCCGCCTGGCAGTGGATCGGGGCGTTCTCGATGATGTCCCAGGTCGTCCCGGCGAAGTCGATCGACGGCTGCGGTACGCCGGCCTCCCGCAGCGACTCGACCACCGAGCCGCCGTTCCGGAGCAGGTCGATCAGCCTGTCGATGGCAGCCACGTCCGCTCCGGCCTCGCGCATGCCGTTGACGTACAGCTCGAAGTGGCTGATGAACCCGTCGCCGAGTTCGTCGCTCTCCTCGACCATCACGATGTCGTTGATCAGCCTGCGGCTACCGGAGTGCGCGGTCGGGATCCAGGGCACGGTCACGCAGGTGAGTTCGCGCTGCAACGACTTGAGCAGGGACATGAAGTCCCAGACCGCGAACACGTGGTGCTCCATGAAGGTGACCAGCGCCTCGTGAGTGTCAAGGTTCGCGTAGAGCGGGTGCTGGACGACTTTGTCGCGGGCCGGGGTGACGGCCTTCTCCAACTGTTCGATGCCGGGGTGGGTCTGACCCCAGTCGTAACGGGACATGGGCGGTTCTCCTGTCAGCGGTCGGCCCAGAGGATTGGGCAGAAGTCGGGGTCGGCGTAGTCGGGGTGGCCGGCGGGCGTACGGCGTACCAGGGCGTCGTGGTTGTAGGCGGCCAGGGTTCCGTCGGACAGCTGGAACTCGCGGTAGTGGTTGGCACCGTCCTGGAGGTGCAGGGAGATCGCGCGGCGGGGGCGGCCGCTGCCGTTGGCTCCGCTGCCGTGGTACGTGCGGCAGTGGTGGAAGTTCATATGACCGCGCGGGATCGTGATCGGGATCTTGGTCACCTCGGCGTGGTTGTACGCCGCGTTCTCGGCCAGCATCTGGTCTAGTTGCGACCTGTCCCGGTCGGCGAAGTGGCGTACGACGGTGTCGTCGGAGCCGATCTCCTGCCAGCGATGACTGCCGTCGACCATGGTGATCGTGCCCATCTCCGGCGGACAGTCGTGGAACGGGATGAACGCGGTCAGCATCCGGTCCGATGCCGAGGACGACCAGTAGTGCTTGTCGAAGTGCCAGGGCACGATGTTCGACGGCTCGCCCTTGATCGGTGGCTTGTAGATCAGCGTGGACTGGAAGATCCGGATCTCGTCGGTCTGCGCGAGCCGGGCCGCTACCGCACCGATCAGCGGCTTGCGGAGGATCTTGGCGAGGCCGTCGTGCTCGTAGTGCACGTAGTCGTTGTGCCGCTGGACGTCGCCCTTCGACGGATCCCAGTAGGCCAGCTTCGGCGGGGCCATCGGGAGGTTGCGGTCGCGTTCGCCGGCGTAGTAGCGCTCGCTGGCATTGACGAGCTCGTCGGTCTCGTCGTCGGTGAGCAGCTTCTTGGACAGGTACCAGCCGTGCTCGTTGTAGAAGGCAACGTCCTCGTCCGACGGCAGGAGCTCGAGCTCTTCTTCCGACAGCTTGAACTCCAGCGTCATAGGTCAGCTCCCGCCAGCTCGCGTTCCTTGGCCTCGTAGAGCGCCTTGATGTTGCCGCTGCCGAACGTCATCGCGCCGCGCCGCTCGATGATCTCCAGGAACAGCGTGCGCCGGACGTGCATCGACTCGGTGAAGATCTGCAGCAGCTGACCCCAGTGGTCCCGGTCGACCAGGATGCCGAGCTTCTCCAGGTCCTCGATCGGCGTCTCCACCTCACCGACGCGTTCCGGCAACGCCTGGTAGTACGCCGACGGCGAGGCGAGGAAGTTGACGCCCCGGCCGGCCAGCGTTCCGACCGCCTCGACGATGTCGCTGGTCCGCAACGCGATGTGCTGTACGCCGGCGCCGGCGTGCCAGGTGAGGAAGTCGTTGATCTGTCCCGGCCGGCGGTTCGGATCCGGCTCGATCAGCGTGAAGGTGACGTGCTTCGACGTACTCTGCACGACCGTCGACTCCATCCCCTGCCCGGCCACCTCGATGTACTCGTCGAAGATCGGCAGGAACCCGAAGACGTTCTCGTAGAACTCCACCGTCGGCCTCAACTGCCCCGACGGCACACAGATCGCCAGGTGGTCGATCTCGCTGAACAGCTTCTCGTCCGGCCCGCTCGCCGGCCCGGTGATCTGGAACGCGCCCGGCAGGAACTCACGGCGCGGTCCGTGCCGCTCGACCAACCGGTGGATCACGTCGCCGAACCCCGCCACCTCCGCGACCACCACGGTCGTCTCCTGCTCGTCGGTGTAGGTCACCGGTTCGGCGACCGACTCGGCACCCCTGGCCAGCAGCTCGGTGTAGGCCACGGACGCGTTGTCCACCTCCAGCCCGACCACGGCAACACCGTCACCGTGGCGCTGGACGTAGAGGGCCGCGGCGTGGTCGGCGGCCAGCCCGGACGTCAGCACGATCTGTACGGCGTCCTCGCGCAGCAGCAGCGACCGCTGGTCCGGCAGGCCGGTCTCCGGTCCACCCTGCCCGTGCACCTGCAGGCCGAACGCGTGTCCCAGATAGAACGCGGCCTGGCGAGCGTCGCCCACGTACAGCTCCACATGGTCGATCCCGTAGATCTCCATTTACGGCTTCTCCTCACTGTTGATCTGTCGCCGCTCCGGCGTCGTGGCGGTGCCGAGGAGCAGGCTCACGTTCTGGCCGCCGAATCCGAACGAGTTCGACAGCGCGTACTCGAGGTGGACTTCGCGGGGCTCCTTGCGGACGTGGTCCAGCGGGCAGGCCGGATCCGGGTCGTCCAGGTGGTACGTCGGGGGCAGCAGACCGGTCGTGATCGCACAGGCGGCGGCCGCGGCCTCGACGACACCGGAGGTGCCGAGCATGTGCCCGGTCAACGCCTTGGTCGAGCTGACCGCGGGATGGTGGTCGCCGAACGCCAGGCCGATCGCGACCGACTCGGCCACATCCCCGAGCTTGGTGCTGGTGCCGTGCGCATTCACGTAGCCGACCTTGCTGGGATCTATTGCTTTGAAGGCCTTTCGCATGCACTCGGCAGCCCCGGTCCCATCCGGCCGGGGCGCGGTCGGGTGATGCGCATCCGAGTTGACGCCGTACCCGGCGACGTCCGCGTAGCCACGCGCACCTCTAGCTATCGCGTGCGCCGTACTTTCCAGCACGAGGAGTGCGGCACCTTCACTCAGCACGAACCCGTTGCGGCGCAGATCGAACGGCCGACTCGCCTCGGCCGGGTCATCCCACCCTCTGGCCAGGGCCCGCGCGTTGGCAAAGGTCTCCGCGAACGTCGGAAACAACGGCGCCTCACTCGCCCCGCACAACACCACGTCAGCCTCGCCGCACCGGATCAACCGAGCAGCATCCGCAATCGCCTGGGCCCCGGACGCACACGCCGTACCAACCGCGGAGGTGTAGCCCCGCAACCCGAACCGAATCGCCACTCGGGCGGCGGGCATGTTCGGCAGGACCCCCGTCAAGAGGTACGGGCTGACGGCCGCCCGCCCACGCTCTGCCCGTGCGAGCACCTGCTGCTCGAGGGTCGCCATCCCCCCGACCCCACCGACAATCACACCGACGCGATCGGCGTCGACGTTCTCCCCGATCGTCAGGCCGGCGTCCGCGAGTGCGTCCTCGGCGACCAACTGCGCGAGGATGACCGTCCTGTCCATCACCTTGCCGTCCGGACCGGAGGCGATCTTGCCCGCGTCGAAGGGTGGCAGGATCCCGGCCAGCTCGATGGAGTCGGCGATCGCGTGCTCGGGCGGCGGCTTCACGATCCCGGATCGCCCGTGCAGCAAGGCGCCGTACACATCGTCGATGCCGCGGCCGACCGGGGTGAGCAGCCCCATTCCCGTGATGGTGACGCCGGCGACCGGGCTCATGCGTCTGCTCCTGTCAGGCGTTCCGCGCGGAGGGCGACCTTGCGGACCTTGCCGGTGACGGTGACCGGGACGTCGTCCGCCCCGACCACGCTCACTCGGCGGATGATCGCCGCGACTTCCTCGCCGACCGCCTCCTTCACCGCGTCCGACCGGTCCACCTCCGCGGCGTCCGGTGACAGCTCGAGCAGTACGTCGGCGACGTACTTGCCGTTGTCCGGCACGATGACGACGGTGCAGTCGGCAACCTCCGGAAGAGCCGCGAGGATGCGTTCCTCGGACATCGACGTGAAGAGTTGCGGGCCCTCGAAGCCGGCGACCGCGTCAGGGACCCGGTCGAGGTGGAAGTAGTGACCGGTGTCGTCGCGGTAGACCAGGTCACCGGTGAGGATCCACCCGTTCAGCCGGAAGCGGTACGTGTTGACCGAGTCGTTCCAGTAGCCGGGTGACACCGACGGTGAGCGGAAGCCGAGCAGGCCGACCTTGCCGAACGGGAGTTCCTCGCCGGTCGACGTCAGTACGGCGGCCTCCGCGAACTGATACGGCTTCCCGATACACCGCCCGTAGTGATCACTGTCGATCGTGTGCGTGATGTGGAACCCGTTGTGCCCCATCTCGCTCGACCCGAGACCGTCGACGAAGTGACTGCCCTTGACCGTCACCCGCCCTTCCCGCGTGACGGTCTCCCGGGTGCCGACGACAACGAGTTTGCGGATGTGCGGCTCATGCGCACAGTCGCCCGTGTTGAACCACATCCGCACCGAGTCGAGATTGTGCTTGCCCAGATCCTCGCGCGCCAACCCGGCCCACGTGACAGCGAATCCATAGACGGCCCGCGGCTTCCACCGCTCGATGTGCCGCAGGACGTACGGCGCGTCCTGGCTGGACAACAGCAGCATCTCGGCGCGGTTCCCGAGCACCTGGTTGACCATCAGGATCGTCGCGGTGTGCGGGATCGGGAGCGCGTTGAGAATCCGATCCGTGCCTTGCGCCTGTGGCATGGTCAGCAGGTGCTTGAGAGCGGCGTACAAGGTGGTGTGCGTGTGCAGAACAGCCTTGGGTACGCCGGTTGTGCCGCTGGTGTGGGTGATCACGATCGGGTCGTCGCGGTGGTGCCGGTAGTGCTCAGGTGCCTTCGCCGGATCACCGGCGCCGAGCTCCTTCGGCTCGGCGAGGACCTCGGTCTGCAGGAGTGGACGATGGGCCGCGTCGGCCATGACCGCGGTGACGCGGAGGCGGCGGATGTACTCGTCCGCGATGGCCGGCGCCATCTTGCCGTTGAGCAGGGCGGGAATCGCGCCGACCCGGGTCAGCGCGAGGAAGCTGAGGACGATGTCCTGTGCCTCGGTGGCCCAGATCGCGACCACGTCCCGGCGGCCGATGCCGTGCTCGTGGAGCCACGCCGTACGAGCCTGGACGCGGTTGTCCAACTCGCCGAGCGTCAACGGGTGCTCGGCCGGGAAGTGGTCGACGGGTGTGTCGAAGGTCAGGCCGGGGCCGTCCGGGTCGGCGCCCTGCGCGATCACCCGGGCGAGGACATTGCCGGCGCCGATCGCCGGATCCGCGGCGAGTCGGGCTCGCAGGTTCTTCATGTCGGGTCTCTCCCAGTCACGATCACGGCGGACGCCTGGTCGGCCCCCACCTGCACGATCAGCACCTGATCGGCGTCCCCGTCACCGATCAGCAGGGCGGCCTCGTCGAGCCCGCCGTCCGTCACACACACCACCGGGCCGCGCAGGTCCCACCGCGCGGCGATCCATCCCGCCACGCTGTTCGGCACCGACTGGAAGAAGAACAACGGCCCGAGTCTCTTGCCCTCAGCAACCGTTTGGCGCACATGCTCCGCACTGACCCGGTCCCCGTCGCTTACCAGCACGATCCCGGTCCGCGCCGTACGCTCGCTCAGCCGCCCAAGGCATCGCTCCGCGACCACCGCCGCCAACGGGCTGAACGCCGACAACACAAACCCAGGCAGCGCCGGCGGTTCACCCGCATCACCCACGTCCGGCCAGTAACTCTCCGCCAACACCACCAGCTCATGAACATCCAGCAGCCCGCTCATCCGACCCGCACCGCCAACGCCGTATTGGCTCCCCCGAACGCCGAGTTCAGCGACATCCCGTACGGAGAACCCGCCGGCCGCGGCGCATCCAGAATCAGATCGAGTCGACAGGCGGGATCCGGCTCGAGGAACCCGGCGTTCACCGGCAACTTCCCCTCCCGCAACGCCTGGACGGTCACCACGAACTCGACCAGCCCGGACGCTTCCAACGCGTGCCCGTACAACCCTTTGGTCGAACTCACCGGCGGAGTACTGCTGAACGCGGCGTTGATCGCCGCCGCCTCCGCCGCATCGCTGAAGGTTGTGCCGGTGGCGTTTGCGTTGACGTAGCCGATCTCGTCCGATGGGAGCTTGGCTTTGGCCAGGGCTGCTTGGATTGCGGCGGCCAGGCCTCGGCCGTCGGGGGATGGTTGGCAGGGGTGGTACGCGTCGCCTGCGCGCGACCAGCTGATCAGCTCGGCCAGGCCTTCGCCGGGTTGGAGGACTACCGCGGCTACGCCGTCGCCCAGGAGGGTGCCTTGGCGGTGGCGGCTGAAGGGGCGGACGGCGGCGTCGGTGGACAGGGCTCGACCGGCGTCGAAGAGCGCGTACTGGTAGGGCTCGACGAGGTAGGCGGCGGCTACGACGATGCGTTCGACCCGGCCGGCGCGGATCAACGTTGCGGCGTCGGCCAGCGCCGTACTGGCTGAGACGCAGGCGCTCGTGTAGACGCGGCGCTGGCCGAAGTCGCGGGGCGGGGCGGTGTGGAGGGCGAGCAGGAGCGGTGTCGTGCTGCGGTCGACGCCGGCCTGCGCGCAGGCGGTCGCGATCGCCTGATCCAGTTCTTCTTCCAGCGTGCCGGTTTCGGCTGCCGTCGCGGCGTGGTGCACGCGGCGGGTGCTGGTGTCGAAACGGCTGACCTCGGTGAAGGCCGGCGTACCGGTGAGCTGCGTCTCCGGTCCGCGGCCGAGCGCGGTCAGGATCGAGAGGCCGGTGACGGCGACCGGTCGGGGTTCAGACATGGCTGGTCAGCACCTCGGCGATCACGGTGACGGCATCGTCGAGGGTGGCCATGCGTTCCAGCTGGTCGTCGGCGAGCTCGACGCCGTACCGCTGCTCGACCTGATGGACCAGCCACGCCAGTTCCATCGAGTCGAGCCGCTCGGCACCGGGTGGGCGCTCGCCGAGACCGGCCAGCCAGGTGAGGAGCTCGGCCCGCCCGGGCGGGGGAAGGGTCGAGTTCATCAGACCTGCTGGGCTACCCGGCCGGCCACCTCGGCGGTGAACTCGCCGACCGTCATCAGCGCGAGTTGCTCGGACTCGTCGTCGGAGAACCTGACCCCGAACCGGTCCTCGACCCGCACCGACAGATCCGCCAGCGCGAGTGACTCGAGGTCCACGCCGGCCGGGCCGAGCGTGGTGTCGTCGTCGATGCCTTCGGTGTCGTAGTTCATGTCCTGCAGTTGCGCGATGACGAACGCGCGAACCTCGTCCTTCATTCGGTTACCTTCTTTCGGTGGGTGATTCCGTACATGTCTGGTTGGCGCCGGCCGGCGCTTCACGTCCCTCGGCCCACGAACTCCTGCTCGCACTCGCGAGCACACTCGTCTCTGGCCCGGTCCTCAGCCACGGCCCATCCGGCCGGCCGCACATCCCCGGTCTTGCAGTGAGCGTCAGCCACACGCACCATCTGCTGGCCGTCGCCGCGTCGTACGACGGCCCTCTCGGCGTGGACGTGGAGGAGGTGCACCCGCGGGAGGTCCGTGCCCTGGCCGAGCGCTGGTTCCACCCGGCCGAGCTGGCGTGGATGACTGACCAACCCGACGAGCTGACCGCTTTCCTTCACCTCTGGACCGCGAAGGAGGCAGTAGGCAAGGCGCTCGGCCAAGGCCTGCGCAACTCCGGCTTGCGCCGCCGAATGCCACTCCCTGCCTCCCCTGCCGCCGGCATGGTGACTGGCGAAGCCGGCCTCGCAGTCATCCATGTGCCTGTGGAGCAGGCGGTTCTGGCGGTGGCTCTGGCCTCGACAGCTTCCGAGGTGGTGGTGACTGTGCATCACGAGACGGCCTTGCGGAGGGTCGTCAGGTCGCGGACGAGTTTTCCGGTAGTTGTTCGGGGCAACTGATTGAGGAGGTGGAGGGTTCGGGGTCGTTTGTAGGGGGCGAGGAGTTGGGCCAGATCGCTCTCCAGCTGCGAGACCGTCCGTGGGGCACTGACCTGGACGTAGGCGGTGATCGCGCCGTCGAAGGCCACGACCGCCGCTTCGACGCCGCGGAGTGAGGCCAGCGTGTACTCGACCTCGGTGAGGTCGACCTTGAGGCCGCCGACGGAGACCTGGGAGTCGAGCCGCCCCTTGATGCTGACCAGTCCGGTCTCCTCGTCGACCACCCCGGCGTCGCGGGTGTGCAACCAGCCGTCGGACCAGCGAGTCGTGTCGGACAGGCCCAGGTACGGCGATTCCGGCCGGCGGACCTGCAGTTCGCCGTCGACCGCGCGGACCTCGATCCCGGGCGCGGGCCGGATCGCCGGCCGGTGTTCGCCGTACAGGTCGGTGCCGATCACGCCGACCTCGGTCATCCCGTACATGTTCCCGAGCAGTGCGCCGTACTTCTCCTCGAAGGACCGCGACACTGCCCTCGGCACCAGCTCGCCGCCGGTCGTCATCCGCTTGAACTGCGGCAACCACGGCGGATCCTGTACCGACGCGAGCAGCCCGATGTGGAACGGCACCCCGAGCACCGTCGCCGGAGTGGTGGCCGACCCGATCGCCTGGACGATCGCATCCCCCGTCAGCCGGGCGGGCGGCACCAACTCGACGCCCGCGTGCAGGCCGTAGAGCAGACCGCCGACCAATCCGAGCACATGCACCATCGACGGCAGCAGGATCAGCCGCTCCCCCCGCTGCGGTACGCCGTCGATCCGCGTGTACCGCAGCACCTCCTCGACCAGGTCCTCGGCACTCCGGCCGATCACCTTCGACGGCCCGGTCGAGCCGGAACTGAGTTGTACGACGGCGTGCGTCGTACCGGCCGGATGACCCGAGTAGCTGGCCAGGTCGGCGTCGACCTCGACGAAGGTCCGCAGGCCCGCCGGCACCGGCCGCTCCGGTGACACCACCACCTGCGGGACCAGCCGCTCGATCGCGCGGCGAACCTCGTAGTCGGTCAGCCGGTGATCCAGCAGGATCGCCTGGCCGCCGCTGCGCCAGACCGCCAGCAAATGCGTGACGAAAGCCATCGACGGCGGCAATCGCAAGGCCACCGCACCGCCCGGCCTGAAACCGGACTGAGCCAGTTCCGTTTGCCGATCGCGGACCAATCGGCGCAATTTGTCCCGGTCGATAGGATCGGGTAAGCGAAAGCAAATGTCACCGGCCGGACCGGCCAGCAGGACATCGTCGACCCACTCCGCACCCTGGCTGGTTCCGGGCACCACGACAGTACCGTCCATGGTCATCCGAGCTCCAAAGTTTCTTTGCACACAAAGGATTCGAAGACCAGAACCCCCACCAAGGCCTGGCGATGACGCGACGATACGACACGATCACCCAACTGCGCTATGGACCAGAAGTAATGACTCCATTACCGCCCGCAGTCACCGCGCCGGCGCGTTTCCGGAGGCACAAAACACACCTGGACAAAGGCCTGCAGAGGTTAGTAATCGGTCCAGGCATTTCGCCCGCCGCAGGTTTACCCGCGGACGAAACAAACGAAGAGATCCGATACAAAAGGCGACCCGCGCTGGAGAATTTCGGTTGCTCTCGCGGAGGCTCTTCAACAGGAGTTCGGCCTGGTGTTCCCGCTGATCCATGGCAACGCCGAGCAGGTCCCACTGCCGAACAACAGCTTCGACGTGGCGATCAGTGAGTACGGCGCCAGCAGCTGGTGTGACCCGACACTGTGGATTCCAGAAGCCGCCCGGCTTCTCCGGCCCGGTGGGCAGCTGATCTTCCTGCGCAACTCCACCCTCGTGGAACTCTGCACGGCTCCTGACGCCGAGGCCGCAGGAGACCGCCTGAGCCGACCTTACGCAGACGTCGCGCGGATCAACCGGCCCGATGGCGGCACCCACTTCCAGCTACCAACCGGCCCGATGATCAAGCTCCTCCGGCAATCCGGATTCCAGCTCGACGAACTCACCGAGTACATCGCCCCCGCAGGCGCCCACTCCGACCACAACTACGTCTCCCCCGAATGGGCCGCCACCTGGCCAACCCTCGAACTATGGAAGGCAACACGCCAGTAGGTGCGCTGATAGCGTCTGCTGCGATGGACAGCGCTGGCGACCTCCAACTCGCGTTCGATACCTCGGACCTGGCGGCGGAGCTCGCGCTCGCTCACTTCGAAGCCGGCGTTTCCGCAACGCTGAAGGCCGACGGCACACCGGTCACCGAAGCCGACCGGGCGGTCGAGCGCTTGCTGCGGGAGACGTTGTCGCAGGCGCGGCCCGACGATGCGTTCCTCGGCGAGGAACTCGGTCGGCTCGGTGAGTCCGACCGGGTCTGGATCCTCGACCCGATCGATGGCACCGGTTTCTTCAGCCGGGGTGATCCGAACTAGCGAATCCACATCGCCCTGGAGCTTCGAGGGACCACGGAGGTCGCGGTCGTCACCTCTCCCGCGCTGCGCCGCTGTTGGTGGGCGACCCGAGGTGGCGGTTCCTTCGAGTCGTCCTGGCCACGCGAGGAGAGCGAGACGCGGCGCCTCGAGGTCAGTACGACGTCGGCGCTCGCAGATGCCGTGCTCGAAGCGCTCGACGACGAGTCCAGAGCCCGTCTCCCACCGAGTGCGGCTCGCCCACCGGCGAGCCCGCTACCGCTGGTCGAACTCGTTCGTGGCGAGATCGACGCCTTCCTGGCCGAGCGCTACTACACCTGGGATCACGCGCCGTGGGTTCTTCTCGTCGAGGAAGCCGGCGGCCGTTTCACCGATCGAACCGGCGGCCGCGCCAGCGACCAGGGCGGCGGCCTCTACTCAAACGCCATCCTGCACACCGAACTACTCGCTTCACTCCACTACCCGGCCTGAGCCGCTGGTAGGGACTGCTTACGGTGTGATGCTCGCCGACCATGCTGCCGGTGAACCATCCATCGTCTACAAGGTGGTCAACCCGGGCGGCTGACTACTTCGGTGGTGGTAGGACTGGCAGCTGTGACATCACCATTGCTCGAAACCGATCTCACCGAGCCCGGGGTGCTGGACCCCGCCGCCCTGCAGCCTCCGATCAACGACCTGCCGAAGGTCGCGGTGATGTGCTTCTTCCAGGAGGTCATCAGCCAGGCCGGCGCCAAACAATGCGCTAACCTCAGCGTGTACGGCGGATGCCCGGTCTACGAAGACGACCGCCACGGTCCGCGCATCGCCTTCTTCTACCCCGGCCTGGGTGCGCCCGCAGCCGTCGCCACCATGGAAGAAATGATCGCTTTCGGCTGTCACACCTTCATCGCGGTCGGCGGCGCCGGCGCACTCGTCCCAGAGCTCGCACTCGGCCACGCGATGGTCGTCGACCAGGCCCTTCGCGACGAAGGCACCTCACACCACTACCTGCCGCCGTCCAGATTCGTCGAAGCCGATCGTGAAGTCTCCCAGGCGATCGTGTCGGCGTGCGAACGATCCGGTCTCGCTGTCGGCCGCGGAAACTCCTGGACCACTGACGCCATCTTCCGTGAGACCCGCAGCCGCATCGACCGCCGGGTCGAGGAAGGCTGCTCCATGGTCGAGATGGAAGCCTCAGCATTCTTTGCCGTCGGCAAGCACCGCGGCGTCCGAGTCGGCCAACTCCTGTACGCCGGCGACACACTCGCCGCAGACGACTGGGACGGCCGCGACTGGACCACCGCCACCCAGACCCGCGAAGCCCTGTTCGACATCTGCCTGAAAGCCGCAGCCACCCTCACCCAAAACTGACACGCAAACACAGCTGACCTCGGCGCATCTCAGGCAGACCGCGATCGACCCCGCCGAGGAAACGTCCCACATTCGGCCCGACCGCGCGTCCCTGTCTGCGGCATGTCCGGATGGTTGCGTCGCCTGAGACTCTGGGGCGTGAGCGAATACGCTATGCCGCCGGAAATGGTGCGCACGTTGATTACTGCCTTGCAAGGGTATGGAGTCGCAGCATGCGTCGGCGGAGGTTGGGCTGTCGACGCCCTGGTCGGGAAGCAGACGCGGGAACATCTGGATCTCGACGTCTGGGTAGACGCGGATGACTTCGAAGGTCTCGTCGCAGCCTTCGCCGACCAAGGAGTCGATCGGATCTACCCCTGGCCCGGCGACCGTCCCTGGAACTTCGTCTTGCATGACGGCCACAGTCGTCGCGTAGATCTTCACCTGTACGAGACTCTGAGCGACGGCCGACTCCACTACGGCAGTCTCAAAGCGCCGTTCAGGTTCACCCGCGATGATCTTTCCGGTGAGGGTGAGATCGCAGGTATCTCAGTTCGATGCGAACGTCCCGAGTTCGCCCTGCAGAACCACACCGGATACGAGTTGCGCGAGGTCGACCGACACGATGTCGCTGTCCTGTGCGAACGCTTCGGACTCCAGCCGCCCGAGAACTTCCACTAGGGACCCTGGCCGCTGCGCGCACATCGGCACGACCGCGCGGAATGCGGCAGAAGCGGACGTTGTGCTCTCCGCCAAGCGTGGATAGTTATGCACGCGCTACGGCGGTAGAGCAGGCGCTACTGCACGATCATCTGTGCTGAGTTGCGGTCCGGCAGGGCTCGTGTCTTTGGTGCGTCTCGCGGATACAGCGGACCTATAAGTGCCCGGGGAAATCACAGGCCGAGCATCACTGGCGTGCGCGGGATGTCACCGGCGATCAGCGCCGCCAGCGGTGTGGCGATGTCACGGGGTGAGAACAGGTCGGTTCCGCCGTATTCGGCGATGTCTCCGTGCCGCCACCATCGCATCCCGCTGATGTGCTCGGCGGCGAGGTCGTCATCGGACAGCGCGCCGCGGGGTTCAAAGCGCGTGGTGCGGACGAGGAAGTAGTCGTTGACCACCACGTCGTAGCCGTCCGCATGGCCGGGAGCGGCAACCTCCTGGTGCCAGACGTGAGGCGGGTCGGCGTCAATGACAAGCCCCGTCTCCTCGTGCAACTCCCGGCGCAGTGCCGCCAGCGGCAGTTCACCGGGCTCGATGCCGCCGCCGGGGGCCGCCCATACGACCGTTGCGCCCGTCGGTACAGCCGGATGCGGGAAGCTGAAGCGGCACAGCAGGACACGGTCATCATCGGCCAGGATGACCGCCCGGACGGCACGTCTTAGCCTCGCCGTGGCAGGCGTCTCGTTCATCTGCAGATGATCAGGGCGCCACCGGCCGGGCCGCAAGCCGGTCATGGTCACTGGTATTCGGCGTTCCGCGCGCCAGTAGCCGATGAGCCGCCGTTCCACAGGGACAGCCTCGTCCCGCAACCCGTCGTGCTCCAAGTTGCCAGGCCTGACATGGAACGCACAGAACTCGGCAGGAGCGCGCGGATCGCGGTTGCTCCGGGCGAGCGTAGCCGCCCTCAACGCGGCAGATGAGGGCGTTCCGGCCAGGATGGATGCTGAGCGTTCGACGAAGTTAGCCTTGGCTTTGTGGCGGACGGGCATCGCGTCGAGGTCGAGGGGCTCTCCAAGTCTTTCGGCGACGTCCGCGCGGTCGATGCGCTCTCCTTCACCGCTGAGCCGGGTGAGATCACCGCGTTCCTCGGGCCGAACGGCGCGGGCAAGACCACGACGCTGCGGATGTTGCTCGGGTTGGTCGAGCCGACCGCCGGTACGGCGACGATCGGCGGCACGGCGTACGCAGACCTCGCCCATCCGGCGGACGTCGTCGGGGCGGCACTCGAGGCCAGCAGCTTCCACCCGGGTCGCAGCGGCCGCGACCACCTGCGGGTCTACTGCGCCGTGAACGGCTATGGCGACATCCGCGCCGACGAGGTGCTGGCGCTGGTCGGCCTGACGGACGCAGCCCGCAGGCCGGTCCGTGGCTACTCGCTCGGCATGCGGCAGCGCCTCGGTCTGGCGACGACGCTTCTCGGCGACCCGGGCGTGCTGGTGCTCGACGAGCCGGCCAACGGGCTGGATCCCGCGGGCATCGCCTGGCTGCGAGGGTTCCTGAAGCGGCTCGCCGGCGAGGGCCGCACGATGCTGGTCTCCAGCCACGCCCTGTCGGAGGTACAGCAGATCGCCGACCGGGTGGTCATCATCGACCACGGCCGCCTGGTCCGTGAGGGGACGCTCGGCGAGCTCACCGCCGGTGGCCGGGTCTTCGTCGCGACTCCCGACGCGGAGCGCTTCGCCCAGGTCCTGGAGGCGGCTGGGGCAGCCGTGAGCAGGGACTCCGGGTACACGTTGGAGGCGCGCGGTCTGAGCGCGCGGGACGTCGGCCGACTCGCCTTCGAGCACCGCGTGGAGCTGCACGCCCTCGAGACCCGGCAGGACGGCCTCGAGCAGATCTTCTTCTCCCTCACCGGCGTGGAGGAGCAACCGTGACCGCGCTCGTCCGAGCCGAGCTCCGCAAGCTCACGACCACCAGGCTGTGGCTGTGGATGCTGATCCTCGGCCTGGCCATGGTCGGCGGGACCACGAGCGCCGCGATCGGTTTCGCCGAGCCGGGACCGCTCGGCCTCGACACCGCCGCCGGGCAACGCACCGTCTTCGCGCAGGCCACCGCGACGCTGGTCGTGGTCGGGATCCTCGGCATCATCGCGGTCACCGGCGAGTTCGCGCACCAGACGGCCACGCCGACGTTCCTCGCGACGCCTCGCCGGGGGCGGGTGGTCGTCGCGAAGCTCCTCACCTACGCCGGGACGGGGCTCGGGTACGCCGCGGCCTGCACCGTCGTCCTCCTCGCGGTGGCCCTCCCGTGGCTCGCCGCCAAGCACGTCGACATCGTGCTCTCCGGCACCGACCTCGCCCGGACCCTCGGCGGGGTCGGCATCGAGGTGGCGCTGTACGCCGTGCTCGGGGTCGCCGTGGGCTGCTTGATGCGCAACCAGATCGCAGCGATCGTGGGGTTCGTCGTCTACATCTTCGTCGTGGGCCCGATCCTGAGCGGGGTCGAGGCCACCTCCGAGGTGGCGCAGTACCTGCCCTACCAGGCCGGCAACGCGCTGGGCCGGCTCACGTCCTCGGTCGACGCGTCGATGCTTGGCCAGGCCGCGGGCGGGCTGGTGCTGCTTGCCTGGGCGCTCACCTTCGCCGCTCTGGGCACCCACGTGGCCATCCGCCGCGACATCACATAGCGAAACCGGTATGCGTGACCGCGGCAAGAATGGCGCGAACACGGCGATCAGCCGCGCTTGCTCTTCGGCATGACCGCGCGGGTCGCGGCATGAGCGTGCGTTTCAAGCCACGAGTTCGTGCATCATCACCAGATGAAGACTGCCCCGATTTCTGACGCTGCTGCGTGGCAGCGCCTTGGCAGGGTCACCGGCATCGCGGGGCTGGCCGTCGTGGTGTTGCTGTTCGTCGTCCTTGTCGGCTCGCGCGCTGAACCGGCCTTCACCGCCCCGGCAGCCGAGTTCCTCGCCCACTACCGGTCACCTAACACGGTTGCCTCCCCCTTCCGGTCTTTCGCTCTCACGATCGGGCTGGTCACTTTCGTGTGGTTCGGGGTCGCGCTGTCCATCCTGTTGCGGCACGCCGAGGGCGAGGCCCCGTGGCGGTCGTCAATCGCGATGGTCTCCGGTGTGTTGTTCGCTGCTCTGGTCCTAACGGGGAACGAGGTCGCGGCCGTGTTCACTGCCGCTGATCTCGACCCTCAGATCGCCAGGTATGCCTTTGTGGAGTCGCAGGCGGCGTTCGCCAACGCACGCGTGGCGCTTGGCAGCTTCGCCGTGTGCTGCGGCTGGGTCATCGCATCGAGCCGATTCCTGCCCCGCTGGACCGGGTGGCTGGCCATCGCAAGCGGAGGGGGCCTCGTCCTTTGCCGCATCGACTGGTCGAACAACATCTGGCTGGTGCCATACCTGCTGTTCTGGCTCTGGGTGCTCACGGTGGCGGTGCTGCTCTTGCGGCGCAACTTCCACGGCGTCGGCCAATCCGATTGAAAGGGCGCCCACTTGGTCCAGGTCCATCGCCGTCGCAGGTCGCGTCAATGAGGGCTCCGACGAGGCACGCGTCCGAGGGAGTTCAGCGGTACGACAATGCGTTAACACAAACCTCATTCCGGACGCGGATCGTCCGGAAGCGGTCCTAGCATGCTGGGATGGCACTACCTTCACGGGATGTGAACGCGCAGCGAGGGTACGCAGTCGCGCGACTGGACGAGATCGACGCGCTGGCCGACGGCCAGTACCGCTATCGACCCGTACGGCACCACTTCGGCATCACGAGCTTCGGTGTCACCGCGTGGGTAGGCGCTGCGGCGGGTGACGCGATCATCAACGAGTTCGACGAGGGCTCCGAGCCGGCCGAGGAACTCTTCCTCGTCGTCAGCGGCCGCGCGGTCTTCGAACTCGAGGACAAGCAGGTGGAAGCGAGCCCCGGCACACTCGTGTTCACCAGCCAGGGCACTCGGCGCACCGCCGTCGCGGCCGAGCCGGCGACCACGATCCTCGCCTTCGATGGCTCGCCGGGCAAGGCGTACGACGCAACTGGCTGGGAACTGTGGGCACCCCTGAGACCGCTCTACGACGACGGCGATCACGCCGAACTCAGCGCTCGCCTCGATGAAGCGATCGCCGCCAATCCCGGGTATCCAATGCTCGTCTACAACCTGGCCTGCTCCGAAAGCCTGAGTGGCCACCCGGCCGAGGCGATCAACCACCTACGGCGCGCGATCGACGCCTCGGAGAAGTTCCGCGCAGACGCACGCGACGACACCGACTTCGCTCCGATCCGTCACGAACCAGAGTTCAAGACGCTGATCGGCGAACAGTAACCAAGCAGACTGCGCGACGCCGCTCGTCGCGGGATCGTCTTGCGCGCTGGGTCAAGAACGTGGGTCCGACACATGCGCGGCGTACCCCCGCATGAGCGTGCGATTCGTGTCGATCCTCAGGAGGCTGAACGCGGCTCACGATCCCTGGGGTTTCGCCAGGAGTGGGAAGAAGTGGCCGGAGATCTGTCTGAGGAGGTCCACGATGCGCCCGGGCGGGAGGTCGGCCCGCGGATCGTCGAGTTCGGCCGGAAGCGGGACCCCGAGCTCTTTGGCTCTCGCGATGAGGGCGGGTGCCATGCCCTTGCCCAGGGTGCTGAGGGCCTGGCCCACTACTTCGAGGTCCATCATCCATTCGGGAACAGGACGTGCCGTCACGGTCACCCAGTCTTGCGGGTCGCGGGGCGTCTCGCGCGCGAGGAGGTGGTCGAAGGTGCGGGCCGTGGCGTCGCGCCGGCTGAACGCTTCGCCGAGTTCCCAGGTCCTGCGCAGGGTGGCGATCAGAGAGGTGTGCCGGTACTCGTCGTTGTACACCGACCCCGGTTCGACCCACGGGGAAACGAGGATCGCCGGTACCCGGTAGCCCGAGCGGTCGAAGGTGAATCCGAACTCGCCAGGAGGCGCGGCCAGGTCTGGCGGGGGGACCGGCCCGGGCGGGACGTGGTCGTAGGTGCCTCCCGGCTCGTCCCATCCGATCAGCAACGGGGTGTTCCACACGTTGGTTCCGGTCTCGGAGGTGGCGGAACGGTAGGCGGTGAACAGTCGCTCCAGGAATGCCTCACCGGCCAGCATCGAGGACGGGTTGTCCATCGCGAGGTCCACGCTGTCGGAGAACGATCTGCTGAAGGCGGGGTGGTAGTCGCCGTGGCCGCCGGCCATGTTGGGCTCGATGAGGGAGAAGTCCGGCAGGGTGCCGGCGGCGGCATCCTTCTCGAACTCGGCGAACGGTACGAAGTGGGTGGCCAGCCGGTCCTTGAGCCGGGAGAAGTGGATCATCCCGGTGAAGGAGACCGGCATCGGTTCCATGATGTAGACCTTCCAGGTCTTGCCGTGGGCCTCCAGCCGCTCGAACAACGTCTCCGCGTCGTTCCGGGTGAACCACTTCGTCATCGGGCTGTTCACCACGAACCCCGACGAGGTGGCCGCCGTCCAGAACGATCGGTTCATGAAGGTCTGCGACGGCACCTCGCTGAACCAGTGGTCGAAGACCCCGAAGTCGCGGGCGATACCGTTCAGCACGGGGAGTTGCTCGGGCGTGCAGCCGGTCATGATGTGGGCGTACTCGTCATAGGTCGGCTGGCGGCCGATCTCGCCGGTGAAGGTGGAGATGTAGTCGGTGACGAACCCGTCCATGGTCGGTGTCGCCCCGGGCGGCGG
This sequence comes from Kribbella sp. NBC_00359, assembly GCF_036097425.1. NCBI lineage: Bacteria > Bacillati > Actinomycetota > Actinomycetes > Propionibacteriales > Kribbellaceae > Kribbella > Kribbella sp. NBC_00359. The sequence continues at coordinate 3,824,926 of NZ_CP107975.1, read as the reverse complement.
CGCGTTCCAGGGCTCTGTGACCGCCTCCCCGATCTTGAACCTGTTGTGCTTGTCGAGGACGTTGAACAGTTGAGTGTTGGTGTGGTACCACTCCTCGCCCGAGTCCGGGTTGGGCGAGTCCATGTCGGTTGCCACCGTGTAGGGGACCGCCCTGCGCTCGGCGCCGTGCTCGGCCCATTCCGGGATCGGGTTGCTCAGATCCTTTCCAATCACCCCGTCGAAGGTCTTGCCGTCGTCGGGGCCGTACAGGTGGCCGAGTACGTTGTCCAGGGAGCGGTTCTCGAACAACACCACCACGAGGTGATCGAGCGCGTGGGTCTTGTCAGGTGCCGGCATCGGTGAATCCTTCCCAGGCAGTGCCTCACCGACAGCCTCCGCCCACATCTCCAGTTTGGAATCATCCGCTCGAGACGACTCTCGTCAGAGATCGCCCCCATCGGAGACCGCAACCCGGCCTAGGCGATTCATCACCCGCGGGGATACGGGCCAGCAGGTGCGAGGGTCGCTCACTGGTTGGCAATCTAGAGCGATGGACAGCCATGCTTTTGTAGCAGGAGAGGGTTCGAACGGATGACCACGGTGCGTGTGGTGCCGGCGACTGCTGAGCGGTGGCCACAACTAGGGCGGGTCTTCGGACCCCGGGAGAAGAACCCCGCGTCGTGCTGGTGCCAACGGTTTCGTCGGCACGAGGAGCCCGATAACCGGGCTGCGCTGCACCGTGAAGTCCACGAAGCAGCTCGCCCGATCGGCCTGTTGGCCATCCTCGATGACGACGTGGTCGGCTGGACGCGGGTGGTGCCGCGCTCCACGCTGCCAGGGATCACCGAGAACCGGGCACTGGCCCGCATCCTTGATGAAGATCCTGACGCATGGTGGGTGTCCTGCTTCGTGGTGCGCCGCGAACACCGTGGGAGCGGCATCGGAGTCGCGCTGCTCGAGGCCGCTGTGGACTGGGCCGCGCAGCACGGCGCCTCGGTACTCGACGGTCACCCCGTTGACACCGACGGGCTCGCCGGCACCCCGTCACCATCCGCCGTCTTCACTGGAACTCTCGCCATGTTTCAGCGGGCCGGTTTTGCCGAGATCGGACGCAGCTACCGAACCCGCCCCGTCATGAGACGCGAACTCCTGCACCGTTAACGGGTCGTCGTGTCCAGCGCCGTGTCGGGCCTCTCCGAGGTGGCGTAATCGGCTTGTGCGGGGGTGTCGAGGGCTGCTTCGCTGGTGCCCGTGACCGATCTTCGTACGCCGCGACTGTGCCTGCACCCCATCGACGCAGCAGAGGGTGAACGCATCGTCGCGCGGCACGCCGGAGCCGGGGATGCCTGGGCCGAGGACTATCCGTTCGACGGCGACGTCTTCGGCGTCATGGCATTCCTCGCAGCCACGGCCGCCAATGGGGACCAACGCCCTTTCGGGCACTACCAGATCACCCGGACCGCCGACGGGAAGGCCATCGGCGGAATCGGTTTCAAGGGTCAACCGAACGACGGCTGCGTCGAGGTCGGCTACGGCCTCGCCCCATCAGCCCGCGGCCACGGCTATGCAGCCGAGGCACTCACCGCCCTACTGACCGTCGCGGCCGATCACGGACTGTCCCGAGTCATCGCCGACACCACCCGCGACAACGTCGCCTCCCAGCGAACCCTCGACCGCGCCGGATTCCACCAATCCGGCACCAACGGCGACCTCTACCTGTACGAGGCACTCGTCAACGCCCCGTCGCGACCGGCCCAGACGCCGTAGCCCGATAGCCCCCTGGGGCAGCCCGTAGCTCCCGCGCCCGGCACGTATCACCGGATGCGGACGAGCAGTTCGCGCCCCAGACGCCGACAACCAACCGCCGCCGAAGGCCGGTCTCCTCCCACCTGCCCGCAGTTATCCCGCGCACATCCACACCACGCGCAACGCACATGATGCCGCCGCGCCGGAGGCGCCTACCAACAGCTGCCGCTAGTGGTGATGTCCACTTCGGCCGCCCGACCTCCCACAACCTTCGCACGCGCGGCCAGACGACCTCGCTGGTCAGGTCTCCTCGCGCAAACCACACCACCCGTGGCGCGCGACACGCGGCCGCGCCGCAGGCGCCAACACACAGCCGCCGCCGAAGGTGGTGTCCGCTTCACCCGCGATCCACAACCTCTCGCGCAGACCACTGCACCCGTACTGCGCGAGATGCGGCCGCGCCGCAGGCGCCAACAGACAGTCGCCGCCGAAGGCGGTGTCCTTTGGGCGGCGGAGAGGGTGGGTTTAGGCCGGGGCGCCCAAGGCGGTTAGGGCTGTGGCTACCCGGCCGTGGGCGGCTTCTAGGGCGGCTCGGGCGGCGGGGATGGGGGTGCCGGTGAGGAGGTGGACCAGGGCCGGCTTGAGTTCGCCGTCGGCTTCGGCGAGGGCGGATTCGCAGGCGTCGGGGTCGGCACCGGTGGCTTCGGCGAGGATGCGGAGCATGCGGCCGCGGAGTTTCTTGTTGGTCGCGACCAGGTCGACCATCAGGTTCGACCAGGTGCGGCCGAGTTTGATCATCAGCGTGGTCGAGAACGCGTTCAGGATCAGCTTCTGCGCGGTGCCGGCCTTCAGCCGGGTCGACCCGGCGATCACCTCAGGGCCCGTGTCCGCGGCGATCACGATGTCGGCCAGCGGCGCGAGCGGGGCGGACGGGTTCGACGTCACCAGCACGGTGGTCGCCCCGACCGCTCGCGCGGCCTTCAGGGCCCCGGCGACGTACGGCGTACTCCCGGAGGCGGCGAGTCCGATCACGAGGTCCCGGCCGGTGACGGTGACCGCGTCGGCGGCGCCGCCCTCCTCGGAGTCCTCGACGTTCTCGACCGCGCGGAGCAGCGCCTCCATGCCACCGGCGTGGTGGGCGACCACCAGACCGTCGGGCACATGGAACGTGGGCAGCAGCTCGGCGGCGTCCAGGACCGCCAGGCGCCCGGACGTCCCGGCACCGAAGTAGTGCACCCGGCCGCCGCCGCGGATCGCCTCGACGCCGGCGTCGACCGCACGCGCCAGCTCGGGGATCACGACCTCGACCGCACCGGCCACCCGAGCGTCCTCGGAGTTGACCATCCGGAGGATCTCGGTCGTGCCCACCGCATCGATGGCGAGCGTCCTGGGGTTGCGCTGCTCAGTCGGCGTGGTCACAAGTCCGATGTTAGTTTCCTACTGAAGGATTTTCAATTCCGTTCATAGTTGACGGAAAGAGAGATGGCGTCACTCTGAGCCCTTGAGCCGGTGCCCGCGGACCGCGCTGGCGGTCTCCTCGAGCGCCTTCCGGGCGTCCGGCAGCACCTGCTGGGCGACCCCGATGAACAGGCAGTCGATCACGGTCAGCTGAGCGATGCGCGAGGCCATCGCCCCGGACCGGTACGTCGTCTCCCGGGCGGCCGTGGTCAGCACCAGATCGGCCGTCTTGGCCAGCGGCGAGCGCGGGAAGTTCGTCACCGCGACTGTGGTGGCGCCGTGCTTGGCCGCCTCCTCGAGCGCCTCGACGACCTCGACCGTCGTACCGGTGTGGGAGATACCGATCGCGACATCGCCCTCACCGAGCAGCGCGGCGCTGGTCAGCGCGATGTGCACGTCCGACCAGGCGAACGCGACCCGGCGGATCCGGTGCAGCTTCTGCTGCAGGTCCAGCGCGACGAACGCGCTCGCGGCGAACCCGTACAGGTCCACCCTCGGCGCCTTCACGACCGCGTCGACGACCTTGGCCAGCGCGTCGACGTCGACCTGCTGCGCGGTCTCGCGGACCGCCCGCTCGTCGGCGAAGGCGACCTTGCTGACCACATCGGCCAGCGAGTCGCCCGGCTCGATGTCACCACCCACCTCGGGGCGGATGCTCTCCTGCGCCGACTGAGCCGCCAATTGCAGGCGGAGCTGCGGATAGCCGGGGACGCCGATCTGCTTGCAGAACCGGATGACCGTGGTCTCCGAGGTGGACGCCACCTCGGCCAGTTCCGAGATCGTCATCGCAGCCACTCCGCCCGGGTCCGCGAGGACCGCGTTCGCCACCCGCTGCTCGGCCGGCGCCAGCGCGGGCATCACCGCGCGGACCCGGACCAGCAGCGGCCCCGTGGGTTCTGGAGAGGTTGTTGAATTCATGACAGCCACGGTACGGCGACTATGCACGAAGTGGGGTCACCGACGCGAAAGTCTCCAACCTGTTGCGGTAAATGATTCAGGCGTTCGCTCACCGTCGAGAAGAACACCAGTCCCACTCGTGATCTTCACACCGTCGACGTAGACACCGCGGCCTTGATACAGCGGATCGGAGGTATAACGCCACCGGATCGTCTGCTCACCCGCCCCGAGTTCGGCCGTCACCTGGTGCCAGTGCCGATCGCCGGAGCCGCTGATCGACCCGTCATGGTCGATCACCGATCCCCGGTCCCGGACGGTGAACGGGACCTTCGTCCAGGTCGTCCCGTCGGCGGACGTCTCCAGATACAGCAGGTCCGTGTCCTCGGTGTCGACGAACAGGTCGAACGCCAGCTTGGCACCATCCGCCGGTACGGCGACCTTCGTCGAGAGGGTCGTGGTCGCGTTGTCCGTCGTACCGGAGAACCAGGCGTCCTTGCCGTGCCGCGGTCCGACGCCGAGCGCCAGCGCGAGACCTTGCACGACCGCCCGCCGGGCCGGGTTGTTGCTGCCCCAGTCGCGGCTCGGGTGGACCCGGTTGGTCAGCAGGATCGCGAACGACCGGGAGTCGAAGTCGATCACGATCGAGGTCCCGGTGTAGCCGGTGTGACCGGCGGTGCGCGGTCCGGACAGACCACCCATGTACCAGCGCTGGTTCAGCTCGAATCCGAGGCCGTGGTCGTTGCCCGGGAAGGCCTGGTTGAAGTTGGTGATCATCGCGGTCACCGAGGATTCCTTGAGGATCCGGGCGCCCCGGTAGCTCCCGCCGTTCAGGAACGTCTGGGCCAGTACGGCGAGGTCGTCCGCGGTGCTGAAGACACCCGCGTGCCCGGCGACGCCGCCGAGCGACCAGGCGTTCTCGTCGTGGACCGAACCCCACACCATGCCGCGCGGCGGCGCGGTCTGGAACTCGGTCGCGGCGATCCGCGGCTTCTTCTTCGGGTCCGGGTTGTAGCCGGTGTCGCGCATCTGCAGCGGCTTGGTGATGCCGTCGGCGACCAGCTTGTCGAGCGTCTTGCCGGTCACCCGGTGGGCGACCTCGCCGAGAGAGATCAGGTTCAGGTCGCTGTACAGGTAGGTGGTGCCGGGTGGGTTCTGCAGCTTCGCGGTGAGCGCGAGCTGGAGCCGCTCCTCCGGCGTCTTGCCGGTGCTCCACAGCGGCAGCCAGGCGGGGAATCCGGTGGTGTGGGTGAGCGCCTGCCGGACCGTGATGGCCTGCTTACCGTTCGCCGCGAACTCCGGCACGTAGGTGGCGATCGGCGTGTCCAGGCCGACCTTGCCCTTCTCGATCAGCTGCATCACCACGATCGAGGTGAACAGCTTGGACACCGACGCCATGTCGAAGATCGTGTCGGTGCGCATCGGGATCTGCTGGTCCGGCGGGAGCTCGGTCCCGCGCCCGTCGGCGTACTTCAGCGCCAGCCCGGTCGCCGTGCGGGTGACGATCTTCCCGTCGTGGCCGAGCAGCGTGACCGCGCCGGCGTAGAGGGGTTTCGCCGTACCGCTGGGCCGGGTCCAGGCGTCCACCTGGGCCAGCGCGGCGTCGATCGGCGCGGGGTCGAGGCCGGCCTTCGCCGGGGTCGTGTCACGCAACAGCGTCCCCTTCGGTGCATAGCCGTCGTACGGCTGGTCGAACCGGCCAGATCTGTTGCCATTGGCAACTGCAGGACTTGCCATCGTCAGCATCACCGCAGAGGCTACCGTGAGCGCGGCCAGTCTTCTCACTGATGCGCTCCCTTGTAGAGAAGGTACTTCGCGCGGCGGGCCGTCCAGGCGTCGGTCTCGGACTTCCAGGCCGCGACGATCTCCTCGGCCGTGGCGCCGGCGGTGAGCATGGTGCGGAACCGGTCGGACCCGGTGAGCAGGTCGATCCACCGGCCGGGTGGGGTCTCGGCGCGCCAGGCGAAGTCGGGGTAGAGCTTGCGGGCCTCGACGATCATGTGGGTGGCCGCGGTGATCGCCTCGACCCGGTGCGGATCGGTGATCTGCACCTGGACGCCGCCGCAGAGCAGGTTCGCGTTCTTGCTGATCGACGGCGTGAAGTACGCCTCCCGGAACTCGACGCCCGGGATCGTCTTCGTCTGCAGCGCCTCCGCCCACTTGTAGTCGACGTACGGCGCTCCGATCAGCTCGAACGGCCTCGTCGTACCGCGGCCCTCGGACATGTTGGTCGCCTCGAACAGGCACAGACCCGGGTAGAGCAGAGCGGTGTCCGGGGTTGGCATGTTCGGGCTCGGCATCACCCAGGTCAGACCGGTGTCGTCGTACAACTGGTCGCGCTTCCAGTTCTTCACCGGGATGACCTGGAGCTCCTGCAAGCGGGCGCCATCCGCGTCGAGCGGCAGGTACTCCGCGTTGAACAGCCGGGCCAGCTCACCAACCGTCATGCCGTGCTGCTGGATGATCTCCTCCTTGCCGACGCCCGAGGTGTAGCCAGGCTTCAGCATCGGGCCGCGCGCGTACCCGCCGACGGGGTTCGGACGATCTAGTACGACGAAGCGCGCGCCGGTGCGGACCGCGGCCAGCATCGCCTCGTACATCGTCCAGATGTAGGTGTAGAACCGCGCCCCGACGTCCTGGATGTCGAAGACGACGGTCTCCACGCCGGACTTGGTGTAGAGGCCCACCAGCTTGTCCGCGTTCGCGCCGTACGCGTCGTAGACCATGATCCCGGTGCGCGGATCGACGTGGTCCTGCTCCGATCCGCCGGCTTGCGCCGTACCGCGGAAGCCGTGCTCGGGGCCGAAGACCGCGACGATGTCGACATTCCCGGACGCGTGCATCGTGTCGACGATGTGGGACAGGTCGGGCAGGATGCCGGTCGGGTTGCTGATCACGCCGACCTTCTGCCCGGCCAGCGCCCGCCAGTCGTCGTCCGCCAGGACCATCGCACCGGTCATCACCTTCCGATGATCCGTCGCGTGGGCGGCCGGTACGTCGATCAGCGGGGCGGCGGCGAGCACACCGGCACCCGCGAGCAAACTGCGGCGCTTCATCAGATCTCTCCTTCAGGCAGGGATGTCAGGGACGGAACGTCAGGTCGGCGACCACGGGACGGTGGTCACTGGCGGCAAGCTCTGTGGGTACGGCGAACCGCCGCACGTGCAGGCCCTTGCCGACGGCGACGACGTCGATCCGCTTGACCGGATCGACCGCCGGATAGGTGTTCGGACCGCCGGAGGTGGACTCGGCGACGGCCCAGGAATCGGTGAGCCGGGTCCACAGCCCGGCGAGCTCCGGCGCGGCCGGATCCGCGTTGAAGTCGCCGACCAGGATCTGCAGGTCCTTGCGCGGATCCCGGGCCAGGATCCTCGTCGTGTCGCCGACCTGGAGCGCCAGGACCGACGGGTCCGCGCGGTAGTCCAGGTGCGTGCAGTACACGTGCACCCGGCGGCCGCAGACATCGATCTCGGCCTCCAGGAAGCCCGGCGCGAGGGCCGGCACCGGATTCGGGTCCTGGGTGGACAGCCTGGTGATCGGATGGTTCTCGGTCCGCACCAGCGGGAACCGGGACAGTACGCCGACGCCGTACTGCCGGCGTGGTTGCCCGGCGGCCGGCGGGTCGAAGTCGTAGATCGGGGCGAACCCGGCGAACATCCCGAGCTTCGCGGCCAGCTCGGCGAGGGTGTCGCGCCACTCGCTGCGGGCGTCCCAGTGGACGTCGACCTCCTGCAGCCCGATCACGTCGGCGTCGAGGGCCTTCAGCGCCTGGGCGGTCCGGTCGAGGTCGAACACGTTGTCTTCGCCGGCGCCGGCATGAATGTTGTACGAGGCAACGGTTAGCCGGGTCTGCCGCGGATCGAAGGTCAGCCCGTGGCCGAACGGGTGCAGGGTCTGCGCCGGGTCCGGCTGGGCGGGGATCGCCACCGGTAGCTTGCCGGCCGGCGCGATCTCCCCGTACAGCACCTTGGCCAGTGCCTCCATCGACACCGCCGCGGTGCCGTAGGTGACCAGCGTGGTCCGTGCGGCCGGGAAGTACGCGACGTCGTAGGGATCGCGGACGGGGATCACGATCACGGGTCGGCCGGTGTCCAGCAGGGCGTTGACGAGCTTCTGCTGCTTCGCCTGCTTGTCGGTGACCTCGGTGTCCCAGGCCTTGTTCGTCAGGACGACGGTCAGATCAGCATCCCCGGCGGCCGCCAGCGCGTCGTCGATCTTCGCGTCGGTCGGCGTCGTACCGGTGTCCTTGACGATCGCGGTCGCTCCCCGGTCCTGCAACGCAGTGCCGAGAGCCGCCGGGCTGTAGCCGGCGACGAGGACCTTCCGGGGCGCCGGGGACAGCGGCAGCCTGCCGGCGTCGTTCTTCAGCAGGGTCGTGCTGCGGTCGGCGATCCGCTGGGCGTCGGCGTAGTTCGCTGCCGTGCCGACAACCTTGGCGACGCGGGCCAGGTCGACGTACGGGCGGTCGACGACTCCGGTCTCGAGCTTCAGCTTCAGGATCCGCTCGACGCTCTGGTCGATCCGGGCCTCGCTGATCCGGCCGCCGCGGACCGCGGACAGCACCGAGTTGTAGGCCAGGCCGGGGTCCACGGGCATCAGCAACTGGTCGACACCGGCCTCGATCGCCCGGAGCGGGATCTCGGCGTCGCCGTACTTGTCCCGGACGCCCTGCATGCCCAGCGAGTCGGTGATGACGACACCGTCGAAGCGCAGTTGCTCACGCAGGATCCCGGTCAGGATCGGCTTGCTCAGCGTCGCCGGGTCGCCGGACGGGTCGAGCGCCGGGACCACGATGTGCGCGGTCATGATCGCCGCGATGCCGGCCTTGATCGCGGCCTCGAACGGCGGCCGGTCGATCCGCGTCCACTCCTCCAGCGAGTGATCGATCACCGGGATGCCGGTGTGGCTGTCGGTCGCGGTGTCGCCGTGTCCCGGGAAGTGCTTCGGGGTCGAGACGATCCGCCCGTCCCGCTGGTAGCCCTTGACCTGCTCGGCGGTGAGCTCGGCGACCAGCCCGGGGTCGGACGAGAAGGAGCGGACGCCGATCACCGGGTTCAGCGGGTTGACGTTGACGTCGGCGACCGGCGCGAAGTCGGTGCTGACCCCGACCGCCTTCAGTTCCCGGCCGCCGATCCCGGCCGCCAGCCGGGCGTACTGCGCCGACCTGGTCGCGCCGAGCGCCATCGCGCCCGGGAACTGCGTCGCGGGCGGTCCGACGCGGAACACGACGCCGTACTCCTGATCGGTGCTGATCTGCAGCGGGATGCCACTGTCGGCCAGCGATGCGCCCTGCAGTCCGTTGGACAGCCGGGCGATCTGCTGCGGGTCTTTCACCGAGTCGGTCCAGGCGAAGTAGATCACCCCGCCGAGGTGGAACTTGCGCACCACCTCGGCCGGCGTCGCGACGCCGTACAGGCTGGTGTTGCGCGCGTCGGCTGTGTCCGCCGTCGGCCCGTAGGCGTAGCAGACGAACAGCTGGCCGACCTTCTGCTCCAGCGACATCCGCCGCAGGGTCGCGCGGACCCAGGGATCGGTGCCGGCGTGTGCGGTCGTCGTACCCGCGATCGTGGTCCCGGCGACTGCGGCCGCCGCGAGTCCGAGGGATTGGCGTCGGGTGAGTTCCATGGCGGATATGGCGGACCCCCATCGGTAATTGAATTACAGATGCTTCCCCGCACGCGAAAGTTACCCACATCGCCACGGTGGGTCAAGGGCTAACTACCTAGACGGAGATATCCACCGAGGGTCGGAGTTGCGCGGCGGTGGCGAGGGCGTCGTGGACGGGGTTGTCCAGGAAGCTCTTGAGCCGCGTGGAGTCGGCGGGCTCGTCCAGGCGGGGCAGGACGATCTGTTCGTACGCCGCCTGGAACCGCGGACCCCAGCGACGCGTACCGAGGCGCGCGGTGCGGGAGCAGTTGTCGACCATGTAGGCCACATCCCGGGCGTGCATGTACGGCAGCAGCGAGTCGACCGCCTCGATGATCGACTCGTTCACGATCTCCGACCAGGCGTGCCCGCGCTCGGCGAACTCGTCGACCTGCGCCATCATCGTCGCCACGAACAACCCCGCGGTCAGTGGATCGATGCCGGCCGGTTCGGAACCACGCCGGACCCGGACCTCCGCGCCGTACGACCACATCGGGCTGCCGCCGATCTCCGTCATCGGCCGGGACGCGAGCCGCCGCTCGGCCAGGATCACGCTGCGCAGTTCGGTGCCGTCGGCCACTTCGTCGTAGATCTCGGCGACCAGGTCACGGGCCGGCCCGTAGGCCGTGCTGTAGGCGCGGTCGAACAGGTCCTGATCGGCAGTGGCCGCGCGGACGGCGGCGAGACCGGAGTCCGAGATCGTCCGGGCGATCGGCCCGGTGATCGACTCGGTCGAGCGCTCGTACGCCGTCACCGAGTCGGCGCCGTCGAGCCGGAAGTGGCGGTAGAGCGCCTCCACCAGACCGTGCACCGCGCCGAGCAGGATCGCCCGTTCACCGACGATGTCGGACAGGTACTCGTCCCGCAGCGTGGTGGCGAACGTGTACGGCGATCCCAGGCCGATCGACCAGGCCAGCGCGCGATCCGTGGCGTGGCCGTCCGGGTCGGCGTGGACCGCGATGCTCGCGTTGATCCCGGCACCGTTGATCGTCTCGCCCTGCTGGTACAGGCGCCGTACCGAGTCGCCCATCCCCTTCGGACACACCGCGATCACCGGATGCCCGGCGGGGAAGTCACTGCCGATCGCCTTGAGATGCCCGAGCAGGAAGCCGTGCGACAAACCGATGGTCGCGCCGGGCTTCAGCACCGCGAAGATCTGGGCATGTTCGGCTGCGAGTGCGGCGTCCGCGATGAGCAGGATCACCAGGTCGGAGTCGGCCGCGACCGCCAGCCAGTCGCCGAGGGTGCCGTTCTCCTCGGTGAAGCCGTGCGCCCGGGCATCGTCCGCGGACCGTGAGCCCGGCCGCAGCCCGACGGACACGACCACGTCGGTCCCGGCGAGCGAGTCGCGCAGGTTCTGGGCCTGGGCCCGGCCCTGCGGACCCCAGCCCAGTACGCCGATCCGCCGTATCCCGTGCAGCGCCTGCGGCAACAACGGGAACAGATCACGCCCACCTCGGACGATGGTCTCGGTCCCGCCCGGCACGGTCATGGTCTCGGTCGTGAAGACCGACGAGGTCAAGGTGCTCATGTCTTTCAGTTAAGGTCGGACGGAAGTGTTGCAGCAAGCGCAACATCTGCACCGGTCCGTTGCAGGAGGTGAAACGTGGAGCATCGTGAGCTGGAGCTGTTCCTGCATCTGGCGCGCACGCTGAACTACGGCCGCACCAGCCTCGAGTGCCACGTCAGCGCCGCAACGCTGACCAGGACGATCCAGCGGCTGGAGGCGCGCGCCGGCACCCGGCTTCTCGACCGCGGCCCGCGCGGAGTCGTCCTGACCGCGGACGGCCGCCGCTTCACGGCGTACGCCGAACAGGCGCTGGCCCTGTGGGACGACTACCGGGCAGGAGCGGACGAGTCGACCGAGCTGGTCGGTGAGCTCCGGATCTTCGCGACGGTCACGGCCTGCCAGACCCTGCTGCCCGACCTGCTCGCGCCACTCCGCACCGCGCATCCCCAGATCCGCCTGGACCTCCGCACCGGCGACGCAGCTGCCGCCCTGGCCCGACTCGACGAAGGCGAGGTGGACGCCGCCGTCGCCGGCATCCCTCGCCGTCTCCCTCAAACCTTGGTCACTCGCCCGGTCGCCACCACCGACCTGGTCCTCGTCAGCGCCCTCTCCGCCGATCGCCGCCAGCCCGACCACACCTCGGTCTCATCCCCCGCGGGGCCTTTCGTTGTGCCGGCGCGCGGGCTCGTTCGCGAAGCGGCGTTCCGCTGGTTGCGGAAGACCGGCATGAAGCCGGTCATCGCGGCCGAGCCGGACGGCCACGAGGCGCTGCTGGCTCTCGTAGCGCTCGGCTGCGGCACCGGCGTCGTTCCCCGCCTGGTCCTCGACTCCTCCCCGATCGCCCACCGCCTCGTCGAGCTCCCCGCCGACCCGCCGCTGGATCCCCTTACGATCGGGCTTTGCGCCCGCCGCGCCGACCTGCACCGCCCTTTGATCGCAGCTCTCTGGGACCTGCGACCGTAGCGCCGGCGATCAGCTTGGCCGGGATCAGTTGCGGTGGCAGCGGGTCGGCGTTCTCCAGTTGCCGGAGAAGGGCCTCGGTGCCGAGCTGGCCGAGCTCCGGGCCCGGCGTACGCATGATGGTGAGCTCGGGATCGCTCATGGCCGCGGTCTCCGGCACCATCAGGAGCGGCAGGACCGAGAACTCTCCCGGTACGTCGCGACCCAGCCGCCGCAGGCCGCTGACGACGCCCAGGGCGGCGTACTCGTTCAGGACCAGGATCGCGGTGGTCTCGGGATGCTCGCGGATGAGACGTTCGGCCGCTTCCTGGCCGGCGCGCGTCGTGTCACTGCACGGCATGACGACGGTCCGCAGGCCGTGCTCGGCGACGATCCGCCGGTACGCGTCCTCGGTCCGGACCCAGGGACCGTACGCGTGGAAGCGCGGGTCGGCCAGATCGCCGGACACCAGCACCATCTCCCGGTGGCCGAGGTCGTACAGGTGCCCGATCGCGTCCTGGACCGTCGTGTCGAAGTCGATGTCCACGTGGGACAGCCCTTCGAGCTCCGTGGTCCGGCCGATCAGGGCGAACGGCGTACCCGTCTCGCGCAGGACGTCGACACGGGGATCGTCCAGCTGGACCTCCATCAGGACGACGCCGTCGACCAGGCCTTGCCCGAGCAGCTCGCGCAACTCGACGCCGTCGTTGCCGACCGGCCACAGCACCAGGTGGTACGACTCCTTGCGGGCCGCTTCGGCCGCGCCGGTGAAGAACTCCGCGGTCGACATCCCGAACCGGTGCTCGAGCGCCGGGTAGGCCATCGCGATGATGTGCGTCTTCCGGCTGGCCAGCGCCCGGGCCACCGCGTTGCGGCGGTAGCCGAGCTCGGCCATCGCCTGCTCGACCCGCGCCCGGGTCGCCGCGGTCACCGGCTTGGTGTCGTTCAGCAGGAAGGACACGGTCGCGATCGACACGCCCGCTCGGTCGGCAACGTCCCGCATGGTCACCATCGGATCCCGCCCCCTCTGAACTCTTGACAACAGTGTGACCCAAGGAACATAGTCCTGAGACATCTCAGTTAAGCGGTTTACCACCCCTTGGAGCAAGCGACCGGCGATCTTTCACAGCCCGGTGGTTAAGCGCTTTGATCGAAGGAGCCCGATGTCATGATCAGCAAGCGGATCACCGCTGCGCTGGCCGGTGCGACGAGTCTTTCGCTCGTGCTGGTGGCCTGCGGCAACAACGGCGGCGACGCGTCGTCGTCCTCGTCCGGCGACACGGTGAAGAGCCTGTCGATCCTGGACTACTACAACAACGATCCGGACAAGTCGCTGGTCCAGAAGGGCCTCGACTCCTGTGCGAGCCAGCTCGGCGTCACCATTCAGCGGGAGACGGTGCCTGGTGACACCTTGATCCAGAAGGTGCTGCAGCAGGCCTCGTCGAAGACGCTGCCGGACGTCCTGATGCTCGACAACCCCGACGTACAGCAGATCGCCGCGACCGGAGCGCTGGCGCCCCTGAACGACATGGGGCTGAGCGGGGACGGAGTCATCCAGGGCATGGTCGACGCCACGTCGTACCAGGGCAAGCTCTACGGACTGGCGCCGGTGACGAACACGATCGCGTTGTTCTACAACAAGGACATGCTGGCCGCGGCCGGCGTCCAGCCGCCGAAGACCTGGGACGAGCTGAAGGCCGCGGCCAAGAAGCTCACCAAGCCCGGCCGGTACGGGATGGCGTTCAACGCCAACGCGACGTACGAAGGCTCGTGGCAGTTCCTGCCGGCGATGTGGACCAACGGCGGTGACGAGACCGACCTGACCAGCCCGCAGGTGGCGGAAGCCCTGCAATTGTGGGTGGATCTGGTGCAGTCCGGGTCGGCGTCGAAGAGCGTCATCAACTGGACGCAGGGCGACGTGAACGACCAGTTCATCGCCGGGAAGGCCGCGATGATGGTGAACGGCCCGTGGCAGATCCCGGCGCTGAACAAGAACCCGAAGATCAAGTGGGACGTGGTCACGTTCCCGCTGAACAAGCCCGACCAGACGCCGGTCGCGCCGCTCGGCGGCGAGGCCTGGACGGTTCCGCTGAACAAGGACCAGGCCAAGCAGCAGAAGGCCGCGGACTTCGTGAAGTGCCTGAACTCGGACCAGAACGAGCTGGACTGGGCGAAGGCCCGGTTCACGATCCCGACCAAGACCGCGCTGCTCGACCAGTACGTCAAGGACGTACCGTCGATGAAGGCCTTCACCGAGCAGGTCAAGACCGCCCGCTCGCGGACCGGCAAGCTGGGTGACAAGTGGCCGGAGGCGGCGAAGGTGATCTACCAGGCGATCCAGCTGGCACTGACCGGTAAGGCCTCGCCCCAGGACGCCTTCAAGCAGGCGTCCGGCGGCTGATCGCGATGGCGCAGGCACCGACTCTGATGCGTGACGGCTCCACGGTGACCGGCCCGGAACCTGCCCGCAGGTCCCGGCGCCGGGGCCACCGGGGCGAGAACCTGACCAAGGTCCTGTTCGTGCTGCCGGCGGCGCTGGCGATGCTCGCGCTGTTCGGCTACCCGGTGGTCAAGAACCTGGTGATGAGCCTGCAGGACTACGGCCTGCGGACGTTCTTCACCGGGCAGGCACCGTGGGTCGGGCTGAAGAACTACAGCGCGGTCGTGAACGACAAGCTGTTTTCGCAGGCGATGGTGAACACGGCGTTGTTCACCATCGGCTCGATCGTCTTCCAGTTCACGATCGGGTTGGCGCTGGCGCTGTTCTTCCACCGTCGCTTCCCACTCAGCGGCCTGCTGCGATCGCTGCTCCTGCTGCCCTGGTTGCTGCCGCTGATCGTGTCGAGTGCGACCTGGCGGTCGATCCTCGAGCAGGACAGCGGCATCCTGAACCGCACGCTGATGGGACTCCACCTGGTCAACGATCCGGTGCCGTGGCTGAACTCGCCGTCGGTCGCACTGATCGCGGTGATCGGCGTGAACATCTGGATCGGCATCCCGTTCAACGTGACCCTGCTGTACTCCGGTCTCGCCGAGATCCCGGACGAGTTGTACGAGGCCGGGCAGCTGGACGGTGCCACCGGTTGGCGCGCGTTCTGGTACATCACCTGGCCGAACCTGCGGTCGGTCGCCAGCGTGCTGCTGATGCTCGGCGTCGTCTACACGATCAAGGTGCTGGACATCATCCTGGGCCTCACCGGCGGTGGGCCGGCCAACGCCACCCAGACGCTGGCGACCCAGTCGTACGAGCGGTCGTTCATCGACTTCAAGTTCGGCGAGGGCGCCGCGCTGAGCAACATCCTGATCGCGATCTCGTTCGTGTTCGCGATCTTCTACCTGCGCGGCACCCGCCGCGCCGTCGACGAGTGAGGAGGACAGCATGCGACGTACGGCGTACACCGTCATCGGTGTTCTCATCCTGGCTGTGATGCTGTTCCCGGTGTACTGGATGCTGAACGCCTCGCTCCAGCCGTCCGGCAACACCCTGACCGCGGGCTTCCTGCCGTTGCACCCGACGTTCTCCGGCTACAAGCGGGCTCTCGACGAGCAGGGCGGACACCTGGTCACCAGCATGATCATCGCCGCCGGGACGGTCGTCCTGAGTCTCGCGATCGCGACCCCGTGTGCGTACGCACTGTCGCAGTTCCGCTCGAAGTGGGTGTCGGTCGGGCTGCTGGCGATCCTGATCTCACAGATGATCCCCGGGATCGTGATCGCCAACGCGCTCTACACAGCGTACGAGCGGATCGGGCTGCTGAACTCGATCCCGGGTTTGATCGTGGCGAACTGCAGCAGTGGCATCCCGTTCGCGATCCTGATCCTGCGCTCGTTCATGATGTCGCTGCCGCCGTCGCTGGTGGAGGCTGCGCGGGTGGACGGCGCCGGACTGTTCCGGGCCTTCGTCGCGATCGTGCTGCCGATCAGCAAGAACTCCCTCATCACCGCCGGGCTGTTCAGTTTCCTGTTCTCCTGGAGCGACTTCCTGTTCGCGCTGACGCTGACCACCAAGGGCGGCGTCCGGCCGGTGACGCTGGGGATCTACCAGTACCTGGGCACCCAGGTACAGAACTGGAACGCGGTGATGGCGACCGCGGTGCTCTCGGCGATCCCGGCCATCGTGCTGCTGATCGCCGCGCAGAAGTACATCGCCGCCGGTGCCATCGGCGGAGCCGTCAAGTAAACCTAAGGACTGAAGATGACGATTCGCGTACTCGTCTGGGGCGAGAACCGGCACGAGCAGGTCGAGCCGCATGTCGCCGAGATCTACCCGGACGGCATGCACAACACCATTGCCGCCGGCATCAGCGAGAATCTGGAAGCTGCTGTGTCCACCACCACCTTGGACGAGCCCGAGCACGGACTCACCGAAGAGGTGCTGGCGGAGACCGACGTACTCGTGTGGTGGGGTCACGCGGCCCACGGCGAGGTTGAGGACAAGGTGGTCGACCGCGTGTACCAGCACGTGTTGTCGGGCATGGGTCTCGTCGTGCTGCACTCGGGCCACTGGTCGAAGATCTTCGGCAAGCTGATGGGTACGTCGTGCACGTTGCGCTGGCGCAGTGAGCGGGACCGCGAGCTGGTCTGGACGGTGAACCCGACGCACCCGATCGCGCAGGGCGTGCCGCATCCGATCGAGATCGAGCAGCAGGAGATGTACGGCGAGTTCTTCGACATCCCGGTGCCGGACGAACTGATCTTCGTGTCGTCCTTCTCCGGCGGCGAGGTGTTCCGGTCCGGGTGCACGTTCCGCCGCGGGCACGGGAAGATCTTCTACTTCTCCCCCGGCGACCAGGACTTCCCGGTCTACCACCACAAGGACGTCCGCAAGGTGATCGCGAACGGCGTCGCGTGGGCGAAGTCCGACCGTCCGGAGCGGGCGGTGCCGACGCTGCTGCGGTACGAGACCGGCGACTTCTTCAACGGCCACGGCTACCAGGGCCCGATCGAGGAGCCGGCGGATGCCTGAACCCTTGCGCCTCCTCCAGGTCGGCGCCGGCGGGATGGGCCGCGCGTGGCTTCGTACGATTGCCGACAATCCTGATGTCGACCTCGTCGGACTGGTCGACCTCGACGTGGACGTCGCCCGGGCGGCTGCCGACGAGCACGGGTACGGCGACGTGCCGGTGGCGGCCTCGATCGACGAACTGGCCGGCAACGCCGACGCGGTCATCGACGTCACCGTGCCGGCCGCGCATCCCAAGGTCAGCGTGGATGCCTTGCTGCGTGGGCTTCCGGTGCTCTGCGAGAAGCCGCTGGCCGAGACCGTCCGAGAGTGCCTGGCGATGGTCGCGGCGTCGGAGGTGAGCGGGAAGCTGCTGATGGTCTCGCAGTCCCGCCGCTACTTCCGGGCCGGCGCCGCGTTCGGGCGGCAGCTCGCCGAGCTCGGCACGATCGGGTCGCTGTCGTGCGAGTTCTTCAAAGCACCGCATTTCAGCGGGTTCCGGGAACGGATGGCCGAGCCGCTGCTGGTCGACATGGCGATCCACCAGTTCGACCTGAGCCGCAAGCTGATCGGCTCCGAGCCGGTGTCGGTCTACTGCGAGTCGTACAACCCGGACTGGAGCTGGTTCGACGGCAACGCGGCGGCCAACGCGGTGTTCACCTTCGCCGACGGCACCCGCTTTGCCTTCACCGGGAGCTGGTGCGCACCGGGTCTGGAGACGTCCTGGAACGGCCGCTGGCGGGCCAGCGCATCCGGCGGTACGGCGACCTGGGACGGGGACAATCCGCCCGTCGCGGAACTCGCTTCCGGCGAAGCCCTGCCGGCCGTCATGGTCGACGACGCCGAGCAGATCGCCGGCTCGCTGGTCGAGTTCGTCACCGCGGTCCGCGAGTCGACCGTCCCGCAGTCCGAGGTCCACTCCAACGTCATCAGCGTCGCCATGGTCGAGGCCGCCGTACGCTCCGCATCCTCGGGTACGCCGGTCCGCATCGCCGACGTCATCACCGACGCCCACACCGAAGCGCTGGCCACCGTTCAGGACCCAACCCTGCATGGTGTCCTCGAGTCCTGGCCCGACGTACTGAAGACCGTCGGGCTGAGCGAAGCCCAGGCGGGGCGGCGGGCGTAGGCCTCGATCTCGATCGTCATCCGGGGGTCGGCCAGGCCGCAGACCAGCATGGTCGCGGCCGGCCGGCTCACCGAGCAGCGCGACGGGCCAATCATCCCGTGCGGATGAGGGGCGGTGTGGACCCTGAACCTAACGTGGCTGGCGAGAGGGATACCTGGCGTAGACGCCTGGGCGTCGAGACGAGAGGACGTCGACCCATGCCGGAGACAGGAATCAACCGCAGCCAGCTCCCGATCCGACGACCACCGTTCGCCGGCGCGACCGAGCGGACACTCTCCGGCTCCACGCCGGACTGGAACCAGGCGAGCCACGTGCTGCCGCCCGAGGGCGCGCCGAATGTGCTCCTCGTCCTGATCGACGACGCCGGCTTCGGCAACCCGAGTACCTTCGGTGGTCCGATCCAGACGCCCAACTACACCCGGCTCGCCGACAACGGGCTGCGGTACAACCGCTTCCACGTCACGGCGCTCTGCTCGCCGACCCGGGCGGCGCTGCTGACCGGGCGCAACCACCACCGGGTCGGCTTCGGCATGGTGGGCGAATTCTCCGGCCCCTTCCCCGGCTACAACGCGACCATCCCCCACGATTGCGCACCGTTCCCGCGCATCCTCCAGGAGAACGGCTACCTGACCGGCGGCTTCGGGAAGTGGCATCTGACCCCGGACAACCAGCAGGGGTTCTCGGGACCGTTCGACCGGTGGCCGACCCGGCTCGGATTCGACTACTTCTGGGGCTTCCTCGGCGGCGAGGCCGGACAGTACGACCCGCTGATCGCCGAGAACCAGAAGATGATCGGCGTCCCCGCGGCGAAGGGCCCCGATCCGTACTACATGCAGGACGACCTCGGCGACCAGACGATCGACTGGCTGCACCGGGTTCGCTCCGAGAAGCCGACGACGCCGTGGTTCGCCTATGTCGCGACCGGCTGCAGCCACGCACCGCACCACGTGCCGCGCAAGTGGTCGGACAAGTATCGCGGCGTGTTCGACGAAGGCTGGGACGTGATGCGTGAGCAGACGTTCGCGCGCCAGAAGGCGCTGGGCGTCATCCCCGCCGACGCGGAACTGCCGCCGCGCAACGACGCGTTCCCGACCTGGGACTCACTCGACGAGACGCACAAACGCCTGTACGCCCGTCAGATGGAGGTCTACGCCGGATACTCCGAGAACGCCGACTGGAACATCGGCCGGATCGTCGACGCGATCGACGAGATGGGCGAGCTGGACAACACCGTGATCGTCTGGATCTGGGGCGACAACGGCGCGAGTATGGAGGGTACGCTCACCGGCACGTTCAACGAGATGACGACCCTGAACGGGATCCCGCTCACGCCCGAGCAGCAGATGGGGCTTCTCTTCAAGCAGGGTGGTCTCGAGGCGTGGGGCGGCGAGCAGCTCGCCCCGCACTACTCGGCCGGGTGGGCCTGGGCCGGCAACACGCCGTTCGACTGGGGCAAGCAGGTCGCCTCGCATCTCGGCGGCACGCGGAACCCGCTCGTTGTGCATTGGCCGAGCGGCATCAGCGACGCGGGCGCGTTGCGCAGCCACTACACGCACGTGAACGACATCGGCGCGACGGTCCTCGACCTCGCCGGGATCCCGATGCCCGACTCGGTCGACGGCGTGCAGCAGCAGCCGTTCGACGGCGTCACCTTCGCCGACTCGTTCTCGGACCCGGCCGCGCCGGAGCGCCACACGCAGCAGTACTACGAGATCCTCGGCAACCGGGCGATGTACAAGGACGGGTGGCTGTACTGCCAGCGGATGCCACGGATCCCGTGGACGTTCGACCCGGAGGCGCTCAAGAAGTTCGGGCCAGGCTGGGATCCCGACGCCGATCCGGTCGAGCTGTACTACCTGCCCGACGACTTCACCCAGTCGAAGAACCTGGCCGCCGACCATCCGGACAAGACGAAGGAACTCGCCGAGCTCTTCTGGGCGGAGGCCGGACGCAACAACGTGTTGCCGCTGCTCGGCGGACTGACGTCGTTCTTCGGCATGACACCGCCGCTGCCGGAGGTGTCGAAGTTCGTCTTCCGCGGCGACATCCAGAACATCCCGAGCGGGATGATTCCACGGATCTACAACCACTCCTACACGATCAGCGCCGACCTGGTCGTGCCCGAGGGCGGCGCGGAGGGAGTGATCGTTGCCGAGGCCGACCATCTCGGCGGCTTCTCGCTCTTCGTGCAGGACGGGCTGCTCAAGCACACCTACTCGATGCTCGGAGTGTTCGTGTACACGCAGGCGGCCGAGCTGCCGCTGCCGACCGGCGAGGTCGCGGTCGAGCTCGTGTTCACGGCCGACGCGCCGAAACCCGCGACCGGCGGTGAGGTGACGCTGCTGGTCAACGGCGAGCCGGTCGCCACGGGGCGGATGGAGCACACCGTGCCGGCCCGCTTCTCGGGCTACTCCGGCATGGACATCGGTCGCGACAACGGCCTGGTCGTCGACCGCAGCTATGCCGACAAGGCGCCGTTCGCCTTCACGGGCAAGATCAAGCAGGTCGTCTTCGACGTTGCGCCCGACTTGACCGACGAGGACAGGCACGCGCTGAACGAGCACGCGGCTCAGGCCCTGGCGGCGCACGCCGCGAGCGCCTGAGACGCAGGGCGAAAGGAGCATCATGAGTGACAAGGACCAGCTGGACGTCCTGATCGCGGTCTATCTCATCCCGGACCTTGCGCAGCAGGACTTCGACGCCTACACCAAGCTCGCGGCCGACGGCGGGATCACCACCGATGGAGTGGCCGTCGTCGTCAAGGACGCCGACGGCGAGGTCACCGTCAAGGAGACCGGCGACCACCTCGGTCACAGAGGAGCCAAGGCCGGGGCCGGCGTCGGTCTCGTCATCGGGCTCTTCGCCCCGCCGCTGCTGGCCTCGACGGTCGTCGGTGCCGCGGTCGGCGGGCTGGCCGGGAAGTTCGCTCGCCATCGCGTGAAGGCCGGTATCGGCGACAAGCTCGACGACGCGCTGCCGCCGGGATCGGCCGGCATCATCGCGATCTACGCGCATGCCGGGGCCGACGCGGTCGCGGGGGCGCTCAGCAACTCGATCCGCACCTCGATCGCCCAGATCGACAAGGCCTCGGCGGACGAGCTGAAGGCCGGGCTGAAGGAAGCATCGGCCGGACTCTCGGGCTAGGCACACGATGATCGAGCTGATCGACGGGCTCCCCGACGGGGTCGTCGGCCTCGTCGCGATCGGGCAGATCGAGTCCGCCGACTACGACACGGTCGCGGCGCCGGCGGTGAAGAAGGCACTGGAGGCGCACCCGCGGATTCGCGTCATCCACGTGCTCGACGACCGCTTCGACGGCTACACCGCCGGGGGCGCCTGGCAGGACGCCGTCCTCGGCCTCGCCCACCCGCGTTCCTTCGACCGCATCGCCGTCGTCTCGGACGCGGACAGCATCCGCCGACTCGTGACGGTCGCGGGCTGGTCCATCCCCGGCGAGGTGAAGCTCTTCCCGAACGGGGAACTCGAGCAGGCGACCGCCTGGGCGATCGAAGGCCTCGAAGCACCCTGATTGGCGTGGCTCCCATCTCGGGTGAGTGGGAACCACGCCCTCGGAGCGTTCGCGGTACCTAGAGCTTCAGAGCGGTGGCGACTGTCTCCGCCAAGGAGTGGGCGATCTCGTGGGCCGTGTCCGAGGACTCGGCTTCGACCATCACCCGGACCAGCGGCTCGGTGCCGGACGGGCGGAGCAGGACGCGGCCGGTGTCGCCGAGGCGGGTGGTGGCTTCGGCGACGGCGGACTGGACCGCCGGGTCGTCGCCCGCCCGGGACTTGTCGACGTTCTTCACGTTGACCAGCACCTGCGGGAGGCGGGTCATCGCACTGGCCAGGTCGCTCAGGCTCTTGCCGGTCTGGGCGAGCCGGGCGAGCAGCATGACCGCGGTCAGGGTGCCGTCGCCGGTGGTGGCGTGGTCGGACAGGATCACGTGCCCGGACTGCTCACCGCCGAGCTTGTGGCCGCCGGCTTTCATTGCCTCGAGCACGTATCGGTCGCCGACCTTGGTCTGCTCGACCGCGATCCGCTCCCGGACCATCGCCTGGACGAAGCCCAGGTTGCTCATCACGGTCGCGACCACGGTGTCGTTGGACAGCCGGCCGCTGTCGCGCATGGCCAGCGCCAGGATCGCGAGGATCTGGTCGCCGTCCACGAGCTCGCCGTTCGCATCCACGGCCAGGCAGCGGTCCGCGTCGCCGTCGAGGGCGATGCCGAGATCCGCCCGGTGGCCGATCACCTCGCGCTGCAGACCCTCCAGGTGGGTGGATCCGCAGTTCAGGTTGATGTTCAGTCCGTCGGGTGCGGCGGCGTACGTGATCACCTCGGCACCCAGCCGGCGCAGGGCCTCGGGAGCGGTCTCGGAGGCGGCGCCGTTGGCGCAGTCGATGACGACCTTCAGGCCGTCGAACCGGTTCGGCGCGGAGCGGACCAGGTGCGAGACGTAGGTCTCGAAGCCCTGCCCGTCCTCGAGCACACGACCCACGGCCGCGCCGGTCGGACGCTGCCACTCCTCGCCCATCCGGGCCTCGATCGCGTCCTCGATCAGGTCGTCGAGTTTGATCCCGCCGCGGGCCAGGAACTTGATGCCGTTGTCCGGCATCGGGTTGTGGCTGGCGGACAGCATCACGCCGAGGTCGGCGCCGGTCGAGCCGGTCAGGTAGGCCACGGCCGGCGTCGGCAGGACGCCGAGCTTGACCACATCGACGCCGGCGCTGGCCAGACCGGCCACCACGGCGGCTTCCAGGAACTCACCACTGGCGCGTGGATCCCGCCCGACAACGGCGCGTGGCCGGTGCCCTTCGAAGGCACCGGCCTCGCCGAGTACGTGAGCTGCCGCGACCGAGAGGTCGAGCGCCAGCTCCGCGGTCAGGTCCACGTTCGCCAGGCCACGGACTCCGTCCGTACCGAACAAACGCCCCATCAGGTGATCAGCGCTTGCTGTACTGCGGCGCCTTGCGGGCCTTCTTGAGACCGGCCTTCTTCCGCTCCTTGATCCGCGCGTCGCGGGTGAGCAGACCGGCCTTCTTCAGACCCGGGCGGTTCGCCTCCTCGTCGGCGGCGTTCAGGCACCGGGCCACACCGAGCTGCAGCGCACCGGCCTGGCCGGTGATGCCACCGCCGTTGATCCGGGCGATCACGTCGTACGAGCCCTCCAGGCCCGCGACGACGAACGGCTCGTTCACGTGCTGCTGGTGCACCTTGTTCGGGAAGTAGACGTCCAGCGGCTTGCCGTTGACGGTCCACTGACCGGTGCCGGGCACCAGGCGGACGCGGGCGACAGCCTCCTTGCGGCGGCCAGTGGCGCCGGCCGGGTTGATGACCGCGACACGACCCGTCTCGGCGCGCTGCTCCGGAGTCGGGTTCGTCTCGGAGGTGTAGGCGACCGGGCCCTCGGTGTCGATGGGGACCTCGGTGTCGAACTCTTCGGTCTCGGTGGTGATGTCGCTCACGCTGTGAATCCTCGTTTACCTGGCTCGTCGATCGCTTACTGGGCGATCTGGGTGATCTCGAACGGCTTCGGCTGCTGGGCGGTGTGCGGGTGCTCCGGACCGGCGTACACCTTCAGCTTGGTCAGCAGCTTCCGGCTCAGGCGGTTCTTCGGGAGCATGCCCCAGACAGCCTTCTCGACGGCCTTGCGAGGGTCCTTGTCGAGGATCTCGCCGATCGGCGTGGCCGTCAGACCACCCGGGTGACCCGAGTGGCGGTACGCCAGCTTGTCCGTCCGCTTGGTCCCGGACAGGGCGACCTTGGAGGCGTTGACGACGACGACGAAGTCACCGCCGTCCACGTGGGGAGCGAACGTCGGCTTGTGCTTGCCGCGCAGCAGGGTGGCGATCTGGACGGCGAGCCGACCGAGCGTGACGTCGGTGGCGTCGATCACGTGCCACTCACGGGTGACGTCAGCAGGCTTCGGGCTGTACGTGCGCACGGTCGTTGACCTTCGTTTCTCAGAGGTTGACAAAACTGGTACGTCGGCGAGCGGTCCGCCGACGTGGCTGTGCTGATGCCAGACCTGGAACGCACAACAGCAGCCCAGAATACCGGCGTCGGCACCCCGGGGTCAAAGCGAGCCCAGGCTGATCGGGGACCCCAGCTTGGAAGGAGCTGAGGACAGCACTAGTTTAGCGGTGAAGATTGCAGTCCGAACCGCGTCCCGCCGGCTGACGATAACCCTCACTCACCAGGCGATGACGCCAGCTTCCGAAGAGGGCATTGTGACCGAACAGTCGCTCACCGTCCGGGACAACCGGACCGGCAAGGACTTCGACCTTGCCATCACCGATGGCACAATCCGTGCCGCCGATCTCAAACAGATCAGTGCCGAAGACGGCGACGGTGGCCTGGCCACCTACGACCCCGGCTTCGTCAACACCGCCTCCTGCCGCTCGTCGGTCACCTTCATCGACGGCGACAAGGGCATCCTGGAGTATCGCGGCTACCCGATCGAGCAGCTCGCCGAGCAGTCGAACTACCTCGAGGTGGCCTACCTGCTCGTCAACGGCAAGCTGCCGAACAAGGCGGAGTACGAGGCCTGGGCGCACGACGTGACGTATCACACGTTCGTGCACGAGAACCTGAAGACCTTCATGCAGGGCTTCCGGTACGACGCGCACCCGATGGGGATGCTGCTCGCGTCGGTCGGGGCGCTGTCCACCTTCTATCCCGAGTCGCGCAACGTCTTCGACGAGGAGTCCCGGGCACTGCAGATCCGGCGGCTGATCGCGAAGATGCCGACGCTCGGCGCGTTCGCGTTCCGGCACGCCCAGGGCAAGCCGTACGTGTACCCGGACAACGAGCTCAGCTACACGGCGAACTTCCTGTCGATGCTGTTCAAGATGAGCGAGCCCAAGTACGCCTCCGACGATCGCCTGGTGCGGGCGCTGGAGATCCTGTTCATCCTGCACGCCGACCACGAGCAGAACGCCTCCACCAACGCGGTCCGGGCGATCGGCTCCACCCAGGTCGACCCGTACACCGCGGTTGCCGGCGGCATCGGTGCGCTCTACGGCCCGCTGCACGGCGGCGCCAACGAGGCCGTGCTGAAGATGCTCCGCCGGATCGGCTCGGTCGACCACGTGCCGTCGTTCATCGAGGGCGTGAAGGCAGGCGAGGAGCGGCTGATGGGCTTCGGCCACCGGGTCTACAAGAACTACGACCCGCGGGCCAAGATCATCAAGAAGGCCGCCGACGACGTGTTCGAGGTGACCGGGATCAACCCGCTGCTGAAGATCGCGGTCGAGCTGGAGAAGATCGCGCTGGAGGACGAGTACTTCGTGTCCCGCAAGCTCTACCCGAACGTCGACTTCTACTCCGGCCTGATCTACGAGGCGCTGTCGTTCCCGCCGGAGATGTTCACCGTCCTGTTCGCGATCCCGCGCACCTCGGGATGGCTGGCCCAGTGGCTGGAGATGCTCGGCGACGGCGACCAGAAGATCGCCCGCCCCAAGCAGATCTACACCGGTGCCCGCGGCGTCCAGTACGTCCCTATGGGCGACCGCTGACCCATCGCCCTCGGCCCCTCGACCACCACGGTCGAGGGGCCGTTTTGTGTCCGCGGCCGCTGCTAGCTTCGGTGGATGGGAACGCTGGCGGGAAGGGTCGCGCTCGTCACTGGGGCGAGCCGCGGTGTGGGAAAGGGGATCGCTCTCGGGCTCGGCGAGCAGGGAGCGACCGTCTACGTCACCGGCCGGACGGAGACCGGCGGGCCGGCCCCGACGTCGCTGCCCGGCACTGTGCGGGAGACGGCCGAGGAAGTGACGACGCTGGGCGGTCGCGGGGTGGCGATCACCTGCGACCACCGTGACGACGAACAGACCAGGCGGGCCGTCCGGCAGGTGGTGGCCGAGGCCGGGCGTCTCGACGTACTGGTGAACAACGTCTGGGGTGGCTACGAGTACTTCTGGGACGGCACGGAGTTCTGGCTGGAGGCCGGATTCTGGACCCAGCCGGTCGAGCGCTGGGACTCAGCCTTCCAGGCTGGGGTGCGCGCCCATTACGTGACCACCGTGGCGGCGGCTCCGACGATGGTGACCCAGGGATCGGGGCTGATCGTCAACGTCTCCTCGGAGGGCGCCGTGAAGACCGACACCGGCGTCGCGTACGGGGCGGCGAAGGCGGCCACCGACCACATGGTCGCCTGTATGGCGCACGAACTCCGCGAGCACGGAGTGACCGCGGTGTCGTTGTACCCCGGCCTGGTCCGCACCGAGTCTGTCCTGCGTGCCGCCGAGTACTTCGATCTGTCCGACTCGGAGTCCCCACTGTTCGTAGGCCGGGCAGTAGCCGCCCTGGCCGCCGATCCCGAGGTCATGCGGTACACAGGCCAGGTAGTCCGCACAGGCGACCTCGGCCACCACTATGCCATCGCCGACACCGATGACTGACCCTCTACTCCCCCGGGCCTCAGGGTCTCCCTGAGACGTACCGCGGACGGCGTAGCGGAAGTGCCGTCAGCTGACCGACGCGGTGGAGGCGGTCTGACGGCGACGCTGTTGTGACATCGATCGCGACAGGGAGACCATCATGAATGCCTTGATCTACAAGGGGAATCGGGTTGCCGGCTGGTTCGGGCGGCGCAGCGTCGACATCCTGCGGGTCAGCCTCGGGCTGATCTTTCTCGGGTTCGGCGTACTCAAGTTCTTTCCCGGGGCCAGCCCGGCGGAGGCGCTGGTGATGCGGACGGTCGACACACTCACCTTCGACATCATCCACGGCCGGCCGGCGGTCCTGCTGACCGCGGTGATGGAGTGCTTCATCGGGATCACCCTGATCTCCGGCCGGTTGCTGCGGACCGGACTGCTGGTGCTCGGGTTCTCGCTGGTCGGGATCCTGTCGCCGCTGGTGCTGTTCTTCGGCGATCTGTTCCCGGGAACTCCGACGCTGGAGGCGCAGTACGTGCTGAAGGACGTCGTACTCGCGGCGGCCGGGCTGGTGGTCGCGGTGAAGGCGCTGACCGCGATGCCGGTACGGATTGGAGATGGCCCCGGGCGGGCTTGATGCCTCGGTCCGGGGCCATCCGGCGCCTCTGCCGACTACGACGCGGCGGGGGCGCCGGCCGGTTCCCGCAGGGCAGTGATCAGTTGCTCGGTCAGGCCGCGGGCGCGGGTCATCGCGACGTGGTCGATGTAGTCACGGGACTCGACGATCTGGCCGTCCCGGACCCGCAGCACGATGACGTTCGACGCGGAGAAGGGCTCGCCGGTCGCGATCACCGTGCCGACATAGTCGAACTCGGCCACGATCACCTCGGGATCGGCGGTCTGGTGGATCCGGATGTTCTCCGGCTGGAACCGGATCACCTCGGTCGCCCGCGCGCCGGTGCCGCCGAAGTGCTCGCGGAGCGCGTCCCGGGACAGCAGCGGATGGTCGCCGTACGGGTTCATCGGATGGCGTACGTCGGTCCGCTCGGCGTACAACTCGGGCAACGCGGCGAGCTCGCGGTCGCCGATGCCGCGGACGAGCTTCAGGAAGACCTCTTCGGGAGTCATCGGATTCCTCACAGGAGTTAAATGGAGTGACGACTCCGAATATACGGAGTCACAACTTCGTTTACAACCACCGGGGCACGCGGAGCGTCTCCTAGGCTGAGGGGCGACGAAGGGACCAGGGTGCGAGCAGACGCGCGGGACAACCGGGCCAGGATCATGACCGCGGCGGACGAGGTCTTCGGGCGCTCGCCCGGTGCGTCGACCGACGATGTGGCCAGGCTGGCCGGTGTCGGGATCGCGACCGTGTTCCGGCACTTCCCGACCAAGACCGAGCTGCTCGAGGCCGTCCTCACGTTACGGCTGGAGCGGCTCCGTGACCGGGCCCTGGAGCTGGCTGACAGCGACGACCCGGGTACGGCGTTCTATGCGTTCTTCACCCAGGTCGTGTCGGAGTCCGCGTCGAAGCTGGCGATCGCCGAGGCGCTCGCCGCAGCCGGCACGGCGATCGGCGCGGACACGCAGAAGGCGGGCCAGGGCATGCGGGAGGCGTTCGACGGGCTCCTCACCCGGGCCCAGCAGGCCGGCGCCGTACGGGCGGATGCTCAGTTCCCCGAGACCTACGCGCTGCTGATCGGTGCGTCGCGGGGTGCGACCGCGGCCGCGCTCGAGCCGCATGTCCGGGACCGGATGCTGGCGCTGATCTACGACGGCCTGAAACCGCGTTCGTGAGGCGGCGCCGGCGGACGTGGTCGCGCCGCCGCCGGATCGTGACGGCTATGGCGCTGGTCTTCGTACTGCTGCTGTCGGCGTACCCGATCTCACTCTGGCTGGCGTATGCCGGCGAGCCCTCGGCGGAAGCACGGACGCGCAACCACGACGCGTTGTGGCTGGGCCATGCGTGGGTGGACGGGCGGAAGACGACGGCCGACGTCGCCGCGCTGGCCAAGCAGCTGAACGGCACGGGGATCCGCGACGTGTACGTGCACACTGGCCCGTTGGAGCATGACGGATCGTTGCCGTTGGCAAAGGTCTCGCCGAAGGCCAGGTGGTTTGTCACGGCCATGCGAGCCGCGGCGCCCGACGTCCGCGTGCAGGCATGGCTGGGCGATGTCGTCCAGCCCGCGAAGAACCCGGGTATGGATCTGGACGATCCGGCTGTCCGGAGCCGAGTGGTCGCCTCGTCGGCCGCCGTACTCGATCAAGGGTTCCAAGGCATCCACTTCGACTTCGAGCCGGTGCACTCCGGGTCGGCCGGCTTCCTCGCCGTACTGGACGAAACACATGTGCTTACGGCTGCGCACGGCGTACCCCTGTCCGTCGCGGCCGCGCAGATCGACCCGCTCTGGCGTTTGAACGTCCTGGGCAAGTGGTGGTCGCAGGACTACTTCGGCGAGGTCGCCCGACGCGTCGAGCAGATCGCCGTCATGTCCTACGACACCGCGCTGCCCCTGGAGTCCTTGTACGGCGGCTACGTCGCCAAGCAGACCGAGCTCGCCCTGAAGGTCACTGCCGCGTCGACGAACCTCCTCATGGGCCTACCGGCGTACTGGGAGAGCAACCCGTCCCACTGGGGCCGCGCTGAGACTGTGTCAGCCGCAGTCCGAGGCGCCCGCCTCGGCTTAGGCACCTCGAACCGCCAGAACTTCGGTCTGGCCCTGTACGTCGACTTCACCGCGACGCCGGCCCACTGGGCGGCGTACCGCGACGGTTGGTGTGTCAGCCCCTAGGACAGCCACACCACCGACAAGAGGACGACGCAGACCACTAGGTATAGGCCTTCCGTCACGAGGAAGGGCGTGGGCCGACGCCGCGTCTGTGGAGTCGGGAGACCATGACGGGCTCGCACCCGAAGCGCCTCCAGCACGGCGGCCACCTGCGACGCCTGCCCTGGCGCAAGCCCCCCGATCACATGCCACTCGCCACCTGATCGCACCGTTACTCGATCGCCGGAGAACTCGACCGAATCAACGGACTGCCAGGGCTGCACGCGGTCGAACCACCCCGCCCGCACCCGCAGCTCGGTCGCCGAGGCGACCACGCGGTAGAAGATGTGCTCGTTCAGGTAGCGGATCAGATAGCCGCCCCCGACGATGAGACCGATCCCCGGCACCCGCTCGCCCCAGATCGCGATCACCAGCACCACCGCAGCGATCGGTGCCGCCAGCAGGACAGCGGCCAACGCCGGCCGGTACCACCAGGCGACTGGCGCCAGCGGCACGGACCACGGCAGGGTCGGGATCTCCCGGGCCGGATCCACGAGTCTCTCCCCAGCTTCCCGGGGTTCACTGATGACGTCGTCGGCACCAAGGTCGAATCTGTCGACCGACTCCGCGCTCCATGGAGTACGACGCGGTCCACGCAGCGGCGCGATCGGCCGGAGGGGAATGTCGCGGACCAGGATCGTCGGCCAGCTGCCCTCGACGAGATCGCCGACCAGCAAAGCGTCACCCCGGTAGCGCCGCAGCGTGTGGGTCCACTGCTGTCGGACCGCAGCCGGAGCGTCCTCCTCGTCGCCCAGTCCGGTCATCGCAGTGAAATACCGTTCGTCCGCCTCCTGGTCGTTCAACTGGAGGTTCACGAAGCCGATGAGCACTCGACCGTCAGTGGAGCTGATCGCGAAGATCTCAGAGGCATCGGGATCGATGCGGACCGGTAGCGCCTGCGCGTGCCAGGCTCGGCGCGGACGGGCGCGGCGGCGCCGGAGGTCGCGGAGCACCAGGAGAATCGCCAACGCCCAGGCGCCGCCGGCGACCGTGTACCACGGGGTGTAATCCGCAAGCTCGGCCTGCAGCCGGATCCAGTCCCGGTCGGCGGGATCGACCAGCACCGGAACCTGCGTCCCTGGCGCGTAGTCGTCGATAGCAGTGACGGTGCTGGTGCTGCCGTCGGGCAGCTTGAGCCGGAGATCACCGTCGTCGGTGTAGTCGCCGGTCACGGCCGTCTGCTCGATCGCCCGCCGAAGGTGTGCTTCCTCCCGCTGGCTCTGCCAGTTCATCACGCCGAGCGCGGCGGCTCCCACGACCACCAGCACAGCCGCGGCGATCAGCCGGCCAGTGCGGCCGGTCGGCCCCGCGGCCGGGATCATCACCGGTCTCCTCGGCAAACCCGCGGTCAGAGCCCGCTGGCGGTGGTGGCTGACGGACAGCCAGGCCAGCAGGAACGCACAGGCGGCGGCGTACACGGTCCACGCGGTCCGTGCCCCGGCCACATCGTCGTACCGGAGCTCCACGACGAGGAAGACCAGACCCGCGATGGCGGCCAGGCCGGGCTGCCACCACCACAGGATCAGCGACGCGAAGCAGGCGATCATCGCGAGCGAGAACGTTCGATCCGGACCACAGACCCTCGGATCGGTGACCGAGCACGGCCCGTCGTCCGACGCGATCGACACCACGAGTGCCGCAATCCAGCCGACCGGCATGAGCCATCGGTAGAGCCAGCTGGGCACGACGGTCCCGGCCCAACGGGCAGCCAGCTCAGCTGTCATACGAGTTCCCCCCTCGCTGCTGTGGGAGAACCTTAACGGTCAGCGAGAGCGCTCGACGCGGCCCTCGTCCCAGACTGGCTCGTCGGACTCGTAGACGGAGCCGTCGGCGCCGAAGACGAGGTGACGGTCGAAGCCGCGGGCGAACCAGCGGTCGTGGGTGACCGCCAGGACAGTGCCGTCGAAGGAGTCGAGACCTTCCTCCAGCGCCTCGGCCGACTCGACGTCGAGGTTGTCGGTGGGCTCGTCGAGCAGGAGCAGCGTGGCGCCGGACAGCTCGAGCAGGAGGATCTGGAACCGCGCCTGCTGCCCACCGGACAGACTGTCGAAGGTCTGCTCGGCCGCATGAGCCAACTCGTACCGGTCCAGCTTCCGCGACGCCAGCTCGCGGCCCATGCCCTCCCGGTGGTCGTCGCCGCGGTGCAGGATCTCCAGCAACGTGCGGCCGGCCAACTCCGGGTGCTCGTGCGTCTGCGCGAACCACCCCGGCCGAACCCGTGCGCCAAGCTTCGCCTTGCCCGTGTGTGCCACCGGAGTGATCTGTACATCGCCCACCGGCTGGTGCTCGACATCCGGATCGGAGCCGCCGTTGGCGAGCAGCCGGAGGAAGTGCGACTTCCCGGAGCCGTTGGATCCGAGGACGGCGACGCGTTCGCCGTACCAGACCTCCAGGTCGAAGGGCTTCATCAGACCCGTCAGCTCCACGCCGGTGCACACCACCGCACGCTTGCCGGTGCGGCCGCCGGTGAGGCGCATGCTGACCTTCTGCTCGCGCGGCAGCGCCTGCGGCGGCCCGGCCTCCTCGAACTTGCGCAGCCGGGTCTGCGACGCCCGGTACCGCGAGGCCATGTCGGAGTTGTACGCCGCCTTCTGCTTGTACATCAGCATCTGCGCCCGGAGCTTCGCGTGCTCCTCGTCCCAGCGCTTGCGCAGCTCCTCGAACCGCTCGAAGCGATGCCGGCGGGCCTCGTGATACGTCCGGAAGCCGCCGCCGTGCGTCCACGCGGTGTTGCCTGCGGCCCCTAATTCGACCGTGACGATCCGGGTGGCGGTGTTGGCCAGCAGCTCGCGGTCGTGGCTGATGTAGAGCACGGTCTTGTCGGTGCTGCGGAGCTGGTCCTCCAGCCATCGCTTTCCCGGTACGTCGAGGTAGTTGTCCGGCTCGTCGAGCATCAGGACCTCGTCCGGGCCGCGCAGCAGGGCCTCCAGGACCAGGCGCTTCTGCTCACCGCCGGACAGCGTCTTCACCTCGCGCCAGCGACAGCGGTCGAACGGTATGCCGAGGGCGGACGTCGTACAGACATCCCAGAGGACCTCCGCGTCGTACCCGCCGACCTCGCCCCAGTCCGACACCGCCTGCGCGTACTTGAGCTGGGTCTTCTCGTCGTCGGCCTCCATCATCTTCAGCTCGGCCTTGTCCAGCTTGGCCGCGGCCTGCTGGATCGCCTCCGGCGCGACCCCGAGCAGCAGGTCACGCACGGTCGAGGAGTCCCGCACAGAGCCGACGAACTGACGCATCACGCCGAGCCCGCCGGACCGCGAGATGCTGCCGCTGTGCGGTTTCAGGTCGCCCGCGATGATCCTGGTCAGCGTGGTCTTGCCGGACCCGTTCGCCCCGACCAGCGCGACCTTGGCCCCGTCCCCGACCCGGAAGGTGATGTCGTCCAGCAACACCCGGCCGTCCGGCAGCTCGTACCCCACCCCGGCGACATCCACGTGACCCATCCCACCAGTCTGACCGCCCAACCCCCACCATGCGAACCGTTATCGATCCTCACCAGTCCTTGAGGGCGTTGAGGTAGGTGCTGCCGGGTGGGCGGACCGAGCCGGTCATGAAGAGTTTGAGCGGGGCGGCGTACAGGCCGTAGGTGTGGGTGCCGGTGAAGAAGCCGGCGGAGTCGCAGCCGTCGTACTGGACCCAGACCTCGCGGATGCCGGCCGCGGTGTCGAAGCGCAGCACGATCGCTTCCGACGGCTGTGCGGTCTGCGGCGCGCACTTGAACACCAGCAGCGCCGGGTTCCGCTCCGGCAGCACCTTGATCGCGTCGACCACCTGCTGCGCGACCTCAGGGCTGGACCGCTCCTGGCCGAGCAGCGCCGTGGACCCCGGAGTGAGCTGGTAGCGGCACGCCTGCAGCCCGGTCACCGGTGTGTTCAGGTCCAGTCCCGTCCCGGCCGGTACGGCGTTGGGCCCGTCGGCCTGGAGAATCGGGTGATCCGGAGGACAACTCACCGCGGCCTTCGGCGGCGCCATGCCCTCGGTCGACTTGTCCGGGGCCGATGCCTGGCTGTGCCCACTGCTGTCACTGGCAGTCGACGCGACCGGAGACTCACCGCTCGCCAGGTTCCACACTCCGCCGATGGCCGCCGCCACCACGACAGCCGCTGCGGCCATGGTCAGGTTCTGCCGCCGCTTGCGCACTCGCCGGCGCGCCTCTCGCGCCAGTCCGTCGTTCCGCAGTCCGGTCTGGGCGTCGGCCTGGCTCTGGAACGCCGACGCGATCTTGGGGCCGAGCTCCTGCTCAGGGTCGTGCTCAGGCATCCTCGGCTCCTTCCTTGCTCAGCGTGGTCTTCAGTGCGGCCAATGCTCTGTGGACGTGTGATCGGGCGGTCGCCTCCGCGCAGTGCAGCAGCACACCGATCTCGGCGTACGAGAGCTCCTCGTAGAAGCGCAGTACGACGGCTGCCCGCTGCTTGTCCGGCAGCGTCGAGCACAGCGCCCAGACCGCGTCCGACTCAGCCCGGGCGGCCGTACCGTCCGGGGCGGCCGGTGCGCTCCGGACCGGGTCCGGCGCCGGTGCCTCGCGGCGGCGGAACCGTCGCCACCAGGAGATGTGCGCGTTCACCACCATCCGCTTCACGTATGCC
Source organism: Kribbella sp. NBC_00359 (assembly GCF_036097425.1). Classification (NCBI taxonomy): domain Bacteria; kingdom Bacillati; phylum Actinomycetota; class Actinomycetes; order Propionibacteriales; family Kribbellaceae; genus Kribbella; species Kribbella sp. NBC_00359. The sequence goes on along the minus strand of NZ_CP107975.1, from coordinate 3,790,890 downwards.
TCGGGGTCGTCGGCCTGGCTCACCCGGCTCCAGCGGGCACAGGCCGTGGTCAAGGCATCCTGAACGGCGTCCTCGGCCAGGTTTCCGTCCCCGGTGAGGACATAGGCGAACCGCAGCAGTGCATCTGCCTTCTCGGTCACCCACTGCTCGAAGTCGAGCGCGTCGGTCCGTGCCTCTGCTGCCGCCAAGGCTGCCTCCATACCCTCAGGACGGCGATGGACCCGGGTTCGTTGCACACAGGACCCGGAACCCCTTCGCGCTGCCGATCCGCCGGCAGGGGTAGCCCTGCTCGGTCAGCCAGCGCTGCAGCGAGTCGCCGCCGAGGTTCTTGCCGACGACGAACCATGCCACGCCGCCGGGGGCAAGCCGGGCCAGCCAGTGCAGCAGCATCTTGTGCAGCTCGGCCTTGCCGATGTGGATCGCCGGATTCGACCAGATCTGGTCGAAGACCACGTCACCGGGTACGTCGTCCGGCAGCGCCGGATGCACGCGGTCATTCACGCCGGCCTTACCCGCGTTCTCCCCGGTCAGCTCCAGCGCCCGGGTGTTCACATCCACTGCCCAAACCACGGCCTCGGGCGCTTCCACGGCCAGTGCACACGCGATCGGCCCATAGCCGGTCCCCAGGTCGAGGAACGTGCCCGAGCCGGTCGGCGGATCCACCTCGCGCAGCAACACCGCCGTACCGATGTCCAACCGGTCTCTGGAGAACACTCCGGTCGCGGTGGTGAACGTGTACTCGCGTCCCCAGATCCGGGCCTCGACAGTACGGCGTACGTCCGCGGAACCGGGCTCCGCCGAGAAGTAGTGGTCAGCCACGCTGGTGTACCTCTCCCCTGACTTGACGGGCCTGCAATGCCCGCGCGGCCAGCTCGTCATCGGCCGGATACCGCACTTCCTCCAGTGTGAGGCCGTGCGCGGGCAGCACCGACACAGCCGAATCCCGGAGCTTGCCGGCCAGTACGGCGGCCGGCCAGTCGACGTCACGTCGCCCGTCACCCACCGGGATCATCGAACCCACCAGAGCCCGGACCATCGAGTGACAGAAGGCATCCGCGATCACTGTGCCCTCCAGCAGCCCGGGAGCCGTCCGCAGCCACGAGAACTCCAGCAGGGCCCGCACTGTGCTCGCACCCTCACGCTTCTTGCAGAATGCGGCAAAGTCGTGCTCCCCGAGCAGACCGGCCGCGGCCGCGTTCATCAGATCCACATCCAGCGGGCGGCCCACTCGCAGTACGTGCCCACGGGTGAGCGGGTCCCAGCCGGCCGGATCGTCGCAGAGGCGGTAGACGTAGCGACGGGCCAGAGCGGAGAAGCGGGCGTCAAAGCCCTCTGGAGCCGCCGTGACGGCTGTGACAGCCACATCCTCGGGCAGGACGCCGTTCAGGCTTCTCAGGAGCCTCAGCGGCTCTACAGCGCCTTCGACGTCCACATGGGTGACCTGACCGCGAGCGTGTACGCCGGTGTCCGTGCGGCCGGCGCAGGTCACCACAGGAGTCTCCGGGAGTCGCAGTACGACGCGGAGGGTCTCCTCCAGCACACCCTGCACGGTCCGGAGGCCCTCCTGACGGGCCCAGCCGTGGAAGGCCGTTCCGTCGTATCTCAGGTCTATCCGCCAACGCACACGGCAATCTAACGCAAACAGCGCCCCTCACCGTGCGGTGAGGGGCGCTGTCCGGAACAGCTGGTGTTACTTGTCGTCGTCCTCGGTCTCGCCGGCCTTGGTGAAGCCCGCGGCCTCGGCGTCCGCCTCCGACGAGAACCAGACCTCGGCCTCGGTCTGGTCGTACCACGGCGACTCGGTCGTGTGGTACTTCATCGAGTTCTCGTTGCCCTTGATGTCGAAGCCGGCCGGCGCGGAGCCGTCGGCGTTCGGCGCGGCCGAGCCCTCGTACTTGCCGGCGACAACGTCTTGGACCTTCTCGTCCTCGACCTTGTCCTCGGTCTCGGCCTTCTCCGCCGCCTTCTTGGCCGGGGCCTTCTTGGCGGTGGTCTTCTTCGCCTTCGGCGAGTCGGCCAGTGCCTCGACCAGCTCGATCTTCACCATCGGCGCGTTGTCACCCTTGCGCGGGCCGAGCTTGGTGATCCGGGTGTAGCCGCCCGGACGGTCGGCGTACCGCTCGCCGATCTCGGTGAAGAGCACGTGCACGACGCTCTTGTCCTTGATCCGCTTCATCACCTGGCGGCGCGAGTTCAGGTCACCACGCTTCGCCTTGGTGATCATCGACTCCGCCAGCGGCTGCAGGCGCTTGGCCTTGGCCGCGGTGGTGGTGATGGCGCCGTGCTCGAACAGCGACGTCGCGAGGTTGCTGAGGATCAGCTTCTCGTGCGCCGGGCTGCCGCCCAGCCGGGCACCCTTGGTGGGGGTAGGCATCTCTTACTCCAGAAGGATTCAGGCCGATGGTGGCCCGGGGTGGGTGTCAGTACTGCTCGGTCTCGGCGAAGCTCTCGTCCTCGTCCTCGGCCTCGGTGCCGTAGGCCTCGGCGGCCGCACGCAGGTCGAAGCCAGGAGGCGAGTCCTTCAGCGACAGGCCCATCTCGGCCAGCTTCAGCTTGACCTCGTCGATCGACTTGGAGCCGAAGTTGCGGATGTCCAGCAGGTCCTGCTCGCTGCGCGAGATCAGCTCACCCACGGTGTGGATGCCCTCACGCTTGAGGCAGTTGTAGGAGCGGACGGTCAGCTGCAGGTCCTCGACCGGCAGGGCCAGGTCGGCGGCCATCTGCTCGTCCACCGGCGACGGGCCGATGTCGATGCCCTCGGCCTCGACGTTCAGCTCGCGGGCCAGGCCGAACAGCTCGACCAGCGTCTTACCGGCCGACGCGACGGCGTCGCGGGGCAGCATCGACGGCTTGGTCTCGACGTCGACCACGAGGCGGTCGAAGTCGGTGCGCTGCTCGACACGGGTCGCCTCGACCTTGTAGGTGACCTTGAGGACCGGCGAGTAGATCGAGTCGACCGGCATCCGGCCGATCTCGGCGTCGGCGGACTTGTTCTGGATCGCCGACACGTAACCGCGGCCCCGCTCGACGACCAGCTCCATCTCGAGCCGGCCCTTCTCGTTCAGGGTGGCGATCTTCAGGTCCGGGTTGTGCACCTCGACACCGGCCGGCGGCGCGATGTCGGCGGCGGTGACGTCGCCGGGGCCCTGCTTGCGCAGGTACATGGTGACCGGCTCGTCGTGCTCGGAGGAGACGACCAGGTCCTTCAGGTTCAGGATCAGCTGGGTGGCGTCTTCCTTGACCCCGGCAACCGTCGAGAACTCGTGCAGCACGCCGTCGACCTTGATGCTGGTCACGGCGGCGCCCGGGATGGACGACAGCAGGGTACGGCGGATGGAGTTGCCGAGGGTGTAGCCGAAGCCCGGCTCGAGCGGCTCGATCACGAACCGCGAGCGGTGCTCGCCGACGACCTCTTCGGTCAGGGTGGGGCGCTGCGCAATAAGCACTTCGTTCTTCTTTCTGGTTCCGCGACGACCACTATTTGAGGTCGCGAAGGGCCGAAGGACCGACCGTTTCCGGCCGGTGACCACAGGCCACCGGCCGGAGCAGGATCAGTTCTTCGAGTAGAGCTCGACGATCAGGTGCTCGGCGACCTGGGTGTCGATCTGCTGCCGGGTCGGCAGCTGGTGGACGAGGATGCGAAGCCGTTCGGGCATCACCTCGAGCCAGGCCGGGACGACGCGCTCGGAGTGCGTCTCCCGGGCGATGATGAACGGGGTCGTCTCGACCGACTTCGCCTTGACATCGATGATGTCGTGGGCGGCCACCCGGTACGACGGGATGTTCACCTTGACGCCGTTCACGGTGAAGTGACCGTGGACGACGAGCTGACGGGCCTGCCGACGGGTCCGGGCCAGGCCGCTGCGGTACACCACATTGTCCAGCCGGGACTCGAGGATGATCAGCAGGTTGTCACCGGTCTTGCCGGAGCGCCGCGAGGCCTCCTCGTAGTACCGGCGGAACTGCTTCTCCAGGACGCCGTACGAGAAGCGGGCCTTCTGCTTCTCACGGAGCTGGAGCAGGTACTCGCTCTCCTTCGGGCGGCCGCGGCCGTGCATACCCGGCGGGTACGGACGGCGCTCGAACGCCTTGTCGCCACCGACGAGGTCGACCCCGAGACGGCGCGACTTCTTGGTCATCGGTCCGGTGTAACGGGCCATGGTTCGCTACCTTCCTCTCTCTGGGATCAGACCCGGCGCCGCTTCGGCGGGCGGCATCCGTTGTGTGCGGTCGGGGTGACGTCCTGGATGGTGCCGACCTCGAGGCCGACGGCACCCAGCGAACGGATCGCGGTCTCACGGCCGGAGCCGGGACCCTTCACGAACACGTCGATCTTGCGCATGCCGTGCTCCATCGCCCGGCGCCCAGCGGCCTCGGCGGCCATCTGCGCGGCGAACGGGGTGGACTTGCGCGAACCCTTGAAGCCGACGGTTCCCGCGGAAGCCCACGAGATGACCGCGCCGGTCGGGTCGGTGATCGTCACGATCGTGTTGTTGAACGTGCTCTTGATGTGCGCGTGGCCGGCGGCCACGTTCTTCTTCTCCTTGCGGCGCACCTTCTTCGCGCCGGCCGCGGTGCGGCTCTTGGGAGGCATAGGTCAGTTGCTCCTGGGGTGGTCGACGGTCATCCGGGTCATCACTTCTTCTTCTTGCCGGCGATCGCCTTGCGACGACCCTTACGGCTGCGGGCGTTGGTCCGCGTGCGCTGACCACGCACCGGCAGGCCGCTGCGGTGCCGGCGACCCTGGTACGACCCGATCTCGATCTTGCGGCGGATGTCCGCGGTCACCTCGCGACGGAGGTCACCTTCGATCTTGTAGTTGCCTTCGATGAAGTCCCGGAGCTTGACCAGTTCTTCGTCGCCCAGTTCGTGGACGCGCTTGTCACCGGAGATCCCGGTGGCTTCGAGCGTCTTCAGGGCGCGAGTACGACCTACACCGAAGATGTAGGTGAGAGCGACCTCGATGCGCTTGTCGCGCGGCAGGTCGACCCCTACGAGGCGTGCCATGTGGCGGTGTTCCTTTCGTCGGCAGAGGTGTGGTGGCGCGCCGCGTCCCCGCCCGCCTCGGTGAATTGCTCACCGGCAGGGCCCCGGCCTCTGTTCCGGGGGCGACGTCCAGCAGCGGAACATCTTGCTGCTGGACGAGCGTGCGCGCTGTGTAGTGCGAAAGTGCTGTGTACTGCTCGAAAAGGCTTGGTCAGCCCTGCCGCTGCTTGTGCCGCGGGTTCTCGCAGATCACCATGACCCGGCCGTGACGGCGGATCACCTTGCACTTGTCGCAGATCTTCTTGACGCTCGGATTGACCTTCATCGAGCTACTTTCTTCGACAGGTGTTGGTGGTGGTCCTACTTGTACCGATAGACGATGCGACCCCTGGTGAGATCGTACGGCGACAGCTCCACGACGACCCGGTCCTCGGGGAGGATCCGGATGTAGTGCTGCCTCATCTTGCCGCTGATGTGCGCGAGCACCTTGTGCCCATTGGACAGCTCAACACGGAACATCGCGTTCGGCAGGGCCTCCACGATGGTGCCCTCGAGTTCGATGACTCCCTCTTTTTTGGGCATGTCCTCGCACTTCTGTAGACGACGTACTGAAAAGGTGGGTACTACCGGCTCGGGCCCAGGCTCGAATGCCCTCCTGACACGAGGTCAGGCAGCCGCGGGCACAACGAGACAGAGGCTACAAAGAGCCAAGGAATGAGTGTACGCCACTCCCCCACGCGAAACCCAATCGAGACTCCGTACGCCGCCTGGGCAGCGCATTGGCGATCACTGAGAGTGTGTAGCCGCCCACTGTTCGCCTTCGCGCCAGAGTTGTTCGGGCATCAGGTCGAGCAGGTCGCAGGCCGCGTCCAGCTGGGCCAAGGCAGTGGTGGCGTCCCGGTAGGCCGGGAGGATCGCGACGAAGCGGCGTCCCTCGCAGCTGAAGCCGAAGGCCGGCACCTGGGCCAGGGCCTCGACTGCGCCCGGATGCAGGACCGCTTGAGCGTGGTCCTCGCGGCCGTTGAACAGGCAGTAGCGCCCGGGCAGCCCGTCGATGGTCAACTGCAGCGGCAGCAGGCTCGCGGCCGCGACCGGAGCCAGCGACGCGGGCAGCACCTGCAACGGCGGGAGCGGCCGGTCCACCTGCAGGTCGACGAAGTCGAAGCCGAGCTCCCGGCGCCGTACCTTGTGGTGGAAGCGCCCGGTCCAGAACTCCCGGCCCCGATGCCGCCCGGTCGTCACGTCGACCACGCCGGAGTCCGGGTCGGTGAACGGCGGGAACGGCCAGCGCTCCAGCAGCTCCGGACCGGCGGCATTGGTCCGCCAACCGAGCTGTCCGGCCGCGTCGGCCCAGGACTTGCGCTGCCGGCCGTCGACCAGCCGCGTGGCCAGCGTAAACAGCAGCAGCACCAGGAACCATCCCAGCACGAACCAGCCGACCCAGCGCGGCTCCATCAGCAGCCCCACGACCACCAGCGGTACGGCGACGGCGAACCAGATGAGGTAGACGAGTGCCGACCCCTGACGCAGCTGCCACGCCCAGTCCGGCCGCAGACGCGGACCGGCCACGCGGCGGCTCACCGGGGCCGCGGTCAACGGCGCCTACCGAGGCCGCCCAGGGCGAAGATCGCCCACGGGATCAGCAGCCAGACCGGCCAGAAGTGCGGCCAGTGACCGCCGTTGCCGAGACCGATCACGAACCAGATCACCACGTTGATCATGACGACGCCGGTGAAACCGCCACCCAGCGCAGCGATCCCGTGCCGATGCGGACGGGCATCCTTCTTGCGCTCCGGGAAGTCGCCCGGCGCGGGCGCCGGCTTGCTGTCCTGCACCACCGCGGGCGTCTGGTACGTCCGGACCGGCGGCAGGTCACGCACCAGCGGCTCCAGCTCGCCGTACGTCTGGACGGCGTACAACTGGTCGAGGCGGGAGGAGAACTCGGGCTGATCCAGCCGGCCGTCCGCGAACGCGTCCCGCAGCCGCCCGGCGATCTTGTCCCGGTCGGCTTCGGTGAACCGCTGGTGCGGCTGGTACTGAGGCATGTCCCAAGTGTGCCTCAGCTGCGGTTCGCCTGCGTCCCCCGACGGGTGGACCCCGACTGTCCGTCGATCAGCTAGCGCGCCGTCAGTCGGTCAGCGCGCCGCACTTGACGCCGAGCTCGGCCAGCTTGGCCTCGCCGCCGTCGAGCGCGGTCAGCACCCAGGGACCCTGCGGAGTGAGAGTGAACGTGTGCTCGGTGTGCGCGGCGGCCAGACCGTCGTCGGTGACGACCGTCCAGTCGTCCTCGAGCGTGTGGTTGTCCTGCTTGCCGAGCGTGAGCATCGGCTCGACGGCCAGCGCCATCCCGTCGACCAGCTTGGGGCCCCGGCCCGGGCGGCCGAAGTTCGGCACGTTCGGCGGCTGGTGCATCGCCGAGCCGATCCCGTGCCCGACGAAGTCCTCGACGATCCCGTACGACGAGGTCGCCCGGACGTGGGCCTCGACAGCGTGGGAGATGTCGGTGAGCCGGCCGCCGAGCTTCGCGGCGGCGAACCCACGCCACATCGACTCCTCGCAGATCCGGGCCAGCTCGAGCAGCTCGGCGCCGACCTCGCCGACCGGCACTGTGATCGCCGCGTCGCCGTGCCAGCCGTCGACGATCGCACCGCAGTCGATCGAGATCAGGTCGCCGTCGGCCAGCACCCGGCCACCGGGGATGCCGTGCACGATCTCGTCGTTCACCGAAGCGCAGATCGAGCCGGTGAAGCCGTGGTAGCCCTTGAACGACGGGACCGCGCCGGAGGACCGGATGTTGTCCTCGGCGATCGCGTCCAGTTCGCCGGTGCTGATACCGGCCCGGACCTCGCCGCGCAGCAGTTCCAGCGTGCGGCCGACGACCAGGCCGGCCGCCCGCATCGAAAGGATCTGTTCGCGGGTCTTGATCTCGATCCCGCGGTCTCTGAACATCACAGCCCGCGCTTACTCCGTGATCGTCTTCAGGGCGGCGAGCACGCGCTCGCTCACCTCGTCGATCTCGCCGACTCCGTCCACCTCGACCAGCAGGCCGCGCTGGGCGTACACCCGCAGCAGCGGCTTGGTCTCGGCGGTGTAGACGTCCTGCCGGTGCCGGACGACCTCTTCGGAGTCGTCCGTCCGGCCGTCGGTCTGGGCGCGCTTGAGCATCCGGCTGACCAGCACGTCGATGTCGGCGACCAGCGCCACCACCGCGTCCAGCTTGTGGCCGTGGTCGGCCACGATGTCGTCCAGCGTGCCCACCTGGGCCAGCGTCCGCGGGTAGCCGTCGAGCAGGAAACCGTCGCCCGCGTCGGCCTCGGACAACCGGTCCCGCACCATTGCGTTGGTGACCTCGTCCGGGACGTAGTCACCGGCGTCCATGTAGCGCTTCGCCTCGAGCCCGAGCGGCGTCTCGTCCTTGACGTTCGCACGGAAGATGTCACCGGTGGACACGGCCGGGATATTCAGGCGTTCCGCAAGCACCTTTGCCTGCGTGCCCTTGCCCGCCCCGGGCGGACCCATCAGCAACATTCTCATCAGCGCAGGAACCCTTCGTAGTTTCGCTGCTGCAACTGACTCTCGATCTGCTTCACCGTGTCCAGTCCGACGCCGACCATGATCAGGATCGACGTACCACCGAACGGGAAGTTCTGGTTCGCGTTCAGCAGGACGAGCGCGACCAGCGGGATCATCGAGATCGCCGCGAGGTAGAGCGCGCCTGGCAGCGTGATGCGGGACAGCACGTAGCCCAGGTACTCCTCGGTCGGCCGTCCCGCCCGGATCCCGGGGATGAAGCCGCCGTACTTCTTCATGTTGTCTGCAACTTCCTTCGGATTGAAGGTAATCGAGACGTAGAAATACGTGAAGAAGATGATCAGGGCGACGTACGTCACCATGTAGATCGGGTGGTCACCCTTGACCAGGTTGCCCTGGATCCAGTTGGCCCAGCCCTTGCCTTGCTGGAACTGACTCAGCAGCACCGGTAGATAGAGCAGGCTGGAGGCGAAGATGACCGGGATGACACCGGCCTGGTTCACCTTCAGCGGGATGTACGTCGAGGTGCCGCCGAACATCTTCCGGCCGACCATCCGCTTGGCGTACTGCACCGGGATCCGGCGCTGCGCCTGTTCGATGAAGATGACCGCGGCCATGATCACCAAGCCGATGACGATCACGACCAGGAAGGTGGCGATGCCCTTCTGCTTGCGGATGTTCCACAGCTGGGTCGGGAAGGTGGCGACGATCTGGGTGAAGATCAGGATCGACATGCCGTTGCCGACGCCACGGTCGGTGATCAGCTCGCCCAGCCACATGATCACGCCGGTGCCGGCGGTCATGGTGAGCACGATCACGCTGATCGTGAACCAGTCGTCCTTGTACAGCAGCGGCTCGTTGCAGCCCTGGAACAGCCGGCCCGGCGTCCGGGCCAGCGCCACGAACGCGGTCGATTGCAGGATCGCCAGCCCGACGGTGAGGAACCGGGTGTACTGGGTGATCTTGGCCTGTCCCGCCTGGCCTTCCTTCTTCAGCGACTCCAGCCGCGGGATCACCACGGTGAGTAGCTGCAGGATGATGCTGGCGGTGATGTACGGCATGATGCCGAGCGCGAAGATCGCGAGCTGCAGCAGCGCGCCGCCGGAGAACAGGTTGATCAGGTTGTAAAGGTTCGCGTTCGCACCACCCTGGGACACCTTGATACAGGTGTGCAGGGACTGGACGTTCACGCCGGGGGCCGGCACGACCGAGCCGATCCGGAAGATCACGACGATGAAGAGCACGAACAAGATCTTCCGGCGCAGGTCCGGAGTCTTGAACGCGTTGGCAAAGGCGCCTAACACCCTGTCCTCCCACATGTTTCCTCTGCCCCGGGCAGGGCAGGGGCCTAGCAAAGCAGCTGGGCAAGAGACGAACCAGGGCTCGTCCGACCGGCGCAGGATATCAAGCGCCGTACCGGTCGAGCCCTGGACCTCGTCACACCTCGGTGATGGTCCCCCCGGCCGCCTGGATCTTGTCCTGGGCGGACTTGGAGAACTTGTGCACCGAAACCTGCAGTGCCACGGTCAGTTCGCCGTCACCCAGCACCTTCACCGGCTGACCACGACGGACCGCACCCTTGGCGACCAGTTCGGCTACGCCGACCTCGCCACCTTCGGGGAACAGTTGTCCGAGCTTGTCCAGGTTAACGACCTGGAACTCCACCCGGTTCCTGCTCTTGAAGCCCTTCAGCTTCGGGAGCCGCATGTGCAGCGGCATCTGGCCACCCTCGAAGTACTCGGGGATGTTGTTGCGCGCCTTGCTGCCCTTGGTACCGCGGCCGGCCGTCTTGCCCTTGCTGCCCTCACCACGACCCACGCGGGTCTTGGCGGTCTTGGCACCGGGCGCCGGACGCAGGTGATGAACCTTCAGCGCCATGTCAGTCGACCTCCTCGACCGTGATGAGGTGGCGAACCGCACGCACCATGCCGCGGACCTCGGGCTTGTCCTCGTGGACGGCGGTGTCGCCGATCCGCTTGACGCCCAGGGTGCGCAGCGTGTCGCGCTGGTTCTGCTTGCCACCGATGCCGGAACGGGTCTGGGTCACCTTCAGGCGTGCCATCAGGAGGCCACCTCCGCCCGCGCCTTCAGCAGTGCCGCCGGGGCGACCTGCTCGACCGTCAGGCCACGGCGCGCGGCCACGGCCTCCGGGGTCTCCAGGCTGCGCAGCGCCGCCACCGTGGCGTGCACCACGTTGATGGCGTTGGACGAACCCAGCGACTTGCTGAGGATGTCGTGGATCCCGGCGCACTCCAGTACGGCGCGCGCCGAGCCACCCGCGATCACACCGGTACCGGGAGCGGCCGGACGCAGCATGACAACGCCTGCGGCCTTCTCGCCCTGGACCGGGTGCGGGATGGTGCCCTGGATCCGCGGCACCTTGAAGAACGCCTTCTTGGCCTCCTCGACACCCTTGGCGATCGCCGCGGGCACCTCCTTGGCCTTGCCGTAACCCACACCGACGGTGCCTTCACCGTCGCCGACGACCACGAGGGCGGTGAAGCTGAAGCGACGACCACCCTTCACGACCTTGGCGACACGGTTGATGGCTACCACACGCTCGATGTAGGCGGTCTTGTCGGCTGCCGCACCACGACCACCGTCGCGGTTACGGCGCTCACCACCGGCGCCGCCTCCGCGACGCTGCTGGCCTCCGCTCATTTCGAGTTACCTTCTTCCCTTGTCGCCATCAGAAGCCGAGCCCGCCCTCGCGAGCGGCGTCGGCCAGGGCCGCGATGCGGCCGTGGTACTTGTTCCCGGCCCGGTCGAAGACGACCGAGTCGATGCCGGCGGCCTTGGCCCGGTCGGCGATCAGGCCGCCCACCGTCTTGGCCTTGTCGGTCTTGTTCGCCTCCGCGCCACGCAGGTCGGCCTCCATGGTGGAGGCGGACGCCAGCGTCTTGCCGGCCACGTCGTCGATGACCTGAACGAACAGGTGCCGCGACGACTTGGTGACCACCAGCCGCGGCCGGTCGGCCGTGCCGTTGATCTTCTTCCGGACCCGGATCTGGCGACGCAGCCGCGACGCCGTCTTCTTGGCGGAGTGCTTGTGCGGACGCAGTCCGATCGCCATGGTTACTTACCAGCCTTTCCGACCTTGCGGCGCACCTGCTCGCCCGCGTACCGCACACCCTTGCCCTTGTACGGCTCGGGCTTGCGCAGCTTGCGGATGTTGGCGGCGACCTCGCCGACCGACTGCTTGTCGATGCCCTGCACCGAGAAGCGGGTCGGCGCCTCGACCACGAAGGTGATGCCCTCGGGGGCGTCGACCGTGATCGTGTGGCTGTACCCGAGCGAGAACTCCAGCTGGGTCGGTCCCTTGGACAGGACGCGGTACCCGACGCCGACGATCTCGAGCTTCTTCTCGTAGCCGTCCGTCACGCCGGTCACCAGGTTGGCGATCAGGGTGCGGGACAGGCCGTGCAGTTCCTTGCTCTTGCGCTGGTCGTCGGGGCGGGACACCGCGATGGTGCCGTCCTCGTCCCGGTTGACCGCGATGGGCTCAGCCACGACGTGCGAGAGCTGACCCTTGGGACCCTTCACGGTGACCGTCTGGCCGTCGATCGTGACGTCGACGCCGGACGGGACCGAGATCGGGAGCTTACCGATGCGAGACATGAGAGTGGTCCTCCTTCCGGTTCTTCGTCACCAGACGTAGGCGAGGACTTCCCCGCCGACGCCCTTGTTCTTGGCCTGACGGTCGGTCAGCAGTCCCTGGGACGTCGAGATGATCGCGACACCCAGTCCACCGAGGACCTTGGGCAGGTTGGTCGACTTCGCGTAGACCCGCAGGCCCGGCTTGCTGATCCGGCGAACACCCGCGATGGAGCGCTCCCGGCTCGGGCCGAACTTGAGGTCGACGACCAGGGTCTTGCCGACGGCGCCCTCCTTGGGCTCCTCGACCTTGTAGGAGGAGATGTAACCCTCCTGCTGGAGAATGTCGGCGATGCCCTGCTTGATCTTGCTGTACGGCATCGTGGTCGACTCGTGGTACGCCTGGTTGGCGTTCCGCAGACGCGTCAACATGTCTGCGATCGGGTCGGTCATCGTCATGGCCTGGGGCCTCTTTCCCGCCGTGGTTTCGCCGGCCGGCGACCTACGGTGACTAGATGGTGAGTAGGGAGAAGTTCGGAGGTGGAGACGGTCACCAGCTGGACTTGGTCACGCCGGGCAGCTCGCCCCGGTGCGCCATCTCCCGCAGGCAGATCCGGCACAGGCCGAACTTGCGGAAGACCGCCTTCGGCCGGCCGCAGCGCTGGCAGCGGGTGTAACCGCGCACCGCGAACTTCGGCTTCCGGGCCTGCTTGACCTTGAGTGCTGTCTTCGCCACGTCAGTTCTCCTTGAACGGGAAACCGAGCTGCCGCAGCAGGGCCCGGCCCTCGTCGTCGTTCTTCGCGGTGGTCACCACGGTGATGTCCATGCCCCGGACCCGGTCGATGCGGTCCTGGTTGATCTCGTGGAACATCACCTGCTCGGTCAGACCGAAGGTGTAGTTCCCGGTGCCGTCGAACTGCTTCGGGGACAGGCCGCGGAAGTCGCGGATCCGGGGCAGCGCGAGCGCCAGCAGCCGGTCCAGGAACTCCCACATCCGGTCGCCGCGCAGCGTCACGTGGGCGCCGATCGGCATCCCCTCGCGCAGCTTGAACTGCGCGATCGACTTGCGGGCCTTGGTCACCTGCGGCTTCTGCCCGGTGATCGCGGCCAGGTCCTTGACCGCGCCCTCGATCAGCTTCGAGTCGCGCGCCGCCTCGCCGACGCCCATGTTCACCACGATCTTGGTGAGGCCGGGCACCTGCATGACGTTGTCGAACTGGAACTGCTCCTGCAGCTTGCCGACGATCTCCTCGCGGTACTTCGTCTTCAGCCGCGGCTGGATCCTGGTCTCGCTCACTGCGGTGGTCATCAGATCTCCTCGCCGGTACGCCGCGCGATCCGGACGCTCCGGAAACCGGTGTACGTCGAGCCGTCGGGGCGCCGCTTCTGCACCTCGACGCGGTTGTAGCCGACGCGGGTGGTCACCTTCTGCTTCTTGCCGTCCTTGTCGACCTCGACCAGAAGCATCACGTTCGAGACGTGGATCGGGGCTTCCTGGGTGACGATGCCACCGGTGGTGCCGCCGCGCTGGGCCTGCTGCACCTTGGTGTGCTTCTTGACCCGGTTCACGCCCTCGACGATGACCTTCTCGGCGTCGGGCAGGACCTGGATGATCTTGCCCTCGAGGCCCTTGGACTTACCGGCGATCACGCGGACCTGATCGCCCTTCTTCACGTGCAGTTTCCTCTGCGCCATCTCAGAGCACCTCCGGGGCGAGCGAGATGATCTTCATGAAGCGCTTCTCCCGCAGCTCCCGGCCGACCGGCCCGAAGATACGGGTGCCCCGGGGCTCGCCGTCGGCCTTCAGGATCACCGCGGCGTTCTCGTCGAAGCGGATGTAGGAGCCGTCCGGACGCCGGCGCTCCTTCACGGTCCGCACGACGACCGCCTTGACGACGTCACCCTTCTTCACACCACCGCCGGGGATCGCGTCCTTGACGGTGGCGACGATCGTGTCACCGACACCGGCGTAGCGCCGACCGGAGCCACCGAGAACGCGGATGCACAAGATCTCCTTGGCACCCGTGTTGTCGGCGACCTTCAGTCGCGACTCCTGCTGGATCATCTGTTGATCTCCTGGTTGTCTCGCTGGTTCTCACCAGTTGTGAGCCTTGCGGAACGAATGATTTCGATTGGTTGCCGGTCGGGGACCGGAACTACTACTTGGCCTTCTCGAGGATCTCGACGACGCGCCAGCGCTTGGTCGCCGACAGCGGCCGGGTCTCCATCAGGAGGACGCGGTCGCCGATACCGGCGGCGTTCTGCTCGTCGTGCGCCTTGAGCTTGCTGGTGCGCCGGATGACCTTGCCGTAGAGCTTGTGCTTGACCCGGTCCTCGACCTCGACGGTGACGGTCTTGTCCATCTTGTCGCTCAGCACCAGGCCCTCTTTGGTCTTCCGACGGCCTCGTACCTCGCTGGTGGTCGTGCTCACGGTCTCGTCCTTCGCGTTCTCGGTCATGCCTTGCTCCCGGCCTTCTCGCTGTCGTCCGCCTCGTCGGTCCCGGCCTCGGGCGCGGCGGCGTCAGCCGCCTCGACCGTTTCCTCGACCTCGTCGGTGATGCCGAGCGCGCGCTCGGTCAGCACCGTGTAGATGCGGGCGATGTCCTTGCGGACGGCACGCAGCCGGCCGTGGGACTCCAGCTGACCCGTAGCAGCCTGGAACCGGAGGTTGAACAGCTCCTCCTTGGCTTCACCGAGCTTCGACATCAGCTCGTCGCGGCCGAGGTTGCGCAGCTCGGCGGCGGTCACGGTGGTAGCCATCAGTTCTCACCTGCCTCTCGGGAGATGAAGCGGCACTTCATCGGCAACTTGTGGATCGCGCGGCGCATGGCCTCGCGAGCGATGTCCTCCGGCACGCCGGACAGCTCGAACAGCACGCGGCCGGCCTTCACGTTGGCGATCCACCACTCCGGCGAACCCTTACCGGAACCCATCCGGGTCTCGGCCGGCTTCTTGGTCAGCGGGCGGTCGGGGTAGATGTTGATCCACACCTTGCCGCCACGCTTGATGTGCCGGGTCATCGCGATACGAGCGGCCTCGATCTGCCGGTTGGTGACGTAGTGGCTCTCCAGCGCCTGGATGCCGAAGTCACCGAACGCCAGCGTGGTACCGCCCTTGGCCGCGCCGGAGCGCTTCGGGTGGTGCTGCTTGCGGTGCTTGACCTTGCGGGGGATGAGCACGGTTCAGCTCTCCGTTCCGGTCGTCTCGGCCGGCTTCTCGGCCGCCGGAGCGGCCTCGGCCTTCGGAGCCTCGTTCCGGGCGCCGCCGTCGCGACGGTCGTCACGACGACCGCCACGGTCACCACCGCGACCACCACGGTCGCCGCGGTCGCCACCGTCACGGCGGGCCGGACGGCCACGCTGCTGGGTCGCGGCGCGGGCAGCGGCCTGCGCCTCGCGCTCGGCGCGGGTGCCGGCGACGTCGCCCTTGTAGATCCAGACCTTCACGCCGATCCGGCCGAAGGTCGTGCGGGCCTCGTAGAAGCCGTAGTCGATGTCCGCGCGGAGCGTGTGCAGCGGCACCCGGCCCTCGCGGTAGAACTCGGAACGCGACATCTCCGCGCCACCGAGCCGGCCTGAGCACTGGATCCGGATGCCCAGGGCGCCGCCACGCATGGTGGTCTGCATCGCCTTGCGCATCGCGCGGCGGAACGCCACGCGGCCGGACAGCTGCTCGGCCACGCCCTGCGCGACCAGCTGGGCGTCGACCTCGGCGTTCTTCACCTCGAGGATGTTCAGCTGCACCTGCTTGCCGGTGAGCTCCTCCAGGCTGCCCCGGATCCGGTCCGCCTCGGCGCCACGGCGACCGATGACGATGCCCGGACGGGCGGTGTGGATGTCGACCCGGACCCGGTCACGGGTGCGCTCGATCTCCACGCGGGAGATGCCGGCGCGCTCCATGCCCTTGCTCAGCAGGCGGCGGATCTTGACGTCCTCGCCCACGTAGTCCTTGTACAGCTTGTCGGCGTACCAGCGGCTCTTGTGGTCGGTGCTGATGCCGAGACGGAACCCGTGCGGGTTTACCTTCTGTCCCACAGTCAGGACTCCTTCTTCTCAGCGGTGGCCTTCTTGGCGGCCGACTTCTTGGCGGTCGCCTTCTTGGCCGGCTTCTCGGCGGCCTCGGCCTGGTCGGCCGCGGCCTTCTTCGCCGGCGCCTTCTTGGCCGTGTCCGCCTTCTTGGCGGACTTCTTCGCCGGAGCCGGGTTCTTCTCGACCGGCTCGTCCTCGACCCGCGGCGCGACCACGACGGTGATGTGGCTGGTCCGCTTGTCGATCCGGGTGGCCCGGCCCTGGGCACGCGGGCGGTGACGCTTCAGCGTCGGACCCTCGTCCACCAGGACCTTCGCCACGACCAGGTCGGCCCGGCTCAGGTGCTCGGTGCCCTCGGCGTTCGCCGCGGCGCTGTCGACGACCTTGTACACGGTCGCGGCAGCGGCCTGCGGGGCGAACTTCAGAGTGGCGAGTGCGTCGTCGACGCCCAGACCGCGCACCAGGTCGCCCACGCGGCGCGCCTTCATCGGCGTCACGCGGACGAAGCGCGCGACCGCGAAGGCCCCGGGCTCGTCGCCCAGCAGGCTCTCGCGACGGGCACTGACGGCCCTACGCTCTTGAACGCTCATGATGTTCGAATCTCTCCGTAGGTTGCTATCGCTTCGTCACTGACACGCGGTCAGCGACGCCGTGACTTCCGGTCGTCCTTCTCGTGACCCTTGAACGTCCGGGTCGGGGCGAACTCGCCGAGCTTGTGCCCGACCATCGCGTCCGTCACGAACACCGGCACGTGCTTGCGGCCGTCGTGCACCGCAATCGTGTGGCCGATCATGTCCGGCACGATCATCGATCGGCGGGACCAGGTCTTGATGACGTTCTTGGTGCCCTTCTCGTTCTGCACCTCCACCTTCTTGGCCAGGTGGTGGTCGACGAACGGGCCCTTCTTGAGGCTGCGTGGCATTCTGGCCGGCTCCTATCAGCGCTTCTTGCCGGCCTTGCGGCGCCGGACGATCATGCGGTCGCTTTCCTTGCGGGTGCGGGTGCGGCCCTCAGGCTGACCCCACGGGGACACCGGGTGGCGACCACCCGAGGTCTTGCCCTCACCACCACCGTGCGGGTGGTCGACCGGGTTCATCGCGACACCGCGGACGGTCGGGCGCTTGCCCTTCCAGCGCATCCGGCCCGCCTTGCCCCAGTTGATGTTGGACTGCTCGCCGTTGCCGACCTCACCGAGGGTGGCGCGGCAGCGCACGTCGACCATCCGGACCTCGCCCGACGGCATCCGCAGGGTGGCCATCCGGCCTTCCTTCGCGACCAGCTGGATGCTGGCACCGGCCGAGCGGCCCATCTTCGCGCCGCCGCCCGGGCGCAGCTCGACGGCGTGCACCGTGGAGCCGACCGGGATGTTGCGGAGCGGCAGGTTGTTGCCGATCTTGATGTCGGCGGCCGGGCCGTTCTCGACGATCGTGCCCTGCTTCAGGTTCGACGGGGCGAGGATGTAGCGCTTCTCGCCGTCGACGTAGTGCAGCAGCGCGATCCGCGCGGTGCGGTTCGGGTCGTACTCGATCTCGGCGACCTTGGCCGGCACGCCGTCCTTGTCGTACCGCTTGAAGTCGATCAGCCGGTACGCCCGCTTGTGACCGCCACCGTGGTGCCGGGTGGTGATCTTGCCGGTGTTGTTCCGGCCGCCCTTCTTGGGCAGCGGACGCAGCAGCGACTTCTCGGGGGTCGAACGGGTGAGCTCGACGAAGTCGGCCACGCTCGAGCCACGGCGGCCCGGCGTCGTCGGCTTGTACTTGCGGATTCCCATTACGACTGGCCTCCGAAGATGTCGATGCGGTCGTCACCCTTGAGGGTCACGATCGCCCGCTTGGTGTCCGGGCGCTTGCCGAAGCCGGTACGCGTCCGGCGGCGCTTGCCCTTGCGGTTGATGGTGTTGACGTCGCTGACCTTGACCTTGAAGACCTTCTCGACCGCGAGCTTGATCTCGGTCTTGTTGGCCCGCGGGTCGACCTCGAACGTGTACTTCTGCTCGTCCAGCAGGCCGTAGCTCTTCTCGCTCACGACCGGCCGGAGCAGCACGTCGCGGGGGTCCTTGTTGACTCCGTGGCTCATGCCTCTACCTCCTCGGCCTCAGTCGACGTGGCGACGGCCTTGACGGACTTGCCCTTCGGCGCACCGGCCACGAAGGCCTCCAGCGCGGGCTGGGTGAACACGACCGCGTCGCTGACCAGAACGTCGTACGCGTTCAGCTGGTCGGCGGCGATCAGGTGCACGTGCTGCACGTTGCGCAGGCTCAGCCAGGTGAGCTCGTCGGCACGCTCGACCACGACCAGGAGCTTGCCCGGCTCGGCGGTCTCGGCCAGCACGTTCAGCGCGGCCTTCGTCGACGGCTTATCGCCGTCGACGAACTTCTCCACGACGTGCACGCGGCCGTCGCGGGCCCGGTCGGACAGCGCACCGCGGAGCGCGGCGGCGATCATCTTCTTCGGGGTCCGCTGGCTGTAGTCGCGCGGCACCGGGCCGTGGACGACGCCACCACCGGTGAACTGCGGCGCGCGGGTCGAGCCCTGGCGGGCGCGACCGGTGCCCTTCTGGCGGTACGGCTTGGCGCCACCGCCGGACACCTCGCCCCGGCTCTTGGCCTTCGCCGTGCCCTGACGGGCCGCGGCCAGCTGGGCCACCACGACCTGGTGGATCAGCGGGATGTTGACCTGGACGTCGAACAGCTCGGCCGGAAGCTCGGCGGAGCCCTTCTTGCTGACCTTGTCGCCCTTCACGACGACGACGTCGACCGTGCTCACTTGGCAGCTCCCTTCGCGGCGTTGCGGATCAGCACGAGGCCGCCCTTGGGGCCGGGAACGGCACCCTTGAGCAGGATCAGGCCGCGCTCGGTGTCGATCGCGTGCACGCTGATGTTCTGCGTGGTGATCTGCTCGGCGCCCATCCGGCCCGCCATCCGCAGGCCCTTGAAGACGCGGCCGGGGGTGGCGCAGCCACCGATGGAGCCCGGCGAGCGGTGCTTCTTGTGCACACCGTGGGTGGCGCGCAGGCCGTGGAAGCCGTGCCGCTTCATCACACCGGCGAAGCCCTTGCCCTTGCTGGTCGCGGAAACGTCGACCCGCTCACCGGCCTCGAAGGCCTCGGCCTTGATCTCCTGGCCCAGCGTGTACTCGCTGGCGTCGGCGGTGCGCAGCTCCAGCAGGTGGCGCCGCGGCGTCACGCCGGCCTTGTCGAAGTGACCGCGCATCGGCTTGGTCACCTTGCGGGGGTCGATGTCGCCGAAGGCGATCTGGACACCGTCGTACCCGTGGCTGTCCGAGGTGCGAACCTCGGTCACGACGCAGGGGCCGGCCTGGATCACGGTGACGGGGACGACACGGTTGTTCTCGTCCCAGGTCTGGGTCATGCCGAGCTTGGTGCCCAGCAGACCGCGCGTGTTCTTGGAAATGCTCATTGGTTGTTCGCGTCCCTCAGAGCTTGATCTCGATGTCGACACCGGCCGGCAGGTCGAGCCGCATCAGCGAGTCGACGGTCTTCGGCGTGGGGTCGATGATGTCGATGAGCCGCTTGTGGGTGCGCATCTCGAAGTGCTCGCGGCTGTCCTTGTACTTGTGCGGCGAGCGGATGACGCAGAACACGTTCTTTTCCGTCGGCAACGGCACCGGGCCAGCAACCTTCGCACCAGTACGCGTCACCGTGTCGACAATCTTGCGCGCCGAGCTGTCGATGACCTCGTGGTCGTAGGCCTTCAGCCGGATGCGGATCTTTTGTCCCGCCATCGCTTCGCTTCGTCCTTCTCTATCGTCTTCGTTGCGTTGCTCCGACCCCCGCGGTCGGGTGTGTCGCGTGCGCGGCACGCGCGTGACTCACCGCTTCATCGACCTGGATTGGTGATCGGGGCCCGGTCTCGGACCGGAACCTCGGCATGGTCTCCGGTCCGGCGCACCCGCCAGACATGGTCTGGGGCGCGCCCCGGCGGCCTCGCCTGAGCAACCTGAACATTGTGCCAGAGATCGGCGCCGGAACGCCAATCGGGTGGCCTCACGCCTGATCCGGTCCCACCTGAGCGCCGGATCGGGCGCAAAGCAGAGGTCCGCGGGGGCTCAGCGTGCGAGCCCTCGCGGACCTCGTGAGATCACTTGATGATCTTGGTGACCCGGCCGGCGCCGACGGTGCGGCCACCTTCACGGATCGCGAACTTCAGGCCCTCTTCCATGGCGATCGGCTGGATCAGCTCGACCGACATGTCGGTGTTGTCGCCCGGCATGACCATCTCGGTGCCCTCGGGCAGCGTGACGACGCCGGTGACGTCCGTGGTGCGGAAGTAGAACTGCGGGCGGTAGTTCTGGAAGAACGGCGTGTGACGGCCGCCCTCCTCCTTCGACAGGATGTAGACCGACGCGTCGAAGTTGGTGTGCGGGGTCGTGGTGCCCGGCTTGATGACGACCATGCCGCGCTCGACGTCCTCGCGCTTGGTGCCACGCAGCAGCAGACCGACGTTCTCACCGGCCTGACCCTCGTCCAGCAGCTTGCGGAACATCTCGATGCCGGTGACCGTGGTGGTCTGCTTCTCCGGACGGATGCCGACGATGTCGACGGTCTCGTTGATCTTGACGATACCGCGCTCGATCCGGCCGGTGATGACCGTGCCGCGACCGGTGATGGTGAAGACGTCCTCTACCGGCATCAGGAACGGCTTGTCGACCTCGCGGACCGGCTGCGGGATGTAGGAGTCGACCGCGTCCATCAGCTCGAGGATCGACTCGCCCCACTTCGCGTCACCCTGCAGTGCCGGGTGCGCCGCGACCTTGATGACCGGGGCGTTGTCGCCGTCGAACTCCTGCTCCGAGAGCAGCTCGCGGACCTCGAGCTCGACGAGCTCCAGGATCTCCTCGTCGTCGACCATGTCGCACTTGTTCAGCGCCACGACCATGGCCGGCACGCCGACCTGGCGGGCGAGCAGCACGTGCTCACGCGTCTGCGGCATCGGGCCGTCGGTGGCGGCGACGACCAGGATCGCGCCGTCCATCTGAGCCGCACCGGTGATCATGTTCTTGATGTAGTCCGCGTGACCCGGGCAGTCAACGTGGGCGTAGTGCCGGGCCTCGGTCTGGTACTCGACGTGCGCGATCGAGATGGTGATACCGCGCTGACGCTCTTCGGGCGCCTTGTCGATCTGGTCGAAGGCCGACGCCTCGTTGAGGGTCGGGTACTTGTCGTGCAGCACCTTGGTGATCGCCGCGGTAAGAGTGGTCTTACCGTGGTCGATGTGACCGATGGTGCCGATGTTGACGTGCGGCTTAGTCCGCTCGAACTTCGCCTTCGCCACTGGGGCCCTCCTAGTAAATGTTGACTACGCCGTACGCCGACGCGCTGTGGGTGGTTGGTCCGGATGCGAGAGACTACTCGCCCCGGGCCTTCTTGATGATCTCTTCCGCCACGTTCTTCGGAACCTCGGCGTAGGAATCGAACTGCATCGAGTACGACGCGCGGCCCTGGGTCTTGGACCGCAGGTCACCGACATACCCGAACATCTCGGACAACGGCACCAGGGCCTTGATGGCCCGGCTGCCACCGGGGCCCTCGTCCATCGACTGGATCTGGCCGCGGCGTGAGTTGAGGTCGCCGATCACTTCACCCATGTAGTCCTCGGGGGTGGTGACCTCGACCGCGAACATCGGCTCCAGGATGACCGGGGTCGCCCTGCGGGCGGCATCCTTGAAGGCCATCGAACCGGCGATCTTGAACGCGAGCTCGGAGGAGTCGACGTCGTGGTAGGCGCCGTCTCGCAGCGTCACCTTGACATCCACCATCGGGTAGCCGGCCAGTACGCCGAACTCCATCGCCTCCTGGGCGCCCTCGTCCACCGACGGGATGTACTCCCGGGGGATGCGGCCACCGGTGACGGCGTTGACGAACTCGTACCCGCCCTCACCACCGGCCTCGACGCTGGTCGGCTCGATGTCGATGATCACGCGCGCGAACTGACCCGAACCGCCGGTCTGCTTCTTGTGCGTGTAGTCGACCTTCTCGACCTTCTTCTTGATGGTCTCGCGGTAGGCAACCTGCGGCTTGCCGACGTTGGCCTCGACCCGGAACTCGCGCTTCATCCGGTCGACCAGCACCTCGAGGTGCAGCTCGCCCATACCGGCGATGATGGTCTGGCCGGTGTCCTCGTCGGTCCGGACCTGGAAGGTCGGGTCCTCCTCGGCGAGCCGCTGGATCGCGACGCCCAGCTTCTCCTGGTCGCCCTTCGACTTGGGCTCGATGGCGACCGAGATGACCGGGGCCGGGAACTGCATCGACTCCAGTACGACGGGCTTGGCCGGGTCGGCCAGCGTCTCACCGGTGGTGGTGTCCTTCAGACCCATCACGGCGACGATGTGGCCGGCGCCGATCGACGCGATCTCCTCACGCTTGTTCGCGTGCATGCGGTAGATCTTGCCGATCCGCTCCTTGCGCCCCTTGGTGGGGTTCAGGACCTGGGTGCCGGTCTCCAGCTTGCCGGAGTAGACCCGGATGAAGGTCAGCTTGCCCAGGTGCGGATCGGCCGCGATCTTGAACGCCAGCGCCGAGAACGGCTCGCTGTCGTCCGGCTTGCGCAGGACGACCTTGTCGCTGTCCTTGACGTCGTGGCCCTCGATGGCCGGAACGTCGAGCGGGCTCGGCAGGAACGCGTTGATCGCGTCGAGCAGCGGCTGGACGCCCTTGTTCTTGAACGCCGTACCGGTCAGGACCGGGGTGAGCTTGCTGGCGATGGTCGCCCGCCGGATGGCCGCAACGATCTGCTCCTGGCTCGGCTCGTCGCCCTCCAGGTACATCTCCATGATCTCGTCGTCGGCCTCGGCCAGCGTCTCGATCAGCTTGTCGCGCCACTCGGCGGCGATCTCGGTGTGGCTGGCCGGGATCTCCTCGACGGTGTAGTCCTCACCCATCGTGGTCTCGCCGCGCCAGGTCAGCGCGCGCATCCCGATCAGGTCGACGACGCCGATGAAGTCCGACTCCGCACCGATCGGCAGCTGCAGCACCAGCGGCACCGCGGCCAGCCGGTCGACGATCATGTCGACGCAGCGCATGAACTCCGCGCCGGTCCGGTCCAGCTTGTTCACGAAGCAGATCCGCGGTACGCCGTACCGGTCCGCCTGGCGCCATACGGTCTCCGACTGCGGCTCCACGCCGGCGACACCGTCGAACACCGCGACGGCACCGTCGAGGACGCGCAGCGAGCGCTCCACCTCGACGGTGAAGTCGACGTGGCCCGGGGTGTCGATGATGTTGATGGTGTGGTCTTTCCAGGTGCAGGTCGTCGCGGCGGACGTGATCGTGATGCCGCGCTCCTGCTCCTGCTCCATCCAGTCCATCGTGGCGGCGCCGTCGTGGACCTCACCGATCTTGTAGGTGATACCGGTGTAGAAGAGGATCCGCTCGGTCGTCGTCGTCTTGCCGGCGTCGATGTGAGCCATGATCCCGATGTTGCGGACCTTGGCCAGGTCGGTGGTGATTTGTACGGCCACCTCGGTGGTCTACCTCTCGATTCTGTACTGCGTCAAAGGGGTGAGCGCTGGAGTCCGGATCGGACCCCGGATCACCAGCGGTAGTGGGCGAAAGCCTTGTTGGCTTCGGCCATCTTGTGCGTGTCCTCGCGGCGCTTCACCGAGGCTCCCAGGCCGTTGGAGGCATCCAGGATCTCGTTCATCAGGCGCTCGGACATGGTCTTCTCGCGACGCGCACGGGAGTACGACGTCAGCCAGCGCAGGGCGAGCGTGGTCGAGCGACCGGGCTTGACCTCGATCGGCACCTGGTAGGTGGCGCCACCGACGCGACGGCTCTTCACCTCGATGCTCGGCTTCACGTTGTCCAGCGCACGCTTCAGCGTGATCACCGGGTCCGTGCCGGTCTTGGTGCGGGTGCCCTCGAGCGCGTTGTAGACGATGCTCTGCGCGATCTGCTTCTTGCCGTCGACCAGGATCTTGGAGATCAACTGGGTGACGAGCGGCGAACTGTAGACCGGGTCGATGATGACCGGGCGCTTCGGGGCGGGGCCCTTGCGCGGCATTAGCTCTTCTCCTTCTTCGCGCCGTAGTGGCTGCGGGCCTGCTTGCGGTTCTTCACACCCTGGGTGTCGAGCGAACCGCGGATGATCTTGTACCGGACACCGGGCAGGTCCTTCACACGACCGCCGCGGACGAGCACGATCGAGTGCTCCTGCAGGTTGTGGCCGACGCCGGGGATGTACGCGGTGACCTCGATGCCGCTGGTCAGGCGGACACGCGCGACCTTCCGAAGTGCCGAGTTCGGCTTCTTCGGCGTAGTCGTGTAGACGCGCGTGCACACACCGCGACGCTGAGGGGAACCCTTCAGGGCGGGCGTCTTGTTCTTGGACACCTTGTCCTGGCGGCCCTTGCGGACCAGCTGCTGAATGGTGGGCACCGCGTAGGTCTCTTTCTGTCGTCCGGCTATCTCTCTGCTGTTGCTTGCCTGACCCCCGCGGTCGGGTGTGTCGCGTGCGCACGGGCGTACCGAAGCCGTAATCTTCCAGACTGTCGGCAGGAGTCCCGTGCCACGCGCGCAGACCCGGTTCGACGAGGGGCACGCATGACGGCCCAGGATGACCCGGGCACGATCGTTAAGACTAGCGGCTGCCTCAAGCACGGTCAAAATGACTACCCGACCGGCGCAGAGGCCATTCCGCTTCTCCAGTCTACAGGCTCTACGGAGTGGTCTTACCAGCCAGGAAAGCGACTGCCACCGAGCGGTCCCCCTCGACCTCCAGAACGTCCGCGGGCAAGCGCTTCCAGAGGCAGAGGTCCAGCTCTGCCGCTGTCCCCGAGAGGACCGCCTCGCCGGCTGCCTTGCCCCGCTCCACCTGCGGCCGATCCCCTTCAGCCACAGGCGTCAGCGTCCATTCGTCGCCCGTGTCGATCGCCCGTACGCCGACCTGCCGGGTGACCGCCGGCTTCGCCCCGCGGGCCAGCATCCGGGGCAGGAACACCCCGAACACCTCGTCCACTCCGTCGGCCGCGATCTCGGCAGGTATCACATCCAGACCAGTGGCTGCCGGGGCTTCAGCCTGTACGGCGTCCACGAGATGGATGACTGTCTCATGCATACGCCGGCGGGACCAGAATCCCGCCCGCTGATCGACCGGCGCGAAGTTCCAGCACGGTTCGTCCGGATCGACCGCCCGGAGCGCGGCGGCCAGTGCGGCGGTCGTACCGGCATACCAGTCGGACCAGGAGATCGTCGTACGCAGGACCTCCGGGCGCTTCTGGGAGATGCCGCTGAGCACGATCGACGCGGCCCAGCGCTGCCCCGAACCGAGGTGCATGGCCAGGTCGGCCAGCGTCCAGCCCGGGCAGTTCGGCACCACGGCGGCCGGGTCCATCCGGTCGAGCACGGCCGCAACCTCCGCGGCCGTTCGCTCGAACTCGGACAGATGGTCGATCGGTTCAGGCACGGAACTCGACTTCGGTGATCAATCCGTCGGCGGCGCGGTAGAGCGCGAGCTGGGCGGCCGGCTCGCCGGTGTCGTAGGCCAGCACGTGCTCGACCACCCAGTCGCCGAGCATCAGCTTCTGCACCACCTCGGTCTTGCAGCGTCCGGCGTCGAACCGCGGCCGGTAGTGCTCGCGCAGGAACCGGCGGCCCTTCAGCTCGGTGCCGTCGACCAGCTGGATCCGCGCGGTCGGAGAGTACATCGCCAGGAACGCCTCCAGGTCGTGCGCGGCGTACGCGGCGTGCTCGCGCGCGACGACGCGCGCGGCGGGCGTGTCCGCCGTGACAGCGGCGATGGTGGCGGCGCCCAGGTCGGCCAGCGGCGCCATGGTCGCGGCAGGGGCCGGAGTAGGAGTGGGCACCTGCTGACTGGCGGGTTCAGCAACTGCCGGTGCTTCCTTGACCGCCGCGGCGGGCTTGGCGGCAGGCGTCCTGCGGCGGGTGGTCGTGGTCTTCTTGGCCGGCGGCGGGGGTGGGACGAGCAACTTCTCCTCGCCGCCGGGCTCCTCGCCCAGGTGGGCGATCGCCCAGTCCAGAGCCTTGGTGACGGCGGCGCGTGATTCTTCGGTGTGGTCGAGCATGTCGAACCCGTGGTGCCCTTTCGGTACGTCGATGATGCCCAGCGAGCTGCCACCCGCGGAAACGAACTCCGCGACCGGGCCGGCGAGCTCCTCGCGCTCGAGCCCGGCCCTGGTCAGCAGCACCGGCAGATCCTTGTGTTTGCCGATCACTTCGGCGGCGTTTACCAGATCGTCGACACCGGGCGGGGTGGCGAGCAGGGGATAGGACAGGGCGACGAACCGGAGCCAGTCGGGGCGGCTGTCCAGCCACTCCCCCGCCAGCAGGCCGGCGCCGGAGAAGAACCACAGGCCGACCCGATCGGGGTCGACGCGTGGATCGGAACGCAGGACACCGACCGCGGCCTCCACCTCGTCCGCGGCGGTGACCAGGCGGTCGAGGCCGTGGATCAGGCTGTGGTCGACGACAGCGGCCACCAGGCCCCGCCTGGCGGCTGCGGTCGCGTACCCCCGGTAGACCGGCCAGTCCCGCGGCATCACCTCGAGGCCGGCAGGCCCAGGACCCCCGTGCACGAACAGAACCGCCCCGGTCCGGGCAGTCCCGGCCGGGCGATAGAAGTCGATCTCTCCCAGTCTGTCCACCCGCACGTCGGGCCCGTCCAAAACTCCCAGGACAAAGGGCCGCAGATAGGCCGGGAGATCCGTCATGCCCCAATCTTGGCGCATCCGCCGGACACTTTCAGCCGCCACCCCGAGTGTCTTCGACAGACCGCCGTACGAGCTCGGTCAGAACGCCGGAATCCACGTCAGACAAGCGTTTGACGTAAAGGCACCCGACGCCGGTCGTGTGCGGGCCGAGTTTCGCGAGCAGGTCGCCGTACCCCTCGAAACCGTTGCTCAGATAGAGCGTCAGGGCCTGCTTGCGGGCGGCGAATCCGATGTCGAACCAGTCGACCTCACGGCCTCGCGCGGAGACCAGGTGCCGGTCTCCGAAGCCGATGATCGACGGTCCCCACATCGCCGGTTCCACGCCGGTCACCTCGATCATCAAGGCGTTCAGGGCGCGGGCGTCCGCACCACGTACGCCGGCGATGCCGGCCAGGTAGTCGTCGACGGACGCGTCCGTCTTCACCGTCTTGTTCGCGGCCATGGTCCATCGTGCCCCGAACGCCGCGAGGGCGGCACCCCCTGTGGGAGTGCCGCCCTCGGCGGGTGACTTGGCTCAGTTCTGGTAGGAACCGAGGTCGAAGTCGTCGAGCGGGACCGACTGACCGGTGGACGGGCCGAAGTCGTAGTCGTACGACTCGTAGCCGACCATCGAGTACATCGCGGCCTTCGCCTCCTCGGTGGGCTCCACCCGGATGTTGCGGTACCGGTCCATGCCCGTACCGGCCGGGATCAGCTTGCCGATGATGACGTTCTCCTTCAGACCGACCAGCGAGTCGGACTTGCCGTGGATCGCGGCCTCGGTGAGGACGCGGGTCGTCTCCTGGAAGGAGGCGGCCGACAGCCACGACTCGGTCGCCAGCGAGGCCTTGGTGATACCCATCAGCACCGGACGACCCGAGGCCGGCGTACCGCCCTCGGCCACCACGCGACGGTTCTCCGCCTCGAAGGTGATTCGGTCCGCGAGCTCACCCGGCAGCAGCTGGGCGTCGCCCGACTCGATCACCGTGACCCGGCGCAGCATCTGCCGGACGATGATCTCGATGTGCTTGTCGTGGATGGCCACACCCTGCGACCGGTACACCTCCTGGACCTCGTCCACCAGGTGCTCCTGCGCCTTGCGTACGCCGAGGATCCGCAGCACCTCCTGCGGGTCCGGAGTACCCTGCGTCAGCTGCTGGCCGACCTCGACGTGCTGACCCTCTTCGATCAGCAGGCGACCACGCTTCGACACCGGGTAGGCGACCTCCTCGGAACCGTCGTCCGGGGTGAGCACCAGCTTCCGGGTCTTGTCGGTGTCCTCGATGGAGATCCGGCCGGCGGCCTCGGAGATCGGCGCCTTGCCCTTGGGCTGACGGGCCTCGAAGAGCTCGACCACACGCGGCAGACCGTGGGTGATGTCATCACCCGCGACACCACCGGTGTGGAAGGTACGCATCGTCAGCTGCGTACCCGGCTCACCGATGGACTGCGCCGCGATGATGCCGACGGCCTCACCGATGTCGACCGGCTTGCCGGTCGCCAGCGAACGGCCGTAGCACTTCGCGCAGGTACCGGTCTTGGCGTCACAGGTCAGCACGGAGCGGACCTTGACCTCCTCGATCCCGGCCTCGACCAGCTTCGCGATCGACACGTCGCCGAGGTCGCTGCCGGCCTCGAGGACGACGTTGCCGTCCGCGTCGCTCACGTCGCCGGCCAGCGTCCGTGCGTAGGCGCTGGTCTCCACGTTCTCGGCGTGCACGACCTTGCCGTCCGGGCCCTTCTCGCCGATCTTCTTCGGCAGGCCCCGCTCGGTCCCGCAGTCCTCCTCGCGGATGATCACGTCCTGCGACACGTCCACCAGACGACGGGTCAGGTACCCCGAGTCGGCGGTCCGCAGCGCGGTGTCGGCCAGACCCTTCCGGGCACCGTGGGTGGCGATGAAGTACTCGACCACCGACAGACCCTCGCGGAAGTTGGACTTGATCGGCCGGGCGATGATCTCGCCCTTCGGGTTGGCCACCAGGCCACGCATACCGGCGATCTGCCGGATCTGCATCATGTTGCCTCGGGCACCCGAGTGGACCATCATCCAGATCGGGTTGGCCTTCTCGAAGTTCTCCTCCATGGCCTTGCCGACCTCGGCGTTGGCGCCGGTCCAGATCTCGATCAGCTCCTGGCGCCGCTCGGACGAGGTGATCAGACCTCGCTCGAACTGCTTCTGGACCTTCTCGGCCTGCGACTCGTAGCGAGCCATGATCTCCGGCTTGCTCGGCGGCGTGCTGAAGTCGTCGATCGACACCGTGACACCCGAGCGGGTGGCCCAGCGGAAACCGAGGTCCTTCAGCGCGTCGAGGGCGTTGGCGACCTCGACCTTGGAGTACCGCTCGGCCAGGTCGTTGACGATCCCGCCCAGCTGCTTCTTGCCGACCTCGACGTCCACGAACGGATAGTCCTGCGGCAGGGCCTCGTTGAACAGGGCCCGGCCCAGCGTCGTCTCCAGCGCGAACCCGCCCTCGGCACGCTCAGTGGCACCGGCGGGTACGCCGGACTCGTCGAGACGCAGCGTGATCTTCGCCTGCAGCGACAGCTCGTTGCGGTCGAACGCCATCAGCGCCTCGGCCACCGAGCTGAACGCCCGGCCCTCGCCGAGCGCGCCCTCCTTCAGCATGGTCAGGAAGTAGATGCCGATGATCATGTCCTGCGTCGGCATCGTGACCGGACGGCCGTCGGCCGGCTTCAGGATGTTGTTCGTCGACAGCATCAGGATCCGGGCCTCGGCCTGCGCCTCGGCCGACAGCGGCAGGTGCACCGCCATCTGGTCACCGTCGAAGTCCGCGTTGAACGCGGAGCAGACGAGCGGGTGGATCTGGATCGCCTTGCCCTCGATCAGCTGCGGCTCGAACGCCTGGATGCCCAGCCGGTGCAGGGTTGGTGCACGGTTGAGCAGGACCGGGTGCTCGGTGATGACCTCTTCCAGCACGTCCCAGACCTGGGCGCGCTGGCGCTCGAC
The DNA here is from genome assembly GCF_036097425.1 of Kribbella sp. NBC_00359. NCBI lineage: Bacteria > Bacillati > Actinomycetota > Actinomycetes > Propionibacteriales > Kribbellaceae > Kribbella > Kribbella sp. NBC_00359. The sequence goes on along the minus strand of NZ_CP107975.1, from coordinate 3,761,114 downwards.
CATCCGCTTGGCGGACTTGATGTTCTGCGCGTGGTTGAGGTCGACCAGCCGCTTCATCACGAACGGCTTGAACAGCTCCAGCGCCATCGCCTTCGGCAGACCGCACTGGTGCAGCTTCAGCTGCGGGCCGACCACGATGACCGAACGGCCGGAGTAGTCGACGCGCTTGCCCAGCAGGTTCTGCCGGAAGCGGCCCTGCTTGCCCTTGAGCATGTCGGACAGCGACTTCAGCGGCCGGTTGCCCGGGCCGGTGACCGGACGGCCACGACGGCCGTTGTCGAACAGCGCGTCGACGGCCTCCTGCAGCATCCGCTTCTCGTTGTTGACGATGATCTCCGGCGCGCCCAGGTCGAGCAGTCGCTTGAGCCGGTTGTTCCGGTTGATCACCCGGCGGTACAGGTCGTTCAGGTCCGAGGTGGCGAACCGGCCACCGTCGAGCTGGACCATCGGCCGCAGGTCCGGCGGAATCACCGGAACGCAGTCGAGCACCATGCCCATCGGGCTGTTGTTGGTGGCCAGGAACGCGGTGACGACCTTGAGCCGCTTCAGGGCGCGGGTCTTGCGCTGGCCCTTGCCGGTCTTGATCGTCTCGCGCAGGTTGTCCGCCTCGGCCTTCAGGTCGAAGGTCTCCAGCCGGCGCTGGATCGCGGCGGCACCCATGGCGCCCTCGAAGTACTTGCCGAACCGCTCCTTCATGGCGCGGTAGAGGATCTCGTCGCCCTCCAGGTCCTGGACCTTCAGGTTCTTGAACCGGGTCCAGACCTCGTCGAGGCGGTCGATCTCGCGCTGCGCACGGTCGCGCAACTGCTTGACCTCACGCTCGGCGCCTTCCTTGACCTTGCGCCGTACGTCGGCCTTGGCGCCCTCGGCCTCGAGCTGCGCCAGGTCCTCCTCGAGCTTCTTCATCCGCTGCTCGATGTCGTTGTCGCGCCGGTTCTCGAGCTGCTTGCGCTCGACGTCGGTGCGACCCTCCAGCGACGAGAGGTCGCGGTGCCGCGCCTCCTCGTCGACGTCGGTGATCATGTACGCCGCGAAGTAGATGACCTTCTCGAGGTCCTTCGGGGCGAGGTCGAGCAGGTAGCCGAGCCGCGACGGGACACCCTTGAAGTACCAGATGTGGGTGACCGGGGCGGCCAGCTCGATGTGGCCCATCCGCTCACGGCGCACCTTGGAGCGGGTGACCTCGACGCCACACCGCTCGCAGATGATGCCCTTGAAGCGAACGCGCTTGTACTTGCCGCAGTAGCACTCCCAGTCCCGGGTGGGACCGAAGATCTTCTCGCAGAAAAGGCCGTCACGCTCGGGCTTGAGCGTCCGGTAGTTGATCGTCTCGGGCTTCTTGACCTCGCCGTGCGACCACTGGCGGATCTCATCCGCGGTCGCCAGGCCGATCCGAAGCTCGTCGAAGAAGTTCACGTCGAGCACGATGTGTTATCTCCCGTTGCTAAAAATGGTCTGAGTGAGTTGGTTGTTGATCTCAAGCGGCAACCCGCTCAGACCTCCTCGACGCTGTTCGGCTCACGCCGGGACAGATCGATGCCCAGTTCCTCCGCTGCACGGAAGACGTCCTCCTCGCTGTCGCGCATCTCGACCCGGCTTCCGTCGGACGAGAGCACTTCCACGTTCAGACACAGGGACTGCATTTCCTTGACCAGAACCTTGAAGGACTCCGGGATACCCGGCTCCGGGATGTTCTCGCCCTTGACGATCGCTTCGTATACCTTGACGCGACCGACCACGTCGTCCGACTTGATCGTGAGCAGCTCCTGCAGCGCGAAGGCGGCACCGTAGGCCTCCAGGGCCCACACCTCCATCTCGCCGAACCGCTGGCCGCCGAACTGGGCCTTACCGCCCAGCGGCTGCTGCGTGATCATCGAGTACGGACCGGTCGACCGTGCGTGGATCTTGTCGTCGACCAGGTGGTGCAGCTTCAGCATGTACATGTAGCCGACGCCGACCGGCTCCGGGAACGGCTCACCCGAACGGCCGTCGAACAGCCGGGCCTTGCCCGAGCCGTCGACCATCCGGACACCGTCGCGGTTCGGCAGCGTGGAGCCGAGCAGGCCGGTGACCTCCTCCTCCTTGGCGCCGTCGAAGACCGGGGTGGCGACATTCGTCATCGGAGCCGCGGAACCGGCGCCGATCTTGATCAGCCGCTGGGCCCACTCCTCCTGGTTCTCCGGGTCGACCTCCCAGCCGCGGCTGGCGATCCAGCCGAGGTGGGTCTCCAGCACCTGACCGACGTTCATCCGGCCGGGCACGCCCAGCGGGTTCAGGATGATGTCGACCTGGGTGCCGTCCTCGAGGAACGGCATGTCCTCGACCGGCAGGATCTTGGAGATGACGCCCTTGTTGCCGTGCCGGCCTGCCAGCTTGTCGCCGACCGAGATCTTGCGCTTCTGGGCGACGTACACCCGGACCAGCTGGTTGACGCCCGGCGGCAGTTCGTCGCCGTTGTCGCGGTCGAAGACCCGGACACCGATGACGGTGCCCTCCTCGCCGTGCGGCACCTTCAGCGAGGTGTCGCGGACCTCCCGCGCCTTCTCACCGAAGATCGCCCGGAGCAGCCGCTCCTCCGGGGTCAGCTCGGTCTCACCCTTGGGCGTGACCTTGCCGACCAGGATGTCGCCGGTGGTGACCTCGGCGCCGATCCGGATGATGCCGCGCTCGTCCAGGTCGGCCAGCATCTCGTCGGAGACGTTCGGGATGTCCCGGGTGATCTCCTCCGGACCCAGCTTGGTGTCGCGAGCGTCGACCTCGTGCTCCTCGATGTGGATCGAGGTCAGCAGGTCCTGCTGGACGACGCGCTGGGAGAGGATGATCGCGTCCTCGTAGTTGTGACCCTCCCACGGCATGAAGGCGACCAGCATGTTGCGGCCGAGCGCCATCTCGCCCTCGTCGGTGCACGGACCGTCGGCCAGCGGCGTGCCGACCTCGACCCGCTGCCCGGCGTCGACCAGCGGGCGCTGGTTGATGCAGGTGCCCTGGTTCGAGCGGCGGAACTTCGCCAGCCGGTAGGTCTGGTACGTGCCGTCGTCGGCGGCGACCTCGATCAGGTCGGCCGACACCTCCTTGATCACACCGGCCTTGTCGGCGACCACCACGTCACCGGCGTCGACCGCACCGCGGAACTCCATGCCGGTACCGACCAGGGGGGCGTCCGCGGTGATCAGCGGAACGGCCTGGCGCTGCATGTTGGAGCCCATCAGGGCGCGGTTGGCGTCGTCGTGCTCGAGGAACGGGATCATCGCGGTCGCCACCGACACCATCTGGCGCGGCGAGACGTCCATGTAGTCCACGTCCTCGACCAGCACGAGCTCGACCTCACCGTGGCGCCGGCGGACCAGCACCCGGTCCTCGGCGAACCGGTCGTCGTCGGTCAGCGCGGCGTTCGCCTGCGCGATGACGAACCGGTCCTCCTCGTCCGCGGTCAGGTAGTCCACCTGGTCGGTGACCTGGCCGTCGACGACCTTGCGGTACGGCGTCTCGACGAAGCCGAACGGGTTCACCCGGCCGTACGTCGCGAGCGAGCCGATCAGGCCGATGTTCGGGCCTTCCGGGGTCTCGATCGGGCACATCCGGCCGTAGTGGGACGGGTGCACGTCGCGAACCTCGAAGCCGGCCCGCTCGCGGCTCAGACCACCCGGGCCAAGGGCCGACAGGCGGCGCTTGTGGGTCAGACCCGCGATCGGGTTGGTCTGGTCCATGAACTGGGACAGCTGGGAGGTGCCGAAGAACTCCTTCAGCGCCGCCACCACCGGACGGATGTTGATCAGGGTCTGCGGCGTGATCGCCTCGACGTCCTGGGTCGTCATCCGCTCCCGGACCACGCGCTCCATCCGGGCCAGGCCGGTGCGCAGCTGGTTCTGGATCAGCTCGCCGACGGTGCGCAGCCGGCGGTTGCCGAAGTGGTCGATGTCGTCTTCCTCGACGACGATCTCACCGGTCGGCGCGGGCAGCTCGGTCTTGCCCTCGTGCAGTGCCACCAGGTACTTGATCGTGGCGACGATGTCGTCGATCGTCAGCACCGCGGTGTCGTGGGCCTCGTCGCGGCCGAGCTTCTTGTTGATCTTGTAGCGGCCGACCTTGGCCAGGTCGTAGCGCTTGCCGTTGAAGTAGTAGTTGTCCAGCAGCGCCTGCGCGGCCTCCCGCGTCGGCGGCTCGCCCGGCCGCAGCTTGCGGTAGATGTCCAGCAGCGCGTCGTCCTGCCCGGAGGTGTGGTCCTTCTCCAGGGTGAGCCGGATCGACTCGTAGTCGCCGAACTCCTCCAGGATCTGCGCGTCGGTCCAGCCGAGCGCCTTGAGCAGCACGGTGACGTTCTGCTTGCGCTTGCGGTCCAGCCGCACGCCCACCATGTCGCGCTTGTCGACCTCGAACTCCAGCCACGCACCGCGCGACGGGATGATCTTGGCGGTGAAGATGTCCTTGTCCGACGTCTTGTCCGGCGTGCGCTCGAAGTACACACCGGGCGAGCGGACGAGCTGGGACACCACGACACGCTCGGTGCCGTTGATGACGAAGGTGCCCTTGCGCGTCATCAGCGGGAAGTCACCCATGAAGACGGTCTGGCTCTTGATCTCGCCGGTCTCGTTGTTCATGAACTCGGCGGTGACGAACAGCGGCGCGGAGTAGGTGACATCCCGCTCCTTGCACTCGTCGACCGTGTTCTTCGGAGGCTCGAAGCGGTGGTCGCGGAACGACAGCGACATGGTGCCGCTGAAGTCCTCGATCGGGGAGATCTCCTCGAAAATCTCTTCCAGGCCGGAAGGGCCGGACAGTTCGGTCCGTCCCTCGGCCTCGGCGGCGGCCACACGGGCCTGCCACGTTTCGTTGCCGACCAGCCAGTCGAAACTGTCCACCTGCAGCGCAAGCAGATCCGGAACCTCGAGAGGTTCGGAGATCTTTGCGAAGGAGATGCGGCGTGGTGAGCCGGAAACGTCGGAAATGCTGTCGGACTGGGGGTTGCGCGAGGCGACCAAGGGGCGTCCTTCCACGGGCTCGCAGAAATCACTTCGGTGCTGGGAGCGCACGCCGAACCACCCTAGTCAAGTCGAGACCCGAGCCAGGGTGTAAGTAAAGGCAGCGCAAAGCACTAGGTTACATGATCCAGGCAAGCCTGTCCAACGGGGTCCAACACTATGCCGTCGGACCACCCTCTCCGTCAAGGACCGACCCGGGGTCTCCAGCGGGTAGATCACCCGCGAGCCGCCCGGCGTCCTGCTGGTGCGGAGTCACAAAGAGACTACAGTCCGGCGATCTCCTGGACCAGCCATTGGCCGTCCTTTCGGACCATCGTGAACCGGGTCCGGTTCAGATCCACCCGGGGCTTACCCTGCGTGATCGTGCTGGTGGTGGTCTGGTTCACGAAGATGATCAGCGTGACCCGGTCGGCGTCGCCGTCGCGGACCCCGACCTCGCGGACGTCGGCCTTGACCGTCGCCTTGGTCTTGGTGGCCAGCTCGCCGGCCACCTTCGCGGTCTCGTCGAACTTGCCGGCGAACTCCGGGGTCATCGTCGCCCGGGCCGCGGCGAAGCTCTTGTCCAGGTCCCGGTAGTCGTAGCTGAGCGCGGTCTCGGCCGCCTTCCGACCGGCCGCGGCGGCCTGGTCGCGCGCGTCCTCGGCCTGCTTGCCCTGCCACGCCTTGATCCCGAGCACCACCGCGACCGTCAGCACGAGGACGACGGCCACCCCGAGGGCCACGGTCAGCATCCGGCCCAGACCACGCTTCTTGTCACCGTCCGTAACCGTCGGTGTCTCGGAAATCTCCTCCGCGGGGGCGTCCGGAGGCGTCGATGTGGCTGGGGTCACATCCTCCGAAGCCGGTGCGAACGTCTCTTCGGTCGCTTCGGTGTCGTTCGTTGTCACTTCGTCGAGCGCCGTACCCGACGTACGACGCTGGCCGGCGATGCGGGGGCGGTTGCGGGAGCGGTCCGGCATCAGCCCACCACCTGGAGGTCGGCGGTCAGCCAGCGGTCCTTCTCGCGGACCATGTCCAGCTTGATCCGGTAGCGGCGCTCGACACCGTCGGCCGAGGCCGTGTTCGTCACCACCGCGTTCACGATCACCAGCACCTGGGCGGAGTCCTTGTCGTTCGAGACCACCGCGGCCTCCTTCACGTCGCCCTTGGACGTCGCCTTGTTGGTCACCACGTCGGTCTTCACCGCGTCGATGCCGGACTGGAACTCCTGCTTGAACTGCCCGGTCGAGTCGTCCAGCACCCGCTTCGAGTCGGCGTCCCAGGTGGTGTAGTCGTAGGTGGTGAAGTCGAGGGCCAGTTGCCGGCCCGCCTTCATCGCACCCTCCCGCTCGGAGTCGTCCGCGCTCTGCTTCCGCAGCGCGATCACCGCGATCGTCGCTCCGGCCAGTGCGACGACGAGCAGGACGCTGAGCGCCCACGCCAGAATCATTGGGCCACGCTTGGAAGTCACTTGCTGGTCACCGGTCCGAGAATCAGGGCTTTCCAGGAGTCGCTGCCGAGCAGGTCGGCCTGGCCGCCGGTGGAGCCCAGGATGATCTCCGGCATCCCGCCGGACCCGCCGGCGTCGCCGGTGGCCGGGTCGTACCCGATCCCGTACCCGGTCCGGTTCAGCTCGCGGGACGACGGGTTCGGTTTGTTCTGCGCGCCGCGGACGTTGACGCCGGTCGACGGGTTCGCGGTGCAGCTCGCCTTGGTGTTGGCCTTGGTGTTCGACGTGTCCTGCGGGACCCGCTTGTCCGTCCCGCCGTACCCGGGCCGGCAGGCGGGCGGGGTGAGCCCGAGCACCAGGCCGAAGTGCGCGTCGTAGTGCCCGGTCCCGGGGTCCTTCGCGGGTACGACGTACCCGCCCATCACCACCGCCGGGTACACCACCAGCAACTGTTCGACGGCGTCCAGCCGGACCGCGGTGATCTCGTTCACCGTCAGCAGGTTACCGAGCAGCACGGCGATGTCCGCACGGTTGTCCTCGATCAGCCCGGTGACCTGCGACGAGGCGGCCGAGCCCTGGTCGATCACCTGGCGCAGGTTCGCGTCCGAGCTGACCAGGGTGTCGGACAGCAGCGCGAGGTTCTTCGCCCAGGTCTTGATCGCGTCGCCGCTGGCCACCTGGGTGGCGAGCACGGTGTCGCCGTCGTTGATCAGCTTGATCGTCTGCAGCACGTTCGCGTCCGCGTCGTCGATCAGCTTGCCGGAGCTGTCGATGATCTTCTGCAGGTCGGTGCCCTTGCCCTTCAGCGCGGTCCCGAGCTCGCGGACCGTGGTGCGCAGGCTCTCCTTGTCGACCGAGTTGACCAGTTGGTCGAGGTTCAGCAGCAGCTCGGTCGTGTCGATCGGGATCGCGGTGTCCTGGCGGGCGATCGTCGAGTTGTTCTGCAGGTACGGACCGCTGTCGCGCCGCGGCTGCAGGTCGACGTACTGCTCGCCGATCGCGGACCGGTTCGCGACCACCGCGAGCAGGTCGTTCGGGATCTTCTGCTTCTTGTCGATGTCGAGGTTGACCTCGACGCCGTCGGACAGCAGCTTGAGCTGGCCGACCCGGCCGACCGGCTGGCCGCGGTACGTCACCTCGGCGCCGGTGAAGATGCCGCCGGACTCGGCGAAGCTGGCGCTGACCGTGTAGTCCTCGTCGAAGAACAGCTTGTCCACCTGGGCGTACTTCGCGCCCACGAAGGCGACCCCGACGACGGTGATCAGCAGGAACACCATCAACTGGATCCGGACCGTTCTGGTGATCACTTGGCCACCCCCGGCATCAGCGCCCTGGCCAGATCGGGATCGAACCCGGACCGGTTGAGCTTCGGCGTACAGACCGGCAACCCGAGCAGCGTGATACAGGTCGTCGCCGTACCGGTCGGCACCGGCAACGTCGGCAGGCCGCCGCCGGTCGGGTTGTGCAGCGGGAGGCTGATCCGGCCGGTCGGCAGCGCCGTCGGACCGACGGTCGGCAGGTTCAGCCCGAGGATGCCCTTCAGTGCCTTCTGGGTGTTCACGTCCAGGGTGATGCCCAGGTTGGTGAAGTCACCGCCGACGGCCTTGGCGGCCCCGTCCGGGAACGGATACGTGAACAGCAACTCGAGCGACTTCGGCAGGTCCTCCCCCGCCTCAGCCAGTTTGGTCAGGATCGGGTACAGCGACCGCAGGTTCGCGACCAGGTCCTTCTGCGCGGACGTGATCACCCTCGTCGCGGTGTTGCCCAGGGTCGCCAGCGCCTGCAGCGTCTTGACCAGGGCCGCGCGCTGCTTGTCCAGGGTGGCGATCGACTTCGGCAGCGAGTCGATCGCGGTCGCCAGGGTGGCCTTCTGCGCGTTCAGCTTCTTGGCCAGCGCGTCGACCGCGGTGATCGCGGTGATGATCTGCTGCTTGTTCTGGTCCAGGGTGCCGACGAAGGTGTTCAGCTGGGTCAGCACGCTGCGGATGGCCGGTTCGTTGCCGGTCAGGGCCTTGTTCAGCTCCTGGGTGATGATCTGCAGCTGGGCCACGCCGCCGCCGTTCAGCAGCAGGGAGAGCGCAGACAGGACTTCCTCGACCTCGACGTTGCTGGTGGTCCGGGACAGCGGGATGACCTCGCCGTTGTCCAGCTTGCCGCGCGGCTCCTCCGATCCGGTCGGCCGGGACAGCGAGACGAACTTCTCGCCGAGCAGGCTGGTCTGGCGGATCGTCGCGTGCGCGTTGTCCGGCAGGTCGAGGCTCTTCGGCAGCTTGATCCGGACCTTCGCGACGTACCCGTCCAGCCAGACCTTCTCGACCGTGCCGACGGTGACGTCGTCCACCTTCACCGACGACTTCGGCACCAGGTCCAGCACGTCGGCGAACTCGACCGTCACCGTGTACGACGGCCCCTTGATCTTCGCGCCACCGGGCAACGGCAACGAGTACACGCTGAAATCACACCCGGTCAGCAGCGTCGCGAACGCCACGGCCGCGGCCACAATCGTCGTACGGCGCCTCATCGGACCAACCCCCCGAGGGTCGGGTCGACCGGGTCGGGGCTGTTCAGCGGCGCCTTCGGGAGTGGCGCCCACGGCGTACCGGCCGGGCCGCCGCTGGCCGGGGCACTGCCGGTCAGCTGGCTCAGCAGCGGCAGCTTCGGCAGGGCGTCGAGCACCGGCTTCAGCGCCGAGCAGGTCGAGATCGGCTGGTTCACCTGCAGCAGGAGCGAGCAGATGAACGCCGCCGGGTCGTCCAGCTGGGCCGCGTTGATCCGCTGGTCCAGCGTCCCGTACTGCGGGTTGTAGATGCGCGCCAGGTTGCCCAGGCCGAGCGGAGCCGTGTCGAGCACCTCGGTCAGCGCGGCCTTCTCGTTGACCAGGATGTGCGACAGCGCGGTGGCGCTGGAGACCGTGGTCTTCACCAGCGTCCGGTTGTCCTTGACGAACGTCGCGACCTCACCGAGCGCGGTCGCCAGCAGCGACAGCGCCGACGAAAGGTCCTTGCGCTCACCGGCCAGCGTGGTCGAGGTGGCGGCGAAGTTGTTGTTGAACTGGCGGACCAGCGCATCGTTCGCCGCCAGTGCGGACACGAACGTCTGCAGCTGCCGGATCGTGCTGAACAGGCTCTGCGAGTTGCCCGCCAGCGTGCCGGTCAGCTTCGACACGTCCGTGATCGTCTGGTTCAGCTTCTGGCCCTGGCCGTTCAGGTTCCTCGCCGAGACGTCCAGCAGCCGCGACAGCGCGCCCTGGTCGTTGGCGCCCTTCGGGCCGAGTGCGACCGACAGGTCGTTCAGGCTCTGGTAGATCTGGTCCAGCTCGAGCGGTACGGCGGTCCGCGTCAGCGGGATCTCGGCGCCGTCGGCCATCACGTCACCCTCGGAGTACGCCGGGGTGAGCTGGATGTACCGGTCGGCGACGATCGACGGGGACGCGATCACGGCCTTGGCGTTGGCCGGCACCTTGTGCTTGGCCTCCCACCAGAACTTCACCCGCACGCTCCGGCCGGCCGGGGTGACGCTCTCCACCTCGCCGACCTTGATACCGAGGATCCGGACGTCGGAGCCCGGGTAGACCGACACCGCACGCGGGAAGTACGCCGTCGCCGTCACCCGCGCGGGCTTCGGCCACAGCGTCACCACGCTGACCGCGAGGATCACCAGGACCACCGCGATCGCGATCAACCGGGAAACGGAGGCGAGCCGCATCAGCCGCCACCTCCCAGGATCGTGGGCAGGCCGGGTATGCCGGCCTTCGGCAGCGGGATCTCCGGGACGGGCGCCAGGTTCTGCAGGTAGACGTCGAACCACGGGCCGGTGCCGAGCGTGTTGGTGAACAGCCGGACGAACGGCGCCAGCCCCTTGATGCTGGCGTCCAGATCGTTCTGGTTCTTCAGCAGGACCGCGAGGACGGCGTTCACCTTCGTCAGCGTCGGGCTGAGGTCCTTGCGGTTCTCCCGGACCAGCGCGGTGATCTGGGCGGACAGCTTCTGCGTCGAGACCAGCAACTGATGGATCAGCGCCCGCCGGGCCTGCACGGCCTGGAAGACGGAGTTGCCGTCCTTCATCAGCTTGATCAGCTGTTGGTTGCGGTCGGCAAGGACTTTGGTGACCACGTTCGAGTGCTGCAGCAGGAGCTTGAGCTGCTCGTCGCGTTTGGCCACGTTCCGGGACAGGCGGGACAGGCCGGTCAGCGACGCCTGCACCTCTTCGGGGGTGTTCTTGAACGTCGCCGACAGCGTGTCCAGCGCCTTGGCCAGTTGCGCCGTGTCGATCCGCTCGGTCGTGTTGGCGAGATCGGTGAAGGCGTCCACGACGTCGTACGCCGAAACCGTCCGAGCCAGCGGGATCTCGGAGCCGGCCTTCAGCTGACCGGAGCCGGCCGGGTTCAGCTTCAGGTACTTCTGGCCGAGCAGGGTCTTGATCTTCATCTCGGCGCCGGTCTGGTCGCCGAGCTTCACGCCCTTGTCCACCACGAAGTCGACCCGGACGTGGGTGCCCTCGAGCTCGACGTTCCGCACCTGCCCGACGCGTACGCCGGCCACCCGGATCTCGTCGTTCGGCTTGAGCCCGCCGGCCTCGGAGAACTGCGCGGAGTACTTCGTGCCGCCGCCGATCAGCGGCAGGTCCTGCGCCTTGAACGCGGCCAGCATGATCAGCCCGATCACCGTCAGGCCGATCACGCCCACGGTCACCTGGTTCTGTTCACGGAACGGCTTCACTTCTTGCACCTCGCCGAGTTGACGTCGTAGGCGACGGGGATCCGGGTGCCGGTGGGCAGGGTGACGTTGCCGTCGAAGTTGCACAGGTAGAAGTTGAACCAGGAGCCGTACGACGCGGTCCGGCTCATGGTGTTCAGCTTCTCCGGCATGTACTGCAACGTCTTCACCCAGATCGCCTGTGTGTCGTCGAGCGTGGTCGCGACCGTGCGGAGCCGGTCCAGGTCCGCCTTGATCGGCACCCGGGTCTGCTGCAGCAGGCCGGCCGTCTTGGTGTTCAGCGAGTTGATCGAGCCGAGCGAGTTCAGGATCGGGTTGATGTCCTGACTCAGCCCGGTGATGAACTGCTGCAGGTTTACCAGCAGCTGGGAGAAGTTCTGCTGCCGCTGGGAGACGATCTGCAGGGTCGCGGTCAGGTTGGTGATCAGGTCGCCGATCACCTGGTCCGCGTCGGCCAGCGTCGTGGTCAGCGACGCCGTCTTGGCCAGCAGCGACTCGATTGTGCCGCCCTCGCCCTGCAGCACCTTGATCACCTCGAAGGCGAACTGGTTCACGTCCGCCGGGGTGAGCGCGGTGAACAACGGCTTGAACCCGTTGAACAGCACCGACAGGTCCAGCGCCGGCGCGGTCCGCTCCTTCGGGATGATGCCGTTCTTCTTCAGCCGCTCGCCGCCGCCCACGCCGTCGGTGAGCGCGATGTAGCGGTTGCCGACCAGGTTCCGGTACCGCAGCGTCGCGTGCGTCGACGCGTCGAGGATCTGGTCGGAGTCGACGCTGAAGGTCACCATCGCCAAGGTGTCCTGGTAGAGCGCGATCTTGTCGACCTGGCCGACCTTCACACCGGCGATCCGGATGTCGTCACCCTTGTTCAGCCCGACCGCGTCGGTGAACACGGCCCGGTACTTCGTGGTCGCGTTGAAGGTGATGTTGCCGATCGTCACCGCCAGCAGCGCGGTCGCGACCGTGGTGACGACCACGAAGATCGCCAGCCGGACGGTGTCGAGCGAGGTCTTCTTGTCCAGGAGCTTCATTTGAGATTCACCTGGCCTCCCCGGAGCAGGGGGCCGACCAGCAGGGTGGTCAGATCGGGGACGTCGGTCGCGGGGATACCCATCTCCGGCGCGACGACCGAGTCGACGACCTTCTGCTCGGCCGGCGTACCGACGCCCTGGGTGTCCAGGGCGAAGCCGGGCATCGCGCGGTTCAGTTGCAGGTTCAGCGGGAAGCGCTGGTTCTTGTTGTGATCGCCGATCACGCCGTCGTCACCGGTGATGTACGGCGCCGGGTTCTCCTGCGTGTACGGACCGGGCTTCGACCCCGGGTGACTGTAGTTCTTCCCGACACAGGTCGGCCCGCGGTGGTCCTTGTAGGCCGGCAACTCGTTCGGTTCGTACGGCGTCGGCTGGTTGGTGATCAGCTCGAGGTTGATGTTCAGCCGGCCGTCCCGGAACGTGTCGTTGAGGATCGGCGCGGTGTCCGTCATCACCTTGAGGAAGCACGGCACCTCGGGCGAGTACCGCTCCAGCAGATCCAGCACCGGCCGGCTCACCTCGCCGAGCCGGATCACCCGGTCCTCGTTCTCCTTCAGGAAGGTGTTCCCGCTCGTGGACAGCTTCTGCACGTCGAGGAAGAACGTCTGCAGCTGCACCTGCTTCTCCACCACCGTGTTGCCGGTGATGGTCAGGTTGCGCAGCGCACGGACGAGATCCGGCGTCGCGTCGCCGTACAGCTGGGCGACCTGGGTGAGCTTGGTCAGCGCGTCCATCAGCTTCGGGACGCTCGGGTTCAGCTTCTTCAGATAGCCGTCGAGCTGGGTCAGCGTGCCGGCGATCTCGGCGCCGCGGCCCTCCAGTGCGGTGGCCAGCGTGTTCAGCGTGGCGTTCAGGTCGGCCGGGTCGACCGCCTGCAGCAGCGGGAGCGCGTCGTTCAGCACCTTCTCGATCTCGATGCCGACCGCGGTCCTGTCCCGCGCGATGACGTCGCCGGCCTTGATGTGCCGTCCCTCCGCGCCGGTCGGCGGCACCAGGGCGACGTACTTCTCGCCGAACAGGGTCTTGGGCAGGATCCGGGCGCTGACCGCGCTGGAGATCTCGGCCACCTGGTCGGGTTTGAGCGCCAGGTCGACGGTCGCCTCGTCGCCGTCGGTGGAGACCCCGGTGACCTCGCCGACGATGATGCCGCGCAGCTTCACGTCGGCGTGGTCGTTCAGCTGCAGGCCGATGTGGCTGGTCTTGAGCTCGACGTTCACGGTCTCGGTGAAGACCTTGGCGTAGAAGGCGTACGTCAGCCAGAGCAGGAAGCACAGCACGCCGATGAAGGCGACACCCAGGATCTTGTGCGAGATCAGTTTCGTCATCGCGTCACCCGGCCAGCCTGACGGTGGTCGTCGTACCCCAGATCGCCATCGAGAGCAGCAGGTCGACGACGTTGATCACGACGATGGACGTCCGTACGGCGCGACCGACCGCGACGCCGACTCCGGCCGGGCCGCCGGTCGCGTGGTAGCCGTGGTAGCAGTGCACCAGGATCACCAGGACGGAGAAGACGAGCACCTTCCCGAACGACCAGAGCACGTCGCCAGGTGGCAGGAACAGATGGAAGTAATGGTCGTACGTGCCCGTGCTCTGCCCGTAGAACGTGGTCACGGTGAGTCTGGTCGCGAAGTACGACGCCAGCAGGCCGACGACGTACAGCGGGATGACCGCGACCAGCCCGGCGATGATCCGGGTGGTGACCAGGAACGGCAGCGACGGGATCGCCATCACCTCGAGGGCATCGATCTCCTCGCTGATCCGCATCGCGCCGAGCTGGGCGGTGAAGCCACAGCCGACGGTCGCGGCCAGCGCGATGCCGGCGATCAGCGGGCCGATCTCGCGGGTGTTGATGTACGCGCTCACGAACCCGGCGAACGCCGAGGTGCCGATCTGGTTCAGCGCCGAGTAGCCCTGCAGGCCGACCTCGGTGCCGGTGAAGAAGGCCAGGAACGTGATCACGCCGACGGTGCCGCCGATCACCGCGAGCGCGCCGGTGCCCAGCGTCACCTCGGCCAGCAGCCGGAGGATCTCCTTGCGGTACCGGGTGATCGACCTGCCGGACCAGGCCAGCGCCTTGATGTAGAAGGCGAGCTGCTCACCGAGCCGGTCGAGGGAGTTCAGCGGCTTCTTGACCAGGGTGTCCATCAGGGCCGACACGTCAGGCCCCCTTCGGCGGGACGAGCTGGAAGTAGATCGCCGTCATCGAGAAGTTCGCGACGAACAGCAGCATGAAGGTGATCACGACGGACTGGTTCACCGCGTCGCCGACCCCCTTCGGACCGCCGCCCGCGTTGACACCCTTGTACGACGCGACCACCGCGGCGATGAAGCCGAACACCAGCGCCTTCGCCTGGCCCTGCCACAGGTCGGGCAGGTGGGCGAGCGCGGTGAACGAGGCGATGTAGCTACCCGGTGTGCCGTCCTGCAGGACGACGTTGAAGACGTAGCCGCCCATCACGCCGACCACGCTGACGAAACCGTTCAGGAAGAAGGCGACCAGCATCGTGGCCAGCACCCGCGGCACGACCAGCCGCTGGATCGGGTCGATACCGAGCACCATCATCGCGTCGAGCTCCTCGCGGATCTTCCGCGAACCCAGGTCGGCGCAGATCGCGGAGCCGCCGGCGCCCGCGATCAGCAGCGCGGTCGCGATCGGCGACGCCTCCCGGACCACGGCCAGCACGGCGGCCGAGCCGGTGAACGCCTGCGCGCCGAACTGCTTGATCAGGCCGCCGACCTGCAGCGCGATCACCGCGCCGAACGGGATGGCGACCAGCGCGGTCGGGATGATCGTCACGCTGGCAACGAACCAGGCCTGCTGCAGAAACTCCCGCAACTGGAACGGACGCCGGACCGAGGCCCGGGCAGTGTCGAGAGCAAAGGAGAACAGGTTGCCTGCGTGCTTCAGCGGGGCGGTCGCAGAAACGGTCACGGGGCCTCCCGGTCTGGACTGAGGAGCGCAGGGAGCGAAGCGACCGGAGAGACGAGGGAAGACCGGGAGGCAAAGCCCCGTGACCGGCCGCGCGGCAGCGCGGCATTCAACACGGTCACGTGGCCCCCACCGTCGCGGTGGCGAAGGAGCCCGGCGGCGGGGTGACGCCGTTCTCACGGCACCATTCGCCGGGTGGGCGCTGGGTCGGCCGGAGCATGCCGCTGCTGGGCAGCTGCTGGATCGGGATCGGCGGCAGCGGGGGCAGCTCCTGGCCGGCCTCGGCGGCGAGCTCGTCGGCGTCCTTCTCCTCCGACATGCCGATCGGGCCGATCATCTGCGCGTTCAGGAACTGCCGGACTACGGGCTCCTCGCTGGACAGCAGCATCTCGCGCGGGCCGAACATCGCCAGGTGCCGGTGGTAGAGCATGCCGATGTTGTCCGGCACCGTCCGCGCGGTGTTCACGTCGTGGGTGACGATCAGGAACGTCGGTCCGAAGGCCTCGTTGAGGTCGATCATCACCTGGTTCAGGAACGACGTACGCACGGGGTCCAGACCGGAGTCGGGTTCGTCGACGAGCAGGATCTCGGGGTCGAGCACCAGCGCCCGGGCCAGCCCGGCCCGCTTGCGCATCCCACCGGAGATCTCGCCCGGCAGCTTCCGCTCCGCGCCGACCAGGCCGACCATCTCCATCTTCTCCATCACGATGGAGCGGATCTCGGACTCGGACTTCTTGGTGTGCTCGCGAAGCGGGAAGGCGACGTTGTCGTACAGGTTCATCGAGCCGAACATCGCGCCGTCCTGGAACAGCACGCCGAACAGCCGCCGGATCTCGTAGAGCTCGCGCTCGGAGCAGGTGGCGATGTCGGTGCCCTCGATGAACACGTGGCCCTTGTCGGGCTTGAGCAGACCGATCAGCGTCTTGAGGAAGACGGACTTGCCGGTGCCGGACGGGCCGAGCATCACGCAGATCTCACCGGCCGGCAGAGTCAGGGACACGTCGCCCCAGATCAGCTGGCTTCCGAAGGACTTGGTCAGACCTTCGACGCGGACTTCTACGCCCACCGGTCCTCCTCACGGGAATGTCTGTCTGGCCCCGAACCGACGAGTTTCTGCCCGGTCCAACGAGGCACGGTTGCCTAGGTTACGCACGAGTACGGTTTTGCGTAAACCCCGCATGTCAAGCGATTGACCCGGGCGTCACGCTCCGGTCACCTCCGTCACGCTGTGCTCTCAGCACGTGACACGCGGCTGCGGGTGATCCTAGCGAGCCACCATGCCAGAAGGGCGGCCCCCCTCAGGGGACCGCCCTTCTCTACACATTCGTTACGTCCCCTGGCAGGGGACGCAGCGTGTGGTCACTTCAGGGTGACGGTGGCGCCGGCGCCCTCGAGGGCCTCCTTGGCCTTCTCCGCGGCAGCCTTGTCGACCTTCTCCAGAATCGCCTTCGGGGCCGACTCGACCAGGTCCTTGGCCTCCTTCAGACCAAGGCTGGTGAGACCGCGCACCTCCTTGATGACCTGGATCTTCTTCTCGCCGGCGGCCTCGAGAACGACATCGAACTCGTCCTGCTCCGCGGCCTCTTCGGCAGCGGCGGCCGGGGCGCCCGGGGCGGCGGCCACGGCGACCGGGGCGGCGGCGGTGACGCCGAACTCCTCCTCGAACGCCTTAACGAACTCCGACAGCTCCAGCAGGGTCAGTTCCTTGAACTGGCCGAGGAGCTCTTCGGTGCTGAGCTTCGCCATGGTGGCGGTCCTTCCTTAAAGGGTGATGCTTGGTGATCACTGATGGGGTTGTTGCGGATGAGGTCTGCCTCAGCTCTCGGCCGGGGCGGTCTCCTCGGTGCTCGCCTCGGCAGGTGCCTCGACCGTGTCCTGCACGGCCGGCGCCTCGTCCGCCACGGCTGTGGCGTCCGCGGCCGGCAGCTTGTCCTGCAGCGCCGCGAACAGGCGCGCGGCCTGCGACAGCGGAGCAGCGAACAGCGACACCGCTTGCTGCGGAGCCGCCTTCATCGCACCTGCGAGCTTCGCGAGGAGAACCTCACGCGACTCCAGGTCAGCGAGTTTGTTGATCTCGTCGGTCCCGAGTGCCTTGCCTTCCAGCACTCCGGCCTTGATGACGAGCAGGGGGTTCGCCTTGGCGAAGTCACGCAGGCTCTTGGCCGCGACCACCGGGTCGCCCTTGATGAAGGCGATAGCCGACGGACCCTCGAGCAGCGAGTCGAACGACTCGACACCCGCGTCCTTGGCCGCGATCTTGGTCAGCGTGTTCTTCACCACGGCGTAGTTCACGTCGTCACCGAGCGCAGTACGCAGTTGCCGCAGCTGCGCCACGGTGAGTCCGCGGTACTCGGTCAGCACGGCGCCGTTCGAGCTGCGGAACTCGTCCGTCAGCTCTGCGACAGCGGCTGCCTTGTCCGGCCTCGCCATGGGGGTCTCCTTCTTTCGGCTTCATGCCTCGACCCCGGGCCGGTCCATTCCATAAGAAAACGCCCCTGCGCAGGCGCAAGGGCGTGAACATAACTACTGTCACACTATCCAAGTCACCTACGCGGGCCGCCCACTCATCTGTGGGACCTTCAGTCACTCGAAAGTGACAACCAGCGGTCTTCGGCAGTAGACAGTGTGCCTTGCGTACACACCCTTTATCAAATCCGTTGTGGATGCGGCGGGATCCAGCGACTCATCGCGGTGGCCGCCGCCCAGCCGGTGCCGCCCATGATGATGATCGCCGGGCCGAGCCCGAGCAGTGCGGTGGCACCGGCCAGCAGGAGTGGGCCGACGCCGTTGCCGGTGTCGGCGAACAGCCGGAACGCCCCCAGGAACTGGGCTCTGCCGACGGATGGAGACGCGTCGGCGCCGAGCGTCATGATCACCCCGGCCCCCAGCCCGTTGCCGACGCCCATCAGCAACGCGACCGCGGTCAGCGTCGCGGTGGAGTGCGTGAGTGGCAGCAACAGGTGTGCGAACCCGAGGACGAGCATCGACGGTACGGCGACCCACTTGCGGCCGAGGCGGTCCATCACCGAACCCGCCGGATAGAACAGCAGCATGTCGACCGCACCGGACAACCCGAAGATGATGCTGGTGGTCTGCGCATCCAGACCGATGTGCAGCGCCCACAGCGGGATCACCACCTGCCGCGACGCGCGGACCGCGCCGACCAGCAACGCCCCGACGCCAAGGGTCCGCAACACCGGGAGGTGATCCCGGATCACGGCCCAGGTCGACTGTGCGGCGACCGGTCGGCTTCCGCGCGTACGCCGTACCGACTCGACGTCGGGGAGGCTGACCAGGACCGCGCAGGCCAGCACCGCGCACACGAAGTGCACCCAGTAGGCGCCGTCGGTGCCGAGGAACTTCATCGCGGCGGCACCGAGGAACGGGCCGATGAAGGAGCCGATGCGCTGGACGCCGCCGAGAGTCGACAGGGCGCGCGCCCGTAGCTCGATCGGGACGGCTTCACTCAGGTAGGCCTGCCGGGCCAGACCCCAGACCGCACCGGCCAGTCCGGTGCAGCCGATCGCGATGGCCAGGCCCCAGACCGTTGGCACCAGCAGACAGGCCAGCAGGGCCAACGAGACGAGGACGGTCGCCCCCAGCATCGCTCGTCGCTCACCGATCCGGTTGGTCAGCGCACCGGCGGGGATGTCGCCGATCACTTGCCCGAGCCCGGCGGCCGCGACGACCAACCCGGCAACGGCCACCGAGGCGCCCAGGTGTGTGGCCGACAACGCTATGACTGGTGCGATCGCGCCCTGCCCGATGCCGTAGAGCAACGCGGGCAGATAGACCGCGGGCGCGATCTTCAACAGATCCTTGGCCTGGGACATCACCGGCTGCCGGCCAGCGCCGTACTGCGATCCCGGGCGGCTGGGGTGGCGCCGAGCAGTTCGGACACCGACCAGGCGGCCGCGACGATCCTCATCCCGAACTCCTCCATCCGCTCCACCGGCATCCGCATCTCGGGACCGGAGACGCTCAGGCAGCCGGCCACCTGACCGGAGTGGTCGAAGACCGGCGCCGCGACGCTGCGGATCCCCGGCGTGCGCTCCGCCATCGACAGCGCGAACCCGCGCGCACGGATCTCGGCGAACTGGGCGGCCAGCACGACCGGATCGGTGATGGTCTGCGGGAGCACCTGCTCGAGGTGGCCGGCGAGAACCTCCTGCTGCCGGTCCCACGGCAGGAAGGCCAGCAGCGCCTTCCCGGGCGCACCTTGCGGCAACGTGACCGGCAGGCCGAACTCGGTGTAGGTACGGCGCAACTGGTGATGGCTCTCGACCTGGTCGAGCACAACGCGCTGGCCGGACGGCAGCAACTCGTGCACAGCCGCGGTCTCCCCGGTGTCGTCACGGAGCATCCGCAGCACCGGCATCGCCGCATCACGCAAGGACGCCGGGATCCCACCGCTGTGAGCCAACTGAGCCACCAGCGGACCGATCGCATACCTCCGGTGAGCGGTCTGCCGCACCAGTCCGTTCTCCTGCATGGCGAGCAACAGCCGATGCACAGTGCTCGTCGACAGACCGGTAGCCCGAGCCAGGTCACTGATCCCCAGCTCATGCGTCCGCGCATCAAAACACCGCAGGATCGCCACAGCCCGATCAATCGACTGCACCGCCCCACGCCGCTCCGCCATATCCTGCATCCCGGCAGAATATCCCACCATACGGGAAGCCCGGAGGCGCATTCCACCACCCGGACCAGCACCTGGCCCGGGCTCGGCGGGACGACTCAGCTCAGGACGGCGAGGGCGTCGATCTCTACCAGCATGTCGGGGAGGGGGAGGCCGGTGAAGACGGTCGTGCGGGAGGGGAGGACGCCGCTCGGGGTGCGGCTGGACATGAACTCGGCGTACGCCTCGTTCATGGCGGTGAAGTTGTCGCGGGTGGTGAGGTAGACGCGCAGCATCAACACGTCGTCGATGCTCGCGCCGCCGGCCTTCAGGATCGCCTCGATGTTCTGCAGGACGCGGGTGGTCTGGCCCTTCACGTCGCCGGTGAAGACGAACTCACCGCTCGGGTCGACGGACCCCTGGCCGGACACCTGCAGGATGTTGCCCTTGCGCACTCCCTGCGAGAACACCGGCATCGGAGCGGGTGCGTCGGTGGTGGAGATGACGGTCTTGTCGGACATCGGGTCTGACACCTCTCAGTTGTAGTCGGCACTGATGGCTGTGGCGGTGGCGAGCAGGTCGGGCAGGAGCTCGAGCACCTGGTCATAGTTCAGCAGTACGTCGGGAACCGACAGGGACACGGCCCCGACGATCCGCCCGTCATGGTCGTTCACCGGCGCACCGATGCAGTTCATGAACGACTCGTGCTCGGCCCGGTCTTGCGCCCAGCCACGTGCCCGGACCTGGTCCAGCTCGTCCCGCAGCGTGTCCGGATCGGTGATCGTGTGCGGCGTGTAGGCGTGGTAGTCGATCGACGCCAGCAGTGCCTCCCGCTGCCGCTCGGGCTGTGCGGCCAGCAGCACCTTCCCGACCGCGGTGCAGTGCAGTGCCGCCGGTACGCCGACCTGGGAGTACATCCGCACCGACCTCACACTGTCGAGCTTGTCGATGTAGACGACCTCGCCGTTGTCCCACGCGGCCAGATGCACGGTCTGCCCGGTCTTCTGGTTCAGCTCGCGCAGATGCGGTGCCGCGACGTCCCGTACGACGTGTTGCTCGCGGGCAACGTCCGCCAGGGCGAACAGTCGCGAACCCAACCGGTACCGGTGTGCCGCGTCACGCCGTACGAACCGCTCTGCCTCCATGGTCCGCAGCAGCCGCAGCACCGTCGTCTTGTGTACGCCGAGCTCCGTGGCCAACTGGTCGAGCGACCGCTCCCCCTCGCCCAGGTTGGCGAGGATCTGGAGAGCTCTCCCGAGGCTCTGACTCACGTCACGCCGATCTTCGTCGCCGCCCACTCTTCGTCGGAGCAGGTCAACAATCGCTCGCGAACACCGAGCTCCAGCGGCGCGGCGTGGTCCTCCGGCACGGCCAGCACCGCCGCAGCATTCAGATGCCCGAGCCGCAGCCGCTGCTTCATCGGCAGGCCTTGCAACGTCCCCGCCAGGAAGCCTGCCGCGAACGCGTCGCCCGCCCCCACCGGCTCGACCACATCGACCGTCAGCGCGGGAACCTCGGTGCGACGCCCGTCCGGCTCCAGTACGAGCGCAGTGTGCGCATCGTTCTTCACCACCAGCGTGCACCGCCCACCGAGGCGTTCGTGCAGCTCAGCGGGGTCATTGGTGCCCGCGAATACCAGGGCCTCGTCAGCACCGATCAGTACGACGTCAGCCGCGCGGAGCACCCGCCAGAGCGGCTCCGGGTCCTTGTCCCGCCACAACACGGGCCGCCAGTTGAGGTCGACGCTCAGCAGGTAGTTGCGCGGCTGCGCACCCAACTGCTCGACCATCTGCGCCGCACTGTCGGAGATCGCCACCGTGATACCGGTGGTGTGCACGAGCTCGGCGTTCGCCAGCCGCTTCTGCACCGCAGGCCGATCCAGGAACGCCGGGTCCATGGCGGCAGCCGCCGAACCAGTGCGGTAGTAGTGCATCCGGGTGTGCCCGTCCCGGGACTCCTTCGCATAGAGCGCGGTCGGCCGGTCCGGGTCCAGCTCGACCCCACCGACCTCGACACCTCGCCCTTGCAGATCACGCAGTACGTGCGCGCCGAAGCCGTCGTCGCCGAGCCGCGAGATCCAGCCGGTCGCGATCCCCAGGGCGGCCAGTCCGCCGGCCACGTTGCACTCGGCGCCACCGACCGACCGACGGAACGACTCCACATCCGCCAGCGGCACCCCGGTCTCCCCGGCCAGCATGATCATCGCCTCGCCGACGCAGACCGCGGCGGGCGTCTCAGGGAGCGGTTCGCGCATCGGCACTCCACAGGGGTGAGGTGATGGGATAGGTGTGAAACACCCGTCATTGACGCAACTTTGGGCGCGATGCTACAACCGTGAGGTCAGTATGCGCAACGCACGTTGCATATGCTGCAACTCCATCCATCAGGAGAACAGATGCCTGCTTACGATGCCGACGCCGTCGCCGCTCTCGCCGACCAGCAGGTGAGCTGGCAGGACAAGGCCCTGCCGCCCGCGTTCTGGGGCCGGACCGTCGCCGAGGTGCTCGCCGACAAGCCCCGCCTCTCCCAGCTGCCGACCCCGCTGATGACGCTGTCCGCGCCCGGTCTTCGGCACAACGTGGACACACTCGCCCGCTGGAGCGCCCACCACGGCGTCGACCTCGCGCCCCACGGGAAGACGACGATGGCGCCCGCGCTCTGGGCCATGCAGCTCGACGCCGGCGCCTGGGCGATCACTTTGGCCAACGTGTTCCAGCTCGGCGTCGCCCGTGCGTACGGCGTCCGCCGGGTGCTGATCGCGAACGCGGTGATCTCCCCGCTCCAACTGCGCTGGATCGCCGACGAACTCGAGGCCGACCCGGACTTCGAGGTCCTGGTCTGGGCCGATTCGGTCCGGACCGTCGAACTCATGGAGGCGGCCCGTTCGGCGCACGTCGGTCCCGGTGCGCGGAAGCTCGACGTCCTGGTCGAGGTCGGTGGTCTCGGCGGCCGGACCGGCGCGCGGGACGCCGAGACCGCGCTGGCCGTCGGCGAGGCGATCGCGGACGCGCCGTCACTGCGGCTCGCCGGAGTCGCCGGATACGAGGGCGCGATCGGGCACGGCGTGGCGGAGGCGGATCTCGAGGAGGTCCGCGCGTACCTCCGCACGCTGGCCGGGATCCACACCCGCTTGCTGGAGAGGCGTTGGTACGACGAGGACGTCGTACCGGTGGTGAGCGCCGGAGGCAGTCAGTACTTCGACGACGTGGCGCAGGTGCTCGCTCCGCTGGCCAAGGACGGTGCGCGGGTGGTGCTCCGGTCGGGCGCGTACATCGCGCACGACGACGGCATGTATCGCCGGGTGTCGCCACTCGGCGAGTCACCCCGGACGGACGGCGATCGACTCGTCTCCGCGATGCATGGGTGGGTCCGGATCACGTCCCAACCCGAGCCCGGGCTGGCGATCTTCGACGCGGGCCGGCGCGATCTGCCGTTCGACCAGGACCTGCCCGAGCCGCAGCTGATCCGGCCGCGCTCGGACGGCGAACCGATCCTCGCGGCCGACGGCATGACCGTCACCAACCTCAACGACCAGCACGGCTTCCTGCACTTCGACGGCGTCCCGGTGGTGATCGGCGACGAGCTCCGGATCGGGCTGTCCCATCCGTGTACGGCGTTCGACAAGTGGGGGCTGATCCCGGTCGTGGACGACCCGGACGCGGCCGATCCGGTCGTGGTCGACCTGGTCCGGACGTTCTTCTGAGATGGCCGAGCTGCTGATCACGGGCGCCACCGTCATCGACGGCTCCGGCGCTCCCGGCGTCCGCGCCGACGTCGCGGTCGAGGCCGGCCGGATCGTGGCCATCGGCAACGACTTGCCGACGGCGGCAGCCCGGTCGATCGACGCCGCGGGGCTGGTGCTGTCGCCCGGGTTCATCGACATGCACGCGCACTCCGACCTGCAGATCCTGGTGAATCCGGATCACACCGCGAAGGTCAGCCAGGGCGTCACCTTGGAGGTGCTCGGCCAGGACGGCCTGTCGTTCGCGCCGATCGACGACCCGACGCGGTCCGCCGTACGTCGCCAGATCGCCGGCTGGAACGGTGAGCCGGACGACTTCGACTTCAGCTGGTCCACCGCCGCCGGATACCTCGACCGGCTCGACCAGGGTATCGCCTGCAACGCGGCGTACCTGGTCCCGCAGGGAACGCTACGGATGATGGTCGTCGGCACCTCGAACCGGCCGGCTACCCGCGCCGAACTGGACGCGATGAAGGCCTTGCTGGCCGAGGGACTGCAGCAGGGCGCGGTCGGGATGAGCAGCGGCCTCACCTACACGCCCGGCATGTTCGCGACCACCGACGAACTCGTCGAGCTCTGCGAGGTCGTCGCGCAGTACGGCGGCTACTACGGACCACACCAGCGGTCGTACGGCAAAGGCGCACTCGACGCGTACGGCGAAATGGTCGAGGTCGCCCGGCGTTCCGGGTGCGCGCTGCACCTGACGCACGCGGTGATGAACTTCGCGCCGAACGCCGGCCGCGGGGCCGACCTGGTCGCGATGATCGACAAGGCACTCGCGGACGGCATCGACGTCACCACCGACACCTATCCGTATTTGCCGGGGGCCACCACTCTGGCCGCGATCCTGCCGAGCTGGACCGCGGAGGGCGGTCCGGACGCCCAGCTCGCCCGGCTCCGGGACCCGTCCGCGCGGGACCGGATCGCCTACGAGCTCGAGCAGGTCGGCTCGGACGGCTGCCACGGCTGCGTGGTGGAGTGGGAGACCATCGAGATCGGCGGCGTCCGCAACCCGGCTCTGAACGGCGCCGTCGGCAGCACGATTGCAGCGATGGCCGCCTCGACGGGCCGACCGCCGGCGGACGTGTTCTTCGACCTGCTGGTCGCCGACGACCTGGCCACGTCGATCCTGCAGCACGTCGGCCACGAGGAGAACGTGCGGGCGATCATGCGGCATCCCAGCCACACCGGCGGCTCGGACGCGATCCTCGTCGGTGGCAAGCCACATCCGCGCTCGTGGGGGACGTTCCCGCGCTACCTGGCCCGCTACGTCCGCGAGCTCGGCGTGCTCGATCTCCCGGACTGCATCCACCACCTGACCGGCCGTCCGGCTCGTCGTCTCCGTCTCCCCGACCGCGGACTCGTCCGCGTCGGCTACCGAGCCGACCTGGTTCTCTTCGATCCGGACACCGTCCAGGACACCGCCACGTTCGAGACTCCCCGCCAGCAAGCCGCCGGGATTCCGTACGTCTTCGTGAACGGCGTCCCCGTCATCGACGACGGCCGGCGCACCGACGCGCTTCCGGGCCGCGCCGTCCGTCGTACCACCGTCCGAGAGGAACTCTCATGACCACCACCCTGGACCTGCTCCGCGCCGACCGGGTGCTGACCGTCGTCCGGGCGCCGGAGATCTCCGACGCCCGGGACCTGTGCGCGGCGTTGGTTGCCGGTGGCATCCATGTCGTGGAGCTCACCTACACCACGCCCGACCTTCCCCGACACCTCGAGCGCGCCGCTTCAACGGCCGCGGAGACCGGCGCGGTGGTCGGCGCCGGCACCGTCCAGACCGGGGCGCAGGCCAAGCAGGCGATCGACGCCGGCGCGCAGTTCCTCGTCACTCCCGGCCAGGGCCCGGACGCCGCCGCCATCGCCGAGACCGCCCGCAGCGCCGGCATCCCGGTCATCCTCGGTGCCTTCACGCCCTCCGAGGTGATGACGGCGCTCGCGCTCGGCTCCGACGCCGTGAAGATCTTCCCCGCCCACCAGCTGGGCCCGAAGTACTTCAAGGACCTCAACGGCCCGTTCCCCGGTGTGCCCCTGGTCCCCTCCGGCGGTATCAACGCGGCCAACGCCCGCGACTACCTCACCGCCGGCGCCCTGGCGGTTTCCGCCGGCACCGACGTCGTCTCCCCCGCCGACGTCGCCGCCGCGAACTGGGAAACCATCACCACCAAGGCTCAGACCTTCCGCGCGGCCCTCTAGCTCCCTACTGCACGGTGATGCTGCCGGAGCTCGTCCGCAGGAAGAGGTGGTGGGTGGAGCCCGGGTCGTTGGGGAAGTCGAGCTGGTTGGAACCTTGGGACGCGACGGCGTCGATCGCATAGGTCGCTGTCGGTGGGAGTTGAACGGTGAGAGAGCCCTCGCTGGCCGTGGCAGTCACCTGGTCCGGTGGACTGTCGAAGAACAGGTTGATCGAACCACGCCGGACGTCCACCGAGACCCGGGAAGTCCGCAACCGATTCATGTCCACCGATCCGTCGCTCACATCCACAGTGAGCGGCGAAGACACCCCGGCCACATCGAGCGATGCCCCCTTCACTTTCGCCTGGACCGCGGCCGCCGTCGGCACCTCCACCGTGAGATCGACCGCGCAGTGTGGATCGGGACAACTCGTGTGCACGGTCAGGAATCCATCGATCGTCGTCACCTCGATCGCGGGCCGCGCGACCGCATACGACCCGTCCACGGTCACGTGCACCTGAGCATCCGCACTGGCCAGCAGTTGCGCCGGCACATCCGACACAACCTGCACCCCCTGCGACCCGGGGACGAACGAAGCCGAGTAGCTGTACGGCAACTTCCCCCGGATCAATGACACCGTCACCGCCGCCGCGGTGACGACAAGCACCACCAACGGCACCAGCCCGATGATCAGCATCCTCCGCTGCGCGCCCGTCATCACGACTCCAGGAACTTGAGTACGGCGAGCACCCGGCGGTGCTCCCCGTCGGTCGGCGCAAATCCGAGCTTCAGGAAGATGTTGCTGATGTGCTTCTCCACCGCACCTTCGCCGACCACGAGAGCCTGCGCGATCCCGGCGTTCGACTTGCCCTCTGCCATCACCCGGAGAACGTCCTGCTCCCGCGGACTCAGCACGGCGAGCGGATCCACCCGGCGCGACCGCACCAGCAGTTGCGAGATCACCTCCGGGTCGAGCGCGGCCCCACCGTCGCCGACCCGGCGCAGCGCGTCGATGAACTGATCCACGTCCGCAACCCGATCCTTGAGCAGATACCCGACCCCGCCGGGGTTGCCCCCGATCAACTCGCTGGCATATCGCTCCTCGACGTACTGCGAGAGCACCAGTACGCCGATCGCCGGGAACTGTTCGCGGATCACGAGTGCGGCGCGCAAACCCTCGTCGGTGAAGGTCGGTGGCATCCGCACGTCGACCACGCACACATCCGGCCGATGCTCGTTGACCGCTTTCAGGAGCGCGTCTCCATCACCGACCGCGGCGACCACCGTGCAGTCCTGCTCCAAGAGCAGGCGCACGATGCCCTCTCGCAAGAGCACCGAGTCCTCGGCAATCACCACCCGCATTCCTTCTGCCTGCTCAGTCACAGGGCACCTCGGCGATCAGCAGGGTCCCGAGACCCCGCGGGCTGACGAGGGTGAGGAGTCCGTCGACACCCGAGATCCGGTCAGCCAATCCACGGATCCCGCTGCCGGCGGCCGCATTCGCACCACCCTGCCCGTCGTCGCGCACCTCGATCTTGAGGAACCTGCCAGCCCGGGTGATCGTGACCCACGCCTGCGCCGCGGCGGCGTGCTTGGCGACGTTGGTCAACGCTTCGGTCACGACGAAGTACGCGATCGACTCGATCGTCAGCGACGGCCTGGGGTGCACGTCGACCGTCACCCGCACCGGGACCGGTGACCGAGCGGCGACTGCCGAGATCGCCGCGTCGAGACCGCGGTCCGACAGCACCGGCGGATGCAGTCCTCGCGTCAGATCGCGGATCTCCGCGATCGCCTGCATCGCCTCCGAATGCGCCTCCTCGATCAGCGAGCGCACTGCGGGATCCTTCGCGCCCAGCCGGTTCTTCGCCCGGCCGAGGATCATCGCCAGCGAGACCAGCCGTTGCTGGGCTCCGTCGTGCAGGTCGCGTTCCATCCGCCGCCGCTCGGCCTCGACCGAGTCGACGACCTGCTGGCGGCTCGTCACGAGCTGCGTCACGCGCTCCGCCAGCGCACCGGTCTCGGACCGGCCGAGCAACGTCCGCGCCAGCTGTCCGTCCAGCGCCGACGCCTGGCGCATCAACAGGGGCGACACCACCAGCAGAAAGATCCCACCGATCACTGCGGCCACCGAGGCCTTCGTCATCGTGTCGATCACGAACGGCCCGAGCTGCGCCTGCGACGCGGCGAACTGCGAGTAGTACGCCGGCAGCCCGATCAGCACCGGCGGCACCGACCAGGCGAAGAAGATCGCCCCGAGCCACACCATTGCCATCGGCAACAGCAGGACGTAGTACAGGAACTGCCGCCACAAACCCCGGTCGGTCAGTGCCTCCCGGGCGTCGGCGATCCGCGACCCGGTCGGCGGCGGCGGGACCAGCGGCGGAACCTCTTGCCCCCGCGTGATCCGCGCCCGCGTCCGCTCCCACCCGGCCGCCACGTACACGAGTCGATTCGCACCGACGGTCAGCGGGATGCCGACGTACGCGAGCGGCCACGCCAGGACGGCAACCGTCACCGCACCAAGCACCAGCAGGCCGGACGTGAGCACGACGAACGCGTCGCCGAGCAGATGGATCGTTGCCAACCACAAGTACGGCGACCGCCACAGCCGCCACGGCGCCCGGGGGACCGGACTCGCGATCTCCGTCACCCGATCACCTCCCTGTGTCGGCGCGCTGCTCGCACGACACAACCTACGTCGCCGGCGCGGCGGCCCATATGAGGACATCCACCGATCCCACCGGGGGTTAACCCCACCCCGGTTCGTGGGCTGACCGGACTGCGCCGGAAGTCCGCCGCCGCAATGCTCGAAGACATGACGACGACAGTTGCGGACACGGTGGATGGCAGGCTCGGGGACGCGATCGACGACCGCGTGGCCGATGCGCTGGAGGACTACATCGCCGAAGGGCGGCTGGACGGGAGGATCCGTCCACTCCGCTCCCCCGGCGGCCTGGCCACTTCTGTCGCCGCCGGGGTCGCCGCCGTGCTGCTCCCTTGGTGCCTGATCCTCGCGGCCACGCTGCCGAACACCTACCAGGCCGACCACTGGAAGCTCACCTGGATCGGCCTCGACTGCGGGACCGCGATCGCTGCCGGACTGACGGCGTACCTGCTGCACACTCGCAACAGCTACGCCGCCCTGACCGCTATGGCCGGCGGGACGCTACTGATCGCCGACGCCTGGTTCGACGTCAGCACAGCGGGGGGCTTCGACCGCAGCCTCTCCGTGGCCGAGGCCCTCTTGCTGGAGGTCCCGCTCGCCCTGTGCGCGTTCCTCGTCGCCGCTCGCGAGCTACGGAAGCGCTAACCGATCAGCTCGAGCACCGGCCCCTCGTGCAGTGCCTGGTAGACCTTGTCCCGCAGGGCATTGGCCTGGGAGTCGGTGAGCGTGCGGTCCACCGGCCTGAGGATCAGTCTGACCAGAAGGTTCCGCTGACCCGGGGTCAGTTGGAGACGCTCACGGGCAGCCGCCGGCAGGTCGTCGTACGACGTCTCACCCAAGACCTCCAGCGACTCCGCGGCATCGGCGTCCACTCCGAGCGCGTCGCGCACCTTGTCCCCGAGCACCTCCGCCGACACGTCGGTCGACGCCCCGACCACGACGGAGAGGTCGCGGCGGACCGGTGGCATGGACGAAACCGGCTTGTACGGCGCCAGGTCCCGCATCTGATCCGCCACACGCGGATCCGTTGACCTGAGCAACCGGATGTCCCGGATCCCCTTGCGGAGCATCAAAAGCCGGTCGAGGCCCGGTCCCATCGCCAGTCCGGTCCAGCTGTCGTCCAGACCGGCCCGCCGGAGCACATGCGGTGCGGCGACACCGCACTCACCGATCTCGATCCACTGATCGTCCAGCAGTACGTCGATCTGCCGGCCATGGATCGTGTACGGGTGGATCGCCGGGA
The DNA here is from genome assembly GCF_036097425.1 of Kribbella sp. NBC_00359. Taxonomy (NCBI): domain Bacteria; kingdom Bacillati; phylum Actinomycetota; class Actinomycetes; order Propionibacteriales; family Kribbellaceae; genus Kribbella; species Kribbella sp. NBC_00359. The sequence goes on along the minus strand of NZ_CP107975.1, from coordinate 3,731,576 downwards.
CGGTCCGGTACGTCTGACCGGGCAGGACCGTGTCGACCAGGCGGGCGATCATGTCCTCGAGTTCGGGCTCTCCGAGCGTGACGTTGCGACTGATCCGCCACAGGTCGAGCTGATGCGGCGTACCGGTGTGCTGCCAGTCCACCGAGTCGCGGCGATAGCAGATGCCCGCACAGACCATCAGTACGTCGGACGAGTCGGACTTTGCGAGGTCCCGCAGAGCCGGCGGGATCATCGCCGATGTGTGACTTCGCAGTACTTCGGTCTCCGACGCGTAGCGGGTGTAGCGGGCTTCCCGGGTCACCGCGTCACCGGCGTACCCGAGGTTGTCGTAGTTGTCGGCCAGCGTGACCACGGGATGGTCGCGGCGGGTCCAGATCTCGGTATAGGGCCAGGCCGTGCTGAGCGCCGTACGTAAGGAGTCGACGATCAGCTGGATCGCGTGGGGTCCCTGAGCCGGGTCCGCGAGGTCGCGCAGGGCCAGGGCAGCGTGCAGTTCTTCAGAAGTGAGGACAGACATGAGTTTCTCTCCGGAATGACGGTCTCGACGGGGGAGACACCCCGGTCGGCCGCGGTCACCTCAGGAGAGAGCGCAGCAGCAGCTCACCCCGTCGGCACCGTCGTGCCGGCCGGGGCGAAGAAATCGCCGCCCGTACTGCGTCATGCCACTACTGTACCTGTTGCCTCAACACCTCCGCCCCGGATTTCTCCCGGAACCGGACCGGCATTTTCCGCGCACTCTTCCAGAATCTCACCCCCAGGCAGGCGAAACCGGTGCAACGATGGGGCGCATGCGATGGATCGACACTCTCGAAGCCGCGGCCGCGGAGAAGCTGCCCGAGGCCGTGCATCGGTACTTCCGGCAGGGATCGGCCGGCGGGATCAGCGTCGGCGAGGCCACCGCGGCCTGGTCGGCGTACCGCTTCCGCCCCCGCGTGCTGACCGACGTCTCCACGATCGACCTCCGCACGACCGTCCTCGGCACCCCCGTCGACGCCCCGATCCTGGTCGCGCCCTCGACCATGCATCGGATGGCCGATCCCGACGGCGAGGTGGCGACGGCGAGAGGGGTGGGCGCGGCCGGGTCGGTGCTCGGCGTCTCCAGCAACGCGGGGACCACGTTCGCCGATCTCGGCGCGACCGGAGTGCCCTGGTGGCTGCAGATCTACATCGCGCGGAATCGCGAGCTCACCGAGCGCATGCTCGACGCCGCGGTCGCGGGCGGTACACGGGCGATCGTGCTCACCGTCGACACCCCGGTGGTCGGCCGCAAGGAGGACGAGGGAGAGACGGTCTGGGATCTCGCCCAGCCCGGTCAACTGCTGGCCAACCTGCCCGAGGGCGAGTGGACCGACGACGACCTGGCGAAGGCGGACGACCTGAGCCCTGATGCCATCGGCTGGCTCGCCGAGCGCACCGGCCTTCCGGTGGTGGTGAAGGGCGTCCTGCGCGGCGACGACGCCAAGCGCTGCGCGGACGCGGGTGCCGCCGGTGTGATCGTGTCGAATCACGGCGGCCGCCAGCTCGACGGCTCCATCCCCACCGCCCAGGCTCTGCCCGAGGTGGCCGAAGCCCTGGCCGGCACGGGCACCGAGATCTACGTCGACGGCGGCATCCGCCGCGGCGAGCACATCCTCACAGCACTGGCCCTGGGCGCCCGCGCCGTCTTCGTCGGCCGTCCCGCCCTCTGGGCCCTCACCGTCGGCTCCGCCGCCGGCGTCACCCGCCTCCTCACGGACCTCGCCACCGAGCTGGACCACACCCTCCGCCTAGCCGGCCACCCCACGCCGGCCTCGTTGACCCCCGACCTCATTACGACGCGCTTCACCAACTGATCGGAACCGTGGAGGAGTGATGAGCGTATCCAGCGGTGTGGAAGGTTTGCGGATCGTCAGTCTGAACGCGTTCCTGCCCGGCCACCGGCTGGTGCACGACTTCGCGGCGCGAAACGGGCATGAGGTCGTGCTGGTGGTGACGCTGCCCGAGACCGGGCGGTACGGCGCCGCCGTGCAGCCGATGGTGGCGGGGCTGCCGGAGGAGACCAACGTGTTGATCACCCGGAAGCTGCGGACAGTCGCCGCGCCGGTGATCGACGCGCTGCGGCCGGATGTGGTCATCTCGGCGGCGTTCCCCCGGCTGATTCCGGCCGAGATCCTGGAGATCCCGAAGTACGGCGCGATCAACTGTCACCCGTCACCCCTGCCGGCCGGGAGGGGACCGACGCCGCAGCGGTTGATCTATGAAGGCGACGAGCGGATCGGGGCGACGGTGCACCGGACGGCGGCCGAGTTCGACACGGGCGCGATCCTCGCCCAGCGGATCGCGCCGCTCCCGGACGACCTCAACGGCACTGGGATCATGCAAGTCTGGGGCGAGCTGCTCAGCCAGTGCCTGGACGAGGCTGTGCCCCGCCTGGTCGCCGGCGATCCCGGCGTACCGCAAGATCCCGCCGCGGCGAGCGAGGCTCCGCTCTTCACCGAGGCGGAGCTGCTCCTCGACCTGACCGAGCCTGCGGCCGTCGTCCGACGCAAGGCCGCCGCGCTCAACGTGACGTCGCCCCAAGCCCAGGTCCACCTCGCGGGTACGACGTATGTCGTCGCCCGGACCGACGTCGTACCGGCCGGGTCGGTCGGCACGGCCGAGCCAGGCGCCGTCCTTGCAGCACATGACGACGGCTGGACTGTCCAGACCGCCGACCTACCCCTCCGGCTCACCCGGACCTGACAAAACAGAAGGACCCCGGGTAGTCCCGGGGTCCTTCTGGTGCTGGTTCGAGGTCAGGCCTCGGCCGGCTCCTCGGTGAGGTTGCGGGTCAGGTTGGGGTCAACCTGGACGCCCGGTCCCATCGTGGTCGAGAAGACGGTCTTCTTGATGTAGCGGCCCTTGGAGCTGGCCGGCTTGAGCCGGAGAATCTCCTCGAGCGCGGCGCTGTAGTTCTCCACCAGCTGGTTCTCGTCGAACGAGACCTTGCCGATGATGAAGTGCAGGTTCGCGTGCCGGTCGACCCGGAACTCGATCTTGCCGCCCTTGATGTCGTTCACGGCCTTCACCACGTCCGGGGTGACCGTGCCGGTCTTCGGGTTCGGCATCAGACCACGCGGGCCGAGGACGCGGCCGAGACGGCCGACCTTGCCCATCAGGTCGGGGGTCGCGACGACGGCGTCGAAGTCGAGCCAGCCGTCGGTCACCTTCTTGATCATGTCGTCGTCGCCGACGAAGTCGGCGCCGGCGGCCTTCGCGGCCTCGGCCTTGTCACCGGTGGCGAAGACGAGGACCCGTGCCGTCTTGCCAGTACCGTGCGGAAGGTTGACGGTGCCGCGCACCATCTGGTCGGCCTTGCGGGGGTCGACCCCGAGACGCATCGCGACGTCGATGGTGGAGTTGAACTTCTTGCCCGTCGCGCCCTGCTTGGCGAACTTGATCGCCTCGAGCGGGGTGTACAGGTGGTCGAAGTCGATCTGTTCCGCGATAGAGCGGTATGCCTTACTGCGCTGTGCCATGTCTGTTCCTCTCTGGGGTGTGGTCGATAGGGCGGCGCTTCGCCCTGCCACAACTGCTTCAGGTACTACTCATTACCAACGCGCGACACGTACGGCGGATTCCGCCGTACGCACGCCGGAGGTACTACTTGTCGACGACGACGCCCATCGAGCGGGCGGTGCCCTCGATGATCTTCATCGCGGCGTCGATGTCGCGGGCGTTCAGGTCCGGCATCTTGGTGGTGGCGATCTCGCGGACCTGGTCCTTGGTGATCTTGCCGACCTTGTCCTTCTGCGGGACGGCCGAGCCCTTCTGCAGACCGGCGGCCTTCTTGATCATCTCCGGCGCCGGCGGCGTCTTGGTGACGAAGGTGAAGGAACGGTCTTCGTAGATGGTGATCTCGACCGGCACGACGTTGCCACGCATGGATTCGGTCTGCGCGTTGTACGCCTTGCAGAACTCCATGATGTTGACGCCGTGCGGACCGAGCGCGGTACCGACCGGCGGGGCGGGCGTCGCGGCACCGGCCTGGAGCTGCACCTTGACCAGCGCAGCGATCTTCTTCTTGGGAGGCATTCTGTCGGGTCCTTAGACTTTCTGGATCTGGTTGAAGCTGAGTTCCACCGGGGTCTCCCGGCCGAAGATCTCCACCAGGGCCTTGATCCGCTGGGCCTCGGCATTGATCTCCGTGACTGTGGCGTGCAGGGTCGCGAACGGCCCGTCGACCACCATGACCGAGTCGCCCACACCGAAGTCGGCGACCTCGACCTTCTTCTTGGCCGCGGTCTTGGCGGGTGCGGCGCCGGCTTCGGCAGCCGCCTGCTCCGCCGCCGCCACGACGGCCGGAGCGAGCATCTTCTCCACCTCTTCGAGGCTGAGCGGGACCGGCTTCTGGCTGTTCCCGACGAAGCCGGTCACCGACGGCGTGTGCCGCACGGTCGACCAGGACTCGTCGGTCAGGTCCATCCGGACCAGCACGTAGCCGGGGAGCACGGTGCGCTTCACCATCCGGCGCTGCCCGTTCTTGATCTCGGCGACCTCTTCGGTCGGCACGATGATCTCGAAGATGTAGTCCTCCATGTTCAGGGAGTTGATCCGGTTCTCCAGGTTGCCCTTGACCCGGTTCTCCATCCCTGAGTACGTGTGCACCACGTACCAGTCGCCGATCTGCGAACGCAGCCGGCTGCGCAGCTCCTCGAGCGGGTCGCCCGGCTCTTCCGGCTCGGCGTCCTCGGCGGCAGCAGTCTCGTCGGCAGCGTCATCGCCGGCCTCGGCCGCGGCGGCCGCCACGGCGAGCGCTTCCACATCCGCGTCGTCGTCGGCTTCGTCCGCGTCCGGCGTCGTACCGGCGTCGTCGCTGGAGAAGACCAGCTCGTCGGCGGGGGCGGGCACCTCTTCGGTGCTCTCCGGAGCGGTCTCGGCGGTCTCCTCGGCCAGTTCCTCGGCCGCGTCCTCGACGTCGCCCTCGGTCACCACTTCGGCGTCCTCGGCGTCGTCGGCGGCGGCGACCACCACGACCGGCTCGTCCTCGGAGTCGTCCTCGTCCGCCGGCGGCTCCTCGGCCTCGTCATCGGCGGCGTACTCCTCGGCGTCCTCGTCCTCCACCTCGACGTCGGCCTCGTCGTCATCGTCGTCGAGGTTCGCGAACAGGTCGTCGTCGTCCTCGTCGTCGGTGTCGTCCAGGTCGAGATCGAGGTCCAGGTCGATTTCGTCGTCGGAGTCAGCGGATACGTCGAACTCGTCCTCATGGTCGAGGACCTCGTCGTCGCGCTCGGACACGTTGTACTCCGTCATCTCTGCATCGGGTCTTGTCTGGCTTCGGGTCGGGCCGGGGCCCGGGACCTAGGGCGTTCGTGGGCTCGGCGGCCTCAGCCGAAGATCTTGAACATCGCCCAGCCGAAGGCGAGGTCGAGAACCGAGACGATCGCGATGACGAACACCACGAAGGTCAGGACGACCACGAAGTAGGTGGACAGCTGCTTGCGAGTCGGCCAGACGACCTTGCGGAGCTCGGCGACCACCTGGCGGTAGAAGCGGAGCAGGCCCCTGCCCTGCTTGCCTTCCGCAGGCTTGCCGGCGCCGGACGGTGCCGGGGTGCGCGTCTCCGTCACGACCTGACCTCTTTCGCTAGCGGCGGCCTGACCGGCCCTGCGCCGGTCAGGATTTGCAGGGCACGAGGGACTTGAACCCCCAACCTTCGGTTTTGGAGACCGATGCTCTGCCAGTTGAGCTAGTGCCCTCTGCAATCCCTCCGGACGCCGCGCGGGACCTGATCTCGGGCATGCCGGATCAGGGCCACCAACGCCCGGACTAGAAGAGTGTACGGGGTCTGAGCCACCTGGTCGAACTGAGGCTCCACCCGAACGACCCCCCGACGGGCGCCGTACCGCGACCAGAACCATACAGCCTCCACCCGGTCCCAACGGACCACACCCCCTGCGTGTTCCCGGGATCACGGTCCTGTCCGGCCGGCACGTCGTACCCGCCTCAGCTGGTGATACCGCGATGCGGGCCACGGCGGCCTGGTGCCAGGATGGAGGTCATGGGTTCCAGGATCTCGGCGCGCATCGGCGCCATCAGTGAATCGGCGACCTTGGCGGTCGACAGCAAGGCGAAGGCGCTCAAGGCGGCCGGTCGCCCGGTGATCGGGTTCGGGGCCGGCGAGCCGGACTTCCCGACGCCGGACTACATCGTCGAGGCGGCCGTGGCGGCGGCCCGGGATCCGAAGAACCACCGCTACAGCCCGGCCGGTGGCCTGCCGGAGCTCAAGCAAGCGATCGTCGAGAAGACCAGGCGCGACTCCGGCTACGAGATCGAGGCCGCCCAGGTCCTGGTCACGAACGGCGGCAAGCACGCGGTCTACAACACGTTCGCGACCCTGCTCGACCCCGGCGACGAGGTGCTGCTGCCGGCGCCGTACTGGACGACGTACCCGGAGACCATCCGGCTGGCCGGCGGGGTTCCGGTCGAGGTGCTCGCCGACGAGTCGCAGAACTACTGCGTCACCGTCGAGCAGCTGGAGGCGGCCCGGACCGAGAAGACCAAGGCCCTGCTGGTCTGCTCGCCGTCCAACCCGACCGGCGCGGTCGACAGCCCGGAGGCGATCGAGGCGATCGGCCGCTGGGCGCTCGAGCACGACCTCTGGGTGATCACCGACGAGATCTACGAGCACCTGACGTACGGCGGCGCGCAGTCGACCTCGATCCCGGTCGCGGTGCCGGAGCTGGCCGACAAGACCGTCGTACTGAACGGTGTCGCCAAGACGTACGCGATGACCGGCTGGCGGGTCGGCTGGATGATCGGCCCGAAGGACGTGATCAAGGCGGCGACGAACCTGCAGTCGCACCAGACCTCGAACGTCTGCAACGTCGCCCAGCGGGCCGCGATCGCCGCGGTCTCCGGTGACCTGTCCGCGGTCGAGGAGATGAAGAAGGCCTTCGACCGGCGGCGGCAGACCATGGTCAGGCTGCTGAACGAGATCCCGGGCGTCGAGTGCCCCGAGCCGACCGGCGCGTTCTACGCCTACCCGTCGGTCAAGGGCGTCCTCGGCAAGGAGATCAGCGGACGGACGCCGTCGACCTCGGCGGAGCTGGCCGAGATCATCCTGGACGAGGCCGAGGTCGCGGTGGTCCCCGGCGAGGCGTTCGGCGCGCCCGGCTACCTTCGCCTGTCCTACGCGCTCGGCGACGCCGACCTGGCCGAGGGTGTCGGCCGGATCGCCAAGCTGCTGAGCTGACCCGGATTTCTCCGGGACGGTACGGGATCGGTAACCTTCGGTAATGACGCAGCGGGATCTGCGGGTGCTGCCGAAGACACACCTGCATCTGCACTTCTCCGGGTCGATGCGGCACCTGACCCTGGTCGAGCTGGCGGACAAGCACGGGGTCCGGCTGCCTGACGCGCTGCGCACCGACTGGCCGCCCCAGCTGTCGGCGGCCGACGAGCGCGGCTGGTTCCGGTTCCAGCGGTTGTACGACATCGCGCGCTCGGTGCTCCGCACGGAGGACGACGTACGGCGCCTGGTCCGTGAGGCGGCGGAGGACGACCGGGCCGACGGCTCGCGCTGGCTGGAGATCCAGGTCGACCCGTCCGGGTACGCGAACCGCTTCCACGGGATCACGCCGTTCACCGACCTCGTGCTGGATGCCGCCCGGGAGGCGTCCGCCTCGACGGGCATCGCCGTACAGGTGATCATCGCGGCCAACCGCACCCGGCACCCCCTCGACGCCCGGACGCTGGCGCGGCTCGCGGCGCAGTACGTCGGCCGTGGTGTGGTCGGGTTCGGCCTGTCGAACGACGAGCGCCGCGGGACGACCTCCGAGTTCGCCCCGGCCTTCCGGATCGCCCGGAACGCCGGACTGCTCGCCGCACCGCACGGTGGTGAGCTGTGTGGGCCGGCCACGGTCCGCACCTGCCTGGACGAGCTGGGAGCCGGCCGGATCGGCCACGGCGTCCGCTCGATCGAGGACCGCGACCTGCTGAAGCGAGTCGTCGACGCCCAGGTCGCCCTGGAAGTCTGCCCGGCCTCCAACGTCTCCCTCGGCGTCTACCACCGCGCGGAAGACGTCCCGCTCCGCCAGCTCTACGAGGCCGGCGCCCGGATCGCCCTGGGCGCCGACGACCCCCTGCTCTTCGGCTCCCGCCTCGCCGAGCAGTACGAATCCGCCCGCACAGTCCACAACTTCACTGACCAAGAGCTCGCCGACCTGGCCCGCGGCTCGGTCCTGGCCTCCACTGCCCCGCCCGAGGTCCAGAAGTCCCTCCTGACCGAGATCGACAACTGGCTCGGTGCCCCCGCCGCCGTTCCGGCGTACTAGGTGCACTTCGAAGCCGTCTACCTGGCCCGCCATGGCCAGACCGAGTGGAATGTCGCAGGGCGCCGCCAGGGCCGCCATGACTCACCCCTGACACCTGAAGGCCTGCGCCAAGCCCGCCGCAATGCAGACCTGCTCAGTGGCCACCAGATCGACGCGATCTTCACCAGTCCACTCGGCCGCGCGCGCCGTACGGCGGAGATCGTCGGGGAGACGCTCGGTCTGCAGGCCCAGGTGCTCGACGAGTTGGCCGAGGTCGCGCACGGTGCCTGGTCCGGGCTTACCTCCGCCGAGATCGACGCAGGCTGGCCCGGTCAGCGGGCAGCCCGGGAGCAGGACAAGTACACCTTCCGCTTTCCCGATGGCGAGAGTTACGCGGATGCCGACGTCCGGGCCGGGCGGGCGCTTGCGGAGGTGGCTCGAAGCGACGCGCGACGGCCGTTGCTGGTTTCGCACGAGATGATCGGGCGGATGCTGTTGAAGCAACTGGGCGTAGCGGGCTCGTTGCAGCTTCGGCAGTCGTCCGATCTGATCTACCGGGTGCGCTCCGGCGGCGAAGTCGATGAGCTGACCGCGGCAGAATAAGTGCCGGCTCGGTTCCGAGGCAGGGCATTGTCCGGGCACCTGAGCGCGCCGTAGTTTTCAGGCATGACGCCGACCAAGATCCTGCTGCCAGAGGACGAACTGCCGACCCGTTGGTACAACGTGCTGCACGATCTGCCGACGCCTCCGCCGCCGGTGCTGCATCCGGGGACGGGGCAACCGATCGGTCCGGAGGATCTGGCTCCGCTGTTCCCGATGGATCTGATCCTGCAGGAGGTCTCGCAGGAGCAGTACATCGACATCCCGGGCGACGTGCTCGACGTGTACCGGCTGTGGCGGCCCAGCCCGCTCTACCGGGCGCATCGGCTGGAGAAGGCGCTCGATACGCCGGCGCGGATCTACTACAAGTACGAAGGCGTCTCGCCCGCGGGCTCGCACAAGCCCAATACCGCCGTACCGCAGGCCTACTACAACGCGAAGTCCGGTGTCCGGAAGCTCACCACCGAGACGGGCGCCGGGCAGTGGGGCACCGCACTGGCCTTCGCCTGCGCGCAGTACGGGCTGGAGTGCGAGGTCTGGCAGGTGCGAGCGTCGTACGACCAGAAGCCGTACCGCCGGACGATGATGCAGGTCTTCGGCGCGACCGTGCACCCGAGCCCGTCGGACCTGACCGAGGCCGGCCGGAAGATCCTGGCCGGGGACCCGGACTCCCCCGGCTCACTGGGGATCGCGATCAGCGAGGCGGTCGAGGCCGCCGTCCAGGATCCCGAGGTGCACTACGCGCTCGGCTCGGTGCTCAACCACGTGCTGCTGCACCAGACGATCATCGGTGAGGAAGCGCTGATCCAGCTCGCCATGGTCGGCGAGACACCAGACCTGCTGGTCGGCTGCACCGGCGGCGGGTCGAACTTCGGCGGTCTCGCGTTCCCGTTCCTGCGGGAGCGCTGGGCGGGCCGGATGTCCCCGGTCATCCGAGCGGTAGAGCCGGCCGCATGCCCGTCACTGACCCAGGGGACGTACGCGTACGACTTCGGCGACACGATCGGGATGACGCCGCTGATGAAGATGCACACCCTCGGCCACGACTTCGTTCCCGACCCGATCCACGCCGGCGGCCTGCGCTACCACGGCATGAGCCCGCTGATCAGCCACCTCTACGAGACCGGTGAGATCGAGGCGATCGCCAAGCAGCAGTCCGAGTGCTTCGCGGCCGGCGTGCAGTTCGCCCGCACCGAAGGCATCGTCCCGGCGCCCGAGCCGACGCACGCCCTCGCCGCCGCGATCGAGGAAGCCCAACGCTGCAAGGAATCCGGCGAGGAGAAGGTCATCCTCACCGCCCTCTGCGGCCACGGCCACCTCGACCTAGCCGCGTACGACGCCTACCTCACCGGCGCGATGACCGACCGCTCCTGGGACGACGCCGACATCCAGTCCTCCGTAGCCCAGGCCCTGTCCCGCCTCCCGGTCCTCAGCTAGGAGGGCCGACCGCTTCCACGACCTATCGCCCGCCGCGCTTCCACCACGGCTTGGGCCGCTTGGCCACGGCCGCCAGCCAGTCATCCGGAACGGCCCACCCCCGGGCGATCAATGCCTCGAAGTATTCGGCCTTCAGGCTGTCTGGCAACCAGTACGTCGCTCTGTGCTGGCCAAGGACCTCGAAGTACGTTGTGCGGTGGCGTGCACTCCACACCGTCGCCTGGTTGGAGCCGTACGCCAGCCGCACGTAGTCCCATCGCGCCTGCGCATCCGCCATGTCGAACCCGCGCTCGACCACCCGGCTACTCGCCCGCGGCTCACCCTCGATCCCCGCGATGAGCTCCTGGACGAGAGCCCGGTCGTCCGTCATCTCGTCCGGCAACCGCAAGCCCACCGGATCCAGCACCACACTCCCCAACCGGGGCCGCGCTACCTCGAGAAACACCTCCAGCAAGGCGAATCCCTCTTCAGCCCGCTCGAAGCGGTCCAACTCGGCGCGCAGTATGGTCACGGCTTCCTCGGGCACGCGGCCACTCTAATCTGACCGGCCCTGCCCTCATCTGCCCCGACCTGCCCCGGCCGGTCACGCTCAGCTAGAGCACCACAGCCACCCGGTGGCAGACGGGACGGCGCCCACACACCCCCTGGCCTATGCCCTGAAAGCCCTTACACCGTGAGAAATGTGGGGCAACCCGGGGCAGTCCGGGGCATCGTGGGGCAGCTCGTCCACAGCGGCGATTTTCGGGGTTGCAGAGGGTGTTCGCACACCTACAGTTACCGCCATGTCAGAGGCCAACGAGTTGTTGCGCACCGCGCGGGAGCACACGCCGTCGCGCCGCGCGCCGGGTGCACACATGTCCCGGGCGGAGCTCGCCGAGACGGTTTGTGCCTGGTTGTGGGACACCACCGAGGTCAGGTACGAGCTGGACGGTCACTACATCGCCAAGCTGGAGCGCGGCGCCGTTCGCTGGCCGGGCGCGGCGTACCGCTCCGGCCTGCGCTATGTCCTGAACGTTGCTTCAGACAACGAGCTCGGCTTCAGTCCGCCGCCGGGCGTGGTGGTGACCGAGCCGGAGCTGACGCTGCCGTCGACCGTCGGGCTCGAGGACGACGTGAGCGACGCCGGCGACGAGTCGATCTCGTTCCTCACGTTCGCGGAGCAGTCCAACGTCGGCGACCTCACCGTCGAGCAGCTGCACGCCGACATCCTCGGCATCGCCCAGAACTATCTCCGCGCACCGACCAGGCCGCTGTTCGTTCGCAGCCGTAGCGTCCGCGATCGTGCGTTCCGGCTGCTGGCCGGTCGGCAATCGCCCAAGCAGTCCCGCGACCTCTACTCGGCCGCCGGTTGGGCGATCACCCTGCTGGCCTGGATGTCCGTCGACCTCGGCCGCCCGGACGTCGCCGAGCGCCACACCCGGACAGCCTGGGCCTGCGCGGAGGCCGCCGATCACGACGTACTGCGCGCCTGGATCCGCGCCACCCAGCACACCGCCGCCTTCTGGCAGGACGACTTCGCCGGCGCCGCGGCGTACGCACAGGACGGCCTGCGGTACGCCGCCGGCACGTCGGCCTTGTTCCTGGCCAGCGCAGCCGCGGTCGATCTCGCCCGCTGCGGACTGGCAGACGACGCCCGCGACGCACTCGGTCAAGCCAGACGAATGCCCGCCACACCAGCCGAGTCCGAGCCACCCGGCCTGTTCATCTGTACGCCGGAACGCGCCGAAGGCATCTGGTCAGATGCCTACCTCGCACTGGGAGAAGCCCGCCACACCCTCGGTCACGCGGACCGCTCCGTCGCCATGTTCGAGGCAGCCCCACACCTACTCCGGAACTTCGGCTCCGAAAGGATGGTCCGCCTGCAACAGGCCAAGGCGCGCCTGGCTCTCGGCCAGCTCGACGGCGCGATCGAAACCCTCGAGCCCGTCCTCAGCACACCCCTCGAATACCGGGTCCGCCCCTTGATCCATCGCATCAGCGAGGTCGCCGCCCTCGCCGCGCCGTACGCCCGGACCCCGCAAGCCCGGCAACTCCGCGAACAGATCCGCGACTTCACCCAACACCCCGACCTCCCCGCCCGCCCAACCCGCACCCGCCGCCGCAAGCCTGGGCCGCAGCCCCCCGAAGCACCAACCACCGCCAAGAACCCAAAGCCGCTCGAGCCACCCAAACCCCAACACCCCGGCTCCCAACGAACGGACGCACACCCGGCGGACGTGCAGGTTTCCAATCCTCGCCGAGCCGAGCTCGAAGGATCCGATCCCCACCGACCTGAGCCGCAGCAGCCTGATGTTCAGCGGGCTGGTGCGGTGCCGCGTAGCTGAGAGGAGCGGTCGCATGGTCGACCGAGTTCGCGATCATTGGTGTTGGCGGCCGGGCTGGCGAGCCGGGCGCTCCTTCTATACCTGGCACCTCACCTTCGAGAACGATCCGATCCTCAGCGACCTACACGCGGCCTGCCAGCCACTGGTCAGATCGCTTCCCGGTCTCACGCCTGTCCCGGTGCAGTGGCTGCATCTGACCATGCAGGGCGTCGGATTCGCCGACAAGGTCACGCAGGAGGACCTCGACCCGATCGTCGACGCCGCCAGGCGCCGACTCGAACTCATCCACCCGTTGGAGATCCGCATCGGACCGGCGATCGTCGATGTAGAGAGCCTTCAGCTCCCGGCCCAGCCCGTCGACCGGCTCCGTCGGCTCCGCACCCAGCTCCGCGCGGCGATCACCGACGTCTGGGGCCGCGACGCAGTCCCTGCACTCCCCGAGCTCGACCCACACATCTCCCTCGGCTACTGGAACCAGGCCGCCGACACCGAGCCACTCAAGAAACGCGTGGCCGCCTTGGGAGGCGAGATCGCCAAGACGCACGTCACTCATGCCAGCTTGATCAACCTCAACCGAGACCACCACTGCTACGAGTGGACGACCTACGCCACCGTGCGCCTGGGCGTCCCCAGTCAGCTCTGACCAGGAGACGTCCGTGACAGACAAGACCTCTACGGCCCTGACCGACAGCTCGGCCGCCGGCGTGATCCGGGCGCTGCTCGACTTCCGCAGCGTCTGGACCACCCACGACCTGGTCGCGCTCAGCCGGGTCCCCGCACCCACGATCCACCGCGTCATCACCTGCCTCGAACACGAGGACCTGGTGACGCGAACCGCTGGCGCGATCGTCGCCGTACCCGACTGGACTGCTCTCCTCCGCCGCTGGAGCCAGGACTTCCGCTTCGACCAGAAGAACACAGCCACCTACTGGCAATCCGTCGGAGGCCTGGACACCCTGCTCGACCGGATCCCGACCACCACCGTGCCGTACGTCGTCACCGGCACCTTCGCAGCGCACCACTGGGCCGGCGCAACTCCCGCCGCCCCAGTGACCGTCTACACCTCCGACGCCCACGCCGCCGCCGAGGCCTGGAACCTCATCCCGAGCGCGACCGGCAACGTCGTACTCGCGACTCCCTCAACCGACGTCGTCTACTCGCGCCCCCGCAAGACCCCCACCGGCCTTCGCCTGGCAGCCCCCACCCAAGTCCTCACCGACCTCCTCACCGGAGCCGCCCCGACCACGACCGCAGCCCCACTCCTCACCTGGATGCAAGACCACGAACTGGAGTGGCGCTACTGACAGCCGCCACGCCCGGCACCCACCCAGCTCGGCGCGTAGGTGGTTACGGTCAGGAGCCCGATGGGCGGCGCACGCGTGCTACGCGCTCGTCAGAGGGTGCAGTTGACCAGGACTGGTTCGTTGATCAGGGTGATGTTGAAGGCTTGGTGGACCTGGGTGCGGACGTGGGCGGCCAGGGAGAGGAGTTCTTTGGCGGTGGCGGTGCCGCGGTTGGTGAAGGCGAGGGTGTGTTTGGTGGAGACGGCGGCGTTGCCGATGGTGAAGCCCTTGGAGACGCCGGCGTGTTCGATCAGCCACGCGGCGCTGGTTTTGACGCGGCCGTCGGGCTGGGGCCATTGGGGCGCGCCGGCGGGGACCTCGGCGGGGGTGTCGAGGATGGGGTTGGTGAAGAAGGAGCCGGCGCTCCAGGTGTCGTGGTCGGCCGGGTCCAGCACCATGCCCTTGCCGCGCCGCAGGCCGAGGACGGCTTCGCGTACGTCGGCCATCGGCGCCCGCGACCCTGGTTCGACATCGAGCACTCGCGCGAGTTCGGCGTACCCGACCGGGGCGGACAGGTCGCCGAGCTTCAACTGGAAGGCGACCTCGAGTACGACGTACCGCGACGGGTCGGCCTTGAAGCGGGAGTTCCGGTAGCTGAAGCCGCAGTCGGCGGCGAAGATCGTGCGGACCTGGTTGTCGACCCGGTCCCAGACCCGGACCGACGCGACCGTCTCCGCGACCTCGTGACCGTAGGCGCCGACGTTCTGGACGGGAGTGGATCCGGTGAGGCCCGGGATCCCGGACATCGACTCGAGACCGCTCCACTCCTCGGCGATCGCGCGCTGGACCACCGCGTCCCAGTCCTCGCCGGCCTGAATGTGGACCATCGCCCCGGAGCAAGTATCCGCATCGACCCGGATACCGGAAGTCGCGATCTTCACCACGGTCCCGCGGAATCCGTCGTCGCCGATCACTACGTTGCTGCCGCCGGACAGCAGCAGCACCGGTTCCCCGGCGGCGTCGGCGTCGCGGACGGCGGTGATCAGGTCGTCTTCGCTGCTGACCTCGAGCAGTTTGTCGGCCGGCCCGCCGATCCGCAGGGTGGTGAATTCGGCCAGGGGTACCTGCGTTCTCACGAGACGCGCACGACCGCCCTGGCCCGGCCGAGGACCTTCTCCTCGCCGGCGATCGCGGTGATGTCAATCTCGGCCAGCCCGTCGGTGACCTTGTCGACCTTGGCCGAGAACGTCACGCTCGTACCCTTGTCGTCGTCCGGTACGACGACCGGCTTGGTGAACCGTACGCCGTACTCCACCAGGTCGGCCGGGTCGTCCAGCCAGTCGGTGACCACGCGGGCCGCGGACGCCATCGTGAGCATGCCGTGCGCGATCACACCGGGCAGCCCGAGTGCGGCGGCCATCCGGTCGCTCCAGTGGATCGGGTTGAAGTCCCCGCTGGCACCGGCGTACCTGACCAGGTCCTCGCGCCGGAGGGTGACAGTCAGCGCCGGCAGCTCGGTGCCGACCTCGGCGGTCTTCATGCGTCCGCCCGGTTGTGCGAGATCGTGGAGGTCGAGGTGGCGATCGGTTCGCCGTCGACGGTGGTCAGAGCGGTCTCGTACATGATCACCTCGACGTCACCGGCCTTGCGCACGGTGGTGATGGTGGCGGTCGCGGCGATGTCGTCGCCGGCCTTGATCGGGCGGGTGTAGGTGAACTTCTGCGCGCCGTGCACGATCCGGTCCAGCCGCAGGCCGAGCTCCTCGTCGGTCAGCAACTGCTCCAGGGCGCGGCTCCCGAGCATGAACGCGAAGGTGGGCGGCGCGATCGCGTCATCGCCCCGGTACGCCGGGTTCGGGTCGCCGATCGCGTCGGCGAACTCGCGGATCTTCTCCCGGCCGACCTGGTAGGACTCGGCGGCCGTGTAGCTCCGGCCGACCATCGTGGCGTCGATCGTCATATCGGAAGAGCCTACTGGCACACTGTGACCCGGAGTGCCGCCACCCACTCGCCGGGAGACCCGACTGGGGAAGGTTGAACGTGACGGCAGTGACGGCGCTGGCCAGGTACGCGCCTCGGTACAAGCTGGAGATCGGCGAGCCGACAGGCTCCGAGTGGCTGCGCGTGGACCGGATCCTCGAGCCGGACGGTCCCGAACTGACAGAGCTCCTCAAGCGCGACCACGACGCCAGCGGGCACCGGACGGACCACGCCAACGCACTGAGCCTGATGTCCTTCTACGCCGGTCGCGCCCCCGCGACCGCGCTGCTTCTGTGGGCGCTGGAGGGTCATGTCCTCGACATCCGCCCACACAATCTCTGGGTCCGCCCCCACGACGGGCACGGACTGGCGGCGGTCGCCGTACGCTCCGCGAGCTTCCTCCCGGGCGGTCTGGAGACCCTGTACGACGTGGTCCTGCGGCAGCACCTATTACCTCTGTCCGCCGAACTGCACCGCCGTACGCGAGCCGGTCTGCGCCAGTTGCATGGTGGCGTGGCGGCTGGGTGCGCGATGGGATTCTGCGCTGCGACCCGCGGGGAGGTGACGGTCGAGCCGGCGTACCTGCTGGAGGGTTGGCGGACGTTCGTGGCCAAGGCTCCGGGCGCTCTGGCGCGGCTCGGTGACGTGGAGATCGCGGCCGGGAAGCTCGTCTACCTCCGCAACACCTGCTGCCTCTACTACACGAGCGAGGTCGGCACCGGCACGCTCTGCGGGTCGTGCTGCCTGACGCCGCGTGACGAGCGTCTCACCGCGTACGAAGGCGGCCGCCCGATCCTCACGGTCTGAGACACGCACAGTGCTCGTCGGGCACAGCGAAAGGGCCGCTTCGGTCAAACCGAAGCGGCCCTCGCGAAAGTGCTGAAGGTCAGCGGGTCTCGCGGTGGTCGGTGTGGTCGTTGCAGCGCGCGCAGTACTTCTTCAGCTCAAGACGATCCGGGTCGTTACGCCGGTTCTTCTTGGTGATGTAGTTGCGCTCCTTGCAGACGGTGCACGCCAGCGTGATCTTCGGGCGGATGTCGGTTGACTTGGCCACTGCTGCCTCTTCTTGTCAGGAGTGCGCAACTTGGGTGATCGCACTCTCAGGTACTGCGTTGATAGGTAGCGGGGGCGGGAGTCGAACCCGCGACACCACGATTATGAGCCGTGTGCTCTAACCACCTGAGCTACCCCGCCGGGAGAGTTCGTCACCCCACCCGGCGGACCGGGTGAGATGTCGTTCTCAGAGCCCCTTTACGGAATCGAACCGTAGACCTTCTCCTTACCATGGAGACGCTCTGCCGACTGAGCTAAAGGGGCGGGCCGAGGAGAGAGATTACACGGTCCGCCGCCCCGATGTGAAATCGAGCCGGGCGCACCTTGCAGGCCCCTCAGTCCGTCCCGGAAAGCATACCGGTTCCCACGAGTGCTTCTGACCAATTTTCTGGTCGATGTAGAGAAGTGGTGATCGCCTTCGTCATACGGTCAGGACCAGACGAGAGGACACGCCATGACTGACGACAAACCACTGCCTCCGGTGGTGTCGGCCGAGGAGTGGGAGAAGGTGCGGGCGGAGCTGCTGACCGCCGAGAAGGAGGCCACGCGGGCGCAGGACCGGATCGCGGCGCAGCGGCGGCGGCTGCCGATGGTGAAGTTCGAGGAGTACACGTTCGCGTCGACGGACGGTCCGGTGACGCTGCGCGAACTGTTCGGTGAGCAGCAGCAACTCGCGCTCTACCAGTTCATGCACAGCGGCCCGGACCACTTCTGCCCAGGCTGCACGCACTTCACCAAGCAGGTCACCGACCTCGACGGACTGGCCCGGAACGGCGTCGCCTGGGCGACCGTGTCGGACATGCCACTCGACCAGATGGCCGGCTACTGGAAGCGGATGGAGTGGACGGTGCCCTTCGCCTCCTCCGCCGGTACGGCGTTCTCCGCCGACTGTGGAGCCGGCGGCGGCTTCCTGCTCAACCTCTTCCTCCGCGACGGCGACGACGTCTACCGCACCTACTCCACCGGCCAGCGCGGCGTGGACCGGCTGCTGTTCGTCAACAACATGCTGGACCTGGCGCCGTACGGCCGGCAGGAGTCCTGGGAGGACTCGCCAAAGGGCTGGCCCCAGCAGCCGACGTACGGCTAAGCCCACCGGAGCTTCTTCTCGCCCGCGGTCACGGGCAGGCCGAGTCGGTTGCCCGCGACCGGGGCCGGGCAGGTCCCGTACGGCGTGAAGGCGAACGGGAGATTGATCGTCCGGTTGAAGTCGATCAGCACCGACTGGTCACGCTCGATGATCCCGGTGGTCACAGTGCGCCAAGGAGCCGTCTCCTCGCCGTTCGTCTTGTCGTGGAAGGACAGTGCGAGCCGTCCACTCCCGGCCGCCGTCGCCACCAGCTCGTACGCCGACCCGCCGAGCGCCACGTGGACAGTCCCGACCGCAGTGACGTGCTGACGCAGGTCATCGCGGGCTGTGGAGACCTCTACCTTCCGCGGCGTCGCAAAGGGCGTGTAGTACCCGCGCACGATCCAGTCCGGGTCCACCGGATAGGTCGGTACGCCGGTGAAGTCCCGCCTGGTCGCCGTCCGTGGGTCCCGTTGACGAACGGCGTACCGTCCGCCACGCAGTACGAGCTCGGCGAGCCGGTCGCCGTACAGCAGCCAGCTCAGTGAGCCGGCCTCCGCGACGCTGGCCGAGGTCTCGCCGTGGATCGGCTCACCGCCGAGGGTCAGCTCACCGTCCGCCCGCACATGCGCCCGTTCGTCGTCGGCCCACCACTTGCCGGGCAACCCGTGCAGGGCACGTGGGGCTGAGGGCAACCAGTCGAAGGCGGCGATGGACAGCCAGCCGTAGTCCGTGTCCAGGTCCTGTTCGCGCGCGGCGTGCCAGGTCTGCCAGTCCTGCTCGAGATCAGAGATGACCGTCATGAGGCCAAGTCCTTCCGGTTGGTCTGCTCGCGGTGGGCGACTTCGGAGCGGACCAGTGGGATCACGTGGCGGCCGAAATCGATCGCGTCGTCGTAGATGTCGTAGCCGCGGGCCGAGAAGATCCGGATGCCGAGGTCGTAGTAGTCGAGCAGGGCGGCCGCGACGGTGTCCGGCGTACCGACCAGGGCGGTCGAGTTCCCGCCGGCACCGGTCAGGCCGGTCGGTGCGGTCCACAGTGCGCGGTCGTGCCGCTCGCCTTCCGCGACGGCCTCGAGGAGTCGCTGCGATCCGGCATTCTCAGGGTTCTTCGAGCGGAGGCGAGTCGGAGCGCCGCCCGCCTGCACCTCCTTGATCCGGCCGAGGATGCTCTCCGCTTTCTGCCAGGCCAGTTCCTCCGTCGGCGCGATGATCGGGCGGAACGCGATCTGGATCGTCGGCCGATCGTTGCGTCCGGCGTCAGCAGCCGTCTTGTCGATTGTCGACAACTGCTCGCGGGTCCCTGCCAGCGGCTCGCCCCACAGCGCGAAGATGTCCGCTTCGGCGGCTCCGACCGCGTACGCCGCGGCCGACGAACCACCGAACGAGATCCGCGGCCGAGGCTGCTGCAGCGGCTTGATGTCGGCCACGAACTGGTCGAACCGGTAGTGCTCACCGTGGAAGTCGAAGCGTTCGTCCGACGTCCACGCCCGCTTCAGGATCTGGATGAACTCGCGGGTGCGCCCGTACCGGTCGTCCTTCGCCAGGAAGTCACCCTCCGCGGCCTGGTCCGCGGTCGACCCGCCGGTGATCACGTGCACCTCGAACCGGCCGCCGCTGATGTGGTCGAGCGTCGCGAACGTCTTCGCGGTCAGCGTCGGGTAGGCGACGTTCGGCCGGTGCGCGACCACTAGGTTGATCCGCTCGGTCCGGCCCGCGACGTACGCCGCGACCTGGGCCGGGTCGGGTGATCCCGAGTGGTAGGCGAACAGGATGCGGTCCCACCCGTTGTCCTCGTGCGCGCGGGCGAGCTTGGCCGTGTACTCCAGGTCCAGCGGGCCACCGGTTCGCGGTGTCACCTCGCTGGCCGGGTTGGTCCCGCCCATCCCCAGGAACTCAACTGGCATGACGTTCTTCCTTCCGTACGGTCGGTGCGAGCAGACTGAGCAGGTGCCGGGCGACCGCGTCGTTCTGGCGGAAGCCGGGACCGTTGAAGTACGGCCGGGAGAAGCCGGACGATCCGGCCGAGCCGGAGACCGAAGGCCCGAGCAGGAACAGGGCCGGGTGGACGGTGCCGTCGGCCTGGATCGCCCGGCAGTGCGAGTCCGCCTTGAGCTGACCGCCGCCGAGGCTGGTCCCGTCCGCGGCGAACAGTTCGTCGGCCGCGAGTACGCCGTCGTCCAACAGGCCGCGGAGCAGCGGATCCGTCGCGGCCAGTACGTCGGGACGCGGCAGCCGCGCCTCGACGAACGCACGGGCGTGGACCTCTCCCGCCACGTCCGGGCTCCGGGCAACGAAGTGATCGTTGTCGAGAGCAACATCCAGGTCGGGTCCGGCGAAACGGACGATGCCGGCGCGGTGCAGCGCGAGCAACTCCTCGAGCCGGCGCGGCGGCGGACCACTCGCCACGAACGAGAAGAACCCGTGCCACTCCGTCTCCACCCGCCGCACCCGATCCTCATCCGACAACCGGCCCTCGGTGATCGCCTGGGACAGCACGCTGTAGATGCTCAGCAACGCGTTGAACACCGCCAGATCGGCCGAGTACGCCGGATCCGCCCGGCGCAACAGATCAGTCTCGATCACCCCGGTCAGAAACCGCTCGAAGCGCTCCCGATCGTCGAAGAACCGGCCGGCGAGCGGGCGGTCGACGTCGGCCTGAACGAACCGATCCGCGGGGTCCGGTACGGCGGCCTCGACCGCTGCACCGAACTCGGCATCGCCGGCCTCCACCGCTGCGCCGAACTCGGCATCGGCGGCTCCAGCGTCCCCGGCCCCGGCGTCCACCCCCGCGGGCGACCACGCGTCGAGCACTTCGGCCAAGCGTTCCCACGACCACCTGGTTCGTTCCGGGTGGGCGGTGAAGAGCTGCTGGTAGTGGGCGAAGGCCAGCTCCTTGTCGATCAGCGGGGCGATCTGGGTCTGGAAATCGAGCACGCCGTCACCGAACTCGGCCAGGGCCGCGTTGGTGAGGTAGCGGGTCGGCACCGGCTTGGTGCCGGCGACCGTGTAGCCGAGTTTCGCGTGATAGGGAACGCCTCGGCGGGAGCCGACGTACAAGACCGGCTCGTCACCGGACCGGTGGTAGGTGAGCAGGCCGTCGCATTCGTCGTACCATCCGCCGCGCCCCTCGGTCAGGAGCACCATCAGGTCGATGAAGGCCTGTCCGAAGCCGCGGACGATCACGTTCTCCGCGGGCCACAACTCGTCGAGATCCACGTCGGCGGTGTATCCGGGCGGGATGTAGGTCAGACCGGCGTCCGCGGCCTGCGCGGCCCAGGCGGCCTCCGATGCCGTCGGCAACCGGTCGAGATACCCGAGCGCGAGCACCACCACATCCGCCTGAATCTCCTTGCCTGAGGCAAGAATCACCCGATGGTCCGTGGTCAGCTCGACCGCCCGCTCCAGATGCGTGGTGACCGTCGCCGGCAGGTCCCGCACGACCCGCTCCCACACCCAGGCCAGGTACTCCGCCTGCACCAGCCGCGCCGGAAAGTCCATCGGCCCCGGCAGGTCGAGCCCCGCCTCCTCCAGAATCACCGCCCCTTCACCTGCCACCCAGGTGGCCAGATCGGGCCCCGGCATGATCGGCCCCTCACAATCGACCGACTCATCGGTGAAGATCGTCACGTCCGATGCCATCGAGTTCATCCACAACAACCGAGACTGCTCCCGCCGCCAGATCCGCCCACCCCCGGCCGGATAGGGATCCACCACGTGGATGTGAACATCACGTCCACCCAGCAGTTCAGAAGCACTCGCCGCAAACCGCTCCAGCAACCCGACAGTCCGCGGTCCGCCACCCACGAACACAACGGACGCCGCGTCGTTCCACTCGGGGTGGACGCGGCGAGTCGTGCCGGTCATGGATGGTGTGGTGCGGCGTGCCGTGTAAGGGCTTGCGGGCATGGGGACTCCTGGCGGTGGGCAGAGTCGCGGGCATGGCGGGGCGGGCATCCGGACGGGACGCCGTGAAAGGTGCGCGGGGTGAGCTCAGGTCAGCGCTGACAGAGGGCGCTGGAGACGCGGAGGAGGTCGATGTGGAGGCGGTAGTACGGCAGTTCGCGCGTCATCTCCGTCTCCTCTCGTCGCTCGTGTCATCCCAGTATGTGATGGGGTTGAAAGATAAGTAACTTGGTCGACAAAGCTCTCATTATGTGGACGGCTTATACGGCCCGGAGGGGGCGGCTCGGCGCCGTCGGCGGGGTGATCCGCATCACGGCCGCTTTCAACTACCCGGCAGTCGGGTTCACGCCTGAGCGCGTACGCGGCGGTAGGAAACCTTCACGGTGTGTGTGCGATTTCGTTCATCTGGTGGCAGTCTGCGTTTGAGGGCCTCTGACCGCCTCGTTATGGTCGATGAGGCTGTCGCACCCCCTCCAGCGACGGCTGCCCCTCCCTGGAAGGTTTCTCGTGCCCTCTCACCTCGACGTGCCCGGAGCAGAACGGCCGGCACCGCGTCGTCCGGATGCACCGCGTCGGGCGGCCAAGCATCGTTCCTCCCGACTAAGTCGCAAACGCCGTACCCAGTTGATCGGCCTGACCGCCGCACTCGCGGCCGCGGCCGGCACCACCGCCGTCGGCCTCAGTTCCTCCGCGAGCGGACCGTCCGCCACCACGACCACCGGCCTGAACCCCTCACAGGCCGGCGATCTGACCGCGGCCCGGATCGAACGACGCGACCTCGGCTCCCGGGACGCGTCCCGGGTCGACCTGTCCGCGACCCGCAAGGCGCAGGCCGACCAGATCGCCAAGCAGCGCGCCGCCCGGCTGGCCGCGACCGCGACACTGACGCAGCGCCGGTCCCTGGCGCTGGCCGCGGCCAAGGCGGCCAACGCCAAGAAGGCCGCCGCCAAGGCGCGCGCGCTCGCCGCGGCGAAGGCAGCCGCGCTCGCCAAGGCCAAGGCCGCCGCCGCTGCGGCCGCAGCCGCGCCGAAGGTCGTCCTCCCGACCACCGGCTACCACCTGACCGCCCGCTTCAACCAGGCCGGTGGCCGCTGGGCGCACAACCACACGGGTCTCGACTTCGCGGCTCCGATGGGTACGCCGGTGCGCTCGGTGATGGCCGGCGTGGTCATCCAGGCCGACTGGGAAGGCGCCTACGGTCGCCAGGTGAAGGTCAGGCACTCCGACGGCACGGTCACGTCGTACAGCCACATGGCCGAGTTCGACGTCTCGGTCGGTCAGCACGTCCAGGCCGGCACCAAGGTCGGCGCGATCGGCATGACCGGCAACACCACCGGCCCGCACGTCCACCTCGAGGTCCTCCCGGGCGGCGGCGCTCCGATCGACCCGGAGCCCTGGCTCCGCGAGCACGGCCTCAACCCGTAATACCGCGGACCTGCTCACCGCTGTCACAAAGGCGTCGCGCTCATCCAGCCACGGATGATGCGCGACGCCTTTCAACGCGCCCTGCTCGCCGTCCGGGAAGAGCCCCGCGATCCTCCCGTTCCTTCCTGGCTTGTGGTTAGAGGGTCTTGGCCATGTCGACGCTGGCTACGGAGGTGCCTTCGATCAGGAATTCGTTCGGGTGGGTGCCTTCGATGACGTAGCCGTGGCGTTCGTAGAGGCGGCGGGCGGCCGTGTTGGTGCTGTGGACGTGCAGGCTGATCTTGCGGGCGTCGCGGAGTCTGCCCTCTGTGGCGGCCGCGGTCAGCAACGTGCTCGCGACGCCTCGGCCGCGGGCCGACTGGGCGACGGCCAGGCCATTGATGGTGAGGACGCCGGCGCCTTCGGGGAACGGGTACTTGTCCTCGAGCCGGAGGTAGCCGACGACCTCACCGTCGTACTCGGCGACCAGGTGTGCCTCCGGCCCGCAGCGGACGAAGAAGGTGTCCTTGATGGTCTCAAGGTACGACGGGAATCCGGACGAGGCGTCCCACGCGGTCCGGTCGATCGCGAGCAGCGCGGCGTCGTCGGCCTCGACCGCACGGCGAACGGTCAACGGCTGGTCGGTCGAGCGGTCATCGGGCAGGCGGTGTTCACTCACCTCACCATCCTCGCCCGCCGACGAGGTCAGCCCAAGCAGCGCGGTCAGCCGACCAGTTCGGCCGTCGGGAGGGCGACGGTGACGATCAGCCCGCCACCCGGGATCGGCGCCAGGTCGAGGCTCCCGTGGTGGGTCTCGACGATCCGGTCGACCAGCGCGAGCCCGAGTCCGTGGCCGGCGCCGTACCGGGCCTTGGCGAACGGCTCGGTAAAGGTGCGGATCCGCGCGGGGTGGAGCACCGATCCGGTGTTCCGTACGACGAGCCGCCCGGGCGCGACCGTGATCGCGACGGAGCCGCCGCCGTGCCGGATCCCGTTCTGCACCAGGTTCACCACCACCTGGTGCAGCAGCACCTCGTTGCCCTCGACAACCGACTCCGCGAGATCGCAGCTGAGTTCGACCCCGCCGGATCGCGCCTCCGACGAGAGCGCCGGCAACGCGGACCGTACCACCGCCGCGAGATCCAGCGGATCCAGCTCGACCGACCGGTTGTTGAGTGCGGTCAGGCTCAGCAGCGCCTCGACGATGTCGATCCCGCGCTGATTCGTCTCCGCCAGCCGCTTCACCAGCTCCGGGACGTCCTGATGATCGGGATCGGCGGCCGCCACCTCCAGCATCGTCTTCATCACCGTGTGCGGCGTTCGCAACTCGTGCGAGGCGTTCGCCGCGAACCGCCGGTACTGTTCGAAGGACCGCTGCAACCGCCCCAGCATCTCGTCGAACGTGTCGGACAGGTCGGTGAACTCGTCCCGGATCCCGGTCAGCCCGATCCGGTGGTCGAGCGACCCACTGGCCGCCTTCCGCGCCGCCGCGGTGATCTCCTGCAGCGGCTTCAGCATCCGCCCCGCGAGGAACCACCCACCGACCAGTCCGACGATCGCCAGGAACCCGAGCGCCCAGCCGGACAGGGTCACCACCAGGTGGAGGATGTCCCCGCGCGACGGCGGAAGCACGCGCCGGTCGCGCGGGTTGGCGCCGTTGAGCGGGTAGTTCGGCACGATCCGGAAGACCAGCCAGATGATGCAGGAGACGACGGCGCCGGCGATGACCAGCAGACCCGCGTAGCTCAGCGTCAGCCGCAACCGGACCGTCAGCCGCGGCCGCCAGCTCATCAACCGTTCGTCACTCACGCCTTCACCGCCCGTCGCTCACGCTTGGCCGACCCGGTAGCCGACGCCGGGGACGGTGTGGATCACCCACGGATCGCCGAGGCGTTTCCGCAGCGCCGAGATCGTGATCCGCACGGCGTTGCTGAACGGATCCGCGTTCTCGTCCCACGCCTTCTCCAGCAGTGTCTCGGCACTGATCACCCCACCCCGCGCCGCCATCAGCACCTCCAACACGGCGAACTGCTTCCGCGTGAGCTTCACGTAATGCCCGAACCGGTACACCTCCCGCCGATACGGATCCAGCCGGACCCCGGCGTACTCGAGCACGGTGGGCGCGGCCGCCGCCGGTCGCCGGACCAGGGCTCGCAGCCGGACGACGAGCTCCCGCAGCTCGAAGGGTTTGGTCAGGTAGTCGTCGGCGCCGAGCTCGAAGCCGATCACCTTGTCGTCGAGATCACCGGCCGCGGTCAGCATCAGCACCCGGCAGCTGATGCCCTGCGCAACGATCTGCCGGCACACCTCGTCACCGCTCACTCCGGGCAGATCACGGTCCAGCACGACCACGTCGTACGCGTTCACCGTGACCGCCTCCAGCGCGGCGTTCCCGTCGAAGGCCAGGTCGGCGGCGATCGCCTCCAGCCGCAGCCCGGCCTGGATCGCCTCGGCGAGATAGACCTCGTCCTCGACGACCAGCACCCGCATACCGACCATTGAACCAGGCCGGACGTATCGAAAACGTATGCCGAAACGCAGACGCTCCGGCAACATCGGCCCGGCTGGACTGGTGGCCATGCTGACCGATCACCTCGTAGCCACCCGCAAACGTGAACACCGGCTGACGGTCCTGACCGCCCTGGCGATCGTTGCCGCCGTCACCTGTCTGACCCTGGCCTCCTGTACGGCGGTCTCCGCGCAGGACGACCCGGCACCGTCGACCCCCGATGCCCCGGCCGGCACCCCGAGCACCGCCACCCACGGCTCGCGCAGCGGCCAGCCCGGTGCCGCCGACGGCGTACTGCCTGACCACACCTCCGCCTTCGACACGAGCCTGCCCGGCGTCGCGAACCTCGACCCGGCGCTGCGCAAAGCGGTCCAGCAGGCCGAGCAGACGATGAAGGAGGACGGCATCACGATGCAGGTCACCACCGGGTGGCGGAGCAAGAAGTACCAGCAGGAGCTGCTGGACAAGGCGATCCGCAAGTACGGCAGCAAGAAGAAGGCCCTCGAGTTCGTCTCCACCCCCGACGAGTCGCACCACGTCACCGGTCACGCGGTCGACATCGGCCCGACCGCCGCGGACGACTGGCTGATCCGCAAGGGCAACCGCTTCGGGCTCTGCCAGACGCTGTCCAACGAGCTGTGGCACTTCGAGCTCGTCACCACACCGGGCGGGACCTGCCCACCGATGACCAGGACGGCCTCCTAGCGGGTCTCCTCCGGCGGATCCGGGAGTACGGCGAGCGGACGTTGACGCCAGTGCACGTCGTGCCAGGCGTCGAGCTTCCAGCCGATCTTCCGATAGGTCCCGATCGACTCGAACCCGAGCGCCTTGTGCAGCCCGACGCTGGCGTCGTTCGGCAACGTCATACCAGCGATCGCGGTCCGGAACCCACGCTCGGCCAGCCGCTCGAACAGCGCCTCGTACAGCGCTCTCCCGCCGCCGGTCCGGCGCCGTCCGGGCTCGAGGTAGACGCTCACCTCGCAGGACCAGCGGTACGCCGCTCGCGGCTTCATCGGACCGGCATACGCGTACCCGACCACGCGACCGTCGTCCTCCAGCACCATCCAGGCGTGGGTCGCCTGCGCAGTCGCGATCCGCGACGCCATCTCCGCGGCGGTCGGCGGCTCGATCTCGAAGGTGATCGCCGTATCGATGACATAGGGCGTGTAGATCGCCACACACGCCTCGGCATCGAGCTTGGAGGCGTCTCTGATCTTTGGCATGTCACGATAGTAGCCACAACTGGCGCTATAGTGGCAAGCATGTTGGATGAGCTGTCCGCCTCACTCGCGGCGACCGTGCAGGCTGCCCGGGTCGCGCAGGACCTGTCGGTGAACGCGCTCGCCGAGCGTTCCGGGGTCTCCCGCGCGATGATCGGCAAGATCGAACGCGGTGAGGCCCAGCCGACCGCCGTACTGCTCGGCCGGCTGTCCGGCGCGCTCGGCATGACGCTGTCCGAGCTGGTCGCCCGCGCCGAGAACACCGGGGAACTCCTCCGGCGGGCCGGCGACCAGCCGGTCTGGACGGACCCGGCCACCGGATACCGGCGGCGGGCCGTCTCACCGGTGACCGACAGCCCGCTCGAACTGGTCGAGGTCGAGCTGCCGGCCGGCGCCTCGGTGTCGTATCCGGCCGACGCCTATATCTTCAAGTACCAGCAGCTCTGGATCCTCGACGGGCACCTGCGCTTCCACGAGGGCCCGCTGGTCCACGACCTGCGCACCGGTGACTGCCTCCAGCTCGGCCCGCCGTCGGCCACCACGTTCCACAATCCGGGGACGACCCCTTGCCGCTACCTGGTGGCGCTGGTCAAGGGCCGTTCCTGAGGTACGCCGAACCACCGGGCCAACGCGTCCCGCAAGCCGGCCTGCTCCGCGACGCCGTCCTGCTCCGCGGCCCAGGCGACGTACCCGTCCGGCCTGATCAGCAAGGCGATCGGCGACTCACCGCGTCCGGAGACAACGTCGACCCGATCCCTGGTCACGGTCGCGGCGTACGACGCCTCCGAGGTCACGCCCGCGGCGAAGGACGCCTCCGGGGTCAGGTCGAGCAGCAGCGCACGACCGGTGCGCATCAGCTCGGCCAGTCGAGTCGCGTCGACCATGAGATCCGGCGCCCAGCGGCCGATCAGCGGATGCGGGCCGTCGTGGTAGCGGATGTCCGCACCGGAGATCAGGTCCGCGATCCGCTGCACGTTCCGCGGCTCGGTCAGCAGCTCGCCGAACAGCTCCCGCAACCTGGTCACATCGTTGCCTGGGGCAATCAGTGCCGACTGGGCCTGGGTCTGCATCACGACCCGCTGCCCGACCGGCCGGCGCTCCGACTCGTAGCTGTCGAGCAGACCATCAGGAGCCCAGCCCTGCAGCTCGGCGGCAAGCTTCCAGCCCAGGTTGACCGCGTCCTGCAGGCCGAGGTTCAGCCCCGGGCCGCCGATCGCGGAGTGCACGTGCGCGGCATCCCCGACCAGGAGCACCCTGCCTTCGTTGAACCGGTCAGCGAGGCGGCTGTTGCCACCGCTGAGCCGGCGCAGCAGGTGCGGACCGTCGCCTTCGGGCGGTGTCAGCGGTAGATGGACCCCGAGCACCCGGTCGACGCTGTCCTGCAACTCCTCCAGCGTCATCGGGCCTTCGGGCGGTACGTCGAACTCACCGGTGCTGACGACCGGCGGCCGGCCGGGCAGCCGGCCGTAGAGGAACAGACCGCGCTCGGTCCGGTGATGCATCAGGCCGGGGATCACGCCGTACCCGGGGATCGACAGGGCTCCGGTGGCGGGATCGACGTACTCGGGTGGCACCTGCGCGTTCGCCGTACGGGAGACCATTGTGTCGTTGGTGATGCCGGGGAAGTCGATGCCGGCCAGTTTGCGAGTGAGGCTGCGGCCGCCGTCGGCGCCGACGAGATAGCGAGCCGTCACCTGGTACGGGCCATCCGGGCCGGAGATCTCGACCGTGACCGAGTCGGCGTCCTGGGCGAACCCGATCAGCTCATGGCCGCGGCGGATCTCGGCTCCGAGCTCGAGCGCCCGTTGCTGGAGGACTTCCTCGATCCGGCGCTGTGGAACCGGCAGCATGTACACCGGGTTCTGCTCGATCGTGCTGAGGTCGAGCGGGAACGCGCCGAACATGTAGCGCGGCTGCGGCTGCGGTGGACCCGACGTACCGCTGAGGCGCTCGTACAGGCCGCGACGGTCGAGCATGCGGACGACCTGGCCGACCAGGCCGTTGGCCCGGGGCACCTCGCTGACCTCCGGCAACCGCTCCAGCACGATCGGCCGCACTCCGGCCAGCCGCAGTTCACAGGCGAGCATGAGGCCGTTCGGTCCGGCCCCGGCGATGACGACATCTGCATCCATGGCACGTGTCCTTCCAGTGAAAATGGGCGTGACTGACTGCCCCGGCGGCGCCGGGGTATCTGCTGGGGTGTGGGTTCTAGTCGGGTTCGGGGAGACCGCGGGTGATCTGGTCGAGAGCCTCCGACAGCAGGGCGGTCATGGATCGAGGTGGATCGCCGCGTAGCCACTCGGCGCTCGCGGCCGACCTGGCGGCACCCACGACCTCTGCGACGAGGTGCGGATACAGCCCCTGGGTCCCGGTCCGGTCCGCCACGGCTGCGGCGAATTCCTCGCTCGCGGCGGCATACGCCCGCGCCATCTCACCCTGTAACGACGGCTCGGTGACCATCAGCCGGATGCCGGTCAGCCACCGCTGGTCCGGCGGCTGGTCGGCGCCGTGGCCTTCCACCCCGAGCGCCATCTGCGACTCGATCGACGCCCGGATCGCGGGCCACAGCGGCTCGTCGGCCGGCCGGGCGCGCAGTTCGGCGGCGATGGCCAGACTGCGGTCGACCTCCCGGGCGGCGATCGCCTCGGCCTTGCTGGAGAAGTAGTTCCGGAACGTGCGCAGCGAAACCCCGGCCTCGGCCGCGATGTCCTCGATCCGCACATTGGCCAGCCCGCGCTCGACCGTCAGCCGCACCGCCGCCCAGCTCAGCGCGATCCGCGTCTCCTGCTTCTTCCGCTCCCGCAACCCTTCGGCCATGCTCCTGACGGTAGCAAACTTTGCCTAAAAGGCAAAGATGCCTTTCAGGCAAATTTGTGATCCGACGACAGACAGCCGTCCGACATGGTTGGGTTGGGCTATGGCCGTGTCCCCGCTGGTCTGGATCCTGACCCTGCTCGGCATCGTCGCGCTGCTGCTGTTCGACTACTTCTTCCACGTCCGGTCCGCGCACGTCCCGACACTGCGGGAGGCCGCGATCTGGTCCACGCTGTACGTCGGCATCGCCGTACTGTTCGGCCTCGGGACGCTCGTGTTCGGCGGGACCGCGATGGGCTCGGAGTACTTCGCCGGCTACATCACCGAGAAGGCGCTCTCGGTGGACAACCTGTTCGTGTTCCTGATCATCATGACCGGCTTCCGGGTGCCGCGGGAGAACCAGCAGAAGGTGCTGCTGATCGGCATCGTGGTGTCGCTGATCGCCCGGTCCGCGTTCATCTTCGTCGGCTCGGCGCTGCTGCACACGTTCTCCTGGGTGTTCTACCTGTTCGGGATGGCGCTGCTGCTGACCGCCGGCAACATGCTCAAACCGGAGACCGAGGAGTCCCACTCGGCGCAGAACATCATGGTCCGGCTGAGCCGGCGGCTGTTCCGCACCACCGAGGAGTACGACGGCGACCGGCTGACCACCCGGATCAACGGGCGCCGGATGATGACGCCGATGCTGCTGGTGATGATCGCGATCGGCGCCACCGACGTGATGTTCGCGCTCGACTCGATCCCGGCCATCTTCGGCCTGACGCAGAACGTATTCGTGGTGTTCACCGCGACCGCGTTCAGCCTGCTTGGCCTGCGGCAGCTGTACTTCCTGCTCGACGGCCTGCTGGACCGGCTGATCTACCTGTCCTTCGGGCTGGCCGCGATCCTGCTGTTCATCGGCACGAAGCTGATCCTGCACGCTCTGCACGAGAACAACCTGCCGTTCGTGAACGGCGGCGAGCCCGTCGACGTGGTCGAGATCAGCACCGGCCTGTCGCTGGCCGTCATCCTCGTCGTGCTGCTGATCACGATCTTCGCGTCCCTGTTCAGCACCCGCGGCCGGACGCAGACCGCGATGGCCCACATCCGCCGCGACGCGACCGCCTACCTGGATGCCGAGTACACCGACGACCCGCACGAGCGCGAGCGGATCTTCCAGCGGCTGCTACGGGCCCGCGACCACATCATCGACCTCGGCCCGGAGGCCAGGCGCCAGGTGAAGAACGAGACCGAACTGATGGCCCTGTGCCGCCAGGTCGCCGACGCCCACGCCGCCGCCCACCCCGACCACGAAGTCCGCCCCAGCCTGTAAGGATTCCCCCCGCGACCGACAGCACCGTGGTCGTCGAGGGACGTAGGACCCCTACTCGGCGTCGAGCACACCTGCGGCGCGCCACCGCGAACTGGTCAGCTGGGATCGGTGAACGAGATCGGCTTGCCGGTGGCCTGGGCGTAGGCGATCTCCCTGCTCGTGGACTCGCCGATATACCCGCCTGGGTTGACGACCAGAACCCGGTCAGCCAGGTCGATCTTGCGCAGGTGGAGGGCGCCCAAGGCGGTCTTCTGCTCGTTGGTGATCAACTCGTCTGCGTCGTGATCCTCGGCGCGCAGGAAGACGCCTGGCGCGACGACGATGACACCTGCGAAGGTCAGATCACGGTTTGCCGCGCGCATCTCGTCCACGAACCGGGTAGAGCCGCAGATGCACACAATCTCAGGTCGGTCGGGCACGGCTCAGTCCTTCGGATCGAACGGGAAACCGTCAGTGTGCGCGTACACACCACAGACGGGCACACGAGCCACCAGCTTACGCAGCGAGACGGACACCACGCGGCTGCACCGTCGCCGGCGGGAGGCGTGGCCCGGCCGATAGGCCCCACAGTTATTCAGGTAAGGCCGTCCGCCCCCGACCACGTCGCGGTAGCCGCGGCGGCAGCCGCAAATGCGTGCGGCAGCACGCAAGGAAAGCCGGGCCGGTGGGAGCGGCCGCGTAGCACGCGACGTAGGAGCGGGCCTAGTCGGCTGCGGGGGAAGAAATCTCTATCCTTTGACTGCACCGGAGGCTAGGCCCGTTACGTAGAAGCGTTGTAGGGCGACGTACAAGACAACGCAGGGGATCATCGCGATGACTGCGCCGGCGACCAGGGAGCCGAAGTTGATCTCGCCGTAGGCGCCGGCCTGGACGTTCACCAATGCGACGGGCAGCGTGTAGAGCTCGTCCTTGGTGAGGAAGGTGAGTGCGCCGAGGAATTCTGTCCAGGCGGCGAGGAAGGCGTAGAGAGCGACCGTGGCCGCGCCGGGGGTGACGAGTGGCCGGAGCACCGAGCCGATCATGCGCAGCGTGCCGCAGCCGTCGACGTGGGCGGAGTCCTCGAGCTCGACCGGGACGGAGGCGAACGAGTTGCGCATCACGAAGACGCCGAATGGGAGGTTGACCGTGGTGTAGAAGAGGACCAGACCGAGCAGGCTGTCGGTCAGCCGCAGGACGTTCATCTCCAGGTAGAGCGGTGTCAGGATCGCCTGGAACGGGATCATCATCGAAACCACCACGAGCGCGAACAGCACCGGCCCACTGCGGAACCGGAACCGCGCGAACCCGTAGCCCGCGAACGTCGCCAGTACGGCGGTCAGCACCGCCGTGCTCAGGGCAACGACCAGACTGTTGCCGACGGCCCGGATCAGGTTGCCCGGTCCCTCGATCAACGTGCGGAAGTTGTCCCAGGTGAGCTGGAAGAAGGTCGACCCGTTCGGCGCCGCGACGATCACGTCGTTCGGTTGCACGGACCGGAAGAGCGCCCACAGCAACGGTACGGCGAAGACCAGGAACGCACCGCCACCGCCGACGACGTACAGGGTGTTCTTGAGCCTCATCGTCAGTCCCTCTCCCGGAGCAGCCAGAACTGGGCCGCGGTGACCAGCCCGACCACGATCACCAGCACGATCGACAGCGCGGTCGCGGCACCGAGCTGCAGCTGGACGAAGGCGCGGTTGTAGATGTACTGCACGACCGTGGTGGTGTCCGTGCCCGGACCGCCGCGGGTCAGGATGTAGAACTGGGTGAACGCGAGCAGCGAGCCGACCACCGAGATGATCACCGC
This sequence comes from Kribbella sp. NBC_00359, assembly GCF_036097425.1. Lineage (NCBI taxonomy): Bacteria > Bacillati > Actinomycetota > Actinomycetes > Propionibacteriales > Kribbellaceae > Kribbella > Kribbella sp. NBC_00359. The sequence continues at coordinate 3,698,611 of NZ_CP107975.1, read as the reverse complement.
CATCGCGATCGTCCGGCGCAGGACCGGGATGGTGATCTCCCGCTCCTGCTGCCACCAGGTCGCGCCGTCGAGTTCGGACGACTCGTAGTACTCGCGGGGGATCGCCTGCATCCCCGCCATCAGCAGCATCATGGTCAGCCCGCTGACACCCCAGATCACCAGCACACAGATCAGTCCGGTCGCGAGCGGCCCGTCCACCAGCCAGGCCGTCGTACCGTCGGTGATGCCGAGCTTGCGCAGCACGATGTTGATCGCGCCGCTGTCGGGCTGCGCTTCCAGGACCGTCACGAAACTCAACGTGGACAGGCCGACGACGAACGGGAGGAAGAAGACGGTTCGCAACACGGTCGAGCCGCGCCGCTTGCGTCGTACCAGAACTGCCAGGGCATAGCCGAGCACCAGGATCGGGCCGGTCACGATGACCGTGTAGAGCAGCGTGTAGAGGACCGACTTCGCGAATGCGGCGTCGGACACGATGGCGCCGTAGTTCTTCAGCCCGCTGAACTTCACCGTGCCGATCAGCGGCCAGTTGGTCAGCGATATCACCAGGGCGAAGGCCAGTGGCACCAGCACGAAGACCCCGACGAACAGTACGGCGGGAGTCACCAGCAGCAGCCCGGTCCGGGCCGGATGCGTGAGCGAGCCGTGGCCTGCGCGCCGCCCCGCCGACGCTGCCTTGCGTGAGCTCGAGTCCATGCGGTGAGCACTTCTCACGGATGTGCTCATGCTTGTCCCTGCTTCAGGATTCGGTCGTAGTTGTTCTGGGCTTCCTTCATGGCGGCCTCCAGCTCGCCGTCGAACACGGCCCGGCGGAACATCTGCAGCCACGGTCCGTCCGGCTGGTTGTAGAGCAGGTTGTAGGACAGCGTGGTCGGCGCGTACCCCTCCGTGATGCGCTCCAGCGGCAGCGTCGCGAGCGGGTACTTCTTCGCGAACTCCGCCGTCCTCGCGTCCGACCGGACCGGGGTGTACCCGCCGGCCGGCAGGTCGATCTGCTGCGGCAGGTCCAGCGCGAACCGGACGAACTCCCAGGCCCCGGAGGCATTGCGCGCACCCCGCGGGATGCACATGTTGTCGCCGCCGTCGAAGAACGCCGAGCCACCATCCGGTCCGGACAGCAACCGCGGCGCGACCTTCTGATGGAACTTGTCGTCGGACGCCGACACCACCACGCTGTAGTTGGACGGGAAGATGCCGACCTTGCCGGCCCGGAAGTCACTCCCCCAGCGAGACGCGTCGTCCGAGAAGTTCGCCCGCGGCACCAGGCCGTCCACCCACAACTGCCGGTGCAGCTCGAGCATCCGCTGGACCGCGTCGTTCCCGACGATGTGGCCGGACTGCCCGCCGATCGTGCCTTTGATCAGATCGGTGTCCGCCGCCCAGATCATCGGTTGTACGACGAAGCCGAGCGCGCCGGGGCTGTTCGCCGGGAAGCTCCACGCGTAGATGTCGTCGCCGAGCTTCCGCAGCTTCCGCGCCGCGGCGAGCAGGTTGTCGAACGACTTGACCGCATCGTCCGGGTCGACGTCCGCCCGGTCGCACAGCTCGGTGTTGAACCAGAACATCGAGTTGTCAGCCAGGTACGGAACGCCGTACACCCGCTCGTCCTTCGTCGCGAGCCGCAGGTGGCCCGGGCTGAGCTTGTCCCGGAAGTCGAGTGTCTGCAAGGGATCGGTGAGGTCGGTGAACGCGTCGCGATAGATGAATAGCATCGAGTTGATGTCGTCGATGTCGACCAGGTCCGGCACACTCCGGCCGCGGATCGCGGTCGCCAGCTTGGTCACGTACTGCGCGTCCAGGACCGGCGTCAGCTCGACGGTGAGCCGGTCCTGGGACGCGTTGAACTTCTTCACCAGGTCGGTCAGGCCAGTCTGCGTCGCCGCCCGGCACCATACCTGCACGGTGCCGGTGGCGTCCTGGCCGAACCCCGCCGCCTGGACGTCAGGTTCGGCCAGGACCGAGCTACAGCCCGGTACGGCGCTCGCCGTGGTCGCCGCGGCCGCCAGACCGAGGAACGTCCGCCGGGTGAGCATGATCAGGCCCTCGGCAGCCAGACGCGCATGGCGCCGACCTCGCGGTTGGCCCAGGCGTAGTACGGCACCGCGACCACGTCCACCTCGTCGCCGGTGTCGTCCTTGGCCGAAGGGATGAACGACCAGCCATCGCGATGACCGGTGCCGGTCCGTCCGCGCGTCCTGAGCACGGTGACGCCGTCCAGCAGATCGTCGTCGTGGCTCGCGGCAACTGATGCCTCGGGCAACAGATGCAGGTCGTCGACGTTCGCGTCCTGGTCCACCTGTTCGACCGCGTAGACGAGCGGCCCGCGTTCCAGCGCGACACAACCGCGGACGGCGTCGATGCGTGGATCGGCGCCGACCACGCGAGTCGCCATCGGCAACTGCAGTTCGATCGCGTTAGCGGTCACGTCGGCATAGGCGCCCGCTTGCACGGATTGACCGTTGACGGTGGCACCATCTGCCCAGGCCGGGATCCGCAACTGCACTGCCACTGGTTTGGTGGCAGTGATGCGAACAGTGCCGTCCCACGGGTAGGCGGTGTCCACAGTCAGCTCGGTGTCGCCGACGGTCAGCGTGCCCGCGGCGTACTGGTGGATCTGGATCGCACCGTCGCAGGTGGTCGCGAGGTAGCCGTCGAGGCTGGCGAGGGTGCGCATGATGTTCGGCGGGCAGCAGGCGCAGTCGAACCAGCCGCGTCGGCCGTGCGCGGGGCTTCGGCCGTTGTCCGCATGCGCGCCACCCCGCAACTGCAGCGGATTGACGTAGAAGTACTCGGTGCCCTTCAGCGAGACCCCTGCGAGGAAGCCGTTGTAGAGCATCCGCTCCAGGGCATCGGCGTACGACGCCTCACCGGTGGCGAGGAGCATCCGCCAAGCCCACTGGATGCCGCCGATCGCCGCACAGGTTTCGGCGTACGCGCGGTCTGCGGGCAGCTCGTACTCGTCGCCAAACGCCTCGCCCTCCCACCGCGCACCCAGACCGCCGGTGACGTAGGCCTTCGTCGACCACATGTGCTCGAACTGCCGTTTCAGCGCGTCGAGCAGGTCGGTGTCGCCGGTCTCGAGGGCGACGTCCGTCGCTCCGGCCGCGAGGTAGACCGCGCGCACCGCGTGCCCTTCGACCGACGTGGCCTCGCGGACCGGGACGCGATCGGAGAAGTACGCGGGCTCGTGACCGTGGTTCCTGATGATGCCGTGGCCACGGGCCTCGACGAACCACTTGGCAAGGTCGAGATAAGCCGTCGTACCGGTTTCTCGATACAGCTCGACCAAGGCCATCTCGATCACCGGGTGGCCGTCGACGTCCACGGTCTTGTCGTCGCCGAAGGTCGCGACGAGGTGGTCGGCGAGCTTGATCGCGACGTCCAGGAGCGCACGGTCGCCGGTGCAGCGGGCCTGCGCGACGGCGGCCTGGATCAGGTGGCCGGCGCAGTAGTGCTCGTGACTCCAGACGAGTTGCTGGTAGCGGCCCTCGTCGCCGTACCGGAGCTGGACGACCGAGTCGAGGTAGCCGTCCTCGCGCTGCGCGGCGGCGACCACCGAGGTGAGGTCGCGGATGCGCTTGAGCAGGTCGTCGTTCGGATTGCGCCCGTACTCCCAGGCGGCGGCCTCGAGCCACTTGTAGACGTCGGAGTCGGCGAAGACCGGGCCGATCGCCTCGCCCGCACCGATACCGGCCGCGAGGCGCAGGTTCTGCAGGTTGCCGGCCGTCTCCAGCTGGTCCTGACCGCTGGGGATCGCGTCCTCGCCATTGCGGCTCTGGCGCGGCGCCCAGAAGCCGCCGGTGATCTTCGCCTGGCCGAGTCCGAGGGGCTGCCAGCGGCCGTGGGTCGCGGCGGCCGGGCTGCGGGAGGTGGTGACTGCTTCCGTCATAGGACGTGACTCCTGGAGAAGGTTAGGAAAATCCGGAACACGTTTTCCTGCACGAAGTTAGAGAGGTTCCAAGCCTTGGTCAACCCCTCGGACCTGGCAAGGATCGGACAGAGCGGTCCGACTGCGCTACTGTTTCCGGAAAGTTCGGAAAGGAGTTGCCGGATGGCGTCACGCGGCCCCTCGCTGCCCCGGATCACGGATGTGGCCACGCTGGCGGGTGTGTCGACGAGCACCGCGTCGAAGGCCCTGAACGACACCGGCCAGCTCCGCGAGGAGACCAGAGAGCGGGTACGGCGAGCCGCCGAGCAGCTCGGATTCACACCGGACAGCCGGGGCCGGGCGCTGTCGTCCGGCCGCAGCTTCACGGTCGGGCTGATCACCACCGACAGCTCCGGCCGGTTCAGCATCCCGATCATGCTCGGCGCGGAGGACGCGCTGAGCGCCGGCGAGATGGCGCTCGTGCTGTGCGACACCCGGGACGACCCACTGCGCGAGCAGCACTACCTGCGCTCGCTGGTGTCGCGGCGGGTGGACGGGATCATCGTGACCGGTCGCCGGACCGAGGCACGCGCGCCGATCGACGTACCGATTCCGGTGGTCTACGCGTTCAGTCCGTCGACCGATCCGGCCGACACCTCGGCGGTCGTGGACGATCACGGTGGGGCGGGGTCGACGGTGCGACATCTGCTCTCGCTCGGTCGGCAGCGGATCGCGCACGTGACCGGACCGGCGACCCATCAGAGTGCGCGGGCTCGCGCCGCGGCGACGGTCGAGACGGCCGGCGACGCGCTCGCCGGCGAGCCGATGCATGGCGAGTGGAGTGAGCGATGGGGTCGGCACGCGGTCGACGTCCTGCTGCGCACGACACCTGATCTCGACGCGATCTCCTGTGGCAGCGACCAGATCGCGCGAGGTGTCTGCGACCGGCTGCGCGAGCTGGGCCGCTCGGTGCCCGACGACATCGCGGTCACGGGCTACGACAACTGGTCCGTGATGGCGCTGGCCAGCAGGCCTCCGCTGACCACTGTCGACCTCGAGCTCGAGGAACTCGGGCGCCGTACCGCCAATCTGTTGCTGGACGCGATTGCCGGATCGCCGCATCCCGGCCTGATGGAGTTGCCCACCCGCCTGGTCACCCGGGAGTCGACGCTCGGTACGTGACACCGGATGGTCGCCCGTTCGTCCGCCGTTGGTTGCCCTCGCTGGCTAGATTGACTCAGGTGCTGCGCAAGCTCCTGATCGGCGTAGCGGTGATCGCCACGATGGTGGCGGGGGTGGGCACCGCACGCCTGGTTCTTCCCCGGACCGATCCCACCCGCGGCGTGGTCAAGCAACTGGCGTTCCTGCGCGCCCCAGATCGAGGGCGGCGCGGACCACGCAGCCCAGAAGCAGTTCCCGGAGGGGTACTTCTTCCTCAACGCGCTCTACGGACTGACCTGGGTCCAGGTCGGGCTCGCCGATCCCGACCGGTCCGTCGACGCGACCGCCGAGGCGCGCTGGGCCCTCGACCGGCTGCGGTCCGCGGACGGGACCGGCCCTTTCGACGCGTCGCTCCAGCCGGGGTACGGCGTCTTCTACGCGGGCTGGACGAACTGGCTGCGCGGCGGACTGATCGCCCTCAAGCACTCCGACGCGGCCGAGATCGAGGAGTTCACCAGCAGATCGGTCGAGATCGCCACCGCGTTCCGGACCGCGAGGACCCCTTATCTCCAGTCGTACCCGGGCCAGGCGTGGCCGGTCGACTCCGCCGTCGCGATCGCCTCCCTCCGCCTGTACGACGAACTCGTGGCACCGCGGTTCGGCCGGATCGCCACGAACCGGGTGGCAGCGGTGAAGACCAAGCTGGATCCGGCGACCGGGCTGCTGCCGCACCAGGTGGCCCCGGAGCCCATCGGAGCGCGGGCGTCGTCGCAGGGCATCATCCAGCGCTTCCTGGTGGACATCGATCCGGTCTTCGCGCGAGCGCAGTACGAGCTCTTCCGGGACAAGTTCGTGACCGGGGTCGGCGTACGCGAGTATCCGAAAGGTGTGGGCGGCAAGGGCGATGTCGACTCCGGGCCGTTGATCCTCGGGCTCAGTCTGTCCGCGAGCGTGGTCGCGATGGGCGCGGCCCGCGTCCAGCACGATCCGCTCGCGGACCGGCTCGCCAGGGAAGGGGACCTGCTCGGTCTGCCCCTCACCGGCCTCAAGACGAAGCGCTACCTGTTCGGGACACTGCCGATCGGCGACGCCTTTCTCGCCTGGTCCGCCTCCGCCCGGCCTCTCGTCGCCGACGACGACCAGCCGAAACTCGACGGCGACTCATACTGGTGGCGTCTGCCCTGGTTGCCGATCATCTGGCTCCTGCCCCTGATCCTGTGGGGTCTCGTCCGGTTCAAGCGCCGCCGAAGACGGCGGCGAGCGCACTGAGACGGTCCGCCGTAGGGTGGGGGCGTGCAGCGGATCTCGGCGCGGAATGCCCGGTTTCAGGTGTGGCAGGCGTGCCTGACCAATCGGACCAAGCGGCAGCGTGCCGGGGAGTTCCTGGTGCAGGGAGTACGCCCGATTTCGCTTGCTGTGGACAACGGGTGGCCGGTGCGGACGGTCATCTCCGATGCCTCGCGGCCGTTGTCGCGGTGGGCCCAGGAGTTGTTGCAGCGGTTGCCCCGCGTCGAGCGCGTCGCGATGGCGCCGGAGCTGGTGGCTGAACTCGGCGAGAAGGACGAGACGGCGCCGGAGCTGATCGCGGTGCTCGAGCTGCCGCCGGACGATCTGGAGCGGATCGAGGTCGGGCCGGAGTTTCTCGGGGTCGTGTTCGACCGGCCGACCGGACCGGGGAACATCGGGTCGATCATCCGGTCAGCCGACGCCTTCGGCGCCCACGGCGTGATCGTCACCGGGCACGCGGCCGACGTCTACGATCCGAAGGCGGTGCGCGCGACGACCGGGTCGCTCTTCGCGGTTCCCGCCGTACGTGTGCCGTCGCATCGTGAGGTGCTCGACTGGGTCCGGCGGTCCGCGGTCCCGATCGTTGTCGTGGGCACCGATGAGCACGGGTCGGTGGACGTGTTCGACTTCGACTTCACCCAGCCGGCCCTGGTGCTGATCGGGAACGAGACGAGCGGGTTGAGCGCGGCGTGGAAAGAGGCTGCGGACCAGTTGGTGCGGATCCCGATCACCGGCTCAGCCAGCTCACTCAACGCGGCCAACGCGGCGACCGCCGTCCTGTACGAGGTCTCCCGCCAGCGCTCCCATTCGTCCAGGATTCGGTAGCTGTCATGCAGTGCAGAGCAGTTCGCTGTGGAGGATCGAGATCCAGCCGTCGGGGCTAGCTGCCCAGGTCTGCCAGGCCTTGGAGATGGCGGTGAGCGTCTCCTCGGGGACGCCGGCCGCGCGGGACTGGTCGGCGAGGGCGGACTTCAGGATGCGGTCCGCCCACATCCCACCCCACCAGGCGCGATCCTCGTCGTTGGCGAAGGTCCAGGTGGTCGCGGTCGCGTCGACTTGCTCGAAGCCCGCCGCCAGTGCCCACGACAGCAGTCGCCGGCCGGCGTCCGGCTCCCCGCCGTTCGCGCGAGCCATCCGCTGGTACAGCGCCATCCACTCGTCCAGTTCGGGCAGCTCCGGATACCAGACGAAGCCGTGGTAGTCGGAGTCCCGGACGGCGACGATCCCGCCGGGCTTGCAGACCCGCCGCATCTCCCTCAGCGCCTGCACCGGATCCGCGACATGCTGCAGGACCTGGTGTGCGTGCACGACGTCGTACGTGTCGTCCGGAAGATCGAGGGCGTGTACGTCGCCGACCGCGAACTCGACCTGGACGTCGAGCTTGGCGAAGGTCGCTCTGGTGATGTCGAGCGCCGCTTCGCTCGCTTCCAGCGCGGTGGTCCGGCCGGGCTCGACCAAGCGGGTCAGGTCGGCGGTGATGGTGCCGGGACCCGCTCCGACGTCGAGCAACGACATGCCGGGCCGAAGATGGGGAAGCAGATAGCCGGCCGAGTTCTCCGCGGTGCGCCAGCTGTGCGAGCGCAGTACCGACTCGTGGTGGCCGTGCGTGTACACGTTGTTCATCCTAGGCTCCTTTGCCCCTTGCCGACAGGATCCACGCTAGCGCAGGATCTTGTTGTGTGAGACATATCGTCTCGAATATTGGACCGACGGAGATGGCCGAATATGGCCAGACCCGGGGTGGTCCAGCGCTGCAGTCTTGAAGGGCTGAAGACAGACCTCAGGAGGAATCAAGTGCTGGCAAAGGTGTTTCCGATCAAGTTGAAGGACCACGAACTGCTGGTGAGCCTGTGACCACGCAGACCGACCTGGCCCGGCGGCTGCGCACGCTGCACACACAGCCGCCGCTGGTCCTGCCGAATGCCTGGGACGCCGGCTCGGCGCGAGCGATCGAGGCCGCGGGTGCCGCCGCGATCGCCACGACGAGCGCCGGCGTCTCCTGGGCCGCCGGGGTGGACGACGCCGGCGGCCTGAACCGTACGACGGCGATCGCGGCACTCCGCGCGATCTGTGCTGCCGTGTCGGTCCCGGTCACCGCCGACATCGAGGCCGGGTACGACGATGTCGCGGCCACGGTCGCGGCTGTCCTCGAAGCCGGTGCCGTGGGCATCAACCTCGAGGACAGCACGGGCGGCGTGCTCGACGATCCCGCGGTTCACGCCGTCCGGATCGCGGCAGCGCGCGCCGCAGCAGTTGCTGCAGGCATCGATCTCGTGATCAACGCCCGCACCGACACGTACCTGTTCGGCGACGGCTCGGGCACGGCCGACCGAGCCAAGGCGTACGCCGAGGCCGGCGCGGACGTCCTGTTCGTGCCCGGCGTCGTCGATCCATCGACCATCGAGCAGCTCGTGAAGGAGTCACCGCTCCCCCTCAACGTGATGGTCGGCCCCGGCGCACCGACCGTCGCCGAACTGACCGCGCTGGGCGTCACCCGGATCAGCGTCGGCCCCGCCATCACCACCGCCGCCTATGGGTTGGCGACGGCCGCGGCGAAGGAACTGCTGTCGAGCGGCACCTACGAGTCGCTGAGCATCCGGTGAACGGCGGCCAGCGAGCGCCACGGTCGTAGTCGCTCGGCGTCGTCGTCGAACGGCCAAGCGTCCCGAGCACCAAGCCGCAACGCCACGTGGTGTGCGGCTTCGATGCTGACGCCGGGCACCGCTTCCAGCGAAACGATCAGCGCCTCGGCGTCCTCTCCGCCGTCCAGCACGATGTTGCCTGCAGCAACTTCCTGCGCGAGCGGGCCGATCAGCTCTGCCTCGGTCAGGACCTGCGGACCCGGGAAGGCGTGGGTGAGGCTGTGGCCGAGACCGGGGACGGGCATCCCGTGGACTTCGACAAGCTTGTGGAGTACGTCGTACGCAGCGTCGCGTGGGAGCTGGTCGCGGACGACTGCCTGGACGGCGGCCTCGAACGGGCCCCAGGCGCCGGGGACGCGGACGCCGGGGCGGTCCGCGATCAGTGGGCCGATGACCGGGTCGCCGGACAGGAGAGTCTTCGCGAGGACCGGCTCGGCGTCGAGCCCGACCAAACGGGCGGCGCGGTCGACGACGTGGATGACGCCTTCCCAGTAGGGCAGATGTGCACGCAGGAGCAGGTGATCCGACCCTCCCGGGCCGATCTCGAGCAGCCCAGGGTCGCCGTCCAGTGCGATCGTCCGCCGGTAGATGCCGTCCTCGACCGACTCCACTCCCGGGATCGCGTGCTCGGCGAGGAACGCGCTCATCGCGTCCCAGTCGTACGGCGGGGTGTACGGCAAGCGCAGTACCAGACCGCCGTCGGCGACCAGGCGATCAGTCCGCCGCCGGCGGTCGCGCAACTCGCGCGGGCTGGCGCGGAACACCTCCCGCATGGCGCGGTTGAACTGCCGCAAGCTGCCGAAGCCGGCGGCGAACGCGATGTCCGCGATCCCGAGCTCGGAGTCGTCCAGGAGCCGCCGCGCGAAATGCGCCCGGCGGGAGCGGGCGAACTGGTCAGGCGTGACGCCGAGGTGCTCGTGGAACATCCGGCGCAGGTGCCGCGCCGACAACCCCAGCCGTGCACCCAGCGCCGCCTCGCCCGACTCGTCCAGCACGCCGGCGATGATCAGCTGCACCGCGCGGCAGACCAGCTCGGGCGCGTCGTCCGCCACCGTCCCGGCCACCCGGTACGGCCGGCAGCGCAGGCAGGCGCGATACCCGGCGGCCTCCGCGGCGGCGGGCAGCTCGAAGGTCCGCACGTTCTCCGCGAGGGGTTTCGCGCCGCAGCCCGGGCGGCAGTAGATCCCCGTCGTACGCACGGCCGAATACGTCGTCATCGATCCACTGTCACCTCCGCCCCACGAGGAGTCCGGCCACATCCGGACATCACGTTAACCACCCGCACCGACAGTTCCTGAACGTTCGGTGGAGATCGCGGGCCGGGGTCGCTAGGGTGCGGCGGTGCAGTCGAAACCGATGGTGGTTGTGGTGAGTGGTCCGCCGGGAACCGGGAAGACGACCCTGGCGCACCGGGTAGCGGCCGCGATCGGGTGCCCGGCGATCTGCCGGGACGAGATCAAGGAAGGCATGGTGCACGCGACCCCAGGGTTCGTGCCCGGGCCGGGCGATCCACTGACGATGCGGACGCTGTCGACGTTCTTCGACGTGATCGGTCTGCTGGTCGGCCGCGGTACGACGGTGGTCGCCGAGGCCGCGTTCCAGGACCGGTTGTGGAACCCAGGTCTGGCCCCGCTGCTCGGTCGAGCCGACGTCCGCATCCTGCACTGCACGGTCCCGGCCGAGGTCGCGCTGGCCCGGATCAACGCCCGTACGACGACCGACCACCGCCGGGCCGCTCACGAGGACGCGCAGATCAGCGCCGAGGCCCGGATGCGGACCCACAACGCCTTCCAGCCGGTCGACCTGCCGGTCCCCGCGCTGACCGTCGACACCACCACCAATCCACCACTCGACGGGATCCTTGCCTTCCTGTCCTAAGGTCGGTGGCGGGCATTCGATCGAGAGGGGTTGGGGATGCTGGGACGGTTCGCGGAGTTGACCACGGCGCATCTGGCGGACGCCTGCGTCCGGGCTGGGGTGCCGGTACGCACGGTGTCGTTGACGGCCGTGGCCGGCGGCCGGGTCGCGGGGCGGGTGCTGCCGGCGCAGCACGTGGGCAGTGTCGACGTGTTCCTGGAGGCCTTCGAGTCCGCCGAGGAGGGCGACGTACTGGTCGTGGACAACGGCGGCCGGCGGGACGAGGCGTGCGTCGGTGACCTGGTCGCCCTCGAAGCCAAGACCGCCGGCGTCGCGGGCATCGTGATCTGGGGCCTGCACCGCGACACGGTCGACATCACCGCGATCGGCCTTCCCGTCTTCAGTCTCGGCGCGCTGCCGACCGGACCGCTCCGCCTCGACCCGCAGCCGGCCGATGCGTTGTCCACAGCAACGATCGGCGAGTGGACGGTGACCCGCGAGGACGTCGTACTCGCGGACGAGGACGGCGCGATCTTCGTCCCGGCCGACCGTGTCGAGGAGCTGTTCGGGCTGGCCGAGTCGATCCGGGACGCCGAGCACCACCAGGCCGACGCGATCCGCGCCGGGCGGTCGCTGCGCGAGCAGGTGAGGTTCGCCGACTATCTGGTGGCGCGCGCCGCCGACCCGTCCCTGACCTTCCGCCAGCACCTGCGCCGAGTCCGAGGAGCGATCGAAGAATGAGTGCAGCCGCCGCCGGTACCTGGAGACTGGGCGACGTCACCGTCAACCGGATGGGCTTCGGCGCGATGCGGATCACCGCGAATCCCGATCGCTCGGTAGCGATCGGCGTACTGCGGCGGGCGGTGGAGCTCGGCGTGAATCACATCGACACGGCGGCGTTCTACGTGTCGCCGGGCGGGACGCTGCGGGTCGGCGACGGGCCGGTGCGGTACGCGAACGAACTGATCCGTGAGGCGCTGGCGCCGTACCCGGAGGGTCTGGTCATCACCACCAAGGTCGGACCGGGCGAGGACCCTGACCGTGGTTTCTACCATGCGACGACCGCGGCCGAGCTGCGCACGCAGATGGAGACGAACCTGCGGCAGCTCGGCGTCGACTGCCTCGACGTCGTCAACCTGCGGATCATGAAGAAGCCCGGCGCGGACTCGATCGCCGACCGCTTCAGCGCGCTCGCGGACCTGCGCGACGCCGGGCTGATCCGTCAGCTCGGGGTGTCGAACGTCCGCGCCGACCACGTCGACGAGGCGCTCGCGATCGCACCGGTCGTGTGCGTCCAGAACAGTTACGCGATCGACCTGCGCGGCGATGAGGACGCGCTGATCAAGCTGTGCGCGGAGCGGGATATCGCCTATGTGCCGTTCTTCGCGATCGCCGCCGGTTCCCGCGAAGGCGGAGCCGAGACCGACCACTCCGACGCCATCCAGGCGATCGCCGACAGACGCGACGCCACACCCCAACAGGTCCGCCTCGCCTGGACCCTCCACCAGGGCCCCAACGTCCTAGCCATCCCCGGCACCGGCAACCCCCATCACCTCGAACAAAACATCGCCGCCGGCACCCTCCACCTGTCCCCCGAAGAACTCGCCAGCTTGAACTGATCCCGCCGTAAGCTGAGCGACCAGCTGATTTCGGGGGGAACTCATGCGAAGGCGCATCGTCATCGCCGGGCTCGTCGTTGCGGTCCTGCTCGCCATCTGGCTGATCGACAATCGCCAGGGCGCGGCGCTCGACGTGGGCGACGGCAGCATGACGATCGGTTCGCCGCTCGTGGGCAAGGCCGACTTCTACTTCCTGGCCCCAGCGCTCGAGAGCCGCAGCACGATCGAACTGGTCGGCATGACTCCGGAGATCGCCGAGCCCGGCTTGGAGTTCGTAGACGCGCGGATCTACAGGCGGGAAGACTTCCTGGGCGGCGTGCCAGCTAGTTGGACGACGAGCAACGGCGACTCGTCCAACCCGACGAAGCTCGCCTCCGCTCCACTCGCCGGATACAAGTTGACTGGCGAGCAGCGCAAGGAGGATGTGGTCCTCCTGCACCTCCGGGTGACCACCGATCAGCGCCCGCTGAACGTCACTGCCGTCCGCGTCACCTATCGGAACGGCTTCCGGGAGCACACCCAGGCGATCGACGCCAAGTACCAGGTCATCGCACCTCGACGGGCTGGGTGATTGCGGTGCGGATGGCGGGGACTACTTCCTCGGACCAGCGGGCCAGTTGGGTTTCGTATGGGTCGGAGCCGCGGGGGAAGAGGGTGAAGCCGGCGGCGTTGTGGTTGAGGATGGCGTCGGTGAGTTCTTCGGTCCACTGGGCCGGGGAGCCGCCGATCCAGCGGCCGTCGGCGTCGCGGGTACGGCGTACCGGGGTTGCGGTGATCGCGCCCGGGAAGTTGTAGATGGTGGCGACGTCGGAGGGTTTGCGGCCGACCGAGAGCGCTGCCTCGTCGATGATCGGGCGGGACCAGCGGTAGCGGTCGCTCAGCCAGTCCGCGGCGTGGCCGGGGATCCAGCCGTCCGCCTGGCGGCCGGTCGCGGCGAGCGACTTCGGGCCGTTCGAGCCGGTCCAGATGAGCGGCGCGGCAACTGCGGCCGGTCGGAGGTCGCCGATCGGGTAGTGCTTGGTCGGGGCCGGGCGGCCGCCGTCGGACATCGAGCGGACCAGCTGCATCGCCTCCTCGAAGGCCTCGACCGCCTCGGCCGGGCGCAGCTCCGGGACGCCCATCGTGGTGATCCGGTCCCACGCTCCCCCGGCGCCGAGGCCGAGGACGAACCGCCCACCGGACAACGCCGACAGGGCGGACGCCGTACGCGCGAGCACCGGGGCCGGACGCAACGGCAGGTTGGTCACGTTGACGAAGGCCGACAGCCGCTCGGTCCGGCCGAGGATGAAGGCAATCGCCGCATACCCGTCCAGCATGTCGGCGACATACGGGTGATCCGACAGACTGACGTGGTCGAGCCCGCCGCGGTCGGCCCGCTCCACGAGCCGCAGGATGGCAGCCACGTCGCGGAGCTTGTCGGGTGAGCCATATCCGAACTTCACGGTCATCGCAGTCCTCCAGATAGTTCGTACATCTAAATAGTAGTACCACGAACTGTTAGACCTGCAAACTATCCGGCTGCCGGACTATCATGGCAGACATGGCGACGACGACGGCACGGGATCAGGAGCTGGCCGGGGCTCTGGTCCAGACGATGCATCGGCTACAGGACCTGCACGCCGAGACCAGCCGGCCGCTCGGCCTCACTCCGCAGCAGGCGCACCTGCTCTGTGTTCTCCTCGGCGGCCCGCTCGGCATGACCGAGCTCAGCCGGATCCTGAGCATCGAGCGCTCGAGCCTCACCAGCATGGTCGACCGCCTGGAACGCCGCGACCTGGTCATCCGGACCGCCAACCCGGCCGACCGCCGCGCCAGCCACATCGAGCTCACCCCCGCCGGCCGGTCCTTGGCCCACGACGCGCACAACGCCGTCGTCGACCGCATCGAAGCACTGACCTCCGACCTTCCAGCAACCGCCCGCCGGACTCTCACGACCACGCTGCAGACGATCCTCGCCCGAGCTTGATGCAGTACCAGTACGTCGCCCTGCACGACGCCCGGATCGCCTACCGGGTGAGTGGTACCGGCCCGGCGCTCGTACTGATGAAGAACAACCGCCGCCCGCCGGACTACCCGGTGGCCGAGGAGTTGTCCCGGCGGTTTCGCGTGCTGCAGATCCACCCGGTCGGATTCGGCGCAAGCGACCGGCCGGAGGGCTACGACTCCGGCAGCATCGGCGAGCAGGTGCTGGCGGTGCTCGACCACGAAGGTATCGACCGCTTCGCCATCTGGGGGTTCTCGCAACCGGCCGCGATGTCGGCGGTCGTCGCCCGGTCGACCGGCCGGGCCGCCGCGCTCGTCATGGGCGGTTTTCCACCGATCGGCTCACCGACCGACGGGGAGATGCGCCGGATGGAGCGGGAGCCGCGGTTGCCCCGGCCGCCGTTGGAGTTTTGGCGTCACCATCGCTCGTACGACTGGCACCACGAGCTCAGGTGTTTCTCCGGTACCAAGGTGGCGTACATGGGCACGGCCGACCCAGCGATCCGCCGCCTCCGCCGCCTCAGACCCGTGCTGGAGGGGATCGGCTTCACGTACCTGGAGTTCGATGGCCTCACCCACGCCACCTGCGGTCTGGGCGACCCGTCGTCGAGCGGCCGACGAGTCGCCGAGACCGTGGTCGACTGCCTGCTCAGTCGCGGCGCGGGCGGTGGAGAGTGAAGGTCTCGAAGGTGGACAGGTCTCCGTTGGGGCCCAGTACGTCGTAGTAGGTGACCTGCATCGTGGTCTGGCCGCCCCGCCGGCCGGGGTCGACGGTGAAGGCAGCGAAGCCGTAGGGATGCGCGGCGTTGCGGGCGGCCGACCAAGGAGCGGGTTCCTGGACGTAGACGGGCGGCCGCTTCCCGGTCGTAGGGTCGGGCGCGCCGACGGACGTGATCACGCGGCAGGCCGGCGGGTTGAAGAGCACGCCGTTGGAGCCGACCGACGTACCTCCACCGCCGATCACCATGTGCACCGTGCCCTTCGACGTGTCCACGACGTCCGGGCGGGTGGCGGTCGGGATCGGGGTGAGCGTCTGGTTGGGCTGCTGGCCGCGGATCGGGTGCGAGCGCTCGTAGTGGTGTTCGTGTCCGCAGACGACCAGGTCGACGCCGTACCGGTCGAACAGCGGCACCCACTCCTGCCGGATGCCGAGGTCGGCGCCGTTCGCCTGGTCTGCGCTGCTCACCACGACCTGGTGCATGCAGACGACGATCCAGTCGATGTCGCGGTTGGCGCGGGTCGTCTTCAGCTCCTTCTCGAGCCACGCCTTCTGCGCGCCCTGGGAGTAGCCGCGGACGTAGCTGTTGCCGCCGTCCTGGTAGCAGACGTCGTCGTTCGCCAGGCTGATCACCCGCACCGAACCGACCGTGAACGCGTACCAGAGTCCGCGCGTCACGTCCGTCTGTCCCGGCTGCCGAGGCAGCGCGAAGTACGTCTGGTACGCCTCGTACCCGATCGGCCCGTTGCCGAGCTCGTTCTCGTGGTTGCCCGCCGACGGCATCCACGGGCGGTTGCGTGCGCTGCGGGTGTTGTTCTCCCAGAAGTCGTTCCAGGTCCGGACGCGGTCGTCGGCCAGGTTGGCGTAGCAGAGGTCCCCGTTGAACAGGTGGAACAGCGGCCGCACCCGCTCCACCCCGGCGGTCACGTCGCCGGCCGCCGGCGAGCCGAGGTTGTCGTTGACGAACGGCGGGTTCGGGATCGTCACGCCCGGCGGTGGCACGTACCGCTTGCCCAGCGTCGGCGTCCCCTGATCGCCGAAGCTGGTGAAGGTGAACTTCGCCCGCCCCTTCGGAGCAGTGTGGAACGTCCCGAACTCCGCCTCGGCGCCGTCGTGTACGGCGGCGTACACGTACTCCGTCGCAGGCCGGAGCCGGCCGGCGCGAGCGTGGTGGACGTACACGATCTGCCCGGACTTCGCGTCGGTGTAGTTGCTGGTGGCAGCCGTGACGGTCCGTTCGAAGCTCCCGTCCGGACCACCGAGCAGTACGCGCGGCCGTCGTACCGGCTGGCGACTGTGCCAGGAGACGACCACCTCCGCCGACGCGTCCACGCCGAACTGTAGGTGCAGCCCACCGACCAGAGGCGTCGTGATCGGATCGGCAGCCGGCGCGGACTGCCGTACGGGCGCGGCCTGCGCCGGCACGGTAGCGAGCAGTGATCCACCGGCGACCCCGACCGCAGTGGCAGACGCGAGAAACCCACGTCGTGAGAAGTGCGACTCGAACAGCTCTTCGTCGTCAATCACTCCACCACGCTGGCTGCCGCAGGTGAATCCCAGCCGTCAGTTGAGCGAGATCGTCACCAACTCAGTCCCGCCTGCCACCGAACTCCCACGGGTGCACGTCCGTGAGCTTGGCTGAGAGGAGTACAGCGGCGTGCTGCACGTCAGGTGCTTCGACGAGGGCTGCGCGGCCGAGGTGGGTGTCTTCCGTCAGGTCGAGGAGGTCGCCGTACAGGATGAGGTGCCTGGAGGTGAGCGGACGGGGCTCGTCCTTGGTGAGGACGAGGTAGCGGCCGTAGCCCTCGACCGCCTCGGTGAAGTCCCACATCGTGGTGCCGACGTGTTTGTCGAAGCGGGTCAGCAGGACCGACTCGAAGGCACCGGCGCGGTAGTAGGGCTCGTCGTACGCGAAGGACCGCGCCGCCGCGACGTCCGGCAGGTCCACGATGTGGAGGCTGCCGGTCGTCTCCTCGCCGTCCTCGGTCAGGGTCGGGCCGCGGGCGATCAGGGCGTCGGCGTACCCGTCCATGAACGACCAGTGCTCCTCGGTCAGGCTGACCTTGAGGCCGAAGCCGCCGGGCCGGTCGCGTCCGTAGACGAAGTACTGCATCAGGATGCGAGGTGGAGGCGGAGGATCGTGTCGTAGTCGACGATCTCCACGCCCGCGTCGGCGAACTCGCCGGCGGCGACGGTCTCCTGGGTCGGGATGATCAGGAGCTTGCGCGGGTCGCTGACCTCGACGCCGTACTTGGTCTGGGCGAACGCGCGGTTCTCGGCGGAGTTGAAGTACTCCGCGTACCGAGCGAGCTGAGCGGCGCCTTCCGGCACCGGCGCCTTGAAGGCGCGGCGGCGCTTCTTGCCGTTGGTGGTGTCGGCGACCGGGAGCTTGAGGTCGCCGATGATGTGGCTGCCGTCCGCGCGCTCCAGGATGAAGTCGGGCTGCAGGTCGTCGAGAAAGGGCTGGCGGATCAGCCGGGTCGCGTCGAACGCCGACAGCAGGATGCTCTCGTTCGCGTCCAGGAACTGGTCGACGGTCGCGTCCTGGAGACCGTGGGCGAGGTAGGTGCTGGCGAATGCGTCGCTCTTCAGGTCAGCGGCGTCCGCCGGCACGCTCAGGGTGCCGATCGGGTCCAGGTGCGGTCGGGCCGCGGAGTAGTTCTGGAGGAAGGTCAGGTACTTGTCCGCGGGCTCGGACCGGTGGATCGCGATCGCGAAGAACGTCCAGTGCAGCCGGATCGACTCGTTGGCAGTGTGCACGAGAAGGGTGCGGTCGAAGCTCGAGTAGTTGCCCGGCGCGAACTGCAGCAGCTGGTCGCCCGCCCCCACGAACTCCTGGCCCAGCATCGTCAGCGCGCTCGGGAACCGGCTGTCCAGCTCCCGCCGGCCGGTCTCGGTCGCGATGGTCGCGTCCTTGAACAGGTTCTCCCCCGACAGCTTGACCACGGGCGAGCCGGTGCCGAGGCCGAAGTACTCCTCGACGCTCTGCGCCTTCTGCCGCCGTACTTCGAGCGAGCGGTACTCGCGGCTCACCCCGACGAGCTCGAGGATGTTCCAGTCCGGGGTCTCGGTCAGCACCATCATCCGCGGGAACAGCAGCGGCCCGGTCAGCTCATTGCGGTGACTCGTGGGCAGGTGCTCACTCACGCTCCGCAGGTGATCCCCCCAGAACTGCCCATTCACCTTCACGAACTCAGTGGGTTTCATCGCTCTCCTCGGTCACGAACCTGGTCAATGAATAGCAAACCGCCCGTCGTCCCAACGCTATTCCCCACCTAGCGGAGAGCCGTCGGCGACCGGTCACTACAGCGTCGTCTTGTCCGCATCCGGGAGGATGAGCGCATGAACGAGGACGAGGACTTCCTGGCTGAGGCCCATCGCATGGAAGCCGAGGCCGTACGCATCCGGCAGGAAACCGAAGACGCCACCTCCGACCCGGCAGCCGAGCAGGAATGGATCCGCCAGTCCAACCTGATCTACGGCGGGCTGGCGGCCGCCGGCCTGGTCGTGGTCCAGCCGTTCCTGACCGAGCCCTCACTCGACCCGTCGGCGCTGGTGTGCGTCATCGCGTTCGCCGTCGCGATTCCGTTACTCGCCGCACTCCTGGTCCTGAACCGGCAGGAGGAGTTCCGCCGCCGGACCAGCAAGTCAGCGCTGGTCACCGTCGCCAAGGCGATCGCCCAGGGCTCGGCATTCGCCGGCATCGCGGCAGCCTTCTGGCACATCTCCACCATCGCCGGCATCGTCTTCCTGGCCGTCGGCTGCATCGCAGTAGGCGTCCACTCCTCGGGCTACGTACAACTGGAATACGACTCGAAGTTCCGCTCCAGATTCCGCCCCCGCAAGGAACCCTGAATCCCCGACTCACGTTTCGCAGGTCAGGGGTCGGCGCGGGTGAAGGTCAACAGGTCGCCGTAGCTGGGGCTCACGCGCGACCTCGCGATCAGTCTCAGCCCGGCTGCCGCGGCAAGGCTTTCCAGCTCTGCCAACGTCCGCTGCCGGCCGCCGCAGCACACCAGCATGAAGAGATCGAAGTCGGTCGCCGCCGACATCTCGCCGCCACCTTCCAGAACGCCTTCGAAGACCAGCACTGCTCCGGAACTGCCGGCAGCTTCCGCGCAGCGGCGGAGGATGGTGGTCGCCTCCACATCGGGCCAGTCGTGGATGACGTTGGACAGCACATAGGCGCCCGCGCCCGCCGGCAGGGCGTCGAAGAAGCTTCCGGTCTCCACTGATGCTCGCGCCGACAGCCCCGCGGCGGCGAACTTGTGGCGTGCGGCCTCGGCAGGGCCGGCCAGCTCGACGACCGTTCCTCGTACGCCGGCATTGGCGTGGAGGATGCCCGCGAGCAGATTGCCGTTGCCGCCGCCGACATCGACGACCCAGCCCGCCGTCGTCCAATCGTAGGCGGCAACTGCCGCGGCCGGATCTCCCGAGCCCATGTGGGCGTCGAAGCGAGCCGAGAGATCCGGATCGGTCGCGAGATCCTCCCAGAAGCCCTTCCCGTACATCAGCGGATACGCGGGTTGGCCAGTTCTGATGGTGTCCAGGAGCCGCGACTCGGCCAGGCTGATCCTGCCCACGATGCCGTTGATGTCCAGCGCTGCGGCGGGGCTGCCAGGATGAGCGATCCGGAGTGCCTCGCCGAGTTCAGTCAGGCAGACCTCGCTCCCGTCGCGCCGGAGAAGCCCAGCCGATGTCAGATGGCGAAGCAGCCTGCCCAGGGCATCGCGATCGGTGCCGGTCCGATCAGCCAGTGCGTCGACCGTCACCACGCCCTCGGCGATGAGATCGGCCAGTCCCAGGGTCGCGGCGACCCTGATCGCCATCGGCGTGATGAGGTCGCCGAGGGAACGGAGCTGTTCAGCAGCGGCAGTCGATTTCGCGTCGCTCACACCCGGACCTCCCACTGTCTTGTGTTCCCGACCGGGCTCTCGCTGTCGCCGGACCCACCACCGGGAACCCCCTCCATCAGTCTGCCTCCGGAGAGACGAATTGAGCACTACTACTCAGTCCGCGCCGGGCTCTCCGCGCGCAGACTGAGCTGAAACGGCGTGCGTGCACCCAGGGGCAGGTCTCGGGTGCACCACGGGATCACGGCCGGTCGCCACCGCCGGTCCCTGGAGCATCACCGACCGGGGAGGAGCGCAGTCGCCATGACTGTGCGGGGCAATCCAGCAAAGATGGCAATCGTCGCGGTCGTACTCGCCGTCGCGGCAGCAAGTGGTTGTGGTGGGCAACAAGCAGGGAGCGGCTCTGCGTTGCCTTCGGCAACATCAACGGCGTCGCCCGATCTGGTCAGGATCAGAGGCACGTTCACGGACGACGAAAGCGGTCCGGAGTCCTTCGAGCTGTTCGCGGACGGAAACAGGCGGTTCCGGCTGACG
This sequence comes from Kribbella sp. NBC_00359, assembly GCF_036097425.1. Taxonomy (NCBI): domain Bacteria; kingdom Bacillati; phylum Actinomycetota; class Actinomycetes; order Propionibacteriales; family Kribbellaceae; genus Kribbella; species Kribbella sp. NBC_00359. The sequence goes on along the minus strand of NZ_CP107975.1, from coordinate 3,678,089 downwards.
ATGCTCACGGGCCGAGCCGCAGGGTACTCCCAGGTCTGGGACGGCGAGGTACTGCTGATCTACAGCCCCGAGGAGGAACCGAAATACCAGCGGATCGAGAATCCGGGCACAGACGACTCGCCCGACAGTACGTTCTTCTACCGGCCTGGCACCGAGAAGTTCGAAGAGTTGTGTCCGGCGGCGAAGCGGCTCGGCACGAAGACGTTGTTCGGGCGGACGGCGGTCCGCTACCACTGCGACAAGGTGGAATCCAGTGACCAGCCGGCCGTGGACGCCAGAGAGATGGCGCTGGACGAGAAGACCGGTCTGGTGATGGATTACGGCGCCCTGGAAGTCATCTCCGAGGTGACCTTCGGCCCAGTGATCAAGGCCGACACTTTCTCGACCGAGTTGCCGCCCGGCGCCGAATCGTCCGTGGTGACACCGGAAGGCGAGTCGACCGACGTACCGCCGGATGCCGAGTCCACCGACGTACCGCCGGGTGGTGGTGACGTCGGGCCTTACGAGATCGGCAGCTTCCGGCTTCGCGCGGTCGGTGGCGGGTTCGTCAGCGGTACGTCGTACCGCGGAAAGCCGTTCGTGATCGTGGCAGGATCTGCGGACGGGATCCGGACCGCGCTCGGCCGTCTGCAGCCGATGGCGCGGGCCGGCAAGCCACCGGTCGTGGGCTTCCTGCTGGTTCTCCCGCCTGAGGACTGGAAGGGCTCGTTGCTGAACCCCAAGGACGTGGACCAACTGGTGGCCTCGATCTCCAAGTCGGCGGGAACGTTCGCCGTTCCGGTCGGCCTCGACTTCAAGGGCGGCGTCGCCAGCGAGATGTTCATGCACGACGTCACGGTCCCGCCGGATCTCACGCAGGTGACGATCGCGCTGGTTGCCTCGGACGGGACGTTCGCACACGTGGCACCGGCCGGCGAAGTGACCGACGCGAACCTGCGCAACTGGATCGACGCGCTCTCCTGAGAGCGCAAGGTCACTTCAACTCGGTGTTGCCAAGGGCTCAGCGTGTTCGCTAGCCACCGGCAGTTTGAGGCGCAGGAGCGCGCCGCTATGACAGGGCACGACTTCGGCCGTCCCGCCATGCGCCTCGGCGACCTGTCGGACGATGGCCAGGCCCAGTCCGGATCCGGGATGCGCGCGGGCAGCGGGTGAGCGGTAGAAGCGGTCGAAGACGAACTTGAGGTCGCTGTCGGGGATCCCAGGGCCGGCGTCCGCGACATCGAGAGTGCCCTCCTTGACGCTGATCAGGACCCGGCCGCCGGACGGGCTCCACTTCACGGCGTTGTCGACCAGGTTCGCAACGGCGCGTTCCAGGGCGTCGGGGTCTCCGTGGGCGAGGGTGGGCGCGCAGGTCAGGTCGAATCCGATCTGTGCTGCCCGACGTGTCGCGCGGGCCGCGACGCGCTCGGCGACGAGGTCCAGGCGGACGTCTTCGGTATGGAAAGCGGGCTGTCCGTAGCGGGCCAGGTCGACCAGGTCGTTGATCAGTGTCTTGAGTTCGCCGGCCTGGTCGAGCGCTTCGGCGGCGAGGTGTGGGGCCTGCGTGTCGGCCAGGTCCTCCGCCAGCAGTTCGAGGTTCACGGTCAGGCTCGTCAGTGGTGTGCGCAGTTCGTGCGAGGCGTCGGCGACCAGGCGGCGCTGGGCGCCGACGGACTCGTCCAGCGCGGCGGTCATCCCGGCGAACGCGGAGCCGAGCCGGCCGATCTCGTCCTGGCTGTCGGCGGGGATCGGGATGGCCAGGTCGCCGGTCGTGCGGATCAGTTCGACGGCCTCGGTGAGCCGACGTACGGGGCGTAGGACCCGGCGTGCGGCCAGGCGTGAGGCAAGTGCCGCCAGGAGTCCGGCGGCGACCGTCGATGCGGCGAGCAGCCAGGCGAGCTGGCGCAGCGTGGGTGCTGGATCGGATTGCGGGATCGCTGTGCGCACGAGCGTACCGGGTGCTCCTCCTGGGAAGGGTGCGGTGTAGATGCGGTATGCGACGCCGTCGTAGACCGCGTTACGGAAGTAGGCAGCGGCCGTTCCTTTCGCGACCTCGACGTCGCGGACGGTGAGGTCGACGAACTGCGTCGACGGCCCGGCCTGGACCGGGTCCGGCACGATTTGCAGCTGGGTGCTCCCTATCCCCAGCGGAGCAGTTGGGAAGGCCGATTCGTTGGCCGTCCCCTTGAACTTCTGCTTGATGGCCTTCGCCACGTCCGGTGCCTGGTCGGCCGCCGCCACCAGGGAGCTGTCGATCTGGCCGCGGAGATTAGCCTCCACGGCCGGATAGAGGACGACGGACACGAGCACGAGGGCGCCCGCGGCAATGGACCCTCCGGCGATGGCCAGCCGGGTGCGCAGGTTCATGGCTCCTCGCGCAGGACATAGCCCAGGCCGCGTACCGTCTGGATCAGTCTGCTGCCGCCGTCCGCTTCGAGCTTGCTTCGCAGGTAGCTGATGTAGACCCACAGCGCGTTCGACTCCGGGCCGAAGTCGTAGCCCCAGACGGACTCGAAGATCTGGGTCCGGCTCAGCACGCGGCGGGGATTGCGCAGGAACAGCTCCAGCAGGGACAGCTCCGTCTTGGTGAGCTCCAGGCGCCGGCCGGCGCGTTCGGCCCGGCGGCCGCTCAGGTCCAGTTCGACGTCGGTGAAGTGCAGCACCTCGTCTCTTGCGCCGCTGCGCCGCAGCAGGGCTCGAAGTCGGGCCCGCAACTCCTCCAGAGCGAAGGGCTTGGCCAGGTAGTCGTCGGCCCCCGCGTCGAGCCCGGCGACCCGGTCGGTGACCAGGTCCCGGGCCGTCAGCATCAGGATCGGCGTGTCGTACCCGCCCGAACGCAGCGTCCGGCATACCTCGAGCCCGTTCGGTTCGGGCATGAGGACGTCGAGCACCACCGCGTCCGGGCGGAACACGCCGTGCTCCGCGAGGGCGGACGCCCCATCAGCGGCGGATGCCACGTCGTAGCCGTCGCGGCCCAACGCATGCTCCAAGGACCGCCGAACAGCCGGGTCATCGTCCACGACAAGTATCCGCATGGTCGTCCATCCTCGCCGTCGATCATGAAGTTGTGATGATGTGAGACTAGGCCGCCGTCAGCCGTTGGCGAGTGACTGCTTCAGATCCCCCAACGCGGTCGTCAACCGGTCGGCGCTGACCCCGAGCGAGTGGGCGATGTCGCGGAAGAACTTGGACGTCGGAACAATTCCGCCGGGAGCCGAGACCAGGGCGACCAGTGCGGCCTTGGCCTTGGCTTGACTGACGCCGAGCGCCGCGGCCAAACGTGCCGCCGCGGCGTTGCTCGCGAACGGCGAGTTCCGCGGGTCGTCCGCTCCCTTCTTGTCCTCGCCGGCCTTGTCCTTGCCCGCCTGCTTGTCGTCGCCGGGACGAGGGCGCCCAGGCTTGAGGAACAACGGTTCCACGGCGGCCTTGACCCGCGCTGCAGGCAGCCCCAGCTTCGCCGCAACCGCTGCGACGAATGCCTCCGGCGTAACGGTGGTCGAGCCGGCGAACGACCTCTTGGCCGCGATCAGCGCGGCGTTGAGCCGATCGGTCGTCACCCCGAGCTTCGCCGCGATCGCGGCGAGGTCGGCATCCTTGGCCGGCTTGGACTTTCCCTCCACCTTGACCGCGGCACCGGACTTCGCGGCGGCGGGCTTCGGATCCGAACCGGACGTCCCCGCCGAGGCAGTACCGGTCGTGGCCAGCGCGGCGAGCGTCACCGCGGCCGCGACCAGCCGTGTGCGTTTCATCATCGTGAGTCCTTTCGTCCACTGAACGCGCCGGATGAGAACCGGCGCCGTGGCGACAACCCAAACAGCGCGTCCTCAGCTGTGCTTTCAGCCAGCTTTAGAGCTTCCTTAGAGGGGGCCAATAGCGCCATTCGATCATCGAGTCAGCCGTACCCAGCGCGGCAGTCGCGTGGATAGCGGCCAGCAGACCAGGGCCGTCGTAGAAGGAATGGGGCATGACGGTGACGTTGCCGATCGCCGCGGCCGTGAAGACTTTCCGGAGCTCGGTGATGCCGCCCATCTTGGCCGGGCTCGGCTGAACGAAGTCCACCGCTTCGGCGTCCAGCAGGCGGCCGAAGTCCAGCAGGGTCGGCACGTTCTCCCCGGCGGCGATCACGACGCCGCCGGTACGGCGTACCTGGGCGAGGCCATCGTAGTTTTCCGGTGGCCAGACCGGTTCTTCCAGCCACTTCGGCCCGATGTCCCGCAGCTCTGCCGCCATCGCCCGCGCCTGGTTCACTGTCCACGCCGTGTTCACGTCGATCATCACCGCCACGTCCGGGCCGGCTTCTTCACGCCCGGCGCGCATGACCGGAAGGTCTCGTTCGTGCAGCTTGACGCCGGAGAATCCGGCATCGGCCGCCCGCCGGACGGCGGCGCGGACCAGTTCGGGGTCGGCATAGGCGTCCAGGCTCGCGTAGCACGACAGATCGTCGCGGCCACCGCCCAGGAGGCTGTGGACTGGGACGCCGGCGACCTTGCCCGCGATGTCCCACAGCGCGATATCTACCGCTGACAAGGCATGGGTGAACGGCCCTCCACGACCGAAGACGGCCAGCTTCTTCTGGATCCGGCCCATCAGCGGGCCTATGCGCGTGGCGTCCTGGCCGACGCAGAGCGGTGCGATCACCGCGTCGATCGCCCGCTGCGTCACGGCGACGCCGATGAACCCGAAGGATTCGCCCCACCCTTCCAAGCCCTCGTCGGTCGCGACCTTGACCAGCAGCGAGTCCACTGCGGACAGGCCTTTCGGGCCCAGGCAGAGGCCGCGGATCTGTTGCCCGGCTTGAACGGGATGCGCAGCGCGAACGTCTCGACGCTGGCAACGATCATCGTCGGCGCTGGTGCCGTGGGTCGTCTTCCGGGTCCACATAGTCGAGGCTGATCGGCCCGATCGCCGTCACCTGGGTGACGTACTCACCGGATTTGGCCCAATGGAAATGCCGGGTGCCACCCGGCAGGACAACGACGGCGCCCGGCGGGTACGCCTGCAGTTTCGCCTCGTCGAACTGCTCGCCCACGCCGATGTAGAACACGCCTGATACGACCGTGTAAACCCGGTCCTCACGGTGCCGGTGCGGCATCAGCTTGACGCCGTACGGCAGATTGACCCGGACCGTATACGGGGTGGGCTCTGAGGTATCGCCGACGACGACAGCAAGACGCACCGACGGCGGGAACGCCGGAAACGACCCCACTCGATGTCCTCGGGCAAGATCGGCCTGAAGCCGGCCTGGTCGCTGGTCCCCCGTGGATACCCCTCTTCTCAGTCATGGCTCACTCCGCAGTATGCGATCGCTAACTGTCAGACGACGATCCCGAGGACGTCAGCTTGCCGTTCTCACTCACGTCCGTGATGCTCACCTGCGCCGTACAGCTTCTCCCCTAGCAGCATGTCGCTTCCGGCCCCGCGCCGACCCGTGAAAGCCCCTGGCCGACCCCCGGTTCCGGCAAACGACCGCACCAGTAGCCACAGACCCCGCCGAGCATGGACCCGAAGAATTGGAAAGCGTGCTGGCACTCCGGAAGCGTGTCTCAACTGCTCGTCAGCAGTTTGCGCACAGCAAGGGCGTGGCCCTGCGGCGAGTAACTTATGGGTTCGTCGATGCATCAATACCAGTAGAGCGGTGCCCCGGTGGACGGAGGCCTGCTGGGTGAGGATGCCGGCGCCGCTCCGGGCCGGGGAGGGATCGTGGTCTGCCGGGCGACGGCCGCCGGGGACAGTGTCCAGTTGCGGGCGCCGAGTTGCGCCCGCCAGCATCCTCCAGGAGCGGCATCATGAGACACCTTCGGAGCGCAGCTGTGTCCGCGCTCGTACTGGGGACCCTGATCACGTCCGCGAGCACAGCGCTCGCGGCTCCGCCCGGCAACGACACGTACGGCGGCCGCACCGTGGTCGGGGCCATCCCGTTCACCGACAGCCTCGACACCACCGAGGCGACCACCGACAGCGACGACCTCAGTACTGACTTCTGTGGAACACCCGCGCCCCTGCCGACCGATGCCAGCGTCTGGTACGAGATCGCCCCGACCGCGGACGAAATTCTCCGGGCCGATGTGTCTTCGTCGACGTACTCGACCACCGCGATCGTGGCGACCGGCAGCCCGGGGAACTGGAGCGTGGTGAGGTGTGGGTTCAACGCGGTGACGTGGACGGCGACCGCTGGTACGACGTACACCTTGCTGGTCTTCGACAACCAGTTCGACGGAGGGGATAACGGGGGGACGCTCAACCTCACGATCGATGTGCTCCCGCCGCCACCCACGGTGGACATCACCGTGAACCCGACCGCGAGCTTCAACCCCAGGACCGGTTCGGCGACGGTGAGCGGGACCGCGACCTGCACCGGCGAGCCGCTCTTCACGGACGTGAGCACCGAGTTGACGCAACGGGCCGGCCGGTTCACCGTGCACGGCCGCGGCATTACCTCCGTTCGTCTGTGCGACGCCACTCCGCAGTCGTGGAGTATGGAGGTCGTAACGGACGGCGGCAGCAAGTTCGCCGGGGGCAAAGCGGCAAGTGTCACGAGGGCGAGCGCCTGCGGGTTCTTCGAGTGTGGAGGCGACTTCGAGGAGCTCACCATCGTGCTACGCGGTCGAGCGTAAGAACGGAAGGGCCGCCCAGTCCGGCGGCCCTTCTGGCTGTCGGACGGCCGGCGCCGAAGACCTGGGCCAGGCCAATCGTTCGCGACAGTCGGACACTGAGGGCTGAGACGAAAGTAGGCCCCTGATCCGCGTTTCCGCAGGTCAGGGGCTGTTTGGTGCTGGTGGCGGGTGCAGGGTTCGAACCTGCGTAGGCATACGCCGACAGATTTACAGTCTGCTCCCTTTGGCCGCTCGGGCAACCCGCCAGGGTGGTGCCGGTTCGTGAACCGGCGTGGGAGACGATACAACAGAGGGTGCCCCTGACAGCAAATCGGAAAGGAACGCCCATGGCTTCGGAGTCCTCCTTCGACATTGTGAACAAGGTCGACCGTCAGGAGGTGGACAACGCCGTGAACCAGGCGGCGAAGGAGATCAGCCAGCGGTTCGACTTCAAGAACGTGGACGCCGGGATCAAGCTGTCCGGCGAGGCGATCGACCTGCAGGCGAACACCGAGGAGCGGGTGAACGCCGTCCTCGACGTGCTCAAGGACAAGCTGGTCAAGCGGCACATCTCGCTGAAGGGCCTCGAGGCCGACGACCCGAAGCTGTCCGGCAAGATCTACAAGATCAACGCCACGATCAGCGCCGGCATCACCCAGGAGAACGCGAAGAAGCTGTCCAAGCTGATCCGCGACGAGGGCCCGAAGGGCGTCAAGGCCCAGATCCAGGGCGAGGAGCTCCGCGTGTCCAGCAAGAGCCGCGACGACCTGCAGGCCGTCCAGTCCCTGATCAAGGGCCAGGACCTGGACTTCGCCGTCCAGTTCGTCAACTACCGCTGACCCGGTCGCCGGCCCGGTAATCGGCTCGCCTCGGGGCTGGTTGCCGGGCATGCTGGCGGGCGTGGGAGATACGTTGCTGCGGCGGTGGGTGCTCGAGGACTTCGGGCTGGATGTGGTGGAACTCTCACCGGTGGCGCACGGGGCCGACCTCGCCGCGCAGGTGTGGAAGGCGACCACGGCCACCAATGCGTACGCCGTGAAGTGGAGCGGCGCGGGCACCAACACCGGGCATCAGGTGGCGGCGTTCCTGGCCGACAGTGGCCTAGCGGGCGTTCCAGAGATGATCCGGACCACGGAGGGTGGGCTGTGGACCTTCCATGGGAAGAAGAAGCGGCTCACGATCACTCCGTGGATCGACGGCGTACGCGCGGCTGAGAGCGGACTGACCGACGAGCAGTGGACCGAGTACGGCGTACTCATCCGGCGGGTGCATGACGCGGAGCCGCCGCCCAGGCTGCGTGATGCGCTTCCGAAGCACAGCCACATCGACGCGCGGGTCCCGGCAGTGGCGGAGAAGCTGCAGACGCGGCTCAGCACCGAGGCGCCCGAGGACGAGGTCGAGGAGGAGTTGGCCGCGGTCTGGAAGCAGTACGACGCAACCATCACCCACCTGCTCAGGGCCCGCCCGCCGGAACCGAGCGGTCCCCGCGTGGTCTGCCACGGGGACCCGCATCTCGGCAACGTCCTCGTCGATGACCACCTGCACCTGATCGACTGGGACGACGTGATCCTGGCGCCTCGCGAACAAGACCTGATGTTCATGCTCGGCGGCATGGGCGACGTCGGCCCCACCACCCCCGAACAGCTCGACGCCTTCCTGACCGGGTACGGCCCGCACCCCATCGACGACGACGCCATCCGCTACTACCGCCACGTCCGGGCCCTCGAAGATGTCGTCATGTGGTCCGACCAGGTCATCACCGGCCCCGACAACGCCTACGCCCTAGCCGTGGTCAAGGGCATCCTCAGCCACGGCCTGGCCGCGCTGGCGGTCAATGGCGGGCGCTGATCCAGTTGGCGACGTCAGTGCCCAGCTGTTCGCCGTCCAGCATCGAGTGGCGGAAGTGGAGGCCGGAGAGGATCCGGGCTTCGCGGACGTCGCTGCGTACGGCGGACAGCGTTGGGTACACGCGGGTGGTGTTGGTGACCAGGCTGGTCATGGTCAAGGGCAGGTTGCTGTGGAAGTAGGCCTGGAGGGCGCGGGTGACGCCGGCGGTGAAGCAGGCGTGGCCGGACGGGTACTCCGGGTGGTTGACGTTCAGCAGGGACTGCCAGGTCGGATCGGCCTGTGTGCGCGGGTTGCCGTCGGTGTCCGCGCGCTGGATGGCGTGGACCGGTCGCCAGGAGCGGTAGTAGAACTTGGCGTCCCAGCACGCGATCAGCGCGTCACCAGCGGACACGTGCACCAGCGCGAGCATCTGCGCCGCCCTCGACAGTGAGAGATGCCGGTCCGACGCCAACTGCAGGAGCGCCCGGCTCCACTGCTGCGCGGTCTGCTCGGACCAGAACATCGCGGTCTCGGTCTGCGCGGCGGTGCGCGTCGTACTGTCCTTGCGGCCGAGTGACGCGACCTCAGCCACGTCACGCGCGTAGCGCTTGCTGGTCAGCGGATCCGGTCCATCGGGGCGGAACTGCGCGCGGTAGCGCAGCGCCAGCGGCCTGACCTGGGTAAGCACGATGTCCACAGGCGGAGTCGGGGCTGTCGGCTCCCACACTCCTGGCCCTGCTGGGGCCTGGACGTACGGCACTGTGTTGTCCAGGCCGTCTCCTGCGCGCCACGCGAGTACGGCGGCCGCGACGGATCGGCCCAGCGTGATACCACGGGTCTTGGCTCTCCCATCAGGCACACCGGCCAGGTAGTCGGCGTACGTTCCGTCCAGTCCGGCCGGCGACGGGTGCACGCGAGCCCGCAGTACGTCGTACGCCGCGGTAGCGACCGCGGCCGCCGCAGACGCCTTCCGATCCGGTCGTACGGCGAACCGGAACGGCCGGCCGTATCCCAGACCGGCCACGGTGTCGGCGATCGCGATGTGCACGATGCCCATCAGCACCTCGGAGCTGGCCGGCGGACGCCCGGCGACGATCGCCTGGGTGGCGTACCTGCTCCAATCGATCACCGGCGCCGCGGACGCACCCGACGTCGCAGTGGCGGCGGGCGACAAGCCGGCCGCGGTGAGCACCAACGCACAGGTGGCTGCCAGCGCAGGCCATCGCAACGGCGACTTCATGAGACCCCCCCAATCATGGAACGACTTATCCACCGTGGCCGCGGCGGACGTCCGAACGCCATACGTCGTTCGACGTATGGGCGGGGCGGCAGCGCGGGGATAGCCTGGCGGCGGGGAGGGGTACGTCATGGTGGATCAGTTGACGATCACCGAACGCGACCTGCGGACGATGCTCGACGTCGTCGACCAGGGCCGGAACGCCGACCCTGAGGAGTTGTTCCCGCGCGACCTGCTGCGCGGCCTCGCGGACCTGGTGCCCGCCGAGTACATCTCGTACCAGGTGAGCCGCCCGCTGGATCACGAGTTCATCGGGCTCGAGTTGGTCGGCGACGACCCCCACGACCTCGAGGACGGCTGGGAAGACCTGTTCTGGCGGTCCTACTGGGAAGGCGAGACATGCTGCCGGCCGCAGCTCACCGGTGACTACGACACCGTCTGGAGGGTGTCGGACTACCTGACCGAGCGACAGATGGCGGACACGATCGTCGGCGAGTGGTGCCGCCTGACCGGCGTACGCCACGAGGTGGCCGTGCCGCTCCCCGTCCGTGGTGCGGAAGACCGTCGGCTGCTGCTGTTCCGCACGTCCGGCTGCGACTTCACCGAACGCGAGCGACTTCTGCTGACGATGCTGCGCCCGCACTTCATCGAGGTCCTCCGTGCCCACGAACGCCGTCGGGCCGGCGTACCCGATCTGACCACCCGCCAGCTGCAGTTGCTGCGCCTGGTCGCCGACGGGCACAGCAACACGCAGATCGCGCATCGGCTGTTCGTTGCCGAGGGCACCGTTCGCAAGCATCTGGAGAACATCTACGAGCGTCTCGGTGTGACCAGCCGGACCGCCGCGGTCGCGACCGCCTTCAGCCGCACCCACTCGGCCTGAACCTGCTAAGCGTGGCGCATCCAGATATTCGGCTCGCGGTAGATGCCGGTGTCCGTCGAGCGATCGATCTCCAGCACGGTGAGGCCGTCGGGGATGACGTAGGAGCCTGAGGACGGCAGGGCCAGGCCGGTCCACTTCTCCCACTCGGCGACGGTGCCGGTCATGGTCTGGGAGACGGTTGCGGGGGCGATGATGGTCGCGCCGAGGCGGGCGTGCGTGCGCAGCCACGGGTCGAGCGGTAGTCCGTCGTCGCGGGTCCAGGTCATGAAGGTTTCGATCGGGGTCAGCGGATAGCGTGACTTCAGCGTCGGCCGGACCGGCGCGATCACCCGCTCCAAGCCGCCCGCCACGGCACGCTCCCGGACAGCCGTGATGACGCGCGAGGCGTGGCCGCGGCCCTGTTCGTCGGAGCGGACGGCGGCCGCCATCAGGACGAAGGTGTTCGGCACGACGCCTTCTTCGTACGCGGTCACGGCCCGCGTCAGCGAGCCGGTGAACCCAGCGGGCAGATCGTCGACGGTCCCGTCCCAGGCGATCGGCACACCCCAGCAGCCGGCGATCAGCCGTTGGTCGTCGGAGACCAGGTAGAACTCCCAATCCTTCTGGAAATACTCCGTACGCCGCTCCGAGTACTTCCGGACCTCGACGTCGTGGAAGATGAACTCCGGCCACTCCTCGGCGAACCGCTGCTCGGCTTCTTCGTCGTACTGCGGCGCCTGCACTACCGGAATGAGTTCGAACACGAGCGCACGTTAACCCGCGGCGACCGGACCGGCCACCGCATTACGGATCGCGCGGGGCGAGCCGCCGAGCTCGCGACGGCAGGTCTTGTTGAAAGCCTGGAGGTCGGGGACACCGACCGACGCCGCGACAGCGGGGATGGAGAGGGTCGAGGAGACGAGCAGGTGGCGGGCGCGAGCCATCCGGCGACCCCGGATGTAGGCGATGACCGTCTGGCCGGTCTCGGTCTGGAAGAGGCGCGTCAGGTGGTTGTGGGATACGCCGGACAGCCGGGCCAGCGTGGGGATGGTGAGTGGCTGGGCCAGGTTGGCCTCGATATAGGCGATGGCGGTGGAGACCGCGGGGTGCCGCGAGTCGCCCTCGGTGGTGACCGCGTGGAGGTCCACGATCCGCCACAACGCCGTCCACACCTCGGCCGTCATCCGCGCGGACCCCGACGGCGAGGCCTCGACCGCCGAGCGCAGCAGACCTGACAGCACCGGCGCGGCATCCCCGGCGTCCTGTACGACGGGGACGTACGACGGCTCGCCCGTCACGACCGGCCGGAAGTGGGCGTACAGGTGCTCGGACCGGCCGCGGTAGTCGAACTGCACCTGCGTGCCGGCCGGGGTCAGCGACACGTATCCCGGCGCCACGGAGTACGTCGTACCGGCGACCTTGAGATCGGCCGAGTATGCGTACACGTGCAGCTGCCACAGGTCCGGCAGCCGGAAGACGTCCCGCAGGCTGCGGACGCCGTGAATCCCGACGCCGACGCTCACCACCTCCGGCGGCGCAGCCAGGTGCAGTTCGATCATGGTGAGAAATTACCACCAGTGGTGAACACAGCCCACGCGAGCAAGCGCTGTCCGAACTTAGCCTGGTGGAGTAGTAACCACCACCCCGAGAGGGAGTCTCATGCCCCATCCGCATCAGAAGAACCTGCTCACCTCGGTTCACATGGCGCATTTCGTGGCCACCGGGTCGCTCCGGATGGACGCCGTCGTACCGGACGAGATGAACCAGCAGGCGATCGAGGTCCTGAAGGCCGGCATCCCCGGCGTCCCCTATGGCACGCCGCTGTCGGAGGCGTTCGAGGATAGTGAGTTCGTCCAGCGGCTGGTGCAGCTGCCCGAGGTGGCCGGCGCGATCCACAGCCTGGTCGGGCCGGAGCCGACGGTCGACCACCACGCCGTGCACATCCGCAAGGCCAACGAGGGCGAGGCGCAGAACCTGCACGGTGACGCGATCATCGACGTCCGTCCCGACGCGTTCGACGTCCAGCTCATGTACTACCCGCAGGACGTGACGCTCGAGATGGGCGGCACCCTGAGCGTGCCCGGCAGCCACCTGCGCCGGACCAACGAGTCCGACACCGGCCGGTACCAGAACCTGCTCGGCCAGACCCGGCTGGTCTGCCCGGCCGGCACCGTGCAGTTCCTGCACCACGGCATCTGGCACGGCGGCCGGAAGAACGACAGCGCCATCGACCGCTACATGTTCAAGATCCGCTTCAACCCGACCGTCCGCCAGGTCCGGCTGTGGAACCTCGAGGACCTGTACGACGACCAGGTCGCGCGCGAGCTCGACCAGTCGTTCCCCTGGTACGAGAACGCCACCGGCCGGCTGGAGAAGTACAACCGGATCAAGCTGTGGCAGGCGCTCACCGGCGACGACACGTTCGACCCGGAGTACTGGGTCACCCGGGTGTCGAACCGCCCGCAGCGCGTGGTCACCCAGCGCAGCCTCAACCCGCACGCCGCGAAGAAGGAGATGGCATGACCGCCACCGCCCCCATCGGACAGCAGACCCTTCGCCAGCAGGTGCTCGTCCTGTACCTGGCCTCGTCCGCGCTCGACGCCCGCGTTGTCGGCTGGTCGGAGTACGACGGAACCGGCGACACGCACCCGACGACGGGCGACAGCGACGAGCCGCCGTACGCGACCGGACTGGACGCGCTGAAGGATGGCTGGCGGTTGTTCCAGGCCGCGCAACTGATGCCGCCGCAGCCGGGTCACGAGTACGACGTGTCGTTCCTCAAGCACGAGTTCTTCTTCGAGAAGCTCGCCTGAGCGGACCAGGGCCCCGGCATCGCGCCGGGGCCCTGGTGCGTCACACCGGGAGGATGCAGACCGGCTTCGGCCAGCTGACGGGGTCACCCTCCTGGGTGAGGCGGCCGTCGGCGATGGTGAAGGTGGCGATCTGGTCGGAGCGCTCGTTGGCGGCGTACAGCCGGGTGCCGTCGTTGCTGAAGGCAAGGTGCCGCGGCCAGTCGCCGCCGGAGCCGATGGTCTGCACCAGTTCGACCGACAGGCCGTCGGCGGCGGTCGCGAACACCGCGATCGTGTTGTCGCCGCGGTTCGAGCCGTACAGGTACCGGCCGTCGGCGGAGATCAGCAGCTCCGCCGGGAAGTTCTCACCGGGCGAGTCGGCCGGCCGGGTCGACGCGGTCTGCACGACCTGCAGCTTCCCGTCCGCGTAGCCGCACACGGTCAGCGTGGAGTCGAGCTCGTTGATCACGTACGCCGCTCCCGCGTGCGGGTGGAACACCATGTGCCGCGGACCGGCGCCCGGGTGGATGTGCAGCCGGTCGACCTCCTCCAGCTGCCCGTCGTCGGTCAGCGTGGACGTGTAGACAGTGTCCGAGCCGAGGTCGATGTCGAACACGTACGCACCGGCGGGGTCGAACGCGATCTGGTGGGCGTGCGGCCCCTCCTGGCGCTCCTGGTTCGGCCCGCTGCCCTCGCGCTGGAGGAACTGGGTCGCCTCTCCGAGCGAGCCGTCGGCCGCGATCGGGTGGATCGCGACCGCGCCCGAGGTGTAGTTGGCGGACAGCAGGTACCGCCCGGACGGGTCGATGTCCAGGTGGCACGGGTCCGCGCCGCCGCTCGGCTGCTCGTTGACGAACTCCAGCCCGCCGTCCGGCTGGATCGCGAACGCGCTGACCCGGCCACCGTGCACCTCGCCGGTGGCGTACAGGAACCGGCCGTCCGCGGACCTGACCAGGAACGACGGATCGGCAGTCGTCACCACCAGCTCGATCCCGTCGAGGGGCCCGAACCCGATCCCGTCCCCGGCACCCGGCTGACTGGTGTAGCTCCCGACATAGATCCGCTCAGAAGTCATGGGCCCTACCCTGCCAGGTCAGCGGCCGGCGGGCACTCCCAGGTCCAATCCGTAGAGCGCGGAGTCCCAGCCCAGGTCGGGCACCAGCACCTTCCACCCCATCCGCCGGTAGAGCCTCGGCGCCGGACGGTCGTCGACGAACGTGGTGAGCAGGGCTTTGCGGTTCGGCAGGTCGGTCATCAGCGCGGCCATCAACTCGGCGCCGAGCCCTTGACCCTGTGCCTCGACAACCACCGCGAGCTCCACCACCTCGAAGTGACCGCCGATCCACTCGTCCGCGAGCTCCGGACTCACCGCCGCGGCGACCCGGTCCGACCACCACTGTCCGCGATGCCCGGTGAACCCGTACGCGAACCCGGTCAGCTTGCCCGCGTCCCGGGACACCACGAGTTTGAAGTCGTCGCGTTGGGAGTGCAGCGGGATCTGTTCGGTGGCGAACTCCTCGGCTCGCGCCGGCTCCTCGTCGTACCCCGGAGCGCCGAAGGCGGACAGGTAGACGGCGCCCAGCTCGGGGGCGGCGTGGACGGCTTCGTCTGGGGCGAGAACGTCGATCACCTGGCATAGCCTAGGCCGAATGGACACCGAGGCATTCCTGAAACGCATCGGAGTGAGCGGGTACGACGGTCCGCCGCGGCTGGACGGTTTGTCCCAGCTGCACGCGGCTTTCGTGGATCAGGTGCCGTACGAATCGGTGCAGTTCCAGCTGGCGCCAGGCGGACCGCTTGACCCGGAGGAAGCGGCGAAGCGGATCATCGCGTGGGAGACCGGCGGGTACTGCTTCCAGCTGAACGGAACGTTCGCCCTGCTGCTGACCGAGCTCGGCTACCGGGTGAAGATGCACCGCGGCGGGGCGGAGACCCCGACCCGCGCCGGCGATGTCGACGCCAGCCACCTGGTGCTCACCGTGAGCGGATTGGTCGAGGATCCGGACCGCGTCTGGCTGGTCGACGCCGGCCTCGGCGAGGCACTGCGCGAGCCACTGCCGCTGGAGCCGGGCACCGCCTATCAGGAGCCGTTCAACCTCCGCTTGCGTCCATCCGAGAAGACCGACGGCTGGCGACTGGACCACGACCCGCGAGCCAACCTGGTCGGCATGGACTTCGAGTCCGCCGCAGCGGGCCTCGACGCCTTCGCCGCCCAGCACGCGAACCTCTCGGCCAACCCGGACTCCGCCTTCCGCCGCCTGGCCTCCGCCTTCCGCCGCAAGCCAACGTCGGTGGTCGTCCTACGCTCCGTCGGCCTCACCGAGCTGTACGCCGACCGCATCGACACCTCCCTCATCGAAAACCCGACCGACTACTTCGCGGTACTCGCCGACGTCTTCCACCTCCCACTCCCCCACCTGGACACCGCTCAACGCAACGAGCTCTGGCGCCGAGTGTGGTCCCAGTACGAGGACTTCCTCGCCAAGCAGACCAGTTAGGTGGCCAGGGCGAAGAGGGTGCTGGGGAGGATGGAGAGGACGGCGGCGATGGCGGCGCAGATGGAGATCATGGTGACGGCGGGCGTCTCGATGTCGACGGAGAAGGGGTCGTCGGCGGGGAGGCGGAAGAGTTCGGCGACCCAGCGGAGGTAGACGGCCAGGCCGATCATCACGTTGACGGCCATCACGATCGCGAGCCAGCCGAGGTGGGCGTCGATGACGGCCTGGAAGGCGGCGAACTTCGTGAACAGTCCGGCCAGACCCGGCGGCAGCCCGGCGAGGACGACGAGGAAGAAGATCAACGCAGCGGCCAGTCCCGGCTCGGAGCGCACCATCCCGCGGTAGTCCGTCAGCAAGCCACCCGGCCGATGCCGCTGAACCACCGCGACCGATCCAAACGCGCCGAGCGTGACGACGACGTACGCCGCCAGATACCCGACCACCGCCTGGGCATCGCCGACCGCGAGCGGCGCCAGCAGGAACCCGACCTGGCCGATCGACGACCACGCGAGCAGCCGCACCGCCTCGACCTGACGCAGAGCAGCCAGGTTCCCGACCGTCATCGTCACCGCGGCCAGGATGGCGATCACGGTCCGCAGGTTCGACCCGTCCGGCGCGATCCCGGCCGTCACGAGGACCAGCAGACCACCGACGCCGGCCGACTTCGACACCACCGCGAGGAACGCCGTGACCTCGACCGGCGCACCGACGTACGTGTCCGGCAGCCAGGCGTGGAACGGCACCGCCGCGATCTTGAACGCGAACCCGACGATCACGAACAGCCCGGCCGCGAAGGCGACCCGACTCAAGTCCGGATCGAGCCCGCTCAACCGGTTCGCGATCGTGGTCAGGTACAGCGAGCCGGTCACGCCGTACAGATAGGAGACCCCGAACAGCATCACCGCGGTCGACAGCACCGACACCAGGAACGCCTTCAGCGCACCCTCGGATCCGCGGCGATCCCGACGCAGCGCGACCATCGCGAAGCTCGGCAGCGACACGACCTCCAGCGCGATCACCATCGTGGCGAGATCGCGCGCCCCGGCCAGCACGGTCGCACCGACCAGCACGCTCAGCAGCAGGAAGTGGTACTCCCCGATCGGGATGTCCGAAGCCAGCAGCCGGTACGCCGACAACCCGACGACTCCGAGTCCGCCGACCAGCAACACCGCCCATAGCCCCGCGGTCAACGGCTCGAACACGAAGCTGCACTCGGCCGGCCCCTCGACCGCCGGATGGCAGAACGCCGGCTTGAAGTCGTCCCGCTGTGCCCAGGCGAACACCACCCCGAAGAGAATCACCGCTGCCGTGAGCAACGTGACCACCGTGTGCCGAAGCTGCTGCGGGGCGCTGTGCCAGAAGCTGTCGACCAGCAGAACGGCGACCGCCCCGATCGCCAGCACCAGCGGTACGGCGATCGCCTGCCAATCGATCCAAGTCAGGGTCACAACGTCACCCACTGATGCAGAAGTAGTCCTGGCCACACGCCGAGGAGGACGGTCAGTGTGATCAGCGGGGCCCAGGTGATCAGCTCGATGCGACTGAGATCGACGGCGAATGCGGCCGGCGGGTTCTCGGCCGGGTCACCCTGGCAGAGGTTGCGGATCAGCCGGAGGAAGTACGCCGCGGTCAGGACGGTGCCGAGTCCCGCGATCACCATGAACACCAAATAAGTTGTCCGAGGCAACACCGCGGCCGGGTTGTAGGCACCGAGCAGGACCAGCATCTCGCCCCAGAACCCGGCCAGCCCCGGCAGCCCGAGCGACGCCAGACAGGCGAACGTGAGCAGCGCGCCGATCCGCGGGAGCCGCGCGTACAGCGCCCGGCCGATCGCCCGCAGATCGCTGGTGTCGTGCCGGTCCTTGATCGCACCCGCCAGGAAGAACAGCAGACCGGTGATGATGCCGTGCGCGATGTTCGCGAACAGCGCGCCGCGCAGCCCGGCCGGCGACAGCGTCGCGATCCCCAGCACGATGAACCCCATGTGCCCGACGCTCGAGTACGCGATCAGCCGCTTCACGTCGGTCTGCGCCAGGCACGCCAGCGACCCGGCGATGATCGCCACGACGGCGAAGCCGGCCAGGTACGGCGCGATCGTCACGGTGGCATCCGGCAGCACCGGGACCAGGATCCGGATCAGGCCGTACGTCCCCAGCTTCAGCAGCACGCCCGCAAGAATGACCGACCCCACAGTCGGCGCCTTCGCGTGCGCGTCCGGGAGCCAGATGTGCAACGGCCACAGCGGCACCTTCACCGCCAGGCCGACCGCGATCAGCAGCGCCGCGGCCAGGGGTACGCCGTGACCGCCGAGCACCGGCTGGTTGCTCAACTGGACGATGTCGAACGTCCCGGCCCGCCGGAAGACCAGCAGGAATCCGAGCAGCATCAGCGCCGACCCGAGCACGGTCATCAGCACGAACGTCAAGGCCGCCCGCCTCCGGCCGACCGGATCGTGGTCGTCACCCCAGATGTCGATCACCAGCCACATCGGGATCAGCACGATCTCGAAGCAGACGAAGAACAGGATCAGGTCCATCGCGGAGAACGTTCCGATCACGCCGGCCTCGATCACCAGCAGCAACGCGATCAGCGACCGGGTCCGGCCGATCCGCGGCGTGATCTTCAGCGAGTACAGGCAGCAGAGAAAGGTCAGCAGCGCGGTCAGCACGATCAGCGGCATCGAGATCGAGTCCACCCCGACGTGGAACCGCACGCCCAGCGCGGGAATCCACGGAACGTCGGTCACGGCGCTGAGCGGCCGGATGTCCTCGTTCTGCAGCGGGGTGTAGGCGAACCATCCCCCGGTCTGCGGCCAGAGCACCACCGACCCGACCAGCACCAGCCCCGAGATCACCGACCCGTACGCCGCTGCAAGCCGATCACCGATGCCGGCCGGGATCGCCCACAACGCGACCGCGGCCAGGATGGGCAGGAGCAGAATCGCCAGCAGAATCGCCTTCACGAGCCGATCACCCCAGCGAGCACCGCGAGCGCGACGACGCCGACCACGGCCGCGGTCAGATAGTTCTGCACGTTCCCGGTCTGCAACCGCCGGAGCCCCTGCGACAACAGCGTCCCGGTCCGCCCGGTCGCCCGCACATACCCGCCGATCACGTCCCGATCTCCCGCCACCGTCAGCTTCGCCAACCACTGCACGGGGACGACGAACAGACCGTGGTACGCCGTGTCCACGCCGAACTCACGTTCCAGCACCACCGGCCGCGGATCCGCGCCCCGCGACCACAACGAGTACGCCGGGATCGCGCCGAGCACCACGAGTGCCGTCGACACCAACCCGACCCCCCAATTCAGCTGCAGGCCGTCGACGTACCCGAGGACGATCGAGGCGATCGCCAGCAGAACCATCGGCGCGAGCATCACCCACGGCGCGTCGCCCAGCTTGGAGGTGTCGGGCTCGTCGAGGTCGGCCGTCGCATCGTCGTCCTCGAAGGCGCCGCGCGCACCGGCGAGCGCGGGCGTCCGGAAGAACACCCACAACCACAACCGCATGCAGTAGAACGCGGTGAGCGCCACAGTCAGGCACACCGACACGAGCACGATCCATCCGACGACCGAACCGTCCCGCGCGTGCTCCCAGGCCGCGTCGATGATCGCGTCCTTGGAGAAGAACCCAGCGAACCCCGGTACGCCGGCCAGCGAGGCGAGCCCGATCGTCATCGTCACGAACGTGACCCGCAGTGCCTTCCGCAACCGCCCGCGGCGGGTGTAGCGGCGCAGTACGACGAACGCCGCGCTGCCGACCTGATGCAGCAGCACACCGGCGCAGAGGAACAGCAATCCCTTGAAGGCCGCATGCGTGACGAGGTGGAAGATGGCTGCGTGCCGGCCGGCCGCCGTACCCAGGGAGAGCGCGGAGAACATGATCGCCAACTGGCTCACCGTGGACCACGCGAGTACGCGCTTCACCTCGACCGCGGCCATCGCACACAGGGCGGCGAACAGCATGGTCACGCAGGCGACCACGGCCAGCACGGTCAATGTGGTGTCGGAGGCGGAGAAGAGGTTGTAGAGCCGGGCGATCAGGAAGACGCCGGCGGCAACCATCGTCGCCGCGTGGATCAGCGCGCTGACCGGGCTCGGGCCGGGCATCGCGTCCGGGAGCCAGGTCTGCAAGGGCACCTGGGCCGACTTGCCGACCACGCCGACCAGGAGCAGCAAGGTCCCGGTGGTGAGGACGCCGGGCGAGATCTCGGCCGGGTCGAGCTCGGAGATCCGGAACGTCCCCGCGCCGACGCCGATCACGAAGATGCCGAACAGGAACCCGACATCGCCGAGCCGGGTCATCAGGAACGCCTTGACCGCACCGGACCGGGCGTCGCGACGCTCCCAGTAGTGACCGATCAGCAGGTACGAGCAGGCGCCCATCACCTCCCAGCCGATCAGCAGGAAGAACAGGCTGTCCGAGATCACCACGGTCACCATCGCGGCGGTGAACAGCGTGACGAGCGCGTGGTACGACGCCGGGCGCTGGTGCAGGTAGCCGAGCGAGTAGACCTGGACGCAGGTCGCGATCACGCCGACGACCGCGAGCATCACGACCGTCAGGTCGTCGGTGCGGACCGCGAAGCCGATGGTGAGGTCGCCGACGGACGAGTTGAGGAACGCGGCCTGATCCGGACTGGCGCCGGACAGCAGGACGGCGGCCAGGATGACGAGCAGCGAGAAGCCGACCCCGACGACCCGCCAGACGGTCGCGATCACGAGGTCTTCTCCTGCTCGACCGCGGCATCCAGCTCGACCGAGGGGTCCTGTTCGGCCAGGTCACGCGCCGCGTCGGCGTCGACGCTGCCGTGACCGCGGAACAGCAGCAGCACGATCGCCAGCCCTAGCCCGATCTCGGCCGCGGCCAGCGTGATCACGAAGATCGCCAGCGTCTGACCGGTGGCCAGGCCGTCGAGCCGCCAGGCGTCGAACGCGACCAGGTTGAGGTTGACAGCGTTGAGCATCAGCTCGAACGAGATCAGCATTGTGATCGCATTGCGCCGGGCGAGAACGCCGTACACCCCGATGCAGAACAACGCGACCGCCAGCAGCAGCGGGAGGATCAACGGCACGTCAGTCCTCCCTCTTCCGCTGGGACAGGGCGATCGCACCGATCAGAGCAGCCAGCAGGAGCACCGAGAGCACCTCGAACGGCAGAACCCAGGTCTTGAAGATCGACGTCCCGATGGCGTCCGGCGATCCGTCCGGTACGGCCCTGACCTTCTCGTTGCCGAAGGCAAGCACAACGCCGGTGCCCACCAGGATCGCCAGCACCCCCGCGACCACGGCCGCGAACGGGCTGCGGCCGCTGGTCAGACCCGGCAGCGGGTTCGTCGGCGCCTTGGTCAGCATCAGCGCGAAGAGCACGAGTACGACGATCGCGCCGACGTACACGAGGATCTGCACCAGCGCGACGAACTCGGCGTGCAACGCGCCGAAGCAGCCGGCGACGGCGCCGAGGGCAACGACCAGCCAGAGCGCGGCGTGCACGATCCGGCGCGAGGTGACGACGAAGACGGAAGCGATGAGTGCGACTGCTCCGGCGACGCTGAAGAGGGCAGTCGTCACGCGTCGTCCTCCGGCGCCGGGGTGACGGTGGGGCCTGGGTCGATCGGCTGCGGTGCGGGGACGGTCCACATCCAGTCGCGGAGGCGGTCCTTCTCGTGCGTGAGGTTGCGGATGTCGGTCTCGGCGTACTCGAACTCCGGCGACCAGAACAGCGCGTCGAACGGGCAGGCCTCGATGCAGATCCCGCAGTACATGCACAGGCTGAAGTCGATGGCGAACCGGTCCAGCACGTTCCGGCTGCGCTCGCGGGCCTGCTCACCGACCGACGGCGCGGTCTCGGTGTGTGAGTCGATGTAGATGCACCAGCTCGGGCACTCCCGGGCGCACAGCATGCAGGACGTGCAGTTCTCCTCGAGCAGCGCGATCACGCCCCGGCTGCGCGGCGGCAGCTCCGGTTGGACGTCGGGGTACTGCTCGGTGACGGACCGGCGAGCCAGCGTCTTCGCGGTGACCTTCAGCCCCTCGATCAACCCCTTGCCAGGGACACCCACCTTCCACCTCCCGTCGGTAACCCGCTGCTAGCAGGACACTAGTCGTTTCCGGCCCGTTCCGGTGCCACCCACCTCAGAGTTCCCGCTCGAGCCTGGCAGCAACCTGGCGGTAGCGGCTGACCGGTATCAGATGAACGCCGTCGAAGGCCCCGGAGTCACGGATCTTCAGAATCTGCTCGCAGGCGTGGTCGACACCGGCATCGCGATCCCGCTCGACGGCGTCGATCAGCGTCTCCGGGATCGAGAGCTGGGGCAGGGCCGCCAGGTTGTGGGCCATCTTCGCGCTGGCGAGCACCATCACCCCGGCGTACACGGGGATGTCGAGTACGACGCTGTCCCGCCAGCGCAGCAGCTCGTCCAGGTCGTAGCTGACCTGCACGTACAGGAAGTCCGCCTCCGCCTTCCACCCCGGCACCGGCCGCAGCCGCGTCGCCGCGCCGACCTGGAACGGACTGCATCCGCGGTACGACGTCGCACGCGCCTGCTCGATCATCGTCCGGACCGTCAGCTGGCTGGTCCGCGCGCCCTCGGCCGGGTCGTCGCCGTGCACGAACAGGAACTGCTCCACGCCATACGCCGCCGCCGTCAGGAGATCTCGCCGGAAGCCGAGGAGGTTGCGATCCCGCGAGTTCAGGCAGGCGATCCCGCGCGACCCCATCGCCTGGACCTCGTTCGCCACCGCGACACTCGACACGGTCGCCCGGCCGATGTGGTTGTCCGGGATCAGGAAGGCGTCCGCGATCGGGCTCATCACCCCGATCTGGTGCCGCACCTTCTTCAGATCCGGCCGCGTCGGCGGCTCCACCTCACACACCAGCTCGAATCCCGGCACACCCGAGACCCTACTGAATCCGGCGGCGCGCCCAGTCGGGATTCCACATCGCGGCGGCGCCCTTACCTTGGTGACATGGGCAGCCGTGAAGCGGTGTCGGGCGCGGTGTTCGGCGCGTTCGCGATGGTTGTCGTCAGCATCGCCTTCGCCTGGTTCACCAGCGGCCCCGACCACCAGGACTGGAGCCACTCCGCCATCGCCCTGGCCCCCTTCGCAGCCCTCTTCGGCGCCGCCGCCGGCGCCGTCGGTGGGTTGTTGCTCCGCGTGACCCGGCCCCCGGCGAGGCGCTCGCCGTACACCACCCGCCGCGACCGCGACCGCCGCGAGAAGCGCAAGTACCGCTAGACCAGGTGGGACCGTCTAGAGGGTGTCGAGGCGGGACTGGAGGAAGTTCTGCTCGGCCTGGTTGGTGGTGAGCTCCAGGGCGGCGGCATAGGAGGTGCGGGCGTCGGCCGGCCGGTTCAGTTGAGTGAGCAGGTCCGCGCGGATGGCGTGGAAGAGGTAGTAGGAGCCCAGGTCCAGGTCGTCGATCGCGCTGAGGGCCGCGGCCGGGCCGTGAACCTCGGCTACCGCGACGGCTCGGTTGAGGGCTACGACCGGGGTGGGCTCGAGGGTGAGCAGGTGGTCGTAGAGCTGGAGGATCTGGCGCCAGTCCGTGTCTTCGGCCGTGGCGGCGTCGGAGTGGACGGCGTTGATGGCGGCCTGGAGTTGATACGGACCAGGCTGGTTGCGGCGGAGGCAACGGCGTACCAGGTCTTGACCTTCGTCGATCAGCGCTCGGTCCCAGAAGTCGCGGTCCTGGTCGGAGAGGCGGATCAGCGAGCCGTCGGGGTCGACCCGGGCCGGGCGGCGGGACTGCTGCAGGAGCATGAGGGCGAGCAGACCGACGGCCTCGGGCTCGTCGGGCATCAGCTCGACCAGGAGGCGACCGAGACGCAGCGCCTCGGTGCTCAGTTCGTCGCGGACGAGGCTGTCGCCGGACGAAGCGGCGTACCCCTCGTTGAAGATCAGGTAGACGACGGCGAGTACGCCGCGGACGCGCTCGGGCAGATCGGCTTCGTACGGGACGCGGTACGGGATGCCGGCCGCGCGGATCTTCGCCTTGGCGCGGACCAGGCGCTGCGCCATGGTCGGCTCCGGGACCAGGAACGCGTGGGCGATCTCGGCGGTCGTCAGCCCACCGAGCATCCGCAGGGTGAGCGCGACGCGGACGTTCAGCGCCAGCGCCGGGTGGCAGCACGTGAAGATCAGCCGGAGGCGGTCGTCGTGCACGGCGCCCTCCTCCACTGGTTCGTCCTGGGCATGCAACAGCGCCGCCTCGGCCTGCTTGTCCGCGCGCGCCGACTCCCGCCGCAGCCGGTCGATCCCCCGGTTCCGCGCGGTCGTGATGATCCACCCCGCCGGGCTCGGCGGTACGCCGCTCTCCGGCCACTTCTCCACCGCCGCCGCGAACGCGTCCTGCACCGCGTCCTCGGCGATCTCGAGGTCCCCGAACACCCGGGCAAGCACAGCAACCGCCCGCCCGTGCTCAGCCCGAAACACCCCGGCGATGTCAGGAGTCACGACTGAAACGGTCTCACCTCGACCGACAGCGGACTGAGCACCTTGGCCAGCCGCCGAGCCCAGCCCAGCGCCGCATCGAGGTCCTCGACCTTGATGACCGTGAACCCGCCGAGGTGTTCCTTTCCCTCGGTGAACGGCCCATCGGTCACCAGCACCTCCCCCTGCGACGCCTTCAACACCGTCGCCGTCTCCGGCGGATGCAACCCGGCCGCGAACACCCAGACCCCCGCCGCCTGCATCTCCTCGTTCAGAGCCTGCAGCTCCCGCAGGATCGGCCCCAGCACCTCCGGCCCAGGCGGCGGCCCATCCGGCTGGTAAATGCTGAGCAGGTACTGATTCATCCCAACCTCCTGGTGCGTGCTGTCACCACCTACACGAACGCCGCCATTCCAGATCGACACCCGCGAACACACTAGTTTCAGCGCCGGCCGTGGGCCGGCGGCACCGGCCGTGGGACCCGTGGTCCTGCACGTGGGCTGTACTGGCGCGACCGAGGTCGTCGGCGCAGACCATCGGTGCCATGACCACTTCAACTGTCCACATCGAACACGCGCCCGCGACCGGGGGGACGAGGCGCGGACGACTGAGCCGGTCCGCCGGCTTCTGGGCGATCGCCGCGAGCATGACGATCCTGACCGCCTTCTCCACCGCACCAAGCCCGCTGTACGGGCTCTACAGACGACAGGACCACCTGTCGTCGATCACCATCACCGTCGTGTACGCCGTCTTCGCCGCCGGGGTCGTGACAAGCCTGCTCCTCGTCGGCCATGTCTCGGACTGGTACGGACGACGGACCGTGCTCCTCCCCGCTCAGCTGACGGGCCTGGTGGCTGCGCTGATCTTCGCCACGTCCACCTCGCTTCCTGCCCTGTTCGTGGGGCGAGTGCTCACAGGTCTGGCCCTGGGGGCCGCCACCGCCACCGCCGGCGCCTACCTCACCGACCTGGACTCGGGGCCGAACGGTGTCCCGACGCGGCGATCGCAGATCGTGTCCACGGTCGCGAACGTCGGCGGCCTGGCGGTCGGGCCCTTGGCGGCCGGGTTGCTCGCGACGTACGTACCCGGGCTCCCGCGGCTGATCTACTTCATCTTCGCGGCGCTGTTGGTGCTCGCACTGGCCGCCACCTGGGTGTCTCCTGAGGTCAGGTCGCTGCCTTCGCCCCGGCCCCGCTACCGCCCGCAACGGCTGGCCATTCCTGGAACTGCCCGGGCCCAGTTCAGTGCGGCGCTCACCGGCGACTTCCTGGTGTTCACCGTGTACGGCGTGTTCGCGGGGCTGGCGTCCGCGTTCCTGTCCGGGCCGCTGCATCGCTCGTCGCCCGCACTGGCCGGACTGACCGTCTTCATCGCCTTCGGCGTCGGCGCGCTCACTCAGGTCACGACCGCGACCTGGCCCTTGCGCCGGCTGCTCGGGCTCGGCATTCCCGTGCTGATCATCGGGCTGGCCGTGATCGTGACCGCGGCGTGGGTGCACCCACCGAGCCTGGCCTTCTTCCTGACCGGCGCGGCCCTGGTGGGCGTCGGGAGCGGCAGCATCTTCCGGAGCACTCTGTCGGTCGTCATCTCGACCGCACCGGCCAACGAACGCGCCGCCGCCCTGGCCCTGTTCTTCGTCGTGGGCTACGTCGGCCTCTCGGTCCCCGTCGTCGGCGCCGGAATCGCGCTGCAATACGTGACCTTCAAGGTCATCCTCCTAACCTTCGCCATCGTCGTAGCCGCCGGCGTCCTCGTCGCCTCGCCCCTCCTACTACGCCTCTCCACAAAGAACTGAGATGGCAGATACCGACGCGGCCAGCCAGTGGTCAACCGTCAGCGGAGCCCCGTCCACACGATCCGCTCGACGAATCCGCCCCGCTGGCTGGCCTTGTCCGCGCGCACGCGCTCCAGCTGCGTCTGGTCGGTCCCCAGCTCGGCGGCGAGCGCGTACACGACCTCCAAAACGTCCGCAAGCTCCTCGATGGCATTCTCATCGTCGGCAGCGAGAAACTCGCCGACCTCCTCGGCCAACTTCTCTCGCAGCCGCAGGCGATACTCGTCCGGCTCGGCCCGATAGGTGATCGGCTCCCCACCGGTCGCACGAATGATCTCGGGAATCCGATCCCTAACCAGCTTGGCGTCCGCACTCATCTCTTCCTCCGCACCGTCAGGGGATCGGTCGGCCGCGCGAGCCATCTCACCGGCGTGGACCAGTGCACCACACCGATAACGCCGCTCCCAGCCTCATGATTCGAGAAAGCGGTAGCCTCGGCGGCCGTGAGGTGGTTGGAGGACGGCTCGCCAGGGGCGATCGCCGAGGCGCTGAAGCAGGTCGCGCCCGCGCTGGGCGATTACCCGATCGCGGTGCGCGGATCGGCGGGCGAGGATGACCCCTTGTGGTGGTCGGCGACCGCGGTCGTCGGCGAGCGGTTCGTTGCGAAGTTCGCGTGGTCACGTCCCGCCGCGCTCCGGCTGGCGCACGAGATCGCGGTTCTGGACGCATTGGCGCGCGAGCCGGCGGTTCCGTTCCTGCCGGAGGTGGTTGCGAGCAGCACCGATCCACTGCTGCTGGTGACCAGGCTCGTGCCGGGTGAGGCGCTGTTCGATGTCGTGGACTCGCTCGATCGGGACCACCTGGGTCGCCAGCTCGCCCACTTTCTGGGTGAGCTGAACCGTTCGGCGACCCTGGTACGCGCCGAAGCCGCCGTCGGTGAACTTCCCCCTGCGGCGCTGCAACCGGCCACGACCGACACCTTGCGCGATCGGTTCGTGAAATGGGCTCGTCCGGATCAGCGTCCCGCTGTCCTGCGGTGGTGCGACTGGGCGGACGAAGTACTGGCGACGCCGCGCCCGAGTGTCCTGGTGCATGGCGATCTGCATGGCGGCAATCAGGTCTGGGACGGCGAGCACCTCCGCGTGGTCGTCGATTTCGAGACCGCCGGCCTCGCCGAGGCCGAGTACGACCTGCGTGCTTTCCCCGGAACGGGTCCGGGCGTTGAGTTGCTGACTGCCACAATGCGCCACTACCGGCAGATCACAGGCCGTGAACTGGCAGCTGAGCGGGTCATGGCCTGGCATGTACGCACGGCCCTCGGCGACGCACTGTGGCGCAGCGAAGCAGGCGTTCCGCTACCGGATCACCGAACGCCGCCAGCCTGGGTCGACGACCTCGCCAAGCGATTCACCGCACTGCACATCGAGCCATCTCCGACCTGACCGTTCAGGTCTGTGCCGACCGACCCCAGTGATGAGTTGTCGCGCTCGCACCCGTCATACCTACGACGGGACACGACGAGGCGGAAGGATGACTTGATGAGTGCGGACACATGGCTGGAGGAGCTGGGCGTGAGCGGGCTGGGCGGCAGTGGTCTGGGCGGGAGTGGTCTGGGCGGGAGTGGTCTGGGCGGCAGTGGTCTGGGCGGGAGTGGACTGGGCGAGGTCGACGAGCCGGCGTTCTCGGGGCTGGTGGAGCGGCACCGGCGGGAGCTGCACGTGCACTGCTACCGGATGCTCGGGTCGTTCGAGGATGCCGAGGACACCGTGCAGGAGACGTTCCTCCGTGCCTGGCGGCGGCGGGAGACCTTCCAGGGGCGGTCGACGTTCCGGGCCTGGCTGTACCGGATCGCCACCAACGCCTGCCTGGACCTGCTTGCCAAGTGCCGCCCGGAGCCTGCCACCGGCGGCGAGGTGCTGTGGCTGCAGCCCTACCCGGACCGGCTGCTCGACGAGCTGCCCGCGGGCGACGCGGACGAGCCGGAGACCGTCGCCGTCGCGCGGGAGACGATCGAGCTGGCCTACCTGGTCGCAGTCCAGCACCTTGCGCCGCGCCCGCGGGCCGTGCTGATCCTGCGGGACGTGCTCGGCTGGCCGGCGAAGGACGTCGCGGAGCTCCTCGGGGACTCCGTCAACTCCGTGAACAGCGCGCTGCAGCGGGCCCGCGCCGGCCTGCGGGAGCACCTGCCCGCCGAGCGGCAGGACTGGACCGGCGGCGAGGAGGACGCCGGGACGCGCGAGCTGGTACGCCGCTTTACCGACGCCAGCGTGGCCACGGACATCGGCAGGATCGCCGTACTGCTGCGGGACGACGTCCGCTGCTCGATGCCGCCCACGCCTGGCCTGTACGTCGGCCGCGACGCGGTCGTGAACGACTGGGTCGAGAGCGGCTTCGAGGGCATGACGAACCTGCGCGCCGTCCTCACGGCCGTGAACCGGCAGCCCGCCGTCGCCTTCTACCACTGGCGGGAGCGGGAGGGCGCGTACCTGCCGCTGACGATCGACGTCCTGCGCATCACCGACGGGGCGATCACCGAGATCATCACGTTCCACGCCAACCAGTTCCCGCAACTCGGACTGCCGGACCGCCTACCGGCGGACAGCACGGAGTAGTCCCGGCGCGGACGCTCCCGCTGTAGTCCCGGTGCCGACGCTCGCGCCGTAGTCCCGGTGCCGACGCTCGCGCCGTAGTCCCGGTGCCGACGCTCGCGCCGTAGTCCCGGTGCGGACGCTCGCGCTGCGTGGTGGCGCGCGTGTCGCGGTCGTCGCGGAGTGGTGCGACGCGTTCGGCGCCGTCACCCGCGGGCGGCGGCCTCGGCGATCGCACCGAAGCCGATCAGCAGCAGTGCCGTCAGCAGCGGAATGAACAGCACGCGTGCAGCTGGAGCTGCGCGACAGCGAGAGTGCGCATCGTCACCCCAGTCACTGAACCTTGGAGGAACGACATGAACAGCAGGAATGACAGCGGGGTCGTCGCCGGCCCGCAATCGGGCCGGACCCACCGACTCCGCGGGCTCGCCGGCATCGGCTTGATTGCCACGCTCGCAGCGATGGCGGCCACCACCCTCGCCGCTGCGCTTGCCCAAGCCGCCGGCGTCGACTTCGAGGTCCCCGATGGCGGCGAGACGATCCCGTTGTCCGGGATCGCCGTAGTGACCGGCTTCTTCTCGGTCGTCGGCACCGTCATCGCCGTCGCACTTCTTCGTTGGAGCGCTCGCCCCGCCAAGCGATTCGTGTGGACGACACTGTCGCTTGCCGCGATCTCGTTCGTCCCGCCCCTCCTCTCCGGGGCAAACACCGCCACCACCACCGCCCTAATCGGCCTACACCTCGTCGCTGCAACGGTGATGATCCCCACCCTGACGCGAAGCCTCCACACCCGAACCAATTGACGACCCCACAGGACGCCGGTCCCCTGAACCCGATCCACAGTCCACCCCGTCACTCCCAGCGGCCCTCATCCACACCTCGCGGCGCCGCCGGAGGTCGCCAGAGAACAACCGCCGCGAAGCGGTGTCCCTTCCTGGTTGCCCGTAGGGCTTCCTTAGAAGATGGTGACGCCGATGCCGGTGAGGGCGAGTTGGAGTAGTGCTACCGGTACCAGGACCTGCCAGGCGAGCTTCTGTAGCTGGTCGGCGCGCATCCGCGGGAACGAGACCCGCACCCAGATCACCACGACGGACACGAACGCCACCTTGACGATCGTCCAGATCCAGCCGATCGACTCCGGCCCCGGACCACTCCAGCCGCCGAGGAACAGCACCGTGGTCAGACCCGCGAGTACGACGATCCCGGCGTACTCGGCGAGCAGGAACATCGCGAACCGCAGCCCGGTGTACTCCGTGTACGGACCGAAGATCACCTCGGAGTCCGCGACCGGCATGTCGAACGGCGGCCGCTGCAACTCCGCCAGCCCCGCGATGAAGAACACGACCATCCCGGGCAGCTGCCAGAGCAACCACCACGGGTTCCACGCGTGGGCGATGCCGGTCAGACTGAGCGATCCGGCCGCCACCGCGACGCTCGCCGCGGACAGCACGAACGGAAGCTCGTAGCTCATCAGCTGCGCCGCAACCCGCAGCCCGCCGAGCAGGCTGTACTTGTTGCCGCTCCCCCATCCGGCCATCAGTGAGCCGAGTACGCCGATGCTCATCACCGCGAGCACGAAGAACAGACCCGAGTCGAGGTCCGCGCCGACGATGCCGGGCGCGAGCGGGATGGCGGCGAGCGCGGCCAGGTACGGCAGCAGGGCAACGATCGGGGCCAACTCGAAGACCCGCCGGTCCGCGGCGGTCGGGACCACGCTCTCCTTCTGGACGAACTTCACGCCGTCCGCGACCAACTGCGCCCAGCCGTGGAACGCGCCGGCGTACATCGGGCCGAGCCGTGACTGCATGTGCGCCATCACCTTGTGCTCGGCCTGACCGACCAGCAAGGGCGCCACCAGGAAGGCGACCAGGACGCCCACCACCCGCACCACGAACTCCAGCATGACCGCACCCTATCGAGTCCGACTTGACCTCAACCAGCGTTGAGGTCCAAGGGTGGGTCGCGTCAACCAGTTGAAGGAGACTCAGATGACCACCGTTCTTGTCACCGGAGCCACCGGGCGGGTCGGCCGCCACGTGGTCGCGGGCCTGCGCGCCGCGGGCGTGACCGTCCGGGCCCTCGTCCGTACGCCGGACCTCGCCGGGCTACCGCCGGACGTCGAACTCGTCCGCGGTGATCTCTACGACGAGGACGCCGTACGACGGGCCGCGGCCGACGTGGATGCGGCATTCCTGCTGTGGCCGTCGTTCGACGCCTCCGGCGCGAAGGCCGTGGTCGGCCAGTTGCCGCGGCGAGTGGTGTACCTGTCCTCGCTCAACGCCTCGGACGGCGGCGTGTGGGGCGAGGTCGAGCAGTTGCTACGAGACGCGGGCAAGGACTGGACGTTCGTGCGACCCGGCGGTTTCGCCGTGAACGCGCAGGCTTGGGCGCCGGAGTTCCGCACCAGCGACGTCATCCGGCTGCCGTACCCGGAGGCCGGTCGGTCGTTGATCCACGAGCGAGACATCGCGGCGGTCGCCGTACTCACGCTGCTGGACGACCACCACATCGGCAAGACCTACGAGCTCACCGGCCCAGAGGTCCTGACCCAGGCCGAACAGGTCGAGACCATCGCTCGCGCCGTCGGCAAGACGATGCGCATCGAAGGGCTCACCGGCGACGAGGCCCGCCAGGCCATGCTCGACCAAGGCACTCCCGCCGCCATCGCCAACAGCGCCGTCACCTACTGGTCCACCCTCGTGGACAATCCCGAGCCCGTCACCACCACGGTCACCCAGCTCACCGGCCGCCCCGCACTGACCTTCGCCACCTGGGCCGGCGAGCACGCCGACGAGTTCCGCATCCTCTCCACTACCGAGGTCGCCGACCGCTACGTCAACGCCCTCTCCACCGGCCGGGTCGACGAGGCCCTGGCCCTGTCGGCTCCCGAGGTCGTCCGCGTAGCTCCGCTCGAGACCGGCGGCGAAGAGATCGAGCTCAAAGGCGCGGAAGCCATCCTCGAGAACACCCGCCGCCTCAACGCCGACATCGAGTACCTGGGCGTCCAGATCCTCGGCCCGCTCATCCTCGACGACCGCTTCGCGATCCGCTTCACCTTC
This sequence comes from Kribbella sp. NBC_00359, assembly GCF_036097425.1. Lineage (NCBI taxonomy): Bacteria > Bacillati > Actinomycetota > Actinomycetes > Propionibacteriales > Kribbellaceae > Kribbella > Kribbella sp. NBC_00359. Next base: position 3,646,447 of record NZ_CP107975.1, on the reverse strand, counting down.
GACCAACTCAACGTCCGCACCGGCACCCGCAGCCGCACCACCAAGCTGTCCCTCTGCACGGTCGACTCCGGCCGAATCACCCGCGAGGAAGTCTTCTACTTCACCCCACCTCACTCCTGAGGTGGTGGGTCCGCCTGCTTGCGGGTACGGCGTTCTGCTCCGGCTCGGCGTGGTCGGGCCGGGGTGGCGGCTGCCTGGGCCGGCGCCAAGGGGTCCGGGTCGGGGGAGCCGGGTGGTCGGGGGCCCCAGGTTTCGGGGTCGGGGACGCCGGGTGGGAGAGTGCGGCGGCGGCTAGGCGCGCCGGTGGGGGCGTGCTCGGATTCGCCGGGTTCCTTGGCGCCGGGCCAGGGTTTGGCGACCCGGGAGGCGAGGATGAACTCCTTGCGGAGCGGGTTGCCCTCGAAGCCGTCGGGGAGCAGCAGCGGGATCAGGTTGGGGTGTCCCTCGAAGGTGATGCCGAACATCTCGAACGTCTCGCGCTCGTGCCAGTTCGCACCGGCGTACACCTCCGAGAGCGTCGCCAGCACCGGCTTGTCGCGCGGGATCAGCGTGCGGACCAGCACATGCTCGACATGCGAGCCGCCCCAGAAGTCCGCGAGATGCGACACCACCCGGAATCCGTCGGTCAGCTCGTCGGCAGCGCTCAGGAAGTCGAAGAACGTGAACCCGACCGCGTCCCGCAACACCTCGTGCGCCGGCACCCAGGACTCCGCGGGTACGTCGATCGTCACCGGTCCGAAGCTGTCCGCAACAGTCGCGGCGATCCCGGCGCTGGTCAGCGCATCCAGAGCGTCGTGGCTCAAGGCGTCACCAGGCCGCGGGTCAGCGCCGCGGCGGACGGTTCGTCGTACCGGCTCGGCATGTTCTCGCCGGCGATCTTCTCCTGCAGCTTGAGGATCCCCTGCAGCAACGCCTCCGGCCGCGGCGGGCAGCCAGGCACGTACACGTCGACCGGGATGATCTGGTCGACGCCCTTGGTCACGCAGTACGAGTCCCAGTACGGGCCGCCCGAGTTCGAGCAGGAGCCGAACGAGATCACGTACTTCGGCTCCGGCATCTGGTCGTAGAGCCGCTTGATCGCGGGCGCCATCTTGTCCGTCACGGTGCCCGACACCACCATCAGATCGGCCTGCCGCGGCCCGGGCGCGAACGGGATCACGCCCAGCCGGATGAAGTCGTGCCGGCCCATCGACGCCGCGATGAACTCGATCGCACAACAGGCCAGGCCGAAGTTGAACACCCAGAGCGAGTACTTGCGGCCCCAGTTCAGCAGGTACCGAACCGGCTCGGGCGCGAGCTTCGCCAGCGCACCGACTGCCGGCCGCACCGTCGGCATCCCCAGCTCGGTCTCGGACATATGGTCAGCCTAGTCCGACAATCTCCTCCGCGAGGATCTCCGGGTACTCCAGCGGCGCGTAGTGGCCGGCCCCGTCGACGAACCGCAGCCGGACATCGCTGAAGAAGTCGTCCAGCCGGTCCGACCACGCCCGCGGGAACAGCGGGTCGAACTCGGGCCACAGCACCACTGTCGGTACGGCGATCCGGTCGTACGACGCCGGCGCCGTCTCGGCCGCCGACATCGCGACCGACCCCGCACCCGCCCGGTACCACTGGATCGATGCCGTGAACGCGCCCGGCGCCGAGTAGACCTCGACCAGGTGATCCAGCTCCGGCTCGAACCCCGGCCCGGACCAGTGGGTCCAGAAATGCCGCAGATAGGACCGGACCGCATCCGGGTTGCCGTCGATCAGTTCCTCGATCACCGGCAGCCGGTGAAAGGCCTGATACCAGAACTCCGCCTGGGCGTGCTCGGAGAACACCCGCTTCCCGATCCCCGGCAACGGCGGCGCGACCACCAGGCCCTCGATCAGGTCGGGCCGGCTCCGGGCGATCCCCTGCGCGATCCGGCTGCCGACGTCGTACCCGGCGAGCACGGGACGGTCCAGTCCGAGCTCCTCGATCAGCCCGACCACGCTCCGCCCCTGCGCGGCCACGCCGTACTGCGCAGGATCCAGGGACTGACTGTTCGACGCACCGAATCCGCGCAGATCCGGGATCACCACCTCGAAGCCACGCTCGGCCAGGATCGGCGCCAGCACCCGGTAGTCGGTGCGGTCACCGGGCCACCCGTGCAGCAACACCACGGCCGGTCCCTCGCCGATCCGGTCGTACGCCAGCCGGAATCCGTCCACCACGTTGCTCAGCATGGATTCATTCTTGACCACCCCAGGGACCGGGCTTACCGTGATTGAACAGGACTGAACAGGTCCATTCCGGTGGGGAGACACCATGGCTGACCGGCTCGAGGTGCAGGAGACCCGCGCGCTCTCGGTGGAGAGCAACGGGCTCAACGTGATCGCGGAGGCCGAACGGAAGGGCCGGCCGGCGCAGCTCTTCTGGCCGTGGTTCGCGGCGAATGTCTCCGTGCTCGGCATCAGCTACGGCGCGTTCACACTGGCGTTCGGGATCTCGTTCTGGCAGGCGGTGATCGCCGGGCTGATCGGGATCGTCTTCTCGTTCCTGCTCTGCGGGCTGATCGCGCTGGCCGGCAAGCGCGGCTCGGCGCCGACGATGGTGCTCAGCCGGGCGGCGTTCGGTGTCCGCGGCAACAAACTCCCTTCGCTGGTTTCGTGGTTGCTGACCGTCGGCTGGGAGACCGTGCTGACGATCCTCGCGACGCTGGCGACCGCGACCGTCTTCGAGCGCCTCGGGTGGGGCGGCGGCGATCTGACGAAGCTGGTCGCGCTGATCGTGGTCGGCGTACTGATCGTGGCCTGTGGCGTGCTCGGGTTCGACCTGATCATGCGGGCGCAGACCGTGATCACCGTGGTCACCGGCGTACTCACGGTCGTCTACATCATCCTGGTCGCCGACCAGATCCACTGGAGCACCGTGTCGGCGCTGCCGAGCGGATCGAGCCAGCAGGTGATCGGGGCGCTGGTGTTCCTGATGACGGGCTTCGGGCTCGGCTGGGTGAACGCGGCCGCGGACTACTCCCGGTACCTTCCGCGCCGGTCGTCGAGCTCCGGCGTGGTCGGCTGGACGACGTTCGGTGGCGCGGTGGCCCCGGTCGTCCTGCTGGTCTTCGGTCTGCTGCTGGCGGGCTCGTCGCAGGACCTGAGCAAGGCGATCGCGGAGGACCCGATCGGTGCGCTCGCGGAGGCCTTGCCGACCTGGTTCCTGGTGCCGTTCGTGATCGTCGCGGTGCTCGGTCTGGTCGGCGGCGCGGTGCTGGACATCTACTCGTCCGGCCTGGCTCTGCTGTCACTCGGCCTGCCGGTGCCGCGGTACGTCGCGGCCTTCATCGACGGCCTGGTGATGATCGCCGGGACCGTCTACGTGGTGTTCTACGGCGGTGAGTTCCTCGGCCAGTTCCAGGGCTTCCTGATCACGCTCGGCGTCCCGATCGCGGCCTGGTGCGGCATCATGCTCGCCGACATCGCGACCCGCCACCGCGACTACACCGACGACGACCTCTACACCCCCATCGGCCGGTACGGCGACGTCCGGTGGCTGCCGGTGCTCACCATGATCGTTGCCACCGGCATCGGTTGGGGTCTGGTCACGAACACGTTCGCGTCCTGGCTGACCTGGCAGGGCTACCTGCTCGGCCCGTTCGGTCTGGGCGGCAAGACCGGCGACTGGGCCTTCGCCAACCTCGGTGTCCTGGTCGCGCTGGTGGCCGGCTTCGTCGTGCAGCGGTTCGCCGGGGCGTCCGCCGTACGTCAGCAGGAGACGATCGCCTGATGGTGCTCGCGCTCATCGACCTGCAGCGGATCTTCGCCGACCCGGACTCCGGCTGGGCCACGCCGGGCTTCGACCGGGTGATCGAGCCGACCAAGGCGCTGATCGAGCGCTTCGCACCGGACGTCGTCTTCACCCGCTTCGTGGCCCCGGAGAAACCGGCCGGTGCCTGGGTGCCGTACTACGAGGCGTTCCCGTTCGCCCTGCAGCCGCCGGACGCAGAGGACTACCAGCTCGTCGACGAGTTCAAGGGCGCTCCAACGCTGGACAAGACCACGTTCAGCGCCTGGGGTCCCGAGCTGGCGGCCCGGTCGGACGGGCGGCTGGTCCTGGGTGGCGTGAGCACGGACTGCTGCGTGATCAGCACGGCCCTGGCCGCGGTCGACGCCGGCGTCCATGTGCAAGTGGTCGAAGAGGCGTGCGCCGGATCCACCGACGACAACCATCGCAAGGCGATCGACATCATGCGGCTGTACGCACCGATGCTGGAGATCGTCAGCGTCGACCAGTTGCGATGATGCGCCGGATCTCGTTGAAGCACGAGCGGGTGGCGGCGGTGCTGGCCCGGGAGATCCGGTCGGGCGTCGTACGGCGTGGTGCGCAGCTGCCCGGGGAGGTCGAGCTGGCGCGGCGGTTCTCGGTCAGCCGGAACACGGTCCGGGCCGCGCTCGCCGTACTGGCCGAGGACGACCTGATCACGACCCGCACCGGTAAGGGGTCGTTCGTGTTGTTCGACGGGCGGCCGCTGGACGGGCGGCTCGGCTGGACCCATGCGCTGTCAGAGCAAGGTGTGGAGACGCGGATGCGGACCGTGCGGATCGCGCTCGCGCAGGATCCCGACCTGGCCGACCGGGCCGGACTCGAGTCCCCCGACGTGATCGTGATCGAGCGGGTCCGGCAACTCACCGACGGTACGGCGATCTCGCTCGAACGCAGCCGGATCCCCGCGCTGGACGCGCTGCGCGACCTGCCCGGACGCGGCCTGGACCACGGCTCGATCAGCACCACTCTGAACCGCGCCGGCCTCTACCTAGACCACTGTGAGCAACGACTCCGTGGCCGCCCCCTGAGCCCTGACGAAGCCGAGCTCCTCCGCCGTCCGGAAGGAGCCTGGTTCCTCCACACCACCCGCACCAGCTGGACCGCCGACGACCGCTTCGCCGAGTACGCCGACGAACTCCTGGACCCCGACCACTACGAACTAAGCCTCTCCTACGGCACCTAGCCCCGGCCTCCCGGCGTCCCCAGCCAATCGGACACCGCCCTGGCTGCGATGGCAGTTCTGTTGCCTTCGGCGGCCCGGACCCGTCATGACGTGCTGGGTGATAGGCGCGTGAGGACTGTGGTGTGGGGAAGCACCCCGCGATCGAGCGACCGTGGTCCCCCTACTCGTTTATGAGGCCTTCCTGTCGTTTCGTGGGTCGCCGACCCCGGCTAGCTTTGTGCTCCGATCAGGCACCGAGCCGCCGCTGCGACGCTCGACTGGTGCACACCCGGGCGGAACGACACCTCCACCAGCTGGCGCCGGTGGGCGGTGGGCGGTGGGCGAGGATTTCGGGCAGGAGCAGCGAGCTTGGACAAGATGTCGGGACCTGGGACAGGTCATGAGGTGTGCCGGGCCCCGACATGGTGTCCGCGCCCCCGCCCGCCAAACGGCACCCCCGGATGGTGGAGCCGACATCCGAACGCGTGCCGGCTTCTTTGCGGATGTCCGAGGGGAGAGCCCCGGAGGCGGAGGGTCTGCCTGGTGAGAGTGCAAGCACCGCGGAATCGGGCCCGGACCCTGGCCGAACCGGTGTCGGCCAACGCAGAGATCGACTTTGTGCACCAGATCCGTGCCCGGAGGGCCGGCGCCGTACGGATCTGGTGCACAAAGTGACCGACCGAGCCGGCCGGGCGGGGTAGCGAGGCGGGGCTGTCCGGCGGTCGGTTGTGGGGGGTGGCTCGCGAGTGCTGAGGCGGTAGCCCGGACCTTGGCCCAACCGGTGTCGGCCACTGCTGGGATGCACTTTGTGCACCAGATCCGTGCCCGGAGGGTCGGCGCCGTGCGGATCTGGTGCACAAAGTGACAGACCGAGCCAGCCGGGCGGGGTGGCGAGGCGGGGCTGTCGGGCGGTTGGTTGTGGGGTGGTGGCTCGCGAGTGCTGAGGCGGTAGGTCGGATGGACCGTCCGGTGGGGTGGGAGCCGCGTGGGGTGGTCCACAAGGCGTCTAAGGCGGTTGTTGCTGTGGGCGTAGGGATATGTGCCGATGTGGGGGGCCTCCTCAGGCGCGCACTATCTTCTCATCGACAAGCTCGCGGAGGAGATCAGCATGTTCTTCCACTCGACCGACTCACTCCAGGCAGAGATCCGCTACCGGCAGGACCGTCTCCGGCGCGATTTCCAGCGCCCGGCCTGGTTCCAGCGCAAGCCCAAGCCACAGATTCCCGAGCCCTGCGCGCCCGAACTCCGCGCACGTCCCGCGATGTGACCGCGAGAGCGCCCCCGCAGTCCCCCCACCCCGCGGCGCGACCGGCTCCCCCGAGCCGGTCGCGCCGCCCTCATTTCCAGGCTCCCTAGACACCACTTACGCCGTACCTAGGGCGCCTAAGGGCAGCTGAGGTCCGGGCATAGGGAGGAGTTCCGATGTGCGGGGCTACCTCAGACGAGCAGATTGAGGGTGTCGGCAGGAAGCCGGCGAGAAACCAGGAGGAACAGCAGATGTTCACCAACGAATCGGTCAAGGCAGAGGTCGACTACCGCAGGCAGCGCCTCGCCCGTGACTACCGGCAGCACCGGACCACCACCCGGACCCGCCGGAACCTCGTCCACCTGTTCGGCCGGAAAGCCTGAAGGGAGGCACACCATGTTCATCACACCTCAGTCGATCAAGGCGGAGACCGCCTACAAGCACGAGCGGACCAAGCGCCAGTTCCGTACGACGAGCCGCCGGGCACGCGCGGCGCAGGCCGAGCGGCCTGAGCCGGGACACGCCCGCCGGGCCGACCGATACACCACGGCGGCATGACCGCCGGGACCGCCGTCCCTGATCCGGAAGTTGCGATCAGGGACGGCGTTTTCACGTCCAAGAAGGGTCACCGGACGGGATGCCGTCGATTTGTGTCGGCGCCAGGGGCGAAAATAGACGACGTGCCCTGGACTTCGACACCTCTCGTCGGCCGCTCGACCGAGCTCGCCGCACTGCTGAGCGCCGTGGACGACGCCAGAACGCGTCGTGCCGGCGCCGTTCTGCTGTCCGGTGACGCCGGCGTCGGCAAGACCCGGCTGCTGGACGAGGTGGCGAACGGCGCGCACGAGCGGGGCTTCGGCGTCCTGGTCGGGCACTGCACCGACTTCGGCGACGCCGGCCTGCCGTACCTGCCGTTCACGGAGATCTTCGGCCGACTGGCCGGCGACCGGCCCGACCTGGTCGAGAGCGTGCTGACCAACTTCCCGGCGATCGGGCGGCTGCTGCCCACCCACCGCCTGATCGGCGCCCAGCCGGTGCCGCAGGAGGGCCAGCTCGACCGGGCCGCGCTGTTCGACGCCGTCCTCGGCGCGTTCACGGCGCTGTCCACCAGCGAGCCGCTGCTGGTGATCATCGAGGACGCCCACTGGGCCGACGACTCGACCCGGGACCTGATCGGTTTCCTGATCACCCGGCTCACCTCGCAGCGCCTGACCCTGGTGGTCTCGTACCGCAGCGACGACCTGCACCGCCGGCACCCGTTGCGCCGCCCGATCGCCGAGTGGTCCCGCAACCCCCGGGTGCGCCGGGTCAACCTGCTCCCCCTGGACGCCGACGAGTCCCGCGTCCTGCTCAATTCCCTGCTCACCGAGCCGCTCCCGGAGACCGAAGTACGGCGCATCCTCGACCGCGCCAGTGGGAACGCGTTCTTCACCGAGGAGCTGGTGGCCGCGGCCTCGATGGGCGACGGCGACGCCGTACCGCCGGATCTGGCCGATCTGCTGCTGGTCCGGCTCGACCCGCTGTCCGACGACGCGCGGCAGCTGGCCCGGGTGATCGCGGTCGCGGGCCGGCGCGTCCCGCACGATCTGCTCACCGCGGTCGCGGACCTGCCCGACCGCCAGCTCGACGACGCGCTGCGGGAGCTGATCGACGCCCACATCATCGACGTACCGACCAGCGATCGGTACTACTTCCGCCACGCCCTGCTGGCCGAGGCCGTGTACGACGACCTCCTGCCGGGTGAGCGAGTCCGCCAGCACGCGGCGTACGTGCAGGCGCTGAAGAACCAGACCGTCGCGGGTACGGCGGCTGAGCTGGCCGGTCACGCCACCCGGTCGCATGACCTGGCGACCGCGTTCGAGGCGCGCGTGCGGGCCGGCCAGGAAGCCATCTCGGTCGGCGCCCCGCTGGAGGGGCTGAAGCACTACGAGATGGCGCTCGAGCTGTTCCCGAACGCGTCGCCGGACAACACCATCGACAAGACCTGGCTGATCGTCGACACCGCGCTGGCGGCGACGTTGTCCTCGCAGCACCTGCGGGCGCTCAAGCTGCTCCGGAAGGCGCTCGCGGATCTGCCGCCCGACGCGCCCAAGCTGCAGCGCGCCCGATTGTTGCTGCCGCTGGCGGACATTGCGCTGATCATCGACCAGGATCAGGAAGCCAACGAAGCGGTTTCGCAGGCGCTCAAGCTGGTGCACGACGAGCCGTCCACCGTGTTCAAGGCCCAGGTCGCGTCGCTGTACGCGAAGGTCTCCGATGCGCTGGGCCGTCCGATGGAGGCCGAGCGCTGGGCCCATAAGGCGCTGGAGATCGCCCGGGAGGCCGGGCAGGAGTCCGCAGCCAGCGACGCCGGCATCACGCTCGCCCAGCTGCGTCGCCGGGCCGGTGATCCGGAGACCGCCGCCAAGCAGCTGGAGGAGGCTGCCATCCGGGCCCAACTCGTCGGCGACCCGGCCGCCGAGGTGCGGAGCCGGTTCCTGCTCGGCTCGACGCGGTACGAGCAGGGGGATCTGGTCAATGCGAAGTCCGCGCTGGCGTTCGCTACGAAGCGGGCCGGCGAGCTCGGGCGGCAGTGGGCGGCGTACGGGTTCGACGCGCGGCGGATGCTGGCGTTGACGCAGTTCATCCTCGGCGAGTGGGACGACGCGAGTGCGACGGCCCGGACGGACTCGATGACTCCCGCGGCCGCCGCGGCAGCGCTGCGGGCCGTGGAGTTCGCCGTCCGGGGCGGGCGGGGTGACACCGCGGTCGCCGAGGAGCTCGAGCGGATGCGCAAGTGGTGGGACCTCGACGTGATGCTGCCGATCCTTGGTCTGCAGCCGGCGGTGGACGCCTACCGTCAGCTGGATCAGCCGGCCGAAGCGGAGAAGCTGATCGCGGACGTGTCGGCGCTGTGTGCCGATGTCTTCCAGGCGGAGTGGTTCCTGGCGCGGATCCGGTTCGCCACACTCGGGATGCAGGTGCTGTGCCATCGGGCCGTCGGAGAGCCGTCGGCTGCTGCTGAGCTGGTCTCGCGGGGTGCCACGTTGCTCGCCGATGGACAGACGACAGCGGAGAAGGGTCTGCCACCGGGGCGGCTGATGGGCGTCGAGGGGCTGGCCTGGCTCGCGCGGCTCGAGTCGGAGTGGGAGCGACTGCGGTGGCTGGCCGGAGTCGACGCGCCGACGCCCGCGGACCATGTGTCCGCGTGGGAGCGGACCGTGGACGCCTTCGGGTACGGCTACACCTTCGAGCAGGCGTGGTCGCGGGTGCGATTGTCGGCCGCGTTGCGCGCGGCCGGCCGGGTCGCGGAGGCGAACGAGCAGGCGACGCTGGCCGCCGACGTCGGGCGTGAACTGGGCGCCAAGCCGTTGCTGGACGAGATCGGTGGCGTCGACACCGGTGGCGCGGGCGCGCTGACGTCGCGGGAGACCGAAGTACTAGCGCTGCTTGCCGAGGGGCGGACCAACCGGCAGTTGGCCCGGGAGCTGTACATCAGCGAGAAGACGGTCAGCGTGCACGTCTCCAACATCCTCGCCAAGCTCGGCGTCCGCTCGCGCACCGAAGCCGCGGCCGTAGCCCGCCGCGACGGCCTCCTCGACAAGGACCAGTAGGCCCAAACGGCAGCCTGCCCGGCCGCGTCAACGGCCGGGCTGGTTGGCCTCGGGCCGCTCACGTTCGGCGCTGTGCGGGCCACCGAACATGAGCGGCTCTGGGCGGAACCCGGGTGGGGACCGGGCGATCTGGAGTCTGTCTAGCCGTGCTTGCGGCGCGTGCCGTGAGCCTGTTCCTCACCAGGCTCGAGCCGGCGGGCCCGGGCCTGCGCCAGCTCGTCGCCGGCCAAACCATTCCGGCCGGCCAGCCCGATCCGGCCGGCGAACCCGGGCCGTCCCGCGATACCCGTCAAGCCGGCGAGGCCGGGCGGCCTCCCCGCGCCGGGCTGACTGCCGTGCGTCGACCCGTCGAGCCGAGTGATGTCATCGAAGACGTGGCGAGCGTGCCGCATTCGCGCCACGGCCAGCAGTACCAAACCGGTCGCCGCGAGTGCGATCAACACCCACAGTTGCCACGACATAGCCTCACCGCCCCGTACTCACTTCGTTCCCCCGTGTAATCACCATAGACCCCGACTGACCGCTTGGCGACCAGCTGTGCGCATTCCGTTATCCCGGGCGATTCAAACTCACGTTTGTTGCCAATTCCAATCACAAAGGGTGATCGAGCAACAAGTTCGGGAGAGCGGCCGCAACTACCCTCAGTCACCACGCGGCGTGAGGCGGCCGCCGCGAAACAGATACGCCGCGCGACCGTCCTTTGGTTCCATGAACGCCAGCACTTCATGTACTCCATTCCCGGGTTCGGCGGTGATCAACCGCGATGCGTCCAGCGGCACGAGCCGGGTCCGCCGGGGTTCCGGCAGCAGGACCTTCGCCGCGTCGCTGACGGCCTCGTCCAACACCCAGAACTCACCGTCCTCGACGCTGACGGTAGCCCTGGCCAGGACGCCGTCATACCGACCGGTCACGAGGTCGGCCGAGATCTCGACCGCCTCGGTGGGCGGCACCGGCCGGGCCGGCAACTCGATCCCCGCGGTCTCCCGCAGGACGTGACCGACCAGTTCGTCGTACAGGGCCGCGGTGTTGCCGCCGTTGGTGAGCAGCGCGATGGCCACGCCCTTGTCCGGAACCAGACGGAAGAACGCGGACTGGCCGACGGTGCCGCCGTCGTGACCGTAGACCGGTCCGCCCTCGAGCGTGAAAATCATCCAGCCGAGGCCCCACTGATCGGCCATCTCGCCGGTCGGCGGCACGTCGACCTGCGGTTCCCACAGGCGATCGATGGCAGCCTTGTCGAGCAGCGTCGCATCCAGATAGGCACGGCCGAACGTGATCAGGTCGCGCGCGCTCATCGCCAGCAGCGAACCGGCCGGAGCCATCGCATGCACAAGACTCCACACCGGCGCGGCCTGCAGCGGCGCATCCGGAGTCGGCCTGACATGTCCGAGCGCGGCGCGGTACAGCAGCGCCTCGTCCGGGATCGTGGCCAGGCGCTGCAACTCCAGAGGTACGCCGATGTATTCGCGGACCAACTCGTGGTACGGCTTCTCGTGCAGCACCTCGGCGATCCGCCCGAGAACGACGAAGCCCGAGTTGTTGTAGGAGAATCCGGCACCTGGCGGAACCTCCTGGGCCAGGCCGGGCAGCACGTCGCGGACGAACAGCTCGACAGCGTCGTCGCCGCGGGACGTCGGCGTGAACGCGTCGCCCGAGAAGCCGGCCGTGTGCGTCAGCAGGTGCCGCGGCGTGATCGCCGCGGCCGCGGCCTCGTCGGCGAGTTCGAACTCCGGCAGGTAGTCCCGGACCGGGCGGTCCAGGTCGATCTTGCCCTCGGCAACCAATTGCATGATCAGCGTGGTCGTCCACAGCTTGGTGATCGAGCCGACCTGGAAGATCGCGTCCGTGGTCGCCTCGACGCCGGTGTTCAGGTTCAGGATCCCCGCGGCCGTCGCACTCACCTCGCCGTCGGCCAGGACGGCGATCGAGGCGGCCGGGACGCCATGCTTGTCGATCAACCGGGCGAGATTCTCGTCGAGCCAGCTCTGCACGATGTCACTCCTCGAGTGGTCGTTCGTCGATCCCCGTGGCGCGACCCAGGGTAGCCTCGGGCCGATGAGAGTTCTGTCCGCTGAGGATGTCCGTCGTAGCGTCTCGATGAGTACGGCGATCGACGCCGTACGGGACGCGTTCCGGGAGCTCGCGGCGGGGAACTTCGTGTTGCCGGCGCGGCAGATCTTCGGTGACGGGGCGGTGCTGGTGATGTCGGCCTACCACTCGCCGACCGGGACAGCGGTGGTGAAGAAGATCGGCATCGCGCTCGACCAGGTGCCGGCGATCCGGGCGACCGTGATCTGGACCGGCGCCGGTGAGCAGCTGGTCGCCGATGGCAGCTCGATCACCACGCTGCGGACCGGCGCTGTCGTCGGTGTCGCCACCGACCTCCTCGCGCCCGCGGACGCAACCCGCCTCACGCTGATCGGAACTGGCGCTCAGGCCCCCGACCAGGTCCGCGCGGTTCTCGCCGTACGACGGATCGCCGCCGTCACCGTCACCGGACGGTCAGCCGACCGTGCCGCCGCTCTCAGCCGGGAGTTGGCCGCCGAGTTCCCGGACGTCAAGTTCACCCCGAGCACGAGCATCGACGACGCGATCGCGGACACCGACATCGTCTGCTGTGCCACGTCGTCAGCCACTCCACTCTTCACCGCGGACGCCCTCCCCGACCGCGTGCACGTCAACGCGATCGGCGCCTTCCGGCCCACCATGCGCGAACTCCCCCGCGACCTCCTCACCACCGCGTCCACAGTCCTCGTCGACCAACGCGAAGCCGCCCTGGAAGAGTCCGGCGAGATCATCGACGCGGTCACCTCAGGCGCCTTGCAAACCACAGACCTGGTCGAGCTGGGGCCGGCCCTCGCCAATCCGCCGGTCTCAACCGGCCGCACAGTCTTCAAGTCCGTAGGCGTCGGCCCGCAGGACTGGGCCATCGCCGCAGCCCTCGCCCGGGATTAGCCCAATCCGCGGCTGCGTGCAGATCGACAGGACGTATACGCCCACTGCCGGCTACACCACGCCTCAGCAGGTCGGGAAACCGGCTCGCCCCCCGGAGACATCCTGTCGAGCTGCACCGCGGCCGCCCGCACGCACCCGTTCCTCGACAATCACTGCCCCACGTGCGGGGTTGACCCCTGAGCTCGAGGGTTGGCCCTGAGCTGGAGGTTGACCCCTGAGCTGGAGGGTTGGCCCCTGAGAATCTGAGTGGGCAACCCGCCAGCGCAGGGGTCAACCCACCAGATGTCGGGCGACATCTGGGCAGGCGCCGAATCGTTCATGGATTCGGGCTCAGGTCCAGCGGAGGACGCCCTTGCGGTAGGCGTAGAGGAGGCCGACCGCGACGAAGGCGATGAAGACGAACATCTCGATCAGCGTGGCGAAGCCGAGGGTGACGAAGATGGTGGCCCAGGGGAAGAGGTAGACGGCGTCGACGGCGAAGATCACGTAGAGGTAGGCGAAGAGGTAGTAGCGGATGTGGACCTGCGCCCAGCCCTCGCCGACCGGGTCGACGCCCGACTCGTAGGTCTTGAGTTTGCCCTCGGTCGGATAGGTGACGGTGAGCGCCCTGTTCAGCGCGAAGGCGCCGATCAGCCCAACCAGGCCGAGCGCGACCACCGCGACGATGACGCCATAGCTCTCCGACACAGGCAGCAGCTTAGTTGGTGCAAAGCATGATCGAGTCGACCGCGACGTACGGGCCGTAGCCCGAGTGGACGTCCGTGACCTGCAGGCGCAGCCGGGTCACGCCGAGGATCTGGTAGTTGAGCCAGGTCTCGGTCTCCTGCTTCATCAGCACCGAGGTCATCGCCTTCGTCCCGTTGTGCAGCGACACCCGCGCGGTGCCGTCGGTCAGGTTGCCCAGCCAGTTCCGCACGTAGCTGCAACCGGTCGAGTCCACGTCGCCCCAGACGTAGCCACCCTTGTCCGCGAGCACCTCGGCCTCGGCCCGCCGCGGCCCTTCGTTCGGCGGGATGACGGTGAACTGCGGCTGCCCCTGCCCGCCCGTGGCCAGCAACCCCTTCTTGAAGATCCCGCGCCACACGTAGTGCTTGAAGCTGATCATCGGTGACAGAGCCGCCTGGTACGGCGCCTGTGCCCCGATCGCGATGCGATACGTCCGGATCGACCCGGGCCGCACGGTCTTGATCGTCACGCTGCCGCCGGACGAGTACCCATGCGCAATCTCCTGCCACCGCCGAGCGGACGGGATCCACTGGTGCAGCGGGATCCGCGTGCCCGTCTTCGGCGCCGGCGACAGCGTGCCGATCACCGTGATCACGCCCTTGGTCGCGTCCGTCGTCCGGATGCTGGAGATCTTCGCTGTCCGCGCGGAGGCGGTCACGGACGCCGGGGCCACCGCGGACGCCGTACTGCCGAGACTCAGCGCGCTGTCCGCGGGTGCGATCGGAGCGGCACAGCCGGCCAGCGCGACGGTCAGCAGTCCGGCGAGAACACGGAAAGGGCGACGGCCCATGGAAACTCCCAGCGGGTGGATCACAACTTGATGACGACACCCTGCCGGTTCTCACTGCGGATCGCAAACGAGCGGCTCCGCAGTGTGACACTGGAGGATTTCGCCTCACCCGACGGCTGCAGACCCCTAACACTGCGTCCCAGGCTGTGGACCACCGGGGCTTCTGCATGGTTCTGTTCTAAGGGCGAACTAATATTGGGGTTATCGCCCTGGACGGGGGGATCGACGTGCCGCCCACGAAGCGGTAGGCCGACCCAAGCTTCGACTTGGAGATGAACAGAACAGTGACCATCGAGGTCAAGCAGCTCGACCGCGTGGTGATCCGCTTCGCCGGCGACTCCGGCGACGGGATGCAGCTCACGGGGGACAGGTTCACAGCGGAGACGGCGTCGTTCGGCAATGACCTGTCGACGTTGCCCAACTTCCCAGCAGAGATCCGGGCACCAGCCGGAACCCTGCCGGGCGTGTCGTCGTTCCAGCTCCACTTCGCCGACCACGACATCCTGACGCCTGGTGATGCGCCCGATGTGCTGATCGCGATGAACCCCGCGGCCCTCAAGGCGAACCTGCGCGACGTCCCGCGCGGCGCCACCCTGATCGTCGACACCGCCGACTTCACCGCCCGCAACCTGAAGCGGATCGGGTACGACGAGAACCCGCTGGAGACCGGCGAGCTCGACGGCTACCACGTCGTACCGCTGAACCTGACCGGCATGACCGTGGAGTCGGTCAAGGAGTTCGGCCTGACCCGCAAGGACGCGTCCCGGGCGAAGAACATGTACGCCCTCGGCCTGGTGTCCTGGCTGTTCCAGCGGCCGGTCGAGTCGACGATCACGTTCCTGGAGACCAAGTTCGCGTCGAAGCCGGCCATCCGGGACGCGAACATCGCGGCCTTCCGCGCCGGCTACAACTTCGGCGAGACCGCCGAGGAGTTCTCGGTCCGGTACGAGGTGAAGCCGGCCCACATGGCCACCGGCACCTACCGGAACATCTCCGGCAACCTCGCGCTGGCGTACGGCCTGGTGGCGGGCGCCCAGCGGGCCGGTCTGCCGCTGGTGCTCGGCGCCTACCCGATCACCCCGGCCTCCGACGTGCTGCACGAGCTGTCCAAGCTCAAGCGGTTCAACGTCACCACGATCCAGGCCGAGGACGAGATCGCCGGCGTCGGCGCCGCCCTGGGCGCGTCGTTCGGTGGCGGGCTCGGCGTGACCACGTCGTCCGGCCCGGGCATCAGCCTGAAGTCCGAGACGATCGGTCTCGGCGTGATGCTCGAACTGCCGCTGGTCGTCTGCGACATCCAGCGCGCCGGTCCCTCGACCGGGATGCCGACCAAGACCGAGCAGGCCGACCTGCTGCAGGTGATGTTCGGCCGCAATGGCGAGGCGCCGCTGCCGGTGGTCGCGGCCCAGTCCCCCGCGGACTGCTTCGCGATCGCGATCGAGGCGGCCCGGATCGCGGTCACCTACCGCACGCCGGTGATCGTGCTGTCCGACGGCTATCTGGCCAACGGTTCCGAGCCGTGGAAGGTCCCGGTGATCGAGGACCTGCCGACGATCGACCCGAACTTCACCCTCGAGCCGAACTCGACCGACGCCAAGGGCGAGCCGGAGTACCTCCCCTACCTGCGCGACCCAGAGACCCTGGCCCGCGCCTGGGCGATCCCGGGGACGGCGGGGCTGGACCACCGGATCGGCGGTCTGGAGAAGGAGGACAAGACCGGCAACATCTCCTACGACCCGGCCAACCACGACCTGATGATCCGCACCCGGCAGGCGAAGGTGGACGGCATCGCCCGCTCCATCCCGCCGCTCGAGGTCGACGACCCGGACGGTACGGCGAAGGTGCTGGTGCTCGGGTGGGGTTCGACGTACGGCCCGATCGGTGCCGGTGTCCGTCGGGTCCGCAGGGTCGGCGGCAAGGTCGCGCAGGCCCACCTGCGGCACCTGAACCCGTTCCCGTCGAACCTCGGCGACCTGCTGAAGTCGTACGAGAAGGTCCTGGTCCCGGAGATGAACCTGGGCCAGCTGGCGATGCTGCTGCGGGCGAAGTTCCTGGTCGACGTCGTCTCATACGCACAGGTCCGGGGTATGCCGCTCGGCGCGGCTGAGCTTGCCGAGGTGATCGGCAACCTGGTCGAGGAGACCGAGGGCATCGACGACGACGCGCGGCACATGGGCGAGGCCGCGGCCAGCCTGACCCATGGCGAAGCGCTGCACACCGAGCCGAACGGCCGCTCCAACGGCCAGCTGCACCACCCGGAGGGAGCACGATGAGCACGGTCGATCTCGGCCTGCCGGGTCTGCCCGGAGGTCTGAAGGGCGTCCCGGCCGCGACCGAGCCGCAGAACCGCAAGGAGTACGTGTCGGACCAGGAGGTCCGCTGGTGCCCGGGCTGCGGGGACTACGCCGTACTCGCGGCCTTCCAGGGCTTCCTGCCCGAGCTGGGGATCAAGCGCGAGAACGTGGCGATGGTGTCCGGCATCGGCTGCTCGTCCCGGTTCCCGTACTACCTGTCGACGTACGGCATGCACTCGATCCACGGCCGCGCGCCGGCGATCGCGACTGGGCTGGCGGTGTCGCGGCCAGACCTCAGCGTGTGGGTCGTCACCGGTGACGGTGACGCCCTGTCGATCGGCGGGAACCATCTGATCCACACACTGCGCCGTAACGTGAACATGAAGATCCTGCTCTTCAACAACCGGATCTACGGCCTGACCAAGGGCCAGTACTCGCCGACGTCGGAGCCGGGCAAGGTGACGAAGTCGACGCCGATGGGTTCGGTGGACAACCCGTTCAACCCGGTCTCGCTGGCGCTCGGCGCGGAAGCGACGTTCGTGGCGCGTACGGTCGACTCCGACCGCAAGCACCTGACGTCGGTGCTGCGGGCGGCCGCCGAACACCGCGGGACGTCGTTCGTGGAGATCTACCAGAACTGCCCGATCTTCAATGACAACGCGTTCGAGGCGTTCAAGGACCCGGAGACCCGGGACGACGCGATCATCCCGCTCGTGCACGGTGAGCCGATCCGGTTCGGCAAGGACGGGCGGCTCGGCGTGGTCCGCGACGGCTTCGCCTCACTGGCCGTCCGCGAGGTCGCGGACCTGCCCGGTGGCGAGGCGGATCTCGTCATCCACGACGCCCACACCGAGGACCCGGCGTACGCGTTCGCCCTGTCCCGGCTGACCGACGCCGGCGTCCTGCACCGCGCGCCGATCGGCGTCTTCCGCTCGGTCGAGCGCCCGGCGTACGACGACATGGTCCGCCAGCAGATCACCACCGCCCAGGAAGCCCAGGGCACCGGCGATCTGCAGGCTCTGGTCACCGGCGCCGACACCTGGACCGTCAACTGAGGCTGAGTTTTCAGCTCAGATAGGCCCGGACGACCTTCTCGAAGGCGTCCGGGTCTTCCACCCACGGGTAGTGCGCGACACCGTCGAGCACTACCCGTTCTGCGTTCGGCAGTGCTTCGAGGAGGCTGTCCGTGACGTACGGCGGGCGGAGGTCCTCGGCACCGTGGATCAGCAGTGTGGGTACGGCGATCCGCCGGCAGGCGGCTGCTCTGTCGGGTAGTGCGCGGAGCTCGGCGAGTAGGGCGTCGGCGCACTCCTGGTTGGGCTCGAAGCGGGGCGTGTTGAGTTGGCGGGCGTAGTCGAGAGCGGTCTCGCGGTCGGCGAAACCCGTTGAAATACGAGCGATCCAGGGGTCGTCGGGTGGGGTGTGCGCGAGGATGTCGGCGACGCGGTCGCGGTACGTCGGCGGTGTGCCGTCGAGGCCGGTGCTCGAGACCAGGATCAGATGGGTGAGGTGGTCGAGGTGCACTGCGGCGTACTGGAGGGCGAGGGCTGCTCCCCAGGAGTGGCCGATGAGGGTGACCTGCTCGTGGCCGGTGGTGTGGCGGATCGTCTCGAGGTCTTCGACGAAGCGGGTCAGGGTGTAGGGACCGCGGCGGTCTGAGCGGCCGGCACCGCGCTGGTCCCAGCGGTGAAGAGTGAACCCGGGAAGTACGAGGTCGTGGAACACGTCCCACCAACCGGGACCGCCGTGGACGAGGACAACGGGTGGACCGTCGCCGCTCACCTCGGACCAGAGCCGACAGCCGTCGTCAGTCAACAAGTGAGGCATAGACGGCGGCTCTCAGTTCACGGCGAATTGGATAACTCGCAGAGGGCCGCAACTGGGTGAGGAAGATGACGATCAGCTCATCCGCGGGTGACACGAAGAACGCGGTCGAGGCCGCGCCGCCCCAGAAGTACTCGCCGGGTGTGCCGATCGTCTGCGCCACCACCGGATCGAGCAACACCCCGAAACCGAGCCCGAACCCCTGGCCCGCCCGCTTCGTCTCGCCGCCGAAGTCGGCGAACGCCGCGAGATCCTGACCGCCCGGCAGATGGTTCATGGTCATGAAGCGCAGCGTCCGCGGCCCGATGATCCGGACCCCGTCGAGCGAACCGCCGCCGGCCAGCATCCGGGCGAACCGCAGGTAGTCGCCCGCCGTCGACACCAGCCCGGCGACCCCGGACAGGAACGACCGTGGCCGGGTGTAGGCACTCGTCAGCGGATCATCGGCGAGCTTGAAGCCACCGACGTCGTACGCATAGCTCGCGGCGAACCGGGAGATGCTTGCCTCAGGCACCGAAAACCCGGTGTCCGTCATTCCGAGCGGATCGAAGATCCTGGTCTGCAGATAGCGATCCAGCGGCAGCCCGCTGATCACCTCGCACAACAGTCCGACCAGATCGGTGGAGATCCCGTAGATCCAGCGCGACCCCGGATCCGCCTGCAGCGGCAGCCCGGCCAGCCGGGCCGGCAGCTCCGACAGCGCCGCGTCCGAATCCATCCCGGTCAGGCCGGCCTCCTGATACAGCAGGCTGACCGGATGCTTGCCGTTCGACGCCGCGAGCCCCGACGTGTGCATCAACAGATCCCGCACCGTCATCTCGCGACCCGACTCCCGCAGACCACCCTCGTCGTACACCTTCGGGCGACCGAGCGCGGGTAGGAACTTCACCACCGGATCGTCGAGCTGGAACAGCCCTTCCTCGTACAACTGCATCAGACCGAGACTCACGATCGGCTTGGTCATCGAGTAGATCCGGAAGATCGTGTCCGCTCGCATCGGCCGGTCCCGCTCGACGTCGGAGCGCCCGTACGCGTTGAAGCAGACCACCTCGTCCCGCCGGGCGACCACCGTGATCGTCCCCGGGTACCGGCCCGCGTCGACGTACCGCCGGGCCACCGCTCTGACGCGCTCCATCGAACCTCCTTGTAACGCCTACTTCAGAGAAGAAGGTATCTGAAATGGTCGCTACACGACAACCGCCTTCTTCGCCAGCAGACTCTCGCCACAATCGGCGACCGTCTCCGCGCCCGTCCGAGCCCGCCAGCCGAGCAGACGCTCGGCCTTGGCCGGACTGTGGCGATGCCGGCGGCCCAGCGCCGGCGTGATGTCGCGCAGCGAGGCGTCGAAGACGGACATCGCCTTCAGCGCGAAGTCAGGCAACCGACGGGTCGGGACTTTGCGAGCGGACTCACCCACCCGGGAACGCAGCGATGTTGCCATGTCCGCCACCCACAGGAAGTCGCCGACGGCGATGAACCGCTGCCCCGCGGCGGCATCCGAGGTCATCGCGCGGATGTGGATGTCGGCCAGGTCCCGCACGTCGACGAGCTCGAAGCCGAGCCGCGGCGTTCCGGGCATCCGCCCTTGGAGCAGCCGGCCGATCACCTCGACCGAGCCGACGTTCGACGGCGTCAGTACCGGCCCGAAGACAGCACCCGGCAGGATCGTGGTCAGCGTGGTCGGTCCGTCGTACGCCGCCATGAAGTCCCACGCGGCGCGCTCGGCCAGCGTCTTGGACTTCCGGTACGTCGTCAGCCGCGAGTCGGCCGGATCCGTCCACAACGTCTCGTCGGTGACGCTGTCGTCGGTGTAGAGCGCGGGACTCGCGGCCGCACACGCTGACGTCATCACGACCCGCTTGACGCCGGCGTCGGTCGCCGCCCGCAGGACGCGGACGGCGCCGTCGCGCGCCGGGACGATCAGGTCGTCGGGGTTCTTGGTCGAGCCAGTGCCGAGCGGCGACGCAACGTGCAGCACGTAATCAACCCCCGCGAGCGCCTCGCCCCAGCCACCATCCGACGTCAGGTCGGCAACCTGGAACGACAGCCGATCACCCACACGACCCGGATCAGCCATCGCCCCGGCAGCCGACCCCATCCCGGCAGCTACCCCGATCCCGGCAGCCGCCCCCATCCCAGCCGGCGCAGCCGTCCCAGCCGGCGCGGTCGATCCGGCGGCGAGCTCGGCCTCGACGGCTGCCCTGATGGTGTCCGCCTTCGCCAGGCTGCGGACCGTCGTACGCACGTCGTAGCCGCGCCGGAGCAGTTCGACGATGCACCACCCCGCGACATATCCGGTCCCGCCGGTGACCAGCACACGCTCGGGCATGGCCCGCTCCTTGCTAAGCTAAGTGGAGGAATCTTCCAGATCCTTTATACGGAGGATTCCTCCAGTTGACAAGTGAGGAGATCCGGGGATGCGAGCGGACGCGCGAGCCAAGCGGGCGGCGGTCCTCACCGCGGCGGTGGACGTGTTCACCGAGCGCGGCGTCGACACCGCGCTGGACGAGGTCGCGCGGCGGGCCGGGGTCGGGATCGCGACGCTCTACCGGCACTTCCCGACCCGCGAGGCGCTGATCACCGGCGCGTACGTCCAGCAGATCGGCGTGCTCTGCGACGGCGTGGAAGAACTGCTGGGGGTGCTGCCACCCGACGAGGCCCTGATCATCTGGATGCAGAACTTCGTCGGCCAGGTCGCCGGCCGACCCGGAATGGCACAGGCGTTGAAGACGGTCGTGCTGGCGACCGACCACGATGCGGTGGCACTCAGCCACGCCAAGGTCTACTCGGCGCTGGAGGAGCTCCTCAACGCGGGCGTCGAGGCCGGCCTGTTCCGCACCGATGTGACCGTCGACGACCTCGCCGGAGCGCTGAGCGGCTTCAGCCTGTCCGTCGGCACCCCTGGCTCACAGGACCGCGCCAACCGCCTGATCCGTCTGCTCGTGGACGGCGTCAAAGTAACTGCAGGAGAGTGATCCCGGCAGGCCGATCGAGATGCCGCGCGGCCAGCCCCACGGCCCGCGCCGCCACGACATCGAGCTCGAGGTTGTCGCCGATCATCAGAGTGTCCGCGGGCTCGGTGCCGAGGGCCTCGCAGGTCCGCAGGTATGCCTCCGGCGCCGGCTTGCTGACGCCGAGCGACTCCGACGTACTGACCACATCCACCAGCTCGGCCAGCCCGATCGCGGCCAGCTTCGCGTTCTGCTGCGTCGTACTCCCGTTGGTCAGCACGCCGATCCGCCAACCGTTGCCCCGAGCAACTTCCAGCGCGGGGCGGGCGTCCGGGAACGCGGTCCAGCTGCCCCGGTAGTGACGCAGGTAGCCCGTGAACAGTTGATCCAGCTCCGCATCGGTCGGTGGCACCGGGTGGCCGAGCACCGGCAGGAAGTCGCGCAGCCGGGCTCGGCGCTGGCCCTGGTGGGTGAGCTCACCGGCCAGCCACCGCTCGTAGTGGCGGTCCTCGATCACGAACCACTGGGCGACCAGTTCCTCCGACGGCGTGCCACCGAGCTCGGGGATCCACGTGCGGATCGCGTACGTCGCCGACGCGGTGTGGTCGAACAGCGTGTTGTCCAGGTCGAAGATGACCGCCTTCACGCCCGGACCACCGAGTCGCGGTTGAGCTCACGATGATTGGCGTACCCGGCCAGCGCCAGCGTCAGGTCGAGCTCGGCCAGGAAGCACCGCAGCACATGCTCGACACCCGCCTGCCCGGCCAGCGCCAGGCCGTAGAGCAGCGGACGTCCGAGCAGCACCGCTTTGGCACCGAGCGCTAGC
The DNA here is from genome assembly GCF_036097425.1 of Kribbella sp. NBC_00359. NCBI lineage: Bacteria > Bacillati > Actinomycetota > Actinomycetes > Propionibacteriales > Kribbellaceae > Kribbella > Kribbella sp. NBC_00359. The sequence goes on along the minus strand of NZ_CP107975.1, from coordinate 3,624,294 downwards.
GCCTTGGCGGCATCGGCGCCAGTGCGTACGCCGGAGTCGAACAGGACCGTCAGTTGCTCGCCCACCGCATCCGCGATCGCGGGCAACGCATCCAGCGACGCGATCGCGCCGTCCACCTGGCGGCCGCCGTGGTTCGAGACCACGATGCCGTCCACGCCGTGCTCGGCCGCGAGCTTGGCGTCCTCGACCGCGGTGATCCCCTTCAGCACGATCGGGCCGTCCCAGTTGTCGCGCAGGAACGACAGGTCGTCCCAGGCCAGGCCGACGTTCGGGAACATCTGCGCCCAGTGCATCACCGCGGCACCCGGGTCCTCGGCGACCGGCTTGACCAGCTTCGCCTGGAAGGCCGGGTCGCTGAAGTAGTTCGCCAGCCCTTCACCCTTGAGGAACGGCAGGAACCCGCGGTCCAGGTCGGACGGCCGCCACCCGATCGTTCCGGTGTCGAGCGTGACGACGAGTACGCCGTACCCGCCGGCCTTCGCACGCTGGAGGAAGCTGAGGCAGACGTCCCGGTCGGTCGGGTAGTAGAGCTGGAACCACTTGCTGCCGGCCTCGATCTGCTCGATCGCGTGACTCGCCTGGGTCGAGTGCGTGTAGGTCAGGCCGAGGGTGTCGGCGGCCCGGGCCGTCGCGAGTTCGCCGTCCGGATGCGCCAGCGTCTGGACGCCGATCGGTGCGACCACCACCGGGGCGGGCATCGTCGTACCGAGGATGGTGCAGGACAGGTCGCGTTCGGTGCTGCCGCGAAGCATCCGGGGCACCAGGCGCCACCGCTCGAACGCCACCTGGTTGGCTCGTGCCGTCGCGCCACTCCCCGCGCTCGGAACGATGTACCCCATCGCCTCCACCGGCAGCTTCCCGGCCGCCTGCGACTCCAGCCGGGCCAGGTCGGTCGTGATCTCCGGCCGGATCCCCTGCAACATCCCCTGCAGGTAGATCTGCAACTGGTAGTCCCCATAGTTGGCCATGCCGGATGCTCCCACAACGCCATGACATCCGTCAGCGCGGGATCGGGACGGATCGCGTCTGTGTGCACGCCCGTCGAAGACGAGAGTGATGGGCGTGACCGATGAGAGAGGTGTGGGAGCGATGAGGCGAAGCCTGCGGTGGTGGACGACCTGTTCCACAACGGCTGGCTTGATGCCGGCTTGCTGGCGGTGATCCTGGTCGGCAACGCGGTCTTCTCCCTGCTCGCGGTGGGCCTGCTCGTGGGTGCAACAATCAGGCGTGAAAAACTCGGTGACTCCTGACACTCGCACGACTACCAGGCGCCACGTCGGCCTGGCGTTGTTCGCGCTGGCGACCGGTGGTTTCGCGATCGGAACCACCGAGTTCGTCACGATGGGGTTGCTGCCGCAGATCGCGGACGGCGTGCACATCTCGATCCCGACCGCCGGTCACGTCATCTCGGCGTACGCGCTGGGGGTCGTGGTCGGCGCGCCGGTGATCGCGGCCTTGGGCGCGCGAACCGGGCGGAAGCGGTTGCTGCTGGGACTGATGGCGGTGTTCGTGCTCGGCAACGTGCTCTCGGCCGTTGCCTCGAGCTACGAGTTCCTGATGGCCGCGCGCTTCCTGACCGGCCTGCCGCACGGCGCGTTCTTCGGGATCGGCGCGGTCGTCGGCACGACGCTGGTGCCGGCCAACCGGCGGGCCTGGGCGGTCTCGATGACGATGGTCGGACTCCCGGTCGCCAACATCATCGGCGTACCGCTCACCACCCTGATGGGCCAGCGGCTCGGCTGGCAGGCGCCGTTCCTCGCGGTCGGCGGGCTCGGACTGCTCACGCTGGTGGCGGTGTGGTTCTGGGTCGCGCCGCAGCCGGTCGGCAGCGACGTCAACATCCGCAGCGAGCTCAGCGCACTGGCCCGGCCGCAGGTGTGGATGGCCCTGCTGGTCGGCATGGTCGGCTTCGGCGGCATGTTCGCCACCTACTCCTACATCACCCCGACGATGACGGAACTGGCCGGTTTCTCCGAGTCCGCGGTCACCGTCGTGCTGGCCGCGTACGGCGTGGGCATGACCTGCGGCACCGTGGTCGGCGGCCGCCTGGCCGACCGCGCCCTGATGCCGAGCCTGTACGGCGGCCTGATCGCGGTGGCCGTCGTCCTCGGAACGTTCGGCTGGCTGGCGCAGACCCGGCCGGGTGCGCTGATCGGAGTGTTCGCGATGGGCTTCTCGGCGAGCATCCTGGTTCCGGCGCTGCAGACCCGCTTGATGGATGTCGCGCACGGAGGCCAGTCCTTGGCCGCCTCACTCAACCACTCGACGCTCAACCTCGCGAACGCACTCGGTGCCTGGCTCGGCAGCGTCGTACTGGCCGCCGGCTTCGGGTATGAGTGGCCGAGCCGGTTCGGCGCCGTACTGGCCGTCGCGGGGTTGGCGCTCGCGCTCATCTCCGGCCTAATGGATCGACGGATCGTGCGGAATTCAGGGGTCGACCAGGCCGTAGCCTGACCACCTCATCACCGCCCACTTGGTTAGATCGTTGTATGGCGACAATGACGTTGAGCGCCGCTGACCAGGTTCGGCGGCGCGGGTTGCGGCAGATGCGATCGGTCGCGTTGGGGTTGTTGCTGCTCGCGGTCGTGATCTACGTGGCCACTCTGCACCTCGAGGGCGGATGGGGTTACGTGAACACCGCGGCCGAGGCGGCGATGGTGGGTGCGCTGGCGGACTGGTTCGCGGTCACCGCACTGTTCCGGCATCCACTCGGGCTGCCGATCCCGCACACCGCGATCGTGCCGACCCGCAAGGACAGCCTCGCCGACAGCCTGGAGCAGTTCGTCACCGAGAACTTCCTCTCCGAAGAGGTGGTGGCGGAGAAGATGCGCACCGCCGAGGTGAGCCGCCGGGCCGGCGAGTGGCTTGCCGCCGGCACCCACGCCGAGCGGATCGTGGCCGAGGGGGCCCGGACGATCGGCGCGGCGCTGCCGAGGCTGGGCGACGAGGACGTGACCGCGTTCGTGCGGGGATCGTTGCTACCGCGGTTCGTGCGAGAGCCGTTGAGCCCGATCGCCGGGCATTTCCTGCAGTCGGTGGTCGAGGACGGCGCGCACCACGCGTTGTTCGACCTGGTCCTGGTCGAGGCGCACGACTGGCTGCGGGACAACCGGGAAGTGGTCGCCGACATCGTCGGTTCGCGGGCGCCGCGCTGGTCGCCACTGTGGGTGGACCGGATAGTGATCGACCGGATCCACCGGGAGGCGCTGGCCTGGCTGGCCGACGTACGGGACAACCCCTCGCACCCGACCCGCCAGGCGCTCGACCGGCTGCTCGGCCAGCTCGCCGACGATCTGCAGAACGACCCCGACATGATGGGCCGCTTCGAGGCGTTCAAGGCCCGGATGCTCAACCACCCCGACATGGGCTCGAGCCTGACCGCTGTGTGGGACGCCGTACGGACGGCGCTGATCGAGGCGGTCAACGATCCGGCCAGCACGTTGCAGGTGCGCGCGACGACGGCCCTGCAGGAGCTGGGCAAACGGCTGCAGGACGACGCCGGCCTCCGCGGCAAGGTCGACGCCCGCGCCGCCGAGGCGGTCGGGTACGTCGTGCGCACCTATGGCAACGAGATCGTCTCGATCATCTCCGACACGATCGAACGCTGGGACGGCCGCGAGGCCGCCGCCCGGATCGAACTGCACGTCGGCCGCGACCTGCAGTTCATCCGGATCAACGGAACCGTCGTCGGCGCCCTGGTCGGCCTCCTGATCCACACCTTCAGCCAGCTGCTCTAGATCCCGCAGTTCGGCGCGCTCCACGCGTTGCTTGTGCGGATGTCGACGTGGGTGTGGTCGTTGTGGTCCGGGTAGCCAGGGCCGAAGATGCCGCCGAAGCCGTGGTTGCGGGCTTGTTTGGCGAGCGTGCACAGCGAATGGACGCCGACCAGATCGGCGGACCGGCCGTAGAGGTGCTGGCTGTTGCTCGCACCGCCGACCGAGTTGTTGCACGGGATGCTGCGGAACCCGCTGGTGATGTTCAGCGGCTGGTCACCGAGCGCGTGCCGCATCGCCTCCAGCTGCCACATGGTCTGCAACGCGTTCGCCTTCGTCGCCGCCTCGGACAGCGGCCCACCGTCGTACCCGGATCCGCCGCAACCGTCGTCGAGCTCCGCGTAGGTGAAGTGGATCGGTGTGCAGTCATCGTCCTGCAGCGCGTAGATCTTGCTGAACGTGGCGGGCCCGGCGACCCCGTCCGCCCCCAGCCCGTACGCCGACTGGAACCGCTGCACCGCCGCCTTCGTGGCCGGCCCGAAATCACCGTCGACGGCCAGATGCGCGCCGTACCCGGGATATCCCGCGACCCGGATCTGCAACTGCCGCACGTCCTCGCCGGCCATCCCCTGACTGAGCGTGCGGCCCCAGGTGTAGCAACCATCCGCTCGCGCTTCGGTCGCGGTCACGACCTGACTGGTGGTGAGTGTCGCCGCGAACAGCAGCAGTACGGCGAGCAGCCTGGGCAACGGCCTGATGAAGGACATCGGACACCTCCGGGGCGGGGAAGGAATCTGTTACCCGTCAGCGTTGCGGAAGAATCCACCGCTTGACCAGTGCTCAGCGGAACTTTCCGACCAATCCGGGCAACCATCCGGATAGCCGGTCGATCACGATCTGAGCATCGACAACGGTTCCACTGGTCCCGGGTCCGCATCACGAACCGTCCGAGGCCCGAGCCCAAGGGGACGATCGGTGTCGGCGTCTACACAACCGGCTGATCAGACCCAGCTGTGCAGGTCGGCGGCGTCCTTGGCGAACTGGTCCTGGGAGTCGTCGGCCACGAACTCGAGGAGGGCGTTGATTTCGCGGGGTTCGGCGGCGAGGCGGTCCAGGACGGGGCGCCAGAGGGATGCTCGGGCCGCTAGTGGCAGGCGGGTGTTGGACGGCCACCACGAGAAGACGTGGACAGTGCTGAGCCACGGCATCAGGGCCTCGAGTTGCTCGAGGCACTGGGCGTCGTCCAGGTCGACCGGCGGTTGCCAGTAGGTCTTGAGGTTGGGCGCGCCGACGTCGAGCAGCAGCGTGATCGTCGAGTCGACCTCGTCGGTGAGCGTGTTGCGGTGAAACTCCATCGCGACCTCGATCCCCGCGGTCGCGGCAACGTCGGCCAACTCGGCCAGCCCACGGGTCACCGCCATCCGGTCCCCCACGCCGGCTTCCGCCGTACCGACGTTGCCGGCCCAGACCCGGATCCGGGGCGCGCCGAGAGCCTCGGCGGTGGCGACCGCCGAGCGCATCTCCTCGCGGTCGACACTGCCGGCCCGCAGGTACGAGCCGTACGCCGCGATCTCGAGGCCGTGGACCTCCGACAGCGCCTTCACCCGCTGGGCGGCGACCAGATTGCCGAGCGGGACGTGCACGTCACCGCCCCACTCGATCGCCGCGAGACCGGCCTTCGCCGCCATCTCCGCCACCTCGTCGGCCGGCAACTGGCGAAACGTCACCGAGACCAGACCGGTCCTCACACCCACTGGTGCCTCCTCGTCTCCACCTCTCTATCCAACCGCATCGCACCAGCCCGTCTCACGTCATGAGCAAAGCAATTGGATGCCACTGTCGCGCGGGCTTAGGCTGACGCCGTGCCAGAACAGCGAAAAGGGTTCACCTACGGCTTCGCCGCGTACCTGATCTGGGGCCTCTTTCCGCTGTACTGGAAGCTGCTGGACCACTCCGGCGCGATCGAACTGCTCGCCCACCGGGTCCTCTGGTCGCTGGTGACGATCGCGATCCTGGTCGTCGTACTGCGGAAGTTCGGCCAGGTGAAGGCGTTGCTGCGGGAGCCGCGGCGGCGGTGGCCGCTGATCGCCGCGGCGTTCCTGATCTCGGCGAACTGGGGCACGTACATCTGGGCGGTGAACCACGGCCGGGTGGTCGAGACGTCGCTGGGATACTTCATCACCCCGCTGTTCACGGTGCTGCTCGGCGTCTTCGTCCTGAAGGAACGGCTGCGTACGGCGCAGTGGGTCGCGCTGGCGATCGCGTTCGTGGCCGTCGTCGGGCTGACGATCGAGAACGGGCGGCCGCCGTGGGTGGCGATCATCCTGACGTTCTCGTTCGGGTTCTACGGGCTGGCGAAGAAGCAGGCCGGCGCCGGTGCCATCGAGGGGATGGCAATCGAGTCCGGCACCGTGTTCCCGCTCGCGCTCGCGGCGGTCGCCGTACTCGGACTCCAAGGCGATTCGACGGTCACCCACCAGGGCGCCGGTTACCTGGTGCTGGTGTTGCTGACCGGCCCGATCACCGCCGTACCCCTCCTGCTCTTCGGAGCCGCCGCGACGCGGGTCTCGATGACGACGCTCGGCCTGCTGAACTACATCGCGCCGATCATGCAGTTCACCGTCGGCGTCCTGGTCTTCCACGAGGCCATGTCCACGATGCGCTGGGCCGGCTTCGGCCTGGTCTGGCTCGCCCTCGTCATCTTCACCTGGGACAGCATGAACCGCCGCCGCCGCTCCATAGCCCTCGAACGCGCCGCCATGACCGCCTCCGCAGTCTGACCAAACGCGCCGGTCGTGAGGTGGAGCCGGGTGTGTGGTGGGGCTGGGAGGGCACTGGGTGGGTATGACGTACGACTGGTTCCTCAGGGCGGGCGAGCGTGGGAATGCTGCCACTTGTATCGACGAGGGTGGGGCGTGGACCGAGGGGAATCTGGTGCGGCCGTTGGTGCATGGGGCGACGTACTTCCGGCGGTTGTACGACGAGCTGTGTGCACTGCGGCCCGGTGACCGGGTGTACTTCACCGACTGGCGCGGGGATCCGGATGAGGTGCTGTTCGAGGACGGTCCGAGCATCGGGTCGGTCCTCTGCGACCTCGCGCGTACCGGGGTGGAGATCCGGGCGCTGTTGTGGCGGTCCCACTCCGACCGGATGAACTTCAACTCGCAGCAGAACCAGCGGCTCGGGACCGAGTTGAACGAGGCCGGCGCCGAGGTGTTGCTCGACCAGCGGGTGCGCCGGCTGGCATCGCACCACCAGAAGCTGTTCGTGATCCGGCATCGCGGCGATCCGGACGCCGATGTCGCGTTCGTCGGCGGTATCGACCTATGTCACGGACGACGCGACGATGCACGGCACCTGGGCGATCCGCAGACGGCACCGATGGACCCGCGCTACGGGTCCCGGGCTCCCTGGCACGACGTCATGCTCGAGGTCCACGGTCCCGCGGTGGGCGAGCTCCTCCGCTGCTTCGTCGAACGCTGGGACGATCCACATCCGCTCGACCGGCGGACGCCGTACCGGATGGTGGTCCAGCGGCTGGCGCGGATGCCGCGACACCCGTCGAAGTTGCCGGAGGCGTTCCCGGATCCGCCGCCGGCCGGGCCGCATGCGGTGCAGGTACTGCGGACCTACGCGCACAAGCATCCCGGTTTCCCGTTCGCGCCGCACGGTGAATACAGCGTGGCCCGCGGCTATCTGAAGGCGTTCGCGCGAGCGAAGACCCTGGTCTACGTCGAGGATCAGTACCTGTGGTCAGCGGAGGTGACGCATTGCCTGCGGGAGGCGCTGGACCGGTCGCCCGAGCTGCGGATCATCGCGGTCGTGCCACGGTATCCGGACCAGGACGGCCGGATTAGCGGCCCGCCGGCCCGCTACGCCCAGCTCGAGGCACTGAGATTGCTGGAGTCGGATCGCGTCGCCGTGTACAACCTCGAGAACGAGTACGGCGTACCGATCTATGTGCACGCGAAGGTCTGCATCGTCGACGACCAGTGGCTGACCTGCGGCTCGGACAACTTCAATCGCAGGTCCTGGACCAACGACAGCGAATTGACCTGCGCGATCGAGTCCGCGGACCTGGCCCAGTCGCTCCGCTCGGAGCTGTGGTCCGAACATCTCGCCACCGACGCCCCGGACCTCGACCCGATCAGCGGCTTCAAGCTCTGGCAGGAGCAGGCCGCCGCTCTCGACGAGTGGATCGCGAATGGTTGCCTCGGGCCACGACCTCCCGGCCGGATCCGCCGGCACAGCCCGCAACCCGTGTCCCGCCTGCAGACGGCCTGGGCAAGCCGGCTGGCCCGTCACGTCTACGACCCGGACGGGCGGCCGCGCGCCATGCGGCGCCGGAACGCCTTCTAGACCGAGCGGGTGGCGACCAGGTCGCAGAGCGAGTCGAGCGCGTCCCTGGCGGTGCCTTCGGGGAGGTCGGCGAGCAGTTTGCGGGCGTCGGCGGCGCGGCGGCGTACGTCGTCCTCCGCCTGCCGGAAGGACGGATGGGCCCGGAGGAGGTCGAGGGTCTCGGCCAGGCGGGTGTCGTCGGACAGGTCCGAGTCGAGCAGCTCGAGCAGGCGTGCGTCCGTCGGGTCCGACGGGTCGGCCTGAGCACGGAAGATCAGGACCGGGAGGGTCGGGACGCCCTCGCGCAGGTCGGTGCCGGGAGTCTTGCCGGACTGGCCGGACTCCGAGGCGATGTCGAGGATGTCGTCGGCGAGCTGGAAGGCGACGCCGATCTCCTCGCCGAAGGCGCGCAGCGATTCCTGGATCTGCTCGGAGGCACCGGCGTACCGGGCGCCGAAGAGCACCGACGTCGCAATCAGCGAGCCGGTCTTGTCGGCGACCACCGACAGGTAGTGCTTCAGCGGGTCCTGGCCCTCGCCGACCCCCAGGGTTTCACGGATCTGGCCTTCGACCAGCCGGCCGAAGGTGCGGGCCTGGATCCGGACCGCCTCCGGCCCGAGGTCGGCAAGCAGGTAGGACGCCCGGGCGAACAGCCAGTCACCGGACAGGATGGCGACCGAGTTGTCCCAGCGGGCGTTCGCGGTGGACGAGCCCCGCCGCAGCGCGGCCTCGTCCATCACGTCGTCGTGGTGCAGGGTCGCGACATGGGTGAGCTCGACCACCACGGCCGCCTTGACGACCTCCGAGGCGTCCGGAGTGGACCCGAACTCTGCCGCCAGCAGGACCAGCAGCGGCCGGAACCGCTTGCCACCGGCAACCATGACGTGCTGCGCGGCCGCGGTGACGAACGGCGCCTCGGACTGGGTCGCGTCGCGCAGCGCCTGCTCGACGGTTTCCAGGCCGGCCCGAACCCGGGATTCGAGCGCCTCGTCGGCGAACGCGAATCCCAGGCTCTCGGCCGGCAGCGGGGTCGGGCTCAACGGATGAACTCACCTGCGCGGGCCGCCAGGTCGAGCACCGGTCCGGGGACCAGGCCGAGGACCACGGTGGCGGCGAGACCGAGGGCGACGGCGGTCGTGGTCTGCCAGCCGGGCAGGGCCACGTCCGGTGCGTCGGCCGGGAGGTCGGAGAAGAACATCAGCACGATCACGCGGACGTAGAAGAAGGCGGCGATCAGGCTGCACAGTACGGCGACCACGACCAGCGGCCACGCGCCACCGGACCACGCCGCGGTGAACACCGCCCACTTGCCGGTGAAGCCGGCGGTCAGCGGGATCCCGGCGAAGGAGATCAGGAAGAACGCGAAGATGCCGGCCAGCAGCGGCGACTTCTTGCCCAGTCCGGCCCAGCGCGACAGGTGCGTCGCCTCGCCACCCGCGTCCCGCACCAGCGTCACGACGGCGAAGGCGCCGACGGTCGGGAAGCCGTAGCAGACCAGGTAGAACAGCACCGCCTGGGTCGAGGTGATCCCGTTGTGGACACCGCTACTTGCCTGCGAGAGCCCGACGAACGCGGTCAGCAGGAAGCCGGCGTGCGCGATCGACGAGTACGCCAGCATCCGCTTCACGTCGGACTGGGTGATCGCGACGATCGAGCCGACCACCATGGTGAGGATCGCGACGATCCACATCATCGGCGCCCAGTCCCAGCGCGTCCCGCCGAGGGCGACGTAGAAGACCCGCATCAACCCGATGAACGCGGCGATCTTGGTGCAGGCCGCCATGAACCCGGTGACCGGCGTCGGGGCGCCCTGGTAGACGTCCGGCGTCCAGGAGTGGAACGGTACGGCGCCGACCTTGAACAGCAGGCCGACCGCCAGCAGCCCCGTCCCGGCCAGCAGGATCACGTCACCGCCGGTCTGGGTGGCCAGGACGTCCGAGATCCCGCCGAGCGACATCGTCCCGGCGTACCCGTAGAGCAGCGCGATGCCGAACAGCAGGAACGCCGAGGAGAACGCACCGAGCAGGAAGTACTTCATCGCGGCTTCCTGCGAGATCAGCCGGCGACGGCGCGCCAGCCCGCACAGCAGGTACAGCGGCAGCGAGAAGACCTCGAGCGCGACGAACAGCACCAGCAGGTCGTTGGCCGAGGCGAACAGCATCATGCCGCCGACCGCGAACAGCGTCAGCGGGAAGACCTCGGTGTGCTCGACCCTCGCCGCGGTGCCCTCGCGCTCGGCCTCGGACCCCGGTACGGCGGCCGCCTGGCCGGCGAACGCGGACAGTCCACCGTCGACCGACCGCTCGGCGAACAGCAGCACGCTGATCAGCGTCAGCCCCAGCAGGAGGATCCAGGTGAACAGCGCCGGGCCGTCGACCGAGATCTCGCCCTGGGCCGCGATCAGCTCCTTGTCGCCGCCCATCAGGATGGCGGTCAAAACGCCCGCGACGACGACGGCGACCACCGTGATCGCCAGCTGCACCAGGTGCCGCAACTGCCGGGGCAGGAACGCCTCGGCCAGTACGCCGACACACGCCGCACCGAAGACCACGAGCAGCGGAGCCAGCTCGGTGTACTCGATCTTGGGCGCCGTGAAATCCGCCAGCGGCAGGATGTGCGCGATCACTTCTGTCCCTCCGTCACGGGGATCTGCGGAGCCTTGTCGGTCACGCCCACCCGCTGCATGGTCGACTCGACCGCGGGCTTGATGATGTCGACCACCGGCTTCGGGTAGATGCCGAAGCCGATGATCAGGATCACGAGCGGCGCGATCGCCAGTACCTCACGCGTGTTCAGGTCCTTCAGCTTCTCGATCCCGTCCCGGACCGGTCCGGTCATCGTGCGTTGGTACATCAGCAGGATGTACAGCGCGGCCAGCACGATACCGAACACCGCGATCACCGCGATCGTCTTGTGCCGGCTGAATGTCCCGGCCAGCACCATGAACTCGGAGATGAACGGCGACAGGCCGGGCAGGGCCAGGCTGGCCAGGCCGGCGAACAGGAACGTGCCGGCCAGTACCGGGGCCACCTTCTCCACCCCGCCGTAGTCGGCGATCCGGGCGGATCCGCGCCGGGATATCAGATATCCGGCGATCAGGAACAGTGCCGCGGTGGAGAGACCGTGGTTGAACATGTACAGCGTCGATCCGGTCAGGCCCTGTGACGTCAGCGCGAAGATGCCCATCACGATGAAGCCGAAGTGCGAGATCGAGGTGTACGCGATCAGCCGCTTGATGTCGGTCTGCCCGATCGCCAGCAGCGCGCCGTACAGGACCGAGATCAGCGCCAGCACGAGGACGACCGGGGTGGCCCACTCGGACGCGTTCGGGAACAGGCCCAGGCAGTACCGGATCATCCCGAAGGTGCCGATCTTGTCCAGGATGCCGACCAGGAGCACCGACGTACCCGGCGTCGCCTCACCGGCGGCGTCCGGCAGCCAGGTGTGGAACGGCACCATCGGCGCCTTCACCGCGAAGGCGAAGAAGAAGCCGAGGAACAGCCAGCGTTCCGTGTTCTGGCTCATGTCGAGCTTGATCATGTCGGACAGCAGGTACGACGGATCGCCCTGGCGCGCCGAGACGACGAACAGGCCGACCACCGACGCCAGCATGAGCAGACCGCCGAGCAGCGAGTAGAGCAGGAACTTCACCGCGGCGTACGAGCGCTGCGGGCCGCCGAAGCCACCGATCAGGAAGTACATCGGGATCAGCGTGGCCTCGAACAGCACATAGAAGAGGAACACGTCGGTGGCGGCGAACACGCCGAGCGACAGCGCCTCCAGGCCGAGGATCCAGGCGAAGAAGGCCTTCTCCGACCAGCGGCCGTTCTGTGCGTCGTTCCAGGACGCGATCAGCACGACCGGGGTGAGCAGCGCGGTCAGCACCAGCAGCACCACCCCGACCCCGTCGAGGCCGAGCGCGAAGTGCGCACCGAACGGCTTGATCCAGTTGTGGACCTCGTCGTAGTCCCCGGGACCGTTGCGCTGGAAGCCGATCGCGATCACCGCGGTCAGCACCAGCGTGACGAGCGAGAACCCGAGCGCGATCTGCTTGGCCAGCAGCGCCTTCGCCTTGGGCACCAGCATCGTCGCGATGGCCCCGACGAACGGCAGGAGCAGTAGGAGGGTCAACCAACCGATGTTCACGACAACCTCACCGCGAGGAGGGCGACGACCACGAGTGCGGCGCCGAAGACCATGCTGAGTGCGTAGGAACGGACGAAGCCCGTCTGGACCCGGCGGAGCCGGCCGGACAGTCCACCGAACAGAGCGGACAGCCCGTTCACCAGGCCGTCCACAACGCGGTTGTCGAACCAGACCAGCGTGCGGGTGAGGTACTGCCCCGGACGCATCAGGACCGCCTCGTTCAGCGCGTCGCCGTACAGGTCACGGCGGGCGAAGGTGGTGACCGGCGAGACCTTCACGGGTGCCAGGCGCGGGATGTCCCGCCGGAACAGCACGACACCGGTGGCAGCGCCGACGATCACGACCGCGAGGATGATCAGCGTCATCGCCAGCGCCCCGATCGGCGGTTCAGCCTCCTCGAACCCGGTGACCGGCTCCAGCCACTTCACGATCCAGTGGCCGACGAAGTAGAGCGCACCGCCGACGAGCGAGAGGATCGCCAGGACGATCAACGGACCGGTCATCACCTTGGGCGACTCGTGCGGATGCACGTCCTCCTCCCAGCGCTTCTCGCCGAAGAAGGTCATCATCATCAGCCGGGTCATGTAGAACGCGGTGATCCCGGCGCCCAGCAGCGCACACAGACCGACCACCGTGTTCTCCGCGAAGGCGACCTCGATGATGTGGTCCTTGCTGAAGAAGCCCGAGAACGGCGGGATGCCCAGGATCGCCAGGTAGCCGAAGGCGAACGTCACGTAGGTGACCCGCATGTACTTCCGCAGGGCGCCGTAACGCCGCATGTTCACGTCGTCGTTCATGCCGTGCATCACCGAACCGGCACCGAGGAACATGTCGGCCTTGAAGAAACCGTGCGTGAGCAGGTGGAAGATCGCGAAGACGTAGCCCACCGGACCGAGGCCGGCGGCAAGCATCATGTAGCCGATCTGGCTCATCGTGGAACCGGCCAGGACCTTCTTGATGTCGTCCTTGGCGCAACCGATGATCGCACCGACCAGGACGGTCACGGTACCGACCACCACCACTGCGGTGGACGCCGCATCGGTCTGCTCGTAGATCGCGCTCGAACGGACCACCAGGTAGACGCCCGCGGTGACCATGGTCGCCGCGTGAATGAGGGCCGACACCGGGGTCGGGCCCTCCATCGCGTCCAGCAGCCAGGACTGCAGTGGCACCTGCGCGGACTTGCCGCAGGCCGCCAGCAGCAGCATCAGCCCGAGCAGCGTGGCCCAGGTGCCCGACAGTTTGTCCGCGCCGGCGTTCACGGTCGCGAAGGCCGAGGAGCCGAACAGCGCCCACATGCTCATCACCGCGAGCGACAGGCCCATGTCACCGACCCGGTTCACCACGAAGGCCTTCTTCGCGGCGACCGCGGCCGTGGTCTTGTACTGCCAGAACCCGATCAGCAGGTACGACGCCAGGCCGACACCCTCCCAGCCGACGAAGACCACCAGGTAGTCGGCCGCGAGGACCAGCAGCAACATCGACGCGATGAACAGGTTCAGGTAACCGAAGAACCGGCGCCGGCGCTCGTCGTGCTCCATGTAGCCGATCGAGTAGATGTGGATCAGCGAACCCACACCGGTGATCAGCAGCACGAACAGGATCGACAGCGGGTCGATCAGCAGGCTGAACTCCACCTTGATGTTGCCGACCGAGAACCACTCGAACAGCCGGACCGTCTCGGCCCGGTCGTCGCTGGGCTTGGCCTGCATCTGGACGAACAGCACGACGCCGAAGGCGAAGGAGATCAGCGGCGCCAGCGTGCCCAGCAGGTGACCCCACGCGTTGGTGGCCCTGCCACCGAGCAGGAGGATCGCCGCGGACACGGCCGGGACCGCGACCAGCAGCCACGTCAGCTCATGACTCATCGGTGCTTACCTCAGTACTTGAGCAGGTTGGCGTCGTCGACCGAGGCCGAGCGACGGGTGCGGAAGATGGCCATGATGATCGCCAGCCCGACGACCACCTCGGCCGCGGCCACCACCATCACGAAGAAGGCGGCGATCTGGCCGTCGAGGTTGCCGTGCTGGCGGGCGAAGGTGACGAACGCGAGGTTCGTTGCGTTCAGCATCAGTTCGACGCACATGAAGACGACGATGGCGTTGCGGCGCACCAGCACGCCGAGGGCGCCGATACTGAAAAGGATCGCCGCGAGCACGATGTACGGCTCGGTCGTCATGCCTTCTCTCCCTCGTCGGAGTCTTCGGAGGCGTCGTAGTCGTCGCCCGCGTCGAGCTTGCGGACCTCGTCGATGTCGGCCCGCTCCTCGGTTTCGGGGAACACGGTGCCACGTGCCTGCAGCACACGCGAAACCGAGGTCGGTGCGATCGACCCGTCCGGCAGCAGCGCCGGCGTGTCGACGGCGTTGTGCCGGGCCAGTACGCCGGGAGTCGGCAGCGGACCCGGGTGGATCCCCTGCTCGGCGTACTTGCGGAGCCGCTCCTCGGCGTGGTCGCGCTGGGTCCTCTTCTTGGTCAGCCGCTCACGGTGCGCCAGCATCATCGCGCCCAGCGCCGCCGTGATCAGCAGCGCCGAGGTCACCTCGAAGGCGAACACGTACTTGCCGAACAACAGCTGTGCGAGGCCTCTGACGTTCCCCTCCGGCTGCGCGTCGGCCAGCCCGGTCGGGTGCGCCCAGATCGCGTTGCCGACGGCGGCGACCAGCAGGATCCCGAAGCCGAGGAACGCCACCGCGGCCAGCAGCCGCTGGCCGCGGATCGTCTCGACCAGGGAGTCAGAGGCGTCCACGCCGACCAGCATCAGCACGAACAGGAACAGCATCAGGATCGCGCCGGTGTAGACGATGATCTGTACGGCGAACAGGAACGGCGCGTCCAGAGCGGCGTACTGCACCGCGAGGCAGATCATCACCGTCGCCAGCAGCAGTGCCGAGTGCACCGCCTTGCGGACCAGGACCATCGCGATCGCGGCCAGGATCATGACCGGAGCCAGCAGCCAGAACGCGAAGTGCGCGCCGGTGACCATGCCGATCATTTGGCGTCACCACCCTCGGCCGGTACGGCCGCACCGGTCAGACCGAGGTAGTAGTCCTTCTCGGTGCTGCCGAGCTGCATGTCGTGCGGCGGCTCCTGCATGCCCGGGAGCAGCGGCGCCAGCAGATCCTTCTTCTCGTAGATGAGGGACGCGCGGCTGCTGTCGGCGAGCTCGTACTCGTTGGTCATCGTGAGCGCCCGGGTCGGGCAGGCCTCGATGCACAGACCGCAGAGGATGCAGCGCAGGTAGTTGATCTGGTACACCCGGCCGTACCGCTCACCAGGGGAGAACCGGCCGCCATCGGTGTTGTCGGCACCCTCGACGTAGATCGCGTCCGCGGGACAGGCCCACGCGCACAGCTCGCAACCGATGCACTTCTCCAGCCCGTCCGGCCAGCGGTTCAGCTGGTGCCGGCCGTGGAAGCGTGGGGCGGTCGGCTTCTTCTCGAACGGGTACTCCTCGGTGAACACCTTCCGGAACATCGTCCGGAAGGTGACCCCGAACCCGGCTACCGGATCCCAGAGGGACTCTTTGACTGTCTTTTTCTCAGCCACGGCTGACGTCCGCCTCATTTCGGCTCGGAGTCTTGACGAGCGGTGGTGGCACCGGGAAGCCGCCGGCGAAGGCATCGAAGTCCTCGCCGTCGTCGACCTCGGTCTTGTCTTCCTTGGGCTTGGCCGGCACGAACAGGGTGACCACCGCGATCACCAGCACGACGGCGGCGGCGACCAGCAGCGTGCTGCGGCTGAAGGTGGTCTCCCGGCCGACCGCGCGGACGGTCGCGACCAGCAGGATCCAGGCCAGCGAGATCGGGATCAGGATCTTCCAGCCGAGCCGCATGAACTGGTCGTAGCGCAGCCGCGGCAGCGTGCCGCGCAGCCAGATGTAGAAGAAGATGAAGCACATCATCTTGCCGACGAACCACAGCACCGGCCAGAAGCCGGAGTTCGCGCCGTCCCAGATCGAGATCGGCCACGGGGCCCGCCAGCCGCCCAGGAACAGCGTGGTGGCCAGCGCCGACACGGTCGCCATGTTGATGTACTCGGCCAGGAAGAACATCGCGTACTTCATCGACGAGTACTCGGTCAGGAAGCCGGCCACCAGCTCGCCCTCGGCCTCCGGCAGGTCGAACGGCGCCCGGTTCGTCTCGCCGACCATCGAGATCACGTAGATCACGAACGACGGGAACAGCAGGAACGCGTACCACCCGGGCAGCGAGATCGCCGTACCGAACAGGTGCACGGTCTGGTGCGACTGCGCCGCGACGATCTCCGAGGTGGACATCGAGCCGGCGAACAGGAACACGGTCACCAGCGCCAGGCCCATGGCGACCTCGTACGAGATCATCTGCGCGCTGGACCGCAGGCCACCGAGCAGCGAGTACGTCGAGTTGGACGACCAGCCGCCGAGCACGATGCCGTAGATGCCGATCGAGGCGACCGCCATCACGTACAGCACCGAGACCGGCAGGTCGGTGATCTGCAGCCGGGTGTAGGTGTCGGTGAACGGGATCTTCACCGTCGGTCCGAACGGGATCACCGCGAAGGTCAGGAAGGCCGGGATCGACACGACCACCGGCGCCAGGACGTAGACGAGCTTGTCCACGCCCTTCGGCATCAGGTCTTCCTTGAACATCAGCTTCATACCGTCGGCGAGCGACTGCAGCAGGCCCTGCGGACCGTGCACGTTCGGGCCGATCCGCTGCTGCATCCGGGCCACGACCCGGCGCTCCCACCAGATGTTGAACAGCGTCAGCACGATCAGGAAGACGAAGACCAGCAGCACCTTGAGGCCGACGACCCACCAGTCGTCGTTCCCGACCCCTGCGTCCGGCACCGCGAGCGGGATGTTGATCATGCGTTCCCTCCGGCGATCGTGACGATCGAGCCATGGTCGGCGTGCAGAGACCGGCGGACATGGGAGTCGGCCGAGTTCGTCGGCAGCCAGACCACGTTGTCGGTCATCGTGGTGATCACCACCGGCAGCCGGATCGAGCCGGCGTCGGTGCTGACCGCCAACTCGTCCCCGTCGGCGACTCCGAGCCGCCGCGCGGTGGTGAGCGAGATCCGCGCGACCGGCGTACGCGCGGTGGCGGTCAGGTGCGGCTCACCGTCGTTCGCCCGGCTGTCGTCGATCAGCATCCGCCAGGTCGCCAGCCGGGTGGAGTCGAACGCGCCGAGCGACGGACCGGCCTGGTACGTCGGCTCCTGCGCGCGATCCCCGTCCCAGCGGCCGAGCTCGTCGTACTCCTTCTTCGCCCCGGCCGGAGTGGCGAACCCGAGCGACCGGTCCATCTCCTGCGCCAGCGCGGCCAGCGCCCGGACGTCGGGCATCGCGGCCGGGACCGGCAGCACCACCGGGAACGACCGCTCGCGGCCTTCCCAGTTGACGAAGGTGCCGTCCTTCTCCGCCGGCGGAACCACCGGGAAGACGACGTCGGCGTGCTCGGTCACCTGCGAGTTGCGGACCTCGAAGCTGACCACGAACGGCGCGGCCTCGAGCGCGGCCAGGGCCGCCGCCGGGTCGGGCAGATCGTCGATCTCGACCCCGGCGACCACCAGGGCGGCCAGGGACCCGGCCGAAGCCAGGATCTCGGTCAGGTCCTTGCCGACGTTCGCCGGCAGGTGCTCCACACCCCACGCGGCCTGCATGTCGACGCGCGCCTGCGGGTCGGACACCAGCCGGCCACCGGGCAGCAGCCCCGGCAGGCAGCCGGCCTCGAGCGCGCTGCGGTCACCCGCACGCCGCGGGATCCAGGCCAGCTGCGCACCCGTGTCGAGCGCCAGCCGCAGCGCGGCCGAGTAACCACCCGGCGCGCTCGCGAGCCGCTCACCCACGACGATGATCGAGTCCGCACCGAGCGCGGCCCGCGCCGCGGCCCCGGCCGCACCGGCGGCATTGAGGTCGGCCAGTACGGCGGCCTCGGTGCCCGGCGATGCCGGTACGACGACGCCGTCCAGCTTCTCGATGCCGCGGGACCCGTAGGCCGCGACCGTGAAGACCTTGGTGCCGTGGGCACGGACGCCCTTGCGCAGCCGGAGGAACACCGACGGCGCTTCCTCTTCCGGCTCGAACCCGACGAGCAGCACGGATCCGGCCTGCTCCAGGTCTCGGAACGTCGTACCGAGACCGGTGCCGGCCACCGCGGCGGCGAGGAAGTCCGCCTCCTCCGCGGAGTGCGGCCGGGCCCGGAAGTCGATGTCGTTGGTGCCGAGGGCGACCCGGGCGAACTTCGAGTACGCGTAGGCGTCCTCGACGGTCAGCCGGCCGCCGGTCAGCACGGCCGCGTTGCCGCGGGCCGCGGTCAGGTTCTCCGCCGCGAAGGACAGTGCCTCCGGCCAGGACGCCGGCCGCAGCTCGCCGTCCTCGCGGATCATCGGGTGGGTCAGCCGGTCGCCGGTGATCGCGTAGTTGAACGCGAACCGGTCCTTGTCGGAGATCCACTCCTCGTTGACCTGCGGGTCGTCGCCGGCGAGCCGGCGCATCACCTTGCCGCGCCGGTAGTCGACCCGGATCGCCGCACCGGAGGAGTCGTGCTCCGCCACCGACGGCACCGACACCAGGTCGAACGGCCGGGACCGGAACCGGTACGCCGCACTCGTCAGCGCACCGACCGGGCAGATCTGGATCGTGTTGCCGGAGAAGTAGCTCTCGAACGGCTCCTTCTCGTAGATGCCGACCTGCTGCAGTGCGCCGCGCTCGATCAGCGCGATGAACGGGTCACCGGCGATCTGCTCGGAGAACCGGGTGCAGCGCGCGCAGAGGATGCAGCGCTCGCGGTCCAGCAGCACCTCGGCGGAAATGTTGATCGGCTTCGGGTAGGTCCGCTTGATCTCGTGGAACCGGCTTTCGCCGCGGCCGTTGCTCATCGCCTGGTTCTGCAGCGGGCACTCGCCGCCCTTGTCGCAGACCGGGCAGTCCAGCGGGTGGTTGATCAGCAGGAACTCCATGTTCCCGTGCTGGGCCTTGTCCGCCACCGGCGAGGACACCTGGGTCCGGACCACCATGCCGTCGGCGACGGTGATCGTGCAGGAGGCCTGCGGCTTCGGCATCCCCCGGCCGTTCCCGGCGTCGGTGATCTCGACCAGACATTGCCGGCAGGCCCCGACCGGGTCGAGCAGCGGGTGGTCGCAGAACCGCGGGATCTGGATCCCGATCTGCTCCGCGGCCCGGATCAGCAGGGTGTTCTTCGGAACCTTCACCTCGATGTCGTCGATGGTGACCGTCACCAGATCGGTGCGCTCCACCTCCGACCCGGCCGGCGGGTTCGCTTGGATCGTCATGCGCTTGCTCCAGCGGTAGCGAAGACAGTGCTTGCCATCGGGTCGAACGGGCAGCCGCCGTTCTCGAAGTGCGCCAGGTACTCGTCCTTGAAGTACTGGATCGAGCTGGTGATCGGCGCGGTCGCACCGTCGGCCAGCGCGCAGAACGAACGGCCGGTGATGTTCTCGCACAGGTCGAGCAGGGTGACCAGGTCCTCCTCGGTGCCCTTGCCGTGCTCCAGCCGCTCGAGGATCTGCACCAGCCACCAGGTGCCCTCGCGGCACGGCGTGCACTTGCCGCAGGACTCGTGCTTATAGAACTCGGTCCAGCGCAGCACCGAGCGGACCACGCAGGTGCTGTCGTCGAAGATCTGCAGCGCCTTGGTGCCCAGCATCGAGCCGACCGAGCCGACGCCCTCGTAGTCCAGCGGGACGTCGAGGTGCTCCGAGGTCAGCAGCGGCGTGGACGAACCACCCGGCGTCCAGAACTTCAGCTGATGGCCCTGACGGACACCTCCGGCCAGGTCGATCAGCTCCCGCAGCGTGATGCCCATCGGCGCCTCGTACTGCCCCGGGCGGGTGACGTGCCCGGACAGCGAGTACAGCGTCATGCCCTTGGACTTCTCGGTGCCCATCGAGGAGAACCAGTCGGCGCCGTTCTTGAGGATGACGGGAACCGACGCGATCGACTCGACGTTGTTGATAACAGTGGGCGAGCCGTAGAGACCCGCCACCGCCGGGAACGGAGGACGCAGCCGAGGTTGACCGCGACGTCCTTCCAGCGAGTCCAGCAGCGCCGTCTCCTCGCCGCAGATGTAGGCGCCGGCGCCGGCGTGCACGATCACGTCCAGGTCGTAGCCGCTGCCGAGGATGTTCTGGCCGATGAAGCCGGCTTCCTTGGCCTCGGCGACCGCCTGCTGCAGCCGGCGGACAACGTGCAGGACCTCGCCGCGGACGTAGATGAACGCGGCACTCGCGCGGATCGCGTAGGACGCGATGATGACGCCTTCGACCAGCGTGTGCGGCGAGGCGAGCATCAGCGGGATGTCCTTGCAGGTGCCCGGCTCGGACTCGTCCGCGTTCACCACCAGGTACTTCGGCTTCGGGTTGTCCTGCGGGATGAACGACCACTTCATCCCGGTCGGGAAGCCCGCGCCACCACGGCCGCGCAGACCGGAGTCCTTGACGGCGGTGACCACGTCGGCCGGCTGCATCTGCAGCGCCGTACGGAGGGCCTCGTACCCGCCGGACCGCTGGTACGACGAGAGCTGCCAGGAACGGATCTGGTCCCAGTTGTCGGACAGTACCGGGGTCAGCATGGTCAGTCCTCCTTCCGGGAGTCGTCGGTGTGGACGGCCTGGGATTCCTTGCCCGGCTGGTCTTCCGGCCGCGGGCCAGGAGCCGCGTCGAGCGGAGCCCGGGAACCGCTGGCGCGGCCGCCGGGAGCGGTCCAGTTGCGCTCGCGGGCCAGCCGGAGGCCGGCCAGCGTCGCCTTGCCGCCGGTCGGACCCTCGTCGGCCCGGCCGTCGGGGAAGCCGGCCAGCACTCGCTCGGCCTCGCGCCAGGTGCAGATCGTCGCACCGCGCGGCGACTTCACCTCGTTGCCCTCGCGCAGGTCGTCGACCAGCTGGGTGGCCGACTCCGGCGTCATGTCGTCGAAGAACTCCCAGTTCACCATCATCACCGGCGCGTAGTCGCAGGCGGCGTTGCACTCCAGGTGCTCGAGGGTGATCTTGCCGTCCTCGGTGGTCTCGTCGTTGCCGACGTCGAGGTGCTGCTTGAGCCGGTCGAAGATCAGGTCGCCACCCATCACGGCGCAGAGCGTGTTGGTGCAGACCCCGACGTGGTAGTCGCCGACCGGGCGGCGCTTGTACATCGTGTAGAAGGTCGCCACCGCGGACACCTCGGCGCCGGTCAGCTCGAGCAGGTCGGCGCAGATCTCGATGCCCTCCGGGGTGACCCGGCCCTCCACCGACTGCACCAGGTGCAGCATCGGTAGCAGCGCCGACCGGGCCTGCGGGTACCGCGCCATGATCTCGCGCATCTCTGCGATCGTCGCGTCGGTGATCTTCGAGTCACCGGTGCTGTACGGCACCGGCTTGTCGGTTGCGGTCGCGTGGTTCTCGGCCATCTATCGGTCCACTCCACCCATCACCGGGTCAAGGCTGGCGACGGCGACGATCACGTCGGCGACCTGTGCGCCCTCGCACATGATCGGCATCGCCTGCAGGTTTGCGAAGGACGGGTCACGGAAGTGCGCCCGGTACGGCTTGGTGCCGCCGTCGGAGACCAGGTGGCAGCCGAGCTCACCGCGCGGCGACTCGAGGGCGACGTACGCCTGGCCGGCCGGCACCCGGAAGCCCTCGGTGACCAGCTTGAAGTGATGGATCAGCGCTTCCATCGACTCGCCCATGATGTGCTTGATGTGGTCGAGGGAGTTGCCCATCCCGTCGGAGCCGACCGCCAGCTGGCTCGGCCAGCCGATCTTCTTGTCGGCCACCATCACCGGCTCGCCTTCCATCTTCGCCAGCCGGTCGGCGCACTGCTCGACGATCTTCAGCGACTCGTGCATCTCCTGCAGCCGGACCCGGAACCGCCCGTAGGAGTCCGCGGAGTCCCAGGTCGGTACGTCGAAGTCGTACGTCTCGTAGCCGCAGTACGGCTGGGACTTGCGCAGGTCCATCGCGTAGCCGGTCGAGCGCAGCGGCGGGCCGCTGATGCCCAGCGCCATGCAGCCGGCCAGATCCAGGTAGCCGACGTTCTGCAGCCGGGCCTTGAAGATCGGGTTCGCGTTGCAGAGCTCGGCGTACTCGGGCAGGTGCTTGTTCATCCAGGTGATGTACTCGCGGATCTTGTCCAGCGCACCCGGCGGCAGGTCCTGGGCGACGCCGCCCGGCCGGATGAACGCGTGGTTCATCCGCAGGCCGGTGATCAGCTCGAACAGGTCGAGCGTCATCTCCCGCTCGCGGAAGCCGATCGTCATCACGGTCAGCGCGCCGATCTCCATCCCACCGGTGGCGATGCAGACCAGGTGGCTGCTGATCCGGTTGAGCTCCATCAGGAGCACCCGCATCACGTTCGCCTTCTCGGGGATCTGGTCCTCGATCCCGAGCAGCCGCTCGACCGCGAGGCTGTACGCCGCCTCGTTGTAGAACGGCGACAGGTAGTCCATCCGGGTGCAGAACGTGACGCCCTGCACCCAGGAGCGGAACTCCATGTTCTTCTCGATACCGGTGTGCAGGTAGCCGATGCCGCAGCGGGCCTCGGTCACCGTCTCGCCCTCGATCTCGAGGATCAGCCGGAGTACGCCGTGGGTGGACGGGTGCTGCGGGCCCATGTTGACGACGATGCGCTCTTCGGGCTCGTCGCCGAGGCCGGCCACGACCGCGTCCCAGTCCTGACCGGTGACGGTGAAGACCTTGCCCTCGGTGGTGTCGCGAGTGGTCGCGTACGGGTCTGTAGTGGTCATCAGTTGTACGACCTCCGCGTGTCGGGCGGTGGGATGACGGCGCCCTTGTACTCGACGTCGATCCCGCCGAGCGGGTAGTCCTTGCGTTGCGGGTGACCCGGCCAGTCGTCGGGCATCTGGATCCGGGTCAGCGCCGGGTGACCGTCGAAGACGATGCCGAAGAAGTCCCAGGTCTCGCGCTCGTGCCAGTCGTTGGCCGGGTAGACCGAGACGATGGACGGGATGTGCGGGTCGCTGTCGGGCACCGACACCTCGAGCCGGATCCGGCGGTTGTGGGTGATCGACAGCAAGTGGTAGACGGCGTGCAGTTCGCGGTCGGTCTCGTGCGGGTAGTGCACCCCACTGACACCGGAGCAGAACTCGAACCGCAGCGCCTCGTCGTCGCGCAGGTGCCGGCAGACATCGACCAGATGCTCGCGCTTGATGTGCAGGGTCAGCTCGGTGCGGTCGACCACGACCTTCTCGATCGCGCCGTCGCCGGTCAGGCCCTCGAGCCGCTCGGTCGCGCCGTCGAACCAGGAGCCGTACGGCTTCGGCGTACCGCCGGGCAGTGCGACCTGGCGGCGCAGGCCGCCGAAGCCGGAGGTGTCACCGGTGCCGCGGACACCGAACATGCCCTCGCGCTGGTCCACCACCTCGGCCGCCGGGGTCTGAGCGTCACCGGCCGCCGACGTCGCCGGCAGGTTCTCGGGTTGCGTGTCGCTCACCGGAGAAGCCCCTTCATCTCGATCGTGGGCGCGGCCGCCAGTGCGGCGACCTCCCGCTCCTGCAGCTCCGCGCGCTTGTTGGCGCCGAGCTTGCTGTGCTGGATGTTGTCGTGCAGCTTCAGGAACGCGTCCAGCAGCATCTCCGGCCGCGGCGGGCAACCGGGCAGGTACATGTCGACCGGTACGACGTGGTCCACGCCCTGCACGATCGCGTAGTTGTTGAACATGCCGCCGGACGACGCGCAGACACCCATCGCCAGCACCCACTTCGGGTTCGGCATCTGGTCGTAGATCTGGCGCAGTACCGGGGCCATCTTCTGGCTCACCCGGCCGGCCACGATCATCAGGTCGGCCTGCCGGGGCGACGCCCGGAAGACCTCCATGCCGAACCGGGCGGCGTCGTACCGCGGCGCGCCGGTCGTCATCATCTCGATCGCGCAGCAGGCGAGCCCGAAGGTTGCCGGCCACAACGACGCCTTCCGCATGTAGCCGGACAGGCCCTCGATGGTGGTCAGCAGGACGCCGGCCGGAAGCTGTTCCTCAACACCCATAGTTCAGTCCCACTCCAGTCCGCCACGACGCCACACGTAGGCGTACGCGACGAAGACGGTGACGATGAAGATGACCATCTCGATCAGCCCGAACAGCGCCATCTGGTCGAAGGCGACCGCCCAGGGGTAGAGGAAGATGATCTCGATGTCGAACACGATGAAGAGCATCGCGGTGATGTAGTACTTGACCGGGAACCGCCCGCCACCGACCGGCTGCGGGGTCGGCTCGATCCCACACTCGTAGGAGTCGAGCTTGGCCCGGTTGTAGCGCTTGGGTCCGACCAGCGCGCTCGTCACCAGAGTGCCCGCCACGAAGATCGCCGCGAGCACACCGAGAACGAGGATCGGTACGTAAGGGTGCATCGTTCTCGTGCTCCCTCTCCTTCAGCCGGTGGTCTTGTCTGTCTGTGTTTCGGAACAGCACTGTGTTATCAGTACCGCTGTGGGTCAGCTCACTCGCCCCGCCGGTCAGGCCGCCGGTGCGAGCTTGGTGAGACCGTTGATGATCTTGTCCATCACGTCGCCGTCGCGCGGGTCGGTGAGGTTGGCCAGCAACTTCAAGGTGAACTTCATCAAAGTGGTGCGCGGCAGACCGTACTTCGTGCACAGCCGCATCACCTCCGGATTTCCGATCAGCTTCACGAAGATCCGGCCGAGCGTGTAATAACCGCCGTACTCCTGCTTCAGCGCCTTCGGGTACGCCGACAACGCGCGCTCCCGCTGGTTCGGCTGCCGGTGCAGGGCCTGGGCGGCGACCTCGGCGGCGAACGCCCCGGACTCCATCGCGTACGGGATGCCTTCGCCATTGAACGGGTTGACCATGCCGCCGGCATCACCCAGCAGCATGAGTCCGCGGGTGTAATGCGGCTGCCGGTTGAAGCCCATCGGCAGCGCCGCCCCACGGATCGGGATGGTCTGGAACTCGTCGCGGAACTGCCACTCCTCCGGCGTGTTCTTCAGCCACTGCTTGAGCAGGTCGGCGTAGTCGACCTTGCCGAACGCGTCGGAGGTGTTCAGGATGCCGAGCCCGACGTTGACGGTGCCGTCGCCCATCCCGAAGATCCAGCCGTACCCGGGCAGCAGCACCCGCTGGCCCGGCTGCTTGGGGTCGTCGGCCCACAGCTCGAGCCAGGACTCGAGGTAGTCGTCGTCGGTCCGCGGGCTGGTGAAGTACGTCCGTACGGCGACACCCATCGGCCGGTCGTCGCGCTTGTGCAGGCCCATCGCGATGCTGAGCCGCGACGAGTTGCCGTCGGCGGCCATCACCAATGGCGCCCGGAACTCCACGTCGGCCCCGGCCCGGCGGCCGTTGTCGTCGACCGGCTTCGCGGTGACGCCGACGATGTGGCCCCGGTCGTCCAGGATCGGGCCGCTCACGTTGGTCCGCTCGCGCAGCCGCGCCCCGGCCTTCACGGCCTGCCGGGCGAGCATGTCGTCGAAGTCCATCCGGTTCCGGGTCAGGCCGTAGTTCGGGTGGCTGGCCAGGTCCGGCCAGTCGAGCTGCAGGACGTGCCCGGCGCCCTGGATCCGCAGACCGTAGTTGCGGATCCAGCCCGCCTCTTCGGAGATGTCGATGCCCATGTTGATGAGTTGCTTGGTGCCCCGCGGCGTGAGCCCGTCGCCGCAGACCTTCTCCCGCGGGAACGCGGTCTTCTCCAGCAACAGGACGTCGAGTCCGGCGTTGGCCAGGTGGTACGCCGCGGCCGAGCCTGCGGGTCCGGCGCCGACGACGATCACATCAGCGGTCTCCGCCTGCTGCCCGTTCGGCACGCTCTGGCTCATCTCGATCCCGGCCTGGAAGTTGGGGGCTGTACCTTCCGACGCGCTCGTGAAGCGATTCACGAATGCTCGTCACCCGACAGTCTAGAACTGCCTGACTTGGACACGAAACCGGCCCGGAATCCCTTGGTAGCAACCGATTTACGCGCGGTTTTCCTTGCGAAATTTAGACCGGCTTCACCGCGCGGTGGATGGCCACCAGACCACCGGTCAGGTTGCGCCACTGGACGCGGGTCCAGCCGGCGTCCTCGATGGTGCGGGCCAGCGGTTCCTGGCCCGGCCAGGCACGGACCGACTCGGCCAGGTACTCGTAGGCCTCGGGGTTCGTCGACACCGCCTTCGCGACTACCGGCACGGCACGCATCATGTACTCCAGGTAGGCGACCCGGAACGGCTTCCAGGTCGGATGCGAGTTCTCCAGGACGACGAGCCGCCCGCCGGGCCGGGTCACCCGGAGCATCTCGCGCAGCGCGACCGTGACGTCGTTCACGTTCCGCAGCGCCCACGAGATCGTCACCACGTCGAACGTGGCGTCGGCGAACGGGAGCCGCAGCGCGTCCCCCGCGATCAGGTCGAGCTCGGGGTAGCGGCGCTTGCCGACCCGGAGCATGCCGACCGAGAAGTCGCACGACACCACCTCGGCGCCGGCCTCCCGCAACTTGATGCTGGAGGCGCCGGTCCCGGCGGCCAGGTCGAGGATCTTCAGCCCCTTGCGCGGCGCGATCTCCTTGAAGGTCTCCGGCCGCCAGTGCAGCTTCTCCAGCCCCATCGTGGCCACCGCGTTGGTCCGGTCGTACCCCTCGGCCACGTTGTCGAACATGGCCGCCACGGCATGCGGTTCCTTGCTGAGATCTGCGCGGGTCACATGTCTAGTTCATCACGGGGCCGAGAGGCACCGAAATTCGCTGGACATCGGACAGGCATACGCTTGCATCTCGTGAGTGCATCTCCAGGGTGTCGGCCGGCCATCGTGACCCGGGGCCGGAGCGCGAGCGAGGAGGGGTGTCGTGGCCTTGTCTGACCCGGTCCGATCCGGTCATCAGCCCGCTCCCCATCTAGTGATCCGCAGCCAGCCCGCCGACGGAGTGTCGGCGCAGCTGATGGACCACCTTCCGCCGGACGGCGGACTGGCCTGGGTACGACGTGGCGACGGTCAGGTCGGCTGGGGCGTCGCCGCCCGGCTCGACGTTGCCGGTGGCAACCGCTTCCAGGAGGCGGTGGACTGGTGGAACGAGCTGACCGCGGCCGCGGTGATCCGCGACGAGGTCGGCGTACCAGGTTCGGGACTGGTCTGCTTCGGGTCCTTCGGCTTCACCGATCAGGACCCGAGTGAGCTGGTCGTCCCGGAGGTGATCGTCGGCCGCCGCGGCGGCACCACCTGGGTGACCACGATCTCGCTCGCCAGCTCGTTGCCCGCCCTTCCCGATCTGGTCATCAACGAGCCGTCCCCGGTGTACGACGTGACGTTCGCGGACGGGGCCCGGTCCGGCACGGACTGGTCGAGCATCGTCGCGGACGCGGTGCAGCGGATCACCGCCGGCGAGCTGGACAAGGTGGTGCTGGCCCGCGACCTGATCGCGATCGCCGAGCAGCCGATCGACCTGCGCTGGCCGTTGCGCCGGCTGTCGACGTCGTACCCGAACTGCTGGACGTTCTCCGTCGACGGGCTGATCGGCGCCACCCCGGAGCTGCTGGTCCGGCGGGAGAAGGGCCTGATCACGTCCCGCGTGCTGGCCGGGACCATCCGCCGTACCGGCGACGACGCGCACGACCTGGCGCTGGCCGCGTCGCTGGCCCGGTCGAGCAAGGACCTGGAGGAGCACGAGTACGCCGTACGGTCGGTGGCCGACGCGCTCAAGCCGCACTGCAAGTCGATGAACGTGCCCGAGACGCCGTTCGTGCTGCACCTGCCGAACGTGATGCATCTGGCCACCGACGTCGCCGGCGTCGCCGCGAACGGCGCGAACGCGCTCGGCCTGGCCGCCGCGCTGCACCCGTCCGCCGCGATCTGCGGTACGCCGACATCCGTCGCGCGCGACCTGATCGGTGAGGTCGAGGGCATGCAGCGCGGCCGGTTCAGCGGACCGGTCGGCTGGATGGACGCGGCCGGGGACGGCGAGTGGTGCATCGCGCTCCGCTGCGGTCAGGCCGACCCCGACGACCCACGCCGGATGCGGCTCTTCGCCGGCGCCGGGATCGTGGCGGGCTCCAACCCTGAGGCTGAGCTGGCCGAGACGAATGCCAAGCTGGTTCCGATGAGAGATGCGTTGGGAGACTGACAGTGAAGCTCACGAAGTTCGCACATGCCTGTGTCCGGCTGGAGAAGGACGGCAAGGTCCTGCTGGTCGATCCGGGCACGTTCAGCGAGGCGGCCGCGTTCGAGCGCGCCGACGCGATCCTGGTCACGCACGAGCACCAGGACCACCTGGACATCGAGCGGGTCCAGGCGCTCGACGTCCCCGTCTACACGAACGCCGGTGTCGCCGCGCAGCTGACCGAGCTGGGCGACCGGGTGCACGTGATCGCCGGCGGCCAGTCGTTCGAGACGGCCGGCTTCTCGATCAGTGCCTACGGCAAGGACCACGCGGTGATCCTGCCCGAGTGGGGTGTTCCGTGCGAGAACATCGGATTCCTGATCGACGACGCCGTCTACCACCCCGGTGATTCCTTCACCCAGCCCGATCGCGCCGTCCACACCAACCTGGTCCCGATTTCCGGCCCGTGGTTCTCGCTCCCGCCGGCGGTCGAGTACGCCCGCTCGGTGAAGTCCGAGCAACTCGTCGGCATCCACGACGCCCTGCTCAGCCAGATCGGCCTGAGCATGTTCTCTCGTTTCCTCAACTCCGACGACCGTCCGTACAAGGGCCTCGCGCCTGGCGACACGCTAGACATCAACTGACGCTGACCCGTCGCTAGTCGGCGGGTTCGGGAAGGGCCAGCGGCGTCCGACGGCGACGTGAAGGATGATCGAGAGGGCGAGGGCGTTGAGGGTGGCGTGGCCCACCCAATCGTCCGCTCTGCTCGGCGTCAGGTGCAGGGCTCTGCTGGCGATCGCCTGCAACGCGACCGCCAGCAGGGCCGCGAGGGCGACGGTGGCCAGCAGGAGTGTGATGCGTTCGGCGGTGGCACCGAGGTTGCCGAGCCAGCCCTCGAGCAGCATGCCGAACAACAAGCCCGCGGCGATGAAGCAGCCGCTGAGCGCTGCGATTCGCGAAGGAGCCAGCCCCAGCAGTTCACGCAGGAAGAGGTAGCTGACGATCCCGCCCCCGATCACCGTCACGTGGGCGATGGTGAGGCGAGCCGCTCGGCGCGTAACAGTCACGAACGGCCAACCGCGCCAGACGACGAAACAAAGCACCTGCCAGGCGCCGATCAGCACCAGCGTCGCCCCGAGTACGGCGCCTGGCACCGGCCCGTCCCGCGCGATCACGTCCGACCCAGCCGGTGACTCGACCTGTACGACGGTCAGATAGCCGGCGATGGCGATGGCCCAGGCGATCGCGACCACGATCGGACCGGCGACCAGCGGGTGAAGGCGCCGAAACGGCCATCCCTCACCGACCAGCGTGATCTCGAGCGTGGCGACGAAAGCCAGGCCGGCGAGCGGCATGGTCGCGGGAAACGTCGGTACGTGGCCTGGACCGGGTGCGGGATCGAACAGGGCCCCGGGATCGAGACCACCGGCCAGGATCTGGCCGGCACCGGTCAGGACGATCGCGCCCACAGCGATCAGCACGGTGTCGGCCCAGCCGGCCCAGCTACTTCGCAGCCGGGTGCCCGGCCAGTCCTCCCACCAGAACGCGATCATCACGACGATTGGCAGGGAGAACGTGACGAGTGGTGCGAGGACGCGGATCGACCCGTCGCCGCCCGCGCCGATCGCCAGCGCCACCGCGACCGGGATGACGAGCAGCAGGCCGAGCAGCCCGAGTGCGGGTTGGTGGGACGATCGCGCTCCGGTACGGCGTGGTTGCGAGAGTGGCGGTCGTTCGGGGAGCCGGGACCGGCCGGCGGGCAAGGCGGAGCCCGCCGGCCCGAGGTCACTCATCGCCCGCCGACGGGCGGATCCATCACGAGCTCCGGCGCCATCGGCAGGCTGCGGATCCGTCGGCCGGTCGCATGGAAGACCGCGTTCGCGATGGCCGCCGCGACACCGACCTGACCGATCTCGCCCACGCCCTTGGCGCCGAGTGGGCCGACCAGTTCGTCGTCGACATCGACGAAGTCGACGCGGACCTCGGGGGCGTCGGCGTTGACCGGCACGAGGTACTCCGCCAGGTTCGTCTCCGCCCACCGGCCGTAGCGAGGATCCATGTGGTTGCCCTCGAGGAGCGCCTGGCTCATCCCCCACAGCATGCCGCCCATCAGCTGGCTGTGGGCCAGCAGCGGGTTGAGCACCCGCCCAGGCGCGAACGCGCCGTTCAGCCGGCGCACGCGGACCAGGCCGAGCTCGGGATCGACGGCGACCTCGGCGAACTGCGCGCCGAACGTGAGCAGCCCGTGCGGCGTGTCCAGGGGTGGCGGCCGCCACATGCCGAGCGCCTCGGCGTCGGACAGGTGATTGCGCGACAGCAGCTCACGGTACGTGTCGACAGCGCCCGGACGTTCGGCGGACGTGAGGTGCCCCTCCGCCACTTTCACCGAGCCTGGTCCGGCTCCGTGCAGCGGTGACTGTTCATCGCTGACGGCCAACGCGATCAGCTGCTCGCGCAGCGCCGTACCGGCCGCGTGGACCGCGGAGCTGACCATGCCGGCACCGGCCGAGCCGACGGCGGCCGTACTGTTCGGCAGGTCGCTGTCGCCGGCCTGGAACTCCATCTCGCGGAGGGCGACGCCGAGGGCGTCGGCGCCGACCTGGGTGGCCATGGTGAGTACGCCGGTGCCGAACTCCTGCGTCGAGGTCTGCACGATCGCGCTGCCGTCGGCGAAGATCCGGGCCCGCGCACGTTGCGGTGGCATGAAGAACGCGATCGGGTACGCCGCGGCCGCCACGCCGGTGCCGACCAGCCACTCGCCGTCGCGGGTCGTCCGTGGAGCGGGGTTCCGTTCGGACCACCCGAACCGCTCGGCGCCGAGGCGAAGACACTCCACCAGCCCGTCGCTGGACCAGGGATTGCCGAACGGGTCGACCGGAGTGTGGTTGCGCACCCGCAACTCGACCGGGTCGATCGCCAACTCGTAGGCGAGCTCGTCCATCGCCGTCTCGAGGGTGAACACGCCGAGCGACTCGCCCGGGCCGCGGGTGAACGTGGGCGTCATCGTGTTGCCCTTGATCAGCCGGTGGACGCCGAGGAAGTTCTCGCAGCCGTAGAGCTGCGACGAGACACCGGTCGCCGGCTCGGCCCAGTCGTCGAAGGGCGAGGTGATCGACAACTTCTCGTGCCGGATCGCGGTCAGCCGCCCGTCCCGCGCGGCACCGATCGCGATCCGCTGCTCCTGCTCCTCACGGTGACCGTTCGACGTGAACATCTGCGGCCGGGTGAGCATCAGCTTCACCGGCCGGCCGACGTACCGCGCGGCCATCGCGGTGAGCGTCACGTTCGGCCACACCATCGCCTTGGCGCCGAAACCGCCGCCGACGAACCGGGTGATCACGCGGACGCGGGCGATCGGCAGACCGAGCAGGAGGGCCACGGTCTGCTGGGTGGCGCGAATGCCCTGGGTCGACTCGTACAGCGTCAGGTTGCCGCCGTCCCAGGTCGCCACCGTCGACGGGGCCTCGATCGGATTGTGATGGTTGGCCGCCATCGTGTAGGCGACCTCGACCCGCACATCCGCTCCGGCCAGGGCGGCCTCGACATCGCCCCGCTCGTTGCGCGCCGGCATCAGGCCGCCGAAGAGCCGCTGCGCTTCGTAAGCCTGGTCGCGGCCCTCCTCGATCGTGGTGATCGACTTGGCCGGTTGGTACGAGATCCGCACCAACGACGCCGCGTGGTGCGCCTGTTCGTACTCCTCCGCGATCACCAGGGCGACGGGCTGTCCGGCGTACTGGACGACGTCGTCCTGCATCGGGAAGAAGCTCTCGCCCGGAGCCGGGCCGCCGACCAGCGAGGGCAGCAGGTGTGGCTCGGCGGCGATCTTCGGCAGATCCTCCGGGGTGAGCACGGCCAGCACGCCTTCGGCAGCGCGCGCGGCGCCGGCCTCGATCGCCGTCACCCGCCCGCTGGCGATAGTGGCCCCGACCACGGCCAGATAGGTCATACCGGGCAGGCTGATCTCGGCGGAGTAGCGCGCCGCGCCGGTGACTTTGGCCGGGCCGTCCACCCGGGTGACCGGCGTACCGACGGCGCTCATGACTGCCGCCCGTTCAAGCTGCGGACGAGACCGCGCACCATGGCTCGCTGGGCGAGCTCGACCTTGAACGCGTTGTGCTCCCGTACGACGGCCTCCGCCAGCTCGACCGCGGCGGCGTGCCGGAACGACGTCTCGTTCGCCGGGCTTCCGACGAGAGCGGTCTCGGCCCGGCGCGCCCGCCAGGGCTTGGTACCGACACCGCCCATGGCGATCCGCACGCCCGCGACCCTGTCGTCGTCCACCTCGATCGCGGCCGCGACCGATACCAGGGCGAACTCGTACGACTGCCGGTCGCGGAACTTGAGGTAGACCGAACCGCGGGCGATCGGCGCTCCGGGAACGTCGATGCCGACGATCAGCTCGCCCGGGGCGATCGGATGCTCGAGCTCCGGCGTGTCGCCGGGGAGCAGGAAGAAGTCGTCGAACGGGATCGTGCGCTCGCCGGCCGGCCCGACCGTCCGGATGACGGCGTCGAACGCCACCAGCGCGACGGCGACATCGGACGGATGCGTGGCGATACAGTGCGCACTGGTGCCGAGGATCGCGTGGCCGCGGTTGAGCCCGTCGAGCGCCGCGCAGCCGGACCCCGGCTCGCGCTTGTTGCACGGCGAGACGCCGTCGCGCAGGTAGGCACAGCGGGTGCGCTGGCGGAGGTTGCCTCCCATCGACGCCATGTTGCGCAGTTGCTCCGAGGCGCCCAGCAGCAAGGCCCGGGAGATCGCCGGGTAACGCTCGACGACACCGGGCGTTCGCGCGACGTCGCTCATCCGCGCGAGGGCACCGATGCGCAAGCCGCCGTCAGGCAGGTCCTCGACACCGCGCAGCGGCAGCTCGTTGATGTCCACGAGGTGCTCGGAGCGGGAGATGCCGGCCCGGATCAGGTCCACCTCGGTGGTTCCGCCCGCGAGGAACGCGCTCGCCGGGTTCGCCGTCGCCAGCGCGATCGCGTCCTGCACATCCGCGGCCCGGCTGTAGGTCAGCGGCCTCATGACCTTCCTCCCGCTTCGTCGCGGACGTGCCGGATGGCCGCCCGGATGTTCGGATAGGCCGCACACCGGCAGATGTTGCCGCTCATGAACTCGCCGATGTCCTCATCGGTGCCGGCATTGCCCTCCTCGATCACCTTGATCGCGGACATGATCTGGCCGGACGTGCAGTAGCCGCACTGGAAGGCGTCGTACTCGATGAACGCGCGCTGCATCGGATGCAGCTGGTCGCCGTCGGCGAGCCCCTCGATCGTGACGATCTCGTGGCCCGAGGCGGCGACCGCCAGCGTCAGGCAGGCGAGCACCCGCCGGCCGTCGATCCACACGGTGCACGACCCGCACGTGCCCTGGTCGCAACCCTTCTTGCTGCCGGTCAGATCCAGGTGCTCACGCAGGGCGTCCAGCAGGCTGACGCGTGGCTCGAGTACGACGACGTGCTGTCGGCCGTTGATCTGGAGCGGCACCGGTACTCTCGTCACTGCTTCTTCGACACTCGTCATGGCGCGACGTACCTCCCTGCCTGGTGGTGTGCCGAAGCTTCCCGCGTCGTAGCGCTGTTCGTATCCGTGAGTCCCGGGGCCGGACTACCTGGCCCGGGACACTCAGGCAGCCTGGTCCCTGGGATCGAACCGGGTTAGTTTCGGACCATGCTGGTTGATCGGCTGGTTGATCGGTTCGCCGAGCGCCGGCAGCTCGACGAGCTTCTCGATCACGTCCGAAGCGGTCTGAGCCAGGCCCTGGTGATCCGCGGGGAGGCGGGGATCGGCAAGTCGGCGTTGCTCGAGTACCTGGTGACCGAGGCGTCCGGGTGCCGAGTCATCCGCGCGGCGGGCGTGCAGGCCGAAGCCGAACTCGCCTTCGCCGGCCTGCACCAGCTGTGCTCACCACTGCTGGAACGGCTCGACCACATTCCGTCCCCGCAACGTGACGCGCTCGGCACCGCCTTCGGCCTTCGGACCGGTCCGCCACCGGATCGCTTCCTGGTCGGCCTGGCCGTCCTCAGCCTGGTGGCCGACGCCGCGGCCGACGAACCACTGCTCTGCACCGTGGACGACGCGCAATGGCTCGACGACACCTCCGCACGAACTCTCACGTTCGTGGCGCGCAGGCTGATGGCCGAATCCGTCGCCCTGGTCTTCGCCCTCCGCGACTCGGCCGACGACGGGCCCTTCTCCGGCATGAGCCGGCTCGACCTCGGCGGCCTCCCGCCGCAACACGCACGAGAGCTCCTCAGCGCGGCGATCCCCGGACCCCTCGACGAGCGGGTCCGCGACCGCATCATCGCCGAGACTCGCGGAAACCCACTCGCACTGCTGGAACTCCCTCAGGACTTCAGCTACGCCGAACTCGCCGGTGGCTTCGGCTTGCCCGACGCACAGCAACTCACCCATCGGATCGAAGACACCTTCCAGCGCCGGCTCGCACCCTTGCCGTCCGACACCCGCCGGCTGCTCCTTGTCGCCGCGGTCGAACCGGCCGGGGACGCGGCCCTGGTCCGTCGTGCCGCGCAACGACTGGGCATTGCCATCGACACCGTCGATCCAGCGGAGTTCGCCGGCCTGGTGCGGTTCCACGAGCGGGTCACCTTCCGGCATCCGCTGGTGCGCTCGGCGATCCATCGGGAGGCGACGCCCGAGGAACGCTGGGAGGCGCACCGCGCACTGGCCGAGGTCACCGATCCAGCACGCGACGCCGACCGCCGCGCCTGGCACCTCGCCCACGCGGCGAGTGGCCCCGACGACACCGTCGCCGCGGAACTGGAACAGTCCGCCGACCGTGCCCAGGCCCGCGGCGGCCTGGCCGCGGCAGCCGCATTCCTCGAACGCTCCGCACGGCTGACCCTCGATCCGGCGCAGCGGGCCACCCGGGCGCTGGCGGCGGCGCAGACCAAGAGCCTGGCCGGGGCGTTCGAGGCGGCGCTCGACCTGGTGGCGATGGCCGAAGCCGGACCGCTCAGCGAACTGCAACAGGCTCGCGTCGACCTCGTACGCGCGCAGGTCGCCTTCGCCACCAACCGGGGCCGGGACGCCGCGCCGCTGCTGCTCAAGGCCGCGAAGCGCCTCGAGCCGATCGACACTGCGCTGTCCCGGGAGACGTACCTGGACGCACTGACGGCAGCCATGTTCGCGGACCGGCTGGCCGGTCCGGACGGCAACTCGCTGGCCGTGGCGCGCGCCGCCAGTACGACGCCCCGGCCGCCTGCGCCTACCCCGCCGGACCTCCTCCTGGCCGGCCTGGCCGCCAACTTCACCGAGGGCTACGCGGCCGGCGTACCGCTGCTGCGGCGAGCGGTCACCTCGTTCGGCGAGGACATGTCTGCGGCGGAGGAGCTGCGCTGGTCGTGGCTGGCCTGCGTCGCGGCCCTGCATTTGTGGGCCGACGAGTGCTGGGACGGTCTGTCCGCCCGGTACCTCGAGCTCGCCCGCACGACCGGCGCCTTGAGTGAGCTACCGCTCGCGCTCAGCATGCGCGCCTATCTGCTGCTGTTCGGCGGCGATCTCGGCGCTGCGGGAGCACTCGTCGACGAGATCCAGGCCGTGACCGAGGCGACGGGAAGCAATCCGGCGCCGTACGGCGTACTCGCCGTCGCCGCTCTGCGCGGTGAGCACGCTGAGGCGTCCGCCCGGATCGAGGCCACCATCGCGGACGCCACCCACCGGGGCGAGGGCATCGGCGTCGTCGTCGCCGAACGAGCGAACGCGGTGCTCAACAACGGCCTCGGCCGCTACCGCGAGGCGATGGCGGCTGCCCACCGCGCACTCGGCGACGTGAACGCGCCCGAGGTGCGGACCCCGGGCGCGGTGAACTGGGCGGCAACCGAGTTCGTCGAGGCGGCCGTACGCAGCGGGAAGATCGAGGCGGCGAAGGAAACCCTGGGCTGGATCACCGCGATGACCAGCGCGAGCGGTACGGACTGGGCACTCGGAATCGAGGCCCGCTCACGCGCCCTGGTCAGCGACGACCGTACGGCCGAACCTCTCTACCGTGAAGCGATCGACCGACTCGCCAGGACCCGGATCCGCACCGAACTCGCCCGTGCGGTCCTCCTGTACGGCGAATGGCTCCGCCGGCGACGCCGCCGCCACGACGCCCGCGAACAACTCCACACCGCCCACGACCTGTTCACCGAGATCGGAGCCGAAGCCTTCGCCGAACGCGCCCGCCGGGAACTCCTCGCCACCGGCGAAACCGCCCGCAAGCGCACTCCGGCCGCAACCACCCAACTCACCGCCCGCGAGAGCCAGATCGCCCGCCTGGCCGGCGACGGATTCTCCAATCCCGAGATCGGCAGCCGGCTGTTCCTCAGCCCACGCACCGTCGAGTACCACCTCGGCAACGTCTACACCAAGCTCGGCATCACCTCCCGCCACGGACTCCACCCGCATACCTGATGGTCGTGCCGCAGGCGATCAGGCGAAGGCGTAGCCGACGAAGTCCTGGACGGGGCGGTAGCCGATCGCCGCGTAGATCTTGTTCGAGGTGGGGTTGGCGAGGTCGGTGTGGAGGCAGACCTGATTGCCTGCTTCGTGGAGGCGACGAGTCACCTCGGCGGTCAGGGCGCTGGCGTAGCCGTGGCCGCGGAAGTCCGGTGGGGTGTAGACCGGACCGACGCGGACCGCGCCGAAGACGGGGCTTTGGTGGGCGACCATGCTGACGATGCGGTCGTTGTCCTCCCACACCCACTGGCGTTCCCGCGCGATCCGTTGCTCCAGCCAGCGGCGGTCTTCCGCGCCACCTCCGCCAGGGTGGCCGACGTCGGCCAGGTAGGCGCCGACCATCGGCGTGAGGACGGCCAGGTCCGCGTCCGTCGCCGGCCGTGGCGAGCCTTCGGCCTTCTGCTCGACGAACTCCTCGAGCTTGTGCAGGCGAACGCGCTGGGCCTCGCGGAAGCTTCGGGCCGTCCGCGCCGAGTACAGCTCGGCGAACGAGCGCGCCGCGTCCGCCGAGCCGGCCACACCGTCGGCTCGCGGCGCGGCCTCGGCCAGCACATCGACCACGAGCGGCACCAGCGCGGTCGGCAGACTGCCCAGGTTGACACCGCGCAACGCCGTACTCAGGGCCGTGCCGACGACCTCGTCACCGTCCTGCACCGAGACGAACACCGGCGGCTCGGGATCGTTCAGGATGCCGCGGATCCGGTCGGCGGTGTTGCTCAGGATGGCGGTGTTGAGCACCGGATCGCGTTGCAGGAAAGGGAAAGCGAGGTCCTTGAACACAGCCGGATCACTGGTGGTGCGGACGATCATGCGGTGAACTCCACATCGACGAAGTCGGCCAGCGGGCGGTAACCGGCCTGGTGGTAGATCTTGTTCGAGGTCGGGTTGGCGAGGTCGGTGTAGAGGCAGGCTTGGTTGCCCTGCGCAAGGATCTCGGCGGAGACGTGACTGGTCAGGGCTCCGGCGTACCCGTGCCGCCGCCGCTCGGGCGGGGTGTAGACCGGCCCGACCCGGCAGACCCCGAAGATCGGTAGGTGGTACCCGACCATGCTCACCGGCTCACCGTCCGCCGCCCAGATCCACATGGTCTGCTGCCGCAGCTGCCGCTCCGCCCATTCCCGGTAGCCGGACCCCAGCTCCTCGGCGAACCCGTCGATCCCCCACCTGCTGACCAGGTCGACCTCGTCCGCGCGCATCGGCCGTGGACTGCCCCCGTCCGCCGGCAGCGGCGTGAGTTCGCCCAGCTTGTGCAGCCGGGTCCCCTTCGTCTCGGTCGCCTGGCCACCCCGCCGCTCGCACCACCGCGCCGCGAACCGCCGGGCGGCCGGGCGATCCCCCGCGACACCGCTCAGCTGCGGCAGTACGTCGACGTACGCATCGGCGACCACCTCCGCGAGGTCCTCCCGCAGAGCGCCGAGGTACACCCCGCGGCCCGGGGTCCGCATCGCGACGCCGACCACGTCGCCGTCGTGGACAGAAACGAAGTACGACGGCTCGTCCTCGGCGCGGGCGGTCCCGTTCGCGCGCTCATGGACGTTGCTCATGATGATCGTGTGCAGCACCGGATCCTGTTGCAGGAAAGGAAACACCGTCCGCTCGAAAGCCCGCGGGTCGCTCGTCACACGCACGTCCATGCCCCCGGAGAGTACGCCTTCGAGCTTGAGCCGTCGCCCGGATTTACACTGCGAACATGTCCACCACGCGGTTGCTGCTGCTCGGGGTCGTGCGGATCTTCCAGCCCGCCTACGGCTACCAGCTGCGCCGCGAGCTGCTCACCTGGAACGTACAGGACTGGGCGAACATCAACCCCGGCTCGGTCTACACCGGCCTCCGCACCCTGGCCAAGCACGGGTACCTGCAGGAGCTCGAGCAGGACGGCGCCCACCGGCCCGGGCGTACGTCGTACAAGCTGACGACCGACGGTGAGACGGAGTACTTCTCGCTGCTGCGGCAGATGCTGTGGACCGTGGACGGCTTCCACCCGGACCGGATGCAGGCGGCGCTGAGCTTCCTGTGGTCGCTGCGGCGGGACGAGGTGCTGGCCGCGCTCGAGGCGCGGATCGTGCAGATGGAGCAACGCCTGAAGGCCGAGCCGTTCGCGGAACGCCAGATCCAGGAGGACCCCGGTACGCCGAACCACGTGGTGGAGATGTTCCGCATCAGCACCGCCCGCGACAACGGCGAACTCGAATGGACCCGCAGCTTCCGCCGCCGCGTCCTCGACGGCGCCTACGCCTTCGCCGGCGAACCAGCCGACTGGAAACCCTACCCCGGCATGGTCACCCACTGGGGCGAAATCCCCGACCCACCACCTGAATGAGGTTCTTCCCCCGCGTGCAGTCGACCACTCGGCCGGCGCATATCCACAGCCGCCCCGGATCCACGGGAGAGCAGTGGGAGCCAGCCTCTGGCCGCATCCGTAGCAGGCTGGGGGAGGAATTAATCAACATTGACTAGTCAAGGTTGAGTATTCCAGACTGGCGGCATGATGATCGAAGCTCGCGGACTTGTCCGCACCTTCAAGACCAAGCGCGGGCCGGTGCAGGCCGTGCAGGGGGTAGACCTGGATGTCGCCGACGGGGAGATCGTCGGCTTTCTCGGCCCGAACGGGGCCGGCAAGACCACCACGCTGCGGATGCTGGCAACCCTGATCAAGCCGACCAGCGGGTCCGCGACGGTGGCGGGCTGCGACCTGGCCAGGGATCCGGTCGGCGTCCGCCGCGGCATCGGTTACGTGCCGCAGAGCGGGTCGACGCTGCCCGAGGCGGTCGCCGGCGACGAGGTCGTCGACCACGCCCGCCTGTACGGCGTACCGAAGGCCAAGGCGATCGCGGACGGGCAACGGCTGTTCGACGAGCTCGACCTGCCCGGCCTGTGGCGGCGGCAGTGCAAGACGCTGTCCGGCGGCCAGCGACGACGGCTGGACATCGTGATGGGCTTGGTCCACGATCCGAAGCTGATCTTCCTGGACGAGCCGACCACCGGCCTCGACCCGCAGGCGCGGGCGAACCTGTGGGAACACATCCGCGGCCTGCGCGACCGCGGCGCGACGATCTTCCTCACCACCCACTACCTGGACGAGGCGGACGCGCTCTGCGACCGGATCCTGGTCATCGACCACGGCAAGATCGTTGCCTCCGGCACCCCGGAGACACTGAAGCAGCAGGTCTCCGGCGACGCGGTCCGGCTCAGCCTGGCCGATGCCAGCCAGGCTCCCGCGGTGAGCAAGATCGCGGCCGATCTCCAGGGCGCGGTCGAGGTCGAGACCGACGGCGACGTGGTCGGCTTCCGGATCCCGCAGGGCGGTTCGGTGCTGCCCGGGCTGCTCCGCTCGATCGATGCCCAGGGCATCGAACTGCACGGCGTCGAGGTGCACCGCCCGACCCTGGACGACGTGTTCCTGACCATGACCGGTCGCTCCCTGCGGGACGAGGACGCCCCCGCGCCCGCAGCTGAGAAGGACGCCGAGAAGGAGGCCGTGGCATGACCGCGCAAGCCCTGACCCGACCCCACTACCCCGGCAACGTGCTCCGCGAGACCTGGATCGTGTTCCACCGGGCGATGCGGTTGTCGCTGCGCAACCCGATGTGGTCCATCCTGATGCTCAGCCAGCCGCTGATGTACCTGTTCCTGTTCGGCCCGCTGCTGAAGCCGATCACCGCACAGATCAGCCAGGGCACGACCACGAACGCCTACCAGGTGTTCATCCCGGGCCTGATCGTCCAGCTCGGCATGTTCGGCGCGATGTTCGTCGGCTTCGGCCTGATCGCGGAGTACCGGGCCGGCGTGATCGAGGCCGACCGCGTCACCCCGGCGTCCCGGATCGCCCTGATGGCCGGGCGAGTACTGCGCGATGTCGTCGTACTCGTGGTCCAGTCGATCCTGCTGCTGCTCGCCGCTCTCCCGCTCGGCCTGCGCGCCCCGTGGGACGGCGTACTGCTGTCGCTGGTGATCGTGGCCCTGCTCGGCGCGACGTTCGCCTCGCTGTCGTACTCGGTCGCGCTCATCACCAAGAGCGAGGACGCATTGGCGCCGCTGCTGAACGGGATCGCCATGCCGTTGCTGCTGCTGTCCGGCATCCTGCTGCCGATGCAGATCGGGCCGACCTGGTTGCAGCGGCTGTCCGACATCAGCCCGCTCAAGCACGTCGTGACCGGTGTCCGGGCACTGTTCCGCGGCGACATCAGCAGCAGCGCATCGCTGTGGGGCCTCTTCTGGGTGGTCCTGCTGACAGTCATCGGCCTGGCGGTCGGTGCGCGAACCTTCCGGAAGGAATCCGCTTAGGTAAGCCGTTGTTCATCGGCGGGTTGCATGGCCGGGTTAACGTCCGGCCATGCGCTCGCCGATGGTCCGTGGGCTCGTCGGCTCCGTCGTAGTCGCCCTCGCGAGTCTGGTGACGTCGGTGGTGCCGCCTTCCTCATGGGTCGCCGCCCTGCCGATCACCGGCGACCTACGGCACTCCTTGCCAGGCCGGATGGTCGGACTGACGTTCATGGTGGCAGGACTCGGCTTGATGGCCTGGGCCTGGCTGACCGTGGGCCGCCAGATGATGACCGGGCAACGGACGCCGCTGCTGCGGATGGCGGCGTACTGGAGTGCACCGCTGCTCCTCATTCCGCCACTGTTCAGCCGCGACGCCTGGAGCTACGCGGCACAAGGCGCGCTGGTCGCCGAGGGCTACAACCCGTACGACGTAGGCCCCGGCGTACTGTCCGGCCACATCGTCGAGGCCGTCGACCCGATGTGGATGCAGACACCCGCGCCGTACGGCCCACTGCCACTCGCGTACGGCGGTCTGGTCGCGCATCTGACCATGGACCCGTACCTCCTGATGCTGGCCCACCGGCTCCTCGCCGTACTGGGCATCGTGCTGATCGCCTGGGCCGTACCCCGGCTCGCGACCGCCTGCCGCGTGGATCCGACCTTCGCGACCTGGCTGGTGGTGTTGAACCCGATGCTGATCACCCATGGCATTGGCGCCGCCCACAACGACGTACTGATGCTCGGACTGGCCTGCAGCGCGTTCGCTCTGGCCCTCACGGGCAGATGGGGTACGGCGGCGGTCGTAGCGGGTGCTGCGGCTGCGGTGAAACTGCCGGGCGGGCTGGTGGTGATCGCTATCGCCGCAGTGATGAGCCCGCTGGCCGGACGAGCATTGCGGTTCGCCAGTCTGGTGATCGCGGGAGCAGTCTCGGTGGTCACCCTCGTCACCATCGGCGAACTGACCGGCGTGGGCTCGGGCTGGATGGGTGCGCTCGACGTACCCGGACTGGTCCGTTCGCCGTTCTCCATCGCCAACCTGATCGGCATGGCGGCTTCCGGCGTACTGCAGTGGTTGGGCGACGACTCGGCGGCTCAGCAGGCGCTGCAGGTCGTCCGCCTGGTCGGAATGGTCGTGGCGGTCAGCCTGATCGCCGTACTGAGTTTGCGCTCGTCCATCCACCACGCCGCCCGGGCTGTGGGCATCGCATTGCTGGCCGTGGTCCTGCTGGGTCCGAGCGCGCACGACTGGTACTTCCTGTGGTGTCTGCCGTTCCTGGCCGTCGCCCGGCCGGGCCGCCGGCTGATCACGACGATGACCGCGGTCAGCCTCATCTTCACCATCGCCGCGCCACTCAACTCGTCCTTGCGCGGCGCGACGATCCCGATCCTCACCACGACAGCGCTGGTGATCGCCTCGGTCCTGCCATTGCTCAACCACCTCCGCACGCTGCATCCGGCGCGGAAAGTGGCGACGGCGGAGGTGCCGCCCAGCAGCCCGGTTACGACTGGCTGAGTGCGGCCACGAGCGCCTCGTTCAGAGGCCGATGACTGCTGCGCGGAATGCGCGCTTCCACAACGTCCAGACCGGCGACCGTTGGCGTGAGCGCAGCCCGGAGTGCGTCGGGCGTCTCCACCAACTGGTATGGCGTACCCGTGGCGGCGCAGAGCGCGGCGAGGTCCACGTTGTGCGGAGTGCCGAAGACGCGCTCGAAATGGGTCGAGTGGGTCGGGTCGCCCTGCTCGAGGGTGGAGAAGATGCCGCCGCCGTTGTCGTTCACGACCACGATGCGCAGGTCGGGCCGGGCTTCGTCGGGACCGATGACGAGCCCGTTGCTGTCGTGCAGGAACGCCAGGTCGCCGATCAGCGCGTGCGTCGGGCCGGCGTTCGCCAGCGCGGCGCCGATCGCGGTCGAGATGGTGCCGTCGATCCCGGCCAGGCCGCGGTTGGCGATGGTCCGGATCGGGACGACCGGGGCGAGATCGAGGTCGCGCACCGGGTTCGACGAGGCGACCACGAGCATGCCGTCGGCACCGACCGCCTCGCCGACGATCGCCGCGACGCGCGGTCCGCTCAGGGTGTCGGCGAGCACCTTGTCGATCGTCGGACGCGCCAACTGATCCGCCTGCTGCCACCTATCCAACCAGTTGGTTGCATCGGCCGCGGTGACCTCCAGCCCGGTGACGACGGCCTTCGCCCGGCGGGCCGGATCCGGCCACAGCCCGGTCGGCGAGACCACCACCACCTCGACGTCCGGCCGGGCCAGCAACTTGGAGATCGGCCGCGACAGCGTCGGGTGCCCGAACACCAGCACCCGCTCGATCTCGTCCGCCATAGAGCTTGCCTGCAGCAACAAGCGGTACGCCGAGATCACCGACGGGCCGATCCGGGCCCGGCTGGACGGCTCCGCGAACAGCGGCCAGTGACCCGCCTCGGCCACCAACCGCGCGGCCTGCGACGCGCCGTCCCCCGCGACCACCACGGTCTTCGGGCCCGGCGCCACCGCCGACGGCGGCCCGGCTGCGGCATGTACGGCGGTCCACGGCCCGGTACTGCGTCCAGACAGCGACTCCGGCCACTCAGGACCGTCCGTCGGCACCAGTGGCTCCGACAACGGGCAGTTGAGCTGCACCGGCCCTGGATCGGCGGACCGTGCGCCCACCGCGTTGGCCACGGCCCGTGCAACCTGTGAGCGCCAGTATGCGACCTGACCGATCTCGCGGACCGGCGTACCCATCTCGTGGAACAGCCGGACCGCGGAGCCGAACACCTTCAGCTGGTCTGTCGTCTGGTTGGCACCGCTCCCCCGCAACGCCGGCGGGCGGTCTGCGCTCAGCACGATCAACGGCAGTCCACTGTGCGACGCCTCCAGCACAGCCGGGTGCAGGTTGGCCACCGCAGTACCGGACGTTGTCACCACAGGCACTGGCAGTCCGGTCCCCCGGATCAGGCCGATGGCAAGGAATCCCGCCGTACGCTCGTCGATCCGGACGTGTAGCCGGAGCCTGCCGTCCCGGTCCGCAGCGGCGAAGGCCAACGCCAGGGGGGCGCTCCGCGAGCCCGGAGCCACCACGGCCTCGCGGACGCCGTTCCGGATCAGCTCGTCGACGACCACCGTCGCGAACGCTGTGGACGGGTTCATCCAGCACTCCTCTTCTGCACTCGGGTCATGCGCTCTTCCCACACCGCGGTCCTGGACTCTGATGCGCGGGCCGCTTCCAGCAGTGCCGGGTCTGGCTGCACCCGTTTGACCGACAGCAAGCCGTCCACCGGCAGCATCGGCTCAGCCACGACCTCTTGGGTGAACATCGACACTGTGGCCAGACCGCAGGCGTAGGGCAGTTCCGGCAGCGCAGCGGCGAGGGCGACG
Source organism: Kribbella sp. NBC_00359 (assembly GCF_036097425.1). Taxonomy (NCBI): domain Bacteria; kingdom Bacillati; phylum Actinomycetota; class Actinomycetes; order Propionibacteriales; family Kribbellaceae; genus Kribbella; species Kribbella sp. NBC_00359. The sequence continues at coordinate 3,579,987 of NZ_CP107975.1, read as the reverse complement.
CCGGCAGCGATCCCTACCGAGGTCTCCAGCGCGGACGACACCACGACGGGCAGTCCGATCTGCTCAGCGATCTCCAAACACGCACGGACTCCACCGATGGGCTGCACCTTCAGAACAGCGATGTCCGCCGCGTCCAGCTTCTTTACCAGCAAGGGGTCTTCGGCTCGGCGGATCGACTCGTCCGCAGCAACCGGCACGTCGGTGCGTCGCCGGACCGCAGCCAACTCCTCCACGGTCGCGCACGGCTGCTCGACGTACTCCAGGTCGAAGCGCTTGAGTTCCTTGAGGCACCGCACGGCCTCGTCGACCGACCACGCACCATTGGCGTCGATCCGCACCCGACCCGATCCGATGGCGTCCCGGACCGCTTCGAGGCGCTCCACATCGTCCGCGAGGGTCTGGCCCGGCTCGGCCACCTTCACCTTCGCAGTGCCACAGCCGGACGCTCTCACGATCTCCGCCGCCTTCACCGGGCCGACCGCCGGCACAGTGCAGTTCACCGGTACGACGTCCCGCACCGGTGCCGGCCACCCGTCGACAGCCGCCTCCCGCGCCGCCCGCAACCAGGCCACGCAGGTCGCGTCGTCGTAGTCCAGGAACGGGCTCCACTCGGCCCAGCCCGCGGGTCCCTCGAACAGCATGCCCTCGCGGACGGTGATGCCCCGGAACTTGTTCTTCAGCCCGATCGAGTACGTGATCACCGCACGCCCTCCAGCAGCGCCTGGCGATCAACCTTGCCCGAGGCAAGCATCGGCAACGCGTCCAGCCGGATCACGTCCCGCGGCGCCCAGGTCCGCGGCAGCACCTCCGCCACGAAATCCCGTACCTCGTCCCGACCTGGACCGCCGGGCTTGGCGACCACGAACGCCACCACCCGCGTCCCCCACTCCGCGTCCGGAACCCCCAGCACCGCAGCGTCCTCCACCTGCGAATGCTCGAGCAACCGTGCCTGCACAGTCGTCAGCGTGACGTTCACCCCGCCCGAGATCACCACGTCATCCACCCGACCGACCACCCGCAGCCGGCCGTTCACGATCTCGCCGCGGTCCTGGGTCCGGAACCATCCGTCCCGCAGCACCTCCGCGGTGAGCTCCGGCCGCAGCCGGTACCCGGAGAACAGTGTGCTGCCCTTGATCAGGATCCGCCCGTCGTCCAGGTCGATCCACGTCCCGTCCAGCGGCTCGCCGGCGTACACACATCCGCTGCCCGTCTCCGTCATGCCGTACGCCGGGATCGCGGTGACGCCGGCCTCCGCCGCGCGGGCCTTCAGAGGTGCCGGTGTGGAGGCGCCACCGATGACGATCGCGTCGAACGACCGCAATGCGTCCAGGTCAGTGTCCAGATAGCGCGCCAGCTGGGTCGGCACCATCGCCGTGTAGCGCCGGGACCCGGTCATTGCCTCGGCGCTCGCGGTGAAGCTCTCGCCCAGCATCACCGGTGCCAGCCCGGCCACCACCGAGCGGGTGAGGATCTGCAGGCCGCCGACGAAGTACGGCTTCATCGGGAGCAGCCACTGGCCCGGTCCGCCGAGGCGGTAGTGGGTGGCGACCGCGGACGCGAGCAAGGCATCTCGGGAGAGCAGCACACCCTTGGGCTCGCCGGACGACCCGGACGTGGTCAGCACCACCGCACAGTCGTCCTCGAGCGGCTCATCCGGTGCCGCAGCCTGCCGGACACGGGCGGCCGCCGCCGGATCCGACGGTACCGGTGCGAACGGCGTACCGCTGCCGTCCAGTACGCCGGTGAGCGCGGACAACACGGCATCCGGCGTGCCGGGGACCAGGCGCAAGGTAGACATGTCAGTCCGAGCGTACGGCCCTCGTTGCGGGCGCCGACCGAGTGGCTGACACAATCGACGGTCATGGCCACCCCTGCCCAGTGGATCGAAGGCGCGCGCCCACGCACGCTGCCCGCCGCGATCTCCCCTGTCCTCGTCGGTACCGGTGCGGCGGCGTACCTGGACGGCTTCGTCTGGTGGAAGGCACTGCTCGCCCTCGGCGTCGCTCTGGCCCTCCAGATCGGGGTCAACTACGCCAACGACTACAGCGACGGCATCCGCGGCACGGACGAGAACCGGGTCGGCCCACTGCGTCTGGTCGGCTCCAAGGTCGCCACTCCGAGACAGGTGAAGACCGCAGCGTTCACCTGCTTCGGCGTGGGCGCCGTACTCGGAGTGGTCCTGTGCGCCACCTCCAACTGGTGGCTACTGGTCGCCGGCGCGGCCTCACTGGTCGGAGCGTGGTTCTACACCGGCGGCAAGCGGCCGTACGGGTACCGGGCACTGGGTGAGGTCAGCGTATTCCTCTTCTTCGGACTGGTCGCCGTACTCGGCACCACCTACGTGCAGGCCGAGACGCTGAGCTGGACAGCGGTCGCCGGCGCGGTCTCCGTCGGCTCCATCGCCTGCGCCCTCCTGGTCGCCAACAACCTTCGTGACATCCCCACCGACACCGCCACCGGCAAACGCACCCTGGCTGTAGTCCTGGGCGCTTCCCGCTCACGAAAGCTGTACGCCGCCCTCGTCGCACTCGCCTTCGCCCTGGCGGTCGTGTCGGTCCTGGCAACGCCCTGGACCCTCCTGGCCTTCATCGCCCTCCCCCTCGCGTTCAAAGCAGTCCGAGTGGTCCTGAGCGACGCCGTCGGCCCAGCCCTCATCCCGGTCCTCAAGAACACCGGCCTGACCGAACTCCTCTATGCCATCGGATTGGCCATCGGCCTCGCCCTCGGCGGCTAGCGCCGAGATCGTTGCTGTCGGCAAGCAAGACGCTGCGATCAGGTGGCCGGCCCGCTCCGCCGTCTGCCACGCGACGAGGCCTCGACGGGGCTTGGTGCCGCGCATTGTTCCGAGACCGTCCAGTTCCATTCCTACGCTGGGTAACGATTGCACACGCTTTGTCGATACCCGGGACCTGCACGCGTTGACGTGTTTGGGTCCGGAGCGCATCCTGGCCTCACGTCTGTAGGGGGATCATGGGGTCGATTTGGGAGACCAGATTCAATAATCATCCGCTCTGGGCGCTGATCAATCAGATCGCCGGCGAACTCAATGGACTCGCGCTGCCGGATGATGTGGAGTTGGCGGATTCGCTGTCGCGCCTGCAGTGGCTGGTCGAGACAATTGATGCGCATCGGCAGGAAGACCCGCGACGCTACTCGACGCGCATGCTGGACAATGTCCACATTCATATCGCGGCACACGTGCAGCCCCACCTCTCGCAGTACGCGCGGGATCCGGACGGTTTCGCGCCTCACCTGCGGACTGCCGCTGATGGCATCGACGCTGTGCTCGAGCAGCTGGGGACCTGGCCGCCGCTGAGTCCGAAAGGTGCCGGGCAAGCCGCGCGGAGGGCGCACTCACAATGCGAAGCCTCCATGAAGGTCTCGCTCGAGGCTCTCCAGGCAGATCGAGATCAGCTACTTCGCCAGGTGGAGGACATTCGACAGGCCGTCGCCGTCACGATCACGCAGTACAAGGGCGAGTTGGAGAAGGAGATCAAGGATTCGCTGGAGCGGCAGATCTCGGCTGCTACGGAGAATTACCGGGCGAACCTCGATGAGCTCGAGGAAACACTCATGACGGCAGTACTCGGGGCCAGTCGAGACCTTGCCAGCTTGGACGAGATGCGATCCCAGGGTGCGAATGTCGTGACCGCGCTGACTCAACAGGCGGTCGCCGACAGCTACGGAGAGAATGCACGCAACAAGGCGTTCGCCGGTTGGACCTGGGATTTGCTGGGACTTACGGTCGGCGGGGTTCCGCTGGTCATCCTCCTTGCCCACTACTTCAGCGCGGATTCAAATGTCCTGTCATCGACGACCATCACCTTGACGAGGCTCGGGATCGCCGTCACAGCAATCGGGCTCGCCTGTCTCTGCTTCCGCCGCGGGTCCGTCAACCATCGTGAATCCCGACGGGCCAAGCGGGCCGATCTCCGGCTGCGGACCGTCCATGGATTCATCGCCAATCAGCCCGAAGAGGTCAGGGAGGCCGTGCTCGAGGGCATGGCGAATCGAATCTATCTTCAAGGCAATCTGGACGGCGACGACGACCACGACGCCGGCCGAGTGGAGTTGGCGACCTACCTCGCCCGTTCCCGAGCCCGACACCAGGCCGACTACCTGTAAGAGACGAGAACCGACCCTCACGGGCGGGGTTTACCCCACCTGCTCGGGCTCGGTCCAGTGGCCGGTGGTTGCGAAGGCTTCGAGGGTTGTCATGTACGGCGTGATGTCGATGCCGCTCGTGCGGAGCCACGCGTCGTCGTAGTACGTGTTGCCGTAGCGTTCGCCGCTGTCGCAGAGGAGTGTGACGATGCTGCCGCGGACCCCGGTACGGCGCATCTCCGCGGCCAGCCGCAGCGAGCCCCAGAGGTTGGTGCCGGTGGAGCCGCCGACCAGGCGGCCGGTGACGCGGGAGCAGAAGCGCATGGCGGCGATCGACGCGGCGTCGGGGACCGAGATCATCCGGTCGACGACGCCGAGCACGAACGACGGCTCGACGCGTGGCCGGCCGATGCCTTCGATGCGGGACGGGCGGCCGGTGGAGAAGTCGTGGTCGCCGGCTTCGAAGGCGGGGAAGAAGGCCGAGTTCTCCGGGTCCACGACCGCGACCGAGGTGTCGTAGCGCTGGTAGCGGACGTAGCGGCCGATGGTGGCCGACGTACCGCCGGTGCCGGCGCCGACCACGACCCAGGTCGGAATCGGGTGCTCCTCGAGCTTCAGCTGACCGAAGATCGACTCGGCGATGTTGTTGTTGCCCCGCCAGTCGGTGGCGCGCTCGGCGTATGTGAACTGGTCCATGTAGTGGCCGCCGGTCTCCTCGGCCAGCCGCTTCGCCTCGCCGTAGATCTGGCCGGAGCGCTCGACGAAGTGGCAGCGGCCGCCGTAGAACTCGATCAGCTCGACCTTCTCCGGGCTGGTCGAGCGCGGCATCACCGCGACGAACGGGAGTCCGAGCAGCCGGGCGAAGTACGCCTCGCTGACCGCGGTCGAGCCGCTGGAGGCCTCGATCACCGTGGTGCCCTCGTGGATCCAGCCGTTGCACAGCGCATACAGGAACAGCGAGCGAGCCAGCCGGTGCTTGAGCGAGCCGGTCGGGTGCACGGACTCGTCTTTCAGGTACAGGTCCACGCCGGTGCCGTCCGGCATCGGGAACACGTGCAGGTGGGTGTCCGCGCTGCGGTTCGCGTCCGCGTCCACGATCCGGATCGCCTCCGAGACCCAGGCCCGCGCCTTGTCGTCCCGGCGATCCACCTCACGACACACGCCGTCAACCTCACTCATGCGGGCCAGGCTAGGTGCTAAGGCCCGATTTGAGTATTCCTACGCTCAAGTTCACCCCCGCGCGGACGGAACGATGAGTCGCATGATTCCCCTGGGACCAGTCGAGTTCTCGCCCGCCGACGTCGCCCTGCTCCTCGGTGCGCTGTTCGTCATCGGTGTCGTCGGCGCCCTGCCGGTGACGATCCCGCTGGCGCTCGTCGGCCACCGCCGCGGCATCGCCCACCCCGGCTGGAACGGCTTCTGGTACTGGCTGTGGGGCACCGGACTCACGGTCGGGATCATGGCGAGCCTGATCCAGACGGGTCTCGGCTGGGCCGTCGTCCCGCTCAGCTGGATCCCCACCGGCCTGATCGCCGCATTGGCCTATCCGCGCCGGCCTCGACCCACGAGCGAGCTAGGTTGGTCGGACACGACGACTGGGCAGGGGGAGCGATGAGCGAGAACGAGGATCGGCCGACGCGGCAGCGGACGACGCTGACAGACATCAGTTCGCGGGCGTGGGAGCACCCGGCGGACCGGGGCGCGCTGGTGGCGCTGCGGCAGCTCAAGGGCTTCGACTACGTCCTGCGGAAGATGTCCGGGATGATCAACGAGCGGGCCTTCCGGCTGCAGTTCCTCGGCGGGGCGATCCGGGTCGACGAGCGGCAGTTCCCGGACGTGCACCGGCTCTTCACCGAGGCAGGTACGACGCTCGACGTCCGGCAGCTGCCCGAGTTGTACGTGACCAACAGCCCGATCTGGAACGCCGTCACGATCGGCATGGACAGGCCGTTCATCGTGGTGAACAGCGCCCTGGTGCAGGGCCTGGACGAGGAGGAGCTGCGGTTCATCCTCGGTCACGAGCTCGGCCACGCACAGAGCGGGCACGCGCTCTACCAGTCGCTGCTGCTGTGGCTGATGCGGCTGACCGGCGCGATCAACTGGATGCCGATCGGCGCGCTGGGCCTGCGCGCGATCATCGCCGCCCTGCACGAGTGGTCCCGCAAGGCCGAGCTGTCCGGCGACCGGGCCGGCCTGCTGGCGGTCCAGGACCCGGCGGTCGCGCTGCGGGTCCAGATGAAGCTGGCCAGCGGCGGTCAGCTCGGCGAGCTCGACACCACGGCCTTCCTCGCCCAGGGAACGGAGTACGAGAGCGCCGGCGACCTGCGCGACAGCGTGCTGAAGCTGCTGCTGCTCGAGGCGCAGACGCACCCGATGGCCGTGATCCGCGCGCACGAGCTGCGGCGCTGGGTCGACGACGGCGAGTACACGACGATCGTCTCCGGCGACTACCCGAAGCGCCAGGACGACGCCGCGGCGTCCATGTCGCAGGAGGCGAAGAACGCGGCCAAGTCGTACACCGACGCCTTCAACCGCTCCCAGGATCCGCTGGCGAAGTTCCTGCGTGACCTCGGCGACGGCTTCGACGGCCTCCGCGACTGGGTCTCCACGAGGTTCCCCACGCGGTGATCGAGCTGAAGAGCGTCGGGCCGGACGACTGGAAGCTCTGGCGCGAACTCCGCCTGGCCGCGCTCGCGGAAGCGCCGTACGCGTTCGGCTCCCAGCTGGTGGACTGGGCGGACGCACCCGAGGAACGCTGGCGTGAGCGGCTGAGCGTGCCCACCGCCTACCAGGTGATCGCCTCGCTCGACGGTACGCCGGTCGGCATGGCCGGCGGGTTCCGTGCCGACGAGCCCGGGGTCGCCGAGCTCGTGTCGATGTGGATCGCCCCGGCCGGCCGTGGTCAGGGCGTCGGTGACGCGCTGATGAGCGCCATCGAGGACTGGGCCCGTCGCACCGGCGCTCGGGTCCTGAGGCTGTCGGTTGTCGACGGCAACGACCCGGCGCACAACCTCTACCTGCGCAGCGGTTTCGCCGACACCGACGAGCTGGGCGACCTGATGCCGGACGGTATCCACCGCGAGATCGTGATGCGCAAGGCGCTCTGACCCCGAGTACGACGAAGGGCCCGCTTCCCCCCTCCCGGGAAGCGGGCCCTTCGGGTCTTCTTCGGAGCCTCAGCCCACGTGGACGGGTCCGTCCGCGTTGTCGGTCGCCAGATCCTGGTGCTTGATCGACAGGCCGATCATCGTGATCACGGCCGCGCCCAGCGCCAGGAACGCGGACCAGACGAACGCCCGGGTGAAGCCGTGCGTCGTCGCCAGCGCGGTGAACTGCCCCTGCAACTGCTTGATCTGGTCCGGCGACTGCCCGGCCTCGGCGGCCTTCTGCAGGCCCGGGGCCAGCTCGGTGAACCTGTCCTTGATCGCGCTGGTGGAGATCGTGCCGAGCAGCGCCAGGCCGATCGCACCACCGATCTGCTGGACCGTGTTCAGCACCGCGGAGCCGACACCGGAATCCTCGTGCGCGACTCCGCTGACCGCGGTCAGCGTGATCGGCACGAAGATCAGGCCCATCCCGAACGACAGCACCAGGATGTACGGCAGCAGGTGGGTCAGGTACGTCGAGTCGATCTCGAGCCGGCTGAACCCGAACATGCCGGCCGAGACCAGCACGCCACCGGCACCGGCGATCCACCGCGGGTCGATCCGGGCCACCAGCGTCGACGCGACCTGCGCCGCGACCACGATGCCGACACTGAACGGCAGGAACGAGATACCGGTCTTCAGCGCGCTGTAGCCCATGATGCTCTGCACGAAGATGCCCAGGAAGTAGAACATCGAGAACATCGCCGCACCGACGATCAGCATCACGAAGAAGCTGACGCCACGGGTCCGGTTCGCGAGGATCCGGAACGGCAGCAGCGCGTGCCGCGACCGGGCCTCGATGCCGAGGAAGATCCCGATCAGGGCCAGACCACCGAAGATGTAGGTCAGCGTCGCCGCGTCGCCCCAGCCGTTCGAGGCCGCGTGGGTCAGGCCGTAGACCAAGGAGCTCAGACCCAGCGTGCCGGTGATCGCACCGGGCAGGTCGAACTTGCCGGTCTGCCGGGCCGACTCACCCAGGAACCGGAACGCCAGCACAGCCACGATCAGGCCGATCGGCGTGTTGATGAAGAACGTCCACCGCCAGGATGCCTCGGTCAGCAGGCCGCCCAGGATCAGGCCGACAGCCGCGCCGGCCCCGGACATCGCGGCGTACACGGCCATCGCGCGGTTGCGCTCCTTGCCGGCCGGGAAGGTGGTGGTGATCAGGGCGAGCGCGTTCGGCGCAGCCGCCGCGGCCGCGACGCCCTGCAGGATCCGGCTGACCAGCAGCACTTCCTCGCTCTGGGCGATACCGCCGACGAACGACGCCAGGCCGAACAGCACGACGCCGAAGACGAAGACCTTACGGCGGCCGAGGATGTCCCCGATCCGGCCGCCGAGCAGCAGCAACCCGCCGAACGCCAGCGCGTAGGCGTTGACCACCCACGGCAGCGACGCGTTGCTGAAGCCGAGATCGTCCTTGATGTGCGGCAACGCGATGTTGACGATGGTGCCGTCCAGCACCACCATCAGCTGCGCCATGCAGATCAGTGCGAGCGCGATGCCGAGGTTGCGGTGACCGTGGCCGTTCTCTGGCTCGGTCCCTGAATCGTGCACCGAGTCGACCGGCCGGTTCTCCGGCGGATCGGCGTTGATGACTTCTTCGGACATAAGAATATTTCCCCTCTTGGGCAGACTGTCTTGCTGGTCGCGGACCGGCCCCTCACCGGTCAGCTCACCTGCGACCCCCGCGCCGCAGGCAGGATCACGTTGTCGATCACTCGGAGGATCAGGGCGTCCGTCGGCTCGACGCCGAGGATGTACGCGTGGTGGATGATGACCGCCGGCAGCGTCACCGAGAGCAGCTCGACGTCGACGTCGGGGGCGATCTCGCCCCGCTCGACGGCCCGGGCGTAGACCGTCGCCACCACGTGCTGCCGGGGCGCGAGGAAGCGCTCCTGGAACGCCTTCTGCAGCTCCGGGTCGCGGTGCAGGGCGGTGAGCAGACCGGCGATCACCGACATCGGCAGTTCGTCGGTGAAGCCGCCGTCACCACACGACATCGAGATCAGGTCGCCCCGCAGGCTGCCGGTGTCGACGTCCTCCGGGATCGGGCAGCCCTTGGCCCGGCTGATCGCGTCGACGACCAGCTCGGCCTTGGTGGTCCAGCGCCGGTACAGCGTCGCCTTGCTGGCCTTCGCCGCCGTCGCCACCGCGTCCATGGTCAGCCGGTCGTAGCCGAGCTCGGCCACCACCGCGACGGTCGCGTCGAGGATCTCCTCCTCGCGACCACCCTCGACCCGCGGCCGCTGCCGCACCCCTGCTGTCTCGACCATGATCACCCTGCGTAAGCCATTGGTAGCTGATAGAACGAAACGGTTTCGTTTCATCAACCACACTACGACTGATGTGAAGGGATGCACAAAGGATTTTCCCGCAAAGGCGGAAGTGGCTTAGGTCACTCTCCGTACCAGTCGATCGAGTGGTACGGCGTTCTGCCGCCTGGACGCGGCGCAGTTGCCCGAACGGGCTACCCGAAGGATCGGCCGGAACGACCGGTCAGTCGTCGTCTTCGGCGGTGCGGGCCTGCTCGATCCGGTGCGAGATCCGCTCGGCCCGGTGCTCGATCTTGCCGGCCAGCCGGTCGCGGGCGGCGCGGAGCACGAAGATCGACAGGATCGACGAGGCGATCAGCGCGAGCAGCAGCAGCGGGAACAGGCTCAGCCAGTTGTTCAGCGCGAACCACAGCACCGCGAAGCAGACGGCGAACAGCGCCGCCCGCAGGCCGGTGTAGATGGCGAACTCCTTCATCTCACACCCCAGCGTAGGAGTGCAGACCGGAGACCAACAGGTTGACCCCGACAAAATTGAAGATGAACACGAACCAGCCGACGATCGCGATCGTCGCGGCCCGGCGGCCCCGCCAGCCCGCGGTCGCCCGCGCGTGCAGGTAGGCGGCGTACACCACCCAGGTCACCAGCGACCAGACCTCCTTGGGGTCCCAGCCCCAGTACCGGCCCCAGGCGTACTCGGCCCAGATCGGCCCGGCCACCAGCACCCCGAAGGTCCACAGCGGGAACGCGAACGCCAGCACCTTGTACGCCGTACTGTCCATCGACTCCGCACTCGGCAGCCGGCGCAGCGACGCCGACATCGTCCCGCCGGCCAGCACCTTCCGCTCGGCGCGGGCCTTGATCAGGTAGAGCACCGAGACGAGGCCGCCGACGGTGAACGCACCACCGGAGATCGCGGCCGAGGACACGTGGATGACGAGCCAGTAGGAGTGCAGCGCCGGCACGAGCGGACCGGCCGGCGTGTACAGCGCGAGCGTCGCGAGCCCGAGTACGGCGGCGATCACGAGGGTCACGCCGAGGCCCAGCCACTGAAGCTTGTAGCGCTGCACGAAGATCAGGTAGACGATCGCGACGGCCAGCGACGCTGTGATCGAGAACTCGTACATGTTGCCCCACGGCACCCGGCCGGCCGCCAGGCCGCGGGTGACCACTCCGCCGAGGTGGAAGACGAACGCCAGCCAGGTCAGCAGCAGCCCGATCCGACTGGCTGCCTCCAGCCGCTCCATGCTCCCGTCGGCGTCAGGTACGTCGTCGGTCGAGCCCCCGATGACCTGCTCGCCGTCGGAGGCGACCAGGACCTCCTCCTTCACCGCGGCCGTGTTCGCCACCGCCGAGCGGCCGAGGGCCCACTCCATCGCGTGCGACATCATCGCCAGGGCGTAGATCACGGTGGCGGTCGGGATCAGCAGGTTGGAGACGTGCGCGTAAGTCTCCGGGCTCATGATGTCTCCTGCGTGCTCGATCGATCAGGTCTGAGTACCGCACCGATGGCCCGGATCTCGTCGCCGAGGCCACGCTCGGGTCCGCGGTCCAGTCCCGCTACCTCGACCACCGTACGCCCGTCCTCGGTCCGGACCCGCACCCAGGTACGGCGTGGATGCACGAACAGCGAGCCCATCAGCCCGAGGATGGCCAGCAGGATGCCCGCGAGCGCGAGATCGGTGCCGGGAGTGTGGCTGACCTGCAGCTTCACCCAGCGGCTGTAGCCGTCGAAGGTGATCGTGCCGGCCTTGTCCGGCAGGGCCTGGGTCTGGCCCGGCGCGAGCTGGAAGCGCCACTTGTCGCCGTTCTGCTCGAACTGCGTGAGCTTGGTCTTGTCCAGCTGGTACACCGACTCCGGCTTCCCGGTCTCCGGCTGCGGGCGGCCGTAGTACCCGGTCATCACCAGCATCGGGTTCAGGTCGTCGGGGAACACCGAGACGGGACCGCGCTGGTCGATCACCGCGGTCGGCAGGAAGAAGCCTTCGAAGCCCAGCGTCATCGGCCGGGCGTCCGGCGCCTTGATCACGCCGAACGACGAGAAGTTGCTGTCCTGCGGCAGGAACGGCGCCGGTCCGGAGAACGCGACCTGCCCGTTCCCGTCCCGCACGGTCACCCGCGGCGCGTAGCCGTGGCCGAGCAGGTAGAGGCTGCTGCCGTCGAGCTTGAGCGGGTGGTTGACCTGCAGCTCGTACGACTTCTCCGGTGCGTCCGGTGTCTCCTGGTACGACAGCTGCGCCTTGAACTCACGCGCCGCGCCGCGTTGCGGCCCGTCCTCCTGGAACTTGACCTGGAAGTCCTTCACCGTCAGGGAGAACGGCGGCAGATCCTGATCACCGCTGAACGCCCGCCCCGGCGTGAAGTCGTCGTACTGCGCGACCGTGTTGGAGAAACCGTTGCCCACGACAACCAGGACGGTGCCGCGGTAGCCGAACAGCGAGCCCCACGCGACCCCGACCAGCGCCAGGATCAGCGAGAAGTGGAACAGCAGGTTGCCCGCCTCACGCAGGTAACCACGCTCCGCTCCGACGGCACCGTCGTACGCCTGGACGCGGAAGCGGCGGCGCTTCAGCTCCCGGGTCGCGAGCTCGAGGACGTCGCCCTCGGAGTCGACGGTGAAGCGCTCGTACCCGGGCAGCCGGTTGAGGTTGCGCGGCGGCTTCGGCGGCCTGGCCCGGATCGCCTTCAGGTACACGCCGAGCCGGGGCACCACGCACCCGATCAGCGAGATGAACAGCAGCAGGTAGATGGCCGAGAACCAGGGCGACTTGTAGACGTCGAAGAGCCCGAGCTTGTCGTAGAACGGCCCGAGCTTCGGATGCGCCGTGAGGAAGTCCGACACCTTGATCGGATCGATCGCCGTCTGCGGGACCAGCGAGCCGGGCACCGCGCCGAGCGCGAGCAGGAACAGCAGCACCAGCGCAGTCCGCATCGAGGTGAGCTGCCGCCAGGTCCAGCGCAGCCAGCCGACCAGGCCGAGCGCGGGCGGTTCGTTGCCGGAACCCCCGGTCGGTGCGGCGATGTGGTCCTTGACCTCGGTCACGTCACACCGCCGACCCGAAGTTGGCGACCCACTGCCGCAGGTCCGCGGTCATCGCATCCCACACTCCCGTCAGCAGCAGTAGCCCCACCGCGATCATCAGTACGCCGCCGATCCGGATCACCAGCAGTTGGTGCCTGCGGACCCACGCCACCGCGCCCAGCATCCGCCGGAACGCCAGTGCCGCCACGATGAACGGGATACCGAGCCCGAGGCTGAACACCAGGGCCAGCATCGCACCCCGCGCGGTGCTGCCCTCGGTGGTGGCCAGCGTCATCACGGTCCCGAGCGTCGGCCCGATACACGGCGTCCAGCCGAATCCGAACAGTATGCCGAGCAGCGGCGCCGCCGCGATCCCGACCGCCGGCACCCGATGCACCCGCATGTCCTTCTGCAGGAAGCCGAACCCGCCGAGGAAGACCAGACCCAGTACGACGGTCAGCGCGCCGAGTACCCGCGTGATCGCGGTCTGGTGATCGATCAGCAGGTCACCCGCCTTACCGAACACCACTCCGGTCAGGATGAAGACCGCGGAGAACCCGGCCACGAACAAGGCCGTCCCGGCCAGCATCCGGCCGCGCTTGTCCGATCCGAGCTCGGCCGCGGACAGTCCGGTGACGTAGGAGAGGTAGCCGGGCAGCAGCGGTACGACGCAGGGTGAGAAGAACGAGATCGCACCGGCCAGCACCGCGATCGGCAATGCCACCAGCATCGAACCCGTCATCGACTCGGCGAACCACTCACCCACGGTGCTGATTCCTTCGGTCAACCGGCGGAAGCATCATGGACCATGCCGAGCAAGGTGTCCTTCGAGACCTCGCCGACCACCCGCGCCGCGACCTTTCCGGACTTGTCGATCACCAGCGTGGTCGGGATCGCCTTCGGCGAGATCTGGCCGCGGAACCGCAGCAGTGCCTTGCCGTTCGGGTCGTAGATGCTCGGGTACCGCACGCCGAACTCCTGCACGAACTTGCGGGCCGGCGCCGGGTCGAGGTCACGGGTGTTCAGCCCGATGAACTGCACCGTCGGGCCGAGTTCCTTCGCGGCCGCGACCAGGTCCGGTGCTTCCTTGCGGCAGGGCGGGCACCACGAGCCCCAGACGTTCAGCACGACTACCTTGCCGGTCTGGTCGGCCAGGCTCCACGGCTTGCCGTCCAGCGTCGTACCGGTCAGCGCGGGCGCCGGCTTGCGGTTCGCCGGGGCGAACACCGACACGTTCCCGGTGCCGCTGACGAACCCGGCCTGTCCCTCCCGGTTCTGCGCGGCCTGCTGGCCGGAGCTGCAGCCTGCGATCAGCAGCAGTCCGGCGACGAGGAGCGTCGTACGGCGAAACATCACGCGCCGCCTACGAACTTCTTCGGGTTCTTCACCGGCAGCAGGTCCTTGGCCGGTTCGGAGTAGCCGACCGAGACGATCGTCTCGCCGTGGAAGGTGAACGAGGTCAGGCTGGCCAGGCTGCACTGCCGCTTGCGCGGGTCGTGCGGCAGCCGGCGGCCCTCGATCGCCGACCGGACGATCCAGATCGGCAGCTGGTGCGACACGATCAGCGCCTCGTGCCCGGCGGCCTTCTGCCGGGCGGTCTCGATCGCGTCCCGCATCCGCCGGACGATCTGCTGGTACGGCTCACCCCAGGACGGCTTGATCGGGTTCCGGAGCAACCACCAGGCACTCGGGTTGCGCAGCGCGCCGTCGCCGACGCCGAACTTCTTGCCCTCGAACAGGTTCGCCGCCTCGATCACCCGCTCGTCGATGTCCGGGGTCAGCCCGAGCGTCTCGGCGATCGGCTCCATCGTCTCCTGGGCCCGCTCCAGCGGCGAGCTGACCAGATGGACGATGTCCCGGCCGGCCACGTGCTCGGCCACCCGGTCCGCCATCTTCCGGCCGAGCTCGGACAGGTGGAAGTCGGGGATCCGGCCGTAGAGCACACCGGTCGGGTTGTGCACCTCGCCGTGACGCATCAGATGCACGACCGTCGTTTCGGTCACCGCTGCCGTTCCCTTCTCAGTTCCGTACTGCGGCTGCCGCACGAGCAGCCGGGGCGAGGGCGGACTCCAGCTCGGCCAGCGCGTCGTCGTCGATCGCGGCGCTGACGAACCAAGCCTCGAACGCACTTGGCGGCAGGTAGACACCAGCCTCAAGCATTGCATGGAAGAACGCCGCGAACCGGGGCAGCACCTGGGCGTTCGCACCGGCGAAGTCCCGGATCTCGGCAGATCCCTCCGAGGACTCCACGAAGAAGACGCTGAAGAGGTTCCCGGCGGCCTGGATGACGTGCGGCACACCCTCCTTGTCCAGCGCGGTCGTGACCAGGCGCTGGATGGTGGCCGAGGTCTCGTCCAGCCGGGCGTACACCTCATCGGTTGCCAGCCGCAACGTGGTCAGGCCGGCCGTGGTGGCGATCGGGTTCCCGGACAGAGTCCCGGCCTGGTAGACCGAGCCCTCCGGCGCCAGGTGGGCCATGATGTCGGCCCGGCCGCCAAAGGCCGCGGCCGGGAAGCCACCGCCCATCACCTTGCCGAACGTCATCAGATCCGGCTGGACGCCGTCGACGCCGTACCAACCGGAGCGGGTGATCCGGAAGCCGGTCATCACCTCGTCGGAGATGAACAGTGCGCCGTTGTCCTTGCACGTCGTGGCGAGGAAGGCGTTGAAGTTGTCGCGCGGCGGGACGACGCCCATGTTGCCGGGCGACGCCTCGGTGATCACGGCCGCGATCTGGTCGCCGTACTCGGCGAAGGCGGCGGTGACGGCGGGCTGGTCGTTGTACGGCAGCACGATCGTGTCGGCCGTGGTCGCCTCGGTGACCCCCGGCGTACCGGGGATGCCCAGGGTGATGACGCCGGAACCGGCCTGCGCCAGCAGTGCGTCGACATGTCCGTGATAGCAGCCGGCGAACTTGACGATCTTGGCGCGCCCGGTGAAGCCGCGGGCGAGCCGGAGCGCGGACATGGTGGCCTCGGTGCCGGACGACACCAGCCGGACCTTGTCCACCGGCGTCCGGCCGACGATCTCCTCACCGAGCAGGACCTCGGTCTCGGTCGGCGTCCCGTACGACGTCCCGCGGGCGACCGCGGCCTGGACGGCGGCGGTCACCTCCGGATGGGCGTGGCCGAGCAGCATCGGCCCCCAGGAGCAGACCAGATCGAGGTAGCGGTTGCCGTCGACGTCGGTGATGTGACATCGGTCACCCGATGCCATGAAGCGCGGTACGCCGCCGACGGCGCGGAACGCGCGGACGGGAGAGTTGACCCCGCCCGGGGTGACTGCGGAGGCCCTGTCGAAGAGCGCGGCGGACTGTTCTGTGTGGTCGGGCACGGCCGCTATTGTCCCCGACAGACCTGCGGATCAGGTGGGCGGGCCGGGGCAAATGGCCCGCCGGGGGTTCACAAGCAGTGTTGTTACGCGCCAGTATGGGTACCTCGTCACCGCACGTAGATGGTCCGAGTCCGGCGCGTAACCCACGCACGGGGCGGACGTTAGACCAAGTACGACGGCAACCGAGAACGACGACATGACGTGTCCGCGGCGTGGGGCCGGGCAGGTCGATGAGTCACGGAGGGGATCATCGATGGCGAAGGGCAAGCGCCGCGCCACGAGTGGAGGGTGGCGTCAGGTGGCGCCGCTCATCCCGTTGGCGTTGTTCGCGAGCGCGTTCACCGTCAGTGCCACGGATGATCCGGCGATCGCCACGGCGTCGCTGGAGCAGGGCCTGTCCGGCAACAGTCCGGTCGTCGTGCCGAAGCAGCCGATCGCCCAGCCGGCCAACGTGCCGGTGCCGGGTGTGGTCGGCCACGGCGTCGATCCCGGCGAGCAGCCGACCCAGGTGGTGTCCGGCCTGTCCCGCAACGGCATCCCGAACGCGGCGCTGAAGGCGTACTCCCGGGCCCAGCAGGTGCTGGCCCAGGTGGACCCGGGCTGTCATCTGCCCTGGACGCTGGTGGCCGCCATCGGCCGCGTCGAGTCGAACCACGGCCGCTTCGGCGGCAACGCGCTGAACTCGCAGGGCGTCGCCGTGCCGGGCATCTACGGCCCGCGGCTCGACGGCGTGAACACGGCCAAGATCGCCGACACCGACGCCGGTGCGTTCGACGGCGACGGCGCGTTCGACCGGGCGGTCGGCCCGATGCAGTTCATCCCGGGCACCTGGCGGTCGATGGGAGTGGACGGCGACGGCGACGGCGTGCGGAACCCACAGGACATCGACGACGCGGCCATGTCGACCGCGGTCTACCTGTGCTCCGGCAAGACGGACCTCTCCAAGGCGAGCGACCTGGAGTCGGCTGTCCTGCGCTACAACCACTCCCAGCAGTACGTCGACCTGGTCGTGAGCATCGCCAAGGCGTACGCCGGCGGCAGCTGGATCGCGGTCGGCAACGGCACCGAGGACGACGAGCAGGGGGTCGACCGGGCCGGGGACCAGGTCGGCGATCCGACCATCGACGCCCCCGCCGACAACAACCTGCCGCAGGCGACGAACCAGGAGACGTACCCGTCGGTCAGGCCGACGCCGACGGTCGTGGACCAGCCCGGCAAGCCGACGACCGACCCGACGAAGCGCCCGCCGACCACCGGCAAGCCGTCGGACGATCCCACCAAGCCGCCGACCACCACCCAACCGCCGGCGACGACCAAGCCGCCCACGACCACCAAGCCGCCGGCGCCGGGCGTCGCGACGCTGCAGACGGCGGCCGGCCTGATCGTCGGCACGGTCGGCAGCACGGTCGGTGAGCTGACCAAGGCGACGCAGTACTGCCAGTCCGAGATGGCGAAGGTGACGATCACCAAGCCGACCCAGGACCAGCTGCAGAAGTGCGTGACCGCCTACCAGACCGGCGGCACGAAGGCCGTCGACCAGGTCATCCGCAACCTGCTGTCCGTGCTCGGGCTGCTGGGCATTCTCGGTGGAGGCCTGCTCGGGAACTGACCCCCCAAGACCGGCGCGCCAGCCCCCACCCCTCCCTTGGCGCGCCCCCGGCGACGCCACGGAGCACTCCCCCCGGCTTCGTGGCGTCGCCCTTTTTAACGTTCAGGTCAGTTCACGGCCCAAGCCTTCTCGATGGTCTGGCTGATCTTGTTGCCGATCAGATCGGTCGCGGCCACCCGGATGCTCGCGTACGACGCGCCCACCGGAGCGGCCGGCAGTTGAGCCCGCACCGCGCCACCGACTCCCCGCAACGCCAGTCGTTGCCAGGTCGTCCCGTCGTACGAGATCTCGGCGGTGGTCCGGAAGACCCTGACCCCGCGGACGCCCGGCTGGTACGCCGGTTTGAGCTCGAGCATCCCGTCCGTGTGCTTGTAATCGACCTGCACGAGCGGCAGGACGGACCGCGTCTTCGTCGGCTTGGACAGGAAGTGCCACTCGGTGTGGGTGGCTGTCGACGTGGTCGCCCAACTGTTCGGACCACGCTGCTGGTCGAGCGTCAGGTCATACCACGCCGCCTTCGCCGGGACCGCGAACTGACCGACGGACCAGGCCTCGCGGCCGAGTTCGACGCCATTGCTGCTCAAGGTCATACTCGTCACGTCGCCCCGGTCGCCCCAGCCGAAGATGGTGCGATCGCCGTTCACGTACTGCGGGATCGCGATCCGCAGCGCGTTCTCGAACCGGGCCGGCGGCCAGCCGCCCGCCTCTTCGGCGCTCGTCGCCACCGGAACAGCCGGACGCATGAGTGACTCCCACCAGCCGCGGGTGGCCTTCTCGTTCGGCCGGTAGCCGCGCGGAACCGTGGACTCGAAGCCGCTCTCGTTCCACTCGCCCGCGGCCGTCTTCTCGTCCCAGGTGACACCCTTGAGATCCGTGACCAGATAGTCGGTGCGAGTGACCGGTCCGGTCACACCGCGGGTCGACGACAGCCCGGTGGCGATCCCCGGCAGGTGCGCGATCCGCTGATCGTTGTGCAGCGGGAAGGCCTCGTTGCGCGCGAAGTCCATGGTCACCACGGCCGGCCGCATCTTCGCGACGTCGAACGTGAGCGGGCCGTTCACGGTCGATGGCCCGACAGCCAGGTCGTAGCGGTAGGTGCTGTCCCGCAAGCCGTTCAGTTGCAGGGAAACCGGGCCCTTCGCCAGTAGGTCGAGAAGCTGCTTCCCCTGCTCGGACCGCAGCAGGTACAACGGGACGCCTTGCTCCGTCCCGGTCGACCAGTAGCCCGGCGCCTCCTTGTACAGGAAGACTGCCTTCGCGCCGGCGTCCTTCGCCGCCTTGACCTGTGGGGTGACCTGGTCGGACGCGACCCACCGGATCAGCGCAACCTTGTCCTTGACCCCGGTCAGCTCGGCCGGCGTACCGTCGCCGCCGTTCACCAGCGGGAGCTTCTCGTTGCCGACGTACACGGTCCGGCTGGAGCCCGAGCCCGGCGTCGGGAGCCGGAAGCTGCTGCCCGCGCCGCTGACGTCGACGGTCAGCATCGGCTGTGCGAGGTCCCAGCGCTGCACGACCTGGAAGGTGCCGTTGGCAACCTTTCCGAAGTCCTGCACGTAGATGCCGTTGGCGACCCGGCCGTTGTACGCCCAGCCGGACACCGCGTCGCGGTCGCCGACCTTGCGATGCCACGCGATGCCGACGCTCTGCGCGTCGGCCGGCCGCGGCGTCTTCACCGTCACCTTGTGCGCCTTGCGGGCGTCGAAGGTGTACGTCCGGTCGCCGTCGATCCACTCGTCCGGATCACCGAGCAGGGTGACCGAGTTCGCCCAGTTGGCCTCGTCACCGCCCATCGCGTACGCCATCACGCTGTACCGCCCGGTCGGCACGTCGAGGGTCCGGCTGCCGGTCTGGTCGAACGCGATCCCGCTCACGTCGCCGGTGTCCTGGTTCCACAGCTGCACACCGCTCGCCCCGGCCTTCGTGGTGGCGGGCTGGCCATCACGGCCGATCGCCTTCACGGTCACCTGGTTCAGCCGTCCGCCGGCCGCGAACCCGAGCCCGGTCCGGTACGACGTACTGCCGGAACGTGCCGTGACGACGCCGGAGTACTTGGCCGGCTGGGTCTTCGCGAGATCGAGGATGACGGCGGCCAACTCCACCCCGTGGGCCGGGACCGTGATCCGCGCCGGAGTCACCGTGACAGCCGCGTCGACCTTGCTCGGGGACTGTGCGGTGACGCTTAGATCGAGGGTCACCGGACGGCCGGACGTGTTGCGGTACGTGAACTTGCGGACGACCGGCGCCGGCGGCGTGGGCCCGGACCAGGAGACGTCACCGAAGTAGAGGTTCGCGGTGTCGGGCAGGATCGTCGGGTCGAGCGCCTTCGGGATGTCGATCCGGCCGAGGCCCTGCTGAGCGGGCGTCGCGTCCTTGGCGGGCACTGCCGTCGCGGCCAGCGCGGCCTTCAACTGCTGGCCGGTCCAGTCCGGGTGGCGCTGCGCCAGGATCGCGGCGGCGCCGGCGACGTGCGGAGTCGCCATCGAGGTGCCACTCATCGCCGTGTAGTACTGGCTGAGCACGTGACCCTGTTCGGTGCCGGCGGCACGGGCGGCCGGGATCTCCACGCCGGGCGCGGTGACCTCTGGCTTCATCGCGCCGTCGCCGAGGCGTGGGCCACGGCTGGAGAAGTACGCGAGCTTGTCGTTGCCGTCGACCGCGCCCACGGTCAGCGCCTCGGACGCGGCACCGGGAGAACCGACAGTTTCCTCCGCCCCGGCGTTACCGGCCGCGATCACGAACAGCGCGCCGCTGGACTTCGACAAGTCGTCGACGGCCTGGCTCATCGGGTCGGACCCGTCGGTCGGCCGGCCGCCGAAACTCATGCTGATGATCTTCGCGCCCTGCTGGACGGCCCACTCCATCCCGGCGATCGCCTCGGAGTCGAACCCGCCGCCCTTGTTGTCGAGGACCTTGCCGATCAGCAGGCCGGCGCCGGGCGCGACGCCCTTCTCCTTCCCGCCGGACGCCGTGCCGAGGCCGGCGACGATGGAGGCGGTGTGAGTGCCGTGACCGAACAGGTCCTGGACAGCCTCGCCCGGGACGAAGCTCTCCGACGCCACGACCTGCTTGGCGAGGTCGGGGTGCCCGGCGTCGTACCCGGTGTCGAGCACGGCCACCTTGACGCCACGTCCGTCGTACCCGGCCTTCCATGCGGCCGGCGCACCGATCTGCCGGGTGGACTGGTCGAGGGTGGCATGAGTGCGGCCGTCGAGCCAGATCTTGCTGACCTGGCTGCCGCTCTTGAAGGCCGTGGGGCCGCTGATGCTGTCCCAGAAGGTCTTGGCATCGGCCTTCCGCACGGTGACCGCGCTGCTGTCGACGCTGGGGAGCGTACGGCGCAGAGTCGCGGCGGCCGGCGTGGACGGGGCGCTGCGCAGAGTGGCCGGCGCGGTCAGGAGGAGGGGCAACTGGTCGCTGCCGGCGTCGTCATACCCCTGCGCGACGAGGTCGGTGAGGTTGAACAGCTGCTTGTCCAGGCGGCCGTCGCTCAGCAGCTGGTAGGCCTTGGCCGGGACCAGGCTGAGCTCACCGTCGAAGGTGCCGAAGTAGTACGGCTCGTCGCTCGTCAGCCGGGCGGAGACCTGGCCGTTCGAGCTCGTGGTCAGCTCGGCGACGTCGCCGGTCACCAGCGTGATCCGGCGCGTGCTCGCGCCCGGGGTCGGCTGGCCGGTCGCGGCCGCGGTGGAACCGCCGCCGGAAGCCTGCGCGGAGATGGTCGCCAGCAGCAGGGAACTGGCGACCACCGTCGCAAGCAGGCTCGTCGCGCAACGGGATGATTGGGCAAACACAGGCGGACACCTCCCGATGCCCCGACCCACGCGAGGCCATCTTCGGGAGCCTGACAGTTGCCCTCAGCCCCGGTCCACCGCTCCGGCTGACGTACACCGGCCATGACCGATACCGGTCATGGCCATATGACGGTCAGGCGAAGCGCTTGGCGACCTGCTCCACCCGATCCACCAGGTCCAGGTCGTAGGCGACGCCCGGGACGTAGAAGATGATGTAGTCGGCGCCGGCCTCGAGGGAGGCCTCGACCTTGTCCGCGATCTCGTCCTCGGTGCCGATCAGGTTGTCGTTGTCGAACTTCTCTCGGTCCATCGGGCCGAGCGCCTTCTCGGTCGCCCGCTGCGGGTCGTCACCCTTGTCGATCGGGAACACGTTGAACGAGGTCGACTTGATGATCTCGTCGTAGTCGCGGCCGACCTTCTGGCAGTGATCGCGCAGGATCGCGGCCTTCTCCCGGATCACCTCGGGGTTGCCCCCGCCGATGTTCGCGGCGTCGCCGTACTCCGCGACCAGCTTCAGCGTCACCTTCGGGCCGCCGCCGCCGATCCAGAAGCTCGGGTGCGGCTTGCGCACGCCCTTCGGCTCGTTGATCGGCGCGTCGATCGAGTAGTACTTGCCGTTGAAGACCGGCTTGTCCTCGGTCCACATCTTGTAGATGATCTCGGTGGCCTCCCGGAACGCGGCCATCCGCGGCGGGATGTCGGTCCAATCGTAGCCGTACGCCTTCCACTCGTGCTCGTACCAGCCCGCGCCGATCCCGGCGTACAGGCGGCCGTGGCTGGCGACGTCGACGGTGGACGCGATCTTCGCGTACAGCGCCGGGTTGCGGTAGCCGTTGCAGCCGACCATCTGGCCGATGTTCACCCGCTCGGTGTCGCGGGCCAGCGCGGCCGTCGCACTCCAGCACTCGAAGGTGGTGTTGTCACTGGGCTCCGGCACCGTGTGGAAATGGTCGAAGAGCCAGATCGAGTCCCAGGACTGGTCGTCGGCCCGCTTCGCGACCGACGTCATCGCTTCCCACTGCTCAATCGGATCCGCGATCTGCGCGAGATCCATCTTCCAGCCCTGCGGAACGAAAATCCCGAAACGTGTAGTCATGCTGACATCCTTTCCGGCCGCGACCGGCAGGGTCCATCACTCTGGCTACTGAATTCGTGCTTAATCGGACCACTAGAACTTCTTAATGCTGCTCCGGGTGCCTGCGGGAGGCACCCGGAGCAGATCGTCAGCGCGCGCTCAGGACGCCGGCTCCGAAGCCGGGTCCGGACCTGTCGACGGCCCGGTGCGCGAGGATCGCGTTCAGGGCGATCGGCGCCAGCCGGCCGCCGAACTCCTGCCGGGTCAGGGCTGCCACTCCGGCCGCGGTCGGCGCGGACGCCGACGTACCGAAGAAGCGGCAGGCGCCTTGCACCGTGGTCGGGCAGGTTCCGGATCCGAAGCCGCCGGCGCCACTGACGGAGACACCGTCGGCGGCGGCCCAGTACGGCGCCGGGAAGCTCCGCGACGAACCACCGGAGACTCCCTTGCACGGACCCGGCTTCCCGCCCGGGCACCGGGTGGTGGTGACGATCTGGGTCGGGCCGGCCGCACTGTACGGCTCGAGCGCGACCGTCGCCGGGTCGACCGACAGACTGGCGTTGACGGCGCCGGCGCTGGTCGCGAAGCCCAGGTAGTTCGAGTCCGGGTTCATCGAGCCGGCGCGCTCCGGCGGGTCGATCGTCTGGACGCCGGCCGACAGTGCACGCCAGCGCAGGTCCAGGATCGGGGCCTTACGGGCTGTCGAGGTGCCTTGCACGTCGACGACCAGCTTGACCGGCTGCGCGACAGTGGTCGTGTTCTCGTAGATGAACTGCTCGATGGTGTCGCCGACCCCGTTCGCCTGAACCGCGTTGCTGGCTGCGAGGCACGTCGTACCGGCGGCGTCCATCAGGTACAGGTTGAGGTCGGTGAATCCACCCTGTCCCGCGGTCGGGAACACCGCGCGCGGCTCACTCCACTGCAGGGTCGGCAGGATCGCCGCACCGGGCAGCAGGTTGAGATCGTAGGTCGTGTCGGCACCCCGGAGCTGCACCACGTTGTCGGGTGCGTTCGGGCAGCCATTGAACGGACCCACGACGCCGTCCGGGCCCTTACCGGTGCCCGTGGCCGTCACCCTCGGCGCGTGCCGGCCACCGAGGTTCCCGGCTGACGAGCTGACCCAGATGCCGTGCTTGGCCAGGCCCTCGGCGGTTGCGGCGCCGATGCCCTGCTGGAAGGCCGGCTCGTCGTCGAGCGCGATGTCCTCGGCGATCATCGTGACGCCGGCATTGGCGAGCGTGTGGAACGCCTCGACGTACTGCGCGGTGGTGTCCTGCGTGCTGGCGAAGGCAAGCTTCGCGCCGGGCGCCATGTCGTGGATGATCTCCAGCATCGCGGTGCCTTCGTCATCGTCGTACGCCGCCTGCTGCAGCACCTGCACGTTCTTCGGCAACTCGCCCGCGGCGATCGAGTCGGCGATGTGGTCGACGTCGCCGGAGATCGCGCCGACCTTCTGGCCGCGTCCGGTCAAGCCGCGCGCCTGGGCCTTGTCGGCCTGGTGCAGCTGGACGCCCTCGGCGGTGATCGCGCCGACGTCGACGGCCGGCCGCAGCGACGGTCGCAGGGCGGTCACCCAGCCGAGCGCGGCGACGGCGTCGAGCTTGTCGGACGGCACCGAGGCGGACACGAGGCCGGTGCTGGGCAGATCGGCACCGGGGACAGCCTTGAAGTCCGCCGAGTTCTTCAGGACCGTCACGCCGAGCGTCGACAGGTCGGCTTCCTGTGCCGCGGTCACGGGTGCGGCGGCGTACACCTGGACGCCGATCCGGCCGCTGGTGTCGACACCGAGCGAACGGGCTTCCGGACCGGCCACCTTTGCCTTGGCCGACGCGGCGGCCTTGGCCAGCTCCGCGCTCTGCCGCAGCAGGGTCGGGATCTTGGACGGGGTGCCCGACGCCGCGTCGACGGCGGGCGCCGCCGTGGCGGGTTGGACGGCGGCGACGATCGCCAGCGGGACGATCAACGCCACACCACTCAACAGACAGGCCAGCTTCCTCACAGTTCCTCCTCAGCCTCACACACCGGAGAACCCAGCTACCACGGAAGCCAGCCCCCAAGCAGCCAACCCGACCCCCGCAGCCACACCCTCACCCACCAACTCCGCCCTGTCCACCCTTCCACCCAACCCACCGCGATGCCGCAGCGTCGTATCCAGCCGACGCCCAGGGAGGGATCTTGCCGAAGTTCGACCAGCTGTTCGATCGAGCCGCCCCACTCATCGCCGCCGGCGACCACCAGCGCGACGCTCTCCCGCAGGACGGCGGCCGCTGGCCGGTCTCCGTCGCACTCCGCCCACCCAGGGACGACCTGCTCAGCCGCCACCTCGACGACCTGACCACCGAGGCCGCGGACCTCGCCGGCCCGGATCACTGGCACACGGGCCGCATCGGCTCCGCCCACCTCACCGTCCGCGCTCTGGAGGGCTATCGCGCGGTCATCGAGCCGCACGACCCCGCAATCCAGCGCTACCAGTCCGCTCTCGACCGCGCCGGGACGGGCCCGACCTGCTTCCGCGTCGCCGGCCTCACGCTCACCCCGGGGACCGTGATGGCCTGCGCGTTTCCTCTCGACTCGAACGCCGACGACCTCATGGATCGTTTCGCCGTCGAGCTCGGGCCCGACGACTGGTTCGAGCGGCCGCACGGTCGCCGCGACATCTGGTACCTGAACCTCCTGCACTTCACCACCGCCATCACGCAGCCCGGGAAGCTGATCGACTGGGTCGCTGCCCACCGCGCGACCGAGTTCGGCGCGGTCAGCATCCCCGCGCCTGAACTGGTCCGCTTCCGGTATCGCGCCGGCCCGCGGCCGCACATGCGGCCCGAGGTGGTGATGAGAGCGCTCTAGTTCCGGAACCGGCGAGGGGTTGACCTGGGGGTGGGGAGAGCTGAGAGTCGGGGCCGGACGTGGGTGTGAGGCTCGCGCGGAGGTGGGGAGTCGGCCATGCGTGGTTTTCGTCAGACAGCGCTCTTCGCGGCGGCAGCGCTGATCACCGGGCTGCTGCCGTTGCAGGCGGCGGCCGATGATCCGGCGCCGATCGTGCTGGCGGCGTTCGAGGGGGCCGAGCCGTTCGCGTTCCCGCCGAACGCGGGCATCTTCGGCTGGGGCAGCGACGCCGACGACCCGCCGACGATGGAGTTGCAGACCCGCGCCGACGCGCCGTCCGGCGAGAAGGTGCTGCACGGCACCTACAACATCAGCGGGTACGGCGGTTTCAGCCACGACGTGACCTTCGACCAGAACCCCGGCGACTGGTCCGCACACAAGGGCATTCGGTTCTGGTGGTACGGCCAGAACACCGCGCCACTCCCACCCGGCTCCGGCAAGCGGATCTTCTTCGAGATCAAGGACGGCGGCGCCAACGCCGAGGCGTCGGAGCTGTGGAACACGAGCTTCACCGACGACTGGCAGGGCTGGCACCTGGTCGAGATCCCGTTCAGCGAACTGGTCTACCGCAGCGACTACCAGCCGGTCGGCGGCATCGACCAGGTGCTGAACCTGACCCAGATGTGGGGCTACGCGATCACCATGCCGGTCGGCTCCCCCGGCGAGTTCGCGATCGACCAGGTCGAGGTCTACGGCAAGGCCGACCCCGCGCTGAAGGCAAGCGTCGTCACCGACGCCGGCGTCTACCCGGTCAAGGAGGGCGGCACCGCACAGGTCAAGATCTCTGTCGCGACCACCGGCAGCACTCCGCTGGAGGAACCGGTCACCGTCGACTACCGCACCGGCACCGGCACCGCCGGTACGGACGACTACAACCCAGTCTCCGGCACGTTCACCTTCCCGGCCGGTACGGCGTCCGGCACCTCTCACACCGTGGCGGTCACCACCCGCAAGGACCGCACCGCCGAGGCCGCCGAGACGATCCCGCTGGAGCTGACCGTCACCGGCGCGAAGGCTCCCTCGACCCAGCCGGTCGTGGTGATCAATGCCCACGACCTCCCGTATCTCAACCCCAAGCTCCCGCTGAAGAAGCGGGTCGACGACCTGCTCGCCCGGATGAACCTGGCCGAGAAGGTCGGCCAGATGACCCAGGCCGAGCGCAACGCACTCCGGTCCCGCAGCGACATCGCGTCGTACGCGCTCGGTTCGCTGCTGTCCGGCGGCGGCTCGGTGCCGACGCCGAACACGCCGGCCGCCTGGGCCGCGATGATCGACAACTTCCAGCTGAACGCGCAGGCGACGCGGCTGCAGATCCCGCTGATCTACGGCGTCGACGCCGTTCACGGACACAACAATGTGGTCGGCGCGACGATCCTGCCGCACAACATCGGTATGGGCGCGACCCGCGATCCCGACCTGGCCAAGCGGACCGGTGAGGTGACCGCGACCGAGGTCCGCGCGACCGGTATCCCGTGGGACTTCGCGCCGTGCGTGTGCGTGGTCCGCGACGACCGCTGGGGCCGGGCCTACGAGGGCTTCGGTGAGGATCCGGCACTCGTCCAGTCGATGGCGACCGTGGTCACCGGCCTGCAGGGCAAGGCGGACGGCAGCCAGCTCGCGCAGTACAACCACGTACTGGCGACCGCGAAGCACTTCGTCGGCGACGGCGGTACGACGTACGGCTCCTCGACGACGGGTTCGTACAAGATCGACCAGGGCATCACCGAGGTCACCCGGGCCCAGCTGGAGACGCTGCACCTGGCGCCGTTCCAGACCGCCGTGGATCTCGGCGTCGGCACCGTGATGCCGTCGTACTCGAGTGTCGCGATCGACGGCGTGGCTCCGGTGAAGATGCACGGGAACGCCGAGCTGATCAACGGGGTGCTGAAGCAGCGGATGGGCTTCGGCGGCTTCGTGATCAGCGACTGGCAGGCGATCGACCAACTGCCGGGCGACTACGCCAGCGACATCCGTACGTCGATCAACGCCGGCCTCGACATGATCATGGTGCCGACGAACTACCAGGGCTTCACCCAGGGCCTGACCGACGAGGTCACCGCCGGCCGGATCCCGATGACCCGGGTCGACGACGCCGTCCGGCGGATCCTGACCGAGAAGTTCAAGCTCGGCCTCTTCGAGCACCCGTACGCCGACACGTCGCGCAGCTCCGAGATCGGGTCGGCCGCGCACCGGGCGGTCGGCCGGGAGGCGGCCGCGAAGTCCCAGGTGCTGTTGAAGAACGACGGCAACCTGTTGCCCTTGGCACCCACCGCCAAGGTGTACGTCGCCGGCAGCAACGCCAACGACCTGGGTAACCAGATGGGCGGATGGAGCATCACGTGGCAGGGCGGCTCCGGTGCGACGACCACCGGTACGACGATCCTGGACGGGATCAAGCAGGTGGTGCCGACGGCCACCTTCAGCGCCGACGCATCGGCACCGCTCGAGGGTCACGACGTCGGAGTCGTCGTGGTCGGCGAACGCCCGTACGCCGAAGGGATCGGTGACGTGGGCAACGGTCACGACCTGCTGCTCTCCGACGCCGACAAGGCGGCCGTGGACAAGGTGTGCGGGGCGATGAAGTGCGTCGTACTGATCGTCTCCGGCCGGCCGCAGGTCATCGCCGACCAACTCGGCAAGATCAACGCGCTGGTGGCGTCGTGGTTGCCCGGTACCGAGGGTGCGGGTGTTGCCGACGTACTGTTCGGCAAGCGCCCGTTCAGTGGCCGGCTCCCAGTCAGCTGGCCGCGGTCGGAAGCCCAGCAGCCACTGAACGTCGGTGACGCTTCCTACGATCCGCAGTATCCGTTCGGGTGGGGTCTGACCACCCAGGCGGCCGCGAGGCAGCAGCTGACCGACGCCCGGAACACCTTGCTCCGCCAGCACGACCCGTACGCCCTGGCGGCCGGGATCGCCGCCGGAGTGGCGCTCCAGGTCAAGGACTGGTCGGGGCCGCAGGCAACTATTGCCCTGGCGGCCGTGGCCCAGTCCGCCAAGTTCCTCGAGCGCACCAAGGTGGACACGTTCGCCGAGGACGACGCGGTCGTCGGCACGGCCCGCTGGATCGCCCAGAACCACATCGGCCAGAACCTCGCCGAGCCCACCTCGAAACTCACCTCGGACGCCGAGCACCTGCTCCTGACCGGGAACCTGAGTGCCGCGGTCAGCAAGCTGACCGCGGCCTCCAAGGTCGGGTGACGGCTCAGACCGAGACCAACTCCCGTTCCGCCTGCGCCGGCGTCTGCCGGTGCAGGCGGTTGGGCCACCAGGCCTTGCGGCCCAGCAGGACCATGATCGACGGGAGAATCACGATCCGGACCAGCGTGGCGTCGATCAGGACGGCGATGGCCAGGCCGACGCCCATCTGCTTCATCTCGAGCATGCTGAGGGTGGCGAAGACGGCGAAGACCGACACCATCACCGCCGCCGCGCTGGTCACCACACCGGCCGACTCGGTGATGCCCTTGCGGACCGCCTCCTGTGGGTTCAGCCCCTCGGCCACGCCTTCACGGATGCGACCGAGCACGAAGACGTGGTAGTCCATCGACAGCCCGACCAGGATCACGAACAGGAACAGGGGAATCCACGACACCACGAAGCCGGCTGACGTGAAGCCCAGGATCCCTTCCGCCCACGAATGCTGGAACACCAGCGCCAGCACCCCGAAGCAGGCACCGACCGAGGCGAGGTTGAGCAACGTCGTCACCAAGGCGATCGCCAAGCTCCGGAAGGTGAACGCCATCATCACCAGCGTCAACGCCAGCACGAACGCGATCACGTACGGCAGCTTGTCCCGCTGATTGTTGCCGTAGTCAACCGACTCCGCCGAGTCCCCACCGACCGCCCAGGTCGTGGATCCCAGCGCGGCCGGCGCCAGCTCCCCACGCAACTGATGCAGCGCGGTGTCGGCGTTCGCACTGCTGTCCGGCAGGACCGAGACCAGCGTCAGCACCGCGGTGCCGCCCGCCTGCCGGATCGCGTCGCCCGCCGGTACGACGAACTTCCCGCTCCGTACGGCGGACTCCTGCAGCCCGGTCAACGCCGTCGCCGCACCTTCACCCTGCGCGACAACGTCGTACGAAAGACTGCCCTGGGACGGGAAGTTCTCCTGCAGTGCCTTCAGCGTGCGCACCTCAGGGATGCTCTGGGGCAGCGTGTTCAGATCGGCCGACTCGGTCTTCATCCCCAGTGCCGGTAGGGCGAGTGCAATCACGGCGAGGGCCGAGATCGTCAGCGCGGCCCGCGGATAGCGCAGTACGGGCGCCAGGATGCGGCGGCTGATCCCGCCGGGACCGATGCGCCGGTTGACCCGCCACAAGAGCGGGACACGCGGCCGGTCGACCCGGTGACCCAGCTTCGCCAGCAGCGCCGGCAACACGGTCAGCGAGCCGAGGACCGCCACCGCGACGACCACGATCGTTGCCGTTGCCATCGAGGCGAATGTCGCGTCCTGAGCGACGTACAGGCCGGCCATCGAGACGATCACGGCGAGGCCGGAGACGACCACAGAGTGACCGGATGTGGCCGCGGCGATCTCCACGGCGTCGAGGGTGCTGCGGCCCTTGCGGCGTTCCTCGCGTTCGCGCTTGAGATAGAACAGCGAGTAGTCGACGCCGACCGCCATGCCGATCAACAGGACGACGTTGGCGACCGAACCACCGTCGGGGAACAGGTAGGACAGCGGCGCGTAGAAGCCGAGGGCGGCGCCGACGGCCGAGAACGCCAGCAGGACCGGGATCCCGGCCGCGATCAAGGCACCGAACGCGATCAGCATCAGGGCGAAGGTGATGGGCAGACTGAGCTTCTCGGCCTTCGCGAGATCGGAGCCGACCTGCTTCCAGACGCCGGCGTCCACCGATGCATTGCCCGCCTGGCCGATGGTCAGGCCGGGATTCGCCTTCTGTACGTCGGCGGTGGCGGCGACCACAGTGTCGATCGAGTCGGCCGCGTCGTCCGCCGTACCCTTCAACTCGATCGGCACCAGGGCCGCCTTGCCGTTGTCCGACCAGACCGGTTGCCCGACTGCCTGGACCGGGTCGAGCGCCTTGAGCTTCTGCTGAAGCTGCGTGATCGCCGTGGTCGCGGCGGCCTTGTCGAG
The DNA here is from genome assembly GCF_036097425.1 of Kribbella sp. NBC_00359. Taxonomy (NCBI): domain Bacteria; kingdom Bacillati; phylum Actinomycetota; class Actinomycetes; order Propionibacteriales; family Kribbellaceae; genus Kribbella; species Kribbella sp. NBC_00359. The sequence goes on along the minus strand of NZ_CP107975.1, from coordinate 3,549,653 downwards.
TGGACCGTCGGGGTCGGTCAGCAGGACTGTCTCGGTAGGCCGATCGCCGAGACCCGCCTTCTCGATCAGCTCCGCGGCCTGACCGGACTGGCCGACCCACTCGTCCTTGCTCTGCGTCTGCTGCTTCGGGATGGCCACCGACATCCCGACCGCGACGACGACGAGGAGCAGCCAGAGGCCGATCGCCCGCCATGGATGGACAGCACTCCAGCGCGCGACGCGCACGGTCACCGATCCCCTGGTCATTTGCCCCACCTCTCCAGCGCCCGGACGCTCTGCCCGGTCAGCACGAGCCTGACCTGATCGGGAACGGATCTCAGGAGTCCTGGAACCCCCGCCGGGGTGGAGCTAGGCCTACCCGGCGACGGGCTCGAGCGTCCGGGCGCGCAGGCGGCGGAGCATGCGGGCGTCCTCGAAGCCGACCGCACGGGCCGCCGCCTCGATGGTGCTGCCGTGGCCGATCAGGTGTTCGGCGCGTTCGAGGCGGAGGAGCTGCTGGTAACGCAGCGGGGTGAGCCCGGTCGCGGTGGTGAAGATCCGGGTCAGGGTGCGTTCACTGACCCCGATCTCCCGGGCGAGGTCGGTGAGCAGCAGGCGGTCGGCGTACCGGGCGTCGATCACGTCCTGCACGCGATGGGCGAGATCGCTGAGGTGACCGCGGTGCCGCAGCATCGCGCTGTCCTGCAGCTCGTCTCCGTTGCGCCGCGCGTACACGACCATCTCCCGCGCGACCCGCGCCGCCGCCTCGGCGCCACGCTCGACCGCGACCAGGTGCAGGGCCAGGTCGATCCCGCTCGCGATCCCGGCGGACGTGATCACCCGGTCGTCGACGACGTACAGGACGTCCCGCACGATCGTCGCCTTCGGATACCGGGCGGCGAGCTCGTCGGTCAGGTCGTGGTGGGTGGTGTACCGGTGGCCGTCGAGCAGCCCGGCCGCGCCGAGGGCGTCGGCGCCGGAACACACGCTCGCCACCGATCCCCCGGCCGCATGGTGACTGCGCAACCGCTGCTTGGTCTGCGGCCCGATCGGCGGCACCGGCGACAGCCGCGGCGACCGCCACCCCGGTACGACGATCAGGTCGTCCGGACCGAGATCCGGCCACTCCAGCCGCGCCTTCACCGGCACACCCTGCGCGGTGGGGATCTCGTCGGCCTCGGCCACATAGCTCAGCTCGTAGCCGTAGCCGAGGTCGTTCGCGGTGGAGAAGACCTGCGCCGGACCGGCCAGATCCAGCAGGTGCAGCTTCGGCACCAGCAGGAAGACGACCTGGGTAGTCATGATCCAGTCAGGATCCCACGGGTACGCCGGTGAGCTCGTCGAGTGTCCGGATGGTGGCGAAGCGGCCGGCCAGGGCGTACTCGGTCCGCTCGGTGATCTGCTCGGGGCTCAGCGTCCGGGGATCGGCGAGGATCTCCTCGAGCGTCGCGTCCGCCGGCATGGTCCAGTGCGGCAGCGGCTGGGTCGCGGTCGCCTCGGTGACGAACACGACGTCGTACCCGAAGTCCGACGCGACCCGGGTCGTGGTCTCGCAGCACTGCTCGGTGCGGATGCCGCTGATCACCAGCTCGGTGACGCCGTGCTGGGTCAGGAGCTGCTGCAGATTCGTTGTGGTGAAGGCGTTGTGGGACGTCTTGGTGATCAAGGGTTCGCCGGGCAGCGGCTCGAGTCCCTCGATCAGCCGGACGTGCCCCTCGGCCGGGTCGAACACGCCGCCGGTGCCCGGTTCGCTGTGCAGGACCCAGACGACCAGATCACCCTGGTCCCGGGCCGCGCGGACCAGGCGGTTGACCCGGTCGGCGATGTCGGGGTGGTTCACGGCCTTCCAGTTCGCGCGGACCCGGAACGATTCCTGGACGTCGATCACGATCAGTGCGGTGCGGCTCATACCGCTCATCCTGGCGGCGGTACGGCGTACGCAGAAGTCCCGATCGGGCCCGGCACCGGACCGATCTGGTCAGCCACGCGCAACACCGCGGAGACCACCCAGACCGGTTCGGCCGCTGGTACGCCGGATAAGTTGGCCGCCATGGGTGAACATCACGGCAAGTTCGAGATCCGCAAGGACCCGTTCGGCACGACCCCGGACGGTCAGCAGGTGGACGTCTACACGTTCACCAACGGCCGGGTGACGATCTCGATGCTGACCTGGGGTGCCACCATCCAGCGGGTCGAGACCCCGGACCGGCGCGGCCGGACCACGAACATCAGCCTCGGCTTCGACAACCTGCCCGACTACGCGGCGCTCAGCCCGTACTTCGGCGCCACCATCGGCCGCTACGGCAACCGGATCGCGAAAGGCCGGTTCACGCTCGACGGGACGACGTACCAGATCCCGATCAACGACGGCGAGAACGCCTTGCACGGCGGCACCACCGGCTTCGACAAGGAGGTATGGAAGGCGGTGGTCGTCCGCAACGACATCGCCGTCGGTGTCGCCTTCACCTACGTCAGCCCGGACGGCGAGATGGGCTTCCCCGGTGAGCTGACCAGCACGGTGACGTACACCCTCGACCGGCGGGACAACCTGCGGATCGACTACCACGCGGCCGTCAAGGGCAAGCCGACCATCGTCAACCTGACCAACCACGTGTACTTCAACCTGGCCGGTGAGGGCAGCGGCTCGATCGACGGTCACGTCCTGCAACTGAACGCGCCGATGTACACCCCGGTCGACGCGGGCCTGATCCCGACCGGCGAGCTCGCACCGACCGCCGGTACGCCGTTCGACTTCAGCAAGCCGACCGCGATCGGGGCCCGGCTCCGCCACGACCACCCGCAGCTGATCGTCGGCCGCGGCTACGACCACAACTTCGTCCTCGGCGGCGAGCCGGACGACGACGGCCTCCGGTTCGCCGCCCGCTTCACCGAACCCGAGCACGGCCGCACCGTCACGGTCCATACCGACCAGCCCGGCGCCCAGTTCTACAGCGGCAACTTCCTCGACGGCACGTTCCTCGGTATCGGCAACAAGGCTTACCGCCAGGGCGACGCCTTCGCCTTCGAGACCCAGCACTTCCCCGACTCCCCGAACCACCCCGACTTCCCATCGACGGTGATACGGCCGGGCGAGACCTACAAATCCACCACCATCTACACCTTCGGCACCGAGTAGGACCCCTGAGGTGCAGGACAGGCGTCCTGCACCTCACGCTTGCCTGCACCGGCCAACGGGCGCACGCTGGCCGGTAGAGGGTGGGTGACGGGTTGTGGCGAGGGCGGCGCCGGCGATCGAACCGGCCCGCGGACCGGGGCCGTGGGCGCTGTGGGCGACCGTCGTGGCGGGTTTCGGCACGCTCGTCGTCTCGATCGCGCTCGCACTGGCGGGAGACGAACTGGTCCGGCCGGGCCTGCAGGCACTGCTCTTCAACTGGATCACCGTCCCGTACCTGATCAGCGGGACCATCGCGTGGTGGCGCCGGCCCGCGAGCCGGCTCGGTCCGCTGATGATCGCCACCGGATTCGTGATGGCCCTGACCGCCCTGCAGTGGTCGACCGTGCCCCTGTTGCTCTCCATCGGCCACCTGCTCGACCTGGTGCCGGCGGCGATGTTCCTGCACGTGTTCCTCGCGTATCCCACCGGGCGGGTGGTCGGACGCCTCCGCCGGTTGGTCGTCGTCGCCGGTTACGCGACTGCCGTCGTACTGCAACTGGCGAAGATCCTGCTCGGGATCAATCCGGACAGTCTCTTCACCGTCACGACGAGGCCGGTCCTGGCCGGCCGGATCGAGCAGGCGCAGCTGATCACGATGAGCGCCCTGCTGCTCGTCGGCGCCGCCCTTCTCCTCGTACGGCGGCCGTCCGCGAGCCTGGTCCGTCGACGGCCGGTGGCGTTGCTCGTGGACAGCTTCGGTCTGGCTTTGATCATGCTCGCGATCCTGTTCATCGCGGGACTGCGTGGCTGGCCGCAGATCGAAACGGTTCGGCACGTGACGTTCGCCGTACTCGGGCTGGCGCCGGTCGTGTTCCTGTTCGGACTGCTCGACGCCCGGCTCGCCCGCACCGATGTCGGCGCACTGCTGATGGACCTGCGTGCTGACCCGGCCGGTGACCTCCGCGAGCCGCTGGCTCGAGCCTTGCACGATCCCTCGTTGACCCTTGCTTTCTGGTTGCCGAAGTACGGCAGTTGGGCCGACTCCGATGGGCACGCCGTCACCCTGCCCGGCGGGTCCGACGGGCGGGCGACGCGGGTGATCTATCGCGACCACGAACCCGTCGTCGCCCTCGAGTTCGACCGGTCGCTCGAAGACGAGCACGAGTTGCTGGACGCTGTCGCGGCGGCGGCCGGCATCGCCTTGGAGAACAGCCGGCTGCAGGCGGAACTGCGGGCCCGGCTGCACGAGCTGCAAGGTTCCCGTGCGCGGGTCATCGATGCCGAGCAGCAGGAGCGGAAACGGCTCGAACGCAACCTGCACGACGGCGCCCAGCAGCGCCTGGTCGCGCTGGCCCTGGAAATCGGCCTGCTGGCCGGCCGGTCCGCGAGCGACGCCGACACCAAGGCCCGCCTGATGCAGGCCAAGCAGCAGGTCACCGCATCGCTGGACGAACTCCGTGACGTTGCCCGCGGCATCCATCCGGCAGTCCTGACCGGACACGGTCTGGCCGTCGCGCTGGAGTCGCTCACCGCACAGGCTGCCGTCCCGGTGACGCTCGAGGTCGCGGCCGGCGGAAGGCTGCCCGAACATGTCGAGGTCGCCGCGTACTACGTGGTCAGCGAGAGCCTGACGAACATCGCCAAGCACGCCCACGCGAGTACGGCGTCCGTCCGGGTCACGCGATCCGGCGGCCGTCTCGTCGTCGAAGTCGTCGACGACGGCCTCGGCGGCGCGGACACCGAACGTGGGTCGGGCCTGCGCGGTCTCGCCGACCGGGTCGAGGCGATCGGCGGCCGGCTCCGGATCTGGAGTCCCGCCGACGGCGGCACCCGGCTCGAGGCGGAGATCCCGTGCGGGTAGCCATCGCCGAGGACAGCGTGCTGCTGCGCGAGGGACTGACCAGGATCCTCGGCGACGCCGGGCTGGACGTCGTCGCGGCGTACGACAACGCCGACGACCTGCTGCGCTACGTTCGCGGCTTCCCGCCGGAGGTCGCGATTCTTGACATCCGGCTGCCACCGACCCACAACGACGAAGGGATGCGCGCCGCCCTGCAGATCCGCGAGCAGCATCCCGGAGTGGGTGTGCTGGTGCTGTCGCAGTACCTCGAGCTCGGTCTGGCGATGCAACTGCTGTCCGAATCGGCCGAGGGCGTCGGCTACCTGCTGAAGGACCGGATCAGCGACGTCGAGGACTTCACCGGCGCGGTACGGCGGGTTGCCTCCGGCGGCTCGGCCATCGATCCGAAGATCGTCTCCACTTTGCTGCAACGGCGGCGCAGCGACGACCCGCTGGCCGTGCTGACCCCGCGCGAGCGGCAGGTGCTGGAGCTGATGGCGACCGGCGCCTCCAACCAGGGCATCGCCGACGACCTGGTCGTCACGTTGCGGGCCGCGGAGAAGTACGTCTCCGGCATCTTCACCAAGCTCGGCATCCCGTCCACGCGCAGCGAGTCCCGCCGGGTGCTCGCCGTACTGCTGTACCTGCGCGCCTGACGGCACACCAGAAACCCGAACCCCGCCTTCACCGGTTGCCCGGTCTGCCGAACGCGCCTGCCGACGCGAGTCTCGAGGTAGACCCCTGGAGGCGCCGTGAAGACCCGAATCATCCAGAACCAGCCTGACGACGACGGCACACCGCCACCGGCCAGGCAGCCCGCACCCTCCGGCAATCACTCTTCCGCAAGGAGACCCGTCATGTCGTTCATCCGCAACCACCCTGTGATCAGCTTCTTCGTGCTGGCCTACGCACTCACCTGGGCAACACTGCCGTTCGGCACCTTCTTCGCCCCGGGTGCCCTGCTTGCCGCGCTCATCATCGTGTTCCTGAACGACGGTCTCGCCGGACTCCGAGCCCTCGGCGCCCGGGTGATCCGATGGCGGGTCCGCTGGATCTGGTACGTCGTCGCGGTCGCCGTACCGCTGCTCGTGCACTTCGTGACGATCGGGATCAACCAGGCGATGGGCGCACCGTCGCCCAACTCCGGGCAGTTCGCGCCGTGGTACGGCCTCGCGGTCGTCATCGGAATGAACATGGTCGACCCGATGGGTGGCCCGTTCAGCGAGGAGCCGAGTTTCCGCGGGTTCGCGCAGCCGAAGCTCCAGACGACCCGCACTCCGCTCGCCGCTACCGCACTCATGGCCGTGGCGATCGCCGGCTGGCATCTGCCGCTGTTCCTGATCTCGTCCTACGGCCTCCAGCCGTACGAGGCCGTGACCACGGTCGCCGTCACCTTCTGGTACGCGTGGCTGTTCAACCACGCCGCCGGCAGCGTGCTCATCACCCTCATCGCCCACGCCACCGAAGGCAGCATCAACACCAGCGACCTCTGGCAAGCCGGCCCTGACCTGACCCGCGAGACCTGGCTGTACGTCGTCGTCTGGTCCGCAGTCGCCGTCGCCTTGCTCATCGGCAGCCGCCGCTTCTGGACCCGTCCTGCCCCAGCCATCGCCACCACCCCCGCCACCGCACCGGAGCCTGTCTCATGACCACCACACCCCTTGCCCCCGCACCACCGGTACGTCGCTCCTGGAGCGGCTGGCGCACTCTGCTGGTCGTCGTGGGCGCCTTGTTCGCAATGGTCAGCGTCGTCCTGTTCGCCATCGGCGGCGTCGGCCTGTGGGCACAGCATCAGCGCGACGGCGACGGATACTTCACGGCGGGACCAGAGCGTCTCAGCACCAGCACCTACGCGCTGTCGGCTCCGTCGCTCGACATCGGCGGCGCCGGACCGGACGCGTTCTACACCGACGATTTCCTCGGTGACGTCCGGATCGACTTCGAGTCCAAGACGCCCGGCACGGCGGTGTTCGTCGGCGTCGGTCCGGCGGCCGACGTCGCGGCGTACCTGAACGGCGTCGGCCACGACGAGATCTCGGACTTCGACGTCGATCCCTTCAAGCTCTCCACCACGTCCCGGGCCGGAGGCGAACCTTCCGCCGCGCCCGCCGCCCAGACCTTCTGGGTCGCCTCCGCCACGGGCTCCGGACCCAGCACCCTGACCTGGCCCGCCACCGGCGGCGACTGGTCCGTGGTGATCATGAACGCCGACGGCTCGCAGAACGTCGCCGTCGACCTGGGCGTCGGCGGCACAGTGCCCGCCATCGAAGGCATCACGATCGGCGCACTCATCGGCGCCGTCCTGCTGCTGATCATCAGCGCCGCCCTGATCGTCCCAGCCTTCACCACCCGGCGCGACGCGCGACCTGGCGAGCGAAGGGTTACCTAAGAACTTAGGGTCGGGGTATGTCGGACGAGCCGGTGTTGCAGATTCCGTTTGATGATGCGTTTCGGTTTGATCCTTCGCCGACGTTCGCCGAGCTGCGGGAGACACGTCCCGTGGCTCGGGTGCGGACGTTGGCGGGGGCCGAGGTGTGGTTGGTGACACGGTACGACGACGTACGGCTGGTGCTCGCGGATCCGCGGTTCTCGCGGGCCGCCGTGGTCAAGCAGGGCGCGCCGCGGGTCGCGCTGGCCAAGCCGATGCCGAACAGCCTGACCACGACCGATCCGCCGGAGCACACCCGGTTGCGCAAACTGGTGTCGTCGACGTTCGCGCACCGGCGGATCGAGCGGACCCGGCCGTGGGTCGCGGAGCTGTCCGCCCAGCTGGCCGAGGACGTGGCCCGCGCGGGTGACGGCGCCGACATCCGGCAGTTGGTCGCCTTGCCGCTGCCGATCCAGGTGATCTGCCAGTTGCTCGGCGTACCGTACGAGGACCGCGCGCAGTTCCGCGAGTGGACCGAGCTCGGCTACAGCATGAAGATGGCCGAGAAGGATCTGGTCGAGGACGCGATGACCAGTCTGACCGCGTACATCGAGGACCTGGTCACGAAGAAGCTGGCGAACACCGACCAGCCGGCCGAGGACCTGCTGGATGAACTCGTCCGCGCCCGCGAGGAGGGCGACCGGCTCAGTCAGGAGGAGCTGATCGCCTTTGGCGTCAACCTGTTGGTCGCCGGCCACGAGACCTCGGCGAACCAGATCTCCAGCTGCGTCGCGACCCTGCTGCGTTGCCCGGAGAACTGGGCCAACCTCGTCGACAACCCCGAGCCGGTCCCGTCGGCGATCGAGGAGTTGCTGCGGTTCAACCGCTTCAGCGAGGTCGGTCAGCTCCGCGTCGCACTCGAGGACGTCGAGCTGCACGGCGTACAAATCAAGGCCGGCGAAGGCGTGATGGCCGCGCTCAACTCGGCCAACCGGGATCCGCGCGCGTACGACGCACCCGACGAGCTGCGGCTGGATCGGCCGGACAACAAGCACCTGTCGTTCGGCTTCGGACCGCACTTCTGCCTGGGTGCGCAACTGGCCCGGATCGAGCTGCAGGAGTCCTTGTTGGCCCTGCTACGACGCTTCCCGCGGATGAGCCTCGCGAAGCCGGCCGAGGATCTCGAATGGCGTCGCGTGCTCGTCAGCGGCCTCGCGGAACTGCCGGTGAACCTCGGCCTCGAAGGCTGAGATCCACCGGCGGTCCGGTCAGTTCTGTGAGCTGAACACCAGGCCGTGCTCGGCCTCGTACTGCTCGATGAAGCGCGCGGCCATCGGCTCGCTGGAGGCGATCGCGTCGGCCAGCTTCTTCGCGGTCCGCTCGTGGCCCTCCGGCCAGTCGGACAGCAGCGCCCACGCCCGCATCCGCTTCTTCTCCAGCGCGGTCGGCTCGACGGCCGGCTCCTCGATCTTCACCGACTCCATCACCGGCTTCTCGACCACCGACTCGTCCACGACCGACTTCGGTACCGCCGGCTCGGCCTTCGGCGTCTGGATGAGCGCCGGCGGCCGCGGGTCGGCCGGCTCGGCGAACGGCGACGGGCCCTGCGGCTTCTGCACCACCGGCTCGGCCTTCGGCTGCGGCGGCAGCGGCCGCAACTTGGCTGCCGAGGACTTCGCACCGTTGCTCTGGGCGCCGTTCGGCTGGACGACGTGCTGCGGCTCGCTCTCGTCCTCGACCACGACCGCCTCGGCGACCGGTTCGTCGCTGTCGGGCTGCTGGTCGACGATGGCCATCAGCTCGCCGGTCCAGGCGTCCTCGTCGCGGAGAGACATCCCGGCATTGTCCGCTCGCCTCGGCTGCCCACCCTCGAGCACCCAGACCGCCGCGCGCAGGTCGCCGCGCTCCTCGATCTCCGCGGGCTCCGGGGGCGGCGAGATCGCCTTGGTCAGCTTGTTGGTGATGACCTCGTAGTTGATCCGCTCCTCGAGCATCCCGGCCAGCCGGTCCGGGTCGTACGTCGTCTCGGCGATCTTCGCCAGCCGCTCGTCCTGGTGCTCGGACCGGATGTACTCGGCAACGGTTCCGGCGATCGCCTCGCGGCGGCTCCGGTTCCGGATCTGGTGCTGGGCCGCGCGGAGGCTCTCGTACAGGCCGTAGCCGTGCTCGATCGCCAGCGACCGGGCCAGCCAGGTGACCCGTGGCTCGCGGGCCCACTGGATCACGCCGTACACCGGGCCGGTCTCGCGCATCTGCCCCGCCCGGCGCAGCGCGTCGCGGCGGCGGGCCGAGCTGTGGATCAGCCACAGCACATAGGCGAACGCGGACAGGCCGCCGAAGCCGAAGGCCAGGAACCGCTCCTCCGGCCGCCAGTGGCCGACCACGTTGAAGACGACCGCGACCAGGGCCGCGAAGAACGACATCGCGCGGTAGGCGTAGGCCTGCTCACCCTTGCGCCGGCGCAGGTCGGCGAGCGCGGCGGTGGCGACACCACCGAGCTCGAGCACGGCCACCGCCGGGGTGACGAGGATGATCTTGAGGAACGTCGAGAAGCCGGTCTCCGGCCAGGGGATGTGGGTCACGCCGGCCCAGACCTGGCCGACAAGTGCGGCCGCGGCCGCAGTGGCGTAGAAGGCGTAGGCGACCTTGTCCGCACCGGTAAGCGGTACGTTCGCCAGTTCGCCAGTACTGGGATTGCTGGTGTTCTCCTGCAAGACGTGGTCTCCTGACCGGTTTGGGCTCTCCGGCAGTTTCGTCGGGAATGGTGGTACGGCGGCCCCCTCCCCCTGAAGGGCGCTGCACGAGGCTACCGGTTTCCGGCCCCGAAAGGGGAGGCGAATCCGGAAACGTCTCGAACCTCCCCACCCGGGCACCGTTTCACACCTGTCAATTCACACGACTCCTAGGGTCGGTGTCATGATCCCGACGATGCGATCGCTGCCCGACCCGCACGCCCTTGGCGCTCACCTGGCCGGCCGCTACGGCCTCGGCTTCACCGGGTGCACGCTGCTCCGATCGCTGGTGAACGAGGTCTACGAACTCACCACCGGCGACGCCCGCTACGTCCTCAAGCTGTACCGCCACGACGGCCACGATCCGGACGAAATCCGTTGGGAGGCAGGGCTTTGGGCGCATTTACAGGCGGCCGGATTACAAGTCCCGCCGGTCTTGTTGTCGGACGGAGTCCCCGTCGGACTGCTCGAGACACCTGAAGGACCCCGGCCGTTCATCCTGTCCGGTTTCGTCGAGGGCACCAAACCGCAGCCGCCTTTCGACGACGAGTTGTACGACGCATTCGGCCGGCAACTCGCCGCATTCCACGATGCCGCCGACAACTACCATTCGCCGTACGCGCGACGCCCGGCCGAGATCGCCGATCGGCTCGACGAACCAGTCGAACAGATCCTGGCCGTCGACCCCGCGGAGGAAAACCTGCTCCGCGACCTCGCGGCCGCAGTACGGAACCACCTCGCGGAGTACTCGAATACCGGCATCTGCCATGGCGACGTCACCGTGGACAACATCTTGTTGACGAAGCAGGGACTCCTCTTGCTCGACTTCGACCTCACCGCGGTCGGTCCGCGCGCGGCGGACTTCGCCGGCGTCGCGACCACGCCGTACTGGGATGCCTTCAAGACCGGGTACACCACCCGACGCCCGATCACCGACGAGCTCGCCGGTCTCCGGCGGGCGGCCGGCGAACTGCGCTGACTCTCACAGCGAGGTGCCAGGAAAACCGGAGGGAGTCGTAGGGCTGGGCGCACATGCTGGGGTCATGAGGTCCAGGCGGGGATTCGCGGTGCGCTCGTTGAGCGTGCGGGTCGCGGCGGCGATGGTGCTGCTGGTCGCGGTGGTGAGTGTCGTGATCAGCGTGCTGACGACGGCCGCGATCAGTTCGTACCTGACCAAGCAGCTGGACAGCAAGGTGGCGGCCTCTCAGGGGCGGACGATCATGGCGCTGACCAAGGGCGACGGCAGCCAGCCACCGCCGGCACCGCACGGGCAGGACGCGGGCACGGTGACCGCCTATCTCAGCTCGTCAGGTGCCATTGGCAACGTCATCACCGCGGACGGCGTACTCGCGACGCTCTCGGACCCGGCCGTCGCCGCACTCGACGAGGTGCCCGCCGACGACGGGAACCGCACCGTCGACCTGCCGGCACTCGGTCAGTACCGAGCACACGCGTCACAGATCGGCCCGGTCACGGTGGTCACCGCGCTGCCGACGAAGGACATCGCCGACACGATCAACAGCCTGATCGGCTGGGAGGTGCTCTTCGGCGGGGTGGGTGTGCTGACCGCGGGCGGTGTCGCGGTGTTCGTCGTACGACGTCAGTTGCGGCCACTGCGCCGCGTCGCACAGACCGCCCGCGAGGTGGCCGGTCTCCCCCTGGACACCGGTGAGATCGGGGTGACCGCGCGGGTGCCGGATCAGCTCACCGACGAACGGACCGAGGTCGGCCAGGTCGCGGTCGCACTCAACACCTTGCTCGGCCACATGGAGAGCGCCCTGGACGCCCGGCACCGCAGTGAGCTACAGGTTCGCCAGTTCGTCGCCGACGCATCCCACGAACTGCGCACGCCGCTCACCACCATCCACGGCTACGCACAACTGAGCCTGCGGCAACGGGACCACGAGTTGTTCAGCCATGCCATGGGCAAGGTGATGGTCGAGGCCACCCGAATGGCCGCCTTGGTCGAAGACCTGCTCCTACTGGCCCGCCTCGACGCCGGCCGACCACTCGACCTCAGGCCGGTCGATCTCACCCGGCTGGCGAGGGAGTCGGTCACCGACGCCCAGATCGTCAGCCCCGACCACCACTGGGCCTTGAGCCTGCCGCCTGAACCAGTGGTCGTCACGGGCGACGAGCAACGCCTGCACCAGGTCGTCACGAACCTGCTCAGCAACGCCCGCAGACACACGCCGGCCGGGACCACCGTGACCGTCGAGTTGATCGCGGACGACCGTCATACGGCCGTACTCACCATCCACGACAACGGCCCCGGCATCCCGGCCGACCTGCAACCGAATGTCTTCAAACGCTTCACCCGCGCGGATACCTCACGCACCCGCGACTCCGGCGGCTCGGGCCTCGGTCTGTCCCTCGCTCAATCCATCACCGAAGCCCACGGCGGCATCGTCACGGTCACGTCCCGCCCGGGCGACACGTGCTTCACACTCGCCCTACCCCGCTGACTATCCGGCCGCCAGGGCCTTCTGGGCTTGGGCGGCGAGGGTCTTGGCGCGTTGGTCGTCGGAGAGGCCGTCGGCGATCAGTACGGCGTACCTGAGGCGGAGGGTCTCGCCGGCGGTGAACGGGAGTTCTTCGGAGAAGAACGGGGCGGGGCAGACGGCGGCGAAGTCTTCGGAGCGGACGAACCACTCCGGTGGGTGGCGAACGTTGTCTCCTGCGTCGGCGACGATGATCGTGGAGGCGGTGTCGGTCTCGTCCTGCCGGGAGGTGAAGCCCATCCAAGGTGCGCGCTGACCGCGGAGCTCGTCGCGGCCCTTGCCCTGCGGGGCGAGGATGGTGCCGTTGGTGAACTCCCGCGGACCACGCCAGAACAGACCGCCGTACCCGGCGTTCGGCCGGCCGGCGGTGGTCGGGCTGCCGATCTGGACCGTCGCGCCCGAGACGTTCGTCATCGCGGTCTCGAACACGAGCACCCAGCCGTCATCCGCGAGCCGCGTGGTCACCGTGCGCGCCTCGTCGACGACGTGAACGCCGCCCTGTGTGTGCCAGGACAGGTGGTGGGCGAACCGGACCAGATCGTCCGACACGTCGAGGGCGTCGACCCGGTCATGATCCTGCGAGCCGTTGTTGTCCAGTGGCTTGTAGCCGTCCTCCTTCGTGAACGTCGGTCCGCCCCAGAAGTTGTCGTGCCCGAAGTGCGGCAACGACCAGGCCAGGCCCTTGTGCCACAAGTGGTCCCACGGCCGGTACACGCTGATCAGGTCGCCGGTCAGCGTCCGGATCGGGTGGAAGTACGGCCGCGGCGACTCGTACTGCGGATCGGTGGCCTTGTAGACATAGGTGAACAGCTCCGCGTCGCCCGCCGTCACCTGGATCGATCGGCCGACAGCATGATTGCAGCCGAGGTTCTGCGTCATGAATTCTCCCGTGTCGATTGAGTACTCCAGGGCGCCCCGATCTCGCTGAACAACGCCAGCTCGTCCGAGGCCCGGTCGATCCATCGCTCGACGTCGAGCACGACCGGATGCCGTTCGAGTCCTTCGCCCTCCCACCGGATCAGCTCGGCCGTGATCCCGGCCGGGTCCTTCGCCGTCCGCACCGCCTCGACGACCCGGGTGAACCCACCCGTCGCGGCCAGCGGGCAGTAGAGCGGTACGGCCGGATCCGCACGATGCGCGAGCAGGTTCTCCAGCGGATCTTCTCGTTCGTACGTCGTGGTCCCCGAGTCCGCCTCGAGCCTGTCCGACGCATACCGCAGTACGGCGCGGCCCTCGGAGCCCTCCACGATCACAGCCGGTTCGAGATGCTCCGTCGCGCACAACGTGACCGCGATCAGGATCGTCGTACCGCGAGCGGTCACGATCCGGACCGTGGACGTGTCGTCGGACTCGATCGGGTTCGCCCGGAAGAGCTCTGTCTCGACGGACCGTACGTCGTCCGTCCCGGTCGACCCGTCCAGGAGCAACGCGGCAGCGGTCGCGTGAGCCAGCGGGTTCGTCACCGCACCGTCGACGACTGCCACACCGTCGAGCGTCCGGCGACCGGCCCACCGTGCGCGCTGAAAGTACCGCGCCGTCCGCACCCACTTGCCCACGGCACTGATCCCGCGGAGCTCGCCGAGTCGGCCGTCGGCCACCAGCTTCGCCAACGTCAGCGTGGCCTGGGAGGCCTGTGCCTGGAAGCCGACCTGACAGGCCCGCCCGGTCTCCGCGACGATCGAGGTCAGCTGGTCGAACTCGGCCAGCGACGCGGTCGGTGGCTTCTCCAGCAGGACGTCGGCCCCGGCCCGCATCGCCAGCTCGGCCAGCGGTACGTGCGTCTGGATCGGCGTACTGATGATCACCACGTCGACCTCGGTCGCCGCGAGCAACTCCGCCAGGCTGCCGAAGGCCGGGACGGTCAGGTCCGCGGCCGGCCGCGGGTCGGCAACGGCGACGAGCTCGGCCCGGCCGGCCGCGGCCAGCCGGGCGACGTTGCGGACATGGGAGGCCCCGTGGCCGTGGACACCAGCCACGGCCACCCGAGGCCCCCTCATCGGCAATCAGTTGCCGATAGCAACACTATTTGAGCTCCCCGCTGATCTCGTCCAGCATGGCCTTCGCCGCCTTGTCGGGCGCCTGCCGGCCGAACAGCACCTCGGTGGTGTAGCGCTGGACGATCTTCTCCGCCTGGCCACCACCGACCGGCGGCGCCGGCGACGGCTCACCGAGCTCCTTGCCGATGTCCTGGATGAACTTCGCGGACGTGGCGTCGGCCGGCTGCAGCTTCGGCGTCACCGCGGCCTGGATCTCGGTGTTCGGCGGGACGCCCCGCTCGGCGAGCAGGATGTTGCCGGCCGCGGTGTTGTTGGACAGGTAGTTGACGAACTCGGCGGCCTCCTTCTGGTGCTTCGACCGCGACGAGATCGACCAGAACATCGAGCCCTTGTAGTAGGAGCCGTTGTCCTTCGCGGTGCCGTCGGCGCTCGGGATCCGGAGCAGCTTCAGCGGCTGCCCGGACGCCTTGGTGAAGGCGACCAGCTGGTTGCTCCAGGTGAAGCTCATACCCAGCTTGCCGGTTGCCATCATGGACTGGTCCAGCGGCGCGTTCAGGTCCTGCGAGATCGCCTCGGCCGACGGCACCGCCTTCGCGTCGCGCAGCTTCAGCACGTACTGGAAGAAGGCGGTCGCCTTTTCGGGCGAGACCCCGAGCTTGCCGTCCTTGGTCCACAGCGACTCGCCGTTCTGCCGGGCCCACAGGTTCAGCCCGGCCTCGTTCTGGCCGAGCGTGCCGGTCCCCCAAGCCTTGCCGTTCAGCTTCGCGCTGATCTCGGCGGCGATCCGGGAGTAGTCGTCCCAGGTCCACGTGGTGTCGTCCGGCATCGCGACGCCGGCGGCCTTGAACACGGCCGGGTTCGCGATCACGGCGAACGAGTTGATCCCGGCGTTCAGCCCGTACAGGCCGCCGTCGAACTCGCCGGCGCCCAGGGTGTCCGGCTCGAACTTGCCGGTGTCGAGACCGTCGGCCTTCTTCAGGTCGAGCAGCGCGCCGCGGTCGGCGTACTCGCGCAGGTACTTCTCGTCCATCTGGATGATGTCCGGGGCGTCGTTCGCCGCGACCGTGGTGGCGAGCTTGTCCCAGTAGCCGGACCACTCACCGAACTCGCCCTTGATCGTGACGTTCGGATGGTCCTTCTGGTACGCGTCGATGGCCTGCTGGGTCAGCTTGGTCCGGGTGTCGCTGCCCCACCAGCTGAAGCGGAGCGTCACCTTGCCGCCGTCGGCCGACGACGACGAGGGACCACCGGAGTCGCCGCCACAGGCGCTGGCGACCAGCAGACTGGCGGCGATAGCGGCTGCGGCGAGTGCCCGCAGGCGCCGGCCCGCGGGACGTGGGATGTGCCTCATGCTGTGCACCTTTCAGGGGTTACTTGATACCGGTGGTCGCGATGCCCTTGATCAGGAACCGCTGGCCGAGCAGGAATGCGAGGAAGACCGGGACGAGCGAGACGACCGACATCGCGAACATCGATCCCCACGACGAGCTGGAGGTCGAGTCGACGAATCCCCGCAGCGCGACCGGGACGGTGTACATGTGCGGGTCGGTCAGGTAGATCAGCTGGCTGAAGAAGTCGTTCCAGGTCCAGATGAACGTGAAGATCGCAGTGGTTGCCAGCGCGGGCACCATCAGCGGCAGGATGATCCGCAGGAAGATCCCGGCCTTGCCGCAGCCGTCGATCCGGGCCGCCTCGTCCAGCTGGCGCGGGATACCGCGGATGAACTGCACCATCAAGAAGACGAAGAACGCGTCGGTGGCCAGCAGCTTCGGCACGATCAGCGGCAGGAACGTGTTGATCCAGCCCGCCTGCGAGAACAGGATGTACTGCGGCACGATCACCACGTGGATCGGCAGCATGATGCTGAGCAGCATGATCGCGAACCAGAACTTCTTCCCGTTGAACTCCAGCCGGGCGAACGCGTACGCCGCCATCGAGCAGGAGACCAGGTTGCCCAGGATCGCGCCGAGCACCACCACCGCCGAATTCAGCAGGTAGCGGGTGAACGGCTCGGTCAGTGCGTGCCAGCCGGCCCGGTAGTTCTCGATCTGCAGGTCCTTCACCAGGATGCCCGGATCGCGGAAGATCTCGTTGCCCGGCCGCAGTGAGCTGACCACCATCCAGATCACCGGGTAGAGCATCACCAGGGCTGACCCGGCCAGCACCACGTGGATCAGCACCGGCCGGACCCGGGACCAGGTGATGGCGGCCGGCCGCCGCGCGGCCACCGTGGTTCGGAGCGTTTCAGTCGTCATAGAACACCCAGTACTTCGAGGCGAAGAAGTTCGCCGCGGTGAAGACTCCGATGATCACGAGCAGGAACCACGCCATCGCGGACGCGTAGCCCATGTCGAAATTGCCGAAGCCCCGGTCGTAGAGGTAGAGCGTGAAGAACATGGTCGAGTCCGACGGCCCGCCGCTGCCCCCGGAGACGACGAACGCCTGCGTGAACGACTGGAACGCGTGGATGATCTGCAGCACCAGGTTGAAGAAGATGATCGGCGTGAGCAGCGGCAGCGTGATGCTGAAGAACCGGCGCAGCACGCCGGCGCCGTCGACCGACGCGGCCTCGTAGTACATCGTCGGGATCTGCCGCAGGCCGGCCAGGAAGATCACCATCGGCGACCCGAACGTCCACACGTTCAGCACCACCAGCGTGCCCAGCGCCGTACTCGGATCGGAGATCCAGCCCTTGCCGTCGATGCCGACCAGGGCGAGCACCTGGTTGAGCAGACCTTCGGTGCCGAACACCTGGCGCCACAACACGGCGATCGCGACACTCGAGCCGAGCAGCGAGGGCAGGTAGAAGACCGAGCGGTAGAACGCCATGCCACGGACGCCGCGGTCCAGGACGACGGCCAGCAGCAGGGCGATCGCCAGCTGGAGCGGGACCGAGACGAACACGTAGGTGAAGGTCACCCGGAGCGAGTTGTGCAGCCGCTCGTCGGACAGCATCCGGGTGAAGTTCTCGAGCCCGATCCACTTCGGGGCCTGGATCAGGTTGTAGTCGGTGAACGACAGGTACAGCGAGGCCAGCATCGGCCCGATCGTGATCAGGAACAGCCCCAGCAGCCACGGCGTCAGGAACAGGTACGCAGCCAGGTTGTCCTTCTTGTGGCCCGCCGGTTTCTTCCCCCGGAGGCTGCCGAGCTCGCCCAGCGCACTCATGTTTCATGACCTCCGGAGGTTGGAAAGCGCTTGCCTTGGCCGGTCAAGTTAGTACGAGAAACCGGTTTATGCAAGGGCTCGGGCGGCCGTGAGCTGACCAGATACGGACTCGTTGCGAGCTGTTGACAGGACAAAGTCGCCCGGCGACAGTACTGAACATTTGGCAACCGCTTACCGAGTGGAGATCCCGATGCAGCGTCGTACCTTCCTGGCCGGCTCACTGACCACGCTGACGGTCGGCGCGCTGTATCCGGCCGCCCCCGCGCATGCTGAGGTAGCTGCTGTGGACGACGACTTCCTGACCGTGCTGACCAACGCCAACCAGACCCAGATCCCGCTGGTGCTGAGCTCGTACCAGAACGCCTCCGACAGCGTGCGCACCGTCGCCCGCAAGGCCCGGCGACTGATCTCCGGGTACGTCTGGGGCCGGTCGTCGTACCACCATGACGCGTCCCTGCTCGCGCCGCTGCGCCGGCTGGTCGAGCAGCTCGCCGCACGGCAGCACGAGGACGGGACGTACGACGTCGGCAACCTGCACTCGCCGCCGGACAGCGCGTTCGCGATCCAGGACGCCTGCACGCTCTACGCCCTGCTCGACGCCGACGGCCAGCCCGACACCGAGGCGCATCGCGCGATCCTCGCGAACGTGATCAAGAAGGCCGGACCGGCGCTCGCGGCCGGCGGAGTGCACACGCCGAACCATCGCTGGGAGGTGTCCGCCGCGCTGGCGCGCACCCACCACCTGTTCCCGGACCGCCGGTACGCCGCGCGGATCGACGACTGGCTCGACGAGGGCATCGACGCGACCCCGGACGGGATCTACAGCGAGCGGAGTTCGACCTACGCCGCGGAGGTGACGAACCCTTCGCTGCTGACGATCGCGTGGTTGCGCGGCAAGCCGGAGCTGCTCGAGGACGTACGGCGCAACCTGGACGCGACGCTGTCCTTCCTGGAACCGAACGGCGAGGTCGACACGGTGGCGTCCCGGCGGCAGGACCAGAAGGGGATCCGCGACGTCTGGTGGTACCTGACCCAGTTCCGCGAGCTCGCCCTGCACGGCAAGGACGGCCGCTTCACAACTGTTGCCAAGAGCATCGAACAGCGCGGGACCGGTGAGCTCGGCGACTTCCTCGCCGAGGTGCTCGAGCGACCCGAACTGGCCGCGGTACTCCCGGCCGCGCAACCGGTGCCGACGGATTTCGTCCAGCCCTTCCCCACGCAGGCGTCGGCCCGGATCCGGCGCGGTGCGCGGACGGCGACGGTCTTCGGCGGCACGGATTTCCACGACATCCCGGTGATCGCGTCCGGACTGTCCACCAACCCCACCTTCTTCAAGCTCCGGCAGGGTGCGGCGATCCTCGACTCGGTCCGGCTGTCCCCGCAGTTCTTCAGCACCGGCCACTTCCGCAGCGACGGGCTGCGGCGGACCGGACCGGGCACGTTCAAGCTCGCCGACGAGGTGAAGGTGCCGTATCACCTGCCGCTGCCCAAGCGGTACCGGCGGGCGGACGGGCGCTATGCGCTCACGCTGGAAGGCCGGTTCTACGCGTCGATGGACTTCCCGCACCGGCCGAAGCAGTACCGCTCGCTCCGGACCGAGATCACCGTGACCGAGGTCGGCAACGGGTTCGACCTGACCTTCGAGCTGGACGGTGACGAGACGGCGTACGCGATCGAGCTCTGCTTCCGTCCCGGCGGCACGCTCGCAGGCGTCGAGGCATTGGATGCCCCCGGCAACTACCAGCTGGTGTCCGGGACCGGGAGCTACACCGTCGGCACGGACCGGATCGAGTTCGGCCCGGGGAACGGCGCCACCCGGGTGACGATGGACCCGGGCGAACGGTTCACGTACCTGAACGGCAGCCTCACCCCCGACGGCCTCCGCGTCTATCTCACCGGCCGCACCCCGAACCGCCAGACCCTGACCCTGCGCACCTCGTAGGAAAGTCTTTGCGCGCAAGGGAGGTGTGCCTCTAGGCTGGTCCCCATGGGTTCCCTGTGATCTGCGAGGACGGACGGCGTTGAGCTTGGCTCCGCCGTGGCCGTGCACGTCTGTCATCTCCCGCGCAGAACCCAGGAGGTGTGCGCCGCATGCGCACTGCCCAGATCGCCGAGGCGCTGCTGTCACTCGGCCTGTTCAGTCCCGCCGATCTGCGGAAACGCGTCGAGGACCTGTCATACGGGCAGCGTCGCCGGGTCGAGCTGGCTCGGTTGGTCAGCGAGCCGGTCGATCTCCTGCTGCTGGACGAGCCCACCAACCACCTCTCCCCTCTCCTGGTGGAGCAGGTGGAGGAGGCACTCGCGAGCTATCAGGGTGCGCTGGTCATCGTCACCCACGACCGGCGCATGCGCGCACGGTTCACTGGCACCCACCTGTCGCTGCGCGACGGACGGGTGACTGCGTTGCAGGACCGGTTGGTGAGCCAGGGCGTCGAGGTCGGCCAGCCGGACGTCACCGGCTACTGACCCGACCGGTCGTGCTGTGGTCTACTGCGCTGGGAGAGGGGTGCCTGATGGCCACAGCACGTGAGTTGGGCGAGATCGAGATCGCGAACACATCGGGGCGTCCGCCGGTGGTGTTCGTGCACGGGTTGTGGTTGCTGGCGGGAAGCTGGCAGCCCTGGCAGGAGAAGTTCGAGGCCGCCGGGTTCGCGACCGTCGCGCCGGGCTGGCCGGACGAACCGGAGTCCGTCGGCGAGGGACGGGCGAATCCTTCGGTGTTCGCGGGGAAGTCGGTCGGTGCGATCGCGGCGTACTACGCCGACGTGATCGCCAGGCTGGAGCGGAAGCCGGCCATCGTCGGGCACTCGTTCGGTGGGCTGATCACGCAGAAGCTGGCCGGGATGGGCCTCGGGACGGTGTCGGTCCCGATCGACCCGGCGCCCGGTCGCGGCGTGCTGCCGTTGCCGCTGTCCGCGCTGCGGGCGTCCTTCCCGGCGCTGCGGAATCCGGCGAACCGGAAGAAGGCGGTGATGCTGACCTACGACCAGTTCCGGTTCGCTTTCGTGAACGCCGTACCGGAGGACGAGGCGCACCGGTTGTATGAGGAGTTCCCGGTGCCAGGGGCCGGGTTGCCGCTGTTCCAGGCCGCGGTCGCGAACTTCAATCCGAAGAGCGAGACCCTGGTGGACCGGGCGAACCCGGACCGCGGTCCGATGAAGTTCCTGTCCGGGGAGAAGGACCACACGGTCCCATGGGCGATCACAAACGCGGCGTACCAGAAGCAGCGCGTCAACCCGGCCGTCACCGAGATCGAGGAACTGCCCGGCCGCGGGCACTCACTGGTGATCGACTCCGGCTGGGAACAGGTCGCCGACGCCGCGCTCACCTTCGTGCAGAAGTACCACGCCTGAAGTCCCGCGTGGAAAAATGGGCGAGTGAGCTTCCACGCGGCCGTATTCATCGCCACCAGTCTTGACGGTTACATCGCCCGGCCCGACGGATCGATCGACTGGCTCACCGAGCGCGGCGAGCAGGCGGGCGACACCGGGTACGACGAGTTCATGGCGTCGATCGACACCGTCGTACTCGGGCGCAAGACCTTCGAACTGGTGCTGAGCTTCGACTTCTGGCCGTACGACGGCAAGCAGGTCGAGGTGCTCAGTACGACGCTCGCCCCGGACGCCGACGAGCGCATCATCGTGCACCGGACCCTCGACGGGCTGGTCGAGACGCTGAACGACCGTGGCGCCCGGCGCGTGTACGCCGATGGCGGAGCGGTCATCCAGACCTTCCTCCGCGCCGGCCTCCTGAACGAGCTCACCATCACCACCGTCCCCGTTCTCCTCGGCGCCGGCATCCGCCTCTTCGGCGACCTCGACGCCGACATCCCCCTCACCCACAACGCCACCCGCACCCTGAAAGCCGGCTTCACCCAATCCGACTACACCATCCACCGCCCGGCTAGCGCTTGATGTCGTGGCCGAGGTCGCGGCCTTCGGACCAGCCGCGCCGTGGGTCTTCGGGTTGGGAAGCTGAAGCGGTCTGCTGGGCCCGAGGCGTCGGGTTGGTGCCCGCGCGGATGGCGGTCGCCAGCTCGTCGCTGTCCCGGGCGGCGGCGGCGACATCCGGCCTGGTGGTATCGAAGTCCTCCCGCAGCGTCCGGATCGAGTTCCGCGCGTTCAGGACGTCTCGATCCACAGTGCTGCTGGCCTCGTTGACGATGGCCGCGGTCCGCGCGGGATCATCGGTGTACGCGCGGCCCTCGAGCACGGGCTCGAGGTTCCGGCGCGCGGCGGTGAGCCGCGAGCCGGTCCGTTCCACGCCGTCCATGGCTCCGTGGACCGCGCGATCGAGGTTCGCCAGTCGCTCCCGCAGTTGCGCAGTCCGCTCGTTCTGCTGGCCCGGCAGTTGCTCGAGCTCCCCGACGAACTGCCGTCCCGCCGCGATCGCCCGGGCACTCTGCTCCAGGTGATCCTGCGCGTCCCGCAGACCGGAGGTCCCGGCCCTCAGCCGACGATCGATGTCCCCCGCGAGCTCCTGCGCACTCCCGAACTGCCGATGGACCTCAACGGCAACGTCTTCCCCGGTCCGCTGCGGCTCGTCGCCGGCGTACCGGATCCGGTTCACCTGACCGCCCAGCTCGAGAATGTCGTCCTCACTCCGACGCAGGTGTCGGTCCACCTCGTCGGCCGTCTCAGCTGCGAACCCCAGCGAGGTCCGGGCCGCGGTCAACGCGTTGACGGTCGAGTCCGCCAGCAAGGCAGCCCGCTCCTGCTGCTGTGCCTGCAGCCGCTGCTCCTCAGCAGGCGTACTCACTGCGCCGCCCCGTCGGCCTGGTCACCCGCGGCGAGCAGGTCGTCGGCAGCCAAGGCATCCCGAATCCCCGAGCTGACAGCCCGAACCTCATGCCGCGCGGCCCTCAGATCCGGATCCGGCGCCAACGCGTCCGGCACCTCCACCCCGTCATCCCCCGACACCCCACCCGCTGGCTCCTCCTGCACGCCCACACTCCCTCTCACTCGAACTCCCCAGCAGGCTAACCCCCAACCAGCCCACCCGTTGCCCACAGCCCCCTCCCGGCTCCGTTCGGAAGCCCACGGATCGAGGTCAGGCGCGCTCGACTAGCCGACGCGTGCGGTCGGCGTGGGCTGAACCCCAGTACCTCAGCGGTGGTTGAGGAGGTGGACTGCGTCTGCGGCCCAGTAGGTGAGGATGGTGTCGGCGCCGGCTCGGCGGATGGAGGTGAGGGTCTCCAGGATGGCGCGGTCGCGGTCGATCCAGCCGTTGGCAGCCGCGGCCTCGACCATCGCGTACTCGCCGGAGATGTTGTACGCCGCGACCGGCACGTCCACGTGGTCGCGGACCTGGCGGATGATGTCGAGGTACGCCAGCGCCGGCTTCACCATCACGATGTCGGCGCCCTCGGCGATGTCCAGGTCGACCTCGCGGAGAGCCTCGCGAGCGTTCGCGCTGTCCTGCTGGTAGGTCTTGCGGTCACCTTGCAGCGAAGAGTCCACAGCCTCGCGGAACGGACCGTAGAACGCCGACGCATACTTCACGGCGTACGCCAGGATCACCGTGTCCACGAACCCGGCCGCGTCGAGCGCCGTACGCACGGCTCCGACCTGACCGTCCATCATCCCGGACGGCCCGACGACATGCGCACCAGCGGAAGCCTGAGCGACCCCCATCTCGGCGTAGATCGCCAGCGTCGCGTCGTTGTCCACCCGGCCGGAAGAGTCCAGTACGCCGCAGTGCCCGTGCGAGGTGAATTCGTCCACGCACAGATCCGACATCACCAGCAGCGCATCGCCGACCTCGGACACGGCGTCCCGGATCGCGACGTTGAGAATGCCGTCAGGGTCCACAGCACCGGACCCCACCTCGTCCTTCACCTCGGGTACGCCGAACAGCATGACCCCACCGAGCCCCAGCTGAGCGGCCTCGGCGATCGCCTTGCGCGCGGTGTCGCGGGTGTGCTGCACGACGCCCGGCATGGACTTGATCGCGATCGGCTCGCGGGCGCCTTCCCGGACGAACATCGGCAGGATCAGCTGCCGCGGCTCCAGGGTGGTCTCCGCGACCAGCCTGCGCATCGCCGCCGACGACCGAAGCCGCCGCGGCCTGACCTCCGGGAATCCAGGCATTGACTCAGCTCTTCCGACGAGATCCCGAGCGACGCTCGGACGGACGGGTGACCGGTTCACCGGCCTCGATCATGGTGTCACGCCGGTCCGCACCGAATCGAGCGAGCGCGTCGGCCAGCTCCTCGGCGGACGGCGACTCGGCCATCGCGTCGACCCGCAGCCCGTGCTCCTCGGCCGTCTTCAGCGTCGCCGGGCCGATCACCGCGATCACCGTCGACGCGTGCGGCTTGCCGGCGATGCCGACCAGGTTGCGCACCGTCGAGGACGAGGTGAACACGACCGCGTCGAACTTGCCCGACTTGATCGCCTCGCGAGTCGGCGCCGGCGGCGGGGCGGCCCGCACGGTCCGGTACGCCGTGACGTCGTCGACCTCCCAGCCGAGATCGGTCAGCCCCGCGACCAGCGTCTCGGTCGCGATGTCGGCGCGCGGTAGGAACACCCGGTTGATCGGGTCCAGCACCTCGTCGAACGGCGGCCAGTCCTCGACCAGCCCGGCGGCGGACTGCTCACCGGACGGGACCAGGTCCGGACGGATGCCCCAGGCACCGATCGCCTCGGCGGTCTTGTCGCCGACCGCGGCGATCTTCAGCCCGGAGAACGCCCGCGCGTCCAGCCCGTACTCGTCGAACTTCTCCCGGACCGCCTTGACCGCGTTGACCGAGGTGAACGCGACCCACTCGTACCGGCCCTCGACCAGGCCGCGGATCGCCTTGTCCATCTGCTGCGGGTTGCGCGGCGGCTCGACCGAGATCGTGGGGACCTCTTCCGGCATCGCGCCGTACCGGCGGAGCCGGTCCATCAGCGGGCCGGCCTGGTCCTTGGTGCGCGGCACCAGAATGCGCCAGCCGAACAGCGGCTTGGTCTCGAACCACGACAGCGCCTCGCGCTGCTCGACCACCGCGCCGACCACGATCACGGCCTCGCCGGTCACCTTGGCGGCGCGCAGGTCGGCGACGATCGTCTCGACCGTGCCGACCACACTGGTCTGCGCGGTCGTCGTACCACCGACCGTCGCGGCGACCGGCGTCGACGCGTCGAAGCCCGCCTCGAGCAGCGCGGCGACGGTGTCCTTCAACACCTCGGTCGCGTTCAGCAGTACGAGCGTCTGCTTCGGGTGCAGCCGGGTCAGGTCGAGCTTGGCCTCGGCCAGGTCGACCACGGTGACCTCGCGGTCGCCCTTCATCGTCAGCGGGATCCCGGCGTACGTCGGAACCGCGGAGACCTCGCTGACACCGGGGACGACGTTGAAGCCGATGCCCGCCTTCTTGCACGCGGCCGCCTCCTCGGCGCCGCTGGAGAAGGTGAACGGGTCGCCCGTCAGCAGGCGGACGACGTTCGCCGAGGTCTTGGCCGTCTTCACCACGAGCCGGGCCCGGGCGGCGACCTTGAGCGCCCGGCTGCCCTCGGCGCCGGAGCCGTCGATCACCTCGACACCCGGCTTGCAGTACGCCAGGAAGGGATCGTGCTCGGGGCCTTCGACCACGACGGCGTCGGCGTTGGCCAGCACGTCGCGGCCGGCCAGCGTCAGCAGGGCCGGGTCACCGGGACCGACGCCGACGAACGTGACGTGGCCGAGTGGCCTGGTCTGCTTGACGGTACTGGTGGCGGCGGCCTTCGCCGGCACCTTCTGAGGTGTCGTGGATGCTGCGGTGGCTGTCTTCGCGCTGCTCACGTCTGCCTTCGCCCTCGTCCTCGTCCTGCTCGTCTTGTGCGCCGTCTCATGGGCCGTCTTGTGGGCGGCCGTCGTTCCCCGTGCCGGTGTCATGTTCGCTCCAGCAACTCGTTCGCCAGCGCTTTGCCCAGGGACACCGGGTCGTCCACCGGCCCGTTCGCGGAGAGCCGCCGTACGCCGTCGTCCTGGCCGAGCGCGCCCCGCAGCCAGAGCTCGGGGCCGTCCTCACCGTCGACCACCTCGGCGAGCGCGCCGACCGGAGCCGTGCACCCTGCCTCGAGTGTGGCCAGCAACTGCCGTTCCGCCGTCACCGCCGCGCGCGTGGCCGGGTCGTCCAGCGGGGCCAGGGCGGCCAGTACCTCGGTGTCGTCCGCGCGGCACTCGATGCCCAGGGCACCTTGTCCCGGCGAGGGCAGCATCTGGATCGGATCCAGGGTCTCGGTCACCTCGGCGAGCCGTCCCAACCGGGACAACCCTGCCCTCGCCAGCACCACCGCGTCCAATTTGCCCTCGGCCACCATCGCGATCCTGGTGTCCACGTTGCCGCGGATCCCGGTGCATTCCAGGCCCAGGCCGAGCGCCTCGAGCTGCGCGACCCGGCGTGGTGCGCCGGTGCCGACCAGGGCGCCGGCCGGGAGCTCACCGAGGGTCAGGCCGTCCCGGGCGACCAGCACGTCGCGCGGGTCCTCCCGGACCGGGATCGCGCCGATGGCCAGGCCGTCGACCGGCCCGGTCGGCAGATCCTTGAGCGAGTGCACGGCGATGTCGATCTCGTCCGCCAGCAAGGCGTCGCGCAGCGCGCTGACGTAGATACCGGTGCCACCGATCTGCTCCACCGGGGCAACCTTGTCGGCGTCCCCGGTGGTCATGATCGGGACCACCTCGACCTCGTGACCGAGAGTGCGGAGCGCGTCGGCGACGAGCGTCGCCTGCGCGGTCGCCAGCGCGGACCGCCGGGTGCCCAGCCGGATCATGTGTGCTCACCTCCGGTCGCGTCGGCGCGGGTGTGGCTGGTCTCGGCCGGCGCCTTCGCGGCCGTGACGGCGTCCACCGTCGCCGGGTCGAGTGCGAACAGTTCGCGCAGGGCGTCGGCGTACGTCGGACCGCCCGGATCGGCCGCGAGTTCCTTCACCCGGACCGTCGGGTTGTGCAGCACCTTGTCGACGACGCGGCGGATCGTGCGCGCGACCTCGTGGCGCTGGTTCTCGTCCAGGCCGGGCAGCCGGCGCTCCAGCCTGGCCAGCTCGGAGTCGACCAGTTCGGTCGCCATCGTCCGCAGTGCGACCACGGTCGGCGCGACCGACGCGGCCCGGCGGGTGGCCTCGAACGAAGCCGTCTCCTCGCCGACGATCCGGCGTACCTCGTCGATGTCGTGCTCGCTGCCGCCGGCCGTCCCGGCCAGGTCGGCGAGGGTGACCAGCGTGACTCCGGGGATCCGGGCCACCTCGGGCGCCACGTCCCGCGGCAGGGCGACGTCCAGGACACCGAACAGTCGCCCGTCCGCCGCGTTCCGGATCATCTCCTCGGTCAGTACGACGCCACGCGCGCCGGTGCAGGACACGACCAGATCGGCGTCGGCCAGGGCGTCCGGGACGGCCGCGAGCTGGATCGCCGTACCGCCGATGCGCTCGGCCAGCGCGACCGCGCGGTCGTAGTTGCGGTTGGCAATGGTCACACTCTTCGCGCCACCGTTGAGCAGGGTCTGGGCGGCCAGCGAGGCCATCGAGCCGGCGCCGACGACCAGCGCGCGGCGGCCCTCGAAGCCGCCGACCGCCTCGAGTCCGGCCGAGACGACCGAACGGCCGGCGGAGTCGATACCGGTCTCGGCCCGAGCCCGCTTGCCGACCCGCAACGCGTGCTGGATCAGGGCGTTGAGGTCGGTGCCGATCGTCTCCAGGTCCTGGCCGACGCGCAGCGTCTCCTTCACCTGGCCGAGGACCTGGCTCTCCCCGACGATCATCGAGTCGAGCCCGACCGCGACCTGGAACAGGTGCGCGACGGCACCTTCCTCGAAGTGCACGTAGAGGTGCTCGGCCAGATCGAGCAGCGGTACGCCGGTGACGTCGGACAGGATCGCAGTGACCTCGTCCATACCGGCGTGGAACCGTTCGACGGTCGCGTAGACCTCGGTCCGGTTGCAGGTCGCGAGAACCGCGGACTCACCGACGGCCGGGGTGTGCTTGACGGCCAGAGCCAGCTTGGTCGCCGCGTCCGGGTCGAGTGCCACCCGCTCGAGGACGTTGATGTCCGCTGACCGGTGGGAGATGCCGACGACCAAATAACTCATGCGCCGACACCCCCGCCGACGCTCGGCAGATCGGTCAGACCGTTCATCGCTGGTAGCTCGGGCACCTGGGGGAGCGCCGCCTCTCCGGACTTTCGTTGTTCGTGGTACGCCAGGATCTGCAACTCGATCGAGAGGTCCACCTTGCGGATGTCGACGCCGTCGGGCACGGACAGCACCACCGGCGCGAAGTTCAGGATGCTGGTCACCCCGGCGGCGACCAGCCGGTCGCACACCTCCTGGGCCGGACCGGCGGGAGTGGTGATGACCCCGATCGAGACCCGGTCGGCCTTCACGATGTCCTCGAGCTGGGCGAAGTCGCGGACCTCCATGTCGCCGATCCGCTCGCCGACCAGGTTCGGGTCGGCGTCCAGCAGGGCGACGATCCGGAAACCGCGCGTACCGAAGCCGGAGTAGTTCGCCAGCGCGTGACCCAGGTTCCCGATCCCGACGATGACCACGGCCCAGTCCTGGGTGACGCCGATCTCGCGGGCGATCTGGTAGCGCAGGTACTCCACGTCGTACCCGACGCCGCGGGTGCCGTAGGAGCCCAGGTAGGACAGGTCCTTGCGCAGCTTCGCCGAGTTCACCCCGGCGGCGGTGGCCAGGTCCTCGCTCGACGCGGTGGCGATACCGCTGTCCGACAGGGCGGTCAGGGCCCGCAGGTACACCGGCAAGCGCGCGACAGTCGCCTCGGGAATGCCGCGCTCGGTTCTCGTCGGCGGGCCGGGGCGACGGCTGCTGGCACGCGTCACAATTCTCCTGGGAACGGTAGTTCAGGCCGCGGTCTGACGGCCGGCGGCCGTTCTTACTCTAGGAGCTTGTGAACGTGAGAACAAAATCGGCGGACCACGGCGTGACCGAGAGCACTAACCGGCGAGGGCCTTCCGGAGCCTGACCGGGTCCACCCGCCAGAAATCGTGCTGCTTCCCGTCCACGAAGGTGACCGGGATCTGCTCGCCGTACTCCGTGAACAGCCGGTCATCCTGCGTGATGTCGACCTCGGTCCACTCCACCCCGAGCTCGGCGCAGACCGCCTGGACGATCGCCCGCGCGTCGTCGCAGAGGTGACAGCCAGGCTTGCCGTACAGCGTGACCCGGCTCATCGATCCGCCCGGAGCCGGCCCTTGGCGACCTTGCCGGTGACGGAGTGCGGCAGGTGGTCGACGACCTCGATCTCGACCGGGCACTTGAACCGCGCCAGCCGGGTCCCGGCGTACTCGCGGACCGCCGCGGGGTCGACGGTCGCATCAGGACTGGGTACGACGAACGCCTTCACGGCCTCGCCGGTCTCCTCGGACGGTACGCCGATGACGGCGGCCTCCCGGACACCCGGAGCCGCGACGAGTACCTCCTCGACCTCGCTCGGGAAGACGTTGAAGCCGGACACGATGATCAGCTCGCGCAACCGGTCGACCAGGAACAGGTCGCCGTCGGAGTCGAGGTAGCCGACGTCGCCGGTCCGGTACCAGCCGTCGAGATCGGGGCCGTCGGCACCATCCGGCCAGTAGCCGGAGAACAGGTTGCGGCCGCGGATCAGGATCTCGCCGGGGTCGTCGCCTTCGACGTCCTCGCCCTGCTCGTCGGCGATCCGGACCTCGACGTTCGGCAGTGGGCGCCCGACCGAACCGGGCTTCGGCTCGGCCTCACCGAGGGTCGCCGTGACTCCCGGGGACGCCTCGGTCAGACCGTAGCCCTGGTGCACGAACAGGCCGCTGGCCTGCTCGAAGCGATCCGCGAGCGCTCGGTCCAGGGCCGACGCGCCGGTCAGGACGACCTTGACCGACTGCAGCGCCTCGCGCAGATTCGGCCGGGCCAGCAGTGCGTGCAGCGCCGGCGGGGCCAGCGGCAGGCGGGTGACGCCGTACTTGGCGATCAGGTCGAAGGTGTGCGCGGTGTCGAACCGCTGGTCGATGATCAGCGCCGCGCCGGTCGCGACGGTCCAGCCCAGGACGGCGTTCAGGCCGAAGGCGTGGAACATCGGGAGCACGCCCAGGACGACGTCCTCGGGGCCCATCCGGTCCTCGCCGAGCTCGGAAAGGTTGGTCACGTTCGCCGCGAGTGCCCGATGGGTGAGCATCGCGGCGCGCGGATCTCCACTCGTCCCGGACGTGTACAGCAGGACCGCGAGCATCTCCGGGTCGAGCTGCGGGAGTAACGGAGCGTGACCTTCGAGCTCGTCCGGCGCGACTGTCCGCAGGCCCTCGATCTTGTCCGCGAGGTCGGCTCCGGCGACCGCGAGGCGGGCCCCGGAGTGCTGCACGACGGCCGCGATCTCGGGCTTCGTGAGCCCCGTGTTCAGCGGTACGGCGACCAGGCCGGCGCGGAGAATCCCCAGGTAGGACGTGACGAACTCGATGCTGTTGGCAACAAGTAGCACGACCCGGTACCCAGGCACGAGGCCGGCCGCGGCGAACCCCTGCGCGGTCCGGTCGACGGCCTGGTCGAGCTCGTCCCAGGTCAGCCGCCGATCCCCGTCGACCAGCGCGACACGTTCGCCGTGACGTTGCGCTGTGTCACGAAGAAGATCCGCGAAATTGAAGTTCACCAGGTGAGTCTGTCATGCGTGCGGAGGCACCAGGGATCGACCGGCTCGCTCGAAACGGTTGCAGCAGAGCGTGACGACATATATACAGGTGAACTCGTGGGCGACCTTCTGCCGAACCTCACACTGCAGAAACCGTCCGCGCCGGGGAGACCATGCGCGATATCCCCGACAGCAGGCTGCGCCGTTCGCGGAAGCAGTCCGCTGGCGCATTCGTGACCCATCGGACCGGACGGAAGGCGGCACGCCTCAGGCTGTTGACAGCGAGTGTTTCTCAGGTAACGCTCGGTGCTGCCTCAGCCGCTGTGGCCATTCGCGGATGTGTCAGAAGACGTGTCAGTTGAACGGGGAGAGAACTTGACGACGCCGGAGCCAAGCCCGGACGGGATGAGACGTGCGGAGCTCGTCGATCGCGCCCAGGCCGGGGACGTCGGTGCCTTCGGTGAGCTGTACGACGAGTACTCGCTCACCGTCTATCGCTACATCTACGCGCGGGTGTCGTCGTCGGCACTCGCGGAGGACCTGACCAGTGAGACGTTCGTCCGGGCGCTGCGCGCGCTGGACTCGTTCCGCTGGCAGGGCCGGGATTTCGGGGCCTGGCTGGTGACCATCGCCAGGAACCTGATCACCGATCACTACAAGTCCGGCCGGGTCCGGCTCGAGGTGGTCACGGACGAGATCGAGACGCACGACCGGCAGACCGAGGGGCCGGAGGTCGACGTACTGGCCGCCGCCACCGCCGAGGTGCTGCGGGACGCCGTCGCGGGCCTGCCCGACGAGCAACGCGACTGCCTGACGATGCGATTCTTCGCCGGTCTGTCGATCGCGGAAACGGCCAAAGCGCTGGAGAAGTCCGAAGGCGCCGTCAAGCAACTGCAACTGAGGGCCGTACGGCACTTGGCGAAGGTTATCCCCAAGGACTTGAGGTGAGGAGGATGACAACGAATGTCTTTCGTAACCCGTCAGGGAGTTTCCTCGTTTGCCTGGTGAGGACCTGTCGGTGACCCCGACTGGCCATTGAGGAGAACGAGAACTCATGAGTGACCTACACAGGGCTCGAGCGCGCGCGGAGGCATTCGCGCACGCCGTCGATCACGGGCCCCGTCACTCTTCGCGACACAGCGATGACCCGGAGCTTGTGGAAGCTGTGGAACTGGTCGGACGGCTGAGGACCGCCGGCGCAGTGGCACCGCGTCCGGAGTTCAGTGCCGAGCTACGGCACCGCCTGCTGGAGCAGGCGGCCGCCCGCGCGGCGACGACGACTCCGACGATGGTGCGCAGCCTTCCGGACAGCTCCGACGACCCGCCGGGTGGCGAG
This sequence comes from Kribbella sp. NBC_00359, assembly GCF_036097425.1. Taxonomy (NCBI): domain Bacteria; kingdom Bacillati; phylum Actinomycetota; class Actinomycetes; order Propionibacteriales; family Kribbellaceae; genus Kribbella; species Kribbella sp. NBC_00359. Next base: position 3,518,045 of record NZ_CP107975.1, on the reverse strand, counting down.
GACGTCGACGCGTCCGTGACAGATATCCGTCATCGTCACGGCCGGCGGATCCGGCTCGTGGCCTGTACCGCCGCGCTGGTCCTGCTCGGAGGTGGCATCGGTTCCGCCGCCGCCGCTCAGCAGGCGATGCCCGGCGACACGCTGTACGGGATGAAGCGCAGCATCGAGAACGTCTCCACCAACGTCGGCATCGGGGACGACTCCCGCGGCCGGCGCGATCTCGAGCACGCGATGACCCGGTTGTCCGAGGTCGACAAGCTGGCCGAGTCCGGCGGCGACGTGGCCACGATCAACGGCACGCTGGACGTCTTCTCGGCGCAGGCGCGCAAGGGCGTGTCCCGCCTGGTCGCGTCGTACCAGCAGGACGGCGACGAGAGTTCGATCACCGCGATCACGACCTTCATCACGAACGCCCGCCAGGCTCTTGGTGAGCTCGCGCCGAAACTCCCGCCGGAGTCCCTGAAGTCCGCCGTCGAGGCGCTGGCCACGGTCGAGCAGCTGGCCCAGCACACCACGGTCGCGTGCCCGAAGTGCGACGCACCGAAGCCGGCCAAGGGCGCCGGCACCCAGCCGAACCGTCCGGGTGTCAGCACCGAGCCCAGCGACGGTCCGACGACGAAGCCGTCCACGGCGCCGACCCCCGGTGCGTCCGTCAGCGGACAGCCGACGACAGCCCCGACCAAGCTGCCGAACACCACGATCGTGGAGGAGTCCGACACTCCCCCGCCGAGCCTGAAGACCCCGCCGAACCCGTCGTCCTCACAACCGACGACAACGCCGACCGGAGTCCCGACCGTCCCCACCCCAGGCACCACCTCGTGGCCCTGGCCGTTCCCGACCCTGAGCCTGCCCACGCCGATCATTAACATCCCCGGCGTCATCCAAACCCTCCTCCCACCCTGGAAGTAGTTCCCGACACCAAGCAGCCCGGCGCACACCCTGCGCCGGGCTTCTTGTTGCAGTTGACACGGTGAACATCGGAGAATTCGCTCGCCTCGGTGGTGTCTCGACGCGCATGTTGCGGCACTACGACGGCATCGGCGTACTCAAGCCCGCCAACGTCGATCCGTACAGCGGACGACGCTCGTACGACGTGGCGCAGTTGCCCGTGCTCAACCGGCTGGTCGCCCTCAAGGGGCTCGGCTTCAGCCTGGACGAGGTCGGCGTACTGCTCAGCGAAGGCGTGGATCCGGCTGAGCTGCACGGCATGCTGCGCCTGCGGCAGGCCGAGTTCGAACGCCGGGTGCGGCAGGACCGGCACGCCCTCGGCCGGGTGACGGCGCGTCTCCGACTGATCGAACAGGAGACCCAGGTGACCACTCAGATCGAAACCATCGAACTCCAGCTGGAACTCACCTGACCCACCCCAACGCTCCCCACCCCACCCGCGGGGGATATCCGCGCAGGTTCTGCTGGGCGTGGTCGGCGTGCAGCTCGACAGGATGTGTCGGCCCACGGGTGGTGGTCGGGCGGCCCGCTCAGGCGTGGGACCGGCCGGCGGGACCGGACCCGAGCCGACACCTCCTGTCCACCGGCACCAGTTCCATCCTCCCCAGAACGTGTCCGTCGCGGCGCGGTCAGAAGAAGACGCTGCGGCGTTGCATGAGGAGGGTGTAGAGGGTCTGCTGGATGGTTTCGCGGACCTGGTCGGTGACGTTGAAGACGAGCATGGGGTCGTCGGCGGCGCCGTCGGGGAACTCGTCGGTGCGGATCGGCTCGCCGAACTCGATCAGCCACTTCGAGGGGAGCGGGATCAGGCCGAGGGGTCCGAGCAGCGGGAAGAACGGGGTGATCGGGATGTACGGGACGCCGAGCAGGCGGGCCAGGGAGGCGATGTTGCCGACCAGGGGGTAGATCTCCTCGGCGCCGACGATCGAGCAAGGGACGATCGGTACGCCGGTCCGCATCGCGGCGCTGACGAAACCACCCCGGCCGAAGCGCTGCAGCTTGTACCGCTCGGCGAACGGCTTCCCGATCCCCTTGAACCCCTCCGGCCATACCCCGACCAGATCACCCCGCCCGAGCAGCCGCTCGGCGTCGTCGTTGCTCGCCAGCGTCGCCCCGCCCTTGCGGGCGAGCTCACCGACGAACGGCGTCTGGAACACGAGGTCCGCCGCCAGCGTCCGCAACGGCCGATGCGCGTGATCGGCGACGATCAGCTGCGTGACGAGCCCGTCGAGCGGCATCGTGCCCGAGTGGTTCGCGACGATCAGCGCACCGCCGTCAGACGGGATGTTCTCCACCCCGCGCACCTCGACCCGGAACCACTTCTCCGCCAGCGGCCGCAGCACCGGCAGCAGCACTTGATCGGTCAGATCCGGGTCGTACCCGAACTCGTCGACGTCGTAACCCCCGCTCAACCGCCGCCGCAGGAACGCCAGCCACTGCGCGACCCGCCGCTCGCCGTCCTCGCCGAACAGCTCCCGCACCACCCGCTCGAACCCGGCGAAATCCAGACTGGCGGGAGCAGCGGGTACGTCGACCTCCGGGGCCACCACCTCGACCGGCTCCACCGGCGTCTCCACAGCCGGCTTGCCGGCCTTGGCCGTCTTCTTCGAGCGAGCACCGGCTCCGGCCAGCGCACGCGCCGCCGCGGAGGGCGTCGTACGGCGTCCTGATCCACGACCCGGGCGACCGCCCGAACCGATCGGGATCACGTCGGCGTCAGCCACGCAGCGCTCCCAGCCCCGCCGACAGCAACCCCGACGCCCGCGTGACCGCACCCGGCCCGAGCGAGGTCCGGAAGTCGTCGAAGGCCGATGCCGTCGTGTACCCGGGCTCGAACCCGAACTCCGTCCGCATCCGCGTCGTGTCCACGGCCCGTCCATACGTCAGGAAGGTGATCTGGTCCGGCGAGAAATCCGCGAGCCGCGCCCGCCGTACGACGGCCGCCGTGCTGGCCGCAGTGAACGAGGGCAGCCGCAGCGTCGGCCGGCCGAGCCGGCGGATCGCCTGGGACAGCGTGAGTACGCCGTCGCCGGCCAGGTTGAAGGTCCCCGGGAGGTCGGTCACGGTGGCGTGACGGATCGCCTCGACGCCGTCGTCCTCGTGCAGGAACTGCAGGCGGGCGTCGTACCCGAAGACTGTCGGTACGACGGGCATCGCGAAGTACCGGGTGATCGGGGAGTCGGTCTTGGGGCCGATCCAGTTCGCCATCCGGAGCGTGGTGACGCAGACATCGGGGCGGCGCCGGGCGAACCCGCGCACGTATCCCTCGACCTCGACCGCGTCCTTGCTCAGCCCGGTCTGGTGGATCGCCCGGGGCGCCATCTCCTCGGTGAACATGGCCGGATCCCGCGGACCCGCGCCGTACACCGTGGTCGACGACTTCACCACCAGCTTGGCCACGCCGGGCGCCTTCTGGCAGGCGGCGAGCAGTTGCATGGTGCCGATGACGTTGATCTCCTTCATCGACGACCGGCCGCCGGCGCTGCCCGGGGTGGCCACGACGCCTGTGTGGACGACCGTGTCGACGTCCTCGGCGGCGATCACCTTGGCGATCACGGGGTTGCGGATGTCGGCCCGGACGAACCGGACCCGGCCCAGCTCGGCCCGCGGCGGCACCACGTCGATGCCGAGCACGGTGCCGATCGACGGATCGTCGGCCAGCCTGCGCGCGCAGCGAGCGCCGGCGTCCCGGGAGACGCCGGTCACCATCACTACCTGTGCCACGAGAGACCCCCAGCCAGACAGCAACCCCACAAATGGCCGCGCCGACCCCCGGCGCGGCGGGAACTGCTTACTTGCCGAGCTTGCGGCGCTGCACCCGCGTCTTCTTCAGCAGCTTGCGGTGCTTCTTCTTCGCCATCCGCTTACGGCGCTTCTTGATAACAGAACCCACAGTTGGACCATCCAAACTCAAAGAGAACGTCGGCAAAGCTTACCCGCAGGTCACCGCGTGAACCTAAAGCAGGCCGCTCGGTAGGGTGGGGAACGACCTGGGGAGGCGCGCATGACGACCGGTTCGACGGCTCGGTACGACGGCCTGGCCGACTGGTACGACGCCCGCTACGTGGCCGGCGCCGAGCCGCACCAACCCGGCCTGCTCGAGCTCCTCGGGCCTGGATCCGGACCATGCCTGGACATCGGCTGCGGCACCGGCCGCAACTTCGAGACCATCCGCGCGAGCGGCCGCAGTGTGGTCGGCCTGGACTTCTCCGCCGACCAGCTCCGGCTGGCCCGCACCCGCACCGACGGACCACTGATGGTCGCGGACGCCGCCGTACTCCCGTTCGCGGACGCGTCCTTCGACACCGCGATGGTGATGTGGATCTCGACCGATGTCGACGACTTCACCGAGGTCGTCCGCGAGGCGACCCGGGTCCTCCGGCCGGACGGCGTCCTGGTCGTGTACGGCGTCCATCCGTGCTTCAACGGCCCACACGTCCTCTGGAACGAGCACGGCAGCCGGCTGGTCCACCCCTCCTACCGCCAACGTGGTTGGCACGAGGAGTCCCCCCACTGGGGCGACGGCATCCGCCGCCACGTAAGCATGCACCACGTCCCCCTCGCCACGTACCTCAACGCCATCCTCACCCCCGCCCTAACCCTCGAACGCTTCGAAGAACCGGACCGGGCCGGCGTCCCCTACTCCCTGGCAGTCCGCGCCAGGCGGACCAGCTGAGCGAAGCTTGTCGGTGGCGGCTGATGGAATCTTCCGCATGGTGACGGTGCATGAGGTGGCGACGGTCGCCCCGGCGGCCGGCACCAGCCTCATGCGGCCTTGCGGATGGGGACTTGGACGATGGGGTCGGTGAGGATGGCCAGGTGGGGGGTGGCGGTTCGGGCGGTGGCCTGGGTGGTACTCGCGTAGGCGGCCGGGGTGAAGGCGACGGCGGCGAGGCCGAGGCTGACAATGGTGCCGACGGCAACGGTCTTGACGATCTTCGTGCGCATGACGGGCTCCTGGAAGTCTGTGGCCGGGCTTCTTTCCCGGCGATGACTCCATCCTCGACGTCCGCGCTGGAACCGTCCTGCGAGAAACCTGGGAGCTCGCTGGCAGTCAGAGTGCCGCGACCTCCGGCACCGCGGCGGTCAGGATCCGCGCGGATTCCGCTGTCCACGGGCCGGAGCGGATCACGATGGCGTGATCGATTCCCCAGGATGCTTGCTCTCGGCAACGTTCGACGAAACTGCCGACGGTGTCGTCCGGCGTGAGCCGGGTGGACAGCGTCTTCTCGATCTCGTCGTACGGACGACCGCTGTCCTCGCAGTGCTTACGCAGTACGTCTAGTTTGTGGCGGACCGTCGTACCACCATCGGGCAGGTCGAAGAGGTTGCACGCGTCCGCACGCTGAGCCACCATCCGCAACGTCTTCTGCTCCCCCGTGCCACCGATCAGCACCGGCGGGCGGATGGCCGGCCGCGGGCTGCAGATCGGCCCCTCGAGCTGGAAATGCCGACCGACGTACGGCGAACTGTCGCCCGCGAACATGCGGTCCGCGATGTCCAGCAACTCCTCCAGTTGCTCGAACCTCGCCTTGGTCGGCCCGAGCGGGACGCCCATCGCCCGTGCCTCGTCACCCTCCCACCCGATCCCGACCCCGAACCATGCCCGCCCCCGGGTCAACGCATCCAGCGTCGCGATCGCCTTCACCTGGACGGCGGGCGGCCGGAACGGCACCGGCGACACCAGCATCCCGAGCCGCGCCCGGCTGGTGATCGCGGCCAGGAACCCGAGCATGCTGACGGCCTCGAACAGCTCGGCCTGCGGATGACTGGTCGGATCCGCCTGGAAGAGATGGTCCGGCACCCAGATCGTGTCCAGCCCACCCTCGTCTGCGATCGCCGCGATCCGCCGTAGCCCGTCCACACCATCGGTCCAGGCGTGATCCGTCACCGTCATGCTGACCTTCATCCGGCCACTCCAGAATTTTAGGGTCACCCTATGTTTAGGGTCACTCTAAGCGCATTACCCTGACGCTGTGAAGACAGTGGACGACGACGGGCTCCGGGCGCGGAAGAAGCGGGAGACGCGCGAGCGGATCGCGGCGGCCGCGCGGGAGTTGTTCGTGGCGCACGGGTTCGACGAGGTCACCGTGGTCGAGGTCGCGCAGGCCGCGCAGGTGTCCGAGGCCACCGTGTTCAACTACTTCCCGACCAAGGACGACCTGTTCTTCGGGGGCGGACTCGAACAGTTCCAGGCCGCGACCCTGGCCGCGGTCCGGGAGCGCCCGCCCGGCGAGTCGGCGATCGCCGCCTTCCGCCGCTTCACCGTCGCAAACGTCGCTCACACCGCCGACCCGGGCGCGGTCGAGCTCATCACCACCGCGGCCCGCGTGGTCGACGGCAGCCCGTCCCTGCGGGCCCGCGAGCGCGAGATCGTCGCCGCGACCACCGACGCGCTGGCCGCCCTGCTGCAGTCGGACGGCTCGGATCGGCTGGAGGCCTGGGCAATCGCGAACGCCTTGATCGGCGTCCAGCGAGCGATCGTCGCCGAGATCCGCACCGAGATCCTGTCCGGCAGCCGAGGCCCCGAACTCATCACCCGAGTCCAGCAAGGCGCCGACCGCATCCTGGCCCGGCTGGAGTTCGCCTTCGTGGTGCGATCAGAGGTAGGCGGCGACGGGGCCTAACGTCAGCAGGCCCGAGGCGGCTCCGGCTTGTTCTGCTGCAGCCGGAGCCAGCGCGGCCTGAGCACGAGCCAGTGATTGCTGGTGGTCGAGGGCGTTGGCTGCGGTGGCCACCAGTGCCCAGTAGGCCTCCAGCAGTAGCCCGGGCGGAGGATCCGGTACGGCCTCGAGAGCCCTGACTGCTTCTGAAGGACTCGTGAGGAGCAAGGGACGGATCCAGGGCGTGTGGGGTCCGTAGTCCGCGGCCGGCACCGGCTGGTTGTGCCGGAGGGACCAGCAGGCAAGAGCCAGCGGGAGGAGACCTTGCTGAAGGCCAGGCATGCCGGCGCCGTCCAGCAGAGCGGCGGCCTCACGGTAGGAAGCCGGGGTGTCTTCGCGGAGGGCGGCGTACCAGCGGGTGAAGACGGCCACGAGGGGCAGCTCGTGGCGGGCGGCGAGGGCGTCGGCGGCAGTGGCGTGGTGGGTGGCGGTGGAGTGATCGGCTACGGCGCAAGCGGACTGGAGGCGAATGAGGTGACCTAGGACCTCGTACGTCGGGAGGGCGTGGCGTTGGGAGACGGTGATGAGTTCGGCACCGATGGCGTCGCGTTCGAGGGCCAGGCCGGCGCGATGGCAGGTCTGCATGAAGACGGCATTGAGAGCGAAGGCCAGCACTGCGGGGTCGTCCAATCCACGGGCGATCTCTTCGGCTTCAAGGGCCGCGTCACGCGCCCGGGGAACTCGTGAGCCGCGCGACTCGAGCGCAATGGTTGCCAGCAACCGCGCCCGGGCCTTCGGGTGATGCTGCGTCGGCAAGACCCGTTCTGCTGCAGCGACGATGGAGGCGGCATGGGTTTCGTCATCGGAGCGCGTCCAGATCGCCGGTACGTCGTACGCGCCGATCACTCGGGCGGTGAGGTCAGGATCACCTAGCTCCTCGGCTGCGGCCACGGCTCCGAGGCGGTGCTGACGTGCGACCTCCAGCCCACCCGTCACCGCCAGGCTCCGCAGCAATCCCACCGTGGACTCCAACCGCGCGCGAGCACCCACAGTCCGGTCGTACGCCGCAGCCGTCTCGGCCCACACGTGGCCGGCCGACACCGGCGACAGATGCGCGGCCTGGTTGAGGATGTCGGTCTCCAACCGGCTGAGCGTCGTACCGGGATCGACACCGAGCTGATCGACCAGCATCGCCCGGGCACGACGCAGTACGGCGAGAGCGTCGCCCTGCCGGCCACTCCGATACAACGCCAGCGCCAGCAACCGCCAAGCGTCCTCCCGCCACGGATGCTCGGTCACATGGGCATCCAGCTCAGGCACAGCCTCAGCAGCAAGCCCCAACGCCAGCCGAGCCTCCGCAACGCGCTCCACAGCATGCAGCCGCAGCTCGGTCAGCCGGGACCGCTCCCCCTGAGCCCAGTTGTCCTCAGCAAACTCGGCGTACGCCGGCCCACGCCACAACCCCAGAGCCGTCACCAACTCCGGCAGCGCCGACGACCCTCGCACCACGTCCTCAAACCGCCACGCATCAACCGCCTCGGTCCGCAACGCATACCCAGGACCTTCAGTCACCAGCAGCCGTGCCTGCGTACGCGGCGCCCGATCCGGCTCCAGCGCCCGCCGCAACGCCGCCACAAACGTCCGCACCGCGCTCAACGCCCCATCCGGCGGATCGGCCCACAGCTCATCCACCAGCAGAGTCGCCGGTACGACGCGACCCCGCGCCACGATCAACCGCGCCAGTACCGCCTTGTGCCGCGGCCCCTTCAACGCCACCGGCCGCCCGGCATCATCCCAGGCCACCACCGGCCCGAGCACCCCGAACTCCACCCGGCCACCGTAGCGCTCATCGGATGCTCATCCGGATCCGTGAAGCTCGTGGACGTGAAGATCAAGGGCTTTGACTATCGCCGGCTGGGGAAGTTGAACGTTTCGGTCGGTGGCTCCGGTACGCCGATCGTCCTGCTGCACGGCTTCCCACAGACTCACCTCATGTGGCGGCACGTGGCCGCCGACCTGATCGCCGACCACACCGTGATCTGTCCGGACCTTCGCGGGTACGGCGAGAGCGACAAACCCACCGACGACTACTCCAAACGGACCATGGCCGCGGACGTAGTCGGAGTGGTGCGCGAACTCGGGTTCTCGACGTTTGCTCTGGTCGGACATGACCGGGGCGCTCTGGTGGCATTTCGGACTGGGCTTGATCACCCTGAGGCTGTCAGTCACCTGATGTGCCTGGACGTTCTCCCGACCCTCGACATGTGGGACGTCATGCACGGCACGAGCGCCGCCGTCGGCTTCCATCTCTACCTGATGGCCCAGCCACCCGGCCTACCGGAGGAGCTGATCGCCGCCGCACCGGACGCCTTCTTCGGATACTTCCTGGACCTCTGGACCAAGGACCCGGATTCGATCCCCGCCGACGTCCGGACGGCGTACCTGGACGCCTGCCGGGACGCGGTCCCGTCGATCGTCGCGGACTACCGCGCCTCGGCCACGATCGACGTCACCCACGACCAGGAAGACCTTGCCAGCGGCAACAAACTGCGGATGCCCGTGACCGTGATCCAGCAGGACTGGGGCGCCGCGCTCGGCTTCGACGCCCTGGCCCGCTGGCAGGCGTGGGCTCCCGACCTCCACCACCAGACCACGACCTCCGGCCACTTCATGGCCGAGGAATCCCCGGCCGAGATCACCAGCGCGATCAGGAAGCTGCTCGAGCGGTGAGGTAAGCGGCCGACTCAGTGAGGGCGTCGAGCGCGGCAGGCAGCGAGGTGCTGACCACCTGACCGACGCGCTTGACCGGCGTACCGCCGACCAGGACGGTCTCCACGTTGCCCGGATGTCCGGAGGTGACCACGGTGGCGACCGGATCCTGCCAACCGCCGGCCAGGTTCAGATCCGTACCGCGGAGAACGATCAGGTCAGCCTGGTTGCCGACGGCAAGCGATCCGACGTCGGTGAACCCGAGCGCGCGGGCGCCTCCGACGGTCGCCAACTGGAGCACCTCGGCCGCGGTGAAGGAGCGGTGGCCCAGGGCCAGGACCTGCTGCATGACGCTGAACATGTCGCCGGCACCACTCGTCACCGTGTCGATCCCGAGGCCGACCCCGACGCCCGCAGCCTTCAGCCGGGCGGTGATGGGGCCGCCCATCTCCAGCCGAGACTCGACCGCAGGCGTCGCCGAGACGGACGCACCGGACTCCGCGATCAGCTTGAGTTCGGCCTCGGACAGGTTGTTGCAGTGCACGTACAACGTGTCCGGCCGCAACAGCCCCGCATCCCGGAGCCCGGCGATCGGTGCCGGCGTGACCTCACTGCTGTCGATGTGCGTCACGACAGGCATGCCGAGTTCCGCGGCCAGCGCCCAGTCGGCCTCGACGATCTCGAACGGCGCGTAGGCGGGGCCGATGGACGCGACCGCGACGCCGATACGGCCGGACACCCGGCCCAGGATGCGGCGCAGGCCGTCCGGATCGACCGCACCACCGGCCAGCGGCGACGGCCCGAATCCGAAGACCGCCCGGATGCCGCTGCGATCCAGAGCGTCGACGGCGGCTTCGGCGAACTCCGCCGAGCCCTGCACGTGGGAGTAGTCCTGCACCGTGGTGATGCCGCCGTCCAGGCACTCCAACGCACCCACAAGGTTGCTCGCAGCAACATCTTCCGCCCGGTAGCGGGTGCCGTGGGCCTGCATCACCCGGTCGAAGTAGTACCCAAGATCACCATCGGCCCCGATCCCGCGCAGCGCGGTCTGCCAGACGTGCCGATGGGTGTCGACGAACCCAGGCAGCACGATCCGCCCCCGCGCGTCGATCACCTCCGCATCGTCCGCAACCAGACCAGGTCCCACCGCCGCGATCCGGCCGTCCTCGATCAGCACGTCGGTCTCCGGCCGGACCACCACCGTCGGCGCGGTGTCGATCACCAGGCCACCTCGCACCAGCATGCGCATGAGAAATCCCCTCAACAGAAAGCTTTATAGAAAGCTATCACCAAAGCCAGATAGGCTGTCAACCATGACCACGAGCGATCGGGTGGACGGGATCCTCGCGGCCTGGCAGGACGAACTGCCGGACGCGCTGCACCCGACCAGCGAGCTGACCAAGCGCCTGATGGTGCTGGCAGACGCCCTGGACCAGGCCACTCGGCCGGTGCTGCGGGAGCTCGGTCTGACCGCGGCCGAGTACGACGTGATCGTCGCGCTGCGCCGCTCGGGAGCGCCGTACCGGCAGAAGCCGTCGGACCTGAGCCGCAGTCTGCTGCTGTCCTCGGGCGGCACGAGCAATGTCGTCAACCAGTTGGTACGGCGTGGATTCGTGGCCCGCGAGCCCGACCCGGACGACGGGCGCGGCACCCAGATCCGGCTCACCGCCGAGGGCGTGACGCTCGCCGAGGAAGCCGTGATCGCGAGCGCCGCCGCGCAGCACAAGCTGTGGGACGGCCTGCCCGGCGAAACCGTCCAGCGCGCCACCGCCGCACTGCGGGCGCTCTCGGGACTGCCGGAGACATGACGAAGCGGCCGGTCCCGAGGGATCCGGCCGCTTCGGCTTCTCGTGGTTATCCGGCCTGGAAGAAGGCGCCCTTGAGGTAGTCGTGCACGGCGTCCTCCGACACCCGGAACGAACGACCCACCCGCACCGCGGGCAGCTCACCGGAGTGCACCAGGCGGTACACCGTCATCTTGGACACGCGCATGGCCGTGGCGACCTCCGCCACGGTCAGGAACTTCACCTCGGCGAGCGGCTGCTCACCACCGGACTTCTTTGATGCCATTGCGCACCGCACTTCCAGCACGGATCGTGCGCCGGCTTCCCCTCCGGCACCTCCGTCCGTGCATGCAACGAGCGTAGTGGCTGTTGGTACGAATGGGAAAGAGGGGGACTCGTGTGACTCAATAGGAGGGATCGAGACCCAAGAGCGGGAAGCTGGTGTCACGGGTCGCCTTGATCGCGCGGTCCAGCCAGGTGTCGGGGTTGTAGCCGCTCGACCAGTCCACGTACGACGCGTCCCGGCCGTCCGTCATCCGCAGCGGCGCGACCCGCGCGAAGCGGAGTTGGACCTCCTCGCGCCACGACTCCGGCACCGGCGTCAGCGGGTCGATCGGGTTGCCCGCGACGATTGCGAGCAGGTGAGTCCAGGCCCGCGGTACGACGTCGACGATCGCGTACCCACCGCCGCCGGTGGCGACCCACTTCCCGCCGGCCACCTCGTGCGCGAGGTCGTGCAGGGCCAAGTACGCCGCTCGCTGCCCGTCGATCGTTTTCGTCAGGTGGGCCAGGGGATCCTCGACATGCGAGTCGCAGCCGTGCTGCGTCACCAGGACCGACGGCCGGAACGCCTTCACCACATCCGGCACGATCGCGTGGAACGCCCGCAACCAGCCGGCGTCGCCGGTCCCGGGCGGCAGTGCCACGTTGACCGACGTACCCTCGGCGTCCGGCCCGCCCGTCTCCCCCGCGCTGCCGGTGCCGGGGAAGAGCGTGGTCGGCGACTCGTGCAGGCTGACCGTCAGTACGCGCGGATCGTTGTAGAACGCCGCCTGTACGCCGTCACCGTGGTGCACGTCGACGTCGACGTACGCGATCCGCTCGGCGCCGTGGTCGAGCAGCCACTGGATCGCGATGGCCGGATCGTTGTAGACGCAGAAACCGCTGGCCCGGTCCGGCATCGCGTGGTGCAGGCCGCCGGCGATGTTGGCGGCGTGCAGGACATCGCCCTCCCAGACCGCGCGGGCGGCCTCGACGCTCGCGCCGACGATGTGCGCGGAGACCTCGTGCATCCGCGGGAAACAGTACGTGTCGTGAGTGCCGAGCCCGTGCACCTCATCGGAGCCGTCGGGGTTCTCGCCGGCCCGCTTGACCGCGGCGATGTACTCGGCGGTGTGCACGGTCTCGAGCAGTGCGTCGTCGGCCGTCGGCGCCGGCACGACCTTGAGCTCGTCGAGCACACCGAGCGCGCTCGCCAGCCGGATCGTCAACTGCACGCGGATCGGACTCATCGGATGCCCGCGGCCGAAGTCGTACTCGGTCAGTCCGTCGTCGAAGACCAGCATCGCCTCACCGCTCATGTCTCCGACCTTAACCGTCAGACGTGAGGAAGTGGTTTGCCGAACCTGGCGCTCAATCGGTAAGCGCCGCGCTGAGCATGGAAGACGGTCATCGCCAGGATGCCGACAGCGGCCGCGATCAGGGCAGCCCACGGATGCGCGCCGACGTGCGCCAAGGCAGTCAGCGCGCCGGCGATCGCGAACGCCCCCAGGCCGCCGACGGCGTTCCTGGTCGGCGAGTTGCCGGTCAGGTTCGGGTACTCGCGGGCGCTGATGCCCTGGACGAAGTGCGGGATGCCGTTCGTGCCCATCAAGCCGGCCAGGAACGTCAGCACGATCGCTTGAATCATGTCTCCTCATTTCAGTCTACGTGTGTTGACTGAAACCATAGAGCCGTACGTCTTTTGAGTCAACATGCGTAGACTGAAGTTCATGAGCACGAGGGTGGAGCAGCGGCGGCGGACGGAGGCGCGGATCCTGACGGCGGCGCGGCAGCTGTTCGGTGAGCACGGTTACGACCGGACGACGATCCGGGCCGTCGCGACCGCGGCCGGCAGCGATCCCGGCCTGGTGATGCGGTACTTCGGATCCAAGGAGCGACTGTTCGCCCAGGCGGCCGCGATGCCCGCGGACGGGCCGATCGTGGGATCGCCGGCAGAGATCGCCGCCCAATTGACCACCGCACTGTCGGAGAAGCTCGCGGAGGAGCCGGCTGCGGCACTTGCCGCGCTCCGGGCGATGTTCAGTCATCCCGAGGCGGCCGACGAGGTGCGATCCGCGATGACCGGGCAGCAGCGTCAGGTGGCAGCGCAGTTGCCCGGGGAGGACGCCGTACTGCGTTCCGGCGTGATCGGCGCGTTGACACTCGGGCTCGTGATCGGGCGGCACCTGGTCCGATTGGACGGTCTGGATGCGCCACCGGAAGACGTGATGGCGGTGGCCGAGCCCCTCATCAGCGCCTTGACGAAGGACACGAGCCGGCGCGACACCCCTCCAGAGCCGCGCCGACCCGTGTGACAACTGGTCCGACAGGTGCTTCATCGCTCAAGGACTGCAAGGCGTTACAGGATTTGCAGCTAACTGCAAACCGGGGAGCGATTCGGTTGCGGAGGGTGACATAAGCTGGTCTAGTCCTGTACTCTGCGCGGCGTCCGGCCGCCGCCAACCGGAGTTGCGCCGATCGGTGGTCAGGCCGCACAGTTCCTTCCCGTGAGGAAGCGCTTGAGCTCGATCAGACCCAATCGGCGGCAGGTCTTCACGGCGGGAGCGGCCGTCGCCGCGTCGACCGTGGCCGCCTCGACCGTGCCGGCGACGGCCGCGACGCCCGGCGGCCTGTACGGCTCCGGCACGCTCGGCTCCTGGGCGAACGGGACCCGGGCCATCGCGACCGAGACGCAGATCAGGCGCGTGGTCGAGACCAACGGCGTGTACATGTTCGGGGACAGCATCTCGGTCCAGGACGGCAAGTCGCTGGCGATCCGGCTGCTGAACCGCGACGGCAGCCAGATGGCGGTGAACAACTGGTCCAGCCGGCCCACCTCAGGCGCGGTCGACGCGCTGCAGCAGTGGGCGTCGGCGTACGGCCTGCCGCGGCGGATCCTGATGGCGAGCGGGTCGAACGACATCTTCGACCCGCCGAAGTTCGCGGCACAGGTCGACCGGGCGATCAGCATCGTCGGCCAGAACCGGACGCTGTTCTGGGTCGACCTCCAGGTCGTCCGCACGGCCCAGACCGCGGCGGTGCAGCTTGCCGACCAGCGCAACAGCTCCTGGCTCAACATGCAGCTGTACGACGCGCAGAAGAAGTACCCGAACCTGCGCATCATCCGCTGGGCCGAGTGGCTCTGGGTCAAGCCGTACCGCCTGGCCAACTACCTCCGCGACGGCGTCCACCCCTCGGTGCCGCTCGGTCAGGACGCCCGCAACGAGCTGATCGTCCAGTCGCTGACGCAGCGTTGAATTCCTTCCCCACCGCCCCGGTCGATGAGCTACTCTGATGCCGTGAACACGAACTTGCAGCTGTGGTGGGCCGCCTAGGGCGGTCCCCCGGCGTGTTCGCACGCATCCAAGAGGCCGCCTCGCCGAGGCGGCCTTTTTGATGCCCTCGGTGGGGCTCTCACACTCACCGAAAGGGCAAACATCATGACTTCGCTGTCCGGTATCACCCCGTCCGGCCGTCTGACGCTGGGCAACCACCTCGGCGCGCTCCGCCGGTTCACCGACCCCGACGGGTTCTACTTCGTCGCCAACCTGCACGCGATGACGACCAAGCACGACCCCCGAAGACTCGCCGCGCTCACCCGGGAGTTCGCGACGCTGATGCTCGCGGCCGGCGTTCCCGAAGGGACCGTGTTCATCCAGTCCGACGTCCCCGCGCACGCGCAGCTCGCGTATCTGCTCGAGTGCACGTCGTACGTCGGCGAACTGTCGCGGATGATCCAGTACAAGGAGAAGGGCAACGGGCGCCCGATGACGCGGGCCTCGCTGTTCACCTATCCGTGCCTGATGGCCGCGGACATCCTGCTGTACGGCGCCAAGCAGGTCCCGGTCGGCGGTGACCAGGATCAGCACGTCGAGCTGGCCCGGGACATCGCGATCCGGTTCAACCGCGAGTACGGCGAGACGTTCGTCGTACCGCAGTTGGCGAAGGCCGCGCTGGCGACGCGGGTCAAGGACCTGGCCAGTCCGACGACCAAGATGAGCAAGTCCGCTGCCGACGACGCGATCGGCGTGATCCGGCTGCTCGACCCGCCGGACGTGATCCGCCGGCAGGTCATGCGGGCGGTGACCGACTCCGACAACGAGGTCCGCCACGACGAGGCGAACAAACCCGGCGTCACGAACCTGCTCGAGGTCCTGGCGGCGTGTACGGACGGCGATCCGGTCACGCTGGCGGCGTCGTACTCGTCGTACGGATCGCTCAAGCAGGACGTCGCGGACGCCGTGCTGGCCGTGATCGAGCCGCTGCAGAAGGAGTACGCGCGGCTGACGAGCGATCCCGGTGCGATCGACCAGCTGCTCGCGCAGGGCCGGGATCGGGCGATCGACGCGAGCACGCCCCGACTCCGAGCGGCGACGCGGGCGATGGGTTTGGCAGGATCGGCACCATGAAGATTCGCGCCGCCACGTTCAACATCCGCAACTCCTCCGCACCCGACGGCGACAACGCCTGGCCGGTCCGGCGGAACGCGACAGTGGCGGCGATCGAGCACCTGGACGCGGACGTGGTCGGGCTGCAGGAAGTGCTGCCCGACCAGCTCGACTACCTGCGCTGGCGATTCCCGAAGTACGAGATCGTCGGCGTCGGCCGGGACGACGGGATGAGCGCCGGCGAGCATTCCGTCGTCATGGTCCGGCCCGGCGACTGGCGCGTCGAGAAGCACGAGACCCGGTGGCTGTCTGACGATCCCGGCACGCCGGGCTCGGTCGGCTGGGACGCGGACCTGACCCGGATCGCGACGCTGGTCTGGCTGCGGCACCGCAACGGTACGACGATCGGCGTCGCGAACACGCACTACGACCACGCCGGCGAGATGGCCCAGCTGCAGTCGTCGCGACTGATCGCGCGCTGGACCGCCGGCGAGCTGCCGTGGATCGTGATGGGCGATCTGAACGCGACGCCGGACTCCCCGCCGCTGAAGACGCTGATCGAGTCCGGCCTGCGCCTCGCCGTACCGATCGAGGCCGGTGGGAGCTGGAACGACTTCACCGGCGCGGAGGACGACGACCGGATCGATCACATCCTGGTCAGCGCGGGGTGGACCGTGGTCGAGGCAGCCGTCTCCCACTACCGCCCGGACGGACGGCTGCCCAGCGACCACTGGCCGGTCCTGGCCACGCTGTCCCTTTAGATCTTGGCGAAAACCTCTTCGCGCAGGCGCTCCAGCGCGTCGAACCGCCGGTTACCGGAGCCGAGGAAGGCGTCCGGCACGAGCAGCTCGTCGATCCCCGCCGCCGGGTACTGCGCGACCTTGTCGAGCACCTCCTGCGCCGACCCCATGATCACGTGCCCGCCACGGCTCTCGAGCCGTTCCTTCCGCTCGGCCGCCTCGGTGTCACCCGGTACGACGACCTCCAGCATCGTCTGCGCGGACCGGCGGACCGACTTCGGGTCGCGGCCGAGGCGCTCGCAGTGCGCGGCGAACACCTCGCCCTTGTGGGCGGCCAGCGCCGCGTCACCCCAGTGGTTCCACTCGTCGGCGTACTTCGCAACGATGCCGAGGGCAACCTTCTCGCCGGCGGCGCCGATCAGGATCGGCAGGTGGGCCGGCTTCGGCTCCAAGGGGGCGCCCGTCAGCTGGTAGTAGGACCCGTCAAAGGTCGTCCGCTCCTCGGTGAGCAGGCCCTTGATCACCTGGCAGGCCTCTTCGAACCGGGCCAGCCGTTCACGCACCGGCGGCAGCTCGATGCCGTAGACCTCGTGCTCGTTCACCTGCCAGCCGGCCCCGATCCCGAGGACGAACCGGCCGTTGCTCATCTGATCGATCGTCGCCGCCGTGTTCGCGACGACGGCGGGATGCCGGTAGGTGTTGCCGAGCACCATCGAGCCGACCCGGACCCGCTCGGTCCGGGCGACGATCCCGGCCAGCAGGGCGAAGGCTTCGTTGACGGGAA
Source organism: Kribbella sp. NBC_00359 (assembly GCF_036097425.1). Taxonomy (NCBI): domain Bacteria; kingdom Bacillati; phylum Actinomycetota; class Actinomycetes; order Propionibacteriales; family Kribbellaceae; genus Kribbella; species Kribbella sp. NBC_00359. Next base: position 3,500,828 of record NZ_CP107975.1, on the reverse strand, counting down.
CGGACAGGTCGTCGCCGTTCTGCATGAAGTGATCTGCTATCCAGACCCCGTGCCAGCCGGTGCGTTCGGCGTACTCGGCTCCGTCGAGCACGTCCGACCAGGTCCTGGATGCCGCGGGCCACAAAGAGAAGTCCATGCCGTCATCCTCCCTCCTGCGCCGCGAGCACCGCCTCCCCGTTCTCCTCCGCCCACATCGTGAGCATCCGGATCGGCGCCATCAGGGTCCGGCCGAGGCCGGTCAGCTCGTACTCGACGCGGGGCGGCACACCGCCGAAGTTCTGCCGGTCGACCAGGCCGTTCGCCTGCAGCCGGCGCAGGGTCTGGGTGAGCACCTTCTTCGAGATGCCGCCGATCAGCGTGATCAGCTCCGAGTGCCGCCGCGGTCCTTCATTGAGGCCCCACAGCACGACCACGGCCCACTTGTCCGCGATCACCTCGACCGCGAGCCGGGCCGGGCAGTCGGCGAGGAAGACGTTGCCGGGATCCAATCCATCCACGACCGTCCAGGGTACTCAGAGGTTCCCACGGCGCTGCCTACCGTCTCAGGTATGAACGCTCTCCCCGAAAGTGCCCACCGGCTCTTCACCGAACCCAAGGACGTCACCGTCGTCACCCTCGACCCCGACGGCTCGCCGCAGGCGTCGCTGGTCTGGGCCGGGCGCGACGGAGACGAGATCCTGCTCGGCCTCCAGCGGCCGCACCGCAAGACCCGTAACCTGCTGCGCGATCCGCGCGTGACGCTGCTGGTCCAGGACGACCAGCTGAGCCCTCGCGGCATCACGCAGTACCTGGTGATCCGCGGAACGGCGAAGCTCGAAGGGCCCGGGATCCCGGTCGACTACAAGGCGCTGATGGACGGCCTGTCGCAGCGCTACCTCGGCGTACCCGAGTTCCCTTTCGGTGAAGGCATCTGGGACACCGGCATGATCGCCCGGATCACCCTGGACCGGGTCGCCGGCGAAGGACCTTGGACCGCCTAGTCAGACGACGATGTGCCAGCGGAGCAGGAAGGCGCCGACCGACAGGATCAGGTAAGTCAGGACGAGCAGGGCTCCGATCCCGGGACGCGGCCGGTGGCGCCGTACCGGACTGTCGGCCGCCTGGCCGCGGATGGACTCCATCACCGCGCCGACCTCGGCCGTGCGGTCCTTCGGGATGCCGTTGATCTCGTTCTCGTCCTGGCCGCGGGTCAGTACGACGTTGTCGTCGCCGATCTCGATCTTGTCGACGTCCTGCCAGGCGAGGCTGCGGATGAGCATGCTGGTGCGGGCCTTGAGGGCGGTGTCGGTCAGCACCACGCGGTAGAGCACCACGCCGCCGGCGACGCGGACGACCGAGGCGCCGATGATCGTGAGCAGGCCGACCGCGAGCATGTCGCGGGCACCCATCCAGAGCCACGAGTTCAGCGCCGGTACGACGATGAACGGGGCGACGAACAGCGCCCAGGCCCACCAGGGCGCCGGGTCCAATGGCACCCGCCACGGCAGCTGTGGCACCTCCTGCTGCTGCGCAGGCGCGGCGGCAGGATCGACCGAACGATTACCCATGGGCGGGACCATAGTCGACTCATCCCTCGAACAAGGCAGGAAACTGCGGCGCCAACAATAACGCCACCCGTCGGAGAGGTGTTATTCGGCAGCCAATGCCCGCGAACGGTTGCGGGCCGCTTCGATCGCGGACAGGAACGCGGCCCGGACCTTGTGGTCCTCCAGTTCGCGGATGGCGGCGGCCGTCGTACCGCCCGGTGACGTCACCCGCTCCCGCAGCACGGTCGGGTGCTCACCGGTCTCCCGCAGCAGCTTCGCCGAGCCGACCACGGTCTGGACGACGAGGTCCGTCGAGGTGCTCCGCGGCAGGCCCATGTGGACGCCGGCCTCGATCATCGCCTCGACGACGAAGAACAGGTACGCCGGGCCCGACCCGGAGATCGCGGTCACCGCGTCCTGCTGCTTCTCCGGCACCCGGATGACCCGGCCGGTCGCGGCCAGCAGGCCCTCCGCCAGCTCGAGATGGCTCTCGTCGCAGTGCGCACCGCGGGAGATCGCGGCCATCCCTTCGTCGACCAGGGCCGGCGTGTTCGGCATGACGCGTACGACGGCCACACCCTCGGGCAGCCGCGATTCGATGAACCCGGTCGTGATGCCCGCGGCCAGCGAGACCACGGTCTGGGACGCACGGACCGCCGGGGCGATCTCGGCGAGCAGGTCCGGCATGTCCTGCGGCTTCACCACAAGAACCAGGGTGTCGGCCTTGACCGCCGCATCCACGTTGGACACGACGTCGACGCCGTACCGCTCGCGTAGTTCGGTGGCCCGCTCCTCCCGGCGCTCGGTGATCAGGAGCTCCTCCGGTCGCCGCCCGGCCCGAATCAGCCCGGACAGCAACGTCTCCCCCATCACACCGGCCCCGAGAATGGCCACCTGACTAGTCATGCCGACAGGTTACTTCTTGCTGATGAGGGACCTCGCGAAGAACTGGATGTTCGCGGGGCGCTCGGCCAGGCGACGGACCAGGTAGCCGTACCAGTCCTCGCCGTACGGGATGTAGACGCGCATGGTGTGACCCAGGCCGACCAGCCGGAGCTGCTCCTCGGGACGGATACCGTAGAGCATCTGGTACTCGTAGCTGCCCGGCTGACGGTTGGCGCGGTCGGCGAGCGAGCCGGCGATCGCGATCAGCCGCGGGTCGTGCGAGGCGATCATCGGGTAGCCGGTGCCGTTCATCAGGATCTTCATCGCGCGGACGTACGCCTTGTCCACCTGGCGCTTGTCCTGGAACGCGACCGACTCCGGCTCCTTGTACGCGCCCTTGCAGAGCCGGACACGGGAACCGGCGTACGCCAGGTCGCGGCAGTCGCTCTCGGTCCGGCGCAGGTAGGCCTGCAGCACCGCGCCGGTCTCCGGGAAGTCCTGGCGCAGCTCGCGCAGGATGCCCAGCGTGGAGTCGGTGGTGGTGTGATCCTCCATGTCGAGGGTGACCGTCGTACCGGCGTTGCGGGCCGCGAGGCAGATGGTCCGCGCGTTCTCCAGCGCGATCTTCTCGCCGTCACCGGGCAGCGCCTGGCCGACCGCGGACAGCTTCACCGAGACCTCGGCGTTCTTGGTCAGGCCGGCGGCGGCGAGCTGCTTCAGGAGCTCGAGGTAGGCGTCCGCGGTGGCGGTCGCGGCGGCCCGGTCGGTGACGTCCTCACCGAGGTGGTCGAGGGTGACGTTCAGGCCGTTGCTGACCAGCTTCTCGGTGGCCAGCACGGCCTCCGGAGCGGTCTCGCCGGCGACGAACCGTGCGACGATGCCACTGGACACCGGGAGTGACGACACGGCCTTCTTGATCTGGGGGCTGCGGGACATGCCCAGCAGGACTCGCCGAAGCACTACGTGTTCCTCCTCATCGACCCACCCGGCCCCATATGCCAGTGGTGTCAGCAGGTTACGCGCCTGAACCAGACGCTCGCTAATCGTGTGGCGGGGACCACACCAGCCGGTCCACTGGTCCGATGCTCGCACCCTTGGTCGGCAAGGATGCGGGCATGCCCATCTTCAAGCGTCGCAAGCGGACCGTCGTGGAGGCCGACCCGATCGGCGCGTTCTGGTCGTGGTGGACCGAGGCCGGCGCGGCACAGGTGGCAGACGCGATCGCGCGGAAGGAGCCGACCGAGACGAGCTCCGTGCTGACCGAGCTGATCGGGTGGATCCACCAGGACCTCGAGTGGGAACTCGGTCCGGGACTGCATGCCAAGCACGCCCTCATCGTCACCGCGGCCGGCAACCCCACCCACCGCGCCGTCGCCCGCCGCTGGTTGCGCGCCGCGCCGCCGTCCGACGAGACCTGGGAGTACGCCGACCTGCGCCGGCCCGGTCCCGCGTTCACGATCCGCTTCGACGGGCTGCCGCCGATCCCGGTCGACGAGGCGGTCGTCTCGATCGAACCCGACGCGGCTTCGATCCATGTCGGCGTACATCACCCTGTCTTTCCTGATGTGCCGATCGACGTGCAGCGGCGGGTGACCTTCCTGATCCTCGACCTGGTGCTCGGCGAGGAGATGGTGGAGACCTGGGTCGGCGCGATCGAGACCCTCAGTTCGGCGCCGGCTGATGCGGTGGCGATCGATTCGCTGCTGCCGGCCGTGGCTGCGTTCGCGGCCGAGCACACCCTGGAGGACGGCAGTCCGGCGTGGAAGATGCTCGAGGGTACGCGCGACGGACACCGGCTGATCGCGACCGCGGAGTACCCGCTGCGCTCCATCCGCCGCCCACACCTGGACACCCACGTCGCGGTCTCGATCGGCTACCCCGTGGTCCGCGACGACGGGCTGCCCGAGTCCGACATGCTCGACGAACTCCGCGCCTTCGAAGACCACCTCACCGACCGCCTCGGCGGCTCCGGCAACCTCCTCGCCCACGAGACCACCGCCGGCACCCGCATCCTGCACTACTACACCGACGGCACCACCCCCGCCGGCGCCCAACTCCAAGCCGCCACCACCGGCTGGCCCCACGGCAAAGTCACCATAACCACCAACCCAGACCCCGCCTGGCACAACGTCTCCCACCTCGCCGGGTAGCTCCCCCGGTTGATGGGGTGTGATTGGGGTCACAAGCGGCAGAATGTCTAGTTCGGTGGGGGTCGGGCGACGCAAGGGTGACAAGACGGTAGGGCTGACAAGGAGTTTGTGATGCGTACTTTGATCGCGACCGCGTTCGTTTCGCTCGATGGCGTTGTCGAGGCGCCTGGTGGAGAGGAGGGCTACCGGAGTTCGGGGTGGACGTTCAAGGACATCGAGTTCGACCCGGCCGCGTACGAGCTGAAGAGCCGCGAGCAGGAGGAGGCGGGGGCCATGATGATGGGCCGTGCGAGCTACGAGGCCTTCTCTCCGGTCTGGCCGGACATGCCCGAGTTCCCTGGCTACCGGGTGATGCCGAAGTACGTCGTGTCGACCACCCTGCAGGACGAGGACCTGGTGACGAACTGGGGCGACATCACGATCCTGCGATCCCTCGACGACGTCGCCGCGCTCAAGCAGACCGAGGGCGGGCCGATCATCATCCACGGCAGCGCCACCCTGGACCGCAACCTATCCGACGCGGGCCTGATCGACCGATACCACCTGCTGGTCTTCCCGGTCCTGCTCGGAGCCGGCAAGCGCCTCTTCAGCGCAACCGACAAGGACAAGCAACGCCTCGAGGTCGTCGAGAGCGAGTCCTACTCCAACGGCATCCAGAAGCTCGTGTACGACGTCGTCCGCTGACTCCCGCCGGACGCGGCAGATCCGGATGCAACCTGATCGCCCTGCGTTTTCGTCTTGAGGGGGATTCGGAGAGAGTGGAGGCGGGATGGCCGTGGCGGACCGGGACTTCGTGGAGTTCGTCGAGACGACGAGTCCGTCGCTGCGGCGGACGGCGTACCTGGTCTGTGGCGACCGGCACAGGGCGGACGACATCGTCCAGGACGCGCTGTACAAGCTGTACCTGGCGTGGCCGAGGGTACGGCGGGTGGGTAGTCAGTTCGCGTACGCACGCCGGATGGTCGTCAACGTGGCGCACGACGGTGGCCACCGGGCACGCTGAGCGCGACGAAGTACTCGACGTGCTTCGCAGTCTGCCGGCACGTCAGCGCGCATGTGTGGTGCTGCGGAACTACGAGGACCTGTCCGTCGAGCAGACGGCGGAGATCCTCGGTTGCTCCAGCGGCACCGTGAACAGCCAGGTGTCACGCGGTCTCGACACTCTCCGGCAAGCCATCGACCGGCAGCGGACGAGCCGAGCACTGTGAAGGCGAGCTCCATGAACGACGTACGTGAGGTCGGTGCCGAACTGCATCGCCTCGCCGATGCAGAGCAGTTGCAGCCGCTGGACACCGCCCAACTCCTGGACCGCGGTCGCCTGCAGGATCGAGACGAACTCGCTGGACGGCGGCATGGTGATGCGCGGAATCACCTTCCTGAACCTCGACTCGTTGCGGCAGGTGCAGGACCCGATCCTCACCCCGGCGAAGGGTTCGCAACGGGCGGATCTCTATACCGGTGGGGATCTGAGCGGCCAGGAGTGCTCCGGAAAGCGCTGCTGGGAGGCCCGCGCCTGCGGACGGGTGGCGAGCACGGCAACCCGGATCCACCTGCCGATGGGCCCGTCGGCGGCTACCGACATTCCGGTCACCGACGGCTGGTTCGCCTACATCTGGCTGAGCCCACCGACGACGGCCAAGGAGACCGATTTCAAGGCCACCGCCTACGACAAGGACGGAAAGGTCGTCAAGATCCTGGAGCCCCGGCAACCGTCCTGAGACTCGGCATACGGATCGGCGTCGGTGAAATCCGATCCGCTGCTCGGGAGTGACAATGGAGCTGGCGCGCACTCACTGGTGCGCGCCGGCTCTTCACGCCATTCGGCGTTGCCGCACCGAGGCCGCGAGCAGCGAGCTGCGAGCTGCGAGCTGCGAGCTGCGAGGATGAACGCCAGAACGACAAGAGCAGCTCCCGGTCGCACTGGTGAATCCGTTGCCCTGGGCAACTCCGATGACCGCGTCCACCGCATCTGCGGGATCATCTCGGCCGGCATCATCTGCACGGCCTGGAATTCGGTCGCCGCGAAGGCGCTCGCGAACAGACCCAACGCCGTACCCAGCACACCATCCAGGACAGCACCGACACCGAGCTGCCAGGCCGCGCCCTGGATGTCGAGATCCAAGGCATGCGCTGCGTTCGTTGCTGAGCAGACCCTGGAGGACGGCAGTCCGGCGTGGAAGATGCTCGAGGGCACGCGCGACGGACACCGGCTGATCGCAACCGCAGAGTACCCGCTGCGCTCCATCCGCCGCCCACACCTCGACACCCACGTCGCGGTCTCGATCGGCTACCCCGTGGTCCGCGACGACGGCCTGCCTGGTCCGACATGCTCGACGAACACCGCGCCTTCGAAGACCACCTCACCGACCGCCTCGGCGGCTCCGGCAACCTCCTCGCCCACGAAACCTCCGCCTGCACCCGGATCCAAGCCGCCACCACCGGCTGGCCCCACGGCAAACCACCAACCCCGACCCGCCTGGCGCAACGTCTCCCACCTCGCCGGGTAACTGTGGTCGCCTTGAACTACGGCGGAGTGTGCGAGAACCACAGCGCGTTCACCCTGTCCCGATGGCTCTCCCATGCCGAAGGGTCGTAGTCAGGGCGACTTCGTACGTACGCCATCCAGGCGTCGCGATCGAGCCTTCCGGTAATGCGCGCCCGATACATCCGCAGCTGCTCCTCGTCGTCAGAGACCATCACATCGCCCGGATGGCTTCCGACCCTGCCGTCGAGCATCTCCCTGACCACGTCGGCATGTCCGGCATGCCTGGTGGTGTCCGGGAGAACGGTGAGGACCATCGAACGCAACGAGATCGGGCGTCGCCCACATGTCCAGGCCGTGCAAGAGCTCTTCGTCGAGCTCCCAGGGAAGCACCTCGCGCTCACGCCCAAACGCCGAGCACAGGTAGCCGTACGTAAGCCCAGTCAGGTGCTTGACGATGCCGATCAGGTTGGTCCCGGTCTTCGTCATCGGCCGACGGAGCTCGGCATCACTCAGCCCTTCGAGCTTCCAGAGCAACGACCGCTGGACCGATCTCAGCTGTTCCAGCAGTTGCGCCGTCTCGGCACCGGTCTCCACCACAGGTTCGTCTGGACTCATGGACTCAGCCTCCGACATGGTTGCGCTCCTAGCGGCCACCGTCCGGGCTGTGTGATCCACTCCGTCTTCTGTCTGCCGGTTGGGGTAGCCGGTGGGTGCCGGTGGGGTCGACGCGGAATCGGAAGCCATGGGGTGTCGTCCACTCCAGAGTCTTATGGTCGATGCGGTGGACGGTCCAGCCGTGGGCGTGGGTTTTGACCCGGTGACCGTACCGGCCCAGCGGCGCGAGGTTGGTGGTGTTGGTCTGACCCGGTGGGCCAAGCGGATCGAAGGGCCGCAGGTGGTCCAGGTCCATGGCGCGGTGGGTTTCTTGGGTGCCGAAGGGGAAGAGTTCGACGGGGTGGGTGAGTTTGACGCGTTCGCGGATCCGGTCGGGGATTTCGTAGGCGTCGACGCTGACGGCGTCGTTGAGGTCGATGACGGGCTTGACGGTGTAGGGGTCGTAGCCGATGAGCTCGGCGAGCTGGTCGGCGAGCAAAGGGCCGATGGCTTCGGCGCGCAGTACACCGGTGCCGGTGGCCAGGGTGTGGTCGGTGAGGTGGACGTAGATCTGCGTCTGGCCAAGGCGTAGCCGTCCTCCGCGGCGGCCGCTGTGACCGGTGATGTCGGTGTCGGTTGGGGTGGTGGGGTGGGTGTAGGCGTCGTGTTTGATTTGGGCGAGGCGGGCGTGCAGGGCGCGTTGGGCGGCGGCGTCCATGGCCTGGCCGTCGTCGGGATCGAGGTGTAGGCCGGGATCGGATGGGTCGAACGGCTGGATCGGCACGGTGTCTGGGGTGTCGAGGGGGTCAGGCAGATCGCTGACGCTCGGGTGGGGTGCGTCGCGGTCGGCTTCGTCGTCCGGGCCGGGCTCGTCCCGGTCGATCGCTCGGCCATCGAGCAGGTCCACATCCCGGCTGCGGCAGCGGCGGCCCAAAGCTGGGGCGGCGGCGATGTCCGGAGCGGCGGTCGGTCCGATGGTGTCCGTAGCCGTCGCGGTCGGCGCAGTATCCGGAGCAGTGTCCCGAGCCGTGGTGGTCGGCGCGGTATCCGGGGTATCGGTGGTGGCTGGGTTGTGGAGGCGGTGGTGGCGGGCCTGAGCCAGGAGTTCTTCGGTGTAGCGGGGGTCGGCGATGATCCCGACTGCCTCCGCGCGGCGGTGCTGGACTGGGCGGGTGTCGCCGAAGGTCTTCAGGGCCTCGGCGATCGCGGCCAGGGTCGCCTCGTGGCGGATGACCGCGCCGGCGGCGGCCCTGATGTACATGGATTTGGTGCCGTGCTCATTCGAGCGGCCGACGAACACGCCGCGTTCGCGGGCCCTCTCCTCGGCCTCCGCCCGCGCCAGGCCCGGGTCGGCATACAGCTTCGCGGCGGTAACGATCTTGGCCAGCCGGTACGGCGTGATCGAGTCCACCAGGGGCGCGACCCGCTGGTCGACGTACCGGGCCGCGACCTCGGACAGTTTGGCGCAGTCTGTGACGATGCGGCACGCCTTCCACGGCGTCGCCTCCCCGGCCAGGACCCGCGCCCAGGTGAACGGGAACCGGTGCCGTAAGGCCAGCGCCTGACCGATGTAGTTCGCCGCGACCCGCGGTGAGATCCCCAGCATGACCGCGAACTCGGCGATCGCGAACTCCGCGATCGCCGGGCACCCCTCACCACCCAGCACCATCGCCCGCTCCCGGCCCTCCCACGACCGCCGGCCCGGCCGGACCGGGCATGCGTCAGGGTGGAAACGGTCGGCGTAGACCTGGGCGTGTTCGAGGCGCCGCGCGTCGACCCGTCGGGCCTCGGCGTCGTGTTCGGCAGCCGACTCCAGCAAGTCGGCTGTCGATAGTGTCGCCAGGTCTCCGTCGAACATGCGTGCGATTCTACACAGAGTCACGATACGGCGGCAAATGCGGCAAGGCATCGAAAGCCCTTATCCACAAGGGGAAACGTCACACTTCGATCAACAGCTGCCGCCAATAGCAACCTCGCCCTCTGAGCTTTCGTTGGGTCGGGGTGGGTCTACGCCGTGCGGCGTTTGAGGGTGGCGGCGCCTAGGGTCAGGGCGGCGAGGATGAAGGCCAGGACTATCAGGGCGTCGGTGCCGGCGCCGGAGGTGAAGCCGTTGCCTTTGGCAACGCTGATGACGGCGTCGACGGCGTAGGACAAGGGCAATACGTCGCTGATGGCGTGCAGGGCGGTGGGAAGTTGGTCGCGGGGGATGAGGAGGCCGCAGAGGAGGATCTGGGGGATCATCACGGCGGGCATCATCTGGACGGCCTGGAATTCGGTGGCGGCGAAGGCGCTGGCGAAGAGGCCGAGCGCCGTACCCAGGACACCGTCGAGGACGGCGACCACGCCGAGTTGCCAGGGAGCACCCTCGATGTTGAGGCCGAGGGCGTACAGAGCGATCGACACGACCACGAGGGCCTGTACGACCGCGATCAGGGCGAAGGCGAGCGCGTAGCCGAGGAGGAAGTCCAGCTTCCCCATCGGCATCGTGAACAGCCTGGACAGCGTGCCGGTCGAGCGTTCGCGCAGGGTCGCGACCGAGGTGACCACGAACATGATGATCGCCGGGAACACCGCGAGCAGCGGACCGCCGAAGCGGTCGAAGGCGTTCGGTGAGTCGATGAACATCCACCACATCAGGCTGACCAGTAGCGTCGGCAGCACGATCAGCATCGCGACCGTGCGGTGGTCGCGGCGCAGCTGGGCCAGGACCCGAGCGGCGACGGCGAAGGTGACCCGGGGCGTCATCGCGCACCTGCCTTCCGGTCGATGAGGGTGAGGAACGCCTGCTCGATGTCGTCGGTACCGACCGAGTCGAGCAGGGCTTGCGGGGTGTCGTCGGCGAGCAGGTCGCCGTCGCGCATCAGCAGGAGGCGGTCGCAGCGCGAAGCCTCGTCCATCACGTGACTCGAGACCAGCAGCGTCGCGCCGGCGTCCGCCAAGGAGTGGAAGAGGCTCCACAGGTCGCGCCTCAACACCGGATCCAGACCGACGGTCGGTTCGTCGAGGACGAGGAGTTCGGGATCCCCGAGCAGAGCCGCGGCCAGCGAGGCCCTCGACCGCTGCCCGCCGGACAGCCGATCGACGCGATCGTCCGCGTGCGAGCGCAGGTCGACGGCGTCGATGACCCGATCCACGTCGGCGACCGGGACTCCGAGCACCGCGGCGAAGAAGCGCAGATTCTCGGTGACGGTGAGATCGCCGTACACGCTGGGCTCCTGGGTGACGTACCCGATCCGCCCGCGGAGCGTCGGCGCTCCGGCGGGCGACCCGAGGACGGAGACATCGCCAGTCACGCGGGCCTGGAGACCGACGATCGCCCGGATCAGCGTCGTCTTGCCGCAGCCGGACGGACCGAGCAGCCCGGTCACCGTCCCGGCCCGGAGGTCGAACCCGACCCCGTGCAGGACCTCCCGGTCGCCGCGCACCACCACGACGTCCCGGCAACTCACCGCGTTTTTCATCATGTGATGAATTTAGCTCGCGCAACAGCCTCTGGCAAGCCTTCAGATGACGGGGTAACCGGTGGATTCGCTGAGCGAGCCCAGGACGGGTTCGCCGTACTTCGCCCGCAGTGAAGCGAAGGCGGTGACCTTGTCCGCACCCCAGCGACCGACGGACGCGGCATAGGTGTCCCCGGTCAGAAACACCGGCGGAGTGCGCTTGCTGTGGAACTTGTCGGCGTACATCACCAACTCCTCTTCCGCGGAGGCCGGGATGTAGTCGTCGACCGGGATCGGCAGCGATTGGCGCAGTACGTCGGCCCGCGTGATGCCGACGCCCGTGTGGCGGGACGCGAACCGGCAGATCGGTTCGGCGAAGCCGAGGCCGTCCAGCAGTTCATGACCGAGTACGCCGTGCCGCACGTAGTCGACCGTGTTGAGTTCGCCGGTCGGGCCGTACAACCGATAGACCCCGATGTCGTGCAACAGGGCGCCCGCCCGGATCAGGTCGGTGTCGACGTCGAGACCGACGAACAGCTGCTCGGCGACCTGGCAAACCATCACGGAGTGGGGATACACCGACTCGAAGGCTTCGCGAGTGGGCGCGTGATCACGATGCAGGGCGTGGATCTCGCGGTCGGTGGGGATCCGCATCAGCCGGTCAGGTGGAGCTGGAGAACGGGCGCCAGCCGGTCGATCAGGGTCGCGAGGTCGACGGACGCGACCGGTTCGAGCCCGACCAGGTAGCGGGCCATCGCGACGCCGATCAGCTGGGTCGCGACCAGGCTCACGCGAAGGTGCGCGTCGGGTACGTCGAGCGTGCGCGAGATCGGCTGGATGATCATCTGCGTGATGCCCTCACGCATCAGCCGGGCCACCTCGTCACTGGTCACCACGCTGCGGAAGATCGCCGTCATCCGCTGCTGTCCCTCGGGCGACTCCCAGATCCCGAGGAACACGGTCGCGATCCGCCGGCCGATCTCCTCCCGCGGTCCGTCGACGATTTCCGCGGCGATCTGGCGCGGGTCGACCGGGATGGCCATCGCCTCGATGAACAGCTCGTCCTTGCTGTCGAAGTAGTGATGCACCAGCGCCGCGTCGACCCCGGCCTCGCGGGCGACCGCACGGATCGACGTGGAGCTGAATCCCTTGTCCGCAAAGGCCTTCCGGGCCGCTCCCAGGATCTCGCCGCGGGTATCCGGTCCGCCCGGCCGACGGCCGGCCCGCCCGCTCCCCGCCGCCCGCGAGCTCACGGGATCAGTTCCGAGATCTCGCCTTCGGGGGTGACGGCGAACGACGTACGGCGTGATCCGCGGGCGAAATGTTTCCGGGTGAACTCGAGCGACTCGACCAGGTCGACCTCACGCTCGGACCGGCTGGTCGCGCGCCGGGTGTTGATCTCGATGATGATGTGACCGCGGAAGTCCTGATGGGCCAGCTCGGCGAGCAGATCCGCCGCGCGCTGCGTGCCGCGGCCGGGCACCAGGTGCTCGTCCTTCGCGGAGCCGGTCCCGTCGGTGAGGTGGATGTGCTTGAGGGTCTTGCCCATCGTCGCGGCGAGCTCGACGCAGTCCTGCTCCGCGGTCGACGAGTGCGACAGGTCCAGCGTGGTGTGGGCGTAGCTCTGCTCGGTCGGGTCCCAGCTCGGGGCGTACGCCTGCAGGCCCTTGCCGGGCGCGCGCCACGGGTACATGTTCTCGACCGCGAAGATCACGCCGGTCTCCGCCTCGAGCCGGGCGATCCCCTCGACGAATCCGCGCGCGTAGTCGCGCTGCCAGCGGAACGGCGGGTGGACGACGACCACGTCGGCGCCGAGGTCCTTCGCGGCCTCGGCGCTGCGCTCGAGCTTGCCCCACGGATCGGTCCCCCAGACCCGCTGCGTGATCAGCAGGCAGGGCGCGTGGATCGCGAGGACCGGGAGCTGGTGGTAGTCGACCAGCCGCTGGATCGCGTCGATCTGGGTGCTCAGGGGATCGATGCCGACCATCACCTCGACACCGTCGTACCCGAGCCGGCTGGCGAGCTCGAATCCGCTGGCGGTCGACTCGGGGTACACGGACGCAGTGGACAGGCCGATCCGCGCGGTCTTGCTGGTAGTCATCGGGAGCCTATCGGGGTTGCAGCTGGTCGAGCCGGGACAAGATGACGCCTTCGCGCAGCGCCCAGGGGCAGACCTCGAGCGCGGGCAGGTTGAACAGGTCCATCACCGCGTCGGCGACCAACGCACCGGCGAGCAGCTGCGAGGACCGGCCGACCGACACCCCGGGCAGGTCGGCCCGCTCGGCGGCGGACATCTTGGTCAGCCTCGGCACCCACTCGGCCAGGGCGTCCCGGTCCAGGCCGCGGGGCACGTACGGTCCGTCGTCCGATGGCGCCGCACCGCAGATCCGGGCCAGCGAGCGGAACGTCTTGCTGGTGGCGACCGAACGCTGCGGCTTACCGGCCCGCAGCACCGGACCGGCGACCGCGGCCATCTCCATCCGGATCCGCTTCCGCAGCGTCCGGACCTGGTCCTTGTCCGGCGGGTCGGCCGTCAGTCCCTCGCGGGTCAGCCGGCCGGCGCCGAGCGGCACCGAGACGGCGATCGTCGCCTCCTCGTCGGACCCGGCCGCGATCTCCAGCGACCCACCACCGATGTCGAACACCGCCAGGCGACCCGAGGACCAGCCGAACCAGCGCCGTACCGCCAGGAAGGTCAGGCGGGCCTCGTCCTCGCCGCTCAGCACCTGCAGGTCGATCTCGGTCTCGGTGCGGACCCGATCCAGCACCTTCTCGCCGTTCGGCGCCTCGCGCAGCGCCGAGGTGGCGAACGCGAGGACCGACTCACAGCCCTTGTCCTCGGCCAGCTCGGAGGCTTCCTTGACGAACGAGACCAGCCCGTCGGAGCCGGACTGCGCGATCTTGCCGTCCTTGTCCAGGTGCTCGGCGAGCCGCAGTTCGGTCTTGTGCGAGTACGCCGGGTACGGCGCGGCACCGCGGTGTGCGTCCACCACGAGCAGGTGGACGGTGTTGGATCCCACGTCGAGTACGCCGAGCCGCATACCCTCACGCTACTGGACTCCCGGCGTACCGGCGTGTTCCGGGAGCCGGCGTTCACAGTTGCGGGGCTCGGGCGCGTACGCTTTCCAGGTGCCTGAGGTTTCTCTCGATTTTCCCCGCGCGTGGGTCGAGTTCACCGATCCCGACGATCCCGACCAGGTCTTCCGTTGCGACCTGACCTGGCTGGCGTCCAACTGGACCTGCATCTTCGGCGGTGGTTGCAAGGGCATCTACAAGGGCAGACCGAACGACGGCTGCTGCACCCTCGGCGCGCACTTCTCCGACTCCGACGACGAGAAGCGGGTCAAGAGCTACGTCAAGGACCTGACCAAGGACGACTGGCAGTTCCGCAAGGAGGGCCGGAAGAACGGCTGGGTCGAGACCGACGACGAGGGCGACCGCAAGACCCGGGTCTGGGAGGGCGCCTGCATCTTCCTGAACCGCCCGGACTTCCCCGGTGGCGGCGGCTGCGCGCTGCACGGGCTGGCGCTCAAGCGCGGCATCCACTTCGTCGAGACCAAGCCGGATGTCTGCTGGCAGCTGCCGATCCGCCGTACCTTCCGCGAGGTCGAGCGCCCGGACGGCACGACGTACACCGAGGTCGGCATCGGTGAGTACGACCGGCGCGGCTGGGGGCCGGGCGGTCACGACCTGGACTGGTACTGCACCGGCAACACCGAGGCGCACATCGGTGTCGAGGCCGTCTTCGAGTCCAGCAAGGTCGAGCTCCAGACCCTGATGGGCCACAAGGCGTACGACGTACTCGCGGAACTCTGCCGTCAGCACCTAGAAGCAGCCCGGCCGCTGCTGCCGCACCCTGCCTCTAAGTAGCGATCTTCCCGTTGTCGACGAGCCAGCCGATCGCTTCGAGGGTGGCTTCGAGCGCGGTGTAGCGCGGCCGGAAGCCGAGGAGCCGCGCCGCCTTCTCCATCGAGCAGTTCGGGCTGTGCTCGATGTGATCCCAGGTGGCGGCCGCGTCCCGTTCCGGCACCTTCTCCCGCCACTCGCCGTACGGCAGGAGCCCGAGCTGCGCCTCCTGACCGAACCAGTCGGCGACGGCGTACGCATACCCACGCAGTGTCACCGCGCCGTCGGCGACCGCGTGGAAGCTCTCGCCGATCGCGGTCGAGCGGCTCGCGATCGCGGCCAGGAAGACGCCCGCGACGTCGGCGGCGTGGACCGGGTTGAGCGTCTCAAGGCCGAGGTTCGGCAGCAGCACGTCATGGCCGTGGGCAAGCTTCTCGTACACGCCGAGGTCGAAGTTGCCGGCCGGGTTGACCGGCGTCCAGCCGGGACCGCAGATGTGACCGGGGTGGATGATCGTGGCCGGCAGCCCGTCGCGGCGAGCCTTGCCGAGCAGGTAGGCCTCGATCGCCGCCTTCTGTACGCCGTAGTCACCGAAGGGTCGGCGTGGTGCGTCCTCCCGGGTCGGCACCGTCATGCTCGGGCCGTGCACCCAGATCGTGCCGCAGTGCAGCAGGTGCTGGATCTTTCCTTGCACTGCCTCGACGAGCTGACGCGCACTGTCCTCGGTGAAGCAGATCAGGTCGATCACCACGTCCGGCCGCAGCTCGGCGACCCGCTGCCCGAACGTCCCGGCCGCATCCTCGGCCTGCCGGTCGACCTGGACGAGCTCGACCTTCCGCCAAGCCCTGTCGGACTGGTACGGCGAGCGCTCGCCGCGACTGAGCACCGTGACCTCATGCCCGAGGCGCACCAGCGCGGGGACCAGGTAGGTGCCGATATGACCGGTTCCTCCGATAACGACCGTACGCATGGCTAGACCCTAGTCCGACACCCCGGATGCGGCGATTGTCGGTGGGTGAGGACAGAATGACTGCCATGCGTCTGGATCATCTGTCGTACGCGTGCGGACCGGATGGGTGCCGCGCGACTGTCGAGCGGTTGTCCGCGCTGCTCGGAGCGGAGTTCGTCGACGGCGGTGTGCACCCGCGCTTCGGCACGGTGAACCACATCCTCCCGCTGGAGAACGATCGCTACATCGAGGTGGTCGACGTCCTCGACCACCCGGCCTCCGACAAGGCACCGTTCGGTCAGGCGGTCCGCGCCCGCAAGGAGCTCGGCGGCGGCTGGCTCGGCTGGGTGGTGGCGGTCCGCGACATGGAGCGGATGGAGAAGCGCCTCGGCCGGCCGGCGGTGCCCGGCAACCGGCACCGGCCCGACGGGGTGAACCTGACCTGGCGGCAGATCGGCGTGAAGGGCCTGATGGCCGACCCGCAGCTGCCGTTCTTCGTGCACTGGGACGACCTCAGCCAGCACCCGTCGACCGGCGGCAAGGGCGTCAAGCTGACCGCGCTCGAGATCGCCGGCGACCCGGCCCGCGTCACCGACTGGATCGGCCACCCCGCCGACCACCTGCTCGACGACCTCGACGTCGCGTGGGTCGGCCCGAACGGCCAGCCCGGCCTCAACGCCGCCCTCTTCGACACCCCGAACGGGATCGTCCGGCTGTAGTCCTAGTGGATGCTCTCGAGGTCGGAGAGCGACGTCTCGAGGTGGGTCAGCAGCCGCTGCAGGTGCGGCACCGTACGGCGGCAGCCGACCAGCCCGAAGTGGAGCTGGTGGTCGTAGCTGGTGACGCTGATGTTGAGCGCCTGGCCGTTGAGCACGATGCTCGCCGGATACATCCCGAGCAGCCGCGACCCGTTCCAGTACAGCGGACTCTCGCTCGGGCCCGGCACGTTGGAGATCACCACGTTGTACGGCGGCCTCGTCCGGCCGGCGACTCCGGGGAGGACCGCGGCGGGACCGGCGACACCGAAGCCGAGGGCTCCGAGCAGCAGCCGCTGCAACGGGCTGAGCTCGGACAACACGCCCTTGGCATACGTGGTGGACGCCATGATCCGGCGGATCCGGCGCTCCGGATCCCGCTCGTCGGTGGCGAGGTCGGCGATCAGCGTGCTCAACGAGTTGCCGCCACCGGGGGCGTCGGGCGTGCCGCGCAGCGACACCGGGACCATGGCCGTCAACGCCCGGTCCGGAAGGGCGCTCAGCTCGAGCAGATAGTTGCGCAGGGCCCCTGAACACATCGCCAGCATCACGTCGTTCAGCGTCGCGCCGGTGATCGCCCGCACCTTCTCCAACCGCTCGACCGGCCAGGACTGCGCCGCGAACCGCCGCGACCCGGTGATCGACTGGTTGAGGATCGTCCGCGGCGCCCGCAGTGGCACCGACGAACGCACCAAGCTCTTCAACCCGAGGGGTGTGAGGCCGGCGACGCCGGCCAGTACTCTGCCCGCATTTCCCGGGATGCGGCCGACCGTCGTCAGCAACCCGTCAGCGCTGTTGGCCGGCTCGGCCGCTGACACCGGCAGGGCGAAGGTCGCCGGCATCCCGGTCCGCGCCGGGTCCGAGGTCAGGGTGTCCTGCATCCAACGGAGCGCTGTCACGCCGTCGATCATCGAGTGGTGAATCTTGGTGTACATGGCGAAGCGGCGGCCTTCGACGCCTTCGATCAGGTACGTCTCCCACAGCGGGCGGTGCCGGTCGAGCAGCGTGCCGTGCAGCCGGCTGGTGAGCTCGAACAACTCCCGGAACCGCCCTGGGCGCGGCAGGGCCGACAGCCGCACGTGGTAGTCGAGGTCGATGTCCTCGTCCTGCTCCCACGACCAGTAGCCGAGGTCGAGCGGCCGGCGCCGCACCCGCCGGGCGAACAGCGGGTGGACCGCCGGCGCCGCGACCATGTCGTGGTACAGGCCCGAGGTGTAGTCCCGCGACCCCTCCGGAAACACATGATCCCGCCCAGCGCCTTCCGGCAACTCGAACAGCATCAGCCCGCCGACGTGCATCGGTTGCTCGCGCGTCTCCCCCAGCAAGAACATCGCGTCCAGCGGCCCCACCGCGGTCATGACTCCTCCGCTCCACGGACTGGGTTCCTGACGACCCATCGTCGCCACCGGGAACCCAGTCCGTCTACCCCTCAGTCGAGCGGGCGGTAGTTGACGCCGATCTTCTCGATCCGGGTCAGGTGCGGGCGCAGGCGGGTGAGGAATTCGTCGTACGACGTCCTGGGCGAACCCCAGGCGCGCTCGGCGAAGGCGGACAGCCGCGGCAGCAGCATGTAGCCGACCTGCTGCTCGTCCGGCATGTACTCGGTCCAGATCTGGCACTGGGTGCCGACGATCAGCGCCGCCTCCTCCTCGGTGAGCGACGGCGGGATCACCTCGAAGTCGTAGACCTTCTCCAGCGGGATGAAGTTGCCGATCGCCAGCGGCTCGGTGGCCGGGTCGCCCTGGTAGTAGTCGAAGTACACCGACTCGCACGGCGCCATGACGGTCTGGTGACCGGCCTTCACCGCGACCTCGCCGCGGTGGGCGCTGCGCCAGGCCATGATGACCGCGTCCTTCGGGCAGTCGGTCTCGACCATCTCGTCCCAGCCGACCAGTCGGCGGCCCTCCTCGGCCAGCACCGACGCGACCTGCTCGGTGAACCAGCCCTGCAGCTGCCCCGGCTCGGTCAGCCCGAGCTCGGCCTGCCGCTTCTGTGCCACCTCCGAGTCACGCCACTGCACCGACGGGCACTCGTCACCACCGAGGTGGATGTACGGGCTGGGGAAGATCTCCAGCACCTCGCGCAACACGGTCCGGACGAACTCGACGGTCTCGTCGTTCACGTTCAGCACGTCTTCGCTGATACCCCAGTACTGACGGACGCTGAGCTGGGTGTCCGGGTTGTTGCCGAGCTCCGGGTACGCCGTGATCGCGGCCTGCATGTGACCCGGCAGGTCGATCTCCGGGACCACGGTGATCCCGCGTTCGGCGGCGTACGCGACGATCTCGCGCAGGTCGTCCTTGGTGTAGAAGCCGCCGTGCCGCTTGCCGTCGTACTCGAACTCCTTCTGGCCGCGCGACATCTTGCCGACCATGGTCTCGTCGCGCCAGGCACCGATCTCGGTGAGCCGCGGGTAGGCCTCGATCTCGACCCGCCAGCCCTGGTCGTCGGTGAGGTGGAAGTGCAGCGTGTTCAGCCGGTGCAGGGCGAGCACGTCGATGACCTTGAGCACGAAGTCCTTCGGCATGAAGTGCCGGGCGACGTCGAGCATCATTCCGCGCCAGGCGAACCTCGGCGCGTCCGCGATCCGCACCGCGGGCACCGCGACCTTGCCGTCCTCGGCCGGCTCGGCGGCATCCAGCAACTGCGCGTACGTCGACTCGGCGTGCCGGAGTGCGTCCTCGGAGCCGGCCGACAGCCGGGCGCCGTCCGCGGTCACGTCGATGCGGTACTCGGTCTCACCGAGGTTCTCGACCACGTCCCGGATCGCCTCGGCGCCGGGATCCGCGCTGATCCACCGGCCCTCCTCGACGGTGAGTTCACGCGGGGCAGGGACGATCGCGATGTCAGGCATCCGGACTCCAAAGCAGGGTCGAATTACGTCAGGACAATCCTATAAGCGCGGATCGGCGCACGTCCACGTTCGGAAATGCGTGTAACCCGGCTACTGAGAGCATCGCCGAACACACCAAATCGAGCTGCTTCCCCGTCAGGTTGATGAGAAGGTGTGCCCGTGACTGTCGACCAGAGCCCCGCCGAGCTGCAGCGGACGACCTTGAGGGTGCTGGTGGCGAGCAATGTGCTCGGTGGCGTCGCGGTGGCGAGCGGGTTCGCGGTCGCCGGACTGCTGGCCGAGAACATCTCCGGCTCGACGTCGATGGCCGGACTGGTCGCCACGTCGACCACACTGGGCGCCGCGATCCTCGCCGTACCGCTGGCTCGGCTCGCGCGGTCGCGTGGCCGGCGGGTGTCGTTGACGGTCGGTTATCTGATCGCCACCACCGGTGCGGTGCTCAGCATCGTCGCGGCGCAGCTGGATTCGCTCGCACTGCTCCTGGTCGCCGGCTGCCTGTTCGGTAGCGGCTCGGCATCCAACCTGCAGTCCCGGTACGCCGCTACCGACTCAGCCGACCCGACACGCGTCGCTCGGTCGCTGTCGCTGGTCGTCTGGGCCACCACGATCGGCGTTGTCGTCGGACCCAACCTGACCGGTCTCGGCGGCTCGGTGGGCACGTCGATCGGCATCCTGGCTCTTGCCGGCCCGTATGTCTTCTCCGTGGTCGCCTTCGGGCTCAGTCTGACTACGGTGTGGTTCGGACTGCGCCGGCTGCACCAATCCACGCCCCAAGACAAATTGGAGCGGCAGCCGCTGGCGCCCACCTTCCGGCGTGTGATGGCGATCCCCCATGCCCGCCTCGGACTGCTCTCGATCGCGGTCGCTCACGCGGTCATGGTCGGGGTCATGTCGATGACGTCCGTCCACCTGAGGCATCACGGAGCCTCGCTGACCATCGTCGGCTTCGTCATCAGCGGTCACGTGGCCGGCATGTACGCCCTGTCTCCAGTCATGGGATGGCTGGCAGATCGCCTCGGCCGGATCCCCACTATCGGCATCGGCCTGGCAACCCTCGCCATGGCCATGACTGTCGCCGCACTGGCTCCCGACGGCGCACATGGCCTGACAGCTGCCGCCCTGGCCTTGTTGGGCCTCGGTTGGTCCGCGTGCCTGGTCGCGGGTTCCACACTGCTCTCCCGCTCGGTCCCGGCAGACATCCGCACCTCGGCTCAAGGCCTGTCCGACCTGATGATGGGCGCGCTCGCCTCCATCGCCGGCATCGCCGCCGGCCCGATCCTCGCCCACTTCGGCTTCCACTGGCTCGCCATCCTCTGCGGCCTGTTGCTCATCCCCGTCGCCCTCCTCGCCGCCGCCACGACCAGGCCGCTGCCGGCGGCAACTAAGGTCTAGCGCTGTGAGCATTGCGGACGGTGGGATCCCGAGTCCCAACATCTGGCAGCACCCGAAGGTGTACGAGGTCGAGAACCGGGCGGTGGATCCGGACGGCGTGATCGAGCCGGCCATGCGGGCGATCCGGGACTGGGCCGGACTGACGGTGCTCGACATCGGCTGCGGGACCGGCTTCCACCTGCCTCGGTTCGCGGAGACCGCGGCCCGGGTGATCGGGGTCGAGCCGCATGGTGCCCTGGCCGACGCGGCCCGGCGTCGTACGCGCGGATTGCCCAACGTCGAGGTACGACAGGGTACGGCGCAGCGGTTGCCCGTGGCGGACTCCTCGATCGACGTGATGCACGCGCGCTGGGCGTACTTCTTCGGGCCCGGGTGT
The DNA here is from genome assembly GCF_036097425.1 of Kribbella sp. NBC_00359. Classification (NCBI taxonomy): domain Bacteria; kingdom Bacillati; phylum Actinomycetota; class Actinomycetes; order Propionibacteriales; family Kribbellaceae; genus Kribbella; species Kribbella sp. NBC_00359. Next base: position 3,479,576 of record NZ_CP107975.1, on the reverse strand, counting down.
GAGCCCGGGCTGGCCGAACTGGACCGGGTGATGCGGCGGGGCGGGACCGCGTTCGTGATCGACAACGACGCGAGCCGGTCGACGTTCGGTGGCTGGTTCGGTGCGGCGTACCCGATGATCAAGCCGGCGGTCGTGGAGAAGTTCTTCACCGAGCGCGGGTGGACGCGGACGCCGCTGGACATGGGCTGGCGGTTCGAGCGGCGGGAGGACCTCGAGGCGGTGGTCCGGATCGAGTTCAAGCCGGCCGACGCGGACCGCATCATCGCGTCCCACTCGGGTGTCGAGGTCGACTACGCGATCAACCTCTGGAGCAAGACCTTCTGAACGTCTTCTGAAACGACACCCGGGCCCGGCTGCGGGCGGACCTCGGGGGCCCATAGGGTTGACGAACCACTCGACGGGTCTTCTGGGGAGGCGCCAGCCAGGGATGGACGGACTGCTGCTCGACCGCGTGCCGGGGTTGCCGGACCGACTTCGGATCGACGTAGGTCAGCAGCGAGCCGTGGTGATCCCCGCCGCGGTGGACCGCCGTCGGCTGGCCGATCTGGTGACCGGTGCCGAGGATCCGCCGGACGGCGCGGTGGTCAAGATCGGCGGCGCGGTCCGGCTGGTGCCCGCCGAGGGTGGCCTGCTTCCGCACCTGACTGTCCTCGACAACGTGATCCACGGGCACACGGTCGCGCACCCGGTCACCAAGCAGGCCGCGAAGGAACAGAGTCTGGTCAAAGCCGGCCGGTGCGGTCTCGCGGACGTGCTGGACCGCTACCCGCACGAGATCACCCCGGGCCGTCGCCGGCTGGCCGGTGTGGCCCGGGCACTCGGCGCCTATCCGCGAGTGATCCTGCTGGAGGACGCGAACGGCCTACCGACCTGGGGATCCCTACTGCGCATCGAACACAACCCGGATCTCTCGTCGGCGGCGATCCTGCTCATCACAACCAATTCAGCGCGTACGGCGGGTTTCCTCGATGCGGAGTAGTCGCCGAGCGTTCCTGGGAGCCGCAGCCACGCTGGTGGTCGCGGGCTGTTCGAGCGATGTGCTCGGACTGCGCCGTAGCGTGCGGGTCGCAGTGAGCTGGAGCGGTCAGGAGCTACGTGCCTTCCACAAGGTGCTCGACGGTCTCGGCGGGCTGGAGTACCCCGTGGAGGTCGTACCGCTCGGCGACGACATCTCCACGGCGTTCGGCGCCCGGTCCACGCGCCGGCCGGACATCGTGATGCTGCCGCAGCCCGGTCTGGTCCCCCGGCATCTCCACGACCTCGAGCCCATCCCCGACGACCTCGCCGACCTCGGCCGGGCCCGCTTGTGGAAAGAGCAGTTGGTGCACGACGGAACGACGTACGGCGTGCCTTTCAAGACAGCGCACAAGTCGGCGGTCTGGTACCGGCCCTCGGTGTTCCAGCAGGTCGGCGTACAACCTCCGCGACTGTGGGCGGACTGGCTGGACCTCAACCGGACCTTGACGCAGGCCGGCGTCACGCCTTTGTCCTTGGCTGCTGGTGATGGCTGGGTGCTGACCGACTTCTTGGAGAACGTGCTGCTGGGCATAGCGCCGGCTGTCTATGCAGGACTTGCGATGGCTGCCGATCCGCGTCCGTCCCGGCAGCCGCAGTTCGCCGCTGCGCTGCGGTTGCTGGGGACGATGTGGTCGGCTCCTGATGCGCTGGCCGGGGGCGTGAAGCGCTCGCTCGTGCAGCAGTTCCCCGATGCCGTGGTGGAGGTGTTCGGGCACCGCAGAGCAGCCATGGTGCTCGCATCCGACTTCGCCGAGCCGGTCGTACGGTCGTTCGCCGCAGACCCGGACGACATCGGCGTCTTCACCTTCCCACCCCTGGAACCCGGCGCGGCTGCGCCCGTGGTCGTCGGTGGGGACGTCATGGTGTTGCCGAAGCCGACCACCGAGGACGCGCGCGATCTGGTCCGGCGGCTGGCCGCTCCAACCGCCGCGGACCCGTGGATCAAGGAGGGTGGATTCCTGGTCGACGGACGGGTGTCGGGCTACTCCCCCGAGCTAACCCGGCTGGCCGAACAGCTGACCCGTCGGGGCGAGCAATTGCAGTTCGATCTGTCCGACCTGCTTGGACGGCTCGGTGACATCAACGGACTGTGGCGTGTCCTCACCGACTTCCTGACCCGGATCGGTGGCCGCGGGGCTGCCGCCGTAACCGAGGCTGTCGACGCAGCGATGAGCGAACTGCGGGAGGTGGAGGGCTGATGGGCCTGCAGACGAACGGCCTGTCGCTCGAGGTCGTCGGCCGGGAGGTGAGCGGCCGGCCGGTACCGGGAAAGCCGCGCCGGCCGGCCGGACCGTACCTGCTGGGCTTGCCGGCCCTCCTGCTGAGCTGTCTGCTGCTGATACCGATCGGCGTGACGGTGGTCGCGGCGTTCCGGACGCCGGGCGGCCTCGGTTTCGGCAACTTCGCGGTGATGGGCGACCCCGGCGCATTGCGTGCCGTGGGCAACAGTCTGCTCTGGGTGCTGGTCGCCTTCGGACTCGTCGCGGTCGGGTTCTTCCTTGCCCTGTTGAGTTATCGGCTGCCCGCACTCACGTCGTTCCTGCAGCCCGCACTGGTGATCCCGTTCGCGGTGTCGGTGCTCGTGTCCGGTGCGACGTTCCGGCTGATCTTCGATCCGACGCCGGAGCGTGGGACCGTGACAGCGGTCTGGACGCGACTGTTCGGGTCGAGTCCGGTGTGGCTGGGCCCTGGTCTGTTCTGGCTCGTGCTGGTGTCCGCCTTCGGCTGGACCTGGCTCGGGTACGTCGTGTCGCTGTTCCGCGCCGGCCTGGACGGTATCCCCGACGACGTGACCCGGACCATCGCTGCCGAAGGAGTGACCGGGTGGCGGCGGCTACGGGCGCTGGAGATCCCACTGCTGCGACCGATCACCGGTGTGATCACGCTGACCCTGGTGATCGCGGCTGTCCGGGTGTTCGACCTCGTGCTGATCGTCGTACCGGGTTCGATGCAGCGGTCCGCGGATGTGCTCGGTCTGAACTGGTGGCGTGCGACCACGACCGGCGACGACTCCGGACGGACGGCGGCGCTCGGCGTGGTGCTGTTCGCCATCGTGGCCGCGGTCGGCGTGATCGGCGTCCGTGGACTGCGACGGCGTCGGTGGGCCATGCCCATCACGGTCGTGCCGCCCGACCCGTCGCTGGGCCGGCCGAGGCCGAGCAAGCGGGTACGACGGATCGGGTGGACGGTCGGGTTCGCAGTGAGCCTGGTGTGGATCTTCCCCGCGGTGGTGCTCGTCGCGACTGCACTGCACTCACCGCGGGAGGCGGGGCTGCGAGGTTGGTGGTCCCTTTCGGGACTGGGGTTCTCGTCGTTCGCGGCAGCTGCGAATATCGGGCTGTTCCGGGCTTTGCTGTCCACAGTGCTCATCGCCGGTGCAGCCACGGTTGTCCTGCTGGTGATCGCCGTACCGACGGCTTATCTGGTCGCGTGGGGCGGTTTGCCGCAGTGGCTGGGCCGGGTGGTGATGTCCGCCTTTGTGGTGCTGGCAGTGACTCCTGTGCAGATGTATGCAGCTCCGCTGCGGGATGCGATCGGTGGTGCTGGGTTGGCGGGATCGCGGATCGCACTGGCGCTGGTGCATGCGGCCGCCGGTCTGCCGTTCGCTGTGCTGTTGCTGCGGTCCGCTTTCGCATCGGCTCCACCGGCGTTGGTGTCTGAGGCACTGCAGGGTCCTGCGCGGCAGAGCGCCGTACTCGCGACTGTGCAGCGGACGTATCGCCCCGCACTGGTTGCTGTCGCGGTGCTGGAGTTTGCCCTGGTTTGGAACGACTTCATCGTCGGCTTCCTGATCAGTGGCCCAGGTACGACGCCGTTGTCGCTGGTGTTGTGGGGTGAGGCGCGGCAGTTCTCGGCGTCGAGTGGAACCGTGGCCGCTGCAGCTGTGGTCGCCTCTGTCGTGCCGGCTGTGCTGATGTTGTCGTTCTGGCAGACCGTCGTGCGCGGGCTGACCGCTGGGAGCAGGCCATGAGCGCTGACGAGGAGCGCCGGCCTTCTCCGGAGGAGAAGCCGCCGCGGACGGGGCGACGCGGACGCGTCTTCGGGATCAGTGGACTCGCATCCGGCCTGCTGACCGGGCTCCTGACCGACGGGTGGTCGCAGAGCTTCAGTGCGACCGGCTGGGTGCGCATCGTCGGCGTCGCCGTGGCCGTCATCCTCTTGCTGATCTGGGCGATCTACAACGCGCCGGCCGCACTCCAGGCCTATCGACGCCGGCGGTACGGCGTTCACGCGCCGATCGCCGCGCCCGAGCTCCATGCGGCGGCCGAAGAGGCCGAGCAGTGGATGATCGCGCTCGGGTCCGATGCCGGTGGGATGGCCGCGGCCGAGTGGTACTCGATGAACGAACCGCAACTGCGCGAGGTACTTCTCACGGAGAAGCCGCGCGACGAGACGGCCGATGACCTGGCCCGGATCTGTGACGCTCTCGAGGTCTGGTACCTCCGCCGCTCCGAACCGGCTGCATTGCTGGAGCTGAGTGAGTTTCTGAGCGCCGTCGCGGACGCCTGTGGGCGCCGTGACCTGGCGGAACTCGCCGCCGCCCGCGCTGCAACGGCGCACCGGCTGATGGGCGATCTGGAAGCAGCGAGCACTCGGCTCGGCGTCTCGGACAACGTGGCGACGCACACTCGGACCGCGGCCGCTCTGACGACTCGCAGGCAGGTCGAGCGGGCGCTCCTCCACCTGGCCCGGGCCGAATTGGCGCCAGCAGGCAACGACCGCGACGAGGCCGTACTGAATGCGCGTGACCGCTTGGACGACGCACGGCTGAGCCGCCCGGGTCCCGACCTGGCCGCCGAGGTCGCGATCTACATCAACCGCGCGATCGTGCAGCTGTACCAGCAGGACCCGGAGGGTGCGCTGGATCAGCTTCGGCCGGCCGTGGCCCGCGCGACCGCGGCGGGCGACATCAGCGGTCAGGCGCATGCCCTCGAACTCACTGGCGTGGCGGCGTGGATGCAGCGCAGTCCGCACGAGGCGAAGCGCTGGTGGCAGCACGCCGAACACCTCTACGCCGAGGTCGGCGAACACGAAGGCCGCGCGCGATGTCTTCAGCACCTGGGCTCGGCGGAGGTCGCGGCCGGCCGGCTGCGCTCCGCGCGTGAGTTGCTCGAGCAGAGTGCGCTGTTGCGAACGTCGGAGAGCGAGATCCTGGCGAGATACCTCGAGGCCGCACGGGAGATCGCCGCCCCGCCGGTGGTCGCCGAGGACGCCGGGCACCGCGTCGCCGTCGGCTGGCTCACCCGCAGCCTCGAGCGCATCCGCAACCACTTCGCCCGTTGACGGGATTTGTCGGCGGTTTCGCTTAGGTTGTTGGGCATGGCGAAGACGGCGGGGCAGACCAAGAGCAAGGCAACGTCGTTCGCGTGTTCGGAGTGTGGCTGGACGGCGCCGCGCTGGATCGGCCGGTGCGGTGAATGCCAGGCGTGGGGCACGGTCGCCGAGGTCGGAGCGCCGAAGGCCGCCCGGATCACCGCGGGCCCGGTGTCGTCGCCCGCGATGCCGATCGCCAAGGTGTCCGCGATCGAGGCCGAGTCCCGTCCGACCGGCATCGCCGAGCTCGACCGGGTCCTCGGCGGCGGCGTCGTACCCGGGGCGGTGATCCTGCTCGCGGGTGAGCCCGGCGTCGGGAAGTCGACGCTGTTGCTCGAGGTCGCGGCACAGTCGGCCCGGCGCGGTCAACGCACGCTCTACGTCTCGGGTGAGGAGTCGGCCGCCCAGGTGCGGCTGCGCGCCGGGCGGACCGACGCGCTCGTCGACGAGCTGTATCTCGCGGCCGAGACCGACCTGGGCGCGGTGGTCGGGCAGGTCGACGCCGTGGATCCGTCGTTCCTGGTGATCGACTCGGTGCAGACCATGGCGCATCCGGAGGTCGACGGCGCGCCCGGCGGGGTGACGCAGGTCCGCGAGGTCACCGGAGCACTGGTGCGGCTGGCCAAGGAGCGGCACATCGCCGTCGTTCTGGTCGGACACGTGACCAAGGACGGCGCGATCGCGGGGCCGCGGATGCTCGAGCACCTGGTCGACGTCGTGCTCGCGTTCGACGGCGACCGGCACTCCGGGTTCCGGATGGTGCGAGCGACCAAGAACCGATTCGGGCCGTCGGACGAGGTCGGGTGCTTCGACATGGTCGACACCGGGATCGTCGAGGTGTCGGACCCGACCGGGCTGTTCGTCTCCGAGCACGCCGAGCCGGTCGCGGGGACGTGCGTGACGGTGATGATGGAGGGCCGCCGGCCGCTGCTGGCCGAGGTCCAGGCGCTGGTCGGCCCGTCGGCCGCTCCCCAGCCGCGCCGGACCACGTCGGGGCTGGAGTCGTCCCGGGTCGCGATGGTCCTCGCCGTACTCGGCAATCGGGCCGGCCTCAAGCTGACCGATCAAGAGGTGTATGTCGCCACCGTCGGCGGCGTGAAGATCACCGAGCCGGTCGCGGACCTGGCCGTCGCGATCGCGGTCGCGTCGTCAGTGATGGACCGCCCGATCCATCCAGGCCTGATCGCGATCGGCGAGGTCGGCCTGGCCGGTGAGGTCCGTCGGGTCGGCGGCCTCGAGAAGCGCCTGGCCGAAGCCGCCCGGCTGGGCTTCACCAAGGCGATCGTCCCCGCCGACGTCCCCAACCGCGGCAAGGACCTGAAGCCGATGGACATGCAGGCCAAGTACGGCCTGCGCGTCTTCGCCGCCCCCGACCTCCCCTCGGCCCTGATGGCCGCCGGCCTCGCCTGATCTCGCACCCCACTCTCCCGGCCACCCGGTCGATGGTCGTGACGTTCACCGTCGGGCGCGGGGTGCTCTGACGGACGCTGGGCCGAGTGCCCGCTCGAGCCGGTCGAGGTCGTCGGCCAGCGCGTGCAGCCAGCTCCACCCGTCGACGATCCGCAGTGTCGCGTCCTGCGCCTCGGACAGGGTCGGAGCGCCGGAGTCGTCGAGCCGTCGGCTCAGGGCAGCGCCTGCGCCGGCGGGAGGGGGATCGCCGGCGGCGATGGCGACGGCCGCGGTCGCGTAGTCGGCGCCGGCCTCACCCGCCGCGGCCTCCAGGGCTCGTGCAGCGTCCATCGGCGGATACGGCTCGCCGGTGTGACGCACCTGCAGCACGGACGCGTAGTCGGCAATCCGGTGCACGACCGACAGCACGATCAGCCAGTCCGGTCCGGGGTCGCCGGACGGCTCGGTGCGGAACTGCACGTACGCCTGGTCGAACAGCGTCGCCAGCCGGTTGAGGTCGGGCGGGGTCCCGGAGGAGACACCACGGGTCAGCCGCGTGACGGTGTCCCGGATGACGCGCGCACCCGCGTGCAGGCCGGCCGCGGCCGCCCGCCGGACCTCCCCGCCGCCTCCGCGAGGCCACACCGCCGCGCCGATGAGCGCGCCGACGAGGCCGCCGACGACCACGTCAGCGAGCCTGACTTCGGCCAACCGCCAGTTCGCCGGCGCGACCTGCGCGAACAGCAACGCGACGACGACGGTGAAGCAGGCCTGGCCGGCCGCGACACCGAACAGGGGGCCGGCCACGAACCCCAGCATCATCACCAGCGGCAACGCCCAGGCCAGCACGTCGTCATCGGGACCGACGAGGGCGAGCAGGCCGGCCGCGACGAGCGCACCGCCGACCGTTCCGACGAAGCCGCGCAGAAAGACGGCTCGGTCCGCGACCGCCGACGTGCGCATCAGGCTCAGCGTCGCCAGCAGGACCCAGAAGCCGTGCGAGAGGTCCAGCACGCCGGCGACGACCCGCGCGACGGCCAGGCCGACGGCGAGGCGGACCGCGTTCTGTAGATAGACCGAGCGCGGCGTGAGATTCGCGCGGACGCGTTGCCACACCAGCTCCGCAGGCCGGGCGTGCAGGAACCACAGCTGCGGCGGCGTCGTGGCGGGATCGGGGGCCGGCGCCCTCAGGAAGCCGCCCCCGGCGAGCACGGCAGTGCGGGCGTCCTCGGCGACGGCCATCCCCGCGAGCCCGGACCGGAGGTCCGCCGGAGCCCCCGCCTGGTTGGCAAGGTGCCGACCCCGCTCGGCGACGTAGCTCTCCAGCGCGCCGTCGAGGGCGGTGGTGGCGATCGGGGTCGGGCTGCCGGCTCGCAGCGCCGCGGCGAGTGCGGAGAAGGCGTCGCCGGACGCGGTGACGAGATCGGCGGTACCGGGATGCCTGATGCGGTGCGAGTCGGTCAGCAGATCGGCGAGGTCGGCCAGGCGGCCCGCGGCCACCCGGGTCGCGGCGCTGGCGGCGAGCAGCGAACGGTCGCGGATGCCCGGGCCGAGGGGCCGTTGCGCCGGCGGGATGTCCGACAGCCGCAACCGGGCCACGGCGTCGAGTGCAGCCCGGCGGGCGGCGAGCTCCGGGCCGATGGCCGCCGCCGGGCTCTGCAGCACTGGTCGCAGCGCCGCTGCGTACGCGGCAACCGCGTCCGCCGCTTCGAGCAGCCGCTGACTGTGTGGTCGTGGAGCACCCGCGGGCCAGACCAGCCGGTCGGCGAGTGTGAGTAACAGGCCGCCCACCAGCAGGCCGACAAGCCGCTGATCGAGGGTGTCCGGAGCGAATGGCGGGAAGCACGGCAGCACGTAGAACAGCTGCAACCCATTGGCCACGCCGGCGACCCGAGGGCCGCCGACTCCCGCGTAGGCCACGGTGAACCCGACGACGAGCATCCCCGCGGCGGCGACCGCAGTACTCACCGCCGCCAGGGTTCCCGCGGTGATGAGTACGGCCCCGATGGCGACCGCGGCGAGGTAGGTGCGTGTCCGCGTCGACGGCGCGCCCTGCACGTCCGACAGCCCTCCGAGTGCGACCGCCGTGAAGAGGGCGTACACCGCCGTCGTCGGGTCCCCGACGACATACTGCAAGGGGTAGAACGCCAGACAGGCCGCGACGGTGACCTGAGCGGCCCGGCGTACCGCGGCCCGCCCGCGGTCGTCGAGCTGCCTGATGCGCCCGACGGTGGCGGCGGTCGACCCCCGGACGTCCGCCGTCATGTCATCCGGCTCCGTCCCTGTCGTGCCGAAGGTGCGGCTCTCGGTGGCCGACGGAACGGGCGTACGTCTGCCCGTCCCCCTGGTGGACCACGTTACGCCGCAGGTGTAGGGGTGAGACGGGGATCTACACGGGGTAGATGGGGAACGTACTCTGGGGGCGCCCCGCCGGGTTCAGTGGCGAACCCGGGAACCCGCCGGCACCCCCCGCCGGATGACTGCAGGAGCACGAGATGACCGGATCCAGAGTTGTCGCGCTCGGCCACTACCAGCCCGAGCGGGTGCTCACCAACGCCGAGCTCGCCACCATGGTCGAGACCAACGACGAGTGGATCCAGAGCCGGGTCGGGATCCGGGAGCGCCGCATCGCGGCACCGGACGAATCGGTCGACGAGATGGCGTGGCGGGCCGCCGACAAGGCCGTCGCCAATGCCGGGATCGACAGCTCCGAGATCGACTACGTCGTCGTCGCGACCTGTACGGCGATCGACCGGTCACCGAACATCGCCGCCCGGGTCGCCGCGCGGCTCGGCCTCGGCAGCCCGGCCGCGATCGACCTGAACACCGCATGCTCGGGCTTCGCGTACGCGCTCGCGACCGCCGACCAGGCGATCCGCGCCGGCGCTGCTTCGAAGGCCCTGGTCATCGGCGTGGAGAAGCTGAGCGACTGGACGGACTGGACCGACCGCACGACCTGCGTGCTGATCGGCGATGGCGCCGGCGCGGCCGTGGTGGTCGCGAGTGACGAGCCCGAGGTCGGTCCGGTGGTGTGGGGCTCGGTGCCGGAGATGTCGGACGCGGTCCGGATCGAGGGCCGCGACGGCCCGTTCCAGCAGGAGGGACTCAGCGTCTTCCGCTGGGCCACCACGCAACTGCCGGAGATCGCGCAACAGGTGTGCGAGAAGTCCGGGCTGAAACCCGAGGAGCTCGGCGGCGTGGTCCTGCACCAGGCCAACCTGCGCATCATCGAGCCACTGGCCAAGCGACTCGGCGCGGTCAACGCGGTGGTTGCCAAGGACGTCGTCGAGTCCGGCAACACATCGGCCGCGAGCATCCCGATCGCGCTGTCGAAACTGGTCGAGAAGCGTGAGATCCCCTCCGGCGCGCCGGTGCTTTTGTTCGGATTCGGCGGCGGTCTCACGTATGCCGGGCAGGTCATCCGCTGCCCCTGACGCGACAGGCGCTGTCGCCGCGAGGGCTTGATTCACGCGGGAAACCAGAACTGCACGGTCCGGATGCACGAGCGGCTGCACGCGCATGGGCAACCGCGACCGGTACCGCACCCGGTGAGCGGACGCCCACCGGGGACTTCGGCTCCATCGCATCCGGGTAACCGCATAGACTCAGGTTCCGTGGCTCCGAATTCCGACAAGAACAGCACCGGCGCCCGGATGCGCGCGACCCTCGCGGCGGTGGCACCCGGGACCGAACTGCGTGAAGGCCTGGAACGGATCCTGCGCGGGCGTACCGGCGCCCTGCTCGTCCTGGGCCACGACAAGACCGTCGACTCGATCTCGACCGGCGGCTTCGAGATCGAGGTCGAGTTCTCCGCGACCGGACTGCGCGAGCTGAGCAAGATGGACGGCGCGATCATCCTCGACCGCGACGTGAGCCGGCTGCTCCGCGCCGCCGTACACCTGATGCCGGACCCGTCGATCCACACCGAGGAGACCGGCACCCGGCACCGCACCGCCGACCGGGTCGCGCGGCAGACCGGGTTCCCGGTGATCTCGGTGTCGCAGTCGATGCACATCATCGCGCTGTACGTCGACGACCAGCGCTACGTCCTCGAGGACTCCGGCGCGATCCTGTCCCGCGCCAACCAGGCCCTCGCGACGCTCGAGCGGTACAAGCTCCGCCTCGACGAGGTGTCCGCCACGCTGTCCGCGCTGGAGATCGAGGACCTGGTCACGGTTCGCGACGTGGCCGCGGTCGCGCAGCGGCTGGAGATGGTCCGGCGGATCGCCACCGAGATCGACGGGTACGTCGTCGAGCTCGGCACCGACGGCCGGCTGCTCACCCTGCAGCTCAACGAGCTCGTCGCGGGGGTCGCCGGTGAACGTGAACTGGTCGTCCGCGACTACCTGCCGCCCGCCACGGGCCGCAAGCCCAAGACGGCGGACGACGTACTGCTCGAGCTGGACGCGGTCAGCCCGACCGACCTGCTCGACATCGGCCAGGTCGCCCGGGCCCTGCAGCTCGGCGGCGCCGAGCAGCTCGACGCCGCGGTCACGCCGCGGGGTTACCGGCTGCTCGCCAAGGTGCCGCGCCTGCCCGGTGCGGTGATCGACCGGCTGATCGACCACTTCGGTCACCTGCAGAAGTTGCTCGCGGCAAGCATCGACGACCTGCAGACGGTCGAGGGCGTCGGCGAGAACCGGGCCCGCACCGTCCGCGAGGGCCTGTCCCGCCTGGCCGAGTCGAGCATCCTCGAACGCTACGTCTGACCCCGGTTCCAGCTCTCCTCGAGACCCCCGGTGTACCCGCCGGGGGTCTTGCGCGTTCTGGCTCGCGCGAGTAATACTCCACGTGGAACATTTCGTGCGGAACAATCCAGGTGGAGGATCATGGCCGACCTGACGCCGCTGGCGATCTCGGTGCTGGCGTTGCTGAACGAGCGGCCCATGCACGCCTACGAGATGTACCAACTGCTCGTCAGCCGGCAGAACGACCGGATCGTCAAGGTCCGGCCCGGCTCGCTCTACCACACGGTCGAGCGACTGGCCGGGCAGGAGTACGTCCGCGCGACCGGCACCGAACGGGCCGGCAACCGCCCCGAGCGCACGACCTACGAGATCACCCCGGCCGGTGTCGAAGCGCTGCGGCGCCGGGTGGAGAGTGGGATCGAGAAGTTCGTCTACGAATATCCGCTGTTCCCGGTGGTCCTCAGTGAGGCGCACAACCTCGAGGCCGAGGATGCGCTGCTGCGGTTCCGCCGCCGGGTCGAGGACCTGGACAAATGGCTGGCCGATCTCGACCAGTCGCTCGGCCTGGCCCGCGAGAACGGCGTGCACGAGCCCTACTGGATCGGTGGCGCGTACATCCGCCACCAGATCGCCGCCGAACGGGACTGGCTCGCCACCACCATCGAACGTATCGAGAGCAAGGACTTGCCATGGCAACCCCGCAAGAACACGTGAGGCCTCCGGAGGTGCGGCCGTGGCCCGCGCTGTGGGCACTCGTCATCGGCTTCTTCATGATCCTGGTCGACTCGACCATCGTCTCGGTCGCGACCCCCGCGATCCTGGAGGACCTGCACACCGACGTCGGCAGCGTCATCTGGGTGAGCAGTGCCTACCTGCTCGCGTACGCCGTACCCCTGCTGGTGACCGGACGGCTGGGTGACCGGATCGGCCCGAAGAAGGTCTACCTGGCCGGTCTGGCCCTGTTCACCCTGGCATCGCTCTGGTGCGGGTTCACGACCTCGATCGGCATGCTGATCGTGGCCCGGGTCTTCCAGGGTCTCGGCGCCGCGATGATGACACCGCAGACGATGGCCGTGATCACCCGGATCTTCCCGCCGGACCAGCGCGGCCGGGCGATGAGCCTCTGGGGCGCGACCGCCGGCGTGGCGACGCTGGTCGGCCCGATCCTCGGCGGCGTGCTGGTGGACTGGCTGGGCTGGCAGTGGATCTTCTTCATCAACGTGCCGATCGGCGTGGTCGGCTTCGTGCTGGCGATGCGGCTGGTGCCGGACCTGCCGACCAACGAGCACAAGTTCGACATCCTGGGCGTGGTGCTGAGCTCGGTCGGCCTGTTCTGCCTGGTGTTCGGCATCCAGGAAGGACAGAAGTACGACTGGGGCACGATCAAGGGACCGATCTCGGTCTGGTCACTGATCATCACCGGTCTGGTCGTGCTGGCGATCTTCGTCTTCTGGCAGTCCCGCAACCGCGGTGAGCCGCTGCTCCCGCTGGGTCTGTTCAAGGACCGCAACTTCTCCCTGGCCAACACCGCGATCAGCACGGTCGGCTTCGCGATCACCGCGATGACGTTCCCACTGTTTCTGTACGCGCAGGCCGTGCGCGGACTGAGCCCGACCAAGTCGGCGTTGCTGCTGGTCCCGATGGCCGTTATCACCGGTGTGCTGTCGCCGTTCGTCGGCAGGCTCACCGACCGGGCGCATCCGCGCTACCTGGCCGGCTTCGGACTCGCATGCTGCTCGATCGCCCTGTTCTGGCTCAGCCAGGTGATCGAGCCCGACGTACCGATCTGGGAACTGCTGCTGCCGATCGCGTTGCTGGGCGTGGCGAACGGCTTCATGTGGGCTCCGATCGGCAGTACGGCGACTCGCAACCTCCCGATGAGTCAGGCGGGTGCCGGGGCGGGCGTCTACAACACGACGCGTCAGATCGGCGCGGTGCTCGGCAGCGCCGGCATCGCCGTACTGATGGAGTCGTTGCTGGCGCGCAACCTGCCGGCGGCACCAGGTGGCGCAGCGGCGGGTGAAGGCGCCTTCACCGGGAGGCTGCCGGAGCCACTGCGCCAAGGCTTCAGTGACTCGATGGCGCAGGCGCTGATCCTGCCCGCGGCGGTGCTCCTGATCGGTCTGGTCGCCGCGCTGCTGTTCGCCAAGCCGATTCGCACGCCGGGCAAGCCGTCAGACGACCTGGAAAGCCTGCACGGCTGACGAGCGGTCGTCGAAATCGGCCTTCACCACATAGGTGCCAGGTTTGGCCGCCGGCTGCCCGGGCAGGCAGCCGGGGCCGGACCGGTGCCCGTTCCAGGGCACCGTACTCGCCGCCTGCTTGCCCTTGGCAACAACCAGCGTGGCGCGCGGAATCGCCTGTCCACAATGGGTTGTCGTCCAGATCAGGTCGTTGCCGGACATCACCGTCACGGTCAGCGCGCCGGGATCGATCGTCGCCTTGCAGCCGTCCGACACCGCGTCGAGCCGGACCACGAAGTTCAGCGCGGACCCGGAAGCGATCTTCCGGTTGGCCGGCAGCACCTCGACGCGCACATCGGACCCGGAACACTTCGTGTCCCGTGGAGGTGGCGGCGTGGTGGTGGTTCTGGTAGGCGTCTCGGTAACCGTCGGAGTGGTGGTCGGCGCGGCAGGTGGGGCGCTAGTGGGGTCCGAGGCGGCCGTGTTCTGCGGGTTGTCACCACCGCCACCGAACAATCGGACGACGAGGAAGAACAGCAGCGCCAGTACGGCGAGCACCAGTCCCCGGCGGAACCAGTACACGCTGGCGGGCAGATGCCCGACCGGACGGAGCAGGCTGCTCATGATCGCACCCTAATATCGGGTCTGTGCTCGACCAGTCAGGCTCGCCGCTAACCAGGACAGCTACCGCCTTGCACAAGCCGGTGCTGGAGTGGTACGGCGCCAACGCGCGAGTACTGCCCTGGCGGGAGCCGGACGCGGGCCCATGGGCAGTGATGGTGAGCGAGTTCATGCTGCAGCAGACACCGGTCAATCGGGTGCTGCCGGCGTACCAGGCGTGGCTGGAGCGGTGGCCGAAGCCGGTGGACCTGGCTGTAGAGGCGCCAGGTGAGGCTGTGCGGGCCTGGGACCGGCTCGGGTACCCACGGCGCGCCCTGCGACTGCATGCGGCGGCTCAGGCGATTGTGGAGCGTCATGGTGGTGAGGTGCCGGACGATCATGCCGCACTGCTCGCACTGCCGGGCGTTGGCACTTACACGGCGGCTGCGATCGCGTCCTTCGCGTTCGGCCGGCGGCACGCGGTCGTGGACACCAACGTGCGCCGAGTGCTCGCGCGAGCCCTCACTGGAGTCGCACAGCCCGGCATCTCCCCCACTGCGGCCGACCAGCGGCTCGCGGTGAACGCACTGCCGGCTGACGAGCCGACAGCCGCCCGTTGGGCGGTCGCCTCGATGGAGCTGGGTGCACTGGTCTGCACCGCGCGTACGCCGAAATGCGGCGAGTGCCCGATTCGTGGCCGGTGTGCTTGGGTCCTGGCCGGGAGTCCGCCGTACGAGGGGCCGCCTCGGAAGGGGCAGACGTACGAGGGCACCGATCGGCAGGCTCGTGGCCGGCTGCTGGCCGTGCTGCGGTCCGCGGAGGGCGCCGTACCCAAGACGGCGCTGGATGCCTGCTGGCACGACGTGGCGCAGCGGGAGCGCGCGCTGGACGGCCTGGTGGCCGACGGACTGGTGGAGCCGCTTGCCCACGGCCACTATCGGCTACCGAGTTGAGGGCCGGCCCGGGATCCGGGCCGGCCTCAGGTACTTCAGTTCTTCTTGCTGCCGGTGGCGGCTTGTTCGTCGTCGTCGGCCAGCAGGTCGAGCGGCATCGCCGGGCTGCCGGACAGCGTCGCCAGCATCTGGCGGACGTTGGTCAGCTGCGCGTTGATGCTGTCGCGACGCTGGGTCGCGGCGGCGAGCTCGCGCTCGGACTCGGCCCGGATCCGCTCCGACTTGTCCTTCGCGGCGGCAACGATCTCCTGCGCCTGACGGTTCGCGTCGGCCAGCTGCTGCTGGGCCAGGCGCTCGGCCTCGGAACGAGCCCGGTCGGCCTCGCGCTGCACCTGGGCGGCGCGGTCGGTGACGGCGGCCAGCTGCTGCTCGGCCAGTGCGGTCCGGGCGGCGAACTCCTGCTCGACCTTGCCCCGGCGCTCGGCCAGGGTGGTCTCGAAGGCGGCCGCGGCCTGGGCGGACTTGGCCCGCTCCTGCTCGTACAGCGCCTGGGCCTCGCTGCGCCGCGCGGTCGCGTCGCGCTCGGCCTCGTCGCGCATGTCGTCGGCCTGGGTGCGGGCCTCCTCGAGGATGCGAGCCGCCTCCGCGTCGACCTCGCTCTTCCAGTCCAGGGAGTACTGCTCGGCCTCCTTGCGGACCTTCTTCGCGTGCGCCTCGGCGTCGGCGACGATCGCCTCGGCGTCGGTGCGGGCACGGGTGACCAGGTCACGGGCCTCGTCGTCGGCCAGCGACAGAATCTTCGCCACCCGCTCACCGAACTCGGTGAAGGTCGGGGTGCGGTCCTTGTTCTCCTCCTGGGCGGAGATGACGGCCGACTCCGCGGCGTCCGTGCGGGTCTGCAGCTCCTGAACGTGCCGCTGCAACTGCTCGGACTGCTGCTGCAGCGCGGTCAGCGAGGTGGTCAGCTCACGGATGTGCTGGTCCACCTGGGCAGGCTCGTAGCCACGCAGAACGGTGCGGAACGGGGTTGGGCTTTCACTGCTCATGTCTTCTGATGCTCACTTCGGTGGGTGGGTGGATCACACATTGTCACTGACAAGGATCTGACTGTCACGTCCTCATCCTGATTCCCCCGTGGAACCCTCGCTGGAGGACATTCCACCACCTGAGCGGAAGCCGGGTACAGCGAGTGCCTCGATCACACCCGAAAGCTGGGTGAGCTCCTTGGTGATCTCATCACGGCGCTGGTTCAATGCCGCGACCCTCGCCTCGGCGTCGGCGAGAAGTTTTCGGGCCTGGGCACGCAGGTCGTCGGCGTGCTCACGGGCCTGCGCCTCGATCTGCTGGGCCTCGGCGCGGGATCTACGGATCAGTTCGTGCGACTGGCGCTGCGCGTCGGCCAGATCGTTGGCCGCGCGCTCGCGCAGGACCTGGGTGCTGGCCTCGGCCTCGGCCTCGCGCCGGTTCGCCCGCTCGATGATCTCGGCGGCGTCCGACCCGGCGGACGCCTTCAGCCGATCCACCCGGGCGTGGGCCCTGGCGGTGATCTTCTCGGCTTCCTGATCGGCCGCGGCCAGCATCGACTCGGCCTGCTCGGTTGCCGACGACAACGTCGTCTCCGCGAGCGTGGTCAGCTCCGCGTTCTCCCTGGCGATCGCGTCCTGGGTCTGCTTGAGCCGGCTCGTCGAACGGCCGACCACGCGGCGCAGGTGGGCCCGCTTCTGCCGGAGCAGCTCGGCGGCGTCGGCCGCGGCCTGGTCGCGGATCGACTGCGCCTCGGACTCGGCCGCGCCGATCAGGTCGTCGACCGTCTTCCTGCTCCACAGCGTCTGCTTCTCGGCCTCGGCCAGCGCCGCCTCGGCGGCCCGGTTGGCGTCCTCGACGATCCGCTGTGCCTCGCCCGTCGCCGTCCGGCGATCCGCCTCGATGGAATCGACCACCAGCTTGGCCTGGGCCCGCGCGTCGGCCATCAGCCGCTCGTTGCCGGCCTCGGTCTCGGCCTTGCGCTCGGCGATCTCGGCCACGGCCTCGGCCCGGAGCTTGTCGATCTCGAGCGAGATCGCGGCGAGCTTGGCCCGCTCGGTCTCCTCCAGCTCCGCGGTCCGGCGCTCCAGCTCCGACCGGTTCTCGCCGCGGAGGCGCTCGATCTCGGCGTGTGCCTCGGCGATCTGGATCCGGGACTTCTCCCGGGCGGCCTCGACCTCGCGCTCGACGGCCGCGCGCAGATCACTCGCCTCGGTCTCGGCGCGGGCGATCAGGTCGGCCTCGTTGCGCACGGCGGCCTGGGAGACCAGCCTGGCCTGCTCACCGGCGTCCGCGACCAGCTGTTGCGCCTCGCGGCCGGCCCGGTCGACCGTCGCCTGCGCTGACTCACGGGCCAGCTGGGCGTCTTCGAGCAGCTCGTCGGCCTCGTCCTTCAGCCGGGCCGCTTCGGCCTCGGCCGCGGCGATCCGGCGGTCCGCGGCGGCCTGCGACTCGACCCGCAGCCGGTCGGCGGCCGCCTGGCTCTCGGTCCGCAGCTTCTCGGCCGCGGCCTCGGAGCCGGCCCGGCGCTGGGCCACCTCGTCGGCCACCGCGACCCGGAGCTGCTCGGCCGCGGCCTCGGAGCCGGCCTTCAGCCGCTCGGCGATCGTCGTGGCCTCGGCACGGACCCGGTCGGCCTCGGCGGTCGACTCCGTCCGCAGCTGATGCGCGGCGTTGGCCGCATCGCGCCGTACCCGGTCGGCCTCGGCGGTGGACTCGGCGCGGAGCCGCTCGGCGGCCTCCTCGGCCTCGGAGCGGACCCGCTCGGCTTCGGTCTCGGCCTCGGTCCGCAGCTGCTCGGCGGCCCGCTCCGCGTCGTTCAGCAGTCGCTGGGCGGCGGACATCGCGTCGGCCCGCAGCTTCTGCGCGGCCGCCTCGACCTCGGCCTTCAGGTGCTCGCTCTCGGACCGGAGCCGGTCGGCGTCCTCACGGGCGAGGTCGTTCTCGTGCTCCGCCTGCTCCCGCAGGGTGTCGGCGATCCGCTGGGCCCGCTCGAGCACGCCACCCGCTTGCCGCACGCCAAAGGAACCGGTGTCGGCGACCGGTTCCTGGGTCAATGGCAGACGCGGAGCGTCCATGCGACGAGATGATTCCATCCCCGGCCCCCTTTCCGACAGTCCGGGTCCCATCAGCGTGGTCACAGCGTTACAACGCGGTACATGGGCGGGAAGTAACAGGACGATACGGCCATCCGGGTCGCACCATGTAACTCAAGCGTGTCTCCCTGTACGCACGTTACCGGCGCAGTACTCGCGCCAGTGGCCTGGACCGGTAGTCGTCCCCCCGACTGCCTGAAGCCTACGAAAAACAGCAGGCCCCGCGCGACTGCGCGGGGCCTGCTGTTTTGTTGCTGTCGACTACGAGTCCTGCAGGCCCGAGCCACCGCCGGCGGCGAGGTCGGTCAGCTCCAGGTCCGGAGTCGACGACTTCGGGTTGCCGGTGAAGGTGAAGTACTCGGTCACGCCGTCCGCGTCGACCGTGCCTTCGGGGGCGACGTCGACCACCACGATCTGGCCGGGACGCAGCTCCCCGAACAGGATCTTCTCGGCCAGGATGTCCTCCACGTCGCGCTGCAGGGCGCGGCGCAGCGGGCGGGCTCCCAGGACCGGGTCGAAGCCTCGCTTGGCGACCAGTTCCTTCGCCGCCGGGGTGAGCTCGATGCCCATGTCCTTGTCCTTCAGCCGCTCCTCCACCTGCGCGACCATCAGGTCGACGATCTTCACGATCGCCGCCATGTCGTGCTGGTGGAAGACCACGATCTCGTCGACGCGGTTCAGGAACTCCGGGCGGAAGTGCTGCTTGAGCTCCTCCGTCACCTTCGCCTTCATCTTCTCGTACGTGCCGCCGACGTCGCTGGCCTGCGAGAAGCCCAGGGAGACCGCCTTGGCGATGTCCTTGGTGCCCAGGTTCGTGGTCATGATGATCACGGTGTTCTTGAAGTCGACCACGCGGCCCTGGGCGTCGGTCAGACGACCCTCGTCCAGGATCTGCAGCAGCGAGTTGAAGATGTCCGGGTGGGCCTTCTCCACCTCGTCGAACAGCACCACGCTGAACGGCTTGCGGCGAACCTTCTCGGTCAGCTGGCCACCCTCTTCGTAGCCGACGTAACCGGGCGGCGAGCCGAAGAGCCGGGAGGCGGTGTGCTTCTCGGAGTACTCCGACATGTCGAGGCTGATCAGCGCGTTCTCGTCGCCGAACAGGAACTCGGTCAGCGCCTTGGACAGCTCGGTCTTACCGACACCGGACGGACCGGCGAAGATGAACGAGCCGCTCGGGCGACGCGGGTCCTTCAGGCCGGCGCGAGTACGCCGGATCGAGCGGGACAGCGCCTTGACCGCGTCCTCCTGGCCGATGTAGCGCTTGGCCAGTTCCTTCTCCATGTCGAGCAGCCGGGAGGACTCCTCCTCGGTCAGCTTGAAGACGGGGATGCCGGTCGCGGTGCTCAGCACCTCGGCGATCAGCTCCTCGTCCACCTCGGCGACGACGTCCATGTCGCCGGCCTTCCACTGCTTCTCCCGCTCCGACTTGGCGTTGATCAGCTTCTTCTCGTCGTCGCGGAGACCGGCGGCGCGCTCGAAGTCCTGCGCGTCGATGGCCGACTCCTTCTCCCGGCGCACGGTCGCGATCTTCTCGTCGAACTCGCGCAGGTCCGGCGGAGCCGTCATCCGGCGGATCCGCAACCGGGCCCCGGCCTCGTCGATCAGGTCGATCGCCTTGTCCGGCAGGAACCGGTCGGAGATGTACCGGTCCGCCATCTGCGCGGCGTTCACCAGCGCGGCGTCGGTGATCGTCACCCGGTGGTGCGCCTCGTACCGGTCCCGGAGGCCCTTGAGGATCTCGATCGTGTGCGCGATCGAGGGCTCGGCCACCTGGATCGGCTGGAACCGGCGCTCCAGCGCGGCGTCCTTCTCGACGTACTTGCGGTACTCGTCGAGGGTGGTGGCGCCGATGGTCTGCAGCTCACCACGGGCCAGCATCGGCTTCAGGATGCTCGCCGCGTCGATCGCGCCCTCGGCGGCGCCGGCCCCGACGAGGGTGTGGATCTCGTCGATGAACAGCACGATGTCGCCGCGGGTGCGGATCTCCTTGAGCACCTTCTTCAGGCGTTCCTCGAAGTCACCGCGGTAGCGCGAACCGGCCACCAGGGCGCCCAGGTCGAGGGAGTAGATCTGCTTGTCCTTGAGGGTCTCCGGGACGTCACCGCGGACGATCTGCTGGGCCAGACCCTCCACGATCGCGGTCTTCCCGACACCCGGCTCACCGATCAGGACAGGGTTGTTCTTGGTCCGCCGGGACAGCACCTGCATGACCCGCTCGATCTCGGTCTCGCGCCCGATCACCGGGTCGAGCTTCGCCTCACGAGCGGACTGAGTGTAGTTCCGGCCGAACTGGTCCAGCACCAGAGAGCTGCTGGGCGCACCCTCGGTGGGCGCACCGGCGCTCGACGGCTCCTTGCCCTGGTACCCGCTCAGCAGCTGGATGACCTGCTGACGGACCTTGTTCAGGTCCGCGCCGAGCTTGACCAGGACCTGCGCTGCGACACCCTCACCCTCGCGGATGAGGCCGAGCAGGATGTGCTCGGTGCCGATGTAGTTGTGGCCCAGTTGCAGGGCCTCGCGCAGGGAGAGCTCCAGCACCTTCTTGGCGCGGGGGGTGAACGGGATGTGCCCGCTCGGTGCCTGCTGCCCCTGGCCGATGATCTCCTCGACCTGGGAGCGGACGGCCTCGAGCGAGATACCCAGGCTCTCGAGAGCCTTGGCGGCGACCCCTTCACCCTCGTGGATCAGGCCGAGCAGGATGTGCTCGGTCCCGATGTAGTTGTGGCTGAGCATCCTGGCCTCTTCCTGAGCCAGGACGACTACCCGACGGGCGCGGTCCGTAAATCGTTCAAACATCGCCAAAGCGCTCCTTGCCTCAGAGGAGTCGGACGTGCCGTGTAGGCCGACCCCCGTACATGCATGCTAGTCCCCGGTGCCGACAGGCTCGCTCTGGGCGAACACAACATCACCACATCACCGGCCGGCCGGGAGGCATCACAAGGGAACAACCCCGCGGATCTCCAGGGTGTTCCCGCGTGCGCACCTTCGGACAGCGTGTTCGCCACCAGCGAATTTCACCGAACTACTTGCCCGGTCAGTCATCCGCCCCGGATCGGGGCTGTCCACACTGTGAAACAACCGGAATGCGGACGGTCCCGGCACCCTCACGGGGCCGGGACCGGCAGTCCTGCGGAATTACTTGGCTTCGTTGTACGCCGCCCGCACCTCGGCGGAGATCCGGCCCCGCTCGCTCACGTCGTAGCCGTTGTCCTTCGCCCAGGCCCGGATGTCGGCCGAGTCCGAAGCCGCCCGGCCCCGTCCCCGTGACCGGGCCGCTGCGCCGCGGCGACCGGACACCCGGCGTCCCGAACCGACGTACCCGGCCAGGGCGTCGCGCAGTTTGGCGGCATTCTTCTTGGACAGGTCGATCTCGTACGTCGTGCCGTCCAGCCCGAAGGTCACGGTCTCGTCGGCCTTACCGCCGTCGAGATCGTCCTCGAGAACCACCTGCACCCTTTGCGCCATCGATGACAACCTTTCCGCGCCCGCCATCGGGCACAATCCCTCTGCCGAATTGTTTGCACCTGATTTGTACCGCACAAACCGCCTTCGTGTCATTCACCTCCCGGAATGTGCCGGAAAGATGTGACCAAATCCGCCGGATCAGGTGGTCCCGATCGGCACTGTGCATCCGAGGTCACCTTGAGTATTCGCACCGGCCCGGCGGGGTGAATCCGGCCAGACCAGAATGAAAAGGACCCCGGGAATTGCCGTGACCGTCCGTTGTGCTATGCAACGATCGCGGCAACCCCGGGGCCCGGGTTTGCAGGAATCACTCCGGCCGGAGCAACGGGAACAGAATCGTCTCCCGGATACCCGTCCCGGTGAACAGCATGATCAGCCGGTCCAGGCCCATCCCCATGCCGCCGGCCGGGGGCATCCCGAACTCCATCGCCCGGAGGAAGTCCTCGTCCAGGTCCATCGCCTCCGGGTCGCCGGCCGCGGCCAGCAACGACTGTGCCACCAGGCGTTCACGCTGGATCACCGGGTCGTTCAGCTCCGAGTAGGCGGTGCCGAGCTCGACCCCGTTGATGATGATGTCCCAGGCCTCGACCAGGCCCGGAATTTCGCGGTGCGGCTTCGCCAGCGGCCGCACCGACTCGGGATAGTCGCGGACATACGTGGGCTGGATGAGGGTGTGCTCGACCAGCTTCTCGTACAACTCCAGCGCGATCTCGCCGGCATTCCAGCCCGGCTGCAGCTCGACGTCGTGCTGCTCGGCCAGCTTGGTCAGCCGGGTCGTGTCGGTGCCGATGTCGACGGCCTCGCCGACCGCCTCGGAGACCAGTTCGAAAAGGGTCGCGTGCCGGAACGGCTGCTCCAGATCGATGCTCGAACCGTCGCGCGCGGTGATCACGGTGTGGCCGACCGCCCGGCCCGCGTTCCGGATCAGGTCCTCGATGAGTTCGGCCATCGTGTCGTAATCGCCGTACGCCTGATAGGCCTCGATCATCGAGAATTCCGCGGCATGGGTGGAGTCGAGTCCCTCGTTGCGGAACGTCCGGCCGATCTCGTAGACCCGGTCGACGCCGCCGATCATCGCCCGCTTGAGATCGAGCTCGAGCGCGATCCGCAGCTTCATCTCCTGGTCGAACGCGTTCAGGTGGGTGCTGAACGGCCGGGCCGCCGCGCCACCGTTGGTGAGCTGCAGCACCGGGGTCTCGACCTCGATGAAGCCGTGCTCGTCGTAGGTAGCACGCAGTGACTTGAGTACGGCGGCCTTCGTGCGGACCATCTCGCGTGCCTCGGGGCGGACGATCAGGTCGACGTACCGGAGCCGGACCCGGGCCTCCTCGTTCAGCGGCCTGTGCTCGTTCGGGAGCGGGCGGAGGGTCTTGGCGGCCATCTGCCAGCCGGTCGCCTGCACGGACAGCTCACCGCGGCGACTCGTCACCACCTCGCCCTGCACGGACAGCAGGTCGCCGATGTCGACGAGCTGCTTGAACCGGGCCAGCTCGTCCGCACCGAGGTCGGCCAGCGACAGCATCACCTGCAGCTCGGTCCCGTCCCCTTCCCGGAGCCGGACGAAGCACAGCTTGCCGGTGTTGCGCAGGAAGATCACCCGGCCGGCCACCGAGACCTGCTCGCCGGTCCTGGTGTCGGGCTCCAGCTCCTGCCCGTCGTACTTGGCCCGCAGGTCCTTCAGCAGGTGCGTCCGCGGCACCGAGATCGGGTAGGGCTGCACTCCCTCCGCCAGCAGGCGGTCACGCTTCTCCCGGCGAACCCGCATCTGCTCGGGCAGGTCGTCCTGCCCGCTGTCGGGGTTCACCGGGTCAACGTGTGCGTCAGTCATGCCTAAAGGCTAGTGACTGAGCACCTCCACAGCCGAATCCTTTGTCCGGACCACCAGGAAGGACGCGGCGACAGCAGCCACCGCGCACGCGACCCCGCAGGCCACGAACGTCGATCGGGCCCCGAGCACAGCGCCGAGGAGACCGCCCAGCAGGAGCGCCACCAGGCTGCAGCCCCGGACCGTGCCCATCAGCGCCGCGTTCACCCGGCCGCGGACGGCCTCCGCGGACCGGGTGACGACCAGCGTGCTGGTGCCGGCATTGAGCATCCCGCTGCCGAACCCGCACACAATGGCGCCGGCGACGACCGTGACCACATTGCCGGCCAGCCCCATCACGACAGCGGAGGCGCCGATCGCGGCCATCCCACCCAGTACGGCGCGGGACCGGGACATCCCGGTGACCAGTCGTCCGGTGATCCACGCACCCACGATCGCGCCGCCTCCCTGGGCGGCCAGCACCCACCCGTACCCGGCCGCGTCGAGCCCGATGTCGTCGGTGATCAGGAACACCTCGACGATGTTCATCGCCTCGCCGACGAGCACCAGCACCCACAGGCACGGCACCAGGATCCGGAGCAGCGGATCGCCGAAGAGGCTGCGCAGGCCGGCCGACATCGCGCCCTTCTCCCGGACGGCGCCAGGCGCGGGGCACCGCCGGGTCACCACCATCCGTGCCACCGCGGCCAGAACCACGAAGGTGCCGGCGTCGACCAGCAGGGCTCCGCGGTCGCCGGACCACCCGACCAGGAGGCCGCCGACCGCGGAGCCGGCCAGGGTGGCCACTCCGACGAGGGCCTGGCTGGTGCCGGTGGCCCGGCCGACGAGGTCCTCGCCGACGATGCGCGGGATCAGCGCGCTCCAGGCGGGTCCGGCGACGGCCTGGCCCAGCTGGAGGACGCAGACCAGGGCCAGGGTTTCGATCAGCCCGTGGGAGAAGGCCAGCCCGATCCCGGCGGCCGCCTGCAGCAAACCCGACCAGACCAGGACCGTGCGGGAGTCGTGGCCGTCCACGATCCGGCCGGCGAACGGGATCATCGCCACGGTCGGTACGGCGAACGCGAGCAAGAGCGCCGTGATCGCGCCCGGCCCACCGTCGGCCGAGACCCGCAGCATCAGCGCGATGAGGGCGACCGAATCGCCCGCATAGGACAGCGCCCGGGCCGGCAGCACCAGGCGGATGTCGCGGTAGGACCAGATCGAAGTCTGAAGTGTTTGCTTCACAACTATGAAGTTAATGCTTCATATTTACCGGCGTCAAGGGCTTCGCTACGCTGACCTCGTGGCCGCGAAGAAGACCCGGAACAAGCGCGTGGTGATCACCGACCCACGGGCGATCCGTGCCCTGGCCCATCCGGCCCGGCAGCGGATCATCGACGAGCTCTACAGCGGCCGGGTGCTGACCGCGACCGAATGCGCCGAGCTGGCCGGCCTGACCCCGTCCGCGACCAGCTACCACCTGCGCGCGCTGGAGCGCTGGGGCATCGTCGAACGGGCCGAGGCCTCGGCGGACGGCCGGGAGCGGCCCTGGCGTGCGCTCGGCACCGGGCTGCAGATCGCGTCCCAGTCGGCCGAATCCGGCCGGCTGGCCACCCACGCGATGATGCGCAGCAACGTCGACCGGGTGCTTGAGCAGTTCCAGGAACTGTCGGCGGACGACCCGTGGGAGGACCTCAGCACCATGGGCCGGAACCGGCTGTGGCTGACCCGCGAGGAGACCGAGCAGCTCGCGAAGGACCTGAACGACGTGATCGACGGCTTCCGCAAGGGCCGGACGGCGACCTCGCATCCGGCCGGCACCCGGTCGATCAGCACGCTGCTGGCCGTCGTACCGACCGGCAAGCCGCCGCACGATAGCTGAACCGTTAGCTACAGATCTGCGTATCCCGGAGTACCTTCGAAAGAGAGGTACTTTCCGCCGCTAGGTGGTCCGTTATGCAGTCCTGGGTTCTGTGGTTGATCATCGCCGGCATCCTCGGCACGGCCGAGTTGATGACCGCGACATTCGATCTGCTCCTGCTCGCCGTCGCCGCGCTGGCCGCGGCCGCGATCGCCGGGCTGGGCCTGGGGATCGGGCTCCAACTGCTCGCGTTCGCCGTCACCGCCGCCGCGATGATCACGCTGGTCCGCCCGGTCGCCCGCCGGCACCTGATGGGACACCCCCAGCTGCGCACCGGCGTGGCCGCGCTGATCGGCCGCGAGGCCGTCGTGCTGACCGCGTGCGGCCGCGAACCCGGCCGGGTCAAGATCGGCGGCGAGGAGTGGAGCGCCCGTTCGTACGACCCCGACCTGCTCATTCCCGCGGGCACCAGGGTCGACGTCTTCGCCATCGAGGGGGCTACCGCCCTCGTGCATCCCCAGGAGGATCCATGGCCGAACTGATCATCGGACTGGTCGTCGCCCTGCTCGCCATCGTGCTGGTCATCCGGACCGTCCGGATCGTGCCGCAGGCGCGGGCCAGCAACGTCGAACGTCTGGGCCGTTACCTGCGCACCCTCGAACCCGGGCTGAACATCCTCATCCCGTTCGTCGACCGGCCCCGGCAACTGATCGACCTGCGCGAGCAGGTGATCTCGTTCGAGCCGCGCTCGGTGATCACCGAGGACAACCTGGTCGTCGACATCGACACGGTGCTCTATGTCCAGGTCACCGATCCCCGCGCGGCGGCGTACGAGATCGCCAACTTCGAGCAGGCGATCGAGCAGCTCACCGTCACCACGCTGCGCAACGTGATCGGCAGCCTGGACCTGGAGAAGGTGCTGACATCCCGCGAGCACATCAACTCCCAGCTCCGCGGCGTACTGGACGAGGCGTCGGGCAAATGGGGTATCCGGGTGAACCGGGTCGAGCTGAAGGCGATCGACCCGCCGCCGTCGATCAAGGAGTCGATGGAGAAGCAGATGCGGGCGGACCGGGAGAAGCGGGCCGCGATCCTCACCGCCGAGGGCGTGCGGCAGTCCCGGATCCTGACCGCCGAGGGCGAGCGGCAGGCGGCGATCCTGCGCGCCGAGGGCCAGGCGAAGGCGATCGACACGGTGTTCGAGGCGATCCACCGCAACGACCCGGACCCGAAGCTGCTCGCGTACCAGTACCTGCAGATGCTCCCCGAGCTCGCCAAGGGCCCCGGCAACACCTTCTGGGTGATCCCGTCCGAGGTCACCGCGGCCTTGCAGAGCGTCACCAAGGCCTTCAACGGTCAGGTTCCCAACCTTCCCCTCGGCCAAGTCCCCGAGGTGCCCAACGGGCACGCCCCCGAGGTTCCCAACGGCCACGTCCCTGAGATCCCCCCGAAATAGGTGCCCTGTCACCTAATCGGTTGCCCCCGAATGTCACTATGGGTGCATGGGGGAACCTTGGCTTGCGCTGGCGATCGCGATCCCGACCGGTGGGATGGCGATCCTGGCGTATCTGGTGGTCGGACTCGTCATCGGCGTCGAGAGCATGGGGGTGCCGCTGCCGGGTGAGACCACGCTGGTCGCGGCGGCGCTGCTCGCTTCCCAGGGGCACCTGCACATCCAGTACGTGATCGGCGCGGCCGCGATCGGGGCGATCGTCGGCGACTCGATCGGCTACTTCATCGGCCGCAAGGCCGGCCGCGGCCTGTTCGAGCGGCTCGGCCGCCGGTTCCACCATTTCTCCGAGGACCGGATCGTCCGCGCCGAGAAGTACTTCCACAAGTACGGCGTCTGGACGGTGTTCTTCGGGCGCTTCGTGGCCCTGCTGCGGATCTTCGCCGGCCCGATGGCCGGCATGCTGCGGATGCCCTACCCGCGGTTCCTGGCCGCGAACGCGGCCGGCGGCATCGCCTGGTCGGTCACGATCGGCATCGTCGCGTACAAGGTCGGCGACAACGCGGACAAGATCTTCGGCCGGGTGTCGGTGTGGGCCCTGGTCGTGATCGGGGTGGCCGCGGTCGCGGCGTACGTCGTCCACCGGATCCGCAAGCGGCGGCACGCCGCGCCGACCGTGCCGGAGCGCCAGTCAGCGGATGTGTAGCGCCAGCTGCGGCGTGATCGTCCCGCTCATCGACCGGCCGAACATCATCGCGCCGGGGATCACGAACCGGTAGACGAAGTCACCCGCCTGCCCGGCGGTGAAGGCCAGCGCGGTCTGCCCCCGGCGCATCGCCGTCGCCTTGACGTTGGCCCACTTGCGGGTCTGCCGGTTCCAGGCCTGCAGCATCGCGGTCGAGTTCATCGCCGGCTTGACCGTCGCGAAGACGGTGACGCTCGTGCCGCGCTTCTTGGCCGTCTGCCCGCCGATGAACCCGGCCGCCGCGATCCGGACCACACTGCGGGTGTACGCCGGCCTGCTGGTCGACGACCCGGTGATGATGCCGGCCTTGCTGTACGCCGGCACGGTGATCTTGTACGGCCGGCTTCCACCGGTCGGTACGGCGATGTCGTAGTGCCCACCGGCGGTCGTCGTACCGCGGGCCGCCGGGGTCCAGCGGGAGCCCGGGGTCACCTGGGTCAGCACCACCACCGGCACGCCGGCAGGCGTCGCGCGCTGCTGCACGCATGGCGTCTCCGCCTCGCAACCGACCTGCTGCAGGACGACTCGCCCGCGGATCACGATCGGCACGCTGAACTGGGCCAGACCGGGCACGGCCGCATTGATCGAGCTGGTCAGGCCGAGCACCTGCCCGCCCATCCGGGTGCTCCACTCGTTCTGGGTCTGGAGCTGGAACACGTACGGCGGCTTGATGCTCTTGATCACCTGCCGCGTCGACGTCGTCCCCGGGCCGATCGCCCGCAGCAACTCCCCGGGTCGCCCGACCATCGGGACGTACCTCTGGGTGTGCTTGCCCTTCACGTCGAGCGGATCGTCCGGGGTGAAGTCCTGCGGCGCCACCGGCACCGACCACTTGATCAGCACGCCCCGGCCCAACGGGGTCGCACCGGCGGCACTCGGCTGGACCGGGCCGTCGGTGTCGAATACGACCGAGCGGGCGAGCTTGCTGGTCACGCCACCCTGCGACGTCCCGGTGGCGACCGCCACCTTGTAGTTGCCGTCCGGCGGGAACGCCGACGTCGGGATCTCCCAGCTGTTCGGCTCGCCGGCCGCGATGTACTTCACGTACGACGGACTCTCGCTGAGCACACCCTCGATCGTGATCCGGTTCGGCGCGTTGGCGTCCTTCCAGGTGACCAGGACGGCGGCCCGGCCCTCCGGCGCCCACGCGACCGCGACGTTCGTGGGCACCGGGTCCGACGCGCAGGCGGTGAGCGCGGTCGCACCGACCAGCGCTGCCAGCGCAACGGCGAGGGTACGCCGCACTCGGACCACCTCGTCTCAGCTGCCTCACAACCAACCGGGTGAACCATACCCAGTAGTGGGCGCCTATCCCGAGCGACCGTTGCCGGATCGGTATGGCGCTTCTACCGTGAGGAGACCCACAAGGGGGGAACACCATGGCATTCATCGACACACCGAAGGACCCGGAGTTCTTCGAGCAGAACCGGGCGCCGGCCGGCCACGTGCCCAACTTCGTCACCACGTTCGCGGCCCGTCCGGCTGTGTACGACGCGTGGAAGCAACTCAACGGCGCGATCAAGGAATCGATGGACCTGCGCCGCTACGAGCTCGCCACGCTGGCCGCGGCGACCGCACTGAAGTCCAGTTACTGCTGCCTCGCCCACGGCCAGGTCCTGGCCGACAAGTTCTACACGTCCGAAGAGGTCGCGGCCCTCGTCAGTGAGCCGGCGAACGACCCGGTCGACCGGGCGGTGATGGCCTTCGCCCGCAAGGTGGCGCTGTCCGCCGACGCCGTCACGCAGGATGACGTGGACGCCCTGAAGGCCCTCGGCCTGACCGACACCGACGTCCTCGACGTGGTCCTGGCCGCGGCCGCGCGATCCTTCTTCTCCAAGACCCTCGACGCGACCGGCACTCCCCCCGACGCGGCCTTCAACGGTCTGCCGGAGACGCTCCGTACGGCGCTCACGGTCGGGCGGGCGATTCACTCCGGCTGATTGTCCGGCCCGCCGCCCAGGTGGAACTTCGTGGTGACCCCGGTGTACATCAGGTGCGTGACCAGGCCCTGCGCCGCGTGCGGCAGGTTGTGGCAGTGGTCCATCCAGATGCCCGGGTTGTTCGCGACGAAGGCGACCTCGTAGGTCTCCTTGTCCTCGACATTGAGCGAATCGGTCCACCACGGGCTGCCGGTCGCGGCCACACCGTTGCGACTCAGTACAACGACGTGGTGGCCGTGCAGGTGCATCGGATGGACCTGCCCGGAGGTGTTCTTGATGGTCATCCGGACGATGTCGCCCTCGGTCACCACGAACATCGGCACGTCCGGGTACTGATGCCCGTTGATCGTCCACCACAGTCCGGGCTTGCCCTCGAAGAACCCGATCCGCCGCCCGATGTTGTACTGGAACACCCGCGTCGCCTTCGCCGGATCGATCCCGAGCGACTTCGGCGCGCCATAGGTCAACAGGTCGACCTGATCCCGCGGTTGCGTACCGGTCGGCGCACTGCCGTCGCCGATCACCAGAGTGGTCGGTCCTCCACCCAGACCGATCCGCACCGCCGACCCCTGCGGGATCGTCACCTGCAGGTCGATCCGGCCGCCCGCAGTGACGAGTACCGTCTTGCCACTCACCTCCGGCGGCGCGTTCACCTCGTTCCCGTCCACCGCCACGACCTTGTACGGCGCTCCGTCGACCCAGGCCGCCATCGGTCCGTTGTCCGTGTTGATGAGTCGCACCCGGACCGACGGACCAGGTGCCGCCACCCGGCGTTCGCCGTACTCGCCGTTGACTGTTCGCACCTTGTCATAGGTGTGGACCGCGGCGATCACGTCGCTGGGTGTGGGCTTGACAATCAGTACGCCGTACAGGCCCTTCTTCACCAGTTCGTGCGAGACCTGGTGGGAGTGGTACCAGTACGTGCCGGCGTCCTCCGCGACGAAGCGGTAGACGAACGACTGCCCGACTCCGACCGCGTCCTGGGTGACTCCGGCGACCCCGTCCTCAGCAGCCGGTACGTCGACGCCGTGCCAGTGCAGTGTGATCCCTTCGGGCACGGACTCGTTGTGCAGGGTGACCTGGATCAGATCGCCTTGTTTTGCGACGATCTGCGGACCCGGTGACTTGTGGTTCAAGGTGTAGCCGTCCATCGACCCGCGGCCGGGGATGTCGAACTTCTCCTTGCGGGCCACCAGATCCACCACCACGTCGACCGTTCGATTCGCCGGCCCGGTGAGAGTGCTGACGTCGACGCCGTGATGCACGTGCTCCGCCGGCCCACCGCCGAAGTCGGCGTACCCCATCGCCATCGGCGACAGGTCGTTCGGCACCAGGCTCCGCTGCCAGAAGAACGCGATCGGCGTCAGCACGACGAGCGTCGCGAGGATCGCGATCAGGACCCGGCGAGGCGGCAGCCGCACCGTCACGGCCGCCGTCCGTCAGTTGCCAAGGGCATCTAAGCGGTCGCCTCGGTCGTGGTCTCCGTGGCGGCGACCGGAGCCCCGGCGGCTCGCCGGGAGGCGATGGCCGCGACCGCGAGGAGCGCGAAGGCGTTCAGGCCGTGCAACAGCCCGACCACAGGTGCGCCGAACGACACGAACGCAAGCGCGATCTGCAGGACGACCAGGCCGAACACGTACAGCGCCCACCTGATTCCGCCCGGCACGTGCGCGAAGAACGACACGATCAGCAGCAGCAACGCGAGGATCGGGATCACCAGCGTCCCGAACTGGCCATGCAGCGTGTGACCGATGTTGCCGTCGTAGTTCTTGTCGATCACCAGGCCGTCGTCCATGTCCTTGATCGCCGTGAACCAGCCGAGGGCGATGAACATCGCCTGTAAAACCACGCCGACCGCAACGAGTCCGGCAAGTACCCGATAAGTAGCTCTCATGATCTCCCCCCACGGTAGCTGACTTCATGGTGATCCAGATCACCTGAAGGGCACAAGAGCTTTTGCCCGATGAGGCAACTATTGGTGGTTGCGGGCGAACGCCTGCTGCAGACCGTGCAAAGTGAGCAACGGCTCGTGACGAATCGGGGTCGCCAACTCGCCGGCGAGCAACGGAGCGAGAGCGCCGGTCAGCACCACCGGAGTCGCGGGATCAAGCGACTGCTCCACGCGGATCCGGTCGACCAGACCGTCGACGAGGGCCGCAAAACCGTGGATCGCTCCGGATTGCAGGGCTTCGACCGTGTTCTTGGCGACTACGGAGCGCGGCCGGACCAACTCGACCCGGCGCAGCTGGGCGGCCGCGGTGCCCAGCGCGTCGGTCGCGGTTTCGATGCCTGGGGCAATCACTCCGCCGATGAACGCGCCGGCCGGACTGACCACATCGATGGTGATCGCCGTCCCCACGTCGACGACCAGGCAGGGAGCGCCGTACCGCTGGACCGCCGCGAGGGCGTTGGCGATCCGGTCGGTGCCGACCTCGCGCGGGTTGTCCACCAGCACCGGCAGCCCGGTCTTCACCCCCGGCTCGACCACGACGCTCGGCACGTCCTGGTAGTACCGGGCGACTACCTCCCGCAACTCGTGCAGCACATGCGGTACGGCGGAACACACCGCGACCCCTGATACCGGGGACTCGCCGGCGAGCAGCCCCTGCAACAGGACCGCCCACTCGTCCGCCGTCCGGCGAGGGTCGGTGCCGACCCACCAATGCCGCTTGACCGCCCCCTCGAAGACCAGGCCGACCAGGGTCCTGGTGTTCTCTACGGCCACAGCGAGCAGCATCACGCTTCTCGCAGGTCCAGGGCGATGTCGAGGACCGGCGCGGAGTGGGTGAGCGCCCCGACCGCGAAGAAGTCGACGCCGGTCTCGGCGACCGCCCGGGCCTGATCGAGGGTCAGGCCGCCGGAAGCCTCCAGCCGCGCCCGGCCGGCCACCTTCTCGACCGCCTCGCGCAGCGACGGGATGTCCATGTTGTCCAGCAGGATCAGGTCTGCACCGGACTCCAGCGCGATCAGCGCGTCGCCGACCGTGTCCACCTCGACCTCGACCGCGATGTCCGGATACGCCTTCCGGACCAGCCGGAACGCCTCGGCGACCCCGCCGGCCGCGATCACGTGGTTGTCCTTGATCAGCGCCGCGTCGGACAGGCCCATCCGGTGGTTCTTCCCGCCACCGCACCGGACGGCGTACTTCTCCAGCGACCGGAGCAGCGGCATCGTCTTGCGGGTGTCGCGAATGACCACGCCGGTGCCGTCGACCGCGTCCACCCAGCGCCGGGTCAGCGTCGCCACGCCGGAGAGGTGGCAGAGCAGGTTGAGCGTCGTGCGCTCGGCGGTCAGCAACTGCCGGGTCTTGCCGCGGATCGTCATCAGGATGTCGCCCTTGCGCACCGAGGCGCCGTCGCGGACGGAGTACTCGAGCTCGACCTCCTCCGGCGCGGCGACCTGCCGGATCACCAGTTCGGCGATCTCCAGGCCGGCGACCACGCCGTCGCCCCGGGCGACCAGCTCGGCGACCGAGATCTGGTCCGGATCGACCGTGGCCGTCGTGGTGACGTCGACGCCCCCGGCCAGGTCCTCCTCGATGGTGGCCCGCACGAGGTCGGCGACCCACTGCCTGTCGACCGTCTCATCCATGCTGTTTCTCCTCGGATCCGTGCGGCACGAACGTGCTGACCGGCCGCGCCGACTGACCCTCGGACGGGAGGGTCAGGTCAAGACTGCCCGACCAGTGCCGGTCGTCGCGATCCGGGTAGTCCTCACGCCAGTGTGAGCCGCGGCTCTCCTCGCGCACGGTGGCGGCCTCGATCAGCGCCGACGCCACTGTGACCAGGTTGGTCGCCTCCCATCCCGGCGTACCGGGCTCGCCGGCGGGCTGCTCGATCAGCTTGCCCAGCGCCGCGCCGGCCTCCGACAGTCCGCTCGCACTCCGGATCACTCCGGCGCCGACCGTCATCGCCCGCTGCAGCTCGGGTACGACGTCCGCGTCGACCAGACCGGGGACACGGGTGTCCACGGCCGGCTCGCGCAGCTCGGGAAGACTGTTGGCCAGCTGGGCGGCGATCCGCCGCGCGAAGACCAGCCCTTCGAGCAGCGAGTTCGAGGCCAGGCGGTTGGCGCCGTGTACGCCGGTGCACGCCACCTCGCCGCACGCGTACAAGCCGGGCACTGAGGTCTGTCCGTGCAGGTCGGTCCAGACCCCGCCGGACGAGTAGTGGCAGGCCGGCGCGACCGGGATCAGTTCTCGCACCGGGTCGATACCGTGCGACCGGCAGGCCGCCAGGATGGTCGGGAACCGCACCCGCCACTTCTCGTCGCCGAAATGCCGTGCGTCCAGGTAGACGTGATCCTTGCCGGTGGCAAGCATTTGCCGCATGATCGCCTTCGCCACGATGTCGCGCGGGGCGAGATCGGCGAGCTCGTGCTGGCCCTGCATGAAGCGATTGCCTTCGTGGTCGACCAGGAACGCGCCTTCGCCCCGGACCGCCTCGGACACCAGCGGCTGCTGGCCTTTCGCGCTCTTGCCCAGCCAGAGCACGGTCGGGTGGAACTGCACGAACTCCAGGTCACGCACCTTCGCGCCGGCCCGCAACGCCAGCGCCATGCCGTCACCCGTCGACACGCTCGGGTTCGTGGTGGCGGCGTACAACTGACCGATGCCGCCGGAGGCGAGGATCACCACCCGGCTGCGGACCGCGCCGACACCGTCGAGCTGCCCCTCGCCCATCACGTGCAGGGTGACGCCGGCGACGGCGCCGTCCTCGGCGGTCAACAGGTCGATGACGAGGGCGTGCTCGATCAGCCGGATGTCGTCGGCCCGCTTGACGGCGGCGACGAGGGCTCGCTCGATCTCCGCGCCGGTCGCGTCGCCACCGGCATGCGCGATGCGGTTGCGGTGGTGCCCGCCTTCCCGGCCCAGCGAGAGGTCGCCGTCGACGGTGTCGAACCGCGCACCCAACTCGATCAGGTCCCGGACGGCGTCCGGCCCTTCCGTGACCAGGACGCGGACAGCCTCCGGATCGCTGAGCCCCGCGCCGGCGACGAGGGTGTCCTGGAGGTGCTCTTCGGGCGAGTCCTCCGGATCAAGGGCGGCCGCGATCCCGCCCTGGGCCCACTGGGTCGAGCCGGACGCAACGACGTCCTTCGTCACCACGAGCACGGATCCCAGCTCACGGGCCTTCAGGGCGGCGGTCAGCCCGGCGATCCCGGACCCGATCACCACCACGTCGACAGTGTCGGTCCAGCCAGGCTCAGGGGCGGCCAGCCGTTGCGGGACTGCGGGTGCGGTCATTCGGTGACCGTATCAATCGATTTCACCTGAGCGTGATGGAAATGTTGTCAATGAGACGGGTGGCCCCTACGCGGGCGGCGATCAGCATGCGGGCCTCGCCGGGGCCGATCACCGGGCCGAGGTCCGGTGCGCGCAGAGCGAGATAGTCGATCCGGACCGACGGGACCGCCTCGAGCTCGGCGTGGGCGGCGGCCATCACGGCGTCCGGGCCGTTCATGCCGGCCTTCGCTCCGGCGGTCAGCGCGCGATACAGCACCAGCGCCTCGTCACGCTCGGTCTCGTCGAGGTAGCGATTGCGTGAGGACAACGCGAGTCCGTCAGGCTCCCGCACGGTCGGCACCGGCACGATGTCGACGTCCCAGTCGAGGTCACAGATCATCTCGCGGATCAGCGTGAGCTGCTGGTAGTCCTTCTCGCCGAACAGGGCCAGGTCGGGCGCGGTCAGGTGCAGCATCTTCGCCACCACCGTCAGCACGCCGGCGAAGTGACCCGGCCGGACCATCCCCTCGAGCTCGTCGGCCAGTGGCCCGGGATGCACGGTGATGGACGGCTCGTTCGGGTAGAGCTCGTCGCGGGACGGGTTGAAGACCAGGTCGACGCCCTCGTTCTTGGCGATCGCCAGGTCACTGGCCAGCGTGCGCGGATAGCGGTCGAAGTCTTCGGAGGGCCCGAACTGCAACGGGTTCACGAAGATGGTCAGTACTACGCTGCCGTCCGGACCGACCCGCTCGCGGGCCTCGGCCAGTAGCGCGGCATGGCCGTCGTGCAGGGCGCCCATCGTCATCACGACCGCCCGCGGCCGGATCGCCGCGGCCGCTCGCAGTTCGGCCTTCGTCTGGGTGAGTCTCATCGCGGTGCCTCCCCTGTTCGATCCCGCTCGAGCACCTCGTCGAACCGTGCCACCGTGTCCGGGTCCAGTCGTCCGTCGGCCGCCGCCAACTCCACCGTCGCGCGGGCCAGTTCGGCGTACGTGCTCGCCGTCCGGTCCCGCAGTACGGACAGATGTGCTGCCACCGTGTCGACATCGCCCCGGGCAATCGGCCCGGTGAGCGCATGATGACCGGATCGCAGCGTGTTGTCGAGGGTTGCGGCCAGCAGCGGACGGAGTGTCGCGGCCGGATCCGCCACGCCTGCTTCCCGCAGGATGCCGACCGCCTGGGTGAGCAACGTTGTCAGGTGGTTCGCGCCGTGTGAGAGACCCGCGTGGTACCGCGCCCGCTGCTCGTCGGCCACCCACTGCAGCTGAGCCCCGAGAGCCTTCACCAGGCGCTCCACCATCGGCCGTGCTTCATCCGGCGCGGTTGCCGTGAACATGACGCCGTCCAGCTTCACCGCGCCCCCGGGAAATGTCATCGACGGATGCAGTGCCACCGGCATCGCGGCGAGCCCGGCCAGCGGTCCGAGTCCGTGGGCTCCGGACAGGTGGACGACGTACTGCGCACTGGTCAGCGGCAACGTGTGGGCGAGGTCGTGGATCAGGTCGTCCGGTACGGCGACCAGGACGACGTCGGCACGAGTGGTGACCTCATCGGCGGACAGCACAGGCACATGCGGAAGAAGACGGGCGGCGCGTTCGCGTGACGCGCCCGACCGTGCGGTGACGCCGACCAGGGGATGTCCGGCTGCCGCCAAGGCTGCTCCCACGGCGGTCCCGGCCCGGCCGGCTCCGATCAAGCCGATCCGTTCCATCACTCAACTCTCTTCGTTCCAGTCCCGCGCGGGGTACCAGACGACCTCCCTGCCAGCGTAGGTGATGAGAGCATGCGATGGTGAGCGATGCCTGGGCCGCGCGGAGTGGGTTGACCGCGATTCTGATCACAGTCCCCGAACTTGCGGCGTACACCGAGCGCTGGCGCTCGGTGTCGCGGTCGACCGCGCGATCACACGTCCCACTGACCGAGCTGATCCCGCCACACGTCACTGTGCTGGTCCCGTGGGTCGCGGAGCCCACGGAGGCCGACGTCCGGCGACTGGCGGATGCGGTGACGTCGTTCGAGCCGTTCGAGGTCAGCTTCCCGACCGCGGGTCAGTTCCCGAACGGCACTGCATGGCTGAAGCCAGAACCGTACGACGCCGTCGTCTCGTTGCTGCACTCGGTCTTCCAGGCCTTCCCTGAGTGCCCGCCGTACGGCGGTGAGTTCCCGGACCCGCAGCCACACCTGACCATCTCGTCGTCCGAGCAGGGCGGCCCGGCGGTCGTCGCGGAGGCCCGTGAGGCTCTCGCCGCCGCGCCCGCGCCACGTCTTCAGCTCACCGAGCTGGGCCTGTGGCGAGAAGGTGAGGACGGCTTGTGGGTCCAGTTCGGCGCCGTACCGCTGGGTGCGCGGTGACCACCTTCCGGGCTGCCTGGCAGACGGCGCTCTACGGCCCCGCTGGGTTCTACCGGCGGGAACGCCCGGCTGGCC
Source organism: Kribbella sp. NBC_00359 (assembly GCF_036097425.1). NCBI lineage: Bacteria > Bacillati > Actinomycetota > Actinomycetes > Propionibacteriales > Kribbellaceae > Kribbella > Kribbella sp. NBC_00359. The sequence goes on along the minus strand of NZ_CP107975.1, from coordinate 3,442,455 downwards.
ACTTCCGTACGTCGGTGCACGCGTCGGCGCTGTTCGGCCAGGCCATCGCCCGGTTGGCGCGTGCGGTCGGTGCTGATCAGGTCGTGGACATCGGCGCGGGCTCCGGCGAACTGGGCAAGGTGTTGCGCGACGAGGGCTTGCCGGTGGTGGAGATCGAGCTGGACGACGATCTACCGCCGTCGCTGACCGGCCTGGTCGTCGCCAACGAGTGGCTCGACAACATCCCGTGTGAGCTGGTCGAGTGGGACGAGGACGGCGTACCGCGCTATCTGTCGGCCGACCTGACAGCGGGAGATGTTGTCGATGGCAACGATCTGGACTGGTTGCGGCGCTGGTGGCCCGGCGAGCCCGGCGACCGCGCCGAGATCGGCCGGACCCGCGACGAGGCGTGGGCATCCGTGGTCGACCGGTTGGCGGATGGTGCAGTCGCGATCGCCATCGACTACGGACATCTCCGCACCGACCGGCCGCCGTACGGGACTGTGACCGGCTTCCGGGCCGGGCGGGAGTGCGAGCCGGTCCTGGACGGCTCGTGCGACGTGACGGCGCATGTGGCTTGGGACTCGCTGGATGGGTCTCTCGTGCTCCAGCGCGACGCTCTGCGTGCTCTGGGGGTCAGTGCGGCCCGTCCGAGCCTGGAGCTGGCTCAGACGGAGCCGCTGCGCTACGTGGCCGAGCTGTCGTCGGCCGGCGAGGCCGCCGAACTATTGGACCCCTCTGGGCTCGGCGGGTTCGGCTGGGTGTGGACCGCGGTCGGAGCGGACGCCACCCGGCGTGCTTCGCGGGCTCTGTCGGCCTGAGCCTGCACCAGTTGCGCGGCCTCGCGTTGGTCGCGGTGGAGCGCGACGGCGTCGGTCGGGCCGAGTGGGGTGTCCACATGGACGTTAGCCAGGCCCAGCCGCCGTTGGAGCGGGCCTTGCTCCAGCCGCACGGACTGGGTCTTGTGATGCAGCACGATCGACGTACGGCGGCTCACCCAGCCGCGGACTGTGACCAGCACCTGGTCGTCGGCGCCGTACGCGAGATAGCGCCAGCCGACGGGGCGCAGCCACTTGGCCCGCTCCGGCGCGACGTGCATCTGGATGCGCGCGAGGTCGAGTCCCGGGAGGATGCGGGCCAGCACGCCCGCGACCTCGCCACGGTCGCCGACCGGCAGGAGCTGGGCGCCCTGGCGCTCGTCGTCGCCGTCCTCCTTGTTGCCGGCCACACCGGCGATGTCCAACTCGACCCGGGCCCAGCCGAGCAGACGCCAGATCAGCGGCTCGGTGATCAGCAGGCCTTGTACGCGGCCGGGCGGGATGGTCTGCCGCTGCACGTCGAAGAGGCCGCGCTTGGTCCGTAGACCATGGCCACTCTCCGTCAGGGTGAAGCCGTGGTTGCCGACGACCTGTTTCCAGATCGGCTGCACCACACCGAACAGCAGCGGCAGAGCGGCGAACAGACCGATGTGGAAGTTCAGCCACTCCGTCGCGACGACCAACCAGATCAGAGCGCCCGCACTACCGAGCACTGTGGACGACAGGAGGGTCGCCCCGAGCAGGCGGGTCGTCGGGACGACCAGAAGCGGCGCCGACTCCACCTGCTGTTCCTGCTGCTCGGCGACGCGTTCGCCCTTGGCCCGGACCAGCAGGATGGTCCGGAGCTTGACGGCCTCGTCGTACCGGAAATAGCTCAGCTTGCCGTCGCTCTTGCCACCACCGGCCACATCCATCCGCAGCTCGGCCATCCCGAACAGGCGGGCGACGAACGGCTGGGCCACGTCGATCGCCTGGATCCGGTCGAACCGGATGATCCGGGTCCGCCGGAACAGGAACCCGCTGTCCACCCGGATCGCATCGTCGGTCAGCTGCCACTTGGTGAAGTACCAGGACAGGGCGCCGAGCAGGCTGCCGCCGACGAGTACGGCGGCCAGACCGATGCCGGCGATCGTCAGATTGCTCCGCAGACCCTCGTTGTTGACCAGTGCGACGGACGCGACGACGAAGTAGCCCCAGCCCTTCACGAACGGGGTCAGCGGATGCAGCCGCGCCCCGGTCTGCTCCACGACCGCGGTCTGCCCGGGCGGATGCTCGGTCACAGGCCCCACGCCTGGGCCTGACCGAGGGCGGAGAGACGGTCACGCAGCCGGCCGGCCTCGTCCGGGTGCAGGCCCGGGATCTTGGCGTCGGTCGCCGGTGTCGCGGTGTGCAGCTCCACGGTCGCGATCCCGTACGCGCGCTCCAGCGGCCCCGCGGCCACGTCGACGAACTGCATCCGCCCGTACGGCACGACGACCAGCTCGCGGAACATGATCCCGTGGCTGACCAGCAGCTCGTCGTCGCGTTCGGCGTACTTCCAGGACCTCTGGTTCCGGCCGATCAGGACCCACGACCAGCCGAAGGCGGCCACGGCCACGAGCAGCGCGAGGCCGCCGTAGGCCCAGCCCAGGGTCAGTCCGAGCCCGAACAACGCCGCCAGCCCGAGCACGCCGGCCATGAGCGCCGCGTTCAGCCGGCGGACCGCCGCCAGCTTCGGCGAGACCGGCGTCCAGCTGACATCCGAGGGTGCGAAGAGGTCATCCACACTCCAAGCCTGTCACGATAGGGGGCATGAGTACCGAACGAGTGGTGGGAGTCGGCGCGGGGGCGGCCGGATTCGACCCTGCGTACGAGCGCGGCGGGACCGGAAGCGGCTCGGAACTGGCGACCACCGACATGGTGCTCAACATCGGTCCGCAGCACCCGGCGACGCACGGCGTACTGCGGCTGCGGCTGACCCTGGACGGCGAGCGGATCGTCGGGTGCGAGCCGATCATCGGCTACATGCACCGGGGCGCGGAGAAGCTGTTCGAGGTCCGCGACTACCGGCAGATCATCGTGCTGGCGAACCGGCACGACTGGCTGTCCGCGTTCGCCAACGAGCTCGGCGTCGTCCTCGCGGTCGAGCGGATGATGGGCCTGGAGGTGCCGGTCCGCGCGGTCTGGCTGCGCACGCTGCTGGCCGAGCTGAACCGGATCCTGAACCACCTGATGTTCCTCGGCTCGTACCCGCTGGAGCTCGGCGCGATCACGCCGGTCTTCTACGCCTTCCGCGAGCGGGAAACGATCCAGGCCGTGATGGAGGAGCTCTCCGGCGGCCGGATGCACTACATGTTCAACCGGGTCGGCGGGCTGAAGGAGGACCTGCCGTACGGCTGGCTCGGTCGCGCGGCCGACGCCTCGGCCGCGGTCCGCAAGCGGCTGCCCGACATCGAGGACATCGTGCTCGGCAACGAGATCTTCCGCGCCCGCACCGTCGGCGTCGGCAAGCTCTCCCCCGAGCTCGTCTCGCAGTACGGCGTCTCCGGCCCGATCGCCCGTGCCTCCGGCGTCGACGCCGACCTCCGCCGCGACGAGCCCTACCTCGGGTACGACGAGTTGCTGCGGGACGGCGTACTCCGGGTGGTCACCCGGACCGACGGCGACTGCTTCTCCCGCTTCTCGGTGCTGCTGGAGCAGGTGAAGGTGTCGCTCGACCTGGTCGACGCCTGCCTGGACAAGCTGTCGGCGCTGCCGGCCGGGCCGATCAACGTCCGGCTGCCGAAGATCCTCAAGGTCCCCGAGGGCCAGACCTACGCCTGGACCGAGAGCCCGCTCGGCATCAACGGGTACTACCTGGTCTCCCGCGGCGACAAGACCCCGTGGCGCCTCAAGCTCCGCTCGGCCAGCTTCAACAACATCTCGGCCCTGCCCGCGCTGCTGCCCGGCACGATGATCCCCGACATGATCGCCATCCTCGGCAGCATGTTCTTCGTCGTCGGCGACATCGACAAGTAGCTCAGCCGAGCAGTTCGAGCAGCGGTTCGCGGAGGCCGGCCGAGACCGCGAAGGTGCCGCGCGACTCGGGTGAGTGGTCCGACCCGTCGAGGTCGAGGACGGTGACACCGGCCTCACGGCAGATGGCTACGCCGGCCATGGTGTCCCAGGGCTTGTTGGAGAACATGATCATCGCGTCGAAGTGGCCGGCCGCGGTCCAGGTCAGGGCGGTCGCCGCGGTGCCGATCATGCGGAGGCGCTGGACCCGGGGGTAGAGGCGCTGGGTGAGCGCGAACCGCTCGGCGTTCACCCGCTCCGCGTCCGGCCCGACCGCGTAGTCGCCCACGGCAACCAATGCGTCGGTCAGGTCGGCGCACTCACTGCCCCGGACCGGCTTGCCGTTGCAGGTCGCGCCGAGGCCCTCGGCCGCGGCGTACCTCGTCCCGAGCGCCGGGTGATCGATCACGCCCGCCACGGCCCGGCCCTCGTGGATCAGGCCGAGCGAGATGCCCCAGAGCGGCACACCATGGATGAAGTTGACCGTCCCGTCGACCGGGTCGAGCACCCACCGCGTCCCGTCGGTCGCGCCACCTTCCTCCTCCCCGAGTACGCCGATCTCCGGCGTCTCGCGTTCGAGGAACGCCCGCACTTCCCGCTCGACGGCGAAGTCCACCTCGGAGGCCATGTCGCGATCGCCCTTGGAGGTCAGCACGCCCGGTGCCCGGGAGTCGGTGATCACCCGCCCGCGATCGACGGCGGCTTCGGCAACCTTCAGCAGCTTCGCGAGATCCACATCCCGAACCTACGCGACCGAGCCTCAGGCCGTGCCCAGCGCCCTGCGCTTGCGACGCCAGGCGGCCGCCGCGGCCACCGCACCGATCGCCAGTGCTCCGGCGGCGGCCTGGCCGATCTTGATCGGGCAGCCGGATGCGCACTGCGGGATCGGGTACGGCTGCCCGGGATTGAGCTCGTGGGTCTCGTCGGCCGACACGTACGCCTCGTCCGCCGGGAACGGCCAGCCCTCCGGATTCAGCAGGCGGTACCAGTCGGCGTCGTCCCACGCCTTCCGCTTGCACGTCACGTTCACCGACGGCGACTCGAAGGGTGTCGGACCCAGCTGCCCGATCGGCAGGTGGTCCTGGTTGTAGACCGTGACGTGCCCGTTCGGGTCGTTCATCGTCACAGCCGGGTAGTTCGCGTCCAGCCCCATGCTGATCCCCTCCCCACCTCGCAGTATGGGGCGGGACGGCGTACTCAGGAAGCGGCCAGGCCCCGGAGTTTGAGGTCGACGACGGTGGGGGCCTCGGCCTGGGAGTGTTTGTCGCCGGCGGCAACGACCGTGGCGACCTCCTGGTCGATCTTGTCCAGGCGGGCGTCGATCTTGTCCAGCCGGCGTTGCATCAGGTCGACGAACTCCGCGTTCTCGACCACGCGGGCGCTGGTGATGCGCGAGTACTCCTGGGCCACCTGGGCCCGCTCGTCGGAATGGGCCAGGCGTTCGACCAGCAGCTGGTGGCGGAACAGCACCGAGGCGGCGATCGCGATCACAACGGCGGCTACCGCGGCAGCCCGGAGAATCCAGGCGTTCTGCGAGAAGAGCGCGGCACTGACGCCCAGGCAGACAACGATCAGCAGACCGTTGGCGACGGTGAGAACTGTGGTCCTGGTTCGACGGCGGCTACCCCTTGACCCCATGGACCGACATGTTAGGGGGTCTCGTCGGGGTCCTCGGGAATACGACACGCGCGTTCGAGCAACAATCCGGCCGTGACGACCAGCACTGAGACCACCGCCGCGGCACCGGCCATGATCACACGGTTACGAGGCCCGGAGGAGCCCATCGCCTCCAGGAAGGATAACGCGAACCCTGCGTAAACCCCGGCGCACAACGCGCCGACGAACGCACTCGCCTTCCCGATCAGCAACAGGAACACCGCGCGGGACGGTTCCATCCGCTCCCGCCGGACCTGGATCCGCTGATGAGTGTTGCGGGCCGCGGCGAACAGCAGCGCGGCCAGGAAGCTCCAGGCGATCAAGGTCAGCCAGGAGACGGCCGGCGCGACACCGCCGCTGGACTCGATGGCCTGCACGATGGTCACGCCGATCGCCGCCCCGAGGACGGCGATCGCGATCAGCAGCCGGCGTGAGGTCGGCCGGACCGAGCCCGGACGCGGCGGTTCCTTGCCGGGCTCGTTACTGGGCGCCTGGCCTGGCTCGGGACCGCCGGACACCACTACTGCAGCTCGATGTCGAGCTTGGTCACGCCCTCGGTGCCGACCTTGGCGAGCAGTTCGGTGACCGGGCCATGACCCGGCAGCACCGCGTCCGGCTCGATGTCGAGCCAGGGCGCCAGGACGAACGCACGCTCGTGCGCCCGCGGGTGCGGCACGGTCAGTTCCTCGGACTCGATCGTCTTCTGGCCGTAGGTGATCAGGTCGACGTCGAGGGTCCGCGGCGCGCCCGGCACGCTGCGCTCCCGGCCGAACGCCTGCTCGATCGCGTGCGCGCGGTCCAGCAGCAGGTCGACCGACAGCGTCGAGTCGGCCAGCAGGACGACGTTCAGGTACGGGCCGGACTCGTCCGGGCCGCCGACCGGCTGGGTCTCGTAGAGCGGTGAGACCTCGACCACCACGACGTCCGGGGTGTCCCGCAGCGCATCGACCGCGCCCTGCAGGTTCGCCTCACGATCGCCGAGATTGCTGCCGAGCGACAGGATGACCTGGCGGATCGGCTTCAGGCCACCGCTCAGGGTGTCCGCGTCGATGACGTGGGGACTAGGGGTCTCAGTCACGAGGATTCTCCGGCTCTGCGCTGCACGGTCAGGACAACGTCGTCGAACGGCACCGTGATCGGCGCCGAGGGTTTGTGGATGGTCACCGCGGTCGCTGTCACCCGCCGGTCGGCGAGACACAGGTCGGCGATGCGCTGGGCGAGGGTCTCGATCAGATCCACCGGGTCGTTCTCGATCGCCTGGTGCACCTGCTCGGCCACCACCCCGTAGTTCACGGTGTCGGCCAGGTTGTCGGAGGCCGCGGCGGGCCGGGTGTCCAGCTCCAGCCGGACATCCACGACGAACTCCTGCCCGTCGGCTCGCTCGTGCTCGAACACGCCGTGGCGCCCGAAGCCGCGGATGCCACGGATCTCGATCACATCAGGAGTAAGTACGGGACCGCTCATTCCGCCTCCTCCTGTCGGCCCCCAGACGACAGTACCGGTGAGGCATGGTGGATCCACAACCGCCAGCCGGTAGAAGTTCGACGGAAAACGTTCGTGGCGAGTGCCTTCCCGCCCGCGAACCCCTCCTCGGGAGCACCTTCACCCGAGGACAGGACATTCTCCGTACACGTGACGTATGCCACGTCTTCATCCACGCGCACCTGCACATCGGTGAGGAAGAACTGGATGTACGGCGTGTTCGCGAAGATCATCGCCCAGGCGCGCATCATCTCGGCGTACCCGGAGATGGCCGCGTTCCCGGGGTGGATGCAGACCGGGTCGGGCTCCGGCAGCCAGACCGCCGCCATCAGGTCCAGGTCGCCGGCCTCGAACGCGTTGTAGAACGCGGTGTTGGCGGTCAGCACGACGTCCTCCACCGAGGCACCGCGCGCCCCTTCGCCTCCTGCGCTCCGGCGCGGACTGCCCGGTCCGTCCGTCATACCGCTCCCCATCTCTTCGCCACCCGGACAGCGTCCGCGCTCGGCGCCACCGCGTGCGCCCGGACACACCAGGCTCCCGCGGCGGCGGCCAGGGCGGATACAGCCGCGCTCGCATCGTCTCGTCGTACGGCCGGTCTGGGTTCGCCGGTCTGCTCGTCGGCGAGCAGCCTACCGAGGAACGCCTTCCGGGACGCACCGATCAACAACGGCCGATCCAGTACGGCGAATTCCCGCAACCTTCGCAGGATCTCCCAGTTGTGGTCCGCGTTCTTCGCGAAACCGAGCCCGGGGTCGAGCGCGACCCGGCCGAGATCGACGCCGGCCGCACGGATCGCGTCGATCCGCCCGGCGAGTTCCGCGATCACCTCGGCGACCACATCGTCGTACTCCGCCTTGTTCTGCATGTCGATCGAGTGGCCGCGCCAATGCATACAGACATACGGCGTACGGCGCTCTGCCACCAGCGGAAGCATGTCCGGGTCGGCCTGGCCGCCGGACACGTCGTTGATCATCACCGCGCCGGCGTCGAGGGCGAGCGCGGCGACGCCGGCCCGCATGGTGTCGACCGAGATCAGCGCGCCCTCGGCGGCGAGCGTCTCGATGACCGGGAGCACCCGGCGGATCTCCTCCTCGGGCGCGGGCCGCTCGGCGCCCGGCCGGGTCGACTCCCCGCCGACGTCGAGCAGATCGGCCCCGTCGGCCAGCAACTCCCGGCCGTGCTTGATCGCGGCGGCCGGCTCGAACCACTCACCGCCGTCCGAGAACGAGTCCGGTGTCACGTTGACGACGCCCATGACGAGACACCGGTCCAGCACCGGCAGCCCGTCGACGTGACCCCACGACCCATCGCTCACCCGACCACCGTAGTGGCCCCCACCCCCAACCCCACCAGGTGGGATCAGTTAGTGAGGATCAACCGTGACTTGGTGGCTTGAAGCGCTTCTGCGATCGGCTGTGCGTAGGACTCGTTGGTCTGGCCGTACTTCTCCAGGCACTGCCCGTCGATCAGCGCGGCCCCACTGGTGATGCCCTGGGCGTAGTTGCCGGTCATGTTCGCGCCGCCGGAGTCGCCGGCCTCGACGCACGCGGTGTGCTGGAAGAGCCCGCGGACGACCTTGTTGCTGCCGTAGTTGACGGTCACGTTCCGGGCGACGATCCGGCCGCAGGTCCAGCCGGTGCTCTTGCCCGACTTGCAGAGCGTGGATCCGACGGTCGCGTTCGCGATCCCGCGGACCGCGATGTTCCCGGCTCCCCAGCCCTCGACGTACCCCTGCTGGTCCCAGCCCTCGATCACGCCGACCGTGCCGAAGTCGTTGCCCGGGAAACTCGACGTCCGGGTGTTGCCGAGGATGTAGCCGTTCCGCGAGAACGACGGCTTGCCGGCCGTGCAGTGCCCGGCGGTCAGGAAGATCCGGGTGCCTTTGGTGGTCCGGGCGTTGAAGCCGAGGGAGCAGACGTACCCGGTGTTCTTGTCCACCTGGACCCCGCCGCGCAGGCTGAAGTCGTCGGCGGTCGTGGTCACCTTGCCGGCGACGGTGCGGACCGTGACCCGGTCGCCGTTCGCTTCGGCGCGGGACAGGAACCGCTCGGTGAGTTGGTCGTGCGCGCCCGTCGGCACGGTGACGACCACAGTGCCCGAGACGGGATCGACGTACCAAGACCGGACCTTGCCCGCGCTGGAGCCGATGGCGAGCTGGTCCAGCTCGCGCTGCACGGCGGTCAGTTGGCCGATCGTGAAGCGGACCAGCCGCGGGATGGCGCCGGCCCCGCGGACCAGCTCGGCGGCGGTCAGGTCGGACACCGCGACGACCAGGTCACCGGCGTCGTCGTAGTAGCTGCCGACCACGCCCGAGTCCGGCCCGAGGTGCTCCTCGAGCGCCTCCGCGACCGCCGGCGACCGCTCGGTCACCGTCCCGACCGGATCGGACTTCTGCCCGGTCGGCTTGGTCCGCGTCTCGGCGGTGGCCCAGTTCGCCGCGACCAGCCCGCCGGCCGTCAGTACGACGACCCCGGCAAGTGCGGCGCCGACCCGGAAACGCCCCGACATCCTGTCCTCCTCACACCGGCACCTGGTCCCCGTTGGCCAAGTGCCACTACGGAAAGTAAACGCTCAGCGACAGAATGTCCACAGGTATCGGCTTTCACCCTCCAACGAATCAAGGCTGCCCGAGGCTACGGCGGGTTTTTCAGCCGACGATCAGGCTCATCGCCTCGGCGCGGGTGACGGGGTTGCGGAGCTGGCCACGGACGGCGGAGGTGATGGTCTTGGCACCGGGTTTCCGGACGCCGCGCATGGTCATGCAGAGGTGTTCGCACTCGATCACCACGATCACCCCGCGCGGCTCGAGGAGCTCGACCAGGGACTCGGCGACCTGAGTGGTCAGCCGTTCCTGGACCTGCGGTCGTTTCGCGTACAGGTCGACCAGCCGGGCGAGCTTCGACAGCCCGGTGATCCGGCCGTCCCGGCTGGGGATGTAGCCGACGTGGGCGACCCCGGTGAACGGCACCAGATGGTGCTCGCACAGGCTCCAGACCTCGATGTCCTTCACCAGCACCATCTCGTCGTGGCCGATGTCGAACGTCGTCGTCAGCACGTCCTCGGCCCGCTGACCCAGCCCGCCGGTCATCTCGGCGTACGAGCGGGCTACCCGGGCCGGCGTGTCCAGCAACCCCTCGCGATCCGGGTCCTCCCCGATCGCGATCAGCAGTTCGCGGACAGCCCGCTCCGCCCGTGCATGGTCGAACTTCGGCGACGTCATCTCGCAACTGTAAACAGAACAACGCCGTCACCCGATCGGGTGACGGCGTTGCTGTGGTTCAGCTCAGTCGTTCGGTGACGGCGGGGTCGGGCCGCTGCCGTAGGTCGGCGGGCGGACGGCCTCGTCCGGGCCGACCGAACCGCCCGGCAGGACATCCGACAGCGAGCCGTTCTGCTCGGCGCGCGTCGGCACCGGCATCACCGGCGGCTGGTCCGACGGCACCCGGGTGGACGAACCGGTCCAGGCCGGCCGCCGCTCCCGCTTGACCACCGGCGCGAAGACCCGGGCGATCTCGTTCTTGTCCAGGGTCTCCTTCTCCAGCAGCTCCTCGACCAGGTGGTCCAGGACCGCGCGGTTCTCGACCAGGATGTCGAAGGCCTCCTGGTGCGCGTTCAGGATCAGCTTGCCGACCTCCTCGTCGACCGCGGCCGCGATCTCCTCGGAGTAGTTCCGCTGGCTGCCGAAGTCGCGGCCCAGGAACGGCTCACTGCCGTCCGAGCCGAACTTGATCGCGCCGAGCCGCTCGGTCATGCCGTACTGAGTGACCATCGCCCGAGCCAAAGCGCTCGCCTTCTCGATGTCGTTGCTGGCGCCGGTGGTCGGGTCGTGGAAGACCATCTCCTCCGCCGCGCGGCCACCGAGCATGTAGGCCAGCTTGTCCAGCATCTCGGACCGGGTGGTCGAGTACTTGTCCTCGTCCGGCATCACCATCGTGTAGCCGAGCGCCCGGCCCCGCGGCAGGATCGTCACCTTCTGCACCGGGTCGGAGTGCGGCAGCGCGGCCGCCACCAGAGCGTGGCCGCCCTCGTGGTACGCCGTCAGCACCTTCTCCTTGTCCGACATCAGCCGGCTGCGCCGCTGCGGACCGGCGATGACCCGGTCGATCGCCTCGTCCAGCCCGCGGTTGTCGATCACCTGCAGGTTGTTCCGCGCGGTGAGCAGGGCGGCCTCGTTCAGCACGTTGGCCAGGTCGGCACCGGTGAAGCCCGGCGTACGACGGGCGACCGCCCGCAGGTCCACGTCCGGCGCCATCGGCTTGCCCCGCGCGTGCACCTTGAGGATCTGCTCGCGACCGGGCAGGTCCGGCGCGTCGACGGCGATCTGCCGGTCGAACCGGCCGGGCCGCAGCAGCGCCGGGTCGAGCACGTCGGGCCGGTTGGTCGCCGCGATCAGGATCACACCGCCGCGGATGTCGAAGCCGTCCATCTCGACCAGCAGCTGGTTCAGCGTCTGCTCGCGCTCGTCGTGACCACCGCCGAGGCCCGCACCACGGTGCCGGCCGACGGCGTCGATCTCGTCGATGAACACGATCGCCGGGGCGTTCGTCTTGGCCTGCTCGAACAGGTCGCGGACCCGGGAGGCACCGACACCGACGAACATCTCGACGAAGTCCGAACCGGAGATCGAGTAGAACGGCACGCCCGCCTCACCGGCGACCGCGCGGGCGAGCAGGGTCTTACCGGTACCCGGCTGGCCGTAGAGCAGGACGCCCTTCGGGATCTTCGCCCCGACCGCCTGGAACTTCCCCGGTTCCTGCAGGAACTCCTTGATCTCGCCGAGCTCCTCGATCGCCTCGTCACAGCCGGCCACGTCCGCGAACGTGGTCTTCGGAGTGTCCTTGGTGATCAGCTTGGCCTTGGACTTGGCGAAGCTCATCACCCGCGATCCGCCGCCCTGCATGGAGTTCATCAAGAAGATGAAGACGACCGCGATCAGCAGGAACGGGATCAGCGTGGAGAACACCTGGCCGATGAAGCTCGGCTTCGGGTTCTCGACGTTGTACCGCTCGATCTTGCCGCTCTGGAACAGCGACTGCAGGTCGGCCCCGAGGGTGTCGGCCTGACCGTCGACCCAGTTCGCCTTGATCTTGGTGCCGTCGGTCTTCTCGACCCGGATCTCCTGGTCGGGGTCGATCAGCGTCACCGACTTGATCGTCTTGTCGCTCGACGACTTGGCCTGCTGGATCAGCTGCACGACCTGGCCGGTCGGCTCGGACTTGTACCCGGTCGAGCCGGTCAGGAGCTGTCCGATCACCAGTACGCCCAGGAAGGCGACGACGATCCAGAACAGGGGTCCGCGGAAGATGCGCTTCACGTCCATGATCGAGGCCTACGCCCCGTCCCTCCTAGCTCGGCAGGCCCGGGTATGCGGGCTTGAGACGGTAACACCAGTCCAAGTGTCTCGTGTCGCACAAGACAACACACCACGAGGGTCACCAAAGACGGTACGACCTGTTGTACAGGCCGTCACCAAGTCCGCCCCGAGGGACCAGTTTAGGACTTTCCCCGCCCCACCGCCCCGGCGTCGTCAGGAATAGACGTGCGGCGCGAGCGTCGCCACGCTGCGCAGGTTCCGGTATTTCTCCGCGTAGTCGAGCCCGTACCCGACCACGAACTCGTCCGGCAGCTCCAGCCCGACGTACTTGACCGGGACCCGCATCTTGGCAGCGCCCGGCTTCACGAACGCGGTGCACAGCTCCAGCGAGGCCGGCTTCCGTGACTCCAGGTTGCTGACCAGCCAGCTCAGCGTCAGCCCGGTGTCGATGATGTCCTCGACGATCAGCACGTGCCGGTTGGTGATGTCGGTGTCCAGGTCCTTCTGGATCCGGACCACACCGGACGACTTGGTCCCCGAGCCGTACGACGAGATGGCCATCCAGTCCATCTCCACGTGCCGGCTGAACGACCGGGCCAGGTCGGCCATCACCATCACCGCGCCCCGCAGGACGCCGACCATCAGGAGGTCCTTGCCCTCGTAGTCCTGCTCGATCCGCCCCGCCAGCTCCCGCAGCTTCGCCAGGATCTGGTCCTCGGTGTAATGGATCTTGGTCAGGTCCTTCTCGATGTCCGCCGCATCCACACAGTCAGCCTGTCACACCTGGGCCCAAGAGGATGAACCCGCCCCGGCGGACTGCCCGGACACCTTGGGGCAGATCGATCCACCGCTGTCCGCGCCAGTCCGTCACCAGTGCGTCGACGGCCGCGATGTGCCCGGCGGTGAGGTCGGTGGCCCGGCAACCGGCTTCGAGGGCCGCCTGCCGCAGCGCCCTGGTCCGCAGCGCGGCGGGCTCGTCCGCCAGCATCCCGACGTCGCACTGCACTTCGTCGTCAGTACGCCGGACCGCCGTCTCCGCCAGGTCCGCCGCGAGCATGTCGAGTGCATCCGCATCCGCCCGGAGGAGTCCCGCCGTACGGGCCAGTGCCTCGAGCACTCCAGGGCCGAGCGCCTCTTCCAGCACTGGAAGCACCTCGTGGCGGACTCTGACCCGGGTGTACTGCGGATCGTCGTTGTGCGGGTCGTGCCACGGCCGGAGCCCGGACGCGATGCACGCGGCCGCCGTGGTGGCGCGTGGGAGCTCGAGGAACGGCCGCCGGAGCAGTCCGGCCACCGGAGCCATCCCGGCCAGCGAACGCGCACCCGACCCTCTGGCGAGCCCCAGCAGCACGGTCTCAGCCTGGTCGTCGCGAGTATGCGCCAGCAGTACGACGTCCGCCCCGAACTCGTCGGCCGCGTCGCGGAGGGCGTCGTACCGGGCCGAACGGGCCGCCGCCTCCGGACCGCCGTCGCTGCCCACCTCTACCGGGCGCACCAGGACGGGGTCGAGTCCGAGCCCCCGGCACTGCTCGGCGGCCGTCTCGGCGACATGGGCGGAGTCCGCCTGGAGACCGTGGTCGACGATGACAGCACCGGCGCGGAGCTTGAGCTTGGGCGCCTCGAACGCGGTCGCCGCGGCCAGGGCGAGCGAGTCCGTGCCACCCGAGCACGCCACCAGGACCGTCGTACTGTGCGGCAGCTCGGACAGCATGGTCCGGACCGCCTCCCGGGTGCGCGCCACGGCGGGGTGCAGCTTCCCTCTCCGGTGCTCGACGAGCTCCTCGGCCGTGGACCGGGCCGGCGGCTCAGCCGTGGAGCCGGGCGACCCAGGCATCGGGGTTCGCGATCTCGTTCTTGGTCGGCAGCGTGTTGGGACCGGTCCACACCCGGTTGAACCCGTCCATGCCGACCTGGTCGACCACTCGGCGGACGAACGCGGCGCCGTCCTTGTACTGCCGCAGCTTGGCGTCCAGCCCGAGCAGCCGCTTCAGCAACTGGTCCACCGGGTTGCCACTCTGGCGGCGCGATGTGAACTTGGACCGGATGGTCTCCACGGTCGGGATCACCGACGGCCCGACCCCGTCCATCACGAAGTCCGCGTGACCCTCGAGCAGCGACATCACCGCGGTCAGCCGATCCAGCACCGCCCGCTGCTCCGGCGACTGCATCAGATCCACCAGGCTCAGCTCGGTCTCACCCCGCATCGACCGGCCCAGCCGCTGCACAGCCTCGCGGAACATCGCCGCGTACGCCGATGCGTCCAGCTCGGCCTGGTCCAGGAACAAGGCGATCTCGGACCGCAGGTGATCCCGCAGCCACGGGACCGCGGTGAACTGCACCCGGTGCGTCTCCTCGTGCAGGCACACCCACAGCCGGAAGTCCCGCGGTACGACGCCCAGCTCGGACTCGACGTGCATCACGTTGGGCGCCACCAGCAGGAGCCGACCGGTCAGATCGGGCCGCTCCGGGTCCGGCTCGGCCGGGAAGAACGGGTCGAACTGGCCCAGCACCCTAGAAGAGAGGAAGGCGAGCAGGGCGCCGGCCTCGATGGCCGTCACCCGGGAGCCGACCGCCGAGGACAACCCGCCGGTCCGCTCCGCCTTCTCCCGCAGCTTGTCGGCCAGCGGCTGCAGCACCGTCCGGAAGCCGTCAGCGTTCGCCTGCACCCAGCCGGGCCGGTCCACGATCACGACCGGCGCCGTGGCCGACGTGGCCTGCAGTCCCGTGAACTCCCGGACGTGGTGCTCGGAGTCGGCCGCGAACTGACGCAACTCGGCCACTACCTGGTCCGCCTCCGCGCGGCTGACCGCCGGTCCGGGGCGCAGCAGCTTCCGCGCCACTCCGGTCGCCAGCTGCCAGTCGACCATCTCGGCCGTGGTCCCGCCTTCCGCCGTACTCATGTTCCGACCCTAGTCGTATGTCCCAAGACGCGCTTCCGATCAGACAGCGCAGCCGCAGTTGGCGAGGGCTGCGGCGGCCCGGTCGAGGGCGGCGCGGGCGTTGAGCGTCTGCGGGACCGCGACGCTGTCCGTGGCGATCGCGAACACCAGGAGCGTGCCTGTGCGGTCACGGGCCAGGCCGGCCAGGCTGTGGACGTTGGTGAGCGTTCCGGTCTTCGCACGGACCAGTCCGGTGCCGGTGCTCGTACCGGGTGCGACGAAGCGGTCTTCGAGGCTGCCGGTGAAGCCTGCGACCGGCAGACCGGTCAGCAGGTGCCGCAGCTCCGGGTGGTCCTCCGACGCCGCCACCCGGACCGCACCGGCCAGAAGCTCGAGCGGCACCTTGTTGGCCCGCGTCAGGCCACTGCCGTCGAAGATCCGCGCCTTGCTGACGTCCAGTCCGAGCTTGGTGAGCGTCTCCCGGACTCCCTTGACGCCGCCGACGTACGAACCGCCGTTCTTGGTCGCCAGGCCGACCTGGCGCAGCAGCACCTCCGCACCGTCGTTGTCGCTGTGCAGGTTGATGTACTCGACGATCTGGCCCAGCGTCGGCGACGCCACCTGCGCGATGGGCTTCGCTGCGGCCGGAGCGACCGCGGCGCGGACGGCCGGCGCCACGGCGATCCCGTAACCGGCCAGGAGCTTGGCGAACGCGGCTGCGGCCGCCTGCGCCGGAGCGTCCGACCGCTTGGCCATGCCCGGAGAGAGCCGGCCCTCATTCACCCACAGCGCCGAAGTGCGGGCCGCGATGCCTTCGGGCAGGTAGTTCGGCTCCCAGTTCGCGTTGGCGGCCGGACCGGTGAAGAGCGAGGCGTCATAGCCGAGACTGACACGCGTGACGCCCTGCGCCTTCAGTGCCTTCGCCGTACTCGCGGCCAATGTCTGCAGGGTCGCGCGGGCCGGGAAGTCGGAGCTCGCCGCGGGCTTCGTGGCGAGCAACGGGTCACCACCACCGACCAGGACGATCGAGCCGTTGGCCGCGCTCACCACCTTCGTGGTGAAGGTGTGATCGGCTCCGAGGGTCTCCAGCGCCGAGACCGTCGTCAGCAGCTTCAGCGTGGACGCCGGGGTGAACGGAGTCGCCGTACCGGCCGAGAACACCGCTTGGCCGCGTGAGGCGTCGTACACGTAGATGCCCCGGTGCTTGCCGAGGGACGGGTCCTTGAGGAACGCGGCGAGCGCCTTCTGGACGCCGGCCGCCGTCGGTGCGACGCCCGCGCCCTTGGCCGGCGCCAGTACGACGGGAGCCTGCTGCGCGGACTGCACTGATCCGGGTACGGCGCGTGCTCCGCTCACCAGACCCACACAAAGGGCCGTGGCGAGCAGCGTGACGAACACCGCACGGGGAGGACGAGCCACCGGGCTGCTCCTGTCAGTCGGTCGGTCGGAACCGTGACAGTATCTGCCGTATGGAGTTCGACGTCTTCATCGAGATCCCCAAGGGCACTCGCAACAAGTACGAGCTGGACCACAAGACGAACCGGCTGCGCCTGGACCGCACCCTGTTCACGGCCACTCAGTACCCGTCCGACTACGGCTTCATCGAGGACACCCTGGGCCAGGACGGCGACCCGCTGGACGCACTGGTGCTGCTGCCCGAGCCGACCTTCCCGGGCTGCCTGATCCGGGCCCGCGCCATCGGCATGTTCCGGATGACCGACGAGAAGGGGCCGGACGACAAGGTCCTCTGCGTCCCGGCCGGCGACCCGCGCCAGGAGCACCTGCGCGACATCCACCACGTGCCCGAGTTCGACCGGCTCGAGATCCAGCACTTCTTCGAGGTTTACAAGGACCTCGAGCCCGGCAAGTCCGTCGAAGGCGCCACCTGGGTGGGCCGCGCCGACGCCGAGGCCGAGATCACCGCCTCCTTTGCCCGCCTGAAGACCGAAGGCCACTGAACCGAAGGCCACTGAGCAGCCACTCCGCCGGCCCGCACTCGCGGCGCCGGCGGCTTCACTCGGCGGTCAGCCTGCCCAGCAACTCCAGCAGAGTCTTGCGTTCACTCGCACTCAACGGCTCGAGCAACTCCGCCTCGGCCGCGTAGATCAGCTGGTCCATCGCGACCAACTGCTTCTCCCCCGTCGCCGTGATCGCGACGATCTTCCGTCGGCGGTCGGCCGGGTCGACCCGGCGTACGACGTAATCCAGCGCCTCCAGCTCGTCGAGCACGGTGACGAGGTCGCTGCGGTCCAGCACGATCCGGTCGGCCAGCGTCGCCTGGACGGCCTCGCCGTCGTCGGCCAGGCTCGCCAGTACGTGGTAGTGCAGCGTCCGCACACCGGCGTCCGTCATGTGCTGCCGGACCAGCCGCTGCGACTGCTGACTCGCCCGCCCCAGCGCGAACAGCACCCGGTCGGCCAGACGATGCGTCGGCGCCTTCTTCACCCGGCCACTCTATTGGCACCGGACCGCCCAGGCGTTATCGTGGGACTCTCCCATTATTTAGAACTCCCACGATTTGGAGCAAGCCCATGCGCGCAGTGCGCTTCCACCGGCACGGCAGCCCCGACGTCCTGCAGATCGACGAGGTCGCCGTCCCCGAACCCGCGGCCGGCCAGGTCCTGATCGAGGTCGAGGCGATCGGCGCCAACGCCATCGACACCGTTCTCCGGGCCGGCGGCACCCCCTGGGACCGCCCGCTGCCGGGCACCCTCACCGGCGACGTGGTCGGCCGGATCGCCAGGCTCGGCCCGGACACGCCGCCCGGCGTCGTGGTCGGCCAACGGGTCGCCGCCTTGTCCGAGGACGCCTTCGCCGACCTCGCCGTCGCCGACGCAGCCTTCCTCGCCCCGATCCCCGCCGACGCCGACGCGGGCGAGGCCACGATGATGTCGATGACCGCGCCGCTCGCCCTCCGCCTCCTCGAGGCCGGCCGCGTCCCCGCCGGCGGCACTGTGCTGATCCAGTCCGCGGCCGGCACCGTCGGCCACCTGGCCGTCCAGCTGGCCCGTTTCTTCGACCCGAAGACGATCATCGGTACGGCGTCGTCTGCCAAGCGGCTCGACTTCATCCGCGAACTCGGCGCCGAGGCCGTCGACCTGACCGACCCGGACTGGCCGGCCAAGGTCCGCGAGATCGCACCCGACGGCGTCGATACGGTCCTCGACGCGGTCGGCGGCAAGGTCTTCGACCAAGGCCTCGACCTCGTCGCACCGCTCGGCACGATGATCACGTACGGCGCCATCACCACCGAACTCCCGACCGTCACGGCGATGGGCCTGTTCGGACTCAAGACCGTCTCCGGCGTGGGAATGCTGGGGTGGCGCCAGGCCCGCCCGGACGAGGCCCGCGCCGACATCGCCGAGGTCACCCGCCGCTGGCAGTCCGGCGACCTACGCCCGGTCGTCCACGCCACGTATCCGTTGACCGACGTCGTCCGCATTCACGAGACGCTCGACGCCCGCGCCAACCTCGGACGCCTCATCGCGACCACCTGAACCGCTTGTTGCCTCCAGCAACTACCATTGACGCGACCATCGCCCTGCTGCGCAACGGATTCATCGCCTGAAAGGGATCTGTCTTACGGCCGTCCGAAGAAGTTCGGCGGCACCCAGTAGTAGACGCTGTCGATCTGCACCGGCTTGCCGGTCCGGGGCGCGTGGATCATCCGCCCGTTGCCGAGGTACATCGCGACGTGGTGGATGGTCCCCGGGTCGTCCGGGTTCAGCGCCCAGAAGATCAGGTCGCCCGGCCGCAGCTCGTCCTCGTCGATGTGCCGGACCTGCTCGTACTGCGCGACGCTGTAGTGCGGCAGCTGGACACCGGCCCGCTCCCACGCGCCCATCATCAGACCGGAGCAGTCCCAGCGGGACGGACCGGTCCCGCCCCACAGATACATGTCGCCGAGCTGCGAGAGCGCGAAGTCGATCGCCGCCTGCGCTCCGCGGCGCGTGCTGTGGCTGTTGCCGTTGTCGTTGCCGTTGTTGTTGCTGGGCCGGTCCGGCGTGTGCTGCTTCGGCGGCTTCTTGCCGTGGTTCCGCTTCGCCTGCTCGCGGGCCTCCTTCTCCTCCCGCGCCTGCTCGGCCTCCTCCCGCGCCTGCTCGGCCTTCTCCCGGGCCCGCTCGGCGGCCTCCCGGGCGGCGATCCGCCGCTTCAGCTCGGCGGCCTTCCGCGCGGCGAGTTCGGCGGCGCGTTGCCGCGCAAGCTCCTCGAGCCCCCGCTGCCGCTGGGCGGCCACCCGGACCGACGTGTTCTGCAGTACGGCGAGCTGCGCGATCGACCGCGTCCGCTGCACGCCCATCGCGGTCACCGCGGCGGCCTGGGCGGCCTCCGCGTTCTCGGCCGCCTGCTTCGCCTTGGCAGCCTCGTCGGTCGCCTGCTTCACCTTGACCACAGCCTCGTCGGCCTGCACCTTGAACAGGTTCGTGACCACCTGGGTCGCCGTGTACCGCAGGTAGGACCCCTGCATCGCGGTCGACACCGAGCGCGCCGCGCCGGCCGAGTCGAGCAGTTGCTGCGGACCGTCGGCTGTGAACAGCGGCGCGATCTTCGCCACGTCGCCACCACCCTGGTACGACGCCGCCGCGAACCGGCCGATCTGCTGCCGCTGGATGGCCAGGGTCTGCTGCGCCTTCGCCGCCCGGGCCGCCGCGGCGGCCGCCTCGGCCTTGGCCTGCTGCAGTTTGTACACCGCGCCGTTGTACGCCTCGTCCGCGATCCCGGACTGGATGCCGAGTTGCTCGAGCCGCGCGTTCGCCGCGGCCAGCTGCCGCTCGATCGCGGCCACCTGGCCGGCCTTCGAGGCGGCGGCCTGCTTGGCCCGCTCGACCGCGGCCTTGGACGGAATGACCGGTGGCTTCGGCTTGGTGGCCTCGGCCGGGACCGTTTGGATGGCCATCGAGCCGGCCAGGCAGATCGCGAGCACCCCGGAGAGCAGCGCCCTACCGGTCTTCCCAGTGCTCCCGACCCGCCCGCCGGACGTGGCCCTCGAGGGCGTCCGCATCGGAATCGTTCCTTCCGCCGGTCACGAACCCCTTCCCCAGGGTTCGTGAACTTTTGGTCCTCATGGACCACATACGTGACACTAGTTGCCTCCAGCCCCATTGGGAACAGTTTTCACACAAGTAACTTTGTTGCACCTGCGTGTCGGCTTGACAAACTACAAGCTTGTAATTCGCGACGGCATGACAACGGCGCCCAACCGGAGGCCGGATGGGCGCCGCGGAGTGGGCTGTCAGTGCAGAGTGAACGTGGCGACGACGGGCAGGTGGTCGGAGGCCGGGGTGACCGGGACCTCGGCGTTGACCGGGCTCAGCCCGGCGCTGTGCAGCTGGAAGTCGATCCGTTTGGTCGGGTTCTCCGCCTCGATCGTGTAGCCCGGGCCGACACCGACCTCGGTCCAGGTGTCGTCGAGCACCGCGGTCAGGGTCTTGATCTCCGGCTTCTCCGGCGTCGCGTTCAGGTCGCCGACGAGCAGCGTCGGGACCTTCGACGTGCCCAGCAGTTCGACCACCTTCTGCGCCTGCTCCAGCCGCTCGGCGTTGTTGTTGCTGGTCAGGTGCGTGTTGGCGAACCGCAGGTCGGCGCCGCGGACCTTGATGCTCGCCACCGCGAGCCCACGCTGCTCCCCGGTCGGATAGAGCGGCAGGAGGGTGTTGGTGAAGTCCTTGATCGGGTACTTCGACAGGATCGCCGTACCGTACTGGCGCCGCGGCTCGCCCGGGTTCACCGGCGGGAGGTCGAGGTTGGCGGCGTACGCGTAGTGCATCTTGAGCCGCTCGGCGAACCAGGCCGGCTGGTCGACCCAGTTGCTCCGGACGTCCCAGTGCCGGTCGACCTCCTGCAGCCCGATCACATCCGCACCGGACTTCTGGATCAGTACGGCGATCCGCTCGAGATCGAGGACTCCGTCGATCCCGGCTCCGTGGTGGATGTTGTACGTCATCACTGTCAACGGCCGGCTCGGACGCCCGGCGTCCGGCCGAGCCGCGGCAACGGTCGGAATCACGATCAAGAACCCCACGAGAACCGTTAGTAATTTACGCATGCGTCCATCCTTCCGGAAAACCGGCGACACCCGCACTACGACCGAGTGTCGCCGGCCTGAACGTCAGCGCACGAGTCGAGCGACGGCGCCCTTGGCACCCGAGGCCCAGCAGCCCGCGTGGGAGCCGTGACCGGCGCATTCGACGCTGTCGAAGCTGCCGTCGTAGAACTGCTTCCAGCTGCGTCCGCCGTCGTAGCTCACGTCGCTCCCGGACGGACCGACCGCGAGGACCGTCGACCGCGACCACGGCACGAAGGACGACCCACTCCGGTACCCCTTCGGCGCCTTGTCCGCCGGAACCAGCTTCCAGGTGCGGCCACCGTCGTACGTGACCGATGCGGCCTTCACGGCCTCGGTCGGCTTGAGGAAGTCGCCACCGACCGCGACCCCGACCAGTGGCCCGCGGAACGCGAGGCTGAAGATCCCGGCCGCCTCACCGCTGGCCATCGGCGAGTCGGCGACCGTCCAGTGCTTGCCACCGTCAACGGTCCGGAACACCCGCGGCCGGTCGCCGCCGCCGGACGCGAACCACGCCGTCCGGCCGGGTCCGGCGACCAGGCAGGTCCCGCTCGCCGCGAACGCGAACTCACCCGTCAGCGCGGCCGGCATCCCGGCGTTCGACTGGACCTGCCACGACTTGCCGCCGTCCGAGGTCGCCGCGATCCGGAACTTCCCGTCCACCGGGTCGCTCAACGCCAGCCCGTGCTTGTGGTCGTTGAAGGCGAAGCAGTCGTAGAAGGCGTTCGCATCCGTGTTCCGGAACGTCTCCGTCCACGACTTGCCGCCGTTCACCGTCCGGTAGATCCGCGAGTCCTCGCCGGTGCCGATCGACAGGACCAGCGCCCGCTGCGCGTCGAACGCCTCGACGTCGCGGAACTGCAGTGCGCCGGCGCTGGGCGGGCTGACGTTCTGCCAGTGCTTCCCACCGTCGACGGTCCGCAGCACCTGCCCTTCGGTCCCGCCCACCCAGGCGACGTCCTTGCTGACCGCCGCCAACCCGCGGAACTGCGCCGTACTCCCGGTCGGCGTCTGCTTCCACTGGTACGACGGTCCGCCGCTCGCCTGGGCGGGGACGAGCTGAGACATCAACAGCAGACCTCCTGCCGCCACAGCGGCCACACGCAGGATTCTCATGCGCGTGAACCTAGTCCATGGTCAGGCAATCGTCAGCTGGAAAGACTGGGCCGCGGTGCCATTGCAGGTGAGTTGGACGAGTTGGGTGCTGTCGGCGGTGGAGCCGTTGGGGACGGTCAGGCACTTGGTGCTGAAGCGGCTGACGAAGTGGAAGTAGCCGCTGCCTTCGGAGACGGCCTGCCACTGCTGGTTGTTGCCGTTGCTGTACGTCCACAACTGCAGGCCGGCGTTGTCAGCGGCGGACACTCCGGTCACGTCGATGACCTTGGTCGCGTCGTTGCGGTTGTTCACCCGGGTGAACCCGCCGGACGTGGGCTGGAACTGGAACTGCTGTGCCTGCGTGGAGTTGCAGCTGTACTGCTGGATCACGGTCCCGTTGGCGGTCGCGGCCGCGCGGGCGTCGACGCACTTTCCGTTGGCCTTGTTGGCGATCGTGTACCACGCGGTCGGCGACGGCTGGTCGGCCGGAGGCGTCGTACCGGCGCCACCCAGCCACTTGAGCGCGTCCATCATGAACTGGTTCTGGGCCGGGCTGTCGAAGGTCGACGAGAGCCGGGTGTTGGTCTCGTAGTTCATCGCGTTGTGGCCGAAGTTCGCGTAGATCATCTTGTAGTTCTTGTTGGTCCAGATAATCGGGTAGTAGCCGCTGTACCAGGTCTGGTTCGGGTCGGTGCCGACCGGGAAGCTGGACGGGTCGATCGACGCCAGGATCTGGATGTCGGGGTTGTTCCGCAGGTCGTTCTGCCAGCTGTACCACTCACTCACCGACGACTGGAACGTCGCGCCGGTGTTCACCAGCGCCGGGTGCGAACGGTTCTCCGCCTTCAGCGTGACCGCGGTCGGTCCCCAGGTGTTCGACTGGAAGCGCCCGGTCCCGAGCAGCGTGTTGTTGAACCACGGCCAGCCACCACTCGCGTCGTTGTACGCCGACACGTGGAAGCCGAAGAACGCGCCACCGTTGTCCAGGTAGCGCTGGAACCCGGTGCGCTCTGCGTCGGTGTGCGGCGAGTCGTCGAGGAACATCACCACCTGGTACTGCGACGCCGTCAGGTTGTTGAGCTGGTCCCAGTTGTTCGTGGCGGTGTAGATGAACCCGTTCTGCGCCCCGAACTGCGGGAAGCGCTGGTTCGCCTCCTTCTCGAAATCGATGTGGGCGGCGTCCCAGGTGCCGCTGTAGAACGCGAGCACGTTGAAATTCGCCTGGACCTGAGCAGTCGCGGGCGTGACGGAGAGGGTGCTGACCAGCAGCACGAAGGCGAGCAGGAACGCAGGCAGGCGGAAGCGATCGGAAAGCATGGGGGGCGGCCCTTTCCGGTGCGGAGCAATTATGAAATTTCAGGACTTAAATTAACTCCGGATCAAAGTCCTGTCCAGAGCTCATCGACTGACTGCCCAAGACACCCAGCAGCCCCAGTTTGTCGGCGCTCTCGCTGCCGGGTTCGGCGGTGAAGACCACGAGCGTCTGCTGCTGGTCCCGGTTGTCGATCACCTCGCAGTACAGGTCGAGCTCGCCGACCACGGGATGCCGGAAGTGCTTGGTCCGGCTGTGCATGACACCGATCTCGTGCGCGTCCCAGATCTCGGTGAACTCCGGACTCAGCTTCTGCAGCGCGCGGACGATCGTCGCGGCGTACGACTTCGGCCCGTCGACGGTGGCGACCGAGCGCAGCATCGAGACCAGCATCCGGCTGTGGGTGGACAGCTCGGGCTCGAGATAGAGCACCCGCGACTCCGGATGCGCGAACCAGCGGTAGACCTCGCTCCGCTCCAGCCCCTCGAAGTTGGTCAGCTCCCCCGCGAACGCGACGTGCGCCGGCGTCTGCGCGAGCGTCTCGCCGCAGCGGTTGACCAGCAGCGCGGGCGTGTCGTGCAGCCGGTCGAGGATGCGCAGCATGCCGGGGTCGACGTGACAGGCCCGCGTCGTGCGCGGCGGCGTACCGTGCCCGGCGAGCACGAACAGGTGATCCCGCTCCTCCAGCGTCAGCCGCAGCGCGCGGGCGATCGACGTCAGCATCTCCACCGACGGCTGCGGGCCCCGGCCGCCTTCCAGCCGGCTGTAGTAGTCCGTCGACATCGACGCCAGTACGGCGATCTCCTCGCGCCGGAGTCCCGGCGTACGACGGCGCCGGCCGCGCGGCAACCCGACGTCCTCGGGCTGCAGGGCCTCGCGGCGTTTGCGGAGGAAATCGGACAGTTCGGCGTACTCCATGCATCCAGTGTCGCGAACGGGCGGCTGTTATCCACTGCTTGCCGAGCAGAGGCTGGGCCGGGCCTGGTTGCCATCGGCATCCGATCGCAGCCTGGAGACATGAAAACGACTGGCAACACGATCTTCTTCACCGGCGGTACGTCGGGACTCGGCCTCGGTCTGGCCCGCCGGTTCCGCGATCTCGGCAACACCGTGATCATCAGCGGCCGGCGCCAAGACCTGCTGGACCGGATCGCCGCCGAGGACGGTATCGAGGGGGTCGCACTCGACGTCGCCGACCCGGACTCGATCGCCAGGGCCTTCGAGCAGGTGACCGGCGCCCATGACGTCAACGTGCTGGTCACGATGGCCGGCATCATGCAGGTCGAGGACCTCCGCGATCCCGGTCACCTCGCGACCGCGGAGCAGACGATCGACATCAACCTGCTCGGCACGATCCGCACCGTCACCGCGTTCACGCCGTACCTGCTGAAGCAGCGCGATCCGGCGATCCTGACCGTCTCGTCCGGTCTCGCGTCCGTGCCACTGACGATCACGCCGACCTACAGTGCCACCAAGGCCGCGATCCACAGCTACACCCAGAGTCTTCGGATCCAGCTCGCGGACGCCGGGGTCCAGGTGATCGAGGTGGTCCCGCCCGCCGTCAGAACCGCATTGCTGAACCAAGAGGACGACGAGCGGGCGATGCCGCTGGACGAGTACCTCACCGAGACGATGGACCTGCTCCGGCAGCACCCGGACGCCGACGAGATCCTCGTAGACCGGGTCCGCTTCCTGCGCGACGCGGAACGGGAGAACCGCTACGACCAGGTGATCGGCATCCTCAACTCAGTCGGCTAGCGCCTGCTCGATCCGGTCGACCTTAGCGGTGAGTTGGCCGGTGTAGCCGGGGCGAATGTCCGCCTTCAGCACGAGGCTCACTCGCGGCGAGGCGGCGGCGACGGCATCGACGGCCTGCTTGACCACGGCCATCACCTCGTCCCACTCACCCTCGATGTTGGTGAACATCGCGTTGGTCTCGTTCGGCAGACCGGAGGCGCGGACCACGCGAACGGCTTCGGCCACCGCCTGGCCCACGCCTCCGGTCTCGTCACCGCCGGAAGGGCTGATGCTGAATGCAACGATCATGCATCCAGGATGTCAGGCTCCTCCTGAGCGCGACGCTCGGCTCCGCTGGTGGTCAGCAGTGCCTTCTCCTTGATGAACAGGACCGCAATGAGCGCCAGCACCGCGAACGGCACCGACATCGTGAACAGATCCGCGGTCGCCGCGCCGTACGCGTTCTCGACGACGGCTCGCGCCTGCTCCGGTAGTTCGGCGACGTTCGGCACCGCTCCGCTGCTGCCGGACGAGGCGCCGCCCGGGTTCAGCGTCTCGGTGACCTTGTTCGCCAGGATCGCACCGAGCACACTGACGCCGATGGTGCCGCCCATGCTGCGGAAGAAGCTCACCGCCGAGGTGGCCGCGCCCAGCTCTCGCGCCGGTACGTCGTTCTGCGCGGCGAGCACCAGGTTCTGCATCACCAGGCCGATGCCGACACCGAGGACGATCATGAACGTCCACAGCATGTACTTCGAGGTGTGTGCGTCGATCGTGCCGAACAGGGCCAGCCCGATCGGCAGCAGCACACTGCCGACGACCAGGTAGACCTTCCACTTGCCGTACTTCGTGATCAGCCCACCGGCGATCGTGGACGCGACCATCATGCCCAGGATCATCGGCAGACTCATCAGCCCGGCCTTGGTCGGGGTATAGCCCTGCGCGATCTGGAAGTACTGCGCCAGGAACACCGAGCCACCGAACATCGCCACGCCGACCAGCGCGCTGGCGACGATGGCCAGCGTCACCGTGCGGTTGCGGAACAGGTCCATCGGGATGATCGGCTCGGGGTGCCGGCGCTCGACCAGTACGGCGGCCACCAGCGCCACGAGCGCCACCGCGACCAGCAGGAAGCTCCAGCCGGACACCCATTCGAACTTGTTGCCGGCGAACGACGACCAGACCAGCAGCGTGCTCACCCCGGCGGTGATCAGGAACGCGCCCCACCAGTCGATCTTCACCTCGCGGCGAACGGTCGGCAGCTTCAGCGTGCGCTGCAGCAGCACGATCGCGGCGAGCACGAACGGCACGCCGACCAGGAAACAGGCCCGCCAGCCGAGCGGCGAGTCGACCAGGAATCCGCCGAGCAGCGGTCCCCCGACCGTCGCCGAGGCGAAGATCGCGCCGAAGATCCCGGAGTACCGGCCGAGCTCGCGCGGCGGGATGATCGCCGCCATCACGATCTGCACGAGTGCGGTCAGTCCGCCGGCGCCGAGGCCCTGCAGGACCCGGCTGCCTAGCAGTACTTCGATGTTCGGAGCGAAGCCCGCGACCAGCGAGCCGATCACGAAGAAGCCCAGCGACAGCTGGACCAGCAGCTTGTTGTTGTAGAGGTCGGCGAGCTTGCCCCACAACGGCACGGTGGCCGTCATCGTGAGTAGCTCGAGGGTGACGACCCAGGTGTAGGAGGACTGACTCGCCCCCAGGTCGTGAATGATCCGCGGCAGCGCGGTCGACACCACGGTGCCGGCCAGGATCGCCACGAACATGCCCATCATCAAGCCGGAGATGGCCTGCACGGTCTGCCGCGGGGTCAGGCTGGTCGACGGGGTTTCGTCAGTGGCAGTGACCTCACCCGACACCGACTCGGGCGTGGGCGAAGAGGTCGTTGTCATGAATGACCTTTCTGGTTGCGGTGGTCCGGCCCGAAGGCGGGGTCGATGCCTTGGGCAAGTAAGTGGAAGGCCTCGTCGACGAGCTCGCGGACGGACCGGTCCGGGGCGGTCTTGTGCAGTTCCATCGCCACCCGGCAGGCCGCGCCGGCGGCGCCGACGATCAGCGCCACCCGGACCGAACCATCCGGTTCGCCCATCCGGTCGGCCAGGGCGGCGGTCAGTTGCCGCTCGTCGTCGAAGCTGGACATCATCAGCTGATAGAGCAGGGTCGGCGACTGCATGATCAGCTCACCGCGCCGCGACAACTCGCCGTCGCTCTCGAGATCACGCAGTACGTCGCGGACGACGAACCACATCGTGGTCAGCGGCGACTCTTCGGCCGGCGCGGTCCGCATCCGCTCCAGGGCACGCTCGAGGTGCTCGGGGTTGCGCCCGAGGATCGCGTGCTCCTTGTGCGGGAAGTAGTTGAAGAAGGTCCGCACCGAGACGTCCGCCGCCTCGGCGATCTCCTCGACCGTGACGTGGTCCGGCCCCTTCTCCAGCGCCAGCCGCAGCGCGGCGTCGGCCAGCGCGGCCCGCGTCTCCCGCTTCTTCCGCTCCCGCAACCCGCCCTCTGCCTGCGTCACCCATCCAGGCTAGGCGGATTCTTGCAGTCACTGCAAACTATTAACGCTGAAATTTTGCAGAACTGCACGTTCGGGCAAGCAGAAGGCGCAGCACCCGGGGTGCTGCGCCTTGAGTGCTCCGGTCAGCTGGGGCGGCGGACGAACTGCGGGAGGCGCAGGATGTTGTGCGGGTACGGCAGCGGACCGTCGCCGGCCTCGGTCAACCGGCGCAGCTGGTCGTCGTCGAGGCTCCATCCCGTCGCGCCCAGATTGTCGGCGAGCTGGTCCGGGGTCCTCGCCCCGATGATCGGCGCCGTCAGACCCGGCCGCTGCATCACCCACCGCAGGGCGACCTGGGCAGGCGTCCGGTTGACCTCGGCCGCGACCGCGCGGAGGGCATCGAGAACCCGCCAGGTCCGATCGTTGTCGTGGCTGTCCCAGTCGGCCTGGCTGCTGCGGCTGCCGGCCGGCGGGCCACCCGCGTCCTTGGTGTACTTGCCGGACAGCCAGCCGCCGGCCAGTGGGCTCCACGCGATCACGCCGGCGCCCTCGTTCTGACACACCGGGATCAGGTCGAGCTCGGCGTCGCGGTCGAGCAGGTTGTAGAGCGGCTGCAGGCAGACGTACGGCTCCAGGCCGTGGTGACGGGAGAGGTCGATCGCCTTCTGCAGCTGCCATCCGGTCAGGTTGCTGGCGCCGATGAAGCGGACCTTCCCGCTGGTGACCAGGGTGTCGAGCGTGGTCAGCGTCTCTTCCAGCGGAGTCGCGTCGTCGAAGACGTGGATCTGGTACAGGTCGATGAAGTCGGTCTGCAGCCGGCGCAGGCTCGCTTCGACGCCGGCGAGGATGTGCTTCCGCCCGGCCCCGCGGACGGGCAGTCCGGGGCCGGCCTCGCCGTACACCTTGGTCGCGATCACCAGGTCGTCGCGGTTCCTGGTCTTCAGCCAGCTGCCGATGATCTCCTCGGAGACACCGGCGGAGTAGGTGTCCGCGGTGTCGATCATGGTGCCGCCCGCGGCGACGAAATCATCCAGGATCTTGTGGGCGGTCGACTGGTCGGTCTCACTGCCGAACGTCATCGTGCCAAGGCACAGCTCACTGACTTCCAGCCCGGTCCGACCGAGAAAGCGCTTGTCCATTGCGTCAACGTACAACGAGCCGCTCTACCCCTGGGCCGACATCCCGCATGTCCTCCACCGCGGCCCGATCCCACTCAGTCTCTTCGGAACCTAGGCACCCACGCGGGCACGGTCAGGCAGTACTCCTCGTACTGCCGGCCGTACCGCTCCCGCAGTACGGGCTCCTCGTAGAAGCGCACGAACGACGCCATCACGGACCACGCGAGTACGCCGTACGCCAGCACCCACGGGTCGAGAAAGACCAGCGACTGCCCGAGGATCGCGGTCACCACACCGACGTACATGGGGTTGCGGACGAAGCGATAGTCGCCGCCCACGACCAACTCCTCCGTCGGAGCCATGGGCGCCGGCGTGCCACGTCCTTCCCGGACGAACCGCACGAACGCCCGCAGTACGACGAACGCACCGGCCGCCACCACCACGAAGCCCGGCCAGAACCGTGGCGCCGCCCATCCACTCACCCACCACGGCACCACGCCGCCCACCACGCACGGCGCCGCGAAGAAGAACGCAGTGCTGCCCAAGGCTGCCTTAAGCATGGTTGACCCTGCCGATCACGCGGTCGGCGAGGTCGCAGAAGGTTTCGAGCTCGGCCGGGCTCAGGTCCGCGAACCAGTCGTCGATCGCGGCGATGTCCCCCGCGTCCCGCTCCCGCCAGTACGCGGCACTGTTGTTAGTTGCTGACAGCAACTTGCGGCGCCGGTCCGCCGGGTCCGGCTCGACCTGCAGCAACTCCTTGCGCTGCAGGGCCGCGACGATCTGGGCGACGTTCTGATGTGTGCTCCCGAGCGCGGTCGCGGCCTCCGCGAGCGACGGCTTCCCCATCGCCTTGACGACGGTGATCAGCGCGGCCTGCTGCGTGGTGAGCCCGTCCGCACGCAGTCGCTCGTCCATCTCGTAGCGCAGTTTCTGCGCAAGCATCAGGGCGGTCCGGAACGCCCGCACCGACGGCGCCAGCTCCGAGCCCGCGCCGATCCCGAAGAGCTTCCGACCCTTGTCCACCGACGACATAGGCAATATATTACCTATCACTGTCGAAGGGGGCAACCGTGATCTGCCTACTGCCGCATTGCGCCTACCTGTCCGAGACCTCCCGCATGCTCGAGCTCCACCGCGCCCTCACCCAACTCGGTCTCGAGGTCCGCGTCGCTACCCACGGCGGCCCCCACGAACGCCTGCTGGCCGAGGCCGGCATCAGGTACGACGTTCTCGGCCCGGGACTCTCCGCCGCCCGCGCGGCCGCCTTCGTCGGCTCGGCCGTCGGCCTCGGCGATCCCCGGCAGAGCATGTACGACGATGCCGAGATCCGGCTGTACGTCGCGGCCGAGGCCGAGTACTTCCGAACCCACGGGATCACGGTCGCCGTCACCGGATTCACCCTGACCACGTTGTTGTCGTCGCGATTGGCCGGCGTACGGGTGATCACGGAACACGCGGGCAGCTTCGTACCGCCGGTCTTCGAGCATCGCCTGCTACCGGCGCCGACCCGGCCGGTAGATCCACGGTTGAAGCATGCACCCGATTGGCTGGCCCGCTTCCTCGTCAATCGGACCCCCAACCGCATCACGGCGTACTGCGGCGGCTTCAACCGCGTCGCCGCGGAGCTCGGCGTGGAAGGCGTCCCCAGCTTGGCCGCCCTCCTGCTCGGCGACCTGTCCTTGGTCCCCGAGATCCCCGAAGTGCTCGGAATCTCCGCCGCCGAACTGGAGGCCTGGACACCCGGCAAGGGCTATCGAGCCGGCGCGCGTCTCGCGGCGGTCGGCCCGCTGTTCGCACAACTGGACCTCCCGATCCCAGCCAGGGTGCAGAACTTCCTCGACCTCCCCGGCCCGACGATCTACCTCGCCATGACCTCGACCCCGCCCACCCAGGTCCGTACGGCGATCGCCGAGCTGAGCCGGCTCGACGTACGAATCCTGGTCGCCGGCACCATCCACGACCTCGGCGACCTCGCCACCGACCGAATCCTGATTGAGGGAGTCCTGCCCAGTCATCTGGTCATGCCACAGGTCGACCTCGCGATCACCACCGGCGGCCAGGGCAGCGTTCAAACCGCCATGGCCAGCGGCACCCCACTCCTCGGCATCCCCCTCCACATCGAACAGGACCTCAACGTCGCCCTGGTCGAACGCCTCGGCGCCGCCCGCCGCGCCCGCCCCGGCACCCTGGCCGCCCAAACCACCCAGATGCTCGACAACCCCACCCACGCCGAGGCAGCCGAGCAAATCCAGAAGCTGTACGCCGCCGCGAACGGCCCAGCCGAAGCCGCCGCAACCATCGCCCAGCAGCTCTGATGGCCCGCGGTGGGGCCGTCAGGCGGTCTTGTGGCGGGCGCCGCCTTCGAGGTGGATCGTTTCGCCGGAGATGAAGCCTGCGCGGAGGAGCCACATCACCGTGTCGACGACATCCTCGGTCTCGCCGTGGCGTCCCACCAGAGTCCCGGCGGCGCTCTTGCTCAGCAGGCCGGCCTTCTTGTCGGCGAGCCGGTCCCACGCACCGGAGTCCACGACCCCGGGTGAGAGCGCGTTGACCCGCACCGGAGCGAGGTCCGCGGCGAGGTGGCGAGCGAGGTACTCGACCGCGCCGTTCGTCACGCCCTTGACGAGCGAGCCCGGCCCCGGCCGCCACCCGACGACGCCGGAGAACAGCACGATCGACCCGGTGGGCCGCAGTACCTTCGCGAAGTGCTTCGCGACCAGCATCGGTCCGATCACCTTGGCCGTGACCGCTCCCACCAGCTTGTCGCGATCCAGTTCGACCGCACGAACGTCGTGCGGCGCCGAACCGGTCGTCACGATGTGATCGATTCCGTCGGCCAGCCGATCGGCCGCAGCCGCGATCGTCGTCTCGTCCTGCAGATCGATCCGGATCGCGGTCGCGCCGATCTCGGCCGCGAGCAGCTGAGCCGCAGCCAGATCACGCGCCCCGATCACCACCTCGTACCCGTCCTCCGCCGCCCGCCGCGCCACGGCCGCCCCGAGCGCCCGTGCGCCGCCGATCACCAGGATCCGCTCCATGTGTGTCACTCCCTCTCGTAGGATCGGATGCAACGGTATGGATTTGATACCGGTATCTTCAACGGAACTGGGGGTCCCCCATGGGCAAGGCGTACAACGTGATGGCCGCGACCTGTCCGAGCCGCACGGTCCTCCACCGCATCGGCGCCCGGTGGACCGTGTTCGTGGTCAACGCCCTCGCCGACGGGCCGCGCCGCTTCACCGAACTGAGGGCGCACATCCAGGGCATCACTCCGAAGGTCCTGACCGAGACCCTCCGTTCCCTGGAAAGCGACGGATTGATCAGCCGGCACGAGTACGACGAGAACCCACCGCACGTCCAGTACGACCTGACACCGCTGGGACACTCGCTCCTCGTGCCGCTCCGCGCCGTACGGCTCTGGGCCGAGGAACACGTCCCCGACATCGAAGCCGCCCGCGCCCGCCAGCAGCCTCAGAACGACTCCCGGCAGTGATGCGGTTCACCGTTCCAACGATGGAGATGCATAGGTTTCCTATGTATATTGAAATGTGTGATCGGAACGGATCTGACTCAGCTCGGGATCGAGGTCGTCGTCGCGTCGGCGCGGTTGACGCGGATGGCCAGCCGGGACGTGAGCGTGTTGCCGCATGCGGCGATGCGGTTGCTGGGGCGGCTCGACGAGCTCGGGCCGACCAGGATCAGTGACCTGGCCAAGGCCGACCGGTGCTCGCAGCCGACCATGTCCACCCTGGTGCAACGCCAGGAGGAGCAGGGCTGGGTCCGGCGTGCGGCCGATCCGACCGACTCCCGCGCCAGCCTGATCAGCCTGACCGAGGCCGGCCTGGCCGAACTGCAGCGCGCCCGCCAGCAGGCCGGCGCTGCGGTCGCCGCCCGGCTCCTTCAGCTCCCCGGCACCGACCTCGCGACGCTCGAGGCCGCCGTCGCCGTCATGCACAAGATCCTCACCCTCGAAGATGTTCTGGAGGACACGCCCCGGTGAGCAACTCCTCGTTCCTGAAGCAACCCAAGTCCGTCTGGGCGGTGGCGTTCGCCTGTGTGATCGCGTTCATGGGCATCGGCCTGGTGGACCCGATCCTCAAGCCGATCGCCGAGCAGCTGCACGCGAGCCCGTCCCAGGTCTCGCTGCTGTTCACCAGCTACATGGCGGTCATCGGGGTGGCGATGCTGATCACCGGCGCGGTCTCCAGCCGGATCGGCGCGAAGCGCACCCTGCTCATCGGCCTGGCCATCATCGTCGTGTTCAGCGCACTGGCCGGCCTGTCCAACTCGATCGGCATGATCGTGGCTTTCCGGGCCGGCTGGGGCCTGGGCAACGCGCTGTTCATCGCCACCGCCCTCGCCACGATCGTGAACTCCGCGAGCGGCTCGGTCGCCCAGGCGATCATCCTGTACGAGGCCGCTCTCGGTGTCGGCATCGCGGCCGGCCCGCTGGTCGGCGGTGAGCTCGGCACGATCTCGTGGCGCGGCCCGTTCTTCGGTGTCGCCGTCCTGATGACGATCGCGCTGGCCGCGACCGCGTTCCTGCTGCCCACGTCGCCGCCAGCAGGACGCCGTACGTCGATCGTCGAGCCGCTGAAGGCACTGCGGCACCGGTCGCTGGCGACCGTCGCGGTCACCGCACTGCTCTACAACTTCGGCTTCTTCACCCTGCTGGCGTTCACGCCGTTCCCGCTGGCGATGTCGGCGCGGCAGATCGGGCTGATCTTCTTCGGCTGGGGGATCGGACTGGCGTTCACGTCGGTGTTCGTGGCTCCGCGGCTGCAGCGCCTGTTCGGCACGCTGCCGGTGGTGATGACCTCGCTGCTGCTGTTCGCCGCGGACCTCGCGGTGATGGGTGTGTACGCGCACCACAAGGGGGTTCTCGCGGCCGGCGTCATCGTGGCCGGGCTGTTCCTCGGCATCAACAACACGCTGATCACCGAGGCCGTGATGGGCGCCGCCCCGGTCGAGCGCGGTACGGCGTCCGCGGCGTACTCCTTCGTCCGCTTCTCCGGCGGTGCGATCGCTCCGTGGCTGGCCGGCAAGCTCGGCGAGGAGATCAACGTCCAGATCCCGTTCTACGTCGGCGCGTTCGCCGTCGTGCTCGCGGTCGGCGTCCTGGCCAGCGGCTGGAAGCCGCTGTCCCACCTGCGCATCCCGGCGAACCACTCCGCGGTCGAGGCGCAGGCACTCATCACCGCCGACGCCTGACCGATTGGTCGACCGACCCGCCGGAGATCGATTTCTCCGGCGGGCGCGGCGATTAGGGTCGGGTCACATGACGACCTGGCCCCAGCTTCGTACGTACACCGGCCGCCACCTCCGCCGGATCTCCCTCCCGCTCGGCGGTATCGGCACCGGCACGGTCTCCCTCGGCGGCCGCGGCAACCTCCGCGACTGGGAGATCGTGAACCGCCCGGCCAAGGGCTTCCACCCCGGTACGGCGTTCTTCGCGATCCGCACCGAATCCGGCGACGGCACTGTGAATACCCGCGCCGTCGAAGGCCCACTCGACCTGAGTGAGTACGAAGGCGCCCACGGCAGCGCCGCCCAGAACCACGGCCTCCCCCGCTTCCGCGAGGCTACCTTCAGTACGGCGTACCCGTTCGGCCGGATCGAACTCCGCGACGACGACGTACCGGTCGACGTGGAGCTGGAGGCGTTCAACCCACTCGTCCCCACCGACGTCGAGGCGAGCTCCTGGCCGGTCGCCGTACTGCGCTTCGTCGTGACGAACCGCGGAACCGAGCCGCTGACGGTGTCGCTGGCCGGATCGCTGCAGAACTTCATCGGCCGGGACGGCACCACAGACGTTGCTGCGGGCAACTACAACACGACCGCCACCGGCGGACCGGCAGTCCGCGCGGACGGTGTGCTGTTGCGCAGCCGCGGGGTCGATCCCGCCGCGGAGCAGTACGGCTCGATCGCGCTGGCAGTGCTGGACGGCCAGGACGTGAGCCGCCGGACCGGCTGGGCGGATCGCACCTGGGGCGACAGCCTGCTCGACTTCTGGGACGACTTCAGCGCCGACGGCCGGCTCGACGAGCGCACCAGCGAGTCCGCGACCCCGATCGCGTCGGTGGCCGACCGCCGTACCGTCGCCGCCGGCGCGACCGAGCGCTTCACCTTCCTCCTCGGCTGGCACTTCCCGAACCGGCGCGCCTGGGAGAAGCCCGCCGTCGTCGGCAACTACTACACGACGCTGATCGACGACGTCTGGACCATGCTCTGCCGCTTCGCAGCGCAGCTCGACGAGCTGGAACGTCGTACCGTCGCCTTCGTCACGGACTTCCTCGGCAGCGACCTGCCCGCGCAGGTCCATGAGGCGGCTCTGTTCAACCTGAGCACACTGCGGACCCAGACGGTCTTCCGGACCCCGGACGGACGGTTCTTCGGCTGGGAAGGATGCTCCGACCATGAAGGCAGCTGCTTCGGCAGTTGCACGCATGTGTGGAACTACGAGCAGGCCACACCCTTCCTGTTCGGTCAGATCGCGCGCTCGATGCGTGAGGTCGAGTTCGCCCACGCGACCGATGATCAAGGGCTGATGAGCTTCCGGGTCGGCCTCCCCCTCGAGACCAGTGCGACCGACTGGCGAGTCGCTGCCGCCGACGGTCAGCTCGGGTGCCTGGTCAAGCTGTATCGCGACTGGCGGCTCAGCGGCGATGACGAGCTGGTGCGTTCGCTGTGGCCTGCGGCCCGGCGGGCGCTCGAGTTCTGCTGGATCCCCGGC
Organism: Kribbella sp. NBC_00359; assembly: GCF_036097425.1. Taxonomy (NCBI): domain Bacteria; kingdom Bacillati; phylum Actinomycetota; class Actinomycetes; order Propionibacteriales; family Kribbellaceae; genus Kribbella; species Kribbella sp. NBC_00359. The sequence goes on along the minus strand of NZ_CP107975.1, from coordinate 3,406,735 downwards.
GGATGGGACGCCGACCGTGACGGCGTGATCGAGGGCTGCCAGCACAACACGATGGACGTCGAGTACTACGGACCCAACCCGCAGATGCAGTCCTGGTACCTGGCGGCCCTGCGCGCGTGCGAGGAAATGGCCCGCTACCTCGGCGTCGAAGACCTCGCCACGGAGTGCCGCACGCTCTTCGACAACGGCAGTGCGTGGATGGACGAGCACCTGTTCAACGGCGAGTACTACCGGCACGAGATTCGCCCGCCGGCATCAGCAGACGACATCGCACCCGGCCTCCGCGAACGGATGGGCGCCGCCGATCCGACCCATCCCGTGCTGCAACTGGGCGACGGCTGCCTCGTCGATCAACTGGTCGGGCAGCACCTCGCTCGGCTGACCCAACTCGGCACCCTGCTCGATCCGGACCGGGTCGTGACGACGTTGCGCAGCATCCTGAAGCACAACGGGCTTTCCGGGTTCTCCGGGCACTTCAACCACATGCGCAGTTACGTGCTGGGCGACGAGTCCGCCGTACTGATGTGCAGCTATCCGCGCGGCAACCGGCCTGAGCGGCCGTTCCCGTACTTCAGCGAGGTGATGACGGGGTTCGAGCACATCCTCGCGGTCGGCCTGATCGCGGAAGGCCTGGTCGACGAGGGGCTGCAGGTGATCGCCGACATCCGGGCCCGGTACGACGGGGAGCGGCGCAACCCGTTCGACGAGGCGGAGTGCGGTCACCACTACGCGCGGGCGATGGCGAGCTGGGGTGCGGTGATCGCGCTGACCGGCTTCGACTACGACGGACGGACCGGGGTGATGCGGTTCGCGCCGCGGACTCCCGACGTACGACGGATCTTCTGGTCGACGGGCGACGCGGTCGGCACCTTCGACACGGTCGAGCGAACGCTCCACGTCCGCGAAGGCGACCTGCACCTCACCTCGGTCGAGCTCTTCGGCGAGGAGGTCACACAGGATTGACCATACCAAACGGTATGGTATGTTTTCGGCATGGTCACCCGGACGGAATGGCTGGACGCCGGCCTCGAGCTACTGGCGGACGAAGGTGCGCCGGCGGTGACGATCGAGCGACTGACCGGGAAGCTCGGGGTCACCAAGGGCTCGTACTACCACCACTTCAAGGGCGCCGCCGGCTACCGGACGGCGCTCCTGGAGTACTTCGAGGCGCAATTCACCACCCGGCTGATCGACGCGGTCGAGCGCCAGCCCGATGCGGAGCCGGCGGCGAAGCTGCAGCACCTCCTGCGCCTCGTGACGTCCGACCCGGACAGTGCCGGGCTCGAGATCGCCGTACGGGCGTGGGCCCTCCAGGATCCCGAAGTACGGGCTGCGCAGGAGCGGGTGGACCGGGCGCGGACGGCGTACGTGAAGGAGCTGTGCCACGGACTGAAGGCCGACCTGGATCCGGACCGGTTCGCGCAACTGCTCTATCTGATCCTGATCGGCGCCGAGCAGGTGCTGCCGCCCATCGCCAAGGACGACCTGCGCGACATCTACGCACTGACCCTGCGTCTCGCGTCCATCGACTAGAGGAGTCGCCATGCCGACCCGCACCGACCTGCCTGAGCTGGATGACCTACTGCCCATCGTCGACGTGGTCGATGTGAAGACCGCTCGCGGTGCGGTGTCACTGCGCGAGTTCACCGCCGGCGCACTCGGCCATGGACCGCTGTGGATCAAAGCCTTGTTCGGTGTCCGGATCCTGCTGGCCTGGGCGCTCCGGCTTGAGACGGCCGTCCCCGACTCGTTTCGACTGCGGCCGGAGACGGTGAGCTTCACCCCGGGTGACCCCGCCGCGTTCTTCACCGTCGTGCGCGGCGAGGAGGATCACTACTTGTTGCTGAAGGTCTCCGACAACCATCTGGTCGCCTGGCTGGCGATCATCACGGACAACGGGCAGCCCGCGGAGTTCAAGGTCGTCACGCTGGTCAAGTACCTGCGACCCGTCGGTCGCTTCTACTACAACCTGATCCGTCCGTTCCATCACCTGGTCCTGCTCAGCATGTGCCGGGCCGGCGAGACGTCATTCGCGAGCCGCTAGCAACGACACCGGCTGCGGCCTCGTCGCCTGGTGCGCGGTGAACGCCGCGGCCGCACCGACGACGATGAGCGCCACGCCGAAGATCAGGCCGAGCAAGCGCCAGGGAATCGCCAACGCTGCAAGACCGTACGGACCAGCGGCGATGCCGGCCAGCGCGGCCGCCGCGACCAGCGATCCGAGGAGTACGCCGACGATCACGACGGTGGCGGACTCGACCAGATCAACCGTGACGACCTGCGCGCGAGTCAGCCCGGCCATCCGGGCCAGCGCGAACTCCCGCCGCCTGTCGGCCGTCGACATCACCACCGCGTTGACCACAGCAACGGCCGCGAAGATGCCGGCCAGCCCCATCAGCGCGGCGAACAGACTGGAGTTACTCCGCTGTTGCGCCGCGCCACGATCTTCGGCCCACTCTCCGACCGTCTGCACCGTGCCGTCGAGCCCGGCCGCGACCCGGCTCGGTTTGATGCCCGGCGCAACCTTCACCAACGTCTCGGTCCGGCCGCCCGCGGGCAGCAGGGCTCTGGGGATGAAGAAGTTCTCACTGACGTCGAGCGTCTCCGGCATGATGGCGACAACCTTGGCGACGACAGTTCTATTGCCTAAGGCAATCTTGAGCGTGGATCCGAGTCTGTAGCCCTCGGCAGCCATTCCGGGGCCGATGGCAATCGTCTGGCCGGTCAGGCGATCCAACGACCCCTTGCGCGGCCGCAGCTTGTGGGTTTGCAGATATGCGGCCGGATCGATCCCGATCGCCTCCGAGTACACCGTCGTCCTGCCCCGGCTGACAGTGATCGGTACGGCGGTCTGTTGCGACGCGACCGCGATGTCCGGCCCGCGTTGTATCGCGTGATCGACGACCAGGTCCGCGGTGATCAGTCGCTCCTGCTCCACCCCGACAGCCTTCGCCAGCGACCCGAACGTCCCCCACAACCCGACCACGAGTCCGACCAGCACGATCAACGGCGCCGCCGTTGCCGCGCTTCGCCGTACCGCGTGAAGCACTCCAGCCCGGGCGAGGTCGGCGATCAGGTTGCCACGCAGGACGGCCGCGGGCAGCCGACCGGTCAGCGGTACGACGATCGGGCTGAGCTGACTGAGGGCGACCGAACCACTGATCATCACGACCAGACCGATCATCAGCCCGGCGACCAGATCACGCGCGGCCTGCGCGGCGACCACCAGCACCACCGTGCAGAACGCGGCCGACAGTCCCCAGAACCATCGCCAGCCGGTCATCACCCGCTGCGCGGCACGGCTCTCCGTGAGCGCTTCGAGCGCGCTGATCCGAGACGCTCGCCACGCGGCCGCGAGTACGCCGGCGAGCGCTGTGCTCACGCCGACGATCATCGCCGCCCACACCGCCCCCTGATCCCACGGCGCATCGAACCAGGACGGCAGCATCCCAAGCTTGATCAACAACCACGACTGCGCCCAGGTCCCCAGCAGCCCGAGCGGCACACCGACCACAGTCCCGATCAGACCGAGCAGTCCGGCCTCCGTCACCAGCATCAGACACAGGTAGCCACGCTGTGCCCCGACCAGCCGCAGCAGGCCAAGCTCCCGCCGCCGCTGCACGACGGTGAAGCCGAATGTCGTACTGACGATGAACACGGTCAGGAACACCGCGAGCATCACCGACATCCCCAGCAGCGTGGCGGCGCCGACGTACCCTTCACGCACTCGGGCGCGGTCGTACGCCGACAGTCCGGCAGGCAGGGCCGGTCGATCGGTGGCGGCGAGCATCTGCAGCCCTGACTGCACCAGGCCCACTCCTAGCGCGACGGCAACCACTGCGCCCGCGAACAGGTGCCATCTCGTCCGCACTGCATCCACAGACAACGTCAGCATCCTCCTACCCAACAGGTGGGAGCTGCTGCTCGCCCTGGCTCAGCCACCCCAGCGCGGGTAGCTTCCGCGCTACCTCACGCGCGTGCCGACAGCAGCAGGTTGACGGTGCTGTGGTTGGCGAGACCACCAAGCGCGCCGAGAGCGCGGAAGGTCAGGGTCACGTCCACAACGGTGGGCGCGTCGAGCCGGACCCGGAAGGCCGTCTCCTGGCGATGCTCACCGGTCAGTTCGTGAGCCGGCAGCTCGAGCCGGAGCCCGCTGACCGGCTCGGCTTCGATGGCCAAGGGGCCGGTGACGAAGCCGTCGTTGACGACCGTCACGGCGAGCGTGTGCCATTCACCTGGCGTCAAGATGCCGATCGGCGCGCCGCTGCGGGCGACGTTCACCCGCGCCTCCGGGTTGATGGTCACCGCGAGCGGCGCGTCGGTCTCGACCGGCCCACAACAGCCGATTGCAGGTGCGTGGTGCATCAGTCGGCCTCGCATTCTTCTCGCCTCGACAGGTAGCCGGCCTGCGCCTCGTCGTACGCCTGCCGCGCCGCATCCCGCTCGCTCTCCCGGATGAACCCCGACTTCACCTTCCACAGTTGGTCGACGGAGTCGTGCAGCCACTGAGCACTGCGGCGTGAGGCCCGGATCGGCCGGCCGTCGATCTCGAGAAAGATCGGCTGGGTGTGCACGCTGCGCAGGATCCGCAGCGCCAGCCAGGACGAGCGCTCGACGGTCACGTCGAAGGCGACCTCCTGCTCGGTGCCATCGGCAACTAGTTCCTGCGACGCGACCACGACACCGTTCAGCACGACCTCGAGGACGACAGTTCGGGACGTGCCGACCCGGGACCGCTCGAGATGCCAGCCCACCGGCGCGCTGTACACCGGACGACCCGCCGGTGGTGGAGGCGGCTCCTCGGGCAGCCAAGCGGCGACGGTCGCGCTGACCCGCACCGGGCCGGGCGCGTCGAGCGGATGCTCACGGCTGACGTCACCGTCTACGGCCAGATCGAACACATGACTGCGGCCGTCACCGAAGTACGACGCACTCTCCCGCAGACCGGTGGTCCATGCCTCGATCGCCTGCGGACCGGCCGGCGGTTCGGCCAGTCGGACGTACGTACGCCCGACGCCCGGGCCCTCGTCGTACATGCAGGGATAGTCGGTCTCGCCGAGCATGAGGGTGCGGTAACCGACGCTGAGCAGGTGGTACCAGATGTTCAGCTCCGCCGCGGGCGCGAACTGGCCGCCGCACTGGAAGTCGGCGGCCCCGAGGGGTACGTCGACGATGATCTCGTTGGAGCCGATGCCCTGGAACGACGGCACGATGTAGTTGGGCAGCTCCTCGGTGCCGACCGACAGACCGACTCCACAGTGCGCGTACCCGACCAGTGCGTTCTGCTCCTTGGCCCAGCGCAGGACCGGCAGGTTCCACGACGGCCAGTCCTCGATCAGACTGGTTCCCGGGTAGTCCTGGTCGGTGAGCCCGAGCAGGATCAAGTGACCGGAATGGCTGGACGGGAACCCCGACACCTCGACGTCGTACCGCAACGCACTCTCGGCATCGCGGTCCGTCGGCTGTGGAGTCCACGTCATGCCCTGTGCGGCTTGCATCGCCGGATATTCCAGGTCGGCCGGCGGACTGATCGCCGCACCGCTGAAGAACTGTTTCTGGTGGTAGTAGCACGGCGCCCAGGTGAGCACGCTGCCGAGCCAGAGGCCTTCCCCACGGACATGCCGGATCATCGTTTCGGGCGTGACGCCTTCGCTCGGGACGTTGTAGTGCGAGCAGCCGCCGGCGTGGATGTGGGGGTCACCCGAGTAGTAGCCGTGGCCGGCCGGATCGACCCAGCGGTCGAGGGTGATCGGAACCGTCTCGGTTTCCGCGTCGACATCGGCCTCGAGCAGTACCTGTCGATACTCGGGCCCACGGATCGCCGAGACCTCGTACCGCCCCTCGGGCAGCCGGATCATTTCGCCGGTCGCGCGGTAGACGTGCTCGTGGAAGAACATGTCCGGCGCCAGCCGCATCGCCTTGGAAGGGTACGAGCGTCCCTGCGCGTCGCGAACAGTGATCGCGGCCATGCAGCTCCGGCCGTCGGGCTCACGGATGTCCAGCCGGATGTCGCGCGCCGGTGCACAGTCGAAGTCGAACGACGCGGCGTACTCGCGCGACTCGAAGTTCGTCCGGAAGCCGGCGACGCCCAGCGGGGACCGGCTCAGACTGTGGTGGTTGTGCTCGTCCGCGGCGAAGAGCGACACGCCACCCGGCCGGACGCCGCCTTCGCGGCTGTACAGGCTGATGACCTTGTACTCGACCTCGAGGCCGGACAGGTCTTTCGGTGCGGCGACGGCCGCGTCCAGCCAGGCGTCCTTGATCCGTGGAACGATGGTCAGCGTGTCGTGCAACGCGATGCGCGCGGAGTGGCTCTGGTAGTCGATCACGCCGTACACGCCGCCGGGCGACGCGCTCAAGGTGGCGGCGATCCGGTGCGGGTTCGCCACCCGCACGAGGAAACTGCGCCAGCCGTGCTGGACCAGTCGCGGCGGCGCGGCGCCCGGTGCGCACACAGCGATCCCCTGCTCGTCGATCGACACGTCCACCAGGACGTACGGCCGCAGCAGGGTCTCGAGCTGGCTGCGCCGCTCCGCCTCGCTCAGCGAGCTGCTTTCCAGCTTGGACAGTTGGGTGACCACATCGGCGGGCAGTGGATCGCCGAGATCTTGCAGTTTTCGTACGGCGCGGACAGCGGACGCGAACAGTGGCTGAACTGCGGGGTCAGACACTCGGACCTCCCGATGGCGAGTTCCCTCGGGACCCTACCCGGCACCGCCTACCTCAGCACCTCTAATAACGCGGCGAGGTCCGCACGGTCCACCTGCCGGCTACCGATCAGTGCCTGCATCAGCAGGCCGTCCAGCGCCGCGACCAGCAGCCGCGCCTTCTGCGGATCGGCGGTGAAGGCGCGGGCGATCTCCGTCAACGGCTCCAACCAGGCCTGGGCGACGTCGCGGAGCTCCGGACGGCGAGCGGCGTACAGGTAGAGCTCGTACAACGCGAGTGTCCGGCCGCGCCGCCGTACGACGCTGTGCTCGATCAACCGCGCCAGCTCGTCCGCCGGCCGCGCCCCGAGCTCACTCCCCCAGCCGTGCAGCTCGGCGGCGAGATCCTCGGCCGCCCATCCCAGCGCCGCGACCAGCAGCTCGTCGAGCGTCGCGAAGTGATACGTGATCGACGCGACCGACACATCCGCCGTCGCGGCCACCGCGCGATGGCTCACACCTGCGACCCCGTCGCGCTCGATCACGGTCAGCGTCGCCCGCAGCAACTCGCTCCGCCGCTGCTCACCGCGCATCCGGCGACCGTCCACAGCCTTTCCGACCTGCACGAACAGCAAACTATCAGGACGTCTGTACGGATTGTTTTTGGTTCCGGGAATCACGGGAACGACCGGTTTTCGGCACCTAGGCTCGGATGACGTGACAACCAACGACATCAGTACGGCGATGCGCCGCGCCCTAAAGCGTGCGGACGACGGCAAGACCCTCGACCCGGCCGAGGTGGAGGTGCTGCTCGGCGCGAGCGGCGACGCGCTGACCACCTTGATGGCGACCGCGGCCCGCGTCCGCGACCAGGGCCTGGCCGACGCCGGCCGCCCCGGCATCGTCACGTACTCGAAGAAGGTCTTCATCCCGCTGACCCGGTTGTGCCGGGACCGCTGTCACTACTGCACGTTCGCGACCACGCCGGGCCGGGTGCACTCGCCGTACCTCTCGCCGGACGAGGTGCTGGAGATCGCGCGGCAGGGCGCCGCACTCGGCTGCAAGGAGGCGCTGTTCACCCTCGGCGATGCTCCCGAGGACCGCTGGGAGGCGGCGCGGCAGTGGTTGGAGGAGGCCGGGTACGACAGCACGCTCGACTACGTGCGGGCGATGGCGATCCGGGTCCTGGAGGAGACCGGGCTGCTGCCGCACCTCAACCCCGGCGTGATGTCGTGGCAGGACCTGCAGCGGTTGAAGCCGGTCGCGCCGAGCATGGGCATGATGCTGGAGACCACGTCCCGGCGGCTGTTCGAGGAGAAGGGCCAGCCGCACTTCGGCTCACCCGACAAGGACCCGGCGATCCGGCTGCGGGTGCTCGAGGACGCCGGGCGGTCGAACGTGCCGTTCACCACGGGCCTGCTGATCGGCATCGGCGAGACGCTGGAGGAGCGGGCGGACTCGATCTTCGCGTTGCGCAAGATCGCCCGGCAGTACAACGGGATCCAGGAAGTGATCATCCAGGGGTTCCGGGTGAAGCCGGACACCGCGATGCGCAACGACGCCGACGTACCGCTGGACGAATGGCTGGCCGCGATCGCCACCACCCGCGTCGTGCTCGGGCCGCGCGTCCGGGTGCAGGCGCCGCCGAACCTGGTCGACCTGGCCGAGTGCCGCGCGCTGCTCGACGCGGGCGTGGACGACTTCGGCGGGGTGTCGCCACTGACGCCCGACCACGTGAACCCGGAACGCCCATGGCCGCAGATCGACGACCTGGCGAAGGTCACGGCGGACGCCGGCTTTGTCTTGCGGGAGCGGTTGACGGCGCATCCGGAGTACCTACGTGAGCCGTGGCTGGACCCGCGGTTGATCTCGCACGTCGAAGCACTGGTCGATGGGGGTTCTGGGCTAGCGGACGAGAGCGCTATGCCTGTCGGGCTGCCGTGGCAGGAGCCGGATGGTGGGTGGGACAGCGTCGGCCGGACCGACCTGCACACCGCGATCGACACCGAGGGACGGCGTACCGAGACCCGCTCCGACTTCGACGCCGCGTACGGCGACTGGGACGTCCTCCGCGAGGACGTTGCGCATCGGTCCGCACCAGAGCGTGTCGAAGGTGACGTGAAGGCGGCGCTCGCCGCTGCCGAGCGGGATCCGGCCGGGCTGTCGGATGCGCACGCCCTGACGTTGATGACGGCAACGGGTCCGGCGCTGGACGCATTGGCCGCTCTTGCGGATGGGTTGCGCAAGGCAACGGTTGGGGACGACGTCACGTACGTGGTCAACCGCAACATCAACTTCACCAACGTCTGCTACACCGGCTGCCGGTTCTGCGCGTTCGCCCAGCGGCGGACCGACGCCGACGCCTACTCGCTGTCGATGGACGAGGTAGGCCAGCGCGCCGAGGAAGCCTGGGTGATCGGCGCGACCGAGGTGTGCATGCAAGGCGGTATCCACCCCGACCTGCCAGGTACGGCGTACGCCGATCTCGTCCGCGCGGTCAAGGACCGGGTGCCGGACATGCACGTGCACGCGTACTCGCCGATGGAGATCGTCAACGGCTCGGTCCGCACCGGGCTGTCGATCGAGGACTTCCTGATCTCGGTGAAGGAGGCCGGCCTGGACAGCATCCCCGGCACCGCGGCGGAGATCCTCGACGACGACGTGCGCTGGATCCTCACCAAGGGAAAGTTGCCCACGGCAAGCTGGATCGAGGTGATCAGCACCGCGCACAAGGTCGGCCTGCCATCCAGTTCGACGATGATGTACGGCCACGTCGACGCACCGCACCACTGGGTGCAGCACCTGCGCACGATCGCCGCCGTCCAGGATCGGACGGGCGGGTTCACCGAGTTCGTCCTGCTGCCGTTCATCCACCAGAACTCGCCGATCTACCTGGCCGGCGTCGCCCGCCCGGGACCGACGTACGACGAGAACCGCGCGGTGCACGCGATGGCGCGGATCATGCTGCACGGGCGGATCGACAACATCCAGTGCTCGTGGGTCAAGCTCGGCGTCGACGGCTGCGTCGCGGTCCTGAACGGCGGGGTCAACGACATCGGCGGCACCCTGATGGAGGAGACCATCAGCCGGATGGCCGGCTCCAAGCACGGCTCCCGCAAGTCCATCGAGGAGCTGACCGCCATGGCCACCGCCGCCGGTCGCCCGGCCCGCCAGCGCACCACGACGTACGGCGAGGTCCCGGCCCGCCCGTCCTTGGAGCTCGCCTGATCAACGGGCCGCGTCGAGGTTGACGGCGTTGGTGCGGCTCCGGCGCTTCGATCCGAGGCGGTGGCCCAAGGTGATGAGCAGGAAGCCGACTATGTAGATGGAGCCGGTGACGGCTAGGTAGTCGAGCGGAAGCTTCTTCGCATCGGCACTGAACGCGGTGTGGTTGCCGCCGACCCAGGCGCGCATCAGGTAGAGGGTCTGGAAGGTGAACGAGTAGGCGAAGATCGCGATGTAGGCGACGTACGCCGCGAGCCGGTTGCGCAGGAAGAAGCCGAGCGGGAAGGCGAACAGTACGGTGACGATGGCAACCATGGGGATCCCCTCCTGGAAGAATTGACACCATCACCGTCCCGCTCGGCCCGGCCTCCGCACATCGGTGCTGTCGCCGGAACAGGCTCGCGGCTGGCGCTTACGTGCTGACACTGGTGCGAAACCGGCCACTCGCCGTCATCATGAGGTTGTGTTGCAGCCACGGCGTCTGGTCGCCGCCGCGACGACGGTGTTCGCAGCGGCTGCCGGGCTGCGCGCGGTGCTCGCCTACGGCCCGGCGTCGATCGGCAGTCCGGCCGATTGGCCGGTCACAACCGCTCTCCTGTTGCCCTCACTCCTCCTCGGCTGGCTGGTCGTTGTCCGAGCCCCGTCAAGTCCCATCGGCCCCGCGCTGGCACTGACTGCCACCACTCCGGCTGTCGTCTTCAGCATCGAGGACTGGGGAGCGACGTACCGAACCAGCAGCCCGTGGCCGGTCGCTCGCGTGGTCGAGGTCGTCGCGGCCGGCGTCTGGCCGTGGCTGTTCCTCGGCTTCGTGACCTTGGTGCTGCTCTTCCCGGACGGCCTGCTGCCCGGCCGTCGCTGGCGGGTGACCTGGGCGCTGGTTCCGGTCGCGGCCGCGCTCGTGAACTTCGTGGTCTCCACAGATCCCGGGACCTTCGCCGACGGCGGTCTCGGGGATCCTCCGTTCGTCACGCCCGAACCCTTCCATTCGATCGTCATCGTCGCCGTGTTCGCGTTCTTCGTGGCCGTCCTGCTGACCGCCGCTTCCAGTCTGGTCGTGCGCTACCGGCACGGCGACGAACTGACCCGGCTGCGGTTGCGCTGGCTGACCGGAGCCGCTCTGGGCGTGCCGATCCTGCTGGCCGCGAGCTGGCTGGGGATCGCGCTCGGGGCGCCGGCCGATGTCGCCTACGGCGGCTTCCTGATCGCGATGCTCGTTCTGGTCCCGGCCGCGATCGCGGTGGCGATCCTCCGCCACGATCTGTTCGACATCGACCGGCTGCTCGGCAGCACGCTGAGCTGGGTCGTCACCACGCTGATCTCGGCGGCGATCTTCGCCGCCGTGGTTCTTGCTGTCGGCAACTTCTTCCCGGACCGCGTCGGCGTCACCACGGCCGCCTTCGTCACCGCCCTGGCCCTGTTGCCGCTGCAGCACTGGATCCACAGCTCCGTCGGCCGCTTCGTCGACCCCGACCGGACCGTGGCGCTGGCCAGGATCCGCGCCTTCGTCTGGCGGGTGCGTGACGGCGAGGCCGAGCCCGAACAGGTCGAGACCGTACTGCGCGACGCCCTCGACGACCCGTCGTTACGCGTTCTCCTCCATCGGCCGGGTGACCAGCCCGAGATCCCCGACGGCGCGATCCCCTTGCGGACCGGCGATGCGGTCGTCGGCGCCTTGGTTCTCGGTACGACGTCGGCCCGGCGGATCCGGCGAGCCCGGGAAGCCGTTGTCGAGGCGCGACTGCCGATCGAGGTCAGCCGGCTCCGGCTCGAACTCCGGGAGGCACTCGCCGAGGTCCGCGCCAGCCGGGCCCGGCTGATGGACGAGGTGAACGCCGAACGGCAGCGGCTGGAGCGGGACCTCCACGACGGCGCGCAGCAACAGCTGATCGCGATCGGCATGCGACTGCGATCCCTGCAGTATCAGCTCGAGCCCGGCATCGCGGCGTACCAGGAGATCGACGAAGTCGTCGAGACGGTGGAGGCGACCGTCGCCGAGTTACGGCAGATCGCGCATGGCGTCCGCCCGAGCCGCCTCGACGACGGGCTCGCGGTGGCGCTGCGCCGCCTCGTCGCCGACAGCACACTGCCCGTCGACCTCGTCGTACCCGACCTGGAGGTGGGCGAGAGCGCGGCGACCGCGGTCTACTTCACGGTGGGCGAGGCGATCGCGAACGCGCTCAAGCACGCCGGCGCCACCCGGATCTCGATCGAGGTCGGCATCTCCGACCAGGTGCTGCGGGTGGTCGTTCGCGACGACGGGGTGGGCGGGGCGAAGGAGGGATTCGGCTTGACGTCGTTGCGGGACCGGGTGGCGTCGGTCGGCGGGGAGTTCACCGTGGAGAGTCCGCCCGGAGCCGGGACCGCGATCAGGGTGGAGATTCCGTGCGCATCGTGATCGGCGAGGATTCCGCCTTGTTTCGTGAGGGTCTGAGCCGGCTGCTGACCGAGAACGGCCACGAGATCGCCGGTACGGCGGCCGACGCCGACGGACTGGTCGAGGTGGTCCGCGCGGTCGATCCCGAGCTGACGATCATCGACGTACGGATGCCGCCGACGATGACGGACGACGGCGCGAGGGCGGCGAAAGTCCTGCGCGACGATGCGCCCGACCGGCCGATCCTGATGCTGTCGCAACATGTCGAGACGCGGCACGTGGTCGAGCTGGTCGGGACCGGGGCGTTCGGGTATCTGCTGAAGGATCGGGTCCTGCGGGTCGCCGACTTCCTCGACGCGATGCGCCGGGTCGCGGACGGCGGGTCCGCGCTCGACCCGGCGATCGTCGCGGCCCTCGTCACGCCGACCCGGGTGAACGATCCGCTGGCGGCGTTGTCGGCCCGCGAACGCGAGGTCCTCGCCTTGGTCGCGGAAGGCCGGTCGAACAGCGCGATCGCGGCCGAACTGGTCCTCGCCGAACGCACAGTCGAGACACACATGCGCAGCATCTTCCAGAAGCTCCGTATCGACGACACTCCCGACAGCCACCGGCGGGTGCTCGCCGTACTCACCCATCTCACCGGGTGACGTTCCCGGGCTGGTGTCTGATCCCCAGCAGCACCAGACACCAGCCCGGGCACGGAAACGCCGACCGTGCCGGGCGTCGGTCGCCACCTCACTGGCGACCGGCTGCCCTAGCGGCACGGCCGGCGTCCTGCTGTTGCCCCGAGAGGGCAGTCGGCCCGAAGGCGGGCGGGCCCGATGCCTCATTCCGTGACCGGCAGGGGAGGTACAGTCCGGTCGCGGACGGGAGTACTTCGGGAACCACCTGGAGCCTGTGTCAGCGACCCGTCCGCCGCCGACAAGAGAACGTTGTCATGGGCCGCGATCCCCGGGAATCCCTCCGATCAAACATTTGCATTGCCTTTGAACAAGACAACTCTCCGTAGACAAACCTTCACTTTCCGTACAACCGTTGCCTTCCGCAACAACAACCCCCACCACCAGCCCACTCCAAAACCCCACCACCCGCACCCACGCGGCCCCGCACAAGCCGCATCCACACGAACCGCACCCACACAGCCCCGGCAGCCGGCAGGCACCCGCCCCGCCCGCACAAGCCGCACCCGCGCAGGTCGTGCCGGCAAGGCCGACGCACGCACCTTCCAGGACGTCGCGGACGCGTTGGCCGGCCTTTCGAACCCACCGGTGTCCCCGGTCGCGGTCTGCCCAGCCCGTACCCCGCGCAGCCAGCACCGGTACAGCCGCCCCCGGCAACCACACTCACCCCGCTCAGCCCGCACCCCTCGCAGCAGCTCCGCCCACGCCACCACCCCGCGCAGCAGCACCCGCCCACACGGCACCCGCGCACCCCACACCGGTACAACCGACCCCGAGAACCAGCACCTGCCCAGCCGGCCCCGCGCAGCAGCACCCGCCCTCGCCGTACTCGCGCAGCCCGCACCGGAGAGCTGTCCCCGGCAACCAGCACCCGCTCAGCGCGCACCTCGCACAGCGGCACCCGCACAAGCCGTACACACGCAGCTCCCGGCAACCGGCAACCGGCACGCATCCCGCCCCGCCCAACCCGCATCTGCGCAGGTCGCGCCGACCCGGGCCCCCAGCAACCAGCACACGCACCTGCCCAGCACGCACTCCGCTCAGCTGCACACCCGCCCACGCCGCACCCCCGCATCCCGCACCGGTACAACCGCCCCGGCAAACCAGCACCTGCGCAGCCCGCACCCCGCGGAGCGGCACCCGCACAAGCCGTGCTCGCGCAGCCAGCACCGGAGAGCCGTCCCCGGCAACCAGCACCAGCTCAGCCCGCATCCCGCGCGGCGGCACCGGCACACGACGTACTCGGGCACCTGCGCGCCGCGGCTGGTCAGCATGGCCCACCGCATGCAAGCCGAGCGCCTGCTGTCGGCTGCTGGGCTGACGGCAGGCGCTCGGAGGTTCGTGGTGGTTGGCGGCTAGTACGGGTAGGTGTCGTCGCGGCGGGTCGGGTCGAGGTCCCACAGGGAGAACTCGACGATCCGGTGGGACTCCTCCCCGCCGGCCGGGATCAGCCCGAACGAGTCGTACTCCTTCGACCCCATCCCGTCGAGGTAACACAGCAGCTCGAACGCCGACTGCGCGTCCTCGATGTCGTCGATCACCTCGTCGTTCTGCGCCTCGTCGGCCCGGCTCCGGACGTACTGCACGAACGCCTCCGGATCCGTCACCACATAGTCGTACCGCGCCTGGTAGCTGACCCGGACCCCGTTCTCCGGCAGCAGCGGCTCCTCCAGTTCCTCGAGATCGTCCACACCCTCCACGATCTCCCGGTAGTCCGCGGGGTCGTCGAAGTCGTCCGGCCCGAGCGGGAGGTCGTCCAGCTCGTCGGGGTCGTACGAGTCGATCCCGAGGAAGATGTCACCCCAGCCCCGTTCATGGACGGCGTCCGCGAGCGCCCGGGCCTGGACCCGGACGTTCTCAATCGCGCCGGTGGCCCGCAGGTCGTGCAGGTCCAGAGCGTCGGCCTGCTCCAGCAACACCCGGGCGAGTTCGCGGGCGGCCTCGGCGGCCGACGCGGGTTCGATCGGCTCACTCATGCTGCGACGGTACAACCATCGGCACCTCCACCGCCCCGCCCGGTATGCCGAACGCGTCGACGAGCTCGACAGCGGCCGGCCGGACGGCGGCGCACAGCTCGTTCACGAGCGCCGTGATCGCCTTCGACCGCCCCGGCGACAGCCGCCCGTGCTCCAGGTACCAGGCCCGCTCAGCCTCGATCGTCGCCAGCGCGTGCAGGTCGTAGACGTCCTTCAGCAGCTCACGACTCTCCTCCGGCGCGTCCAGTACGGCGCCCTGGAACGCCTCGAGCACAACCCTGTCCACGTGCGCCCGCCCGGCCGCGATCACGTGGTCCTGGCATCGGTTGAACACCTCGAACGGCTCGTCGCCCGCATCGATGCCCGCCTTCAACCGCCGTGCCACCCCGGACAACATGTGCTCCTCGCGAAACCGCAGCAGCCCCGAGTGATACGCGTCGTCCCGCAACCCCGCATCCGGATCGGCCGCGTCACTCCGATTCGGTACGACGTCCCGCAGCCGCTCGATCAGTGGTCGCAGGGCCGCCTTCTCGACCGCGATCTCCACCGCCTGCGCCGCGATGAACCGGGCCGTGCCGAGCGGGTCCAGCTTCCCGAACGACTCCCGGTAGTCCGTCAGCAGACCCTTCGCCACCAACTGCAGCAGGACGGTGTTGTCCCCCTCGAAGGTGGTGAACACATCGGTGTCGGCCTTCAGCGTCGCCAACCGGTTCTCCGCCAGGTAACCGGCACCGCCACACGCCTCGCGGCACATCTGGATCGTCTCGGTCGCGTGCCACGTCCCGAGCGCCTTCGTCCCGGCCGCCTGCGCCTCCAACGCCCGCCGGTCGTGCTCGGTGCCGTCTTCCCCGAACACCCGCAGGAACTCGTCGACCAACTCCCCCTGCGCGAAGTGCAAGGCGTAGGTCCGTGCAAGCAACGGCAACAACCGTCGCTGGTGCATCCGGTAGTCCAGGAGCAACGCCTCCTCCGCACTCCCCGGCGCACCGAACTGCCGACGCTGAGCGCCGTACTTGATCGCGATCGTCAACGCGACCTTGCTCGCGTTGATCGCCGCGCCGCCGACCGACACCCGCCCCTGCACCAGCGTCCCGAGCATGGTGAAGAACCGGCGGTCCGGATTCTCGATCTCGCTCTGATAGTTGCCATCAGCATCGACCTGGGCATAGCGGTCCAGTAACGCGTCCCGCGGCACCCTGACCTGGTCGAACACGATCCGCCCGTTGTCCACCCCGTTCAGTCCCAGCTTCGGGCCGCAGTCGGACAGCGTCACCCCGGGCATCGCCGTACCGTCGTCCGTCCGGATCGGGACCAGCAGGCAATGCACCCCATGACTCTCACCGCCGACCACGAGTTGCGCGAACACCGCCGCCATCCGCCCGTGCCGCGCCGCGTTGCCGATGTAGTCCTTCCGCGCCGCCGCCGTCGGCGTGTGGACGACGAACTCTTCGGTCGAGGCGTCGTACGTCGCCGTCGTACCGAGCGCCTGGACGTTCGACCCGTGGCCTGTCTCGGTCATCGCGAAGCAGCCGTGCAACCGGCCACTGACCGCGTCGGCGAGATATCGCTCATGGTGCTTCTCGGTCCCCAGATGCAGGATCGCGCCGGCGAACAGGCCGAACTGCACCCCCGCCTTCACCATCAGCGAGAGGTCCCCGAAGGCCAGCATCTCGAACCCGGCGATGAACCCGCCGAGATCGCCCTCACCGCCGTACTCCTTCGGGAAGCCGCGCGCCGGGTGCCCGTCGGCCGTGATCTGCTGCAGCAGGTCGAGCACCTTGTCGCGGTACTCGTCCCGCGGCAGGCGCACGGCCAGGTCGAACAGCTCCGCGTCCGCTAGCCCTGCGCGCACCACGTCGCGCGCCGCCTTGTGCGGCCCGTCCAGGTAGTCCCGCAACCCCGATGTCCTCATGCCTTTAACTTATGCGGATTGGCAGACACTTTCCGTCACCAGTCGGTGACTGTGGAAAACTCCGGGCAACAATCCGCATCTGCGCCAGTATGCTGTCTGCCGTGCCGAACTTGCGGATCAGTGAGGCGGCAGCGCTCCTGGGAGTCAGCGACGACACGGTCCGTCGCTGGGTCGACCAGGGCCGGCTGCCGTCAGTCCAGGCCAGCGGCCGGATGGCGATCGACGGGCAAGCGCTCGCCCGATTCGCCCAGGAGCTGGCCGAGTCGCCGGAGCCGGGCAACACCACCGCCGCATCGGCCCGGAACCGGATGCGGGGAATCGTCACTCGTGTCATCAAGGACGGTGTGATGGCCCAGGTCGAGATGCAGGCCGGTCCGTTCCGCGTCGTGTCGCTGATGAGCCGCGAGGCTGCCGACGAGCTCGGTCTGGAGCCGGGAGTGGTCGCGGTCGCTTCGATCAAGTCCACCCATGTCGTCGTCGAAATCCCGGAGGCCTGATGTTCCGTCGTACCGCGCTCGCCACGCTCGCCGCCGTTGCCGCGCTCACCTTCGCCGGCTGCGGTGACGACACTCCGGCGGCATCGTCCTCGCCGTCAGGCAGCAGCAGTACGCCGGCTCTGTCCGGGACCGTCAACGTCTTCGCGGCGGCCTCCCTGACCGGGACGTTCACCCAGCTGGGCAAGGACTTCGAGGCGGCCCACCCGGGTGTGAAGGTGACCTTCAACTTCGCCGGAAGCTCGGCGCTGGCGCAGCAGATCAACCAGGGTGCCCCCGCGGACGTGTTCGCCTCGGCGTCGCCGAAGAACATGGACCAAGTGACGGACAAGAACACTCCGACGGTGTTCGTGACGAACACGCTGGAGATCGCCGTACCGAAGGGGAATCCGGCCAAGATCACCGGGCTGGAAGACTTCGCCGACAAGAACAAGAAGATCGCGATCTGCGCGGTACAGGTGCCGTGTGGCGCGGCGGCCGACACCGTGTTCAAGGCGGCCGGGATCACGCCGCAGCCGGACAGCCTCGAGCAGGACGTGAAGGCCGTGCTGACCAAGGTCGGCCTCGGTGAGGTCGACGCCGGCCTCGTCTACAAGACCGACGTACTGTCGGCCAAGGACAAGGTCGACGGCATCGAGTTCCCCGAAGCGGACAAGGCGATCAACGAGTACCCGATCGCGACGCTGACGAAGGCTCCGAACCCTGACGGCGCAAAGGCGTTCGTCGACTACGTACTGTCCGACCAGGGCAAGGCGGTCATGACCGCTGCCGGCTTCAGCGCGCCGTAGGTCGTAGTAGTTTCGACACACCGTGAGTCGTCGTAGCAGGAGCACCAGTGGGCGGTTGCCGCTCGTGCTCCTGCTGCCTGCCCTGCTCGGACTGGCGTTCCTGGTCGTCCCTCTGATCGGTCTGCTGGCCAAGGCGCCCTGGTCGACGTTGCCGAGCCATCTGTTCAGCCAGGACGTCTGGCAGGCGCTGAGGCTGTCCCTGATCTGCGCCACCTCCGCTACTGCAGTGTGCATTGTCCTGGGCATCCCGCTCGCCTGGCTGCTGGCTCGCGGCGAGTTGCCTGGCCGCGGCATCATCCGGGCGCTGGTGACCGTCCCACTGGTCCTGCCGCCTGTAGTGGGCGGTGTTGCACTGCTGCTGGTCCTGGGACGACGCGGACTGATCGGTGAACGTCTGGATCTGTGGTTCGGTATCACTCTGCCGTTCACGACGGCCGGTGTGATCGTGGCAGAGGCCTTTGTTGCCATGCCGTTCCTAGTGATCTCTGTAGAGGGCGCACTGCGCGCTGCGGACCCGCGCTACGAGGAAGCGGCCGCGACACTCGGCGCAGGTCGCTGGCTGACCTTCCGACGCGTGACACTCCCGTCGATCGCGCCAGGTGTCGTGGCAGGCGCCGTACTGTGCTGGGCTCGCGCGCTGGGTGAG
Source organism: Kribbella sp. NBC_00359 (assembly GCF_036097425.1). Classification (NCBI taxonomy): domain Bacteria; kingdom Bacillati; phylum Actinomycetota; class Actinomycetes; order Propionibacteriales; family Kribbellaceae; genus Kribbella; species Kribbella sp. NBC_00359. The sequence continues at coordinate 3,387,993 of NZ_CP107975.1, read as the reverse complement.
TTCGGCGCCACCATCACCTTTGCCGGCAACCTGCCTGGCCGTACGACGACCATGCCGCTGGCGGTGTACCTCGCGTTGGAGACCGACCCGGACGTGGCCGTCGTACTGAGCATCGTGCTTCTCATCGTGTCCGTCGTCGTACTGGCGTCTCTGCGCGAGCGCTGGATCAGTGGGCTGCGATGACTCTGTACGCCGACGTGCGAGTGACGCGTGACTCCTTCGACCTCTCGTTGGACCTGGTTGTCGAACCAGGTGAGGTGGTCGCGTTGCTAGGCCCCAACGGCGCCGGCAAGACCACCGCACTCCGCGCGATTGCCGGCCTCTTGCCGCTGGGCGGTGGCCGCATCGCTTTAGGTTCTGAGGTGTGGGACGAACCCCCGCGTACATTCCGTCCGCCGGACCGCCGGCCGATCGGCGTGGTCTTCCAGGACTACCTGCTCTTCAACCACCTCAGCTGCCTCGAGAACGTTGCCTTCGGCCTCCGCGCCCGCGGACTCGACAAACACGCCGCCCGGTCGGAGGCTCTGCGCTGGCTCGACATCGTCGGCTTGGCGTCGTACGCGCGTAGCCGCCCGCGCTCGTTGTCCGGCGGCCAAGCCCAACGAGTCGCCCTGGCCCGAGCCTTGGCCACCGACCCCGAACTGTTGTTGCTGGACGAGCCTCTGGCCGCGTTGGACGCCGGTACGACGCTCCACGTCCGGGCTGAACTAGGCCAACACCTGAGGCGCTACGAAGGCCGCACCCTTCTCATCACCCACGACCCACTCGACGCCATGGTCCTCGCGGACCGCCTGGTCATCGTCGAGAACGGCCGTGTTGTCCAAGCAGGCCGCCCGACCGAGATAGCCCGCCACCCGCGCACCGACTACGTAGCCCAACTAGTAGGCCTCAACCTCTACCGAGGCACCGCTTCCGGCACGACAGTCGATCTGATGGAAGGCGGCACCATCACCCTCGCCGAACCAGCCACCGGCCCGGTCCACGTCGCCTTCCCACCCACCGCGGTCAGCCTCTACCCCTCACCACCCTCAGGCAGCCCCCGCAACACCTGGCCCGCCGTAGTCACCGGCATAGAACAACACGCCCACACAGTCAGAGTCCGCCTCAACGCCACCCCCACCGGCCCAGCCACCCTCCTGGCCGACATCACCCCCGCAGCAGTAGCCGACCTCCACCTATCCCCCGGCCAACCCCTCCACGCCACCCTAAAAGCCACCGAAATCCACACCTACCCGGTGTAACAGCCCACGCGTGCTAGGCAACCGCGGTCAGGCCCAACTGCTCGGCAACGCCCAAACGCACCGCATCAGTGCCGCATCATCGGATCAGTCGAAGATCAAGGGGAGCCCCGGAAGGTGAGTCGATGACTGGCGAGATCTCCACACAGGATCTTCGCGATGCGCGCAGGATCTGGGACTACCACCTGATGCATCATCGATTGGGGCCTGCCGACGTCGGGATCGGGCTTGGCAGTCATGACCTGGGTGTTGCGGCGTACACCGCGAACCTCTTTCATGAACGGCTCTTTCCGCAGATCGTCTTCACCGGAGCGACCAGCTCGACGACGGCTGCGAGGTTTCCGCGGGGCGAGGCTGTGCACTACCGCGAGCATGCGCATCGAGTTGGGCGTGCCTTCGTCTGCGATCAGGGTCGAGAGCTTAGCCACGAACACCGGTCAGAACATCGCCCTCACTCGTGACCTCCTCGCGTCGGTCGGTGTATCGGTGACGACAGTCTTGATCGTCTCGAAGCCGTACATGGAACGACGTGCATTCGCGACGTGTCAGAAGGTTTGGCCGGAGGTTCAGCCTATCTGTGCGTCGGAGCCGATCGGATTCGACGCCTATTTGGCGAGCATTGGCGATAACAAGCTCGTGGTGGGCATGCTCGTGGGTGATCTTCAGCGGGTGATCGAGTACCCCGGGCTTGGTTTCGCCGTCGAACAAGACGTCCCGGCTGAGGTCGACGCGGCGTACCGTCGGTTGGTCGCCGGCGGATACACGAGCCGCCTGATGGCCTTATGAACGGTCGAGGGGGCGTCGCGTCCTTTGGGTGCCGCACGAAAGCGCAGCCTGACCGGTCCCCACGCTCAGACCAGTTGGTGTTGCCAGGCGAGTTGGAGGATGGCGGCGCCGGCGGCTTGTAGTGGTTTGTGGTGGACGAAGTCGTTGATTGAGTCGGCGGTGAAGGGTTGGGGGGTGAGGACGCGGCCTTCGTCGTTGCTGGTGGTGAGGTCGGCGAAGAGGGTGTCGAAGATGTCGGCGTCGATTGCCAGGACTGTTAGTAGGTCTGTGGCGAAGGTGAGGGGGTCTACGCCTAGGCCTACGCAGTACGCCCGGGCCGAGCCGGCTGTGAGAGCAGCTGAGAGTTGGGTGGCGAAGGGCCAGGTTTCGTAGTTGATGGGGGCGGAGTCGCTGCCGTGGTCCTCTGACGTGCCCAGGAGTTCTTCGGAGAGTTCTCGGGTGAGGTTTCGCCAGAGGGAGAAGTCGTGGCGTTCATTCCAGGATGCGTCGGCGCTTGGTTGGAAGACGCCCGACGGGACGACTTGGTAGAGGCCGCCGGCATGGCCGACCTTGGCGGGATCGCGCCAGTGGATCAGGAAGGTGGAGTCGCCGGTCGTCTTGTCGTGGCGGATCGTGAGGGTGCTGATCGCCAGGTTGGTGGGGCGGCGGGTTGGGTCCCAGGGTTCTCCGATCGCGGTGCGCAGCGGATTACATCCATTCAGGTCAAGGCGGCGGGCGGCGTACTCGTGGGCGGAGGCCTCGCCGGTGTTGATGCTGTCGAAGTAGGTGCCTCGGCCCAGGCGCAGTACGGGCTGTGCGGCGGTCAGATCCGCCGAGAGGAGTCTGTACGTCGGGCGGTTCTCAAAGACAGCCGGGGACGCCAGGTCGGCGATGGCCTCGGCGTACGACGGGTAGCGGGTGCCGTCCGGTCGCAGGGGCAGGGTGCCCGTGGGTTCCAAACCTGTCACCCCGTGGAATTCCGCATCGGGCTCGAACTCCAACCGGATGGACGTCAACGGGATCGGCTGCGCCGGGATCCACGTCGATGCCGCCAGCAACGGTGTCCCAGCCACTCGACGGTCCGCGGGATAGTCGGCCGCGGCCTCGACACCCCAGCGAAAACGGTTCTGCTGCAACTCCCGACGTACCTCTAGCCATTGCTCCGTCATGAGCGCGGGAACGCTAGGACGTGGAGGAGGCCGACGAGGGAAGCGGCGCCGATGATCTCGCCAGCTTGGATGCGGCCGGGCAGGGAGTCCAAAGGGAGCCAGGCGACGCGCTCTGCCTCATTGATGTCGGAGGGATCTCCGATGTGGTCAGCGCCGTGGGCGATGAACAGGAGGTTCTCCGCGTCCGTCGTACCGACTGAAGGTTGGAGAGTGACGAGGGGTTCGACGGATCGGGGGCGCCAGCCGGTTTCTTCCTCCACCTCGCGGGCGGCGGTGACGGCCGGGTCCTCGTCGGCGTCGACGTACCCACCGGGGAGTTCCCAGGCCCAGCGGTCGATGATGAAGCGGTGGCGCCACATCATCAGCACGTGATCGTGGGCGTCGTTGAGTACGACCATCATCGCGGCCTTCGGCATCCGCAGTACGTATTGCTCGAACCGCACGCCATCGGGGAGTTCGACGGAGGCGATGGTCAGGCGGAGGCGGCGGGTGTCGTCGATCAGGCGTTCGCCGTGGATCTTCCACAGGGTGCTCTCGGCGGTCACGGGATGACAGTAGTCGTCGCTCTTGGGTGTGTACGAGGCACTGGGAGTGAAGTTACGGGCCGTGATGGCACCGGGATGGATTGACATGTTGTTGCGGGGGGATTCGCGCTCAGAGGGCGCGGTTTGGTAACGAGGAGTGTTTAGTTACTCACTTATAGTGTGTGGGTTCTTCACGTGAGAGTGATGACATCGTGCACTACGCCGGCCCTGGTCGGGGTGTCCAAGATGTGGCGGGGCACCACGAGAAGGGGGGTCGGACAGTCATGCATGAGAGTTACGAGTTCTACTGCCTTGCGGATCGGCGGTTCTACGAGACGCCGGCCAACCGTGGTGCTCAGCATCCGGATTTCGCGATCACCGCGCGGGCCGTTCCGGACGGTTGGCGGCATGTGCCCGGGGAGACCTGGATGCACTACGCACCGGAAGGGATCAAGCTCCCGCAGCAGGGCTGGAAGATCCACGTCTCGGCGCGGCTCGCGGATGTCGAGCGGACGCTCGAAGCCGTCGGGGACTACTGCGTGCCGCGCGGGATCGCGTTCAAGTTCCTGCGCAACGAGCCCGTGCTGGTGATGGTCAACTCGAAGGCCGCTCCCCGTGGGTCGAGCGGCAAGCTGGTGACGATCTACCCGACCGACGAGGCCCAGTGCGAGTTGATCCTCAAGGAGCTCGACGGGGTCCTCGACGGCGTGCAAGGGCCTTACATCCTGAGCGATCTGCGCTACGGGCAAGGTCCGCTCTTCGTCCGGTACGGCGCCTTCGTCAGCAGGCACTGCCTGTCCCCGACCGGCGAACGAGTGCTGGCGCTTGAAGACGACCAGGGCAGACTCGTGCCCGACCATCGCGGCCCGACCTTCGCGCTGCCGGCCTGGGTGCAGCTGCCGGACTTCCTGCAACCGCACCTCGACGCCCGCAACGCGGTCACCACCAACGACCTCGCGTACACGGTCGACGGCGTCATCCAGTTCTCCAACGGCGGCGGTGTGTACCTCGGCCACCACAACGAGACCGGTGACCGCGTCGTCCTCAAGGAAGGACGCCCGTACGCCGGTCTCGACATGGCCGGCCGTGATGCGGTCGCCCGGATCGCACACGAGCGGGACATCCTCGAGCAGCTCGACGGACTGAGCGTCGTACCGAAGACACACGACTACCTCCAGCTGGGTGAGCATCACTTCCTGGTCCAGGAGCACATCGACTCGGTGTCGCTGCAGCGCGAGCTGGTACGGCGCTACCCACTGACGCACCCGGATGCGACCGAGGCCGACAAGGCGGAGTACGCCGAGTGGGCCACGCAGATGGTCGACCGAGTCGCTGAGGCTGTCGGGCAACTGCACGAGCGCGGTGTCGTGTTCTGCGATCTGCACCCGGACAACGTCCTGCTCGACGTGAACGGACGCCTGACCCTCATCGACTTCGAGGTCGCGACCAAGGCCGAGGACAAGGCCCGCTCGACGCTCGCGCATCCCGGGTACGCCGCGCCGCCCGACCGTCAGGGCGTCGACGTCGACCGTTACGCGCTGGCTTGTATCGCTCTGGGTGTCTACGCCCCGCAGGCGACGATCCTGCTGAACATGCATCCCGGCAAGGCGTTCCAGCTCGCCGACATGATCACCGAGACCTTCCCGGTGCCCAGGGCAACGATCGAGGACGCCGTCCGGACCATCGTCGGCCCGAAGGCGACCCACGACCCGGAGATGGTCGATCTCGCGCTGCCCGGCGAGGCTGGATGGACCGAGGTCCGTGAGGCACTCACCAAGGCCATCGTCGCCAGTGCGACACCCGGGCGCACGGATCGGCTGTTCCCCGGCGACATCGCGCAGTTCCGCGACGGCGGCGGCATCGACCTCGCCACCGGCGCCGCGGGCGTCCTCTACGCCCTCGCGACGACCGGCGCGGGGCGCTTCCCGCAGTACGACGAATGGTTGCGCAAACGCGCCGTGGACACAGAGACCGGGCCGGGCCTGTACGACGGCCTGCACGGGGTCGCCCATGTGCTGGACCAGCTGGGATACCGGCAGGACGCGTTGGACCTGGTCGACCGCACACTCGCCGACGACTGGAGCTCCCGCGAACTGGGACTGCACTCCGGGCTCGCTGGCATCGGACTGAACCTGCTGCACCTCGACACGGAGCCGAGCCTTCGCGCGAAGGCGGTCCGCGTCCTGGATCTGGTCGCTGACCGCCTCGGCGACCTCACCGCCGTACCTGAGCTCAGTGGCGGTCAGCATGCGCGGGCCGGGCTGATGTACGGGTCCTCGGGACCGGCACTCCTCTTCCTGGAAGCGTTCGAGCGGCTCGGGGACACCGGGCTGCTGGATCTGGCCGAGATCGCGATCAGGCAAGACCTCAAGCGCTCCGTCCTTACCGACGACGGCATGCGGCAGGTGAACCAGGGCTGGCGGACGCTGCCGTACCTCGAAGAGGGTTCGGCTGGGGTCGCCTTGGTCCTCGAGCGGTACTTGCGTCATCGGCCGTCCGACGAGCTCGCGGCCACGCTCGCCGAACTCAAGCGCGTGACGCACTGCTCCTACTACGTCCAGCCCGGCCTGTTCATGGGTCGCGCCGGTCTGCTCCTCACCGCCGCTGCACTCGGCGAGGAGCAGGCGACGGTCGACGATCTCGTCTACGGACTCGGCTGGCACGCGATGCCCTTCGAAGGTGGCCTCGCGTACCCGGGCAACCAGTTGCTCCGTCTCTCGATGGACCTGGCGACCGGATCGGCCGGCGTACTGCTGGCTCTGGGTACGGCGCTGCACGACGCGCCGGTGTCCCTCCCGTTCCTCGGACCTCCCCAGTGGTCCGAGTCCCTGTCCCGACAATCCACACCGAAGGAGGTGTAAACACATGGCACTTCTCGACCTCCAGGGTCTCGAGACCCCGGGTTACGGCCACGGCGGGCACCACCACGGCGGCTCCACGCTGACCGTGCTGGGCTGCGCTTCGCAGACCCCGAGCAACCTGAGCCTGCTGCTCTGCCACTGATCGGCACCTGGATAGACAGGTTCTGAGGCCCTGGGTGGGCGGCATACCCACCCGGGGCCGTCCTGCGTTCAGCCCCCGGTGACCGACTCGCCTCGGTCGCCGGGCGTTCCCTGCCAGGACGACCTCAGGATTCCGGGGTAGCCCGGAGCCCCGGCGGTCGTTGATTGGGCAGGACGGAATGAGAGGGGTGAGGGACTCCGTGCAGTCTTATCCATGCGCCGAGCGGCTACCGCTCGTGGAGCAGGTGCACGGTAGTGCCGTGGGGGATCCGTACCGGTGGCTCGAGGATGCCTCGGGTGACGACACCGTGCGGTGGCTGGCGGGCCAGCAGGACGTGTGGCTGGAGTACGCCGGCTCGTTGTCCAACCGGTTCCGCCTGCGCAACCGAGTGCGAGAGCTGTCGAACGTCGGCAGCGTGTCGACTCCGGTGTGGCGCGGCGAGCGGTGCTTCACGGTGCGGCGGGAGGCGGGGCGGCAGCATGCGGTGTTGTACGTCGACTCGCGGCCGGTGCTCGATCCGCTGGAGCTCGACCCGACCGGACTGAGCACGCTCGACGGCTGGCAGCCTTCCCCGGACGGCAGCCGGCTCGCGTATCAAGTCTCGCGGGGCGGAGACGAGCAGTCCGTCCTCCACATCCTCGATGTAGCCACGGGTCAGCTCATCGACGGCCCGATCGACGGCTGCCGCTACTCCCCGATCGCATGGCTTCCCGACGGGAACTCCTTCTATTACGTGCGTTTCCGTCAGGTACGACGCCATCGGCTGGGCGTGCCTGACGACACCACGATCCTGGCCGCCGAGGCGTCGTACGGACTCGAGATCAGCGCGGACGGTCGGTGGCTGACGATCTCGGCGGTGCGCGGCGCGGCGAACGACCTGTGGCTGGCGGACCTGTCCACAGCTGAGCCGCCAACGCCTGTCCAGCAAGGTGTCGACGCGACCACGGTCATGACGGTCGGTCCTGACGGCCGCCTGTACGTCGTCACCACGCAGGGCGCGCCCAGCGGGCGGGTCTGTGTCGGCGATTCCTCGGATCCGACGGTCTGGCACGACTACCTCACACCTGATGCACCCCTGACCGGGCTGGCGGTCCTCGACGACGTCGTCCTGGTCGGCACACTGGGTGGGATCACCGTGCACGAGCGCGAGACCGGCCGGCAACTGGGGACCGTCGACGTCCCGGGAAGCGGCTCGATCGGCTCGCTGAGCACCGATGGTGGCGCGCGAGCCTGGTTCACCTATACCGACAGCATCACGCCACCGACGGTCTACCGCTACGACGCGACCACCGGACGTACTGCGCCTTGGCGGCAAGAACCCGCGGCAGCGACAGCAGCCGAGACCCACGCGCTCACCTACACCTCCCCCGACGGCACCGCGCTCGAGCTGCGCGCGATCAAGAAGCCCGGCATCGAAGGACCCCGGCCGACGATGCTTTATGGATACGGCGGATTCGGCCAGATGCTGACCCCGACGTACTCCGCCTTCGCGTTGGCCTGGGTCGAGGCCGGTGGCATCTTCGTCACCGCATCTGCCCGTGGTGGTGGCGAGCGTGGCGAGGCGTCGCATCAAGCCGGGATCCGGCGGCACAAGCAGAAGGTCTTCGACGACTTCATCGCCGCTGCCGAGCACCTCATCGCCGAGGGCTGGACGACGCCGGATCAACTGGCACTGTGCGGCGAGTCGAACGGCGGTCTGCTCGTCGCGGCCGCCATCACGCAACGACCGGAGTTGTTCGCAGCCGCGGTCTGCTCGGCGCCGCTGACAGACATGGCCCGCTACGAGCTGTCCGGTCTGGGCGAGCGCTGGGTCCCGGAGTTCGGGTCGGCTCAGGATCCCGACGACTTCCAGAACCTGTTGTCCTACTCGCCGTACCACCGGGTCGTCGACGGGGTGAAGTATCCGGCTGTGCTGTTCACTGTCTTCGGGAACGACACGCGCGTGGATCCCTTGCACGCAAGGAAGATGTGCGCCGCTCTGCAACACGCGACCGAGAGTGGTCGGCCGATCCTGCTGCGCCTGGAAGCAGACGCAGGGCATGCCACCGGAGGTGCCAGCCTGGCGGCCGACATGCTGGCCTTCCTGTCCGACCAAACCGGACTCGCCGCGCAGACCGAGCCAGCCGATCGCAGCGGGCGTGCCGATCGATGCACGGCGGCGTCATGATCGGCTTTGGGGATGTTGCCAAGCGGGGGCGGGGGTGGTTGCCGCTGATCGGGATCAATGCCTTGATCGGCAGCGGCGTGACGCTGGCGCTCCCGGCGATCCTCGGTCGTTCTGTCGACGCGATTGTGGCGGGTGCCGGCTACACGCAATGGCTGATGGCGGCGGCCGCACTGATCGCGCTCGGGATCGCGGCGAGCATTGTCGACGCGTTCGCCGGCGCTGCTTGCGTCACTGAGACCACAGCGTGGCTCAGGCATCGCCTGGTCAAGCACGTCGTGCACGGCGGCCCGGAGGGCACCCGTGACTTCGAGACCGGCGACCTCGTCACCCGGGTCTCCGCCAACGCCACAGACGCTGCGCAAGCAGGCCCGGCGGCCGTGACCGCGGTCGCCGCGATCGCTCCGCCGGTCGGCAGCCTCGTCCTGCTGGCGTTGATCGATCCCTGGCTCGCCGCAGCCTTCTTCGGCGGCGTGCTGCTCGTGATCCTGGTCCTGTGGACGTTCGCGAAGCGGACCGCCAACGTGAGCCTCGCCTATCAGGAGACCCAGGGCCGGATCGCCGCCCTGCTGTCCGAATCGCTGACCGGCATCCGCACGATCACCGCCGCCGGTACGACGGAACGCGAGGAGCGCCGCATCCTCGGATTCCTGCCCGAGCTGCACAAGCACGGTGTCGTCACCTGGCGCATCCTGGCCCGCTCCGGCGCGCAGGCCGCGGTCGTCGGCCCGCTCGTGCTGGTCGCCGTACTGGCCGTCGGCGGGCTGCAACTCGTCTCCGGCCGCATCACCGCAGGCGAACTGTTCGCCGCCTCCCAGTACGCCGTACTCGGGGCCGGCCTCGGCAACCTGACCGGCGTACTCGGAGAGATCGCCCGCGCCAAGGCCGGTGTGCACCGGGCCGCCGAGGTGCTGTCGATCGAGTCGATCGCCCACGGCACGCTGCCGATTCCGGCCGGCCCCGGGCAGTTGACGTTCGACGGAGTCAGCGTGGTCGCGGGTGGGAACGTCCTGCTGGACAACGTGAATCTCGACCTACCTGGTGGCGTGACCGTCGCGGTCGTGGGTCCGAGCGGCGCCGGCAAGTCGGTCCTCGCGGCGATCGCGGCGCGACTGCGTGATCCGTCGACCGGACAGGTGTCGCTAGACGGCGTCCCCCTCCAGGCCGTCAGCCGGCATGCGCTGCGCAGTGCCGTTGGATGCGCGTTCGAGCGTCCGCAGCTCGTCGGTCGCACGATCGCCGAGGCGATCGCCCCCGACGCGATCAGCCCGATCCGCACGCTGGCCGCCGCCCGCGCCACCCATGCGCACGACTTCGTCAGCCGCCTGCCCGACGGGTACTTCACGTCGTTGCGCAGGGCACCGATGTCCGGCGGCGAACGGCAACGGCTCGGCCTCGCCCGAGCCTGGTCGGCGAACCGCCTGCTGGTACTCGACGACGCGACCTCGAGCCTCGACACCGCTACCGAGCGGCAGATCAGCCGCACGCTGACCGAAGACCGGCACCACCGCACCCGCCTGATCGTCACCCACCGCCCAGCCACCGCGGCCCGCGCCGACCTGGTCGTCTGGCTCGACCACGGCCAGGTCCGCGCCGTAGCCCCCCACGCCGACCTCTGGCACAACACGTCGTACCGCGAAGTCTTTGGATGAGGAGAGAACTGGCGTACGGCGCCGTAGCGTTGAAGAAGCGGGCTACGGTCGGGTTGATCGGGTGGTCCGTTCCGGAGATATTGCCGACGGCGATCTACGGAGTGGCGGTTGCCCGGGCGACCGATAGCTTTCTCGAGGGACGTGCGTGGCAAGGGATCGTGTGGCTTGGGGGCCTGGTCGCGACCGCCTGTCTGGGGGCGGCGGGTGCTCGTCAGGTCTACGGGCGGTTGGGTGATGTGGTCGAGCCGCTGCGGGATGACTTGGTACGGCGGGTTGTCGCCGGCGCACTGCGGTCCGGGGACGACGGTGCGGTTGCTCGATTGAATCGGCAGGTGGAGATCGTCCGGGACACGTTCGCCGGGTTGGTACTGGTGCTGCGGAGCTTCGCGGTGACGTTGTTCGGTGTGCTGACCGGGTTGTTGTCACTGGCTCCGCTGGTTGCGGCGTTCGTCGTACCGCCTTTTCTGGTTGGGTTCGCGTTGTCGCTGGCGGTGCTGGGGATGGCGGCGGATCGGGTCCGGGCCTCGCTGAAGGCGGACGAGGAACTGGCGGCGTCGGCGGGGATGGTGTTCGACGGGGTGCGGGACATCACCGCGGCCGGGACGGAGGAGTTCGCCGAGCATCTGGTCGGGGAGCCGATCGAGGCCCACGCGTCGGCGGAACGCGCCCTGGCCAAGGTCGCGGCGCTGCGAACGTTGTGCTTCGCGGTCGGTGGGTGGTTGCCGCTGCTGATCCTGTTGGCGGCCGGGCCGTGGCTGGTCGGGCGCGGAGTCAGCACGGGCACGCTGCTCGGTGGATTGACGTATGTGTTGATCGGGTTGCAGCCTGCGTTGAACACGGTGATGAGCGCGCTCGGAGACAGCGGTCTGCGGTACGTGATCACGCTCGGGCGGATCCTGGATGCGTCGACGGCCGCGCCGGAGGCCAAGCGCGGCGGGGCTCCGGGCGGGTTCGCGGTCCGGATCCGTGGTTTGACCTTCGCGTACGGGCCGAATGCCGAGCCGGTGCTGGACAGGCTCGAGCTGATCATTCCCGAAGGCGAGCATCTCGCGGTGGTCGGGCCGAGCGGCATCGGGAAGTCGACGCTGGCGGGGCTGGTGTGCGGGATGCTGACGCCGACCGGCGGGAAGGTGCTGCTGGGCGGTGTCCCACCGGCGGAGGTGACTGCGGAGCGGTTGGCGGAGACGCGGGTGCTGATCCCGCAGGAGGCGTACGTCTTCTCCGGGACCGTACTCGACAACCTGACCTACTTGTTGCCTGCCGCAACAACTGAGCGGATCTGTGTCGGCGCCGCGGTTGAGGCAGTGGGAGCAGAACGCCTGATCGAGAAGATCGGCGGGCTTACGGGTGAGGTCAAGCCGGGCGAGTTGTCGGCTGGAGAGAAGCAGTTGATCGCATTGGTGCGCGCGTACTTGTCACCCGCGCCGCTCGTCGTACTGGATGAAGCGACCTGCTTCCTGGATCCGGAGGCCGAGCGGTTGGCGGAGGAGGCGTTTGCCAAGCGGGACGGGACGCTCATCGTCATCGCGCACCGGATCAGCTCGGCGCTGCGTGCGCGGCGCATCTTGGTGCTCGACGGCAACAAAGCGACTCTCGGCACCCACGTCAGCCTGATGCGCACGTCCCGCATGTACCGCGACCTGCACGGCAACTGGGCGCCGGCGATCGGCCGGAGTCAGATCCAGCCGGCGTCCTGAGCCTTCCGGATCGCCTCGATGCGACTGCGGGCTCCGGTCTTGGCGAGGATGCGGGACAGGTAGTTGCGCACGGTCCCGGTGCTCAGGCTCAAGGTCCGCGCGACCTCCTGGGCCGTAGCGCCCGTGGTGACCTGTCGCAGGACTTCACACTCGCGATCGGTCAGCGGATTGTCGCCCGCCTTCAACGCGGCCACGGCGAGGCGTACGTCGACCACCGGCAGGCCCTTCGCGACGTCGCGCACCGCCTGCACCAACTGGTCGGTGGTGGCGTCGGTCGCGATCAGCCCGATCCGCGGCGCCTGCTTCACCAGCGCGAGACTGGTCGCGACGATCGCCTCGTGGTCGATCAGCATCAGGACTCCGCGGCCGGTCAGCTTCCGGCACAGCTCCTCGATCCGGATCCGCCCGGGCAGCTGTGGATCGAGCAGCACGACATGCGGCCGCCGGCCGGCCACCTGCAGGACGTCCTCCGAGCGGTCCAGCTCGGCCACCACGTCCAGATCGTTCTCCCTTGACAGCACCGCGGCCAGTGCACCACGCACCAACGTGCCACGATGGCCGAGAGCCACTCGGATCACCGCTCTGCCCCCATCACATCCGTCGCCTCATCCCGCAGTCACCGCGCCGCCGCGGTGAAAACCAGCTGCCGGACAGCGGTGCCCGTGCTTCGATCAACGAGTGAACTCCCCCGATGACACGCACGAATCCCCTGGCCGGGGCGCTGGGGTGGGGAAAGAATCAGCCTGCCCAGGGTGCGGCGCCGTACTCCCGCGCTCGGACTGGCCGGGCGAGGCGAAGAACACCGCCTCCCCGGCGTGCCTGGAGGTCGCCGGTGAGCTGCTCGGTTACGAGCTGGAGCACGCGGCTCGGCTCGGGTATCTGCACCAGCTGCGGATCGACGCGTACGGCGCCCAGCACGTCAGCCCGGACGCCCCACGCATCGGGCCGGTGTTCGCACTGAACGGCCTCTATATGTACTTGGAGCGCGGCTCCGGCAACATCGACGTCCGCACCGCCCACGGGATCATGGCCAATGCGTACGACGACTGGCCCGCGCTGACCCCACCCGCGACAGTCGGCCGGCTCACGGCGTACGACGTACTCACGGCAGGTGAGGTCGGGGACGTGGAGGCCGCACTGATCGCGTGGGCGCGGGAGGTGTGGGAGTCGTGGCCGGCCGAGGAGCAGGACGTGATCCGGAAGCTCACCAACGACCTGGTCCCACCGCGATACTTCCGGCGCTGAGACGGGGCAGGTCCAGCAGGTGGGAAAACGACCTGTTCCCGACCGCTGCACGGGCGGGAAACCGGGCGGTTGCGCAGCGTTGCCTCCCCCCTCCGGCCGCGCTCAAACCTTCGGCGCGTCGCACCGGAAACCGTTCTGTTGTTGGGCTTTCGCTACGTCAAGCGACGGAAAAAACCCGGGGCAGATTCCCCGATTGGCCTTGCGCTTCGGGCCAAGGTCGCACAGGATGGCTCAGGTCGCGTCGTTACCGTGGCGTGACCATTCGGACGCTGTCCTGTGACCTGCCCGGATGCCCCCATCCCCTGACGGGGGGCCTGGTGAGTTTCACCATGCCCAGCTCACGAGGAGCGCTTTTCTGATGTCCAAAGCCCGACATGCGCGCCCCCGGCGAAGTACTCGCCGGGTGGCCCGGACGATCACGATCGCCGGTCTCGGGGCCGGCATCACCGCCGCCGGCGCCGGCGCGGCCTTCGCGACCGACTACACGGTCAAGGCCGGCGACACCCTCTCAGAAATCGCCCAGGCGAACGGTGCCGACTGGCACCAGCTGGCGAAGATCAACAACCTCAAGGACCCGGACCTGATCCTGATCGGGCAGACCCTCTCGCTGGACGGCGCGAACAAGGCCGCCGCTCCCGCGCCGAGGAAGGTCAGCGCGAAGAAGGCCGAGACGAAGAAGACCCACAAGGTCGAGACGAAGAAGGTCCGCAAGGCCGAGCGCAAGGTGCGGGACAGCCGGTCCAAGGATCGCTCCACGTCCAGCGGCAAGGCCAACCTGAGCGGCGCCTGGGCCAAGGTCGCCAACTGTGAGTCCGGTGGGAACCCGCGGGCCGTCAACTCGGCCGGGTACTACGGGCTGTTCCAGTTCGACAGGCAGACGTGGCGCAGCGTCGGCGGCTCCGGCAGCCCGGCGAGCGCGTCCGCGGGCGAGCAGCTGATGCGCGCGAAGAAGCTCTACGCCCAGCGCGGCGCCTCCCCGTGGCCCGTCTGCGGCAAGTACCTCCGCTGAACCAGCCTGCCATCCAACCGATCGAGTGGCGGAACGTCCTCCACCACTCGATCGGCCCGGCAGGCCTGCGGTAGCTGCCGTTTGGCGCTTCCCACCCCTCGTGGCGGGTCAGTGCGCAACTCATCCGGGATGGCGACCGGGTGGGAAGCACCAAACGTCAGGTGCGAGTGATGACCAGCATCTCGTCGGCCCCGGCCTGGAACTCGTAAGGCACCTTGCGGATCTCCCAGGTGACGCCGTCGAGCCCCTGCAGCATGTCCTGCAGATACGGCACCGACTCACCGGCACCTTGCATGACCAGCGGGAAGATGCGGACCTCGGAGTTGGCCACCCGGATCAGCTCCCGCAGCGCCGCCTCGTGCCAGTCGCGGTCGTACTTGTCGGCCCACGTGAACAGCAGGTGTGAGCACAGCACCAGCTCGAAGCGCCCGTCGCCGAAGGGCAGCTCCGGGAGGCCAGCCGCGACGTACCGCTCGGGTGCGGCCGCGACGTCCTGCAGGAACGCGTCGGCGGCCTCGATGCGGTACTGGTCCTTGCGCTCGGGCGACCCGTACCAGTGCCAGACGAAGCTCCCCTGGTGCTCGTCCACGATCCCGGCCGTGGCCGGCAGGCTCCGCCGGACCGTGTCGACCAGCTCGGGGTGATCGAGCTCGTACGCCGGATCGGCGGCGATCGCGTCGACGCCACGGGCGGCGGCTTCGGCGGTGAACCCGGCACCACCCGCACAGCAGTCGAGCACGGAGTCGGGGAGGTCCTTCAGGTCGAACATCGCTTCGTACTCGGCGTACGAGCGCGAGGTCACCAGCACGGGTCTACCTTTCGACGGTTGTCTTCCGGTGCAAACGGCGGTCGAGGTAGGTCGCCCCGGCGGCCAGAGCCAGGAACAGTACCGCGACCAGCAGACAGTTCAGCAGCACCCGTGCGTACCCGTGCTCGTCGACGTTCACGAACGGATACGGGTAGAACCCGACGAACTCGCCGCGGATGAGTGTGAACACGAGCCACAGCAGCGGGTAAACAATCGACCACGAAACGATCCGCGCATCGGTCTGCCCGCGCGGACCGAAGAGCAGCCAGCCCACCACCCCGACCACGGGGGCCAGCGTGTGCAGCAGGAAGTTGGCCACCGCCGCCCACCCGTGCGGGTCGTCCGACCCGGCCAGTACGAGGTGGTAGACAATCCCGGTCACGGCGATGCAGAGCACGCCGTTCAGCCGCAGCGTCTTGAACAGCGTGCTCTCCGGCCGATCCGGTTGCAGAGCCAGCATCAGCGCGGTCCCGCCGAGCAACAGGTTCGACTGGATGGTGAAGTACGCGAACACGTTGAACACGCGGTCCGGGTTGTCCGGGAAGAACCCCTCGGTCCCGTTCGCCGTCACGATCAACTGGATCACGATCCCGGCCGCCACCACCAGAGCGGTCATCCCGGCCCAGCTACGCCCCGTCGTCGTCATGTCCGAAATGTACGACGCCGGAGCGCCCGGCGAGGGGATCTCAGACCGACTCCTTCTCCCGGGCCTCGTCGCCGGCGCGGCCGAAGCTGTAACTGAACGAGACGATGGCGTCGATCACCAGCACGATCGTCCAGGTCCCGGCCGGCGCGAGGGCGGCGTCGTACCCGCGACCGGACAGCAGGCCGAGGCCGATCATGATGCCGACAGCGACGACGTACGCGAGCAGGTGGCGGAACCATCCGGCGCGCTCGCGACGAGCACGCTCCGGACCGCGCTTCGGCGGCTTGACCGGGCGCGGCGCACCGCCCAGGAAGTGCGCGGCCCACTTGTCCGCCCACTTCAGCGTCTGATGACCGAAGCCGACGCTGACCCCGATGAAGATCGCGGCCAGTGAGTGCTTGAACGCCGGCACCCCGCCGCGGTGGATGTCGATCACGCTGGCCGCGAGCATCACCACGTCGACCAGCGGTACGGCGGCCAGCAGCACCAGGCCCGCCCTGGGCAGCTTGAGCAGGTAGCGCGTCACCATCCCGGCGGCGAGCAGAACCCAGAAGCCGATCTCACACCCGGCGATCACAGCGAGCAGCACAGCGGTTCACCCTCCCGAGTTTATTAAGTACGACTGTGTTGAGACAAGACTCTAGCACGGCTGTGCTAAAAAGGCCGCATGCCCAAGATCGTCGACCACGAGACCCGCCGCGAGGAGATCGCCGAGGCGCTTTGGCGCGTGGTCCGCCGCGACGGCATCCGCGCCGCCTCGGTCCGCACCATCGCCGCCGAGGCCGGCTGGTCCCCGGGCGCCGTCCGGTACTACTTCCCGGACCAGGACGGTCTGCTGAGTTTCGCGATGGACCTGGTCACCCGACGGGTGACGCAGCGGATCGAGGCTCTGGACGCCAAGGGCAGTCCGACCACGGTCGTGCTGCGCTACCTCGAGGAAGCCCTCCCGCTCGACGCCGAACGCCGCGCCGAGTTCGACGTCTGGATCGCGTTCATGGCCCAGGCCCAGGCCGAGTCCGGCGCCGGCACCCTGCACGAACACGTCGACACCGTGCACAACGGACTGCGCCAACTCTGCGAATCGCTGCTGCAGGCACTCGCCCAGGCCGGCCTCCTGACAGAGGGCCTCGATCTACGCCGCGAGGTCGAGCGTTTGCACGCGGTGATCGACGGCCTGGCCCTGCACGCGGCGATCCAGCCCGACCGGACCACACCGACCCGGGTCCGGCAGCTTCTCCGGCTCCACGTCGAGTCGCTGCTGGCCTGAAAAGCCTTGCAAACCAAGGTTTTCTGTCCGGTTACAGACAAGATTCCGGGAGACCTGACTAAAACCTTGCGCCGCGTGGCAACATCACCGCATGGAGTCCGAGGGGGTGATCGTCGTCAGCGGGATCATGGCGGCGGGGAAGTCGACAGTTTCCCAATTACTGGCCGAGAGATTCCAGTACGGCGTACACCTCCGCGGCGATGTCTTCCGCCGGATGATCGTCAGCGGACAGGCCTCGATGCGCGACGACAGCGCCGCGGCCCAGAAGCAGCTCCAGCTCCGCTACCGGCTCGCCTGCCAGGTCGCGGACGGGTACGCCGACGCCGGCTTCACCGTGGTCCTCGAGGACGTGGTGATCGGCGAACTGCTCCGCGAGTTCCTCGACGGGATCCGGACCCGCCCGCGGTATCTCGTCGTCCTGACGCCGCGACCCGAGGTGATCTCCAGCCGGATCGGCGGGGCGTACCACCTGGTCGACGAGCTCGACTACGAGCTGCACGCGTTCAGCCCGCGCCGCGGACTCTGGCTCGACAACTCCGACCTCTCCGCCGGTGAGACCGTCGACGCCATCCTCGGGCGCCTCGACGAGGCGCGCTTCGAGTAATGGCCGGACAGGCTACCCGGGGGTAGTTTGGCTGAATGGCGACCACGGTACGGCGGACCTCGTGCAACCTGTGTGAAGCGATCTGCGGTGTGCTCGTGACGGTCGAGGACGGCCGCGTGACCGACATCCGCGGCGACGAGTCGGACCCGCTGTCCCGTGGCCACATCTGCCCGAAGGCGGTCGCGCTGCGCGATCTCCAGGAGGACCCCGACCGGCTGACCACGCCGGTCCGGCGGACTCCCGACGGATGGCAGGAGCTCGGGTGGGAGGCGGCGTACGAGCTGGTGGTCGGGCGGCTGACCGACATCCAGCGCGAGCACGGCCGGAATGCTGTCGGCGTCTACCTCGGCAACCCGAACGTGCACAGTCTCGGCGCGCTCACCCACCTGCCGACGATGGTGCGGCAACTCCGGACCCGGAACCGGTTCAGCGCCACCTCGATCGACCAGCTCCCGCACATGCTCGCGTCGTACCTGCTCTACGGGCACCAGCTGATGGTGGCCGTGCCGGACATCGACCGGACGTCGTACCTGCTCATGCTCGGCGCCAATCCGCTCGCCTCGAACGGGAGCATGATGACCGCGCCCGGGTTCGGGCGGCGGCTCAAGGAACTGCGCAAGCGCGGTGGCAAGGTCGTCGTGATCGACCCGCGCCGGACCGAGACCGCGGCGGTCGCCGACGAGCACCACTTCGTCCGGCCGGGCACGGACGCCGCCTTCCTGCTCGCGCTGATCCGTCAGGTGATCGAGGACGGTCACGCTCGGCCGGCGTCGTACGTCGATGGTTTCGAGGCGGTCGAGGCCGCGGTCGAGCCGTGGACGCCCGAGCGCGCGGCGGGCATGACCGGGATCGACGCGGAGGTGATCCGGCGGATCGCGCGCGAGTTCGGGACGGCCGACCGGGCTGCCTGCTACGGACGCGTCGGGGTGTCGACGCAGCAGTTCGGCGCGATCTGCCAGTGGGCGATCCAGGTGCTCAACATCATCACCGGGAACCTGGACCGGCCCGGTGGCACGATGTTCCCGCGGCCGGCGGTGAACGCGCTGCTCGGTCTCGGCCGTGGCCACCTCGGGTTGTGGAAGAGCCGGGTCCGCGGGTTGCCCGAGTTCGGCGGCGAGCTGCCGGTGTCGACGATGGCCGAGGAGATCCTGACGCCGGGTGAGGGCCGGATCCGGGCGATGGTGACGGTGGCCGGCAACCCGGTGCTGTCCACGCCGAACGGCCGCCGGCTCGACGAGGCGTTCGGCACGCTGGACTTCATGGTCGCGGTCGATCCGTACATCAACGAGACCACCCGGCACGCGGACGTGATCCTGCCGCCGGCGCCGCCGCTCGAGCGCGACCACTACGACGTGATCTTCCACCAGCTCGCGGTCCGCAACACCTCCCGCTGGAACGACGCCGTTCTGCCGAAGCCCCCGCAGGCCCGGCACGACTGGGAGATCTTCCGCGACCTCGGCCTGGGCCTGGTACGCCGTACGCCGATGAGCCGGCGCAAGGTCGAGATGACGGCACGACTGCGGTTGTCGCCGCGACGGATCGTCGACCTCGGACTGCGGATCGGACCGTACCGGCTGTCGCTGCGGAAGCTGCGCAGATCGCCGGGCGGGATCGACCTCGGTCCGCTGCAGCCGGCGTTGCCCGGGGCGCTGCACCACAAGACCAAGCGGATCGACCTCGCCCAGCGGATGATCCTGGACGACCTGCCCCGGCTGGAGGCGCTCGCGACCGGGAGTGACGGCGAGTTGCTGCTGATCGGGCGCCGGCACCTGCGCAACAACAACTCGTGGATGCACAACTCGGCCCGGCTGGTGAAGGGAAAGCCGCGGCATCAGCTGCTGATGAACCCGGAGGACCTGGCCAAGCGCGACCTGGCCGACGGGCAGCTGGTCACGGTGACGTCCGCGGCCGGGTCGGTCGCGGTGGAAGTTGCCGCGAGCAACGACATGATGCCCGGCGTGGTCAGCCTCCCGCACGGCTTCGGCCACGGCCGCCCCGGCGCCCGTCTCTCCGTCGCCAACCAGGTCCCCGGCGCCAGCGCCAACGACATCACCGACGCGGACTTCACCGACTCCGTGGCCGGGACCGCCGCCGTGAACGGCGTACCCGTCACGGTGACGGCCTGCTGAAGAGTCTGGACGAGGCGCTATGCGGGCAGCGGTGGCGGGCCCGAGCTGTCGCGGATGATGAGCAGTGGGGTGGAGTAGAGGTGTGCTTGGGGGACGGCTCCGGTGAGGAGATCCAGGAGGCGGTGGGTTACTTCGGCGCCGTAGCCGACGATGTTGTGGCTCAGCGCGGTCAGGGCCGGGTGCGTGATCCGGCACAGCGTCGAGTCGTCCCAGGCGACCAGCGTGACGTCGTCCGGCGTACGCAGACCGAGCGCTTGGACGACGGCCAGGCCGGCCACCGCCATCAGGTCGTTGTCGTAGATGATCGCAGTCGGCCGCGAACGGGCGGTCAGTAGTTCGCGGGTCGCGGAGGCGCCTTCGGCGGCGGAGAAGTCCGTGTGCCGGATCCGGCCGTCCAGGTCGAGCCTCCGGCCGGCCACTGCGAACCCCTGGTCCCGGATCCACACATCGCCGAACTCCGGCGGTCCGGCCACCCGAGCCCGAACGTCTCGCTGCGTGCCGCCGACAACTGCCGGGCGGCCCGGTTGGGCACCCACTCCAGTTCGGCGGCCACTCTCAGGACCCGGGCCCGGGTGGCCGCGGAGACCCCCGGCTGGTTGTTCAGCGCGTACGACACCGCGCCCTGGGAGACGCCGCAGCGTCTGGCGATCTCCTTGATGGTCACTCGAGCCACGACGAACACCCCTCACGGCGGCCGGACCGCTGACGAGTCGGTCCGGAATCCTCCAGTGTGCGCCGGTTTCCACACCGTGTCATCGCTCAGGCGCGGAGCGTGATCATTTGATCAAACCTTCCCGGCCCGGGAAGTGCCAGGTGACCGCCCAGTGGTTGGGCGGAGGGTGGTGTGGGGGGGGTCGAGTGGGATAGCGTTGCCGTCGTTACTTAACCGGTTCGGCTTATCAGTCGGCGCGGACCCCAGGGCAGCGGGCGAGGCGCCGACGACGAGGAGAAACCATGGTCGCAGTGGACAACCTGTCCCTCCAGTTGTACACGGTCCGGGGCAAGCTCGAAGAGGACTTCGACGCCACCCTGGCCCGCATCGCGGAGATCGGCTACACGAAGGTCGAACCCTTCGGTGTCACCGCCTTCGCGGACCGTCTCGCCGAGGCGCTGCCCAAGCACGGACTCTCGGCACCCACCACCCACGCCGGCCTGCTCCGCGACGACAGCGCCCCGATCTACGCCGCGGCGAAGCGGCTCGGCATCAGCACCGTGATCGACCCGCACACCGACCCCGCGCGCTGGCAGTCCGCCGACGACATCAAGGTCATCGCCGACGGGCTGAACAAGGCCGCGATCGAGGCCGCCGACCACGGCATCACGGTCGGCTACCACAACCACCAGTTCGAGCTCGAGTCCAAGATCGGCGGAGCGCACGGGCTCGAGATCCTGGTCGACAACCTGTCCGACGACGTGATCCTCGAGGTGGACACCTACTGGGCCGCCGTCGGCGGCGCCGACGTACCGGCGCTGCTCGGCAAGTTCGGCGACCGGGTGAAGGCGATCCACGTCAAGGACGGCGACGGCACGCTGGACAACAAGGCCCAGGTCGCGGTCGGCGACGGCGTCATCGCGGTCCGGGACATCCTGGCCGCCGCACCGAACGCGCTGCGCGTGGTCGAGCTGGACGACTTCTCCGGCGAGATCTTCGACGCGGTCGAGGGCAGCTACACGTTCCTCACCGGAGAGGGTGCACCGGCATGAGTGCCGTCGGCGTAGGTGTGATCGGCGCCGGGGTGATCTCCGACGCCTACATCAAGAGCATGCAGAGCTTCCCCGACCTGAAGGTGGTCGCGATCGGCGACCTGCGGCCGGAAGCGGCGAAGGAGAAGGCCGAGCAGTACGGGATCGAGACCCACGGCGGTCCCGACGCGGTCCTGAACCACCCGGACGTCGAGATCGTGGTCAACCTGACCATCCCGGTCGCACACGTCGAGGTGGCCCTGGCGGCGGTTGCCGCAGGCAAGCATGTGTGGAGTGAGAAGCCGTTCTCGCTGGACCAGGACAGCGGCCTGAAGCTGCTGTCGACGGCCCAGGACGCGGGCGTGCGGCTGGGCTGCGCACCCGACACCATCCTCGGTCCGGGCCTGCAGGAGTCGCGCCGCATCATCGAGCGCGGTGACATCGGTCAGCCGCTGACGGCGCTGACCCTGATGCAGTCGCCCGGCCCGGAGTCCTGGCACCCGAACCCGGCCTTCCTGTTCCAGGAGGGCGCTGGACCGCTGTGGGACATCGGCCCGTACTACCTGACCACGCTGGTGCAGCTGTTCGGTCCGGTCGGCGCGGTGGCCGGGCTCGGCTCGAAGTCGCGGGAGAAGCGCACGATCGGATCCGGTCCGCTGGCGGGGACCGACTTCGACGTGACCGTGCCGACCCACGTCAGCGCGATCGCGCGGTTCGAGTCGGGGCAGTCGTCGCAGAGCATCTTCAGCTTCGACTCGCCGCTGTCGCGGGCCGGGTTCGTCGAGATCACCGGCTCCGAGGCGACGCTCGCCGTACCGGACCCGAACGGGTTCGCCGGGGACGTCAAGATCCGCCGCCGGGGCGCGGACGAGTGGGAGACGCTCGCGAGCACCACCGCGGTGGCCGAGCGGGGCACCGGCGTGCTGGAGATGGCGCGGGCGATCCGGGCCGGCCGGCCGCACCGGGCGACCGGGGCGCTGGCGTTCCACATCGTCGACGTGATGGCGTCCATCACCGAGTCGATCGACACCGGCGCGTTCGTCGACGTGCAGAGCACCGTCGAGGTCGCGCCGATCCTGCCGGACGACTGGGACGTCACCGCGGCCACCCTGTGACCACGATCCTCCTCGATCCCCGGCGGACCCTCGTGTTCGCCGGGGACTCGGTCACCGACTGCGGCCGCCGTACCGACCCGGACGGGCTCGGCGGCGGCTATGTCCGCACCCTGTACGACGATCTCGGTCCGCGCCGGCCGCGGATCGTCAACGCCGGCATCAGCGGCAACCGGGCAGCCGACCTGGCCGCCCGGTGGTCCGCCGATGTGCTGGCCCACGAGCCGTCGGTGGTGTCGATCCTGATCGGGATCAACGACACCTGGCGGCGGTACGACGAGGACGACCCGACGACGGCCGAGTCGTTCGAGGAGTCGTACCGGGCGATGCTCGATCCGCTCACCTGCCCCGTCGTCGTGATCGAGCCCTTCTTGCTGCCGGTGAAGGCCGGGCAGGAGGCGTGGCGCGAGGACCTCGATCCGAAGCTGGACGTGGTCCGTAAGCTCGCCGTCGAGTACGGCGCCATCCTGGTACCGGCCGATGTCGAGCTGAACCGGCAGGCCGCGGCCGTCGGTGCGGCAACACTCGCCAACGACGGCGTGCACCCGACCGCCGCCGGACACCGCGCGATCGCCGACCTGTGGCGACGCGTCGTGCTCGAAGACTGAAATCCCCGCTCCCCTCGACGGGGAGCGGTTCGCACCGACTAAACCGGTTCACCTTGGAGAACGCCTGTGACAACCCTCAATGTCGTGCCGTTGACCACCGACGGCGGTGCTGTCTGGACCGTGGATGCGCTGGAGGGTCCCGCGCCGGAGGGTCTGATCGGGCGACCGATCGCTGCCACCGTGCCCGGCGAGGTGCACACCGACCTGCTCGCGGCGGGCGAGATCCCGGATCCGTTCGACGGTGACAACGAGTCGAAGCTGGCCTGGATCGGCCGGACGTCCTGGCGATACCGGACCAAGTTCGCCTGGACCGCGGACGGCAACACCCGGCAGGAGCTGGTCGCCGAGGGCCTCGACACGGTGGCGACGGTGACGCTGAACGGCCGGGAGCTCGGCCGGACCGCGAACCAGCACCGCTCGTACCGGTTCGACGTCACCGAGGCTTTGATTGCCGGTGACAACGAGCTGGTGATCGAGTTCGCCGGTCCGGTGTCGACGGCCGAGGAGATCCGGGCGACGGTCGGCGACTGGCCGCACACGAACCTGCACCCGTACAACGAGCTGCGGAAGATGGCGTCGAACTACGGCTGGGACTGGGGTCCGGACGTCGCGACCGCGGGCATCTGGCGGCCGATCCGGATCGAGTCGTGGTCCGGGGTGCGGATCGACACGGTCCGTCCGTTGGCCGGCGTCGACGGCGGCCAGGGTGTCCTGACCACCCACGTCGCGCTCGCGTGGGCGGACGGCGAGGGCGGCGAGGCGTCGATCACCGTCGAGGTCGGCGGCACGACGCAGGCGGTGACAGTTGCCGCCGGCGCCGAGACCGTCGAGCTCACCTCGACGATCGACGCGGTAGACCTGTGGTGGCCGCGCGGGCACGGCGAGCAGCCGCTGTACGACGTGACGGTCACGGTGGACGACCGGGATGAGTGGAACGGGCGGGTCGGGTTCCGGACCGTGTCGCTGAATGTTGCTCCGGACAACGATGGGACGCCGTTCGCGCTGTCGGTGAACGACAAGCCGATCTACGGCCGGGGCGCCAACTGGATCCCCGACGACGCGTTCGTGACCCGGCTGACCCCGGAGACCTACCGCACCAGCATCCAGGACGCGGTCGACGCAGACATGAACCTGCTGCGTGTCTGGGGAGGCGGCATCTACGAGAGCGAAGCCTTCTACGACGTCTGCGACGAGCTGGGAATTCTGGTCTGGCAGGACTTCCTGTTCGCGTGTGCGGCGTACTCGGAGGACGAGCCGCTGTGGAGCGAGGTGGAGGCCGAGGCACGGGAGGCGGTCGGCCGGCTGAGCAAGCACGCCAGCCTCGCGGTGTGGAACGGGAACAACGAGAACATTTGGGGGTACGTCGAGTGGGGCTGGCGGGTGCCGCTGGCCGGGCGCGCCTGGGGTGAGGGGTACTACTTCGACCTGCTGCCGAAGATCGTGGCCGAGCTCGACCCGCGAACGCCGTACTCGCCGGGCAGCCCCTATTCGTACGACCGCTTCATCCACCCGAACGACGAGCGGCACGGGACGATGCACATCTGGGACGTCTGGAACCAGGTGGACTACACGACGTACCGGAAGTACAAGCCGCGGTTCGTCTCGGAGTTCGGGTTCCAGGGGCCGCCGGCGTGGTCGACGCTGACCTCGGTCGTGCACGACGCGCCGCTGGATCCGTACGGCGCGCAGATGCTCGTGCACCAGAAGGCCTTCGAGGGCAACCTCAAGCTGGAGCGCGGACTCGGCGATCACCTGCCGGGGTGGAAGGACATCGACGACTGGCATTGGACGACGCAGCTGAACCAGGCGCGAGCGGTTGCCTATGGCATCGAGCACTTCCGCAGCCTGTTCCCGCTGAACACCGGCGCGGTGGTCTGGCAGCTGAACGACAACTGGCCGGTGGTGTCGTGGGCGGCGGTCGACGGGCACGGGATCCGGAAGCCGCTGTGGTTCGCTTTGAAGCGCGTGTACGCCGAACGGCTGCTGACCGTGCAGCCGCGGGAAGACGGGTTAGTGGTTGCCGCGCACAACGACACGGATGCGCGGTGGGCGGGTGAGATCACGGTCCGCCGGCGATCGACCGGCGCCGAGAGCACGGTCCTCGCGCAGGAGACGTTCGCGCTCGAAGTCGAACCACGCTCGGCGGTCCTCAGCTCGGTTCCCGAGTCGGTCGCCACGCCGGGCGATCCCCACCGCGAGTACCTCGAGGTCCGCAGCGGCGAGTCGACGGCGTACTGGTACTTCGTCGAGGACACTGCGCTGCGGCTGGCCGGCGACGCCTACACTGCGTCGGTCGCTCCGACCAGCGACGGGTACGACGTGACCGTCACCGCGACCGCGCTCGCGAAGGACCTGGCGCTGTTCCCGGACCGGCTGGACGCTGCGGCGCGGGTGGACTCGTGTCTGATCACCCTGTCCGCGGGCGAGCGCCACACCTTCCATGTGACGGGCGGGACGGCTCCGGCGCAGGTCGGCGTACCGGTGCTGCGTTCGGCGAACGATCTGGTGAACTGAATTACGTCGAGACCTTGACTAAGTGGGGTGCGGGACCGCTACTTGAGGGTGAAACCTCATGGTCCCGCCCCACCTTGGAGGTCTTGCCGTCATGCCTCGATCGCGTGCTCTGAGCGTCGTTCTCCTCAGCCTTGCCGCCCTTGTCGTCGCACCGTCCACCGCGTCGGCGGCGTTGCCGGCCTGTCAGCATTTCTACACCGGACCGATTCCCGACCGGCCGATCTCCGGTGGTCACGGCGACGGGACGACCGCACCGCCGTACGACGTCAGCGGGCGACTGCCCGCGCCGACGGGGATCGACGGCGGGCTCGGCGCGGACGGGAAGGTGACGTTCACGTTCAGCCGGGTGACCGGTGCGAAGGCGTATCGCGCGTTCAAGAACGGTCAGGCGCTGCAGTGGATCAGTGACTGGGGTCAACCGACCTTGCAGGTGACTGATGCGAGCCCGTGCGACGGT
Source organism: Kribbella sp. NBC_00359 (assembly GCF_036097425.1). Classification (NCBI taxonomy): domain Bacteria; kingdom Bacillati; phylum Actinomycetota; class Actinomycetes; order Propionibacteriales; family Kribbellaceae; genus Kribbella; species Kribbella sp. NBC_00359. The sequence continues at coordinate 3,361,699 of NZ_CP107975.1, read as the reverse complement.
GCGCACTACCAGGTCTATGCGATGTCGTCGGAGGACACCGCGGCGTCGTCGATCGGGCAGATCAGCACGTCATACCGGCTGAACTCGTCCAACCGGCTGGCCGCGTTCGCCCTCGCGCCCGGGACCACGCTGAACTACCGGGTCTCGGCGTACAACGATGTCGCTCAGACCGCGCTCGGCTACAACGCCGGCACCGGGATCTGCGCGGTCGATGCCCGGATCATCCCGTGGGGGACTCGCCTGTGGGTCCCCGGCTACGGCCACTGCTACGCGGCCGACATCGGCAGCTGGATCAAGGACGACATCATCGACGTCTGGTTCCCGCCCGGCCCCACGGCCGACAACTGGGGCATCCAACGCCTGACCTTGACCGTCGAATAGATCAGTCCACGTTGATTGCGACGTACTTGATCTCGAGGTATTCGTCGATGCCTACGGTGCCGCCCTCGCGACCGAGGCCGGATTGCTTGACGCCGCCGAAGGGTGCGGCCGGGTTGGAGACGATGCCCTGGTTGAGGCCGATCATCCCGGTCTCGAGCTTCTCGGAGACACGCAGCGCGCGGGTGAGGTCGTTGGTGAACAGGTAGGAGACCAGGCCGTACTCCGTGTCGTTGGCCATCCGGACCGCTTCCTCCTCGGTCTCGAAGGCGGTCAGTGGCGCGACCGGGCCGAAGATCTCCTCCTTCTGCAGCCGGGCGCTCTGCGGGACGTCGGCCAGCACGGTCGGCGGGTAGAAGTACCCGTTGCCCGAGGCAACCGATCCGCCGGTCAGCGCCCGCGCGCCCTGGTCCACCGCGTCGTCGACGAGCTCGCGCACCTTGTCCCGCTGGGTCCCGTCGATCAGCGGGCCCACGTCGACCCCGTCCTCGGTGCCACGGCCGACCTTCAGCGCGGCCATCCGCTCGGTCAGCCGGGCCGCGAACGCGTCCATCACCGGCGCCTGCACGTAGATCCGGTTGGCTGCCGTACAGGCCTCGCCGCCGTTGCGCATCTTGGCCAGCATCGCGCCGTCGACCGCCTTGTCCAGGTCAGCGTCCGCGAACACGAGCAACGGCGCGTTGCCGCCCAGCTCCATGCTGGTCCGCAGCACCTGCTCGGCGGCCTGCTCGATCAGCTTCCGGCCGATCTGGGTCGAGCCGGTGAACGACAGCTTGCGCGCGCGGCCGTCCCGGATCAGCGGCTCCATCACACCGCCGGCGCTGTGCGTGGTGATCACGTTGAGCACCCCGGCCGGCAGTCCGGCCTCGGTCATCAGCTCGGCCAGCTTGAGCATCGACAGCGGGGTCTGGGAGGCCGGCTTGATCACCATCGTGCAGCCGGCGGCGACGGCCGGGCCGATCTTGCGGGCGCCCATCGCGGCCGGGAAGTTCCACGGAGTGATCAGCAGGCAGGGCCCGACCGGCTGCCGCATCACCAGGAAGCGGCCCTTGCCGTTCGGCGCGATCTGGTAGCCGCCGTCGATCCGGACGGCCTCCTCGGCGAACCAGCGGAAGAACTCGGCCGCATAGGCGATCTCGCCCTTGGACTCGGCGACCGGCTTGCCCATCTCGAGCGTCATCAGCAGCGCGAGGTCGTCGGCCCGCTCGGTCATCAGCTCATAGGTACGGCGCAGGATCTCGCCACGCTCTCGCGGCGGGGTGGCGGCCCAGTCCGCCTGCGCGGCGACCGCTGCGTCCAGTGCGGCCTTGCCGTCGGCCGGACTGGCATCGGCCACGTCGCAGAGCGTCGTACCGGTGGCTGGGTCCTCGACGGCGAGGGTCTTGCCACCCTCGGCCGCTACCCACTTCCCCCCGATGTACAGCTCGGTCGGACACGCCTCGACGACTTCCCGCTCCCGTGACATGAGCCCGCCTCTCGCTAGTCGGCAGTACCCACACTAGGCGGTGGCGATCAGTGGTGGGGCGTGCCTGGGGATCGTGCGGACCATGCGGGTCAGGCCGGCGGCGATGGTGCGGAGGATCGCCGACCGGACCAGGCCGTCGAAGGCGAGTGGGACCAGCATGATCTCATCGGCGGTCGTACTCGCGACCAGTCCGCCGAGCTCGGCCACCACGGACGCTCTCGAGCCGACGATGGTGCTCGGGTCGTCCAGCATCCGCTCGGCCCGGCCCCGCTCGCGTCCCGTCAGTGGTTGCTCGAGGACCGCCATCAGTTCGGCCGGTGTCGCTCGCGGTCCCGTCGTACCGAGGCGGGTCTTCACCCGCACGTACTCCGCGAACCGGATGATCGCCTCCTCCTCCGAGTCGGCCGCGACCACACCGACCGTGACGGCGAGGTACGGCTTCACCGTGGGCCCGGTCGGCTCGAAGTGATCCCGGTACGCCGCCACCGCCGCCGGCGTCACCGCGGCCGCGCAGTGATGCGCCAGGAACACAGGCAGCCCACGGACGGCGGCAGTCGCCGCAGCACTCGGATGGTCGGCCAGTACGAACACCGGTGGCGGCAAGCCGGCCAGTGTCAGCCGTACGTCGCCCACAGGTGCTCGCCCGGGCAGGCCGTCCCGGAGGAACCCGCACAGCTCGTCCAGCCGCTGCGGGAACGCGTCCCGCGCGCCACCGCCGAGTGCGGCCGCCGTACTGGGGATCAGGCTGTGCTGCTGGCCCACGCCGAGGTCGATCCGGCTCGGGTACGCCGCTGCCAGTGCAGCGAACTGTTCTGCGACGACCAGCGGCTGATGGTTGGCCAGCTGCACACCGCCGGCGCCCAGCCGGATCCGGTCCGTACGCGCGGCCAGGACCGCCGCGAGCACAGCCGGTGCCGCGCTGCCGACGCCTCGGACGCCGTGCTGCTCCCCCACCCAGAATCGGCGGTAGCCGAGGTCGTCGGCAGCCTGTGCCACCTCCGCGGTCTCCCGGAGCGCGGCCGCAGCCGACTGACCGGGCAGCTGCGGTACGACGTCCAGCACAGAGTGAGCCGAGACGGGCAGTCCAGGAGCGACAGGGGTGAGCACCTGTTCACCGTCGCAGTGTCCGCGGCATCACACATGGGTGTTCGCCCCCCATGTTCCGGCCGTTCCACACCCATCTGTCCAGGCCTGTCGGGCGGCCGGAAATTGGGGGTTCGGAGCCCTTGCCCGGTGCCGGATCGTCGCGGCATCGTTCCCCGCGATCGTTGCGGATTCCCGGACAGAGGAGGCCAACCAGGAGTGCAGACACCGAGCTGGGAACCGTAGTGTTCCCGACCTGAGCCGGCCGGCCTTCCACCAGAGGCCGCTCGGCCGGGCGCTGCTGCCGCGGGGCGGTCAACCCCCAGTCGTCGCCCCGCGGCAGGCATCGTCCCCAGGGCTCGAACCCAGCGCCGCCACGAGCTCCCACCTAAATATGGGGGCTGGTTACCCATGCCCCGACCCCGTTGCCGATGGCAGCCTGTCCGCGTGCTCAACTCAGTGACCACCGGGCGGGCCCGGACCGACCAGCGTGACACCTGGTGGTCCGCGGGAATGCGCCCGCACGAGCTGACCCAGACCGCTCCGGCCTGGGTCGAGTACGTGGAGCGCAGTACCGCTCTCCCACCGAGCGCGCCTGCCGCCGGTCGGGGCCCTGCAGGGACCGGTGTGATCGGCGGCCACACGTCAGGTGGGGCGGCCGAGGCAACGGGTGGGCCCGGCACGGACTGGCGGCAGGCGCTTATGCGCTGCCTGGAACCCCTTCTCACCGCGGCCCGGCGCGATCTGGTCGCCGCCGGGCACACCGGCGTCCTGACCGAGCAGTTCCTGCATCGGCTCGGGCTGCGGCTGGTGAAGCTGGCGTCGCGGACGCTGGTGCTGGAGCTTGCCCGCGCCCGCGACCGCGGTGAGCTGGCCGGCGACACCCCGGCGGAACGGTTCCTGGCCTTCACCCACCGGCTCGTCGGAGGGAGCGAGCTGGCGGAGTTCCTGGCCGCCTACCCGGTGCTGGCCCGGGTCCTGGGCGAGTCGTGCCGGCAGGCGGTCGAGGGTCACCTCGAGTTGCTGGCACGGCTCGCCGAGGACCGTGAGTCGCTCGTCACCGGACTGCTGGACGGCCGGGACCCCGGCGCGCTGACCGCCATCGAGCCCGGTGGCGATCCCCACCGCGGCGGGCGGTGCACAGCGACCCTCACCTTCGCGGACGGGCGGCGGCTGGTCTACAAGCCACGGCCGCTCGGGCTGCACCGGCATTTCAACGAGCTCGTCGACTGGCTGAACGACAAGACCGGTCTGGACATCCGCACGGTCGACCTGCTGACCCGTCACGGCTATGGCTGGCTGGAGTACGTCGTACACGAGCCGTGCGACGATCTGGCCGGCGTACGGCGCTTCTATCACCGGCAGGGCGCGTTACTGGCGCTGCTGTACGTGCTGGACGGCACCGACATGCACTACGAGAACCTGATTGCCGTCGGCGACCAGCCTGTCCTCGTCGACGTGGAGACCCTGTTCCATCCGAGCAACACACCAGTGGGCTCGCTCAGCCGCGACCCGGCGTACCGCGCGCTTCTCAGTTCGGTCTACCGCACTGCGCTGTTGCCGCTGCTGGTCACCGGCGAGCACGGAGTGGCAGACCTGTCCGGGCTGGGCGGTGACGCGGACGCGGCGGCGCCCATGGGTGTGGTCGATTGGGCCGACGCCGGCCTGGACTCGATGCACCTGGTCCGGCGTCCTGGCCGGACGCACAGTGCCGCCAACCGGCCACTGCTCGACGGTGCGATGATCGAGCCGCGGGAGCACGAGATCGCTGTGCTGACAGGGTTCCGGGCCGGGTACGAGGCGATCGCCTGGCATCGCGACGAGCTGATCGGGCCCGACGGTCTGCTGGCTCGCTGCGCTGCGGACCAGATCAGGTTCGTCCCGAGGAGCACCAGTCTCTACACGGGCCTGCTGGACGAGTCGACGCATCCGGACGCACTGCGGGACGCGGCCGGTCGGAGCCGGCTACTGGACCTGCTGTGGGATGCCGACGAGTCCTTGCGCGACCTGGTGCCTTACGAGCTGGCCGACCTGTGGACCGGCGATGTACCGCTCTTCACTGCTCGTCCGGACAGCCGTGACGTCTGGTCCTCCGACGGCACCCGGATCGCCAACGTCCTCGCCACTGAAGGCCTGGCCGCGGTCGAGGCGAAGATCGCGAATCTCGGCGACATCGACGAGCACCGCCAGAAGTGGTTGATCTCGGCATCGCTCGCCACCCGGCCGGAGCCGATCGTGCACACCACGACGGCGAGCAGGCCCTGGCTCGGCGCCACCGAGGCAGACCCCGAGTGCATGCTGGCCGCGGCCACCGACATCGCCGACGAGATCGTCGCGCAGGTGATCAGCGAGCGCGGCGGCGCGGCCAACTGGCTCGGACTCGAACTGCTCGACGACCACCACTGGGCCATCAGGCCAATGGGTGCAGGGCTTTCCAACGGCTACACCGGTACGGCGCTCTTCCTCGCCCAGGTCGGCGTCCTCACCGGAGCCGGCAAGTACTGCGATCTCGCCCGCGACGCCATCCGCCCGCTCCCCCACCTGCTCGAGGCCCTGGCCGGGGATCCGGAGTCGGCACAACTCGTCGGACCCGGCTTCCACGGACTCGGTGGCATCAGCTACGGCCTCAATCGCCTCTGCGCACTCCTCGGCGACTCCGAGCTCACCACCTGGTTGGCAGGGTCGCTGGAACTCACCGAGCGGCTCGTCCCCGATCCCACCGAGTTCCCGACGTACGCCGAGGGCGCAGCCGGTGGACTCGCCGCCATGCAAGCGATCGACGGCCTCCCGGCGGCACACAGACTGGCCACGCGGTACGCCGACGAACTGGTAACCACCGTAGAGAGCGGCCTCCGTGGCCGAGTAGCAGCGGATCACGGTTTCGCTCGCGGTTACCAGGGAATCGCGTGGTCTCTCGGTCAGTACGGCGTACCTGGCGACAGGTACCTGGATGCCGCGCGAGCGGCTGCCGATCTGGATCGAGGGGACCGGCCTGCCGGCCACGGCTGGTGCTCGGGTGACGCCGGCACCGCACTGGCCCGGCTGGCGGCCGGAGTACCCGCGGACCTCGATGCGTACCTGAGTTCCGCGACAGAACGTCCGGTGCTCGCCGACATGAGTCTGTGTCACGGCGAGCTCGGCGCGGTCGAGCCACTGATGTGGCTGGCCGAACGCGACCACCCAGCCGTCGAGGCGGTACGGCGACGCCGTGCCGGGCTGGTGCTCGCCGCAGTACAGCAGTACGGGCCGCAGTGCGGGACACCGCGGGCGGTTCCATCTCCAGGCCTGCTGACCGGTCTGGCGGGAATCGGCTACGGCCTGCTCCGGCTGGCGTTCCCCGAACGCGTTCCGTCCGTGCTGCTGCTCGAACCAACCACCGGGTCGAGGCGCCCATCACAGCGCCGGAACCCACACAGCGACAGGGGAAGCGCATGACCGCCCAGCACCAGCCCGAATCCCAGCCCGACGCCCAGTCCACCGCCCCGGACGCCACCGACCCGCTCGGTCCGATCACACTGCCGAAGCGCACCAAAGTCGGCGCCCGCGCGATGGCCCTGGTCGGCACCGTCGGCCTGAGCACGTTCGCGATCGCAGCCGTCGGCAACGAACTCGCCAGCACCTGGCCGACCATCAGCCTGAACTGACGCCCAGCGAACGTTTGATCGGCGGAGCCGGCCGGCCCTGGGGGGTGACCGGCTTCGCCGATTCACTGCGGGGTCAGCGATACGTCGTTAGAGTTGGCAAGCATGCAGACCCGTTCGCCCAGAGTGGTCGGCAGGGACCGGGAGATCGATCATCTCGACCACCTGCTGGCCGCGGCCCGTGGGGGCCACGGGGGTGCGGTCTTCCTGGTCGGTGAGCCCGGCATCGGCAAGAGCCGGCTGGCCGGACTGGCCACCACGAAAGCACTCGATGACGCAATGGCGACCCTGCGTGGAAGGGTCGGGGCCATCGGCGCCATGGTTGCGTTCCGCCCGTTCACCGAGGCATTGCTGTCGCTCGTCCGCCGCGGCGAGATGCCCGCCACCGACGGGCTCGGCCCCTACCGTCAGGTGCTCAGCCGGCTGATCCCGGACTGGGACGACGGTACGGCGCACGACACCGCGACCTCGACCGTCGTCCTGGGAGAGGCTGTCCTGCGGCTACTCGCCCTGGTCGCCAAGGACCGCGGTTGCCTGCTGGTACTGGAGGATCTGCACGGGTCCGATCCCGAGACCCTGGCAGTGATCGAGTACCTGCTCGACAACCTCGAGGACCAGCCGATCGCACTGGTCGCGACTCTGCGCTCCGAGACCTGTGCGGCGCTCGAGCTGGCCAGATTGTCAGCACAACGCGGAACGGCCGCCCTGATCGAGCTGCCGCCGCTGGACCGGGCCGAGGTCGGCGAGTTGGCCTCCGGCTGTCTCGAGGTGCCGGTGAGCGGCGTACCCGACACTCTGGTCGACCGGCTGTGGCATGACAGCGCCGGAATCCCTTTCATCGTTGAGGAACTGCTGCAGGAGGCGAGCCGGACCGGGCAACTGCTGTCCAGGGCCGACGGGAGTGTGCAGGTCGTCGACGGTCTGCAGACGAACGTGCCCGCGGCCGTTGTCCGGAGCATCAGTAGCCGCACCGATCAGCTCGGGCCGCAGTCGCGCGACCTGCTCGTGCTGGCGGCCGTGATCGGTCATCGCTTTCCGCTGAGCGTCGTACGCAAAGCCACTGGGACCGACGAACGGTTGCTGTTGGCCACGCTGCGTGCCGGCTTGGCTGCGCAACTGGTCGGGCCGGACGAGCCGGTGCCGGACTGGTATGCGTTCCGGCATCCGCTGACGGCCGATGCGTTGCTGGCCGGACTGACGCCGACCGAGCGTTCCACTCTCGCGCGACGGTGTGCGGATGCGATCGAGGAGCTGCATCCCGGACTGCCGGGCGAGTGGTGCCCGATGGTCGCGGAGCTCGCCGAGACGGGCGGCGACAAGGCCCGGGCCGGCCGGCTGTTCGCCACGGCCGGGAGACGGTCCTTCGACGAAGGGTCGATGGCGTCGGCGGTGAAGCTGCTGGAGCGCTCGAATGCCTTGCTGGCCGGCGATCCGGACACCACCTGCCGCGCCGAGGTCCTGGGCTCGTTGCTGATCGCGTTGAGTGAGACCGGCCAGTTCGAGACCAGCGGTGACCACGCCGCGACGATCGAGGAGATGGCCGACCGCAACCTGGACAGCCGCAAGGTCGCCGCCCTGCACGTGCAACTGGCCAACCTCGAACACATGGCCGGTCGCTGGTCGGCCGCACTGACCCAGGTCGCGACCGCGCGGTCGCTGCTCGGCATCGACGCCGCCGACGCCGACATCGCGCCGGTCGACGCGATCGCCGCCAACCTCGAGCTGGCCCGATCGAGTCCCGGCCGGCTGAAGGCGGCCACCGAGCTGGCCACCCGCGCCGCGGCGGCGGCCGAGCGCGCCAAGCTGCCCGCGGTGGCCTGCGACTCCCTGCAATTGCTGGGGATTCTGGCCCGTGAGCACGACCTCGATCAGTCGATCGACTACTTCCATCGAGCCCGGCAGGTCGCCGAAGAGCACGCGATGACGTTCCAGCGGGTTTGTTCGCACATCTTCCAGGCGGGGACGATCTGCCTCGCGAACGGGAGCATTCTGGAGCTGGAGCGGGCCCGGCAGCAAGCGCTCCGGATCGGCGCGATCCCGTTGGTCTACGAGGTGGACGGGATCCTCGGTCAGCAGGCGATCCTGCGATCCGAGTACGACAAGGCGGCCGCGATCATCGACGAGTGCCTGGCGGTCACGCGGCGACTCCGGATGGGCCGGTCGGCGACGTACTTCCTGTCCACCAAGGCGATTCTCGAAGCACACCGGGGCCGGCGGGCAGCGATGGAGGAGACACTCGCCGAGGTGGCCAACTGGGGTGGCGAGCGCGCGTCGTACGAGCTGCCGTACTCCTACGGTCTGGCTCGCGCGTTCTGCGCACTCCTGGAGGAGAACCGCGAACTGGCCGACTCCGACCTGGCCCAGGCCCTCGCGTACGACGCCCAGAACCCGACCACCTTCCACACCTCGGGCAAGAACGGGCTGGGCCTGCTGCTCGGCGTACTGTCCGGCAGGAACGGCTGGGCGCACCTCGAGGCCGTCACTGCGACGGCCGCCAGCGGGATGCGGTGGAACAAACAGTTCGTCCAGCTGGCGCACGCCGTACTGCTCGGGCGGGACGGGCGGTACGACGCGGCCAACGCCAAAGTGGTGGAGGCGCTGGAGACCGGGTCGATCTATCCCATGGCGCGCTACCTCGGGCTGCGGATGGTGGCCGAGCCGGCGCACGCGGACGGGTGGGGCGAGCCGGTCGCGTGGTTGCGGCAAGCTGAGGACTACTTCCACAACGCTGAGATCCCGGCGGTGGCGAGTGCGTGCCGGAGTCTGATGCGGCAGCTCGGGGCAACCGTCTCGCAGCGGCGGAGCGGGACCGAGCAGGTGCCCGCGCATCTACGCCAGCTCGGCGTCACCACGCGCGAGTACGAGGTCTGTCAGCTCCTCGTCGACCGGATCGGGAACAAGTCGATCGCCTCCCGGCTGCACATCTCGCCTCGGACGGTCGAGAAGCATGTGGCCAGCCTGATGACCAAGACACAGCAACCGGATCGGGAGGCACTGAGCAGTTTCGCCCGGACAGTCCTCCAGGACTGACGGCGGCAGTGCCTATTTCGGCACTGGTGCGTGTACTGGGACATCGGGCCCCCGGAGGGTGATAGTTGTCGACTCACACATCGGCGTCCGCCAGCCGGCGCGAAACACCCGTCACGGTAATTTATGAACGCTCGCTTTCTATTAAGATAGGCGAGTGGCAAGCAAGGGGTCGGACATGAGCAAGGGAACGGTCGGCGGCGGCGGTACGACGATGCTGCGGCGGATCAACGTCGCCGCGGTCCTGGACGCGGTCCGCCGATCCGCGCCGGCACCACTCCGCGTCGCCGAACTGGTCGAACGGACCGGTCTGGCCAGACCGACCGTGGCCCAGGCCGTGGACGAACTACTGGAGGCCGGCTGGCTGCAGCAGCACGGCCCGGATTCGGCCGACCGTTCACTCGGGCGGCCGGCGATCCGCGTCTCGCTCCGCGGCCGTGCGGCCCCCGTCCTCGGTCTGGACGTCGGCCCGCACCGGGTGACCGTCGGGGTCTCCGACCTGGCCGGCCGCAAGCTCTCACTGGTACGGCGCTCCGGACCTGGATGGACCGCGCAAGAGCTGCTCGGGGTCATCGGCGAGGTGATCAACGAGGCGCTCGCAGAGGCCGAGGTGCCGGCCGAGGACATCGCGGCCGTGGTCGCCGCCAGCCCTGGCATCGTGGACGAGCACACCGGCCGGGTCCAGCTGGTCCCGAGTGTGCCGGGCTGGTCCGCGATCGACCTGATCAAGCACGTCCGCGGTCTGCTCGACTGCCCGGTCATGCTCGACAACGACGCCAACCTGGCCGCCCTGGCCATCGCGGCCGCTCGTGGCGGGACGGGCACGCTGCTGGCCGTCCAGTGGGGTGAGCGGCTCGGTGCCGGCATCGTGATCGACGGCCGGCTGCACCGCGGTACTGGCGCGGCCGGTGAGATCGGCTTCATCGCCACCGGTCCGGATGACGTCATCAACCCCGAGGACAGCCGGGGTCCGCTGGAGCGTGCGGTCGGCTCGGAGGCGATCGCCGCACTCGGCCGCCAGGCCGCTCTGGACAACCCACAGTCCCGCCTCGCCGAGCTCGGCGGAGAGCAGCTCGACACGGCCGATGTGTTCGCGGCCGCGGCAGAGCGCGACCCGGTGGCTCAGGCGGTCGTGCAACGGGTCGCCCGGGACTTCGCCCGCGCGCTGGCTCCCGCCGTACTGGTGCTGGACCCGACCGCCGTGGTCATCGGTGGCGGTGTCGCTCGGGCGGGCGCCGTACTGCTCGACGCCATCTCAGACCAGCTGCGGCTGCTGACTCTCAACCACCCGAAGCTGGAGCTGTCCGCCCTGGCCGAGGACGCCGTGGTCACCGGTGCCATGCGGATGGCTCTCGACGAGGTCTGGCAACGCAAACTCCCCACCCCTGCCCTCACCAGCACCACCTGACCTCATCACCCATACGTACTGCCGCGGCCGTTTCGGTCGATGACCGCTGCGGCGATGGCGTCGGGGCGGTCGAGGTGCATGAGGTGGGCGGAGTCGGGTAGGACGTCGACTGTGCCGCTGAGGGTGGTGGCGAGGCGGCGTTGGCCGGCGAGCCAGCGGGTGGCCGTGAAGCGGGAGGTGCCGCCGGTGGCGACGAGGAGCGTGGTGGGGGTGAGCGCACCGACCGGACCGGCGACGAGCTTGGCGACCTCGGCGGCCAGTTCCCAGCTGCTCGCCAGTTCGTCCCAGAACAGCACCCACGACGACGCCGCGCCGTACCGGGCCCGGGCGGTTGCCTTCGACAACAGATCGTGGTTCGACCGGCTGCCGATCCGGACGAACAGCCGCCGCAGCGTGGGACCCAGCACCTGCGGCCCGCCGATCCGGCCGAGGAACCGCAGGAACGCCCGGGCCGCCCGATCACCGCGCGTCCCCGGGTAGAGCCCGCGCCACCCGATCTCCGACGTGAGACTGGTGTCGACCAGGACGAGACTGGTCACCTCGAGCGGCCGGGTCAGCGCCCAGCGCAGCGCCGCCAGTCCGCCGATCGAGTGCCCGACCAGCCCGACCTCCGCCCCCGCCGGTACGCCGGCCGCCGTCCGCAACTCGTCGACGTCGGACGTGATCGGCGTACGCCACGGATCGATGACCCGCACATCCTGCCCCGGTAACAGTTCGACGACCCGGCCGAACTCCTCAGGAGTCTCGGCCAGGCCGGGCAGCACGATCCAGATCACGGTCATCGTAGGAAAGCCTGCCTGAGACCTGGTAACTATGTCGCCGGATATAAGGCAGACGAGCAGCGCCGGCCTGACATGTCAACCAAAGGATTGACTGTGGCGTCAGCTATACCGTCCAGGTAGACCTAGGGCGACCGAACTCTCAGCGAACAAGTGGGATGATCGCTTGGTGCGGCTGGAACAACAGGAAGTGATCCCCGCGTGGAAGCAGCGCGCCGCGGTCTGGGTGGGCCGCATCGTCGTGTTCGCGGCGGTGTGGTCGTTCCTGGCGATCCCGCTGCATATTTTCGCCCCGGCGTACGTGAAACGCGTCGACATGGCGTTCGACTTCTTCGGCATCCCCGCCGGGCACACGTTCTTCTCAGCCGTCTACCTGGCCGTCGTCGGTAGCGCACTACTGCGGGGCAAACGGGCGGCGCTGCTCTGGGTCCTGTGGGTCTTCCAGGTCCTCTGGCTGCTCGCGCAGACCGCGGCCGTCGCGTTCACCAGCGTCCGGCTGGCCAACCCGAACGATGCCGAACTGCTCCGCGACTTCGGTCCCGCCAGTGTCCAGGACCTGGAATGGGGCATCGTCCAGGTGGTCGTGGTGGCCGCGATCATCGTGCTGCTGTGGAACATCCGCGCCGCGTTCCCGGCCCGGCTGGCACCCGGCACCCGGCGGCTCGCGATCGGAGCGCTGGTGCTCGGCCTGCTGATCTCGATCGCGGTGAGCATCACCCTGACCCAGATCTTCCCGCGGACACTGACCGGTCAGCGGCAGAAGATCGGCTGGGCCGTCATCGCCGCGCTCGGTCAGTCCCGCAACAAGATGGGCGGGCACGAGGGGCACGGCTGGATCGGCCTGACGGTCGGCGCGATCTCGGCCGCCTCGCTGGTGATCGCGTTCTGGATCTTCCTCCGCTCGGTCCGCCGGGTCCGCTACCTCACCCAGCCCGAGGAACTCGAGGTCCGGCGGCTGCTCCTGCTGCACGGCGAGCGGGACTCCCTCGGGTACTTCGCCACCCGGCGGGACAAGGCGGTCATCTTCGCCCCCGGCAACGACGCCGCGATCGCCTACCGGGTGGTCAACGGGGTCAGCCTGGCCAGCGGGGATCCCCTGGGTGATCCAGCCGCCTGGCCCGGTGCGATCCAGCGCTGGCTCGCCGAGGCGCGCACGTACGGCTGGTCCCCCGCGGTCCTGTCGGCGAGCGAGGAGGCCGCCCACGCGTACGTCGATGCCGGCCTGCGGGCGCTGGCGATGGGCGACGAGGCGATCATCGACGTCGCCGACTTCACGCTGGAAGGCCGGACGATGCGGCCGGTCCGGCAGGCGGTGACCCGGGTCCAGCGGGCCGGCTATCACGCCGAGGTGGTTCGGCACGGCGATCTGTCGCCTGAGGCAATGACTGAGTACGTCCACCTCGCCGAGAAGTGGCGGGGAGCGCGGACCGAGCGCGGGTTCTCGATGGCGCTCGGGCGGCTGGGCGATCCGGCCGACGCGCGATGCGTGATGGTGATCGCCCGCGATGCGGACGGCGCCGTACGGGGCCTGCTGTCGTTCGCGCCGTGGGGTGTCCGGGGTGTCTCGCTGGATGTGATGCGGCGGGATCCGGAGTCCGCGAACGGGCTGATGGAGTTCATGGTGACGTCGCTGGTCGACGCCTGCGGCGATCTCGGGCTGCACCGGATCTCGCTGAACTTCGCCATGTTCCGGGAGATCTTCAGCGATGCCGAGCGGGTCGGCGCCGGGCCGGTGCTGCGGCTGACCAGCGCGCTGCTGACGGCGGCCTCGCGGTTCTGGCAGCTGGAGAGTCTTTACCAGTCGAACGAGAAGTACCTGCCGCGCTGGTCGCCGCGGCTGATCTGTTACTCGCGCGGAGCGTCGCTCGCCCAGGTGCTGCTGGCGGCCGGGACCGCGGAGGGCTTCCTGCCCGCGCCCCGGCCCTGGACGCGTGTCGACAGTGCCCAGACCGCCGAACGGCACGCGATCATGGCGTCGGACGGTGGCCGGTTCGCGAACGCCGTACGGCAGCAGGAAGAGGAGTTGCTGCGGCCGGCGCTGCCCGATCGCAAGCTCACCGAGCAGGAGCTGATCCGCCGGACCAAGCTGGCCGAGCTCATTGCCGCTGGCATCGATCCGTATCCGGTGAACGTGCCGCGGACGGAGACGCTGGAGCGGATCCGCGAGCTGCACGACAACCTGCCGCCCGATCACCGGACAGGCCAGACGGTGTCGGTGACGGGCCGGGTGATGCGGATGCGGAACCACGGCGGCCTGGCGTTCGCCCAACTGCAGGACGGTCTGGCCCAGCTGCAGGTGATGCTGACCGCCGAGGCGTGCGGCGAGGTGCCGCTGGACCAGTGGCGGCGCCTGGTCGACATCGGCGACCACGTCAGCGTCACCGGCGAGGTGGTGACGAGCCGCCGTGGCGAGCTGTCGATCGCGGCGACGGCCTGGCTGATGGCGGCCAAGTGCCTGCATCCCCTGCCGGACAAGCGGAAGGGATTCACCGATCCGGAGGCGCGGGTCCGGCAGCGGCACATCGACCTCGTGATGAACCCGGACTCCCTGCAGATGATGCGGCACCGCAGCGCGGCGGTCCGGGCCCTGCGCAACGGTTTCGAGTCGCGCGGCTTCATCGAGGTGGAGACGCCGATGCTGCAGGCGGTGCACGGCGGGGCGAACGCGCGACCGTTCGTCACCCACATCAACGCCTACGACACCGAACTGTTCCTGCGGATCGCGCCCGAGCTGTTCCTGAAGCGGCTCTGCGTCGGCGGGATGGGCAAGATCTTCGAGCTGAACCGGAACTTCCGCAACGAGGGCGCCGACGCGACCCACAACCCAGAGTTCACCTCGGTCGAGGCCTACCAGCCGTACGCCGACTACCACGTGATGCGCGAGCTCACCCGCGAACTGCTGATCGAGACCGCGACCGCGGTGTTCGGCAAGCCGATCGTCCGCCGGCCGGACGGCGACATCGACATCTCCGGTGAGTGGCCGGTCATCACCGTGCACGGCGCGGTCAGCCGGGCCACGGGGGTAACGATCGACGCCGGCACCTCGGCCGAGCGACTCCGGGAACTCTGCGCGGAGCATGGCGTACACACGACGTTCGAGATGTCCGCCGGTGAGCTCGTCCTGGAGTTGTACGACGAACTCGTCGAGCCGACCACCACGCTGCCGACGTTCTACACCGACTTCCCACTCGAGACGTCGCCGCTGACCCGGACGCACCGATCCGAACCACGCCTGGCCGAACGCTGGGACCTGGTCGCGTTCGGCGCCGAGATCGGTACGGCGTACTCCGAACTGGTCGACCCGGTCGAGCAACGCCGTCGCCTCACCGAGCAGTCACTGAAGGCGGCCGCCGGCGACCCCGAGGCCATGTCCCTCGACGAGGATTTCCTCCACGCGCTGGAGTACGCGATGCCTCCCAGCGGCGGCCTGGGGATCGGCGTGGACCGGGTTCTGATGATGCTGACGGGCCAGAACATCCGCGCGACCCTCGCGTTCCCCTTCGTGCGGCCGGCTCCGCGGGACTGACGCCACTCGCTTCCGAGGCAGGTGTGCGCATACCCTGTGCGGCACAGGGTTTTGGGGCGACCTGGGGGGAAGTACATGAAGCGCTGTGCTGCGCTCTGCGCAGGGGTGGCGATGCTGGCCGTGCTCGCCGGCTGTAGCCGCACGCCGGAGGAGACTCCGGTCGCGTCGTCACCATCCACGATCGGTACGACGTCCGCACCTGCGCCGGCCGCGTCAGTACCACCGGCCGGTCCGCTCGGGTCGGCGGCGTACCAGGCGGAGCTGACCAAGCTCGAGCAGAGCCTGGCCGGTCCGTTGCGCACGCTGACCCGGGTGCGCACCGCCGAGGGTCTGACCGAGGCGATAACGATGCTCGCCGACTCCCTCGACGCGGCATCGTCACAGCTGGCCGACCTCACGGTGACCACGCGACTGACCGCCGTACACGAGGTGCTGCAGGACAGCCTCGGGTCGGCGGCCGAGACCCTGTCGAACTCCGACCGGACGGAAGCGAACGCGCGCTGCGGTGGTGTCGCCTACACCTCGCAGAAAGTGCAGCGGCAGTTGCGGGCGGACCTGAGCGGTGCGACCGTGCCGTTGGACCGGCTCGGGCTGAAGTTCGGCGGCACGCTGCCCGATCCCGGACCGGAACCCAAGGTCGTGCGCCCGTCGAACGGTGCCATCGTGATCCGCAGCGGTCCCACCGGCACCGGCCGGCTGAAGGTCACCAACGGTACGGCGAACGACGTCGCGGTCTCGATCGTCACCGACGGGAAGCCGCCGGCCAAGCCGCACGTGATGATGTTCATCCAGGCGGGCAAAGCCGCCACGATCAGCCGGATCGGCGGCGTGTACCACATCTACTTCAAGAGCGGCACGGACTGGAGTCCCACCCGTCGCCAGTTCGGCGAGGACTGCTCGTTCCAGAAGTTCGAGCAGGCCTTCGGCCGGAACGAGAGCTGGCAGGTGAACCTGGAACCCACCCTCGGCGGCAACGCCAAGACAACCGAGGTGGAGGCGTACTAAAGGCCGAGTTTGTCCAGGAGGGCGCCGAGGAGGCCGCCTAGGGACGGTGAGTTCGGCGGGTCTGGGTTTTCGGGGGTTGTCGGCGGGGTGCTCGGGGTGGTGCTGGTCGGGGGTGGGGCCGTCGGATTGCTGGTGGTCGGCTGCGTGGTGGGCTCGGTGCGGGGCGGATCGGCGGGGCGCGTGGGCGGGGTCTTGGTGGCGCCCGGGATGGTCGGCTCGAAGCGGTCGACGATCTGCGTGGTCGGCCGACCCGGGGCCGGCGTGGGGTACACGGTGTTTTCGCCGGGGATGCGGCCGGTGGTCGCACCGACCCCGGGAGTCGTTGCTGTCGGCAACGGCGTGGGCGGGGTGGTGCCCGGTGAGGTCGGCGTGGCCGTGGTGCCGCGTGGGATCGCCGGGACGTTCTGGCTGGGCTGGCCGGGTTCGAGCCCGGCGACCGGGTTGGCCGGGTCGGGGCCACCACCCGGGAGCGGGAGGAACGAGGCCCCGATCCGCGGGCCGCCGGCCAGCGCCGTGAGGAACAGGACGACGTACAGCAGCAGCAGTACGCCGGCGCCGGCGGCGACCTGTCGAAGTCGCTGCGGGTTCTGCCAGGGCGGGCGGCCGGGTGCCGTGGCAGAGAACGGTCTCACGGTCCCGCACAGTAGCGGTTGAACCAGCGCTTCAAACAGTCCTTGGAAGAAATTCCACGCTAGATCGCAATCTTTTGACACCTGGATAACCAGTACGTACTCGTAGCATCTCTGTCCGTTATTAGGACTGACGCGTTCAGAATTCAGCGAAGGGTTTGCAGGCCGATGACCGACAACAGGCGCAGCTTCTCGGCGGCCTCACTGTTCGGCGCGGCCGTGTAGACGACGATGCGCAGATCACTGCCCGGCACGGTGAGGACGTCGCAGTCGATGACGAGGGTGCCGAGGTCGGGATGGCGGATGGTCTTCTGCTCGGTCTGATGGAAACCGACGACGGGCTGATCCCAGAGCTGGGCGAACTCGTCGTACCCGGCGCGCAGTTCGTCGATCAGCGCTCTGAGTTCCGGGTCGTGCGGATAGCGGGCCAGGGAGGCGCGCAGGTCCGTCACCATCGCGATCTGGAAGCTTCGGCGCTGCTCGGGTGTCTGGAGCACGCGTTCGCCCGGCGCCGCGTAGTGCCGCCAGATGATGTTGCGCCAGCGGCCGCGCCACTCCGACGGATCCCCGATCAGGGCCGCGAAGAGCGGATTCCAGGTGATCAACCCCCAGGCCGCGTCGCACACGCAGAGCGGCGCACCCTCCAACTGATCGACCATCCGGTGCACCCCGGGCGGGATGTACGCCGAGATCCGGCCGGGTGACGGTTCCACCTGGCCCGCGAGTACGAACAAATGGTTGCGCTCGGCATCGGACAGCCGGAGCGCCCGGGACAGCGCGGTCAGCACCTGCACCGACGGCGAGTCCGAGCGGCCCTGCTCGAGCCGGACGATGTAGTCCACCGACAGTCCGGCGAGCTGCGCCAATTCCTCCCGACGCAGCCCCGGTGCGCGCCGCCGCTCACCCGCGGGCAGGCCGGCCTCGTCCGGGGTTACTCGATCGCGCCACGCGTGCAGTGTCCGCCCGAGCTCACCCATACACCCAGTATTCCGCGCACGCCCCGAACCAGCCTGGTACTGCCATTCCCTAGGACATCGCGGGCACTATCTGGCCGACCGCCGTAGCGCGAGGGTGGAGTCATGACCACGACACTCATCACCGGGGGCAACAAGGGCCTCGGTTTCGAAACCGCCCGTCGCCTCGTCGCCGCGGGACACACCGTCTACCTCGGCGCCCGGGATCCCGAGCGCGGCAAGCAGGCCGCGACCGACCTCGGCGCGCACTACCTCCCGTTGGACGTCACCAGCGACGACTCCGTCGCCGCCGCGGCCCGGCAACTCGAGTCCGAGGCCGGCCGGCTCGACGTACTCATCAACAACGCCGGCATCCCCGGTCCGCGGCACACCGCCCGGGAGTTGACGGCGGACGACCTGCAGATCACGTACGACGTCAACGTGTTCGGCCCGGTCCGGATGCTGCACCACTTCCTGCCGCTGCTCGACCGCAGCGACAACCCGGTCGTCGTCAACGTGTCCAGCGGACTCGGCTCGATCGCCACCGCCGTCGATCCGGAGGGTCAGGGCGACGCCGTACCGATCTGGGTGCCCGCACCCGGCTACGGGTCGTCCAAGGCGGCGCTCAACATGCTCACGGTCCAGTACGCGCGCCAACTGCCGGAGCTCCGGATCAACACGGTCGATCCCGGCTACACCGCGACGGATTTCAACGCCCACAGCGGTCCGCAGAGCGTCGAGCGGGGTGCGGAGATCATCGTCCGGCTGGCCACCATCGGCCCGGACGGCCCGACCGGCGAGTACCTCAGCCTGAACGGAACCGTGCCCTGGTGATCAGCACTCAATGACGTTGACGGCCAGGCCGCCGCGGGAGGTCTCCTTGTACTTGATCTTCATGTCGGCGCCGGTCTCGCGCATCGTCTTGATCACCTTGTCGAGGGTGACGACGTGGACGCCGTCGCCGTGCATCGCCATCCGGGCCGCGTTGATCGCCTTCACCGACGCCATCGCGTTCCGCTCGATGCAGGGGATCTGCACCAGCCCGCCGACCGGGTCGCAGGTCAGGCCGAGGTTGTGTTCCATCGCGATCTCGGCCGCGTTCTCGACCTGCCCCGGCGTACCGCCGAGGACCTCGCACAACCCGGCCGCCGCCATCGAGCGGGCCGAGCCGACCTCGCCCTGGCAGCCGACCTCGGCGCCGGAGATCGACGCGTTCTCCTTGTACAGCACGCCGATCGCGCCGGCCGTCAGCAGGAATCTGACCGCACCGTCGTCGGTCGCCCCCGGCACGAACCGGCGGTAGTAGTGCAGTACGGCGGGAATGATGCCGGCGGCACCGTTCGTCGGCGCGGTGACGATCCGGCCGCCGGACGCGTTCTGCTCGTTCACCGCGAGGGCGAACAGGTTCACCCAGTCCATCACCTTCAGCGGATCCACCGACCACGGGTCAGCGCTCAGCCGACGGTGCAGCGAGTGCGCCCGGCGCGGCACCTTCAGCCCGCCGGGCAGGATGCCCTCGGTCTCACAGCCCTCGCGGACACAGTCCTGCATCACCTGCCAGATGTGCAGCAGCCCGGCCCGGATCTCCTCCTCGGTCCGCCAGGCGAGCTCGTTCGCGAGCATCACCTCGCTGATCGACAACTGCGACTCGCGACAGCGGTCGAGCAACTCGGCACCGGTGGTGAACGGGTACTTGAGCGGGGTCGTGTCCAGCACGATCCGGTCGCCGGCCGCGGCGTTCTCGTCGACCACGAATCCGCCGCCGACCGAGTAGTACGTGCGTTCCCGAAGTACGGCGCCATCCGCCGAGCGGGCCACGAAGCTCATCCCGTTCGGGTGGTAGGGCAGCGCCTTGCGCCGGTGCATGACCAGGTCGGTGTTCTCGTCGAACGCGATCTCGTGCGTGCCGGCCAGCAGCACCCGGCCGCGCTCGCGGATCGTCTCGACCCGCGCGTCGACGGAATGGGTGACGACGGTCTCGGGGTCCTCGCCCTCGAGCCCGAGCAGAACCGCCTTGTTGCTGCCGTGGCCATGCCCGGTCGCACCGAGCGAACCGAAGAGTTGTGCTTCGACCCCCGCCGTCGCGGCCAGCAGGCCGGCGTCGGCCAGGCCGAGTGCGAAGGTGCGGGCGGCGCGCATCGGTCCCACCGTGTGGGAGCTCGACGGGCCGATCCCGATGCTGAACAGATCGAAGACGCTGATCGCCATCGTGTGGAGGTTCCTTCCGGTCGCCGTTGACCGTTTGGTGTCCTCCCCACTCTGTTGGACCGGAAGTCCTCCAGAGGTGCCTCGCCCGCGCGGTGAAGGTGCCTGAGAGATTCTTGGGGAGAGTTGCTCCTACGGCGCCCGGGTCACGCCCGGGTCTCTCCCGCACGGGTTCATGCGGCTGTTGAATTGACTGACGGTGTGGACGGTACGGCGCTCCGACCGGCAACGTCAATCCGGCCGCTCCGCACCGTCTTCACGCCGGCGCCGACCCTAACAAGTCCCCCAAGCATCGGCCGGGGTCGGGCGAGGGCTTGTCCCGGATGTGGTTGGGCAAACGGTTGCTGAGGATCGAGGGAGTCCCCCCAGACAGGAGATTCCACTGATGAAGTCCCGACGAGTTCTCAGGACCACCGCGTGGGGTGTGGTCCTGGGATTCGCTGCGGCCGGCCTCACCGCAGTGCCGGCGCCGGCCGCCGTACCCAGGCAAGTGACCGTGCAGTGGTCCGACTGCAAGCCCGAAGGCAACGACGATCCGCAGGAGGCGAAGGGATCGCAGTGCGCGACCCTGCAGGTGCCGGTCGACTGGCACGATCCCGACGGCCCCACCTTCGGACTCGCGATCGCCCGTCGTACGGCGAAGTCGCCGGCCGACCGCGTCGGCGTGCTGATGTGGGGCCCGGGTGGTCCCGGCGACTCGGGTGTCGACCGGGTCAAGACTGGGATGTCCCGGTTCAGTCAGAACCTGCAGGACAGGTTCGACATCGTGAGCTTCGATCCGCGGGGTGTCGCTCGCAGCAACCCGGTGAAGTGCACAGCAGCGCTGCTCGTCAAGCAGCCGTCACCGATTATCAAGAGCGCGGCCGAGTTCCGCGCGACCATCCGCTACAACCAGCAACTCGCGACCGACTGCCGCGACCACACCGGGCCGGTGTACGACCACCTCGACACCTGGCAGACGGTCCACGACGTCGACGCGATCCGCAGGGCGATCGGCGAGTCGACGATCTCCTTCCACGGCAGCTCGTACGGAACGGTGCTCGGCGGCCAGTACGCCGAGACGTATCCGGGCCGGGTGCGCGCGATGGTGCTCGAGAGCGTGAGCGACCACAGCGCCGCGCCGACGGAGGAGTTCCTCGACGCCCAGGCGACCGCGGCCCAGGACTCGTTCTCCGAGTTCGTGAAATGGTGCGACGCGGCAACGACCTGCGCACTGCACGGTCGCGACATCCACACCTTGTGGGCGGACCTGCTCGCCCGCGCCGACCGCGGCGAGGTGCCGGATCCGCAGCACCCGACCGTCGCGATCACACCGTTCAACCTGAGCTTCTTCGTGTTCCGCAAGCTCTACGACCCGGAGTGGGTCGCGCTCGCCGACACGTTGAAGCAACTCGACGCGAGTACGCCGCCGACCGGGCAAGCGCCGGTCCCGCCCGGACTGGCGTCGTACCCGCTGGCGGTCTTCTGCCAGGACTGGAACCTCGGCGTCCGCGACTACCGGGAGTACGCCGGCCATCTCGACCGGTTGGCCGGGAACAACCCCGACATGCGCTATCCCGGTCAGTTGATGGCGGTGTCGATCTGCCTCGGGCAGCCGCCGGCCGCCAACCCGCAGCACCGGCTCAAGGTCCACGGCCTGAGGACTCCGGTCCTGCTCGCGAACGCGATCCACGACCCGGCCACCGGCTACGACTGGGCCCGGAGCGTCGAACGCCAGCTCGGCAGGTACGGCGTACTTCTCACCTACGAGGGCTGGGGTCACGGCAGCTACAACTCGAGCCCTTGCATGCAGACGACGATCGACGCGTATCTGATCTCGCGTCAGGTGCCGGAACGCGGCACCAGCTGCGCCGCCGTACCGCCGGTGGGCTGAGAGAGATCCGGGGCCGGCGCCTCCCAACCAGCACCGGCCCCGGCGGTCTCTCAGACCGGCACGCCGGCCACGTCGAAGACGCGGTCGAGATGGTCGCCGCGGACCAGGCGGCCCGCCAGCAGCCGGAGTTCGGCGCAGGCGGTCTCGAGTGCCTGCATCTGCGATCGGCAGTGGTCGACGTACCAGAACGGGTCGTCGGGCTGCGGATCGTCGGCATCGTCGATGTCGGCGTACCAGTGCTGATCTCCGTAGTGGACTACTCGCACTCGCAGATTCATGATGACTACTCCCCGTGCCCAGGGATCCTGGGTCCCCCCTGGCCCCAGTCGGGGCCGGCTCGGCTGGGCGCGTGGTACGCGGCCCCCCACTGCCACGCGCCCTGCCGAGTTCGACCCTCCCCCGCTCGCTACATCGTCGCCGGCGGGGCGAATGTTACTGCTTGTGACGATTAATTTTGCGTAGACCGCCTGTCACCGAGCGTTGAGCTGCGACTGGGTCCATTGCTCCAGTCCGTCCGTGGTGATCGGCAGGTCCTTGGTGAGGATCTCGAGCCCGTCGGCGTGCACCACGACGTTGTCCTCGATCCGGATGCCGATCCCGCGGAGCTCCGGCGGCACGGTCTCGTCGTTCGGGTGGAAGTACAGCCCCGGCTCGACGGCGAGCGCCATCCCGGCCTCGATGTCGCCGGCGAAGTACGCCTCCGGCCGGGACGCGTCGCAGTCGTGGACGTCGAGGCCGATGTAGTGACCCGTGCCGCAGACGATGTACCGCCGGTGCTGCTGCCCGTCCGGGCCGAGCAGCTCGTCCATCGACACGTCGAGCAGACCCCAGTCCCGCAGGCCCTCGGCCAGCACCCGCAGCGCCTCGTACTGGAAGGCCCGGTACGGCGCTCCCACCTTGACGGCATCGAGGGACGCCAACTGCGCCTTGTGCACCAGGTCGTGCACCTGCCGCTGGGCCGCGGTGTACTCACCGGTGGCCGGGAAGGTCCGGGTCACGTCGGCGGTGTAGAGCGTGCGGGTCTCGACCCCGGCGTCCAGCAGGATCACGTCGCCCTCGTTCACCGGGCCGTCGTTGCGGACCCAGTGCAGCACCGGCGCGTGGTGGCCGGCAGCAACGATCGATGCGTACCCGACGCCGTTGCCCGCGGTCCGCGCGCGCCGGTCGAAGGTGCCCTGCAGCCACCGCTCGCCGCCACCCCGGATGGCCTCGGGCAGCTCCCGGGCCACATCGCCGAACGCGAGCACGCTGGCCGCGACTGCCTCGCGCAGCTGGTCCAGCTCCCAGTCGTCCTTGATCCGGCGCAGCTCCGCCAGCGTCTGGCGCAGCGAGTTGCCGTCCGTCGGAGAGGTCCGGACCAGCGCGTCCAGCATCGGCTCGACACCCGGCGTCGACAGCATGAACGGCACCGCGCCGCGCACGGCCGCCGGCAGTTCCTCGATCGGGCGGCAGGCGATCTGCAGCGCGTCCGACCAGTCCTTCAGCCCTGGCACCGGGCCGATCCACAGCTCGCCGTCCCGCGCGTTGGCGAAGAAGTCCGCCTCGTCCGGACCGGCGGTCTCCCGCAGGTACAGCGTCGCCTCACCATCGGCCGACAGCACCAGTACAGCGCCCTCCGCCTGGCAACCGGTCAGCCAGACGAAGTCGCTGTCGGCGCGGAACTGGTAGTCGGTGTCGTTCGAGCGCACCGGCGCCCGGCCGGCCGCGAGCGCGATCCGCCGGCCCGGCAGCGCGGCGGAGAGCTTCCGCCGGTGCGCGGCGGCGGCCTCGGCCAGGCCCTCCGGCACCGTCACCGACCGGTCCACCGGGCCCCAGCCCCGCGAGACGAAGTCCCGGAATCCCTTGGCGTCGATCGGGCGGTAGGACTTCGGAGTCGGATCGGTCCGGTCGTCTTCGGTCATGAGCTGAGCTCCCCTTTGCAGCTGACGGTCAGAGTTCATCAACTCAGGTCCGCGCGGGGGCGCGCAAGCCCTTATCGGATCTGTCCCAGATCAGCGCGAACGGAACGCCGCGAGGATCCCCTGCTCGGAGTCCAGCAGATACTGATGCAGGTCGGCCGCGGCCTCGTCGTACTTGCGGGCCTCGAGCAGTTCGAACAGTCCACGGTTGCGCGCGATGTACGGCTCGTGCAGCTCGCGCGGCGCCGCGATGACGTGGAAAAGGAGCCGCTGCTCGGCCAGCAGCCGGCCCGTCACCGCGTCCATCCGGGCGCTGTCGGCCAGGCCGATCAGGTGCTCGTGGAACCGCATGTTCGCCGTACCGACCGCCGGCCAGCGATCCGCTAGCGCGGCCGCCTCGGCGGCTTCGACATCGTCCTGCAGCGGCTCGAGCCGACTCGCCGGCAGCTCCGGATCGCGGTCCACCAGACCGCGGACGACGTCGACCTCGAGCACCCGGCGGAGGCGGTACAGGTCGACCACGTCCCGCTCGCCCAGCTCGGGGACGAACACGCCGCGATGCAGCTTGTAGACCAGCAGCCCTTCGTGGGTGAGCAGCCGGAAGGCTTCACGGAGGGTGTTGCGGCTGACCTCCAGCACCTCGGTCAGCTCGATCTCGGACAGCTGCGAGCCGGGCGGCAAGGCACCCTCGGTGATGCTGCGGCGCAGGATGTCGGCCGCCCGCTCGGCCGAGCTGCTGCGGTCCAGCCGCGCGACGTCGGCGGCGACTGTCCGCAACCACGCTTGCCGGCCGGCGTCTTCCCCACCCCTGCTCATCCCCGCATCATCGCCCACCCGAGCTTTTAGGGGAAGTTTGGTGGAACAAGACTCTTGCAGGATTGTTGAACAATCTCTACTCTCGTGTCATATCCTCACTCACACCGTCTGCCTGGCCGTCCGATCCAGCCGATCCTTACCTTGGAGGAGTGTTCGTGGACCTCAACGCGGATCTCGGCGAAGGCTTCGGATCCTGGGCGATGGGTGACGACAGCGCCTTGCTGGACGTCGTCACCAGTGCCAACGTGGCGTGCGGTTTCCATGCCGGCGATCCGTCGATCATGCGTCGGGTGACCGGGGAGGCGGTCGAGCGCGGGGTGGCGATCGGGGCGCATGTCGGGTACGCCGACAAGGCCGGCTTCGGACGGCGGTTCGTCGACATCGAGCCGGCTGCGTTGCGCGACGAGGTGGTCTACCAGATCGGCGCGCTGGACGCGTTCGCGCGGATCGCGGGCGACCGCGTGCGGTACGTGAAGCCGCATGGGGCGCTCTACAACACGATCGGCTCTCACGAGGAGCAGGCGGCGGCCGTCGTCAGTGCGGTCGCGGACTACGACAAGACACTGCCCGTCCTTGGCCTGCCCGGCTCGGCGTGGCTCCGGCTCGCCAGGGACGCCGGGCTCACCGTCGTACACGAGGCCTTTGCCGACCGGGCCTACACGGCCGAGGGCACGCTGGTGTCGCGGCGGCTGGACGGATCGGTACTGCACGACGCGGACGAGATCGCCGCTCGCTGTACGGCGATGGCGACCGGCCGGCCGATCCAGGACAACGCCGGTGGCTCGCTGACCCTGAGCCCCGCGTCGATCTGCGTGCACGGCGACACCCCCGGCGCCGTCGACATCGCCCGCCGGGTGCGGGCCGCGGTGGAGGGAGCGGGCGTGACGTTGCGCCCGTTCGCGCACTGATGCGGATTCTGCCATCTGGTGACCGCGGGGTGCTGATCGAACTCGACGACCTCGACCAGGTGCTCGGCTACTACACCGCCCTCGCCGCCGACCCACCCGCGGACGTCGTGGACATCGTCCCGGCCGCACGCACCATCCTCGTCACCACCTCGGGCAGCCTGGATGAACTGTCCCGCACGCTTCACTCGGTCACGCCGACTCCCGGGACCCGCGCGGCCGGTGACCTCATCGAGATCCCGGTCACGTACGACGGGGAGGACCTGCAGGACGTCGCCGACCACCTCGGATGCGACGCGTCCGAGGTGGTTGCTCGCCACGCAGGCGAAGAGTGGACCGTCGCCTTCTGTGGCTTCGCTCCCGGCTTCGGCTATCTGACCGGCTCGTCGTCGTCGTGGGACATTCCGCGACGGCAGTCTCCGCGGACGAAGGTACCTCAGGGCGCCGTCGCCCTCGCCGGTGAGTTCAGCGGTGTGTATCCCCGCGAGTCACCGGGCGGCTGGCAGTTGATCGGTCGGACCGATGTGAAGATCTTCGACCAGGAGCGCGACCCGGCCGCGCTGTTCCATCCGGGCCGCCGGGTCCGGTTCGTCGACGCGGGTCGTGGATGAGCAGCCTCACCATCCTCGAATCAGGGCCTCTAGCAACAATCCAGGATTGCGGCCGGGCCGGTCAGGCCGCGCTCGGAATCCCGGTCTCCGGCGCCTGCGACCGTACGGCGTACGCGCTATCCAACCGGTTGGTTGGAAACCGGCCCGGCGCCGGCGTCATCGAGGTCACCTTCGGTGGACTCGTCCTGCACGCCGACACCGACCTCGTCCTGGCCATCACCGGCGCTCCCTGCCCTGGCGTTCCTCTCAACGCACCTGCGCTGGTGAAGGCCGGCCACGTCCTTCGCTTCGGCCCGCCGCGCACCGGTCTGCGGACGTACGTCGCGGTCCGAGGAGGGATCGACGTACCTCCGGTCCTCGGCTCCCGCTCCACCGATCTCCTCTCCGGACTGGGCCCGGCGCCGCTGGGGTCCGGCCAGACGTTGCCAGTCGGCCGCTCGTACGGGCCGATGCCGGGGGTCGACCTCGCTCCAGTTGCCGATCCGCCGGGTGGCGAAGTCTTTGTCCGGGTGACGCCTGGTCCTCGACGTGACTGGTTCACCGAGGCGGGCTGGCAGTCGCTGGTCACTCAGACCTATCAGGTGAGCAGCAACAGCAATCGCGTCGGCGTGCGGCTGGACGGCGTACCTCTCGACCGGGCCAGGACCGGCGAACTCGCCAGCGAGGGCATGACCCTCGGCGCGATCCAGATCCCGCCGTCCGGCACCCCCGTCATCTTCCTCGCCGACCACCCGGTCACCGGCGGCTACCCGGTCATCGCGTACGTCACCGAAACCGACCTGGACACCTGCGCCCAACTCCGCCCCGGCCAACCCCTCCGACTGATCCCTGCATAACAATAGGTCCGCCCCGCACGCCCGCAGAAGCATCCTGAAAGGCTTGCCATGCGCTTCAGCTCCCAGACGTCGTACGACGTCTGGGAGCTGAACAACTCTTCACTCTCGGCGAGATCCCCGGTGTGCTGTGGACACCGGAGAGCGCGACCGGCACCCGCCCGCTGGTCCTGATCGGACACGGCGGCGGTGCACACAAGAAGGGTCCTGGCGTCGTCGCCAACGCCCATCACTTCGTCCACGCAGGCGGTTTCGCGGTGGTTGCGGTCGATGCA
Organism: Kribbella sp. NBC_00359; assembly: GCF_036097425.1. NCBI lineage: Bacteria > Bacillati > Actinomycetota > Actinomycetes > Propionibacteriales > Kribbellaceae > Kribbella > Kribbella sp. NBC_00359. The sequence continues at coordinate 3,334,389 of NZ_CP107975.1, read as the reverse complement.
CCCGACCACGGCTACCGGCCGCGCGACGAGGAGTTCGTTCGGACCGCGGCCGACAACCGGGCTCGCATGGCCGCTGGCGAGGACGTCGCTCCGCGGGTCGCCATCCTGCCGGTGATGGCCGGCCAGTCGGTCCCGGAGTGGCAGTCGGTCCTGACCGCGGTCCAGGAACTCGGCCACGTCGGCCCCGGCCCGATCGGCTACCTGGGCGTCTCGATGGGCTGCGGCCTGGGCATCCCCTTCCTCGCCGCCGAACCCCGGGTCCGCGCCGCAGTTCTCGGCCTCGCCGGTTCCATCGGCCTGGCCGAGGCCGCCGCCCGGCTCACCATCCCCATCCAGTTCCTCGTCCAGTGGGACGATGCCCTGGTCCCCGAGCCCAGGCTCTCGACCTCTTCGACACCTTCGCGTCCCCGGCCAAAACTCTCGACGCCAACCCCGGCGACGTACCCCGTTTCGAAACAGACAACGCCCTCCGCTTCTTCACCCGCAACTTCACCGACTAGCTCCCCCCGCCGGCCGAGGGTGGGCCTCGGCCGGCAGGGTCGGCTACTTGATCCGGCTCCGCATCTCGGTCGCGAAAGACTCCTGCGCTTCGCGCATCACCGCCGACTCGGCCGGGTCCGCGAACAGCGCACCCAGCGTCGACGGATCGACATCTTCCAGATGCGTCTGCAGCCACCAGATATTGCCGACCGGATCCTTCACCCGGCACCCGCGATCACCAGTGATCCGCGAGTACATCAAGTCAGTGACGACCGTCGCCCCGGCCTCCAACGCCCGCGCATACACCTTGTCGACGTCATCGACGTACGCACTCAAGAAGCTCGGCGTAGCAGGCCAGTCCGCCGCCGCGTCGAACACCATCACGACCGACTGCCCGACCGTCACCTCGGCATGCCCGACCGTCCCATCCTCATTCGGCACCCGCAACGCCGTCCGCACCCCGAAGGTCCCCTCGACAAACTCCAGGAACCGATCCGCTCCCTTCACCACTACGTACGGCGTAACCGTCGACTTACCACCCGGAATCTGCGTCATACCCATCAGCCTGCCGCAGGTAGAGGACAGCTGCTGTCCTCCACCTGGAAAGCTGCCAACCCGTTGCCAGATGCAACAACGTCGCCGCTTCGTGCCTATCAGTTTCGCGACAGAACCGCCCAGCTTCCTGTCGAATGTGGACAAGTTGGCAGGAACGTGCCAATGTCGGGATCCCTTACAAATAAGGCCTTCTCGGCTCGAAAACTGTCCGTGGCCATGCCTAGAGTCATCGGCATGGAACTCCTGGACGAGCGACCGGTCTGGTCGATGAGCGGCGCCGAGATGCTCGCCGGTCTCGATCAACTACAGGCCGACCTCACCCGCCGGCAGGTACGTCGCCTCGAGCTCCTGGCCGCCCTCGACGCGAACGGCCACGCCAAAGACATCGGCGCCGGAGACACCGTGCGACTGCTGTCCGTCCGCCATCGCCTCGACCCACGCGACGTACGCCGTGATCTCCGCCTGGCCACCGCGCTCCCGAGGTACCCGACCGTCTCCGCAGCCCTCACCAACGGCACGTACTCCACCGACGTCTCGCAGCCCCCAACAGACGTGCCGCTGAACCCGGCCCAAGCCCACGCGATCGTGTCCGCGCTCGAGAAGGTTCCGGTCACCGCGATGGTGCCGATCGAGGACCTGCAAGTCGCCGAGGAACAGATGGTGAAGGCCGCCCGCTTCCTCTCCTCCGGCGAGCTACACAAACTCGGTGTCGAGGTCCGCAAACGCCTTGACACCGACGGCCCCGAACCCACCGACGACCAGGCCCGCGACCGCGAAGACCTCTGGCTCAAGAAGGCCGACCACGGCGTCACCTTCGGCGGCTACCTCGCCGGCGAGAACGCCGAACTCCTGCAAACCTTGATCTTCGCCGGCGCCAAACCACACAAGACCCCCGACGGCCACCGCGACCCCCGGCTCCGCGGCAAACGTCAGGCCGACGCCTTGACCGCGATCCTGCACAACGCAGCCGGCACCGGCACGGCCGTCCCCGGCCACGGCGACATCAAGCCGCACATCACCGTCACCATCGCCCTGGACGACCTCCGATCCGGCACCGGCACCGGCGACCTGATCCACGGCGACACCCTCCCCGCATCCGCCGTACGCCGCCTGGCCTGCGACGCCGGCGTCATCCCTCTCGTCCTCGGCTCGAACTCCGAACCCCTCGACGTCGGCACCGAACACCGCTTCGTCACCAAAGCCCTCCGCCACGCCCTGAACGCCCGCGACAAAGGCTGCATCATCTGCGGCGCACCCCCAGCCATGTGCGAAGCCCACCACATCGTCCACTGGGCCGACGGCGGCACCACCTCCCTCGACAACCTCACCCTCCTCTGCAAACGCGACCACACCGCCGTCCACAAATCCCACTGGCCTATCCACCTAACCAACGGCCACCCCCACCCCACCCACCCCACCTGGGCCACCCCAACCCCACCACCCCACCAACCACCCCAGCCGCCACCACCCCAACCGCCACCACCCACCAAACCCACCACCCCCGGCGTCACCCCAGCACGCCCAAAGCCCTCATCACCACCAACCACCCCACCCCCTAACCCGCCGCGCGAAACCCCCACCACCCCGATCCCGACCTACCTGACGCCCATCACCATCCCGCACCACCCACCAGCACTCGCCAACAAACGCAACCCACAGCCCGCATCCAACAGACCACCACCCCGCCCTCCAAACTGAACACAGCCACCATCTGACACCCGCACCTACCGGCTCGCGGGAAGTGGGTTGCGTGTCCGGAAGGCCGGGTAGCGGGATGTGGACTGGACCTCGCCCGGTGGTCCAACACCCCCGCCTGCCGGATCGCGGACGGTGGGGTGCTGCTTGTCCGGGAGGCTGGGGCGCGCAAGGATGGCCGCTATGACGGATATTCCGGGGATCGACGCGACGGTCCCACCGAGCGGGACCGGCTGTGCGGACTGTCTGCAGGTCGACGGCTGGTGGTTCCACCTCCGCCGTTGTGCCCAATGCGGCCACATCGGCTGCTGTGACTCGTCCCCGGCCCAGCACGCCTCCGCCCACGCGGCCTCGAGCGGTCACCCGATCGTCCGCAGCTTCGAGCCGGGCGAGGACTGGTTCTGGCACTACGGCGAATCCCAGTACTACGACGGCCCCGAGCTCGCCCCGCCGGAGTCTCGCCCGGAGGACCAGCCGGTCCCCGGCGGCAACGTCCCCGACGACTGGCGCACCAAACTCAACCGCTGACACCCGCGCGCGAGGATCCCGTTGACGAGCGCACCGGCGCAGTCAACGCCCACCGTCTGACCGCAGCGTCCGCCTCAATCCAGCGAGTGCCAACCTGCCTCTCCTCGCCAACCGGGGCTGCCGGCGGAGGCTGGCGGCCCCGCGGCCGCGCCGCTCCGGGCTCCGGGCCTCCTGCGCCCGTGGCCATGCGGCCGGTCTTCAGACCTACCGCGCCCGCGGCCGCGCGGCCGCTCTCCTCGCCAACCGCGCCCCCGGCCGTGCCGACCAACCTCCACACCTACTGCGCCTCGTGGCCGCGCGGCCGGTCTCCACACCAACCGCGCCCGCAGCCGTGCCGACCAGCCTCCACGCCTACTGCGCCTCGTGGCCGTGCGGCCGGACCACGCCCGCGGCCAAGCGGCCGATCTCCACACCTACCGCAACCCGCGGCCGTGCGACCGGGCTCCACGCCAACCGCGCCCGTGGCCGTGCGGGCGGTCTTCACGCTTACCGGCCTGGGGTCGGTTGAGGTGGGTTAGAGGACGAAGCCGGCTGGGAATGGGTCGTTGGGGTCGAGTAGGTAGTTGGCGGTGCCGGTGATCCAGGCTCGGCCGGTGACGGTGGGTATGACGGCTGGGCGGTCGCCGAGGGTGGTCTCCTCGATGAGGCGGCCGGTGAAGCGAGTGCCGATGAAGGACTCGTTCACGAAGTCGGTGTTCAGTGCCAGCTCGCCGCGGGCATGCAGTTGCGCCATCCGGGCCGACGTACCGGTGCCACACGGCGACCGATCGAACCAGCCCGGGTGGATCGCCATCGCGTTCCGCGAGTCCGCGCCGTCGAGCCCCGGTGCGGTGAACTGCACGTGCTTGCACCCGCTGATCCCCGGATCGACCGGATGCACCGGCCGATCGGTCGCGTTGATCGCGTCCATGATGTCCAGCCCGGCCTTCAGGATCCGGTCCTTCTCGGCGCGGTCGAACGGGATCCCCAGCTGCTCCAACGGCAGGATCGCGTAGAAATTGCCGCCGTACGCGAGGTCGTAGGTCACCTTCCCCAGCCCCGGCACGTCCACGGCCGCATCCAGGGCGTGGCTGTACGACGGGACGTTGCGCAAGGTCACGTGTTCCGCCCGACCGTTGCTCACGGCAACATCAACGACGACCAGACCGGCCGGGGTGTCGAGACGGACCTTGGTGATCGGCTCGGTCACCTCGACCATGCCCGACTCGACCAGGACCGTGGCGACGCCGATCGTGCCGTGCCCGCACATCGGCAGGCAGCCGGAGACCTCGATGTACAGCACACCCCAGTCCGCGTCGGACCGGGTCGGCGGCTGCAGGATCGCGCCGCTCATCGCCGAATGACCCCGCGGCTCGTTCATCAGGAACAACCGCAGGTCGTCCAGATGCTTGACGAAGTACTCGCGCCGCTCGGCCATCGTCGTACCCGGGACGACGCCGACGCCGCCGGTCACGACGCGCGTCGGCATCCCCTCGGTGTGCGAATCGATCGCGGTGATCGTCCGGACAGACCTCATCCGAGGGACTCCACGGCTTTCTTCATGTCCTGCTCCAGCTGTGCGACGTGCTCGGGGACCAGCGGCCCACGCGGCGGGCGGCACGGACCGCCGTACCGGCCGACGTAGTCCATGCCGTACTTGATCGCCTGGACGAACTCGGTCCGCGAGTCCCACCGGAACGCGGCGACCAGCGGCTCGTACAACGCCCGGGCCTCGTCCAGCTTGCCTTGAACAGCGAGGTCGAACAAGCGGACCGATTCCTTCGGGAACACGTTCGGGAACCCGGCGAACCAGCCGGTCGCACCCATCAGCAGCGCCTCGAGGGTCAGGTCGTCGGCGCCCGCGATAACGGCCAGGTCCGGCGCCTGCTCGCGGATCTCCAGGATCCGGCGGACGTCGCCGGAGAACTCCTTGACCGCGACGATGTTCTCGATCTGCGCGATCTCGGCCAGCAGGTCCGGCGTCAGGTCGACCTTCGTGTCGTGCGGGTTGTTGTAGACCATCACCGGCAGGCCGGCCTTCGCGACCTCGGTGAAGTGGTGGAGCACCTCGCCGCGGTTCGCCCGGTACATGGTCGGCGGCAGGCACAGTACGCCGTCCGCGCCGTCCTCGGCGGCCCTCTCTGCCCAGGCCCGCGCCTGGTGCGCGCCGACGCCGTGCACGCCGACGACCACGACGCCGTCGTCGCCGACCGCCTCGATCGCGGTCCGCGCGACGGCCCGGCGTTCGTCGTCGGTGAGTGACGAGTACTCACCGAGTGAGCCGTTCGGCCCGACGCCGCGGCAGCCGTTGTCGACCAGCCAGCGGCAGTGCTCGGCGAACTTATCCAGATCCGGGCGCAATCCCGCCGGCGCCGACGCATCCTCGGCGTACGGCAGTGCGGTAGCGACGATCACGCCGTCCAACTTCTCGCTCACAGCTCCTCCTGAGCCTCAGCCAAATCCCGCAACCTGACAGGCACGGCGATCGGTCGTTTCATGCTTGGTTTCGGTACGTCGCCTGGTCCGGCGACCAACTCGGCGACGGTGCGCGAACACACCCGCCCCTGACACAGCCCGAGCCCCGCGCGAGTACTGAGCTTCAACCCCCGCCCGTCCCCCACACCCCGCTCGCTAACCGCGGCTTCAATCTCCCCCCGCGTAACTTCCTCACACCGGCAAACCACCGTCTCCGCCTGACTCCACGCCCGCCACCCCTCCCGCACCGGATAAGCCTTCCCCAAAGCCACCGCAAACCGCCGCCCCTTAAGCACAGCCGCGCGCGCTTCCTCAACCCGTGCTGGGCTTGCCGCCGCGGGGGGATGCGGCGGGCTCTGTGCGCTTTGGGCGTGGTGGGCGGCGGCGGTGCCGGCTACTTGGCCCTCGGGTGTGGAGTGCGCAGCCGGCGAATCGCTTCCGGGCGCCGGAGCCGCGGCGGGATGCGGCGTGCTCTCTGTGCTTTGGGCGCGGTGGGCGGCGGCGGTGCCGGCTACGTGGCCTTCGGCTGTGGAGAGGTCGGCGCCGCCTAGGCCGGTTAGTTCGCCGGCGGCGTAGATGCCGGGGGTGGTGGTTTGTTGGTTGGGGTCGACGATTACGGCTGGGCCGCCGTCGGGGCCGGTGGTGAGGTCGCAGTGGGCGGCGACTGCTAGTTCTAGTTGGGCGGTGAAGCCGAAGCCTAGACAGACGGCGTCTACTTCGACGCGGCGTTCCGTGCCTGGGATGGAGTGCCAGTTGTCGTCGAGGCGGGTGATGGTGACGGCCTCGACGTGGTCGGTGCCGTGGGCGGCGGTGACGGTCCAGCCGTGGCGGAGGGGGATGCGGTGGCGGGCCAGTAGGGCGCCGTACCCGAGGCCTTCACGAAGTTTGCTGGAGGCAACCAGTGGATCTGTGGCCCAGCCCTGGCGGACTGTCTTCAGGGAGTTTGCCTCGAGTAGGCCGATGACTTGGGCGCCGACGCCAACGAGGGATTCCGCGACTGGGAGAAGGAACGGGCCGGTGCCCGCGACGATCACGCGTTGGCCGACCGAGATGCGCTGTCCTTTGGCCAGCGCCTGTGCGGCACCTGCGCTGTAGACCCCCGGTAGATCCCAACCAGGGAAGGGGAGTACGCGGTCATAGGCTCCGGTCGCGAGGACGACGGCCTTGGTGTCAACGGCGAAGACCTCTCGGCCCACGGCATCCGCCGGCCCGCGTTGCACCCATAGGCGGAGTCCTTCGATGGCCCATACAGAACTCTCCGCCAGGTGGGTGATCCGTGGGTGTGCACCCACGCGACCCCGCCGCTCCGCGAAGCCCTTCCAGCCGTGCTGCAACTTCCCTGGGCGCCGGGCGTTGAACTCCACCGGTAGCTGCCGGTTGAACTGCCCGCCCACAGCCCGGCCGCTGTCGATCAGCACTACCTCAACACCAGCATCCGCAGCAGCCAGAGCCGCCGCGATCCCCGCAGGACCAGCCCCCACCACCACAACATCAGCCACCTTCGGGCGATCCATCGCAGGACCCCGCGCCGCCTGAGCCGTCTGGTCGAGGCTGGACTGCTGCCCCTGGCTAGGGATGGGGTGCTGCGGTTTCTCTGGCTGCGGGTGGGCGGAGGCTGCCAGATGCTGCGTCGGGTGCGGTGGCTGCTCCGAGGTGGGGGGCTGCGCCTGGGCGAGGGTTGGGTGCGCCGCGTCGGGGGGCTGGTTGGGGGTGGTGGGCTCGGGGGTTGGGGTGGAGGGGTGGGGGAGGACGGCGCCGGGTTGGGTGGTTATTGCGTCGGCTTCGTGGATGGTGCGTTGGCAGGCTCGGGTGTCGGGGGTGCCGTTGACGATGACGAGGCAGTCGTGGCACGCGCCGATGGCGCAGAAGACGCCTCGGGGGCGTGCGGTGCGGCGGGTGGTGCGCCATGACGTGCGGCCTTGGGCGAGGAGGACCGCGGCGACGGTTTGGCCGGCTCGGGCGGTGACCGGTTCGCCGTCGATGGTGACCTGTATGGCGGGCGGCGTACCGATCTCGGCCGGGTCGTCCGAGTGCGGACGGAGGTAGGCGGTCATGCGGCTACCACCGCCGGGCGGTCGACCCGGAAGGGAGAAGGGTCGACGTGGGGCGTGAGGCCTAGGAAGAGCTCGGTGATCAGGCGGCCGGTCGAGGGCGCCAGGCCGATGCCGGCGCCTTCGTGGCCGGTCGCGTGCCAGAGGCCGAGCAGGCGGGGATCGGGGCCGATCACCGGCAGATGATCCGGGGCGTACGGACGGAAACCGCCGTACGCGCGCATGACTGGAACGTCGCCCAGGAACGGGAACAACCCAACCGCCTTCCGGGCGAGCTCGCGCAGTACGTGCACCCGGACCGAGTCGTCGAAGCCGATGCGTTCGCGACTCGAGCCGATGAGTACGGTCCCGGCTCGCGTTGACTCGATCACCGTCGACGTCTGCAGGTCAGCGTCACCGCTCCCGACCGCGCCGACGTAGTCCGCGTCGTACACCTTGTGCTGCACGCACTCCGGCAGCGGCGCCGTCACCAAGATCATCCCGCGCCGCGGCAACACCTGGATCGGCGCATCCGCCGCGGCTGCAAACGCACCAGCCCACGGACCACAGGCATTGAGTACGGCGCCACACGCGATGTCACCGTCCGACGTATCCACACCCACGACTCGCCCACCGGACTGCCGCACCCCCAGCGCAGTCACTCCCGACCGCACCTCACCACCCCGATCGCGAACCGCGGCCAGCAAAGCCGTTGCCGCGAGCACCGGCTGCACCTGCGCGTCGTCCGGATAGTGCACGCCAACCGTCACCCGAGGCGTGAGCAGCGGCTCGAGCTCGAACACCTCAGCAGGCGTGATCACCCGAGCATCGACCCCGGCCGCCGACTGCTTGGCCGCGAACTCCTGCAGCGGTCCGGGCTCACCAGTGGCCACCACGACCCCGCCCTTGGACTCCCACTCGATGTCGGCGACCCGTGCCGGCAGCCGATCGAGTACGACGTCCCACTCGGCCCGTGACGCGATCGCCAGCTCGAGCTCGGGCCCGGGCTCCTTGTCCGAGACGAGCACATTGCCTTCACCGGACGCCGTCGTCCCGGCCGCAGGCCCGTCGCGGTCGATCACCAGCACCCGGACCCCGGCCGCGGACAGCGCCTCAGCACAAGCGGCCCCGACCATGCCCGCACCGACGATCACCACATCGGGCGTCGCGGATCCGGGCATCGCACACTCCTCCGTCAGAACCGTTCACTAAAATGAACGATTCCGAGCGTACGCGCCGCCGAGCCGCACGGTCAATGCACTCTCCGCGCACTCTCCAGGAACTATCCCGGCAGATGCGGCCCACCAGGCGTGATCGGGTACGCGTCCGGCGGGTACTCGAGCAGCAGCACCGACCGCACCAGCCCGTCCACCGCCTCGTACCCATGCGGCCCGCCGGCCCGGAACGCCAGGTAGTCCCCCGGCCCCAGCTCCTCGGTCCGCCCTCGCGAGGTGATCCGCAACCGCCCGCTCAGGACAATGTGATGCTCGGTCCCCGGATGCCCATCCGAATGCTGGACCGCGTCCGGCCGGACCTCCTGGTTGTAGATCTCGAACAACCCACCCGGGTTCTCCAGCCGCCGCAGCATCCGCAGGTCGATCGCGTCGCCGGACAGTACCTCGATGTCCGCGGACCGCACCAGCACCAGGTCCGCGGTCGGCGACTCGCTCAGCAGGGCCGATACCGGGACTCCCAGAGCGTTCGACAGACTGAACACTGTCTCGATCGTCGGGTTCCCCGCCCCGGACTCCAGCTGCGACAGGGTCCCCTTCGCGATCCCGGACCGCCGCGCCAGCTCGGACAGCGAGATGCCCTGCTCGTCCCGCCGCGCCCGCAGATTCGTTCCGAGCAACCTACCCGCACCCATCGCCGCCACAGCCCGGAGCATGCCATATTGGATGGCCGCGCCTTCGGCGCGGCGTGGTTACGGGGCCTTCGCTCCCGTCCTTCCCTCGTCGCTTCAGTCGCTTCGCTCCTTGCGCTCCTCAGTCCAGGACGGGAGGCCCCGTAACCGTCGTGGATGGCCTGATCACGGGATGATGTGCCGGCGCCGGAGGTCGGCAAAGATGTCGTAGAACATCTGCTCGGTCTCGACGTACTCGTGGAAGCCGGCGCGGCGGGCCTTGGACGAGTCGGCGAAGAAGTCGTAGTCCCAGCCGAAGACGAAGTCCGCGAACGGCCAGGACGAGACGTCGGCGAAGGAGGTCGCGGCCAGGCTGTGGGTCGCCTGCATCTGCTTCCACAAGGGCTCTTTGTCGGCCATCACGTCCGTCAGCGACAACTGCAACGGCGGCGCGACTTCCAGCCCGAACCAGGCACCCAGCTTCGGCCACAGCTCGTTCCAGCGGAACAGGTCGCCGTTCGTGATGTTGAACGCCTGGTTCGCCGCGGCAGGCGCGGTCGCCGCCCAGACCGTTGCCTTGGCCAACAACCCTGCGTCGGTCAGCTCCAGCAGAGCGTCGTACGCGCCAGGCTTGCCCGGGAACCTCAGGGGTACGCCGAGTTCCTTCGAGATCGACGCATAGACGGCGATCCCGACCGCCAGGTTCATCGGGTTGCCGAGGGCGACACCACCGACGACCGAGGGCCGCAGCGCCGACCAGGTCCAGGTCTTGCCCTGCTGCCGATCCTCGAGGAACCGCTGCTGGTCGACGTTGAACTCCGGCGGCAGGTGCGGCGGATCGTCCTCGCGGGCCGGCGTCTTGAACGGTCCGAGGTGCGCGCCGTACACCTTGTAGCCCTGCATCAGGCTGACGTGCCGGAGTCCGCGCGCGACCGGCTCGATGGCGTCCACCACGTTGACCAGCATCGCGAGATTCGGCGCGACCAGTTCGGCCCAGGTCGGACGGTCCTGGTACGCGACGTAGAACACATGGGTCACCTCAGACAACCCGGCCAACTGCACCCGGGTGTCGTCCGGATCGAGCAGGTCGACGGCGACATGCCGGACCCGGCCGGGGACGTCGACCCCGCCGCGGCGGGACAGCCCGATCACCCGCCAGTCCGGCAACGACGACAGATGCTCGACCAGATTCGTCCCGATCACCCCACGGGCACCGACTACCAATGCGACCTTGTCCATGCCTGACAGCCTGCCTGACCTGCGCAGATAAGACAAAGACATAGTTTTCACCGATGTCATAAACTCAGGTCATGACAACATTGCGGCAGCTCGAATACCTCGTGACCGTGGTCGACCAGGGGTCGTTCACCAAGGCCGCCGAGCTGCTGCACGTGACGCAGCCGGCACTGTCACACCAGATCCGCACCCTGGAGCGCTCGGCCGGTGGGCCGCTACTCGAGCGGCTCCCCCGCAACGTCCGGCTCACCCCGACCGGCCGCGCGATGCTGCCCCACGCCCGCGCCGCGCTCGCCGACGCGGACCGGGCCCGCTGCGCCGCGCGCCAAGCGGCCGGGCTGGAGGTCGGCGAGCTCCAGATCGCGACCCTCTACTCGATCACCTTGGGCGTGCTCCCGAAGGCACTGCGAAGCTGGCGACAGGCCTACCCGGACGTCGGCATCCGGCTGTTCGAGCACCGGCACACCGACGAGCTCGTCGAGGCCATGAACGCCGGCCAGGCCGATCTCGCCGTCGGCCCCGAGCCGGCCGGATGGACCGGCGTCACCCGCACGCTCGGGACCGAGGAGCTCGTCGTGGTGGTCGCGGCCGACGACCCCGCGGCCGTCGGCGACACCGTCAGCATGAAGGACCTGGCCGACCGCGCCTGGGTCCATTACACCCCGGGCCACGGACTGGCCGACGTCCTCGATCTCGCTTGTGCACAAGCGGGTTTCGAACCGCACGTCGCCGTTCGGACCGAGCAGACGGCCGCCGCACCGGCCCTCGCCGCCGCGGGCCTCGGTCCGGCGCTGGTCCCCGACAACATCCTGCCCAAGGACTTCGACGGTCACGTCCTGCACCCGGAACCACGCGTCTGCCGCACGCTCACGGCGTACACGCGGGGTGAGCCCGACCCGCTCGCCGCGGCGTTCATCGACGTCCTGGTTTGGAGCAGCGGGGCCGCGGGCACGCGGAGTTGATGGCAGAAGAATCCGACAGCACAGTCCTTCTGGCCGGCGCGGCCAACCTCGCGATCGCGATCGCGAAGGTCGTCGCCGGCCTGCTGTCGGGGTCGACCGCACTCCTGGCCGAGGCGGCTCACTCGGTCGCCGACACGCTCAACCAGGTGTTCCTGCTGACCGCACTCCACCGCAGCCGCAAACCGGCCGATGCGCGGCACCCGTTCGGCTACGGGATGGAGCGGTACTTCTGGTCCCTGCTCGCCGCGGTCGGGATCCTCGTGCTCGGCGCCGGTTTCTCGATCGCCGAAGGCCTCCGCTCGCTGTTCGCTCCCGAGCCGATCGCGGCGCTCGCGGTGATCTACTCGGTGCTGGCGGTCTCGTTCGTGTTCGAGGGGACGTCCTGGCTCCGCGCGATCACCCAGGTACGGCGGGAGGCCCACGAGCACCGCGTACCTTTCCTGACCCACCTGAAGAACGCGGAACCAGCCGTCAAGACGGTGGCCTTCGAGGACTCGGCCGCCCTGATCGGACTGTTGATCGCGGCGATCGGCGTGACCCTGGCCGTCGTCACCGGACAGCACTTCTGGGACGGTACGGCGTCGATCGCGATCGGCCTGCTCCTGATCGTCGTCGCCTTCACGCTCGGCCGGGACAACAAGACCATGCTGATCGGACGGGCGCTACCGGACGACGTCCAGCAGGAGATCCGCGGCATCATCAGCGGCACGCCAGGTATCGAACGTGTCCTGGAGCTGCTCAGCCTGCGATTGGCGCCGGACCGGGTCCTGGTGGTGGCGACCGTCGACCTCGCCGACATGCGGACCACCGGCTCCGCGATCGAGCAACTGGCCGAGCAGGTCGACACCGACGTACGGCGTCAGTTCCCGATGGTCCGGCACCTCTATCTGGACCCCACCCCGGGAGAACTGGCTCAGTCCTGACCCCAGTTGGCCACGATGACCGCGATCGGCGGCAGCACGGCCGCGACCGCGCTCATCCCGATCGCCACCGGCACCGAGAAGAAGCGCACGACGAACCAGGCCAGGCCGATCAGCACCAGGCAACTGCCCATCAACCAGATGTAGAGCTTCCGATTGTCGTACCGGCGGGCCATCTCAGACCTTCATCGTCAGCCTGTCCAGCGCATCGACCAGCGGAGCCAGCTCGGGCAGCTCCGCGGCCTTCTCCAGGGCGGCCGTGAGGACGGCGTCATGCGTGGGCTGGGCCTGGTCGAGCAGGTCGCGACCGGCCTTGGTGACCTCGGTGTAGATGCCGCGGCGGTCGGTCGGGCACAGGTACCGCTGCAGGAGCTTGCGGTCCTCCAGCCGGTTCACCAGCCGGGTGGTCGCGGACTGGCTCAGCACGACCGCGTTGGACAGCTGGTTCATCCGCAGGTGGTAGTCGTCCTGCCGCGCCAGCACGTCGAGCACGCTGTACTCACTCACGGACAGGCCGTGCTGCTTCTGCAGCGCGCGCTCCAGCTCGTCCTCGATCCGGGCATGCAGAGCGGCCAGGGTCCGCCACCCCTGCGCCCGCGCCTCCGCGGCGTCGTCCGGTAGGCCCACGAGTCCTCCACTTGAACTTCACGATTGCATGCGCAATCATAGCGCTTGCGCAATAGCCCGCGTGTGCAACTATCGCACACGCCGGTAACAGTCATAAGACTACATTCGAGGAGATCACCAGTCATGCCTGCGGCTCTGCTCGCGCTCGCCATCGGTGCGTTCGGGATCGGCACGACCGAGTTCGTCATCATGGGCCTGCTGCCCGAGGTCGCGACGGACTTCGGGGTCAGCATCCCGTCCGCCGGCCTGCTCATCTCCGGCTACGCGCTGGGTGTCGTGGTCGGCGCTCCACTGCTCACCGCGATCGGGTCCAGGGTGTCCCGCAAGACCGTGCTGATCGCGCTGATGGGCGTCTTCATCGCCGGCAACCTCGTCGCCGCGGTCGCTCCGACGTACGGCGTTCTGATGGCCGGACGGATCGTGGCTGCGCTGTCCCACGGAGCCTTCTTCGGCGTCGGCTCGGTAGTCGCGGCATCGCTGGTGCCGAAGGCCAAGCAGGCGAGTGCGATCGCGCTCATGTTCACCGGACTGACCGTGGCCAACGTGCTCGGCGTTCCGGGCGGGACCGCGCTCGGCCAGCAGTTCGGCTGGCGGTCGACGTTCTGGGCCGTGACCGCGCTCGGTGTCATCGGACTGCTCGGCATCGTGTTCCTCGTCCCTCGGCAGGACACGTCCGAGGGTCCTGGGCTGCGGAGCGAGTTGGCCGTGTTCAAGAGTGTGCAGGTGTGGTTGGCGTTGGCGATGACGGCGCTCGGGTTCGCCGGGGTGTTCGCGTCGTTCACCTACATCGCGCCGATGATGACCGAGGTCGCGGGCTTCTCGGCCGGCGCCGTGACCTGGTTGCTGGTGCTCTTCGGTGTCGGTCTCGTCATCGGCAACCTGGTCGGCGGCAAGGCGGCGGACCGGTCGCTGATGCCGAGTCTCTCCGTGATCCTCGCGCTGCTGGCCGCCGTACTGGTCGTGTTCGTCTTCACCGCGCACGGCAAGGTGCCGTCCGCGGTCACGATCGCCGTGTTCGGCGCGGCCGGGTTCGCGACCGTCGCGCCGCTGCAGAAGCGCGTGATGGACAAGGCCAAGGGCGCTCCGGCGCTGGCGTCCGCGGCCAACATCGCCGCCTTCAACCTGGGCAACGCGATCGGCGCGTACCTCGGCGGGCTGACGATCCAGCACGGCCTCGGATACACCGCGCCCAACTGGGTCGGCGCCGCGCTCGCCGTTTCCGGCCTGATGGTCGCCCTGATCAGCGGCCTGCTGGATCGTCGGCGTACCGCCGCTCCTCTCTCAACTCTGTTGCCTGAAGCAATCAGAACGTGATCTCGACCCGGGTCCCGGCGGGAACACCGGGATGCCGCAACCACAGCACACCGGCCTCGGCGTCGTACCGCAGGTCGGTGACGTCGGCGCCGTCAGCCCGGACGGCCGCCGGCTCGGCCGGAACGCGCAGCGCTGTGGTCACCTGCACCCCGCGTGGAGCCTCACAGCCGTAGCGGATCCCGGTCTGGTCGCCTTGCCAGTCCACGACCCGGCCGGCGGAGGCCAGCAGCGGTTCCTCGTCGAAGGTCAGATCGCGGAGCCAGGTCAGCTGACCCGGGCCCAGCTCCCGCTTCCGGACGATGCCCAGTTGCGGGTCGAGCAGATCGAGGTAGCTGCCCTCGACGACCTGCGAGCCGCCGGCCTCTTCCAGCACGGCTCCGACGAGGTACGGACCGCGCTGCACCGACAGCCAGTTGGTGGACTCCCAGGTGTGGCCGCCCGCCTCGGCCAACTCGCGGATCGCCGCGACCAACTCGCCGGCGCGTTCCGGTGATTCGGTGAAGCCCGCCGGCCGGGACGGAAGGAATCGAACCCGGCCCTTGCCGATCGGCTGAACTCCGTCGCTGTCGCGGTCCGCGCCGAGCGCCTCGGCCAGGTGGTCGGCGCAGGTGTCGTAGCGGCCGGTCCACCAGGAGCGGATCTCGTGGTACGGATCGGCGCCGTCGCCGACGTACAGCAGACTGCCACCGCGGTTGACCCATCCGGCGAGTGCGTAATGGATGCCGGGCGCCAGCGGCTTCTGGAACTCGTAACTCAGGACGAGTACGTCGACATCGTCGAGTGCATCGGGAGTGTCGATCACGTTCTCCAGCTGGACCGGGCTGACCCGCTGCCCGTCGTACAGCGGTGGCAGCGCCAGACCGTAGAAGTCGGAGAAGTGCAACTGCTCGCGGCCTTCGAGCGCCAGCGCGTCCTGCAGGCCGTCGTAGTGTCCACTCTCGCCACCGGGTGACCAGCGCTGGAACATGGCGGTGTCCGAGAGCGCGATCCCGATCCGCGGTCCGTCGTTGGCCCAGCGGACCTCAGGCTGGTCCAGGTCGCGCAGGCTGTTCATGGCGATCAGGTAGCTGGTGGCGGTGTCCGGCGGGATGGGCTGCCGTTCGGTGGATCCTTCGCGCAGGTAGGGGCGGTTGAAGATCCGGTTGGGCCACGGCGCGACCTCGTACCGCGAGACACCCGGGTGCAGCAGCGAGGCGACGAGGGTGCGCTGGTAGTTGGCCAGGTAGTCCTCCCAGGTGCGGTCCGGGTGGTCCTCGATCGGGTCGTGAAGGAACCACATCCGACGGTCGGTGCCACGGGTGAGGTCCTGGGCGATGCCGTACTCCAGGTACGCCGTCTCGAACGTGCGCTCGGCGACCTTTCCGGCGTACACGTTCGGCGTGCGGGAGGTTCCGGTCCACACCTGCGCGATGGCACCGTCGATGGAGGGCAGGGTCCGGAGGCGTGATTCGGGGCTGATGATCTGCCACTGGGTGTAGTTCAGGAGGCTGTGCGTCGGGACGTAGAAGCGCACCTGGCGGCCCTGCTGGAGGGCTGCGTCCCGCAGCACGGAGGTGACCCGGTCGAGGCTGCGGGAGAGCAGGTGCTGCTTGAGCTGCCCGGAACGGAAATGCGCTTCGGCGGTGCTGTGCGGGGCCTGCCACGGCTCACCGAAGAAGGCCTGCCACTCCCGCTTGAACGACTCCGAATAGCCTGCGCGGGCCCAGAACTCCGGCTCTTCCAGGTGGATGCCTTCGACACCGAGCTCGATGATCGGGCGGAGTTTCTGCACCAGGTACTCGGTGAAGCTGAACGTCGGGACCATGTACGGGATGTCGGTGCTCTGACCGTGCAGGATCGGCGATCCGTCGCCCGCGGTCTGCGCGTCGGCCCAGTGGTCGGAGCCGTCCCACCGTCCGTCCAGATAGTCCTGATAGGTGCCCCAGGAGATGCCGGTCATCAGGTGGACGCGATAACCGGCCTCGCGCCAGCGGGCGATCCGCTCCGGCGTCGTGTCGTTGAGGCCGTAGACCATCACGAAATCGGTCCGCAGGTCGATCGATTCGTCGTACGGCGCCTGCTCCTGGAAGCCGGTCGACTCGGCGTGCTTGTCGGCGTTGCTGTTCGTCATACGCCCTTCCCGTTCCCTCGACTGCCGTCAACCCTGGCCGGTCCGGTACGCCGAGCGCCAGTGTGGCGTCAGGAACCGGCCACCAGACCGCTCACAAGGCCTCCCGCAACCAACTGAACGCCGCGTCCTGCATCGCGAGATCGAACTTGTGCGGGCCCTCGAAGAACTGACCGGTGTACGACGCCACGGAGCCGGCCGCCTCATAATGCGCCGCGATCCGGTCGTGTGCGGCGGTGGCTCCATCCAGGGGAAACAGCTCGTCCTGCCGGTTGTACTGCACCAGCAGCGAGGCCGGCGCCTGACAGGCCGCGACATCCGGCCAGTCGACCTCGGCGGGCAACATCCGCGGCATCAGCATCCAGGTGTGGCTGACGACGTTCCGGTCGAGCAGCGAGTTGTACGTGCCCATCATCCCGGCCACCACGGCGGCGGTCAGCTCGCTGCTCGTTGCCCGCAGCAACGCGGACCGGCACCCACCGCCGGACAGGCCGATGCTCGCGGTCCGGTCGGTGGTGTCGTCGCGGCCGCGCAGGTAGGCGAGCGCGATCCGGTCCTCCCGGGTGACGACCGCGGCGAACGTCGTACCGAGGAGGGTGCAGTACTTCTCGACGAGGTGTTCGTGATGACCTGCGGCGGTGTTGTACGCGGCGGTTGCCCGCAGATCGTCGCCGTCCTCCGGCACCTCGAGATCCACACCCGACGTGATCTGCGGCGGCATGTCCTCCAGCGGGAACCGGCGGCTCCCCCAGGCGAGGACGTCCGGCACGAGGACGACGTACCCCTGCGCGGCCAGGTCATTGGCGAAGGCCCGGCCCTCGTACAGTCCGTCTCGCAGTGCCCTGACCGCGGCGGACGGTGGTTGATCGGTGTCGGCGATCTTCTCCTTGCCGTAGTACTTGAAGCCGTCGTGGCCGTGCAGCGCGAGTACGCCCGGAAGCGGTCCGGTGGCGTCGGCCGGCTTCAGCACGTAGGCGTGCGTCCGTGGGCCGAATCCGACCGAGTACGAGAGCTCCTCACCGATCAGCCCGCCGGCCGTCCAGCGCCGCTCGACCTCGACATCTGACGGACCGTCGGCGGCACCGGCGGTCGAGACCATCCGCCGGACGACATCGCGGACCTGATCGCTCGCCGGCAGGCTCGCCGCGCGGGCCGCCGGCGCGCTCGCATGCTCGATCCAGTCGCTGTAGACACCCAGGTGTTCAGACATCCCCGAAGACTGTCACGAGCGCCTATAGAAGGCACTGACAGCGTGGAAGGACTTCTTCGGTTGCCAGCGGTACGGCGAGGCCGGATCCGCATCGTGGTCGCGCAGGACCTTGCAGAGGCTGAAGGCGGCCATGTCCTCGTCATGGGGCCGGTCGTGCGGGCGGTGCGGCGCGTCGGGTGAGATGAAGGTGTACGGCGACGCGCCGAGGAACCCCTCGGCGGTGAAGACGCCGAGCATGTTCACGAGGTGGTCGGCCTGCTCCTGCTCGTCGCGGACGTACTGCGGCGGGATCACCGGCACATCGCCGGTGTAGTCGACGATGTCCCACCCCATGCCGCCCAGCTCGGCCGCGCCGGTGAATGTGCAGCACCCGAACTCCAGAATCAGGATCGGCTTGCCCCAGCGACGGAACGGCGCCAGCTCTTGGGTGTGACCGGCGCGGTCGGTGTGGTACGAGTAGTAGTCCAATCCGACGAGATCGAACAGGGACCAGTCCACCCGCTCCAGGTCGGACGCGGCGCCGTACGTGATCCGGCCCTTGAAGTTGCTGCGGGCAACCTTCACCATCCGGGCGGTGAAGGCGCGGAACTTCCGCTGCAGCTCGGCCATGTCGAACTCGCCCTTGGTCAGGTACTCGACCCGCTCGAAGAACGTCGCGCCAGGGACGATGCCCGGCGTGAACAGCATGAACTCGCACCCGATCACCAGGATCACCTCCTGGTCGTAGCGGCGCCGCAACCGCTCGGCCTCGACCGCGACCTTGCGCAGCTTCTCCAGTTCGTCGGCCTGCGGTTCGTCGAACGACCGCGGCTGGATCGACACCGTCAGCCCCTGTTCCAGTGCGGCGGTCGCAGTGTCGGTGAGGCGGCGTACGTCGCTGCCGTAGATGCTGACCCAGTTCGCGTGCAGCCGGTGGCGGATCGCCTGGATCTCGCCGCGCATGATGCTGTTCCGCCACAGCATCCGGCTGTCGTCGCCGACGAACCCGGTCCCGGTGTCGTAGGCGACCCCCTTGAGCTCGAGCTTGGGTCGAACGGCGGCGGTTGCGGTCGCAGTCGTGGTGATGCCGGTTGTGGTCGCGAACAGGCCGAGGGCGGCCGCGCGGCGGAGGAACTGGGCCCGGTTGATACGCGACGCGGTCATAGCGTCGAGTTTTCGCCGGTACCCCGCTCAGGTCGTCGTACCGAGGTCCACAGCGTCATGACTTTGGTCGCATGACACAGCCATGACCCGTCACCGATGTGCCCCTGTCAAGCGCTTGCACCACTCGCCGCGGCAGGACGACTCTTCTCAGTCATGGTGGCCGGTCCACGGGGACCGGCCACCTACTTCTTGGGGGTCGCGATGACTACGGCGTTGCTGAGATACGCCGTACCGTCCCAGTCCTCGCAGGTGACGAGAACGAGCCGGCCTGGGACGGTCTGGTCGAAGATACGGGCAGCCTGCTTGGCCAGCGCCTTCTTGCGATAGACGGTCACCGACGCGACCACGTAGTTGATGGTGCTCCGCCCGGTGGTCACCGCGACCGCGTCCCCGGCGGTCAGCCGATCCAGGTCGTCGAAGGCCCCACCACCGGTATGCACCGTGTGCCCCGTGATAACCGCCGACCCTTTGGCCGCGCCGGGCCGAGCACCGTCGGACCACCAACCGACGAGCAGTGGATTCGATGGCGGTATCAACGTGCCACCGCGGGCGCGGATCCCGAGCACGCGGGCAGAGACACCGAGACTGGGCACAGACACCTTGACCGGGTCCGCAGGCTTGAGCCGTCCGGTACTCCGGACCTCCGGCGGTGGCGTGCTCTGTCGAGGACTCTCAATCTGCGTCGACGGCTTCCCAGGCACGGCGGACGTCGTACCCGGCGTGGGGCTGGACGCGGAAGGCCGGCCGACGGTCACCGGTTGGCGCGCGTCGTCAGCTTTGCCGCCGGTGAACTGCAGGAATCCACCAACGAGCAGAAGTGCGGCGCCGGCCGCCAGAGCCGCGATCGTCAACCATGACGACCGAGCGCGACCCTGGCGGCGGCGCTGCGCGGACATGTCAGGCAGAGTGCTGCCCGCGGATCCGCCGTGACTTCAGGACACCAGCCAGGACGAGCACGCCGCCGACCATGAGCAGCGCGAGCCCCCAGGCACTCTGGTGCCCGGTGATCGCCGAGGTGAGCTTGAGCCCACCCGACTGACCGGCATCAATGTCGGTCGGAACCCCGACCGGAGTCTCCGACGGCGAGGCCGACGCAGACGGCGTGTCACTCGGGGTCGCGGACGGGGTCTCGCTCGGCGTCTCGGAAGGCGTTTCGCTCGGGGTCTCCGACGGCGTCTCGGAAGGTGTCTCCGAAGGCGTCTCGCTGGGGGTTTCCGACGGCGTCTCGCTCGGCGTCTCGGAAGGCGTTTCGCTTGGCGTCTCCGACGGCGTCTCGGAAGGAGTCTCCGACGGCGTCTCGCTCGGGGTCTCCGACGGCGTCTCGCTCGGCGTCTCCGACGGGGTCTCGGACGGCGTCGGCGTGGGGGTCACCTTCTTGACGCAGAAGGTGACATGGCTGATGCCGTAGTACTTGTCGTTGTTCGAGTTCACCGGCGGGTGCAGGCTGGTGTCCTCGGTCTTCCCGGCCGGCTGGTAGTTGTAGTAGTTCGCCGCCGGACCGCCCTTGACCAGTACGGCGAGCACAACGCCGCCCGTGGCGGTGAAGTCGACCACCTGACCGCCGGTCTGGTCACCGGGGTGATCCGGGTCGTCCGCCTGCAGGATGCGCTCGGTCCACGTCACAGTCACGCCGTCCGCGGTGTCCGAACCCGGCGTCGGCGGGTCGAACTTGATCTGGGTCGAGCCCGGGATCACGTTCTCGCACGTCGGGTTGCCGTCGATGATGTCGCCGCTCGCCGACGCGGACGGAGCCAGCGCAAGCGTGACGCCGCCGAGCGCGAGCGCCAGCGCGCCGACGCTGCTGAGCAGCGGGACCGCGCGGGACCGCTTCGAGCGCACGCGCGCGTCCATCGATGTGTCGTTCACAAGTCTTCCCCACCCCATGGTCCGAGGCCGATCGGATTGACCGGCCTGCGCCGACGCATCCGCCCCCATGACCGAGCACGCCTCACGTACTCGAGCCTGCCCCCGCGACGCTCGACCACGGCATTCTCGGGGCGCTGGGGTGCCATACGCAAGCCGACCAGGCCCGACACTCCGCTGAATCAGTGTTTCTTAACGAAGAACAGTGTTTCGCTATGCTCTCGCGGGTGAGGCGCGAGGCGGATCAGAAGACGGTGCTCGGGTCGGTGTGGTTGCGGGACGAGCCGGAGCCGACGCGCTCGCGGCTGAGTCGGGGCGACATCGTGCGTACGGCGATCAAGGTGCTGGACCGAGTAGGTCTGGACGCGTTCTCGATGCGGGTGATGGCCGCCGAGCTCGGGACGGCCGCGACCTCGGCCCTGTACTGGCGGGTCGCGAACAAGAACGATCTGCTCGAGCTCGCCGTTGACGAAGTACTCGCGGACGCACTGGTGCCGGAGGGCGCGGGCGACTGGCGTGACCAGGTGACCGTGGTCGTCGAGGCGGCGTACCACGCGCTGTGGATGCACCCGTGGGCGTCGCAGTTGCTTCCGTCGCATGCCGGGCTCGGGCCGAACTACCAAGCGCTGACCGACCGGGTGCAGGCGATCCTGAAGTCGGCCGGGTTCAAGGGCGCGTACCTGGACTCGGCCGTGTCGGCGATCTTCCACTACCTGGTCGGGTCCGCGGTCACGGACTCGGCCTGGGCCGCGGTCGTCCGGCGCAGCGGCATGGACGAGTTCCGCTGGGCACGGGAGGCCGGCGGTGCGCTCGGAGTCGACGCGGCCAGCCTCGCGTCGTACCTGAACCGCGAGAGCCTGGCCGGACCCGAGGCCCGCTTCAGCTCGGGCCTCCGCGTCATCCTGATCGGCCTCCGCCCGCGCCAGCTCTCCTAACCCGCCGGCTTCTTGCCGGTCGAGGGCTTCTTGCGGGTCGTGGGCTTCGGCCGGAGCGATCGGGCATACGCGACGCTCACCGCGAAGTGCTCGCGCAACTCATCGGTGTTCGCCAGCAGCGCGTCGGGGACGACCACGTACTCCTTCTGCACCACGCCATGGGCGACGTTGAGCGTCGTGTCGTACCTCGTCAGGAACGCGTCACGCTCGGCCGCGGGAAGGCGCAGCGCGAGCGTGCCGTTCTCGTTCAGCATCGAGAACATGTTGCCGTTGGCCGAGGTGTACGGGAACCCGGCGCCCTTGCGCTCGACGTCCGGGAACAGTTCGACGAGCGCGTCGAACAGGGCAACCTTGTCGGCCGGAGCTTTGGCCATGCCGCCACCGTAGCGGCAATCGCGGACAACTCTTAGAGGTCCGCGAAAGCCGAGGCCGGATTCTCGAAGGCGTCCGCGACGAAGCGGAGGAAGGCGGCCGCCGTGCCGCCGTCGCACACCCGATGGTCGAAGACGAGGGACAGCTGGGTGAGTTTACGAATCGCGAGTTCACCGTTGACCACCCACGGCCGGTCGATGATCCGGCCGACGCCGAGGATCGCGACCTGCGGGTGGTTGATGATCGCCGCGCTGCCATCGACGCCGAAGCTGCCGTAGTTGTTCAGCGTGAACGTCCCACAGGCGAGTTCGTACGGCGTGAGCCGGCCGGCGCGCGCGGACTCGGTCAGCCGCCGGATCTCCTCGTCCAGAGCCCGCGTCGTCAATCGGTGCGCGTTGGCCACCGCTGGTACGACGAGACCACGGTCGGTCTGCGCGGCCAGGCCGAGGTTGACGCCGTCGTACTGCACCAGCTCTTCCCGCTCGGTGTCGACGTACCCGTTCAACTCCGGATACTTCAGCAGCCCCGCCACCACGAACCGCCCCATCAAGGCCAGCAAGCCCGGACCGCCATCGGTTGCCGAGCGCAACGACTCGCGCAGCTCGACCAGCGCGGTCGCATCCACGTCCACCCAGGTGGTCGCCTCCGGAATCTCCGCCCGGCTGCGACTCAACGTAGCCACCACAGCCTTCCGGAACGCACTCATGGGCTCCCGCCGCAACTCCGCCAAGCCGGTCCGGGAGCTCTGCGCTACGGTCACCGGCGGCACCTCCTCGATCCCCAGCCGCCGAGCGATCGCCAACTCCACGTCCCGCCGCACGATGAGACCGCCCTCACCCGACCCGGTCAGGCCCTTCAGATCCACGCCGGCATCCCGCGCGAGCCGACGTACCAACGGCGAGATGACCAACGGCACCCGCCGCGCGTCTCCGTTGCTTTCCGGAACGCTCGATGGCAGTGATGTTCCGGGAACCGTCGCCGACGGGCGGGGCTTGCGCCGACGGCCCGATGCGGACCCGGCTCCGGTGCCGTAGCCGATCAGTACGTTGCCCGAGCCGGCACGTTCCTCCCGACGGTAGGCCTCGCCCGCGCTGGGCTCGGCCGTCCGGCTCACCTCGGCGATGGTGATGAGGGGTTTGCCGACCGGGACTGTCGTGCCCGGGTCGCCGTGGAGTTCTTCGACGGTGCCGGCGTAGGGCGAGGGGAGCTCGACTATGGACTTGGCGGTCTCGACCTCGGCGATGGGGGTGTCGACGGTGATCACGTCGCCGACCTTTACCAGCCAGCGGACGATCTCGGCCTCGGTGAGGCCTTCGCCGAGGTCCGGGAGGAGGAACGTCTTCACGAGTCCTCCCACTGCAGGTCGTCGACCGCGTCGAGGATCCGGTCCACGCCGGGCAGCTGGTACTTCTCCAGCTTCGGCGGCGGATACGGGATGTCGAACCCGGTCACCCGCCGGATCGGCGCGGCCAGCGAGTGGAAGCACCGTTCGGTGACCCGGGCAACGATCTCCGACGACACGCTCGCGAACCCGCTCGCTTCGGCGACCACGACCGCCCGGCCGGTACGACGTACCGCCGCGCAGACCGTCTCGTCGTCGAACGGGACGATCGACCGCAGATCCACCACGCTCAGCTGCCGTCCCTCGGCCGCCGCGACCTCGGCCGCCTCCAGCGCGACCGGCACCGTCGGCCCGTACGCGATCAACGTCGCGTCGGCGCCCTCCCGCCGTACGACGGCGGTCCCGATGCCCGGCTGGTCCTCGGTCAGATCGACCTCTTCCTTGGCCCAGTAGAGCTTCTTCGGCTCCATGAACACGACCGGGTCGGGGAACTCGATTGCCTTGCGCAACAACGTGTACGCATCCGCGACCGTGGCCGGCGCGACCACAGTCAGGCCGGGCGTATGCGCGTAGTAGCTCTCGGACGAGTCGCAGTGGTGCTCGACGCCGCCGATCCCGCCGGCGTACGGCATCCGGATGACCATCGGCAGCGTGATCCGGCCGCGGGTCCGGTTCCGCATCTTGGCGACGTGCGAGACGATCTGCTCGAACGCCGGGTACCCGAACGCGTCGAACTGCATCTCGACCACCGGCCGCATCCCGTTCATCGCCAGCCCGACCGCCATCCCGACGATCCCGGACTCGGCCAACGGGGTGTCGAAGCAACGATCCTCGCCGAACTCCGCGGTCAGCCCGTCGGTGATCCGGAAGACACCGCCGAGCGCACCGACGTCCTCACCGAACATCAGCACGGTGTCGTCGGCCTTCATCGCGTCCCGCAGCGCCTGGTTGAGCGCCTGGGCCATGGAGATCTTCATGTGCGTCATGACCTCAGACCTCCTCTCGCGCCAGCTCGTCGCGCAGGAACGCGGCCTGCTCCCGCAGCTGCTGCGTCTGCTCGGTGTAGAGATGCGCGAACAGGTCTGCCGGGTCCACCTCAGGCTCCGGCATCAGCCCGTCGCGAAGCTGGTCCGCGACCTCAGCCGCCGCACCCTCCGCCCGCTCCCGGACCGCATCATCGAGCAGCCCTTGCGCCGCGAGGTAAGTCTCGAGCCGCTTGATCGGATCGCGGTCCAGCCACGGCGTGACCTCGGCGTCCTCGCGGTAGCGGGTCGCGTCATCGGCGTTCGTATGCGCCTGCACACGGTAGGTGTGTGCCTCGACGAGCTGCGGTCCTTCCCCCGCCCGCGCCTTCTCCACGGCCTGTCCGAGTACAGCGAGCAGCCCGGCCAGATCGTTGCCATCGGCCCGCTCGCCGGGGACGCCGTACCCGATGCCCTTGTGAGCCAGCGACGGCGCGACGCTCTGCTTGGCGAGCGGTACCGAGATCGCGTACTCGTTGTTCTGGATGAAGAAGACGACCGGCGCGTGGAAGACGGCGGCGAAGTTCAGCGCCTCGTGGAAGTCGCCCTCGCTGGTCCCGCCGTCGCCACAGAGCGCCATCACCACGGTGTCCTCACCCTTCAGCCGCGCCGCGTGCGCGACACCGACCGCGTGGGTGAGCTGAGTCGCGAGCGGCGTGGACTGCGGCGCGACATTGCGCGCGTACGGGTCGTACCCGGAGTGCCAGTCGCCGCGGAGCAGCGTCAGCGTCTCGATCGGGTCGACGCCGCGACTCACGATCGAGACGGTGTCGCGGTACGTCGGGAACAGCCAGTCGCCCTCGCGCAGCACCATCGTGGCCGCGACCTGGCAGGCCTCCTGACCGTGCGACGACGGGTAGACGGCGAGCCGCCCTTGCCGGACCAGCGCACTGGCCTGGTCGTTGATCCGGCGCCCCTTGATCAACTGAACGTAACCGTCGACCAGCGCGTCCTTGGTGGGCAGCGGGTACGACGGATTGGCGTGCGGCATGCCGTCCTGGTCGATCAACCGGACGGGTTTCGCAGACGGAAGCAAACGCTCCTCGACGGTGGTCATGAACACTCCTGCGCAGGAGACGGACGGTGGCTTCATCGTCGTCCTTCTGGCCAATCGGATCCAGACCTGGAAGAATCACGAGACGTTTGGCGCGATCCACTCCGGATGAGGAGGCACGATGTCCGATGAGGTGATGGTCCACCGGGCCGGTCCTGGACAAATAGTCGTCGCCCCCGCGCTGGACGAGGTCGACCGGCAGATCGTCGAGGCGCTCGGACGGGACGGACGGCTCTCGATCCGGGCCCTGGCCGACCAGGTGCACATCTCCCGCGCCAACGCGTACGCCCGCGTCGAGCGGCTCACCACGACCGGGGTGATCACCGGTTTCACCGTCACAGTCGACCCACTCAAGCTCGGCCTCGCGACATCGGCGTACGTCACCCTCAGTCTCCGCCAGAGCTCCTGGCGGTCCCTCCGGGAGCAGCTCCAGGCAATCCCCGAGATCAAGCACATGGCCCTGGTCGGCGGCGACTTCGACGCGATCCTGCTGGTCCGCGCCACCGACAACGAAGGCCTCCGCCGCGTAGTCCTCGAGAAGCTCCAAGCCATCCCCGAGGTCCTAGCCACCCGCACCGCCCTGATCTTCGAAGACCTCGGGACGCTCTAGCAGCCGCAGGATCTGCGGAGGATCAGGTCGGTGGGGTAGGTCACCGCTTCGACCGCGTCCTGGCCGTCGATCAGGCGGCTGACTGCTTCGCGGGCCATCTGCTCCAGCGGTTGGCGTACGACGCTGAGCGGGGGCCAGCTGTATTCCGTTTCGGCTGTGCCGTCGAAGGCGAGGACCGCGATGTCGTCGGGGATTCGCAGGCCGGCCTCGTGGATCGCGCGGAGGACGCCGACGGCCTGCAGGTCGGAGCTGGCGAAGACGGCCGTCGGCCGATTAGTTGCCGCGAGCAACTCATGGCCGGCGTCATACCCGCCCTGCCGGCTGAAGGTGGTGCGGGCGATCGGTCCGTCCTCGAGCCCGGCCGCCCGGAGCGCGTCCCGCCAGCCCAACTCGCGTTCCCCCGATCGGCCACCACCGATCACCAGACCGACGCGCCGGTGGCCGTGCTCCAGCAGGTGCTCCACGCCGCGACGCGCTCCCTCGCGGTACTGCGGTCGGACCGAGCTCACCGTGGACAACACGCGGTTGATCGCGATCACCGGGATGTCGGTCTCGCTCAGGTCGGGATCCTCGGTGGGCGCGACCAGGAGGAGACCGCTGACTCGGCGGATCAGGAGTTCGGCGATCTTCGACTGTTCGGTGGCCGGGTCGCCGTCGGCTCCGGTCTGCAGGACGACGTACCCGCGGGCCGCGGCCTCCTTGTCGATCGCCTTGGCGAGCTCGGCGAACAGCGGGTTCCCGCCGTCGGGAGTGATCAGCCCGAAGGTCCGGGTGGTGCCCAGCCGGAGCGCGCGGGCGGTCGCGTTCGGCCGGTAGCCGAGCACGCGGATCGCCTCCAGCACCCGGTCCCGGGTCTCCGGCGCGACCGGTCGCGGGCCCTCGTTCACCACGTAGCTGACCACCGCCGTGCTGACCCCGGCGTACTGCGCCACGTCGTTCCGGGTGACTGGGGTGGCCTTCGGCATGTGCCGATAGTACGACCCTTGACCGCCTGGAAAGCGATTGCTAGCGTGCGTGTTCTACACGAGTAGAGGGAGTTCGTCGTGCCCAGACGCTATGCAGTCGCCGGGACCGGTTCACGAGCGCGGGCGTACGTCCGCGCGATCCTCGAGGATCACCCGCAGGAGGCCCAACTGGTCGCTCTCCTCGACCCGAACCCGGGCCGCCTCGCGTATCACGACCGGTACGTCCAGGAACTCGGCGGACCGGAGCTCCCGCAGTACGGCGCCGACGACCTGGAGCGGATGGTCAAGGAGCAGTCCGTCGACCGTGTGGTCGTGACGAGTCCCGACTACACGCACGCCGCGGTCGTCTCGCGGCTGCTGCGCGCCGGCGCGGACGTGATCGTGGAGAAGCCGCTGACGATCGATGCCGACGGCACCCGGCAGATCGTCGACGCGATGACTGAGTCCGGCAAGTCCGTGGTGGTGACCTTCAACTACCGCTACTCGCCGCGGAACAGCGCGCTGCGGCAGCTGATCGCGGACGGCGAGATCGGCACCGTCACCAGCGTCGAGTTCCAGTGGGTGCTCGACACCCGGCACGGCGCGGACTACTTCCGCCGCTGGCACCGCGAGAAGAAGAACTCCGGTGGTCTGATGGTGCACAAGGCGTCCCACCACTTCGACCTGGTGAACTGGTGGATCGCCTCGACGCCGGCCCGGGTGTTCGCGTCCGGCGGCCTGTTCTTCTACGGCGACGGCAACGCGGCCGCTCGTGGCCTTGGGCAACGACCCGAGCGCGGCACGATCGATGACTCGGGCAACGATCCGTGGTTGCTGGATCTGCGGACCGACGAGGTCAACCGGCAGCTGTACTGGGAGAGTGAGAAGTACGACGGCTACCGTCGCGACCAGGACGTGTTCGGTCCGGGGATCACGATCGAGGACAACATGTCCGTGATCGCGGAGTACGCGAACGGCGCCCGGCTGAGCTACTCGCTCAACGCCCATTCCCCCTGGGAGGGGTACCGCGTCTCGATCAACGGCACGGAGGGACGCGCGGAGCTGGAGGTCGTCGAGCGGGCCGCGGTGATCGACGACCAGATCGACCCGAGCTACCCGTCCGAGCGCGTGGTCGCCGGCGACGTACGGTCCGACGGCGAGCGGCTGGTCCTGCAGAAGCACTGGGCCCCCGCGGTCGAGGTCGAGATCCCCCGCGGCGTCGGCGGTCACGGCGGCGGTGACCGCCTGATCTACGCCGACCTGTTCCAGGGTCCCGGCAACGACCCGCTCGGTCGCGCCGCCGACGTCCACGACGGCGTCCGCGCGGTCGCGGTCGGCATCGCCGCCAACCAGTCGCTAGCCACCGGCCAGCCGATCGCGATCGCCGACCTGAACCTGGGCGGCTGGTCCAACGCCTGAAGCCGCGAACGCCGACGCCTTGGTTGAGTGGCGGGCGGTTCGTTGGCGGCGGAACCAGATGGCCAGGGCCAGGCAGGGCAGTAGGAGGCCGCCGACGCCGAGGACGAGGAAGTCCCATTCGGCGCCGATGCGCTCGACCAGCCAGCCGAAGTTCTGGCCGAAGAACCCGGTGACGAAGGTCAACGGCAGGAAGATCGTGGCCAGGATGGTCAGCTGCTCGATCGTCGCGTTCTGCCGGACGCTGACCTTGGTCTGCTCGACGCCGATCACCGCCATGTTCGCCTCCAGCACGGTGGCGAGGAGGTCGCGCTGGGCGGCGACCTCCTCGTTCACCAGCACCAGGTGGTCGTGCACGTCGCGGAAGTACGGCAGCAGCTGGGTGTCCCGCGCGCCGCGTTCGATGGTCGCGAGTACGGCGAGCAGCGGGTGGACGGCCCGGTAGAAGTCGGTCACCTCGCGGCGGAGGAAGTAGATCCGCTCCGTCGGCGCGACCGAGCCGGCGAACACGGTCTGCTCGACCTGCTCGATGTCGCGTTCCAGCTCGGCGACGACCGGGCCGTAACCGTCGACCACCTGGTCGAGGATCGCCCAGAGCACCGCGCTCGTCCCGGTCTCCAGCAGCTCGGGGCGCTGCTCGAGCCGGATCCGGGCGCCGTGCAGGTCACTGGCCACGCCCTGGCGGACGGTGATCACGAACGCCGGCCCGACGAACACGCTCACCTCGCCGAAGTCGACCTCCTCGCGCTCGTCGTCGTACCGCGCGGTGCGCAGGATGGCCAGGCTGATGTCGCCCTCGTACGGCTCGACCTTGGGCCGGAGATGGAACGTCTGCGCATCCTCGACGGCCAGCTCGTGCAGGCCGAAATTCTCTCTGACCTGGGTCAGCTCGTCGTCCGTGGGTTCGAACATGCCCAGCCAGACGAATCCGCCGGCCTTGCAACTGGCGGCGGCGTCCTCGACCGACATCGCCTCGACGTGCTGGCGGCGACCGTCCCGGTAGTAAGCGCAGTCGATGATCATGATGACCTCCTCCCCTGATCGTCGTACCGACCGGCGACAGGAAATAGGGTTGAGCGGGAAAGTGGCGGTGAACATCGGTGAGGAGAACCCGTGGGACTACCAGTGGTACTGATGCCAGGACCGATGCATCCGGCGGTCGCGCAGGGTCTGGAGGGCCACTGTGAGTTGATCAGGCTCTGGGAGGAGAGCGACCCGGACGCCGTGCTCGCGGCCCGCCGGGACGAGATCGTTGCCGTCGCCACCGGCGGCGGCCGGGTCGACGGCCCGTTCCTCGACCGGCTGCCCGCGGTGCGGATCGTGGCCAGCTTCGGCGTCGGCTACGACCGGATCGACGCGAACGCCGCGGCCGAGCGCGGCGTCGTGGTGACCAACACCCCGGGCGTGCTCGACGACGAGGTCGCCGACACCGCCCTCGGGCTGCTGCTGATGACCGTGCGTGAGCTGCCCCAGGCCGAGCGGTACCTGCGGGAGGGCAAGTGGCAGGACGGTCCCTACCCGTTGACCCGGGCAACCATGCACGGCCGCCGGATGGGCATCCTCGGCCTCGGCCGGATCGGCCAGGCGATCGCGGACCGGGCCACGCCGTTCGGCATCTCCGTTGCCTACCACAACCGCCGCCGCAAGGACGTCGGCTACCGGTACTACCCGTCGCTGGTCGAGATGGCCCGTGACGTCGACGTCCTGATGATCGTGATCCCCGGCGGCGACAGCACCCGGCACCTCGTCGACGCCGAGGTCCTGGAGGCGCTCGGCCCGGACGGCATCCTGATCAACGTCTCCCGTGGCTCGGTCGTCGACGAGCAGGCGCTCGTCGACGCCCTGCGCACCAACACGATCCTGTCCGCCGGCCTGGATGTCTTCGAGCACGAGCCTAAAGTCCACCCCGACCTCCTGACCCTCCCGAACGCCGTCCTGCTCCCCCACGTCGGCTCGGCCACCATGCCCACCCGTACCGCGATGGGCAACCTGGTCGTCGACAATCTCCGCAACTGGCTGGCCCACGGCACTCCGCTGACCCCGGTCCCCGAGTCGGCGGAGCTGGTCCGGCGGCTCAGCGGCTCAGAGTGATCTCCCGCTCCAGGCGTGAGAGCTTCTCGGGGTTGCGTACGGCGTAGAGGCCGGTGATCAGGCCGTCCTCGAGCCGGATGGCTGTCACGGTGTCGATCTCTCCGTCGAAGCGGAGGATCAGGGCCGGTTGCCCGTTGATCTGGGTCAGCTCCACCGACGCCTGACCCAGCCGGCGCAGCCCGAGCGCCAGCAGGCCGGCGACCTTGTCGGCGCCCACGATCGGCTTGGGCAGGGCCTGGACGACGCCACCGCCGTCGCCGAGGAAGACGACGTCCGGCGCGAGGATGTCGACCAGGCCTTGCAGGTCGCCGGTGTTGATGGCGCGCTGGAACGCCTCGAGCGCGTCCCGGGTCTCGTCGGCGGAGACGATCCCGCGGGGCCGCCGGGCGGCGACGTGGGCGCGGGCCCGGTGGGCGATCTGCCGGACCGCGTCCGGCTTCTTGTCGACGGCTTCCGCGATCTCGTCGTACTCCAGGTCGAACACCTCCCGGAGCACGAACACGGCCCGCTCGGTCGGCTTGAGGGTCTCCAGGACGAGCAGCATCGCCATCGAGACGCTGTCGGCGAGCTCGACGTCCTCGGCCACGTCCGGCGCGGTGAGCAGGGGTTCGGGCAGCCACGGACCGACGTACGACTCCTTGCGGCGGCCGAGCGTCCGTAGCCGCATCAGCGCCTGGCGGCTCGCGATCCGGACCAGGTACGCGCGCTGATCCTGGATGGTGTCGAGGTCGACGCCGACCCAGCGCAACCACGTCTCCTGCAGGACGTCCTCCGCGTCCGCGGCCGAGCCGAGCAGCTCGTAGGCGACCGTGAACAGCAGGTTGCGATGCGCAACGAACGCCTCGGTGGCTCGGTCCGTACCGGTCATGGCTGGCTCCTTCGCGCCGTCGGGTGTCACCCACCAGATGCCGGCCGCCGGGATTCTGTGACAGCTCGATCGGTATGGCGCTCGTCACGTCACAGCAGCCGGGCCGGCGGCATCTCGTGTTCGTCCAGTAGATCTCACAAGTGAGGACATCATGACGGAACCCCGTATCGACCTGATGAGCAACGAGCTCGGCGCCAGGCTCGGCAAGCGGATGTTCGGCATTCACCAGGCCGTCCAGGAGTCAGGCCTGCCGGAGACCACCCAGGCGCTGGTCATGCTGCGCGCCAGCCAGATCAACGGCTGCGGTCACTGCATCGACCTGCACGTCAAGGAGGCCGCGGCGGCCGGCGAGACCGAGACCCGCCTCAGCCTGGTCGCCGCCTGGCACCACTCGACGGTCTTCACCGAGGCCGAGCAGGCGGCCCTGGCCCTTACCGAGGAAGCCACCCGCCTGGCCGACACCCACGGCGTCTCCGACGACACCTGGGCGTGGGCGAGCAAGCACTACGAGGAGGACCAGCTCATCGCGCTCGTCACCGTGATCGCGATGATCAACGCCACCAACCGCCTGGCCGTCACCCTCAACCAGCTCGGCGGCTCGTACGAGGCCGGTCTCCTGACCAAAGCCCTCGACTGACCCGGCGTCCCGTTTGAGGGGTCAACCCCGGAAGGGGCGGGTTCGGCCGCCGAATTTCGCGGGGCCGACCCACACATCGAGGGGTTGGCCCCTCGAACGGGGACGGGCGGGGGTGCGGTGGGTCAGCCGGCGGACTCGTCTGCCGGCTGCTCGGCCGCGGGGAGGTCCCAGATGCGGTTGGTCTGCCAGGCGTACTCCCAGGCCTGGATGTCGGGGGGCTCGATGCCGAAGCCGGTGAGGATCGCGCAGACCTGTTCGCGGTGGTGGTTGGCGTGGTTGATCGCCTGCGCGATGAAGATGCCGACCCGCGTCCCGCGCGTGTTGTCGTCGACGATCATCACCCGCTCGACGTCGATCGGCTTCGCCAGGAACTCCTCCCACACCGCGCCGGCCTCGTCGTTCCACCGCTCGAGCGTGTCGAAGTCCTGCGCGTGCTCGCCGTCGACGAAGTCGAGCGGGCTGTCGGCGATCCGCCGTACGTAGCCGGCGTCGCAGCGGACGATGTGATCGAGCGTCGCCAGGATCCCGCCGAACGTGCCGACGCCGGTGACCTCGAGCTGCTCGGGCGTGAGGTTCTGCGCGCGGCAGAACTGGATCAGGCTCTTCGTCGCCCAGTTGTTGTGCCGGATCGGGTCGTACAGCAGGTCGTTGAGTCCCATGCGCTTCACGCTAGCCGCAAAGCCTCGAGGATCTCGTCCCAATATTCGTGCAGTACGGCGAGATGCGTGATCTGCTCGCGGATCACCAGAGTCGCCCGCGGGATCCGCTCGGCGAGCCAGTGCCCGTTGCGTGGCGAGGCGTTCGCGTCCGAGTCGCCGTACCAGAGGAGGACCGGGCAGGTGATCCGCTCGGGACGGAAGTGCCAGGATGTGAAGGAGATCGCGGCGTCGCGGAGATAGCCGGCCGGGTTCGTCAGCGCTTCGCGGACCGCGGCCGCGATCGCGGCGTCGGAGCCGAGCGCGCGGCCGTCAACGACCGGGCCGGGCCGGCTGACTACCTCGGCGTCGCGCGGTTCCAGCTCCGTGAGGAAGCGTCGGGCCAGGGCTGCGTCATCCGTGTCGGCGGGATCGAGCTGGGCGACGTACGCCTGGAAGTCGGAGCGCATGGCCTCGACCGCGTCGTCCGGTGGCAGCGTGGCGAGCCGGGCGAAGAACGCCAGCTCCTCGGGGCCGAGATCATCCCGGTGGATCGGCGGGTCCAGCTCGGGGACGCTGCCCGGGCTCGCCGCCACTCCCACGGCCGTCACGCGGTCCGGATGACGCGCTGCGCAAGCCAACGCGTACGGGCCGCCGATCGACATCCCGAGCACCGCGAAGCTGTCGATCCCAAGCTGATCCGCGACGGCCACGACGTCGTCGGCCACGGACAGGTGCGTCGAGGCATAGGCATCCGACGTCCCGTAGCCGGGGCGGTTCACCGCGATCAGTCGTACGCCGGTACGCCGAGCCGGCGCGTCACCGGCGTACGCGGCATGTCGGGTGTCCGGGCAGCCGTGCAGGAAGAAGATCGGGACGCCGTCAGGCGCCCCGCCCTCCCACCACTGCATCCGCCGCCCGTCCGCCGGCCGCAGCACCTCACCAACCGCAGGCGAGCGCACCGGCGCCGGGTGCGCGTCAGCCGGCCGCGGCGATGTTGACCATCCAGTTGATGCCGAACTTGTCGGTGACCATGCCGAACTCGTCGCCCCACATCTGCTTCTCCAGCGGGACGGTGACCTTGCCGCCCTCGGACAGCTTCTCGTAGTACCCGCGGAGCTCGTCGCCGTCGCCGCTCAGGCTGATCGCGATGTTCTCACCCGGGTTGTACGGCATGCCCTGCGGTGTGTCGGCCGCCATCAGCGTGAAGCCGCTCGGTGTCTCGAGCTGACTGTGCATCAGCTTGTCGTCGTCGTCCGGGCCGTGGCTCGCACCGAACTCCTTGAAGGTGTTCGAGGCCACTTCACCGCCGAAGACGCTCTGGTAGAACTCCATCGCCGCTCGCGCGTTGCTTTCGAACTGGATGTACGGATTGAGCCGAGCCGCCATCAGAAAACTCACTTCCCCCAACCGGCCGCACCCGGTGGTGAGGCCTCTTGCCCGCACAGTAAACCCGCCCGCCGACAGTTCGCGACCCCCCGCCGATCCGGGTCTGTGGCTAGGGTCTGGGCATGATCCCGCGACACATCACGATCGACGCCGGAAATCCGTACGAGCTCGCGAAATTCTGGAGCACGGTCACCGGCTGGCCGCTCGGCGACGGCGACGAACCCGGCGACGACGAGGCGCTCGTGGTCGCCCCGGCCCCCGTCCCCTGTCTGTTGTTCGTCGCCGTCCCGGAGACGAAGTCGGTGAAGAACCGCGTCCACCTCGACTGGGCTCCGACCGAGCGCACCCGCGACGAGGAGGTCGAGCGCCTCCTCGCCCTGGGCGCCACCATCCACGAGGACCACCGGCAGCCCGAAGGCCCCGGCTGGGTCACCCTGCACGATCCCGAGGGCAACGAGTTCTGTGTCGAACGCAGCGACGCCGAGCGGTCAGGTCAGGCTGGGCTCGAGGGGTAGCGGCCGAGGGTTCGGGAGTCGCCAGGCCAGCTCCTGGTCCGCCCGCGTACGCCGGGAACACTCCAGCCGGCGTGTATCCCGGCTTGTCGATTTCTGGCATGGCTGGAACCTATTCGGGGTTTCCGGACATTAACCAAGAGTGAGGCACACATGCGGCGGCTACTGTCCGGCGGCACGCGGGCACGGTCCGGGGTCAGGTCAGGTCGTGACAACCATTCCGGGCCTGTCCGCATCTGATACATGTAGACGGTTTGCAACGTTTAACGCGGTTCACCGCGTTATGAGGTATGAGGACGACTGTCGAAACTGGGGGGAGTGGAGGGCGTGAGGAGCAGACTCCGTGAGTCCGTGATCGCTCCGGCCATGGCGATCGTCGCGACGCTGGCCGTGTTCACCGCGATCGGTGGACTGCTGGTGCTGCTCGAGCCCCGCTCGCCGAGCCCCGCGAGCCCGGACACCGGCCTCCTTGCGGCACCCCCCGGCCCCACCACGGTGCCACCGGGCCGCTACGGTTCGGGCACGCTCGGCCCGTGGCAGAACCTGCTCCGGCGGATCACGCCCGACGACCAGGTCCGGGACGTCCTGACGTTCAACGGGATCTTCATGTTCGGCGACAGCATCGCCGTCCAGGACGGCTTGGCACTGGAGCAACTGCTCGCGACGCGGACCGGCGACTCGATCGCCGTCCACGACTGGTCCGGTCAGCCGACGTCCGCGGCGGTCGACGCGCTGGCGGGCTGGGAGCGCGACTACGGCCTGCCCAGCCGGATCGTGATGGCGGTCGGCACCAACGACATCTTCGACCCGCCGGCATTCGGGGCGCAGGTCGAGCGGGCGATGGCGATCGCGGGTCCGAAGCGGACCGTGTACTGGGTGAACGTCGAGGTGAGCCGGTTCCGGCAGAGTGCCGACGTCCAGGCCGCCGACCGGGCCAACAGCGCGTGGATCAACCAGCAGCTGGAGGAAGCCGCGGCGCGCCACCCCAACCTGAAGATCATCCACTGGTCCGAGTTCCTCAACTCGCAGCCGGCCGGACTGGCGAAGTACCTGCGCGACGGTGTCCACACCAGTGAGCCGGTCGGCCGGGCCGCGCGCAACGAGCTGATCGCGGACGCGCTGCAAGGCAGTCCCTGAGGCTGGCAACCCCCGGGCCACCTTCGGCGTTAACAGGATGGGTACGGCGTCACAGGGAGGTCCACGCATGCTCCGGCATCATGCGCTCGCCACCGCTCGCGGCGGGGCGACGTCCGCGGTCATCGTCGCGGTCCTGACCGCAACGCTGCTTGTACTCATCCATCTCGAGTCCCCCACTGCCCCTGCGAAGGCCGCCGCCGCGCCGGCCACGAGCATTGGTGGCTACGGGTCGGGCACGATCGGTTCCTGGCGGTCCAACGCCAAGGTGATCTCCAGTGGTGCGCACGTCCGCCACGTCGTGGCGACCGACGGGGTCCTGCTGTTCGGCGACTGCATCGCCGTACAGGACGGGGAGGCGCTCGGGCGACTCCTGGCTCAGCGGACGGGTGCGTCGTTCGCCGAGTACAGCTGGGCCGGTCAGCCGACGTCGGCTGCCGTCGACGCCTTGGCTGCGTGGGCCCGCGCGTACGGGCTGCCTCATCGGATCGTGATGGCGGTCGGCTCGAACGACATCTTCGACCCGCCGGCGTTCACGGCACAGGTCGATCGGGCGCTGCGGATCGCCGGGGCCAGCCGGACCGTGTACTGGGTGAACGTCCAGGTGTCCCGGACCGACGAGCCGGCCTCGGTGCAGGTCGCCGATCAGCGCAACAGCGAGTGGGTCGATCTGCAGTTGGCCCAGGCGCAAGAGCGCTACCGGAACCTGCGGATCGTGCATTGGGCCGAGTTCCTCGCGGCCCGCCCCGAGCGGATGCGGACCGACCTGCGGGACGGCCGGCACACGACGGTCCCGGCCGGGCAGACGGCCCGCAACACCTTGATTCTGCAGGCGATCCAGCACCGCTGAACCGGAGTCGTCGATCCGCACAACCTTTCCCTGAGTCACGGCATCTAGACAGAAGAGGAAACAATCTGACCTCGGGGGGACTGATGGCGACGTACCTGGACAGCACCGTGATCGATGCCGGCTGCAACCTTCTCCGGACCGCCTGACGTTCTCACGAGTAACACCGCCCACGCCGCGGACTCGAGGCGTGTCACGCAAACCACCTGACCCGAATCCAGGGACCCGCTCGACCCGAATTCAGGTCTAGGCCAGAAGAAGCATGCCCGGGGCATGCGGTGAGGACGAGCAATGCCCGCGAGACATCCCCGCACAGCTGGAACGACGGTCCGGCTCGCCATCGCACTGGCGGCGAGCGTCGCCGTCCTGGCGACCGCGTTGATGATCCCGCGGGGCAACTCGAAGCCGGAGGCCGCCCCGGACCCGACCGTTGTCCGGACTCCCGAACCTCCGACCGCCCCGCCGACGCCGGCGAAGCGCAACACCTACACGTGCCCGGCGTACAGCGGGATCGATCACGCGAACCCGTTGGCCAACCTCTATCGCGACATGTTCACCTGGGGTACGACGGCGCCGTACAAGGTGGGCGACGGCAAGGGCAACATCAATTGGCGGGTGAACCCGGACAAGAACCCCAGCTGGTACATGTGGCTGCACTCGCTGCGCTGGCTGGGCCAGGGAATCGTGGCCGCCGGCAAGGGCGATCGGCGTGCCCTGCAGCGGGTCAGCGCGATCGCGCATGACTGGGTGAAGGACAACCCGTACTCGTGGAAGTCGGACATCGGCGCGTACGAGTCGACGATGCACCGGACCAACGTGCTGATTTGTTTGCGCCAAGCAACGTTGTCCGGGCTGCACGTG
This sequence comes from Kribbella sp. NBC_00359, assembly GCF_036097425.1. Lineage (NCBI taxonomy): Bacteria > Bacillati > Actinomycetota > Actinomycetes > Propionibacteriales > Kribbellaceae > Kribbella > Kribbella sp. NBC_00359. The sequence goes on along the minus strand of NZ_CP107975.1, from coordinate 3,296,753 downwards.
TCGCGGCTACCGCGGGAGTACGCGTGGCTGGACAAGGCGCTGCTGGACCACGCCTGGTTCCTGCAGAGGAACTGGAGCGGTGACTGGAACCACGGCACCGACGAGAGCCTTGCCCTGTTCGGCGTGGGCTGCACGCTCGGGCGGAGCGATCTGAAGAAGGTCGCCGCGGATCGGTTGACCAGCGCGATCAAGACGTCGATCGACACCCAGGGCTCGACCAACGAACAGTCGACGGCATACGCCCAGTTCAACTACTCGCTCTGGGGCCGGGCGATCGACGTACTGGAGAAGTGCGGCGTCGACCCTGGTACGACGATCAAGGCACGCCGGCGCGAGCTCGCGAAGTGGCTCGCGCTCGCCACCGACTCGCTCGGCAACCTGCATCAGATCGGCGATTCCGAGATGGTGAAGACTTTCCCGGTGCCCGGGACAGTTCTCGAGTACGCCGGGACCCTCGGTGCGCAAGGGATCCGGCCGACCCAGCGGATCGGGATCTTCGACGCCGGGTACATCTTCGGCCGGACCGGGTGGGGTGAGACGCGGCCGTTCACCCAGGAATCGACGTACAGCATCAGGTTCGGGCCGACGCGGAAGCTGCACGGGCACGAGGACCACACATCGATCACCTATACCTCGCACGGCCGGGACATCCTGATCGACGGTGGGCACGCGGGCTACAAGATGGACGACTGGCGGAGCTGGGCGAAGAGCCAGTTCTCGCACAACGAGATGACCGCGTTGTCCACCGCCGCGGAACACCCGGAGACCAAGCTGACGCGGTCGTCGATCGCGCCGACCTCGGAGTTCTACGAGCTGCGTGACTCGCTGGGCAAGGGGATCGACCGGACCCGAGGCGTGCTGGTGCTGAAGGATCCGGACCTGATGGTCGTGCTGGACCGCGGGACGTCACCGTCGTCCCAGGACTACCAGACGTTGTGGCATCTGCCGGAGGACCAGAAGGTGGTTGTCCACGGCAACTCTGCGGTGGCCGCGCGGCCGGGTGATCGGGTCAAGACGACGTTGCTGCAGATCCCGTTCCGGCAGCAGACCACGCCGATCCAGGTCGCAACCGGCAACACCGATCCGATCCAGGGCTGGCACTACACCACCATCGACAAGCGCCAGCCGGCGCCGGTCGTGAAGTTCACCCGCTCCGGCCGCACCGCGTCGATCCTGTCCGTCATCGTCCCGACCCGCAGCAACGGGGCCGCCAGCTACACCACGTCCCAGCAGGGCTCCGGCGTACGCATCACCCTGAAGGTCGACGGCGTGAGCACCACTATCTCCGTGGCGGCTGACGGCACGCTCGCACGGGTCAAGTGAGTCCTTCGTACGGCGGCTCGGCGCCGGGCCGTCGTACGGGGTCAGGGTCTTGATGCGGCGGACCGCCGTGCGGGGTCAGGCGGCTGGATGCGGTCGGCCGCCGTACGGGGTCAGGCGGTTTGGGGGGTGCGGGCGCCTACGGGGTGCCAGCCGGGGGGCGGGTCCTCGCCGACGCGGCCGTCGACGGCTTCGCGGATGAGGTCGGCGTGGCCGGTGTGGCGGCCGTACTCCTCGATGAGGTCGCAGACGAGGCGGCGCAGGCTCGCGTGCCTGCCGTCGGGCCAACTGATATGCGCCGGCTGGTCGAGTCCGCCGTCGGCGAGGGCCGCGGTCACGCGCTCCCGCGAGCGTGCGACCGCGCCGTCCCAGAGCGCGTAGAGCTCCTCGGGAGTGTTGTCGGCCGCGGAGTTGAACTCCCAGTCGTTGTCGTCCCGCCAACCGTTCTCGTCCCAGTGCGAGTCCATCGGTTCGCCGCGGAACTTCACGGTGAACATGTAGTCCTCGTTCGCCGCCAGGTGCTTCAGCAGACCGCCAAGGGTGATCGTCGACGCGCCGATCCGTGTCTGCATCCCGGCCGCGTCGAGGTCGTCGACCTTGTAGCGGAACGTCGTACGCAGCCGATCGAGCGCCCCGACCAGGTGCTCAGCCTCGGTACCAGCCAGCGGAGGTTCCCACCATGTCTCAGTCATACCGGCACCGTAGACCCGATTCCGGACACTCCCCTTCCGGAACTAGGAGCCGTGCCTGACTGACGTCCTAGGCTCGGCGGATGGGTCGGTATGCCGGAGTGATTGCGCAGTACGACGGGCGGCTCGCGCTGGTGCGGGAGCAGTACGAGGCGTGGGACGCGGCGTACTGGAACCTGCCGGGCGGACGCTGTCGCGGTCGTGGAACTACGTGGTGTGGGTGAGCGATCCTTCGTTCGCGATCGACGATCCCGATGCGTCGGTGATGGATGCGCAGTGGTTCTCCCGTGCGGACGCCATCCGGCTGTTGCGACAGGTGCCTTACCCGCCGATCGCCGTACCCGCGGTCGGCTATATGGCCGACGGCGTACGCGCGGACTGGACCTTCACCCTGGCCGGGGAGTCGTGGGCTTGGGACTTCCCAAAAGTTCAAGGCTGAGGGCGGGCTGGGGTGTCACGATGGGCTCGAGTGGAGGGAGCGGGTTGTGGTGGTGAATCGGACGGTGGGTACGGCGAACGTCGTACCGATGCTGGTGTATCCGGATGTCGGGAAGGCTGTGGACTGGCTGTGTGACGTGTTCGGGTTCGAGGAGATGTGGCGAGTGGGCAACCATCGGGCGCGGCTACAGTACGGCAATGGGATCATCGTGGTGGCCGACGCCGGCGAGGAGTACGGGCGGCGTGCACCGGACTCGGACGCGACGGCGCACAGCCATGGCGTCATGCTCCACGTCGAGGACGTCGACGCCCACCACGAGCGCGCCCGCCGAGCCGGCGCCAACATCCTGACCACCCCGACCGACTTCCCGTACGGCGAACGCCAGTACACCGTGGAAGACCTGGCCGGCCACCACTGGACCATCAGCCAATCCATCGCCGACGTCGCCCCAGAGGACTGGGGCGGCACCTCTCGCTAGCCCCGGCGAGGCATCCAGGATGTCCGCTCGTAGATATTCCGATCTCCGAGCCACGCCCGGAACTCGGCGTAGTTGTTGACGCCGGCATCCAGCACCGCCTGATAGAGCCAGTAGCCACGCGCCCGCTCCCCCAGCCCTTCGGCTTCCTCTTTGATGGCAAGGATCCGGTCCCGAGTCTCCGGGGTCAGTGCCTCTCGAAGAGCCGCGGTCAGCGCCGCACCGCTCGCGACAGTCGACGCACGCTCGAAGACCCACATGTCGATCGTCCACGTCTCATCCGCGGTCAGCTCGTACTCGAGCTTCCAGTACTGCCCTTGCTCGTGCCGATCGCGAGCATCGAGGTAGGTGATCCGCCGCGCCTTCGGCAAGTCGGCCAACGCCGCCATCACCGCGAACCCATCAGCCACCCGAGGCTCGTCCGAGTGGATCTCCATGTCGATGTCCGGCGGCACCACAACCCCGATCCCGACCGACCCGACAATCACCACCTCGCCGTACTTCCCCCACCGCTCCAGCAGCTCCAGCTCCCGGACAATCCCGTACGCCGCCCGCAGCCGCCCCTCCGCCCGAGCCGCCCGCTCATCAACCGACACATCCACCTCCTCGCCAAATGACCGATCGTAGGCGCGATGATGGGTCGATGAGGTCGCCCGTTCGCCCGTTGTCCGTCAGGAAGCTAGCGCCCGACTTCTATCTGCGTCCGGCGTCGGCCTGCGCAACCGACTTCCTGGGCAAGGTCCTCGTCCGCCAGACCCGCGCCGGCCGCGTCGCCGGTGTGATCCGCGACGTCGAGGCCTACCCGGCCTTCACCGACGCGGTCCACCACGGAAACAAGAAGACGGCACGGACGTCCGTGATGTGGGAGGCCGGCGGTCTCGCGTACGTGTACCTGATCTATGGCCAGTGGCATCAGTTCGCCGCCGTCGTGAATCGGGCCGACGTACCCGACGTGATCTTCATCCGCGGCGTGACCCCGGTCGAGGGCGTCCAAGCCATGGCCGCCGAGTGGGACCAGCCACGCAGCGCCGATCACCTCGCCAACGCGCCCGGGAAGCTGTGCCGGTCCTTCCAGATCACCAAGGACCTGTACGGCGCAGACCTCACGGGTTCCGAACTCTTCCTGGAGGACTGGGGCATCTCAGTCGATCCTGCGCAGGTCCGGGCTGCCGAACGGGTCGGCATCAGCAGCCGGCGCAATGGCCACGACAGGCCTCTGAGGTACTACCTGGATTCAGCCGGTTGACACTGCCGAGGGCTGTCAGGTTCCGGGTTCGAGGCCGTCGAGGATTCGGGTGAGGCCCCAGAGGAATTGTTCGGTGGTCAGGTCTTTGGAGATGGTGGCGGCCGTTTCGGTCGTGCGCGGGTAGGTGTCGGCGGAGATGGTGTCGAGGACCGCGCGCCGGGTCGAGACTCGGGCGCGTTCTGTGGGTGTGGTGTGGGGCTGGTCGAGCTCGGCGACTTCGAGGGCGATGGCGCCGAGGACGTAGACGAGCAGCACATAGGAGGCGCGGGCGGCGTCGTCGGGGGCGGAGCCGGCGTCGGCGAGGACCTCACCGAGCGACTCGCGCAAGGCGAGGGCATTCGGTCCGCCCATGAGTCCGCCGAGCAGCAGTTGTACGGCGCCGGGGTGTGCGACCAGATGGGTCCGGAGTTCGAGCGCGAGAGCCTCGACGCGCTGTCGCCACGGCAGTTGCCGGTCGACCAAGCGGTCGTGGTTGACGTCGCCGAGGAAGCGCTCGACGAGAGCGCGGAGCACCGCGGCCTTGCTGGGGAAATAGGTGTACACAGCGTTCGGTGCGACGCCGACCTGCGCCGCAATGCCGCGCACCGAGACCGCGGCCGGGCCCCCTGCGTCGAGCTGCGCAAGGGCGGCGTCGAGAATCGCCTGCTCTGTGACTGCCCGCGGCCTGCCGGTCCGCCGGCCCGTCGGTGTCGCCATTAACGAAACCCTTCGCTCTTGACTTGTTTCTGTACGCCGTCCATATTATGTACGGAGTACAAAAAGACCCGCTCATCGGGTCTCACCTTTGGCAGTTCGGGGCGCGGGGCAGGACCACCGGAGGTCCGTTCGTCCTGGGGACCTGGTGGGGGAAATCGCCGGTCCCGCTCGCTGAGGGGACTGTCCAGCATGACAAGACTGGACGCATCGCAGGCTTCATCGTCAGGCGGAAATCTCACCGCTTCCCGCACACGTCTCGCCCGGCTGGCAGGTCCGCTCGCCCTCGCGGCCGGCGCGTTGATGGTCGTGGTCGAGGTGGTGATCCTCCCGATCGTCGATCGCGACGATCATGTCGGTACGTCGACCAACACCGTGTACCGGATCAGCGGCGTCGTGTACTTCGTGGCCTTCTGCCTGCTGATCCTCGCCGTCGTCGCGGCCTACCTGTGGCAGGCGGACAAGGCCGGCCGGTTCGGCGTCGTGGGGGTGATCGCCGCGATGGTGGGCACGATGTTCCTGGGCGGTGATCTGTGGTTCGAGACGTTCTACGTCACCTACCTCGCCGACACCGCACCCGCGGTCCTCGACGCGGACCCGGCGGGTCTCATCGTGATCGGCGCTGTGTCGAGCTATCTGCTGTTCGCGATCGGCTGGGCGCTGTTCGGCCTCTCGAGCCTGCGAGCCGGGGTCTTCCCCCGCGCGATCTGCGTGGCGATCGTGATCGGCGGGCTGCTCGGCTTCCAGTCGCTGCTGCCGCCGTTCGGCATCCCGCTCGGGCTCGCGATGATCTGGCTGGGCGTCTGGATGATCAGAACGCCAGTACGAGCCGAGGCAGTCTCATGACCACGACCGAGCCGATCCCGGGTCCTGCCACGCCGGTCCGCCGCTCCTGGAGCGCTTGGCGCACGGTGCTCGTGATCGTCGGCGCCGTACTCATCCTGCTCGGCGGCGGCCTGCTGGCCGGCGGCGGGATCGGGTTGTGGGCCCATGCGCAACGCGACGCCGCCGGGTATCACACCGCGGGCCCGGAACGCCTCACCACCGACACGTTCGCCCTGTCGGCTCCGTCGCTCGACGTCGGCATCGCCGGTCCCGACGCGATCTACGCCGACGATCTGCTCGGCGACGTACGGATCACGCTCGAGTCGAGGAACGCGGAGACACCGCTGTTCATCGGCATCGGCCCCGCCGGTGACGTGGCCAGGTATCTCAACGGAGTGGGCCACACCGAGATCTCGGACTTCGAGGCCGACCCGTTCAAGGTCACCTACGTGCCCCGGCCAGGCGGCCAACCCGCCGCCGATCCTGCCGCGCAGACGTTCTGGGTCGCGTCCGACAGCGGCACCGGCCCCCGCACCCTCGACTGGAATGTTGCTGATGGCAACTGGTCCGTCGTCGTCATGAATGCGGACGGCTCGCAGGGCGTCGACGCCGACGTGAGCATCGGCAGCAAACTTCCGGTCGTCCTTCCCGTATCCATCGCTGCCCTGGTCGTGGGCGGCCTCCTGCTGATCCTCGGAATCCTGGTCATCGCGGTGACCGTCGCAACCCGGCGCACCGCCGTAGCGCGGACCCCAACGGCGTAGGAGCACACCAATGTCTTCCTCAGCGGAAAGGTCCGCCGCGCCGCGGCGTCGCCGATGGATGGTCGTCATCGCGCTCGCCACCGCTGCCGGCCTGGCAACGGCACCGGCGGTATCGGCGGCAGGCGTCCCCACCTCAGCCGCAGTGCCACGATCGTCGGCCGGTCACCCGCCGCCAGGAATCCAGGCCGCGCTCGATCAGGTCGTCGCCGCCGGAGCGCCGGGTGCTGTCGCCTTGCTACGGATCGGTGATCGCACGTACCGCTTCTCCAGCGGGTACGGCGAGCTCGCGACACTGACGCCGATCCGGGTCGGTGACCGATCCCGGATCGGTGGCGTCACGAAGACGTTCACTGCCACCGTGGTCCTCCAGCTGGTCGGCGATCGAGTGCTCAAGCTCAACGACACCATCAAGCAGTGGCTCCCGGGAGTCTTCCCGAACGGCCAGGGGATCACGATCCGCCAGCTGCTCAACCACACCAGCGGCATCTACGACTACGCACAGGACGACAGGGTCTTCGCTCCTTATCTCGAAGGGGATCTGACCTTGATCTTCGCCCCCCGCGTGGGGGTCGCCATCGCGGCCGAACACGGCCCGCTCTTCGCACCGGGGACCGGCTGGACGTACTCGAACACCAACTATCTGCTGCTTGCGATGATCGTCGAAGCGGCCACAGGAAACTCGATCGGCACCGAACTGCGGCGCCGCATCTTCCGGCCACTCGGACTCGACCACACCTCGTACCCGACCTCGTCGCGGATCCCCGGCACCTACACCCACGGCTACTGGCTGCTGTTCGAACCGGAGCCGACCGACTTCACGGCACTCAGTCCGACCCTGCTCGGTGCCTCCGGCGCAATCCTGTCCAACGCCGACGACCTCGCCCGCTTCTATCGTGCGCTGCTCCGCGGCCACCTGCTGAAGCCCGGCCAGCTCAAGGCCATGCAAACCGTCGACCCGGTCGCCACCGACCCACCAGGGTCCATCGACTCGGGGATTCCCGGTGGGGGCTGGGGTCTGGGTCTGCTCAGAGAGACCTTCCCGTGCGGCGACGCCTGGGGTCACGACTCCGAGATTCCCGGCTACACCGACGCCGTGTGGAACAGCCGCGACGGCAGCCGCCAAGTCGTCGTGATGGTCAACATCGACGGCCTGAGCCACGACCACCCCATCACCCAGGCCATGCGCGCCGTACTCCTGAAGGCGTACTGCGGGTAGCCCACCGAACCCATAGACGGGCGATTGACCTGTGGTTGGCTTACGGCGTGGCCGACGATGTTCATTTCACCGCGAAGTTCCCCGCCAAACGGATGGCGGCCGACTGCTTGTTCACCGACCAGATCGGCCTGTTGCTGGTGCTCGAGCCGCCGTACAAGCCGACCTGGGATCTTCCCGGCGGGATGGTCGAGCGGGACGAGTCGCCACGCCTCGCCGCACAACGCGAGGTCCGGGAGGAGATCGGCCTCACCGTGGAGCCCGGCGATCTGCTCGCCGTGGACTGGATAGCCCGGTCCGGCGACTTCACCGAGATCGTCGCGTTCCTCTTCGACGGCGGCGTACTCGCGCGGGCCGACATCGACCGCATAGTCACCGATCCGGCCGAGGTGAAGGGCTTCAGGTTCGCCACTCTCGACGAGGCCGAGCAACTACTGGACGCCGGACAGTTCGCACGCGTCTCGGCCGCTCTCACGTCCCGACGGGCGGCGACGTACCTGGAGAACGGCTCTCCCCCTCGATCCGTCTAATCGTTTGCACGCGCAGGTACTAGACGAGATCATCGGTCGGTGCAAGCGCCACCTGCTCTCGTGCTCTCCGGCCCTCCGGGGGTCGGCAAGACGTCCGTCGGATGGCGGGTGTTCGATCGCTGCACCGATCTCGGACTGGCGCCCGCGTTCGCGGACCTCGACTTTCTCGGAGCCGCCTGGCCGGCTCCGGACGACGACCCGCACCAGTCGCGGTTGAAGGCGACCAACCTGGCTGCGGTGTGGTCGAACTCCCGCCAGAACGGCAGCCGCCGCCTCATCGTCGCAGGCGTCGTCGAGAACCTGAACGACCGCCGGCAACTCGAGACCGCCACCGGCGGACCAGTGGTGATCTGCCGTCTCGACGCGCCGGACGCCGACCTCGCACAGCGCATCCACGGTCGCGCCCGCGAGAGCGGCGCCAGTCTGACCAAACTCGTCGCCCGCGCCGCCGAACTGTCCGCCCTGCTGACCGCCGACGATGTCAGCGACTTCGCGATCAACACAGCCGCCCGCACCATCGACGACATCGCCGACGACGTCCTCATTCACTGGCAGGCGGAGTGAACTTCTGTACGACGGGGTGCTGCGGGTCGGTGTTGTCGACGACGACGTGCGCGATGGCCGCCGGGTCGTGCAGCTCCTGATAGCGCCGATATCCAGGGAGGAAGTTCGTCGTCAGTGCACGCAAGGCGGCCTCCTCACTCCCGAACCACTCACTGTCCCTGGCAACCCCGCGTCGCAAGATCTCGCCCTCATCAGCGTGGAGGTAGATGCCCATCTCCCAATACGCCAGGAGCGCGGGCTGAAGCACGAAGACCCCGTCGAACACCAGCACAGCATCAGACGCCGCGACCTGAACCGGCGCAACCACCCGCAGGTCCGCGCGGTCGTCGAACGTCATGGTGGTATACCGGCGATCCCCGCCCGGTCCAAGGGGTAACAGCAAACCTTCCACGATGGCCTCGTTGTCGAACCAGTCGTCGAAGTACCCACCCGGGAACGTCTCCCCCGGCCGCGGCCTGGCGTCCCGCGGCCGCCGAAACCCATCGATCCCAGCCCTGATCACCGGCCGATGCCCCTGCAACCGCTCCGCCAACTCATCGGCAAGCGTGGTCTTCCCGGCCGCATCCGACCCGTCAATCCCTACCCGGACCGGATGCCCCACCCCCATCCCAAGCACCGTCGCGACGATCCGCGCAAGAAGCCCTTCCCGGCATCCCTCCTCAGCGGTCACTGCGGCTTGGCGTTGTCGGCCCACCGTTGGAAGAGGTCGACCTGCTTGGCGGTCGATTTCGCGGAACAAGGGGCTTGATATCCGTCTCAAAGCCAGTCGCATCGTTGGCCATGACTCCTCCTGGCGTCGAACGGCGACCAGAGCCACACCGGCGTACCACACCGCCTTGGTCAGCCCGGATCCACCACTGGTTGGTGCTCCACGCCGGATCGTAACGCCAGAATGCCCTTGCGCGCCGGGGAATGACGACGTCTAGGCTGGCGGCCATGTCGAACGCGTTGGGACCAACGCCGTCACTTGCTACGGCGATGCGGCGGTTTTGGCGAGCACTTGCGGACGTGGCTGTTACGGCGGCTGGGGCGGTCCTCCTCGGCTTGAGTGCTGGGAGCATGCACAGTTGGTTCAGATGGCCGACCGCTGCGCTGGCGCTCACCATGCTCGTCGTCTGCAACCTCAAATGCTGTGCTGCTGGGGAGCAGCTCTCGAAGGCGAAGGGTGCGTACCACCCCATGTACGGCAGTCTCGGTCTGCTCGGCCTGGTCCTGGCAGTGTTCGCCCGGCCGACGCGCGGGGCGTGATCAGCCAGCGCTCGGACGCGCGTCCGGCAGGCTTCTAGTCCGTTGGGCGCAGGTTCGAAGGCGACTTGGCGCGTGCGTCGTCGGGTTGGCCGAGGCCTGCGCGGCGGGCGCGTTCGATCGCCTCGTTGCGGTCGCGGACCTGGAGCTTGGTGAAGACGTTGCTCAGGTGGTTGCGTACGGTCTTGGGGGAGATGACCAGCGTCTGGGCGATCTGGCTGTTCGACATCCCCCGGGCAAGCAGCTCGAGCACCTCGCGCTCACGGTCGGACAGTTCGGGGAACAGGATCGGGTCGCGCGCCGACAGCGGCCGGGTGAGGTACGCCAGCACCCGGCTCGCGATCGCAGGTCCGAACACCGCGTCGCCACGAGCCACCGACTCCAGCGCCCGCAGCACGTCCTCGGTGTCCGCGCCCTTGACGACGTAGCCGCGGGCACCGGCGCGCATTGCGGCGAACACCGGCTCGTCCTCGTCCAGCATCGTCAGCACGAGGACCGCGATGTCCGGGTTCGCGCGGAGGATCCGGCGGGTCGCCTCCACGCCGTTGACGCCCGGCATGTTGAGATCCATCACGATGACATCGGGTACGAGCTGTGCGGCGAGCGCGACAGCGGCCTCGCCGTCCGCGGCCTCACCCACGAGCTCGACGTTCTCGAGGCTGTCGAGCAGCGCCCCCAGGCCGCGGCGGAACGTCGGGTGGTCGTCCGCCACGATCACCCGGGTCCGGGTCATGGCGCGCTCCGCAAGGGAAGTACCGCTGTGACCGCGGTGCCGCCACCGCTCCGAGGGCCGACCGAGCAGCTTCCGCCGAGCTCGGCGGCTCGCTCGGCCATCGCGGACATGCCAAGGCCGTTGTTGCGGTAGGTGCGCTGGGCGGGCATCCCGTCGCCGTCGTCGACGACTTGGAGCCGGAGGGTCGAGTCGTCGATCTCGAACGAGACCCTGGACGTGCGCGCACGCGAATGCCTCGCCGCGTTGGTGAGCGCCTCGATGGCGATCCGGTACGCCGCCACCTCTACCGCCGCGGGCAACGGAGGTAGAGCGGGCGACGAAACGGTCACCGAGAGGGCGCCGCGTTCGGCGAGCCGAGCGCCGTACTCCTCGACCGCCGACACCAGCCCGAGTTGGTCGAGGGCAGGCGGCCGTAGGTCGTAGACGAGCCTGCGCACGTCGGCGACGGACGTCTGGACCTCGGCCTTCAGCCCTGCCAGCGCAGCATCAGCCGCGGCTGCGTCGCGGGTCAAGGTGTTGCGCGCAGCATCGATGCCGAAGGCAATCCCGGCCAGAGCCGGCCCGAGTCCGTCGTGGAGATCACGACGGATCCGGCGGCGCTCCTCCTCCCGCGCGATGACGAGCGACTCGCGCGAGTGCAGCAGGTCGCGAGTCAGCGCCGCCGCATGCGCGGCCACCGCGATGTGGCGCGACAGGTCGGACACGAGTGCCAGGTCGCGTTCGCCGTACCGTTCCCGTGGGCCGCGTGGGCTGACCAGCAGTGAGCCGACATCGCTCCCGCGTACAGACAAAGGCACGATCATCTCGTCCCCTGTGGGCGTTCCCACCGCTGCGGTCGGCGCGGTGTCGCCGGTGAGGATGACAGCGGCATACGGTGCGCGGAGTGCGTCCGCGACCGACAGCACCGCCTCGTTGAGAAGATCGTTGGGACTCGACGCAAGTCGGCGGCCAAGATCGGACAGCGCCTCGTAGGGGTCTCCTCTGTCGCCATAGACGAGTCGGTCGACCGCATGCTGGAGCCTGGTTCGCAGCGGGGCGACGACCACGGCGACCACACCCGCGGCCACGACGCCGGCCACTCCCTCGGCGCGCGCGCCGAACAGCGCCTCTGCCAGGCCGACGATGGCCAGGAAGGCGATGAGCAGGAGCACCGAGAGCAGGCCGTACACGAGCACCCGTGGAAGGAGTAGGCCGTCGCGGCGGGTGAGGGCCACGCCGAGTGCGACCGGGAGCAGGAACGTCGCTACCACGTTCAGTACCAGAGCTGCGCCTTCGAGGCCGTTGGGAACGGGAAGCGCGATCGTGAGTGCGATGACCCCGACCGTGACGACCAGCCATCGCAACTGAGCCCGTACTGCGGCGTCACCTCGCCGGAACCGCCACACGACCGCGGCCACGGTGCCGATTGCGGCACACGCGAGTACCACCATGCCGACGGAGCCGAGCACGCGAAGGATGTCCGCCATGGAGTGCCACCCGAGTGGGTTCGGATGGTCGCCGGCGAAGTCGGTCATCCGCCCGGGCCCAAGCGCAACACTGACCCACACGGCGACATAGGCAACCCCCACCAGGGCTGCGACCACCACCCACCGCGGTCCGGGCAGCTCGCCGGTCGGGAAGAGCAACAGGATGAGGAGCAGTCCGGCCGGGACTCCGATCCACAACCAGCTGGAAACCCACGCGCTCTGGACCGACAGAGGCGATCCGTTGCGGAGCGCATAGTCGGCATAGATGTGGAGCACGATGGTCGCGGCGCACAGCACGCCGAAGCCCAGGAACAGCCAGGCGAGGCGATCCTGGTGCGGCGGCCGGTCCTCCTCGCTCCTGCGCAGGACAAGGGCCGCCAGCAACGGGAATGCCGGCACGGCGACGAGGTTGATCCACGAGCCGGTGCCAACGATGTCGAGCTGGAGGTCGTCCACGACCGCGACCCAGAGCGCGACCGCGACCGCGATCGTGCCGATCACGGCGACCGCGACCGCGACCCGGACCAGGGTCGCGGAACGAGCCTCAGCAGTATCCGTCACCACCGCTTCATCGTCCCGCGGCCCGGCCCACTTGGCCATGAGGTCTTCTTCAGGCGCCGGTGAGCGCCGGATCGGCCGTCCGCTGGCCGAGTGCCCTGCGGACGCCGGGCCGCACCGCGAGCCGCACCGCCACGACCACCAGCCACAGCATTCCCGCGAGGAACGCCAGCGGGTTCGCGTTCAGCGGCTCCTTGAAGCCCAAGACCGCGAAGCCCACACCTGCAACCCCCACCACCAGGCCGATGTACGCCGTCGGGCGGCCCACCAGTCCAGAGACGTGCAGAGCCACGGCCAGTGACCCGACGAACACGGCGAACGGCAGCCAACTCACGATGAAGGCCGAGCCGTTGATGTCGTTCAGGACCTGTGCGAGCTCCGGGGTGAGATGGTCGCGATCCACACTGAGCGCGATGATCGGGGCAGCGGAACCCAGTTTGATCGCAAGCATCGTGATCGCCGCGACCAAGCTCGTGCCGGCAGCAGTGTCCCGTCCGCCGGTGTCCCGGCGTAGTACCTCCCACAGATAGCCGACGAAGATCATGAACAGGACGAAGCCGGCGATCTCCAGCAGAAATCCGATCGTGGCCGTCGTACTCGATGCGGCCCGCGCCGCATCGCTGAGCACGTCCTGACCACTCGGGTGGCTCGACTGAGACTGTCCGGCGGTGGCCAGGCCGTTGCCGATGAAGATCGCGGCGACGAACGCCGCGCCGGTCGCGGCCCCCACCCTCTCGCGGTACGTGGTGAACATTTCAGGTCCCCTCCAACACCGGCGCGTCCGGCCGGCCTGCCCCCAACTTCCTCGCCCCCGCGTCCCAACGTCATGGGCCCCGAGTCCCGACCTGTCCCGTCGATCCTTCGAGCCCTGAGTGCCCGAGCAGGATCTCGTGGCTTTCACGACCGAATGCCGGTTGGATCGGATCTGCGCGGCCGATCCATAAGAGAATCCGGCAGATGCGCCTACTCCTGCTCAACGTGATTGCGCCGGGGTGGCGGTACTGACAGAGTCGATGGATGCTGAATCAGGTGGCTGACGGCGTCTGGGTCCGTCAAAGCGAGTGGGTCTGGAGCAATGCCATCGTGGTGCGCGGGGAGGATGGGTTGATCCTCGTCGATCCAGGCATCGACGGTTCCGATTTGAACGAGCTCGCCGATGACGTGGACCGGCTCGGTATCCCGGTGGTCGCTGGGTTCTCCACCCATCCCCACTGGGACCACTTGCTTTGGCATTCCCGGTTCGGCGAGGTGCCGCGCTACGCCACTCCCGGCGGCGTCCAGGTTGCCAGTGAAGCCCGAGAGCGGGCACAGAAGATGGCGGCGGAGAGCGCGTCGGGTATCCCTCTCGAGCTGATCGGCCTCCTCACCCCGCTGCCCGCGGACGGCGGACCCGTTCCGGGCGAGATCGTCGAACATCAGGCGCACGCCATCGGCCACGCCGCGGTCCTCCTCGCAGACCGTGGCGTCCTGATTGCCGGCGACATGCTCTCCGACGTCTTGATCCCGCTCCTCGACCCTCGCCGCCCCGATCAGGTGAGCGCCTACGAGACGGCACTCGACCGGCTGGATGAGGCTGCCAGGCACGTCGATGTCGTGGTTCCCGGCCACGGCGCCGTTGCCGAGGGTCCCGAGGTGGCGGCCCGGCTGGCCGCCGATCATGCCTACATCGACGCGCTGCGGCGAGGAGACGAACCGGTCGACGCGCGTCTGGATCAAGACTGGCTCTCCGGCCCCCACCAGTCGAACCTGGAGCAGGCCCGACACACATCCGGATGACCTTCTCGTGCTCATGGTCGCCCGCTCCTGGCGCCTGCGCGGGGCCGAACGTTGGAGGTCCCGTGAAACTGTTGCCGAAAGCCTGTCGTATCCACCGGACGCCGTTCGTAGCGTAGGTGGAGGCGGACAGCGGGTCCGCTCGAGCCGAAGGAGCAGACATGCCCGAGTACCTCATCTACTTCAACCAACAGTGGGTGGGTGACCACACCGAGGAGTGGTTCCGCGGGCGCGGGCCACTCGCCAGGGCGGTCGTGGACGAGATGAAGGTCGCCGGCGTTTACGTCTTCGCCGGGGGGCTGGAGGAGGAGGACGGCCCGGTCTACAGCGCCGACCCCACCAGTGGCGAGGTGTTGCTCACCGACGGACCATACATCGAGACCAAGGAGTTCCTGGGCGGGTTCGCGCTAGTCAGCGTGGCCGATGACGAGACCGCCAAGATGTGGGCAGCCAAGGTCGCGGAGGCCTGCGGCTGGCCCCACGAAGTCCGCCGCTTCAAACCCCAGCCCAAGCCCAACTGACCCCATCGCCGCGCTCGACCGCACCCTCATCGTGGACCCCCTGCCAGTCCACGATGAGACCGCGGAATTGCTCCGAAACGGGTGTTCCGATCGGTGGAGTTGTATGTACGCTCCGGACAATGAATGGGGCCGACAGCAACGATTCACCGCGAAGTCCTCAGGGTCGCGCGGTCTTTCATGGTGCTGGTGTCCTGATCAGGTGCTGATCTTGAACTTCGTGGACGTCGCCAGCTCAGCCAGCTGGCGGGGGGTGAACACCGGTTGCGTCAGCGGCGATCGGCCCCGGGCGTCGCTCTTCTTGGCCTGCGCGAAAATCACGACGGTGCCGTCGTCGTGCCGATAGGTGGCCCACTGGTCGTAGCTGCCGCGCCCATTGGTGGTCACCACGCCGACCTTCTTGCCGCCGACGTCCACGATGGCGCAGGTACCAGTCCCACCCCAGAACTTCTGCGCCAGCTTGCACGGGTCCATCGCCGGTTTCCCGTCGGGCGTGGTCGACTGCACCAGCAACTGGCCGACCCGGTCGCCTTTCTGCACCGGGATGGAGGCCTTGTACTCCCAATAGTCCTGCTCCCCGTCATTGGACGCGTACTGGCTCTGCGGCCATCTCATCGAGCGACCGTCCGGGTACTTCAGGTTCGGCATGCTGAACCCCGGCGGCACTGACGAGCTCAGCTCGTTCATCAGCGTCACGGACCGAGCCGCGCGCGGACCCGCGCTCGCCGTGCGATCCACCTGGCCCTCCGGCCACGGGTCACCTGTCTTCCGCGTCGTCGGCACGACGGTGGAGACCGGCCGCGGTGTTGACACCGGCGGCGGCGATCCGGTGCCGCCCGCCACCATCTGGCCCGCCGACCGGTCACCGGTGTAGTTCGCGACCAGTGCGGGACCGGCCCCGACGGCAACCACCAGCGGCACGACGGCGACCCCGGCCCACGCCACCCTGCGCCGCCTGCGCGCCCGACGGCCCAGTTCAAGCGCGCGCGCAGGATCCATCGACGGCGGTGGACTGCTGCGCACCATCACGTCATGCAATGCCTCGTTCAGATCCTCTTCGTTCATCGAACCCTCTCCTCCTCAAGCAGACCGCGCAGCGTCGCCAGCCCCCGCGCGGCCTGGCTCTTGACAGTTCCCGCCGAGCAATCGAGCAGCGCGGCTGTCTGCTCGACGGACGCGTCCTCCCAGTACCGCAGGACCAGTACGGCGCGTTGCCTCGGCGGCACCTTCGCGAGGGCCTCCAACAACACGAGCCGTTCGTCGGCAAGGCCAGACGAGGGCGCCGCCTCATCGGTCGGCCGAGACCCGACCGACTCGTACCGGAACCACCCCCGGCGCCGCTCGGACAGGAACGTACGTACGAGCGTCTGCCTGGTGTAGCTGTCCATTGCCTCGTGCCGCTGGATCCGGCGCCACACCAGATAGATCTTCGTGAACGTCTGCTGTACCAGGTCTTCCGCACGATGCCAGTCGCCACAGAGCAGGTACGCCGTGCCGCGCATGGCGTCGGAACGCGCCGCGAAATACACTTCGAACGCAGCGTCCCGATCACTCATCCGTCCTCCTCATCCTCGGTACCGGGTTAGACACGCCCACGAGGCTGAAGTTGGTTGCATCCCCAGTTGAAGCCCGAGCGTGGGTCCAGGTGGCCGCTGACCGAGGGCAACTGGAAGCGGTCGATTCGCTGGTCGGCCGCGATCAACGAATCGGTGTCCCGCCAATCGGGTACGGAGGGAGGGCACTTGAGGCGGGAATGACAAACCCGTAGGGCGAGGAACGTGGCCTCTGACCTGAGGGTTCGTGTGGAGCCGCTTGTCGGAATCGAACCGACGACCTTCTCATTACGAGGAGGAACGACATCGCCGCAACTGGCCTCTACCAGCAACTCTGCCATCATTTGCTTCGCACCACGGCAACATAGCCCGCACGAGTTGACGCCACTTCGCACCACAAGCCGCACTTCGCGCGGCCGACTCGCTCGTCATCCTTCCGAGTGACCCCGCGGCAGCCGTCGAAGAAATCCAACGACGTCGCGAGGAGATCGGCTTCTCCTACTTCGTCATCGGCGCCGACTTTGCCGACACACTCGCCCCCGTCGTGGCCAAGCTGGCCGGACAGTAGGCGCCGCACGCCTCACAGGTCAACCAGGCGACAGCGATCGCAGCGCCGCCCCCGAACCGGCCCTCGGCCGCCTCACTCAAGCCGGTGCGGACATCCGTTGGTTCCGCTTGCCTCAGTTGTCGCCGTACTCCCGACTCGTCAAAAACCTAGACCTGCGGATTGAAAGTCTGAGGTCTGCCGCAGAGTCGCGTGAAAGCGGTGTTCGCCCTGGTCAGAGGGTAGGCTGCGGTCTCGGCCGTAAATCTGTCGGCGTATGCCTACGCAGGTTCGAACCCTGCACGCGCCACCAGCACGAAACCAGCCCCTGACGTGCGGAGACGCAGTGCAGGGGCTGATCTGTACTACCGACCTCGGGGGGACCGGGGTGGGTCTGGGTTCTCTGGAGGGGACTGCTCGATGAAGCTGCGGCGCTTTGCGCTCGTTCTGACTGGTTTCGGTCTGCTGGCCGCCAGTACCACCACTGCTGCTACTGCCACCGCCGCGCCCGACTCAGCCACCGCCGCAGCCGAGACCTGCTGGAACTCGGTCGTCTGGCCGACCAAGGCGAACGTCGTAGACACAGTCGACATCACCGCGCACAAGCCGCCAGCGCCGGTGTCAGCGCCGTACGTGTACTCGAAGTTCTTCGCCACCCGCTTCATGGACAGGTGGTACCTGGCGTGGAACGCCGCGGGCACCCAGTACTACGCCTTCGGCCTGTTCCTACTGGGCTCGAACCTGTACCGGCAGACGACCGTCCTCTCGGGCGGACGCCCGGCGCAGTCGACGGCGGTCAGGGTCGGCACCGGCTGGGCGAGCTTCAAGTCCATCGCCACCTCGAACTATCCCCTCAAGGGATCCCGGCCCGCGTACCTGTACGGCCTGAACAGCAACGGCAACCTGTACCGCTATGCCCCGAACGGCGCCGGGTACCGGTCGGCCGGCTCGTTCGCCGGCTTCCGGGGTTTCAAGACGATGACCATGATCAGCGAGGAGAGGGCGTACGACACCCTGCTGATGACCACGACAGCCGGTGCGCTCTACACCATCCACATCCCCACCACGGCCGCCGCGAAGCCGGCGGTGAAGCTGATCCGGAAGTCCGGCTGGGCGGCGTACGAGTCGCTGGTCGTCAACAAGTGCGGCGTCAACGGGCCTACGGTCATCACCGCCGTCGACCACGACACCAAAGCCGCCTACCAGTACGGCTTCAGCAGGTTCAACGGCACAGCCACCGCGATGACGTCGTACGGCAAGGTCCCGGTTGTCTTCAACGGACTCAACCACACGTCCCAGATCGGATTCCAGTTCCTCCTCCTGGGCGAGTAGCAATTCCACTTTGCGGCCTCTGACCTGTCCACGCAGGTCAGAGGCCGATCTTGCTTCTGTAGGCCCGTGGGACTCGAACCCACAACCGCGGATCAAAAGTCTGAGGGCCGCCACAGATGGCTTGTCTGAGCCTGACACCGGTGGCGTTTCGCGTGTCTATGGTGGCAGATCTGCCCTGATGGGACCCCGCCGGAGGCAAATGCTCCTTGGCTCAAACACAAGACAACGAGAGCGGGCGCGGGCGGTGAACGGCCGGAGGCCGCATGCGCACGTCCGCGCCCCGCGCCGAAAGCGCGCCTTGATCCATAAGAGCCAAAATTCGGCAAGAGGGATCGGAGGGAGAGTGTCTCCCCCGTCGGGTAATGCGGGACACTCGTCCGCCAGGTGATCTGCGAGTCGAAAGCGCACATCGCGGGTGTCCGGATGATGACACTTGCTGGGATCGGCGGCAAGCCAAGCACGCGAAGCCATGGCTCGTCGATCAGAGCGGGCCTGTCGCCGTACTGCGTGGGCCGGCGCAACCGTTCACGCTCGCGTCCACGATTCCGGTCTCCTGGACCGGATCGGACACCGGCTCCGGTGTCGCCAGCTACCAGGTCCGGTGGACCCGCGCGCCGTTCAACGGCGGGTTCGCCGCCTGGCGGTACCCGGCTGCCTGGCAGAAGGTCACCGGCATCAACGTGACCTTCAGCGCAACTGCCCCTGGATACACGCATTGCTTCCAAGTCCGTGGAGTCGACAAGCTCGGCAACGTCGGCGCGTGTTCCACCGTGAACTGCGCCGCCGCGCCGATCGACGACCGATCGATGGGCGCATCCAGCGGATGGACGCGGAGTACGTCGAGTGTGTTCTACCGCGGCACCGCCACCGTGACGACGAAGGCGGGCGTCTACCTCAGCCGCACGGGAGCAGCGCTCAGCCGGGTCGCCATCGTGGCCACGAGGTGTCCGACCTGTGGTTCGGTGGGGATGTACGTCAACAACGTCGCCGTCGGAACCGTCAGCCTCTACAGCGCGAAGCTCCAGTACCGGGCCGTCATCGCGCTGCCGGCCACACTTACCGCAGCGGCACTGTGGTGGTGAAGGTGACGTCGAGCGGCAAGCTGGTGCAGATCGACGGTCTAGGTACGAGTCGCGCCTGACGAGAGCCCGACGGTGCTTCGGGAGCTGCGACCTGACAGGCAAGTACTGCGGGGAGGTGGTTGCAGCTTTTGACATTGCGAAGCTGACACGCTCCCTGGTTTCTACGACGTCGGAGTTCTACGAGTTCACAGACGTTCCGGGCGTCGGGATCAACCGCACCCGGGCGGTGCTCGTGCTGAAGAACCCAGACCTGATCATGTCGCTGGACCGAGCGAGCTCGACGACAGCCCAGCAGTTCCAGACGCTGTGGCACCTGCCGTCGGACCACCGTCTACTCCCGCACCACCGCGCTGGCGATGAAGACCGGCGACGCGATGCGGACGATCTTGTTCCAAGTGCCCTACAAGCAAGCCCTCCCGCCCGGCGCCATCCTGATCAAGCAGGGCCAGACCAGCTCCATCCAGGGCTGGCACTACCCGAACATCACCACCCGCAACTCGGCCCCCACCTTGATGTTCGCCTGGTCCGGCTACTCGGCCTCGATTCTCTCCTTCGTCGTCCCCGTGGGACCCACCCAAGGCGTCACCTACGCGGTTCGTACGTCCG
Organism: Kribbella sp. NBC_00359; assembly: GCF_036097425.1. Classification (NCBI taxonomy): domain Bacteria; kingdom Bacillati; phylum Actinomycetota; class Actinomycetes; order Propionibacteriales; family Kribbellaceae; genus Kribbella; species Kribbella sp. NBC_00359. Next base: position 3,276,585 of record NZ_CP107975.1, on the reverse strand, counting down.
GCACAGCCACCATCGTCGACTTCTCCGTAGGCGGAGTCCGCACATCCGTCGGAATCTCCGCCGGCGGCTCCCTCTATCGCATCTCCTGACCCCTGCCGGGTCAGGATGTTGGCCGACATCCACAAGGGCGAGGTCACAACCTGAGCAGGTGCGCGCTCATCGGTATGACTGCGCGGACAGCGGATGAGTGCATTGCCCGCGACTTCTCCGCCGGCCGTTGACACCCCGTCCGATCACGCCCCGGGCCAACTGAACGCCGACTGGCGCCGCTCCCCAGCCTCAACGCGCCCAGCTCGAGCGGCTCCTCACCACCTGGCTCGCAGACCTCGAGCCACCCAGTTGAGAATTGCTCGGACCGTCATCCAGGCGTTACGGCCCGGACCGAATGGCCGCAAGCGAAAGCCCGTAACGTTTATGCGGTCTCGACGATTACAGAGCTGAACCGTGCCCTCCCCGTGAGTTCGTCACGCTTCGTCAAGTGCCGAGATCTCACGAACGTCGGAGGGGATGTGCGCGTCTCGCACGTCGTTATGGTCGTCGCCAACGACGTCGCCAATGACACTCGCGTGTTGAAGGAAGCCATTGCCTTGGGGGACGCTGGCTATCGGGTCACGCTGCTTGGCGTGTCGGCGTCGGGCCGGCTCGCCATCGACACCATCGACGGCGGTGTCGTGATGATCCGGCTGCCCGGCCGGTTCGTGCTGCGGGACGAGCGGCACCGCCGCCACCGGCTGCGGCGCACCCGCCGGTTGGTCACCATCCAGCCCGCGCCGGCGCAGGCCGCCCGCGTCGCTGCCCGGCTGGCGGATCTGAAGGCGGAGTCCGGACGGGCGCTGGCCAATCGTCGGGCGAAGGCTGTCGGTCCGCTGACCTACCTGACCGGCACTGTGCTCCGGTCACTCACGTACCGGCGGTGGTGGTTGTCCCAGGTGGCTTCGTCGTTGCGCACCTGGTTGGCCGAGTACGAAGCCCGCAGAGTAGCCGAGTTCTGGCAGTGGTGGGACGGATGGCTGCCAGGCGGCGCTGCGCGGCCGCACCATGAAGGTGGTGTACGACGCACACGAGTACGTCCCGGTCTGTCGCAGTACGGCGGCCGGACACCGCGGATCATCGCGGCCTGGGCACAACACGAGCGCGAGTACATCCGTACCGCCGACCGGGTCGTCACAGTCAGCCCGGCGATCGCGCGCACGCTGCGGCGACGGTACCGACTGGACCGCGAGCCGACGGTGGTGATCAACAGTCCACAGTTGATTGCGGAAGGCAACGAGATCACCGACGTCCGGGCCGCCGCCGGACTCCCCCCTGACGTACCGCTGCTGGTCTACAGCGGCGGGGTCACGCGTGCTCGCGGGGTCGAAACGGCGATCGCGGCGCTGCCGCGGCTGCCAGGCGTCCACCTGGCCGTCGTCTGCGTGCCCAGCATCGCCGCGAGGCCGGTTGACGAACTGCGTGGGCTCGCGGCGTCGCTGCGGAGCCGTACCGCGAACGGGCCTCGGATCCAGGGTTGCGGGACCAGATGTCCTGGCAGACCCAGGCCGGTCATCTCCGAACCCTGTACGCCGACCTCGTCGGCGCGCCGCCCAGCGCGGCAAGCGGCGCCGTGCACCCGAGACTCGTGATCGGGCCGATCGGGTCGAACGCGGCGATCGAGTGGTCACGGGCGATCGATGAGGCCCAGATTGTGCGCGGCCGATGGCTCCGGCCGACCTGGACGGGATCACCCATCTCCTGATGGAGGACTGGCAGTACGTCCTCGGCAGCGACGACCTCGCCGCCGACCTGCCGCTACTTTCCGCAGCCCGGATCAAGCACGGCGTGGTCGGTTACGGTCGCGGCGACCGTCAGCAACTCCGGCGCCGGATCCGGGCCTACGACGGCACCGTGTTCGTCACCGACCCGTCATCGCGGACACCGTCGCCGGCACCCGCTGGTTGCCGCCTGGCGGGGAAGGCGTGAAGACACTCCGAGCGTTCGTGACCGACTCCGGCGCGGCCAGCGTGACGGCGCAGCCACGAACCATGCCACGCGACTTGGAATGAAGAACCTGCGGGCGAGGAAGCTGCCCTCTGACCTGGGGGTTCGGGTGGAGCCGCCTGTCGGAATCGAACCGACGACCCTCTCATTACGAGTGCGGCTGACCATCGTTTCGCGCGTGTTCACTATGGTTCGTATTGCCTTATTTGCAAGGCGATTGGCCTTCCCCGAACGGTCGCGAACGGCGGCGTACTGCAACCCGGACTGCAACTGCATCACGGGTGGTCCGGTGGGTGCTTGCTAGACTCGTGATCGTCATGTCCAGATCTTGTCTGTTCTGCGGGCGAAAGCAGAAGCTAACGCGTGAACATGTTTTACCCAGGTGGCTAACCGACGTACTGCCATCGGACGGCGACTACGAGTTTTCCGTGGATGATGAGAACGACGGTCCCTTACTCGCCTTCAATGGGAAGTCGTTCAACTTCACGGCACGCGTGGCCTGTAACGACTGCAACAACGGCTGGATGAGCGCCCTAGAAACAGCCGCCTTACCTATTCTGTCGCCGATGATCCAGGAACGCCCGGCCGAGTTGGCTGCAGAGGATCTGGAAACCGTGGTTACGTGGGCGGTTAAGACGGCTATCGTGTTCAGTCAAACGGGAAATCAGCGCGACGGGATCTCAGCGGAGCAAGGACGCTGGGTTTATGATCACCAGACGCCGCCTCCTAATACGATGGCCTGGTTGGGACGGTATCGAGGCAGCACCAGTCCTGCGCATGCATGCAAGATCCAAAACCGGCACCTGACGCTCAGTCGGCCGAGCAGACCGGCTGAGTTATACAGCGCGTACGACTGGACCGCATCCATCGGTGCTCTACTCATCAAGGTTCTCCTGACTCCTCCTGCGTTTTGGGAGGAGCGAATGACAACGCGGCCCACTACCGAGCTGCCGCTTCTCGCTGCGTGGCCGGCACCTGCGGAGCCGCTCCAGTGGCCTCCCGATATGGCCTTCGAGGAGGACGGCCTGAGGTTCCTTACCTGGGGCGCACCCAATAGGAATAGTCTTCATAACGATTGACGGTTACGTGTCAAGCGCACGGCAGACCTCCCGCATCGCCCCGATAGCTGCAGACCTTAGGTGCGGTGCGGGTCGAGGGGTCGGAGATCCCGGAGGGACGCCGTAGGCGCCCTTGACGCGTGCCATGCCGGCCGTCCCTTCCATGATTGCTAGCGGGGCGATGCGGGAGCTCACCAGCAGACGGGAGACGGTGGCCGGCCATTCCGGCGGAGTGAGGTACCGACAGGGTGTCGGATGGTTGATGGCGAGTTCTGCTGTCTTCGACCCGGCACCCTGTTGGCACGTGCGCGCCGAGCCAAGGGACGCGCCGGGAGCGCAGCGAAGCGGAGCGGGAGGCAGGCGCCCCGTCCTGCGGTGGCGGCGCGCCTTTCGGGCCCTGGAGGGGCCCGTCTTGAAGACGTAGAGAAACTTGTCAGGACGGATCGGTGCGATGCTATGTCCTGTGCCGGGTGATGCTTGACAGTCGTGTGCCACCTGATGGTTGACGCTCGCCTTTGTTCGGTCAGTCTGTGTTCGACGTTTCCGTGGGGCGTCGGTGACTCAGGAGGCCGGGATTGGCGCTGGTTGCGTTGTCGGTGGTCGAGCAGCGGTTGGACGTGGTGCGGGCGGTTCTGGCGGGTGCGCGGGTGACGGAGGTGGCGGCCTCGGTGGGGGTGTCGCGGCAGACGGTGCACTCCTGGATGACCCGGTATCTGGTCGAGGGTGTGGCCGGGTTGGCGGATCGGTCGCATCGTCCGGTGTCGTGTCCGCATCAGGCGCCGGTTGAGGTTGAGGTGCGGGTCGCGGAGATGCGCCGGACGCATCCGAGGTGGGGCGCGAAGCGGATTCGGCTGGAGCTGCTGCGCAACCGCTCTGAGCTGGCGGTGCCCTCGGAGCGGACGATCAACCGGATCCTTGCCCGGCAGGGGTTGCTGGTCGAGCGACCACGGAAGAGGAGCCGGGACGCGTATCGGCGCTGGGAACGGCCTGGTCCGATGCAGCTGTGGGGGATCGACATCGTCGGTGGGGTGATGATCGTGAACCCGGTGACTGGTGAGGTCCGGGAGGCCAAGGTGGTGACCGGCGTGGACGATCACTCCCGGTTTTGTGTGATCGCGGCGGTGGTGGAGCGGGCAACCGGTCGGGCGGTGTGTTTGGCGTTCGCCCAGTCCCTGCAGCGTTTCGGGGTTCCCGACGAGGTGCTGACCGATAACGGCAAGCAGTTCACCGGCCGGTTCGGCAAGGGCGGTGAGGTGTTGTTCGACAAGATCTGCCGCAAGAACGCGATCACGCACCGACTGACCGCGCCGGCCTCACCGAATCAGAACGGCAAGGTGGAGAGGTTCCACCTGACGCTGCGCCGCGAACTGCTCGACGATCACCAGCCCTATCTGTCGGTGGCGGCCGCACAGGCCGCGGTGGATGGGTTCGTTGCCCGATACAACACCGACCGGCCGCACCAGGCCCTCGACGAGCGAGCGCCGGTGATGCCGGCCGACCGATTCCGCCCGGCTCCGCAGGATCAACGCGAGCTGCTGGAGCTGTGGCTCCCACCGCACCTCGCACCGGCAGAGCCCAGCGATCACGAGGTCGTCACCGACGATGCCGAGGTGCTGCCGGTGAGGCAGTCGTGGGCCGGTGGCCCGATCGAGTTCGACCGGATCGTGCCACCAAGTGGGAACCTGCAGGTCGCCGGGAAACAGTTCTGGCTCGGGCCACAGCGGGCCGGGCAGACGCTGCGGTTCTGGGTCGACGTGAACCTGATCCACCTGCTCGTGGGCGGTGCCCGGATCAAGACCGTCCGCTCACACCTGACCGTGAACGACCTGGCGAGACTGGTCGCCGACGGCGCCACCAACGCCGGGCCATCGCCGCTGCCGCAGATCGAGGGCAGCGACGCGATCGAGGTGGAGCGGATCGTCGCCCGCGGCGGCACCGTGTCCCTGGCCGGACACGTCCTGGTCGCGGCAGAACTCCTGGGCGGTCGCCGAGTCGGGATCCGCATCGAACCATCAACGCTGATGTTCTACGACCTCGACACCCGCGAACTACTCCGGGTCCGACCCAACCCGCTGACCATGGACCAGGCCCGCCGACTGCGCGGCAGCCGGCCCGCCGGACCACCCCCACGCCCATCGGTCGAACCCGTCCGGGTCCAGCGCCGCGCATCCAACTCCGGCGTGATCATGGTCTGCGGCCAAAAGGTCTCCCTCGGCCGCGCCCACAAGCATCAGACCCTGACCATCTGGGTCTCCGACACCACCCTGGCGATCGAGCTCGACGACGAAGAACCCCGCGTGGTCCGCCGCACCACCACCCTGCCGATCCGTAACATCAAGGCAGACCGGCCCCGGACGGTCCCCTCAATTTCCTAGGCGAGGCGTCAACCATCAACTGGCACGAAATCGTCAGGCATCAGGTGGCACACGACAGATGGAGTCATCGGCTGTCCTCCGTCGACTGATGCGCGATACTCGTCCGGCAGGTGATCTGCGACAGTCGAAAGCGCGGATTGCGGCCGATGAGGACGTCGAGTGACGACTGTGGTTCAGTGCGCGTCGCAGGACGGGCGTGCTTGGCAGGGTTGGGCGCTCTAGTCGGGTCCCCAGAACATCACCCAGGCGGTCGCTGCTACGAGTGCCGTCATGTACACGGACAGGGCGATGACGGTGCCACGGCTGAGTCCGAGGTAACTGCGGCGGGCCAGGGCTTTTTCACCCGCGAGGTGGCGGTATCCGCCGAGCAGAACGAAGCAGAGGCTCAAGGCGGCGTATCCCGCCCCGAGTGCAACCAAGGGCCCTTCGGGGAGGTCGGTCAGTTTCGGGAGGATCGCACCGATGGCCACCGCTACACCCATGGTTCCGAGCGCGGTCCGCCACCAGGCCAGCAGCGTGCGCTCCTGGGCAAGGAAGGTGCGCCGGCTCGCATCGGAGTAGTGGGTCTCGCTGGTGCCGGAGCGCGAGTGTTCGCCTTCGTCGCGGGCCGGTTCTGGCTCGGGCTGCACGGGTGGATCGCCAGGATCGGGCGGCGTCATCGCTGTGTCTCCGGGCGTGCAGGTGCTGCTGCCACTGTCTGCAGACAGAGATCAGCGATCTGCGCGGGCGCTCGAGTCGTCGCACACGACATCAGGCCGCGGTGCCGTGCAGTCGTCACGTTGTCACACCTCCAGCACGGCGCCGTCCCCGGCTGGGGTGAAGCGCAGGGTCAGTCGCTGCGACCTGGATCCGGCCCACCGCTCGACCGTTTCCGGGTCAGGCGATCCGTCCGCCCAGGCCACGACCAGCGAGGTGGCGGGCGGCACGAACGCGCCGAGCCGCTTCAAGCGCCGGGCAGACAGCCCACGGCCCGCCCACAGGCCGTACAGCGCGCCGGCGACCACGCCGAACAGGGCCCAGAGGATGCCCGTGAGGAGCCCGCTCTCGATGGAGCCGAGGATTCCGCCGTGGCCGGTGAAGCCCACGATGACGCCCCAGACCAGGCCGAACAGTCCCCAGCTGATCGCATCGACCTTTGCGAAGGCCGCGCTTCCTGTGGTGGGGTTCACGACCCTGCGCCTGCCGTGCGGGTTGGTCTCGATGACCAGCTCGACCTGCGGCTCGGCCTGGCCTTGGTGCGTGGCGGAGGATCCGGAGCTGACCAGGGTCTGGCGGGCCGTGTGTTCACCGGCGAACCGCACGAGCAGCATGCTCAGCTCGCTGCCGTGGCCGTTCGGTGCCTCGCCGGTCGTAGGGCCTTTCAATGGTGCTGTACCGCGGTAGACATGTGCTGACAGGTCCGGTGCGACCGTGGCGACGCTCACGGTCACCGGCTCGAGCGCCGCGGCGGACGACAGGAGTCGCTGGGGATCGGGTCCGCGCACGAAGGCGACCAGGGCTGAGGAGTCGCCGGGTAGTCGGCCGCCGATGCGCCTCAGTTCGTCCTTGGCGAGCAGGTGCTCGAAGTAGTAGGCGTACAGGCCGCCGCAGACAGCGCCCAGCACGGCCCAGACCACCAGGCCTCGCAGGCCCTCGGCGAGCAGCCCGAAGATGCCCCACGTCAGGGCGGGGGTCAGGGCGCCCCGGAGGGTTCGGCGTGGGTCGTAGACCAGCGCCCTGCGCTTCGAGCTGATCTTCACGACCACTTCGTCCAGGATCGCGTCCCCGCTGTGCGCGATGCGCTTGTCCAGCTTCCTGCGGATCTTCGCTGCGTGCGATCGTCCCGCGAAGCAGGCGAGCAGAATGCACAGCTCGGTGACCGTGCCCTCGTCCTTCGGCGCCCGCGCCGGAGCACCTGCCGCGCCCTCGCTCATCCGGAAGAGTGCTCGATCCCGGTGCGCGGGTCGGGCAGCTCGTCGTGAGATCTGACCAGGGTGGTGATGTACTGCATGATCGGCCCGATCTGCAGGTGCGTTTCCGGGCGGAGCTCACCGGGCTGGGGTGGCTCGTACGGGTCGGGGGTACCCGGCTTGATCGGCGGCTCCACCACGAGCGACTTCAGGAAGGCCCCGGCCGCCGCGGCAATCGGGTGCACCACCCAGCCGTGTGGGAAGTCGACCGGGTGCTCCTCGCGCGGGTCCCACTCCAGGTTGTAGAGGATCGGCAGGTTGTACGGCACCCACGTGGAGTAGAAGTCGTCTTGTTGGAAGAGGTGGACCTTCCACTGGTGCCATTTCGCCGCCTGCAGCCGGTTGCCCTGCAGGCACAAGACCATGTCGCGGCCTGATTCCTCGGCATCACTCAGCAGGAAGCCGGCCATGTCCATGCCGTCGATCTGCCGGTCACCCGGCACGGTGCCGCCGCCGGCTTTCACGAGCGTGGTGAAGAAGTCGACCTCGTGCACGATCTCGTTGCTGACCCTGCCGGCGGGTACCTGGCCGGGCCAGCGGACCAGGCAGGGCGTCCGGTTCGATCCCTCCAATGCGGTGAACAGCCCGCCCCGCCAGGGCCCGGAGAAGCCGTGCCATTGTCCGCCCGCAGGGTCCGGGTCGATCGCCGGGAAGCGGAACGTGGTGTCGGCGCCGTTGTCGGAGGCCCACACCACGATGGTGTCCTCGGCGATGCCGAGCTGGTCGAGCTTGTCGAGGATCGTTCCGGTGAAGTCGTCCATCTGGGTGAGGATGTCGGCCCAGTTCCCGCGCTTGGTCTTGGCGACGTATTCCGGGTCGGGGATCGGTGGGATGTGGACCTGGGTGTAGGGCAGGTAGACGTAGAACGGCTTGTCGGCCTCGTGGGAGCGGGTCATGAAGTCGCAGGCCCAGTCGGTGATCTTCCGGTCGAAGCCGGCCCGGAACTCTGCGTCGTACGTCGAGACGACCTCGGCCGTCTCGCCTTTCCTCCGCGAGTAGATCGGCTCCGGTTCCAGCGGGATCTGCGTCTGGCCGGCGTACGGGGTGGCGGTCACCGGGCCGTTCGGGAAGTAGGACTGCATGGTCCAGAGCACCTCATCGGCGGTGCGCGGGCTCCACACCGCCTCGTCGAAGCCGAAGTCCACCGGGCTTCGCTGCTCGGGGTCGCTGCCCAGGTGCCATTTGCCCCACATCCCGGTGGCGTAGCCGGCGTCGGACAGTGCCTGGGCGATCGTGACCTCCCACCGGGTCATCCCGTCAGGTCCGCCGGTGATGTCCACGGTCTGGGTCCCTGAGCGGATCGCATGGCGCCCGGTCAGCAAGGCAGACCGGCTCGGCGTGCATTGCGCCTCGACATTGAAGTTCAACAGCCTGAGACCCTCACCGGCCAGCGCGTCGATCCGCGGTGTGGCCGCACCGCGCAGCATTCCGCCGCCATAACAGCCGAGCTCACCCCACGCGAAGTTGTCCCAGAAGAAGAACACGATGTTCGGCCGCTTGTCGCTCATGACCCCCCTGCCCGCACCGCCGACCAGGCATCGGAACCTCCGCGCCCGCCGACCGCCGCAACCGGTATCCCCAACGAGCCTCGCCATGGACGGGGCGGATCGCATCACCCCGCGAGGATGACAGGTTCAACCTCGATGGTGAGCGCCTGCTGGACGTTCACGCCAACGGACTGATCTCGGCAGATCCGTGCGTTTTCCGGCGCCCCGCGTGGTCGCACGGCTTCTAGCCAGTCGCACATCAGTTGGCGCACCTGTCGCGCGGATCTCGTGGCGGATCTGTGACGCGGCGTGTGAGTGCACGTTCGGTTCTCAGCGCGGCTTTGGCCACCGGGCCGCCGATTCAGCCGTGCGTTTAGCTGTCTTGACGGTCAGCGACTTGTCATGTCGCAGGACTTCGGTGACGGTTTTAGATCAGGACATCGGTGACTCTTCTGGTGGGCTTGGTGGTGACACTTCGGCCGCGAGGCTCGGGCGGTGTCAGCCAATGAACCCATCGATCCCCGTGTTCGCCTCGCGATCTCGCAGTGGCCCGAGGATGCTCCGCGCGGCGCGGTCTCGACCTTCTGCGCCGAGCACGGCATCTCGCGCAAGTCCTTCTACGAGCTGCGCAAGCGCGCCAAGGCCGACGGCCCGGCGGCCGTGCTCGAGCCCAGGTCCAGGCGCCCGAGGTTGAGCCCGGCGAAGTTGACCGAGGAGGTCAAAGAGCAAGCGGTACGGGTGCGGGCTGCGTTGGAGGCCTCCGGGCTGGACCACGGGCCGATCAGCGTGCACGACAAGATGCGCGCGATGGGGCTGGAGGTGGTGCCCTCAGTCGCGTCACTGGCCCGGATCTTCCGTCAGGCAGGTGTGGCTCGGTTCGAGCCGAGGAAGAAGCCACGCTCGGCGTGGCGCCGGTTCGTCTATCCAGCGCCGAACGCCTGCTGGCAGCTCGACGGCACCGAGTACGTGCTCAGTGGCGGGCGTAAGTGTGTGATCTTCCAGCTCATCGACGACCACTCCCGCTATGCGGTGGCCTCGCACGTCGCGTGGGGCGAGACATCAGATGCGGCGGTCGCCGTCTTCGACAAGGCCGTGGCCGCCCACGGTGTGCCCCAGCGGCTGCTGTCCGACAACGGGCTCGCGCTCAACCCGTCGCGCCGCGGACTCCTGGGTCAGTTCGTCGTGCACCTGATGGCGTTGGGCGTGGAGCCGATCACCGGCAAGCCGTACAAGCCGACCACCCAGGGCAAGAACGAACGCTTCCACCAGACGCTCTTCCGCTACCTGGACAAGCAGCCGATCGCCGACACGCTGGCTGACCTGCAGGCCCAGGTCGACGCCTTCGACCACATCTACAACACCCAGCGCCCCCACCAAGGCCTGCCCGGCCGCGTCACACCCCTGACCGCCTGGGAGGCCACCACGAAGGCCGAGGCACCTCGCCCCACTCGTGACCTGATCCGCCGTCCCGCCAGCCGGCCCCGACCTGCCTCGGCACCAGTGCCCACAGACCCGCCCGACGGCACCGTCGTCAAGAAGCTGACCTGCAACGGTGTCTTCATGCTGAACAAGGTCCAGTACATGGTCGACGGGCGACGAGGCTTCCAGCAGGTCCTCGTCATCACCGCCGGCGACAAGATCACCGTCGCCGACCTGGAAGGCGAGATCCTCATCGAGCACACCAGGCCCGCGCCCGGAGTGACTTACGTCGGCAACGGCCGCCCCCGCGGCCCACGCCAAGACCCCTGAATCGTCACCGATGTCCTGACACATCGAATGTCACCGATGTCCTGATGCAGAACTGTCACCGATGTCCTGAGACATCACATGACGGTCAGCGACTGTTATTCAGGTCACTAGAACATACTTTCGAATGTGTGGCATCCTGGCGGCATGGTCGGACGGTTCAATGTGCGCGAGGGCTCGGGCGACGAGGACTGGTCGGTGTGGGACAACGCGGCGAACGGCAACCGGGGAGCGGGCCTGTCCGAACAGGCCGCGCACCGGCTCGCAGCGGACCTGGAGTTGCAGTACGACGTGTACGGGCCGAGGTCACCGGATCATGTCCGGCGCGTCGACCCGCCCGTGCCGGTGGAGAAGGCCTGGCAGCCGGCCGGGTTCCTGGACGCCTGGATCTTCGAGCAAGGAACCTGGCTGGGACGGGTCAAGGGAAAAGATGGCAAGGTCTCCTGGATTCCGCAGGCCGAGCTTCGCCGTGCCGAGCAGTTCTGATGGCCGCCGCCGACCGGGGACCGGTCAACCAGTTGCAGGGCGGTCCCTGCGACAAGTGGCAGTACTACGAGCAGGACTTCCTCGAATGCATCCGCGCCGCGCAGCGGATGCATCGCAGGGTCGGCGATCCGGCGGGCTGGCCACTGTCGCACGAGCGGCCGGTCTCATCTGGGTGTGGCGGGAGGGAAAGAACTGTCACCCGAACTCGATCGACTGACCTGAGCCCTTCACCGCCCTGTGCCGCCGCGGCGCCCGAGCGGCCGACCGACTACGCGGTCGCGCCGCGCCCGTCGCACGCGGCGGATCATCTCGATCCGGTCGGGGTCGAACCACCACTGTCGGTCCTGGAAGACGGCCGGCAGTTTCTCCGCCGCGGCCAACTGGGTCACGTAGACGGCGGTGAGTCCCAGGCGTTCTGCGGATTGTTTGGTGTTGAGGTATCCGGGCGGGCCGGCGGGGCGCCGGATCGGCGGCTGGGTTTTCGCGGCGATGATGGCCGCGAGGTCGGCCGGGTAGACCATCGACTTCGTGCCGGGGACGAGCGGCAGGTGGCCGTCGGCCACGAGCTCGAGAGTGGCCCTGAGCGATCGGCCCAGCCTGTGGGCGGCGTGCTTCAGCGGGATCGGTTCGCCCCTGTCGCGCAGCGCTTCGACCTCCGACAGCAGCAGCGGTCGGCCGTTGTGTGCAGGGCCGTGCCGGGGTAGCCGGCCGAGCGCGACGTACCGGTGGACCTGCGCGGGCTTCTTGCCCAGGACCACGGCTGCTTGCGCGATAGAGATCCGGGGGTCGTCGACCAGCCGGGGCTGCCCGAGCAGTGGATCGACCGGCAGCTCGCCCGGGTGCTCGTGCTGATCGGCCGCCATGCACCAAGCCTCACACGAACAAGGTGCTGGCTAGTGCTCCAGCGCGTTCAGGCGTCGTTGCTCTGTGTCTCGGCGTGTCCGGATGGCGGCGGCGTTGCGTGCGGCTAGGTGGAACGCGCGTTGCAGTCGCGGGAGTTGTTTGCGGGCGGCGCGGAGGGCTTGGCGGGTCTTCTCGAGTTGGTCGTTGAGCCGGTCGAGGTCGGCTTGCAGGTCGGCGAGCCGGTGCTGGTGGGCGTCGAGGAGCTGCTCGGCCTGGTTGCGGTCGGTCTCGGCGGCGGCGTAGTCGGATTCGGCCGCGCCGAGGCGCTTTTGCTGCGCGGCGCGGCGGTGCGCGAGGGTCCGGTCGACCTTGGCCCGTCCGGCGGCTGGTGCGGCGGGCTGCTTCGCAGGCTTCGGCGCCGGGGCCTTGGGTGCCGGCTGGGAGCGGCGGACGACGCGGGGCCGGATCGGGGCGAGCTGGGCCGGGTCGCCGTTCTCGTCGACGACGCCGAACCCGACATGGCGGAGCGCGCTGGTCAGCTGCCCGGTCCGCAACAACTGGGCGGCGCCGGGATCGACCAGAGCGGCGTCGAGGGTTTCGGTCAGCCGCTCCGCGGTCTGGGCGGTGACCCGCCTGCCGCCGGCGGCTCGCTGGCTCGCGGCGTGGACGAGATGGCGGACCAGGTCGTGGCGCTGCCGGGTGAGTTCACGCCGCCTGGTGCTGTCGGCCGTCAGGTAGGTCTCGCGCAGCCGCTCCCCCAGCTCGGTCAAGGCATGAATACCGTCCGGGTCGGCACGGACCAACTGGTTGGCAAGCCACGCGGCGATCGTGGGCCTGCGCAGGGCACCGATCGCCGCCGCGGCCGGCTCGTCACCGCGGTCCCGTACCGCCTTCGACAGCTGGTTGCGGGCAGCCACGAACTGCTCGGGCGCCAGCCCGTACAGCTCGACGACCGCCGCGTCTATCTCCACGCTTCCACGATCCACGCCCGATCAGCCACCGCCAACCCCGCCTGCAACGGTGGGCAGGTCGTCGGGGCGCAGATCCGGGCGCAGCCGCACGTAGCGCATCCCGTGACGCGCTTGTCCGGCCTGGGTTGCCGCATCGGCGGTGACCTCGGCCACGACCGTTGGTTCGACCTTGGTCAATGGCTTCTTCGAGTCGGGGCCACCCCACCGGTACGACGTGATCTCGTCCGGCCAGGGGTGTCCGCCCCGCGCGGGGGCGAGTACGGCGGCAAGCTGCGCCGACTGCTCGGGCTTGAGCGGGACGGTGCGCCCGACCACCACCAGCTCGGCCTCGCCGTTGTAGAGGCCGGCGATGACGACCTCGGGGTGAGTGATCGAGCCCAGCACCCCACCGACGACGACCTCGCGGGTCTCGCGGTGCTTGACCTTGACCCAGGCGTCACGGCGGCCCGGGGTGTAGCGGGTGGCTGCACCTTTCACGACCAGTCCCTCCACACCCATCGCGGCGGGAAGCACCTCGAACCACTCGGTGGCTTCCTCGAGATCGGCCGTAACGGGAGTCAGTTGCAGCGGCGGGACCCACCCCTGCGCCAGCTGCTCTAGGCGCTGCCGGCGTACCGTCCAGCGCTGGGTACGCAGATCAATCCCACCGGCGGCGAGCAGGTCGAACGCGGCAAACGAGGCGGGCAGAACGGCGGCGTTGCCGCGCGCCTTGGCGGGGCTGGTGACGAGTCGCTGCTGAAGCGCGTCGAAACTCAACCGGCCGTCCGCGCCGAGGATGACCAGTTCGCCGTCGAGAACAACGCCGTCCGGCAACTGGCGTACGGCGGCGATGACGACATCGGGGAACCGGTCGCTGATGTCATGGCGGTTGCGGGTCCACAATCGAGCGCCATCGCCGGACCGGACGATCGCGACCCGGTAGCCATCCCACTTCACCTCGTAGCGTGCCCCGCCCGGCAGGGCGTTCGGGGCCGGGATCTGGTCGACGGATCGGGCCAGCGCGACCTCCACCGGTCCGGCCAGCTCGGCCGGGATCCGCACCCCGGCCGGCTCGCTACGCGGCCGCGCCGGCGTCACCTGCTACCTCCGCGCGCTCGGCCGAACGGCGGCCACACCACGACCACGACCCGCTGCACCGTGCGCGGCGTGTCGCGGTGCAGGCAGAACCGGTGGTGCTCCGGGACGTCGGCCCCGTCACACTTCCCGCACCGCCACACCCTGGCCACGGCACCAGCATGCGCCCATTGGTCAGCTCATGTCGCCGTTCGGATCTCGAGGCACTGCAGACGCTGCCGTAACGGGGTCTGTGGACACGAGGCTGCGCCAAAAGTGTCCGCGCCCGGTGGGATCGTGTTGTGGTATGGAGCTGATGGGCCGGGATTTCGACCGCATCCGACGCGAACACCTGCGCGGCGTGAAGGTGACGGAGTTCGCTCATCTGTGGTGGCAGGCCGAGCAGCGCGGCGATGCGCTGCGCGCTGAAGACCAGGTCGATTGGTACCTGGTCGGGGTGCTCGCGGCGTGCCGGTGGATCGCCAACGCGTGGGTCCCGTACGACGGCCCGATCGACGGTCGCAACGGTGAGATGGCCAAGACGCCGCTGACCCTGAAAAGTGCGTGGGTCATCGAGGAGCTCATCGAGGAAGAGACGCTGTACGCTGAGCGGCTGGTCGGGCGGTGGGAGTGGCCTGGTCGCCCGGGTTACGTCGAGGGAGTCGCCGCGACGTTCGCCTGGACGTGGCGACGTTCGGGTGTGCCGCCGATCCAGGTTGAGCAAGCGCACGCGAGCTGACCAAAACAGGGTTGGCATCGAGAAGGGGCCTCAGGAGAGCCATTTGGGTGGGCTTCCCGAGGCCCCTTCTGCGGCCTGAGGCAAGGTCTAGGCGTTGCGTTGGCGCGGGTGTCGTTCGCGGGCGGTGAGTCCTGAGGTGATGGTGCGGTCGGCCTCGCTGCGGCGTAGACCGATGCGGGCGGCGGCTGAGACGAGTTCGTCACGTACGGTCGTCTCGTCCGGGTGCCGGAACCGGCCCCGCTGGCCGAGTACGAATGCGGCTCGTGCGTATGATTGATCACTCAGCGGCAGGGGGGAACCTGCCAGCGTTACGACGAGGGCCTGGGGAGCTGTTGGATGAAGACCAAGGATTCCGATCCGGAGAAGTGGGAGTACCCCGACCACACCAAGGCGAAGCACGAGATCTTCGAGCAGTACTTGCTCGCGTGGTTTCCGATCCTCGCGAGTACCAACGGCCGGATTCTGGTGCTAGACGGCTTCGCCGGTCGCGGGATCTACAACGATGGGTCGAAGGGGTCCCCGATCATCGCACTGTCGGCACTGCTGAATCACTCGCACTGGCAGAGGATGTCGCATCGCGAGTTCGTGTTTCTCTTCATCGAGCACGACGAGGAGAACGCGGCCAGCCTGCAAGAGGCGATCGACGCCTTCAGGGCAGCGTGGGCGGCGGAGAACGACCGACCGTTCCCCGACAACGTGAAGACGAGAGTCGTGAACGGCACGTTCGAGCAGGAAGCTCAAGCGATGTGTGACTGGCTTGCCGAACAGAAGAGGAGCCTGGCTCCGACGTTCGCGTTCGTCGACCCGTTCGGTTGGACGGGCCTGCCCATGAAACTGCTCGCCGAGCTGTTGAACCACAAGAGCTGCGAGGTGTTCATCAACTTCATGGTGGGCTTCATCAACCGGTTCATCGAGCACCCTGACCAGACTGAGAACATGAACGAGTTGTTCGGTCTGGACGCCGAGCAGGTCCTCGCTGACTTCGACGGCACGGGCCGGGTAGCGCACCTCCGTGACGTGTACATCCGCCAACTGGTGGAGGTTGCCGGCTTCCCGTACGTGCGGTGGTTTGCGATGAAGAACTCGACCGGGAACGTGGGGTACTACCTCATCCACGGAACACGCCACATCTTGGGTGTGGAGAAGATGAAGGACGCCATGTGGAAGACGGCACCGTCCGGTGACTTCTCGTTCTCCGACCGTTTGGCGGGCAAGGACGTCCTCTTCACCCCAGAGGCGGATCTCACCCCGCTTCGTTCCGCACTCCTGCAGAAGTACGCGGGAACAGGGCCAGTCATGGTGAAACCCAGCATCGAGGAATGGGTTCTACTCGAAACGCCGTACCGGAAGCCCCACCTGACCGCGACGCTGAAGCAGCTCGAGAAGAACGAGCTGATCCAGGTCATCCGACCCAAGGGTCCGAAGCAGCAGTTCGCCGTCGGCGTGACGGTGGTCGTGCCGTAGTTCAGGCGGTGACCGGCATTTCGTCCCAGACGCGGCCCGCAAGCTCGCGGCCGTGCGCCTTCGGCGTGCGGCCGCCCCATTGCTTGAAGAAGAAGGCCACGTTCGCGGCCAGACATTCATCCCGAATTTCCTCGACCCACGCGGACTCCATCGGTCGCGCTCGCGGTCCCGACTCCCCGCCGGCGATCACCCAGTCGATGCCCGTGAGATCAAGGTTCGGCAGAGCCGTTAGCAGGGGCTCGCAGGAGAGGAACCGCGTGCTGGCCGGCGTGGTCCTGAGTTGGTCGACGCGATCCAAGACGTCAGCGGACTCGACCGACACCCCCATCCAGAGATTCTCCGGCCAGTCGAGCCGAGCGGCGACGCGTGCCAGGCGGCGGGCGCGTTTGGTCAACACCTGATAGGTGTGCTGAGGCGTATCGCGAATTACGTCGAATACGTCCCGGACGAAGGCGATCGGAACCCTGGCGTGGAAGAGGTCGCTCATCGAGTTCACGAACACCAGCTTCGACCCACGCCATCGGTATGGCTGGTCGAGCGCCTTGGGGTGGATCGTGACGCCAAAGCCTGGACCAGAGGTCCGAGGATCTCCGTCGTTTTGGTACTTCTCGGCACCCATCGCTTTCAGCCGCTTCGCGAGCGCGAGCGCGTAACAATTGTCACATCCCGACGCTACGCGATCGCATCCTGTAACAGGGTTCCAAGTGACCTCTGTCCATTCAATTGCGGTGGCAGCCATATATTCCTTACCCCCAACCGAACATGTGTTCGATTACTTGATGCCGACTATACCCCAACAATCCGTAGCTCGGGCGAACATACACGCAGCTAACTGCGCGGTCCGGTGGCGGGCCGGAGGATACGTTCTGGTCCGAGTAACTCCTCTACTTCGTGCCTCGCGGGCGTCGAAGCCCGGCGCTCAGGCCGGACTCGATGGTGCGCTGTGCTTCTTGGCGGCCGAGCCCGATCCGCAGCGCGGCGGACAGGAGCTCGTCACGTACGGTCTGAGCGTCGAGGGCGCCGACGGCCGCGACGCGGCCAAGCGCGTAGGCAGATCCGTTCAGATCATGGTTGCGGTGACCGGGTGTGGAGGCCAGCAGCTGTTCGAGCTCATCGGTGAGCGCTTTCAGCCCGTACGCGGCGCCGAACCTGCGGAGGTTGCTTGCCGGGCGTGTGGGGATGGTTGCGTCGGTCGCGGTCAGAGCGGTGACCCAGTCAGGAAGCGTGGCTGGACGGCGGATCACGTCCGCGCGGTATCGCTGTCCCCGCAGGACCGATCCGGCGCCGACGACGTAGCCCCCGCGACCGCGGGTGTCGATCTTCCAGCCAAGCCGCCCGGCGCTGTTCCCAAGCTCGGTCCCGTCGGGTTGGCGGTAGTACAGGTGACGTCCGCCCGAGGGCGTGGCGATGGTCCAGGTCCGGGGCATGGCCTGGCCGGCGTCGTCGGCGAGCTGGTCGAGCACGTCGCGCCCGCACGTGGCACCGCGGGAGTGCCAGGGCTCGGGCACGGTTTCGCCGGGCTTGGGCTGGTCCAGGTCGATCACCAGCAGCCCGGACGGGCCGGTGGCGACGCCGATGTTGTACGGGGCTTCACGCCACCAGCGGGTGATCTGATCGGCGTCTGTGGTTGCCTGGTGCGGCCAGTCCTCGACCGCTGGCGTCTTCGATCCGGGTCGGAGGGGGAACACGGCCAGGCCGCGGGCGGCGTGCCAGTGCGCCGACCGGGCGAGCCGGTCGGGTCCTGCTCCTCGAGCCCCGGCCCGCCCCGTGTTTGTCCTGCGATCTCTTGTGGTGTTCACGGTTCGATCTCCTGACGGTGCGGGTGCACCCGTTCGCTGCGTACGCGTCGCACGGTGGGCTGGTCGGTGCGGGGCCGGATTTCGAGGTAGACGCGGACGCCGAACGATCCCCGGTTCGGGTAGGCGCGGTCGCCGCCGGCGACCTCGAAGGCTTCGCTGAGGTGGGTGATCATGGCGTCGATCTGATCGGGTTCTCCGGACAGCCGGACCTTGATCGTCATCACGTGGTTCTCCTGTTCTCGCAGCTGGTCAGTGCTCGGGGGCCGGGGTGGCGTAGTGGGTCAGGGTGGGGATGCGCAGGTGCGGCCAGTGCCCGGCGGCCAGGAGCGTGTCGACGTGGGTTTGGCCGGCTGCCCAGTCCGGTGCGGTGTCGCTGCCGGGCAGTGGCGTGGTCTCGCGGGCGTGCTGGTAGAGCCGGCTGGCCAGGTCCTCGCCCCACCCGTCGGTCAGCTCGTCGGTGCGGTCGCTGTAGCTGGCGGTGTCGTTGTCGTTGTCGTTGAACCGGACCGTGACGGTCAGCTGCTCGGGGTAGCGGTGTGGGTCGTCGCTGCGCAGCTGCTCGAGGCGGGCCTGGACGGTCGCGGTGAACCGTCGCTGGTACTCGGCGCGGTCGGTCTTCTCCAGGTCGACGAGCAGTTGCTCGATGTCTTCGATCTGTCCCAGTTCGTCTACGGTCAGGCGGTCGCGGGATTGGCTCCAGCGGTCACCGAACAGCGTGCGCCCGATGTGGCCGGTGCTGGCCTCGTAGGTCTCGTACAGGCCGAGGTCGTCCAGCTCGAAGGTGCTGTTGACCACGATCTCGATCGGCTCGATGCGATAGGTCAGCAGGTATTCGTCGTCTGATCCGACGGTGCTGCGCAGCAGGTCGCCCACGCCGGCGGCTTCCCACGACCCAGGCCGAGCGGCGGTGACGGCGGCACTGGTGCCGAGGTTCGCGGCGACCGTGGCGAGCAGGTGCGTGACGAACTCGGCGCCGTCACCACCGCGCCGGTTCGCGTTCATCGCCCTGATCGCGCGGGTGACCGCGGTCACGGCCACCTGGAAGTCGTCCGGTCCCTCGGCGGTGGGGGTGTCGTCGGTTGGGGTGTTCATGGAATGTCTCCCTCGGGTTCGTGGGTCAGGAGGGGGCGTGGGCGGTCAGCACGTGCCCCGGCTCGCCGGGGGCGATAGACGCGACGGCGACGCAGGTGGACCGCTGCGGGTCGAGCCAGGACAACTGCTGGTCCTTGGACAGATCGCCCATCGCCAGTCGGTGGGCCCGGGCCTCGTCGGCGGCGATGACCACTTGGGCCTCGGGCTCCTGGTAGTCGACCTCGTCGGTGCGGGTCAGCAGTGAGAGCGTCAGGTCGGTGTTCGGGTCGGTCATGGTGTGGGTTCCCCTCGCGGCGGTTTGCGGTGTCGGGTTTGCTGTTGCTGGTGGGGGCGGCGGGCGAGGCCACCCCCACCAGCTCTTGGTTAGGCGGCGTTCAGGTCGCTGAGGTCGTGGCCGAGGGATTCGGCGACGGCGGCGATCAGGTCGCGGGCGGCGGGTGGGGTGACGGCGTTGCCGAGCTGGCGGACCTTCTCGCGTTTGTTGCCCAGCACCACGTATCCGGGGGTGAAGGCCATCCCGGCGGCGACCTCGTGCGGCTCCAGCATCCGGAACAGGCAGTCCTCGACCGCGACCGTCTGCGGCTCCAGCAGCGACTGGTGCCCGGCGGTGGTGAGGGTGCGCAGCGTCTCGCTCGCCGGGGTGCACATCTCCGCACCCGTGTAACGGGAGCCGTTGTTCCGCATGATCAGCGCATACCGATCCCGTGTGGTGAACGTCCCGTGCGGCTCGGTCGTGGTCCGGGTGGTGGCGTTGCCGTAGTAGGGCATCAGCAGCGCGTGGTGGTTCCCGTTGGCCGCGAACGTGTCGAACGGCTCCGAGACCCGCTTGGTGGTGTTGTTGTTGCGCAGCGGCACCACCAGCGCCTCCGACTCACGAGTGGTCCGGGTCCGCATCACTGCACTCAGCGGCGTCGCGGTCTCGTTCCAGGTCCCACCGGCCGGAACCAACAGACCGGTCTCGTTGCGGGTCGTCATGGTCCGCATCGCGTCCCAGGCCGAGGCGGCCGTCTTGCCGTCACGGCCCTCGACCGGCACCAGCAGCTCCGGCCGGACGTAGCGGGCCAGCCCGGCGCGGATCCGCTGCATGGTCTTGTCGGCCAGCGGCCGGGTCCGGTCCCCGATCCGCTCCCCCACCAGTGACCAGTCGATCGCCGCCGCGGCCGGGAGCCAGCCGGGCTCCACGGTCTGGTTGCGGCAGGCAACGTTCGGGCAGCGCCACACGTACTGGGCCCGGTACCGGCCCCAGGTCCGCTCGGGTTTCTTCCACGCCTGCATCGCCCGCACCATCGCGTCACAACCCGGGCAGTACGCCAGGGGCCGGGTCCACCGGTTCAGGTCCGGGCAGGTCGTTGTGCGCAGGTGCGCGACCACATACAACCTGTCGCGGCTTTGCGGGGCAGGCAGCCCGCCGGCCTGGGCGTGCATGCTGTTGAGGTAGACGACGTGGGTGCAGTAGCCCAATGCGTCGAGCCCGGAGCGCCACGCGGGCCAGAGCACCCAGAGTGCGGCGTCGACCACGTTCTCGACCACGATCGCCGGGTAGCGGTGGTGCTCGGCGAACCGGACCACGTCCCACATCGTCGCCCGCGACCGCTCGGCCGCCTCGTCGGGCAGGGTGTCGCCGAACAGGTCCGGCATCGCGTCCACGTTGCGTTTGCGGCCCTTGGCCTGGGAATGGTTGGTGCACTCCGGCGACGCCCACAACACGTCGGTGCGCGGGTAGCGGCCCGGCTCGACCTGGGACAGGTCCGCGCAGTCGTGGTCCGTGGTCGGGTGGTTCGAATTGTGGGTCTCCACGGCCAGCTTCCAGTGGTTCGCGGCCATCCGCACGGTCACGCCGGGCACCTGCACAGCTCCGGTGCTCGAGCCACCGGCACCGCAGAACAGATCAGTCACTGTCGTCATCGGTTCAGCTCCTTCCGAGAGGGGTGGTGCGGGGAGCGCCGTGGGTGCGTGGTCCCGTCACCACGACGCTCCCCGTGCCGGTGGGTTAGTTGACGGTCTCGGCGTTGTTGTCGATGTGGTCGATCAGCTGCCAGTCGGCGTGGTCGGGGTCGATGCCGACGAACCGGCGGCCGCACGAACAGACGCTCACGACCTGGCCGTTCCGGATCGGCTGCGGAGCCGGAGTCACGTCACGGTGCTTCGGCCACGCGTTGTCGTTGTGCTCGGCGACGGCATCCACGAAGTACCGGTGAGGGGTGGTGGTGTTGGTCGGGTGGTTCACGGTGGTCTCCTTGCGACTGGTCCGTTGCCCGCTGGTGGGCTTGTGTTGGCGGCAGCCCCGTCCTTTGGGGCCTGCCGGCTACTGCCGCCTAGCGGGCCGGGTCAGAGGCTCCGGCCAAGTTGGTTGCGGCCGTTGTCACCTGGTGGACGCGGTTTGTCCTCCAGGTGAGAACTGCCGGAACCAACTTGGCTGGAGGGGACCTGGTCCGCTAGCCGCCCACCAACCCCAGCCACAGCAGGCTTTTCGCCCGGCCGCAGGCCGGGGTGCTCTCCCGCCCGCCAGGGGCGGGAGAGCCTCGCGGCTACTGGTCGTCGTAGCTGCCCAGCTCCATCACCGGACCGCTGTCCTCGGTCGCGGCCTCGGATGCCTTCGCTGCCGCGCCGCGACGCTCGGCGCTGCTGTCGTCGGCGTGCCACCGGGCGAGTTCCTCGTCCCGTTCTTCGGCTTCGGCGGCGGCGAACCGTTCCTCGGCTTCGCGGCGGTGCTGGATCTCGATCAGTGCCCGCTGCGCCCGGCGGACCGCCTCGGCCGACTCGTCTGCGGACGGCACCCGCGGGGCATCGGACTCCGCGACCCGCTCCTCGCCGGCCGCGACCTCGCGAATATCGACCGGAGCCTGGCCTTCTTGCGCGGTCCGGTTCTCGGCGGCCACCGAGCCCGCGTCGTCGGAGCTCGTGTTGTCGTCGGCAACGATCTCCGCGCCAGAGATCTCGTCGGCAGCTACGTCGGGTCCTGCGGCCTTACTGGGCAGCTGGTCGTTGACCAGTTGGGCCTCCACGAGCTCGGCACCGGGCACGGCGTCGATCGTGTCGGTGTCGCGCTGCTGCGCGATGTCGGCCAGCTCGTGCTCGTCCGTGACGGTGCGGTGCTGGTCGTCGGCTCGATCGCTGGCGCGGTGCGCGGCGAGCCATTCGTCGGTGGTGGTGCCTTCGTCGCTGTTGTCGATGCCGCGGTCCTTGAGTTCGTCGGTCGCGCGTAACGCTGCTTCACGGGTGGCGGCGGTGTGGGCGTACCACTCGGCGCGGGCCTGGTCGACGATCGCCAGCTCGGCCGCCCGGGCATCGAGAGCCTGCGCGAGAGCCTTGGCCTCGCCGGCTTCGGCGCGCAACCGGGCCGCGGTCTGCGCGTCGCTGCAGGCGTCGGCCTCGGTGGCACGCAGTGTCGCCGTGCGCCGCTGATCCTCGGACTGTTGCCGGGTGCCGGCGAGTTCTTCGGCCACCGACGGCGGCGCCCAAGCCTGTTCGCGCTCGTAGGCGCGGACCCGGACACGCAACTGGCCGTTGGACATCTCGGCCTCCGCGCGGTCGGTGTCGGGGCGGCCAAGGGCCCGCCACGCCGCGCGCCATGAGGCGTACGCCTCGACCTGGCCCGGCTTCGGCGGCGGGCCGAGCGCGGCGGCATCGTCGGTCACTCCGGCGAGTTCGCGGTGGGCGACGACCACGGCAGCCCGCTCGATCCATTCGGTGCGGGTCTCTCCTTCCGCGGGCGGTGCGCCGAACGCCTTGACCGCCCACGGGGGCGGGTCGGCGGCCAGTTGCTCGGCCATGGTCGTGGCGCGACGGTCGGCCTCGGCGGCGAGCTGGTGCAGGTAGCTCGACCAGGCCGGGTCCTCGAGGCGGGGCACCCACTCGGTGTGGGTGTCGCCGGCCGGGTCGAGCCGGGTGGTCTTGGTGATGCGGTCGTGCAGGACGTAGGACAGGCGGCGGGCGTCGGTCAGCGTCCGCGCCGTTACCGCGTCGGTGAGCACCTGGTGCGGGTCGTGCCCGGCCAGCTCGGCGCGCCGCAGCAGGGTGGCCAGGGTGCCGGCGCCGTCCTCGACGGCGAGTTTCGTCCGCTGCGGCTCGGTCAGCAGACCTTGCTTGGTCAGCTCATCGAGCCACTGCGCGCAGCGCCCGGCGGTGGCGACCGCGATGCCGTCGGTGAGCAGTTCGGCCGGGGTGCGGAGGTGGCCTGCTTCGGCGGCGGCTTCGGCCTGGGCCTGCAAGGCCGAGATCTGTGGCTGGTCGAGGTCGAACGCGGTGCCGAGCACGGCCAGCGGTGACCGCTTCGCCGCCGATTTGGTCTCGCCGATCTCGGCCGAGGCCGCGATGGCTTGGGTGACGACGTGCGTGGTGTTGGCAGTCCGGCCCCGGGTCATGGCTACGTAGAGCGCGTAGAGCGAGGTGTTCTGGGTGGTGACCGAGTGGACGGTGTCCACGGTGAGGCCTTGCGATGAGTGGACGGTCGCGGCGTACCCGAGGGCGACGTGCTCGCGCACGTAGCTCGCGGGCAGTTCCACCGTTTCGCCGGGGACGCGGCGCCGGGTGCCGCGCTCCAGCGGCGCGACAATCAGACCGCCGTCCGGGCGGGTGCCGATCACCTCGAACTCGTCGCGGTTGAACACGGCCCGCCGGTTGCCCTTGTACTTGGCGAGCCGCCAGTCGTTGTGCCGGGCCTGGATCAGGTCACCGGCGCCGGCGTGGCTGCCCTGCGCCGCGAGGAACACAGTGCTGGTGTCATCGACGCGGCCGTATTCCACGAGTCTGGAGCGCAGTTGGGCGCTGACCTGGGTGGCCTGGTCGTTGGTGTCTACGATCAGCAGCGAGTGCAGGCCGGTGAGGTGGTCGGCCAGCCAGGCGTCGGCGGCGGTGCGCTGGGCACGCTCGATGGTTCCGCCGTCGAGGATGCGGCCCTGCTTGTGGTACTCGGCCAGGACGGTCTGGTCACCGGCGCGCAGCCGCAGCGACGCCGGACCTTCCCAGCCGGCGCGGAACCTGCGGGTCTCGGTCAGCTCGTGGGTCAGGGCGCCGGAGGCAACCAGTTCCATCCCGCCCGCCGCGCCGACCGCGGCGAGCTGGCGGTGGTCGCCGACCAGCAGCAGCTTGGCCCCGGCCTCATCGCACAGCCGGTTGATGACGGCCAGATCGCTCGTGGCGGCCATCGCGGACTCGTCCACGACGACCAGGTCGCCGTCTCGCAGCTGCCAGGCGAGTTCCTCGCGGCTGGCCGAGCCGTCGGCGATGTGCTGATGCGTCATCAGCCACCGGGTGATGTTGCGGGCGGTGACACCGTCGGCGGCCAGCACCTCGGTCGCGACCTGCGACGCCGCCAACCCGATCATGCGGTGCTGCGTGCCGAACCACAGCTCGGGGTCCTCCCATGCCTTGGCCAAGGCGCCGACGACGCGCGATTTGCCGGTGCCGGCCGGTCCGATGAGCGTCTCCACCTTCGCGCCGGAGGTGAGGATGCCGCGCACAGCGGCCGCCTGATCGGCGCCTAGCTCGAGTCCGGCTGTGGCGATTTGGCGGCAGAACTCCTCGGCCAGGTGCGGTTGCACGAGCGCGGCGCCACGGGCGTAGCCGGCGCGGGCGAGCTGCCGCTCGGCTTTCAGGTGGTCGCCGGTGGCGTAGCGGGTGCCGCCGGGCGCCCGGTACGCCGACGTCCCGTCGGCCAGGCGCAGCTCGGCGGGCAACATCGCCTCGCCGGGCCGCTCGGCGGCCAGCACCACCGCCTGACGGAGAGCTTTCTCGGTGAGCTTGTCGAGCAGCTCCACGATCTGCTCCGGGGTCCGATCCCCCAGATCGTCCGGGAGCGCATTGCTGATCTCGCGGGTCAGGTCGGGGGCCTCCCATTCGGCCTGTTTGCGCTGGACCTCGGCCAGCGCCATGTCGAGCACCTTGGCTTCGTTGAAGGTGTGCGACACCGGCGGCGTGCCGGTGGTGGCGAGGACGTTCTGTGCCACCTTGCCGAGTCCCCCGCGGACCTCGGCGCGCAACTGCTGATCCCATCGCGCCAGTCGCTGCTCGACGGTCTCGCCGTCGTGGGACTTGGCCTTGCGGGTCGCCAGCGTGGCGGTCTGCTGCAACCTGGCCAGCTCCAGGTTGTTCGGTTCGCGGCCGAACTGGGCCTCGAACTCACGCACCAGTACGGCGGTCTTCTTCGTGATCGCCTTGCGGCGAGACGAGAACAGGTCCATCACGGCCTGGTCGATCCCAGCGACCTCACGTGCCTTGCCGTCCGGCCGCATCTCGAACCGGACCCCGAGTGCCTTCGCCAGGTGGTACTCCATCACCCGCTCGCCGACCGCGCCGGCGGCGGGCTGGTAGCGGTGCAGGGCCTCGCCGTCGAGGGTGCGCCACTTCCCGTCGCTGCCCTGCACGCGGTTCAGGATCGCGTTGTGGATGTGCAGTTGCGGGTCGTGGTCGCGGCTGTCGTGCTGGAAGAACGACGCGATCGTCCAGTCGTGCGCGTCGTCCCACCGGCCCGCGGCGCCCCCGAAGTGACCGACGCGGGTGTACCCAGCCTTGTCCTGGAGATAGGACAGGGCTGCCCGGTTGCCCGCCCAGATCGAATCCTCGACAGCTTGGCGGTACTGCCCCCACGACGCGGCCTCGGTCTCCGCGCGGTGCACCGCCTGCGTGCACCGATGCACCTCGGCGGTGTCACCGGTGCGCTGAGCTTGCTCCAGTGCACCCCGCGCCCGCTCCGCTTCGGCGCGGGCCTGCACCTCCTGAGCCTCGAACGCGGTGTGCAGCACGGTGACGGACTTCTGCACCGAGAACGTCGCGTCATGGAACGCGACGTTCTTACGCACCGCCTTGCCCGCCAGTGCACGCAGCTCGGCACGGCGCTCCGCGTCTGCACCGGGCTCCTTGGCCAGTGCGTCGGCGTACACCTGCTCCTCGGACTTGTAGTTGCGGCCGGCGTGGCCGAGCGTCTCGGCCTCGTCCCACCGTGCCGGGTCACGGAACGCGTCGTCGCGCGGGTCGATGAACCGCTCGTACAGCGCGGTCATGTCCTGCGCGTCGACCTCCCCGGCCAGGCCGAGCGCCTCGGCGCCCCTGCCGAACCAGCGCCCGGGCGGCTCGCCGGCCGCCACCGCGCCGGTGTAGTAGTTCTCCCGGCCTGACGCGACAGCGCCGGTCAGGTAGTCGGCGCGGTGGCCGCTGCGCACGCTCAGCACAACGCACCTCCGGCGACTCGAGCCGGGCCGTACCCGGCGCTATTGGGCAGGGCGAAGCCCGGACACTGCCGACGACGCGAAGCGGAGTGACGGCTCCACTTGATCGTGATGCATAGGTGTGATCTGAGTTCTTTGGTCTTGCTGCTGCCTGCTGGCTGCTGCTGGAACGTCGGTGCGGTCATCGTCGCTGCGGCTGCGGTGGTGTGCTGCCTGCTGGTCGCTGAGTTATCTGTGACGGTGCTCATCGGTGGCTGCTCGTTTCGAGTTCGGTGGACTTCGTGGTGTCGTCGTCGCTGCTCTCGGGGGTGGTTTCGCCGGGCTCGGTGACGAGCTGGAGTTGTCCGCGCACCTGCGGGACCGGCGGCGGGTTGTCGCTGTCACCGGTGGTGGGCTCGGCCCAACCGGCGAGCTCCTGGAGGCGCTTGGCGCGGCCGAAGCCGACCGGTCGCCCGAAGGCCTCCTCGGTGGCGCGGCGGATCTCGCGCTGCCCGAGCGCCGCACCGCCGTGCTCGGCCGCGTGCCGCACCACCGCATCGAGCAGTTCGGCATCCGTGGGACCCGATCCCTTACGCGGTGCGGCGTCCGGCGTCGCGCCGGTCTCGGTGTTCGTGTCGTCGGTGCGGTGCGGTACGTGCACCGGTGCGGCCGGTGCGGTGCGGCTCGCGGAGTGCACCGGTGCGGTCGTGGTGTCGGTGCGTAGTGCACCGAGCAGGAACGCGACCAGCCACAGCGGTGCACCATCGGCCGTATCGCCGGACGCGATGTCGGCCGGAGCCGCGGTCCCGTCGCCGGGGGCCTTCGGCGGGTGGCTGGGGTCGGTCATGCCGAGTGCGGCGGAGTCGACCAGGGCGAGCAGTTCGCCCGGCGTGAGGCGCCCGCCGGCGGGCAGCAGGGCCGCAAGCTGGCGGGCCGAGAGCAAGCCGTCGCGGATGGTGTGCAGGCACGCAGCCCGGGCGCCGCGGGCCGCGTCGTAGGGCCACAGCTTGTGGCTGGGGCACAGCGTCGCCAGCCGGGACGCCATCCGCACGACCTGCTGCACGAGCGCCCGGGCCTCGGCCGGGTCGTCGGTGCCGGTTCGGGACAGGTGCAGCCACACCCGGGTGGTGATCACCGGGGAGGTGAACCAGGTCAGCGCCGACAGTCGCGCCTTGGCGGGCTGGGCGAGCTTCATGTGCAGCCGCAGCAGGTGGGCGAGCATCTCGACCAGCACCGCGTAGGCCAGCGGCGCGAGCGCGTGCGCGACGGCGTCGGCGATGCCGTGGGCGGTGTCGATGTTCAGCCACACCGTGCCGCCGATGAACACATACGTCGTGACCAGCGCGCCCGGAATCCGCCACCCGCGCGTCAAGGCCGCGAGTCGCAGGGCGGTGCAGGCCACGATCATGCCGTCGGCAACCAACGGCACCAGGTTGCTGTCGAACTTGTCCGACACGGCGCTGAACGACCGTGCGCCGCCGATCCCGGCGACGCCGAGCGCGGCGACGATCGAGACCACGATCAGCACCCGCCGGGTCGTCAGCCGCCCGGCCTGGATCGCGGCACTCACACCCCGGAAGGCGCGGCGGGTCGCCCAAACCAGCGCCGTCACGGTCGCGGCGAGGATCAGTAGTCGGGTGGCGCCGGCGGCGATCACTGGCCAAGTCACCGCGCCCTGATCGAAGACGTCGGGCAGGTTGATCAGGTGGGTGGTCATCGCTGGCCTCCAGCGGTGTCGGGTACGGCGGTCAGGCCGCCGCGGGGGCGGCCGGCCTTGATCTGCTCAGCGGTCGGCGCCGGGCCGTTGGCGTCGCGGTTGGTGGTCCACCAGGTCACGAACTCGTCCGCGTCGGCCGCGAGCGGCACGACCACGGCGGGCTGTCCCGCGGGGTCGCGGTGCTTGAGCACGTCACAGCTCGGGGCGTATTCGCCGATGCGGCGGGCCACGCCTGGCCGCTGCCGGTCGTGCCAGTCACCGACGAGCTTGTTCGACGCCTCCGGGCCGTGGTAGGCGCCGGTCCAGGCGTCCATTAGCCACAGCAGTTCCTCGACGATGTCGGGGTGCCACAGCCAGCACGGCGGCAGCGACTCCGCGCTGGTGGCGTAACGCAGATAGGTCGATTCCATCCACGGCAGCAGTTCGCTCAGCACCGCCTGTACTGCGGACTCGTCGTCCTCGGGCAGCCGCAGCCACGACACCGGCTCGACGTCGCTGGGACCTGCGGCCTTGCCACGGCTGTTGGGTTTGGCGGTGAGTCGGGTCAGGAGGTCCTCGAACGAGGCGACCGTTTTGCCCAGCGACGCCACGGTGTCATTCAGCCGCGCTACGGCGGTCTTGGAGGCGGTCTGCTGAAGACCGGTCTTCATCGCAGCCACATCCCGGGTCAGCCCCTCGACCGACCGGGCCAGCCCGGCAACCGCCGCGAGCGCGGCGGTGCCGGGGTCCTTGTCGTCGTCGTAGCGCATCAGTCGTCTCCCTCGGCGTAGGTCTACGAAGCGGTCTTCGAGCACGCCCGGGTCGATCGCGACCCAGCCAGTCGCGTTGCCGTCCTGGTCATAGGCGGGGACGGCTTCCAGGTCGAGCACCTCGGCGAGGTACTCGCAGCTCCAGCGCGCCCGCAACTCGTCGCCGCTCCATCCGCTGTTCGGTGCCGTCATGCCGCACCGCCGTCGGTGCCGTGGTCGCGGCCGACCAGTTCCCGCGGTCGAGCGGTCTCACGTCCGGCGAGGGCTGCGCGGGCCTTGCGCATCGCACCTGCCAGCCGCAGTCGCGCGAGGAGCTCGCGGGCCGGGTCGTTAGCCTCCAGCCATGTCACCGCGGCCACGACGCGAGCCGTGATCCGGCGTGTGACAGGAGCCGCCAGCCGCCGGCGCGCGGCTGTTGCGCGGTCGGCACCGGAGAGGATCTGGTCGCGCAGCCACGCGGCGTCGTTGAGGACCCGAGCGCCGATCCGGTTCTCGAGCGCAGCCATTTGGCGGTTGGTCCACTGCACGGCGGGGCGGTTGTTGAACCGTTCCCTGCGCAGGTCCGAGCGTTTCCAGGCCATCTTGACCCGCCCGATCGCGGGCGGCATGCCGCGGGTGATGATCAGCGCCTGCCCAGCCCGGAGCTGCGCGATCTGGCCCGGGGTCAGGACCGGGACGCGGCGGTCGCTGATCGACACCCCGCCGGTGGTGCGGTCCTTGGTCGCGGTCTGCTCCAGCCGCTCGCCGCACAGCGTGGACCAAAACTGCAGATCGTCATCGTCGGAGGTGCCGGCCAGCACGATCTTCGTGGTCACGTTCGTCATCAATGAACCGGTCGCGGCCTCACCGAACCGCTCCCGCAGCTGGGCACGCGACTGCGCCACGATGTGCAGTGTGATGCCGCGGGACCCGAAGTCGCCGGTCCACCGATCGAGCGGGATCAGGCAGATCAGCGCGGCCTCGTCCAGCACCATCGTCAGCTGCGGCTCCAACCGGCGGCCCGGGCTCTTGACGGCGATCGCGCGCGCCGACCTGGCGATGTGCGCCGTCAACGCGGTGACCAGCGGCGCGGTCTTCTTGTCTTCCGCGCCCAGCAGACACACGGTGCCGGTCTCGGCCAGCAGCCGCTCCACGTCGAACGCGACCCCACCGGGTGCCGCCGCAGCCGCCGCGGCCGGCACCGACAACCAGCTCAGTGCGGGCATGATCGTGGTGGAAATGCTGGAGCGGGTGCGTTCGTTGTTGTCGAAGAACTGCATGGCCTGCAGCTCGAACCCGACCGAGTTCGCGACCCGCAGCTCCCACAGCACGTCGTCCTTACCGGAGTCGGGGTGAGCGACCCAGCGCTGCACGTCGGCCATCGTGTAACGGCCGAGCGCGGCAGCGTGCATCAACGCGGTCAGCGCCTGCCGGGCCAGGTTCAGCCAGTGCTCGGCGTCGTCACTCTTGGCGCCGACCCCGTCCAGCAGGTCCGAGGCGCGGTCCATCGCCACCGACGGGTCGCTGCAACCGATCAACGGGTCGAACGAGATCGTGGAGCCGTCCTCGGTCAGGCCGTCGGGGTCGAACACCCACACCGGGCCACGCCTGCCGCGCAGGCCGCGGGTGATGTCGAGGACATCGGTCTTGGTCGACGTCACGATCGCCGCACCCGGCGCGTCGAGCAGATGCCCCATCACCAGGCCGGTCTTGCCCGCACGCGGCCCGGCCACCGTCAGCGTGTGGTCCTCCGCGCTGGAGCGAACCTTGACCCAGCCGACCGTGGCGACCGTCGTGCCCAGCTCAGTCAGCGGCACGAACCGCCGCTTCCACGTCGGCACCTGCGCCAGCGACGGCCGGACCTGCTTGGCCTTGCGGCGCAGCATCCGCGCCGAGGCGTTCCGGCGCACGTCCCACGCCGACGCCAGACCGTCAGTGACCCGACCAGCGCGCCCCAGGCGGCGCAGCAGGCCCCGCGAGCTGGACCGCGACCGCAGCGCGAAACCGGCCGTCGCGACCAGCGCGACAGTTGCCGCCAGCAACAGCAGCCACCAGCGCTGCGATGCCTGCACCGAGTCCGGCAGCGCACGGAGCAGCAATCCAGCGTAGGCCAGCCACACAGCAGCCGCGAGACCTCCACCGACCGGGCGGTTGACCGCCACCGGGCCCAGCGTCACCAACAGCAGCGCCCCGGCACCGATCGTCCACCCCGCTGCACCACCGGGCGCGTGCAGGCGCAGCGCGGCGAAACCGGCCAGCAGGACCCACAACGGCGCGGCGATGAGGACGCCGTGCATCAGGCGCCAGAACAACAGGCCGCTCGTCACCAAACCGACGACGCCGGTCGCCGCCGCCCAGTAACCCACCTCGATCACTAGGGGGGTCCGGCCCCACACGCACGCCGCGATACCCGCGGCAGTCAGCGTCACCATCAGAGCCGTGAACCGCGGCACCATCACGCCCTCGGTCCGCGTCGGTCGGCGCATCATCGCGCACCCTCGATCAGCACAGTGGCCGCCGCGACCAGCACACCCGCGGTCGCCGCCGCGAACGAGATCCGCAACAAGCGGTGCTTGGCCCAGGCGATATCGGCCAGCCGCTTCGCGTGGTGGCTGACGGCCTCCCACGGCTCGGCGAGCAGCTCGCCGTACACCTCGGGGTCGATGTGCTGGCGCAGTTCGCGAATCGACCGCAGGCGGACCGCGCCGAAGTACAGGAACTCCCCCGCGACGAGCTTGCAGCCCGGACGGTGCAGCCTCGGCACCACCACCACCAACGCACAACCCAGCGCCACCGCAAGAGCCGCGAGCGCGACACCGAACAGGACACGGACAGCCACAGGCGCGCCGTCTGACTGCGACACCAGGGACAGAACAACCGCAGCCAAGGCGGTCTCGACCGTCGCAGCGAAACCAGCTTTCGTGTCAGCCCGGTCGACAGCACCCGCGGCCGAGTCGTGCATCCGCCACGCCAGATCAAGCCGTACGTTCTCGCTCATCGCGCACCACCCGTCGCCTTAGCCGCGCTCGGCCCGGGTTGTACGTTTTCCGCGTACGACATGTGTGCGGTGTGCGCGGCCATCGTCTCGCTCGAAATCGCGAACGACGTGATCTCGACGGGACCGAATTCCGTGCTCACGTGGTAATGCCCGCCGCGCAACTCCGGCTGAACACCGAGCGCGGCACCGACCTGGTCGACCTCGCTGCAAGCCGCCGAAAAGTCCGCGTTCCGGCTCGACGGCCAGACCACGGCCCTGACCGCCGGCACCGGCAGCTCCGGGTGATCCGCCACCCACGCCGGCAGCTCGAACAACCCACGGATCAGCTCCGCTCGCTGCCGCGGAACCTCCAACATCGCGAACCGCAGCACCCACTCCATGCCGCCCGGCACAGCCTCAGTCATGCTGTAGACCTCTCGAACTCGTACCTGAGTGAAGGGAGAACCGGCCCTGTTCTGGTTGGCGCCTGGGCGGGGCCGGTCTGTAATCCCTTGTTGGTCGGTCGTGCCTGCGGTCATGAGGCTTCACCGCAGAACTCAGCCGCTGTCACGACGCGCCCAGTCGCGATCGCCGCCTCGGCCATGCGGTCTAGGACTCGGGCGGGAATGAAAAGACGCCTGCCAATCCGCACTGCCGGGAACTCCCCTGCCGCGATCGCGCGGTAGAGCGTCATCTCTGCGATCCCCAGCTCTTTCGCCATCTCCGCGACGTTCAGCCACTGGCGGTTGCCCTCGTTGGACTCCTGCATTTCCGTTCTCCTCTCGAAGCAACTCTAGTCCAGACTAGTCTAGTCTAGTCTGATTCTGCCGACAACGGCTCGCGAGTAGACATGACTAGCTGATCTAGCCCGGACTACCGTTCAGGTATGAAGTTGGACGATCAGGTCGCCGGACCCGCCTACCTCCAGGTCGCCTCCGGCATCCGCAAAGCAATCGCCGGCGGCGAACTCAAACCGGGCGAGAAGCTGCCCGCCGGGCCCAAACTCGCAACGACCTTCGGCGTAGCGCTGATGACCGTCCGCCGCGCGATCGAGACTCTCCAGTCGGAAGGCCTCCTCCGCTCCGCGCCAGGTGTCGGCGTCTTTGTTGCTACTGCTGAGAACAACGGTTCGGAGCTGGCAAGTCTGCGCGCCGACGTCGACTCATTGCGGCATCGGGTCGAGCACCTTGAGCAACTGGTGACCGACTCATCCCAGCAATGGCAAGCCGAGTGAGTCCGCGAATCTCCGGTGCCCCTGGTTTCCACATGAACCAGTGAATACTGAAGGCGACTCGCTCAACATGCCGCGACGATGCATCCACAGTGCAGCGACAGTGCAGTCTGTCTGGCTCGACCTTGCGAAGGGACTCACACGATGGACGTAGTGGACCTGTGGACAGGCCGACGAGCGTCGGCGCTCCGAGCGTCCCTGCGCATGAGCAACGAAGCCTTCGCCAGCCGCCTCGGCGCCGGAGTCCGCACCGTCGCGAACTGGGAGGCGAATCCAGACATGGTGCTCTCGCCCGGAATGCAAGAAGTACTCGACGCCGCACTGAAGGATGCAGGCGAGGATGTCCACCGGAGGTTCGGCATGCTTCTGTCAGCACAAGAGGGTGCACCGGCGAAAGCCTCGGATCAGCCAATCGGGATCAGCGAGCAACCCTCGGCAGACGCTGCCGTCGAGGCCAGCCAAGCACATTGGCGCGAGGTGCGGCAGTACCTCATCGAGAGTGGAATCGGCCTAGCAGCTAGGACGGCCGACCTGTACGACCCAGCGCTTCGCGTGGAAAACGTACCGGCAATCAGCCCCGCGACATGGCTCCCCAGGGAGCCAGTACCTCTCGACAAGCTCGTAGTCGACTGGGATGCCAGCCCGCGGAAGCCGCGAATCACCGGCATCGAGGCCGAAGCCCGTCCGACCCTGCCGCTACGTGCACCGGGTCAGGCGTTCACCCGGTACACCGCCGCTATCCGCTACCTACGAAAGCCAGCGTTGTTCGAGAACCGCCACAGTTACCGGCTCACTGACGTTGAGTGGAGCCATGGCGCCGGCCGAATGAAGTTCGGACTCGCAACGTTCTTCGACAAACTCGACGTCTCCGAGGTACTGGCACACGAGTCAGCTGCCGCCGAGCTCGCCGGCCACCTCGACTGGGCGCACCTGCCATTCAGGGGCTTGGTCTCTGATCCATTCGACCTGTCGAGACGCATCGTCAACCCCGGGATCAGCACACTGACAATCCGCCGAAACACCGTCGACGGCAGCGGCACGTTCTTCTTGCTCAGGCGTGACCCGACGCAGGTCACCAACGGTCGGCATTACAGCCTTCTCCCCGCAGGCGAGTTCCAGCCCGCGAGCATCTCGCCCGAGAGCGTCTCAGCCGACCTGGACATCTGGCGCAACATGGTCCGCGAGTACGCCGAGGAGATGCTCGGCCAACCAGAACACGACGGCAGCAGCGGAGTCCCTGTCGACTACGACGTATGGCCCTTCTATCGAGACATGACCGCCGCGCGTACCGTCGGCCAAGTCCGCCCTTACGCCCTCGGCATCATCCTCGACGCACTGAGCCTCAATTCCTCGATCGCCACCACAACCGTTATCGACGACACCGTCTTCGACGAACTGTTCAGCGATCTAGTTGCGAAGAATCCCGAGGGCGAGGTTGTAACGTCCCTGGACGCGAACAGGTCGATCCGCGGTCTGCCGTTCGACGAGCCCACTGTTAAGCGTCTGACGACGCGTGAGCCCCTCGGCCAGACGAGCGCCGCCTGTCTGACACTCGCATGGCGCCACCGCGAGGAACTTCTGAGTTTCCGCTGAGGCGCCTGATGAACGGAGAGGACATTTGGCCGCTCCATGCGCTGGGAGCGCGCCAGACAAGGAGCTCCGGGGACTGAATCCGTGCGGCGATCTTCCACGCAACGCCTCCAGAGTCGTAGCCGCTAGGCGCCACGCGGGATGATGTGACGCACGGCGGCACCCGACTCGCTGGCGTATCGAGGGACTCAATCACCCTGACGCCAACCCCAGATTCGCGGCAGAGCTGGCACTGGGCATCGCTGACAACCAGGCACTAACCCAGCTCTGCGAGGCGATCGGCGGTCACCACCCACCAGTAGTGGTGTTTCCCCTGGTCCATGCGGCCCAGCCAGCTTGGGACCAGCACATCACCACCCTTGCCCCCGGCGGCGTACACCTCGTCTACGGCAAGGACGTTTGGCCGCTCCACATACCTGGCAGTGCACCCAACAAAGAGCTCCCATGGTCCGCAATCCGCGCCGAAGTCGCGCGTTCCATTGCGAGGTCTCCGCCGCCATAGGACATCCACCGGTCTCCCTCCACACTGCACGCCCGACCGCTGTCCGGCGGCGGACGCACAAGGAAGGGCAGCCGAGGGCTACCTCTGGCTCTCGGCGGCCCTCTGATACTCTCTTCCAGCTTCGACCCGCACCGCGGGCCTATAGCTCAGACGGTTAGAGCGCTGCCCTGATAAGGCAGAGGTCACTGGTTCAAGTCCAGTTAGGCCCACCACCGCATCGTGGCCTCCGATACGAGGAGTCCCGTGCTCGAGAAGTACTCTGGCGCCGGCCAGCGGCCAGTGGCGCGCGCGCCGGTTCATGTAGCCAGGCAACAAGATCCGGTCAGCGCGGAGCGTGCCAGCCACAGTGAGGCGTAGGCCCTGTCGGCGTTGCGAGAACATCGCCTATGCATGCCGCTCCGCTTGCCGACCAAGCGGGTAGCCATTCATCAATGCCAGCACAGGCACTTCCGATCACGCGGCACTTCGCCCAGCGCTGCGCGGCAGCATCCAACTCTCACTATGAAACAAGAGCCGTGGCCAGATAGCCTGCGAACTCGTCGCACCAGAAATCGACGGACCTGCTCGGGGAAGGAAGGTACGAGTGTCGACGCTGAGCAACCTCCTACGAGTGTTGGAGCAGAAGGACCCGCAGCTGGGCGCCGACCTCGCCAAGGAGGTGAAAGCGCTCAGTGAGCGTCGGTCGTTCGGCCTCAACTTCGAACGGCACACCCCCGAGACAGTCGAACTGCCAGGCCGCCCAATCCGGCGCGGCGACAAGGTGCGGTTCCTTGCTGCGCCGGGAGAGTCCCCAGACGACGTCGATCGGCGGCTATGGAAGGTCACTGCCGTCAGGCGGAACGAGGGCGGCCGGATCGCAGCGCTGAGGGGCCAGACGAGCCCGGGTACCGAGGCAGACACGGCCGAGCGTGCTGTGGAGGACCTCGTGGTCGTAGCCGAGTTCCGTGATCCGATCTACCCCGGCCTGGTCTCAACCGGCAAGGTCGAGCGCGGTGGGGACAAGCCGTTCCATACCGTCATTAACGCTGAAAACTTCCATGCACTCCAAGCGCTGCTCTACACCCATGAAGGCAAGATCGACGCGATCTACATCGACCCGCCTTACAACACGGGCGCAAGAGACTGGAAGTACAACAACAACTACGTCGCCGATGACGACATCTACCGCCACAGCAAGTGGCTCGCGTTCATGGAGCGTCGTCTGAAGCTGGCGAAGCGGTTGCTCAATCCGGCTGACTCGGTTCTCATCGCGACCATCGACGAGAAGGAGTACCTTCGACTCGGACTCCTGCTGGAGCAAACATTCTCGGACGCTCGCATACAGATGGTCAGCACCGTGATTAACCGGAAGGGCGTGGCACGCGGCCGCGAACTCGCCCGGGTCAACGAGTTTGTGTTTGTTGTGTTCGTAGGACGTGCGGGCGTGTTGCCGATCAAGAGCGAGACGCTTGGGCTGTCGGTCGGCATCAAGTCCGAGAGGCTGCCTGACATCTGGAATCCCCTCATGCGGCGAGGAACGGACTCGAAACGCACCGACCGCGAAGGCGGGTTCTATCCGATCCTCATTGATGAGGCCTCGGGCACGATTCACTCCGTCGGACGGCCGCTCGGTGCGGGCGTCGATCGCCAGACCATCAAACCCCCGAGCGGCACGACGGCAACATGGCCGATGCGACGGGACGGGTCGGAAGGGCGGTGGCAGGTCGGCCCTGAGCGCTTGGAAGAGTTGATTGCTGACGGCTACGCGAAACTCGGTACCAAGAACCGAGCGACGGGGATGTGGACGGTGAACTACTTGATTGCCAAGGACATCAACCGGCTGGCGACTGGTGAACTCGTCTCAAGCGGACGTGATGCGTCCGGAGCGCATATCCTGAGGTACGCGGACATGGATTCGCGCGAGCGTGTGCCGAAGACGGTGTGGAACATCGGCTCGCACGACGCCACCGAGCACGGGAGCAATCTGCTCCGCGTATTGCTGCCCGGCCGGAAGTTCCCATTCCCGAAGTCTCTGTACGCCGTCGAGGATGCCCTGCGATTCTTCGTTGCGGATAAGAAGCAGGCGACGATCGTCGACTTCTTCTCCGGCTCTGGTACGACGGCACATGCAGTGATGCGGCTCAACAAGCAAGACGGCGGGCGGCGTCGCTGTATCTCAGTGACCAACAACGAGGTGTCCGCGGACGAGCAGACTAGGCTGCGCGCTAAGGGACTCCGGCCGGGAGATCCGGAGTGGGAGTCCCTGGGGATCTGCGACTACATCACGAAGCCGCGCATCAAAGCGGCAATCACCGGTGAAACGCCTGCCGGCGAACCGATCAAAGGTGACTACAAATTCGTCGACGAGTTTCCAATGGCCGAAGGCTTCGAGGAGAACGTCGAATTCTTCACGATGACCTACGAGGCGCCACGGTCAGTGGCTCACAATAGGTCGTTCGAGGCGGTCGCCGCCTTGCTGTGGCTGAAGGCTGGAGCGGAGGGCCGGCGGATCGCGAAAGCCACGGACACCTTCGAGGTCGCCGACGTATACGGCGTGTTGTTCGACATGGATGCATCCCACGATTTTCTCGCTGCTGTCGCGGAAGCCGAATCGGTGCGGGTGGCGTTCATCGTGACCGACGACGACCGGAGTTACCAGATGGTGTGCTCAGAACTGCCAGCCCACCTCGAACCGGTGCGGTTGTACGAGTCCTACCTGACGAACTTCACGATCAACACCGGCAGGGAGTGACAGGGCGATGCGGTTCACGCTGAAGGACTACCAGGTTGATGCCGTCGGCGACGTGCTGCGGAACCTGGCCGACGCCAGGTTCGACTGGCAACAGCGGAGACGCCCCACCGCGTTCTCCCTCACCGCGACAACTGGTGCCGGCAAGACGGTGATGGCGGCGGCCGTGATCGAGTCACTCTTCGACGGCAACGACGACTTCAGCTTCGAGGCGGACCCAGGAGCGGTCGTGCTCTGGTTCACGGACGACCCGTCGCTGAACGAGCAGACCCGGTTCCGATTGATGGAAGCGGGAGATCGGATCGCGCACTCCCGACTGGAGGTCATCGAGAACACCTTCAACGAAGAGAACCTCGAGCCGGGCAAGGTGTACTTCCTAAACGCACAGAAACTGTCGAAGAACTCGCTGCTCGTAAAGGGTGCACCCGACGATTCCCAGGAACCGCTGGTGGAGCGATCGGCCTCGCCGGACCTCCGCGCCTTCACGATGTGGGACACGATCCGCAACACCATCGAGAATGACCATCTCACGCTCTATCTGATCCTGGACGAGGCACACCGGGGAATGAAGGCGCCGTCGTCGCGAGAACGCGATGAGAAGTCCACAATCGTGGCGAGACTCATCAACGGCACGAACGGCGTGCCACCGGTCCCGGTGGTCTGGGGAATTTCGGCAACCGTCGATCGATTCAATAAGGCCATGGCCGCATCAGAGGGCCGCCTCTCGTACCCGCCGATCCGCGTCGACCCGGCCCGGGTGCAGGAATCCGGCCTGCTAAAGGACGACATCCGCCTCGACTTCCCTGCCGAGACTGGCCAGTTCGACACTGTGCTCCTGAAGCGGGCCACCCGAAAGGTCAAGGAGTCTACGGTCCTATGGCGTGAGTACGCAGACGGCCAGGACACCGCGGCCGACCCGGTGGTGCCGCTCCTCGTCGTTCAGGTGCCGAACACGCCGTCAGCCGACCTGCTAATGACTGCGTTCAACACGGTTCGCGAGGAGTGGCCAGACCTCCCCGGTGATGCCATGGCACATGTGTTCGGCGACCACAGTGCCATCGAACTCGGCGGTCATGCTGTGCCATACGTGAGCCCGGAGAAGGTACAAGACCGCACCCACATTCGAGTGTTGTTCGCGAAGGACGCCATCTCCACGGGCTGGGACTGCCCCCGGGCTGAGGTTCTGGTGTCCTTCCGGCCGGCCAAGGATGAAACGCACATCACGCAGTTGCTGGGTCGCATGATTCGCACGCCATTGGCGCGACGCGTCCCTGGAGACGACCGGCTCAACTCTGTCGAATGCGTACTCCCGCACTTCAACCGGCAGACTGCCACTGCGGTCGCCGAGGTGCTTCTAGGGCAGAAGCGTGAAGGTGATGACGGGACCGGCGACACCGGCGGTGGTGAGGGCCGGCGCGTGCTCGTAGCTCCGGTCGATATGAACGTGAATGCCTCGATATCGCCGAGCGTATGGAAGGCATTCGACCGACTCCCATCCCAGACCCTGCCGCGCAAGGCGGCCAAGCCCACGAAGCGGCTCACCGCGCTCGCCCAGGCGCTGTCGCGCGATGGGCTCCTCAAGGACGCCCGCAAGGCCGCCTACGGTGAAATGTTTGCCGTACTCGACGGCCTCGTCGCCCGTCACAAGCAGAAGGTGGACGAGGCAACGTACGGAATCCTCGATGTCGAAGGCGAGACCATCGTCGCCGGCGTCCGCTCCAAGAACGTCGCCATCGCAGGCAAGTTCTCCGAGATGGCCGACGATCGTTCCGTTGAGGCCGACTTCAAGGCGGCTGGACGAGTCCTGAGCCCCGACCTTGCCCGCAAGTACGCAGACCATATCGCGGTGGTCGACGCAGACGATGACGGCCTATTCGACGCACACGTGAGGATCGCCGCACTCGCCCAGGTCGAAGGGGTCCAGGCGGAGCTCGACCGGGCCGCCGACACGCTCGCGGGGAAGTGGCTGACTCAGTACAGGGTGGCCATCAAGGGCCTGTTAGATGAGCGCCGGGCTGTCTACGACGACATCATTGCGATGTCCACTGACCCGCACCGCATCGACGTCCTCCGCCCCCGAATCCGCGCCGAAGAGACCGAAGACAGCGCTGGGAACAAGGTGGCCACGAAGACGGGACACCTGATGTCTGATGCACAGGGCCGGTTCCCGATCGGATCGCTCAACAACTGGGAGACCAGGGTCCTCGAGTCGGAGATGAGCCAGCCGGGCTTCCGAGCCTGGTACCGCAATCCCGCACGTGCCTCCGAAGACTCGCTCGCTATCGCGTATAAGGACGGTAAGGGAAACTGGCGGCGGCTCTGTCCTGATTTCGTGTTCTTCTCAGGCGAGGACGAAGAGATCAAGGTCTCGATCGTCGACCCGCACGGCTTCCACCTGGGCGACGCTCTCCCGAAGCTGCGGGGACTCGCTGACTTCACCGCGGAGTACGCCCACGAGTTCCACCGCGTCGAGGCTGTCGCCCAGATGAAGGACAAGACCCTACGCGTACTCGACCTCAAGTCCGAAGCTGTCCGCAAGGCTATCCACGAGGCAGGCGACGCTGAGCGCCTCTACTTGTCTGTCGCGGCCACGGATTACTGAGCGAAGGCATTGGCCAGGGTTCAGTTTGTCGACGGTTAGGCGACCGGTCCACGATTCATCGATTCAGAACTGGAACGACCTGGGAGCAGAGTGAGGTCGATCAGAGTCGACGGGAGTCTCGATCGGCCAATTTGGTGTTGGCTGGTTACGCCTGGCGGGGCGCATGCCGGTGGAATGGGTCCGTCTCCTAAGCCGTGCGTCCCCGGGTGATCCCTGCGAGGCGGCGCTGGCCGGGTGCTCTCGACCTTCTGATCCGTAAGGCGCCTGCGATGACTACGCAATGGTCAGTATTCGAGTGTGCAACGCCCCCCGGCCGGCACCGCGCGCGACTGGAGCAGCGAGCCACGCCAGTCGCCGTGAGCGACTGCACAGATACGAGCCACGAGCTAGGGTGACTAGTCTTGGCGCGCTACGAGCTGTCGGCGCTTCGTTGAGGCGATCGGCTGGGTGGGGAGGTAGTGGAGGGGGTGGCTGAAGGTTTCTACAAAGCGCGACCCGATCCGTGCTACCTGGACCAGCTGGAGTACCTGGGAGCGTTCGGTGGTCAGAAGCGTTGGCGCTCCAACGACGGTCGGCTCTACACGTGGGATCAGCTACACGGCGAGATCGAGGTGTTCAACTCGCGGGGCCACCATATCGGTGTACTGGACGCAGTGACCGGTACTATGATAAAGGAGCCACGCAAAGGGAGGAGAATCGATGTCTGAGACGGCTACGTTCGTTGACGCGGTTCTAGATGGCCGCGCCCTCCCGGAAGATATCGACGACTTCATCGAGACCTGGCACGAATCTCCCGACGCGCCTGACTCGGTATCCAAGTTCCTCGGGTTGACACCTGACGAGTACGCGCTGTGGGTGGAGCACCCAGAGTCGCTCCGCTTCGTCTTCGCAGCACGAAAGCATCGTCGATCGGTCTCAGAGATCAGAGACGTCGCAACCGCCGCCGCAGCAGCTGCCAGGGCAGAGAATGACGGTGAGGCCAAGAAACTGCTTGCGTGGCTGAAGCAGACCGGACGGTATGTACCCATCGACCGCAGTTGAACGGCTCGCTGACACGCTCGTTGAGCGTCTAGATCTTCGTCCACCCATCGACATCCTGGCTTTGGCGCAGGAGCTCGCTGATGTCGAAGAGCTGGAGTGGTCTCCAAGCTGCGACGGTCTCGCCGTTGACCTGAACTCGAAGCGACCGAAGATCTTTCTGAGACAGCAGAGTCCTGCCTATCGCAAGCGTTTTACAGCCGCCCACGAGTATGGCCACATTCGGATCTCGTGGCACGTCGACATCGTGCAGTGCCACCAAGACCCGACCGCACCCTCTGCCGGCGCACCTGAAGGTAGCGATCGGGACCTCGGCCGCACGCTAGCTGCTCGGCAGGAGTGGGAAGCGAACCGCTTCGCATCGAGACTGCTCGTTCCCAGCAGGTTCCTCCAGGCGCTCACGAGCTCCTACCGCGAGGTCCCCGAGCTGCTGACCGATTTGGCCATTGCTGATGTCTCAGCATCTGCAGGAATCATCGCTGTGGCTAAGCATCTGCCACCTGGCTACGTCTTCCATGTGCCCGGATTGCACTGGCCGTTCGTCACCAGCCGGGGCACCCGGTCCTATGTCTCCGCGGACGAGTTTGGGTCCTGGAACTCATCCGAGCTAGACACGCGGGCCATAGCCAAGGGAACTGTCTCCCATCAGGGCCAACCGATCAGCTGGTGGCAGACCGCACCGGTTGTTACGGGCACGTTGGCTCCTGCGGATGACGACCGATCTGTCGCTCAGGTTCTGCGAGACGCTGTCGAATCTGTCTATTCGATCGATAGAGTCGCCTCCATGGCAGCGAAGATTAGCGCGAAGACCGCTGGTCTGCTCTCACATGCCCCCGACCTATCACGCGCGGACGACATCCTGACCTTGCTTAGATATCGGCTTGCTGATGACGTCGAGTGTGCCGATCTCGTCGCCAACGCCGACTTCGATCTGTATTTGGTCAGGCGGGCAATCCAGTACGCCGAAAAGCGTGGCGGCCTCCAGTAAGTCTGCGTGCCAGCCGCCGTCGCACTGGGCAGCATCTGCCCCGCCGACCGCCGCGAGCCGTGGCGGCCGTCGTGGTATCAATCGTGGTGCGAAATGAAGTCAAACCACGGTGCCTAGAGTGGCGCATGGCAGGTCGTTTCGAGATTCCCGGAGCCTGGAGAGGGCAGTCTCGACGGCATCATGGCCCCTTTTAATCCGCGGGTTGTGGGTTCGAGTCCCACGGGGCCTACCGCAATAAAGTGGCCTCTGACCTGCAGAAACGGATCAGAGGCCACCGCTCCGACGAGGTCAGCTAGATTCTCAAGGTCGCGTCGTGACACGGTTCGTGACGCAAGTTGGGTCAAGACTTGCCCCATGGCCAAGGCGAATGGTCGCAAGAAGCGCGATCGATGCGGCTTCCGAGCGGCGCCATCAGAGTGCGCGTGTATGCCGGCATCGACCCGGTCTCGAAGCGCCGCCACGACCTGACCGCTGTCAACCGGCCGG
Source organism: Kribbella sp. NBC_00359 (assembly GCF_036097425.1). Classification (NCBI taxonomy): domain Bacteria; kingdom Bacillati; phylum Actinomycetota; class Actinomycetes; order Propionibacteriales; family Kribbellaceae; genus Kribbella; species Kribbella sp. NBC_00359. Next base: position 3,233,814 of record NZ_CP107975.1, on the reverse strand, counting down.
ACCGGTTGACACCATTTCGCACCCACGAACGGCACCGCGAACGCGACCAGGCCGGCTGGGGCGGCTCGGCCTGCCAACACGGGTCAGGGCGCGCTGGAGGGCCCCGCAAGATTCGAAGCCGGAGCCGGCGGGTTGAGGTCTGACGGGTCGCCGCAACTGGCAGGGACGGGAGTTCATGGGCCGGGAGTTGCAGCACGCGGTGCGGCGGGAATTCATTTCCGCCGGGTCGGCGCCAGTTCAGGCACCGGCCTCGAGCACGGCGAGGTCGCGCACCGCATAACGGTGATGCTCGGCCTCTTCCTTCAGCACCACCTTGAGGCAGCGGCGTACCACGTAGTCCTGGTCGGGATACGGGTCGGCCGGCTTGCGACCGCAGACCCGATCGAGCTCGGCCTCGGTGAGCCCGTCGACGACACCCCGCATCGTGGCCATGCGGGCCAGCCGTGGCACGAGCACCTCGTCCAGCGTCGGGGTGGCTTCGAGGGTGAGCCCGAGCTTCGCCGACTCATCGGGCGGCATCCCGCCGTACGGGAAGCCCAACGGGTGGTACGGCGCTTCCTCCTCGAGCACCGCATTGCCGAGCCAGGCATCGCCTGCGAACAGCAGGTGCCGTTGAGTCTCGACCAACGACCACTCGCCGTCGACCTGCTCGTGCAGCGTTGCCTCGGGCAACAGCCTGGTACGGTCGAGCGTCGCCGCCCACAGCGCCTCGACCGCATCCCAAGCAGCCCGGTAGTCGTCGGGGGACGCGGCACCACGCGCCAGCACCCGCGTGGGGGACCGGCGGTCAAGCTCGGCCTCGGCCCGCGCCGGCTCTCCTGGTCGACCAGCGCCGCACCGTCACCGGACAGCGGCAGGCACTCTCGCCACCGCCAACGGCACCAGCGGCGGCGTCTTCGGGCTGGGTGATCGAGCCCAGGACGTCGGGGTGCACTGTCACAGCGCGTGCCGTTGAGGGGTGGTGTGCGACACGAGTGTGGCTGGATGGCTTGAGCCTTGTGGACTGCGCTCGCGCGTCAGACCGTTGCAGAGCGGGTTGAGGGCGGCCCGGACTTCCCTGGCGCGTGGAAAATGTGGGCGAGCCGACCGCCTTCAGCCAGTTGTGCCAGCAACCCATGTGCCGGCCAGCTGCCGAGCGGCGGCTCTGCCTCGTTGTGGTGTTGTCAGGGACAGGTCTTGCGGTAGGGCCGGCCGCCGAAGTTCTCGCGCCATTCCTCGACGGTCAGGTCGCGGCCGGCTGTTCGGCAGGCGTACTCGATGGTGTGCTCGAGGCGGGTGTCCCAGGTGTAAATCGCATCGTCGTAGGACGCAATGACCACGGTGTGGCCGTCGGGCCGGAAGTCCGCCGTGACGACTGTCCGGTTCGGGACAACAACGGAGCCAAGTGGAGCGCCTGTGGAGCCGTCGTACAAGTTCACCGTGCCGTCACCGGGCGCCACCAGGAGGGAACCGTCGGCTGAGAACGCGAGACTGTTCGCACCACGTTTGACCTTCACGGGTCGTCCTGGCGCTGCGCCTGGCGCGGTGTCGAGCACGAGTACCTCGCCCTGCGCGCTCGTGACCGCGATATGTCGTCCGTCCGGGGAGAGTGCGACGACCTCGGGGTCGGCTACCGGCAGCCGGCCCGAGCGGATCGCCTCACCCGACTCGAGATCCAGCAGTGCCCAACCCGTGGACTTGACCCCGTCCGCGATGGTGTCGCCGGTGAGTACCGCGGCGCTGTGGCCGTCGGGGCCGGCTGACAACCAGTTGATCGAGCCGTTGAGCTGGACGGGTGTGCCCACCACTTCGAGGGTTTCGGCGTCCAGCAGCGTGGCCACTCCGGACACCTGGCCGATGGCAAGCCGGCTGCCGTCTCGCCCGGCATAGTGGAAGTCCGAGACTCGACTGCCTACCACCGGGCGGCTGGCGATGAGCTCACCTGTTCGCGCGTTCCACACGCTGAGCACGTCCGACTTCATCGTCGCCGCTCGTGCCCCGGTGGGGTGCCAGGCGACGCAGTTGCCGGTGTCAGTCTCCCACCAGTTCCCGGGGAGCGGGACCGGCCTGGTGGCATTGTGCGTTTCGACGTCCTTGAACGAGATCCCGGAGGGGCCCTGACGGTAGGTGGTCTTGCCGCCGGGGGCCGGACTGATGCAGCCGTAGTCGCCGCCGGTTGGAGGGATGAGGTGCGCGATGTATCTGCGCCGGCCCTCGAGGTCGTAGCTGCGCAGGGCTCCTTCGTTGGCCACGTAGAGGGTCGCGTCGTCCGGACTGAAGCCGACGCCCCTGACGCCCGCCTGGCCGACATTGATGTCCTCCACTGCGCGGCCGGTTCTCACGTCCCACACGGTCGCCTGCAGCTCGGCTGTAGTGGTCACCAGCAGGGTTCCGCGGTGTGAGTAGCGCACTGCGGTAATTGCCTCGTCGTGTCGCCGCAGCGGGCGTTCGCGAAGTCCGGTCGCTGCATCGACCAGCAGCACCTGGCCGGGGTCTAGGTTCGAGCCGGCGAGGAAGCCGCCGATGGCAAGCGTCGAGCCGTCCGGGGTGACGTCGACGCCGCCGTACTTCAGCTCCGGTCGCGAGTAGCGCAGCGTCCCTGTCGGGACGTCGTAGGCACTCAGCGGTCTGCTCGTGTACAACTGGCTCCCGTCCGGGCTCATCACCAGCCCGCCGTTTCCCGCGAGGTCTGACAGTTGCAGGGTCATGCGTACCTTCGGTGGGCCGCCCGGTCGGACGTCCCAGACGAGCACTGTGGTCCCATCGGTCGGTGTCCCGTTGCGGTACGAGTGCAGCATGGCTGTGAGCGAGTTCCCGTCCTTGCTGTAGCTGACATGCGTCGCGCGTGCCGGTAGCCCGGAGCGTGGTAGTTGCTGCGAATCCGCTACCGGTTCCAGCGTCTTCGGATCGAGCAGCAGCACCGGCTGAGTCGTCGGCGAGGGCATGCCTATGGCCAGATGACGGCCGTCTGGACTGAAGACTGCTCCCCACCCGTCCTCGGGTTCCTGGCCCGGTTGGCTTTCGGGTCGGTGCTCAGCCGTCCGCTTGCCGGTCGTCAGGTCGTACAGCACGGCCGTGCCGGTCCAGTCGTGCACAACGACATTCCTGCCGTCAGGACTGACGTCGAGGCCGCCGACGTCCAGCCTCTCGGTCTCGAACGACCGGATCAGCTGCGAGTTCTTGGCAAGTACGGCGAGCAGGTTGTCCCTGGACTCGGGGGTGTCGTCGAGCCGGAGGCCGGCCACGGCGAGCAGCATCGACTTGCCGATGTCGTCTTGTACGACGGCCTTCGCACCGGCCTTGCCGGCATCCGCGGCCACCGCCGCTTGCTCGGCGGCGGCCGCTTCCTGGTCGGCGCGCTCGGCTTGGCGGACGGCGACGAAGCCTGCGATGAGTGCGCCGACGAGCAGGAACGCGGCGGTGGTGAGGGCGGTGCGGAGGCGGCGGTTGACCCGGATCTGGTGTCGGGCGATGTCTTCGGCCGCGTGGAGCTCGGCCTCGGACAGGCGGCGGCCGGCCGCGAGGAAGTCGCGTTCGGTGTCGGTCAGCGTCGGGTTGGTGTCTTGCTGCCAGTCCAGGGCCTTGGCGAGGCGGACGCCGCGGTAGAGCTCACTGTCGGGACGACCGAGACCGTCCCAGGAGTCCGCGGCGACGGTCAGGTGGTGCAAGATCCGCTGGCCCTCCAGGTCGTCATCCAGCCAGCCGCGCAGCCGGGGCCAGGCGCGGGCGAGTGACTCGTGCGCGAGCTCGACAATGCCGTCGTCGCTGGTGACCAGCCGCGCGCCGACCAGAAGGTCGATCATCGCCTCGTTGTCCGGTCCGGTGACGACCAGGCGCCGCGGCAGCCGGCTGCGGACCGGCTCGTCGTCCGGGCCGGGGGTGATCAGCCGCAGCAGCAGGTCGCGCAGCACCGTGCGACGCTGAGGCGGGATCCGTTCGTAGACCGCCTCGGCGGACTGGGCGACCGCGCCGCGGATCCCACCCGAGGCGTTGTAGCCCGCGACGGTCAGGGTCCGGCCCTCGCGACGTTGCCACGTCTCGGCCAGCGCGTGCGACATCAGCGGCAGCGCACCGGGCTGGTCGGCCACTTCGTTCACCAGCAGGTCCACCAGACCTGGCTCCACCACGAGCGACGCGAGCCGGGCCGGTTCCTCGATCGCGGCGTGGAGGTCGGCCTCAGCCATTGCGGCGAGCAGGTACAGGCCCTGCTCCACGGCCCGCGCGAACCCAGAATGGGACGAGATGTCGGCCAGCCGATCGGCCCGGAACGACAGGATCAGCGGCGCCGCAGTCTGGTGCTTGGCCAGCGCGCCGAGAAACGCGTCGCGCTCCGCGGTGTCCTGGCACAGCGAGAAGACCTCCTCGCACTGGTCGACCAGCAGCGCCGGCGTCGGGCCTGACCGCGGCATCGCGTCGGCCAGCGCAGCGACTGGGTGCACGCCGGGGGTGATCACGACGACCCGCACCCCGTCGCGGCGCAGGGCGGCGGTGACGCCTGCGCGGACCAGCGAGGACTTGCCGCACCCTGACGGCCCGACGACGGCGAGGACCGAGCTGTCGGCCAGCCGTCGCAGACACGCGGCGATGTCGGCATTCCGCCCGAAGAACACCTCCGCGTCGTCGACGTCGTACGGCTTGAGTCCCCGGTACGGGCACATCGCGCTCGGCTCGGGCAGCGCGCTCTCCACGACCAGCGCCGGATCCTGCCGCAGGATCGCCTGCTCCAAGGCGGCGATCTCCGGTCCTGGATCCAGGCCGAGTTCACGATCAAGCACCGAGCCGAGCTGGCGGAGCGTGCGCAGCGACTCACCTTGACGGCCGGACTGGTACTGCGCGGTGGCCAGCAGCGCCCACCGACGTTCGCGCAACGGGGCCTCAGCCACCAACGCCTGCGCCTTCGCCAGGACCCTGTCGTGCTGGCCTGCCCGCAGGGCGGACTCGACGTACAACTCCTCGGCTGTGTACAGGAGCTCGGTCAGCCTGGCCGCCTCGACCCGCGCGGCGTCCCATCCGTCGATATCGGTCAGCGGCCGGCCCCGCCACAACGCCAACGCGTCCGCCAGCACAAGCGCCGACCGCTCCGCGTCATCGGCGGCGAGCAGGTCGTGCGCCCGAGACACGGCACGCTCGAAGCGCTGCGCGTCGATCTCGTCCAACGGCACGACCAGCCGATAGCCCAGCGCGGTGGTCTCGATCGCATGAATGCCCAGCAGCTTGCGCAGCCGGACCACGCACCCCTGCACGATCTTGGCCCACGACGGCGGCAGTTGCTCACCCCACAACACGTCCGCCAGCACCTCTGCGCTGACCACATCCCCCGGGTGGACGACCAGAGCCGCGAGTACGACGCGATCACGTCGTCCGAGAACCTTGTGTTCCCCCTCGATCGTGAGCGGGCCGAGAACGGCGATACCCACACCTCGACTCTCGACCTGTACACAACCGCCGTCAATGGCGGCGATACCACGGCGATACCGGTCGCGGGCGGCTCGATACCTGCGGGCGGGACAACGGTTCCAGCAACTCGAAGCGCAACCGGACCGCCAACCACGGCGGACCCCGCTCGAGCAGGAGAGGCAGCGATGCTCACCACCGCAGGACGCACGAGGAAGCAATCCATGACCAGCCGGCTCACCCGGGTGGCCGCGGGGGCGGCAGTCAGCGTCGCCTTCATGACAGTCGCCGCGCCGGCGATGGCTTCAGAGCCTCCCGAGCCGCGTGGCGGATCCATCGAGTACAGCGCCACGCCCACCGCAGCGGACGGCACAGTGGACCTGAGCTCGGTGGCTCTCGGTGCCCTGGGCGGTATCGCGCTGAGTGGGGCGAGTCTGGGTATCGCGTTCGGGGTCCAGCACCGCCGCGACCGCTTCGCGGAGCACGCCGCGTGACCCTTGGCGGAGACCAAGCCTGATACAAGTGCTCGATTCTGACCCCTGGTGACACGCGCTGTAGCCACCCGGGAGGTCGAGCGCGCGGTCAGCCGCCGACTGAAGGGTCGACCGAACTGATTCAGCGAAGTAGTTTGCCATAGGCAATGAAACGATCACCGTCGAGGGAAACTCCAACAAGCACGGCCCCAGGTGGTGTGGACCATCCCGTTGTTGGCTGGTTGGCTTATGTGGGTTCGGAGGCGAAGAGGTTTAGGCCGAGGCGCTCGGCGAGGTACTTCGTGACGAGTTGGCCGCGGACGCTGTTTCCGGCGGCGTCGAGCGGGGGTGAGAAGGTCGCCAGGCCGCCCTTGCCGGGCGACACGGTCACGATGCCGCCACTGACGCCGCTCTTGCCGGGCATCCCGATCTCGTACAGCCAGTCCCCGGACAGTTCGTACAGACCGGCGGTGGCCATCACGGCCAGCACCCGTCGGCACACCCCCGCGACAATGACTCGCTCGCCTGTCATCGGATTCACTCCGCCGTTGGCCAGCGTGGCAGCCATGACCGCGAGGTCGTGGGCGGTCACGTCGAGGGAGCACTGCCGGGTGTAGACGTCGGTGGCCTCGTCGGGGTCGAAGTAGAGCCGCTCGTAGCTGTCCAGGAGATGGGCGATGCCCTGGTTGCGCATATTGGTGGCCGACTCGGACCTGTAGACATCGTCGCTCAAGGTGAGCTCGCGGCCGGCGAAGCGGGAAAGCCCGTCGCGGATCCTCTCCCACTTCTCCTCCGCCGTGTCGCCAGGAACGAGGCTGGTGGTCGCGATCGCACCCGCGTTGACCAACGGGTTCATCGTCCGCTCGTCATTCAACTCGACGGCCATCAGCGAGTTGAACGGGAATCCCGTGCTGTTGACGCCCAGCCGATGTCGTGCCGCCTCATACCCGATCGCCTCGCAGACCAGCGCGAAGACGAAGGGCTTGGAGACGCTCTGGATCGAGAACGCCGTCTCCACGTCACCGATCTCGAAGGACCGGCCCCTGGCCCCGACCACGCAGATCCCGAACAGTCCAGGCGATGCGCTCGCCAGCGCGGGGATGTAGTTCGCGACGGCCCCGTCGCCGTTCGACCGATAGCGCTCGTACGCCTCGGTGACGACATCCCTGACCTGGTCAGCCTGTGGAAGCTCGCCGGTAGACACGAGCGAGGGCGCCGTCGCCTCGTCGAACGGGAGGCTCTCGTGCATGGAAAGCTTGGTCATGAGATCCCTACTCATCGTCGACTCCAAGCAGCCTACGACAGAGGCGATTCCGTGGCGGCCGGTCTATGCACGACGCGGTGCGTCCACCCTGCTGTGATTGGGGGCCAGGCCATTCATGACCAGGTCGAGCATTCGGGTTGTTCTGGTGGACCAGTTGTCGTCGGGGTCAATGCGCCAGAGGAAGCCCACGAGGAGAAGTACCTCCTCGGCCTCGACGTCTTTGCGTACGGCGCCATCCTGCTTGCAGGCGTCCAGGAGTGTGGTGATCGCGTCGATGACCGGCCCGTAGCCCTCGCCGGCCAACTGCCTGTGGGTGGCGGTGTGGAAGGCGCCGGCCAGGCCTCGTTTGATTTGGCCGTACGACGCCAGGCGGTCCAGCCAGAGGCGTAAGGCCTCCCGCGGTGGGTGCTCGGCGACCAGGGTGGGGGCCGCGTCGACGAGGTCGGCCACGTCGTGGCGGTGGACCTCGAGGACGAGCGCCTCTCGGGTGGGGAAGTGACGGTACAGCGTGCCCTGGCCGATGCCGTCGCATGCACGGATCGCACCCAACTCGAGGAGTCCAGCCATGTCAGCACAGCCCGCCGATCACATGCGGCTCGACGGCAAGGTCGCCGTGATCACCGGCGGCGCCCAGGGAGTCGGCCTCGGCATCGCCGAGGAGTTCGTCGCCTACGGCGCGACCGTGATCGTTGCCGACATCAACGAAACGACACTGAAGGAAGCCGGCGCCGCACTCGGCCCGGAGGTCACCACCGTGGTCGTCGACGTCACGAATCTCGAGCAGATGCAGACGATGTACGACGACATCGTCGCCACCCACGGCCGTCTCGACGCGGTCGTTGCGAACGTCGGCGCCGGCGACAGCAACGGCGTCCGGTCCATCACGGAGAAGCAGTTCGACTTCGTGTTCGGCGTGAACGTCAAGGGCGTGCTGTTCACCGTTCAGCCGGCCATCAACCTGATGAAGGACGGCGGCACCATCGTGGTGATCGGATCGACCGCCTCGATCCAGCCGCCGACCGGCATGAGCCTGTACGGCGGAGCCAAGGCCGCGCTGCGGAACATGGTGCGAGCGTGGATCCAGGAGGTCAAGGGAACCGGCATCCGCATCAATGTGCTGAGCCCCGGAGCGGTGGACACGCCGTCCCTGCGCTCGGCCCTCGCCGATGCCTCCGGCCCCGACGCGGTCGATGCCCTTGTCACCGAGATGGGGGAAGGGAACCCGCTCGGCCGGCTCGCACAGCCGCGCGAACTCGGCACCGCGGCGGTCTTCCTCTCCAGCCGGGCCTCGAGCTTCATCACCGGTGTCGAACTCTTCGCCGACGGCGGCATGGCCCAGACCGGCTGACCGAAGAGAAGAAAGGAACGACCATGTCCCCGATCAGGGACCACAAGGAATGAGGACGAATCATGGTCACCGAAGCCGAAGTCGAGCAGTACCTGACATCACTGTCGAACTGGGGCCGTTGGGGAGACGACGACCGCCTGGGCACCCTGAACCTGATCACCGACGACGTCCGTGTCGCCGCAGCATCGCTGATCCGATCCGGCCGGACGCTCTCCCTCTCGCGCGACATCGACCCCGAAGCACCCGATGCGCTCGGTTCGGGCATCGCCCTGGTGCAGCGGTTCACCGGTCTGCATGAGGTCGCCGACCACTTCGACGGCAAGGCGCTCCGGTTCGACGCAGTCACGGAGTACGTCGGAATCTCCGCCCACGGATCGAATACACATGTCGACGGCCTGGCCCACTACTCGTGGGAAGGCAAGAATTACAACGGCTTTCCGGAATCGGACACCACGTCGCGCTTCGGGGCCAAGTCGCTGTCGGTCCATCACGCCGAAGCCGGGTTCATCACCCGTGGTGTCCTGCTCGACATCGCGGCACTCCACGAGGTCGAGTGGCTCGAACGGGGCCATGCGGTCACACCGGACGAGCTGGAGGCGGCCGAGGCACGGCAAGGCGTACGGGCGCGACCGGGCGACGCGCTCCTGGTGCACACGGACAACGTCGCCGCGATCCTGACCGAAGGACCGGACGCAGTCGGACCCGGCGCCCGGCAAGCGGGTCTGCACGCCAGTTGCCTGCCGTACTTGCGCGAGCGTGATGTCGCCGTTCTCGGCAACGACGGCGTCCAGGATGCGCAGCCGTCCGGGTTCGGGCTCGACTTCCTGCGCCCGATCCACACAGTGGGTCTCGTCGCGCTCGGTCTGTGGCTGATCGACAACATGCAACTGACCGAACTCGCCAAGGTCTGCCAGGTGGAGAACCGGTGGGAGTTCTTCTTCGCCGCGCTGCCGTGGCGGATGGTCGGTGCCACCTCCAGCGCCGGCAACCCGGTTGCAGTGTTCTGAGGCGGCTGTCGATTCTGGGGTGCGGTGATCGTCAGGTAAGCACCACGGGTCGCGAAGAGACCCACAACCTGAGGAGATCTGATGTCCCATCCAGTTGTTCACACCGAGATCCGGTCCGAGGACCCCGACGTCACGCGCAAGTTCTTCGCGGACCTCTTCGGCTGGAAGGTCGCGTCCGAAGGCGGCTTCCCCGGCTACACGTTCATCGACACCGGCAGCGAAGCCGGCCCCTATGTGGCGATCGGCCCACGTCAAGGCGCCGATGACGAAGTTCTGTTCTTCGTCGCGGTCGACGATGTGACCGCGACCCTGCAGAAGGCGGAAGAGCTCGGTGGCAAGATCATCCAGCCGACCCAACAGGTGCCGGGCACCAGCTTCGGCGTCTTCGCCGACGTCCACGGCCAGAAGGTCGGAGTCGCCGCGAACGGCTAGCAGCAGGCCAGCTTGGCCGAAGGTCCAGATCCACGGACACACCCGAGTCGATTTAGGATCGAGCTACATCGACGAAGGGACTGGCGTGCTGACCTATCGGCTGAGCTCGCGAGACCTTGAGGAGGTGCGATTCGCGATCTCGCCGGTGGCGGAGATGGTTTTGTCGTTGCGGGCGTTGCGGGATGCGGGGCGGTTTCCGTTGCAGTTGGGGTGGGTTCGGGGGGTGCAGGCGGTTGTCGAGCAGGTGGATTGGTCGGTTTTGCGGTGGTTGGTCAACGACACGATGGGGAGTCCGGATTTCCTGACGCCGCGGCCTACCTCGCCGTTGACGCAGATCCAGGATGAGCTCGAGATCATCGGGGCGGTGGATCGGGGGACGTTCGAGCGGCAGTTCGTCGCGGTCAACAAGGAGGTTCCCGACGAGCTTGCCGGTGCTGATGGTCCCGCCAGAGTTGTCGACGCGCTGCGGGCGTACTGGCAGTTGGCGATGGCGCCGTACTGGGATCGGATGCGGACGATTCTGTCGGCCGACATCAGCTATCGCGGGCATGTGCTCACGCAGCACGGGACCGGGGCGATGCTGAACGGACTCGGGCCGGCCATCAGTTATCAGGACGGACTGCTGAAAGTCGATCGGGTCAGCGATCCGAGTCGGACCGAGAGCGTGGATGGGCGGGGGCTGGTGTTGCAGCCGACGTTGTTCGGGCCGCATGCGGTGATTCCGTTCGACATCGGGGCCGAGCCGCTGCTGGGGTATCCGCCGCGCGGGCAGGCCAATCTGTGGTCCGTCGTCGAACCGCCGTCACAACGGGATCTGGCCCAGTTGATCGGTACGCCGAGGGCCCACATCCTGCAGCTGCTCACGCATCCCCGGACGACGACCGACCTGGCCGGCGAGCTGAAGGTGACGCCCTCGGCCGTGAGCCAGCACCTGCAACTGCTGCGTCGTACCGGACTGGTCGAGGCGCAACGCACCGGCAAACAGGTGCTCTACCGACCGACCGAGCTCGCCGTCCTGCTCACCGGATCGGACCTCGACTGAGACTACTCACGGATTCGGCTGGTTTCCGTTGGCGGCGGCGGTCGACTTTCCGTCGGCGGTGGCCGTCGGCGCGGAGACATCCGGAGCGTCGGCCGCCGTGCCGCTGTCCTCGCCGCCCGCCTCCTCGTCAACCTTCCGGCGTACCCACCACACGCGTGCCAGCTTGGCGGATCCCAGGATCGCGGCGATGACAATCGCGGTCACCACGCCGGCGACATCGAGCAACCCCCACGCCCGCTTGTACCACGGCGGCTGCTTCTCGACGTCGACCGCGATCGCCCGCTCGAAGGTACGGCTGCTGAGGGGCAGGTCGTTCAGCTCCACGACCAGGGTGAGACGGAGAGTCCGCACACCATCGGTCTGCGGTGTCACGCGCCAGGCCCACTCGGTCACCCCGTCGATGAGCTGGAACTTGTCGCTGAGCGGCTGTACGTCGAGCCCCGAACCCCGGAGCTCCGCCCGCATGTAGGTGCCGACGGGAAGCTTCTCGATGATGACCGGGGCCGTGCCCGGCAGCGATCTCAGCGACGGCGACACCGTCACGGTGCCGCGCTGCACCCGCACCGTGACCTCGAAGTCCTCCTGCACCCGTGCCTGAGCAGGCGGGTTGTACGCGACCAGACCCTGCTCGAGCTCTCGCCGTGCGGCCTGCTCGTACCGCTCGCGCGACGTCGGCTCCCGACTCGTCGGCGGCCCGGTCTCCCCTTGGGTGGGCGTCGAACTCGGCCGCGAGGTCGGAGCCGCCGATGTCGCCGCCGGCTCGGATGTCGCCGGCTCGGACATCGTCGGGATGACATCGGGCGGATCGGGGCCGTACAGCTCGGCTCTCAGCGCGAGAACACTCACCGCCAGAGCAGCCAGGACCACGCCTGCGGTGATCAGCAGGCCAAGTCTTGTGACCCCGTGAGCCCGATCGATCGTCCCCATCTCTGCTCACCTTCCCCCAAGACAAACGGTAGCCGTTTCCGGCGTTGGCGTACTGCCTTCGGGACGGGTTGGCGGTCGCGGGAAGACGTGAGCTAGAGTCGAAAGCGCCGCGGGAGCTTGCAGGAGTGGGCTGAGAGGGTGACTGGGCCGTCGCCGACCGCTGAACCTGAATCGGGTAATTCCGGCGTAGGGAGGAAGCGATGCAGGAAGCTGTCTGGGTCAACGGTACGGCGACCGACGTCGCCCCGGGGAAGTCCGTGGCCGACCTGATCGCCGAGTACTCGGACCGCACCACCGGGATCGCGGTCGCGATCAATCAGAACGTGCTCACCAGGGCCGAATGGGCGTCCACCGCCCTGCGAGCGGGCGATCGGGTCGAGATCGTCAGCGCGGTGCAAGGAGGCTGACATGGACGATCCACTGGAGCTCGGCGGGCGGACGTACACCTCGCGCCTGATCATGGGCACGGGCGGTGCGGCCAACCTGGAAGTGATGGAGGAGGCATTGATTGCCTCCGGCACCCAACTGACCACGGTCGCGATGCGCCGGCTCGGCACCGGCCACGAGGGCTCGGTGCTCGACGTGCTCAAGAAGCACGGCATCGACGTCCTGCCGAACACAGCAGGTTGCCACACCGCCGCCGAGGCGGTGCTGACCGCGAAGCTCGCGCGGGAGGCGTTGCAGACCGACCTGATCAAGGTCGAGGTCGTCGCCGACGACCACCTGCTGCTGCCCGATCCGATCGAGTTGCTCGACGCCGTGGACGCCCTGGTGGCCGACGGGTTCACGGTGCTGCCCTACACCAACGACGACCCGATTCTCGCGCGCCGGCTCGAGCAGGCCGGATGTGCCGCGGTGATGCCGTTGGCGGCGCCGATCGGTTCCGCGCTCGGCATCCGCAATCCGCACAACATCGCCCTCATCGTCGAAGCCGCGAACGTTCCGGTGATCGTCGACGCGGGCATCGGTACGGCGAGCGACGCCGCGCTGGCGATGGAGCTCGGCTGTGCCGCCGTCATGCTCGCGACCCCGGTCACCCGCGCCGAGAAGCCTGCCCTGATGGCCGCCGCCATGCGAGACGCCGTCTCCGCCGGCCGAGCCGCCCGCCTGGCCGGCCGCGTCCCCCGCCGCTGGCAGTCGGCCCTGGCCTCCTCGCCGACGACCGGTCTGCCTACGTTCTAGCCGCCAGTTCGGCAGCTTCGGCGAGGTCGACCGGGCGATCCAGCAGCAGCGCGGTGAGGGACAGGGCGAGGTCTTGGTTGGGCTGGAGGGTCAGCGGGCTGTCCCACGCCAGCGCTGGACCGGCACCGACGTACTCCGTGGCGCGAAGGAACCACGGGCGTACGTCGCCGGGCTGGACGAGGAGCAACGTGGTGATGATGTCGGCGCGACGCTGGACGAACGCGAGCCACGGACTCAGCGAGCCGAAGGCAGCATCGGCCCCTTCGCCGGCTGAGCTGAGGACAGTCGTGGTTTCGGCGGACGGCAGTCGCCAGAAGATGCCGCCGTACCCGGCGTCCGGGCGGCCCGTGGTGGCCGGGCTGTCGATGCGGATCGATCCGTAGCGCGCGGTGAGAACGCTCTGCCAGTCCAGCCGCCAGCCGCCCTCGGCCAGTGAACCCGTGAGTCGTCGGCGTTCGACCAGTTGCGGCCGGCCTTGTTCGTCGTACCAGGTGAGTTCGTCGCGCAGGGTGTGATCGTCGTCGACGGCTACGCTGCGACTGCGTTGCTGGCCGTGGTTGGTGAGCAGGGTCGGGCCCTGGCCCCGGACGAAGGTCCGGCCGCCCCAGTGGGAGGTGCCGTTGACCCCGGCGACCGCCAGCGAGACGCCGTAGTGATGCCGGTGGTCGACCGGGCCGGCCTCCGTGAGCGGTTGACCGCCGAGCGTCCGGACCGGATTCAGATATGGCCGCGGCGAGTGGACCTCCGGCGTCCGCCGCCCGAACTCGTACCGCGCGAGCATGCCGGAATCGCTACTGAGCTCGAAGATGTCGCCCTGCCGCTGCCAACCCACGCGCCCGGTCGGCGCATCCCCTTGCAGCCGCGGCGCCTGCGGCACCGGCCCGGTGCTCGCCCGCACCGCCAGCCGCAGCTCGGGTACGCCGTCCACCTCGGCATCCGACCCCGTGATCGTGGCGTACATCCGCCGCCACGCCAACTCCCCGAGGCCCTTCTGCGGCACCCGCACAGTCGTCAGCGACGGTACGGCGAACCGCGCCAAGCCGATGTCGTCCATCCCGGTCACCGACAGGTCCGCGGGTACGGCGACGCCGACTTCATTGAGTCGCGCGAGCAAACCGAAGGCCACCAGATCGTTGAACGCGACCACGGCCGTGACGTGCGACTCGAGGACCCGCTCGACAGCGGCGTACCCGTCCTCGATCGACCAGCCGCAGTCGAGCCGGACGATCTCCAGCCCCGGGATCTCCCGCTCGGCCACCTCGAGCGATCGCAGCCGGGCCGTGTTGGACGCGCTCGCCGACGGCCCGGACAGGAAGGCCAGCCGCCGGTGGCCCAGGCCGACGAGGTGATCCACGAGGATCCGCACCGCGCGGCCGTAGTCGACGACCACGGACGAGACCTCCGGAGGGCCCTGCCGGTTGACCAGGATCACCGGCTGCACCTGCGGCAGCAGTTCGAGCAGGCTCTCCTCCGGCAACCGCGGCGACACCATGATCAGCGCGTCGCACCGCCGCCGGGCCTCCACGGCGATGGCCGCCTCGGCGCTGGGGTCCTCATCGGTCTCGGCGACCAGGACGCGGTAGCCGGCCGCGGCCGAAGCGTTGGTGATGCCGCGCAGGATCTGCTGGAACAGCGGGTTGCCGAGATCCGGCACCACCAGCGCGATCATGTTCGTCCGGCCGAGGGACAGGCTGCGGGCCAGGTCGCTGGGCCGGTAGTTCAGCCGGTCGATGGCGGCCCGCACCCGCTCGGCGATGTCCGGCGCGACGGAGAGACGCCCGTTCATCACCCGTGACACGGTTGCCCGCGACACCTCCGCCGCCCGCGCGACGTCGGCGATCGTGATCGAGTCCTTCGGTGTCCGGCCCACGACGGTATCTTCTCTCGACGGAAACCGGTTTCTCAACCCCGTCCGCGATTTACCCGGCCAACCGGGAGAAGATGAGGCGACGACTCTCTGGGAGGAACTCTTGACCAAGCTCTCGTTCCCGCGGCCCGATGGTGTTGCCCCGGGCAACGGTTACAGCCATGTCGTGACCGGGCCGGGGCAGTGGGTGGCGATCGCCGGGCAGGTGGCACTGGATGCCGACGGGACGATCGTCGGGGTGGGTGACCCGGCCGCGCAGGCGCGCCAGGTGTTCGCGAACCTGGACGCGTGCCTGACGGCAGCCGGCGCCACCTTCGCCGACGTCGTGAAACTCAACTTCTTCGTCACCGACATCGCCTACCTGCCCGCGATCCGCGCGGCCCGCGACGCGTACGTCGACACCACCAACCCACCCGCCAGCACAGCCGTCCAGGTCGTAGCCCTCTTCAGCCCGGACGCCCTCCTGGAAGTCGAGGCCTACGCGGTCGTCAACTGACCGAAGCGGTCAGCGCAGGAGGTCGACCGCGACGCGGGCGGCTTCGCCGATGGCGGCGTCGACGCGTGGCTGCCGGAAATCGCCGCGCGCGGCCAGGGTGAAGATCGCGAGTGCGAAGGCGGCACCGTCGGGCAGGGTGACCACCCCGACCTCGTGGCGGAGGGCTCCGAACGTCCCGGTCTTCCCGGCGACGCGAATCGCGTCGTGCGGGAAGCCGGAGGCCAAGCGCTGGCCGAACACCTGCCGATGCATCGTCGCCTGCACGAACGCGGTCTGCTCGGGTGACAGCAACTCCCCCGCCCATAGTCGCCGCAACAGCGACGTCAGGTCCCGCGGAGTGCTCGCCGACGCATTCGCCGCCTCGTAGATCCCGGCCGGATCGGTCCGGTCGTTGTCCGCGAGTACGGCGAGTGCCGCATCCGGATCGTCGAGCCCGGTCCGGCGTTGCAGGTCACGCAGGTTCCCCGCGGTCCCTCGTCGTACCCAGGTCCGTTGCAGGCCGAAGGATTCCAGCAAGCCGGCCAGCCTCCGCAACCCGACCACATCGAGCAGCGCATCGGCCGACGCGTTGTCCGACACCGTCATCATCGACACCGCCAGGTCCCGCAGCGACACCGTCACCGGGTCCGCGAACAACGACAGCCCAGTCGGCCCGGCGGTCCGCGTCGACGGGTCCAGGGTCACCCGCTCGCGCGGATCGACGTCGCCCAGATCCACCAGCCGGCAGAACCCGGCGAGCAACGGCAGCTTGTACACAGACGCCATCGGTACGACGCGATCCGCATCCACCTCGATCGTCGACTCGGGCGCATCGAGGGCGACCGCATGCAACCAGCCGCGAACGCCGGCGTCGTCGAAGACCGCGCGGATCCGGGCGCTCACGAGGCCACCAACGCATCCGTGAGTTGCGCCATCACGTCCGCCGGGCGCAGGAACGGCGTACGCGTCCTGGACCAGACGAGCCGGAGCCGCAACGGCAGCGGATCATCGACGAGCCGGTGCCGGCCGATCCCCGGGGCGGCGAGCGCCGGATCCGCCGTCACCACCGCGACCTGACCCGCGGCCGCCATCGCCAGTCCGGCCCGTTCGTCCGTGACCACGACGGTCCCGCCGTCGGGCCGGTGCAACGCGAGCGTGTCCAGGAACAGATCCCGTGCCGCCGGCGCCTCGGCCCGCGGCCGGACGGCTATCGGCAGCCGCTCCAACTGCCGCAACTTCAGCTCCGAGCCGTCATCGGCCATCGCCGACGTCGGCACCAGCGCCCAGGTCGGCAGCAGCGTGACCGGCCCGGCCTCCAACCCGTCGAGCACGGCGGGATGCAGTACGGCGGCCAGCGTCAGCCGGCCCGCGGACACCTGAGCTACGAGCGAGCTGGTCGGCGCGGACAGCACCGTCACCCGGCTGCCCGGGATCACCGCACCACAAGCCGCCGCCACCGCGGCGCCGGCCGACGGCGGGACCTCCGGCGCGAGGCCGAGCCGGATCTCCGGCCCCTCCGGATCACGCCCGACCGCGGCCTGGTGCAGCTCCTCGATCGAGCTCAGTGCACGCCGCGCGTACGGCAACAACGCGGCGCCGGCCGAGGTCAGCTCGACCCGGCCCTGGCCGCGCTCGAACAGCTTGGCCCCGACCAGCGCCTCGAGCCGGCGCAGCCCTTGCGACAGCGGCGGCTGGGTGATGCCGACCACCCGGGCCGCGTCGCCGAAGTGCTGCTCCTCGGCCAGCGCGATGAAGATCTGCAGATGCCGCTCAGTCAGCATGACCCGGCTGACCTGCGCTGATATCTCCAGCCAATCGGTTCATGCGCAAGAGCATATTCGACAGAGTCCGACGGCCTCACCTTGACTGAAGCTCCGGTACGGCGAGAGGAGACACGGTGAAGGTGAGCGCAGAGGCATGCTGACGGGCGCGGCGGCGGTCGGAGCGGCCGGCGTGATCGGTGCGGCGACCCGCGAGGAGGCGGCCACGGCAGACACACAGGCCGGGACTCAAGTGGCGGGAGGGCGGACCCCGGTGGAGGTGACCTGGTTCGGGACCCACGCGTGGCAGCTGCGCTGCGGCAAGAGCGTCGTACTGACTGATCCGTGGCTCACCCGCTTCAAGACCGGCACGTTCACGCCGGAGGGTGCGGACCCCAACCAAGCTGGTGATCGAGCCCGAGGTGATCGATCGCCACCTCGGCACGGCCGACGCGATCCTCGTCCACCACGCGCATTACGACCACATGGCCGACGTACCGTACGTCGCGAAGAAGACGCAGGCGACAGTCCTGGGCACGCAGACCCACGTCAACCTGCTCCGCGCGATGCGCACCCAGGAAGACCTGCTGTCACCGGTGCGCGGCGGCGAGTACCTGCCCTTCGACGGCTTCACCATCGAGGTGTTCCCGTCCCTCCACTCCTGCGGCGGGAAGCGGCACACCTACGCGTGGCCGGGCTACCACCTGGAGTCCGTGCCACCACGCCCGCGGGTGATCGAGGACCTGGTGGAGGGCGGCACGCTCGCGTACGTGATCACGATCGGCGGCCTGCGCATCCTCAGCCTCAGTACGGCGAACTTCGACCAGAACGCACTGCGCGACCTGCAGGTGGACGTCGTGTTCGCGGCGCCCGGCGGCGAACCGGGCATCACCGACCGGCTGTTCGACACCATCAAGCCGGTGCGGAAGGTCAGCGCGACCCACTGGGACGACTTCGACAAGCCGCTCGACGAGCCGGGCGTTCCGTGGACCGATCTCGGTCCACTCCGCGCCTCGGCCGAGAAGTCCGGCGCGGAGTTCATCCTCCTGGATCACCTGGAGAAGATCACGCTCTGACCCGGTAGTGATACGAGGAGACGGTCTGGAAACCGAGGCGGTCGTAGAGGGCGCGCGCCGGTGCGTTGGCCTCGACCACGGCCAGCCAGACGCGGCCGATCCCCTGGACCGTTGCCGCCTGCAACAAGCCGTGGATGACGGCCTGGGCCAGTCCCTGCCGGCGCAGGTGCTCGTCGACGGCGAGGCAGTACAACCCCGACCAGTCGTCGACGAGCGCGAGCCGCCCGATCGCCGTGATCTGGTCGCCGGACCGGACGGCGGCGTACAGCGCCCGGCCGCGGTGGAGGATTTGCCGGGCGGTCGCCTGCTCGTCCGGTCCGCCGTGTCCGTCGACCCGCCACCAGAAGTCCGTCCAGCTGTCGTCCGGCGCCGGGGAAATATTCACCTCGACCGTCGGCTCGGGAAGCTTCGCGAGGATGTCGGCGACCTCGGCGCACTGCACGAGTGTCGGCGTCCGGATCTCATAGCCACGCGCCTCGAGCTGCGCGTCGAGGTCGGCGGGCCGGGCCGCCGAGCTGATCTGGAAGGACGGTGTGATGCCGTGCGCCTGGTACAGGTTTTCCACGTAGTCCAAGGCTTTTCCGAGATCGAACGGCGCATCCGCGGGCAGCACCGAGTTCGCTCGGAGGGTGACACCTGCGTTGCGGCGGATCAGCCAGCCGTCGAGTTCGGTGCTGTCCGCGGCGGGCCAGCCTTGGTTCATCAGTCCGTTCATGCGAGCTGTGGTGATCACTCGCCCAAGAGTAGAAGCAGGCGGATCAAATTGCAACGGATTACATAATTATTCATACACCTCGGAGTACACCGATCACGTCCGCCAGCAGATCGATGCCCTCGACAACTTCCTTCGGGGTGAGCGAGCCGTAGCCGAAGACCAGCCCGGCCGGCCCCGGGGCCGACACCCAGTACGGCGCCAGTCCGTAAACCCCCAGACCGCGTTCGAGCGCAGCCGCCTGGAGTGGCTCCTCGGCCAGATCCGGTGGCAGCAACGCCATCACATGCAGCCCCGCGGACACCCCGACCGGCTCGAACTCCGGCAGCCGCGCCGCCAGCCGATGGACCAGCGTGTCCCGCAGCAGGCGGTAGCGCGGCCGCATCCGGCGCAGATGCCGGTCGAACTCACCCCGGGCCACGAAGTCCGCGAACGCCAGCTGATCGAACACCGGCGATCCCCGATCGTCCATCAGCTTCGCCTGCGACATCGGCTCGACCAGCCGGGCCGGCAGGATCAACCATCCCAGCCGCAACCCGGGTGCGAGGGTCTTGCTCGCGGTCCCGGCGTACGCGACCCGATCTGGCGCAAGGCCCTGCATCGCCCCGATCGGCTCCCGGTCGTACCGGTACTCCGCGTCGTAGTCGTCCTCGAAGACAAGCCGATCGCCGCGAGCCGCCCAGGCCACCAGCGCCGCCCGGGTCTCGGCCGACGCCACCGCCCCGGTGGGGAACTGGTGCGCCGCCGTCACCAGTACGACGTCAGCTCCTGACCGTTCGAGCGCGTCGACATCGATCCCCGACTCCAGCACCCGTACGCCGACCGCCTCGAGACCGGCCGCCGCCGCGACGTCACGCAGGTCGTTGTCCGACGGGTCCTCGACCGCGAGCCGTCGATAACCCTGCGCGGCCAGGACTTGCAGGAGCAAGCGCGATCCCTGGGCGAACCCGTTGCAGATCAGCATGTTCTCCGGGCGGGCCGCCGTACCGCGGACGCGGTTCAGGTAGTCGGCGAGCGCCGTCCGCAGTTCGATGGTGCCGCGACCGTCCAGGTAGGCGAGGCTGCGGTACGGCGTCTCGTTCAGCACCCGGCGGATCGACCGGAGCCATGCGGCGCGCGGGAACTGCGAGACGTCCGGCCGGCTGTAGCGGAAGTCGATCCGCGGCGGACCGCTCGGCGACGGCTTCACCGCGGAAGGCTCGACCACGGCGATGTCGGCGACCTGCGTGTAGCCGCCGCCCCGACTGACCAGGTATCCCTCGGCAACCAGCTGTTGATAGGCCTCGACCACGACGCCACGGGACAGCCCGAGGTCCTGCGCGAGCGCCCGGGTCGACGGCATCACCGTGTCGGCGCGCAGCAGACCGGCCCGGATCCGCGTCCGGATCCCACTCTCCAGCTGCTGGTGCAGCGGTACGCCGGTGTCCCGCCGGAGCTCGACCAGCAGCTCGCCAGGCCCCGAACTGGTACTGATTCGGCTCACACAACTGGACCTTATCGGAGTACCGCAGCGCTGTCAGTGTTGAAGCAAGCCGATCAGAGAAGAGAGAACGATGACCACACTGCTGTGCTCCGGAGACCAGGGGTACGACGAGGCCCGGACTGTTTGGAACGCGATGATCGACCGCCGCCCCGCCGTGATCGCCCGGTGCGAGAGCACCGAGGACGTGGCCGCCGCGGTCCGGTTCGCCCGGACGAACGGCCTCGAGATCGGGGTCCGCTGCGGCGGCCACAACATCGCTGGTCTCGCCGTACCGGACGGCGGCCTGATGATCGACCTCACGCCGATGAACGCGGTCCGGGTCGATCCCGAGCGGCAGCTGGCGTGGGTCCAGGGCGGCGCGCTGCTAGGTGAGCTGGACAAGGCCGCGCAGCAGTACGGTCTCGCGACGACCGCGGGCAACGTCTCGCACACCGGCGTCGGCGGGCTCACGCTCGGCGGTGGGATGGGGTGGCTGGCCCGGCGATTCGGTCTGGCCTGCGACAACGTGGCGTCGTACGAACTGGTGACGGCGGACGGCTCCGTCGTGCGGGCGAGTGCCGACGAGAACCCGGAGCTGTTCTGGGGGCTGCGCGGTGGTGGCGGGAACTTCGGGATCGTCACCTCGTTCGAGTTCCGGCTGCACCAGGTGGGGACGCGGGCGCTCAGCGTCGAGTTCACCTACCCGGCGTCGGCGGGGTTCGAGGTACTGCGCGGGTGGCGTGAGCTGAACGCGAACGCACCGCGAGAGGCGACGTTCACCGCAAGCATCAAGCCGGACTCGATCACCGTCGGGTACGTATGGGTCGGCGAGGGCGGGTACGCCTTGCTGCCGGCGTTCCGCGCGCTGGGTCCGGTCAGCGATGAGGTTGTCGAGGAGACGTCGTACCTCGAGCTGCAGACCCGGGACGACAACGCGCAGGGTCACCGGTACCGCCGCTACTGGAAGGGCCACTACTTCAAGGCGCTGCCCGACGACGCGATCCGTGCGTTGCTCCGGACGCCGGGTGTGTCCGCCAGCCTGCAGGCGTACGGCGGCGCAATCGCCGACGTCCCCGATGACGACGCGGCCTTCAGCCACCGGGACACGCTGTTCGAGTTCGTCACCGCGACGCGCTGGGACGACCCGGCCGAGGACGAGAGCCGGATCGCACAACTCCGCGAGTACGCCGCGGCGCTGGCGCCGTACGCGCACGGGGCCTACGTGAACACGCTCAACGGCGACTCGATCAGCCGCGCGTTCCCGCCGGCCAAGCTGGCCCGGCTGACCGCGCTCAAAACGGCGTACGACCCGGCCAACGTCTTCCACCTCAACCAGAACATCCGCCCCGGCGAGGCGAGTGCGGAGACCGCCGCCTGACTGGTACCTGTTGAGGGTGGACTTCGAGTCGCTGTTCGCCGATGTGGCCCGCGTGATCGAGGGCACCGGCGTGGTCATCATGGCCATCGGCCTCGCCACAGTCCTGATCCGCTACCTGTACGACGTCGTCCGCAAGGGCACGAGCAGCTACCAGCAACTCCGCGTCAACCTCGGGCGGGTGATCCTGCTCGGCTTGGAGATCCTGATCGTCGGCGACATCATCCGCACAATCATCGTCGACACCTCGCTCCAGAACGTGCTGATCCTCGGTCTGATCGTGCTGATCCGGGTCGTCCTCAGCTTCGCCCTCGAGGTGGAGATCTCCGGCGCCTGGCCGTGGCAGCAACGCCGGTCCGAGCCGGCCCCGCCCGACGCGGCATGATGGTGTTGTGACTGAACTGACTCCGGAGTTGGCCGCGACGATCGAGGCGGCCTTCGCGCGCCGGGATCGGGACAACATGCAGCCGACCATCGACTTCTTCGAGAAGCTGCTGACCGAGCACCCGGACAACCCGTACGTGCTCTACGAGGTCGGCGGCTCGTACGACACCGATGGCCAGGAGGAGAAGGCGATCGGGTACTACGAGCGTGCGCTACCCCAGCTGACCGGGGAGATACGCCGGAAGTGCCTGCTGCAGTACGGCAGCACCCTGCGCAACCTCGACCGGTTCGACGAGTCGCTGGACGTGTTCAAGAAGGCGTGCGCCGAGTTCCCGGAGTCGGACTCGCTGCGGGTGTTCAAGTCGCTCACCCTGCACGCGGCCGGTCACAAGGACAAGGCGCTGGCCACGCTGCTGCTGGTGATCGCCGACCGGGTGGACAGCCCGGAGATCAAGCGGTACGAGGCCGCCATCCGCGGTAACGCCGACTACCTGGCCAACCTCTGAGGGACGGCCGGCTCACACTTTGCGGGCGACGCCGCCGTAGATGACGTCGCGGGCATCGGCCAGCTGCTCGTCCTCGGCCGACGCCTCCGCTCCGGGCGCGTGCCACTCGGCCAAACGGACCACGCCTGGATCAAGGAGCTCCAGCCCGGCGAACAGCGAGCCGATCTCCTCGACGGTCCGGAACGTCAGGGTCGGGAAGGCGGCCTTGACCTTCTCCGTCAGCTCCGTCGCCATCTGGTCGATCGCGCCGCCGTCGCGCGGATTGCACGCGTGGCTGATCGCCAAGTACGACCCCGGGGGTAGGGCGTCGACGTACTGCCGCAGGATCGCGCGGGCGTCGTCGAGGTCCTCGACGTAGTGCAGCATCAGCGCCATCACCAGCGCGACCGGCCGGCCCTCCGACAGGATGGCCTTCACGGCCGGGTCGGCCAGCACGTCGTCGGGCCGGGTCAGATCGGCGGCGGCGAAGTGCGTGCGGTCGTTGTCCAGCAGCAAGGCCCGCCCATGCGCGGCCACCGACGGGTCACGGTCGATGTACACCACCGAGGCGGAACGGTTCTGCGCCTGGGCGATCTGGTGGGTGTTCTGCGCCGTCGGCAACCCCGAGCCGGCGTCCACGAACCGCTCCACGCCGGCCGCACCGGCCAGCCAGCCGACCATCCGCCCGAGCCAGCTCCGGTTCACCCGGGCCCACTCCGGCGCCTCCGGCGCGATCTTCATGATCTGCCGGTACAGCTCGCGGTCGGACTCGTAGTTGTCCTTCCCGCCGAGGAAGTAGTCGTACACCCGGGCGACACTGGGCTTGGTCGTGTCGATCCCCTGGGCGATCAGCCCGCCGTCATCGCTCGGCTGACCCGTCACACTGTCTCCTCGCCGTCGGCGTCGCGTACTACGACGAGGTTATCGCACGGACAGTGAACCGATCAGCACGATGAGTTTCAAGGTGTGTAAAACCTCAAGAGCTACAGGCGTTTCAGCAGTCACTGCGAACGCACGCCCCCGCCGCGCTCGGTTGCACGAGCGCGTGGGGGCAGTGATCCCGGCGAACGCCGTGGTGATCCGTTACCTGCGGCGGGAGGTCCGCCGCGCGGTGCGTCGCCCAGTACGGCGTGCGACCCTGCGTGATCCGAACATGTGGTTCCTCCTGGTGGTGGAAAAGCACCGGTCGTCGTGAACGCCGGCTGGACAGGTCAACTGGCGGCGGACGCCTTCTCCATGTCGTGCAGTTCCTTGGCCTCTTCGGCCGACATCAGCCCGAGTCCGACCAGATCCAGCGGGCTGATGAAGCCGTCACTGATGCGGAAGCCGCCCGCCCGGGCGATCGCGTCCCGCAGCGGCACAGCCCAGTTGTGCTCCAGCAGGATGAGCGCCGCGGCGGAGTCGTTCGGGATGTCCTCGAGCACATCCCAGGCGTCCTCCTCGTCGAACACGTTCACCCCGCCCTGCTCGGCCACGGCCTCGGCGCCGGCTTCCGCCCCGGCCTCCATGCCCTCTTCACCCTCGAAGCCCAAGCCGATCAGCGCCCCGATCTTGCTACCGAGCTCGATCGCCTCCGCCTCGGTCAGGTTGCTGAGGTGCTCTACCTCGATCTCTCCGTCCGCGCTCTTGTAGACCGCCAGCGAGTCGATCACCCGAACGGTGTCACTCTCCCGCAGCCGCTCCAGCTCAGCGATGATCTCACCGTGGAACTCAGGGTGTGAGAACCCCAGCACGATGAGCTGCACTGGTCCGATTGCCATCTTCAAACCTCTTCCGTCTGGCCCGTTCCGGCGCACCCCGAGGGCGTCCGTCTCTTACCTCCCACCCTGGACGGCACGTCAGGACTGCGCCTCATCCCGCGCGGGTGAGCGCCGACGGCGATGACAACAGACACTGCAACTTCAGCACGCGCACGCGACGCCACGGGGTGCGGTGAGCGGATCGGGCAGGCGCCGGTCGATCCCGTCGGCCGTCTCCACCGGCAGACCTTCACGGGCCCAGTACTCGAAGCCGCCGATCATCTCCTTGACCGGGTAGCCCAGCCTGGCGAACTCCAGCGCGGCCTTCGTCGCACCGTTGCAGCCGGGCCCCCAGCAGTACGTCACCACCGTGACGCCGGCCGGTACGGCGGACGCCGCCCGGGCCGCGATCTCCCGGGTCGGCAGGTGGATCGCGCCCGGTACGTGACCCTGGTCCCAGCTCTCCTGGCTGCGGCTGTCGACCAGGACCCACCCGGTCACGCCGGCCCCGATGTCGGCGGCCACGTCCGAGACATCCGCCTCGAACGACAGCCGGCCGGCGAAGTGCGCGACGGCGGCCTCCGGTGCGGCGGCGGAGGTCTGCAGAACGGCCGAGGTCTGAACGGTCATGGCTGGCTCCTTAGTGATCAGGGAGCCACCAGCGTCAGGCATCACCGGCACTGCGCAACAGTGGCAGAAATGCCCTACTACTACAAGATTCAGCCACGCCGCGCGCTGATCTTGGCCCGGGCCCGGGCGGTCTTGATCGCCGCCTTCAGCGTCTCGACGTCGTACGCGCCGTAGTGCCGTTGGCCGTTGACGAAGAACGTCGGTGTGCCGGACACGCCGCTGGTGTCCGCGGACTCCACGTCCTGCGCGACCCGCGCCGCCGCCACGTGCCGCTTCACGTCGTCATGCAGCTTCGCGGTGTCCAGGCCGAGTTGCTCGGCGTACCCGATCAGGTCCGCCGGCTGCAGCTTGTCCTGGTTCGCGAGCAGCAGGTCGTGCATCCCCCAGAACGCCCCCTGCTTGGCGGCCGCCTCGGACACCTCGGCGGCGATCTGCGCGCGGGGATGGACGTCGCTGAGCGGCAGATGCCGCCAGACGAACCGCAGATCGTCGTCCTGCAGCACGTCCCGGAGGATGGGCTCCGCCATCCCGCAGTACGGGCACTCGAAGTCGCCGTACTCCACCAGGGTCACCGACGCGGTCTCCGGGCCGCGGATGTGGTCCCGCTCGGGATCGACCGGGTCGGTCAGATCGAGCAACTGCTCCGCGTCGCCGAGCAACGCCAGCGCCTTCTTCGGCGGTGAGAGCAGCTTGGCCGCATGGAACACCAGCCAGGTGAGCCCGGAGGCGACGATCACCGCCGACAGCAGGCCGACCTTCGCCTCCGCCAACTGCGGCCCCTCGAACGCGATCGTTGCTATCAGCAAGGAAACCGTGAAGCCGATCCCGGCGATGGTGCCGCTGCCGACGACCGCGGCCCAGCCGACGGTCGGCCGGAACCGGCCCCGGCTGACGCGATCCAGCAGCCAGGACACCGACGTCACCGCGACCGGCTTGCCGACCACGTAGCCGATCAGGATGCCGAGCGTGATCGGCGCCGCGTACGCGCGGCCGAGGAATGCGGCATCGATGGTGACACCGGCGTTGGCCAGGCCGAACAGCGGGACGATCAGGTAGCTGGTCCACGGGTGGTAGAGATACTGCAACCGCTCGTTCGGCGAGATCGTCGCGGTCAGCCCGACCGTCGCGGAGCGCGCCAGCTCGGGGGTCGGCTGCTCGCGGAACAGCCGGAACAACCCGGACGCCTCCTCCAGCTCCTCCCGGCCAGGTGAGTACGCCGTGGCCGTCAGCCCGATCGCGAGTCCGGCGACGACGGGATCGACACCGCTCTTGAGCAACGCGGCCCACATGATCACGCCGAGTACGACGTACGCCCAGGCCTTGCGGACGTGGAACAGGGCGAGGCCAAGGACGACGCCGAACGCCCCGATGGCTGCCACCAGCGGCATCAATTGGATGTTCTCGCTGTAGACCACGGCGATCACGACGAGCGCGAGCAGGTCGTCGACCACGAACACCGTCAGCAGGAACACCCGAACGCGGTCCGGGACCCCACGACCCACCAGCGCGAGCAGGCCGAGCGCCAGCGCGGTGTCGGTGGACATCGCGACACCCCAGCCGTGCGAGCCCGCGCCGCCGGCGTTGAAGGCCAGGTAGATGAGCACCGGCGCGACCATCCCGCCGACGCCGGCCAGCACCGGCAGCACGAACCGGCTGCGGTCACGCAGGTCGCCGAGGTCGAACTCGCGGCGCGCTTCGAGGCCGACCACCAGGAAGAACAGCGTCATCAGGCCGCTGTTGATCCACTCCCGCAGGTCCAGGCTCAGGACGTTGTGGCCGAGTCCGATCGACAGGTCGGTCCGCCAGAAATCGTCGTACATCCCTGGCAGGACATTGGCCCACAGGAGTGCGACCACGATCGCCGCGGCGAGGACGCCGGAGCTGCCCGCCTCGGTCCTGAGGAACGCCCGGAGCGGTGCCGCGAACTCCCGCCGCCAGTTGGTCCGGCCGCTCAGCAGCGCGGGGAAGTCCGTCATGGCATCACTCTAACGTTCTGGGTTGAAGGACCCAGAAAAATCCGTGCTGATCCGGCTAACAGTTCGGGGCTCGTGGGCTGCATGATGTGTCCTGAGGATCACTCCAGCCACGGGGTGCCCGATGGCTTGAGCACGACTGGAGTCCCCTGTGTCCGAGCAATACCTCGCCATGAGCGCGTCCGCGGACTCGTTCGCGCGACTGGCGATCGAGATGCATGAAGCACCCGGGGTGGAGGAGACGATCGATGCCGTCGTCCAGTTCGCCCTGCAGGCCTTGAGTTGCACGTATGCCGGCGTCGCGCTGTACGCCCGCGGTTCACGCCCAGAGGTCGCGGCGGTCACGGATCCGGTCGTCGCCGACGTCTACGACCTGCAGCTCAGCAGCCAGACCGGACCACTGGTCACCGCACTGCAGGAGAAGACAACCGTCCTGATCCGCGACACGACCACCGACGGCCGCTGGCCCGAGTGGGCCGCCAAGGTCGCCGCGCTCGGAGTCCGCAGCGTCCTCGATGTACCGCTCGTCACCGGCGGCGGGGCCCACCAGACGGTCGGTGTGCTCGGCCTCTACAGCCCGGTCGCGGACGCCTTCGACGCCGACGACGAGGCGATCGCGCACATCCTCGCCCGGCACGCCTCGGTCGCGGTCGCCTCCGCACGGCACGAGGCGACGATGGCCCAGGCCGTCGACGCCCGCAAACTCGTCGGCCAGGCGATGGGCATCCTGATGGAACGCTTCGACGTCGACGGCGACCGGGCCTTCGCCATCCTCAAGCGCTACTCCCAGGACACCAACACCAAGCTCCGCGACGTCGCCCAGCACCTGATCGACACCCGCAAACTCCCGCACTAGTCCGGTACGCCAGTCGCCCGACCTGAGAGGGCGCAGGCGAATCTGACACCGTTGTCCAGGGAACATTTGCCGAAATCGGGTGCATACTTCGAGAAGAATTGGGTACGGCGCCCGCGGATGGTTCATCTGTGCAAAGGGTGGGGACACCTGAGCGCCCTTGGGTTGAGCATGACGCCGGGACTTGTGCGGCCAGAACGGCGGACCGGGTCACGTCCCGGCGTCCTCACCCCGATCGCGCGGCTACCCTGTCGAGATGGGTGAGTGGCGGCCGCTCTCGGGGCCTTCGCGGCAGGTGGCGCTGGAGATCCTGCTGGACGGTCCGCTGTCGCGTGCCGAGTTGTCCCGCCGGGTCGGCCTGTCGCCGGGAAGCCTGACCCGCCTGACGAAACCGATGGTCGAGTCCGGACTGCTGGTCGAGGTGGCCGGCGGACCGACGGACGCGCGGGTGGGCCGGCCGTCGCAGCCACTCGACCTCGACGCGGCCGCCCACCATTTCGTCGGCATCAAACTGACCGGCGACTCGGCGATCGGCGTACTGACAACGCTGCGTGCCGAGGTGATTGCGAGCGCCGAGCGTCCGCTGACCGATCCGACCCCGTCCGTCGTGGCCGAGCTCGTCCTCGAGCTCACCGACGACCTCGCGATCCAGGTGCCCGGCGGGACCCCGATCACCGGGCTCGGGGTGGCCCTCGGCGGCCGGGTGGCGAACAACACCGAGGTCCGCTGGGGGCCGTACCTGAACTGGGTCGACGTACCGTTCGGCGAGATCATGGCCGCCCACACCAGCATCCCCGTCGTGATCGCGAACGACCTCACCGCGCTGACCGAGGCGACCCACTGGTTCGGCGCCGGCCGGAGCGCCGACCGCTTCGTGCTGCTGACGATCGGGGCCGGAGTCGGGTACGGACTGGTTGTCCACAACCTGACCGTCGACAGTCCCGACACAGACATCGGCACCATCGGGCACTACCCACTGCTGCCGGACGGCCCCCGCTGCGAGCGCGGCCACCGCGGCTGCGCGCTCAGCCTGCTGACCGTCAGCGCGATCACCGAACAGGTCAGCGCGGCGGTCGGCCGGACGGTCGGCTACGACGAGAGCCTCGATCTCGCGGCCAAGGGCGACCCAGCGGCGAGCGCGGTGATCGGCCGCGCGGGCCGCGCGCTGGGCAAGCTGATCGCGGCGGCCGCGAACTTCACCATGCCCGAGCTCGTCGTCCTCGGCGGCGAGGGCGTCCGGCTCGCCGAAGTCGCGCACGCCGACCTGCTGGCCGCCCTGCACGCGGACCGGCATCCGTCCTCCGCGGAACTGCCGATGGTGCTGCAGCCCGCCGACTTCACCGAGTGGGCTCGCGGCGCCGCAGTGGTCGCGATCCAGACCTTCGTCCTCGGAACCGAGTAACTGACTATCAGGCGATAAACAGTTACACTCCAGCCCATGGACTCAGTGAGGCGATGGCTCGAGGGCTGGCGGCTCTGCCGCGGACTGGAACCAGTGATCGAGTATGACGACGCGCTGGCCGCCGTACTGCGGTTGCCCGGACGCGAGCGGGAGTTGTTCGCGCTCGGCGACGACCCGGCGACCGTGGATCGGCTCGCGGCGCAGGTGTCCGGGGACACCTGGTTGACCGTGACGACGCAGCAGGGCGACGACATTGCCCGACGACTCGCGGCCGCGGGCGTGCAGCCGTTCGCGGAGCAGAAGACGCTGATGTCGATCGATTTGCGTGAACACCCGCAACCGACGACAGCGGCGTACCGACTTGAGGTGAGCTCCGACGGGGCGCTGGAGTATGTACGCATGCTGGCGGCCGACGGCACGGTCGCGGCGCGGGGTATGGCGGCGATCGTCGGGAGCGACGCGGTGATGCATGACATCCAGACCGATCCGGCGCATCGGCGACGCGGGCTGGGCAGCGTCGTGATGGGCGCGCTCAGCCGGCGGGCCTTGGAGCGCGGCGCGCGGACGGGGTTGCTGATGGCGACCACCGACGGGTTCCACCTCTACCGGAAGCTCGGCTGGTTGCTGGAGGCAACCATGGTGACCGGGTCAGGCAGTTCGCGCGCGGTGGGCGGCGACCTTGGTGCGGTTCTGGCAGGCCGTTGAGCAGAACCGCTGCGTGCGGCTCCGGGTCGCGTCGAGGAACAGGTCGTCACAGCGGGTCGCCTCGCACCGGCGGAGACGTTCGACCTCGTCGCTGCCGAGCAGCATCGCCGCCGCTGTCGCGAACTCGGCGATCCAGCCAGTCGCCCCAGGCCCGCCGAAGTGCAGATGCCACGGCGCCCCGTCGTCCCGCACCAGCTGTGGCGCCGCCTTCGTATCCCTGAGCAAGTCGTTCACCTGGTCGACGGCCGCGTCCACATCCGGCAGACGGCTTAGAGCGTCGTACAACTGCTTGCCCCCGGACGCGTACGCCGCCACGTCCACCTCGCCGACGCGGTTTGTGGTCAGTCGCAGTACGGCGCGGATGTCGTCCGCCTCGGGTGGGACCGCCGGCCGCCCTTGGCGCGTGGCCGATCCGAAGGTGTTCGCCAGTGCGATCGCCGCGACCAGCGACGCCTTCAGGTGATCCGTAGCCTCCACTCCGCCATTATCGCGTGACGGCGGAAAATCGTTCATCCGGAGGAGGTGGGTCAGACCAGGGCACTGCGACGTCTGCTACCAGGGTCGTACGCCCGGGCGGGGGAACATCCGCCCGGGCTCCGATGCCGCAGATCGTTGCCGGGACCAACAATGACGGACATGAACCTGGTTGAGTCCCGCCACCGCCCTGCAGTCCGTGGGATCGCCGGCCTGTCCGAGGCCGTCGTCGACCTCGCGGCCGTTCGCGACAACGTCCGCACCTTCCGGCGGCTGGTGCCGCAGGACATCCTCGCGGTGGTGAAGGCCGACGCCTTCGGTCACGGCGCCGTACCGGTGGCCCGGGCCGCGGTCGAGGCCGGCGCGACCTGGCTCGGCGTGGCCCACGCCGACGAGGCGCTGCAGCTGCGCGCCGGGGGCCTGACCGTTCCGATCCTGACTTGGTTGTACGACGCAACCGAACTGCTGCTGCTCGGCGATCTCGAGGTGGATGTCAGCGTCTCGACCGTCGCCGAACTCCAGCGCGTCGTCTCCATTCCTTCTGTGCACTTCGTGCACCTCAAGCTGGACACCGGACTTCATCGGGCGGGCAGTGCACCTGACCAGTGGATCGAACTCACGCGTGCGGCGGCGCACTACGAGGCGCTCGGCGCCGTCACGGTCCGCGGGATCTGGTCTCATCTCTCGCACGGTGAGTCGCCCGATGCCGCGCAAAGCCGGCGGCAACTGCAGCTCCTGCGGACCGGGGTGAGCCTTGCCCGCCGGGCCGGGTTGCGGCCGAGCGTCGTACATCTGGCCAACTCGGCCGGCGCGATCACGCTGGACGCGCCGGACTGCGATCTGGTCCGGATCGGCGCCGGTCTGTACGGCATCGACGAGGTCGGCATCGGATTGCGGCCTGCGATGCGGCTGACCAGCAAGCTGGCCCAGGTACGCCGGATCCGCGCCGGCGAAGGGGTTTCGTACGGGCACGACTACGTCGCGGACCGGGACACCACGATCGGACTGGTCCCACTCGGGTACGCCGACGGGATCCCGCGGGTCGCCGTACGTCGGGCCGGTGTGCAGTGCCGGGGCGTGCGGATGCCGGTGATCGGCCGGATCGCGATGGACCAGTTCGTCGTCGACGCCGGTGAGCTGGCGGTCGAGCCCGGTGAGCCGGTGACCGTGTTCGGAGACGGCTCGGGTGGCGAGCCGACCGCCGCTGAGTGGGCCGACTGGGCGGGGACCATCCCGCACGAGATCTACTGCGGCATCGGATCCAGGGTGCCCCGTCGTTACGAGGAGGGCATCCGATGAAGGTCGCGGTGGTGCTGGGTGGCGCGAGTCCTGAGCGCCGGGTCTCGCTGGCCAGCGGCAAGGGCATCGTGAAGGCGGTCGAGCTGCTCGGCCACACGGCGATCCCGTTGGTGATCGATGCCGCCGGCAACTGGTTGGACGGGCAGCACGAGGCGATCGAGATCCTGCAGGCGTGCGACGTCAGTATCCCCGCCTTGCATGGTGAGGGCGGTGAGGACGGCACGCTGCAGGGCTTCTTCCAGCAGCTGAAGATCCCGTACGTCGGCAGTGGCGTGGCAGCCAGCGCGGTCGGGCTGGACAAGCGGCTCACCAAGGCGGTCCTCATGGCGCACGGCATCGCGGTCACTCCGGGCGTGACCCTGCGCGGTCCGGACCTGACGGACATCGAGGCTGCGATGCAGAAGATCAAAGTGGCCGGCCTCGAGTTCCCGGTGTTCGTCAAGCCTGGCAACGGCGGCTCGAGCTTCGGCGTGACCCGGGCGACGGACCTGCCGACGCTGTCGGCCGCGATCGCGGATGCCGCCGTACTGGATCCGGTCGTGCTGGTGGAGCGGGAGATGGTCGGCCGGGAGGTCGACCTGGCCGTGCTGGAGTTCCCGGACGGGCGCGTCGACACGGCACCGGCGCTGGAGATCCACGCTGATCCGGCCGAGCCGTTCTTCAACGCGACGGCCAAGTACGACAGCGGCGCCACGCGGTTCGTCGTACCCGCGCCGCTCGAACCCGGGCTGGCCGACCGGCTTCGGCGTACGGCGATCGATGTCTTCAACGTACTCGGGTGCAAGGGGCTGGCCCGGGTGGACTTCTTCGTGCCGGCCGATGGAGAGCCGGTGGTCAACGAGATCAACACGTTTCCCGGGTTCACCCCGGCGTCACAGTTCCCGCGGATGTGGGCGGCGGCCGGGATGTCGTACGCCGAGGTCGTCGACACGCTGATCCGGACGGCGGTGGCTCAGCAGTGACGGTTCTGTTGAGTGACGAACGGATCACGCGGATCCCGGCGATCGAGAGCGGTGAACCGCTGGTCGACCTCTCGACCCGGGACATCTCGACGCCGGACCGGCAGTTCGCCCGGGAGGGCGTCGCCGAGCGGCTGGCGCTGGCGGACACGTTTCTGCCGGCCGGGATTCGGCTGCATGTGGTGGAGGGGCTGCGGCCGATCGAGAGCCAGCAGGACATCTACGACGGCTACCGGGCGGAACTCGAACGCCTGCATCCGGGCATCTCCGACCACGAGGTGCATGTGCTGGCGAGCCGGTTCGTGTCTCCGGTCGGGGTCGCGCCGCACGTGGCCGGGGCCGCGGTCGACCTCACGCTGATCGGTGCGCACGGTCCGCTCGATCTTGGTACGCCGATCGACGCGACACCCGAGCAGAGCAACGGCGCGTGCTTCTTCGCGGCGGCCACCATCAGCCGCGAGGCACGGACGAATCGCTCGCTGCTGGCCGACGTACTGTCCGCTGCCGGACTGGTGAACTACCCGACCGAGTGGTGGCACTGGTCCTACGGCGACCGCTACTGGGCCTACCTCGAGGACCGCCCCGCCGCGCTGTACGGTCCGGTGTCCAGCCCTTTCGGCGTTGGTGCAACCACGCACGGGGCCCGCCCGGACCGCGTCACGACGTAAATGTCGAGCCCGGTCGCACACCTCCGACGTCGCGGACATGAACGACCACGGAGTGACCGGTGCGACCACCGGAACAGAGGTGTTGCTGAAGCTGCCCGTCGACGCGGTCTGGGCGGGGATCACGGCCATCGACCGATACGGCGAGTGGAGCCCGGAGTGCTACTACGGCGCCTGGCTCGACGACGCGGACAGGCCTGTCCCCGGCGCCCGCTTCGAAGCGCGCAACCGCTTCGCCGACGGGTACGAAACCTACGTGACGTGCACAGTCACGATCGCCGATGAGCCGCTGCGCTTCGGCTGGGACGTGTACGGCGGTGAGGATGTGCCCTTCGCCCACTGGGAGTACGAGCTGCAGCCGCAGGGGCGGGTGACGCTGGTCCGGCAGTCCTTCACCCATGGACCTGGTGACAGCGGCCTGCGTTCCGGCGTGCGGCAGCAGCCCGAGCGGGCCGCGGAGGTGATCCAAGGACGCCTGGACCAGCTGTCCGCGAACATGCGCAAAACCCTGCTGTCAATGCAAGAAACCCTGTCCTGATGACGGGGAGGTTCAGGAGGCTTCGCTGGCCTTGGTGGTCGAGGGCGCCACCCACAGGCACTCGGCCGTGCCCTCGGCCAGGTGCTGTTCGTAGACGCCGACCTTGTGGGTGATCACCCGCAGGCACTCGGTGAGTTCCTGGATCTGGGCGGTGACGTGGTCCTGGTGGCTGCGGAGCAGGGCGAGGCGGTCCTGTTCGTTGCCGGAGCCTTGGCGGACCAGCTCGGTGTACTTGCGGATCGTGTCCAACGGCATCCCGGACGAGCGGAACTTGATGCACATGTCCAGCCAGTCGACATCGTCCTCGGTGTAAACGCGCCGGCCGTTCGACTCCCGCCGTACGGCGTCCGCGAGCAACCCCTCGCGCTCGTAGAACCGGAGTGCGTGCACGCTCAGCCCGGTCCGTTCCGCCACCTGTCCGATACTCAGTCCAGCGTCCATACGCGGCACCATAACCCCGGTCGTAGCTCTTACAGCAGTGGTTTCAGGGCCGTCAGCGCCTGATGGACGTCGGCCAAGGTCGTGTAGATGTGGAAGGACGCGCGCAACTTCCCGTCGCGGACGGCCGCGCGGATGCCGGCCGACGCGAAGGCCTCCTGCGCGCCGGGGAGCGGCGTGCTCACGATCGCGGAGTCGCCGGGTGGCAGCCCGAGACCGGCGCGGAACTCGTTCGCCAGCTCCAGATTGTGCTGGTGGATCGTCTCGACGCCGATCTGCTCGACGAGCTCGAGCGCGGGCGCGGCCCCGACGAACGAGAACCAGGCCGGCGACTGATCGAACTTCCGCGCGCCATCGGCGAGCACCATCCGGGTCCCGTAGTACGAGTCGTGCACCTCGGCACCGGCGTACCATCCGGCGGCCGACGGTCGGCAACGCTCCTGCAACCGTGGCGAGAGATACCCGACCGTCGCGCCGCGTGGCGACATCAACCATTTGTACGTGTGCGCAACGAGCACATCGATGCCATCCACCCGCAACGGCAACCACCCCAGCGCCTGGCTCGCGTCGATCACCACCAGCGCGCCGATTTCTTTGCTAGCGGCAACAACCCCGGCCAGATCGAGGACAGCGCCGGTCGACGACTGGACCGCACTCACCGCGACCAGGTCGATCCCCGGCCGGATCGCCGCGACCAGCTCATCCCCTGGTACGGCGACCACCTCGACGCCACGATCCGCGTGGACCTGCCACGGAAACACGTCCGACGTGAACTCGACGTCGTCGGTCAGCACCTTCGCCCCGTCCGGCAACGCCGCCGCGATCGGCGCCAACGCCGCGGAGACCGTGCTGCCGACGAAGACATCGCCGACGTCCGCACCGACCAGCCGGGCGAACGACTCCCGGGCCCGGGTCGTCGACTTGTCCCATGGTTCCCAGGACGTCGCGCCGACCCGCCAGTCGGCGAGCGCGGCCTGCAACGCGTCCCAGGCCGGCTTCGGCGGCAGTCCGTACGACGCCGTGTTCAGCCAGCCCGGCTCCGGATCCCACAGTCCGGCGAAGTCCCCAAGAGTTCCCATTGCTCCACCCTACGCAGCCACGCGGACCGGCCGCGGGAGTTGTCCACAACCGTCAGTCACGCAGGTGCGCAAGCAGTGTCGCCAGCCGTTGCTGGGCGCGCGACGTGCGGCTCTTCACCGTGCCGAGCGGGACGCCGAGCCGGTCCGCGATCTCGGTCTGCGTGAGCCCGTCGTAGTACGCGAGTCGCAGTACCTGGCGATCCAGCGGCCGCAGTCGGGCCAACGCGGCGCGTACCTGCCCGGCCTGCCAGACAGTGACGATGCTCGGCGGCTCGGCGATCGCGACCTCGAGGGTGTCATCGAACGTCAACTGCTCCTGGGTACGACGCTCCCGCCGGTAGATGTCCACCGCCGCACGCCGCGTGATCGCGTACAACCACGGCTTGAGCTCACGCCCCGCA
Organism: Kribbella sp. NBC_00359; assembly: GCF_036097425.1. Taxonomy (NCBI): domain Bacteria; kingdom Bacillati; phylum Actinomycetota; class Actinomycetes; order Propionibacteriales; family Kribbellaceae; genus Kribbella; species Kribbella sp. NBC_00359. The sequence continues at coordinate 3,198,015 of NZ_CP107975.1, read as the reverse complement.
TCGAACCGGCCGGCCGCCCGCCACGCCTGCACGAACGCCCGCTGTACGGCGTCCGCCGCGTGCTCGCGATTCCCGAGCAGGTTCAGCGCGGTCGCGAACATCGGCCCGGAGTACCGCTCGTACACCTCGGGCAACGCCGACCCGTCACCCACCCGAAAGCGCTCCCCCAGCGTCTCCTGTTCCATCAAGGTCGTCATGGAATCTCATGCTGCGATCGCCGCCCGTTGCCCACATCGGTGCCAATCACCTATTTCAGGCGGCAGCTACCTATGGGTTGACCTAGAGAGCGCTCTAGCTTCTAGCGTTTCGCCGGTCAGGACCGGAAAGACTGGGGACAGGGCATCAACTTCGTCGACACCGCGGACATGTACTCGACGGGCGAGTCCGAGGAGATCGTCGGCAAGGCACTGAAGGGCCGCCGGGAGGACGTCGTACTCGCGACCAAGGTGCACTTCCCGTTGCACGACGACAGCCGGAACCGCAGTGGGAACTCCCGGCGGTGGATCACTCGCGCGGTCGAGGACAGCCTGCGCCGGCTCGACACCGAGTGGATCGACCTCTACCAGGTGCACCGGCCCGATCACTCGACGGATATCGAGGAGACACTCTGGGTGCTCAGCGATCTCGTCAGCGCGGGGAAGATCCGGGCGTCCGGATGCTCGACGTTCCCGGCCGAGGACATCGTGGAGGCGTACCACGTGGCGGAGCGGCGTGGGTACGGGCGTTTCCGTACGGAGCAACCGCCGTACTCGATGATCGGCCGCGGGATCGAGCGCTCGCTGCTGCCGACGTGTCAACGGCTCGGGATGGGCGTGCTCACGTGGAGCCCGCTCGCATTCGGCTTCCTCTCGGGCAAGATCCGCAAGAACCAGCCGATCGACCTCACGTCCGGCCGGGCTGCCATCGCTCCGCACCGCTTCGATCCGTCACTGCCCGCGAACGCGGCGAAGTTCGACGCCGTCGAGCACCTGATCGAAGTTGCCGAGGGCAACGGAGTGTCCCTCCCGGAGCTGGCGATGGCCTTCGTCACCACGCATCCGGCGGTCACGTCGGTGATCAGCGGACCCCGCACGATGGAGCAACTCGACGGCCTGCTGAAGGCCGCCGACCTCACCCTGGACGACGCGACCCTCGACCGGATCGACGAGATCGTCCCCCCAGGCACCGACCTCTGGGACACCGACGCCGCCTGGCGCCCCCCGATCCCTCACCACCCCCACCACCCGCCGCCGCCCACCCACCGACCGCTGAAGCCCTCGCCCCCCAGCGCGCGACACCAGCAGGCCTGCAACTCGTCCCGGGGCGGACGGAAGATGAAGGTTTTCGGTCGGGAGGGTGGGGATGATGGTTTGTTTTTGACGGGGGGAAGTGGGCACTGGAAGGTCGTCAACCGAGCGAGAAGATGTGAGAGCGATGAACCCCCTGCCGCAGTCCACCCGTAACGCCGCGGAACCGTGGACGGCGAAGGAAGTCCGGCAGTTCGAGAAACTCGCGGCGGAGAACCTGCCACCCTCAGTGATCAGCCTCCGCCTCGGCCGCCCGATACCGGCCATCCTGACCAAGGCCGTCGAGGCGGGCATCAAGCTCACCCCGCTCAACCGCCCGCCGTACGGCGTATGACGCCGACCTCCTGACGCCGGGACGGCGCCGTCGTACCGTGGAGTGCACACACGTCCCAGGGAGGGTGTCATGACTGTCCGCAGACCCGGTAGATGGGATCCCGGCGAAGAGCCGTCCCCGGTGATCGACGAGACGCTGCAGGAGGAAGGCCTCGAGCTGACCAACTACGACGGCGTGATCCCCGAGCACGCCGGTGGCAAATCCCTCGGACCGCAGCCCAACCCACCCCGGCGCCCGCCCCACAAGGCACCCCCGGAGGAACCGGCGGCGGAGGAACCGGCGGACAGCTGACCAGGACACACTCCAGCGGCGACTGAGCACGCGGGCGACGGCAACACCCCGCCCGCGTGCATTACCGTGTGTGCCCATGACCGGATGGTTGGGGGTGATGCCGTGGCGGTGACGATGCGGGACGTGGCGCGGCAGGCCGGGGTGTCGCCGAAGACGGTCTCCAACGTGATGAACGGGTATCCGTACATCCGCGAGGAGACCCGGACCAGGGTGCTCGCCGCGATCGACGCCCTCGGCTACCAGATGAACATCTCCGCCCGGAACCTGAAGTCCGGCCGGACCGGCATCATCGCCCTCGCCGTCCCCGAGCTGAGCAATCCTTACTTCGCCGAGCTCGCCGACGCGGCGATCGCGGCTGCCGGTGAGCACGGCCTGACCGTGATGATCGAGACCACGGGCGCCGACCGCGACCGCGAGTTGACCGCTCTCGCCCGGCCGCGCGGACATCTGGTCGATGGTCTGCTCTACAGTCCGCTCGGCCTCGGGCCCGAGGACGTCGACCAGCTGCGGACACCGACGCCGATGGTGCTGCTCGGCGAGCGGATCTTCCACGGCCCGGTCGACCACGTGATCATCGACAACGTCGAGGGCACCAAGGCGGTCGTCCGGCATCTGCTCGACCAGGGCCGGCGCCGGATCGCGGTGATCGGCATCCGCCCCGGCGAGCAGGTCGGCACCGCCGCCATCCGGTACGGCGCGTACGCCGAGACGCTCGCGGAGTACGACGTACCCGTTCCGAAGGACCTCGCCGTGTCCGGCGGGAAGTGGCACCGGTCGAGTGGCGCGGACGCGATGGAGGAGCTGCTCGCGTCCGGGGAGAAGTTCGACGCCGTCCTCGGTCTGAACGACACGCTCGCACTCGGCGCGGTCCGGGCGCTCACCGCGCACGGCATCCGGATCCCGGACGACGTCGCGGTGGCGGGCTTCGACAACATCGACGAGGCCAGCTACAGCAGTCCGACCCTGACCACGGTCGATCCGAACCGCGTCTACATCGCCCGCACCGCGGTCGACCTGCTGGTCCGGCGAATGGCCGGCGACGACTCCGAGCACGCCGAGATCGTCGCGCCGTACGAGCTGCACACCCGCGAATCCACGCTCGGCGCCGGCTGAGGTCTTGACGGTCCCGGAGCACCCGGGCATCATCTCTACACCGTTGTAGTACACCGATGTAGAACGCCCTGTCCCCTGTCCCCGCCCCCGCCTGGAGGACACGCAGATGCTTGACGACTCCCCTCCGCCCCTCCGCCCACGGCGTCGAGCAGTACTTGGTGGCCTGCTCGGCGGCGCCCTCGCCCTCACCGGCTGCGGCAGCCTCGGCAGCAGACCCAGAGTCCGGGAATGGAACCTCTTCGGCGGCGGCGACGGCGCCCGCCTGCTGCAGATCCACCAGCAGTACGTCGCCGAACACCCCGACGTGCGGTTCGAGGCGACCACCCTCGCCTGGGGCCCGCCGTTCTACACCAAGCTCGCGATGTCGGCGGCCGGCGGCCGCGCGCCCGAGGTCGCAACCATGCACATGTCCCGGCTGAAGGGATTCAGCCCGACGACGATGCTCGACCCGATCCCGGTCGATCTGCTGTCCGCTGCCGGCGTGCACCAGTCCGACTTCCTGCCGGCGACCTGGGACCGCTGCGTCATCGACGGCAAGCTGTACGCCGTTCCGCTGGACCAGCACCCGTTCGTCCTCTACTACAACCTCGAGATCTGCAAGAAGGCAGGTCTGCTCGGCCCGGACAACAAGATCAAGACAGTCAAGGGCGTGACCGAGTTCCTCGACATGCTCCGGGCGGTCAAGGAGACCACCGGCAAGTACGCCGTCTCCGTCGACACCACCAGCCCGTGGCGGCTGTGGTGGACGCTGTACGGCCAACTCGAGGGCGAGTTCTTCAGTCCGGACGGCAAAGAGCTGGTGATCGACGACGCCAAGGCGCTCGAGGCCCTGGACCTGATCGCGAAGCTCGCGAGCGAAGGACTCACGCCGCGGTCGGCGAACTACGCCGCCCTGGTCGCCCAGTTCAGCAACGGCGAGGCCGGGTTGAGCTTCAACGGTGAGTGGGAGGTCACGACGTACCAGACCGCGAAGCTGCCGTTCAGCATGGCGCCGTTCCCGGTCGTGTACGACGTACCGAAGTTCCAGGGCGACTCGCACACCTTCGTGCTGCCGCACCAGGCCCACCGCAACGCCGACGACACGAAGGCGACGATCGAGTACATCGCCTGGATGCTGAAGCACAGCGTCGAGTGGGCGGCCGGCGGCCACATCCCGGCGTACCAGCCGGTGGTGACGAGCCAGGAGTACCTGGACCTCAAGCCGCAGGCGGAGTACCGCAGCGTCGCTCCGAACGTGCTGTACGACCCGGATGCGTGGTTCAGCGGTTCGGGAGCCCAGCTGGAGAACGAGTCCGCGGCGGCCTTCAACGGGATCGCGACCGGACAGGCCACTCCGAAGGCCGCGCTCGCCCAGTTCAAGGCAGCCACCCAGAAGCTGCTCGACACCCCGTCCCCGGTCTGAAAGGAGGCCATCATGGCTGTGCAGACACCACCTCGTGCCCTCAGTACCACCCGACCGGCCGCACCGAAGCCGGGCACTGGCCGCCCGTGGACGGAGCGTTGGGGCGGACTGTTCTTCGTGGCGCCGTTCCTGCTGCTGTTCGCGGTCTTCCTGCTCTGGCCGATCGTGTCCGGGCTGTGGAACAGCTTCTTCAACACCAGCCTGGCCGGGGTCAAGCACCAGTTCCTCGGCCTGGAGAACTGGCGGGAGATGGTCGGCGACCCGGCTGTCTGGTCGTCGCTGAAGAACACCTTCATCTTCACCGCGATGAGTACGCCGCCGCTGGTGATCATCGCGCTCCTGATGGCTCTGCTCGCCAACCGCAAAGGCCTGCTGGGCTGGCTGTTGCGGTTCTCGTACTTCGCTCCGTTCGTCCTGCCGGCCACCGTCGTGACGCTGATCTGGGTGTGGATCTACCAGCCCGGCTTCGGCCTCGTGAACGGGCTGCTGACGGCCGGTGGGTTCGCCGAGATCGACTGGCTGAATACCGAGAACCGGGCCATGCTCGCGATCGTGATCACCACCGTCTGGTGGACCGTGGGGTTCAACTTCCTGCTCTATCTCGCCGCCCTGCAGGGGATTCCGGCTCAGGTGTACGAGGCGGCCTCGATCGACGGCGCCAACGGGCGGCAGCAGCTGTTCCGGATCACGCTGCCGTTGCTGAGCCGGACCACCGGGCTGATCGTCGTACTGCAACTGGTGGCGTCGCTGAAGATCTTCGACCAGGTGTACCTGATGACCGACGGCGGGCCGAACTTCGCGACCCGGCCGATCATCCAGTACATCTACGAGAACGGCTTCACCAACTACCGGATCGGCTACGCGTCGGCGATCTCGTACATGTTCTTCGCGGTCATCGTGGTGGTCGCGCTGCTGCAGTTCAAACTGTTCTCCGGCCGGAAGGAGGCCGGCGAATGAGGACGTCGTGGACCTTCCCGAAGGTGGCGAGCATCGTCGGCGCGGTCATCCTGGCGGTCGTGTGGCTGGTCCCGCTGCTGTGGGCCTTGGACACCTCGCTCAAACCGGAGCCGGAAACGACCCGGTCGCCCATCACCTGGTTGCCCAACGCACCGACCCTGGGTGCCTACCGGAGCGTCGTCGACCAGGGTGATCTGATCCGCTGGTTCCTGAACAGCAGCGTCGTGTCCGTCCTGGTGACCGGCCTGACGCTCGTCGTGTCCGTGCTGGCCGCCTTCGGCTTCTCGCGGACCAGGTTTCCCGGCCGGCGGGTGCTGTTCGGGCTGATCATCGCCGGCATCCTGGTCCCGCCGCAGGTGCTGATCGTGCCGTTGTTCCAGGAGATGACCGGGCTCGGCCTGGTCGACACCTATTGGGGCATCGTGCTGCCGCAGGTGGTCGCGCCGGTGATGGTGTTCGTGCTGAAGAAGTTCTTCGACGGCATCTCGCGTGACTACGAGGACGCCGCCCGGGTCGACGGCGCGTCTCGGTGGCGGATCGTCTGGAGCGTGATGGTGCCGATGTCGCGGCCGATCCTCGTTGCCGTCGGCATCTTCACGTTCATCGGCGCCTGGAACAACTTCCTCTGGCCCTTCATCGTGACCACCGACCCGTCGATGATGACGATCCCGGTCGGCCTGGCCAACGTGCAGGGCTCGTACGGCCTGCGCTACGCCCAGATCATGGCCTCCGCGGTCCTGGGCGGACTTCCCTTGCTGATCGTCTACGCCCTGTTCCAGCGCCATGTGGTCCGCGGCGTCGGCGACGCAGGCATCAAGGGTTGACACCACTCACCACGACAGGAGCAGCCTGGTGCCCTCTGCCAACCTCACCATCGACCCCGCGTTCACGATCGCGCCCGTGAACCGCCGTACCTTCGGGACCTTCGTCGAACACATGGGCCGGTGCGTCTACACCGGTATCTACGAACCGGGCCACGCGACCGCCGACGAGGACGGGTTCCGCAAGGACGTCCTCGAGCTCACCCGCGAGCTCGGCGTCTCGGTGGTCCGCTATCCCGGCGGCAACTTCGTGTCCGGCTACCGCTGGGAGGACGGCGTCGGCCCGCGCGAAGGACGGCCGCGCCGGCTCGACCTCGCCTGGCACAGCATCGAGACGAACGAGTTCGGCCTGGACGAGTTCATCCGCTGGTGCGCCAAGGCCGGGGTCGAGCCGATGATGGCGCTCAACCTCGGTACGCGCGGAGTCCAGGAGGCGCTCGACCTCCAGGAGTACTCGAACCACCTGGGCGGGACCGCCTTGTCCGATCTGCGGGAACAGCACGGCGCATCGCCGTACGGCGTCAAGCTGTGGTGCCTCGGCAACGAACTGGACGGCCCGTGGCAGGTCGGGCACAAGACGCCGACCGAGTACGGGCGGCTCGCGGCAGAAACGGCACGGGCGATGCGGATGATCGAGCCCGATCTGGAGCTGGTCGCGTGTGGCTCGTCCTCGTCGCGGATGCCACTGTTCGGCACCTGGGAGCGGGAGGTCCTGCGGGAGACGTACGACTTCGTCGACTACATCTCGTGCCACGCGTACTACAGCAACGACGACGGCGACACGGCGTCGTTCCTGGCCTCGGCGGTGAACATGGACCGCTTCATCGAGGCCGTGGTCGCGACCGCGGACCACGTCGGCGCCGAGCTCAAGAGCAGCAAGAAGATCGGCATCTCCTTCGACGAGTGGAACGTCTGGTACGGCGAACGGTCCCGCCGGACCGACGGCCCGCACGACCGGTGGGAGGTGGCGCCGCGCCGGATCGAGGACGAGTACAACGTCACCGACGCCGTTGTCGTGGGCAACCTTCTGATCTCGCTGCTGCGGCACAGCGACCGGGTCGCGGTCGCGTGCCTCGCGCAACTGGCGAACGTGATCGCCCCGATCATGACCGAGCCCGGCGGCCCGGCCTGGCGGCAGCCCACATTCCACCCGTTCGCGATCACCTCCCGGCTCGCCGCCGGCCAGGTGCTCCAGGTGCGGGCCGACTCGCCGACCGTCAGCACCGCCAAGTACGGCGACATCCCGGCCGTCGACGCGGTCGCGACGTACGACGAGGGCCGGCTCGCGGTCTTCGCCGTGAACCGGTCGACCGAGGGCCCGGTCGAGATCACCGTGGACGTCGGCCGGACCGGCGTCACGGCGATCGAGGAGGCCGTGATCGTCCACGACGACGACCCACTCGCCACGAACTCGGCCGCGCACCCGGACCGGGTGACCGCCCAGCCGCACGAGTCGGTGAGCCTCGCCGACGGCAAGCTGACCATTACGCTCCCAGCGATCAGCTGGACAGCGCTTTCTCTGTCGACGGACTGATGGCGCTAGGTCAGACTGGGTGGCCGTGAGCACCCAGTCTGACCTTGCCGAGACCACTCGGCTGGAAGCCTTCAGTGATGGCGTCTTCGCGATCGCGATCACCCTGCTGGTCCTCGAACTGCACAACCCCGAACTCGAGGAGGGGCAACGACTCTGGCCGGCCTTGCTGGACGAGTGGCCGCAGTTCGCTGCGTACCTGACCAGCTTCGCGATCCTCGGGGTGATGTGGGTCAACCACCACTCGCTGTTCCGCCAGATCCAGCGCGCCGACCGTGGGCTGATGTTCCTCAACCTGTTGCTGTTGCTGTGGGCCACGTTGCTGCCGTTCCCGACCAGTCTGTTCGCCGAGCACCTCAGAGACGACTCGATCAACGCCAGCATCGCCGCAGCCGTCTACAGCACCAACCTGACCCTGGCCGCGATCGCGTTCAGCCTGATCTGGTGGCACGTCCTGCGCAAGCATCTGGTCGAGCACAACATGACGAACGCGCAGGTCCGGAGGTCGCTGCTCAGATACTCGATCGGCACCTTGATCTACGCGGCCTGCATCGGGCTGTCCTTCATCTCCGCGCAGGCGACACTGCTGGTCGTCTTCCTGCTGGCGGTGTACTACGGCTTCGAGCAGCTCAGGACCCGCGCCTGAACTGCGTGACGCACACCCCGGGAGCAACCTCGACCTGGCCGATCTCCGTGTAGCCGCGGGACTTGTAGAGAGTGACCGCCGGCGTGTTCGCGCTGCCGGTGGACACCAGGCTGACCGGTCGTGGCTCGAGCTGGTCGAGGTGGTCGAGCAGGGCGCGACCATGGCCGCGGCGGGCATAGGCCGGGTCGACGATCAGCCGACTGATGTCCACCGAGTCGTCGGTCAGTTCGTAGGCGACCGCGCCGACCAGCACGGGACCGTCGTACCGGCCGAGCCAGTGCTCGGTGGAGGCCATCAGGCCGGTCAGGTCCTCTTGCAGTGGCGGGATGCCATCGAAGCCGATCAGCTCGGCCTCGACGGCGTAGGCCGCGTGCTGGATCGTCAGCACCCGCTCGGCAACCGCGCGGTCCGACAAATCGAGAGGTCTGATCACGCGCGCCAGGCTACGCTGCCGTGTAAGTTAGCGGAGCCTAACTAACTGAAACGAGGACCGCGGTGAATGCGAGGGTGTTCCGGGACACGTACGGCGTACCGCACCTGCAAGCCGGAGACCCGCTTGCCCTCGCGTACCTGCAAGGCATCAACGTCGCTCGCGACCGGGCCTGGCAAGTCGAGTTCGAGCGGCGGCGCTACCTCGGGACGAGTGCGGCGTTCCTCGGTCCCGAAGCGGCGGGGTGGGACGTATTCGCCCGGCAGGCCCGGCTCGCCGATACCGCGCGGCGCTGCTTCGAGGCGCTCGACGACGAGACGCGCGAGTGGATCACGGCGTACGTCGAAGGCGTCAACCACGCGCTTCCGGGTGGCGCCCGGCGCGCGCCGGAGTTCGCCGAGACCGGGCTGACATTGCAGGAGTGGGAGCCGTGGACGCCACTCGGGATCTGGCTGGCGGTGCACGTCCTGTTCGCCGGGTTCCCCTCGAAGCTGTGGCGGACGCACGTCGCCCGGCATCTCGGCGACGAAGCGCTCGAGCTGTTCAGCTCGGAAGGGCCGCACACGTCCGGGAGCAACGGCTGGCTCATCCCCGGCTCGCTCACCACCTCCGGCCAGGCGATCGTCGCCGGCGACCCGCACCGGTACATCGAGAGCCCGGGCGTCTACCAGCAGATCCAGCTGACCTGCCCCGAGTACGACGTCCTCGGCCTGGCCGTCCCCGGCATCCCGGGCCTCGCCCACTTCGGCCACACCGGGAAGGTCGCGTGGGCCATCACCAACGCCATGGCCGACTACCAGGACCTGTACGCCGAACAACTCCGCCGCACCGGATCCGGCGTGGAGGCCCTCGGCCCGGAGGGCTGGACCGCGTGCGCAGTGCACACCGAGGTGGTCGAAGTCAGCGGGGCTGACCCGATCGAGGTGGACGTGATCGAGACCGACCGCGGTCCGATGATCATGGACGGAATCAGTCTGAGGTATCCGCCCCGGGTGACCAACCGACTGGGTTTCGAAGCACTGCCGAAGTTGCTACGAGCAACAACTGTGGACGATGTCGACGCCGCTTTCGAGGAGTGGGTGGAGCCGGTCAACGTCGTACTGGCGGCTGACACCGCCGGTGGTTTGCTGCATCGGACGGCCGGGATGGTTCCGCGCCGGGACGAGAGCAACCGGCTGCGCGTCGTACCGGCGTGGGAGGCCGAGCACCAGTGGGACGGCTGGCACGATCCGATGCCGCGGGCAACTGTCGACGGGCCGGCCGTGATGGCGAACGCGCGTGAGCTCGCGGCACCGCTGGGCGTCGAGTTCGCCACCCCGCACCGGTCCCGCCGGATCCGGGAACTCCTCGCCTCCCGGCCCACGTGGTCGGTCGGCGAGATGCCGGACATCCACACCGACACCTTCCTCGGATCGGCTGGCTCGATCCTGGATCTCCTGCCCGGCCTCGAGGATCTCTCCGAGCAAGCCGTTGCCCTGCGCACCGAGTTGCTCGGCTGGGATCGCCGGATGGACGCCGCGAGTACGACGGCCTCGTCGTACGCCGCACTCCGCAAGGCGCTCGTCTCCCGGCTGACCGACCACTTCACGATGCTCGAGAACGCCGAATGCGCGGAGGTGTTCGCGCCGTGGATGGACGCCCTCACGCACGTCTCATTCGCGCTGGAGAACCTGATCGCGACCGACCTGCTCCCGGACGTCAACATCGGCTGGCTGGCCCGGGAAGCCCTCGAGGAAGTGGCCGCCCGCAAGGCCCGGCCGCCATGGGGTGAGACCCATCAGCTGTCACCGCTGCACGCGTTGCGCGGTCCGGTGTTCGCGCCGGACGAGGAGCCGTTCGATCTCGGGGTGTCCGGCGACCACCATTGCGTGATGTCGACGTCAAGCCTGCCCGGCCTGACCGACGTGTGTGTCCGCGGCTCCGCGGCCCGTTATGCCTTCGATCTCGCGGATCGCTCGGCGAGTGGATGGGTCGTGCCGTTGGGTGCGTCCGGCGTACTAGGGGATCCGCATCATCATGACCAGCTCCCGTTGTGGCAGCGCGGTGAGCTGGCTCCGGTCGAGGGCTCACTCACTCGCGAGGAAATGAGTTTCGCCTGTGTCCTGGACGGTTTCGGCACGGTCCGCATCGTCGAGGCGGATCTTTCGCGCGACCTGGAGCTCATCTACGAGTGGGTGAGCGCCGAGCGAGCGACGTACTGGGGAATGGGTGAGCTGTCCCGGGACGAGATCGCCGCGACCTACCGGTTCCTGGATTCGGTGCCGACGCATCACGTGTACGTCGTCCGACTGGACGACGTACCGGTCGCGCTGTTGCAGACCTACGATCCACAGGCCGATCCGGCGGGTTCGGCGTACGACGTCGAGGCCGGGGATCTCGGTCTCCATCTGCTGGTCGCGCCCGGCGAACCGCGGCCGGGCTTCACCGGCAACCTGATCGAGGCGGTGGCCGGCTTCGCGTTCGACCACCTCGGGCATCCGCGGCTGGTGGTCGAGCCGGACGTCCGCAACACGCGGGCCATCGACCGCTTCCGTCGCTCCGGCTTCACGTTTGGTCCCGAAGCCACGATCACTCACCCGGACGGGACGACGAAGACGGCGCAGTTCGCCTTCCTCACCCGGGCACAGTTCGCGGGCGAGGTCAGTCCTTGACCGCGAGGACGGCGGCGATGAGCCCCTGCCACTCGGAGAGCTCGTCCGGCGCCTCCGGGTTGCGCCACTGGACGGCCGGGACGAGGCCGGGCTCGACGACAGTGAAGCCGTCGCCGTAGAGCGCGAGGATCTGCTCGTCGGTGCGCCAGCGGCCGCGGCCCAGCGACCCCTGCAGCACCTGCTCCAGCTCCTGGCTGCGCGGGTCGTTCTCGCTGCGGAAGTGGCTGATGAAGACGTAGCTGCCGGACGGGATCCGGTCGTACCAGAACCGGACCAGGGCGGCCGGGTCCTCGTCGTCGTTCACGTGGTGCAGGGTCGCGCTGAAGATCACCCCGACCGGCTGCGTGAAGTCGATCAGCCGCCGGGTCTCCTCGTGGTCGAAGATCGCCTTCGGATCGCGCAGGTCGGCCTGGATGACGGTGGTGTTGTCGTTCTCGGCGAGCAACGCGCGGCCGTGGGCGAGCACGATCGGGTCGTTGTCGGCGTACACGACCTTCGCATCGGGGGCGTACCGCTGGGCGACCTGGTGGACATTGTCCGCGGTCGGCAGCCCGCTGCCCAGGTCGACGAACTGCCGGACCGGCGTGTTCGAAACGATCTCGCGCACCGCCCGGATCAGGGCGCCCCGGTTGTCGGGCGCGATCTGCCGTGAGCCGGGCAGGTCGGTGATGAACTTGTCCCCGAACGCGCGGTCGACGGCGAAGTTGTCCTTGCCTCCGAGCAGGTAGTCGTACGTGCGAGCGATACTCGGCTTGCTCACGTCGAATCCGGGGAACGGCGGCTTCTCCGGAACCTGCTCGTTTGCATCGGCCATCGCGGCGGTCCTTCCGATCCGGTGGTGACAGCAGTCACTCTATGCGACCCCCGAACGGCCTCGCGCGCGACCCCGGCCAGTCTTTGCCGAGCTTTGTGCTACTGACCGGTTCCCGAACGCAGGTCAGCCGGGCAGGCCGCAGCGGCCGTCGGGTTCCGGCTCGACGGCCGCTGTGGTGGCGCTGATCGAATGAGTGCGGTGACCTGATCTGGCGGGTCCTGCCACCGGTCTCTCAGCTGAGGACGGTCTTGGACTTGTCGTGCTCGCGGCCGGCCGGATGGCGCTCGCGAGGTGGCTCGTGCAGCGTGTGGTCCGCGGTCCGTGGTGCCGGGCACACCGGGCCCCGGCGGATCGGTCCGCCACCCAGCCGCCGGCTCTTCCACTGCTTCTCTTCGTAGTCGTAGTACGTATCGACGCCTCCGATAGTCACCCAGATCCTCCCGTCTACCCCCCGGCTTCCCCTGCTGGCGATTCCACGTTGCGTCACGGGACGCTTGCGCACAAGCGATTCCGGAAATCACCATCGATCAACAGGCTCGAACGCCGTGTTCTGTTGGATTGCGCCGGAATTGGGGCGGCGTCGGTAATTCTCAGACCGCGACGATCGCAACGCCGTGACCCGGCAACCGGACACCGTCAGTGACCAGCTCGGCGGTGCCGAAGGCCATCACCAGGTACTCCGGGACCTCGTCGACCGGCACCACGGCCCCGGCCGCGGCCAGATTCACCACCACGCGCAGGCTGCCGCGTGCCACGACCAACCAATCCCCGCCGGGATCGAACGAGATGCGGACCGAGTCCAGCCGGTCGTTGCGCAGCTCCGGCATCCGCGCGCGGAACGCGAGGAGGTGGCGATACCAGGCGAGCAGCTCGTGGTGCGGTGAGTCGTCGAGCTCGGACCAGTCCAGCACCGAACTGCGCCACGTCTGCGGGTCCTGCGGATCCGGGATCTCGTCCGCGGTCCAGCCGTGCGCCGCGAATTCGCGCCGGCGACCGGTCCGGACCGCCTCGGCGAGGCCCCGCTCGTCGAAGTCGGTGAAGAAACGCCACGGCGTCGAGGCGCCCCACTCCTCCCCCATGAACAGCATCGGGGTGTACGGCGAGGTGACCACGAGCGCGGCGCCGATCGCGAGCTGGCCCGGCGTGAGCGCGGGTCGATCACCGAGCGCCCGGTTGCCGATCTGGTCATGGTTCGACGTGTAGGCGAGGAACTCGGCACCGCGGTGCCTCGCCGGGTCGACCGGCCGGCCCCAGTCCTGCCCGCGGAAGGTCGAGTACGAGCCGTCGTGCCGGAACACCTGCGTCAGCGTCTTCGCGAACACGGCCGGGTCCCCGAAGTCCACGTAGTACCCGAAGCGCTCGCCGGTCAGCAGGCTGTGCAGCGCGTGGTGGAAGTCGTCGCTCCACTGCGCGGTCATCCCCAGACCGCCGTCGACCACCGGCTCGACGACGCGTGGGTCGTTCAGATCGGACTCGGCGACCAGTCCGAGTGGCCGACCGAGTTCTTCGGACAGCTCCTCGGTCTCGAGCGACAGCTGTGCCAGCAGGTGCACCGGGCTGTCGTCGACCAGCGCATGGACGGCGTCCAGCCGCAAGGCATCCAGGTGGAACGACTCGAACCACCGCAGTGCGTTGTCGCAGACCCAGCGGCGTACCTCGGTGCTGTCGGTGTCGTCGAGGTTGAGCGCCGGACCCCACGGCGTCGTGTGTCGGTCGGTGAAGTACGGACCGAAGCCGGCCAGGCGGTTGCCGCTCGGACCGAGGTGGTTGTAGACCACGTCGAGACACACGGCCAGTCCAGCGTCGTGGCATCGGTCGACGAACCGCTGCAACGCTTCCGGCCCGCCGTACGGCTCGTGAACCGCGTAGAGGTGCACACCGTCGTACCCCCAGCCGTGGCGGCCGGGGAACGCGGCGACCGGCATCAGCGAGACCACCTCGATGCCCAGCACCACCAGGTAGTCCAGGTGCTCGGCAGCCGCGTCCAGCGTGCCTTCCGGCGTGAACGTCCCGACGTGCAGCTCGTAGAAGACCGAGCCGCGCACATCCCGGCCGATCCAGTCCTCGTCCGTCCAGCCGAAGCGGTCCGCGTCGAAGACCCGGCTGAAGCCGTGCACGCCGTCGGGCTGCCACGGGCTGCGTGGATCCGGCAGTGGCTCGCTTCCGTCGATCGAGAACGCGTAGTCGGTGCCGTGGTGAGCCTCGACCACCCTCCGCACCCACCAGCCGTCGGCGGCCGCGCGCAACGGCAGTACGCCGTCCCGCAGGACCAGGTCGACCGACGACGCGGCCGGCGCCCACACGGAGAAGGTGTGCATGACATCAGCTCCTGACGGGCGTGTCTGATGGTCCAGCGCCGTAGCGAGCAGGTGCTCGGTGCGGTAGCTCGGCGTGCTGGAGCGAAGGCCTCGATGTGGTTTCATCGTGGCCTTTGCTCCGGCACGCCGAGGTGCCGTGCCGAGTGCCGCGCAGTAGGCGCTGGACCATCAGACACGCCCTAGCAGGGCTACCGGGAGGTGGTCCAGCAGCTCGTGGATCCGGGCTGCTCCACTACCCACCTCGTGGCCGGTCAACACGTTCTTCCACTGGCCACTCGGCAACACCACCGTGCTGTCGCCCCAGCCGCCGAGCCGATGCAGTGCCGCGGGCAGTCGGGTTGCCACCGTGATGACCGCGTCGCCACGAGCGAAGGCGACCGCGTGACCGTTGGATGTCGGGAGCGGGGTGTAGCTGCCGGCGAAGGCCTCCGGGTACTGCCGGCGAAGGCGGAGCGCCCGCGAAGTGACGAGCAGCTTCTCGTCGGACAGGTCGTCCGGCTTGGCGCCGTCGTCCAGCCGCCGCAACCGGTCGATCCGGTGCTGGTAGTCCACGGGCCGCCGGTTGTCCGGGTCCACGAGGGACAGGTCGACCAGTTCCGTGCCCTGATAGACATCCGGTACGCCGGGCATCGTGAGCTGCACGAGCTTCTGGCCGAGCGTGGCCGCCCGGACGAACTCCGTCTGCCGTGCGGCAAAGCGCCGTACCGACTCCAGGACCGCGGCGTCGGTGAGGACGGCACTCGCGAAGGCGGCGACGGCCTGTTCGTACTCCTCGTCCGGGGAGGTCCAGGTGGTGTGGCGCTTGGCTTCGCGCATCGCCTTGAGCAGATAGGCCTGCAGCCGGTCCTCAGGCAGCGGTCCGTCGTCCCACGTGCCGAAGAGGGTCTGCCAGAACAGGTACTCCGTGCTCCCGTCCAGCACCGGGCTCCGGTGGTCCTCCGACAACCGCCACCACTCGCGCACCGCCTCGGACCAAGCAGCGGGCTGCTCCGACAGCACACCGAGGCGAGCGCGCACGTCCTCGGATCGCTTGGTGTCATGGGTGGACAGTGTGGTCATCGTCTTCGGCCAAAGCTGGTTCAGCCGGGCCGCGAACGCGTGGAACTCCTCCGGTGTCACGCCGAAGTGCTCCGGATCCCCACCGACCTCGTTCAGCGACGTGAGCCGGAACCACCGGTAGAACGCGGTGTCCTCGACACCCTTGGCCATCACCGGTCCACACGTCTGCTGGAACCGCACGATCAGCTCGTGCCGCGCGTGCTCGTCGATCCGGCTCGCCGTCCCGGTCTCCCTGCCGAGCAGCAGGTGCAGTACGACGTCCAGCGTCTCCTGCCGGTCGTCGTCCAGGTTCTGGCGGGCCTTCTCGGCCGCGCGCTCCAGAGCGTCGATCGCGGTCGGCGCCGGCTGTTCCCCTGGTACGACGTACGCCCGGTAGACGTCGAAGTGGACGAGCAGCTCGACGACCACCTCGTGGAACGCGCGGCGCGTGTGATCGCGTAGTCGTACGTCGTCCTGACAGATGCGGGCGAGTAGCTCCACCAGCCGATGCACTTCGGCGTACTGCCCGTGCTTGACGACCTCTCGCTTCGCCTCCTCCACCACCGGGCTGAAGTCGGCAGGTGCGCCGGTGAGCTCGGAGTGCAAGGCCGCAAGGGGTGCGGCACCAGCCGGGTCGACGAAGAGGCCGCCGACCCGGAGCAGAGCGTCGTACCCGGTGGTGCCGGCGCAGGGCCAGTCGTGGGGAAGTTCTTCGGTGCCTTCGAGGATCTTCTCGACCACGACCCACGCACCGCCGGTGCGCTCGGCCAGACGGCGCAGATAGCCGCGCGGATCGGCCAGACCGTCCGGATGGTCGATGCGGAAGCCGTTGAGCTTGCCCTCGTGCAGTAGCGCCAGCAGAAGCTCGTGCGTCGCGTCGAAGACCTCCTGGGTCTCCACGCGGACCGCAGCGAGGGTGTCGACGTCGAAGAAGCGCCGGTAGTTCAGCTCCTCGTCCGCGACCCGCCAGTGCGCGAGGCGGTACCACTGCTCGGTCACCAGCTCCGCGATCGGCAGGTTCTCAGTCCCTGGCCGGAGCGGGTACTCGTGGTCGTAATACCGCAGTACGTCGCCATCGACCGACAGCTCGCCATCCGCCAGCACCCTGCCGATCCGCTGACCCAGCACCGCCATCAGCAGCGGCTGGTTCCCCGAACCCCAGTCGACGTCGAACCACTCGGCGTACGGCGATCCCGGCCCGTCCCGCAACACCGACCAGAGCGCCTTGTTGAGCCGAGCCGGCGTCGGCACAGCCACATGGTTGGGTACGACGTCCGCCACCGCCCCCATGCGATGGTCGGCCAGCCGTGCGGCCAGCCGGTCGAACGCGGGGCGACCACCGGCCGGCTCGGACAGGCGGCTGTGGTCCACCACGTCGTACCCGTGCGTGGAGCCGGGCGCGGCCTGGAGGATCGGGGACAGGTAGGCGTGCGAGATCCCGAGGCCGGACAGGTACGGGACGACCGTGGCGGCGTCGTCGAACCCGAACTCGGCGCGCAGTTGCAGCCGATAGGTGGCCAGCGGAACCGCTGTCATCCCGCGGCCTGACGCGGACGGGTCAGGACGAGGGTGCTGCGAGACTCGAGCTGGACCGTGCTGCCGGCGGCATGCGGCTCGTCACTCCCCTCACCGTGGGCGGTCGTCGTGTCCACGACCACGGTCCAGTTCTCGCCGTACGGCTTGGGCGGGAGCAGGAAGTCGACCGGTTCGTGGTCGCTGTTGAGCAGGACCAGGAACGAGTCGTCGACCACCGGCTCGCCGCGCGGGTCCGGCTCGGAGATCGCGTCGCCGTTGAGGAACACCGCGATCGCCCGGGCGTCGTCGCGCTGCCAGTCACCGTTCTGCATCTCGGTGCCCTTCGGCGTGAACCAGACCAGGTCACCGAGGCCGTCGACGCCGGTGTCGCCGTGGAAGAAGCGGCGGCGGCGCAGGACCGGATGGTTGTTGCGCAGCTTGACCACGGCCTGGGTGAACGCGAGCAGATCCTTCTGCGGGGCGGTCAGCTCCCAGTCGACCCAGGAGATCTCGTTGTCCTGGCAGTAGACGTTGTTGTTGCCGCTCTGCGTCCGGCCGAGCTCGTCGCCGTGGGCAACCATCGGCACGCCTTGCGAGATCAGCAGTGTGGTGAGGAAGTTGCGCTGCTGCCTGGCCCGCACCTTCAGTACCTCTGGATCATCGGTCGCGCCCTCGACACCGCAGTTCCAGGAGCGGTTGTGACTCTCGCCGTCCTTGCCGCCCTCGCCGTTCGCCTCGTTGTGCTTGTCGTTGTAGGAGACCAGGTCGCGCAGCGTGAAGCCGTCGTGCGCGGTGATGAAGTTGATGCTCGCCAGCGGCCGGCGGCTGTCGTCCTGGTACAGGTCGGACGAGCCGGTCAGCCGGGAGGCGAACTCGGCCAGCGTGTACTTCTCGCCGCGCCAGTAGTCCCGCACGGTGTCGCGGAACTTCCCGTTCCACTCGGTCCACAGCGGCGGGAAGTTCCCCACCTGGTAGCCGCCGTCGCCGACGTCCCACGGCTCGGCGATCAGCTTCACCTGACTCACCACCGGGTCCTGCTGGACCAGGTCGAAGAACGCCGACAGCCGGTCGACCTCGTGGAACTGCCGGGCCAGCGTCGCCGCCAGGTCGAACCGGAATCCGTCGACGTGCATCTCGGTGACCCAGTAGCGCAGTGAGTCCATGATCAGCTGCAGCACGTGCGGGTGCCGCATCAGCAGGCTGTTCCCGGTGCCGGTGGTGTCGTAGTAGTGCGACTTGTCCTGGTCGACCAGGCGGTAGTACGCCGCGTTGTCGATGCCCTTGAACGACAGCGTCGGGCCGAACTCGTTGCCCTCGGCCGTGTGGTTGTAGACCACGTCCAGGATCACCTCGATGTCGGCCGCGTGCAGCGCCTTCACCATGGTCTTGAACTCGGTCACCTGCTGGCCGCGGGTGCCGCCGGCGGCGTAGTCGTTGTGCGGCGCGAAGAAGCCGATCGTGTTGTAGCCCCAGTAGTTCGACAGCCCGAGCTCCTGGAGGTGCCCGTCCTGCGCGAACTGATGGATCGGCATCAGCTCGATCGCGGACACCCCGAGGTCCTTCAGGTGCTCGATGATGGCCGGGTGCCCGATCCCGGCGTACGTGCCGCGGATCTCCTCCGTCAGCGCCGGGTGGGTCTTGGTCAGGCCCTTCACGTGCGCCTCGTAGATCACCGTCTGGTGGTAGTCGTGCCCCGGCGGGCGGTCGTTGCCCCAGTCGAAGAACGGGTTCGTCACCACCGAGAGCATGGTGTGCTCGCGGTTGTCCATCGTGTTCAGCTCGTCCGGCTTGGCGAACCGGTAGCTGAACAGTGACTCGTCACCGTCGATCTGTCCGTCGATCGCCTTCGCGTACGGATCCAGCAGCAGCTTGGACGGGTTGCACCGATGCCCCTCCGCCGGGTTGTACGGCCCATGCACCCGGAACCCGTACCGCTGCCCCGGCTGCACCGCCGGCAGGTACGCGTGCCAGACGAACCCGTCCACCTCGGTCAGCTGCACCAGCTGCTCGGTCGCGTCGACCTCGATCAGGGCCAGATCTACTCGTTGGGCAACCTCCGAGAACACCGCGAAGTTCGTCCCGGCGCCGTCGAACGTGGCACCGAGAGGATAGGGACGGCCAGGCCATTTCTGCACCTGATGACAGTAGCCACCTCGACCTCCGAAGCAGGCATCGAGGGTGAATTCGCGGTCGAGAATTCATTCCGCTGCGTTGCCGAGTCACTACGCTCCGGCATAGTCCGGTAAGGGACTGCCATGACGCGTGAGTAGTGAGTAGTATTCCGGGCTTGTGAAACCGCCTTCCGCCCGGCGGCCAGTCTTCCTGGATTCGACCGGGCAACGTCGTCGCGTTCTCCGCCGCGCGGGAGCCTTCCTCGCCGTACCCATCGTCGGCTATCTCATCCTGATGAGCAGCAGCCTGCTGGGTGGGCCTCGCCTCGACACACCTCTGATCCCGATCCCAGAAGCCGCCTCAGGCCCCAAGCACCGGCCACAAGTTACTCCGGGTCCGGAGGCGATTCAGACGAATGAATCAACTGCGACTCCGAAGGGTGCCGGCGAGCCCACCGGCAACCCGAGCGACCCCGGCGCCACGCAGTCGCCCGGGCCGACCGACGGCGCGACAACGCCGTCCGTCGCGCCAGTAACAGCCATCCCGACACCGGGGGTCCCGACGGCCGGACCGACGGTAGCGCCGACAACAGGGACCACCGGAGTGCCCAGCACAGCGCCGGTCACGACGGCACCCACCACTCCACCGAGTACGCCGACCTCCACGCCGACGAGCGGGAACAACGGGAAGAAGCCCACCGCGCCTCCAGGGCACACGAAGACGCCGCCCCAGCCGTGAGCCGTCCGGTCGCACGACGGGCCAAGCAACTCCCGCTCCGGACGCACTGGATCGTCCTGACGATGCTGCTGGTCTGCCTGTCCAGCATGCTGCTCCTCAACGGCTACACGCACCACATGTTCGGCGCGGAGCCCGACGGCGCGGTCAGGTCACCCGGCAAGGTCGGTGGAGCGCCGCCGTCGATCGTCAAGGGTGGGCCGGTCATCGACGCCGGCCAGGGCCGGCCGAGGTCGGTGTCGCCCGCGCCCCGCACCATCGCGCTCACCTTCGACGACGGACCGGATCCGATCTGGACGCCCAAGATCCTCGACCTGCTGAAGGCCCAGCAGGTGCACGCCACCTTCTTCGTCGTCGGCACCGCCGTCGCCGAACACCCGGACCTGGCCCGGCGGATTGTTGCTGAAGGCCACCAAATCGCCGTGCACACCTTCACGCACGCCAACCTGACCACCACGGCAGGCTGGCGCCGGGATCTCGAGTTGCGACAGAGCCAGTCGATCCTGGCCGGTGCGACCGGAGTCACCACGACGCTGCTCCGGCCGCCGTACTCGTCCGTGCCGTCCGAACTGACCGACCGCGACTGGGAGTCCGTCGAGGCCACCCGCAAGGCCGGCTACCTGACCGTGCTGAACAGCCAGGACAGTGAGGACTGGCGCCGGCCGGGTACGACGCAGATCATCGCCAACTCGATGCCGCGAAGCAGTGCCGGACAGGTGCTGCTGATGCATGACGCCGGCGGTGACCGCAGCGAGACCGTCGAGGCCCTGTCCAAACTCGTCCCGAGGCTGAAGGCCCGCGGGTTCCGGTTCGCCACCGTCAGCGACGCCGTCGGCCTGCCGGATCCGACGCGGAAGGCGACCCTGCTCGATCGAGGCCGCGGGCTCGCGGTGATCTGGGCGATGCGGATCAGCGACGGCGTCCTGACGCTCCTCACCTGGCTGCTGTACGCCGCTGGTGCGCTGGCCGTGTTGCGGGCGATCACCACGCTGATCGCGGCGCGGCGTCATGCCCGGATGCGGGACTGGTTGTACGGTCCGCCGGTGACCGAACCGGTCAGTGTGATCGTCCCCGCGTACAACGAGAGCGCGGGGATCGAGGCCGCGATCAGATCGCTGGTGGCGTCGGACCATCCGCTCGAGGTGATCGTGGTCGACGACGGTTCGACCGACGGTACGGCGGATCTCGTCGAGTCACTGCGGATCCCCGGAGTACGGGTCATCCGGCAGGCCAACGCCGGCAAGCCGATCGCACTCAACACCGGCATGCAGGCGGCCCGGTTCGACCTGATCGTCATGGTCGACGGAGACACGGTGTTCGAGCCGGACGCCGTGCGGATGCTCATCCAGCCGTTCGGACATCCGGCCGTCGGTGCGGTGTCGGGCAACGCCAAGGTGGGCAACCGTCGCGGGCTGCTCGGTCGCTGGCAGCACATCGAGTACGTGATCGGGTTCAACCTCGACCGGCGGCTGTTCGACCTGGCCGAGTGCATGCCCACGGTGCCCGGTGCGGTCGGCGGGTTCCGTCGTACGGCGCTGGAGCGGATCGGTGGACTGAGCGACGTGACGCTCGCGGAGGACACCGACTTGACGATGGCGTTGTGCCGGGACGGGTGGCGCGTGGTCTACGAGGAGCGCGCGGTGGCGTGGACGGAGGCGCCGGCGTCACTGGATGCGCTGTGGCGGCAGCGGTACCGCTGGTGCTACGGCACGATCCAGGCGATGTGGAAGCACCGCGGCGCGTGGGTGCAGCGGGGCCAGGCCGGGAAGCTCGGCCGGCGCGGGCTGACCTACCTGCTGCTCTTCCAGGTCCTCCTGCCGCTGCTCGCACCGGTGGTCGACGTGTTCTCGCTCTATGGCCTGGTGTTCCTCGACCCGGTGCGGGTGCTGCTGGTCTGGCTCGGCTTCCTCGTCGTGCAAATGGGCATGGGCTTGTATGCGTTCCGCCTGGATGGCGAGCGAGCCGGGCCGTTGTGGACCCTCCCGCTACAGCAGTTCGTCTACCGGCAACTGATGTACCTGGTGGTCATCCAGTCCGTCTTCACCGCACTGGCCGGGACCCGGCTGCGCTGGCAACGAATGGAACGCTACGGAAGTCTGCAGGCCCCGGTGGACGCTGTCACACCGCCTCGGCTGTGATCAAGCTGATCGGTCCGGCCAAAGGCGTGTGACGGGTCATCCGCCAACCGGTGCTGGTGAGCCAGTCGCCTGCTTCCGCCGCACTGTAGACGTCGCCGTCGTTGACGTGAATCGCGAACTCGCCGGCCATCAATGCCGCGGCGAGGGGCTGGGTGTGGGACGGATCCGTCCAGAAGTCGGCGAGCAGCAGGCGGGCGCCGGGGTCGGCGGAGGTACGGATCCGGCGCAGGATCGACCGGTTCGTCTCGGGCGTGTAGTAGTGCACCAGGTTGGCGAGCAGGAAGGCGTCGTACCCGGGTGGGAGCTGGCCGGTCAGGACATTGCCATCGAGGACGTCGACCCGGTCCCGGTACGGCGTCGCGCGGAGCTGGTCCCGGGCCACGTCGGCGACCTCGGACAGCTCGAACACGGTCGCGGTGAGGTCCGGGACGGCTGCCGCGAGCGCGATCGCCCACGAGCCGGTACCGCCGCCGATGTCGAGCAGCCGGCTCCCAGGCGCGAGTCCGGCGGCTGCCGGCAGTGCCTGACAGGCGGCCGCGGTGGCCGCCGCGATACCGGCCGACATGATCGGCACCAACTCGTCGTCGATCTCGAAGATCTCGTGAGCCGGGTGCCCGCGGCCGAGTGCCCCAGCGAGGTCTGACCAGGCCGGATAGCTCAGCCGATCCCAGAACCGGAGCAGGGGCCGGAAGTCGGCTGGGGTCGTACCGGACAGGAACACCGCCGCCACCGGGCTGTTCGCGTAGCGGTCGCCGTGCCGCTCCAGCAACCCCAGCGCGACCATCGCGTCCGCGCTGATCCGTGCCGTCCGCCGGTTGAGCCCGCTGCGGGCGGCCAGGCCGGCCAGATCGGCCGGGCCTTCTCCGAGTGCCTCGAACACGCCGAGCTCACTCGCCGCGAACAGATGCTTGCTGGCCATGAAGCCCTGCGCGATCTCGAAGATGCGCTCGGGCGTGACGTCGTGGAGTGTCCGCGCTGCGGCTGTGCCGGTGGTAGTCATGGCTTCAGCCTGCGCAGCGGCGGCTCGCAGTCGCTATCCCACGATTCTGGGGGTGCCGCCGCGTATCCGGACCGCCGTACGCTCCAAAGGTGACCGGAGACCTGGTCCCGCGGGTCCGGGACAAGATCCAGCACCTGGGCAGCACCGGGCTGACCTGGGTGGAGTACGGCGCTGCCGTCGCGGACGCGGTCGCACCGGTGATCCCGTTCGACGCCTGGTGCTGCCACACGGTCGATCCCGGCACGATCCTGTTCACCGGCAGCGTGAACCGGAACGTCGGCTGCTCCGGCTCCTGGCTCGCGCACCACGAGTACGTCGTCGAGGATGTGAACAAATGGTCGTTCCTGGCCCACAGCGGGCGGATCGCGGGAGCGACCAGCCTGGACACGCACGGCGACCTGGACCGGTCGATCCGGCATCGCTCCCACGGCTCGTACGGCTTCGGTGACGAACTGCGGGTCTCTTTCGTTGCTGATGGCATCTACTGGGGTGCGGCCGCGTTCCTGCGCCAGGTGGACGAGCCGTGGTTCACCGAGGCCGAGGTTCGGACGATCGCCGCACTGGCACCGGTGATCGCGGCCGGCCTGCGCCGATCACTGCTGGCGCGCATCTCGCCGTACCCCGCACGCCCGGTGGACCACGGTCCCGGGGTCGTCGTCTTCGACGAGTTCGGCGCGCCGGAGTCGATCTCGGGCGCCGCGGAGCGTTGGATCGGCGAACTGGTCGAGGACCCACCGCCGAGTACGCCGGCCGAGTCGAAGACGGTGCAGGCGGTCGCGGCACGCGCCCGGGCTATCGCACCGCACACCGACCCGCTCGAACTGTCCGCCCGGGCCCGGGTCCGGACCCGTTCCGGCGACTGGCTTCTGCTCTACGGCACGCGACTCGGCGCGGACACCGGCGGCCGGACCGCCGTGATCATCCATCCGGCGACCCCACAGGACGTCGCGCCGGTGATCGCGCTCTCCTACGGGCTGACCGACCGCGAGTGCCAGGTTGCGATGCAGTGCGTCCAAGGACGCGTCACCCGGGAGATCGCGCACGCGCTGGGTATGTCGCCGTACACCGTGCAGGACCATCTCAAGGCGATCTTCGGCAAGACCGGCGTCCGCAGCCGGGGCGAACTGGTCGGCCAGATCTTCCTCGCCCACTACGCGACCCGCTGGGAACCCCCGGCCGCCCCCACGCCGGGGCTCCTGGTCCGCGACATTCCGTAGCCTCCCGCCGGCGAAGGATTTCCCTGAACCACAAGAAATTCACCGGTGATCGCTTCCGCAGCCGGGAGGTTCTTGCGCAGGATTCCGGGCAACCGGCCGCCCGCCCAGCGGCCCAACCGGAGGAGCGCTCGCATGCGATCTTTCATCACCCGTCCCCGCGCTGCGGCCGTGCTGTTGGCCGGCACAGCGCTGCTGTTCAGTCCGCTCAGCAGCCAGGCAACCGCCCGACTCCCGATGGATCAGCTGCCGAAGTCCGACTGCTTCGTCCCGCCGGAAGGCTCGGCGGCCAAGGGCGGTCACGGCCCGGACACCCGGGAGATCTCGGTGGCCGAGCAGAAGGCGATCGAGGCCCGGACAGCTCAGTTGCTCAAGGCAAAGGCTGCGCGTGGCATCGCCGTACCGAAGGGTGCGCTGGCGGCCGCGACCGTGCCGGTCTACATCCACGTGATGCGTGACGCGGCCGGCAACGGCGACGTCACCGACACCCAGATCTCGCAGCAGATCGCCGTACTGAACAAGACGTTCGCCGGGCAGGAGTCGTCGCAGGCGGCGAACACCGGCTTCTCGTTCACCCTGGCCGGTGTCGACCGCTACAACAACACCCAGTGGCACCAGGACAAGCAGAGCAGCACGTACCGGAAGAAGACCCGCCTGGGCGGTAAGAACACGCTCAACATCTGGCTGGTCGACTTCGCCTACCTGGGCATCGCGACGTTCCCGTGGGACTACGCCAAGCAGCCGGGGATCGACGGCATCCGGGTGCAGTACACCTCGCTGCCGGGCGGCTCGGCCACGAACTACAACCTGGGTGAGACGGCG
Source organism: Kribbella sp. NBC_00359 (assembly GCF_036097425.1). Taxonomy (NCBI): domain Bacteria; kingdom Bacillati; phylum Actinomycetota; class Actinomycetes; order Propionibacteriales; family Kribbellaceae; genus Kribbella; species Kribbella sp. NBC_00359. The sequence goes on along the minus strand of NZ_CP107975.1, from coordinate 3,172,847 downwards.
ACGCACGAAGCAGGTCACTGGTTCGGGCTCTACCACACCTTCCAGGGCGGTTGTACGTCGACGAACGACGAGGTCTCGGACACTCCGGCCCAGAGCAGCCCCACCAACGGCTGCCCCGAAGGCCGCGACTCCTGCTCGCTGCCTGGCCTGGACCCGATCCACAACTACATGGATTACTCGTACGACTCCTGCTACACCCAGTTCACCCCGGGTCAGAGCAGCCGCATCAGCACGATGTGGACCGCCTACCGGGCATAACCCCCGAGACGTGGTCACCCCGGCATGCGTGGCCGGGGTGACCACCTTCCCCGTTTGATCGAGGTCACCTGACGCATTCGAATCATTACGTAGAGTAGGTTCGGCGCATGTTGAAACGGGCCGCTGTTCTTGCTGGTGCTCTTCTGCTGGTAACGGCGGGGTCGGTGGCCGCGTCCACAGACAAGCCGTTCGTCGTCGGGGGGACGCTGGCGAGTGTGAGCGAGGCGCCGTGGGCGGTGTCGCTGGCCAACACAGAGGCCGCGGGGGCGACCGGGCGGTGGTGCGGTGCGGTGCTCGTGCGGCCGGACAAGCTCGTCACCGCCGCGCACTGCATGATCAAGCCACTGTCGACGTACGTCGCTGTCCAAGGGCGGGCCGATCTCAGCGATGACAGCACCGGGCAGGTGTCCGGGATCAGCAAGGTGTGGATCCACCCCGGGTACAACACGAAGAACAACCGCAACGACTTCGCCGTACTCACGCTGTCGCATCCCTTCACCGGCGTTCCGCTGGTCCAGTTGGAGACGAACCCGAAGGCCGACCGGCGCGGCGCCGTACCGACGGTCTACGGCTGGAGCGACACGGCCGGCACCGGACCGGACGACACCATGCAGAAGCTGGCCGTGCCCGACCTCGGCGACAGCACCTGCCTGGCCAACAAGGAGTACGTCGCCTACGGGTACGCCGCCGCCTCGAACATCTGCGCCGGCTACCTCGACGGCACCGCCGACTCCTGCCAGGGCGACTCCGGCGGCCCCCTGGTCCTCGACGGCCGCCTGCTCGGCGTCGTGTCCTGGGGCAAGGGCTGCGCGGAGCCCGGATTTCCTGGTGTTTACGCGGAAATCGCGCCCGCCGTCAAGACCCTGCGGGCCCAGTTCCAACAGGTTCGTTAACCCGAAACATACCTGTCAGTACCGGTCTCAGGTCGTCACCGCCCGGACACACTCCGAAAACACCAGGTCCTTACCTTTCTGGTCAGCTACCCCGTTGCCCAGTGAGGAGAAGGCATGGCGCAGACCAGACGTCAGTTCCTGCAACAGGTCGGTATCACCGGTGGAGCCGGTGTCCTGTACTCCACGATGTCGGCGCTCGGTCTCACGAGTGCCGCCGAGACTCCCGCGTTCGCCGCTCCGTCGCGGGCTGACCTGCACGGCCGCGGCAGCAAGCACGTCGTCGTCCTCGGTGCCGGGATCTCCGGTCTGACCTCGGCGTACGAACTGCTCAAGGCCGGCTACAAGGTCACGCTGCTGGAAGCCCGTAATCGCCCGGGCGGCCGCAACTGGACGGTTCGCGGCGGCACCATGGAGACCGATCTGGCCGGCAACACCCAGCGGGCGACGTTCTCGCCCGGCCAGTACATGAACGCAGGCCCGGGCCGTCTTCCACAGCACCACCTGACGCTGGAGTACTGCCGTGAACTCGGCGTCGCGATCGAACCGTTCGTCAACCAGAACGCCGACGCGTACCTCTACCGCGAAGGCACCACAGCCCTGTCCGGCAAGGCGATCCGGCACCGCACCGCCAAGGCGGACGTCTACGGCTATGTCGCCGAACTGCTCGCTACAGCCACCGACCAGGGCGCGCTCGACAGCCTGCTGACGCAGACCGACAAGGACGCGCTGATCGGGTTCCTCAGCAGCTTCGGCTCGATCAGGAACAAGGCGGCCGGCTTCGCCTACACCGGCACCGACGGCCGGCGTGGATACGTCGTCGAACCGGGCGCCGGGCTGGAGGGCGGGACGACGGCCGCGCCGTACCCGCTGAGCGATGTCTTCGCGAGTGGTGTCGGCAACTACTTCTCGTTCGAGTTCGGCTGGGACCAGGCGATGATGATGTTCCAGCCGGTCGGCGGGATGGACCGGATCCCGTACGCCTTCGAGAAGGCGATCGGCCGCGAGAAGATCACCTATGGCGCCGAGGTGACCGGGCTGCGCAACACCGGCTCCGGCGTCGAGATCATGTACCAGACCGGGACGCGGACCCGGACGGTCACCGCGGACTACGCCATCTGCACGCTCCCGCCGCACCTGGCCGCGAAGGTCCCGTCGAACCTGCCGGCGCCGATCATCGAGGCGCTGAAGTACGCCCGGCCGACGAATGCGGGCAAGATCGGTATCGAGTACGGCCGGCGTTGGTGGGAGGAGGACCACAAGATCTACGGCGGTATCACCAACAGCTCGCTCGACACGGCCAACACCTGGTACCCGTCGACCGGCTTCCACGGCCAACGCGGCACCGTGATCGGCTACTACAACACCGGTGCGAACGCCAATGTGTACGGCGCTCTGACGCCGGCCGCCCGCCTGGAACGGGCCCTGATGCAGGGCGCCAAGATGCACGGAGACGTGTACACCAAGGACGTCAAGGCGGCGTTCTCGGTGAACTGGCTCGGCACCAAGTACTCCGAGGCGTCCTGGGTCAGCTGGCCGTCCCAGACCGACGGGATCTACGCCCGGCTGCTCGATGCCACCGGCAACATCTACTTCGCCGGCGACCACCTGTCCCACACCATCGCCTGGCAGCACGGCGCGATCGTGTCCGCCCGGGCGACTGTGACCGCCCTGCACAGCCGGGTGACGAGCCGATGAGGAAACGCAACCTGGTCGCCGGCATCGCAGTCGTCGCCCTGTCCTTCGGTGGCGGCGCGACGACGGCCGCCGGTTGGTGGGACAAACCCAAGCCGCCGAAGCCCGGCACCGTCGTACCGGCCCTGCCGGCCGGTCAGTCCAACCCGATGATCGCCAGCGGTGTCGGCATCGGCGCCGACACACCCGTCTACAAGACCAGCGGGATCGGCCCGACGGCACTCAACACGGGCGCTCCGGCCGGCTCGGAAGCGTCGTACGTCGACACCGTCGTCTTCCCCGGCGGCACGCTCCCCGCGGGCGTCACCATCACCGAGGCCCAAGGCATCAACGTCCTCCGCCGCATCGGCGAGAACCTGCAAGCGGCGGGCCTGTCCTACGCCGACGTCTACACGATGCGCGTCTTCCTGCAGAATCCGTCCGGCGCGGCCACCGCTGACTTCGCCGGCTGGAACCGCGCCTACCGCCAGTACTTCGCCAACACCGACCTCACCACCGGACAGTACGTCCCCGTCCCCCTCGGTACGGCGCCACCCGCGAAACCGTTCGTGGTCAACAAGGCCAGGCCGTCACGCTTCGCCCTGGAGATCGAGAACCTGCCGGTGAACGGCTGGCTGGTCGAGGTCGAAGTCGACGCGGCCTACCCCGCCAAGCGCTGAACGGATCCGGATGCCCTGGCGAGCCGACGCCAGGGCATCCGGCCGCAATCACCGCGGTTACAGGACCGCGCCTCGTGGCGCGATCTCCACGGCGGCGACTCCGCGCGCGTACAGGACGAGAAGTCGGTCGCCATGTCTGCACCGAAGCATGCCGCCATCGCTCGCGAGGGCGGCGACAGCGTGCTCGACAACTTCGTCATCATCGGCCGCAGAGGACTCCTCATAGGTGACATCGAGGTGGTCACCGCTCGTCAGCCGGACCCGCAACACAACGCTCGCCATCTTCGTAGCCTAGGCGCGCGACTGCGTCGTTGACAGTGCGCCCCGCGGGCCGCAAGGCTGCAGTCGACGGCGTCGGCCGCGGGAGGAGGGCCTATGCGGCACGGGATCTACTTGCCGAACCAAGGTGCTTTCGCTGACGTGGGTGTGCTCGTGGAGCTGGCGCAGTCGGCTGAAGCGGCCGGGTGGGACGGATTCTTCATCTGGGACGAACTGCTGCCACTGCATCCGCACACGGACGCGGTCCGAGCGGCGCTCGGTGAGTCCGACGACGTGGCCGACGCGCTGGTGGCGCTGACGGCTGTGGGCGGGGCGACTGAGCGGATCCGCTTCGGGACTCTGGTCACGGCGGTGGCCCGATTGCGGCCGGAGGCGTTCGCGCGACAGGCGGTGACGCTGGATCGGCTGTCCGGGGGCCGCCTGGTGCTCGGAGTCGGTCTCGGTCACCCGGATGACCAGTTCACCGCGTTCGGGACGGACGTGGATCTGCGGACCAGGGCGGCGATGGTCGATGAGTTCCTCGAACTGGTGAACCGCCTGTGGAGCGGCGAACGGGTCGACTTCGAAGGCGAGCACTACACCTGCCGCGGCGTCTCCCTCCAACCCACGCCGCTCCAGCACCCCAGAATCCCGATCTGGATCGGCGCCGGCGGCTCCTTCCGCCCACCCCGCCGTCGAGCCGCCCGATGGGACGGATTCGCCCCAGCCAGCGAGCAGTGGCCGACGGCAGTGATCGCGCCCGAAACCTATGCGGAGATCGCCGAGGATCTCCGCGTTGCCCGGACCTCCGATGCGCCGTATGACCTCGTCCTCATCGGCAACGCAGACGCGACCGAACCCACCCCCGCCACCATCCCGCAGTACGAACGCTCCGGCGTCACCTGGCTTCTCACCCAGGCCCTCACCGTCCCCGATGCCCGCGCCCGCATCCGCACCGGCCCACCCGCTGGCGGGAGCCCTTCGGGCGGAGGCAGACTGCTGGCATGAGTGAGCCTGTTCGGGTGATCAAGGCCGGCAACCTGGTGGCCGCCGATCCGACGTCCGGGATGTTGCGGATGCGTGCCTTCGAGTTGCCCATTCTGTGGTCGGGGCAGGTGACCACCGAGCCCGGCGCGATCTCGGGGTGGCATCACCACGACAAGAACGAGAGCAGTCTCTACATCGTGTCCGGCGTACTGCGGCTGGAGTTCGAGGGGAGCGACGAGTACCTCGACGCCGTGGCCGGGGACTTCGTGCATGTGCCGGCCTTCACGGTGCACCGGGAGAGCAATCCTTCCGGTGCACCGTCGCTGGCCATCATCGCCCGGGCCGGGGGCGGCATCCCGACCGTGAACGTCGACCCGCCTCAGTCGAAGCGTTCGTAGGCGGGCAGGGTCAGGAAGTCGACGTACTCGTCCGCGAGAGCCACCTCGAGGAAGAGTGCGCGGGCGGACTGGTAGCGCAGGTACTGGTCGAGTTTGGTGATCTCCTCGTCGGCGATTCGCTCGACCAGTTCGGTCGTGACGGTCTCGCCGGTGTCCAGGACCACGCCGTTCTGGCGCCACTGCCAGATCTGCGAGCGGGAGATCTCGGCGGTCGCGGCGTCTTCCATCAGGTTGAAGATGCCGACCGCGCCGGTGCCCTCCAGCCAGGCCGCCAGGTACTGGATGGCGACGCTGACGTTGTTGCGCAGCCCGGCCTCGGTGACCTCGCCGGGTGTGGAGGCGACGTCGAGCAGTTGCTCGGGGGTCACCGCAACGTCCTCGCGGAGCTTGTCGACCTGGTTGGGCCGATCACCGAGGACCGAGTCGAACACGGTCCGGCAGGTCTCGACCATGCCGGGGTGCGCGACCCACGAGCCGTCGAAGCCGTCACCGGCCTCGCGCGTCTTGTCCGCCTCGACCTTGGCGAACGCCTGCTCGTTCACCGCCGGGTCCTTGCTCGGGATGAACGCCGCCATCCCACCGATCGCGTGCGCGCCGCGCTTGTGACACGTCCGGACCAGCAGCTCGGTGTAGGCACGCATGAACGGCACCGTCATCGTGACGCTGTTGCGGTCCGGCAACTGGAAGTCGGTGCCCCGGGTCCGGTGTGTCTTGATCACGCTGAACATGTAGTCCCAGCGCCCCGCGTTCAGCCCGGCCGAGTGCTCGCGCAGCTCGTAGAGGATCTCCTCCATCTCGAACGCGGCCGGGTAGGTCTCGATCAGCACCGTCGCCCGGATCGTCCCGCGCGGGATGCCGGCGAACTCCTGCGCCGTCACGAACACGTCGTTCCAGAGCCGCGCCTCCAGGTGCGACTCCATCTTCGGCAGGTAGAAGTACGGTCCCTGGCCGCGGTCGAGCTGCAGCTGTGCGCAGGCGCTGAAGTACAGCGCGAAGTCCACCAGCGATCCGCTCACCGGTGCGCCGTCGACCGTGAGGTGCTTCTCCGGCAGGTGCCACCCGCGCGGCCGGACGACGATGGTCGCCAGCTCGTCGTCCGGCTTCAGCGCGTAGCTCTTGGCGTCGGTGCTGAAGTCGATCCGCCGGGTGATCGCGTCGAGCAGGTTGAGCTGGCCGCCGACCACGTTGTCCCAGGTGGGCGTGTTCGCGTCCTCCTGGTCGGCCAGCCACACCTTGGCGCCGGAGTTGAGCGCGTTGATCGTCATCTTCCGGTCGGTCGGCCCGGTGATCTCCACCCGCCGGTCGACCAGCCCCGGCGCCGCGGGAGCGACCCGCCAGTCCGGGTCGTCCCGCACGTCCTTGGTCTCCGGCAGGAACCCCAGCGACGCGCCGGCCGCGATCTCGGCGACCCGCTCCCGGCGACGCTCGAGCAGCTCGCGCCGCCGTCCGTCGTACTCGCGGTGCAGCCGCTCGATCAGCCCGAGCGCCCGCTCGGTCAGGATCTCGTCGTACCGCTCGCGCCGTGCCCCGGTGACCTCGACTGCCACGAACTCACTCCCTCTCACTCCACAACCACGACCTCGTGATCGGCGATTCGCGCCACCTCGACCGTAATCCAGCCGTCCCGCTCGTTCACCTCCGCCTCCCCGCCGGCGACCAGGAACCGCGCCCGCCGGCCGCTCGCCTTGAGCCGGACGGTGAACGGGCCGGAGGGCGTGAACTCCTCCACCCGCCCGCGCCAGGCACCGCCCTGGTCGAGGTTGACGAGGTGCAGCACCACCGCGTCGCCCTGTCGATAGACCTGACAGTCGAGTACGCCGGCCCCGTCCGCCTGCAACGGGATGTCGCCGTCGGCCGCCCGGCGGACGAGGTTCGCCAGCAGCCGTCCGTGGTCAGGGTGGTGATACTGCGCGTACAGCCGGTCCAGGTCGGCTGCCAGGTACGCCGTCCGCTCGCCGAGCACCACCACGGGTACGTCGGTCCGCGGCTCGGCCATCCACGACAGCTCCGGCGGATAGATCGGGAACGGCGGCACATAGGTCACCGCGGCACCCGAGGCCTCGACCACCTCCAACTGCCCGCCGAACGGCAGCAGGTCGGTGTCCCCGAAACCGTCTGCGATCCCCCGATCCTCGATCCGCAGATAGCTGTGCGCGCCGTACGTCTCCCAGTCGACCTGCCCCGCCTCCAGCCGCTTGCCCTGGTGACGCACTCCGAGCAGCCCGGCGAGCGCCGACTCGTCCCGCCGATCACCCCACTCGTCGTACAGACCCGACTCCCCGGTGACCACGAGCCGCCCGCCGGCTTCGACGTACGCCGTCAACGCCTCGGACTGTGCATCGGTGAGGACGCCCACGTTCGGGACGATGATCACCGCCAGCCGCTGGTCGATCTCGTGGATCGGCAGGTAGGGGATCCGGGCCCGGATCAGCGCGTCCACCCACCCGCGATAGGGCAGCAGACTCGTCGTCTGCGGATCGTCCTTGCCGTGGAAGTCCACACTGCGCTGACTCCAGAGCAGCCCGACCGTGGCGACCGGCTCGCGGTTGATCAGGTAGTCCTCGTGCTGCGCATGCCACTCGAACAGCGGCTGGGCCGTCGCGTACTGCCGCCGGTCCTCGTGCACGGACCCGATGTGATGCCACCACGGCTGGATGCCGCCGGCGAACCCCTCGAGCGCCCACATCCGCGCCTCCGGCTCGGGCTTGCTCCCGAGCCGGAAGGTCGGCACGCCGGCGTCGTACATCGCGGTGCTCTCCGGGATCAGCGTGTCCCAGCCGAGCAGGCCGTGCAGCCGCTTGCCGGTGTCCGCGTTCGCCTGGAAGCCGGACTCGTCGTGCCGCCACTGGGAGTCGAGCATGAAGATCGAGGCGCGTTTGCAGATCTCCACGTCGTCCCGAAGCCGCTTGCTCTGGGCAACGACATCGCCGCCGTTCATGCCGATCCACAGGCAGTCCGGACCGCCCGCGCGCCGGGTCACCTCGTTGTTCAGGTCCCACACGGCGAGCCGCTGGTCGTAACTCCAGCGGATCCATTGCCGGTACACCGGATCCGCCCAGTCGACGCGTGGCGGGAGCTCCTGGCCGAAGCTGTCCCGGCAGTTCGGGCAGTAGCAGATCTGGTCCCGGCCGAGACCGCTCCAGCTGTTGTCGGTGAGCCCGTCCGGCGCGCTGCGCTCGATGATCTCCTCGAGGATCCCGGTCAGGAAGTCCCGGTAGTACGGCCCGGTGACACAGGCGACGTACATCTTCCCGGCCCGGTACGGGTTGCCGTCGGCATCGATCGCGAACCAGTCCGGATGCGCGTCGTACAGGGGCTGGTGGGCCCGGTTGGAGTCCATCCGGGCCAGCACGGTCAGCCCGTCCTCCTTGGCCAGCGCGGCGATCTCGCCGTACAGGTCCCGATCGCCGAGGAACTCGGCCCGGTGCTGGAGCTCGAACTTGCTGGGATAGTAGGCAACGATCCCGCCGGCGTTGACGATCACCCCTTGCACCTTGGTACGACGCCAGTGGTCGCGCCACCAATCGGCGTCGTACCGGGCCGGGTCCTTCTCGGTCAGATTGGTCTGTGCCCAGCGCAGAGTTCTCTGGTACCAAGGTTTCACTTCAGGCTCCGGATCGCGTCGCCCGCGCCGGAGACGTTCTCCAGCAGCATCTCGGAGTACTTGCGACTCAGTACGACGCCCTCCGCGCCGCCCTCGAACGCGGCCAGCGTGGCGTCCCGGACGGACTCACGCGTGCACGCGGTGAGCTCACCCTCGTTGTCGTCCCAGTTGATCTTCGTCCCGACGTCGCGGGGCTTCTCGAGTCCGCGCTGCTTGGCCACACCGACCGGGATGTCGATGTCGATGCCCGGGTAGATCTTGCTCTGCCCGCCGACCCCGGCGACGGCCCGCGCGGTCTCGCGGCGGACGTAGTCGGAGCTGAAGCCGTTCTGCGGCAGCTTCTCGTACGCGCCTTCGTCGAGCTGCAGCAGCTTCATCATCAACGGGTAGACGTCATCGGGCTCCGCGTCGCCGAACAGCGCGCCGCAGATGCTCTTGACCCAGGTGAAGAACCGCGGCCCGGCGCAGTTGTTGTAGATGACCACCTTGATGAAGTCGGAGAACTTCGCCATCTCGGTGTAGTCCTGGTCAGCACGGTAGAACGGGCTGAACGAGATGTTGTGGTAGACGTGCCAGCCGACCTGCACCTCGGGCGAGATCGCTTTGGCGACACCGTAGATGTCGCGGTACAGCTGCCGCTGGCTCTCGGTCCACAGTGTCTGCCAGGCCAGCACCTCGGGGTAGTTCAGCAGGATCCGCCAGAACGTGACGAACGCACCGTCGACCGGACGCTCGCCGGCGCCGACGCGCTGGTTCCACTCGACCAGCTCACGGTAGCCGCGCATCGCGCGGTCGACGTCGATCCCACGCTCGCGGGCGATCTGCCGGCAGTGCGGGCAGAAGCAGCCGATCTCCGACACGTCGACCGTGCCCTGCATCAGCATGTTCAACGGACCGGGCCGCTCCGAGCACCACGCCAGTCCGTCGAGTTCGTAGCTCTGCACGTAGTCCTCGACGAACCCGAGGTGCCAGTTGCGGTAGTCCGGGTTGTTGAAGCACGGCCGGCGGCCCGGCCGCCCCCACGCGTCCACCTCGAGCACCTTGGCGAAGTTCGGGTAGGTCCGCAGCTCGCGGGCGCCGCCGCTCTCCTCCATCCAGGCGAACGACTGGATGCCGCGCTCGCGGGCCTTCGGCACGACCTCGGCCAGCAGGTCCAGCTCCGGGTGTTCCGGCGCCCGGCCGACCGCGCCGAGTGCGGTGTTGCCGTAGTACTGCGGGTGCGGCGTCGCATAGTTGCCGCCGACCCAGCCGAGGTCGTACTCGGATCCGCCGTGGTCGGGGATCGGGTGCCCGGGGATCTGCCGGCCGCCGGTCCCCCGGGTCCAGGTCGGCGTGGCCAGGAACAGCGCGTTCACCGCGCCGCGGTCAGCCAGGATGTCGAGTGTCTGGTCGACGCCTTCGTCGACGAACGAAACCGCTCCGATCTGCATGGCAACGAGCCGGTCCGGCACGGTGCTCACCCCTTCATTCCTGTCATCGTGATGCCTTGGATGAAATAGCGCTGTGCAAAGAGGAAGACGGCGATCACCGGTACGACGGAGATCGTCGCACCGCACATCAGCAGACTGATCTGGGTGAAGTACTCGCCCTGGAACTGGGCCAGCGCCACCGGTAGCGTCTGCAGGTTCTCGGATGTGATGTAGATCAGCGGACCGAACAGGTCGTTCCACGACTCGAGGAACGTGAAGACCCCGATCGCGGCCAGCGCCGGTTTGGTCTGCGGCAGCATGATCCGCCAGTAGATGCCGAACGTGGAGGCGCCGTCGATCTTGCCGGCGTCCTCCAGTTCGTTCGGAATCGTGAGGAACGACTGCCTCATGAGAAAGGTCGCGAACACCGGTGTGAGCACCTTCGGCACCCACAGCGGGTACTGCGTGTCCACCCAGCCGATGTGCTGGAAGACGATGTACTGCGGGATCAGGTACGCGATCCCCGGGATGATCGAGGTGGCCAGCAGCACCATGAACGCGAGGTCCCGGCCGGCGAACCGCAGCCGCGCGAACGCGTACCCGGCCATCGACGCGACGATCAGGATGCCGATCACGTTCAGCCCGGCGAGTTTCACGCTGTTCCAGAGGAACATCGGGATCAGGTCGAACACCTGCCGGTAGTTGTCCCACTGCGTGTCCGTGGGCAGGAACTTCGGCGGCACCGACAGCACCTTCGCCTCGGGCCGCAGTGAGGCGCTGATCATCCACACCAGCGGCGCCAGGAACGCCACCGCGAACAGCGCCATCACGACGTACTGCGAAGTCTTTCCGACGATTCTCATGAGTAGAACACCCACCTCTTCTGCAGCTTCCACTGCAGGAAGGTGACGGCCGCGATCACCGCGAACAGGATCCACGCCATCGCCGAGGCGTAGCCGATCTTCCCGTAGCTGAACGCGTTCTGATAGATGTTGTAGATGTAGACGCTGGTGGCGTGGCCGGGCCCGCCCTTGGTCATCACGTAGATCAGGCCGAAGACCTGGAACGACGAGATGAACTGCGTGATCAGCAGGAACAGGAAGTGCGGCGTCAGCAGTGGCAGCGTGATGAACCGCAGCCGCTGCCATGCTCCGGCGCCGTCGATCTTCGCGGACTCGAAGAACTCGCTCGGCAGGCCCTGCAGTCCCGCCAGCAGGATGATCATCGGGTACCCGATCCCCTGCCAGACGCTGACCATGATCACGGCCGGCATCGCCCAGCTCGAGCTCGACAGCCACTGCGGGCCGTGGATCCCGAGCTGGTTCAGCAATCCGTTGATCACGCCGTTGTCCGGCTGGAAGAACCAGAACCAGACGAACCCGATCGCCACCACGTTCGTCACGTAGGGCGCGAAGTACGCCGTCCGGAAGAACGCGACGCCACGGATCGGACGGGCGCACAGCAACGCCAGGACCAGGCCGATGCCGATCGTCAGCGGGATGGTCGCCAGGGTGAAGTAGACCGTGTTCTTGAACGTCTGCAGGAACAACGGATCGTCGGTGAACATCTCGGAGAAGTTCTTCAGGCCGACGAACTTCGGCGCCGAGATGCCGTTCCAGTCGGTCAGCGACGCGACGATCGAGACCAGGATCGGGAAGAACTGGAACGCCACCACCCCGACCACGATCGGGCTGATGAACAGCCAGCCGGTGAGATTCTGCTTACGGCGGGCCCGGCGTACATCGGTTGTGTTGACCGCGCTCGAGGTCTCGCGCGCCATCGTGATGGTTGCCATCGACATCAACCCTTCAAGGCGTTCTCCACCTGTGATTTGACCCCTTGGAGAACGTCACCGACCGGCTTCTCGCAGTTGTAGGCCGTGTCCAGCGCGGGCCGGTACAGCTCGCGGGCGCCGATGGTGTTCTTGGTCTGGTTGGTCGCGGTCAGGTGCTTGGCCGCCTCGGCGAACAGCCCGATGTGCGCCGGCGCCTTTCCGTTCGGCGCCAGCCCGGCCGCGGCCTTGAGGTTGATCGGTGTGAAGGCGCCGCCCTGCAGCAGGATCTTGCCGCCGTCTTCACTGGCCAGGTACTTGAGCAGGTCCCAGGCCTGGTCGGGGTTCTTCGCCTTCTTCGGGACGCAGAACACGATCACGCTGGACTCGGTCTTCTGCTCCACGTCACCAGGCGGTGGAGCGACGTCCCAGGTGAAGTCCTTGACCGCGGTCCGCAGGTACGGCACGGTGCCGAAGGTCGCGAACATCATCGCGATCTTGCCCTGGGCGAACATCTGGTTCTGCACGTTGTCCTGCTGCAGCGCGGACCACGGTGGCTGCACCTTGTCCTTGCAGGTCAGGTCGGTCGCCCACTGCAGCGCCTCGGCCTCCTTCGTGCCGGGCAGCGTGAACTGGGTGCCGTCGGCGGAGAAGATCCCGGTCTCACTGCCGTGGTTGACCGTGAACGTCTGCTCGTAGCCGGTGTCCAGGTAGACCAGAGCGCCGTACTGCTTGTTGGCCGGGTCGGTGAGCTTCTTCGCCTTCTCGGTGAAATCGGCCCAGGTCCACCCGGTCGACGACCAGGTCGTCGGGGGCAGCGGTACGCCGGCCTTCTTGAACAGATCGACGTTGTAGAAGATCAGCCGGGGTTGGTAGCCGAGCACCCAGGCGGTGTGCGAACCGTCCGGCTGCTTGGGGAACTCGTACGTCTCCTTGGCGAACTGCGACGTGTCGAGCTTGTCCTTCTCGATGTACGGCTTCAGGTCGAGCAGCGCTCCCTGCTGGGAGAAGCCGCGGACGAAGTCGTCGTTGATCCGCATCACGTCCGGCGGGCTGCCACCCGCGATCAGCGTGCGCATCTTGGTGTCGTACTCCTGGGTGACCGCGGGCTGCACGGTGACCGACGTACCGGACTCCTTCTCGAACGCCTGGATCGCCTGCTCGAGCGGGTTGCCCTTGACCTGCTCCCAGTTCAAGAAGGTCAGGCCTTTCTTGCCACCACCACTTGCGTTGCCGTTGCCACCGCAGCCGGCCAGCGCACCACCGGCCGCAATTCCCGTCAGTCCGGCGAGAAACCTGCGGCGGCTCAGGTTGGAGGGGAATGTCTGCACCGGAATCTCCCATCCGCTAGAGATGAATACGTATACAATGAATACGTATACAATGCTCTCTGGCTGAGGTCAACGGCGGGGAGCGACACTCTTCAGTAGGGTTCGGCTCCGAGCTCAGTAGGTTTCGGATCCGAAGAACGAGGGGAGGGCGGATCATGGTGCGACCACCGACGAGCCGGGATCTGGCGCGGCTGGCAGGGGTGTCCCAGGCGACGGTTTCACGGGTGCTGACCAACAACCCGAAGGTCAACCCGGAGACCCGGGCCCGGGTGTTGCAGGTGCTGAAGGACGCCAACTACATCCCGAACGCGCTGGCCCGGGCGATGAAGACCGGCCGGACCGACACCATCGGCGTGTTCATGACCCGGGTGACGAGCCCGTTCCACGCCGAACTGCTGGACGAGATCGGCCGGGTGCTCAGCTCGGTCGGCCAGCACATGATCCTGTGGAACATCGAGCACGACCCCGAGGACACGATCGCCGGCGTGCTGCAGCAGCGCCTGGTCGACGGGTTCCTGCTCACGTCGGCGACGTACGACTCGAAGCTGCACACGATGGCACTCTCCTCCGGGACGCCGACCGTGCTGTTGCACCGCGGCATCGACGGTCTCGACTGCGACCAGGTCGTCGGCGACAACTGGCAGGGCGCCTACGACGCCGGCCGGTATCTGGTCGAAGCCGGGCACACCGACATCGGCCTGGTCACGCTGACCCACACCGGGAACACGTCCCGCGACCGCGACCTCGGCTTCCGGGCCGCACTCGCCGACGCCGGCGTCGAGATCAAGGCCGGCAACGTCGTCCCGGTCGGCGTACCCCACGCGGACGGGCACGCCGCGGCGCAGAAGCTGCTGTCCCGGAAGAACCCGCCGACCGCGATCTACACCGTCACCGACCTACTCGCCTTCGGCATTCTCGACGGCGCACGCGCACTCGGCGTCCGGGTCCCCGACGACGTCTGGGTGATCGGCTTCGACAACACCGAACTCGCCGCCTGGGAATCCTTCGACCTCACCTCGGTCGAGCAACCGGTCCACGCCATCGTCGAGACCGGCGTGAACCTTCTCCGCCAACGCATCGAAGACCCCGACCGGCCCACCGAGACCGTCACCCTCCCCTGCCCGCTGATCATCCGCGGCTCGACCGCGAATACCCCGTGGTCTAGCTGAGCTTGGGAAGGACCTCGCGCAGCACTTCGGCGTGATCCTCGGGCTTGGACAGACCCATGTTCATGGTGTTGACGCCGAAGTGGGTCGCACCGAGGTCGCGCCAGCCGTCGGCGAAAGCTCGCCAGTCCTGCTCGGGTACGGCGCCGAGCGTGAGCCGGGCCTCGATACCGATCGCGGCCGGATCACGTCCGGCCTGGGCAGCGGCTTCCCGGATCGTCTCCAGCTGCGCACGAGCCTTGTCGTCGGGCGGACTCGTCGGCATCCAGCCGTCGCCGATCCGTCCGGTACGACGCAGTACGGCGTCCGCACCGCCACCGAACCAGATCGGGATCTCCCTGCCGGGCAACGGATTCAACCCAGCTTCCTCGACCCGGTCGAACGTGCCGTCGTACGAAATGACCGGCTCGGCCCACAACTTCCGCAACAACTCGACCTGCTGGGTCAGCCGTGCACCCCGCTTCTCGAACGGCACCCCGAGCGCGTCGTACTCGACGTGGTTCCACCCGATGCCGACGCCGAGCCGCAGCCGACCGCCACTCAGCACGTCGATCTCGGCCGCCTGCTTCGCCACGAGTGCCGTCTGCCGCTGCGGCAGCACCAGCACACCAGTCACCAGCTCGAGCTCGGTCGTGATCGCCGCCATGTACCCGAACAGCACGAAAACCTCATGAAACAAGGACTTGTCGGTGTATCCGGTCCATCCCGGCCGATTCGTGGGATCCGCACCGAGAACGTGGTCATAGGCGACCACATGGTTGTACCCGGCCGCCTCGACGGAGGTGGTCCACTCCCGCACGACCCGCGGATCCGCTCCGATCTCGAGCTGCGGGAACACGGCACCGATCTTCACTTCGCACCCTCCGGCAACAAGTTGATCAATCCCCGCACAGCCAACTCGAACGGCTCGACCGACCCTGCCGCCCGAGCCAGCACGTACCCACCCTGCAACACAGCGGCGATCGTCGCAGCCGTCTCCTCGGCATCCAGCGACTCCGGATACTCCCCCGCACGCTTGCCCTCAGCAACGACCTCGGCCAGCCGGGTGCGCAGCCAAGTGAACGTCTCGTCGATCGGCGCCCGCAACTCCGGGTCCGCCATCACCTCCGGATCCGCCGTCAACCGCCCGATCCGGCACCCCCGCAGTACCTCCCGCTCCCGCTCGAGATAGCCGCTGATCTTCTCCGTCGCCGACCCCGGGCCGCTGAACTGCTCCTCAGCAGCCTCCCGCAACTCGGCGCTGGACCGCTCGATCGCCGCCTTCGCCAACTCCGCCTTCCCCGCGAAGTGGTGATACATGCTCCCCTGCCCCGCGTCCGCGGCCCGCTGGATCGCCTTCGGCGAGGTCCCGACATACCCCCGCTCCCACAACAATTCCTGAGTACTGCGAATCAACCGCTCGACCGTCTCCACCCGACCAACTGTACCCACAGGTACACGGCCGCTCGTCCCGAACAGGTGTGGGCCATTGCGCCTAGAGTGTCCGGATACGCCGCCCAGTCCGTGCCGCTCAGGCGAATGGAGCCTCGATGGTCGTGAGCAGGGAGGAAGCCCCGCGGGAGTGGGTGCCGGTCGAGGACCGGTTCCTCGGACTCGACCGGCGTACGTTCAAGGCGGGATTCACCGCGCTGGCGGTGGCGTTGCTGCTGATCTACGGTCTGCAGGCGTTGAACGCGGCCATCCCGTGGCACAACGAGATCCGGGCCGGACAGGTCCTGGATCTCGGCGGCGGCGCAACGGCGGTGCCGCCGGTCGGCTGGCAGTTGGAGAGTGGGACGTTGACCGGTGGAGCCGGCGCGACCGCGACCAACCTGCAGATCCTGCTGGCCTCCGGCGGCGCGACGATCGAGCTGCGTGGCACGTCGTACGACGGGAGCGCGACCGGATTCCTCGATCAGGTCGAGCTGTCCGAGAGCGACACGCCGGGCGTCACCGGAGCGCGCGGGACGCTCACCACCGATGCCGGGCTGGTCGGGGTCGTGCAGAGCCACACCGGACCCAGCGGCGACGGCATCGACGTGGCGTTCAAGATGGCCACCGGCACGACGCAAGCGGTGGACTCCGCACCGGCTTTGCTCGTCCGGGTCCGGACCGCGTCGGGTCAGTTCGAGCGCTACCAGGACGACGTCGGCGCGCTGCTGCGGAGCATCACCCCGGGGGTGGCGCAATGAGCGTCGTACCCGAGGAGAAGACAGCGCAGCTTCGCGCGATCGAGGAGTCGGGCTGGGGTGCGCCGTTCCGGTTCCTGCGCCCGGACAACGTCGCCTTCTGGGTCTACCTGCTGGGCGTGGGCGGCGGCGCGCTGACGATGCTGCGGTACTTCGGTCCCGGCGCCACGTTCTATACGCCGGCGCTCGCGGGAGGCGTCGTACTGTTCGGTCTCTATCTCGTGCCCTGGCTGCTGCTCCTGCGGCATCACAACCGCTACACCTCGCAGCCGGCCGGGCTCCTGGCGGCCGCCTTCGTCTGGGGCGGCGTCGCCGCCACGTTCTGGATCGCGCTGCCCGCCAACGCCGCGTTGCTCGCGATCTGGGCCAAGATCGGCGGCACGTCGTTCGCGTCCGACTGGGGTGCCGGTCTGACCGCGCCGATCAACGAGGAGTGGGGCAAGGCGATCGGCCTGGTCCTCCTCATCGGTCTGGCGCCCCGCCTGGTGCGCAGTGCGTACGACGGCTTCATCATCGGAGCCTTCATCGGCCTGGGGTTCCAGGTGTTCGAGGACGTCTTGTACGTCTACAACGGCGCCACCCAGCTGTACGGCGTGGACCAACTGGGCTCGTCGTTGCGGGTGTTCGTGGTCCGCGGCGCCGCCGGGATCGTGTCGCACGCCCTGTTCAGCGCGATCTTCTGCGCCGGACTGATGTGGGTCCTCGGCCGTACCCCCGGTGAACGCAAGGTGCTCAGGGGCGTGCTGACCATGCTGATGGCGATGGTGTTCCACTTCGCCTGGGACGACATGAACGCCCTCGGCGGCGGCACCGCCGCCGCGGCCGTGCTGCCGTTCGCGATCGCTGCCGTCGAACTCGTGGCGCTCTTCTACGTCCTGCGGCACGCCGCCGGCCAGGAACGCCGCTGGATGCGGGATCTCCTCGGCCCCGAGGTCGAGGCCGGCGTCGTCGACCCCGCCCTCCTCGACGCGGTCAGCGGCCTTCGCAAGGACCGGAAGAAGTACCGCAAGCACCTCCACAGCCGAGCCAAGGCCCGCCACCGCCTCGAAGCCGCCCAGGACCTGGCCCGAGAAATCGCCCGAGCCAACGGCACCGAAACCCCACCCGTCGCCCACGCCCGGCAAGAACTCCAACGCCTCCAGACCTCACCCGACCGCCCGCTCAGCTGACGGTGACGATCTTGTTCACCGTGTAGGCCTGAGCATGGTCGGCGTCGGCCGGGAACCAGACTCGGTAGGCGATCTGCCCCCGGACCGCCGGCTTGATACCGAAGGCGTACTTGCCCGAGGTGCTGAGCTTGACCGAGGCGATCGACTTCCAGACCCTGCTGCCGTACTGCTGCAGATAGACAGTCTGCCCCGCGTGTCCGGGAGCGACGTACCCGCTGAACGCAGTGGTCGTGCCCAGCTTGATCGCGGCCGGTGCGAGGGTCGCCGAGATCGTCGGAGCCACCTGCACCGTGATGTCGGCGGTGCGGGTGCCCATCAGATCCGCGCTGCCGGGGAACGTGAGCATGTACACCGACGAGACGGCCGGCTTGTCGACCACCGAGAGGGTCCCGGTCGACGATGTCTTGAGCGCAGCCAGCAGCTTGAACGTGGAGACGTTCTTCGGTCGCACATAGACGTTGACCGGCAGACCGGCGTACGCCAGATTGTCGATCCGCAACGTGCTGCCCTTGATCGTGATCGAGCCGCCGTAGTTGACCAGCGTCGACGTCGTGCTGATCCCGGACTTCATCCCGAGCAACGACTTGACCGCGGGCATGCTGTAGTGGCCGGCGCGATCCTTGGCCCAGGCGGCATACGTGTACGTCGTCCCCTGCGCCAGCCCGGTGTCCTTCACCGCGGTCCCGGTGCGCGCGTAGACGAGCGTCCCGGTCGTCAGCGTCGGCGCCTTGCCTCCGGTGATGCGCCGTACGATCACCTGCTCGAGGTCCGGCGTCGGCGGAATCGTCCACGCCAGGGCGGCCGCCAGGTACGCGCCGCTGCCGGTGAAGGTGGTCAGCTTCTTCGGTGGCTCGTCGGACGTGAGGAAGACGCTGCTCCACGGCATCAGGTTCACGTCGGCGCCGGCATGCCGAACGCCGTTCACGTCGATCCGGTACGGCGTACCGTCGAGCATTGGCGCGGTCGGAGTGATGACCACCGACCGGGTGCTCGCGTCGTACGCGCCGAGCGTGGTCGGCACCACCGCGCCGGTCTTTCCGTTCAGCAGCCGCACGGTGTTGGGGCCGATCGAGAACGCGTCCATGTCCTGGGCGAACGTGACCATCGGCGTCGTGGACACGCTGACCTCGAGGCGGTTGTCGTCAGGACCGACGTTGCGGATCTGATAGGCCGGCGGAACGACACCCGGGTTGACGGTGCCGCCCTCGCCGTAGCTCAGGGTGTACGGCCGGGTATCCCGGGAGCCGTTGTCGTTGCGCACGGCAATGAAGACCTCGCCGGCCGGCGCCGTCACCGTGGTCTTGGCCACCTGCGCGCCCCAGATCGGCCGCCCGGTGCCCGCGTCGATGTCCGGGTACGCCTTGACGGCCGAGCCGAGCCCGTTCAGGTTCGCGTCGTACACCTCGACCCGCGGGCCGAAGTTCACCGAATACTTGTCCTCGTTGAACTCGGGGCCGGTGAGGATCAACTGGAGTGTGCGCGACGCGGTCGGCGGTACCCGGTACCAGTCGACCTCGCCCTCGGTGTTGATCGTTGCGCTGATCGTGCCCGGCGACAGCGGGACCGCGCGGGCGGGCTGGTCGTTGCCGTCCGGTGCGAGAACCGGGAAGTCGGTCGTCGTCTTGCCGCCGAGAGCGGCGTACGCGTCGACGATGCCGTGTCCGTAGTACCGGTCGATGCCGCGCGGACCCGCGTCCCGCGCCAGGCCCTCGAGCCGCTGCGCGACCTGCGCCGGAGTGAACGACGGCCACTTGTTCTTCACCAAGGCCGCGATCGCGGTGACGATCGGCGCCGAGCAGGAGGTGCCGGTGCAGTACCAGTACGGCTCGTAGCCTGCCGGAGTCAGCGCCCGGGAGCCGGTGCTGAGGATGTCCCAGCCCGGAGCCGCGACGTCGACCCAGTCGCCGTACGAGCTGAAGTCGGTCAGCACGCCGCCGGCGTTCGTCGCCGCGACGGCGATCGCTTCGGGGTACGACGCCGGGTACTGCATCGCGGCGGTGCCGTCGTTGCCGGCCGCAACCACCACGACGACTCCGTGGTTCACCGCGTTGATCACCGCGTTGTGCAGGACCGGGTTGTCACCGGGGCCGCCGAGAGACATGTTGATCACGTTGGCACCATGGGCGACGGCCCAGTCGATGCCTTCGGCGATGTCTGCGTCGTACCCGTCGCCGTTCGCGTCCAGGACCTTGACCGGCATCGCCTTGACGTTCCAGCCGACACCGGCGATGCCGATGCCGTTGTTCGCGCCTGCGGCGATGATGCCGAGCGTCATGGTGCCGTGGCCGTTGTCGTCGACCGGGTTCGGCCGGGTGCTCGAGACCGCGTTGTAGCCCGGTACCAGGTGGCCGGCCAAGTCGGGGTGACCGGCGTCGACGCCGGTGTCGAGGACGGCGACGATCTGGCTGCCGGTCGACTTGGACAGGTCCCAGGCCTGCGGCATCCGCACGGTGTTGAGGTAGGTCTGCTGGTCGGTGCCGTAATACTCGTCGTTCGGTACGGCGGCGATGTGGCGCTTGTAGTTCAGCGAGGCGAGCTCGACCGCCGGGTCGGCCTTGACCTTCTTCAGCAGCTCAGGCGCCGACAGGTCACCCTTGATCTTCACGACGTTCGAGGTGACGGAATCCTCGGTGGTCGCACCGACCTTGGAGACCGCGGCCTTCCGGGCCGAGGACGTGGCCTTCTTCTTGAACTTCACCATCACCGCGTTCGGCTCGAACTCGGCCTTCGCAGACTTGTGGTGAGCGCCGAACGGCGGACGATACGGCCCAGGCTCGGCAGCGGACCCGGACGAGCCGGTCACAACAACCAAACCCCCAGCGACCAAAGCTGCAGGCACAGCCAGCCGCACCAACCAAGCAGAACGCGACAACAACGGGACCCCCAGGAGCCTCGCGGGCGGAAGGACCGAGAGCCGGCCCGCCCCTAAATCGCCCAAACCACCCTCAGCGTTACGCCCCATCCAAACCCGGCTCTTTGTCGTTTCCGTGGGTGAGCGGTCCTTGCGCTGTTGAGGCCGGTTTGCCCGGAGCGTTGCTGGTGTGGACCTGAGGCACTGACCAACCCCACCGCCACGTCATCACCAGCCCAGGTCTGAGCGTGACCAGCCAGAGCGGTGCCTGCATGGTGAGTGGCACAGATCCGCCCCGCAGATCCGAACCCAACCCGCGCTGTCCTCGCGCGGCGGACCGGAGCCGTGGACGACGGCCAGGATCGACTTTGTGCACCAGATCCGTACGCCGAGGCCTACGCCGAACGGATCTCGTGCACAAAGTGACCGATGCCGACGGCGCGTGGCAGCAGAGCCCAAACCCTGTCTCGGCCGAGGGAGGTGCTGCACCTCTGCGCCCCGAGGCCGCACGCTGTTGCGCGGGCCCGCAAAATCGCCCGCGCCAACGGCACCGAAACCGCAGCGGTCACCCACGCCCGCAAGAACTAACCCGCCTCCACACCTGACACGCCGCATGTCGACTCGTTGGCGATCACATCCATGCGGCCAACCGACCGCACCAGGCGTCAGTCAGGGCAGCGCGAGACGCATCCGGAGTTTTGGTGGTTCTTTGGCGACGACTCGGAAGCCGAGTCGCTCGTAGAGTTCGCGAGCACGGTTCAACTCGAGGACGTGCAGCTCGACTGCCTGCGCGCCCGACTGTCGGGCACGCTCCACCAGATGCTGCATCAGTGCGGTGCCGACACCACGGTTCTGCAGGTCTGGGTCGATCTCGATCCTCGAGATATAGAACGTGTCGAGCGCGGTCGAGTCAGCCTGAATCATCCCCACCGGCCGACCGTCGATCAGGACGATCTCCACCTGTTCAGGATCGAACCAGTCGCGATGAAACTGCCGCTGCACCTCGTCGTCCCACGGCCCCCAGGTCGCCTCGATGGCATCACCCAACGACCGACGATGTAGGTCATACAGAAAGTCCCGGTCGTCGGCCGTAGCCACTCGAAGCTCGAATTCCCGCACCGCACTCCCTCCCTCGCCACCGCGTGCGCTGCGCCAGGCGTCAACCCAACCGCGCCGCCAGAACATGATTGCGTCGCCCGACAGCCAAGGCCACAGAATTCACCTCCGCACCCGCAAACCGCCGACAAGAACTGCCGCCGCGCACCGGCGCCCTCCGCGTGTGATCACCTCCATCCCGCCGACCGAACCCACACATCTCACCAGTCCGCCGCAGCCGCCGGGAGGCGGCCTACAAGAACTGCCCGCCGCGCAGCGGCGTCCTCTTGCGCGTGACCACATCCGACCCGGCCAAACACGCCGGACCCGGTCACCAGCCCGCGGTAGCCGCCGGTGGCGTCCAGAAGACAGCGCCGGCCGAGGGCCGCGTCCTTGCCCGTGATCACAGCCGACCCGCGCCCACCACATCAATCCGTGTCCCCAGCCCACGGCAGCCGCCGAAGGCGGCCACAAGAACTGCCGCCGCGCAGCGGTGTCCCTGCGCGTGATCACATCCGAGCACGCTGGACCGGGCCAGCGGTTTGCGGCAGCCGCCGGAGGCGGCCTGCAAGAACTGTCGCCGCGCAGCGGTGTCGTTTGGGCGTGTCTCACAGCCTTTAGACGCCTTGGCGGATGGGCGGTGGTTGGGCGGGACCGATAGTCTCGGGCGCCATGAGCACCAGTGTCGCCATTGCGGTAATCACGTTTAGGCGACCTGCTCTGTTGCACGCGCTCCTCACCAGCCTGCAGGCCCAGGAGCTGCCGGAGGATGGGGATTACGCGATCCGGATCGTGGTGGTCGACAACGACGCGGAGGGGTCGGCCAAACGGGTCCTGGAGGAGTTCGGGGCGGGTACGCCGTACGCGATCGAATCGGTGGTGGAACCGGAGCCGGGGATCCCGTTCGCGCGGGAGCGGTCGGTCGAGCTGTGCTGGAACGACGACGCCCTGGTCTTCGTGGACGACGACGAGGTCGCGCCACCCGGTTGGCTCACAACCCTGCTGACGGCCTGGGAGTCGACCGGTGCCGACGTTGTCACCGGGCCGGTCAAGGGCCACCTGCCGCCCGGCGCCCCGCCCTGGAACCACTACAGCGACGTCCACGACTCGACCGGGAAGCACATCACCGGCGAGGAACTGCGCAAGGCGTACACGAACAACACCCTGGTCAGCCGGCGGGTCTACCACGCGGTCACGCCCGGCTTCCATCCCGCGTTCCGCTATACCGGCTCCAGCGACCTGCACTTCTTCCTCCGGGTGCATCGGGCCGGGTTCCGGATCGTCTGGTGCGAGGAGGCGTGCATCGCCGAGGAGGTGCCGGTCGGACGGACCACGCTGCGCTGGCTGGTACGGCGTGCCTTCCGGTCCGGCAGCGGGGACACGATCAGCCGGCTGCTGATCCGCCCGGGCGCGATCAGCTACGTCCTGGTGCTGGCCTATGCTTCGGCCCGGGTGGTCTCGGCGATCGGGTTCGCCCTCGCCGGGCTGCTGCTCGGCCGGAAGACGCACCTGCTGAAGGCGGTCCGCCGGTTCTTCTCCGGCGTCGGCAGTCTCGCAGGGATAGTGGGGATCAACCATGACGAGTACCGGGAACGGCACGGCGCCGACGGTGGCGAGCCTGTGCCGGGCGATCTGGCAGGTGGAGCGGGACCTGAGTCTGCTCGACTGGCGGATCCGGGACGCGCATCCGTGGCCGATCATCCGGATGCGCGTCTTCCATGAGCTGACCCGCCGCAGCGGCATCCACGGCGCACCCCATCCGGTACGACGTTCGCCGTACGACAAGGCCGCACTCGTCGCCAAGCACGTGAGCGGCGTGGCCACCCGCAACCCGTTCTTCGGCCGGTACGACGCTCTCGTCGTACCGCATCCGCGGAAACCGAGCGGTGTCGAGATCTACACCGACGAACTCCGCGCCGCCCTCGGCCCGTCAGCGCTGATCCTCGACTCGGGGATCAACGGGATCCCGCTGACCGGCAGCAAGAACCTGGATTTCTTCACCTCCGCCGCCGGAGCGGTACACCAGCGCCAACTGGACGACCATGGCATCGCGACAGCACTGCATAAACTGACCGGTGTCTCGGTGCCTGTAGGTGCTCTGCTCGCTCGCGAGGTCCCCAAGCATCTCCGGCTGCGCGCGCTGTACCGCGCGCTGCTGCGACGCCACCGGATCAAGACGGTCTACGTGGTCGTCGCGTACTTCCACCAGCACATCGTCGGCGCCGCGCGCGACCTCGGGATCCGCGTGGTCGAGCTGCAGCACGGCGCGATCAGCCCGTTCCACCTGGGCTACAGCTACCCGGGCCGTCCGGTGGTCGCGGACCAGCCGGACGAGCTGTGGTGCTTCGGGTCGTACTGGACGAACGTCGCCGACCTGCCCGCCGGCATGAAGACCGCGGTGGTCGGCGCTCCTTTCCTCCCAACAGCGGGCCCGAAGGATCCCGGCCGCGTCGTCTTCCTGTCGCAGGGCACGATCGGCGCCGAACTCCTCCACGTCGCCGAATCTGTAGCGAAGGAGCA
Source organism: Kribbella sp. NBC_00359 (assembly GCF_036097425.1). NCBI lineage: Bacteria > Bacillati > Actinomycetota > Actinomycetes > Propionibacteriales > Kribbellaceae > Kribbella > Kribbella sp. NBC_00359. The sequence goes on along the minus strand of NZ_CP107975.1, from coordinate 3,148,618 downwards.
TCCCAGTCTGGAGGTCCTGTACCGCCTCCATCCAAGCGAGCGCGCGTCGGACTACACGATCCCGGCCAGTGTGCAGCTGTCCACCGATGGCAGCACGCTGGACCTGCTGGCCTCGGCCACCTACCAGGTCGGCGTCTCGACGACCGCACTGTTCGAGGGGATGGCCCTCGGCTGCCGGACCGCCGTCGCGAACCTGCCCGGGCACGAGTACCTGGAACCGGCCATCGCGCAGGGCCATGCACTTCTCATGACCAGGCCGAAGCAACTGACCAGTGCGCCGTTGTGCATAGAGCCTGCGACGTACTACGCCCCGAGTAACCTGCTACGGCTGACGGCCGATCAGCCCCAGTAGCCGGTCCTGGAGCGGCGCGTCCGAGGGGACCGGCACCTCAGGCCCGTAGACCTCGATGCCTTCGCCGAAGGCTCCCGGGGTGCGGAACTTCTCCATGACGTCCGGCGGGATCGCCACCGCGGTCGCCCAGAGGCGTTCGACGTCGGCGTGGTCCATCGTCTCGTCCTGGCCGGTCGCCCGGGCCAGGTCCCAGCCGTGCAGGACGAGGTCGTCGGAAACGACTTGGTCGATGTGCCGCTCGGCCGTCAGCGGGCCGCTCGGGGAGTCGGTCTCGGTGAGCGCGAGGATCGGGTCGTCGAGCACGTCCTCGACCGCGGCACGCGCCTCCTGGAACGCGGTCAGCGGGTCGTCGGACGGCTCGAGCTTGCGGGCGACCGGCTGCAGCATGACGCCGTGCATCGTCACGATGTGCTCGACCACGTCCCGGGCGGTCCACTTGGCGCATGGCGACTGGTTGTCCCACTGGTCCGGCTCCACCGCCGCGACCTTCCGCTCGAACGCCTCGGCCCGGCGTCGGTACCGCTCCGCGATCTCACCCATACCGCATCTTGCCCGCCCCGGACCCCGGCGCGGAAGACCGAACTGTCGGCGGTCGCTCCTAGGGTCGGCGGCATGCGGATGGTGGAGCTCGGGCGGACCGGTTTGACGGTGAGCAGACTGGGGTTGGGGCTCGCGTCGATCGGCGGAATGTTCTCCGCCGTACCGCAGGCGCAGGCGGTCGCGACCATCGACCGCGCCTGGGAGCTCGGCGTCCGGCTGTTCGACACCGCGCCGGTCTACGGCTACGGACTCTCGGAGCAGCGGGCCGGGCTCGCGCTCCGCGGGCGCCCGCGCGCGGAGTTCGTGCTGTGCAGCAAGGTCGGCCGGTTGATCGAGCCCGGCGGCCCGGACATCCAGCCGATCTGGGCCGAGCCGCCGGCCGGCCTCGGTCCCCGGCTCGACTATTCGTACGGCGCGGTGCTCCGCTCGTTCGAGGCCAGCCTGGAGCGGATGGGCATCGACCGGATCGACATCCTGCACATCCACGACCCGGAGCTCGACTACCTGACCGCCTCGACCGAGGCGCTGCGAGCGCTGACCGAGCTCCGTGGCCGCGGCACGATCCGCGCCATCTCCCTCGGCGTCAACCACGCAGACGTCGCCGCCCGGTTCCTTCGCGAGACCGGCCCGATCGGACCCGACTGCATCCTGCTCGCCGGCCGGTTCACCTTGCTCGACCAGTCCGGCGCGGACGAACTGCTGCCGCTGTGCGAGAAGCTCGGCGTCGCCGTACTCGCGGCCGGCGTGTTCCAGGGTGGCGTCCTGGCCGACACCGCGGCGGGTGCGCCGCATGGGTACGCGCGGGTCCCGCCCACCCTGCTCCGGCGGATCGACGGACTCCGCGACCTCTGTCGTGCGTACGACGTACCGCTGCTGGCCGCCGCACTCCAGTTCCCGCTCACGCATCCCGCCGTACCGGCCGTGGTGGTCGGGGCGCGGAGCCCGCGGGAGATCACCGAAGCCGCGGCGTGGCTCGACCACGAGATCCCCAAGCCGTTCTGGGCGGCACTAGGCCGTGTCTGATGGTCTCGCGCCGTAGCGAGCAGGTGCTCGGTGCGGTAGCTCGGCGTGCTGGAGCGAAGGCCTCGATGTGGTTCTATCGTGGCCTTTGCTCCAGTGCGGCGAGGTGCCGTGCCGAGTGCCGCGCAGTAGGCGCGGGACCATCAGACACGGTCTAGGGTCAGGCGTATGAGGTACATGCTGCTTCACAAGACCAACGACAACCTGGAGGCGGGCAACCCGCCGGACCCGGAGATGCTGGCGCGGGCGGACGCGGTGCTCGAGGAGATGCGTCAGGCGGGCGTGCTGCTGCTCGGTGAGGGCTTGATGCCGAGCTCGCGCGGAGCGCGGATCACGTTCCCGGCTCCGGGTGAGCCGCGCGTGCTCGACGGCCCGTTCGCCGAGACCAAGGAGCTGGTCGCGGGCGTCTCGATCATCCGCGTCGACTCCAAGGAGGAAGCGGTCCAGTGGGCCCTCCGCTTCGCCGAGGCCGACCCGAACACGCCGATCGACATCCTGGAGATCGCAGGCTAGAGCTTCAGGTGCAGGATCGGGTAAGGCCTGTTGGTCGAGTCCGTCTCGCTCCGGCCGACGACCCGGAAGCCGTGGTGCAGGTAGAACCCGGTGGCCTGCGGGTTCTGCTCGTTGACGTCGACCGACGTGGCGTCGAAGGTCTGGAAGGCGTGCGTGAGCAACATGCTCCCGCCACCCCTCGCGCGGTACGCCGGATCCAGGAAGAGCATCTCGACGTTGCCCTCGGCCACCCCGATGAATCCGATCAGCAGCCCGTCATCCGCCCGCAGTCCGGCCAGGTGCTCGATCTCTCCGAACGACGCCCGCACCAGCGGCCGGAACACGTCCAGGTCCGCCTCGGTGACGAAGTCGTGCGTCGCCCGGACGGACGCCTCCCACAACTCCGCCGCCCGGTCGTACTCGTCCGGCGCGATGCCGCTGATCTCCATGCCGCCCACCGTCGCACCGGCGCCGCCGGGCTGTCAGCTGAATTACACCGCGATTACGCCTTCCTCGGCGACGACCAGTGAGTCGATCGCGGCGAAGAAGCGGGCGATGCCCGGCAGGTTCCCGCCCTTGTCCCGGGACGCGGCGAAGTCCTCCGGGCTCGCCCACTCGACGATGTCCAGCCACTCGTCGTCCGGCAGTTGCACGAGGCGGGCGCCGAGGAAGCCGGTGCGGTCGGCCTCGAAGTCCTTCAGCATGTCCACCCGGGCGGCGAGCAGTTCCCCGGTCTGCTCCGGCAGCACGCGGAAGCGGGTCAGCTCGACAGTCGTCATGGATGTCCTTTCAGGCGAGGTTGGTGGATGCCCACGTGGTGATGTCCTCGTGGCGGATGGCGGCGGCCATCAGGTCGGGAAAGAGGTCGGGAGTGCACGCAAAGGTGGGTACGCCGAGATCGGCGAGGGCGGTCGCGTTCTCGGCGTCGTACGACGGGGTGCCGGAGTCGGCCAGAGCGAGCAAGGCGATGAGCTGTACGCCGGACTCCACCAGCGAGCGCGCCCGCCGCAGCATCTCCTCGCGGACACCGCCCTCGTAGAGATCTGAGATCAGCACCATCACGGTCTCGGCCGGCTTGGTCACCAGCTCCTCGCAGTACGCGAGGGCGCGGTTGATGTCCGTCCCACCACCGAGCTGCGTGCCGAACAGGACGTCGACCGGATCCTCCAGCTGATCGGTCAGGTCGACGACCGCGGTGTCGAACACGACCAGGCTGGTCCGCAGCGTGCGGATCGACCCGAGCACCGCACCGAACAGCGACGCGTACACCACCGACTCCGCCATCGAGCCGGACTGGTCGATCGCCAGCACGATGTCCCGCTGGACGCTGTGATTCCGCCGCGCGTACCCGACCAGCCGGTCCGGGACGATCGTCCCCAGCGCCGGCGAGAAGTGCTTCAGGTTGGCCCGGATCGTCCGGTCCCAGTCGATGTCCGAATGCCGCGGTCGCCCGGTCCGGCCAGCCCGGTCGAGCGCGCCGGTCACAGCCGCCCGGGTGCGCTCGGCCAGCCGCGCCTCCAGCTCGGCGACCACTCGCCCGACCACGTCCCGCGCGGTTTGCTTGGTCTCCTCCGGCATCACCTCGTTGAGCGCGAGCAGCGTGCTGACCAGGTGTACGTCGGGCTCGACCGCACCCAGCAACTCCGGCTCCATCAACATCCGCGTGATGCCGAGCCGCTCGACCGCGTCGCGCTGCATCACCTGGACGACGGTGCTCGGGAAGTACTGCCGGATGTCTCCCAGCCACCGCGCCACCCGCGGCGCCGACGAACCCAGCCCGGCCGATCGTTGCGTCCCCGGCTCGCCGGCCTCCGCGTCGTACAACGCGGCCAAGGCGGCATCGACGGATCGGTCCTGAGCGGAGAGCGTCGTACCCGTCTCCGGCTCGGCCTCGCCGCCCAGCACGAGGCGCCAGCGGCGCATGCGTTCCTCGCTCATGAGACCCCCAGCAGCTGCGCGACGACGGGAAGGACGGACGCCGCCAGCTCGGTGTCGAGATCGTTGTCATCAGCAACGACCAGTGCGGCCGGATCGCCCAGCGCACGAGCCCTGGTCCCGATCGACCGGCGCTCCGGCGCGGCGAACGTCCCGAAGGTACGGCGCAGCAACGGCAACACCTCGAGGAACGCATCGTCCGGGACCGCACCCAGCCACGAGTCCACCAGCGCCAGCAGGCGCTCGTCGTGCACCAGCAACAGACCGCCTCCGGCGAGGAACCCCTCGACGTACCCGGCCGCGTCGGCGGTCGGCGTACCCGGGGACAGCGCGCGCCCCAGCCGCAGCGCGACCTCGTGATCCGGCAGCCGCGAGGTGTCGAGCATCAGCCGGGTCAACCGACCGCGGATCAGCGGCGGCACCGAGACACGATCGCTCAAACCCTGCAGCGTGTTCAGCCACTCCGACCGCACATTCTCGGCCAGCAACACCGTCGCGTCCTGCACGCCGTCGATCAGCTCCTGTACGGCGGCCGCCGCATCCGGATCGAGACCGTGCACGGTCCGGCCGAGGCCGGCGCAGATGCGCGACACCATCCGGCCCGCGACCGCGGCGAGCCCGGCGGTGTCGGTGCCCCGGACGTCGCCGTACCGCGAAGAGCGTGCGAGCGCGGGCAACGCCGCCATCAGGTGGCCGACGTCGGCATCGGCGGCGGCGCGGGTGTCAACGCCCTGCAGCAGCGACGGCAACGCCTCGGCGAGGTCGGCGAGGAGCGACTTCTCCAACGCGGCGGTGACCTCTGCGAGCGTCGAGGATTCGTCACCCACGCGCAGCATGACCGTCGTCGCGGCGCCGGCCACGGTTGTGCCGTGCGCGCCGGCGGCGACCAGCTCGACCTCGAGGCCGGGATCCCAGGTCAGCCGCCACATCTCCCGGAAGGTGCCCTGCGCCCGCCGCTCGTCGGCGGCCGGCACACCCCAGTGCACCCCGAGAATCCGCAGGCGGTGCAGGAGTCTGGACTTCTCCAGGTCATTCGGCTTGCGCAGGTCGAGCTCGATCACCCGCTCGGTCGCGTCCCGCTTCATCCGCAGCCGCCGCGCCTGCGCCGCGAGATCCGCCGCGACCGGAGCCTGCGGCGTCTCCCCGGGCACCGTCCCCAGCAGCTCGCCGACGACCGCTTCCCGCGTGACCAGATCGAGCAGTACGTCGTTCCCGCCGCAGAGCACCGCCCGTGTCGCCTCGGTCACCTCGCTCAGCCCGGCCAGCGGACGTCCCCGCAATGCGGCCAGGGTGTCCGCGAGCCGGACCGCCTCGATCACATGGGCGCTGGAGACCGGCAGATCCTCGGCCCGCAGCACCCGCGCGACCTTCGAAAGCCAGCGAGTGGTGATCTGGTCGGGCGCAGTGAACAGGTGGTGGTACCACCCCGGCGAGGTGATGCCGGCGCCGTACCCGCTCGCCGCCGCCAGCCGGCCGTGCGTCCAGGGGACCCAGGTGCAGGCGACCTTCCGCTTCGGCAGGCCTTTCAGGATCCGTTGGTCATGTGTTGCCGGAGGCAACGGTAACTCCAGCGCAGGCACGTGCCAGGCGCCGCAGATCACCGCGATCCGTTCGAACCCTTCCCGGATCGCCTTCCGTAGCACGGTGCGCATGTAGGCCTCACGTTGCGCCTCGCGACCAGTCGCCTCTTCGTCACGGCGCAGTTCGCGCATCGCGTCGGCGATCACGGTGAACGGTTCTGCACCTTCGCGCCGCGACTCGATCACGTCGTCCCACCAGCGCTCGGGATCGTCGTACCCGCCGGCATGTGCGAGCGTTGCCAATGGATCGATCGACGCGGCCCGCCGGCCGCCACCGCCGGACGATGCGAACTGATGAGCGGCGGGCAAGTCGCAGAACCGCACCGGCACGCCGGCCGCGAGCGCGTACTTGATCGCCTGCCACTCGGGACTGAACACCGCGAACGGCCAGAACGCGGCCCGCGTCGAGTCGTCGACCGCATACGCCAGCAGCGCGACCGGCGGCTCCATCTCCTCCGACCCGGCCAACTCCACGACCTTGTCCGCCTCCGGCGGCCCCTCGATCAACACCACATCCGGCCGAAGCTCGGCCAGCGCGGTCGCCACCGCCCGCGCCGACCCCGGCCCGTGGTGCCGAATCCCCAGCAAATGAACGGTCATCCGGAGATCTCTCGGCAGGCTCGGTAGAACGGGGCCCAGCCGTCACGTTCGCGGACCACGGTCTCCAGGTACTCCGACCAGACGACGCGGTCCGCGGAGGGATCCTTGACCACAGCACCGAGGATGCCGCCGGCCACATCGGTCGGCCGCAGGACGCCGTCGCCGAAGTGAGCCGCCAGCGCGATGCCACCGGTGACGACGCTGATCGCCTCCGCGGTCGAAAGGGTGCCGGACGGTGACTTGACCGCGGTCCGCCCGTCCTCGGTCCGGCCGGACCGCAGTTCGCGGAAGATCGTGACCACGCGCCGGATCTCGTCGAGTGCGTCGTCCGGTTGTGGCAGCTCGAGCGCCGTACCGAGCTGTGCGACCCGGCGGGAGACGATCTCGACCTCGTCCTCGGCCGAGTCCGGGAGCGGGAGTACGACGGTGTTGAACCGGCGGCGGAGTGCGCTGGAGAGTTCGTTGATGCCCTTGTCGCGGTCGTTCGCGGTCGCGATGACGTTGAAACCCTTGCGGGCTTGGACCTCCGTGGCCAGTTCGGAGATCGGGAGCGCCTTCTCGGACAGGATCGTGATCAGCGCGTCCTGGACGTCGGACGGCATCCGGGTCAGTTCCTCGATCCGGGCGATCTTCGCCTCGGTCATCGCCCGCTGCACCGGACTCGGCACGAGCGCCGCCTCACTGGGGCCCTGGGCAATCAACTGCGCGTAGTTCCAGCCGTACCGGATCGACTCCTCCGCGGTCCCCGCCGTACCCTGCACGAGCAGGGTCGAGTCCCCGCTGATGGCCGCCGCCAGGTGCTCGCTGACCCACGTCTTCGCCGTTCCCGGTACGCCGAGCAGCAACAGCGCCCGGTCCGTCGCGAGGGTCGCCACCGCCACCTCGATCAGCCGCCGCGGACCGACGTACTTGGGCGAGATCTCCACGTCGCCTGCCTTACCGCCGAGCAGATACGTGACCACAGCAGCCGGCGAGAGCAGCCACGCAGGCGGCCGAGCCCTGTCATCCGCCGCAGCCAGTGCGGCCAACTCCCCCGCATACTCCTCTTCCGCATGCGGCCGCAGTACCTCAGTGGTCATGAAAGCTCCTCATACATCTCACGGCGGAAGATCAAGGTCTCGACGAGGCGGCGGCGCCAGGTGTCTTCCTCGCCGGTCGGCTCGCGGGTGATCGGATGATTCAGTACGTCGGGCGGCACCGCACGCGCCGCGATACTCGCCAGCCGGGCCCATGCGCGGTTGGTCCCCACCTTGGCCAACTGGTCGAGGATCATGCTCGCCAACGAGGCCGGCCACGGCACCGGCAGCCCGCCGACCAACTCCGCGACATCTACAGTTGTGCGCAGCGCGTCGACCGCGCGGGCCCATTCGTCTGCAGGTAAAAGGCGCAGGAGCTCGGCGGGGCTTCGGGTGCCGGTCGAGGCTTCGGAGCGGAGCAGGGCGCGTGCCCACTCGGCTGAGCCTTCGCGGATCGCGGCCTCCGTCCACGCGGCCTGCAGGATCTCCGGAGAACATCCCTCCACCGGCGTCTCCAACCACACCGGATCCACCTCCGACAACGGGGTGTTGGCGACGATCTGCAGGAACCACCACGCCCGCTTGCCCACTCCTTCCGGGTTCTGGGAGTCGATGCCGTCGCGTTCCATCGACTGGGTGACCCGTTTGGGGAGGTCGACCGCGAGTACGCCCTGGGTCAGGGTTAGGTGGGAGTGGAGACGCTCAGTCATGCGTACGCCGTACTGCGCGCCGGGGACTCGGGCGAGGAGACGGGCGGCGGCTCGGCGGACTTCTTTGGAGCGGTCGTCGAGGGCCGCCTCGAGGAAGGCCTCGTCCTGCGTGGACGATCCGTCGGCGAGCAGGCTCAAGAAGTCGGCGCGAGTGGCGGCGGACTCGGTCGGCCAGACCTCGGCCAGGGCTTCGCGAGCGGCCTCGGGATCTTGCGAGCGGAGAGTGCGGAGCCAGGTCCGGCGTTGCAGCGTGTTGCCGTGGGTCCACAGCTCTGGATCGTTGCTTTCAGCAACTGCAGCGTGGAGGAAGCGCCATTCCGGGTTGAGGTCCGCGAGCCACCGGGCGCGGCGGCCGGCCGCGGTGATGACGAGTGGGCGGTATTCGGCCCGGTTCCGGGCGTAGTCGGCCAACGCCGGCAGGTGTTCGGGCGGAACGCCCCAGCCACGAGCATCAGCGGCCCGCAACCACTCGCCGAGCGCCGTCGCCTGGAAGCCACCGAGCATCGCGGCCAACCGCCGGATCGCGACCGGCCGGGGTAGCGGCCGATCCTCACCAGGGGCCGCCGGCAACGGTTCGACCTCATGAAGCGGCGTGCGACCGGCGCGCTTGTAGACAGTCGCGAGCGCGGCGGCATCCAGCAACCCGCCATCCCCCAGGCGTTCCTGGACATGCTCCGGCAATTCCTCGAAGTGCGGCGGCCGCCGGTCCGTACCGAGCAGCGCCGAACTCACCAGCCCGTCCCAGCCCCTCACAGGATCACCGGCCGATCGTCGTGCCAGCAGGTCATCGGGCGGAAGCCGGCGCGGTTCCACTCACCCGCGACGGTGACCGGATCGCCGGCGGACACCGCGAGCAGTTTCCACGGATCCACGCCGGGCAGGATCTCGAGCCCGTCACCGGCCGTGTCCACGAGCGCCCAGCCCTCGCCGTACCGAGCAGGGCGGACATCCTGCAGGACCAGCGGCCAGCGTTCGTTCCACGGGTCGGCTGCGACGGATTCGACGTACGACGCCAACGCCTGGCGCGCGGTGAATCCGGATGGCCGAGGCGCGGTCAGGCGGGGAGCGGTCTGGGTCAGGATGGCACGCATCGGGAGCGCACCGGGGTAGAACGACAGAGCACCCGGGACGTACTCACCCGGTCTGGCCGGCAATGGGTCGAGCGGACGTCCGGCGGCGGCGAAGGTGAGGATCAGGCCGAGCCGGCCAGTTGTTGCCCCGCGCAACCATACGCGGCGGACCGTGAGCCGCTCGTCCGGCTCGATCACCCGGCCGAGCACGAGCCAGTCGTCCTCGACCTTCTCGCCCTCGGCCAGCACCCGCGCGGTCTCGACCGTCCAGCCGATCCGGCTCTGCACGGTGTCGGCCAGCGACGGCGGCAGCTCGGCCAGCCGGTCATGCGCGGAGACGATCAGGTGGATGAGCGAGAGCTCCTCCAGCAGTTCGCCCGGCCATCCGTGACCACGGCCGATCACCCCGGCGGCGCGCCGTACCGCTCCCGCCACCCCGGGCGCCTGGGCGTCGACCATCCGGGCGGCCAGCCGGCTGAGCTCGGTGTACGCACGCTGGTCGAACCCACCGAGCCCTTGCCGGACCTGATCATCGAGCCAACTGGCCAGCTCTGCCATCCCGGCGGACACTCGGTCGGCCCGCCGGGACGCCCGCTGCTGCGCGGCCAAGGGGTCGGCGACCTCCCCCGGCTTACGCTCCGGCCGCTCCGCGCGAGCCGCGCGTTGCTCCACCCACGACGTCACCCACTCCGGCTCGTCGCCCGGCCGCACCTCGCCGCCGGCCCACAGCAACAGCAGCCCGAGCGCATGCTTGCACGGGAACTTCCGGCTCGGGCAGGAGCACTTGTACGCCGGCCCGCTCAGATCGACCGCGGTCTGGTACGGCTGCTTGCCGCTCCCCTGACACAGTCCCCACACCGCCCGCTCGGACGCGCCGGTGTCCGGCCACTTCGCCGTACGCGCCTGCGCTTGACCGGCCTTCGCGGACGCAGGATCAGACGCCAGCCCCAGCACCTGCTCCACATCCCACGGCCCCACGGCACTCCTCGCTCGACAACCCCTCCCCCGGAAGCATGCCACCCGCCCCCGACAGGGCCGTGGAGGAGGTTGAGATCAGCCGAACGCCTGGCGGTGGTGCGCCTCCTCCGGGTAGCCGTTGGGAGCCGGCCGAGAGATGGAGGCCGGCGGCACGGACGGGGTGGGCTGTGGCATCGGCGGCGCGGGTGGGAGTGGGGTGTCGGAGAGGCCGTCGCGGATGGCTCCGAGCAGGCGTTGTTCGACGGCCTGCAGTTCGCTGATGCGGTCGCGGATCTCCAGTTCTTCAGCGCGTGCGGCTGCCAGCAGCTCATCTGCCTCGGTCTTCCCGGTTTCGCGGAGGTGGTCGGCGGTGCGTTGGCTGGCGCTGAGGACGCTGAGTTCGTAGCGGCGGAGTTCGTCGACGAGCTCGCCGGCTGGGCGCTGGGCGTCGAGGATCGCGGCGGCCGGCTGCGGTACGGCGTCCGGCAGCGTCTCCTCCAGGGCGGCGATCTGCTGGTCCACGCGGGTGAACAGGTCGGCGACGTCGGTGCGCATCTGGCGTACGACGTTCGCCGCGGCCTGGACGCGTTCGGTGGCCTCGCGTTCGCGTTCGCGGGCGGTGCGCTCGGCCGAGGTGATCACGTCGAGTGCGACGACAGCGGCCCGCTCCGCCGGATCATCCGGGAACGAGCCGGCGGCATCCGCAACACCCTCGTCCGTCATCGCGACCGTACGACGCAGTGGAACCTCCCGGATGAACAGCACCGCGAGCAGGCTGACCAACGCCGCCCCCGCCGCGATCACGAAGATCTTCCCGGTCGCATCGCCGTACGCGTGCCGCACGATCTCGGCAACCGGCGCCGGCAACGCGTTGACGTCGAGCACGCTGCCGCTGGATCCGCTCTGCGCCGCGGCCGCCGCCTCGGGCCCGAGCGCCCGGAGGTTCTGCGTGATCAGATCCGTCACCCGTGTGGCCAGGATCGCGCCGAGCACCGAGACTCCGACCGCACCCCCGAGGCTCCGGAAGAAGGTGACCGACGCGCTGGCCGCGCCGACCTGGGTGACGTCGACGGTGTTCTGTACGGCGAGCACCAGGTTCTGCATCATCATGCCCATGCCGATGCCCATCGCGAGCATGCCGCAGCCGACGTACCAGTACGGGCTGGTGTGGTCGATGGTGCCGAGCAGGCCGAGGCCGGCGGTCAGGAACAGCCCACCGAGCACGAGGTACCGCTTCCACTTCCCGAACCGCGTGATCAACTGCCCCGCCCCGACCGACCCGAGGAACGAGCCGAACATCATCGGGATCGTCAGCAACCCGGCCTCGGTCGCGCTGTATCCGCGGGCCACCTGGAAGTACTGCCCGAGGAACACCGCGCTGCCGAACATCGCCACCCCGACCGACAGGCTGGCCAGGATCGCCAGTGCCGTGGTGCGTTCGCGGACCACCTTCACCGGCACGAGCGGCTCGCGGGCGTGCGTCTCGACGACCACGGCCAGGATGCCGAGGAGCGCCGTACCGCCAAGATAGGCGCCGGTCTGCCAGGACCACCACGGGAAGTGCGTCCCGGCGAACGAGACCCAGATCAGCGGCAGGCTGGCCGCACCCGCGATCAGGATCGCGCCGAGGTAGTCCATCTTGACCTCGCGCTTGATCACCGGGAGGTGCAAGTACTTCTGCAGGACGATCAGCGACAGTACGGCGAGCGGCACGCAGACGTAGAAGCACCAGCGCCAGCCAAGCCACGACGTGTCGACGATGACGCCGCCGACGAGTGGCCCGGACACGGTCGCGACGGCCATCACGGCACCCATGTAGCCGGAGTACCGGCCGCGGTCACGCGGTGGGATGGCCGCGCCGATGATCGCCTGGGCGAGGGCCATCAAACCGCCCATCGCCAGGCCCTGAAGCACTCGCGCACCGATCAGGAACGGGACGTTGTGCGCGGCGCCGGCGAGCGCCGACCCGGCCACGAACATCAGGATCGCGAGCTGGACCAGCAGCTTCTTGCTGATCAGGTCGGAGAGCTTGCCCCACACCGGTGTGGACACGGTCATCGCGAGCAGGCTGGCGGTGATCACCCAGGTGTACTGCGTCTGGGAGCCTTCCAGGTCCGCGATGATCGTCGGCAGTGCGTTACTGACGATGGTCGAGCTGAGTACGGCGGTGAACAACGCGGCGAGCAGCCCCGCCAGGATCTCCAGGATCTCGCGATGGGAGAGCCCAGGGTTGGTGGCCGTGGGTGTGGCCGTGTCCAGAGTCCGGGTGGCAGACATCGGGTTCCGTTCGTACGCGGGGTCGCTGCGGCCGGGGCAACGTGGGGCGCTGCTCCGGGGCGGAAACGGCCGGCAGGTCCTCACCCAGCCTGGTATTTGGTTGCAATAACCAACAATAAGCCCGCAGCGTCAGCGACCGCTCACCGGGAGCTACCTACCGCTCGGCGTCTTTTCTTGAGACGACCTCTCCTCGGGAGAGGGTTTGCCACGTACGATCCGGTGCTTGTTGAGAGATCAACGCTCGGCCCCCGGCGGTGCTGTCAGGGCCCGCCGGGGGTCACCCGAAGGCGGAAACGAGGACGTCGACGCACGCGGCCGGGCGGCCCGGTGCGATCACCAGGTTGCCGGGAGCGCGCAGCGGTGGCGCGAACGGTCCCATCCAGAGGACACCTTCGGCCGATCCGCACGACGTGCCGTACACGACGGTCCAGGCCGGGGAGCCGGTCGACATCTCGACGATCGTGGCTTCCAGGTCGTCCGCCGGCCGTCCCGGCACCGGCTCGAAGCCGGCGTCCCGGCAGGCCGCGGTGAGGAACTCGCGCAGCCAGGGGTCGGCCGGCAGACGCATCGGCATACCGGCCAGGTCGACGAGCTTCACCCCGTCGTCCGCCCGGTACTCCGACGGCACCAGGACCGACAGCGGATCCTGCCAGAGCTCGATCACCCGGAGATCGGCGGCGGCCACCTCGCCACGGACGAAGGCGGCATCCAGGTCGCCGGATCGAAGGGCGTCGAGATGATCGGCCGCGGCACCGGAGCTGAGCTTGATCTCCAGGTCCGGCGTGCTCGCTCGCAGGGCGGCGAGGCCGCGCTCGAGCCGGTCCCGCAGACCCGGCGCCGTGCCGATCCGGAGAACGCCGGCCCGGCCGGAAGCGAGCTCCGCGGCGACCCCGGTGGCGTGATCCGCGGCGGCGAGGATGGTCCGCGCCTCGCGCAGCATCCGCTCGCCGTCACCGGTCAACCGAACGTGGCGCGACGAGCGGTCGAGGAGCTTCAGTCCGAGTTCGCGTTCGAGCCGGGCGACCTGCTGGCTGACCGCGGGCTGGACGATGTTCAGCCGCTCGGCGGCCCGGCCGAAGTGGAGTTCCTCGGCGACGGTGACGAAGTACCGCAGCTGCCGCAGCTCCATCGGCCACCCCCGGCGATCACGATTCCTTATCACTGCACAGGGTAGCTGCGTCTTGGTCGCCGATCGCCGCGCTCGTTGACTTGTGGACATGAGAATCGGACTGTGGATCGAGGAAGAAGGCCTCCGGATCGACGAGGTCGGCGCGGCCGCGAAGGCTGCTGAGGACAGTGGGGTCGACCGGATCTGGTTCAGCCAGCGCACCGGCTGGGACGCCCTCACGCTGATCGCGGGAGCGGCGCCGTTCACCTCCACCATCGGCTTCGCGGTCGGCGTCGTACCGATCTATCCGCGGCATCCGATGGCCCTGGCAGCGCAGGCGCTCAGCGTCCAGGCGGTGGCCGGCAACCGGCTGACGCTCGGGATCGGGACGAGTCATCCCCACATGGTCGAGGGGATGTTCGGCCTGTCGATGGATCGGCCGGCGACGTACATGCGCGAGTACGTCGAAGCGCTCGGCCCACTGCTCTCCGGCGAGCCCACCAACTACGAAGGCGAACGGCTGACGGCTCGCGGTCACATCGAGATCACCGGCGCGGAGGCTCCGGACCTGATTCTGGCCGCGCTGGGTCCGCGGATGCTCGAGACCGCCGGCCAACTGACCGGTGGGACGATGACCAGCTGGGTCGGACCCGAACTGGTCGAGAGCTACATCCGGCCGACCATCGAGCGAGCCGCCATCGCCGCGGGCCGGCCGCAACCACAGGTGATCGCCGCTGCCTGTATCGCGCTCACCGACGATCCGGTCGCGACCCGCGAGTGGATCCGGGAACGCTTCGGTGCCGCCGGCGACATGCCGGCGTACCGGGCGGTGCTCGATCGCGGCGGTAAGGCGGGACCGGAGGACACTGCCGTGCTCGGTGACGAATCGGCGGTGGCGAAGGAGATCCAGCGATTCGCGGACGCCGGGACGACGGAGTTCGTGTTCTGCCCGGTCGGGACCGCGGACGAACAGGAGCGAACGATCAGGTTCGCCCTCGACTACGCGGCACAGCAGTAGCCGCTGCCGGAAACGCACGAGAGGTTCTTCAGCTGGGCGGCCACGCTCGACGTCCCGTGAAAGAGGTCGATGCGCTCGCTGAGGAACGGGAGCAGGTCGCCCTGCGCGACGACGAAACGGATGCCCGGGTGGCGGGTCAGGACACCGGTCAACGCCAGATCCGTGACCGCCCGGGCGGTGTCGAAAGGGAACTCGATCATCGGTCGCGGCCGGTCCAGCGCGACCTGACGCCACTGTGGTGGGGATGTCGGATGCAGCAGCACCATCGCGGACCTCGCATCCAGCGCCCGCCACAGTGGCTCCCACGACGGGTCGCCCGGATACATGCCGCCGGCGTTGCTCAGCAGTACGACGCCGTCCGCGTGCAACACGTCGTACGCGTAGTCGATCTCGACCAACGCACCTTCGACATCCGGCAGCGGCAGGCTCGCGAAGAACCCGAAGCGGCCCGGGTGATCGCGGCCCAGTTTCGCGGCGGCCTCGTTGACCCGCCGAGCCAGGACCTGGGCCCGGAAGTCGTCTCCGAAGTGCACTCCCGGCGACGGGACCGACAGCACCGCCTTCTCGATGCCGGTCCGGTCCATCTCCGCCAAGTGCTTCTGGACAGACCACTCCGGCCAGCCGGGCATCCCGTCTGGCCGAAGGTGTCCCGCCCGCTCCGCCGCTGCGACGTACTCCGGCAGCAGGAAGTGCGCGTGGAGGTCGATCATCCCGCCACCGGGTGCAGGAGGTCGTCCAGACCGATCCGGCGAAGGAGTTCCGCGCGGACCCGGTCGGCGACTCCGTTCACCACTGCGGCGCCGTCGTCCGACGGGTCGATGTGCACGCGGAACGGCCGGCGGCCCTTCTCGGTGCCGACCACGGTCACGATCGCCTCGGCGACCTCGGCGACGTCCGCCCAGGACGGCTCGAGCTCGGCCAGCTTCTGGCTGACCTGCTCCATCAGACCGGCGTACTTCGTCTCGTACGCCGCGACCACGTCCGCGTCGGCCGGGGAGCCGCTGTGGGCGAAGTGGTTGGTGCCGTGCGTGAAGGCACCTGGCACGACGATCGTCGTCTCGATCCCGAACCGCGCGACCTCGAGCGCGTAGCTCTGCGCCAGCGCGTCCATCGCCGCCTTCGCCGCGAAGTACGGAGCCAGGTACGGCGGGGTCCCGCCGCGGGTGCTGGAGCTCCCGACCCACACCATCAGGCCGTCCTGCTGTTCGCGGAGGTGCGGGAGCGCGGCGCGGTTGAGGCGCTGCGTGCCCACCACGTTGGTGTCGTACAGGTCGGCCAGCTGCTCCGGCGTGAACGCTTCGGCCGGACCGGTGACCATGTGACCGGCGTTGTGCACGAGTACGTCGAGACGCCCCTGCTCACTGATCACGGTGGCGACGGCCTGCTGGACGGAGGCGTCCGTGCTGATGTCGAGCTCGACGGCGCGGAGGTCGACGTTGTGCTCGGTCGAGTACTGCTTGGCGTCCGCGGCGGCGGCTGCGTTGCGGCCGGTGACATCGCGCATCCCGGCGTACACGATGTGGCCGGCGTCGGCCAGGGCGCGGGCGGTCAGGGCGCCGAAGCCGCTCGACGCGCCGGAGATCAGGACCGTCTTGCTCATAGCGGTCTTCCTTTCAGCACGAGGTTTCAGGCGGCCGAGCCACCGTTGGCGTAGATGACCTGCCCGTTGATCCAGCGCGCCGGGCCGGCCAGGAAGGCGATGATCTCGGCGATGTCGGACGGCTGGCCGAGGCGCTCCAGCGGCGGCTCCGCGGCGATCCGGTCGATCAGTTCCTGCGACTTGCCGTCGAAGAACAGTGCGGTCGCGGTCGGGCCGGGGGCCACCGCGTTGACCGTGACGTCGCGGCCGCGCAACTCGCGAGCCAGGATCAGCGTGATCGCCTCGACGCCGCCCTTGGTGGCGGAATACGCGGAGTAGTTGGGGCGAGCCAGCTTGGTCAGCGAGCTGGAGATGTTGATCAGCGCGCCGCCGGTGCGGAGTCGCCGGACCGCCTGCTGGTCCACGACGAAGGTGCCGCGGAGGTTGGTGCGGACGATCCGGTCGAAGACCTCCAGGTCGAGGTCGGCCAGTGGTGCCAGCGGCATGATCCCGGCCGCGTGCACGACCACGTCGATCCCGCCGAACTCCTGCTCGGTCCGGTCGAACAACGCGGCCACGGCGGTCTCGTCCGCGACATCGGCCTGGACCGCGATCGCCCGGCCGCCGGCCTGCTCGACCTCTTTGACGGTTTCCTCGGCGTTGGCCTGGCCGTTGACGTACACGATCGCCACCGCGTAGCCGTCCCGCCCCAGCCGGACGGCGGCCTCGCGGCCGATCCCGCTCGATCCACCCGTCACGATCGCGACCCGTCCGGCGGTGGTGTTCTCGGTCATCGTCCTGCTCCTCGATCTCGATGTCTTGCTGACATCTCGATCCTGCTCCGCAGGATGCATCAAGTCCAACGACTCAAGTCGATGGGTAGATCAATTCTGTTGATCCAAAAGACCAGGGCCCGGTGGTTGTGGAGGAATGGGTAAATCAATTCTGTTGATCCACGGCGCGGCCGAGTTCGGTGCCGGGTGGGTGGCGGAGGTGGGTGCTGACCAGGCCGAGCAGGGCCCGGAGCGCGGCCGTCGGCTTCCGCTTCTTCAGCGTCGCCATGTAGAGCGACCACTGGAACGACTCGTCGGCGATCCGTACGACGCGGATCTCGTCCACCCCGCTCACGGCGTACCCGGGCAGGATGCCGAGGCCCACGCCATGGGCGACGAACTGCACGCCGTTCTCGATGCCGAGCGCCTCGACCACGACATGCCGCGCGATCCCGGCCGCCTCGAAGGTCTGGTCGATCAACGTCCGGGTACCGAAGCCGGGTGGGAAGTCCACGAACGCCTCGTCGGCGAGATCGGCCAGCGTCACCGTCCGCCGTCGCGCGAGCCGATGCCCGACCGGGACCGCGAGGACCTGCGGGACCCGGAGCAGCTCCCAGGCGGTCAGCTCACGCGGCACACTCCCGGCCGCGATCCCGAGGAAGCCGACGTCGATGTCGCCGTTGCGCAGCCCGACGATGACACCGGCCGAGCCGTCGGCGTCGACCCGCAGCTGCAGCTCGACGTTCGGGTACCGCCGCCGGAACTCACCGGCCGCCGCAGGCAGATCGACCAGTCCGAGCCCTGGCAGCAGCCCGACCCGCACGGTTCCACGCATCCCGGCGCCCAGCTCGTCGACGACATCACGAGCGCCCTGGACGGCGTCCATCACCGCGAGCGCCTCCGGGAGCAGCGCCGTACCCGCCTCGGTCAGCACCACGCGCTGGGCGCTCCGCTCGAACAGCGTGACCTTCAGATCTCGCTCCAGTGCGGCGATCGCGGCGCTCACCGCGCTCTGCACGACATGCAACCGCCGAGCGGCCAACGTGAAGCTCCGCTCGTGCGCCACCGCCACGAAGTACTCCAGCTGCCGCAATTCCACAGCGGCAGTCTGGCACCGACCCGACGTCAAGCACGCGAGCACGGCTCCGACTAGTCCACGAGAGCATCTCAGAGAGACAGGATGGGAATCGTGACGAACCTTCAGGACCAGGTGCAGCGGCGGCTCGACGAGCTGGTCGAGACCGAGCTCGGGCTGCAGGTGGCGGTCTATTACCAGGGTGAGCTGGTCGTCGATGCGGTCGCCGGCGACATCACGTCGGGCACGCTCCTCTACGCGGCATCCACCGGCAAGGCAGCCGCCGCAACGGTCGCGAACGTGCTGGTCGACCGCGGCGTGCTCGAGTACGACGCTCCGATCGCGGACCTCTGGCCCGAGTTCGCCGCCAACGGCAAGCAGAAGGCGACCCTGCGGCACGTGCTGACCCACTCGGTCGGCCTGCCCGCGCTGGCCCCGGACACCACGGCCGACGACCTCACCGATCCGGCGAAGATCACGTCGTACCTGGCCGCGGCCGAGCCGTGGTGGGAGCCGGGCACCAAGATGACCTACCACGCCATGACCTTCGGTTACCTCGTCGGCGAGATCGTCCGTCGCGCTACCGGCCGGCGGATCTCCGACGTACTGCGGGAGATCGCCGAGCCGCTCGGGATCGCCGACGAGGTGTACTTCGCCGTACCGCAGAACCAGCTGCACCGGGTCGCGACGCTGGTCGAGCCGGAGGGCGCCGAGGACACGTTCGCGATGGTGGCCGGACTGTTCGCCAAGGTCACTCCGCCCGACCTCACCCCGCGCGCCGCCCGCTGTAACCGCCCGGACCAGCTCACCGCCGAGATCCCCTCCGAAGGCGTGCTGACCGCGCGCGGCATCGCCAAGCTGTACGCCGCTCTGATCGGTGAGGTGGACGGTGTCCGGCTGGTCCGCCCGGAGGCGGTCGCGGAGATCACCGGACCGGCACTCACCGCGCCGGACGAGCTGATGGGCAATCCCGCGACGTGGGCGCTGGGCTACCCGATCGGCCGGCTCGGGTCGTCGGCGGAGGAGAGTCCGACGTCGTTCGGGATGCCGGGGATGGGAGGCAGCGTCGGCTGGGCCGACACGCGCTCGGGCGTCGCGTTCGGCCTGACCAGGGTGCTGTTCGACCCGGCGCAGTCGGCGTCGGCGGTCGAGATCGGCAATCTGGTTGCGAAAGCTCTCTGCTGAAATCCCCTGTGCTGCAAGGGTTCTCAGCTGCTAGGACTCGCGCACCGACTGCTCGTCGACCCAGACGAGGTGGCCGTGGTGGCTGACGAGCACCTCGTCGGCCCCGGCCGCCCCGGTCCGGCGGCCCAGCTCCTGCCCCGCGATCCAGCGGCCGCCGAGGCGGACCTGAACGGCGGTGGGCCGAGCCGGGGAAGTGGCTACTGGCATGGCACCTGACTTCTGGACAGGGGCGGAAGTGGTGGGATGGCGTCGTACTGCTCTGGGGTGGTGCTGAAGATCGGTCATCGTCGCCCTCGCAGGGAAACAAAGCCAACTTCGGGGGGCTGGCTTCTCAACCAAAGGCCACCCTACAACCGCCACGTGACGCGCCGTTAGCGGTAATTCGGATTGGTCGCGAACCGAACACGACCGCACAGAATCGCCCGTAGGCCAGGGGATCCGGCCGGCGCCGGAGTGAGGAATCCTCAGGAACGCGCGGTGATCTGCTGCAGGGCCCAGGAGTTCCCGTCGGGGTCCTGGAAGAAGGCGAACAGCCCCCACGGGAACTCCTGCAGGTCCGACACCTCGACGTCGCGGGCGAGCAACTCGTCCCGAGCGGCCGCGACATCGGGTACGACGATCTGCAGCCCGCGGACCGAGCCGGGTTCGGCCTGGTCCATACCGCTGCCGATCGCGATCGAGCAGGCCGAACCTGGCGGAGTCAGCTGAACGAACCTCAGTTCGTCGGTGACCCGATGATCATGGTCGGCCACGAAGCCGACCTTGTCCGTGTAGAACGCCTTGGCCCGGTCCACGTCGGACACCGGCACAGACACCAACTCCAGCTTCCAGTCCATGACCTGCAACCTATGTCAAGGCGGTACGGATGCTTAAGCCCCGCCGCATGGGGTAGAACGGTGACCAGAACCTTCTGACCGCGGTCCAGACTCGTGCCGCGCCGTGACTCCAGTCGCGAGGTCAGACCCAAATGAACACCGTACAGTCCAGCACCACCCCCGAGCCGCCGACCGATCCGGCCGAGCGGCGGGATCACGAGACCAGATCGCTGCTCAGCCGGCGCGCGGCCGCTACCGACCACGAGGTCCGCCAGGCACTCCTGGAGCAGGCGATCGAACTCAACCTCGGCATCGCCCACAGCATCGCGTCCCGTTTCCACGGCCGCGGCGTGGAGGCCGACGACCTGAACCAGGTCGCGTCCCTCGGCCTGGTCAAGGCCGCGCACAGCTACGACCCGACCACGGACACCCCGTTCCTGGCGTACGCCGTACCGACCATCCGGGGTGAGGTGAAGCGGTACTTCCGCGACTGCTCGTGGACCATCCGGATCCCGCGGCGGCTGCAGGAGCTGCAGGGATCCATCGGCGCGGCCCGGCCGGGACTCGTCCAGGATCTCCACCGCGAGCCCACCCTGCGGGAGCTGGCCGACGCGATCGGCGCGGACGTCGAGGAAGTGACCGCCGCGCTGTCCGCGGACGGATGCTTCGCGGTGATGTCCCTGGACCGTCCGCTCGACGGCGACGACGCCGTGCCGCTGGCCGAGACCCTCGCGGTCGACGACACATCGTACGAACGGTTCGAGAACGTCGCCGTGCTCGAACCGGCACTGAACAGCCTGCCACCGCGCGAGCGTAGGATCGTGACCTTACGGTTCGTCGAGGAGCAGACCCAGGCGGACATCGGCGCCGAGATCGGGGTGAGCCAGATGCAGGTCTCCCGCCTGCTCCGCGGCATCCTCGGCCGGCTGCGGCGCCGGATCGAACCGCCGACAGCAGCTGCGGCTTGAGCCCCAAGCCCATCTTCGTGGTGCAGCTGCATGACGCTCGGCGGCTGCACTACGACGTTCGGCTCGAGGTCGACGGCGTCCTGAAGTCGTGGGCGGTGCCACGCGGGCCGTCACTGGATCCGACCGTGAAACGGCTCGCGGTGTTCACCACCGACCACGACCTGGAGTACGCCTCCTACGAGGGCGTGATCGCGGACAGTCAGTACGGCAGTGGCGCGGTGATCGTCTGGGACGCGGGCGTCTTCACCAACCTGACCCGCGACGATCGTCACCAGCCGGTCGACCCGGCGGTGGCGATCGAGCGCGGGCATCTCAAGGTGCAACTGCACGGCGTGAAACTGAACGGCGCCTGGGCCTTCACCCGCACCGGCGAGGACTGGCTGCTGGTCAAGGTCCGGGACGCCGAGGCCGATCCGGCCGTGGATCTGACCGTCACCGAGCCGCGCTCGGTGCTGAGCGGCCTGACCATCGAGGAGATGGCCGCCTCCTGATCTACCAGGTGTCGAGGTGGAGGACGTCGTCGAGCGGTTGACGAGGCGCGGGCTTGAAGTTGGTCCCGATCGTGTAGGCGGTCGGGATCAGCACTGTCTGCCGGATCTCCTCCGGGAGCCCGAGCAGGTCGGCGACCTCTTGTTCGTAGTTCATGTGCAGGGTGGTCCACGCCGTACCCAAGCCGCGGGCCCGGGCGGCGAGCATGTAGCTCCACGCGGACGGGAGGATCGAGCCCCAGAGGCCGGCCTGGTTCCCCGCGGGCAGCGAGGCGGCCTCGAGGCACGGGATCACCAGTACAGGCACCTGGCCCATCCGCTCGCCCAGGTAGGCCACGCCGTCCCCGATCCGGCGCTGGATGGGCCCGCGCACGGGATCGTCGGCGTACAACTTCCCGGCGGCTCCGGGACCGGCCAGGTACTTCTCGACCGCGAGGCGGTAGTACTCGCCGATCGCGGCCCGCTTGTCCGCATCCGTGATCACCACCCAGTGCCACTTCTGCCGATTGCTCCCGGACGGTGCCTGCAGCGCGATCTCGATGCACTCACGTATCAGCTCGAGCGGAACCGGCTTCTCCAGATCGAGCCGCTTCCGCACCGTGCGAGTCGTGGTCAGCAGTTCGTCGGGCGACAGATCGAGTGTGGTCACCGCACCACTATCTCAGCAGGTGTGCAGAGAGCTGGGGTGGACCTTTTCGCAGAAGCGGAAGTGCAGGTGGTTGTCGTGGTTGGGCCACTGAGTGGTCAGGCCCTCGCTGATCAGGGTCGGGTCGTTGAAGAAGATGAGGCGGACATGGCCGGGCGCGGCCGCCTTGATCGACTGGATGAGTTGGCGGGTCGCGGCCCGGTCGTACGTCGCCGACTGCCAGGTGATCCGGCCCGCGGTGCACTGGGCGTTGTCGGTCCGGATCGGCCAGACGTCGATGTCCAGTCCGACGTCGTGGCTGCTGTGGCCGGGGATGTCACCACCGTGCTCGAACCCGGCATCGCCGTACGGGACCTGACCCTGGCCGGTCGACGCGAACGCACGAGCGCCCTGCTCCAGTTCGGCGACGGCCGCGGCCGTGGCCCAGTTGGCCGCCGTACCGTTGCCGTCCGGGTCCTGGTCGCACAGGTTCGCAGTGAAGTCCGGGTAGTCGTAGTGCCAGGCGAGGTTGCGCCACGTGATCGGGCCGACGACACCGTCCGCGCCGATTCCCGCGTGCGACTGGAACGCCACCACCGCGTCGCGGACCGCCGTACTGAATACTCCGTCGACCGGCAGGCTCAGCCGACGCTTGGCGTTCAGCTCTACCTGCAACGCCTTGACCGCCGCGTTGTTGTCGCCGGATCCGATTGTCGGCGTCAACGCCGTCCACGTCTGCGGCCCGACGATCCCGTCGACGCCCAGCCCCTTGGCCGTCTGGAACGCCTTGGCCGCCGTGACCGTGGTCGCGCCGAAGACGCCGTCCGCGGCCACGGAGTGCCCGTTGTACTGCAGCAGGTACTGGATCGCCTGGACGTCGGCACCGCGGTTGCCGCTGCTCTGGGTCGGGAAGAAGGCGTTGGCATAGGCGTACGCCGGGGCCGGCAGACCGGCCAGCAGGACGACGGCCAGCAGCGCGAACACGAGACGTTTCATGGCTCCTCCGGGGCGGGTGAGGATGCGTTACCGACTAACGTTCACCAGCCACCATCGGGCACAATCTTGCCGACCGCAAGACCTCACTCGAACGGCGTCGGGTCCCCCGCGCCGACCCGGACGATCTCGGGTACGTCGTCGGAGAAGTCGATCACCGTGGTGGGTTCGGTGCCGGCTTCACCTTCGATGACCGCGTCGATCTGGTTGTCGAGCTCTTCCTTGATCTCCCAGCCCTGCGTCATCGGCTCGTCGTGGTCGGGGAGCAGCAGCGTGCTGGAGACCAGCGGCTCGCCCAGCTCGGCGACCAGGGCCTGGGTGACCACGTGGTCGGGGATCCGCACCCCGACCGTCTTCTTCTTCGGGTGCAGCAGCCGGCGCGGTACTTCCTTGGTCGCCGGCAGGATGAACGTGTAGCTCCCGGGCGTCGCCGCCTTGATCGAGCGGAAGACGGCGTTGCTGATGTGCACGAACTGCCCGAGCTGTGCGAAGTCCTGGCACACCAGCGTGAAGTGGTGCCGATCGTCCAGGTGCCGGATCGTGCGGATCCGGTCGATCCCTTCCCGGTTCCCTAGCTGGCAGCCGAGCGCGAAACAGGAGTCCGTCGGGTAGGCGATCAGCCCGCCGTCGCGCAGCAGGTCCACCACCTGCCCGATCGACCGCCGCTGCGGATTCTCCGGATGCACGTCGAAATACCTGGCCATGGCCGCCGAGCCTACCGCTGCGGACTCCGTCAGGATCGGCGGCGCAGGTACTCCACGGCCGTGGTGAACGCGGAGTCCCGGCCGCCCTTCAGCTCGGCCGGTGTGAAGACCGGTCGCCGGATGTCCGGTGGGATCCCGGCGCCGTCGTACGACGTCCCGGCGGCCGTGCGGTACACCTCGTTCGGCAGGAAGAACGTCCAGCCGTTCGGCAAGGTCCGGTCCATGGTGTCGGAGAAGACGCCTTGGGTGTTCTCGCCGATCCGGATCGGCCGCGGCGTGCGGTTCATCATCGCCATCGTGAACGTCTCGCCCGCGCTCATTTGCGATCCACCCGTCAGGATCGCCATCGGCCCGGTGAACCTCGACTTCCCGGACGGCACGACGTACGCCGGTTGCGGCGCGGTGCACGACGACGGGTCGGCCGGGTCGTTGCGGGTCCGCTTGGAGTAGGCGAAGTACGGGCGCGCGGTCAGCCGGGATGCCAGGTCTAGTCCGAGTTGATCCGAGCCGCCGCCGTTGAGGCGCAGGTCCAGGATCAGCTTGCGCGGCTTGGTCGCGAGGATCGTGTCCAGGGTCCGGTCGAGCACCGCCCGCTCCGGGTCGTAGTGCGGGATGTCGCCGTACCCGAGGAAGCCGATCACCCGGAGGTATCCGATCCCGCCGGGGAGTTCGGCGTACCCGATCCGGTCGTTCGCGTACGACGTGTAGCGGACGCCGTGCAACGCGGTGTTCTCGATGTACGGGCGGATCACGTTCGTCTCGAGCTCCAAGGTGGGAAACGTCGTCCCCGGCCGGACGCCGGCGAAGTCCCGGTCCGGCGTACTGATGCCGGTGTGCGCGTCACCCAGCGGGTGGATCATCGCCGTGAGGATGTCGAACAGCGCCGCGTCGGAGGTCACCTGCGGCCGGTACTTCGCGCGGACCGCGGTCCAGTCGATGCCCTTGGCCGCGAAGAACGGGTAGTTCTCCGCGAAGGTAGTCCAGAACTGATCGAAGGTAGCCAGCGGACCGGTTGCCCCTGGCATCGAACACGCGGCTGGGAGCTTCGGGACCCGGCGCAGGCGCCGCTCCCCGACATCACCCTCGAGCCGCAGCTCCGCGCGATCCCGGCGGACGGCGAAGGTGAACGACTGCTCGCCGTCCGCGGCGAAGGTGCTGCCGTCCTGGGTGTACTCGGCGGCCGGCGTACAGCTGATGCTCGTGGTCTGGTAGAGCTTCGCCTTACCGTTGTCGACGGCAACGATCGTGCCGTAGCCGTCCATCGTCCACACCCCGTTGGCGGATCCCGCGGCGGTAGCGGCGAGTGGAGCGGACAACGGAGCCGCCACCAGTCCGGCGGCGGCTCCGACGGCCACCAGCAAGCGGCGCGCGGGGCGGAAAGTCGTCAGAGTCATAGTCGTCAGCCTGGTCGGCGGCCGGCCTCAGCGACAGGAGGGGATCACCCCAACCAGAGGTGGAGCTAACACCACCGTTCTACTTCGCCAGGCCGAGCGACATCGCCGTGACGACCAGGTTGTCCGCGTAGCCGCCCCGGGAGGCGTTGTACGGTCCGGTGCAGGTGATGAGAACCAGCCGGTGGTCACCGGTCTGGGTGAAGGCGCCACTCTTGGTCGCGAGCGCGTCCTTCGGCACCGACACGATCGACTTCACCTTGTACGACGCCGTGCGCCCCGAACCATTGAGTACGACGACCTCGCCGACCTGCACGCGCCGCAGCCGGGCGAAGTAGCCGAACCTCTCGGTCTTGCTGTCGACGTGACCGGCCAGGACCACCGAGCCGAACGGATCACCGGCCTCGGCCCCACCATCCCACCAGCCGACCCGCTGAGCCTCCGCCGGCACCTGGAGCTGACCGTTGACGGTTGTTGCCGGAAGCACCGGTGCGCTCGCGCCGCCGGGCAGCACGACCTGTTCGGGGACGAAACGGATCCGCTGACTCGGGGCCGGCGTCCCGACCCGGCCGGGCGGCGCGGTCATCGGATCCGACGGCGTGGGAATCGTCGGGGTGATCTCGGAACTGAATCCTGGTACGGACGGCGGCGCCGGCGTTGAGGTGCCGCCATCCGTACCCGGACTGGGCATGGCACTGTCGTCCTGGCCGGAACAACCTGCCAGGACGACACCGCACAGCACCGGCCCGATCAGCCACCGTTTCAGCGACGTGCCACCTTTCGCGCGACCTTGCGGCCGGCCACCGTCCGGACCGTCACCACGGCCGCGAACAGTGCGGCCAGCAGCGCCACGACCCAGAGGCCGGACTCGTTGGACGGGGCAGAGTTTCGCGCCTGGTCAAGCCCTGCCGCCTGCCCGCCGGTCCCGGTGTTCACCAGGTTCGGTGTGCCCGACCCCGAGGCCGGGAGTTTGATCGTGCCGACCGCGACCGTCATCGTCTTCTGGCTCGGTGCGCCGACCGCGAATACCCGGGTCAGATAACCAGCCTTCGCCGGCAAATCCAACGGACCGAGAACAACAGGTGACGTCGCGCCGGTGGGCACGATCTCGACCTTGTACGTGGCCGCCGGAACGACTACGTCGAGTGATTCCCCGTTCGCGACATTGCTGAACAGCACCTTGCCGTTCACCACGATGTCGGCCGGCCCGACCGCCGCGGTGTGCGCGACCCGGAGCGCGGCCTTGTCCTTCGGGACCGAGTTCAGCTTGTTCACGTACGAGGTGATCACCGGCGCCCCCGTCGGCGAGGCCGGCTGGTGGATCACGACGTCCATGCTGGCCCCGGATCCGACCGTCACCTGACGCTGGATGACCACCTTCCCGCCTTGCTTGGCAGTAATCATCCGCTTGCCCGCAGCAACCCCGAACGGCCCGACCAGCTGCGCCGCCTTGACCCCGGTCGCCACCGAGTGGCCGTCGATGCTGATGTCCAGGGTGCGCCCCGGCAGACCCTGGACGATGTACACGTTGGCGCCGGCCGCCCCCTGCGCCGGCGTCGCGAGCACCGCCGGCGCGGCCGCGACGGTGACTGCCAGGAACAGCGGAATCACCCTTCGAAATACCGGACCACGAATTCTCGTTAATACCCGTCGCGATACAGCCCGAAATTGTCCGGACACGCTCCGTTCCTGCATTTTGCGCCCCCTCCGACGTTCACGGAAAAATACGGCAACAATTGCCGAACCCCTCTAATTCGGGCGTATCGTAAGCCCCAGTCCGATCCGGCCGCCAGGGGTAACGGCCAGGTCCGTTTTTGGGGGGCGATGACTCATGTCGGGACGCATTGGTCCGGCTCGTGAGTTCCTCCCTTCGTCAACGGGGGTGGAGGACCTCACCCGCACCACGGTGCGGGTGCTGGCGGCGGCCGCGCTGATGCTGGGGCTGAGCGCGACCGCCGCCTGCACGGACGGGGGCAGCGGCCCCGTCGCACCCAGTCCCGGCATCGACCGCGGCTCGGCGACGCCCACCCCGGAGGCCGGCGGCACGGTCAGCCCCGGTCCCGGTGTGACCAAGCCCGGTATCCGGCTGATCGCCGTACCGCGCAAGGACGGGACCTTCGACATGACCGAGGACGTGATGTTGCCCGAGGCCATGAACATCCTGCAGCTCCAGGTGCCGTCCTCGGGCGAGCACCTGCCCGGGATGATGGCCAAGACGAGTCCGCAGGTGACGAACCTCAAGGTCCTCGCCGACGACCAGTCGGTTCCGGTCCAGAACACCACCGTGACCGGCTCGGCCGACCTTCCGTTGACGACGGCCGCCACCAGGGTCCATCTGACGTACCGGCTGTCCGGCTCGGTGGTCCGCAGTACGCAGTCGAAACCGGAGCGGGCCGGCGCGGCGATCCGGCCGCTCACCGCGATCACCGAAGGGACCCTGCCGACCACCTTCACCGTCACCGGTGGACTGCTCAATGCCGTCTGCCCACTGATGACCGACACCCGGTGCGCGGTCGGCGATCCCCCGAAGCTCGGAATCCTGCCCAACATCCCGGCCAGCAAAGCCCTCGTCGTACTGCAGTTGGATCTACCGCGCTGACCTTAGGCTGACCCCATGAGCGATGACTGGATCGCGTTGGGGACCAGCCGGGGGCGGTGGGTGCTCGCCGCGACGGCGCTGGGGTCGGGGATGGCGTTCCTGGACGGCACGGTGGTGAACGTCGCTCTGCCGGCGATGGGTGAGGATTTCAACGCGGGCATGGCCGGCCTGCAGTGGATCGTCAACGGCTACATGCTGATGCTGGCCGCCCTGATCCTGCTCAGCGGCTCCCTCGGCGACCGGCTCGGCCGACGGCGGGTGTTCGTCATCGGGGTGATCTGGTTCGCGGTGGCCTCGATGCTGTGCGCGGCGGCGCCGACCCTCGAGGTGATGATCGCGGGCCGGGTCCTCCAGGGCATGGGCGGCGCGCTGCTCACCCCGGGCAGCCTGGCCATCCTGCAGACGTCGTTCCAGCGCTCCGACCGCGCCAAGGCGGTCGGCATCTGGTCCGGCCTCACCTCGGTCGCCGCGGCGGTCGGCCCGTTCGTCGGCGGCAGCCTGGTCGACAGCGGCTCGTGGCGGCTGATCTTCGTGCTGAACGCACCGATCGCACTGGTGACCGTCCTCGTCACTCTCCGGCACGTGCCCGAGACCCTCGACGAGACAGCGGCAGGCAAGCTCGACATCAACGGCGCAATCCTGGTGACGATCGGTCTGGCCGGTCTCACCTTCGGCCTGATCGGCGCGGGCGATGACGGGTTCGGTTCCGCGCGCGTCCTGACCAGCCTGGCGATCGGCGTACTCGCGCTGGTGGCCTTCGTCGAGGTCGAGCGCCGCAGTTCGCACCCGATGCTGCCACCCGGCATCTTCCACAACCGCCGCTTCACCGGCGCGAACCTCGTCACGGTCGCCGTGTACGGCGCTCTCGGCACCTCGACCTTCCTCCTGGTCGTGTACCTGCAGACCGTCCTCGGGTACTCCGCGCTCTGGGCCGGCGCGTCCCTGCTGCCGATGACCCTGCTGATGCTCGCCCTGAGCGGGTACGCCGGTGGTCTGTCCGAGCGGATCGGCGCCCGGATCCCGATGACGGTCGGACCGCTGCTGATGTCGGCCGGATTCCTGCTGATGCTGCGGATCAGACCGGGCTCCAACTACTTCACCGACGTACTGCCGGCCGTCGTCGTCCTCGGATTCGGCCTGGTGTCGACGGTGGCGCCGCTGACCGCCACTGTGCTGGCGTCGGTCGACGACCACCACGCCGGGATCGCGTCCGGGGTGAACAACGCGGTCGCACGGTCGGCGCAACTGATGGCGGTCGCCGCGATCCCGATGGCGGCCGGGATCACCGGCGACAGCTACCGCGAGCCCTTGGCTTTCCAGAACGGGTTCGACAACGCGCTGTGGATCACGGCGGTGCTGGCCATAGCCGGCGCGGCGATCGCCTGGTTCAGCCTCGCCGAGCCGAAGACGAGGTCGAGCAAGTCTCGGGGCCTCGTGCACCACCACACCCACTGCGCGCTCGAAGCCCCTCCCTACGCCGACAGCCGCACCCCCAGCTGACTCAGCGCAGCGCGAGGTAGTGCTTGCGTACGGCGGGATCGAGCCGCTCGATCGCATAGCGGAGCATGGTGCGAGGCATCTGCGTCGCGTGCTGGTCGAGGAACGCCAGCAAATCCTCCTCCGAGACTCGCTTCCCGGCTTCGCGCAGCATCCAGCCGGACGCCTTGTGGATCAGGTCCTCCCGATCGCCGAGCACCTCGGCGGCCAGCGCATAGGTGTCCGCGGTCTGACCGACGCCGATCAGGAACTGCGTCGCGATCAGCGCGATCCGGCGCTCCCACAGTGATGCCGAGCGCACCAGCGTGTAGAGGATGTCCCGGGGCTTGTCGACCACGTAGCCGCCGACGACCTGCGGAGCACTGCAGTCGACCAGGTCCCAGTTGTCGACGTACGCCGTACTGCGGAGATAGAGCTCGTGGATCGCGGCGAGTTCGGCCGGGTTCGCCGTACGCGGTTTGAGACTGCGGGACGCGCGGTCGGCGAGCAGGCAGAGGATCGTCAGCCGGTGCTCGTGAACCGGACTGGTCAACGCTTGCTCGAGCTCGGGCAGCGGGAGGCCGGCGCGCAGGTACGGCTTGAGGATGCCGCGGATGGTCGACAGCTTCACCCCGATCATCCGGTCGCCGTGACCGTAACCACCCGGCTGCAGCTGGAAGTACCGCGACAGCACGTCGGCCACCGCCGGGTCGGCCGCGGCGTCGACCTCGGCGAGCAGGTCCTTCGTGGTCAGGTCCTTCGTGGTCAGATCAGCAACCCTCCGCTGGCCTGGATGTTCTGTCCGGTGAGCCAGCGACTGTCGGGTCCGGCCAGGAAGGCGACCACGTCGGCGATCTCGGCCGGCTGGCCGAGGCGACCGAGGGCGGTGATGCCGACCAGGGCTGCCTCGGCGTCCGGCGGGTTGGCTCCGTGGAACATGTCGGTGTCGGTCGCGCCCGGCGACACCGTGTTGACGGTGATCCCGCGGGCGCCGTACTCGCGCGCGGCGACCTTCACGAACTGCTCCAGCGCTCCCTTGCTGGCGGCGTACAGGGAGATGCCCGGCCCGGGGAGGGCCGTGTTGACGGTGGAGATCGCGATGATCCGGCCGCCGTCCGGGAGAGTGCGGCCGGCGCGCTGGAGCGCGAAGTACGGTCCCTTGACGTTGGCCGCGAACGTAGCGTCGAAGTCGTCCTCGGTGACGTCGGCGATCAGCTGGACCGACGCCTGGGCCGCGTTGCAGACGAAGATGTCGAGGGTGCCGGTCGGATCGGCCGCGCGGTCGAACAGCTCGTCGACAGCGGTCAGGTCGGCCTGGTCGGCCTGGATCGCGACTGCCTCACCGCCCGCCGCTTTCACCTCGGCGACCACATCCGCGGCCGCGGCCTCGCTGCTCGCATAGGTGAACGTGACCACAGCACCGTCGGCGGCCAAGCGCCGTACGATCGCGGCGCCGATGCCGCGCGAGCCGCCGGTGACGAGAGCTGCCTTGCCGTCGAGTACGCCCATTGTTCTTGTGTATCACCGCGAGTGGGTCTTTCGTTTGCTTGAGTCCTCGAAAGGCTTGCCTACCAATTGGCAGCGCTTACAGCGGCTCAGGTCACGCTCCGAGGTCATCCGCACGAGAACCGTTGTGACGCCGGCGCGTTGGGGCATACGGTGAGAGCAGGGCAGTTCCGTTCCGCCAGGACCGACCGGCGGTCATGGTGCTGCCCGGGGGAGAGACCGGCGTGACAAGCCACCGAGACCCGCGGGATGGCGAGATGATCAGAACCACTTTCGACGCTGCGATCGAGGAACTCGAACCCGGCGTACTGCTGGTCCGGCTGTCCGGTGAGATCGACATCGCCACCACCGACTTCGCGTCCGAGTCGATCCGCGCCGCCGTGGCGCCGCCGGCCCGGCTGGTCCTGATCGACGTCTCCGACGTCACCTTCTGCAGTTCCGCCGGTCTCGGCAACCTGGTCGAGGCCCGCAACCTGGCCGGCGAGCACAACATCACCCTGGCCCTGGTCGGCGTCGGCCGGCCGATCGACCGGCCGCTCGAGGTCACCGGTCTCGGCGCCCAGTTCCGGATCTTCGCCACGGTCCCGGAGGCGCTGGCGCAGCTCTGATCGTCGGATGCGGTAGTTTTCCTTGTCTCCGACAAAGGAAAGTCATGGGTGAGCTGACCAAGATCGTGGTCGTCGTGCCGACCTACAACGAGCGGGAGAACCTGCCCGTGCTGGCCGGGCAGCTGGCCGACCTCAACCTGCCCGGCCTGGAGATGCTCGTCGTCGACGACAACTCCCCCGACGGCACCGGTGACATCGCCGACGAGCTGGCGAAGGAGTCGCCGGAGCGGGTCGGCGTACTGCACCGGACGGTGAAGGACGGTCTCGGCCGCGCGTACATCGCCGGGATCACCCGCGCCCTCGACGAAGGCGCCGACATCGTCATCCAGATGGACGCCGACCTGTCCCACCCGGCCTCGGTGATCCCGACCATGGTGGAGACGCTGCGGACGACGGACGCCGGCGTGGTGATCGGGTCCCGGTACGTCGAAGGCGGCGAGGCGGCGGCCGAGTGGGGCTGGCACCGGCGGGCGCTGTCCGCGTGGGCCAACTTCTACGTGAACGCGATCCTGCGGCTGCATGTGAAGGACGCCACGGCCGGGTTCAAGGCCTGGAAGGCGGACACGCTGCGCTGGATCGACGTGGGCACGATCGAGAGCAACGGGTACTCGTTCCAGGTCGAGATGAACTACCGGACGGTCAAGCGCGGCCTGCGCATCGCCGAGGTCCCGATCCGCTTCGAGGAGCGGACCGTGGGTGCGTCGAAGATGACCCTGAAGGTGCAGCTCGAGTCGGCCCTGATGCCGTGGAAGCTGCTGTTCTCGCGCTCCTAGCCGTAGCCCAGTTCGTGCAGGCGGGCGTCGTCGATGCCGAAGTGGTGCGCGATCTCGTGCACCACCGTGATGTTCACCTCGTCGACGACGTCCTCGACCGTGGCGCAGATCCGCAGGGTCGGGTTGCGGTAGATGGTGATCCGGTCCGGCAGTACGCCGCCGTAGTACTGCCCGCGCTCGGTGAGTGGGATGCCTTCGTAGAGCCCGAGCAGCTCCCGATCCCCGGCCGGCGGCTCGTCCTCGACGAAGATCGCCACGTTGTCGATCAGCGCCGCCAGCTCCCCCGGCACCTCGTCCAGCGCCTCCGCCACCAGCCCCTCGAAGTCCGCCCGACTCATCTCGATCACGCTGCCAGCGTAGTGACCTAGAGCCAGCCGTGTCGGGACGCTTGGACGCCGAGCTGGAACCTGGTCTGTGCGCCGAGCGCCTCCTGCAGCCGCCCGATCCGGCGCGCGATCGTCCGCTCGCTGACCCCGAACTCGCGGGCGATCGACTCGTCGGTCAGCCCCGCGCTCAGGTAGGTCAGCAGCCGCTTCGCGTCCAGGCTCGGACCGGCTTTCACGTCGTTCAGCTCGGTCCCGCCGGTGATCGGTACGGCGATCCGCCACAGCGCCTCGAAGATCCGCTCGAACCCACCCAGCAACGGGGAGTCGTGGACCACCATCGCCACGAACTCCGGACCCCGTCGTACCTCGGCACGAGCCCCGACCAGCGCCCACCGGTCGTC
This sequence comes from Kribbella sp. NBC_00359, assembly GCF_036097425.1. Taxonomy (NCBI): domain Bacteria; kingdom Bacillati; phylum Actinomycetota; class Actinomycetes; order Propionibacteriales; family Kribbellaceae; genus Kribbella; species Kribbella sp. NBC_00359. The sequence continues at coordinate 3,115,658 of NZ_CP107975.1, read as the reverse complement.
CACGATGGTGATGTTGAGCGGTACGTGCGGGAACACCTGGGCCAGCTCACCGGCCTGGATGCACGCCTGCACCAGGTGCAGCGCGTTGGCGTCCTGGAGGACGTGGGCGCCGTAGATCACGTCGTACCTGACACCCCGCTCGAGCGCGTCGAACATGCCGTCGACGATCCGCAGTTCGCGGGCAGCGAGGTTGCCCATGGTCATGGCCCGGACCTGTTCCTTGGCGTCGGTCTGGACCGAATTCAGGACCGCTTGTGAGGCGGCGTACGTCGGGAGGACCTCGAGGTAGTCCTGTTTGCCGGCGGCCGCCTTCCAGAGCTCGGAGAGCAGGTCTGCGCTGTCCCGGGCCAACTCCGCCTGCCTGGTGTGGCGTTCCGCGAGCGCACCCAGTGCGAGCCGTGGCGGACGGACCACGACGGCCTCAGTGGTCCGCTCGATCAGGCCCAGGCCGATCAGCTCATCGAGGGACGTCTCGACCTGGTCGTGCCGGGTCGCCAGGTCGGCCGGCGTGGTTTCCGGGTTCTGCAGCAGATCGAGGAAGACCGCCTCGGCTGTCGCCGAGAGTCCCAGTGCCTGCAGCGGTTCCATGCCCTTGTGTACCACCGGGCGACAGGTTCTCGCCATGCCGGTTTCTGACAGCTCGGGGCCTCGTAGCGGGCGCCGCGCCCGGCCAATACTGATGCCGCCCAAGTCCCCGCGTTTCCAGGAGTCCCCGATGAGAAAACGCCTGATCTGGCCGGTGGTCGCCGCTCTCGGCCTCACCTTCGGCCTCGTGGCGCCGTCCCCGTCCGCTTCGGCTGCGGACGCCGTACCCCAGAAGTTGTCGCCGCAGATCCAGCAGATAGTCGACAATCTGCCGGCGCTGCGCGAACGGGCTGAGGCGGTGAAGGCGAAGCTCGGCGTGGAGGACAACCCGATCCAGGACGCCGTACTCGACGCCATCGACCCGACCCAGTACGAGTGCTCCGACGCCACCCCGCCGGTGGTGGCCGCGATCATGCCGGACGTCACCAACTGGACCTTCGAGCAGCGGCTCGCGGTCCTCCACGTCCTGTTGTTCAACATGGCGCTCATGGATGCGGCGTACCTGCCGCAGACCGGTCCGTTCACCTACGGTGCGCGGGGCGAGTTCAGCAACCAGGTCAACCGCACGATCCGCGACCTGAAGAGGTTCTGGGACATCCCGTCCGGCGATGTCGAACTGGTGCCCGCACACGGCCGGGCCATGCTCGACCCCGAGGTGAACTACCGCGTCTTCACCGTGCTCTACGGCTTCGACCCGGCCGCGTCCCGTATCTCCGCCGACCTGGTCGCACACGAGCTCAACAGCCCGGCCCTCGGGTACGGCGACCTGCCGATCTTCACGTTCAACGCGTACGCCGCTCCCGGCGGTGAGGACGTCCCCGGCCTTGGCAAGTCCCCGCGGCGGATCGCCTTCGGTGACGGCGTGCTGGAAGGCTTCGCCCGGGTCGGACTGGGCGACGTGGCGCCGCAGGCCATCCTCGCGCATGAGTTCGGTCACCAGGTTCAGTACTCCGACGGCCTGATGCGGCCTGACCTGCCCGGGCCTGAGGCGTCCCGCTGGGCGGAGCTGATGGCGGACGCGTTCAGCGCGTACTTCCTCACCCACGCCCGCGGCGCCGCGATGCAGTGGAAGCGGGTGCAGGCGTTCGGCCAGATGTTCTACCAGCTGGGCGACTGCGGCTTTGCCGCGGACGGCCACCACGGCACACCCAATCAGCGGATGCGGTCCGCCCTCTGGGCCTACAGCGTCGCGGATTCGGCCCGCCCGCAGGGCCACATCCTTCCGGCCCTCGACTTCTTCGGGCTGTTCGCCGCTCAGTACCCGCAGCTGGTTGCCCCTGACGCGACCAGCTGATTCCAGGGCGCCGTACGCCTCCCCCCTGGGCGTACGGCGCCCGTCCCAGAACCCGTTTTGGCTGCGGGCGTGGTCTCCTCTATGCTTACGGCTGTCCCTGGAGCTTCGGCTCCCGCGGGTCCGAGTCCCCATCGTCTAGTGGCCTAGGACGCTGCCCTTTCAAGGCGGTAACGCGGGTTCGAATCCCGTTGGGGATACGGTCGAAAGACCGGTGTCAGAAGCACCTCGAAGATGCTGTAGGATCATCGAGTCATCTGGCCCAGTGGCGCAGTTGGTTAGCGTGCCGCCCTGTCACGGCGGAGGTCGCGGGTTCGAGTCCCGTCTGGGTCGCCAGGAGAAGGCGGCGGTGTCAACACACCGCCGCCGAACTTTCTCCCGGTCAGGTAGCTCAGCTGGTAGAGCGTCCGCCTGAAAAGCGGAAGGTCGGCGGTTCGAGACCGCCCCTGACCACCTCTCTCACCTACGGTTTCTCCATCGGAGAACCGCCGACCTCCCACAGATGACCGCAACGGCGGGATGCTGCGCGAGGGGCCAAGATCACGCCAGTGGTGGCTCTCCAAGACCCTGCAGGTGCTGGGACTCGTTCAGAGACACGACCTGATGGCTGAAGTGGGTGTCGTTGCGGCGGAGGGTGGTGATACCGCCTGCAGTCAGCGGAAAGAAGACCCGGTCTGTCAACGTCATCGGCATCCCGATCCAGGCAGCAATCAGATAGCTCGACGCCGACCCGTGAGACACCACTATCTGGTTCGCGACTGGTCGACGGAGGATGTCGTCGAGAGCCGGGTACAGGCGTTCGACCAACGCCATTCGTGTCTCCGCACCGGCCGGTCCGTCGTGATGGCCGAGGCGATCGCCGTACTCCGGAAGTGGGATGCGGCGCTCGGCGAGCCACGCGTGGGGCCGCCCGTCAGCCTCACCGTTGGACCTCTCGCGAAGCCGCGCATCAGTCTGAACCTCGACGAAGAACCTCCGAGCAATTCGCTCTGCCGCCTGGCTGGCTCGACTCAGATCAGAGGAATAGACCTCGACCGGCTCGAGTCCGATCCTGCCCTCCAGGACCTCGGCAATGCGTTCGGCCCGCAGGCGCCCACGGGCTGTCAGATCTGAGTCGTACCAGCCCCCAACGAGGCCGTCAACGTGATGCTGTGCCTCGGGATGCGCGACGAGGTAGATGTATCTCATTACCCTCCTTCGGGCCCACCCTTGCAGGGTCAGATCCTCTCACCAGTCAGCGATACACGCCGGGGAGACGCTTTGCACGGGTCCCATCTGGGTCATGACGAGGAGAGGTTTGGCGCCGGCAGGGCGGTAGAAGCAGCCCCTCCGGCAGCTCCTCACCCTCCGCTTGCGGACCCGGCGACAGGGGCTGACTCCGCGACTAGCATTGTCGTGCCGGCCTGGGGGACGTTCGGGAGGGCCACCGTGGCCGATCAGCAGAACTCAGCGAGCCGTATCGCCGAGAGCGTCATCGCCGCGATCATCCTCGCCGCGGTCACCTGGGCCTGGAAGCGGGATGTCGTCGGCACGCTCTGCATGTTCGTCGCCGTCGGCTGCGCGTACTACGTGATCAGAGGCGCCCGGAAGTCCGGCAACAGCAAGGCCTATTGGCGTGCCGCCGTTCCGTACTTCCTCGTCGGCGTCTTCCTGGCTGTAGTCCTGATCCTCTTGTTCCCGTAGCCCTCTGCGGTCCCGTAAGGATCGTCGTACCCCGCAGGGCCGGTGATCTTTCAGAGATCTCCGATGCCCTTAAAGGGTCAAACTGACACCTACTCCGTGGCCGGGCGCTAACTTGAGTGTTGGCTGTTGGAACCCGAAGTTCCGTGGCGACCGGCGCACTCCCGAAGTTTGCCTTCGATCGGGGCTCAGGACTGCAGCGACCGAGCAGGGGCCGGATCTCTTCGGCTCAACTGACCCGTCACGGCGCGCCCGGCTTCCCGGAACCACGGCTACAGGTTTTCGTTCCCACTGAAGTCTTCGGTGACCGCAACCGAGACCGCAACAGCGGGCGACAGCAACCGCCAGGGCTAGTTGGGAGCTCATCGTCTAGGACGGCGGCCGTATGGTGCCACAGGGCCGCTGTCGAACTGAAAGCGGAAGGTCGGCGGTTCGAGACCGCCCCTGACCACACTTCTCACCTACGGTTTTCTCGCTCTGGGAACCGCCAACCACTTCGCCGGGACCGCCGGTCAGTTCGGTCGGGTGTGGATAGCTTTGATACGCGGAGGGTCTGCTCAGAGTAATCTGGTGCCATGACTGCTGAGCCGATGCAGAGCTCGCCGGACGACCCCAGCGAGATCCTCCGCCTATTGCCGGCGAAGTGGCATGAGCAGTTCCTCAGCGAGTACCACGGCGCTCTAGACGCTGCCCACGAGGTGTGGCGCTTTCAGCAGCTGCGGGACGTGTTGCACCTCTGGCACCTGCGGGCGGTCGCGTACTCCGATCCAGGCTTCGATCATGCACTGCAAGCGGCCCGCGAGGATCGAGCTGACGAGTTCGTGCCGGCTGAGCAAGCGATACCAGGCTGGCCCGATCGGCTGTGAGCTACCGCGTGGAGTTTCACGCATCCGCGTTGGCCCAGCTGCAAGGATTGCCTTCATCGGCATTCGACGCTTTGGTCGAACGTGTCAGCAAGCTGGTCGGTGCGCCGTGGGAGACCCAAATCCTCGATCGAGATGAGCCGAGCTTTCGGCAATGCACCTTCGGTGGCCTCGGGCTGCTGTCCTTCCATGTCGACGACGATCGCGAGCAGATCCGGATCTTCGACGTGACCTGGGTCGGCTGAGCTATGACTCGTCCACCGTTGATCCTCACAGGTGGGCCCGCGGTGGGTAAGAGTGTGACGGCGCGTGCCCTCGCGGAAGGTCGCCCGAGATGTGCCTTCATCGATGTGGATGATGTGCGCCAACTGATCGTCGCGGGCGCTGCCGCACCGTGGGAGGGAGAGGAAGGCCGGGAACAGCAAAGGCTCGGCTTGACAAACGCGTGCAGCCTGGCTCGCAATTTCGTGGCCATGGGCATTGAGGTCGTCTTCTCTGACGTCCTCACGCCAGAGACCTGCCACTTGTACAGACGGGAGCTGCCCGGGTGCCTGATTGTGCACATGACGGTCGAGTTCCCGGAGGCGATATGGCGTGCGGCGTCCCGCAAAGTCTGGCTGACTGACCATGAATTCCGAATGCTTTACGAGGCCCACGCAGCGAACCCGCCGGCCGCTGACCACCGTATCCAGGTGGACAGACTCGACTTGCAGAACCAGACCGAGAAGGTGGCGAGACTCTGGGAGGAGCACGTCGATGATCCGCCTAGGAAGTATCTGAGATGAAGACCGTGGCCGGCGTTAGTAACCGACTTGGCTCAACGGAGCGACCCCCAGGCGAGGTTCTCACCAGCAGCACGAGAGTCACCGTCGAACTGAAAAGCGGAAGGTCGGCGGTTCGAGACCGCCCTGACCACCTTTCTTAAGCGTGAATCGGGCCACTACGGCCCAACCGCCAGTCTCCGTGAATCCCCCTCAGCGACCATCTGTAGTTGCACGGATGTTGCACAGGCTGGCCGCCCCAGTTGGCGTCCACGTGTCGTGTGGCTTCCATGTTCGGCGGTCAACCCCCTTCGTCCGGGGTTCCATGTACACCGTCACCGTGGACTTGCGGTAAGTCCGGACGTCTCGGTGCCGGAGTAGGATCGTCAGACCGGTGCGCCACACTCGCACTGGGGGTGGTGCGCCGTGAGCGAGGGCGAGTCCGTCGACCCCGTGGATCCCCACGCCTCTGGAACCCCTGCCGAGCAGCCGTCTGGTGCTAGACGGCTGTTGCACGTCCTCGGCGCGGTGGTGGTCGGGGCTGTGCTGCCGGCGGTGGTAGTCGGCGCACTCGTGGGTCAACTGGGAGTCTCAGCGCTGTTCACCGGCGTGCTGTGGGGCGCGTTGGGGACCAAGCTCGGCGGCACCCGCCGACTGGTCTATCTGACGCCCGGGATCGGGCTGGTCGCTGGGCTGGGGGCATACACCGCCTACGACTGGTCGTGGGTAGCGCTCCTGGCGATCGCGGGTCTCGTCTCCGGGTTCGGGTTCCGGTTCGGTTGGTTCGGAGCCTTGCTGATGGCACCGTACGCCGCCACGTTCGTGACGCCGGTCTCCACCGGATCCGCCGCAGTCACGTTCGGCGTCATCGTCGCGATCGGGACCGGATACGGCATCGTCATCGCTCGCCGCTTCGGTGCACCGCCGGTGGTCGAGGGTGACCGCTACTCGCTGCCGGTCACCGTCCTCATCGCGCTCGCGTTCGGCGCCGTGCTGGGCGCCGCAGCCGCACTCGGGGTCGCTTTGTCGTGGACCGAACCGTACTGGGTCCCGGAGCCGATCCTGATCCTGGTCATGTACCTGCTGATGGGCCGAAGGGAACGCATCCGCGAGAAGGCACTCGGCACCGCCCTCGGTGCAGCAGCTGCGGTGTTGGTTGCGATCATCGCTCCGCCCGCCTGGGTCCTGACCGCGCTCGCCATAGTCGCGTTCCTGCTCGCTGTCACCCAACGGGCGACGTACTGGCGGATGTACGGCCTCTATACGTTCTCCCTCGTGCTCTACTTCGCCGCCCCGGACGACGTCGCGTTCGAAGCAGAGCAGCGTGGGGTCCAGATCCTCGCAGGCATAGGCATCCTGATCATCGGACTAGCCATCCTCCATGCCATCGGCGACCGCGTGGCAAGGCGCTACCCACAACCCGAACTCGCCAGCGCCAGCCAACCCGGCTGAGCAGAACGGCGCCACGCCTGCAGACACGCCCCGCTTCCAAGCTGATACCCGTCCGACCGCAACCATGACCGCAGTGGCCAGCACCAGCTACCGACGAGACCGCTCGGCGAGCCCTACCCGACAACGATGCAGCCATGCACCCTGGGCACCGCCGTCGAGCTGAAAGCGGAAGGTCGGCGGTTCGAGACCGCCCCTGACCACCTCTCTCACCTGCGGTTTCTTGATCTGAGAACCGCCGATTCTCCCGCAGTTACCGCAACGCTTATCCGGCGGCCGCCTTTGCGAGCTGTTCGATCGCCTTGCGCTGGTCTTCTAGCGACGCGTGCGGGTAGATCGTCATCGTGACGTGAGTGTCCGCGTGCCCGGCGATCGCCTGCACGAGGTGCGGCGGCGGCCCGAGCCGCTGACTTCCAACTCAGGCATCTGGTGCGCGATGGCGCCGCCCAACGGTCCAGGGACCGCTGTTCGAGACCGCCCCTGACCACGCCCCTGACGTCCGGTTTCAGGTCGCGAGGCCGCTGACCAATTCGCTGGTGCAGGTCCAGCACCCCAGGCTGGGCGAGTCTTGATCGGGTGGCCTGCCAACGTGAGACTACGGAGATGCCGCGAGATCTCGTCGAAGTTGCATGCCGTTGGGTCGACGCGTTGGAGCAAGCGGATGTACCAGCGGCCAACTCGGTCAGCGGTCTCGTCGGGTGGGATCCAGGGCCGTGGATCGCCGAGGCGTGGCAGCCAGATGTGGAGGAACTCGCGGGCTCGGACCGGACGGTGGGCCGTGCGCGGCAGGTCAACGACCACATGGTCCGCGTCGTCCTGGTCGGCAACCGTGGACAGGCGTTCGTGAGCGTGGTGCTCGACGAGGCCGCCAAGGTCGTCGGTACGTCGGTCGACTCCGACGAGCAGGACGGACGGTTCTGGGTCGTCGTGGGCTGCCCCCAGGAGCGAGAGGACGAGCTGCGCGCGTTCTACACGATGCTCACCCATGGACGGATCGGGCCAGGCGAGGGCTGGATGCGCCCTCCACGCTGGCGCGACCCGGCAAACCCAACGCAGATCCACCTCGACGTGCTCGTCGCCGACCTGGAGGCCGCCGAGCACGCGGTGCTGGAGCACGGCGCGACGAAGCTGGAGGACTTCCCCGGCTGGCGCGTGTACGCCGACCCGGTGGGCCATCCCTTCTGCCTGTACCCCGGCCTCACCAAACCCACGGACCGATTCGGCACGCTCGTCCGCGTGGTGATCGACTGCACCGATCCACGACCGCTGGCGCGGTTCTGGGGCGCCGTGCTGGACATGCCGCGTACGGTCGAAGACTCACCCGACCGGATCGTGATCGCCCGCGACGACGACCGGCTGCCGATGCTCGCCCTGCAGCGCGTCCCCGACTACCGACCACCACGCTGGCCCGACCCCGAATACCCGCCACAGATGCACTTCGACATCGGCTTCGACGACCGGGCCGGGAAGGAACGTCTCGCCCTCGAGCTCGGAGGGACACGGCTACCGCCGCAGGGCGGCAGCTGCCCCGTGTACGCCGACCCCGCCGGCCACCCGTTCTGCCTTTGCTACAAGGGCGAGTGAGCCGACGCCAACGGTCTCCAGGAGGTGGGCTAGGCCGAGGCGGGGAGCTTTGGGGTGATCAGGCCTAGCCCGAGGGCGATCATGATCGCGTTTGCTCGGTTGACGGCGCCCAGCTTCTCGTACACGCGGGAAACATAGGTCTTGGCCGTCGAGAGGCTGACAAACATCGCGCCGGCGATCTCGGGCACAGAACGACCCGTGGCCAGGAGGGACAGGACCTCTTGCTCGCGCGGACTGAGCGCCAGACAAACCGCCACCGGATCACTCACAGACTGTCCACCGGCGACCTGGCCGCGACGGGCCAACGCGTGCATCAGGCCGGTCGCGGTGAAGGAAGCGGCCGCGACGGCGGCGTGCCGGATCGCGCAGAGGACTTCGGCGTTCGGGGCGGTCTTGTCGACGAAAGCGGAGACGCCGGTCTCGAGCGCCCTGAACAGTACGTCGTCCTCCGCCTGGGCCGTGAGTACGACAATGCCGAGCTCGGCGTGCCGGTCGCGGAGTTCACGGGCGAGCCGGAGGCCGTCCGCGTCAGGCAGAGCGACATCCAGGACCACGACGTCCGGCCGGGCGGACTCGACCAGTGCGGGCGCCTCCGCGGCGAGGCCGCATTCGCCGACGACGGTGATGTCGGCGTCAATGCTGACGAGCCTCATCAGTCCGTACCTGGTCAGTGTGTGGCCGTCGATGACGACGACCTTGATCGAGCTGTGCATCACTTGCCCCCGCCGGACTCTTCTGTGGCCCCCAGCCGGACATGAATGGATTTCACTTACTGAACCGATGATCGGCAGCCACCTACAACCCGTTACGGAATTCGAGTAGGTGCTTTTCGCCGAAACAATTGAACACTTGGTGAAAAAGTTTCCCAAACGCGGCGGGACTCCCCCATCACGCGACGGCGAGGATGGCCACCAGTGCCCCGCCGAGCATGAACGGGCCGAAGCTCATGCTGTGCTGGAGCGTGATCCGGCGTGCGATCAGCAGCACGAGGCTCACGACACCCATCAGGACGAAGCCCAGGGACGCGCCGACGAGCAGAGTCGGCCAGCCCAGCCAGCCGAGCGCGATGCCGATTCCGCCGGCGAGCTTGACGTCTCCGCCACCGAGCTGCCCCCGGCTCAGTACCGCCAGCACCAAGTAGCCGCCACCGAGCACCAGGCCGCCCAGCAGTGCGCGCAGCAGGTGCGACGGATGCCCGTCGACCGCCGTCGCGAGTCCGAACAGCGCAATCAGACCCGGGTACAGCAGCAGTGTCAACCGGTCGGGTAACCGCTGGACTGCGATGTCGATGGCGGCCAACGCGACCCCCAGCGCGCCGATGAAGGCGAACGGGGCCGCATCCGGAAGACCGGCGAACCGCCCCAGCAGCAGGGCAACCACCGCAGCGGTCACCAGCTCGAGGACGAACGGAGCGCCGAACCAGCCACGACACTGCGTACACCGGATCGCGAAACGTCCGCCGACCCCGGTCCCGCAGCGCGCGCAACTGGTGGGGGCGGGCTCGCCTGAAGCTACCGACAGCCGGAAGACCGTGCCGCGCAGCAGCAATCCGGCAACGAAGCCAATGGTGCCCCCGGCAACTATCCACGCGATGTCCATGCCGGCCAAGGTACGGCGCACCTCACGCGCGAAGAAACCACATCACCGCAGAACCGGCCGACCGGAGCCGCGGAGCCGGCTGACCGGCCGACGGTGTCAGCCGAACGACCGACAGACCTGTCGTCTCCTGTCGGTCGGTCGGCGTGGTCTCCGCCGTTGTCGGTCGATCGTTCTTCGCTGTCTGGCCGGTTGACCGATGCCGGGCCACGCCGGCGATCCCGCACTGTTTCGGTACCGATCGGCAGGTCGCCGTTCGATCAACGGGTGGGTCCCGCACCCGCCGCCAACCGAAGGGGTTCCCATGCTCAACAACCTGCTCACCTACGTGCAGACCGCCATCCAGCAGACGCGTCGCGACGAGCGCGGCGCCACGATGATCGAGTACGGCCTGATGGTCGCGCTGATCGCGATGATCGTGGTTCCCGCGCTGCTGATCCTGGGCCCGGCCATTGTCACCCTGTTCACCAACGTCGCCGGCAACCTCTGACCGATCGAGCGATCTGCCGATCCACTCCGTTCGATGGCAGGGGGTGGTGCGGCCCGGCCGGACGGCCGGGCCGCCGCCGCCTCGCCAGGTTGGAGTTCCGATGCCCAGTCTCGCGGGGTTCGTCAGAACCCTTGCCGGCAAGGTGATACGCGACGATCGCGGCGCGACCCTGATCGAGTACGGCCTGATCGTCGCGCTGATCGTGCTCGTCGTCGTACCCACTGTCATCATCCTCGGCCCGTTGGTCGCCGCTTTGTACACCGGCGTCATCGGGGCCTTCTGATCGACCTTCAGGAACCGGAGAACTCATGTATCCGAGACGAGGGAAGCGCGGCGGGGAAACTCACCACGGCCACGTATCTCGCATCCGGCCCACGGCATGGGTACGCCGCATGCTCCCTTCGCCGGTACATGGGGGCAGCGGCGCGGACCGCGGCGCCACCGCTGTCGAGTTCGCGCTTCTGCTTCCCCTGCTGCTGCTGATCGTGATGGGCATCATCGACTTCGGCCGGATGCTCAACGCACAGCAGACGCTCACCCAGGCCGCGCGCGAAGGCGCTCGGCTCGTCGCACTCGGACAGCCGAACGTGGCGAGTCGCACGCAGGCAGCCGCAACCGGGCTGAGCCCCGTCGGCGTGTCGATCCAGTCGGCCTGCCCGGTCGGCGCCGGCCCCGGCAGCAACGGCGCCGTGCAAGCCAGCTTCACCTTCCAGTTCACGCCGGGCCTCGGATATCTCGTCGGCTTTTTCGGCGGCACCGGCCTGAGTGGCCAGACCACGTTGTCCGCCCGGGGAGTCATGCCATGCGAAACCTGATTCCACCGTTCGTCCGTCCGATGATGCGGCTGCTCGGCACCGACGACCGGGGTGCCTTCGGGGTCCTGGTCGGCATGCTGCTCGCGACCGGCGTACTGCTCGGCATGGCTGCTCTGACCGTCGATGTCGGACGGCTGTACCAGGAGCGTGCCGAGCTGCAGAACGGCGCGGACGCCGGCTCGCTCGCCGTCGCGAAGAGCTGCCTCACCGGGCCGGCGTGCACCACCGGTACGGCGGCCACCTACGCGAACCTCAACGCGAAGGACGGCGTGTCGGCGGTGACCTTGGTCTGCGGTCATGACATCAAAGGCGGTCTGCCGGGTTGTCCGGCGCCCTCGGGAACCATGGTCGACTGCCCGAGCGCACCGGCGACCGGGACGAACTACGTCGATGTCCACACCGCCACGAAGACATCGGGCGGCTCCTCGCTGTTGCCGCCGGTGTTCGCCCGCGCGTTGACCGGAAACGCCGGCTACCAAGGCAGTACGGTCCACGCCTGCGCTCGCGCGATGTGGGGACCGGCCCTACAGACCTCGCACTCGCTCGCGATGACGCTCTCGTTGTGTGCCTGGACCCAGGCGACCGGCGGTACTCCGCCGACCTTCGGCACCAACGTCCGGATCTTCGTGCGCGACGCGCCCAGCGCGCCCACCTGCGCGGGTCTGAGCGCCCCCGGTGAGTTCGGCTGGCTGAACGACACTGGCGGATGCATGGCCGAGATCGACATCACGCTGAGCGGTGTCATCGCGGGCAGCGACCCCGGCAAGAGCATCTCCAAGGCGTGTCAGGACACGTTGACGTCGTACGTCGCGAGCGGGGCACCGATCTTCATCCCGATCTTCGACACGACCACCGGAAGCGGCAGCGGTGCGACGTACCACCTCGTCGGACTGGCCGCCTTCGTCCTCACCGGCTACGCGAACATGAACCCGCTCAAGGACGCGATCCCCTCGCCGTTCACCAAGAGCAGTTGCCCGAACGGGGGCACTACTCCGTCCTGCATCTACGGACATTTCACGCAGGCCCTGGTGCCTGTGTCGACCACCGTCGGCACCGGCACGTACTTCGGCGCCGCGGCCGTCAGGCTCGCCGGCTAGTACCGCCAGCAGAAGAGAGAGAACCATGAAACGTCGAGTTTTGACCATCGTGCTGGCGGTCGCGCTGGCCGTACTCGGGACAGCCGCCGTGCTGGTGTACGTCGATCGCGCGGACGCCCGCGCCGTCGCCGGACAGCAAGCAGTGACCGTTCTCGTTGTAGGCAAGGCGATTCCGTCCGGAACCTCCGCCGCTGACGCGAAGGCATCACTGAACAAGGAGACATTGCCGGCCTCCTCGGTGTCGTCAGACGCCGTCACGGACATCACGCCGGCGCAGGAGTCCCTCGTCACCTCGTCCGACCTCAGCCCGGGCCAGCTGCTCCTGAAGTCGATGCTGGTGACTCCCGCGCAGGCCACCGGCGGACTGGCGATTCCCGAAGGCAAGGTGGCTGTCACCATCACGCTCTGCAGCCCAGAAGCGGTTGCCGGCAATGTGAAGGCCGGCTCGGACGTCGCCGTCTTCGGTACGGTCGTCGCCGGCAGCACCGGCGATGTCAGCGCGCAGCCGAACTGCACCGGCCAGCACAAGCAACAGGGCGGCGGCAAGGCCGTCGCCAAAACCGCGGTCGTCATCCCGAAGGTGCGCGTGATCGCGATCGGCCCGGCCACGTCCGGTGCGCCGCAAGACGATGCCAAGACCAGCAACAGCTCCTTCTCGCAGGGCGCCGCGGCGCAGAACGACCTGACGCTGGTGACCTTCGCCGCGAATCAGATCGACGCCGAGCGCCTGATCCAGCTGTCCCAAACCTCGCTGCCGTACCTGGCACTGCTCGGTCCGTCCGCCCAGGTCAGGGTCCAGGACCACAACGAGCCGTTGTTCCCGGTGGCGCCGAAGCCTAGGAAGAAGTGAGGGCACTGCGATGACCATTCTCTGCCAGCCGGCCGCTGCGCCGGACGACCTGATCTCGAACCTCGGTGCGAACGTTCGGTCGGTCGACGACCTCGATGCCGCGCTCCGCGCCCTGAACGACGACGCCGCCGAGGATCTCGTCGTGGTCGGACCCCATGCCGACGCCCGGGCCGCCCTGCGGTTCGCCGCGGACCTGCGGTTGGAGCGGCCGGCCACCGGCCTGATCCTGGTCCGCGAGCACGTGGACGTCGACCTGCTCACGGAGGCACTTCGAGCCGGAGTGCGGGAGGTGGTTGCCGCCGGCGACCCTGTAGCGCTCGTCGCGGCGTGCGAGCGCTCACGGACGCTGTCGGGCCGGGTGCGTGTCAACGACGAGCCGGAACCGGAACACCAGGGCAAGGTCGTCACGGTGTTCGCGGCCAAGGGCGGGTGTGGCAAGACCACCATCGCGATCAACCTGGCCGCGGCGCTGTCGGCGACCGACGGCAACCGGGTCTGCTTGGTGGACCTCGATCTCGCCTTCGGTGACGTGGCGATCAGCGTTCAGCTCGACCCTGTCCGCACGATCAGCGACGCCTTGCCGATGGCCGGCCATCTCGACACGACGGGCGCCGTGTCGTTGCTGACGTCGTACCGGCCCGGGCTGGACATGCTGCTCGCGCCCGTGACCCCCGGCGATGCGGAGAAGATTCCCGCCGCGCTGGTCGGCGAGCTGCTCACGGTACTGCGCGGAATGTTCGACTTCGTCGTGGTCGACACGCCTGCGCAGTTCAGCGAGCACGTGCTGACCGCGATGGACGTCTCCGATCACCATGTCCTGCTGACCACACCGGACACGCCGGCACTGAAGAATCTGCGCATCACGCTGGACATGCTCGACCTGCTGTCCTACTCGCGCGACATCCGCACAGTGGTGCTCAATCGCTCCGATTCGAAGGTCGGACTGTCTTCGGGCGATGTCGAGCGCGTGGTCCGTAGTGCCATCAACGGGCACGTGCCGTCCAGCCGCAACGTCCCCATTTCGATTAACAAGGGCACTCCGATCGTGATCGCGACCCCGACTCATCCGGTCAGCCAGGCGATCACTCGGCTCGCCCACGAACGTCTGCTCGACCGACCCGTTGCGACGAGGTCCAAGGCGTTCGCACGCCGTGGCGCGGGCAGGCGATCATGACCCTGTCCGAACGATTGGCCAAGCGCCAGGCACCCCTTGGGCAACAGTCCCGGACGGTGCCGACGAGCTCACCGAGTCCGCAGACGTCCGCCGACGTACCGCGCCGTGCAGCACGGAACGCCGACCCCTTCGCCGGTGTGAAGCGCAGCGTGCACCAGGGTCTGTTGGAGAGCCTGGGTCCCAAGCTGTACGACGCTCACCTCGACCAGCACGAGCTCGAACAGCAGGTCACGCAAACCCTGCAGGCAGTACTGCAGCGCGATGACACCCCGATGACCGCGGCCGACCGTGCGCGCGTCGCGCAGGAGGTCGCCGACGAGATCCTCGGCCACGGCCCCCTCGAGCCGTATCTGCGCGATGCCGGCGTCTCCGAGATCATGGTCAACGGTCACGACCAGATCTACGTCGAACGCGACGGGCGGCTGACCCCGGTCGACGCGGCGTTCACCGACGAGAGCCACCTGCGTCGCACCATCGACAAGATCGTCTCCCGAGTCGGCCGCCGGGTCGACGACGCCAGCCCGATGGTGGATGCGCGGCTGCCCGACGGCAGCCGGGTGAACGCCGTCGTACCGCCGATCGCGCTGGACGGGTCACTGCTCACGATCCGGAAGTTCGCCGCCGACCCCTTCACGGTCGACGACCTGATCTCGTTCGGCACGCTGACCGGGCCGGTCGCGGAACTGCTGCAGGCCTGCGTGCGGGGCCGGTTGAACGTCCTGATCGGCGGCGGCACCGGCTCCGGCAAGACGACGACGCTGAACGTGCTGTCGTCGTTCATTCCCGATGACGAACGCATCGTCACGATCGAGGACGCCGCCGAGCTACAGCTGCGGCAGGAGCACGTACTGCGGCTCGAATCGCGTCCGGCGAACGTCGAGAAGCGTGGCGAGATCGCGATCCGCGAACTGGTGCGCAACTCCCTGCGGATGCGCCCCGACCGCATCATCATCGGTGAGGTCCGCGACGGCGCCGCGCTGGACATGTTGCAGGCGATGAATACGGGCCACGACGGCTCGATCACGACCGTGCACTCCAACGCACCACGCGACTCGCTGTCCCGGCTGGAGACCATGGTGCTGATGGCCGGCGTCGACCTGCCACAGCGGGCGATCCGCGAGCAGATGTCCTCGGCACTCGACCTCATCGTGCACCAAGCCCGCCTCAAGGACGGGACACGTCGCATCACGCACATCACCGAGGTCACCGGCATGGAGGGTGAGGTCATCACCCTCCAGGACGTGTTCCAGTTCGACTTCCGCGCGGGCGTCGACGAGCGCGGCAGCTTCCGCGGCGCCCTGCGGTCGACCGGCCTGCGCCCAGGTTTCCTCGAGCGGCTCGCTGATCGCGGCGTCTACCTGCCGCCGCGGATGTTCGGCGTGGAAGAGGTCTACCGATGACGATCGCGCGACGCATCCTCTGGCTGGGTGTCGTAGTCCTCGGCTTGGCAGTGGTGCTGCCGGGGATCGCGCACGCGGACGGCGCTCCGTCGGCACGGATCGACTCTGTGCAGGTCAGCCATGGCCATGCCGGCTTCGTGCTCACGACCGCCAACGTGTCAGGAAAGCTGGACTCGAAGACGGTGCGCGTCCAGGCCGGCAGCACCTCGCTGCCGGCACAGGTGACGCCAGTGAGCAGCACGACCATGACAGCAGCCCCGCCGCGCGCGGTGGTCATCGCGCTGGACACCAGTGGCTCGATGGCCGGCTCGGGGCTTGCCGCGGCGCGTCAGGCCGCGCTCAGCTACCTTGCCAGCCTGCCGAACGACGTACAGGCGGGCTTGATCACCTTCTCCGACCGGCCCCGTCTCTTGGTCTCGCCGACGACGAACCGCATTCTGGTGCGTGCGGCATTGGCGCACGTGCAGGCCACAGGCAACACAGCGCTGTACGACGCTGTCCGCGCAGCCGTCGCAACCCTCGATGCCGCCCACCTCGGCTCGTCAGCCCAGCGCAGGCTGGTCGTGCTGTCGGACGGTGTCGACACGTCCAGCAAGGCGAATCTCACGTCGGTGACCAGGCAGCTCGCGGCGGATCGCGTCCCGGCCGACGTCGTCGCATTCCGGTACGGCAGTGGCGACGCATCAGCGGCACAGCAGATCGCGTCGGCCGCGGGCGGACGGATACTAACCGCGCAGAACGCCGGTGAGCTGACTGCGGCCTTCGCTGCCGTGGCGCGGAACTTCACTGCGCGCGCCAAGGTCGACGTCACTGTGCCCGACGCATTGGCCGGCCGTAGCGTCATACTCCGGGTCGCCATCGGTTCGGTCAGCGCCAAGACCTTGGTGACCTTTGCCGCAGTCACTCCGCCAACTCCTGCGCCGGCACCGACGAACGCCGCACAGCCGGCTCGGTCGCACCAGACCGTCTGGTCCTGGCAGCTTCTCGCGCTGCTGGCCGGCGTCTTCTTGATCGTGGTGCTCGCCGTCGTACTCCTGCGCTGGCAGGGCTCCCGGGAAGACACTGCGCGTCGGTTGATCCAGAAGGTCAGCCAGTACGGGCCACGCCGCGACGAGCACAACACCGGTGAGGTGGAGGGCGCTACCGAGCGGACCGCGGTCGGACTCGTCGCCCAGGTGCTGCGGTCCAGCGGTGCGGACCAAGGTCTTGCCAAGCGGCTCGATCTCGCGGACGTCAAGCGCAAGCCCGCCGAATGGGCGTCGCTGGTCCTCTGCGGCAGTGTGGCGCTGGGGGTCGCCCTGATGCTCGTGGGCGTCAACGCGCCGCTCAGTTTGCCGATCGGACTTCTCGTCGGATGGCTCGCCCAACATGTCTTCCTCAATATCCGCATCGGGCGCCGCCGTGCCGCCTTCGGCGAACAACTCCCCGATGTGCTTCAACTGATCGTCGGATCGCTTCGCTCCGGGTTCTCGCTGGCTCAGGCCATCGATGCCGTCGTACGAGACGGCGCGCAACCGGCCGCGAGTGAGTTCTCCCGGGCACTCGCGGAAACCAGGATCGGTGTCGATCTCGAGGACGGTCTCACCCACGTTGCGGACCGGATGCACTGCGAGGACCTGCGCTGGGTCGTGATGGCCACCCGGATCCAACGGGAGGTCGGCGGCAACCTGGCCGAGGTACTGACGAACACCGTCGACACCATGCGCGAACGCGCACAGACCCGCCGCCACGTCCGGGCGCTCAGTGCCGAAGGGCGGCTGTCCGGCTACATCATCGTCAGTCTGCCGATTGCGCTCGGTGCGTGGCTGACGTTGAGCAAACCGCAGTACATGAGCCCGCTGTTCACCACACCGATCGGCGTCATGATGGTCGCCGCCTGCGTCGGACTCATCATCGTGGGCGCGTTCTGGATTCGCGTCTTGATCAAGGTGGAGGCATGAGATGAACCCGACCGTGCTCTTGATCGCGGGAGTCGCCGCGCTCGGCCTCGCCATTGTCCTGGCAGTCATCAGCATCACCGCGCGAACTACCGAAGGCGGCGTGGCCCGGGCACTCGCCACGATCGACAGTCACTACACGCAGCACGCACCGGTGGAGCTCGAGCCGAAGCGTGATCCGTTCGCCGCACTGCCAGGCTGGCTGCGCGGAGTCGCCGTACGTCTGTCGCCCTCGGGCATCAGTACGACGCTTCAGCACCGGCTCGACCTGGCCGGCAACCCGTCGGGGTTGACGCCCGACCGAGTCCTGGCGGCAAAGGGCCTGGGTCTGTTCATCCTGGGCAGTCTGGGCGGCCTGTACGGGCTTCAGACGATCGGCCTGCTCATCGTGGGCGCTGCCGTGGCGGGGACCGTCGGCTTCTTCCTGCCTGACGTGCTGCTGTACAACACCGGGATCAAGCGACAGGAGAAGATCCAGAAGGCCTTGCCCGACGCGCTCGACCTGCTCACGGTCTGCGTCGAGGCTGGGCTCGGATTCGACGCGGCACTGGCGCAGGTCGCCCGTAACACCACCGGCCCGCTGGCTGCCGAGTTCTCCCGGGTGCTGCAGGAGATCCAGATCGGCAAGTCGCGATCGCAGGCTCTGCGCGCGATGACCGACCGGACGACCGTGCCCGGGCTGCGATCGTTCGTGTCCGCGCTCGTGCAGGCCGGCGAGCTGGGCATCACGATCGCCGACGTACTGCGTGAACAGGCGAAGGAGATGCGGCTGCGGCGCAGGCAACGTGCCGAGGAGAAGGCCCAGAAGGTGCCGGTGAAAATCCTGTTCCCGCTGGTGTTCTGCCTGTTCCCGTCCATGTTCGTCGTCATCATCGGCCCCGGCGTGATCAGCATCATCCACGTCTTCTTCGGGAAGTAGACGATGGCCTCGACCCCTTCTAGCTCAAGGGGTCGAGGCCATCCTGCCGATCGAACCAGTGTCGCGTCAGATGTGGGCGCGCGGCGACTCCTTCAGATCGCAGTGGCTAGCCGTTGATGAACACGTAGTCGGCCTGGTATGGGACGTTGACGAGCGGCGTGGCCTGCGGGTCGCAGGTACCGGTCGGCGCGACGCCGCCGACTGTGTTGAGGCGAAGCACCTCGACGGCGTTCGACAGCAGTCCGGAGGAGTCGCCGATCTGGGTGGCGTCGAGGTCCAGTTCGGCGATGTTGCCCGCGCCGTTGGCGTTCTTGGAGACGACCTTGCCGGTGACAGCGCTGCCGTCGGCTGCTTGCCACTGCGGCGGGCCGGCGGCCGGCTGGACGAAGGTGTGGTGGATGCCGCCGGTGAGGCGTGCCTCGACGTTGTTCTGGGTGAAGGCGAACGAGCCGTCGCGTTGCACGGTGCAGGCGTAGATCTGGCTGCCGAAGACCACCGACTCCTGCACTGCCGCCACTCCGGTCGTGCTGACCGCGTGACTGAGCTGGTGTAGCTGGGCACGTACGGCGCCATTCGGGAAGTCATCGTTTCGCAGGTCGGTGTAGAAGCCGCTCGGGTCTGAGCGCAACGCGTCAAGCACGGTCGGGTCGCTGACGGTCACGCTGCCGGAGGCGAAGCTACCCCCTCCGCTCGGCCTGGTGAACAAAGGTACGACGACGGGCCCGTCCGCTCCTCGACCGGCGGCGTGGATGGCTGCCTCGGTCGGGGTGCTGATGCCGCGCCAGGACACCGAGTAGCTGAGCGTGTTGCCCTGGATGCCGATGAGTTCCAGCGCCCGCCCGTCCGGATCGCCGCCCGTGACCTCGTTGCGGCCCTCCAGGCTCGCGACGAAGGAGGCGGGTGCTGCGGTCGGGTCGCCTGGCACGGTGATCCCCGCCGGCGGTGTCGCCCGGCTGTTAGCTGACGCCGCGCCGACGGCGAGCGTGGTGGACGCGGCAGTCGCGACGAGGGCTGCGCCGATACCGCGGGCCAGGCGGCGTTTTGTGCTGCTAGACATGGTGATTGTCCTTCCGGATCTGCGGCCGACGCTTGTGCACGGCCCACGTCAGGAAGTACGTCGATTTGCCGGCCGGCGCCCAACCGAAACCTGCGGCAAACCTCACAGCCGCCCAGGTGAACCGAACCGGTTCCGCGTGCGTGCCGCGCGAGGGCCCGATGGTGAAGGATGAAGCCGCCTCGACGAGCGGTAGCCCTCACGTGGGACTCCTGACTTGAATCCCGCCATCACCGGTCCCAAGTCCGCACCCGCCTCACCCACGAGGTGAGCTAGAGCTTGATGCGGCCGGTTTCGTAGGCCCACATGGCGATCTCGACCCGGTTCCGGGCGCCCACCTTGCCCATCACGCTGGTCAGGTGAGTCTTCACGGTGCTGAGGCTGATGTGCAGCTCCGCCGCGATCTCGGCGTTGGTCCTGCCGGTGGCCGCGGCGATCAGGACCTGTTCCTCGCGGGCCGTGAGCGGATCGACCGGTTGGACCGGTGCGCGGCCGGCAGGTGGTTCGGAGAACGCGGCCAACAGCCGTGCGGTGATCTTCGGCGCGATCAGCGCGTCACCGTTGGCGGCGGCGTGGATCGCCTGGACCAGAAGATCGGGGCCGGCATCCTTGAGCAGGAATCCACGCGCGCCGGCCTTCAAAGCGCCGTACACATACTCGTCGAGATCGAAGGTGGTGATCACCACGATCGCCAGTGGGTCGTCGACGCCGGGGCCGGCGAGCTCGCGGGTCGCCCCGATCCCGTCCAGGCCGGGCATCCTGACGTCGAACAGGCACACGTCGGGCCGCAGCCGGCGGGCGAACTGGACCGCTTCCAGGCCGTCGGCCGCCTGACCGACCACCTCGATACCGGGTTGCGCATCGAGGATCATCGCGAGTCCGGTACGGACGAGATCCTGGTCGTCGGCGACGAGTACGCGGATCGTCATCGGCCGACCGCCGATCGCGGCAGCACCACGTCGACGGACCAACCCCGGCCCGGATCGGGTCCCGCGGCGAACGTGCCGCCGAGTAGCGTGGCCCGCTCGGTCATCCCGACCAAGCCGTAGCCCAGCGAGTTCCGGGGCGCCGAGGTGGCCTCTCCGTCGTCGCGGACGGTCAGGCGGACAGAGTCGTCGTACGACATCAGCCGAACGTCGATGCGAGTTGCCTGCCGAGCATGCCGTACGGCGTTCGTGATCGACTCCTGCGCGATGCGATAGATCGCGGCGCCGACCGCTGGTCCGAGGTCGTCGAGGTCGCCCGACACCTCGACCTCGACCCGCGGCCGCTCCCCGACGCTGCGGGCGAGCCGCTCCAGGTCGGCTACTCCCGGTTGTGGAGCCAGCGCCGCTGTTCCGTCATCGCGCAGTACGCCGACCATCGTCCTCATCTCGGCGAGAGTACGCGTGCCCTCCGCCTCGATGATGGCGAGCGCATCGACCGCGGCTTCCGGGCGGGTGGCCGCGACGGCTCGGCCGGCCTGGGCCCGGATGACGATGGCGGAGACGTGATGAGCGACCGTGTCGTGCAGCTCCCGGGCCAACTGCTCGCGCTCCCGGAGCCGCACCTGGTCCAGCTCGCGGACCCGGGCGGACCACCAATAGCGGACCGCGGCCCCGACTGTCGCCGGGAACAGCAGGAACATGCTGCCGGCGGCGGCTTCGCCGTACCCGGTGAAGTCACTGATGATTCCCAGCACCAGCGCCACCAGGATGAACGCCAGCCCGATCAGGATCTCGCGGCCGGATCCCCAGCGAACAAGTGAGTACGGCAGCAGCACCACGCAGATCATCGAGTACAGGCCGAAGGTCGCGTCCCCACTGATCAAGGTCCCGATGTTGACCACTATCAGGGCTCCGAAGACGGCGGCCACCACGGCCAACGGGTGGGTACGACGCCATAGGAGGGCGCACACGGTTGCCACAGCGAGCACCAGCGCGACGGGCCTCCAGACCACGTCCTCACGGAGTACACCTTCGAGAACGACGGCCGTCAGCAGGCCGGCGACGAGCACCCAGTCGCGCCACACCCGCCTGGGCGCGTCGGGCGCTCGCGGCTCGGCCAGCAGCGAGCGGAGCGCGTTTCTCACCATGCCCACAGCGTAGGGACTCCGGGCGCCGAGCGGATCGGCTCAAAGTACGGGACGCGACCCGGCTGATCGGCCGAGGGAAGTCCGCCTCATCGCCTGAGGTGGTGGCCGGCCCCACGGCCACAAGATGAGTCCAACTCTCGCTGAAGGGATCTGTGATGAGGTCGAATCTGTACAAACTGGGCCGGTACGCCGCACGTCGGCCGTGGGTGGTGATCGGGGCGTGGCTGGTGGTGGCGGCGCTCGTGATCGCGGCATCCGGCGCCTTCGGCAAGAAACTCGAGGAATCGTTCGGAGCACCTGGTGTCGACTCGCAGTCCGCGACCGATCTGCTGTCAGCCGCGGGAGCGGATCAGGCCGGGCTGACCGCGCAGGTGGTCGTGACTCCGCTCGACGAGCACGCGACGCTCAACGCACCCGAGCTGCGGGCTGCGCTGACGCAGATCCGGTCGACTGCGGCTTCGTTGCCCCACGTGCTGGAGGCGGCCGATCCCGTCATCTCGCCCGACGGCCGGGTCGGGCTCATCAAGCTTCAGTATCCGGTGCTCGACAAGCTCGAGCCGAGCGACCTCGAGCAGCTCAAGACCCTGACGGCGGTGGAATCGCCGCTGCGGATCGAGCTGGGCGGGGATCTTTTCTACGCGTTCGAGGAAGCCCAGCCAGGTCTCGGCGAGGCGTTCGGGCTGATCGCCGCGATCGTCATCCTGCTGCTCGCGTTCGGATCGATCATCGCGATGGGGCTGCCGGTCGGGATGGCTGTGTTCGGCCTCGCGCTGGCGATCAGCTCCCTGTCGTTGGTCACCTATCTCATCGAGCTGCCCAGTTGGGCGCCCGTACTCGGCAGCATGATCGGGCTCGGCGTTGGCATCGACTACGCGCTGATCATCGTCACCCGGCACCGCGAGAACCTGGCCCGCGGGATGGAGGTCGAGGAGTCGGTCGGGCGTGCTGTCTCCACGGCGGGGCAGGCTGTGCTCTTCGCCGGTGGCACAGTAGTCATCGCGATCCTCGGGCTGGTGGTGGCCGGCGTGCCATTCATGACCGCCGGCGGGATTGCCATCTCGCTGATCGTGCTGACCATGGTGCTCGCTTCGCTCACCTTGCTGCCCGCGTTCCTGGGTCTGGCCGGGCACTGGATCAACCGCCTCCGGGTACGCCGGGTGCAGTCGTCCGCCGGTTCGGGCTGGCTGCGCTGGGGTGGGCATGTGTCCAAGCACGCCACCGCGTACGCCGTCGGCGCTACCGTCCTGCTCCTGGCGCTGGCCGCACCAGTGCTCGCACTCCGCGTCGGTACGCCCGATGAGGGCGCGCTTCCCGTGCAACGCACCGAGCGCCGGGCCTACGACCTGGTCGCCGCGGGATTCGGTGCCGGTAGCAACGGTCCGCTGGTGATCGCCGTCGACGTCTCTCGAGATCCGATCGTCGTACAACCCCTGTTCAACGCAGTCCGGGCCGATCGGGGCATCGCGTCGGTCGCACCTCCTTCGGTGAACAGCGCGGCCGGCGTCGCGACGATGATCGCCGTACCGACGACCGGACCGCAGGACGATGCCACGATGACGACGGTCCAGCGGCTTCGCGCGGAGGTCTTCCCCTCGGTCCTACGCGACAGCCCGGCGAAGGCCCATGTCGGTGGTCAGACGGCGACCCAGGCGGATGTGGGTGCGAAGGTCAACGATCGGCTGGCGTGGTTCATCGGCGCGGTGATCCTGTTGTCCGTCGTACTTCTCACGGTGGTCTTCCGGTCGGTCGTCGTACCACTGAAGGCCGCGCTGATGAACCTGCTCAGTATCGGCGCGTCCTTCGGCGTCATGGTGATGATCTTCCAGTGGGGTTGGGCCGCGGAGCTGATCGGGCTGGAGTCGACCATTCCGATCCTTCCGTTCATCCCGATGTTCATGTTCGCCGTGGTGTTCGGGCTCTCGATGGACTATGAGGTCTTCCTGCTCACACGGATCCGTGAGGAGTACGTCCGGACCGGTGACAACACCGCATCCACCATCCACGGCATCGCCACGACCGGCCGCGTGATCACCTCGGCAGCGCTCATCATGATCGCGGTCTTCGTCAGCTTCTCTCTGGCCGACGACCCAACGGCCAAGATGTTCGGCCTGGGCCTGGCCACTGCCGTCCTCATCGATGCGACAGTCGTGCGACTGGTTCTCGTACCAGCCTTGATGAAGCTGTTGGGCGACGCGAACTGGTGGATGCCTGCCTGGTTCAACTGGCGTTGGTGGAAGAGTCCGGTCAGCCAGGCTCAGGACGTGGCGGCGCTGCATCAGCCGGGGGCGTGGGAGAGCAGAGACTCATCAGATCAAGCCAGACCCTCTTGAGATGTACGCTGAGCGGCGCCTAAATGCGCCTATCAGGATCGATCGGGGTTACGGGGGAACAGGATGCCGACGCACGAGTGGACCATGGCCAACGATGAATATGGCCCGCCTCGGCGCCCCCGGCGGAAGATTGTCATGATCATCGCCTTGGGTGTGCTGGCGTTGGTGGGCGTCTTCGCCGTACTCCACTTGCTCGGTGTGCCGGGAGTGGATAGTCCGTCCCTTGACAGGAAGAGCTACCGCACCAACGTCGATTGCCAGGTGAACACAGTCGGATCGCAGGGCACGGTAACGATCAGCGGCACGATTACAGGCGACGCGACGAACTATTCAGTGACCGTCGACGTCTTGGATGCGGCCTCTCACCAGAGGATCGGCGGTCAGACCTTTGAGGTTCGCGGCACGACCACGTTCGGAGGAACCACCCCGGCGCAAGCTCCCATTGGACCGGCAGGCATCGAATGCAAGATCGCCAAGGTGGCCTAGGGGATACTTCACGGATGCAGCGACTGGCCCGCGAGCCACGGTCGGGTCAGCGGCTGGGGCGGTCGAAGATGAGCTCCAGGCCGTCTTCCTCATCCCACTGTTCGCCGTTCTGGACGAAGCCGAAGCCGGCGATGGTGGCCAGCGATGCCTGGTTGGTGGGGCTGATCGTGGCGCGCACGGTCCGTACTGCGGGTTCGGCTGCCGCACGATCCAGGAGCGCGGTCACGATCGCCTTGGCGAAACCCTGTCGCCGGTACGACGGGTCGACGGTGTAGCCGATCTCCACCATGCCGGCCTCGTCCGGTGGACCGTGGAAACCGGCATAGCCGACCACGACCCCGTCGGCCACGACGAGCTTGACGAGCCACCCGAAGGTGCTGGGATCCCGGGTCAGCTGATCGAGGCGGTACTGCCAGAGCCACTTGGCCCGGTCAGTCAGGAACTCGTCGCCGAGTGGGAAGCCGAGCTCGGTCTCTGCCGCGGCACGGTCGTCGGCCAGCAACGCGCTCAACGCAGTACTGGTCATCTCGACGAAGCGAACCGCTCGTGGGGAAGTAGTAGTCATCGCAGCCATCCTCGACCCCAGCGGCCCGCCAGGCGAACCATTAACGCGAACAGAACGAGAAGGCCAAACAGCACGCCCGCGTCGGCACCCACTCGTCACGGCCCCCGTCACCCGCGTACGCTCCCGCAGCCCGTCTCCGCCGCCGCTGCCCGGCAAACCTCCGTTCGCTTGGCGGTTCTCGTGCTTCCACACGGCCGATGACTGGCGGCACAACGCACGTACTTGACCTTCGGTAACGCCCGGCACCGAGGTCCGTCGCGGCCCTTGCTGGGGGCCTGGTACGCGGGCACACTCGGACTGGCGCTACTTCGCGCCGCGGGGCGGATCTTGGTGTCTGCACCACCTCCGGCTCACCCGTGGCCGCGACCGTGGGAGGCGGCATGGACGGGTCACGAGCTCTTCGGCGCGCGGGCTGGGCGGGCGCCGCTTCGATCGTGCTGCTCGTCGTCGGGGTGGCGCTGGGCTACCTGGTCGGCGTCGACAACCCAGGCATGTCGGACGCCGCCATCCTCGAGAGGCTCAACGACGACGCGCGGCAGGCCGCCGCCGGCTTCGCGCCGCCCGTGCTCGCTGCGGGGGTCGCCCTGCTGCTCTGGTTCTCCACCGGTCTGCGGCGAGTGCTGGACCGATTGTCCGGCGGCGACCCGCTCGCGCACGCGACCGTGCCGGCCGCGGCGCTGTTCGGTGGACTGACGATCACCGGTGTCTCACTCGATGTGTCGAGCGCGTTCGCGGCGTGGTCGGACGAGTTCACCGCCGACCCGAACACCGTCCGCGCGCTCGGCATGGCGGGGCAAGTCCTCGGCCTCACCGGGCTGATCGGCTGCGGTGTGCTGGTCGCCGTCACGACGCGGATCACCCAACAGGCGCGCGTCCTGCCGACGTGGGCCGTCTGGGTGTCCTACGCCGTCGTCGTACTGTGCCTGTCCGGCTTCTGGAGCGGCGGCATCGCATCTGTGGCCTTCGCCCTGTGGCTCATCGGCGCCGTCATCGCGATGCTGCGCGTGGCGCGGCAGACACCACCGGCACCTGCCGTCCCGCCGCACGCCGCACCGGCTCCGGACGCGGCCCGCACACCCCCAACCGCCACAAGCGACTGACACTCCAGCATGAGGGGCCAAGGTCACGCCAGTGGTGGCTCTCCAAGACCCTGCAGGTGCTGGGTCTCGTTCAGAGAAACAACCTGATGGCTGAAGTGGGTGTCGTTGCGGAGGAGGGTGGTGATCCCGCCTGCAGTCAGAGGAAAGAAGACCCGGTCGGTCGACATCATCGGCATGCCTATCCAGGCAGCAATCAGGTAGCTCGATGCCGACCCGTGAGACACCAGTATCTGGTTCGCGACTGGTCGACGGAGGATGTCGTCGAGGGCTGGGTACAGGCGTTCGACCAATGCCATTCGTGTCTCCGCACCAGCTGGTCCGTCGTGGTGGCCGAGGCGATCGCCGTACTCCGGAAGTGGGATGCGGCGCTCGGCGAGCCACGCTTGGGGACGCCCGTCTGCCTCACCGTTGGACCTCTCGCGAAGCCGCGCATCAGTCTGAACCTCGACGGAGAACCTCCGAGCAATTCGCTCTGCCGCCTGGCTGGCTCGACGCAGATCAGAGGAGTAGACCTCGACCGGCTGACGTCCGATCCTGCTCTCCAGGACCTCGGCGATGCGTTCGGCCTGCAGGCGCCCGCGGGCTGTCAGATCTGAGTCGTGCCAGCCTCCAACGATGCCGTCAACGTGATGCTGTGCCTCGGGATGCGTGACGAGGTAGATGTGTCTCATTCCGCTCCTTCGACCCACCTTTGCAGGCTCGGAGCCTCTCACGAGTCTGATGCGGAAGTTTCCTCGGTCTTGTCGATTTGCGGGCGGTTGGGGCATCGGAGGGGTAGGCAGGCGTTGCTCAGGGGGCGAACCGATGACGGCTATGGAGGGCTGCGGAGTGAGTGGTGTTGTGATCGAGGGGATCGTTAGGCCTGCGCGTCGGTTGTCGGGGTCGTGGGTGGAGGTGATTAGCTCGAATCTCGAGTATCACCGGGCGACCTTCTTGTGGAAGTGCGAAGGGCTCTCGGAGGCTCAGCTGCGGCAGCGGCCTTTGGTGTCGTCGGAGTTGACTTTGTTGGGGCTCATGCGTCATGTGCAGGGGGTCGAGCGGTACTGGTTTAAGCGGAGGCTGGCGGACACGACGCCTCGATTCTTTCCCTATCGGAGCGCTGCCACACGCGATGGTGGCGAGTGGTTCGATGAGGCGGATCCCACGCCGGCCAAGGATGTCTACGCGGATTACCTGGCGGCGTGCGACGAGTCGCGGGAGGTGTTCGCGAAGGTGACCGAAGACGTCGTACGCATTGTGCCGAACCCGGAGTTCGGGGACACGGATGTTCGGTTCATCCTCGAGCACGTGATCGAGGAGTACGCGCGCCATGTGGGTCACGCGGACCTTCTCCGCGAAGCCATCGACGGCGCCACCGGGGAATAGCCCGGCCCGACTGTTGCGGCCGGCAACGGTTGACTCACCTGCACCTTCTGGGGCGAGGTGCTCGGCGTCCAGTGGGAGGACTGGGGACGTGGAGGCCGCCAAGTGGTTCTGCCCTCACGTCGTCCTGTGGGAGGGCGCGAGGTGACCACGTCCGGTCGTGCGAATCACTGGGATCAGGTGATGCCTCCTCACCTGCCGTACGGCGAGCCTGGCTGTGGCCCGCCTCTCCGGCAGGAGACCTCAGCGGTGGATTGACGGTGGCGAGCCCGCAGGGGACCGCTCCCGAACCAACCCACCCGAAGGGAGTTTCTCCGTGAGCACCGAACAGCGAGAGAACCTCGACGCAATACTGCGACAGTCAGCCTTCCCCACCGATATCGATCTCAACGAGCAACGCCGGCTGCTCCGGGAGCTGCTCTCGGCGCAGCCGCTGCCCGCCGACGTGACCGTGACCGCAGCCACGCTGGGCGACGTCCCAACCGCCGAGATCACTATCGACGGAGTCGAACCTCGCCACGTTGTTCTCTACTTCCACGGCGGCGTCTACGTACTCGGGGACGCCTTCCTCTCCGCTGACCTGGCCTCGCAGGTCGGCCGGCGTACGCGCGCCAAAGTCATCTCAGTCGACTACCGGCTCGCCCCCGAGCATCCGTATCCGGCGGCGGTCGACGACGCCCTTGCCGCCTACGAGGCCCTTCTGCAGAACGGCACTGCCTCTTCGGACATCGTCTTCGCCGGAGAGTCCGCCGGCGGTGGGCTCGCCGTCGCCACGCTGATCAACGCCCGAGATCACGGCCTGCCCTTGCCGGCCGCGGCTTTCGTCATGTCGCCGTACGTCGACCTCACGCTGGCCGGGTCGACCATGCAGACCAAGGGCGAGGTCGATCCCCTGATGAGCCGAGAGAACCTCCAGGCCCGAGTGACCGACTACGCGCCGGGACAAGACACCGCCCTTGGTCTCATCAGCCCGATCTTCGCCGATCTGTCCGGCCTGCCGCCCCTTGTCATCCAGGCCGGAAGTCACGAGGTACTCCTCGACGACGCCGTCCGCCTCGCGCAACAAGCCGCCACCGCCGACGTCGAGGTCACCCTCGACATCACCCCCGGCGTGCCGCACGTCTTCCAGGCCTACTACCCGATCCTCGACGAAGCCACCGCCGCCCTCGACAGAGCCGGCCAACTCCTATCAACCCACCTCGCCGCCGCAGAACACATCACCGCATAGCCAAACAG
This sequence comes from Kribbella sp. NBC_00359, assembly GCF_036097425.1. Classification (NCBI taxonomy): domain Bacteria; kingdom Bacillati; phylum Actinomycetota; class Actinomycetes; order Propionibacteriales; family Kribbellaceae; genus Kribbella; species Kribbella sp. NBC_00359. The sequence goes on along the minus strand of NZ_CP107975.1, from coordinate 3,086,960 downwards.
AACGCACCCAGCGCTCCACTGGCCGCAGCCGAGCCCGTCGCGGTTGATTCGACAGGGCGGATCCCGTCTGGCCAAGGATGCCCACCGGGCGTGCGCACAGTCGCGAGAGGTGTTCGCGAAGTGCGCTCGTCGTCACGTGAAGGTCGACGTCAAAGAGCCCAGGGCGATCGCGGCTCGGCCGGCAACTCCTCGACGAACGGGATCTTGCTGACACATTGGTGATATTGCTCGGCGGCATCGTCCACCGAGAGGTGCCCGAACTGGAGGGACGTCAACACACCTTCGAGTTCGGTACTGCACACCTCGGCGGCAGTGACGCGGGCTGCGAGGTCCTGGGATTTGCTCAGGTTACTGGAGATAACCGACACCAATGAGACGATCAACGCTGCCACACAGAGCGGCCTCCAAACAGCGGCGCCGGTGCTGAGCGACAAGTCTCGCTTGACGGTGTCTGTGAATGGCTGACCGGCCAGGGCGGGGCCTGCCACGAAAACAGCCGCCATCGCACTACTGATGATGCTGATATTGGTCAGTCGATTGCGGCGTGGTCGGACGTCGTGCAGGAAGGCAGCGATGCCCGCCCGCCGAGTTTCGATTTGGGCGCGCAACTCCGCGCGGACGCTAGGATCGTCGGGCATCTCGTCCCCCTGCCTACCCGGCCGGCCAGGTCCGCGATCAGCGGCGGCCGGCACCGTGGTGCCAGGTCGTGCAACGTCCCAATAGCCGGCAATGAGAACTCGGTCGTCCCTTTGAGTCTGGCACCGCCTCTTCCTTTGCGCCAGCCCGCAAAACCACACAGAAAGGTTTCACTCTTCTCGCTGCATAACACCTCGAAGAACGCTTTCCCGCGCGAGACTTGCAGCTTTGCGACGCTGGATGGCGGCATTGTGCACGCGGTTAAACACTAAACGTGGCCACGATCAAATGCTTGTTGGAAAAGGCTGTCGCCCGAGAATTATCCGGAATGGCTGTGAGGTCTGCGTTTCCGCGTGCCGACGATCGCCTGGCGATGTGCTGTGGCGGGCCGACAAGCAAGAGGAGCATCACGTCGCTACTGCGGCGTGATGCTCCTCGAGCGTGCTTCAGGCGTCAGCCCAGGGATCTCAGGGGAGGTTCGGGGACAGGGTGTTTCGTAGGGATTTGGCGGTGCCGGTTGAGGTGGACTTGGCGGCGGCAGCGGCTGGGGTTTCGGGGGCGGGGACCGGGTCGCATTGGACGTCGGAGCGGTTGCCGGGCTTGCGGGGTGGCAGGGCTCCGGTTTGGAGGTACGCCGCGATGCGGTCGTCGGTGCACGTCACGCCGGATAGTGAACCGGCGTGAGTGGTTCCGCCGACGCCCTCGATCAGGACGGAGTGCGGGAACGTCTTGCGGGTTTGCAGTGCGCCGGAGTACGGCGTCGCCGCGTCAAGCGTCTCGTTGATCATCAAGAGGCTCTTGACCCCGCGACCGTCGACCTTCACTGGGCGGCCTGCCTTGGCCGGCCAGTAGAAGCACGGCGCGTTGAACCAGGCGTTGGCCCAGGTCAGGAACGGCGCCTTGGCGAACGTGCGCCAGTTGTCGCGCTGCCACGTGCTCCACTTGCTGGGCCACGCGGCGTCGGTGCACGAGACGCCGAGGTAGATGGCGTACCCGTTGTCGTCGAACGGCGGGCCGCCGTACAGCGCGACCAGCCCTGAGGCGTCACGGTTGTGCACCCACGCGGCGAACGCGTCGGCCACATCCACCCAGCCGTACACGTAGTACGCCGCCTGGGTGAAGACGTCGGTCCACTCGGACGGACCGATCTTGCCGTCGGCCGGGTGGCCGATGAGTTTGACCATCTCGCGGTAGTACAGGCGCTCGACCGCGGCCTCGGTCTTGCCGAGGTGCCAGGTCGAGTCGTGCGCCGCGACGTATTGGAAGAAGACCTTCACGCTCTTGTTGAACGCGATGTCCTGGTCGAGGTTGGCGTTGTACCAGACCCGCGTCGCGTTGACGACGCCGTCGAAGACGACCCGGCGCAGGCGGTTCGGGTACAGGGTTCCGTACACCTGGCCGAGGTACGTGCCGTACGAGAATCCGTAGTAGTTGATCTGCGGTGCGCCGAGAGCCTTGCGGATGCTCTCCATGTCGCGCACCGAGTCGGTGGTCTTGAGGTGGCCGAGCAGCGCGTGCTGGTTGGCGTCGCAAGCCTTCGCGTACGACTTGGACAGCTTGAGCCAGGTCTGCTCGATCTTCCGCGTGACCGGCACGTAGAACGGACGGTTGTAGCCGGAATAGTCCGGGATGCAGCTCAGCGCCGGCTTGCTCGAGCCGACACCACGCGGGTCGAAACCGACCCAGTCGTACGCGTCACCGGCACCATGCGGGATGGCCGGGCCGAGGATCGCGTAGATCAGGCCGGAACCACCCGGACCACCCGGGTTCACCAGCATCGGACCCTGCGCCTGCGAGTCGGGCGTCTTGTGCATCACCCGGGACACCGCGAGCTGGATCTTGGTCCCCTTCGGATGGTCGTAGTCGAGCGGTACGACAACGTAGCCGCATTGAGCACCGGCCCTGGCCAAGCGTGGATCGGTGCATGCACCCCACTGCACTGGCGGCGGTGTGTAGCTGGTCGAAGATGGGCTCGAAGGCGCAGCAGTTGCGACGGGGACCGACATCACCCCGGCGACCAACGCGGACGAGACTGTGGCGGCAACAACCAATTGGCGGATTCTCATGTGCCCTCCCTCGGGCATCCTGAACCCGCACCCCAGGCAGAAACAAGGGCCTGGATGGCAATAAGTGCCTAGATCCCCAGTGCGCTGGGGAAGCGGGTTTCGAAGTCGAGCACCGCCGCCCACGTCGGTCTGACGCCGACGCGTGCCATTGGTTGCCCTCGCATCTGCGAGAGCAAAGCTGCGCCCTGCTCGGGTCCCAGGTACCGGTTGGCGGACTGTTCGTACTCCGGTACGACGTCGTCGTACATCTCGACAGTTGCGGTGCCGCGCAGCAACAACACCCGGTACGGCCACGACGTCGAGTCATCGATGGTGACGGCGACGTCACTCGCCGCATCCAGCGCCCGAAGCTTCGGCGCCTTCGGCGGGCAACCGCACACGAGTTCGTCACCGGTCCAGGTGAACCAGATCGGTACGACGCGCGGCGTTCCGTCCGTCCACGTGTACGCGAGTCGGGCCGGATGGCGGGATACCAGGAGTTCCTGCGCGATTGGGTCCTGCAGAAGTGCAAGGTCACCCTGTGCTGTGGTCATGACAGCCTCCCCCACGATGCACGAAGCACCGTCCCAATCACAGTACGCCGACAGGCGACCGCGGTCAGGAGAAGGCTTGGGCTGCGGCGGCTACCACCTGGTCGTGGGGGACGTCGCGCAGGTGCTGGTCGACGTTCCAGCGGTGGCCGAACGGGTCGTCGAACTGGCCGTGCAAGTCGCCCCAGAAGGTGTCCTGCAGCGGCTGGCGAACCTCGGCGCCGGCGGCAACCGCCTGAGCGAACACCGCCTCCGCATCGGCGACGTCGAGCGCCAGTACGACGGCAGTCCCACCGATCGTGGGCGGCGCGAGAACGCCCATCTCCGGAAACTCGTCGGCCAGGTGGAGAAGGCTGTCGCCGATGCGCAGCTGAACCGACATGAGCCGGCCGTCCGGGGTCGGGATGCGCTCGATCTCCTCGGCGCCGAACGCTTCCCGGTAGAAGGCCGCGGCGCGCTCGGCGCCTTGAACGACAATGTGTGCGGTGATCGACATGCCTGCACCGTACGTCGCCGCGAAGAGACCGTCTTGAACGTTCTTGCACCTGCCTAGCATGGAGACGTGGCGACTGAGCAGGTTCGGATGTGGCGTGCACCGGACGAGCAGCGGGTCCTGCTGATGGCGGGCCGAACCACTCGGTACGCCGTTGAGCCGCGCGGCGAGTATGTCTTCGGAATCGTGGGCGAGCAGCCGATGTGGTCGTGGCGCGGCCGCGAGCAGCGCCTGGTCCGCCCAGGCCAACTGGTTGCCTGGGACCCCTCCCACGCCCACGCGGGCAGCGCCGTCGACGAGCGCCCGTGGCGGGCTCGCCTGCTGGTCGTCGAAGTCGCGGATCTCGCGGCGCTCGCGGACGATTCCGAGTCCGACCCGTTGGCCGACGTACTGTTTCCCGATCCGGTGCTCTCCGACACCGAGCTCGCGGCAGGCTTCCTGCGGCTTCACACGACGCTCGAGTCGGCCTGCACCCGACTCGAACAAGATGAGGTCCTCGCCGAGTGGCTGCGGCTTCTGATCGACCGCACATCAGCCGTCCGCTCGCCGCGGTCGGCGACCACGGCTCGTGAGGACAGCGCGCTTCGCCTCGCCTTCGACTATCTCGCCGACCAGCCCCAGCGGAACGTCGGACTCGATGAGCTCGCCGCTGTCGCGGGCATCGGGAAGTTCCGCCTCATCCGGCTCTTCCGCCAGCGCACCGGGCTACCACCCCACGCGCTGCAACTCGCGCACCGCATCCGAGCCGCCCGCCGGATGCTCGAGGCCGGCGTGACGATCGGCGAAGCCGCCACAGCCGCCGGCTTCGCCGACCAGAGTCACCTCCACCGCCACTTCCAACGAAGCCTCGGACTGACGCCGGCCCAGTACCAGCAGCGATTCAGCCTTTGAGGGCGTCGCCGGGGAAGCTGCGAGTTGGGTGGACGCGGTAGGTGAAGACACCGGCCTGGACACCGGGGTCCTCGTCCATGATTCGGCGTACGTCGTATGCACTGCCGGTGAAGATGCCGACGCCGCAGAGTGGGGAGTCGTCGGTGATCGGGCAGACGATGTTGAGGATGCCGTCCGCCCGGAGTTCGAAGTTGCGGCGGCCGTGTTCCCAGATCACCGGCTTTGCCGCCTCGGTCCCGTACTGCGGCCCGGCTTCGAGCAGCACCACGGTGTACTCGCGGGTCTGGGTCATTGCCGCCTGCATCTGCTCATCGGAGAAGCGCGTCATACGAGCAGTGTGAACCCTTCAGGAGCAGATGGCCTTGTCTACCAAGGCGTTGACGGGGGCGTCGGGGTTGTTGGTGAAGTCGGGGGTGACGGCAACGTCGTCCAGCCGCAACCATCCTTCGTCGACCAACTGCAGCACGACGGTCGCCACAAACGTCTTCGTAATACTCCCGACCCGCACGCGCGCACCAACAGGCACAGCCTTCGTGGTCCCGACCTCGGCGACCCCACTGCTCCCCCGCCACACCCCGCTGCCTATCCCGAACCCGACCCAAACATCCGGGACCACCCGAGGATCAACTAGTGGAGCCTTGAGCAACTAAACGAGCCCCGACTGGTGGGCCGGGGCTCGTTCGAAGGGTTGTTAGGCGGCGGCTGTGGCTTCGGCTAGTTGTTCGGAGGTTGGCTGGAGTTGGGGAGTGGCCAGGGTCAGGAGGACGTTGGCCACGGCGAAGGCGGCGGCTGCTAGTAGGCCGCGCTGGAAGCCGGACTGGAGGGCCTGCAGCTGGGTGGCGCCGTGGGTCAGTTCGTGGGTGGTGTGGCTGATGGAGAGAGTGGTGACGATCGCGAGGCCCAGCGCACCGCCCACCTGGTACATCGCGTTGACCACACCGGATGCCGCACCGGCCTCAGCGGGCCGAACTTCGGACACGGCGGTGATCTGGCCGGGCACGCCGACGCCGATGATGCCGAAGCCGAAGATGATCAGGCCGGGGAGTAGCTGAGAGGGGTAGCTGCCGGCGGCGTCGGCCTGCGAGAGCCAGAACAGACCGGTGACGCTCAGGACAGCGCCGGCGAGCTGCACCGTGCGAGTGCCGACCCGCTGCACGAGCTGGGAAGCCAGGATCGCGCCGACAATCGCCGCACCACCCATCGGCAGGAAGTGCACACCAGCCTCGAGCGCACTGTCTCCACGGACCTGCTGCAAGTAGATAGCGGTCAAGAAGAACATCGAGAGGAACGCAGCGCCGTTCAAAGCGAGCGATGCGCCCGAAACGCTCAACGCACGCGACCGGAACAGCCGCATCGGCACCAGTGGTGCAGCAGACCGCCGCTCCACCACAACAAACGCCGCAAGCAGGACCACTCCAGCGATCAGTGTGCCGACAACCTCAGCGGATCCCCATCCCGCGGGCTCCGACCGCACCACGCCGTACACCACAGCCATGAGGCCCGCGGTCCCGAGCACAGCGCCCAGAGTGTCGAAGGTACGACGTCCAGACGAGTGCCGTACGTCGGGAACGAACACCGGGATCAAAGCGACCAGTGCGAGCACGATCGGCACGTTGACGAAGAACACCCACTGCCAGCTGAGCGAATCGACCAGTACGCCGCCCGCCACCACACCGAGCGTCCCACCGAGGCCGGCGAGACCACCCCAGACGCCCATGGCGATGTTCCGCTCGCGACCGTGCGCGAACGTCATCGTCAAGATCGCCAGTGCGGCCGGTGACAGCAATGCACCACCAAGACCCTGTACGGCGCGCGCTCCGATCAGGAACTCGGGTGAGTTGGACAACCCCGCCAGGAGCGAGGTGACACCGAACAGCAGCAGGCCGGCCACGAACACCCGGCGCGGCCCGAGCAGGTCGGCCATCCGGCCGCCCAGCAGCAGGAAGCCGCCGAAGAGCAGGGTGTAGGCGTTGATCACCCACTGCAGGGAGTCGGCGGAGAAGTGCAGGTCCGCCTGGATGTGGGGCAGCGCGACGTTCACGATCGTCACGTCGAGCACCACGATGAACTGCGCGAGAGCCAGCACCGCCAGGGTGGCCCAAGGACTGCGTCGCATGACTACCTCACTCAGAAAAAGAGTCTACGTCGTATGTATACGCCGTAAGCTTACGTAGTAGACACTAGGTCTACGGTGTAAACTTGTCAACGTGATCACCAAAGAGAGCGCCCGCCGCCTGGATCCGGAGAAGGTCGTCGACAGCGCGTTGGCCATCGCCGACGACGAGGGACCGGCCGCCGTCACGTTCCGTCGGCTGGCCGGCCAGCACGAGGTCACGCCGATGGCGCTGTACCGGCACTTCAAGGACAAGGACGACTTGCTGGCCGCTCTCGGCGATCGCCTGCTGGCGGACGTCGTACTGCCGGAGCCGACCGACGAGCGGTGGGACAAACAGCTGCACAAGGTGCTGACGGCGTTCGTGACCGCCTTGCGCGGGCATCCGCGGCTGGCAGACCTCACCCTCGTCCGGATCCTGGCGTCCGAGCCAGGGCTGGCCATGGCCGAGCGGACGATGGAGCTGCTCACCGAAGGCGGGTTCTCGATCGATGACGCGGCCGAGGTCGGCCGCCAGTCACTGTGCTCACTGATCACCCTGGTGACGACGGATCCGATCACCCGGGAAGTCAGTGACCCGGTCAAGCGCGAGGATTCGTTGCGGATGAAGCGTGCGGCGCTTGGAGCGCTGTCCCCGCGGAAGTACCCGCTGATCACTGCCGCCGCGGACACACTGATCTGTCCGTCGTCGACCGACCGCTACTACACCTTGGGGATCGATCTGGTGGTCGCCGGCGTCTGCGGCGTACTGAACAAGGAGTAGCAGCTTGGCTCTCAGCGTCCTGACCTATCTGCAGCAGAACAGTCCTGACGAACTGGTGCCGGCGCGAGAGCAGCCCATCGAGGTCAGGCGGGTCGAGGAGGTCTCACCGGAGTTCGCCCGCTACCTCTACACCGCTGTCGGCGGTCACTGGCACTGGATCGGCAAGCTCGGCTGGAACTGGGACCAGTGGGTCGACTGGCTGAGCCGGCCCGGCTTCGAGACCTACGTGCCGTGGGTCGGCGGCGTCCCGGCTGGGTACGTCGCTCTGCGCGGCGTCGGCCAGGAGACCGAGATCGAGAACTTCGGACTGTTGCCTGGCTTCATCGGCCGTGGGATCGGCGGCCATCTGCTCACGGTCGGCCTGCGGAACGCGTGGACCCTGCACGAGCGGCATGCCGGCGTTGACCCGATCACGCGGGTCTGGGTGCACACGAACACCCTCGACGGACCTGCCGCGGTGGCGAACTACAAGGCGCGCGGCCTGACGCCGTACAAGACGGCGGAAGAGGAGCGGCCCGACGCCGACGGGCCGCCGCCCGGGCCCTGGCCGGGCTGGTCCGACGCGCCCGGCGTGGTGCGCGAGGTCCCGCCGGGCTGACGGGACTACGCTCCGGAGCGGAGCGATACCACTACACGCGGAGGTTTACCGATGGCGGGGAAGTTCGAGCTGTACGAGGACAAGTCAGGTGAGTACCGCTTCCGGCTGAAGGCCGGGAACGGCGAGGTGATCGCGACCAGCAGCGAGAGCTACAAGACCAAGGCCTCGGCTCTGAACGGCATCGAGTCGATCAAGAAGAACGCCGCCGACGCGAACGTCGACGACCAGACTTCCTGAAACCTCAGGAAAACAAGGGGGTTCTCCACAGACTGTGGAGAACCCCTTTGTCGTGGACAGTCAGAGACCGTCGGAGAACACGACCGGCCGGACCTCCACGCCGAGGCCCTCGATGCCGGCGTCCGGGATCATCGCCGCCAGTTCGTGCATGCGCTCCGGGGTGGCCGCCTCGATCAGGTAGTAGCCGCCCAGGAACTCCTTCGACTCCACGAACGGCCCGTCGGTCACCGCCGGCATGCCGTCGCGGACCTTCACGACCACGGACTTGGCCGGCTCCGCCAGCGCGACCGTGCTGTGGAACTCGCCCGACGCCTTCGTCGTCTCCAGGAACTTCTGGTGCCCGGCGCCGATGGCCTGCTGCTCCTCCTCGGTCAGCGCGGCCAGCACGTCGGGGTTGATGTTCAGGACCAGTAGGTACTTCACAGTGTCTCCTTCGCCCGTGGCCCCCGGTGTGGGCGCCTCTCGTGCATCAGTACGGAGCGGACCGCGCCATCTTGACATCGCTGGATAACGTCACTCCATGGCAGTGTTGATGCCACGCCTCCGGCGCGGCGGGTCATGGGGCTTTGACTCCCGGCCTTCCCTCGTCGCTCCAGTCGCTTCGCTCCCTCCGCTCCTCAGTCCAGGCCGGGAGGCCCCATGACCGCGCTGAGTCTCACAGATGTCCGGGCCGCCGCGGACCGCATCGCCGGGGTCGCCCACCGTACGCCGGTGCTCACCTCGCGGACCCTGGACGAGCGGGTCGGGGCGCAGGTGTTCCTCAAGGCGGAGAACCTGCAGCGGATCGGCGCCTTCAAGTTCCGCGGCGCCTTCAACGCGATCAGCCGGCTCACCCCGGAGCAGCTCCGGTACGGCGTCGCGGCGTACTCGTCCGGTAATCACGCGCAGGCGGTCGCCCTGGCGGCCCGGATCGCCGGCACGAAGGCGGTCATCCTGATGCCCGCGGACGCGCCGCCGACGAAGGTCGCCGCCACCCGCGGGTACGGCGCCGAGATCGTCGAGTACGACCGCTATACACAGGACCGGGCCGCGCTGGCCAAGGAACTGGCGACCGAGCGTGGACTCACGCTGATTCCGCCGTACGACCATGTCGACGTGATGGCCGGGCAGGGGACGGTCGCGCTCGAGCTGATCGAGGAGGTCGGCCACCTCGGGGCGCTGCTGGTTCCGGTCGGCGGCGGCGGGCTGATGGCCGGCTGTGCGACCGCGGCGACGTTGATGTCGCCGGGGATCCGGATCATCGGCGTCGAGCCGGCCGCCGGGGACGACCACGCCCGGTCGCTGGCCGCGGGCGAGCGGGTGGAGATCGACGTACCGCGGACGATCGCCGACGGGCAGGCGATCTCGACGCCGGGCGAGCTGACGTTCGCGGTGAACCGGCGGCTGGTGGACAGCTTCGAGCTGGTCAGCGACGAGGAGATCCTGGTCGCGATGGCGTTCGCGTTCGAGCGACTGAAGATCGTCCTCGAGCCGAGCGGCGCGAGCGCGCTGGCGGCCCTGCTGGCCGGCCGGATCCGCGGGCTGCCCGAACGCGTCGGAGTGGTGCTGTCAGGCGGGAACGTCGGCCTGGACCGGTTCGTCGAGCTGCTCGGAAATCGCTGAAATCGCAAGGACTTTAGGGTGCCCTGGACACGCACTGTGCCCGTTGTCACAGAAAGCCACCGCGAAATGTGACCGGGGTCACATCGAACCCCCATTTGCCACCTGCGCGACGCTCAGACACGCTCAGGACACCTGATGTTCACCCCGACTCCCTGACCCGTCAGACAGCCCTCCAGGGCCATTCCAGAGGGTCTCTGTGGATCTGAGGGTTTGCGTCGTGATCCTTCTGTTATACAGTCGTCTGCGGTTCGGTAAAGACGACGAACCGCAGACGGGTCAACGCCGAGCCCTGCCAAGGCCCGCCTGCTCCCCTCGAAAATTTATGGCAGGGGTGGGGGACCCAGGAAGTTGGGTCTCGACCGTGAGTGGTCGAAACCCTGGGGTGAAGTCCGCGGGAGCGGACCGGGCTATGAATCCCAGCCCGAACCCGACAGCTAACTTCACAGGCGTCGGGAGACAACCATGCCCGTCACTGCCCGACGGACGTCGCTTTCGCGCGCCGTCAGCCAGAACGACACCAGTACCATCCGGCCCACCGGCCGGACCATCGCGAAACACCGCAAGCCCACCAAGTCGGCGACTCCGCGAGCCACCGCCGCCGTTCTGTCCGTCGGCCTCGCAGTAGGCGGTGGCGCTGCGATCAGCCTCACCGCGTCCCCGGCGACCGCCTCGGCGACCACGACCGCCACCACCACCGTTCCGCGGGGGTACTGGAGCATCCCCAGCAGGCCGCTGCTCCGGTACGGCGACAGGGGCCCGACCGTGAAGTACGTCCAGCGGGCTCTGCACCTGGGTCCGGACGGCTACTTCGGCGCCAGCACCGTGCGGATTCTGAAGAAGTACCAGGCATCCTGGGGTCTGCGCGCCACAGGCTCCACGGACAAGGCGACCTGGGGCCGCCTCACCTACACCGCCAAGCACCACCTGCTCTACGGTCCCCACCGCAGCGGCTCGAGCACCTCGACCGGGACGTTCCGGGCCCGCGTGCTCCGCGAGGCCGCGAAGCTCAAGGGCACGCCGTACCGCTACGGCGGCACCACCCCGCGCGGCTTCGACTGCTCCGGCTACACCGGCTACGTGTACAAGAAGGCCGGCAAGAAGCTGCCGCGTACGTCGCGTGCGCAGTACAGCGCGACCAAGCACATCAGCCGGAAGACCGCCAAGCCGGGTGACCTGGTGTTCTTCAAGAGCGGTGGCGGCGGCGTGTACCACGTCGGCATCTACGCCGGTGGCAACATGCTGTGGCACTCCTCGCGTCCGGGTCGTCCGGTCGCCAAGGCGAAGATCTGGACCAGCAGCGTGGCCTTCGGCCGCGTCTGAGTCCCACCGGTCAGCGCCCTTCCCCCCGGGCGCTGCCGGTTCGTCAGCGTCCTCTCCCCCTAGGCGCGCTGACCACTGAAACCGGCACGGGCCGTCGTCCCCCACCCCTCCGACGGCCCGGGCCGGTTTCTCAATCGTCCAGCAGACCGGCCTCGTAGGCGAGGATCGCGACCTGGACCCGGTTGGTGGCCGAGAGTTTCACCAGCGTCCGCGACACATGCGCCTTCACCGTCGCCTCGCTCATGAACAGCGTCTTGCCGATGTCGGAGTTCTGCAGTCCGCGGCCGACCTCGATCAGCACCTCCCGCTCCCGTTCGGTGAGCTTGCTGATCCGCTGCTGGGCCAGCCGACGCCGATCCGCGCGCGGGTCCGCGGCGAAGTGCCCGATCAGCCGCCGGGTCACCGCCGGCGAAAGCATCGCGTCCCCGGCCGCCACGACCTTGATCGCCTGCACCAGCTCCCGCGGCGGTGTGTCCTTCAGCAGGAAGCCACTCGCGCCGGCCTGCAGCGCCCGGAACACATAGTCGTCCAGGTCGAACGTCGTCAGGACGACGACCTTCGGCGGATCCGGCAGCGCCTGCACCGCTCGGGTCGCGGCCAAGCCATCCAGCCGCGGCATCCGGATGTCCATCAGGACGACATCGGGACGGTGCTCCTTCACCATGGCCGCCGCGTCGACTCCGTCGTCGGCCTCGGCGACTACCTCAAGGTCGTCGTCCGACTCGAGGATCATCTTCAGCCCGGCCCGCACCAGCGCTTCGTCGTCCACGATCAGCAGCCGCGTCATCGTTCCCCTTCGTCCACGAACACAGGCTCAGCACTCCGCCGGTGGTCTTCCCAGGGCAGCCAGGCTTCCACGCGCCAGCCGCCTTCCGCCGTCGGTCCGGTCGTCAGCCGACCGCCCACCAGTTGCACTCGCTCCCGCAGGCCGACCAGTCCGGCCCCGGCGCCTGGGAGCAGTGAACCAGCAGCCACCGGCCGCACATTCGTCACCCTGACCGTGACGCCTTCACCAGGAGCGCCGTGCACCTGCACCTCGGTCGACGCTCCCCGCGCATGCTTGTGCACGTTGGTCAGCGACTCCTGGACCACGCGATAGATCGTCCGCCCGAGGGACGTCGGTACGTCGTCCGGCAGCGCGAACTCGCTCGTCACGCTGACCCCCGCGTCCCGCGACGCCGTGACGAGCCGTTCGAGATCCGCCGCCTGTGGCACCGGCGCCAGGTCGGCGCCGTCCACGCTGACGTCGGAGCGCAGTACGCCGAGAACCTCGCGAAGATCCTCCATCGCCTGCCGCGCGGTCTCCCGGATCAGCCGGGCCGACCCCTCCACCTTGTCAGGGCCGACAGCCGGGTTCACCTCGAGGCCGCCGGCGTGCAGGGCGATCAACGAGACCTTGTGCGCGAGTACGTCGTGCATCTCCTGGGCGATCCGGGCACGCTCCCCCAACCGGGCCTGCTCGCTGCGCAGCTCACGCTCGGCCTCGGCCCGCTCGGCCCGGTCCCGCAGCGACACCATCAGGTCGCGGCGGGCGCCGATGTACGCGCCGATCGCGACCCAGGTCCCGATCAGGAACGGTCCGGTGAAGACCGGCACCCAGAACTGGCCGTCGCCACCCCAGGTGTTGAGGACGTAGGCGGCGTACGCGGCCAGGCTCAGGATCGCGAGGACGAGGTCGCGCCGCCGGATCGCCAAGGTCAGCAGCGCGAGTCCCATCGGGACGAAGATGCCCGCGGTCAGCATCGCGAGGACAGTGATCGCGGTGACGGTCGCCGGGAACCGTCGGCGCCACAGCAGCGCGACCGACGCGACCACGCCCACACCGACGACGTACCAGTCCTTGATCGTCCAGCCCCCACCACCGGAGGCGGCCTGCGCGACGATGGAGAGCAGACTGACGCCGACGTACAGGAAGTCGCGCAGGCGCGCGGCATGCCTGACCCACCAGGCGTACCACCGGCGCAACCGTCGCATTCTGTCAGCGTAGTTGTCCGGTGGACGCGATCACGTCCCCCTTCCGGGTGTGATCCAGGGGGTTCCCGGACGACTTTCGTAGGGGGTCGGTGCAGCCGGTTGTCCGATGTGCGACAGGGGTCGGCGACGGTTGACTCGTTGCCATGATCACCGTCGAGAATCTGACCAAGCGCTACGGCAGCACCACGGCTGTCCAGGACGTTTCGTTCACGGTCCAGCCCGGCAGCATCACCGGGTTCCTCGGCCCGAACGGCGCCGGCAAGTCCACCACGCTGCGGATGCTGACCGGACTCACCCCACCGTCGTCCGGCACCGCGACCATCACCGGCAAGCGGTACGCCGACCTGCTGAATCCCGGCCGGGTCGTCGGAGTCATGCTCGACGCCGCCGCGCAGCACCCGGGCCGCACCGGCCGGGAGACGCTGCTGCTGAACGCGAGCCTGCTCGGGGTCCCGAAGGGCCGTGTCGACGAGATGCTCGAGGCGGTCGGACTCAGCGACGCCGCGAAGCGCCGCGTCGGGCAGTACTCGCTCGGCATGCGGCAGCGGCTCGGTATCGCCAGCGCGCTGCTCGGCGATCCCGCCGTACTGATCCTGGACGAGCCCGCCAACGGCATGGACCCTGAAGGCATCCGGTGGATGCGCGGTCTGCTGCAGGACTTCGCTGCCCGGGGCGGCACGGTGATCCTGTCCAGCCACCTGCTGGGCGAGGTGCAGGCGACCGTCGACCGGCTGGTCGTCATCGGCGGCGGACGGATCGTCGCCAACGGCTCGCTGCAGGAGTTGCTGGCCGGCACCGGCACGCTCGTCCGCGGTCTCGACCCGATCGGCCTGAACCAGGCCCTGACCGCCGCGGGCCTGGACCTCGAGCCGCTACACGACGGCGCACTGCGGGTCGACGCCACCGCCGAGCAGGTCGGGCGGGCCGCCGCGGCCGCCGGTCAGATCCTTCTCGAACTCCGCCAGAGCGACGGTGCCGGCCTGGAGGACCTGTTCTTCCAGCTGACCGCCCCGGTCGCCGCAGCGGCCTGATCACACCTACTTCTTGGAGCTCATACTCATGACCACCGTCACTGATATCGCGCCCGCGGCGCCCGCGAAGCACCGGGCCGAGGTGGCGACCGCGCTGCCGCCGGCCCGCGGGCAGTCCTTCCTGAAACTCGTCACCATCGAGCTACGCAAGTCCGTGAACACCCGCAGCGGCCGTGTCCTGATCGCCGCGATCCTGTTGCTCGCCGCGGTCGCGATCACCTGGCAGCTCACTCACCTGCCGGACGGGCCGGCCGGCTTCGACGGCTTCCTCGGCGCGGCCTCGACCAGCGTCATGCTGATCCTGCCGGTGATCGGCGTGATGGCGATGACCAGCGAGTGGACCCAGCGGACCGCGCTGACCACGTTCACGCTGTCGCCCCGCCGGGTGCGGGTCCAGTTGGCCAAGTTCGTCTCCGCGATCGTGCTGAGTGTCGTGGTGATGACCGCGGTCGTCGTACTCGCGTTCGCCGGTACTGCGCTGGCCGGAGCGGTCACCGACCACACGACGGCGTACGCCGGACTAGGCGGACAACTCGCCGGGGCCTACCTGACCGTCGCGCTGAACGTGGTGATGGGCGCCGCCTTCGGTGCGCTGATCGCCCAGACCGCGGTCGCGATCCTGGTGTACTTCATCGCTCCGACCGCCTGGTCGCTGGCCGGGCCGGCGCTGTTCAAGGACAACGCGAACTGGCTGGACGTGTTCGGCGCCTTCGGCCGGATCGCGGAGCGTGATCTGCAAGGGATGCTGCCCGAGACGCTGGTCGCGGTCGGGGTCTGGATCGTCGTCCCGACCATCGTCGGACTGTGGGCAAGCTCACGTCGCGAGGTCAAGTAGCAGGGCTGAACGCGGCGGGGTGGGCCGGTTTGAGGGGACCGGCCCACCCCGCCGGCAGTGTGATCGGACCTCTCGGGGTCCAGCCAGGGGGCCGGTGCGTGTGTCGATCCCTGGCTCCGGGTATCCTTGAACCACGATTACTGACGACTGATCCGTGGGCGCCACGCTGCGTACCCGGTTGACTTGTGCGAGGGGGTCGACGCTATGGGGCGCGGCCGTGCAAAGGCCAAGCAGACGAAGGTCGCTCGCGACCTGAAGTACCGCACCTGGGACACCGACTTGGACCAGCTCAAGCGTGAGCTGTCCGGCGACCAAGGTGGCGACCGTTCTGCGAACGGCGAGAACGACGGCGACGACTACGACGCCGACGACTACCACCCCCGTCGGTAAGCAACACCAGCCCGGCTGACTGCTCAGCACCCACCAGGTGCCTGAGCAGTTCACCGTGCGCCGACGAGGTCCACCACACCAGCAACACCCGATGCGGTGTCGCCTACCCTGAAAGCTCGGCGCTCCTGCGTGCCGTGATCTCGGGGTAGGCGGGCCTACTTCGCGTAGGTGCCCTCGAGGGTGACCGTGCCACCGGCGTTCGCGGTGACCTCACCGCACACCCAGGCCGGGATATCGCGCGCTGCCAGCGCGGTGATCGCGGCATCGGCTGCAGACGGGTCGAGTACGGCGACCATGCCGGCACCCATGTTCAGGGTCTTCTCCAGCTCCGGCAGGGCGACATCGCCGAGCAGCCCGACCAGGCCGAAGATCGGCGCCGGCGCCCACGTGGACCGGTCGATCCGGACCGACAGCTCGTCCGGGATCACCCGCGCCAGGTTCGCCGCGAAGCCACCGCCGGTGATGTGCGACATCGCGTGCAGCGGTCGCTCGTCCCCGTCGTTCAGCTCCTGGATCAGCTCCAGGCAGTGCTTGGCGTACACCCGGGTCGGCGTCAGCAGCACCTCGCCGAGCGTGGCGCCCAGCTCCGGGACCTCCCGGTCCAGCGTCCACTTGGCCCGCTCGAAGAACACGTGCCGGACCAGGCTGTACCCGTTCGAGTGCAGCCCCGACGACGCCATCGCCACGACGACATCGCCCGCGCGCACCCGCTCCGCGCCGAGCACTTCGTCCGCCTCGACCACACCGGTCGCCGCGCCGGCCACGTCGTACTCGTCCGGCTCGAGCAGGCCGGGGTGTTCCGCGGTCTCTCCGCCGACGAGCGCCGTACCGGCCTCGACGCACGCCTCGGCGATGCCCTTCACGATCTGCGCGATCGTCTCCGGGACCACCTTGCCGGTGCAGATGTAGTCGGTCATGAACAGCGGCTCGGCGCCGCACACGACCAGGTCGTCGACGACCATCCCGACCAGGTCGAACCCGATCGTGTCGTGCTTGTCCAGCTTCTGCGCGATCGCGACCTTGGTCCCGATCCCGTCGGTCGAGGTCGCCAGCAGCGGCCGCCGGTACGACGTCAGCGCGGTCGCGTCGAACAGCCCGGCGAACCCGCCGAGCCCGCCGACCACCTCCGGGCGGGTCGCCTTGGCCACCCACTCCTTCATCAGCTCGACGGCCCGGTCACCGGCCTCGATGTCGACTCCGGCCGCGGCGTAGCTCGCGCCTTGACTCACGTTCTTCTCTCCTTGGTACGGCGTACTACGGGCGGCTGAGCGCGTCGGCGGCGCCGGCACCGCCGGAGACCGTGGCCAGCCCGTCGGCGTCGGTGGCCACCGGCAGCTCGAGCAGGTGCTTGCCGAGCTGCTCCGGCTCCGGCAGCGCTACCGGGTAGACACCGTCGAAGCAGGCGCGGCACAGCCGCTCCTTCGGCACGGTGGTGGCCTCGACCAACACATCCAGGCTGATGTATCCGAGTGAGTCGGCGCCGAGCGAGCGGCAGATCTCCTCGGTGTTCAAGCCGTTCGCGATCAGTTCCGCGCGGCTGGCGAAGTCGATGCCGTAGAAGCACGGCCACTTCACCGGCGGCGCGGTGATCCGGACGTGGATCTCCCTCGCGCCGGCTTCACGCAGCATCCGGATCACCGCGCGCTGGGTGTTGCCGCGCACGATCGTGTCGTCGACCACGACCAGCCGCTTGCCCTCGATCACCTCGCGCAGCGGGTTCAGCTTGAGCCGGATGCCGAGCTGGCGGATGGTCTGACTCGGCTGGATGAACGTGCGGCCGACGTACGCGTTCTTGACCAGGCCGGACCCGTACGGGATGCCGGACTCCTCGGCGTACCCGATTGCGCCCGGTACGCCGGACTCCGGGGTGGCGATGACGAGGTCCGCATCGGCCGGGTGCTCACGCGCCAGCCGGCGGCCGATCTCGACCCGGGTGGAGTGGATCCGCTGGCCGGAGATCTGGGTGTCCGGTCGGGCCAGATAGACGAACTCGAACAGGCAGCCCTTCGGGTCCGGCTCGGCGAACTTGGTCGAGCGGAGCCCCTCGGCGTCGATCGCGACGATCTCACCCGGCTCGACCTCGCGGATGAAGCTCGCGCCGACGATGTCGAGGGCCGCGGTCTCGCTGGCGATCACCCAGCCGCGCTCCAGCCGGCCCAGCACCAACGGACGGATGCCCTGCGGATCGCGAGCGGCGTACAGGGTGTTCTCGTCCATGAAGATCAGGCTGAAGGCGCCCTTGACCTTCGGGAGCACCTTCGCGGCGGCCTGCTCGATGGTGAGGTCCGGGTATCCGGCCAGCATCGAGGTGAGGATGTCGGTGTCGGACGACGCGCTGTGCTTGGCGTTCGCCTTCGCGTGCTCGACCTCGACGTCCAGGCCGAGATCGAGATCACCTTCACCGTTCAGGCTGGCGGCCAGTTCACCGGTGTTGGTCAGGTTGCCGTTGTGACCGAGCGCGATCGACCCGGTCGCGGTAGACCGGAACGTCGGCTGCGCATTCGCCCAGACGCTGGACCCGGTCGTCGAGTAGCGGCAGTGGCCGATCGCGATATGCCCTCGGAGTGACGCGAGCGTCGCCTCGTCGAACGCCTGACTGACCAGCCCCATGTCCTTGTAGACCAGAATCTGGCTGCCGTTGCTGACCGCGATCCCCGCCGACTCCTGCCCGCGATGCTGCAAGGCGTAGAGCCCGAAATAGGTGAGCTTGGCAACCTCTTCACCAGGAGCCCAGACCCCGAAGACGCCACACGCGTCCTGCGGCCCCAGGTCCTGAGGGTCAAGTTCATGAGTAAGCCGACCATCGCCACGAGCCACACCACCAGTCTACGGGACATCACACAGTGCCCCGACTCACACCGGAGCAGATGAGATCGGCGGCTCAGCGGGCGTGCGTCACCAGCAGGCCAGCGCGGGGCAGTTCGGCTGCGCGTCGGCGTTGGCCGCCGTCGGCGCAGCGGCGCCCACAGCGAGAAGCAGGGCGAAGCCGACTACAGTCAGCAACTTCTTGATCACGACTTGTCCCTTCAGAAATAATCCGGAACCAGCAATTGGGTGCTCATTGTCGACGCACTCTGTATATGGTCGGTTCCGACAAGTTCTGGGGAGAAGGATCGTGCTCGAGCCGCTGGGTGTGGATGAAGCCACCTTTGCGGTCTATCACGCCCTCCTCAGCCACCCAGACAGTACGCCGGACCAGATTGCCGCGCTAGTAAAGATGTCGGCGACCGAGGTTCACGAGCTGATGGACACACTCCGGAAACTCGATCTGCTGGTGCCGACCTGGACAAATCCTGGCGCGGAGCATGCTGTGCATCCGCGAGTAGGCCTGACCGGTCTGGCAGAGCGTCGCCGGAGCGAGCTGACCCGGCTACTGGGAGAGCTACGCGAGGCCGAGGCGTCGGCTGAGGTCGTCGCGGAGCAGTACAACGAACTCCTCACCGCGCGCAGTAGCGGTGACGTCGAGGTGCTCAAGGGCCGGGCCAACGCGTCACGCCGCATCGAGGAACTCGGCCTGAAGGCCAAAGAGACCTTCTGGGGTCTGGTGCCTACCCACATCGACGATTCGCTTCACACCCTCGAACAGTCACCTGACCTACCTCTGATCGAGCGCGGTCTCAAGATGCGTACGGTTTATCTGCAGAGCATGACCGCATCGAAGCAGGCGATGGAGTACGCCGCCGCAGTGCACCGGCTCGGCTGTGAGGTGCGAGCGACCCCTACCCTCCCGATGCGCCTCCTGATCCTTGATCAGGAGATCGCCATCATGCCGATGGATCCTGACAACCCCACCGCCGGTGCGGTCATCCACCGCAGCCCGGCCGTGGTCTCAGTCGCATTGGCCCTCTTCGACTCCTACTGGTCCAGAGCCACCGAACTGTTCGACCCGGACGACCGCGACGACGACGCCCCACTCACCCCGCACGAGGCGGAGGTACTGCGCCTCCTCGCCGGCGGAGCCAAGGACGAGCAGGTCGCTCGCCTGCTCGGCATCTCCCTTCGCACCGCCCGTCGCATCACCGCCAACCTCTCCGAACGCCTCGACGCCGCCAGCCGCTTCGAGCTCGGCGCAGCCGCTGCCAAGCGCGGCTGGGTCTGACTCCACGGTGTTCGATTCTCTGGGGTTGACCGAAACGACCCTGTCCGTCTACCGCGCGCTCCTGCAACAACCACATCTGGTTCGCCGATCCGGTATGACGGAACTGTGCGGCCAATTGACCTTGGCGCAGGACGCTGTTCAGGCCGAAATCGACCGACTGCGGGAATTAGGTCTGCTCGTGCCACGCTGGACCGCGGCCGACGAGGATTATCCGCTCCATCCGTCCATAGGATTCGAACGATTGGCGGCGAAGCGGCAACAGCAAATCGACGAGCTGGCCGGAGCCCTCCGTACCGACCAGCAAGCCGCCGGACAGTTCATTGCGGACTACAGCGAATTCCTGGTGCAGACCTCCACCCGCGATGTGGAGGTACTCAGAGGTCGCGACCGAGCCTATCAACGAATGCAACACTTTCAGCCGACGAAGTCGACGTGGACATTACAACCCGCGCCGGAGCCGCCGACTCACGCACCGAGCGACTCTCCCGATATCCCACTGCTCGCGCGAGGAGTGGATTCTCGGGCCATTTATCCTGAATCAGCGCTGCGGCATCCGGCCATTCGAGCGTACTGCTTGTACGTCATCGAACTCGGCGCCAAGATTCGAGTAGCACCGTCGCTGCCCATGAGGCTGATCATCTTCGACGGGGAGTCGGCGGTGATGGGGATCGATCCTGACGACACGTCCGTCGGCGCTGTCGTGCACCACAGTCAGGCTGTCGTACGGCTGGCCGAGGAGCTCTTCCTCTGCTATTGGAGCCGGGCGGTCGACCCGTTCGAGGAGCAGCAGCGGGCGAGGGAAGGCGGCATCAGTGCTCAGGAGAGCGAGTTTCTCCGATTGCTCGTGCAGGGGGCCACGGATGAACACGTGGCGCGAAAGCTCGGGGTTTCCATGCGAACGGTTCGGCGAATTGCGGCGAAATTGAACGAGCGGGTGGGGGCTTCGGGGCGGTTTGAGTTAGGGGTTCGGGCGGCGCAGCGTGGGTGGGTGGATTAGTCAGCCCCAGTCCCAGGCGCGGCGGGGTTTGCCGGATGGGCAGCACACAAGGATCTCCTCTGCGACGGGCGGCGAGAGGAACGGGCGCGCTGCCCATATTCCTCATCGCCGGAAGTCAAACAGAGGCGGAAGTTGGGGAGCAACGATCCGCGGTGGCCGGGGTGGGTCGTTGGCCGCAGGCGGCCAGGTTGTGGTCAACCGCTATCGGCGCGGACAAGAAACCGGACTGGACCGCTTGAAGCAGTCCAGTCCGGAAGTGTCAGGCGATTGCTACAAGGTCTCGTTCGCGACTTTCCCAGGGGACAACGTAATCACCGAGTCAGACCGTCTTGAGGGCGGCTAGGAGTTTGGTCAGGGAGTCTCGGGCGTCGCCGAAGAGGAGGGTGGTTCGGGGGTCGTAGAGGAGTTCGTTCTCGATGCCGGCGAAGCCGGGGCGCATGGAGCGTTTGAGGAAGATGACTCGCTGGGCCTCGTCGGCGTTCAGGATGGGCATGCCGTAGATGGGGGCCGACGGAGTGTTGCGGGCTGCCGGGTTGACCACGTCGTTGGCGCCGACGACAAGGACGACGTCGGTGGACTTGAAGTCGCCGTTGATGTCGTCCATCTCGCGGAGCTGGTCGTACGGGACCTGGGCCTCGGCCAACAGCACGTTCATGTGGCCGGGCATGCGGCCTGCCACCGGGTGGATGGCGTAGTCGACCTTGACGCCGCGGCTCTGCAGCTCCTCGACCAGGTCGCGCAGGGTGTGCTGCGCCTGGGCGACCGCGAGACCGTACCCGGGCACAATGATGACCCGGTTCGCGTACCCGAGCAGGATGGCGACGTCCTCCGCGCCACCCGAGATCACCGGCCGCTCGGACACCGTGCCGGCCCCCAGCGTCGACCCACCACGGACGGCACCGAAGAGGATGTTGAAGACCGACCGCCCCATCGCGTCGGCCATCAGCTTGGTCAGCAGCGTACCGGCCGCGCCGACCAGCGTGCCCGCGACCAGCAGCAGCGTATTGCCGAGCACGTAACCACTCGCTGCCACCGTCAGACCGGTGAACGCGTTCAGCAGCGAGATGACGATCGGTACGTCGGCCCCGCCCACTGGCAGCACCAGCATCACACCGATCGCGAGACCGATCAGGCAGAGCAGTACGCCGACCCACACGCGCGGATCGGAGACCAGCCACACGGCCAGCGCGATCCCACCGAGGATCGAGGCGATGAACAGCACCGGCAGACCGGGGAACGTCACCGGCCGCGTCGTCATCAGCTCCTGCAGCTTGGTGAACGTCACCACCGAACCGGAGAAGCTGACCGCGCCGACCAGGATCGTGAATGCCGAGGCGATCGCGGCCACCGTCGCGTCATCCGAGACCTCGCCCAGCTCGATCAACGCGACCAGCGCCGCCGCGCCGCCGCCGACGCCGTTGAACAAGGCAACGAGCTGCGGCATGTGCGTCATCTGCACCCGCCGCGACCCGACCACGCCGCCGATCGTGCCGACTGCGAGCGCGATCAGGATCGGCGCCAGATGGTCCGGCTTGTACGCGACGAACGTGATGATCACCGCGAGCACTGCACCCGCGGCGCCGAGCAGGTTGCCGGCCCGGGCGCTCCGCGGCGACGAGAGCGCCTTCAGGGCGACGATGAAGCAGACCGCGGCGACCAGATACCCGATCTGGGCCCAGGTGGGGATCACTTGTGCAGCTCCTTCTTGCGAGCGCCCGGACCTTTGAACATCTCCAGCATCCGGTCGGTGACCACGAATCCACCGACCATGTTCACCGTCGCGAGGACGACGGCCAGCAGCCCGACGATCACCACGATCGTCGAGTCGGCCTGCCCGGTGACGATGATGGCGCCGACCAGGATGACGCCGTGGATCGCGTTCGCCCCGGACATCAGCGGGGTGTGCAGGGTCGAGGAGACCTTGCTGATCACCTCGACCCCGACGAACGCGGCCAGCACGAAGATCGTCAGCAGCGCGATGGACTCACTCACAGGCCCTGTCCTTCTAGGAGTTCGCGGGTTGGCTCGTGCAGGACGCTGCCGTCGTGGGTGACGCAGCAGCCGCGGACGATCTCGTCGTTGAAGTCGGGGTCGAAGGCGGCATTGCGGGTCATCAGCCGGATCAGGTTGGTGAGGTTCTGGCCGTAGAGCCGGCTGGCCGGTCCGGCCATCTGGCTCGCGACGTTCGCGCCACCCCAGACCAGCGCGTTCCCGATGGTCAGTTCGGTGCCGGCCACGGATCCCTCGACGTTGCCGCCCTGCTCGGACGCCAGGTCGACCACGACCGACCCGGGCTTCATCTGCTCGACCATCGACCGCGACACCAGCATCGGCGCCGTCCGGCCGGGTACGGCGGCTGTCGTGATCAGAGCGTCCGCGGCGGCGACGTACGGCGCGAGCAGCTCGCGCTGGAGTTGAGCCCGCTCGGCCGTCATCTCGCGGGCGTATCCACCGGGGCCGTCGAGAGTGCCGAGCTCCAGCTCGATCGGTACGGCGCCCACCGAGGCGATCTCCTCGGCGGCCGCTGTCCGGACGTCGTACGCCTTGACGACTGCTCCGAGACGCTTGCAGGTCGCGATCGCCTGCAGGCCGGCCACCCCGGCGCCGAGGACGAGCACCTGGGCCGGCGGGACGGTGCCGGCCGCGGTCATGTTCAGCGGGAAGAAACGCGGCAGCCGCTCGGCCGCGACGATCGCGGCCCGGTAGCCGGCGACCAGCGCCTGGGAGGACAGCGCGTCCATCGACTGGGCCCGGGAGATCCGCGGGATCAGCTCCATCGCGAACGCGGTCAGCTTGGCCCGCGTGGCGGTCCGGACCACATCCGGCGGATTCGTCGGCAGGAACGACATCAGCGCCGTACCGGCGTGCAACCGCTGCAGGCGCTCGCGCTCGAGCGGCTGCACCGACGTCACGATGGTGGCCGCGTGGTCGGCACCCCAGGCGACCTCGGCACCGGCGTCGCGGTACTGCTCGTCGGAGAACAGTGCGCGCTCCCCGGCGGCCGGCTCGACCGCCACCTCGTAGCCGAGCTCGATGAGTTTCGCGACTTGTTCCGGCACCAGCGCGACCCGGCGCTCGGCCGGTCTGGTCTCCCGTACGACTGCGATCTTCACTCGCCGAAACCTATGCCAAACACTGGGTCGCCGGAAAGCCCGATCACGCCTGGTCTGCCAGGTTTTGAAGCAACAACGCCTCGGCGAGACACACCTTGGCGAACTCGGCGAGGTGCAGACCCTCGTCGATGCCGTGGGCGCGGGTGTCCGGATCCTCCACGCCGGTGACCAGGATCGAGGCCTGCGGGAAGGTCTGCTGGAACTCCGCGATGAACGGGATCGAGCCGCCCATGCCCATGTCGATCGGCTCGACGCCCCACGCGGTCGCGAAAGCGGACCGGGCCGCCTCGTACCCGGCGCCGCGGGCGTTGACGCTGCACGGCTGGCCGGTCTGTCCCTCGGTGACCGTGACCTGGGCACCCCAGGACGCGTGCGACTCGAGGTGCTCCTTCAGCGCCGCGCTCGCCTTGGTCGCGTCGTCGCCCGGCGCGACCCGCAGGCTGACCTTGGCCCGCGCGACCGGCACCAGCGTGTTACTGGCCTCCGCGACCGACGGTGCGTCGATCCCCAGTACGGCGATCGACGGGCGGGTCCACAGGCGGTCGACTAGCGAACCCGAACCGGTCAGCCGCACGGACTCCAGCACACTCGACTCGGCCCGCAGCCGATCCTCTGGGTACTCCACATCCGCCGCCCGGGAGGCGTGCAGCCCGTCCACCGCGACGTCACCCTTGTCGTCGTGCAGGGTGGCGAGCAGCCGGCACAGCGTCGACAGCGCGTCCGGGATCGGACCGCCGAACAACCCGGAGTGCACCGCGTGATCGAGCGTCCGCACCTCGACGTACGCCTCGACCAGGCCGCGCAGCGACACCGTCAGCGCCGGTCGGCCGATGTCCCAGTTGCCCGAGTCGGCGATCACGATCGCGTCCGCGGCGAGCTCGTCGGAGTACTCGTCCAGCAGCTGCAGCAGAGTCGGCGAGCCGATCTCCTCCTCGCCCTCGACGAACACGGTCACGCCGACGGGCAGGTCGTTGCCGAAGGCCCGTACGGCGGCCAGGTGCGCGGCGATGCCCGCCTTGTCGTCGGCCGCGCCCCGGCCGTACAGCCGGTCGCCCCGCTCCGTCGGCTCGAACGGGTCCGACGTCCACTGCTCGACCGGTCCGGTCGGCTGGACATCGTGGTGCGCGTACAGCAACACCGTCGGCTTCCCGGCCGGTGCGGCCTTCTTCGCGATCACGGCGGGCGCGCCGTCGTTGACCCGGACGATCTTCACCGTGAAACCTTCGGCCTCGAACAGCGCCGCGGTCGCCGCGGCGGAGCGCTGGACGTCGGCCGCGCGGGCCGGTTCGTAGCTGACCGACGGGATCCGGATGAGGTCCTCGAGGTCGGCACGGACACTGGGCAGAACGCGGTCGATCGCCGCTGACAGATCGGTCATGCGCCTACCGTACGGCGTCCGTTCGCGGAGCCGACGCCCGGGAAACCCTCGCGCGTTACTCATTGGCGATCTAATCTGGAATTCTCGTAGGTTTCCGCCCAGCCTCCAGAGGACTGGTACAACTGGGACGGCTCTGGCAAGAACCTGCTCCTGGTCGGGTCCTGCCGCGACGGCGCCGACTCGCAGCTCTACGGCATCGACCCGGCCACCGGCTCCACCGTCGGTGTCGTGGCGATCGCCGAGTCCCACGTCGGCGGCATCACGGTGAGCAAGGGCTGGGTGAAGCGCGGCCAGAAGGACCTCGACGCGGCGGCGCTGAGCGGCTTCCGTGCGCCGAGCATGACCGAGGGCATCACCGAGTACAACGGAACGGCGTACCTGGTCTACGAGTCCGGCTCATATCTCTAGGCCTCGGACCCGGCCACCCTCAACGTCATCCCCCGCATGCACAAGGCAACCTTCTCGTCCCTGACGTCGCTGGTCGCCTAGGACGTGTACGCCGCCGAAGCCAGCACGGCCTGACGCTCCTTCGTATCCCCGCGCACCTGAATCCGAAGCTGTGTCGTGCCGTTCACCTGCCGGTACTGCTCCACGACCGGCGGGTGGCTGCCGCAGGTGTGCTGGAAGGTGACGATCTGCACGCCGTCGGCGGTTTGGCCGTGATCCGCCGCGCCCGCGGTGCATCCCGGTGGTGCGCTGGCGCTGTTCGGCAGCGTTGACGAGGCGACCAGCCCGATGAAGACACCCTCGGTGTCCGAGTTGGTCTGCCACGTCGACGTGCTCGTGCTCACCACCAGCGATTTGCCGGGGTCGACCGCCTTCTGCGACCAGGACCGCGGCACATCGACCGACAGGTGATCGGTCGTCACCTTCACTGGGCGCGTCAGGACGTGGCGGTACCCGCCATAGCCTCCACCGGCCGCCAGCAGGAGCGCGACGAGGACGGCGATCACCCGGGAGCGGGCGGACCGCTTCGGCCGGGTGGCGACGGTCGACTGGTTGGACCTGGGCGGCTGGGTCGGCTCGGCCGCACTTGCCGACTGACCCGCGTCTGTCGACTGGCCCGAGTCCGTCGACTGGCCCGCGCTCGTCGACTGAACCGCGTCCGTCGACTGGCCCGCGCTCGTCGGCTCGGCCGCGCTGGTTGGCTGGCTAGCGCCGGACAGAGCCGTCGCCTGGTCGACGGCACCGGTCGCGGGCACCGGTGCGGGCATCTCGTCGGCCGGGACCAGCCCGGGTGGGACCTTCCCGGTGGTGTGGGCTTCCCGCAACGCGTTGAGGAAGCTGTCCAGGTCCGGCCAGCGCTTGTCGCGGTTCGGCTCGAGAGCCCGTCGTACGACGACGTCGATCGCGTCCGGGACGTCCTGGCGCAGTGTGGTCATCGACGGCGGTGGCTTCTCGATCTGCATCACCGCACCGAGGCTGGCCACGCCATGCGGTGCCTGTCCGGTGAAGGCGGCGTACGCGACCGCTCCGAGCGAGTACAGGTCCGCACGCTGGTCCAGCCGCTCTCCGAGCACCTGCTCGGGCGCGACGTACGCCGGAGTGCCGCCAGGCAACGTGATCCGGGAGACCTCGGCCAGCGACTTGCCCAGACCGAGGTCCGACAGCATCGCCCGGTCGCCGGCCGGATCGGTGTGGAACAGCACGTTGGCCGGCTTCACGTCGCGGTGCAGGACGCCGCGGGCATGCAGGTGCTTCAGCCCTCGGCCGACCTGGGTGATGATGCGCACGACCTCGGCGAACTCCAGCGGCCCGGCCTTGATCCGGTCCGCGAGCGTGCCGCCGTCGGCGTAGGTGAGAACCATGAACGGGCGGCCGTCGTCGGCCTCGCCGATGTCGTGCACGCCGACGACGTACAGCGAGTCGACCTTGCGGAGGAACCGCCCCTCGGCCAGGAACCGGCGCCGGACGTCGTCGTCCTCGATCCAGTTCTCGGACAGGATCTTGATCGCGACCTCGGCGTCGAGTTGCTCGTCGCGGGCCAGCCAAACGGTCGCGAAACCCCCGGCACCCACCCGGCGGACCAGGGAGTACCGGCCGATCCGCGGTGGCTGGTCCATGGCGCAATTATGCGCGATCGCTCCTGCGACTCGCTCGCCGGAGCAAACAATCCGGCGTCCTGGTGCGTCACAACGGTGCTCGGGTCATGACGTTAGGAGTCCGCTGATGCGGCAGAAGAACGGGCGCCTGATCGCCCTCGTCGCGGCCGTCGCCGTGGCCGCCATAGCCATCGGCGGAGCCCTCGCCTACCGCCAGGGCCCCCGAGACAACGCCCTGGCCAACGCCGCCCCGCTCTCAGGTACGCCGTCCCCCACCCCGAGGCCCACTCCGTCCGCAACCCCATCGAGCACCCCGACGGCGAAGCCCACCCCGTCCAGGTCCGGTCCGCTCAAGACCAAGGTCGAGCTCGCCAAGCTCACCCAGGGCCGAGCCCCGCAGGTCACCTACCTGTCCGGCCGCACGGTCCGCGGCGGAGCCGGCCGCGACGTGAAGATCCCGGGCACGGAGGACATCCAGGATGTCGCCCGCCTGAACCAGTCGGTGCTGGCCGTCGTCAGCAAGGGCACCGACACGGAGATGCTGACGATCGACGACTCCAGCGGCAAGGTGCTCCGGCACACCCCGGATGTCACCAGGATCGTGACGACCGAGGACGGCCGGGCCGCCGCCTATGTCGCCCTGCGCAGATCCGCGGAGAGTGACTCGACGCCGGGTGCCGTCATCTATGCGGAGCAGGAATCGGTCCAGAAGCTCACCCTGCCGGACGTCTGGGATCCTGTTCCGCTCGGCTACGTCGACGGCAAGGTCTACTTCCGGGCCGAGTCCGCGCACGGCGCCCTCACCTGGACCCTGTACGAGTGGGTCCCGGGTGCCTCGAAGGCGACCGCGATCAAGACCGTGCCGAAGGCGACCGCCCTGACCGGCGACGGCAAGCTCGCCGCGTCGCTGAGCAATCTGACCGACTACAACAGTTGCTCCACCGTCGTCGAGGTCGCGACCGGCAAGCGGCTCTGGCGTACCTGCGACTACCAGATCCACGGGTTCACCCTCGACGGCTCGACCGCCTTCGGCGGTCCGTTCTACGAGGACGGGTACGGCAGCGGCGTCGCATCGGCGTTGGACGCCAAGACTGGCGCCCTGCTGCACGAATGGTCCGGGGTCTTCCGGCAGACGGTCCCCGAAGACGACCAGCACCTGCTGATCCTGGCCGACGACGGCGAAGAGACCCCCGCCTCGATCATCCGCTGCACGATCACGACCGGCACGTGCGAACTCGCCACGCCGCCGGCCAAGGGCAACCTCCTGATCGGCAGCTGATCTGCCCTGAGCAGATAGCCCTGTGATGCAAGGGGTTTGAGGGCAGACTGACGCCATGGAGCGCATAGCGGTGCTGGCTGACGTGCACGGGGTATTGCCGGCGTTGGAGGCAGTGCTGGCCGAGGAGGACGTGCTGGCGGCTGATGTGATCGTGCTGGCGGGGGACATCGCCAGCGGGCCGCAGCCGGTGGAGACCCTGGACTTGCTCACGGAGTTGGGTGAGCGGGTGGTGTGGGTTCGGGGGAATGCCGATCGGGAGCTGGTGGAGATGGCCCGGGGTGCGTTCGACCGCGAGGCGCCGGATGCGGTGAGTCCCTGGGCTGCTGAGCAGTTGCGGGCGGACCAGGTCGAGTTGCTGGCCGGGTTGCCGACCACGGTGACGATCGGGGACACGATGTTCTGCCATGCGACGCCGCGCGACGACGAGGAGATGGTGCTGGTGGACAGCCCGATCTCCCGGTGGGCCACGGTGTTCGACGGCGTGCCTGCAGACATCCGGACAATCGTCTGCGGGCACACGCACATGCCGTTCGCCCGGCAGGTCGATCGGCGGCTGGTGGTCAACGCCGGCAGTGTCGGCATGCCGTACGGCGCTCCCGGGCCGAGCTGGGCTCTGCTGACTCCGGATGGCGTGCAGCTGCGGCGTGCACCACTCGACGCGGAGAAGGCTGCGGAGCGCATCGTTGCCGAGTCGGCGTTCCCGGATCGCCGCGCCTGGGTGGACGAGTATCTGCTGAACACCTACTCCGACACCGAGGCCTTGGAAGCGTTCAGACCACGTGCGGAGGGTTGAACAGCTACCGTCGAGGCATGTTCGCGCGGCGGCGGAAGCATTTCGGGACTCCGGCTGACAAGGCGACGTATGCGACCTTGCATACCGCCTCGCTGGCCACTCCGCACCTGCGCGAGGGTCTGACGCCCGCAGCGGCGGGTAAGGCCAGCCGCCACCTCAGAGACCTCCTCGGTACGGCGGCCATCGCGATCTGCGACTCCTCCGGCGTACTGGCATGGGACGGCGTCGGCGGACCCTACGAGAGCAACCATCGTGGTGACGCGAAGGCCATAGCGGCCCCAACACTGCGGTCCGGACGTACGGCGGTGCTCGGCGCACATGACGTGGCCTGTGGCGATCCGCAATGCCCGATCCGTACGGCGGTGGTCGCGCCGATCGTCACCGAGGAGCGAGTGGTCGCCGTACTGGTCGCGTACAGCATCCGCACGTCGGCTGCACTGGTCAGAGCGACTGAAGAGGTCGCCCGCTGGGTCTCCGGTCAGATCGAGCTGGCGGAGCTCAACAAGGAACGCACTCGCGCCATGGAGGCCGAGCTGCGCGCATTGCGGGCGCAGATCAGCCCGCATTTCATCTACAACGCCCTGGCCGCGATCGCGTCGTTCGTCCGGACCGATCCGGAGCGGGCGCGTGAGCTGTTGCTCGAGTTCGCGGACTTCTCCCGGTATGCGCTGCGGCGCGGTGGTGAGTTCACCACACTGTCCGACGAACTGCGCAACGTGGAGCGCTACCTGGTGCTGGAGCAGGCCAGATTCGGCGACCGGCTCAAGGTGTCGCTGCTGATCGCGCCCGAGGTGCTGCCGGTGGTGATCCCGTTCCTGGTCGTGCAGCCGCTGGTCGAGAACGCCGTACGGCACGGTCTGGAAGGTACGACCGGCGTCGGCCGGATCACGATCCACGCCAGGGATCGGATCAACGAGGCGGAGATCAGTGTCGAGGACGACGGCGCCGGCAGTGACCCCGAGGTGATCCGGGCCGCGCTGTCCGGCGAGTCCGGCAGCGACTCGGTCGGCCTCGGCAACGTCGACGCCCGGCTGCGACAGGTGTACGGCGACGCCTACGGCCTGGTCGTCGAGACCGCCGTCGACGCAGGCACCAAGGTGACTTTCCGAGTGCCCAAGTACTCCTCAGGAGTACACGCGGTGTCGCGTTGACCGTAGTGGTGGGTCGAACTAGCGTCGAAAACGATTCCCCGATGGCATCGGAGCATCGCCGTTGGAACGGGATTCACCTGGGCGGGGCAGGCGACGACCGGATCGCCTTCACAGAAGGCGATCGCGGCCTGCGAAGCGGTTTCGCGCGGCTCCATGGCGGTCTGCGGTGGAGCCTCCTGGAGGGAGCAGTTGCTCGTGCCAGGCAACAGAGCAGTGATCTACAAGGGCCCGGGCGAGGTAGCGGTCGAGACGATCGACTACCCGGGGCTGGAACTCAAGGACGGTCCGGGGGTCAACCCAGCGAACGTGGGTCGGCAGATTCCCCACGGAGCGATCCTCAAGGTGGTGGCCACCAACATCTGCGGCAGCGACCAGCACATGGTGCGCGGCCGGACGACGGCGCCGTCCGGGCTGGCGCTCGGACACGAGATCACCGGTGAGGTGGCCGAGGTCGGCCCGGACGTCGAGTTCATCAAGGTCGGCGACCTGGTATCGGTCCCGTTCAACATCGCCTGCGGGCGGTGCATCAACTGCAAGGAGGGGAAGACCGGTGTCTGCCTGAACGTGAACCCGGACCGGCCCGGCTCGGCGTACGGGTACGTCGACATGGGCGGCTGGGTCGGCGGGCAGGCGGAGTACGCGCTGGTGCCGTACGCGGACTGGAGCCTGCTGAAGATCCCGGACAAGGACCGGGCGATGGAGAAGATCCGCGACCTGGCCATGCTGGCGGACATCTTCCCGACGGGGTACCACGGCGCCGTCACGGCCGGCGTGGGAACCGGTTCGACGGTCTACGTCGCGGGTGCCGGCCCGGTCGGACTGGCCGCGGCCACGGCGGCGTTCCTGCTCGGCGCGGCGGTGGTCATCGTCGCCGATCTGCAGAAGGAGCGGCTGGCGCAGGCACGCAGTTTCGGGTGCGAGACGGTCGATGTGTCGCAGGGTGAGCCGAAGGACCAGATCGAGCAGATCCTCGGCACACCCGAGGTCGACTGTGCGATCGACGCGGTCGGGTTCGAAGCCCGTGGCCACGGCAGCGACGCCGGGACGGAACGCCCCGCGACGGTGCTGAACAC
Organism: Kribbella sp. NBC_00359; assembly: GCF_036097425.1. NCBI lineage: Bacteria > Bacillati > Actinomycetota > Actinomycetes > Propionibacteriales > Kribbellaceae > Kribbella > Kribbella sp. NBC_00359. The sequence goes on along the minus strand of NZ_CP107975.1, from coordinate 3,055,556 downwards.
GGTCATGGACGTCACCCGCGCCGGCGGTGCGGTCGGGATCCCCGGCCTCTACGTCACCGGTGACCCGGGCGCGAGCGACGATGCCGCGAAGACCGGCTCACTGTCGATCCGACTCGGCCTCGGCTGGGCCAAGTCGCTGGCCTTCACGACCGGACAGTGCCCGGTCATGAAGTACAACCGCCAGTTGATGGAGGCGATCCTGCACGACCGGACGCAGATCGCGAAGAACGTGAACGCCACGGTCATTCCGCTGGACCAGGCTCCGCAGGGGTACACGGACTTCGACAAGGGTGCGGCGCGCAAGTACGTGCTCGACCCCCACGGCATGATCAAGTAGCCGACCGGTGGATGGGAGCGGGTCGCGGCCTCGCTCCCGTTCCCCTGGAGCAGCCCCTCATGACCAGTGACAGCCGACTCGACCTCGAGTTCGCCTACACGTCGTACCAGGACTCCTGCCGAGACCTCTACTCGCCGTACTACTACTGCCGTCGGCCGCGCGGCCACGACGGCGTACATGCTGCGGGCTTCGGCTCGAGCCGCCTCAGATGGGAACACAAGCCCGACCACGCTCCGCACATGCTGTCCTGAGCAAGGCGAGCCGGCCCGAATACTCCTCAGGGGTGCACGCTTCGCCGTAGGGTGACGGCATGGCCGACACTCCGCTGCGCGCGCTGGTCGCGGACGACGAGGAGCCCGCCCTGGCCGAACTGGTGTACCTGCTCGAGCGCGACCCCCGGATCGGCCAGATCAAGACGGCGTCGAACGGACCGGACGCGCTGAAGATCCTGCACGACACGGACCTGGACGTCGTGTTCTGCGACATCAAGATGCCGGGCCTGGACGGCATCGACCTGGCCCGGGTGCTGTCCAAGTTCCGCCAGCCGCACCCGCAGATCGTGTTCGTCACCGCGTACGACGAACACGCGGTGGCCGCGTTCGACCTCCAGGCGGCCGACTACGTGATGAAGCCGGTCCGGGCCGAGCGACTGGCCGAGGCTGTTCGCCGGGTCGTCACCGCGGGCGCACCGTCCGCGCTGCAGACACCTGAGGAGACCGAGGACGCGACGATCCCGGTCGAACTGGCCGGCGTGACCCGATGGGTGAAGCGCTCGTCGGTCCGGTACGTCGAGGCGCAAGGGGACTACGCCCGCCTGCACACCGGCCAGAATTCACACCTGGTCCGGATCCCGCTCAGCACACTCGAGGAACGCTGGCGCGACGCCGGCTTCACCCGGATCCACCGCAGCACGCTGGTCGCCCTCGCCCACGTGGACGAGATGCGCGTCGACGGCGGCCGCTGCGCCGTCCGCGTCGGCGACGACTGGCTCCCGGTCAGCCGCCGCCACACCCGTGAACTCCGCGACCTCCTGGTCCGCTCGACCTCCCTGCGCGGATGAGGTGAGTACGCCGGAAGGCCCGCGACGGGTCCGGGTCACGAGCCCCCGGACCAGCGCCGCCCGCCGGCCCATCATCCCGACCGGTACGCGCGAGATCGACGAGCAGACCCGGCTCGGCGAGATCTACATGCACTCGCTGATCCAGTCCCAACTACGACTTGCGCTCGCCGTCATCGGCGGCGTCCTCCTCGTCCTCGGCAGCATCCCGTTGCTGTTCTGGCTGGTCCCGCCGACCCGCACGCTGTCCGTCCTCGGTCTGCCGTTGCCCTGGGTGCTGCTCGGCATCGCGATCTATCCCGTCGTTTATGGTGCCGCGCGCATCTATGTCCGCAACGCCGAGCGGATCGAGGCAGAGTTCACCGAGTTCGTCGGGCGGCAGTGACCATGTCTCCGGCGATGAGCCTGACCGCGATCGGATTGGTGATCGTGGCAACGATCGGGATCGGTCTGTTCGGCTTGCGGATCTCGCGGACCACCAGCGACTTCTACGTCGCCAGCCGCGCGGTCAGCCCGCGCTGGAACGCGTCCGCGATCAGTGGTGAGTACCTGTCGGCAGCGTCGTTCCTCGGTGTCGCGGGCCTGGTGCTGGTGAACGGCGCCGACATGCTGTGGTTCTCGGTCGGGTACACCGTCGGCTATCTGATGCTGCTCGTGCTGGTCGCCGCCCCGCTGCGTCGCTCGGGCGCCTACACGTTGCCCGACTTCGCCGAGACCCGCTTCGAGTCCCCGCTGGTCCGTCGGATCTGCTCCGGCCTGGTCGTCGGCATCGGCACGCTCTACCTGCTGCCCCAGCTGCACGGAGCCGGACTGGCCGTGCAGACCGTCACCGGCGCGCCGCCATACGTCGGGGCTGCGATCGTCGCGGTGATCGTGGTGATGAACGTCGCCGCCGGCGGCATGCGCTCGATCACCTTCGTGCAAGCCTTCCAGTACTGGCTGAAACTCACCGCGCTCGCCACGCCGATCTTCGTCATCCTGGTCGTCTGGCACCAACCGGTCGGCGTACTCGGCTCCTTGCACGGTGCGGCAGCGCAATGGGCCGAGCCGCTGTCCCGGGCCGGCGGCCGCGACCATCCGTTGTACGCGACGTACTCGTTGCTCTTGGCCCTTTGTTTCGGAACGATGGGCCTTCCGCACGTGCTCGTGCGGTTCTACACCAACCCGGACGGACGGGCAGCACGCCGTACGACGGTCGTCGTACTCGCGCTCCTCGGGTTCTTCTACTTGTTCCCACCCATGTACGCCGTCCTCGGCCGGTCGTTCGCGCCTGACCTGGTGAGCAGTGGCGCGGACACCGTCGTACTGAAGCTGCCCGGACTGGTTTTGCCTGGTACAGCAGGGGATTTGCTCGGTGCGCTGGTTGCGGCGGGGGCGTTCGCGGCGTTCCTGTCGACGTCGTCCGGGCTGACGGTCGCGATCGCCGGAGTGATCGACCAGGACCTGTTGCGGAGCCGGTTGCATCGGTGGACCGGTGGGGACTACGTGGCGGTGAACAGCTTCCGGATCGCGGCGCTACTGGCGATGACTGTGCCGTACCTGGCGTTCACGGTGACCGGTGCGTTGAGTCTCGCGGACACAGTCGGGCTCGCGTTCGCCGTGGCCGCGTCGACATTCTGTCCCCTTCTGGTGCTGGGGATCTGGTGGCGGCGGATGTCGACGACCGGTGCGGCGGCCGGGCTGGTCGTCGGCGGCATCGCGGCGAGCGCGGCGGCCCTGGTGAACGTGGTCGGCGCACCGCACGGCGGCTGGCCGCGGGCGCTGGTCGGCCAGCCGGCGGCGTGGACGATGCCGCTCGCGTTCCTGACCGTGATCGTGGTCTCGAAGCTCACCCCGGACCGCATCCCGGCCGGCACCGCCCGCAGCATGGTCCGCCTCCACACCCCCGAAGCAGTCGACGTCGACCGCGGCCTTCCCACCCGATGAGACCGCTCGTCGTGTGATTCCTACCGCTTGGCGCAGGTGGGTGATCCACCGGCCGACTGGTGTGGTCCGCTGAGCGCTCGATGCGTGTGGATGCTGTCGGTGCGACGTGACCGGGACCACAGTACGAGCAGCAGCAGCCCCTGCCGGTCCAAGCCGCCCGGCCTCGTCCCCCCGTTTGGAGGTCACGCGATGAGTGACACTCGCGAACCGGACCTGACGACGTACCGAGATGTCCAGATGTCCCCGGACTTCTCCGAACTGCGTCGCCGGTTCCGCAACTTCGTGTTCCCGATGACCGCACTCTTCTTGGTGTGGTACTTCGTCTACGTCCTGCTCGCCGCCTATGCGCACGACTTCATGTCGCACAAGGTCGCCGGCAACATCACCGTGGCCCTGTTGTTCGGCCTCGGTCAGTTCGTGTCGACGTTCGCCATCACGCTGATCTACGTCCGCTGGGCCGACCGCCGGCTCGACCCGGACGCCGAGAAGCTGCGCCACCAGATCGAGGGAGCCGAGCAGTGACCGCCCCATTGATGTTGCCGCTGGCAACCGAGATCGGCAATCCGACCGTCAACATCATCATCTTCGCGCTGTTCGTGGTCGCCACCTTGGCGATCGTGCTGCGGGCGTCGCGGAACAACAAGACCGCGGCCGACTACTACGCCGGCGGCCGGTCCTTCACCGGCCCGCAGAACGGCATCGCGATCTCCGGCGACTACCTGTCCGCCGCGTCCTTCCTGGGCATCGCGGGCGCGATCGCCCTGAACGGGTACGACGGCTTCCTCTACTCGATCGGCTTCCTGGTGGCGTGGCTGGTGGCCCTGCTGCTGGTCGCCGAACTGATCCGGAACACCGGCCGGTTCACGATGGCCGACGTCCTCTCGTTCCGCCTCAAGCAGCGGCCGGTCCGGATGGCGGCCGCGATCTCGACCCTCGGCGTCTGCTTCTTCTACCTGCTGGCGCAGATGGCCGGCGCCGGGGGTCTGGTCGCGCTGCTGCTCGGTGTCTCCGGCCGGACCGGGCAGAGCATCGTGATCGCGGTGGTCGGTGCGATCATGATCACCTACGTGCTGGTCGGCGGCATGAAGGGCACCACCTGGGTGCAGATCATCAAGGCCGTCCTGCTGGTGATCGGCGCGGGCATCATGACGCTCTGGGTGCTGGCGAAGTACACCTTCAATCTGTCCAGCCTGCTCGGTGCGGCCGTGGACAACAGCCCGGCCGCCGGCGAGAAGCTGCTGAACCCGGGTCTGCAGTACGGCGCAACGGGGATCAGCAAGCTGGACTTCATCTCACTGGCGCTCGCGCTGGTGCTCGGCACGGCGGGTCTGCCGCACGTACTGATGCGGTTCTACACGGTGCCGAACTCCAAGGAGGCCCGGCGCAGTGTCAGCTGGGCGATCTGGATCATCGGCATCTTCTACCTGTTCACCCTGGTGCTCGGGTACGGCGCCGCCGCGATCGTCGGCCCGGACCGGATCAAGGCCGCGCCGGGCAAGGCGAACTCGGCCGCACCGCTGCTGGCGTTCGAGCTCGGCGGTGAGCTGCTGCTCGGTGTCATCTCCGCGATCGCCTTCGCCACCATCCTGGCGGTGGTGGCCGGCCTGACGATCACCGCGAGTACGTCGTTCGCCCACGACATCTACGGCTCGATCATCAAGAAGGGCCAGATCAGCGGCGACGGCGAGGTCCGGGTGGCCCGGTACACCGCGGTGGTGATCGGCCTGGTCGCGATCGTCGGCGGCATCTTCGCCAACGGCCAGAACATCGCGTTCCTGGTGGCGCTCGCGTTCGCGGTCGCGGCCAGTGCGAACCTGCCGACCATCCTGTACTCGCTGTTCTGGCGGCGGTTCAACACCCGCGGCGCGCTGTGGAGCATCTACGGCGGTCTGGGCTCGGCGATCATCCTGATCGCGTTCAGCCCGGTCGTCTCCGGCAAGGTGGACGCGAAGACCCACGCCAGCCTGTCGATGATCACCGACACCTCGATCGACTTCCACTGGTTCCCGCTGGACAACCCCGGCATCGTCTCGATCCCGCTGGCGTTCTTCCTCGGCTGGCTCGGCACGGTCACCAGCAAGGAGCCGGTCGACGTCGACAAGTTCGCCGAGATGGAGGTCCGCTCCCTCACCGGCGCGGGCGCCGAGAAGGCGGTGCAGCACTAGACCTGTCAGGCAGGCCCTGCTGACTCGACGCGAACCTGCCTGACAGCCCCACCCCGAGAGACGGGCCCGGCACCTCGCCGGGTCCGTCTCTCGTTCAGCCGAACTGCAAGGTGGGCCAGAGTTCGAAGAAGGCGTCGCGGGAGCCGATGCCGCGGAACTCTTCGGCGGCGTGGAGGCGGCCGAAGGTGAAGGTGTTGCCGCCGTCGAGTTGAACCTGGACGGCGAGCTCGCGGAGGAGGTCGCGGGACACGACGCTGTCCTGATGTTCGCCCAGGACTTCCTGGACTTCCTCGGCGCGGGTGGCCAGAGCGCCCGCTTCGTCACCCAGGACGGGTACGGCGGACTCGGCGGCGTACCGGAGTCGTTTGGCGGCTTTGCGGACCTCGTGGAGTTCATGGTCCTGCTCAGCGCTGGTCTCGGCCGACTCGGCGCGGCGGACAGCCTTGCGCATCCGGCGCCAGTCGTGGTCGAGAATATCGGGGAGCTGCTTGGCGGCCTTGCGGTCTTCATCGGTCAGCGGCGGCTTGGCGATCAACTCGTCCAGCGTTTCGAGCAGGCGGAAGTAGCGCTCGCTCTCCAAAGCGGCCAGCGCGCCCGCCCGGCCGGCCTTGTAGACCCCGCGCAGATGGTCGTCGATGCGGCCGGCGACGCGGCCCATCACCAGTTCGACCGGCTGCTCGGCGACCTCCGCTGCGAAATGCTCACGCTGAACCTCGGCGTCCCGCGCTGCTCCGAGCTCACCCGCCAGCCACTTGAGCTCGACGCGGATCAGGTGACCGGCCGCACGATCGACGACCGGCCGGTACGTCGCCAGTGCCGACCGCAGTCGCCGTGTGGCCACCCGGAACTTGTGGATCGAGTCCGGGACATCCCGCCGTACCTCGGGGTCGCGTTCGCGGATCGCCTGCACCTGGGCACCGGCGTACGCGCGGAACACGTCCGAGGTCCTGGGCTTCTTCGGCAGCTCCAACGACTCGGGCGGCGGCACGCGGTCGCCGAGCGCCCGCGCGAGCTTGCTCGGACCAGCGGCCGGCTGGGCGCCCGCGGACCGCAGCGCCTCGTCCGCGGCCTCCAGCAACGCCTCGTCCCCGTTGACGAGCTCGACCTCCCACTCCCGCCAGCTCTCGGGCTCACCACCCTCGACGGTCGCGGTGACGCGGTCGTCAGCGAGCTCGGCGAGAACCTGGCCGTCCTCGCCCATGAGCCGATGGACGACTCGCTTGGTGTTCAGCGTGACGACGGGGATCAGCTCCTGATCGCGGACGTGCACCCGCACGGTGCGAACCACCGCGACCGGCACCTTCCGAACGGCCCGCCCGAGCGGGTGATGGACCTCCAGCCGCTCGTCATCCGACTGGGGGAACTTCACGTGCCAGCCGTCGTCCTCGCCGCCGGTGCGCCGGCGCAAGGTCACCTTGTTCGCAGCCAGGTCCAGGCCGGCGGTGTCGAAGTACACCGCCTCCAGGTCGAGCTTGACCGGTCGCGCCACCCTCGCGACTCCGGGCAGCTCGCGCAGCGCCGGAAGACTCGCGTCGTCGCCGACGTCGTACTTGGTCTCGATCTCCAGCTGCTCGGTAGGCGCCATACTCCCTTGTTTACCAGGAATTCATGAACTGGTCAGCTGAGCGCTCGTAGGTCCTCGATGAGACGCTCCACATCCCGGTCCGGTACGCCGTTGGGTGACGTCGGCCGGAGCTGCCGCCGCTGGTTGCGGTTGAGCCCCCGGCAGATCAGTACGACGAGCGCCAGCAACGTGATCATGTTCGTCCCACCGCCTTGAAGAACGTGTAGTGAAAGGTGCCACCGGACGCCGCGGCGTTCTCCAGGTCGCGGATGCCCGACGCCCACTCGACCGGCGTCCGCATCCCGGCGGCGATGGCGCGTTCGCGGACCGACTCGACCATCGCGATGAAGGTCTTGCGGGTGAAGCCGTCGACCAGGTGCGGCAGCGTCTCGTCGGCGTACACGGTGCACGGCCAGGCGCGGACGTCGTCGTACCCCGCGTCCTTGAGCAACGGCTGTAGGCGCCGGCCGATCAGCGCATCGCCGCCGGTCTCGGCCTGGAGGTCGCTCAGGCAGTCGATCACCGCTTGCGCCGCCGTACTGCGCGGGTGGAAGAAGGCTGACCCGTGGTCGCCCTCGATGACGGTGATCGTGCCGCCGGGCTTGAGCAGGCGGCGCAGTCCGGTGAGCGCGGCGTGCGGGTCCGGCAGGTGCTCGAGGACGAAGCACAGGAAGACGTGGTCGAACTCCTCCGCGGGCAACTCGTGCAGATTCGCGTGCCGCCAGTCGACTCGGGCGTCCGGTGCGATCGCGGCGACCCGGGCCTTGGCTCGCGCGAGTGATTCCTCGGAGATGTCGACGGAGACGAGGTCGATGCCGGGGCTGCGGGTCACCAGTTGCACCGTCTGTGCGCCGACCCCGCAGCCCGCCTCGAGGACGCGGCTCCCTGCCGGGTAGCTGGTGCCGTCGTGGAGAAGATCGGCCAGGGTCTGCGCCTGGTCCGCCAGCCGGCGGGTCTCCGCCGGCGTGTAGCCGTGCACGTAGTCGGTTCCCATAACTCCACGGTGCCGCCACAATGGTCCGGTGCACAGGTCCAATCCGAGCCAAAGTGACAGGTCCAATGGATCGGCCGCCGGTACGCCGCCGACCGGTCCCGAGGGCCTGGCCGGAGCCGACTTCCTGCAGCTGAATCCGGCGGACGCACCCGCGGGCGGCCTCGCGGACTGGCTCACCGACCGCCTCCGCGCGGCCATCTCCGACGGCCGCCTCCCCCTCGGCACCCGCCTCCCGGCGACCCGCGTCCTCGCCGCCGAGCTCCGCATCTCCCGAGGCGTGGTCACCGAGGCCTACCAACGCCTCACCGAAGACGGCCACATCACCGCCCGAGCCCGAGCCGGCACCACCGTCGTCGCCGCTCCCCTCACCACCACCGCACCGCCCGAGCACCGCGCCGGCGGCGCGGCCGCGCAGCATGCTGGGGAGGTGGACGGCTCTCGGCGAACTCCCACCGAAGGCCGTGGCCTTCGGGCGCGGCGGGATGGGAAGGGGGCGGTTGTCGAGCAGCCTGGTTTAGATGTGTTCGACAGTTTGCGGGCCGCGCCGGCCAGGATCGATCTGACGCCCGGGGTGCCGGATCTAGCGGCCTTTCCGCGGAGCGCCTGGTTGCGAGCCGAGCGGACAGTGCTGAACGACCTGGAGTCATCCGCATTCGGGTACGGCGACCCAGCCGGAACGCCGGCACTGCGCCGGGCAGTCGCGAACTGGCTGGCGCGCAACCGCGGCGTCGCCGCGGACCCGGATGACCTGATCATCGTGGCAGGCGTCTCGCAAGCGATCGGCCTGGTCGCACAGGTCCTCAAGGACCGCGGCATCACCGAGATCGCCGTCGAAGACCCCGGCTCGCTCGGCTCCCGGCAGCACCTGCAGAACTGGGGTCTGACCACGACCCCGATCCCGGTCGACGGTGACGGCCTCCGGGTCGACCTGCTCCGCGCGTCCGGCGCCGGCGTCGTGATGGCGACTCCCGCGCACCACTTCCCGACCGGCGTCGTACTGGAGGGCGAACGGCGGCGTGAACTGATCCAATGGGCCGCCGACGGCGGGCTGATCCTGGAGGACGACTACGACGCCGAGCACCGGTACGACCGTCCCCCAGTTCCCGCTCTGCGCGCGATGCTCACGGATCAGGTCATCTACGCAGGCAGCGTGTCGAAACTGCTCGCGCCCTCGCTTCGGATCGGCTGGATGCTGCCGCCACCGCAGCACAAGGACGCACTGATCGGCATGAAGCGCCTGGCCGACCTCGGCAACGCCGCGCTCCCCCAGCTCACCCTCGCCCAGTTGATGGAGTCCGGCGAGCTCGAACGCCAACTGCGCTTCCTCCGCCGCCGGCACCGGACCCGCCGCGACGCCATGGTCGACGCCGTCCGCAACTACTTGCCCACAGCAACCGTCCACGGCGCCGCGGCCGGCCTGCACCTCACCATCACCTTCGACGACTCGTCCAACGACGTCGAACTGGCCGCAGCCGCGCTCCACAAGGGGGTCAAGACCCACCCCCTCTCCTGGCACTGCCAACTCCCGCACGCCCCCGGCCTCGTCCTCGGGTACGCCGCCCGCACCCCGACCGAGATCACCGAGGCCATCGCCATCATCGCCGAGGTCAGGTAGGCACCTCAGCGGGTGTACAGCGGGGACATCGCCAGGGCGAAGACCGTCATCAGGTCCGGGTCGATCGGCCGGGCCGGCAGTGGGACGAGGTCGACCAGTTTGTCGTCGCCGACCCGGATCGTGGTGCGCCCGGTCGCGGTGTCGACGTACGCCTCGTCGCCGAGCGGGATCGGCTGCGACGTCGCGGCCTTCCGGATCGGCACCATCAACGCCTCCGCGTTCGGAGTACGCCGTACCGACGTCGACAGCACGCTCGTCGGGTTCACCCAGCCACAGACCAGGTCACCGACCGCGGTCTGACCGTCCCGACGGACCATCGCGGGCGCGCCCATCACCTTCTCCGCCGCGGACGATCCGCGCTCGCAGTCCGGCCGCGCGATCAACGGCTGCGCCTCCGGCAACCCGGGCGCCTGCCGGACCACTTCCTGCCCGAGTACGACGTACTTCGCCAGGGTCGCCGGTGGTCCGCTGACCTTGTACAACCGCCCGTCCAGCAAGAACACCACGAACGTGCTGGTCCCGTAGCCGCCCTCACCCACAACCACGGGCTTGGCCCTTTCGCCATTCGTCGCAGCATAGGCCTTCTGCGTCGCCGCCAGCGTCGCCTTGGTTGCCGGGAGCACCGAAGTCCCGACCCGCAGGACCGGCCCGTTCGGACTGGTGCTGAGACCGAGCTGACAGACGTCGTACGTCGGCAACCCGAACTCGGCCGGGATCGCCTTGGGCTGGATCTGCACCACCGGCACCGTGAGCGTCGACTGCACCAGCGACTGATCCATCCGCACACACAGCGTGTCCGCGACCTTGGAGGTGGCCGGACCGCTCGGGGTCTCGGACGGCGTCTCCGACGGGGTCTCGGTAGGCGCGGTGCTGACCGAGACCAGCGGCGGGACGTTCGGGGCATCCTCCTGCCCCGGACCACTGCACCCCGCGACGACCAGCAGGCCGGCGATCAGTACAAGGCGGATACGCATGATGACAAGACTTTAACTGGCTGTGCGTAGTTCCCTTTCGCGGACCGCGTGTTCGTCGGTGCGAGCGTCGTACTGCCAGAACTCGCGCAGCCAGGCCGCCGTCCCGATCACGCCGACGACGCACAGGGCGCCACCGCTGACGATCGCGGCCCGGACACCGGTGAGGTCCGCGACCAGGCCGGACCGGGCCTGGCCGCCGAGCGGACCGAGGGAGTAGCCGAGCATCTCGATCCCCGCGAGCCGGCCGCGCATCTCGTCCGGGATCGTCTGGTTCCAGATCACCGACCGGAACAGCACCGAGACCATGTCGGCGGCACCGGCCACGGCGAAGAACGCGATCGCGAACCAGATGTTCGGCGCCAGCCCGGCGATCCCGACCGCGGCACCCCAGCAGATGGTGGCGAGGACGACGGCCCGGCCCTGGTGGTGGACGTGTTTCGCCCAGCCGCTGGTGAGGCTGGCGCACATCGCCCCGATCGCCTCGGCGCTGTAGAGCAGACCGAGCAGTTTCGGCTGCTGCAGGATCTCGGTGGCGAAGGCCGGGAACAGCACGATCGGCATCGCCAGGAACATCCCGACCATGTCCACCAGGTAGGTGGCGAGCAGGTCCCGGCGGCGGAACGCGTACACGATCCCGCCGCCGATCGCGCGCAGGCTCGGCGGCGTGCTGTGCTCACTCGTCCGGTACGGGCGCAGGCCGAGGTAGAGCGCGGTCGCGAGCACCAGGCCGGTGAGCTCGACCGCGAACGCCCAGGTCACGCCGACCGCTCCGACCAGGAGGCCGGCCAGCGCCGGGCCCGCGAGCTGGCCGACCTGCATCGTCAGCGAGCTGAGCGCGACCGCGGCCGGGATCTCCTGGTGCCGCACGACCCGTGGGAGGAGGGCCTCCCGGCTCGGCCGCTGCAGGGAGGTGGCGATCGCGTTCAGCGCGCCGCAGACGTAGATGAGCCACACCTGTGGCTGGTCCAGCAACGAGTTGCCGAGCAGTGCCGCGCAGATCAGGACCTGCGCCATGCCGGTGCCGATCAGCAGCTTCCGGCGGTCCACATGGTCCGCGAGGGCACCGCCGTACAGGCCGAAGACGACGAGTGGGGCGATCGTCACCAGGCCCATCGCGCCGACGGCGAAATTCGAGCCGGTGAGCTGGTACAGCTGGTACGGCAGCGCGACGTACCCGAACATGCCGCCGAGGAAGAAGACCGATCCCGACACCAGCAGGATGCGGTAGTCGCGAGAGCTGTGCCACGGGGTCAGATCGACACGGAGCCGGGCCAGCCACGCGCGGACACTTGCTGCCACTGGCACATAGTGCCAGCTCCGATCGCCGGGGAAGAACCGATGTGTCCCTACCGTGAGACGCACGCGGCCGCGGCATCCTGGGGGTGCCGCGGCTCAGTGCCGGCTGGGATGGTCGCGCTCTCAGGCCAGTGGCAGCAGGGCGCTCAGGTCGGTGCGTTCGCCGCTGGCGCGGAGTTTGCCGGACTGGCGGGCATCGGCCCAGGCGACGCGGCCGAGGGCGAGGTCGATCCAGAGCTCGGGCGGGAGCTCGACCACAGCGCCCGGCGTACCCCGGGTGTGCCGCGGCCCTTCGATGCACTGGACCGCGCCGTACGGCGGGACCCGCACCTCGACCGCGTGTCCGGGGGCCTTCTCGACCAGCAGCTTCAGCAGCTGCTTGGTGAGCAGCTTGAGGTCGGCGCGTTCCGCCGTACCGGCGTCATATCGCTGCAGGGCCTGGTGAAATGCGGGGTCGTGCGTGCTCACGACGTGTCAGCGTACTGCCGCGATGAAGTTTGTGCTCATCCGTAGCGGCCGATTGCGGAGACGCCCCTCTTGTCGGGGATAATCGGCCGGGAGAGAGGGAAGCGAGGTCGGGATGCTCACGCCCAGGCACCAGGCGCTGCTGATGACGCTGGCGGGAATGACCGTCGGCGTGGCCGTGTTCGGCGCGGTGCTCGCCTTCAACGGCAATCCCTTGGCAGGTGACGACACCCCGGCCGGGATCGTGAACAGTCAACCCGCCTCGAGCACGCCGGCCCGGACCGACGGGCTCCAGCCCGACTCCCTGCAGTACGTCGTACAGACCTTCGGCAGCGCGGACGCACCGGTGTCGGCCGAGGTCCCGACCGGGTGGAAGAGCTCCCAGGCCGGCACGCGGCCGCGGTTCCTCGACCCGACCGGCGTCTGGCAGCTCCGGTTCGACACCCGCGGCAGCAAGCAGTCCCCGGACGAGCTGGTCAACGACCGCGCCCGCAGCATCGACGAGAAGAACCTCAAGGTGATCAGCCGCGACAACGGCACGCTGATCTACACGTACGTCGATCAGACCCGCGGCCCACGGATGGGCCTGTCCCGCTGGATCTCCACCGACGGCGGCACAAGCTCCGCGGTCGAGATCACCGTCGGCGGGCGCCCGCAGGACGAGGCCGGCCTGCGCGCCATCCTCCAGCACGCCACCGACACGCTGCAGCTCCCGCCCTCAGCGGGCGACACCCGGCCGAACTAACACTTGATGTCGGCGGTCGGCGCCGTACCTTGCAGCAGGTAGCTCTCCACGGCGTTGTCCACGCACGGATTGCCCTGCTTGTAGCCGGTGTGGCCGTCGCCGTCGCGGGTGATCAGCACGCCGCTCTCCAGCTGGTGCGCGAGCCCGACGGCCCATTCGTACGGCGTCGCGGGGTCGCGGGTGGTGCCGACGACCATGATCGGCTTCGCACCGGCCGCCTTGATCGTGTGCGGCTTGTCCTCGGCCTTCACCGGCCAGTTCGCGCACGGCAGCGAGCCCCAGAGCAGCGCGCTCCCGAACCGCGGCGAGGCCGCCTCGTACTCCGGCATCTCCGCCTTGGCCTCCGCGACCCCGGTGATGTCCGGGCGATCTAGGCAGTTGACCGCGTAGATCGCCTCGTTGGCGTTGTCCGAGTACCCCGACGGCTCGCGATCGGTGTACTGATCGGCCAGCGCGAGCAGGCGAGCGCCGTTCCCGGCCAGGCCGTCGAGGACCGCGTCCTCGAGCTGCGGCCACAGCTGCTTCAGGTAGAGCGAGGACAGCACGCCGAGCAGCACCAGGGCCTGCGTGACCTCGCGTTTCCCGTCGCCGGGCAGCGGGGTCGCGTCACTGTCGTTGATCAGCTTGTCGATGTTCGCGAGCACCTCGGCCTTGCTGCTGCCGAGCCGGCACGACCGCTGGGCGCAGTCCTCCGCGAACGCGTCCAGCGCGGTGTCGAAGCCCCTCGCCTGGGCGATGTTGTTCTGCTTCGCGGTCTTCGACGGGTCGACCGCGCCGTCGAGCACCAGCCGGCCGACGTTCTTCGGGAACAGCTCGGCGTACGTCGCGCCCAGGTAGGTGCCGTACGAGAAGCCGAGGTAGTACAGCTCCGGGTCGCCGACGATCCCCCGCAGTACGTCGATGTCGCGCGCGGCATCCTTGGTCGACACGTGCGGCAGCAGCTCGCCGGACCGTTGCTCACAGCCGTCCGCGAGGATCTTCGCCTCGTTGTTCAGGTCGGTGATCTCGGCCTCGGTGTCCGGGCTGCCGTCGGTCGCGATGAACTTGTCCATCTGCGCGGTGTCCAGGCAGCGCACCGGCGTCGACTGCCCGACCCCGCGCGGATCCCAGCCGATCACGTCGAACTTCCGCAGCAGCGACGAGCCCAGCACGAACCCGGCCGAGGCGGCGAACTTCTCTCCGGAGGCACCGGGCCCGCCCGGGTTGATGAACAACGTCCCGATCTTCCCGGCCCGGTCCCTGGCCGGCACCTTCCGCGCCCGCAGCTCGATCGTTTGACCGGTCGGCTTGGTGTAGTCCAGCGGCACCGTGATCGTGGCGCACTGCTGGTTGGAGCCACAGCGCTGCCAGTCCGGCTGCTGCTGGTAGAACTTCTCCAGCCCGGCCGGGATCGGCCCGACCGGCCCCTTGGGCGGGTTCGCCCCCGTCCCAGTCGTCGTACCGTCACCCGCATCCTGCGCGCGGCTCGCCACCCCACACCCACTCACGAGTACCGCCAGGGCTGCCACCAGCACCGTTGTCCTGCGGAATCTCACTGCGAGCTTTCTCCCTCGTCTTCGTGGTGCAGTCGGCGCCGGCGCCGTGGCTTGCGTGGCCGCCGCTCCTCGGGCGCCGTCGTCTCGGCCGCCGTTCCAGCTGGTGTCGTCTCGGCCGCCGTCTGGGCTGCTGGTGTGTCCGTGACCCCGGGTTCGGCCGGTACGACGTCGGCCAGGTCCTCGGGCAGTGGTGCGTCGGAGGTCGTCGTACTGGAGGCTTCGTACTGTTGCCGCGGCGAGCACACGTCCGCGCGGCTGCACGCGCACCGCCGGCCGGACGCCGCCAGCCGGACCACCACGGTGTCGCTCGGAACGTTGTGCCCGACCACCACTCCATCACCCGCGGGGGTCTCCACCTGCGTCCCGGCCGCCGGCGCCTTCGCGTTGAACTCCTGGTACAGCGGGTGCTCGTACTTCAGGCAGCACATCAGCCGCCCGCACGCGCCGGAGATCTTCAACGGGTTCAGTGGCAGGTCCTGGTCCTTCGCCATCCGCACGCTGACCGGCTCGAAGTCTTTCAGGAAGGTCGCACAGCACAGGTCCCGCCCGCACGGCCCGATCCCGCCCTGCAGCCGGGCCTCGTCGCGCGCACCCACCTGGCGCAGCTCGATCCGCGCCCGGAGCGCCCTGGCCAGATCCCGCACGAGCTCGCGGAAATCGACCCGGTGCGGGGCGGAGAAGTACACGATGACGAGCTGATCGACGTCCGCGCGGCGGTCGACGAAGTCGATGCCGACCACCTTCATCGGCAGACCGTGCTGCCGGATCGTCCGTTTCGCGATCACCCGCGCGTCGGCGCGCCGCTGCCGGTTCTGCTCGTCGCGATCCAGGTCCGCGGCCGTGGCAATACCCTCACAGAGCGGCAGCCCGCCGATCTCCTCGGTGACGTACTGCGGCGCCCACACGCACTCCGCCACCTCCGGACCGTCATCGGTCGGAACCAGCACTTTGTCCCCGACACGCGGACGATGCGGGCCGGGGTCCAGGTAATAGAGCCGCCCGTAACGCTCGAACGACACAGCCATAACCATGCCCACCGCGCCAGCGTACTTGCCAGAAGCCAGCTCCACCCATGCGCGCTCCTACTCACCCGACGCCTTCTTGCCTGCGTCGCACGCGTGGGGTGCCTAGCGGTGGGTGCCCTTCACGCTCCCGGTGAGCGGTTCGTCGTCCGGTCCGTACGCCGCACAGACGACCAGTCGGTCGTTGTGGTTCCACAGACTCTCATCGGGTGACCAGTACACGAATTCGAGCTCGGACTCGTCCGCCGGGGTGCCGACGTACGTGCCGAACTCCGACGCACAGGTGTTGTCGGCAGCCTTGCGAACGCCCTTGTCGCCCGGGTACGGCCCGTCCGGGAGCTTGACGTCGGCGATGATCTCGGCGTCGTGCGGTTCCGCACAGGGCTTCCGGATCGCCTCGTTGTCGTCCTCGCCGTCGTCGAAGCAGTCTCCGACGGCCAGGTATTCGACGTACGTGATGTCGGCCGGAGTCGACGAGACGGGCTCGGAGCCGCTGGAGGTGTCGTCGACGGTCGAGCCGATCGCGATGAGGACGCCGAAGAGGACGAGGTAGCCGATGGTGGTCAGGGAGCCGATGACCAGGCCGGCGATCGCCATTCCCTTGCCGGTCTCCTGGCGCTTCTTGAGTTGGACCAGGGCGGCGATGCCCAGGCCGATCGCCACCGGGGCGGCGAGGCCGAAGAAGATCCCGCCGATGCCGGTCGCCAGCGCCGCCGTGGCCAGCCCGTTGGTGCCACCCGTCGTCCCCGGATACCCATAGCCGTACCCATAGGGCGCCGGGCCGTACGCCGCCGGATACTGCGGCTGCCCGTAAGGCGCCTGCCCAGCAGGTTGGCCGTACGGCGGCGGCGCAGCGGACTGCCCGTATGGCGTTTGCCCACCAACGTGGCCGTACTGCGGCTGCGTGGGCTGCGGTTGGCCGTACGGCGATGGTGGCTGCTGGGGCTGCGGTTGGCCTGGGGCGGCCCACTGGGTGCCGGGCTGTTGGGCGTGCGGCTGGTCGGGCCGGCCGTAGGTCGGGAACGACCTCGGCGCGTCCTGTGGGCGGCCCGCGTCCGGGTCGTATGGTGGCTGCGTCACTCTTCCCCCGCGAGTACTACCGTTGCGATCCGCGCATGCTACCGGTCAGCCGCATCCCCGGCATTCCGAGCAGGCACAGGACGTTGCCATCAGCAACAGCACGATCTTCCAGGACGACGTAGTACATGTCCAGTTCGGACCTCTCGTACGGCTTCCCGACAAAGGCGTTGAACGCGGTCGCACACTGCTGGGTCGCGACCGTCTGGGTCTGGTCGGCGGCCAGCCCGGTCAGACTGGCGCGGACCTTCGCGTACGCCTCCCCGGTGTGCGGAACCGCACAGTCCGCGATCCGCACCACCCGCAGGGCTGCGGCCTCCAGGTCCGCGTCGAAGCACCGCCCGACGGCGACCTGCGCGATGCCGACGGTCCGGCCGATGCCGGCCCGACGCTCGCCGAGCACGTTGAGCGTGACCGCGACGCTGGTCGCGAGAACCCAGCACAGACAGACAGCCAAGGCGCCGTACGCGAGCCGCTTGCCCCGGCCGCCGGTCCGCTTGATGCGGCGCAACGCGATCGCAGCCAGCACCAGGGCGATCGGGACCAGGCCCGGAAGGCTGGTCACGAACGCCGCCACGGCGTACCGATCCTGCCGCTGCTGTGCCGGTGTCGGTACGCCGGCCAACCACGATTCAGCCGGCGGCAGCGAGGGCCGCGCCGGCTGGATCGGAGGGGGCGGCTGGCTCATTGGCGTCCGTTCGGCGATCGGCCGAGCGGTAGTGCTCGGACACCCGAACATCGGACTGACCGGTCTCGGTGTTACAGCAGCTGCCCAGTAATCGGACGGCAGTCTCAGAGAGTGACCACGCGGTTATCGCTGGACCCGGCGCGGGACGTGCGGGCCGTCGTTGCGGCCCTCGAACAGCGAGACGGTCATCGCCTCGAGGGCGAGCAGGGGTGCGACGTTGGCCTCGATGGCCTCACGACAGGCGGTGATCGCACCGATCCGGAGAATGGTCTGCTCCGGCGTCGTCCGGCCGGCCAGTTGCTCGATGTTGCGGTGCAGCTCGGCGTTGATCAACTCGGTGCCGGCGTTGGTCTGCACGACCAGCACGTCCCGGTAGAGCGCCATCAGATCGACGAGTGACCGGTCGAGCACGTCGCGTTCCCAGCGCTTGGCGCGCGCCTTCTGCTGGTCCTCGAGCTCTTTCAGCGCGGCGTTGGCCTCCCGCGGCTTGGCGCCCTTCGTTCCGACGCCGAGCGCCTGCTCGAGCGCGGCCCGTTCCTTCTCGTCGACCTTCTCGGCGCTGGCCTTGGCCTCGTCCTTGGCCGCCTCGACCAACTGCTGGGCAGCCTTCAGACAGGCCCCGAGATCCCGTAAGGCGAACGGAACCTCGAGCACCTTGTTCCGCCGGTCGCGCACCTCTTCGTCGCGCGCCAGCGCCCGCGCCCGCCCGATGTGCCCCTGCGCCGCCCGCGCCGCGAACCCGGCCAGCTCCGGATCCACTCCCAGCTTGCTGGTCAGCATGTCCGCCACCGCGGCCACCGGCGGCGTCCGCAGCACCAGCAGCCGGCACCGCGACCGGATCGTCGGTACGACGTCCTCCACGGTCGGCGCGCACAGCACCCAGACCGTCCGGGGCGCGGGCTCCTCGATGCTCTTCAGCAACGCGTCGGCGGCCTGCTCGGTCAACCGGTCCGCGTCCTCGACGACCATCACCTGCCACCGGCCCTGGGTCGGGCTCATCGCCGCCCGGCGGACCAGTTCACGGATCTCGCTGACCCGGATCGACAGCAGTTCGGTCCGGATCAGCGACACATCCGGGTGCGCGCCGCTGAGCGCCGTACGGCAGTCGTTGCATTCGCCACAGCCAAGGTCGTGACACTGCAGCGCGGCCGCGAACGCCCGCCCTGCGTTCGAGCGGCCGGATCCGGGCGGGCCGGTGATCAACCACGCATGCGTCATCCCGGCGACCGCGGCGCCAGTCTCGCCCCGCATCCCGGCCGCGGCGCCGGCCACGGCCCGCTTCAGTACGGCGACAGCCGGCTCCTGCCCGACCAGGTCGTCCCACACACTCATAGGTCCACCTTCGGAAGGATCGGCTGGAGCCGGGCGCGGATCTGCTGGGCAAGGTCGTCGCGGTCCTGGGTGGCGTCGAGGACCAGGTAGTGCTGGGGCTCCGCGGCGGCGAGCTCGAGGAACGCGGTCCGGACCCGCTCGTGGAAGTCGTGCGACTGGGACTCGATCCGGTCCCGCTCGGCGAAGCGGCCGAGGCCGCTCTTCGGGGGCAGGTCGAGCAGAATGGTCAGGTTCGGCCGGAGGTCGTCGGTGGCCCAGCGGTTCACCCGCTCGACGTCGGACAGGTCGAGATCTCGCCCGGATCCCTGGTACGCCAGCGCGGAGTCGACGTACCGATCGGTGATGACGACGGCGCCGGCCTTGAGCGCGGGCTTGATCACCGAGTCCACGTGCTCGGCCTTGTCGGCGGCGTAGATGAGCGCTTCGGCGCGATGCGAGATGTCGCCGGTGGCCGGGTCGAGGACGATCTGCCGCAACGTCTTGCCGAGGTCGGTCGCGCCCGGCTCGCGGGTGAGCAGGACCTGCTGGCCCTGCTCCTTCAGCCACTCCACGAGCAGCGCGGACTGCGTCGACTTCCCCGCGCCCTCACCGCCTTCGAGCGCGATGAACAGGCCGGTGGTCGGATACACGCCAGTAGTCTTGCCGAAGCTGCGCCGTACGTCGCGCCAGAACGGGACGCCCGGACGATCGTCCATCTGCCGCCACGCGATCACTCCGATCACCCCGGCCAGGATCGCGGCGATCAGCATGGTCATCGAGGCACCGTTGTAGGTGACCGACTTGCCGCCGATCGTGTACGTGTGCCGGCCGATCGCACCGGCCGCGAACGGGGCGATCGCCAGCGTGACCGCGAGGACCGTGCGTACGGCGGACTGGACGAACGCGAAGGTCCGGCCGCGGACCGCGTCCGGGACCTCGAGACCGAGCAGCGTGTAGCCGGAGACCCAGGACGCGCCCGCGCAGAAGCCGAGCAGGATCGCGATCATGGTGGCGATCTCGATCTGCTGGATCAGCGCCAGTCCGGCCAGGCAGATCCCTGAGCCGACCAGGCCGGCCGCGAACAGCCGGCGCCGGGACAGACCGGAGAAGAGCCGCGGCGCGAACCCCATGCCGAGGGCGAGACCGCCGAAGACGGCGCCGAACAGCACGCCGTACCCGGGGTCGCCGGCTCCGAGACCCTCGACATACGTGCGGCCGAGGCCGATCACGACCGCACCGGCCGCGAACGCGCCGGAGATCCCGACCACGAGACCGCGGACCACCGGCGTACCGGTGACGTAGGACCAGCCCTCGACCATGGTCCGCCACAGCGTCGGATGGTCCTCGTGCTCGTGGATGGCGCGGCCGATCTCGGAGACCGACACGATCGCCAGGGCCGAGATGACGAAGGTCGCGGCGTTCACGTACACGGCCAGGTCGATCGCGAAGTCGCCGGCCCAGCGGGACACCAAGGTGATCGCGGTGAAGATGACCGCGGCCGGCAGGGCGGTCCCGTACGTCGTGATCAGGCTGAGCTGGTTGGCTGCCTCGAGCCGGTGCCGGGGCACCAGGTTGGGCACGCTCGCGTCCTTGGCCGGACCCCAGATCAGGCTGACGATCTCGATCAGCACGGTCGCCACCAGCACCCAGGTCAGCGTGCCGACGAGCGGGATGCTGACGAAGAACGCGGCCCGGACCAGGTCGCCGATGATCATCGTCCAGCGCCGGTCCAGCCGGTCCGCGATCCAGCCGGCCACCGGGCCCATCACCAGGGCCGGCAGTACGCGCAGGAACAGCACCCCGCCGATCGCGAAGTTCGCCGCCTGGTAGTCGTCGCCGGCGAACGCCTTCGCCATCGCCGTCAAGGCCAGCAACCCGATCCAGTCGCCCAGACTGGACAGCCCGAAGGCGACCCACAGCCGCCGGAACGCCCGGATCCGCAACACCGCACGCACATCATGCGCCGGTGCAGGATCGGTCAGCGGGTCATAAACCTCCGGCACACCCAAAGACTAGTGGGCGGCATCGACAGCCTGACGCAGCGCATCCAGGGCCGCCTTCAGCTCGACCGGAGGCGGGAATCCGAACCCGAGCCGGAACACCCCGGGCTCGTCGCCGAACCAGTCGCCGTCGGCCAGCCGCACATCGAAGTCCGCGGCCGCCCGGCGGAACCGGCCCAGATCGACCTGCGGCTTCAGCCGGACCGCGCACAGCGCACCCGCATCCGGCCGGACCCACTCGATCACGTCGCTGTTGTCCCGGACCCACCCCTCGGTGATGGCCAGTCCCTCGGCGAGCGATGCCCGTCGTACGGCGAGAATCTCGTCCTCGCGCTCCAGCACCCGGACGGCGAGCGCCTCGGTCACCGGGGACGCGGACACGACCGTGTTGAACTTCGCGGTCACCACGCGATCGACCAGGTCCGCATCGGTGCTGACGATCCAGCCGATCCGCAGCGCGGCCGCGCCGTGGCATTTCGACAGCGACGCGACCGTCACGACCTTCGGGCCGAGGTCGACCGCGGTCGCCGCGACCGGATCATCGCCGTACGCCGCGGTCCGGTAGGTCTCGTCGACCATCAGGTACGCGTCCGGGCAGATCTCGGCCATGGCGGCGACGATCTCTTCCAGGGTCTGGTGGGGTACGGCGACTCCGGACGGGTTCTGTGGTGTCGTCAGGCTGACCAGCTTGGTGTCGGGCGTGAGCTGCGCCCGGACGGCGTCGGCGCTCAGGCGGTAACCGCCGTCGAAGGTCAACGGGACCGCGCGGACGTCGGCACCGATCGATGCGTAGGCATTGCCGGTCGACGGGAACAGCGGCTGGGTCGTGACGACCTGACCGCCGCGATCCACCAGCAGGTAGGCGAGCAGGAAGATCGCATGCATCCCGCCGACCGTGACGACGACCTGCTCCGGACGGACGCCGTGGCGGTCGGCGATCGCCGAACGCAGGCGAGGGTCACCGGGTGCGGTGCCGTAGCCGAGCTCGAGGTCGGCCAGCTCCGGGGTCAACAGGTCTGCGAGCCGGAGGTCCGGCCCGTAGCTCTCGCCGAGGTCGTGCCGGGGATGTTCGGCGGTCAGGGACGCGATGTCGTTGCGGGGAAAGGTGGCCATACCGCCATCGTCCGAGGGTTTCACTGGCGTCCCCAGAGCCAATCCGGCAGAATTGGTTCGCGAATGAGGCCAATCGAGGTGGTTGAGCGGTTGGGCCGCTGGTCATCCGGCCGCGGCCCGCTGTACGTGCTCCTCGCGACCCGCCTCCGCCGGCTGATCGACGACGGCGAGCTGCCTCCCGGCGTGCTGCTGCCACCGGACCGTTCCTTGGCCGGCGCTCTGGCCGTCGGTCGCACGACCGTGGTCGGGGCCTACGAGTTGCTCCGGTCGGAGGGCCGGATCACTCGCCGCCAGGGCAGTGGGACACGCGTCGCGGGTACGCCGAGCACCGGTGCTCTTGAAGACGCCCCCGTGGATCCGATCTTCCTTGACTCGCTGGAGTCGCGGGACGACGACGTACTGCTCGCCATCTGTGCCGCTCCCGGCGATCCGCCGCCGCAACTGGCGGAGGCGTACGCGCGGATCGTGCCGGAGCTCAGCCGGATCTCGGGTGACATCGGGTACTACCCGTACGGCCATCCAGTACTGCGTGAGGCGCTGGCCGCCCGTTACGCCGGGCACGGTGTGCCGACGACGCCGGACCAGATCCTGGTGACGAACGGGGGTCAGCAAGCGTTGTCGCTGCTGGCTCATGCGTTGCTGTCGCCTGGCGATCAGGTGTTGGTCGAGGCTCCGACGTACCCGGGCGCTTTGGAGGCGTTCCGGGAGAAGGGCGCGGTGCTGCGCGGTCTGCCGGTCGGACTCGGCGGTTTTGAGGCCGCTGTCCGGGAGCGTCGTCCGGCGGCCGCCTACGTCATCCCGACGTACCAGAACCCCACCGGCTCGGTGCTGTCCCCGCTGGCCCGTGAGCGACTGGCCAGGGTCGCGGCCGACGTACCTCTGATCGAGGACGAAGTGCCGGCTGACCTCGGCTTCCCGGGTGAACCGCGGCCCATGTCCTTGGCGGCGTTCAGCGACGCGGTCATCTCGGTGGGCTCTCTCAGCAAAAGCATCTGGGGCGGCCTCCGCATCGGCTGGATCCGCGCCGCCGTACCTCTCGTCAACCGCCTGGCCCGCATCCGCGCCGTCCACGACCTGGGCGGAAACGTCCCCACCCAGCTGGCCGCGGCCCATCTTGTCACCCAACTGGACGACCTAGGCCGTGCGGGGGAGCTGAAGGCCCGCCACGACCACCTCCAAGCCCTCCTGGCCGAGCACCTCCCGAGCTGGCACGTCCCAACCATCCAAGGCGGCCAGACCCTCTGGGCAAAACTCCCCCACGGCGACGGCAACTCCTTCGCCCAAACAGCCCTCCGCCACGGCCTGGCCATCCTCCCCGGCGCCGGCCTCGACGTAACCGGCGCAAGCGACAGCTACGTACGCCTACACTTCCGCGCCCGCCCCGACGACCTCACCGAGGCCGTCACCCGCCTGACCACCGCCTGGCACGCCTACAACCCCCCAGCCGATCGAGTACACCCCCGCCCGACCATCGCTATCTGACCACGACCGGTCCACCGGCTGAAAAGTGGATCCTGACGGCGCGGCCACCGGGCCATACCGTCGGGCTATGCCATCGGATCAGCACGTCCGGCCGCTGGGGACCGTCGGGATCTGGGCGCCGTCGTCACTCTGGGCCCAGGAGGGCGACCAGTTGCCGGAGGCCGTCGTCGAACTGGCGGAACTGGGATTCGGCACCATCTGGCTCGGCAACGGTCCGGACATGTTCGACCTGGCGGCGACCGCGCTCGCGGCGACGGAGCGGATCACGGTCGCTACCGGGATCGTGAACATCTGGGTGCACAGCTCCGCCGATGTCGCGGAGGCGTACCACCAAGCCGAGAAGCGGTCCCCGGGCAGACTCCTGCTCGGCATCGGCAACGGACCCCGCGAACCGGCCCAGTGGACGCTGTCCCCTTATCGCGAACTGACGCAGTACCTGGACCACCTGGACGCGGCGGGCGTCCCGGCCGAGGGCAGGATCCTGGCTGCAGTCGGACCCCGCATGCTGGCGCTCTCGGCCGCCCGGAGCCGCGGCGCCCATCCGTTCCTGATCACCCCGGATCACACGGCGTCAGCCCGTACGGCGCTCGGCCCCGGGCCACTGCTCGCGCCGGAACAGAAGGTGGTGCTGGAGACCGACCCGACGACGGCACGCGCCATCGCTCGCCAGGCCCTCGACTTCTACCTGACGAAGCGTGGCTACGCGACCAATCTGCGCCGGCTCGGCTTCACCGACGACGACCTCGCCCACGGCGGCAGCGACCGGCTGATCGACGCCACCGTCGCGTGGGGAGATCCGGACACCGTGCTGGCGAGAATCACCGAACACCACCAGGCAGGAGCCGATCACGTCGCCATCCAGCTCCTGACCTGGCAGACCGACACCCCGGACCGCACCAAGCGACGGCTACCCCGCGCCGAGTACCGCCAACTGGCCGAGGCGCTAGCTCGTGGTGAAGCGTAGAGACAAGGACGCCGGAGCGGTTTTGAGTTTGTCGCGGTCGGGGAGGGCGGGGCCGCAGGCGGCTGTACCTACGCCGGTTTGGGCGATGTCGAGGGTGACGTAGGTGGTGTCGCCGCGGACGAGGTCCGCGGTGTGTTTGGCGGTCTCCAGGTCGTCGGTGGTCCAGTCTCGGACGGTGAGGCCGAAGAGGGTGCCGATCGCCTCGACCCGGAGGCCGTCGAGGGTGGCCCAGCGGGTGTCGATGCGGTGGCCGTTCTCCTGGGGACGGACGTACGGCGTCTGCAGCTCGGCGACCGTGGCCGAGTACTTCCCGACCGCGGCGGCCTCGCGGGTGTCGGCGTACGCCTCGTTGGGGCCGGTGCCGAACCACTCGACGCGCTCCACCTTCGGCAGCTCGAAGGTGACGCCGAGCCGCGGCAGCACCTCCGGGAACAGGCCTTCGGGTACGACGTTCAGCTCGAGAACGACCGCATCGTCGACGGCGGTCCAGCGCCAGGTGCTGACGAGACCCCACTGCAGCTGCGGCGGCGCCGTGCGGGTCACGACCTCCCACGCGCCGTCGCGCTCACCCTGGGAGACGATTCGGTGCTGCACCCGGTGCAGACCCTGCTCCCGCCAGGCCTTCGCGACCCCCGGGATCGCGTCGTTGTCGATCGGCGCCCGCGAGACATCCATTCGGGCGTTCTTCACCCCGGCGACGGTGATCCCATCGACGCCTGCCTCACCGTCAGCGGGCGATCCGCCAACAACAGCCGCTGGCTCAGCCGGCTCGTCCACCCGGATCTGTCCCCAGGCAATGCGGTGGCCTGCGTCCGCCCACGAGGTCGGCGAGGCGAGCTCGGCCGCGACCGTCACCCAGGTCTCGGGCTTCGACGCATCGACCGACGGCAGCTCCACCGTCACCGTCTCACCGGCCGCGATCGCCGGCACCGAGAGGGTCCCGGCGTCGACCTGCTCGCCTTCGACCGCCACGACATACGTGAAGGTCAGGTGACTTGTGTCCAGCACCTCGTAGCGGTTGGTGATCGATACGCCACCGTTGCCGTCAGCAACGATCCGCAGCGGCTCGATCACCTTGACGTATTCGAGCATGCCGGGTGACGGCGTCCGGTCGGGGAACAGCAGTCCGTCGCAGACGAAGTTCCCGTCGTGGATCGTCTCGCCGAAGTCACCGCCGTACGCGTAGACCTCGCGGCCGTCGATCGTGGTCCGGATGCCGTGGTCGATCCACTCCCAGATGAAACCGCCCTGGCAGCGCGGGTACTTGTCGAACACCTCGCGGTAGTCGAGCAGTCCGCCCGGACCGTTGCCCATCGCGTGGCCGTACTCGCACAGGATGAACGGCAGGTTCCGGTACAGCGAGGAGTCCGCGCCGATCTCCGCGCAGCCCTCCGGCGAGGTGTACATCCGCGAGTAGATGTCGACGAACTCGGCCTCGGTGTCCCGCTCGTAGTGCACCGGCCGCGACGGGTCGAGCTCCTTCGCCAGGTCGTACATCGCTCGCAGGTTCTCGCCCATCCCGCACTCGTTGCCGAGCGACCAGATGATGATCGACGGGTGGTTCTTGTCCCGGTGCACGGTGCGCGCCATCCGCGCCACCAGGTCGTCGCGGAACCGCGGGTCCATCACCGGGTTCGGCAGCTTCGGCGGCTGCGGCTCGTACCCGAACCCGTGCGTCTCCAGGTCACACTCGTCGATCACGTAGAGGCCGTAGGCGTCGCACAGCGAGAGGAAGTGCGGGTGCGGCGGGTAGTGGCTGGTCCGGACCGCGTTGATCCCGGCCCGCTTCATCAGCAATACGTCGTCCAGCATGTCCTGCTCGGTCAGCGCGCGACCGCGGTCGGGGTGGAACTCGTGCCGGTTGACGCCGTTGAACAGCACCCGGTTGCCGTTGACGGTCAGGATGCCGTCGACGATCGCGACCGTGCGGAAGCCGATCCGCAGCCGCACCTCACCACCCTCGGTCCGCAACACACCGTCGTACAGGCGTGGGACCTCGGCGCTCCACGGCTCGACGCTCTCGATCCGGGTGTGCTCACCCGTCGCCAGCTCGAGGCCCAACTCAGGCACCGAGACAGTGCCCGGTACGTCGGACTCCACGAGCAGCGTGCCGGCACCCTCGACGTGGTCGTACGCCGCCTTGACGAAGACGTCGGTCGGCGCGGCCGGCTTCAGAGCCAGCAGATTGACCTCGCGGAAGATCCCGGACAGCCACCACATGTCCTGGTCCTCGACATAACTGCCGGCCGACCACTGGTGCACGCGCACCACGATCCGAGCTTCCTTGCCCGGGGCAACCAGGTCGGTGACGTCGAACTCCGACGGCAGTCGCGAACCGGACGACCAGCCGGCCAGTTCGCCGTTGACGTGCACCGCGAACCGCGAGTCCACACCCTCGAACCGCAGCACCACGCGGGCGCCGGCCCAGTCCGCCGGGATCGTCACGGTCCGGACGTAGTCACCGGTCGGGTTGTCGGTCGGCACGTACGGCGGCTCGAGCGGGAACGGGTAGACCACGTTCGTGTACGCCGGAGCGCCGTACCCACTGAGCTGCCAATGACCCGGGACGGCGATCGTGTCCCATCCGGAGGTGTCCGGGTCCTTCAGGTCGTCCGGGGCGTCGGCCACGCTCGGCGACAGCCGGAAACTCCAGTCACCGGACAGCGGCAGCTTGGCCGAGTCGTCGTCCAGCCAGGCCCGCGGGGGAAGCACGTTGGCGCCGGGAGCAAAGTCCTCGACATAGCTGTGGTCTTGGGTCACAGGCATCGACCCTAAGCCCTAGCTGTTCACGAATCCACACCGATCAACAGATATGGACAGCCCTGACCTCCTCCGGTCAGGGCTGTCCACGCATACTCCTATCCGGTGGTGGCGCTGAAGATGTCGTTGTTGCCGAAGTCTGCCGGGCAGTCACCCAGCGGCCACGGTGCCGGCAGAACCACAGTTCCGGCGTTCGCCGACCGCTGACGCCAGGCGTCGATCGCCGAACAGTGGACGGTCCGGCGAACGTCGGTCCACACGCCGGTGCCATAGGTGCGGGTAGCGATCGTGTAGACGTAATCGCCGAGGAACTCGTTGTACAGGATCCGGCCCTGCGACGACCCGCGTGCGTCACCGAGCGGTCCGGAGTACTCCGTCGACCAGGCGCCCGGGGCACCACCTGCCCCGATCGCGGCACTCTGCAGGACTCCGTGTTCCGGCCGCGGGTTGACCGTGGTCGTCTGGAAGGGCTGCGTGAACGCCTGTGACGTCACGTACACCCGTTTGCCGTCCGGGCTGATGGCCGGTGCGGCATACGTCGAGATGTCGCCCGCCGGGGAGATCGGCGTCGGTGTACTGAACGACGCCGCTCCGTTGGTCGAGTAGGCGAAGAACGCCTTCTCATGGTCAGGGCCGTCGCGCCCGTCGACCCAGGCGTTGACGATCTCGTTGGTCGCGTTCGCCCCGGTCGGCGCCCCGTTGGCGATATCGATGCTGGGCATCGCGGCGAGGTCGGTCCGGGCGCCGGAGACGCCGTCGACGATGCACCGTCCGGTCACTGGGTCGTTGTGGAAGCACGGATCGGTGATCGCCACGACGTCCTTCGGCTGCCGCCAGGTCTGGCCGCCGTCCAGCGACTTGATCACGGTGTGGAAGCCGGCCAGGCTGGTCCCGCCGAAGTGTGTGAAGAACACGTAGACGACACCGTGGCTGTCGGTCCGCACGGTGCAACCGTCGTACGCACCCTGTTTGCCGTTGGCGATCGCAGGTGCGACCTGGTGCTGCTTCCAGGAGACACCGCCGTCACGGGAGGTCGACACCATCGGCTTCAGTGGGAAGGCGTTGCCCCCGCTGAAACTGTGGAAGTCGGAGTAGCAGACGTACACGTTGCCGAAGAACGGGCTGCTCTCGGCGTTGTCCGCCCAGATCTGCTCCTTGTCGAGTCCGGAACTGAATGCCGCATGCGGTGCGGCGAAGTACGGCCGCGACCAGTTGGACTGGACGGCGATCCGGGCCGGTGTCACGTTGTCGATGCTCGAGACGGTCACTCCGGTGGGGCTGTTCTGACCGCTGCCGTTGCGGATCACGGTGTCGGTGAGGTTCGTGGCCAGAGTGGACAGGTAGAGCCGGTCGCCGTTGGCCCAGGAGAATCCGTTCGGACCGGGGGCGGGTCCGAAGGCCACGCCTGGGTCACTGCGCGAACGCAGTCCGTTCTCGTAGTAGTTCGGCACGGTGTGAATCGGGCCGACGTGTGGGACGCAGGGCTCGACGGTCGGACTGCAGTCGGCCGCGGTCAGGCCTGAGTACGTCGGCTGGGTCCAGGTGTGACCGCGGTTGAACGAGAAGTACACACCGGTGAGTCCCACACCCAGGTTGAAGGTGCCGAGTGGGAACGAACACGCGGCGTGCTCGGTGGATGCGAGTCGTGAGCACGGTTGCATGTCCACCAGGTCGTTGGCGCCGGCGGCGAGCACATCCGGCCGGCTGGCGCTGACCGCCAGGGCGGGCTCGTTCTGCGCGTTCTGGGGGTGCGTGGTCGGGGGGCTGGCGACGGTCACGAGAGCGTCGACAGTCGGGGCGGAATGAGCTGCTGGAAGTCCTATCGCGCCGAGCGCGAGGGCAGCCGCCAGAATCAGACATCGTCGCAAGGAACGCACGGGGAACTCCTCTCCGCGCGGCCCAGGTCCGGGCAAGCGGAGCGTTCACCACAGGAATGGCCTGGGCCGTGACAAACGTGTCCGGCGTCAGCGTAAGCCTGGCCCGGCGACGCGCCCAGAGCTCGTGTCAGGTGCTCTTGGCGCAGTTTCTGCAGGTACCGACGAGGGCTACTTGTTCAGGGGCGAGTTGGAAGCCGAGCTCGCGCTGGACCTTCTTCCGGGCCGACTCGAGGATGTCGCCGGGAGCGTCGTACACCTTGCCGCACTCGGAGCAACGCAGGTGCAGGTGGCGCGGCGCGAGATCCCCGGCCAGGTGGTACGTCGTCCCCGCCCGGCCGAGGTGGACGTGCGTGACGAGGCCGAACTCACCGAGCGCGTCCAGAGCCCGGTAGACGGTGGCACGGTGGATCCCCGGGCGCAGCTCCTCGGCCCGTTCGCCGATCTGCTCCGCGCTCAGGTGCTCCTCGGTGCCCGCGAGGACCTCAACGACCGCCAGCCGAGCCGGGGTGACCCGCTCACCCCGCTCCCGTAGTCTTTGCGCGCTGACCTCGACCGGACTCGTCACCGGCGCACCTTCTTTCAGGACTTCTTCGCCGCCGTCTTCTTGGCCGTGGTCTTCTTCGCGGCGGTCTTCTTCGTGGTGGTCTTCTTCGCCGCCGTCTTCTTCGCAGCGGTCTTCTTGGTGGCCGACTTCTTGGCGGTCTTCTTCACCGGCCCGCGGGCCCGCTTGTCGGCCAGCAGCTCGGCGGCGCGCAGCAGCGAGATCGTCTCGACCGAGTCGTCCTTGCGCAACGTCGCGTTCGTCTCGCCATCGGTCACGTACGGACCGAAGCGGCCCTCCTTCACCACCACCGGCTGACCGGACTCCGGGTCCGCGCCCAGCTCCTTCAGCGGCGGCGCGGCGGCTCGGCGCCCACGCTGCTTCGGCTCGGAGTAGATCTTCAGCGCTTCCTCGAGGGTGATGTCGAACATCTGGTCCTCGGTCTGCAGCGACCGCGAGTCGGTGCCCTTCTTCAGGTACGGCCCGTAGCGCCCGTTCTGCGCCGTGATCTCCTCGCCGGTGGCTGGGTCCTTGCCGACCACTCGCGGCAGCGACAGCAGCTTCATCGCGTCGTCGAGGCCGATGCTGTCCAGTGCCATCGACTTCAGCAGCGACCCGGTCCGCGGCTTGGCGCCCTTCGGCGCGTCCTCCGGCAGGACCTCGGTCACATAGGGTCCGAACCGGCCCGCCTTCGCAACCACGCGAAGACCGGTGTCCGGCGCCGTACCGAGCTCGTGCTCGACACCCGACGGCTGGGACAGCAGCTCCTGGGCCTTCTCGACGGTCAGCTCGTCCGGCGGCAGGTCCTCCGGTACGTTCGCGCGCCGCTCGTCCTTGTCCTCGACGTAGGGCCCGTAGCGCCCGACCCGGAGCACGATGCCGCTGTCGTCACCGCCGACCGGGAACGTCGACATCTCCCGGGCGTCGATGTCGCCCAGGTCGCTCACCATCGACTGCAGGCCCTCGAGGTCGGTGTCACCGAAGTAGAACCGGGACAGCACACCCTCGCGCTGCAGGTCACCGGAGGCGACCTCGTCGAGGACGTCCTCCATGGTGGCGGTGAACGCGTAGTCGACCAGCCGGGTGAAGTGCTCCTCGAGCAGCCGCACCACCGCGAAGGCCAGCCAGGCCGGCACCAGCGCCTGGCCCTTCTTGTAGATGTACCCGCGGGCCACGTTCGTGCCGAGGATCGTGGCGTACGTCGACGGCCGCCCGATCTCGCGCTCTTCCATCTCGCGGATCAGCGTCGCCTCGGTGTAGCGCGCCGGCGGCTTGGTCTCGTGCCCGGAGGCGAGCACCTCGATCGCGGGCAGCACGTCGCCCTCGGCGACGTCCGGCAGCCGGGTCTCCTGGTCGTCCGTCCCGGCGGACGGGTCGTCCGCGCCCTCGACGTACGCCTTGAGGAAGCCGTGGAAGGTGATCACCCGGCCGGACGACGTGAACTCGCACTTCTCGCCGGTCGACGCGGTCGCGTCGATCCTGATCGAGACGCTGCGGCCCTCGGCGTCCTTCATCTGGGACGCGATCGTGCGCATCCAGATCAGCTCGTACAGCCGGTACTCCGCGCCGGACAGACCGGTCTGCGCCGGGGTCTGGAAGACCTCGCCGGCCGGCCGGATCGCCTCGTGCGCCTCCTGGGCGTTCTTCACCTTGGAGGTGTAGACCCGCGGCTTGTCCGGCAGGTACGACGCGCCGTACAGCTCGCGGACCTGGGCCCGGGCGGCGGTGATCGCCGTGTCCGACAGCGTGACGCTGTCGGTTCGCATATAGGTGATGTTGCCGTTCTCGTACAGCCGCTGGGCGATCTGCATCGTCTGCGAGGCGGACATGCCGAGCTTGCGGCCGGCCTCCTGCTGCAGCGTGGTGGTCCGGAACGGCGCGTACGGCTTGCGCGTGTACGGCTTGGAGTCGATCGACCGGACCGAGAACTGCGAGTCGCGCAGCGCGCCGGCCAGCGCGGTCGCGGTCTCCTCGTTCAAGTGGACCGTGTTCGCGCCCTTCAGCTCACCGATCGAGCTGAAGTCGCGGCCCTGCGCCACCCGCTTGCTGTCCACCGAGACCAGGCGGGAGGGGAACTGCCGCGGCGTCCGGCTCTCGCCGGCGTCCAGCGTGGCGTCCAGGTCCCAGTACGACGCACTCCGGAAGGCGATCCGCTCCCGCTCGCGGTCGACCACCATCCGGATCGCGACCGACTGCACCCGGCCCGCCGACAGCCGCGGCATGACCTTCTTCCACAGCACCGGCGAGACCTCGTAGCCGTACAGCCGGTCGAGGATGCGGCGGGCCTCCTGCGCGTCGACCAGGTCCTCGTCGATGTCCCGGGCGTTGCCGACCGCGTCCTGGATCGCCTTCGGCGTGATCTCGTGGAAGACCATCCGCTTGACCGGGACCTTCGGCTTCAGCTCCTCCAGCAGGTGCCAGGCGATCGCCTCGCCCTCGCGGTCCTCATCGGTGGCGAGGAAGAGTTCGTCGGCGCCCTTGAGCAGGTCCTTCAGCTTGCGGATCTGTGCCCGCTTGTCGGCCGGTACGACGTACAGCGGGTCGAAGTGGTCCTCGACGTTCACGCCGAGCCGCGCCCAGGGCAGGCCCTTGTACTTCGCCGGGATCTCGTCCGCCCCGCTCGGCAGGTCCCGGATGTGGCCGAAGCTCGACTCCACCACGTACCCGGACCCCAGGAAGCCGGCGATCATCCGCGCCTTCTTCGGCGACTCGACGATCACCAGGCGGCTGCCCGTCGATGTCTTCGTCCCTGCTGCCCCTGCCACTGCGCTCCTTGCTCTAGCCTTCTCGTCCTGCCGACAACGCCCATGACCGGACGTCTGTTCCCCCGAGCACACTCCGACCCCCGTCCGAGGACAGAGTACGGCCGACGGCAACGCATTTCTCAACGCACGGTAACCGGTGCGGGCCCGATTACACCCCTCAGGGTTCCAGAGTGTGGCCAAGAACCCACTCGCACCGCGCGTCGCTCCGCGGCCACAACCTGCCCCGGCCGACGTCCCCCAGCCCCGCCCCGAGCCTTCCGAGCGTACGCCGTCTCAGCGGGCGAAGTGGACTTCCGGAAACTTTGGGGAGTCGCCGCGGAGCAGAAGGGACGGGCGGCGGCGGAGGGTCTGGTCGAAGAAGGCGGCGATGTAGTCGCGCTGGGCCAGCACGCTGCGCTGCGGCTCCGCGCCGCCGACGAGAGCCTTCATCACTGAGGTGATGATCGGGTCGTCGCCGTAGATCTCGTGGAAGAGCTGGTCGAAGATGAACTGGTAGTCGGTGAACGCCTTCTGCTTGGTCCCGGCCAGGCCCAGATTCAGCTTCCAGCCGCGCTGGGCGGCCCAGAAACTGGCCCAGGACGGGTCGTAGTACTTCTTGCCCGGATCGGTTCGCTGAGTGTCGCCCGAGCCGAACAGCAGGAACGGCTGGTCCAGTCCCTTCCGGGCCACCTCGCCGAGCGGGCCCTTCGCCGGGTCGTCCCGCAGCGTGCCGTCCAGGTTGATGCCGGCCACCAGCCGCTCGTCCTCGAGCAACGTGTTAGCGGTCGCGTACCCACCGAGCGAGAAACCGAACATGCCGACCTTGCGCAGGTCCAGCCCGTCGCCCAGCCCGTCCGGAAGATCGTTGCCCTCGGCATCGGGATTCCCGCCGCCGGCGATCCGGTCCAGCTGGTCCAGGACGAACCGCGCGTCCGCGGTCCGGGTCTCGACCGCCTGCCGGGTGAAGTCCGGATCGGACAGTTGCGAGGCCGGTACGCCGGGCAGGAACCGCCCGCCGGGAAACTCGACCGGCGCCTCGTGCGTGTGGTCCATCGTCACCACGACGTACCCGCGGCTGGCCAGGTCCTCGACCTGCGCGGTGTTCACGAACCGGCTGTACTGATAGCCGGGCGAGAACAGGACGACCGGATGCCGGATGGGCTGCATCGGCGCGTCGACGCGCGAGTGCGTCTCGGTCCCGGCGAAGTCGAACGACCCGGTCGGCAGCGCGAGCCCGTACTCACCGGTCCAGGCGTCGTCCACCTCGACCGCGGTCCGGGCGGGCATGTACTTGGCGACGGGCGCGGAGCCGACCACCGAGGCCGGGTACCAGAGGCTGATCATCAGCTCCCGGCGTCCGCTGGGCATGGTCGGATCCGGCCGGGACTGGTCGACCAGGTGGATCGCCGTCGTCCCGAGCGCCCGCCGCCCGGTCGGCGCCGGCAGCCGGAACCTCACCGGATGGAAGTCCGGGTCGCCGGCGGGGCGGGCGGTCGCGTCCGGATCGATCGGGATCGCCCGTGCCAGGCCAGGAGCGGCCAGCGCGAACCCCGCGGCCAGCCCGCCGGTCAGGAGGCCGCGCCTGGTGAGTGTGTGACGGGCGGTGCTGATGGGACGTGGGTTCGCCATGCGACTCATCGTCATCGCCGGTTTTCACCCTGTGATGGAGACCCCGTCCCAACTTGATGACGGCCGACCTGGTGACAAGTCGACCACTCTGCGCTTCAATGACCGCATCTTGTTCATTGATGCGTGAAGTGAGGCACTCGTGAGCATCTTTGTCCGCATGAAACGTTCAGTAATTGTCGCGGCCGCCGCCATGGCCGTGATCACCGGCGTCCTGGTCAACGGCGGGCCTGCGACCGCCCAAACTGCGGCCGGCGACACCACGCTCGGTGACGTGACCGCGTTCTTCGCCGACAAGGCGACGTACACCCTCAGCGCCGGCGCGGCGAAGGTGCGCGTGGTCTTCCTGAAGGACGACGTCTTCCGGCTCTGGCTGGCGCCGGACGGGAACTTCACCGACCCGGCCGGTACGCCGCCCACCGATCCGAACGCGCCGGCATCGACCATCGTCACCAAGATCGACTACGGCACCCCGCACACGACCTGGCGGGACCGCGGCTCCTACTACTCGCTGACGACCGGCAAGGTCGAGGTCCGCGCGCAGAAGTCGCCGCTGAAGTTCTCCCTCTACCGGACGAACGGCCAGCTGGTCTGGGCCGAGACCGCTCCGCTGTCCTGGAACGACACGTCCACCACCCAGTCGCTCGGCCGCGGCCCGAACGAGCAGTTCTTCGGCGGCGGCATGCAGAACGGCCGCTTCTCGCACCGCGACCAGACCATCCAGATCTCCCGGGACTTCAACTGGGAGGACGGCGGCAACCCGAACGCCTCGCCGTACTACATGAGCACCGCGGGGTACGGCGTACTGCGGAACACGTTCAGCCCGGGCAGCTACAGCTTCACCAGTCCCGTGGTCACCACGCACGACGAGCAGCGGTTCGACGCGTACTACTTCGTCGGCGACCTGAAGACCTCGCTGGACCGCTACACCGAGCTCACCGGCCGCCCGTTCATGCCGCCGATCTACGGACTCGAGTACGGCGACTCCGACTGCTACAACCGCGGTCACTACGGGACCGACCCCGACCCCAACAACGACTGGAAGGTCAACCCGGACAAGGTGACCACGCTGGACGCGGTGAAGGTGGCTCAGCGGTTCAAGGACGAGGACATGCCCGGCGGCTGGATGCTGGTCAACGACGACTACGGCTGCGGCTACTCCGCCAACACAGACTCCGAGCAGGTCGACGGCACGTGGTGGGGCAAGCGCGACATCCCCGCACTCAAGCAGACCGGTGACGAGCTGCGGCAGCGCAACCTCCAGATGGGACTGTGGACACAGTCCTCGCTGGACCGGCAGCCGGCCGAGGTCGGCGAGGCTGGGGTTCGCGTACGCAAGCTGGACGTCGCCTGGGTCGGCCCTGGCTACCGCTACGCGCTGAGTGCCTGCGATACCGCGCACAACGGCATCGAGCAGTACAGCAACGCCCGTGGCTTCGCCTGGATGGTGGAGGGCTGGGCCGGTGCGCAGCGGTGTGCGGTGCAGTGGACCGGCGACCACAGTGGTTCGCTGGACGCGATCAAGTGGCAGATCCCCGCCATCACCGGCTCCGGCAACTCCGGTATCGCCTACAGCGCCGGTGACGTCGACGGCATCTTCGGCGGCTCGGCCACGTCGTACGTCCGGGACATGCAGTGGAAGGTGTTCAACCCGGCCTTCATGACGATGTCTGGCTGGTCCACCCCGGCGTACAAGCAGCCGTGGGCGTACGGCGACCCGTACACCTCGATCAACCGCAAGTACCTCAAGCTCCGCGAGCGCCTGCTCCCGTACTTCTACACGTATGCCGCTGAGGCGCACCGGACCGGAGCACCGCTCAACCGCTCACTGGTGCTGGAGTACCCGGACGATCCGAAGACCTGGGATGACACCACGAAATACGAGTTCCTGGCCGGCAAGGAGTTCCTCGTCGCACCGATGTGGGGCGCTGACGAGGTGAAGAACGGCATTTACCTGCCCAAGGGCCAGTGGATCGACTACTGGACCGGACGGGTCTACCAGGGCCCGACCACGGTGAACGGCTATCACGCGGCACTCGACACACTGCCGCTGTTCGTCAAGGCCGGAGCGGTCGTGCCGATGTGGAAGGCCGGGATCAACAACGCCGCCGAGCAGGGCTTCGGCGACCGGCTCTCGGTCGACATCTATCCGCAGGGCAAGTCGTCCTTCACGCTCTACGAGGACGACCGCGTCACCCGCTCGACCAACTCGGCTCAGCAAGCCTTCGCGGTGGACGCGCCGACGCAGTCCCGTGGCGACGTGACCGTGAAGATCGGCGCCAGCGTCGGCTCCTACACCGGCAAGCCGGCGACCCGTCCGTACGAGCTCACCGTCCACACCGGCACCGCACCGCGCGAGGTCACGGTCGACGGACGCCGGACCAGTTGGACCTATGAGAACGGCGTCGTCCGGATCGACACCGCACCGATCTCCACCGCACACACCGCGGTCGTCCGGCTCGCCGGCACCTCCTCGGTCGGCGGTGGCAGCACGGTCACCAACACCTTCGGCACTCCCGAACTCACCACTCCCTCGCTCTGGAACGCTCCGGGGCAGGCCACCGAGGTGACCGCCACCTTCCGTAACGGCACCACGACGACCGCCCGCGACGTGCGTCTCGACGTCCAGGTCCCCAACGGCTGGACTGTCACCGGCTCGAACACCTTTGCCGGCGTGGCTCCGGGCAAGACGGTCACGACCAAGCTGCAGGTCACCCCCGCCGCCGACGTCAAGCCCGCAAGCTTCACGCTGGAGCTGAAGGCCAGCTATGTTGCCCAGGGCAATAGCTACACCAACAGCGCGGTGGCAACGGCTCAATTGCCGTACGCGTCGTTGTCCCAGGCCGCGAACGTGGTCGGTGTCAGCGACGCCGCCACCTATGCCCAGGGCAACTTCGACGGATCCGGCGACAGCTACAACGGCGAAGCGCTCGCCGCGGCCGGCTACACGCCGGGTGCCACGGTCACCGTCCAGGACGCGCAGTTCACCTGGCCGACCGGAGCGCCCGGAACGCCCAACCTGGTGAAGAACCAGCCGGCCCCGATCCTGGTCTCCGGCACCGGTACGCACCTCGCGCTGCTGGGTGCGGGCGCGAGTCTCAACGCCCGCGGGACGGTGACGATCATCTACACCGACGGCTCCGAGTCCCAGGGCACGTTCCAGCTACCGAACTGGTGCTGCCAGGACCCGGCGACGGGTGGCGCCAAGCTCGCGGTGTCGGTGAAGGGCCGCTACACACCAGCGGGTCTGAGCAACACCACGACCGACTACCGGGTCTTCTACACCGCCGTACCGCTCGATCCGGGGAAGACGGTCAAGGCGATCAAACTGCCCGGCGGCGGACTCGGCTTCTTCGCCGCCACGATCGCCGACAAACCGTTGCCACCGGCACCTACTGGCGAGCAGTGGGTGAGCGACCTGGAGTTCCTCGACTCGACGAACGGCTGGGGACCTGTGGAGCGGGATCACAGCAACGGCGAGGACGGTGTCGGTGACGGCGGCCCGATCACTCTCGACGGCGTGCAGTACGCGAAGGGCCTCGGCACCCACGCGCCGTCGTCGGCCAGCGTGCGGCTCGGCGGCAACTGCACGACCTTCACCGCCAAGGTCGGGGTGGACGACGAGATGGAGGACCGCGGCAAGGTCAGCTTCAAGGTCCTGGTCGACGGGGTCGCCAAGTACACCTCGGATCTCCTCACCGGTACGTCGCCCACCGCGGACGTCTCGGTGAACGTGGCCGGCGGCCAGACCCTCACCCTGCAGGTCACCGACGGCGGCGACGGCATCACCAGCGATCACGCCGACTGGGCGGAGGCCAAGGTGAGCTGCAACCCATAATGGCTGCATGACTGAGCTGACGGGGACCGACGTGGATGCGCTGCGACAGGCGTTCACAACAGCCGGGTACACGGTCGAGGGTGTCGCCGACCGGCTGGGTCCCCAGGCCAACGGTGCGCTGGCCCGCAACGAGACGACTCTTGCGGGCCGGCGCACCGACGGCGGTGACGAGCTGGACACGATGATCCGGTTGTTCCTGCTGCAACACGGCGTACCGGAATCCCTTGTCACACAGGCGATTCCCGGCCTGGACCTGGTTGCTCTTGGCATCATCAAGGTCAGCGGCGGGGAAGCGCGGGCGGTCTTGGACATCCGGCCGTTCGCGGAGGACGACCGGCAGTGGTGGGTGATCGCCGACCTGACGCCCGGGCTCGACGGGCGGCGGGAGCCGATGCGGTCGGACTACGTGCTCGGGATCGCGCCGGCCAGCCTGAGCCTGATCCATCTGACCGTGCCGATCAAGGCCGAGCGAGCGCTCGACCTCGGCACCGGCTGCGGGATCCAGTCGCTGCACCTGGCCGACCGGGTCAACCAACTCGTCGCCACCGACGTCAACCCGCGAGCGCTCCAGCTGGCCCGGTGGACGGCCGCGCTGAACCGGATCGACCTCGACGTCCGCGAAGGCAGTCTGTACGAGCCGGTCAGTGGCGAGCGGTTCGACCTGATCGTGAGCAATCCGCCGTACGTGATCTCGCCACCGGGTGGTGGGCTGACCTACCGCGAGACCGGGTTCGCCGGTGACGCCGTGATCGAGCAGTTGGTGCGGCAGGCGCCGTACCACTTGACCGAGGGTGGCTGGTGCCAACTGCTCGCCAACTGGACCTGCGTGCGCGGTGAGGACTGGCAGGACCGAGTCGCCGGCTGGACGGGTGATCGGTCCGCGTGGGCGGTACAGCGCGAGCAGCTCGACCCGTCCGAGTACGTCGAGCTCTGGCTGCGTGACGCCGGTCTGCACGGGTCCCCGCAGTACACGGCCCGGTACGACGAATGGATGCGCTGGCTCGACGAGCAAGCAGTCGAGGCGATCGGCATGGGCTGGATCACCATGCACAACGTGGAGGGCACACTCGAGGCCGAGGCCTGGCCGTATGAGATCGAGCGGCCGATCGGTCCGCACGTACTGCGCCGGTTCGAGCGGGCAGAGGGCTTGCCCGACGACCTCACCGGCCTGCACCTGGTGCTGGCGGACGACGTGGTCCAGGAGACAAGCGGTCAGCCGGGTGCGGAGGACCCCGCGACGATCGTGCTCCGGCGGCAGCGTGGGATGCGGCGGGCGGAACAGGCGGACACCGTGCTGGCCGGCTTCGTGGGCGCATGCGACGGCGACCTGACTGTCGGGCAGATCCTGGACGCACTTGCCGACCTGCTCGATCGTCCATTGCAGGATGTATACCGCGAGTACCTGCCGACGGTCAGACGCCTTGTCGTGGAAGGCTTTCTGGACTACTGACGGCGCCGGCGCTTCTCGGCGTACATGCGCCGATCGGCCTCGGTCAGCAGCTCGGCCACCGGCGTACCGTCGGTGCTGCTCGCCTGCCCGATGCTGAGCCGCAGCATCGCGAACCACGGCTCCCGGGCCACCGCCGCCTCCCGCTCCGCCGCGGCCTTGATCCGCTCCACCAGCTCCCGCGAACCACGCTCGTCCGGCTTGTCCAGTACGACGACGAACTCGTCGCCACCGGCCCGCGCCACCACGTCCTCGGCTCGGCACTGCTCGGACAGCAGTTGCCCGACACGACGGAGTATGTCGTCTCCGCAGGCGTGCCCGTAGCTGTCGTTGATCACCTTGAGGTTGTCCACGTCGATCGCGATCACCGCCACGGACCGGCCGGCGTCGTGCGCGACCGACATCCGCTCGTCCAGCGCCCGGCGATTGCCCACACCGGTCAGCGGATCCTCCCGTGCGGCCCGCCACTCCGCGTCGTGCCGGATCGAGAGCTCATGGTTGGCCAGTGCGCTGCGTACGGCGTACAGACCGCGCAACCGCTCCGCCCACCAGCCTCTGGTGATCGCCCGCGCGTACTGCAGCCCGGCAACCGCTCCCGGATCGCCTGACTCCGCCACGATCAGCACAGTCGTGTGCCGGATCAGTGCCTCGACCGGCGGATCGGATGTGGGTGGCAGCTCGCTTCCGGCCCGGTGCGCAGCCTCCATGGCGTCGTCGAGCCGTCCGATGGTGGCGTATGCCTTGGCCAGATACGCTCCCGCGATCGCAGCGAGCTCCAGGTCGCCCAGCTTGGCCAGCTGGTCCCTGCAGTCCTTGAGGATCGCCGCGGCCTCGGCAGCGTCCGTCTGATCGTTGCTGGCGGCCAGCCACAGCCTTCCGGCGATCGGCCAGTACCCGAGCAGGTCGGCACGGACGATCACCTCGACCGCCTCACCCGCCCACTTGTGCGCGGACCGCCTCCGCTCGCGGATCTCCTCGTCGTACGACGTGTCGCCCAGGCGCTCGAGCTCGTGCGCCCAGCGCAGGTTGGACTCGGCCAGATTGAGCCGGTTGATCGCGGGCGCCTCGGCCAGCCCGAGGGGATCGTGGTCGCCTTCCGCGGCGAGCTCGAAGTGCGGGATGCACAGCTCGTACAGCCGGAGCAGGTCGTAGGCGTAGCCGAGGCCGGTGTGCGCCCAGCCGGCCAGCCCGAGGTCGCGGGTCCGCGAGAGCGCGTTCTCCGCGGCGACCAGGTCCGCGACCGAGTCGCCGCCCTCGCCGGTGCGGATCAGCGTGACGATCCGGATCGCGATCGCGTTCGCCTCCCAGCCGGGCTCGTCAATCGCCCGGGCGACCCGGATGCAGCCGTCGACGGCGTCCAGCGCCTCGACCGCGTCGGTGGCGTGATGCGCCGCGACGGCCCGCACGTACTCGGCCGCGGCCCGCTGATGGCTGGGCTCCGGCCCGAGCTCGGTCAGCAGCGTGTTGATCTCGAGCGCGGCCTCGGCCGGACCGCCCGACTGCGCCAGCGTCATCGCCGCGGCGATCCGTGCCGTCACCCCCGACGTCTCGCGCACCACACCCCTCCCCTGCGTGCCTCACTCGTGCCGCGTCTGCCTGTACCTCACCTCTTGCGGCGCTTGTCCCCGTACAAGCGCCGATCCGCCGTGGCGACCAACTGATCCACACCGACGCCTTCCGCGGTCGCGGCGTACCCGATGCTCAGCCCGAGCCGCCCCAGCCAGGGCTTGTCGGTCGCCGCCGCGATCGCGGCGACCGCGGTCCGGATCCGCTCGGCCAGCTGCGCACCACCCTTGGCGTCCGGCTGGTCGAGCACCACGAAGAACTCATCGCCTCCCGATCGAATCACGGCGTCGGTCGCTCGCGCCTGTTCTACCAGGAGATTTGCAACAACCTGCAGCAATTCGTCCCCACAGGCGTGCCCATACGTGTCGTTGACCAGCTTCAGGTCGTCGACGTCGATGGCGAGCAGGGTCACCGCGCGCCCAGAGTCCCGGTCCGCGGTGAGCCGCTCGTCGAGGGCGCGCCGATTCCCCACGCCGGTCAGCGGATCGTGCCGCGCCGCATGCCACTCGGCATCGTGCCGCGCGGACAGATCATGCGTGGCAAGCGCATGCCGTACGGCGTTCAGCGCCCGCTGCCGCTCCTTCCACCAGCCCCGGGCCACCGAGCGCGCGTACTCCAAGCCGGCCTGGGCTCCGGGGCCCCCGACGGCCGCCGCGATCTCCGCTCTGGTCTGCAGCACGAGCACGTGGGTCGAGGGATCGGCCAACGGAATCAAGTCATCAGCGGCCCGGTCGGCCGCGGCTCGCGCTTCCTCGGGTTTGCCATCGGCGTGCAGAGCTCTGGCCAGGTAGGCGCCGGCGATCGCGACGCGCTCGGTCTCACCCAGCTTGCTGATCTCGTCGCGGCACTCGGTCAGCTCGGAGACCGCCGCGGCCGGATCCGCTTCGGTGGCAGCCGCCGCGAGCCACAGCCGGGCCGACAGTCGCCAGAACTCCTGGCTCTCGTCGTCGACGATCACGCGCTCCGCCTCCCGCGACCAGTACGCCGCCGAGGCGAGCCGATCCTGGATCTCCCGGCCGTACGACGGATCGCCGAGCCGCTCGAGTTCGTGGGCCCAGCGCAGATACGTCTCGGCCAGGTTGAGCCGGTCGATCGCCAGCGACTCGGCCAGCTCGAACACATCGTCGTCGAGCTGAGTGGCCAGCTCGTAATGCGGAATGCACAGTTCGAAAAGTCGCAGAACGTCGTACGCGTAGCCGAGACCGGTGTGGGCCCAGGCGGTCAGGCCGGCGTCCTTGGTCCGGTTGAGCGCGTACTCGGCCGCGACCAGGTCGTTGACGGTGTCGCCACCACGACCGCTGCGGGCCAGGTTGATGATCCGGATCGGCAGCGCGTTCGCTTCCCAGCCGGGCTCGTCGATCGCCTTCGCGACCGCGATGCAGTCGTCGACCGCACGCAGGGCCTCGTCGGCGTCACTCGCGTGGTGGGCCGTGACGCCGCGCACGTACTCCGCGGCGGCGAGCTGGTAGCTCGGCACCCCACCCAGCTCGGACCGGACCGCCTCGATCTCGGCTGCCGCGGTCGCATGCCCACCCGACTGGGCCGCAGTCATCGCGGCGGCGATCCGGGCGGTCAGCGCATCGCCCGTCGCCATCTCGCCACTACCCATCCCGCCCGCGGCCTTCCCTGTTCCCGTCACCCGCACCTCGGGCCGGACCGCCCATTGTGACCACCCACCCCCACCTCTGTCACGACCCGATCCGGCCATCGACCACCTAGTGCCATCTGAGCACTACTCTCGAGAACCACCGGTTCCGATTTGCCTTGACCCCAAGGGCAGGGTTTTAGGGTCGCGGGATGAAGTTCGCCGTCAGTTACAGCACGCCCTTCTACGGGATGGATCCGGACAAGCTGGTCGGGTATGCGCAGCGGGCCGAGGCGTGCGGTTTCGAGGGTTTGTACGTCCCTGAGCACGTGACGCTCTATCGGGGCGCGACCTTCGGCAGCGTGGAGATGCCGACCACGCTGCCGTACGCCGATCCACTCGACCTGCTCGCGTTCGTCGCGGCGGCGACCGAACGGCTGCTGCTGGGGACCGCGGTGTTGCTGCTGCCGTATCACCATCCGGTCGTGCTGGCGAAGCGGCTCGCGACGATCGACGGGTTGTCGAAGGGCCGGATGCGCTTGCTGACCGTGGGTCTGGGCAGTCTGCCGGGCGAGGCCGAGGCGATGGGCGTGGACTTCTCGACCCGTGGCCGTCGTACCGACGAGGCGATCGACGTACTGCGGCTGCTGTGGTCGGGGGACGCGGACGGCGTGAGTCACACCGGCGAGTTCTTCGCCTTCGAGGGGCTGTGCAGCTTCCCTCAGCCGCTCGCGCCGCTCCCCATCCACATCGGCGGCTCGTCCCGCGCCGCGGCTCGCCGGGCCGGCCTGCGCGGCGACGGCTACTTCCCCGGCGGCGCGCTCCCTCCTGCTGAACGCGCCGCCCAATGGGACCTCGTCCGGACGACGTCCGGCCGCGACGACCTCGAGTACACCCGCTGGGCCTCCGCCGACCTGACCCCGCAATCGGTCGCGGCGTACGAGGCACAGGGCGTCACCCGCCTGGTCGTCAGCCCGCCCACCCTGGACGACCTCTCAGCCTTCGCAGAACGCTTCGGCCTTCCAAGCTGACCTCGCAGCCGGCGCGACCGGTAGACGCAAGGTGGAGTCCTCGCCAAGGTCTGCTCGGCGGCACACCGAGCTCCTTGCGGCTGCGCTTCAGCCGGCGGCTTGTTCGGCGGGGGTGGCGTGGAGTTGGACGGGGAGGGTCTCGACGCCGTAGACGATGGAGAAGTCGCGGAAGCGGAGTTGTTCCTCGGGGACGGCCAGGCACAGGTCGGGGAAGCGGTGTGCGAGGGCCGTGAAGGCGGCGCGGAGCTCCATCCGCGCCAGTTCGGCGCCGACGCAGCGGTGCATGCCGTGACCGAACGCAAGGTGGGCGGACGACACCGTACGGCGTGGGTAGAAGTCCTCGGCGTCGTCGCCGAACACCCGCTTGTCCCGGTCGGCGCCGGACAGCGACACCGCGACCAGGTCGCCCTTCTTCACCTGGTGGCCGAACAGCTCCTGGTCGTGCCGCGCGAACCGCGGGAACGCCACCTGCACCACGGTCAGATACCGCAACAGCTCCTCGACGATCCCGTCGACCGCGCCCGGCTCGTTCCGGATCCGTTCGAAGTTCTCCGGATCGCGCAGCAGCATCAGCGTGCCGAGCGCCAGCATGCTCGCGGACGTCTCGTACCCACCCAGGAACACCCCGTCCGCGAGACCGC
Source organism: Kribbella sp. NBC_00359 (assembly GCF_036097425.1). Taxonomy (NCBI): domain Bacteria; kingdom Bacillati; phylum Actinomycetota; class Actinomycetes; order Propionibacteriales; family Kribbellaceae; genus Kribbella; species Kribbella sp. NBC_00359. The sequence continues at coordinate 3,011,570 of NZ_CP107975.1, read as the reverse complement.
CGAGCTCGATGTCGTCGATCGCGTCGCCCTGCTCGCGGATGATCGACCCGATCAGCCCGTCGCCGGGGTTCGCCCGCTGCTTGCGGACGATCTCGAACAGGAAGTCCCGCGACTCCGAAGCCGACCCGAACACCCCGATCCCACCACCGGACAGGTCGAACCGGGCCGGCCCGAGCGCGCGGAAACGGTCCCGATCGGACTCCTCGACGCCGAGCAGGTCCGCGATCAGCAGGAACGGCACGTTGAAGGCGAAGTCCGAGACGATGTCGGCGACCGGCCCCTTGGCCTCCATCAGGTCCAGCTGGTCGTTGACGATCTTCTCGATCGCCGGCTCCAGCCGGGCCAGCCGGCGCTTGGTGAACTCGGGCGTCAGCAGCTTGCGGAGCCGGGTGTGGTCCGGCGGGTCGGTGAACCCGAGACCGCCGATGCCCTCCGACGGCTTGTCCGGGTCCGAGCCGACCAGCGGCCGGATGTCGTTGCTGAAGTTCGTGGTGTCGGCGAGCACAGCCTTCGCCTCGGCGTGACCGCTGACCACCCACACGTTGAGCCCGAACAAGTGGGTCAGCTTGTGCACCGGCTCGGTCTCGCGCACCTGTGCCAGCGCAGGCACCGGGTCCACGCCCTCCCGGCGCAACGGCATCGAGACCGAGCTCGGGATCATCCGCATCTTGGACAGGTCGAGACCACCCCTGCGGGTGGTCCTGCTCAAGATCCGGTTGCCGACCCATCTCTTCAGGTATGTCGCAACCATGACTTCCACGCGCCCTCTCTGAAACTGCTGCCCCCGACGGCTTTCGTCACCTAAAAGCTAACGTTGCCAAGGACCAGATCTGATGGTGTTGGCACTACTTCGGTAGTGGCGTTGGCACCACCATGGGAGGGGTCCATGGTTCTGCCAGCACAGACCTTGTCACAGACGTGATCCCCGCAGCCACCGGAAACCACCTGTACACCGCCCTGGACCACGGCACGCCGTACATCAGGGTCACTTCAGGGAAATCACAGCCGAAAGTAGGATGCGCCGACCACCGGTGGTCTGTTGCCCTGTCTCTCAAAGGTAGTACGGCGTCACCCTGCGGACGACCTCGATGATCTTCGCCTTCACCTGATCCCGCTGCGGGATGTGGACAACGTCCTGAGCGCCGGGCAGCCGAAGACCATGGTCGACGAGCAGGTAGAGGGCTCGCAGGGTGCGAATGGTGTTGGTCACCTCAGGGGTGATGCCTTCCGCGGGCGGGGTCGCGAACGCCCGCAGCGCCGGGTCCAGCCACTCGGTGGCGTCCGAGTCGGTCAGGTCCGGGCGAGTCAGGGTGACGGCCAGGGCGTAGCCGAGGCGGTCGTCTTCCATGTCGCGCGGGACGTACGGCGTCGGCGTGAGCAGGCGGCCGATGCCGAGGCGGAGCATCTGGACGGGTTCGACCGCCGGGTGCAGTCCGAGGGTGCCGAGCAGGTCGGCACCGTGCGCGACGGCGTGCAGCCAGCCGAGTTTCGCGTCGTACCCGCGCAGGTCCTCCTCGGCGACGTACCAGCGCTCGTACGGCGGCACCCAGCTCGCCTCGAAGACACCGGCGGAGACGATCGCGTCCAGGATCAGCGGGGCGAAGGTCCGTGCCTGGATCTCGCTGTCGCCGAACCTCGGAACCATCTCGTCGCCCAGGGCACGCAACTGCTGGGTGGAGAGCACCCCACGGCCGATCCAGGTGGCGAGCACGGAGTACGCCTGCCGGTCCCGCACCAGCGGATCCGGCGACCGCAGCATGCCGGTCAGCTCCGCAACCAGCTCGTCCACCGGACGATCACCCGGAACCGGGTAGCCGTCTTCTCGCACCTGCGCCCAGTCGGTCATGCGCGGCACGGTAGACGCTTCCCCAGGCCGCCCGCCACCCGTTGCCCAGGCACGCCGCACAGGGAACCGGCCCGTGGCGCGTCCGGTCTCCCAGACGTTCCACGGGCCGTGGCGACCAGGACCCCTCAGCCCGGCCGGACCCCATGCCCCGGCCAGGGCCCCTCAACCTCGGCCGGGGTGGTCTATATCAGGCGTCGCGCTTGCTCGCCGTGACCAGGGCGATCGTCATCAGTGCGGCCGCCCAGCCGGCGAAGTACAGCAGCGCCCACCACGGGCTGAGCGCGAAGTTGCTGCCACCGGCGTCGGGTCCGGCCAGGCCGAAGTCCTGCCCCTGGTTCAGGAACGAGCTGCCATTCGCGAACGGCGCCCACCTGGCCAGGTCGTCGCCGACCTTCGGGATCAGGTTGACCAGGTTCTCCACCAGCAGCGGCCAGAGGATCAGGATCGCGATCGCGCCGGCGCTCTGCCGGATCAGGATGCCGACCGCCACCGCGATCACCGCGGAGATCGCGAAGACCAGGCCCTGTCCGGCCAGCAGCCGCCACTCGGCGCCGGTGTTGATGGACAGGTCGGCGTTGCTCGCGAACAGGCTCCCGACGCCCCAGGCGCCGAACGACGCGATCAGGCCGACGACAGCCGCCAGGAAGGCGACCACGGCGGTCTTGCCGAGCAGCAGCGAAGCGCGCTGCGGGACAGCCTGGAAGCTGGTCCGGATGGTGCCGAACCGGTACTCCGTGGTGACGGCCAGCGCGGCCATCACCATCATCACCATCTGGCTGAGCTGCGCGCCCGGCTGGGTGATGAAGATCGTTGCCTGCTGCTCGTCGGCGCCCTTGAGGAAGCCGGTCGTCAGCGCCGCGAAGCCGACGGTCAGGAAGGCCGCGATGACCATGCACCACCACGGCGAGCGGGTGGAGAAGAGCTTGATCCGCTCGACTGTGATCACCGACATGTCAGTTGTCCTCCTTCGGACCTGCGGCCACCTCGGTGGCGGTGGGCGCGTCCAGCTGGGTCACCGCGGCGATCTCGTCGTGCGCGTGGTACTCGACCGAGTCACCGGTCATCTGCATGAAGGCCTGCTCCAGCGAGCCGCGCTGCAGGGTCAGCTCGTGCAGCACGATGCCGTGCGCGGCGGCTGCCTCACCGACGTGGTCGGTGGTCAGGTCGCCCTCGACGAACAGGACCTTGCCCTCGTTCTCGACGTCCTCGATCCGGGTGACCAGCTGCTGCTGGTGCAGTACGCCGGCCAGCTGGTCGAGCTGCGGCGTCCGCACCTTGACCGTCGTACCGCTGGCGCGGTCGACGAACTCCTGGGTGGTGCTCTGCGCGATCAGCTTGCCGCGGCCGATGACGATCAGTTCCTCGGCAGTGAGCGCCATCTCGGACAGCAGATGGCTGGACACCAGGATGGTCTTGCCCTCGTCGGCCAGCCGGTGCATGAAGGTACGGATCCAGACGATGCCCTCCGGGTCGAGGCCGTTGACCGGCTCGTCGAAGAGCAGCACCTCCGGGTCGCCGAGCAGGGCGCCGGCGATGCCGAGCCGCTGCGACATACCCAGCGAGTAGGCGCCGGCCCGTTTGCCGGCGACCGTGGTCAGGCCGACCATCTCCAGGACCTTGTCGACGGAGTCCTTCGGCAACTTGTTGGACGCGGCCATCCAGGCTAGATGGGCCCGGGCAGACCGGTTCGGGTGCACCCACTTCGCGTCCAGCAGCGCGCCGACCTTGGTCAGCGGCCGGTGCAGGTCGCGGTAGCGCTGGCCGTCGATGGTGACCTCGCCCGCGGTGGGGGTGTCCAGGCCGAGGATCATCCGCATGGTGGTCGACTTGCCGGCCCCGTTCGGGCCGAGGAAGCCGGTCACCTTGCCGGGTTTCACCTCGAAAGACAGGTTGTCAACGGCAACGGTTGCGCCGTATCGCTTGGTGAGGCCCTTTGCCTCGATCATCGCCGTACTCCTCGTTCGGGTGGCGCGTCAGTTGGTCGTCGGGACGTTCTGTGTCGCATTCAGTATCGAGGTCGGACGGGGCCAGATCATCGGACCCGGGGCGGATCCGGTGTGTCCACCCGTGGGTTGATTCTGCCGTCCGCCCGGAGAGCGCTGCCATCGGTTAAAGCCCTGACCACAACCCCGACGATCCCCCATCCACCCAGCGGAGCGCATCAGCCGAAAGTCGACGGGCGGCGCTACTTCGGGCTGGTTGACCGCGACCGCCGGCAAAGTGGCAGGGACTACCAGGAAGCCGGAACGGCCCGCCGGGTGATCCGGCGGGCCGTTCCGTTCGAGCTACATCGGTGTACGACGGATTCCGCCGTACGACCGGGGTCAGGCGGCGGTGTTCACCTCGGCCGGGGTGTCGGAGATGACCGACTCACGGCGCTTGGAGACGACGACGGCCACGGCCAGGATCACCACCGCCGCCAGGGCGATCGCGATCCGCAGCGGGGTGTTGGTGTCCTCGCCGATGGTCGACATACCCACGACGGCCGGGGCGATCAGCAGCGAGACCAGGTTCATGACCTTGATCAGCGGGTTGATGGCCGGGCCGGCGGTGTCCTTGAACGGGTCACCGACGGTGTCACCGATCACCGTGGCCTCATGCGCGGGCGAGCCCTTGCCGCCGAAGTTGCCGTCCTCGACCAGCTTCTTCGCGTTGTCCCAGGCACCACCGGAGTTGGCCAGGAAGACCGCCATCAGAGTGCCGGACGCGATCGCACCGGCCAGGTAGCCGGCCAGCGCCGAGGCGCCGAGACCGAAGCCGACAGCGATCGGCGCGGTCAGCGCGAGCAGACCCGGGGTGGCCAGCTCACGCAGCGAGTCGCGGGTGCAGATGTCCACGACCTTGCCGTACTCCGGCTTGCCGGTGCCCTCCATGATCCCGGGGATGTCGCGGAACTGGCGACGTACCTCGTAGACGACCGCGCCCGCGGCACGGCCGACGGCGTTGATGGCCAGGCCGGAGAACATGAACACCACCGCGGCACCGATGATCAGACCGACCAGGGTGGACGGGTCGAACACCAGCGCGTCCGCGTTGAACGCCGCGTCACCCGCGTCGTTCAGGACCGCATAGATCGAGTCCGTGTACGAGCCGAACAGCGCGGTCGCGGCCAGTACGGCGGTCGCGATCGCGATGCCCTTGGTGATGGCCTTGGTCGTGTTGCCGACGGCGTCCAGCTCGGTCAGGATCTGGGCCGCCTCGCCGTCCACGTCACCGGACATCTCGGCGATGCCCTGCGCGTTGTCGGAGACCGGGCCGAAGGTGTCCATCGCGACGATGACGCCGACCGTGGTGAGCAGACCACAGCCGGCCAGCGCGATCGCGAACAGGGCGACGACACCGGAGCCGCCGACCAGGAACGCGCCGTACACGGCGGCCGCGATCACCAGCGCGGTGTAGACGGCGGACTCGAAGCCGACCGAGATACCGGACAGGATCACGGTCGCCGCGCCCGTCAGCGAGGTCTTGGCGACGTCCTTGACCGGCTTGTCCTCGGTGCCGGTGAAGTAGCCGGTCAGGGCCAGGATGATCGCGGCCAGCACGATGCCGATGATCACCGACACGGTGGCGATCAGCCGCGGGTCGCCGTCGTGGGCGGCGATCGCGTCGGTGGCGCCGGTCAGGTCCCTGAAGTGGCTCGGCAGGTAGACGAACGCGGCCACCGTGCACAGGACCGCGGAGATCACGGCGGAGACGTAGAACGCGCGGTTGATCGTGCGCAGCCCGTTCTCGCCGGTCCGCGGGCGGGTCAGGAAGACGCCGATGACCGCGGTGACGGCACCGATGGCCGGCACGATCAGCGGGAAGATCAGGCCCTGCTCACCGAAGGCGGCCTTGCCCAGGATCAGCGACGCCACCAGCATCACGGCGTACGACTCGAACAGGTCGGCGGCCATACCGGCGCAGTCACCGACGTTGTCGCCCACGTTGTCGGCGATGGTCGCCGCGTTGCGGGGGTCATCCTCGGGGATGTTCTGCTCGACCTTGCCGACCAGGTCGGCGCCGACGTCGGCGGCCTTGGTGAAGATACCGCCGCCGACCCGCATGAACATCGCGAGCAGAGCGGCACCGAAACCGAAGCCCTCGAGCACGGTCGGGGCGTCACCCTTGAACAGCAGGACGACCAGCGCCGCACCGAACAGGCCGAAGCCCACGGTCGCCATACCGACGGTGCCACCGGTGCGGAACGCGACCCGCATCGCCGGGTTGCGGCCCTCGTCGCGGGCCGCGGCGGCGACGCGGACGTTGGCGCGCGTCGCGAGCCACATGCCCAGGTAGCCGATCAGAGCGGAGAAGCCCGCGCCGACCAGGAAGAAGACGGATCGGAAGATCTTCAGCGTCGTCTCGTTGCCGCCGTCACTGTGCGCGGGCAGCAGGAACAGCAACAGGAACGCGACCACGGCGAAGATCGACAGTGTCCGGAACTGCCGGCTCAGGTAGGCGGACGCGCCTTCCTGAACCGCTGCGGCGATCGTTTTCATGTTCTCGGTGCCATCGTTCGCGGCAAGCACCTGGCCCCGGAAGACCATCGCAATGGCGACCGCGAGGATCGCGATCACTCCGACGACGATCACCAGTGTGGTGTTGCTCGACGAAAGATCCACCGCTTGTGGTGCAAGCAGCGCGGACATCCGTCCTCCTTGTAGGCAACCCATCCAGGCTTGACGGCCCCCATCTGCCGCAACCGAAGGGTTGGGGAAATACGACACAGCACCAGGAACTGGCGCGGTGGGTCACTCTAACGGGTATCCGACCAGACCTGACGACAGGGTGGTCTACGCCATACCCGGGTGGCGGGACAACCAGGTGACTCCTCGTGGTGGTGGGGATGCCTTTTCGCTGTGGTCAGATCGCCGAATCGATATCCGGGTGGATGTCGAAGACCTTGTTCAGGCCGGTGATCCGGAACAACTTCAGCAACCGTTCACGGGTGCAGACAAGGGACAGCGAGCCGTCGTGGTTACGCACCCGTTTGAGTCCGCCGATGAGCGCACCGAGACCGGTGGAGTCCAGGAACTCCACGCGTTCCAGGTCAAGCACGAGGTCGTAGGAACCCTCGTCGACCAGCGCGGCGATCTTGTCCCCGAGCTGCGGCGCGGTCTCGACATCGATCTCACCCGTCGCCTCGATGACGGTCCGCCCGCCCTCGGCGCGCGCGGTCAGCGACAGACTCACTTCGGCCTCCCATCCGTGAACTGCTGCATTCAACCATGTACGGACCGTGAGAAGGGCCGTTGCCGAAAACTCTTTCATCTCGCCAGACCGAAGTCGATCTCCACCCCGAAAAAGCCGCGTGCATCTGTAGTGTGCACTCGCCCGTGCACGTTGGGCTGCTGCTGTCCGTGGCCGGGACTAGGCTCGCAGTATGCGTGTGGGTGGTGAGGCGGCGGCCGTGCTCAAGCGTTTGGCGAACGGCCGCGACGATCGGCTCACCCATGTCGAGTCCGTGCCGCCCCGGGTGGGACGAACGTGTGCTTGGCCGCGCTGGGTTCCGGACGACGTGCTCGGCCAGCTCGCCGACGCCGGGATCACCGCACCCTGGACGCATCAGGTCGCCACCGCGGAAGCGGCGTACTCCGGTCGGCACGTCGTGGTCGCAACCGGCACGGCGTCGGGAAAGTCCCTCGGCTATCTGCTGCCTTCGTTCGCGACGTTGAGCATCGCGCAGGCCGCGTCACCACATCGGCGGACGGCCTCGGTTCTGTACCTGTCCCCGACCAAAGCTCTGGCGCACGACCAGCTCCGCGCGGTCTCGTCGTACACAGTGCCCGGTCTGCGCGCCACGACGCTGGACGGCGACTCGGAGCGCACCGAACGCGACTGGGCTCGCGACCACGCGACGTACGTGCTCAGCAATCCGGACATGTTGCACCGCTCGGTCCTGCCGAACCACCAGCGCTGGGCGCGCTTCCTGGGCTGCCTGCAGTACGTCGTGGTCGACGAGTGTCATCACTATCGCGGCGTCTTCGGTGCGCATGTCGCCGGCGTACTGCGCCGATTGCGTCGAGTCTGCGCGCAGTACGGCGCCCATCCGATCTTCGTCTGCGCTTCGGCGACGGTGGCCGAGCCGGCGGTGTCCGGCGAGCGACTGACCGGTCTGCCGATGGTCGAGGTGGTGGAGGACGGCTCTCCCCGCGGCGGCATCTCCTTCGGTCTGTGGGAACCACCGCTGACCTCACTGCGCGGTGAGAACGGCGCTCCGGTACGGCGTTCTGCCACGGCGGAGGTGGCCGACCTACTGACCGATCTGGTCGTGTCGGGCGTGCGGACTGTGGCGTTCGTGCGCTCTCGTCGTGGCGCGGAGACAGTTGCGATGACAGCCCGGGAGAACCTGATTGAGGTGGATCCTGCGTTGTCAGAGCAGGTGTCGGCGTACCGGGCGGGCTATCTGCCCGAGGAGCGTCGACGACTCGAGAGCATGCTGCAGAGTGGTGAGCTCACTGGGGTCGCGGCAACCAACGCTCTGGAGTTGGGCATCGACATCGCCGGACTGGACGCCGTACTGCTGTCAGGTTGGCCCGGCACCCGCGCGTCGTTGTGGCAGCAGGCAGGGCGCGCCGGCCGAGCCGGTGGGGACGCTCTGGCCCTGCTGGTGGCCCGCGACGACCCGCTGGACACCTATCTGGTCCGCCATCCGGCCGCCATCTTCGGACGCCCGGTCGAGGCAACGGTCTTCAACCCGGAGAACCCGTATGTCCTGGGTCCGCAGTTGTGCGCCGCCGCGCAAGAGCTGCCACTCACCCCCGATGACTACGAGATCTTCGGCAGTACGACGCCATCCGTGATCGCGCAGCTCGTCCGGCAGGGCTTGCTCCGCGAGCGACCGCACGGCTGGTTCTGGACGCGCCGGGAGCGGGCCGTGGATGCCATCGACATCCGGTCGGCCGGTGGCAAGACAGTGCAGATCGTGGAGGACCAGACCGGCCGGCTGCTCGGCACTGTCGACGGCGGCTCCGCACATGCCTCGGTCCATGAGGGCGCTGTCTACGTGCACGCAGGTGAGTCCTATCTGGTCAGGACTCTGGACCTCGAGGAGCACGCAGCCGTCGTCGAGCCGGCGTCGCCCGACTACACCACCTTCGCCCGGGACGTGACCGAGATCAGCATCCTGGCGACCGAAGCGACCTGCACCTGGGGTACGGCGGAGTTGTCGCGCGGCTGGGTCCAGGTGACAAGCCAAGTGATCTCGTACCAACGCAAGCTGATCGCGACCGGCGACGTACTCGACGAGCAGCCCCTCGACCTGCCGGAGCGGACCCTGCGGACCAAGGCGGTCTGGTGGACCGTGCCCGACGCAGTTGTCGAGAGTCTCGGGCTGTCCGACGTGCCCGGAGCGGCGCACGCGGCCGAGCACGCGTCGATCGGCCTGCTCCCGCTGTTCGCCACCTGCGACCGCTGGGACATCGGTGGCGTCTCCACCGCCCGGCACGCCGACACCGGCACCCTTACCGTCTTCGTGTACGACGGCCACCCGGGCGGGGCCGGATTCGCCGAACACGGGTACGCCGCGGCGCGCGAGTGGTTGACCGCGACACGCGAGGCGATTGCACACTGTGAGTGCATGGACGGATGTCCGTCGTGCGTACAGTCGCCCAAGTGTGGGAACCAGAACAACCCACTCGACAAGAGCGGCGCGGTCACGCTGCTCACCGCACTACTGAGCAGTGAGGCCTGAAGAGTCCGGCAGCCCCGGGCGGAGAGGCAGCTAGCCATGGTTGTTCTCGGAATTGTTCTGATCACGCTTGCCGTGTTGTTCGGGCTCGGAGTGTCGGTGTCGTCCACCGCCTCGACCAAGCTGGAAGTGTTCGGCGTCGACTTCGGTGTCGCCGTACCGACTGTGTTCTTCCTCGGCGTGGTGACCGGGCTGGCGCTGCTGGCCGGTCTGTGGCTGACGAAGAAGGGACTCGGCCGCGGCTATCGCCGGCGCAAGGAGATGCGCGAACTCCGCGCCCAGGCGGCCACTACGCCGAGCGACACCGTCGGCGGCGAGATCACGGAAGGTGACGCCGGTGCCGAGCAGCCGGCAGCCCTCGAGACCGCCCGCGAGGCACCGGCCGACGAACGTCTCGCGACCGAGCAGGAGCTCGCTCCGGACCCCGGCGACACCAAACAGCCGCACTGACAACTCCGTTGCCGAAGGCATCGACTAACGCGGCGACGACCCCGTTCATCGCCGGATTGCTGTAATATCTCGATCACCGCACAGCCTCCGCACGGCGGACCTGCAGCAGGGTTTCGATGCCCTGCGCAACGACTTTGCTCTGGCAGTTAGTTGCCATTGGCATCAAGTTCCGCGGTCGCGCCATAACCACCGCCGACTCAGCTGTGCCTTACTGGTTGTGGCGTCAACGTCGCGTTGAGTCACTATCGGCCTTCCGGGCCACACCGCCTCCTCACGGGGGATCGACCCGCAGTTCGCCCTCCGCGCAAGGGGTGTCCGTCGCGGTTCCCGGAGCCCGGACCGGCTCACGCCGCGGGGTCCCGACGACCCGACGCGAGCTGAGATGGCACGACCTCTGGAGGTTGTCTTGATCATCCGTAAGGTATTGAGCCGCACCGGCGTGGCAGTGCTCGCGGTCAGCGTGGCCCTGGCCACCGCCGTACCGGCGCAGGCCGCGAATCCGGTCTCCGGCGGCTCGACCGCTCCGGGCGTCGAGGTGGGCGTGGCGAAACAGATCGCCACCCGCGCCGACACGCGGTACTGCCTCACCTTCGTCGCGGCTGCCAAGGTCCCGATGGCGGTCATGATGGCGTGTGCCCCGGGCAAGGAGGGCAAGACCCAGGAGTGGATCTACACCGAGTCCGGCCGGCTGCAGGTCGCCATGAGCAAGAGCGTCGGTGGCGCCCTTGCCAAGACCGGCGCCTGCCTGGACAGCGGTGCGGACCTGGCGAAGGTTCCGGCCTCCGCACCACTGCTGGTGCTGCCCTGCCGTAGCGGCGACGGCCAGAAGTGGACCTACGACGAGGACGCCGGCACGTTCGTGAACGCCGCCAGCGGTCTCGCCCTGACGTCTCTGCTCGGCAAGGGGAAGGCCAAGCAGGCACAACCGACCGGCAGCATGTCCACGGCCGGCACACCGGTCCAGGGCTGGAGCGCACTGCCGCTGCCGGGCCTGGACATCCTGGGCGCGGTCCTGGCACTCGTGAACGCACTGCTGGCCTCGCTGGGTCTGGCCCTGCCGCTGCCGATCGCGAACGCGGCTGCCAGCCTGCTCCAACTGGTTCGTCCCCAGCTCCCGATTCCGGCACAGATGACGGTGCTGCCGAAGCAGATGATGCAGCTGGCGCAAAGCTGATCCGCAGTGGATCCTCAGCCAGACAGAGAACAGCCGGCCCCGACGATGTCGGGGCCGGCTGTTTCTCACTCCTTCGCGATCGACGCTGCGTTCAGTTGTCCTGGTGATCTCGTTCGGGTGGAAGGGCGGTGCTCGGGGTGACTCCGGGATCCCCGCTGCTTGCGCGTCAGCGGGAGCCCGGTGGGATCGTCACCGGCCCACCAGCCCGGTCGCGGCCGTCACCAGCCGGCCAGGCGGGTCACCACCAGTGGTGATGGCACCAGTGGTGGCAATGACTGAGCAGGTCGTCCAGAAGGCAAGCAACTCCGTGCAGCAGTCCCATGTCGTTCACCTCCGATCCACTGAACCGATCGGCATGACCGTACCGCTGCCTGTCACATTCTGTATCTACTCAACTACCTGTTGCCACGAAACCTTGAGCATCCTTTAACCCTTCCGCAACGCGTCCCGCGGACTTCCGGCTTGACAGTCCGCCATTGGTTGCCTACAGCCCCTGACAACGTTCGCCCCAGGGTTGGGAAAAAGTCTTCACATAATCGCCAAGGAGTGCCAATCTTTGACCGGCACTCTTGCTGGACCACTTTTCGCTAGGAGCCCCCCAGATGCGATCACTCACGCGGTTGACCACCGCAGGCGTCCTCGGCGCCGCGGCCCTTGCCCTGCTCACCGGCTGCCTCGGCTCGTCCGACCCCGCCAGCGGTGACCAGGACGCGAACCGGAACTCCGAGGCCAAGAAGGTCGAGCTGACGATCGGCTCGAACTCGGTCAAGGGCGGCAAGAGCAGCGCCGGCGCCACCTTCCTCGAGGACGTGCTGATCCCGAAGTTCGTCGCCGAGCAGAAGGGCAAGGGCGTCGACGTCACGGTCAAGTTCCAGGGTGACGGCTCCGACGACGAGGTCTACAAGCAGAAGCTGTCGCTCGACCTGTCGAACAAGTCCGGTCCGGACCTGTTCCAGATCGACGGCATCTGGGTCGGCGAGTTCGCCCAGGCCGGGTACATCAAGCCGCTCACCGACACCGTCGGCGACACGGCCAAGGTCGACGACTGGGACGGCTGGAAGCAGATCCCGGAGGCCGTGCAGCAGCTCGGCAGCTTCGAGGGCAAACGGTACGGCGTTCCCGGTGGCACCGACGGCCGGGTGCTGTTCTTCAACAAGAAGCTGTTCCAGCAGGCCGGCCTCCCGGCCGACTGGCAGCCGAAGTCGTGGGACGACATCATCACCGCCGGCCAGGCGCTGAAGAAGCTGACCGGCGTCACCCCGATCCAGATCAACGCCGGCACGGCGATGGGCGAGGCGACCACGATGCAGGGTGTCCTGCCGCTCCTGGTCGGCACCGGCGCCACCGTGAACACCGACGGCAAGTGGCTGGGCGACACCCCGCAACTGCGCCAGGTGCTGGACTTCTACCACCAGATCTACAGCACCGGTCTCGGTGACCCCGTGCTCCAGCGCGAGGCCAAGGGCCGGGACAAGTCGTTCGCCGAGTTCGCCGCGAACAAGGTCGGCATCCTGCTGGAGAGCGACTACTTCTGGCGCAGCGTGGTGGAGCCGAAGGCGGGCGTGGCCAAGATGGCCGACCGCGACTCGGCCGTCGGCTACGCGCTGATCCCGGCCAGCAAGCCGGGCGGCGGCGTCAAGGGCCAGGACTTCGTCTCGATGTCCGGCGGCGGCGCGACCGTGATCAACCCGAACACCAAGTTCCCGCAGCAGGCCTGGGAGCTCCTGCAGTTCATGAACTCCGCGGACATGGTGAAGGCCTCGCTGGACGGCGCGGCCAAGATCACCCAGCGCAACGACGTCAACAGCGAGGTGCTCGCCGGCGACCCGATGCTGAACTTCGTCGCCACCAAGGTCCTGCCGATCACGCAGTTCCGGCCTGGACTGGCGGAGTACCCGAAGATCTCGGCCGCGCTGCAGCAGGCGACCGCTGACGTGGTCGGCGGCAAGTCGACCGACGCGGCGGGGACGTCGTACCAGAAGGCCGTCGAGACCGCGGCCGGCAGCAAGGACAAGGTCACCAGCAACTGATGACTTCCGCTTCCGCACCCGTGCCGGGCGATCCGGTCCGGGAACGCGGTCCGGCAGGCCGCCGGGGTCCCGCTCTTGATGTGGCGGGCCTCGGCGTCGGCCGGGCCTTCGGCTTCGTCGCTCCGGCCCTGCTGCTGGTCGGCGCGTTCCTGGTCTTCCCGGCGGTCTGGACCATCTACATCGGGCTCACCAACTACCGGCTGACCGGTGTCGAGGCCGTGTCGCCGTCGATGGTCGGGCTGTCCAACTACACCAAGGCGCTCAACGACGCGCTCTTCCACAACGCCTTGTGGCTGACGATGTTGTTCGTCCTCGGCTCCGCGATCATCGGCCAGAACATCCTCGGCTTCACGCTGGCCTGGGTGATGCGCCGTACCCGGCCGGCCGTTCGCCGTACTGTCGAGGCCTTCGTGCTGCTGGCCTGGATCCTGCCGTCGACGGTGGTCGCGTACCTGTGGGTCGCGTTCTTCGACCGCGACGGCGGCACGCTCAACAGCATCCTCGGTACGCCGGGGACCGCGTGGCTGATCGACTACCCGATGGCGTGCCTGGTGTTCTTCAACACCTGGCGCGGTACGGCGTTCTCGATGATGCTCTACTCCTCCGCGCTGCAGGCGGTCCCGCCGTCGCAACTGGAGTCGGCGCGGATGGTCGGTGCATCCGGCTGGCAGACGCTGCGGGACGTGGTGTTCCCGCACATCCGCGGGCACGTGCTGACGAACACGCTGCTGATCTCGCTCTGGACAGCGAACGACTTCTCGCCGTTCCTGCTCACCAAGGGCGGGCCGAACCACGAGTCCGAGACGGTACCGGTCTACATCTACAACGTGGCCCTGCAGGGCGGCGAGCTCGGGTACTCCTCGGCCATCTCGTTCCTGCTGCTGATCGCGAACCTACTGGTCTCGCTCATCTACCTCCGACTGTTGAGGAGGCGCTCGTGAGTACGCGTGCCGCGGCGGTCACGCCGGCGTTCGTCGTACGGCGGATCGGCTTCTACGTGCTGATCTGCGCGATCACGCTGTTCTTCGCCGTACCCATGCTGTGGATCGCGTCGGCGCCGTTCGACAAGAACCCCGGTCTCGGCGTGCGCTGGCCGGACTGGACGCTGGAGAACGTCCGCAAGACGCTCGACCATCCGTACGCGATGCACTCGATGGTCAACTCGCTGCTGATCTGCGTGACGACGGCCGTGGCGGTGACCGCCTTCGCCGCGCTGGCCAGCTATGCGTTGTCGCGCGTACGTCTCCCCGGCCGGGACGCGTTGCTGTACGGACTGTTGCTGCTGTCCTCGGTTGTCACCGGGACCGCCGCGATGGTGCCGATCTTCGTGATGATGTTCCAGCTCGGGCTGATCGACTCCCGCTTCGGCGTCGCGCTGGTGATGACCGGCGGGCTGTTGCCGGCGGCAATCTTCATCCTGAAGGACTTCGTCGACGCGGTGCCGAAGTCCTACGAGGAGTCGGCCCGCGTGTTCGGCGCGTCCACGGGACAGATCCTGCGGGACGTCGTACTGCCGGTGGCGCGGCCCGGCCTGGCCACCATCATGGTCTGGGCGTTCGTCAACTCCTGGGGCAACTTCCTGGTGCCCTTCCTGCTCATCCGGTCGATCGACAAGCAGCCCGGTGCGGTGCTGATGCAGACCCTCACCGACGAAGGCGGCAGCGTGAACCTGCAGGTGCTGCCGGTCTTCTCGCTGCTGTTCTCGATCCCGGTCGTCGTGCTGTACCTGCTGGTGAACTCGCGGTACGGGTTCCGTTTCCACGGAGGGATCAAGAGCTGATGGCGGGCATCGACATCGAAGGCCTGGCGACCGTCTACCCGAACGGCGTGCGCGCCGTCGACGGGCTGGACCTGCACGTGGCCCACGGCGAGTTCTTCGCGTTGCTCGGCCCGTCCGGCTGCGGCAAGACGACGCTGCTGCGGACGATCGCCGGACTGGAGGCCGCGACCGAGGGCACGGTCCGGATCGACTCGGCCGACATGACCCGGACCGAACCGGGCAAGCGCGGCGTGGCGATGGTCTTCCAGGACTACGCACTCTTCCCGCACATGAACGTGGCGGAGAACATCACCTACCCCCTGAAGGTACGACGGGTCGCCGTGGCTACTCGTACAGCGACAGCTGAGCGGACCGCTGGTGCGCTGTCGCTACAAGGACTGCTGGAGCGCAAGCCCGGCCAGTTGTCCGGCGGCCAGCAGCAGCGGGTCGCACTGGCCCGCGCCATCGCCTCGCAAGGCAAGGTGCTGCTCTTGGATGAGCCGCTGTCGAACCTCGACGCGCGGCTGCGGCTGGAGGCGCGCACCTTCCTCAAGAAGCTGCAGCGCGATCTGGGCATCACCACCGTCTTCGTCACCCACGACCAGGCCGAGGCGCTCGCGCTGGCCGACCGGATCGCGGTGATGGAGTCCGGCAAGCTGCGGCAACTCGGTTCGCCGCGCGAGGTCTTCGCCCGTCCGGCCAACACCTTCGTTGCCAACTTCATCGGCTCCACCCCGATGAACCTTCTCCCCGGCAAGGTCGCAGCGGGTTCCAACGGCTCGTCCGCCGCCGAGGGCTCGGTCACGGTCGCCGGCGGCTCGTTGCCCGCGACAACTTTCTCGGCCCCCGCCGGCGCGGAGGTGACCGTGGGCATCCGCCCCGAGTACCTCACTATCGCGACAGGCGACGTCACCGGCCCGGTCCTGCGCGGCACAGTCGTCGTAGCCGAGAACCTGGGCACCCAGTCCCTGGTCAGCGTCGACTGCGACGGCACCCTGGTCGGCGTCACCGTCCCGGAAGAAGACGAGCCGTCCCCCGGCGCAACCGTCGTCCTGACCGCCCCGGCCTCCCGAGTCCTCCTCTACGACCAGGAGTCCGGCGACCTCCTAGCCCGCCAACCAGCTCCCGTGGCCTCATGACCTACACCCTCCCGACGGTTACGGTCGACTGATGGCCGTCACGTCGTACCGCCGCGTCTGGACCCTCGACGACCGCGCCGAGTCGGTCTACCACTCGCTGCCCGTTGACATCCCGGCCGGCTGCCCGGGCCTGCTCGTCACGCTCACCGTCCCGCCGATCGAGGGCGCGGTCATCGACATCGGCTGCGAAGGTGCGGCCGGTTGGCGTGGTTGGTCCGGCGGGGCGCGTCAGACGTTCGCCATCACACCGTCCGCGGCGACGCCCGGCTACGTCCCGGGCGAACTCGAGCCCGGCACCTGGTGGGTCGTCCTCGGCCTCCATCGCATCCCAGTCGAAGGCGTCGAACTCATCGTCGAAGCCGTGACCGGTCCCGTCGACGCCGTGCCAGGCCTCGCGGAGTACGCCGACGCCGACGCGGCAATCGCCGTACCCGCAAGACCGCCACGTCGATCCCTCCCGGCAGCGACAGGACTGAAGTGGGTCGCGGGCGACTTCCACGCCCACTCTCTGCACTCCGACGGCTCGACCCCGATCGCGAACCTCGCCGCCCTCGGCGTCACCGCCGGCCTGGACGTGCTGGCGGTCACCGATCACAACACCGTCGCGCACCACCTCGAACTGCCGTCGCTCAGCAAGCGCTTCGGCATCGGCCTGATCCCTGGCCAAGAGGTGACAACCGACACCGGCCACGCGAACGCCTTCGGCGACATCGGCGTCATCGACTTCCGTCAGCCCGCCGCCACCTGGGTCTCCGAGGTCGCGCGCCGCGGCGGCCTGCTCTCGATCAACCACCCACTGGGCGGCGACTGCTCTTGGCGCCACCCACTCTCGGAACACCCACCACTCGCCGAAATCTGGCACTCGTCCTGGCTGGACCACACCTGGGGCGGTCCCGTCGCCTGGTGGCAGGCATGGGGCCTGGAGAGCACAACGCCAATCGGTGGCAGCGACTGGCACAACCCAACCTCACCCACCCCACCTGGCGCCCCAACCACCTGGATAGCCGTCGACGCCGCAGCCGAAGGCCCCGACGAGCTGCCACTAGCCGTCCTAGCAGGCCTAGCCGCCGGCCGCACAGCCCTCTCCTGGTCCTACACCGCCCCAGTCCTGGTCCGCACCGACAACGAACTGGTCGCCCTGGACGCCCCCAACACCCTCGTAATCTCCCCCAACGGCACTCGCCACCCCATCCACACCCCCCACCAATCCATCCCAGCCACCCCAGGCCCCCACCTCCTCATAACCCACACCGGCCAATTCCTCTCCACCTGCGCCTAACCCCACCTGTGCCGCCAGCGTCCGCCGTCGAGCCCCTCACCCAGACCGCCCGAGGCCCGCCTCCGCCTCCCGCCTGCGCGCCGGACACGCATGCACCCACAGCCGCCTGCGCCGCGCGAGACCGCATGCCCACCCTCCAGCGCCCAAGCCCACCGCACGGCCTGACGCCACCCCTCCTCAACCGGCACCGCCCGAGCCCGACATCCGCCTCCGCCGGACTCCAGCAGCGTGCGCCGTCCGAGCCACCAGCCCACCAGGACCGCCGACTGCCCACGCCCACCTGCGCCTGACCCCGCACCTCCGCCTGCGCCGTCCGTGACTCCACTCGAGCCCGCCCAAGACGTGACCTCAGCCCGAGCTGGCCGGCGCAGTGCCTCCACCTGAGACCACCCGAGGCCGGACCTCAGCCTGTGACCATTTGAGACGGCGGAGGGGCAGACTGAGCTGATGACAACCGGACGCCCTCAGGTGATCGTCGTCGACGCCGCGAACGTGATCGGCTCCCGCCCCGACGGCTGGTGGCGCGACCGCCCCGGCGCAGCCCGCCGCCTCCTGACAAAACTCGCCGTACTCCAGCAACACCTCGAGGACACCGACATCATCGTGATCCTCGAAGGCGCCGCCCGGGCCGCCGTCTCCGGCCCCGACGCCCCCGACACCGGCGAACTGAGTGTCGTCCTCGCCCCCGGCTCCGGCGACGACACCATCGCGGCCATCACCGCCGAGTCCACCGCCCAACCAAACACCCCGGAAGTCACCGTAGTCACCGCCGACCGAGGCCTCCGCCAGCGCATAGAACCCACCGGCGCCACCCCAGTAGGCACCCGCTGGCTCCTAGACCAACTCGACTAACGCAGGTCGTGAAGCCATGACCATCGCAATCCAGAACGTCGTCTTCGCCTGCCCAGGCAACTCCGAAGAGACCTATGAACGCGGCGCCCGCCCCTGGCGACCTTCTACGCGAACCTCCTCGGCATGCGCATCATCCGCGAAGACTGGTTCGTCATCGCCCACGACGACGACCCAGACGGCCTCAGACTCGCGTTCGGCGACGGCCCGATCGACTACAAACCCCCACGCTGGCCCGACCCGGACTACCCCCAGCAAATGCACCTGGACATCTCCGTCGACAACCTGGACACCTCCGAGCACCAAGCCCTACGCCTAGGCGCTTCCAAACTCCAGGACAAGGGCACCTTCCGCTCCTACTCCGACCCAGCCGGCCACCCCTTCTGCCTCTACCCCAGCACGCCGCAACCCCAACCCACCAAGACCACAGCCCACCCATCCGACCCCACCACCGACCACCCAACCGAACGTACGCCGGACCACCCAACCAACCGCATGACGCACCAACGAGCGAACCGCACGACGGACCATCCGACCAACCGCACGACCGACCGCACGACCGACCGCACGACTAAGGACCCGGCCTCACGAGCGACCGACGACTCGACCGAACGCACAACTCTGGACCCGAGCCGGCGTACGCGACTCGGACGGATCGAGCGCGTGGTCATCGACTGCTTCAGCCCACGAGCCCTCGCAGCCTTCTACGCGCCCTTGCTGGACATGCCACACCGCGAACTAGACACCCCAGAACGAGTCGTCATCACCCGAGCCGACGGCCGCCTACCAGCCCTCGCCTTCCAGCACGCCCAGTTCCCCGCACCACGCTGGCCGGACCCCGCTTCCCACAGCAGGTCCACCTCGACCTCCGCATCCTCACCGCACCCGACACCAGAATCCACGACGACCCCCTCCGACGCGCCCGAGACCTCGCCACGCACCTAGGCGCCATCACCCTAAAGACCTACCCCGCCCACACCGTCTACGCCGACCCGGCAGGCCACCCCTTCTGCGTCTAGCCCCCCCCGACCACACACACCACCAGCCAGCACACAATCACTCGGCGCCACTGGCCCAAACAACCCCGCGTCCGTTCACCGAAGGCCCGGCACCGCTCGCGCCAGAACAGCCCCCGGCCTGCCAAGCCCAGAGCCCACTCAGGTCAGGGCCTGCTCAGGTCAGGCATTCGCCGCGTCCGTTCGCCGAAGGCCTGGGCACCGCCCGCGCCAGAACAGCCCCCGGGCCTGCTAAGCCCAGAGCCTGCTCAGGTCAGTGCCTGCTCAGGTCAGGCATTCGCCGCGTCCGTCACGCGCTCAGCTGAACCGACGCCGAGCAGGTCGATCAGCCGCCGGCGCAGCGGATGCTGGATGGCACGCAGTGGTCGGCGGCCTCGATGGTGGTCGGCGACGCGGAGGACCGCTCCTGTCTGCTGCGGGTTCGCCCCTTCGCGGCCTTGCTCGGGCCGTCGCCCGGCGCCACTCGCTTCAGCTGCCTCGCGTGCATTACCCCGGCCGCCTGGTGACCGCTCGGATCAACCATGCGCGGGTCGGTCAGTCGAGGGTGGATCAGTCGTGCGCGGGTGGATCAGTCGAGGAGCCAGCCGTTGTGTTCGGCTATTTGGATGGCGTCGGAGCGGGTGCGGGCGCCGGTCTTTCCGATTGCCGACCAGAGTCGGGTACGCACCACGCGCTCGGAGACGTCGAGCTTTCGTGCCATCAAGGAGACCGAACCGCCATCGCGGGCTGCCCGGAGCGTGTCGGTCTCGTCTTCGTTGAGCGGGGTCTCGGAGTACCTGAGTGTCTCGGCCGCCAGGTTCGCGTCGACCACGCGCAGGCCGAGGTGCACCCGTCGTACCGCATCTGCCAACTGCGGAGCCGGACTCCCCTTCAGTGCGAAACCCTTCGCGCCGGCATCGAGACCACGCCGCAAGTGCACCGGTCGCCCGTACGTCGTCAGCATGACGACCCGGCATTCCGGCATCGACGTACGCAACCTTGTGGTCACGGTGATGCTGTCGTTCCCCGGGCCGGCGGCGTCGAGCAGCGCGACATTGGCACGATGCCGTTTCGCGGCACTCACCACGTCGTCGCTTCGGTTGAGCTCGGCAACGATCTCCAGATCGCGCTCACGCTCCAAACCGCTGCGCAGCAAGCCGCGGCTGAGGATCTGGTCATCGACCAGCAGCAGCCGGATCCGGTCGGGCAAACGGACCTCCGAGATAACCGTCCGGGCGCCGGGGAAGTACGTCCGGGAGGAATGAGCAGGGACTCGGTTCCAGATCATGAAGCCCGGTCCCACGCCCCGTCCACATCAACGCGGCATCTCTACCAGATTGCGACCAGATCGCGACCCCACCAGAACCACCCCAACCCACCACATCCCCACAACCTCCGACCACACAGTCCCCCAAGACCAAAGCGCAGCCAACCCGAACGGACCGCAACGCCATCAACCCCTGCAACCCGACGGAGAGCCGCAGGCGCGGATGCAGGAGCACACCGACTGGACGAGCGCGGAGGCGGATGCAGGAGCCACCACCGGAGGAGTGCGAGCGCGGACGCAGGAGCTCACCACCGGAGGAGTACCGAGGATGGCGACTGCGCTTCTCTGCGAGGCGGTTCCGGCGGATGCTGGCGCCTCTCTGCGAGGCGGTTGTGACCGGCGTGGCGGAAGTCGGGCCTGGATGTGGGGCCTATTCGGCCGGGGTGCCGATCGATGCCGATCCTTCCCGGGGTGCGGATCGATGCCGATCCTTTCCTGCGAGGCGGTTGCGGACGGACGTCGGCGGGAGGGTGGCGCCCGGGGATGCGGGAGCCACCAGCGGGAGGGGTGCGGACGAACGCCGATCCTCCCGGCGAGGCGGTTGCGGCGGGTGCCGGCGCTTCCCTCCGAGGCGATCGCGACAGATGCCGGCAGCTCCCTACGAGGCGGTTGCGGTGGCGGAAGTCGGGCCTCGATGTGGGGCTCATCCGGCCGGGGTGCGGACCGATGCCCATCCGTCGCTGCGAGGCGGTTGCGACGGGCGGTGGCGGAAGTCGGGCCTGGATGTCGGGTCCACCCGGCCGGGGTGCGGACCGATGCCGATCCTTCGCTGCGAGGCAATTGCGGATGGACGCCGGCGGGAGGGTGGCGGGCCCGGATGCGGGAGCCCACCGGCGGAGCAGTGCGACGGATTCTGGCGCTTTCCCCGCGAGGCGGGCGCGGGCGGATGCCGGTGGCGGGACGGCGTGACCTCGGGGATGCGGGATGGCAGGACGTCGGGATGGCGGGATGCGGCGTTCGGCGTTGGGTGGTGCGATCGAGGGGGTGAGGTTTATGGGATGGCCGGGGTGGGTTGGGTGGCGGGGTGGGTGGGAGCGGGGTGCGGTAGGCGGGGGCGGAGGTTGAGGTAGACGAGTAGGACGGTGGCGAGGAGCAGGGTTGCGGCTACGGAGAGGGCGAGGTGCATTCCGGTTAGTTGGGTGGCCTGGGTGGCGGCGATCGCGCTGAGGACTGGTGTGCCGACGGTGCAGGCGACCTCTTGAGTCATTGAGGTCAGGCCGGTCGCCAGACCCTGCTCGCTGTCTGCGACCCCCGACGTACCGATCACCGAGTAGGCGACCATCGCGGCGACGTGACCGAAGAAGCCGATGAACAGCGCTGGGACAAGGATCACCAGCGCGATCCGTTGAGCTCCCAGGAACGCCAGCGGCAGCGTCGCCATCCCCTGGAGGGACATGCTCACGGCAACGACCCGCCGACCCCCGAAGCGGCCGATGATTCGCCCGGCCAGGACTCCGGCTGCCACAGACGCCACGCCTGGCACACCGAACACGATGCCGGTCGTCAACGGGGAGAGCTTCAGCGTCTGCTGCAGGTACAGCGTCGTCAGGAAGATCATCCCGGTCACCATGGAACACGTCACCAACCCGGCCACGTTGCCCCACGTCACCGATGGCCGCTTGAGGATGCGCAGTGGTACGAGCGGCGCCGACGTACGCAGCTCGATGACGGCGAACGCAGCCAGCAGCAGTACGCCGACAACTGCCGATCGCACACTTCCCTCGATCACCGCATAGACCACGGCCATCAGCCCGCCGGTTACGGTCACGGCTCCGGCCACGTCGAGCTCGGCCCGAACTGCCACCGAGCTCTCCTTGACCACGAACGGGCCGAGTACCAGCACGGCTACCGCAGCCGGAACGTTGATGAAGAACGCCGCCCGCCAGCCGAACAGGCTGACGAGGGTTCCGCCCACCAACGCACCCACGGCGAAGCCGGCCGACCCCAGGGCGCCTCTCAGCCCGAGGACCCGCTCACGCCGCGCGCCCTCCGCAAATGTCGTCGTGAGCAGCGACAGCGCGGCAGGTAGCGCCATCGCGGTAGCGAGCCCCTGCAACGCCCTCGCGGTCAGAAGCACCTCGGCGCTGCCCGCGAAACCGCCGAGCAACGACGCTCCGGCCAGCAGAACCATGCCGGCCAGGAAGAACCTGCGCCGACCGTACAGATCGCCCAGCCGGCCGAACAGGAGCGTGAAGCCGGCCGCCGGCAGCGCGAACGCCGACGAGATCCACGGCAACCCCTCGGGCCCCAGTCCGACGCCCGCCCCAGCCTCGGGCAGCGCCACATTCAGGATCGAGAAGTCGACCGACAGCATGAACCCGGCACCCAGCAGGACTAGCAAAACCACCTGTTCCCGAGGGCTGAACCGCACCCCAACCTCGCCAGCCATCACGACCTCCGACTCTTTAGCAACTGACTGGTTGCTAATTTATAGCAACTGATTGGTTGCGTCAAAGATCTGGAGTCCAGCTTCGATGGCGGCAGGTCAGAGGGGGCCGGCGCGCGCAGTGGTGGTGAGGGTTGGGTGGATGAAGGGCAGGCGCAGATCGAGGGCTACCTGGATGGCTACTGAGGTGGGCGTGGGGTGGCAGGCGACCAGATCGACCTTATGGAGCGCAGCTATTCGGGCCGCGGTGGCGCAGGGAGTCGTGGGGTTCAGCCTGGTGGAGCTCGAGGTGGTCAGGTCTGGGCCGGGCGGGTCTGACGCCGTGCGCGTTCCGGTGATGTCGAAGGTGGTTGCGCCTGAGGCCGTCGTACTCGCGTCAGCGGCTGGATTGGCTAGGGATTGGGCGGCGCTCAAGGCTGTTAGGTCTGCTGCGGTCGCCAGCTTGTGGCGGGCTGTGGAGATTGTGGACCAGAGGATGGCGGCGGCTAGGGCTGTTAGGAGGAGTACGGCGGCGAAGAAGGAGTGGAGGGTGGCGCTGCCTTTCTCGTTGTGGGTCATGGGGATTCGTCCTGGGTGGGTTCGGACTCGAGGGTGGCGTGTGCGGTCAGGTGGGTGGGGGCTAGGGCTGAGAGGAGTGGGGGGTTGTGGGTTGGGGTGGATGTGACTGTTACGTGGATGTCGGGGCCTTCGCGGGAGATGGTGATGGTGCCGGTGGGGATTGCGCGGTGGCCGATGGCTTTGGCTTGGTCGGGAGGTTCGCCTCGGGCTACTGCGCGGGCTACGTCTCGGGCGGCGTCGATGCATCGGATGTTGAGGATGACGAGGCCGATCGACCAGATGCCTAACAGGAGAAGGGAAAGCAGGACTGGGAGGGTGATCGCGAGCTCGGCGGTGACAGCGCCGCGGTCGGATGATTTGCGTTGCCTGGCGGGAACATTGCGGTCGGGTGAGTTGGGCTGCGCGGTGGGATCGCTGTGGTCGGTTGAGTTGGGGTGGGCCGCGGGGACCAGGTGGTTTGGTGGGGCGGGTCGCGTGGCGGGATCGCTGTGGTCGGTTGAGTTGGGGTGGGCCGCGGGGACCAGGTGGTTTGGTGGGGCGGGTCGCGTGGCGGGATCGCTGTGGTCGGTTGAGTTGGGGTGGGCCGCGGGGACCAGGTGGTTTGGTGGGGCGGGTCGCGTGGCGGGATCGCTGTGGTCGGTTGAGTTGGGGTGGGCCGCGGGGACCAGGTGGTTTGGTGGGGCGGGTCGCGTGGCGGGATCGCTGTGGTCGGTTGAGTTGGGGTGGGCCGCGGGGACCAGGTGGTTTGGTGGGGCGGGTCGCGTGGCGGGATCGCTGTGGTCGGTTGAGTTGGGGTGGGCCGCGGGGACCAGGTGGTTTGGTGGGGCGGGTCGCGTGGCGGGATCGCTGTGGTCGGTTGAGTTGGGGTGGGCCGCGGGGACCAGGTGGTTTGGTGGGGCGGGTCGCGTGGCGGGATCGCTGTGGTCGGTTGAGTTGGGGTGGGCCGCGGGGACCAGGTGGTTCGGGGTGGTGGGGGGTGGGGTTCTGGTGGGGGGCATCTGGGCTCCTTGGGGCGGCCGGTCGGGTTGAGGGGTGGACTCGACCGGCCGCCTGGTGTGTGGGCGGGTTAGAGCTGGACGCCTTCTACGCCGGCCAGTTTGAGGGCGTAGTTGATGAGGGCCTTGAGGGCGTTGAGCATCACGTCGGACTTGAGGAGTGCGACGAGGATGCCGCCGAAGCCGCAGGCGGCTACGACGCTGACGGCGTACTCAGCGGTGGCGGCGCCGCGCTGGGTGCGGGCGCGGGCGCGGGTGTGGAGATGGTTGCGGACGGCTACTAGTGCCTTGGACATCTGATACCTCCGGGGGTGCGAAGCGGCTTGTCCGGATCGCTTACTGACAACATGCCGTTGCCGGATGGCCTTTTTTTGAAGGAGTTTCGGGGCTGTGGATGACGCATTTCAGGGGTTGAGCAGGTACGGGACGAGAGCGTCGGCGATGGTGGGGACGATGGAGAGAAGGACGAAGGCCGGGAGGAAGCAGAGGCCTAGCGGCAGGGCGGAGCGGGACTCTGCGGCGCGGGCTCGTTGGTCGGCTGCGTGATGGTGCGTTTGGCGAGTGTCGTCGGCTAGGTGTTCGAGGGTCTTTGAGAGCGGTGCGCCTGAGCGGATTGAGCGGTCGATTGCTCGGGCGACGGATGAGCAGGCTGGTTCGGAACGTAGGTGGGACCACGCCTCGGCTGGATCTGCGCCTAGGGCGAGGTGGTGGGCCACCTTGGTGAAGAGGTCGGCTAGTGGGCCGGGGACGGCGGTTGCGACGAGGCTGAGGGCTTGTTGGGGTGGGCGGCCGGCGCGGAGGCAGGCGGTGAGGAGGTCTATGGCTAGTGGGAGGTCGCGGGTGATCTGGGCTGTGCGTTGTCTGGTGGCGGTTGGTTCGAGGCGGGAGAGGGCGCGAGGGACTGTGTAGAAGGCGAGGGCTGCAGGTATCGCGCCCCATGGGAGGCCGATGAGGAGGAGTGCGCCGATGGCCGCGGTGACTGCTGCTACCCGATGGACTCGGGGTGTTCGGGGCCGGGTGGAACGTGGCGGGGTGGTCAGGCGGCGGAGGTCGGGATGGGGTGGGGTCAGCAGGTAGGTGGTGATCGCCAGAGTTGCTGCTGCGGAGAGGGTCGGGGGCATGAAGGACCTCGGAGACGTTGACGGTGAGGGTGAGGGATCTCGGACTGGCGAGTCGCCACGTGGGGAGGCGGGTTGTCGCGCGGGTGCGTCGGACATGCGGGGTGGCGCGCGGGTGCGTTGGAGATGCCGGGTGGCGCGCCCGTGCGGCGGCCGCGGGGTGGCGCAGGTGGGCAGGATAGGCAAGTTGTTATGTGGGTGCGTCGGACACGCGAGCTGCCGCGCGGGCGTTGGACACACGCGAGCTGCCGCGCGGGCGTCGGACACGTGAGCTGTCGTGCGGGGGTCGGGCGCGTGGGGTTGTCGTGCGGGCGTCGGGTGCGTGGGTTGTTATGTGGGGGTGTCGGAGAGGCGGGTTGTCCAGTGGAGGCCTAGGGCGGTGAGGGTTAGGCCGGTGGTTAGGCAGAGCCAGCCGGTGGGGGTGGCGGTGAGGAAGGTCAGGGGGTTGGAGCCTAGGGAGTAGCCGAGGGCTACGCCGAAGACGGGGAGGGCGGCGAGGATGCGGGCGGTGGAGCGGGCGCCGGCGAGGCTGGCTTCGGTTTGGCGATGGATGGCTTCGTCGGCGCGGAGGGAGTCGGCGAGGCGTTCGGTCAGGGCGGCGAAGGCGGCTCCGGATTCTTCGGCTACGCGCCAGGCTGCGGCCAACGCGCGGAGGCCGGTGGCGCCGGGTGATTCGGCTGCGAGTTGTAGGGCGCCGGGGACGTCGCCGCCGAGTTTGGCTGCTGCGTGGGGGACGTGGAAGTCGGGGCTGATGGATGCGGCGCCCTCTAGGGCGTCGACGGGTGGGCGGCCGGCGGTCAGGTCGGCTGCCAGTACGTCGAGGGCTTCGATGATCTGGGTACGGCGGGCTGCGGCTGTTGTGCGGCGTTGGTGTTGGGCTCGTTGTACGGCGATCAGGGCGGCTACCACGGCGATCGCGATGGTCGATATCAGGATCTGTGCGCCGAGGGTGAGGAGAGTGGCCGTGGCGATGGAGGCGACCAGCCAAAGGCGGCCCGGCGACGGTAGTCGCGCCGGTCGGCGCCCGTCCGGTCTGCCTCGGCGGCCGTCCGGTGCGCTTCGGCCTCCGTCCTGTCTGTCTCGGCGTGGCGGCGGATCGGTGAGGCGGTGTAGGCCGCGGCCTGGTTTCGGCAGGATCAGGGCGCTGGCGAGGAACACCAGTAACCCCGCAACTAACGCGCTGCTCATGCCGCACCGCTCAGACCGGGCTGAACTTGGCTGGTGAAGAGCTGGGCCGTAGGGAGGATGGTGATGGTGCCGTTGGGGTGGAATTGGACGGCGGGATGGGTGGTGACGGTGCCGGTCGGGTGACGGGTGAAGGTTTGGATTTCGGTGATTCGGCGGGTGCCGTCGGGAGTTCGGGCCAGGTGGATCACGGCGTGAAGGGCTGAGGCGAGTTGGCTGTGGAGGGCTTCGCGGGTCAGGCCGGCCAGGGCGCCCAGGGCTTCCAGGCGGGCTGGTACGTCGGAGGCGGAGTTGGCGTGGATTGTGCCGCAGCCGCCTTGATGGCCGGTATTGAGGGCGGTCAGTAGGTCGACTACTTCAGGCCCGCGGACCTCCCCTACTACAAGGCGGTCTGGGCGCATGCGGAGGGCTTGGCGGACCAGGTCGCGGAGGGAGATCTCGCCGGTGCCTTCGATATTGGGAGGGCGTGCTTCCAGGCGTACGACGTGGGGGTGGTCTGGGCGGAGTTCGCTTGCGTCCTCGACCAGGATGAGGCGCTCTGATGGGTCGGCCAAGGAGAGGAGGGAGTTGAGCAGGGTCGTCTTTCCGGTGCCGGTGCCGCCGCTGATGAGGAACGCCAGGCGGGAGTTGAGCAGGTCGCGGAGTATCGGCGTACCGGCTGGTGGGAGGGCGCCGGCGGTGACGAGGTCGTCGAGGGTGAAGACGTGGCGGGAGGGGACGCGGAGGGACAGGCAGGTGCCGGGTGCGGCTACCGGGGCTAGTACGGCGTGGAAGCGGGTGCCGTCGGAGAGTCGGACGTCGACGTATGGCGTGGCGTCGTCCAGCCGGCGGCCTGCGGCGGCGGCCAGGCGGGTGGCGAGGCGGCGGATGGCGGGTTCGTCGCCGGTGCGGACGAAGACGCGTTCCAGGCCGTGGCCGCGGTCTATGTAGACCTCGTCGGGACCGTTGACGAGGATGTCGGTGATGCCTGGCTCGGCAAGCAAGGTGTCGAGGGGGCCTGCGCCGAGGGCTTCGCGGCGGAGGGCGGTGACTACTGCGAGGACCATTGCGTCGCCGCAGATGGTGCCGTCGGCGCGGAGGGCGGCCGCTACGTGGGCGGGGGTTGGTTTGGCGCCGGTCAGGGCGAGTGTGCCGCGGACACGGTCGAGGAGCTCGGGCGAGACGGAGGCGCCGTCGAGAGCCGAGATGGATCTGCCGTGCAGCGTGTTGTGTGCGTTCATGCGGTTTCCGATCCGAGTGGCTCCGGCAAGCGGGGCTCAGGCTGCGGTTGATTCGGGGGTGGGGAAGAGGTCGAGGATCTGAGTGGCGGCTCGGGACAGGGGGCCGCGGGGGTGGGGGTCGAATCGGCCTTGGTCCATGGAGGCCGGGAGGTCGCGTTCGGGGGCTACCTTTGTTGCTAAGGGCAAGGACAAATGGGTGGCTACGTCGATGGCGGAGAGGGCGTGGGGGCGGGATTCCCGGGCCACCACCCGGAGGTCGCCGGCTACGGCGCGGAGGGGTCCGACCAGGCGTTTGGCGGCAGCGACGGAGCGGACGTCGCAGGGCACGACGAGGAGGGTTGCCGCGGCACGGATGAAGCCCTCCTCGACGGCGGGATCAGCACGGCGGGGAAGGTCGACCACGACCAGATCGCTGCTGCGTTGGGCGGCGCCGATCACCGAGCTCATCGTGTCGGGTGGCAGGACGGTCACGTCGGACTGATCCCAGGACAGGACGGCCAGTCCGTCGACTGACGGTAACGCGGAGCGTAGAGCGGCGGCGCTGACGCGGCCTGAGGCGTTGAGAAGTTTGGGCCAGCGGTCGCCGGGATCGCGTTCGATGCCGAGGGCGAGCTCGATGCCACCGCCCAAGGGATCGCCGTCGATGAGCATCGTTCGGAGTCCGCGCCGGTTGCCGAAGAGCGCGACGGCCGAAGCGAGCGTGGTGGCACCCGCTCCCCCGCAGCCGCCGACGAAGGCGAGAGTGAGAGCCGTCCGGACAGCTCCGTCCACCGCGTCCGCGAGCTTGCCGGCGAGCGCGGATTCGTCGTCGGGCAGGCGGAACACCCCGTCAGCGCCGACGTCGAAGGCGCATCGGTAGAGCTCGTCGCCGTCCAGCGCGGAGCCCACCATGACGACACCCGGCCGGGGCGCAGGCTGGGCGCGGGCCAGCGGCTCGGCCAGGTCTCGCCCGACCACGACCAGCGAGCAGGAGTGCCAGCTCCGGCGCAGGCCGGTCAGGTCGGGCTCGACCAGTGGTGTGATCGCGGCCGCCGCCGCCAGCCGGAGCAGGTCGTCGAGCAGGATCTCGTTAGTAGTTGCCAAGAGCACCGATGTGGGAGGTGAATTCGTGTCCATGCCTTAGAAGATGCCGTTTCCGGACCCACTTCGCGCACCCACCGGAATCCCTGTGGACAAAGGGTTGTCGGGTTTCCGTCAGCAGCGGGAACCCGCCACGACGAGGCGGCGACCAACCCGCCCGGAACGGTTACGGTTCCTTTCGAAGCGTCTTTAACTAAATTTCACCGGACCGCTTCCGTCCCACGCTCCGGAGGACCCGCCCATGAGTCGATTGCGCACGCTCGCCGCCACGGCCGCCGTCGCCGCCACCGCCCTGATCGCCGCCGCCGGCGTCTCGCTGGCCACCCCAGAAGCACGCACCGCCACGGCTGCGACGAGCGGCGGCGTGAAGACGGCGTACTTCACCCAGTGGGGGATCTACGCCAACGCGTTCTATCCGAAGAACCTGGTCACCACCGGTGTGGCCGGCAACCTGGACTTCCTCAACTACGCGTTCGCCAACGTCCACCCGACCGACCACACCTGCTTCATGGCCAACAAGGCCGCCTCGCAGGACGAGAACAACCCGAACGCCGGTGACGGCGCCGGTGACGCGTTCGCCGACTACGGCAAGTCGTACGGCGCGGACATCAGCGTCGACGGGGTCGGTGACGTCTGGAATCAGCCGATCCAGGGCAACTTCAACCAGTTGAAGAAGCTCAAGGCGAAGTACCCGAACCTGAAGATCCTGATCTCGATCGGCGGCTGGACGTACTCGAAGTACTTCTCCGACGCCGCCTCCACCGACGCCAAGCGCAAGGCCTTCGTCAGCTCCTGCGTGAACATGTTCCTCAAGGGTGACCTGCCGGTGGTCGACGGCTTCGGCGGCCCCGGTACGGCGGCCGGCATCTTCGACGGCATCGACATCGACTGGGAGTACCCGGGCTCGCCGAACGGTCACGTCGGCAACCACTACAGCGCCGCCGACAAGCAGAACTTCACCCTGTTGCTCGCCGAACTGCGAGCCCAGCTCGATGCCTATGGCAACCAGACCGGCAAGCGCTACTACCTGACCGCGGCCACTCCGGCCGGCCAGGACAAGATCGCCACGATCGAGACGAACAAGATCGGGCAGTATCTCGACTACAACAACGTGATGTCGTACGACATGCACGGCGGCTGGGAGGCCACCGGGCCGACCAACTTCCAGGACTCGCTCTACACCGCTCCCAACGACCCGAGCAATCCGATCCCACCGGGCTCGGGCAAGTACTCCGTCGACGCCGCGGTCAAGGCGTGGACGAATGGTGACCCGGCGTACGGCATCCCCGGCGGGTTCCCGCCCGCCAAGCTCACCATCGGCTATCCCTTCTACTACCGGGGATGGAAGGGCGTGCCGAGCACAGCCAATGGCAAGTACCAGACCGCGACCGGACCGGCCGACGGACATGCGCTGAGTGGCAACGTACCGGGTGTCTCGTTCTACAAGGAGCTCACAGGCTTCGTCGACAACCCGTCCATGGCGTACTTCGACGACGCCACCAAGTCCTCGTGGTTCTACAGCAACGGCACGTTCTGGTCCGGTGACAACGCCCAGTCGATCAAGGCCAAGGCCGATTACCAGCACTGCAACGGACTGGGCGGCGCGATGATGTACTCCCTCGAGGCGCTGGACCCGAACGTCACGCTCTTCAACGCCGTCGTCAACTCGGTCAACGCCGACACCCCAGGCTGCAGCGGCCCGCCAACCACGCCGCCCACAACACCCCCGACAACACCGCCCACCACGCCGCCCACAACACCCCCGACAACACCGCCCACCACACCGCCCACCACACCCCCGACCACCCCTCCCACCACACCGCCGACGACGCCTCCCACGGCCACCCCGTGGGCGCCGAACACGACCTATGCGACCGGTGCGCTGGTGACCTACAACGGCGTCACCTACAAGTGCATCCAGGGTCACACCTCCCTGACCGGCTGGGAGCCACCGAACGTCCCCGCACTCTGGGGCCGGGTCTGATCACGTACCGCCCACTGATCGGAGCATCATGAAACGCATCTCTCTGGCCATAGCGGCCATCACCGCAGTGGTTGTCGCACTGCTGACAGCACAGGCGGCGAACGCGGCAGGAGTCACCGCAGCCTTCACCAAAGTGTCCGACTGGGGCAGTGGCTTCGAAGGCAAGGTCACCGTCACCAACGGCACCACCAGCTCACTGAGCACCTGGTCCGTCGCACTGGACTTCCCGTCCGGCTACACCGTGAGCAGCGCGTGGGACGCCACCCACACGAGCAGCGGCCAGACCCACACCTTCACCCCGCCCAGCTGGGCCGGACCGCTCGCACCGGGCGCTTCGGTCAGCTTCGGGTTCAACGGCAGCCCCGGGAACTTCCCCGGCCTCGCTGCCTGCCGGCTCAACGGCGGCTCCTGCTCGGGCGGCGGTGGCGGGACAGTCCCCGGCGCACCGACAGGTCTCTCGGGTACGGCGTCCTCGAGCTCGGTCAGCCTCAATTGGTCGGCAACGTCCGGCGCGACCAGCTACAGCGTCTACCGCAACGGCACGAAGGTCGGCAGCCCGACCGGTACGTCGTACACGGACTCCGGGCTCAGCGCGAACACGACGTACAGCTACCAGGTCAGCGCGTCGAACAGCGCCGGAGAGGGTCTCAAGAGCGGCAGCATCTCGGTCAAGACCACCACAGGTGGTGGCGGCAACACGGGCAGCGCCAAGGCAGCGCCGTACCTGTACATGGGCTGGGGTGACCCGCCGAGCCCGACCACCGTGATGAACGCCACCGGCATCAAGTGGTTCACCATGGCCTTCATCCTGTCGTCCGGTGGCTGCAACCCGGCCTGGGACGGCTCGAGGCCGCTGCAAGGCAGTGCGGACGCGAGCGCGATCGCGGCGATCCACGCGGCCGGCGGTGACGTCGTACCGTCGATCGGCGGCTGGCAGGGCAACAAGCTCGGCCCGAACTGCAGTACGCCGGAAGCACTCGCCGGCGCGTACCAGCAGGTGATCAGCGCCTACGGCCTGAAGGCGATCGACGTCGACATCGAGAACACCGACGAGTTCGAGAACGAGGCGGTCCAGGACCGGATCCTGAACGCGCTGAAGATCGTCAAGCAGAACAATCCCGGCATCCAGACGATCCTCACCTTCGGCACCTCGACGACCGGCCCGAACTACTACGGCAACCGGCTGATCGAGCGGTCCGCGGCCCTCGGCGCGAACATCGACATCTTCACGCTGATGCCGTTCGACTTCGGCAGCTCGAACATCTACAACGACACGGTCGGCGCGTCGCAGGGGCTGAACAACAAGCTCAAGGCGACCTTCGGCTGGAGCACCGCGGAGGCCTACGCCCACCAGGGCATCTCCGGGATGAACGGTCTGTCGGACCAGCAGGAGATGACCACGACGGCGACCTGGCAGAACATCACCAACTGGGCCAAGAGCAACGGGCTCGGCCGGCTGGCGTTCTGGTCGGTGAACCGCGACCGCGGCTGTGCCGGCGGCGGTGTGGTCTCCAACTGCAGCGGCATCGCGCAGCCCGACTGGGAGTTCACCCGCATTACAGCGGGCTTCTAGAACCAGAGGTACGGCGGCGTGCGGGAAGACCTCCCGTACGCCGCCGGACTCAGCCGGCCTTGATCGCGTCGACGATGAGGCCGTTGCGGGCGTTCTGCCCGAGCGGCACCGACGGGTGCAGGCCGTCGCGGAGGTACCTGGCCAGGCGGTTCGGCTTGGCCGCCAGATGCTCGGCCCAGTGCACGATCCGGAGGTTCTCGTACCGGCGCTGCGCTTCCGCGAGCTGCAGGTTGATCCAGGCGCTGTTGCGCTGGTCGGAGACCTGCACGCCGGGCCCGTGCGCCGTCCGGGCCGCCTGCACGTTGACCCAGTAGACGGTCCGCTCGTCGCCGACGATCTGCATCGTCCGGTCGACCTGAGCGGCGACCGCGGGCGGCGTGAAGATGTCGTTGGACCCGACCGACATCAGGATCCGGTGGGGCAGGCCGTAGTCCTGCGCCCAGGTGTCCAGGGCGTCGACCGCCGGGGTCACCGGGCGGCCGGCCCAGTTGTGCACCGCGACGCTGATGCCGAGCTGGGACAACTGCCTGGCCAGCGGGGGTCCGTCCTGGACGCCGATGCTGTCGCCGAACATGAAGACGCCGTCGTTCTCCCGCGTCTTGCGGACCTGCGCCTCGCTCGAGATCGCGCGCGCCTGCCGCTCCCAGGCGCCGAGCACGCCCGACCCGTAGTTGCCCAGCGAGGTCAGTCCCGTCACCGACTCGGCCGACGCCGAAGCGGCCGCGACTGTCGACGCCGCGGCCGCCGTACCGGCCGCGAACAGCAGTCGCCGGCTCGGCCGGAACGAACTGAGACGCTTCCTCACGGAGGAAAGCGTGCGGTGGAAAGGCCTCTGACTGCAAGTCGACACCGGGAAATTGGACGAATGCTACGGAAGTTGCTGCCGGGGAAGTCAGGTGGACGCCACCGGCCGGGAGCGGACGAAGGTCCGGAATCGCTCGGCCGCCGGGGTCAGCTGGGTCCGCAGCCGCCACGCCATGCCGATCTCGCGACGAGCCTGGACACCGGCCAGCGGCACGGACACGGCTCCACTGTCATTCCCACGGACGGCCCCGGACGGCAGGACGGCTACCCCAAGGCCGGCACCGACCAGACTGTCGATGGTCGCCAGGTCAGTCGCCTCGAAGGCCAGCCGCGGCGTGAAGCCGGCCGCTCGGCACAGCTCCTCAGTGATGCGCCGGAACCCGAACCCGGGCCGTAGCCCGATGAACGGCTCGTCCGCCGCCGCGGCCAGCTCCACCCGGCGCCGCGCCGCCAGCGGGTGCCCCGGCGGGACGTGCAGGCACAGCCGCTGCTGCTCGAGCAGATGCCAGCCGAACACCTGCGGGTCCGGTCGCGGCGCGACGATGCCGATCTCGGCCTCGCCGCTCTCCAGGTCCTGGACGATGTCGTGCGCCGGCTCCTGCCGCAGCGCGAACCTGACACTCGGCGCAACGTCGCGGAAGGCTTTCAGCAGGTCCGGCACCAGGCTGGTCGCGACCGAGTGCAGGAACCCCAACCGGACCGTCCCCGACTCCGGATCGAGCAGTGCATCGATCCGCTGCCGCGCGGCGTCGACCGCCGCGGTCCCGGCCTGGGCCGCCTCCAGCACGAGCCGCCCGTACGGATTCAGCCGCACGCCCCGATGCTCGCGCTCGAACAACTGCACCCCGAAGGCGCTCTCGACGCGCCGGAGCGCGCGGGACAGATTCGGCTGACTCGTCCCGAGGGTCGCCGCCGCCTCGGTCAGATGCTCGGTCTCCGCGAGTACGGCGAACCACCGCAGGTCCTCGACATGCATGCCGAAAGTGTATCGATTACTGCTGAGATCGACATTTTACGTATGGCACAAGCTGTGCGACCGTCGAGGACATGCACAAGTCCGCCGCCCTGGAGCCCGGGTACCTGCCCGGTGAGCCGGAGTACCGCAGACTCTCCATCGCTCTGTTCGCGGCCGGACTAGCGACGTTCGCACTTCTCTACAGCACACAGCCGCTGCTCCCTGAGCTGGTCGACGCTTTCCACGTCTCCCCCAGCCAGAGCGCCTTCACTGTGTCGCTCGCCACGCTCGGGCTCGGCATCGCGCTCCTGATCGCCGGTCCGGCCTCCGAGGTGATCGGCCGGACCACACTGATGCGCTGGTCGGTCGGGGCGACGTCCGGATTCGCCCTCCTCAGCGCAGTCGCACCGACGTGGCACACCCTGCTCCTGCTCCGCGGTCTGCAGGGCGTCGCGATGGCTGGGCTACCTGCGGTCGCCATGGCGTATCTGCGGGAGGAAGTACACAGGGACAGCCATGCACGCGCCAGCGGCCTCTACATCGCCGGTACGGCGGTCGGCGGTATGGCGGGCCGCCTCATCGCTGGAGGATTAGCGGATATCGCTGGGTGGAGATTCGCGGTCGGTGGCATCGCGATGGTCGGGGTGGTGTGCGCCGCAGTGGTCTGGCTACTGCTCCCCGCTTCGCGGAACTTCCGTCGAAGCTCAGGACGCGTGAGCATCTGGCCGGTACTGCGGGATCCGGCGTTGCTGGCGCTCTACGGCATCGCCGCGACCGCGGTCGGCGCGTTCGTCGCCATCTACAACGGAGCCGTGTTCCGGCTGTCCGGAGCGCCGTACCACCTGAGTGCCGGAGCGGCCGGGCTGGTCTTCTGCGTCTATCTGCTCGGGTCGGCCGGCTCAGCCACCGCAGGGTCGCTCGCGGACCGCTACGGGCGGCGTGCAGTCGTACCGGTCGGCTGCCTGATCACGCTGGCCGGTGTGTCGGTCACCCTTGCCGCGCCGCTGCCGCTCATCGTGCTCGGCCTCGCATTGATGACCGCTGGCTTCTTCGCGGTCCATGGTGTGGCCAGCGGATGGGTCCCCGCCCGGGCACACGCCAGCGGCGGAGGCACGGGCCAGGCGTCCAGCATGTACCTCTTCTCCTTCTACCTGGGCTCGTCTGTCTTCGGAGGTCTGGCAGGTACGGCGTGGAGCCGCGCAGGCTGGAGTGGAGTCGCCCTGGAGGCCGGAGTGCTGTTCCTGGCGACGCTGGTGCTCGCCGTACTGCTGAAGAACGTCCCGAGCAGAGTGCAAAACTAGCCAAGTGACGAAAGCAACCGATGCAGCCGATCAGTTGGGTCTGAGCTACCAGGTGACCCGGCACGGCCGAGTGAACTCGCTGGAGGAGGCCGCGGCGGCCCGGGGCATCGAGCCGGCCAGGCTGATCAAGACGATCGTGGTCCGGTTGTCCGACGACGACTACCGGTTCGTGCTGGTCCCCGGTGACCGCGAGATCGCCTGGCCGAAACTGCGGACGCTGCTGGGCGTCAACCGCATCTCGATGCCTGACAAGGACACCGCGTTCGACGTGACCGGCTATGTTCGCGGCACGATCACCCCGCTGGGCAGCACCCGTCCCTGGCCGGTGATCGCCGACGAGCGGATCACCGGCACGATCTCGATCGGCGGCGGCGACCACGGCGTCGGCATCACGGTGGACGCCGAGGCGCTGGCCAAGGCTCTCAACGCCACCGTCGCCGATGTCACTGACTAGACGAGCAGGCCACGCTGCCCGGCTCGGAGTCCGGCTTGGAAGCGCGTGGTTGCGTCGAGGGTTTTGAGGATGCGTTGCATCCGGCGTTCTACGGTGCGTTGGGCTACGCCCAGGCGGCGGGCGATGGCTTGATCTGTCAGACCGGCTGCGGCCAGGGAGAGCAGTTGGCGGTCGTCGGAGGTCAGGGGGCCTTCGCTGGTCGACGGGGTCAGCGGGGTTGCCTGCTGCCAGAGAAGGTCGAAGAGACGTAGTAGGGCGTCCAGGAGGCTTGAGGGGCCCAGTTCCACGACCACATCGGGACCTGTGGGGAGTAGGCCGGTGCGGCGGTCCGCCACGAGGAGCTTCAGCGGTACGTCGCGCAGGATCCGGCACCCGGCGGACCTGGCAGCGACCAGGTCACCGGGCTCCGAGAGCGACGCCATGTCGTAGATGGTCCGGTACGACACCCCGTACGCACGGCGTGGTTCGATCGGCACCACGGCGTACGGCGGCCGGTCGAGGATCACCACCTCATCCTGAGCGCACTGCTGTGCCTGGTAGAACCGCTGAGCGATCGCCTCGGCCCCTCGGACCACGGTGAAGGCGTTGCGCTGGCGAAACTCGGAAGAGAGCACCGAAGCACCCAGTCGCGCCTCGACGATCGCGGCCTGCTTCCGCAGCGCCAGCAACTCGACAGCAGCCTCCGGTACGGCGGGCACGTAGCGAGCCGGGCGCACCGGCGTCCGCGCGGCCAGGCCGAGGGACAGCAGGGACCGCAGGTGCCGGCCGACACGGGTGGCCGGCCAGCCGGTGTCCCGGACCAGATCAGTCGTCGTTGACTCCGGGCGGGCCAGAAGCGCCCGGTAGAGCTGCTCGTCCTCCGAGCAGACACCGAGCGCCTCCAGCACCGGAGCGGGTCGGTAACTGTGCATGTCAGGGCAGGGAGTGGACGTGGGCACCGACCTGGTTGGCGAACGCGCTGCCGTTCAGCGCGTCCCAGTTGGTCGACCAGGTCATCGCACCGCGCAGCGACGGCCACGTGGTGCTCGGCTTGAAGTTGCCGCAGTTCGTGCCCTTGGTCAGGCAGTCCAGCGCGTTGTTGACGATCGTCGGCGAGACATAGCCGCTCCCGGCCGCCCGGGACGACGCCGGCAGGCCGAGACCGACCTGGTCGGGCCGCAGCCCGCCCTGCAACATGATGCAGGCCTGGGCGGTGATGAAGTCGACCGTGCCCTGGGAGTACACCTGCCCGTCACAGCCGTTCATCGAGCCGGAGTTGTAGTACTGCACGTTGACCACGGTCAGAATGTCCTTGATCGCCAGCGCGAGCTTGAAGTACTCGAACGAGGTGCTCTGCATGTCGATCGTCTGCGGCGCCATGGCGATGATCAGCCCGCTGCCGAACTGGCTCTGCAAGCTGCGCAGCGCCTGACCCATGTACTGCGCGTTGACACCGTTCTCCAGGTCGATGTCGATCCCGTCGAAGCCGTACTCGCGCAACACCGACAGCGCACTACTGGCGAAGTTGGCCGCGGCGGTGGGGTCGGCGACCGAGATGGTGCCGTTCTGGCCGCCCACCGACAGGATGACCTTCTTCCCTGCCGTGTGCTTCGCCGCGATGTCGGCCTTGAACTGGGCGACGGTGTAGCCACCCAGCCCGGCACTGTCCAGGTTGAAGGTGATGCCACCGGGCCGCGACGAGTCTGCGTCGGCGAAGGCCACCGCGATCAGGTCGTACGCCGACTGCACATCGGAGATGCGCTGCACCGTCGCACCGTTGTTGAAGTTCTGCCAGTAGCCCGTGACGATGTGCTTCGGCAGGTTGCTGGCGGGCGGCGGGTCGGTAGGACCGCTGGAGGTGGTGCCGGACACGGTCGCGCCGTACGGCGAGCAGTTGCCGCTCGGGTCACACGCCCGCACCTTGAAGGAGTACGTCGTACTCGGGCTCAGCCCGGTCGCGGTCCAGTTGGTCACGTTGCCGACGCCCTGCGCGGCGTTGGTGCCCCGGACGACGTCGTAGTGGTCGATGCCGTTGGCGTCGGAGGCGGCGGTCCAGTTGAGCTGCAGCGAACTCGAGGTCGGGCTGCCGACGGTCAGTCCACCCGGAGTCGACGGCGGCGTGGTGTCCGCAGTCCCACCCGGTCCATCCAGTACGACGTCATCCGCCTGATACGGCGGGAGTCCGTACCAGCCGTGCAGATAGATAGTGACCGACGTCGCCGACGCACTCGTGGTGAACGGGACGGTCAGCTGACTCCAGGTGGAGCTGGTGGTCCAGGTGCTGGCCCCACCGTCGACACCCAGGTAGACGTTCGAGCCTTTGACCCACGCCGACAGCGTGTACGCCGTATTGGGCTGGACCGCGATCGACTGAGTGCACCGAGCAATGTCGTTCGAGCTCGGACTGGCCTGGAGCGCGTACGAGCCGGAGTGCGGACTGGAGGTGGTGACGCTGCCGGCCGGACAGGACCATCCGGACAGGCTGCCGGACTCGAAGCCGGCGTTGGTGACGAGGTTGGTGGCGGCGGACCCGGTCGAAGGGACCAGGAGCAGGCCCATGAGGGCCAGAGCAAACGCGAGCAGGCCGGTGATGACCGCTGCCTGGGGGCGGTGTGCAGGCGGGTTCATGGCTTACAAACTGTGACCGCGCAACTACATTGTCAAGACCCTGCATAAAGTGAACGCGCTCTCACGCACGAAAAAGCTGAGAACTGTACAGGTCTTTACACGGGAACCCGGAGGAGGAAAGGCGACGGCCCCCGGCGGGGGGGTGACCGGGGGCCGTCTTCGGCCACGGGCTCGGGGGGAGGAGCCGGGGGCCGTTCAGGAGGCGACAGTCTGCCACTGTCAGGGGGTATGTACCCCCCGAAACCAGATTTCACACATCTCGATTCGATTGCGAACCAGACCCGTGTCACCCAGGCGTCAGACCCGCCGATCAGGCGGTTCCAACCAGTGTCACTGTCACACTGCCGACCAGTCTAACGGGATACCGGCCGACACAAAAGCCCGGGTCTCTCGGCGTTTCGCCCGGCTGCCTATGCTCGACCTCATGGAGCCCTCCAGCCCGCCCCGATCGGCCGCTTTCTTCGATCTGGACAAGACCATAATCGCCCGCTCCAGCACCCTCGCGTTCTCCCGGCCGTTCTACGCCGGCGGGCTGATCAACCGCCGGACGGTGCTCCGCAGTGCGTACGCGCAGTTCGTCTACCTGCTCGGCGGCGCCGACCACGACCAGATGGAGCGGATGCGCGAGTACATCTCGGCGATGTGCGCCGGCTGGGACGTCCGGACCGTGCAGGCGATCGTCGCCGACACCCTGCACCACATCGTCACCCCGATGATCCACGACGAGGCGGTGGAACTGATCGAGCAGCACCACGCGGCCGGCCGGGACGTGGTGATCGTGTCCTCGTCGGGCGCCGAGGTGGTCGAGCCGATCGGCGCGATGCTGGGCGCCGACAAGGTGATCGCCACCCGGATGGTCGTTGCTGACGGCAAGTACACGGGCGAGATCGCCGAGTACGCGTACGGTCCGCACAAGGCGACCGCGATCCGCGCGCTGGCCGCGGCCGAGGGCTACGACCTCGCAACCTCCTACGGTTACTCGGATTCCATCACCGACGAGCCGATGCTGGCCGCGGTCGGTCACCCGTACGTGGTCAATCCGGACAAGGCGTTGCGCCGGCTGGCGGTCGCGCGGGACTGGCCGGTGCTCGACTTCAGCGAGCCGGTCGGCCTGACCGAGCGATCCCGTTTCCGGGAGGTACGACGTCCCGCGGCAGCCACCGCGGTCGCCGGGCTGGCAGCCTTCGCGCTGTTCCTGGCAGCTCGCCGGCGCAGCCGCCGGGAGGCCTGAAAGCTGAAGGTTGCTTCATTGTGCTCAACTCCATGAAGGCCACCCATTCCCCTTCACAGGAAGGGTTTTCAGGAGTACAAAGGAAGCACAAAGGACTTTCGGGTCCGGTAGAGATTGCACGGCAGTCAGGCACCCACGCGGCGACCAGCCCATCCCAAACGGGCAGCTCGACCCAGGCTTGTCCTGGGCGGCAAAACAGGTGCACGCATGGTAACCAGAGTGACGTGCCAGCGACGGCGTTCTCATCAGAGAACGCCGTTCGCACGTCAGGCCCTGGTCCCCAGCGGTGAGCGCTCGGCACCGAGTGACACGACCTCGCACGACCGCAGCAACCAGTCACGAACCCCGGTCAGTCCTCGCGCTGCGTAGTCATCGAGGCCCGATCCATAGGTCGCCGCCAACTCCCAGTGACCGGCCTCCGGCACCGTGACCGCCACCGGATCGATGCCCCTGGCAACTAACAGGCAGCGTTCGGCGGCCCGGGCAACGAGTCCGTTCGCGGTCGGGAAGGGCCGCAGGACGGCCAGTTCGGCGTGCACGATGGCTGCGACGACCAGGCCGGGCGCGTTGGTCGGCCGGGTCAGGTTCTGCGCCAGCGCGCTCAGCCGCTCCCACATCTCGTCCGCGGGCGGCGCCGGCGGCAGACCCGGAATGTCGTCCGGCACCGGCTCCTGCCTGGTCCGCAGATGGCCCAGTTCCTGTTCTGGGCCCAGGTCGGCCGCGGCCAACTGGTGCAGTCTGGTCCAGACCTGCACCGGCGCGGTGTCCACGCGCGGCGCGAGCGCCATCAGCTCGCCGGTCATCCGGACCGCGCCGGAGGCCAGTCCGTCGCCGGCACCCCGCCGTACCTCGTCCAGCGTCGCCGGGCTGCCGGCCAGCGCGGCGGACGCGTGCGCGCCAAGCAGCAACGCCTCGGCGGTCATGTCCGAGCCGACCTTGCGCAGCCCGCGGTCCCGGAGCAGTACGTCGACCGCGTCCCGCGCCGCCCGGGCCGCCGACCCGACCCCCTCCAGACCAGCCAACGGCTCGAACACGTCTGCACTCATAGGT
This sequence comes from Kribbella sp. NBC_00359, assembly GCF_036097425.1. Lineage (NCBI taxonomy): Bacteria > Bacillati > Actinomycetota > Actinomycetes > Propionibacteriales > Kribbellaceae > Kribbella > Kribbella sp. NBC_00359. The sequence continues at coordinate 2,970,549 of NZ_CP107975.1, read as the reverse complement.
GCACCTTAAGATGACGTGGCATGGCGCTCGGCATCGTCCCCAAGTTCAGCATCGTGGTTCCGTGTCATGCGTCGCGGGCGTGGCTGCGGCCGTGCCTGGACTCGGTGCTGAGCCAGTCGTTCGCCGACTTCGAGGTGATCGGGGTGGACGACGCGGACCTGGACGGGTCCGGGCGGATCCTGGACGAGTACGCCGCCGCCGACCCACGGGTGCGGGTGCTGCACCTCGACGAGAACGTCGGCCTCGGCCCGACCCGGAACGCCGGGCTGAAGGAGTGCCGCGGCGAGTACGTGCTGTTCCTGGACGCCGACGACCTGTACCTGCCGGGCTCCCTTGAGGCGATCGCGGGTCGGATCGACGCGACCGGGCGGCCGGACATCGTGCTGTTCGACTACGAGCGGATCTTCTGGGACGGCCGGGTGGTGCGCAACCAGCGGCACGACGCGTTCGCCCGGGAGGGCGCGGGGGTGTTCACCGCGGCCGAGCGGCCGATCTTCCTGACGTTCCTCGAAGTGGTCTGGAACAAGGCCTGCCGGCGGGACTTCCTCGGCCGGCACGGGTTCGCGTTCACGGCCGGCTTCTACGAGGACGCGCCCTGGACCTACTCGACCATGCTGACCGCCGAGCGGATCGCCACCCTGGACCGGGTCGTCGTGCACTACCGGCAGCACCGGACCGGCGGCAACATCCACGCCACCAGCGGCCGCAAGCAGTGGGACATCTTCGACCAGTACGACCGGGTGCACGCGTTCATCCAGTCCGATCCGGACCTGGCCGGGTGGCGCCGGTTCGCGTTCGACCGGTCGCTCGACCACATCCTCGCCGTACTCGCGAAGCCGGAGCGGATCGACGCCGACGACCGGGCCGACTTCTTCCACGCGGCGCATGAGTTCGCCAAGCGCTGGAAACCGGACGGGTATACGTCCGACCGGACCGGCCGTGGGTTCAAGCGCTGGCTGCTGATCCACGACGACTATGCGACGTACTCGACCCTCAAGCTGAGCGCGAAGGTGCTGCACGTCCCGAGTCCGCGCAAGACGGTCGGCAAGCTGCTGCGCCGCGGAAAGCTCGACCCGAATCTGGCGGCCTACACGGCGTACTGGGCCAAGCAGTTCGCGTGCAATCCGCGGGCGATCTACGAGAAGGCCGCCGAGTTGGCGCCGCATCTGCGGGGGGTGTGGGTTGTCGACGCCGACCACCTGAGCGCCATCCCGGAGGGTGTCGAGTACGTCGTCGCCGGCTCACCGGCGTACCAGAAGCTGCTGGACCGGGCGACGTACTTCGTCAGCAACATGAACTGGCCCAAGGAACTGGAGAAACGCGAGGGCCAGATCCACCTGCAGACCCAGCACGGTACGCCGCTCAAGACGATGGGGACCGATCTCCGGTTCTTCCCGGAGGCCGGGAAGGACCTGGACCTGGAGGAGTTGATGCGCCAGGTCGACCGATGGGACTTCAACCTGTCGTCGAACCGGTACTCCTCGGAGATCTGGGAGCGGACCTATCCGGCGTACTTCGAGGAGCTCGAGTACGGCTACCCGCGGAACGACCGGCTGCTCACCGCGACCGTCGACGACGTCCGGGCGATCCGGGCCGGGTTCGGGTTCGACGACTCGCATCTGGTCGTGCTCTACGCGCCGACGTTCCGCGACGGCGTCGACTCGATCCGGGCGCCCGGCGGCCTGGTCGACCTCGGTGGAGACGGGATCCATCTCGACCTGGACCAGCTGGGGAGCGCGGCCGGTGAGCACGGCCGGGTGCTGGTGCGGACGCACTACTCGTTGTCCAAGGCACCAGATGTGCGCTCCGGCAAGGTGATCGACGTGTCCGAGCACCCGCGCGTCGAGGACCTGATGCTGGCGGCGGACGTGCTGATCTCGGACTACTCATCCATCACCTTCGACTACGCGAACCTGGACCGCCCGATCGTGCTGCTGGTCGACGACAAGGGCTTCTACGACGGGCGCCGGGGGACGTACTTCGACATCACCGAGTTCCCGCCCGGGCTGATCGCGCGGTCGGCCGAGGAGTTGCACGCCGCCTTCCGGACCGGGGCGTTCGCCTCCCCGGAGGCGGCCAAGCACCGCCACTTGTACCGGGAGAAGTTCTGCGAGTACGACGACGGCCGGGCGGCCGAACGAGTGGTACGACGCGTCTTCCTCGGCGAGACCGACGTACCGGCGATCGTGCCGCTCGCGGATCGCAAGGCGGCACCCTCGCCGCACTTCATGCATAATGGCTGACATGTCGATCAGCCTGGAGTTCGCCCACGCCCTGCGCGTGCGCTCCAGCCTGCGACGACGACGCACTGTCTGAACACCCCAGCCTGTTCCAGTCGCGTCTCCTTCGAAGGACTTCATCATGTCCGCTGTTCTGCCTGTGCTCGCCACCAGACTGTCCGCCGCCGCCGCGGCCGCCTTCGGTGCGTCGTACGCCGACCTCGGTCCCGAACTGCGGTCGGCGACGAAACCCGAGTTCGGCCACTACCAGAGCAATCTCGCGCTGCGGCTCGGCAACCTGCTGAGCCTGCCCCCGCGGGAGGTCGCCGCACGCCTGGTCGCCGCCCTGGACCTCGCCGACCTGTGCGAGACCCCGTCGATCGCCGGCCCCGGTTTCATCAACCTGACCTTGCTCCCGTCGACCCTCGCGACCGCGGTCAACCAGCCGACCACCTTCGGGCCGAGGAACGAGCGGGTCGTCGTCGACTACTCGCAGCCGAACGTGGCCAAGCAGATGCACGTCGGCCACCTACGGTCCACGGTGATCGGCGACGCGCTCTGCAACGTGTTGCGGTACGTCGGGTACGACGTCATCCGGCAGAACCACGTCGGCGACTGGGGTACGCAGTACGGAATGATGATCGAGCAGTTGCTCGAGGAGGGGCTCGCCGCGGAATCCCTTGATCTGCAGGGATTGCAGCTGCTGTACGAGCGGAGCCGGAAGCACTTCGATGCCGACGGCACCTTCGCCGACCTGTCCCGGAGACGGGTGGTGCTGCTGCAGTCCGGTGATCCGGAGACCCGGGCGAGCTGGCAGCGGATGGTCGACGTGTCGCTGGACGACTTCGAGCGGGTCTACGCGCTCCTCGGCTCCAATCTCCAGCGGGCGGATGTGGTCGGCGAGAGTGCGTACAACGATGACCTGCCGACGATCGTCGACGAGCTGACCGAAGCCGGCCTGGTGACCGAGTCCGACGGCGCGCTGTGTGCGTTCCTGCCGGGCTTCATCGGGCGGGACAACCAGCCGCTGCCGGTGATCGTGCGGAAGTCGGACGGCGGCTTCGGCTACAGCGCGACCGATCTCGCCGCGATCCGGCACCGGGTGAACACCCTGCACGCCGATCGGATCGTGTACGTCGTCGACCATCGGCAAGCCCTGCACTTCGACCAGATCTTCACGCTCGCCCGGACCGCCGGTTGGTTGCCGGCGTCGATTCCAGCCGAACACGTGTCCTTCGGCACCGTGCTCGGACCGAACGGAAAGCCCTTCAAAACAAGGGCCGGTGGCACGGTGAAGCTGACCACGCTCCTCGATGACGCCGTCGAACGGGCCGATGGACTGCTCGAGGGAAGAGCGGGCATCGATCGGCAGGCGACCGCGCGGGCGGTCGGGATCGGTGCCGTCAAGTACGCCGACCTGTCCAGCGACCGGGGCAACGACTACGTGTTCGACCTCGACCGGATGGTCGCCATGACCGGCAACACCGGTCCGTACCTGCAGTACGCCCATGCCCGGCTGACCCGGCTTCTCAGCAAGGCGGGCTCCGAAGGCGGTGAGGTGGTCGAGCTCAAGGACCCGGCCGAGGAGCGGCTGGCCCTGCTGCTGACCGGCTTCGCGAGCACGGTCGCCCAGGTCGCCGACACCCTGCAGCCGCATCGGCTGTGCACCTACCTCTACGAGGTCGCGTCCGCACTGTCCGTCTTCTACGAGCAGTGTCCGGTCCTGACCAGTGACGGCCAGACCAGGGCGAGCCGAATAGCCCTCTGCACGGCGACGCGGAAGGTGTTGCAGGATGGACTCGGCCTGCTCGGGATCGAGGCCCCTGACGCGATGTGACACTTCGGAGGTTGCCCATGTTGCCGTGGTCCGCTGAGCTCGCCGGGCGGTTGGAGCAGACGACGTACGAGAGCGAGTTGCTCCGCGGGAATCCGCTGGGTGATCCGCACGAGCGGCCGGTGCTCGTCTACCTGCCGCCGGGGTACGACGAGTCGGACCAGCGCTACCCCACGGTCTACGTGACGATGGGGTACACCGGCCACGTCGGGATGTGGTTCAACCGAGTGCCGTTCCGGCAGCCGTATCCGGAGTTGCTGGATGCGATGTTCGCCGAAGCGGATGCGCCGCCGGGGATCGTCGTGTTCGTCGACTCGTGGACGAAGTACGGCGGCAGCCAGTGCCTCGACTCGCCCGGCACCGGGCAGTACCACTCGTACCTGTGCGAGGAGATCGTCCCCTGGGTGGATGCGACGTACCGGACCATCGCGGACCGCGATCACCGCGCCGTCACCGGCAAGTCCAGCGGCGGCTACACGGCCATGGTGACGCCGCTGCTGCGGCCGGACGTCTTCGGCGCGCTCGCGACGCACGCCGGCGACGCGGCCTTCGACCTGTGCTACCGGCCGGAGTTCCCGGTGCGCGCCCGGACGCTGCGGGACAAGTACGACGGCAGCTACGACAAGTACTTCGAGGAACTCGCGACCCGGGCCGGCCGGACCACGAACGAGGATCTGCACCTGCTCGAGATGTACGGCTACGCCTCGGCGTACTCGGCCGAACCGGACGGCACGGTGCTGCTGCCTTTCGACGACCTCGGCGAGGTCATCCCGGAGATCTGGGAGCGCTGGCTGTCCCGCGACCCGGTCGAGATGGTCCGTCAGCCGCAGTACGCCGATGCGCTGCGCTCGCTGAAGGCCGTGTGGATCGACGCGGGCCGGCAGGACGAGTACTACCTCGACTTGGGCGCCACCGCGTTCCATCGGGCCGCCCAGAAGGCAGGTCTGCCGGACGAGCGAGTGCACTTCGAGCTCTTCGAGGGCACCCACGGCGGCATCGAGTACCGCTACCCGCTCGCGGTCCGCTGGCTGTGCGAGCAGATGCGGTAATTCGGATGCTCTGATCCCACGCGGGGCCGTACCTTCGAGCCATGAACTGGCCGGAGGGGATCGTCGCGCGCCCGATCGACAAGGGAGATGTCGTGGCCTGGGCGGAGTTGCTGGCCGCCAGGGAGAAGGTCGATCAGGAGGGCGAGATCTACGGCGCCGAAGACCTGATCGAGGCGTTGGACGACTCGCGTCTGGACCCGGCCCACGACACCATCGGTCTGTGGGCCGACGGCCGGATGATCGGCTACGGCATGGTTCGCATCTCCGAGACCGTGGTGGACGTGGACCGGGTGCACACCGAGGGCACCATCCATCCGGAGTGGCGCCGACGTGGCCTTGGTACGACGTTGATGCGCTGGCTGATTCACCGAGCCGGTGAGCTGCACACGGCGCAGCACCCTGACGCGGTCGGAGAGGTCAGCAACGGCGCCATCAGCACGAACACCGGCGCCGGCACGTTGCTGCGGAGCTTCGGCTTCGAGGAGGCTCGGTACTTCATCGACATGAAGCGCCGGCTGGACCAGCCGGTCCCCGACGCAGCGCCGGCGGACGGATTCCGCCTGCAGGTGTACGGGCCCGAGCTCGACGAGGCGCTGCGGCTGACCCACAACGAGGTGTTCCTCGACCACTGGGGCTTTACGCCACGGAGCGTGGAGAGCTGGAAGGCGAGGCACGCCGGATCCCGGTCGTTCCGCGGCGGATCGTCGTACCTCGTCCTGGACGGGGAGACGATCGCGGCCTATGTGCTCTGCTACGAGTGGGACGCCGACACCGCGCTGACCGGGATCCGGGAGCTGTACATCGGCCAGGTCGGGACGCGACGGTCCTACCGCGGCCGTGGGCTGGCCAAGGCCGCCCTGGCGAAGGTCCTCACCGAGGCCGCACAGGCCGGGTACCAACGGTCGGGGCTCGGTGTCGACGCCGACAACCCGACCGGTGCGCTCGGCCTGTACGAAAGCCTCGGCTTCACGGTTCACAGCAAGTGGATCACCTACCGCTTGCCGCTCTGATCAGACGTGCGAGTCGGCCACCACGGGCTCGGTGGTCGCCTCCACCGGCTCCGGCTTGCCGCGGAACCAGGTCCACGGGCGGACGCTGACCACGATCATCGTCAGGCTCAGTACGGCGTACACGAGCGAGCCGATGAAGGCGGCGTGGACGCCGTCGACCAGGACCTCGCGCGGGACGGCAGAGGTCGAGTTGCGGCTCGCCGTACCGAAGATGGTGACCAGGATGCCGAGGCCAAGTGCGCCGCCGACCTGCTGGACCACGTTCAGCATGCCGGATGCGGCACCCGAGTCCTCCGGCGCGACACCAGAGATGGCCCGACCGACCAGTGGGATGAAGATCATCCCGGCACCCGCTCCGAACAGCAGCAGCGGTCCGACCACGTCGGCCAGGTAGGTGCTCTGCGCGTCCAGTCGCGTCAGCCAGACCGTGCCGAGCGCGACCAGCGTCGATCCGGTGAGCATCAGCTTGGCGCCGTCGATCCGGGCGACCAGCTTCGGTACGACGCGTGACGCGGTGAACAGCAGACCGGTCAGCGGCAGGAAGGCCAGACCGGCGGCCAGCGGGCTGAGCTCGAGCACGCCCTGCAGGTACTGCGTCAGGAAGAAGAACATCCCGAACATCGTCCCGACCACCAGCAGCATGGTCAGGTATGCCGTGGACCGGCTGGCGGACCGGAACAGCTTCAGCGGCACGATCGGGTGGCTGACCCGGCGCTCGATCAGCACGAACGAGACGAGCAGGATCACCCCGGCCGCGAACGCGGCCAGCACCTCGGGGGACGTCCAGCCGGCGTCGGCGACCCGGATGAAGCCGTACACCAGCGAGGTGATGCCGAGCGTCGAGGTGAGCGCGCCGGCGACGTCGAACCGGCCGGTCTCCGGCTCCGTCTCGGTCAGCACCCGCCGGGCCGCGAAGACCAGGCCGATACCGATCGGGACATTGACGAACAGGCCCCAGCGCCAGGACGCCCAGTCCGTCAGCATGCCCCCGAGCACCAGGCCGACACTGCCGCCGCCGGACGACACCAGGCTGTAGTAGCCGAGTGCCTTCATCCGCTCCGGGCCCTCCCGGTAGGTGAGCATGAGCAGGGTCAGGGCCGCCGGTGCCGCGATGGCACCGCCGATGCCTTGCAGGACGCGGGCGGCGAGCAGCAGCTCTGCGTTCGGCGCGAGACCGCCGAGCAATGAGGCGAGCGTGAAGATGCTGACGCCGGTGACGAACACCCGGCGGCGACCGAGCAGGTCCCCGGCGCGGGCGCCGAGCAGGAGCAGACCGCCGAACGCGAGCGCGTAGGCGTTCTGCACCCACGACAGGCTGGACGGGCTGAAGTTGAGGGCGTGCTGGATATGCGGCATCGCGATGTTCACCACGGTGCCGTCGAGGATCACCATCAACTGCGTGATCAGGATGACTGCGAGAACGACCCCGGGCCGCCGGGCAGGCGTGCCTGAGGCGGCGCCGGCCGGCGCCGCGGCTGTTGCCGACATATTGCTCCTTACCCCGAAGGGGCTACAGTTGGGAGGGAAAAGCGGAGCGCTCCTCCGGATACGATACGGAGGCACCCTCCGCTTTAGCAAGCGATATTCTGCGAGAACTTTGCGCGGCATGCCCGCCACGGACAGTGAGGAGGCTGGATGGCGCCGACACCGTTGCCGTCGATGCGGCCGACCCGCGCGGACGCGGCGCGCAACTACGACCTGCTGGTGACGGCCGCCCGGGAGGCGTTCTCCGAGCACGGCACGGACACCTCGCTGGAGGAGATCGCCCGCCGGGCCGGTGTCGGCATCGGCACGCTGTACCGGCGGTTCCCGAGCCGGACCGCGCTGCTCGAGGCGGTCTACGTGGACGAGATCCAGTCCGTCTGCGATCGCGCGTACGACTTCGATCGGGAACTGCAGCCGTTCGAGGCGCTGGCCGCCTGGCTGCGCAGCTTCATCGGATACGGACTGTCCAAGAAGAGCCTGGCCAGCGAGCTTATTGTTGCTCTAGGCAAGGACTCGCAGTTCTTCCAGGTCTGCAAGCTGAACGTGCAGGACGCCGGCCAGTTGCTGCTGGACAAAGCGAAGGCGGCCGGCGAGGTCCGGCAGGACCTCGACCTGATGGACATCATGCGACTGGTCGGCGGCATCAACATGGGCCGCGACATGGAGCCTGACCAGGCGCACCGCCTGCTCGACATCGTGCTGTGCGGCCTCAGGCCCGCCGCTTCCTGACCTTCAGCGGCGCACCTGCCGGCGGGCGTCGAGCTGGGCCTGGTCGGCCGCGGTCAGGCCGGCGTGCCAGCCGGCGCCGTTGGCGATGCGCGTCCGCCGGGTCGTCGTATTCGGGAAGAGCTTGGTGAACAGCGCGTCGACCTGTTCCTCCCGCTTGGCGAGCACCGGCAGCAGCCGGCCCGCATCCGCTTCGGGTACGGCGGCCTGCGTCGCGGCCGTGGTCGCCTCCAGCCGCTCGCCGATCCGCTGCGCGTAAGCCATCAGGAACGACTGCCGGAACGACCGCGTCCGGGACTCACCCCGATGACCGATGTGCTTGCCCGCGGCAAGCATCGCCCGGTTGGCCTGTACCAGCAGGGAGGTGCTGAGGATCTCGGTGTGCTGCAGATCCAGCTCGGCCCCGACGATCGTGACCACAGCGAGTGCGTCGATCACGACCGTACGGCATCGATTCGCCGAGGCCACGGCGCCGACGAGCTGCGCCTTGGCCGAGACGTACGGCGTATCGACCCAGAGCCGGCGACCCGCGGAGTCGTCCGGGATCTCCACGTCGGCCTCGAGCAACGCGCTGTCGAGGGAGAACTTGGCCATCAGTTCCTGAGCCTTGCCGGACAGGGCTTCCGCCTCCTCCGGGAACTCGGTCGCTTCCGCCTTGGCGAGCAGACTCCGGATCCGCGCCAGCATCTTCCCGTTCGCCGGTACGACGGGTTGTCCGCGGCGGACCGTCGTACCGGGCAAGGGGTAGAGCCGGGCCAGGACCGGCAACGACTGCAGGAAGCCGGCCAGCGACAGGGCGTGGTGGAGGGTGAGGTAGCGGCCGACGCGGGCACCAACCGCCCAGGCCGTCAGGCTCAGCTCGGTGAACGGCTGCGGGACGCCGAGGTCGGTGAGTTGATCGAGCCAGCGTGGGTCGATGGTGGCGGCTCGGTAGCTCTGGTGTTCCGCGGAGATCGCGGCCAGCAGCAAGGGTTCGACGCCGGGGTCCAGCTCGCGACGACTGTGCTGGACGACATCGGTGGGCGCCCAGCCGCGCTCCCAGGCGGTCCGAAGCAGACCGGCCAGGAACGTCTGCACGCAACGATCGACCTGCGGCTGGTCGCGTTCGTCGTACGCACCCAGCCGCGCCAGTTGCGCATCGGCCCGGTCGTCCTGTGCGGCAACGACCGTCGCCGCGATCGGTAACAGTCGCAGGATGTCGTCGTCACTCACTCGGACAAGTCTGACAGACGACACCGGAATGCGAACGTCAAGCCGGTCTGACGTTGCCTTGAGCCCGCTCCAGGATGATGCTGCCGACAAGGGGAACTCACAGGGGGAGGCAGTGCCATGACTCAACTTGCCGACAGTGGCATCGGCGATCTGCGCCAAACGATGGGTGGACCGGTGCTCGGTCCGGATGATCCCGGGTACGACGACGCGCGGCGACTGTGGAATGCGGCGATCGACGGGCATCCCGCCGTGATCGCGCGCTGCCAGAGCGCAGCGGACGTCTGCCGGGCGGTGCTGTTCGCGCGCGACCACGGACTGGAGATCGCGGTCCGCGGCGGCGCCCACAACCCGGGCGGCTCGAGCACCGTCGAGAACGGGCTGATGATCGACCTCAGCCTGCTGAACGAGGTCACGGTCGACCCGGTGGCGAAACGGGCCCGGGTCGGTGGTGGCGCGCTGCTCGGGCAAGTCGACGCGGCGGCCCAGGAGTACGGCTTGGCGACACCGGCCGGCATGATCAGTCACACCGGCGTCGGCGGTCTCACCCTCGGCGGTGGCATGGGGTGGCTGACCCGCAAGCACGGGCTCAGCATCGACAACCTGGTCTCGGTCGCGATCGTCACCGCCGACGGGCAACTCCGGCGCGCCTCCGCCGACGAGAACCCGGAGCTGTTCTGGGCTGTTCGCGGTGGCGGCGGCAACTTCGGGGTGGTGACGGAGTTCGAGTTCCAGCTGCACGAGGCCGGGCCGATGATCCAGTTCGGTCTGGCGTTCTGGGATCTCGACCGGGGCGCCGACGTACTCCGGATGGCCCGCGAGGTGATCGCGAAACTTCCGGACGAGATCAACGTCGTGGTCGGTGCGGTGAACGCTCCGCCGGCTCCGTTCGTGCCCGCCGAGTACCACTTCCGGCCCGGGTACGCGCTGATCGTCACCGGCTTCGGGTCGGCCGAGGAGCACGCGCAGGTGATGGACGAGATCCGTTCGGCGGTGCCACCTTTGGTCGAGTTCGCGAGCCCGATGCCCTACCTGGCGTTGCAGCAGCTGCTCGACGAGGCGAACGCCTGGGGATTCCACGCGTACGACAAGGGCTTCTACCTCGACGACTTCACCGAGGACGCGATCCAGGTGATCACCGAGCAGGTGCCGCTCAAACAGTCACCGGGGTCGGTGCTGTTGTTCTACCGCCTCGACGGCGCCTATTCGAAGGTCCCGGAGGACGCCACCGCGTTCAGTGGCAGCCGCGCGCCCGGCTTCGCCGGCTTCATCATCGCGGTCTGCCCGACGCCGGAGCTGCTCGAGCAGGACCGGGCCTGGGTGCGGTCGTTCTGGGACGCGCTCGTGCCGGTCAGCCGTGGCATCGGCAGCTACGTCAACGCGATCAGCGATGCCGGCGTGGACGATCGGGTCCGGGCGTCGTACGGCACGAAGTACGACCGGCTGGCCGCGATCAAGGCGACGTACGACCCGGACAACATCTTCCACCGGAACGCGAACATCAAGCCGGCCTAGATCGAGGCGGCGCCGTCGATGGTCAGGACCTGGCCGTTGATGTTGGTGTTGTCGAGGAGGAGCATCCGGACGACGGGGACGACGTCGTCGGGTTCGGTCAGGTGACCGGTCGGGGTGCGGCGGACGATCTGGTCGAGTTGGGTCTGGCCGAGGACGGCGGACATCTCCGAGGCGAAGAAGCCCGGCGCGACCGCGTTGGCCAGGATGCGGCCGCCCAGTTCACGTGCGAGTGAACGGGTGGCCGCGTCCATGCCGCCCTTGGTGGCGGAGTAGGCGACCAGGCCGGGATAGCCGCGCTGTGCGCAGATCGAGGTGACGTTGACGATCCGGCCCTTCAGCCCCTTCGCGAGCATGCGGCGCAGGACGAACCGGGTGAGGATCAGCGGCGAGGTCAGGTTGGTCTGGATGATCTCCGCGAGGTGATCGGCCGACGTGTGCACGTGCAGCGAGTCCTGGCCGATGGCCGCATTGTTGACCAAGGCATCGATCGGACCGAGCTGCGTCTCGACGGCCTTGACGAACGCCTGGCCGGCGGCGGCATCGTTGATGTCGACGGAGCCGTAGTACAGGTGGTCCGGGTACTTCTCGCCGAGCGCGGTCAGCTCGGGCGTGACGGTGCGGGCGAAGGCGGCGACCTTCAGGCCCGAAGCGAGCAGGTCGGTGACGATCGCCAGGCCGAGGCCGCGGGAGCCACCCGACACCAGCACGACCGACGCGGGCGGGACGGCGCTGGGTTCAGACATCGCTCTTCAAGGTTTCCTTCTGCGGGATCTGGTCGAGGAACTTGATCCGCCGCGGTACGCCGTAATCGGGCAGGCGGCTCGAGCACCACTGGACCAGGTCGGCGTCAGTGATCGGGCCGAGCGCCCGGTTCGGCACCACTTCGGCCGCGACCATCCGGCCGACCAGCGGCGCCTTGCGCGCGAACACCCGCGCCCAGGAGACCCCCGGGTGACGCATCAGCACGTTGCGGACCACTCCGGCCGACACCTTCGATCCGCCGACGTTGATCTCGTCGGTGTCGAGCCGCCCGGTGATCAGCACCCGGTCCCCGTCGTACTCGATCCGGTCTCCGGTGTGGACGGCGCCGACCAGGCCGGCACCGTGATGCGGCGAACGGATGACCAACTCGTCGCCCTCGACCGAGAGGATCGGGCGGTCCGGGTCGGGCGTGCGATCGAGCCATGCTTTCGGGAAGCCCGCCTTGCCGTCGTGCACGACGATCGACGCACCGACCTCGGAGGATGCGTAGATCCAGGAGATCCGGGCCTTCGGGAAGATCTCGTGGAGCTGGTCCAGGATCGCCTGGTCGACAGGCTCACCGCCGAGCGTGATCTGCTCCAGCGGTACGGAGCCCAGCGTGTCGGCGTCGCGGTAGATCGCCTGCCGCCAGAAGGTCGGCGTGCCGGAGGCGGCGGTGACACCGTGTTCGGCGGCGATGGCGGGCCAATCCTCGAGTTCGTCCGGCTCGATCACGACGAGGCCCTGATCGGCGTGGGTCAGTGAGAGCGTGACGACCTGCCACCACGCGTACGTGCCGGGAGAATAAGGAAGCAGCCAGGTGCGCGGCGGCTGGTCGCCGGTGACGGTGGTCAGGCTCTCGAGAGTGTGGCCGATGCGCTTCGGGCGACCGGTCGAGCCGGAGGTGAGCAGCCAGGCGCGGCCGGACTCCTCGACCCGCTTGAGTTTGGCCGGTGCCACCTCGCCATCGGGCAGCACGATCGCGAAACCGGACTCGCCCAGTTCTTCGCGCATCCGCTCGTCGACGCGGGTTCGGGTGGCGACGAGAAGCTCGGTGCCGTGCACCGCGTGGTGGCGGAGGGCGGCGAGCGCGTCGGCGCCGTTGTCGACCAGGACCGCGGCCGGCGACGGCAGTTGCGGCAGTTTGTGCAGGGTCCGCCAGGTCAGGCGTTTCCCGGCGACGACAACCGTGTTGTCGTCACCGATCAAGGCGGTGGTCCGGCGCCGCGCAGTCACGCCGACTGGAGCTGCTCGATGAAATCCAGCACGTCGCCGACAGTGGCGATCCGGCGCAGCCCGGGGGCATCGAAGTTCAGCTCGTCACCGAGCTCGTCCTCCACCCGGAGGGCCAGCTCGGAGAAGTCCAGCGACCGGAATCCGATATCGCGCAGATCCGCCGCGTCCTCACCCGGCAATATCCGTCCCTGAGCCGTCATCACCTCACCCATCAACTCCCTGACCCGACCCCGTGGCACCGAACTCATAAGCCCAAAGCCTAGCGTCCCCATCCGGAGGCATCCCCGGCTAAGGGGGCTCCGGCGGCGGCGCTGCCACCGGCGGGCGGCGGCGTACCCAGGCTTTCAGGCGTTTGATCCGCGCCGAGATCTCCCAACCGACCAGGGCGATCAGCGGACTCGCGGCCGCGACGGCGGCGAGCAGGACCTCCTCGACCGGCAGGCCGGCGATGTGGAGGGCGACCATCGGACCTCCCGAACGCTGCGTGATCTGGGAGATTACAGAGTGTAAAGGTGATTTTCCTGGCCGTAAACGGCTTACCGGGCGGGGACGCGACTCGGCAGGCTCATACACTTTGCCGATGATCAGAGGCCGGGGGAAGCGCGTTGCCGCGGTCCGTGGGAAGCGCCTGGCGGCGATGGTGAGCCTCCCGGTGCTGCCACTGGCCTGGTTCGTCGCGCTGCAGGAGCAGCCGCCCTGGATGGCCGGCGCGTATCTCGGGTACCTCCTGCTCATCATCGCCGTACCGGGCACGATGTTCTGGCGGCGGCTCACCGGCGGCACCGGCTGGTTCGCGGCGGACGCGGTCCTGGGGACGGCGTTCGGCCTGGCCGTCGAGACGCTGATCTATCCGATCGGGATGCTGTTCAGCATGCCGTTCGCGGCGCTGCTGATGCCGGCGCTGGCGTTCGGGATGTGGCGGGCGCTGCCGCGGCGCAAGCTGCCCGAGCGGCCGACGCCGTGGTGGGCGACGGCCGGGGCGATGGTGGCGGTCGGCGTCGCGGCCGCGTGGTTCGTCCGCGTCGGATCGCAACTCATTCCGCTGGTGGGACCGGACGCCCTCCGGCCGAACTCGGACGCCCCGCACAACCTCGCGGTGGCGGCCGAGCTGACGCACCACTTCCCACCACGCATCCCGTACGCCGATGGCAGGTGGCTGACCAGCCACTGGGCGGCGTACGACCACATCGCGTCGTCGCACTGGATCACCAGCGTCCCACTCGACGTACTGACGTATCGGATGGTGCCGTTCGCCTGGATCTTGCTGACGGTCTTGGGAGCCGCTGCGGTCGGCATGCTGCTCACGGGCCGCGCTGTCGCCGCTCCGATCGCAGCTGGACTCACTGTGGCCGCCGGTAACCTGATCGCTTGGCCGTGGGCGGTGTCGGACCGGGTGTTCGCGGATGGCCCGTTCTCACTGGGTCAGCTGACCAATCCGCCGCAGGCGTTCTCCACGGTGCTGTTGCTGCCGCTCATCGCTGTCACTGCGTTGCTCCTGCGCCGCAAGCCCAGTCAGACGCGCGGTCAGGTGTTCCGGCTCTTCGTCGCTGCCGGAGTGTTGATTGCCGCGTTGGCTTTGACGAAGGCGACCACACTGCCGGTCTACGCCACCGGGCTGGCCGCTGCGTGGATCTATCTGACGGTCCGGGCCGGACGGCTCAACCTGCGGGCGCTGGTGCTCGGTGTGGCGGTCGCCGCCGCGTACGCGGTGACCTTTTTCGTCGTACTGCGTGGGGCCGCGTCCGGTGTGCGATTCGATCCGGGCGCGACGTTCGAAGACCTGGCCGACCAGATGGGTGGCGAGTCCGCGGTGGCGGTCATCGCGGTCGTCGTGGTGCTCGGCTGGGTCATGCCGGCAGTCGGCGCACTGCTGATCAGGCGACGCCTGCCACGCGACCCGATGCCGGTGTTCCTGCTCTTCGGCTTCGCCGCCGCGATCCTGGGCGCGTCCCTGCTGTACGACGAGGGCCTGACTCCGGTGTTCTTCGTCCGCAGCGGCTTCATCTACGGCGTACTGCTCGCGACCTGGGGTCTCGGGTCGCTGGAGCGTCGCCAGTACTACGTGGCAGCGATCGCACTGGCCATCGGGGTCGCCGCGATCTACTGGGGCCGCGACCGATCGGACGGTTCGTGTACGTCGACCAGCTGCTTCGCACAGGGCCCCGCGGTCGCTTTGGTGATCGCAGCCCTTGGTATCGGTGTGTTTGGGCTGGTCTTGCGCGGCTCACGTCGTACCTGGGCTGTCATCGTCGTAGCCGTCCTGTTGGGTACGACGGCGTCGACCACGGTGGCGTCGTTGCGGAAGTTCGCCACACCGCCGTTGACGGAGTACGCCTCCATCGCACCGGGCGGGATCGAGGCGGCGCGGTTCATCCGGCGGAACTCCGGGTCGGAGGACCTGATCGCCACCAACGTGCACTGCCAGCGCGCCCGCGCGTCCCACTGCCTCACCGGCTCCTACTGGATCGCCGGGTATGCCGAACGCCAGGTCCTGGTCGAGGGCTGGGCCTACCAGAGCCGAGTCGACGACACGTACCCCGACGGCGTCCAGAGCGCCTTCTGGGACCAGGAGGAGCTCCGCCTCAACGACGAGGCCTTCACCAACCCCACCCGTGACGTCGTGGAGACGCTGCGAACCAAGTACGGCGTGCAGTGGCTGCTGCTCGACGAACGCGTCAGCGCACCGCCCAAGAACCTGGACCGCCTGACCGAGCTCCGGTTCCAGTTCGGCACGGTCCGCGTCTACCAGCTCTACCCGCCCCCGCCGGCCAACCCGTTCCCGTCCCAGACCCCGTCACCAACCGGCACGCCGTCCCAGACGCCGAGCTTCCCCACCGGCTCGCCCACCCTCCCGACCCAGACGCCCGGTCTCCCGCCCCAGACGCCTGGGATCTCAACCCTGACTCCCGGACAGACCCTCCCGAGTCAGCCCTTCCCAACCGGAAGCCTGCCAACAGGCAGCCTCCCGCCCACCTTCCCCACCGGCCCCCTCCCCACGCAACTCACCACCACCCCAGGCCTCCGAAGCCCCTGACGACTTCAAGGTCCGTGGATGGCTGGGGGCGTGCGGCTCGACAGGAGGTGTCCGCCCTAGCGTCGGCCGGGGCGGCCGGGCCAAGCGTGAATGCCTCGCTCGACCAGCACCCCTGGCCCGACACCTCCTGTCGAGCTGCACCCCCGCCGACCTCGCTCACTTCGTCCACAGATCCAGGAGAAGAGCCGTAACCCCGCTTCCTGGTCCCCGCCCTCACGAAGACGACCGTTAGCGGGCCGCGAAGGCTACCGATAGCAGGACTGTCAGTGCAGGGAGATGGTTGGGATGGGGATGCTCTGGTTGGCTAGGCGGTCCAGGGCGGTGACTGTGTAGAGGTACTTCGTGCCGGGGGTTGCTGTGGTGTCGAGGTAGGACTGGGTGTCGCCGGTTGAGCGGACTGTCGCGATCAGGTTGCGGGCGTCGTTGTCCGGGCAGTGGTCGCCGCCCAGCAGCTCGCGGCGGTAGATCGCGTACGAGGTGGTGTCGCTGGTCGTACGACGCCACTTGACCTGGACGCCGTCAGCGGTGCGTGTGGCCTGGACGGCGTGGACCGGGAGGGGCGGACGGGAGTCCAGCGACGGCATCGCGGGGATGAGGGCCGGACGGGTGTACCAGATGTTGTTCAGCAGTGTGGTCGCACCGAGGCGGTCGGCACGTACGTCCTTGGCGGAGAAGTAGATGTTGCCCTTCACCTCGGGGATCGTGCTGTCGAACGCCAGGTGGTCACTCAGCTCCTGCGGATCCGCCCAGTCGGGCGACTGCGTCGACGTACCGACCTTGTACGTCGCCTCGCCGATGTAGAGGTGCACATGGGTGCCGCGGACCTGGTCGGCCCACCACGGGACGATCTTGTTGTAGTCGGCCGGCGCGAACCCACCGGCCCAGTAGACCTGCGGGACGATGTAGTCGATCCAGTCCTCGCGGACCCACTTGCGGGTGTCCGCGGCCAGGTCATCGTACGTCTGCACGCCCGCGGTGGTGTCGGAGCCCTCCGGGTCGGTGGCCTTGTTCCGCCAGACCGCGAACGGCGAGATGCCGAACTTCACCCACGGCTTGATCGCCTTGATCCGCTGCTGGATCTCCTGGATCAGCAGGTCGATGTTGTGCCGCCGCCAGTCGGCCAGCGTCGGGAAGCCGGCGCCGTACTGCGCGTACGTCGCGGCGTCGTCGAAGACCTGGCCGGCCACCGGGTACGGGTAGAAGTAGTCGTCGAAGTGCACGCCGTCGATGTCGTAGTTCGACACCGCGTCCATGATCGCGTCCTCGACCAGCTTGCGGGCCGCCGGGATGCCGGGGTTGTAGTAGAGCTTCCCGCCGTACGTGACGACCCAGTCCGGATGCTGCCGCGCCGGGTGGGTGGGGATGAGCGCGTTGATGTCGGTG
Source organism: Kribbella sp. NBC_00359 (assembly GCF_036097425.1). Taxonomy (NCBI): domain Bacteria; kingdom Bacillati; phylum Actinomycetota; class Actinomycetes; order Propionibacteriales; family Kribbellaceae; genus Kribbella; species Kribbella sp. NBC_00359. The sequence continues at coordinate 2,953,108 of NZ_CP107975.1, read as the reverse complement.
CCCATCGAGAGCCGGTACGGGTTGAACCAGGCGTGCAGCTCGAGGTTGCGCTTGTGCGCCTCGGCGACGGCGAAGGCCAGCGGGTCGTAGCCGGGGTCGCCGCCCTGCGTGCCGGTCAGGTACCGCGACCAGGGCTCGACCTTGGACGGCCAGAAGGCGTCCGCGGTCGGACGGACCTGCAGGATGACCGCGTTGTGGTGCTGGCGGACCGCATCGTCGAACCAGGAGATCAGCTCGGCCTGCTGCTGTGCCGCGCTCAGACCGGTCTTGGACGGCCAGTCGATGTTCACCACCGACGACACCCAGCTCGCCCGGAACTGCCGCAGCGGGGTGGTCGGACTCGGGGCACAGCTCTGCTGGTCCGCGGGCACCTGCGCGGCCGACGCCGTACCGGCCACGCCGCTCAGCAACAGACCTGCCGTCACGCCTAGAACACCCATGGCTCGCCAGACTCTCATGTCACTCTCCGACCGTCGTTCAAGGTGAAGTCGAAAGATGTTTACACAACCAGGCGCTTGAAGTGAAGACGCTAGGTTAGGTCTATGTTCCGCGCCGCCACCGAAGCCGATGTCGATACCATCCGGCGCCTGCGTAACCAGCAGGCGAATCGCGACGTCAGCATCACGGCGCACGAGATCAGCGCGGACGAGCACGCTGCGTGGTGGGCGAAGGCCTCGGCCGACCCGACGCGGCGGGTGCTGATCTACGCGCGGGACGGCGTGACCGCCGGAGTCGTGAACTTCTTCGACATCGAAGGATCGACCGGCGCCTGGGGATTCTTCCTGGACGCGGACGGTCTCGCGGAGCGTGGTGAGACGTTGCCCGCGTGGATCGAGGTGATGCGCGAGGCCACGTCGTACGCGTTCGACGAGCTCGGCCTCGACGTCCTCACCGGTGAGGTGCTCGAGTACAACACCGTGGTCCGGCAGATGAACCGGCGGTTCCGCTTCACCGAGGGTACGCCGGAGCAGCGGTACGCCGACGGCCGCGAGATCACCGTGATTCCGATCAGCCTGCGCAAGCAGGACCGTAGACAGGGGAAGTAAGTGAGCACGATCGAGATCGGCGGAGTGCCGGTCGGGTCCGAGCACCAGCCGTTCGTCATCGCGGAGATGTCGGGCAACCACAACGGCGATCTCGAGCGGGCCAAGGACATCGTCCGCGCGGTGGCGGCGTCCGGTGCGCAGGCGCTGAAGCTGCAGACGTACACCGCGGACACGATGACGCTCGACGTCGATCTGCCGGCGTTCCGGCTGCCGCTGGAGCACGAGTTGTGGAGCGAGGCGCGGCTGTACGACCTCTATGCGGAGGCGCACACGCCGTGGGCGTGGCACGAGCCGATCTTCGAGCTGGCGACGTCGCTCGGGCTGGTGGCGTTCTCGTCGGCGTTCGACCAGAGCGCGATCGACTTCCTGGAGAAGCTGAACGTCCCGGCGTACAAGGTCGCGTCGAACGAGATCGGCGACCTCCCGCTGGTGCGCGGGATGGCGGAGACCGGGAAGCCGATCATCATCTCCACCGGCTCCGCGACGCTGACCGACATCGACGCCGCCGTCCGCGCGGCCCGCTCGACCGGCAACGAGCAGATCATCGTGCTGTCCTGTACGGCGAGTTACCCGGCGCCACCCGAGCAGTCCAACCTGCGCGCGATCCCGGTCCTCCGCGACGCGCTCGGCGTCCAGGTCGGGCTCTCCGACCACACCATGGGCATCGGTGCCGCGATCGCCGCGGTGGCGCTCGGCGCGACCGTCATCGAGAAGCACGTGACCCTCAAGCGCGCGGACGGTGGCGTCGACGCGGCCTTCTCCCTGGAACCGCAGGAGCTCGAGTCCCTCGTCGAGAACACCCGCATCGCCCAACTCTCCCTCGGCCGCCCGATCGTCGGCCCCAAGCAGGCCGAACAGAACGTCCTCCGCTTCCGCCGCTCGCTCTACGTCACCCAGGACGTCCACGCCGGCGACCCCATCACCCCCGACAACGTCCGCTCCATCCGCCCGGCCGGCGGTCTGGCCCCCGACACCTTCCAACAGGTCGAAGGCCGCCCCTTCCGCGTAGACGCCAAGGCCGGCACTCCCCTGACCTGGGACCTGCTCTGAGAATGACCCAGTATTTGTTGTTTCCGGGGCGGCATCATGTGTTGACCCGGTTTCAAGGGGAGTTCCTCGAGCGGTTTGCGGATCGGACGGTTGTCTGGGCGGTGACGTCGGCCAATCATCAGACCACCAAACGGAATCCGGTGGGCTTCGATCGGCACGAGGCGGCGATCGAGCGGTTCAGTGTGGACACGGGGATTCGGTCGTTGGTGGTGGGGGTGGTGGATACGCCGCCTACGGACGAGTTCGCCGAGGTGACGGTCAAGGCCATCGAGGCCGGCACCGATGACCTGGTGCGGTTGACGCCGGAGAACACGGTGGTGGCATGTTCCACGCCTGAGGTGAGCAAGCTGTACGAACAGCTCGGCTTCGCGGTGGTCGGGGTCGAGCCGGAGGGTACGGCGCGGCCGTGGGACGTGTTGCTGATGATTGCTGAGGGCAATGATCAGTGGCGGGACCTCGCACATCCGGCGACCGTGGACGTGTTCGAGCGGTACGCGCTGGACGCACACATCCGGCGGTGTGTGAACGACCCGGTGGTCGGCGACGACGGTGGGCTCACCACGACCCGCGACTACAAGACATACGCCGACGCGTTCGAAACGGCTGCGGGCCGGAAATGGCAGCAGATCAAGGATTTCGTCCGGCCCGGCCGCATTCTCGACATCGGCTGCGCGACCGGCGCGACGTTACAACTGATCGACGGCGATCCGCGGTTCCACGAATCGGACCTGATCGGTGTCGAGGTCGCCCGGCATTTGTACGCCGAATGCGTGCACAAGAAGGAACAAGGCCTGTTCCACAACCCGAACGTCTATTTCTACCAGCGCAACATGCTCGGCTCGGCCGTCTTCCCCCCGCGGTCGATCGACACCACGCTCACGCTCGCGCTGACCCACGAGATCTGGTCGTACGCCGACGGCTCGCGACCGGACACCGTCCAGCGGTTCGCCGACGCGCTCTTCGCGCACACCGCACCCGGCGGTGTCTGGATCAACTCCGACGTCTGTGGACCCGCCGAGCCGGACCGATCCGTCGTACTGCGGCTGCACGACAGCGACGGCGCCAATCCGGACGGCATCACCGAACTCGAATCCCTCGACGACCCAGCGGCGTACGTGAACGGTCTGTCCACGCGGGCTCGGTTCTTCCAGTTCGCCCACGACTTCCGGCGGAACGCGAACGTGCCGTTCGAGTACGGCGTCCGCGGCGACGGGCTCGTGCTCCGGCTGGCCGACGCGATGGACTTCCTCACCCGCAAGGACTACGTCGACAACTGGCTGAGCGAGACGCACGAACAGTTCTGCGGCCTGAACTTCGCCGGCTGGTCCACAGTCGCCGAGCGGGCCGGGTTCCACATCGATCCGGCGTCGAAGGCCTGGCGCAACGACTGGGTGATCGAGCACCGGATCGCGCCGGTCGCGTTCCTCACCTCACCCGATGGCGACCCGATCGACTGGCCGGACACCCACCAACTCCTGGTCGCGCGCCGCTGATCAGCGCACCTCGGCGTGCAGCGTGCCCGCCAGCGGCCGGACGGCGAGAGTGTGCGAGTCACGCGACATCGTCAACGGCAACCGGCTGGACAGGAACGGCTCACACTGCACGGCATGCGACGAACCGTCCAGCGCCGTCGCGAACAAGATCCAGTCCGCCGGGACCTCGTCCCTCCGCAACGCATCCACGTCCACCACAGCCGCCCACCCGTCGTCCGAGACGGTACGGCGACAGGCCACGTCCACGTAGTCGTCGGAGCCGGCCAGGTACCGCCGCCAGCTGAACCCAATGTCGCCCCAATCCGGCCCGCGCACCACCAACATGTTGCCAGCAACAACAGCAGCGGTGGCCGTCATCCGGATCGGGGACTCGTGCAGGTTCACGTACCCACCGGTCGACCGGGTCAGCATCACCACCCGGCCGCCCTCGGCATGCGAGACCAGCCGGTCGCCGGCCGTCCACAACAGCACCTGCTCCTGACCCTCGCGACCGCGCATCCGGAACGCCCGCGTCGTCCGTTGGCTGAACGGGTCGTCCGGATTCGTCTCCTCGATGATCGGCCGGATCGGCAACCTCGCGGTGAAATCGCGGCCGTCGATCTCCAGCGGGACCTCTTCCTCGCCGCCCGCCACCGGCCGGGTGACGAACAGGACCGGGTGGTCGAACCTCGACCGGCCATGCAGCACCAGCGCATCCGGCGTCTGCTCGACCGAGGTCAACCGGCACGGATCGGTCAGCCGCCGAACGGCGAAACAGTCATCCTTGCCGGGACCCGGCTGAATCCAGCTCGTGTCGTCGATCCACGCGCCCGGCGGCCATCCCGGGCTGCCGGCCCGTTGCCCGCGCAGCGTGTCCCGCCGCCGTACGCGGCCGGACCTCATCGTCACGTCGAAGTGCGCCGGACCGGCCGTGCACTTGGCGAGCAGCTCACGATCCAGCAGTACTTCGAACCCGACCAGAGCCTCGTCGCCGTGCAGATCGGTCTCGGCATACCGCCGTACCTTCAACGGATAGGGCCTGCCGGCGATGACGAGTGCGATGCGGAGGCTCGAGGCGCGTTTGGTCTCCAGGTGCCGGATCTCGGCCGTGCCTTTGACCGACAACTTGCCGTCGACCCACGTCACCTCGCGCACGCTCGTCGCCAGCGTCAGGTCCTGCTCCGACGCGACGTACAGCTCCTGCGGTACGGCGGCCTCGCGCACGCCGGGGTAGTCGAGCTGCCACCGCCCCGACCGCCGTACCGCACGCACGTCCTGGCGTTGTCCGTCGCGGAACACCGCGAGCCGCCGGAGCAGCTCGACGTCACCGGCCCGAAGCGCCGCATACTGCAGCCGGTCGAAGCGAGACGCTCCGTCGAGCGCCGATGCGTCCAATCGGTCGATCAGCTCGTGAGTGACCTCGACGAGCTGCTGCTCTTCCTCCGCGGGAACCGTGCCGAAAGCCGTCAACAGGGCCTGCAGGTCGATCTGGGTGAAATGCGAATGCACCCGCTCGCGCACCGGCGGCAGGGCGTCCTCGACCAGATCCAGCACCATCCCGGCCGAGACGACCCGGTCGCGGAGGTTGCCGAGCTGGAACTTCTGCTGCGTGATCGAGTCGCCCGACTCCCGCTCGCGCCAGTAGTAGACCGGAGCGGCGAGCGTGTCGACGGTGACCGCCGCGAGATGCGCCTTCAGGGTGACCGGGTAGTCCTCGTAGCGGATCGCCGGGAACCGGAAGCCGAACTCGTCCCAGAACGAGCGCCGGTAAACCTTGTTCCAGACCATCCGATCCAGCACCAGGTCAGGCGTTTCCGACACGTGGGTCGCCAGCCGGTCCTGGGTGAAGCACTGCCGGTGGAGCCACGACGGCCGGACCCCGTAGCTGTTGTTGAACCGCCGTGCGTTGCCGCCGGCGAAGTCCGAGCCGGTCCGGTCCAAGGTCCGGACCAGCATGCCGAAGCCGTGCCGAGTGACCAGATCGTCGCTGTCGACAAAGGCGACGTACTCTCCGACGGCGTGATCGACACCGGTGTTGCGCGCGGGTCCGAGTCCTGCGTTGTCCTGCGCGACGATCCGGAACCGCGAGTCCCGGATGCAGTACTCCTTGGCGATCACCGCGCTGTCGTCGGGTGAGCCGTCGTCGACGAGGATCGCCTCGAAATCCGTCCAGGTCTGCCGTGCGATCGACTCCAGACAGTCGCCGATGTACGCGCCGACGTTGTAGAACGGCACGACCACGCTGAGCCGGGGCCTCACTACCGCAAGCTCCGCAGGCGACGGCGGAGCTTGCGGGCCACTACCCGCGGCTTGCGGACCTGGGCGGCGTGGAACACCACCCGGGAGAGGGCGTACGTGCGTGATCCGCGGATGCGCTCGTGGTCGGCGGTCAGCTTCTGCAGCTGGATCCGAAGCTCGCGGATGCGGTTCTCGCGCGTCTTCATCGCCTTGTTGCGGAATCCGAGCGTGCGCTCGAGACCGTAGACATGCCCCTTCAGCTCGAACAGCTCGCGCCGCGCAGCCTCGGCATCCGCCAGTGCGGTGCGTACGTCGGCGGCCGCGTGCTCGCGTGTCTCGAGTACAGCGGCCAGCGCGGCGGCCAGTTCCTTGCCGCGGGCAACATGTCCGGCGGAGGCCGGTGCGGTGTCGGGTGAGGTCGCCTGGACCGGCTCCGGCAGCTCGACGCCGGACATGCTCATCCAGGTGGACACCAGATCGTCGCCGACCATCCACGGCGGCCACGGGTGGCGCCGATGGTCGCCGATCAACCGATCGTGGAACCGATACCAGGCCGCCGCCAGCAGGTCCGCCTTGTCCGTCGGTTCCGCAGTCACCCATGGCGAAACCCCGTAGGCAAAGGTGTCTCCATCGACCACGACGTCGTCCCACCGAAGCACGACCCGCGAGTCAGCAGCCCAGTCCCCGAGGCAGGCAGCCAGTCTCCGGAAGCCGGGAACGTCCTCGGCGGCTGCCAGCCGGAGGAGAACGGACTCGACGGTCACACCGCCGGGAACAGCAGCCGGGACGACGCTCGCGTCAAACACAGGAGTGGTCGCGGACGCCAAGGAGTCGACTGCCGCCGCGAGGCTGTCGGCCTCGGGGTGATCGGCCGTGGAGCGGTCGGCCATGGGCGGTGAGGTAACGGTCGTCCGCCAACCGGCGGGGCCCTGGTCTGCAGTGAGAACGGCCGGGCCGGTCTGGGCGTAGACGGCGTGGGCGGCCGGGACGCCGGAGATTGCGAGCCACGCGGTGGGGATAGCGGGCAAGAGGCCAGCCCGGGCGGCGGAGTCGACACCTTGGGCGATAGACGAGAGCAGCGGAACGTCGGCCGCTTCCAACGCATCCGCGGCCAGACGCGTAGGCAACTCACCCGGCCGGGCGGCCGCGGCGACCTCCGCGGCTACGAGGGCCCGCGAGCCGAAGTCGGCATAGATCGCCGCCGTCCACGGCAACGCGGCTTCGAACTGAGAGACCGAGACCGGGCGCGATGGGTCGTCGTGCAGCGGCCGCCACTCGTCGTCGCCGTGGCGCTCGTCCGCCGGACGGCTGTCCAGCAGATTCACCAGAGCGAACTCGTTCTCGAGACCGAGCACGACCACCGCGTCCGGAGCAGCGAGCGCCGCCAACGCGTGCAACCGCTCGGTCCAGCTGAGGTTCCCGCTGTCGTAGCCAAGAACCCGATCAAGACCGTCAGCGGCGATGACCACCTCGAACGGCTCGGCGCGAAGGCCGTCCAGCGCGCCGGCGACGACCTGGAGGCGGTCGGCGAACTCCGCAGCCAGCTCCTCGGCATCCGACACCGAGCGGACCAGGATCGTCGCGTCGGCGGTCCGGTCGAGGACCGCCGAGATCAGCGGGCGAGAGTGCGGGCCGACGATCAGGGTGCGGCGGTCGCTGGGGAGGACGTCGGCCAGCACGGCGGCCAGGGCCGGATGGTGGTCGGCGCGGTCGGTCCACGGTTGCATCTCGCCGAGGACCACCTGCAGGTCAGACACGCTCTCTCCAATCGAACAGCATCCGCAACTCCGCGGGCGGCATCATCCAGGGTTTGCCGAGCTCCAGGTCGGTGGTCGCCCGGGCGGCTTCGAGGTCGATCGACGGACCGAGCATCTCCGGCCACAGCCGCTCGATCCGGCTCTGCCCACCGAACAAGGGGTTCTCGCCGTCCATCTCCATCGGGTCGCCGTACACCGCGGGTTCGCAGCCGGCCGCGACGCCGTAGAAGATTGCCGTCGACAACCGGTTGGCGGCGACCCGCTTGTGCCGCCGGAGCTCGGCCAGTTGCTTGAACAGGAAGCGCCGGTCCGTCCCCTCGTACGAGAACCCGCGGCGCCCGAACGACACCACCCGGAAGCCCGCGTCCTCGTAGAATCCGCGCACTTCGGGACGGTCGTACTCCGTGTAATACAACGAAAAGGTCACCGGCCCGGGCTCGGTCTCGCGGATCTCGTCGATCAATCGCTGATGGTCGCCGTGGATCTTGCCGCCCTCCCACCCGTGGAAGAGGAACCACAGCGTGCCCTCGCGCTCGACCGGCTCGGCTTCCTTCTCGAGCTCCAGCAGGTAAAGGAACGGCGCGCCGATGCTGTGGTAGTTCCGCCGGCCGAGCGCATGCCCGCGCCGTCGCGGTGCGTCGCTCCAGGTGAAGCGCCAGGCGCCGTCGTAGAACTCGTGCACCGGGTTCCACCCACAGCCGATGTTCCAGCCGTGCTGCAGATAGCCGCGCAACCGCGGCGGGTGATCGAAGTCGAAACCCGCGTAGCGACTGAGGATGTGCGTCTGGCCGTAGTAGTGGTTGTGGTGATGCATCAGCGGACCTCCACGTGCAACGTGCCGGCATGCGGCCGTACGGCGAGAACGTGCGCGTCTCGCGAGATGGTCAACGGCAACCGGCTGTACAGGAAGGGCTCACACTGCACGGCATGCGACGAGCCGCCGGGCGCGGTCGCGAACAGGATCCAGTCCGCCAGCGAGGCCAACGGGTCGTCCGAGACCCGCTCCGCCGCCGCGGGGATCAGTGCGTCCACCTCGACCGCCGCTTCCCAGTCGTCGCCGGACAGGGTACGGCGGCACGCGACGTCCAGGTGGTCGTCGGAGTCGGCCAGGTAGCGCCGCCAACCGAAGCCGACGTCACGCCAGTGCGACCCGCGCACCACCACCATGTTGCCCATCGCAACGACAGAGGTGGCCGTCGTCCGGATCGGGGACTCGTGCAGGTTCACGTACCCGCCGGTCGACCGCGTCACCGTCACGACCCGATCGCCTTCGGTCCGGGACACCGCGGACTCACCAGCCGTCCAGAGCAACACCCGCTGCTGTCCCTCGGGGCCGCGGAGCCGGAACGACCGCGTCGTCCGCTGACCGAAAGGGTCGTCCGGATTCGCCTGCGCCAGGAGGTCCGCGATCGGCAGTCTCGCGGTGAAGTCGCGGCCGTCGACCTCCAGCGGGATCTCTTCTTCGCCGCCCACGATCGGCCGGGTGACGAACAACGACGGCTCGTCGAACGACGAGCGGCCGTGCAGTACCAGCGCATCCGGCGCCGGTTCGACCGACGTCACGCGGCAAGGATCCGTGAGCCGCCGGACGGCGAACCATCCGTTCTTGCCCGGGCCGGGCTGAATCCAGCTGGCGTCGTCGATCCACGCGCCGGGCGGCCACCCAGGACTGCCCGGCCCCTGCCCGCCGAGCGTGCCCCGCCGGCGCCGGCGCCCGGACGTCATCTGTACGGCGAAGTGCGCCGGAGCACCCGTGCACAGAGCGAGCAGCTCGCGATCCAGCACGACCTCGAATCCGACCCGCGTCGTGTCACCGTGCAGGTCCAGCGCGTCGTACCGGCGTACTTGAAGCGGGTGCGGAGCGTCCTCGATGACCAAGGAGATCTGCAGGCTCGAGGAGCGTTCGGTCTCCAGGTGACGGATCTCGGCGGTGCCCTTGACCGACAGTGCGCCGTCGACCCACGCGACCTCGCGCACGCTCGTCGCCAGCGTCAGGTCCTTGTCCGACACCCGGTACAACTCCTGCGGTACGACGGCCGCCCGCAGGCCGGGGTAGTTGTAATCGAGCTGCCGAGACCGCGGCCGGGGCACTGCCCGAGCACCGCCGCGGAGTCCGCCGTCGTTGCGGAACAAGGCGAGCCGCCGGAGCAGCTCGACGTCACCGGCGCGAAGCGCGGCATGCTGAATCCGGTCGTATCGGTGAGTGGCCGCCAGGACCGAGGGGTCGAGCCGGCCGAGCAGCAGTTGCGCCAGCTCGACGAGGTGCTGCTCCTCCTCGACCGGCACCGAACCGAACGCAGACATCAGCGTGAGTACGTCGATCTGGGCCAGATGCGCGTGCACCCGCCGGCGAATCCATGGCAGGCCGTCCTCGACCAGGTCCATCACCATCCCGGCCGAGACGACCCGGTCGCGGAGGTTGCCGAGCTGGAACTTCTGCTGGGTGATCGACTCACCGGACTCGCGCTCGCGCCAGTAGTAGACCGGAGCCGTGATGGTGTCCACGGTCACGGCGTCCAGGTGCGCCTTCAGCGCGACCGGGTAGTCCTCGTAGCGGATCGGCGGGAAGCGGTAGCCGAACTCGTCCCAGAACGAGCGCCGGTAGACCTTGTTCCAGAGCATCCGGTCCAGCACGAGGTCGGGGACCTCGCAGACGTGGGTCGCGTTCCGGGTGCGGGCGAAGGGCTGCCGGTGCAACCACGACGGCCGGACCCCGAAGCTGTTGTTGAACCGCCGGGCGTTGCCGCCGGCGAAGTCGGACCCGGTCCGGTCGAGGGTCCGGATCAGCGACTCGAACCCGTGCCGAGAGACCAGGTCGTCGCCATCGACGAACGCCAGGTACTCCCCCGACGCCGCGCGGATCCCGGTGTCCCGGGCCGGACCGGGCCCGGCGTTGTCCTGCTGGACGAGCCGGAACCGGGAGTCCCGGCTGCAGAACTCCTTGGCGATCACCGCACTGTCGTCGGGCGACCCGTCGTCGACCAGGATCGCCTCGAAGTCGCTCCACGTCTGCCGGGCGATCGAGTCCAGGCACGGCTCGACGTACTCACCGACGTTGTAGAGAGGCACGACCACGCTCAGCCGCGGCGTCACTCCGGCAAAACTCCCCTCGCTGCAGCTAGGTGTGCTCCCCCAAGCACTTTCTACGTAGCGGCAACGAGGTGAACCGTCAGAAGGTTATGCACGGGCTCGAATCCGTACCGGGCCCAGACCCGCTGGATGCCGGTGTGGTGCGCCTGCGTGGACACGACCAGGCGCCGGCTCGTGCAAGCGTCCTCGATCGCGGCGAGCAGGTGACCGTACCGGCCGCGGCCCTGCTCGGCCGGGACGACGCCGGCCAGCTGGATCTCGGTCCAGGAGCGTTGCTGGTCGATCGCGGCCAGCGCGAGCACCCGGCGGTCCGGCCCGCGCAGGACCACCGCGCCGGCGTCGGCGATCCGCCGGCGGGCCCAGTCCTGCCGGCCGGCCAGGGCGAGCGTCCGGTCGAACTGCGGGTTGGCGCAGTAATGGTTCCCCGAGTCGCCGAAGACGTCCGCGGCCACGTCGTCGACCAGGACGTCGTCGGCCGCGGGCTCGACCTGCGCGCTGAACCCGGCCAGTGGCGCCGGCCGGCGGCCCTTGCCGGTCGGGAGCGACCAGAAGACGACGGTGTCGGCCAGCAGCGCCTGCCGCGGCCCGCTCGTCAGCGCCGCGAACCAAGTGGTCTCGCGGGCGGGGTAGCGCAGCACGATCACGTCGGCGGTCGATCTCTCGACGGCGGACAGCACTTCGGCGAGCGGCGTACCGGCCGAGGCGGACACGGACATCCGGTCGATCGAGACGCCGAACCGCTTCGCCGCGTCCACGGACGGCCGCACGGTCAACTCACCGGCCTCGAGCGCGTCGTACCAACTCATAGAGGACGGAGCTTAGTCGGTTTCCTCGATCGTTTCGGCGAAGGTGTGGTGTCCGTGGTCCTCGAGGCTGTCGTAGCCGACGAGGAACTGCGGGCGTCGCTGGCTCGACTGGAACAGGCGGGCCACGTACTCGCCGAGCAGGCCGAGGCAGAGCAACTGGATCGCGCCGATCACGCTGACCGCCAGCACGGTCGAGGTCCAGCCCGGGATGCTGCGCCCGGTCAGCTTGATGACCAGTGCACCGATCACGAACACGCCCGACAACATCCCACCGAGCAGCCCGAGCCAGGTCGCCAGCCGCAGCGGCGCGGCCGAGAACGCGGTCACGCTGTCGAAGGCCAGCCGGAGCATCTTCGTGAAGCTGTACTTCGTCGTCCCGGCCGCCCGCTCCGCGCGGACGTACTTCACCTCCGCACTCGGGAAGCCGAGCCACGGGATCACCAACCGGAACACCCGGCCGTCCTCCGGCAGCGAGTTCACGGCGTCGACCACCCGGCGCGACACCAGTCGGAAGTCCCCGGCGTCGAACGGGATCTCCTTGCCGACCAGCCGGCACATCAGCCGGTAGTACATCCGCGCGGTCGTCCGCTTCAGCCAGGTGTCACTCGACCGGTCCGAGCGAACGCCGTACACGACATCGACGTCCTGGTCGCGTACGGCGGTCAGGAACTCGGCGATGACCTCCGGCGGATCCTGCAGATCGGCATCGATCGTCACCACGTACTCGCCCCGGGCCCGGCGAAAGCCGGCCGACTGCGCGGCCTGATGACCACTGTTCCGGAGCAGCCGGACCACCCGCAGCTGAGCCCAGTCCTTCGCGGCCTCGAGCAGGAGCGTCGCGGTCCGATCGCGGCTGCCGTCGTCGACCACGACCAGCTCGTAGGAGATCCCGAGTCCGTCCAGCAGCGGCCGCATCCGCGCGAAGAACATCGGCAGCACTTCCTCCTCGTCGTACATCGGTACGACGACGGAGAGCGCCGGCTGATCGGTTCGCATACTTCGGGACATTACTAGCGGTGACACTCCGCATTCGTGACGCAACAGATTTCACATTACTGTTACGACATGCGCGCGAGGGCGAGGCGGCGGGGGCCGCGAACAGCGGGGCCCTCCCTTGCCGGTCTGGCGGCCGGACTGACGGTGCTGATTCTCGCGATCGTCCTGCTCGCCCTGCACTCGACCTTCTTCGAACTCGGCCGGTTCGTCCTGTTCACCGGGCTCGCGGTCGCGCTGCCCGGGTTCGCGCTGTGGCGGCTGATCGGCAGCTACGGACGCAACCTGGTCGAGGACCTCGCCGCCGGGTTCGCGGTCGGCACCGCCGCACAGGTCATCGTGTATCTGGCCAGCGCGTCGATCGGGCTGCAGGCCTGGTCCTGGGTCTGGGCGCCCGTCGTACTGCTGCTCACCTATGCGGATAGCGACGTCCGAGCGCGGGTCTGGCGGCGGGTTGACCAGCCCTTGCGACCACTGCAGGCGTGGCTGCTCGCCGCGTCGACGGCGGTCGTCGTACTGATCGTCTACCGGCGCGGACCGGGTCAGTTCCTGCCGGCGTACACGGATCCGCTGCGGGCGTACCCGGACCTCGCCTTCCAGCAGGCTCTGGCCGCCAGTGCGAAGTACGACGTACCGATCTCGACGTTGTGGCTCGGTGGCGAGCCGATGAAGTACCACACGTTCTTCCACCAGGCGACCGCCGCGACGGCCTGGGGGACGCGGATCGACCTGACCGATCTGATCCACTCGCTGAGCTGGCTGCCGTTGTTCCTCGCCGGGTGCGGACTGGTCTTCGCGCTGACCACCCGGTTCACCCCGACCGCAGAGACGGGCGCGACCTGGGCCGGGCCGCTGGCCGTCCTGATCGCCGGGCTGGGTGGGGCGGTGCAACCACTGGCTGATCAGGGACTCGGCGGGATCTCGACCGCGGTCGCGGCGTACCTGAGTCCGACGCAGAACCTCGGCGTCCTGATCGCACTGGCGCTGTGCATCGTCGCGGTCGATCTGTTGCGGTCGGGGGCGCCGCAGAGCCGGTGGGTGCTGCTGATCCTGCTCGCCCTCGTCGCGGCCGGGGCGAAGTCGACGATCCTTCCGCTGCTGGGGCTCGGGTTCGCTTTCGCGTTCCTGCAGTTGGGGATGGCCCGGAAGAGCACGCGTACGGCGCTGCTCGGTGGACTGTTGTCCTTCGTGGTGTTCCTGGCCGCGTTGATCACGATCTTCGGCGGCAGCACGTGGGGGACGCAGATCAAGCCGTTCGAGACGTTCGTCCAACTGGCGCCGTACCCGATGCTGGTGGCGAACCCGCAGGCCCAATTGTTGTCGGCAGCAACGACCCTGCTGAGCTGGGGATTGGCGGCGTCCGGACTGCTGTTCGTCGGGCGGAAGTGGCGGGACACCGGGGCGGTGTTCCTGCTGGGCTTCGCGGTCGCCGGGTTGCTCGGGACGCTGCTGACGACACAGTCGGGGGTCAGCCAGCTGTACTTCCTGCGGACGGCCTTTCCGGTTGTCGCCGTACTCGCGTCGGTCGGGCTGGCGAACCTGGTCGGGCGACTGGGCGATCGGCGGGCCGTGGTGCTCGTGGGTGTGGCCGGACTGCTCGGGCTGGCGGGACTCGCTGTCGCTCGAGCGGAGTCGGCGGACCTGCGTGGGATCAAGGGTCCTTGGCTATGGACGGCTGCCGTGCTCGGGACGGTCGCTGTGGTCGTCGCCCTTGCATGGAAGGCGTTCCGGCGGCCTGGCAACGTGTTCGTGGCTCTGCTGGCCGGTGCGGTGGCAGCGAGCATGATCGGGGCGACGCTGGTCCCACTGCAGGCGTTCGTATCGGGCAAGGCGTCCGATCTGGTCTTTGCCCACCCCTTCCGCGGTGGTGCGACCGCGGCCGAGGCCGGTGCGGCGCAATGGCTGCGCCGGAACAGCACACCGGGCGATCTGGTCGCGACCAACGCGCACTGCATCATCGAACGCAACGGCCTCTGCGACAGCCGGCACTTCTGGCTTGCCGCCCTGTCCGAGCGGCCGGTGCTGATCGAGGGCTGGTCGTACTCCAACCAGGCCAACCGGATCGCCCTCACCACCGGTGGGAACCCGAGCTTGATCCCGTACTGGAACCGCGAGGAGCTCGCCGCCAACGACGCCGCCTTCAAGGCCCCGACGCCCGCGGCGATCGAACGGCTGCGGACAGCCGGCGTGCGCTGGCTGTACGCCGACCATCGAGCCGGCGACGTGTCACCAGCGCTCCGCAACTACGTCCGGCTCCGCCACGCCACGCTGGACGCCACGATCTACGAGCTCAGATAAGCGCCAGCAGCGCGTCGGCCACACGCGCGCGGCCGAGGCCGTCCACGAGCTTCCAGCCCGCCGCAGCGAGACGGGCGCGCTCCAGCGGATCGGTCAGCAGCCGTTTGAGCACGGCGGCCGCCGGCGACGGCTCGTCCTTCAGCTCGGACAGCACGCCGACGCCGGCCGCCGTACCGGTGGCTATCGCGCGCTCGTAGCCCATCACCTGGTTGTCCACGACACAGACGAGTCCGGCCGTCGCACCGAGACACAGCAGCTCCCAAGTCGACGTACCCGATGCGCTGATGGTCAGATCGGCCGCGCGAACCGCCGCCGCCAGCTGATCGGTCGGTGGGATCACGTTGACGTGTTGCCCTGGTTGGAGCTGGATCGCGGCGATCCGCGCCGAGAGGTCCGCGGTCGGCGCGACCACGGTGGCCTCGAACGGCACGCCGGTCGCCGCGAGCGCGTGGACCACGGGCGCACCGGCGCCGAACGCGTCCGTCCCACCGAAGAACGCGAACACCTTCGGTACGGCGACCTGCCGCGGCGCGGGCGGTTCGGACGGGCGGAGGGTGAGGATCTCGTCGCGGATCAGCACGTACTGGAGGCCGGCGAGCCGGATCGTGCCGGGTGGCAGCTCGGGGTGGTCGAGCTCGGCATAGAGGTTCTGGTCGACTAGCAGGTCCGCCTCGGCGCCGCGGAAGTCGCCGTCGACGACTGCCAGGGTGGGGACACCGGTCGCCCGGACGGCACGGTAGACCGATGGGTCCAGGTCGTAGGCGTCGAAGACCACCGCATCGAGGCCGAGCCGGCCGACCAGCTCACCATGCTCGCCCGGTGTCGACACCGCCCGCTCCACGCCGATCCCCCGGGCCGCGATCTGCTCCGCGGCCCACGGCACCGTGTGCGCGTCGCAGACGAACACGATCTCGACGTCGCGCCGCCGTACCTCCTCCGCCAGCGCCAGGCACCGCATCACGTGCCCGATCCCCTGCCCCGGACCGACGTCACACCGCACCCCGACGCGTTTCACGCCCCGACCGTATCGGCTGCATATCCGCTTTCGGCCGCGGACCCCGGGTGAGAATCCGCACTTGTGGATAGACTGGTAATACGTAGGAGGCGTACTACGTAGGAGGCTAGGATGCGACTCAACAGCAAGGGCCAGGTGACGATTCCGGCCGAGCTCCGGCGGAAGCACCACCTGCACGAGGGGGACGAGGTGACCGTGGTCGAGGCGGCGGACGGGCTGCGGATCGTGCGGGTCGCGGAGGCGGAGAGCCGCGGGCAGCGGCTGGTGCGCGAGATGCGCGGGCGGGCGACGAGCGCGATGAGCACCGAGGAGCTGATGGAGCTGCTGCGTGGCGACTGACCGCACCTCCGGGCTGCTCGGCGCGCGGCGCGCCGACCCCGCTGCGGGCGAGCCGCCCGTCACCCTCGTCGACACCTGTGTGCTGCTCGACATCCTGACCGACGACCGCGAGTGGGGCGAGTGGTCCGCGACGGCTGTTGCGGACGCCCGGGACCAGGGCGAGCTGGTGATCAACCCGATCGTCTATGCCGAGGTGTCGGCCGGATTCGACCGGATCGAGGACGTCGACGCCGCGCTCCCGGCCGGCGACTTCCGGCGCGAACCGCTGCCGTTCCCGGCCGGGTTCCTGGCCGCGCACGCCTTCGTGGCCTACCGTCGCCGCGGCGGCGTGAAGACCTCGCCGCTGCCGGATTTCTACATCGGCGCACATGCCGCGGTGCAGCGCTATCAGGTGATCACCCGCGACCACCGTCCATTCCGGACGTACTTCCCCAGCGTTCGTTTGATCACGCCCGGCTGAGACGCGGGATTGAGAGAGCAGCGGAACGGGCAGCTATTGTTCGAGTCTGCACTGCGCGTACGGTGCTCGGAACTGTCCGTCAGAAGGGTCCCGCTCGAGTGTCCATCCTCACCGGCTCCGACATCCTCGTCACCGGAGGCACCGGGTCCTTCGGCCGGGCGTTCGTCCGGCATGCGCTGGACCAGCTGAACCCGCGCCGGATCATCGTCTTCAGCCGCGACGAGCTCAAGCAGTGGGAGGTCCGCCAGCTGTTCGGCGACGATCCCCGGCTGCGGTTCTTCCTCGGCGACGTCCGGGACCGGTCCCGGCTGCTGCGCGCCATGCACAAGGTCGACTACGTCATCCACGCGGCCGCCCTGAAGCAGGTCGATAGCGGTGAGTACAACCCGTGGGAGTTCGTCCAGACCAACGTGGTCGGTTCGCAGAACGTCATCGAGGCCGCAATCGATTCCGGCGTGAAGCGCGTAGTGGCGCTGTCCACCGACAAGGCGTCCAGCCCGATCAACCTGTACGGCGCGACCAAGCTGACCGCGGACAAGCTGTTCATCAACGGCAACCACTACGCGGCGGCGTACAACACCCGCTTCGCCGTGGTCCGGTACGGCAACGTGATGGGCAGCCGCGGCTCGATCATCCCGAAGTTCCGGGCCCTGCACGCGGCCGGCCAGTCGCTGCCGATCACCGACCTGCGCTGCACCCGGTTCCTGATCACGCTGCCGCAGGCGGTCGAGTTCGTGGTCGACTCGTTCGACCTGATGACCGGCGGCGAGCTCTACGTGCCGCGGATCCCGTCGATGAAGGTGACCGACCTGGCCGAGGCGATCGCGCCCGGCGCGAAGATGCACGACATGGGCCTGCGCCCGGGCGAGAAGCTGCACGAGGAGATGATCAGCCCGGAGGAAGGCCGCCGCGCGCTCGCGCTCGGCCACCGGTTCGTGCTCCAGCCCGACCTGGCCAGCTGGGGCTATCTCCCACCGGCCGACGGCATCCCGGTGGCGGACGGGTTCCACTACGCGTCGGACACCAACGACCTGTGGTACTCGATCGACGAGATCCGCAAGATCCTGGAGAGCGACGTCTAGCAATGTTGCCGTACGGACGTCAGTCCATTTCTGAGGCGGACATCGCGGCGGTCACCGCCGTACTCCGAGGCGATTGGCTCACGACCGGGCCGGCTGTCACGGCCTTCGAGAACGCCGTCTCGGAGCTGGCCGGCGGACACCGCACGGTCAGCTGTACGTCGGGGACCGCGGCCCTGCACATCGCGTACGCCGCGCTCGGCGTGGGACCGGGTGACGAGGTCGTCACCACCCCGATGACCTTTGTCGCGACGGCATCCTGCGCGGCGATGCTCGGGGCGAAGGTGGTCTTCGCGGACGTCGACGAGGACACCGCATTGATCGATCCATCGGCCGTCGAGGCGGCACTGACCGAGCGCACGAAGGTGATCGCGGCCGTCGACTACGCCGGCCAGGCCGCGGAGTACGCCGTACTGCAGCCGCTGGCGGACCGGGTCGGCGCGCGCACTCTCGCCGACGCGGCGCACTCGATCGGTGGTTTCGCCGGCGGCCGGCCGGTCGGGGATCTGGCCGACGTGACCACGATGTCGTTCTTCCCGACCAAGAACCTCACCACCGGCGAAGGCGGCGCGGTGGTGTGCAAGGATCCGTCGATCGGCCAACGGGCGCACGAGTTCCACTTCATCGGCCTCGTCCGCGACCCGGACCGGTTCGAGATCACCGGCGAAGGTCCGTGGCATCAAGAGGTGCACGAGTACGGCGTGAACTACCGGCTCACCGACCTCGGCGCCGCGCTCGGGTTGTCGCAGCTCACCCGGCTCGCGGACTTCAAGCGCCGCCGAGCCGAGATCACCGCCCGCTACAACGAAGCGTTCCACGGCGTGGACGGCCTCCGTACGCCGGTGCAGCGGGCCGGCGTGGATCCGGCCTGGCACCTCTATCCGATCCGCGTCCTCGGCGGCCGCCGCCGCGAGGTGTTCGAAGGCATGCGGGCGGCGGGCATCGGCGTCCAGGTGAACTACATTCCGGTCTACTGGCACCCGGTCTTCGCGCGGCAGGGATACCGGCGCGGCCTGTGCCCGAACGCCGAGGCCTTCTACGCCGAGGAGTTGTCGCTGCCCCTCTTCCCCGACCTGACCGACGCCGATGTCGACCGGGTGATCGACACTCTGACGAAGCTGGTTCGTTAACGTGACTGATGTGACCCGATCGAACTTGATCGGCGGAGAGATGCTCAACTGGTCGGATCTGCACCCGGTCGACGCCCGCCCCGCGGCCGCCGCCCCCGCAGCCACAGCACTCCTGGCCGCCGCCCTCCAGCCCGGGGACTCCGTCCTGATCGCCGGCCCGCACGCCGTCGATGTGATCACCACTGTCGCCACCCGTGTCACGTCGGTCGACCTGCTGCTGCGCTCGGCCCCGGACGCGGAGGAGATCGCCGAACTCCTCGACGACACCAAGGGTCAGGTCTTCTGCGGCGCCCTCGACCGCTTCGGCGCCGACGAGACATACGACGTGATCATCGCGCTCGATGGCCTGGAGCGGCTCGTCGGCCCGGACACTCCGAAGCTGACCTGGACCGAGGCCCTCGCCCGTCTCCAGTCACGGCTCGCTCCGACCGGCCGGTTACTGCTCGGCGCCCAGAACTCCTTCGGCGTCGAACGTTTGATCCAGCCCGTGATCACGGCGGCCCTCCCCCGCGACGAGGACTGGGCCCGCGACGTAGCCGACACCGCCCCCGCCGGCCTCAAACCACTACAAACCGCGTTGAGCGACGCAGGCATCGAGGTCGCCCAGACCTACGCAGTCTTCCCATCCTTGGTCGAGGCCGAGGTGGCTCTCACCGCGGTGGATGGCTTGGCGGCTGTCGCCGCCGCCAAGGCTGTTGCCGCGCGCAACGCAGGTCCAACGCTGATGGATCCGTACCGCCTGGTTCTGGACGCAGCCGAGGCGGGCCTGGGCAGGGATCTCGCACCCGCGTGGTACTTCGTCGGCAGAGCCGACGGCCAGGCGCCCAGCAGCCGACCCGAGGGCGCCGCCCCCAGCGTGCTGCCGGAGGCAGCTGTCCCCAGCGGTTCCGGTGTCCTCTTGGAGGAGTACCTCCTTGCCGCCTTGCGGGTCGATGACCAGGCGACTTTGCGCCGGATCATTCCTGACTACGTTGCCTGGCTCGGCGGCGGGGGTGCGGGTTCGCCGGACAACGTGATCCTGGACGGCGCGTCGTACCGGCTGTTCGGGGAGGCGCAGGACGGGGATGTGGTCACGCATCTCACCCGGTTCGCGCGGCGGGTGCTGGAAAGTGGCTCACGGCAACCATGGCCTGCGGGTGGCGATCCGCACGCGTTGACGGCGCGACTGGCGTCGATGGCCGGGATCACTGTGACAGAAGAGGTTTCAGCCTCGGCCGAGGTGATCCGGCCGATGGGGAGTGCCGAGCAGCTCGCGACCGTGGCACGGCTCGCGGACGAGCTGGCGCACGCGAGCGCCCGGGCGATCCTGTTCGAGGGCACGGTCAGCGGGATCCGCCGGTCGCTGCCCTACCGGGTCGGCCACGCGGTCCTCAACCCGGCCCGGGTGATCCGCCGCCGCGCGAAGCGCCTGCTCCGGAAGGTGCGCCGCTGATGCACCACGCGAACCACTTCTACGGGCACGCCAACATCATGGCGTCGTACGCCGGACTCGCGAAGCCGCCCCGGATCTGGGGCTACCTGCAGCACGGCTGGAACATCCTGGACGGCTTCGCCCACGGCACCACGTTCGCGCCCGGGATGCCGAAGTTCGTCTGGTCCGACAGCGTCCGCCGGCGCGGCCACTCGATGGGCCTGCGCAACTACTCGGTGATCGGATCGGTCTGGCTCTACCTGCTCGCGGTGAACCCCGAGCTCGCCACACCGGCAAAAGGTGCCGCGGGCACCATCTTCTACCCGTTCCACGGCTGGGAAGGCCAGCACGTGCTGGGCGACCACGGCCGGCTCATTGCCTCGATCAACGAGCATGAGACCGGCCCGGTGACCGTCTGCCTGTACTGGAACGAGTACGAGAAGCAGGAGATCCGCAACCTCTACCAGGAGGCCGGCTTCCGCGTCATCACCCATGGCTATCGAGGCCTGCACTGGCGCCGGACAGACGCCAAGTTCCTGGTCAAACAGTTGCGCGAACTCCGCAGACACACGCGGGTCGCGTCCAACCGGCTGAGTTCCGCAGTTCTGTACGGCGCGTCGATCGGCCTGCAGCCGGGGGTCTACGGCGACCCGATGGTGCTGGAACACGAACATCCCTCGTTCGGCGGGCAGGCCAGGATCAAGCGGCTGTGGCCGGAGCTGGATCAGCCGTTCGTGCCGCCCGCGATCGCCCGTGAGTTCACCGACACCGAGTTGGGCGCCGGCCATCTCGCCGGCCCGGCCGAGATCCGGGAGTTGTTCCGATGGAACCCCTGACCATTGGCATCGTCACGCAGGTCCGGGTGACCAGCTCGCGGCTGCCCGCAAAAGTCCTGCTGAGCGTCCGCGGCCGGACCTATCTCGAGCATCACCTCGACCGGCTGCGCGGCACCGGCCTTCCGGTGATCGTGGCGACCACCACGAACTTCAACGACGACGTCGTGCTGGAGGTGGCCGAGCACGCCGGGGTCCCGGTCTTCCGCGGCAGCGAGGACGACGTCCTGAGCCGCTTCGCCGGAGCGGCCCGCGAGCACGGTCTGGACGGGATCGTCCGGGTGACGTCGGACTGCCCGCTGATCGATCCGGAGGTCGTTGCCGCCGGCGTCGATCGCTGGCGGACCGAGAACGATCTCGATCTCTACGTCTCGAACTGCCTCGAGCGAACCTACCCCCGGGGCATGGACTACGAGATCTTCTCCGCGGCCCGGCTGTACGACGCCGAGGCCAAGGCGACCTTGCGACCTGACCGTGAGCACGTGACGCCGTACCTGCATCAGAACCGGTCCGGCGAGATGCGGTTGCTGAACCTGCCCTGGTCCGGCGGCGGAGCGCAGTACCGGCTGACCCTGGACACCCCGGACGACTGGAAGTTGCTCGACGCCCTCATCGACGACTTCGACGCGACCACGCTGAACTGCGCCGAACTGGTCGCGATCCTTGACGCGAATCCGCAACTGGCCACGCTCAACGCCCACATCGAACAGAAGAAGCTCGGCGAGTGAGAGCGCGCGAGGCTGCGGCTGCGGCATGATTTGCGGTGATGACCACCGATGATCCAGGTTCCGAGCCGGCGAACGAGGCCCGCGCGAAGTCGTTCGGCGCAGTAGCGGCCGCGTACGACGCCGGCCGGCCGACGTTTCCGGCCGAGGCGCTGACCTGGATCCTGGGCCCGGGCCGCGGACTGCAGGTCCTGGATCTGGGCGCCGGCACCGGCAAGCTCGCCGCGGTGGCCGCCGGGCTCGGGCACGATGTGGTCGCGGTCGACCCGTCGCAGGAGATGCTCGAGGTCTGCCGCCGCCGACCCGGCATCGACACCATGGTCGGTGCGGCCGAGTCGATCCCGCTGGCGCACGCCTCGGTGGACGCGGTGATCGTCGGTCAGGCCTTCCACTGGTTCGACCACGCCCGCGCGCTGCCCGAGATCTCCCGCGTCCTGCGGCCGAACGGCGTACTCGGCCTGCTCTGGAACCACGCCGACACCGTCGTCCCCTGGGTCCGGCGGATGGTGCACGCGATGCAGGGCAGTGACCACATCGGCGGCGACCGGTTCGACCCGATGCCGATCCTGCTGCAGTCGGATCTGTTCGCCCTGGTGGAGACCGCCCGGTTCCGGCACTGGCACGACCTGGACCGGATGGGCCTGCGGCAGTTGGCCCTGTCGCACTCCCGGATCGCGGTCCTGACCGAGTCCCGTCGCGAGGCGGTGCTGGACCAGGTCAACGCTCTCTACGACACCACCGCGCGTCCACCGGAGCCGCTGCGGATGCCGTATTTCACCGACTGTTACCGCGCTCGTCCCAGCGATCTGGCGAATTACCGCCGTACTCTCGACGCGCCGGTCGCCCCGCATCTCTAAAACCGGCGAAACGTTTTGGTTGCGGTAGGTCACAAACCCGCGACTTGCGGCTAACGTGCACCTGTTCGTGTCCAGCAAAAGGGGATCTCATGGACGAGCAAATGGTGCGCGAGCGCGACGCCCGCGCCTATGAGGCGGTGTACGAGACAGCCGACTTCACCGAGCTGCGACGGCGCTACAAGAACTTCGTCGTGCCGTGGACCATCACGTTCATGGCCTGGTACCTGGCCTATGTCGCCTGCTGCAACTGGGCCCGTGGCTTCATGGACCACAAGGTGGTCGGGCACGTCAACGTGGCGCTGATCTTCGGCCTGCTGCAGTTCGTGTCGACCTTCGTGATCGCCGCGCTGTACGGCCGGTTCGCGAACCGGAAGCTCGATCCGCTCGCCCAGGGGCTCAACGCCAAGTACAAGAGGGAGCGCCGCCGGTGAGCGCGCTGAGCATCCCCGCCCTGATCCCGTTGGCCGACGCCGAGCCGGGCAACCGGGCGCTGACCATCTCGCTGTTCGGCGCGATCGTCGCCGTGACGCTGTACATCACCTGGTGGGCGTCCCGGCAGAACAAGACCGCCGCCGACTACTACGCCGGCGGCCGCTCGTTCAGCGGCGCGCAGAACGGCCTCGCCATCTCCGGTGACTACATGTCCGCGGCGTCGTTCCTCGGCATCTCCGGCTCGATCGCGCTCTACGGGTACGACGGCTTCCTGTACTCGATCGGGTTCCTGGTGGCCTGGCTGGTGGCGCTGCTGCTGGTCGCCGAGCTGCTGCGGAACTCGGGCCGGTTCACGATGGCCGACCAGCTCGCGTACCGGATGCGGCAGCGGCCGGTCCGGACCGCGGCCGCCACCTCCACGATCGTGGTGTCGATCTTCTACCTGCTGGCCCAGATGGTCGGCGCCGGCGCGCTGGTCGGGCTGCTGCTCGGCGTCAAGAGCGAGGGCCTGAAGGCGGGTGTGATCATCCTGGTCGGCGCACTGATGATCATCTACGTGACCTTCGGCGGCATGAAGGGCACGACCTGGGTGCAGATCGTCAAGGCCGTGCTGCTGATGGCCGGCGCGGTCCTGATCACCTTCCTGGTGCTGCTGAAGTTCCACTTCAACCTCTCCGAGCTGCTCGGCGCGGCCTCGGCGAAGTCCGGTAAGGGCGAGGCGTTCCTGCAGCCAGGACTGCTGTACGGCAAGGACCTGACCGGTCAGATCGACTTCCTGTCGCTCGGCCTCGCGCTGGTCCTCGGTACGGCGGGCCTGCCGCACATCCTGATCCGCTTCTACACCGTGCCGGACTCGCGGGCCGCGCGCCGGTCGGTGCAATGGGCCATCGGTCTGATCGGCGCGTTCTACCTGATGACGCTGGCCCTCGGGTTCGGCGCGGCCGCACTGCTGGACACCGGTAAGGGTTCGGCCGTGGCCGAGTCGAAGGGCAACGTCGCCTCGCCGCTGCTGGCCGAGTCCGTCGGCGGTGGTGCGGGTTCGCTGGGCGGGTCGATCCTGCTCGCGCTGATCGCGGCGGTGGCGTTCGCGACCATTCTCGCGGTGGTCGCCGGTCTGACCTTGACCTCGGCCTCGTCGTTCGCGCACGACCTCTACGCCAACGTCATCGCGAAGGAGAAGCCGTCCGAGAAGAGTGAGCTGCGGGTGGCCCGGTTCGCCGCGATCGGGATCGGCGCGATCTCGATCGCACTGGCGATCCCGGCGCAGAAGCTGAACATCGCGTTCCTGGTCGCACTGGCCTTCGCGGTCGCGGCCTCCGCGAACCTGCCGGCGCTGCTGTTCAACCTGTTCTGGAAGCGGTTCAACACCGCCGGCGCGGTCTGGAGCATCTACGGCGGCTTGATCTCGGCCGTCGTCCTGGTGGTGTTCTCACCGGTGGTGTCCGGCAAGCCGACCTCGATGATCACCAGCGCCGACTTCGCCTGGTTCCCGCTGTCGAACCCGGGGATCGTGTCGATCCCACTCGGCTTCCTGTTCGGCATCCTGGGCACGCACCTCGGCCGGGACAAGTCGAGCGAGGACCGCTACCACGAGCTCTCCGTCCGGTCCCACACCGGCGCCGGCGCGGAAGGCGTGGCCAAGCACTAGTTCTGGCACTCAAAGGGCCGGCTCGCGTTCTGCGAGCCGGCCCTTTCAGTTGATCTGGAAGATCGTCGCGAACAGATCCAGGTTGGCCGCGCTTGCCTGCTTGCCGACGACCCCGTCGGCGCGGGCTTTCGCGCCGTCGATCGCACCGGTCAGCAGCGGTGTCAGCGGCGCCATCGCCTCGACGACGACCAGGTCGGCCGGCGCGGGCTCGGGGAACGGGCCGGGCGCCGCCGTCAGCGTCGGGCCGGAGCAGAGCGCGTGCACGACGATGTCGCCGAAACGCAGTTCGTAGGCGAGCTTGCCGGTCCCGCGCTTCGGTGGGTGGTACGTCGACCGCAGCGCCATCACCAGCGAGTCCGCGGTGGCGATCTCGCCCGGCCGGAGCTCCCCGAGTGACCGCGCTCCCCAGCGGCCGAGCGCGAGTACGACGGGCTCCAGGTCCAGCCCGTACGGCGTGAGCTGGTAGACAATCGCGCCCGACGGCCGCGGCTGCACGTGGCGCTCGACCAGGCCGGCGCTCTCGAGCTCCTTGAGCCGGGTGGCGAGGACGTTGGTCGGGATCTTCGGCAGGCCGGAGCGCAGATCCGTGTAGCGCTTCGGGCCGACGAGCAGGTCGCGGACGATCAGCAGCGCCCAGCGCTCCCCGACGAGCTCGAGCGCCCGGGCGACCCCGCAGTACTGACCGTAGGTCTTCGTCGTCATCCCTTCAGTCTACTTGACAGAGTTTACTTGTTTTTTGCAAGCTTGCTGCATGACGACGATGACGAAGCAGCAGCGCGAGGAGTTCCTGGCCGGTCAGCACATCGGGGTGGTGAGCGTTGGCCGGCCCGACGGGTTGCCGCCGACCACCGTGCCGACGTTTTACGCCTACGAGCCGGACGGCGCGCTGACGATGTTCACCAACACCCAGGGCCGGACGACCGCCCGGGGCGAGGCGATCAAGTCGGCGGGCGTCGTCACGTTCCTGGTCCAGGATGAGAACTGGCCGGCGAAGTACGTCGCGGTCGAGGCGACGCTGGACTCGGCCACCCGGCCGACGATCGAGCAGATGCTGACGATCACGCGCCGGTACATGCCGGAGGAGGCCGCGCAGCAGTTCGCGCATTCCGAGGTCGACAACCCGGACAGCACCATCGTCTTCTTCAGCTTCACCCCGACCCGCTGGTTCTCCGGCGACTACTCCTGACGCTGGACCAAAGCCGCACCAAGCGTCACAAGGCGTTGACGCTCGCGTAGCCATGCCGTAACAATAGGCCAGCGTCGCGCAAGAAACGAGCAGAACTAGAGCAAGTTTCCGACTTCGCGTGGCGGCTCTTCCCTTGCGCCCTCACCCCCGCCCACCCAGGAGAGGCCATGCGAATCCCGAAGTGGCGGCTGCCAACCGCCCTGCTCGCCGCGAGTCTCGCGCTCGCGGCCGCCCCGCTCGTCCACCCGACCCCGGCCGGCACCGCGGCCGCCGCCGTACTGGCCGGACCGAACCTCGCCGCCGGCAAGGCCGCGTCGGCCAGCAGCGTCACCCAGACCTACGTCGCGTCGAACGTGACCGACGGCAACCAGGGCACCTACTGGGAGAGCGCCAACAACGCGTTCCCTCAGTGGGTCCAGGTCGACCTCGGTTCGTCCGTCGCGACCAACCAGGTCGTGCTCAAGCTTCCGACCGCGAACTGGGGTGCCCGCAACGAGACCCTCGCGGTCCAGGGCAGCACCGACGGACAGAACTTCACCGACCTGTCCGCGTCCGCGTCCCGCGCGTTCAACCCGCCGAGCAACACCGTGACGATCGACTACGGCACCGCGACCGCGCGCTACGTCCGGATCCGGATCACCGACAACACCGGCTGGCCGGCCGGACAGCTGTCCGAACTCGAGGTGTACGGTCCGGCGACCGGTGACACCCAGGCTCCCACCGCCCCGGGCAACCTGGCCTTCACCGAACCCGGCACCGGCCAGATCCGGCTCACCTGGAACGCGTCGACCGACAACGTCGGCGTGACCGGGTACGACGTGTACGCCAACGGGCAACTGCGGACCAGCGTGGCCGGCACTGTGCTCACCTACACGGACAACCAGCCGGGCAGCGCGTCGATCACGTACTACGTTCGCGCGAAAGATGCTGCTGGCAACCAATCGCCGAACAGCAACGCGGCGACCCGCAACGGCAGCAGCGGACCCGGTAGCAACCTCGCGCTGGGCAAGCCGATCACCGCGTCCGGGTACACGTTCACCTATGTCCCGGCCAACGCCAACGACGACAACGTCCAGACCTACTGGGAGGGCGACACCAACCCGGCCACGCTGACCACCCAGCTCGGCGCCAACGCGGACCTCAGCTCGATCGTGATCCGGCTCAACCCGGATTCGGCCTGGGGACCGCGGACGCAGACCTTCTCGATCCTCGGGCGGGAGCAGAGCGCGTCCGGGTTCACCACGATCGTGCCGAGCGCGGCGTACAACTTCAGCCCGGCGAGCGGGAACAGCGTGACGATCCCGGTCAGCGCGCGGGTGGCCGACGTACGGCTGAACTTCACCGGCAACACCGGCGCACCGGCCGGCCAGGTCGCCGAGCTCCAGGTGATGGGCGTGCCGGCACCGAACCCGGATCTCACGCTCTCCAACGTGTCCTGGACGCCGACCTCGCCGGTCGAGACGGACACGATCACGGTCCGCGCGACCGTCAACAACGGCGGTACGGCGGGCTCCCCAGCGACCGACGTCAACTTCTACCTCGGTGCCTCCAAGGTCGGTACGGCGGCCGTCGGCGCACTCGCGGCCGGGGCGTCGACCACGGTCAGCGCCTCGATCGGCACTCGCGACGCGGGCAGCTATGCCCTCAGCGCGAAGGTCGATGAGTCGAACACTGTCATCGAGCAGAACGACGGGAACAACACGGCGAATGCGTCCGGACCACTGGTCGTGACGCCGGTTGCGAGCTCGGATCTGATCGCGGCCGCGGTCAACTGGACGCCCGGCAATCCGGCCGCCGGGAACTCCGTCGCCTTCTCCGTCGCCTTGAAGAACCAGGGCAGCGTCGCATCGGCATCCGGCGCACACGGCATCACGTTGACAGTGCTCAACGGCGCCAATGTCGTGACCACCCTGACAGGCTCGTACAACGGCTCGATCGCGGCCGGCGTGACCACTCCTGCTGTTGCCCTCGGCAACTGGACAGCGGTGAACGGTCGCTACACGGTTCGCGTCGTACTCGCGGACGACGCGAACGAACTGCCGGTCAAGCGGACCAACAACACCAGCGAGCGGCCGTTCTTCGTGGGCCGCGGCGCGAACATGCCGTACGACCACATGGAGGCCGAGGACGCCTCCATCGGTGGCGGCGCGTCCGTGATCGGGCCGAACCGGACCATCGGCGACCTCGCCGGCGAGGCGTCCGGACGGCGCGCGGTGACCCTGAACTCGAACGGCGCGTACGTCGAGTTCACCACCCGGGCCAGCACGAACACCCTCGTCACCCGGTTCTCGATCCCGGACTCGGCGGGCGGTGGCGGTCAGACGTCGTCGATCAGCGTCTACGTGAACGGCAGCTTCGCCAAGACGTTGCCGCTGACCTCGAAGTACTCCTGGCTGTACGGCGCGGAGGCTTCGCCGAACAACTCACCAGGGTCCGGTCCGGCCCGGCACATCTACGACGAAGCCAACATCATGCTGGACCAGACCTACCCGGCCGGCACCAAGATCCGGCTGCAGAAGGATCCGTCGAACGGTACGACGTACTCGATCGACTTCGTCGACACCGAGGCCGCAACGCCGATCGCCAACCCTGGCACGGGTTTCGTGACGCCGGCCGGGTTCACCCAGCAGGACGTGCAGAGCGCGCTCGACCGGGTGCGGCAGGACGCCACGCTGCAGGGCGTGTATCTGCCGGCGGGTGACTACCAGACGTCGTCGAAGTTCACCGTCTACGGGAAGGCTGTGCGCGTCGTCGGCGCCGGGCCTTGGTTCACCCGGTTCGTGGCGCCGCAGAGCCAGTCGAACACCGACGTCGGCTTCGACGCTCAGTCGTCCGCGAACGGGTCGACGTTCAGCGGGTTCTCGTACTTCGGCAACTACGACAGCCGCAACGACGGACCGGGCAAGGTGTTCAACTTCGCGAACACCTCGAACATGACCATCGACAACGTCTGGGCCGAACACCAGATGTGCCTGTACTGGGGCGCGAACACCGACAACTCGGTGATCAAGAACTCGCGGATCCGGGACTCGTTCGCCGATGGCATCAACATGACGAACGGCTCGGCCGGCAACACCGTCAGCAACAACGACGCCCGGTCCACCGGGGACGACAGTTTCGCGCTCTTCAACGCCACCGACAACGGCGGCGGCGAGGTCCGGGACAACGTCTTCGAGAACCTGTCCACGTCGCTGACCTGGCGGGCCGCCGGCTTCGCGGTGTACGGCGGGACGAACAACGTGTTCCGCAACCTGTACGCCGCGGACATGCTCACCTATCCGGGCATCACGATCAGTTCACTCGACTTCGGCATCCCGATGAACGGCTTCGGCGCGACCCCGCCGACCCAGTTCCAGAACGTCTCCGTGGTGCGGTCCGGCGGTCACTTCTGGGGCAACCAGGCGTTCCCCGGGATCTGGATCTTCTCGGCGTCGAAGATCTTCCAGGGCATCCGGGTCAGTGATGTCGACATCGTCGATCCGACGTACAGCGGCATCATGTTCCAGACCAACTACGTCGGTGGGCAACCGCAGTTCCCGGTCGCCGACACCGTCCTGACCAACGTCACCATCTCCGGCGCGCAGAAGAGCGGCGACGCCTTCGACGCCAAGTCCGGCTTCGGCATCTGGGCCAACGAACTCCCCGAACCAGGCCAAGGCCCAGCCGTCGGCAACGCCACCTTCAACAACCTAACCCTCACCAACAACGCAGTAGACATCCGCAACACCACCACAACCTTCACCATCACCCGCAACTGACCACGAGAGCCGCCGGAGGACTCACCCCTCCGGCGGCTCCCTGCGGCCGCCGACCCAGCTCGTCCACCGTCCGGAGGGCTACCAGGCCAACTTCCAAGGGATTCTTCTATCCCGAGACACCACCAAGATATCCCCTTGTTTTGCAGGTGTCTGGGGCATTTCTAATCTGCCCCGAACTGCCCCGAGCTGCCCCGGTGTCGCAGCCGACGACCCGATTTCTCACGTGTGAAGGTCGACCCTTGCCACTCAACAGGGCGGGGAAATGCCGATCCACGTATTCGTCGACGAAAGCAAGTCCCGGGGTCTCCTGATGGCCGCCGCACGATGCCCGGCAGGAAATGTCACGGTCAACCGGAAGGCGCTGCGAGCCTTCCTGCTGCCCGGCCAGGAACGACTTCACTTCAACCACGAGACCGACGCACGACGCAAGCAGATCCTGAGGATGATCGGCGACTTCCACGTCCTGGTGGACATCTACCACGCGCAGCGGGAGACGCTCGCCAACCGGCGACGCTGTTTGGACGCGATCGTCCGGGACAGCGCGGCTGATGCCGAGCGGCTGGTGATCGAGCGGGACGACTCGACCTATGACTACGACCGCGGAACGCTCCATGCCGCCTGTCATCGGTACAGGTGCTTCGACTTGCGCTGGGAGTTGCTGATGCCGAAGCTGGACCCGTTGCTCTGGGTGCCGGACGCCGTCGCCGCTGCCTGGACGCGGGGCGGGCACTGGCGACGACTGGTCGAGCCATTCAGCCAACTGCGAGAGCTCTGAAATGCGCCGACCCGGCTCACCCACCGTCCGGTAGGCTGCCGGGTCCACTTCAAGGGACTCTTCTGTCCACGAGCGAGTTCAACTGTAGCGGGTGTTGGCGGTTTGGGGAGGGCGTTTCGGGATCTGCCCCAGGTTGCCCTGGGTTGCCCCGCCGTACCAGAACTCCGGGGCCCGGCCTTTGCTAGAGGTCGTCGGCGAGGCGGGATAGGGCTTGGCCGGCGTTGAGGATGAGGGCTTGGTCGGCTTCGTCTAGGCGGTGGAGGAGTTTGCCCAGCTCGTCGGCGGCTTGGCGGCCGGAGGCTTCGACGGTGGCGACGCCGGCTTCGGTGAGGACGACCGCGGTGGCCCGGCCGTCGACGGGGTCGGGCTCGCGGCGGACGAGCCCGGCCTCCTCGAGGGAGGCGACCGTGGTCGTCGCGGTGGGCTGTGAGCACGGCACCCGGGCGGCGATCTCGCCGATCCGGATCGGTTGCTCGTCGGCGATCAGCATCAGCGCCAGGAACTGCGTCGGGTGCAGATCCGTGGTGGTTCTGCTCCGGCGCAGGTGCCTGACGATCCGGTGCATGCTCACCAGCAGTTGCAGGGTCTCCTGCGCCATCGCGATCACCTCCGAAGAAGCGCCATCCTGGCACAGCTGAGAGCGATCTCCTATGACTGGTTCCAGCGGATGTCCGGCTGGTAAAGATCCAGCCACGTCGCCAGGGACAACGTTTGCTCCAGGTGCCTGCGGGCTTCCGGGGCAGCTGAGCGAGCGAGCCGGGTGGCCGCCTCCCGGTCGACGAGGTCGAAAACCGGGTGGTGATCGGAGAGCAGGCCGCGGACCTGGCCGGCGATGGCCTCGACGTACGCCGGATCCTGGGTCTGTGGGTACGGCGACTTCTTCCGCTCGGCCACCGACTCCGGCAGCACGTCGCGGGTCGCGGCGCGGAGCAGGCTCTTCTCCTTGCCGTCGAACGTCTTCAGCGACCACGGCGTGTTGTAGACGTACTCGACCAGCCGGTGGTCGCAGAACGGCACCCGGACCTCCAGCCCGACCGCCATGCTCATCCGGTCCTTGCGGTCCAGCAGGATCCGCACGAACCGGGTCAGGTGCAGGTAGCAGATCTTCCGCATCGTCCACTCGTCGTCGGACTCCCCGTCGAGCCGCTCGACCTCGCTCACGGCCTCGGCGTACCGGTCTCGCAGATGAGCACGGAGGTCGAGCCGCTGGAGCACCTCCCGGCGCAGCACGCTGACCTGCCCGACTTCCCGCCGCGACGCCATGTAGGCGATCCACGGGAAGATCTTCGCCTTCCGAACCTTGGCATCGTGGAACCACAGATAGCCGCCGAACACCTCGTCCGCCGACTCACCCGACAGCGCGACGGTGGACTGCTCGCGGATCGCCTTGAACAGAAGGTAGAGCGAACCGAAGATGTCGCCGCTCAGCGGAGCGTCGTTCGCCCGGACGACCTTCCGCCGGATCTCCGGGTCGGTCAGGACGGCGTTGTCCAGCACGATGTCGGAGTGCTGCGACTGCACCTTGTCCGCGACGTCATGCACGTACGGCGTATCCGGCGTCATCCGGAGCTCGTTCGGCCGGAAGTTCTCCTCCTGGCCGGCGAAGTCGACCGCGAAGCTGCGGACCTTGCGACCTTCCTCGGCCAACTGACCGGCCGCGAGCGCCGTGATCGCACTCGAGTCGAGACCGCCCGACAACAGCACACAGCGAGGTACGTCGGCCACCAGTTGGCGGCGCGTGATGTCGTCGAGCAGTTCGCGCACGTGTGCCACGGACGTGTCCTGGTCGTCGGTGTGCGCCTTGGTCTCCAGACGCCAGTACGTGCTGGTGTGGATGCCCGACCGGTCGACGGTGACGACAGTGCCCGGCTCGACCTCGTACATCCCGGCCCACAGTGAGTGGCCGGGGGTCTTCGACACGGTGAGGAGCTCACGCAGTCCGGCCGCCTCGACGACCGCCGGGACGCCGGGGTTCGCAAGGATCGCCTTCGGTTCGGAGCCGAACAGCACGCCGTCGGAGGTCGGGTAATAGAAGAACGGCTTGATGCCCATCCGGTCGCGGACCATCACCAGGGTCTCGATCCGCGGGTCCCAGATGGCCAGCGCGTACATCCCGTTCAGCCGCTCGGCGAACGCCGTACCCCACTCGACGTACGCGCGGAGCACGACCTCGGTGTCGGAGTCCGTCGTGAACGCGTGGCCGCGGCGGCGCAGTTCGTCGCGCAGCTCGGTGTAGTTGTAGACCTCACCGCTGTAGACCATGCCGAGGGTGATCGACCGGCCCTCCGACATCACCTCGGTGGTCATCGGTTGCTCACCGCCGGGCAGGTCGATGACGGCGAGTCTTCGGTGCCCGAGGGCGACGTGCGGGGCATACCAGGTGCCTCGTGCGTCGGGCCCGCGACACGACATCGTCTCCGTCATCGCGTCGACGACGTCCCGCTCAGCGTCCAGATCGTGCCGGTAGGCCACCCATCCGGTGATGCCACACACAGAGTCGCTCCTCTCCGGAGATACATTCCATTCCAATGTATTTCTGACGATGCGTGATCACAACGGACGGATCCGGTGACGAACCTCATAGGTAGACGGCGACCACTCCGAGAGCGAAGGCGAGTCCGGCCAGTCCCAGCATCGTGGTCGCGAGAACGATCAGCCGGCGTTGGAGCGCGGGCACTTCCGCAGCGGTCGCGAACACCCGGCGCGGCCAGTGCCGCCAGGACACGTACCAGAAGATGCCGGTTGCACAGAGCAACAACAAGCCCTTGACGGCGTGGATCCACCAGTGCTGGTGATGCATCAGCAGCAGGACCAGACCGCTGAGCGCGATCGCCGCGATCAGGCCGACCACCTTCCAGCGGTTGCCTGAGGCAATCACCGCGGTCAGCGCCTCGCGGCCCTCCTGATCGGGACCGAAGTACCGCTTCAGCTTCGGCTGGACGACGAACAGCGAGTAGGCCATCCCACCGACCCACGCCGCCGCCAGGCCCGCGTGGATGATCGCGACGAGGGCAGTCATGCCCGGCAGCCTAGGCCGTGCGCGGACCAGCCGTCAGGCGGTGACCGCAGCGTGTGTGGAACGGCCGTCAGACGGTGTCCGCAGCGCGTGCGCGGAACGGCTGTCAGGCGGTGACCGTCGCGCGCTCGGCGGCGGGCTGCTGACGGTTCATCCCGCGGAAGCTCGGAATCAGCGCCGGCGCCATGGTCGCGGCGAAGTACGCGAGCCCGATCGCCAACTGCGCGGGCGACAGCCCGATGCCACTGACCAGGATGCCGCCGAGCACGCCTCCCAGGGGCATCAGCGACCAGGACAGAGCGCTGGTCAGCGACGTCACCCGGCCGACCATCTCGCGCGGGATCCGCTCGAACTGGACGGCGCCGAGCACCGGGTTGAGGAAGCCGGAGGACAGTCCGCCGATCGCACACATCGCGAGGATCGCCCACAGCGGGACGCCGAGCGCGAACAGGACGAAGCGCGGCAATCCGGTGATCAGGAAGGCGACCAGGTAGGTCGCGAACCGGGGCAGCCGCGCGCCGTACGCCGCCGCCACGACCGAGCCGAGCATCGACGCGCCTCCCCAGACCGAGAAGACCAGGCCGACGGCACCGGCTCCGGCGCCGGAGTCACGCGCCCAGACCGGGAGCAGGACCGACGACCAGGCCAGGTCGAGCAGGTTGGTCACAGCCACCATCACGCACAGGCTCATCAATACGGCGTCACCACGCAGGAACCGCCAACCAGCACGCAACTCCGCGGCGTACGACGTGCGCCCGGCGACAGATGGCATGATCGCGGGGTCGGCCGCGTACGACGCGGGCCCGGGGACGGACGAGGCGATCGCGGGGTCGGCCGCGTACGACGCGGGCCCGGGGACGGACGACGCGATCGCGGGGTCGGCCGCGTACGACGCGGGCCCGGGAGCGTGCGACGTGCGCTCGGCGACGGACGACCTGACCGCAGGGTCGGCGGCGTACGACGCACGCTCGGGAGCGACGGACGACGTGGGCTGGGGAGCGGCGTACGACGCGGGCTCGGGGGCGGCGTACGACGTGGGGTCGGGGGCGACTGGTTCGACCACTTCATGCCGGTCGGGATTGCGGTCGACCAGGCCGCGGGTGGTGAGGAGGAGAACGACGGCGCAGACCGCGAACGAGACGGCGTCGACGGCGACGGCGTTCGCGGCGCCGACAGCGACCACGAGACCGCCGGCGATGGCGGCGCCGATCATCGTTGCGCCGCGCTCGATGGCCGACGAGAGGCCGGTCGCCCGCTCGTACGGCACGCCAGCGCGCT
Source organism: Kribbella sp. NBC_00359 (assembly GCF_036097425.1). Classification (NCBI taxonomy): domain Bacteria; kingdom Bacillati; phylum Actinomycetota; class Actinomycetes; order Propionibacteriales; family Kribbellaceae; genus Kribbella; species Kribbella sp. NBC_00359. The sequence goes on along the minus strand of NZ_CP107975.1, from coordinate 2,918,416 downwards.
CGACGAGGGCCGGGATGAGGGCCGTGCCGGCTGCGTCGCCTGGACCGCGGAGCGCACCCGCGACGGCGACCAGGCCGAGCAGGATCGGGAAGGTGAGCGCGCCGGTGTGGTGCAGCAGCGGGATCATCCCGACCGCGAGGAAGGAGAGTACGTCGGCGTTGATCGCTATCCGGCGCGGTCCGACCCGGTCGACCAGCGGCCCGCCGAACGCCTTCAGCAGCACCATCGGGGTGATCTCGGCGAAGGCGACGAGTCCGGTCCGTGTCGGCGAGCCGGTCGTCGTGAGCACGAGCCACGGGATGGCGATCATCGAGACCCGCGTGCCGAGCAGGGAGATCGCCTGCGCGGTCAGCCAGCCGTAGAGCGGGACGCGCCGGCTGCTGACACTCATGAGTCGTCTCCCTCCAGGACCACGGTGCCCGGGCGCGGGAAGGCGTTGAGGTTGACCACGAACGAACCGGTGCCGGACGCATCCTCGCCATCCTCGCGCCAGTCGTCGATCAGCTTCGCCAGTGCTTCGACCAATTGCTCGGCGCGCTTCGGGGTGAGTCGCAGATGCCAGTCGCTGGTTGTGCTGGCCGCTTGCCACGGTGCCGGGAGGTAGCGCCGCTCCTCGGCGTGCTGCATCAGCGTCTCGGTGTACATCAGCGCGACGGTGTGAAGGTAGGCCTCGGCGCTCTCGGCTTCCTCCTCGCCGGAACGCGCATCGAGGTTGGCGCGGGTGCTCTCGTGGGCGGCCTTCCACCAGCGGTCACGCGCGTCGCCGCGCTCGGTGTCCTCGGCGATGAACCCGTGCTCGGCCAGCTGACGAAGGTGGTACGACGCGGCGCCGGTGTTGAGCTTGAGCTGCTGCGCAAGCTGAGTCGCCGTCGCCGGCCCCTCGAGCCGGAGCAGCATCAGCATCTTCAGCCGGGTCGGGTGGGACAGCGCCCGGAGCCCGGCGGCGGACGGCGTGATCGCAGAGGATGCCATATCCACAACATACCTTTGCAAAGACCCCTTTGCAAAGGTATGCGTGCAGTTTCTGGAGCCACACAACAGAAGGCCCCCGGAGCGTTCCGAGGGCCTTCTGAGTACGACGCGGTGGGCCTAGTCCTCGTCGGACTTGCCGGAGGCGAGGTTGGACCTGATCAGGTCCATGACGGTGGAGTCGGCGAGGGTGGTGACGTCGCCGACCTCGCGGTTCTCGGCGACGTCGCGGAGGAGGCGGCGCATGATCTTGCCGGAGCGGGTCTTCGGCAGCTCGGCGACGACCATGATCTGGCGCGGCTTCGCGATCGGGCCGATCTCCTTGGCGACGTGGTTGCGGAGTTCCTGGACGACGTCGGGACCGCCGTCACCGGCCTCGGACCTCAAAATCACGAAGGCTGCGATCGCCTGCCCGGTGGTCGGGTCGGACGCGCCGACGACCGCGGCCTCGGCGACCTTCGGGTGTGAGACCAGCGCGGACTCGATCTCCGTGGTGGACAGCCGGTGGCCGGACACGTTCATCACGTCGTCGACCCGGCCGAGCAGCCACAGGTCGCCGTCCTCGTCCTTCTTCGCACCGTCACCGGCGAAGTACACGCCCGGCCAGCGGGACCAGTAGGTCTCGACGAACCGCTGGTCGTCGCCCCACAGCGTGCGCAGCATGGCCGGCCACGGCTTGGTGATGACCAGGTAACCACCGGAACCGTCCGGCACCGAGTTGCCCGCGTCGTCGACGACATCCACGCTGACACCCGGGATCGCCTTCATCGCGGCGCCCGGCTTGCCCGCTGTCACGCCGGGCAGCGGCGAGATCATGTGCATGCCGGTCTCGGTCTGCCACCAGGTGTCGACCACGGGTGCCTTGTTCCCGCCGATGTTCTCGCGGTACCAGATGTAGGCCTCCGGGTTGATCGGCTCGCCGACCGACCCGATCACCCGCAGCGAGGACAGGTCGAACTTCTCCGGGATGTCCTTGCCCCACTTCATGAAGGTCCGGATCGCGGTCGGCGCGCAGTACAGGATCGAGACCTTGTACTTCTGCACGATCTCCCACCAGCGGCCCTGGTGCGGGGTGTCCGGGGTGCCTTCGTACAGCACGGACGTGGTCGCGTTCGCGAGGGCGCCGTACACGATGTAGCTGTGGCCGGTGACCCAGCCGATGTCGGCCGCGGTCCAGTACACGTCGGTGTCCGGCTTGAGGTCGAACACGCCCCACTGGGTGTACGACGTACCGACCAGGTAGCCGCCGGTTGTGTGCAGGATGCCCTTGGGCTTGCCGGTGCTGCCGGACGTGTACATCACGTACAGCGGGTGCTCGGCGTCGAAGGCCTCCGGCGTGTGCTCGGCCGACTGCTTCGCGACGAAGTCGTCCCACCACAGGTCGCGGCCTTCCACCATCGCGGTGTCCTGGCCGGTACGGCGTACTACGAGCACGTTGCGCACATCGGGACAGTCCACCAGCGCGGCGTCCACCGCGGGCTTCAGCGCTGCCGCGGCGCCACGGCGGTAGCCACCGTCGGACGTGATCACCACGCGGGCGTCGCAGTCCAGGATGCGGCCCTTCAGGGCGTCCGCGGAGAAGCCGCCGAAGATGACCGTGTGCGGGGCACCGATCCGGGCGCAGGCAAGCATCGCGACCACGGTCTCGGGGATCATCGGCATGTAGATGGCGACGATGTCGCCGGCCTGGACGTTCAGCTCGAGCAGCGCGTTGGCGGCCTGGCTGACCTCGTCCTTGAGCTGGGCGTAGGTGATCTCCCGGGTGTCGCCGGGCTCGCCCTCGAAGTAGTACGCGACCTTGTCGCCGAGGCCGTTCTCCACGTGCCGGTCGACGCAGTTGTACGCCGCGTTCAGCTTCCCGTCGGCGTACCACTTCGCGAACGGCGGGTTGCTCCAGTCCAGCGTCTCGGTCGGCTCGGTGGCCCAGGTCAGCCGCTTGGCCTGCTCGGCCCAGAACCCCTCGAAGTCGGCGGCGGCGCGGTCGTAGGCGTCGGCCTTGAGGTTCGCGTGCGCGGCGAGCTCGGCCGGCGGCTCGAACCTGCGCTCCTCGTGCATCAGGTTCGACAGTGCCTCGGACTGGCCCCCTGCCTGGGCGGCTCCGGACTGGGGTGACTCTGCATTCGTCACGTCGACGACTCCTCCTCGCTGGCTTCGGCGCGCTGGGGCGCCCGCCACCTTTCTACCAACGCCGGAGCCGAGGCGGAACCGGTGTATCGCCGAGCAGCCCCCGATCTGCGCCGAACAGGACCAATTCCGGGCCCGGCGGCCGGAGATTCCGGCGTACGACGGAACCATTCGGACGGCCCGTGCATCGGAGTGGTCGTGAACGCGACGCAGCCGAACCCCCAGATGTCCGAGCCGACCGCTTCCGCCGCGGAGCCCCGGAAGATCTCCCGCGCCGCCCGCCGCCGGGTCCACGCCCGCGAGCACCGCGTTCGCCGTACCCAGAAGGCGGCTCGCGCTCAGCTCCCGGCCTGGTAGTTACTGGTGCTGGGCGAGGAGCCGGCCGAGGAGAGTGGTCAGGCGGTTGCGGTCCGCCGGTGAGAGCGCGGCGAAGATCTCGTCCTGGGCCCTCGTGGCCAGGGTGGTCAGGCGCTTGTACCGCCGGCGGCCCGACGGGGTGATCGTGATGATGTTGCGTCGTCCGTCGTCCGGGTCCGGAGAGCGTTCGACGTACCCGTCGGCCTCGAGTTCGTTGAGAGCGGCAACCACGTCGCTGCGGTCGATGCAGCTGCGCCGGCCGAGCGCCGCCTGACTGGCCGGTCCGAACTCGACCAGCGTCGCGAGCAGCCGGAAGTGATAGCCCCGCGCACCACCCGCGGCGAACGCCTCGCCGACGATCCGCTGCGCGTGCGTCGCGCTCTGCGTCAGCAACCAGCTCGGCAACTGCGTCAACACGCTCGGCGTCTGCTCGTCCACGCCGGGCAGTCTAACCATTGGCCAGTCCCACAATTCCCGCGCGACTCTACGATTCCGCGGCGTCTCCGGGATCCCGGGCGTCGAGGAGTTCGTCCCAGTGGTCGGCGGTCCACTCGCAGACCGTCCGGATCGGATCCAGCAGGCTCCGGCCGAGGTCGGTGAGCTCGTAGGTCACGCGTCGTACCGGCTCGGCGTACTCGGTCCGCAGCACGAAGCCGTCCCGCTCCAAGCCGCGCAGCGACTGGGTGAGCACCTTCGGGCTGACCCGCACGAGCGGCACGCGCAGCTCGGAGAACCGCCGCGGCCCGTCCTCCAGGCACCGGATCACCAGCGCCGCCCACTTGTCCCCGCCGATCCGGAACGGCAGCAGCGACGACGGGCAGATCTCCTCGAACATGTCCGCTTTCAACGCCTGCACGTGGTCAGCGTAGCCGGTATCCGATCGGTAACCACGGCTCCTTCTACAGTCGCCGGACCAGCGAATCGAGGAGGTTGTCATGAGCAAGATCTTGGTCATCGGGGCTCGCGGTCGCGCCGGGAGCGCGGCGGTCGAGGAAGCCCGGCGGCGCGGTCACGAGGTGACGGAAGTCGCGCGTACGGCAGAAGCCGGCCAGGTGACCGGGGATGTCACCGATGCGGCGCGGATCGCCGAGCTCGCAGTGGACCACGATGCCGTGATTGCGGCGGTGTACGACGGTGGCACGGACCCGGCGGAGTTCTTCCCGCGGGCGGCTCGGGCGCTGGTCGACGGGCTGGCGAAGGCGGGCGTCGAGCGTCTCGTCTGGGTCGGGCTGGCATCGATCCTGGCTACCGCTGACGGGATATTGTTGATGGACACGGAGGGATATCCGCAGGAGTTCCGGGCATTCTTCCTCGCGCATCAGGCTGCGCTGGACACCATCTCGGCATCGGCGCTGGACTGGGTGTCGGTTGCGCCGGCTGGGGATTTCAACCACGCCGATCCCACGCCTACTGGTGCCTACCGCTTCAGCCCGGCGGATGGTGGCGGGTTGATCGGGTACGCGGACTTCGCGATCGCGGTGGTCGACGAGGTGGACCAGCCGAGGCATCACCGGGTTGGGGTCGGTGTAGTGGTCTAGCCGGGGTTCTCGTGGGCGGGGTGCCGGGGCGGTAGGTTCAGCGACATGGCTGGGGCCGAGGGGTACTTGCAGAAGGCGTTGGAGATCGCGCAGCGGGCGGCGGAGACGCAGGTCGGGCCGATTCGGGTCGCGGCCGGGTTGGTGGTCGAGGCGCTGACCGCCGGGAAGCGGTTCTGGGTGTTCGGGACCGGGCACAGTCATGCGCTGGCCGAGGAGTTGTACGGTCGGGCCGGCGGGCTGGCCGACGTACGGGCGGTGCTCGAACCGGGGCTGATGCTGCACGAGGGGTTGCAGAAGAGTTCACTGCTCGAGCGGCTGCCCGGGCTGGCCGACGTATTCCTGGAGATCAACGAGATCGCCGCGGGTGACGTCGTACTGATCGCGTCGAACTCGGGGCGGAACGCCGTACCCGTGGAGTTCGCGCTCGGGGCGCGGAAGCGGGGTGCGCAGGTGATCGTGCTGACATCGATGGCGCACAGTACGGCGACGACGTCGCGAGCCCCGGGTGGTCAGCGGCTGTTCGAGACCGCGGACGTGGTGATCGACAACTGCGGCGTCCCCGGCGACGCCCTGATCGAGGTAGCCGGCAGCCCGGAGAAGACCGGAGCGACCTCGACGATGGTCGGCGCGATGCTTGTCCAGGCCCTCACGGTCGAAATAGTCACCCGCCTCGCCGAGCGCGGCGAGACGCCCAACGTCCTCCGCAGCCTGAACGTCTAGGCCGTGTCAGGTGGCGCGGTAGGCGACGGTGATGTCGTAGCGGTCGGAGCGGTAGGTGGAGCGGCCGAACTCGATGACCTCGCCGGAGGCGGTGCGGGGGGCCGAGGTGATGATCAGGCAGGGGGTGGTGGAGTCGATCTCGAGGAGGGCGGCGTCGCCGGGCTCGGGCGGGGCGGCGACGATCGACGCCGAGACCATGCCGAGGGTGACGCCCCAGCGGGACGACAGTTCGCCGTACAGGGAGTTCTCGTCGAAGTCGATGTCTTCGAGGCCGGGGTAGCGGTGCAGGGACAGCGCGGTGCGCTCGATCGCCATCGGCTCGCCGTCGGCGGTGCGCAGCCGGACCAGGTGCAGCACGGGGGTGCCGACCGGCTCCTCCAGCTCGCGGGCCAGGTCCTCGTCGGCCGAGCCGACCCGGTGCTCGAGCACCTTGCCGCCCGGCTTGATGCCGCGGTTGATCATGTCCTGGCTGAACGACGACGCGAGCATCCGGGACGGCCGCGGCTCGGCGACGAACGTGCCGCCACCGGGGCGCCGGGCGGCCAGGCCCTCGGCCACCACTCGGTCCACCTCCTGGCGCACGGTCATCCGCGCCACGCCGAAGCGCTCCGCCAGGACGCGCTCGGACGGCAGCACAGTGCCGACGGCGAGGGATCGGGTGAGGTTCTCCAGAATCTCGCGGATCTGGTCACCCTTCGGCCGATCGGTCCGAAGCTCCGTGGGGAGTTCGGCGAGGTCGCCGGGGTTGTTCCTTGGGCGGGCCATGAGGTCAGTATCCCTGGGAATCTGCCCGGCAAACCGGTTGCCGGGGGTCGAGAGCCGCGGTCGTGCTCCTGATCATTCGAGTGCTTCGGCCGCCCGTGACATCGCTGTCCCGAACCACCTTGTCAGCCTGACTGTAACGGCTGCTACCACTTCACGGCCAGTAACCCATCCACAGGTCGCGGCAATTTCGGACCGGGTAGTTTCGTCACCATGGCTGCGGGACAGTTCGCACAGGAGAGCTCATCCACCGGCGAGTGGAAGCGGCAGGGCAATCGATTCACTGACCGGATCACCCGCGACTCCCGATCCGCTCCCGGCCAGGGCCCGGACGACCAGGGCCGCTGGCCGGTCGAGCCCGGTCGGTACCGGCTGGTGGTGAGCCTGGCCTGCCCGTGGGCGCATCGGTCGGTGATCGTCCGGCGACTGCTCGGGCTGGAGGACGTGATCAGCCTGGCGATCGTCGACCCGATCCGGGACGAGCGCGGCTGGCGGTTCACCCTGGACGCGGACGGCCGCGACCCGGTGCTCGGCATCGGGTTCCTGTCCGAGGCCTACCTGCGGACGGACCCGTCGTACGACGGCCGCGTGACGGTGCCCGCGATCATCGACACCCGCACCGGCGACGTGGTCACCAACGACTACCCACAGATCACGCTCGACTTCTCGACCGAGTGGACCGACTTCCACCGCGAGGGCGCGCCCCGTTTGATCCCACCGGACCGCGCCGAGATGGACGAGCTGATCGAACAGATCTACCGGGACGTGAACAACGGCGTCTACCGCTGCGGCTTCGCGACCAGCCAGGAGGCGTACGAGGCGGCGTACGACGCTCTGTTCGCGCGACTCGACGTCCTCGAGGAGCGGCTGGCGGACCGCCCGTACCTGCTAGGGGACACGCTCCGCGAGGTCGACGTCCGCCTCTTCACCACCCTGGTCCGCTTCGACGCGGTCTACCACGGCCACTTCAAGTGCAACCGCCAGAAGCTGACCGAGTTCCCGCACCTGTGGGCCTACGCCCGCCGCCTCTTCCAGCTCCCGTCCTTCGGCGAGACGGTCGACTTCGACCAGATCAAGCGCCACTACTACGTCACCCACGACACGATCAACCCCACCGGCATTGTCCCCAAGGGCCCGGACCCACGCGTCTGGACCGCCTGATCACAGGGCGAACCCGCCACATCTTCCACCTCGGCCCGCCTCGCAGATAATTGCCTTCGGCAACTTTTAGCGCAGGTGGACCCGCTTGCGGGCGCCGCAGTCGCTGATGGCTGGCGAAGGCCTCCCCTCATGCCGGGGTGCACCCAGGGGCGTCGACGGCGCCCGACGGGCCGGGCTCCGGGGGATCCACGCCGACCGGCGCACGACGCCGTACCCGAGGACGTTTCTCGCGCCGGATCTCGACGTACCGGATTTCGAAGCCCTCGCGGCGGAGCTCAGCAGGTAGAATCCTGGCCAGGGTGTGCCGGGAAGGCTGGTCGGCGTGCGTCCGACCGACCCCGAGCCGAAGGGCCCGAGTATGAGCGAGCACCCGCGGGTCCGGCAGAAGAAGCGCGCGTTTCCCCGGATTCTCGGACGAGAACGGGCGTTCCTCGCCGACACGCTGCGGGCCGAGACGACCGGCGGCCTGCTGTTGCTCGCCGCCGCGGTGGTCGCGCTGGTCTGGGCGAACTCTCCGTGGCAGGACGCTTACCACCACCTGCGCGAAACCCAGCTCGGGCCGCTCACGGTCGAAGGCTGGGCCTCGGACGGCGCACTGACCTTCTTCTTCTACCTGGCCGGCGTCGAGCTGAAGCGGGAGCTCGTGGTCGGCACGCTGTCCAAGCTGAGCGAGGCGGTCGTGCCGGTGGTGGCGGCGCTGTCCGGAATGGTGCTCCCGGCAATCATCTACCTCGCGGTGAACCTGACCTCCAGCCACGGCCGGCCGAGCGGTTGGGCGGTGCCAACGGCAACGGACATCGCGTTCGCGCTCGCCGTGCTGGCGATCGTCGGGTCGTCGCTGCCGAGCGCGCTGCGGGCCTTCCTGCTCACGCTGGCGGTGGTCGACGACTTCGGCGCCATCCTGGTCATCGCGGCGTTCTTCTCGCATGGCTTCCACCTGCTCCCGCTGCTCGCCTCGATCGCCCTCATCGCGGTCTTCTACCTGCTGCAGCACCGCCGCATCCGGACACCGTTCCTGTACATCCCGGTCGCCATCGGCGCCTGGTGGTTCATGCACGAGTCGGGGATCCATGCGACGATCGCCGGGGTCGCGCTCGGGCTGGTCACCCGGGTGGTGCCGGATCCGGGTGAAGAGCACGCACCGGCCGAGCGGATCGAGCACCGGCTCCGGCCGTGGATCGCGGGCATCGCCGTACCACTGTTCGCGTTGTTCGCGGCCGGGGTGACGCTGAGTGGGAGCGCCGTACGGCAGCTGCTGACCGACCCGGTCGCGATCGGCGTGGTCGCGGGTCTGTTGCTCGGCAAGTCGATCGGGGTGTTCGGCGGGTCGTGGCTGACGGCACGCTTCACCCGGGCCGAGCTGAACTCCGACCTGGCCTGGCGGGATGTCGCCGCGGTGTCGGTGCTGGCCGGGATCGGGTTCACGGTCGCGCTGCTGATCGCGCAGCTCGCGTTCGGCGTCGACGTCGCCCAGGTCGAGCGCGCGAAGGCCGCCGTACTGATCGCCTCGGTACTGGCGGCGCTGATCGCCGCCATCCTGCTCGCCCGGCGGAACCGGACGTACGCCGACTGAGCCTGGGTACACGAGGTTGGGGAGTCGCGGCGGTAGTGTCAGGGGAGGGACGTGTGGAAGGAGTGCCATGTCGATGGGGCAGAACGGGGATGAGCCCACGATCGGCCAGCTCGTCGCGAACGCCAGCAAGGATCTGTCCGGCCTGGTCCGCGGCGAGATCGAGCTGGCGAAGACCGAGCTCAAGAAGACCGCCGTGAAGGCCGGGACCGGCGCCGGCATGTTCGCGGCAGCCGCCTTCCTGCTCGTGCTGGCGATCATCCTGCTGTCCATCGCGCTGGCGTTCTGGCTCATCGCGCTCGGGCTGCCCCCGGCCCTCGCGTTCCTGATCGTTGCCGTGTTGTACCTGCTGATCGCGGTGGTGCTGGTGCTCATCGGGCGGCGGACGCTGGCCGGCGCGAAGGGACCGCAGCGCGCGATAGAGAGCTCGAAGGAGTCGGTCGAGGCGCTCAAGGCGATCGGCAAGGGCGACCAGGAGCCCGCGCTCGAGGCCCGGCCCGACTCGGGCGTACGGCGCTGAGCCCGGCGGGTGTCGTCGACCTGCTGGTCGACGGGCCCTGGTCGCACTCGCTGGTCGCGGCCAACGGGGCACGGTTCCACGTCGCCGAGTGCGGCGCCGCGGACGACCCGCTCGTCCTCTTCCTGCACGGCTTCCCCGAATTCTGGTGGGCCTGGCGGCACCAGCTGCCGGTGGTCGCCGAGGCCGGCTACCGCGCCGTGGCCATGGACCTGCGCGGGTACGGCGCCAGCGACAAGACGCCCCGCGGTTACGACCCCTACACCGCCGCTGCTGACGTCTCCGGCGTGATCCGATCCCTCGGCGCCACGGATGCCGTCGTGGTCGGCCATGGCTGGGGTGGGTTCATCGCCTGGTCGGCCGCCGTACTCGCACCGCGACAGGTCCGCGGGCTGGCGGCCGTCTCCGCGCCACACCCGCTCCTGCTGGCCCGCTCCGGTCTGACGAAGGCGCTGACCCGCACTGCCTGGTTCCAGCTGCCGATCCTCCCGGAGCGCCGGCTGCTGGCTCACGACGGCATGCACATCGAGGGACTCCTCCGCGCCTGGTCGGCGCCCGGAGGCACGTTCCCGGACGCGGAGGCGTCCCGCCGCTACCGCGCGGCGCTGCAGGTATGGCCTGCCCCGCACTGTGCGCTCGAGTACCACCGCTGGTTCGCCCGCTCCCGGCTACGTCCCGACGGCCGCAAGTACTCGGCCAGGATGCGTACGCCGATCGACGTCCCCGTGCTGCAGCTCCACGGGGCGCAGGACTCCGCGGTGTCCCCCACCGCGACCACCCCTCCGCGCCTGGTCACGGCCTCCCTCCGCCACGAACTGCTCGCCACCGCCGGTCACTTCCCCCACGAAGAGACCCCGGACCTGTTCAACACTCTGGTGGTGGACTGGCTGGCCAGTGTGCAGTGAGACCTACCAGGTCTGCGTCCGTTGGTCCAAGGTCGCCGTGACGACCCAGGTCTTGTGCTTCTCGATGCGATACTTCGCCGACGTCCAGTGGTTGCAGTCATGAAAGAGGCTCACGTCGACCTCGGTGTGGTCGGCCGCGTCGGCTATCTCGCTGACCAGGATCACCCCGACCCGACGGTCGCGGCACGTCGGAGGCGCCGGCGACAGATCCTCGTGGAACTCGATCGGGGCGGTCTTGCGAACAATCGCAGCCATCAGCTTCTGCTGCCGGCCGGAGAAGGCAGGCCCCTTTCCGAGTTTCGACTCGTCCAGCACGAACACCGTCTTCCAGCCCTGTCCCGGCGTCACCTGCCGAAGCATCGATTCGATGGCAGCAGCCCAGATCATCGCGTCGTCGCTCTCTGACCGCACCGTCGTACTCACCTGGCCGGTGGGTGACACCGCACCCGGGTCGCCGGCGCCACTGACGCCGTACAAGACTCCGGCCAGTACGACGAGGACCGCGGCGGCCGCGAGCAGCACCGGCGCGGGGTTCGGCGTTTGGTTGCTAGAGGCAACTCATCGACCAGATTCTCCTTGTCCGCAAAGGTTTCGCGGAGCAGCTGCTCGATGTCCTCCTCCGTCAGCTTGCCCATGTCAGTGCTCCTCCTCGGCGGGCAGATGGGTGCGCAGGGTCGCCAGCCCGCGGGCGGCGTCGCGCTGGGCCTGCCGGGAACCGATGTCCTCGTCGGACGGCCGGTCGATCGGCTCGGCGAGCGGGACCTCCCGGCTCTTCAGCAGGCGGCGCCAGCTGAGGAACTCGTTGACCACCATCGTGCGCAGGTACGCCTCAGGGCTCTCCACCGCGCTGATCCGGTCCCACTTCCGGTGCGCGCGGGCGAAGACCGTCTGGACCAGGTCCTCCGCTGCTGCACTAGGTGCAGCTTTGGGTGGAAACCTCCTGGGTGGCGGTGGAGCCGTCCTTGGCGTCGTCGGAGACCTGGTCGGCGGTGAGGACGTAGCCGGTGCGGTTGTCCTCGACCGAGGCGGCGAAGACCACGCCGTACACGGTGCCCTTGTTCGACAGCAGCGGGCCGCCGGAGTTGCCGGGTCGGACCGAGGCCCAAATCGAGTACGCCTCCCGGGTGACCGTGCGGTCGCCGTAGATGTCCGGGCCGCGGAGACGTTCCTCGGACCGGATCCGGGCCGGCTCGGAGTCGAACGGACCGTTCTCCGGGTAGCCGAGGACCACCGCCGGGTCGTCGGCCTTGCCGGTGTAGTCGAAGTCCAGCGGCGTCTCGGTCAGCTTGGGCACGTACAGTACGGCGACGTCGACCTCGGGGTCGAAGAGTACGACGGTCGCGTCGTACTTCTTGTTGTTCACCTCGACCTGCGGCGAGCTCACCCCGGCAACCACGTGCGCGTTCGTCATCACCCGCTGCGGCGCGTAGACGAATCCACTCCCCTCGAGGCCGCGCGAGCAGCTGGCGACCCCGGTCACCTTCGCGATCCGGGTATACGCGTCGCGGACCGGCTTCTGCCGGGCGATCGCGGCGTCCGGCGGTTGCGTCTCGCGGATCCGCTCGGGCACGAACGGATCGAGGAAGCGCGGGAACAGATCGGTGTTGACCACGTCGTTGAACGACTGCAAGGCCCGGTCGGCGCTGCTCGGCAGCAGCTCGTCGACCTTCGCCAGCACCTGCGAGCCACGCACCGCCGACGTCACGCTCGGGATCCGCGCCCCGCTGACCGCGACGCCGAGCACCCAGGACACGATCAGCACCGACACCGCCGCCAGCGCGGCGCCACCGAGGGCGTCGAGGAACTTCACCGGCCGCCAGGACATCCTGTTCCGCAGTCTGGACCCGAGGACGGCGCCGAGCGTCCGGCCGATCGAGGCCAGCAGCACCACCAGCACCAGCGCGGCGAACGACACCGACACGCTCGGCGAGAAGTTGTCGAGAATCCGCGGCACACCCCAGACCCCGATGGCGGCACCGGCGAGCAGGCCGAGGGTGGCGCAGGCGCCCAGCACGAACCCCTCGATGTATCCCGAGATCGCCACCAGCGCGGTCACGATCACCAACGCCCAGTCGAGCTTGCTCACTCCACACCTTCCGGCTCTTCACCCATCGACCGGCCGAGGTCGTGCTCGATGGCGGTCAGCCGCCGCACGTCCTCCGGCCGTCGCCCCTCGCTCCGCCAGGCCGCCTCGACCAGTCGGTCGGGCAACGGTACGACGACCGAGGGGTCCCAGTCGCGGGCCCACCCACCGAGCAGGAGCAATTTGTCCAGCAGCCCGGCGGTGAAGCCCCAGATGTAGAGGTCGCCGATGGTGAAGGCCGGCCCGGTGAAGCCGGAGGGGTGCAGGCAGCTGATCCGGTTCGCCGGGTCGGCCAGCGCGCGCAGCGGCACGGTGTGCACGGAGGCGACCTCGGCCGGGTCGACCACCGCGACCGGCGACGGCTCCCGCCACCAGGCCAGCACCGGCGACACGCCGAAGTTGCTGACCGGCACCCACAACGCCGGCCAGACCGCGAACGGTACGACGCCGGCCGGATCGAGCCCGGTCTCCTCCTCGGCCTCGCGCAACGCGGTCCGCACCAGTCCCTCGTCGCCGATGCCGTCCTCCGGATCGACACCACCACCGGGGAACGCCATCTGCCCGGCGTGCTTGCGCAATGTCCAGGCCCGCTCGGTCAGCAGCACCTCCGGCCCGTCGTTGCCATCAGCAAGCAAAATCAGAACGGCGGACTTCCGCACCGACGGATCGTCCGGCGGCAGGAACCTCGACAACTCGTTCGGATCCACCGCCTCCGACGCCTTCGCCAACGTCGTCAGCCACTCGGGAATCTCCACACCATCAAAGGTCATGGTGTGACCCCCAGCTTGTCCTTTACGAGTTGGTCGAGTTGTTGCTGTGAGGTGAGGACGCCACGGTGTACGAAGACGACGACGCCGTCCTGGTTCACGAATGCCGTCAACGGGGGGCCGCCGACCTTCAACGGTGACTGGATCGCCTTGTCCTGGTCGACCAGGTGTGGGTAGGCGAGACCTTCGTCGGTCGCGAAGCTCACCGCGAGCTCGGGTCGCGGGTCGGCGTAGTCGATCCCCAGCATCCGCACCTTGCCCGATTTGGCCAGCTTCGCCAGGTACGGCGCTTCGTCGCGGCAGGGACCGCACCACTGCGCCCACACGTTCACCACGAGCGGACCACGCAGGTCGGCGAGCCGGATGTCCGGTCCGCCGCCCAGGCACGGCAGGCTGACGTCCGGCATTCCGTCGCCGACCGGCGGCTTGGACGGCGTCGCCGGGCAGGGCGCGAGCTTGTCCGCGCCGGCCACCGCTCTCGGGGTGGTGGCCGACGGGGTCGCGGCGGGCTGTTCGGATCCACACGACGCCAGGACCAGTCCGGCAACGAGCCAGCCGATCGCGCACAGCGTCGTACGGAAGTTCACGCGGGGACCTTCACCAGCTTCGCCGCCACGACGGGGTCGGTCGGGCCGGTGCCGTACGACGGGCACCACTGGGCGACCGGGCAGGCGCCGCAGGCCGGCTTCTTGGCGTGGCAGCGGCGGCGGCCGTGGAAGATCAGCCGGTGCGACAGCATCGTCCAGTCCTTCTTCGGGAACAGGGCGCCGATGATGTGCTCGACCTTGACCGGGTCCTCCTCGGTCGTCCAGCCGAACCGCCGGACCAGCCGGCCGAAGTGCGTGTCGACCGTGATGCCCGGGATGCCGAAGGCGTTGCCGAGGACCACGTTCGCGGTCTTGCGGCCGGTGCCCGGGAGCTTGACCAGCTCGTCCAGTTTGTTCGGCACGACGCCGTCGTACTCGTCGACCAGGGCCTGGCCGAGCTTGATCACGCTGTTGGTCTTGGCCCGGAAGAATCCGGTCGGCTTGAGGATCGCCTCCATCTCCTCCCGGTCGGCCTCGGCGTACGCCTGCGCGGTCGGGTACTTGGCGAAGAGGGTCGGGGTCACCTTGTTCACCGTGACGTCGGTGGTCTGGGCCGACAGGATGGTCGCCACCAGCAACTCGAGCGGGCTGGTGAAGTCCAGCTCGCAGTGAGCGTCCGGATACGCCTCGGTGAGCACCTTGTGCATCTTCCGGGCCCGGCGGACCAGCTGGGTGGGGGTCTCGTCGGTATAGACCGGCGCCTTGCGGGGGAGCTTCAACGGCACCACCGCGAGGGGCTCCGCGACACGCTGAGATGGCATGGAGGCAAGCCTACGTGGCGGTCCCGACACCGGAGGGGCTACGGTTTTGGGCAACCGGGTGTGAACGACCCGGTGCCGGGCGGGGTCGATCCCTCGTTCGCAGCCGTGGTCGAAGGTCCTAGGAGGCCCAAAGTGGATGCCGCAGTGCTCCGACAGGCACCGCTGTTCAGTCAGCTCGACGACGAGGCGGCCGACGCCCTGGCCGCGTCGATGACCGAGAGCCGGCTGCGCCGCGGTCAGGTGCTGTTCCACGAGGGCGATTCCGGTGACCGGCTGTTCATCGTGGTCGAGGGCAAGGTCAAGCTCGGCCGCACCTCCGCGGACGGCCGGGAGAACCTGATCGCCGTGCTCGGCCCGGGTCAGATGTTCGGTGAGCTCTCGCTGTTCGACCCGGGACCGCGGTCCGCGACCGTCACCGCCGTCACCGACGCCTCGATCATGTCGCTGACCCACGACGAGCTGCTCCGCTGGCTGGACGGCCGCCCCGCGGTGGCCCGTGGCCTGCTGCTCCAGCTGGCCTCCCGGCTGCGCAAGGTCTCCGACGTCGTGGCCGACCTGGTCTTCTCCGACGTACCGGGCCGGGTCGCGAAGGCCCTGCTCGACCTGGCCAGCCGCTTCGGCCGCACCGCCGACGACGGCGTACACGTCCACCACGACCTGACCCAGGAGGAGCTGGCCCAGCTGGTCGGCGCCTCCCGCGAGACCGTCAACAAGGCCCTGGCCGACTTCGCCTCCCGCGGCTGGGTCCGCCTCGAACCCCGCTCCGTCGTCCTCCTCGACGTAGACCGGCTACAGCGCCGCGCCCGCTAGCCCACCCGCTGCCCCGGCCACCACACCCGGCCCAGCCTCGCCCCGCTCCTCTCAGCGAACCCTCCAACTCGGCGGGCATCCCCTCAGTTGGAGGGTTGCCCACTGGGAATTTGAGGGGGCAACCCTCCAGCCAGAGGGGCAACGTCAGGCGGGCGAAGGTCGGGCGGCGCCAAGGGCGGCCGGGCCGAGGAGCGGGCAGGAGTCAGGCGCGGGCGAAGGCGGTGCGAATGCGGGCGGCGACTTGGTTGGGGCGGGCGAGGTTGGCCCAAGTGATACGGACGACCTGCAGGCCAAGGCCACGCAGGCGGTCCTCGCGGAGTTTCTCCTTCACCAGGCTCTCGGGTGTTCCGCCGGCGTACTTGACCAGACCATCGAACTCGACCACCGTCCGCTGGCCGGGGAAGTAGAAGTCGACTCGACCGACGAATCCATCGGCGTCGGTGAACGCCACTTGGAGCAGCGGTGCAGGAAGGCCCTGGTTGTGCATCAGCACTCGCAGCCGTGACTCCCCGACCGACTCCGACAACGGATCGCTGAAGGCCAGGGCAGCTCGCGCCGTCGCACTGCCCGGCCAGAACTCGGTCACCTCGAGCAGACGCCGTAGGTCCTCCGCACTGCCCGGACGATCACGGCGTACGGCGTCGGCGCTGATCACAGCCGTCTCGAAGGACGACGTACACGCCGTTTCGAGCAGCGCCCGTGACACGGTTGTCACGGGACGGCCGCTCACGACAGTCAGGTCAGCCTCGGTCAGCCTGCCGCGATGATGGCGTACGCCGCCGATACGACCCCCGTGGTGCCGGTCCAGGCGGCTGACGTGAACCTCCGCGAGATCCGCTCCCCACAGTGGTACACCGTGCAGCGCGAGCGCCGACTGGTGGCTGACGGCAACAGTGCCGGGACGTAGGGAGTTCATCGCCGCGTGAATCAGCCGCCGGTGCCTCAGGATCTGCTGTTCCCATGGAGCGAGATGGCTCAGATCCGTTGCCTCGGCATACTGCCCGTAGCGGATCCGCTCCCAGCGGCCGTCCCGGATGCGGTCGTGGATCTGGCCGGGCGTATAGCCGGAGTCCGCGGCCTGCGCACGGCTGTACACGCCGCCTTGCCCGTCCGCCAGCAGCTTCAACTTCGGATTCACCGATCAAGCATCGGCCGTCCGAGCGGCCCCCCGCTGCCACCCGTCCCCTCCTGTGGATAACCGGTGGCCCCTAGCTTGGGGGATATCCCTTCAGTTGGAGGGTTGCCCACCGAGAATCTGAGCGTGCAACCCTCCAGGTCTGGGGGCAACCCACTCAACGGATCAGGAGTTGAGGTACTCCAGCTGGGCGCGGACCGAGCGTTCGGCGGCGGGCCAGAGGGTGGGGTCTACGTCGGAGTAGACGTGTTCGACGACGGCCTGTGGGGTGGTGTGGCCGGCGGCCACGGCCGCGCGGACCTGGGCGAGGCGTTCCTGGCGGTGCTCGAGGTAGAAGTCGAGGACCGCGGTCGGGTCTTCGATGACCGGGCCGTGGCCGGGGAGCAGGCGGTCGACGCCGGCCGGGGAGTTGGCGAACGCGCGGAGGCGGTCGAGCGACTCGAGATAGGGGCCGAGGGCACCGTCCGGGTGGGCTACCACGGACGTGCCGCGGCCGAGGACCGTGTCGCCGGTCAGCAGGGAGCCGTCCTGCGGGAGCCAGAAGCAGACCGAGTCCAGCGTGTGGCCCGGTGTCGGCAGGACCTCGATCCGGAGGCCGTCGGCGGTGATGACGTCGCCTTCGGACAGTCCGTGGGCGTGGTCGGTGGGGATGCGGAACGCCGGATCCACCGCCCGGACCCCACATCCGGCCTGGTTCGCGAACCAGGCGGCGCCCTCGGAGTGATCCGGGTGCTTGTGTGTCAGCAGTACGACGGCGACCGTCCCGGCCGCGTCCAGGACCGCGCGAAGGTGGTCCTCCAGCATCGGCCCGGGGTCGACCACCACCGACCGCTCCCCGTCCGGCGCCCGGAGGATCCACGTGTTGGTCCCCTCCAGCGTCATCAGGCCGGGATTGTTCGCGAGCACCCTGCTCGCGTAGTCGGTGACTCTCATGTCGTCTCCAGATAGGCGTCGTCGCCGTCCACCCGCACAGTCGGCATGACCGTCCGGATCTCGCGGTCGCCCGCCGCAGCCAGGCTGGCGGCGACGTCGGCGTACGGCGTGAGTTCACGGCAGCACACGTACGTCGGGGGCAGCATCAACAACTCACCGGCGTCGACCGCGGCGACAGCGTCGGCCGGGCGCATCCAGGCGACCTGGTCGGACTCGCTCGTCACGTCCCGGGTGATCTGGCCGGCCGGGAGCGCGGCGACGAAGAAGCAGGTGTCGTACCGCTTGGGCTCGAACTCAGGCGTGATCCAATGCGCCCACGGCCCCAGCAGATCGGCCCGCAGCACCAGCCCACGCCCGTGCAGGAACTCGGCGAACCCGAGCTCGCGCGTCTCCAGCGCGATCCGATCGGCCTCCCAGTCCGCCCCGGTCGTGTCGCCGACCACGGACGAGCTCGACGGCCCGGCCAGCAGTACGCCGGACTCCTCGAACGTCTCCCGTACGGCGGCCGCCACGTAAGCCGCCGCGGTGTCGGCCGAGCACCCCAGCCGATCCGCGAACCAGGCCGGCGACGGCCCGGACCACGAGTCGGCGATGGTCGCGTCGGTCGCGTCGACCCGGCCGCCGGGGAACACGGTCATCCCGGCCGCGAACGCCATCGACCGCTGCCGCCGGAGGAGGTAGACCTCCGGTCCGGCGGCGGTGTCACGCAGCAGGATGACCGTCGACGCCGGCCGCGACTCGACCGGCGTCCGCGCTTCCCGGACGTGCGCCAGCGCCGTCGCGGCCATCCGGCCGGACATCAACTCCGACGTCGTGTCCCGCACGAGAAGATCAGCCGACCTCGACGATCAACTCGACCTCGACGGGAGCGTCGAGCGGCAGGACGGGTACGCCGACCGCACTGCGGGCGTGCTGGCCGGCCGCGCCGAAGACCTGGCCGAACAGCTCGGAGGCGCCGTTCGCCACCTGCGGCTGACCGGTGAAGTCCGGCGTGGAGGCGATGAACGCGACCGCCTTGACGATGCGCTTGACGTTCGCCAGGTCGCCGATCTCGGACTTGACCGCGGCCAGCGCGTTCAGCGCGCACTGCTGGGCGCACTCGCTCGCGACCTCGGGGCTGACCGCATCACCGACCTTGCCGGTGGCGATCAGGGTGCCGTCACGCAGCGGCAGCTGGCCGGACGTGTAGACGAGGTTGCCCGTCCGCACCGCCGGGATGTAGGCGGCGACCGGCTTGGCCACGTCGGGCAGCTTCAGGCCGAGCTCGGCCAGCTTCTCCTCGGGGTGGCTCATTTGTCCTCGATCTCCCGCTTGAAGTAGGCGACCAGGTTCTCCGGGTTCAGGCCCGGGACGACCTGGACCAGCTCCCAGCCGTCCTGGCCGAAGTTGTCCAGGATCTCCTTGGTCGAGTGGACCAGCAGCGGTGCGGTGAAGTACTCGAACTTCTTCATGACACGGACTCTAACGGGCTCCGCTCGATACCCTCCCCGCCCCACCGCCCCGGTCAGGGGCAGTGTGGTGTGGGCCACGTCCTACCCTGGAGCGTATGGCGAGACTGCACGTGGTCACCGGTAAAGGGGGCACCGGGAAGACGACTGTTGCGGCTGCCATGGCGTTGTCCCTGGCCGAGCAGGGGAAGCGCATTCTGCTCGTCGAGGTCGAGGGACGCCAGGGGCTCGCCCAGCTCTTCGACGTACCCCCGCTGCCGTACGTCGAACGCCGGATCGCCCAGGGTCCCGGTGGCGGCGAGGTGTTCGCGCTGGCCGTGGACGCCGAGGCCGCGCTGCTGGAGTACCTCGACATGTACTACCACCTCGGCCGGGCCGGGAAGGCGCTCGAGAAGGTGGGGGCGATCGACTTCGTCACCACGATCGCGCCGGGCCTGCGCGACGTACTGCTGACCGGCAAGGTCTACGAGGCGACGCGGCGGAAGTCGCACGGGCGGCTTGCGTACGACGCTGTCGTGCTGGACGCGCCGCCGACCGGGCGGATCGCGCGGTTCCTGAACGTGAACCACGAGGTGGCCGGCCTGGCCAAGGTCGGACCGGTCCGCAACCAGGCGGACGCGATCATGGGCATGCTGCGCTCGGACGTCACCCGGATCCACCTGGTCACGCTGCTCGAGGAGATGCCGGTCCAGGAGACCCTGGACGCGGTCGAGCAGCTCGAGGCCCTCGACCTGCGGATCGGATCGATCGTGGTGAACATGGTCCGGAAGAGCCCGCTCGACGACGACGCGCTGGCCCTTGCGGTGAAGGAGAAACTGCCGGTCACCGAGCTGACCAGGGGCCTGCGGGCGGCCGGGCTCACGGCCGGCAGCGAGCTGGTCAAGACGCTGGCCACCGAGGCACACGACCACGCGATCCGGGTCGGCCTCGAACGCGAGAACCGCGACCGAATAGATGCCCTGGGCAAGCAGGTCACCGAGCTGGCACTGCAGCCGGAAGGCATCGACCAGGGTGCACTGGTGGACCTGGCCGAGGAGCTGCGCGGATGAGTGCTCTGGATCTGGATGCGTTGATCGACGACCCCGCGACGCGCATCGTGGTCACCTGCGGCGCGGGTGGGGTCGGCAAGACGACGACGGCCGCGGCACTTGGTCTGCGGGCTGCCGAGCGCGGGCGGAAGGTCGTCGTACTGACGATCGACCCGGCGCGGCGGCTGGCGCAGTCGCTCGGGCTGACCGAGCTGGACAACACCCCGCGGGCGGTGGCCGACGTCGACACCGCGAACGGCGGCCGGCTGGACGCGATGATGCTGGACATGAAGCGCACCTTCGACGACGTGGTGCTCGCGCACGCGACGCCGGAGAAGGCCGAGCAGATCCTGGCGAATCCCTTCTACGTCGCGCTGTCGTCGTCGTTCGCGGGGACGCAGGAGTACATGGCGATGGAGAAGCTCGGCCAGTTGCACAAGCAGGCGGAGGGCACCGGCGAGTGGGACCTGATCGTGGTGGACACCCCGCCGTCGCGGTCGGCGCTGGACTTCCTGGACGCACCGGAGCGGCTGGCGTCATTGCTGGAGGGACGGTTCCTGCGGTTGCTGCTGGCACCGGCCCGCGGGCCGTTCAAGCTGATGTCAGCCGGGGTGAACATGGCGATGTCGGTGCTGAACAAGGTGCTCGGTGCTCAGGTGCTGACCGACGTACAGACGTTCGTTGCCGCGTTCGACACGTTGTTCGGTGGTTTCCGGCAGAGAGCCGAGCAAACGGTCGCGCTGCTACGGGAGCCGCACACCGCCTTCCTGGTGGTGGCCGCCCCGCAGAACGACGCGCTGCGGGAGGCGTCGTACTTCGCCGAGCGGTTGCGTGAGGAAGGCATGCCGCTGGCCGGCGTCGTCCTGAACCGGGTGACGAACACGCAGGTGCGGGATCTGTCGGCGGAGCGCTCGCTGGCCGCGGCGGAGCGGCTGGAGGAGGCGGAGAAGTCGCCACTGACGGCCGCCGTACTGCGGCTGCACGCGGACAAGATGCAGCAGGTGGTCGGCGATCACAAACGCGCGGACCGGTTCCGGCGCGGACACCGCTCGATCCGGACGGTCGAGGTGCCCGCATTGGCCGACGACGTGCACGATCTGAGTGGTCTACGCCAGATCGGCGACCTGCTCACCGCCTGATTTCACCGTCAGCGAACGCTCGGTGGCCCCGGGAATGACCTGGTGGGGCCAGTGGTTGAGCCTGTCAGACTCAATCTTTGATAAGGGTGTGACAGCGTGACCGATACGTTGAATCTTCCTGTTCTGCCGCTGGACGACGTTGTGGTCCTGCCGGGAATGGTCGTGCCGGTCCGACTGGCCGACCCCGAGGCACGGGCGGCGATCGACGCCGCGCAGGCCTCCGGCGAGGACAAGGTGCTGCTGGTACCGCGGCTGGACGGGAAATATGCAAAGGCCGGGACGCTCGGTGAGATCGAGCAGATCGGCCGGCTGCCGGGCGGAGCCCAGGCGGCCGTGATCCGCGGGACCGCTCGGGTCCTGATCGGCGCCGGGACCACCGGTCCGGGTGCCGCGCTCTGGGTGAGCGCTACCGAGCTGCACGAGATCACCGACGCCAGGTCGGCCGAGCTCGCCCGCGAGTACAAGACCCTGACGACCTCTGTGCTGCAGCGTCGCGGCGCGTACCAGGTCATCGACTCCATCAAGCAGGTGAACGACCCGGCGGAGCTGTCCGACCTGGCAGGCTACGCGTCGTACCTGACCAACGAGCAGAAGTCCTGGCTGGTGGAGAACGCGAATGTCTCCGAGCGGCTGGAGAAGCTGATCGGCTGGGTGAAGGACCACCTCGCCGAGCTCGAGGTCTCCGAGACGATCCAGAAGGACGTCCAGGAGGGCATGGAGAAGCAGCAGCGGGAGTTCCTGCTGCGCCAGCAGATGGCCGCGATCCGCAAGGAGCTGGCCGAGCTGGACGGTAAGGCCGAGTCCGAGGAAGAGGACTACCGGGCCCGCGTCGAGGCGGCCGACCTGCCGGAGCACGTCCGCAAGGCGGCGCTCAGCGAGGTCGACAAGCTGGAGCGGACCGCGGAGCAGTCTCCCGAGGTCGGCTGGATCCGGACCTGGCTGGACACCGTCCTCGAGCTGCCGTGGAACGAGCGGACCGAGGACAGCTACGACATCCGCGAGGCGCGGGCCGTGCTGGACGCGGACCACTCCGGACTGGATGACGTGAAGGAGCGCATCACCGAGTACCTGGCCGTACGGCGCCGCCGCGCGGACCGTGGTCTCGGTGTGGTCGGTGGGCGTCGCAGTGGCGCCGTACTGGCTCTGGTCGGTCCGCCTGGTGTGGGTAAGACCTCGCTGGGCGAGTCCGTGGCGCGTGCGATGGGACGGAAGTTCGTCCGGGTCGCACTGGGTGGTGTGCGGGACGAGGCCGAGATCCGCGGTCACCGGCGGACATACGTCGGTGCGCTGCCGGGCCGGATCGTCCGGGCGATTACCGAGGCCGGGTCGATGAACCCGGTGGTGCTGCTGGACGAGATCGACAAGGTCGGCGCGGACTACCGGGGTGACCCGACCGCCGCGCTGCTCGAGGTGCTCGACCCGGCGCAGAACCACACCTTCCGGGACCACTACCTGGAGGTCGAGCTGGACCTGTCCGACGTGGTCTTCCTGGCCACGGCGAACGTGCTGGACTCCATCCCGGCACCTCTGCTGGACCGGATGGAACTGGTGCAGCTGGACGGGTACACCGAGGACGAGAAGGTCGTCATCGCCCGTGACCACCTGCTCCCGCGTCAGCTGGAGCGGGCGGGCCTGACGGCGGACGAGGTGACCGTCGAGGACTCGGCGCTGCGGCTGCTGGCCGGCGAGTACACACGTGAGGCCGGCGTACGCCAGCTGGAGCGTGGGATCTCCCGGGTGCTGCGCAAGGTGACGGCGAAGCTCGCGCTTGGCGAGGACGTCGGCAACCTGACCGTCGGTGCGGGTGACCTGAAGCAGTACCTGGGCTCGCCGAAGTTCACGCCGGAGACGGCAGAGCGTACGGCGCTGCCGGGTGTGGCCACTGGTCTGGCAGTCACGGGTGCCGGCGGTGATGTGCTCTTCATCGAGGCATCGCTGGCGGACAAGGAGACCGGCCCGACCGGAGTCACGTTGACCGGACAGCTCGGTGACGTGATGAAGGAGTCGGCGCAGATCGCCCTGTCCTACCTGCGGTCGCACGGCGCGGAACTGGGTCTGCCGGTCGGCGATCTCGCCGAACGGAACACCCACATCCACGTGCCTGCCGGTGCCGTCCCGAAGGACGGGCCGTCGGCGGGTGTGACCATGACGACGGCGCTGGCGTCGCTGCTGTCCGGGCGGCCGGTCCGCTCGGAGGTCGCGATGACCGGTGAGGTGTCGCTGACCGGACGGGTCCTCCCGATCGGTGGGGTGAAGCAGAAGCTGCTCGCCGCACACCGGGCCGGGTTGACCACGATCCTGATCCCGAAGCGGAACGAGCCGGACCTGGAGGACGTGCCGGAGTCCGTGCTGTCGGAGCTGACCGTTCACCCGGTGAGCGACGTCCGCGAAGTGCTGGAGCTGGCGCTGGAGCCGGCCCAGGTGACCGCACACCAGTACGCCGCCTGACCCGTCGTACTGCTGGAGGGCCCGAGCATCTGCTCGGGCCCTCCTCCTTTTGGATGAAACTTGAGAGCACCCCCCGCAGAGCGTGATGGAGCTCACAAACACGGCGGTAACCCAACAGGACGTTCCCGTAGTCTCTATAACCATGCGCGTCAGGGAGAAGGGTGACCGGGGAGTCGTCCAATCGGTGGTTTTGTTCCTAGGGGTGAGCGTGCTGTCGGGGGCCTTGGCCGCCGGTCTGGCCATCCCGTTCGCCGGCTTGGCCGGGTTCACCACCCAGAAGACCACCGAGACCCTGCAGGACCTGCCGCAGCAGTTCGACGAGGTCCCGCTGAAACAGAAGAGCACCATCCTGGCCGCCGACGGCTCGGTGATCGCCACCCTGGCTGAGCAGAACCGGGTGCCGGTCAAGCTCAGCGCGGTCGCGCCGATCATGCAGAAGGCGATCGTCGCGATCGAGGACGACCGGTTCTACGAGCACGGCGCGCTGGACCTCAAGGGCACACTGCGCGCGCTGCTGCAGAACAAGTCCTCGGGCGGGATCCAGCAGGGCGGCTCGAGCATCACCCAGCAGTACGTGAAGGTGAGCCTGGTCGAGAAGGCGAAGACGCCGGACGAGGTCGCCGCCGCCACCGCCGACACGTACCAGCGCAAGGTCGCCGAGCTGCGGTACGCGATCGCGGTCGAGAAGGAGTACTCGAAGAACGAGATCCTGGAGAAGTACCTCAACCTGGCGAACTTCGGCGACGGCGCCTGGGGCATCCAGGCCGCCGCGCAGCACTACTTCTCCGTGAACGCCTCCCAGCTCACCCTGCCGCAGGCCGCACTGCTGGCCGGCCTGGTGAAGAACCCGACCGGCTACGACCCGACCAACGACATGAAGCGCGCCAAGGACCGCCGCGACGTGGTCGTCAAGCGGATGCTCGAGCTCAAGGTCATCTCGGTGGCCCAGGCGAACTCGGCCCTGAAGACGCCGGTGATCGACCCGGCCAAGGTCCGCCCGAACAACCTCGGCTGCGCCAACGGCCCGTACCCGTTCTACTGCGAGTACATCGTCTCCCAGCTCGAGGCGAACCCGGCCTTCGGCAAGACCAAGGTCGACCGCGCGAACTTCCTCAAGACGGCCGGTCTCACCGTCCGGACGTCGCTCGACCCGAAGATCCAGAAGGCCGCGCAGCACTCGATCGACACCCACTCCAAGCCCACCGACTCCGCAATCGCCGCGATCACGATCGTCGAGCCCGGCACCGGCCTGGTGAAGGCGATGGTGCAGAGCAAGCCGTACGGCGGCAAGAAGAACCAGACGTCGTACAACTACAACGTCGAGAAGTCCTACCCCGGTGGGTACGGCGGCTTCCAGAACGGTTCGACGATGAAGGCCTTCACGATCGCGGCCGCGATCCAGAAGGGCATCCCGCTGAACTACCAGATCGTCTCGCCCAGCCCGATCAACCTGGGCGGGAAGAAGTGGACGACCTGCGACGGACACGTCACCGCCGAGAAGGGCTGGTCGCCGCAGAACTCGACCAACAACGTTCCGGACCCGACGATGGTCCAGGCGGCGCAGAAGTCGACCAACACCTACTTCATCCAGTTGTCGGAGCAGACCGGCCTGTGCGCGATCTCGAAGATCGCGACCTCCTTGGGCATGGTCGACGCGCAGACCGGCCAACCGCTCGGCCAGTACCCGTCGATGACGCTCGGCGTCGGCCTCGTGACACCGCTGCAGCTGTCCAGCGCGTACGCCGCCTTCGCCGCACGCGGCATGTACTGCACGCCGTGGCTGGTCACCTCGATCAAGAACGCCGCCGGCAAGTCGGTCGGGTCTCCCGGCGCGAACTGCAAGCAGGCGCTGGCCCCAGAGGTCGCCGACGGCGTGAACGCGGTGCTGCACACGGTGATGGAGCAGGGCGGCACCGGCCAGCACCTGAAGTTCGGCAACAGCGACCTGGCCGGTAAGACCGGAACGATCCAGGAGAACAAGGCCGTGTGGTTCGCGGGCTACTCCACGAAGCTCGCGGCCGCGTCGGTGGTGGCCGACGCGTCGCTGCCGTACCGGAACCTGATCAACCAGACGCTCAACGGCGAAAAGATGCACGACGCGTCCGGCTCCGGCACCGCCGGGCCGCTGTGGATGACCGCGCTACAGGGCGCCCTGCAGGGCACTCCGACGTCGCACTTCACCGCGCCGTCGGACAAGACCATGCGCGGCAACGTGAAGGACCTGCCGTTCGTGAACGGCATGAACCCGGACGACGCCGCCAACAAGCTGCGCCAGGCCGGCTTCCAGGTGGAGCTTGCCCCCGGCACCGTCGACTCCGAGGAGACCGCCGGCACGGTCGCCTACACGACTCCGCGCCAGCGCGACGGCGCCCCCGAGGGCTCGAAGGTCACCATCTACATCTCCAACGGCAGCAAGCAGAACCAGCCGGGCCAGCCCACCAACACCGCCCAGCCGCCGGGCACCAAACCACCGGGCGGCCCGACCATCAACCCCAACTGCCCACCGTGGAACCCGAAGTACCCGAAGTGCGGCGGTAGGGGCCGCTAGCAACTGAGAAGGGCCTCGTCCGGCCAGGACGAGGCCCTTCGTCGTCGTTGCGTCAGGCGCCCAGTTGGCGCTTCACCTCAGCGGAGACGACGCCACCATCGGCCTTGCCCTTGATCTTGGGCTGGAGGGCGCCCATCACCTTGCCGATCCCGCGGGGACCGAGCTCGGCGGCGCCGGTGCTCGCGATGGTCTCGGTCACCAGAGCGACGATCTCGTCCTCGGACAGCTGCTCCGGCAGGTACTCGGCCAGGATGTCCGCCTCGGCCTGTTCCTTGTCGGCGAGCTCGGTGCGACCGGCCTCGCGGTAGGCGATGACGGACTCACGGCGCTTCTTCGCCTCCGAGCTGAGGACGTCGACGACCTCGGCGTCGGAGAGCTCGCGGGCCTCCTTGCCGGCCACCTCCTCCTTGGTGACCGCGGTGAGCGCCATCCGCAGGGTGGACTTGCGGATCTCGTCGCGCGCCTTCAGGGCGGCGGTCATGTCGTCGTGCAGGCGCTGTTTCATTCCGGAGTTGGACATACCTGAGATTGTGGCAGGCTGGTGAAATGAGTCTGCGCGGGATTGCCACCTCCACTCTCAAGGCCACGGCGGTCGTCGGTGCCGTAGGCGCCGTCTGCGTCGGGTACGCGGCCGGCATCGAGGTGCGCTGGTTCACACTGCGCAGAGTGACGGTGCCGGTGCTGCCGGAGGGATCCGCGCCGCTGAAGGTGCTGCACCTGTCCGACCTGCACCTGTGGCCGACCCAGGAGCGCAAGATCAACTGGGTCAACGGTCTGGCCGCGCTCGAGCCCGACCTGATCGTGAACACCGGCGACAACCTCTCCCACGAGGATTCGGTCCGGCCGCTGCTCCGCGCGTACGGCGATCTGCTCGACGTGCCGGGGGTGTTCGTGTTCGGCTCCAACGACTACTGGAAGCCGCACTTCAAGAACCCGGGCAAGTACTTGCTGCCGGCGCACAAGCAGCGGCACAAGCCGCACGGCCCGGACCTGCCGTACGAGGAGATGCGGCGCGCGTTCACCGGCGCCGGGTGGACCGACCTGAACAACGCCAAGGCGACGGTCAAGGTCAACGGCCTGCGGCTTGACTTCGCCGGCACCGACGACCCGCACATCAGGCGCGACCGGTACGACGAGGTCGCGGGTGAGATCGATCCGACGGCCGACCTGTCCATCGGCGTCACGCACGCGCCGTACCAGCGCGTCCTGAACGGCTTCGTCGGCGACGGCTATCCCCTGGTCCTGGCCGGCCACACCCACGGCGGCCAGCTCGCCGTGCCGCTGTACGGCGCCCTCGTGACCAACTGCGACCTGGACACGTCGCGGGTGAAGGGCCTGTCCACATGGGGCCACAACGGCCGCCAAGCGGCCCTGCACGTGTCCGCGGGTCTCGGCACTTCGCCGTACGCGCCGGTCCGGTTCGCCTGCCGGCCGGAGGCGACATTGCTCACTCTGGTGCCGCGGATAAACCCGATTTCGTCCCCACGGTCGGCGCATGTAAGCTAACGGCGACTTCGGGCTGTGGCGCAGCTTGGTAGCGCGCTTCGTTCGGGACGAAGAGGTCGCAGGTTCAAATCCTGTCAGCCCGACCAACACAAGGCGGTGACTCCGGTCACCGCCTTTGTGCTGTCTACGCTGGCGTTATGCAGCGGGTTGATCTGGGTGAGCTGGAGTACGAGGTCGCGGCCAAGGAGATGGGTGGCTGGGTCGAGGAGCGGGTGGCGGGGACGGCCGAGGATCGGCTCTTCCTGCTGAGTCATCCGCCGGTGATCACGTACGGGCCGCGGACCGGGCTCGACGATCTGCCCGAGGAGACGGCCGGCATCCCGGCCGTCGCGGTCGATCGTGGCGGGTTCGCGACGTACCACGGGCCGGGACAGCTGGTCGGGTATCTGGTCGTCGACCTGAAGTCGCGCGGACCGGTGGACATCGTGCGGTGGGTCGAGAACGGGCTGATCGACGCGCTCGGCTCACTCGGCTTCCCGCTGGTACGACGGGACACACCGAAGGGGGCGAGCAGTCTGGTCGGGGTGTGGACCGAGGACGGCCGGAAGCTGTGTTCGATCGGGATGCGGATCCGGCGTGGCGTGACCAGCCACGGGTTCTCGGTGAACGTGAATCCGGACATGACGGTGTTTCACACGTTCACGAGTTGCGGGCTGCACGACGTCACGATGGTCTCGCTCGCCGACCTGGCGGCCGAGCGCGGCATCGCCACCCCTACGGACGCGGAGGTCCGCGACGCGATCG
This sequence comes from Kribbella sp. NBC_00359, assembly GCF_036097425.1. Taxonomy (NCBI): domain Bacteria; kingdom Bacillati; phylum Actinomycetota; class Actinomycetes; order Propionibacteriales; family Kribbellaceae; genus Kribbella; species Kribbella sp. NBC_00359. The sequence goes on along the minus strand of NZ_CP107975.1, from coordinate 2,889,856 downwards.
CGGACTCCCTGGGCGCCGCGTAATCCCGATAGCCTGCGGCAATGAGTCAGGACGACGACGGCCGGATGCCCGAGGATCTCGAGGCCGTCCTGGCGGCCGCCGACGAGGACGAGGCCGACGAGGGCCGGTTCGACGCGCCGCCGTTGCCGCCGCTGCTGATCCTGGCCGTCGTGGGGTTGTTGTGCGGGTTCGCGACCATCGCGCTGGTCTGGCTGAGTGAACGCAGTTGTGAGCGGTTCCGCGACACCACGAACTGCGGTGCCCTCGGGTTGCCGCTGCTGGTCCTGATCGTGGTCGTGACGATCGTGCTCGGCGGGCTCGCGCTCAGCCGGCTGGCGATGCCGCACCCCCGGCTGATCGCGTTCCTCGGGGTCGCGTTCATGCTGGTCCTCGTCCTCGCGTTCCTGACCGGGAACCTCGACTCGCCGTGGACCCTGGCCGTCGTCCCGGTCCTGACCGCGATCACCTTCCTGCTCGCCAATCTCGTCGCCCGACTGCTGGAGCGTGCCGATGCCTGACCTGCCCGTCTACGAGTGCCCGCGGACCCCGGCCGCGCCGAACCTCGACGGCACCCTGACCGACCCCGCCTGGGACGTCGCACCCTGGACCACCGACTTCGTCCCGATCGCCGGCGAGGGCCCGGCGCCGCGGTTCCGGACCCGGGCCAAGCTGATGTACGACGACCAGTACCTGTACGTCGGCGGCGTCCTCGAGGAACCGCACCTCTGGTCGACGATGACCGAGAAGAACAGCAAGCTCTTCCACGAGAACAACTTCGAGCTGTTCCTCGACCCGGACGGCGACGGCCAGAACTACTACGAGTTCGAGATCAACCCGCTCGGCACGATCTGGGAGCTCACCCTGCCCAAGCCGTACGTCGACGGCGGCGTACCGATCGACCCGACCAACCTGCCCAGCCTGCGGACCGCGATCCACCTCGACGGCACGGTCAACGACCCGTCCGACATCGACACCTCGTGGTCCGTGGAACTCGCCGTACCGTGGGCCGACCTGGCGTCGTACAACGCGGGCCGGGCGACCCCGCCGAACCCGGGTGACGAGTGGCGGATGAACCTGATGCGGTGCGAGTGGCCGCACGAGGTGGTTGACGGCGCGTACGTCAAGGGTGACGGCATCGAGTTCTGGGTGTGGTCGCCGCAGTACATCGAGGACATGCACCGGCCGGACCGGTGGGGGGTCCTCCGTTTCTGACCCGGTGGCGTGGCGTTCACAGGCCCGAGTAACAATGAGTTACGTGACTTTGGGGGGCTCCGGCGAGCTGAACCACCTCGAGGGCGACCAGGTCGTCAGCGCGATCGAGCGCGCGTGCGAGAGCGACCTGCGGACCGCCCTCCGGTTGGTGGCGCGGTACTCGGTGTACTGGTGGTCGCGCGGCCTGCAGGACGAGGCCGCGGCGGCCGCCGAGCGGGTGCTCAGCATGCTGGGCCGGACCGTGCCGGTCGGGCTCGACGAGGAGTACCTGCTGGCCGTGATCCACGGGGCCGCGTCGGCCGAGCAGGAGCAGGTGGAGCTGGCCCAGCAGATCGTGCTGACGGCGACCGGGCCGTTCCGGTACTCCGTGACCGTGCTGCTGTGGTCGCTGGTGTTCGGACCGTTCGAACCTGCCGCCGTGGTCGAGGACGTCCTGGAGCGCAACGAGTCCGGCGACGCCTGGGCCCGCGCAGCCGTCGAGCTCTGCCGGGGCTATCCGGGTCTCACCCGCGCAGCGCCGAGTGAGGCCGCCCAGGCCCTGCGTACGGCGCTGGGACGCTTCCGGATGCTCGAGGACCGCTGGGGCATGTTCCTCGCCCTGACCGCACTCCGGCAGGTGGCCGACGAGCCGCTGGACCTCACGACCGAGGCTCTGAGGCTGGCAGAGGAGCTGTGCCTCGGTGAGGAGACCGCGCGGCTGCTCTGTGAGCGCGGCGACCTCTACCGGGCCCTGGGCAAGCTGGAAGACGCTCACGAGGATTACAGCCGCGCTCTGGCCATCGGCGAGCACGCCGACTTCGCGGAGACCGTGGCGGCCGCCCGGCTCGGTCTGGCCCGCACTGCCCGGCACTCCGGCAACCTCCCCGCGGCCCGCGCCCACCTCTCCTCGGTCCTGGCCTTCCCGGAGCTGGAAGACGCCCACTCCGAGGCCGTGCACGAACTCGCGGTGCTGAACGCGTCCGAAGCCTCCGCATAGCACCCGACCACATATCCCGGTGGTACGCCGCTACATCTGTGGCGGCGGCCACATCGCGGGAGGGCAGCGGGCTGGTTAGAGTCGGGAGCGACCCAGCATTGTGACTGCAACGGAGCAGCTGATGGATAAGACGTACGACTCGCCGCAGGCCGCGGTGGACGACATCGGGGACGGCGCGAGCCTTGCGGTCGGCGGCTTCGGGCTGTGCGGCAACCCGATGGACCTGATCACCGCTCTGCACGACAAGGGGGTGACCGGGCTCAGCGTGGTGTCGAACAACTGCGGTGTCGACGACTGGGGTCTCGGCATCCTGCTCGCGGACAAGCGGATCGCCAAGATGACCTCGTCGTACGTCGGGGAGAACAAGGAGTTCGCCCGTCAGTTCCTGTCCGGTGAGCTGGAGGTCGAGCTGACCCCACAGGGCACGCTGGCCGAGAAGCTGCGCGCGGGTGGTTGCGGTATCGCCGCGTTCTTCACGCCGGCCGGCGTCGGCACCCAGGTCGCCGACGGCGGGCTGCCGCAGAAGTACCACCCCGACGGCTCGGTCGCGAAGGCCTCGGAGCCGAAGGAGACCCGGGAGATCAGCGGCACGACGTACGTGCTGGAGGAGTCGATCACCACGGACTTCGGCCTGGTGCACGCGCTCAAGGGCGACACCCAGGGCAACCTGGTCTTCGACCGCAGCGCGCGCAACTTCAACCCGCTCGCCGCGATGGCCGGGCGGGTCACCATCGCGCAGGTGGAGGAGCTGGTCCAGCCTGGTGAGCTGGATCCCGACGAGATCCACCTGCCGGGTGTCTACGTCCAGCGAGTAGTTGCTGTCGGCAAAAACATCGAGAAGCGCATCGAGAAACTCACTGTGCAGAAGAAGGGGGCCTGAGCATGCCACTCACCCGTGAGCAGATGGCCGCCCGGGCCGCCGCCGAGCTGACCGACGGCGAGTACGTGAACCTCGGCATCGGCCTGCCGACCCTGGTCCCGAACTACATCCCCGACGGCGTCACGGTCGTCCTGCAGAGCGAGAACGGCATCCTCGGCGTCGGCCCGTACCCGGTCGAGGGGGACGAGGACCCGGACCTGATCAACGCCGGCAAGGAGACCGTCACGACGTTGCCGGGGGCGTCGTTCTTCGACTCCGCGCTGTCGTTCGGGATGATCCGAGGCGGCGCGATCGACGCGGCCATCCTGGGCGCCATGCAGGTCTCGGCCAAGGGCGATCTGTCCAACTGGATGATCCCCGGCAAGATGGTCAAGGGCATGGGCGGCGCGATGGACCTGGTGCACGGCGCCAAGAAGGTGATCGTGTTGATGGAGCACGTCGCCAAGGACGGCTCGCACAAGATCCTGGAGGAGTGCGACCTGCCGTACACCGGCCGTGGCGTGGTCAACCGGATCATCACCGACCTGGCCGTGCTGGACGTCACCGACGACGGGCTGCAACTGGTCGAGCTCGCGGACGGCGTCACCTTCGACGAACTGCAGGAGAAGACCGGAGCCCCGATCAAGCAGTAGGTCCCGCGTCGGAGGGGTGTCGGCGAGCCTGCCGTTCGGACAGGTTGTGTTCAGCTCCCGGAAGACACCTGTCATCCCTGCCGAAAGTCAGGTATACGGGACGGGTGGAGCTGGATGTGCTGGTGATCGGTGGAGTGGGGATCGACACGATCGTGCGTGTGCCGAGCCTGCCGTTGGCGACGGTGGAGACGATCGGGGTCGAGCCGATCGAGTCGTACCTGGGCCACACCGGCCACGGAGTGACCCTCGGCTGCCACCTGCTCGGCCTGCGCACCGGCCTGGTCGACGTGATCGGCGCCGACGCCGAGGGCGATCGCATCCGCCTGGCGTACGAGGAACTCCGCCTCCCCCTGCAGGTCGCGTTCCACCCCAGCGGCACCCGCCGATCGGTCAACCTGGTCGCACCCGACGGTCAGCGCCTCTCCCTGTACGACGCCCGGCACCCGCCCGGACTGCGGGTCGACCCGGACCTGTGGCGGCTGAACGTCGTCCACTCCCAGCACGTCCACGTCTCGATCATGGACTTCGCGCGCTACGCCCTGGGCGACGCGATCGCGGTCGGCTGTACGATCTCGACCGACCTGCACGACTGGGACGGGCGCAACGACTACCACAAGGACTTCGCGACGGCGGCCGACATCGTCTTCGTCTCGACCAGCGCGCTGCCGGCGGATGCGGTCGACTGGATCTTCGCCAACGGCCGCGCCGAGGTCGTCGTCGCGATGGCCGGCGCCGACGGCAGCTACCTGTACATCCGGAACGAGCCCGCACGGCACCTGCCGGCCATCCAGCTCCCCGACCGGCCGGTGATCGACACCAACGGCGCCGGCGACGCCTACGTCGCCGCGTTCCTGGCCCGGTACCTCGACGGCGTCACGTGGTACGAGGCTGCCGTCGCCGGCTCGATCGCGGGCGCCTGGGCCTGCGGCTCCCCCGGCACCCACACCGACCTGATCACCGCCGAGGAGCTAGCCGTCCGCAGCAGAAAGCACGGATAGCGCCCGGGTCATCGGCGGGTGGAGCCTGGTGGCGCTGCCGCCGTGGAAGAGCTGGGCCGGGCGGCCGCCGTCGCGGGTGGTGGTGGCGCCGACCGGTTCGACGAAATCGGGGGTCTTGGTGACTTTGCGATGGAAGTTGCGCGGGTCCAGCGGCGTACCCCAGACCGCTTCGTACACGCCACGCAGCTCGGAGATGGTGAACTCGGGCGGGCAGAAGGCCGCCGCGAGCGGTGAGTACTCGAGCTTGGCCCGGGCGCGCTCGACCCCGTCGGCCAGGATCCGGTGGTGGTCGAACGCGAGCCGGTCGGGATCGTCCAGCACCTCCACGACCTCGACCCAGCTCGCCGACGCCGCGTCCGACCCCGCGACGGGCGCGGGCAGATCCGGGACCAGCGCCAGGTAGGCGACGCTGACCACCCGTCCACGGGGGTCGCGATCGGGAGCGCCGTACGTCGCGACCTGCTCGAGGTGGATGCGGTCCGAGGACAGGCCGGTCTCCTCCGCGAGCTCGCGGCGCGCGGTCGCCTCGAGGTCCTCGTCCGGCCGGACGAAGCCGCCCGGCAGCGCCCAGCGGCCCCGGTACGGCGCGATCCCGCGGCGGATCAGCAGCACCTGGAGCCGGCCGTCGCGGACGGTCAGGATGACCAGGTCGGTGGCCAGGCCGAGCGGCTCGAAGTCCATGACAGCACACTCTAATCGTCATCTTGACGAGAAGCCATCCAGCCTCTTATCGTCAAAGTGACGACAAAGAGGAGTACGCGCGATGGCAGACATCACCCGGTTCCGCTTCATCAGCCACCTGCGGGCCAACCCGACCACCCACGTGCGGCATCTGCGCAACGGCAAGGTGGCGCACGACGGCGCCGGCCAGGCGTTCTGGTTCCGCGCGCTGACCTCGTCGCTGAGCGAGATCCCGGTCGACGACCGGGAGCAGCCGCTGCTGTTCCACGGCCGCACGCAGGATTTCCAGGACGTGGCTGTGCAGGCGACGGTGACGTATCGCGTCACCGATCCGGCCTTGGCCGCGAGCCGGCTCGACTTCGGGATCGATCCGGACACCGGGCTCTGGCGGTCCACCCCGCTGGAGCAGCTCGGCGGTCTGCTGACGGAGCTGGCCCAGCAGACGGCGCTGGACCTGCTGGCCCGGATGTCGCTGACCGAGGCGCTTTCGGAGGGCATGACGGCGCTGCGTCAGGCGGTCGGCACCGGGCTGCGTGAGGACCAGCGGCTGACCGGGCTGGGGATCGGTGTCGAGGATGTCCGCGTGGTCGCCGTACGGGCCGAGCGGGATGTCGAGAAGGCGCTGCAGACTCCCACGCGCGAGATGGTGCAGCAGGCCGCGGACAAGGCGACGTACGAGCGCCGCGCGATGGCGGTCGAGCGGGAACGGTCGATCGCAGAGAACGAACTGCAGAACCAGATCGAGCTGGCCCGGCGCGAGGAGCAGCTGGTCAACCAGCGCGGGCAGAACGAGCGGCTCCGGGCGACCGAGGCGGCTGGCGCCGGACAGATCGAGACTGCCGCCGCGGCTGGTCGTCAGCGCGCACTGAGCGAGGCGGAGGCCGACGCGAAGCGGGTTGTCGGTGCGGCCGTGGCTGCTGCCGAGCAGGCGATGCTGGACGCGTACGCCGGCCTCGACCAGGGGACCATCCTGGCGATGGCGATCAAGGAGGGCGCGCTGCCGGAGATCGGCACGCTGAACCTGACGCCCGACCTGATCACCCCCCTGCTGACCAGGCTGGCGGCCCGATGAGCCTTCCACCCAGAGCCGTGATAGTGCATCGGGCGACCGAGCTCACCGAGCTGGTCGCCCGGCACGGGACGCGGCAGCAGGCCGGCTTCTTCCTGGCCGGCCGCGGCCGGGACCTGGCCGAGCTCGACGCCCGGCACCAGGCCCAGCAGGACGCGCTCGCCACGGTCTCGGCGGCGATCCCGCTGGACTGGCGGCGGGCCATTGCCGAGCGCAATGATCTGGACCGGTTCGGGTTCGGGCCGGAGGACGTGGTGATCGCGGTCGGGCAGGACGGACTCGTCGCGAACGTGGCCAAGTACCTGGACGGCCAGCCGGTGATCGGGATCAATCCCGAGCCGGCGCGCAATCCTGGCGTACTGGTCCCGCACGAGCCGGCCGCGATCACCGGGCTGCTGATCACGCGGCACGTGGTCGAACGCACGATGGTTGTCGCGAGCACCGACGACGGGCAACAGCTGATCGCACTCAACGAGGTGTACATCGGCCATCACTCGCATCAGTCGGCGCGGTATCGGCTGAGCTCGCCGGACGGATTGCCGGAGCGGCAGTCCTCGTCCGGGATCCTCGTCGGCACCGGCACCGGTTCCACGGGCTGGTGCCGGTCAGCGTGGCAGGAGCGTCGTAGTCCGCTGGCCCTCCCGGCACCGACCGACCCGGCCCTGTGCTGGTTCGTCCGTGAAGCCTGGCCGTCGCCGGCGACCGGAACCGACAGTACCGAAGGTCTGCTCAAAGCGCCGGACACTTTGACCATCACCGCGGAGTCCGACCTGGTGGTCTTCGGCGACGGCATGGAGTCCGACACCCTGGCGGTCGGCTGGGGGCAGCGCATCGAGATCGGCGTCGCCCCGATCAAGCTGCATCTCGTTGCCTAGAGCCCCGACCCCACCACCCAGGCCGCCCTGGAAACCCTGCTCGCGACTCAGGCGCCGTTGAGTGGGTCGTAGGAGGGGGCGACGCGGAAGTAGTTCCAGTCGGTGAAGGTGAGGGGGACTTTACCGAGGGACTTGATGACCGTTTTGGTGCCGGCTGCGTGGCCGACGGCGTACAGGTAGGCGGTGTGGGTGTCGCGGTCGATGCCGAGCAGGATCGATCCGGTTCTGCCGCACGGGGCCGCGATGAGTTGCTCGAAGATCTGCCAGCTCGAGGTGCGGACCGGCGTGATGATCGGCTTCAGCGGTGTGGTGGCCGGGATCTTGACCGTGTACAGCCCGCCGGCGCGGTTGTTGGCCAGGAACGTGTCGTACGTCGGGGTCGCGGCGATCAGCGCGAACGACTTCATCGTGCTCATCCCGATGACGTACCCGGTGTTGCGGATCCCCTGGCCGACATCGGTCCAGCGCCCGAACTTTCCGTACTGGTCCTGCTGGTACAGCATCGTCCGCGTCGGCTTGCTCCTCGCCGAGGCCTTGTACTGCGACTGGATCAGGAACCGCCCGCCCCAGCCGTTGCCGATCCGGCGGAACACCGGGGTTCCGACCAGCTTGCCGCCCGCGCCGATGGTGTACGAGCTCTCCATCAGGTAGCCGGAGCCCCACACGACCTTGCCGGTCCGGGTCGTCCTGCCCGCGCCCGCGGGAACAGCGGTGAACGTGGTCGGCTGGCCGACGTCGTACGGCGGTGTGTAGATGCGGGGCGTGGAGATCACCGGGCTCACCGTCGGCGGCGCCGTGGCGGTGACGACCCGGCTGTTGTGACCCCAGTCCTGGGTGATCGAGCCGAGCCCGAGTGCACAGGTGGCCGCAACCGCCGTCGGTGCGGCGGTAGCGGGCTGTGGACGCAGTTTCCCGTGGGCCGGCGTCAGCTGGTGAGGTCGGCGTAGGCGGCCACCAGGGTGGTGGAATCCCTTTCCCAGTTGAGTTCTGCGGCGGCGGAGCGGACTCCGTCGGCGTAGGTGGTGTAGTTCTCGATCAGGGCTCGGACGGCAGCGGTCAACGACGGCGCGTTGCCGGGCTCGTACAAGGTGCCGAGCTTGTACTGGGTCACCACGGCGCGCATCTCGGGGAGGTCGGCGGCGACGACCGGGACGCCGGCGCGGACGGCGTGGAAGAGTTTGTTGGGGAGCGCAAGGCGGTGGTTCTCGCAGGTGTTGGTGAGCGTGACCAGCGAGATGCCGTACGAGCGGAGCGTGTCGTCGACCTCGTCGATCGAGCGCTCCGCCACCGTCTCCACCGGACCCAGATCCAAGCGGTAGTTGGGATCCACCGATCCCATCAGCACTGTCCGGAACGGTGCCAGTTGACGGGCCGCCGCGACCACGGTCGGCAGATCCCGGCCAGCACCGACGCGACCGGCGTACAACAAACCCTCCGGCCGATCCAGCGGCGGTGGCACCTCGTCCGGCTTCGGGAACGTGTTGCGTACGACGCGGACGTCCGGCAACCCCCGGGAACGCAGCCGGGCCGCGATCCCGTCGGACACCGTGATGACGAGCCGAGCCTTCGACGCAAGGGAAACCTCGAAGCGACGCCCACGCGCGCGCCAGAGCGGCGTCGGCCGCCCCGGCAGCGCGCGGTCGAACCACAACTCGTGGGTGTCGTAGACCAACGTCGCCGACCACTTCTCGGCGTACTCCGCGGCGAGCTCGAGCGTGTTGAAGTCATGCGCGTGCACGACGTCGAACGGTCCCGCGGCGGCCACCCGAGGAGCCGCCGCGACGCGCCACTGCTTCTCGGTCCGGTTCCGGTGCTCCGGCAGCAGCAGCCACCGGCCGAACCGCTGCACCAGCACCTTCGGCCCGCTCCGGCCGTGGCCGACCGCGAGACCACCGTTGCCGGTCCGCAGCCCGGCCGAGCGGGATACGGACTCGACCGTGACGCCCGGACCGACCTCGAAGCCTTCTGGAACATCCCGGCCGATCACGTGCAGCACGTGACCGGCCGCGGCCAGCGCCGTCGCCTCCCGCAGGATGCGCGAGTCCCCGGCGATCGGGGACTGCGCGATCATCAGAATCCGCACTACTTGCCGCCGGCCTCGAGCTCGTTGTTGATGAACGGCAGCAGCTCCTTGACCGACCGGCGCCCGTCGTGCAGCTCACGGACGTACTCCGGCCCGGCGTCGGCGATCTTGCGGGCCGTGTCGCGCTCGGCGACCAGCCGCTCGATCACCTCGGACAGGTCGTCCGGGGTCGCCTCCGCGATCGGCAGGTTGGTCGGCAGCAGGTCTCGGACCGGGTCCGCGATGTGCCCGACGGTGACCCGCCCGGCCGCCATCGCCTCGCACGCGAAGACGCCGTACGAACCGAGCAGCAGCTGGTCGACCACGATGTCGGCGCTCTTCACCATCTCGGCCAGCTCGGAGTGCGGGACACCCTGCACACGCTGGTACTTGATCAGCCCGCGCGCATCCAGATCGGTCAGCACGGGGTCGACGTACGCCGAGCCCTTCAGCGCTGACGCCGACGGCGCGTGCAGCACCACCGGCACCTCCCGCTCGAGCACCGGCGCGGTCGAGGCGAACTCCCCGACGTCCACGGTGAGTGGCAGCCAGATGCCGTCGTCGACGAACTCCAGCAGGTCCGGCGTGGTGACGAAGATCGGGCCTTCGTACCCCTCCAGGTGCTTGCGCATCAGGTCGTTCGCGGACTGCAGTCGAGAGGTCAGCTCGTCGTCCGGGTTGCGGAACGGCGACCACCGGTACTGCGCCCGGTGCTGCGCGGGATCGCGGATCTCCGACCCGTGGAAGACCAGGCCGTGCTTGATCGCCGCCGAGTCCAGCATCGGTACGTCGTTCGTCCACATCTGCCCGCGCTGCTGGCCGAACATCGGTCGGCCGGCCTCGAACAGCACATGGGTGACCTCGCGCAACGCGTACGCCGTCAGCTCCAGCTGCCAGCGCAGGTCGGACCGGTACTGCCGGTACGTCCCGGTGCGGTGCACGCGGAAGTCGAACGCGCCACTGCCCGTGGTCAGCGACTCGGCCTTGAGATCCGGCACCTCACGCTCGAGCGCGGTCGCCCACAGCCACGCCTGACCGGCACTGTTGACCGGGCCGAGCAACAGCCGCCGCTGCTTCTTGATCACGCGGCCGCCCGGCTGGACGACCTCCAACTGCCGGCCGACCAACTCGCCGTACAGGCCGCGCAGCTTGTCCGCCTGCCCGGCCCAGGACACCTCCTGCTGGTAGCCGGGGTCGGCCACCCGCTCCCGGTAGGTGTCGATGTCGCCGAGGACCGTGCGGACCTTCGACGCGAGATCGTGCGCGTCCGCCGCGACGAACACCTCGCCGATCCGGACCCGGTCGACGAACTCCTTCATGCTCGGCATGTCGCTGACCACCACCGGCAGCCCGGCGAAGGCGTACTCGAACAGCTTGTTCGGCAGCGACATCTCGTGGCTCGGGTAGCGCAGGATCGGGATCAGCCCGACGTCCGCGGTTCGCAGGAACGCGACCACCTCGTCCGGCTTCACCGGATCCAGGCAGTGCAACCGGTCCTGCACCTCGAGCGCCACGGCCTGCGCCTGCAGATCGCGGACGGCGTCCGTCGCGACACCAGGCACGCACACCACGGCCAGGTGCACGTCCGGCAGGTCGACCAGCGCCTGTACGGCGGTGTGGATGCCACGCGCGCGCGTGACGCCACCGCTGTACACCAGCAGCGGGACTTCGGAGGCCAGACCGAGCCGGCTGCGGATGTCGGGAACCTCGACCGCCACGTCCGCCGGGTTCGGTGTGTTCATGATCACGGTCGGCTCGTGGTCGAGCTTGTGCTCGCGCCGCAGCCGCTGCGCGATCGCCGGGCTGACGGTGATCACCCGGTCCACGTCGTTGATGTACTCACGCTCGTGGTTGGCCCAGGCCGCGATCGAGCGCCGGGTCCGCGCGCCGTACCGGGACAGGCCGGCGACGTACTCGTGCGCGTCGTACACGACCTTGAGGTCCTTGCCACGCAGCTTGGCCCGGCCGGCGGCGCGGGTGGCGACGCCGATCACGTGCATGTCGTGCGCGTGCACCACATCGGGCTCGAGGCGGTCGATCAGGTCGCCGAACGCGATCTCCAGGTCCAGCGCCTCGGGGTGCAGCTTGCGCCACGGCGCCGGCCAGCCCAGCCGGTGGATCACCCCGTCGTACGCGCGCCAGCCGAACTTGAACGGCCCGTCGGCCTTGTTGCCGACGCCCTTGCGCACCCAGGTCGCCTTCTTCGCGGTCTGCCAGCGCGACCGGCGCAGCAGCCGGGCGGCGACGCCGAGCTTGAACTTGACCGGATGGCCCTTGCCGGCCTTGGCCCGCGCCATCGCGTGCCCGGAGTCGGCCTTCAGCTCCTTCAGCTCGGCCTGGACCCGCTGACTGCGGGCGACATAGGTCGAGCGGTACTTGTACCCCACCAACGGCGGCCGCCAGTCCCGGCGCGCGGTGCGGCTGCGTTTCCGCTCCTCGCGCAGCGCGAACGGCACCGCCACCCGGACGATCAGCGCACCGTCGAGCAACTCCCTCGACGGCAGGCCGCTGGCCGAGACCCCGAGCACAGTCACCTCTGCTCCGGTCTCGGCCAGTGCTGCGGCCTCTTTGCGGACCCTACTGTCGTTGGTGACGTCGTTGGCGACCATCATCACGACCCGCAGGTCGGCAGTTGTCACTGGCTGACCGACCTTCCGATCACAATCCGGCGGACGCCCGCCCAGCGAGCCGGGTCGGTCCGGTCACGGCCGTCGACGAGCACCTGCACACCTGGCAGCTCGGCCGGGGTCAGCTGCGCGTACTCCGGGTGGTCCGCCTGCAGCACCGCGGCGTCCACCGGCGTCCCCAGCGCGTACGGCGTGAAGCCGAGCTGCTGGAGCTCCTCGTCTGCGTACAGCGGGTCGTGCACGGACACCTCCGCGCCTCGGGCCTTCAGCGCCTCCACAGCCGGGAAGACCCCGGAGAACGCGGTCTCCTTGACACCACCACGGTACGCCGCACCGAGCACGACCACCTTGGCTCCGGTCAGATCGCCGTACGCGCCCTCGAGCAGGCCGACGGTGTACTCCGGCATGCCCAGGTTCGCCTCGCGGGCGGCGCGGACAACGGTGGCCTCCGGGTCGGTCCACAGGTACAGCCGCGGGTAGACCGGGATGCAGTGGCCGCCGACCGCGATACCGGGCCGGTGGATGTGGCTGTAGGGCTGCGAGTTCGACGCCTCGATCACCTGGTGGACGTCGATGCCGTTCTGGCCGGCGAACCGGGCGAACTGGTTCGCCAGGCCGATGTTGACGTCGCGGTAGGTGGTCTCGGCCAGCTTCGCGAGCTCGGCCGCCTCGGCCGAACCCAGGTCCCAGACGCCGTTGCCGCGCTCCAGGTCCGGGCGCTCGTCGAAGTCCAGCACGGCCTCGTAGAACGCGGTGGCGCGCTTGGCGCCCTCCTCGGACAGACCGCCGACCAGCTTCGGGTACTTGCGCAGGTCCGCGAAGACGCGGCCAGTGAGCACGCGCTCCGGCGAGAACACCAGGTGGAAGTCCTGGCCCTCGGTCAGGCCGGAGACCTCCTCCAGCAGCGGCTTCCACCGGTTCCGGGTGGTGCCGACCGGCAGGGTGGTCTCGTAGCTGACCAGGGTGCCCGGGCTCAGGTGCTCGGCCAGCGAGCGGGTCGCGCTCTCCATCCAGCCGAACTCCGGCTCACCGGTGTTCTCGTCGACGAACAGCGGCACGACCAGCACCACCGCGTCACTGCCGGGGATGGCGTCCGCGTAGTCCGTGGTCGCCCGCAGGCGGCCGTCGGCCACGGTCTCGGCGAGCAACTCGGCCAGGTGAGCCTCACCCGGGAAGGGCTCCTGCCCGGCGTTCACCTGCTCGACCGTCTTCGGGTTGATGTCGACACCGACGACCTGATGACCCTTGGCCGCGAACTGGACCGCCAGCGGCAGTCCGATCTTGCCTAAGGCAACTACACTGACACGCACAGGAACTCCACTAGGTAGTGATTCTTCATCGGGGGCCTCGCAACTTCCGTTCCATCGGGTGCTCGACGAACTTGTAGAGCAGCCACGAGGCGAAGATCGAGATGATCAGGACTCCGGCGTACCAGGTCAGGTTGGACCAGCCGATCGGCCCGGCCACACCGTGGTACTCCTTGATCGCGTACAGGATGGTCGCGTGGATGAGGTAGAACGCGTACGACCACTGGCCGAGTGCGACCAGCGGCTTGCTGCGCAGCAGGGACCGGCCACCGCGGGTGTCCCGGGACGCGACGGCCAGGATCAGGAAGCCGTACAGCAGCGTGAGAATTTCCTTCTGGCACAGGCCCATGGTGATCGCGAACGGCACCTTGGCCGGGTGCGAGCCGGAGTACCACAGCAGGAGCAGCCCGCCGATGGTCACCCCGAACGCGAACCAGACCGGGATCCGCGGCTTCCAGCCGGACCGCAGCGCGATCGCCAGCCCGATGCCGAACAGGAACGCGACCGAGTGCAGGATCGGTTGCGGTAGCACCGGGACGATGTCCTTGTAATGGAACAAGGCCAGTCGATAGGCCCCGCCGAGCCCGATCACCGCGACACACAGGATCAGGCCACCGGCGGTCTTCAGCGTCCGCGTGGCCCGCCAGACGAACGGGAAGTACGCGTAGAAGAACGCCTCCACCGACAACGTCCACCCTGCCGGGTTGCCGCCGTACAGAATGTCCGGGTTGTTCGACCAGCCGTGCAGCAGGAACGCCGACAGCACCAGCACGGTGATCGAGATCGGCTTGATCCACGACATCTCTTCCGGCGGGTCGACCCGGTAGAACACGAAGAAGGCCGCGAGCAGGGTGAGGAGGTACAGCGGAACGATCCGGGCGAACCGGCGCCGGTAGAAGGTCCGGATCTTCGTCCCCGGCTGGGCCGACCAGGTCAGCACGAAACCCGACAGCACGAAGAAGAACGTCACCCCGGACGTGCCGTACTTCAGGAAGCGGAAGATCGGCAGCGGCGCCAGGTTGGTCATGTGGTGGCAGAACACGAAGAACGCCGCCCACCAACGCAATCCGGTGAGCGACTCGACCCGCGGCAACCGTGCCCTGGGGGAGGCCGGCGGCGGCCCGGACTCCCCCGGGAACGCACTGACAGGCGCGCCGGGTGGCGGGGTCGCCACGTCGGCCGCCAGTGTCGGCGGCTGCTGCTGGTCTTCTTCGGCGGCCTTCGTCATGTGGTTACTCCGCTAGGGCGGCGACAACCCGGCCGGCGGCCTGGCCATCGCCATAGGGCATTGGGCGATCCCCCGCGGGAGCCGGCCGGGCAGCCAGCTCGGGCAACTTGCTCACATCTGACGTGAGGGCGTTCCAGCCGTCCTCCAGCGTCTCCACCCACTCGGTCTCGGTGCGCAGCGTCGTGCACACCCGGCCGAGCAGGAAGGCTTCCTTCTGCAGACCCCCGGAGTCGGTCACCACACCGGCCGAGCCGAGCACGGCCGCGACCATCTCCGGGTAGGCCAGCGGCTCCCGGACGTGCAGCGAACCGTCCGGACGCTCCAGCTTGATCCCATACTGCGCGCACTTGGCCACCAGCCGCGGATGCGCGAGCAGCAGCACCGGTACGCCGGCCGCGGCGAGCCCGTCGACGATCGCGGCCAGCCGGGCCGGGTCATCGGTGTTCTCGGCCCGGTGGATCGTCGAGACGACGTACTCGCCACGCTTGAACGGCAGGTCCAGCGGCTTGTCCTGCACCGCGTCGCGGACCCGGAAGCACACATCCGTCATCACGTCGCCGACCAGCCGGGCCCGGTCCTTGAGGCCCTCGTTGGCCAGGTGGTCCATCGCCACCTGGGTCGGGGCCAGCAGGATGTCGGCGGCGTGGTCGGTCAGGACCCGGTTGTGCTCCTCCGGCATCCGCCGGTTGAACGACCGCAGCCCGGCCTCCAGGTGCGCCACCGGCAGGTGCATCTTCACCGCCGACAGCGTCCCGGCCAGCGTCGAGTTGGTGTCCCCGTACACGAGCACCCAGTCCGGCTGGTGCTCGTCCAGTACGGCGTCCATCGCGGCCAGCATGGCACCGGTCTGGACCCCGTGGCTGCCGGACCCGACGCCCAGGTGGACGTCGGGGGCCGGGATGCGCAGGTCGGCGAAGAACACGTCGGACATGTTCTTGTCGTAGTGCTGCCCGGTGTGCACGATCACGTGCTGGTGGTCGGTGGCGGCGAACGCCTCCGCCACCGGGGCCAGCTTCACGAACTGCGGGCGAGCCCCGACGACACTCAGGACCTTCATGACTGGGCGGACTCCCCGGCGACCTTGATCGTGCGGTCCTCGGCGGCGGACTGGATCACGGCCTCGGCCACCTTGACGGTGGTCAGACCCTGCTGCAGCGTGACGATGTCGGCTTCCTTGCCGAGCACGGCGTCACGGAACGCCTCGTGCTCGGTGCGGAGCGGCTCCGGCTTGCTGATCGCGTACCGGATCATGTCACCCTCGCTGACACCGCGGAAGTGCGCGACATCGTCCCACGCGGTGGCGACGGTGCCGTTGGCGTGGAAGGACAGGTCGGCCGTCAGCGTGTCGGCGATGAACGCGCCCTTCTCACCGGTGACGACGGTGAGCCGCTCCTTCATCGGTGACAGCCAGTTGACCAGGTGGCTGGTCACGGTGCCGTCGGCCAGCTTGCCGGTGACCGCGATCAGGTCCTCGTACTGCCGGCCGGACTTGTGCGCGCTCTGCGCGGACACGGTGACGAACGGCGACTGGGTCACCCACGCGGTCAGGTCGATGTCGTGGGTGGCCAGGTCGAGCACCACGCCGACGTCGGCGATCCGGGACGGGAACGGGCCCTGGCGACGGGTGGTGATCTGGTAGATGTCACCCAGCTCACCGTTCTCCAGCCGCACCCGCAGCGCCTGCAGCGCCGGGTTGTACCGCTCGATGTGACCGACCGCGCCAACCACGCCCGCGGCCTCGAACGCCTTGGCGATCTCGGTCGCCTCGGCCGAGGAACCGGCCAGCGGCTTCTCGATCATCGCGTGCACGCCGGCCTCGGCCAGCGCCTTCGCGATCTCCGCGTGGTACTGGGTCGGCACCGCGACCATGCAGTAGTCGATGCCCTCGGCAATCAACTGCTCGATCGTCTCGTGCACCGGACGGCCGCCGGCCACGCCGAACTTGTCACCACCCGGGTCGGCGACGGCGACCAGGTCGACGCCGTCGAGGGAGGCCAGCACGCGGGCGTGGTGACGGCCCATCATGCCCAGGCCGATCAGGCCGGCTCGCAGGTTCGCCATCTCACGCACCAGCCTTCGCCACGGTGTTCACCGCGGCCACGATGCGGTTCAGGTCGTCCTCGGACAGCGAGGGGTGGACCGGCAGCGAGAGCACCTCGGCCGCGGCCTTCTCGGTCTCCGGCAGGTCCAGCTCACGCTTGAACGACGGCAGCCGGTGGTTCGGGATCGGGTAGTAGACGCCGCAGCCGACGCCGTACTCGGTGCGCAGCGCGTTCGCGAAGCCGTCGCGGTCCTCGGTCACCCGGATCGTGTACTGGTGGTACACGTGGGTCGCCTCGGCGGCGACCGCCGGGATGGCGACACCCTGCAGGTTCGCGTCCAGGAAGGCCGCGTTCTCCTGCCGCTGCTTGGTCCAGCCGGCCAGCTTGCCCAGCTGCACCCGGCCGATCGCGGCGTGCAGGTCGGTCATCCGGTTGTTCAGGCCGACGAGCTCGTTCTCGTACTGCTTGAGCATGCCCTGGTTGCGCAGCAGGCGCATCCGGCGCTCGATGTCGGCGTTGGCGACAGAGTTCATGCCGCCTTCACCGGACGTCATGTTCTTGGTCGGGTACAGGCTGAACATCGCGAACTCGCCGAAGGTGCCGACCTGCGCGCCGTTCCAGGTCGCGCCGTGCGCCTGCGCGGCGTCCTCGTAGATCTGGATGCCGTGCTTGTCGGCGATCGCCTGCAGGGCGGTCATGTTGGCCGGGTGACCGAACAGGTGCACCGGCATGACGGCCTTGGTCTTCTCGGTGATCGCGGCCTCGACCGCGGCCGGGTCCAGGCAGAAGTACGTCGGCTCGACATCGGCGAACACCGGGGTGGCGCCGGTCAGCGCGACGCTGTTCGCGGTCGCGGCGAAGGTGAAGGACGGAACGATGACCTCGTCACCCGGTCCGACGCCCGCGGCCAGCAGGCCGAGGTGCAGGCCTGACGTGCCCGAGTTCGTCGCGACGCACGCACGGCCGGAGACCAGCGCTGCGCCGAACTCCTGCTCGAACGCCGCCACCTCGGGGCCCTGGGCCAGCATGCCGGACTGCATGACACGGTCGACGGCCTCGCGCTCCTCCTTCCCGATGATCGGCTTCGCGGCCGGAATCGGCTGCACCATCAGTTCTCCTCCATGTCTTCACCGGCCGGCCGCAGCCGTCCGTCGGTTTCGATGTATGTCTCGCCCGTGTTCGGGCACTTCCACTCGCCGTTCCCGACGTCGAGCAGCGGCACTCCGGCCTTGCCGACCCACTTGAGCCGGCGAGCCGGAACGCCCGCGACCAGCGCGAAGTCTGGCACGTCCTTGGTGACCACCGCACCCGCGGCGACGGTGGCCCAGCGACCGATGGTGACCGGCGCCACGCAGACGCTGCGCGCCCCGAGCGAGCAACCTTCCTTCATGGTCACGCCGACCGGTTCCCAGTCGTGCCCGCTCTTCGGTGAACCGTCCGGGTTCACCGCGCGCGGGAAGTAGTCGTTGGTGAGGACCACGGCCGGTCCGATGAACACGCCGTCCTCGAGCGAGGCGGGCTCGTAGACCAGGGCGTAGTTCTGGATCTTGCAGTTGTCGCCCATCCGGACCCCGGTCCCGACATAGGCGCCGCGGCCGACGATGCAGTTCTTCCCCAGGACCGCGTTCTCGCGGATCTGGGCCAGGTGCCAGACCGACGAACCGTCGCCGATCTGGGCGCTGTCGTCGACGTCGGCCGAGGGCGCGATGCGGGACGTCACAAGATCTCCTTCGAAATGAGCCAACTGGTGAGTGCTTGGGCCGAGCGGCGTCCGTCGTGCAGCTCCGCCACGAAGCCGGGGCCGGCGACCGCCCGCTCGGCGGCGGCGTCACGATCGGCGATCAGGCCGCTCACGACATCACCCAGGGTGTCGGGATCCGCCTCCACGATCGGCACCTCTCGCCCCGTCAGACTACGCACCCGGTGGCGCACCGCGTCACCGACGTACGAAACCACGATCCGCCCGGCGGCCAGGGCTTCGGCGGCCGCCACGCCGTACAGGCCGATCCGGAGTTGGTCGACCACGATGTCGGCGTCGCCGATGACGCTCGGCATCCGGTCGTGGGCGACTCCGGTGATGCGCCGGTACTCGATCTGACCGCTCTGGTGCAGACCGGTTAGGACGGCGTCGATCTCCTCGGTGCCCTTGAGCTTCGCGTTCGACGGAACGTGCGCGATCACGGGCTTCGCGCCGGAGAACAGCGGGCGAGCGGCCTGCTGCCACGGCGCCGGGTCGATCGCGACCGGGAGCCACTGCGCGTCCGGTACGTCGTCCAGCAGGTCGACCGTGGACACGAAGACCGGAAGGCCGAGGCTGTCGATCAGCTCGGCATGGCGGCGAGCCTGCTTCTCCAGGCGCTCGGTCAGTTCGTCACCCGGGATGAACGGAGACCACTGCTCACGCTTCGCGTGCCGGCTGGGCAGGCGGATGTCGGAGCCGTGGAACAGCAGGGACACGTTGATGCCCTGGTCAAGCATCGTGGCGATGTCGGCCGCCGCGTCGGGGTAGCCGCGGGAGCCCAGGATCGGCCGCAGCGACTCGACCATCACGTGCGAGTACGACGCCAGCACGTGCTGCTCCTGTGCGCGCTGCCAGCGGGGCTGGCCGAACCACGCGAGCGGCACGCCGTAGTCGTTCTGGAACTGGAACTGGCCCTTGCGGTGCAAGGAGAACGAGACGGCGTCGACGTCCGGCAGGGTCTTGGCGGCCTGTGCCCAGGCGTGACCCTGCCCGGCGGAGTTGGTCGGTCCGACCAGCATCCGCACTCGCGTCGTCGCCACCGGCGGGAACGCCGGCAGTTGCGCGTACGAGTACCGCAAGCCCCGCAGGCGCCGCCGGACCGCTCCCGCGGTCCGGGCAAGTGGCGCCGGCAGGTGCTCGCGAATCGAACGCGTCACCGTCATCGTGTCACCCATTACCTGCCGGAGCCTTCAGCTGATCCAACTCCCGCCGCGCCGCCGGAATCCCCAGCACGACCGGCGTACTCGCCCGGCGCTGGCCCAGATTCCACCCGGCCCAGATCGCGCCCGCATCCAGCGCGACCACCACATCGGCCTTCTCGATCGTCGCCATCACATCCCGACGACTAAGCACCCGGCCCCAGTACGTCTTCCCCAGATCCTTGCTGGCCCGATTCCCCCGCAGGAACTTCACCGGCGCCGACGTCTTAATTGCCTTAGGCAACATCCGCCCAACCACCTTCCGAGCCCGCCGGTAACGCCACTGCACCGCCTTCACGACGCGCTTGGCGCCAGTAGGCCGCGGCTTCGCCGCAGCAGGCGGCGTGGTGGAAGCAGCCGCGCCAGTCGAGGTGGCGGGCGCAGCCGGGGCTGTGGAAGTCGTGGACGCCTCTGCGGTCTTCTCCTCGGCGGCAGCGGCAGAGGTGGAAGCAACCTCATCCGCCGCATCGGCAGGGACCTCAGCCGCAGCCGGTGCGACCTCGGCCTCACCGACGACCGACTCCGGCTCGGCGACCGCCTCAGGCGCGATGATCGCGTCCGGGGACTCGTCGGTGGGGTCGGCGACAGGCTCGGGTGTGGGGGCAACTGGCATCCGGCCCGGGCCGATGAGGGTGAAGGTGTGGACCTTGTCGGCGACGGGGCCGGCCGGGGCTACCCAGCCGACGACGTCGAGGGTGATCTCGGCGTTGCCGAGGTCCTCGCGAACGGTGTCGAAGTACGTGGGTGGCAACCGGCGCGTGCTGAGCAGGACGACGTTCTTCATGCCGCCACCCCCTTCACACCCGCGGCCAGCGCTTCGATCCGCGGATCCAGCTGCAGATCACGCCGGTACGACGCACCGAACTCGCGCGCCTTCGCCCGGATCCCCTCGTCGGCCGTCCGAGCAGCGTGCGCCGCCTCGGTCAGCGCCGCCGCGATCGCCTCGGGCGTCACCTCCGACACCGGGAACCAGAGCGGATGACCCCGCAGTACATCGGACGCCGCGTTCTCCGGGTCGTGCACCGACACGACCGGCAACCCGGTCGCCAGGTACTCGAACACCTTGCCGCTCGTCACGTACCGACCCTTGCCGAGCATCAGCAGCTGGACGTCGAACTCGTCGTACGCCTTGGCGATCTCCGCCTTGCCGACCGGGCCCTCGTAGCTGACCCCGTCCTCGGACGCGTTGTTGATCGTCGCGAGCATGTCCGCCCGCGGCTGCGCGTAGTACCCGAGGTAGCCGTGGATCTTCGCCTTCGCGCCGGCCAGCTCCTCCGACTGCGAGCGCGCGAGCTGCCAGCCCTCGACGAACTCGGCCAGCGGGACCTTCGGCGACACGGTCCCGACGTACCCGAAGACCAGCGGCCGGTCGGTCACCGGGCCGCGGTCGTGGGTGTCCGGCACCAGGTCGGGGTCGAAGCCGTTGGCGACGGTGTGCATCTTCGCGGCGTGCGCCGGATAGAGCTTCTCGTGCCACTCCTTGATCGGGTCGTTCACGAACCAGACCTCGCGAGCGGACTCGACCAGCTTCTTCTCCCACTTGGCGGCCCGGCTGTTCGGCTCGTGCAGCCGGTCACCGGTGAACACGTCCAGCAGCCACGCGTCCCGGTAGTCCATCACGTACTGGACGCCGTGCTTCTTGTGCAGGTGGTACGCCGCGGTGAACGCGACGTGCGGGTTCGCGGTGGCGACCGTCAGGTCGACCTTGTGCGCCTGGTGGATCCGCTCCGCGGCCTTCTCGATGATCGAGCGCCACGGGCCGTACCCGGTCTCCGGGAACGGGATCTGGTCCTGCTTGGTGCGCCACTTGCTCCACAGCTTCGGGTTGGAGGCCCGGGCCTTGGACCACTTGCGCAGGTCGGCTTCCAGGATCGGCCACTCGAACGGGACCCGGACGACCTCGATGGACGGGTCGATCCGCTCCTCGAGGGTCAGGTCGGCGCCGGTGAACCGATGGAAGGTTTCGCGGTCGGCCGTCAGCACGGTCACCTTCCAGCCGAGCGCGGCGAACCGGTTGGCCGTGGCCAGGGCCCGGTAGACACCGCCACCTCGGCAGGGCGGATAGCCCCAGGCGACGTACAGCATGTGTGGGCGGTCGGTCATGCCCTTCCTCTCAGCAGGTTCAGGCTCTCAGCAGGTTGAGAATCGCGTCGGCCAGTTCGTCGTACGGCGTGGTCGCGGGCAGGTGGTCAGCCGCCCACTGCAGCGCGTGGTCGCGCAGCTTCTCCAGCTCGCCGGGATCCGCGGACCAGCGCCGCAGGGTCTCGGACGCCTCCGCCACCGAGTCCACCAGGACTCCGCCACCGGACTCCTCGATCACCCTGGTCTGCCGCGGCAGGCGGGTGGACAGCACGGGAAGACCGCTGGCGAGGTACTCGTAGATCTTGGACGGCATCGCCTCCACGAACGCCGGCGTCGGCTGCAGCATGGCCAGGCTCGCCCAGGCGCCCTGGGTCAGCCGCCACGACTCGGCCGGTGGCTGGCGTCCGTGCAGCCGGACCCGGCCGGCCAGGTCGGCCTGCCCGATCCGGGCTTCGAGCTGGTCCCGGTCCGACGGTGCGACCGGGCCGATCAGGTCGAGCGACCAGTCCGGCGCCGCGGCGACGGTCTCGACCATGTCGAACAATCCACGGCTGGCCCGCAGGTCCCCGACGTACACCGCGCGCGGCGTCCCGGACGGCGGCGTCGGGGCCAGGAACGGGATGTACGGCAGGTTCTGCACGACCAGCCGCTGCTTCGCCTCGTGCGGGGCGAGGTGCGCGTCGGCGACGACGGTGAGGTCGGCGCCCGCGGCCAGCTTGGAGCTGGCCCGGACGATCAGCCGAGCGGGCAGGCCGGCCGGTCCCTTGGCCCAGGCGCGGTCGGCCAGCAGCCGGGTGTAGTCCTCGTGCACGTCGGCGACCATCTTGCGCCGCCGGACGGTGGTGACGAACCGGGTGATCGGGATCATGTCCGGATCGACCGTCATCACCACCTTGGCGTTGGTCCGCCACGGCAGTACGGCGGTCCGCGCCAGCCGCTGGACCAGGTTGCCCCGCGGACCGGCGTGGATGGTGGCGCCCGCAGGCCCACCGGCCGGATCGCCGAGGCCCCAGAGCTCGACGCTGAGGTCCCGGTGCTGCAGCGCCGCGGTGATCTTGTGCAGGCGCGCGTCAGCGACGTCATGGCCGGTCGTGATGATCCCCACGTCCGGCGCCGCGCTACGTGACATTGGTCAGAGATCCTCGAGAGAAACGGCTTCTGCTTCGCCGACCTGCAGGAACTTCGTGTAGGCCTGGATCACCTCGTCCGGCTCGCCCCGCATCATCAGCTTGCCCTTGTGCAGCCAGATGCAGTCGTTGCACATCTCGCGGACACTGCTCATCGCGTGGCTGACCAGGAACATGGTCCGGCTGTTCGTGACGAGTTCCGACATCTTGGCCGCGGCCTTGGTCTTGAACGACGCGTCACCGGCGGACAGCGCCTCGTCGATCAGCAGGATGTCCGGGTCCATGTGCACGGCCACGGAGAACGCGAGCCGGCTGAACATGCCGGACGAGTACGTCCGCATCGGCATCTCCATGAAGTCGCCGAGCTCGGCGAACTCGGCGATCTCCTCGTACCGCGCCTCGATCTCCTTGCGGCTCAGACCGGCCGCGAGTCCACCCAGTACGACGTTCTCCTTGCCGGACAGCGCCGCGTTGAAGCCGACGCCCAGTGACAGCAGGGTGGAGACCCGGCCGTGCACCTCGATCCGGCCCGACGTCGGCGGCAGGATGCCGGCGACCGCGCGCATCAGCGTCGACTTGCCGGCGCCGTTCGCGCCGATGATGCCGATGGTGGTGCCGTGGTCGACGTCGAAGGAGACGTTCTGGACAGCCTTGACCTCGCGGACCGCGCGCTCGCCGCGGCCGAACCGGACGATCGCGCTCTTGAAGGTGGGCACCCGCTCGAACGTGGTCCGGTAGGTGATGGACACGTCCTGCACCTTGACCGCCGGCATACCCGACGTGCTCTTCTGCATCGGCTTCTTCTCGGTCTCAGAGACGGACAACGAACTCACGCTCCCTAGACATGAAGAACAACGAGCCCACCAGGAAGGCGAGGACGGCCCAGAACCCGGCACCGGCCCACATCTGCCACTTCGGGATGTCACCGCGCACCAGGAGGTCGGTCCAGCCGCCCAGCAGCGGGTACAGCGGGTTGTACTGAATGAAGCCCTTGAACTTGGCCGGGGCCTGCTCGGCGAACCAGAGCACCGGCGACATGTAGAGCCAGATCCGCACGAAGTACGGCAGGAAGCTCGTGGTGTCGCGGAAGTACACCTGCAGGGCGGCGAAGATCATGCCCATGCCGGCGGCGAAGATCGTCAGCATGATCAGGAAGGCCGGGGCCAGCAGCATCGGCCAGCGCAGCGGCTGACGCATCGCCAGGTGGATGCCGAAGTACACGACCAGGGTCGGCAGGAACCGGTGGAATGCTGTCCGCACCGCGGACAGCGGCAGCAGCATCCGCGGGAACGACTGGTTCATCAGTAGCTTGCCGCCACCGACCACGCTGGCCGCACCGGCGGTCATCGCACCGGAGAAGTAGTAGAAGGCGAACAGGCCGCCACACATGTGGGCGAACCGCTCCGCGGCACCGACCCTCGAGGCACCGCCGGCGATGATGTCGGTCAGCAGGTAGTACACCAAGGCGAGCAGCAGCGGGTTCAGGACCAGCCACACCTGTCCGAAGAAGGTGTTGGTGTTGGCCGCCCGGATGTTCGTCCGGGACATCTCGGCCGCGAACTCCCGGCGCTGCCACAGTGCCTTGAAGTAAGGACGCAGCGCCGGTAGGCCGACCTTGTGCGGTTCGTACACGTGCACCGACGGGTTGAACTCCTCGTCGACGCTAGTCGCGTTCATTCAGGCGACGCCTCTCTCTGCCGGAAGTCGAGTCTCTGTGGCCGATCACCTGGGTTTCGGCGGTTGCCGCCCGGTACGACGGCGGGCCACGCAGACCGGGAAGCAGAGTAGCGGATCCGCTCACACGCCGACGACACAGTGGTCCTCCATAGTGAGCAACGACGTACAGACGGCTACCAAACGTCGCACGCCACTATGCCCACAACGCCAGAGTCGTCCTCCGTCGATCGTTATCCGGAATATACATTTGACAACCATCGACGGCCAAAACGCCTTCCAGCGCAACGGAAACGGCGCAGCGACCATGGTCACCGTCCGCCGGGGCGAACAACAGCGCACAAGGTCAAATCGCGGTCAATTCACCAGTACGACGCTACCCGCACCCAGGAAGTTGTCGTGACATGCCCCACCCGGCCCCATGGCCCGGTCATGGGGCCGCTCGACCTGGACTGAGGAGCGCAGGGAGCCCGGTCATGGGGCCTCCCGGCCTGGACTGAGGAGCGCAGGGAGCGAAGTGACTGGAGCGACGAGGGAAGGCCGGGAGTCACAGCCCCAGGACCCGCCGCGCCGGAGGCGTGGCTAAAAGCACAGCGACCGGAGCGACGAGGGAAGGTCGGGCGTAAAGCCCCATGACCGCGCCGAGCCGGAGGCGAGGCCAAAAACACAGTGGGGCCCCAGGAGGTGCTTCCTGGCCGGGGCGAGCCGGGCGGCGGACCTGTTTGTCCCCGCTCCCCATGGACAGCCTCACCATCCACGGAGCTCCGCTCGGCACCTCCTGGGGCCTCACACGCGATCCAGGGACCCGTCCGCGGTGGGCGGAGGCGGAGCGGGCACGCGCCGGATCGGCCGGCACGATGACCAGGGCGGCGGTCATCGCACCTTGGGCTCGTCCCCAGACGTGCTGCGATCGCCGACAGGTGCGCGCAGCAGATGTGGGGACGGGCCCGAGGCCGGTGGAAGGCAGCGCGGCCCGGCATCCCTGCAAAGATGCCAGGGCGGGTGCGCTGGGGACGGCAGCATCGATGCGAACCGCGGAACAGGGCGGAACCGGTCGCATCGGGCTCTCCTCCTCATCGGCCTCACGATGGAGATGCACAGTTTGTACACCCTCCAGCACAGCCGGTGATGGCACGGGAGTGCGAGGGCACCGATGCGCCGGGATCGAGACCCAACCGAAACGGGCTCCGCTGACGTAGCAGCGAACTCAGGCCAGAATTGGAACAGCAGCCCGGCGGCGCTCAGGTGGTCCGTCGCCGGGCTGCTGGACCTCAATTCTCGCTCACAACTGCGCGGAAATGGTGGCCAGATGGTGACACGGCACAAGAATGCTGACAGGACAACAAATATCGCTAGGCGCATTCACGACGACACGGACAGTGCGATCGGCGCTGGATCGGCCGTCTTATTCTGGAGGGACGGTTGCCGACGGTGACAGCATTCGGAAGGGAGGGGAGAGTTGTGAGCACAACGGACACGGAGCGTGCCGACCATCTCAAGGTGCTCGGACTCACTGACGACGAGATCAAGGTCTACCAGCACCTGCTGCGGACCGGTCCGTCGTCGATCACCGAACTGGACGAGGCGGTCCCCGATCGGTCGGCGAGCATCGATTCGACGCTCGGCGGGCTGGTCCAGGCGGGCCTGGCCCGGCGGTCCGGATCGGACCGCTCCCGCTTCCTGCCGGTGCCCCCCGACGCCGGTCTGGAGGCAATGACGCTGCGGCGCGAGTCGGAGCTGAAGCAGGCCCGGATCGAGGTCCTGAACGCGTACGACGAGTTCCGCCGGACCGTGCACAACGAGTCGACCACGCACCTGATCGAGGTGGTCACCGGCAGCGCGATCATCGAGCGGATCCACCAGATCAAGGGCGGCGCGCAGCGGGAGATCCTGGCCATCGACTCCCCGCCGTACTACATCGGCGGCCCGAACCAGGAGGAGATCGAGCACCTCAAGCGCGGTGTCTCGTACCGGGTCGTGTACTCGCCCGAATCGGTCGAGGTGCCCGGGTATCTGACCGAGAACATCCTCCCGTGCGTGGAGGCCGGTGAGCAGGCCCGGGTGCTGCCCGACGTACCGGCGAAGCTGACCATCATCGACGGGTCGATCGCATTCGTGTCGATGTCGGTGCGCGACACCGATGTGAACCGGTCGCTGCTGATCATCCGGCCGAGCAGCCTGCTGACCGCGTTGATCGGCATGTTCGAGCTCTGCTGGCGCAACGCGTTGCCGCTGCACGCCTCGGTCGGCACCGAGGACGACCGGCTCGAACCGATCGAGCGCCGGCTGCTGGCCCTGCTCGCGACCGGCGCCGCGGACGACACCATCGCCCGCACGCTGGGCATCAGCCGGCGGACGTTCTTCCGCTATCTCGAGCGGCTGATGAACCGCACCGGCGCCAGCACCCGCTTCCAGCTCGCACTGCACGCCGCGCGGGAGAACTGGTTGTAGACAAACAAAGGGCTCCCACCTGGGAGCCCTTTGTTTGTTGACGATTCAGGCCTTGGCGGCGGTCAACTCCTTCGCGACGACCTCGGCGATCTGGGCCGTGTTCAGGGCCGCGCCCTTGCGCAGGTTGTCGCCGCAGACGAACAGCTCGAGCGCGTTCGGGTCGTCCAGCGACTTGCGGATCCGGCCGACCCAGGTCGGGTCGGTGCCGACCACGTCGGCCGGCGTCGGGAACTCACCTTCGGCCGGGTTGTCGAACAGCAGCACGCCCGGGGCGTCCCGCAGTACCTCCCGGGCGCCGTCGGCGTCCACCTCCTGGACGAACCGCGCGTGCACCGACAACGAGTGCGTGGTGATGACCGGGACGCGGACACAGGTCGCGGAGACCTTCAGATTCGGCAGCCCGAGGATCTTGCGCGACTCGTTGCGGACCTTCAGCTCCTCCGACGACCAGCCGTCGTCCTTCAGCGAGCCGGCCCACGGTACGACGTTCAGCGCCAGCGGGGCCGGGAACGGGCCGAGATCGTTGCCGATCACCCGGCGGACGTCGCCCGGCGTGGTGCCGAGGTCGCGATTGCCGGCCACCTTCGTCAGCTGGTCGTAGAGCGCGTCGATGCCGTCCTGACCTGCCCCGGAGGCGGCCTGGTACGACGCGACCACGAGCTGCTCGAGCTCGTAGCGGTGGTGCAGCGCACCCATCGCGACGATCATCGACAGCGTCGTGCAGTTGGGGTTGGAGATGATGCCCTTCGGCCGGTTCCGGGCCGCTTCGGCGTTCACCTCGGGCACCACCAGCGGGACGTCCGGGTCCATCCGGAACGCGCCGGAGTTGTCCACCACGACGGCGCCCTTGGCGGCCGCGATCGGCGCCCAGTGTGCGGACACGTCGTCCGGTACGTCGAACATCGCCACGTCGATGCCGTCGAAGACGTCCTCGCTGATCGCGACGACCTCGACCTCCTCGCCGCGGACCTTCAGCCGTTTGCCCGCGGAGCGCTCGGACGCGATCAGCCGGATCTCTCCCCAGACGTTCTCCCGGGTCGAGAGCAGGGCCAGCATCACCGACCCGACGGCGCCGGTCGCCCCGACCACCGCCAGCGAGGGCAGGCCCGCCCGGTCTTCGGTCTCGTGGTCCAATGCGCTCACAGGTGTCACCGTCCAGTTCCTCCGTACACGACAGCTTGGGTGTGCTCGTCGTCCAGGTCGAATGCAGTGTGCGCCGCTGTGACGGCTGCGTCTACAAGGTCCTCGTCGATCACCACCGAGATCCTGATCTCCGAGGTCGAGATCATCTCGATGTTCACGCCGGCGTCGGCGAGCGCGGAGAAGAATTTCGCCGACACGCCCGGGTGCGAGCGCATGCCGACGCCGATCACCGACACCTTGCCGATCTGGTCGTCGTACAGCAACTGCTCGTAGCCGACCTCGTCCTTCATCCTGGCCAGCGCGGACATCGCCCGGGCGCCGTCGGCGCGGGGCAGCGTGAAGGAGATGTCGGTCCGGTTGGTGGCGACCGCGGAGACGTTCTGCACGATCATGTCGATGTTCGTCTCGGCGCCGGCGACCGTCTCGAAGATCCGGGCGGCCTCACCGGGTTTGTCCGGTACGCCGACCACGGTGATCTTGGCCTCTTTGGTGTCCTGGGCCACGCCGGTGATGATCGCCTGTTCCATCTGATCCAGTTCCTTTGCATCGACGACCCAGGTGCCTTCCTTCTGCGAGAAGGAGGAGCGCACGTGGACAGGGACGTTGTAGCGCCGCGCGTACTCCACGCAGCGCAGGTGCAGCACCTTGGCGCCGCAGGCGGCCATCTCGAGCATCTCCTCGTAGGAGATCTTCGGGATCTGCTTGGCGGCCGGCACGATCCGCGGGTCCGCGGTGAAGATGCCGTCCACGTCGGTGTAGATCTCGCAGTAGTCCGCCTCCAGCGCGGCGGCCAGCGCGACCGCGGTGGTGTCGGACGCGCCGCGGCCCATCGTGGTGATGTCCTTGGTGTCCTGGGCGACGCCCTGGAAACCGGCCACGATCGCGATGTGGCCCTCGCCCAGCGCTCCCTCGATCCGGCCCGGCGTGATGTCGATGATGCGCGCGTTGCCGTGCGCGGAGGTGGTGATCACGCCGGCCTGCGAGCCGGTGAAGCTCCGCGCTTCGTAGCCCAGGTTCGCGATTGCCATCGCCAGCAGCGCGGCTGAGATCCGCTCACCCGAGGTGAGCAGCATGTCCAGCTCGCGCGGCGGGGGCAGCGGAGAAACCTGCTGGGCCAGGTCCATCAATTCGTCGGTGGTGTCGCCCATGGCGGAGATGACCACCACCACGTCGTTCCCGGCCTTCTTCGTCGCGACGATCCGTTGGGCCACGCGCTTGATGCCATCGGCGTCGGCGACCGAAGAACCGCCGTACTTGTGTACGACGCGTCCCACAGCTGACTCTCCTCAAACCACTGGTTGCGGTACGCCGTGCGGCGTTGCACCAGGCGTAGTCGTTTCGGGGTCATTCTAGCCGTGACCTGCTCGTTGCCTACCGGCTGACCAGCACCTGGGCGCACAGCACCCGATACCCTCCCACCCCACCGCCCCGGTCGTCCGGCCGATCCGGACGCCGCCGGAAGGTTCCACGGCGACGCTCCGTACGGGCCGGAAACCGTCCGGCCGGACAAGGCTCTTGTTCATATAAGTCATCACTGAAATACTGTGAACGTGCACGCGTTCGACATTCTCGGCGACCCGGTCCGGCGCCGGATCCTGGAATTGCTGGCCGACGGCGAGCTGCCGGCCGGCAGTATCGCGGCGGCGATCGGCGACGAGTTCGGCATCAGCCAGCCGGCCGTCTCCCAGCATCTGCGGGTGCTGCGCGACAACGGGTTCGCGACCGTCACCGTGGACGGCACCCGGCGGCTGTACGCCGTCGACCCCGGCCCCCTGCGCGAGATCGACACCTGGCTGGACCGGTACCGCAAGTTCTGGATCAACCGCCTGGATGCCCTGGAGACCGAGATCCATCGCGGCCGCCGGAAGAATTCCGTCGACTGACGTGTCGATCCGGCCACCGGCCGGTCGACGCCTCGGTGAAAGGCAACCGATCCCGAGGAGTCACCATGCGCAACATCATCGCCGGTCTGTTCATCTCGCTCGACGGAGTCGCCGAGGCGCCGGGCACCTGGCACTTCCCGTACTTCAACGACGAGATGGGCGGCGCGGTCGAGGCGATCTGGTCGCGGTCCGACACCATGCTGCTGGGACGCAAGTCGTGGCAGGAGTTCGCGTCGTACTGGCCCGAGCACCCGGAGGCCGACGGCGCCGACGTGATGAACGGCACACCGAAGCTGGTCGTCTCGAACACGCTCGACCAGGTCGACGCCTGGCAGAACTCGTCGCTCCTGAAGGGCGACCCGATCGAGGCCCTGACCGAACTGAAGCAGGGACCGGGCCGCGACATCAGCATCAGCGGCAGCCTGATGCTGACCCGCTCGCTGCTGCGCGCCAAGCTGATCGACGAACTGCACCTGCTGATCCACCCGATCGCGCTCGGTTCCGGCGCCCGCCTCTTCGACGGCGGCGAGCACATCCCGCTCGAGCTGGTTTCCTGTACGCCGTTCTCCACCGGCGTGCTGCACACCGTGTACCGATCGGCCTAAACATTCGCCGCCGCCGTTGCATCTGAGTTGGTAAGGAGACTCAGAGGAGCGGTAGAGATGCGCAACATCGTGGCCCGACTGTGCATGTCGGAGGACGGCATCGTCGACCGGCCGGAGCAATGGCTCCCCGACGCCGGCCAGGCGCTCGACCAACTGGTGACCGGTGCGGAAACGGTCCTGCTCGGCCGGAAGACGTTCGAGCAGTACGCCGGTTCCGTCACCGGGCTGGATCTCGCGCGCAAGCTCGTCATCGCGTCCCGGCCGGTGCTTGCGCGGCGGGACACCGAAGTATTGCAAGGTGATCCGCGCCGGGTGCTGACGGCGCTGAAGGAGGTGCCCGGCGACGACCTTCACGTCGTCGGCAGTCTGGCGCTGGTCCGTTCGCTGCTGCGATGGAAGTTGATCGACGAGGTGTCGCTCCTGATCCACCCGGTGGCCGCGGGCCGCGGCACGTTGCTCGATCGCCGTACTCTGCGGCTGATCTCGATGTGCGCCCGCAATGGCGGCGTACTGGAGGCCAGCTACCGCGTGCTCTACGCGGTGACCGCGGCGCCTTCGAGGTCGGCGGACTCGGCCGGGCGATGGGGCGGTACGCCCAGCACGGACACGGTCGCGACGAGCGCGAGGCCGGCCATCAGGACCCACGCGTAGCGAACACCGAACGACTCGACCAACGCACCCGCGATCGCGGAGCCGGCCGCCGAGCCGATCATCCCGCCGCTCAGCATCCAGCCGAAGATCTCTGTCCGCGCAGCGGCCGGAGTCAGGACGCCGAGCCGCTCATAGATCGCGCCGATCGTCGGCGCGATCAGAGCGCCGGCCGCGAACATCATCACCGACAGCGCCACCACGGACGCGGTGGCGAAAACGCAGCCGACGACCAGGACCGTCATCGCGAGCATCCGTCGCCAGACGTGCGACTCGCGCCGCCCGGGCAGCGCACCGCCGACCAGGCCGCCGGTCAGACTGCCGAGCGCGGCCACCATCTCGAGGACGCCGGCGATCAGCCGGTTCCCGTGCTCGTCGGCGAACGCGACGATGCCGAGCGACATCG
Organism: Kribbella sp. NBC_00359; assembly: GCF_036097425.1. NCBI lineage: Bacteria > Bacillati > Actinomycetota > Actinomycetes > Propionibacteriales > Kribbellaceae > Kribbella > Kribbella sp. NBC_00359. Next base: position 2,858,308 of record NZ_CP107975.1, on the reverse strand, counting down.
CCGCGAAACCCGTGACCATGCAGGCGAAAGCGAACAGCAGCGCGAACCGATGCCGATGGATGAGCAACTCGCGCACGGTCGGCCGGACCCCGCCGTCCTCCTCGTGGATCGCCCGCGGCTGCTGCTTGAGACCGAACCACCAGATCGCCCCGGCCGCGGTCGCGGCGCAGCCCAGCAGGCCTGCCCGCGGGCTGGCGAAGCTGACCACCAGCGCGCCGAGCATCGGACCGATGACGAAGAGGAGTTCCTGGGCGGTCGCGTCCAGCGCATAGATCGCCCGCAACCGCGCACCGTGCACAAGTCGCGGCCAGCTCGCCCGCAGGGCCGAGGTCACCGGCGCGACGAACATGCCGGCCAGCGCGGCCGCCACGGGCAGCACCCGATACCAGGTGTACGGCAGCATGGCGACGACCGCCATCAACAGGCCCCACGTCATCCCGGTGGCGATCAGGACCTTGCGTGCGCCTCGACGATCCGCGCGCCGCGACCACACCACGCTCGCGACCGCCATACCGACCGCGTAGGCACCGGCCACCACACCGGCCCAGCCGAAGTTGCCGGCCGCATCCTTCGCCAGGAACGACAGCGGCACCATCGTCGCCATCACCGGCAGCCGCGCGATCAGAGCCGAGGCCAACAGCGCCATCACGCCGTGGGTCTTCCAGAGATCGCGGTACGACGTCAGGTCCATGGGCTGCATTGTGTCCTGACAAGGACGGCCGCTGCCTCGGGATTTCTCCCTATCTTGTTGTCGGCGGCGTATGCGAACATGTGTTCGTGTCCGAATCCCGCGGGGCGACCATCCTGCATGCCGACCTGGACGCGTTCTACGCCTCGGTCGAGCAGCGGGACGACCCACGCCTGCGCGGCCGCCCGGTGATCGTCGGCGCCGGCGTCGTCCTCGCCTGCAGCTACGAGGCCAAGGCGTACGGCGTCCGCACCGCGATGAACGGTGGACAGGCGTTGCGCCGCTGCCCCGGCGCGATCGTGGTGGACCCGCGGATGTCGGCGTACTCCGAGGCCAGCAAGGCGGTGTTCAAGGTCTTCGAGGAGACCACGCCGTTGGTCGAGGGGTTGTCGATCGACGAGGCGTTCCTCGATGTCGGCGGGTTGCGGAAGATCTCCGGGACGCCATTGGAGATCGCCCGGCGGTTGCGCGCCGACGTGCTTTCGAAGGTCGGGCTGCCGATCACGGTCGGGGTGGCGCGGACGAAGTTCCTGGCGAAGGTGGCCAGCGGGGTCGCGAAGCCGGACGGGTTGCTCGAGGTGCAGCCCGAGCGGGAGCTCGAGTTCCTGCATCCGCTGAATGTCGAGCGCCTGTGGGGCGTGGGCGAGGTGACCGCGGAGAAGCTGCGCAGCCGGGGGCTCACCAAGGTCGGTGATGTCGCGATGCTGCCCGAGGCCGCGCTGGTCGCGATGCTCGGACGGGCTTCCGGGCGCCATCTGCACGCGTTGGCCCACAACCGGGATCCCCGGCCGATCGAGGTCGGCCGTCGGCGGCGGTCGATCGGTTCGCAACGGGCCCTCGGTCGATCACCCAAGTCGCCGGCCACCCTCGACGCCGTACTGGCCGGCCTGGTCGATCGGGTGACGCGCCGGATGCGGACGGCGGGGCGGTCCGGGCGGACCGTCACGTTGCGGCTGCGCTTCGACGACTTCAGCCGGGCGACCCGATCCCATACGTTGCCGCAGGCAACGGATCAGACGCGGGCTATCCTGATCACCGCGCGGGCGCTGCTGACCACCGCCGGGCCGCTCATCGCGACACAGGGGATCACGATGATCGGCATCTCGGTCGGCAACCTGGAGAACGAGGCGGCACAGCAGCTCGCGCTGCCCTTCGACAAGGCGGCGAACGACGAGCTGGACACGGCCATGGATCGGGTGAAGGACAAGTTCGGCACGAATGCGATCACTCGTGGGATCCTGCTCGGCCGCGACCAGGGACTGACGGTGCCGATGCTGCCCGACTAGCTCTTGTCCGGCTGGTCGAGCCGCAGCTCCAAGGTCAGCTCGTCGCGCAACGGGATGTCGTACTCACCCGTCAGCGGGATGGACGGTTTGAGCTTGCGCGATGCGTCCATCGCGTCCGGAGTGACGCCGACGATCCGCAGCCCACGTCGCTGGTAGAACCGCAGCGCGTCGAGGTTGTCGTTCGTGGTGATCAGCCACAACCGCCGGGCGCCGGCCTCACGGGCAACCTCCGTGGCGGCCGCCAGCAAGGCGCTGCCCGCACCAAGGCGTCGCGCTGGGGCGTCGATGGTGACGACCTCCAGCTCGCCGTCCGCCAGCGTGTAGGTGAGCAGACCCACGATCCGGTCGTCCTGCTCGGCCACCAACGCCGGCAGCGTCGCGGCGTCATAGGCGACTCCGTGGGCGACAGCGATCGTGCCGCCCCACGCGGCGGTCAGGATGTCGACGATGGCCTTGTGATCCGCATCCGTGGCAGCTCGTACCTTCATGTCGGCCAACGCTAGTACGAGTTGTCGTGCAGACGGCCGGCGTACCAGTTGAGGGCGGCGCGGAGTTCGTCGACCTGGCGGATGCGGCGGTTGACGGTCGCGCCGTGAGCGATCGGGTAGATCCTGATGCCGCCGTGGTGCCGTCGCTTCGGCGCCGGCAGCGTGGATTGGTGCGGCGCTTCGAGCCACGCGATCAGCCAGGGACGCCGGACGTCACCGCCGACGCGGAGCCGGGTGACGCCGTTCCAGGGGATCGTCCCTTGCTTGTAGCCGCGTTCGATCGTCAATCCCTGTGGGGACAGGCGAAGGACGACGCGACGGCGCAGGACGAGGCGCCAGCTGCGGATGGCGAAGTAGAGGAAGATCAGGTCGACGATGCCGAGGAATGCGGTGACTGCTGGGTGCTGGGCTTGCATTTGGGGGTCGCGCTGGATGAAGGCGAGGAAGAGGACGGTGGTGATGCCTGCGATGATCGCCGGCCGCGTCCGGCTGGTGCTGAAGGCGGCGCCCGTCGGTGGTGCCGGCCGCGGTTGCGCTGGTGGCGGTTGCGGAGTCTGCGGCTGTGCGGTTTGCGGCTGCGAGGTGTGCGGTTGTGCGATTTGCGGTTGCAGGGTTTGCGGTTGTGCGGGGAGGAGTTTGGTTGGCGGTGGCGGGTAGGGGATCGTCTCGGCGGGCGAGCTGAGGAGGGCTGTGCTCGCGGGTAATCCGAGCAACTGGAGTAGCTCTTGTGGCGTCGGCCGCTGCGCGGGATCGCGTGCGAGACATCGGCGTACGACGTCCTGCAGTGGATTGGGGAGCGGCGGGATGTGTGGCTGCTCGTGGGCGACTCGGTGCAGCAAGGACGCCGGATTCCCATGCGCGAACGGACCACGTCCACTGGCGGCGAACACCAGCACCGCCCCGAGCGCGAACACGTCGCTCGGCGGCCCGATCGCCGTACCGGTGATCTGCTCCGGCGACAGGTAGCCCGGCGTACCGACCACCACGCCGGTCGCGGTCAGGCTCGCTTCCTCGAGTGCGCGGGCGATGCCGAAGTCGATCACCCGCGGACCGTTGTCGGTCAGGACGATGTTCGACGGTTTGAGATCGCGGTGGATGACGCCGCTGGCATGGATCGCCATCAGCGCCTCGGCCAGCCCGCCCGCGAGCGATTGCACCCCACCGGGCGTCAACGGGCCGGACGTGTCGATCGCCTTCTGCAGGGTCGGTCCGGGCAGGTACTCCGTGGCCAGCCAGGGATGCTCCGCGTCCGGATCGGCGTCGACGACCGCGGCCGTGTACGCACCACCGACCTGCCGCGCCGCCTCGATCTCGCGGGCGAACCGGGCCCGGAAGGCCGCATCACCGGCCAGTTCGTCGCGAACCACCTTCACCGCGACCAGCCGGCCACCGGGCGAGCGCGCGAGGTAGACGGCGCCCATCGCACCACGACCGAGCCGGCCCTGGATCGTGAACGACCCGATCACCGCCGGATCGTGCGGACGAGTTGTCATCGGGCGACACGCTAACGCGCTTCAGGACCGCGGGTATCCGATCTCGGCGATCCCCTCGGAGAGATCGGCCAGCCGGCGCCTCGGGTTGAGCGAGGTCACGACGTACTCGGTCAGCGGCATCAACGCGTACGCGTGCCGGATCGGCTCGAGGTCGAGGGCGACCTCGTAGTAGTCCTCGGCAAACGTCAGGTACGCCTCCGGCCGGCCGTCGGCGATCACCTCGAACAGCCAGTCGGCGCCGTCCTTGTCGGCGTTCTCCACCGGACCACAGCGCCACGCGGAATCCTCCGTCGTACGCCAGAAACACACCGTCGCCCTCGGCCCATCGTCACGGAACGCGGGCTCGTCGCGCGCTGCCTGAAAGACCTCCGGGACGCCGTCGAGCAGTCCGGGCCAGGTCCGCATGCCGTTCACCCACGGGGACATCGGCGACTCGTGGTCGAACCCGTACGCGAACGCGCCGGCGGGCGAGAACACGATCGAGTACTCGTTGCCGGACCCGTCCCGCATCAGCGCGGCCTCCTCGGTCTCCGACCAGCGCGCGTCGAACGAGAAGAAGTTCAGCAGGTCGTCGTCGTCATTGAGGATCAGATCCAGAACCGCGAGCGCACGACTGATCCGCCGTACCGTCGGCGGATCGGGCAGCCGCCGGATCAGGTCATGGACAGACATCACGCTCCTCCGACCGTCAGAACCCCGGGTCCGAGTCCTCACCGTAGTGGCTGAGGCACCCCTCGCGGGTCCGGTCGGAGGCGGCCTGTGGATAACTTCAGCGGCGCTGGACGGCTTCCTCCGCGACCTCGACCAGCTCGCGATCCGTCGCCTCGGTCTCGGCATCGTGGGCCGGCTCCAGCCGGTCGTGCGCGATCAGCGACTGGATCGCCCGCAGTACGGCGCTCGCCGCGGCACCCCACGTGGACACGTACGAGAACTGCCACCACCACAGCGCCTCGACGATCCGGCCTTCCTCGTAGTGCGCGAGGCCGTGCACGAGGTCGGTCGCGATCGCGGTGAGGTCGTCGGACAGCCGGTTGACGGTGATCTCGGGCGGCGCGGCGTACGGGTCGAAGACCTCGGCGTACTCGTCCAGGCCCTCGAACAGCACCGCGAGCCGGTCCCGCATCGCGTCCAGATCCGGATCCGGTCCGGCGTCGCTCTCGAACCGCTCCTCCGGGACGAAGTCCTCGAACGCGCCGAGCCGGCCGCCGGCGAGCAGCAGCTGGCTCACCTCGAGCAGCAGGTACGGCAGTGAGGCGAGCCCCTCGTCCACGCCGTCCTCGTCCGGCTGCGCGGCGATGTCGCGCACCGAGATCAGGAAGCTCTGCACCTGGTCGGCGATCTGTTCGGCGAACTCGGTGAGGTCCTCGGAGTCCGTGCGCAGTGCGCGCTCTGCAATATCGGTTGAATCAGTCATCTATCGATCGTCGCCCTTCAAACGCCCGTCCGAGTGTGACCTCATCCGCGTACTCGAGGTCACCGCCTACTGGAAGTCCACTAGCCAAACGGGTGACGCGCAACCCCATGGGCCGCAGCAGACGGCTCAGGTAGGTGGCCGTCGCCTCACCCTCGAGGTTCGGGTCGGTGGCCAGGATGATCTCGGTGACCTCTCCGCTGGCCAGCCGCACCATCAGTTCCTTGATCCGCAGCTCGTCCGGTCCGATCCCCTCGATCGGCGAGATCGCCCCGCCGAGCACGTGGTACCGGCCGCGGAATTCGCGGGTCCGCTCGATCGCGACCACGTCCTTGGCCTCTTCGACCACGCAGATCAGGCTCAGGTCGCGGCGCGGGTCACGGCAGATCCGGCACTGCGTCTCCTCCGAGACGTTGGCGCAGATCTCGCAGAACTTGACCCGCTCCTTGACCTGCACGAGCACATGGGCGAGCCGGCGTACGTCGGTCTCGTCGGCGGCGAGCAGGTGGAACGCGATCCGCTGCGCGGATTTCGGACCGACACCGGGTAACCGGCCGAGTTCGTCGATCAGATCCTGAACGGCCCCCTCGTACACGTCAGCCCGGGTTCTGACCGGATGGGCCGGTCCCACTGCCCGGGTTCGTGAACCCGACGCTGCCGCTGGTGCCCGGGTTGCCGGGCTTGTCGTCACCCTGCTCCACCGCGGGAGCCGACGCACCGGGCAGGCTGAAACCGGCCGGACCACCGGCGCCGGGAACATCCGCTCCGCCGCCGAACCCGGGCAGCCCACCGGCCAGCGGGCCCATCGCCCGCGCCGCGGCTTCCTTCGCGTTCTCCGAGGCGTCGCGCACCGCGGCGACGATCAGGTCGGCCAGCGTCTCGGTGTCGTCGGGGTCGACGGCCTCGGGCTTGATGTTCAGGCTGAGCAGCTCACCCGTACCCGACACCAGCGCGGTCACCAGCCCACCGCCGGCGGAGCCCTCGATCTCCTGGCTCTCCAGGTCGGCCTGAGCCTCCATCAACTGGTTCTGCATCGCCTGCGCTTGCGCGAGCAGGTTGGACATGTCGAAGCCCCCAGCACCGCCACCGTCGAACACCGCGATCTCCTCGTCCCAACCGCTCCGTGTCTAGCCCGAGCCTCAACACTAGCCGGTCCCCCCGACAACCCCACCCTCCCCCAGAAACCGACCAGTCTCCCCAACTTTTCCACACCCCTGTGGACACCCCCATCCACACCCCAAATTTCCTGTGCACACCCACCACAACCACCCACACCCCCACCCCACTCCTGTGGAAAACCCCCGCCCAGCCACCCACCTCTCACCGGCGCCTCCACAGCGGCTCAGCAGAGCACGACGCCCGTCGCTTGGTGCCGCGCGCGCGACCCCAGCGTCAACCCCCTGACCAGGTCGAGGCCTAACCGTCCTCCACCGACCACGGCGACGTACCGACCCCGGACAACGGCCGGTGGTGCCTTGCGATTGGCCAGCTGGCTGTGCGATCGGCCCAGGGCGCCCAGCGGTGAGCCGGCGGGTGCCTTGCGGTTGGCCTGGGTGCTTTGCCATCGGCCGACGGGAGCCCTTGTGGTTAGCCGGCGGGCTTGTGGCCAGCCGGCGGGTGCCCTGAAGCGGTCTGTGCGTCGGCCGGTAGGCGCTCTGCGGTGAGCCGGCGAGCCGGTGGGTGGTTGGCTGGCGACGCGGCGTTACGTCGGCCAGTAGGCGCTCTGCGGTTGGCCTGGGTGCTTGCCATCGGCCGACCGGAGCTTTGTGGCCGCCGGCTGGCGGCGCAGTTTTGCGCCGGCCAGAAGGCGCCTCGCGGTTAGCCGGTGGGCTCTGTGGTCAGTCGGTGGTGCCCTGCGGCTGCCGGCGGGCTTGCGATCGGCCGGTGGGCGTTCTGCGGTTAGCTGGTGGGCGGCTGTGGCTGGTGGTCAGTTGGGTTCTTCGGTGATGATTTGGGCGCCTAGGGTCTCGCGCAGGAGGTCTGTGTGCGTGCGGGAATCTTCTTCCAGCACTACGTCGTCCTCGCCGATCGCGTCCGCTTCCTCCTCGGGGGTCAGCGGCACCATCGGAGCGGCCGGCGCAGCAGCCGCTCGCCGTGCCTGCTCAGCCGCAACCGCCGCCTCGGCAGCCCGCCGCTTACTCGCCGCCTGCTCACGCCGATCACCGCCAGACACGCCAGCCGACTGCCCAGCCGTCCCACCCGATTGCCCGGCGGTCCCGGTCGACTGCCCAGCTCCAGGCGCGCGTCCAGCCCCAGGCGTCCGCGTCCCGGGCCCGTCTGCGCGAGCGGCTCGCGGGGCCTGCCGCGACACCGGTACGTCGTCCCACGGATCAGGCTCCGGCGGTACGTCGTCATACTCCGGGTCCGGCGGCTCTTGGAGGGCAACCGCCGTGCCTGCGCCATCACCCCACTGGCCAGCCCCTTTAGTCCCGCCCGCGCCACCCGGCCCGGCGTTCCGTCCCGGGTTCACCGACGACTGACCACCGCCCGACTGATCCCCAGCCCCGCCTGCGGCGCCCGCACCCGCACCAGGCGTCGCTGCCACGCCAGTACCCCACGCACCGGTCCGGGCCTCCGGGCCACCAGAGCCCACACCACCGGACGCCGATCCCGCGGCCGCAACCCCGCCGGCCGCAGTACCACCGCCGCCACCCGGACCCACACCTGCTCCAGTCGCTCCCAGCCCGCCCGCACCGGATCCACTCGCGCCAGCACTACCCGATCCAGGACCACCCGCGGATCCGCCAGCGCCACCCGAGCCGAGAGCACCCACGCCGGATCCGCTTGTGCCCGTGCCGGGAGCACTCGCGCCGGGACCACTGGCCGGACCACCGACTGCCGAACCATCCACGGCCTGTCCGCCGACTCCCGGACCACCGGCCGCAGCACCACCCGCGGCCGAACCACCGGCTCCGGAACCTGCGGCGAACCCATCGGCTCCGCCTCCCGTGCTCGATCCAGCCGCGGTCGCGCCGGCTCCGGAACCTGCGGCAGACCCACCACCTCCGGCACCCGCACCGGTACCGCCCGTGCCTGGACCGCCTGCGCCGGTACCGCCTGTGCCCGGACTACCTGCGCCAGTACCGCCTGCGCTTGGACCAGCTGAGCCTGGGCTGCCTGCCTGTGGGCCGCCTGGTCGGGGGGTGGCTGGTTGGTGTGCGCCGCCTGCGCCGGGGTCGGTGGAGGGGTCGACGACGGCTTCGATTCTGCGGTTCAGGCCGATGGTGTCGATCATCGCCTGCCGGAGGATCTCGTCGCTGCCGGAACGGGCGAAGCTCTCCCGCGCCCCCGCGTTCACCAATCCCAGCGTCAGTGTCTGATCGTCGACGGCGATGACCTGCGCGTTCTGGCTCAGCATGATCCACGCGAACCGCCGCTTGCTCTTCACCGCGTCGAGCACCTCAGGCCACAACCGCCGAATATCCGCCAGCCCCACTGAACCACCGGACGGCGCCCCCGAGCCCCCACCCGCCGGAGCACCACCCGGCCCCGAAGCACCACCGACCGCCTTTCCAGCACCAGCCGCAGCCGCAGCCGCCGGAGCGGACTCATCGCCCCACGCTCCGGTACGCCCGGCGCCAGCTGCCACCGAGCCGGAGCCGGAAGCGCCGCCATCAACAGCACCCCCGCGCCCCGCGTCTCCCGTCCCGGCGCCGCGCCGCGACGTACCGGCACCGCTGCCGGCAGTACCAACAGCACCACCTGTCGCCGTGGCACCACTGGCGTCCACGCCAGCTGTATCGCCTCCGGCCGCCGCGCTTGAGGAGCCAGCTCCGGATGCGGCGGCGCCTGGGCCGGCGTCAGCTGCCGGTGCTGAGTCCGCAGGGGCTCCGGGGCCAGCGGTCGCTTCGGCCATCGTCGTACTGTCGGGTGGCGTGCCTACCGCACCAGCGGCGGCCCGGGCTGCGGCTCGACTGGCGGCGTCCTGGCCAGCTCCGCCGGCGACACCCGCCGCGGGGGCGGCGTCTGGCGTAGCGGCCGGGACCCCGATGGTTAGGCGTCGTTCCATCCGGTCGAGGCGGGCCTGGATGCCGTTGGTGGAGTCGTCGGCGCCGGGGAGGAGGACCTTGGCGCAGATGAGTTCGAGCTGAAGGCGGGGAGCCGTCGCGCCACGCATCTCCAGGAGACCGGCCGCGACGATGTCGGCCGCCCGGGTGAGCTCCGCGGAGCCGATCCCGGCAGCCTGGGTCTGTAGGCGCTCGCCCTGGTCCTCGGCGGCTTCGATCAGACCGGAGGCAACAGCATTCGGTACGGCGGACAGCACGACGAGATCCCGCAGTCGCCGCAGCAAGTCCTCCGCGAACCGCTTCGGGTCCTGCCCGGTCTCGATGACCTTCTCGATCGTCTCGAACACAGCCGCACTGTCGTGCGCGGCGAATCCATCAACACAAGCGTCGAGCAACGAGTCCGGCGTGAACCCGAGCAGCGCGACGGCCAACTCGTACGTCACCCCATCCGGACCCGCCCCACCGATCAACTGGTCGAGCACACTCAGCGAGTCCCGCACCGAACCGGCACCCGCACGCACGACCAGCGGCAACGCGGCCGACTCGATCGCGACACCCTCGGACTGGCAGAGCGAGGCCATATAGTCGCCGAGCACCTTTGGCGGCACCAGGCGGAACGGGTAGTGGTGGGTCCGGGACCGGATCGTCCCGATCACCTTGTCGGGCTCGGTGGTGGCGAAGATGAACTTGAGGTGCGGCGGCGGCTCCTCGACCAGCTTCAGCAGGGCGTTGAAGCCCTGCGTGGTCACCATGTGCGCCTCGTCGATGATGTAGATCTTGTAGCGACTCTCGACCGGCGCGAAGAACGCCCGCTCACGCAGGTCCCGCGCGTCGTCCACACCACCGTGCGACGCGGCGTCGATCTCGATCACGTCGATGCTGCCGGGACCGCCACGCGCCAGGTCGGTGCACGACTTACACACCCCGCACGGCTCCGCGATCGGGCCCTTCTCACAGTTGATCGCCCGCGCCAGGATCCGCGCGCTGGTGGTCTTCCCGCACCCGCGGGGCCCGGAGAACAGATAGGCGTGGTTCACCCGGTTGTTGCTCAGCGCGTTCCGCAGCGGCGCCGTGACATGGTCCTGCCCGATCACCTCGGCGAACGTCTCCGGGCGATACCGGCGGTACAACGCAAGGGGTGCTTCCACGCCCGCCACCCTAGCGCCGCGCCCCGACAAAACCAGCCTCGTCCCCGCGGTGCGCGAGTGGGGTGCGAGGGACGGGTCGAACCGGGACCGTCCTAAGGTGAGGCGGGTGGACGCTGGGGACGAGTTGCAGCAGACAGCGATCGGGCGAGCCCAAGAGGTGCTGCTCGAGGACGAGCGCATCCTCGCGGTCTACCTGATCGGAAGCTACGGGACCGGCGAGGCCGACAGGTTCAGCGACGTCGACGTACATCTGGTCGTGACGGACGAGAGCCTGGAGTGGTTCGAGGAGAACTGGGCCGACGTACTGCGGAAGGTCGCTGGGCCGACCGTCCTGGCGGATCGAGTGCCCGGGCTCATCGGTGGGCTGGGGATCACCGCTGACTGGCTCCATGTCGACCTGATCGTGCATCCGCTCAAGTCCTTCAATCGGTTCGGGTACGACGGTGTGCGGGTGCTGTTCGACCGGGACGGCACGCTGTTCCCGGATGGCGACATCCCGCGGCAGGGCGGTCGGCCCGGAGACCCGTACTGGCCGGCGGTCGCGGTCAACCTCTTCTTCTACTTCCTCGGGAACCTGGTCACGGTCCTCGGCCGCGACGAACGGATCGTCGGCAACCAAGGCATCGGGGCGGTCCGCGACCAACTCATCACCCTGATGCTCGCCGAGCGCGGCGTACGTCGTACCGGTGGAGCCAAGCGCCTCAACGCCTACCTCTCCGACGAACAACGCGCCGTCCTGGAAGCAATCCCCGCGGCCGGCACCGACCCCGCGGACATCGTCGCGGCCAACCACTACATCTGCCGCGAGTTCATCCGCCGCGGCACCGCCCTCGCCCAGCAAACCGGCGAGCCGTGGCCGGCGGAGTTCGTCGACGCGACCCTCGCCCACCTCCGCCGTCAGTTCGACGTGGACTTCACCTGACGCCCCCAAGGAGCCGATGAGCGCCAGCTGACGGGTCCATCCGAGCTACTCGAGGTGGTAGTTGGCGAAGCGCGTGCGGAGGTCCTTCTTGGAGAACTTCCCCACCGAGGTCTTCGGCACCTCCTCGATGAACTCGACGGCGTCGGGGAGCCACCACTTCGCGACCTGGGGGCGGAGGAAGTCCAGGATCTCCTCGCCGGTCACGGTTTCGCCTTCCTGGCAGACGATGCAGGCGAGCGGGCGTTCGTCCCACTTCGGGTGCGGGACGCCGATGACGGCGGCCTCCTTGACGGCGGGGTGGGCCATCAGGAGGTTCTCGAGCTCGACCGAGCTGATCCACTCGCCGCCTGACTTGACCAGGTCCTTGGTGCGGTCGACCAGGCGGACCGAGCCGAACTGGTCGATCGCGGCGACGTCGCCGGTCTTCATCCAGCCGTCCTCGGTGTTGAGCTGGGCGCCATCGCCCGGGCGGTAGTACTCGGCCGCGATCCACGGGCCGCGGACCTGCAGCTCACCGGTGGCCGCGTCATCCCAGGGCAGCGGGGTGATCGACCCGGGCTCGACGATCCGCACCTCGACTCCCGGCAGCGGTAACCCCTGGCGGGCCCGCAGCCGCGCCTTCTCGTCCTCGGCGAGCTCGTCGTACCGCGCCGGCACGTGCGACGCAGTCGCCACCGGACTGGTCTCCGTCATGCCCCACGCCTGCAGGATCGGCCGGCCGAGCTTCTCCCGGAAAGCCTCCGACAAAGCCAGCGGTACGGCGGATCCGCCACAAGGGATCCGCCTGAGCTTGGGCAACTCGACCCCGTCCAGCAACGGCAACAGACCCTGCCAGATCGTCGGAACGCCGGCCGACAACGTGACCTCTTGTTCTTGCAGCAACTTGAGGATTCCCTGCGGAGTCATGTCCGGCCCCGGGAACACCAGCGACGCGCCGGCCATCGGCGCCGCGTGCGCCAGGCCCCAGGCGTTCGCATGGAACATCGGCACCACCGGCATCACGGTGTCGGTCTCGGCCAGCCCGAGCCCGGAGTTCGTCAGGACGCCGATCGAGTGCAGCCAGGTCGATCGATGCGAATAGACGACACCCTTCGGGTGGCCCGTCGTACCGCTCGTGTAGCACATCGCGGCGGCCTGGTTCTCGTCGTCGACGTGGAACTCGACCGGCTCGGCCGCGGCCAGCAGCTCCTCGTAGTCGTGGAACCGGGGATCGTCCGGCACCTCCGCACCGGGCGCTCCCGGTGGCAGGTCGTCCATCACGACGACATGCCGGATCAGCGGCAGCCGCTCGAGCAGCGGCAGGAACAGCCCGAGCAGCGACTTGTCGACAAAAACGACCTCGTCCTCGGCATGGTTCGCGATGTAGACGACCTGGTCGGGGAAGAGCCTGATGTTGAGTGTGTGCAGGACCCGGCCGGTGCACGGGGCGGCGAAGTACAGCTCGAGGTGGCGCCCCGAGTTCCACGCGAAGGTGGCCACTCGACCGTCCGGACTGGTCCCGAGCGCGTCCAGGACGCCGCCCAGGCGTCTGGTCCGCGCGGCCCACTCGCCGTACGTCAGCTTCGTCGGCGCCGGCCCGCCGGTGTAAACGGTCTTGTCCGGGTAGAACTGCTCGGCCCGGAGAAAGATGGTGTCCAGGGACAGCTGGTAGCTCTGCATCAGACCCTTCATGCCAACACTGTGCCAGTCGCGATGCCACCTTGACCATGAAGCTGTCCGGACTTTCTCCGGCACTCTTCCCGCACTCGGAGCACCGAACGATCTCGGCAGAGATAGATGACACAACATACGTGTCGTGTAATGTATCGGTCATGAAGGTTGTCGAGGAGCTGCGTTATCTCGTGCTGGCGATCCAGCGTGAGGGCAACCGGCTGCTCGCGGCCGAGTTGCGGCCGCTCGGAATCACGCCGTCCCAGGCCGAAGTCCTGCGCGTCCTGCGCGATCACGGGCCGCTGACGCTCAACGCTCTCGGCGACCTGCTGGTCTGCGAGACCGGCAACAGCCCGAGCCGCCTCGTCGACCGGCTGGTCGCGCAGGGGCTGGTGAAACGCGGCATCGACAAGGTCGACCGGCGCTACCTCGCGCTGAGCCTGACCCCGCAGGGCCGGGCGCTGCACCGGCGCATCGTCACCGCGGAGAACCGCCTGCACCGGACCATGCACGACATCGTCGCGGGTCAGGCGCTCGACGAGACCATCACCACGCTGCGCGCCGTCGCCGACGCGTTCCCCGCCGGGGCCGCGCTGGCCCGCCGGCGAGACCCCGAGTACGACCACCACCTCGCCCAGGAGAGATAGTCATGGAGCAAGCCACCGAGGCCATCCCGGCCGACCCGGCGGCGATCCGGCACGTCCTGCTGGACGCGCTCGCGCTGCCGGAGTGGAACGAGGCGTTCCTGGCCATCGATGGACCGGAGCAGGCGGAGCTGGGCGCGAGATACGCACTGCAGGTGCGACCGGGCCTGGCCGGCGAACTGCAGTACACGGTGGTCGAGGCCGACCGGGTCGAGATCACCTGGCAGGTCCCCGGATTTCGCGAGGTCGGCATCTGGACCATCGGCCCGGACCGCCAGGTCACGCACACCTTCGAGCAGTCCGGGCCGTTGGCAACGGTTCTGCGCCCGGCCTACCGCAACGTCGCCACCATCCGCCTGGCCCGCCTCGCCAACCGCGTCCGCCAGCTCGCGCACACCGCCTGAGCGCTAGACGGCCAGCGGCAGAGCGCGCTTGTGGGCGGTCCGCCGGTGGGTGCCGATGATCGTCGCGGCCGCCTTCTCGTCGATCTCGCGGCCTTCGAGGAAGTCGTCGATCTCGTCGTACGTGACGCCCAGGACGGCCTCGTCGGGCAGGCCCGGGTTGTTGGTCTCGAGGTCGGCCGTCGGCACCTTGCCGGTGATCTCGTCCGACGCGCCCAGGCGTGAGCCCACCTCACGGACCCGGCGCTTGGTCAGGCCGGACAACGGCGTGAGGTCGCAGGCGCCGTCGCCGTACTTGGTGAAGAACCCCATCACCGCCTCCGCCGCGTGATCCGTGCCGACGACGAGACCGCCGCGTGCCCCGGCGACGACGTACTGCGCGATCATCCGCTGCCGTGCCTTCATGTTGCCGACGTGGAAGTCCTCCCGGTCGCCGAGCCCCGCGTGCCGGACCGACTCGACCATGGCGTCGGTGGCCGGCTTCACGTCGACCACGAGCGTCTCGTCCGGCTTGATGAACTCCAGCGAGCGCTGCGCGTCCGCCTCGTCCGCCTGGACGCCGTACGGCAGCCGCATCGCGATGAACGTCGCCTGACCGCCCTCGGACCGCACTCGCTCCGCCGCCAGCTGGCAGAGACGGCCCGCGGTCGCGGAGTCGACTCCGCCACTGATGCCGAGCACGTACGACGTCGCGCCGCTCCGCCGGAGCTGGTCGGCCAGGAACTCGATCCGGCGCTCGATCTCGATGTCCGGATCGAACGACGCGGGGACGCCGAGCTCGGCGATGATCAGTTCCTGCAGGTAACGGCGCTCGGCGCTCATCGGGCTCCCTCGCTGTGGTCGGTCGAAGCGCCACCAGCCTAGACAGCCCGGACATGAGGATTCCCCGCGCACCCGGAAGAGCTCACTTACCCTTGCTGCCTTCCGGCCCTGGGGGAGTTGGGCGAGATACCGCCACGCGGGGAACCGGAGACGAGTGTACGGGATCTCCTCCGCAGGCCCGAAATCCCGCCCCGGACTACTCTGGTTGCGTGACGGATCATCAATTCGGCCCGTTCGGGATCTCGACGGGTCTGGACAGCAGCGAGCAGTCGATCGAGGCCGCGCGGGCGGCCGAGGCGCTCGGGTATCCCGCGATCTGGCTGTCCGGCGGCCCGCTGCCTGGACTCCAGACCATCGTCGATCTGGTCGGCGCGACCACCTCGATAAAATTCGTGAGCGGCATCCTCGCGGTTGTGAGATACAGCGCGGCCGACGTCAGTACGACGTACGCCGCGCTGGAAGAGTCCGCACCGGGCCGGTTCACGGTCGGACTGGGCGGAGCGCACGGCCCCAAGCCGCTCGCCACCCTCAACGCCTACCTGGACGAGGTCGACGTACCAGTGGAGCGGCGTGTCCTCGCAGCGCTCGGTCCGCGGATGCTGGAGCTGGCCCGGGACCGGTCCGCCGGTGCATACCCGTTCCTGATCAGTGCTGCGTACGCCGCTGAGGCACGCAAGGTACTCGGCCCGGACAAGCTGCTCTCGGTCAGCCACCTCGTCGTACTGGAGGCAGACGCGGACCGGGCCCGGGCGATCGCACGGGACACCATCGGCTTCTTCCCACGGATCCCCGGGTACGCCGCCTCCCTCGAGCGGCAGGGGTTCAGTGCGAAGGACCAGGCTGAGCTCCCGGATCACATGGTCGACGCACTGGCCGCATGGGGTACGCCGGCCGACATCAAGGCCAAGCTGACCGAGCATCTGGACGCCGGAGTCGACCATGTCGCGGTCAACGTGATCACAGGTGTCACCGGTCCCCAGCCGGTCGAGCAGTGGAGAGCGTTAGCCCCCACGCTGCTTGCGTAGCAGCGCCGGGATCCAGTGGTCGCCGTACCGGCTCTGGAGCTCCGGCTGCTTCCAGTCCTCACCTGTGATGACGCCTCGGCACAGTGGTGAGCCACAGGTGCACTGCAGCTCGTAGTCCACACCAGTAGAGGTCCCGTAGTCGCTCGTCACCTCGTCGCCCACCGCGATGTCCCGGCGGGCCTCCAGCGTGACGGCGTCGATCCACCACATGTTCGGGTCGCAACTGTGGTTGCCATAAGCAATCACAGGGCGAGGGTCGTTGCTCAGCACGAGGTGTTCGTCCTCGTCGATCGTGATCGTGTCGACAGGCGGATGCTTCAGGAGCTCACGGAGCTCCGCCGTGGTGACCCGGCGGCCGGACAGTTGGCCGACGACTTCGCCCTTGGCGATTGGCTGCGTCGCGAACAGGCCCTTGCCCGCGACCGGCGACTCCCGCACCTCCAGCGCGGGATGCGCCCAGGTCAGCTGCTTCTCGTAGAGGCGTGCGGTCGACTCCAGCTTGTCGTAGCGATACGGCCGCTCCTCACCCGTCGGCGTGAACCCCTGCCGCAGCCAGAACCCGGTCGCGATCCGCGCGTTCGTGTCCACGATCGCCAGCCGGAGCGTCCATACCTCGGGCCACGAGGTCTCGACGTACCGCTGGACCTCCTCGTACGTCGCTCTGCCGAGACCGCTGCCCTGGTGGTTCCAGTGAACTTCGAGCAGGCCGATGAAGGCGGTGTGGTCGTTCGGATAGCCCCGGAGCAGGTCGACGACGGCAACCAACCGGTTGGTGACAAACGCGCCGAGAACGACCTTCGCCTCCTCGGGCAGTCCCTCCGGTCGCATCATCAACAGGCTCTGCGCGTCTGCAGGTCCCGGTGGGTAGCCAGTGATCCGCTCGGTGTAGCCCGGGTCGGACTCGATCAACTCTTGCAAGGCATCCACGTCGCCCGGTGCGATCGGGCGCAGTACAAGGCTCATTTCTCCAGTTCCTCGATAGTGCCGGCCATGATCGCCCGGATGTTGGTTGTGACGCGGTCCGCCGGCCAGTCCCACCAGGCGATCCGGAGCAGCCGGGCAACGTCGTCGTCGGAGAACCGCCGGCGGATCAGCTTGGCTGGATTCCCACCGACGATCCCGTACGGCGATACGTCGTCGACCACCACCGCGCCAGACGCGACGATCGCACCGTCCCCGATCGTCACACCGGGCATCACCAGGCTGCGGTATCCGAACCACACGTCGTTCCCGACCACGGTGTCGCCGCGTCCCGGCAGTCCGGTGATCAGATCGAAGTGCTCCGCCCACGCACCACCCATGATCGGGAACGGGAACGTGGACGGCCCGTCCATCCGGTGGTTCGCACCGTTCATGACGAACGTGGTGCCCTCGCCGAGTGCGCAGTACTTGCCGATCCGCAGCCGCTCCGGACCGTAGTGGTAGAGCACGTTGTTCGTCTCGAAGGCGGTGGGGTCATGCGGGTCGTCGTAGTACGAGTAGTCGCCCACCTCGATCAGCGGCGACGTCACCACCGCTTTCAGCAGCACCACGCGGTCTGTGGCGGGCATCGGGTGTACGACGTTCGGATCCGGTGCACCGTGCATACCGCGACCCTAGATGAGCAGGCTGACCACCAGCAGCCCGATTTCACCTTCCCGTGCACCCTCGCGTATTCTCTGCGCTTGGAGGATTCGCCTAGAGGCCTAGGGCGCACGCTTGGAAAGCGTGTTGGGGGCAACCCCTCACGAGTTCGAATCTCGTATCCTCCGCCAGTCTCCTGGAGTACGAACCTGCAGGTCAGAGGGTGGGTTCGAAGGTGTGGGGGGATGAGCACGAGGAAGCCGGTCGCGGTTGCGGCCGGCTTTCTGTCTCGTGAGGGGTGTCGGCAGGGCTTAGCCTGGCTGGGGCAGGTACGGCTTCGGTGTCCACGGTTGACGCTGGAGCGGTCGGGGGCCTTTCGGTTCGCGCTGTCGCCGCCTCCCGGGCGCCAGTGGCCGCCTGAATCACGGATCGCGTGGTCGACCACGGTCGAGGCGGTCGGCCGGGCGTGGAGTGGCGTCATCGACGCCCCTGAGGAGAAACTACCGCCGCTACTGGTCAGCATGATGGACGTCGTACTCGCCGCTGCGACGACGCCGCTGGAAGAGCTGTCCACCGGCGCCGATTGGGAGCTGCGCGCAGCCCTGCTGACGCTGCACGCCATCGCCGATGAGGCGTGCGCCGGGCTCGGCGTCGCCCTGGCCGCTTCGAATCCGCTCGGGTGCGGCTACCGCGTGCGATGGCACAAGCTGCCGGCCCGCCGGCGAGGCACCGAGCCTCGTGCCGACCATGTCAACTTCCTGCTACTGCCCTGGCCCCTGCAGATCCGCGCCAGCGACTTCCGCCCGGTCGAAGGGTCCGCACAGCGCGATACCGATGAGCCGTACGGGTTCTTCGACTTCGACCCCGCCGAGCGCCTCGACCTGGATCTGGTCGACCGGATGCTGGTTGCCGCCCGCAACGAAGTCGACAGCATCGACGTGGTGTGCCTGCCGGAGAGTGCGATCACGGAGGACGATCTCGCGCCGTTGGAGGCGTTACTCGAGTCACACGGAGTCGTTTCGCTCACTACCGGCGTACGTCGAAAGCGATCGCCGCTCGATGACTTTCCCGACAACTGGGTGCATTGGGGCGTGTCACCAGAGATGGAGAAGGGCCGGGCCGAACCGCTGGAGGGCTTCGGCACCGGCTGGCTCCACGTCCGGCAGAACAAGCACCATCGATGGTCCTTGGACGCCGGGCAGATCTACCAGTACCACCTTGGCGGCGAACTGCACCCCGCGATGCGGTGGTGGGAAGCCGTGAACGTCCCCCGACGCGTTCTGCACTTCATCGAGTTCGGCGAGGGATTCACCGTTGTCGTCCTGATCTGCGAGGACCTCGCTCAGAACGACGAGGTCGCCGACCTCATCCGCGCGATCGGACCGACGGGGATCGTGGCGCCGCTCCTTGACGGGCCGCAGCTCGCATCGCGGTGGTCCGCCCGGTACGCGAGTGTGTTCGCCGACGACCCGGGTTCCGCCGTACTGACCCTCAGCGCTTGGGCCTGGTGGACCGCTGCCGTCCGGGCGGGCTCGATCCCGCACGTGTCGACGGCCTGTGGAAGGACCCCAGCAACGGCTCCAACGAGACCGTTGAACGTCGACGACCTGACGATTCTGTGTGGCTGGGCCGAGGCCGTCGCCGAGTCGTTGGCGTACGCGCCCAACCGGGTCGGCGCGGTCCTGCGTATCGCGGCCGCAGGCTCGCCCTGGCGCGCCGACCTCGGCCTCGACGAACCTTCGGACCCGCTGCGGCGAGCCATCCGGCTCATGGACGACGTGGTCAGCAACACCGCTGCCTCCAACGACCACCTCGACGCCATCCTGGCCGCGGTCAGCGAAGACGTCACCAGCAGCGATGACGCGCTGACAGGCCTGGTACGGCGCGTCCTCCTGGCCGCGCTCGAGCTCCGCGAAGGCCGACGCAGGCACGAAGAGGTCCAGCGCGCCACGTGAACTTGTTATGTGCTCCGGCGGGCTAACCTGCGGGGAGTTGGTGCCGGGCTGGGGAGGGTGTCGTGGACGGGGTTGCGATTCGGGCGTTGCGGGATGGGGATCCTGAGGTTTTCGCGGCGGCGTTCACGGCGATCGGGTGGAACAAGCCGGTTCAGCAGTACGAGAAGTACCTGGCTGAGCAAGAAGCCGGGTTGCGGGATGTGTTGGTGGCGACCGTGGACGAGGAGTTCGCGGGATACGTGACTGTGTGGTGGGAGTCGCCGTACGAGCCGTTCGAGGGGATCCCGGAGATTTCGGACTTCAATGTGTTGCCGAAGTTTCGGCGGCGTGGGATCGGTAGTGGGCTGATGGACGCGGCTGAGGCTCGGGTGGCCGAACGGTCCGACGTGGTGGGGATCGGTGTCGGTCTGTATCCCGACTACGGGACGGCGCAGCGGATGTATGTGCGGCGCGGCTACATCCCTGACGGGCGCGGGCTGATCTACGACGGCCGGCAGGTGCCACCGATGGCGACCGTCAGGAACGACGACAGCGCCTGCCTGATGTTCACCAAAAGCCTGGTCCACGACCACTGAACTCAAGCGCCGGCAGGATTCACACGTCAACCGGCGTCCTGTCATCCCGGAGCCATACCTGCGAGCCTGGGACCGCTACAGGGTGATCAACGTCGAGCGCCAGGAGGAGCGATGTCCGAGGAAACGATGGAGCGCGTGGTTCAGCAGGCTCTGGTTCGCGACGGGATCGCCGATGAGGTGATCGCCGCAGGCCAGTTCAGCCCCCGCGGCCAGACCGGCTCGATCTTCGCCGGCGGCATGGTGGGCGGCAGCTTGGGCGAAGTCGGTGGCTCGGTAGGTGAGGCCGTCGGTAACGTCGCGGGCGTGATCGGTGGCATGCACGCGAACGCGGCCGCCCACGGGATGCCCGAGTTCATGTTGCTCGGAGTGACCGCCGACGGGGTTTACGGCTTCGAAGGCCGGTCGCGCAGCAAGGAGCCCGGTGCGATGGTCTTCAAGGTCGCGAGGGCGGGGCTGGAGGTGAAGGTCCACCAGCGAGTGAACGTGAGGGTGCTCGAGCTGATCCATCCCGAGAGCAACTCGCGGATCGAGCTCGAGGGCAGCCGGATACCGCTGACCCATTCCAAGGACGTGATCGAAGCGCTCTCCGAGGGCTAGCTCACAGCGATACCGACCCGCCGACTGACGGGTGCGGTCAGGGCTCAGCACTAGCGCTCGATCCTGCCCGAACGTCGAATTGCGGCTTGGAAAGCGTGTTGGGGGATGAACACAAGCCGTACTCGCGCTCGCGGCGGAGCAGCCATTGCTCGCGGGATATCTCCAACTGACCGCGGACGTGACCGGCGCCGACTATGCGGAGCTTCGGGACCTGGTGACGACCTTCCAGCCGCTACAGATGCCGGTGCGAGTCCACCACCTCCAAGTGCTGGAGACGATGGACGACCTCGCACTGAGATCCCGCATCGTGAACCAGTAGCGCCCGGGGTGACGTGCGTCACGTCGTGTCAGGGGTTGGGCGTCGGCGGTGTCTTGGGGGCATGACTGGACACAACACACAGCACAAGGTCGTCGTCATCGGTGGTGGGTATGCCGGGACGCTCGCGGCCAACCATCTGCGGATGCGCGACGGCGTCGACATCACCCTGGTCAATCCCCGGCCGGACTTCGTCGAACGGGTGCGGCTGCACCAGTTCGTGGCCGGCACCGACGACGCGACGATCGACTACGGGACATTGCTCGGCGAGGGCATCCAGCTGGTCGTCGACAGCGCTCTGCGGATCGACACCGCCGCCCGCGCAGTGCAACTGGCGTCGGGCCGCACGCTGCACTACGACTACGTCATCTATGCGGTCGGCAGCACCGCGGCGATACCGTCATCCGTGCCTGGCGCGGCCGAATTCGCTTACCCGATCGCCGAGTTCGAGGTTGCGCGGCGGCTGCGCGCCAGGCTGGAGGAGTTGCCCGTCGACGCTCCGGTCACCGTGGTCGGCGGAGGACTGACCGGCGTCGAGACGGCCGCCGAGCTCGCCGAACAACGACGCAAGGTCACCCTGGTGTGTGGCGGAACCCTGGTGCCGGCCTGGAGTTCTCCGGGTCGCCGGTACGCCGCCAAGTGGCTGTCCCGGCACGGTGTCACCGTGCGCGAAACTGAGGTGGTGACCGAGGTCCGGCCGGATGCGATCGTCCTTTCCGACGGTACGACGCGTTCGAGCGCACTGACCATCTGGTCGACGGGTTTCGGCGTACCGGAGTTGGCCGCCGCGAGCGGGCTGCGGACCGACTCGCTCGGCAGGCTGCTCACCGACGAGACGTTGACCAGTGTCGACGACGACCGGGTGGTTGCCGCCGGCGACGCCGCGGCCCCGTCGGGTCAACCGCTGCGAATGAGCTGTCAGGCCGCCGGACCGCTGGGGGCGCAGGCCGCCAACACCGTGCTGAGCCACATCGCGGGGACCGAACCGGCGGTGATCAACCAGGCCCTGACCGGGTCGTGCGTCAGCCTCGGCCGGCACGCCGCCATGCGGCAGCTCGCCCGCAAGGACGACACCGTGGTGAACGTGTACATCGGCGGCCGCGTGGGCGCCGCGATCAAGGAGAAGACCTGCAAGCTCGCGGTGTCGAGGATCCGTCGCGAGGCTCGCGAGCCGGGTTCCTGGGCGTGGATCAAGGGCGGCCGGCAGCTGGAGCAGCCGCGGGTGGTCACGTCCCCATGACCACCGACGAGCATGCCGAGCGGTTCACTCTGTTGCGGCCGCTGCTGTTCACGATCGTCTACGAGATCCTCGGCTCCGCTACCGAATCCGACGACGTACTGCAGGACAGCTACCTGCGCTGGGCCGAGGTGGACCTCGCGACGGTGCGGGACACCAGGTCGTACCTCGCGCGGCTGGTCACCCGTCAGACGCTCAACACGTTGCGGGCGAGCACACGCCGGCGCGAGGACTACGTCGGCCCGTGGCTGCCCGAACCGCTGCTGCTCGACGAGAACGACCCGTCGGCCGACGTGGTGCTCGCCGAGTCGGTGTCGATGGCGATGCTTGTACTGCTCGAAACACTCACCCCCGACGAGCGTGCGGTGTTCGTGCTGCGCGAGGTATTCGGCTTCGGGTACGACGAAGTCGCTGCCGCGGTGGGCAAATCCGTCGCGGCGGTCCACCAGGTCGCGCACCGCGCCCGCGAGCACGTGCAGGCGCGATGCAGGCGATTCCAGCCCGTCGACACCGCGAAGACCGCACTGATCACCGAGCAGTTCATGGCCGCGACGGCGACCGGTGATCTGGCGGGGCTACTCGAGCTGCTCGCGCCGGACGTCGTCTGGACCGCCGACAGCGGCGGCAAGGTCACCGCGTCGCGCCGGCCGGTGGTGGGCGCTCGGAAGGTGGCGACCGTTCTCCTGGATCTCTTCCGCACCGGCCGGGAGAGGCCCGGTCTGCGGTTCCAGATAGCCAAGTACAACAACGCACCCGCGATGGTCGCCACCATCGGCGACCATCCCGAAGGCGTCCTGCTGATCGAGATCACCGGCGAGAAGATCACCAACCTGTACATCATCCGCAACCCAGAAAAGCTCGTCGCGATGACAGTCCCGCGCGAGATCAGCCGCTGAGAAGGAACCCAAAGTGAAACGGTCCGACCGCACCAGCGGCCGAACCGTTTCGTGAGTCGTGGAACGGTGGAACTAGTGCGCGACCGGCGCCGGCTCGCGGTGGCCGGTGTCGATGGCCAGATCGCCGACGTAGTTGATGCGCAGCGTGAAGCGGTCCTCGCTGTTGGCCTTGACCCAGTCCGCGGCCTTGGTTGCGGCGGTGTCGGCCTGCGCCCGGGTCTCCCAGGTGCTGATCGAGACGAAGGCGTTCTTGTCGACCTGAGCCACTCCGTAGGACACGAAGCCGTCGCTGCCCTTGAACAAGGGAACCATCTCGGCCTTCGCCTGGGTGACTACCTCGTCGAACGTGCCGGACTTGATGTCGTAGAGAGCTACGCGCGTACAGCGCATGGTGTGCCTTCCTATCGTGGAGCGGCTTGCGTAGACCCACAAACCAGTTCCACCACCGAACCTACGCTGGTACTTCAATACTAGCAATAGAATTCCTGGATCAAGATTCCGGTATACTCTGCGTCATGGCTTGGGGCTTCCTGACGAACCACGCGCAGGCGCTGCTGTGCATTGCCGACGACCCGGGCGTCCGGCTGCGGGAGATCGCCACCACGGTCGGCATCACGGAGCGCGCGGCCTTCGGTATCGTCACCGATCTGGTGGAGGCCGGTTACGTGGTCAAGGACAAGAACGGCCGCCGCAATCGCTACGCAGTCCAGGTCGACAAACCCCTGCCGGGGGCTCTGCTGCGACAGCGAACGGTCGGCCAACTGGTGGCCCTCCTCGCCCGCACGGACCTGGAGACTCGCGACCACACCTGAGCACGGCCCGGCGCTTCAACGGGTGGCGCGGGTCCAGGCGGTGGCGACTCGGGAGATCAGGGCGGGGTCGACCTCGGCCGGCGTCGGGCTCGGGGCGGTGTACTTGCGTTCTGCCACGCGGCCGATGGCGGCGACGTCGAGGCTGTGGTCCGGGTCATGGCTCACGTACAGGTCGATCGGTAGCTCGGCCATCGCCTTGAAGGCGGTCACGAGGTCGCCGTCGGTGATGTCGGGTGCGATGGTCAGGTTGGCGGAGGCCTGGCCGACCTGCACCGTGGTCACGCCTTGGAGGTCGGCGACGGCCGTGTAGATCTGGTACGCCGCTCCCGTGTCGAAGGACGAACCACTGAAGACCGGGTCGCCCTGTTGCCCGACGTACGGCGACGGCCTCCTGACCAGCTGGATCGACAGATAGGAATCCCAGATCCTGCGCAGACTCGCACACGCGGCGACGTACCCGGCGCGATCCCGCACGGTGACCGATGCCGGTCCGCCGTCGTCGCGCATGTCGATCCGGGTGACGCCTGGGATCTTCATCAGCTCAGCGGTCAGCCTGCGGACCTGTGGAGTGAACGCCTTGGCGAAGACTGTCTCGGGTGCCCGGACGGGTCCCCAGCCAAGCTCGAGCTTCCCGTACAGCCGAGCGGGCGCCAGCTTCGGCAGCGCCGCGAGCAGGGCGTCCAGCTCGATGTCCTTCGCCGCGAAGTAGACGCCGGCCCGGCGGTCCGGTGCCTCGATCCACCCGGTCAGGCCCGGGTATCGCTGCTGCAGGTCGGCGAAGTGCTGGGTCGCGGCGCGGTCAAGGCGGAAGTCGAGGCTGGGGCAGTCGGTCCACTGGACGACGACCTGCCGATCGGCGGTCTCGACGCGATGCGTACGCCGCGCGTCCTCGCTCGGCACGACCTGGTCCAGCCCTACGGCAACCGCAGCCACCGCGGCCGGCGGAGCGGTCACGAGCAGTCCCGACGATCCGTACGTCGACCCCGTCGCCCGCCCGTCGCGACGGAGCCAGAGAACCCGGTCCACGTCGAGATCGCTAGCTGGAAGCGTCAGATAGAACCGAGCGCGGTAGTTGTCGACATCGAGTTCGATCCTGCTGTCGTAGTCGTCCTCGCGTCGTCCGAACTCGCGCCTGATCTTGCCGATCAACGCGGTGATGTCCTGGTCCGAACGACGCTTGACCAGGGTCATCAGGATGTACTGGTCGTCGGCCGAACCGACCAGCTCGACCTTCTCCACACCGGCGAGTCCGCGCAGCCAGTTCAGCCGGTCGGCTGCCGCCTCTTCCGGGGTCTTGCCGCAGCCGGCCAGGAGTACGGCGCCGCCGACCAGCGTCCCGAAGGCACGACGGCTGATACGCATGCCGCGATTCTGCCGACGGCCCGGGTCACCTCACTCGCCGTTGTAGGCGGCCAGGACACGCATGGAGCCACTGGTGACGCGGATCTTGCGGTTGCGAAGGAAACGGAGGCGTTCCACCGGCGGGACGATTCGCGAGACCGGGTGGAGCAACTCCCGGACGCGGCGGCTGACGAACGGCAGGGCGTAGTACTGATAGGCACTGTCGACGGCGCGGACCGTGTAGCCGCCGCGGTTCAGCAGTGTGGTGATAGTTGCCGGGTCGTAGTAGCTGACGTGCTCGGGGATCTTGAACGACACCCAGCGCGATCCGGAGGCGCGGGCCAGCAGGCTCTTGATGTTCGGGGTGACCATGACCACCAGACCACCTGGCCGGAGCAGGCGGCCGGCCACGCGGAGGAACTCGGAGGGCTCGGTCAGGTGCTCGATGAGGTGCGACCCGAAGATGACGTCGTACTTCTGGTCCTGGATCTCGGGCACCTCCTCGAGCAGACCGCAGAACACGCGGCCGGGGTGGCGCGTCGCGGCCCACTTGACGGCCGCCGGGGAGAGATCGATGCCGTAGGCGTCGAAACCGGCATCGAGCGCACACTGCAGGAAGTAGCCGTACCCGCAGCCGACCTCGAGGATCCGGCCGCTGGGGACGAACTCACGGATCCGGCGCACGTCCTCGCGGAACGTCGCCAGGTACTCCTGCTCCTGGTCCTCGTACTCCGAGTACCCGGTCGCGGCGCCGCCCTCGAAGTACGAGTCCCCCTCGTACAGGGCGCGCAGCACGTCCGCGGTCGGCGTCGGCACGAGCTGCACGAGGCCACACGACGGGCACTCTTCGATGCCGTAGCCGTCCTTCTCGCCGCGCGGGCGGAAAGCGCCGGTCGAGGCACACAAAAGGCAAGTCGCCATGAACAGGCTCCCCTTAGGTCCGCCCCGGGCGGGCGAGGTTTGCCGAATCTAGTTGATACGACTGTAAATCAGCAACGGATTACGGCTGAGTGCGGTCGCCGGGGCGGACGAGGCCGGTTTCGTAGGCGAGGACGACGGCCTGGGCGCGGTCGCGGAGGCCGAGCTTCGCGAAGATCCGGGCGACGTGGGTCTTCACGGTTGCCTCGCTCAACGTCAGTTCGGTGGCGAGCTCGGCGTTGGACAGTCCGTGGCCCATCAAGGTGAGGACCTCGACCTCCCGCGGCGTCAGCGCGGCGAGGTCGCGGTGGATCGCGGGCTGGGTCGGGGCCGGGATCGCGAACCGCTCCACCAGCCGCCGCGTGATCGACGGAGCCAGCAGCGCGTCGCCGGTGGTGACTAGCCGGACCGCTGCGGCGAGGTGCTCAGGGGTGACGTCCTTCAGCAGGAACCCGCTGGCTCCGGCGGCCAAAGCGGCGTACACGTAGCGATCCAGGTCGAACGTGGTGAGGATCAGGACCCGGCAGTTCGTGGGCTCGGCCAGGATGCGGCGGGTCGCCTCGAGACCGTCCATCGTCGGCATCCGGATGTCCATCAGTACGACGTCCGGCCGCAGCCGGTGGACCGCATCGACGGCCTCGACGCCGTCGCCGGCCTCACCGACGACCTCGATGCCACGCGCGTTCAGGATCATCCGGAACCCGGTCCGCACCAGGGCCTGGTCATCGGCGATCACCACTCGAAGGGCACTCGTCACAGGCGCTCCAGCGGGATCTTCGCGCGAACCCGGAAGCCGCCACCCAATCGACGTCGCGCATCGAGATCGCCGCCGTACACGGCCACCCGCTGCCGTAACCCCAGCAGTCCGTGCCCCTCGCCACCACCGACCGGTGCGCGTCCCCCGGTCAGCACGCTCGGCCCGGTGTTGAGGATCTCCACCCGCAACGCGTGGTCGGCGTACCGCACCGTCACCTCAGCCTTCACGCCGTCGCCATGCTTGAGCGCATTGGTCAGCGCCTCCTGGATGATCCGGTACGCCGTGACGTCTACCCCGGCCGGGAGTGGTCGAGGGTCCCCCGAGATACGCACCTCCACCGGCAACCCGGCGAACGCGATCCGGTCGATCAACGGACTGAGCCGGCTCAAACTCGGCTGTGGGGCCAGTCGCTCGTCCTCTTCCCCACTCGCCGACGGTGCGAGCAGGCCGAGCAGATGCCGCAGCTCGGCCATGGTGTCGCGGCCGGCTGCCTCGACCGCGAGCAATGCCGCCTCGGCCTGATCGGGCTCCGTCTCCAGCACATGCCGCGCGGCGCCGGCCTGGATCACCATCACGCTCACGTTGTGGCTGACGATGTCGTGCAGGTCGTGAGCGATCCGGGCCCGCTCCGCGTCGACCGCGGTTTGCGCGGCACTCTCCCGTTCGCGCTCGAGCAACCACCCGCGTTCCTCCAAGGCGCGGGTGTGCGCCCGCCGCGCCCGGAGAAGGGCCACCGCGAGCGCCGCAGCGGCCAGGCAGGCCACCACAGCGACGATCAGCCAGATCGTGGTCACGAGAACCACTGTCCCAGGGGCGTTCCGGATTCCGCATCATCCGGTAGTGGCACGCCGTACATCTCCAGGATGAGCAGGCGCGGACAGTACGCCGGCAGGCTGACGTCAGACGGGTGCGGGCGGTCCTAGCGTGAACGCATGACGGATGACGAAGGCAACGGACAGGTGGTCGTGCGGCTGACCGCCGTACGCAAGGAGTACGGCGACTCCGTCGCACTGGACGGGGTATCGCTGGAGATCCGCGCCGGCGAGGCGGTCGCCGTGATGGGACCGTCCGGCAGCGGCAAGTCCACACTGCTCAGCATGGTGGCCGGGCTGGACCGGCCGACCTCGGGCTCCGTCGTGGTGCACGGCGACGAACTCGGCACGCTGGACGAGAAGGGCCTGGCGCTGTACCGGCGCCGGCGGATCGGCATGATCTTCCAGTTCTTCAACCTGCTCGACGACCTGTCCGCCCTCGACAACGTCGCACTGGCCGCGCAGCTGACCGGTACGCCGGCCTCGGCCGCCCGGAAGCGCGCCCTCGAACTCTTCGACGAACTCGGCATCGCGGACCGCCGGAACATCTACCCCGCCCAGCTGAGCGGCGGTGAACGGCAACGCGTCGCCGTCGCCCGGGCGCTGATGAACCGTCCCGCGGTACTGCTGGCCGACGAGCCGACCGGTGCCCTGGACACCCGCGCCGGCGAACAGGTCATGGACCTGCTGCTGGACCTCAACCAGATCGGCCAGACGCTGCTCCTGGTGACACACGACCAGCAGCTCGCGACACGGTGCGCCAGCCGGGTGATCGAGTTCGTCGACGGGCAGATCGCGGGCGAGCGCAGCCTGGAGCGTACGTCGTGAGCGCCGTCTGGCCGGTGTCGCGAGCAGCGGTACGGCGACGGCGGATGCAGACCATGGTGATCGGTGTGGTCGTTCTGCTGTCGACCACGATGATCGTGGTGGCGCTGGGATTGCTGGCCGCGTCCAGCGGGCCCTTCGACCAGGCGTACGCAAAACAAAGTGGTGCACACCTGGTGGCGTCGTACGACCGGAGCAAGGTCAGCGACGCCCAGCTCACCAACGCGGGGCAGAGTGCCGCGGCTGTGGCCGGACCGTTCGGGCAGACCACGCTCGACCTGAGTTCGACGCGGATCATGGGGATCCCGCTCTCCCTGGTGGCGGTGGGACGGGCGGATCCCGGCGGGCCGGTCGACCGGCTGAACGTGTGGAAGGGGCGCTGGGCGGACAAGCCGGGCGAGATCGTGCTGAACCGGAACCCGACCGATTCCACTGGGCGCGGTGCGCCGACGGTGGGTTCTACAGTGACCGTGGCCGGCGGTCAGCGGCTGACTATCGTCGGATTCGCCTACAGCGTGAGCGGATCGGCCGATGCGTGGGTCACGCCGGCGCAGATGACTTCGTTGAAGCCGACGTCCATTCAGATGCTCTACCGCTTCGCCCAGGCCGCGACCAACGCACAGGTGTCCGCCGGTCAGTCCGCGGTGACCGCTGGTCTGCCATCCGGTGCGCTGGTGGGCACTCAGTCGTACCTTGCGCTGCGTGCAATCGCCACGGGCGAACCGAACACGTTTGTGCCTTTCTTGATGGTGTTCGGCTGGCTGGGGCTGGCGGTCGCCGTACTGATCGTGGCCAACGTGGTCAGTGGTGCGGTGGTCGCCGGCTTCAAGCACATCGGCGTACTCAAGGCGCTGGGGTTCACACCTACGCAGGTGATGACGGTCTATCTGGCGATGGTGTCCATTCCGGCGATCGTCGGCTGCGCTATCGGCACCGTGCTGGGCAATGTGCTCGCGGAGTCCTTGCTGACAAGGGCTTTCGAGAACTATGGCGCGGGCGGCATCGGCGTACCGGTCTGGGTGGACGTGGCTGCGATGCTCGGCGTACCTGCGCTGGTCGCGCTGTCCGCTCTGGTGCCCGCGTTGCGAGCGCGGAGTCTGTCGGCGGCTGAGGCGATCAGTGCGGGCAGTGCACCCCGGGCCGGGCGTGGGTTGCGGGCGCAGCGGTGGCTGAGTGGTACTCGGTTGCCGCGGGCGGTGAGCCTGGGTCTCGGGCTTCCGTTCGCAAGGCCGGCGCGTACGGCGCTGACGCTCGCGGCCGTCGTACTCGGTGTCACGAGCGTGACGCTGGCGGTCGGGCTCGGGAAGTCCTTGACGACGTACCAGACCGCCGCGAGTCGGGTCGGTGCGGTTGACCTGGCGATGTTCGGAGGTGTCCCGGACGGCGGGGCACCGCCTCCGGGTGAGGAGGCGCCACCGGGCGCCAAGCTGAGTGACGCGGCTGATGAGGCGTTGCTGCGGTCCACCCCGGGTACGTCGTCGGTGACGGCGAGCCAGGAGCTGGACATGCGGCTGGCCGGGACGAACACGGATCTGCGGGTGTCGTTCTACCGGGGGGACTTCGAGACGCTCGGCTTTCGGATCCTCGACGGGCGGTGGTTCGACGGTCCGGGGCAGGTGGTGGTGTCGGAGCGGTTCCTTCGCCAGCGTGGGTTGGCGGTCGGCGACACGGTCACGTTGCAGGCGCAGGGGAAGAGCGTCCAGGTGCGGATCGTCGGTAAGGCGCTCTACAACTCCGGTGACGAGGTGTTGTCGAACTGGCAGACCTTGGCGCTGGTGGCGCCGACCATGCGGGCCTCGCTCTACGAGATCAACCTCAAGCCGGGCACGGATCTGGACGCCTACGTCAAGGCCGTGCAGGCGGGGGACTCGGGACTGCAGGAGACCTCCGGGCAGGACGCGGGCAGCTTCGTCGCGATCGTGCTGGCAACCGTCGTACTGCTGACTCTGATGCTGGGGACCGTGGCTGCGCTCGGCGTCTTCAACACCGTCGTCCTCAACACCCGAGAACGCCGCCGGGATCTCGGGATGCTCAAGTCGATCGGCATGACGCCCAGCCAGGTCACGCTGATGGTCGTCACGTCGATGACTGCTCTGGGCGCGATCGGCGGCCTGCTGGGCATCCCCTTGGGGATCCTCGCCCACCGCCTGGTCGTCCCCGCCATGGCGAACGGCGCCCAGGTGGCAATGCCCGCCTTCATGCTCGACGTCTACCCACTGTCGCTCCTGGCCCTGCTGGTCCTCGCCGGCATCCTCATCTCCGCCGCCGGCGCCTACATCCCGGCCCGCTCCGCGGCTCACACCACCATCGCCGAGGTTCTCCACAACGAGTGACTGTCGGTTCCCGCTGATAGGAAGACCGGCATGACTGATCGGGCGCGAGTGGTGGTGTCGGTGACGGCGTCGGTGGACGGCCGGGTCACGCTCGGGCGGGATCGGCTGCTGCTGTCCGAGGAGGCCGGGTCGATCTGGCGATCGATCTGGCCCACGGGCGCGGATGCCGCCTCGGCCGCGCGTACGGCGCTCTTGGAGGAACTGTACGCGCCGACGGCGATCCTCGAGGGCAGCGGCACCTTCGTCACCCCGGACGCCGGTCCGCTCGACCTTCCGCCGACGGATGCCGACGGGTTGTACGAGGACTACCTGCCCGCGGTGCCGCCGAACCACAGGAAGTGGTTCACGATCGTCGACAGCCGAGGCCGTGTGCACTGGGACAGGAAGGGCGGCGACGGGACCGATCTCCTGCTTCTCGTCGCCCGCGCGACACCCGCGTCGTACCTGTCCTTCCTACGCCGGGAGACCATTCCTTACCTGGTCGCGGGCGAAGACCGAGTCGACCTTTCCCTTGCACTCCAGCGGATGCGGGACGTCCTGGACGTCACCTATGTCATCTCCGAAGCCGGCGGCGGCCTCAACGGCGCCCTCCTCCGAGCCGGCCTGATCGACGAACTCCACCTCATCCTCCTCCCCACCGCCATCGGCGGCGCGTCGGTCCCATCAATCTTCGACGGTCCCGAACTCCTTCCCGACACACTTCCCACTGCCCTTCACCTCCTCTCCACCAACACCACCCCCGACGGCGTCCTGTCCCTCCGCTACGAGGTCATCCGGTGATGCCCGCGGAGCGTGTACTCGACTTCCTGGACCTGCTGATCGATCGGGGCATTGACGTCTGGGTCGACGGCGGCTGGGGCGTCGACGCCCTGGCCGGCCGGCAGACCCTACTGGCCCGTCGCCCGGCCGCGGATCAGTAAATATTCGGCGGGTACGACGACCTGGCTGGAGGTTGAGGCGTTGGTGCGGGTGAAGAGGTTGATCAGGTCGGCGCGGAGGGCGGGCCAGCGGTCGGCCAGGGCCTGGCGGGCCAGGACGACTGGGCCGAATCTGGTGGCGTAGCAGTCGGCGGCGTCCGTTGGGGAGTTGTGGTGGATCTCGGCGATCTCGCGGGTGAAGGACAGTTCGATGCCGGTGCCCTCGAACAGCTCTCGCACGTGGTCCTCGTCGCCCCAGGCCAACGGCGGATCGACGTACTCCGGGTCCGGCGGGAAGTAGGCGCCGACGACGCGGAAGAACTCACCGATCACGCCTTCGGGCGTCCAGGTGCACAGGCCGAGGCGGCCGCCGGGGCGGAGGACGCGGACGATCTCGTCGGCGACCAGCTCGTGGCGAGGGGCGAACATGCAGCCAAAGGTGGACAGCACTACGTCGAAGTGTGAGTCGGGGAAGGGGAGGTCCTCGGCGTCTCCCTCGACCCACTCGATCGGGAGGCCCGGCGCCCGTTCGCGGGCTTTCACCAGCATCGCGGGGGTGAGGTCGAGGCCGGTCACGCGAGCTCCGGCGGTCGCCGCCGGGATCGTGGCATTTCCCGTTCCGCAGGCCACATCCAGAACTTCCTCACCCGGCTGAAGCGCCATGGCCTGCACCAACCGCCGGCCCACCTCATACAGTCCTTCCTGGCGCATCATCGCGTCATAGTCCCCGGTGGCCCAGGTTGTCCGCACTGTCTCCTTGTACTGCTCCAACTGCTCCATGGCCGCCAGCATCAACCGGACCGGACCTCAGCCGCATCGCCTGAACAGGCCATCCCTACAGCAGACCCAGCTGCGTGGCTTGGGACACCGCCGCCGCGCGCGTCGAACAGCCCAGCCGGGTGTAGATGTTGGCGACATGCCGATGCACGGTGTGCTCGCTGATCACCAGCCGGCCGGCAATCTCCCGATCGCCGTGCCCGGACGCGATCAACCGCAGTACCTCGACCTGCCGTTCACTCAGCACCGTGCTCTGCAGACCGAGCACGGTCAGCAACGCCGCCTCGCTCCGGTTCGGCACGGCAACCGCCGGGAGCGCAATGCGGGCTTCTCGACCGGCGGCGTCCGGGCGACCGAGGGCCAGGAGACTCCGGGCGAGCTCCAGCCGAGCCCGCCCGGCTTCGATCGGCGCCAGCGGCTCGAGCAGGTCGACGGCGTCCTCGAAACAGTCGCAAGCCCCCTCGTGGTCGTCCTGGGCAGCGGCGTGAACGCCTTCCGCGAACCGCGCCGCCGCCCGCAGCGGCCGCGTCCCCACCACCGAAGCGATCGAGCAGAACTCGGCCAGATGGGCTGCAGCCGAAGCATGGTCGCCCAGAGCCGACTCCGCCCGCACCAGAAGCTCGAGCGGCCAGGCACGACTGACTGAGCCCGGCGAGGGAGTCCGCCGCAGCATCCGTTCCAGCAACTCCCGAGCCGCGGCCGGATCCTCTCGATCCAGACACAGCTCAGCCAGACCGCGCTGCGCGACCGAATGCCACGGCGCCTCGTCGAAGAGCGCCTCCGCCTCGGCCGACCGGCCCTGCCGCCGACGCAGCTCACCAAGCCGTACGACGGCCTCGACCCGCCAGTGTGGTCGGTTGGCGGTCAGATCCTCCCGCGCCGCGGTCAGTTCGCGCTCGGCCTCGGTCAGATTCCCCTGCCAGCCGAGGATCGCCGCATAGTGCGCCCGGCAGACCCCGGTGACGAACCGGGCCTCCATCCGCCGGCTGAACTCCTCGATCTGCCGGCACCACTGCGCGGCGCGCTCATAGTCACGCACCTCCTCGCACGCCGAGATCAACCGGCAGCACGTCCACGCCGCCGGCGCCAGGTTCTCGTACTCCCCGCCGAGCGCCGCGGCCGTCGCCTCGTCGAGGCACCGCATCCCCTCCGCGACGGCCCCCTCCTCCACGAGAGCAAGCCCCTCGGTGGCCAGACTGAACATCTCCAGATCCACCGCGCCATGCCGTCGGCCGACCTCCCGAGCCTGTACGGCGAGCTCCCGCGCGCGACTGGTGTCGTGGCCACCGAGTGCTGCGTGCGCGTCGAACACCGTGAGCCAGCCGCGTTCCGGACAGGACTCCAGCTCGTCGAGCAGCCGAGCGGCCCGGTTGAACCACCCCTCCGCGACGGCCGCGCCACCATGGAACTCGTTATGGTCGTCGCCGAGCCACAGCGCCATCCGAGCGGCGCTCCTTGCATCACCGGCTCGCCGGTACAGCAGATAGGCCTGTTCACGCGCGTTCAGGCACGCCGCGACCTCCTCGAGCCACCAGGCGGCCCAGCTCAGACCCTCGAACGCTTCGGGCGTCTCCACCAGTTCCAGAGCAGCCTCGAACCGAGCGCGTGCGACCGACCAGGCGCCCTGCGAAAGCGCAACCCGGCCCGCCGCGACGGCCTCGTCGTACATGAGGACCTCGTACCCCGCCGGCCGGCGCCGGCACAAGGGCTCAGAGGAAGGGCAGCAGCGCGGCCTCCTCGCGATCCAGGTGCGCGTTGAGGAGCGTGACGATGCGGTCGACCTCGGGCAGGAGATCCGGCTCAGTGCCGGCGACCAGCTTCTCCAGTTCGGCCAGGTGTACGGCGAGTTGGTCGTGTTCGGACTGCAGTACGGCGATCTCGTCCGATAGCTCGGGATGTTGTTCGAGAACAGCCGGGAAGAGGCCGCCGGATTCGCCGGTGTGGTGATAGTGCAGACCTTGGCACACCGTGAGGCAGCTGACGCGGAGCTGCGCGCCCAGTCCGGCGGTGCCGGATGTCGCAACCTCCTTGCGGATCAAGGCGAGTTCCCGGCGGAACGCGGTGTGGATGAGCTTGAGGGCGTCGGCGAACGAGCCACGACCGCCGGTGGGCGGCCCTGGCTGTGGGACGAGGGCGACGACCGGGATGGTCCGGGTGGTGCGGGTCTGGTAGTCACCCCAGCCCGAGTCCGCCTCGACGAGTCGCGCGAAGACCTCGTCGCGCTCGGCATCCCGCAGTACGACCGCTGTGGCCGGGTAGGTGAAGAGGCCGGTCTCCACGGTGACCGCCGGATCGGCGACCAGGTTGTGGTACCAGTCGGGGTGTTTGGGGCCGCGGCCGGCCGAGCCGACGACGAGGACACGCTCACCGTCCGGGTAGTACCCGAGGACCGTGGTGTGCGGCCCGCTGGAGCGGGCGCCGGTGGTTGTCAACAGCAACAATCTGGCGTCGGCGAACGGTCCGCCGACCTGGCCGTCGTTCGCCCGGAATTCCTTGATGATCTGTTCGGTGAAATCGTTCAGTGGTCGCTTCTCTCGTGAGCTGGGGGTGGAAAGCTTGCCGACAGAGAGAAACGAAGGCGGGCCCCGAACGGCCCTCCCGGCGCTCAGAACGCGCCCGGGCACCCAACTCGTGCATGGCCAATGGCCGACCCGGCAGTCACGGGAGCCAGCTTAGCGACTCACCAGGCCAAACCCCCTGCCTGAAAAGGCAGACAATGTCCGGATGACCAGCCCTCCGCCAGGCCGGTGTCTCCCACGGCGTGGCCACCCTCCGCGCCACCAACGCCCTCGCCCTCCCTGACACCACAGACCTCACCCCTCGGGTGAACCACGTCGTACACATCCAGCTGGGTGAGATGCCTACCGAGGGTTGCTTGGCAGGTGCTTGATGTAGCTGGGGTGGGGGAATTTGGCAAGGAGTTGGAGAAATCATTTCGGGAAGGCGCGAAAAAACCTCAGGAATGCTGTAACGGCGGCCACACTGGGACGATAAACGGGTGAGCGACCCGGCAGGGGGGCCTAGCGGGACGCTCCGGTGTTTCTTCGGGACCACCGCATGTGGAGGGGGGCCTCGCAGGTGCTCACCCGGGGCGGGGTGAGCACCTGTTAGAGGTTTCAGCCCTTGATGCCCACGTTCGCCATTCCTTCGACGAACCGCTTCTGGGCGAACACGAACAACACGATCATCGGCAGCGTCGCGAGCGCCGTACCCGCCATCAGATACGGCCACTGGATCTCGGCCGGGTTCTGCGAGAAGATCGCCAGCCCCAGTTGCAGCGGGCGCATCGTGTCCGACGTGGTGATCATCAGCGGCCAGAGGAAGCCGTTCCAGGCCGCCTCGATCTGGAACACGCAGATCGTGATCAGCGCCGGCTTGATCAGCGGGGTCATGATCCGCCAGAAGATGCCGAACTCGCTGAGACCGTCGACCCGGGCCGCCTGGGCCAGCTCGTCCGGCAGGGAGACGTAGAACTGCCGGGCCAGGAAGGTGAACAGCGGCGCCGCGCCGAGCGGGATGATCAGACCCCACCACGAGTTCAGCCAGCCGATACCGCCCTGGCCGAGGATGTTGTTGCCGCCGAACAGCGGGATCGACTTCACGATCATGAACAGCGGCACCAGGATGATCTGGAACGGCACCAGCAACAGCAGGATGAAGTAGTTCAGCAACATCTTGCCCCCGCGCAACGGCAGCTTCGCCAGCGCGTAGCCGGCCGTCGTACAGACCGCGAGGGTGAACGCGGTCTCGCCGACCGCGATGAACAGGCTGTTGCGGAAGTACCGCAGGAACGGCGCGGTCTGCATGGCCTCGGTGAAGTTGCGCCAGCGCAGCTCTTTGGGCAGCCAGCTGAACGTGGCGATCTCCAGATTGTTCTTGAACGCGGTCAGCAGCATCCAGACGAACGGCGTGATCATCAGGATCGCGCCGACCAGCAGCACGACGTACAGCAGGATCCGGCCCGGCCGGAACGCCGACGGCTTGCGGGAATCCACTGCCGGCAACGTAATGCTAGTCATTGGCATCCGCCCTCTGGATCAGGCGCCCGACGCTGATGAAGGCCGCGATCACGAGCATCATGATCACGGTCTCGGCGGACGCGTAGCCGAGTTTCAGGTCCTGGAACGCGTTCTGATAGATGTCCATCACCAACACCCGGGTCTCCGAACCCGGACCGCCCTGCGTCATCACGTAGACCAGGTCGAACACCTGGAACGTGCCGACGATCGAGGTGATCAGCACGAAGAACTGCACCGGACCGATCGCCGGCCAGGTCACGTTGGCGAACTTCTGCCAGCGGTTGGCGCCGTCCAGCTCGGCCGACTCGAGCAGGTCGCGGGAGACGCCCTGCAGCGCGGCCAGGTAGATGATCACCTTGGTCCCGAGGCCCTGCCAGATGCCGACCACCATCAGTGACGGCAGCGCGGTCGCCGGGTCGGCCAGCCAGCGGTTCGGAGCGAAACCGAACAAACTGAGGAACCCGTTCGCCAGCCCGGAGCCGGGGTTGTAGATCCACAGCCAGATCGTGGCCACCGCGACCGTCGCGGTCACGGTCGGGATGTAGAACGCGGTCCGGAAGAACCCGAGTCCCCTGATCTTCTGGTTCAGCCCGATCGCCACCGCGAGCGAGATCGCCATCGAGATCGGGATCACCACGATGGCGTACAGGACCGTGTGCCACAGCGACGCCTGGAAGTCGACGTCGCGGAACAGCTCGGAGTAGTTGCCGAAACCGACCCAGGACCAGGTGTCACCGAAGCTGTAGTCGGTCAGACTCAGCACCAGTACGGCGACGACCGGGATGACGATGAAGATGCCGGAGTGGAGCAGGGCCGGGGTCAGCAGGGCCCAGCCGGTCCGGACCTGACTGCGGAGCAGCG
Source organism: Kribbella sp. NBC_00359 (assembly GCF_036097425.1). Classification (NCBI taxonomy): domain Bacteria; kingdom Bacillati; phylum Actinomycetota; class Actinomycetes; order Propionibacteriales; family Kribbellaceae; genus Kribbella; species Kribbella sp. NBC_00359. The sequence continues at coordinate 2,820,812 of NZ_CP107975.1, read as the reverse complement.
TGCCGCTGTCCTTGGCCGGAGCTACCTTGCGCGGGGTGTCCAGTGCTGGACGTTCAAGTGTTGTGCTCATCGGGACTGTCCTGCCAGGTCGGCCAGCGCCTTGGCGGGATCCTTCTGTCCGAGGACCGCCTGGGTGAGCTGGATGTCGAAGTTGCCGCGCATCTCGAGCCAGTTGGACGGCACCTCGTTCTCGTTGACGGCGTACTGCAGGCCGTCGGCGACGAACTGGCTCAACGGGTTCGATTTCGCCTGCGGCGAGTTGCTCGCGTCCGGGTAGGCCGGGATCTTCTTGTTCAGCTTGGCGATCGCGTCCAGCGTGTCCTTCTTGGTCAGGGTCTGGATGAAGGTCCAGGCCGCGTCCTTGTGCCGCGCGCGTGACCCGATCGACGCCAGGTCGCCACCGACGTACTCGATCTCCTTGCCGCTGTTGAAGCGGAAGAACTTCAGGTCGTCGCAGTTCTTCTGGCCGATGCCCTTGTCCGAGCAGTCGACGCCGCCGTTGACGATCCCCATCGCGGCCTCACCAGTGAGCACGAGGGGTTGCTGGGCGGCGTTCGCCTGGCCGTACGGCTGGACGTTGTTGATCATCGACTTGATCCACAACAAGGTGTCCAAGCCCGCCTTGTTGTTGAAGTTCGGTTCGCCGCCCACGTAGAGCGGCGTACCGGTGGAGGCGAGGAAGGTGGTGAACGACTGCCGGAAGCCGGTGGCCGACGCGAGGTCGAAGCCGCTGCGGGTGATGTTCCCGTTCTTGTCCCGCTTGGTCAGCTTCTCGGCCGCGGTCTTGATGTCGGCCAGCGAGGTCGGCGGCTTGTCCGGGTCCAGGCCGGCTTCACGGAACGCACTCTTGCGCAACGCGACCGCGCGGGTGTCGGCGATCAACGGAAAGGCGTACAGCTTGTTGTCGTACGTCGCCGCCGGGATCAGCGCCCCGAGGCTCTTCTGCTTGATCACGTCCGGGGTCACGCCGTACTTGCCGAGATCCTCGAAGATCCGCTTCGACGCGAACGGCTGGACCCAGCCGACGCCGGTGACCATCACGTCGTACGGGATGCCGGCCGCGATCGAGGTGGACAGCTTCTCGTTCAGATTCTTGTACGTCGCGAAGTCCGGCTCGACCTTCATCTTCGGATAGGTCCGGTGGAAATCGTCGACGACCTTCTGGAACTCCTCCCGGCCCTTGGTACTGGGCGGGAAGGACGGGAGCAGCACGCGCAGCGTCCCGGTGGCCTCGGCCGGCGGAACCCCGTCCGTACTCTTGTCGATCACCCCGTTGCCACAACTGCTGACCACAACGCTGAGCGCTGCGGCCAGCAAGGTCAGTCCCACACCACGTCTCACAGGGGAACTCCTTCGCTGCCGAACCTGTTTCGGCCGGGTCCGGCGGACCGGACCACCACCCAAGTGCAGCGAAAGTATGGGAAAGGGCTTTCCTCGTCAAGGCCTCAGAGCTCGAATGATCAAATCCGATCACTCGCGGAACTAAATCGATCAAAGTTCCGTCCAGAGGGCCGGTCAGTGGTCTGCTGGGAGTGCGCTCACCAGCCGGAACAGATCAGACCTGGCGGCCCGGATCCTGACGCTCGTGCCCCGGGGTCGTGGTCGTCCGCCGCGAGCCCTGTTGGTCCGCGGCCAACCGAGTCGCCGAGCGCAACGGCTGCGACCCGCCCAACCCAGCCCGAGCCGCAGCCGCCAGATCAGGCGGCAACGCCGGGCGCTGAGGCCCGCTGGTTCGCATCGGCTCCTGAGGCCCACTCACCGGCCCTGGACCCTGAGCACCTGGACCCCGAGCACCTCGGCCCTGAGCCTCTCCTTGAGCAGGCCCCTGCTGACTCGCGCGATTCTGCTCAGGCCCGACCGCCCGCTGCACCTGCTGCTCGGGCGCCGGCATGTTCCACTGCTGCTTCAGGGTCCGGATCTCGTCCTGGCCTGCCCGGGCGGCGGCCGCGCCCGCCTTCGCGGACTTCCGGCGAAGCTGATCGCCGTCCAGCTTGCTGAGATCGTCGACCCCGGCGAAGGCCGGCTTCATCGCCGCCTCGATCCGCCGAACGGCCGCGTCCCTCTCCTGGTCCGGCACCATTCCCGGGAGCTCGCTGTTGTCGTACAGAAGTTCGGCCGCAACCCGGAACTTCTGCTCTGCGTTGACAACGGCAAGCCTGCGGACCACCTCCACGGAGCCCAGACCGGTGTCGCGTCCGATCGCCTCGGTGAATCTCCGCGCGGCCGGGGTGAACTGCCGGTACGACGGGTCCGCGTCCGCCGAGCTGATTCCGGGCGCGACCTCCTCCAGCCCGAGGTCGTCGATGTAGCGGTTCAGGTTGTCGTAGCTGTGGACCTCGGTGACGCCCTCCTCCAGCGCACGCACGCTGGGGTCCTTGAACGCCTGCATGGCGTCCGGGTGGTCGCTCCCCTCGGCCGCGAGGAGGTGGGTGTTCTCGTGGAACACCGTCTTGACCGCCTCGCGGTACCACTGCAGCGTCTCGGCGTCCTGGTTGTACACGCGAGCGTTGGCGAACATCTCCTTGATCGGAGCGTTCACCTTCTCGTCGTTGTACTCGATCGTGTTGTCCCACGTCACCGCTCCGCGAACCTTGCGTTCGGGTGCGGCGGCGACGTGCCGACCGTTCCAGGACGAGTGGTGCGCACCAGAAACCCGGACGGCGGACCTGGCCTGCTCCGCCATCAGCTCCTGGTAGCTGGTGACCTTCACCTGCTGTCGGGTTCCAGGGCCAGGATCAGCATGTACAGGGATTCGTTCAGCTCGAGGATCGGCGCCTGCTCGGTGCGCGGGACGCTCTCGGCGATGCGGTTGATCTCGGCCATGCCGGCCTCCGCGCGGGCGATGCGTTCGGCTGGAGTGCCGTCGCCGACGCCGGCAGCGGAGTGGACGCGGATGGCTTCCATCATGGCCGGGGAGATCGGGGGGCCGTCGGAGGCTTCGGACAGGATGCCCTCGATGTCGGCGATGTCGTTCTCCGCGGAGCGGCGGTCGGCGGGGTCTTCGATGGTGGCGGCGAGGTCTTTCAGGCGGGTGACCGCGGCCGGTAGCCAGTCCGGGAGTGTTTCGGCGTCGAGGACGTCGAAGACCGGGTCGTACTCGGTCCGGAACTGGTCGTAGTCCATGTCCTGCCCTTCGTCCTGGTAGCGACCTTCGAATTTACCTGGCCGAGCGGCCAACGGCGGCCGGTTCGAGCGCGCCGCAGGAGGTTCGGATGTTGAGGTGCGGCAGGAGGCTGAGGTGCTGGACGGGTCCGGGTTTGGACTGGAGTTTGCGCAGCAGGAGCTCGCAGGCCGTCTCGCCGAGCGCGTACTTCGGCGGGCAGACCGCCGTCAGCGGTACGACGGCCAGGGCGGCGGTCACGTCGTTGTAGGCGATCACGGCGAGGTCGTCCGGAACGCGCAGACCGCGCTCCATCGCGCGCTCGACCAGGCGGGCGCCGTGCTCGTCGGAATGCACGAGCACCGCGCGGCTCCCGAACGCCTCACACTCGGCCAGGAACGCGTCCAGCTGCGCGAGCGCCGCCGGATCGTCACCGGCAGCCGGCAGATCCACCGGCGACAGGAACACCTCGACCCCGAGCGCCGCCGCGGCCGTCTCGATCCCGCGCCGCAGCCAGTACGCCGTCACCGTCGCCTGCAGGTTGATCGCGATCCGGCGGTGCCCGAGCGCCGCGAAGTGCCGCAGCGCCAGCATCGCGCCGTACGCGTGATCGGTGCGGACATGGTCGTACTCGCGCGCCACCTGCGGGAACCCGAACGCCCGCTCCATCAGCACCACCGGTACGTCGATCTCGTCCAGCCAGGCGTCGAGCCTGTCCGCGTCCCCGTCGCCGAGCGCGGTGCTGATCAGCAGCCCGGCCACGCCGATCCCGAGCACCTTGTCGATCCGCTCCCGCTCCATCACCACGTCGTACCCGGACACCCCGAGCACCAGGCGGGCGCCGTACCGGCCGGCCGTGGCCTCGGCGCCGCGGATCACGTCGGAGTAGTACGTCGCCGCACTCGGTACGACGATCCCGATCGTGAGCCGGCTGCCCTGCGCCTGCTGGTCGGCCGGGCCGGCCCCGATCGCGCCGCCGTGCACCCGGCGGAGCAGGCCGCTCGCGTCCAGTTCGGCCAGGTCCCGGCGTACTGTGATCGCGGAGACGCCGAGCTCGGCGACCAGTTCGGCCACCCGGAGCCGGCCGTGCCGGCGCAGGCTCCGCAGGATCAGCTCGTGGCGCTCCGGTGCAAGCATGCGGTCCCCTGTGATCTCGGGTGATTGTTTGTGATCATACGATCAACCAGCGCCCACGCGGAACGAGGAGGCAATCGGTGGCTGTTCCCCCACGTGACGGCAGCGTCGGCCGAACGAACACCGTGATGGCGAAGCTGTCGACGATCGGCGACCTGCTGATGCTGCAGCTCGTCTTCCTGGTGCTCGGCTTCGGGATCATCACGCTGTTCCCGGCGGCGTTCGCGCTGCAGCGGGTGCTGCCGGACGCGATCAGCCAGGACCGGCCGCGGTTGCTGCGGCGGTACTTCAAGGAGTTCGGCTGGGCGATGCGCCGCTTCTGGCTGACCGGTTTCGGGCTGTACGCCGGCGGCGTACTGCTCGCGTTCGGACTCTCGTTCTGGGCGTACTCCGGCGGCGCGGCGCGGGTCTTCGCGCTCGCGGTCCTGATCCCGCTGACCGGGATGATCCTCGGCCTCTACCTGAGCGGCCTGGCCGTCCTCCCGGACGCGCCCGAGACCGCGACCATGAAGACCGTCTTCCGGTCCGCGAACCTGTTCCTGCTCCGCCGCCCGATCCCGGTCGCCGGCGGGGTCGTCGTACTGCTCACCTGGTTCGCGCTCGCGTCCCAGGTCCCGACGCTGCTGGTGGTCGGATCCGGGCTGGTGCCGGGACTGACGGCGTACTGGCTGTCGCGGGTGCGCCGGGAAAAAAGTTCTGAGGACGTGTCAATCTGAGGGCTCCTGGTTCGACGTAAGGGTGTAAGGCCCAAACGACGAACTTCAAGGAGACATAGACATGTACGCGACGACCGACTCCCTGGCGACTTCGCCGGCCGCGCAGGGCGGCCGCTCGCGCTGGCTGGCCCTTTACACACTGTGCGCGGGCATGTTGATGATCGTGCTCGACGTCACCGTGGTGAACGTGGCCCTGCCGGCCATCCAGGACGACCTCGGCTTCACCAGCTCCTCGCTGGCCTGGGTGGTGAACGCCTACCTGATCGCGTTCGGCGGTTTGCTCCTACTGGCCGGTCGCCTCGGTGACCTGCTCGGCCGTCGGAACATCTTCGTGGCCGGACTGATCGTCTTCACCGCCGCCTCGGTGCTGTGCGGGCTGGCCGGGTCCCAGGAGGTGCTCGTGATCGCCCGGTTCATCCAGGGCGTAGGCGGTGCGCTGACGTCCGCGGTGATCCTCGGCATGATCGTGACACTGTTCCCGGAACCGCGGGAGCAGGCCAAGGCGATCGGCATGTACGCCTTCGTGGCGTCGGCCGGCGGCTCGATCGGTCTGCTCGCCGGTGGTGTTCTGACTCAGGCGATCAGCTGGCACTGGATCTTCTTCGTGAACCTGCCGATCGGCGTGCTGACGACCGCACTGGCCGTCAAGCTGATCGAGAAGGACAAGGGCCTCGGACTGGGCCGCGGCACCGACGTACCGGGTGCGGTGCTGATCACCGCGGCGCTGATGGTCGGTGTGTTCACCATCGTCAAGCCGGCCGCCGAGCTGGGCTGGACCGCCCCGCGGACTGTGGTGTTCGGTGTCGTGACGCTGGTTCTCCTGGCGGGCTTCATCGTCCGCGAGGCGACCGCCGCCAACCCGCTGGTCCCGCTGCGGATCTTCCGCTCCCGGACGCTGACCGGTGCGAACCTGATCCAGGCGCTGTCCGCGTCCGGCATGTTCGGCATCTTCTTCCTCGGTTCGCTGTACCTGCAGCGAGTGCTCGGGTACGACGCTCTCGAGATCGGACTGGCGTTCCTGCCGACCACTGTGGTGATGGGACTGCTGTCGGTGAGGTACTCCGAGAAGCTGGTGATGCGGTTCGGCCCGCGCCGCCCGCTGATCGCCGGACTCTCGCTGATCGTGGTCGGCTTGGCCCTGTTCACGCAGGCTCCGGTCGGTGGCAACTACTTCGTCCACGTGCTCCCGGTGCTGGTCCTGCTGGGTCTCGGCGGCGGCATCTGCTTCCCGGCGCTGATGGGCCTGTCGATGGCCGACGTCAAGCCCGAGGACGCGGGCCTGGCCTCCGGTCTGATCGGCACCATGGGCGAGGTCGGCGCCGCCCTCGGCCTGGCCATCCTGGCGACGCTGTCCGCCACTCGCACCGCCGCGGTCGCCGACACCAAGCCCACCCTGGAGGCCCTGACCGACGGCTACCACCTCTCCTTCGCCGTTGCCGCCCTCATCGTCGCCGCCGCGGTAGCCATCGCCGTGACGGTCATGCGCCCAGCCAAGCAGCCGGCCGACTCCACCAACGAGGACCCCATCCTCGAAGCCGCCTGACCCACCTCACGACGAACTCCCCGAGACCACGCTGGTCTCGGGGAGTTCGCCGTACGGAGGGAGTTGTCCACAGAGTTGGGATGGGGGTTTCGGGGTGGGGGGTGGGATGGGGAAGGATATGGCTCACGCGGGTGTGGGTGCCGTGGGTTTGTTGTCGGTAGAGGGGAATCGGACAGTGGTGGTGCAGTCGGTCGAGCAGCGGATCGCCGAAGAGCTGGAGGTCGGTGAGAATCAGGTGCGGGCAGCGGTCGCGCTGCTGGACGAGGGATCGACGGTCCCGTTCATCGCGCGGTACCGCAAAGAGGTCACCGGGATGCTCGACGACGCGCAACTGCGCACGCTCGAGGAACGCCTGCGCTACCTGCGCGAGTTGGAGGAGCGCCGCCAGACGGTGCTCGAGTCGATCGAGAGTCAGGGCAAGCTCGACGACGCGCTGAAGGCCTCGATCCTCGCCGCGGACACCAAGTCGCGGCTCGAGGACATCTACCTTCCGTTCAAGCCCAAACGCCGGACCAAGGCGATGATCGCCCGGGAGAACGGCCTGGAGCCACTCGCCGACGGGCTGATGGCCGACCCGGACGTGGAGCCGATCGCGGCCGCCGCGGTGTTCGTCAACGCGGAGGTCCCGGACCCACAGGCCGCGCTGGACGGCGCGCGGGCGATCCTGGTCGAGCGGTTCGCCGAGGACGCCGACCTGATCGGTGAGTTGCGCGAGCGGCTGTGGACGCAGGGCCGGCTGGCGTCGGCGGTGCGTGAGGGGAAGGAGACCGACGGCGCGAAGTTCTCGGACTACTTCGACTTCGACGAGCCGTTCACCAAGATGCCGTCGCACCGGATTCTCGCCATGTTCCGCGGCGAGAAGGAGGACGTACTGACGCTGACCGTCGAGCCGCTCCCGGCCGGCGTCGAGGTCGACGGACCGACGGAGTACGAGTCGACCATCGCCCGCAAGGTCGGCGTGGAGAGCCAGGGCCGTCCCGCCGACAAGTGGCTGGTCGAGACGGTCCGCTGGGCCTGGCGGACGAAGATCCTGGTGCACCTCGGCATCGACCTGCGGATGCGGCTGCGGCAGGTCGCCGAGGACGAGGCGATCCGGGTGTTCGCGGCCAACCTGCGCGACCTGCTGCTGGCCGCCCCGGCCGGCACCCGCGCGACCATGGGCCTCGACCCGGGCTTCCGGACCGGCGTGAAGGTGGCCGTGGTGGACGCGACCGGCAAGGTGGTCAGCACCGGCGTCATCTACCCACACGTCCCGCAGAACCAGTGGGACAAGTCGATCGCCACCCTGGCTGCGCTGGCCGCCGCGCACAACGTCGAGCTGATTGCCATCGGCAACGGTACGGCGTCGCGCGAGACCGACAAGCTGGCCGCGGAGCTGATCGCCAAGCACCCGGAACTGAAGCTCACCAAGGCGGTCGTGTCGGAGGCCGGCGCGTCGGTGTACTCGGCGTCCGCGTTCGCGTCCCAGGAGCTGCCCGGGATGGACGTGTCGCTGCGCGGCGCGGTCTCGATCGCGCGCCGGCTGCAGGACCCGCTGGCCGAGCTGGTGAAGATCGACCCGAAGTCGATCGGCGTCGGGCAGTACCAGCACGACCTCCCGGAGAACTCACTGTCCCGCTCGCTCGACGCGGTGGTCGAGGACTGTGTGAACGCGGTCGGCGTCGACCTCAACACCGCGTCCGCGCCGCTGCTCACCCGGGTCTCCGGGATCACGCCGGGCCTGGCCGACAACATCGTCCTGCACCGCGATCAGAACGGTCCGTTCACCTCCCGCACCGCGTTGAAGGACGTCGCGCGGCTCGGCCCGAAGGCGTTCGAGCAGGCGGCCGGCTTCCTCCGGATCCCCGAGGGCGACGACCCGCTCGACGCGTCCAGCGTGCACCCCGAGGCCTACCCCGTCGTACGGCGGATCCTCGACGCGACCGGCCAGGACGTGAAGGCGCTGATCGGGTCGGCCGAGCTGAAGCGGCTGAAGGCGGCGGACTTCGTCGACGACATGTTCGGCCTGCCGACGGTGACGGACATCCTGGCCGAGCTGGAGAAGCCCGGGCGGGACCCGCGGCCGGCGTTCAAGACGGCGGTGTTCGCCGAGGGCGTCGACAAGCTCGCCGACCTGAAGCCGGGGATGCGGCTGGAGGGTCAGGTCACCAATGTGGCCGCGTTCGGCGCGTTCATCGACATCGGCGTCCACCAGGACGGGCTCGCGCACGTGTCCGCGCTGTCGAAGAACTTCGTCAAGGACCCGCGCGAGGTGGTCAAGCCCGGCGACATCGTCACCGTGAAGGTGCTCGAGGTCGACATCCCGCGCAAGCGCATCTCGCTCACCCTGCGCCTCGACGACGAGGTCGGCGGCGGCGCCCGTACGCCGGGCGGCCAGGGCAACCGTGGTGCCGGCAACCAGGGCGGTCGCGGGGCGGGTGGCCAAGGTCGCGGGGCAGGTGGCCAAGGCCGTGGTCCCGGCGGTCAGGGTCGTGAGCCGGGCGGTCAAGGCCGTGGCGGCGGCCAAGGTGGTCAGGGTGGCCAACGTGGCCAAGGTGGCCAGGGCGGTCGCGGTGGGAACCGTGGACCTGGCGGCGGCCAGGGTCGTGGTGGCTCCCAGACCGAAACCCCGATGGACGAAACGTCCCTCGCCGACGCCTTCCGAAAGGCCGGCTTCACCGTCCGCTGATCCAGCTACGCCACACGCCCGCCCCAAGCACCTGGGGGCGGGCGTGTGCGCGTTCCGATGTCGAGACGACGCGGACGACTCCGACGTACCGCCGTGAAGCCACCGAGGAGGACAACCTGATGCGCGATCTGATCGTCACCCAGAACATCACTGTCGACGGCGTGATCGAGGCGGGCGACTGGTTCGGCCCGGCCGACGGCGGGCCGGATGTGCTCGAGGCGGTGCGGGAGCAGTCGGCCCGGGCGAACGCGTTCCTGACCGGACGCCAGACGTTCGAGGATATGCGTGAGTTCTGGCCGAAGCAGACGGACGACACCACCGGCGTCGCGGCGTACCTCGACCAGGTCCACAAGTACGTCGTGAGCACGACGCTGCAGGTCCCCGGATGGGAGCCGACCACGATCCTCCGCGGACTGGACGACGTACGACAGCTGAAGAAGTCGGACGGCCGCGACATCGTGTGCACCGGGAGCATCCAGCTGACCCACCAACTGATCGCGGCCGACCTGGTGGATGAGTACCGGCTGTTCGTCTATCCGACGGTGGTCGGCAGCGGACGGCGGTTGTTCACGGAGGGCGCGGGGCGCAGCCTCCGGTTGACGGGGAGCCGCGCGTTCGCCGGCGGCGTCGTCTTGCTGACCTACCGATGACAGCAGATCAGTCGGTGACCTCGTAGCCGGCGTGCGCACCCTCAGCTGTGGACGACCTTCAGGACGTTGCCGTTCTTGTCGTAGGCGGTGAGTGTGACCTTGCCGGTGCCGTGCGGGTCGGGGTCGAACCAGGACAACGCGAACCAGCCGTCGTGGAGCGTGATGTCGTGGACGTTGCGGCTGCCGACCGGCGCGATCCGGATCCGCGCGATGTTCGAGTCGGTCCGCCCGGTCCCGTTGTAGTACTTCGTCTCGCACCCGGTGCAGCCCTGGCTGTAGCCGACGTACCACTGCGCGAAGTGGTCGTCGAACTTCAGCCGACCACCGGCGTCAACGGCGTAGATGCCTGGCCCGGATCCGGCCGGAGTCGCGGTGCCGTCCGGCTTCGGGACCAGCGCGCAGTTGACGTACTTGCGGCCCGATGGAGACACCGCGATCAGGTTGGTCACTCGCCCGGGCGCCATGTCCGACGCCATCACGCGCCAGTTCCTCAGGTCGGTCCAGAACAGCACCGAGCAGTTCCTCAGCTGGGCTGACGCCTCGGCCGGCATCGGGTCGCGCCGGGCCGCTGCGGCGAGCGCGCTTGACGGCTGATCCCCGCCGGGGATCGTGCACACCGCGAACCGGTCGCCCTGCTGCTGCGCGTACGGCACTGTATGGGTCGTCGACCAGAAGAAGTTCGGTCTGAGCGGACGCTTGTTCTGTGGGTACCGCAGCGTGCACAGCCGTGTCGCCTCGGCGAGTGTGAGCTTCATCCCGGCACCCGCCTCGCCGCGCGGAACGCCCTGCACTGGGGTGAAGTCGGGCTGCACCGACTGGGTCGCGGGTGCATTCGTACCGGTCACAGCAGGTTGCTTGTCGGCTGTGTTCAGGTTCGGGAGCAGGCTCGCGGCGATCGCGACCACGGCGACGCCGGCGACACCTCCGCCGGCCGACAGCAGCCGGCGCCGGCGGCGGCCGCGGTGAGCGCGGGCGAGGAGGGCGGGTGCGTCGATCGGGTCCAGCGGATCCGCGCCTGCGAGGCGGCGGAGTTCGGCGCCGATGTCATCCATCTCGTTCTCCTTCACAGGGCCCGGTCCGTCTGCCGGGCCCGGTCGATGGCGATCCGGAGAGTTTCGAGTCCACGCGCCACCTGGCTCTTCACCGTGCCCTCCGAGCAGCCCAGAATCTGGGCGGTCTGCTCGACGGACAGGTCCTCGTAGTACCGCAGGACCACACAGGCGCGCTGCCGCGGCGCGAGCGCGCCGAGCGCGGTCAGGACCTCGTCGCGCTTGGCGTGCTCATCGGCGTGATCGCCCGGCAGCACCCGGTCGGCGGGCAGGTCAGCGATCGGCACTTCCCGGCGCCAGGGGCGCCGACCGCTGTCCAGGGCCGCGTTGACGACGACGCGACGGGCGTACGCGAGCGGGTTCCCGCCGCGATCCACCTTCGACCAGGAGCGGTACAACTTGTACAGCGCGTCCTGGACGACGTCGTCGGCGCGATGCCAGTCCCCGCAGACCAGGAACGCGGTCCGCCGCAACGCCCCACTGGCCGCCGCGACGAACTCGACGTACTCCCGATCCCGATCCACCATCGCGCCTCACTCTCCCTTGTCCCCTCAGTACGGGCAGCGGGTCGTCCGGGGTTGCATCAGGCCAGCAGCAGGAGGTCGAGGAGCCGGTTCAGGTCCGCATCCGACAACGGACGACCGAGTACGGCGGTGAGCCCGTCGACGGCCCGGATCACGTCGGCCCGGACCGCGGATCGGGACCGCGACTGCGCCACCGCCAAGACCCTGATGACCTGGCCGGATCGATCTGAGCCGCTCAACAAGTCAGCCGAGGCCTGTGACGCCTGGGACGCATGAGGTGGCTCGTCGGCGATGCCGACCTCGAGCCGGGTCCCCAGGGCGGTGGCGAGCCGGTCGAGCGCGGCCACGGTCGGATTGCCGCGCCCGTTCTCCAGGTTCGCGATGTAGGGCACGGACAGTCCAGCGTCGACGGCGACCGACGCGATGGTCCGCCCGGCCGCCTTGCGCCGCTCACGGAGGAGCTCACCCAGTTCCACGACCGTCAGCCTATTCTCACAGAACACTCTTGCCAAGATCTATCTCGTCAAGATAGTTTCCCAGGCCGTGAGGACACTACGGAACCGCGACTTCCGCCGCCTGTGGATCAGCGGCGGAATCTCCGGCATCGGCTCGTGGCTGCTGGTGGTCGCGATCCCGTTCTACGTATTCGCGCTGACCGGATCCACGGTCGCCACCGGCCTCACGCTCGCCCTGGAGGCGCTGCCGGCCCTGCTGCTCGGACCGTGGGCCGGCGTACTGCTGGATCGCTGGGACCTGAGCCGGGCGATGTGGATCGCTGATCTGGTCAGCGCCGCCGCGGTGGCACTGATCCTGTTCGCCGACGCGGACCGGATCTGGTTGATCTACCTGGCGATCCTCACCGAGAACATCGCCACGATGGTGTTCCGGCCGGCGTCCCGCGCCCTACTCCCCGCAGTCGTCGGCACCGGCGACGAACTCACCGCCGCGAACGCCCTGAACGCCTTTACCAGCAGCACGATCCGGCTCGCCGCACCACCGCTCGGCGCACTGCTGCTGGCCGGTCCGGGCATCGAGTTCGTCCTGGCCGTCGACATCGCCAGCTATTTGTTGTCGGCGGCAATCATCTCGACCGTCCGGACCCGCAGACACCCGTCCAGCCGAGAGGCCTCACGACCCCTCGAAGGATTCCGGTACGTCGTCCGGCACCGAGCACTCCGCGGAGTCCTCATCGGCCAGACGATCTTCCTCACCGCCAACGCCGGCCTCACCGCACTCCTGGTCCCCTTCGCCGTCGGCCGGCTGCACGCACCCGGCTACGTCGTCGGCTACCTGATCTCCGGCCTCGGCGCCGGCTACCTGATCGGCGCCGCCCTGAGCACGAGGGCCGCCACCTGGCTGGGGACTCGCGACCTGCTCGCCGTCACCCAGTTCGCGACCGCCGCGGCCTTCTTCGCCCTCTTCAACGCCCCGAGCATCCCGTGGGCAGTCGTCGCCGCCGGCCTGATCGGCCTCCCTGGCAGCATCCTTCTGATCACCGCAGGGACCACGATCCAGCGGACCGCACCGGCGGCCATGCTCGGTCGCGTCGGCGCGCTCTTCTTCGCCGCCGACTCCCTCGCCCTCCTGATCGGCGCCCTCGCCGCCCCGGCCGTGACGCTCGTCCTGGGCCTGCCCTTGACCCTCAACCTGATGGCGGCCTTCGCCGTCCTCGCGGCACCCTTGACGCTGACCGTCGTACCGGGTCATCCGGCGGCTTTCACCAGAATTTCTACCGGTGCGTGAGCAACCGGGTGCGAACGGTTAGCAGGACGTCATATATTCTGCGTCGGTCGAAAAGGCACGGTCGCCGAATCGTTATTGGTAAATTACTGCAAACCTTCTTGACAGGGGTTTTGCGGCCCCGTTCGGGCCCGTCTGAGAGGGCCCTGACCAGCGGATTCGAAGGTTTCCCTACTCTGCGTTAGGGCTCTGTAAAGGTCCCTTCGGAAGTATTCCGGAGGGACCTGCCGGTGAGGTGTTCTTTATCTCAGCACCGGACAAAGCCGTCCGGGGCGCCGACCGACACGCAGAAGGACCGCTGATGACCGAGACGCTCGAAATCCCTGCCGCGCACCGTCGGGTGCGGGTCTGGTTCGGCGCTCACCCGATCGCGGACCACACTGCCACGGCGGACCAGGCAGCGCAGTACGAAGAGGCCATGCGGCGGCGGTTCGCCTCCCTCCGGGTGACGAGCGAGCCGGTGCTGGCGGAGAGCACCGCGGAGCCGGGACGATGACCACCCGGCCGACGCTGCTCGGGTATGTACGGGCCGACGCGCTGAGCTGCGCGGAGGAGCTGGCCGCGGCGACGGATTCGCTCGCCGCGTTCGCCAGCGCGGAGGGTTTCACCCTCGGCACCGTGTACACCGAGCGCGACGCGGCCGAGTCCGCCGCCTTCAACGCACTGCTCGAGGAAGTGAAGCGGTCCGACGTCCGTGCGGTCGTCGTACCGACGATGAACCACCTCGGCACGGTCGCGACCCCGGCAGCGATGCAGCAACACCTCGAGTTCCACCAGGCGCAGGTCTGGGCGGTCGACTCGAGATAACTCCACACAGGCAAGCGGAGCTGACGTCTTGACCCCTGCATCGGCGTCGGTTCCGCTCTCCACCTCCACAGCTGCACCGGGGATGCCCGGGCGGTAGTGGACTATCAAGGCCCCACCGGCTGCTACCGGTGGGGCCTTGTCGTCGGTACGGCGGCTCAGGCGACGATCGTGTAGCCGTAGCGCTTCATCACCGTGGCGACCGCGGCGTTGAAGCTGCCGGTGTCCTCGAGCTTGAAGTGCACCTGCACCTTGCGGATCACCCGCTGGAAGTGCAGGTGCCACGGCACACCGGCCGGCGGGACGGTCTCGGCCTTGGTGATCGCGCCGACCCTCGGATGCGCCGCCCAGGCGATCACCCGGGCCCGGTCCGCGCCCCACACCCCGGTCATCGCGTCGTGCGTCCGCGCGTACGCCATCGCGGCCAGCGAGATGGTCGAGTCCGGCACCGGCTGCTTGGGCGCGTGCGCCTTGAGGTACAGCTCCCAGGTCATCCCGTAGAACCCGGGCGGCCCGTCGTCCCTGCCCCGGTTGGCCAGTCCGTTGCGTTTGCGGTGGTACTCCGCGACCTGGGTCGCCGCGCCGCGGGACAGATCCTTGTCCCCGACCGCGATCGCGTGCACGTGATACGGCCAGTTGCCCTGCGCCGGCGTACGCAACCAGGCCGCGAACCCGACCGCGCGCATCGCCTTCACGACGGCGACCCGCTGCGCGACACTCTTGGTGTGTACGTCGATGTCGATCGCTCCGCCGCCGTCGTGGGTGCCGGCCGACGCCTCCACACCACCCTTGTTGTACGACCCCTGCAGGATCGCGAACTTCGACTTGTACAGCTTCTCCGCGGCCTCGACCATCGCCGCGGTCCGCTTGTTCAGCGCCCAGCCCCGCCAGACGATCCTTGCCTCAGGCATCTGCTTCACCGCTGACCGGGCCGAGGATCAGGTCCGCGTCCTCCGCGGCCCCGAGCGCCTCCAGTTCGTCCAGGTCGGCCTCGGACAGCTCGTCGTCGAACACATCCGGCATCGTGTTTCCTCCCCCTGACGTCCGCGTACCTCCCCCGGCACGCGAAATCGCCGTCCAGCGTAGGCGGGACCCAGGTCACAGGTCGAGACACATCCGGGCCGAAGGTTTGAGAAACGTGAAGATTTCCGTCCGGTCCGCGTGCCGGGGTGTGTGAGCCGCGCGCGATTGGGGTACCTCTATGTGGTCCCGCGGTTCGGTCAGTGCCATTCGGGCATGGGTGGTGTTCACCGAGCCGCGAGTTCTCCCACTGAGGGGCGGGAGAACGACCGGCGCCCGGCGGGCGCATCTATCCCAGGATGCGCTCGCCGAGCTCGGCACTCACAACGCCGACGCGACGAACAGATACCGGTTGAGGCTGAAGAAGTAGCCGGCCCCGAGTCGGCGCAGGTCGTCGGCCCAGGCGCGCGCCTCGTCCGCGGTGACGCCGCCATGGCCGGGCACGAACCCGGAGACGATGTCGATCAGGCCGGCGCTGTACGTCCGATTGTCGTACCCGGTGTTGAGGATCGGCACCACCTGCTGGTGGGTGAGCATGAAACCGGACTTGGCCAGTCCGTCGGCCAGCGTCCGGGGCAGATGCGGATCGACGAGATGGTCCTCGAACGCGGTCAGCACCCGCGCCATCCGCGCGTCGTCACTCGACCGCCACACCATCGAGGCCCAGTCGGTGTCGAGCAGTACGACGCGACCCGCCGGCCGCAGCACCCGGCGGACCTCGTCCAAGGCGCCGGCCACGTCGTCGACGTACTCGAAGACCTGGGTGGACACGACCACGTCGAAGCTCTCGGCCGGATGCGGGATGCGCATCACCGACGCCGCCTCCAACTCGACCCCGGGTCCCGCGCCGGCGCGGGTCCTCGCGATCGCCAGCATGCTGTCGCTGATGTCGATCCCGCAGATCCGCCCGGCCGGCCCCACCTCTTCAGCCATCTCGGCCGCGAGCAACCCCGGCCCGACGCCGACATCCAGCACCCGATCCCCCGGTCGCAACGCCAGCGCCACCCGCACGATCCGCCGCTGCTCGACCATGTCTGACGTCGTGTACATCGCCTCGGTCTTCCGAGACACTTCCGGATCGAACTGCAACCCGCCCATCCCAGCCTCTCCGCCCATGCCCACATCATGGTCCGCCATCCCGCCGTCTGGGAGGCCTCGGTAATTCGGGCGCGTCGCCAGTACTGTCGCGGCTAACTTGTCCGGGTGATCGAACTGCCTGAGGAGTTCCTGGGGATGCCGCGCTGGTGGACGGAGGGCGCGGACTGGCTGGGTGGGCTGACCCGGGCTGTCGATGAGCAGTGTGCGCGGTGGGGGTTGGAGATCGCGGGGCCGATCGCGCACGGATCGAACGCGATCGTGGTGCCGGTCACGCGGGGTGGGGACGACCTGGTACTACGCATGTCGCCGCCCGGCCGCGAGGTCGAGGAGCATGCCCGAGCGCTGCGGTGGTGGGACGGGCGCGGCATGGTCTTGCTGTACGACGCTGACGTCGAAGCCGGTGCGATGTTGCTGGAGCGGTTGACGACGCCGCTGACGAGTCGGCCGGTCGACGAGGCGGTCGCCGTACTGGGGCACCTGATGCGGCGGTTCGCCGTACCGGCTCCGGATCATGTGCCGTCGACGACTGCGATCGTGGCCCGGCGCTCGGCCGAGTTGGAGCGGCAGTGGGAGCAGTTGGGCAAGCCGTTCGACGTCAGTGTGCTGCGGGAGGCGATGCGCGTCGCCCCGGGCCTGGCGGAGACCACGTCAGATCTCGCGGTGAACGGCGACTTCCACTCCGACCAGGTACTCGCGGGCTCCCGGGAGCCGTGGTTGACAGTCGATCCGGTGCTGTTCCGCGGCGACATCGCGTACGACCTCGGCCGCGTGCTGTGGACGCGCCTGGACGAGATGGCCGATATCGTGCCGCACTTCGACACCGCCGTGGACGCCGCCGGTCTGGATCGGGATCGCGCGCGGGACTGGGTCGTCTGGCGGACGGTCGACTACTGGCTCTGGGGATTGTCGGCCGGCCTCACCGAGGACCCGGTGCGGTGCGCCCGGCTGGTCGCTGCCTTCTGACCGCTCAGGCGGACTTCCAGATGAAGCGGCTGCGCATCATCCGTGGAGTCTCGCTCGCGTTGGGCGCGATGGAATGCAGGATCCACGGATGGGTCACGTAGACGTCACCGGCGCGACCGGTGAGCTCGACCACGCGGACCGGCAGTCCGTCGAGATCGGCCTCGACCATCGGATCGACCGGCCGCTCGCCGGCCGAGGTCAGGCTGCGGAACCACGGATCGGACCGCAGCACCTGGTCGCGGATCGCGGTGAACTCGCGCTCGTCCGTCGTACTCAGGTAGCGAGCGATCACCCGGGGCGAACCGGCCACCTGCGGAGTCCCGCCGCCGCCAGGCTCGAGGTCATCCAGCAGGGCCCAGATCTTCACCGCCGCCAACTCGTCCGCGGGCTGGTCGAAGCCGACATCGGTGTGCCACTGGCGATGCGGCACCACCCAGCCTTCGCCCGTCGGCATGGTGACCAGCACCTGACCTTGATGCGGCGGCTGCTTCCACTGGCCAAGGAGGTCGTCGAGCACCGACCGCAGCCGAGGGCCCAGGATCGCGTTCGCGACCGGGTGCCGCTTGGTGGTCTTCAGTCCGGTCGGCCGCAGCGTCGTCCAGGTCGAGCGGTCGTCCCGATCCATCCCGTGCCGGTTCT
Source organism: Kribbella sp. NBC_00359 (assembly GCF_036097425.1). NCBI lineage: Bacteria > Bacillati > Actinomycetota > Actinomycetes > Propionibacteriales > Kribbellaceae > Kribbella > Kribbella sp. NBC_00359. Next base: position 2,803,164 of record NZ_CP107975.1, on the reverse strand, counting down.
TCAGTTCGGACCACAGCACGTCCCGCATCCGCGCGGCGTCGTCGGCCGAGAACGCCGCCGGAACCTTGACGATCCCGTCGCGCTCGAAGGTTTCCAGATCCTGGGCGCTGAGCATCCACCCATGCTGCGCCGGGCCGCCAGGACCTGCCACCCAATTAACAGGCCCTGGCGATCGATGCCCCGGTCAACGAGGTGGGACGCCCTAGTGCGCGGGGGCGAAGTCGTGGAAGCCGATCAGCTTCCTGATCTTGCCGTCCTCGGCGAGCACGACGATGTCCGTGCCGCCTGCCACCGGCTCCTGGCCATCGGCCTGCAGGTGCCAGGTCCAGCGCAGGTAGGTGTGGTGCTCGTCGATGTCGCCGATGCGGACGAAGGACAGCCCCGGGAACATCTGCTGCGCGGCGCCGACCAGCTTGTTCAGCTCGTCGTGGCCGTTCGTCTCGAAGCTCGGGTCGACGAAGATCGCGTCCTCGGTCCAGGTCCCCGCGATCAGCTCGGCCCGGCGGTCGGCGTCGGCGGCGTTCCACATCGCGAAGTACTGGTCGGCGAGAGCGTTGGCGTTCATGGTTTTCCTCCTCGGTAAGTTCGGATGACCAGAACCCTGCCGCCGGTCCGCTCCTCCGGTCGATGACGTCAGAGGTAATGGCGTTGTCTATGCGAGCGGTTACGGTCGGACCATGGCAGCGACGATCGAGGAGACGTTCCAGCGCCCGGTGGGTGAGCTTCTGCGTGGCTGGCGGGAGCGCCGCCGGCTCAGTCAGCTGGAGCTGGCGAACCGGGTCGAGGTGTCCACCCGGCACGTGAGTTTCGTGGAGACCGGCCGGTCCAGGCCGAGTCGCGAGATGGTGCTGCGGCTGGCCGAGCATCTCGACGTACCGCTGCGGGATCGCAACCAGCTCCTGCTGGCCGGCGGATTCGCGCCGATCTACAGCGAGGCGTCGCTGCACTCACCGGCGATGCTCGCGATCCGCACGACGCTGCGCCGGTTGCTGAAGGCCCACGAGCCGTACCCGGCCCTCGTCGTCGACCGCTGGTGGAACATCGTCGAGACGAACGCCGGCATCCAGCTGTTCACCGCCGGCGTCGACGAAAAGTTGCTCCAGGCACCGATCAACGCGCTCCGGCTGACCTTGCACCCGGACGGCCTGGCCCGCCGGATCGGCAACATCGCCGACGTCCGCGCCGCCGCCCTCGCCAGCCTGCAACGCCAGGCCGCGAGCACCGCCGACCCCGAGCTCCAGGATCTGTACGACGAACTCCGCCAGTACGCCGTGGACGACCGGCCGGCGCATCCGGGGCCGGCCGAGGTCGTCGTACCGTTCAAACTCAGGCACAACGGCCACGAGCTGTCGCTGCTGACCATGATCGCCACCTTCGGCACGCCGCTCGACGTCACGGTGTCGGAGCTGATGATCGAGTCCTTCTACCCGGCCGACGCGGAGACGGCCGAGTACCTCAGGGCGCTTTGATGACTACTCCGCCGCGCGATCTGGCCGACACGGTCGAGCTCCACCTGTGGTACCTCGACCACTACCGCGGCGTCATCGAGACGAAGCTGACGGGCCTGCGCGAGGAGGATCTGCGCGGCAGTCGTCTGCCGTCGGGCTGGTCGCCCCTGGAGCTGCTCAGGCATCTGGCATTCGTGGAGCGACGCTGGCTGCGCTGGGGATTCGCGGGTGAGCCGGTCGATCACCCCTGGGGCGACTCGGGCGACGATCCGGACGGCCGGTGGGAGATCGGTCCGGACGACACTCTCGAGGGTCTCTTGGCCGCGCTGTACGAGGGCGGCGAGCTCACCCGGCGGCTGGTCGCCGGGGTGGATCCGGCGACCCTCGGCGCCGCCGGTGGACGGTTCGACGCCGACGACCGCCCGACGCTGAACTGGATCCTGTTCCACGTCCTGCAGGAGTACGCGCGGCACACCGGCCAACTGGACGTCGCGCGGGAACTGATAGATGGGGTCACCGGCGAGTAGGACTGCGGGGTGCCTACTCGCCGGCGACCGAGGTTCCCTACCGGCTTGAGGAGGGGTGGCCGGTGGGGAGTGTGGTCGGGAGGCTGGGGGTCGGGAGGCTCGGCTTCGTGGTCGGGAGCGTCGGCAGCGACGGCTTCGTGCCGGGGTGCGACACCTTGCCCGGGTCGACCGTGACCGTGACCTTCACCGTCGGAACGGCGGGCTTCGGCACGGACGGCTTGGTGGTCGGCAGCGACGGCTTGCCCGGCAGGTTCGGCTTCGCCTGCGGCAGGGACGGCTTGTCGGTCGGCACGCCGTGCACGCAGTCAGCCACCGACGGAGTCGGGACCGGCTTGCCGGGCAGCGACGGCGCGGCTGTCGGAACCGGCAGCTTGCTCGGAAGGGTCGGCTTGCCGGTCGGCACCGACGGAAGCGTGGGCTTGCCCGGCAGCGTCGGCTTGGCGATCGGCAGCGTGGGCTTCGCCGGAAGCGTCGGCTTCGTGGTCGGCAGCGTCGGCTTCCCCGGCAGACTCGGCTTGACAGTCGGGAGCGTCGGCTTGCCCTGGGGGAGCGACGGCAGCGACGGCTTCGTCGTCGGGAGGGACGGCTTACCCGGCAGCGACGGCAGGGTGGTCGGCACGGACGGCAGGGCCGGCTTGCCGGGCAGGCTCGGTTTGGTCGTCGGCACGCTGTTCGGGTCGATGGTCTTGTCGATCGAGACCTTCACCTTCGGCAGCGCCGGCTTGCTCGGCAGGCAAGTCGGGTCGATCGACGGCGGCTGCGGAGCCGCCGTCGGGACCACCACCGGCACCGGCGGCTTGTCGCCACCAGCCAGCAGGTTCTTCACGTCGGACGGTCCCCCGACCGCGGCGGACACCGTCGCAACGGTTCCGGCGAGAGCGGTGACGCCCGCCGCGGCCAGTCCACGGCGGAGCCAGGCCAGCCGCTTGCCGCGCCGCATCAGGTCGGCGGGGTCGGGCTGCCACGGCTCCAGGTCATAGTCGAGAGCGTTGCGAATCCGCTCGTCACTCATCAGTTTCCTCCAACTCCGGTATCGATCAGGTCGGGTGCCAGACGCAGCTTGGCCAGCGCCCGGGAAGCCGTGCTCTTCACGGTCCCGGCCGCCATACCGAGCAGCTCGGCGGTCTCGGCCTCGGAGAGATCCTGCGAGTAGCGCAGCGCGACGACGGCTCTCTCCCGGACGGTCAGGCCGGCGAGAGCCGAGAGCACGGCCTCCCTGGTCTGCACGTCCTGGGCGAAGTCCGCTACCGCTCGCTGGTCCCAATCGTTCTGCACCGGGTCACTGGGTACTTCGTTGTTCCAGCGCCGGCGGGCCTGCGTGAGGAATCGGTTGACCAGCACCCGCCGTACGTACCGCAACGGGTCGCCGCTCAGCCGGTGCCATTTCGGATAGGAGCGCATCAACGCCTGCTGCACCAGGTCCTCGGCGGTGTGCCGATCGCCGCACAGCATCTCCGCGAAGCGGAGCAAGGGGGTCGACTGCGCCAACACGAAGCGCTCGAAGTCGGCGTCCGCGGTCCGGGTCATCGATTCTCCTCTGCCTCTGTCACACCGGTACAAACCCACTGGGTGATCGATCGGGTTCTGTTCGGTCACCAACTCCTTCGAAGAAATTTATTCACGGGCTATGCAGGGGTACGCTTTATTTGTCACATTGGGTGCACACACCTTCACCGCCCCGGAGGTTCCGCCCATGCGTGTCACCCGAAGTATCAAAGCCCGTCGGCAGGCCATCGCCTGCCTGGCCGCCGCCCTCGCGATCGCGCCGCTCGCCGCCATCGCCCTGCCCAGCTCCGCCGCGGAGACCGACCCCGCTGTCGTCGCCGCACAACCTGTCCCGGGATCCAGCAACGTCAAGGTCGACGGCAACCGGATCGTCCTCGGCGATGCCCCGGCCGCGGTCGGCTCGACCGAGATCAAGCAGCGCTCCGGTCTGGCCGAGCTCACCCCGGTCCGCTTCGGCGCCGCCACCTCGGCCGTCGTCGCCGGCTACACCACCGGCACGCCGGACGGTTCGTCGGCGGAGGTCGACGTACGGGCCTGGGTCAACGGCAGGTGGTCCGAATGGACGGCCGCCAAGGCCGGTACGCCGACCGCCCTGCCCGGCGCGAGTGATCTGGTCCAGCTGCGGATCATCGTCAGTGCACCACCGACCGGCGCAAGCCCGTGGGTCGGTGACGTGACCGTTCAGCCCACCGACAAGGCGGCCTCGAGCGGGATGACCATCCAGGCCGCGCCGCTGCAGTCCCGGGTCTTCGCCACCCGCGAAGGCCTGGTCGGCGGTACGACGGCCAACGGTCACGTGATCGTGAGTCGCGACCACTTCGTCGCGCTGCCGTCACGACGAGGACTGGCCGGCAACGGCTCCGGCACGTACTCCGTCAAGGTCTGCACAGCCTCACGCTGCGCCTTCGAGCCGGTGTGGGACGTCGGCCCGTGGAACACCAAGGACGACTACTGGAACCCGAGTGCGACCCGCGAGATGTGGAAGGACCTGCCGCAGGGCAAGCCTGAAGCACAGGCGGCGTACCAGAACGGCTACAACGGCGGGAAGGACCAATTCGGCCGGACCGTCGCGAACCCGGCCGGGATCGACCTCGCGGACGGCGTGTTCTGGGACGCGCTGGCGCTGCCGGACAACGGGTTCGTGGACGTGACCTATCTGTGGACCGGCGACGGCGGCCGTGGCACGGTCTCGATCTCGTCCGGCTACTTGAACATCCGGAACTCGGCGAGCTCGTCCGGCGCGGTCGTCGGCATGGCGGGCAAGTCGGCGCAGGTGACGGTCGAGTGCCAGACCACCGGGCAGAGCGTCACCGGCTCGCAGGGCACCAGCAACATCTGGCTGCGCGTCAACGCCGGCATGTACGTCGCGAAGGCCTGGGTGTCGGCCGGATCCTTCGGCGCCTGCTGAACCATCACCCCTCCCACGGCGGCGGCCGCGCGCTCGGTGAGCGTGCGGCCGCCGCTTCGGCTCCGGGGTCAGCAGCCGTGGGTGATCTGGGCGCAGGTGTCCTCGCCCCAGACCAGGAGGAAGTCGCGCAGGGCGTGGCCGTTGGCGCCGTACAGCGTGACCTTGATCAGCGTGGTCGGCGCTGTGCCTTCCTTCCATGGCGTTGCGGTCTGGTGTTGCATCAGCCAGTACTTGCCCTGGATGACGGCGTTCGTGGTGCGGCCGTCGGGGAAGGCGTACGAGATCTTGGTGACACCGGACGGCAGTTGGCCGGCGGCCCAGTAGTACTCGTACTGCTTGCCGTTGATCGGGATCAGGTTGTTCGCGACGGTGAAGGCCTCCGCGTCGCCAGGCGCCGGGTTGGCGAGCTGGGTCGGCTGCCGGATCGAGCCCTGGCCGCCGCCGGTCCGGGCGAAGGCGGTGTCGCACCCGGCCCAGTAGTTGCTGTCGGCAAGGATCAGCACGGTGCCCGGCGTACCGTCCAGGCGGGCAACGGCCTTCGCCCGGCTGCCGGGCTTGCCCTCTCCGGTGTCCTTCAACCACTGCTTGCACGCGGCGACCGGATCCGCCGGTGGCTGCTGCTCCTGCGGCTTCTGCGGCTTCGGCTTCGGTACGACGACCTTGCTGCTCGGCACTGGGGTCTGCGCAATCCTCGGGGTGTCAGCGGGCGTGACTTTCGGCGTCGCTGGCACAGGGGTCTGCGCGGCGCTCGGTGTCGCGGGCGTTTGCAGGACCGGCGTTGCCGGGCCACCGCCCGCGGCCGCCACATCCGGCCTTCCGCTGCGCGCCATCGCAGTCCCCGCGATCGCGACGCCGGCCACCGCCGCGACCGCGAGTCCGCTCACCAGGATCCCGGTCATCCGCCGTTTCCGGCCCGGTTCGATCATCGTTGCCCTCCACAACTTTCTTGGACTCTGTCGGACTGAAGGACGCGCCTCGGGTCCGGAAGGTTCTGGTGCTCAGCAGCCGTGGCTGATCTGGGCACAGGTCTGTAGTCCCCAGGTCAGCCGGAAGTCGTTCACGACGGCACCCGACGCGGACAGCAGACGGACCCGGATCGTGGTCGTCGGCGGACCGCTCGGCGGCACCCGATCGGAGACATGCCGCATCAGCCAGAAGCCGCCGTGGACGACGGCGTCCTCGGTCGCGCCGTCCGGGAAGATGTACCGGACCGTCACCACACCATCCGGTAACATTCCGCCGGCCCAGTAGAACTCGCGCTCGCCGGCCGGTCGGGTGATCAGGTCGCCGGCGACCGCGAAGGCGTCCGTGTCCTGCGGACTCGGCTTCTTCAGCAGAGCGGGACGGCGCGCCGACACCTGCTGCCCGAAGGTGTTGTCGCATGCCGTCCAGTAGCGGCTGTCCGCGATCACGATCGCGGTGCCGGTCTCGTCGCTCAGTAGGCTGCGCTGCGTGGCGGTGGGGCCCGGACCCGGCACACTCGCCGCGGCCGCGCCACAGGCGGCCGCTGTGACCGGAACCGCGCCAGGTGCGTTGAGGCCTGGCGTAGCGGGGGTGTCGAGAGGGAGCGCCGTCGTTCCCGATGGGATCGGTGTGCTGGTCGGCGGACCCGGGGTGGCCGGTGGCGTCGAGCTGTTCGGGGACACCAGTGCTGTCGGTCCGGGATTCGCCGGTTCGGGAGCTTGGCCGAGCAACCTGCCGCCGGCCAGGAAGCCGCCGGTCGCGACGCCGGCGACCGCGATGGCGGCGACCGCGGTCGTGGCGAGGCCACGCACCTTGCGGCGGCGGCGAGCTCCCGCGATCACGCGAGCAGGATCGAGGGGTGCGATGCTGCCGTCCGGCGCCAGGGCGGCCCGCAGGTCGTCCTCGGGCAGGGCAGTGCCCTTGTCGTTCATGCTCGCTCTCCCACATAACTACCGCTCAGCTCGGGAGCGGCCCGCAGCTTCGCCAGCGCCCGCGCGTTCGCGCTCTTCACCGTGCCGACCGCCACCCCGAGCAGCGCCGCCGTCTGCTGCTCGGTGAGGTCCTCGACATACCGCAGTACGACGACCGCACGCTCGCGCCGGGTCAGCGTCGACAGCGCGGCGCCGACCGCGAGCCGGCGCTCGACCGCACCCGACGGGTCGGCGACCGTTGCACCGAACCCAGCAGCATCGCCCGCGTACAGCTCCAGCTCGGCCGCGTCGCCGCTAGGCCGCTCGCGCCACGGCCGGCGTCGTACCCAGGACAGGTGCTGATTGACCACGGCCCGCCGGACGTAGCCGAAAGGGTCGGCCAGCTCGATCCGGTCCCAGCGCAGGTACGCCTTCTCCAGCGCGGTCTGCACGAGGTCCTCCGCCAGGCCGGCGTCTCCACAGAGCATCCGCGCGAAGTGCACCAACCGCGCGGACCTGGCCAGCACGAAGGCCGTGAAGTCGTCGTCGCGACTCCCCGAACCGGCCATGTGTTCTCCGTCCTGCCACCCTCACCCCACCAGACGCCGTACCGAGGTGAATGGTTCTGCGCCGGCGGAAGATTGCCGGCGGGCGCAGGTCGGTCAGCGGCGGTCGCTGGGCGCCGTCGCGCCCGTGGCGACCGCGTGGTCGGACCGGACCGGAGTGATCGGGGTCAGCCGCGGAAGAGGCAGGGTGTCGGCGGCCAGGCGGACACGGTTGCGGCCGGCGGACTTCGCGGCGTACATGGCCCGGTCGGCGCGGAGCAACAGGTCGTCGACAGTGCTGCCGTCGGCAGGGTGAACGGCCACGCCGATCGAGACGGTGAGCCGGAAGGTGTCGGGGTCGAGATCCGGCTCGTCCAGTACGCCGGCGCACATCGCGGCGAGCGGGCTGGCGGCGACCGCGTTGCGGAGCCGGTCGGCGGTGACCGTCGCTTCGTCGAGCCCGGTGTCCGGCAGCGCGATCACGAACTCCTCGCCACCGAACCGGCCGATCACGTCCTTCGCCCGGATCGCACTGCGCAGGATCGTCGCGACCGCGCGGAGCGCCTCGTCGCCGACCAGATGCCCGTGCCGGTCGTTGACCTGCTTGAAGTGGTCGATGTCGATCAGCAGCACCGCCATAGGCTCCCGCTGGGTCCGCGCAGTCCGCAACATCTCCTCAGTACGGCGCCGCCACCAGTCGACCCGGGTCAGGCTGGTCTTCGGATCCGTCTGCGCCTCGGACTCCAACTGGCCGAGCAGCAGGGCTCGTTGCGCGGTCAGCGTGATCGGGATCGCCACGAACGCGAACCACGGGCTGATCAGGCAGGCCGCAGCGAGCAGGCAGCCGAGGGTCGCGGCCGTCACGTCGGTGCAGAGATCGTCCAGCCCACCGACAGCCTCGCGCCAGCTGCTGCCGGGGATGATCAGCGAGATCGCCAGGCCACACAGCACGGTGTCGGTCACGACGTACGCCATCGCGGCGGACACCATCGAGACGACCAGCCCGAGGCCGCTGTCGCCGGTCACGTCGCGGGCCCAGACGAAGACCGCGTGGGCCGCGCCGACCGCGAGCACGTACACCGCGGTGGAGAACGCCCAGCGATACGGGATGCACTTGCCGGCCCGGATCCGCCACCAGATCCGGAGCAGGACCGCGACCAGGATCGCCAGCGCCGGGTGCAGGATGACGGCGGCCGCGATCATCCAGGCCGGCGCCAGGTCCTTGTGCAGCGCTCCGCCGCGACGCCGCCGGTTCTCGACCCGGCGGGCACCCTCGACCGAGATCAGGGCGGACACGGTCAGCGCGAACACCACGTCCAGGCCGCGCCAATCCGGCCGGTCGGTGAACGCCTGCACGCCGTACCCGATCGCGGCGAGGTCGACGAGCACCACAACAGCGAACGCCGGGACCGTCAGGGTCCACAGCGCCCAGGACCGCATCGCTCGCCTACTCTGCGCAACCATCCCCCCCACCGTACGACGAGTAAGCGTCTCGTCCCAATCCGCGACGGCGCGCTGGGGATGACGAGTTGGAAACGATGGCCAATGGTTGACAATTCAGTCGTTTGATCAACGATCAAACGCCTGAATTCCCTGCCTGGGCAGGGTTTACTTGTGGCGGCGGGCCGCCCCGAAGAGCCCGCGGACGATCTCGCGGCCGGCGGAGCGGGCGAACTGTTTGAAGACCGTCGAGCCGATGACCGCCTCGACCACGGACTTCTCCTGCTTCTGGGCGCGCGGCCTCGGGGCCTCCGGCTGCTTGGCCTGCTCCTCCGTCTTGGCCTGCTCGGCACCGGCCTGCACCTTGGCGGCGAGCAGCTCGTACGCCGACTCCCGGTCGATCACCGCGGAGTACTTCGCGTTGTTCGGCGAAGCCTGCACCGAGGCGGTCAGCTGCTCCGCGGAGGCCGGCGCCATCAGCGACTGCGGCGCCCGCAACCGGGTCCACGCGACCGGCGTCGGCGCGCCCTTCTCGTTCATCACCGTCACGACCGCCTCCCCGATCCCGAGCTGGGTCAGCACCTCACCCAGGTCGTACGACGACGTCGGGAATGTCGACACGGTCGCCTTCAGCGCCTTCGCGTCGTTCGGGGTGTGCGCCCGCAGCTGGTGCTGCACCCGCGAGCCGAGCTGCGCGAGCACGTCGTCTGGCACGTCCTTCGGCGTCTGGGTGACGAAGAAGACGCCGACACCCTTCGACCGGATCAGCCGGACGGTCTGCGCGATCGCCGACAGGAACGCCTTCGACGCGTCCGCGAACAGCAGATGCGCCTCGTCGAAGAAGAACACCAGCTTCGGCTTGTCCGCATCGCCGACCTCGGGCAGGTCGTGGAACAGGTCGGCCAGCAGCCACATCAGGAACGTCGAGAACAGCGCCGGCCGGTCCTGCAGGTTCGGCAGCTCGAGCAGCGAGATGACGCCCTTGCCGTCGCGCTGCTGCATCAGGTCCGCGGTGTCGAACTCTGGCTCGCCGAAGAACGCCTCGGCGCCCTGGTCGGCGAACCCGATCAGCGACCGCAGGATCACGCCGGCGGTCGCCGCGGACAGGCCGCCGAGCTCCTTCAGGTCGTCCTTGCCCTCGTCGGACGTGAGGTGCTGGATGACCGCGCGCAGGTCCTTGATGTCGAGCAGCGTCAGTCCGGCCTTGTCGGCGTAGTGGAAGATCAGCCCGAGCGACGACTCCTGGACGTCGTTCAGCCCCAGCACCTTGGACAACAGCACCGGCCCGAACGACGTGATGGTGGCCCGGATCGGGATCCCGGTGCCCTGCCCGCCCAACGCGTAGAACTCGGTCGGGAACCCGGACGCGGTCCAGTCCTGGCCGATCGACTTGGTCCGGGCCAGCAGCTTGTCGTTGCCCTCACCCGGCTGCGAGATGCCGGACAAGTCGCCCTTGATGTCGGCCGCGAACACCGCGACACCGGCCGCGGACAGCTGCTCGGCCATCAGTTGCAGCGTCTTCGTCTTACCGGTACCGGTGGCGCCCGCGACCAGGCCGTGCCGGTTCACCATCGAGAGCGGGATCCGGACCGCCGCATCCGGTTTCGGTTCGTCGTCGACCAGCAGCGCGCCCAGCTCGATCGCCGCCCCCTCGAACGCGTAGCCCTGCTTGACGGTCTCCACGACGTCGGCTGTCTCGGCCATGTCAGCGTGCCTTTCCCCGGTTTGACGGAACGTCCCGCTGCGCATGCTAGTGCCCCGGAGCGTGGATCGAACCGTTATCCACACCCCGGGGCACGCAGGGAGGTCAGCGCATCACGACCACGTGGGTCGCGCCGGCGGCGAACGACCAGATCGCGGCCGACATCGACGCCGAGACCCGGATGCAGCCGTGCGAGGCCTTGTAGTTGGTGCCGAGCAGCCAGTCGGCGTGGATTTGCTTCCCGTTCGACTTGTACGTCGGGATCTGGTGGAACCCGACGCCGCAGGGCGCGAACCGGACGAAGTTGTTCAGGTACAGGCTCGCACCGTCGGTGTTCTTCCGGATCCGGGCGGCCCGCCCGCACTTCGCGCCACTCGTGTAGTTACCGGCCTTCAGGTACGTCGGATTGTCGATGATCCCGCCCTGCCGGACGATCTTGCCGCGGGCATCGATGAGCCAGACCCAGTTCTGCGTCTGGCTGATCACGATCCGGCGGCCCGTACCCGACCGGCGCGGCACCGCCCGGACGTCACATCGCTTCGCGGTCGAGGCCATCAACCGCGAGTACGTCGTACTGCTGAGCGAACCGGTCTGACTCAGGACGTTGGCGGCCTGGAACCGCACGGTCGCCGCCTGGGTCATGGCGCCGGCCTTGCCGTCGACCGGTCCCGCCGTGCAGCCGAGCCGGTTCAGCCGGGTCTGGGCCGCCTTCACCTGGGACACCGTGATCGCGTCCGCCGGCAGCGTCATACCGAGGGCGACGACCGTGATCGTGGCCGTCGCGAGACCGAGTTTGGTGAGAATTCGCATGCGGTTAACCCCCTTGGTCGTGAGCACGGTTTCTCGCTCACTGCTCCCGATCCCTGTGGGACGTCTGACGGCACCGAAAGGTTGAGTCCCGTCTCCGGGCTGTTCCGGTGACATTCACTACCTCTCACAAGACCTTTTACCCCGCTAGACTTCGGGGGGTGATCTTCAAGCGTGTCGGGGAGGAACGCCCGTACCCGGACCATGGGCTCAAGCCGAAGGACTGGTCGTCGCTGCCGCCACGGCAGGTTCGGCTGGACGAGCTCGTGACGACCAAGGGCACTCTCGACCTGAACGCGCTGCTCGACGAGGATTCGACGTTCTACGGCGATCTGTTCGCGCACGTCGTGGAGTGGAAGGGCGACATGTACCTCGAGGACGGCCTACACCGCGCCCTGCGTGCCGCGCTGCAGCAGCGTCTGGTCCTGCACGCCCGGGTCCTGGTCGTGGACTGACCATGTCTGCTCACGGGGGGTTGAGCCGATGACAGCGATCCATCCGCAACCGAGGCCACACTCGCGGATCCACTGGCGGACGCCGATCACGATGGTGATCCTGCTCGGCATCCTGGCCGGCGGCGGCTGGTGGGGCTGGAAGTCCTTGATCAACAGCAGCGCCGAACCCACCTGCGTCGAGCAGAAGCTGCCGAACAACCGGCTGGTGCCCAAGCAGGTCGTGCTGAACGTCTACAACGGCGGTGCGAAGGCGGGCTCGGCGCAGCGGGTCGCGGATGCGTTGAAGAAGCGCGGCTTCAACATCAGCAAGATCGCGAACGAGCCCAAGGGCGACAAGATCGACGTGGTCTCGATCCGCGGCGCCAGCGAGACCGCGCCCGAGATGCTGCTGATCGCCGGCCAGCTGAACCAGAAGGCCCTCCTCATCGGCGACGGCCGCACCGACCACACCGTCGACCTGGTCATCGGCGCCGGCTTCGGCTCGGTGAAGCTCAAAGGCCTCCCCTCCGTCACCGTCCCCCCGAACGCCAACGTCTGCCTCCCCGTCATCCACACCCCCCAACCAGTCCCCTCCGGCCAGAACCCGAACTGATCAGTCGGTCACCTTCGGATGCCCGGTCCCGGCGTACGTGATCCAAACCGTCTGCTGATCCGAGTCGACGAGGTACCAGATCCGGCCCCCGCCAGTCACCTCGTACTGCCACTGCTCGAGTCCGTTCTCAGTAGACAGCCGCCCCTTGAGCCGGTGGTGTCGAGCAGATCCTGGGAACGGTCGAGGCTCTGTCCGGATCTCTGCCCAAGCCTTCTCGGTGTTGCCGGAAGCCTGCCGACAGAGCTCCTCCCATCCCTTGGCAGCAGGAGTGTTGAAGAACTTCATCTCCCAGTGATCAGGCCCCGCGGGAGGAGCGACCCGATCACCACGCTTCGCCGGGCTCACTCGACAGTCGGCCTGGGCACTGGACCGAGATCACCCTCGTGCGGTGATCGAAGGATGGCGAGCAACTCGGGATCCGCCCAGACATCGGCAGTGTTGCGCCACTGCGCGATCAGCGTGAGCACCGGCGCCGAAACACCGAGCTCCGAGCTCGCGTCCATCACATCGACGAGTTCCTGCGCGAAGCCGATCCGATCCTCCGGAGGCAGGAACATGCTCCAGGGGAAGATCCGCGGCAGGATGTCGAGGAGGGTCTGTGAGCGCAGCACCGGATCGCTCATCACCGCGCGCAGCATGCGTACGGCGAGGTCGACCACCTCATGCTCTTCCGTCGCTTGCTGGACCGTGGTCAGGACCAGGTCGTCCTCGGATCCGCGGCGGTGGACGCGGAGGGCTCGGTGCCGGCTCGACTTCAGCTTTTCCACTGTTTCGTTGGGGCGCTGAAGCAGGTCCGAGAAGTTCACTTCCTGCAGGTCTGACATAGTTCAAAGGTAGTTCAGAACTCACCCCTGGGCAACCGAGTCGACCTCAGAGTTGTTCGCGGCCGCGTTCGCCGAACCAGCCGGCCAGGCGGCCGGCGCGGGAGACGGCGCGGAGCCTGCGGACGGTCTGGTCGCGGAGCGGGCTGGGGGCAACGACGAGGAGGGAGTCGGCGGCGCGGAGGACGGTGCGGCGGTCCGGGACGAAGGCACGGTCGCCGCGGATGATCAGGGAGACCGAGACGCCGGCCGGGAGGCGGAGTTCGCCGATCTCGACGCCGGCCAGGCGGGACTCGCTCGGTACGTGCACCTGGATCATGTCGGCGCCGAGCGACTCCAGCGGCGCCACATCGATGTCCACCTCGTACGCCGCGTTCTCGTCGAGCACCCCGAGCCGGCGCGCCAGCCAGGGCAGTGAGGGCCCCTGGAGCAGCGTGAACAGCAGCACCAGCACGAACACCACGTCGAAGATCCGGTCCGCCTGCGGTACGCCCTCAGCCAGCGGGATCGTCGCGAGCACGATCGGGACCGCACCGCGCAACCCCGCCCACGCGATGAACGTCTGCTCAGCCCACGGCAACCGGAACGGCGCCGCCGACACCGCCACCGACGCGAACCGCCCGACCACCGTCACCGCGATGCCGATCACCAACGCGAGGAGTACGTCGTTCAGCCGGAAGCGACCCGGCGACGCGAGCAGCCCGAGCATCACGAACAGCCCGATCTGGGCCAGCCACGCGATCCCGTCGACGAACGACCGAGTGGCCATCCGGTGCGGCAACTCGGCCCGTCCGAGCACCAGCGAGGTCACGTAGACGGCCGCGAACCCCGAAACGTGCAGCAGCACCGCACCACCGGCGTACGAGATGATCGCCAGCGACAGGACTGCCAGCGGATACAGACCGGCCGAGCCCAGCGCCATCCGGCGGATCAGGCCGACACTCAACCACCCGATCACGAACCCGAACAGCGCACCGATCACCAACTCGTAGAGCACCAGGCCGCTGAAGTACAGCAGCCCCTTGTCACCAACCTCGCCCGTGCTGACCAGAGTGACGAGCAAGACGGTTGGCGCGTCGTTCAGACCGGATTCGGCCTCCAGCGCACCCCGCAACCGCGGTCTGACCGGGACCCGCCGCAGTACCGAGAACACCGCGGCCGCGTCCGTCGGTGACGTGACGGCCCCGAGCAGTACGGAGATCTGCCAGTCCAGCCCGAGCACGAAGTGCGCCACGCAGGCGACCACGCCCACGCTGATCGCGACGCCGACAGTCGCCAGTACGACGCCCAGCGGCATCACGGGGCGCACTTCGTTCCACCGGGTGGTCAGACCGCCCTCGGTCAGGATCACCACCAGCGCGGCGAACCCGAGCGCATGCGCGAGCTGGGCGTTCTCGAAGTGAATGTGCCCCGGCCCCGACTCGCCGAGGACGAGCCCCATCCCGAGGTAGATCAGCAGCGACGGGAGCCCGAGCCGCCCCGACAGCCGGACGGCCACCACCGCGACCAGCAGCACCGCGGCCCCGGCCAGCAGGATCCGATCGAGCTCCTCAACGTCCATGTGGGGCCCCTCGTCGAGTCAGGTCCCGAGAGACGAAAACCCTGACGCATCACACAGCATCAGGGTCTCCGGCCTAACTTCCACCCGCGAAGGGTGGTTGGCGGTGGCGGAGGGATTTGAACCCTCGGACGGGGGTTGCCCGTCACGCGCTTTCGAGGCGCGCTCCTTCGGCCGCTCGGACACGCCACCGCCGGAGAGGCTATCAAGGTCTGTGCCCGATAAAGAAATCGCGGAGCCGGGCACCCGCCTCGTCGGCCATCACGCCGCCCACGACCTCGGGCCGATGGTTGAGCCGCCGGTCCCGGACGACGTCCCAGAGTGATCCCACGGCCCCGGCCTTCTCGTCGTACGCCGCGAAGATCAGCCGGTCCAGCCGGGACAGCACGATCGCGCCGGCGCACATCGTGCACGGCTCCAGCGTGACGACCAGCGTGCACCCGGTCAGCCGCCACTCGCCGAGGTGCCGGGCGGCGGCGCGGATCGCGAGGACCTCGGCGTGCGCGGTCGGATCGCCCGTGGCCTCCCGCTCGTTGTGGCCACGGCCGATCACCGCACCGTCGGCGTCCACGACGATCGCCCCGATCGGTACGTCGGGCCGCGCCTTCTCCCCCTCCTCCAGCGCGAGTGTCATCAACCGCCCCCACTCGCGCCGCAGCGCCGGACTAGCCAACGGCTTCGATCGCCTCGTGGAACTGGTTGCCGAACCCGAGTGCCTCGGCGATCTCCTCCAGCATCTCCTCCGGGTAGAGGTCGACGTCGTCGCACAGCGCGCCCAGATCCATCGCGCTCATGCCGAGGTCGGCGATGATCGCCAGGTCGCCGGCAGGCACCTGTTCGTCGTCGTCATCGGCGAGCGGGATGTCGAGCTCGTCCACCACCTGCCGGGCCAGCGGCCACTCGGTCGCGGCGGTGACATCGGAGATCAGCAACCGGGCCCGGCCGCCGATCACCCGCAACAGGATGAAGAAGTCCTCGTCGACCGAGAGCATGCCCAGGACACCGGCCTCGCCCGGGTAGCGCCGGAGCGCGGACACCACCGTGGACAGGTCCGGCTCACCGCGCAGCACCAGCGGTGTGACGGTCCAGACCCCGTCCTCGGTGTAAGCGGCGACCGCGAAATCGAGATCGGTGGTCATCGGCCCAGCCGTGGCATCAGACACCGGATCATCGTCGCAGACAAGCGCTCCGCACGGGAGGCATTCGCGATCTCGACGCGGTATCAGATCCACGAACACCGGTCAACGGTCAGTGACCGTACGTCGCTCTCCGCAGGGCCACGCGGAGCCGCCGGTGCCCGAAACAGGGCACAGTCGAGTCTGACAGCGAGCGCGCTTTCCCGCCGCGAATCGCCGACGGTACCGTTCCGGCTTATGCAGATCCTCGTCGTGGACCACCCGCTCGTCGCCCACAAGCTCACCGCGCTGCGGGACGAGCACACGGACTCACCCACGTTCCGGCGGCTGACCGAGGAGCTCGTCACGCTGCTCGCCTACGAGGCGACCCGGGACGTCCGCACCGGTCCGGTCACCGTCCAGACGCCGGTCGCGGAGGCCCAGGGTGTCAAGCTGACCGCGCCGAAGCCGCTGGTGGTGCCGATCCTGCGGGCCGGCCTCGGCATGCTCGAGGGCATGTCCCGGCTGCTCCCGACCGCGGAGGTCGGCTTCCTCGGCATGATCCGGAACGAGGAGACCCTGACGGCCTCGACGTACGCCGAACGGCTGCCGGAGGATCTGTCCGGTCGCCAGTGCTACGTGCTCGACCCGATGCTGGCCACCGGCGGCACACTGGCCGCGGCGATCCAGTTCCTGGTCGACCGGGGCGCCGACCACATCACCGCGATCTGCCTGCTCGCGGCACCCGAGGGCGTGCAGCGGATCGAGCAGGAACTGGCCGATCTCGACGTACCGTGCAACCTCGTTATCGCGGGGATGGACTCGCACCTGAACGAGAAGGGCTACATCGTGCCGGGCCTGGGCGACGCCGGCGACCGCTTGTACGGCGTCGCCCAGTAGGACTCAGACGAGCTTGGTCCGGTAGAAGAGGTTGGCCCGGCGGTCACCAGTGACGCCGGAGGCGAACCCGAAGCAGAGCCGCGGGGCTCCGAGGTGGTCGACGACCTCGCCGGAGTTGATGTCGTAGCACCAGAGCTTCGACGTCGCGTTCTCCGGATCGGGTCCGCCGGCGTATGCCTCGCCTTCCCAGAGGTAGACGTACGAGCCGTACAGTGCCCAGCCCTGGAAGTCGATGTCGGCGGTCATCGGCGGTTGCTTGAACGAGGCAACAGGATTCGCGAAGTTGCCCGCCCGCGCAGCCGCGAGCGAGTACACGTTGATGTGAAAGCCGTCCGCCAGCGTGTGGCGGATGCCGATCCGGCCGTGCCGCTGGTCCACAGCGGGTGTGAACACGGAGCCGTCCGCGACCGGCTTCCACTTCCGCAGGCGGCCGGTATGCCGACCGCACCTGCGACGAGCATCGCACCGGCACCGGCGAGCAATCCACGGCGGGAGAGGTTGTCCATACCGCCCGACCGTAAGCGTTTTCCCGCGAACTGTCAGTAGTTTGCACAAACTTTTCTGAGAACTACTCAGAGATCAGTGTTAGAAGGCGTAGGGGTACGGCGACCAGTCGGCCGGGCGTTTCTCCAGGAACGAGTCGCGGCCCTCGGCGGCCTCGTCGGTGCCGTAGGCGAGGCGTGTCGCCTCGCCGGCGAACAGTTGCTGACCGACCAGTCCGTCGTCGATCAGGTTGAACGCGTACTTCAGCATCCGTTGCGCGGTCGGCGACTTCGCGCAGATCTTCTTGCCCCACTCGAGCGCGACCGTCTCGAGCTCGGCGTGCGGCACGACCTTGTTCACCATGCCCATCCGGTACGCGTCCTCGGCGGAGTACTCGTCACCGAGGAAGAAGATCTCCCGCGCGAACTTCTGCCCGACCTGCCGGGCCAGGTACGCCGACCCGAAGCCACCGTCGAAGGACGCGACATCCGCGTCCGTCTGCTTGAATCGCGCGTGCTCCGCGGACGCCAGCGTCAGGTCCGCGACCACGTGCAGGCTGTGCCCGCCACCCGCGGCCCAGCCCGGTACGACGCAGATGACGACCTTCGACATGAAGCGGATCAGCCGCTGCACCTCGAGGATGTGCAGCCGCCCGGCCTTCGCCGGGTCGATGCTCTCGGCCGTCGTGCCCTCGGCGTACTTGTAACCGTCCTTGCCGCGGATCCGCTGGTCGCCACCCGAACAGAACGCCCACCCACCGTCCTTCGGCGACGGGCCGTTGCCGGTGAGCAGCACGCAACCGACGTCGGTCGACATCCGCGCGTGGTCCATCACCCGGTACAACTCGTCGACGGTGTGCGGCCGGAACGCGTTGCGTACCTCGGGCCGGTTGAAAGCGATCCGCACCACCCCCGCGTCGACCGCCCGGTGATAGGTGATGTCGGTCAGGTCGAAACCGTCCACCTGCTTCCAGGCCGACGGGTCGAAGATCTCGGAGACATGCGCGGCATCGGTCACGCCGCGAGCATATTTCAGCCGCGTGCGGTGCTTTCCCGCAGGACGACCTCGGCCTTGAACGTCTCGGTGGTCGCGTCGCCGCCCTCGATCGCCAGCTCCAGCGCCCGCCGGCCCATCTGCTCCAGCGGCAGCCGGACGGTCGTGAGTCCCGGCCACACGTCCCGCAGCGTGGCGATGTCGTCGAATCCGGCCACTCCCAGCCGGCCGGGTACGTCGACCCCGCGCGCACGCAAAGCGGACATCGCACCGACCGCCATCACGTCGTTCACCGCGAACAGACAGTCAACGTCGGCCTCCCGATCCAGCAGCACCCCGGCAGCGGCGTACCCGCCGTCGCGGGTGAACTCGCCGGACTCCACCGCCACCGGCTGCAATCCGGCCTCGGCCAGTCCCGCAACGAATCCGTCCCGCCGGTCCCGCGCAGTGGCGAGAGTGTCCGGCCCACCCAGTACGGCGAACTTCCGCCAGCCGAGCCCGATCAGCTCGCGCGCCAACGCCGCCGCGCCGGAACGGTTGTCCGGCTCGATCGTGTGGGCCGGCATGCCGGACTGGCTGACCAGCGCCAGACCGGCGCCGGAGCTGAGGAACGTCTCGACCTCGGTCGCGGTCCGGGCCAGGCTCTCGGCGTCGGTCCGCCGGCTGCCGATCATCACCGCGGCCCGCGCCCGCTGCGCCCGCAACGACGACAGATAAGCGATCTCGCGCTCCGAGTCCCGGAACGTGCTGGCCATCATCACCAGCAGATGACGCTCGTCCGCGGCGCGCATCACGCCGTTCGCGATCGCGGCGAAGTACGGGTCCTCGATGTCGTGGACCAGGATGCCGACCAGGTTCGTCGACGACTTCGCCAGCGCCTGCGCCTGCGCGTTCGGCGTGTAGCCGAGCTCGTCGGCGGCCGCCTTGACCCGTTCCTGCAACTCGGGGCGGGGCACTCGATCCCCGCCGTTGAGCACGCGGGAGGCAGTCGCGACCGACACGCCCGCGCGCTGTGCCACGTCCAGCAATGTCACCGGTGCTCGCAGATTCACTGGCCTACCCTTCCTGCTCTCCCCCCAGGGGTTGGTGGCGGTCACCTTATCGGAATCGGCGGCCCGTTACGCTGTGTCGCCGGTAAGTGGTTGCCATTCGCGGCAGAACCTGGCTTTGCGGCGCGGGAGTGACTAGCCTTCCCAGCCATGACGACCGTCCGCGCCAGGGTGACGATCCTGGTCTCGTCCACCGTGCTCAGCCTCGCGACCGTGACCGGTCCGGCTGTGGCTGCCCCGATCCCGGACGACCCCGGTGCCGGCGCCGGACCGGCCGTCACTCCGAGCGCGCCGGCGTACATCGACACGGCCACGAAGAGCACCCAGCCGGTCTACGACTACGACGCCGCGATCCGCGAGTCCGTGTACGTCGACACCACGATGGACACCGACTCCGACGGCAAGGACGACGTGATCGCCGTCGACATCGTCCGCCCGGTCGAGACCGCGCTGGCCGGGGTGAAGATCCCGGTGATCATGGACGCTTCGCCGTATTACTCGTGCTGTGGTCGCGGCAACGAGAGCGAGAAGAAGACGTACGACGAGAACGGCGTGATCCAGAAGATGCCGCTGTACTACGACAACTACTTCGTCCCGCGGGGCTACGCGGTGATCGGCGTCGACATCGTCGGCACCGGCCGCTCGACCGGCTGCGGCGACGTCGGCGGCAAGGACGAGATCGACTCCGTGGTCGACGTGATCGACTGGCTGAACGGCCGCAACACTGCGCACACCGCGGACGGCCGCCAGGTCAAGGCGACCTGGACGACCGGCTCCGTCGGGATGATCGGCAAGTCGTACGACGGCACCCTGGCGAACGGGGTCGCGGCGACCGGCGTCAAAGGCCTGAAGACGATCGTGCCGATCTCGGCGATCTCCTCGTGGTACGACTACACCCGCTCAGGCGGCGTGCCATACTCCGACGACTACATGCCCTGGCTCGGCGGCTACGTCGGTCACGACAGCCCTGCGTGCGAAGCGGTTCGGGGCGAGCTCGGTGACAACGACGACGACGAGACCGGCGACTACACCGCCTTCTGGTCCGAGCGTGACTACCTGAAGGACGCCGGCAAGGTGACGGCGTCCGTCTTCATGACGCACGGACTCAGTGACTACAACGTCCAGACGAACCACTTCTCGCAGTGGTGGACGGCATTGTCGAAGAACAACGTGCCCCGGAAGCTGTGGCTGGGTCTCGAAGACCACGTCGATCCTTTCGAGTTCCGTCGTGACGCCTGGGTGGACGAGCTGCACAAGTGGTTCGACTACTGGCTGCAGGGCTTGCAGAACGGCGTCATGAAGGAGCCGATGGCAACGATCGAGACCGCGCCCGACGTGTGGCGCAACTACAAGACCTGGCCGGCCGTGAACCGTCCCATCTCCGTGCCACTGTCCGCTGGCAAACTAGGCGCCCAAGGCAAGGGATCGGTGACGATCACGGACGACCCGGACCTGACCGAGGACGACATCGTCGCCGACCCGACCACGGTGATCGCCGGCCGGCAGATGTTCCTGTCCGCGCCACTGCCGGTGCCGATCCGCATCAGCGGTACGTCGTCGGTCACACTGAAGCTCAAGTCCGACTCGACCACCACGCCGGTCACCGCCCGCCTGATCGAGTACGGCGACGCGCAGCGGTACACCGGGGTCCGGCGTACCGACGTGAGCTCCTGTGAAGGCTCGAGTACGGACTATGACGACAGCTGCTACTACACGGTCGAGAAGCTGACCGCACAGAGCGACCACGGCATCGTCAGCCGCGGCTGGATCGACGCCGCCCACAGCAAGTCCCTGAGCAAGCCGACTCCGCTCATTCCCGGCCAGTGGACCACGGTCACCGTCCCCCTCCGCGCCCAGGACGAGGTGATCCCGAAGGGCCGCGTCCTGGGCCTCGCGATCACCCTGTCCGACACCGAGTGGACCAGCCCCAACGACACCGGCGCCACCATCGACATCGACCTCGCCGGCAGCAAACTCAACCTCCCGGTCACCTCCGGCAACATCGCCGCCCCCACCAAGCTCCAACCCATCGACGTAGACATCACCACCCCCACCCAACGCCCCGACCTCCACGACCCCACCAACTAACCACCTCCTGGCCGACCCTCCGTCGAGTCGTGGAACGCGGCTGCCGACACCCCTGCCTTCACAACCGCAATCCACGACTCGCGCTTTCGGTGCGCAGCCGTACACCACGACTCGATGAGCGGCTGTGGATAAGTGAGATCGAGGGTGGGTGGGATCGGGAGAATGGTGAGGTGTTGTTCACGGCGCAGGCCCGGGCGGCGGGGATCTCGCGTGGGGTGTTGCGCGGAGTGCGGTATCGGCGAGTGCTCGGGTCTGTCTACGTCGCCGCGCACGTCCCGACCACACCTCGGTTGCGCGCCGAGGCCGCGTTGTTGTTGACACCCGATGTCGTGCTGAGTCACCACACCGCCATCGCCTTGTGGTCCGCGGAGGCACCGGCCGGCGACGACGTACATGTGAGTGTTCAGCGCGATCCACATCGGAGTCTTCCGCGAGTTCAGGGTCTCCGAGTTCACGAAGTACGCACGCTCGAGCACTCGACCCACGCCGGGTTGCCGCTGACGCCTCCCCGTCGCACATTTCTCGACCTAGCGCCGTACTGCGACCTGACTGAACTCGTCACAGCCGGAGATGCGCTCGTACGACGTACGGACGTGGGTCCCGAGCATCTGATCGAGGCAGCGTCGGCGTCGATCGGCATACGCGGAATCCGGCTGGCCAGGGAGGCGGCTGCACTCGTACGCCGTGGAGTCGATTCGCCAATGGAGTCGCGGCTACGGCTCCTGCTGATCCTTGCCGATCTCCCTGAGCCTCAGGTCGGTCGCGTGATCCACGACTCCGACGGAGGCTGGCTGGCACGACCGGACCTGTGCTATCCGAACCTCAAGATCGCGATCGAGTACGACGGTCAGCACCATCTGCTCGATATCCGCCAATGGAGGCGAGACATCCGCCGGCGCGAGAACCTCGAGCGCGACGGTTGGCTGCTCCGCGTCGTCACCGCGCACGACCTCCTCCACGCCCCCACCACCGTCGTCGCCCGTATCTCCCAAGACCTCCGCACCCGCCACCGCCCAGCCGCCGCTTGACCCAGTCGTGGAATCCGGCTCGGACTCGCCGCCGTCTCGCAGCCCGGATCCACGACTTGGCGAACTACTTGCCTTCGGCTACGTAGTGCATGGGGTCGCCGAAGCCTAGGTCCGTGATGCCGGCGGTGTAGAAGGCGCCGATCAGGAGGGAGCGGCGGTGGGCGGCGAAGGTGAGGACGTGGGCGACCATGCCGCCGTACGTGAAGACTCGTGGTGGTTCGCAGGTGGTGTCGACGAAGCTCTCGTCGAAGCGGCCCTCCTCGTTCAACTGGTTGACTAGGGCAACGAAGCGGGAACCGGCGATCGCGTGCCGTTCACGCAGTTCGGAGATCGGCGTGACCACCGGCCGCCCGCACTCCGGCACCTGGAACGGCCGGTCCTCCACCGACGCCAGCCACATCTCCTCCTGCCAGACCAGCCGATCCAGCAGGTACCGGATCGAGATGTCGTCGTCGATCCCTTCCACCGACAGCTCGATCGGCCGGTCCAGCGCCGCCGCGTCCAGCCGGGCGCCGCGCTCGATCATCTCGCCGGTCAACCAGACGTGATGCTCAACCATCCTGACCAGTACGTCCATCCCTCTCACCTCTCTCCGCGCCGGCAGCCTCAAACCCGCCGGCGGCTGAAAATGAACCCCACTCGGCGCCGTCAGGAAGAACACCCGCGACGCCTCCCGCCGCCACTCCCGCGGCGACATCCCATAAGCCCTGGCGAACGCCCGGGTGAACGCCTCGTGCGACCCGTACCCGGCCTCCACCGCCACATCCAGTACGGCGACCTGCTCGACCAGCAACCGGTACGCCGCCCGCTCCAGCAACACCCGCCGCCGGAACGCGAACGGCGACTCCCCCGCCACCGCCCCGATCACCCGATCGAAATGGAACCGCGACAAATGCACCCGCCCGGCCAGCCCGGCACCGTTCACCACCGCAGTTCCCGGCCCGGCCATCCCCTCGGCCACCACCGCCACGAACT
Organism: Kribbella sp. NBC_00359; assembly: GCF_036097425.1. Classification (NCBI taxonomy): domain Bacteria; kingdom Bacillati; phylum Actinomycetota; class Actinomycetes; order Propionibacteriales; family Kribbellaceae; genus Kribbella; species Kribbella sp. NBC_00359. The sequence goes on along the minus strand of NZ_CP107975.1, from coordinate 2,779,850 downwards.
CCTCGAACACATCCGCCATGCCCCCACTGTGCCCGACCCGCCCCCGCCGTACTTGATCGAAATTGCGGACCTACCAATCACGCCCCGCCGCCGAGTGCTGCCTACCGGAGTACTCCGCAGTGTGTAGTAGTGTGGTCGGCGGAGCACCGGGAGGGCGGTCTGAGGGGTCCGGCCTCTCGGTGCGTTAGGGAGGTCGGGATGGACACGAGCCAGTTGCTCAAAGGCGTGCTGGATCTGGCGGTGCTTGCGGTGTTGCGCGATGCCGACGGATATGGGTACGACGTGCTGCGGCGGCTCCGGGCCGCGGGGCTGGAGGATGTCGCGGACGCGTCGGTCTACGGGACGCTGCGGCGGTTGTTCGCGGCCGGCGCGTTGACGTCCTACGTGCAGCCGAGCGAGGAAGGGCCGCACCGAAAGTACTACGGGCTGAACAAGACCGGCCGGGAGCTGCTCCGGCAGTCCACCAAGACCTGGAACCACTTCGCCGACACGATGTCGGTGTTGCTGCTGGAGAAGGAGGCCGCGTGAACAACACTCTGACCGGAGCGGTCGCGATCTACCTGGCCCAGGTGCGCGCCGAGCTCAGCGATCTGCCACCGGGTGAGCTGGAGGACGTGCTCGACGACGTCAGCGGTCACCTCACCGAAGTGGCCGCCGAGCTCGAGGGCGAGCCGACCATCGCGGCCCTGCAGGAGCGCCTGGGCACACCACAGCAGTACGCCGACGAGTTGCGCACCGCCGCCGGATACCCACCCCGGACCCAGCCGGTCGGCGACGCCCATCTCGACGCCGGCCGGAAGGCGCTGCACTGGGGCCTGATCGCCGCCACCGCCGGACCGTTCTGCATTGCCGTCGGCATCTTCGCGTGGCAGCAGGACGCGACCGCGTTCTTCGGCCTGCTCGGGCTCGCGGTGCTGTTCGGCGGGGCCTTCCTCGGCGTACGGGCGTTGCACGGCAACGACCCGCGGATCGTCCTCGACACCCCGCACGGCGCCCGTGGCGCGGCGGCCATCCACGCGTGGATCGAGCAGATCCCTCCGCACATCCGCCGCGAGCTGGTCAGCATCGGCCAGCCGGTCTGGTGGGTCGCCCGCGGTGTGATCGGCGCCGGCGGCTTCTTCGCCCTGTTCGGCGCGAACTCCGTCACCGTGGTCGGCTCGATCGCCGGCGCCGCGGTGTCGATCTGGATCGGCCGCAAGACGCAGCAGGACCGGCGCTGGCTCTGGTACGTCGTACCGCTCAACGTCGTCGCGGCCATCGCGGTCCCGGCGTTCCTCGCCGCCGCGTACGCCGGGACGTCGTTCGGCGTGTTCTCCAACTACAACGACTACCGCGGCGGCTCCTCGTCGTACAACCCGCCGTCGAACGGCCTCACGCTGGACGGGAACCAGGTCTCGAACATCTACCCGTTCGATGCCCAGGGCAAGCAGGTCGACGTCCGGCTGTACGACCAGGACGGCAATCCGATCAGCCTGCCGCTGCAGGACTGCGCGACGAACTACGGCTCCGGCAGCCGGGACACGACCAGCAACCTCTTCCCGCAGGCCGTGGTCAGCCCGGACGAGAACGGCAACTCGGATCCGGAGAACTGCAAGGACACCAGCAAGGCCCCGTTCGTCCCGCCCCCGGCGCCGGCCACCCGCACAGCCCCGACCCCGACCGCGAAGCCCAGCGCTGGACCGACCCCGAAGCCGTCGACTCCGCGCCCCGGCGTGACGCTGACGGTGCAGCCCAGCCGCTAGGTCGCGAGCGGCTTGGTGAGACGAACAGCACCGTCCGGCGCGGATTCGGTGGAGAGCGAGTAGCCGGCCTTCTGGTACAGCCGGATGTTGCGGTCGCTGTGTTCGCCGGTGAACAGCGCAGCGGCCGTGACGCCGTGCGGCGCCTGGGCCTCGGCGAAGGCCAGCAAGCGGCGGCCCAGGCCGGTGTGACGGTGGTCCGGGGCAACCATCAGCCGGCCGATCTCCCAGCTGTCCCCGTCGCGTCGCGCGCGCACCGAGCCGACGAGACGCCCGGCGGATCGCACGCACCAGGTGGACCAGGTATGCAGACCGGCGACGACCTCGGCCTCCGTCTCCACGAGCGCGGGCAGGTCGAGTCGTGAGTTGGCGATCGCCTCGTCGACCCAGCAGCACCGCTGCAGCACCAACAGCTCGGCCGCGTCCCCGAGCACGGCCGGCACGATCTCCTCCGCGGAGGTCGCCGACTCATCGACCTCCCGGTACAACGGCCGCAGGACGTCAGCCACCCGACCGAGCTGACGCAACGCATCGCGGGCCCGCGCGGCCAATCGCTCCGAGTTCATCACAACGCCATCCTGCAGATCATCGGCGATCCGGAGAAAGATGTCGCTCCCGATCGGCAGCATCCGCAAGGACGCCGCCACACCCCGCGCCATCTGGACACCGCGGGTCCCGGCCGAGGTGTTCCCGTACCCGATGAACAGGCACGGCTTCCACGCCCACTCGGCGTACAGATAGTCGAACGCGTTCTTGAGAGTGGCCGGCATCGCGTAGTTGTACTCGCTCGTCACGAAGACGAGGGCATCCGCCGCCGCGACCCGCCGGCTCCAGGACCGGGTGTGCTCGTGCAGGTAGTTCCCGCTCGACGGATGCTCCGGCTCGTCGAGGAACGGCAGGCCGACCTCGGCCAGATCCGCCACCTCGAGGCGCACCCCGAGCTCGGCCGCCACCTCAGCGGTGGCATCGGCGAACCACTGCGCAACCGCCGGGCCCAACCGCCCGGGGCGGGTGCTGGCGATGACCAGCAGAATTGTCTTTGACATGTCAACGAGCGTACTCCTGTTCTTTGACACGTCAAAGAAGTACGATCGGACCCGTGACCGAAACGCGCTGGCTGGACTCCGACGAGGAGCGGGCCTGGCGTGCGGTACGCCGGTTGCTGACCGTGGTCCCGTCCCGGCTCGCCCGTGACCTGAACCAGCTCGGCCTGTCCACCGCCGACTACGAGGTGCTCAGCACCCTGTCCGAGAAGCCCGGCCGGCGCTGGGCGCTGAAGGACTTCGCGGAGAAGATGCAGTGGTCCCGCAGCCGGCTGTCACACCACGCGGCCCGGATGGAGGCCCGCGGCCTGATCGAGCGCGAACCCGATCCCGCCGACGCGCGCGGCTCGATCTACCACCTGACCGACCACGGCTTCGACGTACTCGCGGAAGCCGCGCCCGGTCACCTCGACTCCGTCCGGCAGCGTTTCATCGACCACCTGAGCCCCGAGGAGCTCGCCGTCCTGGAGCGAGTCTCGACCAGAATCGCCGACCTTCCCGACTGATCAGACGAACGCGGCGGCGACGCGGTGGTAGGTGTAGCCCAGCTTGAGATAGAGCCCGATTGCAGCGGCGTTGTCACCGTCAACCATCAGAGCGGCCCGGCCGTGCCGCTTGATCAGTTCGGCCGTGACGAACCCGCACACCTGCCGGGACAATCCCTTGCCCCGGGCAACAGGCCGGGTGGCGACGCCGGCCAGGAACCCGACCTCCGGCGCGCTCCACGCATCCGCCGCGATGCTCAACAGTTCCCCGCCATCACCGCTCACCGCAGCCCAGCGTCGTACGCCGCCACGCCCGGGCCACGCGTACGACGAAGGAGACGCCTCGGTCAGCAAGTCCTCGACCCCGGCGTCACCGTCGAGCCAAGCCGCGGTCGTAGTCACGTCCGGAGTCTGCACCGTCTCCATCCAGCCGAACGCGGCCGCGAACTGCATCCCCGGCACGCGATCCGCCAGCTCCCGCAGCAGCTCCTCCGAGCCGAACGGGCGGAAGCTCGGTCCGACCTCGGCCAAGACGCCGGCCGCCAACCGAGCGGCCGGTTCCGCGGACCCGGACACCGCGAGCCGGTCGCGCTTCGAGAGGTCCGGTGACGCCACGGCGACCGCGTCACCGTCGTACCAGGCCCGGACGCCGGGACCGAAGCCTTGGGCGGCCCAGACGATCAGCGGATCGCCTCCACTCGCCCGGATCAGGTCAGCAGTGGTCTGGATCTCGCGCACCCGATCATTGTCCCTCAGGCCGTTGGAGGGCGTACGGCGTGAGGTGGTGGTAGCCGCGGACCGAGACCCGGCGGAGGCGGCGCAGGCGGAAGCCGGGGTGACCGTCGAGGGCGGCGGCGAGCTCACGGTCGGCCAGGACACGGCCGGGTTTGCACTCCGAGGTGAGGCGGGCGGCGAGGTTGACGACTTCGCCGTACACGTCGCCGAGCCGGATCAGGATCGTGCCGTAGGACAGCCCGATCCGCAGTTCGGGGAGATCCTCGGCCGCGGTTACCGCATCCTGCAGCGCGAGCGCGACCGCCGCACCCTCGGCTGCGGTGTCGGCGACGAACAGCACCTCGTCGCCGATCGACTTGATCACCCGGCCGCCGTTCAGCGCGACCACGTCGGCGGCCATCCCCTCGAACCGCTCGATCAGCTGCCCGAGCTCGGCCTCCGTCAGCCGCCGCGTCAGCCGGGTGAAGCTGACGATGTCGGCGAACCCGACCGCCCGTACGCCACGCGCCACCTCGTCCGACCCGGCCATCGCCCGCCCGGCGGCCGCGGCCAGGTGCCGGCGCCACACGTAGGTCTGCAGCCGCTCCATCGCCGGCAGCAGCATCCCCGCCACCTCGAGCGCCTCGTCCGCCGCCAGCTTCGACCCGCCCAGGAACTCCAGGAACATCGCCGACTGCCAGGACGCCAGCCGGGACTGCGTCTGCCCGAGCTTCCGCGCCAGCGAGGACTCCACCTCCGGATCGATGAAGTCGTCGTCCTCCAGCGCCGCCACCAGCCGCAGCGCCTCGACGTCGTCGTCGGTGAACGCGACCTCGTCGTCCGGCACGGTCGCGAACCCGAGCGCATGCCACATCCGCTCGGCGCGTTCGCTCGAGATCCCGGCCCGTTCCGACACCTCGATCCGGGTGAACTTCCGCTCCCCACCCAGCAGGGTCCGCTCGAACTCCCGCTGCATGCCGGCCAGATCTACCTGAGCTCCGGCAGCGGGGTCGGCGTCAGGAACCACCGCGGCGCTCGGCGATGGTCGCGTCGATCGCGTCGCGGAAGGCCGGCAGGCGGCGGGTCAGGTCGTCGAACTTCTCCCGGGTGAAGTGCAGCAGCTGCAGCCGGGACTTGGCCGTGACGGTTGCCGTGCGCAACGTGTTCTTCCGGACCGCGACCTCGCCGGCAATGTCGCCGGGCCCGAGCTCGGCGATCTCCTTGCCCTTCTCCCGCACCGCCGCCGTACCGCTCAGGATCAGGTACGCCGCGTCCGGCGGGGTCTGCTCCAGGATCAGCGACCAGCCGGCCGGCACCGAAACCTCCTCGCCGGCCCGGAAGATGTCCCTGATGTCGCGTCCGGACAGATCCGCGAACAGCGGCAGGTCGCGCGGGGATGTCCTACCCAGTGCCACGTCGATCCTCCGAGCCCGCCGGGCCACCCCGGCGATCAGCCGATGTTTCCAGTCGGTAACTCTAACGGCTGTCCGGGGCAGAGGTCACTCGGCCCTCCGCCGGCGGCGCGGGCGGCCGGTGCGACGACGTACCGGGCGGCGTGGTCCGACCAGGCGGGGTCCGGCGAGGCGATCCTCGAGCCGCCGGGCCTCGCGACGGATCGGCTGCGCGACGTACTCGCCGAGGATGACGCCGGACGCGAGCGCGACGCCGATGGCGATCGCCGTCACCAGGCTGAAGATGCCGAGCAGGTTGCCGAGGCCCATCAGCTCGTACAACCCCTTGTAGATGGTCAGTCCCGGCAGCAACGGGATCGAGCCCGACACCACCAGGACCAGCGGCGGAACTCCCGACCGCCGGCCGAGCGAATAGCCTCCGAGACCCACGGCGAAGGCCGCCGCCGCGGTCGACCATGCCGGACCGAACGAGGCCCGCGTCATCAGCGTGAACACCAACGCCCCCAGAGCGCCCATCACTGCGGCCGGTAGCAGCGCCCGGAGCGGTGCGTACGACGCGTAGGCGAAGGCGACCGCCATCAGCGCGCCCGCACCGACCATGATCGGCAGGTTCGCCAACTGGATCGTCTGCGCCTCGATCCCGACGCTCAGGCCGAACTTGAGCCCGATCGCGAGACCGAGCGACACTCCGGCGATGATCCCGCCGGTCAGCAGCATCGCCTCGAGACTTCGCGCCGCCGCGGTCACGTAGTACCCGGTGATCGCGTCCTGGACCGCACCCGTCAGCGCGATCCCGGCCAGCAGCATGATGATGCCTGCGGCAACGACCAGGGACGGCTTCACCGGCGCGTGGACGGCGTACAGGATCAGGGCGACCGCGGTCGCGACAAAGGCGCCGGCCACCTGCTGGTAGAACGCGGGCAGCCGCTGCCGGTTGAACGACCGGTTGTTCAGGTCGATCACGATCGCCGTGACGACCGCCACCAGCGTGATCAGCCAGCCACCACCCAGCAGGAGCGTGGCGCCACCCGCCATCACACCCCAGGCCAGGACGGCACTCCAGCGCGGGTACGGCGGACCCGCCGAGGTCAGGCGGGCCAGCTGACGGCTCGCCTCATCCCGGGTCACGTCACCGCGGGCGAACCGCCGGACCAACTGATCGACGTCGGTCAGCCGGGAGAAGTCCTGGGACCGGTAGCGAACCAGGCGGATGTGCGTCTCGGGCGCGACGTCCGGCGCGGCCTGGTACGAGATCGTCATCGAGGTGAAGGTAATGTCGACCTCGCACCCGCGCAGCCCACCGGCCGCGGTGACCCCGAGCATGGTCGCGGTCGCGTCCGCCGTACCGGCGCCACTGGACAGCAGCACCTCGCCCACTCGCAACGCCAGGTCGATGGTCCGGTAGACCTCCCGCTGCTCGAGCTCCATCACTCGCCGAGCAGCCGGTGGGCCATCGCCAGGTCGGTGATCAGGATGTTGACCCAGCCGCCGAGCAGCGCGGCGCGGATCGCGGAGTACTTCCGCTCACCACCGGCGACCCCGATCCGGCGCGGCACCGCGAGCAGCTCCTTCGCGGTCACCCCGATGACTCGCTGGTCGAACGTCGAGCGCACGTGCTTTCCCTCTTCGTCGAAGAACCGGAAACAGACGTCCCCGACCGCCCCGAGCCGGCGCAGCTCGTCCTGGTCGGCCTCGGCGACCGCGTTCCCACTGCGCTGCAGGAGCGGCGAGGGCTCGAGGCTGCCGATCCCGACCAGGGCGTCGGTGAGCTGTCCCCACATGCCCAGAACGTCCCGAACGGACACGTCGTTCATCATCGCGCGCCGCACCGCGGGCGTCCCGACCAGGCCCGGCGCGGGCAGGTAGACGGGCATCGCACCGGTCAGCTCGGCGAACCGCGCGGTCAGCCGGGTGGCTTGCATTTGCACCGCCGCGTCACCCAGCCCGCCGACGATCTGGACCACCTTGTCCACCACCGGCACGCTCTTGCGCGGCATCCGGTCCACCGCGCTGATCAGCGTCTCGCTCCAGGACGAGATCCCGATCACGTGTCCGCCGGTCAGCGTCATGTCGAGATACGCCGCCGTGCCCGAGCCGAGCGCCGGCAGCACCTCGTCCCCGATCCCCGCGGTGTCGACGACGACCGCGTCCCGCAGTCCGTAGCGGCCCTGCAGCTCGTCCTCGAGGTCGCTGTGCACGCCACTCGGCATGGTCACCACGGTGTGCACGATGCCGACCTCGACGGCCTGCTTGAGCATCCGCGACACCCGGGCCTGGGAGAGGTTCAGCTCGGCGGCGATGCGCGGCTGCCGGATGCCCTTCTCGTGGTACATCCGGGCCACCTTCGCCAGCAACCGCAGCTCGTCCAGCCCCGGCTGACGCACTGCGCGGTTGGCGTTCACCTCAACCCCCTAACAAACGATCAGGAATCTGGACTATAGGTCAGATGAACCTGCAAACTGTCACGTCGCGGATCTCGTCACGTATCTGTCGTGACGAGTCTGCGGGCGGCGTCCGCGATCCCCTCGGCGGACAGCCCGTACCGGTCCAGCAGATAGCCGGCCGACCCCGTGGGCGCGAACTCGGGGATCCCGAGGATCGACACCCGCGCCGGATGCTGCTGTACGACGGTCTCCGCAACGGCACCGCCAAGACCGCCACCGGACACCGCTTCCTCGGCAGTGACGATTCCGGCCGTCTCCCGCGCGGCCGCGACCACGGCGCCGGTGTCGAGCGGCTTGACCGTCGGCATCGACAGCACCCGGGCCGAGATGCCCTCCTCGGCGAGCCGTTCGGCCGCGGCGACCGCCCGCCACAGCACGGTCCCGTTGCTGATCAGCGTCACGTCGTTCCCGTCCCGGACCGTGATCGCCTTGCCCAACTCGAACTCATAGTCATCGGCGTAGACCTTCGGCACGCTCATCCGGCTGACCCGGATGAACACCGGCCCCTCAGAGGCGGCCGCCCAGCGCAGCGCCGCCGCCGTCTCGATCGGGTCGGCCGGCACGATCACGGTCAGATTCGCGATCGCCCGCAGCCACGCGATGTCCTCGATCGAGTGGTGCGTGGGGCCGAGTTCGCCGTACGCGACGCCCGGGCTCATACCGCACAACTTCACGTTGGCGTTCGAGTAGGCGACGTCGGCCTTGATCTGCTCCAGCGCGCGCCCGGTGAGGAAGCACGACGCGGCCGAGACGAATGGGATCCGGCCGCCGTTGGCCAGCCCGGAGGCGACCCCGACCATGTCCTGCTCGGCGATGCCGACGTTGATCAGCCGGTCCGGGAACGCCTCGCGGAAGCTGTTCAGCTTGCTCGAGCCCACCGAGTCGTTCACCACGCCGACGATCCGGTGGTCCGCGTGCGCGAGCTCGGCCAGGGTCTCGACGTACGCGTCCCGGCAGTCGTATCTCGGCTGGTCCGCGATCGAGGTGCTGACGATGGTCATGCCGGCCGCCTGTCGTAGCGCGCCAACTCGGCCAGCGCCTGCTCGAACTCCGCCGCGTCCGGCACCCGGTGGTGCCACGCGACGTTGTCGCTCATGAACGAGATCGGGTGGCCCTTGTGCGTGTGGGCGATCACGAACGTCGGCTTGCCCGACCGGACCGGTGCGGCGGACAGTACGTCGAGCAGCTCGCCGTGGTCGTGACCGTTCACCTCCACCACCGCGAACCCGAACGCCGTCGCCTTCTCCGGCAGCGGATCCAGGTCGTTGGTCTCCTGGGTGGTCGCACCTTGCTGCAGCCGGTTCCGGTCCACGATCACGGTCAGCCGATCCAGCTGGTACTGCGAGGCCGCCATCATCGCCTCCCAGTTGCTGCCCTCCTGCAGCTCGCCGTCCCCGACGAGCACATACGTACGGCGCAACGACCCGTCGAGTCTGGCCGACAAGGCGTGCCCGACCGCGACCGGCAGGCCGTGTCCGAGCGGGCCGGTGTTGGCCTCGACCGCCGCGACCTTGGTCCGGTTCGGGTGACCGTTCAGGGCGGACAGCGGCTTCAGGAACGTGGCCAGCTCGCTCACCGGCAGGAAGCCGAACGCCGCCAGCGTGGTGTAGAGCGCCCCGGCGACGTGCCCCTTGCTCAGGATGAACCGGTCGCGCTCCGGGTCGGCGACCGTCTCTGGCGAGATGTCGAGCACCGCGCCGTACAGGGTCGCCAGGATGTCGATGGCGGAGAAGTCTCCGCCGATGTGCCCGGCACCGGCGTGGTGGACCAGCTTGAGGTCCTGGATCCGGATCTGCTGCGCGGCCTCGGCAATGTGCGCGACCTGCTCGGCGCGACTGCTGTGGATCGGCAGCCGCCCGAGCACGGGCATGGTCGTGTGTTCGACCGTCAGCGTCATGCCAGCTCCGCCATCGAACTCAGCAGCACCTTCTGCACCAGCTTCTGCGCGGCCAGCGCGTCGTGCGAAGCCTGCGCCGCGGCCAGAGCGTCGTCATCCAGTACGTCGAGCGCGTGGTGCACCGCCTTCAGGAACCGGATCGCCTGCTTCGCGGCCTCGACGCTGTCCTCCCGGAACGGGAACTGGTCCAGCTGCCAGACACCTTCCCAGTTGTTCTTCCGCAGGGTGTGGAAGAACTCGAAGGTCTCGACCAGGTGCACCGACCCGACGACCATGTCGTCGTCCCAGCCGCGCAGATTGTCGTTCACGTCGATGGCGAACAGGCGGCCGTAGTCGATCGCCAGCTGGGCCGCGTCGGCGGGCGTCTCCTGGCCGTAGAGCGAATGGCCGAAGTCGAGCAGGATGCCCAGGTTGGGCAGGCCGATCTTCTCGATCCCGAGCAGCGTGCGGGCGACGTTCGGGAAGATGATCTTCACCCGTGGCTCGCGCGGCTTGTACTCGATCACGAAGTTGATGTCCGGGTGCGCGGAGACGAGCTCCCTCAAGCCGTCCAGCGCCAGGTTCCAGATGTCGTGGTAGTCGACCTGGAACGGGTAGTCCCAGCCGTCCTGGCCGGGCCACAGCTTCACGTACGAGCAGCCCAGGTCCTTCGCCAACTCCGTTGCCTGATGCAACAGCTCCATCGCCTGCCTGCGGACGGCGGGGTCCGGGTTGGTGAGCGAGCCCTTGACGAAGTCGCGGGTGTAGATCTCGGGCGTGATCGCGATCGCCTTGAGATTGTTGCGTTTCAGCGCGTCCTTGACGTCGTCGAGGGTCCCGTCGTACCCGGCGAACGGCCAGTTCAGGTCGACCACGGACAGGTCCCCGACAGCACCGGCCCGGTCGATCTGCTCGAGCAGCCCCACCGGCGGCCCGTAGCCGTCGGTGGCATAGCGATCCTTGTACGTCGCGAAGTGCCAGATCCCCGCTCCGAAAACCGGCAGGTCGGTCATGAGGTGCTCCTTTGGCGGGCGAAGCGGCGGATCTTGGCGAACATGTCCTCGAGCAGGAACCGGACGTCGACCTGTTCGACCACGCTGATCGGGTTGTTGGTGCCGGGCAGGTACCAGCCGTCGACGCCGAATCGCGGAGCCGGACGGACGCGCAGGTTCCCGCTGCTCGGGTAGAGCATCAGCGCGATCGCCGGCGAGTCGCCGAGGGACCGGGACTCGATCGGTTCGCCGTGGTACGTCGCGTTCCACTCGTGCAACTGCTCGATCAGGTACTTGCCCAGGGGGCCGGCGTCGCCGATCTTCTCGTCCAGCTCGGCGTATCCGACCGACACCTTCGTGTAGACGTCGCTGGGCACCTGCCAGACGGGGATGCCGGAGCCGAACACCACGTTCGCGGCGTGGATGTCGTTCGACAGGTTGAACTCGATCCCCGGGTACGACGTGTGCCCGTAGTACCCGCGTCCGCCGATCCAGATCACGATCACGTCCCGGTGCACGATCTCCGGGTCGAGCAGGATCGCCGACGCCATGTCGGTCAGCGGTCCGAGGAAGGACACGAACAGCGGATCGTCCTTCGACGCCAGCTTGGACTCCTCGATGATCAGCCGCGCACCGGGCGAGTCCAGCGGGGTCTGCTCGTCCGCGATGCCGGTCGGCGCGCCGTTCGCGACCGGGACCTGACCGGTGAGGTCCATCAGGTCCAGAAGGAGGTCAATCTCCTCGCGCGACTCGGCCATGCTCCGGTCCGACCGCCGCGTGCCGAAGTGGGCCGCGATCAGCCCGCGGATGTCGAAGGTGGGCGACAACAGCCCGTGCACGATCGCGAACTGATCGTCCGCCTCGTTCTTGGCGTCGGTATCGATGATCACCCGCCGTCTGGTCGGTCTCACCGTGGCTCCCTTACTGCGAATAGATATTCAGTAGTGCATAGCTTGTCGCGACGAGTGTCGTCACGACGCTAGAGTCCCGTCAAGAGCTCGGTTGAAAGTTGTCAGATCCGGAGGGTTCGATGGTGCGAGCGGTACTCGCGATCGACCAGGGCACCACGAACTCGAAGGCGGTCCTGGTGAGCGCCGACGGCGGCGTGCTGGCGACCGGATCCGCGCCGGTCGGCCTCTCCACTCCGCGGCCGGGGTGGGCCGAGCAGGACGCCGACGACCTGTGGAAGAGCGTCCTGCGGGCGATCGCGTCCTGCCTCGCCGCCGCGGAACACAGCGAACTCGCGCGGCGGGTGGAGATCGTCGGGATCGCCTTGTCCACCCAGCGCGAGTCAATGGTGGGGTGGAACCGCCGGGGTGAGGCCGTCGGCCCGGTCATCGGTTGGCAGGACGTGCGTACGGCCGCATGGTGTGCATCCTTGCCTCCATCCACCGATGAACTTGTGCGTTCGCGTACCGGGCTGCGAGTGGATGCGATGTTCTCCGCGCCGAAGCTTCACTGGTTGCTGACGGAGACGGGTGCTGATCACGTCGGCACCGTGGACTCGTGGTTGATCCACCGGCTGACTGGTTGCCGCGAGCACCTGACCGACGCCGGCAACGCGTCACGGACCTTGCTGTACGACGTACGCGAGCTCGACTGGTCGGACGAGTTGCTGGCCGCATTCGGCGTACCGCGGTCGGCGCTGCCGGATGTGCGTGCGTCGAACGCCGGATTCGGCGAGACAGCAGGGGTTCCGGGGCTGCGCGACGGGATCCCGATCGTCGCCGTACTCGCGGATTCACATGCGGCGATGTACGGACAAGGGTGCGTGCGCGCCGGGATGATCAAGGCGACGTACGGGACCGGGTCGTCGGTGATGACTCCGGTCGAGGGCTTCATCCCGGGCGGGTGCACGCTGGCCTGGTTGACCGACCAGCCGCTGTACGCAGTCGAGGGGAACATCGTGTCGTCCGGCGCGGCGCTCGCCTGGACGGCCGCGATGCTCGGTCTGCCGGATGTCGGCGCGTTGACGGAGCTGGCGGCGACGGTTCCCGCTGCGGACGGCGTCGTTCTGGTGCCGGCGTTCGCCGGTCTCGGAGCGCCGCACTGGGATCGCCAGGCCCGGGCCGCGCTGACCGGGATGAGCAACTCCACCACGCGCGCCCACATCGCCCGCGCCGCCGTCGACGCGGTCGCACAGCAGATCTGCGACATCGCGGAAACCATCCCGGCCACGGACGGCACGCCCCGACGCCTGCGCGCCGACGGCGGCGCCACCGTCTCCGACCTCCTGATGCAAACCCAGGCCGACCTCCTCGGCCACCCGGTCGAAGTCGCCGACGTCCCCGAGATCTCCGCCGTCGGCGCCGCCGAACTCGCCTGGACCACGCTCGGCCGGCCGACCACTTGGTCCAGCACCCGCACCTACCGCGTCTTCGAACCCACCCTCGCCACCGCAGCCCGCACCACCCGCCGCACCACCTGGTCCGCCGCCATCGCGTCAATCCGCGCCTGACCGTGACCCGGTTGGTCCCACCCACCCCTCCTCCCACTTGCCCCACTTTCTTCTCCCTCGCCATCGTCAGTTCAGATCCCGAAGTAACTCCTTGTAGCTGACCGGATGTGGTCGGAGATCGCTTTCCGTTACAGGTTGACTCCTCGTGACAGCCCACCTAAGGTTGCGGTCACAAGCCTTGGAAAGGGCTTTCCGGGGTTGGGAGGGAGGCCGGCATGTGCGACTACGCGCCAGGTTCCGCCGCGGCGCTGCCCGGCGGCATCGGCATCTCGTTGCTGACGGTGTACGACATCGCGGCACCGGACGGCCTGGTCGGCGGTGCGCCGCACGTCCACCTGGCCTGCTCCGAGGGCTACTACGTGATGGCCGGCTCCGGTGCGGTCCAGACCCTCAACCCGAAGGGCTTCACCGAGACCCCACTGCAGGTGGGCACCGTCGTCTGGTTCGACCCCGGCACGATCCACCGGCTGGTCAACGGCGGCGGCCTCAAGATCCTCGCCCTGATGTCGAACTCCGGTCTCCCCGAGGCCGGCGACGCCGTACTGACGCTCCCGCCCGAGCACCTCACCGACCGCGAGACGTACCTGAAGGCGACCATGCTCACCGGCGAGGGTGCGGCCCGGACGCCGTCCGCGATCGCCCGGCGTGACCTCGCGCTCGAAGGGTTCGCCGTACTGCGTGAGTCCTTCGACGCGAACGGCCCGTCGGGCCTGGACGACTTCTACGCAGCCGCGGTACGGATCGTCCAGCCACAGCTGGCGGACTGGCGCAAGCGTTGGGAGCAGGGCGCCCGCAGCCTGGCCGACGAGACCGGCGCCGCGCTCGACGCGCTGGAAGCCGGTACGGCACCCCACCTACAGACCGCTGAACTCCATCAACTCCCCGCTCCCACCGAGTTCGGCCGGCACGGCATGTGCGGTCGCCTCGACATCTACGACATCACTTCGCGAGAGGCAGAACAGTGAACGAGCGACGCGTCGGCATCGTGATGAACGGTGTCACCGGCCGGATGGGCCTGCGCCAGCACCTCGAACGCTCCATCGTGGCGATCCGCGAGCAGGGTGGCCTACCCTCCGCCGACGGCACGATGATCATCCCCGAGCCGATCCTGGTCGGCCGCAACGAGCTGAAGCTGCGCCGGATCGCGGAGCAGTACGACCTGACCCGGTGGACCACCGACCTGGCCGAGGCACTGGCCGAGCCGGACGTCGAGATCTACTTCGACTCCCAGCTCACCCAGCTGCGCGAGAAGGGGGTCCGCGCCGCGGTCGAGGCCGGCAAGGCGATCTACTGCGAGAAGCCGATCGCCGAGAGCCTGGAGGCCGCGGTCGACCTGGCCCGGCTGGTCCGCGACTCCGGCCTGAAGAACGGCATCGTCCAGGACAAGCTGTCGCTGCCCGGCCTGCGGAAGCTGAAGCGGCTGGTCGACGGCGGGTTCTTCGGCCGGATCCTCTCGGTCCGCGGCGAGTTCGGCTACTGGGTCTTCGAGGGCGACTGGCAGGAAGCCCAGCGGCCGGCCTGGAACTACAAGCAGGAAGAGGGCGGCGGCATCGTCCTCGACATGTTCTGCCACTGGCGGTACGTGCTCGACAACATCTTCGGCCCGGTGAAGTCGGTCTACTGCCAGGGCGCGACCCACATCCCGACCCGGGTCGACGAACAGGGCAACGAGTACACCGCCACCGCGGACGATGCGGCGTACGGCGTGTTCGAGCTGGAGGGCGGCATCGTCGCGCAGCTGAACTCGTCGTGGGCGACCCGGGTGTTCCGTGACGAGCTGGTCGAGTTCCAGGTCGACGGCACCGAGGGTTCCGCGGTCGCCGGCCTGCGCAACTGCCGGGCCCAGCACCGGTCCGCGACGCCGAAGCCGGTCTGGAACCCGGACCTGCCGGCCACCGAGAAGTTCCGCGACCAGTGGGCGACGGTGCCGGACAACGAGGTGTTCGACAACGGTTTCAAGGTGCAGTGGGAGATGTTCCTGCGGCACGTGGTCGAGGACGCGCCGTTCACCTGGGACTTCGTCGAGGCCGCCAAGGGCGTGCAGCTCGCCGAGCTCGGCCTGCAGTCGTGGCGGGAGGGCCGCAAGCTCGAGGTCCCGCCGCTCGACCTCGAGGGCCGGCTGTGACGCTGGAACTGCGCCTGCCGACCGGCGCGTCGGTCGGCGCCACCGGCTCCGGCGGCTTGGAGGCCTATCGGTTGGCCGGAACTCCAGTTGCCCAGGGCCCCTATTTGCCGGCCCGGTCGCGACTCGCCTTCGCGGCTGCGCATGTTGTCGCCGACCCCTTGGGCGACAACTCGCCCGGACAGCCCGCGGTGATCGACTGGGAGCACACGCTGGGGTTCCGGCGGTACCTGTGGTCACTCGGGCTGTCCGTGGCGGAGGCGATGGACACCGCACAACGCGGGATGGGCCTCGACTGGTCGGCGACCCAGGAGCTGATCCGGCGGTCCGCAGCCGAAGCACCCGATGGGCGGATCGCGGTCGGGGTCGGCACAGACCAGCTCACCACCGCGGCCCGACCCGCCGCCGGTTCGCGCGGCGACCACTCCTTGAACGCAGTGACCGCGGCGTACGAGGAGCAGCTTTCGCTTGCCGAGGACGTTGGCGCGCAGCCGATTCTGATGGCGAGTCGGGCACTCTGCGCGGCGGCCGGTTCGCCGGACGACTACCGCAAGGTCTACGACCACCTGCTCGGCCAATCGAGCCGGCCGGTGATTCTGCACTGGCTGGGCTCGATGTTCGACCCGGCGCTGGACGGCTACTGGGGCAGCGACTCGCTCGACACCGCGGCCGACGTCGTGGTCGAGCTGATTGTCGACAATGCGACAAAGGTCGACGGTATCAAGGTCTCTCTGCTGGACGCTTCCCGAGAGGTTGCCCTGCGCAACCGTCTGCCGGAGGGCGTCCGGCTCTACACCGGCGACGACTTCAACTACCCCTCGCTGATCAAGGGCGACGAGAACCGCTACAGCGACGCTCTGCTCGGCATCTTCGCCGCGATCGCCCCGGCGGCCGCGGCCGCCCTGAAGGCGCTGGACGACGGCGACGTCGACACCTACGACCGCGTGTTCGCGCCGACGGTCCCGCTGGCACGCCAGATCTTCTCGGCGCCGACGTACTACTACAAGACCGGAATCGCCTTCCTGGCTTGGCTGAACGGGCACCAACCCGGGTTCTCGATGGTGGGTGGGCTGCAGACCGGGCGGTCGCTCCCGCATCTGGCTGACACCTTCCGCCTTGCCGACCAAGCCGGCGTACTCACGGATCCGGAGCTCGCCGTCGAGCGGTTCGGGCAACTGCTGCGTGTAGGTGGAGTCGACGCGTGAACCGCTACAGCCTGAACCAAGCGACGACGAAGTACTGGCCGCTCGAGGACGTGGTCGCGGCCAGCGCCAAGGCCGAGCTGTCGTGGATCGGCCTGTGGCGCGAGCCGATCCAGGAGTACGGCGTCGACAAGGCAGCGCGGCTGGTCACGGACGCGGGACTGAAGGTGTCGTCGCTGTGCCGGAGTGGATTCTTCACGTCGACCGATGCGGCCGAGCGGAAGGCGAAGATCGAGGACAACCGGCGGGCGATCGACGAGGCCGCGACGCTGGGGACGTCCGTGCTCGTGCTCGTCAGCGGTGGTCTGCCGCCAGGCTCGCGTGATCTCGACGGCGCTCGTTCGATGGTGCGCGATGGGCTGGCCGAACTGGCGCCGTACGCGGCAGAGCGTGGGGTGAAGCTGGCGGTCGAGGCACTGCATCCGATGTTCTGCTCGGATCGGTGCGTGGTCTCGTCGCTGGGTGGCGCGCTCGACCTGGCCGAGCAGTTCCCGGCGTCGCAGGTGGGTGTGATCGTGGACGCGTATCACCTGTGGTGGGACGCCGACGTCTACCGGCAGATCGAGCGGGCCGGCGAGCGGATCCTGTCCTACCAGGTGAGCGACTGGGTGGTTCCGCTGCCGGCGGACACGCTGCTCGGGCGCGGCATGATGGGCGACGGTTCGATCGAGCTGCGCCGGCTGCGCGAGGCCTGTGACGCGGCCGGGTACGACGGTCCGATCGAAGTGGAGATCTTCAACCAGAAGCTGTGGGACGCGCCGGGACAAGAGGTCTTCGACCTGGCGCTGGCGCGCTATCAGGAACACGTCATCTAGTAGCTGAGGAGCTGCCTGTATGAGTATCCCCGCCGACGGCATCGGAATGCACCTGTACACCATGCGGGAGGTGTTGGCCGAGGACTATCCGGGGACGCTGAAGCGGCTCGCCGGGATCGGGTATCGCACGGTGGGGGTGAGTGGGCGGTTCGACCACAGCGCCGAGGAGATCCGCTCCTTCGCCGACGACGCCGGGCTGTCGATCGTGCTCGAGCACGTCGGCTACCCCCGGATGACGGACAACTGGGCCGGTGCGCTGGCCGACGTACAGACGTTGGGCGCGCAATGGATCGTCGTACCGTCGATTCCTTCCGAGATGCACTCCGTGGAGGGGTTCAAGACGGCGGCGGCCGCGTTCACCGAGGCCGGCAAGGCCGCGCGTGATGCCGGCCTGAAGCTGCTGTTCCACAACCACGGGCGCGACTTCGATGCGATCGACGGGCAGGTTCTGTACGACATCCTGCTCGACGTGGACGCGGAACTGCTGGGCTTCGAGCTGGATCTGTACTGGGTGGTCGACGGCGGCCACGACCCGGCGAAGTACTTCCAGGAGCACCCCGGGCGGTTCCCGGCGCTGCACGTCAAGGACATGGCCGCGGACGGTTCCTGGGAGGACGTCGGCGCGGGCAAGCTCGACTTCGCGGGCATGTTCGCCTACGCGACCGAGGGTGGGGTCGAGCAGTGGCTGGTCGAGCACGACAAGCCGGCCGACGCCTGGCAGTCGGCCGAACGGAGCTACCGCGGGCTGACCGAAATCCGGTACTGACAAACGCTTAACCGGATCAACGACGATGACAACTGCTCACGTCGGGTGAGATCGGCCTATTCTCGACGCGTGCCCAACGACGACCCATCGGTCCGGCTGACGGCCGTACGCCGCCTCTACGAGGTGAGCGTGCGGATGGGTGCGGGGCGCAGCCTGGCCGAGACCCTGCAGGCTGTGGTCGACGGGGTCGTCGACGGGCTCGGGTTCGGCATCGCCGTACTGAATCTGCGCCATGCCGACGGGAAGTTCGAGGTGTTCGCGGTCGCCGGGTCGCCCGAGGCTCGGGAGGCCCTGCTCGGCCGGGTGAGCGCGGCGGACATCTTCGACGCCGAGTTCGCCATCGCGGACAAGTGGGGCGGCCTGCGCTTCGTGCCGCACGAGCGGCTGCCGGAGGGCGAGGTGGTCGGCTGGGTGCCCGACGTACCGGTGTCCGACGATCCGTCCGCGTGGCATCCACTCGACGCGCTGTTCGCGCCGCTGTACTCGCCGGACGGTGACCTGGTTGGGATGCTGGCGGTCGACCTGCCCGAGGATCAGCGCCGGCCCGGGCCGATCCACCGGGAGTTGCTGGAGATCTTCGCCACCCAGGCCGGGCTGGCGATCGACAAGGCCCGGCTGACCGATGAGCTCCGGGCCGAGAAAGCGCGGCTGGAGGCGAGTGAGACCACCTTCCGGATGGTCTTCGAGGGCGCCGGGAACGGGATGGCGACGATCGCCTTCGACGGGCCCGACGCGGGCCGGGTGCTGCGGGTGAACGACGCCTTCTGCCGGATCACCGGGTACGACGCCGATCAACTGCTCGGCGCCCGTCTGCCGGACTTCCTCCGCGACGAGGAGCCCGGGCAGTCCCGGCGCGAACTCGACGAGGTTGCTGATGGCAACGCCGCGTACCGGTTCGAGCGGCTCTTCTCGCAGCCCAGCGGGAACGAGATCTGGCTCGGCGGTACGGCGGCGCTCGTGGAGCAGGGTGACGGCCAGCCGCGGATCCTGCTGATCCAGATCGACGACGTGACTGCCCGCAAGGACGCCGAACGCGAGCTGCGCCACCACGCCGCCCACGACCCCCTCACCGGTCTGCCGAACCGGCGGCTGCTCCAGCACCGCTTCACCTCAGTCCTCGAGCGGACCCGAGCGACCGGCCGGCCAGGCGCCTTGCTGTTCTGCGACCTGAACCACTTCAAGCTCGTGAACGACGGCTACGGACACGAGGCCGGCGACCACGCCCTGCGCGAGATCGCCGCCCGACTGTCCACCGCGGTCCGCCACGGCGACACCGTGGCCCGTCTCGGTGGCGACGAGTTCGCCGTACTCGCCGAGGACATCGCCGGTGAGGACCTGACGACGTTGATCTCCCGCCTCGAGTCCGCGGTGAGCCGACCACTGCCGAACATCGCGGTCGAGGTCTCGACGAGCATCGGCACCGTCCCGATCACGCCGGACGCAAGCGACCTCGACACCCTTCTCCACGAGGCCGACCAGGCTATGTACGCCGCGAAACACCGCCGCTCGTAGGCTGCTCGGATGGACGAGGTGGAGTTGCGCGGCGGGTTCGTGAACGTGGTGGTGCGGCAAGGAGACGCCGTACTGCGGAAGCCCGGTGAGCGAGCCGGGTTCGTCCATGATCTGCTGCGGTTGCTGGAAGGGTGGGGTGGCGCGCCGCGGTTTCTCGGTGTGGATGCGGACGGTCGGGAGCGGCTGAGCTTCGTCGACGGGTACGTCGCGTGGGAGCGGCCGTGGAAGCCCGCCGTCACGTCCATTGGTGCCTTGCACTCGGTGGGCCGCTTGGTCCGCGAGTTCCACGACCTCACCGCGGGTACGGTGCTCGCCGGCGACCAGGAGGTGGTCTGCCACAACGACCTCTCCCCGAAGAACACCGTCTACACCCACGACGGGTCGCGCGCGATCGCCTTCATCGACTGGGATATCGCCGCCCCGGGTGCCCGCATCCACGACGTTGCCTTCATCTGCTGGCAGTACGCCGACCTCGTGAGCCTCGACCAGGCTGTCCCGCAGTGGAAGGCGCTACTGGCCGGCTACGGTCCGGCCGATCTCACCGCGCTCGTCCCCACGGTGCTGTGGTGGCAGTCCCGCACCGTGGACGGCATCGACGCCCAGGCCGCCGCCGGTGACCCGGCCATGCAGCACCTCCGCGACCTCGACATACCGAACGACATCCGCCTGACGCGCGCGTGGGTCGAAGCCCACGCCGACGAATTGCAGGAAGCTGCAACCGGCCAGTCTTGAACCGCCGCCTCCGCGTGTGCTTCAAATAGGGCCCGATCATCGAGGTGGGGGGATCCACAGTGCTACGGAGACTTGGGCTGACGACACCAACAGTGACCCGCGAATTCAAGGACCTGAACGGCGAATGATGCGGACGGTGATGAGTGGGCCTGCGTGGGTCGCCTACGCGCAGATCTATGTGGAGAGCTCGGAGAACTACGCCGACCTCGGTGAGTGTTTCGCCGGGCAGCGGAACGGGTTGTGCGGGGCGGCGGTCGAGGGGAAGTTGTTTCTGATCACTGGGTTGCACACTGGCAAAGTCGGGTTTGTGGTCGAGGTGCACGACAAGATGCCGTCGGTCGAGTTCAGCGCGGACGAGGTTGTCGAGGCGTCGTACCGGCCGTTGGGTGCGGCGGCGCTGCAGGGTTGGGGCGGTGAGGGGTACTGGCCGCTGGACCTGGAGCAGGTGAGCTACCGGGTGCGGTACTCCGGCTGGGGAATGGATGCCGGGCATCAGGCCGGACCGCCGATGGACGACGAGCCGCTGGTCGATCGCTACCTCCTGCAGTTCTGGCCGGCACCATCTGCGCCTGACCGCGTGATCAGACAGACCGGCAAGCAGGCGGCGTACTGGCACAAGTACGCACGGCAACAGCCGACCCCGGCGCAACTCGCGGAGATCAAGCGCGAACGCGCGCAGCTCGAGGAGGACCGACGCCTCGCGGAGGAGGCGGAGCGATGGGGTGGCGCGCTCCCGACCCCACGGCTGCGGGAGGTCTCCTGGACAGCGCAGGAAGTGGCGCACCTCGACCGGCCGCTGGTGGACGGGTTGGTGAGTGCTGAACCGGAGGTCCAACGCTCCGTCGCACGGTGGGCGTCACGGCGCGCCTTGCAGGAGGCAGGGCTGAGCCGCCTAGGGTGGATCGCGGCCGCGCTCGACGGGATGGATCGCGGTGCGGATCTCTGGGGACTCCTCCGCACCTGTGCCGAGATGCGCGGTCCTGTCGGCGACGGCCAGTCGGGCGACCGGTTGGTTACGCGGCAGTGGGGTTGGAACGACGATCTCGACCCCATGGAGAAGCTCTCGACCATGCTCTTCGCGGCCTACGCCGAGGACCCCCTGCGTGCCGCACTCGACGCCATCGTCCTCGCCTTAGGGGCCTTCGGCAACGAGCGGGAGCGCGAGGGGATCAGCGAACTGCGGCGGGCGTTTCCGGGGTTATGAGCCCAGGTGGGTTAGGGCGGTGTTGGTTAGGCGGTAGGTGGTCCATTCGTCTTGGGGGCCGGCGCCCAGGGACTTGTAGAAGTCGATGGCGGGGGTGTTCCAGTTGAGGACGGACCATTCGAGGCGTTCGTAGCCGTTGGTGACGCATTCCTGGGCGAGGGCGGTGAGGAGGGCCTTGCCGAGGCCGGTGCCGCGGGTTTCGGGGCGGACGAAGAGGTCTTCGAGGTAGATGCCGTGGACGCCGCGCCAGGTGGAGAAGCTGAGGAACCACAGCGCGCAGCCGGCCACCTCGCCCTCGTGTTCGGCGACGTGGCAGAAGACCGCGGGGGCGTCCCCGAACAGGGCGGTCTCCAGCTGCGCCGCGGTCAGGTGGCATTCGTCGGGGGCTCGCTCGTACTCGGCGAGTCCGTAGACCAGCTCCACGATCGCCGGGACGTCCTCTGGCCTGGCTCGCCGTACCCGCTCGTCAATCTGCATGGGAACATCCTGCCTTGACGCGGATTCAGTACCAGAAGTGCTGAGTCTGTGCGGATATTCCTGTTGGAATCGACGCCGGTCGCGCGCGAGGTTGGAGTCATGGCAGCTGACACGAACAAGACCCGCCGCATCGGCGACGTCGAGGTGTCCGCGATCGGGCTCGGCGGGATGCCGATGTCGATCGAGGGCCGGCCCGACGAGGAGCGGTCGATCGCGACCATCCACGCCGCGCTCGACGCCGGGATCACCCTGATCGACACCGCCGACGCGTACCACCTGACCGCGACCGACGACGGTCACAACGAATCCCTGATCGCTCAGGCACTGGCGTCGTACGGCGGCGACACGTCGCACGTGCTCGTCGCCACCAAGGGCGGCCACCTCCGGCCCGGGGACGGCAGCTGGACCGTCGACGGCTCACCGAAGCACCTGTTCGAGGCCGCCGACGCGTCCCTGAAGCGGCTGGGTGTCGAGGCGATCGGCCTGTACCAGTTCCACCGGCCCGACCCGAAGACGCCGTACGAGGACTCGATCGGGGCGATCCGCGACCTGCTCGACGCCGGCAAGATCCGGCTGGCCGGCATCTCGAACGCGAACCCGGCCCAGATCAAGCAGGCCAACGAGATCCTCGGCGGCCGCCTCGTCTCGGTGCAGAACCAGTTCTCTCCCGCCTTCCGCTCCAGCGAGCCGGAGCTCGACCTGTGCGACGAGCTCGGCATCGCGTTCCTGCCCTGGTCCCCGCTCGGCGGCATCTCCAACGCGGGCGATCTCGGCACCAAGCACCCCGCCTTCCACCAACTCGCCGCCGAACTCGGCGTCAGCCCCCAGCGCCTGACATTGGCGTGGATGCTGGCCAAGTCGCCGTACGTCATCCCGATCCCCGGCTCCAGCCGGCCGGAGACCATTCGCGACTCGTACGCCGCTGTCGACCTCGAGCTCACCGCCGACCAGGTCGCCACCCTCGACGCCGCCTGACGCCGGAACGCGGCGCGGAATAGCTCCGCGCCGCGTGGTGTTCCTGTCTCGTTCCCGAGATGACAGGAGGCCCGCCATGGAAGACATGCGCGCACTGAGCTACGGCCTTGGCCGGCAATACTTCGAGGACCGGGACTACCGCGGGGCGATCCGCGCCCTCCGCCCGGTCGTCGACGAAACCCCCGACGACGTCGGCACCCGGCTGCTGCTGGCCCGCGCCTACTACCACGCGGCCCTCCTCAAGCCCGCCGAAGAGCACCTTCTCGAGGTCGTCGAACGCGAGCCCACCGAGTACTACGCCCACCTCATGCTCGCCCGCACCCTCGAACGCCAGTCCCGCCGCGACGAAGCCACCAAGCACCGCCGCATAGCCGCCGCCCTCACCGGCGACGACGAGCTCCTCGAGCCGCACACGCTCTGACCGGCGCAGCCGACGGCCCGCGATCCCCCGTGGATCGCGGGCCGTCGGGCGTTCACCGGGCAGGATGGAATGACTCGCGGGGGATTGGCGTTCTCCCAGCAAGAGTAGTTTAATAGTGAACTATCTAGGCGAGGAGGACCGATGCAGTTCGGGGTGTTCAGTGTTGGGGACGTGACCGAGGACCCGACGACTGGGACGACCGTGAGCGAGGCCGAGCGGATCAAGGCGATGGTGGCGATCGCGCTGAAGGCCGAGGAGGTCGGGCTGGATGTGTTCGCGCAGGGTGAGCACCACAACCCGCCGTTCGTGCCGTCGTCGCCGACCACGCAGCTCGGGTACATCGCGGCGAAGACGTCGAAGATCATCCTGTCCACCTCGACGACGCTGATCACGACCAACGACCCGGTGAAGATCGCCGAGGACTACGCGATGCTGCAGCACCTGGCCGACGGCCGGGTCGACCTGATGATGGGTCGCGGCAACACCGGTCCGGTGTACCCGTGGTTCGGTCAGGACATCCGCAACGGCATCGCGCTCGCGGTCGAGAACTACGCCCTGCTGCGCCGGCTCTGGCGCGAGGACGTCGTCGACTGGGAAGGCAAGTTCCGTACGCCGCTGCAGGGGTTCACGTCGACCCCGCGGCCGCTCGACGGCGTACCGCCGTTCGTCTGGCACGGTTCGATCCGGTCTCCCGAGATCGCCGAGCAGGCGGCGTACTACGGTGACGGGTTCTTCCACAACAACATCTTCTGGCCGGTCACGCACACCAAGCGGATGATCGAGCTCTACCGCAAGCGCTTCGAGCACTACGGGCACGGCGCCGCGGACCAGGCGATCGTCGGGCTCGGCGGTCAGGTCTTCATGCGGAAGAACTCGCAGGACGCCGTCAACGAGTTCCGGCCGTACTTCGACAACGCGCCGGTGTACGGACACGGCCCGTCGCTGGAGGACTTCACCCGGGAGACGCCGCTGACGGTCGGCAGCCCGCAGCAGGTGATCGAGCGGACGCTGTCCTTCCGCGAGGAGTTCGGCGACTACCAGCGTCAGTTGTTCCTGATGGACCACGCCGGGTTGCCGCTGAAGACCGTGCTGGAGCAGCTGGACATTCTTGGTGAAGAGGTCGTTCCGGTGCTGCGGAAGGAGTTCGCGGCGAAGAAGCCGGCGCATGTGCCGGACGCGCCGACGCATGCTTCCCTGAAGGCCGCGGCCGAGCGGGCGCACGACCTGGAGACGATCGAGGAGCCGACCCGATGACCGCACCTGCGGAACGGGTGATCGCGGTGGTGACCGCCGGGCTGACGACACCGTCGTCGTCCCGGCTGCTCGCCGACCAACTGGCGGCCGCGGTGCAGGACGAGCTGTCCGGGCGCGGGATCGCGTCCCGGGTCGAGCTGATCGAGGTGCGCGACCACGCCCACGACCTGACCAACAACCTGCTCACCGGCTTCCCGACGGCGTCGTTGCAAACCGTTCTGGACACGGTGACCGCGGCCGACGCGCTGATCGTGGTCAGCCCGACCTTCAGCGCGTCGTACAGCGGCCTGTTCAAGATGTTCTTCGACGTCCTGGACGACCAGGCCCTGGCCGGCAAGCCCGTCCTGCTCGCCGCGACCGGCGGCACCGAGCGCCACTCGCTGGTGCTCGAGTTCGCCCTCCGGCCCCTGTTCGCCTACCTGAAGGCGCTGCCCGTCCCCACCGGCGTGTACGCCGCCTCCACCGACTGGGGTCCCAACGCCGCGAAACTCCGCAGCCGCATCACCCAGGCGGCCACTGAACTGGTCGCCGCCCTCCACCACGAGACCCCCACCCACGCCGACCCGTACGACAACCCCACTCCCTTCGAAGACCTGCTCAACAGCTAATCGATCAGCAGGGAGATGCCGTCGAGGATCCTGGTCAGCCCGAACGTCAGGGCGTGGGCCGGATCGATGACGGATTGGAAGTGTTCGCCGACCGCGGTGCCTACGCGGCCGGCAACGGGGAAGTGCTTGGCGCTACCTGACATGACGTGGGTGAGCGTCGGGGAGATCTGACGCCACCACTCCTCGTCGGTGAGGCCTGAGTCGCGTTGCGTTCGGAGTTGTTCGGCACCGGCGCGGGCGGTGCCCTGGACGTGGGTGAGGACCAGGGTCAGAGCCGAGTCCATCTCGACGTCGGTCAGGCCGAGGCCGTCGAGGGGGCGTAGCTCGGCCTCGTACTTCGCGGTGATGTTCGGGCCCAGCGCTGTACGCATGGTCGGGACCTCGTGGATCCACGGGTGCGCGGTCAGGACGTCCCAGTTGCGGTGGGCAATGAATTCCAGCGCACCACGCCAGCCGCCGAGCTGCCGCGCCGGCTCGTCGACGTCGGCGTACAGGTCGCCGTACACGCGGTCGAACATCAGGTCGGTCAGCTCGCCCTTGCCGGGCACGTGCGTGTAGAGCGACATCGTGCCGACCTTCAGCCGCTCGGCGACCATCCGCATCGAGAGGGCCTCGAGCCCTCCGCCGTCGGCCAGCTCGATCGCCGCATCGACGATCGCGCGGACGGTC
This sequence comes from Kribbella sp. NBC_00359, assembly GCF_036097425.1. Classification (NCBI taxonomy): domain Bacteria; kingdom Bacillati; phylum Actinomycetota; class Actinomycetes; order Propionibacteriales; family Kribbellaceae; genus Kribbella; species Kribbella sp. NBC_00359. The sequence continues at coordinate 2,753,930 of NZ_CP107975.1, read as the reverse complement.
AGACCGGAGCGGCCGGGCTTCGTGTGGCTCCCCCAGAGCAGCGCCAGACTGCGCGCCGGATCGGGCGCCGCCACCTTCTTTCCAGCCAAGGAACTAACTCCAGCCGCTCGTCGTTGTCCCGATCGTACCTGAGTCGTACAGTGTACGGTACACTCTACGACTCAACCGGGCGAGAGGTGGGACGTGACAACGGAACGTGTGATCGAGGCCGTCGGCGTACGGAAGCACTACCAGGGCGGCACCGAGGGGGCAGGGCTGAACGGGTTCGACCTGGAGGTCACCGCCGGCACCGTGACCGGCCTGCTCGGCCCCAACGGCGCCGGCAAGACGACGGCGGTGCGGATCCTGTCCACGCTGCTGGAGCTGGACTCGGGTACGGCGACCATCGCGGGGTACGACGTCCGCCGGCAAGGCGCCGAGGTCCGACGCCGGATCGGACTCGTCGGCCAGTACGCCGCGATCGACGACGTACTGACCGGGCGGCAGAACCTGGTCATGTTCGGCCGGCTGAGCCACCTGGGCCACTCGAAGGCGCTGCGCCGGGCGGACGAGTTGCTCGAGCGATTCAGCCTGACGGAGGCGGCGGGGCAGGCGGTCAGCAAGTACTCCGGCGGGATGCGCCGGCGGCTCGATCTGGCGGCGAGTCTGATCGTGGCGCCGGCCGTGTTGTTCGTGGACGAGCCGACGACCGGTCTGGACCCGGCCGGGCGGCTCGAGGTGTGGTCCGCCGTACGGCAGTTGGTCGACGGCGGGACGACGGTGCTGCTGACCACGCAGTACCTGGAGGAGGCGGATCAACTGGCGAACCGGATCTCGATGCTCAAGGCCGGCAAGGTCGTTGCCGAGGGCACTCCGGACGAGCTGAAGACGCAGCTCGGGTCCGACTGGCTGGATCTCGTACTCGCGGATCCCGCCGACGTGCCGCGGGTCCTGCAGTTGGCGGAACCCTTGGCGGACGGGGAGATCCGGGTCGGCGACGTACGGATCAGCGTGCCGGTGAAGGACCGTACGCGGGCGCTCGTGGTGATGGCCAACTCGTTGCACGAGGCAAAGATCGAGCCGGAGGACATCACGTTGCGCAGACCGACATTGGACGAGGTCTTCCTGCATCTGACGGGGACGGAGATGGCGGCGTGACGGCCTTGGGCTGGGCGCTGGCGGACAGTTGGACGATCGCGCGGCGGACGCTCGTGCACTGGCGGATGCAGCCGGGGATCGTGATCTTCAACTGGTTCTTCCCGGTGCTGATGCTGCTGATGTTCGGTGCGTTGCTGGGTGGGGCGATGGACTTCCCGGACGGCGAGTCGTACTACGAGCTCCTCGTGCCCGGGATCTTCGCGCTGGCGATGCTCTTCGGGCTGGAGGGCACGATGACGGCGGTCACGACAGATGCCGCGAAAGGTGTCACGGACCGGTTCCGGTCGCTGCCGATGAGTTCGGCGGCGGTCGTGCTCGGGCGGTGCATCGCGGACATGCTCGACTCGGCGGTGACGCTGCTCGTGCTGGTCGCGACCGGGCTCGCGCTCGGCTGGCGGTGGCACGAAGGTGTGCCGTCCGCGCTGGCCGCGTTCGGGTTGCTGTTGCTGCTGCGGTTCGCGTTGCTCTGGGTGGGGATCTTCATCGGGCTGACCGTGAAGAACGCGCAGAGCGTGACGATGGTGCAGGTCCTGGTCTGGCCGATCGGCTTCCTCTCCAGCGCCTTCGTCGCCACGTCGACGATGCCGTCCTGGCTGGGCACCATCGCCCAGTGGAACCCGCTGTCCGCGACCGCCACCGCCTCCCGCGCCCTCTTCGGCAACCCCGACCCCTCCGCCACCGCCACCTGGATCGGCACCCACGCGGAGATCGCCGCAGTGATCGCCCCGTTGCTGCTCATCGCAGTCTTCCTGCCACTCTCCGCACACCGGTTCCGCACACTTTCGCGCTAACTGGGTACTGGACGGTCATGGCCGTTCGGGACGGAGCGGTACGACGAGCCGCGTGGAGCCTGGCCCACGCCGTGGGGCGTGTGCTGGGATCACCCGCGGCACGTCGTACCGCCCGTCTGGTCGGCTTCTTCGAAGGACTGAGCGACGCCGGAGTGCACCGGATCGCGCTGCGGATCTCGCCGCGCGTCGCGGATCAGAACCCGGAGCTCGTGAAGATCCCGCCGACCTGGTCTACGACGGTCCTCGTCCGGAGGCAGGGCGTGGGGCTGGAACTGGACCTGCGGGACAACCTCCAGGCGATCCTGTACTACGCCGGCCGCTACGAACCCGCCGTCCGACGGTTCCTGCGGGCCGAGCTCCAGAAGGGCGATGTCGTCCTCGACGTCGGCGCGAACATCGGAGTCCACGCACTGACGGTGGCGAAGCGGCTGGAGGAGCTCGGCGGCGGACGGGTGATCGCGGTCGAGCCGGCCGTGGACTGTGTCGCCAAGCTCGGTACGGCGGCCGCGCGCAACGGGCTCCCACTGGAGGTCGTGCCGGCGGCGCTGGGCGAGTGGAAGCAACACGCGAGCCTGCGCGCGGACAGCCGGTACGACGCGGCTGACGCCGGGGTGCGCTCCCTCTACGGCGACGGAGCGATCGTCCAGGAGGTGCCCGTGATCCGGCTGGACGACTGGGCACGGGAGCACGCGTTGACCCGCCTCGACGTGGTGAAGCTCGACATCGAAGGCGGGGAGATCGCGGCCCTCTCGGGAGCGACCCGCACGCTCAAGCGGTTGCAGCCACGCGCTCTGCTGGTCGAGGACAAGCGAAGCGGGTCGAGCGCGCGGCTGCACACGATCCTGGACGAGCTGGGTTACCTGCCGGCCGGCGAGGTGCTGGACCACAACGCACTGTTCCGGCCGGAAAGCTTGCTCACGGCATCAATTGGCCGCCGTTGACCTCGATGATCTGGCCGGTGACGTAGGAGGCCATCCGGTCGGAGGCCAGGAACAGGATGGTGCCGACGCATTCGTGCGGGGTGCCGGTGCGGCCCATCGGGATGGTGGCGATCATCGCGGTCATCTGCTCGTCGCCGGTGTGCCGGTCGTGGAACGGGGTCTTGATGACGCCGGGTGAGATCGCGTTCACCCGGATGCCGTCGGGAGCCAGTTCCTTGGCGAGGCCGCGGGTGAAGGTGCTGACGGCGCCCTTGCTGGTCGCGTAGACGACCGAGCCGCCGCCTCCGCCGTGCCGGCCGGCGATCGAGGTCACGTTCACGATCGCGCCGCCACCCTGCGCGCGGAACACCGGCACGATCCGGCGGCTGAGCGCGAACACCGAGGTCAGGTTCACGTCCAGGATCCGGTGGAACTCCTCGTCCGGTACGTCGGCCACCGGCGACCGCTTGACCAGGTCACCGGCGTTGTTCACGAGCACGTCGATCCGGCCGTGCTGCGCGAGTACGTCGTCGATGAAGGCGTCGGCCGACTTCGGGTCGGCCAGGTCCGCCTGGTGCAACGACGCCGTACCGCCGGCCGTCTGCACCGCGCCCACGGTGTGCTTCACGCCCTCCTCGTTGCGGTGGTAGTGCAGCGCGAGCGTCGCCCCGGTCTCCGCGAACCCCACCGCCGCCGCAGCCCCGATCCCGCTACTGGCGCCCGTCACCACCACAACCTGATCCCTGAAATCCAGATATCCCATACGCCCTATCCTCTCCTAGTGCCACGCACCGTTCTGATTGCCGTGCATGTCGCCTGGCCGGCCGCGATCCTCTTGCTGCGACTGATCACGAGAGTCCGCCGCCGGCGCCTGGCGGCTGCCGGCATCGGGTGGCTGGCTGCGGTCGTGGTGGCGACCACAACCACGCCGACCTCTCGGGTACTGCCGATCGGGCTCATCCTTGGAGCGGGGATCGCACTCGGCGGCTGCCTCGCGACGGCGCGCGGGGTGACGTTCACCTGGGCGCAGCAACAGACGTACTGGGCTTACGACGGGAAGATCCCACCCGGCGACCGGCTCGTGGAGGTCCTGACCGGGCTGGTAGGGCTCATCGGCGTGATCGCGCTGGCGTGAACGCGCCGGGAGCCCGGTTGCTCTTGCGGGGTGGGCGGTAGATTCGATGGATGGGATACGCGCTCGGGGAGCTGGGGCTGCGGCGGTGGCGGACGGCTGACGCGCTGCGGCTGGCCGCGGCTCACCAGGATCCCGAGATGAGGACCCAGGGCGGCATCGTGGACCGGGCGTCCGCGGTGGACTGGATCGGCCGCGTCGCGGACCTGGACAACGGGCACGTGTACGCCGTCGCCGATGCCGACGACCACCCGATCGGGTGCGTGGCCGTGACGAACATCGACCGCCACCAGGTGGGCTGGACCTGGTACTGGACCCTCGCCGACGTCCGCGGCCAGGGCGTCGCCCGGGACGCGCTCCGCGCCCTCGCCGACTGGGCGCACCACGACGCCGGCCTCTACCGGCTCGAGCTCGGCCACCGCCTCAACAACCCCGCGTCCTGCGCGGTCGCCGCCGGCGCAGGCTTCCTCTCCGAGGGCCTCGAACGCCAACGCCTCGCGTACGACGGCTCCCGCTACGACGTCGAGCGCCACGCCCGCCTGATCACGGACCCGCTGACCCCGCCCGAACGCCGAGTCTCCATCAGCGTCTGACATCCGCCTGGATCTGCACCCAACAAGCAGTCGGGGTCGATCGGGCGGCGTTGGTTATCCAGTTCTCCTCTCCAGAGCCGTGTGATGTTTCCCCTTGTGGATAAGGGCTTTCGGCGCCTCGATGGAGTTGCCGCTGCCTTATGGCGGTGCGTAGAATCGCACACATGTTCGAAGGAGACCTGGAGTCGCTGTCGACGGCCGACCTACTGGAATCGGCCGCCGAACACCGCGCCGAGGCCAACCGATCCGACGCCCGCCTCCTCGAACACGCCCTGATCTACGCCGACCGCCACCACCCCTCCGCCCACACTGCCCACCCGGGCCACCCCGCCCACCGCGACCACCCAGGCAACTTGACCCACCCGGACCACTCCGCCCACCCGGACCACTCCGCCCACCCGGACCACTCAGGCCAGCCGGGCAACTTGACCAACGCGGCCCACTCCGCCCACCCGGACCACTCAGGCCAGCCGGGCAACTTGACCAACCCGGCCCACCCGGGCGGCCCGGGCCGGCGTGCCTGCGACGGGCGGGAGCGGGCGGTGGTGCTGGGTGGTGACGGCTGCCCGGAGATCCTGGAGTTCGCGATCGCCGAGTTCGCGGTGATGCTCGGCATCTCCCCGCGGGTCGCCGCCGACTACCTCGGCCAAGCCCTGGCGCTGCGGCACCGGTTCCCCTTCACCTGGGCCAGGGTCCTGGCCGGCGACGCGACCCCGTGGAAGGCGTGCCGGATCGTCGCCGACTGCGCGAAGCTGTCCGAGGAGGCCGCCGCCTACGTCGACCAGCGGGTCGCGCGACTGGTGGACTCGATCACGCCGTACCGGCTGGACAAGATCGTCAAGGCCGCCAAGCTGCACGCCGAACCCGACCTGGCCAGGGTCGAGGCCGCCGAGCAGGCCCGCGAACGCGGCGTGTTCGTCGGCCGCTCCAACCAGCACGGCACCAAGACGATGTACATCAAGGCCTCCTGCGGAGCGGTGATCCGCCACGACGCGACCATCGCCGACATCGCCGAGGCCCTGAAGACCTTCGGCGACACCCGCCCAGTCCAGCACCGCCGCGCCGACGCGGTCGGCATCATCGCCGACCCCCGCTTCACCGAAGAACTCCTCACCCAAGCCCGCCACCACCGCCTCCACACCCCAGCCGCCGCCGGCACCCCAGTCACCACCGACGCCCCCGCCACCACCGACGCCCCAGTCACCACGGGCGCCCCAGACGCCGCGCTGACCTCCACCGCTCCGGACACTGCGCCGACCGCCGGCACCCCGAGTCCCACCGTGCCGACCGCCGCAACGACGGACACCATCGAACCGAACGCCGCTCCGCGCATCCTGGCTCTGGACATCACCGTGCCGGACCCCTCCGCCTCGGGTATCACCACTCCGGACCTTGAGCACCCTGAGGCTGACAACCATGGCCGTCACACAACCAGCCACGACACCAGCCCGGCTGGAGGTCTGACCGACCACCTCGCCGAACCCGGCCACCTCATCGCCCCGACCCCGCCGGTCGAGTCCGACGTACGAGGAAGCGCTGTCGCCGACCCCGGGACGAGATCCGTTGCGTGGCGGTGCGATGCGGACCTCCTCGATGACCGAGCGGACGATTGGACCGAGCCGGGGCAGGACGACGAGGCCGACCGCGACGCACCCCACCCGAGCGTCAGCGACCTGCCTGACCCCCTCGACACCCCAGACACCGTGCCGATCCAGGCGTTCGACCCATTTGATCCCGGCCTGCGCATCGATCCCGACGGCGGCGAGCCCCTGGACGCCGCCGCCCAACGAGCCCTGCACGCCCGCCTGGCCAAGATCAAACTCGACGCCTACACCCACCCCAACACTCCAACCGGCACCAACCGCATGGGCGCGGCCAGCGGCAGTGGACGGCGACGCCCTGGCCAGACCGAGATCTACGTTCACCTCACCGACCACACCCTCGCCACCGGCACCGGCGTACTGCGCGCCGAAGCCATCGGCCCCTTGCTCGCCGACCAACTGGCCGAACTCATCGGGCACGGCCCCTACAGCGTCAAGCCCGTCATCGACCTCAACGACGCCGTCAGCGTCGACGCCTACGAAATCCCCGACCGGATCCGCGAACGCGTCAAACTCACCCACCCCGTCGAACTCTTCCCCTTCGGCACCCAAGAAACCCACCACGCCATGGACCTCGACCACATCCAGCCCTACGACCCCCTCGGCCCACCAGGCCAAACCAACACCACCAACCTCGCACCGCTGGGACGCTTCGGCCACCGGGTCAAGACCCACGCCCACGGCTGGACCGTCCATCGCCTCGACTACAAGACTCTGGAATGGACCACACCCCACGGCTTCGTCTTCCGTGTCACTCCTACTGGCACTTTCAAGGCGACGTCAACAGCACGACCGCAAGAGCCGGCTCCGCGTGCAGCTCCGCCAGACTGGTCGACAGAACTGTCGGAGGCCGCGGATACGGTCCGATTGTGGACACCCAGCCCGCGCTCGACGTCGTACTGACCGACGAGCCGGCCGATGCCGACGTCGCCGTGGTCGCGGATTCGCTGGACGAGTTCAACCTTAGCGCGAGCGGGGTTCAGGATCGGCGGGCACTGGCTGTGTTCGTGAAGGACCCCTCGACCGGGCAGACCCTTGGCGGGTTGACCGGCCGGACCTCGCTGGGGTTGTGGTTCGTCGACCTGCTCTACCTGCCGGATTCGCTGCGCGGGTCGGGCCTCGGGAGCAGGATCCTTCAGCAGGCAGAAGCCGAGGCCCGGCACCGGGGCTGTGTCAGCGGCGTCGTCTACACGATCAACTTCCAGGCGCCCGACTTCTACAAACGCCACGGGTGGACCGAGTTCGGGCGGATCCCGAGCGAGGCCGGTGTCAGCCGGATCTTCCTCAGTAAGAGGCTCGGCTAGAGGAATCGCTGCGGGAGTTTGGGGTGGCGGTTGACGTCTTTGTAGAGGAGGTAGCGGAAGCGGCCCGGGCCGCCGGCGTAGCAGGCCTGGGGACAGAAGGCGCGGAGCCACATGAAGTCGCCCTCCTGGACCTCGACCCAGTCCTTGTTGAGGAGATAGACCGCCTTGCCTTCGAGGACGTAGAGGCCGTGTTCCATCACGTGCGTCTCCGGGAACGGGATCACCCCGCCCGGCTCGAAGCTGACGATGTTGACATGCATGTCATGTCGGACGTCGTCCGGATCGGCGAACCGTTGCGTCTTCCATCGACCCTCGGTGCCCGGCATCTCGCGACCCTCGACGTCGGCCTCGTTGGTGACGAAGGCCGGCGGTACGTCGATGCCCTCGATCCGCTCGTACGCCTTCCGAACCAGGTGGAAGGTCGCGGTCGCGTCAGTCGTGTTCCGCAGCGTCCAGTCGCCACCCGGCGGCAGGTACGCGTACCCACCCGGCGCCAGCGCGTGCTTCTCGCCGGCGACCGTGAGTACCAAGTTGCCTTCGACAACGAACAGGACGGCCTCGGCAGCCGGGTCGGTCTCCGGCTTGTCGCTGCCGCCGCCCGGCGCGACCTCGACGATGTACTGCGAGAACGTCTCGGCGAACCCGGACAGCGGCCGGGCGATCACCCACAGCCGGGTGCCGTCCCAGAACGGGAGCCGGCTGGTGACGATGTCGCGCATCGTCCCGCGCGGAAGGACGGCGTACGCCTCGGTGAAGACCGCGCGGTCGGTGGTGAGGTCGGTCTGCGCAGGCAGTCCACCCTTCGGGGCGTAGTAGGTCATCGTTGTGCTCCTCGGGTCAGCAGGCCGCCACGCGGGGCTGCCTCGATGTCGACGGGGTGGCCGCGGAGCCAGGTGCTCCGGACGACGCCGTCGAGCGTGCGTCCGTCGTACGGCGTGATGGCGTTCTTGTGCTGCAGGGACTTCGCCTCGACGACGAAGGTGTCGTCGGGGGCGAGGACGCAGAAGTCGGCGTCGTAGCCGACCTCGATCCGGCCTTTGCTCTTCAGTCCTACCTGCGCGGCCGGAGCGGCGGACATCCAGCGGGCGACGTCAACCAGGGTGAAGCCGCGGCGGCGGGCCTCGGTCCAGACGGCCGGCAGGCCGAGTTGCAGGGAGGCGATACCGCCCCAGGCGGTGCCGAAGTCGCCGGTGTCGAGGTGTTTGAGGTCGACCGTCGACGGCGAGTGGTCGGAGACGATCATGTCGATCGTGCCGTCGCGGAGCCCCTCCCAGAGCATCTCACGGTTGGCGGCTTCGCGGATCGGGGGGCAGCACTTGTACTGCGTGGCGCCGTCGGGGATGTCCTCGGCGCTGAAGGTCAGGTAATGCGGGCAGGTCTCCGCGGTGATGCGTACGCCGGTGTCGCGGGCTCTGGCGATCCTCGGCGGGATGTCGGCGCTCGAGACGTGCAGGATGTGGACGCGGCAGCCTGACCGGCGCGCGAGCTCGATGACCTCGACGACGGCGGCGTTCTCGGCCACGCGCGGGCGGGAGCGCAGGAACGCGGGATAGCTGGCGCCGTCGGGCGGCGGGGCCTCGTCGATCCGATGCGCATCCTCGGCGTGCACGATCAGCAACCCGTCGAACTCGCCGATCTCGGCCATCGCGGCCTCGAGCTGGCTCTGGTCCAGCGGCGGGAACTCGTCGACGCCCGAGTGCAGCATGAAGCACTTGAAGCCGAAGACGCCGGCCTCGTGGAGTGGGCGGAGCTCCGGGACGTTGTCCGGGATCGCGCCGCCCCAGAAGCCGATGTCGACGTACGCCTGAGGCTGCGCGGTCTTGCGCTTCAGCTCGAGCGCCGGGAGGTCGCAAGTCGGCGGGATGCTGTTGAGCGGCATGTCGATGATCGTGGTGACGCCGCCCGCTGCGGCTGCTCGCGTCGCGCTGGTGAAGCCTTCCCACTCGGTCCGACCGGGGTCGTTGACGTGGACGTGGGAGTCCACGAGACCGGGTAGCAGCACCTCGTCGTCGGCCAGCTCTACGTGCCGCTCGGCCGCGAGATCGGCGTCGTACGGCGCGATCGCGACGATCCGCCCGTCACGGACCCCCACGGCACAGGCCGTCTCCCCCACGGCACGCACCACCCGGCGGGCCCGGATCAGAAGGTCCAGCGCGCTCATGCGATGCCCCTCTCACTTGCAGTCATCGTAGGTGCTCCCTCGCGATCCACTCCCCAACCCGCTCCAGCAATGGCGCGGGCTCAGCAATACACCGCTGTACGTCGGGCTCCAGGTCGGTGAGCGCGTACGCCGCAACCACGCCAGCCGCCCGCAGCTGCTCACGGTCCAACCGGTTGACCCCACACACCGCAACCACCGGGATCCCAGGAGCTGCCGGGGAGCCAGAGGCGCCAGGTGCCCCGCCCGAGCCGGGCGCGGAGCGGCGTGTCTCCGCCGAGCCGGGTGCTCCGGCCGAGCCGGGTGCTCCCGCCGAGCCGGGTACTCCGGCCGAGCTGGGTGCTCGGGCGGGTGCTCTCGCGGCGGCTGCGGCTATGCCGGCTACGGCTTTGCCGTGCAGGGTTTGCTCGTCGAGGGCGCCTTCGCCGGTGATCACCAGGTCTGCGCCGGCGAGCTGCTCGTCGAAGCCGACCAGCTCCAGCACCAGCTCAATCCCCGGGCGGAGGTCGGCGTCCAGGAGTGCGAGTGCGGCGAACCCCACCCCACCTGCTGCTCCAGCGCCCGGCGCGTCGCGCAGGTCGCGGCCGGTCTCGCGGGCGACGAGGTCGGCCCAGCGGGTGAGCGCGGCGTCGAGATCGGCTACCTGCTCGGGGGTGGCGCCTTTCTGTGGACCGTAGACGGCCGCGGCACCCTTCGGTCCGGTCAGCGGGTTGTCGACGTCGCACGCGACGACGATCTCCACTCCGCGAAGCCGTTGGCGGAGTGCGGGCAGGTCGAGAGACTCGGTCCTGGTGAGGGCGTGGACCAGGCCGGCGCCGCCGTCAGTAGAGGCGCTGCCACCGATGCCGAGGATCACCTTGCTGCAGCCTGCATCGATGGCGGCCGCGATCAGCTCGCCGGTGCCGTAGGAGGTCGCGGACATCGGAGCCGGCCGGCCGCCGGGAAGCCGGACCAGGCCGGAGACATCGGCCAGCTCGACGACGGCGACATCACCACGACCGCTGGAGCCACCGCGCGCCGCATCTCCACCGACACCGCCTTCGGGTGAAGCACCACGGTCGGGTGAAGCACCACGGTCGGGTGAAGCACCACGGTCGAGCGGAGCACCGCGGTCGAGTGGACCGCCGCGGTCGGGCGGAGCGCCGCGGTCGGCGGATGCGCGGCGGCGGGCGTAGGCGGTGTGGACTGGTTCGCCGGTGGGGCCGGTCGCAGTGACCGGCACCAACTGGAAGCCGGCGGCGACGGCGGCGGCCAAGGTGCCGTCGCCGCCGTCGGCTACTGGGATCGCGACCACGGTGGCGTCAGGGCGGACTCGCCGTACGCCCGCATCGACCGCGGCGGCGACCTCCGCGCTGGTCAGCGTGCCCTTGAACTTGTCGGAGGCAACGACCACCCGAGGCCCTGGGAGCGAAGGCATCAGTCGAGCAGCGCCAGGGCGGTGGGCGCGTCCTCGGGGACCTCGGCGAGGTCCTCGAACTCGGTGATGTTGTCGATCTCGAGGCCCATCGAGACATTGGTGATGCGTTCGAGGATGATCTCGACAACGATCGGGACCTGGTGTTCGACCATCAGCTTCTTCGCCTGCTCGAGGGCGGGGAGGATGCCTTCGGGCTCGAAGACGCGGAGGGCCTTGCAGCCCAGGCCTTCGGCGACCTTGACGTGGTCGACGCCATAGCCGTTGAGTTCCGGGCTGTTGATGTTCTCGAACGAGAGTTGCACGCAGAAGTCCATGTCGAACCCGCGCTGCGCCTGCCGGATCAACCCCAGGTACGAGTTGTTCACCACCACGTGGATGTACGGGATGTTGAACTGTGCCCCGACCGCCAACTCCTCGATCAGGAACTGGAAGTCGTAGTCACCCGACAACGCCACCACCGTGCTGTCCGGATCGGCGACCGCGACCCCAAGCGTGGCCGGCACGGTCCACCCGAGCGGCCCGGCCTGGCCGGCGTTGATCCAGTGCCGCGGCCGGTAGACGTGCAGCATCTGCGCCGCCTGGATCTGCGACAACCCGATCGTGCTGACATACCGGACCTCGGGTCCGAACGCCCGGTTCATCTCCTCGTAGACGCGCTGCGGCTTGATCGGCACCACGTCGAAGTGCGTCTTGCGCTGCAGCACGGTACGGCGCTTCAAGCATTCCGCCGCCCACACGGAACGGTCCGGCAGCTTGCCCGCGGCGGCCCACTCTCGCCCGACCTCGACGAACACTTCCAGCGCGGCGCGAGCATCGGACACGACGCCGTAGTCCGGCGCGAACACCCGCCCGATCTGCGTCGGCTCGATGTCGACGTGGATGAACTTCCGCTGGCCCTGGTAAACCTCGAGGCCGCCGGTGTGCCGGTTCGCCCAGCGGTTGCCGATGCCGAGCACCAGATCGGAGGTCAGCAGGGTCGCGTTGCCGTAGCGGTGCGACGTCTGCAGCCCCACCATCCCGGCCATCAGCGGGTGGTCGTCCGGCAGCACGCCCCAACCCATCAACGTCGGTACGACGGGAATCCCGGTCAGCTCGGCGAATTCGACCAGCAGGTCGGCCGCGTCCGCGTTGACGATCCCGCCACCGGCGACGATCAGCGGCTGCTCGGCGGCGGCGAGGAAGGACAGCACCTTCTCGGCCTGCGCCCGGGTCGCGGCCGGGCGTGACACCGGCAGCGGCTCGTAGGTGTCGATGTCGAACTCGATCTGCGTCTGCTGCACGTCCACCGGCAGGTCGATCAGCACCGGCCCCGGCCGGCCCTCACGCATCACCTGGAACGCCTTCTGGAACGTCCCCGGCACCTGCGCCGCTTCCATCACCGTGACGGCCCACTTGGTGACGGGCTTGGCGATCGACGCGATGTCGACGGCCTGGAAGTCCTCCTTGTGCAGCTTGGCGACCGGCGCCTGGCCGGTGATGCACAGGATCGGGATCGAGTCTGCCGACGCGGAGTAGAGGCCGGTGATCATGTCGGTCCCGGCGGGTCCCGACGTACCGACGCAGATGCCGATGTTGCCGGCCTTGGCCCGGGTGTAGCCCTCGGCCATGTGCGAGGCGCCCTCGACGTGACGGGCCAGCACATGCTTGATCCCGCCGTGGTTCTTCATCGCGCTGTAGAAGGGGTTGATCGCGGCACCGGGCAGCCCGAACGCCTGCGTGGAACCTTCCTTCTCCAGGATCAGGACCGCGGCGTCGACCGCGCGCATCCGGGTCATCAGCCGATCTCCTTTCCGGACAGGCGCTCGACGCCACGCAGGAGCGCGGAGTGGTCGAGACCGCCGTCGCCGTTCACCCGAGCGGATGCGACCAGTTGCGCCACCAGCGCACCGAGCGGTACGACGACACCCGCCTCACGCGCGGCCGCCGTGACGATGCCCATGTCCTTGTGGTGCAGGTCGATCCGGAACCCGGGCTGGAAGGAGCGCGACAGCATGTTCTCCTTCTTCTGGTTCAGTACGGCGGAACCGGCCAGCCCGCCACCTAGGACTTCCAGGGCCGCCTTGGTGTCGACGCCGTACGCCTCCAGGAAGATGACGGCCTCGGCCACGGCCTGGATGTTGGCGGCGACGATCAGCTGGTTGGCGGCCTTGACCGTCTGGCCCGAGCCGCTCGGGCCGACGTGGACGACGGTCTTGCCGACGACGTCGAACAGCGGCTTGGCGGCGGCGAAGTCGTCGGCCTCGCCGCCGACCATGATCGACAGCGCGGCGTTCTTCGCGCCCGCCTCACCACCGGAGACCGGGGCGTCGAGCAGCCGGAAGCCGAGCGCCCGTGCCTGCTCGGCAAGCTGCTGCGTGACGTCGGGCCGGATGCTGGAGAAGTCGATGATCAGCGTGCCGGTCTCGGCCTGCTGGAAGACACCGTCCTCTCCTTCGAGGACGGCCTGGACGTCGGGCGAGTCCGGCACCATCACGCAGATCACGTCCGCGCCCTTGACCGCGTCGGCGATCGAGCCGGCGGCCCGGCCGCCGGCGTCGACGAGGGTCTGGGCCCGCTCCGGGCTGCGGTCGAGCCCGGCCACGGTGTGACCGGCGTTGGCGAGGTGAACGGCCATCGGGTTCCCCATGATGCCGAGGCCGATGAAGGCGATGTTCGTCATGTCAGTCTCCTGGTCAGCGGCGCTCGTACGGGAGCCACGCGAAGCTTTCGTCGGTGGTGGTGGACGGCTTGTACTCGAGCCCGACCCAGCCGTCGTACCCCTGCGCCGCGAGGGCGCTGAGCTGCTGGTCGAGCGGGAGGGTGCCGGTGCCGGGCTCGTTGCGGCCCGGTGCGTCGGCGATCTGCACGTGCGCGACCCGGTCGGTGTGCTCCGCGATCACCCGGTCGACGTCGTCGCCGTTGACCGCGAGGTGGTAGAGGTCCGCGAGCAGGCCGAGGTTCGGTACGTCGTACGCCGCCTGGACGCGATCGATCACGGCCAGGGCGTCGGCCGCGGTCCGCAGCGGGTACCGGTCCGCACCGCTGACCGGCTCGACCAGCACAGTGGCGCCGATCCGGGCGGCCGCGCGGGCGGCGAGGGCGAGGTTCTCGACCGCGAGCTCGTCCTGCTCGGCCTCGGTGTGAGCGTCGTCCCGGTTGCCGTAGAGGGCGTTGAATCCCTGGGCGCCGAGCCGCTCGCCGATCCCGACGGTGACCTCGACGTTGTCCCGGAACTCGCTCGACCGTTTCGGCCAGGACACCAGGCCGCGGTCGCCGCCCGGCATGTCGCCGGCGAAGAAGTTGAGGCCGGTCAACTGGACGCCGGCGTCCGCGATCGCGGTGACGAACGCCTCGACCTGCCGGTCCGGCGGCACCGCCTCGACGAAGGGCCACCAGAACTCGACGGCGCTGAAACCGGCGCGCCGGGCGGCCGCGGGCCGCTCCAGCAGGGGCAGCTCGGTGAACAGCAGCGAGCAGTTCACCGTGTGGCGCAGTGGGTGGCTCATGGCAACTCCATGTTTTCCGTATTGCGGAAGTCAAATTCTGTTCTGCGAAATGACCATAAGGCGGTCGTGTCGAGACCGTCAAGCGCCCGGCCAAGCCGGCCGCTAGCGCTGTCTCGCGTACGGGCGCGCGTTGTACGTTCCTCTAAGACCAGGCCGAGAGGAGGTATGTCGTGCTCCTGTCAGAACTGCTGGACGCGCCGGAGCTCGGGCTCCGCCTCCTGCACTCCGCCGGCGGTGCGCTCGACCGTCCGACCGGTCGCCTGGTGACCACTGATCTGCTCGAACCCGGCCGCTACCTGAACGGCGGCGAGGTCGTCCTCACCGGCCTGGTCTGGCGCCGGCGCCCGGCGGACAGCGAACTGTTCGTCGCCTCGATGGCCGGCCGGGGTGCCGCCACGATCCTGGCGGGCAAGGCGTTACTGGGCGAAGTCCCGGACGACCTGCTCGCGGCCTGCCGCCGGCACGAGGTCACCCTGATCGAGGTACCGATCGAGATCGCGTTCGCGGACGTGACCGAGTACGTCGCCGCGGCAGGGTCGGCCGAGACCGGAGCCCGCCTCTCCGCGAGTCTGGTCCGGCAGCGCCAGCTGCTGTCGTCGATCGCGGCCGGCCGCAGCCTCGACGAGCTCGCGGCCCGGATCTCCGCCGAGATCGGCCACGACTGCCGCGTGCTCACGTCCACCGGGCGGCACGTCGTACCCGGGCCGGGTGAGCTGGACGCCGAGACGCTCGACGTGGTCACGCGGCGGTTCCTGACCGCCGATCGCACACCGGCGGTGGCCGAGGCCGGCGGTGCGTCGTACAGCCTGTTCCCGGTGGGATCGGGGCTCGGCAATCGGCTCACGGCTTGGGTGCTGGTCATCGAAGGGGACCACACGCAGTGGTCCCACGATCATGTCGAGGCCGTGCACGAGTTGTGCGCGATCGCTGCGCTGGACCGGGCGAGGCGCGACGAAGGGCGACGGGCACTGCGGCCGCTGGTGGCGGATGCGCTGGCGTTGGTCGAGTCCGGGGCGCCGCATGCGGAGGTCGCCGTACGGCTGCGGCAGGCCGGATCCCACGCGGAGCGGCCGATGGTCGTCGCGGTGGCCGAACTGCGGGACGACGGACCGAGTGAGGTGGCGCTCAGCCTGTTCGAGGACGTCGCTCTCACCGTGGGTCCGGCCGTGGTCGCGCCTGGCCGCGACGGCTTGCTGGTCGGGTTCCTGCCGTTCGTACCGGGGTTGCCAGAGCAGATGCGGCGGGCGTTCGGGCGGCTTGCTCCCGGGCTCGTCCGGGCTCGGCTCGCGGTCGGCATCAGCGGCGAGACCACCATCGACGCGCTGGCAGGCGCGCTCGAGGAGGCTCGCTTCGCACAGCGCGCGGCCGGGGCCGGACGAGCGCCGGTGTCGGTGGTCACCTCCGACGAGGTCGCATCGCATGTGCTCCTGCTCGCCACGCTGCCCGACGACGTACGGCGTACCTACACGCACCGGGTCCTCGGTCCGGTGCTCGAGCACGATCGCCGGACGCATGCCGACCTGCTCGCGACGCTCCAGGAGTTCCTCGCCTGCTCGTGCTCCTGGTCGCGTACGGCGGAGTCGCTGCACCTGCACGTCAACACGGTTCGCTACCGGATCGAACGCGTGGAGCAACTGACCGGACGCGATCTGTCGCGGCTCGAGGACCGGGTCGACGTGTTCCTGGCCCTGAAATCACTGTGATTGTGTGATCCTCCAAAGGCGGGTGTTCATCAGCGGTTCAACTTCGGAGGTTCATCGGGTGCAATCCCGGCCGCGGTGAGCAGATGCTGGCGTGCAGGTCAAACCTGCCGACGCCAAGGAGCGTGTCCCGATGAAGGCCACCCTGCGACCGAGCCGCCGTGCCAGCCGCCACCCCGTCGACGAGGTCCTGCCGGTCGGCAAGCTCGCGGTGTACGGCACGCAGCACGTCCTCGCGTTCTACGCCGGCGCAGTGATCGTGCCGATCCTGCTGGCGAACTCGATCGGGCTCACCACCCAGCAACTCATCCACCTGATCAACGCCGACCTGTTCACCTGCGGCATCGCCTCGATCATCCAGTCCGTCGGGTTCTGGAAGGTCGGCGTCCGGTTGCCGCTGCTGCAGGGCGTGACGTTCACGGCGGTGTCGCCGATGATCGCGATCGGCCTGGCCGCGGGCGGCGGCACGAACGGCCTGCTGGTGATCTACGGCGCCGTACTGGTCGCCGGTCTGGCCACCTTCTTCATCGCACCGTTCTTCAGCAAGCTGATCCGGTTCTTCCCGCCGGTGGTGACCGGATCGGTGATCACGATCATCGGCCTGGCGCTGCTGCCGGTGGCGGCCGGGGACGCGGTCGGCGGCGCAGGCCCGGAGGCCGACCCGACCAGCGGGAAGAACCTGGCCTACGCGCTCGGGACGCTCGGCCTGATCGTGCTGATCCAGCGGGTCTTCAAGGGCTTCATGGCGACGATCGCCGTCCTGGTCGGCCTGGTCGCCGGCACGATGGTCGCGTGGGCCTTCGGCGACGCCCACTTCGGCGCGGTCGCCGACTCGGCCTGGGTCGGCGTCACCCAGCCGTTCTACTTCGGCTGGCCGAAGTTCTCGATCGCGGCGATCATCTCGATGGTCGTGGTCATGCTGATCACCGCGGTCGAGACGACGGGTGACGTCTTCGCGACCGGCGAGATCGTGGAGAAGCGGATCGGCCGCAACGACATCGCCCGTGCGCTGCGGGCCGACGGCCTGGCCACCACGATCGGCGGTGTCTTCAACTCCTTCCCCTACACGTGTTTCGCGGAGAACGTCGGACTCGTCCGGCTGACCCGGGTCCGCAGCCGCTGGGTGGTCGCCGCGGCCGGCGGGATCATGATCCTGATCGGCCTGGTGCCGAAGGCGGGCGCGGTCGTCGCGGGCATCCCCCACCCGGTACTGGGCGGCGCGGCGCTGGCCATGTTCGCGACCGTGGCCGTCGTCGGCTTCCAGACCCTGGCCAAGGTCGACTTCCACGATCACCGCAATGTCGTCATCGTGGCGACCAGTGTCGGCCTGGCGATGTACGTCACCGCGCAGCCGCAGGTCGCGCAGGCGGTCCCGGGCTGGGCCGAGATCATCTTCGGCAGCGGCATCACGCTGGGCAGCCTGACCGCGATCGGCCTGAACATCCTGTTCCACCACGTCGGCAAGGACTACGGACCCGCGGTCGCCGGCCAACCGGGCGACTCGATCCGGCTGGACCAGGTGAACAAGATGAGCCGCGACGAATTCGTCGAGACCTTCGCCGGCCTGTTCCAGGGGCCGCGCTGGGCGGTCGAGCGGGCCTGGGACATGCGGCCCTTCGCCGACACCCACGCGCTGCGCCGGTCCTTCCAGGAGGCGCTGTTCTCCGGCTCGCACGACGAGCAGCGGCAGCTGATCGAGGCGTACCCGCAGCTCGGCTCGCAGTTCGTCGCCGACGGTCTCAGCGGCGAGGCTTCGCTGCGGGACCAGTCGGACAAGGGCCTGACCTTCCTGGCCGATCCGGACCGGGACGAGCTGGCCACGATCACCGAGGCGTACCGCGAGCGGTTCGGCTTCCCGCTGGTCATCTCGGTCCGGGACGCTGACTCGTTCGACCGGATCGTCGAGCAGGGCCGGGAGCGGCTCGGCAACTGCGAGAACCAGGAGCACGCCGCCGCGCTGCTCGAGATCGCGAAGATCGCCGGATACCGGTTCGACGACTTCCTCTCCGACGCCAACCCGATTCATAGTGCAAGAACACGCTGGAGCAGTAACCGATGACAACACAGGCACTCCGAGCACCTGCGGTGAAGGTGAACGGCGAGGACACCGCGATCGGCGATGTCGCCGTCCACACCACCGTGCTGGACTGGCTCCGCGACCGAGGCCTTACGGGAGCCAAGGAAGGTTGTGCCGAAGGCGAATGCGGCGCCTGTTCGGTCCTGGTGGCCCGGCCCGGCATCGACACCCAGACCGAGTGGACCGCGGTGAACGCCTGCCTGCTGCCGATCGGCTCCCTGGACGGTCAGGAGATCGTCACGTCGGAAGGGCTGGGATCGCCGGCGGCACTGCACCCGGTGCAGGAGGAGATGGCCGTCCGCGGTGGATCGCAGTGCGGCTACTGCACCCCGGGCTTCATCTGCAGCATGGCGGCCGAGTACTACCGCCCCGGGCGTACGGCGTCCGCCCACCTCGATCACGAGCACGGTCCGAACGGCTTCGACCTGCATTCGCTCAGCGGGAACCTGTGCCGGTGCACCGGTTACCGGCCGATCCGGGACGCGGCGTACGCACTCGGTGACCCGACCGAGAACGACGCGCTCGCCGTACGCCGGGACTCGGCGCCGCCTCCGGCCGCGGCCACCGGGATGGTGAAGGGTGAGGCGGAGTTCGTCCGGCCCGGATCGCTCGACGACGTCCTGGAGTTGCTGGCCGATCGGCCCGAGGCGCAGGTCGTGGCGGGGTCGACCGATCTCGGTGTGCAGGTGAACATCTTCGGCTCCCGCCCGCCACTGACCGTCGCGATCGACCGGCTGGCCGAGCTACGCGAGTTCTCCTTCGGGCCGGACGAGGTCCGGCTGGGCGCCGCGCTCACATTGACGGAGATCGAGCGGCGGCTGGCCGGACGGGTACCGCTGCTCGCCGAGATGTTCCCGCAGTTCGCGTCCCGGCTGATCCGGAACGGCGCGACCATCGGCGGCAACCTGGGCACCGGTTCGCCGATCGGCGACACCCCGCCCGCACTGCTCGCCCTGGATGCGTCGATCGTCCTGGCCTCGCGCCGAGGCGAGCGAGTGGTCGCGCTCGCGGACTACTTCACCGGCTACCGGGAGACGCTGAAGGCGCCCGACGAGCTGATCAAGACGATCGTGTTTCCGCTGCCGCTCGAGCCACTGACCGCGTTCCACAAGATCGCCAAGCGGCGCTTCGACGACATCTCGAGCGTCGCCATCGGGTACGCCGTCGACGTGGTGGACGGCGTCGTACGGCAGGCCCGGATCGGAATCGGCGGCGCCGCGGCCACACCACTGCGGGCGCGAGCCACGGAGGCGGCACTCATCGGTCGACCGTGGACCGAGCGGACGGCCCGGGAGGCAGCCGCGGTGATGGCTGCCGAGGGTACGCCGATGGACGACCACCGCGCGAGTGCGTCGTACCGCTCGGCGATGCTCGGCCAGTCGCTGCTCCGGTTCTACTTTGCTGACGAGGGGGCCAGCGCATGAGTTCGTTGTCCGAACGGCCCGCGCAGGCGGTGGTCGGCGTACCACTGCCGCATGAGAGTGCCGCGCTGCATGTCACCGGAACGGCGCTCTACACCGACGATCTCGTGCAACGGACCCGCGATGTCCTGCACGCGTGGCCGGTCCAATCGCCGCACACACACGCCCGGATCACGGCCCTCCGGGTGAAGCCGGCGTACGACGTGCCGGGTGTGGTGCGGGTGTTGACGGCGGACGACGTACCCGGGGTGAACGACGCGGGGGTGAAGCACGACGAGCCGTTGTTCCCGGGTGAGGTGATGTTCAACGGGCATGCGGTGTGCTGGGTACTCGGGGAGACGTTGGAGGCCGCGCGACTCGGGGCGCTGGCGGTGGAGGTCGAGTACGAGCCGCTGCCCTCGCTGGTGACGGTGCGCGAGGCGATCGCGGCCAAGAGCTTCCAGGGCATCGGGCGGCACCTGGAGCGAGGCGAGGTGGATGGTGCGCTGGCCGGGGCGGCGCATGTGTTCCGAGGCGAGTTCGAGTTCGCCGGGCAGGAGCACTTCTATCTGGAGACGCATGCGGCGCTGGCACTGGTCGACGAGGGCGGTCAGATCTTCGTGCAGAGCAGCACGCAGCATCCGTCCGAGACGCAGGAGATCGTCGCGCATGTCCTCGGTCTGGCCAGCCATGCGGTGACCGTGCAGTGCCTCCGGATGGGCGGAGGCTTTGGCGGCAAGGAAATGCAGCCGCATGGCTTCGCCGCGATCGCGGCGCTCGGCGCGACGTTGACCGGCCGGCCGGTGCGGTTGCGGCTCAATCGCACGCAGGACATGACGATGTCGGGCAAGCGGCACGGGTTCCACAGCTCGTGGACCGTTGGGTTCGACGTCGCCGGCAGGCTGGTCGCGTTGGACGCGACTTTGACCGCGGACGGCGGGTGGAGCCTCGATCTGTCCGAACCGGTGCTGGCGCGGGCGATGTGCCATATCGACAACGCCTACGAGATTCCTCATATCCGCGTGGACGGGCGGATCGCCCAGACGAACAAGACGTCGCAGACCGCGTTCCGCGGTTTCGGCGGACCGCAGGGCATGCTCGTGATCGAGGACATCCTCGGTCGGTGCGCGCCGCTGCTCGGGTACGACGCCCTGGAGCTGCGCCGGCGAAACTTCTACCAGGTCGGCGACTCGACGCCGTACGGACAGCCGGTGCGGCACGCGGACCGGCTCGAGTCCTGCTGGAGCCAGGTTCTGGACGGTGGAGAGGTTGCCGCCCGGCAGGCTGCCGTCGAGCGGTTCAACGCGGAGCACGCTCATGTGAAGCGGGCGATCGCGATGACGCCGGTGAAGTTCGGCATCTCGTTCAACCTGACCGCGTTCAACCAGGCCGGGGCGCTCGTCCACGTCTACAAGGACGGGTCGGTGCTGATCAACCACGGCGGCACCGAGATGGGCCAGGGCCTGCACACCAAAATGCTGCAGGTCGCGGCGACCACGCTCGGCGTGCCGCTGGCCCGGGTGCGGCTGGCTCCGACCCGGACCGACAAGGTGCCGAACACCTCGGCCACGGCCGCGTCGTCCGGCGCCGATCTCAACGGCGCAGCGATCAAGAACGCCTGTGAGCAGATCCAGGAGCGGCTCGCGCAGGTCGCGGCTGGGCGGCTCGGGATCAGCCCACACGACGTCCGCTTCGTCGACGGCGTCGTACGCGGCCTCTCCGGAGACGGCGTCGAGTGGAACGAGCTCGTCCGCGCTGCCTACCTGCAGCGAGTGCAGTTGTGGGCGGCCGGCTTCTACCGCACCGAGGGACTGCACTGGGACGCGAACGCCATGCACGGCGAGCCGTTCAAGTACTTCGCGTACGGCGTTGCCGCGGCCGAGGTGGAGGTGGACGGGTTCACCGGTGCCTACACGCTGCGGCGGGTCGACATCGTGCACGACGTGGGCGACAGCCTGAGCCCGTTGATCGACATCGGCCAGATCGAGGGCGGGTTCGTTCAGGGGACGGGCTGGTTGACGCTCGAGGATCTGCGCTGGGACGAGAGCGACGGGGATCGACGCGGACGGCTCGCGACGCAGGCGGCCAGCACCTACAAGCTGCCGAGCTTCTCCGAGATGCCGGAGGTCTTCAACGTCCGGCTGCTGGAGAAGGCCCACGAGGATGGCGCGGTCTACGGCTCCAAGGCGGTTGGTGAGCCGCCACTGATGCTGGCCTTTGCCGTCCGGGAGGCCCTGCGCCAGGCCGCGGCCGCGTTCGGTCCTGCCGGGACTAGCGTCGACCTCCCGTCGCCTGCCACACCGGAGGCGGTCTATTGGGCGCTGGATCGCGCACGGGGTGGTGACTCATGGAGTGGATGAAGGCTGTCCAGCAGCTGCGCGCCGGGCGCCGACCGGGCGTGCTGGTCACGGTGATGTCTGTCCGTGGACACGCGCCGCGGGAGGCCGGGGCCAAGATGGTCGTTGCCGCTGACAACGTTTGGTCGACGGTCGGGGGCGGGAACCTGGAGTCGGTGGCCGTCGAGCGCGGCCGGGCGATGATCGCGGACGGCGTGGTCGAGCCTGAAGTGCTCGAGGTCGCGCTGTCGGACAAAGCGCCGTACCAGCATGGTGTTCAGTGTTGCGGCGGCGAGGTGAAGCTGCTGCTCGAGCCGCTGCCGGTGGTGCCGTCGGTGGCGATCTTCGGGATCGGCCATGTCGGGCTCGAGCTCGCACGGATCCTGGCCCGGCACGACATCGAGTTGCATCTGGTCGACTCGCGGCCGGATCAGCTGACCGCGTCGCGGCTCGCGGTGCTCGATGACGCGGTGGCTCAGGTGCACGTCCATCAGGTGCCTTTGCTGCCGGAGCTCGTGGTCGGCGAGTTGCCGCCGGGCACCCACGCGCTGGTGATGACCCACGACCACGCCGAGGACGCCGCGTTGTGCGACGCCGCGATCCGCAACGAGCAGCTCGCCACCATCGGGCTGATCGGTTCGCGGGCGAAGTGGGCCAGGTTCCGCCGCAAGCTCGCCGAGGACGGCAACTCCTCGGAGGCGATCGATCGGATCACGACTCCGATCGGGCTCCCCGATCTGCCCGGCAAGGAACCGGTCGTCATCGCGGTCAGCGTCGCGGCCTGGCTCCTGCAGCAATTCTCCGCCGAGCGGCATCCCGCGTCGGCCCGATCTGCCGAGCGTCGCCCTACGCCGGCTCAGCGTGAGGCGAAGGCATGACCATCTTCCGAGGCACGTTCCTCGACACCCCGGACAACCCGTTCACCGGCGGCAGTCTGCGGGTCGACTCCGACGCCGGCCTGCTGGTCGAGGACGGCGTCATCGTTGCCCGAGGCCCCTTCCTGGAGATCCGGCAGGCGCACCCGGCCGAGCGGGTCGTCGACCTGAGCGGTGGCGTCGTACTGCCTGGTTTCGTGGACACGCACGTGCACTTCCCGCAGATCCGGGCGGTCGGCGGGCTCGGGTTGCCGCTGCTCGAGTGGCTGGATCGGTACGCGCTGCCCGAGGAGGCGCGGATGGCGGACGTCGCCTACGCGACCGGGGTGGCCGGCGAGTTCGTCCGCGGGCTCGCGGCGGCCGGGACGACCTCGGCGCTGGTCTTCGGGGCGCACTACTCCGACGCCGTGGATGCACTCTTCAACGCCGCGTCGAATGTCGGACTGAGGATCACCAGTGGACTGGTCCTGAGTGACCGGCTGCTGCGGCCGGAGCTGCTGACTACGCCGGTCCGCGCGTACGCCGAATCGCTTGCCTTGGCCAACCGTTGGCACGGCGTCGACCGGAACCGGTACGCCGTCACACCTCGCTTCTCGCTGTCCTGCACGGACGACCTGCTCGCGACCTGCCGCGAACTGATGGAGGCCGTCCCGGGCGCGCTGTTCACATCGCACGTCAACGAGAACGAGGCCGAGATCGCGACCGTGGCCGATCTCTTCGGCGGCAGCGACTACGTCACGACGTACGACCGGCACGGACTGGTCGACCGCCGCTGCGTACTCGCCCACAACGTGCACCCGACCGACGTCGAGCTCAAGACGCTCGCCCTCGGTGGCGCGACCGTCGCGCACTGCCCGACCAGCAACGCCGCGCTCGGCAGCGGGCTGTTCCCACTCGGCCGGCATCTTCAGCACGGCGTACGCGTGGCCCTCGGGTCGGACGTCGGCGCCGGCACCGGCTTCTCCCTCCTCAAGGAAGGCCTCCAGGCCTACTTCTGCCAACAGTTGCTCGGTGACCACGGGCTCGCCCTGAGCTCCGCCCACCTGCTGTATCTGGCCACCGCCGCAGGCGCCGAGGCACTCGGCCTCGACGAGGTCGGCCACCTGAGTGTCGGCCAACGCTTCGACGCCCAACTCCTCCGCCCCGCCGACGGCTCTCCCCTCGCCGTAGGCGTCGCCCACGCGAACGACGCCGACGAAACCCTCTCCCGCATCTTCACCCTCGGCACCCCCGCCGACATCCAAGCCGTCTGGATCGACGGCGAACTCCTCCACCACTAGCCAGAATCAGCCTGCCCACCCCGCGAGAGGCGGGGTGGGCAGAATCTGCGCTGGCACAGCAGGAGTCAGGCGAATTTGGTGAGGAGGTTGTGCTGGGTTTCTGCGACCTGGGTTGCCAGGGTGCCTTCGTCGACAGTGAGGACTGTGTCGTGTTCCACGACTGGGCGGCCGTTGACGAGGAGTAGGGCCAGGGGTGGGGGTGTGCTGAGGACCAGGGCGGCTACCGGATCGGGGATGCCGGCATGGGGCAGGGTGTTGAGGTTCCAGAGGGCTAGGTCGGCTAGTTTGCCTGGTTCCAGGGAGCCGATGTCGGATTCGCGGCCTAGGATTCTGGCGCCGTCGAGGGTGGCCATTTCGAGGGCGGCGCGGACTCCGAGGGCTTGGGGGCCGCCGCGGGCTCGGGCGAAGAGGAGGGCGTGGCGGAGTTCCTCGATGAGGCTGCCGGCTTCGTTGCTGGCGGCACCGTCTACGCCCAGGCCGACGGGGCTGCCGGCGGCGCGGAGGTCGGCGGCTCGGGCGATGCCGGCGCCCAGGCGAGCGTTCGAGCTGGGGCAGTGGGCAACGCCGGTGCCCGTCTGGCCGAGGCGCTTGATCTCGGCGTCGTCGAAGTGGATGCCGTGGGCGAACCACACGTCGGACCCGGTCCACCCGAGCTCAGCGGCGTACTCCAACGGCGTGCAATTGAAGGTCTCGCGGCACCAATGGGTCTCGTCGGTGGTCTCGGCCAGGTGCGTGTGCAGCCGGACCCGCTTACGCCGGGCCAACGAAGCCGCGTCGCGCATCAGGTCGCCACTCACGCTGAACGGCGAGCACGGCGCGACCACGATCTGCAGCATCGAATCCGGCGAAGGATCATGCCAGCGGTCGATCGCGGCCTCGGTCGCGGCGAGGATCTCGTCCCGGTCCTCGACCACGGAGTCCGGCGGCAGCCCGCCGTCCTTCTGCCCGCGATCCATCGATCCACGCGCCGGGTGGAAGCGCAGCCCGACCTCCGCGGCCGCCTGGATCTCCGCGGCCAGCAGATCCTTGCTGTCCCGCGGGAACAGGTAGTGGTGATCCGCCGCGGTCGTGCACCCCGTCCGCGCGAGCTGGGCCAACGCACCCTGAGCAGCCACGTACACGGACTCGTCCGAGATCCCCGCCCACACCGGATAGAGCGTGGTCAACCAGCCGAACAACGTCGCGTCGGCCGCGAGACCGCGGGTCACCCACTGATACAGATGCTGATGTGTGTTGACGAAGCCGGGTGTGACGAGACATCCCTGTCCGTCGATCACCCGCGCCCCGTACGCCGGCGCCGGACCAGGGCCGACAGCAACAATACGGTTGCCCTGGACAACCACATGCCCGGTGAACTCACGCCGCTCCGGATCGACCGTGACCACGGCCGCCCCGTCGATCACGATCGTGTTCATCACTGCCTCAGCAGAAACCCGGTACGGCGTGCCACGCATTGCCGGCGTCACTCGCGTCATCCCGGACCACAGTCGCCTCGATCAGGCCGTACGGGCGATCCGCGGCGATGAACACCTCACCCGGGTTCTCCACGTCGAACGGGCTCAGATCGACCAGGAAGTGGTGCTTGTTCGGCGCCGAGAACTTGATCTCCGCGACCTCCGGATGCTGCTGCAGGACAGCCTCACCCATCCCGTACAGCGTCTGCTGCAACGCGAAACTGTGGATCTTCGCGAACTGCTCGAGCAGCAGTCCCTTGATCTCGTCGTACGACTTGTCCCAGTCGACCTCGGTGTGGTCGTACCGCCACCGCGCGACCAGCGACGTGGCCAGGATGCGGTCGTTCGTCTCCGGGAGCGTCGTGTACTTGTCCTTGAGGAACCCGTGGAACTCCGACCCGGTCGACTTCAGCACGACCAGATCGCGAATGCCGGAGACGACGTACCGCTTCTGCTCGTCACCACGACCCTCCACGTTGACGACCGTCGTCCGTACGCCGCTGCCGGCCCGGACGAACGAGTGGTCGTGCCCCTGGCCGTCGACCGAGATCCGCTCCCAGGCGTACTCCTCCACCTCGATCCGCGCGCCGTCGGCCGCCGGCGACGCGTCCAGGAAGTGCGCGCCCAGCGTCAGCGCGTAGTCCTCGATCGCGCCGACGCCCTTCTCCTTGGCGAAGGCGAACGCGGTGTTCTTCTGCGTGTCGGTCGGCAGCACGTCGCTCTGGTCACCGGTGGTGTGTGCGGACTCGAACCGGCCGCGGAGCGCAGACGAGACGTTCAGGTCGCGGATCTGGTGGCGGGGCGTGTCGCGGTAGATCCGGACGACGCGGCTCTCGGCCTTGCCGTACTGGTTGGCTCCCAGGTGGATGGCCATCGGGCTCAACTCCCTCGGTAGGTGGAAAACGCGAATGGGCTGAGCAGCAACGGGACGTGGTAGTGCCGCTCGTCGGCGACCGTGAAGGTCACGGTGACCTCGGGAAAGAAGATGTCCTGGCCGGATGCGGCCGCATACGCGGCGACGTCGAACCACAGCCGATACGTGCCGGCCGGCAGCGCCGGATCCAGCTCGGCGATCCGCCCGTCGTCGTCCGTCGTACCGGTCGCCAGTACGACGTCCTGGTCGCCGGTGACCCTGGACAGGCGAACCGGAACACCGTGCGCCGGTAGGCCCAGGCCCGTGTCGAGAACATGCGTGCTCAGGCTGCTCATGCCTCCACCACCTTGGCGAGTCGGAGCAACGCGATCTTGCGCAGTTCCTCGCGTACGACGGCGACCTCGGTGGCGTCGTCATGGGTGAGCCGGCGGCGGAGGCTGGTGAGCATCTGCTCCGCCGACAGGCCGGTGGCGCAGATCAGGAACACCCGGCCGAACCGCTGCTCGTACTCACGGTTGCCCTCGGCAAGGGCCTCCCGGACCCCGGGATCCTCGCCGACGCCGGACTGTTCCCGGCGCGACCAGGCGGCCTCGGTGCCGGCGCCCTGCGGGCGGTCCCCGATCCGTGGGTGCGCCTGGAGAGCGCGATCGACCTCGTCGTCGTCGAGCTCTCGCAGCGACTGGTCGGCAACCGCGGTCAATGCGGCGAGGTCGCCGTACGGCCGCTTGGCCAGGAGTCCGTCGACCCAGCGCGGAACGTCACAGCAGGCCGCCAGCATCGGACGCAGCCGGTCGGCCGGAGCGGAGTTGAACTCCTGCAGGTCCACGGATCACACCTTCTCGAATCCCGAAATCGACTTTCCGTATGACGAGAGTGGCATCCGCCTCGCCCGTCGTCAACAGTTTGTTGAAAAGCCGGGTCAGTCGCGCGCCCGGTTGAGGTAGTTGTAGACGGTGAAACGGGTGACGCCGAGCGCCTCGGCGACGATCTCCGCGGACTTCCGGTACTCGAAGGCACCGCGGGCCTCGAGCATCAGAACCGCCTGCTGCTTCTGACCCCGGGAGAGGGCGTGCAGCGGTCCGCCGAGCTCGTCGGCAACCTCCGCCAGCAGTGAGCTCACGCCACCCTCGGGAGCCTTCACGGCAAGGCGACCGGCGGGAAGGCGGACGGCGACCAGCGGCTCGCCCTCCCACAGAAGTGGTACGTCGTCGTCGCGCGCCTCCTCGGGTCCGACGAGTTCGGCGTCCAGTCGCTCGATCAGCGGCGAGATCGCCGTGATCAGCGGATGGACCTCCGGCTCAGGCATCGCGGCGTACCTGCAAGGTCACCTGGCTCGCGCCACCCGCGAAAGCGGCCGCCAGCACGTCGGGCAGCGCGGGCAGGAGCAGCTCCTGCTCGCCACGGACCTGCGTGCCCAGCGGGCCGAAGTCGCACTCGAGACCGGCTTCCTGCGCCGCTCGCAGAGCCTCGGTGGCGTGAGCGGGTGGCGTTCCTTCGACATCGAAGGGTTCGGTGGTGAACTCCGCAACCAGTCGCATCTAGTGAGGCTAGCGCTCCGATCGCAGCGGGCGACGGGCCAGCTTCGCGAGTCCCGCGATGTCGACCCCGACGAGCTTGTCGACCTCCGCCGGGTCCACCGCCCCGCAGTCGAGGCCGCGCAGGACGAAGCCGGCCAGCGCCGCGGCGGTCGCGGGCTCGTCGAGGTACCCCGACTCACCGTGGCCGAGGTACGCCCGCAGCCGGGTGGCGGCTGTCTCCAGACCTTCGCGATAGAAGAGATACGTCGCCACGAAGCGGGTCGGCAGCTGAGCCGGGTGCATGTCCCAGCCCTGATAGATGCCGCGCGCGAGGGAACGTCGTACCAGCCGATAGTGGAGGCGCCAGGCCGTGTTGACTGCGTCGCCGACCGGAAGCACGTTCGTGGAGCCGTCCGAGACGAACACACCGGTCCCGGCCGCGGCCAGCTGCATCACGTCCTTCGCGTGGTCGGCCACAGGATGCTCCATGCTCTGGTACGCCGCGGCGACACCGAGCGAGGCCGAGTAGTCGTAGGTGCCGTAGTGCAGGCCGGTGACGCGGCCCGCGCCGGCCTTGATCATCCGCGCGATCAACGCGGTCCCGTCCGACCCGAGGATCGCCTGCGGAGTCTCGACCTGGATCTCGAACTTCAGCTCAGATGCGCCGTACTCGACCTCGAGCGCCTCCAGCACCACCACCATCGCCTCGACCTGCTCGACCGAGGTCACCTTCGGCAACGTGACCACGAAACCGTCCGTCAGGCCGCCCGCCGCCGTCAGCTCACGCACGAACAGATCCAGCGTCCGCACCCCACGCCGCCGGGTCGGCGCCTCGAGCGATTTGATCCGCAGGCCGTGGTACGGCGCCACCGCGCTGGCGCCGTCCGCCGACGCCCCGGCCCGCACGCTCCGCGTCAAGGCGCGGGCAGCGGCGAAGGCGGCCGCGTCCTCTTCCTCGTCGGATCTGGTCCCGTAGCCGTCCTCGAAGTCGATCCGGAGATCCTCGATCGGCTCCCGCCCCAGCTTGGCGCGGACGCGTTCGAAGACCTCGTCCATCGACCCGGGCGGCAGCTCCAGCACGTCTGCGAGCACCTCGGCCGAGCCGCCGTACTCGCTCAGCACGGCCGTTGCCTCCGCACCCCAGGTGCCGACGGTGTTCACGTCGTACTTGTCGGCCGGCACGTAGACCGTGTGCACAGGCTGCCGGACGCCGCGGTCCCCCGGGTAGTCCGCCGCCAGCGCCGCGTCGGCGTCCGCCAACCGCCGATCCAGCTCGCCGACCAGATCCTCCAGGCTCATGGGGCCACCTCTCGCTTGAATTCCGTATTGCGGAGACTAATATCTACTCTGCGGAATACACAAGGTCCACACTTTCCGGAATCTGGCGCTAAACTTCCGTCATCCGGAAACCCTCGAGAGGCTGGATCCATGGCGGAAGCGAACGGCGGCAAGGGCCGCACCGGCAGTGTGCAGTCCATCGAACGCGCCTTCGGGCTGCTCGAGACCATGGCCGACGCGGGCGGGATGATGGGCCTGTCCCAGCTCGCCACGGCCTCCGGCCTGCCGCTGCCGACGATCCACCGGTTGGTTCGCACCTTGGTCGACCTCGGCTACCTGCGTCAAGAACCCTCGCGCCAGTACGTCCTCGGCCCGAAGCTGATCCGCCTCGGCGAGAGCTCCTCACACATGCTCAGTGTCTGGGCCCGCCCACACCTCGCGCGGCTGGTCGACGAGCTCGGCGAGTCCGCCAACATGGCCATGCTCGACGGCGACCAGGTCGTCTACCTCGCCCAGGTCCCGTCCCGGCACTCGATGCGCATGTTCACCGAGGTCGGCCGCCGCGTCCTCCCGCACTGCACCGCCGTCGGCAAGGCGATGCTCGCCCAGCTCCCGGAATCCGAGGTGCGCGACCTCCTCCACCGCACCGGTATGCCGAGGCACACCGACAACACCATCACCACCCCGGACGCCTTCACCGCGCAGTTGCACAAGGCCGAGGAGTCCGGCTACGCCACAGACGAAGGCGAGCAGGAGGTCGGCGTCCGCTGTGTCGCGGTGGCGGTCCCCGACGCTCCGTCCCGACTGGCCATGTCCATCTCGGGCCCCGCCGGCCGCATGACCGAGGATCTGGTCGAGCGAGCAGTCCCCCTCCTCACCCAGGCCGCCAAAGCCCTGTCCGACGACCTGCGCTGAGGTGGGCTGATTCAGCGGCTAGGGCGCGTACGTTCGCCAGCGTTCGGTGAGGACGTAGCCGAGGGATTGGTTCACCTGCAGGCTCGCCTGGTTCGCGGCCGCGCCGCCGGTGCTGAAGCTCTTGATGCCGAGGTCGAGGAAGGCGAGGATCGAGGCCGCCTTCACGGCCTGGCCGACGCCGCGTCTGCGGTACGCCGCCAGCACCGAGGTGAACCTGGTGTCACCGAAGCCATCGCGGACGCGGATCACCGTGGCGCCGACCAGGCGGGCGCCGTCGAACGCGCCGAACACCCGGTGGACCGGCCAAAGCCCCTGGGTGTCGGACAGATCACCGACGACCCGATGGGTGGCGGGGGTGTAGGGGTAGTCGGCCTCGTTGGTCTTCTCGAGGGCATGGAGTGCCTTGGCGGACTCCGGGCCGACTTCGCGAATGGTGAGTCCGCCGGCGACCGCACGGCGTACGGCGGAGTCCAGCAGCTCGCGGTCGGGATTGTGCAGGCGGACGGCCCAGGACTCGGCGACCACGCGGTAGCCGGCGGCTTCCAGCTCGGCACACCGCGGGTCGCCTTCCTGCACAATCACGTAGTCGCCCATCTCGCGATTGTCGCTCGTCAGCCCAGCTTGCGCAGTAGCGGAAGCACGTCCTCGGTGAACTGGGTGAGGAAGCGTTCCTGGTCGTGGCCGGGGCCGTGCACGACGAAGTGGTTGAAGCCGGCGTCCAGGTAGGGCTGGAACTGCTTGACGACCTCGTCGGGATCGGAGGCGACGATCCAGCGCTGCGCGACCTGCTCGATCGGCAGCTCGTCGGCCAGCCGCTCCATCTCGGTCGCGCTCGTGACGCTGTGCTTCTGCTCCGGCGTCAGCGACAGCGGCGCCCAGAACCGGGTGTTCTCCAGCGCGGCGGCGGGGTCGCGGTCGTAGGAGACCTTGACCTCGAGCATCCGGTCGAGATCCTCGAACGTCTTGCCCGCCTTCTCGGCGCCTTCGCGCACCGCCGGGATCAGCTTCTCGGTGTAGAGCTCCATGCCCTTGCCCGACGTCGCGATGAACCCGTCGCCGGCGCGACCGGCGTACTTGGCGACCAGCGGTCCGCCGGCGGCGACGTACACCTTGAGCGGGGTCTCGGGCCGGTCGTAGATGAACGCGTCGACGGTCTTGTAGTACGGGCCCTCGGCGTTGACGCCGTCCTTCGTCCACAGGTCGCGGATCAGCTGCACGGCCTCCCGCAGCCGGGCGAACCGCTCCTTGAACTCCGGCCACTCCATCCCGGAGACAGCGATCTCGTTCAGCGCCTCGCCGGTGCCGACGCCGAGCATCACACGGCCCGGGTACAGCTCGCCGAGCGTGGCGAACGCCTGCGCGATCACCGCCGGGTTGTACCGGAAGGTCGGCGTGAGCACCGACGTCCCGAGCAACACCCGGTTGGTCCGCTCGCCGACCGCCGCCATCCAGGCGAGCGCGAACGGCGCGTGACCACCCTCGTGCCGCCACGGCAGGAAGTGGTCCGACACGGTCACACTGTCGAGCCCGAGCTCTTCGGCCCGGACCGAGTACTCCACCAGCTCCCGCGGCCCGAACTGCTCCGCCGAAGCCTTGTACCCGACTCGAATGCTCACCCTCTGCTCCCAACGTCGTCTGCTCGTACTCGGTGGACAACCGCGTCCGGGTCCGACTTTATGCCGCAGGGGGTAACCCACGGCGTGGCGGCGTGGACGTTTGACCGGGGGGATGGGGTCGGGAAGGATATGAGCCCGGCGCGGTCCGCGCCGCACCTTCGCCGACCGGCCCCAGCCTGGTCCTGCTGAGAAGGCAAAGGGACTTCCTGTCTCGGACCGCTCGTCCTGGTCAACTGCCTCGGGCGGGATCGCTGGGGGATCGCGTGCGAGTGCGTGGAAGGCCAGATGACAGCGCACAGGAACTTCAAGCAGCGGGTCCGTGCCCGCGCCGCCAAGACCGGCGAGTCCTACACGGCTGCCCTCCGGCACTTCCGTCCGACTCCCCCAGGAGAAGACATGCCGGAACACACCACCCTGCGAATCGCCGTCGCCCAGTCGACAGTCCGCCAGGACCCGACCGACGCCGCCCTGCTCCGCGCAAGCGGCACCGAGGCCCGCGACCTGATGCGGCAGGCGGCCGCGGCCGGCGCCCGCCTCGTCCACTTCACCGAGGGCGCGCTCTGCTTCCCGAGCAAGCACGTGATGTCCGAGCTCGGCCCGGACGAGGTCGGCCCGGCCGACTGGAGCAAAACCGACTGGGCGGTGCTGCACGACGAGCTGGACCAGATCACCAAGCTCTCGCGTGAGCTGAACATCTGGACCGTGATCCCGTCCGTGCACCAACTGCCCGAGGCCCGGCCGCACAACAGCATGTACGTCGTCTCGGCCGCGGGCAAGGTGGTCGCGAGGTATGACGAACGCGCGCTGTCGACCACGAAGATCACCTGGATGTACACCCCGGGCCGGGAGCCGGTGACCTTCGAGATCGACGGCTACCGCTTCGGCCTCGCGCTCGGGCTGGACGTGCTCTTCCCGGAACTGTTCACGGAGTACGACCGCCTCGACGTGGACGCCGTACTCGTGTCGTACGCGAGCACCGGCGTCGGGCAGAACGAGCACATCGGGGTCCAGACCCGCGGGACGGCCGCGAACAACACCTACTGGATCAGTCTGGCCGTGCCGGCCAATCCCGGGGCCGGTCTGGATTCGGGTGTGAGCGATCCGCACGGGGTCTGGGCGGTGCAGGGACCATCGGACAGTACGCCGGGGATCGCGGTGACCGACCTGCACCGGGTGGACGTGAGCCAGGTCGGCCGCGACTTCCGGCGCCGGACCCGGGAGCGCATCGGCTCCTGAGGCCTCACACCTCCGGGTGCTGATGCGTTCCATCCCCATGAACAGGCATGCGATCGTCAGCACCCGGATCGGGGACCTCACGCTGGTCGCCTCGGACAACGCGCTCGCCGGCGTCTACTTCCCGCATCACTGGGTGAAGCCGTCGCCGGACGTGCTCGGTGACCTGGTCGAAGCCACCGATCCGGTCATCGCCGAGGCGGCCCGCGAGCTGGACGAGTACCTCATCGGCGAGCGGACGACGTTCGACCTCCCGACCGTCCTGCGCGGTGACGAGTTCCAGCGCCGCGTCTGGTCGATCCTCGAGGAGATCCCGTACGGCGGGACGACGACGTACGGCGAGATCGCGGCGCGACTCGGTGACAACGCCCAGGCGGTCGGGAAGGCGGTCGGTCAGAACCCGCTGTCGATCGTCGTACCGTGCCACCGGGTGATCGGGAAGAACGGCTCGCTGACCGGGTACGCCGGCGGACTCAAGCGCAAGCAGTTCCTCCTCGAGTTGGAGGAGCCGGTGGACGCGCGGCTCTTCTAGGACAAGTCGCCCACCTGCTCGGCGTACCACTCGACCTCGACCAGGTGTTCGGCGATCTGGCGGAGGGTCCAGTTGGCACCGCGGTCCTTGTCCCACTCGGCCGGGTCGACCGCGGCGTACCGCAGGGCGAACGTCCGGCCGAGTCGGCTCAACCGCTGCTCGGCCTCGCGCACGTCCTCCACCGTGAACGGCGCGAGGTCGGCGGCGGAGGTGAGCGCGCTCGCGTGCCATTCGTCCGGCTGGGTCGGTACGCCGGCCAGCAGCGCCTCCACTTCGGCCAGGTGATCGACGAGGTGGTCCGCGATCCGGCGGACGGCCTTGTGCGGGGTGAAGGTGCGGCCGTCGTCCGACGTACGCGGACGGCCGTGCCAGGCCGGCCAGGTGGTGACCAACCGGAGCGAACGCCCGACGGCCTGCTCCACCAGTTCTCCAGGGTTCTCAGTCATGCCGCTCACGCTAAGCCTGTGATACTTCGGCACCCGCCGAAGTGATCCCGAGCCGGCGGGCCAGCCCTTCCGCGTCGAACGGCGCCCGGACCTTGACGTCGTTGTCGAAGTACACGTACGCGTTCTCGCCCCAGGCCCGGATCTTCGCGGCCCACCGGTCCAGCGCCTCGTCGTCGTACCCGCTGACGTAGAGCTCCTCGGCGCCGTGCAACCGCACGTAGGCGAAGTCGGAGGTGATGTCGTCGAACATCGGCCACCTGCCGGCGGTGTCCGCACAGACCAGCGCGATGTCATGGGCGCGGCAGAGCTGGATGAAGCCGGGCGTCTGGAAGCTGGAGTGCCGTACTTCGATCGCGTGCCGGAGCGGGATGTCGACCGCGCACTCCAGCAACGAGCGGCCCTTCATCCGCTCGTCGTGGCCCTTGGCCACTTCCGCCGCCTGCGCCGTTGTCCGCGGCAACGAGGCGAAGAACGCGGCGCAGCGCTCCTCGTCGTACCCGAGGGTCGGCGGGAGCTGCCAGAGCACCGGGCCGAGTTTGTTGCCGAGAGCAAGGACTCCGGAGGCGAAGAAGTTGGCCAGCGGCGCGTCCACGTCGGCCAGCTTCTTCAGGTGCGTGACGAACCGCGGGCCCTTGACCGCGAACACGAATCCGTCCGGCGTCTCGTCGTGCCAGCGCTGGTACGACGACGGCCGCTGGAGCGAGTAGAACGAGCCGTTCAGCTCGATCGAGTTCAGCCGGCCGGAGGCGTACTCGAGCTCGGCCCGCTGCGGCAGGCCGTCCGGGTAGTACACCTTCCGCCAGGGCGGGTAGCGCCACCCCGAGATCCCCACCCGGTACGGACCATCCGGCCACCCATCGCTCACGTCCCGATTATGCGGTGTGATCATCCGGATCGCCGCCGGTTGACGGGTCGTGTGGTACGAAGGTCGGCATGTCTGTCACCGACAGTCCCGTCGACGCGCTGCTCGAGAGCGGCCTGCGGATGCTGATCACGTCCATCGTCGACAACGCCGGCATCACCCGCGCGAAGACGGTGCCCGCGGCCCGCGTGCGTACGGCGGTCCGCGACGGGATCGGGCTCTCACCGGTGTTCGCGCTGATGTGCACCGACGACGCCATCACCTCGTCGCCGCTGGTCAACGGGCCGGTCGGCGACAACCGGCTGATGCCGGATCTCGGTGCGGTCGCCCCGCTCGGGCCTGACCACACCGTGTTCTGGGCGCCGGCCGACCAGCTGACGCAGGACCACGAGCCGGTCGACATCTGCCAGCGTGCCGCGCTGCGGCGGCAGGAAGCGCGGGCGGTTGCGGCCGGGCTCGACATCAAGCTCGGGTTCGAGCTGGAGTTCACGGTCTTCACCGGTGATCCCGGCGATCCCGCGGTCGGCACCATCGGACCGGCGTACGGCGTGCTGGCCGTGGTGAAGCTGGAGGACTTCGCGATCGACCTGCTCGAAGCACTCGACGCGGCCGGGGTTCCGGCGGAGCAACTGCATCCGGAGTACGCGCAGGGCCAGGTCGAGGTCGCGCTGCCGCCCGCGTCGCCGTTGGCCGCCGCTGACCAGTCGCAGCTCGCGCGGCTCGTCGTCCATCGGGTCGCTCGTGCGCACGGGCTGCTGGCGTCATTCGCGCCGATCACAGTGGCCGGGTTCGTCGGCAATGGCGCGCATATCCACTTCTCCGCGTCGCTGGACGGCGTGCCGTTCGGTGGTGACGACGGTCCGTCCGAGCATGCGCGGCACCTGATCGCCGGAGTGCTCGCCGAGCTCGACGGACTGACCGGCGTACTGGCGCCGAGCGTGGTCAGCGCGGATCGCCGCGTGCCCGGGAACTGGGCCGGTGCGTTCGCGTGCTGGGGCGAGGAGAATCGCGAGGCCGCGCTGCGCTACGTGCCGGGCAGCGTGACCAGCCGGCCGGACTCGGCCAACTGCGAGATCAAGATCGGCGATCCGTCGGGCAACGCGTATCTCTCCGCCGCGGCCGTGCTGGCCGCCGCGTTGACTGGGCTGGAGCGGAAGGCGGTCCTGCCGCCCGGGCTCGACCGCGACCCGGCGACGTACCCGGACGACGAACGCCCGCGCCGCTTGCCGCTCACCCTCGAGGACGCGCTGTCGGCCCTCGAGCGCTCGGACGTTCTGCGAGAGGCCCTGGGTGACGCGATCGTCGACCCGTTCCTCGCCGTACGCCGTCATGACGCGGACTCGCTGGGCGGGTTGTCGCTGGAGGACCGGGTCCGCGCGCTGCGCTGGCGGTACTGAGGCTGGCGGCATTGAGTACGGGCGCACCCCGCCGGGGCGAGCTGAAGTGGCCGCCCGGATCACTTACGGTGAACCCCATGGCGTTAGCTGGGAAGGGGAGCAAGGGCGAGTCGTTCCTTGCGGTGGTCGTCGGCGGCGGAGCGGCGTTCGGGCTGATCGTGATCACCTCGCGGGCGTGGAAGGCGTGTGACGTCGACGTCACCGGCAGCGTGCCCAACGGCCTCACCCTGCTGTTCCTCGGTCTGCCGCTCGCCCTGATCGTGAACCTCGTCCTGTTCACGACCGTCTTCCGCTACGCCGGCAAGGCGTTCCTGTTCTCGCTGCTCGCCGCCGCGATCGCGATCACCATCGCCGATCTCGCCCTGTTCTCCTGGCAAGGCACGCCCGCCGGTTCCCCGGGCACCTGCCCGGGGAACGTCCCACCGTGGTGGCCCACGTGGATTCCGACCTGACGTCAGCGGGCTGAGCGCCGGGTCACGCAGACCAGCGCGACAGCGGCGATCACGCCGAACGGGATCGCCTGCAGTTCCTGGAACGCGATCAGCTTGAAGAGCGTGAAGTAGATCAGCCACGTCGCGTAGAGGATGACGCCCGGGCGGCCGAGGGGGTGGTTGCGGAGCAACGCGACGACGGCGATCAGGCCGGTCAGCGTGAGGAACTCGTAGGCCACGACGAAGCAGACGCCGAGCGCCGTCCAGCCCTCGAGGCCGGTGAAGTAGATCGCGCCGTAGCCGCCGGCCGCGGCGATCAGGCCGAGCAGGATCGCGGCGACGAGCACGCTCGCCGGCCGCCGGCGCGTCGCGGTGGAGTGGGTGGTGGTCGCGGTGGTCACAGTGTTTCTCCTGTCGATCGGATTCGGTGTCCCTACGGTCGCGACCGGGCTGTCCCGCCCGCCACGGCCGGCCGTCACGATCCGATCCGGGACTCCTTGTCCCGTGACGCCGGGACAGGCCGGCGGCGATGATGCGGTCATGGGGGTTGTCATCGGTGTACTCGCGGTCCTCGGTGGACTGGTGGGGGCCGGCCTGCACGCGGTCAACGCGGCCGCCGGCCGGAGCAGCGGTCCGTCGTTCTGGTTGATGGAACTGGCCGCCGCGGTCGCGTACGGTCTCGCCTGCCTGCTGCTCCGGGCGACCGACGCGCGTCTGATCCGGCCGTTGCTCGGGGCGATCGGTCTCAGCCAGGGCGTGGCCCTGCTTGCCAGCGAGGTCGGTGCGCTGACGGCCGACTCGACGCCGGGCAACTGGCTGACCTGGCTCGGGGCGTGGCTCTGGGCTCCCGGCTACGTGGCGATCGCCGTACTGCTGCCGATCCTGCTGCCCGACGGCCGGCCGATGTCCGCGGGCTGGCGCCGGATCTCATGGCTGAGCTGGGCGACCGTTGTGCTCGTCGCGGTCAGCTGGGCGTTGACGCCGTACGAGGGGCAGGACTTTCCGGAGGCGTTGCGCGGCGCAACGAATCCGGTCGGCGTTGCCGCTGCCGGCGGGCCGGTCGCGGGGGTCGTCATCGGTGTGCTGCTGCTTGCGGCCGTGATCGTCGGGTTCGCCTCCCTGGTGATCAGGTGGCGGCGGGTGGCCGACCTGGAACGGCAGCAGTTGAAGTGGGTGCTGGTCGGTTACGCCTGCACCATCGTGCTGTTCGCGGTGGCGAGGCTGGTCCCGGCGGGCATCACGGGCCTCGTCGCGGGACTCGCCATGCTGCCTCTGCCGATCGCGATCGGCATCGCGGTGATGCGCTACGGGCTGTGGGACGTCGACATCGTCATCTCCCGCGCTCTCGTGTACGCCGCTCTCTCGACGCTCGTGATCGGTTTGTACGCCGTCACGGTCTGGCTGGCCGGTGACCGGCTGGGCGCCACGACCGGGGCGCCCATCCTCGCGACAACCGTGGTCGCCCTGGCTGCGCTGCCGTTGCGGTCCTGGCTGCAGCGGCACGTCAACCGGCTGGTCCATGGTGACGTCGAGGAGCCGTACGCCGTACTCGCACGGCTCGGCACGAGGCTCGCCGCGGCGACCACTCCGGACGACCTGTCCGAACGGGTCTTGCCGTCGGTGGTCGAGCAGGTGGCTCGATCCCTGCGCGCACAACAGGCGACCATCGTGCTGCGGGACGGACTGGTGACGTCGTACGGCGAGGGGACTGGGATCGGGATGACCGTGGAACTGGAGTACGCCGGCGAACACTTCGGGCGGCTCACCGTCACCCGGTCGACCGAGTTCGACGGCCATGAGGTGCGAGCGCTGGACCGGCTCGCCGCGCAGGCCGCGGTCGCGGCGCACACCGTCCTGCTGGCGCGTGAGGCCCAGCGCGCCCGGGAGGCTGTGGTGGTCGCGCGGGAGGAGGAACGCCGCCGGCTTCGTCGCGATCTGCACGACGGCATCGGCCCGTCGCTCGCCGCACTGGCGCTGCATGTCGAGACTGCGCGCGACATCGCGGCGGATGACCCGGAGGCGGCTCGGAAGTTGCTCGACCGGCTGGTGCCACGGCTCAACGCGTCGGTGGCCGACGTACGGGCGTTGGTGCACGAGCTCAGGCCGCCGATGCTGGACGAGCTCGGGCTGGCCGCGGCCGTGCGCGAGCTGGGCGATCGGCTGTCCACGGGTACGACGAGGGTCCGGGTGTCGGCCGACGAGATCGCCGGATTGCCTGCTGCTGTGGAGGTTGCGGCGTACCACATCGTCAGTGAGGCGACCGGGAACGCAGTCCGGCACGCGGGTGCCGGGACCGTCGCGGTCCGGGTCCGGGATGCCGACGGGTGCGTGTGCATCGAGGTCGCCGACGACGGATGCGGGCTGCCTGACCAGGTGCGGCCCGGGGTCGGTACGTCGTCGATGCGGGAGCGGGCTGAGGAGCTCGGTGGTCAGCTGCGGATCGACTCCGGTCCGGCGGGTACGACGGTGACGGCGCTGCTGCCGAAGGGGGCGTCATGAGTGTTCGGGTGCTCGTGGTCGACGACCATCCGCTGTACCGCGAAGGGCTGGTGACTGCCATCTCGACCATGCCGGGCAAGGAGGTGGTGGGCGAGGCGGGCGACGGCGCGGAGGCGGTCCGGCTGGCGGGCGAGCTCGTCCCGGATGTTGTCGTGATGGACCTGCACATGCCGGTGCTGAACGGCGTCGAGGCGACCCGGCAGGTCACTGAGCAGCACCCGACGATCGCCGTACTGGTGCTGACGATGCTGGAGAACGACGAGTCGGTGTTCGCCGCGGTCCGGGCCGGCGCGCGCGGCTATCTGCTGAAGGGGGCCGACCGCGCCGAGATCGGCCGGGCCCTCGACGGCGTGTCACACGGCGAGGTCGTGTTCTCCGCCGCCATCGCGAGCCGGGTCCTCGCCTACTTCGCCGCCGGCCGCGCCGGGCCCGAAGTCGCGCCCTTCCCCGAGCTCACCGACCGCGAACGCGAGGTCCTCGACCTGGTCGCCCGCGGCCTCACCAACGCCGCGATCGCCCGCCGCCTCTTCCTCAGCGACAAAACCATCCGCAACCACGTCTCCAACGTCTTCACCAAACTCCACGTCGCCGGCCGCTCAGAAGCCATAGCCCGAGCCCGAGACGCCGGCCTCGGTCAGTAGGTGAGCGTCAGAGTTTGGCGCCGATCAACTGGTAGATGTCGTCGTGGGCCCCGGGGAGGTCGTCGTGGCCGAAGTCGGGGTAGAGGCGGACGTCTTTGGGGGACGTGATCTTGTTGTACGCCGCGAACTGGGTGGACGGCGGGCAGACCTGGTCCTCGAGGCCGGTGAAGAGGGTGACCTCGGCGCGGATCCGGGGGGCGAGGTGCTGGACGTCGATGTAGCCGAGCGTGGTGAACACCTCGTCCTGGCGCAGGTGCCGGGGGTCGCGCTTCTTGAACCAGGTGACGATCTCGTCGTACGGGCCGGTCTCCAGGTTCAGGTCCCAGGTCCGCTGGTAGTCGCACAGGAACGGGAAGACGCTCGCGGTGTACTTGATGCCCGGGGTCAGCGCCGCGGCGACCAGGCTGAGTCCACCGCCCTGGCTCCAGCCCGTGGTCGCGATCCGCGCGGCGTCCACCTCGGGCAGGCCGGCGATGATGTCCGCGAGCCGCCGGGTGTCCAGGAACACGTGCCGGTACAGCAACCCGTCCGGGCCGTCGTCGAGGCCGTGGACCAGGTGGTTGTGCAGCGAGAAACTGTTCGCCGCCTGCGACTCGGTCCGGAATCCGACCTGCTCACGCACGTCCAGCGCGGCCACAGTGAAGCCGCGGGCGGCGTACGGCAGCAGATCGACCCACTTCGGCTGCTCGCCGCCGTACCCGTGGAAGATCAGCACGGCCGGGCCGGTGGGCTCGGCCGGACGGATCACCTTGGCGTGCACCCGGTAGCCGCCGGTGCCGTTGAAGTACAGGTGCTGCGCGGTCGCCGTGGTCAGCGGGAAGTCGATCGCGTCGGCGAACTCGGTCTCCGGGGCCACGGCATCGAGCTCCAGCAGCGCCTTGTCCCAATACTGGTCGAAGTCCGCCGGCTTGGGGTTGGTGCCCTGGTAGGCGATCAGTTCGTCGTACGACAACTCGAAGGACAGCACCCGGACTCCTCAGGTCGAATCGGCTCGCAAGTCATTCTGCGCGATCGTTGTCGTCCGGGGCAGTGCCGTCCCAGATCGTGTAACCGTGCGCCGCGTTCAGCCGGTCCCGCAGCGCGGTCTCCAGGTTCGCGGCGCGACCGGGCGCCAGCCACGCGATCGGCAGCAGGATCGAGTGGTCCGGCTGCTTGGTGCGCAGCACGATCGCCTCGCCGTGCGTGGTCTCCACCCGGCCGACCTGGGTCACGTCGGTCCAGGGCGTCCGGACACCGCGCACCTCGATCCCGTTGTCCCGCAGCTTCGCGACCTTGGGCGGCCAGATCAGGATCCACAGCCCGGCCAGTGTGATCAGCCCACCCAGGGTGACGAACACCGAGATCGCCACGGACGGCAGCCCGAGTGCCCACAGGATCGCGGCCACGCCGAGGATGATCAGCCCGGCGGCCAGCACCCCGAGAAACCGCCCCGCCCGCATCCGGTACGTCGTACTACGCATCGCACAAGGATCCCATTCGCGGTCCCGGCCGGTTCCCCCGGGCGGCGGGTCGGGCCACCGGTCAGAAGGCGTCGGTGTCCGACGTGGCGGCGTTGCCGGGTCAGGGGTTACCCAGCCCGGTTGCTGTCAGTTCCCGGTCTGGCTGGGGTTGTAGGCGCAGGCGTCGTTCAGGTTCTCGGTGGCGCCTGGCGTCACGGCGGGCTTCGGCGTCGCCTTCTTGGTCGACCCGCTGGA
The DNA here is from genome assembly GCF_036097425.1 of Kribbella sp. NBC_00359. Classification (NCBI taxonomy): domain Bacteria; kingdom Bacillati; phylum Actinomycetota; class Actinomycetes; order Propionibacteriales; family Kribbellaceae; genus Kribbella; species Kribbella sp. NBC_00359. The sequence goes on along the minus strand of NZ_CP107975.1, from coordinate 2,712,335 downwards.
CGGCTTCTTCGTCGTGGTGGTCGACGGGGTGGAGGCGGCCGGCTTGGTCTTCGGGGCGATGGCCTTCTGGATGATCTCCTGCATCGCGGTGTAGTCGGGGTTCTTGCCGGTCGGGAAGTTCTTGGTCTTGTCCAGGTCGACGTTGGTGACGTTCGCGCTCTTCACCTTCAAGCCGAGCTGGATGAAGGCCGGCAGGATCTCCTGCGGGATGTCGGTCCGCAGCAGCTGCTTACCGGCCGAGGCGATCTGCTGATACTTCGTCACCAACGTGGCCGGGTTCACGCTGTTCACCAGCGCATGGATCGTGCACCGCTGCCGCTCCTGCCGCGACGGGTCACTCAGCCCGTAGCGGCCCCGGGCGAACCACAACGCGTGGTACCCGTCGAGCTTCTGGTTCGGGCCCGGCTCGATGTAGCCCGACGGCTTCTTCGCCGTGTTCGACCCCGGCCCGTCACCGTAGTCGCCGCCGATCGGCACCCGGTAGTTCACGTTCACCGTGATCCCGCCGACCGCGTCGATGATCTGCCGGAACCCGGCCAGGTTGACCTGCATGTAGTAGTCGATGTCCAGACCCAACGCGGCACCCGCGGCCAGCTTCACCACGTCGGCGCCCTCGTTGTCGGTCTGACCCAAGATCCCCGGATGCTGCTTCGGGACGTTGTCGTACATCGAGTCCAGGTAATACTCCGGCTGCTCGACATTGCCCAGCCTCGGATCCCAGAAACCGTCCGGATAGACCTTGTGCAGCGGCGAGTCCTCCGGGAACGGCATCCGCATCCAGTTCCGGCTCAACGAGATCAACGCCGTGTCACCGGTCCTGGTGTCGATACTGGCCACGATCACCGTGTCGGTCCGCACCCCGGTCCGCCCGACGCCGTCGTCAGCACCCAACAGCAGCAGATTCAAGCGGGGCGTCTTGGCCCACGGGTCCTTGTTGTTGTCCACCTTCGGACGGGTCGCGCTCTTGGAGTTTCCCTCGGACTGGAACACGCTCCCGACCAGGTCGCGCTGCGCCATCACCGTCTGCGCCGCCACCGTCGTCGGCACCGCGATCGCGAAACACAACAACCCGACGAACATCGACCCCACCAGCCGCCCGGTGTAAGTCATGCTCACCGGCCGCAGCAGCTTGTGCGAGGCAACCACTATCCAGATCCAGCACACACCCAGCACCACCACCGCCGCGGTCGCGATCAGCAACTGCCGAGGCGACACCGCGAACGCCAGAATCGAATCCCGCCGCGTCAGGCCGACGTACGCGGCGATCAGCAACAACCCGACGCTGATCGTCAGCACGAACGCACCCAGCTTCTTCCGCCCACCCATCAACAACCCAGAACCCGGGATCAAGGCGCTGAGCAGAGTCAGGCCGATCGCCTTCGAGGTCGTCCGGGCCCGCTGCGAGCGGTGCCTGGACCGGCTGGCCCGTGGCGCGGACCTGCGTCCGGCTGCGCGAGTACTCCGCGACATAGCTCCGTTCCCTGATCGACGACGTGGCGACCCTCCGTCGGCCGCGCACAGCAGCCCACGGTACTTCTGACGCCCACGACACCTGGTTGGTTGACGTGAAGCTGGCGACCCCCGTCGATGCCCGCCACAGTACAGGTGACCCGGGCTACTCTCCCAAGGTGCCGCCCCCGGCACGCAGAGTGTCGGTCAGGAGGGTCGGAACCCGCTTTGCCGCCGACAGGGTCGAGCGGATAGTCTTGGCCGTCGTCGTGTCCCCCCAGGGGGATCGTCGGAGGAGGCGTCGCCTAGTCCGGTCGATGGCGCCCGCCTGCTAAGCGGGTTGAGGGTAATCCCCTCTCGCGGGTTCAAATCCCGCCGCCTCCGCTCCTGGGAGCTCCCTGTCCGCAGATAGCGCGGACATGGGAGCTCCGGGTGTTTTCGGGGGTGCAACCCCCGGGCCCCGCCCGGCGGGCTCCGCCCCCGGACCCCCGGGGTTGTGCCTGGCGGGCGTTGGCTATTCGCTCTGCGGGTGCCTGGCTGGCGTTGTTTATTCGCTCAGTGGGTGCCTGGCGGGTTGGCTATTTGCTCAGTAATTGCTTGGCTTCGGCGATGCGTTCGACTGAGCGGGGGGTCATCGGCTCCGGGGAGATGATCAGGTGGTCGACGCCTAGTTTCTGGTACGCGCTCAGCGCCTCGGCGAGTTCCGGGATCGTGCCTTCGATGGCGCGGGGATCGGGGTCGAGCACGGACGGCTGGTCGGTGTCGCGGATGACGATGCCGACTGTGGCGGCTACGGCGCCGTCGGGTTTGCCGGCTGTTTTCACCGCCTCGCGGAGGGTGCTGAGCTTCTCCTCGACCTTCTCGTTCGCGGCGCCGTACCAGGCGGTGTTCCAGGCATCGGCCCACTCGGCGACAAGCCGCATCATCCGGGGGCGGTGGCCGGCGACCAGGATCGGGATCCGGTGCGGCGGCGCCGGGTCGAGGTTCGCCTCGCTGACCCGGTAGTACGTGCCGTCGAAGGTGACCGTCTCGCCACGGACCATCCGCGCCACGATCTCGAGCCACTCCTCGAAGCGCCCGACCCGATGGTCGGTCGGCAGCCCGAACGCCTCGTACTCCGGATCGTGCCACCCGGCTCCGACGCCGAGGATCAGCCGTCCACCCGACACCTCGTCCAGCGTCGCGGCCATCTTGGCGGTCAGTCCGGGGTCACGGAACGATGCGCACAGCACCATGTTCCCCACCTCGACGTTGGTGGTGACCGCGGCCACCGCGCTCAGCAGCGTCCACGATTCGTGCATCCCGAACACCCGGCCCTCCGGGTCGCGGTAGAGGAAATGATCCGCGAGCCACACCGAGTCCAGCCCGTTCTGATCGGCCGCCTCGGCCACCGCGCGGAGGTCCTTCCACCCCGGCATCCCACCCCCGGGGCCGTCTCCGTCACCCAGCGGAAGCATCACGCCGATCTTCAGGCCCATGGTCCGACACCTCCGATCTTGTCCACCGTGATGTGGGTCAGGTAGCCGGGCGGCAGATCGGAGCCGGGAAGGAACTCCGCGTCGGGACCGATGTAGGTCTTGGCGAGTTTCCGCAGTACGTCGACCGCCCCGCCCTCGGTGATCCGGGCGGTGCCGGTGATCACCAGGTACTCGGCCAGCCCCATCTCGTTGATCCGGTCGGTCTCGATCGACAACACCACGCGGCCGTCACGCCGGATGTTCTTCACCTTCTGGTTGTTCGGGACATGGGCGGCGATGATCTCGTCCCCGTCCAGGCCGACCCAGATCACCGACACCTGCGGACTGCCGTCGGGGTTGATCGTGACCAGATGCCCGAGGGCCTTCGATTCGAGCACGCCCCGCGCGCTCTCCGGGATTCGCATGCGGCCAACGTAGTTGGATGATGGCGTTATGAGGAGGCCGTACCTGGATCGGGCGGCTGCGGGCCGGGCATTGGTCGAGGAGCTCGGCGAGGTCGGCGGATCCGTTCTGGTGCTGGGGCTGGCGCGGGGCGGGGTGCCCGTGGCGGCTCCGATCGCGGACGCGTTGGACGCGGATCTCGACGTACTGATCGTCCGCAAGCTCGGCCTGCCGGGTCAGCCGGAGCTGGCGATGGGGGCGATCGCGGGCGTCGGCGACGCGACGCACACCGTCCGCAACGAGCCGGTACTGAAGGGCATCGACGAGCAGACGCTGGAGCAGGTCCGTGAGCGCGAGGTCCGTGAGCTCCGCCGGCGTGAGCGGGAGTATCGCGGCGACCGGCCGCCCATCGACGTCCACGACCGCGTGGTGATCCTGGTCGACGACGGTCTCGCCACCGGTTCGACCATGCGCGCCGCGGTGGAAGCGGTACGACGACAACGGCCGGCCCGCGTGATCGTCGCCGTACCGGTCGGTGGCGTGGAGAGCTGCCGATGGCTGTGGCAGGTCGCGGACCAGGTGGTGTGCGCGTGGATCCCGCGCCGCTTCGCCGCCGTCGGGCAGGCGTACCGCGACTTCTCGCCGGTCGGCGACGACGAGGTCCGCCGGGTGCTGGCCGAAAGTACAGCGCGGCGCCCCGGCCGGTGAGCCGGGGCGCCGCGCTTCCTGCCCGACCGCTGGCTTCCGATTCAGCGGCCGGTGTCCTGGGGCGTCAGCCGAGCCGCGCCTTCAGGTGGTCGAGCTCGACCCGCAGCGAGGCCGGCACGGTGTCGCCGAGTTTGGCGAACCACTCCTCGATCAGCGGGATCTCGGCCTTCCACTCCTCGGCGTCGACGGCGAGCGCGATGTCGAGCTCGTCGGCGGTCAGGTCGAGCCCGGACACGTCCAGCGAGTCCGGCGTCGGGACCCGGCCGATCGGGGTCTCAACCGCGTCGGCCTGGCCCTCGATCCGATCGATCACCCACTTCAGCACCCGGCCGTTCTCGCCGAAGCCGGGCCAGACGAACTTGCCTGCGTCGTCCTTGCGGAACCAGTTCACGTAGAAGATCTTCGGCAGCTGCGCCGCGTCGTGCTCCTTGCCGACGGTCAGCCAGTGGTCGAAGTACTTGCCCGCGTCGTAGCCGAGGAACGGCAGCATCGCCATCGGGTCCCGCCGTACGACGCCGACCTGGCCGACCGCGGCCGCGGTGGTTTCCGACGACAGCGTCGCGCCCATGAACACGCCGTGCGCCCAGTCCCGCGACTCGGTCACGAGCGGCACCGTGGTGGCGCGGCGGCCACCGAAGATGATCGCCGAGATCGGTACGCCGTTCGGGTCGTCGTACTCGTCGGCGATGATCGGGCACTGCTTGATCGGGGTGCAGAACCGGCTGTTCGGGTGACTGGACAGCTCGTCCGAATCCGGCGTCCACTCCCGGCCCTTCCAGTCGGTTAGGTGGTTCGGCGGGGTCGGCGAGTAGCCCTCCCACCAGACGTCGCCGTCATCGGTGAGCGCGACGTTGGTGAAGACCGAGTTGCCCTTCTCGATCGTGCGCATCGCGTTCGGGTTGGTCTTCCAGCCGGTGCCGGGGGCCACGCCGAACAGGCCGAACTCCGGGTTCACGGCGTACAGCCGGCCGTCCTGGCCGAACCGCATCCAGGCGATGTCGTCGCCGAGCGTCTCGACCTCCCAGCCCTCCAGGGTCGGGTCGAGCATCGCCAGGTTGGTCTTGCCGCACGCGCTCGGGAACGCGGCCGCGACGTAGTGGACCTTCTTGTCCGGCGAGATCAGCTTGAGGATCAGCATGTGCTCGGCCAGCCAGCCCTCGTCCCGCGCGATCGCCGACGCGATCCGCAGCGAGTAGCACTTCTTGCCCAGCAGCGAGTTGCCGCCGTACCCGGAGCCGTACGACCAGATCGTCCGCTCCTCCGGGAACTGCACGATGTACTTCTCGTCGTTGCACGGCCACGGCACGTCTTTCTGACCGGGAGCGAGCGGAGCGCCGACCGAGTGCAGGCAGGGCACGAAGAACGCGTCGGTGCCCAGCTTCTCCAGGACGGCGGAACCGGTACGGGCCATGATCCGCATCGACGCGACCACGTACGCCGAGTCGGTGATCTCGACGCCGAACATCGGCTTGTCCGCGGTCAGCGGGCCCATGCAGAACGGGACGACGTACATCGTCCGGCCGCGCATCGAGCCGCGGTACAGCTCGGTCATCAGCGCCTTCATCTCGGCCGGCGCCATCCAGTTGTTGGTCGGGCCGGCGTCGGCCTCGTCGACCGAGCAGATGAACGTCCGCTGCTCGACCCGCGCCACGTCCGAGGGGTCGGTCCGCACCCAGAACGAGTTCGGCTTCTTCTCCTCGTTCAGCCGGACCATCGTGCCGGCCTCGATCAGCTCCGCGGTGAGTCCGGCGTACTCCTCGTCCGAGCCGTCCACCCAGTGGATCCGGTCGGGCTGCGTCAGTTCGGCGACCTCGGCGACCCAGGCCAGCAGGCCGGAGTGGCGGGTCGGGGCGTCGGTCAGGCGGTACGGCGCGGGGGCTGCGGCTGGGAGGGGGTCCGTGGTGGCTGCTGGGGTGGCGGTCTCGGTATGGGTCGGGCTGGCGGTTGTCGTCATCGGCGGCTCATTCCCTCTCGGCTGTCGGGCCCGGCGGCCGCCCGATCCCTCGACACTGAGGGGGGTACGGCTCCGGCCGCCGGGGTCTCCGGCGGTTCGATTCAGCTGGCTGGCGGTGTGATCTCTCGCATACCAGTGCGTCCAGTGGACGTATACCAGTGTGCAAGTGGTACTACGGTACGCGAACGACCCGAGTGCTGAGAACCCCTAGAAAGTGAACCCGGTCACAAAGTTTTGGCGACAATCGCTTTCCGGCGAACCTTGTGAAAATGAGAACGGCCCACGCTGCTCGCGCGGGCCGTTCCTGCAGATCTTGCGCTGGATCAGCTGGTCTGCCGCCAGATGTCGTTCACAATGCGTTGCACGTCCGCCTCCTCGCCGGGCGCGCCGGTGACCGCTGAGCCGACCAGCCACCACTGGCCGCCGCTCACATAGGCCCTCGTCATCGACACGGCGTACGGCGTTGTCTGCACCGTCAGCCACGTCCGCGCGTCCTTCGCCGTCGCGGGCGCCGTCGCCTTGTAGATCTTCGCCCACTGCTTGTCGAACGCGGCCCGATCGGCCCGGCAGGCGGCCAGGCTCGCGCACGGGTGCAGCGCGATCCGGGCGTCGAGCGACTGCTTCAGTCCGCCGTTCGAGAAGTCGGACCGCGTCACGATCCGCCGGTAGACGACCGAGGAGGACTCGCCGAGATAGGTCACCTGCGGCGGCCGCGGCCAGCCGAGCGCGAACGGCAGCTCGGCCGTCGTGATCACCTGCAGGTCGGTGCCGGCGGCGTACGTCGCGCCGAACACGCCGGCGGATCCGTCCGGCCGCTTGTACGGCGCGGTGGTGATCTTCTGGATCGCGGGCAGCAGGACGGGCGACGGGTACGCCTCCGGACTCGCCGCGGCCTGGGGAGCGGCGTCGACCGGCTTGTCGGACTTCACCGAACTGCCGACGGCGGCGCCGATGGAGTAGGTGACGGTGAAGACGAGCAGCACGACGAAGGCGACGACCGCGTAGATCCAGCCGCCGATCTTCCGCTTGTACTCGCGGGCGACCTCGATCCTGGACTGCGGTTGTGGTGCGGTGCTCGGTGGTTGGCTGGTTGCTTGCGGGCGGTCGGCGTACGACGGGATCGTCGGGTCGGCCGTCGGCGGCCTGGCGCCGTACTGGCTGAGCTGGGCGCGGACCGCCTGCAGCGACTCGTCGTCGTTGCCGATGACACCGTCGAGTGGGTCGATCAGGCGCTCGGCGCCGGACTGGCCGGGGATCAGTTGCGTGACCGCGTACGGGCGGTCGGAGCTGAAGTTGGCCGCCCACAGTGGTGTCTCGAGCCGCGCGGGTTCGAGCGCGGCGCCGCGGCCGGCCCGGACGAGCCGGTCCCGCACCCTCGCGTCGCGCGCGCCGGCTTCGCTGAGCACCAGCGCGACGATCTCCATCCCGGTGAAGCTGCGGCCGTGCCAGAGCTCCGCCAGCGGGTGCTGCAGCAGTCGCTGGTCGAACTGGTAGCCGGGGATCTCCGGCGTACTGTTGCTCACTTCGTCTCCCAGATCGCCCGGTCCGCGAGCGCGACAGCTGCCTTCTCCGCCGTGTCCGCGTCGATCGGATTGGCCGTGTAGTCCACCTGTACGACGATGTCCGCGCGCTGGACGAGCGCGCGGACGGTCCACGACTCACCGGCCACGCCGTTCGTGCTCCGGCTGGTCTTGGTCGGGTACGTGCTGTTCGGGACAGCCTTCATCGGCGACCGGGTGAAGGTCTTCTTCGCGACCTGCTCGGGCGTGAACGGCGGATTGCCGGCGCCGGCGTCCTGCCCGGGGCTCGGGGTGATCGTCACCTTCAGCGTCGCCGCGGTGTAGGCGGCGACCTTGGCGCGGCTGCTGCCAGCCTCGCAGGTGATCGACGTACTGCCACCCTGGACCAGCGTGACCGGCGCCGTACTGTTCGATGCCTTGGGCAACAGGCTGGACACGTCGCCGAGCCGCGCACACAGATCGGCCGGCATCGACCGCGCCGGCAGAATGTCCTCCGGCTGCACCGGCTCGCCGACAGCGAACCCGATCCCAGCCCCCGCGATCGCGGCCACCCCACACCCGATCGCCGCACCCCGCACCAGTCGACTCGCCATGCCCGCGACCTTAACCACGCGAAGGTCCTCCCTCACCCGTCAGCCGCCACCCCGGTTCCACCAACCGTTGTCGACCCACGCTTCCGCTACGCGCGCTCCTACGTCGCGTGCTACGCCGGCCACTCCCACCCACCCTGTTCGTGCGCACTACCGCGCGCGTGGCTCTTCGTCGCCAGCTATCGACCATCCCGTGGTTGCCGCCACCTGTGGTGTCGGCACCCAACCTGGTCAGGGTGGGGTTTCTGTGCACCCGCCGTACGCCACCGCCCCGATCGCCTTCGCCGAGGTGCCCGCAGTTGTCTCAGTCGAGGAGGGTTTTGACCGAACCGCCGGACTCGCTGAGCTTGGTGCCGAGACCCTTCAGCGCGTCGCCGACCGTGGCGAGCTCCCCCGCGTCAGCCAGCCCCGACCCGATCGTCGCCAGCAAGTCCGGCAACTTTCCGAGCAACCCGACCGCGCCATCCGGCAGCCCCCGCACCAGCGGGAGCACCTTCTGAAAGTCGTCCGAGTTGTCCATCACGAACCCGACCGCCTTCCTCACATCCCCCAGATCCCGCCCACCCAGCAAGTCCTCGATACCCATGCGCCGGATGCGAGAGCCCCCACCCAGGAGCCGATTGGCACACACCCGCCCCCGCCATGTATCGTTACTCGACGTTGTCCAGCGCTCGTAGCTCAACGGATAGAGCATCTGACTACGGATCAGAAGGTTGGGGGTTCGAATCCCTCCGAGCGCGCCACCACAAAGCCCAGGCAGACCCCTCTGACCTGGGCTTTCGTGTGTCCCGGGGAACTGTGGTCCACCAACGCGCCCGCTCCGCGCGCTCCTGTCGTGGCGTGCTACGCCGGCCGCTCCCACCCACCCTTTGATGTGCGGGCTGCCGCCCGCGCGACTACCCCGTGGCATCGCCGACTCGCCATCGTCGAGCCTTCCGTAGTGAGCCTGGCGTAAGTGCTCCGCCTCATCGTTCGCCGCAAGCACACGTCCGCACCCTCGACCTCGCCGACTACCCCTCAGGCGCTACTCCGTAGCACGACACCTCGATCTAGCCTCCGGTTTGCGCAACTTCTAGCGACACCGGCGACAGGCAACTTCGCGTAACTCCAGGCTTGGCAAGGCAAGCTCAAGCGGACTCAGGTGGCGGCGTCCCACTCGAAGTAGTCAGGCTTCGGGTCGACTCTAAACCGGACGGCATCGATCGTCGTCATACCGCTGAGCCAGGCCTTTGAGATCCTGTGCCCGCCGTCCATCAAGCGCCCGTCCGCCGACAAGATCACTGGGTAGCTGAGATCGGCTTTCTGAATGAGACCGGCATGTCGGGCGACCATTCGGCAGGTGACCGGCGCGCCGCCAAACCAGCAATCCTCGTCGAATGCCTTGATGGTGTCGATGGGTACCGACTCAACGGGAAGGTCGGCCGCCAACTCCCAAAGGCGTTCGGTCAGGTAAAAAGCTCGGCCGCCAGGTACGGGGCGTGAGTGTTTTTCAGGCATCGCACCATCATTCCCCGTTGAGTCTCTGACCGCGCCCTTTACGTCCCTTACGCGGTGGTCGTAGGCGGTCTACGGGGGTTCAGCAACTTGAAAGCCCCGACGCACAGTCCGAACGGATCCTCGGCAGCATCCGTGCCGGCGAGACGCCCGAGGAGCAACGGTAGCCGTCCATGTACCTGCACGGCCTTATCGTCCGGTGCAGTACTCAGAGCTGGGTACGGACGTGATCGAGTGGGCGTGCAAGCGAGGCGGGGAACCTGGCAATGACTTAGTCCGCAACGACGTATGGATCGACGATGCCGGCCTCCGCCGGTACTGCGAGGAGCGCGGGTTCCGCCACGTCAGGACGTTGGATCTGAGCGACTACCCGTGCGGCGCACTGTTTCAGCGTGAAGCGACCGACCGGCACGAGACGCAAGCTGACTTGGTGATCACCGAACAGACGCGCAACCTGCCGATCCGAACTCGCTAATCGGAGGTTCGCGGCGATGTGCGGCCACGCCCGTACGTGATGTCCAGAACCCCGCGGAACTCTATCGGCACAGGGCTTTGCGCCCGCACCGCCGCCAGCGCCGTCTGCGGCGCCTTGGACCAGAGCGTGATCCCCACTCCGGAGAAGTCATCGTTCGGCCCGGCCGAGCTCATGACACCTCTGTTGGACTCCATCAAGGATCGGGCGGCGGCCACAAGCTCGGCCCTGCTGTAGATCGCCTGGCGGATGGCCACCGGCACTGGCTGACTTGCCACGACTTGCTGCAGCTCAGCCGGAGGATCGCCTTTCCAATAGACCACGACGGTCTTGTGGTCATCGATGATGCGAACGCTGCCCGCGTTGGTGTCGGGGTTCTCGGTGAGCCACCGCATCACTGCATCAGCCGCATCCTCTTCGGCCGTTGGCTGAACTTCCCCCGGGACCAGGCCTCCAGGATCCCTCGGAACCTTGACACCCGCCTTCGGGTGCGAGCTCGCGTCGCTATCACACATGGACTCGGTTCCTTCCGGTACGACGGTTCGCTGCCTCCCCGCTGGTCCCACTATTGCTGAATTTGGCTCCTAAGGATCGGGCGTGCGCCCTCCGGCAGTGGCTCAGTCATGGGGCGAGCGGCGCGAGGGAACGTTCCGATCGCTAGTCGTCGTCCTCGTCCTCCCGAAATGCATCAACAGCCCGTTCGCGCAGCATGTCCAGTTGAATGGTGAGAACGCCGACGACCTCCTCGATGTTCATACCTTCGGTCTCGCGGAACGCCCAGCTTGGGTGGCCTTCGGCATCCAGGCACTTGACCAGCACGATGCCTTCCAGAGCGGTCCAACCTCGCAGCAGCTCGGGCACTCGAAACCCATCGCCCAAGACCCGGCCAATCGGTTGTCCGTAGTCGATAGACATGATCCGCATGGTGCCAGGTGATCGCGGCTGCCTGCTAACGCCCTTGCCAACAGCGGCCATGGATCGGGTCGGACGGACGTGGACAATCCGCCAGCTCGCTACCTGCAGCCAAGCGCGGAGTGGTCACGGATGGACGCTTCGAACTCGACTGCGGATCAGAAGGTTGGGAGTTCGAATCCCTCCGAGCGCGCAAACCCGAAGCCCATGCCGACCCCATCCGACCTGGGCTTTCGTGTTTCCGCGGACATGGCCTAAGTACGTCGGTTGCTCGGCCACCTCTCCGTATCCCGCGCATGCCCGCCACACTCTGCTCCGCTGCCCGAACAGGAAGCCGAGCGCCGCCACACATCTCCACAGACCCGATCACCACCAGGGTGCGGATATACAGTCACCGCCGCATCGATGAGTTCGTCCGACTAGCTCCGCTCACGGGAGGTTGCGCGGTTCTGAGGACGTTTGGCTGGATGCTTAGTTCCCTCAAGTGGTATCTCGCGGGTCGATTCAGGATGATGTTTTGCCAGCAGCCGTTCGGCCCTGACTGCGAGTAGGCGTATCTCGCGATCTAGGTCATTGCCGTCGAGAATGAACTCGAGCGAATCCTCATCGGTGTAGTAGCGGTGAATCAGTTGTTCGAGGTCATCAGCCGATGCGTTCTCCATTTGGAGACGCCCGGCGAGAGCGACGATGTCGGCAGCGTCCTTGCGGCGCTGGGCGACCAACTTGGTGGCCAAGAGGAACTCGTCGGTGGCGTAGGTGATGTGCAAACCGGGTGGGTCCCTGCGTTGCAATGCGCCTTCCGGCAGCGGTGGCATCCACGGGCCGGCTTGGGTGTTCAGCCAGTCTTCGGGGAGCTTGCGTTGGCTTGCCATCGGCGAGCTTCGTCGACCACGGCCTCGTCGCGCGTGATGGCGTCGATATCCTCCGTCCGGCGGGGATTGTCGTTCGAGGTGACGGCAATCGCAGCACCTCCGACGACAAAGACCGATGCAGAGATGCCACGCTTTTCAGTCGCTTGTCGAGCTCCGAGAGCAGATCGACGATTTCGCCGGCCGTGAATTCGTTGCGCGTGTCGGTCATGCAGTTACCAAGTCGCGGGCAGGAACAAAGATGTTGGCCCGCGCCAGGTAGTCCGGAGTTTGCTCGATGATCTCGTCGCGCTCCAGGAACGGATGCTCGGGAATCCATGGATCCGAGAGAGGCTTCACCTTGCTCCATTCGGGTGGGTCTTCGCCTGCTGCCTTGAATTCATGTGCGGTCAGGACGGCGAGCAAGGTATCGAAGCCCGCGTGACCAGTCGTGGTTGGCGCTGCCTCCCAGGCAGCTTCGGAGCCATCGTGACGTTGTAACAGCAAGCGCAGGTGGTCGCGGCCCTGAAGCAGCATCCGCCACGCCCAATCCTCATCACTCGCCTCGCGGATAGCCATCGCGGTAGCCGGGGCAGTCATGATCCGGTACTCACGCGCTGCATGGAGGGCATGAGCAATCCGTCCAGCCCGCAGGAAGAACTGCGCCGTCGGCTTGGTCCTGCCAGAACGGTAAGTGGAGAAGCGCGAAGCGGACGTGCCGAGGGCAGCGGCGAACGCAGCCTGAGACAGCCCGCTCTCCGCGAGGGCGCGGTTGAGCCGTTCACTGACCGCCCGACTGTCCTTGTCCATCCTGGCTCCTCTAGATCCATTATCTAATCAGATAATATCTGCGCTGTCTCGCTAAGCCAACGTCAAGACGTTCCCGTCGCCATCGGAGCGGCTTGTACAAACGGACTCCGTGGGACTCACGCCATGTGATGGCTCAGGACATCGGCATAGCTCCGAACCTCATTTGGGTTCAGGGCTTCTTGCTTGAGGCCCCCGGGGGGCGGCACTCGTAGTGGTGAGTTCGGCTCGGCTCGTGACGGATCTAGCTGTACTGACCAGGCACGTTGGTTGAGAAAGTGTGACGACACGCGGTGAGTGTTGTTGAAGGGTGAAGACCTCCCGGCGTGGAGTGGAGCTGTCTAGGAACCAGTTCCAGCACTCAGGAGGTCTTCGTGTCCCACGCTAACGCTGCCTTGACTCCTCGCGCGCGTTTACGGCTGGCGCGTCTGGTGGTGGACGACGGCTGGCCGATCGCGCGGGCCGCGGAGTTGTTCCAGGTGTCGTGGCCGACCGCGAAACGCTGGGCCGGCAGGTACCGTCACCTCGGCCCGGCCGGCATGGGTGACCGCTCGTCTCGGCCCCACCACCAACCCAACCGGACCCCGCCACACCTGGTCCGCCGGATCGTCAGCCTGCGCCGCCGTCACCGGCTCGGGCCGGTCCAACTCGCCGATCGACTCGGCCTGGCGTCCTCGACCGTGCACGCCGTCCTGACCCGGTGCCGGCTGCACCGGCTGTCCCACCTCGACCGGTACTCCGGCGAGCCGATCCGCCGCTACGAACACCCATACCCCGGCGCCCTGCTCCACGTCGATGTGAAGAAACTCGGCAACATCCCCGACGGCGGCGGCTGGCGCTACCTCGGCCGCGCCCAGGGCAACAAGAACCGGGTCGCCACCGGTGGCAAGCCCCGCAACGCCTACTACAACAACAAGATCGGCACCGCGTTCGTCCACACCGTCCTCGACGACCACTCCCGCGTCGCCTACGCAGAAATCCACGACGACGAAACCGCCACCACCGCGACCGCCGTACTGCGTAACGCCGTCGCCTGGTTCGCCGACCGCGGCGTCACCACCGAGCGGGTCTTGTCCGACAACGGCTCGGCCTACCGCTCCCACCTGTGGCGCGACACCTGCCTAGCCCTCGGCATCACACCCAAGAAGACCCGCCCATACCGGCCCCAGACCAACGGCAAAATCGAGAGATTCCACCGCACCCTCGCCGACGGCTGGGCCTTCAAACAGCTCTACCCCACCGAACAAACCCGCCGCGACGCACTACCCGCCTGGCTCCACCACTACAACCACCACCGACCCCACACCGCAATCGGCCAACTCCCACCCATCACCCGCCTAACCAACCTCCCTGGTCAGTACAGCTAGCTCAGCGTTTTCTTGTAGAAGACGGCGGAGTCTTCGTAGTCGAGTGCTTGGTAGAAGGGGCCGGCTCGGCGGCTGGCTAGGGCGAGGTAGGCGGCGCCGATGGATCGGGCCCACTGCTCGGCGTGTTCCATCAGGCGGCGTCCGATGCCGGAGCGTCGCGTCTGTCCGTCGACCATGAGTTCCTCGACCCAGGCCACGCGTCCGTTGGCGAGGAAGGTGAGATGGCTGTTGCCCAGGAGGTAGCCGACGATCTCGCCCTCCGGGGTCTCTGCCACCAGCAGGAGTGTGTGCGGGGCGTCGACCAGTTGAGGCCAGGCGGCGTCGAATGCGGCGCGTTCGGGTCTGAACGAGGTCGCAAACTCCCGAGCGAGGGGCCAGACATGTTCGTCGTCGTCGATGCGAGCTGGACGGATCAGCGTTTGTCGGTCAAGCACGCGCCCAGTTTGCCAACGCGAGGCGCGAAAATGCGCCGTACGTCGCTGCTCCCGGCCGGAATCTCCTCAGTGACGAGCTGGGCGAAGGAGAAGCTGCGCCCACCAGGCACCCGTCGGCAGGATCAGGCATCGCAGCCGGCACGGGCCGACCGCTTGGCGACACTTCTTGTCTAAGGAGTCTCAGTCGAGGGGTTCGAACTCGTTGAGTTTCCAGGTTTGGTCGAACCAGGCTTGGAGGGGGCCGTAGAGCCTGAACAGCTGGAACCAGGACTTGCTGGGGATCGTCTCCACCCAGTTCGACTCCTTGCCCGGCGGGGCGGTGGGGCCGAAGTACAGGTCGTAGGAGCCGTCGTCGTTGGCCTGGAGGGTGCCGGTGTTGCTGGCCAGGGCGGGCCAGATTGTGGAGGGCACCTGCAGCAGGGAGCGGGTCTGGGTGTCGTAGACGTCGATGGCCCAGAAGTTCTTCGCCGGTGGGTTCGGGTCGATGTGGAGCCGGTAGGTCCGGGATCCGTCGAGGAGGTCGCCGTTGCTGTCGTGGATCGTGTAGGCGTAGGCGGAACCCGCACCGACCTGGGCGTGCGCCATGGCGGGAGTCACGACCGTTGCGAGGTAATGGAATTGGGTGCGCGCATCGAGCAGGCGAGCGCCGTTGCGGAGGAACTCGTAGCTCCCGCCGACGAACCCGACCTTCCACGACCCGTAGAGCACGGCGTCGGGGTCACGAGGCGCATAGGCGATGGTGCGCGCCAGCCCGCCGCCGATCCCGGCGGCCCGGGAGAGGATGGCGCGCATCCGGTCGTCGGGCGCAAACGGCTGACCGTGGACAATGCCGATGGCCGCGAGTTGTCCGGCGCGCTCAGCATCGAGCGCGTCCGTCGGCTCCTCCTGCACGAGCTCGTCGAGCTCCTCGAAGAAGGAGAAGTCGTTGCCATGCACCGTGTTGAAGATCGACTCCGCCAGGTTGACGAACTCGTTGTCCTCCGGCGCCGCGGCCTCCGAGAGCGGGTAGATCCGGGTCTGCTTCATGGCAGGGACGCCGCCGAGCGCGCGGAGTACGACCCAGTTCGTGTAGGTCGGGCACCGGTAGACGAAGTACCCGTCCGGGACCTCACCGTCGAACCCGGGTGGCAGGAACAGGTACTTCCCGCCCTGGCCCCGGTCAGGGCCGGCGATGCCCATGTCGGCGACATAGCGGAACCAGAAGTCGTCGACGACACAGAGCGACTCCGTCGGCGCCTCGATCACGGTCGGGCCCCACGCCTTGAGGTCCAGGAACGTGGTCCCGTAGGTGGTTTCGGTGTTCGGGGTCAGAAAGAGACTCCGGGAGTTGGCGCGAGGGTCGGTGAAGCCGATGATGCGTGCCGAGGTGACACCAGCGGACCGCAGGCCACGACGCATCGCCACCAGGGACGCGCCCGGGACCGCGTTGAGGAACACGTCGATGCCGCGCATCAGGTCAAGCGCGTCGTACGCCGTCGACACCGTGTCCGGTCGGGGCACCCCGTCGAAGAACTCGAGCGGTCCGAACGGCGAGTCCACCGTGGCGGCCGACGAGACCTGGGCGATCGCCGCCGCCATCTGCTCCGCCGACAACCCTGACCCGGCTGGGCTCGTACTCACCATGGCGTGCCCCCACTCGCAATCGACGCTCTTGATCAGCCAATCTCGCAAGGCGTGCGCAGCGCCGTCCTCATCCGAGAGGGGTGAGCTCGCACCGGATCAAGAAGAGTTAGCGCTGACGAGTCAGGACATGCGCAAGGGACTCCAGGTCGGGGGTTTCGTAGTGCAGGCGGGTTTGGGGTGGGGTTGTCTTGGCTTTTCGGTTCACCCAGGCGACCGGGATGCCGAGAGCGTTGGCTCCGCCTACGTCGGCAGTCAGTGAGTCACCGACATGCAGCACTTGAGCCGGCGCTAGCCCGAGAAGCTCTAGGGCTAGGTGGAAGGGTTCTGGACGGGGTTTGTAGGCGCGGGCGTCTTCGCTGGTGACCAATAGGTCGATGGGGAGGCCGTGGTAGTTGATTGCAGCCTCGATGTCGGAGCGGTCGATGTTGGAGACGATGCACACCGGTAGGGCTATCTGGTGCAGGAATTCCTTGGCGTCGGGGAAGATCGGCGGCCGGCGCCAGTACTCGAAGAGCTGGTTGCTCAGCGAGTCCTCGTCGGCGTCTGAGCCGAAGTACTCGATGGTGCCCTGAAGCGAGCGTCGCTCCAGTTCCCGCTGGGTGGCGAAGGTTCGGCCTGCGGAGGTGGCGCACAGGTCGGAGAAGAGAGCCCACCAGTAGGCGCCGACCACCTTGGGATCTGCGGGGTCGTTAGCTGTGGCGGATGCGTAGATCGTCTGGCGTACGGACGCGATGACGGGGTCGTCCTCTTCCACAACGGTCCCGTAGAAATCCAGCAGAATCGCCTCCGGCCTGTCCACGCCTGCATCCTTCCGGGTGCCATGCGGTCGTCACCGCCGGGGCCTGGGTGAACCCCGAAAGGGCGGCCGTCGTATTCAAGTTGGTTGCGGTGGGGGGAGATGTGTCTAGTCTCGTCGGGGGAGGGCGATGGTGCGGATTCGGTTGCTTGGGGGGTTCGGGGTCGATCGCGCAGGGCTGCCTGTCGACGGGCGGGCCTGGCGGCTGCGGAAGGCGCGGACGCTGGTGAAGATGCTGGCGTTGACGCGGAGTCAGCGGCTGCATCGCGACGTACTGCTGGAGGCGTTGTGGCCTGACCGGGCTCCGGTGTCCGCGGTGAACAATCTGCATCAGGCGCTGCACGTTGCGCGGCGGGTGCTTGCCGGCGATGAGCCGAGCAACGGGTTGCTCGAGTTGCGCGACGACTTCGTGGTGCTGCTCGCGGACGGGCTCGTCGAGGTCGACGTACGGACCTTCGAGCGGCTGGCCGCGCTCGGCCGGACCAGCGGTGATCTCGCCGACCTGCGCACCGCGGTCGCTGCGTACGCCGGTGACCTCCTCCCTGAGGATCGCTTCGAGGACTGGGCCGTCGGGCCGCGGGAGGAGCTCCGGGCGAGCTTCTGCGACGTCCTCGTCGACCTCGCGGACACGGCCGCCGACAAGGGCCACGACGTCGAGGCGCTGGATGCCCTGCAGCGCGCGCTGGCCATCGACCCGCTCCACGAGCGCCTTGTCCGCAGCCTGATGCGGCGACATGCGGCGATGGGCCGCTCGTCGGAGGCGCTGGCGCAGTACGAACGACTACGCCAAGAGCTGCGTACGACGTACGGCACCGATCCGGACCCGGAGACACAACGGTTGTACCGCGACCTCTTGACCGGCAGCATCGAGGTCGAGGAGCCACCAGCCCAGCCCCGCCATAACCTCGTTCCAGCGCTGACGAGCTTCGTCGGGCGCGAACGGGAGATCACCGACGTCCACAAATTGCTGGAGCGGGGCCGCCTGGTCACGCTCACCGGGGTCGGCGGTGCCGGCAAGACCCGGCTGGCCGAAGAGGCCGCTCGCCGCCTGCTCGACTCGTACGCCGACGGGATCTGGATCGCCGACCTGGTTCCAGTGGCAGACCCACGTCTCGTCCCCGACACGGTCGCCGCCGCACTGGGACTCGACCCCGCAGCAGGCTCGGACTCGCTGCGCACACTGATCACCCGCCTGGCCCCACGCAACCTCCTCCTCGTCCTCGACAGCTGCGAACACCTCCTCGCCGCCTGTGCCGGTCTCGCCAGCGCAGTACTGCGAAGCTGTCCCGGAGTGACCGTGCTCGCGACAAGCCGCGAACCCCTGCACACTCCAGGCGAGGCGACCTTCCGCGTGCCCTCACTCGAGCTCCCCGAGCCGGCGGATGCCGGTGACCTGGGCCGGCTGGGGACTCTGGCGTCGGTACGACTCTTCGTCGACCGGGCGCAGGACGTCCGGCCCGGATTCGTCCTCGATGCGGACAATGCCGCGCCGATAGTAGAGATCTGTCGCCGTCTCGACGGCATCCCGCTCGCCCTGGAGCTGGCCGCCGCCCGCGCGTCGCACCTCGAGTCGGCGGAGATCGCGGAGCGGTTGAGCGAGGCGCTCCCCCTGCTCGGCCGGCACGGTGAGATCACTCGGCATGCGACATTGCGAGCCGCGCTCGAGTGGAGCCACGCCTTGCTGTCGGACGACGAGCAGGTCCTGCTGCGGCGGCTAGCGGTCTTCGCCGGCAGCTTCTCGCTCCCGTCGGCCGAGCAAGTGTGCTCGGACGAGCGGATTCCCGCCGCGGACGTGCTGGACTGCCTCGGCCGGCTGGTCGACAAGTCCCTGTTGCTGGTCGACCACGATGGTCCTCGTTCCCGCTACCGCCTCCTGGAGACCATCCGGCAGTTCGCGCGGGAGCGACTCGTCGCCGCGCACGAAGTCGAGCAGCTGGAGACAGCGCACTTCCAGCACTTCCTCGACCTGGCCTGCGACCAGGACCCGGAGCGGGCCAGCGTTACCGTCGAGCGCCCGCAGTCGCTCGACCTCGACCACGACAACCTCCGCGCCGCGCTCGGCTGGGCGGTCCGCCACGATCACCAACGCGCCTTGCTGCTCGGCGTAAACCTCTCGCAGTACTGGCTCGCGCGAGGTCATTTCGTGGAAGGAGCCGGCTGGCTCGAACGCATTCTCAAAGTGGCCGTCGCACCGTCCCGGGATCGGGTTCGGGCGATCTTCGCACTGGCGGTCCTCGACGCCCGCAGCGGCCTGAGCGACCGACTCCCAGGGCTCGGGGACGAGGGTGTCGCTGTCGCCGAGCAGTCCGACGACCCGGCCGACATCGTCTCCGCTCGGGTACTGCGCGGCACTCTGCTACTCGGGAGCGGAGACCTCGACGAGATCGACCGGACCGCCACGGCAGCGCTCGCCCAAGCCGACTCACTGGGAGCGGCGCCCGTGGCCGCCGCCGCCCAACAGTTGGCCGCGATGGCCGCGTTGTTCCGTGAAGACGTCGAGACCGCACAGCAACGATTCGCCCAATGCCTCGAGCGACTGAGCCTGATCGACTCGACCGCCGCCCCGTTCTTCCCTGCCGTGACCGCGTGCATGCCGCTCGCGCCCGTCGACGGTTCGATGGTGCCGGTCTTCGAGGAGACCTTCCTGCTCGGCCGACGTGTCGGCGCCGTCCGCGGTCGTGGTTATGCCTTGTCGGCGTACGCCGATGCCCATCGGCTCGCGGGAGATCTGGACGGCGCACTCGACGCCGTACGGCGTTCTGTCGCGGTGTTCGAGCGTGTCGACGACGCGGCGGGACTCGGCCACGCGCTCAACCATCTGGGCTGCATCGAGCGCGACCAGGGATTGTTCGAGCCGGCCGAGAAGCATCTCCGCGACGCGCTGCGGATCCGGGAGCAGCTGGGCGATCGTCGTGGCGAGAACCTGACGTTGGCCAACCTCGGGCTGCTGTCCGCGGCGGCCGGCGACCCCGCGGCCGGCCGGCGGCTCACCCGTGTCGCCTTCGACCGCGGCGAGGCGGTCGACGATGTGCCCGGCGCGGCGGGCGCGCTGCTGAACCTCGTCGTCGTCGAACTCTTCGCCGGCCAACGGCAGGCCGCCCGGGCGCTGGCCGAGCAGGTGGTGGAGGCCTTTCACCCGCAGGGTTACCTGCGGCTCGAGGCGTGGGCGCGGCTCCTCGCCGCCGAACTCGCGCGCGACGACGGTGACACGGAGGCACTCTTCCGACACGGCCGGATAGCGTCCGAGATCTTCGCCCGGCTGGGCTGCCGCATCGGTACGGCGCGGGCTGCCGCCCTGCCACATCGCCCCTGACGGCCCGGGCCAGAAGAACGCTAAGTCACGCTAAGTCATTGCGAAGGCAGCCTTCCTAATGTCGTGCCCGTCCAGGAAAACCCCTGGTCACGACGAATCAGGAGCAGAGAATGACAACGACGCAAGCACGGCAGGACACGCTCGGGGAGGCCACGCTCGGTGAACTGGCCGAGGGACTTCGTGGCGAGCTGGTCCGCCCGTCCGACCCGTCGTACGACGAGGCGCGGTCGATCTGGAACGCCGCGCATGACAAGAGACCCGCGCTGATCGTGCGGTGTCGCGGGGTGGCCGACGTCATCCGGGCCGTGGAGTTCGCCCGGAGCGAGGGGTTGACGCTGGCCGTGCGGGGCGGTGGCCACAGCATCCCCGGTTTCTCGACCACGGACGGCGGCATGGTGATCGACCTGTCGCCGATGAACGCGGTTCGGGTCGATCCGGACCGGCGCCGGATCGTGGCGCAGGGCGGCTGCGTCTGGGGGGACGTCGACGCCGAGGCACAGGCGTTCGGGCTGGCGGTCACCGGTGGCCTGGTGTCCACGACGGGGGTCGCGGGCTTCACACTCGGGGGCGGCATCGGCTGGCTCGTCCGCCGGGCCGGACTCGCCTGCGACAACCTCGTCGGGGCCGACATCGTTACCGCGGACGGGCGGTACCTGCACACGAGCGAGACCGAGAACCCGGAGCTCCTCTGGGCGTTGCGCGGCGGTGGCGGCAACTTCGGCGTCGTCACGTCGTTCGAGTTCAAGGCTCACGAGGTCGGCCCGACGGTCTTCGCCGGTCTCGTCTTCTACCCGGGCGACCAGGCGGCGAACGTCCTTCGCGGCTTCAGTGCGGCGGCCGCCGGCGCACCCGACGAGTTGTCGCTGGCCATCAACCTGACGACCGCACCGCCGTTGCCGTTCCTGCCGGAAGAGGTGCACGGGAAGCCGATCGTCGCCGTACTCGGCATGTGGTCAGGGCAGACCGAGGAGGGCGATGCGGCCACCAAGCCGTTCCGCGAACTCGCACCGGTCGTGGCCGACCTGTTCGGTCCGATGCCGTACGTCGCGATGCAGACGTTGCTGGATCCGCTGTTCCCGCGCGGGATGCGGAACTACTTCCGCTCGGCGTTCTTCGACGACCTCGGCGATGCCGCGACTGTCGACGCGATCGTCTCGGCGCACGCCCAGGTGCCGAACGGTGTGTCCGAGCTCCATGTCCACCACCTCGGGGGTGCGATGGGCAGGGTGCCGGCCGACGCCACCGCGTTCGGGACCCGTGACCGCGAGTTCATTCTCAACGTGGTCGCGCGGACTCCCGACGCGGATGGCTTCGACACCGCCGTCCAGTGGGCCCGGGCGTCGGGGGCCGCGCTCGGACCGAACTCGGCGTCGTACGTGAACTTCACCGGCGAGACGAACGAGGACATCGTCCGGGCGTCGTACCCGGCAGCGACCTACGAGCGGCTCGTCGCGGTCAAGAACACCTACGACCCGACCAACCTGTTCCAGCTCAACCAGAACATCCGGCCAACCACTCCGGAGCGGCACGCATAACGCCTCTTCGGTAACACAAGCAGCGAGGCCCAGATCGATCACCAGCCGACCTGGGCCTCTGCCCTGCCTACGGAATTCAGCAGGTTGTGGTGGTGGGTTGGTTGGCGAAGCGGGCGGTGGTCCAGGCGAGGATGTCGGGCATGGCGCCGTCGTCGATGCCTTGGACCCACGGGTAGGTGTCGTGCTCGAGGCCCGGGTAGGTCCGGTACTCCAGGCGCGTGCCGAGCCGGCACAGTGAAGCGACGACCTGGTCGGTGACGCTCACCGGTACGACGGTGTCCGCGTCGCCCTGGAGCAGCAGGACCGGTCCGCCGAGCGGCAGGTGGCCGGTCGAGTTGGTCCGCAGATACCGCACAAAGGCGGGATCGGTCGCGTACGCCGGACTCACCAACTGCGATCCGGTCAGATCGCCGTACGCCGCCGACACCGCTCCAAGACAACCGATGGCAGTGATCCCCAACCGGGAGTACGCCGCGGGAGTGAGCAGTCGGTCCGGTCGGATCCGCGGATCGCTGGTGTGCGCGCCCTGTGCCAGCAAGGCCGCGAAGGCGCCGTACCCAGGAGTGTCGACCACGTGGGCGGCGAGGGTGGGCAAGTCGGCGACCGGGGACGTGACGACAGTGCCGAGGTAACCGGGCTGCGGTACGACGCGCTGCCGCTCAGCCACCGCCAACGCGGCCCCGCCACCTTGCGAGTGCGCCCACAGGACCCACCGCGGAGAGAGATCCGGCCGGGCTCGCCGCGCAGCACGCTGAGAAAAGATGACGTCGTTGGACTCGGCCGTCTTGTTCACGATCTCCTGCCGACCGTCGGTACCGAGCCCCGCATAGTCCGGCGCGACGATCGCGAACCCGCGCTCGACGAAGCGCAGCATCTGGTTCCCGTGGTAGAGGTCGCGCATCAGCGACGGCGCACAGTCCCGGCCGATCCCACTTGCGCCGTGCGCGTCCACCACGACCGGCCATCCCCCGGCCGGCGCCTTCCCCGCCGGGACGATGACGACAGCCGACGCAGCCACGTCGCGACCGGCCGACGTTCGCGAGTGATACAGGATCCGGGTCGCCGGGACGGCGTAGTCAGTCGTCGCCTGTTCCCGGATCAACGCCCCCGCAGGGGCCCAGGGCAACGGAACCGGCGCATCGTAGAACGCCGTCCGCGGTACGGCGTTCTGCCGCTGCAGATCGAGTTGGCACTGGACATCGCAATCGGCCGCCTGAGCGGGCAAGGCCAGCCCGCCGACAGCCGTGGCCGCGGCGACCAGGGTGATGAGGTATCGCACGTCACTTCTCCAGAGCGCTGAGGCCGCCCCCACTGGGCAGGCCAACGCACCCCAGGACACGGACTACCGCGCCGCTGTGACCCTCCCAGCTCGTGATCTACCTCTCAGGAGCCGACGAGGGCTGCTTCGATGGCGGCGACCAGGAGCTGCTCGTCACCGGCTCGCCACTGGTGGGCGGCAGCGCAGCACCACTGGTCGGGTTGGGCCGACATGACGCAGCCCGCGAGCTTGACGCGTCCGGCCGAGGCCGCGCGCCGAGCCTTGGCAGTAGGCAGACCGTAGAGGATCGGCACTCCCCGATCCCCGCAGGTCGGACAGGCCGGCGCAATCACAGCGGCTCCCATACAGCCAAGGTACTCGGCTTCACTCCGCGTCGAGGGAGCCGGCAGCCTGGCGGATCGTGGTGAGTGCCCGAGGCGTTCGGCTGGTGGTGGTCAAGTAGCTCCGCAGTACCCACCCAGGGGACCGGGTGTGGCCGGTGAGTACTGCGCAGCCGCCTAGTTGGCCTCTTTCGTAGCCCAGTAGTGCCATTGGGGGGACGCGACTGGGGAGCGGGTCAGGCCGTCCGGCCAGGTTGCCGGGAGGTCGTGACTTCGCGCCGCGTAGAGGATCACCTCCGATGCGATGCGGTCGCCACGAACGGCGACACGGGCCGCGGTCTCGGCACGCATGTCGGTGAGGTAGTGGAGAGCGGGCAGGAACTCGGCGCTCAGCCGTGGACTGAGCCGGCCGACCGGTTCGTCGTCCAGCCGGATCTCGACCACGATCCGGTGCCGGTCCTGGAAGCTGTCCTCCTCCTCGATCGCGTGCATGGTGGCGTACGCCCAGCACTCGCCTTCCGCCCGGAAGAACGGCGCGAGGACATCCGGGTGAACCTCACTGCCCGGTACGACGATGCCGCTGCCGGGCGGTAGCAGGTGATAGCTGCCGGGTGGCGGCAGATTCACCGGGACGAGCATGTGCGGCTGCCCGAGGGCGACCGCCACGCTGGCGTGGAACTCGGTGCCCTGGTCGCCCCTGCCGTCCCAGTCCGCCGGCTCCCACTCACTGACCCACAGGTGGCACGGAACCTGCGGTTGCAGGCCTTGTGCCACCAGTTCTGACAACACCGGGTGGTACCGGTGCGCGTCGTCCCTCGGCAAGTAGCCGACAACCTTCCCCTGCACCCGTACGGCGATTGATCGGGGATCGAAACGGTTGTGCGGTTCCGGGACGAGGTCCGCATCGGTGTCCAGGTCTGCGCCGCGCGCCGGGATGGGGTCGGGAAACAGGCTACGGATCGCCTGCTCGTGCGGGGCCTCCCGCACGACTTCCTGACCGCACCACAAGGCGTCGCCCCACAGACTGAACGGAATCAGTTCCATCCTGCCCCTCCAGTCCTTCTGACCGGCTTTACTCGGCTCATCCCGTCCAGACCCCTGGCCGTTACACCGAGTGAGCGTATGAAAACTAGAATCCCCATCGAAGAGCGGTTTCACGCATCGTGCAAGAGTCTGATGCGCAAAGGTATCCGCGCGTCCGTAGTGTGGACGCGGATTGTCTTGTGCTGCGAGCGAAACTGCGAAGATCGTGCAAATGCACGGGAAGGAACGTCATGCAGGGCAGTAGTTCAGTCGCTCGATCCACCCCGCAATCCCTTGACGCGGAAGCCATCGAGGCGGCAGTCAAGCGACTGGACGGCGTCGCCGTACGGACGCCGTTGCAGCGCAACCTCCGGCTCTCCGAACGCACCCGCGCGCAGGTCTGGCTGAAGCGCGAGGATCTGCAGATCGGCCGCTCCTACAAGCTCCGCGGCGCTTACAACCTGATCGCCCAGCTCGACGACGCGGCCAAGTCGGCCGGTGTCGTCTGCGCGAGCGCGGGCAACCACGGCCAGGGGCTGGCGTACTCGTGCCACATCCTCGGTGTCCAGGGCAAGGTCTACGTTCCGCGGACGACGCCGCGCCAGAAGCGGGACCGGATCGCGGCCCTCGGCGGCAAGCAGATCAAGGTGATCGTCACCGGCGACACGTACGACGACGCGGCCGCCGCGGCGCACGCGGAAGGCGAGGCCACCGGGGCGACGATGGTCCCGGCGTTCGACGACCTCAGAACCGTTGCAGGGCAAGGGACTGTGGCCGTCGAGCTGGTCGAGCAGCTCGGTCAGGCGCCCGACGTACTGGTGGTTCCGGTCGGCGGTGGCGGCCTGGTGGCAGGTGTCGCGACCTGGCTGACTCAGCGGCATCCCGGCGTACGCATCGTCGGTGTCGAGCCGGCCGGCGCCGCGAGCATGGCCGCGGCGTTGGCGGCGGGTGAGCCGGTGACGTTGCCGCATGTGGACAGCTTCGTGGACGGCGCCGCCGTACGGCGGGTCGGTGAGGTGACGCTGCCGTTGGTCGAGCGGACCGGCGTCGAGATGATGTCGGTGCCCGAGGGTCTGGTGTGCTCGGAGATGCTCGAGCTCTACCAGACGGACGGTTTGATCGCCGAGCCGGCGGGCGCACTGGCGCCAGGTGCCTTGGGCAACGGTCTGACCGTGCGCCCCGGCGAGACCGTGGTCTGCCTGCTGTCCGGTGGGAACAACGACGTCAGCCGGTACGGCGAGATCCTCGAGCGATCGCTCGTCCACGAAGGGCTGAAGCACTACTTCCTGGTGACGTTCCCGCAGGAGCCCGGCGCCCTTCGCCAGTTCCTCGACGAGGCCCTCGGCCCCGACGACGACATCACGCTCTTCGAGTACGTCAAACGCAACAACCGCGAAACCGGCGTCGCCCTGGTCGGCATCGAGATCAGCCGACCGGACGACCTCGAGGGTTTGCTGGCGCGCATGGACGCCGCACCGCTCGACATCGAGCGCATCAACCCCAACTCACCGGAGTTCCGCTACTTGATCTGAACGCCTCAGTGGGGCGAGTGCCTCGGATGACGGGGATCGTGCGGATGGCTGCCATCCGTCCAATCGTCTGCCCCGTCTTCCGGCGCACGAGTCTCCTCCGGCCGCAGGTCCCGCGCCCGGGTGAGGTGTTCGTCGGACTCCGTCCGAGCCTCCGCCGCGGCCTCGCGTCGTTCGTCGGCGCCGGCCGCGAGCCGACGGGCCTCGGCCGCCTTCTCATCAGCAATAGCCTGTGCCTTGCGCGCCCTCGCGTCGACCTCGTCGGCCGCGGCCTGCTGCTTCTCGGCGTGCATGGCCGATGTCCTTGCCTGTTGCTCGTGCTCGTGCGCTTCCTGCCGCTGCCGCTCGGCCCGCCGCGTCGACACCCGCGACATGGCCCCGGCAACCAACGCCACCACGATCACCAGCACCGCCAGCGCCACGACGATCCACAGGATGGTCATTCCACCCATCGCTCCTCCTCGGCTCGATGTCCAGAACTCCCGGTACCCGGGCTCGCCGCGGCTTAACGCGTCAGACCAGCCCGCGGCGGGCGGCCCAGACGATGGCTTCGATGGCGGTGCTGAAGCCCAGGCGGTCGCAGATCAGGCGAGTACGGCGGCGGACAGTGCGTTCGGACAGATCGAGACGCCGGGCCACGCCGTCGACCGGAAGGCCGGTGGCAAGCAGCCGGAGGAGTTGCAGTTCATCGTGGCTGATCTCGCGGGGTGGCACCCGGCGAGCGAGGGGACGGAATTCCTGGGGGAGGACGGTCATGCGGATCACCCTGTTCCGAACACCCGGGACTCGGCGGCGTCCCAGTCGGCCGGTTTGCCCTGCGGCTCGTAGCGCCGCAGGTGATGCGTGGACCGGACCAGCGCGCGCATCGCGCCCAGGTCCGGCAACGGCTCGCCCAGCGCGCGAGCCTGAACCAGAATGTTGCCCAGCGCCGAGGCCTCGACCGGCCCGGCCAGCACAGGCAACCCACACGCGTCGGCGGTCAACTGGCAGAGCAGTTCGTTCTGCGAGCCGCCACCGATGACATGCAGTACGTCGACCTGCCGGTCCGCGATCGTCTGCGCCTGACGCAACGTCCGGCGGTAGGCGAGCGCGAGACTCTCCAGCACGCAACGGACGAGGGCGGCGCGCGACGACGGCGGTTCCTGCCCGGTCGCCCGGCAGTGCTCCTCGATCCGCCGCGGCATGTTGCCGGGGGCAAGGAACTCGGGAGCGTCCGGATCGATCAGTACGGCGAACGGCGGCAGCTCAGCCGCCTCACGCAGCAACCGCGGCAACTCGGTGGTGCCCCAGGCCCGTAGGGACTCCTGCAGGATCCACAGGCCCATCACGTTCCGCAGGAACCGGATCCGCCCGTCGACCCCGCCCTCGTGCGTGAAGTTGGCCGCCCGGGCCTCGTCCGTCAGTACCGGCTGGTCCAGCTCCAGACCGACCAACGACCAGGTCCCCGACGAGATGTACGCGAACCGCTCGCCCTCCGCAGGCACCGCCACGACGGCCGAGGCCGTGTCGTGCGACCCGACCGCGATCACCGGCGTCGCGGGATCGAGCCCAGTCTCCTCAGCCACCGCCGGCAACAACGTGCCGATCACATCCCCCGGGTCCCGCAACTCCGGCAGAATCCCCAGCGGCACCCCGACCCGCGCCGCCAGTTCCTCACTCCACTCCCGAGCGCGCACGTCGTACAACTGCGTGGTGGACGCGTTCGTCCGCTCGGCCCCGATCTCCCCGGTCAGCCAGTACCCGAGGAGATCCGGGATCATCAGCAAGGTTTTCGCCTGGCTGATAAAGGGCTCGACCACCAATTGGTAGATCGTGTTGAACGGTAGTTGCTGGAGGCCCGTGATGTCGTACAGGTCGGCGGCCGGCACAGACTCCAGGACGCGTTCCATCACGCCGTCGGTGCGGGCGTCCCGGTAGTGGACCGGGTTGCCCAGGAGGCGACTGGCATTGTCGAGCAAGCCATAGTCGACTGCCCACGAGTCGATCCCGACACCGTCCACCGGACCGGTCGAGCGCAGGCCGTCGAGCATCGAGCGGTGGAGATGCAGGACGTCCCAGTGCAAGGTGTCCCGCACCCGGACGGGGCCGTTCCAGAAGCGATGGACCTCCGTCAGGTGGAGGCGGCCGTCGCCGACCGCGCCCAGCATCACCCGCCCGCTGGACGCGCCCAGATCCACTGCGGCAACACGCTTCATCGGGCCACCCGGCGGACATCCAACTCGGTCATGCGACTCCTATCGCAGGAACGCGGCGGCCACGCCGGCATCGACAGGCACGTGCAGACCGGTCGTGTGGGTCAGCTCTCCACCGGTCAGCGCGAACACAGCGGCCGCCACGTGTTCCGGCAGCACCTCCCGCTTGAGCAGTGTCCGCTGCGCGTAGTACGCGCCGAGCTCCGACTCCGGTACGCCGTACACCGCGGCGCGCTGCGCACCCCAGCCCTTCGCGAAGATCCCGGATCCCCGGACGACGCCGTCCGGGTTCACCCCGTTGACACGGATCCCGTACCCGCCGAGCTCGGCCGCGAGCAGCCGAACCTGGTGTGCCTGGTCCGCCTTGGCCGCGCCGTACGCGACGTTGTTCGGGCCGGCGAACACCGAGTTCTTGCTGGAGATGTAGACGATGTCGCCGCCGAGGCCTTGGTCGATCAGCACCTTCGCGGCGGCGCGGGACACCAGGAACGAGCCCTTCGCCATCACGTCGTGCTGCAGGTCCCAGTCGCGCTCGGTGGTCTCCAGCAACGACTTCGAGATCGACAATCCGGCATTGTTGACAATCAGATCGACGCCGCCGAAGGCGAGTACGGCCTCGCGCAGGGCCGCTTCCACCGCCTCGCCCGACGAGACATCGGCGCCCACGGCAACGGCCACGTCGGACGACCCGATCTCCTTCGCCACCGCCTCGGCCGCGGCCAGATCCAGGTCCGCCACCACGACGCAGGCGCCCTCGGCCGCCAGCCGCTGGGCGATCGCCTTCCCGATCCCCGACCCGCCACCGGTGACGAACGCGACCCGCGTCGCCAGCGGCTTCGCCTTGGGCATCCGCTGCAGCTTTGCCTCTTCCAGCGCCCAGTACTCGATCCGGAACTTCTCCCGCTCGTCGATCGGCGCGTACGTCGACACCGCCTCGGCGCCGCGCATCACGTTGATCGCGTTCACGTAGAACTCGCCGGCCACCCGCGCGGTCTGCTTGTCCTTGCCGAAGCTGAACATGCCGACCCCGGGCACCAGTACGATCGCCGGATCCGCACCCCGCATCGCCGGGCTGTCCGGTTCCGCGTGCCGGTTGTAGTAGGCGGCGTAGTCCTCGCGGTAGGCCGCGTGCAACTCGCGAAGCCGCGCCACCGCATCCTCCAGCGGCGCCGTTGCCGGCAGGTCCAGCACCAACGGCCGGACCTTCGTGCGCAGGAAGTGATCCGGGCAGGAGGTGCCCAACGCGGCCAGCTCGGCCAGCTTCTCCCGCGCGGTGAACTCCAGGACGACGTCGGAGTCGGTGTAGTGACCGACCTGCGGCTTGTCGGTCGATGCCAGGCCGCGAATCACCGGGGAGAGGGCCGCAGCGCGCTGACGGCGTTCTTCCGGAGGTAGTGCCTCGAAGCCTTCGACCACAGCGCCGAAGGGTTCGGCGACACCACGGTCGGCCAGGAAGGCTTCCGCCGTACGGATGATCTCCAGCGAGTTGGCCTCGCACTCCGCCGACGTGGCGCCCCACGCGGTGATGCCGTGACCGCCGAGGATGCAGCCGATCGCCTCCGGGTTCTCCCGCTTCACGGCCGCGATGTCGAGACCGAGCTGGAACCCGGGCCGCCGCCACGGCACCCAGACCACGCGCTCACCGAAGCACTCCGCGGTCAGCTTCTCGCCGTCGGCCGCGGTCGCCAGTGCGATCCCGGAGTCCGGGTGCAGGTGGTCGACGTGCGGAGCGTCGACCAGACCGTGCATCGCGGTGTCGATCGACGGAGCCGCGCCGCCCTTGCCGTGCAGGCAATAGTCGAACGCGGCAACCATCTCGTCCTCGCGGTCGACGCCGGGGTACACGTCGACCAGCGAGTTCAGCCGGTCCAGCCGCAGTACGGCGAGACCCTTCGCCGTCAGCGTGCCGAGGTCGCCGCCGGACCCCTTCACCCAGACCAGGTCGACCGGTTGCTGCGTCACCGGGTCGGTCGCCGTCCCCTTCGCCGACGTGTTCCCGCCGGCGTAGTTGGTGTTGCGCGGATCGGCACCGAGTCGGTTGCTGCGCGCAACGAGTTCGGCTGCAGTGTCGGTCATGGTTTTTCAGGCTCCCCATCCGGCTTGCTGGCCGTCGGCGCGGTCTTTCACGATCTGCTCGAAGTACCCGCTGCGCTGGTAGGCGGCGACCGGGTTCGGGTCTAGTCCCTGCGACTCGCGCAGGTCGGCGAGCAGCGGACGGACGTCGGTGTTGTAGGCATCCATCAGCGCGGCGTTGGCCTCGAGCACGTCACCTGATCGCTGGGCCGCGCGCAACGCGTCCCGGTCGACCAGCAGCGCCTTCGCGGTGGCCTCCTGGACATTCATCACCGAGCGGATGATGGCCGGGATCTTCACCTCGATGTTGTGGCACTGGTCGAGCATGAACGCGATCCCGCGGTCCGGGTCGAGCGCGTCGCCACGGACGATCTCGTTCATGATCCGGAACAGCTGGAACGGGTCCGCCGCCCCGACCATCAGGTCGTCGTCGGCGTAGAACCGGCTGTTGAAGTCGAACGCGCCGAGCTTCTTGACCCGCAGCAGGAACGCGACGATGAACTCGATGTTGGTGCCCGGCGCGTGGTGCCCGGTGTCGATGCAGACCGTTGCCTTCGGCCCCAATTCGAGACAGTGCGCGTACGACGTACCCCAGTCCGGCACGTCCGTGGTGTAGAAGGCGGGCTCGAACAGTTTGTACTCCAGCAGCATCCGCTGGTCGTCCCCGAGCCGGTCGTACACCTCCTTCAGCGCGGTGGCGAGCCGGTCCTGCCGCTCCTGGATGTCGTCCTGGCCGGGGTAGTTGGTGCCGTCCGAGAACCACAGCTTCAGGTCACGGGACCCGGTCGCGTCCATAATGTCGACACACTCGAGCAGGTGGTCGGTGGCCTTCCGCCGTACGGCGGGGTCCGGATTGGTGACGCTGCCCAGCTTGTAGTCGTCGTCCTGGAAGACGTTGCTGTTGATCGCGCCGAGCCGGACGCCCTGCTCCTTCGCGTACGCCGAGAGCCGCGCGTAGTCGTCCACCTTGTCCCACGGGATGTGCAGCGCGACGCTCGGCGCGACGCCGGTGTACTTGTGCACGACCGCGGCGTCGGCGATCTTCTCCTCCGGTGAGCGCGGCACCCCCGGCTGGCTGAACACCTTGAACCGGGTGCCGGAGTTCCCGAACGCCCACGAGGGCAGTTCGATCTCCTGGCGGCTGAGGGCGGCCTTCACGGCTTCGGTCGTCATGGTTCAGTCCCCTTCAATATCCAACGCAGTCAGGTGGAAGATCTCAGGCAGTAGCAGGAACGACTCGTCCGGCGGCCGGCCGTCTGTGCCGGTGAAGAAGTCGGTCATCTGGGCTTGCCAGCGGGTGTTGACCTCGGTCGCCGCCATCGCCTTCTGCGCCGCCTCCAGGTCCGCGGACTCGACGTACCCGATCAGCAGGCCGTCGTCGCGGAGGAACAGCGAGTAGTTGTGCCAGCCGGAGTCCCGCAGCGCGGCCTGCATGTCCGGCCAGACGTTCCGGTGGCGTTCGGCGTACTCGTCCAGGCGGTCGGGTCTGACCTGGAGGCAGAAGCAGTAGCGATTCACAAGGTGCCCTCAGAAGTTGAACTGGTCGATGCCGGCGGCGGAGAACTCGGGCCGATCCTCGACACCGGGGAGCCGCGGGCGGGGTCGACCGACACGCCGAGGCGGATCAACAGCCCGTCGGCCATAGTCACCTCCAACTCGGGGCGGCCAGTAGCTGAAAGGTTTCAAGAGGACTGCACGAACGTAAGCGCGGGCCCCTCCAGCCGTCAAGACCTCGCCCACCTGTCGGCGTCCGATCCCGGACCATTACTGCGGAAACAACCCCGCAACCAGGTAGGCTTCGCCAGCTAAGACGTTTCAAACCGGTCCGTCGCAGGATTCTCGACGTGGGGAGGGTGAGCATGCCGGCAGACAGCGCGCCGGAGCAGGCCTCCGGCCCCTCCTCCACGACCTCCCCCTCCGGGATAGGAGGCCGGCGCCGGCGGGCCGCGAAGCGGCATGCCGCGGGCGTCAAGGCAGTGGCGGCGGCAGCGGGAGTGAGTCTGGGAACTGTGTCCAACGTGCTCAACCGGCCCGAGGTGGTCAGTCCGTTGACGCGGGCGAAGGTCGAGGCGGCGATGGCCTCGCTGGGGTTCGTGCGGAACGAATCGGCGCGGCAGCTCCGCGCCGGCAGCAGCCGGATCCTCGCCTACCTGATGCTCGACGCCGGGAACCCGTTCTTCACCGACGTCGCGAAGGGCGTCGAGGAGGCGGCCCGCGCGGCCGGCCTGTCGGTCTTCCTCTGCAACAGCAACGAGGACGTCGACCGCGAGGCCGACTACCTCGACCTGCTCGAACAGCAACGCGTGCAGGGCATCCTGATCACCCCGATCGACCAGAACTCCTCCCGCCTGCGCAAACTCCCCTCCCGCGGTACGCCGGTGGTCGTGGTGGACCGCGCCATCGACGACGGCGAGCACTGCTCGGTCGCGGTGAACGACGTACTCGGCGGTGAGCTCGCCATCGCCCACCTGCTCGAGCTCGGCCACGAACGGATCGCGTACGTCGGCGGCCCGAACACGATCGGCCAGGTCATCGACCGCCGCGACGGCGCCCGCAGCGCACTACGCAAGGCCGGCAGACCGCCGGAGAACCTGATCGAACTGACCACCGGCGCCCTCACCGTCGCCGAAGGCAGGGGCGCAGGGCAACGACTCGCCGGGCTCCCGGCGGCCCGCCGCCCGACCGCCGCGTTCTGCGCGAACGACCTGCTCGCCCTCGGCCTGCTGCAGCAGTGCGTCAGCCTCGGCCTGCGCGTTCCCGAGGACCTCGCGATCGTCGGGTACGACGACATCGAGTTCGCCGAGGCGGCCGCCGTACCGCTGACGTCGGTCCGTCAGCCGCGGCAGCTACTCGGCCGGACCGCCGCGGAGCTGCTGCTGGACGAGTCATCCAACCCGGACCACGAACACCAACGGGTCACGTTCACCCCCGAGCTCGTCGTACGGACCTCGACCCGCGGCACCCTCTGATCCCCCGGCCGGTGGGATGTGTGAGCTTGCGGCGGATGGTGGACTCCACTGGTCGCGCTATGGTGGCGAGGCGAGTGGTCCACTGGGCGAGGTGACACATGCGCGTCGCTGGCGGGGGTTTGGTGCGGCGATGGGGCGGCCGTGCTGTCGGCCTGGCGATTACCGGCGTCGGCCTGTACATCGTGGCGCCGAGCATTCTGTCCCTGTTCGGAGCCTGGCCACGCCTTGCGGACGTGGAGTTCTGGTGGTTCCCGGTCCTCGTAGTACTGGAGTTCGCCAGCTTCGCCGCACTGTGGTGGCTCGCCAGACTGGCGTTGGCCCAGCACGCCGCGGACGAGGAGCCACGACCCGTCCATGCGGGGTGGGGCACGATCGCGACGGCGCAACTGGCCGGGAACGCGGCCAGCAAGGTCGTCCCCGGCGGCGCGGCCACCGGTGGGGTCCTCCAGGCCAGGCTCCTGATCCAAGCCGGGCAGCCGGCCGCAGTCGTCGCCTCCGCCCTGACCGCGATCGGCCTGATCACCACCGGCGTGCTCTTGCTGCTGCCGGTCCTCACGGTGCCCGCGGTGCTGATCGGTCCACCACCCGCTCGGCAGCTCGAGCTCGGCCTCCTGGTCTCACTGATCATGGCGATCGTCATCGTCGGTCTCGGGCTCACCGCACTCACCTGGAAGCGGTTCGTCGTACTGGTCGGTCGTGCGACCGGTCGCATCATCCACGTCGTGAAGCACAGCGTGACCGCCGACAGCTGTGCTGCGTTGCTGGTCACCCAGCGGGACCGGGTGGCCGCTGCGTTCGAGGGCCGCTGGTGGGCCGCTGCCTTAGCGGCGGCGGCGAACCGCATGTTCGACTACGCCGCGCTCGTGGCCGCGCTGGTGGCGCTCGACGCGCATGCCCGCCCCTCCATGGTGCTGCTGGCCTATGTCGTCGCTCAGGCCCTCGCGATGATCCCGATAACGCCGGGCGGTCTCGGCTTCGTCGACGCCGGTCTGACAGCGCTGCTCGTCCTCATCGGAGTCAGCGCGGACACCGCACTCATCGGGACGCTCCTGTACCGGCTCGTCTCCTTCTGGCTGCCGATCCCGGTGGGCCTGCTGGCCTGGGCGGGCTGGCGGATCCACCGGCATGTCACCGATCCATCGAGAACAGAGGCGCCCCCGCCCGCCGGGGAAGACGTGTAGCGGTCAAGCGCCGTAGGCAGCGAGGAACACCTCGGTCGCCTGGTCCGCGAGCTTGTCGAGCTCGCCGGGGGCCGGGCGCTCCCGGGTGCCGGCGAACATCGCCCGGTTCATCGGCTTGTACATGACCAGCCCCGCGAACTGGTACGCCGCGAGCGTCGGGTCCTCGAGTTCACGCAGCAAGCCGCGGTCGGTAAGTCGGGTGAGCGCTTCGCCCAGCGCCTCCAGTGACTTCTCGAAACCGCTGGTGAACCACGCCCCGCACACCTCGGGGAACCGATCGGCCTCGGCGATCACGAGCCGGCGCAGCTGGAGGACGCTGGCCGCGGTGAGGCTGTCGAGGAGTCGGCGAGCCAGCGCCTGCAGGCCTTCACGCGCGTCCGCGGCCCCGTCGAGGGTCTCGGCGTACGCCTGGACGAGTCCGTCCATCAGCTGATCGCTGGTGCCGAGGACGATCTCGGCGAACAGGCGTTCCTTGTTCTCGAACTGCTTGTAGACGGTCTGCTTGGAGACGCCGGCCTTCGCGGCGACCTCGTCCATGCTCGCGCCGAGGTACCCGTGCTGGAGGAAGACCTCGGTCGCCGCGGCCAGGATCGCCCGGCGCTTGCGCGGCGTCCGGCCCTCGCCCTCGATCGTGACGGCCTGCTCCGGCTGCCAGACGGCGGCCCGCTGTCGATACTCCACGACGTCCTCCTCTGCGGTCACGGAAATCATACTAGACAGTCCAGTTCTTTTCTGAGTACTGTACGGTCCAGTTCCCAACGACCACAGAGGAGAAGGACGATGAGCACACTGAAGTCCGCCGACGGCACGACGATCGCCTTCGAGGCGTGGGGCGAGGGGCGGCCGCTGATCCTGGTCGACGGCGCCACTGCCCACCGCGCGGTCAACCCGGCGAATGCCGAGGTGGCGAAGCTGCTGAGCGACGAATTCCGGGTCTACGCCTACGACCGGCGCGGACGCGGTGAGAGCACCGACACCGCGCCGTACGCGATCCAGCGGGAGATCGAGGACATCGGCGCGCTGATCGGGGACGCTGGGCAGCCGGCCATCGTGTTCGGCTGGTCCTCCGGTTCACTTCTGGCTCTGGACGCGGCGGCGGCCGGGCTGCCGATCTCCGCGTTGGCTCTGTTTGAGCCGCCGGTGGTGGTCGACGACTCGCGTCCGCCGCTGCCGTCCGACTACGTCGAGCAACTCGACGCGTTCGTCGCGGCCGGTCAGCGGGACAAGGCGGCGGAGCTGTTCATGACAGCCGCGGCCGGGATGCCGGCCGAGTTCGTCGCGGGAATCCGGCAGAGCCCGTACTGGGCGCCGATCGAGGACATCGCGCCCACGATCTCGTACGACGGCCGCATCATGGGGACCACGATGTCCGGCAACCCACTGCCCGCGGACCGCTGGGCGGCGATCGACGTACCCGTCCTGGTCATGCATGGCGACAAGACGGCACCGTGGCTGATCTCGGGTGCGGAAGCAATGGCCGCTCACCTCCGGACTGCGACGCTGAAGCCTGTCCCGGGTGAGAACCACAGCACGGAGCCGTCCGTACTCGCTCCCGTCCTGCGCCAGTTCGCACACGAGGCGTGACGGCCATGGGGACTCTGGTGGTGACCACGTTCATCTCGCTCGACGGGGTCGCCGAGGCGCCGGGCGGGGGAGATTTCAAGTACGCCGAGTGGAGCTTCGCGTTCGACCGTGGTGAGGACGGGGAGCGGTTCAAGCACGACGAGGCGCTCGGCGCGGAGGCGTTGCTGATCGGGCGGACGACGTACGAAGGCTTCGCGGCGGCCTGGCCGGACTACGAGGGCGAACTGGCCGACAAGTACAACAGCATGCCGAAGTACGTCGTCTCCACCACGCTGACCGACCCCGCCTGGAACAACACCCGAGTGCTGTCAGGCGACGTGGTCGCGGAGGTGACCAAGCTCAAGAACGAGGTCACCGGCGAGATCCAGGTCCCCGGCAGCATCCGTCTGGTCCAAGCACTCCTGGCCGCCGACCTGGTCGACGAGATCCACCTGATGACCTTCCCCGTCATCCTCGGCACCGGCCGCCGCCTCTTCGCCGAAACCCCCGAAAAGACCAAGTGGCACCTAACCCAGTCCAAAACCTTCGGCGAAGGCATCCCCGTCACGGTGTACCAACGCGACCTGTCGTAAATCACCTGCGATCAGCGCTCCCGTTTGGCCTAGGGGTGGTGAGACGCTTTGGGGGTGGACAGGGATGGATTCTGGGGGCTGGTTGAGGATGCGCGCGGTGGGGTGGACGACACCGTGGCGGATCCGGACGGGGTTGCGGACGCGCTGACCAAGGTGCTGGGTGGGCTGGAGGCCGCCGAGATCGCGGGGTTCGGGGTCGAACTCGCGCGGTTGCAGGTCGAGTCTTTCCGGTGGGATCTGTGGGCGGCGGCGTACCTGATCAACTCGGGGGCCTCGGAGGACGGGTTCGACTCGTTCCGGGGCTGGCTGGTCGCGCAAGGGCGGGAGGTCTGGGAGGCCGCGCTGGCCGAGCCGGACTCGCTCGCCGACGTGGTCGACGAGGACCGGCCGGAAGGCTTCGAGGGATTCGACGGTGAAGGCCTGCTGCATGTCGGCAGTCACGCGTACAAGAACGTGACCGGCGACGAGGCGGCGTACTGGAAGGCGGTCGACGCGGAGGCGCCGGACACGCCGGACCTGCCGGCCGGCAAGGAGATCGACTTCGACGACGAGGACGACCTGGAGACCCATCTGCCCCGGCTGGCCGCGCTCTACCTCGACGCGTAGCGGTTAGACGGGCTCACGGGGCGGGCGTTTCGAGAGTTAGGCGGGCTCGCCGGACAGGCGTTCGATGGCGGCGCGGAGCCGGCGGCGCCACCCGGACTGACCGGCGTCCTGGTCGGCCGCGGCCAGGCTGACCAGGTGCTGTGCCATCTCGAACCCCTCCGTGGTCTGTGGCTCCACGTCGGTCAGAGCGGCCTGCGGCTCGTCGTGGTCCAGCTCGATCCGCCGGCTCGTCCACCCGAACCCGTCCGGCAGCAGCAACTCCGGCACCAGCGTCTCGTGGCTGAGCGATGTCAGCTCCTCGTCCCCGTTCCCGATGCTGAAGATCGTCGTACCCCGGCGCCGTACGTCGCTGATCCGCTCGAGCAGCGTCTCCGCCGGATCCTCCTCGGCCACCACCAGCAGCGACTCGCCCCGGCCGGCGTCGCGCAACCGGTCCAGTCCGATCGCCAGGTGCGGCGGCGCGTCCGGCGGCGGCGCCCAGCGGACCAGCGACGGCCGGACGTCGTCGACCCCGGCCCGGTGCAGTTCGTCGTCCAGGTGCGCGGTCAGGTGCCATGGCTCGTCGTCGACCGGGCCGAACAGCATCAGCCCACCGGTCCGGGTGGTGAACCGCCGCAGTGAGTGCGCGAACTCGGTCGTCCGGCTGCCCAGCTCAGTACCGGTCAGCATCTCCCGGAGGAGTGAGGCCCTGGTCAGATCCACGGCTCAAACCTGACACATGTCCGGGAGCACCGCGAGTCAGGTCAGCCGGTCCGCCTTCGACTGCAGGTAGTTGCGTTCCGGGACACTCGTCGTACGGCGGGCCGCCAGCAGGTAACTCTCGCGCGCGGCGGCCAGATCGCCCGACATCTCCAGCAGGTGCGCGCGGACCGCCTCCAGCCGGTGGTGATCGGTCATGCGATCGTCGGACTCGAGTGGTTCGAGTACGGCGAGCCCCTCCTTCGGACCGACGGCCATGGCCACCGCGACCGCGTGGTTGAGCTTCACCATCGGGTTGTCGACCATCTGCTCGAGTACGTCGTACAACGCGACGATCTGCCGCCAGTCGGTGTCCTCAGCCCGCTCGGCGGTGTCATGTACCGCGGCGATCGCGGCCTGCACCTGATACGGCCCGAGCTGCGTACGGGACAGCGCATCTGTCACCAGCGCCTCACCCTCGACGATGACCGCCTTGTTCCACTTGGAGCGGTCCTGCTCGGCCAACGGGATCAGCGAACCTTCCGCACCGGTCCGCGCCGGCCGACGCGCATCGGTGAGCAGCATGAGCGCCAGCAACCCCGCCACCTCACCGTCATCGGGCAGCAGCTTGCGCACGCCCCGCACCAGCCGGATCGCCTCGGTGGTGAGCTCCGCGCTGTGTAACGACGTACCCGACGACGCGGTGTAGCCCTCGTTGAAGATCAGGTAGAGGACGTGCAGTACGGCGCCCATCCGCTCGTCCCGCTCCGCCTCGGGCGGCAGCTCGAACGTACTGCCCGCCTGCTTGATGCTGCGTTTCGCCCGGCTGATCCGCTGCGCCATGGTTGCCTCCGGCACCAAGAACGCGGCCGCGATCTGCGCGGTGGTGAGACCACCGACCGCGCGCAGCGTCAGCGCGATCTGCGAGGCCGGCGACAGCGCCGGGTGGCAGCACAGGAACAGCAGCGTCAGCGTGTCGTCCCTGCCACCCGGATCGTCGATTTCCGGGCCTGCGGCAACGAATTCCTCGGGCGGGGCGAGCTGGGCCACGTTCTCCTCGCGCCGTCGCCGGGCCGACTCGCTGCGCAGCAGATCGGTCAGCCGGCGCGACCCGACCCGGATCAGCCATCCGCGCGGGTTGTCCGGCACACCCTCACTCGGCCACTGCTGAGCCGCCGCGAGCAGCGCCTCCTGGACCGCTTCCTCGGCCAGGTCGAAATGCCCGTAGTGCCGGACCAGCGCACTCAGCACCTGCGGCGCCTGCTCACGCAGCAGCAGCTCGAAGTCGCCGGACTCGGACCGGCCGGCGGGGTCGCTCACATCTCCAGCCCGGACGCGTCCATCACCGGCCGCACCTCCACGGCGACGTACTCCGCGTCCGGCATCCGGGCCGCGTAGCCGATCGCCTGGTCGATGTCGTCGCACTCGACCAGATAGAACCCGGCCAGGTGCTCCTTGGCCTCGGCGTACGGTCCGTCCGTGGTCGTCGCGGTGTCGTCGCGCACCTGCACGGTCCGCGTGGTGATGGGATCCGCCAGCCCGGCCGCACTGACCAGAAGGCCCTGCTCAGTGAGCTCACGCGACAGCGATTCGTGCGCCCGGGACAGACCCTCGCGTTGCTCGGCGGACAGGCTCGCCCAGCTCTCGGCGTTGCTGTAGATCAGCAGCATGTACTTCACAGGCACCATCCTGTCCCTCGGGGAGGCCGCTGTGACCCCCTGTCATCCGGTACGTCGGAACTGGGGTGCCCAAGTTCGACAGTCCGAAATGTCGAAGTGGTCCCAGTGAACCCGACGTCTCCACCGAGTGACGCTCAGCCCGGGCGTCCCCGCCGTACTGGAGATGTCAGATGGTTACCGAATCGAAGCGCTGGTTCGCACTGGCGCTGCTCTGCCTGACCGGGTTCATGATCATCCTGGACGCGTCGATCGTGCTGGTCGCCGTACCGTCCATCGAGCGTGAGCTGACCTTCTCGACCGGTGGCGTGCAGTGGGTGCCCAGCGGCTACGCGCTGATGTTCGGCGGTCTGCTCCTGCTCGGGGGCCGCATCTCCGACCTGCTGGGTAGGCGGCGGGTGTTCATCACCGGACTGCTGCTGTTCGCCGGGTCTTCGCTGCTCTGCGGGTTCGCGTGGAGCGGTGACGCCCTGGTCCTCGCGCGGGGGCTGCAGGGCGCGGCGGCCGCCGTACTGGCGCCGAGTGCGCTGTCGATCGTGATGACCACGTTCCCCGGGGGTCCGGATCGCAACAAGGCGCTCGGGATCTGGGGAGCGACCAGTGGAGTCGGCGGTACGGCGGGGTCCCTCATCGGAGGACCCGTCACGGACGGACTCGGCTGGCAGTGGATCTTCTTCATCAACGTGCCGGTCTGCCTGCTGGTCGCCGTACTGGCTCCCGTTCTGCTGCTGGACAGCCGTGGACCGGGCCGCCGCGGTTTCGATGTGGCCGGCGCTGTCACGGTGACCAGTGCGCTCATCGTGCTCGTGTACGCCGTCATCGAAGCGCCTGACTCGGCGATCGGGTGGACCGTCTTGCTGGTGCTGTTGTCGGCCGGTCTGTTCGCACTGTTCGTGCTCGTGGAGAAGCGGTCCGCCGCACCGCTCGTACCGCTGCGGATCTTCCGCTCGCGCGCGCTGGTCGGCGGCAACCTGATCACGATCGCTTGGGGGCTGGCGGCGTTCGGGCTGAACTTCATCTACACGCAGTACGCCCAACTGGCGCTGGGCGTCTCCGCGATCCGCTACGGCCTCATGTCCGCCGTACTCGCGGCTGCCGCAGTGGTCGGCTCCATGGTCGGACAGCACCTCGTCACCCGAGTGGGGATGCGCAGGGTCGCGCTCGTCTCGCTACTGCTCGCCGGCGTCGGAACCACCGTGATGACTCAGCTGACCGTGGACTCCGGGTATTTCGAGCTGGCCTTCTGGGGTCTGACGATCTTCGGCGCCGGACTTGGTGCCGGAACGGTCGCAGGGGCTATCGCCGCCCTCAGCGACGTGGCCGGACCGGACTCCGGTGTCGCCTCCGGCCTGCAGAACGCCAGCTTCCAGATCGGTGGTGCAGTCGGCATCGCCGTACTCTCCGCGGTCGCCACAGGCAATACGACGGGCGCCACAGCGACCGCGCTCACCCACGGCTACCGGGTTGCGTTCATGGCGGTGTGGTTGTTCATCGCGCTGGGTCTGGCAGGCTGCGCACTCCTCCTCGATCGGAAGCGCTCACCGCGGCTCGAGCCAGTGGCGTCGTGACATCAAACGATTGTTGGAGGTTCGGAGCGGCGCGTCCGGGGCACCGGAGCTCTGTGGCTGCGAGCGACCGCCCGGCAGCTCTTAGAAGGAGGCTCCATGCTCATCCTCGGTTTGATCCTGCTGATTCTGGGATTCTTGCTGAGTATTCCGATCCTGTGGACCATCGGCATCGTGTTGCTGGTGGTCGGAGCGGTGCTCTTCCTGCTCGGATCGACAGGCCGGGCCGTCGGCGGACGCCGGCACTGGTACTGATCCACCCCTAGTCCGACCTGACACCAGAACCCCGTGGGCCACTCCGGCCCACGGGGTTTCTGTCGGTCCGGGTCGCTACGGTGAGGCCCATGAAGTACGTCGTGATGATCTTCCGGAGCATCGATCGCACCTGGACCGACGAGGACCAGCAGGCGCTCGGCCGGCTGATGCGGCTCGAGAGCGAGCTCGCGGCCAGCGGCGAGCTGGTCAGTTCCGAGGGCCTGCTGCCGCCCGAGGAGGGCCGGATCGTGCAGATCCGCGACGGCGCGCAAGTCGTCACCGACGGGCCGTTCGGCGAGGCGAAGGAGCAGCTCGCGGGCTTCTACCTGGTCGACGTCACCGACGACGCGCACGCCCAGGCGATCGCGGCCCGGGTCTCGGCCGCGGTCGGCGATCGGGTCGAGCTCCGCGGCACCCTGGTCTCAGCCTGAGTGCCACGGGAAGTCGGGCGAGCGCTTCCGGGTGAACGCCTCGATTCCCTCTGCGAGCTCACCGGAGGCGATCGTCTCCTGGTACCGCGATCGGGCCGCGGCGTCCGCGTCCGCTCCGGCCAGCAGCGCGTTGACCGTCTCCTTGGCCGAGCGGATCGTCAGCTGCGAGCGCGACACCATCGTCTCCGCGAATGCCTCGGCCTCCGCCGCCGGGTCGTCGACGACACGATCCACGAGGCCTTTCAGCTCGGCCTGTTCCGCGGTCAGCAGGTCACCGCTGAAGAGCAGGTACTTCGTCGTCGCGGGACCGACCAGGTCCAGCAGCACCTTGATCGCGGCCGGCGGATAGACCACCCCGATCCGGGCCGGTGTCACCCCGACCGTCGCGTCCCGCGCGGCGAACCGGAAGTCGCAGTTCACCGCGATCTCGAGTCCGCCGCCGATGCAGTGCCCCCGCACCACCGCGATCGTCGGCTTCGGGAACCCCCGTAGCGCGGTCTGCGCGCGCAGGTTGAAGGCGCGCAACTCCGCCATCGGGTCGGCCGGATCGTCGCCGGAGATCAGGTCGCCGATGTCCGCACCGGCCGAGAAGGTCGGCCCTTCGCCGGTGACGAGCAGCACCTTCACCTGGTCGTCGGCGGCCAACTCCGCGAGCAGGCCGGGCAGCGCCTCCCACATCGCGCGAGTCAACGCGTTCCGCTTCGCGACCCGATCGATCACCAGCCGCGCCACGACTCCACGCTCGACCCGCAACCCCAGCTCATCCACGCCCGCAGTCAACCAGGCAACCACCCCTCCGCGCCGCCACCTGGATCACACAACCCCACTTTGTGCACCACATCCGTACGACGCGGCCCCCGCCGTACGGACGTGATGCACAAAGTCGGCGTGAGGCGGTCGGCTGGGGTGGAGCGGGTCACGCGGTGGCGCGCTTGGTGCGGGACTTGGCGCGGGCCATCCGGAAGAGGTACGCCGGCGTCGGCGGGACCCAGCCGAGTTGCTTGGCCTGGCCGAGGTCGTCGCGGTTGGCCCAGTGGTCGACCACCTTGCCGTCCTGGATCCGGAACCAGTGCGACTGCGTGACCGCGAAGGTCTTGCCGGTCGGCGGGAAGACCGTGTCCACCGCGCCGTCCGGGGTGTAGACCGCGAACGGCGCCACATGCCGGCCGCTCATCGTCGAGTTCACCGCCACCAAGTTGCCATCGGCAACCACATGGTGGATCTCGTACGCCAGCCCCTCGAACGCGGTCCGCAGCCAGCGCGCGGTCGCGTAGAAGCCGGCCGGACCTCCCA
This sequence comes from Kribbella sp. NBC_00359, assembly GCF_036097425.1. Lineage (NCBI taxonomy): Bacteria > Bacillati > Actinomycetota > Actinomycetes > Propionibacteriales > Kribbellaceae > Kribbella > Kribbella sp. NBC_00359. Next base: position 2,669,428 of record NZ_CP107975.1, on the reverse strand, counting down.
CCCGGCACTCCGGCGGCTCGATCCGCCCCTCCCGGTTGACCGCCTCCGGATGGACCAGCGCGTCGAAGTCGGCCGGCTCGCCGTCGGCCATCGCCAGGATGCTGCGGGCCGCGATCGTGCCCACGTCTGTCGCGGTACTCATGGTTCTTCCCCCTACAATTCGATACAGTCTGCCTGTAACCAAAAGAATGGGAGCGGGCATGCCGGAAGTCAAGAGGCCGTACGACGCCACCGGCCGGCGCGAGCGGGCCCGGCAGCGGCGGCGGGACGTCGTGGTCGCGGCGCAGGCACTGTTCGAGGCCGACGGCTTCCAGGCGACCACGATCAGTGCCGTGGCGCAGCGGGCCGGCGTCTCGGCCGAGAGCGTCTACAAGGGCTTCGGCCGCAAGGCCGCGCTGGCCAAGGCCGTCTTCGACTTCGTCATCGCCGGCGACGACGAGCCGGTCCCCGTCGCCGAGCGCCCCGAACTGCGGGCTGTCCAGACGGAGCCCGACGTACGGCGGAAGATCCGGCTGTACGCCGACGGCCTCACCCAACGGCAGCAGCGGTCGGCGCGCGTACAGATCCTGATCCGGGACGGCCGGCACAGCGACGAGACGCTGCGCGAGACCTGGCAGACCCTGCTGGACGAGCGGCTGACCGGGATGACGATGTTCGGCCGGCACCTGCTCGAGACCGGCGGCCTGCGCCCCGGGATCACGCTCGACGAGGTCGCCGACGTGCTGTGGACCTACATCTCGGTCGAGTTCTACGAGCTCCTCGTCCTGCTCCGCGGCTGGCCCCCGGAGCGGTACGCCGACCTGGTCGCGAACGCGATCACGGACGCCCTGTGTCGACCAAGCGTTTGATCTCGGGCTGATCACATCCGGACAGCGGCCGGATCACGGCTCGGCCGAGGCTGGCGGACGTTCGTAATGCGTTAAGACTGGGGGCCGATTCGAACCCGGGTGGCGATGTGTGCTTGACTCCTCCGGTCGATAACGTTTTGGTCTCGGCAGATTGGGTTTCCAGAAGTGACTGCAGGACGGCATAGACAGGCGCGGCACCGTCAACCTCGCCCGCAGGTGATCCGCCCAGGTATTGCAAAGGTGGCGATCCCCGGCGCGGCAGTGGCCCTGGTAGCCACCGGTTCGGCGGCCGCGCTCCCCGACCACCACGTCACCTTCGACCCGTCGATCGCCAGCTCGTCCCTGCAGCTGTCGCGCGGCAACCAGGTCAGCCGGGACGCGCTGCGACCCCCGTTGAACGTCACCCCGTCGACGGCGGCTCCCAAGCCGAAGACGACTCCGGCGCCCAAGCATCTGAAGAAGCAGGCGCCGATCCCGAAGCCCACCGCGACGCCGACCCGCACCGCGACGCCGCCGAAGGCAACGGGCACGAAGTACACCACCACCGACGTGAACCTGTGGTCCCTCCCGCTGACCGGCGTGCTGCTGGACGTGTTGCCGAAGGGCACCAAGGTCTCCGTCACCGGCAAGGTCGACGGCATCTGGGCCGAGGTCGTCAGCGACAACAAGTCCCGCTGGGTGAAGGCGGTGTACCTGTCCGCCACGAAGCCGGTCGCAACCACCGCTGCCTCCGCCGGCGGCGCGATCTCCCAGGCCGCCTGCAAGGCCGGTTCCTCGGTGGAGAGCGGCCTGACCCAGGACGCGATCCGCGTCCACCGCGCGATCTGCGCCAAGTTCCCGGACATCACGTCGTACGGCGGTCTGCGCTCGGGTGACAGTGGTTCGGAGCACTCGAGCGGGCACGCGCTGGACATCATGGTCAGCGGCTCGGAGGGCCAGGAGGTCGCCGACTGGCTGCACGCGAACTACAAGAAGCTGGGTGTCAGCCAGCTGATCTGGCAGCAGCACATCTGGACGGTCCAGCGCAGCAGCGAAGGCTGGCGCGCGATGGAGGACCGCGGTAGCACCACCGCGAACCACTACGACCACGTCCACGTGACCGTCTACGGCAACTCGGGCACGGTCTGAGCACACCCCGCTAGACGCCCTGAGCGATCCGGTCCCCTGCCCTCCTGGGGACCGGGTCGCTTTTTCAGGGCCGGATGTTCGCGTTCAGGTGGAAGAAGTTCGTCGGGTCGTAGGCCCGCTTGACCTCGCGCAGCCGCCGCAGATCCTCCGGCGCGTACGCCGTGTCCGCCCGGCTGGGATCACCGAGGAAGTTCACGAACGTGCGACCCGAGTCCGGTAGCAGACCGTGCATCTCCCGGTCCACGATCAGCGAGTACGACGCTTCGCGGTGACCGACCGGTCCCGCACCGGGACCCGGGTGCGCCATCGCGCCACCCCAGTGCCTGATCTCGACGGTCGGCGCGTCCTCGTCGTCGAAGCCGGTAACCACGTCGATCACGTCGTCGGTCAGGGTGTCGAGGAAGTCGAGGTGCCGGGCAGGTGTGCCGCCCATCGCGGCTTCGCCGTACTCGATCGTGGTCAGCTCGCCGGCCAGCCTGGGACCGCCGGCGAACAGTGGCTTCAGGAGGTGCTCGGCCAGTTCGGCGGCACCGGCGTACATGACCTTGATCGCGACGGCGCGCTGTTCGGTGCCGGGGACCCGGGTCAGGAGGATCGCGGTGCTGAGCTCGTTGGGGATCGTGGCGGTCCAGTCGCGGTAGCGGCGCAGGATCGCGGCCGCTCGGTCGATGCCGTAGTACACGATGCCGGCGTGGACCTGGCGGACCGGGTACAACCGGAACTCGAGCGAGGTCACGACGCCGAAGTTGCCGGTGCCGCCGCGGATCGCCCAGAACAGGTCGGCGTGGTGCTCGGCGCTCGCCGTGACGAGGCGCCCGTCCGCGGTGACGACCTCGGCGCGGATCACGCTGTCGGCCGCGAACCCGTACTTCCGCGCGAGCCAGCCGACTCCGCCGCCGAGCGTGTACCCGGTCACGCCGACGTCGCGGTGCGATCCCGAGAGCGGCGCCAGGCCGAACTGACCGGCTGCGTCCAGGACCGCACCCCAGCGCGCGCCTGGCGCGACCTTCGCGATCCGACGCTCCGGGTCGATCAGTACGGACGTCATCGGGGTCGTCTTCAGCAGGATCCCGCCGTCGGCCGGAACGCGAGTCCCGTGACCCGTGGCCTGCACCGCGATCGGTACGCCGTACTCCCGTGCCGTCCGCACCGCCGCCTGCACGTCGGTCCGGCTGTAGGCCTCGGCGACCACCAGCGGCCGCGAGTCCACCGTCGGGATCACGGACTTCCGCTGAACGTCGTACTCCGCCTCACCGGGCAGCCGGGCGGCACCGTTGAACCCAGCCCCCAGCAGCCCCGCCACGACATCACATGCACCCGGTGCAACCGCCTGCGTCGTCATCCGAACCCACTCCCTCACGTATCCGCTCCTGCCCATACGTCGAAGGAAAGAGGCCCCAATCGACACCCCCCCGGCAAACTTCTCCAGATGACCCACACTGTCGAGGTCACCGATGAGGTCCTCACGAAGCGCTACACCTCCTGGTCCCGCGACGAGCCGGGTCGCGAATTTGCCGCCCTCACCCTGCTCTCACAGCACGCACCGAGCTTGGCGCCGATCCCCCTGAACCGATCCCAACCCGATTCCCCGGGTCCGTGGGTCTCGATGTCGGTCCTGCCCGGCCAACCACTCTCCGGGGCGCTCACCCCCGCCCAGCTCGACGCCTTGGGCGACGCCCTCACCACCCTGTGGTCGGTCGATCCCCACGGCCTGGCCCCGATCGACGCACCAGCTCTGGTCGACCGCACGCGCACCGCGCTCGCGCCCCTCCGCACCGGCGCCGGCGTGATCGCCGGCGCCGCGACGGCGGCAGCGGTCTGGCTGGACAGCTTTGCCGGGTTCGACATGCGCGACCCGGTGGTCGGCCATGGCGATCCGAACCTGGCCAACTACCTCTGGGACGGCAGCCGGATCCGCATCGTCGACTTCGAGGACGCCGGAGTGGGCGACCGCACGGTCGAGCTCGCCAATCTTGTCGAGCATCTGTCAGGACGCGCGACCGACTGGGGTTCCGTCGTACGGCGCTTCGACGTCGATCCGGACCGTCTCCGCGAAGCCCGCTGCCTGTGGGCGGCGTTCTGGCTGACGTTGATCGGTCCGGGTGGACCGAGCGCCGACCGGAATCCACCCGGTACGGCGGAGGCGCAAGGGCGACGCGTGCTCGGGTTGCTCAGGCCGGGAGTGGGAGCTCCTTGAGCCGGTCGATGTCGGCGAGGATGTCCATCTCTGTGATCTTGCCGTCGACGACCGTGACGCCCATCACGCCCATCAGGCGGCCGTTGACGACGGTGATCGCGCCGGGCGTCCCGTTGACCACGGCGATCTCCGTGTACGGCGCCATCCGGGTGAAGAGCAGCGCCTGCTCGACCACCGCCAGGGCACCGCGGACCAGCTTCGACACCGCCGGACCGGAGAAGTCCTCGGTCGCATCCCCGGCGTCGGCGCGCAGTACGACGTCCGGATCGAGCAGCGCGAGCAACGCCTCGAAGTCACCGCTCCTCGACGCCGCCATGAACGCCTCCACGACCGCGCGCTGCCGCCCCGTGTCGCCGTCACTCACCGGCGCACCCTGCACCCGCCGCCGGGCGCGGCTGGCCAGCTGCCGCGTCGCGGCCGGCGACTTGTCCACGATCATCGCGATCTCGTCGAAGCTCACCCCGAACATGTCATGCAGGACGAACGCCAGCCGCTCCGCCGGCGACAGCGTCTCCAGTACGACGAGGAGCGCCAGACCGACCGCATCCGCCTGCAGCGCCTCGTCCTCCGGCCCGACCTCGCGACTGACGATCGGGTCCGGCACGAACGTGTCCAGCGAGTCCTCCCGCCGGGACTTGCGGCTCCGCAGCATGTCCAGGCAGACCCGCGAGACCACAGTGGTCAGCCACCCGGACAGATTGCCGACGTCACTCACGTCGGACCGGCTCAGCCGCAGCCACGCCTCCTGTACCGCGTCCTCGGCCTCGGCGACCGACCCGAGCATCCGGTAGGCGACCGCGCGCAACTGCCCGCGGTTCTGCTCGAACTGGCGCGCTAGCTGATCGTGCTCGTCCACGGGTGCCTTCTCCTGGTCGCAGTCCATCACTACCTAGACGGATCGGAGCACCATGATGTGACAGCGCCCCGGCATCGCCCATCATGGGGTCATGAGCGCGACCCGCGGTGACCTGGTGTTCGAGGACGACTTCGAAGCGTCCTCGCTCGACCAATCCGCCTGGTCGCCGTACTACCTGCCGCAGTGGAGTTCCCGTGCGGCGTCAGCTGCGACGTACCGGCTGAGGGACTCCTGCCTCACGCTCAGCATCCCGCCTGACCAGGGACTCTGGTGCTCCGGTGACCACAAACCGGATCTCCGGGTGTCCGGGATCCAGTCCGGCAACTACTCCGGTCCGGTCGGCAGCACGATCGGTCAGCAGCCGTACCGCGAGGGTCTCGTCGTCCGTGAGGAGCAGGAAGCGTTCTGGGGCTGGACTCCGAACGGCGGGTACGTCGAACTGCGCGCACGCGCCGACCTCAGTCCGCGATCGATGGTGTCGCTGTGGATGGTCGGGCTGGAGGACCAGCCGGAGCGGTGCGGCGAGATCTGTGTGATGGAGGTGTTCGGCGACACGGTGGTCCCGGGCTCGGCGGCCGTCGGGATGGGGCTGAAGACCATCCGCGACCCGTCCGTGCCGCAGGACTTCGAGGCGGTCCGCCTCCCGTTGGACCTGGCCGACTTCCACACGTACGCCGTCCAGTGGGCCTCGGGTGAGGCGACGTACTTCGTCGACGGCGCGCCGATCCGCAGTTGCTCGGGCGCCCCGTCGTACCCGGTGCAGTTGATGCTCGCCGTGTTCGACTTCCCCGAGCGGAGTGTCGGTGACGACGACCGGCTCGTCCCCACCTTCACCGTCGACTACATCCGCGGATGGAACGTTGCGGAGCAGTTGGTCGCGTGACTACAGTTCTGACCATGTTCCTGCGCGCGGGTATGTGGTGGGCCGTCGATTAGACGGCTGCTTCCGCGCGTAACCACCCGGCCGTCTCCTTCGAGGCGGCCGTTGTGATGTCTCCTCGTGGGCGGCCCAGCACCCTGAGGATTGCCGATGGCAACAACACTCCGGACCTGGTCCGGACTCATCTCCGCGCTCCTGGCCGGCTCCGACCTGACGGCGGCGGACACCGGCTGGGCGATGGACCAACTGGTGCTGGGCGACGCCTCACCGGCGCAGATCTCCGGCTTCCTGATCGCTCTGCGGGCCAAGGGCGAGACCGCCGACGAAATCGGCGGACTGGCCTCGGTACTACGTGCGCACGCGACGCCGGTGCGGATCGCCGGACCGTTCGTGGACATCGTCGGGACGGGCGGTGATCGGACCGGTGCGGTCAATGTCTCCACCATGGCCGCGGTGGTGGCAGCATCCACCGGCGTCACCGTGGTCAAACACGGCGGGCGGGCCGCATCGTCATCAGCGGGCGGCTCTGCCGACTTGGTGGAACACCTCGGCGTCCCACTCGACCTGTCGGCGTCTGATGCTGCGCGGGTGGCTGCCGAGGTCGGACTGACCTATCTGTTCGCACCACGCTTCAACCCGGCCTTGCACCAGGTCGCGGTGGTACGCCGCGAGCTGGCAGTCCCGACCGCGTTCAACGTCCTGGCACCATTGCTCAACCCTGCCGACCCAAAGCATCAGCTAATAGGAGTTGCCAATCCCCGAATGCTTCCTGTGATCGCCCATGCGCTCGCCCAGCAAGGTAAATCCGCCCTCGTGGCCCGAGGTGACGACGGCCTCGACAAGCTGACCACGACCGGGCTCTCGCGGGTGTGGGTGGTGTCCGGAGGCTCCGCTCGCCAAATCGTCTTCGACCCACGCGCACTCGGACTGCGGCCGTCTTCACTGGCCGAGCTGCGTGGTGGCGACGCTGCGTTCAACGCCCGCGTGCTACGCGGTCTGGTCGACGGTGAGCGCGGGCCGGTGCGGGACGTCGTACTGCTGAATGCTGCGGCTGCACTGGTCACCCTGGAGTTGGAAAGCGGCCTGCTGCTCGAACAGTTGGCGAACTGTCTGGAGCGGTGCCGGCAGGCTGTGGACAGTGGCCGGACCGCGGCGACACTGGAGCGCTGGGCCAGCCATTCGTTAACGTGCAGGTGATGCGAGAGCTCTTGGACGCCGCGCGCGCCGGTGACGAGCACGCCTTCGGACAGCTGGTTGAGCCGTGGCGTGGTGAGCTCCATGCGCACTGCTACCGGATGCTCGGATCCGATGCTGATGCGGAGGACGCCGTACAGGAGACGCTGGTCCGCGCGTGGAGCGGTCTGAGCGGATACGTGGACCGCGGCTCGATCCGGCCGTGGCTCTACAAGATCGCCACGAACCGCTGCCTCACCCTGATCGAACGCCGCGGCCGCCGCGAGCTGCCCGTCGACGTGGAGGGCTCAGCCGAAGTCCTGTGGCTGGAGCCGTACCCGATGAGTCGGCTGTCGTGGACTGCGTCGTTGAGCCCGGAAGCTCGGGTGCTGGCGTTGGAGTCCGTGGAGCTCGCGTTTGTGGCGTCGCTGCAACACCTGTCGGCGTTGCAGCGTGCGGTACTGCTTCTGCGTGAGGTGCTGGCCTTCACTGCTCGTGAGGTGGCAGAGATCCTGGAGACGTCGGTTGCCGCGGTCAATAGTGCACTGCAACGAGCCCGGGCAGTGGTGAGCTCAGTGCCGAGCCAGCAGGCCACGCTGGACGCGCTGGGGGAATCCGGTGAACGGGACCTGGTCCGGCGGTACATGGCCGCGTGGGAGGCGCGCGACGTCGACGCGATCGTCGCGATGCTGGCAGAGGACGCGAAGTACTCGATGCCGCCGCTGCCGGAGTGGTTCGCCGGCCGCGCTGCGATCCGGTCGTTCCTGCTCGATGGGCCGTTGCAGTCGGAGTGGCGCTTCCTGCCGGCCGGTGCAAACGGTCAGCTCGCCTTTGGCACCTACCTGTGGGACGGCTCGCGCTACGTCCCGGGCGGGCTCGACGTGATCGTGCTCCGCGGGACGGAGATCGCCGAGGTCATCTCGTACCTGGAGGCGGATTTCCCGTCGTTCGGACTGCCGTCGTCGCTACCGCGATGAGTTTGCGTCCGGCGCCGGGTTGTAGGGGTGACAGAGCCCTCGAATGGATGGACGAAAGATGACTGACGAGCAGGAGATCCGCACGCTGATCGAGAACTGGGTCACCGCGGTGCACACCGGTGACCTGGCCACGGTCCTGGCCGACCACGCGCCTGACATCGTGATGTTCGACGTACCCCCGCCGTACGACGGAGTGCGCGGCCTGGACGCCTACCGCGAGACGTGGCCGGGTTTCTTCGAGTGGCAACGCTCTGGCGCGACGTTCGCGTTGGAGTCGCTGGAGGTGACAGCCGGCTCGGACGTGGCCTTCGCTTTCGCCCTACTCCGCTGCGGCACCCCGGACGAGAATCCTTCGCTGCGCCTGCGCCTCACCATCGGTCTCCGCAAGACCGGCGACCGCTGGACCGTCACCCACGAACACCACTCGTTCCCCCACGACGACGTACCACTGGCCGTCGCCACTGCCGATATCCGCAGCATCCTGGACCGCTGGACCGCCGACACCGCCACCCGCGACCTCGACGCCCTGATGGACCCCATCGCCGAGGACGTCGTCTCGTACGAAGTCAACGGCAACTACACCGGCAAGCCAGCGGTCCGCGAAGTCTGCAAGTCCGGCCTGGAATCCACCACCGACCCCATCAGCTTCACCACCCCCGACGCCGTAGTGAAGGCCTCCGGCACGCTCGCCATCGCCTGGGGCATCGACCACGTCACCACCGCGGGCGTCGACACCGAGTCCCGTTCCACCCGAGTGTTCACCCACACCCCACAAGGCTGGCAACTGATCCACCAGCACCTGTCGTACCCGTCAACGAGCTAGCCGCAGGATGGTGTCGAGCACTTTGGCCGGGTCGCGGAGGCTCGGGAGGTGGTCGACGCCGGGCATCCAGCTGAACTCGGCGCCGGGGATCCGGGCGGCTGTCGCGCCGGCGATGGCGGCCAGGATGGGGCGGTCCTTGTCGCCCACCATGACCGCGGTCGGCACGTGGAGCTCGTGCAGGCGGTCGTAGACGGGCGGATCCTCCTTCAGATACTGCCGCTGCTCGAACCACGCCGGTACGGCGGACCGCAGCTGAGCGACCGCGGCGTCGTCATCGCCCGCGGCGGCCCACAGCCGTAAACCGAGCCGCACCATCCCGTCGACGTCCCGAGCCTCTCTCAGCGCGTCCGCCTCGGCGTCGAGCTCCGGCTCGTCGGGCCAGGGGAAACCGGGCACTCCCGGACACAGCAGCGCCAGCCCGACGACTCGTTCGGGCTGCTTGAGCGCCAGTCCGATCGCCGTACCTCCGCCCATCGAGCACCCGACCAGCAGCACGCGCTCCAGCCCGAGCTGATCCAATACGGCGACCAAGTCACCGAGCAGCGAGAACTCGGTCGTCGGCGGTGCGGACCGGCCGTAGCCGCGGACGTCGTACCGCACCACCCGGTGGCCGGCCAATCCGGGCATCACAAGGTCCCAGACCCGCGAGTCGCCGATCCCGGGGTGCAGCAACACCACAGGCACCCCGTCACCCGCCAGATGCTCTGCCCAGACCTCATCCCGACCGACCGGAATCCTCAGCTCCATCCGCCCAGCCTGCCAGGCCGAACCGCGCCACACAGTGCCAGACCCGCTTCAGCGCCTGCTCGTCGTACACACCAGCCGCATCACCGATCACCCGCGGCGTCAGCACCCCACCGACCGCGATCCGCTCACCCAGCTCGACGTACTGCGGACCGCGGTAGTCGGCGTGCTCCCGCAGTACATCGACCGTGAGCCGGAACCCGTCATGCCACTCCACCGGACAACCCAGCCTGGCCGCCGCAGACTCGACCGGCGTCCCGCGGTACGACGGATCCAGCACCACCGCCTCGACATCACGCTCCAGCCGGACCGGTCCGTGTACCTGCGCCTCGATGTAGTCGTCAAGTACGTCGCACTCCGCCGCGTCGGCCAACGCGATCAGCCCCATCCGCTCCGCCACCCCGAAGTGCTCAGGCTCAAAGCAGCTGTCGGGATGGCAGAACGTCGATCGGGCCAAGGCCTCTGCCGTCAACCGCACATGCGCCGACCCGAACCGCGGTGCCCCACCGACAGCCCTCCGCCGGAAGTTCAGCGCGCCGTACACCGGCCGCTCTTCGGCGCGAGCCTCGTCGTACGCCCCGCCGAACATCCGGCTCTCCCACCGCCACCGATCCCCACCGGGATGAGCGGTCAGGCCACCGTTGCTGATCCCGGTGACGAACTGCGACACGTACGCCCCGTCCTCCGCGAGCGCATCGAGCACCAGGCGCCCCCGAACCCACCTGTCAGGGTGAAAGTTCAGAGTCACGCGCAGGCCCGGGTCGACTGGTCCATCCGAAGACAGCGCGGCCACATGCTTCAGCGCCCGTTCCGTCAACCCCACGCGAGCTCCGAGCGGAGAATGCCGGTGCGCGTGTGCCAGTGCCGGCCAGAGCGTAGGTGAGTCACGAACGCGCGCTGCAAGCTCGTGTCCTGCGGTATCCGCGCCAGATCCTCGTCGTCCAACGCACTCTCCGGTGCCGCTAGTTGCAGACCGAGGCGCATCAGCTCCCGATCCCCCTCGCTCGGGTCCTCCGGCGGCACCAGCGGCAGCACGCTGAAGCGACGCTGGAAGCGCAGGACCCGCTGAACCCCAACCGCTCCGCAGCATCGTCGACATCCACACCCATGTCCTTTCGCCATAGTTCCCCTTCAGTGGGCGGTGATGAGGCGGGCGGCGAGTGCTCCGTAGATGGTTCCGGAGATCTTGTTGAGCATCTGCCGGAAGATACGGCTGCGGAGCAGAACCCCGCGGAGCCGGCCGGCCAGCAGTCCGATCTGCAGGTCGACCACGAGCCCGACCAACAGCATCGTTCCACCCAGGACGAACAATTGGCGCGTCACATTACCAACTGCCGGATCCACGAACTGGGGCAGAAAGACGACGTAGAACACAACAATCTTCGGATTGGCCAGGTTGTTGAGCGCCCCGCGGCCGAACAGGCTCCAGAACCGCCTTCCGTGTCCAGCGGGTTCGATGGCCACGGATTGCTGCTGCGCCCGGAATGCCTGAAGAGCAAGCCAGAGCAGATACAGCCCGCCGATCACCTTGATGACCGCCAGCGCTTCTGGCACTGCTTTGAGCAGAGCAGCAAGCCCGAGCGCCGTCAGAGTCGTGTGGACCAGCATCCCAGCTGCTGTTCCGCAGGCCACCGCCACGCCGGCGCGCGCCCCGCCGGCGACTCCGTTGGCCAGGAGGAAGAGCATTCCGGGACCGGGGATCACCTGCATGACCAGCACGCCAACGAGAAAGCTGCCGAACATCGCTGTATTCATCGCTCTGCTTCATTCCTGGCGACGCGATAACGCAGGTGGGTAGCGGCCCCCGCGACGGGCTTGTCCTCCGGGATCAGCTCGGCCCGTACCCCATCGAACAGCCGCGTGCCCTCCCCCATCAGCCGGGGGACGAGATGGATCCACACCTCGTCGAGCAGACCGGCCGTGATCAGCTGCCCGCCGACGTCCGCACCGAGCACCACAACGTCCTTGTCCCCCGCGGCAGCTTTGGCACGCCGGGCCGCGGCCTCCAGCCCATCGAAGGCGAACGTCCCTCCGTTGTCGCCGAGGAGGTCGCCCCTCGTCCGGTGGGTGACGACGAAGCTCGGTACGCCGGGCCACGGCGTACCGCCCCACGGAGCCAGACCGAGGTCGAAAGTACGCCGTCCAATGATGGTGGCGCCAACCATCGCGTCCAACTCCCGGCGGACGGCGCTGTCGACCTCGCCGTCCGGTCCCTTTCCGGAGAAAGCCCACTCGTGCAGCCGTTCGCCGCCGTCCCCCATCGGCTCCTCCGGCCGGACGTTCGGTCCGGCCGAGAATCCGTCCAGGGACATCGATACATCCATGACTACCTTGCTCATCTCGGGTTCCTTTCGCCTTGTCGGGCCTTCTGGCCCTGTCGTGAGAAAGTCGGAGCCCCTTGACCCGACTTGACGACTGTGGCCGGGGCAACGCGAGACGGCGATACTTTTAGCCTGGCCTAAAACACGCAGCGGAATGCCGGCGAGGAGGCTCGAGTGATCGAGTGGCGGCTACGGCCCGAGGACGTGGCCCGGATCAGGTTCGCGTTCTCACCGCTGATGGAGTTGGTGTTCAGCACGGTCGCGCTGCGGGCGCCCGGCGAACATTCGCTGCACCTTCCCTGGGTGCGCGCAACCCGACCCTTGGTCGCCGATCTCGACCTGACCGAGGTGTTCACGCTCGCTCCGGTGCACGGATGGATTGCCGACTTCATTTCCTTCACACCATCCGAACCACAGCCCGACATCGCCGGCGAGTTCAACCGGATCCGGCGTACCGAAGCGCAGCAAGTCATCACCGACATCGGCGACGTGGCGGACGTACCCGAGGAGCTGGCGGACCGGATCCGTGCGGACCCCGAGGCCGCCACCCTCCGCATCGTCGACACGCTCCAGTCCTACTGGGACAAGGCGCTCGCCCAGCATTGGCCCAGCATCCTCCGACTTCTCGAGGCCGACGTGCTGTGGCGATCACAACGACTCGCCACCGGCGGCTTGCAAGCGCTGTTCGACGACCTGCACGAGACCGTCACCCTCGACGGGGACCGCCTGTCCGTAGCGGATCCCTACGACTGGAGCGGAGAGCTATCGGGGACCGGCCTGACCCTGGTGCCACTCGCGATGGGCTGGCCGTGGGTACGCACGATGACCGGTCGCTTGAAGCCGGGGTACGACGGCGCGCGCTACCAGCCGATGATCGCCTACCCGGTCCGCGGCGTCGCCACCCTGTGGGAGACCACTCCACCGCCCCCAGCCGATGCACTGGCCGCCCTGATCGGCCGAACCCGCGCCGGCATCCTGACCACACTCGCCGAACCCGCCACCACCACCGCACTCGCCCGCCGGCTGCGACTCACGCCCGGAGCCATCAGCCAGCACCTGTCGGTCCTGAACGCGAGCGGACTCGTCTCCCGGACCCGAGTCGCAGGCACCGTCCTGTACCGCAGAACTACCCGAGGCGACGCCCTCACCGAGTAGCACCGACAGCTGAGACGCTCGGTGATTGGTGTCGTATCACCATTAGAATTGATGAGATGACATCAAACGCTGGGGAGTACGCCCCGAGCCCGACCGCGTGGGTCCGGGAAGAGGTCGACAAGGTCACCGAGGCCGGGACCACCGACGTGATCGATGTGCGCGGCCTGAAGGTGGTGCTGCTGACGACGCGCGGTGCGAAGTCGGGCAAGATCCGCAAGTCCCCGCTGATGCGCGTCGAGCACGACAACGTGTACCTCGCCGTCGGGTCGAACAGCGGCGGCCCGAAGAATCCGGTCTGGTACTACAACCTCAAGGCCGACCCGAAGGCCACGGTGCAGGACGGCGAAGTCACCAGCGAGTACGTCGCCCGCGAGCTCGAAGGCGCCGAGTACGAGGTGTGGTGGAAGCGAGCCGTCGCCGCCTTCCCCGGCTACGCCGAATACCAAACCATGACCCCGCGCAAGATCCCCCTCTTCGTCCTCGAGCCGCTCGACTAGTCCCCGGGACGACTTAAGACATCAGAAGGCGGAGGGTGTGGGATTCGGACCCGCGACGACGGTCACCCGCCACTACGCCGTGAGGCGATCCGCTTCGGCCAGCAGCAGATCGCCGAAGGGCTGAAAGCCAATACTGCAGGCGTAGACGCCGCTGACGACTCGGTGGATAGTTCCCCATTCCCAGATGGCAGTGGCATCCACGCCCGTGCGAGAAGCCAGCCGCTCGGTCCGCGCCCAGAGGTCATCGCCGAGGTCCGGGGTGCAACGCACGATGGTGCCGAGATCGCACGCCGGTTCGGCCCGCAGCCCGGCTGGATCGATGAGCTTGTAGCTGCCGTCACTCGCCTGCAGGGCGTTCATCTCGTGGATGTCACCGTGGACCAGAACTGCCGACCGATCGTCGTGGGCAAGGCGACGACGATTCATGCAATTCAGCGCGTCCGCCACAGTGGCCGGCGTACACGGTCGCCCCGCCTGCTCCCATAGTCTTGGCAGCCGATCGGCGTACTGCTCAGCCAACTTCGCGCCGGTTGGAAGGTCAATGTCGGGACCGATCGGACGCCACAGGCGGACCGCCACTTCGCACAGCAAGTTGTGGCGGCTTGCAGGGTCGGCCACGATGTCGTGCATCGGAGCTCCGAGGCGCTCCAGCAGAAGGGCTTGTCGACCCACGTCTTCGCCCAACAGCTTGGCGCATCCCTCTCCGTTCGCCAGGCGCAACACGATGGCCTCGTGCCCGACGCCCCGACCTGGCACACCGATCTTGAGGACCGCCGGAGTTCCGTCAACCAGCGTCACCTCGACGACCAGCGCGGCGTGACCGCCTGCAAAGCTGGAACCGATCATCAGAGACCACTCCTGAGCCAGCGAGTCGACCACGCCCGGCAGCTCGTCCAACCAGGATTCGTTCCCGTCGGCTATGACCGTCTTGCGGACCTGCTCAGGAATGTCGAGGCTCACACCGCCAGCCTAAAGTGGCGAACACGTCACTCGTGATCGGCACCCGCCACGGCTTCGCTGATTACGCTGGCCGCCGAGAATCTCAATTGGTTTGTCGAATTTTCGAAGTGGAAAGCTCGACCTTGCTCCGGGGCATGCTGCCACTCCCTCAGACAAGCAGCAAGGAATCGCGCTCAACGCCTCGTCTCGTACCTGGTCAGGACCACGCCGCCGGGAAACGTCCCCGTCTCCACCAGGTTCAGGTTCACCCAGCTGTCCAGCGCGGTGAAGAACGGTGTGCCGCCGCCCACCAGCACCGGATGGGTGACGATCTCGTACTCGTCGACCAGCCCGGCCCGCATGGCCGCCCCACCGAGCGCGGCGCCACCGACCCTCATCGGCTCGCCATCGCCGGCCTTGAGTCGGGTGATCTCCGCTACAGCGTCGCCGGTGACCAGGCGGGTGTTCCAGTCGACCTTGTCGATCGTCGAGGAGAACACCACCTTCGGCGTGTCCCGCCAGTTCCGCGCGAACTCGATCTGCGCCGGGGTGGCGTCGGGCTGCTGGTCGCCGGTCGGCCAGTGGGAACTCATCACCTCCCACAGCTTGCGCCCGTACATCAACAGCCCGATCGCCAACTCCTGGTCGAGCCACCACTGAAACAACTCATCGCTCGGCGCGCCCCAGCCGATGTCGTCGCCGGGCGCGGCGATGTAGCCGTCCAGGCTCAGGTTCATGCCGTAGATCAGTTTCCGCATGCCGCCATGCCTTCCTGTCGAAGGGGTCGCATCTCATCACCCTTGTCCCCGGCGGGCCGCGTCCGGGCCGCCGCTCACCACTACTACGAACGCCCCACCCCGGATCCGACAGCCGGCACAGAAATTCTCACCAAACAGGCGGTCTCGGGAGTCTAGATCGGCTCGAAGCCGCACTCAGCCGGACGCCATGCCCGGCAACCCGGAGCAGCGTGTTCCCAGGTCAGAGTGACTTTCTGGACTGTTGAGGCGGAGGGTGTGGGATTCGAACCCACGATGACGGTCACCCGCCATACCGGTTTTCAAGACCAGCGCACTCGGCCACTATGCGAACCCTCCAGGCGACGTGGTCGCCGATCGTCGAGGATAGCGCAGCCGGTCGGGCCGGAACGGGAGTGCGGGGGCGGGTAGCGGCCGGTTGGGTCTGGGCAGGCGGACGGGCCGCCTTGGGGTACAGACGGAGGTGAGAGCAATGTCTCGGTCGTTCGAGGACATGGCACGCACCGTCCGGTCGGCGCGCTGACCAGCAGCTGACCGGGCCATCCGGCCGGTTGCCGAGCAGCCGACCGGGTCTCCCGCCGGCGTCACGCCGGCGGCTCCGGCGGTTCCGTCATGCCCTCTGGAGCTCTCGCATGCCTTCCTTCGGTACGTTCCTGCTGCCGTCCGATCTCGGATCCGATTTCCGCAAGATCTGGCCGGCCTCGATCATCTCCAACCTCGGCGACGGCGCCATGCTCGCCGCCGGCCCGTTGCTCGTCGCCTCGATCACGACTGAACCGGCCGCGGTCGGCGCCGCCGCATTCGTCCAGCAGTTGCCGTGGCTGCTGTTCGCCCTGTTCAGTGGCGCCCTCGTCGACCGGCTCGATCGCCGGCTGATGATCGTTGCCGCCGACACCTTTCGCGCACTGGTGCTCGCCGGACTCGGCGCCGCCGTACTGCTCGGCTCGTCGCCGCTCTGGGCGATCTACCTGTCCCTCTTCTTGTTGGGTACGGCGGAAACCCTCGCCGACAACGCATCCGGTGCGTTGCTGGTGAGCGCCGTACCCAAAGCCCACCTCGGCAGGGCCAACGCGCGGCTGTTCGCCAGTGGGACCGTTCTGCAACAGCTCGGCGGCCCACCACTCGGCGCACTGCTGTTCGCGGTTGGGGCCGGGGTCCCACTGGTCTTCGACGCAGTCACGTTCGCCGCCGCGGCCGCCCTGGTCGCGCGGGTCGCCGTACGGCCGCCACTGCCGGAGTCATCGGGTACGGCGATCTGGAGCGAAGTCCGCGAGGGAGTGCGCTGGCTGTGGCGCCACGCCGGCGTACGAACGCTCGCGTGCTCGATCCTGGTCATGAACATCACCTTCTGCGCGGCCTTCGCAACCTGGGTGCTGTTCGCCCGGCAGCGGCTCGGTCTGAGTGAGACGCAGTTCGGACTGCTCATGTCAGTCGGCGCAATCGGAGCCGTCCTCGGCATGCCGGCATACCACCTGTTGGAACCGCGTGTCGGCTCGCTGACTCTGCTGCGCGCCGGTCTGGTGATCGAGACGACGGTCCATCTGGTACTCGCGCTCACCCGGAGCCCGTGGGTCGCCGGAGTGACCATGGCTGTGTTCGGCGTCCATGCGGTGGTGTGGGGCATCGTGTCGACCACCGCACGGCAATTGGCGACACCGGAGCCACTGATGGGCCGAGTGAACAGCGTCTACCTGCTGGCCTCGGTCGGCGGTGCCGCGATCGGTTCGGCGCTGGGCGGCGTACTGGCACAGCGGTTCGGACTGGCCGCACCGTTCGGCATAGCGTTCGTGGCAATGGTGCTGATGACGGCCGTCGCCTGGCGGCCGCTGCGGCACGTCTCGGTACGACGGGTGCCCGCAGCGGACTGAAATCCGCTGGAGGCTCCCGGCAAACGCTTGCTATGTTCGTGGTCGCCGAGTCGATGCGATGGGAGCTCTGAGTCATGCCCGCAGCCACATCCCTCGGCCTCCCGAACGTCCGTGGGCGCCAGCCACTGCTGGTCGCGCTGGCCATCGACTCGTTCGGTGGCGGCTGCGCGGGCCCGCTCCTGCTCCTCTACTTCGTCAAGGTCGCCGACATCCCGCTCGGAACAGCCGGATTGCTGCTGACCGTCGCGACACTCTTCTCGATCACCGCACCGGCTGCAGTGGGGATGGTGATCGACAGAGTCGGGCCGCGGAACCTCGTGATCGGCGCGCAGTTCGCGCAGGGACTGGCGTTCACGGGCTTCTTCTTCGGGCGATCGGAGTGGTTGCTGTTCCTCTGCGCACTGGTCATGACGACCGGTCAGCGAACATTCTGGTCGGCGATCTTCAGTCTGCTGGCGGACATCGCGGACGAGGGCGACCGCGACAGGTGGTTCGGTCTGGGCGGCATGATGCAGGCGGGAGGATTCGCCCTCGGTGGACTGGCGGCCGGTGTCCTGCTGGCCATGGGTGGCGACGCGCCGTTCCTCATCGCCATCGCAATCGACGCGATGACCTTCTTCGTGGCCGGTCTTCTCCTGCTGCGGCTGCACCCGTCGCACCACACGGAGGCCGCCAAGGACACCGGTCCGGCACCGCTTCTGCGCAAGGACAAGCCGTTCCTGGTCCTCATCGGTGCCAACACCCTGCTGGCGCTGTGCATGATGACGATCGGTGTCGGACTACCCGTCTACATCGCTGAGGCGCTGCCGGTGCCGAAGTGGCTGGTCGGCGTCCTGCTGGCTGCGACATCCGTCGTACTGGCGACCGGTCAGACGCTCGTAGTCCGGCACACCGAACGGCGACGCCGTATGTATGTCATGGTCGTGGCCGGCCTGGCCTGGGCGGTGTGGGGCTTGCTGATGGCATCGCTCGTGCATATCCCTGAGGGATTCGTGGTGCCCGTGCTGGTCCTTGCCACGGCGTTCTTCGCGTTCGGCGACGTACTGCACGCAGCGACCAACAACGCAGTGTCGGCGGCAGCGGCACCGGTGGTCGGGCGCGGGAAGTACCTCTCCTACTGGCAGTACTCCTTCACCTTCGCCAGCGTTCTGGCTCCGGCCTTCTTCGCTCAGCTCTTCGAGCTGGATCACGAGCTGCCCTGGCTCGCGGTGTCCGTCGTCGCCCTCGTCGCCTGCGCTGCCATCTTCGCCCTCGACCGCGCGGTGCCCCACCTGGCAACCCAGCGCGCCTAGAGACCGGAGCTAGCGTTGCGGTGTGATGCCGGGGTGGACCACTGTGGCGATCGCCGGCGGCGGGCCGGCCGGTCTGATGCTCGGCGCCCTCCTGGCCCGGCAGGGCGTGAACGTCACCGTGCTGGAGAAGCACGCCGACTTCCTCCGCGACTTCCGCGGCGACACAGTGCACCCGTCGACCATCGA
This sequence comes from Kribbella sp. NBC_00359, assembly GCF_036097425.1. Lineage (NCBI taxonomy): Bacteria > Bacillati > Actinomycetota > Actinomycetes > Propionibacteriales > Kribbellaceae > Kribbella > Kribbella sp. NBC_00359. The sequence goes on along the minus strand of NZ_CP107975.1, from coordinate 2,650,789 downwards.
ACTGATGCACGAACTCGGCTGGGCCGACGAATTCCTCGCCCTGCCGCATCGACGCATGGACCGAGTCACCATGGGCACGCCGGACGGCCCAGTGACCGTCGCCGACTTCCGCCACCTCCCCGTGCGCTCGCCGTACGTCGCCTTCATGCCCCAATGGGACTTCCTCAACTTCCTCGCCCAGAAGGCTTCTGAGTACGACGCCTTCCGCCTACTCCGGCGCACCACCGCAACCGACCTGATCACCGCGGCCGGCCAGGTGATCGGCGTACGCGCGGAGACGACTGCCGGCCCACTCGAGTTGCGTGCCGAACTAGTCGTCTCCGCGGAAGGCCGCGACTCCGTCCTGCGAGAGATCGCCGGGCTGACGTCGGTCGCGGTAGCGCCGGGTGTCGACGTGTTCTGGTTCCGCGTCTCACGCCGTACCGATGAGTCTGTGCCGTTCTTCCAGAGTGGTCGCGGCGGATCACTGGTGGCAGTGGACCGCGGCACCTATTGGCAGCTGGCGTACGCATTCCCGAAGGGCCGAGCCGACGCCATCAGAGCCGACGGCATCCAGCCCTTCCGCGACCGCATCGCCGCACTCCTGCCGTTGCCGGCCGACCGCCTGGACGAGGTGAGGAGCTTCGACGACGTCCACCTGCTCAGCGTCCGGATGGACCGCCTGACGCAGTGGTACCGCCCCGGCCTCCTCTTCATCGGCGACGCCGCCCACGCCATGTCACCAGCCGGCGGAGTAGGAATCAACCTGGCAATCCAGGACGCCGTAGCCAGCGCCAACCTCCTCGCCCCCGCACTACACCGCGGCCACGTCACCACCCACACCCTCCGCACGATCCAACGCCGCCGCACCTTCCCGACACGCGTAACCCAACGCTTCCAAGCCGCCGCCACAAAAGCCCTGTACGCCGCCCCCACGTCAGCCGACCCGACGACACCAAGGTTTCTCCGAGCATTCCCACCCCTGACACGCCTGACCGGCCGCTTCATAGGCCTAGGCATCCGCCCAGAACACGTGAAATAGCCCTCGTCACCCCACCTCGCGCAGCCCCGCACACGCGACCGCCGGCGCTCGATGAGGACTACTCCGTCGGCGTCGGCGACGGTGATCGTGTCGTCGCCGACGATAAAATGCGACCGGCGCTGGCACTCGGAGCAGTCAAGATCCAACCGGCTTGGAGAAGCACAGTATGGCTCTGACAAAGGACGGGCATCCGACGCAGGAGCTGCACACGCTGATCGCGTCGGCACTAGGCAAAGAGCCGATTGACTGGCATCGGCCGCACACCGGGCTGTCGGCCGCGTCCTTCGTCGTTGGCTTTGCTGACGGCTCGAGCGCCTTCGTGAAGGCTGCGGTCGATGACCAGGGCGCGAAAGGGCTCCGTACAGAGCATGAGATCGTCTCCAGTGTCGATAGCGACCTGGTCGCTCGGGAGCTGGCCTGGCTCGAGGACGGAGATCGCCCGGTCCTCGTGATGGAGGACCTGCGTGCTGCGCATTGGCCGGCCGACCATGACCCGGTGACGTGGAAGCCCGGTCAGTTCGATCTCCTGTTCGCGGCACTGCGGCGGGTCGGTGAGCTGCCCCCGCCGGCATCCCTGCCGTCAGCCCGGGACGGATTCCGGCCGCAGTGGCCGTTGATCGAGCGCGAGGCGGATGACTTCCTGGCGCTCGGCCTGTGCAGCGAGGCCTGGTTCAGCGCCGCGCTGGATGGACTGGTGGAAGCGGAGGGCAACGTCCCAGTCGGGGGTGATGCGCTGGTGCACAACGACGTCCGGAGCGACAATCTGTGTTTCGTCGGTCGACGCGTGGTGCTGGTGGACTGGGCCCAGGCCGTTCGTGGGAATCCGCAGCAGGACCTCGCTTCGGCACTCGCTACGTTGCCACTCGAAGGCGGCCCGGATCCGTTCGACGTACTACCTGAAGGAGGGCCTTGGGCGGCCCACATCGCCGGTCAGTGCGCTCGCCGGGCCGCTCACGAGACGCAGGCTCCGCAGTGGCTCCGCAGGGTCTTTCAACGTATCGCCGTGATCTGCCTCAGCTGGGCATCCCGCTCGCTCGACCTGCCACCTTGGACCGGAGCCCACTGGAGCGAGATCCGCTGACTATGGCAGCTGATCACGGGCCTAGCGGATGACCGAAGTGTCACCACCAAGACCACCAGAACTGTCACCGAGGTGCTGATACAGAACTGTCACTGATGTTCTGCGACATGACATCTGACTCGTCAGGATGTCATGTCGCAGGACTTCGGTGACGGTTTTAGATCAGGACATCGGTGACTCTTCTGGTGGGCTTGGTGGTGACACTTCGGCCGCGAGGCTCGGGCGGTGTCAGCCAATGAACCCATCGATCCCCGTGTTCGCCTCGCGATCTCGCAGTGGCCCGAGGATGCTCCGCGCGGCGCGGTCTCGACCTTCTGCGCCGAGCACGGCATCTCGCGCAAGTCCTTCTACGAGCTGCGCAAGCGCGCCAAGGCCGACGGCCCGGCGGCCGTGCTCGAGCCCAGGTCCAGGCGCCCGAGGTTGAGCCCGGCGAAGTTGACCGAGGAGGTCAAAGAGCAAGCGGTACGGGTGCGGGCTGCGTTGGAGGCCTCCGGGCTGGACCACGGGCCGATCAGCGTGCACGACAAGATGCGCGCGATGGGGCTGGAGGTGGTGCCCTCAGTCGCGTCACTGGCCCGGATCTTCCGTCAGGCAGGTGTGGCTCGGTTCGAGCCGAGGAAGAAGCCACGCTCGGCGTGGCGCCGGTTCGTCTATCCAGCGCCGAACGCCTGCTGGCAGCTCGACGGCACCGAGTACGTGCTCAGTGGCGGGCGTAAGTGTGTGATCTTCCAGCTCATCGACGACCACTCCCGCTATGCGGTGGCCTCGCACGTCGCGTGGGGCGAGACATCAGATGCGGCGGTCGCCGTCTTCGACAAGGCCGTGGCCGCCCACGGTGTGCCCCAGCGGCTGCTGTCCGACAACGGGCTCGCGCTCAACCCGTCGCGCCGCGGACTCCTGGGTCAGTTCGTCGTGCACCTGATGGCGTTGGGCGTGGAGCCGATCACCGGCAAGCCGTACAAGCCGACCACCCAGGGCAAGAACGAACGCTTCCACCAGACGCTCTTCCGCTACCTGGACAAGCAGCCGATCGCCGACACGCTGGCTGACCTGCAGGCCCAGGTCGACGCCTTCGACCACATCTACAACACCCAGCGCCCCCACCAAGGCCTGCCCGGCCGCGTCACACCCCTGACCGCCTGGGAGGCCACCACGAAGGCCGAGGCACCTCGCCCCACTCGTGACCTGATCCGCCGTCCCGCCAGCCGGCCCCGACCTGCCTCGGCACCAGTGCCCACAGACCCGCCCGACGGCACCGTCGTCAAGAAGCTGACCTGCAACGGTGTCTTCATGCTGAACAAGGTCCAGTACATGGTCGACGGGCGACGAGGCTTCCAGCAGGTCCTCGTCATCACCGCCGGCGACAAGATCACCGTCGCCGACCTGGAAGGCGAGATCCTCATCGAGCACACCAGGCCCGCGCCCGGAGTGACTTACGTCGGCAACGGCCGCCCCCGCGGCCCACGCCAAGACCCCTGAATCGTCACCGATGTCCTGACACATCGAATGTCACCGATGTCCTGATGCAGAACTGTCACCGATGTCCTGAGACATCACATCTGACTCGTCAGGATGCGTTGCACCCGATCGAACATCTGTTCTAATGTTTGCAGCGTTCGCGGTTCTCCACCCCGGATCGTCCGGTCGACCGAGCCTCCCACCTCCGATGTGGACGGCCGCCGGACGCCGCCGGACGGGTTGTGAGGACCCGGGCAGTGGAGAATCCGCTCACCAACCGGGGTACAGCTGAGGAAGATGAGGTGATGCTCAACGGAAGGACAGCTGATGCTGCTCGAACACCGCGGCCGGCGACCGGTCGTGCCCGAATCCGCTTACGTCGCCCCATCGGCCGTGCTCTGTGGAGCCGTCGTGCTGGCCGAGGGCAGCAGAGTTCTGCATGGTGCGGTGCTGACGGCGGAGAACGGCGAGGTCCGTCTCGGTGAGAACAGTGTGGTGATGGAGAACGCCTTGGTACGCGGCCGGGCAGACCATCCCGCCCTGCTCGGCGACGCGGTCCTGGTAGGTCCCCATGCACACGTCAACGGCGCCACGGTCGAGGACGAAGTCTTCATCGCCACGGGCGTCGCGTTGTTCCCTGGTTCTGTCGCCGGCGCGGGCGCGGAGCTCCGGATCAACAGCGTGCTGCACGTGAACTCGCGCCTGGAACCAGGCACGGTCCTCCCGATCGGATGGATCGCTGCCGGCAACCCAGCCCAGCTCTTCTCACCCGACCGGCACGAGGAGCTCTGGCAAGTCCAACGCGACATGGACTTCCCCGGCACCGTCTACGGCGTCCCCCGCGGCACCCCCATGCGCGACATCATGTCCCGCCAATCCACCCACTACGGCACCCACAAATCCGACCACCTCATCGACCCATAACCTCGCCGGCAGGAGGCTTGTCCGACTCGGTGCAGAAATCACTCAATCCGTCAGGTCGCGCAGTACCTTCACAAACGCATCGGTGACGTCGAGCGGCCGTACAGCGATCCGCAGCCAATCCGGCCCGAGCCCGGGAAATGTATCGCCCCGCCGGACCGCAAACCCCTTGTCCCGCAGGGATTCCCGCAGTACGACGCCCCCGTCGACATGCACGAGTACGAACGGTCCCCGCGCCACGCCGTACGTCGACAGCCCAGTCACTGAACCGAGATTGTCAAGCAGATGGACACGTTGCCGCTCGATGTCCAACGCCGCAGTGATTGCCTCGGACAAAGCGCGCTCGTTGCTGCAGGCAATCGCCGCCGAAAGTGCAGGTGTGGACACCGGCCAGTGCGGCTGAACGGCGGCCAGTTGCTCGATGAGCCCGGGCGCCGCGAGGACGTACCCGATGCGCAGCCCCGCCAGTCCCCAGGTCTTGGTCAGGCTGCGGATCACCACGAGGCCTGGGATCGACGCGCCGGCGAGCGACTCGGGTTCACCCGGTACGGCGTCGATGAACGCCTCGTCGACGACGAGGATCCGGTCGGGCCGCGCGAGTTCGCGCAGGTCGTCCGCCCGGTGGAGCACGGACGTCGGGTTGGTCGGATTGCCGATGACAACGAGATCGGCGTCGGCCGGCACGGCGCGTGGATCGAGCACGAACCCGTCCTCCGGCCGCAGGATCACCCGGTCGACCAGATGCCCGGCGGATCGCAACGCCGCCTCGGGTTCGGTGAACTGTGGATGAACCACCACCGCATGCCGCGGTCGGAACGCCCGCGCGATCAGCACGAACGCCTCGGCGGCCCCCGCGGTCAGCAGGACCCGATCCGGTGTCACACCGTGCCGTATGGCGACCGCCGCCACCGCCGCGTCCTGCCGCGGGTACGACGCGAGGTCGCTCAGACTGCTCGTGATCTCGTCGACCAACCACGCCGGCGGTGTCCCCGCCCGCACGTTGACCGCGAGATCGACCAGCCCGTCGCCGACCTCGAGGTCGCCGTGATGCTCCAGATCAAACCCATCCAGCACCCCTGGAGGCTAACCGCTCGGCCGCGATCGGATACGGCCTAGTCCGCGCCTCGGGCGTCAGCGCGGGGTGACCGTGTAGCGGCGGTTCTGGAGCGAGGGGTTCCGCTTGCGTACGTCGGCCAGCCGCTCAGCCAAGACCTCCGCGACCGCATGCCCATCCGACTCGCCCACTGAGACCACAGCGATGCCCTGTGGATCGATGACCTGGCTGAGGCCGCAGTACTTCTTCCCGTTCTGCGCGGCGGCCGCCACATAACACGTGTTCTCCACAGCCCGAGCGGTGAGCAGAGTGGTCCAGTGGTGCTCCTTCAACGGGCCACGGACCCAGGCCGCCGGTACGACGAGCACCTCAGCGCCGGCGTCGACCAGAGCGCGAGACAGCTCGGGGAAGCGCAGGTCGTAGCAAGTCATCAGGCCCAGGGACATGCCGCCGACGCGAACTACCACCGGTGCGACATCACCCGACGTCAGCTGATCCGATTCCTTGTAGCCGAAGGCGTCGTACAGGTGGATCTTCCGGTAGGCGCCGAGCAGCGATCCGTCCGCGCCGACCGCCAGCAGCGTGTTGTAGGGACGATGCTGGTCGCAGCTGCGTTCGAACATGCCTGCCACGATCGCCACACCGTGCTCGAGCGCACACTTCCGCAGCGTGTCCACGAAGTCCCCATCCAGGGACTCCGCGGCCTCGGCGACCGAGCCGCCTTCGACCGCGAAGTCGGACATCATCGCTTCCGGGAGGACGACGAGATCCGGCCGGCCCTGGGCCGCGTCGGCGACGACGCGGGTCACCAGGTCGCGGTTGGCGGCCTTGTCGTTGCTGCTGGCGGTCTGCACCACGGCGATCTTCACCCCTCCATGGTGCCGCAGATCCCGGGCTTGAACCTCGCGCCACCTGAGGACCTACTGTCGAGGGGGTCCGGTCAGCCCGGACGCAGCCAGGTCAACCGGGACGGCTCGATCACATGCGCAAGAGGCGGGAAGAGTTGGTCCCGAAGGACTGACCCGGCGAGACTGCTGTCGTGGAGTTCGACGCGGTGGTGCTTGCTGGGGGCGGGTCGACGCGGTTCGGTGGCGTGGACAAGGCGATGTTGGTGCTGGACGGAGTCACACTGCTCGATCGGGTGCTGACGGCAACCGCCGACGCGGTGTCGACGGTGGTGGTCGGCCCGGTCCGCACCACCTGCCGCCCGGTCGACTGGACCGCTGAGGATCCACCGTCCGGTGGTCCGGTGGCAGGGATCGCGGCCGGGCTGAGCCACGGCACCGCTGCGGTCGTCGTCCTGTTGAGCTGCGACCTTCCCTGGCTGACAAAGGAAGACGTCACGGCACTCCTCATCGGACTGGGCGACCACGACGGATACGGCCTGCGCGACACAGACGGCCGCGAGCAGCAACTCGCGACCGCCTACCGCCGGACCGCGCTGGCCGAAGCGATCACACGCGTCGGCGACCCCCGTGACAAGTCGGTACGACGAACCCTCGCCGGCCTCGACCTCGCCTGGTCCGACCCGACCCGGGCCGGCGACGATGTCGACACCTGGGCAGACTTCGACGACTGAAAACCGCTGGACGCGGTTCTTAGCGTGAGGCTGTGGATATCGCAGCGATCGTCGCCGAAGGCTGCCCGGACAGCGAGGTCGCCGAAGTCGTCCAGCGAACCGGCGGACAGCTGAGCACAGTCTTCGAGGTACGACGAACCGACGCCGACCCCCTGATCGTCAAGGTCTACGCACCCGAGTGGGCCTGGAAGCAGTCCAAGGAAGTCCACGTCTACGGCCTGCTGGCCGATGAGCTGGACGGCTCGATCCCACGGGTCGTCCACGCCGAGCCGGCCGGTGACCACGACGCCTTCACCATCCTGACCAAGCTCGACGGCATACCACTGTCCGAGACCGATCCGCCCGACTGGCGAGCGACGTACGTCGAACTCGGCCAACTGCTCGCCCGTGTCCACCGCATCCCGCAGCCGGCGTACGGATATCTCACCGACCGGATCCTCGATCCGCTGCCTGACAACGACCAGTACATGCGAAGGCAGTTCGCCAAGAAGCTCGACGAATTCGAGCAGCTAGAAGGGGATCCAGGGTTGCACGAAGCAATCCGCGCGTACGTCGACGAGCACAGCGGACTGTTCGCCGCGAACCACGCCGCAGTCCTGTGTCACAACGACTTCCACGAGGGCAACGTCCTCGTGGATCCGGCGACCTGGCGCGTCACCGGGTTCATCGACGTCGAGAACGCGATCGCCGCCGACCCACTCATCGACCTGGCCAAGACGGCGTCGTACTCGATCCGCAGCAACGCCGACAAGCTCGCCGGTCTGATCGAGGGGTACGGCGCGCTGCCGCAGGACTGGGAGGAACGGATCCTGCTGTACCGCGTCTACCACTCACTCGAACTATGGGACTGGTTCCAGTCCATCGGCGAGACCACTCATCTCGACAGCATCGCCGCCGAGCTCGCTGAGCTGGTGAATCGCTGAGGGTACGGTGTGCAGCATGCGAGCTGTCGTGTGTGAGGGTGCCGGCGGGGTCGAGGTCCTGACGGTCGGCGAGATCGAGGATCCGCAGCCGGCCGCGGACGAAGTTGTCATCGACGTGGTCGCGGCCGGTGTGAACCGGGCCGATCTGATGCAGCGGCAGGGGTTCTATCCACCCCCGCCCGGTGCGCCGGGGACGATCGGGCTCGAGGTGTCCGGCACGATCTCCGCGGTCGGCGCGGACGTCGAGGGCTGGTCCGTCGGCGACGAGTGCTGCGCGCTGCTCGCGGGTGGTGGGTACGCCGAGAAGGTCGCCGTACCGGTGCCGCAGGTGATGCCCGTGCCCGACGGGCTCGACCTGGTGAGTGCCGCGGCGCTGCCCGAGGTGGTCGCGACGGTGTGGTCGAACGTGTTCATGACCGCGCACCTCAAGTCCGGCGAGACGCTGCTGGTGCACGGCGGTTCGTCCGGCATCGGCTCGATGGCGATCCAGCTCGGGGTCGCGCACGGCGCACGGGTGCTGACCACGGTCGGCAGCAAGGACAAGATGGAGTTCTGCACCCGGCTCGGCGCGGACGTCGCGATCAACTACAAGGAAGCCGAGTGGGCGTCGGTCGTCCAGGAGGCGACCGGCAACGCCGGAGCCGACGTGATCCTAGACATCGTGGGCGCGAAGTACCTGACCGACAACGTCAAGACCCTCGCGTACGACGGGCGCCTGGTCGTGATCGGGATGCAGGGCGGCACGAAGGGTGAACTGGATCTCGGCCGGCTGATGAGCCGCCGCGGCTCGATCACCGGGACCGGTCTCCGCGTCCGTTCGGTGGCGGAGAAGGGACGCATCCTCGCCGAGGTCGTCGGCCACGTCTGGCCGCTGATCGCCGAGAAGAAGGTCCGCCCGATCGTCCACGCCACCTACCCGCTGGCCGAGGTCGCCCGCGCCCACCAGGACCTCGAACAGTCCAATCACCTGGGCAAGATCCTGCTGACGCTCTAGGAGACCGCTGAATAATCGGAGTGTCGTCCCGGCGGTTGGTGAGCTGTTCGGGAGGATTGTCTGGTGCAGGGTGTGGAGCGGTCTGATCGGGAGTTGCTGGACGCGCGGGCGCTGGTGGGTCATCTGGTTCCTGATGGCAGCATGTTCGCGTTCTTGGCCGAGCATCGGCGGGATCTGTTCGCCGACAGCGAGTTCGATGACTTGTTTCCGTCGGGCCGGGGGCGGCCCTCGATCCCGGCGTCGGTGATGGCGTCGATTCTGGTGTTGCAGACGTTGCACGATTACTCCGACCGGGAGACCGCGGAGGCTGCGCGGTGTGATCTACGGTGGAAGGTCGCGACCGGGATGGCGTTGGATCACAGGGGTTTCGATGCCTCGACGCTGGTGTATTGGCGCCGCCGGTTGGCGAGGTCGCGGCGGCCGCATCGGATCAACGACGCGGTCCGTGCGGTCGTGGAGGCGACGGGGGTGGTGCGGGGCCGGTCGAGGCGGGCGGTGGATTCCACCATCCTGGACGATGCGGTGGCCACGCAGGACACGATCACTCAGCTGGTCTCGGTGATCCGCCGGGTCGGGCGGCAGGTGCCCGGTGCGGCCGAGCTGATCGCGGCGGTGTGCACAGGCCACGACTACTCCCAGCCGGGCAAGCCGGTGATCGACTGGGACGATCCGGCCGCGCGGGATGGGCTGGTGTCGGCGCTGGTCAACGACGCGAACGCGCTGATCTCGGCCCTGTCGGGGCAGAAACTTGATGAGCGCGCCGAACAGGTGGTGGCGTTGCTGGCGTTGATCGCCGGCCAAGACGTCGAGCCGGCAGACGGCAGCGACGGCACCGACGGCAGGTGGCGGATCGCGCGGCGAGTCGCGCCGGAGCGGGTGATCTCCACGGTGGACCCCGAGGCCCGCCATACCCGCAAGTCGCCCCGCAACACCCGCGACGGGTTCCGCGCGCATGTGGCGGCCGAGCCGCAGACCGCGATCATCACCGACGAGTCGCTCACCGCGGCTGCCGGGGCCGACAACAGCGACGCCGCCGTGGCTGGCAGGTTCCTCGACGCCGAGACCGAGATCCGCGAGTGGTATGGCGATACTGCCTACGGCACCGGGGATCTGCGCGGCGCGATCGAGGACGCCGGGCATGCAGCGGTGATCAAACCCGGCCCGGTGAAAACCGCGATCGACGGCGGGTTCACCATCGACGATTTCACCGTGGACGAGGCAGCCGGGCAGGCCAGTTGCCCGGCCGGGCACACCCGGGCGATCACCAAGACACGCGCCGTGGCCTTCGGCGTGCTGTGTCGCGACTGCCCGCTACGGACCCGCTGCACCACAGCCAAGGACGGCCGCATCCTCCACCTGCACGACCGCGACGCGCTGCTGCGCCAAGCCCGCCGTGACTGGTCCGGCAGACCCGACCTGCGCCGCGACTACCGCACCTTCCGACCCAACGTGGAACGGGTCATCTCCCAGATCGCCAGCCAACGCGGGCGCCGCGTCAAACTCCGCTACCACGGCACCACCAAGAACAACGCCTGGCTCAAACACCGCACCGCCGCCCTCAACTTGCGTAACCTCATCGGCCGAGGACTGACCCGCACCGCCGGCACCTGGACCCTCACCACTGACTGACACGCCACGCAGGCCCCCCACGCCACGACCCCCAGCACTCCCGGCACACAACCCGACCAGCCGGCCACACACCCAGATCCGGGAACCGACACGCCCCGGCCCAGACCCCACCCGTCGACACCGAACCCAAAGCGCCCTAATTCAGCGGGCTCCTAGCTGGTCGGCAGGTTGGCCGCCAGCCACTCCGGGTCGGGCTCGACCAGTTGAATGACGTCGAGCCAGGTGCCTTCGGGGTCGCGGACGAAGAAGTGCCGCTGGCCGAAGACCTCGGTCACCGGCTCGGTCTCCAGCCGAACGCCGGCCTCGCTGAGCGTGGCGGCGATCTTGTCCACGTCATCGACGATGAAGCCGAAGACGCTCGTGCTCTCGGTGGCAGCGGACACGGCGGCCGGGACCGTCGCATGTCCGCGCTCGCAGATCGCGAGCTCCCAGTCCGCCTCGCCCCGGCGCAGGGTGATGAACCAGCCGAGGTCGAGGGTGATCTGCAGGTCGAGGTGCTGCTGGTAGAAGGCGGCGACCTCCGCGGTCCGGTCGGTGACCACGGTCGCGCCGAAGGCGGCGGGATGCATACGTTCTCCTGACTACTACAGCTGTCGTTGTTGTATACGACAGTTGTAGTGGAAGTCTGCTAGCGTGTCAACGTGCCCCGGAACGCAGAACGCCGTACTCAACTCGCCGACGCCGGGCTCGCCGTCCTCGCGGAGGCCGGCGCGCGCGGCCTGACCCACCGAGCCGTCGACGCCGCGGCCGGACTCCCCGCCGGCACGGCGTCCAACTACTTCCGTACGCGCGACGCACTGCTCGGCGCACTCGGTGAGCGCATCTTCGAGCGGCTCGCGCCGGACGAAGCCGTCCTCGAGCCACTCTCGCACCGCAAGCCGACCATCGACCTGGTCGTGGACTACGTGCGCTACATCGTCGAACGCCTCCTCGGCCGGCCCGAACTCTCCCTCGCCCTGTTCGAGCTCCGCCTCGAGGCCGCGCGCCGCCCCGGCCTGCACGAGATCCTGTCCCGCACGCTCCGGCAGGGCTTCGACGCCGACGTCGCATTCCACGTCAACGCCGGCCTCCCGGGCGGCGCCGAAGAGGTCCGCCTGCTCCGCTTCGCCGTCGACGGGCTCGTCCTCGACCAGCTGACCCCGGGGTCCGGCCGCCCGTACGACGTCGACGCGATCACCACCCAACTGGTCCGGCGTCTGGTGCGCGAGGACTAGACCGGTCCCTTGACCGCCGCATACTCGGTATGCATACTCAGTATCCATGTCGATCAAGCATGGGTTGCTGGCGTTGCTGCGCGAAGGGCCGAAGTACGGCTACCAGTTGCGGGGCGAGTTCGAGGCCGCGACCGGAGCCACCTGGCCGCTGAACATCGGGCAGGTCTACACGACGCTCACCCGTCTCGAGCGTGACGAACTGGTGCACGCCGCGTCGACCGAGGGCGACGGGCGGTCGATGTACGAGATCACCGACGCCGGTCGGGCCGAGCTGGCCAAGTGGTTCGACACACCGGTCACCCGGGAGTCGAGGCCGCGGGACGAGCTGGCGATCAAGCTCGCGCTCGCCCTCGCCGTTCCCGGAGTGGACGTCAGTGCGGTCGTGCAACGCCAGCGGATGTCGACCATGCAATCGCTGCAGGAGCTGACGCGGCTGAAGCGCGGCAGCCGCGACGGCGAGATCTCGTGGCAACTCGTGGTCGAGTCGATGATCTTCGCTGCCGAAGCCGAGATCCGCTGGCTCGACCACTGTGAGGCCATGCTCTTACGCCAGCGCCGCCGCCCGGCCGGCACACCGCAGACGTACGACGTACCGGACGAACAGGAGGCCCGGCAATGAGCGTGATTCTCGATATCCGCAGCCTCACCAGGACCCACGGACACGGCGAGCAAGCCGTCCACGCCCTCCGCGGCGTCGACCTCGCCGTCGAAGCCGGTGAACTCGTCGCCGTGATGGGTCCGTCCGGATCCGGCAAGTCCACCCTCCTCACCTGCGCCGGCGGCCTCGACCGGCCCACCGGAGGCGAAGTACTTGTCGATGACAACGACCTTGCCACGCTGAGCCGCAACGCGGTCGCCGCCCTGCGCCGTCGGCGGATCGGCTACGTCTTCCAGGACTTCAACCTGATCCCCGCGCTCACCGCGGCCGAGAATGTCGCACTCCCGCTGGAGCTCGACGGCGTCCGGACCCGGACCGCCCGCACGTACGCCGAAGCAGCCCTGCAGGAGGTGGGTATCGATGACATCGCCGATCGCTTCCCTGACGGCATGTCCGGTGGCCAACGGCAACGAGTCGCGATCGCCCGCGCGATCGTCGGCGAGCGCCGACTGCTCCTCGCCGACGAACCGACCGGGGCTCTCGACTCCGACACCGGCGAAGCCGTCCTCCAGTTGCTCCGCGACCGCTGCGACCAGCACGGCATCGCCGGCGTGCTCGTCACCCACGACGCCCGGCACGCAGCCTGGGCCGACCGCGTGGTCTACCTGCGCGATGGTGTGCTGGTAGGTCAGTCCGGCCCGCTGCCCGAGGCCGACGCGCTGCTGCAGGAGAGCCGCTGATGGGCGACTGGGGCCCGCCGCTGCGGATCGCTCGCCGGACGACGAGGAAGTCACTCGGCCGGACGTGTCTGGTCGCGGCGCTGATCGGCCTGCCGGTACTCGCGGCGACCTGGATGGGCGTGGTCTTCAAGACCTCCAGCCCGGCAGGTGACACGCTCGCCAGGATCACCGTCGGCCAGGCCGACGGCCGGCTCGACGTCACGCAGTTCGGGAAACTCCAGCACCCGCCGGGTGAGCCGTCACTGCAGATGAACGAGCCACCACCCGCGCAGGGCGCCGAGCAGCCGGTCCGGACGCCGTCGACCTTCGACCCGGCGCCGTTGTTGCCGGCCGGGACCACCTTCGCCCGCCAGTTCGTCGACGCCGGCGCGGTGGAGATCCGGGGTCGCGGAGCGAACACCTCGGTCAGCCTGGTCACCGGCGACGGCACCAGCCCGCTCACCAAGGGCACCGTGAAACTCGACGAAGGCCGCCTTCCCGCGGCGAAGAACGAGATCGCCGTCTCACCGTCGCTGGCCGATCGCCTCGGACTCGGTGCGGCATCGGGCACCGTGGTCAGCGCGGACGGCACGAGCTACACCGTCGTCGGCATCGCCCGCTCGATCTCGGGCCCGGGTACGCGGACCATCTTCGCCCCGCCGGACACCCCGCTGTACACCGCCGACGCCGGCAGCACCGTGAGCTACCTGGTCAAGCTGCCCGCTTCGGCCGATCCGCACCTGCTCTCGACGACGCTGCTCGGAGACGGCCTCGTTCTGTTGCCGCGAGCAAATATCGTCCACCCGCCGCCGGACCCGTACGGCATGCCCAGCCGGGACATCGGCCCGTACGCCGCGATGGCGCTCGTGATCGGTTTCGGCATCCTCGAGATCATCCTGCTCGCCGGTACGGCGTTCGCCGTACGAGCCCGGCGGCAGACCCGGGAGCTCGGTCTCGTGATGGCGGCCGGGGGTACGCCGCGGGACGTCCGGCGGATCGTCTTGATGCAGGGGGTGTTCGCCGGTCTGGTCGGGGTGATCGGCGGACTCACCCTCGCGTCCGCGCTGGTGTTGGCGGGCAAGCCACTGTGGGAGCGGATGACGTCGTCGGTGTTCGTCGCCTGGCAGGTCCCGTGGTCGGCCGTCGTACTGATCGCGGCACTCGGCCTGCTCGCCGGGCTGGCGGCGGCCGCCGTACCTGCGATCAGCGCCGGCCGGCAGGCGCCGATGGCTGCGTTGGCCGGACGATTCGCGACGACGGCGATGCAGACCCGGATCCGGGTCGCGGCGGTGATCCTGGTGGCGGCCGGTGTGGTTTGTGTGTTCATCGGCAGCGGCCTGATCGCTGCGGCGCTGAAGGCCGCGCAGCGGTCGGCGGCGCAGTTCCAGCCCACCGGCCACGCGACGGTGACACCGACCGGACCGATCGCCCTGGTGCTGCTCGGGATCACCGCGACGATCGCCGGACTGGTCTGGATGCTGCCGAGTCTGGTCGGGAAGTTCGCCGGCCTGGCGCGGATGCTGCCGTTGAGTGCCCGGATGGCCGTCCGTGACGCTGCCCGGCATCGGCACCGCACGGGGCCCGCGACGGCCGCGATCATGATGGCCGTGGCCGGGACCGCGGCGGTCGCCTTCGCGGCGTCGAACGCGATCGCGGCGTCCGCGAAGGACTACACGCCGATCGCACGGCACGGTGACGCGGTGCTGCGATTCGACTCCGGCCCGGGTTCGCTCACGTACTCGCGCACTCTGGTGGATTCCGTCGCCGCGCAACTGCCGGTCCGGCACACGTACCAGCTGGGTTACATTTCGTTGCCGAACGCAAAGGTCGATCAGTACGGCTACCTGCCCACGCTCTATGCCAGCGCGCCCGAGGGCACCGAGGGCCTGACGGGGTACAGCTTGCTGGCGGTCGATCCCGTCTTCGTCGCACGCTTCGGCGAGTACGGCGCCAAGGCCGCGGAGGCATTGCGCGCCGGCAAGGTCGTCATTCCGGGCACCAAGCTCGCGGCCGGCCAGACGATCACGCTGCACAACCAGGTGCCCACAGAGACCGGCAACGCCGGCCGAGCCGTCGCAGCCGCCTCCCCGGGCATGCCGACGAACATCGAGTTCCTCCGCACCAGCGCACTGATCAGCCCGGACGCGGCTCGCAAGCTCGGGACGCTCGATGTGTCCGAGGTGCAGTTCGAGCTGACCCGCAAGCCGACCGATGCGGAACTGGCCGCGGTCGCGAGGGTGCTCGGCTCGGACGACGTACTGAAAGTGGAGCAGGGCTACCAGAGCCCGGCGCGGCTGTTCCTGATCGGGATTCTCACGGCGGCGACGGTGGTGACGCTGCTCGGCGTGGCGATCTCGGTGTCGTTGTCGGCCGCCGAGGGCCGGGCGGATCTCGCGACTCTCGCGGCGATCGGTGCGCAACCGCGCCGGCGGCGGTCCCTGGCGGCGGCGCAGGCGTGGGTGCTCGGGCAGCTCGGTTGTGTGCTGGGCGTCGGCGTCGGCGCGCTCTACGGTTACACAGCCCACGCGGCCTTCGGATCACCGCATTTCATGGTGCCGTGGGCCGAGATCGCAGGCATCGTGATCGCCGTACCGCTGTTCGCCGGGCTGCTGGCCTGGCTGATGACGCGATCGCGCCTGCCGATGGTGAGCCGGATCGACTAGGTCGTGCGGGCGATGCCGGGGTAGGAGACGGCGTACGGCGGTGTGCTGGTGACTCTCCATCGACCACAGGCACACCGCTGGTACACGACCAGGCCTTCACTGACCTGATGGGAGGACACCGCACTCCAGCGGTGCCGATGGACGTCGAGGTTGGCTGTCATGGGATCCATCGTGATGTAATGCCATTATGCATCTCAACCCTTACGGCGCCGACGCGGTCCTGCTCGCGGTCAACCTGGCCACCCGGCCGGCGACCACCCCCGAGGAACTGGCCGAGCGCTGCGAGGAAAGCGGGGTCGAGAGCCGCCTGGTCCGCGAGCGACGCGTCACCGCCGCGGACCTGGCGGCCGTTCGCGTCGCACTCGACGAATGGCTCGCGGTCGTGGACGCGAAGGACGAGCAGACCCGCGTCGATCTGATCAACGCGATGCTGGCCAAGTACACCGAGCATCCGCGCCTGACCAACCATGCAGGCGACGGCTGGCACGTGCACTACCGGCCCGACAAGGTCCCCGTCGGCCGCCTCGTCGCGACACTGATCAGCACGGGTACGGCGCTCCACCTCGCGGGCCGTGGCATCAGCCGGCTCGGCCGCTGCGCCGCGGACGGCTGCGGCAAGGTGTACGCCGACCTTTCGCGGACCGGCCGTCAGCGCTATTGCAGCCCCGCCTGCGCCAACCGGGACGCTGTACGACGGCATCGCGCCCGCGCATCCTAGGGCCACCGGACGGGTCGTAGGTTCAGTCGACCGGCCTAGGATGGGCAGATGACCGAGAGCAGCAGCGAGGGCCAGGGAGTTCCGATGACCGGGGCGCGGACCGAGGACGGCAAGGTGCTGATCGTCGGGCCGGACGGAATGGCTGTCGAGGGGCCGCCGCGCTCCAACCGTGACGATGACGAGCACGACGAACCGCGGTCGGTGACCGAACTGGTCGAGCAGCCGGCCAAGGTGATGCGGGTCGCGAACATGATCCGCAACCTGCTCGAGGAGGTGAAGTCCGCCCCTCTCGACGAGGCATCGCGGCAGCGGCTGAAGGCGATCCACGAGGCGTCCATCAAGGAGCTCGAGTCCGGCCTGGCTCCGGAGCTGGTCGAAGAGCTGGAGCGACTCAGCCTCGACTTCACCGACGACAGCACGCCGACCGACGCCGAGCTCCGGATCGCGCAGGCGCAGCTGGTCGGCTGGCTGGAAGGTTTGTTCCACGGCATCCAGACGGCGCTGTTCGCCCAGCAGATGGCGGCTCGCCAGCAGCTGGAGCAGATGCGACGCGCACTGCCCGGCGGCCAGCAGCTGCCGCCCGAAGACGGCCCCGGCTTTCCCGGTGCGCCGCAGGCCGGCACCACCGACGGCCCGGGCAGCGGCGGGATGTATCTGTAACGCCTTATTTCAAAGGCTGAAAGAAGAACTCAAGACCGGAACAACTCTTCGAGGACGGCAGCGACGCCGTCCTCGTCGTTTGCCGGGCACACCACGTCGACGACGGCCAGTACGTCGGGATGCGCGTTGGCCACGCCGTACGACGTACCGGCCCAGGCGAGCATCGGCAGATCGTTGATCGAGTCGCCGAAGGCGATCGTCGCAGCGGCCGGGATCCCTTGTTCGGCAGCGAAATCGGCCAGCATCGCGGCCTTCGAGACACCGGTGGCGGAGATCTCCACCAACCCGTGACCACCGCTGTGACTCGCGGTCACCCGATCGCCCACCACCGGACCGATCCGGGCGAGCAGTTCGTCGGAGTGCCAGCTCGGATGGTGGACCAGCAGCTTCGCGGCCGGCTCGGACAGCAGCACCTCGACAGCAGCGACCAATGTGTCTTCGGGCTTCGGCCAGCGATTGAGGTAGTCCGGTTCCTGTCCGTAGCGGTTCGATCGCTCGATGGCGAACTGTACGTCGGGAATCTCCGACCGGATCGCCCGCGCGACGTCGAGCGCGACGCCCGGCTCGATCAACCGGGTCCGGATCGCCTTGCGGCGCACGACGTCGTACAGAATGGCGCCGTTGGCAACTATTGCGACACCGTGATCGCCGACCAGGTCGGACAGGTCGTGCAACCAGCGAGGTGGCCTCGCGGTGACCATCACGAAAACACTCCCCGCGTGCTGCGCGTCGAGCACCGCCGCGCGGGTCCGCGCCGAGATGGTTCCATCACTGCGGACAAGCGTTCCGTCGAGGTCGGTGGCGATCAGGCGGGGGAGTTCGGCGGCGGTCACACAGCTACCGTATCCAGCGGGTTCATTACTCCTCCGACCACCTCCGGCGCAAGCCATCGGACACCGGTTTCAGACGTTTCTGATCTTTCTGATTGAGCTTTTGACAACGTCATCAGACCGTTACGGCAGGATGCTGCAAAGGCAGCAAGTTCCCCTGCGCAGCGCGGGGGGCACATGATTTCATGCGGAGGTCTGGCGGGGAACCGGGGGCGATTCGGCCGCGTCGTAAGCCTGTTCTGGATCAGCGCGACTGATGCAGCCCCACCACCGGAAGCACACAGAAACGTCGAAGAACTGATGCGGAATTGGCTGCAACCAAATCCGCAGCAGCGGCGTCAACAGTTATGGATCGGTGCGTCCCGCGCCCGGGACGACACGGTGGGTCGGCAACAAAGTTCGCCGATCCATCAGCTAGTGGATTCGTATGGCCGAACGTCGTTCACCGTTCGTTCACTCGGGTCCTGATACTTGGGGAGCCTTGATGATCGTCAACAGCGCCAATCTAGCGGGGCCGGGGGGCAGCAGCTCCCGAGCGGCTGTCGACACGGCTTCCATCAGGGAAGGGGCGATGACCGGCTGCATCGCCCGACCGGAGATTTTCCAGCACCGCCTGATGGAAGAGCCGCCGCCCGCGTCCGCCACCCGTCGCACCCGGGAGCGGTACGAACAGCTCGTCCGCGAGGCAAAGGCCTTGTGTGCCTCCTGCCCGTTGTTCACCGACTGCTTGTACAGCGCCGTTGCTGAGCACGACGTGAGCGGGTTCGTCGCCGGAACCACTGCCGCACAACGGCGTTCGATCCGCAACCTGCTCGACGTCGAGGTCCAGGCCGACGACTTCGACCAGCTCGCCGGCGCCCGTGGCACCCGTCGGCCGGTCAGCCACGAAGAGGTGCTGCGGCTGCGGACGCAGTACCCGAACGACAGCCTGGAGTCCCTGGCCATGCGGCTGGGTTGCTCGCTGTCGACGGTGAAGCGTCACCTGCGCCGCGCCCGCCGCGGGCAGAGTCCGGCCGCCAAGACGCCACGGCCGCGGCCGAAGGTCAGCGCCGTGCTCGACGCGTTCGACACGGTCATCGACCACCAGCAGTGCCAGCCACGCCGGACCGGCAGCAGCCGCGTCGCCTGATCCGATACTCGGCCCGCCAGCGGACTATCGGACACTGACAGCGAAGGCCCGGAATCCCTGTGTGAACAGGGGTTCCGGGCCTTTCGGTTGCTCTGGGCACCTGTCAGGTTTTCGGTTGCACTTGACAACTGTCAAGAATTTGGTCAGAACCAGCGGTTGAGTACGGCGGCGACGCCGTCGTCCTGCACCGACTTGGTCACCTCGTCGGCCGCGGCCTTGACCTCGTCCGGCGCGGACCCCATCGAGATACCGCGACCGGCGTACGTCAGCATCTCGATGTCGTTGCGTCCGTCGCCGATCGCGACCAGGCCGGACGGATCGAGGTCGTACTGCGCCAGCGCCACCTTCAGCCCGGTCGACTTGTCGACCCCCTCGGGTGCGATGTCCAGCCACGCCGTCCAGCCGACGAAGTAGCTCACACCGTGCAGACCAAGGCGTTCCGCCAGGTGGACGAAGTCCGCTTCGGACTGCTCCGGGTCCCGGATGATCAACCGGGTCACGGGCTCCGGTGCGAGCTCGTCGTCGCCGACCACGCGGATCCTGGCTCCGGCGCCGAGATCGCCCTCCGGGAAGGGCGCGGTGACCAGGTAGCTGCCGTCGTACTCCTCGACCGCCATCCGGGCGTTCGGCGCGTACTTGCGGACCGAGGCGATCACGGTCGTCGGATCGAAGGTCCGCTCGTCGACGACCTTCCCGTCCGGGAATCGCAGCGTGCGCGCACCGTTGCTACAGACAACGAATCCGCCGGCCGGCAGGCCGAACCGCTCGGCCACCGGCTTGGTGGTCGACCAGGCCCGGCCGGTCGCCAGGATCACCGGCACCTGGGCGGCCGTCCGCCGTACGGCATCGACGACCGCGGGCGACAGCCCTTCGTCGTGGTCGATCAGCGTGCCATCGATGTCCAGGGCAACGGCCGTCGGCCGCGGGCCCCCGGTCATTGGGCCTCCCGGCCTGGACTGAGGAGCGCAGGGAGCGAAGCGACCGGAGCGACGAGGGAAGGCCGGGAGTTACAGCCCAATGACCCGCCGCGCCGGAGGCGTGGCATCAGCACCGTCATTTGGCAACCGGTTCGAGAATCTCGCGGCCGCCTAGGTACGGGCGGAGCGCGGTCGGCACGCGGACCGAGCCGTCGGCCAGCTGGTGGGTCTCCAGGATGGCGACGATCCAGCGGGTGGTGGCCAGCGTGCCGTTCAGCGTCGCGACCGGCTGCGTCTTGCCGTCGGCGTCGCGGTGCCGGATGTTCAGCCGGCGCGCCTGGAAGTCCGTGCAGTTCGACGTCGAGGTGAGCTCGCGGTAGCGGCCCTGCGTCGGCACCCACGCCTCGCAGTCGAACTTCCGGTACGCCGAGACGCCGAGGTCAGCGGTCGCGGTGTCGATCACCCGGTAGCACAGCTCCATCTTGTCGAGCATCTCCTTCTCCCAGCCGAGCAGCCGCTGGTGTTCGGCGTCCGCCTCGTCCAGGCTGCAGTAGGAGAACATCTCGACCTTGTCGAACTGGTGGACACGGATGATCCCGCGGGTGTCCTTGCCGTGCGACCCGGCTTCCTTGCGGTAGCAGGACGACCAGCCGGCGTACCGGATCGGGCCGCCGGACAGGTCGAGGATCTCGTCCATGTGGTATCCGGCCAGGGCGACCTCCGACGTACCGGTCAGGTACAGCTCGGGGTCCTCGAGCCGGTAGACGTCGTCGTGCGCCGACAGGTAGCCGGTGCCGCCCATCACCTCGGGCTTGACCAGTGTCGGCGTGATCATCGGGGTGAAGCCGTACTCGACCGCCTGCTGGATCGCCAGCTGCAGCATGCCGAGCTGGAGCAGCATGCCGGCGCCCTTGAGGAAGTAGAACCGCGAGCCGGAGATCTTCGCGCCGCGTTCCATGTCGATCGCGCCGAGCAGTTCGCCCAGCTCGAGGTGGTCGCGGGGCTCGAAGCCCTCGGCGGCGAAGTCGCGCGGCTTGCCGACCTCCTCGACCAGGACGAAGTCGTCCTCGCCGCCGACCGGGGCCTGGTCCGACACCAGGTTCGGCAGGGCGCGGGAGAGGTCGTCGAAGCGGTTCCCTGCCTCGTTCGCGGCGGCTTCGTTGGCCTTCACCTCGGCGGCCAGCGCCTTGGTCCGCTCCAGCAGCGCGGTCCGCTCGTCGCCCTTGGCCTGGGCGACCTGCTTGCCGAGTGTCTTCTGCTCGGCCCGGAGCGCCTCGAACGCGGAGATGGACGATCGACGCTCACTGTCGGCCACCAGGATCTGGTCGACCAAGTCCGTACTTTCGCCGCGCTTGGTCAAGGCCGCACGCACGATATCTGGGTTCTCACGGAGCAGTTTCGCGTCAATCACACCCTGAGGGTATCGGGGCGTGTCAGAACCGGCGAAGCCTATTCGGGATGATGTGGTGGCAGCACGCGATCATCGAGGGGGATCAGAGCGGGCCATGAACCACCATCCACCCAGTTCGCTAGGCCGTGCGCTGACGGTCGTCCTGGGTGCGCTCCCGTTCACCGTGATCACGCTGCTCGTCTTCAAGGACTGGCCTCCGCTGCAGCGCTGGGACCAGTCCGTCGCCGCCCGGGCCGCCGCGTACGGCGCCGGCCACGAGACCGTGATCGACTTCTGGCAGGTCGTCGGCGCGGTGGTCCTGCCCTGGACCTCACGGGCGGTGATCGTGGTGGTCGCGGCGTACCTGTGGCGCCGCCGGGCCCGCGTGCTGGCCTTCTGGCTGCTGGTGTCCGCCGTTGCGGAGCTCGTCCTGGTTCAGTTGGTCGAGTACATCTTCGAGCGGCCCCGGCCGGCCCAGATGCTGGTCGAGAGCGACGGCTGGTCGTACGTCTCGGGCCACGCGACGGCCGCGTTCGTGATGGCCGGTGCGCTGGGCGTCGTGCTGCCGTCGGTCCGGGGCTGGCGGCGCCGGTTCCGCCTGCTGGTGATGCTGCCGGCGATCGCGGTGGTGTGGATCGCGTCCGCCGACCAGATCGCTCTGAACGCGCACTACGTGTCGGACGTGCTCGGCGGATGGGCGCTCGGCCTGGCGATCCTGACCGCCACATCGATCGGATTCGGTCTCCGGCCGGGGTTGCGGCGCCGGCGGCGTCGTACGCCCTCGGACGGCACCGGTACGACGATCCCGCCCCGGGCGGCCGTCATCGTGAACCCGATCAAGGTCGGCGACGGCGTAGCGTTCCGGCGGAAGGTGAGCCGGGCGCTGTCGGTCCGCGGGTACGACGACCCGCTGTGGCTGGAGACGCGCGAGGACGACGCCGGGAACGCGATGGCCAAGCGCGCGATCGAGAACGAGTCGGATCTGGTGCTGATCGCCGGCGGCGACGGTACGGTCCGCGTGGTCTGCGCGGCGCTGGCCTACACCGGGATCCCGGTCGGGGTGATCCCGGCAGGCACCGGAAATCTGCTGGCTCGGAACCTGCACATCCCGCTCGACCTGGACGACGCGTTGGAGCGCATCCTGGACGGCCGTGACCGCAGGATCGACCTGGTCAGTGTGCGCGGCGACGAACTGGACACCGACCGGTTCGCGGTGATGGCCGGGCTCGGGCTGGACGCGGCGATCATCTCCGATGCGCCTCCGCACCTGAAGAAGCAGATCGGCTGGACCGCGTACCTGGTGTCGGCGGCGAAGAACATCAACCACCCGTCGGTGCGGGTGAAGCTGACGATCGACGACGCGGAGCCGATCGAGCGGCGGGTGCGGACGGTCGTGATCGGGAACGTCGGCATGCTGCAGGCGAACATCCCACTGCTCCCGGACGCGCGGCCGGACGACGGGCTGCTCGACGTCGTGGTGATCGCCCCACGCCGGGTGACGCAGTGGCCGATCGTCGTCTGGCGGCTGATGACGCGGACGAACCGGACAGACATGTATCTGGAGCGGTTCACCGGGCGGAGAGTGGAGATCACCGCGGCGGTCGACGTACAGCGCCAGCTGGACGGGGACCCGATCGGGCCCGGGCGATTCCTGTCCGCCGAGATCGAGCCGGGCGCGCTGACCGCCCGAGTGCCCAAGCGTCGTTAGTCGGTCTGCTCGGATTCCTTGCGCAGGTTCTCGATCGCCTCTTCTTCCTCGGGCGACAGCTTGGCCTCGCTCGCGAACGCCCTGACCTCCTTGGCGTAGGTGCGCGCATCCGCCCGGCCGTTGATCGACGTCAGGACGACCCCGTCGCCCTGGTCGTCCAGCAGCGCCATCGACCACGACAGCTTCCCGCCGGTGTCGCCGAACGCGTCGTACCGGACCACCGCCAGATGCTTCAGGGTCTCGCGCAGTTCGCCGCGGGTGACCTCGATCTCCTTGCCCAGCCTGCGGAGCTCGGACCGGACCGTCCCCGGCTTGGACTCCGGCTGCTGCGGCTCCGGCTCGGGCGCCGGGGCCGAATCGAACTTGGCCGGCTTGGTCGCACCGGATTGAGCTCGCAGGGCCTGGATGGCGAACACCAGGGCGAGCACCGCCACGAACAGGGCGGCGATCCCGAATGCACCGGCTAACGTCGAAGACACGCACTGCAGCCTAAGGCATCGGATCGTATGCCTGAGTATTCAGACGGTTGCGCAGCGTGTGCATCTGGACCGGAAGAGGTGTTGTCCGCGCAGGCCACGTAGATTCTCGGCGTGACTCATTTGCCAGACCAAGGTCCCCAGCCGGGCGTCCACGACTTGGGATACGCCAGGCTCGACACCGATCGGCTGGAGCGGACCGGCGACGCCGAGGTGGTCTACGGCGCCGGTAAGACACCCTCCCAGGTCGTCGAACTGTTGCGGACTCTGCACGCCACGCATCCCGATCACGCCGTACTGGCCACGAGGCTGACGGTCGAGGCCCAGGAGGCGGTGGCCGCCACTCTGCCAGCCGCCGTGATCGATCCGGTCGGTCGTACGGCGGTCCTCGGCGAGCCGCCCGTCCTGCGCGGGACTGTCGCCGTGGTGTCGGCCGGTACGTCGGACGCCCCGGTGGCAGCCGAGGCGGCGACGACGGCTCGGGTCTTCGGCGCGGAGGTCGATCTGGTGACCGACGTGGGTGTCGCGGGGCTGCACCGGATCATGGGGGTGCGCGAGCGTCTCGACGCCGCGGACTGCCTGATCGTCGTCGCGGGCATGGAGGGTGCGCTGCCCAGCGTGGTCGGCGGACTCGTCGGCGTACCGTTGGTCGCAGTACCGACCTCAGTCGGGTACGGCGCCTCGTTCGGTGGGCTGGCGGCTCTGCTCGGGATGCTCAACTCGTGTGCGCCCGGTGTGACAGTGGTGAACATCGACAACGGCTTCGGCGCCGGGGTCTTCGCCGCTCGCGTCGCCCGCCGTTCCGCACCTCGCGAGTCCAAGGAGACCGAGTGAGAATCGCCTGGATCGACTGTTCGGCGGGTGCCTCTGGCGACATGCTGCTCGGGGCGTTCCTGGACGCGGGTGCGGATCTCGCGGTGGTCAATGTCGCGGTGGCCGCCGTCGACGCGTCCCTGTCAGTGACCGTCGCCCCGACGGCGCGGCACCAGATCGCCGCGACCAAGGCGACGGTTCAGGTCAATGGCACCCCCCACCCGGAGAACATCCCGGACGCCGGCCACGGCCATGGTCACGGTCATGGAGATGAGGCTGGACACGGGCATGGGCACGAGGCCGGGCACGGACACCAGGTGACTCGGCCGTGGGCTGACGTCCGGCGACTGCTCGAGCAGGCCGCATTGAGCGACGCCGTTCGGGCGCGCGCCCTGGACACCTTCGCCCGGCTGGCGCGGGCCGAGGGTGCCGCGCACGGCGTCGCGCCTGACGAGGTGCATTTCCACGAGGTCGGCGCGCTCGACGCGATCGCGGACATCGTCGGCGTCGCGGCTGCGTCGATCTCGCTCGATCTCGACCGGATCGTCGTCTCCACCATCTCGCTCGGCGGCGGTGGCCAGGTTCGCGGTCAGCACGGCGGGATCCCGGTACCCGGCCCCGCGGTCCTGGCCCTGCTGTCCGAGGCCGAAGCACCGGTCGTCGGCGGCGCTGCGCCGTACGAGATGACTACGCCGACCGGCGCGGCCCTGCTGGCCTCGATGGCGAACGAGTTCGGCCAGCTGCCGTCGATGCGGATCGAGCGGACCGGCGTCGGCGCGGGCGGCCGCGATCCGGTCGAGGTACCGAACGTCGTCCGCGTGGTGGTGGGCGAGTCGGTCGAGCATCCGGCCACCGAACTCGTCTACGAGACCAACGTCGACGACCTCGACCCGCGGATCTGGCCGCAGGTCCTGGCCCGGCTGATGGAGGCTGGCGCGGCCGACGCGTGGCTGACACCGATCCTGATGAAGAAGGGACGGCCGGCCCACACGCTGTCGGTCCTCGTCGGCAGCGCGAATGCCGAGGTGGTCCGCTCGGTGATCCTGGCCGAGACGTCGGCGATCGGCCTGCGGGAGTTCAGCATCCGCAAGCACGCCGCGGATCGCGAGTTCGCCAGCGTCGACGTCGACGGCCAGCGCATCCACGTCAAGATCGCCCGGTACG
The DNA here is from genome assembly GCF_036097425.1 of Kribbella sp. NBC_00359. NCBI lineage: Bacteria > Bacillati > Actinomycetota > Actinomycetes > Propionibacteriales > Kribbellaceae > Kribbella > Kribbella sp. NBC_00359. The sequence continues at coordinate 2,625,130 of NZ_CP107975.1, read as the reverse complement.
GCGGCCAGGTGGTCAACGTCCAGCCCGAGTACGACGACGTGGCCGCGGCCGCGGCGGTCCTGAAGAAGCCCGTCAAAACCGTTCTGGCGAAGGCGATCGCCGCCGGTCACGACCTCTGGAGCTGACGCCGGCTAGTGGGCTTCGGCCTTCTCCTGGAGGGCTTTCTGTTTGCGGCGGGGCCAGTCGTACGGCCACCACTGTGCTCCGCCGCGGCGCGCCCAGACGATCAGGCCGATCAGGACTGCCAGCTCGACGGCCGGGCAGATCGTGTCGCGCAGCCGTGCGCTGAACCACTCGAGGGAGTCGGACAGGCTCGCGGCCACCTGGCGCGCGTTCGGATCCCGGCCGGGGACATAGGCGATCGCGAGCATCGTCGTCCGGATCACCATCAGCCCGTCCACCTTGGACGCGGCGACCGCGGCCAGCGCGACCCAGGCGATCAGGTCGTACCAGGGCAGTGAGTACATCGCGGTGAGGATCCACGCGATCGCGTAGATCGCGGTGTAGCGGATCGCGGCCGGCGTCGGGTCGTCCGGATGCGTCTGCGGCACCAGCGACTTCGGGAACACCTGCGTCAGCAGGATCGCGACCACGATCAGGCCGACCCACGCGAGGATCGCCAGGACCGTCCGCACCAGCCCGTTCGGCAGGAACAGGGTGAAGAAGCTCAGCAGGACCTTGTGTGGTGTGCCGGTCGAGATGAACGACGTCTGCGACCGCGCCTGCTGGAACGCCTGCAGCCCGACGATCGCGTACAGACCACCCATCGCGAGCGCACCGCCGCCACAGAAGATCAGAGCCTTCCGCCGATCCGCCCGCAGCGACCAGAGCATCGCGACCCCGACCAGCCCGATGGACAGCTTCGTGCAGCCGGCCACCCCGAGCATGATGCCCGCCCAGAACACGTGCCGCCGGAACAGCACCAGCGCGATCACTGCGAACATCACCGCGATCGCGTCGTTGTGCGCGCCGGCCAGGACCGTCCAGAGGATCAGCGGGTTCGCCAGGCCGAGCATGATCACGCGGCGGCGGTTCGGCAGGTTGGGGCCGACCAGCTTGAGCAGCAGCAGTCCGGTGACGACCAGGCTGATCGCGACGGACAACTGCAGCATCCACACGGTCAGCTGCATCGAGTCGCCGCCGATCAGTGACGCGATCCACTGGATCCAGGTCGCGATCGGGCCGTACACACTCTTTGCGCCCTGCCAGGGCCGCTCGGTCGCCGCGATCACGGGGTCGTAGCCGAGCCGGATCGTGTCCGCCGGTGCGGTCGTGTACGGGTTGCCGCCGAGCGACATGATCCGCCCGTACGCGGCATAGATCAGGACGTCGCCGGAGGCCATCGGCGGGACCAGGGTGATGGCCGCCGTCGTACCGATGCCTAGGGCAACCAATCGGTCGACCCGCGGGGACCAGCCATGTTTCAGGGCCTTGGTGGCGACGAAGACGCCGTACCCGCCGAGCAGGATGGCGACGTAGATCATCACCGTGACGAGCCAGTCGTTCGGCTTCGAGTTGAACCAGTACGACGGCAGCCAGGCGTGCCGGTTGGTCAGGGTCAGCACGACCACCGACGGACCGAGCAGGCCGGCCGCGACGATGAGCGCGGTACAGGCCAGGTAGAGCGCGACGGCGCGACGGCCGTAGCGGTTCGCCAACTGCGGATCGGCAGTGGTGGTGTCAGGCGTGTCGCCAGTGCTCATTGCACTGTCTTCCGCGGGAACAGGCTGCGCAGCGACGGGCCGCCGCCGTCCGCGGGCAGGGCGCTGCGCGCGGCGAGGGCACGACGGACGTGCAGGTATTGCTTCGCGCGGTGGAGCTGCCCGCGCAGATCCGTCCCGGTGGCTCGGTGCCGGACCTCGATCGGAACCTCGAGAATGCGGAAACCCTTGCGGCCGAGATCGATGCTCAGCGCGGTCTCGACCCCGAACCCGGCGGCCAGCGGTACGGCGGAGTCGAACGCGGCCCGAGTCAGGCAGCGCTGCCCCGACAGCGGCTGCTCCGGAGCCCAACCGGTCGCTTCCTCGATGCCGGCCCGGGCCAGCTTGACGACGAACCCGTGGCCGCCGGCCTTGGACCCATCGGCGCGCAACTGCGCCGGCAGCGTGCCGATGGTCATGTCAGCCTGGCCGGTCTGGACCGGCTCGATCAGCGGCGCCGCTGCGGTCGCGGAGTCGGTCAGGTCGGCGTCGAGGAACAGCAGATGCCGTGGCCGGGCACCGTCGCGCTCCGCGACCGCTGCCGCTCCGGTCTCCATCGCCGCTGCCTTCCCCCGGTTCCGCTCGTGCCGGACGACGACTGCTCCGGCCCGCTCGGCGGCTTGCGCCGTACCGTCGGCCGAGCCGTCGTCCACGACCACGACCAGGTCGACCCCGATGATCTTGTGCACCGCGTCCACGGTCGCCGCGATCCGCGCCACCTCGTCCTTCGCCGGGATCACACAGGCGACGGCACGCTGATAAGGCTCGGAAGGCAGATCATGACCGGACACAGCACGTCAGCCTAGTTCCTCCGCAGCCGATCGACCTCGTCAGCGCCCACGCGCTGTGGATATCTCGTTCTTTCGAACGACCCTGTGGAAAACCGCCGGGGGGTGGGTGCCGATCGCGGCATCTTCTCTGGCGACAGCTTTCATCGCCGATCGGAGGAGTCCGGATGACCAGTTCAGGTGCTTCAGGAGCGCACGCGGTCGAAGAGCAGGCACACGGCGCCGGACTCGGTCGGCGTCGAGTCCGCCAGCCGCCACGACGAGCCCGGCAGCCCGTCCTCGAACAGGCGAGCCCCGGCGCCGACCAGCTCGGGGGCGAGCGTGATGCTCAGCTCGTCGACCTCGTCCGCGGCCAGCAGCGCCCTGATCACGCTGGCGCTGGCCAGCACGATGATGTCCCCGCCCTCCTCGGCCCGCAGCTGCTTGACGACATCGGCCGGGTCGGCGTCGACGACCCGCGAGTTCTGCCACGGCGCCTCGGTCAGCGCCGTCGAGAAGACGACCTTCTCCGTCTCGTTCATCCACTTCGACACCGCCCGATCCTGCGGCGCCGCGTTCTCGTCGTCGGCCACCGCCGGCCAGAAGCCGCCGAAGCCTTCGTAGTTCTTCCGGCCGAGCAGGATCGTGGTCGCCGGCGACGTCACCCGGATCATGTGATCGCGGGCCGCCTCGGTGATCGCGTGCGGGACGATCCAGCTCATGTCGTAATCGCCACCGGCGCCGTTCACCCGTCCGTCGAGCGAGAGCGTGATGTTGGCGGTCACCTTGCGCATCATCTCGGTACCTCTTCCGATCCGGTCGCCCTGGTGGCGTCCTCACACCAGAAATCCTGTCGCCACACCCCGCCCCGAACATCTGCCACCTGGCCGATATCCCCGTCCGCCGGGCCGATCCACCCACTCCACCCTGGCTGATCCCGGCTCCATCGGCCACCACCTGGCGTGAAGTTGCGGTTGAGGCATATTGTCGGACAATCAGACAGATCGAGCGACACGCCGCACACCTGCGGCGGGCTGCCGTAGCGTGGTTGGCACGACCGGACGAAAGGGCAGGCGCATGACCGAGGCTCGAGCAGTCGACAGGGCGTACGGCGTCGACAGTGAGGTCGGACCGCTGCGGACGGTGATGCTGCACCGCCCCGGGAACGAGCTCCGCCGGCTCACCCCGCGGAACAACGACAAACTGCTGTTCGACGGCATCCCGTGGGTCGGCCGGGCGCAGGAGGAGCACGACGCCTTCGCCCAGGCGCTCCGAGACCGCGACGTCGAGGTGCTGTACCTCGGCGAGCTGCTCACCGAAGCGCTCACGGATCCGGAGGCGCGGGCACAAGCGGTGACGGGCACCACCGAGGACCTCCGGCTCGGCGACACCCTGCGCGACTACCTCCGGAGGTCGCTGGCCGGCCTGGACCCGGCCCAGCTCGCCGAGGCCCTGATGGCCGGCGTCCGCAACGACGAAGTCCGCGTGGGCGGCCTGGTCACGTCGTTGCTGGCCCACGAGGACTTCCTGATCGACCCCCTGCCGAACCTGCTCTTCACCCGCGACTCCAGCGTCTGGATCCGGGACTCGGTCGCCGTCACCTCGCTCGCGATGCCGGCCCGGGCGCGCGAGACCCAGCTGACCGAGCTGATCTACGCGTTCCATCCGCGGTTCGCCGGCGCCGACAAGGTGTACGACCATCAGCTCGAGCACGTCGAAGGCGGAGACGTCCTCGCTCTCGGGCCCGGCGTACTCGCGGTCGGGGTCGGGGAGCGGACGACGCCGGCGGGTGTGGAACGGCTGGCTCGGCGGGTGTTCGCCAAGGATCTGGCCCACACGGTGCTCGCGGTGCCGATCGCCCAGCAGCGGGCCACGATGCACCTCGACACCGTCTGCACGATGGTCGACGTCGACGCCGTACTGATGTATCCGAACATGGCCGAGGAGATGCGTGCGCTCGCGGTCACCACCGATGGCGATGAGCTGCACGTTGAGGAGCCCGAGCCGTTCCTGGTGGCGGCGGCGAAGGCGCTCGGGATCGACACGCTCCGGCGGATCGACACCGGCCTGGACCCGGTCACCGCCGAACGCGAGCAGTGGGACGACGGGAACAACACCCTCGCGCTGGCGCCACGCGTGTGCATCGCCTACGAGCGGACCGTGGAGACCAACACGCGCCTGGAACAGTCCGGGATCGAGGTCATCCGCATCTCCGGCTCCGAGCTGGGCTCCGGCCGCGGCGGACCCCGCTGCATGTCATGCCCCGTCCTCCGCGCCCCACTCGGCGGCTCCTGACCTGCACCTGAACGTTTGCTCCACCACCCAAGTGAGCCCTACGACACGCGCAGTGAAATCGGGGCTTGTGGCGGACATCCATTCTGAGTACTCTTCATGGCTAGGCCCAGGCCCTGTTGCTCCCCCGTCAGCAGGACTTGGGCCGTCCACGTTCCTAGCCCCGGTCCGCAGGTGCCCACCCCCTCCCGGCCTAGACCACTCTCAGTAACTTACACCCGGCTGCCCCAAGGCACCGGGTGTTCGTGTCCCCACCACCCACCACACCCACCCGGCACCCCAGCCACCCGTGCGCTCGCGCCACCAGCCACGCCGGCACCCACCACACCCACTTCGGCCCCACCCGGCACCCCCAGCCACCCGTGCACACGGGCCTCCACCTCGCCCACTCGGGCCCAATCCATCCCACCTTCAGGTCGGCGACTCGTGGGAGCAGCCGGCGCGTGGTTGAGCAGCCGACGAGCACCCGGGCGCGTGGTGCGGCGAGTCGTGGATTGAGGTCAGTTGGAGGCGGGATATCTCGCCGATTTCCACGATCCGCGCCTCGGGCCGGGTGTCGCCGGCGGCCGGGCGGGCGGGGTTGGGGCGGGCCGCTCGCACGTGGGCGGGCTTGGGGCGAGGGCTCGCACGTGGGCCGGGGTTGGGGCGGGAGGCTCGCACGTGGGCCGGGGTTGGGGCGGGCCGCTCGCACGTGGACGGGGATGGGGCGGGCCGCTCGCACGTAGGCGGGGCTGGGGCGGGGCGCGCTCGTACGTGGGTGGGGTTGGGTGGGTAACTGGTGCGCGAACACCCGGGTGCTTGGACACCCGGGTGTTCGAGGTGATGGGGGGCGCGGTCGGCGCCGGGGTGCTAGCGGATGGTTAGTTGGCGGCTGGAGAGGCCGGCTCGGGCTGCGCGTTCTTCGGTGGTGAGGGGGGCCTCGGTGGATAGGGCCTTCTCGAGGGCTACGGCGAAGTCGGCGGCGGGCTTTTCTACGTCGGCGGCTTCGGTGTCGGCGGGGAGTTCCCAGACGGGGGCGAGGACGCCGAGGGCGCGGAAGGAGCCGATCAGGCGGCTGCCTTCGGTGAGCGCGGAGGAGCCGGCCGCGTGCAGGCGGGCGAGTGCGTCGAGCAGGGTGTCCTCGCTGTGCGGCATCACCCAGCGCAGGTAGCGGCGGTCACCGATCTGTGTCCAGTACGCCGCCTCGACCGACTCCAGCCGTACGGTCGGGGCAGCGGCCGCGTTGGCCCGTTCGAGCCCCGCGGCGACCTCGCCGGTCGGGTCCTCGACGTTCTCGCCGACCCAGAAGTCGAACCCTTCGTGCACCTTGACCTCGATCGGCTTCGAGGTGTCGATCAGGTCCTGCAGCCGCGGGCCGTCCGTCATCAGGTCGCCGAGCTGGATCGGGTTGCCCGGCTCGGTGTCCAGCGCGGCGGTGATCGCGTGGCCGAGGTCGCGGGACGGATCACCCGACGACGCGTGCGTCTGCAGGCCGATCCAGATCGTCTCGTCGTCACGGACCAGGCCCGGCATCGCCATCGGCAGCAGGGTGACCAGGTTGACCACCTTGCCCGCGTGGTCCCCGGTCAGCACGACCTCCGCCGTACCCGAGGGGACGATCTCGCGGAACGCGATCAGGTCACACTCCGACGGCAGCCCCTCGAACGGCCGCACCACGAAGGTGTCCGCCGCCTGCGCGCGGTCCTTGCCGTGGCACTGCTTGAACCGCTTGCCCGAACCACACGGGCACGGTTCCCGCGGCCCGACATCCACCAGGTCGGCCGGGTCGAGGGTGACGGTCGTCGTGTTCTTCGCGCGCTGCCGCGACTTCTTTCCCATAGGCGCAGTCTTGCAGCCCACCGCACCAGACAGCCAACCCGCTCAAGACAGCCAACCTGATCAGGTCAGCCGACCCGATCAGGTCAGGACGATCGCGCGGTCGATCAGTTCGGGATGATCGCGTGGACGGTGCGGTGGTTGGCGGCGGTGCGCACGTCCCAGCTCGACGTGAGGATGTCGACGATCCGCAGGCCGCGGCCGCCGATCGACTCGGGGTGGGTGTCGCTGATGGCCTGCGGTTCGGTGTCGCCACGGCCGTCGGTCACCTCGACATGGATGCCCGCCTTGTCGATCCACCAGGCCGCGCGGACCTCGCCGGGGGGCAGCGCCGGGGCGTACCGGATCGCGTTGGACAGCAGCTCGGACAGCACCAGTTGAGCGTCGTCGGAGGGGGTTTCGGCGACCCGGTACCGCTCCAGGTAAGCGGCCAGACGGCGGCGGGCATCCGCGACTGCGGATACTTTGTGCGGCAAGACGACGTCCACGATGCTGACGTCGGCAGGCAGGGTCGCTGAGGACAAGCAGGGTCTCCTCGATGATCGGAACAGCCACAGTGACATCTGCCCACGTTGCCGCCCTGGAAAACCACCGCAGGTATTCCGTTACATAGTCACAGCACAAGCCCCGCCTAAACCCCAAGAAACCGTGACGAAATCGACGGAAATGAACGTTTTAATAACCGCCCGCATTCACGCCACTACGTATCCAGACCTGCGTGACACACGCCACACAACATGCAACCGATGTGTAACAAACTTCGTGCGCACTTGCGGCGTCCTACCCCGTCACGCCGCCGGAGCCCGGCGTCAGGACTGACGGCGATCGCGGCGTCTCGGTGGGTAGGTGTACGTCGGGACCGGGGCCTTGGCGGGTTCCGCGAGGGTCTTCAGCGCGGCCTCGGGCCGGTCGGTGATGATCGCGTCGACGCCGATGTCGCGGCAGTGCCGGACGTCCGCGTCGGCGTTGACGGTCCACACGTGGACCTGATGCCCGTGCTTGTGCGCGCGATCGACGTACTCGGGGTGTGCGGTGACGATCTCCAGACTGGGACCGGTGTACGAGACCCCGGTCGGCAGTGAGCCGTCGCGGAAACGCAGCGGGACACGGTCCATCAGCAGGACCGTCCGCAGGCCGGGCGCCAGCACCCGCATCCGGCGCAGGGACAGCCAGGAGAAGCTCATCACCCGGACCGGAGACTCCGTGCCGATCTTCGGATGCGCCCACCCGAAGCGGTCGAGGGCCTCGATCAGCCGGCGCTCGACCAGACCGGCATACCGGGTCGGGTGCTTGGTCTCGATCGCGAGCTCGAGCGGCCTGCCGGCGTCCCGGATGGTGGCGAGGAGCTCGTCGAGCGTGAGCACCTTCCGCATGTCGGGGCTCGGCAACTCGGCCTCGTCGTCGAGCTCCGCCCACGGGTTCTTCCAGGAGCCCCAGTCGAACGCCTCGAGCTCCTCCAGACTCATCGTGGACAGCACGCCGCGACCGTTGGACGTGCGCTCGATGCGGCGGTCGTGGACACAGACCAGATGTCCGTCTGCGGTGAGCCGAACGTCGCATTCGAGACCGTCTGCTCCCGCGTCGACCGCCCGGCGGTACGCCGCGAGCGTGTGTTCGGGACTGACATCACTAGCGCCACGATGGGCCACCACGCTTGGGCCCCTCCCACCGAGGAAGTTCTGTCCCATAGGGACAACTCTGTCACGCGGCCGTGTGAGGAAGTCACGGAGGCTCGCCGGGTGATGGAAAACGGTTTCTCATCGCACGCTCAAGCGAGGATGGATCGCATGGAGATGCGCGCGATCGTGCTGGACGGGCCCGGGGAGCCGGAGGACATGCGGGTACGGCGGATCGCCGTACCCGAGCCCGAGACCGGGTGGGTGCGGATCAAGGTGGAGGCGTTCGGGCTGAACCGGTCCGAGTACCACCTGCGGGCCGGGCTGGCGACGAACGCGCGGTTCCCGGTGATCCCGGGGATCGAGGCGACGGGGACGGTGGACGCGGCGCCGGGCGGTGAGTTCGAGCCCGGGCAGCAGGTGGTGGCGATGATGGGCGGGATGGGCCGCGAGTTCGACGGTGGGTACGCCGAGTACACCGTCGTACCGGCGTCGTCCGTCATCCCGGTGACGACGGACCTCGACTGGGCCACGCTCGGCGCGTTGCCGGAGATGCTGCAGACGGCACACGGTTCGCTGCACACCGGGCTGGCGATCGAGCCCGGGCAGACGTTGCTCGTGCGCGGCGGTACGTCGTCCGTCGGGGTGGCGGCCGCCGTACTGGCGAAGGAGCACGGGCTGACCGTGTTCTCGACGACGCGGAATCCGGACCGCGCACAGGTGCTGCGCGATCTCGGCGTCGATCACCCGATTGTTGATGATGGCAACGTTGCGGAGAAGATCCGGGAAATCCTGCCCGGCGGCGTGAACGCGGGCCTCGAACTCGTCGGGACAAATGTCCTGCCGGACACCCTGAAGGCGACCGCGGTGCACGGCACGGTGTGTTTCACCGGAATGCTCAGCGACAACTGGACGATCCCCGACTTCTACCCGATCGGCTATCTCCCGAACGGGGTCCGGCTGACGGCGTACGGCGGCGAGAGCAGCGACCTGCCGCCCGCGGCCTTCCAGCGGTACGTCGATCTGGTGGCGGAGGGGAAGCTCCCGATCCGCATCGATCGGGTCTTCAGCATGGAGGAGATCGGCGAGGCGCACAGGATCATGCAGGACGGCAAGGCCGTTGGGAAGCTGGTGGTCCGGGTCGACTGAGCCGCGAGTGGTGCTGGGGCCCGCCACCTGACAGGCCCCAGCACCGGATCAGGCGGTGGCCTCCTGCAACGAGGCCCGGCTGGCGGGACGGGCCAGACCGTAGTGGTCGCGCAACGTGGTGCCCGTGTACTCGGTGCGGAAGAGCCCGCGGGCCTGGAGGATCGGGATCACGTGGTCCACGAAGGTGCTGAGCCCGGCGGGCAGGACCGGCGGCATGATGTTGAATCCGTCGGCCGCGCCGGCCTCGAACCAGTCCTGGATCGCGTCCGCGACCTGTTCCGGCGTACCGCTGAAGGTGCGGTGCCCGCGGCCGCCGCCCAGCCGGCCGATCAGCTCGCGGACCGTCAGCTTCTCGCGCCGGGCCAGCGTGACGATCAGCGTATAGCGGCTCTTCGCGCCCTCGATCTCGTCCTCGTCGGGGAGATCGGCCGGCAGTTGCTCGTCGAACGGCAGGTCCTCCGGCCTGACCTTCAACGTCTTCGCCAGCTGCAGCCGCGCGTAATCGGGCCGGATCAACGAGTCCAGCTCACGCTCCAGCCGCAGCGCCTCCTCGACCGTCCCACCGATCACCGGCACGATGCCCGGCAGGATCTTGATCGTCGCGGGATCACGCCCGAGCGCGGCCGTCCGTGCCTTCAGATCCTGGTAGAACGCCTGCGCGTCCTCGAGCGTCTGCTGTGCGGTGAAGACCGCCTCGGCGTACCGTGCCGCCAGACCCTTGCCGTCCTCCGACGATCCGGCCTGCACGATCAGCGGGTGCCCTTGCGGCGACCGCGGCAGGTTCAGCGGACCGCGCACCTGGAAGTGCCGCCCGACATGGTCGATCGGCACCACCCGGTCGTTCACAGCCCACACGCCGGTCGACTTGTCCGCAATCGCCGCGTCGTCCTGCCACGAGTCCCACAGCTCGTACGCGACCTCGAGGAACTCCGCCGCCCGCTCGTACCGCTCCGCATGCGCCGGCTGATCAGCCAGATTGAAATTGCGAGCGGCCTCCGGACCGGCCGTGGTCACCACGTTCCACCCCGCGCGACCACCGCTTACGTGGTCGACGCTGGCGAACCGCCGGGCCAGGTTGAACGGTTCGTTGTACGTCGTCGACGCGGTGGCGATGAGCCCGATCCGCGACGTCACGGCCGCGAGAGCGGTCAAGAGCACCGTCGGCTCCAACGTGCCGGCCGGACGGCGGCCGACGTCACCGATGAGCACCGGCGAATCCGCGAAGAACACCGAGTCGAACTTGCCGCGCTCCGCGATCCGGGCCAGCTCCTGATAGTGCGACACCGACGTGTTGGCGAACGGATCGCTCTCCGGCAACCGCCACGAGGCCTCGTGATGCCCGGTGCTCATCAGGAACGCGTTCAGATGCAACTGCTTGCTCACAGCGAAACCCCCAAGGCGTCGAGAAGCCGCGACCGGACCGCGGCGAATCCTGGATCGGCCGGACTGCGCGGCGTGCTGAGCGAGATCAGCTCCTCGGCGACGAGCTTGCCCTCGTCGAGCACGATCACCCGGTCGGCCAGCACGATCGCCTCGTCGACGTCGTGCGTGACGAGCAGTACGGCGGGCTGATGCGCGGCGCACAGCTTCCGGAGCAGCACATGCATCTTCAGCCGGGTCAGCGCGTCCAGCGCACCGAACGGCTCGTCCGCGAGCAGCAACTCCGGCTCCCGCACCAGCGAACGCGCCAACGCGACCCGCTGCTGCTCCCCGCCGGACAACTCGTTCGGCCACGCCTTCTCACGCCCGGCGAGCCCAACCTCCGACAGACTTTCCCGGCCCCGCGCAGCAGCCCCGGACAACCCGAGAACGACGTTGTCCAGCACCCTTGCCCAGGGCAACAACCGGGAATCCTGGAAGACAACCGACACCTGCGCTGGTACGACGACCTCGCCCGAGCCGGCCACGTCCGGGTCCAGCCCGGCCAGCGCTCGCAGCAACGTGCTCTTCCCGGACCCACTCTTTCCCAGCAAGGCAACGAACTCACCCGGCGCGATGTCCAGGTCGACCCCGTCCAGTACGGCGCGATCGTCGTACCGGCGTACCAAGTCGCGGACCTGGACCGCGGCCGTCAAGAGGCTAGCGTGCGGCGCCATGTGAGGGCCCTCCTCTGGATCAGGCGGACGGCTCCGTCGGAGAGCAGGCCGAGGGCGCCGTACAGGACCAGGCCGACGATGATGATGTCGGTCTGTCCGTACGTCCGGGCCAGCTCCATCATGTAGCCGATACCGCTGGTGGAATTGATCTGCTCGACGACGACCAGCGACAGCCACGCGCCGGTGACCGCGAACCGCAGGCCGAGCAGGAACCCGGGCAGCGCGCCCGGCAGGACCACCCGGCGGATGAAGTCCCAGCGCGACAGCCCGACGGTCTGCGCGAGTTCGACGTACCGGCTGTCGATCGTGCGGAGGCCGTTGTGGGTGTGGATGTAGATCGGCACGAACACGCCGAGCAGGATTGTGACGACCTTCATCGACTCACCGATACCGAGCCAGAGGATCAGCAGCGGCAGCAGCGCCAGCGACGGGATCGCTCGCTTGATCTGAATCGGACCGTCCAGCAGTGCCTCGCCGAGACGGGACAGTCCGGAGAGCAGCGCGAGTACGACGCCCAGCACGATGCCGAGCGCGAGTCCGATCAGCGCGCGCTGCGCGGACGTCCACAAGTTCGACTGGAGGCGACCATCGGCGATCAGGTCGCCAGCCGTGGTCACCACCGTCCACGGCGCGGACAGCACCCGCTGGTCGATCCAGCCGGTCGCCGACCCGATGCTCCAGATCACCAGCAGCAGCACGGGTCCGATGGCCGCGCCGAACCTGATCGGCTTGCCCAGTCCAAGGCGACGACGCCGTACGACGGGCGCGACCGAATCGGCTGTACGCAGTCCAGGCAGTGTCGTGGCGCTCATTTGGTGGCTCCCTTGATCGCATCGGCCGCGACGGTCTGGAAGCGCAGGTCGTACAGGTCCTTGGCCTGGATCACCTTGTTGCCGGTCTCCTTGGCGAGCAGCTCGATGGTCTCCTGCTGCCGCTGGATCGCGTCACTCCAGTCCGCGCTGATATCCGGGTGACCGGCGTTGTCGACCAGCCACTGACCATCGGCCTCGGTGAGCCCCTGGTCCTTCACGTAGTACCCCTGGATCCATTCCTTGGGGTGCTTGTCGATCCAGTCCTGCGCGACACCCCACGCGGCGACGTACGCGCGGATCGCGGCCGCCTTGCCCGGGTCCTCCAGGGACTCGGTGAGGACATAAAGGTGGCCGGCGTCGTCGCGCAGCCCGTGATCGATCGTGCCGGCCCCGTCCTTGCCGTACTTGGCCAGGTAGCGCTTGATCTGTACGCCGCCGATCGGGGCGACGTCAACCTGCTTGGCGGCCAGCGCGTTCGAGTACACGTCGCCGGTGCTCGGGAGCTCGACCAGCTTGACGTCCTCCTTGGTCAGGCCGGCCTTCTTCAGCACTTTGAGGACGAGGGCGCCCTGGGCCTGACCGGGGCTGTAGGCGATCTTCTTGCCGCGCAGGTCGCCGAGCGTCTTCACGCTCACCCCGGGAGCGATGCCGAGCTTGTAGATCGGGTGCTCGAGCGGTTCCTGGCGGAACTTCGAGGCGACGATCTTCACGTGCAGTCCGGTCCAGGTCGCGTGGATCGGAGGGATCTCCGCGACCGAGCCGACGTCCAGCGCGTGCGCCCGGAACGCCTCGGTCGTCTGCGGACCGCCGCTCAGGTTGGCGAACTGGACGAACTTCGACACCTTGTCGATCTGGCCGGACAGCTTCAGGGCCACCTCGGTGGCCGGGTCGCCGACGACGATCTTGGTGCCGTCCGGGACGGTAGTCGGCAGTGCGGCGTCCAGCGCGAGCTTCGCGCCGCCGTCGTTGCCGGCCTGGGCGGCGCCGCCGCAGCCGGTGGCCAAGGCGGCAATCGCGACGGCCGCGGCCAGAACCTTGTGGGTCTTAAGCATGATGTGCCTTCGAATGCGTCGTGACGTAGCGGCCGTCGTGGTACAGCAACGGGTCGTGCTCACGTCGTTCGGTATGGGTGGCGAGGCGGGCGACGACCAGGTGGTGGTCGCCCACGGCGAAGCGGTGGGCGACCTGCGCGCGCAGGTAGCTGGGCGCCTCGTCGAGCACCGGTTCGCCGGTGTGCAGCCGGGACCAGCGGGTCGGCTCGGCGAAGCGGTCGATGCCACTGGTGGCGAACCGGCCGGCGATCGCCTGCTGGTCAGCGGACAGGAAGTTGATCACCAGGCTGTCGGCGGTGCTGACGGTCGGCCAGCTGGACGCGCTGGTGGCGATCGCGAACGAGACCAGCGGTGGCAGCAGGCTGACCGAGACCAAGGAGGTCGCGGTGAACCCGGCCGGGCCGTGGCCGGCGTCCGCGGTGATCACCACGACACCGGCGGCGTGGCGACGGAACACGGACCGGAACACGTCGGCGTCGACGATCCGCTCCTCGGAGCGGTCGGGGACCACCGAGAGGGCAGGGCGGTGCAAGGCGGGTACGGACATGTCTCTCCCTCGGGGAACGGGGCAGGGACGACCGGCGGCAGGGCAGCAGCGAGCACCACAGCCGGGCGGGGTGTGGGAGGCGTCAGGAGGCCTCGTACGGCGGGAGGACCGCCGGGACAACGGGTGACAGGGTCACCGACAGGTGGCGCTCGCCGTCCGCAGAAGATCGATGACGCGACGGCGGGTGAGCAGTGTCGTCGTCATGTCAGCAATCTTCTCATCAATGTCCACTGAGTAACTAGACAATCTCGGGATCCGGACCAGGCACCCTCACATCCACCGCTCACCATGCGTTCTACTTGCGTGATGGCTCGGGAGAAGGTCGTACTGCCGCCGTTCCAGGCGTTGATCGACGCGCACTGGCGCGACGTGGCCCGGCTGGCCCGTGCGATGGCCGGGCCGGTGGACGGCGACGACGCGGCCCAACGCGCCTGGGAGAAGGCGTACGCCGCCTACCCCGATCTCACATCGGCGAAGAACCTCCGCAGCTGGCTCCTCACCATCACGGCCCGGTGCGCGACCGACGTACACCGTGCACGCAAACCGCAGCGCCCCTTGGACGAGGCTCCACCGGTCGCCGTCGACGGCCCGGAGGCCGCGGACTGGCCGGACCCCGACCTCTGGCGCGCGGTCAACGAGCTACCGGAGCGGCAACGCTTCGCGATCACGCTCAAATACGTCGGCGACCTGGACCACCACGGCGTGGCCGCCGCCCTCGACACCACGCCCGCCGCGTCGCGCCGGCTCGTCAGCGACGCCCTCGCGGCACTGCGCAGCAAACTCGGAGTAAACGATGACTGACCTCGAGAGCCGGCTGACCCGGCTCACCACCCCAGACCTGACCCCACCGATCCTTCCGGACGCCGACGTCGCCTACACCCTGCACGACACCCCGATCGGCACGATGCTGCTCGCCGTCGCGCACGGCCGGGTGGTGGCCAGCTCGTTCGGCGACGAGGAGACCATGACCACCCGCCTCGCCCGTGCGGTGTCCCCGCGCGTACTCCGCCAGCCCGGTGCGCTGGACGACGTACGACGGCAACTCGACGAGTATCTGGACGGCCATCGGCAGGCCTTCGACCTGAAGGTCGACCTGGCGCTGGCGACTCCGTTCCAGCGACTCGTGCTCACCGATCTGCCGAAGCACACCCGCTACGGCACGACGACGACGTACGGCGCTGTCGCCGGAGAGATCCACAAGCCCAAGGCGGCTCGGGCGGTGGGTACCGCACTCGGCGCGAACCCGGTCTGCGTCGTCCTGCCCTGCCACCGGGTGATCGGCTCGAACGGCGCGCTCACCGGGTACGCCGGCGGACTGGACGCGAAGCGGTTTTTGCTGAATCTCGAAGCAAAAGACTGAATTTTCTTCAGCCGGCCAGGAAGCATTTACACTCGACGGACAAAGGAGCAGATCCCCAGTGTGGAGTGGGGATCTGCTCCTTGCTTTCCCTTACCTGCAAGGACTGCCGACGCGTCAGTCAGCGGCGGGCTGGTGGATCTCCAGAATGAGCCGGCGACGGCCGCCCCAGTCCCGCTTGTAGACCTTGTAGTCCTCGATTCCGGCCGCCGCGCAGAGCCGGCCGTAGCTGATCTCGTCGTGGATGAAGTGCACGCTGCTGGTGCCGAAGTGCTCGGTGGTGACGATCCGGTGCTCCGGACCCTGGCGCATCCCGTTGGCGATCTCGGCCGCCGTCGCCGGTCCCCAGGCCGGGCCCTCGATGATCGCGATGCCGCCCGGCTTCAGGACCCGGGAGATCTCGCAGATGGTCGACACCTGCTCGTCCTCGGCGAACAGCTCGTGGAACGCGGTCCACAGGCAGATCACCGCGTCGAACGCGTCCCACTTGTACGGCAGGTCCGTCATCGACCCGACCGCCCAGTCGATCGACAGCTCCTCCTCGGCCGCCTTCGCCCGGCCGGCCTCGATCAGGTTCGGCGAGATGTCCAGCGCGCGGACGACCTTGCCGGCCTTGGCCAGCGGCAACCCGATCCGGCCGTAGCCGCAGCACAGGTCGAGCACCGACTCACGCCCGGCCAGCAGTTCCTCGACGGCCTTGACGGTCGCCGCGTCCCGCTCGGGCGTGGTCCGCGCGGCCAGGCCGTCGGCCCCGAGCTCGGCGTACTCGGCCCGGCTGCGCAGTGCGGAGTTCAGCATGGGCGCAAGTATCCCGGTTACTCCGGGTCAGTTGTCCAGCGGTCGGCGCCCCACGCGACCGAGCACGACCGCGGCCAGCATCGAGACGACGATCGAGGTGACCGTCGCACCCAGCCAGGTCGGCACCGGCTGGTGGTTGAACACCCGCTGCTGGACGTCGGTCCAGAACGGCGACCAATGGCCCACTGTGCCGGGGTTGACCACCTGGTAGGCGACGAATCCGATCAGCCACGCCACGGCCGGTTGCCACCGGAAGCGCGCCGTACCCGAGACGTCCCAGTTCATCTTGCTGACCAGGAAGAAGTCCGCGATCGCGGCCGCGAACAGCGGGACGAAGACCGAGCCGATCAGGAAGAGGAACTGCGTGTAGTTGCCTAGGTCAACCATCAGGGCGAGGCCGGTGGCGAGTACGCCGATCGCGACCGAGATCCAGCGCCGGTCGACGTGGCCGATCAGGTTGTGGGCGGCCATCGTGGTCGAGTAGACGTTCGCGTACGCCTCGTCGACCTCGTCCACCAGCAGGACCAACAGTGCGATCGCGCCGGCCGGCAGGACGACGAGCGCGGTGATCACGTCCTCGCTGTTGGTCTGCAAAGTCGCGACCGCGAACACACCGAGTGCGTAGTACGCGATCGCCGCCAAGCCGTAGCCGAGCGAGGAGCCGGCGAACGCCGCCTTGTTGGTGCGCGAGTGCCGGGTGTAGTCGGCGGCCAGCGGCGCGAACGAGACCACGCCCGCGGCGGCCAGATCGACGGCCGGCCAGAAGCCCAACACGTTGTCCTGCGGCAGGTCGTGCATGGGCTTGCTGAGCACCTGCACGAACAGGTACACCGACGCGATCAGCACCAGCCAGACCATGAACTTCCGCAGCAGCTTCACACTGCCGAGCGGCCGGACCGCCATCGTCGTCGCGATCACCCCGGCCAGCAGGACGAACACCCAGCGCCAGCGCTCACTCGTCACCGCGACCGCGGCCTGCGAGATGATGATGATCTCCATCGTGGCCCAGCCGACGTTCTGCGCGATGTTCAGCACGGTCGGCGCCATCGAACCGCGTCGGCCGAACAAGCCGCGGAGGCACGTCATCGCCGGCGCACCGGTCTGCGAACCGAACACCGCCGCACCACCGAGCACCAACGCGCCGATCCCACAGCCGACGACGACCGCGAGCAGGCCCTTCCACAGCGAGCCCGTGGTCGCCGCCACCAGCGCACCGGTGACCGGCCCGAACAAGGAGATGCCGAAGTTCCCCCAGAGGGCGAACTGGTCGAGGAATCCGAGCGTCCGCGGGGAGTCCGTGGTCAGGACGAGCGGCGCCTCGATATCGCTAGCAGGACGAACAGCAGTATTGGTCATGATGACCCGCTCCCTACGCCGGCATTACCCGGTCAGGTTCAGGCGGTCGGCGACCCAGCTGTCGCCCTCTCAGCCCGCGCGTACGGTGCGAGCTCCCGCAAAGGTTGTTAGCGCGTCAACGATAGCGCTTCAATCGCTTTCGGGTACGGCGGCGGCGCGCTGGATGAGGGCCGCCACCTCGGGACCGTTGGTGAGCACCGGCATGTGCGAGCCGGACTCGAGGGTGCGAGCCTCGCCGTGGCTCAGCTCCGCCAGCCGCTCGACCCACTCGGCCGGCGAGATCAGATCGTGCTTGCCGCGCACGATGACCACCGGCACCCGCACCTGGGTGATGACCGCGGCCAGGTCGTGGTGCCGGGCGGCTTCCGCGGCCCGGGCGATCGAGGAAAGCGTCGTACGGGCGTACTGCGGGGTGACAACCCGAATCAGGCGGGGCGCTTCCGGCACGGCCGACCCCAGCCAGCGGACCGTCCGGTCCACCCAGCTCGACATCCGGGCGTCTCCGGTCGGCGCCACGAGCACCAGCGCGTGGACGAGCTCGGGGTCGATGATCGCGGTCTCGACCACGATCTGGCAGCTCGCCGAGTGTCCGACCAGGACCGACCGCTCGCGGATCTTGTCGGCGAGTGCCACGGCCAGGGCGCGCGGATGCAGATCTTCGCGGGCCCCGGCCGGTTCGCCGTACCCAGGAAGAGTGACCACGAGGTACGGCGTGGTCAGGTGCTCGACCGTTTTGGCGTACGACTCCGGACCGAGACCGAGGCCCGGGACCAGGACAACGGGTGCGCTCACTCCCAGGGCGCTTTGACCGGCGGGCCCTGGACGACCGGATTGCTGACGTCGGGCTTCAGCTCGCGGTACCCGATGGCCAGACCGGTCGCGAGGATCAGCAGGCCGGTGCCGCCCCAACCGTACGCCTTGGGCAGCCGGTCGATCGTGTCGTCGATGGCGCCCAGGCCGGTGGACAGGACGATGATCAGCCAGATCAGGATCGGGATCGCGGACACCGCGACCAGCAGGAGGCCACCGAGCTCGACCGGGTCGGGCTGGCGCCCCACCTTGCGGCGGGCGAGCACATCTCGGATCCACATCCCGAGCGCGACCGCGCCGACCACGATCAGCAGCAGCTGGCCGATGGTGTCGATCACGTCGGTGCGGAGGGGGTGATTCAGCGATGAGCCGGGAGCCTGGGAGATCTCGCGCAGGGCGACCCGCTGGACGGACACGACGAGCAGTCCGTAGACGGCCGCGATCAGTGCGGCCAGTCCGACCACCCGGGCGGCACGCGGGTCGCGGGGCGCGACCGGCTCATCCCGTCCGTACGTCGGGAGCTCGTGCTGCTGCGGATGCGCCGCGGGTCCGTAGGGGCTCCCGGGGCGGAAGTTCGGCGGCTGGGTGTACGTCGGGCCCTGGCTCTGCGGCGGACCCGCGTACTGCGGCTGGCTCTGTTGATCGGGCCGGCCTTGTGCCTGGCCCGGCTGACCTTGCGGCTGGCCGGGCTGGGAGCCGTAGGGCTGCGGCTGGGCGTAGGGGCCGGGCTGCGGGTCCGTGTGTGGGCCCACGCCGTAGGTCCCACCGCCGTACGGCATGGGACGGGCGTAGTGGTGCTCCTCACCGGACTGGTCGGGCTCGTCGCCCCGGCCGTACGTCGGGAAATCCTGTGACGACATCGCTGCTCCCTCCCCTCCGACTCAGCTTCTCACGAACGGCAGTTTGGCTCAGGCGGTGTCATCAGACACCACCTAAGTCGCCTTGATCGTGGGCCAGGCGTTCGGCAGGCAGCCGGCCAGGCCCTTGGTCTGCTGCATCATCACCGGCGCGGGGGTCTTCGCCTTGGTGCAGGTCGAGTGGCCGTGGCCGAGCGCGTGCCCGACCTCGTGGTTGACCAGGTAGCTGCGGTACAGCGAGACGTCGCCGTTGTACGCCGGGATCGCGTACATCCACCGCTTGGCGTTCAGCACGACCCGGTCCTCGACCCGGCAGGACACCTCACCGCCGGTGTCGAGCGGCAGACAGAGCTTGTCGGTCAGCGCCGGCGTGGCCAGGATGATGCGCAGGTCGGCGTCGGCCTTGTCGGTCCGCTCGAAGCTGACCGGGTGAACCGCCTGCCAGCCGCGCGGGTCGGTCAGCGTCTTGTGGATGATCGCGGCAACCGCGGCACCGTTGACCGACACCCCCTGCTCGATCTCGACGCGATAGGTCAGCTTGTCCCGGACCCCGGTCGCCTTGTTGAACCCGGGCACCACGGCAAGCTTGCCGCTGGACACGGTGACATTCGGCTTCGCGCCCTTGGGCTGCCGCGTCAAACTCGGTGCCGGCCGCAACGGAGTCGTGAACTTCTGCGTCGGCGTCGGAACTGGCGTGGGCGTACTGACCGGCACCTCGGTGACAGGCGCGCTCACCGGCGCACTCACCCCGGTCACCACGTCAGCCGCCAGACTCCGCCGGTTGGCCACATCCGGATGCATCACCACCACAGTCCCCAGCACGGCCAACGCAGTCACCGAAAACCACTGCACCTTGTGCGACTTCCGCCGGCTGTGCCGCCCGCCCCGCTGACGCACAGGCGCGTCGTCGCGCTGGCCAGTCCGCCGGGTGGTCATGACAATCGACCCTACCGACTCACCGGTCCCCCACGAAAGGTCAGTTTCGTAAACGACCCGTTAGGGCGTCACGACAAGCTTTCCGATGGCTTCGTTCCTTTCCATGTAGTGGTGGGCCGCAACAATGTCGTCCAGGCCGAAGACCCGGTCGACGTTGGGTCGATAGACGCCGGCCTCGATCTCGTGCACGACCCGCTGCAGCACGGCCGCGCCCGCCTCGCCCTTCAGGTTGTCGCTGTGGAAAGCCGTGAGCTTGGTCCCGGACGGAATCATCGCTATGGCTTCGAAGTCCGGCATCAGCCACCCACTGAGCGAGCCCGCGACACACACCGTCCCGCCACGACGGACCAGATGCAGCGAGTCGACCGCAGTACTCGCTCCGACGAGGTCCAGAACATAGTCCGGACCCTCCGGCCACACCGCGTGCATGGTCGCCAGCGACCCACCGCCATCGACGAGTACGTGGTCGACACCGGCCGCAGTCAATGCCTCGACCTTGTCTTGCCGCCGGGTCGTCGCCGCCGTCTCGACACCGTAGCCGGACGCGATCGACGCGGCCGCCATCCCGACGGACGAGGTCACGCCGCGGATCAGCAGCTTGCCTCCGGGCTCGATCCCCAACGTGTCCAGTGAGCCATGCGCGGTCAGATACGTCTCGGGTAGCGCGGCAAAGACGTCCCACGGCAATGCGGTGGTGACTGGCATCAGCAGGGAGTTCGGCAACAGTGCGTACTCCGCGTAGCCGCCGTCGAACTGACGTCCCATCTCACCCATCACCGCCGCGACGGTCGTCCCATCCGGCAACCTGGGATCGGTCGACGCCGCAACGACTCCCACACATTCGATCCCGAGCACCCGCGGGAACGTCACGCTCGGGGAATGCCCCTGCCGGGTTCGCAGCTCCGACCGGTTCAAGCCCGCGCCCATCACTCGCACCAGGCTCCAGCCCTCCCGGACTGCCGGCACCGGCAGTTCACGGAGCTCCAGGACCTCCGGGCCACCCGCCCTGACACAGACCGCCGCGCGCATCGTCGTACTCATGCATTCACTGTCGCCAGCAGGCGGTGTGGCGGGCCACCGATAGAATGCCAACCGATGCCCGTTCGTCGCCAAGTTGCCCGATCCTCCCAGCTGTGGCCGTCCGGAGGCGTGCACCTCTGGCCGTCCGGGGGAACGAGCTCCGTGCAGTCCCATGCGCGCGGGCATCTGGTGTACGCCGCCCGCGGCGTGCTGTCGGTGCACACCGAACGTGGCACCTCGATCGTGCCGGCCAATCGCGTCGCCTGGACCCCCGCCGGTTTCACCCACTATCACCGCGCCCACGGGAACACCGACATGCGGATCCTGTTCCTCCCGGCATCTCTGGCCCGGCTCGTACCAGCCCGTCCCGCCGTGTTCATGGTCTCCGACCTCGCCCGCGAGATCCTGCTGAACCTCACCGGTCCACGCAACTACGACCCCGCCGTACCCGCCTACGACCGGGCCGCACGCGCCCGCGTCCGCCGAGTCCTGGTCGACGAACTCCACGAAGCACAGGAGCAGCCACTACACCTGCCGGAACCACAAGACGATCGACTGCAGGCGATCGCCCAACTCCTGTACGACGACCCCGCGGACAACACCCCACTTGCCGACCTCGGCCGAACCATCGGAGCCAGCCCCCGCACCCTCAGCCGCCTCCTCCACAACGAACTCGGCATGACCTTCTACGAATGGCGCACCCAACTACGCATCCACCAGGCCCTCATCCTCCTCGCCGACGGCCACACCACCACCCACGTAGCCCACGCCTGCGGCTGGTCCAACCCCAGCACCTTCATCACCGCCTTCACCACCCTCCTAGGCACCACCCCCACCCGCTACCGAACCACCCCATGACCCTGCCGGCTCGCACCACACGTGCGATGCTGACGATGTGGGTGAAGGCGAGCTCAGGCCAGTCGACCTTCGGCTGCCGTCGCCGGTCTCGGAGCTCCACGACGACCGCCTGACCGCCACAGGCATCCGGGTCCTCCTCAAGCGTGACGACCTCATCCACCCAGAGATCTCTGGCAACAAGTGGCGCAAGCTGAAGTACAACGTCTCCTCGGCACGCGAGCTCGGGTTCGACACACTGCTGACCTTCGGAGGGGCCTACTCGAACCACATCCGGGCAACTGCTGCGGTTAGCTACTACGGGGACTTCACCACCATCGGTGTGATCCGCGGGGAAGAGCACCTGCCGCTGAACTGCTCGCTTGCGTACGCCGGGGGCCGCGGCATGCGACTCACCTATCTCGACCGGACTGCGTACCGCGCCAAGACCTCGAACGCGGTGATCGGCGCCCTGCAGCGAGAGTTCGGCGACTTCTACCTGCTCCCTGAAGGTGGATGCAACACAGAGGGTGTGCTGGGATGCGCGGAACTTCCGGCCGAACTCACCGAGCCGTTCGACGTGCTGTTCTGTGCGGTCGGTACCGGCGGAACTCTGGCTGGTGTCGCCGGAGGAGTGAGCGCGCGCCACGTGGTGATCGGCGTCCCCGTCCTGAAAGGTGGCGCTTTTCTCGAGGACGAGATCGTCGACCTGCAGCAGGCCGCGTACGGCGCCCGGGTCGGCACATGGCACCTCGAATGCGATTACCACTTCGGTGGCTACGCGAAGCGAACACCCGAGCTGGACGAGTTCATTGCGGACTTCGCTGCGAGGCACGGCCCGCTGCTGGATTGGGTCTACGAGGCAAAGAGGATGTACGCGCTGTTCGACCAGGTGAGCCGCGGAGCGTTCGCCAGAGGTACGACGATCGTCGCCCTCATCAGCGGATCCGGCGAGGCTCCGTGTGCTGGACGTAGTACGTCAGGCGGTGCGGATGCGAAGGAATTTGCCGATGCCAGGGATGGTCGCATACCGCCGAACACTGGATCTATCCTCTTTGTCAGCGGGGGAGGACTTGTATGCTGCGTTGCCTAGCATCCAGATTGTCGGAGATCAATCGCGAGCGGCGGGGAGATGAATGACTGCTAGCGGGGATGCTTGGTCAGATCAAAGCATCACGGATGCCCTCGCCGATCCCCGTCGTGGACTTGCTGGCGAGTCGGCGCAAGCGCTGCTCCAGGTTGCCGACACAGGCGCAAGGCCCGTACTCGCGGTTGCCCACAACGGTCGCCGATACTGGATGAAGTGGCCAGGTAATCCACACGGCAACCTCTCTCTTGTCCACGAACTGGTGGTCGGCAGAATAGGCGCACTGATCGGCGCACCGATTAGGCCAACCGCGCTCGTCTATGTCGACGATGCCCTGGTGCGCGATTCCTATGCCAACGGGATCCGCCTGCCAGGAGGTACGTATGTCGGCTCGGAGATGCTTCGAGACGTTGAGGAGAGCACCCAGATAACCAGAGTGGCGAGAGACGGCAACTCCGAGAGGTTCGCCTATTACCTGGCGCTATGGGATCTGTGCCTGGGCACTGACCTCCAGCTTCTTTATCACCTTGCGGAGCGTGATCGGGTCTGGTCAATCGACCACGGACTCTGGTTCGACAGCATCGAGGGCGACTGGACGCCCGACCTCCTGGCAGCTCGCGTCAAGACAGAGTGGCCGTGGCCAGAAGAAGTGCAACTGAGGAGCCTCCAGGTCGCAGCACTCTCCGCCGCCGCGGAGTCCGTTGACGGGCTGTCCTGTGACGATCTCGCCAGGACCATCGGTGAGGTACCGCTAGAGGTGGGGTGTGGCAGACGAGACCTTACGCACTCTGGCGTTCTTCGTATATTCCCGCCGGAAGAAAGTGTCGGAAAGGCTCCGTGAAGCTGCAGAAGGCCGGCTGTGAGAGGGGGTCGCATGCGTTACGACTACTGGGTAATCCGATACGTCCCAGATCCGATCCGCGGCGAATTCGTCAACATCGGCGTGATCGCCGGCTGGGATGACGACTGGTCGTTTAGGCGTGTGAATAATCTGCGCCGAGCTGCGCGGCTTGGTGGATCGCCGATCTTGACCTCATCCTTCCTCAGGAGGATCGAGGAGGCGATCGAGTCCGGTCTGGAGTCCGTCGAATCATCACTGGCGGATCACCGTTCAAGCTTTGATCGGGGAGAGGTTGAAGACCTCCGGACTCGGATGAACAGTATTGTTCAGCTTTCCGAGCCGCGGCCAGTCCTGGCCGCTACCTCAGAAGAAGCTGCAGACTTGGCCTACGAACTGATGATCGTAGATTCGGACGCGAGTGTCAGCCATCGCTCACGGACTCGCGTCGTCCATAGACTGCGGGACGCATTCGAGTTGAACTCTGAACTGGTTCGGCACGTCGCCAGGTTCCAGGTCGCTGCGGTGGGATCACAGGAGACCAGTGTTGATTTCGCCGTCAGAGATGGAATCGTTCACCAGATGTCTCAGGTGTGGGCGTTCGATGTCAAGAATACGCGCCATCTGCAAACCCAAATTCAGGCGTGGAATTATCTGCTCGGACTACTGAGAGACGATGGCGGTCGCCTGGCGTCAAGGAGTGGGCGCGACATCGTGTCCATTCCACGCGATGTTGAGGTCAATGCAGTATTCACGTCGCCGGATAACGCGGCTGGCGAGGCCCAGTTCGAGATTGCCAAGGAAGGCTGGGAGCGCCTCGGGGTGCAGGTAATCCCATCATCCGATGCTGGCCTAATCATCGAAGAGGCCGAACGGCTCCTACAAGACTCCTCACGGACGTAGTAGTCGCTCGGTTGGTGCTAGTTGGCCCTTTTGGCTGGGCGTTGTCGTGGGCTCTGACGGTTGGCGTGATGCCAGTCGTCTCGTGGACAAGGGCCGGCTTGGGTAGTCGGTCGCGCGCGGCAGCGCGCAGGGGGCGGGCTGCCGCCCCGCAGGGAAGGTACGGGTGGGTGGGAGCGCGCGGAGTGGACGCGACGGAGGAGCGGCCGCTGGAGCACGCGTGGGCTGGACGTAGTACGTCAGGCCGTGCGGGTGCGGAGGAATTTGCCGAAGTGGGGGACGGTGAAGGCTACGGTGCCGCGTTCGGCGGAGAAGACCAGGCCTTTTTTGATGAGGCCGTCGCGGGCGGGGGAGAGGGACTGGGGTTTGCGGTTGAGGGTGCTGGCTACTTCGGCGGTGGGGACGGAGCCGTCGTCGACGCCGATGCCTAGTTCGGCCATGGCGCGCATGTACTCGCGTTCCGCGGGCGTCGCGCGTTCGTAGCGGGAGCCGAAGAAGCCGACGGTGAGTTCGGCGGAGGCCTCGGGGGCGGCGACCGCGACGTCCTTGATCGTGATCGGGGAGGTCGGGGCGTGGTCCCAGGTGGAGTGGGCGAAGGCCTGGACGAAGTACGGGTACCCGTCCGTCTGGGCGTACAGCTCGTCCAGCGCCTCCTCGTCGTACAGAACGCCCTCGCTCTCCGCCGGCACCATCAGCGCCCGATCGCACGCTTCCCGCGCCAACCGGTCCACGCGGATGTAGCGGAAGAGCCGCTCGGAGTACGACTTGCTGGCGGACAGTACGGCGGGCAGATGCGGCAACCCGGCGCCCACGACAACCAACGGCGCACTCTGCTGGGAGATCTCGTGACAAGCGGCGCAGAGCGCGGACAGGTCGTCCGCACTGATGTCCTGCATCTCGTCGATGAACAACCCGACCCCCACCGACAGATCGCCGGCCAGATCGGCCGCATCGGTGAAGAGCTCGATCAGGTCCATCTCGAGATCACCCGAATCGGCTCGCCCCTTCGCCGCGGCCACGTCGACCGGCGGATGCCAGCGGATCCCCTTCCGATCATTCGCCGCCGTCCGCAGCGCGAAGGCCTTCAGTACGGCGCTGAACTGGTCGACCCGCTCGTCGTCACGGTGCCGATGTCCCAACTCCCGCATCGCGGTGTGCAGCGCCTGCGCGATCGGCAGCCGGACGCTCTGGTCCGGCCGAGCCTCGATCTTCCCCGTGCCCCACGCCCGCTTGATGGCCTGGCTGCGCAAGGTGTTGAGCAGCACGGTCTTACCCACACCACGGAGTCCGCTCAGGACCAGACTCCGCTCCGGCCTGCCTGCCGCGACCCGTTCGAGCACCACCTCGAACTGCCGCACCTCGGTGTCGCGTCCGGCCAGCTCAGGCGGCCGCTGACCGGCGCCGGGCGCATAGGGATTCCGGATCGGATCCATGCTGTCACTGTATGAGCCCGTCTAGCGTTTTCCTTAGATTTCGCTAGCCACCGCGAGAGCGTGTCGCGAGCCTTGTCTACGGCTTTCTAGTGAACGAACTAGATTTCGATAGACGCGTCCAGAGAGCGCGTCAGCTGTCGGCACATTAGGGTGCGGCCATGGAGTGGGCTGGTCAGGCGGGCGCGTTGTACGAGCGCGTGCATCAGCAGTACGTCGGTGGTGCGCGCAAGCTCGAGGCCCTGATCGACGAGCTGATCGGCGAAGAGGAAGGCATCAACTACCTCAGCGCGACCGCCCGAGCGAAGGATCCGGAGTCGTTCCTGGCGAAGGCGGCCAAACCGCATCCCGACGACCCGACCAGGCCGAAGTACGACGACCCGCTGAACCAGATCACCGACCTGGTGGCGGCCCGGGTGATCACGTTCCTGGTCGAGGCCGTGGACCGGGTGTGCGAGGTGATCGAGGCGGAGTTCGACATCGTCGAGCACACCGACATGGGCGCGCACACCCGCGCGCAGGGCGTGTTCGGGTACGCGAGCAAGCACTATCTGGTCCGGCTGAACGCGCATCGCCGGGAGCTGCCGGAGTACGCCGTGCTGAAGAACCTGACCATGGAGATCCAGGTCCGGACCGCGGTTCAGCACGCGTGGGCCGAGTTCGAGCACGACATCCGGTACAAGCTGGACATCCCACCGGAGCGCAAGGCGGAGTTCGACCGGCGGTTCCTGCTCGCGGCGGCGTTGATGGAGCTGGCCGACAACGAGTTCACCGAGATCGACCGGCTCTACCGCGAACTCGCGGCCGCCGAGCCGGACAAGACCCCGCGTGACCTCACCACGGCGACCCTGACGTCGTACCTGACCCGTCGCTACCCGGACGCGCCGCACGCCAAGACGAACCACTACGCCTGGATGCTCGGCATCCTCAGCCGGCTCGGCGTCACCACCGAGGAGCAGCTGACCGACCTCCTCACCGGCATCGACAGCGCCGCGGTGCAGGTCGCGATGACCCACCGCTTCCCGGCCGGCACTGTACGACGCCTCGACGACGACCTGCTCGCCGCGAAGGGAACGGCGTACGTCGAGCTGTTCCCCGACGAGGAGCGCCGGCAGAAGATCCTCCGCGGCCGGCTCAAGGCCCTCGGCCGCGCCGGACTCATCGAGCCCTGACGAGGTCCTCCGCGACAGACTCCGCCGTACGACGGGCCCACTTGCCGGTCGTGATCAGTCCGAGCACGAGGACCAGGAACCCGCAGCCCGCGATGATGTACCAGCACAGCAGAGCGGCGTCGACGAAGCCGGTCTCGAGCGGGCCGACCAGCCGAGCGGTCAGGACCGTACCGGCGATCGCGACGCCGAGGGACGCGCCGACCTGGCGACTCGTGGAGGCGATCGCGGCCGCGACGCCGGCCTGGGAGAGTGGCATCCCGGAGACCGCGGCGTTCGTGATCGGCGCGTTCAGCATCCCGAAGCCGAGGCCGAAGATCAGATAGCCGGCCAGCAGCACGACGGTCGAGGTGGTGAGGTCCAGCCGCGACAGCAGCAGCCCGGAGACCGTGAGCCCGATCCCGGCAACGACCAGCGGCAGCCGCGGTCCGCGATGTCCGACCAGCCAGCCGGACAGCGGCGCGAACACCACCGTCATCGCCGCCATCGGCAACGTCAGCAAGCCAGCGTGCAACGCGGAGAACCCGCGCACCGACTGCAGATACAGCGAGTTCAGGAACAGGAACCCGGACAACGCCGAGAACCCGCAGACGGCGATCAGCGTCGCGCCGGAGAACGGTGCGCTCCGGAAGAACCGCGGGTCGAGCAGCGGTTCCTCCCGGCGACGCTCGTACAAGACCAGCGACACCAACGCCACCGCGCAGAGCACGAAGCACCCGATGATCAGCGGCGAACCCCACCCGGCCGACTGCCCCTCGATGATCGCGTACACCAGGCTGCCGAGCACCAGGACGACGAGCACCTGACCAACCGGATCGATCCGCCGCGGCACCGCGGCCCGCGATTCGGGCACGAAGGAGGCAGTCATCAGTACGGCGGCCACCGTGACCGGCACGTTGATCCAGAAGATGTACCGCCAGCCGGCCGCGTCGACGAGGGCGCCACCGACCAACGGGCCGACCGCCATGCTCAGCCCGACCACACCGCCCCAGACTCCGATCGCCTGGGCGCGCTCACGCGGGTTGGTGAACGT
The DNA here is from genome assembly GCF_036097425.1 of Kribbella sp. NBC_00359. Taxonomy (NCBI): domain Bacteria; kingdom Bacillati; phylum Actinomycetota; class Actinomycetes; order Propionibacteriales; family Kribbellaceae; genus Kribbella; species Kribbella sp. NBC_00359. The sequence goes on along the minus strand of NZ_CP107975.1, from coordinate 2,596,859 downwards.
GTTGGTGATAATCGACATCGCGACCGGGTTCAGCATCGATCCGCCGACCGCCTGCAGCATCCGGAACACGATCAGCAGATCGATGGTCGGCGCGAAACCGCACAACAGCGACCCGATCCCGAACAGCACCAGCCCGGCCTGGAACGTCCGCCGCCGTCCGACCCGGTCCGCGGTCGAACCGGACACCATCAGCAGACACGCGATCACCAGTGTGTAAGCGTCGATGGTCCACTGCAGCTTCGTCACCGACGCGCCCAGCTCGACGCGGATGGACGGCAGCGCCAGGTTCACGATGGTGGAGTCCAGCCCGACGATGAACAGGCTGGAGCAACAGATGCCGAGAATCAGCAGCCGCCGCCCTCGCGTCAGCTCCGCCACCCGGCTCCCTCCGATCGTCCGTTGAAGACGGTACTACCGTCGCCGGAAACGATTCCCCCGGTGTCCGACCACCGGTTGAAAACGGTTGGCGAACTGTCGGCGGCGCCGCCTAGGGTTGATCTATTCGCCTGGTCAGGTGCCTCTTTTCCACCCTCTATGCCTCTTTGTGAGACGTCATGTCCCTGCGCCTCATTCCATTCGCCGACCCGGGTGTGCCGGACACCCGGTCGGGTCTCCGACTCATTCTCTGGCTGGAGCACCAGCAACTGCGCGGGCAGGCCCTCGCAGTGTTCTGGGGACTCTTGTACTTCGGCGGTATCGCCGCCGCTCCGGTCGCCGTCGGTCTCGCCGTCCAGGCGGTGATCGACCTGTCCTGGCCGAAGCTGATCCTGGCCGGCGTGCTGCTGCTCGCGTTCGGCGCGGCCAAGGCCGGTGCCGACTCGTTCTTCCACCGCGCCGTGGTGACCAACTGGATCAGTACGGCGTCGCGCCTGCAGCAACTGCTGTTCCGCAAGGCCGCGGAGCTGGGCTCGCTGCTCACCCGCCGGATCGCCGCCGGCGAGGTGGTCGCCGTGAGTAGCGGCGACGTCGAGAAGATCGGCTGGTTCGTCGAGGTGCTCGGCCGGTTCGCGGCCGCTCTGCTGACCTGCTTCGCCGTCGTGATCGGTCTGCTGTTCTACGAACCGCAGCTCGGTCTGGTGGTCGCCGTCGCCGTACCGGTGCTGGCGTTCTCGATCGTTCCGCTGATGGGTCCGGCCGAGCGTCGTGCGGACGCGCAGCGGGCCAAGGGCGGCCGGGCCACCGAGCTGGCCGCCGACACCGTCGCCGGTCTGCGCGTGCTGCGGGGTATCGGTGGTGAGCAGCTGTTCCTGGACCGCTACCGCGCCGCATCGCAGGACTACCGGGCCAGTGCGGTCCGCAGTGCCCGGATGTGGTCGCTGATCGCGGCTCTCCAGGTGCTGCTGTTCGGGATCTTCCTGGTGGTCGTCGTGTGGCTGGGTGTCCGGCTGGTGATATCCGGACAGATCTCGGTCGGCGAGCTCGTCACGACGTACGGGTTCATCACCTTCATGCTGGTGCCGCTGCACACGTTCGAGGAGACGGCGAGCGCGTTCATCTTCTCGAAGGTGTCGGCGCGCCGGGCCGCGCGAGTGCTGTCGCTGCAGCGGACCGACGAGACCAAGGGCACGGGCGAGGCCCAGCTGCCCGACGGTGACGTGCTCGACCCGGTGTCCGGTCTGCACGTCCCGACCGGCAGCTTCACCGCGGTCGTCTGTGGCGACCCGGACGCGGGTGGCCGGCTGGCCGACCGCCTGGGTGGTCACAGCCCGACGGCCGAGGACGGCGAGGCCTCTGTGCTGCTCGATGGGGTCGCGCTGGACGACCTCCCGTTGGAGTCCGCGCGGACCGTCGTACTCGTGCAGGACAAGGACCCGGTGCTGCTGTCGGGGACGGTGCGCGAGCTGTTCGACGTACCGGCGAGTGGTGCGGTCTCTCCGGAGATTGCGCTCGACGCAGCGCAGTGCACGGACATTCTCGACGTACTGCGGCAGACGCTGCCGGCCGGTGAGTCGGACGCGATGAAGGCCGTGCTGACCGAGCGTGGACGGTCCCTGTCCGGTGGGCAGCGGCAGCGGGTCGCTTTGGCCCGTTCGCTGTACGTCGACCCGCCGGTGCTGGTGCTGGACGAGCCGACCAGTGCGGTGGACGCGCACACCGAGGCCCGGATCGCCGACGGTCTGCGGCTGCTGCGCGCCGGCCGGACCACTGTGGTGTTCACCTCCAGCCCGCTGATGCTGGACCGCGCGGAGCGAGTGGTCTTCGTTCCGGAGGGCCGTGTCGACGCGGTCGGGACCCACCACGAGCTGGTGCTCACCAACCCGCGCTACCGCGCGGTTGTGACCCGTGAAGACGAACCAACCTTCGAGGAGTTGGCGTGAAGCGCCCTCTGTACGACCCGGCGGCGCCGCAGGAAGCGGCCCGGCTGCCGGTGGCGGGCAGCGCGACCGTGCGCGCCTACCTGAAGACACTGTTCCGCCGGCACCGCCGCGCGTTCGGCTGGCTGACGCTGGTGAACGCCGTGGCGGCGCTGAGCGGCATGGTCGGGCCCTGGCTGCTCGGCAACGTGGTGGAGAAGCTGTCGCAGGGCAGCACCGATGTGCAGCTGCCGTCCGTGGTGATCGGGTTCGTCATCGCTCTGCTCGTGCAGACGGTGTTCGTCCGGCTCACCCGGCTGCGTGGTGCGGTGCTCGGCGAGGAGATGCTCGCCGACCTGCGTGAGGACTTCCTGGTCCGCGCGGTCGGCCTGCCGCCGGGTGTCCTGGAGCGGGCCGGCACCGGTGACCTGCTGTCCCGGATCACCACCGACATCGACCGGCTCTCGCACGCGATGCGGGACGCAGTGCCGCAGCTGACCATCGCGGTGATCTGGGGGTCGCTGCTGATCGGCGCGCTGATCGTGACCGCGCCTGAGCTGGCCGTGGCCGTGGTGATCGCGGCGCCCATCCTGATCATCGGTGCCCGCTGGTACTTCCGCCGCGCGCCATCGGGCTACCGGTCGGAGGCCGCCGGGTACGCCGCGGTGGCCTCCGGGCTGGCCGAGACCGTCGACGCCGGCCGGACCGTGGAGTCGCACCGGCTCGGCGACCGCCGGATCAAGCTGGGCGACACCCGGATCGGTCAGTGGGTCGCCTGGGAGCGGTACACGCTGTACCTGCGGATGGTCCTGTTCCCGGTGATCAACATGACCCACACGGTCGCGCTGGCCGCCGTACTGGTCATCGGTGGCGGGTTCGCCATCCAGGGCTGGCTCACCGTCGGCGCACTCACCACTGGTGCGCTGTACATCCAGATGCTGGTCGAGCCGGTCAACATGATGATCCGCTGGTACGACGAACTCCAGGTGGCGCAGGTGTCACTGGCCCGGCTGGTCGGGGTCCGTGAGATCGAAGCAGCCGCCGCCGAGGGAGACGCCGAGCCGGAGGGCCGGACTGTGCTGGCCGACGACGTGCGGTTCGGCTATCTGGAGGGCCGGGACGTGCTGCACGGTGTGACGCTGACTGTGCAGCCGGGTGCGCGGGTTGCGCTCGTAGGCCCTTCTGGAGCAGGGAAATCGACGCTCGGCCGGTTGCTGGCGGGCATCTACTCGCCACGGCTCGGTGACATCACGTTGGGTGGTGCGGCCCTGGACCAGATGTCGGCCGAGCAGGTCCGGAGTCACGTTGCTCTGGTCAACCAGGAGCACCACGTGTTCGTGGGCAGTGTGCGGGACAACCTGCGGCTGGCCCGGCCGGAGTCCACCGACGCCGACCTGTGGGCCGCGCTGCGCTCGGTCGACGCCGACGGCTGGGTCGCCGGGTTCGACGACGGGCTGGACACCGAGGTGGGGTCCGGTGGGATCTCGCTGACTCCGGCTCAGGCGCAGCAGGTCGCTCTGGCCCGGCTGGTGCTGGCCGACCCGCACACGCTGGTCCTGGACGAGGCCACCTCGTTGATGGACCCGCGGGCCGCCCGGCACCTGGAGCGGTCGTTGGCCGGCGTGCTGGCCGGCCGGACCGTGGTGGCGATCGCGCACCGGTTGCACACCGCCCACGACGCGGACGTGATCGCAGTCGTGGAGGACGGCAAGATCGTCGAGCTGGGCGGGCACGACGAACTGGTCGATGCCCAGGGCCCGTATGCGGCGCTCTGGCATTCCTGGCACGGCGAGCGCTGACGCGGCGCCGGGGGCAGACCGCACGGGCTGCCCCCGGTGACCGGCACCCATGTGAGGATGGGACGGTGCTGACAACGCTGTTCTCGCTGACGTCCACGATGGCACTCGACGTGAACGACGAGGGTCGCCTGCTCGTCCTCTACGACGGCACCGGTGTCCGCCAGGTCAACGAGATCGCTCCCGACGGGACGTGGCGAGCGCTCACCGACCTCGGCGACACCTGCCGCGGCGCGCGGTTCGTGCCCGGGAGCCGGCGCGTGGTCGTCGAGCACGACAGCGGCGGCGACGAACGTGGCCAGCTGTCGATACTCGATCTCGACGACCCTGGGCTGCCCACACTCACGCCGCTCGTCCACGACCCGGCGTACAACCACCATCTGGTGGACGCGAAGCCCGACCGGATCCTGTTCACCACGAACCGGCGCAATGGCGTCGACTTCGACCTGGTCGGCCGCGACCTGCCGACCGGTACGGAGAAGGCCCTGTACGACGGCGGTGGCTGGGTGATGGCGGTCAGCCCCTCTCCGGACGACCAGTGGGTCGTGCTGTCCATGGCCAGCGCACCGGCGAACTCCATGCAGCTGCTGCTGGTCGACACGGCCACGCAGGCCGTCACCGAGCTGACCCCGGCCGACGCCCACAACGACCAGACGGCGGTCTCATGGCTGCCGGACTCCAGCGCGTTCCTGGTGTCGAGCAACGCAGACCGGGACCGGATGGCAGTACGCCGCTATGACCTGGCCGACGCGGTGTGGAGCGACGTACTCGTGGATGACGCCCGCGACCTGGCCGGCTGGGTCTCACCCGACGGCGAGCACCTGCTGGTCGGCGTACTGGAGGACGGCGAGGTTTCGCTGGCGCTGCACCGGCTGGACGGCTCGGCGACCGCGCCACTGGACCTGCCCTCGGGCGGCTGCGCCGGGTTGACGATGGCGACGCCGGATCCGCTCTGGTCCGCGGACGGCTCGTTCGCGGCGATCACCTACAACTCACCGGTCTCGCCGCCGACGGTGTTCCGGTACACCCCGGCGACCGGCGAGGTCGTGGAGCTGCGGTCGCCGGGTCAGGCGGAGCCTCCGGCCGAGCTCGAGCACCCGGAGAGCCTGCGGGTGCCGTCGTTCGACGGTGAGCAGGTGCCGGTGTTCGTGTTCCGGCCGACCGGTCCGGACCTGGGTTCGACCGTGGTCCACGTGCACGGTGGTCCGGAGGGCGCGGCGATGCGCCTGTGGAGCCCGATCATCTCGTCGCTCGCCGCCGACGGCCACACGGTCGTCGTACCGAACGTCCGCGGCTCGGCGGGATACGGCAAGCGCTGGTACTCCCTCGACGACCGGGAGCTGCGGCTCGACTCGGTGAAGGACCTGGCCGCGATCCACAGCTGGCTCCCGTCGATCGGCGCCGACTCGCGGCACGCCGCGCTGTGGGGCGGTTCGTACGGCGGCTACATGGTGCTGGCCGGGGTCGCGTTCCAGCCTGACCTGTGGGCGGCCGGTGTGGACATCGTCGGGATCGCCTCCCTGGTGACCTTCCTGGAGAACACCTCGGACTACCGCCGGGCCATGCGGGAGCGCGAGTACGGCTATCTCGCGACCGACCGGGACTTCCTGGAGTCCGCGAGTCCACTCAGCCGGGTCGACGACATCCGGGCGCCGCTGTTCGTCATCCACGGCGCCAATGACCCACGGGTGCCGCTGTCAGAGGCCGAGCAGATCACCGAGGCGCTGACCAAGCGCGACGTACCGTGCCGGCTCCTCGTCTACCCGGATGAGGGCCACGGCCTCGCGAAGCTGAAGAACCGCCTCGACGCCTACCCGCAGGCCCTCACCTTCCTACGGGAGCATCTCACCACAGCGGAGTGAGAGTCCCCGCGGTCCCGTCGAGCCGCACCGGCAGTCCGAGCGGTACGGCGAGGTTCAACGCCTCATGGCCGATCGCCGCACCCTCCACGATCGGTACGCCGAGTGGCTCGAGCCGCTCGTGCACCACATCAGCGATCGGATCCTCCGCCTCACTGAAGTCCCCCACCACGACACCGGTCACTTCGTCGAACCACCCGGACCGCAGCAACTGGGTCAGCAACCGGTCCACCCGGTACCCGTCCTCGTTGACATCCTCCAGTACGACGACACCCGCCGGCGGCGCGTACGTCGGCGTACCGAGACTCGTCGCCAGCAACGCCAGGTTGCCGCCACCCAGACGTCCCTCGGCGACGCCACCGGCAACAGTGCGAGCTCCGGCGGGCGCCAACAGGTCAGTGACGCTCTCTGGCTCGAACAGCAACGCACGCAGCCGCTCGCGTCCGTCCGCAACCGCCAACTGCTCCACCGCGGCGGCCATCGGCCCATGAATCGTGACCAGGCCCCGCGCGTTGAGCGGCTCATGCAGTGCGGTGATGTCACTGAACCCGATGAACCACTTCGGGACCGCAGCCAGCTCGTCGAAGTCGACGTACTCGAGCATCCGCTGCACGCCGTACCCACCCCGCGCACAGAACACCGCGGTGAAGCGGGCGTCCAGCCAGGCGGTCCGCAAGTCCTCGGCCCGGGCCTTGTCCTCCGCAGCGAGGTAGCTCAACCGCTCGTGCCCTGCCAGCACCGACGGCATCACCTCGACCTCGAGCCCCCACCCCTTCAGGTGTTCGATCCCGATCTCGAGCCGTTGCGCATCCACCCGTCCCGACGGCGCCACCACAGCAACCCGGTCACCACTCCGCAGCCGCTGCGGCACCACCACGTCAGTCACCCGCCGGACGCTACCCGACGGCCGGCCGCCACGTGCATCTGGACAGGTAGTAGTGCCTCATTCCGCCCGGACCACTCGCCCGCTGAGCGTGAACCGAGGACCTACTACATGACTACGTCCTGTTGAGCTGCACACCTACCAGCCCACCTCGATGGTGGAGTTCTTCGAGACCCCGTTGACGGTGACTCCGAGCTGGGCGATGCCGGGACGCAGTGCGGTCAGCTGACCGGTCGCCGGGTCGTACGACGCGACCGCCCAGAACGGCGCGGTCCGGGCCGGGCCGATGTGGAGTTGTGGCGAACCCCACCAGTCGGAGGAGACCGGGAACGCTACCGGGACGCGGCGACCGTCCTGGACGACGGTCGCCGAGGCGGCCGCCGTCTGACCGCGCTGCAGGGTGGCCGGGGCGGTGAGCTCGAGCGAGTCCACGTGCGGCCGCAGCTCGACCTGGAACCAGGACCGCTCAGGTGCCGACCACTTGCGCTCGCCGGCCGGGGCCGCGGTCGCTTTGGGGTCGATCCCGACCAGGGCCCAGCCGGTGAAGCCGCCGGCGTCCGGAGCAGCAGCGGGGCTCTTACCCGAGTTGCCGGTCAGCGGCAGCAGGACGCCGTCCGTCCGGGTGGCCGCGAACGTCCCGGCATGCGCCGCCATGTACGCCGCGCCCTTGCCGGTCGAGGCCCGGAAATCGGCCAGCCACTGGACGATCATGGCGGCTTCCTTGCGGTCGCCGAGCTGCGAGTTCTGCGCCGGCGACGGGTCGTCGATCGGGTGATGCGCCATCACCACCACGTTGCGGATGGTCTTGTTCGTCGCCGCGTCGTCCATCTGCTTGCGCAGGTCGAGGATCTGGTCGAACCCGCCCGCCCGGAGCGATCCCAGCGACGAGTCGCGCAGGATGAACCGCGTGCCCTTGTGGTCGAACGTGCTGGTCGGCGACCCGAACACCTTGGTCCACTCGGACAGGTCACCCGGCCCGTACGTCTCGTGGTTGCCCGGCACGTAGTGCACCGGCACCTTGCCCGCGACCTCCTCGTCGATGATCTGCTTGGCCAGCGCGATGTCCGGCCCGAACGCGCGGTCGACGAAGTCGCCGTTGATCACCAGGAAGTCCGGGTTCTGCGCGAGCGCCTCGCGGATCGTCCGCCGGGCCTGCTTGACGTAGTCCGAGTTCGGGTCGTCGGAGGTGAACTGCGCGTCCGACATCACCGCGAACCGCCACCGGCCGCCGCCGGTCACCGTCCCGTCGGTCACCACCATCGGGTCGATCACCTTCGCGGGCGGCTCCATCGTCACCGGCGGAGCGCTGCGGACGGTCAGGTCGTCGATGATGATCCGGCCCGAGTACTGCCGGGTCGGCACGGTCTCCACCACGTAGATCCGCCAGAACCGCAGCGGCATCGTCAGACCCGGCGGGATGTCGGCCTCGACGTACTTCCAGCCGGTCCAGTCGACCGCGGCCGCGAGGTTCAGTGTCTGCGCGGTACCGCCGGCGGCGTCGTACGCGTTCGCCCGCAGCCACGCGCCCTTGCCGTCGCCGTAGACCCATGCGCCCAGCTTCTGCGGCTGACCGGGGAGCGTCTGTTGCGGAGTCTGCGAGAGGTACGCCGCTCGTGTCGCCGTACTGCCCGTGAGCGAGTAGTCGAGGGCGATCGCGTGACCACCGTCATGACCCTCGGCCGCCGACCGTGACGCCGTCGCCGCACCGACCGGTACGGCGTTCGCCGCCCACTTGCTCAGGTCGTCGAGCTCGTCCACGACAGTACTGGCCAGCCCGGCGGTGACACTGAGCTGCGTCGTCAGGTTGCCGACCGTTGCGGTGATCACGGTCGAGACCGCTTCGCTGCTGAGGGCATTCACGTCAAACCCGTTGCCGCGCGCAACCACATTCACGACCGCGGGGTCGTAGCTCAGCTTGACGTCGCGCGGTTCGATCCAGGTCGAGAAGCCGTCGGCGTCGTACCCGTCGACCTCGAAGAAGCCCTTGGCCGTTGCGTCGGACAACGACACCTGCCGGGTCGACGGCGCCAACCGGGTCGGCGGACCGAGCACTGTCATCGGGAACCTTCCGTTCGCCGTACCGCGGGCCGCCGTGATCACCGCGTCGCCGGCCTTCCGACCGATCACCACGCCATGCTGGTCGACCCGGACATTGCTCCCACCGAACCAGTACGGCGTACCCGTCGCCGGCGCGTAGGTCTCGTCGTGACCGGTAGCGGTGAGGACGCGGCTGAGGCCGGTGAGGACGCGGGAGCTGCGGGAGATGTCGGTGTCCGGCTCCTCGTCCGCGGTGCCCACCGCCTCGACGCGGAAGCCCTTCAGCTTGCCGGAACCCTTCACCGGCAGCAGGCCGAGGCCGTTCGGGATCAGCCGCTCGCCGCCGTCGGACGGATCGTTCACGACCTGCGGCGCCGCCTTGCCGGGCGTACGGGCCAGCATCGTCGACGAGCCGCCGCCGTCCAGATTGAGCGCGTCGTCGGCCCCGAGGCCGATCATCAGCTGACCCATCTCCTTCAGCGACAGGCCGCGGGAGCCGGTCGCCCGGCCGTCGACGGTGAGCAGGATCATCCTGCTGCCATCGGCGTCGAACCCGATCGCGGTCCGCGGCGCGAGGTCGGCGTCCGGCACGTCGTCGGGGACCTTGCCGTCCTTCGCGAGCTGGGTGTTGCCGCTGATGCCGACCGCGACATCCGCCGCGTCGGGGCGCAGGCCGTACTGCACGTCGACCTTGTCGCCCACCTCGAACGCGGTCAGCGCGTCGGCCCCGGCCTCGCGGCCGATCAGCGCCTGCTCGTTCGCGGCCAGCGGGATGGTGCCCGGAGTGGTGGCCGACGAGACGACCACACCGTCGCGAAGGATCACCTCGCGGACGGTCGGCAGGCCGTCCACGGTCCTGGTCCGGGCCGCGTCGCCCCACTCCGGGGTGTAGAGGCCGATGCCGCCGGCGTTGACAGCCGGCGAATTCAGGTTGGTCAGCTCGAGCTTGGTCGCGTTGTCGGTCGCCGTACCTTGCAGGAAGAGCTGGGCGATCGTGCCGAGTCCGTCCTTGCCGATCACGGCGGTGTCGTTGTGGCCGGCGGCCGGGGCGTTGATCAGCCGGCCGGACCGCTCGACCCCGACGCCGATCGGCGCGGTGGTGTCGTTGATGTCGAAGAAGTCGCCGTTGACCCCGGCGATCGCGCCCTTGCGGGCCAGTTGCTGGCTCAGCGGCGTACCGCCGGAGACCTTGCCGGTGTTGACGTAGTCGACGGTGACGCCGTGCTTGTCCAGGTCGGTGGCGAGAATGTCGCCGCGCAACCAGCCGCGGGGGTCGAGGCGCTCGAAGGCCGTGTAGTTGACGCCGGGCGCGACCGGGCTGTCCTGCCGGCTCGTCACCAGCCCTTCGTCGGCCGGAGCGATCGCGAGGTCGGAGATGTCCGAGCTCGACGACGAAGGCCGCTGCGCCTCGACCGGCTGCGGACCGGGGACAGGCTGTGCGAACGCCGGGTTCAGCGCGGCGCCGGCGAGCAGACCACCGATGCCGAGCGTGGTGGCGAGTGGACGGAAGAGCGACACGACAGCCTCCCCAGCGTGGACGGACGCGGCCATCCGACGCTGTGCGCTCTACCGCCGCATGAGACACAGGTGTACGCCGGTCAACCGACCGGTGACAAAGTAACGCCTCCAGGGCCTGACCGGAAGGTTTTCTCCTCCAATGATCAGCTCCGAGTGACGAACCCGGTCTCGTAGGCGACCACCACGGCCTGGACGCGATCACGGACGCCGAGCTTGGTCAGGACCCGGGCGACGTGGGTCTTCACGGTCGTCTCGGCCACCACCAGCTCGGCCGCGATCTCCGCGTTCGACAGTCCGCGGGCGATGAGCCGCAGTACGTCGAGCTCGCGGTCGGTCAGCGCGGTCAGCTCGGGGGGCAGCCCCTGCGGCTGGACCGGCTCGACGAAGCGCTCGACCAGTCGTTGGGTGATCGCCGGCTCGATCAGCGAGTCGCCGGTGGCCGCGGCGCGAACAGCCGCGACCAGCCGCGTCGACGGGGAGTCCTTGAGCAGGAAGCCGGCCGCGCCGGCCCGCAACGCCCGGTAGATGTACTCGTTCTGGTCGAACGTGGTGAGCACGATGATCGTCGGCGCGTTCGGATGCCGCCGGATCTCCTCGGTGGCCGCCAGGCCGTCGAGCTCGGGCATCCGGATGTCCATCAGGATCACGTCTGGCTTGACCAGCTGGGCCTGCCGGATCGCCTCCGTGCCGGTGTCGGCCTCGGCGACGACCTCGATGTCGCCCTCGGCTTCCAGGATCACCCGGAAACCGGTGCGCACCAGGGTCTGGTCGTCGGCGACGAGCACGCGGATCTTCGACCGCGGCGGTGGGGCGGGGAAGGAATCCAACTCGGTCACACCGAGATTGTGCCCGACCGTCCGGCCGGGTCATCCCTGCGGCGCGTGGGTCATCCCTGCGGAGGACGGCGGCTCCTGACAATCGTCCTCGCGCCAGACGTGGACGACGGATGCCGGGACCTACCGTCGCGGCATCAGGGTCAATCAGGGTGGCCCGGAACGAAGGGAAGACCAATGAACGGAATCTTCAAGGGGATCCGGCCGCTCGACTATGTACTGGCCGGCTTCATGACCGTAGCCGGTCTGTTGATGATGCTCGAGAACGTCACGGCGTCGAGCGCGGAAGGCCTGCCGCACCCGTTGTCGTCGACCTCATGGGCGATGGTGCCGGCTTTCCTGCTCGTCACGCTGCCGATCCTGTGGCGCCGGCGCAACATCCTCGCGGTCGTCGCGGTCACCGCCGTCGCCACGCTCGCCCACGTGCTCGCGTTCGGCTGGATCAGTCGCTGCGGCGCCGAGCTCCCGCTGGCATTCGCCCTGGCGTACGCCGTGGCCCGTTTCGCCGGTGGCTGGCGGAACCAGGTGCTCGGCCTCCTCGGCATCGTCGTCACACAGCTCGTGATGCTCGCCAGGGACGCGTCGATCGACACGATCGCGGGCGGTCTGGCGGTCGCGCTTCCGCTCACCGCGCTCTTCTACGGCATCGGCCTCTTCGTGCAGAATCGGGTCACCAGGCAGTCTGCGGGCGTCGCGCCGGTCACCGAGCGTACGGCCGCCTGAGCGGGTCTGCTGGAGGTAGGAGTTTGCGATGGATGAGGTCTTCCGGGGCATCAAGGTCCGGGACTGGGTCCTGGCGGGAGGCCTCACCGCGCTCGGCGTCCTGCTGATGTGGGAGGACGTCCGGATGACCGGCGACCAGGTCCGGGCAGCCATCGCGGAGGGGTCGATGGTTCACCTGACGAGTTCTCGGTCGCCCTGGATGATCGTGGTGTTCCTGGGCGCCACGATTCCGGTGCTCTGGTGGCGGCGCAACATCATCGCCGTCACCACCGCCGCCGTCGTGGTGATGGCGCTGCACGACGTCATGTTCGGCTGGGTGACCCGCTGCGGCGCCGGTCTCCCACTGGCCTTCGTACTCGCGTTCCTCGGGGCACTCGTGTCCGAGCGCACGACGGCGTGGCTCGTCGGCGCACTCGGTGCCTTGCTGACCGTGCTCGTGCTGGTCGTGGACTCCACTACCGGCCCGAGCGCCGTACTGCTGGCTCTCCCGGTGCTCCTGGTCGTCTTCGGCGTCGGCCGGGCTGCCCGCCACCGAACCGCTTTGAACCGGGAGCTCGAGATTCGTGAAGCGGAGCTGCGTCAGTTGCGCGACGAGCGTGCCGCGCTCGACGTCGCGGACGACCGGGCGCGGCTGTCCCAGCAGCTCGACGGGTTGCTGCAAGAGCGGCTCGGTCAGCTGACGACTGCTGCTGAGTCCGCCGACAGCCTCGCGCCCGCCGAGGCGAAGGTCGTGCTCGAGTCCATCGAGTCGCGCAGCAGGCAGACGCTGGACGACATGCGTGAGATCGTCGGTCTGCTCCGCGGCGATGACGTTGCGCTGGCGCCCGTACCGACTGTCGCTCATCTCGACACGCTGCTCGCCCGGCTTCGCACCACACACTCGCGGCTGATCGTGTCGGGAGACCCCCGAGTGCTGCCGGCAACGGTCGAGCTGTCGGCGTACCGGATCGTCGAGCACCTGATCACCGCGCTCGCGGACCATGCCGACGCCCCGATCGAGGTCGGGGTGAGATTCGAGACCGACGCCCTCGAGATCCGCGTGAACGGACTGGTGGACAAGAGCGCGGACCTGAAGGCGGCCGTCGCCCGGGCCAGGGAGCGCGCCAAGCTGCTCGGTGGCTCGGTCGACGTGAAGGTCGCCCGTGGCCGGGCGGGCGCCGTGGCCCAGTTGCCTGTCCTCGGCTAATACGAAGGGGTGGGCGTGCACAGACTCGAGCAGGTGGGGATCGTCGTCCTCGACGCCATCGTGGTCGCGTTGCCGACGGCGTTGCACGGCTGGCCGACCACGCTCATGGGGAACGTCTTCACCGCCGTGCTGCTGGCGAGCGGACTCACGCTGCTGTGGTGGCGTGACCACCCTCGTCTGGTCGCCATCTCAGGTGGCGCGATGTGGCTGTTCCTCGCGCTGCTCGGCGACTACGGCTGGTTCCCCGACACCGCCTTCGCGATCATGGTGCTGCTTGCGACGGTCACAGCACTGGCCTGGTCCGGCCGGGCCGCCTGGGTGGTCGGGGGCGCGTTGGCGGCGTACCTGTTCGTCCTCTGGCTTGTCCTCGGCAGCACCAGTTGGGTCGCATTGGGGATGTTCAGTGTTCCCGGCTTCTTCGCCGGCACGATCCTGCGGCTCCGTCAGGAGGCCGCGGACGAACTCGCGCAGCGCGGCCGGGAGTTGGAGGAGGAGCGTGAACTCTTCGCCGAGCTGGCCGTCCGGCACGAGCGGGCGCGCATCGCTTCGGAGCTGCACGACATCGTCGGCCACGCGATCAGCGTCATGGTCATCCAGGCTGCGGCCGGGCAGCGACTGGTCGACCAGGATCCGGAACGGGCCAAGCAGGCCTTCTCTGCCATCGCGGAGTCGGCGCGGCGGGGCCATGACGACTTGCAGCGGCTCGTCGAGCTGCTCGGCGGAACCGAGGTCGCCGAGCCGGATCTGTCCCTGATCGAGGAGGTCGTGACCCGGGCCGCTCGGGGCGGGCTGGACGTGTCCTGCCGGTTCGAGGGCGAACGCGACGGCTTGGCCGCTCCGACCGCCCATGTCGCCTTCCGTGTCGTCCAGGAGAGCTTGACGAACGCGCTCCGCTACGCACCGGGCGCCGCCGTACGCGTGCTGGTCAACGGGTCAGGTCGCGAGGTGACCGTGAGCATCGAGAACGACCACTCGATCCAGGAGCGGCCGGGGCTGGCCGGTACGGGTCGCGGGCTGGTCGGCCTGCGGGAGCGGGTGCAGGAGCTGGGTGGCCGGCTGGTCACGGGACCGATCCCCGGGGGCGGTTGGCGGGTCGCGGCGACCCTGCCGGACGGTCGCCGCGGTGGCGATCGCGGGAGTTGACCGGGCAGCGTTGCCGGGGCGTCGTCAGTTGGTGCTGACCGGGCGGCCGGAGGTCTGCCAGGCGTGCATGCCACCGTCAAGGTTGATCGCCTCGCGGCCGAGCTGGTTCAGGAACTGGGTCGCCATCCCGGACCGGCCGCCGACCGCGCAGACGCAGAGCACCTTCTGGTCCAGCGGCACCTCACCGACCCGCTCCTGCAGTTCGCCGAGCGGGATGTGGTTGGCACCCTCGATGTGGCCGCGGTCCCACTCGTCCGGCTCGCGCACGTCGAGCACGAATGTGTCCGCCAGCAACGCGTCGTCGAGATCGGCCACGACGACCGAGGGAATCTCCTGGTTCTGGAACATGCGACCAAGCATGTCAGATCAGCAGCCTCCCTCCGTAGGTTCCACCGAGGAGGGTTGGGAATGCGATTGCCCGAGGTGTGGGACAACGCATTGACACCGGCCGCCGGATTGCGGACCGTGGCTCGAAGGAGGCGCGGCCGTGGCACTGATACAGGGGATCCCGGGGGAATTCGAGCCGCAGCCCTGGGGCGAGGCAATTCTGCGGAGTCGCGAACTGCTGCTGCTCCGGATCGCCCGCCGGCCACCCGACCACGAGGTCCGCCTGCCCGGCCTGGCCACCACCCCGCTGCACGTCGTCGAGGACCGCACCGGCAAGGCCCTGACGTGGCGGCACGACGGCGACGACCTGATCGTCCGGCTGCCCGACTCAGGCGAACCGCCGCTCGTCCGGGTCGCCCTGCAGGGCAAGCTCCGCATCGTCCCGCCGGACACCGTCACCGCCAACGCCGACGGCGTCTGGGACGTCACCCCGACCGGCCCGACGGCCCACCTGGTCGCCCGCCGCTCGGCGGACGTCGCCGTACGCTTCCTCGGCCCGATGGACCCGGACGCCCAGCAGCACATCCGGCTGGCCGGCCGGAGGTACGTCGTGTCCGGTCATCAACTGCTGCGGTCGACGATCGGCCCGTTCCCGATGCCGGCCCGACGCGTGCTCCCGCTCCTCGTCCCCACCGGCGTACGGCGGATGCTCGTCGCGCCGGTCGGCACTGTGCTGGCCTCGATCCACCCGGGGACCTCGGGCGAGCTCACCGTCCTGGTGACGAACTTCGGCCGCGGGCGAGCGCGTGGCGAGGTCGTGCTGCCGCTGCCGACCGGGTGGTCCGCCACCGACCGCGAGTGGACGTTCGACGATCTCGCGGCGGGCCGGTCGATCGGCTGGGCGACCCGCCTCGCCGGACCGCCAGGTGCCCACGAACTGCAGCTCCGCCTCGAGGCCGGCCGCCGCTCGGCATCGTCACCGTACGTCATCCACCTGTGACTGGATTCGCCTACTTGAGCAGCTTGGACAGGCGGCGGTCGGCCAACGGCTTGCCGCCTGTCTGGCAGGTGGCGCAGTACTGCAGTGAGGAGTCGGCGAAGCTCACCTCGCGGACGATGTCACCGCAGACCGGGCACTTCTCGCCCTTGCGTCCGTGCACCCGCAGACCGGACTTCTTCTCCGACTTCAGATCCTGTACGGCGAGGCCGGCGGAGCGATCCACCGCGTCCTGGAGGGTCTCGCGCATCGCGTCGTACAGGGTCTTCATCTCGTCCTCGGAGAGGTTGGACGCCGGCTTGAACGGGCTCATCTTCGCGACGTGCAGGATCTCGTCGGAGTACGCGTTGCCGATGCCGGCGATGACCGACTGGTTCCGCAGGACGCCCTTCAGTTGGACCCGGCCCTCCCGCTTGAGGATGGCGCCGAAGTCCTCGAGCGACAGCGTGAACGGATCCGGCCCGAGCCGCGCGATCCCCGGCACCTCGGCCGGGTCGCGGACGACGTACACCGCGAGCTTCTTCTGCGTGCCCGCCTCGGTCAGGTCGAACCCGGAGCCGTCGTCCAGCACCGTCCGCAGCGCGATCGGGCCCTTCCCGGGCCGGACCAGCGTCGTCGACTGCTCCTCTTTCCACCGCAGCCATCCGGCCCGCGCCAGGTGGATCACCAGGTGCACGCCCTGCGCGGAGATGTCCAGGAACTTCCCGTGCCGCTGCACGTCGTCGATCAGCAACCCGACCAGCGCCGAGATCGGCGGGTCGTAGGTTTTCAGCGCGCTGATCGCCGTGATGTCCGCGCGCACGAACGCCTGCCCGACGGCTCGCTCCCGCAGGAACCCCGCCAGCGACTCCACCTCCGGCAACTCAGGCACGAACCCAGTGTGCCCGATACCAGGGACACTTTCCGGGGTTCCGGGGGGAACCACCTATGGAAGCGGGTTGGCCCAGGCGGCTACCGTCGGTGGCAACAGAGCAGGGAGGTCCCCCATGGGATTCGTGAAGACGCTGGTGAAGGGTGCCGTCGTCGCCAAGCTGGTGCAGGTCGCGCAGCGTGAGCTGAGCAAGCCGGAGAACCAGCAGAAGATCAAGGAAGCCTTCCAGAAGGTTCAGCAGAAGCGCGCTCACTGAGCGGGTTTGTGCGCCTGCAGGGTGTAGGTGGCGGCGAGACGATTCGGATGCTCCGTCAGCCGCCACTCGCCCGCGGCGTCCTCGGTCATCAGGCCGGGCAGGGCGTTCCAGGGCGCACTGTCGTGCTCGGTGAGTGAGTCGAACGTCAGCCCGGCGCCCTGGACCGCGGTGATGATCTCGGCCAGGCCGTGGTTCCACTCGTGCGTCAGGTTCACGGTGAACACCGCGTCGGTTTCGACGTACGTCCCGCCCTCGTCCCAGACGATCGGCTCGGGCGTCTCGAAGTACGGGTGCCTCAGCACGGGCTCCTCGAGGCCTTCACCGGCCAGTGCCCACAGCATCGGGTGGCCCTCGCGGACGAAGAGCCGCCCACCGGGCTTGAGCAGTCCGGCGACCGTGCCCGCCCAGCGCCGGATGTCGGGGAGCCAGCACAGCGCGCCGATCCCGGTGTAGACCAGGTCGTACGACGACGCGCCGAGCACCTCGACCGCGTCGTACACATCAGCCACGTGGAAGTCCGCGGTCAGCCCGAGTCGATCGGCCAGCGACTGCGCCTGCTCGACCGCGGGCGCCGAGAAGTCGAGGCCGCTCATCCGCGCCCCCAGCCGCGCGAGGGACACCGTGTCAGTGCCGATGTGGCACTGCAGGTGCACCCCGCGCAGCCCGGCGATGTCGCCCAGCCGAGGGATATCGAACCGGACCACCCCGCTGAGGTACGACGGATCCTGCTCGAACGACGCCACCCGGTAGTCCGGCGACGCCACATGCGCCGGAACCCGCTCGTCCCAGCTGGCCCGATTCACATCCCGGTAGTCGGTCACGGTTCGAACTGTCGCACACCGCGACCGCGGCTCAGAACGGATTTACTGGAACGCCGTGGTCCAGATCCGCGCCTTGTAGAACTGCGCCCCCGACCGGGTCCGGTCCGGCGAGGCGGAGAAGCGGACCGTCTTGTTCGCCCAGTCCCTCGGCTGCGTGCCATCCCCGCGGATCGAGACGACCTCGCCGGAGGAATGCTTCACGTACGACTTCACCCGCGACTCCGACGAGATCTTCCGGGTCCGGAACGACCCGCCGTCGGTCAGCAGCTCGTACACACCCTTGGTCGACGTGATCAGCATCTTCTGGTGGTTGGTGTAGTCCGGCTGCAGGTCGTGGCCCAGGTTTCCACTGCCCAAGCTGAAGTGGGCGGCGTACTTGAGCCGGGTGTTCCGCTTGCTGCCCATCACGGCGTAGTGGCTGAACCGGTTCTTCCCCACCACCCAGAGCAGCTCGTACGTCGGGTCCCACAGCACACCGTGCGCACCTGGGTAATCCACGGTCTGCACCTTGGCCAGACTGCCGAGGCTGCCGACACTGCTCGGCGCGTACAGCGTGAGCTTGCCGTCGGAGCTGGCCACGATCACCGAGCCGTTCCCCGGCACCCGCTCGATCGCGTGCGGATTCCCGCCCGGCGTCGCACTCCAGGCCACGTCGTTCAGCTCGGTGTTCTTCTCACTGCCGATGTTCACGATCCCGGCCTTGCCGCCGGACGCGGCCATCAGCGCGATCCAGCCCTGCGCCGCGGTCTCGCGGATCTTCACGTCGGACAGGTTCGACCAGGCTCCGCCGCCAGGGCTGAAGCTCCAGTGCACATTAGCGTCCGAGAACGCCTTGTTCTTGGGGAAGACGAGGACCTTGTTCTTGGTCTGCTCGGTAGTCGCGACGTAGTAGTTCGCTGCCACCGCCGCCTGTGCGCCCTGCTGCCCCAGTAGCGTGATCGCCGGCGCGCCTACGGCCGCCGCGGCCAGCCCCTGCAGGAACGTCCTCCGGTGCATTCAGATCCTCCTCAGGTTGGTAAGCCCTTTCAGTCGGTACTGACGCCACCGACGGTCCCGGGGTTCCCTCCCCAAAGGAGACCGCCCGGGGCAGGAACCCCGGGCGGTCTTGGTATGACTCAGGCCGCGTGGCGGCCGTGGTGGGTGGTGAGGCGAGCGCGACGGATCGCGTGCACGGTCCCCGCGGTCGAGGCGGGCTTGTGGTTGAAGGGCTCGGCTGCGCCACCGAGGGCGAGCAGGTCGAGCTTGGTCCGGGCCAGGTCGCGGTCGTCAGCGATCCACGTGCCCTCCGCACCGGTCAGACCGGTGGAGTGGCGCTTGTTGCTGATCTCCAGAGCCGCGATCACGGCCAGCACGAGTACTGCGAGAACGATGTATCCGGTCATGGCAGTAATCATGCTACCAACTAGATCCAGCCACCATTGGCACTATTGACATACTTCCACAAATTACTGCCATACTGGCTGCATGCTCCGAAAGATCGCGGTCGTCCTGATGGAGGACGTCGCCATGTTCGAGTTCGGCGTGGTGTCAGAGGTGTTCGGAATCGACCGGACCGACGACGGTGTGCCCGAGTTCGACTTCAAAGTGTGTTCGACCAAGCCCGGTGAGCCACTGCGGAGTAGCAGTCACTCCTCGGTGATCGCGCCGTACGGGCTGGAGGAGCTCGAGGACGCCGACCTGGTCGCACTGCCGGCGACGACCTGGCGGGAGGAGTACGACGAGCGCATCCTCGACGCACTCCGCCAGGCGGCGGCCCGCGGGGCGATCCTGCTGACGGTCTGCTCGGGCGCGTTCGTGCTCGGCAAGGCGGGTCTGCTGGACGGTCGGCCGTGCACGACGCACTGGCGCTACGAGAAGCTGTTCCAGGAGCAGTTCCCCCTGGCCAAGCTGGACGCGGACGTGCTGTTCGTCGACGACGGCAACATCATCACGAGCGCCGGCACCGCGGCCGGCATCGACGCCTGCCTGCACCTGGTCCGCCGCGAGCTCGGCAGCGCGGTCGCGACCCGGATCGCCCGCCGGATGGTGGTCCCGCCGCAGCGCGACGGCGGTCAGCGGCAGTACGTCGAGGTCCCAGTGCCGGAGTCGTCCGGGGAGAGCCTGCAGCCGGTGCGCGACTGGATGGTCGACAACCTGACCATCGAGCACACCGTGCCCGCGCTCGCCCGGCGGGCGCAGATGTCGGAGCGAACCTTCGCCCGGCGGTTCGTCGCCGAGACGGGGACGACGCCGGTGAAGTGGGTCACCACGCAGCGCGTCCTGCGCGCCCGGACGCTCCTCGAGCAGACCCGGATGGGTATCGAGCAGATCGCGACCGAGTCGGGATTCGGGACGGCGGCTCTGCTACGGCATCACTTCCGTAGGGTGGTGGGCGTGCCACCACAGGACTATCGCCGCACGTTCCAGACCGCCAGCTGATGGTCGCCTACCGCAACGCCGTCGCGGCCGATGCCGATGACGTGATGAAGTTCTGGGCCACCGCCGCTGAGGACTCGCACCGCCCGCCGGACTCGGCCGACGCCGTACTGCGGCTGATCGCGCGCGATCCGGAGGCGCTGATCCTTGCCGTCGACAACGATATGGTCGTCGGCTCGATCATCGTCGGCTGGGACGGCTGGCGCTGTCATCTCTACCGACTCGCCGTCGCGCCGACCCATCGCCGCCAGGGCATCGGCCGCGAACTGGTCGCACGGGCCGAGGCCCGATTCACGGCGTACGGCGGGACCCGCGCCGACGCGATGGTCCTCGACGACAACAGCCAGGCCCACCGCGTCTGGTCAACCGCCGGGTACGCACCCCAGCCCGAATGGTCCCGCTGGGTCAAGCCACTCTGATGACCCATTGCTGCTCGGTCGGCGAGCTGGCAGGTGCAGCTCGACAGGACGTATACGCCCACTGCCGGCGACCGGACGTCTTCACACGCTTGGCAGCTGGCGCACTCGCCGGACAGTAGGCGTATACGTCCTGTCGAGACGACCGGACCCTCCTCCGCGCTCGCCAGAATGGTGTCCGATCCGTCGACCGTTCTGCCCGATCTACTTGACATCGGATACTCATCCTCGAATACTCGATATCGAGTACTTGAGATCGAGGGGGGTCTGTCGTGGCGAAGCGCAAGGTGGGGAACCCCCTGGCGTTCGCCGTGCTCGGGAGTCTGGGCGAGCGGCCGATGCACCCGTACGAGATCTCGACGATGCTCCGGGCCCGCGGCAAGGACCAGAGCATCAAGGTGAACTACGGCTCGCTCTACTCCGTCGTCGGGGCCCTGGAGAAGCACGGCTTCATCGAGGCGCTGGAGACGGTCCGGGAGGGCAACCGACCGGAGCGCACGGTGTACCAGATCACCGCGGCCGGCCAGGCCGAGTTCTCCGACTGGCTGACCGAGCTGATCGGGACGCCGACCCGCGAGTTCCACCCGCTCGAGGCCGGCCTGGCCTACCTGCCCGGCCTGCCACCCGACCGCGTGCTCGAACTCCTCGACCAGCGCCTGACGACGATCGACGCCGAGATCCGGGAGCTGACCGAGCTGCACGACCAGATGGATTCCGTGGAGTTCCCGCGCATCTTCTGGATCGAGTCCGAGTTCCGGCTGAAGCTGCTCGAGGCCGAGTCGGCGTACGTTCACCAGCTCGCCGCGGAGATCCGCTCGGACGCTCTCGGCGGCTCCGCGTTCTGGCGGCTGGCCTGGAAACACTTCGAGGAGGACGGCATCACCCCGACCGAGCAACTGAAGGATCCGGTCAAGTACTTCGGCACGGACTTCGCCTGGATGAAGGCGATCCCACCGGAAGCCCACTGAATAAACGGCCCTCGACCACGGTGCGGCAACACCAGGGTCAAGGGCCGCGGTTCCTCGAGTCGGTCCGAAGACCTGGCACCCAAGGCGCAATCACAGGATAGGCCAGGCCGGACCGGCTCCCAGCACCCACAAAGGGAGTCACCTGATGGCTACGCATGCCCTCGAAGCGGTCGACCTGGTCAAGACGTACCCGGCCGGCCGGAAGAAACCACCGCTCCGCGCGCTCGACGGACTCACGTTCAGCGTTCCCGACGGCGTCGTCCTCGGCCTGCTCGGCCCGAACGGCGCCGGCAAGTCCACCACCGTCAAGATCCTCACCACGCTCTCCCGGGCCGACTCCGGCCGGGCGCGCGTCGCGGGGTACGACGTGGTCGGCCGCCAGGACCAGGTACGACGCTCGATCGGCTACGTGCCGCAGAAGTCCAGCTCCGACCCGATGGCGACCGGCATGGAGAACCTCGTCCTCAGCGGCCGGATCTACGGCCTGTCGCGGCCATCAGCGGTGCGGCGCGCCACCGAGTTGCTGGAGCGGTTCGACCTGACCGAGGCCGGCGATCGCCAGGTCAAGACCTACTCCGGTGGCATGCAGCGCAAGCTCGACGTGGCGCTCGGCCTGGTCCACCGGCCGCGGGTGCTGTTCCTCGACGAGCCGACCACCGGCCTCGACCCGGAGGCGCGCGCCGACCTGTGGAACGAGGTCAGCCGGCTGTCCGGCGCGGAAGGCCTGACCGTGCTGCTCACGACGCACTACCTGGAGGAGGCGGACCGGCTGGCCGGTCAACTCGCCATCGTCGACCACGGCAAGATCGTTGCCGAGGGCACCCCGGAGGCCTTGAAGGCAGAGCTCCGCGGCGACTCGGTGCACGTCGAATTGGTCGATCCGGACCTCGACGGCAGCGTCCGCACGCTGCTCGGACAGCTGTCCGGCATCGGCGCGATCGTTGTCGAGGGCAACGTGCTGCGACTCCGGGTCGACCACGGTGCGACCGCGGTTCCCGCCGTACTGGGAGCCCTTGAGGACAAGGCGGTTCCGGTCACCGCGGTGACTGTGTCGCGGCCGTCGCTGGACGACGTGTACCTGCGCTATACCGGCCGCTCGTTCCGGGAAGCCTCGCTGGAAAGGGAGGCCGCGTGATGGCCACTCTGACGGCAACGCGTCCGGTTGCGGCCCAGCGCCGTACCGGATTTCTTGCGCACACTCGCTTCATCACGGGCCGTTGGCTGCGGGCGTCGTACCGGCAGCCGGCTCTGATCGCGTTCACCCTGATCCAGCCGGCGATCTGGCTGCTGCTGTTCGGCCAGCTCTTCAAGGGCGTGGTGAACATCCCGGGCTTCAGCGACTCGTCGTACATCGCCTTCCTCACGCCCGGCATCGTGATGATGACCGCGCTGATGACGAGCGGCTGGAACGGTACGACGTTCATCGCCGACATGGAGCGCGGGGTGATGGACCGGTTGCTCGCGTCGCCGGTCAGCCGGGGCGCGCTGATGGCCGGGCAGTTGATCAGCAACGCGACCACGACGCTGATCCAGACCGTCCTGGTGTTCGCGATCGGCATCGCCGCCGGCGCGCGGTACCACGGCGGCGCGGCCGGCTACCTGGTGACGATCGGGGTGTCGATGCTGGTCGGGATCGCGTTCGGCTCGCTGTCCAACGCGGTCGCGCTGCTGACCCGGCAGCAGGAGGCGCTGATCGGGATCTCGCAGTTCGTCTCGCTGCCGCTGACCTTCATGTCGTCGATCATGATCGACCCGGCGGTGGCGCCGCACTGGGTCAACGTGGCGGCTCGCTACAACCCGGTCGACTGGGCTGCCATCGCCGCCCGCCAAGCCCTGTCCGCCGACCCGGATTGGTCGTCGGTCGTCCGGCACAGCGCCTACCTGCTCGCGTTCACGCTCGTCGTCGGCTGGGCCTCGACCCGCGCCTTCCGCACCTATCAGCGCTCGGTCTGAGCCACTGTCGGGCCCTCGCCGGATTCAGCCGGCGAGGGCTTCGGCGTACCAGGGCTTGATGACGTTGTCGATCAGGGCGAGGCGTTGGTCGAAGGGGATGAAGGCGGACTTCATCGCGTTGATGGCGAACCAGCGGAAGTCGTGGAGGCTGTAATCGAAGGCTTCCGCGAGCAACGCCAGCTCCCGGCTCATCGACGTACCACTCATCAACCGGTTGTCCGTGTTCACCGTGACCCGGAAGCGCAGCTTGGCGAGCACGCCGATCGGGTGGTCGGCGATCGACTCGGCGGCGCCGGTCTGCAGGTTGGAGCTCGGGCACATCTCCAGCGGGATCCGCCGGTCCCGGACGTACGCCGCCAGTAGCCCGAGCTCGGCCTTCTCCCCAGCCTCGTCGTACGTGATGTCGTCGATGATCCGTACGCCGTGACCCAGCCGGTCGGCGCCACACCACTGGATCGCCTGCCAGATCGACGGCAGACCGAACGCCTCGCCGGCGTGGATGGTGAAGTGCGCGTTCTCGCGCTGCAGGTACTCGAACGCGTCCAGGTGGCGGGTGGGCGGGTACCCGGCCTCTGCGCCGGCGATGTCGAACCCGACCACGCCCACGTCGCGGTACGCGACCGCCAGCTCCGCGATCTCCATCGACCGGGCCTTGTGCCGCATCGCCGTCAGCAACTGCCGAGCCACGATCGGCCGATCCGCGGTCGCCATCCCGTGCTCGAACCCTTCGCGGACTGCTTCCACCACCTGCTCGAGCGTCAACCCGGCAGTCAGATGCTGCTCCGGCGCGTACCGCACCTCGGCGTACACGACTCCATCCGCGGCCAGATCCTGCACACACTCACTGGCGACCCGCGTGATCGCCTCCGCGTTCTGCATCACCGCCACTGTGTGATCGAACGTCTCCAGATACCGCTCCAACGACCCCGAATCCGCCGACTCGACGAACCACTCGGCCAGTTCCCCCGCATCCCCCCGCGGCAACCGATGCCCGATCTCCCGCGCCAACTCCACAACGGTCCCCGCCCGCAACCCACCATCCAAATGGTCATGCAAAAGAACCTTCGGCGCCGCATTGAGCTGCTCAGGCGTAATCATCCCGCCATCTTCGCAGGCACCCCGCCAACCTCAAGGACATCCGAGCCTTCGCGTCGCCTGGCCGGATTTGTGCAACGCGGCGTTGCACCTTGCATCGCCACGAGGGCCAGCTCAAGCCGGCGTTCGGAAGTCGCGGCGATTCCCGGGTGGGAATTGAGGGTGGGTGGGGGGTGGACGCACCGTTGGGGGGTGGAAACGATGAAGAGCTATCACATTCAGTACGGCGGCGGCCTCGAGAGTTTGCGGTTGCGTGAACATCCCGTGCCGGAGCCCGGGCCGACCGAGGTGCTGGTGCGGATGCGGGCGAACTCGCTCAGCTCGCGTGAGCTGAACATCCTGCGCGGCCGCTATCCGCTTCCGGTCGCCGACGACATCATCGCCGCGTCCGACGGGGCTGGTGAGGTGGTCGAGGTGGGCGGCGAGGTCGACCGTTTCCAGGTTGGGGATCGCGTGATGGGCGTTGTGTTCCAGCGGTGGTTCGACGGGCGCTTCGACCTCGCTCGCGCCGACCAGCTGGGCGGGTCGCTCAACGGTCTGCTGACGGAGTACGCCGTACTCGACCAGGAAGGCGTCCTACCGATCCCCGATCACCTCACGTACGAAGAGGCGGCGACGCTGCCGTGTGTGGCAGTCACCGCGTGGAACGCGCTGGTCGGCGGGCAGGGGCTGGTGCCTGGCGAGCGAGTCCTGACCCTGGGTTCGGGTGGTGTGTCGCTGTTCGCGGTGCAGTTCGCCAAGCTGCTCGGTGCTCGAGTGATCGCGACCGCCGGCACTGACGAGAAGGCCGCGCGCCTGACCGAGCTCGGTGCCGACGCCGTTATCAACCACACCACCACGCCTGACTGGGCGAAGCAGGTCCGTGAACTGACCGACGACCGCGGCGTCGACCACGTGGTGGATGTGGCCGGCACTCTGAACGAGTCGCTGCGCGCTACTGCGACCGGCGGCGAGGTCGCCTTCGTCGGCTCACTGGGCGGCGCCGACCCGATCGACGCCCGCCTCCTCTTCACATCCTCCGTCACCCTCCGCCCGATCGCGCTGGGCCACCGCGCCCACTTCCAGGCAATGAACAAGGCCATCGCCGCAGCCGACCTGCACCCCGTCATCGACCGGGTCTTCCCCTTCGACCAAACCCCCGCTGCCTTCGCCTACTACGCCAACGGCGGCGGCTTCGGCAAAATCGTCATCTCCCACGCCGCCTGACCCTCACCCCCCAACTCCAGCCGGACGGACCCCAGCAGCTGGCGACTCGCGAGTCGAGTGACAGTTCACTCAGGCCGCAGGCCTGCATCCACCGCGGGGCTCGGCCATCCTCCCCTGGCTCGCCCCGCAGCCACCCGGGCTCGGCCACACCCCCCCAGCTCAACCCGCGTCCCGTCCAACCCAGCCCGCGTCCGCCCGCCCGACCCGGCTCACATCCACCGCGCGGAGCGACTCGCATCCGCCCCAGGGGCGTCGCGGGGCGGCCGGGTGCGGGGGCGGCCGGGTGCGGGGGCGGCCGGGGCGGCCGGTCGAGACCATCACGCCGGTCGCCCTCGGTCGCGATCGGCGTCCGCGCTGAGGCGACAACTGCTTGGGTCGGCGCGGTTCAGCAGGTGGGTCGGGTGACTAGATGGCGTGGATTCGGAAGACGGGGACGCCGGGGGCGATGTGGTGGAGGACCTCGTCGGGGGAGTTCTTGTCGACGTCGCCGCCGAAGAAGGTGCCGACCTCCCAAGCCCACTTCTTGAGGTACAGACGGAGCATCGGGGTCTTGTCGGCGTCGGCGATCTCCTCGGCGCGGAAGGTTTCGACCTTGCGGCCGAGTTGGAGGCGGGCGTCCTTGGTGGCGCGGAGGTTCTTCACCCACTGGGTGTGACCGCGGGGGGCGACCAGGTAGC
Organism: Kribbella sp. NBC_00359; assembly: GCF_036097425.1. NCBI lineage: Bacteria > Bacillati > Actinomycetota > Actinomycetes > Propionibacteriales > Kribbellaceae > Kribbella > Kribbella sp. NBC_00359. The sequence goes on along the minus strand of NZ_CP107975.1, from coordinate 2,570,585 downwards.
GCTCGCCGTCGAGGACCAGGAGGTTGACCGGCGTACTGCGCCACTCGCCGGACTTGCGGCCGCGGACCGAGAGGACCCGGCTGCCCATCAGGCTCAGGCCGAGCTTGGTCATGCGGGCGACGATCCGGTTGAAGACCCGCATGCTGCCCTCGGCCGCGGTGATCACGCGCTTGCTGTCGTAGGTCTGCTTGTACTCCGGCATCGTCGTGCCCTTTCTTCGTTTCGAGAGCGGTGCTCTCTGTTGAGATCAGTGAACACGGAAGCAGTGCTCCTTGTCAAGAGCACTGCTCTCGAATCTGTGGCAGACTGGGTTCATGAACGCTGGACGCACCGCACGCGAGAGAGCCCGGGCCGAGCTGACCGACGAGATCAAGGCGGTCGCCCGGCGGCAGCTCGCAACGGTCGGGGCGGAAGGGCTGTCGCTGCGGGCGGTCTCCCGGGAGCTCGGGATGGTGTCGTCGGCGCTCTACCGCTACTTCCCGAGCCGCGACGACTTGCTGACAGTGCTGATCATCGACGCGTACGACGCTCTCGGCGAAGCGGCCGAAGCAGCGGCGATCAAGTCGGGAGCGTCGTTCGCAGTCGGCGGGGCGACCCCGGACGCGGAGCCGCCGGACGGAGGGCTGGCGCCGCCCCCGGGGTCGTGGGATCCGTTGCAGACCTGGGTGGCCGTGTTCAGCGCTGTTCGGGACTGGGCCCGGTCGAATCCACAGCAGTACGCCCTGATCTACGGGTCGCCGGTGCTGGGGTATCAGGCACCGCAGACGACGGTTCAGCCCGCCATCCGGGTGCCCATCCTGATGCTCGGGATTCTCCAGCAAGCGCATGCGGAGGGCCGGCTGGCGCCGCTCGACGATGCTCCTGAGCCGGACGGCGTACTCGCCGGCCAGGTGGCCGTGCTGGTCGGGTTGGCGCCTGGTGTGCCGCCCAGCGTGCTGCTCCGGATGGTGATCGTCTGGACGCAGTTGTTCGGGATGATCAACTTCGAGTTGTTCGGTCAGCTCGTCGGATCGATGGACCCGGCGGACGAGTTCTTCGCCTCGGCGACCCGGCAGATGGCCGCCTTCGTCGGTGTCAGTTGACGACCTTCCTGCCCGCCGCGGCCGCGGCGGGTGTCAGCTGAACGCCTTCGGAAGCGGGAGGTCGATGGCGCGCGCGACCCGGCGGACGTAGTCTTCGCGCGGGATCGAGACCGCGCCGAGGGTGGCCAGGTGGTCGGTGACCCATTGGATGTCGAGCACGCGCTCGGCGGCGTACTCGTCATCCAGCAGCTCGATCAGACCGGCGACAGCAGCCTTCGAACCATCGGTTTTGTGGTGGAACATCGACTCCCCGGCGAACAGCCCGCCGATCGACACGCCGTACAGACCGCCCGCGAGCTCGTCGCCGTCCCAGGCCTCGACCGAGTGCACCCAGCCGAGCCGGTGGAGTTCGGTGTACGACGCGATGATGTCCCGGTCGATCCAGGACCCGGGCCGGCGCGGATCGGCACACGCGCGGATGACCTGGTCGAACGCCGTGTTCACCCGGATCTCGAACTTGCTCCGGGCCCGCCGCACCGATCGCGACGGCCGGTACCCGGCCACCTCGATCACCCCGCGATCGACCGGCGACCACCACAGCAGCGAGGCGCGGTGGTCTGGCATCGGGAACAGACCCCGCCGGTACGCCGCCAGCACGGTCCCCGGCGCCAGGTCGGCACCACCCGCGACCACGTCGCTCGCCCCGGCAACCCCGACCGGCGGAAACTCCCACACAGAAGCAGCAGGCTCGACAGGCACACCCCCATCCTGGACCACCCCCCAGCACTCCACCGCCGAGGGGACACCCCGAGCTCGACGGACCACCCGGGGCAAGGCGGCAGCACGGCGACACCACGCGGTGGCGGCGACACCTGCGGCCGAGGGACCACCTCGGGGCCGAGGCGACGCTGCGCGGTCGACGGCACACTCCGCGGTCGAGGGGACACACGAAGAGGTAGGGGACACCCGGGGTTTCTCCCGAGTGGCGGGGTACCGGAAGGCACGTAGAGTTGAAGCACGCCCAGGCTTCCGGACGCGGGGGAGGGCGGGAAGGAGCACCGTGGCCGGAGTAGCCAGGTTCGTCGCCAGCAGTCTTGCGCCCGCCGCGCAGCGGTTCGCCCCGCAGGCCGCGGCGGGTGTGCTGCGCCAGATTCTCGAAGTCGCGATCGACGGGTACCAGCGATTCCCCGGCGCCGAGCGGATCGCGGAGAGCAAGCTGGCCCGGTGCGGCGGCGACCCGCAGCTCGCCATCGACGCGGTGATCGACCAGCACATCCGGCTGGCCGGCGTGCAGGGCTTCGCCACCGGCCTCGGCGGCCTCATTACCCTCCCGGTCGCGCTGCCCGCGAACCTGACCGGCATCGCGATCGTCCAGGCGCGGATGGTCGCCGCGATCGCGCACCTGCGCGGCTACGACCTGGACGACCCGCGCGTCCGCACGGCGGTCATCACCTGCCTGCTCGGCGAGGAGGGCATCGCCGACCGGCTGAAGAAGTCCAGTCTGGTGTCGTCGCCGATGGCGATCGCGACCGCGCCGGTGTTCGACCCGGAGCTGGATCGCCAGATCTCCGGCGAGGTGGTCGGCGAACTGATCGCCCGGATCAGCGGCAAGAAGATGGCCCTCACCGTCACCCGCCGGGTTCCGCTGCTCGGCGGCGCGGTCGGCGGCTGCGTCGACGGCTGGTCGACGTACCGCGTCGGTCAGTACGCCGACAAGAGCCTGGTCCGCCGGATCCGGCGCCCGATCGAGCCGTGATCGCCGTACGCCGGCGCGCGGTGACGGCTGTGGAAGGGTGATGGCCGCGTGGTAGCGCCGTTCTGGGGACCAATGCTGGACTGCCCGGACCCGCTGCCGCTGGCCGAGTTCTACCAGCGGGTGGCCGGCGGTGAGCTGGCGGTCGTCAACGAGGCGTTCGTGGAGCTGAGGTTCGACACCTTCAGCCTCGGCTTCCAGCGTGACCTCAACTACCGCGCGCCGACGTGGCCGGACCCGCGCGTACCGCAGCAGACCCACCTGGATTTCATGGCCGAGGATCTGGACGCGGAGCAGGCGCGAGTGATCGCGGCCGGCGGGACGCCAACTGCCTTCCAGCCGCAGCCGTCCGTCTTCCGCGTCTTCCTCGACCCGGCCGGTCACCCGTTCTGCTTGACCACGTGGCGTACGCCGAGTGGCCCACCCGAATCACGCTGACGCTTCGGCCCGCTCCAGGCTGCGCCGCGTCAACGGAAGACGAGTCCGGGTCTCCTCATCCGCGGGCGTCTCGACAAACAGGATCAGATCCGGATGCGCGGGCAACGCGAACTCGGTGACCGTGAAGTGGAGCTCGCCCGCGGCCGGGTGGATCACGTGCCGCGGCCGCGGCGTGCAGGCGGCGACCTCGTGCCGTGACCACAGCTGGGCGAACTCAGGACTGAGCGCCTGCAGCCGCTCCAGGTCCGTCTCCCAATCCGGGTCGCCGAGGTGTTCGCCGTACGCCGATCGCAGCCGGCCGACGAGGTACGGGAGCTCGGTCTCGTAGTTCAGCAACTGCTGCCGGGCGTTCGGCTCGGTGACGATGCACCACAGCAGGTTCTTGTGGATGCAGGGCAGTTGGTGCCAGTCGTGGAAGAGGTCGCTGAACGCCGCGTTCGTACGCACGATGTCGAACCGGGTGTTGGTGATCACCGCGGGCAACGGATCGAGTGTGTCGAGGATCTCGGCGAAGACGTTCTCGTTCGCGCAGACCGTCGCCCGAGGTGGTCGCACCGGCGTCGCCTCGGCCAGACGGTAGAGATGCTCGCGCTCGATCGAGTTGAGCCGCAGCGTCGCGGCAACCGCATCCAGCACCTGACCGCTCGCGTTGATCGGTCGCCCCTGCTCGAGCCAGGTGTACCAGGTCACGCCGACCCCAGCGAGCTGAGCCAACTCCTCCCGCCGCAACCCCGGCGTACGACGCCTCCCGCCGGCGGGCAGGCCGACATCCTCGGGGGACACCCGCGCGCGCCGCGCCTTCAGGAATTCCCCGAGCTCAGCCCGGTGAGTACTCACGCCACCATCATGTCGGCCACCGCCGACAGTTTCAGCCGGCGAGAGCTTGCACCACTCGGCTAGGGGACGGCTTGCCTAGCTGGTCGGCCATCCAGACGCTGGTGGTGACGAGCTTCTCCAGGTCGACGCCGGTCTCGATGCCGAGGCCGTCGAGCTGCCAGAGGAGGTCTTCGGTGGCGAGGTTGCCGGTTGCGCTCTCGGCGTACGGGCAGCCGCCGAGGCCACCGGCGGAGCTGTCGACCGTAGTGACGCCTTCGCGGAGCGCGGTGAGGGTGTTGGCGAGAGCCTGGCCGTAGGTGTCGTGGAAGTGCACAGCCAACTTGTCGACCCCGATCCCGGCGGAGCCGAAGGCCGTCATCAGTGCGGTCACCTGGCCGGGCGTCGCGACGCCGATCGTGTCGCCGAGGGACAGCTCGTGGCAGCCGAGGTCGACCAGCCGCGCGCCGACCTTCACCACCTGATCGATCGGTACGACGCCCTCCCACGGGTCGCCGTAACACATCGACACGTAGCCGCGGACCGTCAGCCCTTCGGCCAGCGCGCGCTGGATCGTCGGGGTGAACATCGCGAACTGGTCGTCGAGCGTGGAGTTCAGGTTCTTCGCCGCGAAGGTCTCGGTCGCGCTGGCGAAGATCGCGACCTCGCGGACACCGGCGGCGAGAGCGCGGTCCAGGCCGCGTTCGTTCGGCACCAGAACCGGGGCTCGCACGCCCGCCGGCAGGTCGAGTTGGTCGAGCAGTTCGGCGGCGTCCGCGAGCTGCGGGACCCACTTCGGGTGCACGAAGCTCGTCGTCTCGATCGTCGTCAGGCCGGCGTCGATCAACCGCCGGATGAACTCGGCCTTCACCGCGACGTCGACGATGGCCGACTCGTTCTGCAGCCCGTCCCGTGGTCCGACCTCGTAGATCGTCACCCGGTCGGGCAGGCCGTCGGCCTTCACCAGTTGCGGTTTCCGCATCGTGCCGCCTCCGTGCGTCTGAGCCTGACACGGGATCTCCGCGACAATGGCTCGTGATGACAACTCTGGCTGACATTCTGCGCGGCATCGAACGTGGCGTCTTCCCCGCCCCGGATCTCGGCGTCACCGTCGTACCGGCGCCGTCGCCGCGCGAGACCTGCGTCGTCGCGCTGACCGGGCACATCGTGATCGCCGCGGACGTCGACCCCGCGTGGGTGGCCGAACGCGTCCCGGCCGGCGACCTCTCCGCGCCGACCAATCCGCCGTTCCTCTCGGCCCTCGAGGAGTTCACCGGCCGCCGGGTGAACGCGATCGACGCGATGCTGCTCGCGCCGGCGCTCAAAGACCCGGCCGATCGGGTCGCGGCCACCACAGGTGTGACCGAACTCACCAATCACGACCACCCTCGCGTCGAGCGCGCGTGGCGCTACCGCGACGACGTCCGGGTGTACGGCGACCAGTACGGCGGACTCGTGCTCACCGGGCGAGGTCTGGCCGGCCGCCTCGAGTGTGCGATCGAAGTACCCGAAGAATCCCGCGGCAAAGGCCACGGACGCCGGCTCGCGTCAGCCGCCCGTGCGCTCATCCCGGCGGACGCACACATCTGGGCGCAGGTCACGCCAGGCAACGCGGCCTCGTTCCGGACGTTCCTGGCCGCGGGCTACAAACCCGTAGGCTCCGAAGCGCTGCTGGTCAAGTGACCGCTCCGTGAACACCTGGCGGATTGTTGCTGACGGCACCTAGTCCACACCTGTGGACAAACCTGGGGAAACCGGGCGTCACGCCGTACGGCGATGGTAGGTGTGCGGCTCGTCGGCGTAGAAGTTGCCGCGGTAGAGGCCGCGGATGATCTCGGCTTCGTAGCCGTCGAGTTCGGGCATGCCGAGGTCGCGGGCGATCTCGAGTTCGGCGTGGGCATCGTACGGGATGCGGACGAACTGGATCGAGAACGGCGCCGGATCGTGTGCGTCCGGGACGCCCTCGAGGATCGCGTAGACCGGGGTCGGATCCTCCAGGCTGTTGCCGACCGAGCCGATGTTGAACAAGGTCCGGCCGAGGTCGACCTCGTAGAACGGATCGTGGGTGTCGGCATACCCGACCACGGTCGGGATCGGGCCGTCTCCGGTGGCCGGCGTGTTCTCGAACATCCCGACGTACTCCGCCTCGTCGTGATCGAACCGGACCCGCCGGTGAACACTCGTCGACGACGCGTGGAAGAGCCGGATCTGGCGGCCGCTCAGCAGGAAGTCATGGCAGAAGGGAAGCCCGCGCAGCCAGGCCCACTGATCCTCACGCAGTTCCTTCTTCCACCACCGCAGACCTTCGCTGTCGTGCTCGCGATCAGGATCCGGCAGGAAGTCGTCCCAGTTGCCGAGGATGTTCACCTCGCAGACCTCGCGGCACCGATCCACCACCGCCTGCCCGCGCGGTCCCTTCCCGACATAGTCGCCGAGGTTGAAGATCCGCTCGATCCCCCGCCCCTCGATATCCGCGAGCACCGCCTCCAGCGCGGTCAGATTCCCATGCACATCCGAAATCAGCGCAATCCGGTCCAGCCCCATATGCCGCATCCTGTCACCCCACCACACCCCACCGACAACGCATTACCGGCTCCCGCTGGGGCCGGTCGGCTCGGGAACACGCTCCTGTGCCGCGGAGCTGGATTGGCTTCGGGAAGTGGACTTCGGCGGCCGCGACCGTGAGCCGCGGGCCATCGGACCGGACGCGGAGGACGGTGTGATCGAGCCGCCTCCCGCCTCACCGGCCGAGTGTGCGGCCGCCCCGGCAACACTCCCGCCGACTTTGCGGGCGGCACCGAGGGCCACACCGGCAGCTCCGGCAGTGGCACCGGCCGCTGCACCGACTGCCTTCGCGCCGGACGCGCCGCCGCCCCCGGACGCGGATCCCCCACCGCCGCCCGACCCACCGCCGAAGCCGGAGCGGCCGACGTTGATGGCGCCGGTGGCAAGACCGCCAGGATCGGCCACCGCGCTGCCCATCCCGGCGCTCCCGCCGGCGACCGCCGCAGTGACCGGCACGACGAAGCGGAGCAGTGCCGGGAGCGCGAAGATCGCGAGCAGGAGCATCATCATCCCGGTCATGGCCTGGATCACGCTGTCGCCGGAGGCGAGCAGGTTGCTCTTGCTCAACTGCAGAGCCGCTGCATAGATGAGTGCGGCCGCCGGCTTGTAGGCGATGAACGCCAGCGACCAGCTGCAGTACTTCTTGAACCAGTTCCGGCCGATCTCGGTACTGGTCGCGGCAGCCGCGAGAGGGAAGGTCCCTGCGAGCAGCACCAGCATCGCCGAGCGCACCATCATCAGGACAATCTGGATCAGCGACGCGATGATCACCGATCCGTACAAGGAAATGGCCAGTAGCGTCGGCACATTCTGGGCAACGAGACCATGGACCAGGTCGCCGTGCTTGTCGACCTCGCCGCCGAAGGCGGTCTCGAGCGACGGATCCGCGCCTGCCTGGTGGATGATGTCCACCGCGAACTCGTCCGAAAAGGTCGTCAGCAACTGCAGAACCGCGGTGCCCGCAGCACCTACAGCGACGAAGATCAGCGTCGCCTTGAGCAGCTCCTGGAGAGGCCTGGCGCGTTGTTCCCAGGCGGTCCGCATACCTGCGATCAGTACGGCGACGAGGAAGACCACACCGGTGAGCCACAGCAGCCTGTCGTGCATGAAGCCGACTGTCTGGCTGTCCGTCCAGGTCTTGTCATCAGCCAGGGCCGGGGACCCAGGCCGGATCCAGAAGGTCGCCAACGAGTGCAAGGTGCTCAGCGCCGCCTCGTTGGTGCCCTCCTTCATTTGGTCGAGGGCGCTGGTCGCGATCGACTGGAAGCCTTCGTGGATGTGGCAGCCGATGTCTACTTTTCCGCACATCAGACACCGCTCCAGGGGACGAAGTCGGACAGGTCGCGGTGCTGGGCGAAGGGGGCGCCGACGGGTTCGCTCGGGGGTGGTGGTTGGAGGCGCCAGTCGCCGTCGTGCCAGACCAGGGTCAGGGTCGCACTCATGTACGCCGACTCGACGGGGATGGCCAGCATCACGGTGACCCGGTCGGGGCCGGCGTCGATGAGGCGGTAGCCGGCGAGCTGCGTGGCGGCCGACCCGCCGGCCGTGTCGTCGTGGCCCAGCTCGCGGATCAGCGCGTCGGTAGCGGCTCCGGGGAGCATGAGCTTGCGAACGGTCGGGATCGCCTGACGTTCGTCGGCGACGGCGGCGATCGCGTTGTAGGCGGCGTACAGGGCGCCGGTCGGTGAGTGGGCGAAGCAGTGCCGGAAGCCGTCGGGGTCGGTCCTGGCGGGGCCGTACGTCGACGAGCGAGGCACGACGACCCGGCGGCTCACTTCCCAGCCATCGGCGGCCGGGGCCTTGGTAGGGATCGCCTGATCGCCGTCGGCGAGGCTGCAGGAGCTCCCGGCGGCAGCGGGTTGACCGGTGGTCGCACCGGCGTCAGAGGTCGCAGGCCGGCCGGGGGATGCAGGACTGCCAGGGGGTGCGGGATTGCCGGGGGATGCGGGACTGCCTGCCACGGGTGCGGTCGCGCCGGCCGATACAGCGACCGAACCGGCCGTGCTCGCAGCCGCTGAAGTGCTCCCGGAGCTCGGGCCGGTGACGAGCAGGACCACGCCGCAGAGCAGGATCGCTCCGACCACGATGCACGCGGCGACGAACCCCGGGCCGAACGGCGACTTGTCTTCTTCGGTCTCGCTCATCGTGCTCCCCGATCTGTTGGCTGCGAACCTCACGGACCAAGGCTGGCAAAAATCGCCCGACCGCCGCGGAAGTTATCCACAGGCCCCGCGAAGTGGTCAAGGCAGGTTCGTGGTTACGCTCAGGTGGTTGCGGTTGACGGTCGGTCTGTAGCCGAAAGGTCACCCCGTGTAGCGAAGTGACCTAGTCAGCTAATAGAGTCCGCGCATGACCATCGCGCCTTCGCTTTGCTCGCCCCTAGCGCTCGCCGATGCAGACCCCACTCGCGCCTCGGAACCTTGGGAAAGCGATGTGATCTCGGCCTATGGCCTGCTGCGTGAAGCGGCGGCCGAGCTGGATCATCTGATGCGGCACTCCCTGAAGCGCAGTGGACTGCAAATGGCAATGTTCGAACTGTTGCTGCGGCTCGCCCGCAGCCACGGGGAGAGGCAGCGTCTCACGTCCCTCGCCCGGGAGTTGACCGTCACCACCGGCGGCATCACCCGGCTGGTGGACCGCGCCGAGAATCTCGGCCTGGTGCGCCGGGAGCCGTGTCCCGACGACGCCCGCGGCTCGTTCGCGGTGCTGACCGACGAGGGGAAGCGGCGGTTGCGCGAAGCACTGCCGGACCACCTCCTCGAGATCGACAGCCTCTGGATGTCCCAGCTGGCCGACGAGCGGGACCTCGTGCTCGGCAAGCTCCGCCGGGTCCGGGACAACGCCCGCCGCTGGCCGAACGGCCGCCCGGGCCTGGGGCCGATCTCACCCGACCGGATCTGAACCACAGCGACAACCTGAAAATCCGATACAAAGCATTACCCGCTACTAACGGTTGGGGCGCTCGGCTGGTGTCGGGCGCCCCGGCGCGTAATGGTTGAGAGGTGAAGCAACCAACCGGTCAGGTGCGCACGGACACTCCCAGCCGACGTACCGGCGGACCCGGAGACGGTGGCCCGCCGACCGGGCAGGAGCTGAGCCGGGGGCGGCATGCGACGCGGTGGCGAGGCGCTGTCGCCGGCGTGCTGGCGGCGTTGGCCGGACTGGCGGCGGGGAGTGTGGCGGCGGGTCTCCTCGGCACCTCGCAGACACCGGTGGTCGCGATCGGGTCGGCGTTCATCGACCGGACGCCGCCGTGGCTGAAGGATCTCGCCATCTCGTGGTTCGGCACCAACGACAAGACCGCGCTGCGGGTCGGCATCCTGATCGTCGTCCTCGCACTGGCCGCAATCGGCGGCGTTCTCGCCGTACGGCGCTATTGGGCCGGCGCACTGATCACCGTCGTACTGACCGGGCTGGCCGTGATCGCGGCGACGACCCGGGCGGACTCCGGGCAGACCGGGTTCCTGCCGTCGGCGGTCGCCGGGATCACGGCGTTGCTGATCCTGCGGCTGTTCAGCAAGCGACTCGAGCCACTGATCGACTTCCCCGATGACGGCGTCACCCGCCGGGGGTTCCTGCAGTTGTCGGCCGGGGTCGCGCTCGGGTCGGCGGCCGTCGGACTGCTGGGCCGAGTGGTCAGCGGAAATCGTGCGGCCGTCGCGGACGCGCGGAAGAGCCTGAAGCTGCCCCAGCCGCCGACCCTCGCTCCGCCCGCCGGCGTGCAAGCCGACGGCGCCACCCCGTGGGCCACGCCGAACGACGACTTCTATCGCATCGACACCGCCCTCTCGGTGCCGCAGATCCTGCCGACGGACTGGAAGCTGCGCATCCACGGCATGGTCGGCAAGGAGATCCAGCTGACGTTCGACGACCTGCTCAAGCGCCAGGTGCTGCATAAGTGGGTGACGCTGACCTGTGTGAGCAACGAGGTCGGCGGTGACCTGATCGGCAACGCGCTCTGGTCCGGCGTACTCCTCAAGGACCTTCTGCAGGAAGCCGGACCGTCCAAGGACGCCGACGCGATCAAGTCGACATCGAAGGACGGATTCACCGCCGGTACGCCGCTCAGCACGCTGCTCGACGATCGGCAGGCGATGCTCGCGTTCGCGATGAACGGTCAGCCGCTGCCGGTCGAGCACGGTTTCCCGGTGCGGATCGTCGTACCCGGGCTGTATGGCTATGTGTCGGCGACGAAGTGGCTGGTGGACATCGAGGTGACCCGGTTCGACCAGTTCGAGGCGTACTGGACGCCGCGTGGGTGGTCGGAGCTCGGCCCGATCAAGTTGTCGTCGCGGATCGACGTACCGTTCGGCAAGAAGGTGACCGCAGGCCCGGTGACCGTGGCCGGGGTCGCGTGGGACCAGCACGTCGGCGTGTCCAAGGTCGAGGTGCGCGTTGATGGGGGCCCTTGGCAACAAGCGACGCTGGCGACGGACGCGTCGATCGACACCTGGCGGCAGTGGCACTGGACCTGGAACGCGCCGCATGGCACGCATCTGTTGCAGGTACGGGCGTTCGACGACAAGGGCAACCCTCAGATCGAGGCGTCGGCGCCGCCGGCTCCGAACGGCTCGACCGGCCTGCACACCGTCAGCGTGAAGGTCGACTGACCGCAGTCAGCACCATGGGAAGGAACGTGTGCTCGAGCGAACCCGCCGGCACCTTCCGAGGCTCCAGCAGGCTCTGTGAGCGTGCGCCCTCATGCAACGCGATCACCAGCCGGACGAACTGCTCCGGCGGCACGCTGAACGTCAGCCCACTGGCCGCGGAAATCTCCTCGACCAGTTTCGTCAGGCTGTCCCGGAACATCGCCCGCTGGCGGTTCAACGCCCGCGCCGCCTCCGGATGCCGCAGCGCGTGCAGGGTGAACTCGGTCGAGATCAGATGCCACTGCCGCTGGTCCGGCGAGGCCTCGTCGAGCAGACCGAGCACGGCGTCCAGCAGCGTGCCCGGCTGATTCGCGAGCTCGGGCAGCAGCGCGGCGATCTGCTCGAGCAGGCGGTCGGTGGTTGCCTGGAACAACGCGATGACCAACTCGTCCTTGGACGCGAAGTTCGAGTAGAAGGCGCCGCGCGTGAACCCGGCCCGGTCGCAGATGTCCTCCACCGAGGCTCCGTGGAATCCGCGCTCGGCGAGGACTTCGAGGGCGCCGTCGAGCAGACGGGCCCGGGTGGCGGAGCGACGGCGTTTGGGTGGTTCCATACGAGTAGGATACAGTTCTGTATTGAATACACAACCGTATTGAACGGGGAACTGGGATGCAGCTCGAGGCCAATGGGATCAGCGTGCGCGGTCCACACGCGCCGATGCTGACCACGACGTCGGTGCGGGTCGCCGATCATCAGCTGGTGCTGCTGGCGGGCTACCCCGGTCCGGGTCACGTCGCGGCCGCACTCGGGCTGTCGGGTCGTCTCAAGACCGACACCGGCTCGGTTCGCCTCGACGGCAAGGCGGACGCGGCGCTGCTGCGTCGGCGGGTCGCCGTGGTCGACGCACCCGGTATCACCGAGCCGGACGACGCCCTGCCCACTCAGACCGTCGTGGGCGAGGAGCTGGCGATCGCCGGTCGCAAGGCCGGCCGGAGGGCCGCGCTGGAGTGGCTGAACGAGCATGACGCGGCGGAGCATGCGGACAAGCGGTTCGAGCACCTGCCGGTCGCCGTACGGACCAGCCTGCTCGCCGAACTGACCGTCGCGCGGCCGGACGTGAAGCTGGTCATTCTGACGATGCCGGATCGGCACGGCGGAAATCCGCACGAGTGGTATGCGCTCGGTCGCGACCTGGCGTCCCGCGGGTACGGCGTGATCATCACGTGCGCCGAGGCGTCGGCACGGCTGCTGGGGGTGGCGGCCGCCCGGCTCGGCTCGACCGACCAGCCGGACCCGGTGCAGATCGCACCCATCGCACCGATCGAACCCCTCGCACCGATCGAGGACCCGACGCCGGGAGACGTCGTACCAGTGGAAGAGGAGACGAACGCGTGACCGCGATCAGGATGGCCTTGAGCGAGTTGCGGAGGCTCACCGCGGGGCGGTTGCCCAAGCTGGCTGTGGTCGCCCTGCTGCTCGTGCCGGTGCTGTACGGCGGTCTCTACCTCTACGCCAACCACGACCCGTACGGGCGCCTCGACAAGATCCCCACCGCGGTCGTGGTGGAGGACGCGGGGACGACGCTCGCCACCGGGGAGAAGCTGAACGTCGGACCGCAGGTCGCGGACGAACTCGTGAAGTCGAAGAGCTTCGACTGGCATCGCGTCGACCGGGCGGAGGCGACGGCGGGAGTGTCGGACGGGAAGTACGAGTTCGCGCTCGTGCTGCCGAAGTCGTTCTCCGCTGACCTCGCGTCGAGCGCCGAGTTCACGCCGCGGCAGGCGGAGCTCGAGCTGCTGACCAACGACGCCAACAACTACATCGCCCACACCATCGCGAACCAGGTGGTCGCGCAGGTGACCAAGACCGTCGCGTCGCAGGTGAGCGAGACGGCGGCGAGCCAATTGCTGGCCGGGTACAACACGATCCACACGCAGATCGGCCACGCGGCTGCCGGTGCTGCTCAGCTCCAGACCGGACTGACGTCGGCGGCGACGGGCGTGATCAAGCTCCAGACCGGCGCGACCCAGCTCAACACCGCACAGAAGCAGCTTTCCGCCGGCGCGACCAAGCTGGCGGCCGGCACCACTCAGGCCTCGCAGGGCGCGACGTCACTTGCGGCCGGTGCGACCAAGCTGGACAACGGTCTGAGCACTCTCGAGCGGAAGTCGGCGACGCTGCCGAAGCAGACCAAGACTCTGGCCGCCGGCGCCGATCAAGTGGCCGACGGCAACGAGAAGATCGCGACCGCCGGGCGCCAGGCCGCGACCGCGTCGAGCACGCTGGTGAAGGACCTGAGCACGCTCGATTCCGGATTGGCTGCGCGGCTCAAGGCCCGCGGTTTCAGCCAGCACCAGATCAACGAGGTCCTGACCGAGACGGCGAAGCTGCGTGAGCCCGTCGTACGGGCGAACACCAAAGTCCAGTCGACGTCCAAGCAGCTCAACCAGTTGGCCACCGGAGCCCGCAAAGTCTCGAACGGCGCGGCCGCGCTGGCCAAGGCGACGCCGGCGCTGACCAGTGGCATCAGTACGGCCGCCAACGGCGCACAGCAACTGGACTCCGGCGCGGGGCAACTCAAGACCGGCCTCACCAGCCTGCAGACCGGCGCACAGCAACTCGCGACCGGTGAGAAGCAGGCGGTGGTCGGACAAGGGCAGTTGCTGACCGGTGTGAACAGCTTGGCCACTGGAGTCACCAAGTTGAAGACCGGTGCGACTCAGCTGAACACCGGACTGGCCAACGGCCTCAAGCAGATCCCCAACCCGTCCGCTGACCAGCGCAAGGCGGTGGCCGAGACGCTCGGCGCGCCGGTGACCCTGCAGAACGTTTCACAGGCGACGGCCGACAGCTATGGCGCCGGTCTGGCTCCGTTCTTCCTCAGCCTGGCCTGCTGGATCGGGGCGTACGTGCTCTTCCTGCTGGTCCGGCCGCTGTCACCGCGGGCGCTGGCGGCGCTGCAGTCGCCGTTCCGGGTCGCGCTGGGCGGTTGGTTGCCCCCGGCCCTCTTCGGCGCGATCCAGGCGACGCTCGTCTTCACCGCGGTCACCCTCGGCCTCGGCATCCACGCGGCGCATCCGTGGCTGACCGTCGGGTTCCTGATCCTCACGTCGTTCACGTTCGTGGCGATCCTGCATGCGCTGTCCGCGTGGTTCGGCGCGGTCGGCAAGTTCCTCGGTCTGGTCCTGATGGTGGTCCAGCTGGTCAGCGCCGGCGGCACGTTCCCGTGGCAGACCATCCCCGCGCCGCTCTACTTCTTCCATCACGCCCTCCCGATGAGCTACGCCATCGACGGCGTCCGCCACCTCATGTACGGCGGCCCCGGCACCTCCCTCGGCCGCGACCTCCTGGCCCTACTGGCTTGGTTCGCCGCAGCCCTCGCCGCATCAACCCTGGCCGCCCGCAAACAACGCATCTGGCCCGCCAAAAAACTCCAACCAGAACTTGCGCTCTAGTTGTTCATGAAGGCTGTGGTGCGGGAGAGGAGTTGGGTGGTGGTGGGTTGGTCGAAGTAGGTGATGAGGGCTTCGTAGGCGCCGGATTCGGCGGCAGAGGAGTCTACGACGTAGCCGTAGTAGCCGTCGGTGTAGCCGACGACGCGGGTGACGGGGTGGGTGCTGTCGGCTTGCAGGCCGGCGCCGTGGACGGCGAAGAGTTCGACGGGGAGGTTGACCCAGCAGACGTCGCCCATCGTCACGACGCTGATGGGCAACTCGAAGGAGTCCGGTAACGGGACGGCTGCCATCAGCGCTTGCCCGCGGGCGCCGTCGAGGCGGGTCTGGGCGATCCGGCCGGAGGGGTCGTCCTGGCCGCTGGCCCGGCCCTCGGCCGCGACGACGAGTCGGGCTGCCTCGGCGGCCGACGGGATCTCGCGCACCTTGAGGTCCAGCGTCGTACGGCGAATTGCCGGTGCCGACTGGGGTAGCTCCAGGCCAGGCCCGGCCAGCGCTTCGCGGACCCGTGAGGCGAGCAGACCGCCGAGCCGGGCGACCTCGGCGGCTCCGCGACCCTGACGAGTGAAGCGCGGACTCACATCACCGGCCGCACCCTGCAGAAACCCGACCACCGCGGGAGCGAGCGCGGCGCGGGCGGCGCCCGGGAAATCGGCGGAATACCGCAGGTTTTCCGGACCATAGGTAGTCGGATGGCAGGCGAAGTCCAGCAGAACCGCCTCGAGCGACCCCTCCGGCGAGTGCAGCGCGAGAATGCCGGCGGTGTTGTCGTGCGGACCGCCGCGACGGTGCCGATTGGTCCCGACCCCGATCACCTCGACCGACCGCCACGACGCCGTCACCGGCTGGCGCGCGAGACACACCGCTCGGACCGTGGACGTCAACCTGTCGACCAGGTCCTGCTCGCGCTCGGCCGGGATGACCGGATGGATCTCACCGGTCCACCCGGACGGACCTGAGTGCGTATGCGAGGCGGACACCACCACGTGCGACGCCGGGATGCCCGCCGCGGCGCTCACGGCGACGGCCATTTCGGTGGTCAGGTCCTTGCTGACGGCAATCGCGTCCAGGGTGAGCCACAGTACGCCGGGGTCGCTCGCCGTACTCAGCCAGATGATCGTGGCCCGGAGTGGATCCGCGGCCCCGGTCGCGAGATCGGTGCGGGCGGCATAGCCGTCCAGTCGGTGGCCCGGAGGTGGGGTGACGTCCAGGGATGTCGCGGCCAAGAGGAGTTCGGTCACGTCGGGGCTCCAGCGGTCATACCGGCTTTGATCTGGCAGGGGCAGGCGAGTCGGTGTGGTGTACCAAGACAACCAGGTATTGGTTCTACGTGCCCAGACACGGAGCGGACTACCACCGCGCGGGAATCGCGCTGACCAGGCGGGCGGTGATGTCCGTGGGGTCCGTGATCGCGTGGCCGACGACGACGGCGTACGCGCCCGCGTCGAAGACGGCACGGACGTCCTCGGTGGTGCGGATCCGGCCCTCGGCGACGACCGGGCAGTCCAACCTCGCTGCGAGCCGGCGGACGAGTTCGACATCAGGTCCGGTCGGGGTAGGACCCGCGGTGTAGCCCGACAGGGTGGTCGCGACCAGGTCGGCACCCGCGTCCCGGGCAGCAAGGCCGGCGTCGAGGCTGTCCACGTCGGCCAGCACAGGTACGCCGAGCTCGTCATGGATCCGGCGGATCTGCCAGTCGAGCGGCTGTCCGTCGGGCCGCGGCCGGAGTGTGCCGTCGAGCGCGACCAGGTCGGCGCCGGCCGCGACGACGCCGGCCGCGGCCTCGTACGTCGGGGTGATGAACACGCCGGCCGGGTCGCCGAGCTTGTGCAGGCCGATGATCGGCAGGCTGGTCACGGCCCGGATCGCGGCGATGTCGGCCGGCCCGTTGGCCCGGATCGCACCGGCTCCACCGGCCTCGGCGGCCTGGGCCATCAGCGCCATCGCGGCCGGGGAGTCGAGCGGGTTCCCGGGATCTGCCTGGCAGGACACCACCATGGTGCCGGTTGCGAGAGCTGTCATCGACGGTGCGTCACGATCAGGTCGGCGTACGTTCCGACCGGACCGGTCGCCAACCGCTCCGCGCCGTCGAGCGAGTTGCCGACGGCCGGGGTCAGCTGCGCTCTGGGCGGCAACGCCGTACGGACCGGAGTCAGCAGCTGCTCGCCGGCGCCGTCGAACAGCCCGCCGACACACGCAACCGGGACGGGGCCTTCGCCGGCCAGTTGCGCCACGGCCGCACTGACGGTCTCGGCGATGTCGCCGGCCGCGCGTACGACGAGGTCGTGCGCGACCGGATCACCCTCGGCGGCACACCGCAGCACCTCCGGAGCGAAGCGGGCGACGTCGTCGACCAGCGTCGAGGACCGGTAGAGCGTGACCGGATCGAGCGCGGTCTCCGCGAGCTTGGTCACCGGGCCGCGGCCGTCACGGGCACGCTGGACCGCGACCAGGCCGGCGCGGCCGATCGCGAACGCGCTCCCCGCGTCGCCGAACAGGTACCCGTGCCCGTCGAGCTTGCGCCAGGTGCCGTCCCGGTCCACCGCGAGGCAGACCAATCCGGTGCCTGCGGCAACCACTACGCCGTACCCGTCGGGCAGGGCGCCGGCGTGCGCGGTCACCATGTCCTGGGCCAGTCGCACCTCGTCGGCGTCGAGCAAGGCGCCGACCTCCGCGGCGAACGCCTCCGCCGCACCCGGTGCGGGCGGGTAACCGGTCAAGCCGAGCGCCACCACCTCGACCGGCCCGCTGACACCCGCCTCGGCCGCGGCATCACTGATGGCCGCCAGCATGCGTCGGAGAGCGTCCGGGCCGTGGGTGTACCCGGGCCCCCTGCCGGTACGGCGCGACGGGAGGACTCGGAGTCTGAGGGCGGACTGTCCGCCGTCGATGGCAATGCGGGTCACCGGTTCACTCTTTCCCACGAAGGGCGGCGGGTAAAGCACCTCGGGTAGACCACTGTGGCAGGCTGGCAGGAAGTCCTCGGGAGGGAACGGTATGCGCTTCGGATTCAAGGTCAACCCGGCAGGCTGGGACGACGCGTCGTCGTGGGCGGCCATCGCGGAGGACGCCGGCTTCGACGGGCTGTGGACCGGCGACAACCTGCGCAACCCGCGTGATCCCGCCATCGCGGTGCACGACGGGCCGACCATCATCGCCGGCTGGGCCGCGACCACGCGACGGATCCGGGTCGGGTTGCTGATCGCGAACCTGGTGTTCCGGCACCCGACCGTCCTGGCCAAGCAGGCGACCACGCTCGATCACGTCTCGGGCGGCCGGTTCGATCTCGGCATCGGCTCCGGCGTCTGGCCGACCGACCACGGCATGGCCGGTACGCCGATCTGGACCGCGCGGGAGCGGACCGAGCGGCTGGCCGAGTTCGTGGCGATCGTCGACCGGCTGTTGTCGGGGGACGTGGCCGATCACGCTGGGCCGTACTACCCGTACTCGCTGGCCGCGATGACACCCGGGACAGTGCAGGACCGGCTGCCGCTGATCATCGCGGCGAACGCGCCCCGTGCCCTCGCGGTCGTCGCGGCGCACGGCGACGGGTGGGTGACGTTCCCGGGTGCGGCGACCGAGGAGGAGTTCTACGCGAAGTCGGTCGAGCGCGTGCAGGCCCTGGACGCGGCCCTCGACGGCCGGAGGATCCGGCGGCTCCTGCTCGCCTACGGGCAGATCGATCCGTGGGCGTCGGAGGACGGGTTCGCCCGGCTGGTCGAGCGTTACCAGGGCATCGGCTTCGACGAACTGGTCGTCTACGCGCCGAAGGACCACGAGCGCGCCGTCTTCGACAAAGTCGCGAACCGCCTCGACCACTACCGCTAGTCCTCGATGTTCGACATGACGTGCTTGATGCGGGTGTAGTCCTCGAGTCCGTACATGGACAGGTCCTTGCCGTAGCCGGAGTGCTTGAAGCCGCCGTGCGGCATCTCGGCGACGATCGGGATGTGGGTGTTGATCCAGACGCACCCGAAGTCCAGGCGGCGGGCCATCCGCAGTGCGCGGCCGTGGTCGCGGGTGAAGACCGAAGAGGCCAGGCCGTACTCGACCCCGTTCGCCCAGCGCAGCGCCTCGTCCTCGTCGGTGAATCGCTGGACGGTGATCACCGGGCCGAAGATCTCCTGCTGGATGGCGTCGTCGTTCTGCCGGAGTCCTGAGACGACGGTCGGCGCGTAGAAGTAGCCGCGTTCGCCGACGGCCGCGCCGCCGGTCCGGACGGTCGCGTGGTCGGGCAGGTTGCGGACGAAGTCGCTGACCCGGTGCAACTGGGCTTCGTTGTTCAGTGCGCCGTACGCCGCGTCCGGATCGTCGGGCTGCCCGGTGTGGGTGTGGTTGGCCCGCTCGGTCAGGGCGTCGACGAATTCGTCGTGGATGCCTGGACCAGCCAGCACCCGGGTCGCGGCCGTGCAGTCCTGGCCCGCGTTGAAGTAGCCCGCGTCCGCGATCGCCTGCGCAGCCTTCGCCAGGTCGGCGTCGTCGAAGACGACCACCGGCGCCTTGCCACCGAGCTCGAGGTGGGTCCGTTTGAGCTGCCGGGCCGCGGCCGACGCGACCTCCATCCCGGCCCGGACCGAACCGGTGATCGCGACCAACTGCGGGATCTCGTGGTCGACCAGCGCGCGGCCGGTGTCGCGGTCGCCGCAGACCACGTTGAGCACCCCCGGCGGCAGGAACTCGTTGCACAGCTCGGCGAGCAGCACGGTCGACGCCGGTGTGGTGTCGCTCGGTTTCAGCACCACCGTGTTCCCCGCGGCCAGCGCGGGCGCGATCTTCCAGATCGCCATCATCAGCGGGTAGTTCCACGGCGTCACCTGACCGACGACACCGATCGGCTCCCGCCGGATCCAGGACGTGTGGCCGGTCATGTACTCACCCGCCGACCTGCCCTCCAGCACCCGGGCCGCGCCGGCGAAGAACCGCAACTGATCCACACACGGCGGCACTTCGTCGGTGGCCGTGATGGACAGCGGTTTGCCCGTGTTCCGGCTCTCCACCGCGATGAACTCGTCCGCCCGCCGCTCCATCGCGTCCGCGATCCGCAGCAACGCCAACTGCCGCTCGGCCGGCGTCGTGTCCCGCCAGGTCTCGAAGGCCCGCGCGGCCGCGGTCATGGCCTGGTCGACATCCTCCGGTCCGGACAACGGCGCCCGCGTGTAGACGTCACCGGTCGCCGGCGCGATCACGCCGTACGTCGCGCCACTCAGCGCGGCCACCGGCTTGCCGTCGACGATGTTGGTGAGGGTCTGGTCCATGACGGTCCTATCTGCTCGATTCTTCGCCGAAGACGCACTCGCCCTCGACGTAGGTGGCCCGCACCCGGGCTTGCGCGATCTCGTCCGGCGGTCCGGCGAACGGGTCGCGGTCGAGGATCGCCAGGTCCGCGAGCGCCCCGGTCTCGATCCGGCCGGTCTCGTCGGCGTGGTTCACCCACGCGCTGCCCGAGGTGTACGCCGCCAGCGCGGCAGCCAGGTCCAGCGCCTGCTCGGGAAGGAATGCGTCGGCCGCGCGGTCGTCCCTGCGATTCACCGCGACATGTACGGCGGCCAACGGGTCCGGGCTCGACACCGGCCAGTCCGATCCGGCGGCGAGCCGGGCACCCGACCGGGCCAGGGCACCGAACGGGTACTGCCACGCCGTCCGCTCCGGCCCGAGGAACGGGATGGTCAGGTCGACCATCTGCGGTTCGTACACCGCCCACAACGCCTGCAGGTTCGCGGCCACCCCCAGCTTCGCGAACCGGCCGATGTCATCGGGATGAATCACCTGCAGATGAGCGATGTGGTGTCGCAGGTCGCCGTCGCCGTTCTCGGTCAGCGCCGTCTCGAACGCATCGAGCGCCTCCCGGACCGCCCGGTCGCCGATCGCGTGCACGTGGACCTGGAACCCTTCCGCGTCGAGCCGCGTGACGTGCTGCCGCAACTCGGCCGGATCCACGAACGACAGGCCGGCGTTGGCGGTCCGGCAACCACAGCCGTCGAAGTACGGCTCGAGCATCCCGGCCGTGAAGTTCTCCGCCACACCGTCCTGCATGATCTTCACGCTGCCGGCCCGGAACCGCGGGAAGTTCAGGGAGTCTCGCCGTACGACGAGGTCCGGGATCTGCTCGCCGCCACGGTCCCGCTGCCACCACAGCGCGCCGACGACCCGGGCGGTCAGGCGGCCTTCACGGGCGAGTTCGACGTACGCCGGAGTCGCGTCGCCCATGTTCGCGTAGGCACCGAGGATCGCGTCCTGCCAGCCGGTGATGCCGAGGGAGTCCAGATAGGCCTGCGCGTCCATCAGCGCCGCGACCAGCTCGACGTGCGTGGTCGGCGGGAGGAGCCGGCCGACGAGGTCCATCGCACCCTCGTGCAAGGTGCCGGTCGGCGATCCGTCCGGGCCGCGCTCGATCCGGCCGTCGGGCGGGTCCTGCGTACGGGCGTCGATCCCGGCCAGGGCGAGCGCCCGGGAGTTGGCCCAGGCGCCGTGGTGGTCCGCGTTCACCAGGAAGGCCGGGCGGTCGCCGGTGACTGGGTCGAGGTCGACCGCGGCCGGCGCGGCGCCCGGGAAGTCGGGCTGGTGCCAGCCGCCGCCGAGGATCCACGGGACGTCCGGGTGCTGTACGGCGTACCGCGCGATCGTCTCCTGGTACGCCGCCAGCCCGGAGGCGGGCGCGAGATCGCAGCGGGCGCGTTGGAGACCGCCCTGCACCGGGTGGATGTGGGCGTCAACGAATCCGGGGAGTAGCAGGCCGCCGGCCAGGTCGACCACCGTGGTGTGCGGACCACGCAGCTCGCCGAGGTCGGGACCGACCGCGGCGATCCGGCCGGAGCGAACCGCGACGGCCAGGCCGGGCCGGTGCCGCAGCCCGTCGAAGACCGAGCCGTTGACGAACAGCGCGTCCACCCCGCCGACCTCCCGCTGTGCTTGGTACTGCGACCCGGTCGACTGATTCCGCATCAGATGCCGATCTGAACTGCCGACATCGACACACTATCGGCTCGCTGGGAACGAAATCACTTGCCCGAACGGATTTTTCCAGGCACGATGGCGGGCAACGGCCAGCCTGAGACGAGGGAACCACCATGTCGTCCGACACGCTCGACGACGCCGACTTCGCCCACCTGCAGCAGTCGGCTCGCGATCACCTGTGGATGCACTTCACCCGCTTGTCGAGCTACCAGACCGGCGAGGTGCCGGTCATCGTCCGCGGTGACGGCGCCTACATCTACGACGCCCGCGGCAAGCGATACCTGGACGGGCTGGCCGGACTGTTCGTCAGCCAACTGGGCCACGGGCGGACCGAGCTCGCCGAGGCGGCGGCCAAGCAGGCCTCGGAGCTGGCGTTCTTCCCGCTCTGGTCGTACGCGCATCCCAAGTCGATCGAGCTGGCCGAGCGGGTCGCGGGTTATGCGCCGGGGGACCTCAACCGGGTCTTCTTCACCAGCGGCGGCGGCGAGGCCGTCGAGACCGCCTGGAAACTGGCCAAGCAGTACTTCAAGCTGACGGGCAAGCCCGGTAAGCACAAGGTGATCAGTCGTGCGATCGCCTACCACGGCACCTCTCAGGGTGCACTGTCCATCACCGGGCTGCCGGAACTGAAGGCGCCGTTCGAGCCGTTGGTGCCTTCGACCTTCCGGGTCCCGAACACGAACATCTACCGCGCCCCGATCCACGGTGACGACCCGGCCGCGTTCGGCCGCTGGGCCGCCGACCAGATCGCGGTCGCGATCGAGAACGAGGGCGCCGACACCGTCGCCGCCGTCTTCCTCGAACCGGTGCAGAACGCGGGCGGTTGCTTCCCGCCACCACCCGGGTACTTCGAGCGGGTCCGCGAGATCTGCGACGAGTACGACGTACTGCTCGTCAGCGACGAGGTGATCTGCGCGTTCGGCCGGCTCGGGCACATGTTCGGCGCGGAGCGGTACGGCTACCAGCCGGACATGATCACCTGCGCGAAGGGCATCACCTCCGGCTACTCACCGCTCGGCGCGATGATCGCGACCGACCGGCTGATCGAGCCGTTCCTGCACGGCGACACCACGTTCGCCCATGGCTACACCTTCGGTGGCCACCCTGTATCCGCCGCGGTCGCGCTGACCAATCTGGACATTTTCGAGCGCGAAGGCATCAACGAGCACGTCCGGAGCCGGGAGGGGGATTTCCGGGCGACACTCGAGAAGCTGCTCGACCTGCCCTTGGTCGGCGACGTCCGCGGTGCTGGGTACTTCTACGGGATCGAACTGGTCAAGGACAAGGCCACCAAGGAGACGTTCGACGACGACGAGTCGGAACGCCTGCTCCGCGGCTTCCTCTCCAAGGCCCTCTTCGACGCCGGCCTCTACTGCCGCGCCGACGACCGCGGCGACCCCGTCATCCAGCTCTCCCCACCTCTGATCTGCGACCAGCCCCACTTCGACGAAATGGAACAAATCATCCGAGCCGTCCTCACCGAGGCCGAGTCGAAGCTGTAGGGGTAGGAGGACCACCTCCCGGGGTTTGGCATCCGCAGGCGGTAAGTCCGGCGGCGGGTAGATCTTCTGCGGCTGGTTTCGGCTGGATGTCGCGTTCGGCGCGCGCCGATCGTCAGATAGCTGAGGGCAGATAGCCTGACTGCGGAGGAGGCGGGGAGTGCCGTGCCGGATGAGGACAAGAAGCGAGCAGCGCACCGGGCTCTGGTGGATCGGGTCCTGAGCGGGGAAGGCAAGGCATCCGCGGACCAGCGAGCGCGTGCCTTCAGGAACGACGGGCTCGCCCCGCCGTTGGACGCCCTGATCGCCAAGGTCGCCGACAGGCCCGCGCAGGTCACCGATGCGGACCTGGCTGCGGCCAAGGCGTCGGGCTGCACCGAGGATCAGCTTTTCGAGCTAGTGGTCTGCGCCGCGGTCGGCCAGGCTGCCCGGCAGTACGAAGCCGGACTCGCCGCCCTGGCCGAAGCGACCGGCCAAGGGGAGGCCTGATCATGCGTCTCGACATCCTCAACCACGGTTACGGGCCAGGCACCAAGATGCTCTTCGCGGTCATCCGGCTGTTCTCCCGGCACCCGGTGCCAGATGCCGCCAAGCTGGTCTTCTACCGGCCCGACTTCTACGGCACCCGCGCCAAGGAGTTCACCCACGAGGCGATGCGCGGACCGTCCGCCTGGTCGGTCGGCGACCGCGAACTGATGGCCGCCTACGTGTCCAAGGTGAACGACTCTGCATTCTGCATCAGCGCCCACACCGCAACCGCCAGCCAGGCGTACCAAGACGCGCCACGTGTCGCGGCGGTCCTGGCCGACCCGGACTCGCCTCCCGTCGATGAGCCACTCCGGTCAACGCTGCGGATGCTAGGCAAGCTGACCCGCGAGGGAAAGGTCGGCGCCGAGGACATGCGCGAAGTACTGACCGCCGGCGCGACACCCCAGCAGATCAAGGACGCCCTGGCCGTCTGCGCTGCCTTCAACACCACCGACCGCCTGGCCGACACCTTCGGCTTCGAACTACTCACCCCCGAAGGCTTCGACGCAGGAGCCAAATACCTCCTCAAACGGGGCTACCGATAACCACCGAAGTTGTCCGGTGGGCCGCGGTTAGAAGTCGAAGCCTAGGCCCATTCGGTCGAGGGTTCGGAGCCAGAGGTTGCGGTGGCCGGCGTGGGCGTCGGCTTGGGACATGGACCAGCGGGTGAGGTGGATGCCGGCGGCGCGGAAGGGCTCGGGTGGGAAGCGGTGGGGGCGCTCGCGGACCATGCGGAGGCGGGTGCGTTCGGTGTCCTCGCCGTACAGGAGGTCGAGCATGACGTCGGCGCCGAAGCGGGTGGCGGCGACGCCGAGGCCGGTGTAGCCGAGGGCGTAGCCGACCTTGCCGCCGTGGGCGGTGCCGAAGAAGGCGCAGAAGCGCGTGCTGGTGTCGATGACGCCGCCCCAGCGGTGGGTGAAGTGCAGACCTTCCAGTTGGGGGAACGTGGTGAAGAAGTGCCGGGCCAGGAGCTTGTGGATGGAGTCGCGCTGCTCGAAGGCCGGGTCGATGCGGCTCGCGTAGTGGTACAGGGGGAGGTAGCCGCCCCAGAGGATGCGGTTGTCGCGGGTGAGGCGGTAGTAGTGGAAGAGGTTGGAGGCGTCGCCGACGCCTTGGCGGTGGCGCCAACCGATGGATGAGAGTTGGGCGGCGGAGAGCGGCTCGGTGACGAGGACCAGGTCGTAGACGGGGACGGTGTACAACCGCAACCGCCGCAGCAGCGAGGGAAACGCGTTGGTAGCGAGGGCGATGTGCTCGGCGCGGACGGAGCCTGTTGCTGTTGCCAACGAGCGGGTGTGCATCCGGTTGACCTGGCTGTTTTCGTGGATGCGTACGCCGAGGTCGAGGCAGGCCTGCCGTAATCCCCAAGCGAGCCGCGCGGGCTCGACGAGAGCGGTGCGGCCGGGGTCGTGCAACGCGCCGAGATAGGTGGGTGAGTTCACCTCGGCGCGGGCCGCGTCCTGGTCCAGCAACCGCACGCCGGAACGCTCCTCGGCTTCCGAAGCCAGCTCGTCCAGGTGATGCGGCGCGGTCGCGACGGTGAGCTCGCCGGTTCGTTGCCAGTCGCAATCGATGCCGAGCCGGGTGATGGCGGCACCGATCGCGTCCAGGTTTTCCATGCCCAGGCGCTCCAGCTCATCCATTTCGGCAGGCCACCGGGCCTGCCCGTTGGCGAAGCCGTGGGTGAGGCTGGCGTCGCAGAAGCCGCCGTTGCGACCGCTGGCCGCGGCTCCGCAGGTGTCCGATTCCAGCAGTACGACGTCCAGCGACGGATACCGCTCCTTCGCCCGCAGCGCCGTCCACAGGCCGGTGTACCCGCCGCCGACCACGGCCAGGTCGGCCTCGGTCCGCCCGAGCAGCGCGGGCGCCGGCTCCGGCGCGGACTTGTCGTCGAGCCAGAAGACCCGCGGTTCGGCGTCTGCGAGCGCCGCGAGTTTCATCGCGCCCGTCGCCGCCGCGTGAGTTCGCCGCCCAGGACGAGGACGAGGGCGAGCAGGAACATCGCCGTACCGACGACGTTGATCTGCGGCGGGATGTCGCGTTGCGCCGAGCCCCAGACGAACATCGGGAACGTGACCGTGGTGCCGGCGTTCAGGTTGGTGATGATGAAGTCGTCGAAGGACAACGAGAAACTCAGCAGCGCCGCGGCCACGATGCCGGGGAGCACCAGTGGGAAGGTGATCCGCCAGAACGCCTGCCACTCGTTCGCGTACAGATCCATCGCGGCCTGTTCGAGCCGGAAATCCATCCCGTTCAGCCGGGCCTTCACCGTCACGACGACGAACGACAGGCAGAACATCACGTGCGCGATCAGCACCGTCCAGAACCCGAGCTGACCGCCGAACCCGCTGGAGACGAACAGCGCGAGCAGCGACGAACCGAGCACGATCTCCGGCGACGCCATCGGCAGGAAAATGAACAAGTTCGTCGCGGACCGGCCGCGGAAGCGGTGCCGCACCATCGCGAAGGCCATCAGTGTGCCCAAAGCGGTCGCGATCACCGTCGCGAGGAGGCCGATCCGCAGGCTGGTGCTGACCGCGTCGCACAGTCCGAACGGCCGGCACGGATGCTGCCAGTTCTGCCACGTGAAGCCGTCGAAGGTGTACGAAAGCTTGCTCTTCGGCGCGTTGAACGACATCAACATCACGACCATGATCGGCGCGAAGAGGTAGAGCAGCACGAGCACGGCGAACATCATGACCAGGTTCCGCCTGATCCAGCGCCCGGCCCTCATACCAGTTCCTCCGTCCCCGAGCGCCACACGTAGACAACGACGAGTAGGACGATCGCCGCCATCAGCGTCACCGACAGCGCGGCCGCGGTCGGATACGCGCCGGCGGCGAACAGGCGCTGGATGTCGTTGCCGATCATCCGCTGCTTCGGCGTACCGAGCAGTTGGGCGTTGATGTAGTCACCGGCCGCCGGGATGAAGGTGAGCAGCGTGCCCGCGACCAGGCCCGGCATCGACAGCGGCAGCGTGACGGTCCGGAACGTGGTGAACGGATTGGCGAACAGATCGCCGCCCGCCTCGATCAACTTCGGGTCGATCCGTTCCAGGCTCGCGTACAGCGGCAGCACCATGAACGGCAGGAAGTTGTACGTCAGCCCGGTGACGACCGCGGTCGTGGTGGCGAGCAGCCGGCCGTCCTGGCCGAGGATGTGCAGCCACTTCAGCGTGTCGACGACGAACCCGTTGTCGCTCAGCAGCAGCTTCCACGACAGCGTGCGGATCAGGAAGCTGGTGAAGAACGGCGCGATCACCAGCGCCAGCATCAGGTTCTTCCACCGGCCGGCCTTCATAGCGATCGCGTACGCCAGCGGATACCCGAGGATCAGGCAGAACGCGGTCGTGATCAGCGAGTACCACAACGACCGGAAGAACGGCCGCGCGTAGTCCGCCATCGCGTCGGCGAAGTTCTGGAAGTGCCAGGTCATCTTGAACCCGGACTCGATCGAACCGTTCGGGTCGTACAGGCTGGCCGCGAGCAACGTCACCAGCGGTACGACGAAGAACAACAGCAGCCAGAGCCCACCCGGGAGAAGCAGCAAGTACGCCGTGAACCGCCGGCCGGACCGTTCGGGCTTGGGAGCCGGGGCCGCGGTGGCCGCGCCCAGCTGGCCGACCGCGCTCATCCGGCACCATCCGCATCGTCGATCTTCTCGACCCCGGCGTGCGCATCCTGCTCCGCGTCCAGCACGAACGTGTGCGACGGCTGCCAGTGCAGATCGACCGCGTCCCCGACGGCGAACGTGTCGCGGGCGCCGGTGTTCTGCTCGAAGACCGTCAGCTCCTGATCCCACGGCAACTTCGCCAGGTACTGCGTACTGACGCCGACGTAACTCACATCGGTCACGAGCGCACCGCGCAACTGGTTCGATCCGTTGCTCTGCTCGGTGCCCGTTCGCGCCAGGAAGACCTTCTCGGGTCTGATCCCCATCCAGACGTCGCCCTCGGTCACCCGGCACCTGGGCAAAGGCACGGTCACCTTGCGTCCGTGCACGTCCACCACGAGGTTCTCGTCGGCCTGGCCGATGATGGCGGCCCGGATCAGGTTGGACTGACCGAGGAAGTTCGCCACGAACGTCGTGGCGGGCAGGTCGTAGAGCTCGGCCGGCGTACCCATCTGCTCGATCACGCCGGCGTTCATCACCGCGATGGTGTCGGCCATCGTCATGGCCTCTTCCTGGTCGTGGGTGACGTGCACGAACGTGATGCCGACCTCGGTCTGGATCCGCTTCAGCTCCAGCTGCATCTGCCGTCGCAGCTTGAGGTCGAGCGCACCGAGCGGCTCGTCCAGCAGCAGCACCTGCGGGCGGTTGATCAGCGCCCGGGCCAGTGCGACTCGTTGCTGCTGGCCACCGGACAGCTGGCTCGGCTTGCGCTTGCCGTACCCGCCGAGCTCGACCAGGTCGAGCATCTCGTCGACCTTCGGCTTGAAGTCCTTGACGCCACGCCGCCTCAATCCGAAGGCGACGTTCTCGAAAATGTCGAGATGCGGGAACAGCGCGTAGTTCTGGAACACCGTGTTGACCGGACGCTTGTACGGGCGCAGTCCGGTGATGTCCTGCTCACCCAGCCGGATCTTCCCGGCGGTCGGCTCCTCCAGACCGGCGACCATCCGCAGCGTGGTCGTCTTGCCGCACCCGGACGGGCCGAGCAGCGCGAAGAACGCCCCCTCCGGCACGGTCAGATCCAGATCGTCGACCGCCCGATGCGCGCCGAATTCCTTGCTGATGCCGGTGAGAACCAAATCGCTGGTCATCTCAGCCCCCGATCGCGAGATTGAAGTCGGTTTCGTAGAGGGCTGCCTTGGCCGTGTCCAGTGGCATGAACGCGGACGTCTTGGCCAGCATCGCCTCGTCGGGGAAGATCAGCGGGTCGTCGACGACGTCGGGATCGACCGTCTCCATCGCCTTCTTGGCGCCGGTGACCGGGCAGATGTAGTTCACCCAGTCGGCCAGCGTCGCGGCGACCTCAGGTTCGTAGTAGTAGTTCATCAGCTTCTCGGCGTTGCCCTTGTGGGTCGCCTTGTTCGGCACCAGCATGTTGTCCGACCAGAGGTTCAGGCCCTCCTCGGGCACCACGAACTTGATGTCCGGGTTGTCGGCCTGCATCGCGATCACGTCCCCGGACCAGGCCTCGCAGGCGGCGATGTTGCCGGCGTTCAGGTCCTGCACGTAGTCGTTGCCGGTGAAGCGGCGGATCTGCCCGGTGCCGACGACGTCCTCGAGCTTCTGCAGCGCCTTGCTCCACTCCGCGTCGTTGAACTTCTCCGGGTTGGCGCCGACCAGCTTGAGCATGAACGACATCGTGTCCGGCATCTCGGAGAGCAGCGTGATGCGGCCCTTCAGGTCCTCCCGGGTGAGCAGATCCGTGAAACTGCCTACTGGCTTGGTGACCTTCGCGTTGTACGCAATCCCGGTCAGACCGCTCTGCCACGGGACGCTGTAGTCGCGGTTCGGGTCCCAGCTCGGCGCCTTCAGCTTGGACAGCAACTGCTTGTCGACGTTCGGGATCTTCGCGTGGTCGAGCTTCTGGATCCAGCCCAGCCCGATCATCCGGGCCGCCATCCAGTCGGTCAGCACGAAGATGTCCCGGCCGCAGGACTGGCAACTGCCGAGCTGGTCACGCACCTTGGCGTAGAACTCGGCGTTGTCGTTCACGTCGGTGGTGTAGGTGACCTTGATACCGGACTGGGTCTGGAACTCCTCCAGTGTCGGCAGCACCGTCTTGCCGTTGACCTTCTCGTCGGACTCGTCCATGTAGCTCGGCCAGTTCGAGAAGTTGAGCGTCTTCTGTTGGGCCGACTCATCGGTACTGATGCAGTCGCCCGCGCTCTGCTTGGCCGCGGGGATCCCACAGCCGGTGAGGACCCCGCCCAGCCCGAGGGCGGACAACGACATCCCCTTCAGCACCGCCCGGCGTCCGATAACAGGCTGGTGACGAGGACTCATTGGACCCCCCTAGAAAGCGTCGTTCGCGGGCGATACTGTCAAACCGGGCCGACATAGACAAGGGATTCCGAAGTTATTCGCCCATTTCGCAACGAATTCCGCTTTGATGACTTGCTTACGCCCGGTGACACTGACAGGATCTCCGCGTGGCAGTACGAACGGGGAACTCCGACAAGAACCAGACGTTGCTCGATGACACCTCGAAGGCGATCATCGAGCAACTGCAGCTCGACGGGCGTCGCTCGTACGCGGCGATCGGCAAGGCGGTCGGCCTGTCCGAGGCGGCGGTCCGGCAGCGCGTGCAGCGGCTGACCGAGGCCGGCGTGATGCAGGTGGTCGCGGTGACCGATCCGCTCGAGCTCGGCTTCGACCGGCAGGCGATGATCGGGATCAAGGCCGAGGGCTCGCTGGAACCGATCGCCGACGAGCTCGCGAAGATGGACGAGGTCGAGTACGTCGTGATCACGGCCGGCTCGTTCGACCTGCTGGCCGAGGTGTTGTGTGAGAGCGATGAGCACCTCCTGCAGGTGCTGTCGGAGCGGGTCCGGCAGATCGACGGCGTGAAGGCGACGGAGACCTTCGTCTATCTGAAGCTGGTCAAACAAACCTACTCCTGGGGTGTGCGCTGAACCTCTGGTCCACGACCACCTCGGCGACCGAACGCCCCGGACTCGCCGGTGACCGGGACGCCGACGTAGCGATCGTCGGCGCCGGGTACACCGGCCTGTGGACCGCGTACTACCTGGCGAAGGCCGATCCGTCGCTGCGCATCGTCGTACTCGAGGCGCACACGGCCGGGTTCGGTGCGTCAGGGCGTAATGGTGGTTGGTGTTCCGCGCTGTTCCCGGTGTCGTCGCGACGGTTGGCGTCGCTGCCGGGATCGAGCCGGGAGGCGGCGATCGAGCTGCACCGCGCCATGCAGGCGACGGTGAACGAGGTGGGCCTGGTCACCGCCGCCGAGGGGATCGACTGCGACTACCACAAGGGCGGGACGATCGTGCTGGCCCGCACGCCGGCGCAGCTCGCCCGCGCTCGCGCCGAGGTGGCCGCCGCTCATGAGTGGGGACCTGGCGATCTCCGGTTTCTCGAGCCGGACGAGGTCGCCGCGCAGGTGCGGGCAACAAAGGTGCTCGGGGCAACATTCACCCCGCATTGCGCGGCGATCCATCCGGGCAGGCTCGTGCGCGGACTGGCAGCCGTGGTCGAACGTCTCGGCGTGACGATCCACGAGCACACGCCGGTGCACACGATCGAGCCCGGTCGCGCGATCACGTCGTACGGCGGAGTGCGGGCGGACGTCGTGGTCCGGGCGACCGAGGGGTTCACACCAGGACTGGCCGGAGAGTCTCGGGCGGTGGCGCCGGTGTACTCGTTGATGGTGGCGACCGAGCCGCTCGATGCCGCCGTGTGGGAGCGGATCGGGCTGGCGGATCGGCCGACGTTCAGCGACCACCGGCACCTGATCATCTACGGGCAGCGGACGGCCGATGGGCGGCTGGCGTTCGGCGGGCGGGGTGCGCCGTACCACTTCCGGTCGCGGATCAAGCCGTCGTACGACGAGATACCGCGAGTGTTCAAGGGGTTGCAGGCGACGTTGCGGGAGCTGTTCGATCTGCCGGATGTTCGGTTCACGCATGCGTGGGGCGGGCCGCTGGGGATACCGCGCGACTGGTGTGCGTCGGTCGGTCTGGATCGCGGGTCGGGGCTGGCGTGGGCCGGTGGGTACGTCGGGGATGGCGTGAGTACGACGAACCTCGCGGGGCGGACGTTGACGGATCTGATCCTCGGGCGGGACACGGGGTTGGTCCGGTTGCCGTGGGTCGGGCATCGGTCGCGGCGGTGGGAGGCCGAACCGCTGCGGTGGCTCGGGATCAACGCGGGGCTGCGCGCGATGACGCTCGCGGACACGGAGGAGCGCGTGACCAGGCGGGAGAGCCGGATCGCGCGGTTGATGGCGCCGCTACTGGGCCACTAGCGTCCGGCCGGACTCCGCCATCAGGGTTGCGAGCGGGAGGCCGGTCAGTTGGATGCTGGGACGCATCCAGTCGTTGAGGATCGGCTCCTCAGTGGCGAGGTGGCCGGCCAGCTCGGTCCGGCTGAGCTCGAAGACGTGGGCCGGGTTGCCGGTGAGGTCGACCACGGTCTGCATCAGGCGGCCGGCCTGGTCCTCCCAGAGCACGTCACCCGCATCCAGGTGGTCCGGCCGGATCAGCAGCAGGTCGACGTCACTGTCCGGATCACCGTCGCCGCGCGCGAGAGCGCCGTACACGCTGGCGTGGACGGGCGGGATCCGCCAGCCGTTGATCTCGTCCGCGAGCCGGCTGATCAACGTACTGCGCAGGTCCGCGAGGAACTCGACCGCGGGGGCGACGAGGTGCTTGCGGTTGAGGCGATAGAGCAACGAATTGCCGACGTCGTCGACATGCACCAGCCCGGTCGCCGCCAGCCGCTGCAGCACGAGCCGGACGCCCGCGACACTCCCCGACCCGGCCAGCTTGTGGATCTGCCGTCCCGACAGCCCTTCTTCACTCCGCGCCAGCACCTGCAGGACCGGCCCGTCCAACGACGGCACCACAACGCTGATCGGGCTCTTGAGATCCATGGTCCACCCAACCTAGCCACCCCCACTCCCACCTCGTAATCAACGTGACGAGTCAGCGACCAGCCCGACTTTGTGCACGGTAGACGCACGCGACGGCTCTGGAACTGCGGACTGGGTGCACAAAGTCGCTGGGTCAGAGGCCCTTCGCGGTCGCGCGCCGGGTTGGGGTGGTGCGGAGCTCGGTGGTGAAGGCGTAGCGGTCGCCGCGGTAGAGAGCGGACGTGTACTCGAGGACGCGGTCGCGGCTGTCGAAGCTGATGCCGTGGATGGCGAGGCAGGGCTGGGTGGTGGGGATGTCCAGCCAGCCGGCGCTTTTCGCGTCGGGCATGACTGGTTCGAGTCTCGACGTACCGCTGACGAGGTCGATGCCGTAGCGGCTCGTGAGTAGGTCGTAGAGGGATCCGTTGAGGTCCTCGGCCTGGAGGCCGGGGACGTAGGCGGCCGGCAGGGTGGTGCGTTCGACGACCATCGGGAGACCGTCGGCCAGCCGGAGCCGGGTGAACGCGATGATCGGATCGCCGACCGGCATCCGCAGCCGGCGGGCCGGGCCCGTTCCGCCTTCTGGTGCCGGAACTCCAGCATCGTGCTGCCCGGCCGCATCCCGCGCCGGCGGATGTCCTCGGAGAACCCGATCATCCCCAGCCACCGCGCCACCTTCGGCCGCGTCGTGTAGGTCCCACTCCCGTGCCTGCGAACCAGCAACTCCTCGATCACCAACTCGTCCACCGCCCGCCGCAACGTCATCCGCGCCACGTTCCACCGCACCGCCAACTCCCGCTCCGCCGGCAACGCCGCCCCCTCCGGCAACGCGTCGACCAACCCCAACAGCAAAGCCCGAACCTCAGCAGCCTTCCCCGGCAACGCCCCACGCATTGCTCTTCTCTAACACCCCCACAACCCCCCGGGAACCCTTTTCACCACGATCTAACCCAATCGCACTAGACCACTTCTCCATCACGAGGAGCGTTCGCGTTGCTGGGACCGCACCCAGGCGGGCGCATCAACTTGAGGTAGCTGGCGACTCCTGCGGTGTGGTGATGCAACTCTTCGTCAGGGTTGTCCCACGTGATGTAGATCCAGAGCGGCCCAGAGCCGTCAACGGTCCCGGCGCCGTACTCGAAGTGGGTGACCCGGTCCCCCTTCTTCAACGTCCACCAACGCAGCTCATCAGTCATCGTCGTCCCCGTGGTGCCATGAGAGTTGGTGCGGTAGGCGAATCAGGTCGTCTTCTCGTGGTGGACGGGGCCGACGCCGGTCGCAGGGAATTCACAACGCCGGCCCCGCCGATCGAGGAGAACGTCTTCATCTCAGCGGCAAAACCATGTGCCCGGGAGATGCATAGACCATGCACACGGCAACGGCCTGTGCAGAACCTGTGCACTCACACCCGAACCACGGAATGGAGCGACTGTTCGCTCTGCCAGCCACCGGCTACTGTGAGTGGTTCAGACCAGTGCTTCTTGAAGAGGCTGCATGAATTCGCCCAACGAGTTGCTCGCCGCGCTGCTGGATGAGGCCGACTGCTCACGAAGTGCCCTCGCGCGCGATATCCGTGCACTCGCCGCAGCCAGAGGGCTTGAGGACGTCCGCTGTGACCATGTCGATGTCGGCCGCTGGCTGAAGGGAATGGTGCCGCGTGGCGCCAAGCCGGTCCTGATTGCCGAGGCACTTGGGCGCCGCCTCGGACGTGCGCTGTCGTTGAGTGATCTGGGCTTCACCTCCGGGCAGCCACTGACGCTTGGCCTGACCTTCTCCGAGTCCCGCGACACGACGATTCGCACTTCTCGCACGCTCTGGACAGAAGACTTGAGACGCTCGGACTTCCTCCGCATGGCAGTAACGGCGGGCACCCTGACCACGCCCATGGCCCGGTGGCTGGTCTCACCGCCAGCCGATCCGCCGTACCGTACGCGGGGGAATCATCGGGTCGGCGCCGACGACGTCGCTGCCGTTCGCGCGACCCTGCAGATGTTCGAACGTCTCGATCATCAGTTCGGTGGTGGTCACGCGCGAACAGCCGCGGTTCAGTACCTCAATGACGCGGTGACGCCGCTACTACACGCGAGTTACGGCGACGCGATAGGACGTGAGTTGTTCTCGGTCGCGGCACAGTTCACCTACAAGACCGGAGCGATGGCGTACGACGTCGGCCTGCACGGACTTGCCCGACGCTACTTCGTCCAGGCTCTGAATCTTGCCCACGCCTCCGGGGATCGCCCGCTAGGCGGGAAGGTCCTCGCGCTGATGAGCCATCAGGCCAACTATCTCGGCGAGTACCGGGAGGCCGTCGATCTGGCCAGAGCAGCGGCCCTAGGGGCGGGCGCGGACGCCACGCCGCGGGTCAAGTCGATGTACGCCGCTATGGAGGCGCGTGGACTGGCCAGCATCGGGGACAAGCGTGCCTGCCTACGGATGATGCGGCGGGCCGAGACTAGTTTCGCGAACGGCGCTGCGGTTGATGAGCCGGACTGGATCGGGTACTTCGATCAGGCTGAGCTCCACGACGAACTGGCGCACTGCTTCACTGCGCTCCGGGCACCCCGAGAGGCCGAACTGCACGCGCACGCCGCGCTCGAACAGTCCATCGACCTGCATCCTCGGAGTCGCACGTTCTGCCGGATCTCACTCGCCACGTCGTATCTTGCCGCGGGCGACGTAGCGCAGGCCTGCGAGACAGCTGGGGAGGCATTGGCGGCTGCGGGCAGGATCAAGTCCGCTCGGGTTCGGAAGTACGTGCGTACCTTCGACAGCACGTTGAACGGTTTCGGGCGGCACCGGTCGATCTCGGAGTTCCGTGAGCAGGCGCGCGAGATCGTGAGCTACGCGTCCTGACGTGTCAGGTGCCCGGTGTCCACAATCTCGGCGCGTCCGGGTTGCGGAGGGAGGCGAGGCGGCGGGTGGCTTCGGGTTTGAGGCGGGGCTCTCGGGCGAGTCTGCTGATCAGCCAGGCGGTCATGCGGAACTCGCGGAGGGCGGCGAAGACGGTGAAGCCGTCCCAGGTCCGTATGTCCCAGCCATAGGCGGTGACGAAGGCGTCGTACTCGGGATCGGTGTACCAGCCGAGTCTTTGGTAGACAGCCGGTACGACGAGATCGAACTCACGCGGGCCGAGGCTGAACCGCTCCAAGTCCAGCAGTACGGCGACTCCGTCCTCCCCGCGGACCGCGTTTTTCCGGTTGGCGTCGCCGTGGATGACGCACACCGGCAGCCCGGCACTCACGTGCGCATATTCGTGCCGAAGTTGATCCAAACGCTCTGCCAGAAAGTGGCGATCGCCGGCTGACAGCGCGGTGTCGGCTGCAGCCAGATGCTCATCGAGCCGAACGAATGGGTCCAACGCCGGGATCTCGAAGTTCGACGGGACCGGCAGCGTATGGAGCTGTCGAAGGAGTCCTGCGAGCTCCGCCGTGCTCGCCATCGACGCATCGGGCACCTCGTGCCAGATCGTCACAACATGTCCGTCGACGGACCACGGCAGGTCGGTCGACTCCAGCGGCTTCACCGCCGGCACGCCCTGGGCCGCCAACCACCGACCCGTGCGGACCTCACGCAGGGCCCGCTGGTACGCCGAGGCACTCGATATCCGAACCACCAACCGGCGCGGCAGCCGGAAGACCGCGTTGTCTGCGACCGGCCCGAGCAACTCAATCTCCGCGTCCTCCAACTCGAGCGTCGCCGCAACAGCCCGAACCACCTCGAACGCAGCTGCCCGATCAACCGCCCCAGCCATGCGTGAAGTCTCTCATCACCGCGGAGGCAGAGGTTGTCCGCGCGCCTCGCCCTTCTCCAACCGCGTACCCAGGCAAGGGCGGTCGTGGAAAACAAGCACACTTGATTCTTTTTGTTGGGCGTGTCAGTGTCGGCTGCACGATCCCCGGCGAGGGAGTGCAGCGTGCAAGTGGACGAAGTGCTGGCTGATCTGTGGGCCGAGAGCGCGGAGCTGGATCGGCTCGTCGGCGGCCTGGCCGCCGACGCGTGGGCGACGCTGACGCCGGCCGAAGGCTGGACGATCGCACATCAGATCGCCCACCTGGCCTGGACCGACGAGGCCGCGCATCTGGCCGCCACCGATCCGGAAGGGTTCAAGGCCTCGCTGCAGAAGGCCGCCGCCAACCCGACCGGCTACGTGGACGAGGGGGCCGCCGAGGGCGCCGTGTTGCCGCCTGACCAGCTCCTGCCGTACTGGCGCGAGACCCGCACCGAGCTCGCCGATGCACTGAAGAAGGTCCCGACCGGTGAGAAGGTGCTCTGGTACGGCCCGCCGATGAGTCCGACTTCGATGGCGACCGCCCGGTTGATGGAGACGTGGGCGCATGGGCAGGACGTGTTCGACGCGCTCGGCGTACGACGTCAGCCGAGCAACCGGCTCCGTCACGTCGCCCACCTGGCCGTTCGCACCCGCGACTTCGCCTACCTGCTGAACGACCGCACTCCGCCGGCCGAGCCGTTCTACGTCGAACTGACCGGGCCGGACGGCGACACCTGGACCTGGGGTCCGGACGAGGCAGCCCAGCGGGTGACCGCTCCGGCGGTCGACTTCTGCCTGCTCGCGACCCAACGGCGGCACCGAGAGGACCTCGCGGTCGAGGCCACCGGCGAGGACGCCGAGGAGTGGCTGGGCATCATCCAGGCCTTCGCCGGTCTGCCGGGGAAGGGCCGCCGACCAGGACAGTTCGCATGACCGGGCCGGCCGCAGACGAGACCGCACCCGACGCGACCGCGCCGATCCGCATCGGCAACGCGTCCGGCTTCTACGGCGACCGGTTCAGTGCGGTCCAGGAGATGCTCACCGGCGGTCCGCTCGACGTGCTGACCGGCGACTACCTGGCCGAGCTGACCATGCTGATCCTCGGCCGGGACCGGCTCAAGGACCCGTCCCTCGGGTACGCGCGGACCTTCCTCAAGCAACTCGAGATCGGCCTGGGCGAGGCGCTCGACCGCGGCGTGAAGATCGTCAGCAACGCGGGCGGCCTCAACCCCGCCGGACTCGCGCACGCCATCGAGCAGCTCGCCGACCGCCTCGGCCTGCACCCGAAGATCGCGTACGTCGAAGGCGACGACCTGCTCGCGCGAGCCGAGGAGCTGGACCTCGGCACCCCGCTGACCGCCAACGCGTACCTCGGCGCCTGGGGTATCGCGGAAGCCCTCCAAGCCGGCGCGAACGTCGTCGTCACCGGCCGCGTCACCGACGCCTCGGTGATCGTCGGGCCCGCCGCCGCCCACCACGGCTGGAAGCGGACGCAGTACGACGAACTCGCCGGAGCCGTCGCAGCCGGCCACGTGATCGAATGCGGCTGCCAGGCGACCGGCGGCAACTACGCGTTCTTCAGCGAGATCCGCGACCTCGGCCGGCCCGGCTTCCCGATCGCGGAGATCCACCCCGACGGCAGCAGCGTGATCACCAAGCACGACAACACCGGCGGCGCGGTCACCATCGACACGGTCAAGGCCCAGTTGCTCTACGAGATCACCGGCGCCCGGTACGCCGGTCCGGACGTCACCACCCGCCTGGACAGCATCGAACTCGACGACGACGGCCCGGATCGGGTCCGGATCTCCGGTGTCCGCGGTGAGCCGCCGCCGCCGACGTACAAGGTCTCGCTGAACAGCGTCGGCGGGTTCCGCAACGAGGTGGACTTCGTGCTCACCGGCCTTCAGCTGGAGGAGAAGGCCGAGCTGGTCAAGGCGCAGCTCGAGCGAGCCCTCCCGAAGCGGCCGGCCGAGCTGCGATGGACCGTGGCCTGGACCGAGAAGCCGAACGCGGACACCGAGGAGGAGGCCAGCGTGTTCCTCCGGTGCGCGGTGAAGGACCCGGATCAGAAGGTGGTCGGCCGGGCGTTCTCCAGCGCCGCGGTCGAGCTGGCGCTGGCGAGTTACCCCGGTTTCCACGTGACCGCGCCGCCGGGCGACGGATCGCCGTACGGCGTCTTCCGGGCCGGGTACGTCGACATCCGCGCGGTGGAGCAGGTCGTCGTACTGCCGGACGGGACGCGGAAGGTGATCGAGCCCGCGGCGGAGACGCAGCCGCTGACCGCGGTCGAGGAGACCGGACTGCCGATGCCGTTGCCCCAGCTCGCATCGAGCGGACGACCGCGGACGCGCGAGATCCCGCTCGGCCGGATCGCCGGTGCGCGGTCCGGCGACAAAGGCGGCGACGCGAACGTCGGCGTGTGGGTGCGGCAGGAGAAGGCCTGGCGGTGGCTGGCGCACTCGCTGACGGTCGAGCTCTTCCAGGAGTTGCTGCCGGAGACCAGGGAGCTGACGGTCACGCGGTATCTGCTGCCCAATCTGTGGGCGGTCAACTTCGTGGTCGAGGGACTGCTCGGCGAGGGCGTTGCCGCGCAAGCGCGGTTCGATCCGCAGGCGAAGGCGGTCGGCGAGTGGCTGCGGTCCCGGTACATCGACGTACCGGAGGTGTTGCTGTGAACGACTTCCGGCCATCCGTCCGGCGCTTCATGGCGGCCGAGGTGCTGCCGCACCTGGATCAATGGGAGCGCGACGGCGAGCTGCCGCGCGAGCTGCACAAGAAGGCCGGTCAGCTCGGGTTGCTCGGGGTCGCGTTCCCGGAGGCCGTTGGTGGTGGCGGTGGTTCGTTGCTCGACGCGCTCGCGGTGGTCGAGGAGATGCACTACGCCGGTGGGTCCGGCGGGCTGGTCGCCTCCCTGCTGACCTGCGGAATCGCCGTTCCCCATATCGTTGCTGCAGGCAACCAGGAGCAGATCGGCCGGTGGGTGCGGCCGACCCTCGACGGTGAGCTGATCGGCGCGCTGGCGATCACCGAACCCGACGGCGGTTCGGACGTCGCCTCGCTCCGTACGACGGCCCGCCGCGAGGGCGACGTGTTCGTCGTGAACGGGGCGAAGACGTACATCACCTCAGGGTGCCGCGCGGACTTCGTGACGACCGCGGTCCGCACCGACGGGCCGGGCGCGCACGGGATCAGCCTGCTGGTGATCGAGAAGGGCACGCCGGGATTCGAGGTGTCGCGCAAGCTGGAGAAGCTGGGATGGCTGTGCTCGGACACGGCCGAGTTGTCGTTCACCGACGTACGGGTTCCGGTGGAGAATCTGGTGGGGACCCAAGGCGGCGGGTTTGTGCAGCTCGCGGTGAACTTCGTCGCCGAGCGGCTGACCCTGGCGGTGCAGGCGTACGCCGGAGCGCAACGGGCGCTCGACCTCACCGTCGAGTGGTGCAGGAACCGGGAAACGTTCGGTCGGCCGTTGATCTCACGGCAGACCGTGCAGCACACGCTCACCGAGATGGCCCGCCGGATCGACGTCGCCCGGGTTTACGTGCACCACGTGGCCGAACGGGCGATGAACGGCGAGGACGTGATCGCCGAGGTGTGCTTCGCCAAGAACACCGCGGTCGAGGCCGGGCAGTGGGTGTGCGACCAGGCGCTCCAACTGCACGGCGGTCTCGGCTACATGCGGGAGGCCGAAGTGGAACGCCAGTACCGCGACCAGAAGATCCTCGCCATCGGCGGCGGCACCACGGAGATCATGACTGGCCTGGCCTCGAAACGACTGGGGTTCACAGCATGAGCAATCGCGAGGCGATGCTGGAGAAGCTGAGCGCGCTCGAGGTGGAGCACGCGAAGGCGCTGGCGGGTGGTGGCGAGAAGTACGTCGCGCGGCACCACCAGCGCGGGAAATTGCTGGCGCGGGAGCGGATCGAGTTGCTGCTCGACCCGGATTCGCCGTTCCTCGAGCTGTCGCCGCTGGCCGGCTGGGGTTCGGACTTCACCGTCGGCGCAAGCCTGGTGACCGGGATCGGCGTGGTCGAGGGGGTCGAGTGCCTGATCACCGCGAACGATCCGACGGTCAAAGGTGGCGCCAGCAACCCGTGGACGCTGCGCAAGGCACTGCGATCCGACGAGATCGCGCGGGCGAACCGATTACCGGTGATCAGCCTGGTCGAGTCCGGCGGCGCGGATCTGCCGACGCAGAAGGAGATCTTCATCCCCGGCGGCGCGATGTTCCGCAACCTGACCCGGCTGTCGGCCGAGGGGATCCCGACGATTGCGCTGGTGTTCGGCAACTCGACCGCGGGCGGCGCGTACATCCCGGGCATGAGCGACTACGTGGTGATGGTCGACGGCGGCGCGAAGGTGTTCCTGGCCGGGCCGCCGCTGGTGAAGATGGCGACCGGCGAGGACGCGGACGACGAGTCGCTCGGTGGCGCGTCGATGCACGCGCGAAAGTCGGGCCTGGCGGACTACTTCGCGGTCGACGAGCAGGACGCGATCCGGCTCGGGCGCCAGATCGTGTCGCGGCTGAACTGGCGCAAGCAGGGTCCGGCACCCAAGCGGTCGTACGACGAACCTCTGCTCGACTCCGATGACCTGCTGGACATCGTGCCGGGTGATCTGAAGATCCCGTTCGACCCGCGGGACGTGATCGCTCGCGTGGTGGACGGGTCGGTGTTCGACGAGTTCAAGCCGCTGTACGGCTCGTCGCTGGCGACCGGGTGGGCCTCGGTGCACGGATATCCGGTCGGCATCCTGGCGAACGCCCGCGGCGTGCTGTTCAGCGAGGAGTCGCAGAAGGCGGCCCAGTTCATCCAGCTGGCGAACCGGGCGAACACGCCGCTGATCTTCCTGCACAACACCACCGGCTACATGGTCGGGCAGGAGTACGAACAGGGCGGGATCATCAAGCACGGCGCGCAGATGATCAACGCGGTCTCGAACTCCACGGTGCCGCACATCTCGATCCTGATGGGAGCGTCGTACGGCGCCGGCCACTACGGGATGTGTGGTCGCGCCTTCGATCCACGCTTCCTGTTCGCGTGGCCGTCGGCGAAGTCGGCGGTGATGGGACCGCAGCAGCTCGCCGGGGTGCTGTCGATCGTGGCGCGGGCGGCCGCGGAGGCGAAGGGGCAGCCGTACGACGAGCAGGCCGACGCCCAGATGCGCGCGTACGTCGAGGGCCAGATCGAAGCGGAGTCGCTGCCGATGTTCTTATCCGGCCGGTTGTACGACGACGGCGTGATCGATCCCCGCGACACCCGAACCGTCCTGGGCATCTGCCTGTCCGCCATCCACTCGGCACCGGTGGAGGGCACCTCCTCCTTCGGCGTCTTCAGGATGTGATGCGCGTGTTCACGTCTGTGCTGGTGGCCAATCGGGGTGAGATCGCTCGGCGGATCTTCCGTACCGCGCGTGCGCTCGGGCTCTCCACGGTCGCCGTCCACTCGACCGCCGACGCGCGGTCGCCCCACGTGGGCGAGGCGGACGCGGCGGTGCATCTGCCCGGCAACACGCCCGGCGAGACCTATCTCCGTGGTGAGTTGATCATCGACGCGGCGTTGCGGGCCGGCGCGGACGCCGTACATCCCGGCTACGGCTTCCTGTCGGAGACCGCCGGGTTCGCGCAGGCCGTGATCGATGCGGGTCTGACGTGGATCGGGCCGCCGGTGGACGCGATCTCGTCGATGGGTTCGAAGATCGAGGCGAAGAAGCTGATGGCTGCCGCCGGCGTGCCCGTGCTCGCCGAGCTCACACCCGCGGAGGTCTCAGCGGACGACCTGCCGGTGCTGGTCAAAGCATCGGCCGGCGGCGGTGGACGCGGGATGCGGGTGGTCTCGCGGCTGGAAGACCTGCCGCGTGAGATCGAGGCGGCCTCGGCCGAAGCGTTGTCCGCCTTCGGCGACGGGACGGTCTTCTGCGAGCGCTACCTCGCGTCCGGCCGGCACATCGAGGTCCAGATCATGGCCGACCGGCACGGCACGATCTGGGCGGTCGGCGAACGCGAGTGCTCCATCCAACGCCGCCATCAGAAGGTCATCGAGGAAGCCCCGTCCCCGCTGGTCGAGCGCATCCCGTCCATGCGCGCCGCACTGTTCGACGCGGCCCGCAAGGCGGCCGCCGCGATCGCGTACGTCGGCGCCGGCACCGTCGAGTTCCTGGCCGACGAGCAGGGCAACTTCTACTTCCTGGAGATGAACACACGCCTCCAGGTGGAGCACCCGGTCACCGAGGAGACAACCGGTCTGGACCTGGTGGAGCTGCAACTGGCGGTCGCCGCCGGCACCCGCCTGCCCAGCGACCCCCCACCCACGACCGGCCACGCGATCGAGGTGCGCCTGTACGCCGAGGACCCGGCGCAGGATTGGCAGCCGCAGACAGGGGTGCTGCGGAGGTTCGAGGTCTCGCCGGACCTGCGGGTGGACTCGGGGGTCGAGAGCGGCTCCGAGGTTTCGCCGTACTACGACGCGATGCTTGCCAAGGTGATTGCGTCCGGGCCGGATCGGGCGGCCGTTGCGCGGCGGCTGGCGGGAGAGCTGCAGCGGGCGCGGATCCATGGGGTAGGCACCAACCGGGACCTGCTGGTGTGGGTCCTGCGGCATCCAGCGTTTCTGGCGGGCGATACCGACACCGGGTTCTTCGAGAAGCACGGCGTCGGCGCCGCGGTCGAAACCCAGGTTGTGCGGGTGTCGGCGCTGGCGGCGGCGCTCGCTGATGCGGCCGCCCGGGTGCCGGTGGTCCGGGTGCCCAGTGGGTGGCGGAATCTGGCATCGCAGCCGCAGCGGAAGAGCTACCGGGCCGGGGACGACACCTACCAGGTCGAGTATCGGCTGACCCGGGACGGATTGGTTGCAGCGGGCAACGTTCAGCTCGTCGACAGTACGGCGGATCGCGTGGTGCTGGCGGTTGACGGCGTACGGCGTACCTTCGAGGTAGCGGCGTACGACGGGCTCGTCTGTGTGGACTCGTCACTGGGGAGCGTCGCGTTGACGCCGGTGGAACGGTTCACGGACCCGTCGCAGCAGGTCGCGGCCGGATCGTTGGTGGCGCCGATGCCGGGGATCGTGATCCGGGTCGGCGTGCAGGTGGGTGACGAGGTCGAACAAGGGCAGCCGTTGCTGTGGCTGGAGGCGATGAAGATGGAGCACACCATCGCCGCGCCGGCCGACGGGATCGTCGGTGCGCTCATGGTCCAGGCAGGACAGCAGGTCGAGGTCGGCGCCGTACTGGCGGTCGTAGGGGAGGAAGAGTGAACGAGCGAAGCGAGATCACCATCAAGCACAGCGCGTTTTGTGCCTCATCGGCGCCCGGAGCGAAGCGAGGACGTCGATGAGCTTCATCGAATCCGAAGAACGCCAAGCGCTCCGCAAGGCAGTGCGAGAGCTCGGGAAGAAGTACGGCTACGCGTGGTTCAACCAGCAGGCGCGGAGCGGCGGGCACACGACCGAGCTCTGGCTCGAGGCCGGCAAGCTCGGCTACCTGGGGGTGAACCTGCCCGAGGAGTATGGCGGCGGAGGCGGCGGCATGGCCGACCTGTCGATAGTCCTCGAGGAGCTCGGTGCCGCGGGCTGCCCGTTGCTGATGCTGGTGGTCTCGCCGTCGATCTGCGGCACGGTGATCGCCCGCTTCGGCACCGACGAGCAGAAGCAACGCTGGCTGCCCGGTCTGGCAGACGGTACGACGATCATGGCGTTCGCGATCACCGAACCCGACGCCGGGTCGAACTCCCACCAGATCACCACGACCGCCCGGCGTACCGAGGACGGCTGGTCGCTGACCGGGCGGAAGGTCTTCATCTCCGGGCTCGACATCGCCCAGGCCGTGCTCGTGGTCGGCCGGACCGAGGACGCCCGGACCGGCAAGCTCAAGCCGGCGCTGTTCATCGTCCCGGTCGACGCGCCCGGGGTGGAGTACCAGCAGATCGAGATGGACCTGATCAGCCCGGACAAGCAGTTCGCCTTGTTCCTCGACGACGTACAACTGCCGCGCGAGGCGCTCGTCGGCTCCGAGGACGCCGCCCTCATGCAGCTGTTCGCCGGGCTCAACCCGGAGCGGATCATGGCGTCCGCATTCGCGCTCGGGATCGCCCGGCATGCGCTCGGCAAGGCGACCGCGTACGTCAAGGAGCGGCAGGTCTGGAACACGCCCATCGGCGCCCACCAGGGGATCGCGCACCCGCTCGCGCAGATCAAGATCGAGCTCGAGCTGGCCCGGCTGATGATGCAGAAGGCCGCCGCGCTGTACGACGCGGGCGACGACCTGGCAGCCGGCGAGGCCGCGAACATGGCGAAGTACGCCGCCGGCGAGGTGGCGGTCCGGGCCACCGACCAGGCGGTCCAGTCGCTCGGCGGCAACGGCATGACGACGGAGTACGGCGTCGCCTCGCTGGTCGCGGCGGCCCGCGCGACCCGGATCGCGCCGGTCAGCCGGGAAATGATCCTGAACTTCGTCGCCCAGCACTCGCTGGGTCTACCCAAGTCGTACTGAGATCCAGCACAGTCTGTTCACCATCCGGGCAAGGAGAGGATCCCGCCGATGATCATCACCAGTGAATTCCCGCCCGTCGAAGTGCTCGACGTCCCGATCCACGACGCCGTCCTCGGTCGCGCCCAGGAGTACGGCGACCGGCCGGCCATGGTCGACGGGGTCACGGGCAAGGAGATCAGCTACGCCCAGCTGGACGCGATGAGCCGCCGGGTCGCGGCCGGCCTGGCCGAGCTCGGGATCCGGCACGGCGACACGATCGCGCTGTACAGCCCGAACACGATCCTCTACCCGGTCGTCTTCTACGGGGCCACCCGCGCCGGCGCGACCGTGACCACGGTCAACGCGCTCTACACCGCGGACGAGCTGCACAAGCAGCTGGTCGACTCGAAGGCGAAGTTGCTGGTGACGATCTCGCTGTTCCTGCCGGTCGCGACCGCGGCGATCGAGGGCACGGACGTCACCGAGATCTTCGTCTGCGACCAGGCCGAGGGGTACCGCTCGGTGATGGAACTGGTCGCGTC
Organism: Kribbella sp. NBC_00359; assembly: GCF_036097425.1. Lineage (NCBI taxonomy): Bacteria > Bacillati > Actinomycetota > Actinomycetes > Propionibacteriales > Kribbellaceae > Kribbella > Kribbella sp. NBC_00359. Next base: position 2,525,659 of record NZ_CP107975.1, on the reverse strand, counting down.
CACCGGACCCGCACCGGACGTGACGATCGATCCGGCCGAGGACGTCGCCGTACTCCCGTATTCCAGCGGGACCACCGGCGCGGCCAAAGGCGTGATGCTGACGCATCGGAACATCGCGACGAACATCTCCCAGGCCGAGGTGATGATCACGGTCGCCGAGGACGAACGGATCATCGCGATCCTGCCGTTCTTCCACATCTACGGGCTGTCCGTGCTGATGAACCTCCCGCTCCGGCTCGGCGCGACGGTCGTCGTCCTGCCGAAGTTCGACCTGCAGCAGTTCCTCACCACGCTCGACGAGCAGAAGATCACCCGGGCGTTCGTCGCGCCTCCCGTCGTACTGGCGCTCGCGAAACACCCGGCCGTGGACAGCGTGGACCTGTCGGCGCTGAAGTACGTGACGTCGGCGGCGGCTCCGCTGGACGGTGACCTGGCCGAGGCGTGCGCGAAGCGGCTCGGGCTGCCCGCGATCCTGCAGGCGTACGGGATGACCGAGTTGTCGCCGGGCACGCACGCCGTGCCGCAGGACGACCCGAACCCGCCACCCGGCGCCGTGGGCAAGCTGTTCCCGTCCACCGAGATGCGCCTGGTCGGGGCCGATGGCAACGACGTGGGCGACGAGGAGACCGGCGAGATCTGGATCCGCGGACCGCAGGTGATGAAGGGCTACCTGGGCCGGCAGGCCGAGACCGACGCGACCATCGACCCGGACGGCTGGCTGCACACGGGCGACATCGGCCGGGTGGACGAGCGCGGCTATCTGTACGTCGTCGACCGGGTGAAGGAACTGATCAAGTACCACGGCTACCAGGTGCCGCCGGCCGAGCTCGAGGCGGTGCTGCTCACCGATGACCGGATCGCGGACGCGGCGGTGATCGGCGTCGATGCCGACGGCAACGAGGTGCCGAAGGCGTTCGTGGTGCCGATGCCGGGGGTCGAGCTGACCGAGGCCGACGTGATGGAGTACGTCGCGGAGCGGGTGGCGCCGTACAAGAAGGTGCGGCAGGTCGAGTTCATCGAAGCGGTGCCGAAGGCCGCGTCCGGCAAGATCCTGCGGCGGGAGCTGCGAGCCCGCGAGGCCGCCCGTGAGTGAAGTGTTCAATGGTGAACTCGCTGCGCTCGCTCACGGCCTCAAAGCACCCCAGCAGGACCGCAGCCGGGCGACCCGGCAGCGGCTCCTCGCGGCGGCCGTGGAGTCGCTGGCCGAGGTCGGGTACGCCGCGACGACGGTGAGTGTCGTGGCGACCCGGGCCGGGGTGTCGCGGGGTGCGGCTCAGCACCACTTCCCGACGCGGGCGGATCTGTTCGCGGCGGCGGTCGAGTACATGACCGAGGTGCGGCTGGCGGAGATCCGCGCTCAGGCTGGTCGATTGCCCAGCGGGCCCGGCCGGACCGAGGCGATCGTCGGGATGCTCGCGGATGTCTACACCGGACCGCTCTTCCGAGCGGCCCTGCACCTCTGGGTCGCTGCATCGACCGAGGAGGCGTTGCGGCGACAGATCGTCCGGTTGGAGGCGCATGTCGGGCGCCAGGCCCACCGGGCGCTGCTGGAAGTGCTCGAGGTGAGCGAACGGACGCCTGGTGTCCGGGAGACCGTGCAGGGTGTGCTGGACATGGCGCGCGGTCTCGGGCTGGCTGACCTGCTCACGGATGACAGTGCGCGGCGTCGGGGGATCGTGCGGCAGTGGAGCCGCATCCTCGATCAGGCCTTGCGAGACCCCGGCGTGTGACCGAAGGCCCGGCGGAAGGTGTCGATGAACGCACTCGTCGACGCCCACCCACACTGGTGCGCCACGCGGGTCACCGACTCGTTGTGGGCCAGGAGCCGGAGAGCGTGATGCAGGCGCAGCTGGGTGCGCCACTGCGGGAACGTCATCCCCAGGTCCGTCTGGCAGAGGCGGCTCAGGGTGCGCTCACTCGCGCCGACCTCGCGACCCAGCTCGGTCAGCGTCCTGGTGTCCGCGGGGTCCTCGCGCAACAGGTCGCAGACAGCGGCCAGCCGTGGGTCGTGGGGTGCCGGCAAGTAGGTAGGCCGCTGAGGCGACCGCCGCAGCTGATCAAGCAGTACGGCGTGCAGCCGCTCCCGTTCCTCCTGATCGCCATCACCTGACGTGTAGGTCAGGATCAGCTCCCTCAGCAGTGGGCTGACTACCAACGCCGACGGTCCGTCCAGACCGAGCGGATTCTCGGTGAGGCCTACTGTGTGCAGCGTGGTCTCGCCGTAGGCGCGGTGTTGGTGGAGGGTGCCGCCGGGGACCCAGATCGCCCGGGTGGCCGGGGCGATCCAGCTGCCGGCGTCGGTGGTGACCGAGAGGACGCCGCGGCCGGCGTAGACGATCTGATGCTGGTCGTGCCAGTGCGCCTCGATGCCGCCACCGGCCCGGATCGGCTGGTGGCCGGTGGTCGCGGGACGTTGGCGGGTTTCCGGCATAGATTGGCATTTTATCGGAAGCCGGACAGGCAGTCCGGCCACGACGATCGATGGTGTGCGGAGACTTCGCCCGATCGGGCTGATGGCGGTCGGCCACGCCTGTGTGGATGTGTACCAGGGCAGCGTCCCGGCGCTGGTGCCGTTCCTGGTCGCCGAGCGCGGGCTCGGGTACGTCGCGGTGTCCGGGATCACCTTGGCCGCGACCTTGTTGTCCTCGGTGGTCCAGCCGGTGTTCGGCGTACTGACGGACCGGCGCCCGCTGACCTGGCTGATCCCGGTCGCCATGACCACCGCCGGGCTCGGGATCGCGCTGATCGGGGTCGCGCCGTCGTACTGGCTGAGTTGGCTGGCCGCCGCGTTGTCCGGGCTCGGGGTGGCGGCGTACCACCCGGAGGCCGCGCGGATGGCGCGGGCGGTGAGTGGCGGAAGCCATGTCGGGATGAGCTGGTTCTCGGTCGGTGGGAACGTCGGGTTCGCGCTGGCGCCGGTGCTGGTGACGCCGATCCTGTCGGCGGGCGGACTGTCGCTGACACCGGTGCTCATCGTGCCCGCACTCGCCGGGGCGGTGATCACCCGGCTGGCGCTACGCTCCGCCCAATTGGTTGCTTCGAGCAATCAGTCTGCCGCGGCCGGTGCCGACGACTGGTCGTCATTCCTGCGGTTGTCGGCGATCATGATCTGCCGGTCGATCGTGTTCGTCGGGCTCGGCACGTTCATCGCCCTGTACGCCGGTCAGCGGGTCGGCGGCGGGACGACGACCGGCGGGGTGGCGTTGTTCGTGCTGTTCGCGGCCGGTGCGTTCGGCACACTGCTCGGCGGCCGGTTCGCCACCCGCTACGGGCGGGTCCGGACCCTGCGGTCGTCGTACGCCGTGGCCGTGCCGGCGCTCGCGGGTCTGGTGCTCGCGCCCGGGCCGGCGTTCTTCGGGTTCCTCGCCGTCACCGCGATCGCGATGTCGATCCCGTTCTCGCTGCACGTCACGCTCGGGCAGGACTTCCTCCCGAGCCGCGTCGGCACCGCCGGCGGGATGACGCTCGGCCTGGCGGTCAGCATCGGTGGCGTCGCCACTCCGGTCCTCGGCACGATCGCCGAGCACACCTCCCTACGCCTCGCCCTCAGCACGCTGATCGCCCTGGCCCTCACGAGCAGTCTGATCGGTCACGCCCTCACCGAGCCGGAGACGGCTTAACGGCGGGCGGCGCGTTCGGCGATGCGGCGGTCGACCTTGGCGGCCAGTTGGTCGGGTGAGCATTCGGCCAGGTGGTCGCGGACGAGCAGGTGGATGAAGGAGTACTCGCCGCGGCCGCTGCGGGCGAGTACATAGCGGTCGGCGGCGTACCTGAGGAAGGCTCGGCGGCGCCAGGGGAGGTATCCGGTCCAGCGGAGCAGGAAGTCGTGGAGCAGGCGGGACAGCGGGCCGGCGAACACCGGTGGCCGGCGGCGCCAGGCCTTCGCGGCGACGGCTCCGACGATGACGCCGGCGACGGCTTCCAGGTGGGGCGAGGCCGGGTCCGCACCGAGCGCCAGGGCCAGCAGGACTCCGGCGGCAGCACCGCCCAGTACCCACGGGTCCATCCGCCGGCCCTGTCCGGTCGTCGGCCGGACCAGATGATCGGTCGGAAGCGACTTCACCATGCGGATGCCTTGGGCAACGATCAGGCCGATCGCGAGCCCGGCGGCGAAGCTGCCCGGCGCGTCACCGAGGCCGAGCGTCAGCCAACTGGCCGCGACGACGACCGTCAGCCGGACTGCGAGCAGCAGCCGGCGCCGGTTGTCATGGAACACCATCAGCTCGACGACGTACGACGCTGCGATCGCGGCGGCCTCGATTGCGAGGGCGACCGATGTCGGGAGCAACTCGACCAGCCCCATCGCGGCGACCGTGAGGATGACGGTGGTCGCCGTACCCGCGAGGAGTGTGGCTGTCAGGAGTGGCACCCACTGCGGTCTGGGTCCGTGGGTGGTGAGTGCCTGCCAGGGGTGAGGGCGCAGGTGCACGAGGAGCAGTGTGGCCCCGGCTACGGCCAGCGCCGCGAGTACGCCGTACTGCGCAAGCGTCGCGAGCGTCGCGCCCGCGGCGAGGCCGGCGAAGAGTGCTGGCAGGCAGACGGCGTGGGCGAGGTAATCCACCTCTGGGAGCGAGAGGCCGTACCAGCCGTTCGGGACGAGCCATCGGGGTACGGCGGTGCGATCGCCGGCGCGGCTGCGGGTCCACCAGGCGAGGCACCACAGTGAGCGGACCGCCGTGCTGGAGTCGTACTGGCGGCTGGTGGAGCGGTCGCGGGCGAGGACCTCGGTGATGTAGGTGTCGAACAGCTCGCGGCGGAGGTCTGCGACGCCGCCGGCGGCGACCTCCTCCGGGGCTCGGCCCTGGTAGGCGAGGATCGTGACGTTCAGCATCAGGGGCGAGTTGACCAGGTCCCAGAGAGTGTCGTCCTGCTCGATCGCGGCGCGAGCGCCGTCCAGCTCCGGCCCGACGGCGGCGAAGTAGTCGAGCACCTGTTGCCGGTTGAGCGGTCTGATGTGCACAGCGCCGTACAGGCTGAGCTGGTCGGGGAGGAGCTCGTAGTCCTGCGTGCGGCAGGTGACTGCGAGCTTGCCGATCAGATAGCGGCGGCGAAGTTCTTCCAGCACCGGTGCAAGCTTGGGACGGTTCGGCTTGGCGATCTCGTCCAGACCGTCGAGGAGAAGGGCCAAGCGACCACGCCGCAGCCAGGTGCGGCCAACGGCGGCGGGGATGCCGTAGCGGGTGCTGAGCTCGAACAGGAGCCAGCGGACGAAGCCGGCCAGGTTCGCGCTGTCGTGTTGGTCGTCGTCATCCTTGCGGGACGGCTGCGCAGTCCAGCCGGCCAGATCGACCACGACCGGGATCGGCTTGCTCTCGTCGGCGTGGGCCTGCTCGGACAGCGTGCGGGCGAGCTCCAGCAGCAGAGTGGTCTTGCCGGCGCCGGGCGCACCCAGAATCAGCATCGAGTCCTGGAGCTCGTCGAACACGGCAGCGATGTCGGTCTCGTCGGGCACCTCGCGTGGTGCGCTGTCGAGCGGCTGGACCAACAGGTCGTACGGGCGCAGCACTGCCTCGGGCCGCTCGTCGAGAGCGAGCGCGATGCGGGTGCGGGAGGCGAGCGAGCCGGCATGACGCTGGGACAGATAGCGGTCGACGCGGGCGAGGGCGTTGGGCCGGTTGCGCGGCTGGTCCGCACTGCGTCCGGAGACGGTCGGCAGGCGACGGCTGCGGAACTCGAAGAGTGCGGTGACGATCGCGACGAGCCAGAGCAGCCCGATCAGCGGCCAGGTCCAGCCCGCGTACGGCGCGAGGAACCTCGGCGCCGTCCCGCCGGTGCCCACGTTGATCGCGATCGGCAACAACACCAGGGTGAGTGACACGGTCACCACGAGCACGACGGCCCGCACCATCCCATCCCGGATCCTCACCCCCCGGAGCGTAACCGGCCGTAAGCCCACAGTCCCCCACCTCCGCGTGCCGTCCGGTCACCGTTTCACCAGCTGGGCCCGGACTCGGGGAATCGTTGTCACATCACATACATTGGCCACTGATATGACTACTGAGCGGATCGACCGGGCGAGTGTGGGGCTCCGGTCGGAGCGTGGCCCGATCCTGCTCGCGGTGATGCTGAGCGTCGGGCTGGTCGCGATCGACGCCACCATCCTGGCCACCGCCGTACCGTCGGTCGTCGACGACCTCGGCGGGTTCACCCAGTTCCCCTGGCTGTTCTCGATCTATCTGCTGGCCCAGGCGGTGTCGGTGCCGATCTACGGCAAGCTCGCCGACCTGCGCGGCCGCAAGCCGATCATGCTGCTCGGTGTCGGGCTGTTCATCCTCGGCTCGGTGCTGTGCGGGTTCGCCTGGAGCATGCCGGCGCTGATCGCGTTCCGGCTGGTCCAGGGTCTCGGTGCGGGCGCGATCCAGCCGATCGGGATGACGATTGTCGGCGACATCTACACGGTCGCGGAGCGGGCCAAGGTGCAGGGCTACATCGCCAGCGTGTGGGGGATCGCGTCGTTCGTCGGCCCGACGCTGGGCGGCGTGTTCTCGGACTACATCTCCTGGCGCTGGATCTTCTTCGTGAACATCCCGCTCGGGCTCGCCGCCGCGTGGGTGCTGGTGCGCCGCTTCCAGGAGAACGTCACCCGGAAGGCCAGCCACCAGATCGACTACGCCGGCGCGGTCCTGCTCGCGATCGGCGGTTCCCTGTTGCTGCTCGGCCTGCTCGAGGGCGGCGTGATGTGGACCTGGGCCTCCGGCGCGAGCATCGCGATCCTGGCCGCGGCGGCGGTGCTGCTGATCGTGTTCGTCCTGGTCGAGCGGCGGGCGGCCGAACCGATCCTGCCGCTGTGGGTGCTCGGCCAGCGCGTGCTCAACTCGGCCAACTCGGCCGCGCTGCTGATCGGGCTGCTGATGATCGGCCTGTCGACGTACGTCCCGCTCTTCGCCCAGAGTGTGCTCGGTACGTCGGCTCTGGTCGCCGGGTTCGCGTTGGCCGCGATGACGCTGGGGTGGCCGATCGCGGCATCGCTTGCCGGGCGCATCTACCTGCGGCTCGGGTTCCGGACGACCATGCTCTTCGGCGCGATCATCGTCGTACTCGGTTCGGCTCTACTGCTGATGGTCGACTCCGGCAGCTCCGTACTGCACCTTGCCGCGGCCTGCTTCGTGATCGGCGTCGGTCTCGGCTTCTCCGCGTCACCGTCGGTCGTCGCCGCCCAGTCGTCGGTGGACTGGACGACGCGCGGTGTGGTGACGGGCGCCAACATGTTCTCGCGCTCGGTCGGTAGCGCGGTCGGCGTCGCGGTCTTCGGCGCGGTGGCCAACGGTGTGGTCGCGGCTCGCCTCGGCGACAGCCACGAGGACTTGGAGAAACTCCCGGGCGAGGTGCTCGCTCCCGCGATCCACGATGTGTTCTACGGCGCCGCGGTCGCCGCCGTACTCCTCGTCGTCGCGGTCCTCTTCATGCCCAACAGAGTCGCGGAACGCCCGCCGGCAGGTCGCTGACCAGCCATCTCCGCAACCGCCCGAGCGCGGCCGGTAGTGCTGCTCCTGCTGATCTCGTGCAGGTGCCTGAGGCAAGCACACACTCCGAACTGGGGGCGGGGACATGAGCGCCCTCTGGTACTACATCCGGATCCGCCCACCCGTCGCAGCCGCCGACGCGGACCACATCGCGGCCCGCTTCTTCGACTGGGACCTCGGTAGTCGATCACGGCGGTCTAGGTTGGGGGCATGCGTTCGGTTGACTGTGTGGGTGCTTTGATCCGGGACGAGCGGCAGCGGGTTTATGTGCAGCGGCGTACGGCGGAGCGGCGGTTGTATCCGGAGATCTGGGACATCGTCGGCGGGCATCTGGAAGCGGGGGAGACGCCGGAGCAGGCGCTGGCGCGTGAGGTCGAGGAGGAGACCGGGTGGAAGGTCCGCGACATCGTGTGGGCCGTCGCCGACTGGGAGTGGGAGTACGAGGGCCGCGTACGGCGTGAGCTCGACTACCTGATCACCGTCGACGGAGACCTCACTCGTCCGCGACTCGAAGCCGGCAAGCACGACGCGTCGGCCTGGGTCGGGCCGGACGACCTGGACCTGCTGATGGTGAACCGGACCGACGGCGACCGGCGACTGCGCGATCTGGTGGCTCACACGGTGCGGACCAGGTTCACCGACCGCCTCCGCCTCGAACCGATCACCGGACCGAACGGGGTCCTGCCCGGACATGTGGAGGACCTGGTCAGCCTCTACGCGGACCCGTGGGTCGCGTACTGGTACGCCGGCTCCTGGTCCCCCGAGGTCGCGGCGCAGCGAGCGGCCGAATTCCAGACCGGCTGGGAGCGGGACTCCGTCAGCAAGTGGATCGCGTACGAGCGCGCTGATGGAGCGCTCGCCGGCCGAGGGGGACTGTCCCGCATGCCGGTCGGCACGCCATTCACGGTGGCCGTTGCCGAGCTGGTGGGTCCGGAGTGGGCGGCCGACCGGCTGGAGCTCGGATGGGCGTTGGCCGCGCCGGCACGCGGTCGCGGGCTGGCGACCGAGCTCGGGCGGGCCGGGCTGGACTTCGCCTTCAGGACGCTCGCGGCCCAGGCAGTGGTCGCCACCACCGAGCGGCACAACGTGGCGTCCCGGGCGGTGATGGAGCGACTCGGCATGACCTACGCCGGCGAGATCACCGCGGAAGGCCTGGTCGAGGGCTCCGACGAGGTGCGACCCGATGCGCCGTTCGCCGTGTACATCACCGGACCGGAAGCTGACATCTGATCTAGCTGTCCAAGCCGGCCACGAAGCGGGTCAGGAGGTCCGCGAAGGCCTCGCGCTCGGTGGCGGTCCAGTCGTTCATCGCCGCGGCGAACCGCTCTCGCCGGTAGGCGTGCACCACATCGAGCTGCTCCCTGCCCGCGGCGGTCAGCACGAGGTTCGTACGACGTCCGTCCCGCTGGTCGGCCTCCCGCCGTACCAGGCCTGCCGACACGGCCGCCGCCACCAGCTTGCTCGCCCGGGGCTGGTCCACCGCAAGGGCAGCCGCCACTCCGTTCACGCCGAGGGCGTCGGGCGCCGCTGCCTCGATCGCGTCGAGGACCTCCTGAACCGGGTCGGGCCCACCGGACTCGACCGCGAAGGTACGGCGGGTCTGCCGCCGGCGGACCGCGATCATCGCCGACTCGACCGCGATCGCGGGATCGGGCTTGGCCACAGCCTCTCCAGGTTATATGTTCATTGACATGTATATGTCAGATGACAACAAGCCTATCGGATGGTGGCTGAAAGAGCTGGACCGGCTGCTCGAGGCGTCGTTCGAGCAGGTCCTCGCGGCCGACGGCCTGACCCGCCGGCAGTGGCAGGCGCTGAATGCGGCCGCCGGGTCGGAGTCGGTTGCGATTGCGCTGGCGCCGTTCCTGACCGGGGACCCGGCGGAGCTCGCGACGGTCACGGACCCGCTGGCCGAGCGCGGCTGGCTGAGCGGTGACGAACTCACGCCCGCGGGCCGCGCGGCGCTGGAGGCGCTGACGACGAAGGTCCAGGAGCAGCGCAGGCGGGTGACGGCCGGAGTCAGCGATCAGGAGTACGTCGCGACGGTCGGCGTACTCCGCCGGATGGCCGCGAACCTCAGCTGACAGGAAAGTGCTCCGCTGTGTGACCGCCCAGGCGCGACGGTCACACAGCAGAGCCGGCCACCTCAGGGAGAGGCTCCCGGTGAGGTGTCGGGAGCCTCCGGTGTCCTACCGCCCAGGACACTCGGCCCCGCCTGGCCCGAGGTGTCGGCCAGGAGGTGGTTGGAACGGCTGGGCGGCGGTGATACAGGGTCAACCGCCAGGCCCAGCCGGGTCGGTGGGCGGTGCGGTCCGGAGCTGAGGAGTGCTCCGGACCGCACCTGGGTTTCGTCCGGGACTGAGGAGTGCCACGGACCTTCCAAGTGCTACCCCTGGACGTGAGGAGACCCCAGGGCGCAGCGGCCGGGTCTGAGGAGGACCCGGAGGTTCAGGTGTTCAGTCGGTGCTGTCGAGTGGGCCGAGCAGGTCGTTGGTGACTCGGAGACCGGCGAAGCGGCGCCGCATCGCCTGTTCGTAACGGGCCGCCAGTGGCGCGTCCGCGACGTACTGCGCGATCACATGCTCGCCGAACCAGACCCGAACTCTGCGTCGGTGCTGCCTCGACGTCATCTCCGCGATGGTCACTACCTCTCACCCCGTAACTCTGAGCCCTTGCAACCAGTTGGACTTACTGGTTGTCATGGCAGTAATGGTGCACGAGCCCAACGTGACCGCTCTAGGACCTGGACCGGACCTTTGCCGGACCTCTTCCGGTCCTCTGGCGGACATCTGGGGGACCGCACCTTGTCGTGGGGCATGAGTCGAGACAACGTCTGATCTGACGTGAACAGGAGGAACGATGGCGGGTAGGTATACGCCAAAGACGGTCCTGGCGCACCTGATCCAGCGCCGGAACCAGACCTACTCCGAGATCGTCGCCGAGTTCGTCGAGCTGGGTGGAACCATCACCGAGCGGCACCTGCGGCGTCTCGCATCAGGCGAGCGCGCAGGCACCACTCCTCAGACCCGGCGCACCCTGCAACGCATGTTCGGCAAGCCGGTCGAGGAGCTCCTCGCGCCGTACGTCGCCGAGCAGGCTGCCCAGGTGGTGCCGTCACCTGCCGCGAGTGGACGGATCACGACAGGTAATGAGATGGAGGTTCTCGACATGGCTGCCAGCCGCGCGAGGGCGTTTGCCCTCGCGGCCCAGTCCGGTCTCGGAAGCGAGGCCATGGAACAGGTGTACGACGATGTGCGCCACGTCGCGAAGGCCTACCCGCAGCGCCCGCTGCCGGAGATCCTCGGCCAGCTGGTCGAGACCCAGGACCTGGTCTTCGCCCTGCTGGAGAGCCGGCAACGCCCGGAGCACCTGCGGCAGCTGTACTTCCTCGGCGGCGTGACCGGCGGTCTGCTGGCCAAGGCGTCCCACGACCTCGGTAACCCGCATGCTGCCCTGACGCAGGCGAGGACCGCGTTCCTGTGCGCCGACAACGCCGACCACCACGGCCTGCGCGCCTGGGTGCGCGGCCTGCAGTCCCTGGTCTCCTACTGGGCCGGCAACCCGCACGACTCGGTTCGGTACGCACAGCTCGGCGCCGGGTACGCCGAGCAGGCCAACAGCACGACCAGCGTCTGGCTGCCGGTCAGCGAGGCCCGGGCCTGGGCGGCGCTGGGCAACCCGGAGGCCACCCGGGCCGCGCTCGAGCGGGCCGAAGAAGCCTGGAGCTCGGTGCGCAAGGACGACCTGGACGAGATGGGCGGCCTGTGCACCTTCGGCCGTCACCGCCAGCTGTACTACGCCGCCGACGCGCTCGCCTGGCTGCCCGGTGAGGTCGACCAGGCCGAGCGGTACTCCCGTCAGGCCGTCGACGCCTACACCGACCAGAACCACCCGGAGTGGGCCTTCGGCGACGCCGCCGGCAGCCAGGCCGCGATGGCGATCAGCCGGATCGCCAGCGGTGAGCTGGACGGCGCGGCCGACGCGATCGCCCCAGTGCTGGGCCTGCCGACCGAGCGCCGGATCAACGGTGTGGTGCACTCGGCCCGCCGCGTCCACCAGGCGCTCCGGCAGTCCGGACGCGCGGACGACGCCCGGGAGTTGCAGGAGGAGATCGAGATGTTCACCCGGACGCCGATGCAGACCTTCTCCCGGTAGCGTGCGCAGACCTGGCGAAGGGGTTGGGAAGGTATGAAGCACTGATGGAGCCCCTCACCGGTGACCTGACCAGACTCCGTGACTTCCGGCCCTCCGACCTCGACGACTACCTGGCGATCGCCGGCGACGACCGGGTGACCGCCTGGATGGCGTTCGACAGCTACGACCGCGACAAGGCGGCGGAGATGCTGGCCGGCATCATCGAACGCTCGGCGCGGGAGGACCGCCCGGAGCACATGCTCGCCGTCACCCGCCAGGACGGCGATCAAGTGATCGGCTTCGCGCGGATCGCTCCGAGCGGGCCTTGGGCGGCCAAGCTCGGCTATGCGATCCACGCCGACCACTGGGGGCACGGCTACGCGACCGATGCCTCCCGCGTGATGCTCGACTTCGCCTTCGGCCCGCTCGGCAGGCACCGGGTCACCGCGGCGATCGGCCCGGAGAACGAGGCCTCGATCGCCGTCGTCAAGCGGATCGGCTTCACCTACGAAGGCCACCTGCGCGACCACGTGTTCACCAACGGCAACTGGCGCGACTCCCTCCTCTACTCGCTGCTGGAGGACGAGTACGCCGAGCGTTCGTCCGGCGGCCGCCTGGAACCGTGACGAGATCAGTCGAGGCACACTGGTCGTATGACCGCCACCCTCGCTGGACCGCTGGACCCGCTGCGGGACGGACTCGCACGGATGATCATGACGAAGGTGGCGGGTCCGGACCCGCGCGCTGAACGCAACCGGGTGCACAACACCCCCGGTCCACGCTGGTTCGCACCGGACCGCCCGATCCGCCGGGTGCATGGCGACGCGTCGATGTTCGCCGGCGGTCTGCGCGCCCTGCTGCTGCAGTCGCTGCATCCGCTGGCAATGGCGGCCGTCTCCGCGCACTCCGGCTACCGCGGCGACCCGTGGGGACGGTTGCGCCGGACCAGCTACTTCCTGGCGATCACGACGTACGGCGCGATCCCGGACGCGGAGGAAGCGATCGCCCGTGTGCAGGGGGTGCACGAGCGCGTCCGCGGGACCAGTCCGGACGGGGTCAAGTACCGAGCTTCGGACCCGCATCTGCTCAAGTGGGTCCACCTGGCCGAGCTGGACAGCTTCCTCGCCGCCCACCAGACGTACGGCGTTCAGCCGCTCGACGCCACGGAGCAGGACCTGTACGTCGAGGACGCCGCACTCGTTGCCCGCAAGCTCGGTGTGGTCGACCCTCCGACCACCATGGTCGAGCTACGTCAGATGCTGGCCGAGTATCGGCCGGAGCTCCGCGGCACGACCGAGGCACGCCAGGCTGCGCGCTTCATGCTCGTCCACCCGCCGGTGCCGTGGGCCGCGCGTCCGGCGTACGGCGTACTCACGGCCGCCGCGGTCGGCCTGCTGCCGTGGTGGACCCGCTGGCCGCTGCGGCTCCCGTACCTGCCGCTGGCCGAGCGGACCGTCGTTCGCGCGGCCGGCGAAGGCCTCACCCGCACCATCCGTTGGGCTCTGACCTCACCCATCCTGGGAAATATCGAGGTTTAGCGGCGGACTCGCCGGTAGGTTGTTCTCGTGCCGCTGCGTCCTCATCGTCCGCTCCCCCTGGCCACGCCGGCGGGAGTCGCGGTGCTGACCAGAATTCTGACCCAGGGCCCGATCCCGCGGGTGGAGATCGCGCGCCGGACCGGGCTGTCCCAGGCGGCTGTGACGAAGGCGGTCGCGCCGCTGATCGAGACCGGGTTCGTCACCGAGCAGGGGGCGGTGCCGGTCGATGTGGACAGCCAGCTCGGCATCGGACGGCCGGTCAGCCCGCTGACCGTCGTACCGAGCAGCGTCTCCGTGATCGGGGTGAAGGTGACCCCGACCAGCCTGATCGGGGTGACCACGGACTTCACCGCCGGGATCCTGAGCGTCCGGCACGAGAAGCTCGACGACACAGCGCCGGAGCGGGTGATCGAGCGACTTGCCGAGCTGGTGAAGGCGTTGATCGGCTCGCTGAAGTCGGGCGAGGCGTTGGCCGGGCCGCTGATCGGGATCGGCGTCGCGGTGTCCGGTGATGTGGATGCGCGGCACGGCGTGGTGCGCGACTCGCCGCTGATGGGCTGGCGCGGTGTTCCGGTCGCGGAGTTGCTCGGCAAGCGGATCAAGGTGCCGATCGTGGTCACGAACGACGTCCGCGCGCTGACCGTGGCCGAGCACTGGTTCGGCGTCGGGGTGAACGCGGACTCGTTCGCTGTCGTGACGATCGGCTCCGGCATCGGCTGCGGCCTCTACATCAACGGCGAAGTGGTGTCCGGCGCGTACGGCGTCTCCGGCGAACTCGGCCATCTCCCCCTTGCGCCCGGCAACTTGGTGTGCACGTGCGGCCGGCGTGGTTGTGTGGAGACCGTTGCCTCGTCGGACGCGATCCTGGCGCGGACCCGCGAGACGACCGGCCGTGCGGATCTGGATCTGGCCGGCGCGATCAAGCTGGCCCACGAGGGTGACGAGCATGCGCGGGAGGCGTTCGACCGGGCCGGCGAGGTGATCGGTGCGGCCCTGGCCGCGATGGTGAACCTGGTCGGCCCGGAGCTCGTGGTGATCGCGGGCGAGGGCGTGGCGGAGTACGACCTGTACGAGGAGCGGATGCGGCAGACGTTCGCGGACCATGCCTTCGGCGCCGCGGGAGACAGCCGGCTGATGCTGCGCTCACACACCTTCGACAACTGGGCGCGCGGCGCCGCTGCCACCGTCATCCGCTCCTACGTGCGCGGCGAACCGCCGCTGCAACGCTGACAGGGGTTGGATCCGCGAGCGAGTTCGCGGATCCAACCCCTCGGGCGATCAGGTCCGGGCCGCGGCCAGGATCTTGCGCCAGACCTTCTTGTAGGACTCCAGTCCGTCCGCGGCCAGCGGTCCGGACGGGCCGGCCGTGATGGAGACCCGCTCGGGGATCGTGCCCCAGACCGGGACGCCTTCCTCGGCGTACTGCTGCATCGCTTCCTGGTAACTGCGGGTGTAGGTCCGCGCCGAGCAGATCACCAGCCCCACCGGGACGTTGTCCGGCACCAGGTCCAGCACGGCCTTCACTCGCGGCGTCTCCACCCCGCCCACCCGGGTCGGGATGATCACGATCCGGGCCCGTTCGAGCGCCTTGTTCAGCAGCCGCTCGTGGGACGGGGGCATGTCGACGATGCCGATGCCCTCCGGCGGCACCTTGTCCAGTGCCTTGCTCAGGAGGCGCTCGGTCGGCGCCTCGGCGATCTCGATCCTGGCCAGGTGCTGGTCGTCGGAGGCTTCGATCCAGTCGGCTGCGCTGCCTTGTGGATCCGCGTCGACCAGAGTGGCTGTGCGACGGTTGGAAGATGCCAACGAGGCCAAGTACACCGACGTGGTTGTCTTGCCGACCCCGCCCTTCAGTGCAGCTGTCACGATGATCATGAGACCGAACTTACCCGGTTTTGTCCGAAATCCGGCGTGTCGTCGGCGTTGCTCGCCCACATCGTGATAGTTGCCCCCGGCCCGTGAGAACAAGCTCAAGGGCGCTTCAGAGCTATTTCCCGAGCCAGGCGTCGACCTTCGACTGGTTGTCCTTGACCCACTTCTCCGCGGCCGCGTCGGGGGTCATCTTGTCGACCGCGATCATCCGGGCCACCGCGTTCTGGTCCTCGTTGGTCCACTTGAAGTTCTTGACCAGGTTGTACGCCGGGCTGCCGGAGTCGGCGAACTTCTTCGAGACGATCTTGTCCAGGTCGTACGGCGGGTAGTCGCAGGCGACCTTGGCCGGGTCGGTGTCGCAGCCGGTCTTGTACGCGGGCAGCTCGACCTTGACCAGCTTGACCTCGTTGAAGAACCACTGCGGCTCGTAGAAGTACGCGAGCAGCGGCTTCTTGTTCTTCTCCGCGTCCCGGAACGCCTGGATCAGCGCGGTCTCACTGCCGCTCTGCACGACCTTGTAGTTCAGCGCCAGGTTCTTCACCAGCGCCTCGTCGTTCGTCACGTACGACGGGTCGCCGTCGAGCAACTGTCCCTTGCCGCCGGACTCCGAGGTCTTGAACAACGCGGCGTACTTGTTCAGGTTGTTCCAGTCGGTGATGTCCGGGTACTGCTGCGCCATCCACGGCGGCACGTACCACCCGATCACGCCTTTGACGCCGGTGGAGCCGGCCTCGACCGCGACCTTCTGGTCGGTGATGTACTTCTTCTTCAGGTCCTCGTGGCCCCAGTTCTCGAGGTTCACGTCGACCTCGCCGGTGCTGAAGCCCTGCCAGGCGATCTCTTCCTTCAGGTCCTTCTTCACCACCTTGCAGCCGAGATCCTGGGTCGCCACGTACGCGACCACGGCCGCGTTCGCCTCGTACCCGACCCACGGGCTGACAGTCAGGTTGAAGGTCCCGCAGTCCTTGCCGGCGGCGACAGCCGGCTTGTCTTCGCCGACCTTCGCGCCACCGCAACCGGACAGGGCCAGCGCCACCGCCGTCAGGACACCGGCGTACCGGAGCTTCTTCACCGCTTGTCTCCCATGCTTTTGAATTGAGTAGAGCCTTGGAATCTGTGGGTACGGCGGGCCGCCGCCTGCGTCACCCGGTCGAGCAGCACGCCCAGCAGGACGATCGCCAGCCCGGCCGCCAGGCCCTTGCCGTACAACTCGCTCTGCGCGAAGCCCGCGGCCACGTCGTACCCGAGCGCGCCGGCCCCGACCAGACCGCCGACGACGACCATCGCGAGTACGTAGATCAGGCCCTGGTTGACTGCCAGTGTGATCGCCCGCCGGGCCACCGGCAGCTGCACCTTGCTGATCACCTGCCAGCTGCTCGAGCCGACCGAGTTGGCCGCCTCGACGGTCGCGACCGGCACCGCCCTGATGCCGTCGGCAACGATCTTGGTGGTGACGGGTACGGCGTACACGACGGCGGCCGCGATCGCCGTGAACCGGCTGGTGCCGAACAACGCCAGGAACGGCACCAGATACACGAACGGCGGCATCGTCTGCCCGGCGTCCAGCACCGGCCGGATCCAGGTGTCGATCCGCCGGTTGCGCCCGGCCCATACTCCGAGCGCAACACCGGCGGCGACGACCACGACGGTCGCGAGCAGCGTCGAGGCCAGCGTGATCATGCTGTCGTGCCAGAGACCGGTCGCGACCAGCAACCCCGAGCACACCGCGGCCGGGACCGCCCCCCGCCAACCACCGAGTACGGCGGCGACCGCGACGGCGACCGCGGTCACGAGCCACCAAGGCGATCCCGTCAGCAGGGCCTCGAGCGGGTTGAGCACACCGTTGGTGACGGCGTCCCGGACGCCGTACGTGAACCCGCCGAAGACATCCTGCACCCAGTTCGTCACGTCGGTGGCGATCACCGCGATCCGCGAACCGATGTTCGCACCGGACGGGAAGTCCGCCGCCCACACGTAGGTCCGGGAGAACCAGATCGCGACCAGCACAGCGACCGCTCCCGCGCCGAGCAGGATCCTCCGGCGCACACTCGCCGTACGCCAGGGGCGGTCGCCGGCCGCGGTGGTGACGCGGTCGAGCACGATCGCGAGCACCACGATCGCCAGGCCGGCGTTGAACGCGACGCCGACGTCCAGCGTCTGCAGCGCCTTCAGCACGGTCTGGCCGAGACCGGGCGCGTCGATCAGCGCGGCCACGGTCACCATCGACAGCGCGGCCATGATCGTCTGGTTGATGCCCACGACAACGGTCGACCGCGACATCGGCAGCAGCACCTTGGTCAGCGTCTGACCACGGGTGGATCCGAGCGACCGGGCCGCCTCGACGCTCTCCGGCGGGACGGAGCGGATCGCATGCGCGGTCAGCCGGACGGCCGGCGGCGCGGCGTAGATCACTGTCGCGATCGTGGCCGCGGCCGGGCCGATCGCGAAGAACAACACCAGCGGCGCGAGGTACACGAACGTCGGCAGCGTCTGCATCAGATCGAGGAGCAGCGTCGCGACCCGGAACGCGCGATTCGACAGACCGGCCCAGATCCCGAGCGGGATCGCCACCAGCAGCGACAGCAGCACGGCCGCGATCGTCAGCGCGAGCGTGTCCATGCTCTCCTGCCACAACCCCTGCAACCCGACGAACACCAGCCCGGCCGCGGCCAGCAGCGCGACCTTCCAGGTGCCGAACGCCCAGGCCAGGTACGCCGCCAGCGCGACGACCCCGAGCCAGCCGATCACCGGGACCGGCCGGTCGTACGACGGCTGGGAGATCAGGTTCTGCAGCAGGACGACCAGGTGGTCGACGCCCACCCGGATCGCGTCGAAGACGGCGTTGCCCTGGCCGACATCGTCGCGGTGGTCGGTCAGCCAGCGGTGGAACGCGGTCGTCTCCTGACCGCCGAGCACGAGGTTGTCGATGCCGCGCAGAACGAAGTACGCCGCAACCCAGACGACGAGTAGGACGCCGACGACCACACTGCGCCGGGGCCGGCGTACCTCGACATGGACGTCGCTGGTGATGGCGGCCATCAGGCGTCCGCGACGACGGCGAGGATCTCCTCGTCGCTGATCACACCCAGCAGCGTGCCGTCCGCGACGACCTTGACCGGGCGGTCCGACTCGAGCACGAGCCGGGTGGCCTCGCGTACCAGGACGTCCGGGCCGAGCTCGGGGCCGTCCAGCGGCTCCTCCGGGCGCGGTTCGCGGACGATCCAGCGCAAGGTGAGGACATCGGGCCGGTGCACGTCCCGCACGAACTCGCGGACGTAGTCGTCGGCCGGTGCCCCGACCAACTCGTCGCCGGTGCCGAACTGGACCGCGGCGCCGTCGCGCATCAGCAGGATCCGGTCGCCCAGCTTGAGCGCCTCGGACAGGTCGTGGGTGATGAACACCATCGTCTTGCCGACCTCGCGGTGCAGCCGGACGACCTCGGTCTGCATCTCGCGGCGGATCAGCGGGTCGAGCGCGGAGAACGGTTCGTCGAAGAGCAGGACGTCGGGATCGTTGGCGAGGGCACGGGCCAGGCCGACCCGCTGCTGCATGCCGCCGGAGAGTTGCTCGGGGTAGAGCTGCTCGTTGCCGGCCAGGCCGACCAGGTCGATGACCTCCTGGGCGCGCCGGCGCCGGTCCGGCTTGCTCTCGCCGCGGATCTCCAGGCCGTACGAGACGTTGTCGATCACCTTGCGGTGCGGCAGCAGCCCGAAGTGCTGGAACACCATCGAGAACTTGCTCCGCCGCAACGCCCGCAGCCGCTTCTCGTCGGCCGCGCGCAGGTCCTCGCCCTCGAAGAACAGACTGCCGGCGGTCGGCTCGATCAAACGCGTGAGACAACGCACCAGCGTCGACTTGCCGGAGCCGCTGAGGCCCATCACCACGAACACTTCGCCGGGCGCGACGTCGAAGCTGAGGTCGCGGACGGCCGCCGTACAGCCGGTCTTGGCGTACAGGGTGGCGCGGTCGAGGGACGCGAGGTCGGGCCGGTGCGGGACGCGCTGCGCCTTCGGGCCGAACACTTTCCACAGGCCCTGGATGGACAGCAGCGCGTCGTCGTCCTGGATCCCGGGATACTCGAGCTGAGCGGTCACAGGTTCACCCTCGCATCCCCGCCACGCGGTTTCGTCGTGAACCGCGACTGTATCCAACCCCCAGTCCCGCGGCGTGTCCCCGGGTGTCTGTCAGGTCAACTATGGCTGGTAGGGCGGGGCTTCGCCCCAGCCCCAGTGGGGGACCGGGGCCTTCGGGGGCGGGGTCGCGCCGGGCTGGGAGTTGGCGAGGGCGATCCGTGTCCCCCACTCGACGTAGGCGACGAAGGCCGAGCGGAACTCCGGGTCGTCCGGCAACCCGGCCGGGTCCGCGCTCTGGGCGATCAGCGCTGCCCAACGGGACCGCTGCTCCTCGGTCAGCGCGAGACCGATGTGGTGCGACAGCATCGCCGGGTAGCCGCCGAGCTCGTCGGTGTAGCGGCTGGGACCGCGGAACACCTCACCCAGCCAGATCGCCACGTGCTCGCGATGCTGGTCGCTCATGTGCGCGAACACCGGCGCAAGCACCGGGTCCTCGAGCACCTTGTCGTAGAAGACCTCGGTCAACCGCCGCAGCGCCTCATGCCCGCCGGCCCATTCGTACAGCGTCGGAGTACTCACGTAATCATGTAATCACACGTAGAGGGCAGTCGAGATCGCCGCGAGCTCCAATTCCAGCCGGGTCGCGCCGTCCTCGACGAACCACAGCACGTTCTGCAGGATGCGGCCGGCCGTCCAGCCGAGCGCGCGGTCCCGATCGATCCCGGTGATCTCGAGCATCAGATCGAAGCGATCCCGGATCGCCCGCGGCAGGTCGCCGGTCGCGACCAGGTCGTCCCACCGGTTCCACAGCACCGGGAAGACCTCGAAGGCCGGGTCCCCCGCCAGCGGCTTGGGATCGATGACCAACCACGGCTTCCGCTTCGCGGCCATCACGTTGAGGTAGTGCAGGTCCCAGTGCAGCAGCCGGTCACCGGACTCCGGCAGGAGCTCGGTCACCTGAGCGGCGAACCGCCGTACCAGCCGCTGCTCGGCCGGATCGGCCAGCCGGGGGATCAGACCGGGCGCGTCCTCGACCATGGCGCCGGCGATGTCCGCGAGCTGCCGGATCCCGGGCGGAGCGGGCACGGCGCTGAGCCGGACCAGAAGCTCGGCCAGAAGTCGCGTCGCCTCGACGTGGTCGGGCAGGTCGTCCAACGTGCGCGGCTCGAGTCGCTCGAGCAGGAGAGTCGACGTCTCGGGGTCGTCCTCGAAGACTTCGACGACATCATCGTGGTTCCAGGTCCGGAGGGCGAGGGCCTCGCCATCGCTTTCGCCGTTCACCGGCTGGAGCTTGAGCATCGCCTCGGCGCCATTCCGCCGTACGACGGGCAGGATCAGCGAGGCCTCACCACTCAGCGGCTCACCCGTCACCGTCAACTGCCACCGGTCGAGGTACTTCGCAGCATCCCCAGGCAACCCCGCCAGCCACTCGGCCGACTGCTCGCCGTGGTTCTTGATCAGCTTCGTGGGAATCTCGATCACTCTCGGCACAGTAGGTCGTTCGGCCGCGATGTGCTTGGGTTTTCCCTGTGAGCGAAGTGGAGCGCAGGCATCGGCGGGTGCAGCGCGTGGTGGCGGTCATTTATCTGGGGATCCCGTTGGTGTTGCTCGGGTTCGTCGCATGGATCAGCTCGACCGGGCCGGCCGCGGCCTGGATCGGGTGCGTCGTACCGGCCGGCATGCTCGTGCTCGGCTGGATTCTGCGGCGGCGGCACCGCTATCAGCCGCGCTGGTGGATGGGCGTCGGCGGACTGTACGGCGGCATCGCCGGGCTGGTCGTGACGCTGTTCCCGCTGGTGACGGGCGTCTGGTGGCCGGCGATCCTCGCGCTGCCTGCGCTCATCGTTGGCGTGGTCGGCGGTCTGGCTCTGGCCCGGTACGCCGATCGCGTGCTGCTGGTGCCCGTCGTACCTGAGCTGGCGGATACGCCGTACGAGCTGGTCTTCCGGCTGCGCGGACTACCGTTGGCCGCGGTGCTGGTCGGGGCGGACTCGGTAACGATTCAGTCGCATCCGGTCCCGCGGTCGGAGCAGCAGTTCCGGACCTATCCGCTGGCCGAGGTGACAGGGACCTTCGAGTTCTCGCTGTCGGGGGCCGAGCGGCTCAAGTTCCCGATCGCGGTGAACCACGCGGTTGCCACTCCTGGACCGGCCGTCATCCTGCAGGCGTCGGGCGAGGACTGGGTCCTGCCGACCAATCAGCCGGACACGTTGATCGACGTACTCACGCGCCGAAAGCCCCACTGACGCCGCGACCGTCGGTCCAGCGCATCGCGAGGGCGAACCCGAGGTCGGTGTACTGCGCACCCGGGAAGACGCTGTCGTAGATCTCGCGGAACTGCGACCGCGACAGGTACCGGTCGCTCCGCAGGTGGTCGAGCCACGGCTTGCTGTGCCAGAACCGGAACTCGAACCACGCGTCCCGCAACCCCAGCCGCCCGATCTGCCGCGGGAATCCCAGCCAGGCGCCGAGCAGGTACATCCTCCCCGGCGGAGTCGGGTAGCGATCGCACACGTTGTCCACCACCGCGACCGTCCCACCCGGGCGAACCAGAGCCTTGAGGTGCTGGAGGCCGGCCCGGTAGTTGGGCAGGTGATGCATCATCGTGTGGCTGTAGACGAGATCGAAGCCGTCGTCGTCCACCGCGAAAACGTCGTCCACCCGGTACTCGACGTTCGGCTTGGACCGCTTGGTCCGGGCCAGCTCGATCATTGGCTCACTCAGGTCGACACCAAGCACCTCGTCGTACTGCGCAGCCAGCCGCTCGGCCGCATGCCCGGAACCACAGCCCACATCGAGCGCCCGCTCCCCACGCAACCCGAGCCCAGCCACCCACTCCACGTGCTGTCCAGGCTGCAAACTCACGAACCGGTCGTACGCCGCCGCAAACCGATCGAACGAAGCAGGATCCTCAACCATGCCCGGTACGACGCGGCACGCGGTCAATGGTTGGAAAGCACCGGCCCGCGAGACCTGTCCTTCGCAGGGCGGACGTGCCACGCTCCGGAGATGTGGACTAGACAGGTTTTGGTGGCGCTGCTGGCAGCGTCTGTGGTGGGGGTCCAACTCGTCGGCGCACCTGCTGTGCAGGCTGATCCGGATCCCAAGCTCCAAGTGACTGGTGTGACGCTGAGCCGAACTTCGGTCGCGGTGTCCGGTCTCAATACGGTGCCCGTGCAAGTCCGGGTCAAGGGTGGCTACGACTCCACCGATCCGAGCCTGGCCGACATGCCGCTGAATGTCTGGCTCCAACGGACATCCGGCAGCGGCACGCCGATCATCCTTTTGTCGACCGATCTGCCGCGAGTGTCCGGCACCACACAGAACGGCGAGTGGGCCGGGCCGGTGTACGTTCCGTCCACGGCCAACGGGAAATTCACCGTGATCGGCGTGACGACCGGGCCGCACGCCGTGTACGAGTCCGGACCCATGCCGCCCGATCCGACGCCGGTCGCCGGGCCGACCCTGACGGTGACCGGTTCCAACCTGCCGAGGATCACCGCCAAGGTAACTCCGGGGATCGTGCCCTTCGGCTCCGGGTTCACGATCACCTGGGCGGTCACGAACGCGGCGACCGGAAAGCCCTACGGCACGAGGATCCGGGTCCTGCTCGGCACCGACAACCAGTGCGACCAGAACGTTGGCGGGGACCTGCCGTACACCAGCACGAGCGGGATCGTCTCCAAGGCCTACCCGGCCTCGGCCGCGGACGCCCTCGTCTGCCTGCGGATCCCCGGCAACCAGGTGGAAATCGCCAGTCTGCGGCTCTTCGTCGCCCGGCCCGGGATCGTCTCGGCAGTGCCTTCGAAGACCAGTGCCCCGGTCGGCGCGATCGTCCCGGTCACCGGCAACGTTCTCGGCGCGCCGGCGCCTTGCCCGGTGCTACTGCAGCGCCTCTACGGCGCGAGCCAGTGGCGTGGTGTCAGCACCGGCGTGGTCCGGACGAGCGGGCGGTTCACAGTGTTCGCCCAGCCGGCCTACAAGGGGCTGATCCCGTACCGGGTCTACTTCGCGGCCTGCGGCCGCTTCCAGTTGGGCATCAGCAAGACCTTCTCCATCCGCGGTCTCTGATCGTCAGGAGGCGGTGGCTTCTCGCTCCTTGCGGGAGGTCTCCGCCTTCTCGGCCTGCCAGCCGTCCTCGTTCTTGCCGAGGCGCCAGTAGCCGGAGAGGGAGACGCGGTCGCGGGGAGGCCGCGGTCGGTGAAGAGGTTCTGGCGGATGCGGAAGACGAAGCCGGCTTCGCCGTGGACGAAGATATGCGGATCGCCGGAAGGGAAGTCGAGTGCCGCGACTGCGGCGACCAGACTGTCGCCACGGGCGGTGTCGCTGCCTGCGCGGTGGAAGAAGGTCACGTCGACCTCGCCCGAGCCGCCGAACTTCTGCTCCTCGGTCTCGTCCTCCACTTCGAGCAGAACGGTCGCCCGTGCGCCCGGACGCAACTGCTCGACGGCGGCGCCGATCGCCGGCAGGGCGCTCTCGTCACCCACCAGCAGGTGCCAGTCAGCGGCCTCGTCCGGCGCGTATGCACCACCCGGACCGTTGAACCACAGCACATCGCCGGGCTTCGCCGCCGCAGCCCACGGACCAGCCACACCTTCGTCGCCGTGGTACACGAAGTCGATGGTCAACTCCTTGCTGTCCTCGTCCCAGCTCCGCACCGTGTACGTCCGCATCGTCGGCCAGTGCTCGGCCGGGAACGTCTCGCGAACTACGCCCATGTCCAGCGGCTCCGGGTACTCGACGCCGGGCTTGCCGAACAGGAGCTTCACGTAGTGGTCGGTGGTGCCGTTGTCCACGAAGTCCTCGGAGGTCAGCACGACCCGGATCATGTGCGGGGTGATCCGCTCGGTCCGTTGGACGACGGCGCGCTTGCAGACGCGGTTACGGCGGGGTGCGGGGCTGGTCACGCGACCACAGTCCTCTCGGGCGGAAGTTAGGTTTACCTAACCGAGGTTAACCCACCCACTCAACGATCGGGCCGGGGCGGTAGGCCGGTTCGGCGGCGGTCGGTGGTTCAGCTGGCGGGGGTCGAGTGTTAACCGGCAGGTCATGTACAGCCTGTGTCGGGGACGGCTACGGTCCGCACGCTGGTGCAATGAGCCAGGTCTTCGGTACGCCGCGGCGCCCGGCGTACACCGTCACGCGGACGGACCGGCTCGGACGGCCGATCTCGCTCGGTGACCCGCTCCCGGAGAGCAAGGCGATCCTGTTCACCGGGCCACCCGGTATGGGCAAGACCCGGGAGCTGGATCAGGCCCGGGCGCTCGCGGCCCAGCACGGCTGGACGGCGATCCGGGTGGAGGCCTCGGCCCGGGATCCCTTGGAGAACCGCTTCACCCGCGCGATCTCCGCGGACCTCGAGAACCTGCGCGCGCGGTTCGGATGGCGGCGGGTGCGCAAGCTGCGGAAGACGGTCCGTGACCTGACCCAGCGCGCCCGCAACACCCAGCACGGCGCCGAGGTCCGGGTCGGCGCCGGCGCTGTGCAGTTCATCGGCAAGCGGCAGTGGGACGTCACGCCGCAGGACAACCTCGGCACCACTCTGAACGACTTCGCGGACCAGCTCGGAGAACTTGCCGCGAGCAAGGGTCAGCGGGTGCTGCTGCTGGTCGACAACATCGACGCCGCGTCGCCGCGGGACCTGGCCGGGCTGAACGAGCTCGCCGTACACCTGGAGCAGCAGGGCCGCCCGGTGTGGCTGGTGGCGGCCGGTGGTGCGATGGCCACGAGCCGGCTGATGGCCGCCTCGGACCGGATGTCCGGCATCGCGACCACGGTCACCAATCAGTTCGACATCCGCGAACTGGGGCCGATGGCCGATCATGATCTGCGGCCGGCCCTGACGGTGCCGCTGCAGCAGGCCGGCATCCGCTACCAGCCCGAGGCGATCGACAGCCTGCTGCGCGCCGCGAACGGCGACCCGAGCCGACTCCGCACCCTCGCCGACACCGCGGTCGCCTTCGCTGATCCCAGCGACGGGATCACCATCGCGACGGCCGCCGCCGCGACAGCTCGCGTCAACGACGAGTCCGCGGTGCTGTACCAGGGCCGGTGGAACCGCTGCACCGACGCGCAGAAGGACCTGCTCGCCAAGGTCGCGGCCCAAGGCGCGAACGGGCTGTCGATGCCGGCCGAGACCCAGGTGGCCGGCCCCGGCCGCTGGCAGGCGGTCGACGAGGCGCGCCATGATCTGGTCGCCCGCGGCCTGCTCCGCGAGCACGGCGGCGAACGCGTCACGATCGCCGAGTCCGGCCTCCAGGACTGGGTCAACGACTACCTCGACCAGACCCCGGCGGCACCGACCCCGGCCGGTCAGGAGCTCGCCCGCACCGCCCGGCAGGGCGCCGGGATCGCGCCGGTGCACCCGACCGGCGACCGGGCGGCGCTCGTCAGCCAGGTGTTCGGTACGGCGCGCAACCCGGTCCACCCGGTGATCCGGACCGACCAGCTGGGCCGGCCGATCTCGCTCGACCAGCGGCTCCCGCGAGGGACCTCGGTCCTGTTCACCGGTCCGCCCGGCATGGGCACGAGCCACGAGCTGGACCGGACCCAGGCACTGGCCGACCGGAACGGGTGGACGGCGATCCGGCTGGACGCCTCACCGCGCGAACCCCTGGAGAACCGGGTGATCCGCGCGGTCAACCAGGACATGGACAAGTTCCGCCAGCGCTTCGGAATCGGCGCGGCCCGCGATCTCAAGAAGGCGCTCGGGGAGTTGGCGGTGCGGACCCGGAATGCCCAGAACGGCGTGGAGGTGCGGATCGGTGCGCCCGGTGTGTTCCAGGTCGTCGGCAAGCGGCAGTGGGACGACGCACCCCGGGACACCGTCGGCAGCACGCTGAACGAGCTCGCCGATCACCTCGGCCAACTGGCCGCGGAGAAGGGCGAGCCGATCCTGCTGATGGTCGACAACCTCGACGTCGCATCGGACCGGGATCTGGTCGCGTTGACCGAACTCTCCGCGCACCTTGAGCGGCAGGGCCGGCCGGTGTTCCTGGTCGGGGCTGGTGGCGAGCTGGCCACCACCCGGCTCCTGGGCGCGTCCGGCGGGCAGGCCGGTGTCGAGACCAAGGTCGCCCACCGGTTCGACATCCGGGAGGTGCCGCCGCTGACCGACACCCAACTGCGGCAGGCGCTCACCGAACCACTCCGGCAGGCCGGCATCCCGCACGAACCGCAGGCTGTGGACAACCTGGTCAAGGCGGCCAACGGCAATCCCAGCCGCCTTCGCACCCTGGCAAGCTCTGCGCTCGAGCTGGCCGCCCTGCAGACCGGGATCACCTCCGGGGTGGCGAAGGCCGCGATGGCCCAGCTGAACGACCGCTCACGGACGCTCTACGAAGCCGCCTGGCACAACTGCTCCGACGCGGAGAAGGAGTTGCTGGCGAACGCCGCCGTACGCGGTCCGCACGGGTTGTCGATGCCGGCCGAGTCCGCACCGCCCGGCCGCGGCCGCTGGGACCTCGACAGCGCCGGTCAGGGCCTCATCTCCCGCGGCCTCCTCCGCAAGTCCGCCGACCGCATCACCGTCGCCGACCCCGGCCTCCAAGACTGGGTCCAAACCCGTCTCGGCCACTCCGCCGCCCACGCCGGCATAGCCCTCCCCACCGCCTCCCAACCCCAACTCTCCACCGCCGACCACCGAGACGGCCGTCATGCCCTCAGCCCGACCCGAGAGCACGGCGGCCGAACGGTGAACCGTTAGCCGCGTCTACTGCACGAACTCAGGATCGTTGATGTCCGCAACGTAGAACCCGAGATTCTGACCGGCTTTGAGCAGCTGACGGTCTCCCGTCGCGAAGAGCAAGTCCCGGTCGTTGACCTTCTCGGCCGAGGCGCAATGCAGCGCATCGTAGCCACGGAGCGCCTCCGATGACGTGAGCGTCGCCGCTCGGCGAATAACCGGCTCAGTCGGCTCGATGACAAACAGCTCGCGCCAAAGCCGGTCGACTACGCGCAGGGCTCGCGCCTCTTGATCAGCCGTGATCCGGTTGCACCGCACCGCCTGAGCCAGCGCTCCTGCTGCCTCGACATACAACAGCTGAGTGGACATCACATCGTCTGCTTCCTCCCATAGCCGACGGCAGGCAGGTGACGACGCTTCATCGATCAGCAGCGGCACGAAGGCCGAGGTGTCGAAGTAACAGATCATCGCCGTTGGTCCCCGATCAGGTCGCTGACGATTCCCTCGGCTTTGATCGGTGGCGGTGCCGGCCGCTTCGGTTGGAGTGGCGGCCGAACGTGCCCCTCGGCTACCAGTTGCTGCAATCTTGTTGGTCCGTCCACCGGCACGATCCGGGCGATCGGCTTGCCGTGGTCGGTGACGGTGATGGTGTGTCCTTCCCGCACCGACGCGAGATGGCGGCTGAGCCCGTCCCGGAGCTCCCGGATCCCGATGTCCATCAGTAGTCCTCCTGTGGCCACTTTTCCTCCTTCGATACTAGCCACAATCTGTGCCTCCCTCACTGTGGAGGCACAGAACGGGCGGTGCGAAGGGCAGATCGTGGGGCAGGGCGGGGCAGATGGGTTATGGCCAGATGGAGGTGATCCATTCGGGGTGGTCGATGAAGGGGTTTCGGTTGTGTTGGTAGGTGGTGTAGATGACCTCGTTGCGGCGCTTCTCGAAGGCGTCCGGCGGGTCGGCGGCGGCCCAGGCCTTCAGGACCGAGAGCTTGCCGATGTACGGCGCGCTGCCGTTGTTGACCGAGTTGTTGACCTCGAGGTTCGCGAAGCCGTCGTCGCCTTCGTAGCGGACGGCCATGTAGAAGATCATCCGGGCGATGTCGCCGCGGACCGCGGCACGCGGGGCGAAGGAGTCGGAGTCCGCGGTGCAGCCCGAGCACTGGGCGACCGCCGTACCGCCGTTGTCGAAGTCGAGGTTGCCGCGGGCCGCGTTCACCGACACGTCCTCGGGACGCAGGTGGTGGACGTCGGTGCCCGGGCCGGTCGCCGTACCGAAGTCGCCGTGGGACTTGGCCCAGACGTGCTCGCGGTTCCAGTCGTCGGCGGCGCTGCCGTTCGCGCTCTTGCCGATCGAGCGGCCGGAGTAGATCTCGATCACGTTGTTGCTGTTGGCCGGGTCCTGGTCGGTGTCCTTGAGCGCGGTCCAGACCTGGTCGTAGGTCAGCTTGGTCTGGCTCGAGATGATCGTGTGCAGCGCGGCCTTCAGCGCGGCACCGGTCTTGCCCTCGGCGCCGGCGTAGTAGTCATCCGGATCGCCGGGGTCCGACGAGCCGCCGCCGCTGAACGCCGTCGCGTCCTTCAACCCGGCATGGGTGAAGTACGCGGTCAGTGTCCCGGTGACGGTGATCTGCTGACCGACCAGTCCGGGGTTGCTCTGCAGTCCGTACGACGCGCGGAAGGCCGTCGGGATCTGGACATACAGCATCGACGACGTACTGGTCTGGGTTGCCGAGTCGGCCAGCGCCAGCGCGAAGTCGTTCGGGAAGTTGCTGCGCACAACGGTGTTGGTGGCGGTCGGCTGACCGACCACGTAGCCCGTGACCGACGCACTCGACCCGTCCTGCCGGCCGATCGCCGTACTGACGGTGATGGGCGTGGCGGCGTTCGACGGGGTGATGCCGAAGCCGAGCAGAGCGAGTACGGCGGTGACGATCAGGGCTGGGCGGAACAAGCGGGATCTCAGCACGGCAACTCCCAGGGGCGGGTGGGGTCCGGACGCCTGACAGTCTGCCCAGGTCGTCCGGCTACCGAACATCCCGAGCGCGAACACGAGATGAAGAGACTGAACCAGCACGGCGTGGGAACAGCCGGTGAAGAGGTTGAGCCGGTGGGGCGGTGAGCGAGTGAGTGCCGCTCGCCCGCCCCACCTGGGTGTCTGGGCCCCCATCAGGCCGCGACGAACTGCCGCGGGCTGCTCTGCCCAGCCACCAGCGAGGCGCTACTGGCGGGCAGCACCTCACCGACAAGGGGAGGACTCACCATCCTCCGGCGGTGGCGTGGTGCGGACGCCGTTTACGGACCGTACTCAGTCCAGCACGCATTGTCCACAGCTCAGCAGGGCTGTCTCACACTACTGACCGGTCACTGAGCAGGAAGCGGACCATCACCGAGGTCGGACGGTCGCGGGCTAGCATCGGGCGGTGACCTTGCGGCTCTACAACTCACTCGGGCGCCGAATCGAAGACTTCGAGCCGGCCACGGACAACGTTGTGAAGCTTTACAGCTGTGGTCCGACGGTCTACAGCTTCGCGCACATCGGCAATCTGCGCGCGTACACGTTTGCCGACACCCTGCGCCGGGCCCTGCTGTGGAAGGGCTGGCAGGTCGAGCACGTCATCAACATCACCGATGTCGGCCACGCCGTGGCCGAAGCAGAGCTCGGTGACGACAAGATCGAACTCGCGGCGGCTCGCGAGCGCAGGTCGGTCGAAGAGATCGCCGACATGTACACCCAGGCGTTCTTCGCCGATCTCGACGCGCTCGACATCCTGCCCGCTCACCACTATCCCCGGGCGACGCAGTACGTCGACGCGATGATCGCGTTCGCGGAGCGTCTCGTGGACCGCGGTTTCGCGTACGAGATTCCGTCGGGCCTCTATTTCGACACCTCGAAGGATCCCGGGTACGGCCGGCTCGGTCTGGTCGACGTCGGCGGCCAACTCGAGGGGGCTCGGGTCGAGCAGGTTCTCGGCCGGCGCGCCAAGACCGACTTCGCACTCTGGCGCGCGGAGGCGCCGGGTCAGATCCGCGCCATGCGGTGGGATTCACCCTGGGGTTGGGGCGCGCCGGGATGGCATCTCGAATGCTCGGTGATGAGCATGAAGCTGCTCGGCGAGCACTTCGACATCCACACCGGCGGAGTCGACCACCGGCAGTTGCATCACGTGAACGAGATTGCCCAGAGCGAGGCCTATCTGGGCGACGGCCGGCCGTGGGTGCGGTTCTGGCTGCACAACGAATTCCTGCAGCTCGGCGCGGCGAAGATGGCGAAATCGGCCGGCCCTGTGCTGACCCTTCAGGAGTTGCAGAAGCAAGGCTTCCACCCGCTCGCGTACCGGATGTTCCTGCTCGGAGGCCACTACCGCGCCCAGTTGGAGTTCACCACGGATGGACTGGCCGGCGCGCAGGCAACACTTCGCCGGCTGATCCGCCGTACGGCGGCGCTCGCGCGACTCCCGTCCGTCGGCACCCTCGAGGAAGCTCGCGCGCTGGCGAGCGACGACTCGGCCGCGGTCGCGGTGATCGACCAGCTCGATCAAGCGATCAGCGCGGACCTCAACACGCCTCGGGTGCTTGCCGTACTGCAGGAATCGTTGCGCGATGCGGTCCTGTCCGAGCACGGTCAGCGGGTGGTCACGGCCGCCAGTGGCGCCGTACTCGGACTGCCGTTCGATCGCCTCGAACCGGGCGACGTCGAGCCGGCGGCCGAGCAGTTCTCTCAGTCCGATCAAGCAGTTGTCGACGAGTTGATCGCTGAACGCGAGGCAGCCCGCACGGCCCGGAACTGGGCTCGTGCGGACGCCTTACGCGCTGAGCTGAGCGAGCTCGGTGTTCAGCTCACGGACACACCGACCGGCCCGGTCTGGAGCAGAATCACCCCTTGACCAATCTCTTGATGTGCTGCTCCAGGACCGCAGCCGCGACCGCTGCGTCGGCTGCGCCGATGCCGGTCAGATCGGCGACCGACCGGCGCGTCCGGTCCACGCCGTCGCGGAGTACGGCGCCAACCGCGAGGTCGACGTCTTCAGTCACGACTCCGGCCCGGATCGCGTTCCCGAAGTCACCGTGGTCGAGGCACTGCGCGTGGTCGTCGGTGGCAACCAAAGCACCCGCGAACACCTCGACCGGCAACTCGCCCTTGCCCGGCATGTCGGTGCCGACCCCGGTCACGTGGATCGCCGACCGGAACAGCTCCGCCGGCAACGGCTCACGGGCTGCGGTCGTCGCAATCACGCACGCTGCACCACTGAGCGCATCAGGCTGAGCGTCCAAACCATCCGCAACGAATGCCGCACACAAGCTCTCGACAGCCTCGGGTCGGCGACCCCACACATGCACCTTGCGCAGTGGTCGCAGCTCTCGCAACCACTGCACTTGCAGCCGCGCTTGCTCGCCGGTCCCGAGTACGGCGACCTCGTCCACGTCGGCCGGGGTCATCGCGTCGGTAATCAGCGCACCGACCGCCGCCGTACGCCAAGCCGTCAGCATGCCCTCGTCTGCCAGCACCGCGGCCGGCGCACCCGTGGTCGCGTCGACGACGAGCATCAACCCGTTGTTCACCGAGGCGAACGTGCTCGCGACCTTCACCACGAAGTACGGCGACCCGTCCACATACCCGGCCTTCACGTGACAGTCGCCGGCGTGGTCCGGGAACTCCAGCACCATCGGCGCCGGCACCGACGTACGCCCCTCGGCGTGAGCGACCAACGCGTCGCGGACCGCGGCGAAGACCACCTCAGGCGTCGCGATCCGAGCGATCGCGTCGAGACCGATCACCGGCAGCGTCATCCGCGCTTCTCCAACCAGGTCGCCCAGACGTCGAGAGCCTCCGCGGGATCACGGCGCCCGAGGCCGACCCGGAAGCGGTCGGTCGGGGTCTCGGTCAGTGCGGAGCCGTAGATGCTCGACGGCAGCAGCAGTACGCCGGCCTGTTCGACGAGCTCGGCGCACATCGCCTCGACGCCGTCGGCACCGAGGTAGCGCGGAAAGCAGACGCAGCCTCTGTCAGGCGGGGTGAACTCGAAGAGCTCGGGATACCTCGCGAAGAAGCGGACGAAGACGGGAAGGTTCTCCGCGACGATCCGGCGGTTGCGGTCCAGCAGGTGCTCGCGTGCGCGGAGGGCGATCAACGCCAGCACCTCGCTCGGCGCGGAGTTGCAGATCGTCGTGTAGTGCTTGGCCCGCTCCAGCTTGTCGAGGACGGCGCGGTCCCGGCAGGCGATCCACCCGATCCGCAGGCCGGGCAGTCCGTACGCCTTCGACATCACGTTGAGGGAGAGCGCCGTACCCGAGAGGTCGGTTGCTTGAGGCAACGACGGGAGCTCGAGCTCGAGGCCGCGGTACACCTCGTCGCTGAAGAGCGTGATCCCGCGTTCGTCGCAGAGCTGCACCAATCGGTGCCAGCTGTCGAGGGACGGGACGGCGCCGGTCGGGTTGTTCGGGAAGTTGACCGACACCATCCGGGTGTTCGGCCGGAGGGCGCGCTCGATCGCGTCGACGTCGAGCGCCCAGTCGTCCTCGGGCCGCAACGCGACGCCGGTCGCCTCGCACACGGACAGCGGGATCGTCTCGGCCGCCTGGTAGTTCGGCGTGAGTACGACGACGTGGTCCGACGGCTCAAGCAGGGTCCGCATCGCGAGGTAGATCGCTTCCTCGGCACCCGCGAAACACAGGATGTCCTCGGGCCCGGCGTCCGAGTAGGTCGCCGCGATCTCGGCGCGCAACGCGGGGAGACCCCGGGTCTCGGTGTAGCCGAGAGCCAGCGTCTCCCACCGCTCCCGGCCGTCGTCGTCGGCCAGTGCGAGTAGCTCCGACATCGGCAGCGTCTGCGCGTCCGAGGCGGTCAGGTGATAGCGGGCGCTGAACTCCCAGCGCGCGAAGTAGGTCTCCAACCGGAAGTCAGGCAGGGTCGGCATTCGGCTCCTTCCGGGTCTGGGCGAGCAGTTGATAGAGCGCGGACCGGGAGATCCGCAGGGCGCGGGCCACGGCCGGCACGGACCGGCGCTGGCTGAGTACGCCGGCCGCGTCGAGCCGGCCGAGCAACTCCAAGCGGTCGGTCCGGCTCAACCGCTCGACGGTCACGCCGCGCTCCCGGACGTAACCGGCCACGATCTCGTTGAGGGTCTCCGACCAGTCGTGCTCGAACAGCACCCGCGGCTGCCCCACGACCGGCGCGGCGAACGCGGCCAGCAACCGGCTCGCCTCCTCGAAGGCGGTCCGGTCGACGTTCACACACAGCACGTACGCCGGTTTGCCGTCGTCGGCCCGGATCACGGCGCTGACGCTGGACAGCCGGCGCCCGTCGGGCAGCGTCTTCGGGTAGGGGCCGTAGACGTCCGCGCCGCTCGCGCTCAGCTCGTCCAGCTCGCCGAGCAGCGAGGGATCGCCCGGCTCCCGCCCGGACAGCGGGTTCCAGATCGCGGCGACTTCATCGGCGGCCGGGTCGTGCAGCACGACCTCGGCATGCGGCGACAGGAGTCGAGCGAGCGCCTCGCCGATCGGGGTCAGTTGCTCCGGTGTCACGCTGGGACAATAGGTCCAGTTTGGACAGTTTGTCCAGAGTCGCTGCGTTGGGCGCGCTTGAGGCCGTAGAGCAGCAGGCCGATGGAGATCGCCCCGACGATCACGTACGTGATCCAGCCGCCGATCCCGTCCCAGGTGGTGTGCAGGGCGACGGCCACGGCGTACATAGCGAGGAAGAAGGCGAGGTGCCGACCGGACGGCGCGGTCACGAACCGCCACAGACCCCAGCAGGTCAGCCCGGTCCAGGCGGCGTGTCCGGCCGGTGACAGCAGGCCGCGGATGAACAGCGTCTGCTCGGCGGCCCCGACACTCCCGTTCGACTGCAGCAGGGCGACGAACGCGTAGCCCATCGTCTCCAGTACGGCGAACCCGGTGCCGACCGCGACCCCGATGACGATGCCGCGGCCGATCGAGGTCCGGTACCGGGTCCCGAAGAACACCACCAGGATGACCGGCACGATCAGCTTGGCGGCCTCCTCGATCAGCCCGACCCCGACCATCGGCAGGGTGCCCAGCCGCTGCATCGCCTTGTACTCGAGCAGACCCGCGACGACCACACCGACCACGCCACCGAACAACAGGCAGCCACCGAGGGTCGGGCCGTCGATCAGCCAGCGCCCGGATCGGCCGTCCGCGAACGTGACGAACGTCAGCGGGACGACCATGGCGCCGAGCAGGATCATGGTCGGGAACAGGTTCGGGTTTCCGGTGTCGGTGAGGACGGCGAGCACTGCCAGGTAGAGCCCTGCGCCGATCAGGAACGTGCCGAGCCAAGCCCACCTGCGCACCACTCTTGGGGTCATACGCCCGATGGTGCCGGTTTCTGGCGTGGTTGCGCCATGTCGCAGGGACGGCACTCATGGACAGGGCGCAGCCCGGTGACCTGATTGCAGACTCTCTCGGAAGAAGAGGTGTGCCTGCCCCCATCCTCTCGAAGGAGAACTATGTCCCCCTACCGGATCACCGCCGCCACCCTTGCGGCGATGCTCACCCTCGGCGTGGTGACGGCCAACCCGGCCGCCGCCGCGACGCCGAGGGCCGGGAACACCACTGTCAAGACCACCACGGTCACGCTGATCACCGGCGATGTCGTCGATGTGACCGACGCCGGCGCCGGCAAGAAGGCGGCCGCCGTCCGTCCCGCCGCGGGTCGCGAGGGCGTCTCGTTCCACACGATCGAGGCCGACGGCGGACTCCGCGTCCTGCCGAGCGACGCCGTACCGTACATCTCCACCGGCGTCCTGGACGTCGACCTGTTCGACGTCGACGAGCTGATCGCCGACGGGTACGGCGACTCCGCCGCGCGGCAGCTCCCGCTGATCGTCAAGGACAACGCAGGCTTCCGCGGTTCGCAGGTCCTCGCCGGTACGACGACCACCCGGCAGCTCCCGTCGATCGGTGGCCGGGCCGTGGACGCGGCCAAGGATCAGCTGCCCGAGCTGTGGAAGTCACTGAAGCCGGCCGCAGGTGCGCGGTCGCTGAACAGCGGCATCACCAAGATCTGGCTGGACGGCAAGGTGCGCCCGGTGCTCGACAAGAGCGTGCCGCAGATCGGTGCACCCGACGCGTGGAAGGCCGGCTACGAGGGCTCCGGCGTCGAGGTCGCCGTACTGGACACCGGCGTCGACGCGACACACCCGGACCTGGCCGGCAAGGTCAAGGAGAGCCAGGACTTCTCCGGCAGCCCGAGCGGCACCGTGGACCACTTCGGCCACGGTACGCACGTCGCCGCGACCATCGCGGGTACGGGAGCCGGCGCGGGCGGGACCCGGAAGGGCGTCGCGCCGAAGGCCGACCTGCTCGTCGGCAAGGTGCTCGGCGACGACGGGTACGGCTACGACTCGTGGATCATCGCCGGGATGGAGTGGGCCGCGGCCGAGGGCGCGAAGGTCGTCAACATGAGCCTCGGCGGTGAGGCGACCGACGGCACCGACCCGCTGAGCCAGGCGGTCAACGACATCACCGCGCAGACCGGCACGCTGTTCGTCGTCGCGGCCGGTAACGAGGGCCAGGACGAGACGGTCGGTACGCCGGGCGCCGCAGCGTCCGCGTTGACGGTCGGCGCCGTGGACCGCAACGACGGTCTGGCCGACTTCTCCAGCCGTGGACCGCGGCTCGGGGACGCCGGCCTCAAGCCGGAGATCACCGCCCCGGGTGTGGGCATCATCGCCGCCCGGGCCGCCGGCACGATCATGGGTGACCCGGTGGACAACCTCTACACGGCCGCCTCGGGTACGTCGATGGCGACGCCACACGTGGCCGGAGCCGCGGCGTTGCTCGCCCAGCAGCACCCGGACTGGAAGGCCGACCAGCTCAAGAACGCGCTGGTCAGCACGGCGAAGACCCAACCGAACCAGACCGTCTACCAGCAGGGCGCGGGCCGGGTCGACCTGACCCGGGCGACCGCACAGAAGGTGTTCGCCACCGGCGTCGCGGACTTCGGCCTGCAGACCGCGGCCGACGCGTCGAGCCGCACGATCACCTACCGCAACCTGGGCACCGACCCGGTCACGTTGAGCCTCTCGGTCGCCGTGACCAACGTGGACGCGGGTAAGCCGGAAACCGACGCGTTCGGTGTCCCGGCGACTGTCACGGTCCCGGCCGGCGGCAGCACCGACGTACCTGTGAACCTGACCGCGACCAAGCTCGACCGCGGCCTGCACAGCGGCTGGATCGTTGCCACCGGCCCCGATGGGATCGTCACCCACACCGCGGTCGGCGCCCTCCGGTCCGGCCCGAAGCACAAGGTGACGCTGCGCGCCGTCGGCCTCGACGGGCAGCCCACCGGCGTCCCGGTCATCTCCCTGTACGGCGACAACTCGCGATCGGACGTACTCGCCTGGATCCCGGACGGGTCGACCTACACCGCCGAGGTCGAGGAAGGCACGTACCTGCTGCACTCGCTGGTGGAGAACAGCGACCCGCAGGACGAGCAGGTGAGCCTTTTCACCGACCCGAACATCGCGGTCACCCAGGACATCGAGGTCGTCATCGACGCCCGCAAGGCGGTGCCGATCACCATCGAGACGCCCAAGCCGTCCGAGCAGCAGGCGGTGCTCAGCTACTACGTGCACCGCGAGTACGGGAACGGCCGGTCCATCAGCCACGGCGTGATGCACTTCAGCACGGTCAAGCAGGTGAACGTGACCCCGACCAAGCCGGTCAAGGACGGCAGCTTCGAGTTCTCGTCCCGCTGGCAGCTGGTCGCGCCGATGGTCCAGGCGTCGGTGTCCGGGGTGACCGGGCCGCTCGACATCAACCTGCTGCACCAGTCGCCGTCGTACGAAGGGAAGAAGCGCTTCCGGCTCGTCTCGTCGCTGCAGGACGCGAAGGGCGCACTCGTCGTGCTGGACTCCGACGACGAGCAGGCGCAGATCGAGGCGGCTGCCAAGGCAGGTGCCGCGGCCGTGATCCTGATCCGGCCGGCGGACTGGTCGGCGTGGACGGTCTGGCGCCCGACCGGAGACCGGGAGCCGATCCCGGCCATGGTCACCACGTTCAAGGACGGTCAGAAGCTGGTCGATCGCGCCACCAAGGGCCGGGCCACCATCGACCTGACCCTGACCACGTCCAGCCCGTACCTGTACGACGTACAGCAGGTCTCGACCGGATTCATCCCGAGCAAGATCGACTACAAGGTGACGCCGGCCAACAGCGCACGGATCACCACCCGGTACGCCGACAACGGCGGCTTCGACTGGGCCAAGGAGCAGCGGTTCGGGTGGCGGCCGTGGCAGGAGTACTCGTGGAACGACGCGCAGCGGTTCGTGCAGACGCCGAAGGTCCGCGAGGAGTGGGTCACGTCCGGTGACTCCCTCTGGCAGCACCGGGTGCACCACCTCTACACCTGGGACGACATGAACCCGTTGGCCGGTGGGTTGACCACACTGCCGCTGAGCTACCAGACGGGCACATCGGACGAGACGTGGTTCGGTCCCGTCGTACGCCCGGCTGCCGCGCCGGGTGTGGTGTCGACTCGGACCGGTGATCGGCTGTCGCTGCGGATCCCCTCGTTCGTGGATGCGGCCGGCCACTACACGGTCGGCGAGACCACGTCGTCCTCGGCGATCCTGTCCCGCAACGGCACGGTTGTCGCCGAGTTGCCGGACGCGTGGGAGGACGTGATCACGTCGAGCGATGACGCGTCGTACAAGCTGGACCTCTCGACCGAGCGGATCGATCCGGACGGCGAGTGGAACTGGGGGACTCGCACGCAGACGTCGTGGGAGTTCCGATCGGCGAAGCAGGCGGACGACAAGGCGACCCCGCTGTCCTTGCTGCAGGTCGGTTACACGGTCCCGGCCGATCTCACCGGTCGGGTCGGCGCCCGGACCCACGTCGTGGGCTTCGACGCGCCGCGCTCGACCGGCCTGCAGGCCTGGGCGTCCTTCGACGAGGGCAAGACCTGGCGGAAGCTCCCCGTGGTAGGTGCCCTCGGCCACTATCTCGCCGTGGTCGCGAACGCACACGACTCCGTGTCCCTGAAGGTCCAGGCGACCGGCTCCAACGGCACGAAGATCACGCAGACGGTGATCCGCGCGTACGGCGTCAAGTAGTCCCGATCAAGGCCCGCACCCTCCGGCCGGGGGTGCGGGCTCGTTCAGATCCAACCGCGCTTGGCCGCTTGGTACGCCAGTCCGGTGCGGGTGTCGACGCCGGCCAGGGCCATCATCCGGTCGAGCCGGCGCTGGACGGTACGGCGGCTGATGCCCAGCTGGGATGCGATCGACTTGTCCGGTACGCCGGCTACCAGCAAGGAGAGGAGGAATCGCTCGGAGTCGTCCAGGCCCTCCGCCACCAGAGTGTCGTCCGGCCGCAATCGCACCGGCGTCGCCTGCTCCCAGTGGCTCTCGAAGAGCGCAAGCAGTGCGTCCAGCAACTGACCGCGGCTGATCACCGCGGCGGTCGGTTCGCCGATCCTCATCTCGTCGTCGCGGACGAGCGGACAGATCGCGGTCGACCGGTCCACGATCGCCAGCCGGACCGGGAGAGTCGGCAGGGTGCGGGCTTCCTCGCCCCAGCCGACGCCCTCGGCGATCGAGTCGAGTTCACCTGGCGTCTCGAGCAGCGCCCGCTCGTAGATCGCGCGATACCGGACGCCGCGGGACAGCGCGCCGTACTCCTCGGTGTTCTCGGCGCCCTGCATCGCCAGTGGGTTGGCGCGGCAGAACCAGAGGATCTCCTCGCGGGCGGACTCCTGCAGGTCGCGCAGGCGCTCGCGGAGCGTGGCCGCCCCGACGATCACCTCGACCAGGTGGTGCGCGTCCCGGCGGCTCGCGCTCGCGCGGAACTCCTCGCTCAGCGCCGCCACCGTCTTCCGGGCCGCCTCGAGTGACTCCTGCCGGCGGAGCAGCGTCGTACCCAGGGCCACGTCCGGCGGCAGCGCCCGGAACACCGGTTCGTCGGCCGGCTGGACCGCGACCAGCCCTTTGGCCTGCAGGCGTTGCAGCACCTCGGCCGCCTCGTGCTGCGGCAGCTCGGCGACCTCGGCCAGCTCCGCGGCCTTGGCGGCGGACAGCCCGACGAGCAGCCGGTAGGCCTGTTCCTCACGGGCATCAAGCAACGAGCCGTCGTGCATCGACCCCACCTCCGGGCACCACCTAAGCAGGGTTTCCAGCGGTGGCACGAGGGTTTTCTCAATGGCACACCAAGGCCACGGCATCCCTGTGCCATCACGAGCCGGGTGAGGCACCGGGGCAGCCCTACTCTGCGGCTACCGCGGTCGAGCCACCCCGAGCGGGCTTCGCGCGCAGATAGGTGAGGCCGCCGTACGTATACATCGACACGCCGAGCGCGGCCATCGCCACGATCACGACCCACGGCCACGGCGCCGGCACGTAGAGGGCGAGGAACCACGACTTGGTGTCATGGTTGCCGGTCAGCAGGAAGATCGCCGGGACGACGGCCTGCGGGAACAAGGGGATCGCGGCGAAACCCAGGCAGAAGCCGGCCGTGGTCCGACGCCAGCGCGGGAGCTTCTCGAGGTTGGACCGCTTGATCTCCCCGATCACGGATCGGCCGTGCCTGAGCAGCGTGAGCAACTCCGGACCCCGGCGATCGAGCCGTCGGGCCGCCAGCCGGCCGAAGTACCACCACGCCAGTACGCCGGACAGGACACCGATCGGCACGCCCCACCACGACCAGGCCAGTGCGGCGACGAGCGCCGGCCCCGCGGTCAGCGACACCAGCACGAGCATCAGGTAGACGATGCCCATCGTCTCGCCCTCGTTCTCGCCGGCGTTGAGAGGATTGCCGGACCGCTTGTGCGCATCGGTCGTCGGTACGGCGGCGTACACCGAGCAGGCGACCACGAGACCGGCCGCGCCACCGAGGATGGCCGGCAGCACGCTGAGCACGAGCGGCCAGGCGCTGGCGTAACCCGACCACCAGGTCAGCAGCAGTGTGATCAGCAGAGTGGGCGGACCGAAGACGAGAAGGAACGCGCGCTGCCGTGCCCGCACATCGGGCCGGGCCGAGCCCGGAATCATCAGCGTGGTCCACAGCGCCGTACCGTCCGAGCCGTACAGG
Source organism: Kribbella sp. NBC_00359 (assembly GCF_036097425.1). Taxonomy (NCBI): domain Bacteria; kingdom Bacillati; phylum Actinomycetota; class Actinomycetes; order Propionibacteriales; family Kribbellaceae; genus Kribbella; species Kribbella sp. NBC_00359. The sequence goes on along the minus strand of NZ_CP107975.1, from coordinate 2,485,846 downwards.
TTGGAGGACATCGAACCGGCCATCACGACGGCAGCCGGACCGGCCCACGGCAGCATGGCCTTCCAGCCGATCGCGAGAGGCATCAGGCAGAAGAAGAGCCCGTAGCTGATCGCGAAGACAGCCCGGTGACCGTAGAGCAGGTCCCGCGTCCAGGACCGCGTCTCCTTGGCCGCAGCCGCGTCACGTGCGTTGGTCGCGCTCAGCAGCCGTCGGGGTTTGCTGCCCGCACGGCTGCTCGTCGTCCGTCGGACCAGCAGGGCGGACCAAGCCACCAGCATCACGGCGCCGAGTAGCAGCAGACCCGCAAGTGCCACCAGCGCTTGGGGCCAATCGTTGCGCGCCGCCGCCTCGACTGCCACCAGACCCCAGCCGGACGGGGCAATGCGAGCGGCACTCGCCAGAAAGCCTTGCAGGTCGGTGGACACGAAGGCGACGATCAACGCCCACCCCTGCGCGGTGAAGGCCAGGATGAACGCGTTGACCAGCGCCGCGATGACCGCACCCGACCGGACTTGCAGGAGTACGCCGTACACGGCGACGGCGAGCCGGGACGCCAGGACAAAGCAGAACAGTTGGAGTAGCAGCGCGGGTACGGCGATGACTGCTGCCGCGACACTCAACTGCGCACCGACGACCAGCAGGCTGAGTAAGGCGAGCAGGCTGATGACCGGCGCGACGCCGGCCAGCGCGGCGGTCAGGAGGCCGGTGGCCAGCGTGCGCGGCGGGAGCGGCAGCATGCTGAAGTACTCCGGCTTGAGCGTCTCGTCACCACCGCCCGCGAACATCGGCCCGATGATCCAGCCCAGCATCCACACCGCGAGCGCGACGGCCAGGATGTCCGTGTCGCGGGCCGCGACCCAGACGGTGCCGCCGGCGAGCACAAGGCCGACGAATCCACCGCCGACGATCCAGGTCAGCCGGTTCTGGTCCTTGAGCGCGTGCCGGAACGCGGCCAGCCGCATCCGGACCAGCGTGTGCGACGTCGCATAGGTCAGGCCGACAGCCACGACAGTCCCTCCGCGCCCCGGGTGGACGCTCCGACCAGCGCCACGAACGCGTCCTCCAGGCTGCCGCCGGCCCGCACCTCGGAAACGGTGCCTGCAGCAACTACCTTCCCGTCGGCGACGACGGCCACGCGGTCGCACAGCTGCTCGACGAGCGCCATCACGTGACTCGACATCACCACCGAGCCGCCGCCGGCGATGAACCTGTTCAGGATGGTCCGGATCGTCGCCGCCGAGATCGGGTCGACGGCCTCGAACGGTTCGTCGAGGACGAGCAGCCGCGGCGCATGCAGCAACGCGATCGCGAGCCCGAGCTTCTTCCGCATCCCGGTCGAGTAGCCGATCACCTGCTTGTCATCCTCGTGGTCGAGCTCGAGCACCTGGAGGAGTTCCGCCGTACGCGCCTTGACCTCGTCCTCGGGCAGGCCGCGCAGCAGGCCGAGATATGTCAGCACTTCCTGACCGGTCAGCCGCTCCGGCATCCCCAGCCCGTCCGGCAGTACGCCGACCAGCGCCTTCGCCTTCGTCGGCTCCTGCCAGACGTCGGCTCCGAAGATCTTCGCCGTACCGGCATCGGGCCGCAGCAGCCCGACCGCCATCGACAACGACGTCGTCTTGCCGGCTCCGTTCGGCCCCAGCATCCCGAAGAACGATCCCTTGGGGACCGTCAGACTGAGGTTGTCGACCGCCCGCTGGTCGCCGAAAGTCTTGGTCAGCCCGATCAGCTCGAACGCGTGCTCCATAGCCAGCACCTTCTCATCCGCCACCGACCCCAGGCGTCACTCTCCCGACGGATCCGGCCGCTCACCTGCCGGTCGGACCCGCGGTCACCCGTCCGCCGGTTCACGGAGGTCGCAGGTCGACTGGGGCGTCGTCCGCGCGGAGCTCGAGCAGATCATGGCGCTGGCGGCCGAGTTGCGGCTGTGGGTGGTGCTCGGGTCGGAGCCGTCACCGACCCCCGCTCCACCAACGGCGGGTCGCTCTGAGCCCTCAGTTGTCGGCTGACTGGAAGGCCTGGATCTCGTCGAAGTATGCGGCGCGCAGCATCATCGACGCCTGCGGCTCGCCCGCGATGTCGGCGAGCTGCGACCCGAGCAGCGCGGTCATCCCGACCTTGCCCGCGTAGACCTCGTCCTGCTCGCGCAGTTCGACGTACTTCTCCAGTGCATCGACGGCCAACCGGAACGCCGCGACCGGGTCGGCCGAATAGCTCAGCTGGGCGGTGACCGCGGTGAAGAACGCCTCCGCGGCCGGCGCTTCGAGCGCCTCGGACGTCTCCACGGCGTCGGCCACCTCGTCGAGGCCGACCGGTTCACCGCTGGCCAACCGATCGCTGACCAGATAGAGATCGACGACAGCCGACTCCCGCTCCTCCCCGGCGAACGCCGCCCGCACTCTGTTGACCGTCGCCGCGCCGACCGCGCCCGGACCGAAGTACTGCTCGACAAGTTCGTCGAGCGCCGCCTTCTGCTCCGTGGACAGCTGGTGCGCGCGGGCCGCCTCCGCGATCGAGCCGAGCATGTCGGCAGTCGCCTGGCGTTCTCCGGTCGCGATCATGCGCAGCATCCACGCGGTCCAATGGCCGGTGGTGAGGGCTGCCGCCGACGCCTCCGAGGTGAGCAGGTTGCGGAGCATCAGCTTCTGCGCCTGGCGATCGCCGCTGTCGGCGGCCGCGTAGGTGTCGGCGTCGACACCGGCCAGTTCGCCGACATCGATGTAGATGGGCTCGTCGTCAGACATGTGTTTCCTCCCCAATCAGGGCGCGTCGCGCCCCGTCGAGCGGCTCTTCGTCGGCGCTCAACCAGCGGAGCCGACGTTGGGCCGCGTCCAGAACGGTCTTGTTGTCGCCGAACGGCAAGAGGTGCTTGCGCAACTCCACGGCGGCGGCGACCAGGAGATACGAGTCGCCGAGGATGCGTTCGATGGTGCGCGACTGCGCGACGATCACCTCGGCCTTGTGCTCGCGGTCCGCCGCGTCGGCGGTGGCGTGGCGCAACTCGCCGTACGAGCGCACCATCGCTGCCACGATCGCCGCCTGCGAGGTGGACGACAGTTGGTCGACGATCGCCTCGTCGCTTGCGGCGAAGTGGGCCGCGTCGTGTTCGGCGAGCGCCCGGAGGTCGTCGTCGACCGCCTGTGCGAGGTTGGCCGGCAGGCGCGTATCGTCCGCAAGCCCCTCGCGAGCGGCGCGAAGGTGTTCTTCGGTCCCGCTCGCGAGGTACCGCGACGCCCACTCCGACCACGTGCTCGGCTCACTCAGGTGCGGACGGCCGAGGCGCAGGTCGGCAGCGCCGTGCTGGACGAAGCATCCCCAGGCGGCCGGGTGGTAGCCGTCATCGGCGAGGGTCTGGCGCGCCTGCAGCATCGCATCCGTCAGCAGCGCGTCCTTGGCGAAGTAGTACAGCAATGCCGTGAACTCGGCGGCGAGATGGTCCGGGACCATGTAGGCAGCCGCGATCGCGCCTGGTGCTCCGGTCCGGATCAGCGCCGTGACGAACCCGTGCTCCTGACCGGTCCGGAGCTGCCGACTGCGCCCGGCAAGGCAGGCGCTGAGCATGGTGAACGGCGCCGGCGCCGGTCCGATCGCCTCGAATCCACGCGCCGTGAGCCGCTTGCCAGGACCGAGCGGAAGCTCCTCGCCGATCCTGTCGGCGAGTCCGTGGCCGACGTAATGCAGCAGGTCGGCCCCGGCGCCGAGGTCCTGCAGGAGCGTCGAGGGTTCAGGCGCTCGGTGGACACTCGGTGTCATGCCCAGGTCGCTGGCAGCGGCTACGGCCATGCTCGTCTCCGCGTCGGCGTGGACGAGCGCGTCCTCGGCTCTGACGACGATCGCCGTGCCGGTCGGCCGGGCGTTCACCAGGTTGCGGGACAGCGAAAGGTTCAGGTCGCGGAGCGCCGGCGAGCGAACGATTCGCTTGCGGAGGCCGAGGTACGTCGTGCCGTCATGGAGGATCTCGATCGGCAGTTCGCCGAGGTCCGTACTGCTGTCCATCACCACCGCGAGCACCCGGGCGCCGTCGATGTGCGCGCGGAGCTCGGGATCGAGCGCCTGCCACATCGCCTGACAGGCCTGCACATGGCGGGGACTCGGCGGGCTCGAGGCAGGGATCGCCCGATTCGAGAGGCGGTCGGTCGCCAGTCGCTGCTCGGCGATGAGGTCGCCGACCACCGCGGCCGCGTCCCGATCGAGAAGCTGGACCGCCACGCTGCTCCCAGAGAGTGAAACCAGGAGGACGGCATCCGGCACGGACTCGACGACGAGCACCCCGGTCGCTGTACTCGTCAACCGCTCGAGCAGCACAGTGATCTCGGAGTGGAACGCCGCGTCCGGTCGCCGCTCCATCGCCTGCGTGACGCTGCAGAACTTGCCTTCCTCCTCCTTGAGCGCGAACACGAGATGCAGGAAGCGGACAACGGCGCGGGCGTCGGCCGGGTCCAACCGCGCCGTCTCCAGCTTCAGCCAGAGCCGGTAGACGACGTCGAGGCCCTGCCGGACATCGAGATCCGATCCGCCGGCGGTCGACTCTGTCAGTACCTCCTCGTACCGGCAGGCGAGGTCGGCCAACTCCTCGATCAGGCCGTCTTCCCGCCCCAGTTGGTACTTCGTGAACGCGACGGCGTAGCGAGTTCGGAGCGCCGCCTCGACGGGTCCGCCCACACCGATCTCCGCTGCCGAGGTGAACGCCTCCAGTGCATCCTCGAGTTGTCCCAGCTTGGCGTGCTGGTTGCCCGCGTTGAACGTCAACTGGCCTCGGAGGTTGGAGATCTCGGGCTGGTCGGCGTACCCGTCGAGACGCTGCAAGCCGTCCTGCAACACAGCCAAGGCGCGGGCCGAGTCGTCGCACCGGTCGTAGACGTCTCCGAGCCTGAGCGCGAACCGAGCCCGGAGGAGGCCCTGCCCGGCCTCGGGTGTGAACCGCTCGATCCAGCCGAGGTAGTCGTTGGCGACCTCGTCGGCCAGGTCGACGCGATGCACATCGGCAAGGAGGCCGAGGACGAGGCCGGAGCTCCGCTGGAACTCGATCACGAGGTGGTCCTCGAGCCAGGCGGCAAAGACCTCGGCGTCGCTGAGCTTCGGCGGTGGATCCGGCGAGGACAGGACGGCGAGCAGCGCACGCGCCGCGGGCAGGATGACGTCGGCGCTCGGTCCGTTCGCCAGTCCGAGCCAGCGCTCCCAGGCGGCCCGCGCCGGGCCGATCGCTTCGCGAGGCTCGTCGAGTGCGACCCAGCACCTCGTCTCGCCGGCGAGCAGCTCGGCAGCGGCAACCGGATCGGGCGTCGAACTGTCCAGCGCGCGAGCCTCCGCGAGCCATTGCAACGCCTGGCGCGGACGCCCCTGTCCCATCGCCCGCTCCGCTTCGGCCCAGCGCCGGAACACCCGCTCGAGCAGCAGGCCGTCGTCATCGGGCGGTACGCCGCCGAGCCCCGGGCGCGTGCAGTACTGGTGCAGGAGCACCTCGAACGCAGCCATCTAGGACCGCCCCCAGAACGGGAAGTCCTTTCGCCGGCCGATCAGCTCGTAGCCCACGAAGTTCGCGCGCCCTGGAAACGTGTACGACGCCTCACACCGGCTGCGGACCTCGCGGTTCATCGCGACACCGGGGACCAGTCCGCCCAGCGACAGCCCCGGGATCTGAAGGGTGACCTCCAGCTCCGCTTCCCGGGTGAACTCGACGGTCACGCGCTCGGTCACACCCTTGTCGTCCGAGGTCAGATCCCACCCGATGCCCGCCGGATGCGCTCGGGGCGGTCGACGAGCGGCGTCGGTGAAGCAGAGGGCGCAGGGCTGCAAGGGCTCGAGGTAGGAGTTGGTGACCGCTTCGACGTCCACCCGGAGGTCCTCGGGAGCATCGGCGCCGCGGCCGCGGAACGTCCGGAGCCGGACGTCGATCCACGCGCCGAGCGCGAAGCACCGGTCTCGCGTGCCGAGGTCGCGCTCGGCTCCGAAGGTGAACTTTCGCCCGGACCCACCGCCCAGGCCCATCACCTTCAGCTGCACCGCCGCATGCTGTGTCCCGGCGACTTCGAGCTGGAGCTGGCCGGTTCCCCCTGGCGGGACGTGGAAGGCCAGCCACTCGAGCTTGGTCGAGTGCGTGCCCAGATCGTCGACCAGTTGCACGCCGCGGAACTGTTCGAGCAGGTCGCGCAGGATCCCCCGGTCGCCCGCCTTCCCGACCTCCTGCTCGTCGAGCTGCTGCTCGAGCGCGGCCGCAGCCGCTTCGTCGTCCTGGTCCGCCAGGCGTTCGACGGCCGCGGCCATCCCCTCCAGCGGCGCGTCGTCCAGGATGACGAATCCACCCTCACGGTCCATCGCCCCTCCCACCACGCGGACGGACCATTCTCATAAATCAACGCACGGATCGATCAGCGAGACAAGGCGCCGGACCCGGTCCGGCCACCGGACTCGACATGTGAGTGAACACACCCCCGGGAATGCGAAAAGTCCCGGTCATCGACCGGGACTTTTGGTGCGCGAGGGGGGAGTTGAACCCCCACGCCCTTTCGGGCACACGGACCTGAACCGTGCGCGTCTGCCTATTCCGCCACCCGCGCGCTGGGCGCTTCGAGAACTCTCAGCGACCGGAAGGAACAGTAGCACGGGTTGTGCCGGAGCTTCACATTGCGGGTTAGGTCGAACCTCCCGATACGATCGATCGTCGTACCCGGTGTGTCCGCCTCGACCGGTGGACGAGTTTTTGGCGTACCGACATGGAGGAGGAGGCGTGCGACCGCTGCAGCGCTTCGAGCGACGCCTGGAGGGCATTGTGAGCGGTGTCTTCGCGCGTGCGTTCAAGGGCGACGTCGAGCCGATCGAGCTGGCGGCGGCGCTCAAGCGTGAGATCGACAACACCGCGCGGATCCTGTCCCGGGACCGGCGGCTGGTGCCGAATCACTTCACCATCGAGCTCGGCCCGGGCGACTTCGAACGCCTGAACGCCTACGGCCGGACCCTCAACACCGAGCTTGCGAACGAGCTGCGCGACCACGCCGACATCCAGCGGTACACGTTCTCCGGGCCGATCGAGATCGAGCTGACCCAGCAGGACGAGCTGCCGACCGGTAAGTTCCGGGTGGTCAGTGCCACGGTCGGGACGCCGCAACGGCGGCAGCCCCCGGCCTACGAGCAGCAGCCCTACCAGCAGGAGCCCTACGTGCCGCCGAGCGACGGCCAGACGGTCATGCACAGCACCCCGCCCCCGCAGCAGCAGCCCCCGCGCCGCGGGCACCCGCAGGTGATGCTCGAGGTGAACGGCCGGCGCCGCCCGGTCAACCCGCCCGGCGTCGTGCTCGGCCGCGGCACCGACGCGGACATCCAGATCAACGACCCCGGTGTGTCCCGGCGGCACGCGGAGATCCGGCTGATGCCGGAAGGCCCGGGCGGGATCCGGGTGGTCCTGGTCGATCTGGGCTCCACCAACGGGACCCTGGTGAACGGCCGGCGCAGCACCGAGGCCGAGCTGGTCGACGGCTCGACCGTGCGGATCGGCAACACGACGATGACGCTGCGTCTGGCGGACGAGCCGATCGCCCAGCCGCCGAGCAGCGGGTGGTGACTGAACCTCCATGTCGGAACTGACCCTGACCCTGATCAAACTGGGGTTCCTGGCCCTGTTGTGGATGTTCGTCCTCGCGGTGCTGTCCGTGATCAGGTCCGACCTGTTCGGTGCGAAGGTGGACAGCCGGGCCGCGGCCGCCGTCGTACCGCAGAACACCCGGACGCCGAAGACCACCAAGCCGGTGAAGAAACGCAAGGGGCTGCCCGGCTCGGTGACGATCGCGGACGGCCCCCAGGCCGGGGTCGGAGCGACCCTGGTCGACGAGCCGGTGATCATCGGTCGCGGCTCGGACTGTCAGATCCGGCTGGATGACGACTACTCTTCCACCCGGCACGCGCGGCTGTTCCAGTCCGAGGGGCAGTGGTGGGTCGAGGACCTCGGCTCCACCAACGGCACGTACCTGGACGGCCAGCGGGTGACCCGCCCGGTGCCGGCCGAGATCGGCGGCTCGATCCGGATCGGCCGGACGACGCTGAACATCGCGAAGTAGGCCTGCCTCGATGACCCTGTCGCTCGACTACGCAGCACTGTCCGATGTCGGACGAGTGCGGCGCAACAACGAGGATTCGGCGTACGCCGGTCCGCACCTGCTGCTGCTCGCCGACGGGATGGGCGGTGCGGCGGCCGGTGAGGTGGCCAGCGCGGCGGCGGTCCAGGTGATCCGGCGGCTGGACACGAACGAGATCAGCGGCGACGACATGATCGAGGCGCTGGCCGGCGCGGTGCACCGGGCGAACGAGCGGCTGTCCGAGCTGGTCGAGGAGGACCCCGAACGCGAGGGGATGGGTTCGACCGTCACCGCGCTGATGTTCGACGGGCAGCGACTCGGCCTGGCACATCTCGGCGACTCCCGCGCGTACCGGATGCGGGACGGGGTGCTCTATCAGCTGAGCCACGACCACACCTTCGTGCAGTCGCTGGTCGACGAGGGCCGGATCTCCCAGGAGGAGGCCTTCACCCACCCGCACCGCAACCTGATCCTGCGGGTGCTGGACGGCCGGCCGGACTCCGATCCCGACCTGGAGATCGTCGACGTCCGGGCCGGCGACCGGCTGCTGCTGTGCAGCGACGGCCTGCCCGACTACGTGAGCGACGAGGTGATCGCGGCCTCGATGGCCGACGGTACGCCGGACTCCGTCGTGGTGGAGCTGATCACCCACGCCCTCGAGGCCGGGTCCAACGACAACGTCACGTGTGTCGTGGCGGACGTGGTCGAGACCGAGCCGTCGAGCGGCATCACACCACAGCTCGTCGGCGCCGCCGCGGAGCTGGCGCAAGGCGGGACCGGCCGCGCCGAGCCGACGATCGGCGTACGCGTCGGGGACGGCTCCGACGGCGGTGGTCACACCGCCGGGCTCGACCCGGAAGAGCTGCGGTACGCGCCGCGGCCCCCGAAGCGCTTCCCGTGGTTGCGGCGGATCGCCGTACTGGTCATCGTCCTCGGCCTGATCGGTGGCGGCGCCTGGTTCGCCTACAGCTGGACGCAGAAGCAGTACTACGTCGGCACCGACGGCGACTACGTGGCGATCTTCAAGGGTGTGGAAGCCGACATCCCGGGACTGACGCTGTCGAACGTGTACGAGCGGCAGACACTGCAGGTGGACAAGCTGCCGACGTACAGCCGGGAGCAGGTGGAGAGCAACATCCAGGCCGACAACCTGGCCGGCGCGCGGACGATCGTCAGCGAGTTGCAGCGGACCGCCGACGAGTGTGCCAAGCCGAAGCCGACCCCGACGCCCAAGCCGAGCACGCCGCCGGTGTCGAAACCGCCGGTGTCCACGCCGCCCAAACCGCCGGCGACGATTCCTGCCACGCATCCGTCCACCACGCCGTCCACGACACCGAGTGCACCGGTCGACCCCGACGACTGTGACGGGGTTCGATGAGCATCGCCTCGACCTCGGTCATCCAGATCATCCCGCGCACCCGGCGCGGGGTGGAGTTGCTCCTGCTCATCATCGCGATCGGCGTCTCCGTCGCCGCGTACGTGAACATCGGCATCACCGTGCAGGACAAGGTGCCGGCCAGCACCGGGTACTACGCCGCCGGCATCGGGCTGCTCGCCCTGATCGCCCACCTCGCGCTGCGCTACCGAGCGCCGTACGCCGATCCCGTCCTGCTGCCGTGTGCCGTGCTGCTCAACGGGCTCGGTGTCGCGATGATCCACCGCATCGACCTCGGCCTGGCCGCGGTCGCCGAAGCGAACGGCCGGACCCCGAAGCCGGCGGCCGCGCCGCAGCAGATCACCTGGACCGCGGTCGGGGTCGTGCTGTTCCTCGTGGTGATCCTCGTGATCAGAGATCACCGCCGCCTGCAGGCCTTCACCTACACCGCCGGGCTGGCCGGTCTGGTGCTGCTCGTGCTGCCGCTGATCCCGGGCCTCGGCGTCGACCTGAACGGCGCCCGGATCTGGATCCGGCTGGCCGGCATGTCGTTCCAGCCCGGTGAGTTCGCGAAAATCTGCCTGGTCGTGTTCTTCGCCGGCTATCTGGTGGTCAAACGCGACGTGCTGACACTGGCCGGGCACCGGTTCCTCGGGCTCGACCTGCCGCGGGCGCGTGACCTGGGGCCGATCCTGATCGCCTGGTTCGTCAGCTTGGGCGTCCTGGTGTTCGAGAGTGACCTCGGGTCATCCCTTCTGTTCTTCGGCCTGTTCCTGTTCCTCCTGTACGTGGCGACCGAGCGAGCCGGCTGGCTGATCATCGGTGGCCTGCTGTTCATCGGCGGTGCGTACTTCGCCTATGTGGCGTTCGGCCACGTGCACAAGCGGATCACCGACTGGCTGGACCCGTTCTCGATCGATGGCGGTCAGGTGGCCAACGGCCTGATGGGTCAGGCCTGGGGCGGCATCCTCGGCCGCGGCCTCGGCCAGGGCCGGCCGGAGATCACCCTGTACGCGAACAGCGACATGATCATCTCCTCGTTCGCCGAGGAGCTGGGCCTGACCGGGCTGATCGCGATCATCCTGATCTACACGCTGATCATCGAACGCGGCCTGCGGACCGCGCTCGGCTGCCGGGACGTCTTCGGCAAGCTGTTGGCGACCGGTCTGGCGATGTCGTTCGCGCTGCAGGTGTTCGTGATCGTCGGCGGTGTCACCGGGCTGATCCCGCTGACCGGTCTGGCCACGCCGTTCATGGCCCTGGGTGGTACGTCGCTGGTCGCGAACTGGGCGATCATCGCGCTGCTGCTGCGGATCAGTGACCAGGCCCGGCGGCCGCAGACCCCGGCCGCTCCCGTGTCCGACGAAACGATCGCCATGGCGGTGCAGAAGCAGTGAACTCAGCGATCCGACGACTGGCCGTGGCGGCGATCATCCTGATGCTCGCGCTGATGGCGAACTCGACGTACCTGCAGGCCTTCCGGGCCAACGACCTGAACGGCCGCAACGACAACCGCCGGGTGCGCGACTCGCAGTTCTCGGTCAACCGCGGCCCGATCCTGATCGGGAGTACGCCGGTCGCCCAGAGCAAACCGTCGAACGACCGGTTCAAGTTCCAGCGCACCTACGCCTCCGGGAAGGTCTACGCGCCCGTCACCGGGTTCTACTCCTACAAGTACGGCCGGTCCGGGATCGAGCTGAGCCAGAACTCGGAGCTGAACGGCTCCGACCCGTCGATGGCGTTCCGCCGGATCATCGACGTGATCAGCAACCGCCCCCAGCAGGGCGGCAGTGTGACGCTGACGCTGAACGCCGCGGCCCAGCAGGCGGCGTACTCCGGACTCGCCGGGAAGACCGGCGCGGTGGTGGCGATCGAGCCGAAGACCGGCCGGATCCTCGCGATGGCGACGATGCCGTCGTACGACCCGAACGAGCTGGCCAGCCACGACCTGGCCAAGGTGGACGCGGCCTGGAAGCGGCTCACCGAGGACCCGGCGCAGCCGATGCTGAACCGTGCGGTCCGGCAGACGTACCCGCCGGGCTCGACGTTCAAGCTGGTCACCGCGGCCGCGGCGCTGTCGAGCGGCAAGTACACGCCCGAGACCAAGGTGAACTCGCCGGCCGAGCTGCCGCTGCCGCAGACCACCACCCCGCTGGTCAACGAGGACAACAAGAACTGCGGTGGCAGCAACAACGCGACCCTGACGATCGCCCTGCGGTACTCCTGCAACACCGCGTTCGGCTCGGTCGGCCTGGACCTCGGTCCGGACGTGCTCCGCGAGCAGGCGGCCAAGTTCGGCTTCGGCGAGCGGCAGCTGCCCGAGTTGTCCGGCGTGGCCAGCCAGTTCCCCGGCGACCCGAACCCGCCGCAGACCGCGCAGTCCGCGATCGGGCAGTTCGACGTCCGGGCCACCCCGCTGCAGATGGCGATGGTCGCGGCCGGGATCGCGAACAAGGGCGAGGTGATGAAGCCCTACCTGGTCCAGAACGTGAAGACCGCGGACCTGAAGACGGTGTCGGAGACCAAGCCGGAGTCACTGCACCAGGCGATCAGTCCGGGCGTCGCGGCCCAGTTGACCGCGATGATGGTCGACGTGGTGAACAACGGCACCGGCCGGCCCGGTCGGATCGACGGCGTCCAGGTGGCCGGCAAGACCGGTACGGCGCAGACGTCGAAGGAGCGCCCGCCGTTCGCCTGGTTCACCGCGTTCGCGCCGGCCAACGACCCGAAGGTCGCGGTGGCGGTACTGATCGAGGACGCGAACATCCCCCGCAACGACATCGCCGGCGGCACCTTGGCGGCACCGATCGCCAAGAAGGTGATGGAGGCGGTGCTGGGGCAATGAGCACGATACGGAATGATGCGGTCACAGGGCGTCTTTCCAACGGGGTTCCACGTGTGGCGGCCGCTACCGTGGGCAAATTGAGGATGTTTCCGGACAGGTTGGAAGGCTGAGGTCATGACATCGCAGGCACGTCTCGTCGGCGGCCGATACGAAGAAGGCGAACCGCTCGGCCGCGGCGGCATGGCCGAGGTCCGCAGGGGTGTGGACAACCGGCTCGGCCGGTCCGTCGCGATCAAGCGACTGCGGGTCGATCTGGCCAGCGACGCCACCTTCCAGGCCAGATTCCGCCGGGAGGCCCAGTCGGCCGCCTCGCTGAACCACCCGACCATCGTGTCGGTCTACGACACCGGCGAGGAGCCGGACCCGAACGGATCCGGCGTCACCATTCCGTACATCGTGATGGAGCTGGTCACCGGCAAGACGCTGCGGGACCTGATCCGCGAAGGCCGCAAGATCATGCCGGAGCGCGCCCTGGAGATCACCTCCGGTGTGCTCGAGGCGCTCGACTACAGCCATCGGGCCGGCATCGTGCACCGCGACATCAAGCCCGGGAACGTGATGCTGACCCCGCAGGGTCAGGTCAAGGTGATGGACTTCGGCATCGCCCGCGCGGTCGCCGACACCTCGTCCACGATGACCCAGACCGCGGCCGTCATCGGCACGGCGCAGTACCTGTCGCCCGAGCAGGCCCGCGGCGAGACCGTGGACGCCCGCTCCGACCTGTACTCGACCGGCTGCCTGTTGTACGAACTGCTCACCGGCCGACCGCCGTTCGTCGGTGAGTCGCCGGTCTCGGTGGCCTACCAGCACGTCCGGGAGCAGCCGCTGCCGCCGTCGTCGTTCGACCCGGACATCCCGCCGGAGGTCGACGCCGTCGTCCTGAAGGCGCTGGCGAAGAGCCGCGAGGAGCGCTACCAGAGCGCGTCGGAGATGCGCCAGGACATCCACCGGGTGCTGGCCGGCCAGCAGGTGACCGCGCCGATGGCGCCGGTGGCCGCGATGTCGGAGACCCGGGCGATGGCCCCGACCGCCGTCGCGCCGGCCGCGACCCAGGCGTACCGGCAGGGTGCGGGCGACGACCTGCTGCCCCCGGATGGCGACGACCTCGACGATCTGGACTCCCGGTCCCGGCGCAACCGCGGACTCGCCTACTTCCTGCTCGGCCTGGCGATCGTCGCGCTCGCGGTCGGCGGCTACGCCCTGTTCACCAACCTCAGCAACGACAACAAGGGCAGCGGTACGGCGACCAACACGCCGCCCGCGAAGGTCGCCGTACCGGACGTGACGGGCCAGTCGGTGGCCGACGCGACCACGTTGCTCAGCGCGAAGGGCCTGAAGCTCGCAGTGGGACCGGCGGAGACCAGCGACACGGTCGGCCGCGGATCGGCGATCCGGCAGACCCCGCAAGCGGGGACCGAGGCCGAGCAGGGTTCGACGGTCACCGTGGTCTTCTCGTCCGGGCGGAGCGCGTTCCCGGTGCCGGATGTGATCGGCAAGTCGGAGAACTCGGCCCGCAAGACGCTGGAAGGCACCGCCGGGAACTTCAAGGTCAAGGACGAGACGATCAAGCAGGACAGTGCGGAGAAGGAAGGCACCGTCCTCGCGGTCAGCCCGGACCCCAACGGGCAGTACCCGAGCGGCCAGGTGTTCACCCTGACGGTGTCCAGCGGCAAGGAGCAGGTGGAGGTCCCGAGCGTCGTCACCCAGGTGCAGGACGACGCGGCCGCCACGCTGAAGCAACTCGGCTTCCGGGTCGGCTACGCGTCCGGCGTCGACCCGAACGCTCCCGATCAGACGGTGCTCCAGCAGAGCGTGAAGGCCGGCACCAAGGCGCCGAAGGGCACCCTGATCACGCTGACGATCAACAACCTGCCGCAGAACACGCCGCCGCCGAGCCAGCCGACCGACACCCCGTCGAGCACGCCGACCGACTCGAACCCACCGATCATCGGCGGCTGACCGCCCTACACACGACAGAGCCCCCCGCGGGGATCTGAACCGCTCCCCGGTAGTTGGACCGAGAAATCAGTTCCGACTCCTGGGGAGTGTTCGTTTTGGATCGACGTAGTTCTTTGTCCGTGGAGCAGCGTGAACGGGCGGTAGCGTGGTTCGAGGGGGGCCGGGGGTATCGCTCGGTGGCGAGGCTGCTGGGTGTGGCGCTCTGGCCGGTGAAGCTGTTGTATCGGCGCTGGCAGATCTGGGGCAGAGGAGCGTTGGTGAGCAGGCCGACGAAGCGGTCGTACTCGTTCGAGTTCAAGCTGGCCGTGGTGGAGCGGTTCGTGGCTGGTGAGCCGGCGACGGAGTTGGCGGCCGAGCTCGAGCTGTCATCGCCGCAGTTGGTGCAGACGTGGGTGCGGACGTATCGGCGTGAGGGTGCTGGTGGGTTGCGGCCCAAGCCGAAGGGCAGGCGGCCCAGGGATCCGGACGCGGCGGCGGGCCCGGAGTCGGAGTTGGAGCAGCTTCGCCGGGAGAACGAGCGGTTGCGGGCAGAGAACGCCTACCTGGGAAAATTGCGGGCCTTGAGGGAACAACCACGGCAATGAAGGTCGAGGCCGTCATCTCCCTCAAGGCAGAACACCGTCTCGACGCGCTGCTGCAAGCCGCGGGTCTGGCCCGGTCCACGTTCTTCTACCACCGCGCCCGCCTGGCTCGACCGGACCCACAGGCTGACTTGAAGACCGCGATCACGACCGCGTTCCACACAGCTCAGCGCCGCTACGGGCACCGGCGCGTCCACGCCGTACTGGCCGGGCAAGGATGGCGGGTGGCCAAGAAGACCGTCCTGAAGCTGATGCGCCAACTCGGGCTCGAATGCCCGGTACGGCGGCGCCGCCGGTACAACGCCTACCGAGGCGAGGCCGGCAAGACCGCCCCGAACCTGCTGGCCCGCGACTTCACCGCGACCGCCCCGAACCAGAAATGGGTCACCGACGTCACCGAGTTCAGCATCAGCAACCACAAGATCTACCTGTCGCCGGTAATGGACCTGTTCGACCGGCAGATCATCGCCTACGCGATCGACCACTCACCGAACCTGGCCCTGACCAACAACTCACTGCGCGACGCCCTCGCCACTCTCAAACCCGGCCAGGCGCCCCTGGTTCACTCCGATCAAGGATTCCAGTACCAGCACGCCTCCTGGCGAGCACAGCTAGCCACCGCCGGCGCGATCCAGTCGATGTCCCGCAAAGGCAACTGCCTCGACAACGCAGTCATCGAGAACTTCTTCGGACACCTCAAAGAAGAACTCTTCCACCACACCATCTACACCGACACCACAGCACTCGTCACCGCGCTCCACGACTACATCACCTGGTACAACAACCACCGCGTCTCCACACGACTCGAGGGCCTGAGCCCGGTGCAATACCGGGCCCAAGCCCTCGTTGCCTAGAAACCCCTCAACCTCTTACTTAACCAGTCCAACTTTCGGGGACCAGTTCAATCCGCGGGGGGCTCTTCGTTGCGGTCAGCTGACGATCGGGGCCAGACCGGCGGAGCGGGCGACCGCGTCGGGGTCGCCGCAGATGGCCAGCCAGTTGGCCAGCATCCGGTGGCCGCCCTCGGTCAGCACCGACTCGGGGTGGAACTGCACGCCCTCGACCGGGCGGTCGCGGTGCCGGGCCGCCATGATCACGCCGGCCTCGGTCCGGGCGGTCACCTGCAACTCGTCGGGCACGGTGTCCTGCGCGATCGCGAGCGAGTGGTACCGGGTCGCGGTGAACGGCGACGGGAGTCCGGCGAGCACACCGGCGCCCTCGTGGAACACCTGGCTGGTCTTCCCGTGCAGCAACTCGTCCGCGCGCCCGACGACACCGCCGTACGCGACGCCGATCGCCTGCAGGCCGAGGCAGACGCCGAAGATCGGGACCTCGCCGCCCTTCTCCTTCACGATGTCCACGCACGCGCCGGCCTCTTCCGGCGTACCCGGGCCGGGGGACAGCAGGACGCCGTCGTACTCGGAGACCTGGTCAGGGGTGACCTCGTCGTTGCGCAGCACGGTGGTGTCGGCCTGCAACTGCTGCAGGTACTGAACCAGGTTGTAGACGAAGGAGTCGTAGTTGTCGACGACAAGGATCCGCAGCATGCGGACCATTGTGACAGCTAACGACCGGTGGTCGTGGGGCTGGCCGAGGGAGTGTGCTCGAAGCCGGGGACGGTCGCGCTCTGCAGGTCCAGCGTGCCTTCGTACGCCGGCATCTGGATCGACGACTCGTTCTTCACCTCGTACCCGAGCTGGAACTTCACCACGTAGTCCTGCAGGTTCTCGATGTACTGCGAATCGTCCAGCGCCTGCTGCAGCTTCCGCCGGTCGCCGATCGCGGTGATCTTGTACGGCGGCAGGTACGGGACACCATGCAGGACGACGGAGTTGCCGACGCACTTGATCCCGGTGGTGGAGATGACCCGCTGGTTCTGGATCGACATGGCCTCGGCGCCGCCGGCCCAGAGTGCGTTCACCACGGCTTGGATGTCCTGCTGGTGGATGACCAGCCAGTTCTCGTCCACGTCGGGGTTCTCCTTGACCACCTCGGGCGGTGCGTCCTGGAGAGTGACGGTGAGTCCGGGCCCGGTGACCGGCCTCGTCCCCACCTGCTCGGACAGATCGTCGAGCTGCTTGGCCAGCTTCGGGTCGATCGATCCCTGCTGCGCCTGCAGGGTCTCGATGTCGTGGGTCAGCGCCGCGTGCTGGCGGACGAGCGTCGCGCTGCGCCGGCTCTGTTCCTCCACGAGCCCGGCGAGCGTAGTGTTGCGACTGGGCCGCAGGTCGGTGCCCCGGGCGTTGGTGGCGCTGGTCGCGAACAGCAGACCGGCGCACAGCAGCGCCAGCGGCGCCCCCACCCGCCACAGCGAAATACGCCTCAACCTACGCACCCGTGATCTCCGTGTTCCTCTCTGCACTACGCTAACCCGGGACCGGACCCGCACAGGTCCTCAGCGGTCAGCTTATGCGTCCTTACAAGGAGTTCAGTCGTGCCCGAGTCGAGCAGTCGCAACAAGAAGAAGACCGAGAAGGTCAAGGCGGAGAAGACCCCCAAGAAGCCGCGCACCACCAGTCGCGCGTGGGTGGCGCCGCTGATGCTGGCCTGCTGGCTGCTCGGTCTCGCCTGGCTGGTCGTCTTCTACGTGGCCGGCCAGGACATCCCGGTGATGGACAAGCTCGGCAACTGGAACCTGCTGGTCGGCATGGGCCTGATCGCCGTCGGCTTTGTCGTCTCGACCCAGTGGGTCTGACCCCGGCCCGGGTGCACGGCTGAGAATCACAGCGGTGGAGTTATCCACACCCGTATCCCCAGCTGTGCACACCATTTTCGCGAAGTTATCCCCACCTGATCCCCGAGTTCTCCACCACATCTGCCGAGAACTCGCCCCAATCTGTGGATAACTGAGGTTTGAGCCGGTCAGTTTCCACACGTCCCGGCGCGGGCCACGAGCCGGCGATCGGGACAGCGGGCGTCGACGAGGTGCAGCCGCAGGCGTAGCTTCGAAGTGACCGCAGCGACCTGGGGGACACAGGGAGGGTCGCACCATGTTCGTTCAGGTCATTCAGGGACAGGTCACGGACGCCGAGCAGGCGCACGCCGCGTTCGATCGGTGGATGGAAGAGCTCGCACCCGAGGCGACCGGCTGGCTGGGGACCACCGCCGGCGTCACCGAAGACGGCCGGCTCATCGCGCTGGCGCGCTTCGACTCCGCCGACGCCGCGCGGCGCAACAGCGAGTCGCCGGCGCAGGACAAGTGGTGGCACGAGTTCTCGTCGGTCCTCACCGGCGACGCCACCTTCCACGACACCGAGGACGTGATGCTCGACGTGCAGGGCGAGCCCGACACGGCCGGTTTCGTCCAGGTGATGCAGGGACAGGGCAGCAACCCGGAGCGGGCTCGCGAGCTGATGGCCGCGGACCCCGAGGAGTGGGCCGCCTTCCGCCCCGACGTCGTCGCCAGCGTCGCCGCGATGTACGGCGGCGGCGACTACACGATGGCGATGTACTTCACCTCCGAGGCAGACGCCCGGGAGGGCGAGCAGAAGGAGCCGCCGGAGAAGCTCAAGGCGCAGATGGACGAGCTGAACTCACTCGCGGCCGGGCCGCCGGAGTTCTTCGACCTGAAGCAGCCCTGGTTCTACTCGCCGAGCTGAGCTGATCAACCTCTACGTAGAGATATATGTAGACATCTGCGTAGCCTTCTGCGTATAGTTCTACGTAGGAGGAGTCAAGGATGCCCAACAAGACGATCTACGTGTCGGACGACGACCTGCCGCTGTACAAGCGGGCGCAGGAGCTGGCCGGGAACCTGTCCTCGGCGATCTCGATCGCGCTGCGCAAGTACGTCGAGCTGGAGGAAGGGCGGCTCGAGGGGTACGACGAGATCACCGTGCGGGTGGGCCGGGGCGCCGGCCGCAAGCAACGGTTCTCCGGCGTACTGCTCGCCGAGGGCGGCCGCGCCAGCAAGTCGGGGTACGAGGCCTTCAAGGTCTACCGGACCCGGACCGGCAAGTTCGCGCTACACGCTGACCGCCGCAACCAGTACATCGTCGGCGCCGACGACGAGCGGTACCTGTCCGGATGGCGCTCCTGGGTCGGCAACTGGAGCAGTGACCAGTCCTGGAGCATGGCCCAGGGCGAGGCGACGCTGTACGTCGTCGACACCATCGAGGAACTGCGCGAGCTGGTCCCCGAGGACCTCTATGAACTGGTCGAGGAAGCCGCCGGCCAACCCGCGGTGGAGGACCTCGACATCTAGTCCCCCCAACTGAACACACCTGATCCGGGGCCTGTCCGGCCGGCCGGCTGGATCAGTGCGCCCTGAATCTCCTCCCGAAGACCCTTCAGCCACCTGGGTCAGGTTCACCCTGCCCGAAAACATCCGAGGAAGAAATCATGTCAGCAGCGATCGACGTCCGTGGACTGCGCAAGTCGTACGGCGAGAAACTCGTGCTCGACGGCATCGACCTGAACGTTGCCGAAGGCACCATCTTTTCCCTGCTCGGCCCGAACGGCGCCGGCAAGACCACCGCGGTGCAGATCCTGTCCACCCTGATCACCGCCGACGCCGGCGAGATCCGGGTGGCCGGCCACGACCTGCACGCCGAACCCGAGGCGGTCCGCGCCGCGATCGGCGTCACCGGCCAGTTCTCCGCGGTCGACGGTCTGCTCACCGGCCGGGAGAACCTGATCATGATGGCCGACCTGTACCACCTCGGCCGCCGCGAGGCGCGCCGCCGGGCGGACGAACTGCTGGAGCGGTTCGACCTGGTCGAGGCCGGCCCGAAGACGGCGATGACGTACTCCGGCGGTATGAAGCGCCGGCTCGACCTGGCGATGACGCTGGTCGGCGACCCGCGGATCATCTTCCTGGACGAGCCGACCACCGGCCTCGACCCGCGCAGCCGGCACAGCATGTGGCAGCTGATCCGGGAACTGGTCGCCGGCGGCGTCACGGTCTTCCTGACCACGCAGATCCTGGAGGAAGCCGATCAGCTCGCGGATCAGATCGCCGTACTGGACCATGGCCGATTGGTTGCCCAGGGCACTCCGGAGCAGCTGAAGCGGCTCGTGCCCGGTGGGCACATCCGGTTGCGGTTCACGTCGCCGGAGGCCTTCACACTGGCCGGTCAGGTGCTGCCCACCGCGGTGCCGAACCACGAGTCCCTGGTCCTGCAGGTGCCGAACGACGGCAGCGTGCACGCGCTGCGCGCCCTGCTGGCCCGGATGGACGACGCCTCCCTCGAGGTGGACGAGCTCACTGTCCACACCCCCGACCTGGACGACGTGTTCTTCGCCGTCACCGGTCAACCCACCGCTCACGAGAACACCGACGAGAAAGTGACGAGCAAATGAGCACCGCGTCCTACCAGCTGGCAGACACCGCCACGATGCTGCGCCGCAACCTGCGGCACGCCCAGCGCTACCCCGGCCTGTCCCTCGGCGCCCTCGGGATGCCGGTCATCATGTTGCTGCTGTTCGGCCTCGTCTTCGGCGACACCTTCTCGGCCGGCCTCGGCGGGGCGAGCGGCTTCGCCTACATCGACTTCCTCACCCCGGGCATTCTGTTGATGTCCATCGCGTCGGGGACCATGTCGCCCGCGGTCGGCGCTGCCATGGACGTGACCGAGGGCATCGTCGCGAGGTTCCGGACGATGGCGATCTTCCGGCCCGCCGTGCTGGCCGGGCATGTGCTGGGCAACGTGATCGTGACGACCGTCAGCCTGGCCCTGGTGGTCGGCTTCGCCGTCCTGATCGGGTTCCGGCCGAATGCCTCGGTCACCGATTGGCTGCTGGCGATCGGACTGCTGGTGGCGCTGACCTTCGCCCTCACCTGGTTCGCGATCGCGCTGGGCCTGAAGAGCAAGACCGCGGAGGGGGCGAGCAACATCGTCCTGCCGATCAGCCTGCTGCTGCCCTTCCTGAGCAACACCTTCATCCCGCTGGAGTCGATGCCGAGCGGCATCCGCTGGTTCGCGGAGTACCAGCCGTTCACCCCGATCATCGACACCTTGCGGCACCTGCTGCTCGGCGCCCCGGTCGAGAACGGCACCGGCTGGCTCGCCCTCGCCTGGTGCGTCGCGATCGCCCTGGTCGGCTACTTCTGGGCCCAGAAGAGCTACAACAAGGGGACGGTCGCTTAGGAAGGTGCACCGAGCAGGTTCGCGCGGGTGCGGATGTGTGCGGGCACCAGCAGGTCGCAGTCGGGGTTGTTCTCGGGTACGCCGGCCACGACGTGGAGCGGGATCACGCCTGTCCAGTAGGGCAGGTCGAGGTCCTGCTCCTCGTCGTTGGCGGGGCCGGAGCGGGTCTTCACGGAGGCCTCGGTCAGCGACAGGGCGAGGACTGAGGTCTTCGCCAGTTCCTTGCGGTTCGGCGGGCGGGTGGCGGACGACCGGCCCGGCACCAGGTGGTCGACGATCCGGTTGAGGCCGTGCAGTTTCTCGTCGGGGTCGGTGATCAGCCGCGGTACGCCGAAGACGACCGCCGAGCGGTAGTTCACCGAGTGGTGGAACGCCGACCGGGCCAGCACCAGGCCGTCCGCGTGCGTGACGGTCACACAGACGGTCTGCTCCGGCGCCGCGACCACACTGCGCGCCGCGACGGAGCCGTGCAGGTACAGCGTCCCGTCGGGTCCACGCTCGAGATCCACGCCGTACGCCGTTGGTAGCACCAAGGGATCGCCGTCGACCACGACACCCAGGTGGCAGAACATGCCGTCGAGCAGAACGTCGTACAGGACCTGGCGATCGGTTGCGGCGCGTTCCTTCGAGCGTCGCAGGGAAGTGCGGGCGGTCGGCTGGAGCGGCGTAGTGGTCATGCAACCAGACTCGCGCCGCGAGTGGCATGGTGGCACGGTCCATTCCGGCTCGAATCAGGTAGTCCATTCGTGCATACCGACGGCGATGTGGCGGCGCCGGGTCGGCATTCCGAGCATCGGATTGGCGACGTGCCAGGCGGCGCCTTTGCAGATCAGTTCCTTGTAGACGGCGGCGAACCGTCCGGTCAGGGCCGCGTTGACGGCGCGGTCGTCGGTGGTCACGTACTGGATCAGGCCCTCCGTGCGGCCCAGCGAGATGCACTGGTTGAAGTAGAAGAGCGGCGCGTGCGGAAGCTTCCCGCCGGTCAGCCGCGCTGCGATGGAGTCGGCGGCCTGCCACGCCATCGGCTGCCCGGAGGCGCACGACATCCGCAGCGGCTTGTTCTTCGCGCCCATCGCGAAGGCCGCGTCGCCGATGGCGTACACGTCGGGGTGCGAGACCGAGCGCATCGTCCCGTCGACCCACGATCCGGCCGGTGTCGGTGACCTCGAGGGCGGTCGCGGCCACGATCGGGTGGACTGCGAAGCCGGCGGTCCATACGGTGACCGCGGCCGGGATCGTCGTACCGTCGGCGGTGGTGACGCGGTCGGCGTCGACGCCGGTCACGGCCGCGCGCTCGTGCACGGTGATGCCGAGCTTGCCGACGACCGTCCGGAGGTGCCGGCGGCCCTTGGGCGAGAGCCAGTCGCCGAGGCCGCCACGGACGGCGAGGGCGATGTCGAGGTCCGGGCGCGCGTCGGCGATCTCGGTCGCGGCCTCCAGCCCGGTCAGTCCACCGCCGACGACGGTCACTGTCTGCCCGGCATCCAGCTGGGTCAGGCGCTCACGCAACCGAAGAGCGCCGGGGCGGCTGGCGAGTTCGTACGCGTGCTCTGCGGTGCCGGGGACGCCTTGGGCGTCCCAGCCGCTGCCGAGTGCGTAGACGAGGGTGTCGTACTCAAGCTCCTCGGCGCTGTCGACGGTGACGATCTTGCGATCCACGTCGACCCCGGTGACCGTCGCGAGCTTCAGTACGACGCCGGTGCCCGCGAACATCTCACTGAGCGGCCGGGGCTTGAGGTGCTGGCCGGTCGCCAACTGGTGCATGCGGACCCGCTCCACGAAATCGGGTTCGGCGTTGACGAGGGTGATGGCGACCTCCTCGCGGTGCAGCCGCTTGGCGAGCCGCCCGGCGGCGATCGCTCCGGAGTAGCCGGCTCCGAGGACGATGATGCGGTGCTGCATATCCGTACTCCTGTCTGCTGCGGGTTCGCCCCTTGAACCGGGCAGCCCGCCGTTTCCTGACAGGAACGCGCTGTGAAGCACCTCACAGCGTGGTCAGAAGGCCTCGAACAACGGCTCCCCGTGGTCGGCGGCCGCGAACCGCTCGGTGGCGCGGGCCAGCTTGTCCGGGTTGGCCTGGCTGAGGAACGCGGCGATGCCGTCGGCGGTGATCTCCAGACACATCACGCCGACGACCTCGCCGTTCACCACCACCACGACCGCGGGGTCGCCGTTGGCGGTCCAGGCGTAGACCTCCGGCGTACCGCCGAGCCAGACGCGCTTGGCCTCGGCGGGCTTGAACACGCCGCGCAGGAAGCGCGCGACCGCGAGCGCGCCCTCGGTCGCCGTCGCGCGAGCCGGGACCTTCCCGCCGCCGTCGCCGATCGAGATCGCGTCCGCGGTGAGCAGCCGCGTGAGCGGCTCGGTCCGGCCGCTGGTGGCGGCCGCGAGGAACTCCTCGACGATCCGCCGGGCGACGGTCGCATCGACCTCGGTGCGGGCCTTGCCATCCGCGATGTGCTGCTTGGCCCGGCGATAGGTCTGCTGGCTGGCGGCCTCGGTGACGTCGAGGATCTCGGCGATCTCCCGGTGCGGGTACTCGAAGGCCTCGCGCAGTACATAGACGGCCCGCTCGTTCGGGGACAGGCGCTCCATCAAGGTCAGTACGGCGTACGAGATCGACTCACGTTGCTCAGCGGTGTCGGCCGGGCCGAGCATCGGGTCCCCGGCGAGCAACGGCTCGGGAAGCCACTGACCCACGTAGGTCTCGCGCCGCGCCCGGGCCGAGGCGAGCTGGTTGAGGCAGAGGTTGGTGAGCACCTTCGTCAGCCAGGCCTCGGGGACCTCGATGCGCTCGAGGTCGGCGGCCTGCCAACGCAGGAACGTCTCCTGGACCGCGTCCTCGGCCTCGCCGGCGGAGCCGAGCAGGCGATACGCGATGGCCTCGAGACGATGCCGAGACGCCTCGAACCGGTCGATGTCCGCCGCGGTCAGGGCCATGCTGGGATCCTAGCTTTCGTGGAAAGCTCGCTGCCGCTGACGATCGATCGCGCCGCTGGTCTCCCGCTGCACCTGCAGCTGGCCGAGCAGTTCCGGGCCGCGGTCCTGGACGGGCGGCTCCAGGCCGGGCATCGGCTCCCGTCGACCCGCGACCTCGCCCGGGACCTGTCCGTGTCCCGGTCCGTGACGCAGGCGGCGTACGACCAACTCCATGCCGAAGGCTGGATCGAGGGCCGCACCGGCGCCGGCACCTTCGTGACGGACGTCGTACCGCTGCAGCCCGCCGTACGCCGGCGAGCGGCACACCGGCCGGATCCCGGCACCAAGCTCCTCACTCTGCGACCGGGCATCCCATACATCGCCCCGACGCCCGACCCTGGCTGGCGCCGCGCGTGGCGGGAGGTGTCGACACAGTCGCCGCCGCCCGGGTACGACGATGCCGCCGGCCTCCCGGCGCTCCGCGCTGCGTTGGCCGATCACGTCGGCCGGGTCCGCGGGATCGCGTGCGGGCCGGAGAACATCCTCGTCACCAACGGCACCATGCACGGCCTCCGGCTGCTGCTCACCGTTACCCGCCGGCCGGGTGATCGGATCGCGATCGAGGACCCCGGTTACGTGAACGCTGTCGTCGCCGCCCGCGATCACCAGCTCGAGATCGTCGATGTCCCGGTGGACGAGGACGGGCTGCAGGTGTCCGCGCTGACCGACGTACCCGCCGTCTATGTCACGCCGTCGCACCAGTACCCGCTCGGCGGCCGGCTACCCGTTGCCCGACGCAACGAACTGATCCGGTGGGCACGCCGGACCGGGGCGACGCTGATCGAGGACGACTACGACAGCGAGTTCCGGTACGACGTCGCGCCGCTGCCCGCACTCGCCCAACTGGACCTGGATCGCGTCATCCACCTAGGCACCCTGTCGAAGACCCTCAGCCCGGCGCTCCGCCTCGGCTGGCTGGTCGCGTCCGAACAGACCGTCGACCGCCTGGCCACCTTCCGCGCCGAGTCCGGCGACTGGCCCGGCTGGCCCATGCAGGCCGCCCTCCTGGCCATGCTCCGCGACGGCTATCTGGACCAGGCCGTCCGCCGCGGCCGCCGCCTCTACGCCGAACGCCGCACCCACACCTGCGCCGTCCTCTCCCCGTACGGCCAAATCATCGGCCAGGACGCCGGCCTGCACATCACGCTCCTACTACCCGACACCACCGACGACTTGCAGCTCGCCGCCGCGGCCCGGCAGGCCGGAGTGGTCGTGGCCCCGCTGTCCGAGTACCGCCGTACGACGCCCGGCCCACCCGGCCTCGTCATCGGCTACGCAACCCCCTCCACCCCCGACTTACACAATGCCCTAACCACCCTGACCCAAGTCCTGGACCACTTCACCGCCCACCGAAGCCCCGGCTGACCTGGCTGAAGGCCGGCCACGCCACTCGAGCCCCACAGCGCGGCCGATCCCTCCACGACCGCCCCGCCACCCGAGCACCCACGCAACCGCGCCCACTCGCCCTCATCACACCTACCTAGATGCGAAACCAGCCGAAAAGGTTGCGCCCCTACGCCGAGCGCGACTCGCGGAACTGGTCGAGATCCAGCTCGACCTCCATGCCGTTGAGCACCGCAACAATCCGAGGATGCTCCGCGCCGGTCGCGTGCAGGTAGTCCGCCAGCGTCGACAGGAGCATGTCCCTTCGCCGCTCGAGCCGGGAAACTACCGCCTGCCCGACACCGAGCTTCTCAGCGACCTCGACCTGAGTCAGATCACTGGCTCGACGGATCATGGCAAGGTTTTCGGCATAGACCCGATCCATCTCCCGCGCCTCGACCTCGACCTCGGCAACACCGGCCGCAATCTCCGGCCGAGCCAGCAACTTGTCGAGACGCTCATTGCCACGAACGAATGTCCGCCGACCTGCCTTGCGACTGGTCATGACGTCCTCTCATCGCTTCTCGTTTCCATTGGTCGATGAGACCGTCAGCACGACTGCCGACGGAGTTGTAGAACGCATCGCCGATGCGTGCCTTGTCGCCTGCGAACAGCGCGACGACCACGGTGTCGGACTCCGGTGCAAACCAGCAGATGAGCCGCACAGCAACGCCGGCCCGGTAAGGATGCGAGACCCGCCAGAGCGCGTACCGCTTCGATTGCCGTGTCCAGAGCCTCGAGGTCATCGAGCCAGACATCGAAGTCAGCCGGCCAGTCAATCGGCACAGGCCAGACTATGACATCCAAGTCATATGATCCTCAAATCATATCGGATGCCGTCGGCGCAGGCCATGACTTTGCTGGAACCGTTACCTTCTTCGGCCGATCGGGCGGCACGAGGGGATGCCGGACGACGCGGAGGCTGGTGGCGGGGTTGTTTTACGGGTGGGTTGGGTTGTTGTGGAGGGGTGGTTGTACGGCGGGGGTGTCTTCGGTCCAGGTGAGTTTGGAGAGCCACATGGTGCGGCCGGTGGGGTCTGTGCCTGGGGCGGTTGGGTTCCAGGCGTGGTAGACGAACCAGTCGTGGTCGGCGACGTGGAGGACCATGTTGTGGCCGGGGCCGGCGGCGTCGGGGGAGGTGCGCAGGATGGGGTCGCCGGACTTGGTGCAGGGGCCGGTGGGAGTGGTGCAGAGGGCGTGGCCGACGGCGTACTCCGCTTTGTCGAAGGCGTTGGCGGAGTAGAAGAGGTGGAACTTGCCGTTGCGTTCGACCATGTAGGGCGCTTCGACCAGGTTGCCTTCCCAGGGGAGGGTTTGCTTGATCAGGCGGTGGGTGGGGCCGACGAGGGTCAGACCGTCGGCGGAGAGTTCGGAGACGTAGATCCAGGTGTCGACGCCGATCGCGTTGCCGTCGTTCTTCCAGTACAGCCAGCGCTTCCCGGTCGAGTCGCGGAACGGCGACGCGTCGATCGAGCCGCCCTCGTCCACCTGGTTGATCAGGGGCGAAGGCGATTTGTCGACATATGGACCTTCGGGTCTCGACGCCACCGCGACCCCGATCGCCTGCCGGCCCGAGGCGGTGTCGGCGGAGGTGTAGTACATGACGTATCGGTCCGCCGCGTGGACTGCGACCTCGGGCGCCCACACTCGGCCGGGAGCGGTCCACGGCGCGAGCGCGGGGAGCGCGTCGCCGACCGGCTCCCACGAAACCAGGTCCGGCGACGTCAGCGTCTGCACGTTGCCGAGCGGTCCGTTGGTCGCGAACGCGTAGTACACGTTGTCTACGGCAACAACCTGCGGGTCCGCGAAGTTGTTGCCGTAGACCGGATTCGTGAAACCCATCTCACTTGCTCTCGTAGAAGCGCAGGTAGTCGAAGGTGGCCACGGGTGGTGGGTTTGCGCCGGTGAACTCACCGTGGGCGTACAAGCCGATCCGCGCCTGAGCGGGCAGCACCCACGACGCGCCCCACGTCCAGCTCTTCCCGTCCACCGAAGTCCCCGCGCGGTACACGTGCTCACCCGCGGCGTTCTTGTGGTACGCGAGCCGCATCCACAGCGTCGGCGCCGACCGTCCGATCGCGGCCGCACCATACGACGTCGCACCGTCCGACGGTCGCGCCACCAACTCCCGCCCGTACTCCGTCTGCCGCGTCTTCCAGATCGACACGTTGCCAAGCCGTGCGAAGTCGCTGTCGTTCAGATACGCGACCATCCCGGCCTGCTGGTAGTTGCGGACATCATCGACACCGGTGTCGAGGTACAGCTTGGTCTCCGCGATCCAACTGTCGCCGGCGGGCGTGGTGTGGAACAGCAGCCCGGCGTTGTTCGCGGCACCGACCAAGTCCGCGTTCTCCAACGGCCACGACAACTTGCCGTTAGCAACAACTGCAGCGGAGTCCTGCCGCACCCACGACCAGTCTGCGCCCAGCCCGCCATCGAACTCGTCCCCGGCCAGCAACTTCCCGGTCCGCGGTACGTCGGCCATCCGTCGTATCGGTGGCGCCACCGGACGCACAGTCAGGTTGTCCACCTCCGCCGACCCGACCCACCGCACCGGCGCGGACCCAAGCTTCAGACCGGGTACGGCGAGCTGCGCCTCGGCGTACACATCACCCAGACCGGCGTCGTTCAATCGCGCACTCACGGTCGAGCCGGAGACCTGGACACTCAGCTTGTTCCACTGCGTCCGATCGAAGTCCGCGGGGAGCGGCGCCGCTGCGGTACGGCGACCAGCCGCAATGCTGACCTTGTCCGTAGAGACCGTGACGACGACCGCAGCACCTCCGAGCGCCGTGGTGAACGAAGAGCCGAGCCGAACATCGGCCTCGACACGCAACGATCCGCCAGGAGCGGGCTTGCGGGTCTGCGCAGCACCCGAGATCGCAGCGGTTTCGCCGCCAAGCGCATCACCAGGCTCCCGCTGAGCGCCGAGCAGTCCGCCGCCCGGATCGGTGGAGTCGATACCCAGCCCGGAGCCGGTCGTCGGCGCAGGCACCGGACCCTCGGACGGACCGAGCCCGGCCCGCGTCCGCGGCCAGCCGTCGATCCAGTCGATCCGATCGATCAGCATCGGCCGCCGGTTGATCCCGAACGGGTCGGTCAGCCACGGCGTACCGCGATCAATCGCGTGGTAGACGATGTGGTCCTGCCCCGCCGCGTCGGTGATGAACGCGTGGTGGCCCGGGCCGATCCACTTGTTGCCGTTCTGCGTGATGACCGTGGTGCCGCCCACGCGCGAGTCGGTGAGAGCGGCACCGTCCGCGTCGACGAACGGTCCGCGGGGTGACCGCGAGCGCCCGGCGAAGACGGAGTACCCGGTGGTCGGGCCGGCGCAGCAGTTCATCGACGAGCCCATCAGGTAGTACCAGCCGTCGCGGTAGACGACGTACGAACCCTCGTACCTGTCGCCGATCGTCACCTGAGTCGGCGAGCCGACCGCATGCATGCCGTCGGGCGAGAGTTCGGTGACGGAGATGCCGCCGTAGAACCCGCCGTAGTACAGGTACCGCTTGCCGTCGGCCGCGGTGAGCAGGGCCGGGTCGATGGTGCCGAAGTAGCCACCGGCGCCGTCCGGCCGCGGTGCGACGACCGGGCCGTCGCTCGCGGTCCACGGCCCCGCCGGTGTCGGGGCGGTCGCGACACCGATCGCCGGGTCACCGCCCGGGTTGGCCGCAGTGTCGGTGACGGTGAAGTACATGACGTACCGGCCGCCGAAGTACCGGATGTCCGGTGCCCAGAAGAAGGACCCGGGCGCGGCCCAGGCCGGCTTGGTCTGGTCGGTGAAGACGGTGCCGAGGTACTCCCACGAGCTGAAGTCCTTGGTCCGGGCCATGTGCATCAGCCCGAACGGGCCGTTGGCAACCAACGGGTCCGAGGTCGCGTACGCGTACCAGTAGCCGTCCCGCCCCTGGATGATCGACGGGTCGGCGAACGTGTCGGCGAAGGACGACGAGATGGCGTTCGTCGTTGTCACCACGGGTGCTGCTGTGGCGGCCGAGGTGCCGGCGGCTACAACGGCCACGGCCAGCGCTGCGGCCAGCAGTTTCCTGGCTGCGTTGAATTCCTTGGGCACGGGCGGGTCCCCTCTCGAATCAACGGTGCAGGCGGATCAGATGCCACGACGCCGGCGGCAGCGTGGCGGTGCAGGTGCCGTTGACGACCTCGGTGCCGTCGACCGCGCGCGGCACCACGCGGTCCGGATCCTCGGCGCTGTTCACCGCGAAGCGGTCGTCGTCGTACAGGGCGACGTGCTCGATCAGTCGCAGGCCGAGCGGGATCTCCAGGTCGATCTTGTCGGTCTCGCTCCGGTTCACCACGAAGATCGCGGTCTCCCCGGTCTTCTCGTCGTACGTCGCTGTGCTCCACAGCGCCGGGATCCGGCCGAACCGGGCGGTGTCGATCTCCGGCCCGCCGGACACCGCGGTCTGCAGCACGGTCGGACCGGCGTACCGCGCGGTCAGCGCGAACGGGTAGAAGATGGTCTGCCGCCACGCGCGACCGCCGGGCTCGGTGCGGATCGGGGCGATCACGTTCACCAGTTGCGCGAGGCAAGCGATCTTGACCCGGTCCGCGTGCCGGAGCAGGGTGATCAGCAGACTGCCGACCACCACCGCGGCGTCGACGGTGTAGCTGTCCTCGATCAGCGGACCGACCTCGCGGATGTCGAGGCCGAGCTCACCGGGGAAGTGCTGCTGGTACCAGACATTCCACTCGTCGAACGACAGGGTGATCTCCTTGTCGCTGCGCTTCAGCGCCTTCACGTGGTCCGCGGTCGCGACCACCTCGGTGATCATCCGGTCCATCTCCTCCGACGCGGCCAGGAAGCTCGCCTGGTCACCGTCGTGAGGTTCGTAGTACGCGTGCAGGCTGATGTGATCGACGAGGTCGTACGTGCGTTCCAGTACGACGCGCTCCCATTCGCCGAACGTCGGCATGCCGGCGTTGCTCGAGCCGCAGGCGACGAGTTCGAGCCCGGGCTCGACCCGCCGCAGCGCGTTCGCGGTCTCCTCGGCCAGCCGCGCGTACTCCTCGGCGGTCTTGTGACCGATCTGCCAGGGACCGTCCATTTCGTTGCCCAGGCACCACACTTTGATGCCGTGCGGTTCCGGGTTGCCGTTCGCGACCCGGCGGTCGGACAATTCGGTGCCGGCCGGAAGGTTGCAGTACTCGAGCAGTTCGACGGCTTCCTTGATCCCGCGGGTGCCGAGGTTGACCGCCCAGATCGGCTCGATCTCCGCCTTCCGGGACCAGGCGACGAACTCGTCGGTGCCGAACTGGTTCGGCTCGATCGCCCGCCAGGCCAGGTCGAGTCGCCGCGGCCGCTGGTCCTTCGGCCCGACGCCGTCCTCCCAGTCGTAGTTGGAGACGAAGTTCCCACCGGGGTAGCGAATGGTGGTGACGCCGAGCTCGCGGACCAGGTCGAGCACGTCCTGGCGGAAGCCGTCCGGGTCGGCGGTGGCATGGCCGGGTTCGTAGATTCCCGTGTAGACGCAGCGGCCCATGTGCTCGACGAACGAGCCGAACAGCCGCCGGTCGAGCGCGCCGACCACGAACGCCGGGTCCACCACGAGCCGCGCCACAGGACCTCCCGGAGGGTCTTTACAACGTTTAACGTGGATGTCTACAACGATTGACAACTCGTGTAAAGGGTTCGCGCCGAGCGGCCGTGGCACACTCAGGCTCAGGCCGGTGACAGGAGGTTGGCGATGACGACCAGGCTGAGCGATGTGGCGGCGCGGGCCGGGGTGTCGGTGAAGACCGTCTCCAACGTCATCAACGACTACCCGCACATCACCGCGCAGACCCGGGCCAAGGTCGAGGCCGCGATCGCCGCGCTCCACTACCGGCCCAACGTCAGCGCGCGCTCGCTGCGCAAGGGCCGGTCCGACTTCATCGCACTCGCGATCCCCGAGATGGCCTCGCCGTACTTCGCCGAACTCGGCGCCGCGATCAGCCGGGCCGCGAAGCGTCGCGGCATCACCGTGCTGATCGATCAGACCGAAGGCGAGGCGAGCGCGGAGAAGGTGGTCCTGGACGGCATGCGCGGCCAGTTGATCGACGGCATCATCTTCTCCCCGATCACCACCGTCCCGGCCAAACTGACCGTCGCCTACACCGGGAAGCCGCTGGTCCTGCTCGGCGAGCGACCGGCCGGCGGCCAGTTCGACCGGGTCGCGGTCGACTCGGTCAAGGCGTCGTACGACGCCACCACGCATCTGATCGCGCTGGGACGGCGCCGGATCGCGGCCATCGGCGTCGGCGGGACCAGCACCGGAGCGGTCCGGCGGAAGGGCTACCGGAAAGCACTCAAGGCGGCCGGTCTGCCGCACGATCCCGCGCTCGAGCTGGCCGGGACCGGCTACCACCGCCCGGACGGCGCAGCGTCGATGCGCGAACTGCTCGCTCTGCCGGAGCCGCCGGACGCGGTGTTCTGCTTCAACGACCTGCTGGCGCTGGGCGCACTGCGGACCCTGGCCGACGCCGGCCTCAAGGTCCCGGGCGATGTCGCGGTCGTGGGCTTCGACGACATCGAGGACGGCCGCTACCACGCGCCGTCGCTGACCACGATCTCGCCGGACAAGGAATGGCTGGCCGACAACGCGGTCGGCCTCCTGCTCGAGCGCATCGCCGGGACCGGTGAGGCGGCGCGCCGCGACCTCACAGTCCCGTACACGTTGGAGATCCGCGAGTCGACCGCCTGGTGAGGGTAGAGGCCGGTCAGCGGTCTGGGAAGCCCGCTAGTTGCTTGGCGAACTTGACCTGGACCTTCTCCTGCCGGCCGGCCAGGCCGACGATCGTGTTGCGCACCTGGCGCAGCGGCCGGGGGAGGTTCGCGAGCCGGGTCAGCCGGTGCGCCAGCCCGATCACCCGGACCGCCTCGGCGCGACTGTTGGTCGCGTAGGCGTCGAGGTCCGCCTCGTCGCCGCGGGTCAGCGCTACCGAGAGGGCGTCGGCCAGCGTCATCGCGTCCCGCAGTCCCAGGTTCATCCCCTGGCCGCCGGCCGGGCTGTGGGTGTGCGCCGCGTCACCGGCCAGCAGGATCCGGCCGGCCCGGTACTCGTCGGCGACCCGCTCATGGATCCGGAACCGCGAGCCCCAGACCACCTCGGTGACCTTCGGCGAGGTCTTGCGCGGACCGCGGTCGATCAGCAACTGCTGTGCGTATGCGGCGTCCGGGTGCTCCGGGGCATCATGCACCTCAGCCACGAGCCGGAACGATCCGTCCGGCAACGGCGCAACCACGAGCAGGCCCTCGTTGGAGAAGTACAGGGCGACCTCGTCCAGCGGCAGACCGCCGTCGACGCGGACGTCGATCAGGCTGCAGGACAGCTGCAGGGTGTTGCCGGGCATTCGGAGACCGGCCAGCTCGCGGACCGTGCTGTTCATCCCGTCGGCGGCGACGACATACTTCGCCTTGATCACGTCTCCGCTGTCCAGGGTCACCTCGGCGCCGTCCACGGTCTGGGTCACGGCGGTGGCGGCGTAGGGCCGCAGCACCGAGCCACCGAGCTCCTCGAGCCGCTCGAGCAGGATCCGCTCGGTCTCCGACTGCGGGATCATCACGATGAACGGGTACTTCGTCGGCAGCTCGGCGAAGCCGACCGGGATCAGGCGGCGATCGGCGTCGCGGACCGCGAACTCCTCCAGCTCGAGGCCCTCGTCGACGAGCCGCTTGGTGACGCCGATCTGGTCCAGCATCTCCAGGGTCCGCGGGTGGATCACGCAGGCCCGCGACGTGTTCGCCCCCTCCGCCTGCCGGTCGACCACCGCCACCGAGTGACCATGCAGCCGGAGACCGGCCGCCACCGCCAGCCCGACCGGGCCCGCACCTACCACTACGACATCTGCACTCTGGGGGGTCATTTCGTGTCCTTCCTCGCGTTTATCAACACTTGTTGACTTTTACTGTAGGAAGCCGATTAGCAAAAGTCAACACGTGTTGGCATATGCTGGGTACATGGCGGAGAAGAAGTCGGACCGGACCCGGGCAGCGATCCTGGCGGCGGCCAAGGAGCGGTTCGGTGCGGACGGGTACGAGCGAGCCACGATCCGGGCGATCGCGGCCGACGCGGCGATCGACCCGGCGATGGTGATGCGGTACTACGGCAGCAAGGAGAAACTGTTCGCCGCGGCGGCCGACTTCGACGTCCGGCTGCCCGACTTCAGCGGCGTACCGAAGGAACGGCTCGGGGAGGCGCTGGCCCGGCACCTCATCGAACGATGGGAAGCCGACGACACACTGCGGGTGCTGCTGAGGACCGCGGTCACCAACGAGGTCGCGGCCGAGCGGATGCGTGAGGTGTTCGCCGGCCAACTCGCGCCGACCCTGCGGAAGCTGGCGATCGACGAGCCGGCGGTCCGGGCCGGACTCGTCGCCTCCCAGGCTCTCGGTTTCGCGCTGTGCCGCTACATCCTCGCGTTCGCCCCGATCGTGAACCTGCCGGCCGGCGACGCGGTCGCGTGGCTCGGTCCGACCATCACGCGCTACCTGACGTCGCCGGTGCCCAACCAGGATTGAACGGCGGGGAGGGCTTCCTCCAGCGGCGGGAGGTGCGGGTGCCACTTGAGCTCCCACTCGAGGGAGACCGGGTAGTCGGTGCCGGCGAGGGTCTGCAGCAGATCCTGGACCGGGAAGTCGCCGGCGCCGATGGCGACCGGGCGATAGTCCTGCCGGGAGTCACTGTCCTTGACCTGCACGAACTCGAGCCACGGCTGCAGCAGGTTGAACGCCTCGGCCGGGGTCTCGCCGTGTGACCACGTGTGCGAACTGTCCCAGATCACCTTGACGTTGTGGCCGGGGACGTCGGCGTCGAGCAGCGCACAGAGCGCGGCGACCTGCCGGCCGGCGGAGTGCGAGTCGTGAGTTTCCAACAGGATGTGGACATCCCTGGGGGCGGACGTGACCCGATCGAGGGCCCTGATCTCGCCGGCGCTGGGAGAGTCCGCCGTACCTGACTCCGTCGCATCCGTCGTACCGGGATCGTCGCCGGGGAAGACGCGGACGCCGCGTGCACCGAGGTCGGCGGCGAGTTCGAGGTGAGCCTCAAGGGGCTGGTCCTCGACCGCACAGAGCTTGACATAGCTGCTCACCGCGAGGATCTCCAGACCGGCGTCCTCGATCCGGGTCCGCAGCTCGCGCCGCTGCGCCGTGCTCAGCCCGGTGTGGGTGAACTCGTCCGGCGCGGCGCGCAGTTCCAGTCCGGAAATATTGTTGCCCTTGGCAAGCTCCAGGACATGGTCGAGGGGCGCTCCGGGGCAGCCGAGCGTGGCGAAGGCTAGATGCATACCGCTAGCTGATCAGACCCAGCGACGGCGCGGGTGGGTGCGCGGCGTGGTGGGCTGCTCGGGAGCGGGCTGCTGCTGCTCGTAGGAGTACGGCTGCTGCTGCTCGTACTCCGTCGGCTGCTGCTGCTCCTCGGCCGGGGTGGAGTACGACTCCGACGTGTAGTTCGGGCTGTAGGTCTCGTAGGACTCGTTGCTGCTGTACTGCGAGCCGCTGTAGGAGTCGTACTCGTAGTTGCTGCTGCTCGGGCTCGAGTAGTCCGAGTTGTAGCCGTAGTCGGTCGGCTGGTCGTAGCTGGTGCTCGGGTACTCCGGGCTGTACGACGTCTGGTACTCCGAGGGAGCCTCGTACGACGACGGTTGGTAGCTGGACTCGCCGTACGACGAGTTGCCGTAGTCCGAGCCGTAGTTGTCGGCCTGGTACGACGGCTCCGGACCGTACTCCGGGACCGGCGGCAGCGGCTTCGACGGGGTCAGGAAGTCGTCCTGCTGCGTCGGGGCCGGAGCCGGCTCGTAGTAACCGGAGCCCGCCGTCACGTGCGACGACGGCATGGTGTGCTCCGACGGCGCGTACACAGTGTGCTCGGACGGGGTGTCCACGGCGTGCGACGGGACCGCCGGCTGGATCGCCGACGGGCTGTCCACCGCGACCCGAGCGGCCCGGCGACCGGCGCGCGCAACAGGCGCGGGCTCAGGCTCGGGTGCGGTCTCGACCTCCGGAACGGAGGACGTCGGGGTCAGGTAGTCGGGCGTCTCGTACGAGTACGGCTCGGAGTAGGTGGCCGCCCAGGACGGCTCGGCCGGCTGCTCCGGCTGGTACGAGTACGGGTCCGGCTGGGCGACGGTCATCGGCGCCGCCTCGTCCAGCCACCGGCTCCCGGTGTCGGTGGCGAGGATGTCGTCGCTGCCGGAGTCCAGGTAGTCGCTCCAGGACGTCTTCGCGCTCTCGTACGACGTCTCCTCGGCCTGCCGCTCGTCCTGCCAGGACTCGACCGCGTTGAACTGCTCGGTGGCCGGACCGGTGTCGTTGCCGTCCTGCCAGCTCTGCACGACCGGAGCGAACGGGCTCCACTTCGGCGACTCCTCGGGGGCGCTGTCGCCACCGAACGCGGCGGGCGCGGCACCGGCCGCGAAGGGGTTGCCGCCGCCGGGGAATCCGCCCGCGGCCGCACCGTCACCCGGGAAGCCCTGCGGTGCGGGGGCCGGAGCGGGCGCCGGAGCCGGAGCGAACGGGTTCGGCGCCGGGGCCTGGCCGACGCCGGCCATCTGGAACTCGGGCTGGCGCTCCAGCCGCAGCGAGGGTGCCGGCGCAGGGGCGTATTGGGCGATCGGCTCGGAGATGGCGGGCTGCTCGTCGGTGTCGTCGTTCGCGTAGGTCGGCACCGCGGTGAGCTTCGGCTCGCGCTGGTCCCACCACGGGACCCACGCGCGGCTCGTCTGCATCCCGTTGATCTTGCGGATCACCATCGTCGCCGCGACCGCGGACACGGCCGTCAGCACGAGCGACGCCGTACCGGCCAGGGCGATCCCGCGCAGCGACCCGACGGTTGCCTCCATCCACATCAGGAAGCGGCGGACCACCACGTCGAACGCGAGAGCGCCGACCCAGGCCACCCACCACGCGGAGGTGAGGGTGGGAGTCCGGAATCGGCGCAGGTCGTCGGTGTACACCGGGGTCTTCGGATCGCTGGCGAGCCAGACGTCGTCGACGATCTGTTTCGGATACCAGAGATTCGGGCCGGGGACGAACCAGCTGGCCAGCACCCAGCCGTGGCTACGGCGGTGGTCGGCCTGGCAGAACACCTCGGAGTTGATCCGGGCCCGCCAGAGCCAGATCACGAACACGACGGCGGCGGTGACCGAGATGATCACGTTCGGGACCGCGGTGACCTTGGCGATCGCGTCGGCGCGGTTCAGGTCGGCGTCGTCGACGTTCGGCATCCCGCCGAGGTAGCGGTGGACGACGGAGTACGTGTTCCAGTCGGACCAGGTGGAGAGCAGATGGGTGACCGTCGATGCACCCAGCAGACCGATGGCGATCTTGCCCACCGTTCCGACCTGCTGGAACTCCTCTGCAGCGTGTGGCTGCCAATCTTCGTGGTCTTCAGGGGCAGACAGGACTGCTGGCTGCGGGTGGCTCACGTCTCGCGTCCCTCGCGTTGCTGGAACTCCGTCGTTCGTTGGGCGTCTCGGCCAGATCCTGCCCCCGCATGACCGAGCCACATTGATACCACGAAGTAGGTACGCGACGGGAGTCGGCCCCAGCACGGAGGGTGCCGACTTAACATGTTCTTTTCGTACGCCCATCACCACTTGTAACGACGCATTGGACGGTGCGTGACGGTTTGGTTTACCGCGCAGGAGGTTGGAATCCGTTCTGCGGCTGGTCGATCGCCCACCACGGCACCCACGGACGCTTGGTCTGCAGCTCGTCGATCCGCCCGACCAGGATCACCGCGAGCACCGCGGCCACGGTGGTGAACAAGGCCGAGATGCTGGACAGTACGACGTTCGTCCGCAGGTCACCGAGCTGCATCGGGCCGGCCAGCACGCCGCGCTGAACGATGTTGCCGGTGACGAGGCCGACCACCCACGTAAGCCACCAGACCCAGACCAACTGGGTGCCTGGGATCTCCTTCAGGCTCGCCGTGTGCGGATCGGTCCGCGGGTCGCTGGCCGCCACGATGTCGTCGACGACCTGCTTGGGGTACCAGAGGTTCACCACCGGGCAGATCCAGCTGCCGAGCACCCATCCACGGGTCAACCGGTGCTCGCCGCGGCAGAACATCTCCGCGTTCCACCGGACCCGCCAGAGCCAGACGATGAACACCACCGCGGCCGCCAGCAGGGCGAGCGCGGCGACGATGCCGAGCGAGCCGGAGATGAGGTCGGCCTCGGCCAGTCGGTCCGGGTCGTCGGCGTACTTCTTCAGCGTCTGGTACGAGTACCAGTCCGACCAGGCGGTCGCCCAGCTGGAGACGGTGACGAGCCCGATCAGGATCGACGCGGCCAGGCCCATCGCACGCTCGGAACTGAACCAGCGGTCCAGCGGCGGTTGCGGCGCCCGGCTCGGCATGGATCAGATGTAGCACAACACGGCGTGACCAGGCGAGGACATCACGTCGCGGTCGGTTGGTGGCGCATTTCCGCCGGAAAACTGTCGGTGGGCAGCGGCAGGATGGGGGTATGCGCTGGTCCGTGATCGACTCGCCCATCGGCGACCTCACTCTCGCGGTCGACGACATCGGCCTCTGCCGCCTGCACTTCGGCTCGACCGACCGGCCAGTCGACGCCGACCCGCTGCTCACCGAGACGGCCGAGCAACTGAAGGCGTACTTCGCCGGCGAGCTCCAGCAGTTCACCGTGCCGCTCTCGGTCCCCGGCGGCTCCGACTTCGAGCGCGCCGTCTGGGCTCAGCTCGGCCGGATCCCCTACGGCGAGATGCAGACGTACGGCGACGTCGCGAAGATCGTCGGGGATTCCGGCGCCGCCCGGGCCGTCGGCGTCGCCTGCAACCGGAACCCGATCGCCATCGTCCTGCCCTGCCACCGGGTGGTCGGCGCCGGCGGCAAGATGGTCGGCTTCGGCGGCGGCATCCCGACCAAGCGGCATCTGCTCGAGCTCGAGGCCCGGGTCACACTCGAGACGCTCTGGACCTGAGCCGGTGTAACCGGCGCGGCACGCTGCGAAACCTGACGAAGATCTGACACCGAGATGGTGAATATCAGCGCGCGGTTGGGGTTACCAGAGGGCTACCGTTGCTCATAGCGATCGAGTCGTCACGTTTGAAGCGAGCGATTCAACCGCGCCCTCCACCCTGCCCCGGAAGACTCATAGATGACCAAAACCCGCTCGACTGCCCACCTCCACCCCGACCTCAGCGCGCTGATGGACAAGAGCGCCGAAGACTGGTCCGCCCCCGAGATCCAGGACGCCGCCCGTGCGGCGCTCCAACTGCACGCGCCCGACCGCGAGCCACTGACCTGGATCAAGCGGTTCGGCATCCTCCCGTGGCTGCACCGCAACGACGCGGTCTGCCTGCACTGCGGCGGCACCTATCCGTGCATCACCCACCGGTACGCCACCCAGTTGCTCTCGGCCGGCCGTTACACGATCGCCAAGCCGGATCATGCCGACGGCGACACCGATACTGATCCCGAGCCGCAACCGAACTGACGTCGTACGCGCAAGGCGACGCCGCAACAAACGAAGGCCGCGAACCCCTGGATCGGGTTCGCGGCCTTCGCCGTTGCGGTGGTCAGTTGCGGTGGTTGGTCAGGAGTCGGTCGGCTTGGACTCGGTCGAGCCGGTCGGCTTCCGGGTGGTGGTGGTCTTCTTGGCCGCCGGGCCGTTCGAGGTGGCGCCGTTCGCGGCCGCCTTCGCCTCGGCGTCGGCCTTTGCCTCGGCGTCCGCCTTCGTGGCTTCGGTCCTGGCATTGTCGGCGGCCTTGGCGCTGTCGGGCTTGGCCGTGTCGGGCTTGGCGGTGTCCTGCTTCGGCGACTCCGCCTTCGGGGCATCGGTCTTGCCGTTGGCGGACGGGCTCTCCGGGCGCGACGTCGTACCGGCCGGGGCGGAGCTGTAGTCGCGACCGCTGGTCGGGGTCGACTGCCAGGCCGGCTCCGGCGGGGTCAGCAGCTTCTTCACCGCTGCCGCCGCCAGGGCGCCGAAGCCCAGGAACAGCACGACCTTGCGGAGCGTGTGGCTCTTCTTCTTCGGTACGTCGATCTCACCCTTGAGCGCGGCCTTGGTGGCCTTGCCCCGGCGCGAGGTCTCCTCGACCACCGGCTCGGCGGCGGCCGCGAGCGAAACCAGCGCGGCGGTCACCTTCGGCAGCACGTCGTCGTTGAACCGCACGCGCGCCTTCTCAGCCGCGGCCTCGGTGGCCGGTCCGACCTTGGCGAGCGCGTCGTCGATCACCGGGCTGGCCTTCTCGACCGCGACCCCTGCATAGTGCGCGCCACGCTCGACGGCCTTCTCGGCGTACGGCGACACCTTCTCCCGTGCGGTGCCCATAGCGGGGCCGAGGTGGTCACGGACCTGGCCGACGGCCGGCCCGATCTTCCCCGACGCCGACTCGGCGAGTGGCCGGACCTTGTCCTTCGCGGTCTCGACCCGGCCCTTGGAATTCCTCAAACCCACGGTTCCCTCCTCGGTGCCACCCGTCATGACGGACAGCGCTCCGGCCCATCGGCGTCATGGACCCTGCTGATACGGCTCTGGACAAATCCGGTGTCATCTGCATCGTACGACGTACCGAGCTGATCACCCGGTGCCCCATCCCCGCCCCACCCATTCCCCAACCCAGTTCTACCCCGGAGCAAAGCCGAGGCCCGCGCGATTGTCCAGCGCCCGACCACTGCGGTTCTGCTTCGCCCCGGGAGCGAAGCGGAGGACGTTGCGCGCCATCCGACTCTGCTTGGACTCCTTTCCCGCCCCTCCCCGCCCCGGAGCGCAGCGGAGGGGCGGGTGCTTGTCTTCCGGCCGGTCGGTGCGGATCTGCTTGGACTCACGTGACAGGATCGAGGGCGTAAGCCGTACCTGATCTAGGAGTGACTCCCGTGGCCGAAGAGCTGTACGCGACCCTGCAGACGACGAAGGGTGACGTCGTCATCAGGCTGTTCCCCAACCAGGCGCCGAAGACGGTGAGCAACTTCGTCGGCCTGGCCGAGGGCACCAAGGAGTGGACCGACCCGCAGACCGGGCAGGCCACCACCAGGAAGTTCTACGACGGCCTGACCTTCCACCGCGTCATCGACGGCTTCATGATCCAGGGCGGCTGCCCGCTCGGCACCGGCACCGGCTCGCCCGGGTACGCCTTCGACGACGAGATCCACCCGGAGCTCCAGTTCGACCGCCCGTACCTGCTCGCGATGGCGAACGCCGGCATCCAGTTCGGCCGCGGCACCAACGGCTCGCAGTTCTTCGTGACCGTGGTCCCGACGCCGCACCTGAACCGCAAGCACACGATCTTCGGCGAGGTCGCCGATGACGAGTCGAAGAAGGTCGTCGACGCGCTCGCGACCGCGAAGACCGCGCCGGGCGACCGGCCGATCGAGCCGATCCTGATCAACACCGTCGTGATCGAGCGCAAGAACGCCTGATTTCCCGGTCCGGGCCGGTCAGCCGGCCCGGATCCGCCGTCCTGTGGAGGATCCAGCCGCGTGACCGAGACCGTCTGCTACCGGCACCCGGATCGGCCCGCCGGGGTCCGCTGCCAGCGCTGTGACAAGCCGATCTGCCCGGCCTGCATGAACAGCGCCGCGGTCGGGTTCCAGTGCCCGAGCTGCTTCAACGAGGGCGTGAAGTCGGTGCCGCGCACCCGGACCTCGCTCGGCGGCATTCAGCGCGGCAACCCGCAAGTCGTCACGCTCAGCCTGATGGCGATCAACGTGCTGGTCTTCATCGCCGTCCATGCCGGCGGCGCCCGGATCGTCAACGATCTGGTGCTGGTCCCGGTGCTGGTGGACAGCGAGCCGTGGCGGTTGCTCACGTCGGCCTTCACCCACGTGCAGATCTTCCACATCTTCTCGAACCTGTTCATGCTGTACGTGCTCGGTCCGCCACTGGAGCAGATGCTCGGCCGGATCAGGTTCCTGACCCTCTACCTGCTGTCCGCCCTCGGCGGCGGCCTCGCGGTCTGGCTGCTCGCGGCCCCCGGCTCGGCGACCCTCGGCGCGTCCGGCGGCGTCCTCGGCCTGGTCGGTGCCCTCCTGGTGGTCCACCGCGCCCGCGGCCTCGACGTCACCTGGATCCTCGGCTACATCGCCATCACCGCCGTCCTGTCCTTCGCCATCCCCGGCATCTCCTGGCAAGGCCACCTCGGCGGCTTCCTCACCGGCGCAGCCGTAGCCTGGGTCTTCCTCCAAACCAGCAACCACCGCCGCAAGAAAACCCGCACCTGACCCCCGGCCGTTCACAAGGCGACTAATTGGGCTAGGCCACAATTTCTGCTCGGTTGTGTGAATGCGGATGACAGCGGGGGCAGATGCTCGTCTAATCAGGTGACGTCCCGACGGGGGACCCAAGTGGTTAGGACAGCTGGGATGAGTCCACGTGCGGTGGAGAAACGTGCACGGCCGGGCAATGACGGACAGTTGCCGGCGCCGTCAGCGCAGCAGCAGGCAACTGTCGCCGAACTCGTGCCAGAGGTAGTGCTCGTCCAGAGCCGCGTCGTAGGCGCGCTGGACCGTGCTGCCTCCGACGACCGACTCGAGAAGGAGTAGGTGCGAGGCCTCGGGTGCGTGCATCCCGGTCACGAGGCCATCCACAACTCGGACCGGGTGATCCGGGCCGAGGACGAGGTCGGTCCAGCCGTGCGCCGCGCTGACCGAGCCATCTGGCCTGACGGCTGACTCGATGGCGCGGACCGCGGTCGTGCCGACTGCGATCACGCGCCCTCGGTTGGCCTTGACCCAGTTGACCAGGCGGGCCGTGTGCTCGGGTACGTCGTACCGCTCGGGCAAAGGGGGTTCGTGGCTCTCGAGTGATGACACCCCGCAATGCAAGAGGATCGGCGCGATCAGCACGCCCTGCGACGCCAGATGACTCACCAGCTCGAAGCTGAACGGCCTTGCCGCACTGGGCATCTCCGCACTGCCAGGCTCGCGCGCGAAGACAGTCTGGTACGACGCCAGCGGCCAGTGCTGACCGACGTACTTATAGGTGATCGGACGGCCATGGCGTTCCAGATAGCCGAGCACATCCGCCACTGGAGGCTTCGCCCGCCATAGGCGATTGGAGCCCGGTTGGTACGGCGACAGCAGGGTCAGCACACCCTCTGGCAGTTCGACGTGGTCGCCCGCCGTACCGCCGAACATCGGCGCGCCGCCGTTGCGCAACTCGACCACCCAAGTGCCGTCGTCGAGCGCAGTGGAGAAGTGCACGACCACCGGCTCCACACCGGAGCCGCTGATCCATGAGCCGTCGACGGCCGCGGGCAGTGTGCCGGACGTGTTCACCAGCAGCAGGTCTCCCGGTCGCAGATGTTCGCCGATCCGGTCGAAGCGGGTGTGCGTGACGGTCGACCCCTCCGCGACCAGCAGCTTCACCTGATCCCGCGACAGCCCCCGAGCCTCCGGTGGTTCGCCGGCGTTGAGTGAATCGGGCAGGACGAATCTGGTGTGGGGATGCACCCTCACGACCTCACCGCCGGCGCGAACTCGGCGGCTCGGTAGCGCCCACTCTCCGGCCTGCTGTCGAGCAACTGCAGGAACGCCGGTACGACGGTCGCCGGCTCGGGCCGGTCCGAGATGTCCTCGCCGGGGAACGCGGCCTGGTGCATCGCCGTACGCAGATCACCCGGATCGACGGCGTACACGGACAGCGTGGGGTGCTCAGCAGCGAGGACTCGGGTCGCGTGGTCAAGTGCGGCCTTGGCGGAGCCATAGCCGCCCCACGTCTCATATGCCTCCACTGCGGCGTCAGAACTGATGTTGAGCAGCACACCCGACGCCGCGGTGAGTGATGGCAGCAGGGCTTGGGTCAGAGCGATCGGTGCGAGTACGTCGACCTCGTAGACGCGACGCAGTTCGTCGAGATCGGCGGACCCCAACGCCTGCAGGGGACTCGGGCCGAGGTAGCTCGCGTTGTTGACGAGCAGGTCGAGCCGGCCGAGCCCGGCCACGGCGTCGACCAGGTCGGCGCGATGCGACGGGT
Organism: Kribbella sp. NBC_00359; assembly: GCF_036097425.1. NCBI lineage: Bacteria > Bacillati > Actinomycetota > Actinomycetes > Propionibacteriales > Kribbellaceae > Kribbella > Kribbella sp. NBC_00359. The sequence continues at coordinate 2,442,629 of NZ_CP107975.1, read as the reverse complement.
CGGTGACGTCGCCGGCGAGCGGGACCACGTCGGTGTGGCTCGCCAGCGCGTCGGCCGCGTCCTTGAGCGCTTCGGCGCCGCGGGCATCGATCACCAGCACCCAGCCGCGTCCGGCGAGTCCGTGCGCCAGCGCGAGTCCGAGACCGGCAGACGCACCGGTGATGAGAGCGACAGGACGGTCGGAGGATTCAGGAGTCATGCCCCGACTGTCATCCCTCAAGTGAACTTGAGGTCAAGTGTTCCGTCAGATCAGAATGCCGGGGTTGAGGACGGCGCCGGGGTCGAGGACGTGCTTGACGGCTTGGAGGGCTTCCAGCGCAAGCGGACCGATCTCGTCGGCGTAGGCCGCGCGGTGGTCGGTGCCGACGCCGTGGTGATGGGAGATGGTGCCGCCGGCGGTCGCGATCGCCTGGCTGGCGGCGGCTTTCGCCGTACGCCATTGCCGCACGGGATCGTCGGTCTGCGCCGAGATCACCGTGAAGTACAGCGAGGCACCGGTCTCGTAAAGGTGGGACACGTGGCAGAGAACCAGTGGTGGCGTGCCTTGCTCGGTCAGCGTCTGCACCAAAGCCTCCGTGACGGCAGCCTTGAGCTCGGGGATACGGGACCAGAAGGCTGCCGTCTCGAGGGTCTCGACCAGCGCGCCCTCGTCGAGCAAGGGATCACGCAGGTACGGCGCTCGGTAGCGGCCGACCCGCCAGGTCTCACCAGGCCCCTCACCGAGATTCTGCCCACCGGCCGCGGTCAGGACCTCGGCCGTCCCGGAGTTGTACGGGCCGTCGAACCCGATGATCGCCAGTACGCCGCCCGACCGGCCACCGAGCACATCCGGATCGGCCAGGTTCACCGCCGTCTCGACCTCGTCGGACAACCGCAGCACCGTCGGCAACGGCCCGTCCTGCGCCAGTCGCCGGATCGCGGTCAGACCGTCGGCGAAGCTCTCGAACCGCCAGCCCTCGAAGTGCCGCTCGGCCGGTCGCGGCCGGATCCGTACGACGACCGACGTGATGATCCCGAACGCGCCCTCGGACCCGAGCACGAGCTGGCGCAGGTCCGGCCCGGCCGCGGACATCGGCGCCCGGCCGAGCTCGATGGTCCCGCGCGGGGTGGCGAGTGTCAGCCCGACCACCATCTGGTCGAAGCGTCCGTACCCGGCGGACGACTGCCCGCTCGACCGCGCGGCCGCATAGCCGCCGATCGACGCGCCCTCGTAGGACTGCGGGAAGTGGCCGAGTGTGTAGCCGCGTTCGGCGAGGAGTGCTTCGGCCGCCGGACCTCGGACACCCGCCTGGAGCGTCGCGGTTCGCGAGATCTCGTCCAGTGCGACGAGCTGATCCAGCCGGCGCAGATCCACGGTGACGAAGCGGCGATCGGGAGCGAGTCCGCCGACCACCGAGGTGCCCCCGGAGTAGGGCACGACTGCGAGGTCGTGGTCAGCAGCGCCGGCGAGGAGGGCGAGGACCTCGTCGTGGGTCGCCGGGTAGACGACGGCGTCGGGCATATCGGACGTGTCACCCAAGCGGTGGAGGAGCAGGTCGGTGGTCGAGTAGCCGCGGGTGTGTGCCCACCGCGAGTCCAGGTCGGAAGCAACGTGCTCCATACCGACCACTCCGGCCAGGAACGACAGTTGCTCCGGGATCAGACCGGATCGGTCGGCTGCGACCAGCGGGTCCACGGGATCCGTCTGCGGGCGTCGTACGCCGAGGTGCTTCAGGGCCTCGAGCGCGGCGGGCGGGAGGGCGACGGGGTGGGCGGGGTCGCCCCAACGGCCGGGCGTGAGATGCACCACCGGAAGGTCCGACTCGGTCATCGTGGGCTCCCTTTCGGCGGTGCTGCGAGGTAGCGTCCGTGGGAGGTGGAACCCCCTGGCTCCCACCTCCCACGGACAGTTTCGGGACGACACAGTCGCTGATACACTCTGACATGTGATGTCTCAGCGTAGCAGCGAGTCGGAGCCCGAGACCAGCGCCCGTCCGGCGCCCGCGAACGCGATCGGCGAGGAGCGGATCCTCGACGCGGCCTACGAGCTGCTGCTCGCGATCGGGATGCGCCGGATGACGATGGCCGACATCGCCCGGCATGCCGAGGTCTCCCGCGCGACCCTGTACCGGCGCTGGCCGAACGTGCAGGCCGTGGTCGCCGCGCTGATGACCCGGGAGTGGACCACCGCGCTGGTGTCGGCATTCCAGCCGGACGCCGCGGACGGCCGGTCCCGGCTGGTCGAGGGCGTGGTCGAGGTGGTCGCGCAGACCCGGGTCCACCCGTTGATGCGCAAGATCATCGAGCTCGACCCCGAGTTCCTCACGCCGTACCTGCTCGAGCGCCGCGGTAGCAGCACCGTCGCGCATCTCAAGCTGGTCGAGGAGGGCATCAAGTTGGGCCAGGCCGACGGCTCGATCCGGTCCGGCGATCCGGTCTGGCTGGCCCGGCAGATCATCCTCGTCTCGCTGGCCTCGGCGGTCTCCGGTCCGGTGATGGCCGCGAAGGACGAGTATCCGAAGCTCGACGACGAGCTGCGCGACATGCTCACCAAGTACCTGACGCCATGATCGACCGGGGCGGCGGCGCGGGGAAGGAGTTCAGGACGGTCGGCAACGCCAGCCTGAACGCGGCGCGCCGGACCCGCGAGCTGGACTGGCTGGGCACGACCGGCAAGGTCGACGTCCTGGTCATCGGCGGCGGGGTCACCGGCGCCGGCGTCGCCCTGGACGCGGCCGCCCGCGGCCTGTCAGTTGCCCTGGTCGAGAAGCACGACCTCGCGTTCGGCACCAGCCGCTGGAGCTCGAAGCTCGTGCACGGCGGGCTGCGCTACCTCGCTTCCGGCCATGTCGGCATCGCGTACGAGAGCGCCGTCGAGCGCGGCATCCTGATGAAGACGACCGCGCCACACCTGGTCCACCCGATCCCGCAGGTCGCGCCATGGTTGCCGCACGCAAAGTTCGCGCAGGCCGCAATGCTGCGGTCGGCGTTCCTCGGCGGCGACGTCCTGCGCACGTTCGCGCGGACCAGCGACGACTTCCTGCCGCACTCGCGCCGGGTGAGCTCGGCCGAGATCCTCCGCTACGCCCCGACCCTGCGGCCGGAAGGCCTGCGCGGCGGCTTCCTGACCTGGGACGGTCAGTTGTACGACGACGCCCGGCTGGTGGTCGCGATCGCGCGGACCGCGGCGCAGTACGGCGCCCGCATTCTCACCCGGGTCGCCGCCACCGAGGTCACCGGACGCGGTGCCGTCCTGGTCGACCAACTGACCGGGCACCGCCTGTCCGTGGACGCGAAGGTGGTGATCAACGCCGCCGGGATCTGGGCCGGTCAGGTCGCCGCCGGCATCAGGCTGCGGCCCAGCCGGGGGACGCATCTCGTCCTGCCGCAGTCCGCCTTCGGCGGGTTGTCCGCCATCCTGACCGTGCCCGTGCCGGGTGAGCTGCGCCGCGTGGTGATGGCGATCCCGGCGCCGGACGACCGGGTGTACCTCGGTCTGACCGACGAGGACGCGCCCGGCCCGGTGAACGACGTACCGCAGGCCACCGACGCGGAGATCGACTTCCTCCTCGACACCATCAGCAGCGCGGTGCAGACGCCGCTGACGCGGGCTGACCTCCTCGGCACGTATGCCGGTCTCCGCCCACTTCTCGACACACGGCATCACAAGGGTGCGGACAAGACCGCGGACATCTCCCGGCGTCACGCGGTGATCACCAGCGACGACGGGCTCGTGACGATCGTCGGCGGGAAACTCACCACCTACCGCAGGATGGCGCAGGACGCGCTCGACAAGGCGCTGGAGCAGTCCACCCTCGACGTACGCCGGCCTTGCCTGACCCACCGGCTTCCGCTGGTCGGCGCGGCCGATCGGGTCCGGCTGGCGGCCGTGCGGGCGCCGTCGCGATTCGTCCAGCGGTACGGCGTCGAGGCGCCCGAGGTGATCGCGGGAGCGCCGGGTTTGCTGGAGCCGATCGCGCCCGGACTGCGGACGACGTACGCCGAGCTGTTGTTCGCCATCCGGCACGAGGGTGCGCTGACGGTGGACGACGTACTGGACCGGCGGACCCGGATCGGGCTGTCGGCCGTGGATCGGGAGCTCGCGCTGCCCGCGGTCCAGCAGGCGTTCGCCACCGTCTAGTTGCAGCTTTTCACCTGTGGACAAGGGGTTGATCGCTCCTGGCCTTGGGTTAACTTGGCTGCGGGGAGGTGGACAGATGACGCAGCCGTATCCAGGCCAATATCCGCAGTATCCGGGCCCGTATGGACCGATGCCGTACCAGCCCGCGCCGATCCCGCCGCGGTACCGGCCGCTGCGGAAGATCGCGCTGGTCAGCATCGTGCTGATGGGGCTGACCGCGGTCGCGGCGGTGATCCAGTCCGCGCTCCTGTGGAGCTCGTACGACGACGTCAAGCGGTTCGTCTACGGACTGCTGTCCGAGGAGGAGGTCAACCGCGGCATCCAGTCGATCGCCGGCACCGGACCGCTGCTCAACCTGGTCAGCTACCTGCTGATGGGCACGGCCGTCGCCTTCCTGATCTGGCTGTGGCAAGCGCGGGAGAACACCGACTTCCTGCACTCACCGCTGGCGCCGCGTCCCGGGCCGCCGGTCGACCCGGCCCGCGGCCTGCATCGGCGGGTGCAGGGCTGGGTGGTCGGCTCGTGGTTCTGCCCGATCGTGCAGTTCTGGTATCCGTTGGAGATCGTCCAGGACGTCGCCACCGCGAGCGAGCCGCTCGAGCAGCCGGGCGCGACCCGGACCGGTCGGATGCGCGCGCTGCTGTATGGGTGGTGGGCGTCGTGGACGGGATTCTGGGTGATCCTGATCGGCGGCGGTGGGATCGCCTTCATCGGCTTCATCGTGTGGGTCGTCCGCCTGGTCGATGCGGCCGACGCCGCCGACGCGACCGGTGACTACGTCGACATCTACGACCTGCAGGACTTCATGGTCCGGGTCGCGCTCGCGGTCAACATCGGCTTCACGGTGGCGACCGTCTTGCTGATCGTCGCGGGCATCGCCGCCTCGCTGTTGCTCCTTCAGATCACTCGCTGGCAGCAGGACCGGGCCGAGGTTCCGCGCGTCACCGACGTGCTGCCGCCGCCCGAGCCGCCGCAGTACGCACCCCGGTTCAACAACCCCGGCCCGACCTTCCCGTCGTACGGCCCGCGCACCTAGGGACGGCAGAGTACGACGCTCGCGTCGTCGTACCGCTTCCCGCGAGGGCTGGCCGGCGCGGCCTCGTCGTACGCCCAGACCCGGTCGATCAACTCACGCAGTCCGTCGGTGGTGAGGACGTCGACCAGGTCGTCCCACGAGTGGCCGTAGCGCTCGGTGTACCGGGACGCTCCATCGGTCAGTACGACGACCACGTCCACGTCGGCGCGATCCGTCGTACCCGTAAGCGCCTGGTACGCCGCCTCGGGCTCGGTGCTCGCCACCCAGAAGCCGCCGGGCTGGTTGCGGAGCCGGCGGACCGCGGCCAGGGAGTGCTCGGGGAGGAGGTCGATGCGGTCGTCGCTGTGGACGGTGATCGCGCCGGCCGGCGACCGCACGATGATCGGCGAGTCGGCCAGCACCAAATGCTCGACGTGGTCCGGCCGGATGCGGAGCATCGACACGGTGGACGACGGGCTGTCCGGGTTGGTGACGTCGCAGGTGTCGGCGTGCGCAGCACGGACTGCTGTGATCGCTTCGGCCAGCAGGTCGGTGAGCGGCGCGGACGAGCGCGAGAGAAGGGGCGGCGCGAGCCGGGTCGCGAGTTGGCCGACGAGCCAGGCGACGGTGTGCCGGCAGCCGGAGTCGACGCCCGGTGGAGCGGTGGCGCCGTCGAGGACGACGACGAAGTCGGGCCCGGTGAGCACGAGATCCTCGTTCACCGCGGGTGGTCGCCGATCCGGCGCGGGCAGGCTGAGCAAGCGGATCTCCACCCACCCAGTCTCCTACGGCTGATCGGACCAACCGTCGGCCAGTGACTGTTCGAGCGAGATCTTGGGCGACCAGCCGAGCTGTGCGCCGATCAACGTGATGTCCGCCTGCTGCCAGCTCACCCCCGGCCCGCCGTCCTGAATGTCGTCGACGATCTTCGCCGGCTGCCCGCTCAGCTCGAACAGCTGACCGGCGACATCGCGGGCGAGCGTCGCCCGGCCGGTGCCGACGTTCAGGACCGGCGGGAGCTTGGCGTCCGCGAGCGCCACCGCGACCACGGCCTCGGCGACGTCGCGGACGTCGACGAAGTCCCGCCAGACGTCGAGCGATCCGACCTCGATCAACTGGCGCGACCGGAGATCCCTGATCACGCGACCCGGCAAGGTACTCGCGGGCGCGCCGGGGCCGATCACATCGAAGATCCGGAGCACGACGGCGTCCGCGCCGTTCCGCTGGGCGCGCAGGACGAGTTCGGAGCCGGCCAGCTTGGTGACGCCGTACGGACCGGCCGGGCGGGGTTCGGTCTGCTCGTCCAGGCTGGTGCCGTGCGGACCACCGCCGTACTCGGCGGCCGAACCGAGCTGGACGAAGCGGGCGTGGCCGGCGTTGTCCCGGGCCGAGGCGAGCAGGGCCTCTACCGCGATCACGTTGGCCCGGACGAGGTCGGCCGGCTCGCCCAGCGTGGCGCCGGCGGCGTTGACGATCACGGTCGGCTTGTACATGCCGATCTGGGTGTCCAGGGCGTACGAGTGCATCGCGGCCAGGTCGCACAGCCGGTACGGCTCACCCCGGCTCCGGCTCAGGCCGCGGTACTCGACCCCGCGGTCGGCGAGCAGCGCGCAGATCCTGGCGCCGAGGAAACCTCCCGCGCCGAACACCATCACCCGCTCAGTTCCGGTCACCCCTCCATCGTGCGGCCCGTAGTTGTCGGTCGGCCTACCGTTCTCCGTCGTACGGATCACAACTCTGTCGGCTCGGGATGGCAGGGTGGGGGCTCCAGGGGACCGACCGAGGGAGATTCATGGCCGACCGTGCGCGACCGGGAGCGCCGACCGAGTCGACGATCCGCGACTGGGACGACGCCGACCCGTCCGGGCAGACCTACCACCGGGTGCTGTTCATCGACTCGGACCTGACCGAGGTGGACAACCGCGGCGGGATCTTCGAGGAGTGCACGTTCCGCGGGGTCCGCTTCAACGCCTCGACCCACACCGACGCGGCGTTCGTGAACTGCACCTTCGTCCGCTGCTCGCTGTTCGACACCACCTTCACCCGCTGCAAGCTCGTCGGCAGCTACTTCGACGACTGCACCTTCAACCTGCTGAAGGTGTCCGGCGGCGACTGGTCGTTCACCGGTCTGCCGGGCGCGGACCTGAAGGGGACCGAGTTCACCGGGGTGAAACTGCGCGAGGCGGAGTTGACCGGCATCCGTGCGGCGAAGGCGACGCTGCGCGACCTCGATCTGTCCGGCGCGTCGCTGCAGCGAGCCGACTTCACTGGGGCCGACCTGCGCGGCTCCGACCTGTCCACGCTCGAGCCACTGACCGTCACGCTCAGAGACGCCCGGATCGACGTCGCTCAGGCGATGGTCGTCGCGGCCACCCTCGGACTGGATGTCCGGCCCTGACCTGTGGATATCTCCGCGTAGTTGCGCAGTCATCCCCCGTTCCATCCACAACCTGTGGATAACCATCCGGATAACTTCGTCTACGTTCTGTGATATTCACCGAGCCCTGACTACCGCACGTAGCCCAGTGGCCGGTTTCGGTATTGGTACAGGCCGCTGAACCAGCCCGCCGCGCCGGTGCCGCGCCGACCGCCGGGCCCGTACGACGAGCATCGCGGCGTGCTCGACGACGTACGGGCCCGTCACCAACCGGCGGCTGCGGGTGAGGGTCCGCAGGCCGGCCGCGAGACCGACCCCGCAGAACGCGCCGAGCGAGTTCGCGATCAGATCGTGCAACTGACATGACCGCCCGAGTTGCGGGACCAGCGCCTGGATCGCCTCGACAGCGGCCGACATCCCGATCCCGGCGGCGATCCCGTCGCCCGGGCGGCCGCCGGCCAGCGTGAGCATGCCGGCGGCCGGGACGAAGAGCAGGACGTTGAGCAGGCCCTGGAGTGAGGTGAGGCCGCCGGTGGTGGTCAGGTGAGCGCCGCACTGGCCGACCTGGCCCAGCCGGTGTGCGGTCGGGCTGAGGGTTGCCGCGAGTACCAGGGCGAGGGCCACCGGCAGGCAGAAGGCCGCCAGCCGGGGGATCAGGTCGCCGGGCCGGCGCAGCGACGAGACGGCGATCGGCAACGCCATGCCGGTGAGGACGAGCCAGGTGTCCAGTAGATGTGGGATGCCGCGATAAGTCTCGAGCACGCGTCCGGACCCTCCCGTGGTCGACCGGCTGTCTCGATCTCTTCCTCGTCGATTGCGCTTCCTCACAAGACGATCTGCCGTCCGCCCCGCGCCCGCCAGGCTTGTCCGGACATCTGCACGCACCCGCAAACAGTCCGTGACAATCCGTGCACAAACTGTCATGGAAGAAAGGTGCTCGGGGCAACGATCAATTGCCTGCCCTCCACCGATCGGTGGAGGGCCTGGTCAGCCGGACGAGGCGTGGATATGGCCCGGCGGTCGATGTGGGCGAAGGCCCCGGACCGCGACGCTGGAGTGGTCGAGCTTTCGAAAGGAGCCGGAGATGTCCACTGTGGACGTGCGTCACCCGCGCAGTGCGGCAGCGTTGCGGAGTGTGCAACTGCTGGTCGGCGGGTATCTGGCCATCAGCGTGCTGACGCTGGTCGCCATCATTGCCCTGCGCAACGACACGGCCGCGGTCAACGCCGCGGTCTGGACCCGCGGCACGATCGTGGTCGCCAGCTCGCTGCTCACGTTCGCGTTCGCCCGGCGGGCGGCGCGCGGATCCCGGAAGGGGTTCCTCCGGCTGCGGCTGGTGTCGGCGATCATGCTGGTCGCGATCGTGGTGATCATCGCGTTGCCAGGCACCTTCCCGCTGTGGATGAAGTGCGAGCAGGCGATCTGCGGCCTGCTGCTGCTCGGGGTCGCCTTGCTGGTCAACGGCAAGCACCTACGGTCGGTGTTCACTGGTCGGTGAAGGAGGACGGATGAGCGAGCGGGTGTGGCCGGTGCGGGTGACCGTGGTGCCGTACGCGCTGCTCGCCTTCCTCACCGCGGTCACTGTGCTGGTTCGCCGTACCGACACCCGGGCGATGCTTGTGGATCTGGCGCTCTGTGCGGCGGCCGCGCTGTGGATGCTCCTGATGTTCACGCTGCGCCCGGCCCGGCGCGAGCGGTACGGACCGATGGTGGTCTTCATCACCGGCTTCGTGCTGATCCTGGCCGTGCTGGTGGTCCGCGACTCGTGGTTCGGCTTCCTCACGCCGGCCGGCTACTTCTACGCGTTCGTCCTGCTGCCTTGGCCGTCCCGTCTGGCCGGCGTCGCGGCTGTCGCCCTGGTCGCCGGTACGGCGCAGGCGTACGACATCCCGAAGACCGACGCGTTCGGTCTGCTCGCGTACGTCGCGGTGCTCGGAGTGAACGTGGTCGGGATGTGCCTGGCCGCGTGGCTCGGCTGGCGCAGTGACGTGCTCAGCCGGCAGCGCCAGGAGGCGGTCGACGCGCTGACCGAGACCAACCGTCGCCTCGAGGTGACCATGGCCGAGAACGCGGTCCTGCACGACCAGTTGGTGACCCAGGCGCGCGAGGCCGGCGTGCACGACGAGCGGCATCGGATGGCCCGCGAGATCCACGACACGCTCGCGCAGGGCCTGACGGGGATCGTCACCCAACTCCAGGCGGCCGAGCACGCCGCGGACTGGCGCCGGCACGTCACGGCCGCGGTCGGTCTGGCCCGGGAGAGCCTGACCGAAGCGCGCCGTTCGGTCGATGCCCTCCGTCCACAGCCCTTGCAGACGGCAACGCTGAGCGAGGCGATCGCCGACGTCGTAGGACGCTGGTCGGCTCTGCACGGGATCGACGTACAACTGGCGACCACCGGCACGCCACGGGTGATGACCCCCGAGGCCGAGGCCGGCCTGCTCCGCGCGATCCAGGAGGCGCTCGCGAACGTGGCGAAGTACGCGCAGGCGACCCGCGTCGGTGTGACGCTGTCCTACATGGAGAAGGAGGTCGCCTTGGACGTCCGCGACGACGGCATCGGCTTCGACCCGTCCCGCCGGACCGCGTCCACTGGCGGTGGCTTCGGCCTGGTCGCGATGCGGCAGCGGATCGAGGCGCTCAACGGGACGCTGGAGATCGAGTCCGAGCCAGGATCCGGTACGGCGATCTCCGCGAGCATCCCCATGACCGCGGCGGGGGCGCCGGCATGATCAGGCTGCTGATCGCGGATGACCATCCGGTGGTCCGGGACGGGTTGAGCGGGATGTTCGCTGCCGAGCCCGAGTTCGAGGTGGTCGGCGAGGCCGCCGACGGCGCCGAGGCGATCGGGCTGGCGCAGGCGCTGCGGCCGGACGTGATCCTGATGGATCTGCAGATGCCGGGCGTGAACGGCCTGGCCGCGATCGCCGAACTAGCGAAGCGCGGGGTCGCCGCTCGGGTGCTCGTCCTGACCACCTACGACACGGACGGCTACGTCGTACCCGCGATCGAGGCCGGCGCGACTGGCTATCTGCTGAAGGACGCACCCCGCGACGAGCTGCTGCGCGCCGTCCGCGCCGCAGCAGACGGCCAGTCGGTGCTCGCGCCGTCGGTGGCGAGCACGCTGATGAATCGCGTCCGCACGCCACCCCCGCCTGCCGTGCTCAGCCCGCGGGAACTCGAAGTCCTCGGGCTCGTCGCAGCCGGCAACACCAACCGGGAGGCCGCCGCTCATCTGTTCATCAGCGAGGCGACGGTCAAGACGCATCTGCTCAACATCTACGCCAAGCTCGAGGTGCCCGATCGCGCCTCCGCCGTCGCCGAGGGCTTCCGGCGCGGTCTGCTCTGAGTCAGCGCCGATGCTCGGCGACCGCGGCCGCGGTCCGGTCATCGCCGTCCGCGCGGAGCCCCGCGATCACCCCGTCGACGTCCGCCTCCGGCCGGTTCTGGCTGAGCTTGAACTTCGCCTCGATCCGGTTGATCGCGATCTCTACGCCGACGATCGCCCGGAGCTGCCCACTGACGAACTTCTCCGGCGCGTCGTCGACCGACCACGGCTCGGCTCGGCCCGCCTCGTGGTGATCCGACAAGCGCCGTACGACGTCCTCGACCCAGGCCGGATCGTCGTGCACGGTCATGGTCCCGTAGACGTGCGCGGTGACGTAGTTCCAGGTCGGCACCACCCGGCCGTGCTCGCGCTTGGACTCGTACCAGGCCGGGGAGACGTACGCGTCCGGCCCGCGCATGATCACCAGCGCCTCGCCGACCACGGTCCGGCGCCAGTGGTCGTTGTTCCGGGCGAAGTGCCCGAGCAGCACGTTCCGCGAACGGTCGTGGACGAACGGCAGCATGGTCGCCACCAGCCCGTCCGTGGTCATCGTCACCAGGTCGGCGGCGCCGTGGTGGGCGAGCAGCTCGTGCACCGCCTCATCGTCGGCGGCGAAGTGGGCGGGAACATACATCAGCGATCCTCATCGGTTGCGAACAGCAACAGTCTCACCGACGCCGGCCGCCCGCCGACAGGGCCAATCCGGAGGATCTTGACCAGTCCACTCACAGCACGACTTCGTGCGTCCAGTCTGCCCGCTGCTGGGCGTGCAGGCGCCAGTAGTGGTCAGCGATGTCCTCCGGGTCCCACAGCGAGCCGGGAGCGACTCCACCGCCCACAGTGACGGTGGCTGCGTGGATGCCCGCGGCGCCGTACTGCTGGTCGAGCAGGGTGACGAGCGTCCGGACGCCGGCCTTGCCGAGGGAGAGGCTGACATAGGCGGGCTTCGGCTCGGGCATGCCACCGGTGATGATGAACGTGCCACGCCCGCGCTCGACCATCGACGGTACGACGTAGGCCGCGGTGGTGATCGCACCGACCACGTTGACCGCCCAGGCGTCCAGCTGCTGCTGAGCCGTCAGGTCGCCGACCGCATCCGGCTGGATGACCGCCGCGTTGTAGACGACCACGTCCGGTACGCCGTGCGCGTTGATCACCCGATCGAGCGCGGCCCGCAGCCCGACCTCGTCCGTGCAGTCGGCCGCGACCGCGAGCACCTCGGCGCCCGCGAGCGCATCGGCCGCGGCCTTCACCTTCTCCTCCGACCGCGCGATCAGCCCGGCACTCATCCCCTCCCGCACGAACCGCCGGGCTACCGCCACGCCGATGCCCGGTCCAACTCCAACCACCACGATTCCAGCCATGCCACGACCGTAAAGCCTGACACCAACGTCAAGGTCAAATCAGCCCCGTGGGAGCACGGCGCTGGAGCGCTCCCACCCCCCGCCGTTCCACCTGTGGGCTGCGCTGACGCGCACTGACGGCCATCGTCCTCACCATGGTGCTTGATGGGGTTTGAGCCGCGGTGGGACCAAGTGTGGTTCGGGGGACCTAGGCCTTGAGCTTGGCGGCGTTCTCATAGGCGCGGCGCCAGTCGACGGCGGGCGGGAGGATCACGCGTTCGACGCCTGCCGCTTCGTACGCCGCGAACTGCTCGGCCGGGTCACCCTCCAGCTGGGGTGCGACGACTGTTGCCTTGAGCGCAGGCCTGTCGTGCTCGGCGGCGAGCTCGTTGATCCGGGCAAGGTTCGTCCGGATCTCGGCCGGCGACATCGCGATCGTCGCCCACCCGTCGCCGTACGTCGCCGCCCGCCGATGAGCCCGTGGTCCGTTGCCTGCGACAACGATCGGCGGCACCGCCGACCCGGGCGCCAGGGTCGCCTCGAGGCCGTCCGCGAGTACCGTCGGCTTGCCCGCGATCAGATCGCGCAGCTTGTCGAGTGCCTCGTCGGTGAGCCGGCCGCGGTCCGCGAACTCCACGCCGGCCGCGCGCCAGCCGATGTCACCGTGCGCTGGGTTGCCGGTGCCGACGCCGAGGACGAGCCGGTTGTTGGACACCAATTGCAGTGTGTTCACCTGCTTCGCCGCCCACGCGACCGGACGCAGCGCCAGCAGCATCACGTTGAATCCAACGGTGATCCGCTCCGTCACCGCCGCCGCGGTGGCCAGCACCACCGAGCTCTCCAGCATCGGCGCGCTCGCGATCAGATGATCCGTCGACCACACCGAGTCCAGCCCGATCTCCTCGGCGAACCGTGCGCTCTCGCGCACATCCCCGAGAATCGGTTGCTTCGGATCCGGCGTCGAGGTCGGGAGAATCACGCCAATCTCAAGTCCCATACTTCCGGCAACCTCCACCCCGGCGGCCCTATTCCGTCAGCGGGGTTGCTTCGCTCGCCAGGTGACGTAGTCGGCTACGGCCGCGGGGACGTCGAACGCCGGAGTGAAGCCGGTGTCCTCGGTAAGCCGAGTGATGTCGAGGTATGGGTTGTCGCCGGGGCCGGTCTGCCGTCCGGGGCGGAGGTCGAGTTGCAGGCTGGGGGAGATCGCCTGCAGGGCGTCCGCGAACTCGCGGTTGGTGTACGGCCGGCCGCTGGACACGTTGTAGGTGTCATGCCGCAGGGCGTCCGTGGTCGTCAGGAGCGCGATCGCGCGTCCGGCGTCTGGCGCATAGCAGGAGTCGCCGCCATCGTCGGCATACAGCGGCTGTGGTTTGTCACCACGCAGGACGGCGCTGATGTACGGCGGGATGTGGAAGAACGGTGTTTCCGGGTCGACGAGCGGTCCCCAGACGGTCCCGATCCTCAGTACGACCGGCTGGACGCCGCTGCCCTGAAGGCTGTGTGTCGTGAGTGGCTCGACCGCCTTCTTGAAGGCGATGATCAGGTGCGGCAGCGCCGTGGTGGGGAGCGCGAGGTCCTCGTGCCAGGGGATCTCGGTCCGGCTGGTGTACACGCCGAGGCTGCTGGCGACAGCGAACCGGCGTACGCCCCAGGTGCGTGCGGCGTCCAGCGCGTTGAGCAGGCCGGTCAGGTCCGTGCGGAAGAACTGGACCGGGTCCTCGTCGGGGATGCTGCCCGCGAGATGCACGATGTCGCTGATGTCGTAGCGATCGCCGAGGGCCAGGAACGCGTCCCGATCGGTGACGTCGAGAGCTTCCACCGTGACGTCGCCGGCGAGGAACGACGGGACCTCGGTCCGGCGATGGGTGGTGACGACGACCTCGCGGCCGAGATCGACGAGCGCCCGGGCGGTGTGGGCACCGATCATGCCGAGCCCTCCGGTGACAAGGATCATCGGACCACCTCGTAGTGGAGGTGCGTCACGCCGGGTGCCGCGATGGCCGTGAGCAGGCGGAGGTTCACGTGCTTCGGGACGGCCTGGAAGAAGCTGCGACCGCCACCGAGCAGGACGGGCACCTGATGGAGGATCACCTCGTCGACGAGGTCCGCCGCCAGAGCGGAGGTCAGCGCGCCGCCGCCCATGATGGCGACGTCCTTGTCCCCGGCGGCCGCGCGGGCCGCCGCGATCGCGTCCTCGATCCCGGTGGTGACGAGTGTCTGCTTCTCGCTGATCTCAGGTGCGGGCCGGTGGCTGAGGACGAAGAGTGGTGCAGTCGGCTGTGGACCACCGCCGCCCCAATGGCTGGAGTGCTCGTACGTCGTACGCCCGGAGACCGTCGCCCCGACTCGGTCGGCGACCACGTCGAAGAAGCGGGCGCTTGGCTCACTCAGCTTGAAGCCGCCGAACACCTGGCTGGGCGTGTCCCCGTCGAAGTACCAGTCGAAGAGCATGCCTGCGTCACCGAGACCGCGGCCGAAGTCGTCGACGCCGTCCGGGGTGCGACCACTGATGTAGCCGTCGACCGAGACGGCGTGGGCGCTGAAGACCTTGCTCATGTCTGACATGCGGTCGAACCTACGCGCGGGCGTGACGACGAGTCTTGAACGAATCGAGCAGGACCGGACGCGTAGTGGCGGCTTGCGAACGGGTGGCGAGGAAGGGCGCGTACGAGGCGGAGTGGTCGTGGCCGCAGGCGCACCGTTCGATGTCCCCGCCGAGGAGTTGGCGCGGGGTGACGCCGGTCAGGCGCAGGCATTCCCGGCTGAGGTGCGCTTGGTCGGCGTACCCGGCGTCAACCGCCAGCCCCGCCATGCCGTCCGCTCCACGCCGGCCGGTGGGTGTGGCGCCGGCCTGGGCCAGTGCGAGAAATCCCTGAAAACGCAACGTCCGCTGGAGAACCTTCGGACTCATGCCCACCGCCTGCAGGCAGCGGCGACGCAGTTGGCTCGCGGAGAGTGCCAGGTGGGTGGCCAGGCTGTCGATGTTGACCGAATGCCAGGGCATCAGCGCCTGCACGGCTTCGCCCACCAGAGGATCCACGCAGACCGTAGGCCGAAACTCCTGCAGCAGGTGGACCTGCAAGAACCTCAACGCCCGCTCGGGCGTCCCGGCCAGGGCGATCGCCTCCACGAGCCGATCCGCCGAGCTTCTCCACAACTCGGCCAGGCCCAGTCGCTGATCCACCAGATCGTCAAGCACTGCCGGCAGCGGCGGCGCCGTACCCGGATGGAACCGTACGCCCACGATCGTGGTGTGCGCTGGAATGACCTCGACCTCCGGCCCCGTCAGCGGCCCCACCAACTGCGGCCGGCCGCAGATCGGAAAGTGAATCTCCACCCCACCGGTCGGCAGATGCCGCTGCACGTACGCCGCATCACCCGTCCGCTGAACCCAAACCGTCCGCACCACCCCCGCCAACCCCGGCAAAGGCGCACGCTCGACGTAGGACTCCACAATTGCATCGTCGCACCGAAGCGGCCGACCGGAACACCGCCCTTCGCCTGACCGTGCGAGCCAGGTGCGACAGCGACCCGCCACCGCGCTGTGCGCGTTCCTGCCGGGCTTCACGTGCGCTCCAGCCTGCGCGCTCAGCGGCACACCGCATCCCCGCCCCGGGCCGACACTCAGCCGGCCAACTACTGACCCTGGCAGACCACCGTCCCACCCGAGCCAACTCGGAGCGTCGCCTTGAGGGACAGCGGCTGTTGGTGTCAGGCGGGGTCGGCCTTGGTGAGGGAGAGGACGGCGGGTCGGAGGAGTTCGACGATCTCTTCGGGATCGGCGTCGGCCAGTTGGTCGAGTTTGACCAGGTGGCGGCCGACGACGACTCCGATGAGTACGGCGCTGATCACGGCGGCGCGGAGGTCGCCGTCGTCGCCGGGGATGGCTTTGCTGACTTTGACGCGATCGGCGTGAGCGTTGCCCCGCACCTCCGCCGCCGCGTCCGGACGAGTGAGCATCGACCGCAGCGCCGCGAGTGAACCGATCGGCTCCTCGATGAGCGACTGCCGAAGACGATCGAGCAGTTGCTCGGCGATCTCCTCAGCCGTCTCGCCCGTTACCGAAGGCATCTCGGTTCGGGTGGCGAGCGCGAACAGTTGTTCCTTGCTCCCGTAGTAGTGCATCACCAGGCCGGCATCCACCTGCGCCGCCGCGGCGACGGCCCGGATCGTGGTCCGGTCGTACCCCGCCTCGGCGAACAGCCGCCGTGCTGCAGTCAGGATCCGCTCCTGCGTGTCGATCCGCTGCTGGGCCCGCGACGACCGCGGCGTGGAATCGCTCATCCCATTCATTCTACGCCCGTTGACCGATAGCCCGGTTTCGTTCTACGCTCGTTGAACCGTTCTACGTCTGTTGAATGAAGAGGAGAGACCATGAGGAGCCCACTCGACGTACTGGAACTTCGTCGCCAATACCTCGTTGCTCGCGACTTCGAGTCGTTCGCCGGCCTGTTCGCGGTGGACGGCGTGATCGAGCTGCCGTTCGCCGTCGACGGCCTGCCCGCCCGCTTGGAGGGCCGCGACGCCATCCGCGAGTTCTCGCTCGACACCAGCGACCGCCCGGTGGAGATCATCGACCTGCGCGTCGTCCAGCTGCACCAGACCACGGATCCCGACGTCGTGATCATCGAACTCGTCACCGAAATCCGCCACACCACAACCGGCGCACCCTTCGAAGCCCCCTGCATCCAGGTCTTCCACATCCACAACGGCGAAATCAAACTCTTCCGCGACTACATAGGCGCCACCACCATCCCCAACCTCACCACCTAACCTCCAATCCCGCTGCTCAGTTTGGGACGGCGAAGACCAACTGCAACCTCGGAGTCCGTCAGGCTGGGAGTGCCAGGTTCCGGCGGCGCAGGGCCACGACGCTTGTGGCGGCCAGCAGAAGGCAGGCCAGGCCCAGACCCAGGATCGGTCCGGAGGTGACGGCGACGGCTGGTGCGTTGGGCACCTGAGTGAAGGGCGACAGGTCCAGCAGCCACCTCGGCAGCCCGAGTGAGGGGCCGAACATCGGCCCGACGATGATCGAGCCCACCACCAGTGCCCAGGACAGACCGACCGACCAACGCGGCAGCAACATGACCACCGTGACGACCGCGGCTCCCAGGACGCCGACGGCGGGGAGTTGGACCAGCGCGGCGATGACCAGATCATGCACCAGAGGTGCGGTGCCGCCGAGCACCTGACCACCGGTGATGCCCATCGCCACTGCGAAGACCAGGATCAGCAACATGGCCCCGGCCAGCGTGTTAACGGCGTACGCGCCCAGCCAGCGAAGTCGCGAGACTGCGGTGCCGAGCACCGACTCCAGCGTGCCGTGCGCTTCGTCGTGGTGCAGGCGAAGCAAGAGCGTGACTACGTAGATGGCCACGGCCATTCCCGCCATCTGCATCATCGAGGCCCAGTACGCGCCGAGCAGGTCGGCGTGACCGCCGAAGGTCGCGTACCACTCCGTGGCCGCTCCCTCGAGTCCCCCGATCTGGTCACTGAGCGCACCGAAGATCAGGCCGAAGCCGAACAGGCCGATCGCCCAGCCCCACAGCGTTCCACGCTGCAGCCGCCAGACCAGGCCGGCAGGGCTCAGCAGGACCGGGCTCGCGTGGGCGGCACCCCGGCGTTCGGGCCACATTCCCCGACCGACGTCGCGACTGCCGACGAGGACGACGGCCAACCAGAACAGCGCGGCCAGGACCAGTACGGCGGGCCCGAGCGGCCACCACAGGTTGTCGGCGAACGGCCGCATCTGCTGGCCCCAGCCGATCGGGGAGAGCCAGGCCGGCCATGCGCTGGTGATCCTGAGGGCGGCAGAGTCCACGGTTCCGAGCATGTTGCCGAGCGCCGCAAGCAGGAAGGCAACGCCGAGGCCCGCACCGGCAAGACCGATCGCGCCGCGCGTGGTCGACGCGAACTGCGACGTCACCGCGGCGACGCCGGTGAAGGCCACGCCCACCAGGGCGATCGACGTACCGGCGACCAGGGACCCGGCCGCGGGTTGTCCCGCGACCACCATCCCGAGTCCGAGCAGCACGGCCAGGACAAGGTTCGCAACAAGCGCGACGATCACGGCCGCGGCCAGCGAAGCGTAGCGACCGACCACGCCGGCACCCAGCATCTCCTCGCGACCGAGCTCTTCGGCCTGACGGGTGTGTCGCACGACTGCGAGGATGCTCATCACGGCGGCGAGCACGGCGAGGGTCAGGGCGTCTCGGTGCATGGTGTAGCCACCGACGCTGGAGCCTGTCATCAAGCCGAGCACGCGCATTCCGGGGTTATCTGTGACGATGCGGGTGTCCGGCTCCAGGAGCTGGGGGTGTTTGGAGTAGTTGTCCTCGAACATGGCGGTCGTCGCAGCCAAGAATGCGGCCATGCCGAGGATCCATGCGGGCAGCGTGATCCGGTCGCGCCGCAGCGCGAGGCGGACCAGCCGGGTCGTGCCTGTGAAGCCGCTCATCGTGCCGTCACCGCCTCGGCGTCTGCATCCCCGGCAGGCGCGGCGATGTCCTCGCCGTAGTGCCGCATGAACAGCTCCTCGAGGGTGGGTGGCGAGGTCGTCATCGACCGCACCTGGAGGTCGACCAGGTGCTCGAGGACCTGGTTCAGCTCGCCCGGGTCGACGCTGAACTCCGCGTGGCCGTCGTGCGCCCGGGCGTCGTGGACGCCGGGCCACCGTGTCACCGACTCCAGCGGCTTGGCGGTGTCAACGACCACCGACGTGCGGGTGAGGTGACGCAGCTCCTCGAAGCTGCCGGTTTCGGCAGCCCGGCCCGCTCGGATGATGGTGACGCGGTCGCACAGCGCCTCGACCTCGGAGAGGATGTGGCTGGACAGCAGGATGCTCCGTCCGGCCGCGCGCAGCTGCTGGACGACGTCCTGGAAAACCGCTTCCATGAGTGGGTCCAGCCCCGAGGTCGGCTCGTCCAGCAGGTAGAGCTCCACGGGGGAGGAGAACGCGGCCACGAGGGCGACCTTCTGCCGGTTTCCCTTGGAGTAGGCGCGAACCCTCTTGGTCGGGTCGAGCTGGAAGCGCTCGAGGAGCTCCTCCCGGCGCTTCGGTTCGAGCCCTCCCCGCAGATCGCCGAGCAGGTCGATCACCTCGCCGCCCGTGAGGTTGGGCCACAGGTTCACCTCACCGGGCACGTAGGCCAGACGCCGGTGCAACGCCACAGTGTCGCGCCACGGGTCACCGCCGAGCAGGGCGACGTGTCCGTCGTCGGCGCGCAGCAATCCGAGCAGGACCCGGATGGTGGTTGTCTTCCCAGCGCCGTTGGGCCCGAGGAACCCATGCACCTCACCGGTCTCGACATGCAGGTCGAGATGGTCAAGGGCCCGGGTCCTGGGGCCGAAGTCCTTCACAAGTCCGGAGATCGCTATCGCAGCCGTCACTGAGATCACTTCCCTTGACCCTTCTCGCCGATCCAGACGTCCACAACTCTCAGCACATCGCAACCGCGCACGGGCAGGCAGGGCCGAACGCCACCGACAAGCCGGCCTTATGTCACCCGGAAGAGGGTCCGGTGACACAACCCGGTTGCGTTGCGGCTCGCGGGTCGAGCAGGTTCCCTTGCGGTCTTGGTGCATACGGGGCGGCGAACCGTACGTACCGCACTCCCGTCCGCGCGTTCAGACGCGGACACTGGGTCGCTGTCGGGGCGAACTTCGGCGCGGACTCTCAGTGGGTGAAGAACGTGGTTGATGCGGGCCATTGCGAGATGCTGCTCAGGAGCCGGGGAGCCAGGTCCGAACGTCCCATGTGTCAGCCACGGGGCGCGCGGTGAGCATCGTCAGCCGGTACCTCCTGTTTCCGTCCGCGAACAGCTCGAAGGAGTCCGAACTGCCGTCGGCGTCCGCGAACGCGCCTCGAACCCCTGACCAGACCAGGCGACACCGTTGACGTTTCCGAGGCAACGCAGACCTGCTCCCTGATTGTTGCCCGCCACAACCACCTGCTGCCGCGACGCGGCGAGACCCTGCTTGATGATGATCCGGTGGCCCGCCGCGGTGAGGGCAGGGCCACCGGATCAGTGGGTCAGCGCCCGGTGGCGAAGAAGGTTGCGAAGACGTTCTGGAGCGCGAGTGAGTCGACCAGGGTCGGGTTGGCGCTGCCCTGGTTGCCCCAGCCGTAGGTGTAGTCCATCACCGGGGACGGCACGAGCCGCTTCCACTCGGTCAGGATCGCGTGCTCCTGAGCCGCGGTCGGCTGGTTGTAGTAGTGGCTCGTCGTCCGCTCCTGGCCGAACGCCTGGTACACGGGCACGATCGCTGTCAGCGGGACGCCCGCCGCCCGGGCCGCGGTGACCTTCTCGCCGATCTTGCTCAGGTCACACTGAGGGTGGGCGATCGAGCAGGGGTATGGGTCGAGGCCGACCAGATCGACATGACTGCCCGCCGGCGCGAACGGCTTGTAGTCGGCCACCTTGCTCAGCACGATGAATGACTTCTGCCGCCCGCCGCTCGCGGCTCGAATGTAGTCCGCGCGCGACCGCAGCGCCGCGGGACCGCCTGGGCAGTCCCCGATGTGCGGCTCGTCGGACAGGTAGTACGCGAACACCTTCGGGTTCGAGGCGAGGGCGTCGATCTTGGCCTTGAAGCTGCTGTCAGCCGGGGTCGGGCACTTCTGGCCCAGCCAGAACACCGACTGCACCCCTGCCGGCAAGCTGCTCAGACTGGAGACCGAGGACTTGTCGGCCAGGGTGTAGCCGAGAGCGAAGGGCGCGGTCGACCCCTTGAGATTGGCCACGAAATGGCGGGTCGGTGGCTGTGCCGCCGTCTGTGCCCCCGTCTGGGCCTCCGCCTGCGCTCCGCCGGAGGTCGCAGTCAGGGCGACGACGAGGCTGGCCAGCACAGCGAACAGTGCGGCGCCGAGGGTGATCTTGGTCGTTCGCGTCATGGGCGGCCCCTCTCGCCGCGGGTCGCGACAAGGAAGGAGACTGACAGGTGGGCGGGCATGGCGGACATGCGGCAACCTTTCGGGGCGCGTCGGATTACCGGACGGAGGGGAACCATCCGGTCGGCAGGTCACCATCGGCAGTCGTACTGCGGTCCCAGTTCCGCACCAGCCGCATCACGGTGACTCAGGGGCGAGTTCCCCAGGCCACATCGCCCTCTCTGCTTGGCGCGTGACCTTACCGTGATGTTGCCGGGACGGCGAATGCCCACCGGATACCGGTCAGCCAGGTCCGCTGGCCGTGCGTGTCAAGGCGGGATATCAGATGGCGAGAGTCTTCTGATAGCAACGAGCGAGCGTGTCGTCGACGTACTTGCCGTACGGCTCGATCAACCAATATCCGCGCCTTTCATACAGAGCGATAGCTTCAGGCTGCCGTACCCCTGTCGCTAGCCGGATCTTGAGGTAACCAATGTCCGCTCCGAGTTTCTCCAGCCCGGCCAGGACGGCTCCTCCAATGCCTCGGCCACGGAACGCAGGAGCGACATACATCCGCTTGAGTTCGCCGATGGACGAGTCACCCGACGGCTACAGTGCGCCACAGCCGACGGCTCTTCTTTCTAGTCCCGCGACCAGGAACCGAGCATCGCCGTGGACAGGCGAGCGCCCCTCGGCTCCGTAGCGATTGACCAATTCACCAAAGGCCGCATCCAGAAGCACCGCGAGTTGTCGATCGGCGGGATGCCGCTCTTAGATCAACATGCGGCAGATGCTACAAGCTTCATCGATCACAGACAGACGCTCAGCAACAGGGCAAGAACGTCCGCTGGAGCGTTAGTCGCCCAGACCTGCCCAGCCCCCCGATAGTTGCAAACCCAGAACAGCGCGGCGCATGTCAAGTGTCGAGCTTTCTCGATCCCACAGGGACGCGTAGCGCTCGTGATGCGGGTCGTGGCGGCGGCGGTGCTGCGCGACGATTCGTGAAAGTGAGGCGCGAAGACCGCCTCCGGACCGGCCTCGATTCACGACTCGTGAGTTGGTGGCAACCACGGGGCGCTCGGTTGGGCGACGGAGGAGCCCAGACGCGCGATAAGCGCGGCAGCGCCAGGAGCGGGCGCAGCACCACCGTCGCAGGGTGGGTGGGAGCGGCGCGGGGCACGGCGACGGAGGAGCCGCGCGTAGCACCGCGCGGGAACGAAACTTGTGGAGACGAGGGGACTTGAACCCCTAACCCCTGCCTTGCAAAGGCAGTGCTCTGCCAGTTGAGCTACGCCCCCGTGGGGGTGGTCAGTGGCCGGGGGTTACCCGGTCGACTGCCTCGGCCCAGAGGTCCTTCTCGGCGCGGGACTGCTGGGTCTTCTTGTAGGCGAAGTATCCACCGATGCCGGCCAGCAGCACCAGCAGGATCTTTCTCAGCACTGGAGACTCCTCGGAATCGGGGTTCGTGGTGGTGGGCCTAACTGGACTTGAACCAGTGACCTCTGCCTTATCAGGGCAGCGCTCTAACCGTCTGAGCTATAGGCCCGCGGTGCGGGGTCGAACCCGGGAGAGATTACCGCACCAGGTGCCTGTCTCCCAAACCGGTTCCGGCCGGGCCCACCTGAGGCCCGGCCGACCGGTGTCAGTCCTCCGACGCCAGCGTGACTTCGAGGCCGCCGAGCAGCGTGGCGGCGATGTTGTAGAGGAAGGATCCGAGCGTCGCGAGCGCGGTGATGATCAGCACATCCGCACACGCGAGCAGCGTGGTGAAGCCCATCACCTTGCCGGTGTTGACGTAGTTCTCGATCCGGAACGGCTCGGCCGTCGGCGTGCCGAGCACCTCCTGGACGGTGTTGTTGATGTTGTCGAAAACTCCGGCCGCACCGATCGCAGACCAGATGATGAACACCGCGACCCAGGTCACGATGCCGAACGCGATCGACAGCAGGAACGCCGTCTTCATCACCGACCACGGGTCGATCCGGGACATCCGCAGGCGCGCCTTGCGGGTCTGCGGCCGGCTCGACGGCTTCGGTGCTCTCTCGGCCTTCGCCGCGTGCCTGGTTTCGGTCTTGTCCGTCTTGTCGTTCTTCACCGCGGCCGCCTTGTCCAGGACTGCCTGACGCGCCGCGTTCACCCGATCACCGAACGACTCGGTCTTCGGCTCGGTCTTGCCGGTCAGTCCGTACGACGAGGCTGACGCCGGCGCACCGGCTGGCGGCGGGACCGGGGTGGGTGACCATGGCTCAGGCCGACCGGGAGTGCTCGGGCCCGGCGTCGTACCGGGACGGACCGGCTGCTGTGGCGGGCGCACCGGTGTGGCACCGGCGGCGCCCGGCCGCGGCTGCTGGCGGAAGTCCGCCGGCCGCTGGCCGTTCGGCGTACCGCTCCTTGGCTGGCCGTTGCCGCCGGGCGCGGCACCGGAACGACCGTTGGAGGCCGGAGTGGCCGGTCCGGTGGACGGCTTCCCGGCCTGCGATGCCCGCTGGCT
Source organism: Kribbella sp. NBC_00359 (assembly GCF_036097425.1). Taxonomy (NCBI): domain Bacteria; kingdom Bacillati; phylum Actinomycetota; class Actinomycetes; order Propionibacteriales; family Kribbellaceae; genus Kribbella; species Kribbella sp. NBC_00359. The sequence goes on along the minus strand of NZ_CP107975.1, from coordinate 2,419,086 downwards.
CTTGGAACTGTCCGCCGCACCATCGGGCCAGGTCGGCCTCGCGCGGTTGGTCATCAGTTACCCCTCCTGGCCGGCATCGTCGTCTTCGACGGTAGCCGCGCCGTCCACGTCCGTCGAACGTTCGTCATCATTCTGGACGCTCTCAGGGGTGGATTCGGTTGTCGATCCGTCCACATCCTGGGCATCTTCGAGGGATGTACCCCCTTCGACGCCTTCGGATTCCTCGCCGATGAGATCGCCGTTCACGGTCAGATCGGTGTTCCGGGCGATCGCGACGACCGCATCGGACTCGCCGACTCCGGCGAACCGGACGCCCATCGTGTCCCGGCCCTTGACCGGCACGCTGTCGACGCGGCTGCGGACCACCTGGCCGCTCGCCTTGATCGCCAGCACCTGGTCCTCGTCGACCACGATGAGTGCGCCGACCAGCGAGCCGCGCTCGTCGTTCAGCTTCACTGCCTTGATGCCGAGACCGCCGCGGCCCTGCTGCCGGTACTCCGACACGCGCGAACGCTTGGCGTACCCGGCGTCGGTCACGGTGAAGACGAACTGGGAGTCCTCGTCCGCGCCGGCCCGGATCACCGACATCGACAGCAACTCGTCGCCGGAGCGGAACTTCATCCCGGTGACACCGGAGGTGGCCCGGCCCATCGGGCGGAGCTGCTCGTCGTTCGCGGTGAAGCGGATCGACTGGCCCTTGCGGGACACCAGCAGCAGGTCGTCCTCGGCGGTGGCCAGGTCGGCGCCGATCAGCTCGTCGTCGTCCTCGCGGAAGTTGACCGCGATGATGCCGCTCTGCCGGGCCGAGTCGTAGTCGGTCAGCGCCGTCTTCTTGACCAGGCCCCGCTTGGTCGCGAGCACCAGGTAGTCAGCCTGCTCGTAGTCGCGCAGCGTCAGGACCTGCGCGATCTCCTCGTCCGGCTGGAACGACAGCAGGCCCGCGACGTGCGAGCCCTTCGCGTCCCGGGCGGACTCGGGCAGCTGCCACACCTTGGCCCGGTAGACCCGGCCCTTGGTGGTGAAGAACAGCATCCAGTGGTGGTTCGTGGTGGCGAAGAAGTGGCTGATCTCGTCCTCGGCCCGCAACTGCGCGCCGCGAACACCCTTGCCGCCGCGGTTCTGCGTCCGGTACAGGTCGGTCTTGGTCCGCTTCGCGTACCCGCCGCGGGTGATGGTGACGACGACGTCCTCGTCCGGCACCAGGTCCTGGACGGACAGGTCGCCGTCGGCCGCGATGATCTCGGTCCGCCGCTCGTCGCCGTACCTGTCGACGATCTCGGCGAGCTCGTCCTTGACGATGGACCGCTGCCGCTCGGGGCTGGCCAGGATGTCCTCGAGGTCGGCGATGATCGCCTCGAGCTCCTGCAGCCGCTCGATGATCTTCTGCCGTTCCAGTGCGGCCAGCCGGCGCAGCTGCATGTCCAGGATGGCCTGCGCCTGGATCTCGTCGATGTCGAGCAGCTGCATCAGGCCGGTCCGCGCCTCGTCCACGTCCGGGCTGCGCCGGATGAGCGCGATCACCTCGTCGAGGGCGTCGAGCGCCTTCACGTAGCCGCGGTAGATGTGCGCGTTCTTCTCCGCCTCGCGCAGACGGAAGCGGGTCCGCCGCTGGATGACCTCGATCTGGTGGTCGATCCAGTGGCTGATGAAGAGGTTCACGCTCAGAGTGCGCGGTACGCCGTCGACCAGAGCCAGCATGTTGCACCCGAAGGTGTCCTGCAGCTGGGTGTGCTTGTAGAGGTTGTTCAGTACGACGCGCGGCTGAGCGTCCCGCTTCAGCACGACGACCAGCCGCTGCCCGGTCCGCGACGAGCTGTCGTCGCGGATGTCGGCGATCCCGCTCATCTTGCCGGTGTTCACCAGCTCGGCGATCTTCAGCGCCAGGTTGTCCGGGTTGACCATGTACGGCAGCTCGGTGACGACCAGGCTGGTCCGGCCCTTGGCGTCCTCCTCGATGTCGACGACCGCACGCATCGTGACCGAACCACGGCCGGTGCGGTAGGCGTCGTCGATGCCCTTGTAGCCGACGATCAGTGCGCCGTTCGGGAAGTCGGGGCCCTTGATGTACTGCAGGCAGGCGTCGAGCAGCTCCTCCTGGGTCGCGTCCGGGTGCTCCAGCGCCCAGTTGACCGCGGCGGCGACCTCGCGCAGGTTGTGCGGCGGGATGTTCGTCGCCATGCCGACCGCGATCCCCGACGAGCCGTTCACCAGCAGGTTCGGGAAGCGGGCCGGCAGGATCACCGGCTCCTGCGACTTGCCGTCGTAGTTGGGCCGGAAGTCGACCGTGTCCTGGTCGATGTCGCGGACCATCTCCATCGCCAGCGGCGCCATCCGGCACTCGGTGTACCGCATCGCGGCCGCCGGGTCGTTGCCCGGAGAACCGAAGTTGCCCTGGCCCTGGATCAGCGGCGCCCGCATCACCCACGGCTGCGCCAGCCGGACCAGGGTGTCGTAGATCGCCGAGTCGCCGTGCGGGTGGTACTGACCCATCACGTCACCGACGATGCGGGAGCACTTGTTGAAACCACGGTCCGGCCGGTAGCCGCCGTCGTACATCGCGTAGAGGATGCGGCGGTGCACCGGCTTGAGGCCGTCGCGGACCTCGGGCAGTGCGCGGCCGACGATCACGGCCATCGCATAGTCGAGGTACGACTGCTGCATCTCGGTCTGCAGGTCGAGGGGCTCGACCCGGTCGTGGCCCGGGGAGGTGGGGGTCTCCGTCATGAAAAACTCGTCCCGTTCAAGTCAGTACGTCGGTGAGTGGCGCAAGGAATCGTGGCCCGGGGCAACGGGCCACGAACCCGTCAGATGTCGAGGAAGCGGACGTCCTTGGCGTTGCGCTGGATGAAACTGCGTCGCGCCTCGATGTCGTCGCCCATCAGCGTCTGGAACGTCTCGTCGGCGCGGATCGCGTCGTCCAGAGTGATCTGCAGCAGCACCCGGTTGGCCGGGTCCATCGTCGTGTCCCACAGCTCGTTGGCGTTCATCTCGCCCAGACCCTTGTAGCGCTGGATCGGGTTCTCCTTGGGCAGCTTCCGGCCGGCCTCGGCGCCGGCCTCGAGCAGGCCGTCGCGCTCCCGGTCGGTGTAGGCGAGCTCGTCCGCGTGGTTGCTCCAGCGGATCTTGTACAGCGGCGGCTGGGCGGCGTACACATGCCCGCGCTCGATCAGCGGCCGCATGAACCGGAACAGCAGCGTCAGCAGCAGGGTCCGGATGTGCTGGCCGTCGACATCGGCGTCGGCCATGATCACGATCTTGTGGTACCGGAGCTTGTCCTCGTCGAAGTCCTCGTGGATGCCGGTGCCGAGCGCGGAGATGATCGCCTGGACCTCGTTGTTCTGCAGGACCTTGTCGATCCGGGCCTTCTCGACGTTCAGGATCTTGCCCCGGATCGGCAGGATGGCCTGGAACTTCGGGTCCCGCCCACCCTTCGCGGAGCCACCGGCCGAGTCACCCTCGACGATGTAGACCTCGCACTCCTCGGGGTTGGTCGACTGGCAGTCGGCCAGCTTGCCCGGCAGACCACCGCCACCCAGCAGGCCCTTGCGGTTGCGGGCCAGGTCGCGCGCCTTGCGGGCCGCGATCCGGGCACTCGCCGCGGCGGTCGCCTTGCGGATGATCTCGCGGCCCTCGGCCGGGTTCTGCTCGAACCACGCGCCGAGCTTGTCGTTCACGACCCGCTGGACGAAGCCCTTCACCTCGGTGTTGCCGAGCTTGGTCTTCGTCTGGCCCTCGAACTGCGGCTCGGCGAGCTTGACCGAGATGATCGCGGTCAGGCCCTCCCGGATGTCGTCACCGGTGAGCCGGTCCTCCTTCTTCTTGATCATCCCCTGGTCCTCGCCGAAGGAGTTGACCAGTGAGGTGAGCGCGGCCCGGAAGCCTTCTTCGTGAGTGCCGCCCTCGTGGGTGTTGATCGCGTTCGCGAAGGTGTGCACCGACTCCTGGAACGAACCGCTCCACTGCAGCGCGACCTCGAGGCTCATCGTGTTCTCGGCGGTGGCCGCCTCGAACGAGATGACGTCCCGGTGCACGGTCTCGCGGATGCCGGTCAGGTACTTCACGTAGTCGACCAGACCGTCGTCGTACCGGAACGACTGCTGGAGCGGCTTGCCGTCCTCGTCGGTGTGGTCGGGCCGCTCGTCCCGGATCACCAGCTCGAGTCCCTTGTTCAGGAACGCGTACTCGCGGAACCGGGTGGCCAGCGTCTCGTAGGAGTACGTCGTGGACTCGAAGACGTCCGGGCTGGGCCAGAACGTGATCGTCGTACCGTTCGCGTCCGAGGTGCCGATCTCGGCGAGGTCGGCGTCCGGGACACCCATGGTGAAGGACTGGGTGTACAGCTTGCCGTTCTTCTTCACGTCGACGCGGAGGTGGCTGGACAGCGCGTTCACGACCGATACACCGACGCCGTGCAGACCGCCGGACACCTTGTAGCCGCCGCCGCCGAACTTGCCGCCGGCGTGCAGCACGGTCAGGACGACGGTGACGGCGGGCTTGCCCTCGGACTCGACGATGTCGACCGGGATACCGCGGCCGTTGTCGTCGACGCGGACACCGCCGTCGGGCAGCAGGGTCACGACGATGCGGTCGCCGAACCCGGCCATCGCCTCGTCCACCGCGTTGTCGACCACCTCGGTGACGAGATGGTGCAGACCACGCTCACCGGTGGACCCGATGTACATCCCCGGTCGCTTCCGGACCGCGTCCAGACCCTCCAGGACCTGGATCGCGCTCGCGTCGTACTCCCGATCCACGACGTTCGACGGGATCGCGTCGAGCATCGCGGGGAGTTCACCGCTGTCGGGTACGACGGTGCCGATGGGGTCGGCGGACAGGTTGGCGTCGATCTCGGTCGGCTCGTCGGTCACCGGCTGTTGTCCTCCTCGGACCTCGCGTTCGCGAGGCATCGTGCACAGTGGAAGCCGCCCTCCACAGTGTTGATAGAGGTGCGGCTTGCTCTACACCGTCCATCTTACCTGTCGACCGAAGCAGAACCGGCCATCAGCCGCCTGAAACTGTGGACAGGGCGTCTTTTCTCCCTCCTCGCCATGTCCCCACTCACGCATGGGGGGCCTGAAAGCGCTCACGGCCGCTCAGTGGCCTCCGGGGTCTTCACCACTGACGGTCTGGAGACCGAGACAACGCCGACCGGTCCAGACCACTCAAGACCAGGTGGACGAGGGGCCTGCCGCGCACCCACGGGCCTTTAGGATCGCTGCCGTGGAAAGTCTCGACGACGTCATCGACGCCATGATCGCCGACCGGGTGATTCACCGGCACCGGCGCAAATGGCTGATCGCGATCGCGATCGTCGTCATCCTCGCGGTGGTCGTCCTCTTCACCGGCGGCTGGAAGGAGAAGCAGGGCCGGAAGGTCCCGACCCTGACCGCACCCGTGACGCTGACCTCCGGCCGGTACGAGTACAACTTCACCAAGGCGGAGATCGTCCGGACGCCGAAGACGAAGTACGACGAGGCGAAGGCAGAGCTGAAGGTCTACTTCGACGCGAAGAACGTCGACAACGAGGAGTCCACGAGCCACAACGTGGACGGCGACCTGCTCCGGCTGATCCCCGGCCCCGGCAAGGACCTGGTGCATTCCAACGGCGCCAACTGCCGAGGCATCCTCGGCTGGAAGTTGGTCTACGGCCTGCCGCCGGAGAGCTGTTTCACCCAGTTCGACATCCCGGCCGACTTCAGCGCGGACGTGATCGAAGTCGGGATCCTGGGCGAACGCTATGAGTCGGACCCCTCCGTGCTCGGTGCGAATGACGCGCCGTACTGGCACAACGAGATCGCGGACGCTGTCGTCCAGCTCAAGCCGACGGTCGTCGTCGACAACGGGGAGGACAAGTGAAGCTCTATCGCCCGGCCACTGTGCTGGTGGGCGTCCTCTTCGTCCTGCTCGGCGGACTCACCCGGCTGGCCGTCCCGGACCAGGTCTACAACGACGAGGACAACCTGATCATCGAGCACGGCACGGTCGGCTCGAAGCTCGAGTACGGCGACTCGACCATCGAAGTGACCAGGATGAAGTTCGCCAAGTCGTACCTGCCGAGCGGCGCCGACGACGAGGACAAGCCGATCGAGACCAACGGCGTGTACGTCGCGCTCGAGTGGGACACGATGCGCGGTACGCAGAACCCGACCACTCTGAACGTGACCCTGGAGGCCGATGGTGGCACGGTCTACGCGCCGATGGGCGAAACGACCGGCAACGGCATCGACTTCGCCGCCGCCGGGTTCGGGCAGACAGGCGCCGTCGTGTTCGAGGTCAACCCGGTGGATCTGAAGGGACTCACGCTGAAGCTGCGGCCGAGCCAGTTCTACAACGTGCTGGCGCACGCGATCGACGTCGACCTCGGCATCCCTAGCGAGACCGTCGCCCAGCAGCTCGTCGATGGCGCCGCGGAGCAGTACGTGATCCCGAACTCGGTTGAGCGGGTGGCCCAATGAGAATCGCCACCCGTGCGGGTCGGGTGACCGCGCAGATCTCTCTGCTGCTGGCGCTGGTGTCCACCAGCGGGTACATGGTGACGCGGACCTATCTGGACGACCCCGAGCAGGTCTACAAGGACGGTGCGATCACCGATGTCGTCAAGGCCGGCGGACCGGTGACCATCGATCACGTCGAGTGGAAGCTGGACTCGCTGCAGGCCTACACGCGACTGGTCGACGACGAAGGCGAGGAGATCGACTCGCTGGGACAGCCGGCCGGTTCGGTGATCCTCGTCGCGACCGTGACACTGACGCCGCTCGACGGTCTCTACATGAAGGACAAGGGCTTCCACTGCGAGGCGGACCTGCGCGACGATCGCGGCAACGTCTGGCAGGGGCAGCAACCCTACGGCTATCCGCTGCCGACGTACTGCGGCGATACCGACCACCCGTGGACGCGCAACAAGCCCGGCAAGCTCGCCCAGGTCTACGTCGTTCCCGCGTCCGCCGTACCGCACCTGACCGGTATCCAGGTCGAGTTCAACGACGAGAACCGTCGCTTCCTCATCACTCCCTGACGGGCCTCGCGGCCGGCTCTACACCGTTGCGACCTCGGCCTCGGGCTTGGCCGTTGCCTCGGCGTCGGCCTTGGCCTTGGCGGCCTCGGCGGCCTCGGTCTTGCGCTCGGTGCCGACCGAGATGCAGAGGTCGAAGGCCGCCGCCAGCAACGCGATCCGCAGCGTCTGGAACAAGACGTCCCCGATCAGCCGGGCGATCTCGGCGTTCATCAAGCCCCAGCGATCACCGTGGTCCCCGATCACCCGGCTCAGTCCGTAGTACAGCCAGTCGTCACCGAGCAGCCAGAAGGTGTACACCATGCAGACCACGCCGAGGAACACCGGGCCGACCCGGACCAGCAGCCGGAAAGCGTTCAGCGTCGGGTAGAACTTCTCCCGGAAGCCGCCGAGGAGGAGGTTCGGGGCCTTGTTGGTGAGCGCGACGATCCGGTTCTGCTTCGGCGCCTCGGCCTCGAGCTGATCTCCGAACCGGCGCTCCACCCGGGTGCCCCGGAAGACGCCGCCGCTGGACAGCACGCGGTGGCCGAAGACGACGGTGGTGATGGCCAGCCAGGTCAGCGGCTCGGCGACACCGAGCTTGAACAACGGCCAGAGGTTCTCCCAGAAGAAACCCCAGAGGAACTCGATACCGGCGGGGACCGGGATGTGGATGCCGGCGAAGAAGTCCTTCAGCCCGCCCCACCAGCCCAGCGACCAGTACCAGAAGTTGCGGACCGCGAACCAGTCCTTGCCGTCCTGGATCGCGAACGGCGTCACGACGACGGTGATCAGCAGGAAGAACGACTCCGCCCAGACCTGGGCGAACTTCACCGGCCGGCTCGGCCAGCGGTCGTCGACCGCTTCGAACACCCGCCGCAGCACCAGCAGGATCACGATCGCCGGCAGGTACTTGTGCCACTTGCCGTCGGACAGCTGGAAGAACTCCGAACCGGGCTGCAGTCCGCGCTGGACCAGGTTGCTGACGTTGAGCTCGGACACCTGATTTTCCAGGAAGCCCCAGGCCGACCACACCGCGACCAGGGGAAGCAGGGTGACGGCCAGCAACTCCAGCAGACCCTGCTGGGTCGGGTCGGACGTCTCCTCGGCCTGGTTGCCGGCCGCGTCTCGCCAACGGTAGAGCGACGTCGCACAGGTCCGGATCATGCCGACGTACGCCGCGATCTGCATCAGCACACCGGCTGAGAAGAGCCCGACGCCGATGCTGCCGTGGGAGTGCTCGGACAGCCAGATCGCACCCTCGGTGCACGCCTTGAAGCCGATATAGCCGGCCAGGAACCAGGTCGCCAACGGCAGGAGGTTCCGCCACCAGAGCCGGAAGGTGTCTCCGATCAGGTGGACCATCTCGCGAAAACCATCGACGATCGTGCGCATCGCGCCCGATCCTAGGGGACCGTCGGGGTCGCCTGACCGGTTGGTCTCACCGTTGGGGCTGGTTGCTCAGCCGTAGGTGTCGCGGGGGCCCCGGCCGCCTCGGATGGTGCGGGGGCCTTTGCGCCAGCTGGGGGTGTGGGGGCCTTGGACGTTGACGCGGGTGACGGTGCCGTCGCCGAGTTCGGCGTTCAGGCGGCGGACCAGGTCGGGGGCGAGCAGCTTGAGCTGGGTGGCCCAGGCGGTGGACGACGTACGCACGGTGAGTTCGGTGTCCTGGTAGGACTCGGGTGTGCAGTGTTCGGCCATCTCGGGGCCGACGATCGACGGCCAGCGGGCCATCACGCCGTGGACGGCGACGTCGACCTCCCAGCCCTGGTCGCGCATCAGCCGGCCGAGCGTGTTGGTCAGTTTCTGCGGGTCCCGGTCATCGGGGCGGGCGCTACTGATCTGGGCGCCGTCGACACGCGGCCGCCGGCGCGTCCGCTTGACCGGCTTGATCCCGCCGTTGGCAGCCTTCAGCCGGCCGGCGAGCGATTTCGCCAGCTCCAGTCCCTGTTTATCGTGCTCGGTTTCGCCCGGCGGTTCCGGAGCGGGCTCGCTCTCGAAGCCGCTCTCAGAGGAATTCCGGGGTTCAGGCACGGCGAACGGCCCCGTCACCGACGTCGAACCGGGCTCCGCTGATCTCAGCGGGCACATCCGCGCCGACCGCCGCGGTCACCAGCACCTGCTCGGCGGGCGCGACCAGCTCGGCCAGCCGGTCCCGGCGCTGCGAGTCGAGCTCGGCGAACACGTCGTCCAGGATCAGCACCGGCTCACCCCCGTCCGCTCTCAGCAGTTCGTACGACGCCAGCCGCAGCGCGAGCGCGAACGACCACGACTCACCGTGACTCGCATACCCCTTCGCAGGCAAGTCCCCGAGCCCGAGTACGACGTCGTCGCGGTGCGGGCCGACCAGCGACACACCCCGGTCGAGCTCGTCCGGCCGCTTCTCGCGCACCGCCGCCAGCAGCACCTCGCTCAACTGCTCCCGCGACGTCACGCCGGGCTCGAGCACGACCGACGACTTGTACTCCAGCCGCGCATCACCCTTGCCTCGGGCAACAGCGTCGTACGTGCTGGAAACCAGCGGGCGCAGGGATTCCAGCAACTCGAGCCGCGTCGCGAGCAGATCCGAGCCGGCCCGAGCCAGGTGCGAGTCCCACACTTCCAGCGTGCGCAACTGTCCCTCGGCGGCGCTCGACCGGTTCTGCCGGCGCGCCATCGACGCGCTCCGCAGCAGCGAGTTCCGCTGCTTCAGCACCCGGTCGTAGTCCTGCCGTACGCCGGCCATCCGCGGCGACCGCAGTGTGAGCAACTCGTCCAGGAACCGGCGCCGCTCGGACGGATCGCCCTTCACGAGCGCCAGATCCTCCGGCGCGAACAGCACCGTGCGGAGCAATCCGAGCACGTCCCGCGGCCGCGGCACCGGCGACCGGTTCACCCGGGCCCGATTTGCCCTCCCAGGATTGATTTCCAGCTCGACGACCACGTCGCGGTCGTACTGGCTGTGAATCTCGGTCCGCACGATCGCGCGGGTGGCGCCGGCCCGCACCAGCGGTGCGTCGTTCGCCACCCGGTGCGAGCCGAGCGTCGCGGTGTAGTGGATCGCCTCGACCAGGTTGGTCTTGCCGTGGCCGTTCGGCCCGACGAAGGACGTCACGCCCGGAGTGAGCTGGACCTCCGCCTGCTGATAGGACCGGAAGTCGAGCAGACCCAGGGCGGTGACATACACCTCAGTGCTTGATCGGGGGTGTCGCGTACGACGGGTCCTCGGCACCCTTCACCGCGTGGCCGCCGAACTGGTTCCGCATCGCGGCGATCGCCTTCATCGCCGGCGAGTCCTCCTGCCGGGACGCGAACCGAGCGAACAGCGCCGCCGCGATGGCCGGCACCGGTACGGCGTTGTCGATCGCGGCCTCGACGGTCCACCGGCCCTCGCCGGAGTCGTCGGCGTACCCGCGGATCTTGTCCAGGTGGGTGTCGTCCTTGAGCGCGATCACCATCAGGTCGAGCAGCCAGGACCGGATCACGGTGCCCTCGCGCCACGAGTCGAACGCGGCCGGCACGTTGTCCACGATCTCCGCGGCCTCGAGCAGCTCGAAGCCCTCGGCGTACGCCTGCATGATGCCGTACTCGATGCCGTTGTGGACCATCTTGGTGAAGTGCCCGGCGCCCACCTTGCCGGCGTGCACGAAACCGAACTCGCCCTCGGGCTTGAGGGCCTCGAAGATCGGCATCACGGCCGCCACGGCGTCATTGTCGCCGCCACACATCAGGGCGTAGCCGTTCTCCAGGCCCCAGACGCCGCCGGACACACCGCAGTCGACGAAGCGGATGCCCTTCTCGGCGAGCTGCGCGGCCCGGCGGGTGTCGTCGGTCCAGCGGCTGTTGCCGCCGTCGATCACGATGTCGCCGGGGGAGAGCAGGCCGGCCAGCTCGGTGACCACCGGATCGATGGCCTTGACCGGGACCATGATCCAGACCACCTTGGGCTGGTCGGGGGCGGTGAGCTTGCCGACCATGTCGGCGAGGTCGGTGGCGTCGGAGATGTCCGGGTTGTGATCGAACCCGACCACGGTGTGGCCGGCGTTGCGGATCCGCTGGCGCATGTTGCCGCCCATCTTGCCGAGACCGACAAGGCCGAGCTCCATCGTGAATCCCCTTGTTCTGTTGGCGTTCAGCTGTTCAGGCGGACCGGCATCAGCACGTACCGGAACTCGGTGATCGGTTCGCCGTCGAAGTCCCGCACACCGGTCAGTTCGGCCGGCTTCGTCGCCTGCGTGAAGGCCAGGTGCGCGACCGGCGTACCGATCGCGTTCAGCCCGTCGAGCAGGTACGTCGGATTGAAGCCTACGGTCACCGGATCGCCGGCGACCCGCGCCTCGATCGACTCCGAGGCCTGCGCCTCGTCACCGCTGCCGGCGTCGAGCGTCACGCTGTCCTCGGCGAAGGTCAGCCGGACCGGCGCGTTGCGCTCCGCGACCAGGGCGACCCGCTTGACGGCCTCGACCAGGGTCGCGGTGTCGATCCGCACCCGGGTCGCGATCGCGGCGTCGGTCGGGATGATGCCGCGGACCTTCGGGAACTCGCCGTCCAGCAGCCGGGTGGTGGCGCGCCGGTTGCCGCCGGACACCTCGCCCTCGAAGCCGACGATGCCGTCGCCGGTGCCGGGCGCGGCCAGCGAGACGATCACGTCCGATCCGGTCATCGCCTTCGCGGTCTCGGACAGCACCCGGGCCGGCACCAGCGCGGCCGCGGACGCGTCGGGGGACTGCGGGTTCCACTCGAGCTCGCGGATGGCGAGCCGGTAGCGGTCGGTGGCGAGCAGCGAGATCGTGGATCCCTCGATCTCGACCCGGACACCGGTCAGCACCGGCAGGGTGTCTTCGCGACCAGCCGCGGTCACCACCTGGCCGACCGCCTGGGCGAAGACGTCCGCCTTGACCGTGCCGCTCGCAGCCGGAAGCTCCGGCAGCGCCGGATATTCCTCGGTGGGAAGCGTTTGGAGCGTGAACCGCGAACTACCGCAGGTCACTTGGGCCTTGGCGCCGTCCACCGCGATGTCCACGGGCTGGTTCGGCAGGCTCTTGGAGATGTCGGCCATCAGCCGGCCGGAGATCAGGCACTTGCCGGAGTCGGCCACCTGGGCGGGCACGGTGACCCGGACCGAGGTCTCGTAGTCGAAGCCGGACAGGGTGATCTGCCCGTCCTCGGCCTCGACCAGAAGGCCGGCAAGGATCGGGACGCTGGGACGACTGGGCAAGCTGCGCGCGGCCCAGGCCACCGACTCGGCCAGTACGTCGCGCTCGACGCGAAACTTCACCGCTGGGTGCCTCCTGATTCGGCTGTGTGCCAGGCAGATCCTGCCACGGACAAGTGTGCTCTGCGCCAATCGGGCGTGACGTGGCGCTTCGGGCGGGTCGCGTCGGCGTCGTTCAGGTGCTGTTGAGGACAGCCTGACAGGTCGTTCAACCCGGCGCGAGACCGGGGTTTTCCCCAGGAAGCGCGGCTCGATCGTTTTGTGGACTGGGAACTCTCTACAGATTCCATAGGGTTCTTAGCACCGGTGGATACTGTGGAAAAGCGCCGACTTCGCAGGTCAGGTACCGAATCGCCCTGTGCACGGCATGTGGACGAATCTCGGTCGTGCTGAGGACGGCTGGGTACGACGGATTCTGTCCCCACAGCGAATCCACAGCACACAGCGATGTGTCCACGGTGATACCCACAGTTATCCACAGGTGTATCCCCACCCTGTGTGGTTCCGGTGACCGCGTTGTAGCGCTCGGCGTCCGTGGCTTCGACGCGGTCACCGTTGCTCATTGCTGCTTGGCCTGGTGCTTGATCCGGTTGGTCAGTTCGGTGACTTGGTTGAAGACGCTGCGCCGCTCGGACATCAACTGCCGGATCTTTCGTTCGGCGTGCATCACGGTCGTGTGGTCGCGGCCGCCGAACTGCTGGCCGATCTTCGGCAGCGACAGATCGGTGAGCTCGCGGCACAGGTACATCGCGATCTGCCGCGCCGTCACCAGCACCCGGCTCCGGCTGGATCCGCAGAGGTCGTCGATCGACAGACCGAAGTACGAAGCGGTCTGGCCCATGATCATGCTGGCGGTCACTTCGGGCTTGCTGCCTTCGGGAATCAGGTCTTTCAGCACGATCTCGGCCAGACTCAGATCGACCGGCTGCCGGTTCAGGCTGGCGAACGCGGTGACGCGGATCAGTGCGCCCTCGAGCTCACGGATGTTCGTCTGCACCTTCGACGCGATGAACTCCAGCACCTCCGGCGGCGCCGTCAGCCGCTCGGTCGCCGCCTTCTTCCGCAGGATCGCGATCCGGGTCTCCAGGTCGGGCGGCTGGATGTCGGTGATCAGTCCCCACTCGAACCGGTTCCGCAGCCGATCCTCCAGCGCCTCCAGGCGTTTCGGCGCCCGGTCGGAGCTGATCACGATCTGCTTGTTCGCGTTGTGGAGGGTGTTGAAGGTGTGGAAGAACTCCTCCTGGGTCTGGATCTTGCCCTCGAGGAACTGGATGTCGTCGATCAGCAGGACGTCGACATCGCGGTACCGGCGCTGGAACTGGGACGCCTTGTCGTCGCGGATCGCGTTGATGAAGTCGTTGGTGAACTCTTCGCTGGACACGTACCGGACCCGCGCGCCGGTGTAGAGACTGCGGACGTAGTGGCCGATCGCGTGCAGCAGGTGGGTCTTGCCCAGACCGGAGTCGCCGTAGATCAGCTGCGGGTTGTACGCCTTGCCCGGTGCCTCGGCGACGGCGACCGCAGCCGCGTGCGCGAACCGGTTCGAGCTGCCGATGACGAAGGTCTCGAAGGTGTACTTCGGATTCAGCCGGGCTTCACCCTGTGCCTCGGTGGCCGGCTGGATCGGAGCGGAGCCGTTCGGCAGCGGTGCGACCGAGCCGAACGGCTGCTGGGGCTGCTGAGCCGGCTGCTCGTAGTGCTGACGGGCGGGCTGTTCGTAGCGTTGCTCCTGCCGCGGCTGACCGAACTGCGCTCCCGGGGCCGGGTCGGTCAGCGCGGACTGGATCGTCGGCTGGAACGCGCCGTCGGTCCGCAGCGGTTCGCGTACGGCGGGCTGCGGGGGCGACTGTGGTTCGCGCAGCTCCGGGTCGAGCGACGGGTCCACGGTCACCGCGATCCGGATGTCACGACCGAAGCTCTCGGTCAGGATCCGCTCGAGGTCGGGTCGCAGCCGGGTCTCGAGCTGGCCGCGGGTGAAGTCGTCCGGCACGGCCACGATCGCCGTACTCTCGTGCAGCGTCACCGGCCGTGAGTTCGTCAACCAGGCCCGCTGGTTCGGCGGGAGGCCCCCGAGCACCCGGGCCCAGGCTTCGCCGAGGTCCATCACGGGTGCCGCGGCTTCCGGCTGTGGCTCAACGGGTCGGGGCTCAACGGCCTGCGGTTCGACAGGTCGTTGCTCGACCGGCTGGTGCTCGATAGGGCGGGGCTCGATGGGCCGGGCTTCGATGGGCCGGGTCTCAATGGGGCGGGGCTCCGCCGGTGGTTGCTCGGCGGCCCGGGTCTCGGGCATCCGAGGCTCACTGTCTCTGCCGTCACCGTCCGCACGTGCATCACCCTCGTTCCGCGCCGGCCCTGCTGTGTCGCCGCTACCGGTACCCCTAGCGGCGTTCCGCTCACCACTCCACGCATTGCTGTTCGAGTCGGGGTAGCCCAGGTTGCCGACCGCGGGTGCGCTACCGAAGTACGCCGTACCTGCGGAGGGCTCGGTCACCGGGCCGGTCGGAAGATCTGTCGCTGCGCGCTCCAGGTCGGAGCGGTAGCGGTAGCCGTCGTACTGCGGACGAGCCGTCGGCCGGTAGCCGGACTGCGGCGGCTCGGGCATCGGGATCGGGAGAGAAGGGCTGAGATGGTCACCGGGATCGATCCGCGGCGCGGGCTCGGCGGCCGGGGCGACCTCGGACTGGAACTCCGGCGGCACGATCTCGCTCCGGAAGTCGGCCGGAAGGGGCTCGGTGTGGAAGTTCCCGGGGTTGGGTTCGGCGCGGAATTCGGCGGGATGCGGCTCGGACCGGAATTCGGTCGGGGTCACCTCGGTGCGGAAGTCCGCGGCCGGTTCGGGTCGGAGGTCCTGGCCGCCGTCGCCGTGGTACTGCGACCCGCTGTGGTCGGGCCTGATGTAGTGCGCCGGTGTGTATTCCGCCGGTGTCTCGTCCGCACTGGCGGAATGGTCCTCGACCACGCGTTGCTCCCCGATTCATCGCTGCGGTGGCCGGCGCGTTCCGGGGGGACCCGGGCGGCGCGACCATTCGACCCGACACCGTGCGGCCGGTGAGTCGTGGTGCTGTTCGGCTCAGCGCGGTTGCTGGTTTCCGCAGTCCGATCGCCGCACTGTCCACACGGTTGTCCACAACTGTGAACGACGCGTGGAGCAGGTTGGTTACCGATCGCGGGGTGTGGGACATCTGGTGTGAGGGGCTGACGCTAACAAGTCCGCCCAGCCTGCTTCAAGCCGTCATCCACAGGCTGTGACGCACAAATTGGGGGCAACCTCCGGCGTGTCGGGTAGACGCCGGAGCGTAGTCGTGGTCGGTGATCGCTGACGGTGGCGAATCGGATCGGACAGTGACGATCCTGGGACGACCACTCGACCAACCACCCACCCACTATTCTGTCCACAGGTCTGTGGACAACTCTGGGGATGGCTGGTTTGACCTGTCCACAGGCAGCCACGTACCGTGGATCAGTCGGTGTTGAGCCGGCCGTTTCGTGCTGCGCTCCCTGCTGGACCACCCTGGTTCTTGAGTGGTGTGCAGGACTTGCACCAGCGGCAGATCTATCCATGGATTTGTCGACAATTTTGTGATCTCGAGTAACCGGAGTCATTCCAGTGAGCAAGCGGACGTTCCAGCCGAACAACCGGCGCCGGCACAAGAAGCACGGCTTCCGTCTTCGGATGCGTACCCGTGCGGGTCGCGCCATCATCGCCGCCCGCCGTGGCAAGGGCCGCCAGCGCCTCGCGGCCTGAGCGACCTCCTCGACGGTGACCACCTCGTGTTGCCCGCGTCGAATCGGCTCCGCCGGTCCGACGACTTCCGCCGCGCCGTTCGTTCTGGACGGCGCGCGGGCCGGCGCGCGGTGGTGCTCCATCTTCTGGTGCGGGACGGCCGGGCGGACGACGCCGCGGCCGAGCCCGCTCGCGTTGGATTCGTGGTGAACAAGGCGGTGGGCAACGCGGTTCTGCGGAACCGAGTCCACCGCCGCCTGCGTGCTGTCCTGGCCACTCGGCTTCCCGAGCTGCCGGCCGGCAGCCTCACCGTCGTCCGCGCACTCCCGTCGTCCGGCGCCGCGTCGTACGACGAGCTGGCGGCGGACGTCGACGGTGCGCTGAAGCGGTTGCTGACACCATGATGCGGTTCAATCCCGTGAAGAGCGGGATCATCGGTTTCCTGAAGTTGTACCGGCTGATCATCAGCCCGATGTACGGGCAGGTGTGCAGGTTCTACCCGAGTTGTTCGGCGTACGCCTTGGAGGCGGTCGAGCGCCACGGTGCGGTGCGCGGTAGCTGGCTGGCGGCGAAGAGACTCGCCCGCTGCCACCCGTGGAACCCCGGCGGCTACGACCCCGTTCCACCCACAGATGTCGACCAGCGCGGAGACTCGATCTCCGCCAACCAGCCCGGACCGTCAGCTGACGGCGGGCCTGTGCAGCGAGGTGCATGAGTGACTCTTCTGGCCATCCCCGGGCTCGCGGTGTGGGACGGGATCATAGACCTGTTCAACACCATCATGACGCCGCTGTACTGGGCCGTGTCGGCCCTGCTCGTCGGCTGGCACTGGCTGTGGAGCCAGGTGCTCGATCCGAACGGCGGCTGGGCCTGGGCGCTGTCCATCGCCGGCCTCACCGTGGTGATCCGGACCCTGCTGATCCCGCTGTTCGTCCGGCAGATCCGCTCCAGCCGGAACATGCAGCTGCTGCAGCCGAAGATGAAGGAGCTGCAGAAGAAGTACGGCCATGACCGGGAGAAGCTCGGTCAGGAAATGATGAAGCTGTACAAGGAGACGGGCACCAACCCGTTCTCCTCGTGCCTTCCGCTGCTGCTGCAGTCGCCGATCTTCCTGGCCCTGTTCCGGGTACTCGACTACGCGGCCAACGGCAAGGCGCACAGCGCGATCATGCAGCCGTTGGTCTTCTCGCTGCAGCACGCGAAGATTTTCGGCGCGGAGATCTCGCAGAGCTTCCTGAAGGCGAGCGGCCCCGGCGCGAACAACGTCAAGGTTGTCGCGATCGTGCTGATCATCCTGATGACGGCCACGATGTTCACCACGCAGCTTCAGTTGATGCGCAAGAACATGCCGAAGGAGGCCCTCACCGGCCAGGCCGCGCAGATGCAGAAGATCATGCTGTACGTCTTCCCGGTCTTCTTCCTGATCGGTGGCTTCAACTTCCCGATCGGTGTGCTCATCTACTGGTTCGTCTCGAACCTGTGGACGATGGGCCAGCAGTTCTATGTGATCCGCCGCAACCCGGCTCCGGGCACCCCGGCGTACGACGCGATGGAGGCCCGCAAGCGCGAGCACAACCTGCGCGCCGGCCGCCCGGCCGACGCGGGCCTGGCGAGCGCCGACGGTACAACCGACACCGCCGTCCAGGACCGTCGTCCGGCGCAGCGGCAGCAGCCGAAGCGGCAGTCCCGCAGCGACCGCAGGGGTGGCCCCGTGACCAGCGGTGGAGCCGCGGCGACGCCGTCGGACGCGGACACCGCCCCGAGCAATGGACAGACGTCCTCGAACGCTCAGCCGGGTGCGACCAAGAAGACTCAGGCCGGTGCCGCCAAGAAGCAGCCGGCTGCCAAGAAGGGTGCGGCTGCGAAGCGCCAGCCCGCGGCCAAGTCGGCCGCGCAGAAGAAGGCGGCGCAGAAGAAGTCCGGCGGCTCGCGCTGATCGGCGCGCGCCGGTTCCCTCCCTGCTTGTGAACGACCTGGGTCCCCGTGGGGCGGATCTCGACATTGTGAAGGAGTGGCCGTGACCGACGGCATGCAGAACAACGAGGCGGCGGAGCAGTCCGCCGGTACCACCAGCACCGCCGGCGACCGGCTGAAGGCGCTGGAGGCGGAGAGCGACATCGCCGCCGACTACCTCGAGGAGTTGCTGGACATCGCCGACCTCGACGGCGACATCGACATGGACATCGACGGCGATCGGGCCGCGGTGTCGATCGTCGGCGCGGAACTGAACAACCTCGTCGGTGAGAACGGCAAGGTCCTGGAGGCGCTGCAGGAGCTGACCCGGCTGGCGGTGTACCGGGAGACCGGCGAGCGGTCCCGGCTGATGCTGGACGTGTCGAACTACCGGGCGAACCGGAAGGCCGAACTGGAAGAGGTCGGGCGCAAGGCGGTCGAGGAGGTCAAGGCGACCGGGACCCCGGTGCGCCTGGACCCGATGACGCCGTTCGAGCGCAAGGTGGTCCACGACGTCGTCGCGGCCGCCGGCCTGACCAGTGAGTCGGAGGGCGAGGAGCCCCGTCGGCGCGTCGTCGTTCAGCCGTCGTGATCGTGGGCTCGTGACCGAGCACGTTTCACGTGAAACGCCGCCGCCGCTCGTGGAGGAACTGTATCCACGGGCGGCGGTTCGGCTTGCGGCCTATGCCGACCTCCTCGCCACCCAGGGCACGGTCCGCGGGCTGATCGGCCCGCGTGAGGTTCCCAAGCTGTGGGACCGGCACCTGCTGAACTGTGCCGTCCTCGAGCGCCTGATCCCGGAAGAGTCGTCGGTCGCCGATGTCGGCACCGGCGCCGGTCTGCCCGGGATCGTGCTCGCGCTGGTTCGTCCCGACCTCGAGGTTGCGCTCGTCGAGCCCTTGCTCCGGCGCACCACCTTCCTCCAAGAGGCGGTCGACGTACTCGCGCTCGACAACGCGACCGTGGTCCGGGCCCGGGCCGAAGAACTTCCCCCGGCGTCGTACGACGTGGTGACTTCGCGTGCCGTGGCTCCCTTGGGCAAACTGGCCCGGTGGTGTTTGCCACTGTGTGTCGAAGGGGGGCTGATGCTCGCGATGAAGGGATCGTCCGCGGAGGAGGAACTGGACTCCTCCGAACGGGAGCTCGCGGCCCTCGGGGCCGAGCTCTGGCACATTCACCAACTCGGCGTCGATGAACTGGCCCAGCCGACGACTGTCGTGAGTATTGTGGCCGGACGTGCTGCAGGGGGATCCCGGCACGGAAGACGCGGGAGGTGAGCGGGTTGGTGAGTCGTGCCCTCGGATGGCCCGAGAAGAGCACCGGTGAACCGAGAACATCCCAGGCCATCGGCTGGCCGTCCGATCCAGATTCCGCCGTCCGCCTGATCACTCCAGATCCACCCGCCGCCACCCGCCCCGCCCCCGCACCACCAGTCCTCACCTCTCCCACCCCCGCAGCCTCGGCTCCGGCGCCCGCGGCTCCCACGTCGGCCGCACCAGCCGCCGCGCCCAGCGCTCCGGGTCCGACATCGACGGCGCCGACTGCCGCACCGGCCTCGGACCTCACGTCTGTTGTCTCGGTCCCCGCGCCGGTTGCCTCGGCTCCGGTGGTTGGGGCCGTGCGGGCCACGATCGATCTGCCTGCGCCGGTCTCCGAGTCGGTCGCGATGAGCGAGTCGGTCGGGGATCGACGGGCGATCGACAGCTCGGCACTGCGGGCGGTCGCGGCATCCGGCCTTGATGTCGCTCCGGCAGCGGACCCCGTTTCACGTGAAACGGGGGAGTTGGGAGATGATGGTCCGCGACGGGAAACGGCGTCACTGGTGGACGCCGAACAGGACTTCGCGGAGCCTCCACCGCCTGTGGATGACGACAGCATGAAACTGCCCTCGCACACGGGGATTCGTCCACAGAGGCCTGTGGATGAAGCTGGGGGCAGCCCTGCCCCGTCCCCTACTGACATCCTCTTCGGGCCAAGTCCCGCACCTATCGGAATGGGCGCTATGACTGCCGCACAGATCGCCGCGCGGGCCACGTCGGACGAGCTTCAGCGACGACTTCTCGAGACTCCGATCGCCGCCGCCACCGAACGGACCCTGCTGGTGAATGAAGGACGCACGATGGGCCGCGAGTTCCCGCTGCCCGCTGAAACCCGAGTCTTCGTCGTCGCCAACCAGAAGGGCGGCGTCGGCAAGACCACGACCACCGTGAACGTCGCCGCCGGCCTCGCGCTGTACGGCGCCCGGATCCTGGTGATCGACCTCGACCCGCAGGGCAACGCCTCGACCGCCCTCGGCATCGACCACTCGGAGGGCACCCCGGGTGTGTACGAGGCGATCATCGAGAACGAGCCGCTGAGCAAGCTGATCCAGCCGTGCGCCGAGCACCCGGGCATCATGGTGATCCCGGCGACGATCGACCTGGCCGGTGCCGAGATCGAGCTCGTCAGCATCGTGGCCCGGGAGAGCCGGCTGAAGCGGGTGCTCGACACGCACCTGGCCGAGACCGAGGCCGCGGGGGAGAAGTACGACTACGTCTTCATCGACTGCCCGCCGTCGCTCGGCCTGCTGACCGTGAACGCACTGACCGCCGCCCGCGAGGTCCTGGTCCCGATCCAGAGCGAGTACTACGCGCTCGAAGGTCTGTCCCAGCTCCTCCGGCACATCGACATGGTGAAGTCGCACCTGAACCCCGGGCTCGACGTCTCCACCATCCTGCTCACCATGTACGACGCCCGCACCAAGCTGGCCGGTGAAGTCGCCGCCGAGGTCCGTGGCCATTTCCAGGATGCAGTCCTGCGGACCGCCGTACCGCGGTCGGTGCGGATCTCGGAGGCACCGAGCCACGGCCAGACCGTGCTCGCCTACGACCCGGCATCCGCCGGAGCCCTCTCGTACCTCGAGGCGTCCCGCGAGATCGCGATGCGGAACAACTCCTGATTCGCTTGATCGCTGTGGCACCGTTTCACGTGAAACGAGCGCCGGCGGCGGACGGTGGCAGGTGCGGCAGGTCAGCAGTAGCTCAGCAGGATGTCGAACTCGAGGGAGCGCGATGAACACCCGACTCGGACGTGGACTAGGTGCGCTGATTCCCAGCAACCCGGCTCCCGGCACCAGTACGACGCTCGGCAGCAAGTCCCACTCGATTCCGGGAGCGCCGCCGATCGCGACACCGTCGGCGCCCGAGTTGGCGGCCGTACCGGGGGCTGAGTTCGCGGAGATCGACGTCGACAAGATCACTCCGAACCCGAAGCAGCCGCGCAGTGTCTTCGACGAGGACGCGATGGAGGAGCTGGTCCACTCGGTCAAGGAGATCGGGCTGCTGCAGCCGATCGTCGTCCGGCGGCTCGAGAAGGACAAGTACGAACTGGTGATGGGCGAGCGTCGCTGGCGGGCGACGCAGCAGGCCGGCCTCACCACGATCCCCGCGATCGTCCGGGACACCCAGGACGACGTGATGCTCAGGGACGCGTTGCTGGAGAACCTGCACCGCAGTCAGCTGAACCCGCTCGAAGAGGCCGCGGCGTACCAGCAGATGCTCGACGACTTCGGCTGCACCCAGGAGGTGCTCGCTACCCGGATCGGACGGTCGCGTCCGCAGATCTCCAACACGCTGCGGCTGCTGAAGCTCCCGGCGTCGGTCCAGCGCCGCGTGGCGGCCGGCGTACTGTCCGCCGGTCACGCCCGCGCCCTGCTCGGCCTGCCGAGCGGCGACGCGATCGAGCGACTGGCCCAGCGGATCGTTGCCGAGGGCCTCTCGGTTCGCACGGTCGAAGAGATCGTTGCCCTGGGCGACATGAACGGCGATGACCCGACGCCGGCGCAGCGCCGCCGCAACAAGCCGGTCGCCCCACGCCTCGTCGACCTGGCCGACCGTCTCTCCGACCGCTTCGAAACCCGCGTCAAGGTCGACCTCGGCAAGACCAAGGGGAAGATCACCGTCGAGTTCGCCTCCCTCGACGACCTAGAACGCATCGTCACCCTGATGGACCCCAACAAGCAGGACAGCCAAGGCGCTTAGGATCGCGCTGACAGAGGAATTCCAGGCACCACAGGACCAGGCGGGATTTGTCGACAAAGTTACTTGGTGACTCGCGGCGATGTTTCATGTGAAACATTGCGCGTGGCTTTGATCAGGTAGGTGGCAGGGAGTTGGGCCGCGGCGAGCCCGAGGCCGGCGTACATGTCGCGGACGGGGGACTCGCGGAAAGCCCCGAGCACGAGGCCGGCGGACATGAGGCTGGTGATGATGTCGCTCGGCGGCCGGATGAACGCGGTGAAGCCAGGGGCAGTCGGGTTGTCGCGAGCTCCGGTAGGGAGTTTGGCGTTGTCGATGGTGGCGCGGGGTGTGGAGCGGCCGAAGTAGTCGGCGGTGACTTCCAGCTGGTTGGGGCCGCGGACGGCGAGGACCTCCCAGATCGGGTGATGGTCCGCGATCAGGACAGACCCGCCAGGAGCCAGCCGGTCGGAGACCAACTGTGCGAAGACGGCCAGGTCGGGGACCCAGCAGATCGCGCCCCAGCTCAAATAGATGAGATCGAAGCCGGTCAGTTCGGCTGGGAGGTCGAACATGTCGGCTTGGCGGAAGTCGACCGCGAGACCGGTGGCGGCGGCCTTGTCGCGGGCCATCGAGACCGCGACCTCGGAGATGTCGACGCCGGTGACCCTGGCGCCCAGCAAGGCCCAGGACAGGGCTTGATCGCCGCAGGAGCAGGCGAGCTGGAGCACCCGCCGGCCGGATACGTCTCCGGCCGCGGCGATCTCGTCGGCGTCGAGGGCCGAGCCGCCGGAGGTGAAGAACGCCGCGGGTTCGCCGGGGCGGGCGTGGTGGATCTGGTTCCAGCTGGCGCGGTTCGACTGGGTGATGTCGTGGAGGCTGGGCACGGACCTGAAGCTAGGTCAGAACGGCCGAGCCTCCAAGGGGATTACCGGCCGAGCAGCTCGTGCGTGGTCTTCCGCTCCGCGTAGAACGAGAGGAACGGGATGGTGCCGGCCAGGGCCGTCATCACGAGGCGGGGGAACGACCAGCGGACCCGGCGGTACAGGTCGAACGTGGCGACCAGGTAGACCATGAACAGGAACCCGTGCAGCGGACCGATCACGTCCATCGCGCCCTGGCTGTCGGCGAAGTACTTCAGCGGCATCGCGACGAACACAAGCAGCAGGAGCATCACGCCGACGACGTACGCGATCACGCGGTACCGGATGAGGGCACCGTGGACGGCCGGGGTCAGCGGCTGCGGGCTGGCGGAGGTGGCGGGATCGGCTGAGGAAGTCACGCTGAAACCGTACCGCTTGGCTCCACAGGCTCCCCGGCCTGGTCGTCCCCGGACTCCGCCTCAGTGGAATCGGGATCCGGATCGTCAGGAGTCCGATGTGCGTCCAGCACCATCCGCCACCACATCCACAGCGTGAAGGCCGCGAAAACCCACCACTGGAAGGCATACGCGATGTTCCGCAGCCCGGCGTGGTCCGTCGGCGGAGCAGGTGGTGGTACGACGGCCGGTGCCGGTGAAGGTACGACGCCTGAGTCGACCGACGACTGGATCACGAAGGCGTCGTACACCCGATAGTCGACCAGGTGCACGATCGTGGGGATCCGGAGCGATGACAGCACGCGGCCCTTGGCAGCATCGTCAGAAGAGTCCTCCGCCTCGGAGGCCGTCACAGTGCCCGTGAGTGAAACCGGACCGGACGGCGCAGCGGCGGCCGGATCGGACACTGCCGGCACCCAGCCCCGGACCACCATCACCGCACCGGCAGCCGAGCCGGAGCCGGTGGACGATCCCGAGCCGGAGGACGAGACCATCAGCGGAGTCACCACCCAGAAGCCGTCTGCCGAGCCCTGGCGGCGATCGGCGATGAAGAGCTGGTCCGCGGACGGTCCCCACTTCCCGTTCACCGTGACGCGGCGGCCGACAGCCTTCGACGGCAAACCCTCGTCGATGGAGAACAGCGACTGCAACGCAACCGGCGCGGCATCAGCCCGCTTGGCCGTCGCGGCGTCGGTCTTCGACCGGTACACGTCCAGCTGCCAGACGCCCATCGCCGACATCACCGCGGCGATCGCCAACGCGAGGAGGAGCAGCCCGGACCACCGCGGCGTCAGGATGGTCCGCCACAGCGGTCGCTCAGCCATCAAGACCTCAACGTGCCGCGGCGGCAGCCAGCAGGTCGCGGCACAGCACACCCAGCTCGATCCCCGCGGCCTCCGCGGCGAGTGGCACCAGCGAGGTCTCCGTCATCCCCGGTGCCACGTTCACCTCGAGGAACCACGGCACACCGGCCGCATCGACCACCAGGTCGGACCGAGACAGGTCCCGCAGCCCCAGCGCCTGATGGGCCGCAACAGCCGCGGACGCACACGCGTCCGCCACCGAGGCGTCCAACCGAGCCGGTACGACGAACTGCGTCGCGCCGGCCGTGTACCGCGCCTCGTAGTCGTAGAACCCGGAGTCCGGCCGGATCTCCACCGCAGGCAGGGCCCTGGGCCCATCCCCGGTGTCGACCACGGTCACGGCCACCTCGGTCCCGTCGATGTACTGCTCGATCAACGCCACCGGTCCGTACGCGTAGCAGTTCACCATCGCCGACGGCAGTTCCTCGGCCGACCGCACGATCGACGCACCGAGCGCCGAACCGCCGCGGGCCGGCTTCACCACCAGCGGCAGGCCGACCTGTTCGATCACCGCCGCCATCAGCGCCGCCGCACCGAGCTCGCGGAACGTGTCGTGCCCGAGCACCACCGAAGCCGGCGTGTGCAGTCCGGCGGTCCCGACCATCGTGGAGGCGACCGGCTTGTCGAAGGCTGTCCGGCACGCGGCCGCGTCGGCTCCGACGTACGGAACGCCGTACAGGTCGAGGACCTGGCGGAGCGCGCCGTCCTCGCCGGTGACGCCGTGCAGGACCGGGAAGACCGCGTCCGGCGGGTCTTCGCGGAGCCGTTCGACCAGATTGGCGTCGACGTCACGCTGCTCGACCTCGACACCCACACTGCGCAGGGCGTCGGCAACCCGCCGGCCGGACCGGAGCGAGACATCCCGCTCGTGCGACAGTCCGCCTGCCAGTACCAGCACTCGACCCAGATCACTCATCACAAATATCCCGATCACTCGTGGGCGACTCCGGCACGGTCGCCGGTCCCGAGGCCCACTGGAACGGTACCGCTACCGTCTCAGGTATCCCCGAGCGCCCGCAGATCCATTGCGCAACCTTTGCGCAGGACCCCTAGCTCAGCTCCGGTCCAGGGGCGTCGTAGTTCCGCCCCGGACCCGGTGTCAGCGGGCCGAACGTCTCCCGCAGTTCGAGCTCCTCGTGGATCACCGCGGCCAGCCGGCCGACCCCTTCGGTGATCCGCGCGGGCGTCGGATGACAGTACGACAACCGCATGCACTGGGAGCCGAAGCCGTCGGCGAAGAAGGCGGTCCCGGGCACGTACGCGACCCGCGCGGTGACCGCCCGCGGCAGCATCGCCTTCGCGTCCAGGCCGTCCGGCAGGGTGAGCCAGACATAGAACCCGCCGCCCGGCCTGGTCCAGGTCGTTGCCGCAGGCATCTTTTCGGTCAGGGCCGCCAGCATCGCGTCGCGGCGCTCCCGGTACATCTCGCGGAACTGCTTCACCTGCCCGAGCCAGTCATGCCGGGTCAGGTACGACGAGATCGCGAGCTGACTGAAGACCGGCGGGCACAGGGTCGCCGATTCCTGTGCCAGCACAAGCTTTTCGCGGACGGCGTGCGGCGCGACCGCCCAGCCGACCCGGAAGCCCGGCGCGAACGTCTTCGAGAACGAGCCGAGGTAGATGACACCCTCGCGGTCGTCGGCCCGCAGCGCACGCTGCGGCTCGCCGTCGAAGCCGAGCAGGCCGTACGGGTTGTCCTCCAGCACCAGCAGATCCGCACGCTGACAGATCTCCAGCACCCGCCGCCGGCGCTCGTCGGACAGCGAGACCCCGGCCGGGTTGTGGAAGTTCGGGATCGTGTAGAAGAACTTGATCCGCTTGCCGGCCGCGCGCACCGCGGTGATCGCCTGCTCGAGCGCCTCTGGCACGACACCGTCGTCGTCCATCGCCACGTGGACGACCTCGCACTGGTACGCGCGGAACACCCCGAGGGCACCGACGTACGACGGAGCCTCGCAGATCACCACGTCACCCGGATCGCAGAACACCCGTGTCACCAGATCGACCGCCTGCTGACTGCCGACCGTGATCACCACGTCGTCCGGGTGGGCGTCGATCCCCTCGAGCCGCATCACGTCGCAGATCTGGTCGCGGAGGGCAGGATCGCCCTGACCGGAGCCGTACTGCATCGCGGTGGCGCCGTTGTCGATCGCCAGGTCCCGGACCGCGCCGCCGACCACGTCCAGCGGCAGGCCGGCGATGTTCGGCATGCCGCCCGCGAGGGAGACCACCTCGGGCCGGCTGGCGACGGAGAAGAGCGCCCTGATCTCCGATGCGGTCATGCCCTTGGTCCGTGCCGCGTACCGGTCGACGTAGTTGTCGAGGCGGGTCTGCCGGACATCGGGCACGTCAGCACTCACGGGGGCCACTCCAACGGTGAATCGAGGGGGAAGTCACCAGGTTACGTCGAGCGACCCGAGTTGTGTCCGGGCTGTGGATCGGCGCGACCTCTCACTACCATGCCTTATAGGGGCAGGTTCGACCACGCCGTGATCTGGCTGCTGAGACGGTCAGCCGGTGACGCGGGGCGGTGCGGCCTGAGAGGTGGAACCGGAAGGCGGATCGGATGAGCGTGGGCAAGACAGCCGGCGTGGCACTCGGTGGACTGCTGCTGGGCGTGCTGGCCGGGTTCGCGGGCGAACTGTTCAGGCGGCAACCTGCCGCGAAGGTGCAACAGCGGTACGTCGCTCCGGAGGCGGCGGTGACACCCGGCGCACGGACTCCGGCACCGGAGCCGGCCACTCGATGAGTCGTAAAGTGATACCGACCGTGACGAACGTAACATCCAGCACGCCCGCCGACCGGACGCGATGCACCGCGGATCGGACGCGCTGATGGCTCGACGGCTCGAACCGCTCACGCTCGC
Source organism: Kribbella sp. NBC_00359 (assembly GCF_036097425.1). Taxonomy (NCBI): domain Bacteria; kingdom Bacillati; phylum Actinomycetota; class Actinomycetes; order Propionibacteriales; family Kribbellaceae; genus Kribbella; species Kribbella sp. NBC_00359. The sequence goes on along the minus strand of NZ_CP107975.1, from coordinate 2,392,182 downwards.
CAATCTCGACGAGCTACCGGTGGCGTGCCGTGACTGTGTGTTCTGGGAGCTCGACCCGGTCGCCGCCCGGCAGGCCGACCGCAACGGCGACACCGGCCTGGAGAAGGAGGCCTGGCTCTCCCAGCTCCTGCTCGACTGGGGTACGGCGGGTGTCGTGCTGTACGTCGAGGACAAGCCGGCCGGATTCGCGGTGTACGCGCCGGCGGCGTACCTGCCGAGGATCCAGGCGTTCCCGACCGCGCCGGTCAGTCCGGATGCCGTCGTCCTCGCAACCGGCCGGATCCAGCCGCGCTACCTGGGGCTCGGGCTGGGCAAGATCCTCGTCCAGGCGGTCGCGAAGGACGTGCTGAAGCGTGGGTTCCGGGCCGTCGAGGCGTTCGGCGACTCCCGGTGGGACGGGCCGGGCTGCGTCTGGCCGACCGAGTTCCTCCAAGCGGTCGGCTTCGGCGTCGTCCGCGAGCATCCGCGCAATCCCCGGCTCCGGCTCGACCTGCGCTCGGCGATCACCTGGCGCAGCGAGATGGAAGCCGCGGTCGAGCGGCTGATGGGCGCGATCCGGCCCGAGCACTCACCGCCCGCGCCGGTCACGGTCCGGGACGCCCTCACCCGCGACCCGGCCACCTGACGGCGGGGCCATCATGATCTGGCGCTTCCTCGCCGACGTCGTGATGGTGGTGCACGGCGCCCTGCTGGTGTTCTTCCTGATCGGCGGCTTCCTCGCCTGGCGCTGGCCCAAGCTGATCTGGGCGCACCTGGCCATCGTTGTGTGGAACATCGTCATCGTGCTGGTCGACTTCGGCTGCCCGGTCACCGCGACCGAGAAGTACTTCCGTCGCCGCGGGGGAGAGACGCCGTACACGGCCGGCTACATCGAGCACTACCTGGACGGGAAGCTCTGGCCGGAGGGCGCGACGCCGACCGTGGAGAAGATCGGCTTCGCGCTCGTCGTGATCTCCTACATCGGATTCTTCATCCTGCGGCATCGCCGGAAGGCGGCCGGACAGGCCGAGGTCAGGGGAGATTCAGTGGGACCCCGGACGTGATCGGATCCTGGGGGACCCATACTGAGAGGCGTGTCCAGCCGCGTAAGCACCCGCACGCCGGTCGACGAGTACCTGGCCGCGCTGAGCAAGTCGCTCGCCGGCCCACGTCGCCGGAAGGCGGACCTGCTGGCCGAGGCGCGTGACCATCTGACCGATGCGACCGAGGCCTTCGAGGCCGACGGTCTGGATCGCGAGCAGGCCGAGCGGGAGGCCGTGGCCGACTTCGGTGAGCTGGTCGAGGTCGTGCCGGGGTACCGGGCCGAGCTCGCGGTCAGCCAGAGCCGGCGGACCGCGATGCTGCTGTTCCTGGTGCTGATCGCGCAGCCGATCGTCTGGCAGGACGGGGTCTGGAGCTGGAACCAGGAGCCGAGCCAGCCGAACGTGCTGAACGACTTCCTGCAGGGGCTGGTCCGCGGCATCGGCATGGTGGCGATCGCCGGCGCGGTCCTGGCGGTGATCGCGGCCGGCGTCGGCATGCGCTACCCGCTCGTCCGGGACCATGTCAGCCGGGTCACGGCGTTCTTCGCCTTGGCGAGCGCGGTCGTCATCAGTGCGATCGGAGTCGGCATGGCGGCGACCAGCCCGCACCCGCCCGACGTACCCGCCTTCGGCATCGTCGGGAGCTTCGTCGTACTGCCGCTGCTCCTCGTCGGCCTCCAGGCCGGCCGTGTCCTACGCCTGGCCCGGGCGTAGCACCCCTTCCACCACAGCCCGGAAGGTCACCCACTCCTGCTTGCCTGAGGCAAGCATCTTCGTGCCGGCACTGGTGAGCTGATACGTACGGCGCTTCCGGCCGCCGACCGTGCTCCACTCGCTGGACAGGTAGCCGGCCCGCTCCAGCCGCCGCAGCGCGGGATAGAGCGTCCCGGTCGGCAGATCGAGCTCGCCGCCGCTGCGCTCCAGCAACGCCTCCATGATCGCGTACCCGTGCAGGGGCTCGTCCTCGACGACCGCCAGGATCATCGGGTCCAGGTGTCCACGCAGCGCATCCGCCTTCATGTAGCCAGTCTACTCATATGCCTGCTACTGTCGAGAGACAACATGTAGGCATTCTACTTATGAAGACACGTGAGGAGGCACGGCGATGACCGTGGACACCCCTGTACGACGATCGCCCGGGAAGGAGGGTGGACGCTCAGGCCTGCTGCATCGGGTGTCCGGCTGGTCGATGCGGCACGCCGGTCTCGCGCTGGTGCTCTGGGTGGTCGCCCTCGTCGCAGTGACCGCCGCGTCGACCGTGGTCGGCGACCGGTACAAGAACGACACCTCGCTTCCCGGCACCGACTCCCAGCGGGTCACCGACATCTTCCGTGCGCACCAGCCACAGGGGGAGACGGCCTCGGTGCAGATCGTCCTGCGTGCCGACGGCGGACTGGCGGCCGAGAAGCCGCGGGTCGCCTCGATGCTGGCCGTCGTCCGGGACCTCCCGCACGTCGCCTCGGTCGCCGACCCCTTCACCGCTCCGGGATCGCTCTCGCCGGACGGCCGGACGGCATACTCCACGGTCAGCCTGGACGTTGCCGTCGCGGATATGCCGGTGGAGGACGTGCGGACGATCATTCACCGGGCACAGGACTTCGCCCGCCCTGGATTCCAGGTGGAGGTCGGTGGTGATCTGGCCCGGTCCGCCGCGGACAGTTCGGGTGGTGCGTCCGAGGGCGCCGGCGTCCTGGCCGCGCTGGTGATCCTGGTCTTCCTGTTCGGGTCGTTGCTTGCGGCAACTCTTCCGCTGTTGACCGCGGTGTTCGCGGTGGGCAGCACGCTCGGCCTCTTGGTTCTCGCGTCGCACCTGTTCACCGTGCCCAGCTACACGGCACCGGTGATGATGCTGGTCGGACTCGGTGTGGGCATCGACTATGCGTTGCTGATCTTCTCGCGCTATCGCCATGAGTTGCTCAAGGACGGCACCGACCGGGAGACCGCGTCGATGATCGCCCTGGACACCGCCGGCCGATCGGTGATGTTCGCCGGCTGCACGGTGGTGATCGCGCTGCTGGGTCTGCTCGCGCTGGGACTGGGTTCCCTGCAAGGCGTCGCGCTCGGCGTCACGCTGACCGTGCTGACGACGATGCTGGCCGCGGTGAGCTTGTTGCCGGCGCTGCTGACGCTGTTCGGGAAGCGGATCGAGCGGAGTGTCCGCAAGCACGCCGCGAAGAAGCGCCGTACGCCCGGTGACGGTTGGCGGCGGCTGGCGGCCGCGGTGCAGCGTGGACCCTGGGTGCCGTTGGTGCTCGGGACGGTCGCGCTGATCGCGTTGTCGCTGCCGGCGTTGAACATGCGGCTCGGGTTCGCGGACGCGGGCACGGACGACCCGGCCAAGACGAGCCGGAAGGCGTACGACCTACTGGCCGACGGCTTCGGGCCCGGCTTCAACGGTCCGCTCGTGGTCGTCTCCGAGGGAGACCAGGCCGCGGCTCAGCGACTCGGGCAGACGCTGGCGGCCGATCCGGGCATCGCCGCCGTCACGCCGCCGCAACTGACGCCGGACGGAAAGATCGCGACCGTACTCGCGTTCCCGAAGTCAGCACCGCAGGACGCCGCGACCAGTGCTCTCGTGAACCGGCTGCGGGACGAGACCTTGCCGGCCCTCGAGCCGCAGACCAATGCGACGTACCTGGTGGGCGGTGCGACCGCGGCGGCCGACGACTTCGCGTCGGCGGTGAGCAAGCGGCTGCCGATCTTCGTGCTCGTGGTGGTCGGACTGTCGGCGCTGCTGCTGATGGCGGTGTTCCGGTCGATCCTGATCCCGTTGAAGGCGGCGCTGCTCAACCTGCTCAGCATCGGTGCTTCGCTGGGCGTGATCACGCTGGTGTTCCAGCAGGGCTGGTTCGGGGCGCAGTCCGGTCCGATCGAGGCGTTCGTACCGGTGATGATCTTCGCGATCGTCTTCGGGTTGTCGATGGACTACGAGGTCTTCCTCGTCTCGCGGATCCATGAGGAGTGGCGTCGTACCAGGGATGCTCGGGAGGCCGTGCGGGAAGGGCTGGCGACCACCGGCAGTGTGATCACGGCGGCGGCCGCGATCATGATCGTGGTGTTCGGCGCGTTCCTGCTCAGCCCGGACCGGATGCTGAAGCAGTTCGGGCTCGGCCTGGCGACGGCGGTGCTGCTGGACGCGCTACTGATCCGGTGCGTCATCGTCCCCGCCGTACTGCGCCTGTTCGGCGACCGCGCCTGGTGGCTGCCGCGCCGGCTCGACCGGGTGCTCCCGAAGATCGCGCTGGAGAAGGAGTCCTAGACCGTGAGTTGGCCGAACCGGAGCATGCCGGTCGCGGCGTCCTGGTCCGGCGGGAGGTACACGCGCTGGATGGCGACGACGATCGCCTCCGCGATGACGTCCCGGAAGGCCGGGTCGGCCAGGCGGGCGGAGTCGTGCGGATTGGTGACGTAGCCGATCTCCAGCCGGACCGCGGGCATCTTGGTGCGCCGCAGCAGATCCCAGGTCTTGGCGTGGGTGCGGCAGTTCAGCAGGTCGGTGCGGGCGACGATCTCGCGTTGCACGAGCCCGGCGAACTGCTCACCCACGCTCGACGAGGCGCCGTGCAGGTCGTTGCCGTAGTAGTAGGTCGCGACGCCCTGGGCCTCCGGGTTCATCGACCCGTCGGTGTGCAGCGAGACACACAGGTTCGCGTCCGTCTCGTTCGCGAACGCGGCCCGCGCCAGCTCGTCCGGCCCCTGATCACGCCCACGCGACAAATACGCGCGTACGCCGGTCGCACCCAGGCGGCCCTCGATCCGGGCGGCGAGGTCGTACGCGACGTCGGACTCGCGCAGGCCGAAGCCCTCCCAGCCGTAGTCGAAACCACCGTGGCCGGCATCGATCACCACGGTCTTCCCGGACAGCCGCGGTCCGGCGGCGCGCACGGCCTCGGAGGCGCGCAGGGCGTCCGGCCGGCCACCGGTCGCCATCGGCCGGATCCGCTGCAGTGCCTTGAACGTCGACGGGCCGCAGGTGCCGTCGCCCGGCAGGCCCATGTTCCGCTGGAAGTCGGTCACCGCGCGCTGGGTGTCCGCCCCGAAGATCCCGTCGATCCGGGCGACCGCGAACCCGAGCTCCTGCAGCTTCGCCTGCAGCGCGAGCACGTCGTCACCGGTCAACGGGTGCGACGGCACGTAGGTCAGCAGCCGGTCGCCCAGCCGCCAGCGCGCGTCGTCGATCGCCCGGTACGTCTGCGGGCCGACGATCCCGTCGATCATCAGCCCGCGCTGCTGCTGGAACCCCCGGACAGCGTGCGCGGTCGCTTCGTCGTAGACGTCGTGACCGCCGGCCAGCAGCCCGAGCCGCTGGAGCTTGCCGACGATCTCGGCGACAGCCTCACCGCTGTCGCCGATCCTGTACACGCCGTGGGGGGCTTCCATGAAAAGGCTCCTTGCCGTGGCGGTCGGAGGTGTCGTTCGGATCAGGCGGTGAAGTCGGCCAGTTCCTTCAGCAGCGCGGCCTTCGGCTTGGCGCCGACGATGGACTTGGCGAGCTCACCGTTCACGTAGACGTTGATCGTAGGGATACCGGTGACGCGGTAGTTGCTCGGGGTGACCGGGTTCTCGTCCACGTTCATCTTCAGGAACGTGAGCTTGTCGCTGTGGTCCTGCGCCAGCTCCTCCAGGATCGGGGAGACCTGGCGGCACGGGCCGCACCACTCCGCCCAGAAGTCGACCAGCACCGGCTTGTCGCTCTTCAGTACGGTCTGGTCGAACTCGGCGTCGGTGACGGCGTTCATCTTCTCGCCCACAGGCGTAACTCCTTCAGTGGTTGTGAGGTTCAGACGGAGACAGGCTGAGTGGTCGCGGCGGCCGTGGCCTTCTCGGCGTCCTCGAGGGTGGTCAGGAAGCGCTCGGCGTCCAGGGCGGCCGCACAGCCGGTGCCGGCCGCGGTGATCGCCTGCCGGTAGGTGTGGTCCACCAGGTCGCCGGCGGCGAAGACGCCCGGCAGGTTGGTCTCGGTGGTGCCTTCCTTGACCAGGACGTAGCCCTCCTCGTCCAGGTCCACCTGACCCTTCACCAGCTCCGAGCGCGGGTCGTGGCCGATCGCGATGAACAGGCCGGTCACCGGAAGCTCCCGGGTCTCACCGGTCACGGTGTCCCGCAGGGTGACGCCGGTCACCTTGTCCTCGCCGTTGACCGCGGCGACCTCGGAGTTCCAGGCGAAGTCGATCTTGTCGTTCGCGAACGCGCGGTCGGCCATGATCTTCGAGGCGCGCAACTGGTCGCGGCGGTGCACCAGCGTGACCTTCTTGCCGAACCGGGTCAGGAAGGTGGCCTCCTCGATGGCCGAGTCGCCACCGCCGACGACGGCGATGTCGTGCTCGCGGAAGAAGAAGCCGTCACAGGTCGCACACCAGGACACGCCATGGCCGGACAACCGGTCCTCGTCCGGCAGACCGAGCTTGCGGTAGCCGGAGCCCATCGCCAGGATGACGGCCTTGGCCTTGTGCTGGGTGCCCGCCGAGTCGGTGACCACCTTGATGTCACCGGTCAGGTCCACGGCCACGATGTCGTCCGGCACCAGCTCGGCGCCGAAGCGCTCGGCCTGGGTGCGCATCTCGTCCATCAGGGCCGGGCCCATGATGCCTTGGGAGAAACCGGGGAAGTTCTCGACCTCGGTGGTGGTCATCAGCGCGCCACCAGCGGTCACGGAACCCTCGAACACGAGCGGTTCCAGGCGGGCGCGCGCGGCGTACACGGCGGCCGTGTAACCGGCCGGACCGGAGCCGACGATGATGACGTTGCGAACTGTGGAGTCGCTCATGCAGGCGTTCCTCATGTCGTCGAGACTTTGGTACGTCGTACTCAACGGATCCTAGAGGCCGACCATTCCCACGGTACCCATGACGAGGCCGCCGCACCGCATCGCGGTCTCAGCGGTTGCGCAGTGTCACTGTGGTGTCGTAGAACGAGCTGGCGACGCCGCCCGGATCGCTACATCCGGTGACCGCGAAGACCTGGATGTCGCGGGCCGATCCGCCCGGCAAGCCGATCAGAACCGCGCTCCTGCCGTCGACCTTGGCGGGCTGGACGAGCTGGAGTTGCGGGTTCGGCCGGCCGGACGCGAACACGCGGGCGCAGGCCAGTTCGGTCGCCGAACCGTGCAGCACGGGTTCGTTGCTGCTCTCCAGCCAGTGCTGGGCCCTCGGGCCGATATCGCTCGTGCTCATCGTCGGAACGCCGCTCGGCAGGCCGGTCGGGTTGGTGTTGGCGGCGTTGTCGCCGGCCTGGTCCTTGGTGGTGATCACCACACCGACGCCGATCGCGGCTACCAGCACGACGGCCGCGGCAGCGCCGAGCAGCTTCGGCAGGTGCCGGCGGGGCTGCTCGCGGATCTGCGCCAGCGAGTGCACACCGACGGTCGACGCGCGCAGCACGGACTCCGAGACGATGACCGCGTCCAGGTGCTCGGCGACGTCGGTCGGCATCGGGATGTCCTCCCGGCCCTCGTCGGCGAGATCCTCGGACAGCTGGACCAGGGCGTCGTACGTCTGCTGGCAGTCCGGACAAGCCTTCACGTGTTCACGAGCGCGATGCGCCTCGGGTGCGGGGAGCAGATTCTCGATCAGGTCGGCGATGGTGTCCGTGTCCAGGTGCTCGAGGTGCTCACTGGTCGGAAGACCGGAATCGGTCATCGGGAACTCGCCCCCTCGTGGGAGGAACGCGGTGTGATCATCAGAGTGCTCCGGGTAGAGGCATGGAGGCTGAGTCGCAGGTAGGCGACTTCGCTTCGACGGAGTACCCACTCATTCGGTTCCCACCGTTTCGGCCGCGGATTTCTCCGGTACGTCGGCATCGGCGAAACCGGCCCGGGTCGTCTGCCAGTGCCTGAGCAGCGGCAGCAGCTTCGCCCGGCCGCGGGCACAGCGGGACTTCACCGTGCCGGGGGCGCAACCGAGGATCGCCGCCGCCTCCTCGATCGAGTAGCCCTCCATGTCGACCAGGACGAGGGCACTGCGCTGGTCGGAGTTGATCTGCTTGAGCGCGTTCAGCACGTCGAGCCGGCGCTCGCGGACCTCGGCCGGGTCGTCCTCGGCCGGTCCGGCCAGCTCGGCGGCGCGGTCCTCGTCCTCCGGCAGCGGGTCGGCGGCCCGCACCTGGCGCCGGCGGATCCGGTCGAGACACGCGTTCACCACGATCCGGTGCAGCCAGGTGGTCACCTTGGCGTCACCGCGGAACGAGTCGGCCCGGCGGAACGCCGAGATGAACGCCTCCTGCAGCGCGTCCGCGGCCTCCTCGGGCTCGCCGAGCGTGCGGATCGCGACGGCCCACATCCGGTCCCGGTGCCGCTTGACCAGGAACCCGAACGAGTCCGGATTGCCGGCCACGTGCAGCCGCAGCAGCTCGTGGTCGTCGAGCTGGTCGTAGCTCGTCGGCCCACCGTGCGTGGCAGGCTCGGCCGCGCCGATCCGAGGTACGTCCGACCGGGGCGGCGGCGTGGGGCCCGAGTCGAGGTGAGCCGTCATTTCTGGATTGTGACCTCCGAGATCGTGCCCCGGTACTTGCCGCCGTCTTCCTTCGGCAGCTTGGTCAGCCAGACCAGAACGTACTGCGTCTGGGTCGGCGCCGAGGGGGTAAGAGTCACCGTACCCTCGGGCTGGTCCTCTTCGGTGGCGACCGGCTTCCACCCGCTGACCGCGCCCGGCGACGTGCTGGTGTCGTCCTTCGGGATCATCAGCTGCACGCTGGAGCCGTCGCCCTTGAGCGTGACCTGCACCTTGGACACCGCGGTCGGCGCACCCAGGTCGTAGATGATGCCGACACCCGGCTTCTGGCCACCGAGGTTCGGCCGGCTGTACGACTGGGTGGTCCAGGTCGTGCTCGCCTTGCCGTCGTAGGTGTTGCCCACGTCGTCCGGGTGCTCGCTGCCGTTGCCGTCCGGCAGCGGGTCGAAGTCCTTGGCCTTCACGATCTTGGCCGCCCCGCCCGTCGCCGATGGCGTCGTGCTGGTCTGCGGCGCGTTGGTCGTCTTGTTGCTGTCGCCGCCGCTGCCCTGGTCGTTGTTCATCGCGCCCTTGAGCAGGAACTGCGCCATCGCGACCACCGAGAGCAGCGCCAGGACGGCGAGCAGGATCAGGATCCGGCCACCCCAGGAGCCCTTCGGCTTCGGCTCGTCGGCGCGGCGCCGGCCGTTCCCGTTCGACGGGGGCGGCGGCTGGCGCCGGATCGGCCGGGTCTCAGGGGCGGTCGAGTACGCCGAGTGCTGCTGGTGCCCGTTGTCCGACTGGTACGCCGACTCGTAGGCCGGTGGGGTCGGGTCGAGCGCAGGCGGCGGCGTCTCGGGGACCACCTGGGTGGCGTCGTCGATGCTGCCGTTCTGCCGGGCGACCTGGACGGTCTCGTCCATCTGGTTCGGCGGCTCGTGCGAGCTGCCGACGACGCCGGACAGTGCCGCGGACAGGCCGGCGGCGCTGGTGATCAGCGGGGCGTGGTGGCGTGGCGGGTTGCTCAGCAGCCGGTCGCAGATGTCGTCGAGCGAGCGCGGGACGCCCGCTCGCACCTGGCGGGGACTGAGCAGCCGGCCGTGCTCGACCGGTGCGGGCTGCAGGCCCCAGGCCGGCGCCGGGCCGGGCCAGCGACCGGTGAGCGAGGCAAACAGCAGCTCACCGAGCGCGTGCACGTCCTGCTCGGGCGAGCCGGGACCGGACGACCGCAGCGCCGCTTCGGTGGCGAGGCCGACGACCTTGATCGCGCCCGCGTCCGTGACCACGACGGTCGAAGGGCTGATGGAGCCGTGCGCGTGGCCGGTGCGGTGCAGGTTCTCGAGCGCTTCGGAGACCTCGCGGGCCAGCCAGCCCGCTTGCTGCCCGGTCAGCGGGCCGGTGCCGAGCATCCGCTCGAGGGGCCGGCCGCCGGCCCACTCGCGGACGCAGTACGTGACACCGTCGTGCATGTCACAGTCGAGCACGCGGAGGAAGCGCGGGTCGGCCGCCGCGGCGGCCCGCCGGGCGGCGTCGAAGAGCAGGTTGGTCCTGGGATCGCCGACCGGCAGGACGTCCACGACGACGGCCCGGCTGAGTACCTCGTCCACTGCCCGCCACACCCGCGCACCGTCGATCTCCGCCAGTAACTCGGCGATCCGGTAGCGGCCGGCGAGCAGGGCACCAGGACTGACGGTCTGGTTCGACACGGTGTCTCTCGCCCTCCTCGATGCACTGGTCGGCCTGCGTCTGCCACTCCGGACCCAGTCGGCGGGAGTCCGTTAGCAGCCCCCATGCTAGTGCCCCCCTGACCCGACAAGTGGTGCACGAGTGCACAAGCGGCCCGGTTCAGCGGCGGCCGGGCAGTTTCCGTGTGACCACGGCCACCACGTCGTTCACTTCGTGGATGCGGAGCACCCTCGCCACCCCGGCGTACACCGGCAGCATCACGGCGGCCGCGACGGCCAGTTGGAGGATCGCGCCGATCGGTCCGGACCAGTCGACGGCCAGGCCGAGCAGCCCGAGCACGATGCGGCCGGCGCCGGCGCCGAGCACGGCGGCGATCACCATCGCGAGCAGCGGCAGCCCGATCCCGGCGCCAGGAACGCGTGGCACCTTCCGCCGCAGCACCGGCCGGGACATCAGCACGGCGACCAGGTAGGCGAGCGCGTACGCCGCACCCAGGACCACACCGCTGAACCGGAGGTGCTGCGGGTCTAGCAGCACCCGGACCCCGATCAGGGCCGCCGCGATGTTCGTCGCCGCGATCACGCATTGCAGGAAGAACGGCGTCCGGGTGTCCTCGAAGGCGTAGAAGGTGCGCAGCTGGAAGTACTGGATCGTGAACGGGACGATGCCCAGCGCGAGCGTCACCAGCGTGTACGACATCAGCGTCAGGTTGTTCTTGCCGGAGCCATAGCCGGCGATCACCGTGACGATCGGGTACGCGAACGCGATCATCGCGGCCGCCGCCGGGACGACGATGGCCAGCGTCTGCCGGATCGATCGGGCCGACAGCCGCTCGACCTCGGTCACATCGCCCTCGGCCGCGAGCGCGGACATCTGCGGCAGCGCGGCCGTCGCGAGCGAGACCGTGACGATGCCGTGCGGCACCAGGATGATCAGCATCGCGGTGCTGTAGGCGAACAGACCGGCCTTCGCACCCGGGTCCTCCGACGCGCTACCGGCGATGGCGAGCCGGGTGACAACCACCAGGGTCACCTGGTTCACCACGACGAAAAGAACAGTCCAGATGCCCAATCGGGCAGTGTGACCGAGCCCGGTGCCGCGCAGACCGAACTTCGCCCGGTAGGTGTGCCCGCTCGCCCGCAGGTACGGCAGCAGCACCAGCAGCTGTACGGCGATGCCGAATGTGTGCCCGAGTCCGAGCAGCAGCTCCTCGCCGTGGCTGAAGGTGGCCGGCGGATCGCCGGTCCGGTAGATCATCAGGAAGATGACGATCGAGGCGCAGGCGACGACGTTGTTCGCGATCGGCGCCCACATCATCGGACCGAACCGGCGCCGCGCGTTCAGCACCTGGCCGACCAGTACGAACGCGCCGTAGAAGAAGATCTGCGGCAGGCAGAGCCGGACGAACATCACCATCGCTTCCCGCTCGGGCGCGCGGGACGGGTCCTTCAGCTCCTCCGGCATGTACAGCCCGGCGATCGCAGGGGCCAGCAGCACACAGCCGACCGTCACCACCGCCAGGACGACGAAGCCGAAGGTCAGCAGCCGGTTGGTGAAGTCCTGGCCGCCGTCGTCGTGGTTCTTGATCGCGCGGACCAGTTGCGGGACCAGCACGGTGTTGAAGACACCGCCGGCCAGCAGGATGTACAGGCTGTTCGGGATGGTGTTCGCGGCGGTGAAGATGTCGCCGCGCAACGCGGTGCCGATCGCGGCCGCGAGCAGGGCGATCCGGACGAATCCGAGCAGGCGTGACAGCACCGTTCCGGCTGCCATCACCCCCGCGGAGCGCAGGGTGCGGTCAGCCATCCTTCGAACCGACTCCTTCTCTCAGGGACTCACCGGCTGGGGCGTCAGTGGCCGGCGGGTCGAGCGGCTCGGGGTGCAAGGCGTCCGGGGTGGCCTGCTCGTCCACCGCCACCTCCGACGACGGAGCCGGTGACGGATGCCGGCGTTCGGTGCGGATCCGCCGGTAGATGCGGACGAACGACGTACCGAAGAGCAGTGCGCAGGCCGCGCCGACCAGGATCCAGCCGACGCTGCCGTACTGGCTGGCCTGGATCAGCAGCTCCTGGGACTTGCCGACCGGGCGGCCGGAGGCGGTGATCACCTGGGCGCTGGCCCGGATCAGGCCGTTCTGCTCGGCGCTCGCGTTGATCCGGGGGGTGAACTTCTGCTTCGGCGCCAGGATCCTGGTCTGCTGCGGTTCGATCCGCAGGTCGGTCCGGTTCGTCGGGGAGACCACGATGCCGACCCGGACGGACCAGTCGGTGTCGTTCGTGATGGTCAACGGGAAGGTGCCCTTGCTGCCGGCCAGGTTGACCTTGATCTCCCGGTGCTCGCCGTTCCCCGCGTTGTTGACCAGGTGCACCTTGGACAGCTGCAGGTTCACCGAGCCGAGCTCGACCGCCGCGAAGCGCTTGGCCTCGTCCGGGAATCCACGCCAACTGATCGACGCCGAGCGGAGCAACGCCTGCGGCATGGCCTCCGGCAGGTCCTCGGCGGGGTTGGTCAGCAGGTCCTTGAACGTGGTGGTGGCCTGGTCGAGCTGCTTGACGCCGTCCAGCTGATCGGCGCTCATGACCGCGTTGGACCGCGGCGCGGCCGGGGCCTTGATCACCGGCGGTCTCGGTGTGCCGGCCACGATCTGCTCGACGCTGGTGGCGTTGATCCACTTCAGCGACAGGTCTCCGGCCAGGGCGGCGGTGGCGCGACCGGTGGAGTCCCAGCCACGAGGCGGTACGACGACCACCGAAGCGCTGCCCTTGCCGCTGGAGGCGATCAGCGCGGTCTCGGCCGCGAACCGCTGCCGGACCTGGATCGGGTTCTCGCCGGTGTCCGGATCCGGGCCGCCCGCCGTCAGCGCGGAGTCGGCCACCACGGTGCGCACCGTGTCCCGCGGACCCGGCGTTCGAATGTCGTACACCGGCGAGGTGGCGGTCAGACCGGCCTGCTCGACGGCCGGCCAGGAGTCGCTGCCGACCAGGTTCAAGTCGTCGTCGGACGCCCCGGGGAAGCCCTGGGAGGCGGCCCCGAGGTAGCGGCCGGCCGCGGCGCCGCCCTCCAGCCAGAGACCGTTGGTGAAGCCGGGCGGCAGGATGAACCGCTCGGTGGCGCTCCGCGCGTCGCGGACCAGTTCCTTGAGCGGCTCACCCGAGTCCAGCAGGCCGGCGATGTCGGGATCGCCGTACGGGAGCAGGACGACCTGGTTGCCGCGGGCGCGGCTGGCGTCGAACGCCTTCAGCCAGGTGTCGACGACGGCCCGGCCGGCACCGGGGGTGGGGTTGCCGCCTTCACCGACGTCGTACCCGTCCTTGACGATCTTGCGGGCCTCGTCGAGCGTCGCGGGGTCGACCAGCCAGGTGACCTTGCGCCCGTTGCCGAGGGCCAGCAACCGGCCGAGCCGGCCGTTCGGCGCCATCGACTCGGCCAGCGACTCGTTGGTGAACCGCTTGCCGCCGAGCTGTGTCGGCCGGTGCTGCAACGGGATGATCAGTGCGGTGTTCACTGTGCGGGTCAGCGGCTGCTCACCGATCACCGGCATCAGGGTCCGCGCGCGACCGACAGTGAGCCGCTCCTGACCCTGCGGCGTACCGCGGACCACGACGCCGACCACATAGACCCCGGTCTGGTGGCTGATGCGCCACTCGTTCCACGGGACCTTGAGGCTGAACTGCATGGATGCGTTCGGTGCCAGCGGGGCGTCGTACTGCTGGAACACGCCGGTGTCCGGAGTCGTCATCCGGCTGCAGCTGTTCCGGTCGTTCATCGGGACGTCCTGCTCGGCGGAGACGCCGGCGATCTCGGCCGCCGTGGACAGGCGGTGGGTCCGGTCGATACAGGCCAGCGCCTGCGGTGCCTCGAGCGTCTCGGTGCTGGTGTTGCGGACGGTGCCCTTGATCAGCACGTCGTCGCCGGGCTTCGGGGCGACCGGTCCGAACGAGTCGATGGTGACCTGGACGACCGGGTCGTCGACAGGCGCCGCGACGGTCGGCGGGGTGCCGAGAGTCGCTGCCGTCGCAGCGATCAGCAGGCCCGCACCCGCCGCCGCGGAGAGCCTCAGTCGCCGTCTGAACACGCCGTCACCGTAACCTAGTTCCCCGTGTCACCCTTTGCCGACCAGTCAGCCTCCGCCGGATCGTTGTCCGCCGTCCAGCGGCGAGGCGTCCAGGCGCTCCTGGAGATCGCGCCGGTGGTGGACGAACTCGGGTCGCGGTTCGACCGGGCCGGCCACGAGATCGCCCTCGTGGGCGGTCCCGTCCGGGACATTCTGCTGGGCCGGGGGAGCAAGGACCTGGACTTCGCCACGTCAGCCCACCCGGACGTCGTGGAGCGGTTGCTGGCCGGCTGGGCGGACCACGTCTGGGACATCGGCAAGGCGTTCGGCACCATCGGCTGTCGTAAGGGTGAATGGGTTCTGGAGATCACGACCTACAGGTCGGAGTCCTACGATCCCACGTCGCGCAAGCCGGAGGTCTCGTACGGCGACAGCCTCGAGGGCGACCTGGCCCGGCGCGACTTCGCGATGAACGCGATGGCGGTCCGGCTGCCGTCGCACGAGTTCGTGGATCCGTACGGCGGGATCGCGGACGTCGCGAACCAGCGGATCCGGACCCCCGGCACTCCGGAGGACTCGTTCTCCGACGACCCGCTGCGGATGATGCGGGCGGCCCGGTTCGCCGCGCAGCTCGGCTTCACGCCCGACCCGGCGGTGGTGGCCGCGATGACCGCGATGGCCGACCGGATCACGATCGTGTCGGCCGAACGGGTCCGCGACGAGCTGATCAAGCTGATCTGCGCCGACCACCCGCGGATCGGCCTCGACCTGCTGGTGACCACCGGCCTGGCCGACCACGTGCTGCCCGAGCTGCCCGCGCTCAAGCTGGAGCGAGACGAGCACCACCGGCACAAAGACGTGTACCAGCACTCGCTCACCGTCCTCGATCAGGCCATCGATCTGGAATCTCGTCTATCTGTTCCGACGCCGGATTTCATCGTTCGGTTCGCTGCGTTGATCCACGACATCGGCAAGCCGAAGACCCGGCGGTTCGAGGACGCGGGCAAGGTGACCTTCCATCACCACGACGTGGTCGGCGCCAAACTCGCTCGGAAGCGGATGAAGGCGCTGCGGTTCAGCAACGAGCAGATCGACCAGGTCAGCAAGCTGATCGAGCTCCACCTCCGCTTCCACGGATACAGCGGTGGCGAGTGGAACGACTCGGCCGTACGGCGATATGTCCGCGACGCCGGCGATCAGCTCGAGCGGCTGCACGTCCTCACCCGCGCCGACTGCACGACGCGCAACAAGCGCAAGGCCGAGATGCTGCGGGCGGCCTACGACGACCTCGAGGAGCGGATCGACCGGCTCCGCGAGCAGGAGGAGCTCGACGCGCTCCGCCCCGACCTCGATGGCAACCAGATCATGGAGATCCTCGGCATCCCACCGGGCCGCGAGGTCGGCGAGGCCTACAAGTTCCTGATGAACCTCCGCCTCGACCAGGGCCCTCTCGGCGAGGAACAAGCCCGCGAAGCACTCCAACGCTGGTGGTCCGAGCGCGGCTAGATCTCCTCAGCCGGCTGTGTGGCATAGGCGGCCTCGATGAGCTCCGCCGACTCCGGATGCGGTGCGTACGACGTGGTGTCGGCGCCGACTGTGATCGACGCGACCGGGAGCGCCGGGTCGATCGAGTTGGTCAGGTAGGCGGCGTCGTACGACGCGAGGTCGGTCAGTGGGATCGGGGTCGTGTCGAAGGTGGTGAGGCCGCGTTGGAGGGTTTGCTGGCGGATGCCGGCCAGGACCGGGGCGGACGGGAACACGACCGTGGTGCCGCGGGCGAAGCAGATGTTCCAGATCGAGGCTTCGGAGATCTCGCCGGAGGGGGTGTGGAAGACGGCGTCGTCGTACCCGGCGAGCTCCGCCTGGCGGCCGTAGTACGTGAGGTCGAAGGAGCCGGTGTGCTTGAGATGCGGAAGGGCACGCTGGTGCTCGAACGCCAGTAGCCGCGGTGGTTGTACGCCGGGCTCGATCGGCGGGCTCACGCGGATGAGTAGCTGCAACTCCGTGGTGCTGAAGACATTGACGCGGAGGGACAGGTCGCCGGAGCCGGCGTGCTCGAGGGCTGCGCGGAGGTCGGCGTGGACGCGGTCGGCGGGAAGCGGCTGACCGAAAACTTCGCGGGCGCTGTGGTCGAGACGCTCGAGGTGCAGGTCGAGTCCGTGCACCGCTCCGGCGCGGACCTGCATCGAGGTGAAGTGCCCGTAGCGGGTTGCGCTCAGCAACCCCGGGTCGACGGTCCGCAAAGGTACGCCGTTGAGCAGAAATGACTCGGTCACCGGCTCAGTCTGCCGGGCGCGGCTGCTCTACGCTCGCGCTGTGGACGTCTTGAGCATCATCGGGTGGGGCGGCTCCGCGCTGGTCGTGCTGTCGTTGCTGCAGACCCGGATCCTGCGGTTGCGCCTGCTGAACCTGATCGGCTGCGTGATCCTGGTCGGCTTCAACCTCGCGATCGGCGTCTGGCCGATGGTCGGCATGAACGCGGTCCTGGCCGTGATCAACGTGGTGCACCTGTGGCGGCTGCTCCGGCACCGGCACGACGAGACCGAGTACACCGTGCTCCAGGTCGACGACTCCGACGCCTACCTGGATCATGTGCTCGCCCGGCACGAGGCGGACATCAGCCGCTTCAATCCCGGCTTCACGGCCAGTGCGAGTCCGTACGCGTTCCTGGTCCAGCACGGCGACCGCACGGTCGGTGTCGTCCTGGCCCACGACGCCGGCGCCGGCCGCGCCCAGATCGACCTCGACTACGTGCTCCCGAAGTACCGCGACTTCACCCCTGGCGAGTTCGTCTACCGCCGCAGTGACGTCTTCACCGACCACGGCTTCCACCAGGTCCTCGCGCCGCCGCGGATGCGCGAGTCCAAGCCCTACCTCAACAAACTCGGCTTCCACCGCGACGGCGACGACCTGGTCCTGGATCTGCGTTAGAGGTCCTTGGCGAAACAGAGCGAGGCCTGCTCGTTCTCGAAGGGCGGGTACGGCGCGATCGGCCGGTAGCCGTGGTTCGAGTAGAGGGCGATGGCCTCGTGCTGCCGGGTGCCTGTTTCCAGGCGTAGGCGGGTGAGGCCGATGCGGCGGGCCTCTGACTCGACGGCCTTGAGCAGGGCTCGGGACAGACCCCAGCCGCGGGCGGACGGATCGACGTACATGCGCTTGATCTCGCCGAGGCCGGGGGAGACGGGTTGCAGTCCGACGCAGCCGACCGGGGCGCCGTCTAGCAGGAGCAGCGTGAACGAGATGTCCGGGTGCAGTGCGACGAGTGGCTGGTCCTCGCCGTACATCGCGGCCAGTTCGGCCTGCTGGGCGGTGGTCAGCGCCAGCAGCGCGGGGTCGGTGCCTGCGACCGCCCGGAGTTCCGTTCCCTCGATCAGTTCCGCCGTCATGCGTCCGGACGGTAGCAACACGGCATGACGCTCCTGTTTCCGTTTCCTCTCCGGCGTCAACTCACCGCGAGAGGCGGTTCCGCGCTCGGCGTGCTGTGATGACCCGATGGAGTCCCTGGAAGAGATCGCCACAGGTGTTCGGACCGGCCGGGTCGATCCGGTCGTACTGGTCGAGGAGGCGCTACGGCGGGCCGACGAGAGCGCCGATCTGAACGCCGTCGTTCATATCGACGCTGAGGGTGCGCGGAAGGCGGCGGCCGGCCACGACCGGACCGGGGCGCTCGCGGGCGTGCCAGTGCTGGTCAAGGAGATCGTCGAGGTGGCCGGCCTGCCTTATCGCTGCGGGTCGGCCGCAATGGACGAGATCGGCCGGCAGGACGCCGACGTGGTGCGCCGGCTGCGGGCGGCCGGTGCGATCGTCATCGGGCTCAGCTACACACACGAGTTCGCCTACGGATGCACGGGTACGTCGAACCGGGTTGGGCCGTGCCGCAATCCGCACGACCCGGCGCGGATGACCGGTGGCTCCAGTGCGGGCGCGGGTGCCGCGGTCGCGGCCGGGGTGGTTCCGTTGGCGATCGGCACCGACACCGCTGGATCCGTACGCATCCCGGCGGCGTTGTGCGGAGTCGTCGGCTTCAAGCCGTCGTACGGCACGCTGTCGACCGATCGCGTCTTCCCGTTGTCCCAGAGCCTCGACCACGTGGGTGTGCTGACGCGGACTGTTGCGGACGCCGCTTACGCGCTCGAGGCCCTCACCGGCGTTCCGCTGGCTGCGGAGCGACCGACGCGGCTGGGAGTGGTGACGAACCCGGAGTATCTCGACTTCACCGCCGAGGTCGGCGCGGCGTGGTCGGCCGCGCTTGCTCGTCTCGCTGCGGCCGGGGCAGAGCTCGTCGACGTCGAGCTGCCCGACTGGCAGCACAGCTTCACGACCGCCGCCGCGATCCAGGGACCCGAGGCCGTCGCGAACCACACCGGCCGACCCACCGCGCAGTACCAGCCCGACGTCCAGGAACGACTCCGCGAGGCGGCCCAGATCACCCGTGCGGAGTACGACGCCGCCCGGACCGAAGCCGCCACGATCACCGCTGAGGTGAACGGCGTGCTCGGTCAGGTCGACGCCGTACTCATGCCGACCGTCCTCTGCACCGCACCGCTGATCACCGACGTCGACACACCCGAAGGCAGCAAGGCGGTCCGCTCCCAACTCCTCAAGAACACCCGCCTCGCCAACCTGACCCGGCACCCGGCCGTCAGCCTCCCCCTCCCGACCGACGGCCTCCCAGTCGGCCTCCAAGTCATAGCCGCCACCAACAACCAAGCAGCCACCACCACTCACTGGATCGAGACCCGGTTGTCCTGATCAGCGGTAGAGGCGGATGTCGGCCAGGGTCCACCAGTTGGGTGCGGTGCCGGTCGCGGTGATGCGCAGGTAGCGCGCGGACGTCGGGTGAAGGTTGACCGTGGTCAGCTGAGCGGTCGAGGTGCCGGTC
The DNA here is from genome assembly GCF_036097425.1 of Kribbella sp. NBC_00359. Taxonomy (NCBI): domain Bacteria; kingdom Bacillati; phylum Actinomycetota; class Actinomycetes; order Propionibacteriales; family Kribbellaceae; genus Kribbella; species Kribbella sp. NBC_00359. Next base: position 2,373,111 of record NZ_CP107975.1, on the reverse strand, counting down.
GCGACTGTTCGCCAGTGGACGCCATCGTTGCTCACGGCAACGTCGTAGCCCCGGGCGTAGTCGCCGGCGTTCCCGCCGCTGTCCAGTGCGACCTGGCGGAACGTCTTCGCCTTGCCGAGATCCACCTGCACCCACTGCCCCGGCGACTGGGCCTGCTTGCTCTGCCACACCGTGGATCCGTCGGCGTCGATCGCGAGCCCTGCCTCGGTGCCGTTCACCGATGCGGTCGCCGTCGCGCCGTCCAGCGAGACCGGGTGTGGCACGTCCGCCGACACGCGGTCCCAGGTGAAGGTTGCGATCGAACCACCGGGCAGCTCGTACTCGAAGGACTTGTCGCCGATCGCCACCGCGAAGCTGCGCGGATCGTCGTTCTCGTTGTGGACGAGGAGCGCAGTCGAGCCATCCGGGTTCCGGAAGGCGGCGGACATCAGTTGCCCGTTCCACCCGGTCGTCCCGTACGACGTACTCCCGATCCGGACCGCGCCCGCTTTCACGAACTTCGACAGGTGCCCGATCGTGTAGTACTCGGCGTCGGTCGTGACCGTCCCGTCCGGTTGCAGCGTGACCAGGCCGGTGCAGGTGTCGCAGCCACCGAGGTGGGGGCCGCCGGTGGAGTCGAGGGCGATGTTCCAGTTGACCACCGACTTCGCCCAGTTACGGGTGGTGCCGAGCATCAGGGTGCGGGCGTGCCAGGTCAGCGTGCCGCGGAAGATCTGCGGCGGCGTGTCGGTCGGCCCGTGCGACCCCGAGCACTCGGTGAACCAGATCCCCTTCGACGGGAACGAGTTGTGCAGCTCGGTCTGCTTGGACGGATCGCCGGAGTAGCAGTGGTATGCCGTACCCGCGATCCACTTGGCCGCCGGCGTCTGCAACAGCTTGTAGGGATAGTCGGTCTCGGGGTCCTCGCCGGGCGGCGTGGACGCGATGTCACCGGGGTGCGTGGTCCAGTTGTGGTCGTAGCCGAGGATCTTCGTCCGCGGGCTCGCCTTGTGCAGCAGCGGGCCTAGCGCCTCGATGACCGCTGCCTCTTCGCGGACGGGCATGTCCGTGCCCGGGTACGCACTCGGCTTGCGGTTCTGCGGCTCGTTCTGCACGGAGAGGAAGTCGACAGGTACGCCGGCCTTCGCGTACGCCTGGACGAACTTCACCAGGTAGCGCGCGTACGCGTCGTACACCTTGGGGTCGTCCTTGAGCCGGCCGCCGACCAGCGAGTCGGCGGTCTTCATCCAGGCCGGCGGACTCCACGGCGTCGCCATCACCTTGACCGCCGGGTTGAGTTGCTTGGCGCGCCGGAGCAACGGGAGAACCTGTTGCTGGTCGTGCGCGATGCTGAACTGCGTCAGCCCGAAGTCCGTGTGCCCGGCCGGTACGTCGTCGTACGTGTAGTGCTCGGCCTCAGCGGTGAAGTCGGACGAGCCGACCGGCTGCCGCAGGAAGCTCACGCCGATGCCTTGTTTCGGATCGAAGAGTTTGCGCAACGTCTGCTCGCGGTCCGCCGGGCTGAGCCGGTACAGCACGTTCGCGGACGAGTCGGTGATCGAGGCGCCGAAGCCGTCCATCGTCTGGTACGACGTCGTCGGGTCGACCGTGATCGTCGTACGATCGCTCGCCCCGCGCTGGAACGTGACCGGCGCGCGCTCGTGCAACAGCTCCGCCCGGTCGGGCGTCGTGACCCAGACCTGGGCCTGGGCCGACGGGGGATGGGCCTGGGCGGCGGGACCGGTGAGCGAAGCTGTGGCCAGGGCCAGGGCGACGCCGAATGCCTGTGTTCTCATCGCAGCTCCTCGGATGAAACAAACGGCCACAGGACACGCCCCCGTCCTGCCCCTGTCAAGATCTGGCAGCGGTGCCTTAGAGTGCTGAGCGTGAAACAAGGCGATGTAACAAATGCCTAGAGATCGGGCCACCGTCCGCGAGGTCGCGGCGGCGACCGGAGTCTCGATCGCGACCGTGTCCCGGGTGCTCAACCAGCAGGGCAGTGTGGCGCCGGAGACCCGGCGGCTGGTCGAGCGCGCGGTCGAGGAGCTGGGCCTGCGCGCCCCGAGCCCGCGCGGCGGGACGGCGAAACCCGTCGCCGGCGCCGTGTACGTGCGCTGCCCTTACGTACTCACGGACTACTTCGGCCTGATCGTGTCGTCGATCGCGGAGACGCTCGACCGGCACGGACGGCAGGTCGTCCTCAGCGCGGGTGAGGCGACGCAGCACGAGCAGGTGTTGTCCCGGTTGCCGGCGCAGCGCGAGATCGGCGGCGCGATCCTGATCCTGCCGCCGGAGCCGGGGGCGGAGCTGGTCCGGCTCGGTGCGCGCCGGTTCCCGTTCGTCGTGGTCGATCCACGGACGACCCTGCCGCGCGACATCCCCTCGGTCTCCGCCGCTCATCACTCCGGCGCCCGGCAAGTCACCGCCCACCTGACCTCGCTCGGCCACACGCGGATCGGCGTCATCGCAGGCCCGCGCGAGTGGCTCGCCGCGGACGCCCGGCTGAGCGGTCACTCCGCCGCTCTCGCCGCCGCGGGCATCCTCCCGGATCCCACGCTGGTCAAGCACGTCGAGCCGACCATCGCCCACGGCTACCGAGCCGCCGCCGAACTCCTCGACCTCGATCCCCGGCCCACTGCCCTGGCCGCGTTCAACGACAAGACCGCGATCGGTGCGCTGCAGGCCGCCGCCGAGCGCGGACTGTCCGTCCCTGAAGATTTGTCGATAGCCGGCTTCGACGACATCGATCTGAGCCGCGCGACCACACCTCAACTCACGACGGTCCGGCAGCCGTTGCAGGAGATGGGCCGGATGGCGGTCAGTCTGCTGATCCGTCTGCTGGACCGCCACGAGGTCGAGGCGCTGCACGTCGAGCTCGCGACGGAGTTGGTCGTCCGCGGGACCACCGGCCCGAGAGTGTCCACCATCAGGGCGTAGGAGTGCGCGAAACGGCTCGGTTGTGGCAGGTTTTAGTCATGAACCTTCGGATCGGCATTGCCGGGATCGCCATCGAGTCCAGCACGTTCTCGCCGCACCGCGCCGGCCTGGCGGATTTCGACGTACGCCGTGGGGAGGACTTGTTGCGGCGGTACGACTTCCTCGACAAGGAGTGGGCGCAGGGCGTCGACTGGGTGCCGCTGCTGCACGCGCGCTCACTGCCTGGTGGCGCCGTCCTGCCGGAGGTGTACGACGACCTGTCCGCCGAGATCATCGACAAGATCGGATCGGCCGGCGAGCTGGACGGGTTCTTCTTCGACATCCACGGGGCGATGAGCGTGGTCGCGCGACAGGACGCGGAGGGCGACCTGGGCACCCGGGTCCGGGCCGCGCTCGGGCCCGACGTCCTGGTCTCGACCTCGATGGACCTGCACGGGAACGTCTCCCGCGAGCTCGGTACGGCCGTCGACCTGATCACCTGCTACCGGATGGCGCCGCACGAGGACGCGATGGAGAGCCGGGAGCGCGCGGCCCGCAATCTGGTCGAGCGGCTCCGGTCCGGGCTCGGCAAGCCCGGCAAGGCGTGGATCCAGGTGCCGGTGCTGCTGCCAGGGGAGAAGACCTCCACCCGGCTCGAGCCGGCCAAGTCGATCTACCAGCGGGTCGCCGAGATCGCCGACGAGCCCGGCGTACTCGACGCCGCGGTCTGGGTCGGCTACGCCTGGGCCGACGAACCGCGGTGCCGCGCGGCCGTGGTGGTCACCGGCGACGATCAGCAACTGATCGCCGAACGCGCGGCCGAGCTGGCCCAGGCGTACTGGGGTGCACGGGACGACTTCGCGTTCGTCGCGCCGACGGGCACGTTGGCGGAGTGCGTGGCCGCCGGTCTCGCGAGTACGGCGCGGCCCTTCCTGATCAGCGATTCCGGCGACAACCCGACCGCCGGTGGCGCCGGCGATGTGTCCTGGACTCTTGGCCAACTGCTCACCGTCGACGAGCTGACCAGCGGCAACGCGACCGCGATCCACGCGAGCATCACCGACCCTGATGCGGTCGCCGCCTGTGTCGCGGCCGGCGTTGGCAACCCGGTCCAGGTCTCCGCGGGCGGCAAGGTCGACTCCGGTCCGGCAGGCCCGGTCGAGCTGGCCGGCACGGTGTTCTCGCTGTCGGAGGACCCGGTCGGCGGGACGGTCGCGGTGGTCAAGGCCGGCGGCCTGCACTCGATCCTCACGTCCCGCCGCAAGCCGTACCACCACATCGCCGACTTCACCCTCCTCGGTCTCGACCCGGCCGCCACCGACCTGGTGATCGTCAAGATCGGCTACCTCGAACCGGAGCTCTACAACCTCGCCAAGGACTGGCTCCTGGCCCTCACGCCCGGCGGCGTGGACCAAGACCTCCTCCGCCTGGGCCACCACGGCGTCCTCCGACCCCTCTTCCCCTTCGACCCCGACATGTCCACCCCCAACCTCACCCCAGAGCTCCTCCCGCAGCCCGAGTAACGCGCCGGCTTCCCGGCGTACGCTCGTGGGCGGGGGTGCCATGAGTGCTGGTGGCGGTGGCGAGCCGGAGCAGCCGGTTCGGGGGGAGTCTCGGTGGCCGAGCCTGGCCGCCGTGGTGGTGGCCATCTTGTTGACGCTCGCGCGGCCGAAGGAGATGCGGGTGGCGCCGGCCTGGACGCTGCCCGCGGTCGAGGTCGTGCTGCTTGCGGTGCTGATCGTGCGGGACCCTGGGCGGATCGACAAGCGGTCGTCGTTCTTGCGCGGTGTGTCGATCGTGGTTGTGGCGTTGCTGGTGCTGGACGCGATGCTGGCGACGGTGCGGCTCGTCGCGACGCTGATCCACGGCGGGTCGATCACGAACTCACCCGAGGCGCTGCTCGCTGCCGGCGGCATCGTGTGGTCGTCGAACCTGCTCGCGTTCGCCTTGCTGTACTGGGAACTGGACGCCGGCGGTGCCGCCAACCGCGCCCACCGGATGCCGCGGTACCTCGACCTCGCCTTCACGCAGCAGCTCAGCCCGGAGGTCGCGCGACCAGGCTGGCGGCCCGTGTTCGTCGACTACTTGTACCTGGCGCTGACCACATCCACCGCATTCAGCCCGACCGACGTGATGCCGCTGGCCCGCTGGGCCAAGATGGCCATGGGCCTGCAGTCGCTGATCTCCCTGGCCGTCGTAGGCCTGGTCGTAGCCCGCGCAGTCAACGTCTTCACCTGACGCCGCCAGGTGCCGGGAGCGGAAGTCCTACAGCTTGCGGAGAGTGTGGAGGGCTTCGATGGCGTGGTCGACGAGGAACTTGTCCGAGTACGGGCGCTCGTCCTCCGGGAGGCCGGACCACTCGATCGCGAGATCTTCGGCGTACGCGAGCCAGGCGTGGATGCGCATGTACTCGGGGGATGCGGGCTCGTCGGCGACTTCCGGCGTACCGATGTAGGTGAGGATGCGCTTGGTCAGCCCGGCGCGGGTTTCGTCGTACACCTCGACGGCGTAGTCGTCGCCGCCGGCCGCCCCGCGGACGAAGGAGATGTACGCCGTCCGCCGCCGGCTGATGAACGCGACGAACTGCATCAGCATCTCCCGGAGCTTCTCCTCCGGCGGCAGGGACTCGTCCGGCTTCGTCACCCGGAGCAGGCGACGGCCGGCCGCCGAGATCACCGCGACGTAGTAGTCGCGCTTGCTCGGGAAGTAGTGGAACAGCAGGCCGCGGGAGATCCCGGCCTGGCCCGCGATCGCGTCGATCGACAGCTCGTGGATCGGCTGCGTGCGCAGCATCATCAGCCCGATCCGGACCAGTTGCTTCTTCCGGTCCTCCGCTGACAGTCGGTGATCCATGCTATTGAGCATTGCTTAGCGGCTGAGCTACGGTCAAGACGACCTAAGGAGTCTTGATGGGATTCGAACCTTCCGCCCGCGCGACTGAGCTGATCGGCCGGGTAGCGGAGTTCATCCGGACCGAGATCGAGCCGGTCGAGGCCGAGCTGCAGGCCGCGATCCGCGCGGCCGGCGACCCCTGGCAGCCGCAGCCGGTGATGAAGGAGCTGCAGGCGAAGGCCCGCAAGGAAGGCCTGTGGAACCTCTTCCTTCCGCCCGCCGAGCCGGGCAACGAGCAGTACGGCCAGGGCCTGTCGAATCTCGACTACGCCCCGATCGCCGAACTGACCGGCCGATCGTTCATCGCGCCGTACGTGTTCAACTGCAACGCACCGGACACCGGCAACATGGAGGTCCTGCTCCGCTACGGCAGCCCGGACCAGAAGAAGCGGTGGCTGGAGCCGTTGCTCGACGGCACGATCCGGTCCGCGTTCTGCATGACCGAGCCGGATGTCGCGTCGTCGGACGCCACCAATATGGCCGCGACCGCGATCGTCGACGGTGACGAGGTCGTCATCAACGGCCGCAAATGGTGGAGCACCGGCGTCGGTCACCCGGACTGCGAGCTGCTCATCTTCATGGGCCTCACCGACCCCGAGGCCCACCGGTACGCGCGGCACACGATGGTGCTCGTCCCCCGCGACACCCCGGGCGTGAAGGTCGAGCGCCTCCTCCCCACGATGAGCCGGTACGACGAGCCGCACGGGCACGGCGAGGTGTCGTTCAGCGAGGTCCGGGTGCCGGCGTCGAACATCCTGGTCGGACCGGGCAAGGCGTTCGAGATCGCGCAGGGCCGGCTCGGACCGGGCCGGGTGCACCACTGCATGCGACTGATCGGGCTGGCCGAGAAGGCGCTCGAGTTGGCCATCGAGCGCGGCACCAGCCGGACCGCATTCGGCAAGCCGCTCGTGAATCTCGGCGGCAACCGGGAGCGTATCGCCGACGCCCGGATCGCGATCAACCAAGCCCGATTGCTCGTGCTGCAGACGGCGTACCTGCTGGACACGAAGGGGCTCGCGGGCGCGTTGAGCGAGGTGAGCCAGATCAAGGTCGCCGTACCGCGGATGGCGCAGGACGTGATCGACATGGCGATCCAGCTGCACGGCGGCGGCGGACTGTCCGACGACTTCCCGCTCGCGGCGGCGTGGACGAGTGCCCGGTCGCTGCGACTGGCCGACGGGCCGGACGAGGTGCATCGTGGGGTCATCGCCAGAATCGAACTGGCGTCGTACTTAGGGCGGGAGACGAAGTGAGCCGGATCCTCGTCACCGGTGGCGCGAGTGGGCTCGGCGCCGCGCTGGTCGCCCGGTTTGTTGCCGACGGCCACCAAGTGCTCAGCACCGACGTCGCGTCGGACGGCACCGACGACGGGGCGACGTACCGGCAGCTCGACGTCCGCAGTCCGGAGGACTGGGCCGCGGCGGTCGAGTGGTGCGAGCAGAACTGGGGCGGCCTGGACATCTTGGTGAACAACGCCGGCATCGCGACCGGCGGCCGGATCGAGGTCGAGTCACTCGACGAGTGGGATCGCGTCGTCGACATCAACCTGATGGGTGTGGTCCGCGGCTGCCGCGCGTTCACACCGCTCTTCAAGCGGCAGCGGTCCGGCCATATCGTCAACACGGCGTCCGCGGCCGGGCTGGTCCACCCGCCGATGATGAGCTCGTACAACACGGTCAAGGCCGGAGTGGTCGCGCTCTCGGAGACGCTGTCGCACGAGCTGCATCCGTACGGCGTGACCATCTCGGTGGTCTGCCCGTCGTTCTTCCGGACCAACCTGGCCGACTCGATCCGCGGCGCGGACACCGCCATGGGCGCAACCGCGCGCCAGCTGATCGAGAAGTCGCCACGGTCGGCGGACGACATCGCGGCCGCGGTGATAGCGGGGATCAAGAAGAGGCAGTTCCTGATCATCCCCGATCGGCCGGCCCTCCTGGCGTGGCGCACCAAGCGCTTCGCCCGTCCGCTGTACGACCGGCAGATGCGCAAGATCGCTGCCCGGGCGCGCGCTCGGGCCGAGGCCGCCGATGGGTGATGGCGCGCGGGCGGTCCGGGACGAGGACGCCTTCGACGTGCCGGCGGTCGATGGTTGGCTCCGGCAACAGACCGAGCTTCCGCCCGGCCTCCCCGAGGTGCAACAGTTCTCCGGCGGCGCGTCGAACCTGACCTATCTCCTGCGGTACGGCGACCACGAGCTGATCCTGCGCCGCCCGCCGGCCGGGACGAAGGCCAGAGGCGCGCACGACATGGGCCGCGAGTACCGGATCCAGGCCGCGCTGAAGCCGGTGTTCCGCTACGTCCCGACGATGGTTGCCCATTGCAACGACGACGCGGTGATCGGCTCCGAGTTCTACGTGATGGAGCGCGTCGTGGGCACGATCCCGGGCCACCACGAGCTGCGTGTCGACCTGACGCCCGAGCAGACCCGGCAGCTGGGTTTCACCTTGATCGACACGCTCGCCGAGCTACACGCCGTCGACGCCGAAGCCGCCGGCCTGACCGACCTCGGTCGTGGCGAGGGGTACGTCGGACGCCAGGTCACGGGCTGGTCGGAGCGCTATCGCAAGGCGAAGACGTGGAACGTGCCCAGCTACGAGCGCGTGATGGCCTGGCTTGCGGAGAACCAGCCGGCCGACGTCCGGACCTGCGTTATCCACAACGACTTCAGGCTCGACAACGTCGTACTCGCGCCGGACGATCCGCTGCACGTGGTCGGCGTACTCGACTGGGAGCTCGCGACACTCGGCGACCCGTTGATGGATCTGGGGGGTGCGCTGGCGTATTGGGTGCAGGCGGACGACGACTGGGCGTTCCGCCGCTTCCGGCTGCAGCCGTCGGACGCGCCCGGGATGATCAGTCGCGACGAGATCGTTGCGTACTACACCGAGCGGTCCGGGCTGAAGCCGGAGAACTGGGCGTTCTACGAGGTGTTCGGCCTCTTCCGGTTGGCGGTGATCGCGCAGCAGATTTACTACCGCTATCACCACAAGCAGACGCGCAACCCGCGGTTCAAGAGCTTCTGGCTCCCGGTCAACCTGCTCGAGCGGCGCTGCCGCCGGATCATCCGGCAGGCCTAGATGCCAGTCATCTATCTGATCCGGCACGCGCAGGCGTCGTTCGGTTCGCGTGACTACGACAAGCTCTCGGAGCAGGGCGAGCAGCAGGCGGTGCTGCTCGGCAAGGCGCTCGCCGCACGAGGTGTGCGGCCCGACCTGGTCGTCTCCGGGTCGATGTCGCGGCATCTGATGACGGCGCAGCTCGCGTTGGCGGCCGCCGGCCTGGAGGGGCAGGCCGAGGTGGACGTGGGCTTCGACGAGTTCGACCACGAGCAGGTGATCCTCGCGCACAAGCCGGCGTACCGGCGGCGGGCGGTGATGCTCGCGGACCTTGCGCGGACCGGGAATCCGCACCGCGCATTCCAGGAGATGTTCAGCGCGGCGACGGAGCGCTGGATGCGCGAGGACGACGGGTACACCGAGACCTTCCAGGCGTTCGCAGAGCGCGTCGAGGCTGCGGTACAACGGACAGCGGGAAGCCTCGGCAAGGGCGGGACGGCTGTGGTGTTCACGTCCGGCGGGCCGATCTCGTCGGTGGTCAGCCGGATACTGACCGACGGCGGCGACGGGCTGTGGCTGAAACTCAGCCCGCTGACGATCAACACCGCGATCACCAAGGTGCTGGCCGGGCTGAGTGGACTGACCGTGGTCAGTCACAACGAACACGGGCATCTCGACGGTACCGGGATGATCTCCTACAGATAGGGCTGTGATGCGACGGAACATCCTGATCACCGGCGCCAGCGCCGGACTGGGCGCGGAGATGGCCCGGCAGTTCGCCGCCAAGGGCCACAACCTGGCGCTCACCGCGCGACGGGAAGAGCGGCTCGAGGCGCTGCGGACCGAGCTGACCGAGCGTTATCCACAGGCACAGATCGTCATCCACAGGCTCGACGTGACCGACCACGACCAGGTGTTCGAGGTGTTCCGCAAGGCCGACGCGGAGCTCGGCCACTTGGACCGGGTGATCGTGAACGCCGGCCTGGGCAAGGGCGCGCCGCTCGGCACCGGCCGGTTCGACGCCAACCGCGAGACCGCGCTGACCAACTTCGTCGGCGCGCTCGCCCAGGCGGAGGCGGCGATGGAGCTGTTCCGGGCCCGGAACGCCGGCCACCTCGTCTTCATCTCGTCCATCTCGGCGCTGCGCGGCCTGCCCAAGACGGTGACGACGTACGCCGCGACCAAGGCCGGGCTGGCGTCGCTCGCCGAGGGGCTCCAGATGGAGTTGCTCGGCAAGCCGATCACGGTCAGCACGATCTTCCCCGGTTACATCCGGTCCGAGATGAACGAGCACGTCGCGAACACCCCGCTGATCGTCGACACTGTTTCCGGCGTCCGTGCGATCGTCGCCGCGATCGAGGCCGAGAAGGCGAAGGCGTACGTACCGCCGTGGCCGTGGAGCCCGCTCGCCCGGGTGATGCGGTTCGCACCACTGCCATTGCTGAAGAGGATGATCTGAGATGCGCTGGGGCCTGACCGTTCCACTGACCGGGGTACCGCTGCGGGACCACCGGCCGCTGATTGCCGAGCTGTCCTCGCTGGGGTACACCGACCTCTGGTCCGCCGAGGTCGCCGGCGCCGACGCGTTCACCCCGCTGGTACTCGCGTCCGAGTGGGACGACCGCTTGCGGTTGGGAACGGCCGTCGTCCCCGTGCACACGCGCGGACCCGCCGCGCTCGCGATGAGTGCGGCGGCGCTTGCGGACCTCGCGCCGGGGCGGTTCGTGCTCGGGATCGGGGCCTCGTCGGAGACCATCGTGACCGGGTGGAACGGGATCGCGTACGACCCGCCGCTGGCCCGGACCCGCGACGTACTGCGCTTTCTGCGGCAGGCGTTCGCGGGAGAGAAGGTGGACGGGGAGTTCGACAGCTTCACCATCCAGCGGTTCCGGCTGGAGAAGGCGCCGGACGTGCCGCCGTCGATCATGCTCGCCGCGCTCCGGCCGCAGATGCTCAAGCTTGCGGCGCGCGAGGCGGATGGCGCGATCACGAACTGGCTGTCCGCGGACGACGTACGGCAGGTCCGCGCCGAGCTGGGGCCGGACAAGGAGCTGGCGGCGCGGATCTTCGTCTGTGTCACCGAGGACGCGGAGATGGCCCGCAACATCGGCCGCTTCCTGATCGCCACCTACCTGACCGTCCCCGGCTACGCCGCCTTCCACGACTGGCTCGGTCGTGGCGCGGCGATGAAGGAGATGCGTGAGGCGTGGGCCGCCGGTGACCGCAACGCCGCGATGGCCGCCGTACCCCTCGAGGTCCTCGACGACCTGATCGTCCACGGCACCGCCGAACAGTGCCGTGACCACATCAATCGCTATGTCGACAACGGCCTCGACACCCCGATCATCGCCACCCTCCCCACCGGCACCGACCTCCTCGAAACCGCCCGAGCGCTCAGCCCGGGGTGAGCGAGAAGGCGCGGACAGCGCTCAGTGTGGCAGGCGGTGTTGGTCGAGCCAGGTTCTGGCTCGGCGGTTGGAGGCTCGGGAGAGCCAGGCGTCCTGGATGACCTCGGTCAGCTCTTGCTTGGTGAGTTCGCCGATTCGGCTGCCGCGGACCAGGACTGAGGGGTGGCCATCGAAGTGCGGGGTGCTGAAGAACGGGTTCGACTCGTCCGCCACCAGCGCCAGTTTCTCGTCCTGGGACTCGACCCAGAACACGATCACATCGTCGTACCGCTCGCCGGTGTCGGGATCGAAGGCGTCCGGCCGCCGGCTGCGGAAGAACACGAACGACTTCCCACCCACCTGATAGACCGGCCGCTCGGTGTCTTCCTTCTGCCACACGGTGACATGCGGCATCCCGAGGGCGATCTCGTGCACATCCGCAACGCGTGCTTTCCGGCCGGCCACACGCTGAGGTTAACCAGCCGGGATCCAGATCGTGAAGGCCGATCCGGAGCCGAGGCGGCTCGTCACCGTGATCCGGCCGCCGTGCGCCTCGGCAAGGTGCTTGGTGATCGCGAGGCCCAATCCGCTGCCGCCCGTCGACCGGCTGCGGGACTGCTCGGCGCGGTAGAAGCGGTCGAACAGATGTGGCAGGTGTTCGTCCGCGATCCCGGTGCCGTTGTCGGTGACGGTCAGGTTGTAGCCGTCGGCGCCCCGTCGTACGCCGACGACGACGTTGCCGCCGGGTGGAGTGAAGCGGATGGCGTTCGAGACCAGGTTGCCGAGCGCCTGCCGGATCCGAGCGCTGTCGACGGAGGCCGTCGCAGCCCCTTGTACGTCGGCCGTCAGCGCGACCCCGGCCGTGTCGGCGGCAGGCTGGTGCGCCAGCACCACCTGTTGCGCCAGCTCGGTCAGATCACGTGGGGCGGGATGCAGCCGGAGCATGCCGGCATCGGCGAGCGCTAGGTCCTGCAGGTCGGCCACCAAGTGCTCGAGCAGCTCGGTCTCCTCGAGCAGCGACGTCACCAGCTCCCCATCCAGCGGGACGACGCCGTCCTCGGACGCGACCAGATAGCCCTTGATGTTGGCCAACGGCGTCCGCAGTTCGTGGGCGACGTCGCTGACCATCGCCTTGCGCTGGAAGTCGTGCCGTTGGATCGCCTCCGCCATCTCGTTGAACGCGTTCCCGAGCCGGGCCACCTCGTCCCTCCCGGTCACCGGGACCCGGGCGGCGTGGTCGCCGTTCCGCATCCGTTGGGCCGCTCCGGTGAGCGCCACGATCGGGCGGACCAGCCGGCGCCCGGCGAAGATCATCACCAGCGCCGCGATCAGCAGGACACCGAGCGCGGTCGCCGCGGTCCGCAGCATGCCCTCGCCGGAGAACACGTTGAACGTGCTCTTCGCACCCAGATACAGCTTCGCGGGCGGAGCGACGTACGGCGTCAATGCCTCCGACCGGGCCTGCGTCGTACAGGTCGCGAACGCCTCGGACACCGCGCCCTTCGTCGTCGGTTCAGCCGCCTTCAGGCCGTCGTAGTCGGCGATGGTGTACTTCTCGCCGGCGGCGTCGAGGCAGGCGGTCGCACGCCGCACCTCGTCATCGTTCACGATCTTCGCCTTGGCGCTGGGCGCGTTCAGGCCCGGCGGCAGGCACCGGTCCGACCCTGTGACTCCCGGCTTGGAGACCTGCATCTGACTGACGCCGTTGGCGAGCTTGCTGGACTCGATCAGCACCTGCGGTGCCGCGTCGCCCCCGCTCGTGATGTATGCCATCTTGCCCTGGGCCTGGAAACAGTCGACCGCCTTCTGCGCGAGCCTCTCGCTCTCCTGCTTCTCCTGCTCGGTCATCCCCCACCCCGGGAAGACCGGGGAACGCGGACCTATCCCGGCTGTCGTGATCATGTCGGCCGGGCCTGAGACGGTCGTCTTGCGCACCGCGGACAGGCTGAGCGCGCCGGCGAACTTCACAGTGCCGTCGTTGCGGGCGTCGATGGTTGCCGCCGGCACCGAGGGCAGCTCGGGACCAGCACCGAGCATCCGGGCCGAGTCGGCGATCACGGTGCCATCCGGTTCGGTCACGGCGATCCGGCGGCCGAGCTTGCCGGCCAGATCGTGCACCAGCTTGTCCACCCCGGACCAGGTCGGGTGATCCGAGGCGTACTTGGACAGCTGGCCGTAGATCTGTCCGTCGACCTGGAGCTGACCGGTGTTCGCGTCGATCTCGCCCTGCAGCTTCTCCGAGGTGCTGTAGGTGGCGATCACCGCGGTCGCGATGACCGCGCCGAGCGCGACCGCCAGCGCCAGGCCGAGGAACCGAATCAGCACGCTACGACGCATCGACGTGGACCTTTTCCGCGAGCTTGTAGCCGACGCCGTACACGGTCTTCAGGTACGCCGGTGCGGCCGGCGACGGCTCGATCTTCTTCCGCAGGTTCATCACGTGGACGTCGATCGTGCGGTCGAACACGTAGTGGTCGAAGCCGAACGCGTGCTCGAGCAACTGCTGCCGGGAGAACGCCCGCCCGGGGGAGGCGGCCAGGCAGGCCAGGATCTTGAACTCGGCCGGCGTCACGTCGACCAACCGGCCGGCCAGCCGGATCTCGTGCCGGATCGGGTCGATCTCCAGCTCGCCGACCCGGTACACCTCGCCCTCGGCGCGGCTCCGGGTCCGCCGCAGCACGGTCCGGACCCGGGCGACGAGCTCGCGTGGGTTGTACGGCTTGGTCAGGTAGTCGTCGGCGCCCAGGTCGAGACCGAGGAGCAGGTCGTCCTCGGTCGAGCGGGCGGTCAGCATGATGATCGGCACCTCGTCGTCGGCCCGCAGGACCCGGCAGACGTCCAGGCCGTCGACCTTCGGCATCATCACGTCGAGCACGAGCAGGTCGGGGCTGCGCCGGCGGGCCTCGTCGATCGCGGCCCGGCCGTCGTGTACGACGACGGTCAGGTGCCCCTCCCGCTCGAGATACCGCCGGATCAGCTCCGCCTGCTTCAGATCGTCTTCGGCGACGAGGATCCGCGCTGGCATACCCATCAATGTCCCCGAGTTTGATGAGAATCCGATGAAGATCGACTGAGAGCATCGGGTGCAAATCGGTCCTTCACAGGTTCTTCACCGCCCGCGCCTCAGGCTCGACCGCCATGAAGACCTCTCGAAAAGCACTCGCCCTGGTGACGGTCCTGGCGCTGGCCGGGTGTGGCAACAACCAGAATCCGGCGGCCTCCGGGGACCAGAACAGTGACAAGAGCCCCCTTGCGGAGTACATGGGCGAAGGCTTCACCTCGTCCGGCGGCGGGATGCGGATCACGGTCCGGGCGGGCGGCGGTCAGCAGCCGTCGGAGGAGGAGCTGGCCAAGCAGCGCAAGGTCGAGGACGCCACCGCCGCCTGCATGAAGGCAGCCGGGTTCGAGTACGTCGCGGTCCCGCCGGAGTCGAACCCGAAGAGCAAGTTCAGCGACGCGTTCAACCTGCCACCGGACAAGTTCGCCGAGCAGTACGGCTACGGCATCAGCACCATCGACTGGTCCAAGGCCGGCGCCGATGACACCAACCCCAACACCAAGATCCGCAACGCCCTCTCCCCGAACGCGAAGAAGGCCTACGACAAGGCACTGAACGGCCCGAACGCGGGCGGCAACGGCAATGTGGTGATCGCCCCGAAGGAAGGCGACGGCCCGAGTTCGAGCGGCAAGCTGGACCTCGGGTGCCGCGGCAAGGCGGTCGAGGAGGTCTACGGCAAGGGCAAGGACCGGACCGCCGACTTCAAGAAGTTCGACAGCCTGTTCAAGGACATCCAGGCGCTGTCGAAGCGGATCGAGGCCGACCAGCGGGTGGTGGACGCGACCAAGGCCTGGTCCGACTGCCTGGCCGACGCCGGTCAGGCCGGCTTCAGCAAGGTGGACGCGCCGCGCGAGAAGGTGCAGCAGAAGCTTGACGCGCTGACCGGCAACCAGCCACCGCCGAAGAACGGCCAGGGCAAGACGCTGCAGGGGCCGCCGTCGTTCGACAAGGTCGACGCGACCAAGCTGGCCGACCTGCGCAAGTTCGAGATCGACCTCGCGGTCGCGGACCAGAAGTGCAAGGCCAAGGTGTACGACGCGTCGTACAAGAAGGTGCAGTACGACCTGGAGAAGGAGTTCGTCAGCCAGCACAAGACCGAGCTCGAGTCATACCGCGACGAGATGGCGAACCGGTGACCGCTTCGCCGAAGTCCCGGCGCCGGGTCCTGGTCGGGGTCTCCGCGGTGGCCGCCGTCTCGCTCGGCGTGGGCGTGGCCGCGGGCAGCCGGATCACCTCACCGGAGGACGCGGCCGCCAAGACCGCAGCCCCGAAGGCCTCCCAGATCACCGTGCCCGTGGCGAAGAAGGCGCTGTCCAGCAAGGTGATCGGCCGCGGCGACGCCTCGTTCGACGGCGCGGTGAACATCCGGGTCGAGACCAGCGGGCTGACCACGCCGGCCATCGTGACCGGGAAGGTGCCGGCGGTCGGGTCGACCATCACCGAGGGCAAGGCGTTGCTGGAGATCACCGGCCGCCCGGTCATCGGCCTGGCCGGCGTACTGCCGATGTACCGAACCCTGAGCCCGGGCAGCAAGGGACCCGACGTACTCCAGCTCGAGCAGACCCTGGACCGGCTCGGCCTCGACCCGGGCACGGTCGACGACGAGTACGACACCGACACCTCGCAGGCGGTCGAGCGGCTCTACGAGAAGGCCGGGTACGACGCTCCCGCGCCGGATGAGCGACTCACGCAGGCCGTCGACCAGGCGAAGAAGCAGGTCGACGCGGCGAAGAACCAGCTCCGTCAGGCTAGGGCTCAGCTCAAGCAGGCCAAGGACGCCAAGGCTAAGGACACTTCGGTCCAGCAGGGTTCCGTCGACGATGCCGAGGCCAACCTCGCCGACGCCCAGCAAGCCCGGAGCGAGGCCGAGTTCAAGGCCGGCACCCCGCTCCCGGTGTCCGAGGTCGTGTACGTGAAGACCCTGCCGCGCCGGGTCGACGACGTGAAGGTCGAACGCGGCGGCACGGTCAACGGCGTGGTGATGTCCGCGAGCGGCGCGTCGCTGGTGGTCACCGTCAAGGTCGACGCCGAGACCGCCCAGCGCCTCAAGGCGGGCATGGCCGCGACCCTCGACCTCGGCGAAGGTACGGCGGTCGCCGCGAAGGTCCGCCGGATCACCAAGAACGGCAACCAGTACGACGTCGTGGTCGCACCCAACGGGCTGACCGCAAGCCAGCTGGCGCTGCTCCGGGACGCGAACGTGCGGGTGACGATCCCGGTGAAGAGCACCGGCGGCAAGGTCCTCGCCGTACCCGTGGCGGCGTTGTCGTCCGGCGCGGACGGCGGGTCGCGGATCGAGGTACTGCGGAACGGGAAGACGGAGCTCGTGCCGGTCACGGTCGGACTGTCCGCCGACGGGTATGCGCAGGTCACGCCGGCCGGCGACGCCAGGCTGTCCGAGGGCGATCAGGTGGTGGTCGGACGATGACAGCCACCGCGGTTGCGCTGCCGGCACCGGTCGTCGAGATGATCGGCGTACGGCGATTCTTCCCCGGACCACCCGAGGTCCAGGCGATCCGGGAGGTCGACCTGACGATCGGCCAAGGGGAGTACCTGTCGATCGTCGGACCGTCCGGGTCCGGGAAGTCGACGTTGCTCCATCTGCTCGGGTTGCTCGACAACCCGACCGGTGGCGTCTATCGGCTGGACGGCGTGGACACGATGAGCTTACGCGAGCGGCGTCGCGCCGTACTTCGTGGTGAGCGGATCGGGTTCGTGTTCCAGTCGTTCCATCTGCTCGACCACCGGACCGTCCTGGAGAACGTCGCCCTGTCGATGGTGTACGTCGGAGTGCCGCGGCGCGAGCGGATGGCCCGGGCCCGGGTCGCGCTCGAGCGGGTCGGGCTCGCGCACCGGATGGAGTTCGCGCCGACGACGCTCTCCGGTGGTGAGCGGCAGCGGGTGGCGATCGCGCGGGCGCTGGTCGCCGAACCGAGCCTGCTGCTCGCCGACGAGCCGACCGGCAACCTGGACAGTGCGAATGCGGACGCGATCCTCACGGTGTTCGACGAACTGCACGCCGAGGGGATGACGCTGGCGGTCATCACCCACGACGACAACGTCAGCCGCCGGGCGCAACGTCAGGTCCGCATCGTCGACGGAACCCTCCAGTGGTAACCCCAGCAGGCCCCCCGGATCCCGCCGGCGGGCCGTCCACCAATCGGCGCGGAGCGCGGCGACTGCGGCCCCGGCTCGCCCTTGCCGGGCTGATCCGCCGGGCGGGCTCTCCCCGCCCCGCCTCGCTCCGCCGCCGATCTCGTCCCGCTGTCCGGGACCTCCTCGACGAGGCGCTGGCGGGCGTCGCCGCCCGGCCGACCCGGCTGATCCTGACGACGCTCGGCACTGTGCTCGGGATCGCCGCGCTGGTCGGGACGGTCGGACTCGGGCAGACCGCGTCGGGCCAGATCACCCAGCGGTTCGACCTGGCGGCCGCCACGCGGGTCGTCGTACAGCCGGACGACAAAGGCGGTCAGGAAGGTGAAGCGGCTACCCAGTTGCCGTGGGATGCGCCGGAGCGGATCCAGCGGCTCAACGGCGTGGAGGCGGTCGGCACGGTCAGCAACATCGAGGTGGGGGACGACCTCGTCCGCAGCGTGGAAGCGCTCGACGATCAGCGCAACGGTCATGCGCTGCAGGTGATGGCCGGTTCGGCCGGGCTGTGGGACGCGGTCCGGGCGGTGCTGTCGACTGGCCGGTTCTTCGACACCGGCCACGATCGGCGCGGTGACAAGGTCGTTGTCCTCGGCAAGCATGCCGCCGAGCGGCTGGGTATCAACCGGGTCGACTCACAACCAGCGATCTTCATCGGCGCGGAGCCCTACACGGTGATCGGCATCCTCGATTCCGTCTCCGGCCGGGCCGAGCTCAACGATGCCGTGATCATGCCGAACGGTGCGGCGAAGGCGGCGTACGACCTGGAATCACCGGACGCGGTCGAGATCCGGACCCAGGTCGGTGCGGCGCAGTTGATCGCCGAGCAGGCGCCGATCGCGATCGAGCCGAACAACCCGAGCACGCTGCGCGTCGACGCTCCGCCGAAGCAGGGCGCCGTACGCAAGGGGGTCGAGTCCGACCTGAACGCACTGTTCCTGCTGCTCGGCGCGGTCGCGCTGCTGGTCGGCGGTCTCGGGATCGCGAACGTCACCTTGCTGTCGGTGCTCGAGCGGATCTCCGAAATCGGCCTGCGTCGCGCTCTCGGGGCCGCCCGAAGACACATCGCGGTGCAGTTCCTGGTGGAGAGCGTGATCGTCGGCTTCCTCGGTGGATTACTCGGTACGGCGGTCGGCGTACTGCTCACCGTGGGAGTGTCGTGGATCCGGGACTGGACGCCGATCCTGGACAACCGGCTCGCGTTCGGGTCACCCCTGCTGGGTGCGTTCATCGGCCTGGTCGCCGGCACGTACCCCGCGTGGAAGGCCTCCGCCATCCAGCCCATCACCGCCCTGCGCGGTACCTGAGTCGTCCCGGCTGAGCCGTGCGTACACCACAGCGGTGACGGCGAAGCCGAGGACGATGAAGGCGAGCACCGCGTACGACTTCCCGTCGTCGGGCAGGATCCACGCGCCGAGCGCGGCCGCGGAGACCTGCCCGACGTTGTAGATCATGTCGTACAGCGCGAACACCCGGCCGCGGTAGACATCGTCGACACCCGTCTGGACGAGGGTGTCGACGCTGATCTTCACGCCCTGCGCGCAGAAGCCCATGAGGAAGCCGCCGACGATCAGCGCCGGCTGGGTGTAGAGCCCGACCGGCACGGCAGTTACCACTGCGGCCGCGACGAACAGCCAGGTGATCCACTGCCGCAGCGTCATCACGCGGGTGCCCCACGGGGTGACGAGGGCGGCGAGGAACAGGCCCGCGCCGACCGCACCGGTCGCGATAGCGAGTGCGCCGAAGGCCTCGTCGAGCTGATCGGGACCGTAGAAGTAGTTGCGGTACAGCAGGATCATCGAGACGGTCATCAGCCCGAAGAAGAAGCGCAGCGAGCCGATCGCCGCCAGCCCGAGGGCCGGTTGCTTGCGCGTCTTCAGGTAGCGGGCGCCGTCGATCAGGCCGCCCGCGATGGTGCTGAGCGCTTCGAGGATGCCCGGTTCGTCGCCGTTCAGGTCCGGCCCGAGCTGGTCGCGCCGGAGCCGGAGCGCGAGCAGGGCGGCTGCGGTGTAGACGACGACGGTCAGGCCGAGGACGGCGAGATCCGAGTCGACGATCAGCTTGACCCCGGCGCCGACCCCGCCGCCGATGAGGAAGAACGCCGTACCGGAGGTCGGGGTGACGGCGTTGGCCATCACCAGTTCGTCGCGCTCGACCACGTGCGGGAGGCCCGCGGACAGACCGGAGAGCAGGAAGCGGTTCACGCCGAGGGTGAGGAGCACGGCCAGGTAGAACGGCACCCCTGCGTTACCGGTCGCGACGATGGCGCCGACTCCGACCACGAGGACGGCTCGGGTGAGGTTCGCGCCGAAGAGGATCTGCCGTCGCGACCACCGGTCCAGCAGGACGCCGGTGAACGGCCCGAGGACCGAATACGGCAGCAGCGCGACCGCGAACAGCCCCGCGATCGCTGCCGCGTCGGGCGCCCGCTCGGGCGAGAACAGCACGTACGACGCCAACGCGACCTGGAACACGCCGTCCCCGAACTGCGACGTCAACCGCACTGCGAACAACCGGCGGAAATCCCGGCGCTTCAGCAGCGTCCACAGATCCCGGATGAACCGCACGCCTGCACTGTAGCCGCCGCGGATGTCCGGACCGGCCGGCTACTCCTTGGTGTGCAGGCGTTCGGCGGCGGTCTCGCCCTTGGTGCCGACCGGGACGACGCCGGCGACCTTGCCGAGACCGAGCAGCGGCATATTGCCGTAGATGGTCTCGGTGTTCCCCGCCGGGACGACGTACGTCTCGTGCCAGATGCCGGCGGCGCCGCTCTTGTACGACTGCTTGAAGTAGTCGAGCCAGGCCGGCCGGTGGGTCCGGTTGCTGTCGTTCGCGAAGCTCTGCAGCTTCTCGATCGACTCCCAGTACTGGATCAGGGTGACGCCGCGCCACGTCGGCAGCGTCCGGAACCCGAGCAGGCCGCTGTCCGGATCCTTCGACAGCTCACGCAGCATCGGTCCCATCGCCCTGGCGACCGGCAACCACGCCTTGAACCCCCGCAGCGAGTTGATCCGCAGACCGATCAGGAACACCACGACGTCCCCGTCGTACGCCGCCGTGTGCCGCCCCTCCACCACGCTCATCCGCCCCACCTCTCCTGGTCATCCCTGTCGAGGTACAGCATGGACAACGATCAGGCCGACGGCACCTCTGTCGCTCTGCTCACGCCGTGGCGGACAGCCTGGCGGGCGCGCAGGCGGTCGCGTTGCTCGACGAACCGGGCGGCCTGGGCGTCCAGGCCGGCCATGAAGTCGGCGAGCTCGTCACGGGCCTTGGCGCCGTCGCCGGTGAGATCCTCGCGGTCGAAGACCTTCCACTTCCGCAGGATCGGTGCGACCACCTCGTCATGGTGCAAGCGCAGATCGTAGATGCCGGCCTTGGCGATCGTCACCGAGTTGCGGGTGAATCCCTCCATCGTCGCGCCCGGCATGGAGAAGTCCTTCACCTCGTTGGTGACCGCTCGCATGGTCTCGTTCGGCGCCGTCTCGAACGCCGCGGCGACCAGGTTCCGGTAGAAGATCATGTGCAGGTTCTCGTCGGTGGCGATCCGGGCCAGGAGTTGGTCCGCGATCGGGCAGCCGGTGGCCTTACCGGTGTTGCGATGGGAGACGCGGGTGGCCAGCTCCTGGAAGCTCACGTACGCGATCGCCTCGAGCATGTTCTTCTCGACGACGTGACCGGCGGTCATGTGCCTCATCCGGGCGTTCTCCAGCTCGACCGGGTCAACCCCGCGGGTGACCACCAGGTAGTCACGCAGCGCGATCCCGTGCCGGCCCTCCTCGGCGGTCCAGCGGCCGACCCAGGTGCCCCAGGCGCCGTCGAGGCCGAACTGGGTCGCGATCTCCCGGTGGTACGAGGGCAGGTTGTCCTCGGTCAGCAGGTTGGTGACCATCGCCACCTTGGCGACCGGATCGAGCCGGGACTGCTCCGGCGACCAGTCCTCACCACCGAGGAAGGCGAAGTCGCGGCCCTCGCTCCAGGGCACGTAGTCGTGCGGATTCCAGTCCTTGGTCATCGCCAGGTGCCGCTCGAGATTGTCCTCGACGACGGGTTCCAGCTCGTGCAGCAGGTTCGTCACCAGCTTGTCGTTCACCGGGGGTCTCCTTCGTCGGCGGTTCCCCCCACCCTACGGCACCGTAAGTTACGGGACCGTAGGTTGTGGGTCGTCGCACAGCCGGGCGCCGCGGCTATGGTGGCCCGATGGATCGGAGTTCCTTCCCGCACTTCCTGGCGATCACGTTGCGGTGGAAGGACAACGACGTCTACGGGCACGTGAACAACGTCGAGTACTACAGCTTCTTCGACACCGTGATCAACGACTACCTGATCCGGTCCGGCGGGCTCGACATCCACGGCGGCGACGTGATCGGCCTGTGTGTGGACTCGCAGTGCACGTTCAAGCAGGCACTGGAGTTCCCGGGCGTCGTCGACGCGGGATTGCGGGCCGCGCAGCTGGGTAACTCCAGTGTGCGGTACGAGATCGGCCTGTTTCGGGAGGATTCGGACGTGCCGGCCGCGACCGGGCGGTTCGTGCACGTGTTCGTCAACCGTGCGGACCGCCGTCCGGTGCCGGTCCCGGATCGCATCCGGGAGGCACTCGAAGGGATCACGGGATGATCGTGCGCGGCGCCGTACTGCGGGAGATGCGACTGCCTCGCCCGTACGCCGAGTCGCGGCCGCTGAGCGTGGAAGAGGTCGAGCTGGCCCCGCCCGGTCCGGGTGAGCTGCTGGTCCGGATCCGCGCGGCCGGCCTGTGCCACTCCGACCTGTCGGTCATCGACGGCTCCCGCCCGCGCGTGCTGCCGATGCTGCTCGGCCACGAAGCCACCGGCCAGGTGCTCGAGTCGGCGGCGCCCGGGTTCGCGCCGGGTGACGTGGTCGCCTGCGCCTTCGTCCCCGCCTGCGGTAGCTGCGGCCCCTGCGCCGAAGGCCGAGCAGCCCTCTGCGAGCCGGGTGCCGCCGCAAACACCGCCGGCGCCCTCCTCGGCGGCACCCGAAGGCTGAACAGCGTCCACCATCACCTGGGCGTGTCCGGATTCGCGGATCATGCGGTCGTGTCCGCGCATTCGGCGGTGAAGATCGATCCGTCGCTCCCGCCCGCGATCGCGGCGCTGTTCGGGTGCGCGGTGATGACGGGCGTGGGAGCTGTCGTCAATACGGCGCAGGTCAGAGCCGGCCGGAGTGCGGTCATCTTCGGCCTCGGCGGCGTTGGATTGTCCGCGCTGCTCGGTGCCGTGCTGGTCGGAGCGCATCCGATCGTCGCGGTGGACGTCGTACCGTCCAAGCTGGAGTTGGCGCAGGATCTGGGTGCGACTGTCGTGGTCAACGCCCGGGACGCCGATGTCGTCGACCAGGTGCGTGCCGCGACTTCAGGTGGCGCCGACTACGCCTTCGAGACCGTCGGGAGTGCGAAGGTGCTCGAGCAGGCGTACGCCGCCACCCGCCGGGGCGGGACCACGGTCACGGTGGGGCTGCCGGATCCGTCGCAGTCGTTCAGCGTCCCCGCGGTCAGCCTGGTCGCCGAGGAGCGCACGGTGAAGGGGTCCTACCTCGGCTCGTCGGTGCCGTCGCGGGACATCCCGCGCTATGTCGCGCTGTACCAGGCCGGCCGGCTGCCGGTCGACCGCTTGCTGACCGCGACGATCGGGCTCGACGAGCTCAACCGGGCCTTCGACGACCTCGCCGCCGGCGCGTCGATCCGTCAGGTATTGCTCTTCTGAAGGTTCTCGGCGGCCTTCAGGAAGGTCTGTTCCTCACGGGCCCGTGCCTCGGGCGTGAACTCGGCGCCGAAGTCGTCCGGGGTCGCGACCTGCCGGATCTCCAGTCCGGTGCCCCGACCGGTGCCGGCTGGGCCCTCGTCGGCGGCCATGCAGCGCCAGCCCCACTCGAGCGCCTCTTCGCGGGAGGCCACCTCGATCAGGCAGAACCCGGCGATCAGCTCCTTGGTCTCGGCGAACGGGCCGTCGACTACCCGGCGCTTGCCGGCGTCCAGTTGGAGCCGGACGCCGCGCGAGCTGGGCAGCAGCCCGTCGCCGGCCAGCAGGACGCCCTTCTCGGCCATTTCGGCCATCACCAGACCCATCTCGGTCAGGCTCTTCTCACTCGGCATCGCTCCGGCCTCGGATTCCTCGCTGGCCTTGAACACCATCATGAAGCGCATCGGAACCTCCGCAAGTCGGCGTTAAATCCCAAGACGAATCTATACAGCGCGAGGGCCGGTCGGGCAGGCTACCGAAAGTACGTGCCCGCGTACGAGATGTGAAGTAGTGCCCGCCCACCGCCCGTGGTCGGTCGGAGTCCCTGAGGAGGACCCCAGCAATGCACACCCGCCCCCGCCGCGTCGGCGCCCTCGTCGGCGCCGGCGCTGTTGTCTTCGGTGCGCTGGCCGTCGTGGCCGGCAACCAGGCCGACGCCCAGCAACCCGCCCCCGCCCCGATCGACCAACTGCTCGGCCAGGAGCTCCAAGGTAAGACCGCCCTCGGCCGGGTGCAGTCCCGCCTCGCCGAGCTGTCCGGCCGGAACGGAATCCCGGCCGCCCAGCTGGAGCGGATCTTGGCCACCGACAAGACCAGTTGGCTCGACCGCGACGGCAAACTGTTCTACCGCGAGCCCGTCGCGGGCGCCGCCTCCCGGCGGGCCGCCGCGGCGCCGTCCCCGCGCTGGGCGGCGAAGGCGGTCGCCGCTGCCACCGGTCCGGCCTTCGAGCTGCACAGCAAACCAGGCTCCAACCGGGTCATCTACCTGGACTTCGACGGCCACACCATCGCCGGTACCGCGTGGAACACCGGAGGCAAACCGGCCACGGTGAACGTCACGGCGTACGACACCGACGGGAACCCGAACAACTGGAGCACCGCCGAGCAGGACGTCGTCCGTGATGTCTGGGCGCGAGTGTCCGAGGACTACGCGCCGTTCGACGTCGACGTGACCACGCAGGAGCCGGCCGCCGCGGCGATCACCCGGTCCGGTGCATCCGACCAGCAGTACGGCACCCGCGTCCTGATCGACCCGACCACCTGGTACCAGTCCGGCTGCGGATGCGGCGGCGTCGCGTACGTCGGCGTCTACGACAACACCAGCCAGCACTCGTACTACCAACCGGCCCTGGTCTTCACGAAGGGCGTCGGCACCGGTGCGAAGAACATCGCCGAGGCCGCGTCGCACGAGGCGGGTCACAACGTGGGCCTGAGCCACGACGGTACGGCGTCCGTCGGGTACTACGCGGGTCACGGCGCGTGGGCTCCGATCATGGGCGTCGGCTACTCCAAGGCGATCAGCCAGTGGAGCAAGGGCGAGTACTCCGGCGCCAACAACAAAGAAGACGACTTCGCCGTCATCGGCCAGAACGGTCTGGCGCTGCGGGCCGACGACCACGGCAACGGCACCACCGACGCCACCGCGCTCACCCTCGGTACCAGCGTGAAGGGCATCTACGCCAACGACTCCGACGTCGATACCTTCCGGATCGATCTGGCGGCCGGCACCTTCACCTTCGCGGCGAACGCGGCCGCGTCCGGCGCCGACCTGGATATCAAGCTCCAGTTGCTGAACTCGGCCGGCACTGTCGTCGCCACCGCTGACCCGGCCGCCGGGCAGTCCAACTCCGCCACTCCGACCGGCCTGAGTGCGAGCATCAGCCGCCAGGTCACCGCGGGTCGCTACTACCTGCGGGTCGAGAACACCGGCTACGGCAACCCGCTGAACACGGGCTACTCGACGTACGGCAGCCGCGGCGCGTACACGGTCCGCGTCACCGCCGGCTGAAACACCTGAGCTGCCCGGGGCCGTCGTTCCCACCGAGATCGACGGCCCCGGGCCTTTGGGGGATCTGCCCGGGGGGATACCGCCCTATCCCTGGAGGACCTTGTGAACAGACTCCGCGGCACCGGTGCACTGACCTGCGCCGGTGCTGTCGTGTTCGGTGCGCTGGCCGTGGTGGACGGCAACCAGGCCGACGCCCAACAGCCTGCTCCGACCCCGATCGACCGTCCGGCCTCGATCGACCAACGACCTGCTCCGACCCCGATCGACCAACAGCCTGCTCCGACCTCGGTTACCCGGCTGCTCGGTGAAGCCACGCCCGGTGCCGCTGCGCTCGGCAAGGTGCGGTCCCGCCTGTCCGAGGTTGCCGCTGGCAACGGGCTCCCCGTGGCCCAGCTCGAGCGGATCCTGGCCACCGACAAGACCAGCTGGCTGGATGCCGACAGCCGGCTGTTCTTCCGCGAGCCGACTCTCACCGCGTCGCAGAAATCGGCTGAAGCGTCACCCCGCTGGGCCGAGCAAGCCGTTGCCGCCGCGACCGGTCCGGCCTTCGAACTGCACAGCAAGCCCGGCTCCCACCGCGTGATCTACCTGGACTTCGACGGCCACACGATCACCGGTACGGCGTGGAACGCGTCGAAGGGGATCGATCCGGTGAAGGTGTCGCCGTACGACGCCGACGGCGATCCGGCAACCTTCAGTCCGGCTGAGCAGGACGTCGTACACGAGGTGTGGGCGCGGGTTGCGGAGGACTACGCCACCTTCGACGTGGATGTGACTACGCAGGAACCGCCGCAGTCCGCGATCGACCGGTCCGACGCGTCGGACCAGCAGTACGGGACGCGGGTGCTGATCGACCCCGACACCTGGTACCAGTCCGGTTGTGGATGTGGCGGGGTCGCGTACGTCGGCGTGTACGACAGCACCAGCCAGCACGACTACTACCAACCGGCGCTGGTGTTCACGAAGGGTGTCGGCACCGGCGCGAAGAATCTGGCCGAGGCCGCTTCCCACGAAGCCGGTCACAACGTCGGCCTGAGCCACGACGGCACGTCCACTGTGGGCTACTACCAGGGCCACGGCGCCTGGGCTCCGATCATGGGTGTCGGCTACTACCGCGGCATCAGCCAGTGGAGCAAGGGTGAGTACGCCGACGCGAACAACACGGAAGACGACTATGCGGTCGTCGGCACCCACGGCTTGGCTCTGCGCGCCGACGAGGCCGGTGACACCACCGGCGACGCGGCCGCACTGACCGTCGGCACGCCGGTGTCCGGGGTGATCGCCGCGGAGTCCGACACGGACGTGTACCGCGTCGATGTCGGTGCCGCTGGCAACTACATCGCGACCGCGAGTTCGGCGCCGACCGGCGGGGACCTCGACATCAAGCTGGACCTGCTGGACAGCTCGGGCGCGGTCGTCGCCTCGGCCGACCCCGCCTCGGGTCAGGCCGACGCCGGTACGCCGACCGGCCTCGGCGCGAGTGTTAGCAGCACGCTCCAGCCGGGTACCTACTATCTGCGGATCGATAACGTGGGCTACGGCGACCCGCTGAACACCGGCTACTCCACCTACGGCAGCCGCGGCGCCTACACCCTCGGAATCACGCCCTCCTGAACCCTGTGGCTGGCCGGCCTCTGGCGGGCCGGCCAGCCCCAGGCCACATCAAGCGATCAGGCGACGTCAGGCGGTTAGACGACGTCAGGCGGTTAGACGACGTCAAGCGGTCAGGCGACGTCAAGCGGTCAGGCGACGTCAGGCGGATAGGCCACGTCAGGTAGTCAAGCGGTCAAGCGGTCAAGCGACGTCAGGCGGTTAGGCCACGTCAGGTAGTCAGGCCGGGATGAGGTGGTTGACCGCGAGCTGAGCGAGCGCCGCGGCCTGGTCGCCGAGCACGACGTCGTCGAAGCGGACCACGCTGGAGTGATTGGACGGCGCCTCGTCCGCGTCGACATCGTCGGGACGCGCACCGAGCATCACGAACGTGCCCGGCACCTCCTCCAACACCATCGAGAAGTCCTCCGACCCCATCAACGGGTTGTCCAACGGCTGCACCCGCTCCGCACCGAGCAACTGCTGCAGCACCGCCGACGTCTCCGCCGTACGCTCGGCGTCGTTGACCGTGACCGGATACTGCGGGACGAAGTTGGCGTCGACCGTGCAGCCGTGGGCCGCAGCGATCTTCTCGGCCAGGCTCGGCAACTCGTGCGACAACTGCTGGAACGTCGCATCCGACAACGTCCGAACGGTCGCGCCGAGCCGGGCTGTGTTCGGGATGACGTTGATCGCGACCCCGGCCTCGAGCTGCGTCACCGTGATCACCACCGGGTCGAAGACATTCATCCGCCGCGTCGCATACGTCTGCAGCGCGAGGACGAGCTCGGCCACCACGGGCACCGGGTCGATCGTCTTGTCCGGCGACGAACCATGGCCGCCCTTGCCTCGCACGGTGATGTGCAGCTGGTTCGAGCCGGCCATGATCGTCCCGGGCCGCGTCTGGAAGATCCCGCTGGCCTCCTGCGACCAGACATGAATCGCGTACGCCGCGATCGGCTTGTCGCCCGTCGCCCCCAGAAGCCCTTCCCGGAGCATGTACCCGGCGCCGCCCAGACCTTCCTCACCCGGCTGGAACATGAAGAGCACGTTCCCGTGCAGTTCCTCGCGATGGGCGCTCAGCAGCTGTGCCGCACCCACCAGGCCGGCGGTGTGCAGATCGTGGCCGCAGGCATGCATGCTCCCGTTCTGGGACGCGTACTCGAGGTCCGTCTCCTCGACCACCGGCAGCGCGTCCATATCACCCCGCAACAGCACCGTCGGCCCCGGCTGCCCACCCCGCAGTACGCCGACCACCGAGGTCAGCTCCTTCCCGGTGCTGACCTCCAACGGCAACCCGGCCACCGCGTCGAGCACCATCGCCTGCGTCTTCGGCAACTGCAGCCCGACCTCAGGAATCCGATGCAACTCCCGCCGCAACTCCACCAGCCCAGGCGCGACTCCCGCACCTTCCGCGACCAGATCCACCACAACTCCCTCCACCAAGCTCCGCACAATCCGCAACAACAACATCCGAACCCGCCACCCGCAGCACGCCCGTCACACCACCACGCCGAGCGGCGCTACACCGACGACCACACCCCCGCAACAGCTCCCGCCTTCAGCAGCCTCCCGCCGCTCACCGCAGCCACCACCGCTTCCAGCCTTCCCGCCGCAACCACCACCGCGTTCCGCCGCTTGCAGCAGCCGCCACCGCTTTCAGCCGCGTTCCTCCGCTCACCGCAGCCACCGCCGCGTTCAGTCGCTCGCCGCAGCTGTCTGCGGTGTCTGCGCCAACGCCCGCCACCGTACCCGCACCAGCGGACCGTCAGTCCCCCCAGCACGTGGGGCTTTCGGTCCGGTCTGCCGGTGGCGCCGGGTTCGTTGGGGCGGGTGTCGCGGCTGGGAGTGCCGTACTGAGGCTTGCGCAGCGGTGGGCTCGCCCCGAGACCGGCATCCAGGCTGCGGCGGAGCTCATGGTTCGCCGACCAGTACTCGGCGATCTCGCGGACCTCCGCGTCCGCGTCGAGGCTCGCCCGAGTGCCGGCCAGCGCAGACATGCGAACATCCAACGGATCCTCCGGATCGAAGTCGCGGATCGTCGCGAACGGTGGCCGCATCGCCGACTCGATACGCTCGAGCGCGGCGGCTTTCGCAGCCTCCGGAACCACCTCGGACAGCTTGTGCGCGTCGTACAGCAACTGCGCGGCGACCCGGAACTTGTTCTCGGGGTTCACCCCCGCCAGCCGGCGAATCACCTCCCGAGCCGACAGTTCCGCGCTGTCCGCCACGGCCTGACCGAACACCTCGACGGCGGGCACGTACTGTCCGTACGCACGCCCCGTCCGTACGCCGGTGATGCCCGGCGCGATCGCCTCCAGATCGAGCTCGTCGATGTAGTCGTCGAGAGCGTCCTGCGTCGCGAGCTCGGTGGCGGCCTCCTCGAGAACCTTGTTCGACGGCTCCTGATACGCGTCGACGGCCATCCCGTACGACGTACCCGCTGCGGCGAGCAGGTGGATGTTCTCGTGAAACACCACCCGCAGTGCCTCGCGATACTGCCGCAGCGTCTCCTCGTCATGCCGCTGCCCGGCCCGGTCGAACATATCCTGCAGTACCGCAACGACATGCTGCGGGTGGTACTCGATCGTGTGGTCCCACCGCACCAGCCCGCGTCGTTTGTCATCCGCGGCGAGCAACTCGTACGACTTGTTCCACGACGAGTGATGAGCTCCCAGAACCTTCACCGCGGCCTGGGCCTGCGCGGCCATCAGTTGCGGAAAGCTACTGACCACCGCGCACCGCTTTCACCGGCACGCCAGCCACTTCCGCGGGTTCAGCGGTCGGGGGAGGGCGGTGTGGTGAGCCGCAGGGACTCGAGGAGGATGGAGAGTGGCTCGTTCAGATCGAGGATGCGGGGGTGGTCGGCGGGTGACGCCGTGTCGGCGATCCGCCCGATCTCCGCGATGGCGGCTCTGAGGTGCTCGATCCGCTCGGCTGGCGTGCCGTTTGCGGATTGGGCTCGGGACTGCACGCGAAGAGCCTCGGCCAACTCGTCGGACAGCGGTGGCAGTTCGTAGCTCAGGGCCCGCTCGAGCGACGTCAGGTGTGATCCCGCGAGCTTCCGATCCGCCGCGGGCTCGACCAGAGTCGCCAACCCCCGCAACCGATCGACCTCAGCAGCCAACGTCGCCTCGTCCAGCGATCTGGCCGTCGCCGCGTCCAGCACCCGCCTGAGCTCCACGTCGAACGCGTCGTAATCCATTCCCTCAGTATCCCGTCCCGCCGACCTCTCCCGCGGCGTCAGCCCACGCCGGTGTGCCGTCCCCGCGAGCCAGGTAACCGTCGCTGAGCCGCCGGTACGCCGGCTGTCGTCGGAGGTGCTGTGGATTGCGCGGTTGGGGCGTCGGCGGGAACCGGTCGAGGCGGGCAGATGCCGGACAGCGCCGCCTGGAAGGCGCGCGGATCGGAGTGAGCTGCGCCGTGGGCAGGTACGACCGAGGAGGTGGGAGTCGGTGGGGCGGGCCTGGTGGGCGGTGGCGGGGTGTGGCGAGACGGTGAGGATGTGCGGGCTGGGGTGGAAGGCGCCGGGAGGGCGAGGCGGGTGGGTGGTGGCGGGGTGTGGCGAGGCGGTGATGCTGCCGGGGATGTGCGGGCTGGCTTGGAGGGCGCCGGGAGGGCGAGGCGGCTGGGTGGTGGCGGGGTCCCGTGTGGTGGTGAGGCTGCTGGGGGTGTGCGGGCTGGGGTGGAGGGCGCCGGGAGGGTGAGGCGGGTGGGTGGTGGCGGGATGTGGCCAGGCGGTGAGGCTGCTGGGGATGTGCGGGTCGGGGTGGGAGGGGATGGGGAGGTACGGGCGGGGGTGGTGGAGGGCGGAGGGAGGGTGCAGGCGGTGGGGTGGAAGGTGTAGGCGGCTTCGGCGGTCTGGATCTCCTGGTGGAGGTGGTCAAGGAGTTCGCCGGCGGTGGAGTGGGACTTGGCGGCGGCGAAGCCGGCAGGGTGGAGTTCGAAGTTGTCGAGGTGGCCCAGGCCCGTGCGGAGGATGGATTCGAGGTGGTGGCGGGTGTCGGCACCGGCGAGCTCCAGGTCGGGTAGGCGGGTGGAGTTGTAGACGAGGCTGACGAGGAGGGGGAACTGGCCGGCGGCGGTTTCGCGGTTGAGCACGTCGAGGACCTGGCCGGGGCGGAGGTCGTTGCGGATCTCGACGTCGGTGGCGAGCCTGCGGACGGCGGGGACGAACGCGGCGTAGTACCCGCCGGCCTGGACATCTTTGATGCCGGGGGCAACCTTGTCGACGCCGAGCCGGGTCAGGTAGTCATCGAGGTGGTCCTGGGACCAGGCCTCCGCCACGCCTTCCTCCAACTGGCGGCCGCCTGGTTGGGTGAACGCGTCCCGAGCGGCATCCTGCGATGCCCCGGCCGGGCCGAGGAAGTGGGCGTGCTCATGCAGCAACGTGGCCAGGGATTCGCGGTACTGGACGAGCATCGGGATCGGCTGCTCCTCGCCGGCATGCTCGTACATCCGCTGCAGTGGATCGAGGATGCACTCCCGGTCGAGATACAGCGTCCCGTCCCAGTGCGCGAGCCCGAGGATGCTGCCGGTCGTCTCGATCACGCGACCGTTCCACGCGGACTGGTCCGCCCCGGAGAGCTCGAGCGCCACCTGACCGCTCCGGGCCAGGAGCTCATCCAACGAGCCAGGCGCAGGCAGAGCAGCCGGCGCCAGACCACGGTGCGCCGCACGCGTGGCCGCCACCGTGGCGGTCACGAGCGGAACGCGATCGCGAGCCGGACCAGGGAGTCCGCGGTTCGCCGCAGGCTGGCCTGTTCCTGAGGATCGTCGGCCGTGGCGGCGAGTCGGCCGAGCTCGGTGATGAGCCAGTCGGACCGCGCCTGCCGCTCCGCGCGGGTCGAGCCCGGCGATGCGGCATCGTCCGGCGTGGGCTGCGGTGGGATGTACTGCGAATGCTCCATGATTCGTCCTCCCGAGGTTGATCTCGGCGGAGAACATATGAAGATCGACCCGCATCCGGGCAGACGACTTTTCAGCTGTGGATAACTAGAAGAGCGTGGGTGGCTCGACCTCCACCGGCGACGGCAGCGGCTCGACGCCGGGGACGCGGGCACGGACGTCCGCGTGGAAACGGCGGGCCAGGTTCAGTGCTTCGGCGTTGTCCGGAGTGTGCAGGAAGATCGTCGGTGAGCGGCCCTCGGCGAGCCAGGTCGTGACCAGCTCGACCAGGTAGTCCCAGCCCTCGACTGTCTCCGGGACGGAGTCGCGGCCGATGTACCGAACGATGGGGTGAGCGGTCAGGACTCGCGTGCGGCGGGCGACCCGGGGCTTCCTCATCCACGCGTCACGTTCGGCGTAGCTGGTGGGGCGGCGGCCGAAGAGGGTGCCGGTGTCGAAGGGAATCCACTCGGCGCCGACGCGACCAAGGACCTGTTCGAGCAAACCGGCGGACCGGGCATCGTCGAAGAACGCCGGGTGCCGGACCTCAACGGCGTACCGATATTCACGCGGCGCATGGTGGAGGAAGGCGGCCAGGCTGCCGAGGTCAGTGGGAGCGAAGGACGCGGGCAACTGGATCCACAGCGCGTGGTTGCGGTCGGCCAGCGGCTCGATTGCGGACAGGAAAGCGCGCAGCTCCACCTCGACACCCGAGAGGCGGCGTTCGTGGCTGATCAGCTGTGGCAGCTTGACCACGAAGCGGAAGTCCGGCGGCGTCTGCCCGGCCCACTTCTCGACGGTCGAGCGGGACGGAGTCGCATAGAAGGTGGTGTTGCTCTCGACCGCGTTGCACCACGAGGCGTACGCGCGGAGTTTCTCCCGGCCGGGTTGCGGCCAGCCCGGGTGGGTCCACTGGGCACATCCCACATGCAACCGCACCGAACAAACCTACAGAACGGCGCGGGAGCCGGCCCACCGGCCGGCTCCCGCGCACCGCTGCAACGGTTGGTGGGAGCTCAGCGCTCGACCTCGCCGCGGATGAACTTCTCCACCAGGTCGCGGCAGACGTCGTCGGCGTACTGCTCCGGCGGCGACTTCATGAAGTACGACGACGCCGACAGGATCGGGCCGCCGATGCCACGGTCCTTGGCGATCTTGGCCGCGCGGATCGCGTCGATGATGATGCCGGCCGAGTTTGGCGAGTCCCACACCTCGAGCTTGTACTCCAGCGACAGCGGGACGTCGCCGAAGTTGCGGCCCTCGAGCCGGATGAACGCCCACTTGCGGTCGTCCAGCCAGGCCACGTAGTCCGACGGGCCGATGTGCACGTTGCGGTCGTCGATCTCGTCGCGCAGCTGGGACGTGACGGACTGGGTCTTGCTGATCTTCTTGGACTCCAGCCGGTCGCGCTCGAGCATGTTTTTGAAGTCCATGTTGCCGCCGACGTTCAGCTGGTAGGTCCGGTCGACGGTGACGCCGCGGTCCTCGAACAGCTTGGTCAGCACCCGGTGCGTGATGGTCGCGCCGATCTGCGACTTGATGTCGTCACCGACGATCGGCACACCGGCCGCGGTGAACTTGTCCGCCCACTCCTTGGTGCCGGCGATGAACACCGGCAGCGCGTTGACGAACGCGACACCCGCGTCGATCGCGCACTGGGCGTAGAACTTGGCGGCCTGCTCCGAACCCACCGGCAGGTAGCAGACGAGGACGTCGACGGCCGCCTCACGCAGCGCGGTGACCACGTCGGCCGGCTCGGCGTCGGACTCGGTGATGGTCTCGCGGTAGTACTTGCCGAGGCCGTCGAGCGTGTGGCCACGCTGCACCGTGATGCCGGTCGGCGGCACGTCGGCGATCTTGATGGTGTTGTTCTCGCTGGCGCCGATCGCGTCGGCGAGGTCCAGGCCGACCTTCTTCGCGTCGACGTCGAAGGCGGCGACGAACTGCACGTCGCGGACGTGGTAGTCGCCGAACACGACGTGCATCAGACCGGGTACGCGCTCGTCGGCCTTCGCGTCGCGGTAGTAGTGCACGCCCTGGACGAGCGAGCTGGCGCAGTTGCCGACACCGACGATCGCTACGCGGATCGAGGTCATCTGGAATCTCCTTGGGTAGGCGGTTGGTGCAGGTCAGGGGGCCGCTGTTGACGCCGCTCGCCGTCGATCAGTTCGTTCAGCCAGCGGACCTCGCGCTCGGCCGACTCCAGGCCGTGCCGTTGCAGCTCGAGGGTGTAGGCGTCGACCCGCTCCGCGGTCCGGGTCATCGCGGCCCGGAAGTTGGCCAGCCGCTCCTCCATCCGGGCCCTGCGGCCCTCGAGGATGCGCAACCGGGTGGCCGGATCGGTCCGGCCGAAGAACGAGAACCGGACGCCGAACGTGTCGTCCTCCCACGCCGACGGACCAGCGTCGTGCATCGCGTGGGCGAAATAGTCCTTGCCGTCGGCAGTGATCGTGTAGACGATCTTCGGCCGGCGACCCGACTCCGGCGTCCCGGAGTCGGCCGTGATCAGGCCGTTGCGGAGCATCGCCTTCAGACACGGGTAGAGCGATCCGAACGACAGCACGCGTCCCCAGCCGAACTGGGCGTTGACGCGCTTGCGGAGCTCGTAACCGTGCATCGGCGCTTCGTGCAGCAGACCGAGTACGGCGAGCTCCAGGACCCCACTGCGGTTTCCCATGACCCACCTCCCTCGGCCTAGTTTGTCATGACCTGATGTATCGGCTCGATACATCGTGGCGCCAGAGTAGGCATAGCCAAGGACTGTGGACAACTCTTGACAAAGCCGGGCTTTGTCAGCTGCGTCACGCAGCGCGCCAGGAAGACCTGTTATGTCGGGCGCCGAGCTGCGCTCATCGGGCGACACAGAGAGTCGTGGTCCAGGAGCGGAGCGTCATGGCAGTGCTCAGGCCGCCGGACGACCCGGCCGCGACCAAGGGCTACTGTGTGGGACCGATCGTGGTCTGCTGGCCGTGACTTTGCTCGCACCGCACGTGACCCGGGAACCGCTTGCTGAAGGCGTTGGCAAGATCTGGGTAAGGCGGTGGGCCGCCGAATCGCGGGCTGACCGGGCGGCTTGTTACCATCCGGAGCGGATTCGGGCCCGTTACCACACCCACCGTAGTCTGTGGGGCAATGACTTCAGCGAGATCGTCGAGGATTGCACTGTGAGTGAAGCTCGTAGAAAGGCCGTCAAGCCTGCGCGCGCCAAGAAACACTGGGCGCTGCGGGTCCTCGGCTGGCTGACCGCGCTCTTCTTCGTCGGCATCATCGGCGCTGTCGCGACCTTCTTCATCGTCTACCAGTCCACGAAGATCCCGGACCCCAACAAAGAGTTCGCGACGAACACGACCACGGTGACGTACGCGGACCAGAAGAACCCGCTGGGCTCGTTCTACGAGCAGAACCGGCACACGGTTCCGATGTCGCAGATCCCCAAGCACGTCCAGGACTCGGTGATCGCGGCCGAGGACCGCACCTTCTGGACCAATCCGGGTATCTCGCCGTCGGGTATGGTCCGCGCCGCGTGGAACATCTCGCAGGGTGAGCAGTTGCAGGGCGGATCGACGATCACCCAGCAGTACGTGAAGGTCATGTACCTGACCCAGGAGCGGACAGTCTCGCGGAAGCTCCAGGAACTGTTCATCGCGACGAAGCTCAGCCGCCAGCAGGACAAGAGCAAGACGCTCGAGGGGTACCTCAACACCGTCTACTTCGGTGAAGGCGCCTACGGCATCTCCGCTGCCGGTGATGCCTACTTCTCGCAGCCGGACCCGCGTTTGCTCAGCGTGCCCCAGGCCGCTCTCCTGGCGACGGTGCTGAACAACCCGACCCTCTTCGATGTCAACGACCCCGATCCGCGGACGAAGAAGCGGATCATCGAGCGGTACAAGTACGTCCTCGGCGGCATGCAGCAGATGGGCACGATCACTCCGGCTGCGGAGGCGAAGTACGCGAACAAGCTGCCCGCCCTCAAACCGAAGCCGAAGGACAGCCGCTACCAGGGCCCGAAGGGCTTCCTGCTCGACATGGCGCGCAAGGAGCTGCTGCGGCTGGGCTTCGACGAGGACCAGATCAGCGGTGGGGGCCTGAAGGTCACGACCACCTTCAACTACGGGCAGCAGAAGAAGATGACCGCTGCCGCGCAGAGCGAGTTGCCGGACAAGCGCGACAACCTGCACGTAGGGATGGCCACGGTTCAGCCGGGCACCGGCGCGCTGCTGGCGATGTACGGCGGCCCCGACTACCTGAAGAGTCAGTTGAACTGGGCAACGAGCCCGGCCCGGCCCGGATCTGGTTTCAAGCCGTTCGCGCTGACCGCGGCTCTCGAGGACGGAAAGGGCCTCTACGACATCTTCCAAGGCGACAGCCCGATCAAGGTCCAGGGCCAGAAGCTCAACAACGAGTTCGACCGTGACTACGGCGACGTCACCTTGCTGAAGGCGACCGAGCAGTCGATCAACACCGCCTTCTACGACCTGGTCGACAAGCAGATGGACGACGGTCCGAACAAGGTGGTCGACGCGGCCGAGGCGGCCGGTATCCCGAAGGGGAAGTACCTCGAGGCCGGCCGGCACAATCCGTCCACCGTGCTCGGTCCGGACCCGTACGCGTCGGCGGTCACCATGGCCGAGGCCTATGCGACCTTCGCGGCCAACGGCAAGTACGCGCCGCTGCACAGCATCAAGGAGGTCAAGGGCCCGGACGGCAAGGTGCTGTGGTCGGAGGCAAGCCTGAAGAAGCAGGAGAAGCAGGCTATCCCCGAGGACGTCGCCGCATTGGTCAACTACGCGCTGCAGGACGTGGTCACGAAGGGGACCGGTACCGGCGCCAAGGATCTGGACCGCCCGGTGGCCGGCAAGACCGGCACGGCAGGTGGCGTTGCGGTCGAGGATCGAGCGGAGAACGCGAAGTGTGGTGGCTGCAAGGACGGCTCGGCGACCCTGACCTCGTGGTGGAACGGCTACACACCTGACCTGTCCACATCCGTCGTGTACCGGGCCGGCAAGACCGGTGAGAGCAACCTCGACGACTACACCGACGAGAAGGCGTTCTTCGGTGGCACCTGGCCGCTGAAGACGTGGCTGGCGTTCATGAAGCCGGCCCTCGATGGTGTGGACAAGACGGACTTCCCCGCGCCGAACGAGGACGACATCAAGGACACCTCGACCCCGACGTTCACGCCGCCGCCGAGCACCCCGACGAACACCCCGCCGCCCAGCACACCTCCACCGAGCACGCCGCCACCGAGCACGCCGCCGAACACGCCGAACACGCCGACCAGCTCTCCGACCAGGACGAAGACGAAGCCGCCAGGTTGGCCGACGCTACCGACCGGCGCACCGACGGCACCGACCAATACCCCGAAGAATCCCGGCGGCGGCCAGTAGTTTCGGCCGATCGTCCCGGGATGGGAGACGATAGGCGAGTGACTCGGGCTCGGGTGGGTTTTCGCATGTGGTGGTGCCGGCGTGTTTGAGCGCACGGCTGCCGAGGAGCCCGAGCCTGGGCGCGCGCGGCGGGCGCGGGTCGAAGGGGTGCGCTGGCAGCGGTGGAAGCCGACGGCGCAGACGCGGGAGGTGCTCGGGTGGTGGTTGGTCACCCGGGCCGCACTGTTCATGTTGTCGATCTCGGCGCCGCTGCTGTTCAACCGGGGGACTGACTACCCGAACGTCTGGCGCGCCTGGCTGCAGTGGGACGTCTGGCATCTGAACGCGGTCGCCGAGTTCGGGTACAACCACGGCGAGCCGTCCGGCGCACCGCTGGCGGCGTTCTTCCCCGGGTTCCCGGTGCTGGTGCGGATCGTCAGCTGGACCGGGATCGGTTACGTTGCCGCGGGCATCGTCGTGTCCGCGGTCGCGAGTGCGGTGGCGGGCGTGTACCTCGCGCGACTCGCGCAGTACGAGTTCCCGGAGCTCAAGGGGATCGGGCCGAACGCGGCGATGATCTGGTACTGCGCTCCCGTCGGTGTCTTCCTGGCTGCCGGGTACACGGAGGCGCTGTTCTGCGCGTTCGCGTTCCCCGGCTGGCTGGCGGCGCGGCAGGGCCGATGGGGCCGGGCGGCGATCTTCGTCGCGCTCGCGGCGACCGTGCGGGTGTCCGGGATCTTCCTGGCGTTCGCGTTGGTGGTCGAGTTCGTCACCTCGAAGAAGCGGGACTGGCTGTCGCTCCCGTGGCTGGCGCTGCCGGCGGTCCCGGTGCTCGGCTTCATGGCGTACCTGAAGCAGATCCACGGCTCGTGGTTCGCCTGGCAAGAGGCGCAGGACAAGGGCTGGGCGCGCGAGTTCACCTGGCCGTGGACCTCGCTGATGCACACGTTCGAGGCCGCGAGCAAGGGCCACTTCGCGGCCGAACGCAGCGACTGGACGTGGATGTTCCGGGCCGAGCTGGTCGCCCTCGTCGTCGGCCTGCTGCTCCTCGCCTGGCTGCTCTGGCGCCGCTCCTGGGGCGAGGCGGCCTGGGTCGCGGCCACGGTCGGAGCATTCTGTACGTCGTTCTGGATCTACTCGCTCACCCGGGCGACCCTGCTCTGGTGGCCGCTGTGGATCGGCCTCGCCGTCATGGCCCGCCGAAAACCGTGGCTCGGCCGCCTCTATCTCGCCCTCGCGATACCGCTGGCCGCGATCTGGGCGGCGGGATTCTTCACCGGCCGCTGGTCCGGCTGAGTAGTTCTGCTCAGGTACGGCGTCCCGTCGCGCACTTAGCGTGATGTCATGGAGGCCCGGGGGCGGTTGATCGGCAAGGTGGCGGTACAGGCAGCGTTCGTCGGTGTAGTGGCGGGTGTCGCGTACGGACTGATGCTTCACCTGCAGGCCCCGTTGTGCCCGCCGACCGCGGTGGACTGCGCGGTCGAGAGCGGGGGGCCGCTGTTCGCCGTCCAGCTCGGTGGGCTCGCGACCGCGCTCGCAGTACCGGTGCTGGCACTCCGCTCGGGGCTCGGCTGGATGTTCACCGCTGCGGTCACCGCAGCGGTGCTGGCGCTGAACTTCGCATGGTTCGTGGCCACCGCCGAAGACCTGCCGGTGTCCGGCATGTGGACTCTTTTGCACTGAGGCAACCCCTGGCGACCCTCGAACGTCGTTACAGATGAAGGGGTGGCAGTCCGGGCGGGGACCGCCACCCCTCATCGAATTTCCGGCGGAACCTTTCAGGGGCAGGCTTCGCCGGGCAAGCGTCCGAGCGGGCGGCGGCGAGATGCCGCCGCCCTTGTCACGTGCGCCCTCGGTCAGCCGTAGTTGCGGTCGATCGACTGCGAAGGAGTCGGGCTCGGCTGGGTCTCCGCGACGCGCTTGTCGGTCGGATGCGTGCCGGCCTCGACGCCCTTCAAGGTGCCGAGCAGTTCGATCTCGGACAGCGTGACGCCTGCCGCACCCGCTGCCGGCGTGAGCACCAGGCGGTACTGCGTGTAGGCCTTGGGCGACGCGACACTGAAGGACCGGGTGTACGACGTCCACGACCAGCTCTCACCGGTACGGCGATCCACTGTCGACCACGTCGTACCGTCGTTCGAGCCCTCCAGCACCCATGCGGACGGGGCCGCGCCCGTTGCTCCACTGGTCAGCGTGTACATGCCGACCGGTCGGCCCTGCGGCAGGGCGACCGTGACCGTCGGGGTCGCGCCGGTCAGCGTGACCTGGGTCTTGGAGTCGTTGTCGGTCAGCGCGGTCACATCCAGTCCACCGGCGCCGACCACGGCACCGACGTCGGACGTCGAGTCCCGCCACGTCATCGGGTCCTCGCCGGGGGTGGTGATCGACGGCGGCGCGTCGTTCCGGCCGGTGCCCCACTTCGACGGCTGGTCGCCCATCTGGAACTCGATCTTGCCGCCGTTCGCGATCAGCTCGTGGGGCAGCGCGGTCGAGGTCCACGCCTTCCCGTTCACGCGAACGCTCTGCACGTAGATGTTGCGCGAACTGTTGCCCGGCGCGCTGATCACCAGCTTCTTGCCACCGGCCAGCCGCACCGTCGCCTTGGTGAACAGCGGCGACCCGATCGCGTACGTCGGCGAGCCGACCTGCAAAGGGTAGAACCCGAGCATGCTGAACAGGTACCACGACGACATCTCGCCGTTGTCCTCGTCACCCGGGTACCCCTGCCCGATCTCCGAGCCCAGGTACAACCGGGACAGCACCTCGCGCACCTTCTCCTGCGTCTTCCACGGCTGACCCGCGAAGTCGTACATGTAGGTCAGGTGGTGCGACGGCTGGTTGCTGTGCCCGTACTGACCCATCCGTACGTCGCGGGCCTCGAGCATCTCGTGGATCGTGCCGCCGTACCCACCGGGGTGCAGTGCGTCCTCCGGGGTGCTGAACATCTCGTCGAGCTTCTTCGTCAGGCCGTCGCGGCCGCCGTACAGCGCGGCGATGCCCGCACCGTCCTGCGGCGCCGAGAACGCCATGTTCCATGCGTTCGTCTCGGTGTAGTCGTGACCCCAGTCCTGCGGGTCGAACGTGCTGGGCGAGTTGCCCCAGACGCCGTCCGGGCCCTTGCCCTGGAAGAAGTTGATCGCCGGGTCGAACAGCGTGACGTAGTTGCGGGCCCGGTTGATGAAGTACTTGTAGTTGTCCAGGTACTCCTGCTTGCGCGGGTCGCTCTTCTTCGCGGTGTCGTAGAGCTTCTTCGACATGTTCGCGATGCCGAAGTCGTTGATGTAACCGTCCATCGACCAGCTGAAGCC
This sequence comes from Kribbella sp. NBC_00359, assembly GCF_036097425.1. Classification (NCBI taxonomy): domain Bacteria; kingdom Bacillati; phylum Actinomycetota; class Actinomycetes; order Propionibacteriales; family Kribbellaceae; genus Kribbella; species Kribbella sp. NBC_00359. The sequence continues at coordinate 2,332,758 of NZ_CP107975.1, read as the reverse complement.
CTCACCGGTGCTGTTGGCCGTGTAGCCGTTGAAGGTGGACAGGTCCATGCCCTTGCGGCCGACGTTCTGCGACGGTGGCACGACGGACGCGTTCTTGAGTGCCGCGTCGTACGCCGCCTGGACGTCGATGCCCTTGATCCCCTTCAGATACGCGTCCGCGAAGGCGACGTCGGACGACGTACCGACCATCAGGTTCGCGTAGCCGGGAGACGACCAGCGAGAGATCCAGCCGCCGTCCTTGTACTGCTGGACGAACCCGTTCACCAGGCTGGCCGCCTCGTCCTGGGCGAACAGCGAGTACGCCGGCCACACGGTCCGATACGTGTCCCAGAAGCCGTTGTTCACGTACGTCTGGCCGGCCACGATCTTCGAACCGGTCGTGGTCGGGGTGTCGGTGCCCACCTTCGGCGAGGTCGGCGACGCGTACGTGATCACCGGCTTGTCCTTGGTGCCGGTCTTCTCCGAGCCGTTGTTCGGGTAGAGGAACAGGCGGTAGAGGTTCGAGTACATCGTCGTCAGCTGGTCGGCCGTCGCACCCTCGACCTCGATCGTGCGCAGCTTGGCGTCCCACAGGTCCTGCGCCGCGTCCTTGACCTTGCCGAACTTCGATCCGGCCGGCAGTTCGAGCTCGAGGTTCTTCTTGGCCTGCGCGGTGCCGATCAGCGAGGTCGCGATCCGGAGCTGGACCTGGGTGGCCTTCGGGTCGAAGGCGAAGTAGCCGCCGACATTCGCGCCGCCACCGTCGGACAGCTTGCCTGAGGCAACCACCTTCTGGTCCACCACGCCGTACACGAACAGCCGGCCGGCGCCGGTGGACAGACCGCTCTTGATGTCGCTGAACCCGGTCACCACGCCGGTCTCCGGGTCGAGGGTCAGACCGCCGCTGTTGCTGACGTTGTCGAACACGAGTGACGGCTTGCCGGCCGGGAAGCTGAACCGCAGCATCGCCGCGTGGTCGGTCGGCGCGATCTCGGCCGCGTTGCCGTTGTCGAACGTGACGCCGTAGTAGTACGGACGGGCGATCTCGTTGTCGTGACTGAACGACCAGGCACGCGCCTTGCGGTCCGCGGTCGGGGTCGTCGCGGTCGACGGCATCACCTGGAAGGTCTGCCGGTCACCCATCCACGGGCTGGGCTCGTGGCTGATCGACAGCGCCTGCATCGTGGGCTTGTTGGCCTCGTTGTTGCCCTTGGCGTAGTCGTACAGCCAAGACGTGGAGCCGGCGTTCGTCACCGGGGTCCAGAAGTTGAAGCCGTGCGGTACGGCGGTCGCCGGGAAGTTGTTGCCCCGCGAGAAGCCGCCGGTCGCGTTCGTGCCGCGGGTGGTCAGCGCCAGGTCGGACGGGTGCTTGGTCGCGGTCTTCTGGGCCGCGCGGTCCGGGTTGACCGCGGCCGCGATCCGGACGTCGTCGACCCAGCCGCGGAAGTCGGCCGGCCCGGACGGCTTGTCGTAGCCGATCAGGATCCGCTGGATCGTCTTGCCGGCGGCCACCGTGCCGAGATCCGCCTCGACGTTGTTCCACTGGTTCGTCGACAGGCCCTTGGCGTCGCCCTGACCACGCGGGCTCAGGACAAACCCGTGGTGATCGCGAGCGTTCAGGTCGCTCAGGTACGTCCCGTCGGAGAAGGCCAGGTCGAGGGCGGCGTACGTACTCGGGTAGCTCAGGTCACCCTCGACGTGCTCGGGGAAGATCTTGTACGACAGCCGGGTGTCCTTGCTGACCTTCAGGTCCACGTCGGAGATCTTGTTCCACGTGTAGCCGCGGCCCTCGGCCTCCTGGTGGCCGGCGTACCGGAACGACTTGACGCCGGTGAAGCCGACCCGGGCGCGGGCGTTGTAGGCGCTGGTCGGGCCGGAGTCCAGCCGCGACTCAGCGGTCGGGCCGGGCGGCGGCAGCGGCACGCCGTTGGACAGGTACCAGTCGGCCAGCTGGACGATGTCCTCGCCGTGGTTCAGCGTGATGTCCAGCTTGAAGAACTTGTACGCCGCCTCGTTCGTGAAGCTGTACTCCTTGGTCTGGAACCGGTTCTCGAAGCTCTCGCCGGTCCGGGTGTCCAGCGTGGTCCAGGTGGTCCCGTCGTTCGAACCGGAGACGGTCCAGTTCTGCGGGTCGCGGCCGTCGGCGTCGTTGGCCGAGGTCAGCGCGTACTTGCGGATCACCACCGGGGCCGAGGTCTCGTAGACCAGCCAGCCGGTCGGCTCGAACACCAGCCACTTGGTGAACTTGTCACCGTCGGCCGCGTTGGTGGCGATCTCGCCGCCGCCGGTGTTCTCGCCGTTCGCGGTCACCTTGGTGACCTTGTCCATCTCGCTGCCGCCGATCCCGGTCGGCGTCGGGCCGCGGACGCCGTCGGCGCGCGGCCTCCCGTCCGGGCCGGTCTCGACGGCATCGGTGTAGCCGGGCTGCGGCTGCCCCGGCTCGAACGAGGTGAAGAACGAGGACCCGGACGCCACCGGCTGCGCGCCGGCCGCGTCGGAAGTCGGAGGGACAGCATGCGCTGACGTCATGGCAGAAGACAGTGTCACAGCAACAAGCCCGAGAGACGCGACGAGCCCCAGTGGGCGGCGGAGTTTCATCCACGCTCCTTGCACGGCCGGACCGGCGCCACAGCCTGAGGCTGCCCGCCAGCTGGTTACGCGGCCCCGATGACAAGGTTGTCAGCCCGCGCCCGGGGCGATCCTGCCCATCATGATCACCCCGGGTCAAGGGTTCGTCGCGCACCGTTCGCTGGTGTCTTGCAGTTGGTCCGTGAGCGGTAGGTTGAGGGCCATGGACGAACGTGTGCTGGTCACCGGTGCGGCCGGGTTCATCGGGCGGGCCGTGGTGGCGGCCTTGCGGGGGCGTGGGGTTGCGGTGACCGCTGTGGATCGGGAGCCGCCGGACCCGTCGTGGGACGAGGGTGTTCACGTGGTGACCGGTGATCTGGCCGAGCAGGAGGTCTGCATCTCGGCCTTCGAGACACGTCCGACCGCCGTCGTTCACCTGGCCGCACTGACCTCGGTGTTGCGGTCTGTGGACGCACCGATGCAGACCTTCGCGCAGAACGTGACGATCACTCAGGTGCTGCTCGAGCTGTCCCGGGGCAGTGGAGTGGATCGCTTCGTGCTCGCCTCGACCAACGCTGTGGTCGGTGACGTCGGTACGGCGACCATCACCGCGGACCTCCCGTTGCGGCCACTCACGCCGTACGGCGCGACCAAGGCGGCGTGCGAGATGCTGCTGTCGGCGTACTCCGGCAGTTACGGGCTGGCCACCGCCGCACTGCGGTTCACCAACGTCTATGGCCCGGGCATGTCGCACAAGGACAGCTTCGTGCCGCGGATGATGCGGGCCGCGCTGACCGGGACCGGCGTCCGGGTGTACGGCGACGGAAAGCAGCGGCGGGACCTGGTATTCATCGACGACGTGGTGAACGGCGTACTACTCGCACTCGACACCAAGTACGACGGCCGCGCGATCATCGGATCAGGTCGGTCGGTGTCGGTGCTCGAGATGATCGACACCGTGCGTACCGTGACCGGTCAAGCGGTCCCGGCCGAGCACATCGAGGCGCCGGCCGGTGAGATGCCGGCGGTCGTCGTCGACATCACCAACGACCTCGGCTACGCGCCGACGGTGTCGCTGGAGGATGGGCTAGACCGCACGTGGCAGTACTTCAAGAGCCAGTGAAGAGGCTGCTCAGAACGCATTGGCTGCTCGCCGTCTTCCTGGTGGCGGGCATAGTGCTGCGTGTCCTCGCGACCATCGCGTATCGCCCGGCGATCGTCTACACGGACTCGGTGCAGTACCTCAACAACATGGACAAGTTGAGCCCCGACCAGCTCAACCCGATCGGCTACGACTTCGTACTGCGCCCGTTGGTCTGGATCGGCGGCCTCACGTTCGTCGTGATCGTGCAGCACGTGGTCGGACTGCTGCTGGGCGTCGCGATCTATGCACTGGCCCGCCGGCTCACCGTCTACCGCTGGCTGGCCGCGCTGGCGGCCGCACCGATCCTGCTCGACGCCTACCAGGTGCAGATCGAGCAGAACATCATGGCCGAGACCACCTTCGACGTACTGCTGGTGGCGATCCTCTGGTTGCTCCTCGGCCGCGGTTCGCCCGGCTGGAAGCGTGCAGCGCTGGTAGGCGTCCTGATCGGCGCCGCGTTCACGGTCCGCGCGATCGGCATGGTCCTGCTCGTCGCCGTCGTGCTCTACCTCATTGTCGTCGGCAACGCCTGGCGCAAGCGCCGCCTCGATCTCGTACGGCGTACTGCCGCAGCCATAGCGGGGTTCGCTGTCGTGTTCGGGGCCTATGCGATCTACTACCACGCGGACACGGGCCGGTGGGGTTTCACCGGGGCTGAGAACCAGGTGCTCTACGGACGGACCGCAGTGGTCGCCAACTGCGCCAAGCTGCCGCTCAACGAGGGCACCAGGCTGTTCTGTCCCAAGGAGCCGCTCGGACAGCGCCTCGGCGTGGACAAGTACGCCCACAATCACTATGGCGATCCGAACTGGCCTGGACCGTTGCCACCCGGCACCACCAAGCGGCAACTGGCCACCGAGTTCGCCAGGCTCGTCATCCGGCATCAACCGCTCGATGTCACCTGGGCCGCGCTGAAGGACTTCGCCAAGGGCTTCGCGCCGACGCGGACCACGTCGCCGGACGACGTACCGCTGGACCGCTGGCAGTTCCAGCTCACGTATCCGAACCTGCAGGACCCCCACACCGCCCAGGCTGCTGACAGGTGGGGCGGGTCGGAGCCGCATGTCGTCCGCGTGCCCGCTGAGATCCTGCGCGCGTACCAGCTGCACGGCGGCTACACGTCCGGCAGCCTGCTCGGTCTCTGCGTGCTGATCGCTCTGGCCGCAGTGGCCGGACTGGGGCGGGCGAAGACGTCCGGCCTCCGATCGGCTGCACTGCTACCCGCTGCGGCTGGTGTGATCCTGCTGCTGGGATCGGCGGCGTTCGAGTTCTCCTGGCGCTATCAGTTGCCGGCCCTCGTGTTCTTCCCGCTGGCGGGAGCCATCGGGCTGCGTGCGCTGTTGGGCAAGGACCAGGCGCGTCCGGCGATGGCGGACTACCCGGATGCCGTGGATTCCCTTGCTGTGAAGGATTTCGGGAAGCCCGACCTTGCGCCGGTCGTCGTGGTGATCGCGGCGTACAACGAGGCCGGCGGGATCGGCGCCGTGCTCACCAACATGCCGCGCACCTGCGCGGGTCTGCCGGTCGACGTCCTGGTCGTCGTGGACGGGTCCACCGACGACACTGCCGAGATCGCCCGCAAGCACGGGGCTTTCGTCTGTATTGCCCCGAGCAATCGTGGTCAGGGTGCGGCGCTCCGGCTCGGATATCACCTCGCTGCCGAGGGCGGCGCGCGGTACGTCGTGACCACCGATGCGGACGGGCAGTACGACAACGACGAGCTCGACGTACTCCTGCAGCCGATCCTGGACGACGAGGCCGACTTCGTCACCGGATCGCGGCGGCTCGGAGCGGAAGACGCGGACAGCCGGCTGCGATGGGTCGGCGTCCGGGTGTTCGCCGTACTCGCGTCGATCCTGACCCGGCGGAAGCTCACGGACACCTCGTTCGGGTTCCGCGCGCTGCGGGCGGAGCTGGCGACCGCGGTGACCTTGCGGGAGCCGCAGTACCAGTCGTCGGAGTTGTTGCTCGGAGCACTCGCTCTCGGCGCGCGCGTGGTGGAACTGCCGATGACGATGCGCCGCCGGGGCGACGGGACCAGCAAGAAGGGCCCGGGCCTGGTGTACGGCGCGAACTACGGGCGGGTGATGACCACTACCTGGCTGAGGGAATACGTGCTGGGACAGGGTCGGCGACGGCGGCGGGTTTGGCGAACACCAGCCGATCGAACAGCACGAACTTCAGGATGAACAACACGCCGTACGTGCCGAAGTAGGAGCCGGTGACCAGCACGGTCTTCCAGGCGTGCGAATCGATCCCCTGGACCAGGTGATCGGTCGCCGTGGTGACCAGTGCGGCGGTGACCGCCGAGCCGATCACGATCATTGCGTACGGCAACAGCTGACCCTGGCGGCCCCAGGCCCAGCGGCGGCTCAGCACGTAGTTCGGGACCGCGCCGGTCAGCCACGCGACCAGGGTCGCCACGACGGCCGACGTCCCGAGCCAGTAACAGAGCGCGAACGCGACCTGGCTGACCACGGTGGCGACTACGGAGGACGCCGAGTACCTCGCCCAGAGCAACAATCGGCTCCGGCGCGGGCCGAGTCTGCTCCGGACCTTGGTGAGTGCACGCATCGCGGCCTATTCTGCACCTCCACACCAGCTCTGGGCAGGTCGACCGAGATTCACAGCCAATTGCCAGGTTCTGAGTGGGGCTGGTCACGTTAGGGGAGCGGTTACTCGGGATAGGAAGGAATAGTGACAGCCAACGTCCCATCGGAAGGCGGCCGAGCCGTGCGCGTACTAGTTCTGGGCGGTGACGGTTACTTAGGGTGGCCGACCGCGCTGCATCTGTCCGATCGCGGCCACGACACGGCCGTTCTCGACAACTTCGCCCGCCGCGGCTACGACCGCGAGCTGGGCGTGCAGAGCCTGGTGCCGATCCAGGACCTCGACGCCCGGGTGGCCGCCTGGGAGGAGGTCTCCGGCCGGCGGATCACGTCGTACGTCGGCGACCTGCTGGACGCGGGCTTCGTCTACCAGGTGCTGGAGGAGTTCCAGCCGGACGCGATCGTGCACTTCGCGGAGCAGCGGGCAGCGCCGTACTCGATGATCGATCGCGAGCACGCCGTCTACACCCAGCACAACAACGTCGTCGGCACGCTGAACCTGATGTACGCCATCGCCGAGACGAACCCGGACATCCACCTGGTCAAGCTCGGCACGATGGGCGAGTACGGCACGCCGAACATCGACATCGAGGAAGGCTGGCTGGAGGTCGAGCACAACGGCCGCAAGGACCGGATGCTCTACCCGAAGAAGCCCGGCTCGTTCTACCACCTGAGCAAGGTGCACGACTCGCACAACCTCGAGTTCGGCTGCCGCGTCTGGGGACTGCGCGTCACCGATCTCAACCAGGGCGTGGTCTACGGGCAGCAGACGGACCAGACCGTGCGGGACGCGCGGCTGGCGACGCGGTTCGACTACGACGCCGTCTTCGGCACCGTGCTCAACCGGTTCGTCATCCAGGCCGTGCTCGGTGAGCCGCTGACCGTCTACGGTGCCGGCGGCCAGACCCGTGGCCTGCTGGACATCCGGGACACCGTCGAGTGCATCCGGCTCGCGGTCGAGAACCCGGCCGACGCCGGCGAGTTCCGGGTCTTCAACCAGATGACCGAGAGCTACTCCGTCGCCCAGATCGCGGAGAAGGTCGCGGAGTGCTTCCCCGGCCCGGTCCAGGTCGAGCACCTGGAGAACCCGCGGGTCGAGCAGGCCGAGCACTACTACAACGTCAAGCACACCGGCCTGGTCGGCCTCGGCCTGCAGCCGCACCTCCTGTCGGACACCCTGATCGACTCGATGTTCGACATCGTCTCGGCGAACAAGGACCGCGTCGACCCGGCTGCCCTCCTCCCGACCGTCCGCTGGAAGGGCCACCTCAAACAGAGGTAGGGCGTGTCTGATGGTCCACCGCCTACTGCGCGGCACTCGGCACGGCACCTCGCCGCACTGGAGCAAAGGCCACGATGAAACCACATCGAGGCCTTCACTCCAGCACGCCGAGCTACCGCACCGAGCACCTGCTCGCTACGGCGCTGGACCATCAGACACGCCCTAGACGAAAAAACAGAAGATGTGGCCGACCGGGTCGGCGTAGATGCGGACGTTGGGGAGCGGCTGGAAGTCCATCAGCCGTGCCCCGGCGTCGATCGCGCGCCGGTGTCCCGACTCGAGGTCGGGGACCTGGAAGTCGAGATGCAGCTGCATCTGCTGGTTCTCCGCGGTACTCGGCCAGGTCGGCGTCTGATAGGCGGGCTCACCCTGGAACGACAACTTCGTGCTGCCGTCGGGGCCGATCGCGGTCGCCCAGTCCGCTTCGTCGTCGCCCAGCTCCCAGCCGAGCAGCCGGCAGTAGAACCGCGCCAACTCCCGCGCGTCCGGCGCGTCCAGTACGACGCCTTTCAACGGAATCTTCTCGTTCATACCCCGGAACGCTAGCGGCGCCCACCGACAAGCAACGTCGGGATGGCGGCCAGGAAGCGGTCTCGCCGTCCCCGGTCCGCTTGCTCGGTCAGCCAGGCCTCGGCATCTTCCTGGGTGATCAGCGCCTTGTCGACCGCGGCCGCCGCCGCGCCCTCGAGCTGGGCAGCCATCAGGCCGTGATCCGTCACGACCTCCGTGCGTACGACGACCTCGACGTCACGGAAGCCGGTGTCGAGGAGGAGGTCACGCAGGCTGCGTGCCGCACGCGGCGACACCGACCGCGACTCCAGGCCGAGCAGGACGACGTCGGTCAGGTCCTGGTCGGAGCTGTCCACGAGCAGGAAGCCGTAGTCCTGCCCGCCGAGCACGATTCGTCCGCCAGGCCGGAGGACCCGCCACGCTTCGGCCACCGTCGGGACCGGGTCCTCGAGCAGATGGAAGAGCCGGACGGCCCGGTAGCCGTCCACCGACTCGTCCTCCAACGGCAGGTCATCGGACCGTGCCACGTGAAACATCGCCCCAGGTGCCCTGACCCGCGCCGACTCGATCGCTTCGGGGTCGGTGTCCACGCCGGTCAGCTTCAGCCCCTTGGCCGCCAGTTCGGCGACCGCGTGCCCGGCCCCGCAGGCGACATCCACGCAGGTGCCGCCCCGCTTCAGTCCGAGCAACCGGTACGACTCCGCCCGGAGTTCCGCCGCTCCGGGCCACTCCTCGATCCGTTCCAGAAAGCCCATGCCACCACGCTGCAACTTCAGGTGCACCTGAAGTCAACACCACTAGTCCATGGACACCTTGTCGAAGCTGGTGGTGGTGAAGCGGACGTCGACGCCGACGGTGTCGCCGACAGCCGGGGGCGCCACCGACGACGGCAGGAACAGCATGCTCGCCTGCATGTGCGGCGGCTCGGCGAACCAGCGCTGCTTGCCCTCGATGGTGAACGGCGACAACGCCATGCCGGCCGCGTCGAGGCTGCCCTTCGCCATGGCGATCGCCCGCTGACGGACGGACGCCGCAGCAGTGGGGGCCTCCAGGCCGACGCCGTGGGCCGTGCCGCCCGACACCACGAGAATGTGTCCGTCCCCGCTGACCCGCCGCTGCCGGTAGCCGACCCGCTCGCCGCGGCGCACCGAGTGCACGTCGAGCACGGTCGCGCGGACCGTCAGCGCACCACGGTCGCCGAGCCACAGCCCGGTGCCTATCCGCAACTTCACGCTCTCGCCGATGTCGGTCAGCTTCTGCGACGGTACGTGTGACACCCACAGGGTGCCCTTGCGGACGTCGAGCGCCGCCTTCGCCAACTGCTGCGCTTCCCTCAGGTTGGCCGACGTACCGCCGGCACCCATCGGGAAGTGCAGCGACCAGCCCTCGAACTTGATCCGGTCGAGCGCGTTCAGCAGCATCGTGTGCCGCAGTTCGCGCGCGCCGATGCCGTGCCGCCGCATCGAGGTCATCACCTCGATCAGCACCCGGCTGCCGGCCGGGATCGAGACCAGGTCCGCCAGCCGGCTGACCGTGTGGATCACGTTCTTGCTCTGCGGGACATCGAGGAACGGCCGCCACGGCGAGAGTACGACGATGTCCTCGCGCGGGTCCGGCGGCACCTCGAAGTACGTCCCGACCGCGACCGTGCGGGCGCCGAGCGCGCGTGACTCGGCCAGCAGCCGCTGGTTGCCGAACCCGTACCCGTTGCCCTTGGCGACCGGAATGATGTCGGGGTTCCACGTGGAACGCAGGTGATCACGCCATCGATCGGAATCGACGTGCAGGACTAGGGGCATGGTGTCAACGCCGTCTCATGTAGAGGTCGAATGCGGTGTAGAGCGCCTTGTTCAACGGCAGATCCCACTCACCGACGTACTCGACGGCCTCGCCGCCGGTGCCGACCTTGAACTGGATCAACCCGACATGCGGGTCGTTCGGGTCCAAGGTGTCGGTGATGCCCCGTAGGTCGTACACGGACGCACCCGCCGCGAGCGCGTCCGTCATCATCCGCCACTGGATCGCGTTCGATCCACGGACGTCACGCTTGGCGGTCGAGCTGGCCCCGTAGGAGTACCAGGAGTGACCGCCCACCCGGACCCAGATCGTCGACGCGACCAGGTCGCCTTCGTGGTAGGCGTTGTAGATCCGGAAGTCACAGCAGTCGGCCGGCTGGTTCGCCATCGCCGTGTGCATCTTCTCGAAGTACGGCAGCGGCCGCGGCGTGAAGTGGTCCCGCTCCGCGGTCTCGACGTACAGCTGGTGGAACGCCTTCAGGTCCTCGACGCCACCTTGCGTCACCTCGACGCCGGCCTTCTCCGCCTTCTTGATGTTGCGCCGCCACAGCTGGTTCATGCCCTTCAGCAGGTCGTCCTGGCCGCGGCCGGCCAGCGGGACCTGGAACACGTACTGCGGCTGCCCGGCGGCGAACCCTTCACCGACCCGCGGCGCCTTCCAGCCGAGCTTGCGCAACTGCGCGGTCACGATCTCACCGGACGGCTCGATCACATCCGGCCGGACGTCGCCGAGCTTCGGCTGCTGGCCACCGGCGATCGCGTCCTTGATCGTCTTCGCGCCCCACCGCCGCGTCGGCACCGGCGGGCCCATGCGTACGCCGAACGCCCCGCGCTGCTGCAGATGCGCGGCCAGCGGGCGCAGGTACCGACCGAGGTCGACGGCGTCCCAGTCGATCACCGGGCCTTCGGGCAGATAGGCGAGGTAGCGCTTCACCTTCGGCATCTGCCGGTACAGCACCAGTCCCACGCCGAGCAGTTCGCCCGGGTTGGAAGCGTCGTACCAGCCGAGCGACTCCGCCTTCCATTCGTTCTTCACCGCGGCCCAGCCAGGGGTCTGCAGGAAGCTCGCCGCCGGTTGCGCCGCGATGTACGCAGCGTGCTCGTCGGTCGAGATGGTCCGGATGCTCAAGTCACTCACGGTCGGTCAGGTTACCGGCCCGGAGCCTTTATCCGTAGCCGAGCCGGTGACCTGATCAAACCTGTGGATAGTCAGCCGGCCAGCAGTTTCTCCGAGAGATCCCACAACTGAGTGGCCGACTCCGGATCGAGCGCGTACGGCGCGACGCCGTGCATCGGATCGGCCTCCGTCGCAGCCAGCGCCTCGTTGTTGTCCTCGAAGTACCGGCCGGTGACCCCGTGGACGAGCGGTGACGCGGCCAGCAGGACCGAGGTCGACGCGCCCTGCTCGACGGTCTTCCACAGGAAGCGGTCCCACGCCTTCTGAACGTCGTCAGGAACGTGCCGCTGCAACGCGGTGCGGATCCCGCCGGGCATCAGGGCGTTGGCGATGATGCCGTCACTCGCCCAGCGTTTGGCCGCCTCGACGGCGAACAGCACGTTGGCCGTCTTCGACTGCCCGTACGCCGCCCATGCCTCGTACGGCCGGTGTTCGAAATGGATGTCGTCGAAGTGGATGTCCGAGCGCAGGTGCGCGCTGGAGCTGACCGAGACGATTCGAGCATCACCGGCCGCGGCGAGAGCGTCGTACAGACCGAGCGCCAGGCCGAAGTGGCCGAGGTGGTTGGTGGCGAACTGGTGCTCCCACCCTTCCGGCGTGCGGTTGAGCGGCTCGGCCATCACGCCGGCGTTGTTCACCAGGATGTGCAGCGGGCCGGTCCAGCTCGCGGCGAACGCTCGGACCGACGCGCGGTCCGCGAGCTCGATCGGCGCGACGAAGACGTGGTTGTTGCCGGTGCTCTCGATGATGCCGGCCGCGGTGCGCTCACCCGCCGCGGTGTTGCGGACGGCGAGGGTGACCTCGGCGCCGGCCGACGCGAGCGCGCGGGCGGTCTCGACGCCGATCCCGGACGCGCCGCCGGTGACGACGGCCCGGCGGCCGGTCAGGCCGACGCCGGCGATCACCTCGGCGGCGGTGGAGTCATGGCTGAAGGGGGTGGTGATCCTGCTCATCAGGTCTGTCCTGTTCTGCGAGCTACGCTGTAAACGGAGGATCCTCCGGTAATTGCAGTTAACTGGAGCCTCCTCCGGTTATCAAGTCCGCTAGGGTCTGAAGACGCGTTGGAGGAGGGGGAGATGACGGGCACCACCGAGCGCCCGCTGCGCGCGGACGCCCAGCGCAACCGCGACCAGATCCTGGGCGCCGCGTCGGCCGCGTTCTCGAAATGCGGTCTGGAGGCGACGCTGGAGGGCATCGCCAAGGACGCCGGCGTCGGCATCGGCACGCTGTACCGGCACTTCCCGACCCGGGAGCTGCTGATCGAGGCGGCGTACCGGAACGAGCTCGCCGCGGTCTGCGCCGCGGCCCCTGAGTTGCTCGACAAGATGCCGCCGGCCGAGGCGCTGCGGGCCTGGATGGACCGCTTCGTCGACTACATGACCCGCAAGCTCGGCATGGCCGACGCGCTCCGCGCGGTGATCGCGTCGGGCGCGAACCCGTACGCCCAGAGCTTCGAGCTCCTGGTCGGTGCGATCAAACGACTGCTGGACGCGGGCGTGGCTGCCGGCGAGATTCGTCCCGACGTCTCGGCCGACGACGTCCTGGTCAGCCTCAGCGGCGTCGCCCTCGCGGCCGGCTCCAAACGCGACCAGGCCGACCGCCTGCTCAACCTGCTGCTGGACGGTCTCCGCTACCGCGCCTGATCCGGGCTTCTAGGGTGGGGCGGTGCGGAGAGTGGCGTTGGTGACGGGGTCGGCTTCTGGGATCGGTGCGGCGACAGCGCGGCGGTTGGCCGCGGACGGGATGACCGTAGCGGTGCATTCGCGTTCCAGTCGGGAGGCCGGCGAGGCCTTGGCCGCAGAGCTCGGTGGGTCGTATCACCAGGCCGATCTCTCCGACGACGCGGCGGCGAGTGCCCTGGTCCCGAGTGTGCTGGCCGAGCATGGGCAGCTCGACGTACTCGTGAACAACGCGGGGATCAGCTGGCCGGTGCCGCATGCGCAGCTGGACGGACTGACCGCGGACGACTGGCGGCGACTGCTCGACGTCAACCTGATCGCGCCATGGCTGTTGTGTACGGCGGCCCTCCCCGCGCTCACCGAATCGGGCGGATGCATCGTCAACGTCACCAGCCATGCCGGCGTCCGGCCGAAGGGCAGTTCGGTCGCGTACGCCGCCTCGAAAGCCGCACTCAATCACGTGACCAAGCTGCTGGCTGCCGCTCTCGGACCGTCCGTGCGAGTCAACGCGGTGGCGCCGGGCCTGGTCGACACACCCCTCACCGCATCGTGGACCGAGGCGCAAGAGCTGTGGAAAACCTTGAGCCCGATGCGCCGCGCGGCCCAGCCCGAGGATGTCGCGGACCTGATCTCGGCACTTGTCCACAACACCTATCTGACGGGTGAAGTCGTCCTGCTGGACGGCGGTCTGAACCTGCGCTGATTCTGTCGGTGCCGGCTCCTACGATCGCGGGATGTCTTTGGGTCGAGACTTCCACCGGTTGTGGGTTGCGTTCACTGTCAGCGCTTTCGGATCGGCGGTCGGTCTCGGTGCCCTGCCGCTGATCGCCGTACTCGCTCTGGATGTCAGCACCTTCCAGGTGTCCATGCTGTCCGCGTTGTCCGCGATCGGTGGCCTGCTCGGCCTGCCGATGGGTGACTTCATCGAGCAGCGGCGCAAGCGGCCCGTGATGATCACGGCGGACCTGGCCCGGTTCGTCGTACTGGGCTCGGTCCCGGTCGCGGCGGTGTTCGATGTCCTGACGTACACGCAGCTCTGCGTGGTTGGCGTCGTACAGGCCGCCGCGTTGATCGCGTTCAGCGCGGCGAGCGGCGCGCACCTGAAAGCGCTGGTCCCGGCCGAGGCGCGGCCCGAGGCGAACAGCCGGTTCGAGCAGACCAACTGGATCACGCTGAGCGTGGGTCCGGCGATCGGCGGTGCGCTGGTCAGCCTGGTCGGTGCGACTGCCACTCTGGCCGTCGACGCGGTGTCGTTCCTGCTGTCGGCCCTCGGCGTCCGGCGGATCCAGCAGCCCGAACCGGCGCCGGTCCGGCGGGACGGGAAGGCGGACTTCACCGCCGGGTGGCGGTACATCCTGCGTCATCGCGGACTGCGAGCACTGTTCTGGAACTCGCAACTGTTCGGCGGGCCGGTGATGATGACGATGCCTCTGCTGACGGTCTTCATGCTGCGCGACCTCGGCCTGGCGCCGTGGAGCTATGGGGTGTTTCTCGGGGTGTCGTGTCTGGGCGGTGTGCTGGGAGCCCAGCTGGCGCCTGGCCTCACCCGTCGGCACGGACTGCATCGGATGCTCATCGTGTTCGGCGTCCTGCGCGCTCCATGGCTGTTGCTGTTCCCGTTGGCGTCACACGGTTTCGGCGGGCTCGTGTTGCTCACCGTGGCCGAGACCGGCTTGCTGGTGGCGGCCGGTGCGTTCAACCCGTCGTTCGCGACGTACCGGATGGAGGTGACCGAGGACGGCTTCATGGCCCGGGTGGTCGGCTCCTGGTCGATCAGCTCGCGGTGCGTGCAGCCTGCCTTCATGGCGCTGGGTGGTGTGCTCGCGGCGCTGATCGGGGTCCGGGGCGCGCTGTGGGTCGCGGGTGCGTCCTGCCTGCTGAGTGCCGTCGTGCTGCCGTGGCAGTCGGCTAAGCCAGTCCCATTGCCTGAGCCAGCCTGACCTGGCTGCCCATCGCCCCGCCGTCGGCCTTGGCGTCGAGGTAGTCGGCCGCCTCGTCCGGTGGCAGGACGAGGACCTCGGTCACCTGCTCGCCGTCGTCGGGGTTGGTCGGCTGTCCGTCGACCACAACGTCCGCGACGACGGTCGCCCAGTAGGAGATCGGATGCGGCAGATGCGGGCGGTACGGCGTGGGCCGGCGATGCTCGGCCCGGTGAGCGCCGAGCCAGGTCAGCGGTCCGGTCAGCCGGGCGCCCGCCTCCTCGATGAGCTCGCGATGCACGAGCTGCTCGATCGTTTCGTTCGGCTCGCGAGTCCCACCAGGCAGGAAGCGCCAGCCCAGATCGTTGCTGCAGACAACGATTCCACCGTTGGTCCGGCCGATCACGTGCACGTTGCTGATCAGCTTGTCGGCCGGCTCCTCGGTCGAGTACCGGACGTCGACCTCACCCCAGGCCCAGTGGTCCGGCGCGAAGAGCTTGGGGAACCGTTCGGCCCAGGTCTGCATGCGCGCCATTCTCTCCCTGCGCTACCGTCGCCCCCATGGCGCCCTCAGAACCGGACCCCGTGCCTGATCCTGAGCGGGCCCGCCAAACCACGACGCGACTGCTCTGGGCCTGCGCCCTACTCACCCTGCTCGCCGGCGTCTTCCAACTGTCCGGCATCCTCAGCAACGCCGACGGGTACGACGGACTGGCCTGGGTCGGCGTGGTCGTCGGAGCGGTGTGCATGCTGGCGTTGATCGCCGTCTACAGCGCGTGCGCTCTCGACCGGCTCACACTGCGCACCCGCGTGCTCCAGCGCTTCGACCTCTTCCAAGTCACGACAGTCCTACTCGTGCTCGCGATCGTCGCCGGCATTCCCATCCACAGCACGACCGCCTTGGCCCTGCTGCTCCCGTGGGGGCTGGCCTACTGGCTGCACAACCTCAACGCACCTACTTCAAGTGCGCCCTGAGGTAGTCGATGTCGGCCTTCTGGCCGTGATCGGCGTTCGGGGTCTCGACGACGACCGGGGCGCCGGCGGCCTGCACCACCGCGACGATGTCGGCCGGGTCGATGTGGCCCTCCTCGAAGTTGCTGTGCCGGTCGGCGCCGGAGCCGAACTCGTCGCGTGATCCGTTGGCGTGGACCAGGTCGATCCGCCCGGTGATCGCCAGCACCTTCTCGACGATCGTGGGCAGCTCCTCACCGGCCGCGTGGAAGTGGCAGGTGTCGAGGCAGAAGCCGACGTTCTCCAGGCGGTCGTTGCCGGAGGCCTGGACCGCGTCCCACAGCCGGGCGATCCGGTCGAGCTGCCGGGCCATCGCGTTCTCGCCGCCGGCCGTGTTCTCGATCAGCAGCGGGACCGGCAGCTCGGCGCGCTCGATGCACTTGCGCCAGTTGTCGAAGCCGGCCTCGGGGTCGTCCTCGTCGCCGACGTGCCCGCCGTGCACGATCACGCCCTTCACGGCGATCTGGGCGGCCTTGTCGAGCGTCTGTTGCAGCAGCTTGCGGCTCGGGATCCGGATCCGGTTGTTCGTGTTCGCCACGTTCAACCGGTAGGGCGCGTGCACGTACAGATCGACGCCCGCCGCGGCCGCCCGCTCGCGCAGTGCCTCCTCGCCGTCGGCGTACGCGAGCTTCGGCGCCTTGTAGTCCTGCGGGTTGCCGAGGAAGAACTGCACCAGGTCGGCACCGCGGTCGGCCGCCTCGGCCAGCGGGTCCTGCTGATCGACGTGGGCACCCAGCTTGAAACTCATGAACCCACCCTAGAACCGTCCGCCGACAGTGTTGAACTCGTCCCCAGTCTCAGGACCCCCAGCCCGCCGAACGGGTGACCGGCCGCGGATCCTGTGTCGGCGGCTGCACCGGGCGGCCCTCGAACTCGGTGGACAGTACGACGTGCGTATTCATCTCACCGTGTTCACCGAGGCGTTCGAAGAGGCCCTCGAGGTGGCGCATGGAGGTGACGCGGACCCGGAGCATCGAGCAGGAATTGCCGCTGAGCTTGTGGATCTCGAGGACCTCCGGGAAGTCCTCCGCCCGCGTGGTCTTGAGCAGGCAGTGCCCGGTCGTGCAGCGCATCTGGACGAAGGCCGACAGCGGCTGACCGGCGCGGGCCGGATTCACCTGGGCGCGGTAGCCGACGATCACGCCGGCTTCTTCCAGGCGTCGTACCCGGTCCGCCACCGCCGGCGGTGACAGGTTGACCCGCTTGCCCAGCTGGTTGAACGACAGCCGCCCGTCGGCCTGCAGCTCGGCGAGGATCTGCCAGTCGGTCGGGTCCAGGTCTCGCTCCTGAAAGGTCATGTCCCCAGAACACCTTCGACATCGGTGCTCCGCAAGGCCGGATGCCTTGTTTCGGGCATTCAGCGCGGGCCGAGGCCTTTCTAGCGTGGTTGGCATGCTGATCCCCGTCGTTCTCGCCGGCGCCCTGATGAACGCCGCGATGGTCGCCGCCAGCGCGGTGAGCACCATCCTGATCGCCGACGATCTCAGCCCGGCGCTGGCCGGTCTGCCCAACACGGCAGGGGTTCTCGGCACCGCAGTCGGCGCCATGGTGGTCGGCTGGTGGACTGCTCGCCTTGGACGTGCCCACGCACTCCGCAGCGGGTACGGCGTCGGTGTCTCCGGTGGAGCGCTGACAGTGCTGGCCGCGGTGGGCGCACCGGTGGCGCTGCTGTTCCTGGGCATGTTCCTGCTCGGCGTCGGCAACGCTGCGAGCCTGCTGTCCCGGTACGCCGCTGCAGACGTCGTACCGGCGTCTCGACGCGCGTGGGCCATGAGCACAGTCGTCTGGGCCAGTACGGCGGGCGCTGCCGGCGGTCCGTTCCTGATGGCGCCGTCCCAGTCGTTTGCCACGTATCTCGGCCTACCTGCGGTCGCCGGACCCTTCCTGCTCGCCGTGGCCGCCGTCTTCGCCGCACTCGTCGCGTCGACGTACATCCGGTCCGGTCAGCCCGCAGCCGAGCCGGAACTCGACCACCACGAGCCCTCCGCGCCGTCTCGTCGTACGTCGGTCGTGCTGGCCGCCGGCGTGATGATCGTCGGGCATCTGGTGATGGTCGCGCTGATGACTGCTGTGCCGGTGCATGCTCATCTGCACGGCGACGGTCTCGGCGTGCTCGGAGTCATGCTGTCGGCTCACACCCTTGGGATGTTCGCCCTGTCTCCACTCACCGGCTGGTTGATCGACCGCTCCGGGCCCAGGCCGGTGATGCTCGCCGGACTCGCCCTCCTGCTGGTGTCGGCCCTGCTGATCAGCCAGGCCGGTCTGGCCTTCACTCCGGGACTGTTCCTGCTCGGCTACGCGTGGAACCTCTGCTATCTCGGTGGCAGCGCGCAACTGGCCGGCACCGACCTCGAGAGCAGGGTCGAGTCGTCGATCTGGACCGTCGCCGCGCTGGCCACAGCCGCCTCACCGTGGCTCTTCACGCTCGGCGGGTTCCCGGTGCTCGCGGTCATCTCGGCGGTTGTCGCCGTACCGTTGCTCCTGCTGGTGGCCCGCCGGACGACCCCTGCACCCGTCTGCCGGTGACGCAGAGTCACCGAAACAGGCCTGTGGATATGGTCAAGACGGTGTCCGGACGCTGGTATTCTCTTGGATGTGGCGCGGTCCATCGACCGGGCTCGTTGCTTGGCGTCGACGGCAAGTGTCGGCGCGGAGCACCCCGCATCGCCCTCCTGCCACGGAGAGACCGTGGCCGCCAAGTCCGAAGGAGGTGGAGTTCGCGCATGCGTCGTTATGAAGTCATGGTGATCCTCGACCCTGAGCTCGATGAGCGCACCGTGGAGCCTTCCATCGACCAGTACCTGAACATCGTCCGCAAGGAAGGTGGCACGGTCGAGAAGCTCGACATCTGGGGTCGTCGCAAGCTTGCCTATGACGTGAAGAAGAAGGCCGAAGGCATCTATGCCGTCATCGACCTGACCGCCGAGCCGGCGGTGGTGAAGGAGCTCGACCGTCAGCTCACGCTGAACGAGTCGATCCTCCGCACCAAGGTCATCCGGCCGGACCAGCACTGACCCTGGGGTCGTCAGCAGCCATCGGTACTGTCGGCGCCAGCCGCTACTGATAGCTGTAGACACAGTCACACCCGATAGCAGGAGGAACGGCAATGGCAGGCGAAACCGTCGTCACACTGGTCGGCAACCTTGTCGACGATCCTGAGCTCCGGTTCACCCCGTCCGGCGCCGCCGTCGCGAACTTCCGGATCGCGTCGACGCCGCGGACGTACGACCGGCAGACAGGTGAATGGAAGGACGGCGAGTCGCTGTTCCTGAGTTGTTCCGTCTGGCGCCAGGCCGCGGAGAACGTGGCCGAGTCGCTGCAGCGTGGCATGCGCGTGATCGTGCAGGGCCGGCTCAAGTCCCGTTCGTACGACGACCGTGAGGGCAACAAGCGCACGGTCTTCGAGATCGACGTGGACGAGGTCGGTCCGAGCCTGCGCAGCGCCACCGCGAAGGTGACCCGGGCGATGCGCTCGGGCCCCGGCGGCGAAGGTGGCGGCGGTGGCTTCGGTGGTGGCGGTGGTGGCAGCCAGGGTGGTGGCTTCGGCGGCGGCCAGGGTGCCGCTCCGCAGAACGACCCCTGGGCGACCCCGCAGGGACAAGGCGGTGGCGGCCAGGCCGCTCCGCAGAACGACCCCTGGGCCAGCCAGGGCGGCGGCTCGATGGAGGAGCCCCCGTTCTGATCCGGTCCGGGTCGTGACCAGGTAAGACAGACCATTCCGGCATGTGCCGGGCTCTGGAAGGAAGAGAGCACCACAATGGCCAAGATCATTCGGAAGCCGAAGAAGAAGGTTTGCGGCTTCTGCAAGGACAAGGCAACGTACGTCGACTACAAGGACACCGCGCTGCTGCGCAAGTTCATCTCGGACCGCGGCAAGATCCGCGCCCGCCGGGTGACCGGGAACTGCGTGCAGCACCAGCGCGACGTGGCCACCGCAATCAAGAACGCTCGTGAGGTGGCCCTGCTGCCGTACACGAGCACGGCTCGCTGAGGGAGGCGCGGACCATGAAGCTCATCCTGGCGCAGGAGGTCGAGAACCTCGGAGCTCCCGGCGACATCGTCGAGGTGAAGGACGGCTACGGCCGCAACTACCTCGTTCCGCGTGGCCTGGCCATCGGCTGGACCCGTGGCGCCGAGAAGCAGATCCAGTCGATCAAGCGGGCGCGCGACGCCCGGGCGATCCAGGGCAAGGAGCACGCGAGCGAGGTCAAGAACCAGCTCGAGCAGCTCACCGTCACGCTGGATGTCAAGGCCGGTGACACCGGTCGCCTGTTCGGCTCGGTCACCCCGGCCGACATCGCCGCCGCGATCAAGTCCGCCGGCGGCCCGCTGGTCGAGCGGCGCGCGATCGCGATCGAGTCGCCGATCAAGACCACCGGCAAGCACCAGGTCTCCGTCCAGCTCCACCCCGAGGTGGCCGCCACGGTCCGCCTCGAGGTCGCGGCCGTCTGACCTCAGCAACACCACAAGGCCCGTGCCTCCCGCAAGGGGGACACGGGCCTTGGTGTTTCACTCTGCCGGTAGGACTTTCGGCCAGCTGACCGGAGTCGGGTCCGATTGGGCGCCGGTATCCGGTTGGTCGATCTTGGGCCACATCACCGGTTCCGGATCGTTGTCCGCCCGCGCCTGCGCCGACGGCACCAGTAGCACCATCACCGCCAGCACCCCGGACACGACCCGCCCGAGCGGCCTCATCGCTTCTTGTCCAGGGCAAAGAGAACGGAGTTCTGTACGACGATGGCGTGGCCCCCGGCGAGCCCCCAGGGGCGCGCGGTGTCGTTGACCAGCGTGTGCGAGGGATGACCTGGCGTGACGGCGACCAGATCGTTGCGAACGGTCCCATAGATCGTCGTGCCAGTGATCGACACCGGCTTGAAGTCGGCGTAGTGGGACGACTGCCGAGCGGTGAAGTCGATGAGGCACTCACCCCAGGCCGCGACGTTGCCGGCCGCGTCCGGGACCCACTGCCAGTCGCCCACGTTGTCCGCGCTGGTGGGCTGGCACGTTGCGACCGCGGTGCCGTTGGCGGTCGAGTGCACGGCGGGGATCACGGTGTCCGCGGTCGCCGTCTTCCACAGCACGAGGGCGCGGCCCGGGCTGGCGGACACCACGTGATCGATGCCCTTGGCACCGGACGGCGGCGTGAGCTTGACCTCCTGCAGCGGCTTGTCCGGCTCGCTCCAGTACAGCGGTCCCTGGTACCGCGACATCAACGCGCGGCTGCCCTCGGCCAGCAGGATGGTGGACGAACGCGGCTGGTTCGGCACCGTCTTCAGCTTGCCGCCGGAGATCACGCTGGCTCCGGCGGTTTCGCCCATCTGCACCAGCGGCGAGCCGCCGAAGAACTGCAGGTCCGCCGAGTCCGGCAGCTCGATCTCGTTCGGTAGGGCGCCGTCGCCGGCCCAGTAGTACAGCGTGTTCTCGGTCGCCACAGCGACGACGCGCTTGGAGTCGATGGTGGTGTAGATCGGGCTCCCGACCTGCGACGGCACCTTGTCCTGCCAGAGCACCTTGCCGTTGCCGTCGAACACGGCGAGCTTCGAGTCCGGCGTCAGTACGGCGACCTCGGTGCCGTCCGGGGATACCGCGGGGGTCGAGTCGGGCGCGATGTCGACTGTCCAGCTCGCGTTGTCCGACCAGCCCAGCGGGACCGGCCGGGCGACGAACTGATCCGGCCCGACGCTCGGCGTGGGCAGTGCCGGCAGCTTCGGCGACGCGGTCGGCGTGGCCACGCCGTCGCCCTTGCTGAACACCAGCAGGTAGACCGCCGTACCGGCGATCAGTGCACAGGCGACCACGGCCGCCACGATAATCGGCCAGATCGGCTTGTTGCCGCTGCGACCCCTGCCGCCGCCGTCCGGCTCGACCGCCTCGACCCGGCCGTCCGGGTGGATGATCAGCGGCCAGGAGGCGCCGTCGGACTCGACCGCGGTTGCCTTCACCGGGCGGCCCAGCTGCCCGGCCCGCTCGCTGACGAGCGCGATCGCGGCCTGCCGCGGGTCGTGATGGTTGACCGGATGACTGCGGCCGGCGATCTTCACCTCGGCGTTGTGGTCGTCGTACAGCCGGATCGTGACCTTCGGCCAGGACGGGATCTTCTCAGCCACGACGACCTCTCATTCCCGCCACAGAACTCCCTCGCTCATCCGACGTCGACGCCCTCGTTCTAGCATGGCCCCCGCACGAGGCATGCCAGGGATTCCGGGCAGGCAGAAACCACGCGAGCCCGGTGGCTCGACTGACCCCGACAAGGGGGTAGAAACATCCTCGCCTGTGGATGGGTCACGAAAGTACACCCGGAAAGCGAGAGAATACTGTGGGCGACAGCCTGTGACGCACCGCGAGAGGAGGGGCCATGACGCAGAACCCATGGACTCGGCAGCAGCAACAGCCGGGCGCGGGTCCGCAACAGCCGTCACCCACCCCCTCGCCGGACCTGACCCCTCGGGGGCCGTCCGCGCCGCAGCACGGTGTTCCGGCGCCCGCGGAGGATCAACGCCTGCCCAAGTTCGCGATCCCGGTCGCGGACACGTTGTGGTGGGTCGGTGTGCACGGCGGCGCCGGCGAGACCACGATGTCGCTGCTGCTCCCGGGCACCCGGGCCGCGGGCCATCGCTGGCCGATCCCGCCGCCACCGGTGCCGACCCCGGTCATCCTGGTCGCCCGGACCCACGGATCCGGCCTGCGGGCCGCGCAACGCGCCGCGATCGAGTGGGCCTCGGGAGTGGTCCAGGGAGTCGCCGTGCTCGGCCTGGTGCTGATCGCGGACGCCCCGGGCCGGCTGCCCCGCGTGCTCGACGACTTCGCCGACATCGTCGGCGGCGGCGTACCGCGGGTGTGGGACATCCCGTGGATCGAGGAGTGGCGCAGAGGGGAGGCTCCGACGCCTGACAACACCCCGGACGAGGTTTTCGAAGTCCTTGAATCCATCTACGCTCTTCGCGCGTCAAACCCAGCGGACTACCCCGCCCCGTACTGAAAGGCACCTATCGCGATGATGTTGGTACACGTGGTCTCGGACGCTGTCAGCCAGCTTCCGCTCGTCGATGACCCTGGCGTCGGCTCGAAGCCGCCCGGTGCGGAGAAGCTCAACCTGGTGATCAAGTGGGTCACCTGGATCGCTTTCACCATCTGCATCCTCGGCATCGTGATCGCCGGCGCCATGATGGCTGTCGGCCAGCGGCGCGGCGAGGGTGGCGAGCACGCGGCCCGGCTGGGCTGGGTGCTGGCGGCCTGCATCGTGATCGGCTCGGCGTCGGCGCTGGTCGGCCTGCTGCAGTGACGATCAGCAGCATCGGCCGGCTCGTCGGACACTGATCGGCCATGGGACTGTTCAGCCGGGATCCCGACTCCGGCCTCGGAGACGGCGACGCCGGGGGTGAGGGCACGCGCTTCTGGCAGGAGCGCGGATTCGTTGCCTCGGCGATCGTCGTCGGTGCGGTGTTCGTCTGTCTGCTGGTGTGGGTCTTCGCCCGCGGCTCGGGTACGCCGACCTCGCAGCAGTCGCCGGCGCCGACCGCCGTCGTACCGACCGAACAGCCCACCGAGGAGCCGTCCGTGCCGCCCGCCACACCCACGGAGGAACCCACCGGCACCACCACGCCGGGCACGCCGCCGCCGATCAACTCGTCGACCGGCGGGTGCAAGAACCCGAAGCCGGACCTGCGCATTCCGTACTCCGCGCCGCCGGCTGTCACGTGGCAGTTCGAGGCCGACATGCTCATCCCGCTCCAGAAGGCCGGCGGCCCGGCGACGACGGCCGACAACGGCGTGCGTTCCTGTTTCGCCCACTCGCCGACCGGAGCCGTGCTCGCGACCCTCGTGCTGCTCGGCCAGATCCGCAACCAGGACCTGGCCGAGTCCGTACTGGAGACGCGTGTCCTGCCCGGCCCGGGGCGGACACGTGCGCTCGCCGAGGTCCGGAGCCCTTCGACCCCGCAGGCCACCGGGCAGGTCCAGTTCGCCGGTTTCAAGGTGATCGACTACCAGCGCAACCGCGCGATCATCCAGGTCGCGGCCGAGCTGAACAACTCGAGCGTCGCGTCGCTGCCGGTCACGATGGTCTGGTCGGGCGGTGACTGGAAGGCGGCGCTCAAGTCCGACGGCAGCTTCAACGGCGAAGTCGCGCCGGACGTGCTGCAAGGGCTCGACGGCTACGTCAGGTTCAGTGGTGCGTCGTGATCGCGCTCGGCTGTTCCTGGTGGCCCGGGGACTGGGACGACTGTGTCGAGGAATACCTCGGCAAGGCGATCAATGCCGTCATGGGTCCCTTCTTCAAGCTGATCTTCGAGGCCATCCAGAGAGTCGTCGTCGAGGCCGTCAACGTCGTGCTGCAGGCCGTCGGATTCCTCTGGATCTACATCAAGACCCCGGACGTCTCGGACAACGGCACCGTCAGCTTCATCCAGGTCCATACGAACTACATTCTGGGCGCGGCCGCCTTCATCGCCGTGGTCGTGGCCGCGATCCAGATGGCGGTTTCGCACCGTGGTGAGCCGCTGCGCGAGATCCTGCGGTCGCTGCTCACCATGGTCGTGGTGTCCGCCGCCGGCACCGGCTTCGCCGCGTTGCTGATCCAGGCCTCGGACGAGTTCTCCTCGTGGATCATCAGCCAGGCGCTCAACGCGGACGACAAGGCCTTCGCGCACGAACTCGCCGCCCGGATGACCGATCCACTCATGGATCCGGGGGAACAACTGCAGTTCGCTCTGATCATCTTCGTCGGCATCCTGATGGTGATCACCGCGATCATCCAGCTGGGCCTGATGATCGTCCGGTACGGGATGCTCGTGCTGCTGGTCGGCGTACTGCCACTGACTGCCGCGGCGACGAACACCGAGATGGGCATGATGTGGTTCAAGCGGGCGATCGGCTGGCTGGGCGGATTCATCATCTACAAACCGGTGGCGGCGTTGATCTACGCCACCGCGATCAAGCTGATGTCCGCCCCGGCGGTGCCCGAAGGGGCCAAGGCGCCGGACGGAACACCGGAGACGCTCAAGGTGGTCATGGGCGTCACCATGATGATCATCGCGGTCGTCGCACTGCCCGCCATCCTGCGCTTCGTGTCGCCGAGGACGTCCTGAGATGATCCCGCTCAGCTGGTACGACATCATGCTCAAGGCCGTCCAACATGTCCTTCAACCGGTCATTGACAAGGTGATCAGCATGATCTTCCAGCCGATTCTCGATGCCATCGCCGCCGCGATCACGCTGGTGATGGGCACGATCGGCACCTTCTGGATCTACGTCAAGACACCGGCTGTCGGCAGCACCACGACGGGCCAGCCGGCCAACGGCTCGGTCGGCTTCATCTGGGAGCACACCCAGTACATCGCGATCTTCGTCGCCGTGATCGGGGTGCTGGTCGGCGCCATCCAGATGGCCTGGAGCCAGCGGGGCGAGGCCGCCCGGGACATCCTCCGGTCATTGATCACGCTGGCCATCGCCTCGACGCTGGCGATCGCGGTCGCGCAGGCGCTGATCGAGTTCGGCGACAAGTTCTCCGACTGCCTGGTCACCACCGCGCTGTGGGACAACGGCGAGGGCTGGCACTGCGGCATGGGCAACACCGGCGGCAGCAAGGGCTTCGGGGACACGATGGCAGCGCTGCTCGGCTTCTCCGCGGCCGCAGGGCCGATCGGCATCGGCCTGATGATCACCATCGGCATCCTGACCATCGTCGCGGGCGTGATCCAGATCGTGCTGATGGTGGTCCGTTCGGCGATGCTGATCCTGTTGCTCGGCGTGCTGCCGATCGCGGCGGCCGCGACGAACACCGAGATGGGCCGGAGCTGGTTCAAGCGGATCATCTCCTGGCTGCTCGCCTTCATCCTCTACAAACCGGTGGCCGCGATCGTCTACGCGACCGCGATCAGACTCACCTCGAACAACGGGCAGGGCCTGAACTTCGACGGCAAATCACCCGGCGGCCAGGTCATGAACATGGTCACCGGCGTGACCATGCTGGTGCTCGCCCTGTTCGCCCTGCCCGCGCTGATGCGGTTCATCGTCCCGATGGTCGCCGCGACCGCGAGCGGCGCCGGAGCCGGCATGCTCGCGGCCAGGCTCGGCGGACCGGCCGTGGACAAGCTGGCCGACGCGGCCAACAAAGCCGGCGACCAAGGCGGTGGCAGTGGCAGTGGTGGCGGCGACGGCCCGACCGGTGCTCAGAACGTCGGTCGCGCCACCCAGCAGTCGCAACCCCCGAGCGGTGGCGGTGGTGGTGGTGGTGGCGGCGGTGCCGCGGCAGGCGGTGAAGGCGGCGCTGCGGCAGCGGGCGGTGGTGGTGGCGGCGCGGCGGCAGGTGCTGCCGGCGGCGGTGGAGGTGCCGCGGCCGGTGGTGGAGCCGCAGCCGCTGGTGGTGGGGCGGCAGCAGCTGCCGGTCCGGCCGCGGCCGCGGTGGTGGCCGTGAAGATGGGCGTGGACGCCACCAAGGCTGCCGGCCAGATGGCCGCCGGCGAAACCATGGGCAACGACGCCATGGACCAAGGCTCAGGTGGCGGTGGTGGAGGCGGCGGTGGCGGTGGTGGCGGCGGCCCGAGCGGCAGCGGTGGCCCCACTCGCGACCCGGGCCGGGAGCGGCAGGCGACCCGGCAGCCGCCGCAACAGCACCAGCAACCTCCACCTCGACCTCCGGACGGACCACGTGGCAGCGGCTGACAACGTACGAAGCGCCCCGCGCACCTACGGCAACTGGCGCCAGCCGGCGTCGGCGGGTATCGCCGGCCTGGGCACCTTGGGCACCGCCATCATGATGGGCGGTCTGCTCCTGACGATCGTGACGATGATGGCGGGCGGCCTGCTCGCCGCGGTCATCACGCTGCTGCTCGTCGCGGTCGCTCTGCTGCTGCTGATGACCAAGGACAAGCACGGGCAGTCCGCGTTGCAACGGATCTCGACTCGCATTGGATGGCAACGAGCAAAGATGGCGAAGCACAACATCTACCGTTCCGGTCCGCTCGGGCGGACCGCGTGGGGCAAGTTCCAGATCCCTGGCCTGGCCGCGGCGTCCCAGCTGAGCGAGTACAAGGATTCGTACGGACGGCCGTTCGCGCTGCTGTTCTACCCGAGCACCCGGCACTTCACCGTGATCATCAACGCCGAGCCGGACGGTGCGTCGCTGGTCGACGAGGAGCAGGTGGACGTCTGGGTGGCGCACTGGGGTCAGTGGCTGGCCTCGCTCGGCCACGAGCCGGGCATCGTCGCCGCGTCCGTGACGGTGGAGAGCGCGCCCGATACCGGCATCCGGCTGCGCCGTGAGGTCGGCAACAACATGATGGACGGCACGCCGGCCATCGCGCGGGCCATGCTCACCGAGGTGGTGCAGACCTACCCGGAGGGCTCCGCGCTGGTCTCGGCCCGGGTCGCGCTCACCTTCAAGGGCACGGACCGCAACGGCAAGCGCCGCAAGGAAGAGGACATGGGCCGCGAGCTCGCGTCCCGGCTGCCGGCACTCACCCAAAGCCTGAACGCCACCGGCGCGGGTGCGGCCCGGCCGGTCACCGCGCAGGAGCTGTGCGAGACGATCCGGATCGCGTACGACCCGGCCTCCGCCGTACTGATCGACGAAGCACGCAGCCAGGGGATGGCGCCGGAGCTGCAGTGGACCGACGTCGGCCCGGCAGCCGCGCAGGGGTTCTGGGACAAGTACCGGCACGACTCCGCGTGGTCGGTGACCTGGCAGATGACCCAGGCGCCGCGTGGTGAGGTGTTCTCGTCGGTGCTGTCCCAGCTGGTCGCGCCGCACGCCGACATCGACCGCAAGCGGGTGACCCTGCTCTACCGACCGCTGGACGCGGCCACCTCGGCCCGGATGGTGGAGGCGGACAAGCGCAACGCGTCATTCCGCGCGACCACCTCGAACCGGCCGACCGCACGGACGATGGCCGAAGCGCGGGCCGCCGACCGGACCGCGCAGGAGGAGGCGCGGGGGGCCGGTCTGGTCAACTTCGGCATGGTCGTGACCGGAACGGTGATGACGGCCGAGCAGATTCCCGACATGGTCGCTGCCATCGACAATCTGGGCGCCACCGCGCGCATCCTGCTCCGGCCAGCGTACGGCTCGCAGGATTCCGCGTTCGTGGCCGCCTTGCCGCTGGGCGTCGTACTCCAGAGCCACCTGGCCGTCCCGGCCGGGCTCCGGGAGGCCCTGTGACCAAGACAAGCACAGTGACAGCTGGGGAGTCACAGTGAGCAAGAAGACGAAGAAGCCGGTCGACCCGTCGCGCCGCGGCAAGCGGCCGATGCCGCGGGGCTGGCCAGGTCCGGGTGGTGGCTACTCGACCTACCTGCAGGCTCCGGCCGAGTGGCGCGGTACGACGGTGCAGGTCTGCGGCATGTGGCCGTTCTCGGCCGGCACCGGCAGCCCGATGGTCGGTGTACCGATCGGGCGCAACATCCTGTCCGGCGCGACCATGTGCTGCGACCCGATCAGCTGGTTCATGCGGGCCAAACTGATCTCGAACCCGTCGATGTTCGTGCTCGGCAAGCCGGGTCTGGGCAAGTCGACGATCACCCGCCGGATGGCGCTCGGAATGGCCGGCTACGGCATCCAGCCACTGGTGCTGGGCGACCTGAAGCCCGACTACAAGGACCTGATCGAGGCCCTCGGCGGGCAGGTCATCCAGCTCGGCCGCGGCCGTGGGCACCTGAACGTGCTCGACCCGGGCGAGTCCCGCCAGGCCGCGCTCCGGCTCACCGGCAAGGCCCGCGAGGCGATCCAGGCGGACGCGCACGGCCGCCGGCAGACGATGGTGTCGGCGCTGATCTCGATCATGCGCTCGGCCCCGCCGACGGACCGCGAGGAGACCATCATCGACGAGGCCCTCAAGGTCCTCGACGAGAGATACGCCGGTACGCCGGTGCTGCGTGACCTGCTCCAAGTCGTCCAGGAGGCACCGGACCGGGTCCGCAACGTCGCCCTGGACCGCGGCAGTCTCGACCGGTACCGGCAGATCACCGAGGGGCTCGAGGCGTCGCTGATCGGTCTGGTCGGTGGTGGCCGGCTGGGTGAGATCTTCTCCGAGCAGACCGACAACCCGATGCAACTCGACCGTCCGGTCGTGTTCGACGTGTCCAACATCGACGACTCCGAGACGAACCTGCAGGCCGCCGTACTGCTGGCCTGCTGGTCGTACGGCTTCGGAGCGGTCGCGGTCTCGCAGGCGCTGGCCGACGCCGGCCTCGAGCCGCGGCGGCACTACTTCGTCATCCTCGACGAGCTCTGGCGGGTGCTGCGGGCCGGCCGTGGTCTGGTCGACCGCGTCGACGCTCTGACCCGGTTGAACCGGCAGCGTGGTGTCGGCATGGCGATGATCTCGCACACCATGTCCGACCTGCTCGCGCTGGAGCACCCCGAGGATCGGATGAAGGCGAAGGGCTTCGTCGAGCGATCCGGCATGGTCATCTGCGGTGGTCTGCCACGGGCCGAGATGGAGAACCTGACCGAGGTCGTGCCGATGTCCCAGGAAGAGCAGAACATGCTCATCGGCTGGCAGGACCCGCCCGCGTGGGACCCGGCCACAGGTGAGGAGGCGGCGCCACCCGGCCGCGGTAACTTCCTGGTCAAGGTCGGTGGCCGCCCGGGCATCCCGGTGCACGTCGGCCTCACCTCGGTCGAGCGCGAGATCAACGACACCAACAAGCTGTGGAAGACCGGCGCCGACGGCCAGCCGTTGAAGGTCGAGGTCGCCCCCGACGGCACCGAGGAGATCGTCGGGCAGTACAGCCTGGACGACCCGGCGATGCTGCCTCCGCCCGATCCCACTACCCGAGTGGTCGCCCGAACGGGAGTTGACGAGTAATGGCTCAGGGCAAGAAGAGCACCGGACCGGGCGGGCTGTCCGCCGAGTCGATCCTGGTCTTCATCGGCATCGGTCTGTTCGCGATCGTCCTGGTCGGCGTGTGGGGCGCGCTCAAGATCGCCGCCGGGATCAACAACACCCGCCCGGTGCCGAACCCGATGCGGGCGCTGGCCGACCTGATCAAGGGCCGGTTGATGTGGTCCGGCGCGGCCACCGGCGTCCTCATCCTCGAAGTCCTGGTGCTGCTCGGGATCGCCGGCGGCGTCTGGTTCTTCGTCCGGAACCAGCGATCGTCGGTCGGCCGGGTGGACAAGCAGGCGTTCCTGATGTCGAAGCGGTCCGAGATCTACAAGCTCACCCGTGAGGGTGCGCAGGACATCGCCAACCGGCTCGGCGCCGGGCACGCCGGTCCCGGCATCCTGATCGGCCGGACCGTCCGGGACAACCTCGAGGTCTTCGGGTCCTGGGAAGACATGCACGTCGACATCTGGGGTCCCCGGACCGGTAAGACCACGTCCCGCGCCGTACCGGCGATCCTGGACGCGCCGGGCTCGGTGGTCGCCACGTCGAACAAGCGGGACATCGTCGACGCCACCCGCGGGCCGCGGTCCGAGCGCGGGCCGGTCTGGGTGTTCGACCCGCAGGAGGTCTGCGAGGAGCCGCCGAACTGGTGGTGGAACCCGCTCAGCTACATCACCGACGAGACCAAGGCGCGCGAGATGGCGGAGCACTTCGTCGCCTCGCAACGCAAGGAGACCGCCCAGACCGACGCGTTCTTCGATGCCGCCGGTACTGATCTGCTGGCCGGGCTGCTGCTCGCGGCCGCGGTCGCGAAGCGCCCGATCACCCAGGTCTACTCCTGGCTGGCCGACCAGCGGAACGACGAGCCCGAGCGGATCCTGCGCAACACCCCCGGCCTGCAGTTGTCCGCGGACGCGCTGTCCGGGGTCATCAACGCGCCGGACAAGCAGCGTGCCGGTGTCTACGGCACCGCCCAGCAGAGCGCGATGTTCCTGGTCAACCGCAAGGTCACCCGCTGGGTCATCCCGCAGGGACCGAACGACACGCGCCCGCAGTTCAACCCGCACGAGTTCGTCCGTCAGGGCGGCACGCTGTACAGCCTCTCCAAGGAAGGCGCCGGTACGGCGGGTCCGCTGGTCACCGCTCTCACGGTGGCCGTCGTGGAGGCGGCCGAGCAGTACGCGCGGGGCATGCCGATGGGCCGGATGCCGAGCCCGCTGGTCGGCGTACTGGACGAGGCCGCGAACGTCTGCCGCTGGAAGAACCTGCCCGACCTTTACAGCCACTTCGGTTCCCGCGGCATCGTGCTGATGACGATCCTGCAGTCGTGGGCGCAGGGCCAGGAGTGCTGGGGCGACCACGGCATGGAGAAGCTCTGGTCCGCCGCCAACATCCGGGTGTACGGCGGTGGTGCCTCGGACTCGAACTTCCTCGAGCGGCTGAGCAAGCTGATCGGCGACTACGACATCGTCTCCAGTTCGGTGTCGTACAACGAGGGCAAGCGCGGCACCAGCCGGCAGACCCAGCGGCACAACATCCTCGAGGTGTCCGACCTCGCCGCGATGCCGCCCGGGCGCGCGGTCGTGTTCCCGTCCGGTATCCCGGCGACGATGGTGAAGACGGTGCCGTGGTTCACCCGGCCGGACGCCGGTGCGGTGAAGGCTTCGCTGGCCAAGTACGACCCGGGAGCGTCCGGTGCGCCGGCGCCGCAGGCCGGCGGGAACCCGTGGGTCTCGGCCGGCACCCAGCAGGCACCCGCTCCGCGCGGCCCGGAGAAGCCGGTCTGGGAGAACGAGGAGCAGCGCGGTGGATGGTGAACAGGAGCTCTTCTACCCGCACGTCGCGGCGTTCGTCGAGGACCGGCTGATCTACCTGTACACCCGGCGGATCGGGCAGCAGTACATCTGGTGCCCGGAGTGGTACCGGCATGCCGAGGCATTGAGCCGGCTGGACTCGATCTGGCGCGCCTGGGAACACCTGCGGCTCGACCCGGCGACCGGGATGTCGGTCTGGTGGCGTGACCACGCCGACCCGCACATGATGGCGCTGCTCGACCCGGACGGCCCGTTCGCGGCCTGCCGGGGTGCGCACACCGACTACCCGATCCCGCCGCTGCCGGTGGAGGAACCGCCCGCGGGCCTGTTCTTCGACCAGCGCCAGCCCAACCTCCGCGGCATCTGAGATGTGGAAATGGGGCAACCTGCTGCTGGCTTTCCTGGCCGAGTTGGTTGCCCTAGGCATCTTCGCCTGGTGGGGCTGGGAGGCTGTCTCCAGCACTCCGCTGAAGCTGTTGCTCGCGATCGGCCTGCCGGTCGTCGCCGCGGTGCTGTGGGGACTGTTCGCGGCGCCGACCGCGTCCCGCGGCACTCCGGTGGTGCGGGCGATCGTGAAGGTCGTCGTGTTCGGCCTGGCGGGTGCCGCGCTGTGGAGCCTCGGGCACCCGCTGCTCGCCGTGATCTTCGTCGTGGTGGTCGCAGCGAACCTACTGATCATCCACGTCCAGAAGATCGAGCCTTAGTCACCTAATCCGATGTCGGGCTGGGTGCTTCGGTCGTGCACCTTCTGCTTGAGCTGCTTGCGCACGTACTTGCGGGCGCGCGGTGCCTCAGCCGGTGGGTTGCGGACGGCCTCGCTGGCGGGTGGCTGTGCCTCACCGCGTCGCTCCCGGGCCTCTTCGTCGTACCGATCGGCGATGCCGTCGTCGCGGTCCGCGTCCCGGTCCTCGCGGACGGCTGCGCGCTGGTAGCGGCGGCCGGCCGCGGCGGTGGCGTCCGCGCCGGGCTCGTCGGGTCGGGCAGCCGCCTCGTCGAGCAGATGGTTGCCATGGGCCCAGTAGCTGGTGGCCTGCCGGCGTTCGGCCCCGGCGTCGCGGTGGTAGCGGTCGCGGGCCGACTCGGCGATCTCGGCCAGCCGGATCGCCTCGGTGGTCTCCGCGGTGGCGTCGAGAACCTCGCGCCGCTCGCGGACCTCCTCCAGCACCCGCTCGTCCCGGGCCGCGAGCTCGATCCGTTCGTCGCGGGCCTGGTCGAGCTCCTCCTGGCGGCGGGCCTCTTCCTCCTCCGGAGTCAGCCCGACGACAGCGGCCGGACGCTCGCCGTCCCGCTCCCAGGCACGGGCTCCGTGCCGCTCACTCGCGGCCTCGGTGTCGTCGTCGCCCTGCGCGTGCTGGTCGGGCTCGAGCGCGATGGTCTGCTCGTCGTCGGTGTCGGCCATGCCGCTCCTTTCCTCCGGCTCCACGATGCCGCACCCCGGGGTCAGCGGGTAGCCCCGGTCACCAGCCAGCCGTCACCTCGCTCGCGGGTGATCAGGGTGAGCAGCCGCAGCAGCATGTATGCGCCGAACGCCCACCACAGCGCGACGATGCCACCGCCGAGCCACAAGACGCCCAGCGCCAGCGGTACGTAGAGCACGAGTGCGATGACGCCGGCCACCGCGAGATACGGTCCGTCGCCCGCACCGATGAGTACGCCGTCCAGGACGAAGACGACCCCGTTCACCGGTTGCCAGAGTGCGGCGACGACCAGTACGGCGGCGAGAGTACGGCGTACGTCTGGATCCGAACTGAACAAGGGAACGTAGAGGTCGCGCAGACCCCACAGAGCGAGGCCGCCGATCAGTCCGGAGAACAGGCCCCACCACATCATCCGGCGGGTGATCGCCCGAGTGCCGGCCACGTCGCCCGCCCCCAGCGATCGGCCGGTGAGTGCCTGGGCGGCGATGGCGATCGCGTCCAGCGCGAGGGCCAGGAAGGACCAGAGGGTGAACGCGACCTGGTGTGCCGCGACCGACGTCGTACCCAGGGCCGTGGCGACGAAGGCGAGCAGGATGATTGCCGCACGCAACGTCAGGGTGCGGACGATCAGCGGCACGCCCATCTGCGCGGACGCGAGGATGCCGGGGCGGTCCGGTCGCAGCTTGGCGCCGTCGCGCCGGGCGCCGCGGACGACCACCACGACGAGTGCTACACCGGCGGCGGTCTGGGCGAGCGCCGTACCGAGTGCCGAGCCGGCGATGTCAAGGTCGAGGCCGTAGACCAGCAGGACGTTCAGGCCGATGTTGGCGAGGTTGGCGCTGATCGCGACGATCATCGGCGTCTTGGTGTCCTGCAAACCGCGCAGTACGCCGGTCGCCGCGAGCAGGAGCAGCATCGACGGGATGCCGAAACAGGAGATCCGCAGATAGGTCACCGCGTGACCCGCCACGTCCGCGGATGGGTCGAACGCCGCGATGGCCGCCGGTGCCAGGATGAGCCCGGCCAGCGCCAGTACGACGCCCAGCAGCAAGGCCAGCCAGAGTCCGTCGATCCCCTGGGCCAGGGCGCCGCGGTGATCACCGGCCCCGATCCGCCGGGCGACGGACGAGGTGGTGCCGTACGCGAGGAACACGCACACGCCGACCAGCGTCTGCAGGATCGTCCCCGCGACACCGAGCGCGGCGAGTTGCGGCGTACCGAGGTGCCCGACAATCGCCGAGTCCGCGAGCAGCATCAGCGGCTCCGACACCAGGGCGAAGAACGCGGGAACCGCGAGCCGGAGGATCTCCTTGTCCTGGACCCCGATCAGTCGACGCAGTCCGGTCCGACCCGTCACCGTGCCGCCGGCTGGGGACGGCGGCATGTCATGAGCATGCGGCCTATTGTGCCTGACTTCGGCTGTACACAAGCGCCCGATCCCGCACTCCGGAAAAAGGACGCGAAGTTTTTCTTCTCCACAGTTGTGAATGAGTGAAAGCGCAGGTCAGAGGGATGTTGTGGATGGTTGTCCCCAGATATCCACAGGGTTGTGCCCAACCTGTGCACACCCGTTCACCGGGTTTCCCACAGTTCGTCCACACCCCCTGTGGACGACTGGCTACCACCCGGTGACCAGACCGGCGTACGGTCGCGTGACTGACGCCGTCCGCCCGCAGTCTCGGGGCGGGCCCGCCCGCGGATGGCGCCGGGGGGACCCTCGTTCCGGCGGGGCGGAAAGTGTCGGCGAGTGGGGCTAAGATTCGATCAGGTGTTCGAGCCCGGCATTCGGTGGTTGGGCGGCGAGGAGGTCGGGCGAAGTGAGCGTGGCGGAGTTCCGCGGGGGACAGGGCGGCGGCCAGGAAGAGCGCAACCCGGAGATGGGCTTCGACCGCACGCCGCCGCAGGACCTGGCGGCCGAGCAGTGCGTGCTCGGCGCGATGATGCTGAGCAAGGACGCGATCGCCGACGTGATCGAGACCCTGCGCAGCACGGACTTCTACCGCCCGGCCCACGAGATCGTCTTCGACGCGGTCACCGACCTGTACGCGCGGGGCGAGCCGGCCGACGCGATCACCGTCGCCGCCGAGCTGAACCGCCGGGGCGAGATGGCCCGCATCGGCGGCGCGCCGTACGTGCACACCCTGGTCGCCTCCGTCCCGCTCGCGGCGAACGCGGGGTACTACGCGCACATCGTCCGGGAGAAGGCGATCCTGCGCCGCCTGGTCGAGGCGGGCACCAAGATCGTCCAGCTCGGGTACGCCGGTGAGGGTGAGGTCGACGACGTCGTCGACGAGGCGCAGGCCGAGATCTACTCCGTCACGGAGAAGCGGACGGCCGAGGACTACGCGCCGCTGAAGGACATCATGGAGGGCGCGCTCGACGAGATCGAGGCGATCGACTCCCGCGGTGACGCGATGGTCGGCGTACCGACCGGGTTCACCGATCTCGACGAGCTGACCAACGGGCTGCACCCCGGCCAGATGATCATCGTCGCCGCCCGCCCCGCGATGGGGAAGGCGCTCGCCCTCGACACCGTTCTGCCGACGCCGTCCGGTTGGACCACGATGGGCGAGGTCGCCGTCGGCGATCAGCTCCTCGACGTCAACGGTCAGCCGACCACGGTGGTCGCGGCGACCGAGGTGATGGTGGACCGGCCGTGTTTCCGGCTGTCCTTCTCCGATGGCAGCACGATCGTCGCCGACGCCGAGCACCAGTGGGTGGTCGAGGACGGCGGCCGCCCGGTGGTCTGCACGACCGCCGACCTGCACACGGCGATGTCCGCGAGTCCCGGGCTGACACCGCCGATCCCCGGGTCGGCGCCGCGCCAGATCACCGGGCACGGTTTTCCGGCCGCGCTGTCGGGTGAGGGGGAGCGGCGGATCGAGTGGATCGACGCTGTGGACAGTGTGCCGGTGCGCTGCGTCGAGGTGGACAACCCCGACCATCTGTACCTGGCCGGCAAGACGATGGTCCCGACCCACAACTCCACCCTGGGCCTGGACCTCGCCCGCTCCGCGTCGATCCGGCACGGTCTGACCTCGTGCATCTTCTCGCTCGAGATGAGCCGCAACGAGATCACCATGCGTCTGCTCTCAGCCGAGGCGAAGGTCCCGCTGCACCACATGCGCAACGGCAAGATGACCGACGAGGACTGGGCCCGGCTGGCCCGCAAGATGGGCGAGGTCTCCGAGGCCCCCCTCTTCATCGACGACTCGCCGAACCTCACCATGATGGAGATCCGCGCCAAGGCCCGCCGCCTCAAACAACGCCACGACCTCCGCCTGATCGTCATCGACTACCTCCAGCTGATGACGTCCGGCAAGAAGGTCGAGTCCCGCCAACTCGAAGTCTCCGAGTTCTCTCGCTCCATCAAACTCCTGGCCAAAGAACTCGAACTCCCCGTAGTAGCCATCTGCCAGCTGAACCGAGGCTCCGAACAACGCTCCGACAAACGCCCCATGGCCTCCGACCTCCGCGAATCGGGTTGCCTGACCGCGGACACCCGGCTGCTGCGCGCGGACACCGGAGCGGAGATCTCGCTCGGCGAGCTGCTGGCGACGGACGCGCGTGACATCCCCGTCTGGTCGTTGGATGACCGGCTGAAGCTGGTGCCGCGCACGCTCACACACGCTTTCCCGAGCGGAGTGAAGGAGGTCTTCCGGCTGAAGCTCGCCTCCGGCCGCGAGATCAAGGCCACCGCGAACCACCCGTTCCTCACGTACGACGGCTGGAAGCCGCTGGGCGAGCTGGTCCCGGGTTCCCGGTTGGGATCGCTCCGGCATGTCCCGCCACCGCTCGAGCTCAAGCCGTGGGATGAGGACGAGATCACGCTGCTCGCTCACCTGCTCGGCGACGGCTCGTTCGTCAAGCGCCAGCCGATCCGCTACGCAAGCATCGACGAGGCCAACCTCACAGCCGTCTCGGAAGCCGCTCACCGGCGCTTCGGCATCACCGCCGTGCGCGACGAGTACGCCGCCGCCCGCGTGACCAGTCTCCGCCTCCCCGCGCCGTACCGATTGGCCCGAGGCAAGCGCAACCCGATCGCCGCCTGGCTCGACGGCCTGGGGCTGTTCGGTTTACGCAGCCACGAGAAGTTCATCCCGGCCGGCATCTTCGGGCTGCCGAAGAAGCAGGTCGCCCACTTCATCCGCCACCTCTGGGCCACCGACGGCTCCGTTCGCTGGGACGCCAAGGTCGGCCAAGGCCGCATCTACTACGCCAGCACCAGCCGCCGCCTCGTCGACGACCTCGCCCGACTTTTCCTCCGCCACAACATCTTCAGCCGGATCAAGACCGCGAAGAAGGAGGGCTACCGCGACTCGTACCACCTGCACATCTACGGCGCTGAGAACCAGTTGCGCTTCTGCGACCAGATCGGCGTACATGGTCTGCGTGGCCTGAAGGTGCTGGAGGTCGCAACGGCCCTGCGCGACGTCAAGGGCAACACCAACCTCGACACGGTGCCGAAGGAAATCTGGTCCCGGGTCCGCGAAGTTCTTGCCGAGCGCAACGTCAGCCATCGCGAGTTCGCGGCGGCCATGGGCACCAAGTTCTCCGGCTCGACGATGTGGAAGCACGCACCGAGCCGGCAACGCCTCGCCAAGGTCGCCGACATCCTCGACAACGCCGACCTCGAGGTCCTCGCCACCAACGACATCTTCTGGGACACCATCACCTCGATCGAAAGCCTCGGCGACCAAGAGGTGTACGACGCCACCGTCCTAGGCACCCACAACTTCGTAGCCGAAGGCATCGCCACACATAACTCGCTGGAGCAGGACGCTGACGTCGTGATCCTCCTTCACCGCGAGGACGCCTACGAGCGCGAGTCCACCCGCCCCGGCGAGGCCGACTTCATCGTCGCCAAACACCGCAACGGCCCCACCGCCGACGTAGTCGTAGCCTTTCAGGGCCACTACTCCCGCTTCGTAGACATGGCCCACGACGGCTGAACTGTCGGTGCCCGCGGATAGCTTCGTCGCATGAGCTACTCCGCCCGTGGCCGCTATCGCGCCGGTTGTAGCTGCGCGACCGAGGGCGGATCTCGAGACTCGAAGATCCAGGTGGCGATCTTCCAATTGCTGTCATTCGTGCTCCGCGGCGGCAGGCACGATGTGCCGTGTCCCGAGGATGGACGGATGGCAGTCGACATGGTCTTCGATCTGGCGCCGGACTTCCGGCTGGCGATCGAATATGACGGCGCCTATTGGCACCATGGCAAGGAAGCGACCGACGCACGGAAGTCAGACCTCCTGGTGTGGAGCGGTTTGGTGCACGGGGTCATGCGGCTATGTGAGGAACCGCTCGAGCTGATCGGCGGCGGTGATGTCTCATTCGCCAGGGGCTCACAGCCGGTCGAAGTTGTTCACTTGACCTTGCTCCATCTTCTGCATAGCCGGCGGCTGGTCTTGCGCCCCGACCTGTACTGGAACATCGAGATGTTCCTGAAGAGTTCCGCAACTCGGCTGCGCGAGGAGCAGATCGCCTGTTGGGAATGTTCGTCGATTGCACTGGAGCTGGACGTGCTTGCGGAGGTCATGCAACCCGACGGCCGGCGACCTCGCCGGCCGCGGATCTGGCGACGGCGTCGCGCCGAAGGGATCGTCAGGCGTCCGGCGGCATCGGTCTGAGGGCCGTCTTGTCACTTCGTGGTCCAGCGGTGGGCTGAGATGGATTCTTGGGCTAGGAGGCGGAGGGAGGAGACGAGGGTTTCGCCGAGGATGGTGCCGATGACTACGGACTCGGCCAGCTGGTCTCGGGTGGGGTTGGTGGTTACGGCGTCGATTTCTAGTTCGGTGAAGCGTTCGACTGCTTCGGCGTAGGCGTCGAGGAAGGTGACGAGGTTGTCCTGGCCCAGGGTGCGGAGGGCGGCGACGGTTTCGATCAGGGTGGAGAGGGCGGGGGCGTCGGGATCCACGGACCAGCCGCGGCGGGTGATGAGGTCGGTGACCTGGGTGGTGGCGGCGGCGCGGGCTTCTTCGGAGGCGGCCTGTTTGCGGGTGGGGGTGAGGGCGCGGTGGGCGCGGCCGATCTGTTCGTGCAGGGGTACGGCGTCCGAGTCGAGTGACTCGAGGATCTCCTTGACCTGCGCCACCGGGACCTGAGCCAGCTCGACCAGGGCGCGGATCAGGCGCAGCCGGCGGACGTGGGGTTCGCCGTACGACGCCTGGTTCGGGCTGCTGAGTTCGCCCGCGGGCAGCAGGCCCTCGCGCAGGTAGTACTTGATCGTCGGCACCGGGACCTCGGTCACCTTGCTCAGTTCCCCGATTCGCATTGCGCTTGCCTTCCTCTCGGTTGTGATGGATAGTATCAGTATCCATAAACGGATACCCGAACTATCCATAGAAGGAGTTGACCGATGATCCCCCTCGTCCTGGTGCTGACGACGCTGGTGTTCCGGGCGCTGGGCGCGCTTGGGGTCCGGCGGTTCGCGACCTGGCCGGCGAGTGCGGCGCACGGAATGGCCGTGATGCTGCTGTTCACCGCGAGCGCACACTTCGTCCCGGCGCAGGTGACCGCGATGCCGAACCACGCCGACATGGTGCGGATGGTGCCGCCGTTCCTGCCGTTCGCGGACGCGCTCGTGTACCTCACCGGCGTCCTTGAGTTGCTCGGCGCGGCCGGCCTCGTGATCACCGCGACCCGCTGGGCCGCCGGCTACGCGCTGGCCGCCCTGTTCGTGGCGTTGCTCCCGGCAAACATTCACGCGGCGGTCGCCGACGTACCGTTCGCGGGCGGCGAGGCGACACCGCTGTGGCAGCGCATCCCGGAGCAGGTCCTGTATCTCGCGGTCGCGGTCTGGGTGGCCCGTACGGCGACCCACGCCCTGCTTGTCAACCACGCAGAAGCGAAGGAGAACGTGTACTCATGACCGACTCGTCGCGGATCATCGCCGGGGTGGTCCTGCTCACCATCGTCACGATCCAGTTCGGCGGCTACTTCATGACCAAGATCGTTCGCGGTCAGGTGCCGATGACGGACTTCCAGAAGTCGTTCGCGCGGGCCGGTCACGGCCATGCCGGCGTCCTGGTCATCCTCAGCCTGGTCGGCCTCCTGTACGTCGACCAGACCAGCCTGACCGGGTTCTGGTTGTGGGTCGCCCGGCTGGCGATTCCGGCCGCGGCGATCCTGATGTCCGGCGGCTTCTTCGCCTCGTCCGCGGGCAAGGACCGCACCCAGCCGAATCAGTTCCTCTGGATCCTCTGGCTCGGCGCCGCGTCCCTCGCGCTCGGCGTGCTGACACTCGGCATCGGCCTGATCGTTGCCTGAAGCACCATCATCTGCGAGCGACGGCGTACGCGCCGCCGAAGCCCTCAGCCCGGCTGAGGATCCGGCCGCCGGCGATCGCGGCGGCGTACTCCAGGTCGTCACCGATCACGTCGCAGCCGAGGGCGGACGCGAGTACGCCGTCCTCGTCATGCACCAGCTGGACCCGAGGTGCTTGCGGTAGGCAACGAAGTAGACTGCCTGTGGTGTAGCGGGCGAGTGGGCCGAGCTCGTCGGGATGGCTGGAGACGAGGGCGATGGTGATCGTGCCGCGGGCCGAGCGTACGACGTCCTCAGCGGCGCTGAGGCGATTCAGGCCGAGTACGGCGATCACGCCGGGGGAGTCGAGGTCCGCGGGGCGGTGCCGGACCTCGTCGATCACTGACGGCGGCGACCACGGCTCTTCCGCCGGCCGCATCGGGGGAGACGTCGGCGGCGGGGTCCACGGGTCGTCGAGGTCGAGGTCGGCGAGGTGGGCGCAGGCCCGGGCGACATCGAGGGGCTGGACGAACCCAGGGGTCGAGGTGAGCTGGCTCGCGCCGGTGAGCAAGGTGAGGGCGAGCCGCGCGACGCGGATCATCCGGCCGAGGTCGCCCGGGGCCGATCGGTCGAGGGAGACGCCGAGGAGTACGGCGTTCAGATCGAGGAGACCGGCGTACGGCGTGCCGACGTCGGCGAGCTCCGTCAGCACATCTGGACCCGGGTGGTGCTGATCGAGCCAAGCGGACGCGAAGGAGCTGAGACCGTCGGCAGCCGCGAAGGCGCTGAGACCATCGGCGGTCGCAGCGTGACGCGCCACCGACCGCCCGCCGGCACCGGGACCGCCGGCACCAGGTCCGCCGGCACCGGTGCCACCGCCACCAGGTCCGCCGGCACCAGGTCCGCCGGCGCCAGCGGGACCGCCGCCCACGTCGGGAGCGTCGGTCGTTGGAGGTGCGGCGTCCACCAGGGTGGAGAAGTACAGCGCGCGCTTGCCGGGGAAGTTGGAGTAGACGGCGCCGCGGGTGAGGTCGGCTCGGGCGGCGATCCGGTCGATGGTGGCATCGCGGTAGCCGTGTTCGGCGAACTCCGCCCGGGCCGCGGCCAGCACCTTCGCCCGGTTGCGGAGCTGCACTTCCGCCCTGCTCAACCGGCTCACGGCTCCACGATAGCACTCAGATGTTGCTATCATCTGGATGATCACATCATCCGGGAAGGCGGTGCCGATGGCGGCCGAGGGGCTGAAGTGCACGTTCTGCGGCAAAAGTCAGCAGCAGGTCGGCAAGCTGATCGCCGGCCCCACCCCGCTGTGCATCTGCGACGGCTGCGTCGAGCTGTGCAACGAGCTGATCGTCGACGGGGACCTCGCCGACATCAGCGACGACCTGCCCGCGCGGCTGCCGAAGCCGCGCGAGATCCGGGAGTTCCTCGACGGCTACGTGATCGGCCAGGACGAGGCCAAGAAGGCGCTGGCCGTTGCCGTCTACAACCACTACAAGCGGCATCGGGCGAAGAGCACGGACGTCGAGCTCGGCAAGTCCAACATCCTGCTGATCGGACCCACCGGCTCCGGCAAGACGCATCTGGCGCAGACGCTGGCCCGGATGCTCGACGTACCGTTCGCGATCGCCGACGCGACCGCGCTGACCGAGGCCGGGTACGTCGGTGAGGACGTCGAGAACATCCTGCTCAAGCTGATCCAGGCCGCCGACTACGACCTCCGCAAGGCCGAGACCGGCATCGTCTACATCGACGAGGTCGACAAGATCGCCCGCAAGAGCGAGAACCCGTCGATCACCCGTGACGTCTCCGGCGAGGGTGTGCAGCAGGCTCTGCTGAAGATGCTTGAGGGTACGACGGCTTCGGTCCCACCGCAGGGTGGTCGCAAGCACCCGCAGCAGGAGTTCCTGCAGATCGACACGACCAGGATCCTGTTCATCGTCAGCGGTGCCTTCGACGGCCTCGACGAACTGATCGCCCGCCGCACCCGCCCGGCGGCCGCAGGTTTCGGCCCATCGATCGAGCAGTCGTCACCGGCGAAGGTGATGCCGGAGGACTTGGTGAAGTTCGGCCTGATCCCCGAGTTCGTCGGCCGGCTCCCGATCGTCACGACGGTCCCCGCGCTCGACCGTGACGCGCTGGTCCGCATCCTCACCGAGCCGCGCAACGCCCTGGTCAAGCAGTACCGCAAGCTCTTCCGCCTGGATGGCGTCGATCTCGAGTTCACCCCCGACGCGGTCGAGGCGATCGCCGACCTCGCCCTCCTTCGCCGCACCGGCGCCCGCGCGCTGCGCGCCATCCTCGAGGAGGTCCTCCTCCCGGTGATGTACGACGTACCGAGCCGCGACGACATCGAGAAAGTCGTCGTGGACCGCGACGCCGTGGACAGCAACGTCAACCCGACCCTGGTCCCGCGGACGCCGCCGCGTCGCCGAAGGACCGCTTGAGCCGTTCGCCCACGTCGGCGATCAGCGCAGCGACCTCGGGGCTCGCCTCCTCGACGGCGAACTCGGCGCCCAGGGCAACGATCGGGACGACCTGGGACAGCACCAGCGACGGCGTGTCCGCGCTGAAGCGCACCACGCAGGCATCCGGCCCGGCCGGATCGACACTGCCACGGACGACGCCATCGAAGGTTTCGGCCACGACGTGAGCCGGCAACCGCACAGAAAGCCGGACTCTATGCCGGTACTGCGCGGAGGCGAACGACTCCACCAGGTACGTCGCCGCATCGGGCGCCGGCAGAACCCGCGGAGTGAACCGATGCAGAACCGGGGTCACCTCGTCGATCCGGTCGACCCGGAAGATCCGCCAGTCGTCGCGGGACGGGTCGAAGGCGAGCAGGTACCACCGCCAGGTCAGCGTCAGCAGCTGATGCGGCTCGACCCGGCGACGAGACGCCGCACCCGCCCGGCTCTGGTAGTCGAAGGCAACGATCTCGTGGTTGCGGCAGCACCGCGCCAGTACGGCGAGAACACCCGGATCCACCTGGGGAATGCCCGGCCGAGGGACTGACTCCGCGGCCGAGCTGACCGTCGCGAGCTGTCCCCGCAGCCGGGCCGGCAACACCTGCTCGAGCTTGGCCAGCGCCCGCATCGAGCTCTCCGCGATCCCGCTCACCCCGCCGCCGGCCGCACCGACCAGGCCGAGGGCGACGGCGATCGCCTCGTCGTCGTCGAGCACCAACGGCGGCAGCGTCGTACCCGGTCCGAGCCGGTAGCCGCCCGCGGTCCCGGTCGTCCCGGTCACCGGGTAGTCGAGGGACCGCAGTCGGTCGACGTCCCGCCGTACGGTCCGCTCGGTCACGCCGAGGCGCTCGGCGAGTTCGCGCCCGGACCACTCGCGGCGGCTCTGCAACAGCGACAGCAGCCGGAGCAGCCGCCCGGGCATCTGTTTCCGAGTACTCATCCGAAAAGAATGCCTTGCGGACGAGATGTGTCCGCAAGGGGTCCTAGCGTGACTCTCATGATGTTGACGAAGGACAGCAACGGATACGAC
This sequence comes from Kribbella sp. NBC_00359, assembly GCF_036097425.1. NCBI lineage: Bacteria > Bacillati > Actinomycetota > Actinomycetes > Propionibacteriales > Kribbellaceae > Kribbella > Kribbella sp. NBC_00359. The sequence continues at coordinate 2,289,283 of NZ_CP107975.1, read as the reverse complement.
GAGGCGCGGCTCGGGTTCCAGCGGCGGGACCCGCATCGGCCGGACGCGATCTTCCAGGTCACGAGCGCGGCCGAGGTCGAGGCGGCGGTCCGCTACGCGATCGACCACGACCTGCGGATCGCCGTCCAGGCGGCGGGCCACGGGCTGACGCAGGGGATCGACGGCGGTGTGCTGATCGCGACCGGTTCGTTCAACGGGGTCCGGGTCGACGCGGACCGCAAAACGGCTTGGATCGAGGCCGGTGCGACCTGGAGGGACGTGGTCGACGCGACCGCGCCGGACGGGCTCGCGCCGCTGTCCGGCAGCTTCCCAGGGGTCGGCGCGATCTCCTACACGCTCGGCGGCGGGCTCGGACTGATGGCGCGGCGGTATGGCTACGCGGCCGACCACGTGCAACGGATCGAGGTCGTGACGATGGACGGCGTACGACGGAACGCCGAAGACGACCCGGATCTGTTCTGGGCACTCCGCGGTGGTGGCGGCAACTTCGGCGTAGTGACCGGGATCGAGGTCGACCTGTTCGATGTTCCGACGCTGTACGGCGGCAGCCTGTACTTCGACTTCACAGAGCATCCCAGCGTGCTCGACGTCTGGCGGGAGTGGACCAGGACGGTGCCCGAGGAAGTGACCTCGGCGATAGCGCTGGTGCCGATGCCGGACATTCCGCCGGTCCCGGCGCCGCTGCGCGGGAAGTACATCGCGCAGGTGCAACTGGCGATCCTCGGGGACGGTGGCGAGGACTTGATCAAACCGCTGCGGGCGATCGGCCGCCCGGCGCTCGACACGGTCGGCGAACTTCCGTATGCGGAGTCCGGCAAGATCTTCACCGAGCCCGAACGGCCCGAGAGCTACAGTTCGCGCAACGTGCTGCTCAGCGATCTCGACCCCGACGCGCTGGCGACACTGCCGAAGCTCGCCGGTCCGGACGCGCCGTCCATGTGTGTGATCGGGATCCGGCACCTCGGAGGCGCGCTCGCCCAGCAAGTCGACAACGCGGTCGGCCACCGCGATGCGGCGTACTCGCTGACGGTCCTGTCGCCGGGGAACCACGATGCCACCGGGCTGCAGCGGGCGGTGCTCGAGCCGTGGTCGACCTTTGCTGTCGGCCGCTTCCTCAACTTCAGCTTCGGCCCGTTGACGCCGGCCGAGCTGCGCGAGGCGTACGAGCCGGACGCTTGGAGCCGGTTGACGGAGCTCAGGACTCGGTACGACGCGGACCGCCGACTGGTTGCGAACCACCAGCTGTAGCGATCAGCTCCTCGACCAGCGCCGACTTCCCGTCGACGTACGCCGGGCGGTCGGTCGTCAGCAGATGCGCCAGCTCGCGCTTGCGGACGGCGTACCGTTCGCGGTCGGCGGCGTTCGTCCGCAGGTGGTCGCGGAGCACGACGTGGTTCCGGTGCGGCTTGTTGCCTTCGACAACGACATACAGATGGTGGTAGTGGTCGGGATCAGACGGGAGTGCGAAGGCCTCCCGTCCGGGAATCCCCTGGTCGCCTTCATGGTGGTAGCCGGCAGCAACGAGTCGTTTGACGGCTAGCGTCACCAGCTCGGCCGTGGGGACCACGACGTCCACGTCGATGATCGGTTTGGCGGCGAGCCCTGGTACGGCGGTGCTGCCGACGTGTTCGACCTGGTGTGGCAGGTCACCCAGGTACGGCGTGAGTCGCGCCCGGATCTCCTCGAACCACAGCGGCCAGCGCGGGTCGTACTCGACGACCTCGGCGGGGACGATCACAAAGCCGCCGTGACGTCGATCTCGACGAGCTGGCCCGGGAAGCCCAGCTGGGCGACGCCAAGCAGCGTGCTGGCCGAGGTGAAGGCCGGCGCGAGCGGCGATTCGCTGAGCTGCGTCCAGACGGCCGCGAGGTCCTCGCGTACCGGGCTGGCGACGTAGATGACGGTCCGCACGACGTCCTCCGGGGAGGCCCCTGCGGATTCGAGCGCAGTCAGGATGTTGCGAATCACCTGCGCGGTCTGGCCTTCGATCCCACCCTCGGCCAGCTCACCGGACGGCTGCAGCGGGCACTGCCCGGCCAGATAGATCAGCGTCTCCGCCTGAACCTTCGTCACGTGGTGATACCCGGGCGTCGGGTGCAGTCCGCCCGGATTGGTCCGCTCGATCGTCACCTTCCAGACCTAACGCGACGACGCCTTCCCCGGTCAACAGCTTTTGCCGGGGAAGGCGTCGTACTGGGCCGCGGGTCAGGCGGTCAGGCGCTCTTCGGTGGAGGTGGAGAAGAGGTGCAGCTTGTCCGCGTCCGGGGCCAGGTGCACCAGAGTGCCCTTGTCGTTGTGGAGGCGGGTGCCGATCCGGGCGATGATCTGCTGCTTCTCGTCGGTGTGCTCCGCGGTGCCGTACAGGAACGCGTCCGAGCCGAGCTCCTCGATCACGGCGACCTTCACCGGCAGGCCCGCGTCGGCGAGGTGGAAGGCCTCGGGCCGGATGCCCAGGGTGAGGGTCTTGTCGGCGCCGGCCTTGGCCAGCAGGCTGCGTTCGATTGGGACGACGTAGTCGCCGATCTTGGCGCCGCCGTCGGTGATCTCGGCCTCGATCAGGTTCATCGAAGGGGAGCCGATGAAGCCGGCCACGAACTTGTTCTTCGGCCGGTCGTAGAGGTTCAGCGGGGTGTCGACCTGCTGGAGCAGACCGTCCTTGAGGACGGCGACCCGGTCGCCCATCGTCATGGCCTCGACCTGGTCGTGGGTGACGTAGACGGTGGTGACGCCGAGGCGGTGCTGGAGTTCGGCGATCTGGGTGCGGGTCTGGACGCGGAGTTTGGCGTCGAGGTTCGACAGCGGCTCGTCCATCAGGAAGACCTGCGGGTTGCGGACGATGGCGCGGCCCATGGCGACGCGCTGGCGCTGGCCGCCGGACAGGGCCTTCGGCTTGCGGTCGAGGTACTCCTCGAGGCCGAGCAGCTTGGCGGCTTCCAGGACGCGCTTGGCGCGGTCGTCCTTGTGGATGCCTTGCATCTTGAGGGCGAAGCCCATGTTGTCCGCGACGCTCATATGTGGGTACAGCGCGTAGTTCTGGAACACCATCGCGATGTCGCGTTCCTTCGGCGGGCTGTTGGTCACGTCGCGGTCGCCGATGTAGATCGAGCCCTCGTTCACCTCTTCGAGCCCGGCCAGCATCCGCAGCGCCGTCGACTTGCCGGAGCCCGACGGTCCGACGAGCACCATGAACTCGCCGTCGGAGATGTCGAGATCGAGTCTGTCCACTGCGGGGGTGTCGGTGCCCGGGTACACCCGGGTGGCTCCCTTGAACGAGACAGTTGCCATGTCGCGCTTCCTTTCCTCCGCCGGCAGGAACGTGCCGGACGATCCGTAGCAAAGGCCCCCAGGGCTGGGTGTCTTGCTTCGGTGATCCATCACCAAAGCACTAGATACAACCGCTGAGCGCCGATTTACATTCCCGGGTGATGGAACTCACGCTCATTGACAAGTCGAATTTTTACGTACAAACTTTTTTGTGTGATGAGAGACGTGATGCACCTGGAGCAGCTCGAGCAGGCCGAGGCGCTGTTCAAGCCGCAGCGGATCGAGGTGCTGCGGCGGCTCGCGGAGCCGCACACCTGTGGTGAGGTGGCCGAGCAGCTCGGGCAGACTCCGCAGCGCGTCTACTACCACGTGAAGCGCCTCGTCGACGCCGGGCTGGTGACGCTCGTGGAAGAGCGCAAGGTGCGCGGCGTCCACGAGGGCATCTACCAGGCGACCGCCCGCACGTACTGGCTGTCGCCGCGGCTCGTCGGCCGGATCGGCGGCCTCCGCCGGGCCCGCGACGAGCTGAGCCTCGGCTACCTGCTGGACCTGATGGAAGAGGTCCAGACCGACATCGCCGCGCTGGACCGGGCAGCTCCGGAGCTGCCGTCCATCGGGGTCTCCGGTGAGATCCGGGTCCCACCGGACCAACGGCGGGAGTTCTTCCAGGACCTGCGCACCACGCTGCAGGACCTCTTCGAGCGCTACGGAGGCGCCGAGGGCGACGCCTTCAAGCTGGCCGTGGCGTGCTACCCCAAGGGAGATCAAGATCATGACTGAACCGCTCATTCTGCAAGCCCGCGCACAGGCCGGCATCGACGACGTCCGGCAGGCGCTGACCGACCCCAAGGCGCTCAACGTCTGGCTCGGCGAGCACTCGACCGTCGACCTGCCCGGGACCTTCGAGTTCTGGGGCCGCTACATCCCGGAGGGCGATGCGCCGCACCAGCGAGTCCTCGCGTACGACGACCGCACGCTGCGGTTGGCGTGGTTGCTCGACGGCGTGGAGACCACGACCGAGATCACGCTGATCCCCGAGGGCGACGACTCCACCGTCGTCCGACTGTCCCAGAGTCACTTCGACTTCGCGGAAGCGATCAGTGGCGCGACCATTCGCGGCGTACTGCAGACCTTCTGGTCGCTCGCCCTCGCCAACCTGGTCGACTACCTGGACGGGCGCGAGCTGACCACGCGGCCCGACTTCACCTCGCCCGTGTTCACCGGCGAGGCGCTGATCGACGCGCCGCTGGCGCAGGTGTACGCGTCGCTGACCGAGTCCGAGAAGGCGTCCGCCTGGTTCGGCTTCCCGATCGGGATCGAGCCGTACGCCGGTGGCCGGTTCGCGATGGGCGGATTCGACGCCGGCCCGGGCGCGACGGTGGTCGAGGTGGTCGAGGGCCGCACGATGTCTGTCGACTGGGGACCGTCCGGGATCAGCACCTGGGAGCTGGCCGAGTCCGACGGCAAGACCCGGCTCACCTTCGTGATGAGCGGGTTCGACGAGTCCAACCCGCCGTACGGCGCCTGGCTCGGCTGGCTCAGCGGGATCGCGTCACTGCGCCGCTTCAACGAGCAGAAGAACTGGCAGTCGATCTGGGTGGCCTAGTAGTACGGCCCGCCGGGGCGGATCGAGTCGGTCAGGAGATCGAGCAGGGCGGTCACCGCTCTGCTCGATCGCCGGCCGCTGGCCGTGACCACGGACAACGTCCAGGTCAGGTCGGTCCCGGCGATGGGGAGCTGGGTGACACCGGGCGCCGTGGCCGGCTCCAGTTCCGGTACGACGGCTACACCGAGGCCGACGCGGACGTAGTCGGGGATCGTGGTCAGCTCCGGCACCTCGACCTGGACCCGCCGCGGGATGCCGGCGTTCTCGAAGGTCCGGTCGACCATGCTGCGGTTGCCGAACCCGAGCGGCATGTCGACGAACCGCTCACCGGCCAGCTCCTCGAGCCGCACGTCCGGCTCCTTCGCGAGCGGGTGCGACGACGGCAGCAGTACGACGAACGGCACCGTGGCGACATCGCGGATCTCGAGTCCGTACAGCTCCGGCTTCGCCAGGCCGACCAGGGCCACATCGAGTCGACCATGACGTACGTCGTCCGCCAGGCCGCTCGATCCGGTCGGCGACGTCGCCACCTGCACGTTGACCAGCGGGTACTTCTGGTGGAACGCCCCCAGCAGCTCGGCGAGGTTGACCAGGTTCAGTCGCGCCAGCGTGCCGATCCGGATGTTCCCGCGGAGGCCGGTCGACGCCTCCTCGACCACCGCCCGCGCCCGGTCCAGCGCCTCCAGCGCAGCCTTTGCCTCCGGCAACAAAGCCTCGCCGGCCGCGGACAGTGTCACGCGCCGGGTCGAGCGGTCGAACAGCGTGGTCTTCAGGTCCGTCTCGAGGGCGCGCACGGCGGCCGACACCGTGGACTGGACGGTGAACATCCGGTGCGCCGCCCGGGTGAAGCTCAGCTCCTCGGCGACGGCGACGAAGTACTCGAGCTGCCGGCTGTCCACGGGTTGATTATCGAACATCTCGATAAGAGCGTGCAAGAATTTTCGTTGGACTCGATAGATGAGGCGAGCGACGCTGGGAACATGTCCACCTTGACTGGTTCGCGTGCGCTGGGGTCGACTTCCCGCGTGCGCTTCGCTCACGGGCCGGGTTTCTGGGTGATCGCCGCGGCCTTCCTCATCACGATGGCGTTCTCCACGGTCCCGACTCCGCTCTATGCGATCTACCAGCAGCGCGACGGTTTCCCGACGTACATGATCACCGTGATCTTCGCGAGCTACGCGGTCGGCGTGATGGCGTCGCTGTACCTGGCCGGCCACGTCAGCGACTGGCTCGGCCGTCGGCGGGTCGCCCTGGTCGCCGTACTCGCGGAAGCGTTGGCGGCGGCCGTCTTCCTGCTCTGGCAGGACGTGCCCGGGTTGCTACTCGCGCGCTTCATCTGCGGGATCGGTGTCGGTGTGCTGACCGCGACCGCCACCGCGCACCTGTCCGAGCTGCGGCAGATCGCGCGCCCCGACGAGGATCCGAGCCGGTCGGCGCTGATCTCGAGCACGGTGAACCTCGGCGGGCTCGCGTTCGGTCCGCTGGTCGGTGGGTTGCTGGCGCAGTACGTCGCGTCTCCGCTCGAGCGCCCGTACGAGATCTTCCTGGTGTTGCTGCTGCTGAGCGCGGTGGGGATCGCGCTGGTGCCGGAGACTGTGGAGCGGTTGGAGGAGCGGCCCGCGTACCGGCCGCAGCGGGTGGCGTTGCCGTCGTCGGCGAAGCCGCTGTTCTTCGCGTCGGCGATCGGGGCGTTTGCGGCGTTTGCGATCTTCGGGCTGTTCACGTCGCTTGCGCCGACGTTCCTGGCCGGGACGTTGCATCACACCTCGCGGGTGCTTGCCGGTGTGGTCACCTTCGCGGTCTTCATCGCAGGCGCGGCCAGTCAGGTCGTGTTCGTCCGCCTCACCCGCCGGCACCAGCTTCGCCTCGGTCTGGTGGCGATGTCGGTGGGCCTGGTCGGCGTGGCTGTTGGGGGTCTGCTCCCCAGCCTGTGGACCTTCATCCTCGGCGGCGTCATCGCCGGCGCCGGCGTAGGCCTCGTCTTCCGCGGCGCCGTAGCCACCGCCGCCTCGCTCGCCGACCCCGGCTCCCGCGGCGAAGTCCTGGCCGCGCTCTTCCTGATCGCGTACGCCGGGTTGGCGATCCCCGTCCTCGCCATCGGCCTGGGCATAGCCCTCCTCCCCGCCGAAGTAGCCCTCCTCCTCTTCACCGCCCTCATCCTCATCCTGGTCAACACAGCAGTCCTCCGCATGCTCGCCGCCAACAAGTAGTCCCACCCGCCGACCCGCCGCCGCCCTTTGAGGGGTCAACCCCTTGGCGTGTGGGTTGCGGAACCGAAGTTTGCCTCCGCAACCCACCACTTGCGGGGTTGACCCCTCAAAGGTCGCCGGGGCAGGCGGAGGACCGCTCTGATCGGTCAGGGTGTTGGGGGTTGGACGTGGGTGACGGTGCCGTCGGGGGTGGTGGTGTAGAGGCCTTTGGAGAGGTCTACGAGGGTCAGGGTGTTGCCGAAGGGGTCTTGGACGACTGCGGCTCGGCCTACGGGGATGTCCAGGGGGCCGGTGAGGACGGTGCCGCCGTGGGTGGTGATGTGGGTAAGGGCTGTTGGGACGTCGTCGACCAGCCAGTTGGGTTCGTACGGGCGGGTCGTGGTCAGGACCAACTCGCTGTCGCCGTCCGGTAGTGCCAGGCCGGCTTGGCCGATGGCGTCGTTTCGCCAGAGGAGGCGGTGACCGAGGGCCTCGCTGTAGAAGGCGAGACCCTCGGCCAGGCTGGGGACAGGAACCTGTACTGCGTCTACTCGTCGCAGGAGACCGTCGCTAGGCATACCCCAGCATCCGTCATCAGGGGCTGGTGAGGATGACTAGTTGTTGGGTGGCTCGGGTCATGGCGACGTAGCGGTCTACTGCGCCTTCGATGCCTTCGCCGAAGGACTCGGGGTTGATGAGGATGACCAGGTCGAACTCGAGGCCCTTGGAGAGTTCCGGGGCCAGGGATCGGACTCGGGCCGTGTCCTCGACGGTCGGGTCGCCGATGACGCAGGCGATGCCTTCGGTGTGGTCGGCGAGCCAGGTGTCGAGGATCGAGGTCAGGTCCGCGGTGGATCCGTGGATGACGGGGGCGTCGCCGGTACGGATGGAGGTGGGGACGTTGGCGTCGGAGAGGACGGCCCGGATGACCGGCTCGGCTTCGGTCATGATCTGTTCCGGCGTCCGGTAGTTGATGGTCAGGGACGCCAGGTTGATCCGGTCGAGGCCGATTCGCTCGAGGCGTTCCTGCCAGGATTCGGTGAAGCCGTGCCGGGCCTGCGCGCGGTCGCCGACGATGGTGAAGCTTCGGGACGGGCAGCGGAGCAGCAGCATCTGCCATTCCGCGTCGGTGAGTTCCTGAGCCTCGTCCACGACGATGTGCGCGAACGGGCCGGCAAGCAGGTCCGGGTCCCCGGTGGGGAGCGCGGACACGTCGACCAGGGCTTCCTGGATGTCTTGGCCGCGCAACATCGGCGCCCAGGCGTCGTCCGCGTCGGCGGACTCGAGGATGTGGTCGATGACGTCGGTCATGCGTTCGCGTTCGACTGCCGCAGCGGCCTTCTGCCGGCGCTTTCGCCGGGAGGCCTCGGGGTCGCCGAGTCGCTGCCGCGCCGCGTCCAGCAGCGGCAGGTCGGACACCGTCCATGCTTGCGGGTCCGCGCGCTGCAGCTTCTTGACCTCCTCGGGGCTGAGCCACGGAGCGCACATGCGCAGGTACGCCGGCACTGACCACAGGTCCCCGACGAGATCGGTCGGTTCGATCAGCGGCCACGCTCGGCCGAAGGCATCGACCAGGTCCTCGTTCCGCTCCAGGGATCTGCGCACGAGGTCGATCGAGACATCGTCGTCCTCGTACTCCTCCTCGTGCTTGTCCAGCAGGATCGTGATCAGCTCTTCCCAGACCTGGTCGCGCGCCTCGTTGTGCGGCGTCGCGGGGTCCGCTGCTCCGAAGGCCTCGGCCCAGTCGGCGGGGGTGAGCCGGAGGTCGGACCAGTGGGTCTCGACCGTCATCGCCTTGGTGGGCACTTCCTCGTAAAGCTTCACGGCCGGTTCGATCGCCCTCACCATGTCCGCGGATGCCTTCAGTCGGGCGACGTCCGGATCCGCCTCGTCCGGTGCAGTGGGTCCCTCGGGCAACAGGTCCCGCAGCGTGCAGGTCTGCACACCTTCCTCGCCGAGGCTGGGCAGTACGTCGGAAACGTACGCCAGGTAAGGCTGGTGCGGACCGACGAACAGTACGCCGCCACGCCGATGGCCGAGGCGTGGATCGGAGTACAAGAGGTACGCCGTACGGTGCAGAGCGACGACTGTCTTACCCGTACCGGGACCACCGTCGACGACGAGCGCGCCGCGAGAACCGGCGCGGATGATCGCGTCCTGATCGGCCTGGATGGTGCCCAGTACGTCGCGCATCCGGGGCGACCGGTTGCTGCCCAGGCTCGCGATGAACGCGGACTGGTCGTCGAGCGCCGCCGCGTGCCCGTCGAACCCGTCCGAGGTGAACACCTCGTCCCAGTAGTCGCTGATCCGGCCGCGGGTCCAGCGGTACCGGCGGCGGCTGGACAGCCCCATCGGGTTGGCGTGCGTCGCTCCGAAGAACGGCTCGGCCGCGGGGGAACGCCAGTCGATCAGCAGCCGGCGACCGGTGCTGTCGGTGAGGCCGAGGCGTCCGAGGTACAAGGCCTCGGAGTTGTCCGCGCTGACCATGTGTCCGAGGCACAGGTCCAGGCCGAAGCGGCGCAGGGTGCGCAGGCGAGTGGTCAGCCGGTGGATCTCCAGGTCTCGGTCTAGGGCCTCCTGGCCCTCGCCGCCCGGCGCCTTGCGGGTGGCGTCGAGGCGGTCGGACAGGTCGGCGATCGTCTGCTCGAGGCTCTCCGCGATGGCCGCGAAGTGCTGCTCGTCGGCGGTGATCAGTCTCGGGTCGGACTTCGGGGCGAGATTGCCGGGAAGGTCGAACGCGCTGGTAGTCACAGTGTTCACGTCAGCAGCTCCGATCTAGCAGCAACTTCGCGGCCACCGCCGCTCCGTCGGTTCGGAGGGTGGCGGCCACAGCGGTGGCTCGTGCGCGGGTCTCGGGGGTCAGCGCCGTCTTCAGCGCGAGGGACAGGGATTCGGTGGTCGGAGTCGGGCCTTCGTGCGCCGCCCCGATGCCCAGGTCGGCCACCCGGCCGGCCCAGTACGACTGGTCTCCTGCTTGCGGTACGACGACTTGCGGCGCGCCGGCCAGGGCAGCGGTGGTCGTCGTACCCGCACCGCCGTGGTGCACGACAGCGGCCACGCGGCCGAACAGCTGCTGCTGGTTGACCTCGCCGATGACGAAGCAGTCCTCCTGGTCGTCGACCAGGCCCAGGTTCGCCCAGCCGCGCCCGACGAGTGCGCGACGGCCCTGCGCGCGGATCGCCTCGATGGCCACCCCGGCGATGTCCTCCGACACCTGGCGCATGCTGCCGAAGCCGACGTACACAGGTGGTTCGCCGGCGTCCAGGAAGGCCGTCAGCTCAGCCGGCAGCGGCCGCTCGTCCGGCAGGATCCACGCTCCCGTGTGTACGACGTCCAGCTCCGAGGTCTCCTGCCATGGGCCCAGGATCGGGTCCGTGGCCAGCCATGGCTGCTCGGTGAACGTGAACGTGCGGACGTCGTCCACCAGCGGCAGGCCGATCGAGGCCCGGTGCGCATTGAGCGCCTCGCCGTGCATCTCGTTGAACTGCTTGGCGTTCAGCTCCCACAGCACCCGGTTGTCGGTCACCCCCGGTGGGAATGTCTCGCCCGGCATCAGCAGCGGCGGCGCGTGATGCGGCGAGGGCAGCAGGAACGGACAGAAGGTCACGTACACGTACGGAATGCCCAGCTTCTCGGCCACCGACCGCGAGGCGAAGTACGCGAACCCGGTCGCCAGGACCAGGTCACACCCCTCGGCGACCTCGGCGACCGTGTCGAACATCGCGGCGAACTCGGATACCCGCTCCGACGTCCCCGATGCCGTCGACGGCCGCACCATCGAACCCATCCGCGGGCCGACCGGCGTCATCGGTACGCCAACCCGCGCCAACAGCTCCGCGAAGACCTCGTCCGGCGGCGCGCACACCCGCACCTCCGCGCCGAGCTCCCGCAACTGCACCGCGAGCGCCACCACCGGTTCGACGTCGCCGCGCGATCCATACGTCGACAACACAACACGCACTGCGCAAACCCCCAAGTTGTCGATCAATTCCGCCTACGGCCAGCGATTGTCCGGCACAACTGGGGGCTTGCGGCAAGTCCCCCAGTGCGCTATAAGTTAGACATGGCAAGGAGATACTTCTCCCTGCCTTTCTTCTTGTCCGCCGTCTGCCACACCTTCAGGGGATGAATCAGGTGGTCCAGCCCGCGGATCTCGCGCGGGACTTCGGGGTGCGGGCCGGCGTACTGCGGCCGCACAGGGGCGGGTATGAGAGTGACTGCTGGGTGGCGGACGACGCCTGGTTCGTCAAGCTGTGGAAGCAGCAGGGCCATCCCCGCGGACTGAGTGTGTTGCAGGAGCTGCAGGATCTCGGTCTACCGGTGCCGGCGCCGATTCCGGCGGTGTCGGGTGCGCTCTACGCCGTCCTGGGCGAGCGGCCGTACGCCGTTTTCCCTTATATTCAAGGGCGTACGGCGAACCACGACGACTGGCGGGTCACAGCACGGGCGCTCCGCCAGGTCCATGACCTTGGTGATCGTCCGGACCTACCGCGCGCCACCCTGGACGAGCCGGAGATCCGCGCGTTGGGTGAGCGGCTCGATCATCCGTGGATCGTGGAGCGGCGAGACGAAGTGGTCGCGGCGATTCACCGGCTGTACGACACGATCGAGCGAGTGCGGTCGAAGGCGGTGCGCGAGGTCGTCTGCCATCGCGACTTCGGCGGCCTCAACCTGATCCTGAATGACGACGGCAAAGTCGCGGCCATGCTCGACTGGGACCAGGCGGTCATCGGCCCGCGCGAGCACGACGTGTGGATCGCCGCCGAAGGACCCCACCTCGAACCGTTCCTCGCCGAGTACGGCGCTCGCGACCTCGATCTCGATCACCTCGAATACGCCCTCCTCGCCCGAGCCCTCCGTGACATGGCCGCCCGCGTTCTGGACGAGGTCGACCGCCCCGGAGTCGCCACGTGGGGCTTCGATCGCATCGCCCGGTTGGACAACGACCTCGAGGTCTTCCGCGCCTACTGCAGTGCGGGTTAGCCGACTCATAGGATGCGGGCATGGGCGTGACTGTGGCGGTTGGGGAGCAGACGGCGTACTTGGCTCGAGTCGGGCACGCCGGGGTGTTGCTGTTGCCGATGATCACCGGGATCGGGGAACAGATCCGGGAGTGGGCCGACGAGTTGGCCGGGGAGGGGATCACGGCGCTGGTGTGGGATCCGTTCAAGGGGCGGAGCACCGACAATTCGACGCGCGAAGAGCTCAGTGGGCTGCTGCGGAAGATGGACGACGACACCGCGCTGGCCGAGCAGACCGAGTTGCTGGACTACCTGACCGGTGAGCTCGGGTGCAGCAAGGTCGGTGTGATCGGCTGGTGCCTGGGTGGGCGGTTCGCGTTCCTGCTCGGTGCGCGGGATCAGCGGCTGGCGAGTGTCGTCGCGTTCCACCCGACCGTGCCGTCGAAAATGCCGCCGCATCACACGTACGACGCCATCGCCGAAGCCGCCGGGATCACCGCGCCGGTGCTGGTGAGCTATCCGAGCGCGGACACCGCCGTACCGAATGCCGACTTCGAGGCGCTCCAGACGGTCCTGCAGGCTCGTCGGACCGGCGCGACGTTCACGCAGTACTTCCCCGGTGCGGACCACGGGTTCTCGGACAAGTCGCGGCACGACAAGGCCGTCAACGCGGACGCGTTCCGGCTGGCGTGGCCGCAGGCGCTCGCCTTCATGAGGTCGACCGTGGCCTGAGTTTCACGCCGCCTGGCGGTGCGCGGTCGGCGTCGTACCGCGGACCCGCTTGAAGGCGACGCTCAACGCGAACGCGTTCGCGTAGCCGACCCGCCGGGCGATCGTCTCGACGGTGTCCCTCGTGGCCCGCAACTGGTCGGCGGCCAGCGTGATGCGCCACCCGGTGAGGTAGCTCATCGGCGCCTCACCGACGAGCGCGGTGAACCGGCGCGCCAGCGAGGCCCGCGACGCGCCGACCCGGTCGGCGAGCTCGGTGACGTTCCAGGGGTACGCCGGATCCTCGTGCAGCAACCGCAATGCCGTGCCGGCGATCGGATCGGACTGCGCCTGGTACCACCCCGGCGCCTGTGACTCCGGCCGGTCGAACCACGCCCGCAGCGTCGTGATCAACGCCAGGTCGAGCCATCGATCCAGCACGCTCTGCTGCCCCGCCGCGTCCCGCTGGATCTCACTCGACACCATGTCCATCACCGAACCCGCGACGTCGGCGGCCGGTACGACGAGCACCGGCGGAAGCGCCGTGACCAGCCGGCGGCTGACGTCGCCCGCCACCTGATAGGTGCCGCTGGCAACCATCACGGCTCCCGACGCGCGGCCGCCGTACGTCCGCACCCCGAGCCGGGCGCTGTAGTCGACCGGTGCCCCAGGCAACGGTTCGCACACGCCGCCCGGGTGGATCCGCAACTGTGGCGCCGTCTCGACGCTGTCCCCGACGACGTACGGCGAGGCTCCGGTGAAGATCGCGACGTCACCCTCGGCCATCCGCACCGGCGGGATCCCGCCGCGGGTCACCCAGCCCGACCCGCGGACGAGGGTCGCCAGCGCGAGCGGTGCCTCGTCGCGGATCTCCACCGCCCACGGCGGATCCATGATTGTCAGGTTGAAGACGCCGTCCCGGGCGCGGGTCCCGGCCAGCAGGTCGTCGAGCACATCCATGGCGCAACTCTACCTTGGGTGAGCGTCTCAAACATTGAATTGCGGCAAACAGCCATGGTTCGTCTCACCAGATGCCGGTGGACTAGACCCATGACAACAACACCGATTCTGATCCTGAGTGGTAAGGGCAAGACCGGCCGCCGCGTCGCCGCGCAGCTCGAGGCACGGGGTGTGCCGTTCCGGCTCGCGTCCCGGTCCAGCGAGCAGCGCTTCGACTGGTACGACGAGAGCACCTGGTCCGCCACGATCGCCGGAGCCGACACCGCGTACCTCGCGCCTCCGGTCGGCCCGACCGGACTGGCGCAGGCCGGCCTGTTCGTCCAGCAGGCGGCCGCCGAAGGTCTTCGCCGAGTGGTCCTGCTGTCCGGCCGCGGCGTGGGCAGCCCCGGCCGCGACTTCGCCGTGTACGACGGCCAGGTCGACCTGGAGCACGCGGTCCAGGCGAGTGGCGCGGACTGGACCATCGTTCAGCCGGCCTGGTTCGCCCAGGGGTTCAGTGAGGACTTCCTGCGGTACCACGTGCTCGCCGGTGAGATCCGGTTGTCCGCCGGCACCGGAGCCGAGGCGTGGATCGACACCAACGACGTCGGAGACGTGATGACGGCGGCGCTGCTCGACGAGGCGTACACCGGCCAGGTCATCGCCATCTCGGGTCCGCGCCCGCTCACGATGACCGAGGTCGCCAATGCACTCTCGACCGCAATCGGCCGACCGATCACGTACGCCGACCTCGAGCCCGAGAAGCATGTCGGTGAATTGGTCGAGCAAGGTCTCACTCAAGAGGACGCCGAGGCCGTCCGCGACCTGTTCGCCGTCATCCGTAACCACCGCTCCGAGTATGTCTCCGACGGAGTCCAGCAGGTCCTCGGCCGCCCGCCGCGCGAGTTCGCGGACTGGGCCCGCGAGACCGCGACGACCGGAGTCTGGGCGGTGTAGCGGACGTCCGGCCTCCCCGCACCCACCTGAGTGTGGGGAGGCCACTGGCCCAATTGGGTCAGGCGGCTGAGCGGAGCATCGAGCGGATGCCGACGGTCAGTCCGGCGGCCGCGGTCACGATCGCGGCGACCCAGCCCCACAGCACCGCACTCGAGAGCACGTCACCGGAGAACAGCGTCCGCTCGGCGTCGACGAGGTAGGACAGCGGGTTGAACTTGGCCGCGATCCGCATCCACTCCGGCCCGGTCTCCAGCGGCAGCAGCATGCCGGACAGGATCATCAGCGGGAACAGGAACGTCTGCTGCACCATCCAGAACATCCAGTCCTGCTTGCGCACTGCGATCGCCAGCGCGTAGCTGAACGAACCCAGCCCGATCCCGAACACCGCGAGCAGCGCCAGCCCGACCAGCGCGCCACCGACATGCAGGTCGAACGCGAACGGCGTCATCACGGCGATCACGATCACCGCCTGGCCGAACAGCGGGACCATTTCCTTCAGCGCCCGGCCGATCAGCAGCGACGACCGCGCCAGCGGCGTGACCAGCATCCGCTCGTGCGCCCCGGTCTGGAACTCGAACAACAGGTTCGCGCCGGTGGCCGACGTACCGAACAGCGTCGTCATCACCAGGATCGCCGGCACGAACCACTGCCAGACGCCGCCGCCGAGCGAACCACCCATCGACCCGGACAGCAGCGGACCGAACAGGGCGAGAAACACCAGTGGCTGGATCATGCCGAACAGCAAGGTGAACGGATCCCGGAGGACCGGCTTCAGTTCGCGCGTCATCACGATCCGGGTGTCGCGCAGCAGATTCCGCGACGGCTGCTCCGCGGTGACGGTCGGAGTGGTGGAAACGGTGAGGGTGGTCATCAGGCTGCCTTTCCGTTCGAGTCTTCCCGCAGGTTGCGGCCGGTCAGGTTGAGGAACACGTCGTCGAGGGTCGGCCGATGAACCTGCGCTGCCGCGACCGGTACGCCGGTCTGCTGAGCGGCGGTGATCAGCAAGGGCAGCGTCGCGGGACCGTCCGCGACCCGGACACTGAGCTCGTCGCCGACGGCAACCACCTCGCGAGCCCCGGGCAACTTCTCCGCCATCGCGGCGAGATCGGGAAGATTGCCGGGAGCAACAGTCAGTGCGAGCCGATCCCCGGCCAGTTTGGTCTTCAGGGCATCGGCGGTGTCGTCCGCGATCACCTGACCGTTGTCGACGACAACCACCCGCTCGGCCATCGAGTCGGCCTCGTCCAGGTAGTGCGTGGTCAGCACGATCGTCATCGCGTACTGCTCGCGCATCCGCAGGATGTGGTCCCACAGGTTCGCGCGGTTCTGCGGGTCGAGGCCGGTCGACGGCTCGTCCAGGAACAGCAGCGAGGGCGCGTGCACCAGCCCCATCGCGACATCCAGCCGCCGCCGCTGCCCGCCGGACAGCTCCGACACCTTGCGGTTGACGAGCTCGGTCAGCTCGAGCGCCTCCACCAGTTCGGCGGTACGGCGCTTGGCCGCCCGCCGGTCGAGTCCGTAGATCACACCCTGGCCGACGAGTTCGTCGCCGACCCGTTGCGAGTGACCCGCGCCGTTGCCCTGACCGACGTACCCGATCCGGCGGCGGACCTGGCTGGGCTGTGCGGTCACGTCGTACCCGGCGACCGTCGCCGTACCGGATGTGGGGGTGATCAGGGTGGTGAGCATGCGCAGGGTGGTCGTCTTGCCGGCGCCGTTCGGGCCGAGAACGGCGACCAGTTCGCCGGGTTCGACGTCCAGGCTGATGCCGCGGACCGCGTGCACGGTCTCGGTACGGCTCACCACGAAGTCCCGGGTGAGCTCTCGCGTGCTGATCACGATGTCTCCTTCAGTCTTGGCTTGATATCGGCGACATTTCCAGCAGAAGAGGACAGGTTCTGGCCGTTACTCGTGGCAATCTGAAGACATGTCCGAGACCTCAGCCCGACTCCTCTCGCTGCTGTCCTTGCTCCAGGCGCGCCGCGATTGGCCCGGTGCGCTGCTCGCCGAACGTCTCGAGGTCAGCCCGCGCACGGTTCGCCGCGACGTCGACCGGCTGCGCGACCTCGGCTATCCCGTGCGCGCGACCAAGGGACCGGATGGCGGCTACCGCCTTGACGCGGGGGCGGACCTGCCCCCGCTGCTGTTCGACGACGACCAGGCGATCGCCGTCGCGGTCGCCTTGCAGACCGCGACCACCACGGTCACCGGGATCGAGGAGGGTGCGTTGCGCGCGCTTGCCACGGTCCGCCAGGTGATGCCGGCGCGCCTGCGCCAACGGGTTGACGCACTACAGGTGACGACCGTCGATCGGTACGCCGACAGACGCCGTACGACGGTGGACTCGGACCAACTGATCGCGGTCGGGATGGCGGTCCGGGCGCATGAGGTACTGCGGTTCGACTACGCGTCACCGGGTGCGTCGGACGAATGGGTGCCGCCGCGGAAGGTCGAGCCGCACCACCTGGTGACGTGGGGTGGGCGGTGGTACCTGGTCGCGTGGGACCTGGATCGCAACGACTGGCGGACGTTCCGGGTGGATCGGATGACGCCGAAGTCACCGAGTGGTCCGCGGTTCACTCCGCGGGAGTTGCCCGCGCCGGACGTGGCGACGTACATCTCATCGCGCTTCAAGGGGCAGGACCAGACGCCGTACCGCGGCGAGGCGATCCTGCAGGCGAAGGCGTCCGACATCGTCCAATGGGCCGGACGCGACGCGATCGTCGAGGAGATCACCCCGACGAGTTGCCGCCTCGTGCTCAGCGCGTGGTCCTGGACCGGACTGGCCGCGACCTTCGGGATGTTCGAGTGCGACCTGGAGTTCGTCGGTCCCCAGGAGCTCAAGGACGCCGCCGCCCAACTGGCCGCCCGCTACCACGTGGCCGCATCATGACGGCCGAACTGATCGTCCTGGACGCGGACGCGTGGCGGGTCTGGCTCGGCGAGCATCATCAGTCGTCGGACGGCGTCTGGCTGGTGCTCGCGAAGAAGAACGTGACCACGCCGACGAGCCTCACCTACGACCAGGCGCTGGAGGAGGCCTTGTGCCACGGATGGATCGACGGCCGGCGCCGCAGCCGCGACGAGCAGACCTTCATCCAGCACTACACACCGCGCCGGTCGCGCAGCATGTGGTCGCAGCGGAACGTCGACCTCGTCGCGCGCATGGAGACCGAAGGCCGCATGCTCCCGCCCGGTCGCGCCGAGGTCGACCGCGCCAAGGCAGACGGCCGCTGGGCCAAGGCGTACGGCGGGTCCAGCCGGTTGGAGATCCCCGCCGATCTGACCGAAGCGCTGGCTCAGGTACCGCGTGCCCAGGCCATGTTCGACATCCTCACCAGCGCCAACCGTTTCGCCGTGGTGCATCGCGTGAACAGCGCGAAGCGGCCGGAGACCAGAGCCAAGCGGATCGCGCAGTTCGTCGAGCAGCTCGCTCGGGGCGAGACGATCTATCCGCAGAAGCGGACGCTCTGATCAGTAGAGGACGGGGTTGAACGGGGAGGAGACGAGGTCGCCGGGGTGGTTGCCGGGCATCCAGGCGGCTAGGTCGGCTTCCTGGAAGCGGTTGGCCGGTGGGGCGATCTCCATTGCGGCGTCGACGTAGATGATCGTCATCACCCGGCGCGGTACGTCGGTCTGGTTCGCCGGAGCGTGGTGGAAGGTCCAGCCGAGGTGGTAGCTCACCTCGCCCAGCTCGTACGGCTCGGAGATCTCCGCGAAGTTCTGCTCCGCCAGCGCCGCCTGCAGGACTCGCTCGGATTCGTCGCTGATCGGCAGGTCCCGGCCGTGCTCGAACACGTGACTGCCCGCGGCGAACGACAGCGGACCCATCTCCATCGGCGTCTCCTGCAACGGCACCCACACCGTCACGCACCGGTCCGTCGAGAACGGCCAGTAGTACTGATCCGCGTGCCAGGGCGTGACTCCGCCGCCGGACTCCTTGTAGAGGGCCTGGTCGTGGTAGAGCCGGACCGACTGCACCCCGAGCAACTGCGCCGCGATCCGGGCCAGCCGCGGCGACGAGACGAACTCCAGCACCCGCTCGCTGTCCTGCCAGAGGTTCGTCACCTGCAGGAACGCCTTCCCGTAGGTGTCGCGTTCCTCCAGCGGCAGGTCCTGGGTGTTCAGCTCGATCACCTTGCCGGTGATCTCCGGCTCGTACGCCGCGATCGTGTCCGGGCTGAGCACGCTCTTCAGCTTGACGAATCCGTGCTCGGCGAAGTGGGCGATGTCGGACCGGCTGAGGGTGTAGTCGGTCTCGAGCTCTGGGCGGGTCAGAGTCATGGGACCTAAGCGTTCCGGTGCGCTTTATCGATGTAAAGATCAGTGATCAAATCTTTGCTCGATTCAGTGAACTGATTAAGTGCGGCCGGCGAACTGGTCCAGTGCCGCGAGGATCAGGTCTCGCGTGCCGAGTCCGCCCGCGCCGTGACCCTCCTGCTCGACCAGGTGCAGTTCGGCATCCGGCCACGCCTGGGCCATCCGCCAGGCGATGTCCGCCGGGCTGCTGATGTCGAGTCGGCCGTGGATCAGCACACCTGGAATGCCTGCCAGCTTGCCGGCCTCGCGCACCAGCACGTCCTCCTCCAGCCAGGCGGCGTGACCCCAGTAGTGAGTGACGAGCCGGGCCATCCGCAGCCGGAAGACGGGATCGTCGTACCGGGAGTCCGGCCGCCAGCCCGGATGCGTGCGGATGTGGGTGTCCTCCCAGTCGCACCAGTCGCGCGCGGCCTTGTCCCGGATCGCGGGATCCGGGTCGTGCAGCAGCCGGCTGTAGGCCAGCGCGAGGTTCCCGTCCCGTTGGTCTTCCGGTACGCCGTCGCGGAAGCGGGCCCACTCCTCGGGAAAGATCCGGCCCATCTCCCGAGTGATCCAGTCGACCTCGCGCCTGGTCGTGTTGGTGACGCTGAACAGCACGATCTCCGACACCGAGTCCGGGTGTTGTTCGGCGTACGCGAGTCCGAGCGTCGCACCCCAGGAAGCGCCGAGCAGCAGCCACTTCTCGATCTCGAGGTGTCGCCGGAGTTGCTCGAGGTCCGCGATCAGGTGGGCGGTGGTATTGGTGCTGAGATCCACGTCCGGCTCGGCGGCGTCCGGCGTACTGCGGCCGCAGTTGCGCTGGTCCATCATGACGACCCTGTACTTGGCGGGATCGAAGTACCGGCGCCACCACGCGCCGGCGCCGGAGCCCGGGCCGCCGTGGATCACCACCGCGGGCTTGCCGTCCGGATTGCCGCAGACCTCCCAGTAGACGCGATGCCCGTCGCCGACGTCGAGCAGGCCGTGGTCGTACGGCTCGGTCTCCGGATACATGCGGACGCTCCTCGGATCTAACAGTGCTGTTAGATTAAATGTAACAGCACTGTCAGATTGAGATGATGCCGGTGTAGGTCAACGCGAAGGTGCCACAGGGGAAGAGGAAGAGCGCCGCGAGCACGATGATCCCCCGGAAGGACTGGCGCGGGCCGATCAGTTTGCCGTACGCCGCGATCAGGACCGGAACCATCACGACCTCCAGGGCCAGCATGCTGCGCGGGATGATCGTGCCGGTCGCGGCCAGGACGACCGACAGTGCGGCCGCCGCGATCCAGGCGCCGTACCCGATCAGGTACGTCGTTCGTGCGCCGAAGCGGACCGCGATCGTGTGGTAGCCGGCGGCGCGATCCGCCTCGAGGTCGGCGAGGGTTGTCGGGAGGTAGAGGCCTACCGCGGCGAGGGTGCCCTGCAACCCCATCAGCCAGGGGAAGGCGCTCAGGTCCGGGTTGATCGCGGCCCAGCCGGCCAGCGGTCCGAAGGCGCCGAGGGCGAGCGCGTTGACGGCGACGTCGAAGCCGGCGCGGGTCTTCAGGCGAACCGGCGGGACGCTGTACGCGTACCCGAGCAGGACAGCGAGGAACACACCGAGTGCGAACACGATCCCGACGTGCAGACTCAGTCCGACGGCCGCGACCGCGGCGGCGAAGGCGAGGCGCTTCGCCGCGCGCAACGTGATGCGGCCGTCGAGGAGTGGTGACTTCGCCTTGCGGGGGTTGAGCCGGTCGCTCGGCAGGTCGTACGCGTCATTGACCGCGAGCACCGCCAGCCAGACCAGCGGTCCCATCACGACGGCGCCGACAATCAACCGCGGCCACTCGTCGAGCGGCGGCACCAGCCGATGCGTCGCCAGCAGAATCCCCACGTAATAAGGCACGATCGAAACAACCCAGAACGCCGGCCGCCCGACCGCCACCACATCCCGAACCCGCGGCCCCGCCCGTCGAACCCCCACTACCGTGGTCACAACCCCACTCTCCTCCCGCCACGGCGCCACGTCCTCCACCCACCGAGTGAACCCCCTCACTCTCCCGACTGAGTGTGGTCAACCCCACGCGCCTGTCGTGTCAGGTGGTCACATGCGCGAGGGAACCCTTCTCCAGGGCTACCCAGACTGAGCCGTCTGTATCGACGGCCAGTCCGTGGGGTTCGGAGCCTTCGCCCAGGTTGAACTGGGCGATGATGTTGCCGTTGGCATCCAATCGGGCGAGTGCGGCTGCGGCCCACAAGGTCATCCAGCAGCCGCCGTCGTCCGTCGCGACCACCGCGTGGGGCATGGAGCCCGCCGGCAGCGCGAACTCCTCGATCTTCCCGTCCGGTGTGATCCGGCCGGCCTGATCCGCGAGGATCTCCACGAACCACACGCCCTGCGGTCCGGAGCTGATGCCGACCGGGCCGGCGCCGCCGGTTCGCAGCGGGTAAGTGGTGACATCGCCAGTCGTACTCATCCGGCCGATCGCGTTGCCCTGGTTGAGCGTGAACCACAGTTCGTCATCGGTCGCGGTGATCATCGCCGGGAACGCGCCTGAGGTCCCGATCGCGTACGTCGACACCTCGCCGTCGACTGTCACGCGCCCGAGCTGGTCGACGTTCATCAGCGTGCACCACAGTGCCCCGTCCGGTCCCACGCAAAGCCCGTACGGCGCTCCCGCGAGAGCGACCGCGGACACGGCGCCGTCGAACCCGATCCGCCCGAGGTGATCATCACCATTACGCGTGAACCAGACAGCGTCGTCGGGCCCCGGCACGATCACACTCGGCCGAGACCCAGGCGCACCAAGCTCGAACCGCTCCCCGCAAGCCGCCTCCGTCGTGGCCGGGTCGCCGCCGCGCTCGAGCTTCGCGATTTGGCCGGTGTCGACGAGGGTCGTCCAGATGGCGCCGGCGGTAACGGTGACCGCGTACGGGCCGCCGGACGGATCGGCGATGGTGTGTTCAGTGATTGGCAAGGGAGGTCTCCTTCAGGGCGAGGGTGGTTCCGTGCCAGCGGGAGATGAAGCGGCGGTCGTGCGTGACCACGACGAGCGCGCCGGCGTACTGATCCAGGGCCGCTTCCAGTTCTTCTACCAGCGCCAGGGATAGGTGGTTTGTCGGTTCGTCGAGCAGTAATACGTCGTACGGCGTGGTCAGTAGTCGCGCTAGCGCCAACCGTCGACGTTGACCGGTCGACAGGGCGCCGATCCGGGTCCGGAGCTGGTCCTGGCGGAACAGGCCCAGGCTCGCCGCACCCGGGTGGCGGGCCAGCGCCGACCGGAGGGTGTCGTGCGGGCCCGGCTCGGTGATCTCTTGGCGGAGGTACCCGATTCGGCCGTGGCGGTCGACGTACCCGGAGTCCGGCTGGAGTTCGCCCGCGAGTACGTCCAGGAGAGTCGACTTGCCGACGCCGTTCGGGCCGGTGATCAGCAGGCGTCCACCCGCGGGAACGTCGACCGAGAGCGGCCGTAGCCGGTCCGCGACGGAGACACCGACCGCGTCCAGTCCGGCCGGCGAACCCGTCGTACGCAGCGACGCGGTGAACCGCAGAGGCCGGGCCGGCACCGGCGGCGGATCGTCCTCCAGCCGGCGCAGGCGTTCCTTGGCGTTGCGGATCTGGCTCCGCTCGGCCTCGTTGACGCGACCACCCGCGCGGTCGTACGCGACCTTGTTGTTGTCCTTCATCGCGCCGCGATGCGTAACCCGGTCGGCCGTGGTCCGCGCGGTCACGCGCAAACCAGCGACCTCGTCCTCCCACTGCTGACGAGCTTGTTCGAGGCGCGCCCGCTCGGCCGCCTTCTCACCGAGATAGCCCTTGTAGCCGTTGCCGTAGCGAGTCACCCGATGCGTGTCGCCGTCCACCTCGAACAGCGTCGACGCCACCCGCTCCAGGAACGCGCGATCGTGCGACACGACAACCGTCGTACCGCGCCTCGCTCGCAGGTGATCCTCCAGCCACGTGGCGGCCGAGACGTCGAGGTGGTTGGTCGGCTCGTCGAGCAGCAGGATCTCCGGCGATGACGCGAGTACGGCGGCCAGGTGCAGGCGGGCGAGTTCGCCGCCGGACAGCTCGGACAACCGGCGGTCGCCTGGGAGCGTGCTCAACCCGAGGCCGTACGTCGCCCGGGCGAACCGCGCGTCCGCGTCGTACCCCTCGCGGATCTCGAAGACCGTCTGGAGTTCGCCGTACTCGTCCAGGATGTCGTCGCGGCCCTCGGCGAGGAGATGCTCGAGTTCCCGCAGGCGGGACTCGATCCGGCGCAGGTCGGCCAGCGCGTGGTCGGCCAGCGCGTTCACGTCGAGGTCGAGGGGCAGTGGGTTGTCCTGGGCAAGGAAGCCGATGCTGCCGGCGGCCGTCACGGCGCCGTCGGTGGGCGGCTCGAGGCCGGCCAGGAGCCGCAGCACGGTCGACTTGCCGGAACCGTTCTCGCCGATCAGCCCGCTGACCTGTCCCGGTGGGAACGCGCAGGTGACCTGGTCGAGCACCAGACGGTGGTCATACGACTTGGCGACGTCGTGCAGGGACAGCTGGGTAGACATGGGGATCCTCCTGACTCTCGCGGGTTCGGGTTGCTGCGAACGGCGGGTCAGAAGATCACGTGCTGGCTCCATTAATGCGACGATTGTTGCGTTAAGATCATGCCATGACGGATGCCGAACGCGCAAGCAGGCCGGGTGGACGCACCGCGCGGGTGCGCGCCGACGTGCTCGCCGCGGTCGAGGCCGAGCTGGCCGAACAGGGGTACGACGGTCTCACGATCGACGCGATCGCGGCCCGTTCCGGCGTCCACCGGACCACCGTGTACCGCCGTTGGAAGACTGTCGCCGGCCTCCTCGTCGACCTACTCCGGGCCGGACTCGACGACAGCTGGGAGCCCGCCGATACCGGCTCGCTCGAGGGCGACCTGATCAGCCTCAACCGCGAGGTGTACGCCGCGCTCGCCGCCCGCCCGTCCGTCACCCAGGCCGTCATCGCGGCCTCCTTCCGCACCCCGGAAGCCGCCGAGGCTCTGACCGCGTTCTGGTCCGACCGCTACAGCCGCAGCGAAGCCGTCGTACGCCGAGCGATCGCCCGCGGCGAACTGCCCTCCACGACCAACGCCCATCAACTCCTGATGACCGCAACCGGCCCCATCTACCACCAGCTGGTCCTCCTTCGTCAACCCATGCCCCGAGCAACCGCCGACCACTACGCGAGAGCCGCCGCCGCGGTCGGTATGTCCGGACTAGGCTCCAGGCACGCCTAGGTTGAGGAGCCTGTTTTGACTGGACGGTTGGCGAACGAAATTGTGCTGGTGACGGGGGCCGCGCGGGGGATCGGTCGGGCGGTGGCGGTCAAGGCCGCGGAGGAAGGCGCCGCGGTGGCGTTGGTCGACATACTGGCCGATCAGCTGACCGCGACCACCGCGGAGCTTGCCGAGACCGGTGCAAGGGTGGCGGCGGCGGTCGGTGACATCACCGATGAGGTGTCGGTCCGCCAGGCGGTGGGCAAGTTGACGGACGACCTCGGGAAGCCGGTCACCGTGCTGGTCAACAACGCCGGCAAGAACGCGTACGCCGACGCGACCAAGATGTCCGTGGCCGAGTGGGACAGCGTGTTCGACGTCGACCTGAAGGGCGCCTGGCTGATGGCGCGCCAGGTGCTGCCGCCGATGATCGAGGGCCGGCACGGCTCGATCGTCAACATCGCGTCGATCCACTCCAGCCTGACCACTGCCGGGATGTTCCCGTACGCCGCGGCCAAGTCCGGCCTGGTCGGGATGACCCGGTCGCTGGCCCTGGATGTTGCCCCGCACAACGTTCGCGTCAACGCGGTCAGCCCCGGCTACATCGGCACCGACCTGCTGGACGAGTTCTTCGACACCATCCCCGGCGAACGCGAGAAGGCGCTCGGCGTCCACCCGCTCGGCCGGATCGGCACCCCGGAGAACGTGGCCGAGGTCGTCTGCTTCCTCGCCTCCGAAGCCGCCGCCTTCGTCACCGGCGCCAACTGGTCCGTAGACGGTGGCCTAGGCATCCGCTACGCCTGAGCGATCAGCCGGGTGGACCTGGGTTGTAGGCGCAGGCTGAGGTTAGGTCGGCTGCGTTGGTGGTGGGCTTGGTGGTCGGCTTCGTGGTGGTGGTGTGCCGGGGTGTGGTGGGAGTGCTCTTGGGCTTGGTGGACGGGTTGAGGGCTTGCTGGATGATGGTGCGCATGCCGGCGTAGTTGGGGTTGCGGCCGTTGGGGTAGTTCTTCTTCTTGTCGAGGTCGATGTTGGTGATCTTGGCGGTCTTGACCCGTTGGCCGAGGGTGACGAAGGCGGCGAGCAGGTTCTGCGGGATGTCGGTGCGGATCAGTTGCTCGCCGGCCTTGGCGATGGCCTCGTAGTTGGAGAGGACGTTCTGCGGGGTGGCGCGTTCGACGATCGCCTTGACCGTGCAGCGCTGCCGGGCCTGCCGGGCGAGGTCCCCGGTCGGCACGTTGTAGCGGCCGCGGGCGAACCACAGCGCGTCGGTCCCGTTCAGCGTCCGGTTCGGGCCCGGCTGCAGGTACCGGCTCGCGGGGATCTTCTTGTCGTCGTTGCCGCCGACCGGGACCGGATAGTTGATGTTCACCGTGATCCCGCCGAGCGCCTCCACCAACTGCGCGAACCCGGCCAGGTTGATCTGCACGTAGTAGTGCAGTTTCAGCCCGAGCGCTTCGCCGATCGAGAGCTTCAGGATGTCGGCGCCCTCGTTGTCCGACGGCCCGATGATGCCGTGATGCTTGGCCGGGATCATCCGGTACATCGCGTCGAGGTAATAGTCCGGCTGATCCTTGTCACCCTTGGCCGGATCCCAGAACCCGGTCGGGTAGACCTTGTGCAGCGGCGAGTCGGCCGGGAACGGCATCCGCATCCAGTTCCGGGTCAGCGAGATCAGCGCGGTGTTCCCGGTCTTCGTGTCGATGCTCGCGACCATCACCGTGTCGGTGCGCGTTCCCTGCCGGTCCTCGCCGTCGTCCGCGCCGAGCAGGAGCACGTTCACCCGCGGCAGTTGCTGCCAGACGTCGTCGCGAGGGGTGATCGTCGGCCGGGTCTGACTCTTCGACCCCTTGCCGGAGAACACCTTCTGGACCAGGCTGCGCTGCGCCATCAGCGTGTCCGCGCCCATCGCCGTACTCGCGACCATCCCGAAGCACACCAGCCCGATCACCAGCGAGCCGAGCACCCGTGACCCCGGTCCGACGGTCAGTGGACGCAACATCTTGTATGACGTGACGAGTACGACGATCCACACGAGGGCGAGCGCGCCCAGTCCCGCGACCATCCACAGCAGCAGCCCGGGATCCAGAGCCCATGTGATCACGTCGTCCCGTCGTCGCAGCCCGACGTACGCCGCTCCGCCGTACAGCGCGATGCTGAGTGTCGTCAGCAGGGTGCCGAGCCGGATCCGGCGGGCGACCAGGTACGCCGTACCGGGCAGGAGCGCACCGAGGACGGCGACCGTCAGCGCGGCGAGGGCGGACCGTTGCCGAGGCCTCGCCCTCCGGGCGCGTCCGGGTGCGGCGCGGCGGGCTCTGCTACTCGGCGACATGGTCTCCCTCGACGGTCGACGACAAGACAGCGGACGCGTCCCCGGTGCGCGTCCACTACCTACGATTCCCTGACGCGGCAAAAAGTTGGCATGATCTTCCCCGTGACCGAAATTCAGGTACGGCGGGCCAAGCCGGACGACGCGGAAGCCCTGGTCCGGCTGCGTGGACTGATGCTCGCCGCGATGGGCAACGATCTCGGTGGACCGGACGCGCCGTGGCGGGAGGCCGCGCGGCAGTGGTTCGTCGAGCAGCTCGCGTCACCGGAGACGTTCGCGGCGTACGTCGTCGACGATCCGGCGGCCGGATTGGTCGCGTGCGCCGCGGGCAACGTCTACGTCCACCCGCCAGGCCCGAACGACCTGACCACGCTTCGGGGGCACCTGTACAACGTCAGCACCGAGCCCGACTTCCGCCGCCGCGGCCTGGCCCGTGCCTGCTTGGTCGCGCTGATGGACTGGTTCCGCGACGAGACCGCCGTCGGCCAGGTCGAACTGCACGCGACCGACTACGGCATCGAGCTCTACCGGGAGCTCGGCTTCACCGAGTCGCGCTATCCGACACTGCGCTTCCGCCGGAGCTGACCCACCACGCTGGAAACCGCCTGCATCCGTGGGCGAGAAGGGTTTGTGGGCACAGGGGCAAGTAGTCAGTGAGGAAGCGCCCGCCCGGGGCGCGGTGTGAGGAGCTCACCGGATGCGCCGCTGGACTGTTGTCAGGACGATCGGGTCGGCGATCGTGGTCGTGGCCTTGATCACGGCGCTGTACCAGTTGCCGGCCAGCCCGTTCTCCCGGCACGGCTACCCGGATCGCCGCGCCGCGGAGACCGGCTCGGCCGGCGTCGCGTCGCCGTCAGTTGCTTCGCGACAGACACCCGGCGGCCCGGTCGACCCGTCGTCCTCAGCACCGGCGGTGAAGCCGCAGCCGGTGATCACCTATCCGATGGCAGGGTCCCGCTCGTACGACGTTCTGCCCGGCAACGCAACCGTGATCGGGCGGTCCGGGCGGTCGATGACGTTCCAGATCGCGATCGAGGGTGGGATCACCGGGATCGACCGGGTCGCGTTCGCGCAGTTCGTGCGGACGACATACGGCGCGCCGCAGGGGTGGGCGTCACACGGGCTGTGGCGGTTCCGGCAGGTCGGGTCGGGGCAGGACCCCGACTTCACGTTGATGCTGGTCACGCCGCAGACACGCGACATGATCTGTGGGGCGGCGCCGGATCGCTACACCAGTTGCCGGATCGGCGATCGCGTTGTCCTCAATGTCGCGCGCTGGGTGCACGGCGTACCGAACTACGGCGCATCGCTGACGGCGTACCGGCAGTACATGATCAACCACGAGACCGGGCACCGGCTCGGCCGCGGGCACGAGCTGTGCCCGGGGCCCGGTCAGCCCGCGCCGGTCATGCAGCAACAGACGCTCGGTCTGCACGGCTGCGCGCCGTACGCGTGGCCGTATCTCGACGGCGCCCGCTACACCGGCCGCCTAGGTCAGTACGACGACCACGTGCCTCACTCCTGAATGATCGCTATGACATTGCCGGCCGGGTCCTTGAACCAGGCGATCAGGGGGCCGATCCCGCGGTAGATGCCGGAGTCGTCCTGATCGTCGTTGTAGCGCTCGAAGCTGACGCCGCGGCCGGTCAGCTCCCGGACGGTCCCTTCGATGTCCGCGACCGGGAAGTTGAGCATCGTGTATTCGGCCGGTACGTGGTCCGACTTCGGGTAGACCAGGATCGGGTTGCCGCCGGCAACCTTCAGCTGGAGCATGCCGTTCGCCTCCCCGACATCCAGTCCGAGCGTCCCGCCGTAGAACGCCTTCGCCGCCTCCAGGTCGTTCACCGAGAACCCACTGAACGCCTTCGTGTCCTTGAACATCTGATGTCCTCCTCGCTTGCCTGACATCAGGTACGTCGACGCCGTCGGCGCCATTTCGACACTAGTTATGGAGGGCGACCTGCGGAATGGCCCGGGTGACGGCGGCGGTGACCGTGGCGGACTCGAGTCCGTCCGCGACGGTGTGCAGCAGGCGGACCAGGTGTGCGGCGTCGGTCGGGCCGAGGATGCCGGTGACGACGTCGAGGACCCGGACGGTCAGCCCGTCGAGCTGGGACAGCCGCGCCTGGCCCAGCGAGGTGACGGTCAGCGGCGTGGTCCGGACCATGCCGAGCGCTGCCAGGTCCGCGATCGCCAGCTCGGCCTCGGCCGGGGTGATGCCGACCTGGTCGGCGACCTCGTCCGGGGTGGCCCGGCCGTTCCCGATCGCGTTCAGCACGAGCGCGGCCGGCATCTTGATCCCGACCGCGTCCTGCAGACCGAGGATCAGTGGGTGGGCGTGGCCGCGGACGCGTTCCACCGCGTCCAGTAACCGGAGTGCGTCGCCGACGTCGCCGATCAGTTGCTCGGTCTGCACGGCCGCGAGGCCGGGCGGAGCCGATGGGGCGACTCCGTTGGCTGCCCGCTCAGGGACCGCAAGAGCCTTCGTTCCAGCGTCTTCGATGGTCACGCCTCCAGCGTACGGAGTGGTTCTGACAGCTCGGCGTGTCGTTCCTGAAGAAACCCTGTGAATCTGAAGGCATTGATCATCTACCCTCGCGACCATGCAGCTGAGCGGGAAACGAGCGCTGGTGATCGGTGGCGGTGGCGGCGGGATCGGCCGGGCGGTGACCGAGGCCTTCGGCAACGAAGGGGCTGCGGTCGTGGTCGCGGACCTCGATCCGCGTCGCGCCGAGGAGGCGGCTGAGGCTGTGCGGCAGCGAGGCGGTACGGCGTACCCGGTGTCGGGTGATGTCCGCTCGCTGGCCGACATCGAGGCGATAGTCGCCGGCGCGGTCGAGAAGCTGGGTGGACTCGACGTGCTGGTCACGGTCGTCGGCGGGCAGGTCGCGTTCGTGCCCGCGGTCAAGCTGCACGAGATGGCCGACGAAGACTGGGACACCATCTACGAGGTCAACCTCCGCTACGTGGCGCGGGCGGTTCGCACGGCGTTGCGCGTCTTCCTCGAGCAAGGTGGTGGCGGCACCATCGTCAGCGTCGGCTCGGTGACCGGATTCATGGCCGCTCCGCAGCAGGCGGCGTACGGCGTGATGAAGGCGGGACTGCTCAGCCTGGCCCGGACCGTGGCCGCCGAGTACGCCCGCGACGGCATCCGGATGAACGTCGCGGCGGCCGGCGCGATCGCGACCGCGGTGGCCAACGCGAACGTCGACGCCGAGGTGGTCGACGAGATCCCGGCCGGCCGCTTCGGCCGCTCCGAGGAGGTCGCCGCCGCGGTCGTCTACCTTGCGTCGGACGCGTCCTCGTACATGACCGGGCAGCAGGTCGTCCTAGACGGCGGCGTCTCCGTCCGCGGCCCGTTCGACTGAGAATCACGACAGTCGAAGACCTGCTCGAAGAATGCGGTTCTGGCTCGTCTCGAAAAAGTTTGCCCGCCGGCGGACAAATCGCGATCGGGGCGTGACTTAGCGTCTCGGTCCTCCGTTGGATCTGACGTGACGGTGAACACACGGCGCACCGGCACCGCGCTCGCTCCGCGCTCCCAGGCCGACCACCCCTCGAAGAATTGCCAGGAGGACCAGTGACAACCGCCACCGCCACCCAGACGTCTGAGCGCCGACGCGTCCGAGTCTGGTTCGGTGAGCACGTGATCGCCGACTACAACGCCGAGCCGGCGTTGGCCGAGCGGTACGCACACGCCATGAGCCGTCGCTTCGCCGGTCTTCGGGTCACCAACGACCCGATGCCCGCCGTCGACCGGCTCCCCGACCCCCTGCCCGGCGAGCGCATGTGGGACGTAGCCCCCCGCTGAGAAGACCCCGGTACCTTTTCGCGTTCCGTTTCTCACCAGACAACCCACCCGGAACACGGCAGGTCGAGCACCTCACCTCGATCACAAAGGCATCGGTTCGGCGGCGAGCGAGTGTTGGCGTTCTGCCCCTCGCTTGCCGCCATCTCTCCCCTGCACATGCGCCTGACAACTGCACGACCGCGTCCGCACCGGAACCCCAAGTCCGGTGCGGACGTTGGTCGTCAGAGCCCGGCGTAGTACTCCGGCTTCATCTGGATGAGCTGGACGTAGTTGCCATCCGGGTCGATCAGCGTGGCGAACCAGCCGACGCCGCGATCCTCCGGGTGCACCAGCCACTCGACCTCGAGCGTGCGCAGGTGGGCGGCCGCCGCCTCGATGTCCTCGACGGCGAAGTTCACGATGCACCGGCCGGGCTCGACGGTCTTGGTGGTGACGTCGTCGCGGTGCTCGATGACCAGGCCGAAGCCGCCGAGGTTCAGGTTTCCGTACCCGTCGACCTCGGCGTGGAAGCCGTCGCGGTACCACGCCTTCAACCGGTCCGGGTCGGTACTGCCGAGCAACATGCTGTTCAGAACGGGCCGTGCCACGGTGCCTCCTCTGTCCGTCGAGCTGCCGATCAGCTCACACATCCGGTACGTCGGAGCCGCGCCGGCCGTCTCGACATCAGGGCCGGGTGATGAACTCCGTCACGATCGGTCCGAGCACCTCGGGTTCGACGTCGTGTGGTTGACCGGCCATCGTCAGCCGGCGCCCGCCCGGCAGCAGCTCGGCGACGACCTGCGCGGTGTTGCGTCGCCAGTCCCGGCTCTCACCGCCGTCGATCACCAGCGCCGGCACGGTGATCGCGGCCGCCCAGTGGTCCGGGATCGTGAAGTCGCCCATCATCAGGGTGTCGTACGCCAGGGTCGGCGCCAGCGCCTCAAGATCCTTCCAGAGTGGAGCGTTCCGCAGCGGGGCGACCACCTCGGCCGGCATTTCCACCGCCGTGATCAGGAACAGTTCGGTCGCGTCGCCGTACCGGTCCTGTGCGATCAGTTCCTGCAACCGGCCGGCGAGATCGAGCGGCACGGATCGCGTGTCGTCGATGATGAACGGCGGCTCGATCAGCACCAGCCCGCTGATCGGCACGCCGCGCGCTGCCGCCTCCGCCGCGAACACGGCCCCCGTCGAGACACCGAGCGCGTACGCCGATCCACCCACGAGCTCGACGATCGCGGCCAGGTCCTCCAGCTCACGGTCGACCGCCCACGGCAGTACCTCGCCGCTGTCACCGCGCCCCCGCCGGTCGTACGTCGCGACCGTGAACCCATCGGCCAGCCACTTCGCCAGCGGGATGAACGTACGCCGGTCGTTCAGCGCTCCACCGACGAGCACGATCGCCGGGCCGCTGTCGCCGTACACCTCGGCGACGATCGGCGTACCGTCGGCCGACCGCACGGTCTCGATCCGCGGGCGCCTTGCCGTAGGCAACGATCTCCGGAGCGGCGCGGCCTCGCCATACAGGCCGCCAAGGTAGGCGAACAGCTCGCTGTGTCCGTAGAGCCGCGGCTCGGTGTGCTGGGCCAGACCTTCGAAGTAGCGCTCGTACCGTCGCCGCACCGCCTCGACCTCGCCCGCCTCCTCCAGCTGCCGCAGGCAGAACGCGCGTACGGTCTCCAGGAGCCGATACCGCGACCCCGACGTCCCATCGACGCGGACGACGAGAGACCGGTCTACCAGCCTGCTCAGGACTTCCGCGACCTCGGCCACCGGTACGTCGTCACCCGAGCACACGGCCTCGGCCGCGGCCAGCGTGCAACCGCCGGGATGCGGAGCGAGTCGACGCAGCACCGCCCGCTCGCGATCGCCTAGAAGATCCCAGCTCCACTCCACCATCGCCGACAACGTCTGCTGGCGATCCGGCAGTCCACGCTGCCGGTAGCGATCGTCGAAGCGGTCGACCAGGTCGCGAACGTCCATCGCGCCCACCCGGCTCGCCGCCAGCTCCAGCGCGAGCGGCAGGCCGTCCAGCCGCCGGCACAAGGCCGCAACCGCGTCGGTGTTGTCGCGAGTCAGCCTGAAGCGGGGATCGGCGGCCTCCGCGCGGATGACGAAGAGTTGCACCGCCGCGCTGTCAGCCGCGTCGCTCCCGGCGACCGGAAGATCCAGCGCCGGCACCGGATGGCGTTGTTCGGCCGCAACCGCGAGCGGTTCCCGGCTCGTGGCGAGGATCCGCAGACCGGGTCGCTCACGCAGGAGCCCCGTCACCACCTCCGCGGCGGCCTCGATCACATGCTCACAGTTGTCGAGGACGACCAGTACGTCGGAGCCAGGCTCAACTGTGGCTTCGACCAACTCCGCCACCTCACGGGCATCGGCCCCCGGTTCAAGCGTGGCCAGGTCGACCATCCAGACGCCGTCGGGAGGAGTCATGTGGCGAGCCGCCGCGAGGGCGAGGCTCGTCTTGCCCACGCCGCCCGGACCGGTCAGCGTCACCAGCCGCGCCGTCTGGAGCTGCGCCACCACCTCGTCGACCGCGGCATCGCGGCCGATCAGCGCCGTCACCGCGGCCGGCAGGTTGGTCTTGCGCTGCGCCGATGCCGACGGTTCCGACGTGAGGATCGTCTGCTGCAGACCGACCAGCTCGGCATTCGGATCCAGCCCGAGATCCTCACGCAGCCGATCCCGCAGGTCGGCGTAGCTCGCCAACGCCTCCGCCTGCTGCCCGGCCTGATGCAAGGCCTTCAGCTGTACGGCGCGCAGCCGCTGACGCAACGGATTGCGGGCGACGAGTTCGGCCAGCTCGGCGACCAGTTCCTCGTGCTCACCGAGGACGAACCGCGCTTCGGCGTACGCCTCCTGCACGGCGAGCCGTTCCTCGTCGAGCCGGTCGATCGCCGCCCGGGCGAATGCGTCCGCCGCGACATCGGCGTACGCCGGACCTCGCCACACCGTGAGCGCGTCGGCAAGGGTCGCGGCGCGCATCTGAGCGCTCCCGGTCTGCCGGGCTCGGGTGGCAAGCGCGCGGAAGCGACCCGAGTCGAGCTCCTCGGGCGCCACCGACATCAGATAGCCGGCCGGGCCGGTCCGGACGAGCTCTCGCGCGCCTGGCTCGGCCTCGTCGAGCGCGCGGCGCAGCTGGGACACGCGAGTCTGCAAAGTCGCCGTCGGATTGACCGGGAGCTCGTCGCCCCACAGGTCGTCGATCAGCGTGGTCGCGGCGACTGGGCGGCCGGCGTGCAGCAAGAGATCGGCCAGCAGCGCCCGAACCTTCCGATCCGGGATCCGCACCGCCTGGCCGTCGTCGGTCCACGCGGTGACCGGCCCAAGCACCCCGAAGCGCATGCCGGTCAGCCTAAGGCCGGAGCGCCGTCGGCGAATCCGGAAGCGATGTGTCCGGAATGGGGCCTAGCCTTTGGGCATGGATCAAGAGTTCGTCGGCGAGGTGATCGAGTGGCGCGGGCCGTCGCCGTACTACTTCGTCCCCGTGCCGGAGCAGGAGAGTGTCGCCCTGCGGGGCGCAGCCTCGGCCGCCGGGTACGGCTGGGGGACGCTCCCGATCCGCGTTCGGATCGGCAGCACCGAGTGGAAGACGTCGCTGTGGCAGAAGGACGGTGGCTACCTGCTCCCGCTGAAGGACGCCGTGCGCAAGCCCGAAGGACTGGACGCAGGCGACGCGGTGGACATTCGGCTCACGTTCGACGCGCAGCCGCGGAGGCAGAAGCGGCCGCCGGCCAAGCGGGTGCCCGTTCCTCGCCCGAAGGGCTCGCGCGAGCCGGTCACCGCCGAGCAGCTCACGATCGTTCCGGCCAACGAGGCGGCTTGGGAGGACTTGCAGGCGGTCTTCGGAACGACCGGCGACACCGGACGGTGCTGGTGCCAGCGGTTCCGGATGCTGCCCAAGGAGTCCTGGGCGTCCGAAGGTCCCGAAGAGCTCGCCGCCCGGCTCCGCGACCAGACCGCCTGCGGAAACCGAAAGGCACGGGCGACGAGCGGCCTGGTCGCGTATCTCGACGGCGAGCCCGTTGGCTGGTGTGCCGTCGCGCCGCGGGCGGACCATGCGAGGCTGCTCCGCGACTTCCGCGTCCCGTGGCTGGGCCGGACCGAGGACAAGGCAGACACCACCGTCTGGGCCGTGACCTGCTTCGTCACCCGTGTCGGCTACCGGCGCCGAGGAGTCGGCCGCGTGCTCGCCAGCGCAGCCGCCGGGTTCGCCCGTGAACGCGGTGCCCGCGCTGTGGAGGGCTACCCGGACCTCGTGGACGGCGGGTCCGTCGGCACTCTCGCCATGTTCGCCGATGCCGGGTACGCCGAGGTGAACCGGCCGGGCACGCGCCGCGCCGTCATGCGTATCGACTTCTGAGTCCAAAGAGTTTCTGAAGCGGCCGCTCGCAGGCTTGCGGGCATGACAACCACAACGAAGCAATCCACAGCATCTCTTCTCCTGGCGGGCGCGCTCGCCGGCCCGCTGTACGTCGGCATCGGCACCATCGAGGCGATCGTCCGCGACGGCTACGACATCCGTCGCCACTCGCTGAGCCTGCTGGCGAACGGCACCGGCGGCTGGATCCACTCCACGATGATGGTCGTCACCGGCCTGCTCACCGTCGTCGGCGCACTCGCCCTCCGCCGGGCCGGACTCCGGTCGCGCTGGGCCTGGGGCGGCATCCTCGCGTACGGCGCCGGTGTCGCCGCCGCGGGCCTGATGCGCGCCGACCCGGCCGACGGTTTCCCGATCGGTACGCCGCCCGGGCTGCCGGAGACCGTCTCATGGCACAGCTTCGGTCACATCATCGCCGGGTTCATCGGATTCATCGGCCTGATCGTCGCCTGCTTCGTCGTCGCCCGCCGCTTCGGCCGCGACAACGAGCGCGGCTGGTCGCGCTTCTCGCTGATCACCGGCATCGTTTACATCCTCGGCCTGATCGGTCTGGCCACCGGCAGCGGCACCGCGGTCGTCAACCTGGGCTTCACGGTCGCGGTGATCGTGGGCTGGGCCTGGTTGACTCTGTTGATGGTCCGCACTCGCACGGAGGAGATCCGATGAAGTTCACCGCCGAGCTCCTGTCCACCGGCAAGAACACGGCCGGCTTCGTCGTCCCGGACAACGTCGTCGAGTCTCTCGCCGGCGGCGCGCATCCGAAGGTCCGTGTCACCGTCAAGGGCTACACGTTCCGCACCTCGATCGCCCGGATGGGTGGCCGCTATCTGCTCGGTTTCAGCGCCGAACGCCGTACCGAGGCCGCAGTCACGCCTGGCGAGGTGCTCGACGTCGAGGTGGAACTCGACACGGCTCCGCGCGAGCTCGACGTACCCGGGCAACTGGCCGCGGCGCTCGCGGCGGATGCGAAGGCCAAGGAGTTCTGGGAGACGTTGAGCTACAGCAAGCAGCAGTGGCACGTGCTACAGGTGACGGGGGCGAAGACCGAGGAGACCCGAGACCGGCGGATCGAGAAGTCGATCGGGATGCTGCGCGAAGGCAGGGCGCGCTGATGCGCTTCATCGCCGTGTTGCGGACTGCCGAAGCGCACGGGTTCCCGCCGCCGGAGCTGGCCGAAGGAATCGCCGCGCTGGGAGCGGAGGCGGCTCGCCGCGGGGTGCTGATCGACACGGCCGGGTTGTTGCCTCTCGCAACGGCCACCCGGGTCGGGGTCTCCGGTGGTGAGCTCACCGTCACCGACGGCCCGTCCGGAGATCCCACCCCGCTCGGGGCGTACGCCGTGTACGAGGTGGCCACTCGCGACGAGGTCATCGACTGGACCAAGCGCTTCATGGACCTCCACCGTCGTACCTGGCCGGGCTGGGAGGGTGAGTCGGAGATCCGCCAAGTGGTCGGGTCGGAGTCCTGATGGGCTGGCCCGCCGGAGTGACGACGGGACCGCTCGGGCCTGAGCACTCGCCGGCGGCGATCGAGGTCGCGAACGCGATCGCCACCGCCGACGACAGCGGCAGGTACGTCACCCTCGACGACTTCGCCGACGAGCTCGACGGTGCGGACTCCCTCGGCGTATGGCTCGACGGCCGGCTCGCGGGGTACGGCCTCGTCCCGCCGCCGGATGTGGTCGACGGGCAGCCGATCGTCACGCTCAAGGGCGGCATCGACCCTGCCTTCCGGCGACGCGGTCTCGGTGGGCCACTCCTCGACTGGCAACTGCAGCGCGCGGCGGAGCAGGGTGAGGTCGTCGACGTCACGATCCAGCCGGTCAACGCCGGTGGCCTCGCTCTGGTCACGAGCCGGGGTTTCCGGCCGATCCGCTACTACCGCGTGATGCGCCGCTGGTACGACGATCAGCCGGTGCGGATGCCGTCGCTGCCCGACGGGTTCGCGATGACCGGATTCGACCGTCGGTACGACGAACTGCTGCGGCTCACCTACAACGAGATCTTCACCGGCCAGTGGGGATTCCTCCCCAAGAACGCGGAGCACTGGACGAAATGGTTCACCAGTCACCACGCCTTCCGGCCGGAGCTGTCGAGGATCGTGGTCGACGGCGATCGGATCGCGGCGTTCGCGCTGGGCTACGAATTCACGGTCGACACCGAGCAGACCGGCGTACGCGAGTTGTGGATCGGGCAGGTCGGTGCGCTCGAGGAGTACCGAGGCCGTGGGCTGGCCCGGGCGGCGATCAGCGCCGTACTGCGGGCCGGTCAGACGGCTGGGTTCGAGCGGTCCGCGCTCGGCGTGGACGCGGACAATCCAACGGGAGCCTCGCGGCTGTACGAGTCGCTGGGCTTCGTGACCGTGACGAGTGAGATCCAGCAACGGCTCTCGCTCGTACGACGGAGTGCGGAGAGCTGATGTCCGTCGCGGGAGCGAGGCCCGTGGCCGCGCGGTGAGTCAGACTGAGGCAGTGGGTGGACTCGAGCGGCTCGGCATCCCGGGCCCACGGACCGTGGACCGGGTGATCGACGTCGCCGTCGTGATCGCGGTTGCGATCGCGTCGTCCGTCCCGTTCGTCGACACCGGTCCCGGTGCCGTCACCCCGCTCGGCGTCGTACTCAATCTCGGCACTGTGATCCCGCTGCTGTGGCGGCGCCGCTGGCCGTTCGGCGTGATGGTGGTCGTCGGCACGGCCGCGACGCTCGTCTCGCTCTACCACCGGCCGGGGCAGTACCTCCAGTACGGCGGTCTGGTCGCGATCTACTCGCTGGCGAGCCTGGGCCGGAAGCGGTGGCAGCGGATCGGGCTGCTCGTGCTCATCCTTGTCACGTTCCCGCCGGCGTCGCTGCTGCTGAAGCACAACGATGCGGCCGAGTTCATGTTCACGTTCCTGCTCCCGGTCGCCGCGTTCCTGGCCGGCTCGCTCGAACGCAGCCATCGCGAGCACGCCGCGGCGCTGCGCGAGCGTGCGGACCAGCTCGAACGCGAACGCGCCGCGGAGGCCGCCCGCGCCGCGGCCGAGGAACGCGCTCGGGTCGCCCGCGACATGCACGACATCCTCGCGCACGCGGTCAGTCTGATGGTCGTCCAGGCCGAGGCCGGACCGGTGGTGGTCCGCACGGACCCGGACCGGGCCGAGCGCGCCTTCGACGCGATCGCCGACGCGGGCCGGGACGCGATGGTGCAACTCCGGCGGCTCCTCGGCGTCCTCAAAGCCGGCGAGGATCGCTCGCCCCAACCCACGCTGGCCTCGCTGCCCGAGTTGCTGCGAGACGCGACTTTCGAGGAGACCGGCGTACGGCGTCCTGTGCCGCCGGACACCGAGGTCGCCGTCTATCGGATCGTCCAGGAGGCGTTGACGAACACCGTGAAACACGCGCGGGCCACACAGGTCGCCGTACGGCTTCGCTGGACACCAACCTGTCTGGAGCTGTCGATCACCGACGATGGCGTCGGGGGAGATGTGTCGTCGTCGGGTGGGCATGGGCTGGTCGGGATCCGGGAGCGCGCCGCGGCTTGCGGAGGTACGGCGGAGGCCGGGCCGCTGGTCGGCGGCGGATTCGAGGTGCGGGCCAGATTGCCTGGTCTGGAAGGGGTTTCATGATCCGGGTGGTGCTGGCCGACGACCAGGAACTGGTACGGAGCGGGTTCGCGATGATCCTCGACGCGCAGCCCGGCATCGAGGTCGTCGGCGAGGCGGCCGACGGCGCCGAGGCGGTCTCGCTCGTCCGCTCGTTGGCCCCGGACGTCGCCCTCCTCGACGTTCGGATGCCCCGCGTCGACGGCCTGGCCGCGGCCCGAACGATCTGCGCGACCACCACGACGAAGGTGGTCATGCTCACGACGTTCGACTCCGACGACTACGTGTACGACGCGCTCTACGCCGGGGCGAGCGGGTTCCTGCTGAAGGACGTACGGCGGGACGACCTGGTGCACGCGGTCCGCGTCGTGGTGGCTGGTGAGTCGCTGCTCGCGCCGAGCGTGACGCGTCGCCTGATCGCCGACCTCACGCGGAACCGGCCGCGCACCGCCCCCGCCGCCGCGTTGGATGTCCTCACCGCCCGCGAGCGCGAGACCCTCGTCCTGCTCGGACGCGGCCTGTCGAACGCCGAGATCGCCACCGCGCTGTCGGTCAGCGAACACACGGTCAAGACCCACGTCAGCAACACGCTGACCAAACTCAACCTCCGTGATCGGGTCCAGGCAGTCATCGCGGCGTACGAGACCGGCCTCATCACTCCTGCGAACCAGTAGCCGCCGCAACCTCCCTCTCGTCGGCGATGCCTCCCGCCGAGATGTTCGTAACGCTGTAGGTATGAAGAGAATCGGTATCACCGCCGGTGCGCTATTCGTTGCCTACGGCATCATCCGGTTGATCGACGGAGCCAACGGCGATCGTGGCCCAGGGCTCGCCTGGACCAGCGGCCATCTCCTGTTCCTGGTCGGCATGCTGCTGTTCGGCGTCGTCCTGCTCCTGGCCCGAGCCACGGTCGCGAGGCGCCGTACCCTGGCGACCGTCGCCGCGGTCGTGGGTCTCGTCGGGGTGGCAGCCTTCGTCCGGGTCATCCTGATCGACATGATCGTCGGCTTCCGCGCCGCTGACCACGCGGCCATGTCCGTGGTCCGCGACAACTACGACCGCTGGCCCGGTGACCTCGGCATCTACCCGGCGCTGCAAGTCCTCGGGCCGATCCTGTTCCTGGCCGGCCTGCTCACCCTCGCCGTACTCCTGACGCTCGAACGCCGGCTCACGGCCTGGGCGCCACTGCTGCTCATCCTCGGATTCGTGCTGATCAGTGCCAACCTCGACCTGATGCCACTCGGTGGTGCGCTGCTCGGCCTGGCCTTCGTGTCAGCAGTACGTCCGGCAACCACGGTCGACGCCGTACGAGCGTCTGGTCCTGGCAACCAGTGAGACAGGTGAGAGCTGGCCACCGTCGTGCCAGCTGTTGAGGAACGCCTGCGGTGGCACGGCCCCACGCCGGATCCACCACACACCCGGGGCCGTCGGCCAGCTGATCGCAAAGTGCAGGTGCGGGGGTGTGAAGCGAGCACTTCCGGTCTTGCCGGTCCGCGCGAGCACCTGCCCGGCCCGCACCGACACCCCCGGACGAATCCCAGCCTCGATCGCCGACAGATGCGAGCCGTAGTACCGCACCCCGTCAACGCCCACGACCGAGACCGACAGTCCGCCCCGATCCGCCCCCACGTTGGTCTTCGGATCCCACGCGTCCACCCGTGTCACCTCGTCCACCCGCCCATCAACCGGCGACACGAACCGGCATCCCACCTTCGCGAACACATCCGACGCCGGATAGTCATGATGACTCTGCGAAGCATCCGCGAGACACCCGGCGATCGGAAACACGTACCGCGGGGGTGCGTGAACCGTCGCGGCTGTACGCCGCGTCGGCGAGGGGGTGGGCGTCGGTGTCGGCTTCGGCGTCGTTACCACCCGCGTCGGTGACGCGACCGGCCCGCTCTGGCTACTCGGCTGCCCACGCTCGAACACCCCGGCCGAGGACAGCCCGAAGATCCCGGCGGCCACGACAACCACCGCACACGTCAGAAAGACCGCCCAGATCCGCGCCGTCACGGGAACCAGAAGGCGTTGACCGCCGCCGCCGAATACACCGTCTCGCAGGGAATCCCGTTCTTGTCCGCGTCCATCCGCTGTGGCATGTCGTAGTACCACCAGTAGGCGACGGCCTGCGCGTACGTCGCTCCCCGGGCGGCGAGATCCCGGCAGAACAACCCAACCGTCCACGGCACGACCCCGGTCACCTCACGCCCGTTCCAGTACGCGGCGACGTCGCTGCGCGAATAGACGGTCTCGCACGGGATTCCGTTGCGGTCGGCATCCATCTGGTCCGGCTGGCCGTGCAGCCGCCAGTAGTCGATCGCCGCCACGTAGCTGTACCCCTTGGCCTTCAGGTCCCGGCAGAACAGTCCCGCGGGCAACGATCGTACGTCGCCGGCAACCTTCGGTGCTGCGGGTGCGGTCGACGTGGTGCCTTCGGCGGGCGGTGCGACGGTCCGTGTCGTCACAGAGACGGGCGCCGCCGGCGCGGACGCCGGCGTGCTGGCTGCCTGCTTCGACGGATCATCCTTGGTCATCAGCACCAGCAGCCACGCTAGCAGGACGAGGAAGCTCCGGGGGTCGTTGGTGTCCACGGTTCATCGGCAGAACTGCTGCTGACGCTTCCGAGCTACTGTCGGTGTATGGGCAGTAAGACCGGAAAGTTCCTCGGGCTCCCGTACGACTGGCGACGACCGACCGTGGACCGGACGAAATCCCGCTGGTGGAACCCCGACGACCCGCGGCTGTTCACCCCGAAGGTCCTCGGCTGGGGCTTCTCCATCAACTTCGCCCGCCTCTTCGGCCGACGCCGGCACGACGACTCAGCCCCAGGCAGCTGAATCCCGCAGTACGTCGGGAAGCGTGCCGACGACCCCGAGTCGCTGGGTGCAGCGTGTGAGAGCGACGTACAGATCCCGCAGACCGCGCGGGGACTCGATCACGATGCCATCGGGGTCGACGACCAGGACGGAGTCGAACTCGAGGCCCTTCGCCTCGCGTGCGCTCAGGACCGTGACGCCGGTGAGGTCGGCGACCGCCTCCTGGACGAGTTCGAGCCGGCTGCGGGACGTGATGACGCCGACCTGGCCGTGCTGTGTCTCCTCGGCGGCGATCTTGTAGACGTGCAGAGCCTGCTCGGCGGCGGCCACATCCGCGTGCCACGGCTTCACGCCGGTGGACCGGACCGAGCGTGGTGCTCGCGCGGCAGGGTCGACCTCGCGCAGTACGTCCTGAGCGAGATCCATCACCTCGGCCGGGGTGCGGTAGTTCAGCGTGAGCTCGGCCAGTCGCCAGCGATCGCCGAAGGTCTCGCCGAGCGCGGCCGACCAACTCGTCCCGCCACCGATCGCGCCGGTCTGCGCGACGTCGCCGACCACGGTCATCGAGCGCAGCGGGCAGCGGCGCGCGATCGCCCGCCACGCCATCGGGGTCAGCTCCTGCGCCTCGTCCACGATCACGTGCCCGTACGTCCACCGCCGGTCGGCCGCGGCGCGGTCCGCGAGCGTGCGGTCGTCGTCCGCCTCGAACCGCTCGGCGAGCATCTCGGCGTCGAGGATGTCCTTCGCGGTCAGCACCTCTGATTCGTCGTCATCGTCGAAGTCGGTCGAGCCGGAACCGGACAGCAGGTCCAGCGCACCCTGCGCGTAGGCGACCGCCCGGGCCCGGGCCGCCCGCTCCTTCGCGGCTTCCGTGCCGTCGTCGCCGAGCAGCTCCGCGGCTTCGTCGAGCAGGGGTACGTCGGACGGACTCCAGTCATCGCCGTACCGCAGGAGGTGCTCGCGGTCGAGTGCGG
The DNA here is from genome assembly GCF_036097425.1 of Kribbella sp. NBC_00359. Classification (NCBI taxonomy): domain Bacteria; kingdom Bacillati; phylum Actinomycetota; class Actinomycetes; order Propionibacteriales; family Kribbellaceae; genus Kribbella; species Kribbella sp. NBC_00359. Next base: position 2,247,277 of record NZ_CP107975.1, on the reverse strand, counting down.
TCAGCTGCGGTGCGGCCAACGCCAGCCGGTCCTCGTCGCCGTACAGATCCTCGAGGAGTTTCTGCGGACTGAGTAGTGGCCAGAGCTGGTCGAGCAGCGCCTGGACCGCGGGCTCGGCGAGGACTTCCCTGCGCAGCTCCGAGAGCTCGTAGTCGTCGAGCAGGTTCTCGCCGTCGAGTGGATCGGTGCCGATCAGGTCGGCGTACTGGTTCGTCAGGTGGTCGACGATCTCGGTCAGGAAGTAGGGACGGGCCTGGTTGTGGGTGAGGTTCCGGCCCCGGGCGCGCTCGCGGGCCGCGAGGCAGACCTTCGGGTCGAGTTCGAGGTCGGTCCGGTCGACGGTGAGGCTGACCGGGCGGTCCGGGATCCATTGCCGGTCGGCGACCGCCTTGGCGATCACCTCGGCCATCACCACGCGGCCCTTCACCTCGGCGCTCTCAGCGGTCTCCGGGCGGGTCGCGGTCAGGCCCGGGTACAGCTCGGCGACGGTCACGAGCCGGACGCCGTCCTCACCGAGCGACGGGAGCACCTGGCCGATGAACCGCAGGAACGCCGCATTCGGCCCGACCACCAGAATTCCGCGCTTTTCCAGTTGTTCACGATGCGTGTAAAGCAGAAATGCCGCCCGGTGCAACGCGATCGCGGTCTTGCCAGTACCGGGACCGCCCTGGACGACCAGGATTCCGGGCAGCTCGGAGCGGATGATCCGGTCCTGATCGGCCTGGATCGTCTGCACGATCGACTCCATCTGGCCGGTCCGCCGGGCCTCGAGTGCCTTCAGCAGAACGGCCTCGCCGATCACGCCCGTTCCGAGCTTGGACGCGTCCGCCGCATCCCGCTCCAGGTCGAGTTGCTCGTCCTGGACGTCGACCACGTTCCGCAGCCGGGTCTGGATGTGCCGGCGCCGGACGACACCGTGGTTCGCCACCGCGGTCGCGATGTAGAACGGCCGTGCGGCGGGCGCACGCCAGTCGACCAGGAGGGGTTCGTAGTCCGCGTCGTGCAGGCCGATCCGGCCGATGTGCAGGATCTCGCCGTCGGCGGCGTCGAGACGGCCGAAGTACAGGCCCTCCTCGGCGGCGTTCAGCCGGGCCTGGCGGAGCTTGAGGTCACGGATCCTGCCGTCGCGCTGGTGCAGGGCCTGGGCGTTGCGGGTCTGGACCAGTTGCTCGTCCCGGGAGCGCTCCTCCGTGCGCTCGCGCTCGGCGTCCAGCGCGGCGTAGAACGTGGTCAGGTGCGCCTGTTCGGCGTGGACCGGATTCGGCAATTCCAACCCCTCGTGGTAAAATTCATCGCCTTGGCTCCCAGAATGGTTTTCTGCATTTCTGGTCGCAGCCACAAATCCTTGAGTTTATCCGCTGTCAGAGGATTTCTGTACTGCGGTCTGTCCCCGGATCCACCCGGTGGGGCACGATCTGAGCATGGTGTCCCACTACATCGTCCCGCCGTACCTGCTCGAGCAGCTCGAGCGCACCGTGGACGACCCCAACCTTCGCGCCAGGTATCGCCAGTCGCTGCAGCACGACGCCGTACTGCGAGCGCGGCCCGCGGCCGGCCTCGGCCGGGCGACCGCGGAAGGCGGTCTGCGCCGCGAGGTGTACGACGCCGAGCACGAGACGAACCTGCCCGGCACTCCGGTCCGCGCCGAAGGTGAGGATCCCGTCGAGGACCTGGCCGTGAACCAGGCGTACGACGGGACCGGCGCGACCTGGACGATGTTCAAAGAGTCCTTCGGCCGCGACTCGATCGACGGCGAAGGTCTCGTCCTGACGTCGACAGTGCACTACGACCGCGGGTACGCGAACGCCTTCTGGGACGGTGCCCAGATGGTCTTCGGTGACGGGGACGGGGAGATCTTCGGCAACTTCACCGGGTCGATCGACGTCACCGGCCACGAGCTCACCCACGGCGTGACGCAGTACACCGCGAACCTCTCCTACGAAGGCCAATCCGGCGCGCTGAACGAGAGCATCTCCGACGTCTTCGGCTCACTCGCCAAGCAGCACGCGCTCGGCCAGAGCACCGAAGAGGCCGACTGGCTGATCGGGGCCGGCCTGTTCATGCCCGGCGTCCGGGGCGACGCACTGCGGTCGATGAAGGCACCGGGCACGGCGTACGACGACCCACGGCTCGGCAAGGACCCGCAGCCGGACCACATGTCGGGCTACATCGAGACCGAGGACGACAACGGCGGCGTCCACCTCAACTCCGGCATCCCGAACCGCGCCTTCTACCTCACCGCGGCCGAGATCGGCGGCAACGCGTACGACGACGCCGGCAAGATCTGGTACACCACGCTGACCTCCGGCACGCTCTCCGAGACCGCCACCTTCGCCGAGTTCGCCGAAGCGACACAGGCGAGCGCGCGGGACCTGTACGGCGAGGACTCGACCCAACTGGCCGCCGTCACCCACGCCTGGCAAACCGTCGGCGTCCTCCCCACCGACCAACCCACCACCGGCCAGCCCGATGCCACCGGCCAGCCCGACGCCACCGGCCAGCCTGATGCGACCGGCCAGCCCGATCTCATGACCGCGGCGCAGACCGAACTGCAGCCCAGCACCCCACCCTCGCTGCCACCCCCTTCCGAGGACGGCGGTTCCCGCGGGTGATGAGACAGCGTTTGACCTCAAGTCTTGTTGAGGTACTAGCGTCCATCGCGTGACTGTTCATCCGCTGCGGCTCGCGCTGCTGACGCGCAACGTGGACGCCGGGCGGTTCGGCACGCTGGTGACGCGGTGGTTCGCCCGCGAGTGCGAGTGGAGTGATGAGTTCAAGCTCGACCTGATCGACCTCAGCGCGGTCCCACTGGCGGGATTGGCGGCGCGGATCGAGGACGCGGACGCGGTGGTGATCGTCACAGCCGAGTACAACCACGCGTATCCGGGCGACCTGAAGACCGCGATCGACGCCGTCCGCCGGCCCTGGTACGGCAAGCCGATCGCGTTCGTCGTGTACGGCGGCCGGTCCGGCGGACTGCGTGCGGCCGAACAGCTCCGGCTGGTTTTCGCCGAACTTCATGCGATCACCATCCGCGACACCCTCGGCTTCCACGAGGACGACTTCACGCCGGCCGGCGAGCCGATCGATCCGACGACACCGGGCGCGGCCGCCGCACTGCTCCACCAGCTCGCCTGGTGGGCCCGCCCACTGCGGGACGCTCGCGCCCAGACGCCGTACCCGGGCTGAGTTGCGGTCGCCCCGGAATAGGCCGGGGCCGGGTGCGGTTGCTGATTCAACGTGACAGCCGAACCGATGCCCCTGTCCGTGCTCGACCTCTCGCCGGTGCCGACGGGATCGCGGCCGTCGCAGGCGCTGCACGAGACACTCGAGCTGGCCCGCACCGCCGAGGCCGCCGGATACGACCGCTACTGGCTGGCGGAGCACCACAACATCCCCAGCGTGGTGAGCACGAGCCCCGAGGTGATGATCGCGGCCGTCGCCGCGGCCACCTCGAGCATCCGGGTCGGCTCCGGCGGCATCATGCTGCCGAACCACTCACCGCTCAAGGTCGCCGAGACGTTCCGCGTCCTGGCCGGCCTGTACCCCGACCGCATCGACCTCGGCATCGGCCGCGCGCCTGGCACCGATCAGCGCACCGCGCTCGCCCTGCGCCGCAGCCGGGAGACGCTCGGCGCCGACGACTTCCCCGAGCAGTATGCCGAACTCCGCGCGTACGCCGAGGGCTTCCCGACCGGTCACCCGTTCGCCCCGATCTCCGCCCAACCGGACGACGTCCCGCTGCCGCCGGTGTGGATCCTCGGCTCCAGCACGTACGGCGGCCAGGCGGCAGCCGCCCTCGGGACCGGGTTCGCGTACGCCGGTCACTTCGGGACCCTGGACCCGGCCGGTGTCATCGCGTCGTACCGCGAGAACTTCCAGCCCTCGGATCACCAGACGTCGCCGCACGCGATCCTCGCCCTGGCCGCGATCGTGTCCGACACCGAGGAGCGCGCCCAGCAACTGGCTCGCGCCAACGCCCTCTCCATGCTTCGCCTCCGCTCCGGCCGCCCGGGCCCCCTCCCGTCCCCCGAGGAAGCCGAGTCCTACCCCTGGTCCGAAGGCGAACTGGCCGCCGTCGAAGAATGGTCCGGCCTGGTCTCGGTAGGCACCCCAGAACAGGTAGCCGGCGACCTCGCTCGCCGAGCCGCATCCGCCGGCGCCGACGAGCTGATCATCACCACCAACATCCACGACCCCGCCGAACGCCGCCACTCGTTCGACCTGCTGGCTCGGGAGTGGGGCCTGAAGCCCCGCTGACCTCAGCCCCCGGCACCCCGGACGTGCTCGAAGATCAGGCTCGTCTCGGCGTGCACGACAGCCGGGTCGGCGGTCAGGTGGTCCAGGACGAATTCACGCAGCGCGTCCGGCGAGGCGGCTGACACGTGCAGCAGGTAGTCGTTGGCGCCGCTGACGTGGAAGAGGGACAACACCCCGGGTAGGCCGGGGACCTTGCCGCGGAAGCGGTTGATCTCGTCGCGGGAGTGAGCCCCGATGCGGATCGCGATCAGGGCCTGAAGCGGCTGGCCCAGCGCGGCCAGGTCCACGTCGGCGTGGAAGCCGCGAATCACCCCGCGCTCGCGCAGGGAACGCACCCGGGTCAGGCAGGTGGACGGCGCGATGCCGGTCGCCTCGGCGAGGGCGTTGTTCGGCATCCGGCCGTCGGCGGTGAGCAGCCGGACCAGTTCCCGGTCCACCTCGTCGAGCCCGCCCGACTCTGCACCCGGAGCTGGCCGCGGGGCCGGTCCCGGCGTCCGACGATCCTTCGGCATGGCACCACTGTAGAGCGCGTCCACAGAATCCACAGCGTGTGGATGAGCCTGTGGATGAACTTTCTTCGGAACTCTTGCACTCTCTCCGCAGAAGATTCCATCCTCAGCCTCGACTGCCAGTTGTGGAGGAGGCCCCGATGACTCAGCTCGACACCCGGTCCGTGCACGCCGGCCGCGACGACCTGACCGCGCTCGGCGTCCACGTCCCGCCGATCGACCTGTCCACGACCTACCCGCTCCCCGACGTCGGCACCGGCGGGACGTCGTACGACGAACTCACGCAAGGCAACGGCCCGGACGGCGGCAGCCTCGTCTACCAACGCTTGTGGAACCCGACCGTCGCCCGCTTCGAGGACGCGCTTGCGGAGCTCGAGCACACCGACGGCGCCGTCGCGTTCGGCTCCGGCATGGCCGCGCTCACCGCCTGCCTGCTCGCCGCTGTCGCCGCGGGCCGCCCGCACGTGGTCGCCGTTCGGCCGCTGTACGGCGGGACCGACCACCTGTTATCCACAGGCCTGCTGGGGACAACCGTCACCTGGGCTGAAGTCACCGAGGTCGCCTCAGCCGTTCGGGCGGACACCGGGCTCGTGATCGTGGAGACGCCGGCCAACCCGACGCTGGAGCTGGTGGACATCGCGGCCGTGGTCGCGGCGGCGGGCGACGTACCGGTGCTGGTGGACAACACCTTCGCGACCCCGGTCCTGCAGCAGCCGGCTCGGCACGGGGCGAGCCTCGTGTTGCACTCGGCAACCAAATACCTCGGCGGGCACGGCGACGTCATGGGCGGCGTGGTCGCGGCCGGCGTGGAGTGGGTCGGCCGGCTCCGGCAGATCCGCGCAGTGACTGGTGGCCTGCTGCACCCGTTGGCGGCGTACGAACTGCACAGGGGACTGCAGACGCTGCCAGTGCGAGTACGGGCGCAGCAGGCGACCGCCGGCAAGGTCGCCGACTGGCTCTCCGCCCAGCCCGCCATCGAGCAGGTCTACTACCCGGGGCTGACCGAGTGCGACCCGCTGGCGCTCATCGGACGTCAACAGGCAGGCCCGGGCGCAGTCGTCGCCTTCCGCCTCGCCGGCGGGTACGACGCGGCCGCCCAGGTCGCGGCCCGCCTGCGCCTCATCACCCACGCAGTCTCACTAGGCGGAGTAGACACCCTCATCCAGCACCCCGCCGCCCTGACCCACCGCCTCGTCACCCCCAAGGCCAAACCCGACGCCGCCCTCCTCCGCCTCAGCCTCGGCCTGGAAGACCCCTCCGACCTAACCGCCGACCTCTCCCAAGCCCTCAGGCCGGGACAGGGGTCGGGCGGGTGAGGACTCGGTCGATGATGCCGTAGTCGCGGGCTGCGGCCGGGGTGAACCAGCGGTCCCGGTCGAAGTCGGTGGTGATGGTGTCGAGGGGCTGGCCGGTGCGGTCGGCGATCAGTTGGGCGAGGTCCTCACGCGCCTTGATCGCCTGTTCGGCCTGCACCTTGATGTCGCTCGCCGTACCGCCCATCCCGCCCGTCGGCTGGTGCATCATGATCCGCGCGTGCGGCAGTGCGTACCGCTTCCCCGGCGTACCGCAGGTCAGCAGCACCTGCCCCATCGACGCGACCATCCCCATCGCGTACGTCGCCACGTCGTTGCTGATGAAGCTCATCGTGTCGTAGATCGCCAGTCCGGCCGACACCGAGCCGCCGGGGGAGTTGATGTAGAGCGAGATGTCCGCCTTCGGGTCCTCGGCGTTCAGCAGGATCAGCTGCGCGCACAGCGCGTTGGCGTTCTCGTCCTTGATCTCGTCGCCGAGGACGAGGATGCGCTGCCAGAGCAGGCGCTCGTAGATGTGACGGTCCAGGTTGTTCGGTAGCTCGCTCATGGTTTCCAGCCTGTGGGGGAGCGTCCGGAAACGGTCAGGAATCTGCCCGTGGCAGATCTGCCCGCCGCAGACCCGGCCGGGATGGCACACTCGTTACAGGACACCAGGAGGCGAGGAGGGCCAGACGTGTTGCTACGCCAGGTGATCGGGAACGTCTTCCGCCGGTTGCGGCGCGAGCGGGGGATCACCCTGCGCGAGCTCGCCGAGCTGGCGCAGGTATCGGTTCCCTACTTGTCCGAGATCGAGCGCGGCCGCAAGGAGCCGTCCTCGGAGATCCTCGCCGCGATCTGCCGCGCCCTGGAGCTCGAGCTGACCGACCTGCTGGCGGAGGTGCAGTTCGACCTCGCCACCGCGGTCCGCTCCACGCTGCCGGTCCACCTCCAGACGGCGGCTATCCGGGTCCAGCAGGCGCCCCAGCGGATCACATCGTCCCCGCACGCGTACTCCGGCACCGCCCAGGCGTTCGCCCTGGTCGCTTAGTTGGCGCGCTGGTACAGCAACCCGTCCGCGAGGTCCTGGCATACGACGCCCGCACCGGCCGAGGTACTGGCGTTCCACCAGAGCCTCACCGGCTACCGCCCGACCCCGCTGACCCGTGTCCCGTCGCTGGCGGCCGAGTTCGGTGTCGGCGAGGTTCTGGTGAAGGACGAGTCGCAGCGGCTCGGCCTGCCCGCGTTCAAGGCGCTCGGCGCGTGGTGGGCGATCCACCGCACGCTCCAGGACCACTCCGGGCCGGTGGAGCTCGTCACCGCGACCGACGGCAACCATGGCCGTGCCGTCGCGCGCCGAGCCACCATGCTCGGTCTGTCGTCGCACGTGTTCGTCCCGGACGTGGTGAGTGACACAGCGATCGACGCCATCCGGGCCGAGGGTGCCACGGTGACCGTCGTACCCGACTCGTACGACGCCGCGGTCGCCGAGGCAGCGTCGTACGCGACAGATACTCGCCTGCTGATCCAGGACTCGGCCTGGCCTGGGTATGAGGTGGTGCCGCAGCACATTGTCGACGGCTACTCGACTCTGTTCCGCGAGATCGACGTACAGCCTGATCTGGTCGTCGTACCGATGGGTGTGGGGTCGATAGCGCAGGCGGCCGTCACGCACTACCGCAGCGGGTCGATCACCCCAGCGCTCCTCGGTGTGGAGCCCGCCAGCGCCTCCTGCGTCACAACCAGCCTCCTGGCCGGTGAGCTGGTCACAGTGCCGACCGGCAAGACCGCCATGGCCGGCCTGAACTGCGGTACGCCATCCACCCTCGCCTGGCCCGTACTGCGCTCAGGACTCGACTACTCGGTCACAGTCGAAGACGAGGCGGCGCTTCAAGCCACCGCCGACCTCGGAGCCGCCGGAATCTCCTCAGGCCCGAGCGGAGCCGCCACCCTGGCCGGACTCCGAGCCGCCCGTGACCGCCTGGACCTGAATCCCGGCAGCACAATCATCCTGATCAGCACGGAAGCAGCGCTCCCATAAATCAGGTCCGCCCGCAGAGCGATCGCGCCTAGCCTGACGAGATGCTGAACTATCTGAGACGCCGCGAGCCGGCAGGGCGCCTGTGACTGTGCGCTACGAGGTGCGGTTTCCTGTCGACGACCGTGAGCTGTCCGCACTGCACGCGCTGGCGTTCGAGGGTGCTCTCGAGGTGCAGCAGTGGGTGGAGCGGTTGGAGCGGTGGGCGCTGACGTGGGTAGGGGCCTTCAGCAACGATCAGCTGGTCGGGTTCGTGCAGGTGTGCTGGGACGGCGGTGCCCACGCGTTCGTGCTGGACACCGCCGTTCATCCTGACTACGGCCGGCAGGGCATCGGCAAGCAGCTCGTCCTGACCGCGGCGGAGGAGGCGAAGGCGGCCGGATGTGAGTGGCTGCACGTCGACTACGAGCCGCACCTGACCGCGTTCTACGTGGACGCGTGCGGCTTCCGTCCCACGGATGCCGGGCTGCTCAAACTCCGATAGCTGTCAGGCGCTCGGTCGAGACGCAGGAGGTCAGGCAGCGTTCCTTCTGGTCGCCCAGCAGGTCAGCGGTCCACCGGGTGAATCCACCGTCGCCCAGGTCGGCCCCGTCGGCCGCGATGCGGATCGCCGTACCCGAGTAGTAGTTCTCGCTCTTGGTCCGCCCGGTGTCCTCGGTGAAGTCGACCTTCAGCGCCGGGCGGACCGTATCCTCGATCCGCTCCCGCACAGCCGACGGCGTGAAGATCGTGAAGGCGAGCTCGGCCGAGTCACCCAGTACGTCGTGCCAGAAGTTCAGGTGATCGATCAGCAGCTCGGCCTCGGTCCGCCCCGAACCGGTGTCCCGCGCGCTCGACACCAGCGCGAACAGCTCGAAGTGCGCGAACATCCCCGGCCCCTCGACGGCCTGCGCGCGAACCACCCGCTGGCACGCGGCCAGGTCGACCCGATCCAGCCCGGCACGACGCCGTACGGCGGCTTCGATCGCGAGCTCGTTGGTCGGGTCACTGGCGACCTCGGTGCCGCGGATCGTACTGACCACTTGGTGCTGGTTGATCGTCGCGACCGCGGAACACGTGCCCAGCGGTGTCACCGGAGACAGCTCGACGCCCGCGAACTTCGGCGGCAAGGCCTCCCACAAGCGCTGCCGCGTCTTCGCCAGCTGCCGCGGGTCGGCGGGCGACGGTCGCACGAAACGGTCCTGCTGCCACCGCTGCAGCAACCTGGCCGGCGTCACCTTGGCGGCGCGCTCGCGACTCACGTCCAGCAGCACCGACTGCAGTTCGGAAGCGCTCAAGCCGTTGACGAGGGCGTCCCGGCTGCCTGCCGGCAGCTTCGCCCAGAACCGTTCGATGACATCGCTCATCGCCCTACTGTGACGGACTCCCGACTGTCGGCGCTCGTCAATTACGCCTGTACCTACTAGTATGTTCGGGACTCGACCGAGAGGGTGTGCCGTGGACGCGATGCAGTACGAGATCACCTTGCCGACCGACTACGACATGGGGATCATCCGGCGCCGGGTGGAGACGAACGCGCCCAGGCTGGACGACTTCGAGGGCATGGGACTCAAGGCGTATCTGATCCAGGACCGGGCGAACGGCGCGATGGTCAACCAGTACGCGCCCTTCTACCTGTGGAACGACCAGGCCGGGATGGCCAAGTTCCTGTGGGGCGGCGGGTTCTTCACCGGGATCTGCACGTCCTTCGGGCGGCCTCCGGTGCGCCACTGGGTCGGGGTGGACGTGCTCGCGGGTCCGGATCTGGATCAGCCGGCGCTGAGCGCGACCAAGCACACGCAGCTGCTGGAGCCCGACGTGGACCCGGCCGAGCCGATCGCGGTCGCGGTGGAGACGCTGCAGCGGACCGCCGCGCTGGACGGGGTCCACACCGCGGCGCTGGCCGTGGACACGGCTCGCTGGGAGCTCGTCCACTTCACCCTGTGGAGCAGTCCCGAGCCGGGCGCGGTGCCGGGGACGCGGTATCAGGTGCTGCACTTATCCACACCCGGCACAAAGGAACTGCTGGGGCGCTGAAATCGCCGTATCTTCTTGGACATGAGATACCCGAGCCCGCACCTTTGACGCCCTGACCGCCCCGACCGCCTGCCGCGCGGTCTGTCCACGCGCATCGTCGCCTATGAGGCGCTGCACGACTTCATCCCGCTGTATCCGCTGTACCAGTTGTTGTTCGCCGATCACGGATTGTCGGCGGCCCAGATCTCGACGCTGTTCGTCATCTGGTCGACGACCGCGTTCGTCCTCGAGGTGCCGTCGGGTGCCTGGGCGGACACGTACTCCCGGCGCAAGCTGCTGGTCCTCGGTGCACTGCTCAGCGGGCTTGGGTATGCCGCGTGGATCACGCTGCCGTCGTTCACCGGCTTCGCGCTCGGCTTCGTCCTCTGGGGTACGTCGTCGGCGCTGATCTCCGGCACCTTCGAAGCCTTCGTGTACAACGAACTCGCGGCGCGCGACCGCACCGACCGCTACGCGAGCCTCCTCGGCCGGGCCAGGTCAGCGTCGTTCGTGATGAACCTCGCGGCCACTGCCTTGGCCACCCCACTGTTCAACCTCGGCGGCTACACGCTCGCCGGCATCGTCAGCGTGCTCAGCTGCCTGGTGCAGGCGGCGGTGGCGTTGTCGCTTCCCGAAGCCCAGCCGGTCGAGACCGCCAAGGAGTCGGATGAGCCGGGGTCGAGGGCGGCGTTCACCAACTACCTCCAGATGCTGGACTCCGGCGTGACGGAGGTGCTGACCAGCCGTCTGGTCAGACGAGCTGTTGCCTTGGTTGCGTTGCTCGGGGGCTTCCTGGCGTTCGACGAGTACTTCCCGTTGCTCGCCCGGGAGGCCGGTGCCACGACCAGCGCGGTCCCGCTGCTGATCGCCGGAACCGTGGCAGCACAGGCGATCGGGGGTGCGCTCGCGGGACCGGCGTACAAGTTGCCAGCGGCAACCTTCGCGGTGGGGTTGGCGGCGACGGCGGTGCTGATCGCGGCCGGATCGCTGAGCCGGTCGGTCTGGGGGTTCCTGCCGATCGCGGTCGGCTACGGCCTTATGCAGCTGGTGATCGTGGTCTCGGAGTCCCGGCTGCAGGATGCGATCACCGGTCCGGCCCGTGCGACCGTGACCTCGGTCTCGGGCTTGTTCGCCGAGGTCTTCGCGGTCGTGGTGTACGCGGGGTTCGCAGTGGGTTCGATCTGGTTCCCGATGTCGATCCTGGTCGCTGCGCTGACGATCCCGGTCGTGCTGACGGCGCTCGTCGTACCGTTCGCGCTCCCGCCGCCAGGCGGCGCGGGGCCTGACAATTCGGTGTCCACCGAAGTGAAGGAGATCTAGTGTCACCAGCATGAGGAAACAAGGGGTGCTGGCCGCCGGCGCGGCTGCGGTGACGGTGGTGTTGTGGGCATCGGCGTTCGTCGCGATCCGCCATGTCGGTCAGGAGTTCTCGGCCGGCGCCCTGTCCCTGGGCAGGCTGCTGGTCGGGAGTGTGCTGCTCGGGATCTTCGTGTTCAGCCGGCCGCGGCGCTGGCCGGCGAAGGCGGACTGGAAGTTCCTGCTGATCTGCGGCCTGCTCTGGTTCGGTGTCTACAACCTCGCGCTGAACGAGGCTGAGCACCGGCTCGACGCCGGGACGACGGCGATGCTCGTGAACATCGGCCCGCTGCTGATCGCATTGCTGGCCGGCGTACGGCTTCACGAGGGCTTCCCGCGCCAGTTGGTGATCGGCAGTGTCGCCGCGTTCGGTGGTGTGGTCCTGATCGGACTGTCGTCGTCCTCGGGGAGCGCTGAGACCTGGGGTGTCTTGCTCTGCCTGGTGGCCGCGGCTGCCTACGCCATCGGGGTTGTGTCGCAGAAGCCGCTGCTTGCTCGGCTGCCTGCGCTCAAGGTGACCTGGCTGTCATGCCTGATCGGCGCGATCGCGTGCTTGCCGTTCGCGCCGACGCTGGTCCGGGAGACCGCCGACGCGCGGCCGTCGACCATCTGGTGGGTGGTCTTCCTCGGTGCGTTCCCCACCGCGATCGCGTTCACCACGTGGGCCTACGCGTTGGCGCGGACGACGGCCGGTCGGATGGGCGCGACGACGTACCTGGTGCCGCCGTTGACGATCTTCCTCGGTTGGCTCCTGCTCGACGAGAGTCCGGTGCCGCTGGCCTACCTCGGTGGGCTGCTCTGCCTGATCGGCGTCGCGATCTCGCGCTACCGGCGGCGGACCGTGGCCCCGATGCCTGCGGTCACGGTGGACAGTCCGGATTCGAAGCCGCTGTCGAAGTCGTAGGCGAGGCCTTCGGGGCCGAGCTCCTGGACGATGCGGGTGAGGATCGGCGCCTTGCCCGCGGGCAGCCCCTCGACGCGGGTGAGCAGATCGGGAGCCAACTCGAAGGTGTCGGCGCGGACAGACGCCTCGCCCAGGCTGAATCCGTGGATGAAGTCGATGAGCGTGTTCGCCGACTCGAAGATTTGTCGCGATGACAGGGCCGCCCGGTCGAGCGCGCGGTAGAACGGCTCCATCGTGACTACCACGACGTCCGATACCGCCGAGGTGTCCGACAGCACCTGCAGTGCGAGGTTCGGGTGCGCCCGGAGCGCGTTGCGATAGGCCCGCGCCGCGTCCTTCAACTGCTCGTCCCACGGCACGGCGTCGCCCGGGTCGGGGTACTCGAGCCCGGCGAACACGAGCTCGGCCAGGCCGGCCAGAACGGCGGCCTTGTTCGGCAGGTGGTGGTAGAGCGACATCGGGTTGACCTCGAGGGTCGCGGCGAGGCGGCGCATGGTCAGCGCGTCGATGCCTTCGTCGTCGACGATCCGCAGTGCTGCGGTCAGGATCGCCTCCCGGCTCAACCGCTCCTCCCCGGCCCGGGGCCGCCCGGAGCGGTTGCCAGCCTTAACCATACGTCGTATGGTACATAACCATACAGCGTATGGAAAAGGAGTGTGGGCATGAAGCCGTTGGCGGGGAAGGTGGCGCTGGTGACCGGGGCGACCCGGGCGGCCGGGCGGGGGATCGCGGTCGAGCTCGGCGCCGCCGGTGCGACCGTGTACGTGACCGGCCGCAGCACCCGGGCCGCGCGGTCCGAGATGGACCGGCCGGAGACGATCGAGGACACCGCGGAGCTCGTCGACGACGCCGGCGGCCGCGGCATCGCCGTACCGGTGGATCATCTGGACCCGCAGCAGGTCCGCGATCTGATCGACCGGATCGACCGTGAGCAGGGCGCGCTACACATCCTGGTGAACGACATCTGGGGTCAGCACGGTGAGCCCGAGTGGGACAAGACCGTGTGGGAGAGCGACCTCGAGGGCGGTCTGCGGTTGCTGCAGTTGGGCATTCATACGCACGCGATCACGAGTCACTACGCGCTGCCGCTGCTGATCAAGTCACCCGGTGGGCTCGTCATCGAGATGACCGACGGGACGAACGACTACAACGCCGACCACTACCGGGTGTCGTTCTTCTACGACGTCGCGAAGGGTGCCGTCGGCCGGATGGCGTTCGCGCTCGCCCACGAACTCGACCAGTACGACGCGACCGCCCTACTGCTCACGCCCGGCTGGCTGCGGTCTGAGGCGATGCTCGACGGGTTCGGCGTGACCGAGGCGAACTGGCGGGACGCGACCGAGCGGATGCCGCACTTCGCGATCTCCGAGAGCCCGTCGTACGTCGGTCGCGCGGTGGCGGCCCTCGCTGCGGATCCCGACGTACGCCGGTGGAACGGCAAGTCCACGTCCAGCGGTGAACTCGCCCAGCTCTACGGCTTCACCGATCTCGACGGCAGTCGCCCCGACGCGTGGCGCTACATCGTGGATATCCAGGACCCCGGCAAGCCCGCCGACACCACCGGCTACCGCTAACGCCTATAGCTTGTACGGCGGGCACACCACATCGCCGGCGCCCGCCGAGGCGACCGGCCGAGCATCACCCGACAGCGCCGCGTGCGGATGCGATGCCGCGACAGGGATCCCGAGAGCGGCCGCCATCGCGAGCACGTCCCGTCGCGACGTCACGGCCACTGCCGGATCCCGCTCGTACACATAGGTGAGCTCAGGCCACCGAGCCTGCGCCGGATGCACCAGCACATCGCCACCAAGCACCGCCCGCGAGGTCACCACCGACTGATGCCCAGGCGTATGCCCCGGCGTCGGCATCAACCGCATCCCGTGAAGCGTTGTCTCCCCATCCACCACCCGCAACTGCCCCGCGTCCACGATCGGCCGAATCATCCGCTCGTACGTCGTCCCACCCCGCACGTGCTCGACCTCGTCCCGCTGCACCACATACTCCGCGTTCCGAAACCGCGGCACCGACCCATCCGCACTCCACCCCACATGATCCAGATGCACATGCGTCAACACCACCGCGTCAACCTCATCAGCCCGCACCCCAGCCACTTCCAACAACCCAGGCAACCGCCCCACCACCCCCAACCACTCAGCCGCCTCCCCACCCGCCGGCCCGATACCGGCATCCACCAGCACGACCCCAGAGCCCCCAGTCACCAGATAACTATGAAAATGCAGCCACCACCCACCCCCACCCACGTTCCCCGGCATGACTGATGCAGTCCACTCCGCCTGCTCATCACCCCACCCCGGCAACGCCTCCGAAACCCCCTCCGGAAACACCCCCACCGCATCACACAACACCGTCACATCCACCCGCAGCTCCTCACCTCACCCACGGCCATTGCCCAGCCCACCCCTCAGGAAACCCCAACTCGGCAAGGCTCCGTCCACAGGCCGGCACCTCAACAGCCAGCAACTCCCTCAGCGGTGTCACCCAATCACCCTGCCCAACCCGCTCCAGCAGGAACGCCAGAACACACAACGTCGAATAGACGCGGTTGTGCGACACGTCCGAATGGCTCAGGTGCTGGAGTTCGGGGATGGTCGCGAGTTGCCGCGCCGCGATCTTGTTGACCATATGCCGGTTCCAGAGACGCGAATGATGTGCGCAGGTGTTGCGGACGTAGTTGAGCACCCGCAACCAGTTGCCCAAGGTATGTCCGTTTCCGAGACCGGCGTGATCGACGACGTCCAGGTCTCGAGCGATGGCGTTGCGATCTGCGGCTTTGAGGCCTCGGTAGAGATGTGCCGCGGAGCCGAAGTCCATGATCTCGGTGACGACCCAAACTGGCAGGCGCCCGTCGTACTTCCGCTGGAAATGCACGATGAACTCCTCCGACGAGCGAGCCTGCGCACTGAGCAGCTTGCTTAGCCATTCGTCGTACTTGCTCGGACGCGCGCCGTTGGAGCGGGTGAATTGTCCGTCGAGGTTCGCGCGGTTCAGGTGCGCGTAGGCGCCGCGCTGGCCGAGCGTGAAACCCATCATGACGCGCAGGGCGATCTCGACGCGCTCGATCGCGTCGAGGACGTGAAGCTTGAGCCGCCGATCGGTGTCATACAGCCGGACGACCGTGGCGAAGGTCGTGCCTTCGATGAATTGGTCGTCCCGCCGTGTCGGACCGAGCTGACGACGGTACGGATACCAGTAGCCGCTCAGGCGGTAGTACCCGACCACGCCCAAGAGGTTAGCTGCGGCAACAGGATCGTCGATGACCATTCCTCTGCTCTTCAGCAATTGGACTTGGGCATCGAAGGACAGATGTGGCTTGGCATAGGCAGGCACGCGAATCCCCCGGAAAGACGACCAGCCCGTGCCCGAGCGGGCAGAGGGGCTGGTCTTGCTACTCACAGTCTATCGGGTTGTGCGGGTAGCGACCAACGCGTATTCGTGCCTGTGGATATCAGGGCAACAGCATCCAGGTTGCTAGGGCGGTCATGAGGAGGGCTATGGCGGAGTCGAGGAGTTGCCAGGCTCGGGGGCGGGCGAAGATCGGGGAGAGGTTGCGGGAGAAGAAGCCCAGGGAGAAGAACCAGGTGAAGCTGGCGGTGACGGCGCCGAGGCCGTAGAGCCAGCGGCCGTCGGTGCCGCGTTGGTTCGCGAGGGAGCCGAGGAGGACCACGGTGTCGAGGTAGACGTGTGGGTTGAGGTAGGTGAAGCCGAGGCAGGTCAGTACGACGCTGCGCAGTGCGGCGGGGGCGTGGTCGGCGGGGCTGATGGATCCCGGGTTGAGTGCTCGCCGAGCAGCGAAGACGGCGTACGTGTAGAGGAAGGCGGCGCCGGCGTACTTCGCGAGGTCGAGGGCCAACTGGCTGCGGGTGAGCAGCGCGCCGAGGCCGGCGATGCCGCTGGAGATGAGGAGCGTGTCGGACAGTGCGCAGGTGAGGACCACCGGCAGGACGTGTTCACGGCGGAGGCCCTGACGGAGCACGAAGGCGTTCTGGGCGCCGATCGCGACGATCAGGGTCAAGGACGTGGCAAAGCCGGCCAGGAGGGGCATGCCTCGACGGTAGGCAGCGGACGGCCGGTCAAACCAGCTAAAGATTCTGAAGCACCATTAGGATTGCTTCATCATGCAGTTCGACTCCGCGCAGCTCGAGACGTTCGCGGCTGTCGTCGACGAAGGCAGTTTCGACGCGGCCGCCAAGCGCCTGCGGCTCACGCCGTCCGCGGTCAGCCAGCGGATCAAGGCGCTGGAGAGCCGCCTCGGCCAGGTCGCGGTGATGCGCGGCAAGCCCGCGAAACCGACCGAGGCCGGCGAGGCGCTGCTCCGGCTCGCCCGTCAGGTCTCGTTGCTCGAACTGGAGGCGATCGCGGCCGTCCGTGGCACCGTCGACGCGCTCCGGCTCCCGATCGCGGTGAACGCGGACTCGCTCAACAACTGGTTCCTGCCGGCGATGCTCGACCTGTCCCAGAACCACGACGCCAGGTTCCTGGTCCACCAGGAGGACGAGGAACACTCCGCCGAGTTCCTCCGCAACGGCACGGTCCTGGCCGCGGTCACGGCCGATCCGCGGCCCGTCCGGGGCTGCCGCGTCGTACCGCTCGGCAAGATGCGGTATCTACCGGTCGCCACCCCGGAGTACGCCGAACGCTGGCTGACCGGCAAGCCACTTCCGGACGCGCTGGCCGAGGCGCCGATGATGGTCTTCAACGCCAAGGACGTGCTCCAGCACCGCCTGATCCGCAAGGTCACCCGGCGGAAGCTCGACCCGCCGACGCACGCGGTCCCGGCGCCCGGCGCGTTCCACCAGGCGGTCCGGATCGGTCTCGGCTGGGGCATGATCGAGGACGAGGTCGCCGAACCCGAGCTGGCCGCCGGACGCCTGGTAGATGTTGCCCCCGGCAAGTATATCGACGTGCCGCTGTACTGGCAGCACTGGAAGCTGGAGTCCGCCATCCTCGACGCCCTCACGGCGGCGGTACTACGAGCCGCTGCGGCTGGTCTTCGTACGTCCTGAGCGTTACCACCTTCAGCGGACCCGCTCAAGGGCTAGTTGTTGTGACCCAGCAGGTTGTTGACGGCGTGGTGGCTTGATCGTGGGAGGACCTCCGGGCGGAGTGGATGTGTCTGACGCATCGACTTCGACCACGGAGGTCCTCATGGCCCACGCTAATGCCCGGACAAACTTGTTTGGTCGCAGGCTGATCGTTGAGCGGGTCGCGGCCGGGTGGCCGCCGGCGCAGGTGGCCGAGCAGCTGGGCATTTCGCGGGCCACGGTGCACAAGTGGCTGCGCCGCTACCGACAGGCCGGAGACGCGGGCCTGGTCGACCGGTCGTCGCGGCCGCGACGCTCACCGAACCGGCTGCCGGCCCGGACCGAGCAGTCGGTACTGGCCGCGCGCCGGCACCGCCGCCGCGGCGCGGTCGTGCTGGCCGCCGAGCTTGGCCTGAACCCATCCACCGTGGGCCGGGTCCTGTCCCGCCACCAGGTTCCGCACCTGGCCACACTCGACCCGATCACCGGCCAGCCAGTCCGTTCACCACGCCACTCCCAGATCCGCTACGAATACGACCGCCCCGGCGCGATGATCCACGTCGACGTGAAGAAACTCGCCCGGGTCCCGGCCGGAGGGGGCTGGCGCCTGCGCGGCGCCGAGGCCACCGTCGCCCACAAGCACAAGAAGACCCTGATCGGCTACGACTACGTCCACACCGCCATCGACGACCACACCCGCCTGGCCTACTCCGAAGTACTGCCCGACGAACGCGACCCAACCTGCGCCGTGTTCCTGCACCGCGCCCTGACCTGGTTCACCACCCACGGCATCACCGTCGAACGCGTTCTCACCGACAACGCCATGGTCTACCGACGCGGCCACGGCTGGGCCGCCACCTGCACCACCTGGCACCTCAAACGCCGCTACACCCGACCCCGCTGCCCCTGGACCAACGGCAAAGCAGAACGCTTCAACCGCACCCTGCTCACCGAATGGGCCTACGCCCAACCCTGGACCAGCAACACCGACCGCAACCAAGCCCTCGACAACTTCCTCGACCACTACAACAATCGACGCGGCCACTCCGCCCTCGCAGGCAAACCACCCATCACCCGGCTCAACCCGCGTCAACAACCTCGCGGGTCATAACAGCTAGTCCCAGCGCATTGCCATTGGGTTGTCCTGCGGGATGAAGCCCGCGGACATCAGCTGCGCGCTGAGGGGGTGCACCAAGTCGTGCAGCTCGGCGGTCAGGTCGTCGCCCAGGGTTCGCCAACCCTGGTCGGCCAGCCGATCTGTGGTGGCTTCGATCTCGCGCCGCAAGGCTCGTCCGGCGTCGGTGAGCGCGCCCGTGGAGTCGAGGAGGCCGCGACCACGCAGGTCGTCCTCGGCGGCGGCCCAGTCCTCGTCGCTCCACCGGCGGTTGACCTGGAAGACTTCCTTCGACGGTCCGCCGGCGGCTGAGATCGTCAGGCATGCCTGGCATGGGCTCAAGCCCGCCGCGACGAGCGCCGCGACATGACCGTCGCCGCGAGACTCCCGCAGGATCGTGGTTGCCTGCCACAGCACCAGATGCGGTTCGTCCGGCCACTCCAGCGCGGCGTTGGCCGCTGCCATCGGTCGCCCGCTGACGGGCGCCAGTTCGGCCGCCTGCCGAGCAACATCGGCCGCGCGGTCGAACGACGTCCCTGGAAAGAGGCGTCGTACGGCGTTGTCCACTGCCTGCAACCGTGCGTCGAGCAACTGTGCGGGTGTCGCGTGATCCCACGCGTCCGACAGAGCGCGCGCCACCATCGCCGGATGGAAGCTGTAGAACAGGGCGGCGACGAGGTCGGGGCCGACCGGGCCGAGCGGTGCTGCCCGGCAGCCGAAGTAGCTCATCCAGCCACCCTTCAGGCCGAGCGCGTCGGTCGCCTGCTTGGTGTCGGGTGAGAAGTACGTGATCGCGTGATACGGCTCGAGCGCCTTCCACATCCGCCGAGCCCGGCTGTCCGTCATGGCAAAGGGCGGTACATGACGTGGAGGCCGACGTACCCGAGTTTGGGGTGGTCGAACGCCTCGGGGACCGTGCCGGCGATGCGGAAGCCGAGTGACTGCCAGAGGTGCACGGCCGACTCGTTGGTCTCCACCACCGCGTTGAACTGGATCGACCGAAAGCCCGAGCGCTCGGCCCACGCGATCATGTCCTCGCACAGCAGCCGCCCGACTCCTTTGCCACGGGCCGCGCCGTCGACCATGAAGCTCGCGCTCGCGACGTGCGCGCCCGGGCCTGGGCGGTTCGGGTACATGTTGGCGCTGCCGAGAACGGTGCCGTCGGCATCGACCGCGACCGTGGTCCGGCTCAGCGCCGCACTCGACGGTGACATCCAGAGCGCTCGCGCCTGCTCCTCGGTCAGCTCCGGGTCGTAGGTGTACGTCTCCCGCGCGGCGACGATCTCGTGGAAGAAGGGCCAGATGGCCGCCCAGTCGTCGGCGGTCGCGACTCTGATCTGCACAGACATGATGCGAGAAGCATCACCCGTGGATCTCCGGTTGCCAAGCGCATTCCCGATAGACTGCCTGAGGATGACAAACACCGTGATCCAAGGGCTGCCGCGCTGGAGTCTGGCCGTGCCCCCGCTCGCTTTCGTCGTCCTGCTCGTGACCTGGCATCGTGACCTGGGCGTTGTGCTGCTGATCCTGGTCTGCGCCGGTCTCGGCGCGGCGGTGATCGCCGCCGTCCATCACGCCGAAGTTGTCGCCCATCGGGTCGGCGAACCGTTCGGCACGCTGATCCTCGCGCTCGCCGTGACGGTGATCGAGGTCGCACTGATCGTCACCCTGATGGTGCCCGGTGGCGTGAAGGCCGCGACCCTCGCGCGGGACACCGTGTTCGCCGCGGTGATGATCACCTGCAACGGCATTCTCGGTCTGTCTCTCGTTGTCGGCTCGCTGCGGCACGGCACGCAGGAGTTCCGCGTCCGTGCGTCCAGCAGTGCGCTCGCGGTGATGACCGCCCTGGTCACACTGAGCCTGGTGCTGCCGACGTTCACCACGAGCGCGCCCGGTCCGCAGTTCAGTCCGGCCCAGCTGGCGTTCGCCGGGGTGACGTCGTTGGTGATGTACGGCGTGTTCGTCTTCGTGCAGACCGTTCGGCATCGGGACTATTTTCTCCCGGTCCCGTCGTCGGACGTGGTCGAGGAGGATGACGAAGGTACGCACGCGACGGCGCCGAGTGGACAGGTCGCGCTGCTCAGCCTCGGGCTGCTGTTCGTCTGCCTCATCTCGGTGGTCGGTCTGGCCAAGACGGTGTCGCCCAGCCTGGAGTCGGCGGTGGAATCGGCCGGCGCGCCGGTGGCTGTCGTCGGTGTCGCGATCGCGTTGCTGGTCCTGCTGCCGGAGACGGCTGCCGCGGTCCGCGCCGCACTGCGCAACCGCCTCCAGAACAGCTTCAACCTCGCCCTCGGATCAGCCCTCGCGAGCATCGGCCTGACCATCCCGGCGATCGCGGTCGCGTCCATCTGGCTGAGCGGACCGCTCGTGCTGGGTCTCGGTGGCACGGAGATGGTGCTGTTCGCACTCACGGTCGTGACCAGCATCCTCACCCTTGCCACCGGCCGGGCCACGCTCCTTCAGGGTGCCGTCCACCTGATGGTGTTCAGCGCGTTCATCTTCCTCGCGATAAGCCCCTGAGATAGTCGGCAACCGCCTGCTGCTGGCCGTGTTCGGCCCAGCCCAGCGCGTTCCCGCCGTACGACGGATCCCGCAGCTCGGGATCGGCCCCGAGCTCGATCAGCTTCTTCACCGTGTCCAGGTGGCCATGGATCGCGGCTTGGTGGATCGGTGCGGACAGCGCGACGACATTCAGGTCGAAGCCGAGACGCTGGAGTGGTTCCAGCGCCTCTGATCGGCCGATCTCGGCGGCGCGGATCGGGAGGTACGGGTTGCGCCGGATCGCCCGCGCGACCAGCTCGGGGCCGGCCGCCGGCGTCTCGCCGCACATGATCGCGGCGAAGAGTTCATGGACCTCGTCCACCGGTGCCGCACCACGCGCCCGGAGCAGGTCGGCGATCTCGGTGTATCCCAGGACAGTGGCGAACTCGTACGCGCGATGACCGTGGAAACCCGGATGCCTGGTGCCACGCCCGTCCGGATCGGTGCCTTGGGCAAGGACCAGCTCGACCCGATGCAGCAGGCCCGCGGATGACGCGAACACCAGCTCGTCCTCCAGCAGCTCCCGTGGCGTCGGGTGGGCGGTCGTCATCCGCTCGTGCCACGGACCACCGTCGCCCCGTCCGAGCCCGTATTCGAGCAGGAGCTCCAGGTGCACATCGTCGTACGGCGGGGGACACCCGGGGCCGCAGTTGTACATGGTCTGGCTGTCGTTCGGATCGGCGCCGGCGTCGAGCAGGAGCCGGGCGAGCTCGACCCGGTCGCGATGCGGCGGCTGATCACCTTCGCCGCGGCCGAAGGCTCCGGTCAGCGCGGTGAACGGTGACGGCAGTCCCTGCCACAGATAGCCAGCGTTCGGGTCGGCACCATGCTCGAGGAACAGCCTCGCGATGTCCACTTGATGCGGCACATCGAGCCGCCCGTACGTGATGTAGAGCAACGGCTGCCAGCGGTAGGGGCCACCTTCTTCCCTTGCCTGCCAGGGATCCGCGACGAGCGCCTCGCGGACAGCGTCCAACTCGCCGGCCACCGCCATCGTGTAGATGTTGCTCCGGGCAACCTCCGGGAACTGCTCCAGCAACTGCTCCGCGGACCGCTGCCGGGCCGGGTCGTCCTCGCCGTAATGCAATGTCGAGAGTCGCAGGAACTCGTCGGCGCGTTGGTCCGGGGTGTCGAGCGGTCCGCCGATCTCCTGGCGGTGGGGGGAGCGGCTGTACTGGTCGACCAGCTCCAGATGGCGGACGATCCGGGGCCAGCTGGGGAAGCCGTAACTGCGGGCGATCACCAGTTGAGCGTCGGCCAGAGTCTGCACGGGATGGAACTCGGTGGCCAGCGCCACGGCGTCCCGATCGCCATCGCGGACCTGCTTGAGCAGCGTCTTCGCCTGCTTGCGCAGGTGGTCCAGGTGCGGGTCGTTCGGAAGATTCCGGGTCGGCATCGCGACCTCCTCTCTACGAGCCTGCTGTCCGCGTCGTCAGGCGAGAAAGGAGGTGAACACAGCTCACACAGCTTCGTGAACAGGTGGGCTGAGCCCTTCCCGCGGACCGGTGGCACCCTGCGTGCCTACCCGGAAGCCTAACCGACTAAGGCTTTTCCATCCACCACTCGACGAACTCATGGGCCCGATCGTGGTCCAGCCGGATCACCCAGAGGTTGCTGAACTCACCCGGCGGATCGGTCAGGTACGTCGTCCAGCCGCGCACGAACCCGACTCCGTCGCCGAAGCCGAGCACCTCGTACTCGAACGTCGTCTCGCCCGGAGCGTCCGCGACCTCGAGCCACGCCTGCACGATCGCGTCCCGGCCCAGCACCGGCTCTTCGTCGGGTCGCCGGTACCACGCAGCGTCCTCGGTCCACAGCGCGGCGATGTCAGCCGGGTCGTTGCTCTCCCAGGCCTTCCGGTACTTCGCGACCCACTTGTCGAGGCTCTTCTCCCGCATAGGTCATCGGATCCGTCGGTGCTGGAGGATGACGGCGGCCGGTGTGGCGAGGACCTCGGGGTGTTCGCGCGGATCCGCGTCGTACGTCACGAGGTTGCCGTCGCCGGAGAGACCGAGGAAGTCCTGCGCTCCGGTGGATGCGGCCACCAGGGCCTGATCGACCGTCAGGCCGTGCTTCACCAGCAAGTCGATCTCGCCGGCCACGGTCCCGACCACGTCCGATCCGGTCAGCACACGGACGCCGTACCGATCGGCGAGCTGGAGCATCGACGTGAGGTACTCCGACCTGGCCTGGCGCCGCTTGTCCTGCTCCGGCGTGGCGTCCGGCCTTGGCCCGACGGATGCGCACAATGTCGGCGTCCACGCACCAGCTCGGGCGCCGAGTGTCTCCAGGTCCCGTTCGGTGATCGACGTACCGTGCTCGATCGAATCGACCCCGACGCGGACCAGGTCGCTGACGAACTCGGTGTTGGTGTGCGCCGCGACCCGTGCGCCGCGGGAGTGGGCGAGTTCGACCACGGCCTCGACCAGTGCGGTCTCGTAGGTCTGCTCCATCGGGCTGTCCCGGATCGGGCCGTCCGGGCCGACGGCCGGGAAGTCGCCGATGAGCTTCAGCCAGGTCGCACCGTCGTCCAGCTCGGCGCCGACCGCGGCCAGCAGGTCCTCCGGCTGCACCGGCTCGTGCATGCGCGGAAAGTACCGCCCGCGGGGCGCCAGGAACCGCCCGGCCGCCAGGACAACCGGCCGGCTGTCGTCCTGGATGGCTGCCAGCTTCAGAGTGACCGTCCGGTCGCCGCCGACATCACGCACTGCGCTCACTCCGGCGGCGGCGAGTTCCTCGAGCCGCTCGGATGCGAAGTCGGACCCGAACAACCGCGGCCCGAGGTCGTCCGTCCCGACGGTCAGGTGGCAGTGCGAGTCCACCAGCCCCGGTACGCCGAACCGCCCGGGCAGCACGTCCGCGGCGCCGGACCGGCCGAACTCGAGCCGGGCGGTGTCGCCGGCCGGGAGGACGGTCCCTTCGAACAGCCAGGTCGTCATGGTGGTCATCCTGCCGCACCGGAGATCCAGGTCACGTCGGCGGCTACTTGAACATGTTCAAAAGATCGGCGTACGCTCGCCGCGAGACAGAGTTGAACGTGTTCAAGAAGTGGGGACGAGATGACGATGACCGTGACGACGTACCTGATCTACCTGCTGATCGCGGTGCCGCTGACGATCTGGGTGGCCCGGACGCTGAGCCGGAACGGACGGATCTTCCTGGTCGACGTGTTCCACGGCAACGAGGACTTCGCCGACGCGGTGAACCGGCTGCTCGTGGTCGGCTTCTACCTGGTCAACCTGGGATTCGTGACGCTGTTCCTGCGCGCCGACAAGGTCGTCGTCGACGCCCGCGGAGTCTTCGAGCAGCTGAGCGTGAAGCTCGGGTTCGTGATGCTGGTGCTCGGCGGGCTGCACCTGACGAACGTCTGGATCTTCAACAAGATCCGCAACCGCAGCCAGCTCCAGGCCATGACCACTCCGCCGGTCCCGCCGAACGACGTCGTCCCGGTCGGCGCCGAGCAGCCGATGCCGTACGGCTACTGAGCCATGCGCGAGCTGACCGTTCTGTACGACGCGCAGTGCTCGCTGTGCCGCCGGTTCAAGGACTGGCTGGCGGTGCAGCGGCCGGCGCCGAACGGGCAGGGAGGGGTGGTGCGTCTGCGGTTCGTCGCGGCGGGGTCGACGTACGCGCGGGCGCTCTACCCCGAGCTGGACCACGAGGCGACGCTGCGCGAGGTGACGGTGGTCGCCGACGACGGGTCCGTGTACGTCGGCGACCGGGCGTGGATCGTGTGCCTGTGGGCCACGGGGGAGCACAGGCACACCGCCGTACGGCTGGCGAGTCCGGTGCTGCGGCCGGTGGCGCGGGCGATCGTCCAGGCGGCTACGGGACTGCGGCGCTCGAGTGGAGGTGACTACGCTGACCGATGTGACGGACAGTGCGACCGCCAAGGGTGAGCAGACTCGGGAGCTGATCCTGTCCACGGCGCTGCGGCTGTTCCGCGAGCAGGGGTACGGGAAGACGACGATGCGGGCGATCGCCACCGAGGCGGGCGTCTCGGTCGGCAACGCGTACTACTACTACGGCTCCAAAGAGCATCTGATGCAGGCGTACTACGACCACCTGCAGGAGCAGCACCGCGAGGCCGTCGAGTCGATCCTGGCGTCGGAGAAGGCGTTCGTGCCGCGGATGACCGGCGTACTGCGGACCTGGCTCGACGTGGCCGCGCCGTACCACGAGTTCGCCGGCACGTTCTTCAAGACGGCGGCCGATCCGAAGAGTCCGCTGTCGCCGTTCAGTGCGGAGTCCCGGCCGGCGCGGGAGGCGAGCGTCGACGTCTTCCGCCGGGTCGTCGAAGGCTCGGACCTGACGCTGCCGGCCGACCTCAAGGCCGAGCTACCCGAACTCCTGTGGCTCCTGGAGATGGGCATCGTGCTCTTCTGGGTCCACGACGACAGCGACGACCTCCGCCGCACCAAAGCCCTGATCGACCGCTCAGTCCCCCTGGTCGACCGCCTGCTCCGCCTGACCCGCATCCCGGGCGTCCGCGGAGTCGTGAACGACGTCGTCGGCCTGATCCGCGCAATCCGCCCGTGAGAGCTACTCGCCGATGAGGCCGTCGAGGCGTTCGCGGAGGAGGTCGGCGTGGCCGTTGTGGCGGGCGTATTCCTCGATCATGTGGATGTAGAGGTAGCGCACCGAGTAGTCGCCCTCGTGGTTGGGGCGGAGGAAGGTGTCGTCGAGGCTGTAGCGGGCGGCGATCTCGTCCGAGGTCTCGACGATCTGCCGGAAGTCCTCGAGGTCCTGCTCGGCCTGTGCCGGGTCGGCGAGGTCGAAGTCACCGTCGGGATGCTCGGCGGTCCAGAACTTCGGCTCGGCGGGGAGTTGGGCCAGCGCGCGGTGGAACCAGTACTTCTCGACCTCGGACAGGTGCCGGACCAGTCCGATCAGCGACAGGCTGGACGGTTCCACACCGCGCTCCACCAGTTGTTCACCGGTCAGCCCGGAGACTTTCCACAGCAAGGTGCCGCGCTGGAAGTCGAGGAAGCCCTGGAGAAGTTCGCGTTCACCCGCGGCGGTGGGCGGATCCACCCGGAACTGTGTCGTCACGAGCAGAATCTAGCGGTGTGACGAGCGTCCTGTGAATATCCATCGGGGTCTTGGCCCCCGGTGCCGTAGACTGTCTGTGACGGCCCGCCCAGTTCTGCCTCGGGCCGGTGAGCGCAAACACCTTGCGCCAGCAGTCGACCACCACGCGCCGCGGCCGTCAACGGCCGCGCCGGGCAGGACGACCCCCGAACTTTTGGAGTACCAGATGGCGGTCCGCCGCCCCACGTCCACATCCACGCAATCCGCCCAACCGCAATCCACCTCCGCATCTCCGTCCGCGTCGCGTCCACGCCGCCGGCGCCGTTCCGGTGACCGTCGCAACGGATCCTCCGCCGCGGCGCTCTTCGGCCCACCCGCTGAGACCGGCCGGCCGTCGAAGGTTGCGGTCAGCAACAACACGTCGTACGACGAGGTTGACAAGATGGTTGTCCCCGACAACCTTACGTTCGCC
The DNA here is from genome assembly GCF_036097425.1 of Kribbella sp. NBC_00359. Lineage (NCBI taxonomy): Bacteria > Bacillati > Actinomycetota > Actinomycetes > Propionibacteriales > Kribbellaceae > Kribbella > Kribbella sp. NBC_00359. The sequence continues at coordinate 2,220,726 of NZ_CP107975.1, read as the reverse complement.
GACCTCGGCGTCCCCGGGACGCTGGTCACCGCGCTGTCGGCGACCGGGGTGACCAAGCCGTTCCCGATCCAGGCGGCCACGCTGCCGGATTCCCTGGCCGGCAAGGACGTTCTCGGCCGCGGCCGGACCGGATCGGGGAAGACCTACGCGTTCGTCCTGCCGGTGCTGGCAAGGCTTGCCGCCGGCCGCGGGAAGCGCCGGGCGAACCATCCCCGCGCGCTGATCCTCGCGCCGACCCGCGAGCTCGCGACCCAGATCCAGGCGTCGATCACGCCGCTCGCCGACGCGCTCGGCCTGCGCTCGATGACGGTCTTCGGCGGCGTCGGCCACGGCCCGCAGATCACCGGCCTGCGCAAGGGCGCCGACATCGTCGTCGCCTGCCCGGGCCGGCTCGAGGACCATGTCCAGGCCGGGCACGCGAAGCTCGACGCGGTCGAGATCACCGTGCTCGACGAGGCCGACCACATGGCCGATCTCGGCTTCCTGCCCGCCGTCCGCCGGATCCTCGAGGCGACCCCGTCCAGCGCCCAGCGGCTGCTGTTCTCGGCCACGCTGGACGCCGGCGTCAACGTCCTCGTCCAGCGATTCATGACCACGCCGGTCACGCACAGTGTCGACTCGGCGCAGTCGCCGGTCTCGCTCATGACCCATCACGTGCTGCACGTCCAGCCCGACACCCGGCTCCCGGTGCTCGTCGACCTGACCGCCGCGCCCGGGCGTTCGCTGGTCTTCACCAGGACGAAGTACGGCGCCAAGGCACTGACCAAGAAGCTGATCGCCCAGGGCGTGCCGGCCGTCGAGCTGCACGGCAACCTCTCCCAGGGCGCCCGCACGCGGAACCTGGAGGCCTTCTCCGACGGTACGGCGAAGACCCTCGTCGCCACCGACATCGCGGCCCGCGGGATCCACGTCGACGACATCGCGCTGGTCATCCACGCCGATCCGCCGATCGAGCACAAGGCGTACCTGCACCGCTCCGGACGGACCGCCCGCGCGGGTGCCGAGGGCACGGTCGTCACCTTGATGACCGACGACCAGGTCCGCGACGTCCGCGACCTCACCCGCAAGGCCGGCATCGCCCCGAAGGTCACCAAGCTCAGCACCGGCGACCCTCTGCTGACCGAGCTGGCGCCCGGCGAGCGGACCTTCGTCGAGCCGGCGGTCAAGGTTGTCCAGCCGGAGCGCCTCGCGAGCTCGGCCGGTCGCGGATCGGGCCGAGGCGGCCGTCGCCGGCGCGCCTCGGGCTCCGCTCAGCCGGCGACCGAGCAGCGGCCGAACCGAGGCCGTTCCGGTCAGGCGTCACGCGCGGCAGGCGGCTCGCGAGGCTCTGGCCGCGCCAAGTCCCGCGCAGGCTCGGGCGGTTCGAAGACCTACACCACGAGCACTCCGGGATCGGCCGCTCGTCCGGCCGGCGCCGCAGCGTTCTCCGCCGGCTCGCGGGCCGGCAGCTCCCGCCGCGGTCGCTGACTCACTGCGTTGAGCTGACCCATTGCAGGTGTTGAAGGGCCCAGTCACTCCGACTGGGCCTTTCGCGCGCGGTGGGCCCGGACGCGGCCGCGGGTGGCGCAAGCGGGATTGGGGCACCAGCGGCGGCGGCCCGAGGGGTCGCTGAAGACACCCCGGCAGTCGTGCTCGGGGCAGACTGACAGGAACTCCCGCTCCGGCCCGGTCAGGTGATCCACAGCCTGTCGCGCGATCCGGCCCAGCGCGTCGGTCGCGGTCGCCGGTGGGGTGCGCACCAACCGGTCGGTGACCTTCAGGCTCACCGACTCGCCGTCGAGGAACCGCCCGAGCGCCTTCACCTGCGCGCTGTCCGGCGGTACGCCGTCAACCGTCGCCAGCGCGACCGGTCGCAGTGCCTCCCGCAACTCCCAGGCCAGCTCGAGATCCGCCGCGGACACCTTCCGGACCGGCCGCAGTTCGACCGCGTCGAGCCACTCCACGAGTCGCCCGACCGTCGGCATCCGCTCCACCGGGTGCTCCCCGAAGTGCGTCCCCCGGGTGGCCAGCAGATTCAGCCAGGTCGCGCCAGAGTCGAACCGAAACGCCATCCGATCGCCCATCTGGACATCGTAACGCCTCAGCCGTTACGTTGGTAACGGTTCGACCGTTACAGAGGAGGCATCGTGATTCGGACGGTTCTGGGGGATCTGCAGCCGGAGGCGCTCGGGGTGACCGACTCGCATGATCATCTGTTCTTCCGTTCGGCAGTTCTGCCCGGGCAGGAGCTGGATGACGAAGACGCGGCCGTGGCGGAGGTGGGTGCCTTCGCGGCAGCCGGTGGGCAGGCGGTCGTGCAGTGGACGCCGCACGGACTGGGCCGCCGGGCCGAGCTGTTGCCCGGGATCTCAAGCAACACAGGGGTTTCGCTGATTGCGGCGACCGGACTGCATCGGCGAGAGCACTACCCGGAGGGATTCGTCGACGGTGTGCGGGATCGGCTGGCCGAGATCTTCGTCCGCGAGCTGACCGTTGGCATCGGCGACAGTTCGGTCCGGGCGGGACTGATCAAGGTGGCCGGCGGATTCCACGTCCTGGACGCGCATGCCGAGCTGGTGATGCGGTCAGCGGCCGAGGCGCATCACGCGACCGGCGCGCCGATCGCGATCCATCACGAACTCGGGTCCGCGGCGGACGCCGTACTGGATCTCCTGGTCGACAAGCTCGACGTACCTCCGTCGGCGGTGATTCTCGGGCATCTGAATCGGTTCCCGGATCATCGTGGTCATGTCGAACTGGCCGAGCGGGGTGCGTGGCTCGCGTTCGACGGGCCGTCGCGGGCGAATCATGCGACCGATCCTCGGTTGCTGGACTGCCTGGCCGCTCTGGTCGACGCCGGGTACGCCGACCGGCTGCTGCTCGGCGGCGACACCACGACCGCCCGGGCTCGCGGCGCGACAGGTGAAGGGCCGGGTATGCCGTATCTGCTCACGCACCTGAAACCGCGGATCGAACGGCACCTGGGGGCCGACGTGGCGGAAGCGCTGTTCAGGTCGAACCCTGCGCGCGCCTTCGCGGCCGACTGGCGAGGCTGACGGTACCGTGCGCGCATGAACGTGATCGCGCAGATCTTCGTCGTCCTCGCCGGGGTGTTCCATCTCGCTGTGTTCGCGATGGAGAGCCTGCTGTTCAGCAGGCCGAGCACGTACAAACGGTTCCTGGTGAAGGACGAGGCGGAGGCGGCGGCTGCCCGGCCGTGGGCGTTCAACCAGGGGTTCTACAACCTGTTCCTGGCGGTCGGCGCGCTCGGCGGTCTGATCTGGGGCGGCGACAAAGGCCACGCGATCGCGCTGTTCGCGTGTGCCTGCATGGCGGGCGCCGGCCTCGTGCTGGTCGCGTCCGACCGCCGGATGGTCCGTGCCGCCGCCACCCAGGCCGTCCCGCCGATCCTCGCGCTGGTCCTCGCCGCCGTTCTCTGATGCGCTTGACTTAAAGTCCACTTGATGTCCGAGGGTTCTCGGCATGACCACCATTGCCGAACCCGAGGCCGACCAGACCACCGACTCCGGCGGCGTACTCTCGCCGAAGTACCGGGCCCTGACGGTCGGGATGGTCGCGCTGATCACCCTGGTCGCGTTCGAGTCCCTCGCGGTCACGACCGCGATGCCGACGGTCGCCCAGGCGCTCGACGGGCTCAGCCTGTACGCGCTGGCGTTCGGCGGCCCGCTGGCTTCCGGTGTGGTCGCGATGGTTGTCTCCGGGACGTGGAGTGATCTCAAGGGCCCGACCCGTCCACTCTGGCACGGGACCGCGTGGTTCCTGGGCGGTCTGATCATCGCCGGAATCGCGCCGTCCATGGAGGTCCTGGTCGCGGGCCGCATCATCCAGGGCTTCGGCTCCGGCCTGCTGACGGTCGCCCTGTACGTCGTCGTCGGGCAGCTGTACCCGGCCCGGCTGCGCCCGCGCATCTTCGCCGCGTTCGCGACCGGCTGGGTCGTCCCGTCCCTCGTCGGTCCCGCGATCGCCGGCCTGATCGTCGAACACGCGAGTTGGCGGATCGTGTTCCTCGCCGTACCCGCGATCGCGATCCCGGCGGTGCTCGTGATGCGGCCCGGCTTGGCGCACGGCGCGTCGTACGAGGCACGTTCGGGACGGTTGTGGGACAAGCGCGCCATGTGGGCGATCGCGGCAGCGGTCGGGGTCGGCCTTCTGCACTACGGTGGCCAGCAGCGCGGCGTACTCCAGGTTGTTCTGCTGGTGATCGGCTTGGCCGGCGTGGTCGCGTTCGCCCCACGGCTTCTACCTAGCGGGACGTTCACGCTCGGACGTGGCCTGCCGTCGGTGGTCGCGCTGCGGGGTTTGGTGGCCGCTGCCGGATTCGGTGCCGAGGTGTTCCTGCCGCTGATGCTGACCCGGGAGCGCGGTCTGTCCCCGGCCCTCGCGGGTCTGGTGCTGACCGTCAGCGCCCTGAGCTGGACCGCCGCGTCCTGGTACCGCGGCCGTCCGAAGCAGCCGTTCTCCCACTCGGTGTTCCTGCAGGCCGGCATGGTCTTGATCCTGCTCGGGATCGCCACCGCGACACTGACCCTCAACGACAACGTCCCGGTGCTGGTCGGCATCCTCGGCTGGAGCCTCACCGGCCTCGGCATGGGCACGGTCTTCCCGACCTTGTCGGTGCTGACCCTGGAGTACTCCGAGCGCGACGAGCAGGGCGCCAACAGCTCCGCCGCGCAGCTGAGCGACTCGTTGTCCACAGCAACGGTCCTGGCCGTCGGCGGGTCGCTGTTCGCCGCGCTCGAGCCGCACTCGGCGGTGACTGCGTACCTGGTCGCGTTCGGGCTTCCGGCGGCGCTCGCGCTGATCGGCGTCCAGGCGGGCCGGCGGACCGCCCGCGGCGCGAGCTAGTCCGAGCTAGTCCTTGGACCCCGTCACGGCGATGCTCGCGCCGAGGCCGATGATCATCAGGCCGCCGGTGCCGCCGACCATTTCGAGCCGGCGCGGCGAGCGGGCGAACCACTCGCGGGCGGTGCCGGCGACGACCGCCCAGACGCTGTCCGAGCAGAGCGCGATCAGGATGAAGATCAGGCCGAGGACGAGGATCTGGACCCAGGCCGAGCTGCTCGCGCCCTTGTCCACGAACTGCGGCAGCACGGCGGCGAAGAAGACCGCGGTCTTGGCGTTGGTGACCCCGACGAGGAATCCCTGCCGGAGCGTCCGGCGGGTGTTGCCCGGCTTCACGCCACTCGTCATCGCCTCGACCAGCGACTTCCGGGTCCGGAACGCGTGCACGCCGAGATAGATCAGGTACGCCGCGCCCGCCAGCTTCACCACGGTCAGGGCGATGGCGCTGGCCGCGATCAGGGTGCCGAGGCCGAGCGAGACCAGGCCGAGCAGCACCGAGGCGCCGATGGTGTTGCCGACCATCGTCAGCACTGCCTCGCGGCGCCCGACCGCGAGCGCCCGGCCGACGATGAACAGCACACTCGGCCCGGGCACGACGATGATGATGAACGCGGTGATCCCGAACGCGATCAGGTGGTGAGCGGACGGCATTTCCTCAGAGTAAGTGCGACGCGGTCGCGCCGCACTACCCCTGTCCACCGGGTGGGATAGATCACCGCCACGCCGCCATCCGTTGACCGGCCACTCCGGCGGCCTCTACGGTTCGGGGGACAACCTGCGGTGCCATGAGGGAAGCCGGTGCAAGTCCGGCACGGCCGCGCCACTGTGAGCGAGCACTGCTCGTGAGTCAGGACGCTCGGGCACCAGCAGCCTTTCGATGGGGACGCGCACTTCCCCAGGAGGTTCAGATGGCAGCTCCTGCCCGCTCGGTCGCCGTACCGGCTCTCTCTCCCAGGCTCCTCGCCGTCGCGCTGCTCAGCGTCGGCCTGATGCTCCTGCTCGCCTACCTGGTCGGGTTCGACCAGGGCGCGGTCTCCCAGTCCGGGATGTACCTGCACGAGCTGATGCACGACGGACGCCACCTGCTCGGCGTGCCCTGCCACTAGATCCCTATGCGCACCTTCGGATCGCTCCTGGTGCGCGGACTGATCGTCGGACTCTTCGCCGGCCTGCTGGCCGGGACATTCGCGTACGTGATGGGTGAACCGCGTGTCGACGCGGCCATCGCGATCGAAGAGGCCGGCGCCGCGCACACCCACGACCATGACAACAACCATGGCGACAGTGCCGAGCCTGCCGCCGAAGAGAAGCCGCTCGTCAGCCGTGAAGGCCAGAAGGCCGGCTTGTTCCTCGCCACCAGCCTGTACGGCGTGGCCCTCGGCGGCATGTTCGCCGTCGGCTTCACGCTGCTCCGCCGCAAGCTCCGCACCGGGAACGACGCGTACGCCGCGCTCGGCCTGGCCGCGGCCGGCTTCGTCGGGATCGTGCTGGTCCCGTTCCTCAAATACCCGCCGAACCCGCCCGCGGTCGGCAATCCGGACACGATCACCCGGCGGACCGTGACCTACCTGCTGACGCTGGTGATCGGCCTGCTCGCGGTCTGGGCCGGTGTCGCCGCATCGCGCTGGGCCGCCCGGTACGGCGATCTCGCCCGGCTCGGCGGTGGGCTGCTCGCGTTCCTCGTGACGATCGTGGCGGCGTACCTGATCCTGCCGCGAATCAACGAGGTTCCGGAGACGTTCCCCGCTACGCTGCTGTGGCAGTTCCGGTTCGCCTCGCTCGGTACGCAGGCGACGCTGTGGCTCCTGCTCGGCTTCGGGTACGCCGCCACGGTGGACGACCGCCGGCTGGTCCGACCAAAGGTGGTCGCCGCTTGACGGCACTGACTCTCATCGCGCATGCCCTGACACCCGCGCTGCGTGGACTCGTGCTCGGCGGCGACGCCGAACCGGATCCAGCGGGTGTCGAGGCTGCTCGTGGGCTGGAGCTCACAGCCGATGCGGTGTACGCCGGCCCCGAGCGGGCCGCCGTACGCACCGCCGAGGCGCTCGGGCTGACCCCGGTCGTCGAGCCGGTCCTGCGGGACCGCGAGTACGGCGACTGGGCCGGCCGCGACCTCGAGGAGTTGCTCGCGGCGGATCCGGAGCGGGTGTCGGCGTGGCTCGAGCGTCCGCACACGGCGACCCCGGGCGGGGAGACCGAGAACGACGTGATCGCGCGGGTCGCGGACTGGCTCGGGGATCTCGATCAGCTGACCGGCGATCGCCGTACGGTCGTCGCCGTCGTCCACCCCGCGGTGGTGCGGGCGATCGTGCTGTACGTCCTCGATGCGCCTGCCGAGTCGCTCCGGCACGTGGACGTCCGTCCGCTGGCCAGGGTCAACCTCTCCCATCACGCAGGATCCTGGTCACTGGCCTTCCACTGACTTACTCTCTGCGGTTAACAGGCAACCGCTTGTGTGGATACCTCCTGGGGACCGAGGGACGCCATGACCGAGGCCGAGCAACTCGACCTGCTGATCCGTCGTACCCGCGATCTGCCGCACCAGAAGGCAGTCCAGGAGGTCCGGGACTACTTCCGCGCCTTGCCGGCGGCATCCGCTCGCGCATTCGCCGAGAACCCGCCCGAGCAGCTCAGCGCGCTGGACGGCGCCCCGCTGCAGTTGCGGTACGACGCCAGCCGCGTGATCCTGCTCGCGGCGCAGCGGCGGCTACGGGACGCGGTCGAGGGTGGTGAGTCCACGCCCGAGCAGCACAAGCGGCTCGACACTGTGAGCGAGATGCTGTGGCCGGTCCGGAAGGGCCTGGACGTCGATGCCGCCGGCAACCGCATCGAGGTGTTCGGATCGCGGCAGTTCCTGTCGGTGGACGTCGAGGGCCAGGGCCGGATGATCGAGGTCCTCGGCGACCTCGAGACCGTCCGCAACGTGGTGGTGCTGATCCCGGGACTGGGCAACGACCTGGACGGCGTACGCGCGCAGATGGACCGGGCGCAGCAGCTCAAGAACCAGGTCGGCTCGAAGACGGCCGTGGTGGTGTGGAAGGACTACGACGCGCCGCTCACCCTCGAAGACGCGATGTCCAAGGAGCGCGCGCGGGCGGCCTTGCCGCGGCTGTCGCGTTTCGAAGCCGGTGTCGAGGTGGTCAAGGCGCCGTACGCGGAGACGACGTTCATCGGGAACAGCTATGGGTCGTTGGTGCTCGGCCAGGCGCTGATGGAGGGTGTCGACGGGCGGCTGCCGGATGGGGTGAGTCCCGACCGGGCGGTGCTGGTCGGGTGTCCCGGCATCGACCAGGGCGTGACGTCGGGGGCGCAGATCACCCCGCCGGGGACCAGGCTGTACGTCGCTCGCGCGAAGGGCGACTACATCTCCTACCTGCAGGAGCACGGTCCCGATCCGGCCGACTTCCCGGACGTGTTCCGGTTCGAGACCGAGCGCGGCGACGTCCACGTCCGTGGGCACATGAGCTACTTCGAGCTCAACAGCGAGTCCTTCCGGAACCTCGGCCGGATCGGCCGTGGCGAGCTCGCCGCGGTCACCGCGGCGGCGCGGACGACGGCGAACCAGGAGAGCCGGGTGCTGCCCGGGATCTCCTGGTCGGAGCCGCTGCGTAGGGTGGCTCAGACACCGGCGGCGGTGACGCTCGCGAAGGTGTTCGACGGCGTGATGGCGCTGAAGAAGATCAGTTCAGGACCCAAGGACCAGCCCCTCGACGGAGCCCGGGACCGCCGGACCGGCGGTGGCCCGGCCCGCGAACCGGAAGGACCTGCTCGATGACGCTGACCCAGGCCCGGGACTTCCTCCGGGCGGAACTGCTGGCCGTGGCGGCCGTCGCCGTACCCGGTCTGGACGGAGTGGTCACGCACGACCCGGGCCCGGTGAACCCGCGGGCCATGTCGGACGGGCGCGGGCCGGCCACCATCTGCTCGATCACCGTGGAGACCGGCGATCCGGCCGTCGTCGACCCGGCGGGACAGGTCGCGGCTGCGGCTGCCGCGCTGACGGCGCGCGGGTGGGAGACCGAAATCGCTCCGGTGGAGGGCGGCCATCACAGCCTCGCTGCCCGGCGGGACGGGTACGAGGTCGCGGTGCACGGCTGGGACGGTGACTGGCGGTTGACGCTGGCCGGCGAAACCCCGGAGATCACCGAATAGCGAATCGCGGCAATGCATCGCGAGAGTTGGCGCCAAGGTGTATGACGGGGATGTGACGCTCACCGAAGCCCGCAACTTCCTCCGGTCGGAACTGCTCACGGTCGCCGCCACGGTGGTGCCCGGCCAGAAACCGGCGGTCACGCAGGACGTCGGGCCGTCGGGCCAGGGTGCGCTGTCGGACGACCGCGGACCGGAGTCGGTCTGCACGATCACGGTCGAGACCGGCGACCCGGCGACGCCTGATGCCGAGGCCCAGTTCGGCTTCGCCGCCGAAACCCTCGAGGGCCGCGGCTGGAAGGTCGAGCTCACCCCCGTCGCCGACGGCCACCACCACCTCACCGCCCGCCGCAACGGCTACGACCTCACCGTAGACGCCCGCACCACCGACTGGCGCCTGACCTTCACCGGCCAAACCCCGTACGTCGACGACCTCTAAAAGTCGTGGGTCAGACCACCCTCAGCTGGTGGCGGCTCGTTCGGCGGCGCTGCGGAGGACGCAGAACTCGTTGCCTTCGGGGTCTTGCATGACGACGAAGCCGGTGCCGTCGGGCTCGCGGCGGTCGTGGGCGATGGTGGCGCCCAGCGTCAGCAACCACTCGACCTCGTCGTCCCGGAGTCCGTCCGGCTCGAGGTCGAGGTGGACCCGGTTCTTGGCGGCCTTCTCGTCGTTGTTCTGCTCGAACAGCAGCTTCACCGAGTCCGCGACGACCGCGGCGTACGGATCGCCGGGATGGTCGTCGTCGGGCCGCTCGGCCTTCAGCACCTGCAGCCAGAAGCCGGCCAGCTCATAGGGGTCGTGGGCATCGAACGTCACCGTCCGCACGTGGGAAGTCATGCGCCGACCCTACTTCCGGAAGAGCAGGCGGTCGTGGGGAATTTCGCCATCCACGTACGGCGTGAAGCCGGCGGCGACCGCGATCTCGGTGAGCCCCTCGGCTTGCCACCGATGGACGTAGAGGTCCATCGGGAGGCCGCCGTACCCGGATGTCTTGTGGGTGGACTCCTCGCCGACGTGAAACCCCATCAGCAGGACCCCGCTGGCGGCCAGCACACGGTGGAACTCGGCAAACGCCTGAGGTACGACGTCGCGCGGCAAGTGGATGATCGACCACCAGGACACGACCCCGCCGAGCTCACCGTCCGCCAGTTCCAGGGTCGTCATCGTGCCGACCCGGAAGTCCAGCTCCGGACGGTCCCGCCGGGCGACCTCGATCATTCCCGGGGACAGGTCGATCCCGGTCACCTTCAGACCGCGCGCGGCCAGCAGGCCGGTCGTTCGGCCGGGCCCACACCCGACGTCAAGCACCGGACGGCCACCGGCCAGCTCGGCGAACAGGTCGAAGCCCTCGGACTCCCAGTCCGCGCCGTCCTGCACGAGGTCGGCGTACGCAGTGGCGACGGTGTCGTAGGAGGTGCGGATGTTGTCCAGGTGGTCGGTCACCCGGCCGACCCTAGAGCCGGCCGGGGACAGTTTTTCAGGCCTTGCCGAGGGTCTGCTGCTGGCGGCCGAGGCCCTGGATCTCGAGCTCCATCGTGTCGCCGGGAGCCAGGTACGGGAACCGGCCGGACAGCGCGACGCCCTCCGGGGTGCCGGTGTTCAGGATGTCGCCGGGGCTGAGCACCATGTACTGCGAGAGGTCGCGGATCAGCGCCGCCACCGAGAAGACCATGTCCCGGGTGTTCGAGTCCTGCCGCACCTCGCCGTTCACCCAGGACTTCAGGTCGAGGTTGTCGGGGTCGACCTCATCGGCCGGGACCAGCGCCGGGCCGAGCGGGTTGAACGTCTCGCAGCACTTGCCCTTGGACCACTGCCCGCCGGACTGCTCGATCTGGAAGGCACGCTCGGACACGTCGTTCGAGACCGCGTAGCCGGCGATGCAGGCCAGCGCTTCCTCGTCGGTCTCGACGTACCGGGCCTGCTTGCCGATGATGACGGCGAGCTCGACCTCCCAGTCGGTCTTCGTCGAGCCGCGCGGGACGAGCACGTCGTCGTCCGGGCCGACGACGGTGTTCGGGTGCTTGAAGAACACGATCGGCTGCTTCGGTGGCTCGGAGCCGGACTCGGCCGCGTGGGCGGCGTAGTTCATGCCGATGCAGACCACGGCGCCGGGCCGGGCGATGGGCGCGCCGATCCGCAGGCCCTCGACGTCGGCCACCGGCAGGTCGCCCGCCTCGAGGGCGGCGCGGGCCCGGGCGACGCCGTCCGCGGCGAGGAACGCACCGTCGATGTCGGCGGTGATCGAGCTCAGGTCGTGAACGGTGCCGTCGGCGGCGCGCACGTACGGGCGCTCCTCGCCGACCGCGCCGAGGCGCAGCAGTTCCACAGATGTCTCCCTGGCGGTCTGGTGACGGTCTAGTCCTGGTCGAAGATCGGCCGCAGCCGGGCCCGGGAGGCCTCGATGTGCGCCCGCATCGCCGCGGCCGCGTCCTCCGGATCGCCCTTGCGGACCGCGGTCACGATCGTCTTGTGCTCCCGCAACGCCTTCGTCGCGATGCCGCCACCGTAGTACAGCCGGAACAGGTGTAGATGGCAGTGTGTCCGCTGGAAGGACAGCCGGGCCGTCTCGTTGCGGGACAGCTCCAGCACCAGGTCGTGGAAGCGCTGGTCGTGCGCCGCCATCGCCCGGTAGCTCTCGTAGGCCGGCCGGTCCGGTACGTCGGTGTAGCTCAGCATCTCCGCCTTGAGCCGGGCCAGGTCGTCGGCGCCGGCCCGCTCGGCGGCGCGGCCGGCCGCCCACGGCTCGACGTGCAGGCGGTACTCGAACAGGTCGTCGAACTCGGCCAGGGTCAACCGGGACGACACCCGGTAGCCGCGCAGCGGTTCCTTGATCACCAGCCCGTCGGACTCCAGCCGGGCCAGCGACTCCCGGATCGGGGTCTGCGAGATGCCCAGCTCACGGGTCAGCGCGTCGATGTTCAGCCGCGTGCCCGGCTCGACCACGCTGTCCATGATCAGGCCCTTGACCGTCTCGTAGACATCGTCGCTCAGCACCTGCCGCTGAGGCAGCCGGGCGAGCTGCCCCGCCAGACCCACATGCGCATCCGTCACGTGTCGCTCCTCCCAGAGCCATTCTGCCCGACCCGCATCGTTACCTGGACGAGTCTTGACGGGTCCAGTGTGAACGGGCAGCATCAGGTACGCAATATCCTATAGGATCTGGAGCCGCCCATGACCGCGTCGCCCCTCCGGACCCCTCTTCCGGCGAGTACGGCGATTATCCGCGCCGAGGCGTACCTGGTCGACCTGGAGGTCGAGACGGTCCGCACCGACGCGGTCCAGTCGTTCCTCAAGCAGGAGACCATCTTCGTGTCGGTGGAGACCGCGGACGGGCTGACCGGCCTCGGGTACTCCTACACGATCGGCACCGGCGGCACCGCCGTACTGGCGTTGCTGCGGGACCATCTGCTGCCCCGCCTCGTCGGTGCGGACGCCCGGAACGTCGAGGCGCTCTGGTCGGACCTGTTCTGGTCGACCCACGCGACCACGGTCGGTGCGATCACGTCGCTCGCGCTGGCGGCCGTCGACACGGCGTTGTGGGACCTGCGCTGTCTGCGGGCGGGTGAACCGCTGTGGCGGCTGGCTGGTGGGTATCGGCAGCAGGTGCCGCTCTACGACACCGAGGGCGGCTGGCTGCATCTGACAATCGACGAGTTGGTTGCGGGCGCGCTCGCCTCGCAGAAGGCGGGCTGGCCCGGGGTCAAGCTCAAGGTCGGCAAGCCACGGGTGCACGAGGATCTGGAGCGACTGCAGGCGGTCCGGGACGCGGTCGGGCCGGCGCTAGACATCATGGTGGACGCGAACCAGTCGATGACGTATCCCGAGGCTCGCCGGCGAGCTGCGGCGTTCGAGGCGGTGGATCTGTCGTGGTTCGAGGAGCCGTTGCCGGCCGACGATGTGACCGGGCACGTGCGGTTGGCGGAGTCGACCTCGATTCCGATCGCGGTGGGTGAGTCGCTGTACTCCGTCTCACAGTTCCGGGAGTACGCCGCGTCGGGCGGTGCCGGGATCGTTCAGGTCGACGTGGCCCGGGTCGGCGGGATCACGCCGTGGCTGAAGGTCGCGCATCTGGCCGAGGCGTTCAACCTCGAGGTGTGCCCGCATTTCCTGATGGAACTGCATGTCAGCCTGACGGCCGCCGTACCCAATGGACGGTATGTGGAGCACATCCCGCAGTTGCGGGCGATCACGTCGTCCGAGATGGCGATCGTGGACGGGCATGCAGTGGCGCCGGACTCGCCGGGGCTGGGCATCGACTGGGATCAGGACGCGATCGACAATCGGCGTGTGGGATGAGTGCGACCGAGATCCAGGCTGAAAGGACAGCACCGGCATGAGCAGAGTCGACGCCCATCACCACATCTGGGACCTGACCGTCCGTGAACAAACCTGGATGGTCGGCCCCGAGCTCGACCCGATCCGGCGCAACTACTCCATCGACGACCTGGCCCCACAGGCCGCGGCCGCCGGCATCACCGCCACCGTCCTGGTGCAGACCGTCGGCCTGGTCGAGGAGACCGTCGAGTTCCTGGAGGTTGCCGCGAGCAACGATCTGGTCGCCGGCGTGGTCGGCTGGGTGGACCTCACCGCTGACGACATCGCCACCGCCCTGGCTGGCCTCCGGTCGCGACCGGACGGCTCCTACCTGAAAGGCATCCGCCACCAGGTCCACGACGAGCCGGACGTCGACTGGCTCCTGCGCCCCGACGTCCAGCGCGGCCTGTCGGCTGTCGCCGACGCCGGCCTGGTGTACGACCTGCTCACCAAGACCCCGCACCTCCCCGCCGCAATCCAGACCGTCCGCAACCTCCCCCAGCTGAACTTCGTGGTCGACCACATCTCGAAGCCCGTGATCGGCGAGTCGCTGGAGGCCTGGGCCACCCAACTCCGCGAGCTCGCCACCCTGCCCAACGTCACCTGCAAGCTCTCCGGCATGGTCACCGAAGCCTCCTGGACCGATTGGAAACCCGCCGACCTCCAGCCCTACGCCGACGTCGTCCTGGACGCCTTCGCCCCGGCCCGCGTGATGTTCGGCTCCGACTGGCCCGTCTGCCTCCTAGCCGCCTCGTACGCCGAGGTGGTCGAAACAGCCGAGACCCTCACAGCCTCCTTGACCCCCACAGAACGCGAAGCGGTCTTCGCCACCACCGCCACCAACACCTACAAGCTCTAACGGTGCTCGAGGTCGCTGGTGGTGGCGGTCCAGGTGGCGAGGAGGGCTAGGGCGTCGTGGGAGGGGGAGCCGGGCTCGGCGGTGTAGGTGAGGAGGCTTTGGGTCGGGTCGGAGGCTAGAGGGAAGGACTCGAAGGGGAGGTCGAGGTCTCCGACGACGGGGTGGTGGAGGAGTTTCCTGCCGGTGGTGTGGATCCGGACGTTGTGCGCGGCCCAGCGGAGCCGGAACTCCTCGCTGCGGGTGGACAGCTCGCCGATCAGGTCCGAAGTCCGGCGGTCGTACGGATCGCGGCCGACCTCGGCACGGAGTAGTGCGACGGTGTCGTTGGCGACCTGGTCCCAAGCGCGGAAGAACTCGGTCGCCTGCGGGTCGAGGAAGACGAACCGGGCGTTGTTGGGCGGCCTGACGGGTCCGGCGTACACGGGCGCGAACAGCGCTGCCCCGAGGGCGTTGGCGGCCAGGATGTCCAGGCGTCCGCTCAGTACGAACGCCGGCGTGCCGATCATCGAGTCCAGGACGCGCTGGATGGTGGGACGGATTCGCTCGGCCGTGGGTCGGCGGCGTGGCGGTCGGGTCGTGCCGGCGGTGCGGAGCAGGTCGAGTAGGTGTGCCCGCTCGGCTTCGTCGAGCTGTAGTGCGTGCGCGAGACCGTCGATCACGCCGTCGGAGACGCCGATCGCGGTGCCGCGCTCGAGCCGGGTGTAGTACTCGGTCGAGATCCCGGCGAGCAGGGCGACCTCCTCCCGGCGTAATCCCACGACCCGTCGGCGGGCCCCGCCGTACACCGGTAGCCCGGCCTGTTCGGGGCTGATCCGGCCTCGCCGCGTGCTGAGGAACTCTCGGATCTCCGAGCGCACGTCGCCTCGGATGTCGCGGTCGTTCCTGCCGGTCATGGTCACCACTGTACGAGCGCTTCCGCGGAGTTGGGGGTCCCTCTCAGTACCCCTCGAACAGGGTCTCCCCGCCGTCCGCGCCGACTGCTTTCGTGGGATCACCACATCAATGAGAGGGATGTTCACGAGCATGACTGACAAGAAGGTTTGGTTCATCACCGGCGCCGGGCGCGGTCTCGGCGTCGACATCGCCACGGCCGCACTGGCCGCCGGCCACGCCGTCGTCGCCACCGGACGCAACGCCGAGCGGGTGAGCTCCGCCCTCGGCGCGTACGACGATCTCCTCGTCGTCACGCTGGACGTGACCGATCCGGCCGGCATCCAGGACGCCGTCCGCGCGGCAACGGATCGGTTCGGGCACATCGACGTACTGGTCAACAATGCGGGCAACTTCAACGCCGGGTTCTTCGAGGAGCTCAGCGCCGAGGACTTCCGGGCGCAGCTCGAGACCACGTTGTTCGGTCCGGTCGAGGTCACTCGCGCCGTCCTTCCGGTGATGCGCGCTCAGCGTTCGGGCCTGGTCGTCACGATCTCCTCGACCGCGGGGATCGCCGGCCAGGAGTTCTGTACGGCGTACGCCGCGTCGAAGTTCGGCGTCGAGGGGTGGCTGGAGTCGCTGACCCCCGAGGTCGCGCCGTTCGGGATCCGCACGATGCTTGTCGAGCCCGGCTTCTTCCGGACCGAACTGCTGAGCCCCGAGTCGACCCAGTACGCCGAGGCAACCATCGACGACTACGCCGAGCGGACCCGGGAGACCGTCGCGGGGTGGAAGAGCATGGACGGCCGCCAGGGCGGCGATCCGGCCAAGCTCGCGAACGCGCTCGTGCGGCTCGCGGACGAGGACGAGCCGCCACTGCGCTTCGTGGCCGGCGCCGACGCGGTCGCGACTGTCGAGCAGAAGGCCAACACCCTGCTGGCCCAGGCCGACGCGTACCGCGAGCTGTCGAGCGACCTCGCCCACGCATGAGTCCCGACGCTGACCAGGAGGACCCCATGGCCTCGACCCTGACCGGCACCGTTGCGCTCGTCACCGGCGCAAGCAGCGGCATCGGCGCGGCCACCGCCCGCCGGCTCGCAGCCCACGGCGCCGCCGTCGCTCTCGTTGCCCGCCGCAAGGACCGTTTGCAGGACGTCGCCGACGAGATCGGCACCGCGTTCGTGGTCGAGGCGGACATCACTGACCGCGCTCAGGCGGAGCACGCCGTACGGCAGACTGTCGAGCACTTCGGCAGGCTGGACATACTCATCAACAACGCCGGCTTAATGCTCCTCGGCCCCGTCGTCGGTGCAGATGCTGAGGACTGGGATCGCATGATCGCCGTCAACGTCCAGGGTCTGCTCCACACCACGCACGCCGCCCTGCCGCATCTGCTCAATGCCGCCGAGGACGGTCCGCGTCGTGTCGCCGATGTCGTCAACATCAGCTCGATCGCCGGGCGGGTGGCTTGGAGCGGGTACGGCGTCTACAACCTCACCAAGTTCGGTGTGAACGGGTTCACCGAATCCCTGCGGCAGGAGATCACCCAGCGGCATGTCCGGGTCGGCGTACTCGAGCCAGGTGGCGTGGACACCGAACTGGGCTCACACAACAGGAGCGAGGTGCGCGAGGCCATGATTGATCCCTTCTACCGGCAGACCGAGGTTCTCGCTCCGGACGACGTCGCCGACGGGGTTGCCTACATGGTCACGCGTCCCCGGCATGCGGCTGTCGGGGAGCTGTGGATCATGCCGACGGATCAGGTGTGACAGCAGCCGGCGGGGCGAACTCGACGCGGACGCCGAGGAGGCGGATGGGGCGGCGGAGTTCGAACTTGTCGAGGAGGGCTTGGGCGGTGGTGGCGACGACCTCGGGGTCCTGGGTGACTTCGGGGAGTTTGCGGCTCTTGATCGGGGTGTAGAAGCTGATGAAGCGGACCTTCACCCAGATGCGCTGGATCGTGCGGCCCTCGGCGACGACGTCCCGGGTGACGTGGATGGCGATGCGGCGGAGTTCCTTCTCCACGTCGGCTCGGTCGACCAGGTCCTCGGGGAAGGTTTCCTCACGGCTGCGGGAGACGGGCTCGCGGGGTACGTCGGTCACCTCGGTGTCGCCGAGTCCCCGGCCGAGGGCGGCGTACCAGGCGCCCATCTTCGGCCCGAAGCGCTTGCGGAGGACGTCGAGGTCGGCGGCGGCCAGGTCGGCGACGGTGAAGACGCCGAGCTCGTTGAGGTTCCGCTCCATCCGGCTGCCGATGCCCCAGAGTTCCCGGACCGGCCGGTGGTCCATCACCTCCCGCCAGTTCGCGCCGGTCAGTCGATAGACGCCGGGCACCTCAGCGGTACTCGCGCCCTCGAAAGGCGCCGCGTGGGAACGCGCGTGCTTCGCGAAGGTGGTGGCCAGCTTGGCGCGGGTCTTGTTGTCGCCGATGCCGACCGAACAGGTCAGGCTCGTCCGGGCCTGCACGGCCGCGCGCAGGTCGGCGGCGAGCTGCTCGGGATCGTCAGTCTCCGCGCCGACGAAGCACTCGTCCCAGCCCCACACCTCGACCACCACTGGGAACGACCGCAGCGTGTCCATCACCTCGGTCGACGCCGCCTCGTAGGCGGCCGGATCGGACGGCAGGAAGACCGCCTGCGGGCACTTCTTGTACGCCGCCCGCACCGGCATCCCCGAGTGCACGCCGTACTCGCGTGCCTCGTACGACGCGGTCGCGACCACCTGCCGTGGTTGCGTCGGATCGCCCGACCCACCGACCACGACCGGCAACCCGCGCAGCTCAGGTCGACGCCGGATCTCCACAGCCGCGATGAACTGATCCATGTCCACGTGCAGGACCCACCAGCTCATCACCACTCCCCGGAGTCGACAACCCAGCGTAACCGTGGCCGCGTCAGAGTTCCTTGCGCATCTGCTGGGAGGTGACGATGTAGCCGAGGGACTCGTAGAGGTGGATGGCTGTGGAGTTGTCGCCGAAGACGTTGAGGTCCAACTGGCTGTAGCCGAGCCGGCGGCATTCGTCCTCGCCGGCGAGCATGATCGCGCGGCCGTAGCCCTTGCCCCGGTGGTCGGCGTCGACCTCGATGCCGTAGATGAACGCGCCCCTCGTCCTGGTGTTGATCCACAGGCTCCCGACCGGCTCGTCACCCGCGCAGGCCAGCCAGATCAGGTGATTGTCGGTGCTGTGGCCCTTCGGCAGCAGCCTGTCGGTCTCGCGGTAGGCGAACTCGAGTGCCCCGGCCGGATCCAGCCCCTGGGCCGGGCCGATGCCGGACGCGAACGACGCGGCGGCGCGGTCCCTCCAACTCGCGAACTCGGGGTCGGTGATCGGGCGAAGGGTCACCAGTGGCGTGGTCACGTGCTGACGATAGTCCGCCCGAGGGGTTTGCCGACGGGTACCGGGACAAGTGGCCGCGGTTGTAGACCCAGCCGCGGTGAAATCGATTGATGCCGAGGTGCCTGACCATGACAGCACTGCCGAAATCCCAGCCATGAGGCGTCGCAAACCGCCCGCCGGCGCGGTGAGCAAGGCCCCGGCCGGCCTGCCGTCGCCCCTGATCGAGAACTGGGCCTGGCAGGACCACGCCGCCTGCGTGGACGTCGACCCTGAGCTGTTCTTCGCCGCCGAGTCCGAGCGCGGCCCCCGCAAGCACGCCCGCGAGGTGGTCGCCAAGTCGCTGTGCAAGACCTGCCCGGTACGGCGCGAGTGCCGCGAGCACGCCTTTGTCGTCGGGGAGACGTACGGCGTCTGGGGAGGCACCACCGAGGAGGAACGCGAGCCCGCCCTACACGCCCGGCGTCAGTAATCTGTCGGCATGGAGCTGACCTTTGAGCTGGCCGAGAAGGTCCTCGCGGCACAGCCGTTCAGTGTGCTGCTGGGAGCCCGGCTGACCGGGTTCGGTGCGGGCGGAGCCACGCTCGAGCTGGACATCCGCGACGACCTCCGGCAACAGAACGGCTACCTGCACGGCGGCGTCCTGGGCTAAGCGGCCGACAACGCGATCACGTTCGCGGCCGGTACGGCGCTAGGCCCCGAGGTGCTCACCGGCGGTTTCACGATCAGCTACCTCCGCCCAGCCCAGGGCACCGTCCTCCGGGCCGAGGCGAAGGTCGTCCACGCGGGCAGCCGCCAGGCGACCTGCACCTGCGAGTTGTCGGTCGTCGACGAAGCCGGCGCCACCACCCTGTGCGCGATCGCGCAAGGCACAGTCATCGCCCTGCGCCGCTGACGCTCAGTCGAAGAGTTCCTCGAGGAAGGATTTCTTCTTCTTGCGCCCGTGCTGGTTCCCGTACCGCGGGTCGTACTTGCGGTCGTTGTCGTAGCGCCGGTCGTCGTCGTACCGGCGGTCGTCGTACCGCTGCTTCTCCTCGTACCGCGGCTGCTGCGGCGCGTTGTAGCGCAGTTCCGCGTCCACGAGTCGCTCCAGCTCGCCCCGGTCGAGGAAGATCCCGCGGCACTCACTGCACTGGTCGACGGTCACTCCACTGCGCTCGTACGTCCGCATAGCGCCCCGGCACTTAGGACATGTCAGGCTCTCCATCCAGCAACCCTAAGTGACGAAATCCCCGCAATCCGGCCCTTTCAGCCAACTCTCAGGAACTTCAGAGCACAACTCTCAGACACGCCCGCACTACTGGTTGGCCCCTGCAACCAACCACGCGGATGTCACTTGAACCGGGTGAGGAAGTTCTTCACGATCGGGCCGGCTGCGTGGGAGCCGGATTCGCCGCCTTCGACGATGACCGCGAAGGCCACGTCTCCGCGGTAGCCGGCCATCCACGCGTTGGTGACGACCTTGCCGCCCTGGACGAGCTCCGCGGTGCCGGTCTTGGCGGCGACAGCGCCGTTGCCGGCCAGGACCTTCGCGGTACCGCCGGTGACCGTCGTCCGCATGAACGTGCGCAGCGCGGCGACCGTTGCCGCGGGCAACGGAGAGGCGGCGGGACCGGCCGCGTCCTTCCCCGGCACCAGGACCGGCTTCATCGCCGTACCGTGGTCGACCGTGGCCGCGATCAGCGACACCGCCAGCGGGCTCGCGGTGACCGTGCCCTGGCCGATCATCGACGCGGCCTCGGCGACGTCGTCCTTGGGTGCCGGCACCTGACCGCCGTACGCCGAGATCGACAGCCCGAGGTCGCGGCCGATCCCGAACATCGCCGCGGTCTTCGTCATCGCGTCCTTCGGCAGCCGGGCGTGCTGCGAGATGAACGCGGTGTTGCAGGACTCGTTGAACGCCTTCTGCATCGTGCCCGCGCCGTACGCCGCCAGGCCGTCGTAGTTCTTGAACGTCTTGCCGAAGACGTTGATCGTGTTCGTGCACGGCAGCGCGGTCGCCGCGGTCTCACCGCTGCCCAGCAACGCGGCCGAGGTGACGATCTTGAACGTCGACCCGGGCGCGTACTGCCCCTGGAAGGCGCGGTTGTAGCTGGCCACCGTCGGCCCGTTCGCCGCGGCCAGGATCTGGCCCGTCGAGGCCTGGACGGCGACCAGCGACGCCGGCAGCTTGCTGGTCGCCAGCGCGGCCTCGGCGTACCGCTGCATGTTCGCGTCGAGGGTGGTCTTGACCGGCTTTCCGGCGGTGCCCTTCTGGCTGAAGACCGTCTTGATCGTCAGCTTGGTCTTGCCGTCGCGCAAGGCGACGGTGCCGCCCGGCGTCCCGGCGAGCTGCTGCTGGAACGCGTACTGCAGCCCGGTCGTCCCGACCTGGTCCTGCGCCGACGCGGTCGGGCCGGCGTTCTTCAGGGTGTCCGCGGTCGCCGTCTTCATGGTGCCGAGGATCGACCGGGCGAACGTCGCGGTCTCCGGCAGCGACTGCGTGCCACCCATCGTCAGCACGCCGGGCAGCTTGCCCATCACCGGGCGCAGCGCCTCCCACTGCTCGGACCGGATCGTGATCGCGTCGACGAACTGGCCGGTCGGCGCCGCCTTCGCGCGGGCGGCGAGCTTCGCGCCGTCCACCTGGAGGTTCTTGGTGAAGGCCGCGTACGTCGCCGGCGTCGCCACGTTGCCGGAGGCGACCCCGACGATGACGACCTGGCGGTTCGCGGTCAGGGCGACGCCGTTGCGGTCCAGGATCGAGGCGCGGGCGGGCAGTGCGCGGACCCGCTTGAGGTAGTTCGCGTCACCGAGCCCGGGGTAGATGGTGTCGCCGGAGGCCTTGATCTTCCACACGTCGCCGGTCTTCACGGCGGTCGCCGTACTGGTCCACTTCATCGCGCCGATGCCGCGGAGCTGGGCCTCGACGGCGAGGTCCTGCGTGCAGTTGCTGCTGTCGCTGCACTTCGGGTCGCCCTGCGGTGCCACCGTGACCGTGCTCGCGACCAGCGCGGTGTCCACGTCGTCGAGCCGCTTGCCGAACACCGTCGGATTGTCGGTGAGCGCGCCCGCCGCGTCCGGCTTGCCATCCGGCGCCCACGCCTTCACCCAGGCGTCGGCGAACTCCTTGATCACCGCTGCGGAGGCCTGCTTCTCGTCGTTCGGGTCCGGCTTGCCGTCGGCGCCGGCCTTCTTTCCGGAGCAACCGGCGGTGATCAGCAGACTACTCAGGCAGACGATGGCAGTGGTTCGCTTCACGTTCCCAACTCTCGCACGACGACGGATGGACACCGGGCACAGTCTTCGGCGTGTGCCTTTGCAGGCACGAGGGCGAAACTACTCAACCCACCCAAGTACGACGCGGGGTGGGCGGCCGGAGTTGGCATCGAATCGCAGAATCGCCTGATCAGGCAGGTGGATCGCCGCGATGAATCAGAGTCAAGAGCCTGCGCGAATCGTGGACTCGGCAACCGATTGCTCACTCCCGGCGTATTCTGCAGCCTTGTGACCCGCCTTGCTCTGCACAGCCGCCTGATCCCCGGTACCGAAGAGGCCTACGAGATCGAGCACGCTCGTGTCTGGCCGGAACTGATCGCCGCGATGCACGCCGCCGGCATCAGCGACTGGTCCATCTGGCGCAGTGGCCGCGATCTGTTCCACCTGGTCGTGTCCGACGACTTCGAGGCCGCGGTCGCGCAGTTGAAGAACGACCCGGTCGACCAGCGCTGGCAGCAGCACATGAGCCAGTTCGTCGAGGGCTTCGCCCAGAACCCCGAGGGCGTCGCCGGCCAGTCCCTGCGCCATGTCTGGACCATGAGCGAGCAGACCGACTAGCCGGACATCTCCCACACCAGCAGCTCGGCGCCGTCCGCGCCGGCCGTGATCCGTCGCCCGTCGGAGTCGGTCAGGCGTACGGCGTCCGCCGTACCGAGATCCCCGGCGCCCTCGAGGCTCGCCGTCCCCAGCGCGACGAAGAGATGCACGTACGGCGCTGCCGGGAGGGCGACCGCTTGGCCGGGGGCGAGGCGGGCGACTGACATCCCGGCGGAGTGCTGGTTGATGCGGATTGCGGTGCCGGTCGCGTGCTGAGGAAGGCCGGAGGCGACGGGGATCAGCTCGCCGGTGCTGAGGTCGATCTCGGCCTGCTGGTAGGAGGGTGGCAGGTCGAAGCGGTCCGGGCGGACCCACATCTGCACGTAGTGGACCGGATCGCCGGCGTCGTTCCATTCGGAGTGCCGGATGCCGGAGCCGGCGCTCATCCGCTGGGCCAGGCCCGGGTGGACGACGCCGCTGTTCCCTTCCGAATCGCGGTGCGCCAAGGCACCCCGCAGTACCCAGGTGACGATCTCGAGGTCCTGATGCGGATGCGTCTCAAACCCGGTGCCCGGGGCAACGGTCTCGTCGTTGTGCGCGACCAGGAACCCGAACCCGACGTTCGCCGGATCGTAGTGCGGTCCGAACGAGAACGAGTGCCGCGAGTCCAGCCACTCACTCACCGTCCGGAACCGCTCGTCCGCCCGCCGGATCTCGATGCCCATGGCTCTAGTAATAACAGTGGGACTGCGCCGCTCGGTGGGCGGCGCAGTCCCGGATCGTGGGTGGTTGGGTGGTCAGCCGGTGGGGTTGCCGTTGTCGGAGCCGAGGGTGGCGGTGATCGACTGGGTCTGGCCGTTCCGGGTGATGGTGAGCTTCACCTGATCGCCCGGGCGGTGCGAACGGACCGCGGCGACCAGCGCGTCCCCTGACGCGATCGCCTTGCCGTCTACAGCGGTCACCACATCTCCCGCGTGCAGACCGGCCTTGTCCGCCGCACCGCCGGACGTGACCTCGCCCAGGCGTGCCCCGTTCGAGAGCCCGTCGGAGGACTGCGCGTCGCCGACCTGGACGCCGAGCCGCGCATGCGTGGCCTTGCCCTTGGCCACCAGCTCGTCGATGATCGGCTTGGCCTGGTCGATCGGGATAGCGAAGCCCAGGCCGATGTTGCCGCCTTCGGATTGTCCCGATCCTCCGGCGGTTTTGATCGCGCTGTTGATTCCGACCACCTGGCCGGCGAGGTCGATCAGGGCGCCGCCCGAGTTACCCGGGTTGATCGCGGCGTCCGTCTGGATTGCTGGGAAGACTGTCGTGCTGTCCTGCTGCGCGTCGCCGGACGTCACCGGACGGTTCAGCGCCGAGACGATACCGCTCGTCACGGTCGCCTCCAGGCCGAACGGCGAACCGATCGCGACCACGCCCTGACCGACCGCGAGCTTGTCGCTCGAACCCAGCTTCGCCGGGGTGAGGTCGGTCGCGGAGGCGTGGATCACGGCCAGGTCGGTGAGCGGGTCGGTGCCCTTGATCGTGGCCGGTACGGTCCGGCCGTCGTTCAGCATCACCGAGATGGTCGCGCCGTTGCCGGCGCCGGCCACCACGTGGTTGTTGGTGACGATCAGGCCGTCCTTGCTGATCACGATGCCGGAGCCGGTCGCCTCACCCTGCGAGGTCGCGACGGCGATCTTCACCACGCTCGGCAGCACCTTCGCGGCGGCGCTCTGCACCGAGCCGTCCGGCGCCGAGGCGGGTGCCGCCTGGTTGCCGTTCAGCGGGGCCGTCACCGACGGGGTGTTGGAGGTGGAGTCGTTGGTCGCGGAGTACACCGCGGCGCCGCCGACACCACCCGCGGTGCCGACCAGGAGGGCGGTCAGCGCCACCAGGGCGAGGCCACGCCGCTTCGGCTTCTCCGGTGCGGGTGCAGCGGGCTGCGGACCGTAGGGCCAGCTCGGGCCCGGAGACGTCCCCTGATGCGTCCCCGGCCCGAACTGCGGGTAAGCACTCCCACCTGCCGGGTGCTGTCCCGATCCCTGTGGCGGCCGCGGTTGCCCGCCCTGTGGCGCGAATTGCTGCTGCTGGTGAGGTCCGTAGCCACCCATCGGCAGCTGCTGGGTCCGCTCCTGCGGACTCGCGCCGTACGACGGGCTCTGGCTCCCCGGCGTCGAACCCTGCTCGGGATTCGACCCAGGCTGGTTCTGCGGCAGCTGCTGTGGGTTTTCGTTCATGAGGAGTACTTTGACGGCCGGACCTGAGAGGGCCCTGAAGATCCCCTCGGAGCAGTCGAAGAACTCCATGAAGATCCTCTGAAGGATCGGTCAGGAAGTCTTCAGCGAGTCTGCGTCGCGGCGTGCGGGAGCCACAGCGTGAACTGTGCTCCGGCGCCGGGGACGTTGCGGGCGTAGATCATCCCGCCGTGCTGCTCCGCCGCGTGCTTCACGATTGCAAGCCCGAGGCCCGATCCGGGCCGGCTGCGCGCCTCACTGGACCGGTAGAACCGCTCGAACACGTGCGGCAGGTCCGGCTCGGCGATCCCCGGTCCGGAGTCGGTCACCGTGAGTACGCCGTCCAGCAGCCGGACCGTGACGTGGCCGACGGGCTGTCCGTCGCCGCGCGGCGTGACACCCTCCGGCACGCTGTACTTCGCCGCGTTGTCGAGGAGGTTCATCACGGCGCGGCCGAGCAGCCGCTCGTCACCCCACACCGGGAACGGGGTCAGCTGGACGTCCCACTCCAGCCCCGGCGCGCGGCGCCGTACCTTGATCACCGCGTCCTGGACGAGGTTGGACAGCTCGATCAGCTCCGCGTTCCGCACCTGCGGGGTGTCGCGGGCCAGCTCGGTGAGGTCGCCGATCAGCGTCGTCAGCTCGTCCATCTGCGCCCGGACGTCGTCCAGCAACTGCTGCCGGTCCTCCGGTTTGAGGCCGCCGCGCTTGTCCGCCTGGGCAAGCAGGTCGAGGTTGGTCCGGATGCTGGTGAGCGGCGTACGCAGCTCGTGTCCCGCGTCACCCACCAGCCGTCGTTGCCGGTCCTGAGAGCGCGCCAGTGCCGCGAGCATCGCATTGAATGCTTGCGCCAACCGCGAGATCTCGTCAGACCCGGTGACAGGGATCGGCTTCAGATCCTCGGTCCGCGCCACATGCTCGGCCGCACCGGTCAGCCGGGCCAGCGGCCGGAGGCCGGACCGGGCGACGGCGTTGCCGGCCAGCGCGGCGCCGATGACACCGATCAGGCCGAAGGCCCACAGCACGATGCCGAGGTTGTGCAACGTCTGGTCGATCGGCGCCAACGACTGCGCGACGACCAGCGCCGACGGCTGAAGGAGGCTCGGGTCGGCGTCGCAGTCGAGATTGGGCGGACAGTAGCGAGCCGGTACGGCGACGACCCGGAAATGTGAACCGTTGCGGACGCCGACGGTCCGCAGGCTGGCGTCGCCGCCCTGGGACCGGGCGATGTCGATCTCGTTCTGCCCCATCGGCGGGAGCACGCTGTGCTCGGCGCCGAACGTCTGCCCATCCGCAGTGATCATGCCGACCTGGATGTCGCTCAGGCCGAGCGCGTCGGGCGGGATCTTCTCCAGGACCCTGAGGTCGGTCAGGACGCCCTTCTGTGCGGCCTGGCCGGCCCGCAGGATCAGGCTGTCGTCCAAGTTCTGGTACATCTGCTGGCGCACGGTCACGTACGCCGCGACACTCACGATCGCCACCGCGAGGGCGACCGCGACCGCGGCGAGCAGGGTGACTCGGGCATGCAAGCTCAGCTGGTGGAGTTTTTCGTTCCACCAGCTCTGGGTCCGGGCAGCCGTCGCGGTGACCCGGTTCCCGTTGCCATTGGCAACGGGTTTGTCCGGGGCCGGTGGCTGGAGCCCGGCCGGTGCCGGTTCGTGCGGTGCCGACGCGGCCTGCGGTGGTTGGCCGGCGTACGACGGGAAGTCGTCGGGGTGTTGCCTACTCACGGCGGGGTGTCCCTCAGGACGTAGCCGATGCCGCGGACGGTGTGGATCAGGCGGGGCAGGTCGTTCACCTCGGTCTTGCGGCGGAGATAGCCGATGTAGACCTCGAGGGAGTTGGCGGTGGTCGGGAAGTCGTAGCCCCAGACGGCGTCCAGGATGACCGCGCGCTCGAGCACCCGGCGCGGGTTGCGGATCAGCAGCTCGAGCAGGGAGAACTCGGTCCGGGTCAGCGGGATCGCGACGTCGCCGCGGTGCACCTCGTGCGCGTCCACGTCGACCACGAGGTCGGCGTACTGCAGGACCTCGCCGCGCTGGCCGCCCTCGCCGGGCGTGCTGCTGCGGCGCAGGAGGGCGCGCAGCCGGGCGAGCAGCTCCTCGAGCGCGAACGGCTTGGTCAGGTAGTCGTCGCCGCCGGCGTCCAGCCCGTCGACCCGGTCCGCGACCGCGTCCCGCGCGGTCAGCACCAGGATCGGAATGTTGTTGCCCGCGGCCCGCAGGGCCTTGGTGGTCTCGAGGCCGTCCAGCCGCGGCATCATCACGTCCATCACCACGACGTCGGGCTCGACGTTGCCGATCACCGCGAGCGCCTCGGCGCCGTCGGCCGCGGTCACGACCTCGAAGTCGTTGAACTCCAGCGAACGGCGCAGCGAATCGCGGACCGCCCGGTCGTCGTCCACCACCAGTACCCGCATCGCGCGCTCCCGCTCACCTGAGTCCGGACAGCCCGATCTGACCATCCGCGTGTCGACAGTAGGCCGTCTCTTTGAGAATCGCCTGAGAACCCGCTGATCGCTACCCAATACCTCGTGGACACCTTAGGTTGAACAGTCGTGGACGTCCTCGAGTACACCCCTGAGCCCGACGACTTCGCCTGGACCTTCGGTGGAGTCCCTCCCGTCCGCCGGGTCAAGCCCGGCACCGCCCTGCGGTTGTGGACCGAGGACGCGTACTGCGGCACCCTCCGCAGCACGGCGGATCTCGCCAGCGCATCGCTGACGATGCCGTTCGTGAACCCCCAGACCGGCCCGTTCTACGTCGAGGGCGCGGAGCCTGGGGACACCCTGGTGCTGCACTTCGTCGAGCTCACGCCGGCCCGGACCTGGGGCGTGTCCACGACCATCCCGTTCTTCGGCGGCCTGACGAGCACCGACCGGACGGCCACGCTGCAGGACCCGCTGCCGGAGCGGACCTGGGTCTACGAGGTCGACTCCGACAAGCAGACCGTCGGGTTCCACGCCCAGAGCAGCGGCTTGGAGCTCGCGCTGCCACTGGAGCCGATGCTGGGCACTGTCGGGCTCGCGCCCGCCGCGTTCGAGGCTCGGTCGTCGCTGGTGCCGGATGTGTTCGGCGGCAACATGGACACACCGGAGATGCGCGCGGGCGCGACCTGTTACCTCAAGGTCAACGTCGAGGGCGCACTGTTCTCGATCGGTGACGGCCACTACCGCCAGGGCGAGGGCGAGTCCTGCGGGACCGCGGTCGAGGGCGCGATGAACGTCGTACTGATCGTCGAGCTGCTCAAGACGCCCGGACCGACGTGGCCGCGGATCGAGAACGACGAGTACCTGGCCGTGGTCGGGTCGAGCCGCCCGCTCGAGGACGCGTGGAGAGCTGGTCAGGTCGACATGGTCGGCTGGCTCGGTTCGCTGTACGGACTGGACAAGCTGGACGCCTACCAGCTCTTGAGCCAGATCAGCGAGGTTCCACTGGCCAACGTCGTCGACGTCAACTACAGCGTGGTCACCAAGGTCCCGAAGCGTCTGCTGCCGGCGACGAACGTGTACGACGGCATCCACGAGCACCTGCGCTCCGCGGCCGCCTCGCTCAGCTGAACGCGGGTACGACGTCCTCCGCGAACCGCTGCATCGGCTCGTGGTCGTACGCGACGCCGGGGATGTACACGAGGACGTACTCGATCCCTGCCTCGGCCAACTGCTCCACGTGCTCGGTGAGCTGCTTCTTCGTGACGACCTCAGCCAGTGCGCCAGGCGTCCCGCCGGCACCGATCTCGGTGAACTCGTCCAGGCTGTAGCGCCCCCGCGCCTTGGCGGTCGCGACGCCCGGATCCGCGCCGGCCTCGACCGGGAAGACGTTGAGACTGGTCGACTTCACGATCTCGTCGTAGTCGCGGCCGACGTCGTCGCAGTGCCGCCGGAGGATGGCAAGCTTGCGCTCGATGACGTCGACGCGACCGGTGCCGACGTTGCAGGCGTCGCCGTACTGTGCGACCAGCTTCAGCGTGACCCGCTCGCCACCGCCACCGATCCACAGCTTCGGCTTGCGACGCGGCTCGAGGATCGGCTTGTCGACCGAGTGGTACGTGCCGTTGAAGACGACGTCGTCCTCGGTCCACAGCCGGTGGATCAGCTCGACGGACTCGGCGAACGACCCCATCCGGTCCTTGAGGTCGGTCCAGGGGTAGCCGAACGCCTTCCACTCGTGCTCGTACCAGCCCGCGCCGATCCCGGCGTACAGGCGGCCGTGGCTGGCGACGTCGACGGTGGACGCGATCTTCGCGTACAGCGCCGGGTTGCGGTAGCCGTTGCAGCCGACCATCTGGCCGATGTTCACCCGCTGGGTGTCGCGGGCCAGCGCGGCCGTGGCCGTCCAGGCCTCGAACACCGTCTCGCGGACCGGCTCGGGAACCGTGTGGAAGTGGTCGAACAACCAGATCGAGTCCCAGGGACCGGCATCGGCGGCGCGCGCGACAGCCGTCATCGCCTCCCATTGCTCGACCGGGTCGTCGAACTCGACCAGGTCCATCCGCCAGCCTTGCGGAACGAACACTCCGAACTTCATCGACTGCTCCTTCGGGTACGACGGGAGATCGCCACGCCGGTCAGGCACAAGGCGCCACCGGCCAGGGCGAGGAGAGCGGGGGCTTCGCCGAGGAAGAGCCAGCCCAGGACGATGGCGATCACCGGGACCGCGTACACCGTGGCGCCCATCTTGCCGGCGCTGGTCCGCCGGAGGGCGAAGGCCCAGGTGGTGAAACCGAGCGCGGTCGGGAAGGCACCGAGGTAGATCACCCACCAGATCGTCGCGCCGTCCGCGGTCCGGAGTTCGTCGATCAGCCGCGGGGCGAACGGGAGGCACACGATCGCGCCGATCGTGCAGCCGAGCCAGGTCACCTGGGCCGCCGGGAGCCGGCTGAGCAGCGGCTTCTGCGTGACGACTCCGACGGCGTACGAGATGGCGGCGGTGACGCAGAGGATGACGCCCCACGTCTCGGCGCGGCCGGTGGAGGTCGAGATGCCGATCAGCAGGACGCCGCCGAACGCGATCAGGCTGCCGATCACCACCTGCCGGGGGAAGCCCTCGCCGAGGGTCAGGCCGGCGAGCAAGGCGATCAGCAGTGGGGCGATGTGGATCAGCATGGCCGCGGTGCCGGCCTCGAGGCGGCGTTCGGCCTCGTTCAGGGCGAGGTTGTAGACGCCGAACCAGAGCAGACCGAAGACCAGCAGCGGCAACCAGTCCCGCTTGGCCGGCCACTGGCGTTCGGCCGGGTTCTGCCGGCGGCGGATCAGGAGGAACACGCCAAGGAGGACACTGCCGACCCCGAGGCGGGCCAGCGACATGGCGCCGGCGGAGAACTCCCGGCCGCCGTGCCTGATAGCGACGAAGGAGGAGGCCCACACCAGCACGGTCACACCAGCCGCGCCGGTCGCCAGCAGGCTCTTGGCCGGAGCTTCCACGATGGTTGTCACGTGACTACCCTAGGAACCGAATCTGCGGTTTCCCATGGCGATATGAGCTGAAGAGGATCCTGATGGTTGCCGGAACGAACGCAGAAGGCGTGCAATACCTTCAAACCGAAAGGCCGGCGCTCGACGAGTTGAACCTGCGTCTGCTGACGGAGCTGACGGCGGATCCGCGGCTGCGGACCACGGAGCTGGCCCGGCGGCTCGGAGTCTCGGCTCCGACCGTGCGCGAGCGGGTCACCCGGCTGGAGGAGTCCGGGGTGATTCGCGGCTACCGGCTCGAGGTGGACCCGGCGGCGCTCGGGCTACCGGTCGCCGCGTGGGTGCGGCTGCGGCCTGGTCCGGGGCAGATCCCGAGGATCATCGCGCTGGCCGAGCGGACGCCGGAAGTCGTCGAGTGCCACCGGATCTCCGGCGAGGACTGCTTCCTGATGCGGGTCCAGGTGGCCGCCATCGCCGGCCTGGAGGAAGTCCTCGACAAGTTCCTCGTCCACGGCCAGACCACCAGTTCCTTCATCGTCTCCACCCCGGTACCCCCACGCCCGGTGCCGTTGAACTGAACCCCCCGACCACCGCCGGCCGACCCCCAACCGCCGTTGGTTGAACCCCAACCAGCGCCGCGAGTGGTCTTCATCACTAGTCTGGGGGCGACTTCAGTGACGTCTGGAAGGACCCTGCCCATGGCTGCCGACAAGTCTGTCCGCAGAGTTGCCCTGCTCACCGCCGGCGGGCTCGCGCCCTGCCTGTCGTCCGCCGTCGGCGGGCTGATCGAGCGCTACACCGAGGTGGCGCCCGACGTGGAGATCATCGCGTATCTGAACGGGTACCACGGCCTGCTCAGCGGCCGGTTCCTCGAGGTGACGCCCGAGGTCCGGGCGAAGGCGTCCCTGCTGCACAAGTTCGGCGGCAGCCCGATCGGCAACAGCCGGGTCAAGCTGACCAACACCGCCGACCTGGTGAAGCGCGGTCTGATCCAGGACGGCCAGAACGCGCTCCAGGTCGCGGCCGAGCGACTGGTCGCCGACGGTGTCGACGTCCTGCACACCATCGGTGGTGACGACACCAACACCACCGCCGCGGACCTGGCGGCGTACCTGCACGAGCACGACTACGACCTGACCGTGGTCGGCCTGCCGAAGACCATCGACAACGACGTGATCCCGATCCGGCAGAGTCTCGGCGCCTGGACCGCGGCCGACCAGGGCGCGCTGTTCGCCCGCAACATCATCGCCGAGCACAGCTCGAACCCCCGGATGCTGATCGTCCACGAGGTGATGGGCCGCAACTGCGGATGGTTGACCGCGGCAACGGCCCGGTCGTACCGCGAGTGGCTGGCCGAGCAGGACTGGAACCCGGGCATCGGCCTGGACCAGTCCGGCTGGGACGTGCACGCGGTCTACGTGCCTGAGGCAACGATCGACCTGGATGCCGAGGCGGACCGGCTGCGCAAGGTGATGGACGAGAACGACTGCGTGACCATCTTCCTGTCCGAGGGCGCCGGCGTACCGTCGATCGTGGCCGAGATGGAGGCCCGCGGCGAGGAGGTCGGCCGGGACCCGTTCGGGCACGTCAAGCTGGACACCATCAACCCGGGCGCCTGGTTCGCGAAGCAGTTCGCGGAGCGGATCGGCGCGGAGAAGACGATGGTGCAGAAGAGCGGCTACTTCAGCCGCTCGGCCGCCGCAGGAGACCGCGACCTCGCGCTGATCAAGGAGTGCGCCGACTACGCGGTCGACGCCGCGCTGCGCGGTGAGAGCGGCGTCGTCGGACACGACGAGGAGCGGGGCGACGAGCTGCGCGCGATCGAGTTCCCGCGGATCGCCGGCGGCAAGGAGTTCGACCCGAACGTCGACTGGTTCGTCGCGCTGAAGGCCGAGATCGGCCAGAGCTAGCCGCGGAGGCGGCCGACCCACTGGTCGGCCGCCTTCTCGATCTGCGCGAGGACCTCGTCGAAGTCCGCCTCGTCGCCGTAGTACGGATCCGGTACGTCGTCCTCCGCGAACAACTGGACTTCGCCGGAGCCACTCAACGCGGCCAAGTGACCTGAGTCCATCGCCAGTACGAGATCGCGCTCGGCGAACCACCCGGGCCGGAACTGACGGGCCCGATGCGTGCTCCCGTCGTACCCGCGCCGTCGCAGGGCCGCCGCGGCCCGCGGGTCCATCGGTTCGCCGGCATGCCACCCGCCGGTGCCCGAACTCGTGACCTGGACGTCGTCGATCCCCGCCTCGGCCAGCTTCGCGCGCAGCACGACCTCGCCGATCGGCGAGCGGCAGATGTTCCCGGAGCAGACGATCTCGATCCGCCTCACGTCACTTGATCTCCGCCTTGTCCGGGAGCACGACGTTCAGCACGATGCCGACGAAAGTGATGATCAGGGAGCCGAGCAGCGCGGACCAGAAGCCGTCGACGTGGAACTGGACGTCCAGCTTGCCGGTGATCCACGACGTAAGCAGCAGCATCACCGCGTTGATGACGAAGAGGAACAGGCCCAGCGTCAGGGCGATGAACAGGCACGAGAGCCACTGCAGCACCGGCTTCACGAAGGCGTTCACCACGCCGAAGATCGCGGCGACGATCAGCAGCGTGAGGATCCGCCGTCCGGTGGTCGCGCCCTCCAGGGTGATGCCGCCGACGAGCCAGGTCGCGATAGCCAGCGCGACCGCGTTGGCGAGCAGTCTGATGACCAAGTTCTTCATGCCGCCGATCCTCCCACCCCGGCGGTAGCGTCACGCCCCCGTACGCGCCCTGATCCAACCCTGAGTCTTGACAGGCTAATGACCAAGTGATCTGATCATTTTCGTTCCTGAGGTCAATCAGTGCCCAAGGAGGCCAGGGTGGGAGCCAAGAAGTCACGCCGGTGGAGCGTGGTCGTGGCGTTGGGTGCCGCGGCTGCCGTGATCGCTACAGCGCCGACGGCGTCAGCCGGTCAGCCTGCAGCCGAGCCGGTGGGCGCCGCCCAGGACTGCAACACCGTCCGGACCAACTGGACGGCGACCGCCGAGCCGCACGCCGCGCCCGAGGGGTTGCTGAACGCCTACAGCAACACCGGCAAGGGCTGGACCGGCGCGGACAGCACGTACTCGGTCCCCCTGTCCGGCGGGCGGACCGCGTGGATCTTCTCGGACACGTTCCTCGGTCCGGTGAACCCGGACGGCAGCCGGCCGACCACGACGCCGTTCATCAACAACTCGTTCGTCATCCAGCGCGGCGGCACGCTGAAGACCGTCACCGGCGGTACGGCGACCAACCCGACAGCGCTCGTACCACCGCCGTCCAACGGCTGGTACTGGGTCGGTGCCGCGCAGACCAGTGGCGCCGGCCGGAACCTCGATGTCGTCGCCCTGCGGTTCGAGCGGACCGGCACCGGCCAGTGGGACTGGCACTGGGCCAGCAACTACCTCGCCCGGTTCGACAGCAAGACGCTCAAGCTGCGCAGCCTCACGCCGCTCCCGTCGGCCGCCAACGTGCAGTGGTCCGGCTGGCTGCTGCGTGATGGCGGCTACACCTACATCTATGGCGTCGAGGACCTGGGCTCCGCGAAGTACGACCATGTCGCGCGAGTTCGCGGCGACGACCTGACCGCGAAGCCGTGGGAGTACTGGACCGGTTCTGGCTGGTCGGCTGACGAGACTGCGTCGTCTCGCGTGCTCGAAGGCGTTGCCAACGAGCACAGTGTGACCCGCTGGGGTGACGGCTACGTGCTGGTCACGCATGACACGACCGAGCTGTTCAGCAAGCGAGTCCTCGGGTACTTCTCCTGCTCGCCGACCGGTCCGTTCGTGAAGCCGGTCGAGCTCTACCAGACCCCGGAGACCGGTGCGACCGGTAGCTACGGCAACGCCAACATCATCACGTACAACTCCCACGACCACCCGGACCTGCGCCGCGGCAACACGCTCCTGGTCAGCTACAACGTCAACAGCCTCGACGCCAACACCGATCTGTACGCCGACGTGAGCATCTACCGCCCGCGGTTCGTCGGCGTCACCTTGACGGCCGCACCATGAGCGCGTCGGGTGGCGTCGTACGCCGGAGCCTCCTGGACGATCTGGCGACCTCGATGCTGGCTCTGATCGCCGATCGGAAGTTGTCGTCCGGCGACCAGTTCGAGTCGGTCCGGTCACTCGCGGACCGGTTCAAGGTCGCCGTACCGACGATCCGGGAAGCACTCCGGCGGCTGGAGGCCACCGGAGCTGTGGAGCTCCGGCACGGATCCGGCGTGTACGTCGGCCCGCACGTCGGCCGGCTGATTCTGGCCAACC
The DNA here is from genome assembly GCF_036097425.1 of Kribbella sp. NBC_00359. Classification (NCBI taxonomy): domain Bacteria; kingdom Bacillati; phylum Actinomycetota; class Actinomycetes; order Propionibacteriales; family Kribbellaceae; genus Kribbella; species Kribbella sp. NBC_00359. Next base: position 2,186,647 of record NZ_CP107975.1, on the reverse strand, counting down.
CGCTCCACCTGGCGCCGTCAGCCGACCGCCTGGTCGAGCTGCTCCAGGCGCGCGCTTTGATCGAGCCACCCGTCGCTGCACTGGCCGCACGGGTCCGCGATGAGGCCGCATTGGCGCAGATGGGCCGGGATCTCGCCGCGGCGGCCGAGCTGATCGCCTCCGGCGACCATGCCCAGCTCGCCGAGGTCAACATGGACTTCCACCGCTCACTCGCGCAGGCGTCCGGGAACGCGACTTTGGCCGAGGTGGTCGAGTCAGTCACCGTCGTGAACGTCCGGGAGCAGCTGGAGATCCTGCACATCCACGGTGACCGGCAGACCGACCTGGACGAGCACCGCGCCATCTACGACGCGGTCCGCGCCGGGGACACCGAGCTGGCCGAGCGACTCACCCACGAGCACCTCGACGGAGTCCTTGCCGTCATCAACGAACGACTTCAGCACCCCTGAAGCTGAGAGGACGCACCATGCAACGAATCAACCGGAAGGCGCTGACCGCCCTGGCGGTGGCCGGCGCGCTTGCATTGTCCGCCTGTGGAGGCGGAGGAGGAGCCGGTGCCGCCAAGGGCGAGGACAAGCCGGTCGACTCGCTGAAGTTCTACAACGACAAGGGCGGCTGGAAGGACGCCTTCACCCAGGTCGGTACGGCCAGCAAGAAGGACATCGGGGTCGGCATGGAGCCGGTCGGGTACTCGGACTCCAACACCTACACCGCGTTCATCCGGTCCTCGTTCCGGACCAAGGAGAAGGCGGATCTGTTCACCTGGCACACCGGCAAGGAGCTTCAGGATCTGGTGGACCAGAAGCTCGTCGCCGAGACCACCGACCAGTGGACCAAGGCGATTGCCGACGGCAACATCCCGGAGCAGCTCAAGCAGTACTTCACCTACGACAACAAGCAGTACTGTGTCCCGCTGAACGCCGGCTACTGGGTGATGTACTACAACAAGGCCGTCTTCAAGAAGGCCGGGATCACCCAGACCCCGAAGACCTGGCCGGAGCTGCTCGCCATCGCCGACAAGGTGAAGGCGGCCGGCGTGAAGCCGTTCTACCAGACCAACATCCTGTTCTCGTTCGTCTGGTTCGAGACCCTGCTGGCCGGCAAGGACCCGGACCTGTACGACGCCCTCGCCACCGGCAAGGCGAAGTACACCGACCCGGGCGTGGTCGAGGTGATGAACGAGTGGAAGAAGATGATCGACGCCGGCTACTTCAGCGACCCGGGCTCGAAGACCGAGCCGCAGGCGCAGCTGAAGAACGGCGACGTGGCGATGATCAACTTCGGCACGTGGTTCAGCGGCAACCTGAACACGCTGAAGATGAAGGCCGGCACCGACTACGACTTCTTCGTCATCCCGAACGTGAATGCGGGGCTGCCGAAGACCTCGATGATCTTCGAGACTGGACCGGTCTGCTCGGCTGCTGCTAGCGACCACGCCTCCACGGTGAAGAAGTGGACCGACTGGTGGGTCACGCCGCAGGCGCAGACCGCCTGGGCGAACTCGCGCGGCGACCTGTCGTTCAACCCGAAGGCCGAGGTCAAGGACCCGGGCCTGGCGACGCTGAACAAGGACGTCGGCGGTGACGGCTACCGGCTGATCAACCGGTGGTTCGAGGCGACGCCGGTGCCGGTCGCGAACAAGGCGCTCGAGGTGTTCGGCGCGTTCGTCACCAAGCCGGGCGACCCGATGCCGGGCCTGCAGAAGATCCAGGCCGAGGCGGACGCGTACTGGGCCAAGCAGAAGTGACTTCGCTGATGGAGCGGCCGACGGCCACTCGCAAGGTGAGTGCCGAGCGGTCCGCGCGGACCGGAGCCCGGACAGCGCCACTGTTCGGGCTGCCGGCCGTGGGCGTGGTCGCGTTGCTGCTGTACCTGCCGTTCCTGTGGACGACGTACGTCAGCTTCACCGACTACGACGGCCTGGCCTCGCCGGTGTGGTCCGGGCTGACGAACTACAAGGCGATGTTCAGCGACCCGGACCTGGTGGGGGCGCTGACCAACACGCTGCTGTGGGTCGTCGGCATGGTGACGCTGCCCGTGGTGCTTGGTCTGCTGATCGCAGTGATGACGTACGGGCACAAGTGGGGCACGTGGCTGCGATTGCCGTTCCTGCTGCCGTACGCGATCTCCGGTGTGGCCGTCGGGGTCATCTGGGGGTTCGTACTTCAGCCGGACGGCGCGCTGGGGCAGGCGCTCGGGTTCTTCGGCCTGCCTGGTGCGCACACCGGCTGGTTGCAGGCCGGTCCGGGTAACACGCTGATGATGATCGTGGCCGTCACCTGGCAGGCCGCCGGTGTGAACGCGCTGCTGTTCGTGGTCGGGCTGCAGTCCATCCCGGCCGAGCCGCTGGAGGCCGCGCGGCTGGATGGTGCGGAGGGCTTCCGGCTCTTCTGGCACCACCTGTGGCCGCAGCTCCGGCCGATCACCACAGTCGTCATCGGACTGTCCATCGTGGGAAGCCTCAAGACCTTCGACGTGGTCTGGGTGATGACGCAGGGCGGTCCGGGTACGTCGTCGGAGACGCTGGCGTTGTCGATGTACAAGGAGACCTTCGTGCTCAACGACTACGGACAGGGCGCGGCGATCGCGTTGTTCCTGAGCCTGGTCACGTTCGCCGCGTCGATCCTCTATCTGCGCTACCAACTGGGGGAGTCGCGTGAGCAGGGTTAAGACTGCGGTTCTCGTCGTACTGGGGCTGATCTGGCTCGCGCCGGTGTACCTGCTGATCGTCAACGCGTCCAAGTCGGTCGACGGGTACGACGCGAAGACGGTGTGGAAGCCGGGCGGGTTCGCGCTGTTCACGAACTTCGGGGACGCGTGGAGCAAGGCCGCGCTCGGTGACACGCTGGTGGCGACGACGATGTACAGCGTGATCGCGCCCGTGCTCGCGGTGCTGATCGGCTCCGCGGCCGGCTACGCGATCGTCGTACTGCGGCTGAAGCGAGGGTTCCTGTGGTTCGTGTTCATCTTCGGCGGGACGATCTTCCCGTTGCAGATGATCCTGATGCCGCTGTTCTCCGGGTACGCCAACTCCGGCCTCTACGACACCCGGATCGGGATGATCATCGTGTACACGGCGATCAGCGTGCCGTTCTCGGCGTTCGTGATGCGCAACTTCTTCACCGGCATCGCCCGCAGCGTGTTCGAGGCCGCGGTGGTCGACGGTGGCGGTCTGTTCCGGATCTTCCGGAGCATCTATCTCCCGATGGCGGGGTCCGCGCTGGCCGCGATCTTCATCCTGCAGGCCACCTTCGTCTGGAACGACCTGCTCCTGGGCCTCACGCTCAGCCAGTCCGACTCGGTCCGCCCGATCATGCCCGCCCTCACGGGTCTGCAGAGCACGTACGGCGGCGCCGCGCTTCCGACCGTGCTGGCAGGCGGTCTCCTGGTCTCGCTGCCCACAGTGATCTTGTTCCTCGCCGCACAACGCTTCTTCTCCCGAGGCCTCGCCCTCGGTCAGTTCTGAAAGGACCTATATGAGTAGCCGCACAGTCGTCGTTACCGGTGGTGCTGCCGGGATCGGGCGCGGTGCTGTCGAGCGCTTCGTCCAAGCCGGCGACGACGTAGTCGCACTCGACCGAGACGCCGATGCTTTGGCTGGGCTCGAGAAGGAGCTCGGGGTCCGGGGGATCACTGTCGACGTCGGGAACCGCGAGGCTCTGGCGACGGCCGCGCAGCAGGTGGAACACGTCGACGCGCTCGTCTGCGCCGCGGGCATCCAGCGGTACGGGACCGTGGTGGACACCTCATGGTCCGTCTTCGACGAGGTCATGGCGGTGAACGTCGGTGGCGTGTTCTTCGCGTGTCAGGCGTTCGTGCCGTTGATCCCGCGAGGTGGCAGCGTCGTGGTGGTCGCGTCGGTACAGGCGTATGCGGCGCAGAAGAGTGTCGCGGCGTACTCGATGGGTAAGGGTGCGTTGCTGTCGCTTGTGCGGGCGATGGCGGTGGACCACGCCGAGGACGGGATCCGCGTGAACGCGGTCTGTCCCGGCTCCGTCGACACGCCGATGCTGCGGACCTCGGCCGCCCAGTTCGGCGGCGGACGATCCACGGACGATGTGGTCGCGGAGTGGGGCCGGTCGCATCCGCTCGGCCGGGTGGCGACGCCGGGGGAAGTTGCCGAGGTCATCCATTTCCTCGCGTCCCCGGCCGCCGCGTTCGTCACCGGCGCGGACGTGAAGGTCGACGGCGGCCTGACCGCCGGGCTGCCCGTCGTACTGCCGGAGGACGCGAAGTGAAGATTGTCGACATCCGCGCCACGACCGTGACGATGCCGCTCGAGGCGCCGTTGCGGCACAGCAACGGCGCGCATTGGGGCCGGTTCGTGCGGACCGTCGTCGAGGTCGAGGCCGACAACGGGCTGATCGGCCTCGGCGAGATGGGTGGCGGCGGCCAGAGCGCCGAGGCCGCGGTCACCGGACTCAAGTCGTACCTGGTGGGCCATGATCCGGCCCGCACCGAGGCGCTGCGCTGGATGCTCGCCAACCCGACCGCGAGCCTGTACAACAACCGGACCCAGCTGCTGGCCGCGATCGAGTTCGCCTGCCTTGATCTGCAGGGCCGCGAGCTCGGGGTTCCCGTGCACGCACTGCTCGGCGGCAAGGTCCGCGACCGGGTGCCGTTCGCCAGCTACCTGTTCTTCCGTCACCCGACCGACGACGGCACCGGTGAGATCCGGACGGCCGAGCAACTCGTCAAGCACGCTCGGGAGCTCGTCGACGAGCACGGGTTCAGGGTGCACAAGCTGAAGGGTGGCGTCTTCCCACCGGACTACGAGCGCGAGTGCTTTCGCGCGCTGGCCGAGGCGTTCCCCGAGCACCGCGTCCGCTTCGACCCGAACGGCGCGTTCAGCGTCGAGGAGGCGATCCGGTTCGCCCGCGGTATCGAGGACCTCGACAACGACTACCTCGAGGACCCGACCTGGGGCATGAACGGGATGCGCCGCGTCCGCGAGAACACGCCGATCCCGCTCGCCACCAACACCGTGGTGGTGAACTTCGAGCAGCTCGCGGCCAACGTCCGCGACCCCGCCGTCGATGTGATCCTGCTGGACACCACGTTCTGGGGCGGCATCCGGCCGTGCATCAAGGCGGCCGGCGTCTGCGAGACCTTCCAGCTCGGGGTCGCCGTGCACTCGTCCGGCGAGCTCGGCATCCAGCTGGCCACGATGCTGCACCTGGGCGCCGTCGTACCGAACCTGTCGTTCGCCGCCGACGCGCACTACCACCACCTGCGCGACGACATCATTGCCGGCGGCAAGGTTCCGTACGTCGACGGCGCGATCGCGGTCCCGGACGGTCCCGGCCTCGGCGTCGAACTGGACCGCGACAAGCTCGCCGAGTACGCCGAACTGTTCCGCGAACTCGGCCCCTACCCGTACGACCGCGATCCGGCGCGGCCGGACTGGTATCCCCTCCTCCCGAACACCGATTGGGCCGACCCCTCATGACGATCCCGCGCAGCGCCGACCTGGCCAGCGACGTCCTCACGCACACGTACGACGACATGTTCAACCCGCCAGGCCTGACGAACTTCCTGGGTACGGCGCAGGTGGACCACGACGTGTTCGCGATCCGCAGCGTCAACTTCCCGCCGTACTCGCACGGCGACTGCATCACGGGACAGTTGTACGTCGACGGGCGGCTGGCTCGCTCGTACGGCGGAACCGTCGAGGTGGTGTGGCGACCGGACCAGGTGGTCCGTTCGACCGTGGTCGACGGGCTGACCCTGCGGACGGTCACCGCATGCGCTCCCGGTCGGCCGGCTGTCGCCGTACAGCTCGACGTGGAAGGCGCACCGGGCCGCTCGGTGCGGCTCGGGTTCGCCCTGGACAGCACGGCGACCCGCTCGGGGAGCGGATGGTTGAAGCCGGAGCCACCGTCGGAGCCGAACACACTGACCGGGGTCGACGGCCGCGTTGTCGGGACAGGGGAGTCCGGGTCCGCGGTGAGTCTCCAGGGACTCGACGTGGCCGCGGTCATCGACCGGTCGATGCTTGAGGCAACCGTCGTACTGGATGCCTCGGGCAATGGTCGGCTCTCCTACGTACACGTGCTGGCCGGGGACCTCGCCGAGGCGACGGACCACTTCGACGCGTGTGTGGCCGACGTACCCGCGGTGTTCTCAGCGGCCGAGGACTTGTGGGACAACGCGCTGGCGGATGCGTTCGATCCGGCCGGCGACGGCTTCAGCGGATCCCTGCCGGTCCTCGAGACCACGAACGAGGCGCTGCGGAAGCTGTACTGGTGGGGCGTGCTCGGCGTGATCTGGTTCCGGCGGGACAACCCGGCCAGCGTGATCGGGCGGACGTACGACACGTTGATGCCGCGGTACTGGCAGACCACGACCTTCATCTGGGACTACAGCCTCTCCTCGCTGACCCACGCTTTGCTGGACCCGGAGCCGATGCGCAAGCACATCGAGCACTGGATCGACCTCGATATCCACGAACACTTCGGCACCGAGTGGCTGACCGGCGGACCGGTCGGGCAGTGGTACTCGGTCAATGACTTCGCCATGACGCGGCTGGTGCGCGACTACGTGCGCTTCACGGGGGACTCCGGCTTCCTGGACGCTTCAGTGGGTCCCAAGCCGGTGGCGGAGCACCTGCACGACTGGGCCACTGCTTGGCGCGGCCTGCGGGGTGAGCACGCGCTGGCGGACTACGGAGGCATCGACAACCTGCTGGAGTGCGTGAGCAGCTACGTGCACGAGGTGGCGAGCTTCAACGCCGCCAACGTGTGGTGCCTGCGTGTCGCGGCGGAGGTCGCCGAGCGTTCTGGTGATGCTGATCGCGCTGTGCTGCTGCGCAAGGAGGCCGACGAGCAGGCCGGTCATGTCAACGAGCTGTACATCGAGGGCGCGGGCTTCTGGCACGCGCGGCAGCCGGACGGCTCGCTGATCCCGGTGCGGCACTGCTACGACTTCAACATCATCGGTACGACGATAGCCGCCGACCTCTCGGAGTCCCAGCGGGCCGAGATGGTGTCCTTCTTCCAGCGTGAACTCCAGACGCCGGAGTGGATGCGCGCATTGTCGCCGTACGACGCCGACGCTGCCTTCAGCGTCCGTCCCGACCACCAGTGGAACGGCGCCTACCCGGCCTGGCCGGCCGACGCCGGCCGCGCTCTCTTCGCCTTGGGGCGCGGGGATGTGGCGCTCGACTGGCTCCCGGGCCTGGCCCGCACCGCCAACCAGGGTCCGTGCGGGCAAGCCCACTTCGTCGAAGAGGCCGAGCCGTTGATGTCCGGCGGTGCGCGCAAGTCCCCGCCGCAGTTCCCGTACCTGATCGACTGGGCCTGCTCCTCCTCCGGATCCTGGGTCAGCCTGGTCCTGGAGGGCATCTTCGGCGTCGAGGTCGCCCTCGACGGCACGGTCACCGCCAACCCCCAGGTGGCAGCCCTGGACCCCGACGCCCGCCTGACCGGGCTCCGCGTCGGCTCCACGACGTACGACGTCACCGCCGAAGGTATCGCCTAGGAGCCAACCGTCCTCCAGTTGCGTCCCACGATGTGTGACTCAACTGGGGGGCATGGCTATCGCTTCGAGGAGCGACTCCCGCGCGCCTTCCAGGTGGTGGCGGAGCTCTTCGACGCACTCGTCGAGCTCGCCGCGTTCGAGCAGGCGGACCAGTTTCCGGTGCGAAGCGACCTGCTGGCGGGCGTCCTGGCGGAGGGCGTCGACGCGGGCCAGCGCGAGTCTCGCCTCGCCGGTGATCGAGTCGGCGGTCGCGATCAGCCGTTCGCTGCCGGTCAGCGCGACCAGGCTGCGGTGGATCGCCAGGTGCGTCTCCGTCATCGCCTCCGGATCCGCCCCGTCCTTGGCGGTCGCGGCGAACACCCGCATCGCCTCGCCCACCCGCTCGCGCGCGGCCTCGTCCGCGTCGAACCACGCCCGGATCCCGGCCGACTCCAGCACGAACCGGGCCCGGCAGATGTCCGCCACCGCGTCCGGGTGCAGGATCGCCACGCTGACACCCTTGTTCGGCTCCCGGACCGCGAGCCCTTCGGTGACCAGCATGGTCATCGCCTCACGAACGGTGCTCCGGGCAACGCCGAGCGCCTCCGCGAGCGGTTGCTCGCGTAACGGCGTACCTGGTTCGAGGTCTCCGGCGAAGAGGGCGGCGCGCAGCGCGTCGACCACCCGGTCCACCGTGGTCGAGCGGTCCACCCGCAGCCGTTCGTACATAGGGAGATTCTCGTCCAGTCAGGCTCCGTTGTCGCGCGCGACCCGGCCCCCGGGACCGACCCGGCGGCCACCTGTGGATAACTCTCGGCACAATGACCTGGTTTTCAGGCAGGATTTTCCTCAGTGGCCGCCCCACTCCGCCGACCGGCACGGAGAGCCACCCAGCGAGCGAGGAGCACACCGTGGGTGACAGCAAAGCCCTGCCGATCGTCGGCGGTGTCATGCTGGTGCTGTTCCTGCCGCTGCTCATCGTGATCGCCCTGATTGTCGGCGGCCTGGCCGGGATGGACGCGGCCGCGTCGGACTGCACGACCACGGAGACCGAAGGCAAGGCGTTCGCCTGGCCGACCGACGAGCACCACATCGATCAGGACTGGCAGGACCCCGACGCCGACGGCTACAGCCACTCCGGCATCGACTTCGACGTCGACGAGGGCAGCAAGGTGTACACCGTCGGGGACGGCGAGGTCACCTCGATCGCGAACCACGAGATCCGGATCAGGCACGACGAGGGTATCGAGACTCGGTACAAGTACCTCAAAGAGATCAAGGTCAAGGTCAAGGACAAGGTCAAGCGCGGCGACCAGATCGCCACCTCCGGCTCCGGCGACGAGGACCCGCCCGGCCTGACCGGCGACCACCTGCACTTCGAGTTGTGGATCGACAAGAACGACGACGGCAACCTCGTCGACATGAAGCCCGACGCCGACTCCTTCGGCGAGGCCGGGAGCAGTGACGACACCGGCGGCGCGGGCTGCTGTGCCGGCGGCGACCTGACCGGCAACAACAACGCCCAGAAGGCGTTCAACTACTTCGCCTCCAGCGGGTACTCGAAGGAGCAGGCCGCCGGGATCGTCGGCAACATGATCCACGAGTCCAGCGTCGAGCCCGGCCGGCTGCAGGGCACGCCGTCCGGCAAGGTCACCAACCCGTCCGACGCGGTCGAGAGTTCGCTCGGCTGGGGCATCGTCCAATGGACGCCCGCCGGCAAGATGATCAAACCGTCCCGCGCGGCCGGGATCGACGACGCCACCATCGTCTCGCTGCAGTACCAGCTGGACTTCCTCCGCAAGCAGCTCAACGGCGAGACGCCGATCCCGGAGAAGAACGCCGGCGACCAGGTGAAGTCGGCCAAGACCGTCGAGGACGCCGCGGTCGCCTTCGGCCGGTACTACGAGCGGTTCGCCGGCTCCGACGACCTGAGCAACTCGCGCTACACCGAGCGCAAGACCGCCGCCAAGCAGGTCCTGTCCACCTTCGGCGCGGGCGCGCCGACCAGCGGGGCCGGTGGTTGCGGCGCCGGCAGCGGCAACATCGCCGCGGTCGCGATGAGCCTGGCCTGGCCGACCCCGGGACACACCACGCAGCCCTATGCGGAGCACGCGACCGACATGTACAAGAAGAACTTCTTCCAGTACAACAAGTCGGCCAAGAGTGCCGGCGACGTGGCCTGGACCGACTGCGGCCGGTTCGTCGCGACGGTGATGCACATGAGCGGCGCCGACCCCGACTACCCCGACGTGTACACGCCGACCCAGGAGCACTACCTGCGCACCTCCGGGAAGTACGAGGTGCACGACGACTGGGACGTCTCGAAGTTGCAACCGGGCGACATCCTGATCGGGCCGGGGCACACCTACCTGTTCGTCGGGCCCTGGGCCAATGGCCACAACGCGGCCTCCGCGTCGCTGGACGGCCCGAATCCAGGACCGGGTCACGTGCCGGAGGCGAGCAACGCGTACGAGGTCGGTACGACGTACGCCGTCGCGCGGCTGAAGAAGAAGTAGGGAGTAGCGCATCATGCTGGAAGAGAATCGGCGGACGTTCCTGATCGGCGTGACCGCGGTCGTGATCGCTCTCGTGGTGATCGGCGGCTATCTGCTCTTTCGCGGCGATCCGGAGTCGAAGCTGTCCGTGGACGCGGTGCCCAACGACCTCACCTTGAGCGTGGACGGGCACCAGGTCGCGACCACCGGCGAGATCAAGCTGAAGGCCGGCGAGCACACCTTGACGGGGGAGCGGCAGGGGTTCCAGACCTACAGCCAGACGGTGACCGCGCGCGGCGGCGACCCGATCGACGTGAAGATCTACCTGTACGCCAACAGCGCCGAAGGGCGCGAGTGGGCGGAGAAGCATCCCGCGGAGACCGCGAAGGCCGAGGAGGAGGCCGGGCGGCGCTTCGACGAGATCAACGAGCGGTTGCGGGAGAAGTATCCGATCATCGCCTCGCTGCCGTACCTCGGGCCTGGGTTCGAGGCGAACTACGGGGCCTCGAAGTCGGACCCGAAGAACCCCGAGGCGATCTCGATCGTGATCTCGACGTACACCCCCGACGGCAAGACCAAGGCCCTGCAATGGATCCAGGGCAACGGCTGGGACCCCGCAACCCTCGACATCATCTACACCACAACCAGCTAACCCCAGCCTTCGCCGCAGCCCACGCCGCAGCCGCCGGTGGCTCGGATGGCCGGCTCCGGTGGTCGGCCCTGCTGGGCTCGGACACCCCCTGGAGGGCGGGAACAAGAAATACCGGCTCTTGTGTCGTTTGCCCGGGCGAGAGGTCCTTCCGGTGTCGAGGCCGGTCTGCCCCGGATCGTTGCTGGCGCGGACCTGAGGCACTGACCAACCCCACCGCTAGGTCATCACCAGCCCAGGTCTGAGCGTGACCGGTCGCGGCGGTGTCTGGTTGGTGAGTGCCACAGATCCGGCCCGCGAACCGACCCCCATGCCGTGGTCACGCCCGTTCCCTCCACTGGCCCCACCCCGCGCGGCCCTCGCCGGTGGATCGGGGCTGTGGACGACGGCGAGGATCGTCTTTGTGCACCAGATCCGTACGCCGAGGCCGTCGCCGTACGGATCTGGTGCACAAAGTGACCGTTCCCGCAGACACGTGGCGGCGGGGCGGCCGGGCTGCTGTTGGGTCGGGCGGTGTGGTGTCGGCTGGGATGGAGGTGGGCCCGCCTCAGGCCGGCAGGATGAGGTCGCCGCCGGGGGTGGTGATGGGGTGGAGGGGGAAGTCGAGGGGGTTGGTGAGGCAGCGGATGGAGCCGCCGCCTTTGTGGAACTCGGAGAGGTCGAGGACGAGGACCCTCAGGCCCAGGGCGGTGAGGATGTCGTGCAGGCGGGGGGAGCAGGCCGGCATGATGATCGTCTTGTTGACCACGATCGAGTTGGCGGAGAAGGCGAAGGCTTCGTCGTCGGTGAGGACGATCGGGTCGGGGACGATGCCGAACAGCTCCGCCTGGCCGGCCGCGTCGAAGGCCGGCGGGTAGATCATCGCGTGCGTGCTGTCCACCGGGCAGAACGGCAGGTCCAGGTGGTACATCCCCTCGTGCGTGATCCGCAGCCCGCGGACCCGGATGTTCCACTCGGTCGCGAAGTGCTTGAGCGCGTCGGCCTCGGTCCGCGGCCCGTACCCGACGACCAGGCTGTCGCCGAACACGAACGCGTCACCGGACTCGAAGTGCGGCCCGACCCCGTCGCTCCCGGTCCGGCCCAGCGCGAACCCCTGACCGGTGAACCACTCGGCCGCGGTCAGCGACTCCTTCCGGCGCGGTTCGAAGCGCATGTGCGAGAGCATCGCGCGGCCGTCCGCGGTCGCCAGGCCGAGGTTCATCGCGTACACCATGTCCGGTGAGTCGGCGCGCTGCGCGAGAACCTCGACCGCACCGCCGGCGTCGACGATCGCCTGGCGCAGGGAGTCCCACTGCTTCAGCGCCAGCGCCGGATCCGGCTGGTCCTGGGTAGACATGTACGGGTTGATCACGTAGTCGATCCGGAAGTGGTCCGGACGGACCATCAGATACCGGCGACCCCACTCCAGCGGCTGACCCATGACACCCTCCTGACCGTTGAGATCTATTGCCAGATCCCCTGATTGTCCGACAATCAGTCAGTGTGCAGCCAAGATTCCGTCCACGCAACACGGTTCGTCCGGATGCCACGGACGTGACCGCGGATGTGCGCGGAGGAGTGCTGTGGATGTGCGCAGCGGAGCGCTGTGGGTGTGACGTAAGCAGGGTGGTCGCGGCGTGGGGTAAGGACTAACCTGCGGGCATGACCCCTGACAGTGAGGTTCGCTTCCGCGCCTGTCTGGACGATGTGGCGGCTTACAAGCCCGGTCGTCCGCCCGCGCGCACCGACGGCCGGCCGACGTACAAGTTGTCCAGCAACGAGAACCCGTATCCGCCGCTCCCCGGCGTCCTGGCCGCCGCCACCGAGGCCGCCGGACAGATGAACCGGTACCCGGACATGGGCGCCGTCGACCTGCTCGAGGCGCTGTCGGACCGGTTCGGCGTACCAGTGAGCGATCTCGCCGTCGGCACCGGGTCGGTCGCGCTGCTGTACCACCTGCTGCAGGCGACGGTCACCGACGGCGACGAGGTGATCTACGCCTGGCGCTCGTTCGAGGCGTACCCGATCGCCGTCCAGCTGACCGGCGCGACCTCGGTGCAGGTGCCGCTGACCGACGACGCCCGGCACGACTTCAAGGCGATGGAAGCGGCGATCACCGACCGGACCAAGGTCGTCCTCGTCTGTACGCCGAACAACCCGACCGGCCCCGTGGTCCGGCGTGACGAGCTGCTCACGTTCCTGGACGCCGTACCGTCGAACGTCCTGGTCGTGCTCGACGAGGCGTACCGCGAGTTCGTCCGCGAGACCGACGTGGCCGACGGCGTGGACGTGTATCGCGACCGGCCGAACGTCGTCGTCCTGCGGACCTTCTCCAAGGCCTACGGCCTGGCCGGCTTCCGGGTTGGATACGCGATTGGCCACCCGACCGTGGTCGCGGCGATCCGCAAGTGTGCGCTCCCCTTCGGGGTCAGCCACGTCGCCCAGGCGGCCGCGATCGCGTCGCTGGCGGTGGAGGACGAGCTGCTCGAGCGCGTCGACGCACTGGTGATCGAGCGGACCCGGGTCGTCGACGAGCTGCGCGCGGCCGGCTGGGACGTGCCGGACACGCAGACGAACTTCGTGTGGCTGGCGCTCGGCGACGACACCACCGCGTTCGCCGAGGCGGTGCATGCCGAGGGGGTATCGATCCGCCCGTTCCCGGGTGACGGCGCTCGCGTCTCCATCGGCGAGCCCGAGGCGAACGACCTCTTCCTCTCCGTCGCCCGCGCCTGGCGCCAGTGACAGCCAAGCCTCCGTCGCAGGTCTGGATCTCGGGAGCATCGGCCGGGATCGGCGCCGCACTGGCCGCGGCCGTGCCGTTCCGCGACGCCCGCGTGATCGACCTGTCCCGCAGCGGCGGCGGTACGGCGGAACACGTCGAGGTGGACCTCTCCGACCCGGCCGGCTGGTCGCGGGTCGAGCTCCACTTCGAGGAGGAGCTCAAGGCGTATGAGGGTGATCGCGTCGTGTTCATCCACAACGCGGGCACGATCACGCCGATCGGTCCCGCGGACGCGGTCGACAGGCACGCCTACCGGCGCGCGGTGCTGCTCAACTCGGCGGCGCCGCAGATCCTCGGCAGCGCGTTCCTCCGCGCCGCGGCGCACCTGACGTGTGAACGGCACCTGATCATGCTGTCCTCGGGTGCCGCCAGGACGCCGTACGCCGGATGGTCGGCGTACTCCGCGGGGAAAGCAGCGGTCGAGCAGTGGGTCCGCACGGTGGGGATGGAACAGGCAGGCGGTTGCCGGGTGATCGCGGTCGCCCCGGGCGTTGTCGACACCGCCATGCAGACCGAGATCCGCTCGACCGACGAGCGGGCGTTCCCCGCCGTCCAGCGCTTCAACGACCTCAAGCGCACCGGCGCCCTCAGCACACCGGCCGCCGCAGCCGCCGGCATCTGGTCTCTGCTGGATCGCGAGCTGCCCAACGGCGCTTGCGTTGATCTCAGAGACCTCTAGACAAAGAAAGACCCGGCCCTTGCTGGGACAAAGGGCCGGGCGTGATGCGGCGCCGGGAGGAGTGAGGCTTTCTCCCGGCGCCGCGGATGGTGCTACCGAATCAGTCACCCCACCGAGGTGGCTCTTTCGGGTCCTGCATCACTGACCAGGGAGGGTCAGTTGTTCTGCTCGGAGTCCTGCTCGCAGGTCTTCAGCGTGTCAACGGAGTTGCCGTTGTTGCCCAGGCCCAGGACGCCCGACAGGTTGGTCAGCGGCACGTTCCCGCCGATGCCGGTCGCGGACAGCTCGTTGTGGCAGGCCTGCCACGGGCCGACGTTGTTGCGGCTGACCGACAGCAGACCGTTGTCGCCCATCTTGTACCACTTGTGGTTGGCCTGCGTGTTGCCCTGCTCGCAGGTCTTGACAGCGGTGACCGAGTTGCCGTTGTTCCAGAAGCCGACGACGCCGACGACATCGCTCGCCGGCACGTTGCCGCCGATGCCGGTGCCGGAACCGAACAGGTGGCAGGCCTGGAACGGGCCGACGTTGTTGTCGTCGATGGCGAGCAGCCCGCCATCGCGCTTGACGCCGTACCAGCCGTGGTTGCCGTAGGCCTTGCTGGCCAGCGACGCGGCGTCGGCCAGGCCAGTGTCCTGAGCCTTCTTCTGCGTGTCGTCGAGAACGTTCGCGCTCACAACGGTGGCCAGGCCCAGCGTGGCGACGGTCGCCACAGCCGCGGCAGCGGCGATCTTGCGAGTTACCTGCATTATGCCAGGTTTCCTTTCGGGTTTGACGGATTCGTCTTAGTGCTAACGACACCTGGCTACGCCGGTTACAAACTTTTTTGTCAGATTTTCGCGCGGTCCCGGCACTCATAGCCGACCGGTGATGGGTTCACTGACAGCGCAGCCAAATCCGTGCTGACCAGGCAACTTCCCGGTGATCAGGTGGTCGCCGGAGCGAGCGGAAGTTGAGATGGAAGGGCCCGTAACCGATGCCGCGGCAGGTCGTTGAGTCAGCGCGGGTGACGGATGAAACCCGGTGAATCGGAAGATTGTTCTCGGTGGGCTCGGTGGTCGCCGAATAGGCAATACCACGATGAATCGGAATGTCGTTGCAACCATTGCCGGAGTTTCGCGCCGTGTTTTTTCGGGGCAGGGCGCGGCCGGCAGACCAAGGCCCGCTGCCGCGCGCATCGGCAGCGGTGGGAGACCCGGGTCCTTCGTGGGCCCGGGTCTTTCCATTCCGCCGAAGGGCCGGTCAGGTGGTGCTGCGCCGGCGTTCGGCGGTGACGACCAGCGCGACGCCGATGATGATCACCGCACCGCCGAGCAGGATCTGCCAGGTGATGTGCTCGTCGAGGATCAGCCACCCGAGCAGTACGGCGACCGCCGGGTTCACGTACGCGTACGTCCCGATCAGCGAGATCGGCGCGTTCGCCAAGAGATATGAGTACGCCGAGTACGCGAGCAGCGAGCCGAACACGACCAGGTAGGCCAGCGCGAACCAACCGGACCCGTCGATCCGCCCGAGCTGCAGCCGTCCGGGCTCACCCCGCAGGACGCCGATCAGCAGCATCGCCGTACCGCCGAAGACCATCTCGTACAGCGCGGTCACCAGCGGGTCGCGCGGCAGCCCGAGTCGCGGCGCGAACCGGGAACCGACTGCCCAGCTGATCGTGCCGACCACCAGAATTGCGACCGACAGCGGCTTCGCGCTCGTGTTGCCACCGGACAGCGAGAGCAGGGCGGCACCGCCGAAGCCGATCAGTACGCCGACCCACGTCAGCGCGCGGGGTCGCTCGCCACCGCCGACCCGCAGCAGGATCAGCCAGAGGGGGACCGCGGCCACCAGCAACGCGGCCAGGCCGGACGGAACGGTCTGCTCCGCGATCGCGACCGCACCGTTGCCAAAGGCAAGCAGTAGGAGGCCTACCGTGGCCGCGCCGAGGGCCTCGCGCCGGGTGATCCGCAGCCGCCGCCAGCCCGACTTCAGGCTCAGCGCCGCGGCCAGCAGCACCGCCGCGGTGAGGAACCGGGTCGCCATCCCGAGCATCGGCGGGATCTTCGCGTCCACGACCACCCGGATCGCTAGGTACGTCGAACCCCAGACGACGTACACGACCGCGAGTGCGGTCCAGATCATCGCGCCCGAGGCCGGACGGGCGCCGGTCTCGGGCAGTACGGCCGGAGCGGACGCGGCCATCCGGGTCTCCTCAACGTGTCAGGGGTGTCATGCATTGACGATGCTTACGCTAAGCGGGCGCGATCCGCCGCGCAAGCCGGTATCCGGCCAGCAATCCGCTGTTTCCCGCCAGGCCATCAGTGCCGGGCAAGGTGCCCGTACGACCCCGAGGGTGAGGAGAGCTGGATGCGGATCGCCGGTGTCCTGGTTGCTGCGATGACTGTCACGCTGGGTGCCTACCCGGCGTACGCGACTGGGCCGACGGAGGTGACCGCCGCCGCCGAGACCGCGCCGAACTGGGACGACGACGCGGGCGGCAACGCGAACGCCGACGACCCGGCCATCTGGGTCGACCCCGAGCACCCCGAGCGGAGCGTCGTACTCGGAACGCTCAAGAACGGCGGACTCACCGTCTTCGACCTCACTGGTCAGGAGGTCCAGCGGTTCGCCACGCCGCCCGCGCCGGAGCCCGGCCAGGAGCCGGGCCGGTTCAACAACGTGGACATTGTCGACAATCTGGCGATCGTCACCGACCGCGGCCGGGACCAGCTCCGGGCGTACGCCGTCAAGGCCGGGCGGCTCACCGACGTGACCAGCGCCAAGGCGCCGCTCGTGTTCAGCAAGGACACCGCGGAGGTCCAGGACCAGCGGACCGCGTACGGCCTCGCGGCGACGAAGATCAAAGGCCAGCCGGTCGTCGCGGTGACGCGGCGCGGCGAGCCCCGGGTCGGGTTCTTCCGGTTGGTCCCTGACGGCAACGGCAAGCTCACCTACCGCGCGGTCGGTCAGGTCGACCTCCCGAGCAGCTTCAAGCTGTCCAATGGCAGCAACTGGTCGCCGTGTGAGGAACCCGGCGACCGGCCGCAGCTCGAGGGCATGGTGTTCGACCGCACCACCAACGACCTGTACGCCGCCCAGGAGGACGTCGGGAAGCACCTCAGCGCCGACGCCGAAGGACTGACGATCGCCTACGACCGCGGCGTACGCACGCTCTACGCCTCCAGCCAGGGTGACTCGACGTTCGCGGTGTACCGGATGGACGGGCGCCGGTTGGTGTACCGCGCCGGCTTCGAGGTCGTCGACGGTCGGGCGGCGGACGGCGTACAGCACAGCGACGGTGCGGCGGTGACGACTCAGCCGCTCGGGCCGCGATTCCCGCACGGCTTGTTCGCGGTGCACGACGGCGAGAACACACCTGGTGACGGCGACCGTGAGGGCACCAACTTCAAGCTGGTCCGGCTCGAGAAGCTCCCGTAATCGAGACAGATTTGTGACACATGCTGTCGAGGTCGGCCGATCTCTGTAATATGAGCCCGGTGATGGGACCAGTGGATGGACTGGTGTCTCACTCCA
Source organism: Kribbella sp. NBC_00359 (assembly GCF_036097425.1). Taxonomy (NCBI): domain Bacteria; kingdom Bacillati; phylum Actinomycetota; class Actinomycetes; order Propionibacteriales; family Kribbellaceae; genus Kribbella; species Kribbella sp. NBC_00359. The sequence goes on along the minus strand of NZ_CP107975.1, from coordinate 2,169,089 downwards.
GCACCGGTTTCCGTACCGCCGTACCCGCTCGCGTCCAGAGAGTTAGCGGATCAGGCACCCGCTGGGTACGGTGTCCGGCAAGATGGGAGTGAGACCAGTGAGGAGGTCCACTGCCCAACAGTGCATCAACCCTGGATCCACGCGGTCCTGCCTGCGAAGCCTCATCCGGCGCAACGGGCCGGCCCCGTGCAACGTTGCGGTCGCGGCGATCCCGCGCTCGAACCCGAGGAGTGCATGTGAGTGAGTCGGTGCCGGGGACCACCCCGGAAGTGTTCGCGCCCGTCGAGGCGCCGGTCAGCCCACCCCAGGCCTCCGAGGAGGTCGAGTTCGTCCAGCTGCTGACGCCCGAAGGTGAGCGCGTCGAGCACCCGGACTACGCGTTCGAGCTCGACGACGACGCGATCAAGGGGTTCTACCGGGACATGACCCTGGTCCGCCGGATCGACACCGAGGCGACCGCCCTGCAACGCCAGGGTGAGCTCGGCCTGTGGGCGTCGCTGCTCGGCCAGGAGGCCGCACAGATCGGCTCCGGCCGCGCCCTGAACGCCAAGGACATGGTCTTCCCGACCTACCGCGAGCACGGTGTCGCCTGGTGCCAGGGCGTCGACCCGCTGCGGCTGCTCGGCCTGTTCCGCGGCGTCGACCAGGGCGGCTGGGACCCGAAGGACAACAACTTCCACCTCTACACGATCGTGATCGGCGCCCAGACGCTGCACGCGACCGGGTACGCGATGGGTCAGCAGCGCGACCACGCGATCGGCGACGCCGAGAACGGCGAGGCCACGATCGCGTACTTCGGCGACGGCGCCAGCAGCCAGGGCGACGTGAACGAGGCCTTCATCTGGGCCTCGGTCTTCAACGCGCCGGTCGTGTTCTTCTGCCAGAACAACCAGTGGGCCATCTCCGAGCCGATCGACCGGCAGACCCGGATCCCGCTGTACCAGCGCGCGGCCGGCTTCGGCTTCCCCGGCGTCCGTGTCGACGGTAACGACGTACTCGCGACGTACGCCGTCACCCAGCAGGCGCTGAAGCGGGCCCGGGAGGGCAGCGGCCCGACGCTGATCGAGGCCTACACCTACCGGATGGGCGCCCACACCACCTCCGACGACCCGACGAAGTACCGGCTCAACGAGGACCTCGAGCACTGGAAGCTGAAGGACCCGATCGAGCGGGTGCACGCCTACCTGGCCCGCACCGCCGGGGTCGAGCACGACTTCTTCGACGAGGTCGAGGCCGAGGCCGACAAGATCGCCGCCGAACTGCGGGCCGGCTGCCTGTCGATGCCGGACCCGGTGCTGACCGACTTCTTCGACCAGGTGTACGTCGAGCAGACGGCGCAGCTGGTCGAGCAGAAGGCACAGTTCGCCGCGTACGCCGCGTCGTTCGAAGGCGAGGGCTGAGCGATGACGAAGATCAGTCTCGGCAAGGGCATCAACGCCGGCCTGCGGGCCGCGATGGAGGCCGACCCGAAGGTCGTCGTGATGGGTGAAGACATCGGCAAGCTCGGCGGGGTTTTCCGAGTTACTGAAGGACTGCAGAAGGACTTCGGCGAGGACCGGGTGATCGACACCCCGCTGGCCGAGTCCGGGATCATCGGGACCGCGGTCGGCCTGGCGCTGCGCGGGTACCGGCCGGTCTGCGAGATCCAGTTCGATGGCTTCGTGTTCCCGGCGTACGACCAGATCATCAACCAGGTCGCGAAGATGCACTACCGGTCGGCCGGGCGGATCAAGATGCCGGTGGTGATCCGGATCCCGTTCGGCGGTGGCATCGGCGCGGTCGAGCACCACTCGGAGTCGCCGGAGACGCTGTTCGCGCACGTCCCCGGTCTGAAGGTCGTCGCGTGCGGCGACCCCGTCGACGCGTACTGGATGATCCAGCAGGCGATTGCCTCGGACGACCCGGTGGTCTTCTTCGAGCCGAAGCGGCGGTACCACGAGAAGGCGGAGCTGGACGAGTCCGTCCCGCCGGCGTTGCCGCTGCACCAGGCGAAGGTGGTCCGCGACGGCACCGACGCGACACTGTTCTGTTACGGCCCGATGGTGAAGACCTGCCTGCAGGCCGCCGAGGCCGCGGTCGAGGACGGCCGGCAACTCGAGGTCGTCGACCTGCGGACGATCTCACCGCTGGACCTGGCGACGATCTTCGCCTCGGTCAAGAAGACCCGGCGGGCGGTCGTGGTGCACGAGGCGCCGTTCACGCTCGGCCCGGGTGCGGAGATCGCGGCGCGGGTCACCGAGGAGTGCTTCTACCACCTGGAGGCGCCGGTCCTGCGCGTCACCGGGTACGACCTGCCCTACCCGGCGTCGCGGACCGAGGAGGACTACCTCCCCGACCTGGACCGGGTGCTCGACGGTGTCGACCGGGTGATGGGGTACTGATGGGCATCCAGCACTTCCGCCTCCCCGACGTGGGTGAGGGCCTGGTCGAGGCCGAGATCGTCAGCTGGAAGGTCAAGCCCGGCGACACGGTCAAACTCAACGACACGGTGGTCGAGATCGAGACCGCCAAGTCCCTGGTAGAACTCCCCGTCCCCTTCGCCGGCACCATCACCGAACTCCTGGTCCCCGAAGGCGAGACAGTCCCCGTCGGTACGCCGATCATCGCGGTGGAAACCGAGTCCGCGGACGAGGCGGCGGCTGCTGCCGAGGACCTCGTCCGGACGATCCCCGACGAGGACAAGTCCGGCGGCCGGACCGCGGTTCTCGTCGGCTACGGGCCGAAGACAACCGAAGCCAAGCGGCGGGCTCGCAAGGCACCCGCAGCCTCCGCCGGCTCGGCTCCGGCTCCGGCTGCGGGCAGTGCTGCCCCGGCTACCACCCCCGCCCCGGCTCCCACCCCCGCCGCCCCGGCTGCCACCCCCGTCGCGCCGGCTCCCACAGCCGCCGCGTCTGCTCCGGCTGTGTCAGCGCCTGCGGCGTCTGCCGCCGCTCCGACTGAAGTTGCCGGAGGCAACGGCGTGCATGTGCTGGCGAAGCCGCCGGTGCGGAAGCTGGCCAAGGATCTGGGGGTCGATCTGGCGACGGTGACGGCGACCGGGCCGGGTGGGATCATCACCCGGCAGGACGTCGAGGGGCATGTCGCGGCTCCGGTCGAGGCGGCTCCGGTCGCGCCCGCCTACGAGCCTGCTCCCGTGGTGAGTGGGCGCGAAGACACCCGTGTCCCGGTCAAGGGCGTGCAGAAGGTGATGGCGCAGGCGATGGTTGCCAGCGCGTTCACGGCGCCGCACGTCACCGAGTGGATCACCGTCGACGTCAGCGCCACGATGGAGCTCGTCGACCGGCTCAAGGCCGACAAGGCGTTCCGGGAGCTCAAGGTGTCGCCGTTGCTGATCGTCGCGAAGGCGGTCACGCTGGCGGCTCGCCGTACGCCGATCATCAACGCGGCGTGGGACGAGCAGGCGCAGGAGATCGTCTACAAGGGCGCGGTCAACCTCGGCATCGCCGCGGCCACCCCGCGCGGGCTGATCGTCCCGAACATCAAGAACGCGGATGCCCTCACCCTGCCCGAGCTCTGCGCGGCGCTGAACGACCTGGTCGCCACCGCCCGCGAGGGCAAGACCCAACCGGCCGACCAGGCCGGCGGCTCGTTCACGATCACCAACGTCGGCGTCTTCGGTGTCGACGCCGGCACCCCGATCATCAACCCGGGCGAGGCCGCGATCCTCGCCTTCGGCGCGGTCCGCAAGCAGCCGTGGGTGGTGGACGACGAGATCGTCCCGCGCTGGATCACCACCCTCGCGCTGTCTTTCGACCACCGCCTGATCGACGGCGAGAAGGGCTCGATCTTCCTCGCCGATGTCGCAAGCATCCTCGAGGACCCGGCGCGAGCGCTGATGTTCTAGGGGTACGACGTACGCCACGAAGGGCCCGGGTCATCACCCCGGGCCTTTCTGTTTGACCTCAAGCGCTTGAGGTGTGTGACGGTGGATTGCATGACAGCTTTCACCATCCAGGAGGTGTCGCGGCGGAGCGGGCTGAGCGAGCCCACGCTGAGGTACTACGAGGAGGCCGGGCTGGTCGGCCCGATCGGCCGTGACCAGCGCAGCGGACATCGCCGGTACCGCACCGAGGATCTCGACGTACTCGAGGCGTTGGCCTGCCTGCGCGCGGCCGGCGTCGGGATCGAGGACATGCGCACCTACCTGGCCAACCGTGCCCGCGGGCGCGAAGCCGCGGCCGAACAGCGTGACCTGCTGCTCCGTCACGCGGAGCGGATCGAGGCCGAGATCGTCGCGCAACAGGTCCGGCTGGAATACCTGCGCGAAAAGGCGGCCCTGTGGGACGCCCGCGATCGCGCCGACTCCACCGCGGAGGCTCACGCGATCGACCGGGTGATGGACGTGGTCGGCGACCTGGCGGCACTGCGATGACCCGGTCCTGGTCACCGGCGGCTCGGGCTACCTCGGGACCCAGCTGATCGCAGCCCTGTTGAAGTCCGGACGTTCGGTCCGTACGACGGTCCGCTCGACGGCTCGTGGACCCGAACTGCGCGCGGCCGTGCGACGCGGCGGTGCGGACGACGCCGGCCTGGAGATCGTCGCGGCCGACCTCATGACCGACGACGGGTGGCCGGCCGCGGTGGCCGGGTGCGACGAGATCCACCATGTGGCGTCGCCGATCCCGATCGCCCAGCCCGATGATCCCGACGAGTTGATCGTCCCCGCCCGTGACGGAGCGCTCCGGGTGCTGCGTGCCGCTCGGGACGCGGGTGCGCGGCGCGTCGTACTGACGTCGTCCTTCGCCGCGGTCGGGTACTCCCGCAAGCCGGGAGCCGAGTACACCGAGGACGACTGGACGGATCCCGATACGCCTGGCCTGGCGCCGTACCCGCGTTCGAAGGCGATCGCCGAGCGGGCCGCGTGGGACCTGATGAACGGCGAGGGTGGCGGCACCGAGCTCGTCGTGCTCAACCCGACCGGCATCTTCGGCCCCACGCTCACGACCGAACTGCGGTCGTCGACGGAGCTGATCAAGATGCTGCTCGACGGCACGATGTCCGTCGCACCCCGGCTGCGGTTCGGCATCGTCGACGTCCGCGACGTCGCTGATCTCCACGTTTGCGCCATGGCCGAGCCCACGGCCGCCGGCAAGCGCTACCTGGCCGTCGCCGACGGGCCCACACTGAGCTTCCTCGAGATCGCCGACATCCTCCGCCGACGACTGGGACCGCTCGCCGCGCTCGCACCGACGCAGGAGGCGTCGGGCGAGGACCCGCCCCGGCCGATCATCCACAACGAGCGGGCAGTCACCGAGCTCGGATGGCACCCGCGGCCGGCCGAGACCACCGTCGTCGAGACCGCCGAGAGTCTGCTGGAGCTCGGGCTGCTGTAACCACCCCCGTCGGCCGCGGCCGGGCCTCATCCGCAGCAATGTCCGGCTGGCGCCGCGGATTGGTCGAGTGGCGCGGCGCCCGGCCTGGTCCATTGCGGGACGGGGCGGCCGTCCTTCTGCCACCAGGTGTAGGTCCGATCCTGCGGCCAGCCGGCCGGTGAGTCCTCCCAGGCCTCCTGACGACCGTAGACCGTCAGATCGAGCAGGTGGGCCTGCACCATGGTGGCTTCGACGCCGCGACCGACTGTCTCGTTGGTGAGGAAGACCCGGTCGCCGCTGCGCAGGTAGCAGGCGATGTAGCCCGGCTCGTCGATGAGCCCGGTCCCGACGCCGCGATCTTCGACCTCGAGCATCGAGTACCACGGCAGCGTGTAGCCCATGAACTCGCGGAACGGCGCGATTTCCTCCCACGGCCCGTCGCAGAAGACCGCGAAGGACACTCCGCGATGGTTCAGGTAGCTGGCGTCGTGCACATCGAAGATGCTTGCGGTGCACCCCTCGCACTGGCCTTCGATCCCTGCGCCGGTGTGCCACATGTGCTTGTACGCGACGAGTTGGTTGCGGCCGTCGAAGACGTCCAGGAACGCGACAGGTCCGTCCGGCCCGACCAGTGTGGCCGCGGCGTCGACCTCGGTCATCGGTAGCCGGCGCCGGGCCGCCGCGATCGCGTCGCCCGCACGGGTGTGCGCCTTCTCCCGGACCAGGAGGGCCTGGCGTTCACGACTCCAGGTCTCACGGTCGACGATCTGCGGCGATGCGGTCGCTTCGGTCATGGGGTTCTCCTCATCGGTCTGGCTTGGTGTTATGAATACCGACGAGCGGCCGGTCGGATCGTCATCGCACTTTCTCGGCGACGTCGCCGGCGTACGGCGTACGAGCGGGCACGATCAGCAGGAACCGGGAGGACCTGAGCGCATGACGAGTACGGCGGACGAGGCGTGGTTCCAGGACGCGTTCGAGGAGCACCGGCGCCCGTTGCATGCGCACTGCTACCGACTCGCCGGGAATGTCGCCGACGCCGACGACCTGGTCCAGGAGACCTTCCTGCGCGGCTGGCGCTCCCGGGCGCAGTACGCGGGGAGGGCGTCGATCCGGACCTGGCTCTACCGGATCGCCACCAATGTCTACCTCGATCACCGCAAGGCTGCGGCGCGGCGGACCATACCGGTCGGTGACCCGATGGAATGGAGCACCGAGATCGGGCCGTATCCCGACGCACTGCTGGGCGACGACCCGCCGGCAGATCTGGTAGCACGGGAGACCGTCGAACTCGCGCTGATCGCCGCGCTGATGTACCTGCCGCCACGACAACGGGCAGCGTTCGTGCTGCGCGACGTCTCCGGTTGGACACCGGCCGAGATCGCCGACGCTCTCGGGCTTGCGGTGCCCGCGGTGAACAGCTTGATCCAGCGGGCCCGGAAGACGCTCCGGCACTATGCGCCCGGTGACTCCCGGCACTGGCGCCGGCCGGTGCTGACCAGCGAGGACGAGGAAATCCTGCGTCGCTACGCCGCAGCTACCGATCCCGCGAGCTTCCGGGAGTTGCTGGCCGAAGACGTGCGCATCACCATGCCACCGGATCCACCAGTCTTCGGGAGCGCGGCGGCGGCCGAGTTCCTGGCGAGGCCGCTCGACTGGCGCACGTTCCCGTCCGCTGCCAACGGCCGGCCCGCCCTGATCTGCTATCTCCGACGCCCCGGCAGCGATCAGTACGACGCATTGGTGGTCGACGTTCTCACCATCGAGAATGGCAAGATCGTGACGAGCAACGCCTTCGTCGGGTCCCACCACGTTGCTGCGTTCGGCATGCCCGCCAGCATCTGACCCGGCACCTGGCACATCGGCGCGACCGGATCGCATGTGCGGAGTCCGCTCGGCGAAAAATCACCTCGGCGGGTGCTGGACCGGTGAGAGGGTGTAGCGGTGCTGGTCATGATCGTGGTGCTGGGGGCGGCGGTGCTGCACGCCACGTGGAACGCGATGGCGCATGGGGCACCGGACCGGGTGGCTGGGCTGGCGCTGTTCGAGGTGGCGGCCGGGGTCATCGGGCTGGTCGCGGTGCTCGTCATGGGCCTGCCGCCGGCGGGCACCTGGGGATACATCATCGCGTCGGCGTTGCTGCACGTGGCGTATCTGGGTGGGTTGCTGGCGTCGTACCAGCTCGGTCAGTTCAGTCAGATGTATCCGCTGGCCCGCGGTACGTCGCCCTGGGTGGTGGCGGTGGTGTCGATCGTCGTACTGCATCAGGCGCTGGCCGTGCTCGAGCTGGCGGGCGTGTTGCTGGTCTCGGCGGGGCTCATCGCGCTCGTGTTCATCGGGCGGCCCGGTCGGCGACAGGCGCCGGCGCTGCTGGCCGCGTTCGGCACCGGGCTGATGATCGCGGCGTACACGGTCGTGGACGGGGTGGCGGTCCACAAGATGCCGGTCGCGACGTACATGGGCTGGGTCTTCATGCTCCAGGGCTTCGCGGTCCCGCTGGTCGTGATCTGGTGGCGCGGCCCCCGCGTCTTCAACCTCCCGCGCGGTGCAATCCTGTCCGGCCTCACCGGCGGCGTCGTGTCGATGGCCGCCTACGGGCTGGTCCTGTGGGCTCAGACCCGCGGCACACTCGCCGCGATCGCCGCGCTCCGCGAAACCAGCATCATCTTCGGCGCGATCATCGGCGCCATCTTCTTCGGCGAACGCTTCGGCCCCCGCCGAGCCTTCGCCGCAGCCGTAGTGGTCGCCGGCATCATCCTGATCACCACGGCATAGGTCATCCGGCCAGGACGATGTGGCGGCGTACCCACCGGAGCCACAATCGAGCCGCGCATCCAGCGAGGGCTGCCTTGTTTGGGGGACCAGATGTTCTTCGCCCTTCCCAGCCTGGTGCTCGGTGTCGTTCTGTTCCTGATCGTGCTGGGATCGTGCGCCATCGGTGTGCTGGTCGCGCGCCAGTTGCGCGGTCGCCACGAGACCTGGCGAGAGCCGATCGGAGTCGTGCAGGCGGCGCTGCTGGGGTTCGTGGCGCTCATCCTCGCCTTCGGATTGACGATGGCGGTGGGTCGGTACGAGACCCGGCGGGTCGAACTGGTGACGGAAGCGAACGCGATCGGCACCACCTACCTCCGGGCGCAGACCCTGTCGGAGCCCGTCCGCAGCCAGTCGCTGGAGTTGCTGAAGCGCTACACGGATGTGGAGATCCGTTTGTCGGCGACGCGACCGGGCTCCGCGGCGGCGCGCCGCGACGTGGCGGACGGCGGGGCCATCCAGCGTCAGCTGTGGGCGCTCGCCGCTGATTCGTTGCGGGAGGCCCCCGAGGCGAGCGCTCCACGTCTGTACGTCGACAGCCTGAACTCGATGATCGACAGCCAGAGCTCGCGTATCGCGGCACTCGGCAACCGTGTGCCCACACCGGTCCTGGTTCTCGAAGTGGTCGGCGCAGCGGTGGCGTTGGGATTGCTTGGCCTCTACCTCACCGTGCTTGGCCGGGGCATGCTCCCCATCATGCTCGCCGCCGTGTTCGTGTCGCTCCTGTTGCTGGTCACCTTCGACCTCGACCGGCCGACCCGAGGCCTCATCACGGTCCCGTACACGGCCTTGCTGGACCTGCGGGCGTCGATGGACTTGCCACCGGCGGCCGGTGGCGGCTAGATCGAGCCCGTTCAGTCGTGGTGCCTGCAGAACCCCGTGCGGCAAGCGGACGCCTCCTCAATGGGCGGCGGCAGGTCTAGAGTCACGAGAATGACTGCGACACCGACCTCGCTGCCGATCCTGCCGACCTCACTGGTGGGCAGCTACGCCCAGCCGGACTGGCTGATCGACCGGGCCAAGCTCGCCGGCCGCTTCCCCCCGCGGGTCCGGGCGAAAGAGCTGTGGCGGGTCGACGCGGAGTACCTCGAGCAGGCGCAGGACGACGCCACGTTGCTGGCCATCCGCGCCCAGGAGCAGGCGGGACTCGACATCATCACCGACGGTGAGATGCGGCGCGAGTCGTACAGTAACCACTTCGCCACCGCCCTTGAGGGCATCGACATCGACAACCCCGGGACGGCCCTCGATCGCAGCGGGCATCCCAACCCGGTGCCGCGGATCGCCGGCCCGATCGTGCGGCCGCACGCCGTCGGCGTCCGGGACGTGGAGTTCCTGAAGGCGAACACCGGCCACCCGGTCAAGATGACCGTGCCCGGCCCGTTCACGATGTCGCAGCAGGCACAGAACGACCATTACCCCGACCTTGCGTCTGCGGCTCTGGCGTACGCTGCCGCGGTCAACGCCGAGATCAAGGACCTGCACGCCGCCGGCGCCGACCTGGTCCAGATCGACGAGCCGTACATGCAGGCACGGCCCGCGGCGGCCCGCGAGTACGGTCTCGCCGCGCTCAACGCCGCGCTCGACGGCGTCACCGGCCCCACCGCCGTCCACATCTGCTTCGGGTACGCCGCGATCATCCACGAACGGCCCGAGGGGTACTCGTTCCTGCCCGAGCTGGCCGGCTGCCCGGCCGACCAGATCTCGATCGAGACCGCACAGTCAGGTCTCGATCTCGGCGTCCTGAAGGACCTCAGCGAGAAGGCCATCATCCTGGGCGTCATTGACCTGTCCGACCCCGAGGTCGAGTCCGCCGAGCTGGTCGCCGATCGAGTCCGGCGAGCCTTCCCCTACACCTCACCGGACCGGATCACAATCGCCACCGACTGCGGGATGAAGTATCTGCCGCGCGCGAGTGCGCAGGGAAAGATGCGTGCCATGGCCGGCGCGGCGTCGATCCTGCGCGCCGAGCTCTGACGGGAGCCGTGCAGCCCGCCGCCTAGGACCCAACCCGAGCAGGTCCGGGCGCTATTGGCGTCGGTCTCCGGCTCTGGAAATCACGCGTTGACCGCGGCGACGGCATCGTTGATGACAGACGCGATCTGGTCGGGCACCTCGTTCGGCAGGAAGAACACGCTGCCCGGAATCGTCACGATCTTGACCGTCGAACACGCTTCCAGCGTTTGCCGCTCGGCGACGGTGAGCCCGCCGTCGCCCTTCTCTGCGTGGACGACCCACGTCGGTACGCCCGAGCGGCACAGCATCGCGGCGTGGTCCTCGCCGCTCTCCAACCACTTCAAGTATTCGCGAAGTCCGAGGCGCATGTCCCGCGTGCTGGTCCTGCGGAAGTCGGCGGCAAGCTCGGCCTGCCGCTCCGGTGGTACCGGGATGCCTTTCACCATCGGCCCGACGGCCTTCTTCATCAGCGCTAGCGGCACGCCGCCCAGCACCTTGGACGATCGGACGACGTTGATGAAAAACGCCGACTCGTCCGGCAACGACAAGCTGATGCCGAGCAGCACCGTCGGGCCGGTGAAGAGCTTCTTCTCCGCCAGCTCCAACGCCACGTTCGCGCCCATGCTGAACCCGACGACGACATCCGCACCCTTCTCGGCCACGAGGTCCGCCGTCATTCGGCCATAGGCCTCGTGACTGTAGTTGTCCGGGGACGGCGCGCCGGCGTGTCCGGGCATCGTCGCCGCCACCAGCCGCAGCCCGGACAGACTGGATTGCTGCGTCAACTCCAGGTACGAGCGCGCGCTGCACATGCCGCCGGGAAGCAACAGCACGGTATGTTCGGCGTCCGCCGGACCTGACTCGAACAGCTGCCACTCAACGCCCACATCGCATCCCGGGTCGTTCGATCCTGGTCAGACTGTACGCCGGGCGGTCCGTGCCGTCACAGTTCAGGAGAGGAACGACAACCCCGCCGTACCGAGCGACGCTTCCGCGCGGCTGTCCGTGGCGACCCTGTCAGCGGCATGCCCGCGCCTTACTGTCTGCGGCTGCTCCGGGCGTGGCGAAGGGACGTGGCCACCGTGCGGGTATGAGCGCTTGCGGGATGCGACTGCCACCTGCTGTGGCGGTTCCGTCTCGCCGGGGTTCATACTTCGAGGACCGTACCGACCCTGGCTTTGCTGGACATCAAGGGGGGATCGCATGACGGAGGCGTCCACCAGCTGGCAGCTCGACGCCATCACGTACTCCGGGGGCACCCAGGACGGGCCGCGCGCTAACGTGAAGCTGTCCCGGGCTGGGGAACAGGTGCAAGCCGAGGGTTCTGGCACCGGGCTCGTCGACGCGGTGTGCAATTCGATCTCGCAGGCGACGGGCGTGGAGGCACGGGTAGTCGCATTCCGGGCGTACTCAGTCGGCCCGGGCAGCGAGGCCGTCGGAGAAGTCGAGCTCGAGGTGGAGCTGCCGGGCCGCAGGGTCGCGGTCCGGGCGTCGTCCACGGACGTCGTGGAGGCCGCCGGGCTAGCCCTCGTCGCAGCCCTCAACCAGTACAACGCCAAGCGCAACGCACAACACTGACTCCAGCGAGACAACGCTGGCAACGGCTCGAGTGCCTGCCCCGGTTGACGGTTGTTGAAGATATGTGGGCCGGACTGCGGGTGGAGGAGTGGGGGTCCCGGGCGGGGGACCCCCACTCAGCTTGGGTTAGGGGTGGACTGCGTCGAGGGCGTCGGCGATGCCTTCACCGAAGAAGGAGTTGTTCGCGGTGGTGCCGGTGCAGCGGGCGTCCGGCGTGGCCGGGCAGGCCTTGTCGTCGGCTTCCTTGCGCAGGGCCGCCTCGAGCTGGCTCGGGCCCCACCACGGGTGGACCGACTTCATGAGAGCCGCGACGCCGGTCACGTGCGGCGACGCCATCGACGTGCCGCTCATCAGGCCCCACCTGCCGCCGGGCAGCGTGGACAGGATCGAGCTGCCGGGCGCGGCGACGTCGATCTTGTTGAGGCCGAAGTTGGAGAAGCTGCTGCGGGCGCCGGCCTGGGTGGTGCTGGCGACGGTGATCACGCCGGGCAGCTCGGTCGGCATGTCCAGGCAGTTGTTGTTGATCTGCCGGGGGACCGGGGTCGTGTCGTTCGGGCTGCCGTTGTCGGTGGTCTTGTTGGCCAGGTCGTAGTTCGAGTTGCCGGCCGCCGCGACGGACAGGGTGCCGCGATCCGCGGCCCACTCGTACGCGCGCCGTACCGCTTCCTGCACCGCGCCCTGGTCGCCGTTGTCCATGCACCAGAACTCGAACGGGTCGATGAAGTAGCTGTGGTTGGTGACGTCCATGTGGTGCTCGGCGGCCCAGACGATGCCGCAGATCGAGTACTCCGGGTAGATGAAGCCGTCGTCGTTGACCACCTTGACCGACGCGATCCGGACACCCGGGGCCACTCCGACGATGCCGACGCCGTTACGGGCCGCGGCGACCGTGCCGGCGACGTGCGTGCCGTGCGAGCTGGTCGTCGGGCGCCAGGCGCCGGGAGTCGTGTTGGGTACGCCGTTGTCGACACAGTTGACGGAGTCCTGCGCGTCGAAGTTCGGCGCGAGGTCCGGGTGGGTGTCGTCGACACCGCTGTCGTTGATGCCGACCAGCACCCGCCTGGAGCCGTCGGTGATCTGGTGGGCCTGATCCGCCTTGATCTGGACCATGTCCCACTGCTCGCCCTCGCGCGGGTCGAGGACCGGGGTCGCCTGGGCCTCGTCGACCGCCTTCAGCCCGGCCGCGGACGAGGCACCGGCGGACGCCGTACCGGCGCCGGCTGGGCCTTCGCTGACCGCGGCGGTGCGGGTGGCGCCGACGGACTGCACCTCACGTCCGTTGTGCCCGGCGCGGACGGCGGTCCGGAAGTCCGCGTTGGTCGACTGCGCCACCACCACGCCCAGCTGTGTGTACGAGCTGAGCACCGTGCCGCCGGCTTCCTTCACCGCCTGCTCCACCTTGCGGACGTGGCCGGGGGTGGCCTTCGTGTTGACCACGTAGTTCATCAGCGGCCCGGGCGTGGCCGCTGCTGAGGAGTCGGAGCTGGGTACGGCGTGCGCGGTCGCGGCACCGAGTGTCGTCAGGGCCAGTGCGGCCGCGGCCAGGCCGGCGGTCAGGCGGCGGGGACGGGAACTTCGGGACACGGTGCCTCCTCGGTGCAGGGCCTGGGCGGACGGGCCCAAGCTCGGTACCCCGGACTTTAGAGCCGATTCCGGACCGGCGGAGTCCTTCCTCCACAACGCAGGGGAAACCCTGCATCCGTCACTACAGGCGGTTCGCTTGTTCACAGCCAGTTGCCCACATCTGTGGATTGCCCTGTGGATAACTGGTGGACAAGGTGGGGACGGGCGGTGGATTTCCTGTGTGTGTAGGATAGATACAACAAAGATACGAGTCGTATGGGTGGGAGTTCAGTGACCAGCGGGGTGCCGGAGCACGAGCCGGCGAGGGCGGTAATGGAGTTGGGCGACGAGACCGCGGAGATCGCGCGGGTGGTGGTCGAGGCGGCGCCGGGGGTGGAGAAGATCCCCGCGGCGGAGCGGGTCTACGCGTACGTGAAGGCCGCGATCCTCGACCGTACGTACCCGGGCGGCGAACTCCTCACCGAGGGTGAGCTGGCCACCGCGGTCGGGGTGTCACGCACCCCGGTGCGGGAGGCGCTGCTCCGGCTGGAGGAGTCCGGCCTGGTGAAGCTCTACCCGAAGAAGGGCGCCCTCGTCCTGCCGGTGCTGCCGCAGGAGATCGACGACGTCCTGGAGGCGCGCGAGCTGATCGAGACGCACGCTGCCGCCAAGGTGTGGCCGCGCCGCAAGCAGCTGATCGAGATCCTCACCCAGCGCGTCGACGAGATGCGCGCGCACCGCAAGGCCGGGGACGCGAAGACCTTCCTGGAGGCCGACCGGGCCTTCCACGAGGCCATCGTCGGTGCCGCCGGCAACGAAATCCTCTCCAAGCTCTACAACAGCCTGCGCGACCGCCAGGTCCGGATGGGCGTGCCCGGCATCGAGATGCAGCCGGCCCGGATGGACAAGTCGATCACGGCGCACCAGGAGATGATCGACGCCCTCGGTGGGAACAGCGTGAAGCGGTTCCGCGAACTCGTGGTCTCCCACATCGACACCGCCGCGGCGGACCTGCGGAGCACTCGGTGACCGAACTCCTCTTTCCCCTGGGCGGACGGCGAGCCTGGGCGGTGTGGGCTACTGCTGTCTTCACCTACCTCGTGACCGTGCTGCACCGCGGCTCGATGAGCGTGGCCGGGTTGCAGGCCGCGGAGCGCTTCCACATCTCCGCATCCGCGCTGGCCAGCTTCACCGTCGTACAGCTGACCGTCTACGCCGCGATGCAGGTGCCTGTCGGCATCTTGCTCGATCGGTACGGATCGAAGCGGCTGCTGATCGCTGCGTCCGGTCTGCTCTTCGTCGCGCAGTCCGCCTTCAGTTTGGTCGACTCCTACCCGGCCGCCCTCGCGGCACGCGCCGTACTGGGTGTCGGAGACGCACTGGTGTTCATCAGCGTGCTGCGGGTCGTCATGTCCTGGTTCCCGGCGCTGCGGCAGCCGGTGATGTCGCAGGCGACCGGCATGCTGGGTGGTCTCGGCGCGATCATGTCGACTGTGCCGATGGCTGCCGCCTTCCACGCCTTCGGATGGACCAGCACCTTCGCCGGTGCCAGCGTCCTGAGCCTGGTGACGGGTGTGGCCGTCCTGTTCCTGATCAAGGACACTCCGTACGACGAGCCGCTGCGACGGGCCAAGCAGTCGCTCGGTGAGGTGCGGAACAACCTGCGCAGAGCCTGGAAGGAGCCGGGCACCCGGCTGGGGCTGTGGACGCATTTCACCACGAGCTTCTCCGGCAGCACGTTCGGTCTGCTCTGGGGGTACCCGTTCCTGGTGCAGGGCCAAGGCCTGGCTCCGACGACCGCTGCGGCGATGCTGATTCTCCCCGTGCTCGCGGGGCTCTGTTATGGCCCGCTGGTCGGGAGGTACGCGGCCCGCTTCCCGTTCTACCGGTCCTGGATCGTGCTGGCGGTGATCTCGGGTTCGGTACTCATGTGGACCGTCGTACTGCTCTGGCCGGGGCAGGCGCCGATGCCGGTGCTCCTGCTGCTGATCGTCGTACAGGCTGCTGGTGGCCCGGGTTCGATGCTCGGGCTGGACTACGCGCGGACTTTCAACCCGTCGACTCGCTTCGGTGCGGCCAACGGGATGGTCAACACCGGCGGATTCATCGCCACGCTGATCTGCATCGGCATGGTCGGCATCCTGCTCGACGCGTCGTCGGGTGGGGCGCCACAGACCATCACCGACTTCAAGTGGGCGCTGGCCTTCCAGTACGTGCTCTGGGCGATCGGCACCCGCCAGATCCTCAAGTACCGCCGCAAGGCCCGCGGCCACCTCGCCCGCTACAACCCCGAGGCGTACCAGGCCCTGATCGCCAACCAGATCGTCCCGGTGAAAGGCTGATACCAGCGCGCTGACACGGGCTGACAGCCGAGTGCCAGGGCGGTGCCAGGGTGGTGCAGCACGGTAGTCCCAGCGAAGTCCACTGGGAGGAACCGATGACCACAACGAACCAGGTCGCCATCGAGGCAACCGGCTTGGTCAAGAAATATGGCAACACCACCGCCCTGGCCGGCGTCGACCTGAGTGTGCCGACCGGCACCGTCCTCGGCGTCCTCGGCCCGAACGGCGCCGGCAAGACCACGGCGGTCCGCATCCTCGGCACCTTGCTCCGGCCCGACGCCGGCCGCGCCACGGTCGGCGGGTACGACGTCGTCCGGGACGCGGGCAAGGTGCGCGGCATCATCGGGCTGACCGGGCAGTACGCCTCGGTCGACGAGGACATGTCCGGCCGCCGGAACCTGATCATGATCGGCCGGCTGCTCGGGTACTCGCGGGAGCAGTCCCGGGCCCGCGCCGTCGAGCTGCTCGAGCGGTTCGAGCTGACCGACGCCGGTGACCGGATCGCCAAGACGTACTCCGGCGGTATGCGGCGGCGCCTCGACCTGGCCGCCAGCCTGGTCGGCCACCCGAGCATCCTGTACCTGGACGAGCCCACCACCGGTCTCGACCCGCACGCTCGTAACGGCGTCTGGGAGACGATCCGCAACCTGGTGCTCGACGGGACCACGGTGCTCCTCACCACGCAGTACCTGGAGGAGGCCGACGCGCTGGCCGACTCGATCGTGGTGTTCGACAAGGGCTCGGTGGTCGCCTCCGGCCGGCCGGCCGAGCTGAAAGCCCAGGCGGGCAAGCAGTCGCTGGACGTCCGCCCGGCCGAGCCCGCGCACATCGAGCGGGTCGCCGCGATCGTCGCCGAGTCCGTCGGCACGCGGCCGACCGTCGACGTCGTGAACACGCTGGTCAGCGTGCCGGTGACGGACGGCAGCTCGATGCCGGTCGTCGTACGGCGCCTGGACGAGGCCGGGATCGCCGTCACCGAACTGTCCCTGCGGCTGCCGAGTCTGGACGAGGTCTTCCTCGCCCTGACCGGTCACGCCGCCGAAGAGCGTCCGCAGGACGCCGTCCTGGAAGGAGTGGGCCGATGACCACTGCAACACTCGAGACCCCGGCCCACGCGGGCCGCCGGACCCGGCCGTTCGCCTGGGCGACGCAGAGCCTGACGCTGGCCTGGCGCAACATCGTCCGGATCCGGCAGAACCCCGAAGCCCTGGCGGACGTGACGTTCCAGCCGATCATCTTCCTGGTGCTGTTCCTGTTCGTCTTCGGCGGCGCGATCGCCCAGGGTGGGGACTGGCACGACTATCTGCCCTACCTGCTGCCGGGCCTGCTCGTGCAGACCGTGGTGTTCTCCACGATGGGCACCGGAGTGGCGCTGAACGACGACTTCGCCAAGGGGGTGTTCGACCGGTTCCGGTCGCTCCCGATCGCCCGGGTGGCGCCGCTGATCGGCGCGGTCCTCGGGGATGCGGTGCGGTACACGCTGTCGATCGTGATCCTGATGACCACCGGGTTCGTGCTCGGGTTCCGGTTCCAGAACGGGATCGGCAACGGGCTGCTGGCGCTGGTGATCGTGCTGCTGTTCGCGCTGTCGATGTGCTGGATCTGGGTGTGGCTCGGGCTGTCGCTGAAGACCGCGCAGGGCGTGCAGGGCGTCGCGTTCCTGGTGATGTTCCCGCTCACCTTCGGCAGCAATGTGTTCGTCCAGACCAGCACGCTGCCGGGCTTCCTGCAGGCGTTCGTGAAGGTGAACCCGGTGAAGTACCTGGTCGACACGATGCGGGCCCTGATGCTGGGCGGCGATCTGCAGAAGCCGCTGCTGATCACGCTCGCCTGGATGGTCGGCCTGATCGCGGTCTTCGCCCCGCTGGCGATCCGCGCCTACCGCCGCCGTACCTGACAGATCCTTTGGGGGCGCCGGGGAACTTCCCCGGCGCCCCTTTTTGTCTGTGCCGTCCGTCAGAGTGGCGGCATGACGACGAAGTGGACGATCACGATCGACTGTGCCGACCCGGCGCTGGTGGCGCGGTTCTGGTGTACGGCGCTCGGCTACGTGGACTCGGATCCGCCGAAGGGCTGGGACAGCTGGGAAGCGTTCCTCACCGACCAGAACGTCCCCGCGGACGAGTGGAATGACGGCGCGAGCATCACCGATCCGGCCGGCGTACTCCCCGCCCTCTCCTTCCTCAAGGTCCCCGAGCCGCGCACGGCGAAGAACCGCCTCCACCTCGACCTCCAGGTCAGCGGCGGCCGCGCCGAACCACAGCACCTCCGCGAACAACGCATCCGCGCCACCGCCGAATCCCTCCTCGCCGCTGGCGCCACCCTCGTCCGCGAGGTCCCCGTCGACAACACCACCACCCTCGACCACCTCTGGATGCACGACCCAGAAGGCAACGACTTCTGCGTCGTTTGATCCGACTCCGCGGGGCAACCGAGGCCATCCCGGGGCAGATCGAATCTTGTTGTCCACAAGGGCATTCGAGGTGCAGGAATCCGGTGTAGCCGTCGCTAGCCTTGTGCGGTGCGGATCAACGTGTACATCGACGGCTTCAACCTGTACTACGGCTGCCTCAAGGGCCGGCCGTACAAATGGCTGAACCTCGAGAAGATGTGCGAGCTGTTGCTCCGCCGGTTCGAGGTCCAGCGCATCCGGTACTTCACCGCACTGGTCAAGGAACGTCCGGAGAATGTCCAGGCCCCGGTCCGGCAACAGGCGTACCTGAGGGCGCTCGGCACGCTGCCCAGCGTCGAGGTGCACTACGGCAGCTTCCTCACCAAGCCGACACGGATGATGCTGGCCGATCCGCCCGCTGTCGGGCCGCGGACGGTGGAGGTGATCAAGACCGAGGAGAAGGGTTCTGACGTCAACCTGGCGACGTATCTACTGGTGGACGCCTTCCGGGACGATGCCGAGGCGTTCGCCGTGGTCAGCAACGACTCGGACCTGACCGAGCCGATCCGGATCGTGCGACATGAGCTCGGGAAGGTGGTGGGGTTGTTGAATCCTCAGCCGGTGGCGAGTCAGCGGCTGCTGACTTGCCGACCGACCTTCGCGCGGCAGATCCGGTCGGGGGTCCTGGGCGCCAGTCAGTTCCCGCGGCAGCTGGTGGACGGATCCGGCTCGGTGATCCGGAAGCCGGCGGAGTGGTGAAAAAGCAGAAGCCCCACCGAAGTGGGGCTTCGCACCCAGCCACCGAAGCAACTGGGGGGATGTTGACAGGCTAGCCGACGGACCGGCCCGGGGCAAACGACTCAGGCGGTGCCGAGGTCGGCGAAGGCGAGGGGCTGGCGGGTGCAGAGGTAGGTTGCCCAGTGCAACTTTTCGGGGGTGCCGTCGGGGGTGCGGGTGATGCGGAGGAGTTCGCCGCGTTCACGGCCGGAGACGGTGCGGTAGACGTCCTCGGAAATCCGCTCGAAGACGGCGGGCGCCAGGTGCTCGGGCGCGATCGGGGCCTTGGCCTGGAGTACGCCGTTCTTGACCGAGAAGTCGAACGGGTGACCCTCGGAGAACCAGGTGCCGAGGACGCCGGCGAGCTCGGGCGGGACGGCGGTGCCCGGGACCCACGGCTCGGTGGGCAGCGGGTCGTCCTCGAGGACCTTGATGACCAGGTCCGTGGCCAGCGCGCTCGGTGCCGGCGACGCGGTCGCGCCGAACAGCGCGATCCCCGCCGTACCCGACTCGCGGTGCACGAACGTCGACGTGATGTGACCCGGCATCCCGCCGTCATGGCCGACGAACAAGCGGTCGCCGCGGCGCAGGATCATGAACCCGAGCCCGAAGGCGAGCTGCCACCGGTCCACGTCGGCCATGATCTGCACCTGGCACATCTCGTCCAGCGTGTCCTTCGACAGCACCTCGTCGATCGGGTTCGCGACGAACATGCCCCACTTCGCCAGATCCGCAGCCGTCGAAGCGAGCCCGCCGCAGGCGTCCATCGCGCCGAGGTTCAGCAGCGGCTCCTTCACCGGTACGTCGGAGAACGGCGGCACGTAGTACCCGGTGGCGGCCGGTCCGCCGTCCATCCCGACCGTGGTCCGGCGCATCTCCAGCGGGTCGAGGATCCGGGCCTTGATCGCGTCGTACCAGGGCCGTCCGTCGAGCCGGGCGACGATCTCGCCGAGCAGCGAGAAGACGAGGTTCGAGTAGTGGAACCGGTGGTGCGGCTTGCCGACCCGCTCGGCCTCGTTCCAGCCCGAGACCAACTCGGCGCGGTCCGGGAACTCCATCAGGTCCCAGACGTCGCCGACCGGCTCCCGCTGCATGCCGCTGGCGTGGCTGAGCATCTGCCGGACGGTGATGCCCTCGTGCTTGCTCTCCGGGATCAGCTTCTCGACGGTGTCGTCGAGGCTCAGCTTGCCCTCGTCGCGCAGCGCCATCACCGCGACCGCGGTCAGCGTCTTGCTCTGCGACGCGATCAGGAACTGCGAGTCGGCTGTCGGTGGTACGCCCGGATTCTCCAGGTCGGCCGACCCGACGCCCGTCGACCAGGCCAGCGACCCCGTGCGGGCGACGGCGCCCACCACTCCGGGGACCCGGCCTTTGGCCTGACGGTCGGCAACGATGCGAGAAAGAGCGGTCTGCGTCTGCGCGGCGATATCTGTCACAACGTCCGACCTTAACGGCACCAAATGACAAAAGGCAGGGGTGTTGGGACGGGTCATGTGCGACGCTGGTGGAGTGCGCATAGCGGTGCTTGGGCCTCTCGCGATGTGGGCGGCTGACGGGACTCCGCTGGACGTCCGCGGAGTCCGGCTGCGCGGCTTGCTCGCACGGCTCGCGTTGAGCGCCGGCCGCCCGGTGAGCGTCGAGACGCTGGTCGACGGTCTGTGGGGCAGCGAGGCCCCGAGCGCGAACGCGCTGCAGTCGCTGGTGTCCCGCCTCCGCGCGAGCCTCCCGGTGACCGAGTCGAGCATCTCGGTCCAGTCCGGCCCGGCCGGCTACACGCTGACCATCGGTCCGGACTGTGTCGATGCCCTCCAGTTCGAGGACCTGGTACGGCGTGGTCGCGGGCTGCTCGCGTCCGACCCGGAGCAGGCGCACACTCTGCTCACCCAGGCCGAGCGGCTCTGGCGTGGCGAGGCGCTCACCGACCTGCGCGACCTGCCGTTCGCCGCAATCGAAGCGGACCGCCTGACCGAGCTCAGGCTCGCCGCCGCGGAGGATCTGGCCGAAGCTGCCGTGACCTGCGGCCACGCCCGCGAAGTGATCACCGAGCTCGAACACCTGGCCGCCGCTCACCCGCTCCGCGAGCGCCTCCACGAACTCCTGATCAGGGCCCTGTACGCCGATGGCCGGCAAGCCGAGGCGTTGGCGGCGTACGAACGTGTCCGGACCACTCTCGCCGACGAACTCGGTGCAGATCCGGGCACTCGCCTCCGCGACCTGCATGTCGCCGTACTACGCGGGGACTCGCTCGATCCGGTAGCCAAGGCCACCGCCGCACCCGTCGCAGCGCCGTCGGCGCCGCGCAGCAACCTCAGGGCGCCGATGACCAGCTTCGTCGGGCGGCGTGACGACGTAGCCGAGCTGACGCGGCTGCTCAGCAACGGGACCCGTCTGGTCACCATGGTCGGCCCCGGTGGCGCTGGGAAGACCAGACTGGCGACAGAGACCGGCCGGACCCTGGTGGACCACAGTGGCGACGGCATCTGGTTCGTGGAACTCGCACCGCTCGGTGACGCGGCCGATGTGGCTCCCGCAGTGCTGTCCACGCTGGGCGCGAGCGAGTACGTCGATCTGCCGCCGAGGACGCTCAGCAAGCCGTTCCCGACCAGCCGGGCCGCGACGCTGCGACTGGTCGAGGTGATCGGCGACCGCCGGATCCTGCTCGTCCTCGACAACTGCGAGCACCTGGTGGCAGAGGTCGCCGGACTCGTCGACTCCCTGCTCGCCGCGTGTCCGCGGCTTCGGATACTGACGACCAGCCGTGAGCCCCTCAGCATTCAAGGCGAGCACCTGCACCCAGTCGGTCCGCTCGGCCTCCCGCCGGAGCACAGCCTGGACGATGAGTACCCGGCGATGCAGTTGTTCGTCGACCGCGCCCGCGCCGTTCGGCCCGACTTCGAGCTCACCGACGGCAACCGCGAGGCGGTCGCCGAGATCTGCCGACGGCTGGACGGAATGCCGCTCGCGATCGAGCTGGCGGCAGCGCGGCTCCGGGCGCTGACTCCGCTCGCGATCGTCGATCGGCTGACCGACCGGTTCCGCTTGCTGACCAGCGGTTCGCGGACGGCACTACCCCGGCACCAGACCCTGCGAGCGGTGGTCGAGTGGAGCTGGGACCTGCTCGATCGGGACGAGCAGGCGGTCGCCCGACGGCTGTCGTTGTTCTCCGGCGGCGCCACGTTGGACGCGGCCGAGCAGGTCTGCAGCGACGACGACCTCCCGGCCGAGGCCATCCTCGGTGTGCTCGCGTCCCTTGTCGACAAATCGCTCGTCGAGGCCGCGGCCGACGACCGGTCGGTGCGTTACCGAATGCTCGAGACAGTCCGCGCGTACGGCGCTGAGCAGTTGAAGAACTCGGGTGAGTACGACCGGTTCCGGCACGCGCATACGACGTACTTCAGCCGGATGCTGCGGCGGGCCCGGCCGAAGCTGTTCACCGGCGAACAGATCCAGTGGATCGCCCGGCTGACCGCCGACAACGAGAACCTGCTCGACGCGCTCCGGACCGCGATCGACAGCGGCTCGGCGCGCAGCGCGGTCCAGATGGTCGCCGCGCTCGGTGAGTACTGGAACATGAGTGGCCGCCCGGCCGAGGCGGTCAACTGGATGCAGGCGGCTCTCGCCGTACCTGGTCCGAGTTCTCCGATCGACCGGGCGATGGCGGTGATGCTGCTCTCGCTCGGCACCTTGTCCAGTGGTGACGACCAGGCCGGGTCGTTCCCCCGAGTGATCCGCGGACTGGCCGAGGTCCGCTGGCTCAGCCGGCGGCACGCGCAGGTCGCGGAGTCCGGGGTCGGCCTGTTCACCAATGCGGTGTGGGCGGCGATCCGGCGGGACAAGGCCGGGTGCTTCCGCGCGCTCGAGGCGGCGCGCGAGCACGACGACCCGTGGACACGGAACATGGGCGTGATGATGACGGCGATGTTCCGCGAGAACGACGGCGAGGTCGAGCAGATGGCGGCCGATCTGGCGATCGCGCTCGAGGGTTTCCGCGCGATCGGCGACCGCTTCGGTACGTCGCTGGCACTGCGCGGCCAGGCCAGCTACCAAGGCAATCTCGGCGACCACGAGGGCGCACTTGCCTCACTGCACGAGGCGATCCGGCTGGTCGAGGAGCTCGGCACCACCGAGGGCCTCGCGCAACTGCTCGGCTCCTGCGCGGCCAGCCGGATCGAGCTCGGTGACCTCGACGGCGCCCGCGCGGACCTGGAGCGCGCCATGCAGTTGTCCGAGGAGACCGGTTCCCGTGCCGGCCAGGCGCTCGGCTACCTGGGGATGTCGCGGATCGCCCGCCGGACCGGCCGGCTGGACGAGGCCAAGGAACTCGCGGAACGCGCGTACTCGATGCTCGACCTCGAGGCGGAGCGGATGGCGCCGCACGGCCAGGCGATGCTGCTGGCCAACCTGAGCCGGGTGCACGTCGCCAGGGACGAGCTCGAGACGGCCCAGCGCTATGACCGGCACGCGGTCGAACTCGCCCTCACCACCGAGGACATGCCGCTGGCCTCGATCATCATCGAGGCCTCCGCGGACGTGCAGTTGCGGTCCGGAGAGACCGAGCAGGCCGCGCGCACACTGGGCCTGGCGGCGGCGATGCGCGGCATGCGGACGGTCCCGGACGCCGACGTCCGGAGCACCTACGACCGGCTACATGATGCCTTGGGCAACGAAGCGTTCGACGCCGCGTACGACGCCGGCGCGGCGCTGACCACGGAAGAGGCCGTGGCGGAGCTCCGCAAGCGCCTGAGCTCGTCGTGACGCCGGTCAGCTCGTGATCAGCTGGACCGCCAGCTCGCGCAACGAGTCCTGCACCTTCTGCTCGGGTGGTCGCGGATCGGTCAGCATCCAGTCGTAGACCACGGTGTTCACCGCACCGAAGAACGCCAGCCCGAGGAACCGGAAGTCCTTGCGCTTGATCTCTCCCCGCTCCACCGCCGTGTCGCCCAGGTCGCGCACGCTCCCGATCAGCAGTTCCCGGAACGCGATCCGCTGCTCCTCGACCGCGGGGCTCGTGCCGACCACCTCGACGAACGAGATCCGCGCCCGGCGCAGGTCCGTCATGATCGTCCGCAGGTAGCCGTCGACGGCGGCGGTGATCCGCTCCCGGACCGGCCGGTCGGCGGTCCGGCGCAGCGCGTCGCCGGTGGTCCGGACGGCCAGTTCGATCACCTGCGCGTGCACCGCGAGCAGCACGGCCTCCTTGTTCTGGAACTCGTGGTAGAAGTGCCGGGTGGACACTTTCGCCTGTGTGCACAGGCGTTCCACGGAGGTCGCCGGATAGCCCTCGGTCCCGAACAACTCCAGCGCCGCGGCCAGCAAGCGTTCCCGGCGCGCGGCCTTCCACTCCTCGACGGATCGCCCGGAATAACGGCGTACGGAGGGTTCCCTCATCACACCTCTTGTCGCTACCCCGTGCCAGATGCCGGACATCCTATCCACCCTTCGGCGCGGGTGTAACCGGGTTAACCGATCAGGCGGTTCAGGGTCCGGGTGAGGGTGGTGCTGTTGACCGCGGTGAAGAAGTCCGCGTCGACGGCCTCGACCGCCGCGCCCTTGTTTTCCAGGGTTTTGAGCACCTGCGCCCTCCTGAACAGTCTTCGCAGAGAAGATCTCCGCGAAGACTATTCGGCAAGAGGTCAGTTCATTCGTTCGTAGCCGGTCGCGCCGTCCAGGAGTTCCCGGATGATGTCGAGATGGCCGAGATGACGGGCGGTTTCCTCGATCATGTGACACAGGATGTAGCGCGTCGACGCCGCGCCGGCCTCCCGGAAGGAGACCCGCTCCACGTCGTCGAGCGAGACGCCGGCGAGGATCTCGTTGGATCGCGCGCACTCGGCGTCGTAGTCGTCGAGCAGTTGGGTGAGCGGTACGTCGTCGACGAACATCTCCGCGTCGACGTGGCCGCCCTCGGTCCACGGGGTCTCGCCGTGGTCCGGCGTACCCAGGAGATTCTGGGTGAACCAGGAGTACTCGACCCAGCGCATGTGGGAGACCAGGCCGGCCACCGTCATCAGCGGTGAGGTCGGCAGCACCTTCCGGTGGGCGTCCGCTTCGCTCAGGCCCTCGCACTTGGTCCGGACGAGCGAGCGGAGGTGGTCGAGCCAACCGGTCAACTGGGTCCGCTCGTCGGCGGTCAGTGGCGGCCTCATGCTTCGCTCATCGTCGTG
Source organism: Kribbella sp. NBC_00359 (assembly GCF_036097425.1). Taxonomy (NCBI): domain Bacteria; kingdom Bacillati; phylum Actinomycetota; class Actinomycetes; order Propionibacteriales; family Kribbellaceae; genus Kribbella; species Kribbella sp. NBC_00359. Next base: position 2,144,194 of record NZ_CP107975.1, on the reverse strand, counting down.
TAGCCGGTCTTGCCGTCGACGAGCTCTCTGATGATGTCCATGTGCCCCAGGTGGCGCGCGGTCTCCTCGAGCATGTGGCAGAGGATGTAGCGGAGTGAGGCGGCCTCACCCTTGGCGGCGTACGGGCCCTGTTCCACGGCGTCGAGCGGGAGCTCGGCGATGGTCTCGTTGGATCGCTTGCACTCGGCGTCGTACTCGTCGAGCAACTGGGCGAGCGGGATGTCGTCGACGAACATCTCCGCATCATCGTGACCGCCCTCGGTCCAGGGGGTCTGTCCGGTGTTCGGGACGCCCATGAGGTTGAGCTGGAACCACGAGTACTCGTTCCAGCGCAGGTGCGCCACGAGTCCCGCCATCGTCATCAACGGCGAGGTCTCCAGAACCTTGCGGTGGGCATCTTCTTCGCTGAGCCCTTCGCACTTCATCCGGACGAAGGAACGCTGCAGGTCGAGCCATCCGATCAGCTGGACCCGCTCGTCGGCGGTCAGCGGCGGACGTTGTACTTCGGTCATTCGAATGCTCCTGTACTGATGAGGAGCCGCCCGGTCTCAGCCGCGGGTACGGCGGACGGGCAGCACGACATTGTGACTCGACATCGCGCTCACCTCCTCTCCGCCGCCGGGGGTGTCGAGCCCACCGGCACGAGAAACCTACCCGAATGCTGCCCAGGCGCGAAACCAGGTTTCTGGCACTCTAGGTCTGACAGCGCCCGCACCGCGCGAAGAGGTGAGACGTGGACCCACGGTTCGACCTGCCGCTCTACACGCGTGCCGAGGTGGCGCTCCAGCTCGGACTACCTCCGACCACGCTCGGCGACTGGTTACGGTCGGGTGCGCTGGAGGCCGGCAGCGGTGGACGTGGGGAGCCGACGATCACCTTCGCCGGGCTGGTCGAGACCCACATGCTCCGGCAGCTGCGGCACGCCGGCCTCTCCCTGCAGGCGATCGGCGAAGCGGCAGTCGCGTTGCGATCACGCGCCGGGCGGCGCTATCCGCTGGCGTGGTCCGGTCTGGCCCACGACGGGCGCGATCTGCTGATCGAGATCGCCGCCGAGGGCCGCGAGCAGGGCTGGGAACGCATCCGCGACAGCCAGGGCGGCCTCCCCGGCGTCCTGCTGCGTGGCTCAGCGGCGATCGGCTGGTCCGACGACGGGTACGCCGGGACCCTCCGGCTCGTCATCTACCACGACATCGACGTGATCGTGGACCCCGAACGAGCCCACGGCCAACCCCTCGTCGAAGGCTCCGACGTCCTCGTCGAAGACGTCGTCGACCACGTCCGCACGGGTTCGTCGAACCGCGAGATAGCCACCAAATTCGCCCTCGAAGACTACGAGGTCGAGGCCCTGGTCCGCCCCCACATCCGCCCACCCGCCGCCCGCAAAACCCGCCACGCCCCAGCCCCGGCGCAACCTCTCCTCTAGCGGGTTCCCGTGCAGATGAACAGGTAGTACGGGGTAACGACCTAGTGCACCTCTTCCTGTGATTGAGGTGTGTACGGCGTTCCGGCGGTGCACTACCTGTCGAGCTGCACGGCTAGGTCTTGCGGTTGTCCTTGATGCGTTTGGCCTTGCCGAGGGAGCGTTCCAGGGCGTGGGGGTCGACGACCTCGACGGACACCGTGACGCCGACGCGCTCCTTCACGCGTTGCGCCAGGTGGGCGGCGGCCGCTGAACGGTCGGCCAGGTTGGGGGCGGCTTCGACCTGGACGGTTAGTTCGTCCAGGCGGCCGGGGCGGGTGAGGACGCACAGGTAGTAAGGGGTGAGGCCGTCGACGAGGAGGATTTGTTCCTCGATCTGGGTGGGGAAGACGTTGACGCCGCGGACGATCATCATGTCGTCGGTCCGGCCGGTGATCTTCTCCATGCGGCGCATGCCGGGACGGGCGGTGCCGGGGAGGAGGCGGGTCAGGTCGCGGGTGCGGTAGCGGATGACCGGGAAGGCTTCCTTGGTCAGCGTGGTGAAGACGAGCTCGCCCTCGGCGCCTTCGGGCAGGACCTCGCCGGTGACCGGGTCGATGATCTCCGGGTAGAAGTGGTCCTCCCAGATGTGCAGCCCGTCCTTGGTCTCGACGCATTCCTGCGCGACGCCCGGCCCCATCACCTCGGACAGCCCGTAGATGTCGACCGCGTGGATGCCGGTCCGCTGCTCCACCTCGGTGCGCATCTGCTCGGTCCACGGCTCGGCGCCGAAGATGCCGATCCGCAACGACGTGTCCCGGGGGTCGAGCCCGCGCGCCTCCATCTCGTCCACAATGGCCAGGAAGTACGACGGGGTGACCATGATGATCCGCGCCCCGAAGTCCCGGATCAGGTCGACCTGCCGCTCGGTCATCCCGCCCGACACGGGTACGACGGTGCACCCGAGCCGCTCGGCTCCGTAATGCGCGCCGAGCCCGCCGGTGAAGAGACCGTAGCCATAGGCAACATGACACACATCGCCAGCACGCCCGCCGGCCGCCCGGATCGACCGGGCCATCAGGTCGGCCCAGTTGTCCAGGTCCCGCTTCGTGTACCCGACCACGGTCGGCCGTCCCGTCGTACCCGACGAGGCGTGCACGCGCGCCACCTCGGACCGCGGTACGGCGAACATCCCGAACGGATAGTTGTCCCGCAGGTCCTTCTTCGCCGTGAACGGCAACCGGCTCAGGTCCTCGAGCGACTTGAAGTCGTCCGGAGCGAATCCCACGCTGTCCAGCGCGGCCCGGTAGTGCGGCACCTTCGAGTACGCCGTCCTGATCGTTGACTGCAGCAACGACAGCTGACGGGACCGGAGCTCGTCGACGGACAGCCGTTCGCCGGCGTCCCGCAGTTCCTCGGGCAACGCATCACCGAGCATGAAGACTCCTAGGGACGGGCGAGCAGGGTCGCGATGCCCTGGCCTACGCCGATGCACATGGTGGCCAGCGCATACCCGGCGTCGCGGTGGCGAAGCTCCAGGGCGGCGGTGAGAGCGAGGCGGGCGCCGGACATCCCCAGTGGGTGGCCCAGGGCGATGGCGCCGCCGTTCGGGTTGACATGCTCGGCGTCGTCGGGCAGCCCGAGCTCGCGCAGTACGGCGAGGGACTGCGAGGCGAACGCCTCGTTCAGCTCGATCACGCCGATGTCGGACAGTGCGACACCGGTGCGGTCGAGGAGTTTGCGGGTGGCGGGTGCCGGGCCGATGCCCATGATCCGCGGCGGCACCCCGGCAGCCGCCGTACCGACGATCCGGGCCAGCGGTGTCATGCCGTGCCGCTCGACCGCGTCGCCGCTCATCACGAGCAGTGCGGCCGCGCCGTCGTTCACCCCGGACGCGTTGCCGGCAGTGACCGTCCCCGGCGAGCGGAACGGAGTCTTCAATGCCGCCAAAGCCTCCAAGGACGTCTCGCGCGGATGCTCGTCGGTGTCGACGACGGTGATCGCGCCACGCTTGCCCGGCACGTCGACCGCCACGATCTCTTCGGACAGCCGCCCGTTCGCCTGCGCCTTGGCCGCCCGCTGCTGACTCCGCAGCGCGAAGAGATCCTGGTCCTCGCGGGAGACTCCATAGTCCGCAGCGACGTTCTCGGCGGTCTCGGGCATCGAGTCGATCCCGTACTGCGCCTTGAGCGCCGGATTCACGAACCGCCAGCCGATCGTGGTGTCGAAGATCTCGGCCTGCCGCGAGAACGCGGTCGTTGCCTTCGGCATCACAAAAGGTGCCCGCGACATCGACTCGACGCCGCCGGCGATGACGATGTCGTTGTCCCCGGCAATGATCGACCGGGCCGCCGAGGCGACCGCGTCCAGACCCGAGCCGCACAGCCGGTTGATCGTCGTACCGGGCACCGAGACCGGCAGTCCCGAGAGCAGCACCGCCATCCGGGCCACGTTCCGGTTGTCCTCGCCGGCCTGGTTCGCGCAGCCGAGGATCACGTCGTCGATGAGGTCGGGGTCGACGGCCTGCCGGTTCAGCAACGACGAGACGACGTGCGCCGCCAGGTCGTCGGGGCGCACCGCGGACAGCGCACCGCCGTACCGGCCGATCGGCGTACGGACGCCGTCCACCAGAAACGCCTCGCGGCTCATGATTCCTCCGAGGGGATGATCGTGCCGGACAACTGGCGGCTGCGGCCGCGGAACTCGGCGATCACGTCGTCGCCGCGGCGGACCGTCACGTCGTAGATCGCGTTCCGGCCGAACGACGTCCGCTCCTGGGCCTCGGCGACGAGCAGGTCTCCGCGCTTGGCCGGGGCGACGAAGACGATGTCGCAGGCCTGCGCGACGGTGACGTGGTTGCGCGAGTTGCAGGCGAAGGCGAACGCGGAGTCGGCGAGACTGAACACGAACCCACCATGCGCGATCCCGTGGCCGTTGACCATGTCCTCGCGAACCGGCATCTCGACTCGCGCCGTACCCTCACCGACATCGACCAGCCGCATGCCCAGGCCGGCGCTGGCGGTGTCCTCCGCCCACATCGCCGCGGCCACCCGGCCGGCGAGCTCATCACCCATAGATCTGCCCGATCGTGAAGTTGGCTTGTGACACCCTACCGACGATTGCGTCAACGACTGTAACATCACTGGTGAGACCCCGAGGCTTGGAGCGCAAACCCATGACCACGACCGGCACCGACCTGCTCGCCACCCACCGCGAGCGACTCGACGATGCCCTGAAAGCGATCCACGGGCGCGGCTACTTCTCCGCGTTCCCAGAGTCGCCCAGCCCACGGGTGTACGGCGAGACCGCGGCCGCCGACGGCAAGACGGCGTTCGAGGCTCATCTGGGTACGACGTACGCCGTCGAGACACCGGGTTCCCGGGGCACGGTCGTCACCGAGCAGTCGCCGTACGGGATCACCATGGACGTCTCCTACCCGCGGACGGTCGAGGACGGGCTGGATGACCTGCTCGCGGCGGCCCAGCAGGGTCTCGCGGACTGGCGCCGGGCCGGCATCGACGCCCGCACCGGGGTCACGCTGGAGATCCTCGACCGGCTGCACAAGCGGGTCTTCGAGCTGGCCAACGCGGTCCAGCACACCAGCGGTCAAGCGTTTGTGATGGCGTTCCAGGCCGGCGGCGCGCATGCGCTGGACCGGGCGCTCGAGGCGGTCGCGTACGCGTACGAGGAGATGAACCGCTACCCGGCCGAGGCGGTTTGGGAGAAGCCCGCCAAGGGCGACCCGATCCGGATGGAGAAGACGTTCACCGTCACCGGCCGCGGCGTCGCGCTGGTCATCGGCTGCAACACCTTCCCGACCTGGAACTCCTGGCCCGGCCTGTTCGCCTCCCTCGTCACCGGCAACGCCGTGGTGGTCAAGCCGCATCCGCTCGCGGTCCTGCCGCTGGCGATCACGGTCGACGTCTGCCGCGAGGTGCTCGCCGAGGCCGGCTTCGACCCGAACCTGGTCACCTTGGCCGTCGAGCGGGCCGGCGACGGCCTGGCCAAGCCGCTCGCGACCCGGCCCGAGGTGAAGCTGATCGACTTCACCGGCGGGACCGAGTTCGGCGAGTGGCTGGAGCAGAACGCGACCCAGGCGACCGTGTTCACCGAGAAGGCCGGCGTCAACGCGGTCATCATCGACTCCACCGACGCCTTCAAAGCACTGACAGGGAACCTGGCCTTCACCCTGTCCCTCTACTCGGGCCAGATGTGCACGACCACCCAGAACCTCTTCGTCCCGGCCGGCGGGATCGAGACCGACGAGGGACACAAGTCCTTCGAGGAGGTCGGCGCCGGGATCGCCACAGCGATGAGCAAGCTGCTCGGCGACGACGCGCGCGCGGTCGAGATCCTCGGCGGCATCGTGAACCAGGCCGTGATCAGCCGGCTCGAGCTCGCCCCGGAGTACGGCGACGTCGTCCTGGAGTCGCGCGCGATCCAGCACCCGGCCTTCCCGGACGCGGTGGTCCGCACGCCGCTGCTGGTCGCGATCGAGGCCAAGGACGCCGAGGTGTACGGGCGCGAGTGCTTCGGGCCGGTCTCGTTCCTGGTCAAGACGGCCGACACCAACGAGTCGATCGAGCTGTTCCGGACCACGGTCACCGAGGGCGGCGCGATGACGGCCGGGATCTACTCGACCGACGCGAAGGTGCTCGACGAGGCGCGCGAGGCCGCACTCGACGCCGGCGTCGCCCTGTCGGAGAACCTGACCGGTCAGGTGTTCGTCAATCAATCGGCTGCTTTCAGCGATTTCCACGGTACTGGCGCGAATCCGGCCGCCAATGCGACATACACCGACGGCGCTTACGTTGCGAGTCGCTTCCGCGTCATTCAATCTAGGCGTCATGTCTGAGGCCATGGATCCGGAGAACCTGCGCGAAGCGCTCACCTACTACGACAGCTGGCTGGCGTTCAACCAGCGCTATCAGCGCATACCCGGAGTCCAGGCTGCCGTGTTCGCCGGAGACGGGATCGCCTTCTCCGCGGCGTACGGTCTGGCGGACGTGGAGAACGCCGTACCGCTGACCGAGCAGCATCTGTTCCGGATCGCGTCGCATTCGAAGACATTCACCGCAACTGCGGTGTTCCAGCTCGTCGAACAGGGGCGGCTGCGGCTGGACGACAAGGCGTCCCAGCACGTCACCGAGATCGTCGGTACGCCGCTGGGCGAACGGACGATCCGGGAGCTGCTGGCACATGCCGGCGGTATCACCCGCGACAGCCTGGACGCGGACTGGTGGCAGCTCGCCACCAGCTTCCCGGACCGGGACGAGTTGCTCGCGATCCTGCGGCTCGACACCTCGGTCGTCGTACCGGAGAACGATCGCTTCAAGTACTCGAACATCGGCTACGGCCTGCTCGGTCTCGTCGTCGAGGCGGCTGCCGGGACGTCGTACAACGCGTATGTCCAGACCGCGATCGTGGACAAGCTCGGGCTGACCGGCCTCGGTCCGGAGCTGGATCCGGCCCGGCTGAGCGAGTACGCCGCGGGCTACAGCGCGCTGTCGTACGCTGACCAGCGGGTGCCGATCGAGCACGTCGACACGCGCGCCCTGGCCTCGGCGACCGGGTTCTTCGGCAACGCGCGCGACCTGGTGACGTACTTCTCCGCTCACCTGCCCGGTGACGACCGGTTGCTGTCGGACAAGTCGAAGCGGGAGATGCAGCATCCGCTGTGGTCGACCGGCCGGGACGAGAACTCGCGGTACGGCCTCGGCCTGGGCGTGTCCAAGGTGGGCGAACGCGACCTCTTCGGCCACGGCGGCGGGTATCCGGGCCACATCACCCGGACGCTCGTCGACGGCGAGCGCAGGCTGGTGGTGTCCGTGCTGACCAACACGATCGACGGTACGGCGGGCCCGCTCGCGGAGGGCGCGCTCAAGCTGATCGACCTGGCCTCGTCGAAGGAGCGCGGTGACGCCACCGGCCTGGCCCGCTTCACCGGCCGGTTCGCGAACCTGTGGGGCGTGACCGACTTCGCCCTGCTCGGCGGCCGCCTGTACGCGACCGACCCGGCGTCCCCGGATCCGACCACCGAGCCCCAGCCGCTCGAGGCCGACGGCGACACCCTCCGCGTCACCGGCGGCTCCGGCTACGGCTCGTACGGCGAGTCCTATCGCTTCACCTTCGACTCCGACGGCCAGGTCGAGACGATCCGCGGCTCCAGCGGCCTCACCCTCCACCCCCTCGACCGCTTCACCCTCCCGGACCGCGTCACGAGGACCTAAGTACCGTGCCCGTATGACGATCCACGGCGATCACCCGTTCTTGCCGCCCGAGTCCGAGCGGAGTCCGGTACGGCGGTTCCGCGGGCGACTGCCGTCGCCGGTCGGCCTGTGGACGACGGCGTACGACGGGGAGCGCGCCGGGCTCACCGTGTCGTCGATGCTGGTCGCCGACGGCGAGCCGGGGTTCGTGATCGGGTTGATCGACGCGGAGTCGGACCTGTGGGAAACGTTGCGTCAGGCAAGGACTGCGGTCGTGTCGTTGCTCGGCGCGCCCCATCAACAGCTCGCGGACGCGTTCGGATACGTCGCTCCCGCACCGGGTGGACCGTTCCGCCTGATCGACTGGACCGACACCGAGTGGGGTCCCGCGCCGGTCGGTGTCAGCACCTGGGCCGGGTGCACCCTGGTCACCCCCGATCCGCCCGAGGTCGGCTGGGCGCTCCAGGTCCAACTGGAGATCGCCCACGTCGAACTCACCCCCGACGAGATCCCACCCCTGGTCCACCGCCGAGGTCGCTACGTCACGATCTAAGGTGACCTCATGCGTGCCACCACGATTCATGCGCCGTACGACATCCGGCTGGAAGACGTGCCGGATCCGACGATCGACGGGCCGACCGACGCACTGGTGAAAGTCGTTGCCTCGTGCATCTGTGGGTCCGACCTGTGGCCGTACCGCGGGGAGAACAAGGTCACCCCGGGCCGGCGGATCGGGCACGAGTTCGTCGGCATCGTCGAGGAGATCGGCGGCGACGTACGCACGGTCAAGCCCGGCGACTTCGTCATCGCGCCGTTCGTGGTGAGCGACGGCACCTGCCCGCACTGCCTGGCCGGCTACCAGACCGCCTGCCAGAACATGGTCGGCTACGGCAGCGACCAGGCCGACGGTGGCCAGGGTGAGTACGTCAAGCTCCCGTACGCCGATGGCACGCTGGTGGCAACGCCCGAGGTGCCGGACGATTCGCTCGTCCCGTCACTGCTCACACTCTCCGACGTGATGGGCACCGGCTGGCACGCCGCCCGGGCCGCTCGCGTGAAGGCGGGCGACACGGTCGTCGTGGTCGGCGACGGTGCGGTCGGGCTGTGCGGCGTACTCGCGGCTGCACGGATGGGTGCCGAGCGGGTGGTCGCGATGTCGCGGCACGAACCCCGGCAGAAGCTTGCGGCGGAATTCGGTGCCACGGACATCATTTCCGAACGTGGTGATGCCGCGCGGGACGCCGTACTGGAACTGACCGATGGGGTCGGGGCGGACGCCGTACTGGAATGTGTCGGGACCGGACAGGCGATGACGACCGCGTTCGACGTCGCCCGGGCCGGGGCCACGGTCGGCTTCGTCGGCGTGCCGCACGGGGTCGAGGCGCCGATCCCGACGATGTTCCGGCGCAACGTCGGACTGGCCGGTGGAGCGGCGCCGGTGCGGGCCTATCTGCCGGATCTGATGGCCGACGTGCTGGCCGGTGAGATCAACCCCGGAAGGGTCTTCGACTCGGAGTTGCCGCTGGCAGAAGTGGCCGAGGGCTACAAAGCCATGCACGAACGGCGGGCCATCAAGGTTCTGCTGCGTCCCTGAATGAACAGCGCGACTGCGCGCGGTGCTCGATCGCGCGTCGAATGTGCGCGCTCTCACACCATCGAAGGACTCGTGGTCACGTCTGCGCAACGCGCCTGCGCGGAGCGTTGACACTCGGCGCGCGGCGTGCCCAGAGTTGCACCGTCAAGGGGGCATCGTTGTCACAGGCGGCTCCATCCAATGATCGGAGAGTGAATCATGCGTGGTGGTCTGAGTAAGACCCTGGCGCTGGTGGGTGCAGCGGGTCTTCTCGCAGTCAGCGCCTGCGGGAACAGCGACGACAACAGCAGCGGCGGCGGGGACTCGTCCGCGAACAAGGACGTCACTGTCTTCACCTGGTGGGCCGACGGTGGTGAGAAGGCCGGTCTGGACGGCCTCGTGTCGGTGTTCGGCACCGACTGCAAGGACTTCAAGTTCGTCAACTCCGCGGTCGCTGGTGGCGCCGGGTCGAACGCGAAGCAGGTGCTGGCCAACGACCTGCAGGCGGGCAAGCCGCCGTCGACGTTCCAGGCGCACGCCGGTGCGGAGCTGAAGGACTACATCAACGCCGGTCAGGTCGACGACGTCAGTCAGCTGTACAAGGACTACGGGCTGGACAAAGCCTTCCCGCAGAACCTGGTGGACAACCTGACCGTCGACGGCAAGATCTACTCGATCCCGGCCAACATCCACCGGGCGAACGTGGTCTGGGCCAACCCCGCCGTGCTGAAGAAGGCCAACATCGACGGTGCCACCGCGCCGGCCACCGTGGACGCGTGGATCGCGGACATGGAAAAGCTCAAGGCCGCCGGTGTGAAGGCGCCGCTGGCCATCTCCAAGGGCTTCGCCCAGGAGATGCTGGTCGAGGCCGTGCTGCTGGCCGATCTGGGCGCGGACAAGTTCAAGGGTCTGTGGGACGGCAAGACCGACTGGTCCGGTGCGGACGTGACTGCCGCGCTGAACAAGTACAAGACGCTGCTGACCTACACCAACGCCGACCGCGAGGCGATCGACTGGCCGGACGCGCTGGGGTACGTGAACAAGGGCCAGGCCGGCTACACGCTGATGGGTGACTGGGTCGCCGCGCAGCAGTTGGCCGACAAGGTGCCGGACTCGGCGTACACCTACTGGCCGGCGCCGGGTACCGCGGGCAACTTCCAGTTCCTGGCGGACTCGTTCACGCTGCCGACCAACGGCGCGGACCCCGACGGTGCGAAGTGCTGGCTGAAGACCGTCGGTTCGGCCGAGGGCCAGAAGGCGTTCAACACCAAGAAGGGCTCGATCCCGGCCCGCTCGGACGCCGACCCGGCGGACTACCCGAAGTACCAGCAGGGCGCGATGGCGGACTGGAAGAAGGACACGATCGTCCCGTCCTGCGCTCACGGTGCTGCGTGCACGCTGGGCCAGAACAACGACATCCTGTCCGCGATCAGCCAGTTCAGCGGTAGCCCGGACGTCGCCAAGCTGCAGACAGCGCTCGGTAACGCGATGAAGACGAGCTGATGCGCTGCGAGTTGAGGACCGGTCACGTGGTTGTCGTCGTGGTGGAGGGCTGAGCATGCACGGAAGAATCCGCACCTGGGGACCCGGTGCCCTGGTGCTGCTGCCGACGGTGCTGCTGCTCGGGTACTTCGTGTACGGGCTGATCGCCTGGACGTTCAACACGTCTCTGACCGATCGGCACACCGCCCGCAAGGGCTCGGCGGACTACGTCGGGTTCGAGAACTACACGAACCTGTTCCATGAGGACCGGTTCCTCAACTCGCTGAAGAACCTCGGCGTGCTCACGGTGCTGTTCATCGTGGGCACGCTGATCTTCGGCCTGGTCTGGGCGCTGCTGCTGGAGAAGGGGGTCACCGGCGAGGGCGTGTTCCGGTCGATCTTCCTCTTCCCGATGGCGATCTCGATGATCGCCTCGGGTGTCGTCTGGGGCTGGTTGCTGAACCCGTCCCAGGGTGACGACGCGCGCGGGCTGAACCGGCTGTTCGAGCTTCTCCAGCTGCATTTCCTGGAGAATGCCTGGTGGACCGCCGGAAGCAGATGGACGACGATGGCTTCCATCGCCCTGCCTGCGGTCTGGCAGCTGTCCGGATACATCATGGCGCTGTTCCTGGCCGGTTTCCGGGGCATCCCGCCGGAGCTGCGCGAGGCGGCGCGGGTCGACGGTGCGTCGGAGTTCAAGCTGTACCGGCACGTGCTGTTCCCGCAGCTGTCGCCGATCGCGCTGTCGGCGCTGATCATCCTCGGCCACATGTCGCTCAAGCTGTTCGACCTGATCTACGCGATCACCGGGCCGAACCAGTTCCGCACCGAGGTGCCCTCGATCCTGATGTGGAACACCTTGCTGCGCGGCGACCAGGCCAAGGCGGCCGCGATCGCGATCGTGATGCTCGCGGTCGTCGCCGTACTCGTCATTCCGTACGTCGCGTACACCGTCCGGCAGGAGACCAACGAATGACCGCCGTCGATGCCGCCACCGGCACCACTGCGGCAGCGATCCGTCACAAGCCACGGACCGGTGCCGATGGGACGACCCGGCTGAGCCGGTCGATCAAGTACCTCCTGCTGCTGCTCTTCCTGCTGTTCGTCCTCATCCCGGTGTACGTCGTGGTGGTCGGCAGCTTCAAGACGTCCAGTGACACCACTGCCGCCGCGCAGTGGAACTTGCCGCAGGTCTGGACGCTGGAGCCGTGGAGCAAGGCCTGGGACGTACTGCAGCCGTACCTCGTCCGGTCGCTGTCGCTGGCGATCCCGGCCGCGATCATCTCGTCGATGATCGGGTCCGTCAACGGGTTCGTGCTGGCGCGCTGGCGGTTCCCGGGCGCGAACATCGTGTTCGCGTTCATCCTGTTCGGGATGTTCATCCCCTACCAGGCGGTGATGCTGCCGCTGCGGGTGACCTTCACCGACCTGAACGTCACCCGGGGTATTCCGACGCTGATCATCGCGCACTGCATCTACGGCATCCCGATCTGCACGCTGATCTTCCGGAACTACTACGCGACCATCGTGCCGAACGAGATCATCGAGTCGGCCCGGGTGGACGGCGCGGGGCTGGTCCAGACCTATGCCCGGATCATCCTGCCGATCTCGATCTCCGGGTTCGTGGTGACGCTGATCTGGCAGTTCACCTCGGTCTGGAACGACTTCCTGTTCGCCCTGTTCCTCACCACGCAGCAGAACGGCCCGGTCACGCTGGGCCTGGCCGCACTGGCAGGCGGGCAGAAGGTCGACTACGCGGCCAGCATGGCGGGTGCGCTGATCTCGTCGTTCCCGACCCTGCTGGTCTACATCCTGCTGGGCCGCTGGTTCATCGGCGGCCTGATGGCGGGCGCCCTCAAGGGCTAGGCGGTCAGGTGTGGTCATGGGGCCGGGAGCCAAGGCCCCATGACCCGCCGTGCCGGAGGCGCGGCCAAAGGCACAGTTGTCCACAGGACGCGCGCAGGGGCCTGCGGGGGACTGTCGCCGGACGGTAACCTCACGAACGTGACCAAGTCTCCCCGCGGCCGGGACGGACGACGCAGCCATCTGCGGCTGGTCGGCTCGACACCCGGCTCACCCCACGGACCGACGGCAGGTGTCGATGTCGACATCACGCCCAGCGTCGCCGTGCTGGAGACCCTGCAGGAAACGCTCTCCCTCGACCTCGCCGCCGCGCCCCGCGCACTGCACCCGGTGATCGCCGAGGCCTCGGTCGCGCGATCGGCCGCGATGCTCGCGGACCAGTTGTGGCCGGCCGGGCGTCCGGACGAGATCGGCGAGGTGGAGCGGTTCTTCTGGGCCGACGCCGCCCGGGTGCTCGGTGAGCGCCGCGATGTGGACTCCTTCGTGCTGTTGACGAGCCTGGCCCGCACGGTCGGTCCGGCCGGGCGGCTGCCGCTGCAGCGGGCCCATCTGTCCCGCTTGCGCACACAGGCCGAGGTGCCGGAGTGGGTGACCCGGATCGCCGGGTTCCGGCTGACCAGCGCGATCGTGTCGGAAGACATCACCGGCGACGGATTGAGCGTCGTGCTCGACTACGACGACGAGCAGCATCCGCACACCGTGGTGGTCTTCATCGACAACAACCTCGGCGCGATCGTGAAGGACGTGTTCGTCGGGCCGCCGGTGGATCGGGTGCTGGAGGCGTATCAGCGCGGCGGCCGGGTGACGATCCGGACCGTGCGCCCGTCGACCGCGGCCGGGATCATCCTGCAGGCGCTCGGCGAGACTGATGACTACGACGATCCGCCGGTGAGCGAGGACTTCGAGTTCTTCTCCGGACTGCTGGTGAACCGGCTGACGCAGTTGCCGGAGCGCCCGATCAGGCCGCCGATCCGGCCGTTGCTGTCACCTCGGCAGCGGGATCATCTGGTCGACGAGTTCCTCGAATCGCGGCACGCCATGGGGTTGTCGGAGGACGCCGCGGACATCATCCGGTTGTGGATCGACCACGCGGTGGATCACACCGTCGGCGGTCCGTTGCGGGTGAGCGCCGTACTGGTGGAGCTCTTCCTGGCGCACTGGTTGCCGCGCAAGGTGCTCGCCGACAGCACTTACTTCGAAGCGGTTCCAGTGGCGGTGAAGGCGTGGCTGGAGTTCGCCGGGGAGCGGACCCACCTGCCGCTGGACGCCATCGACGAGGCGGTCGACGCGGTGGACGTCTGGACGCCGGCTCTGGAGGCTGCCGCGATGATCGACCCGATCGGCTCCAAGCCGGGCGAGCGGGTCTTCCTCGACGACACCACCAACGACCTGGAAGACGCCTACCGAGCGCTCTCCGGCCTGGGTTCACCACCGCAGCCGGACCTGCACGGCCTGGACAAGTCCCAGGCCGCCACCCTCTCGGTCCTGGCCCCACACGCCTGGCTGATGGCCGGCGAGACGTTGGGCAACGCCTACGCCCCCGACGCCTTCGACATCGCCGAGCGCCTGGTCCGCGACGCCCCCGACCTCCTCACCAAGGCCCGCCTCTCGACCTGGCCCCGCGCCATCGTCTGGCTCCTGGCCCACCGCCACCGCCTCGTCGGCCCCGGCGAGACCCTGACCCCTTACGCCCTGGCCGCCGACCTCTCCTCGTCCCCCGCCACCCTCCGCAAAACCGCCAAACTCCTCACCGACACCCTCATCCTCCCCCGCTAAGATCCCCGCACTCCCTCACGATGTAAGGCCGATATCGTGCTCAAGTCGCGACACTGCCTTGTTGACGATCGTGAAGAATGTCGCATTGACCTGCTTATCGCTCATAGCCGATACCCGCCCGATGCCAAGGTCTAGGAGGGCGGTGCGCCTTTCATCGATCGTATATGTATCGAAGTTCGGCACATACTTTGATCCAGAACGCGGGTGGCGAATTTCCCAATAGGCTCGCAAGAATCTCTTGGGGGTGAACTGCTTAGCAAGGCCGAATCTCTTAGCGAAGCGAGTGACGGTCGCATCAAGTTTGTTCAGCAATATCAGGTCATCCATCTGTCGGTAGTACTGTAACCAGCCGCGGGCAGCGGTCTTGTAGATGCAGCCGCTGATTGTGAGGTTCACTTGCCACAAGCATCTCTGGAACGCGAGATGTTCTTCGCTCGGACGCTCCTGGCTGTGTTTCTTGTAGGCTGTGAATGCTCGGGCGAGCGACGATTCAATTCGCGCAACACTCGACTGACGTACCGTGGTTAATCCTGGGTGAAATTTGTACCCTAAGTAGTCAAATCCGTCTGCCACCGGACCGTGAGAAGATTTGCCACCCTTGGGTGATGAATGATGAGCCTCTAGGCCTAGCATCCTCAGGCGATCAACACAGTCCGTCTCGATCGATTTAGAGGCTGCGTCTTGGCACAAGATGAGTATGTCGTCGACAAACCGAACGTAGGCGACATCGTGTCGAGCATCGAAGATCCGGTCAATGTCCGCCAAGATTAGCTCGGCGAGTGGGTTCGAAATCGCTAATCCTTGAGGAACTCCGTGCTTGTTCCGGCCGCTCGCGGGGCGCTTCGGTGAACCGTCGGGCACCGTCGGTGTCTCAAGAGCGTCTCGTAGAGCTTGAGCGATGACCTTCTTTCGCACTTTGCCGCTCAGCGCTTTGAATAGATCGCTATGTCGGATCGAAGGATAGAAGTTCTCTATATCAATGCGGATATACGTGTCAAACTGGCCAGAATCAAGATAGTTTCGGACGTTCTGGACCTTTGCCTGCGGAATTTCGCCGCGAGTGCCCGGATATATCTCAATGATCAAATTGGCCAATGCGCGAAGGACGATCCGGTCTCTTGCGGTCGGCACGGCGATTTCACGGGGCGGTTTGCCTGGACCCTTGGAAACGAGCAGCAAGCGGTACTGCGTGAAGCGAAACGTTCCCGATCTCAAGTTGCGCGACAAGCTACTGCAGATGGCTCGGATCTCGTCCCGCAAGGCGGGTCCGTCTATGCCATCGCGCCCACGGGCATTGCTGGACTCAACATGATCCCTGTAGATTCGCCGAAGATTTCTGGGTGCGGTTACGCTCTGAAATACTCTGGCTGCGTTCCTACCAGCCATTGACGATCCATTGGACGAATGGAATCACGATCAGGATCGGTGCGATGATGGATAGGTATGGAGCGAGCGTGATCGCTGTGTCGCGCCTTTGTTCGCCGCGAAGGCTCTTCACCTTGGAGGTTCGCCCATAGTCACCTTGGGAATGATTTTCCGAGGATTCTACCGCAATGCCATACTCCCGTTGGAGCGTGAGGAAGGCCTTCTCAGTTAGCTCCATGGTCCCAAGCCTGAGGTTCTCGGCATCCATAGAGATCTGCTGGATGCGTTTGTAGTTCGCCTCCATGCTCCGGCTTCGAGCGCCATAGTTCATGTTCGCCACGACGAGCGACGCGACCAGGGCAAGGATGGCAAGTGCCGCGAGGAGCGTCTCGCCTCGTTCGCCATACATGGCGGCGTCGCTCAGCAGGCCGACGGAGGCAATCGTAGTTGCTGTTGAGAGGGCAATCAGAGATGCATTCCAGGCGTTGTTCCTGCTGCTCAGACGATGATGCGCCGCGAGCCTCGATTTGTAGGTCTTAAAGGCTCTCTCCTCAAGCCGCTCGACCGCATCGGCCAAGTTTCCAGAGTGAGTTGGTCCGGCCACTGGCCGCTTTCGACCGCGTCGCAAATCAATCACCGCCCATGAAGAGCCTCACCTCAAGAGGTGAACGACAAAAGTCGCCATTATCAGTTCTGCCCGACCCGCCGGGGTCGAGCGAGTGGCCGGACCGAGGTGGAGTCTACACACCACGAGACGTTTCCCGTAATCGGATCAGAATAGGTGGCGGTCAATCGCTTGTATCACGGGATTCAAGCGTGGCAATTGGATACCCAGTTGCTTGTAATCAGCGTTATGTAGTAGCAGGCTCAGGTGCGGGCTCATCAGATCTCCGGCGACAGATCATGACGGTGGCGTACGCAAGGGCTCGTGTCCGAGTGCCCGGTCGTAGGCGGCATGGGCCGCGTTGGAGTCGCCAGAAGCGAAGCGAGTTCAGAAGTGGATCGCGTCCTGCAGGTTGCAGGTGTTCGGGTCCGCGAAGCGGTCGCGCTCGACTTGCTCGCGGATCGGCCCGGGATCGCGCAGGTCCGTGACTAGCACCTTGGCAAGCTGCGCGTCCATATCGCCACGGGAGAGACGGAGGTTCGTGATGCTCGTCCGTCAGCGAGGTCGCGACGGCCGGTCATGATCCAGCCGGCGCGAACGTGCTCGACTGCGAGCGGGTCTACCAACGCCAGGCCGAGGCCGCGATGAAATCAGCCGCAGACACCACACGAGTCCAGTTCGGCTGTCCAGTCGAACCGCCCGCTCGGTGGGGGAGTTGATCGGCGCGCTCGGTTCCGCCGTGGATGAACGGTCTGGCGGCCGTTCCGCGACCGACTGCACCCCCGTTTCGATCGACGGCTGGCGTCCCGCGTGCTCTCGCCGGAGGACCTGGACCGGCTGACAGCAGAAGTCGCAGGTCGGCCACCTGGCTGCTGATGAATCCCCTGCCGTTGGAGCAGCTCTGGAGCCCGGGTCCGCACCTCCTGGGTGGACCGGAGGGAGTTGTGCGGCGGCGGACAATGGGGACCATGCATGTGCGTGCGCCGGAGCTCAAGGGTCGTGGGTGGTTGAACACCGGGGGACGGGAGCTGAAGCTCTCGGACTTCCGGGGCCGCTTTCTGTTGCTGGATTTCTGGGCGTTCTGCTGCATCAACTGTCTGCATGTGCTGGACGAGTTGCGGCCGCTGGAGGAGAAGTACGGCGATGCGCTGGTGATCGTCGGCGTACATTCGCCGAAGTTCGCGCACGAGGGGGAGGAAGCCGCGGTCCGGGCTGCCGTGGAGCGGTACGAGGTGGGTCACCCCGTGCTGGATGATCCGGAGCTGATCACCTGGCAGAACTACACGGCCCGCGCCTGGCCGACGCTCGTACTGGTGGATCCGAACGGCTACATCGTCGCGCAGTACTCGGGCGAGGGCCACGCGCACGCCCTGGACGCGCTGCTGACCGAGTTGATCGCCGAGCACGAGCAGGCCGGCACGCTGACCCGAGGCAACTCGCCGTACGTCGCTCCCACCCCGGAGCCCAGGGATCTGCGCTTCCCGGCGAAGATCGTTGCGCTGGACAACGGATTCCTGGTCGCGGACGCCGGGAACCACAGCCTCGTCGAGCTCGCAGCCGACGCGGAGACCGTCGTCCGGCGGATCGGCACCGGTGAGCGTGGATTCGTCGACGGCGGCGCGTCCGAGGCGCGGTTCTCCGAGCCGAACGGGTTGACCCTGCTGCCGGACGAGGTGGCGGCGAGGGTCGGGTACGACGTCGTGGTCGCGGACACGGTGAACCACGCACTGCGCGGGATCACCTTGTACACCGGCGAGGTGACGACACTCGTTGGCACCGGCAAGCAATGGATGGACGGCGACGGCACGGACGTCCTCAGTTCACCGTGGGATGTCGCGTGGTGGCAGGACAAGGTGTGGATCGCGATGGCCGGCGTCCATCAGTTGTGGACGTACGATCCGTTCCGCAAGGTCACAGAAGTTGCCGCGGGCACCACGAACGAGGGGCTGAAGGACGGCCCGCTCGCCGAGGCGTGGTTCGCGCAGACGAGTGGTCTCGCGGTGGACGGGGACCGGCTCTGGCTGGCCGACTCCGAGATCTCCGCGCTGCGCTGGATCGACACCGAGGTGCACACCGCGGTCGGCACCGGCCTGTTCGACTTCGGGCTGCGTGACGGCAAGGCGAGCGAGGCGCTGCTCCAGCATCCGCTCGGTGTGACCGTGCTCCGCGATGGTTCGATCGCGATCGCCGACACCTACAACGGCGCCGTACGTCGCTATGACCCGCGCACCGACGTGGTCGACACGATGGCGACCGGCCTGGCCGAGCCGAGCGGTGCTGTTGTCGTGGGCAACGAACTGCTGGTGGTCGAGTCGGCCGCGCACCGGCTGACCCGGGTCCCGCTGGGCGCGTCGGCGACGGTGGACGAGTTCAGCACCCGGACGCAACGGCCGCCGATGGACCTCGCGGGCGGCGAGGTGACGTTGGAGGTCGTGTTCACGCCGCCGCCCGGGCAGAAGCTGGACAACCGGTACGGACCGTCGACGCGGTTACTGGTGTCGTCCACGCCGGAGAGCCTGCTCCGTGAGGGCGCGGGCGACTCGACCGACCTGACGCGCCGGCTCGTCATCGATGAGCGGGTCGGGGACGGGGTGCTGCACGTCGCCGTACAGGCTGCTTCCTGCGACGACTCGGCCGAGGTCGAGTTCCCGGCATGCCACATGCACCGGCAGGACTGGGGCCTGCCGATCCGCGTCACGGCGGACGGCCCCGCCCGGCTGGAACTGGTGCTGTCAGGCGCGACCGCCTGAGCTCTACTCCTGGATGTCGCGGTGGTGCTCCTCGACGACCCGGTACTCCTCCTCGACCGCTGGGTCGATCGCGTCGGTGTCGACGCGACGGCGCCGGTTGGTGATGTAGAAGGACAACGCGATGCCGGCCAGACCGGCCAGGATCAGGATGTAGCCCACCACCGTCAGGTTGACGGCGTCCCATGAGTCCCGGACGGCGAACGCCAGAATGGCGCCGACGACCATCAGAAAGATCCCCACACCGATGCTCACGCGAGCCTCCTAGTGACGTCCCCTATGCCCCGACGCTACTCCGCCGAGACGGCGTTATCCATCAACACCGGTGTCTTGTGCACCACCCGGCACTCAATTGGTACCCGCCGCCAAACCTGACTGATCAGTTGGTGCGGAGGTCGATGTCGCCGCTCACGGTGCTCGCGTCGATGGTGTGGGACCCGTTCGGGTCGTCGCCCAGCTCGTTGTCGACGTCCCCGCTGCGGGTGTCGGTGCTGACGTTGTAACCGCCGGACGGAGCGGTCACCTCGATATCGCTGCTGGTGCCCTTGGCGTGTACGTCGTTCGCCTCGGCCAGCCCGAGTTCGATGTCCCCGGAGCTGGTCTGGACGTTCACCGGGCCGCCCTTCAGACCGGAGGCCGTGATGTCGCCGGAGTTCGCTGTGACGTCCAGCTTGCCGGTGAGATCGCCGATCTCGACGTCGCCCGAGGTGAGGTCGAGCTTCACGTCGCCGCTGACATCGTCGAGCTCGATCTTGCCGGACCGCGACTTCGCGTCCACCCCGCTCACGCCGGAGATCGACAGGTCGCCGCTGCCGTTGTCGCCGGTCACCTTGGTGCCGCGCGGGACCGTCACCACGAAGTCGGACCTGCACTGCCAGCCGCAGTCGCCGTCGAGCTTGAGGACGCCGTCCTTCACGGAGTACGCGTCGCCGTGCTTCCAGAGCCAGTACGTGCGCTTCTCCTGGACCGTGGTCTTGTCGTCGTCGGACACCTTGATGGTGATGTCGGCGCTCTCGGCGGCCAGCTGGACCGTGGTGATCCGCTCGTCGACCTGGTGAGTGTCGTCGGAGTCCCGGTCCCCGAACTGCCAGAACGCCAGCCCCGCCGCAGCCACCAGAAGGATCGCCCCGAGCTGCTTGGTCTCCGCCATCATCCGCCTCTTCTCGTACCCCGCCCACCCTTGTCGGCTCGACAGTAGGCGCGGGCGCGGTGGCGGAGGATCCGGCAGACCCCCGGAGGCTTCCCTGAGCGGCTCCTCAGGGAAGCCTGAGTCAGCGGTGCAGCTCGCCCCGGGAGGTGGCCGCGGCGAGCTCGTCGCCGGTCGTGCCGTAGAACGTCCGGGCCCAGAGGGTGTCGTCGTACCAGTACGGCCCGTCGTCGCCCGGCAACGACGCCGGCGCCGTCCCGCGCTTCAGCGCCTGACGGCACTCGGCACACAACGGCAGCGTCAGCGTCGTCCCGTCGGCCTCGACCTGCGTCGCCTTCCGGCCGGCCCTTCCGTGCAAGGGATTGAAGGCGCACAACTCCGGTACGGGCGTTCGCCGTACGACCGGCCGCGAACGCCACGGACACGTCGTACTCGCGGCGCGCCTTGTCCAGCAGGACGTCGGTGTTCTCGCGGACCAGGCGCCGGCGTCGCTCGGGTGGACATCGCCGGGCGTGACGCGACCCTGGCTCGGACAGGGGAAGCCAAGCCAGGGTCGTGGTGTTGCCACCGGCAGAAACGTTGCTACACCAGCCACGTCCTCACCAGGGCAGATCGTGGGGCAGACCGGGGCAGATCAATCTGCCCCGAGGGTTTCGAGCCTCCGGCTCGACCCGCGCAAGTGGTCGAGCCGGAGGGGCTGGAAACTCAGAACGCGGACTCGGGCAGGTCCATGATGTCGAGGTCGGTGAGCTCGGCCTTGATGCGCTCGGCCCGGACCGTCGGCATCGTGGAGCGGACGAACCACTGGGCCGCCGCGACCTTGCCGGAGTAGAAGTCCTGGTCGGCGGGGGAGAGCTCGCCGCCGAGAGCGTTCAGCGCGACCTCGGCCTGACGCAGCATCAGCCAGGAGCAGACCACGTCACCGAGGACGTACAGCAGCCGCGACGTGTTCAGGCCGACCTTGTAGATGTTGCGCGGGTCGCCGTTCTCCGCCTGCGGGTTGCTCGCCATCAGCGCCTGGCCCATCACGCCCAGGATCTTCTGGGTGTCCTCCAGGCCCTTCGCCAGCAGCGCCCGCTCCTCCTTCAACCGGCCGTTGCCCGCCTCCGAGGCGACGAAGCCCTGGATCAGGTCGGCCAGGTGGCCCAGCGCCTTGCCCTGGTCCTTGATGATCTTGCGGAAGAACAGGTCCTGGCCCTGGATCGCGGTCGTGCCTTCGTAGAGCGTGTCGATCTTCGCGTCCCGCACGTACTGCTCGATCGGGTAGTCCTGCAGGAAGCCGGACCCACCGAAGGTCTGCAGCGACTCGGTGCCGAGCAGCGTCCACGACTTCTCCGAGCCGTAGCCCTTGACCAGCGGCAGCAGCAGGTCGTTCACCCCTTCGGCGACCGCGTCGTGCTCACCGGCGTACCGGGCCTGCTCCGCGCGATCCTGGTACGTCGCGGTGAACAACACCAGCGCCCGCAGCGCCTCGGCGTACGCCTTCTGTGTCATCAGCGAACGGCGGACGTCCGGGTGGTGCGTGATCGTCACCCGCGGTGCGTCCTTGGCCGGCTGGGTCAGGTCGGCACCCTGCACCCGCTCCTTCGCGTACTCGAGCGCGTTCAGGTAGCCGGTGGAGAGCGTGGCGATCGCCTTCGTGCCGACCATCATCCGCGCGTACTCGATCACCTGGAACATCTGCGCGATGCCGTCGTGCACCTCGCCGAGCAGCCAGCCCTTGGCCGGTACGCCGTCGCCGAAGGTGATCTCGCAGGTCGTGGAGACCTTGATGCCCATCTTCTTCTCGACGTTCGTGACGAAGGCGCCGTTGCGCTCCCCGGTCAGCTCGCCGGTCTCCAGGTCGAAGTCGTACTTCGGGACGACGAAGAGGCTCAGGCCCTTGGTCCCCGGGCCACCGACACCGTCGATGCCCTGCGGCCGCGCGAGGACGAGGTGGATGATGTTCTCGGTCAGGTCGTGCTCGCCCGAGGTGATGAACCGCTTGACGCCCTCGATGTGCCAGCTGCCGTCCTCCTGCAGCGTCGCCTTCGTCCGCCCGGCGCCCACATCGGATCCGGCGTCCGGCTCGGTCAGCACCATGGTGGCGCCCCAGCCGCGCTCGATGATGTGGTGCGCGATCTTCTGGTCCCGCTCGGTGCCGTTGCGCCAGAGCACGTGCGCGAAGTTGGGGCCGGCGGCGTACATGTGCACAGCCGGGTTGGCGCCAAGCACCAGCTCCGCGGCGGCCCAGCGCAGCGACGGCGGGGTCGGCTGGCCGCCCAGCTCGGCGGGCAGCTCGAGCTTGAACCACTCGGCATCCATGTAGGCGTGGTAGCTCTTCTTGAACGCCTCGGGCATCCGGACCTCGTGCGTGTCCGGGTCGAAGACCGGCGGGTTGCGGTCGGCCTCGGCGAAGGACCCGGCCAGCTCGTGCTTGGCCAGGCGGTCGATCTCCGCCAGCACCTCGCGCGCGGTGTCGACGTCCATGTCGGCGTACGGGCCCTGCCCGAGCACCTCGTCACGGCCCAGGACCTCGAGCAGGTTGAACTCGATGTCCCGCAGATTCGACTTGTAGTGGCTCACAGGGGCTCCCCTACCTCTTCGCAGCATTGTACTCACGAGTAACTTAAGTATATACCCGCCGGTAATGAAGGCAAAGTGCGATTGGGTGTGAGGTATGAAGCTGATTTACGAGACGCACTCGATCACGCTCGACAACGAACGCGGCATCGCGACCGGCTGGTTGCCTGGCGAGCTGTCGGCGGAAGGGCTCCGGCTGGCCGCGGAGCTGGGCCCACGACGGAAGGACGTCGACGTCGTGTTCAGCTCCGATCTGCGGCGGGCGGTCGACACGGTCGAGCTGGCCGGTCTGGCCGCCCCGCACTTCGTCGACTGGCGGCTCCGCGAATGCAACTACGGCGAACTGAACGGCGCGCCGGTGGACGCGCTCGACCCGCGGATCGAGCGCGTCCACGAACCGTTCCCCGGCGGGCAGAGCTACGACGACGTGGTCGAGCTGACCCGCTCGTTCCTGGCCGACGTCAAGCGGTGGTACGACCACGCAACCGTCCTTGTCGTGGCACATTCCGCCAACCGGTGGGCGCTGGAACACCTCCTCGGCAGCCGCGCGCCGATGGCCGAGCTGATCGTTGCCCCGTTCAACTGGCAACCGGGCTGGGAGTACGAGTTGTAGCCCTGAGCCCCGAGTCGAAGACCTTGTCCCGACCTAGGATGCTGCGGAATGAGCAGGAGGTCGCGCACGGCCTCACGAGTCGTACTGGAGATGGCGATGGCCTGGGGATTTGGAACTGGGAGCAACAAGGCGAAGGACGATATGGCCGGCGAAGTGGTCGAGGAGAAGTCCAGGCTCTTCGGCAAGGTAGTCGGCAAGCTCGATGAGCAAGGCAAGAAAGCGGCGGCAGACAACATCACCAGGAATGCCGGCCGGGCAGACTCGCCAGAGGTACTGGCCGACAGGCGCAGTCGTGGCAAGGGCGGCAACAGCGGTCAGAGTCGCTGAGCGAAGGATGGCCGGCTCTTGCGGCCGGCCATCCCGTTGCACTAAGGCGTGTAGACCGTCGCGCTGCCGTAGAGCTTCTGGGTGAAGGCGGTCATGTACGACGAGGTGTCCGACTCGGTCAGGTTGTAGGTGAGGAAGACGCCGTACCCCTCGCTGACCGTCCGTTGGGCGAGAGTGGCCGCGGTGGCCGAGCTCGTCGCGGTGTAGGACACGGCGGCCGGCGAGAGGCGGGACTTGGAAGTCGGTCCGCTTGGGACGCCCCAGGTGCCGTAGTACGGATTCCAGGCGTAGTCGAACGTGTTGGCGATGCTCTGGCCGTTGTAGGTGAGGCGGTCCGCGGCGGGGCCGATGTCGTAGAGCGTGATCAGCTTGTTCGGGAGCTTGGCGCGGAGCGCCTGGACCAGGTAGACGAACGAGAAGTCGTTCGGCTGGCCGGTGCCGTTGTTGCCGTACTCGGCGTACTCGTCGTCGAAGTCGATACCGTCCAGGCCGTACTGGTTGACCGCGTCGGCGAGCTGCTGGGCGAAGGCGTCGGCAGCTGCCTGGGACGGGAAGTTCGCGAAGCCGGCGCCCTGATGGTTGCCGAGGATCGACAGCAGGACCTTGATGCCCTTCTGCTGCAGGGGCCGGACCTGGGTCGCGACGTTGTCGAGCACGCTCTGCACCTGCTGGTTGAAGGACAGGTACGCGTTCGAGCCGTCGTAGTTGATGTTCGCCGCGAAGATCACCGCGACGTCGATCACCTGGGCGCCGCCTTTCGCCAGCGTGTACTTGCCGGCGCTCAGCATGCTGTGGTCGTTGACCTCGATATAGGCGACCGTGACCGGGCCGGTCTTCGCCGCGCGGCAGTGCTTCCCCTGCGCCTGGGCGGGCAGCGCGACACCGGTGGTGGCCGCGGCGGCACCGGCGGCCAGAGCTAACAACAGGGTCCTTCTGCGCATGGGTTGTGGACTCATACGATCGACTCCTCGTCAAAGATGGGCGGTGCGCTATAGCGGTTAAGTACCCACCACCGCCCGGCCGGGGGTCCAGGCGGTGAGAGGAGATAAACCGGTATAGCGACACCGATCATCGATCGGTCCCGAACCCAGTGTCAAGGGCTCGCCGCGGAGAGCTACCGGGACCCCAGCGGGAAGGCCACCACTTCCTCGGGCGTGACGTTCAGCGGCAGCGCCACGACGGCCACGCCATCCTTGTAGTGGAGCGGGGTGGTGGGCCTGCCGCCTATCGTGCTCCAGCCGGCCGGCTTGCCCATGTCCAGGGCCACGAGCACGCTCGTCGTTCCCTTGGTGACGACGAAGACGGGATAGCGGTCAGGGTTCGGGAACAGGGTCGTTCCCACCTCCGGCCGGCTCTCGCCGCGCTCGGATACCAGGGAGATGGCGGTGTAGATCCCGTGCAGCGCGTATTTGACCTTCGGGTCGGGGGTCGGTGCCTGATAATGCTGCAGCACGATAGCGACGCGGCCGGCCGGAGTGTTCCCGGCCCAGTAGATCCTCGCGCTCCCGCGCAAGGAATCCCAGAAGTTCCCCCTGATGCCGCCGAACTTGCCGTGCTGTTCGACCTTCGCGCGGCGCCAGGCCGCCTGCACCTCGTCGATGAAGTGAGTGCCGGCGAGGTCGCCGCGGGTCTCGTCCTTCATCAGGAACGCGTAGGGATCGTCCGGAGCCGGCGTCACCGGATCCATCCACGGCGTCGACGTCGCCACCGGAGCCTGATCGGCACGGTCGCGGAACGCCGGTACGCCGATCGCCGCGCCGGCGAGTGCGGTCACGGCCAGTACGCCGGCGGCGAGTGCGGTGAGCCGGCGCCGGCGCAGCCGGCGGTCACCACCGACGCGGGCGCGGTCGAGGAGGTCCGGTGGGGCTTCGATGTCGTCGACGCCGGCACTCAGTCGCCGCTTGAGCTCGGTCTCGGTCATCGCAGTTCCTCCAGGATCGCGGGTTCGGTGATCAGGCGGAGCCGGTCGAGGGCGCGCGAGGTCTGGCTCTTCACGGTGCCGACCGCGCACCCGAGCGCCTCGGCGGTCTGGATCTCGGTCAGATCCTCGTAGTACCGCAGCACGATCACGGCGCGCTGCCGCGGCGGCAGCGTCTGCAGCGCCGCCAGCAACTCATGCCGTACGGCGTAGCTCTCGGAACCGTCCGGTGTGGGCCGATCGTGGTCGTCGGCCAGGGCGACCTCGGCCGGCCGCCGGCGCCTGGTGCGCCACCGGTTGGCGGCCAGGTTGGCCAGCGTCTTGCGGGCGTAGGCCTCGGGGAGGCCGGTCCGGATCCGCGGCCAGTGGACGTAGATCCGCTCGTACGTCTCCTGGACAAGGTCCTCGGCCGCGGCCCGGTCGCCGGTGAGCAGTACGGCGGTCCGCAGCAGCCGGGTCGCGCTGCCGCGGACGAACTCGTCGAAATCGTCTCCCCGGGAGACCATCCGCCCCTCCTTGATCAGGTGGCCGTTACCGAGAATGACACCGGCGGCGCGGGGAAGGTTGCATTCCGGGTCGCGGGAACGGGAACAAATAGACGAAGATGGGTCGTGGGGTGGGAGGAATTTGCCGACGCCGAGTGGAAGAGGATTTCCGATGAGCGCACCAACCACGCCCGTCGTCGACACCCCGCGGATCCGGCGGTCGCTGGTCGCCGGGACGGTCGGCAACTTCGTCGAGTGGTACGAGTTCGGGGCGTACGGGTTCTTCGCGACCGTGATCGCGGCCAACTTCTTCAGCAGTACGTGGTGCGGGCCCTGCAGGGGCTCTCGGCGGGTGGTGAGTTCGGCGGTGCGGTGTCGATCATGACCGAGTTCGCGCCGAAGACGAAGCGCGGCCTGTACGGCGCTTGGCAGTCGTTCACCGTGGCCCTCGGACTGCTCGCAGGGGCCGGGCTGGCGGCGATTCTGGCCACGTCGCTGAGCCAGGAGGCGCTGTCGGACTGGGGGTGGCGGGTGCCGTTCCTGGTCGCGTTGCCGCTCGGCCTGGTGGCGTTGTGGCTGCGACTGAAGCTCGACGAGACGCCGAACTTCACCCGCGCCGCCCAGGAGGAGCCACAACCGGCGGAGCCACGGGAGGTCGCGAAGGCGATTGCCCTGGGCATCGGTCGGTTGATGGGCTGGTCCGCGGCCGGCTACACGTTCCTCGTCGTGATGCCGTCGTACCTGCAGGCGACATTGCACGCGACCTTCCAGCAGGCGCTGGTCGCGACCGTCCTGGCGAACACTGGGTTCGCGGCGTCGATCATTCCGGCCGGCTGGCTGAGCGACCGGATCGGGCGGCGGCCGGTGATGGTGACCGGCGCCGCGCTCGTCGTCGTACTCGCGTTCCCGTTGATGAATCTCCTGCAGGACGAGGAGTCCGGGAACGTTGCCAAGGGCGTCGCGGTGTTCGCCGCCGGTCTGGTCGTCGGGTTGATGGCCGGTCCGGGTCCTGCGATGCTGGCGGAGATGTTCCCGACCCGGGCGCGCTACACCGGCCTCGGGCTGGCGTACTCGTTGTCCAACGCGGTGTTCTCGGGGTCGGCCGGGCTCATCATCACCGAGTTGATCAAGCGGACGAAGAACGTCGACATCCCGGCCTGGTATGTGGCCGTGACGTGTGCGGTGAGCGTGGCAGCGCTGCTCACGTTGCGTGGAGACGACTACCGACGGGAGTTGCGGGACTGACATGCGAGTCATCGGCCTGATGTCCGGGACGTCGTACGACGCCATCGATGCCGCCGCGGCGGATCTTCGGCTGGACGGCGATCAGTTGGTGCTGACGCCGCTCGGCCTGCTGAGCCAGCCCTATCCGGACGAGCTGCGGGCCGCCGTCGCCAGTTCGTTGCCTCCGGCAAGTACGACGATGGAGCAGGTGTGCCGGCTGGACACCGGGATCGGGCAGGCGTTCGCCGACGTCGCGCGGCAGGCGGTCGAGCAGTTGTGTGGCGGGCACGCCGATCTGATCGTGTCGCACGGGCAGACGATGTTCCACTGGGTCGACGGAGGGTCGGTGCGCGGGACGCTGCAGCTGGGGCAGCCGGCCTGGATCGCGGAGGCGACCGGGATCTCGGTGGTGTCGGATCTGCGGTCGCGTGATGTGGCGGCGGGCGGCCAGGGTGCACCGCTTGTCAGCATCCTCGACGTGCTCTGGTTGCGCGGGCGTAGCGGCGTACCGATCGCGCTGAATCTCGGCGGGATCGCGAACATCACCGTGGTGCATGGTGAACCTGTTGCCTTCGACACCGGTCCGGCGAACGCGCTGATCGATGCGGTGGTGGCGGAGCTGACCGGTCGTGCGTTCGACGCGGACGGGGTGATGGCCGCACGCGGGCGGGTGAACGAGGAGTTGCTCGGGCGGTTGCTGGCGGAGCCGTACTACGGCCGGCCGGCGCCGAAGTCGACGGGGAAGGAACTGTTCAACCTCGCGTATCTCGCGCGCGCACTGGAGGGGCTGCCGGATATCCCGGCCGACGATCTGGTCGCCACGGTGACGACGCTGACCGCCCGGACCGTTGGCGACGCGGTGCGACGGTACGGCGGGACCGAGGTGATCGCGTCCGGCGGTGGGATCCGGAATCCGGTGCTGATGCATCTGCTCGCGTCGGAGGTCGGCGTCCCGGTGCGGACGACCGACGAGCTCGGGCTCCCGTCGGCGGCCAAGGAGGCGTACGCGTTCGCCGTACTGGGCTTCCTGACGACCCATGGGCTCGGCGGGACGGTGCCGAGCTGCACGGGCGCGGGGCATTCGAGCGTGCTCGGGTCGGTCACTCCCGGGCTGCGCGGCCTGCCGGTTGTTCCGGCCGACGTGCGGCCTCCCGTGCGGCTGGTGGTGGGCTGACCGCACTGAGTGTCGCGCGAGTGGTGGAGCTTGGCGCTGCTGACGCCCATGCACGCACCTCGGGGCACTTGAGCAGCATCCACGATGCTCCGCATCGAGGACGCTCCTCAAGCACCCCGATGCACGCACCTGGACGCCACCATCGCTCAAGCTCCACCACTCGCGCGACACTAGGACTGTGACGAGGTTGTTCGTGGTGACCGGTGCGCCCGGTTCTGGGAAATCGACAGTGGTGCCTGAGTTGCTCCGGCTGAGTCCGGGGAACCTGGTCGTGATGGACATGGACGAGTTACTGGACGACCACGGCCGGTTGCTCGGGATCGACATCGCGAGTCCGACCGCGGTGCCGATCTGGCCGGCGTACAACGCGCTGTGGTTGCGGATCACCGAGCTGGTCCGGCGGTCCGGGATCCCCGTGCTGTTGCTGTCGCCGCTGCTGCCCGCCGAGCTGCCCGAGGGGCGGTGGCTGCATCTGGACTGCCCCGACGCGGTCCGGCGGAAACGGCTCGCCGGGCGAGGCTGGCCGGCGGCGCAGATCGAGGAGGCGCTGGAGGATGCGGCCGAGCTCCGCAAGCACGTGCCGCGGTCGGTGCGGGGTGACGTCGCGCCGGAGCGGTGCGCGAAGAGCATCCTCGAGTGGCTCCGCGGCGAACGCTTCGGCCGCCCGCTGAACCTCTGGGGACGGCTCCGGAGTTGACCTTCGAGTTGCTTCAGGGGTGAGGGTCGGGCTCATGTTGACGATCAGTGAGTTCGCCCGGCTGGTGGGGCTGGCGCCGAGTGCGCTGCGGTTCTACGACGACTGCGGCCTGTTGCCGCCCGCGGACGTGGACCGCGCGAACGGCTACCGCTACTACAGCCTGTCCCAGCAACCCCGCGCCCGCCTCCTCCGCGACCTCCGCGAAATCGACCTCCCGCTGGCCGACGTCCGCGTCGCCCTCGACGCGGATCCCGCCGTACTCGCGGACGTCGTCAGAGCCCACCTCCGCACGGTCGAGTCCAAGACAGCCGCCGCCCGCGCGGCTGCCGAGCACCTCCTGACCCAGCTCCTCACCGAACAGACAACCGTGCTGCTCGGCGGTCCCGAATTCGCCAGCGCCCTCCGCCAGGTAACCCCCGCCGCAACCGCCGCCGGCACGAGCGGGGTGGAGGCGGAGCTGGCGATTGCGCTTGGATGTGTGTTGATCGAGTTGGCGCCCGACGAGGTGACATTCGTGGCGACTGACAGGTACCGGCTGGCGGTGCGGACTGTGCGGGCGATGGACTTCACAGGACCGAGCGCGCGGATGTTGGTGCGGGCGGATGAGTTGGCCGAGCTCGGGCGGTGGGCGGCGGCTGGGGAGACTGTGCGGGTGGAGGTCGGCGCTGGGGGTGCCGAGCTGGTGCGCGGGGACGAGGTCCGGCAGATCAGCGTGGTGGCGGCGGACTATCCGGCGTACCAAGGGATTCTGGATGGGCTTGCGGCGCCGGTCTGTCGGGTGGTTGTGGACCGGACCGCGTTGCGGGCGGCGCTGGAGGGCCGTGACGTGGTTGCCTTCGACATCGGTTCGGGCAAGCTGACGGTCGACGGTGATCAGACGCTCGAGGTGATCGGGTCGGGGGCGGCGCGCATCGGGTTCACCGCGGAGTTGCTGGGCGCCGCGCTGGAGGCGAGCGTCGGACCAGACGTGCTCCTGGAAATCTGCGCCCAGGACCGTCCAGTCGTCATACGCTCAGCCGACCAGGGCACCTTCACCACCCTGGTAATGCCCGTCCGGCTGGATGCGTGAACCGGGCTGGTCTGGGGCGAACCAGTGGGAGTTGTGGAGCGTCGTACCGGGACGTGACGGTTATCTGGATCAATGGGACTTTTGGGGCCGGCAAGACGACTACGGCTGGGGTGTTGGTCGGGTTGAGTGAGGGGACACGGCTGTTTGATCCGGAGCATGTCGGCTACATGCTGAGGGCCAACCTGAGTGACCAGGAGTTCACCGACTTCCAGCAGCTTCCGCCATGGCGGATGCTCGTCCCCGTCGTCATGGACGAGATCGCCCGGCTCACGGGCGACCACTTGATCGCCGTACAAACGGTCCTCGTCGAGTCCTACTGGCGCGAGCTTGAGGAGGGGCTCCGCGCTCGCGGTCACGACATCGTCCACGTCGTCCTGGACGCCGACGCCGAAACCCTCCACACCCGCATCGACGCCGACCCCGAGGGCCACGACATCCGCCCGTGGCGCCACAACCACGTGGCCGCCTACCAATCCGCCCGCCCCTGGCTCCTCCCAGCAGCCGACCTGGTCATAGACACCACCAAACACCCAGCCCAATCAGCCGCCGAACAAATCCGCGATCACCTCGGGAGCCTGGTGTCGTAAGACGTTGTGTCTTACATTGGTTGCATGGCAGACACCATCACGATTCGCACCGACGCGGAGACCGAGCACGCGCTGGACGTGCTGACCCACGACGGCAGTTCGCGCTCCGCGGTGATCAGGCAAGCCGTGCTGGAAGCCGCCCTGCGCAAGGAGCGCGCTGCGGCGATGCGCCGGGCAGTGCTGAGGATGCCGCTCGGCGAACCGGACGGCGTCGATGTTGCCGCCGAGATCTCCCGCGATCGCGAGGGAGAGCGCTGATGATCTACCTCGATTCGGCTGCCATCGCGAAGCTGGTGCACGCCGAATCCGAGTCACAGGCGCTGCGCGACTGGCTCGACGAACGAGCCGAGGTGGGGTGGATCAGCTCTGTCCTTGCCGAGATCGAGTCGTCTCGGGCGCTCGCGCGGTATGCGCCCGCTGCCGTGGCGCGACTGCACCTGGTCCTCGACCTCGTCGATCTGATCGACCTGGATGCCGGCACGAGGATCCTTGCGCAGTCCGTGAGGCCGCCGACGGTGCGCAGCCTGGATGCGATTCACCTGGCCACGGCACTGCGCGTCGAGCCCCGGCTCACCTCGTTCATCACTTACGACAAGCGACTCGCCGACGCTGCTCGCGTCGCCGGGCTGACTGTCGACGCACCCGCCTGAAGGTCAGGCCGGGAACTCGATTTCGAAGGTGGGGTAGTCGGGTTGGGGGCAGGGGGCGCCTTGGTGGCCCAGGGCTTCGTAGAAGGGGGCGGAGCGTTCGTGGTGCGCCTGCCATTCGAGGTGGCGGACTCGGGTGGAGGCCCAGGTGGTGACGGCGGCCATCAGGGCGCGACCTACGCCGGTACGGCGGTTGGCCGGGTCGACGTAGAGGTCGTGGAGGCGGGCGTGATGGACGCGGCCGGCGCGGAGGTGCGGTCCGTAGTCCTGTACTGCCGCATAGCCCACCAGCCGACCGTCGTCGTACCCGAAGGCGGCCCAGCGGGGATCATCCACCAGCTCCTCGTAGAGCGGGCGGGTCACCGCCTCGGACAGCGCTGTGCCGAACCCCTGCACCAGCGGCCACAGCTCATCCCAGTCGTCCAGAGCCAAGCGTCGTACGGGCATGACTGGCAGGATGGCAGGCCGGTCGATGTAGAGACACCTGGTTTTTTGCGCTCAGTTGAAGGTCAGGGTGGTGAGGGTGGCCTCGGCGGTGGTGGCGTCGGGTGGGGACGCGTTGGGGAGCGTCACGAAGAGAAGAGCCTTGATGTCTCCGGCGGTGTGGTTGAAGGCGTAGCGCAAGGTGGTGCCCTGCAGCGTGCAGGAGTACCAGGAGAAGTCAGGGAGGTCGGCCAGCGGGGCTGACGGGGCTGTCTTGCACCAATGGCCGTCCAGCGTCTGCTGAAGAAGGGCTGCCTCCTGGCAGGCCTCGTCCGTACTCGCCGTACGCAGCGCCTGCTCGGGTGCGTTCGCGACGATGACAACGGTCTTGTGGTCGGACGAGTTGATGCTTGCGATCTCGGCGTCGGTGCGGTCGCATTGGCCCGGTGTCCAGCCGGACGGCACGCTGACCGTCACCTGATGACCCGGCGGCCGTGCGACAGCGTCCGGGACCCTCGCGATGCTGAGGATCGCCGAGGTCGCGATCACCACGGCCGCGACCGCGCCGGCCGCGAATCTGATCGGACCACCGGCGGGCACCACGGTGACCGGGGTCCCACCCTTCCACCCTGGACCGATCGGGCGCTCAACCGGCTCGGTCTGGCATAACAGCGCGAACGTCAACGGAACGATCAGCAGGTTCCACTCGACCCTCGAGCCGTTGTCGAACAGGCCGATCCCCGCGCCGGCCCCGATCGTGAAAGCCGCCAGGCTGAGCAGGGTCGCCCACGTCGCCATCGCCAGCACCGACTTCCAGGCCGGCTTCTCCCGTTCCTCCCGGGTGTCGACGAGGAACCGCCACGCCACCGGCAGGATCACCAGCAGTACGGCGGCGGCCGTGGCCGGCGATCCGGACAGCAACGCGTCGATACCGAAGGCCGAGATCGTCGACCCGATCAGCGTCTGCACCAGTAGCGGCGAGGCCGCGCCGATGTCGCGGACGCGGATCGCGGCGACCAGTACGGCGATGCACACGCACACCACGAGGCGCTGCGGAGACGCAAGGAGCTGGTCGCTGGAGATCCTGTGCTTGCCGACGGCAACCTGCACGGCGCTCGGCAGCGCCCAGAAGACGAAGGCGAGTCCGAACGCCGTCCCCGTCGTCAGCCGGCGATCGGACCGCAGATACACACTGGTCACCCAGGCGACGAGCACGATCGCGGCGAGACCGTCGTACCGCTGGAACCACAGACCCCAGTCCAAGGCCGTCGATGCCCAGTTTCCGCGGACGATCGGACCGACGACCAGTTGAAGCAGGGATCCGGCCACCAGCAACACCGAGGGCAGACCAAGCGCGGCGATCGCGACGGCCACGGTACTGCGCAATCTGCCGGGAACGACCGGGTTGCGAGACTCCCATCGCAGTGCCACCACACCGACTGCCGCCACCAGGACGCAGTACGCCCACTGCCAGATCGAGCCGACCCGCCAGATACCTGTCGAGGTGGAGCCGAAGGCACCGAGGTAGCCGAGTGTCAGGACGGCCAGAATGAGTGCGGCGGCCGCGATCACCACGCCGCGGCGGTGCAGGACCCGCAACCTGGCGACACGGCCGGCCAGCGACACCTGCGCCCGGGCGAACTCCGAACCGGACAGCAGGATCAGGATGACCAGCCAACCGGCGAGTCCGGCGGCCGCGACCCCACTGAAGAGCTTCAGCGCCGACGCGGATCGAGGCGCCCGCAGGGACGCGGTGACGTCGGGCGGCAATCCGTCGGCGAGATGGAACGGGATGACGTTCGTGACGTGGCTGGACCACGCCCAGACGGCGATGGTGACCCACAGCGGCAGACTGATGATGAAGCCGGTCGTCACCGGTGACCTGGCGAGTCGCCTGGTCGGCAAGAGGAGCCACACCGCCGGGACGAGACTGGACACGACCATGAGGCCGAGCGTCCACCGCGGCACGGAACTCCACTCGACCCGGAAGGAGGGGAGATCCTTGGCGACCAGTGCGATGCTGCGCGCCAACCGGGTCGCACCGTCCAGGACGCTGAAGCTCACGCCACAGGTGAGCAATGCCGTTGCTCCGAGCAACGGGCGGGCGTTCGTCGCGACCGAGGCGACGGTCGCCACCGACCAGGCGCCGAGGGCCAGCGACGCAAGCATCAGCAGGACCGTCGCGTCGGCGATCGGCGTGCTGTAGAACCACACCTGCGGTTCCGTCGGCCCGATTTCGTAGATGCCCGCGACGAGGGCCAGGCCGGCCGAGACCAGCGCGGCCGCGCCGAGCCGGATGCTGGTGTCGTACGGCGCCTCTGCGATCCGCGGGCGAATCAGGCGGTCGCCGAAGTACTGCCGCAGTCGCCCGACAGACCCACCGAGTGCGGCTGTCGTCATGATGCCCCCTGACGTGAGTATGGCATCCCAGCAGCGACTATTGACAATATGTTGTCGAGATGACAAGGTGTTGTCTATGAGGACAGCGTATGCAGCGGTGTATGACACGTGGGCGGACTGGGAGATCGGGCATCTGCTGGTCGAGTTGCGGACCGGGCGGTTCACCGGGGTGCCGTGGCAGGTGGTGACGGTGGGGGAGTCAACGGAGCCGGTGGTGACGATGGGCGGGCTGCGGATCGTGCCGGACATGGCGCTGGCGGATGTCGAGCCGGCCGACGGTGATCTGCTGGTACTCGCGGGATCCGGGCTTTGGGACACCGGGCAAGGGGACGCGTTCGCGAAGTTGGCGCAGCGGTTCCTCGACAGCGGGATCCCGGTGGCGGCGATCTGTGGTGCGACGTCCGGGTTGGCGCGGGCCGGTCTGCTGGACGACCGGAAGCACACCAGCGCGGCGAAGGAGTACCTGCAGGCCACCGGCTATCAGGGCAGTGACAACTACCTGGACGAGCGGGCCGTCGTCGACGGCGACCTGATCACGGCCGGGCCGGATTCGCCGGTGCAGTTCGCGCGGGCGACGTTGCAGCGGCTCGGGCTCGCGGACGAGCGGAAGCTGGACGCGTACGAGGGCGTGTTCCACCGGGCCGACGCGGCCGACTATCCGATCCTGGTCGGATGACGGTTCCACCTCGCGACGACTGGCCGAAGCCGGCCAAGCAGACGGAAGGTGGTGCGTTGTTGACCGACGTCATCATCGCCACCTTCCGCCTGAACGCGCGGCTGATGGAGGCAGCCCAGGACCTGGCCGCGCACGGTGGACTGACGGCTGCATGGTGGCAGGTCCTCGGCGGCGTCCTGGACGAGCCGCGCTCCGTCGCCGACGTCGGCCGGATCATGGGCGTCAGCCGGCAGGCGGTCCAGCGGATCGCCGACCTCCTGGTCGGCCGCGGCCTCGCCGAGTACCGCCCGAACCCGGCGCACCGCCGCGCCAAACTGCTCGCCTGTACCGAGGCCGGCTACTGGGCGATCCGGCAGATCTCCGTCGCCCAGCATCCGTGGTCCGCCAAGCTGAGCAAGTCCGTC
Organism: Kribbella sp. NBC_00359; assembly: GCF_036097425.1. Taxonomy (NCBI): domain Bacteria; kingdom Bacillati; phylum Actinomycetota; class Actinomycetes; order Propionibacteriales; family Kribbellaceae; genus Kribbella; species Kribbella sp. NBC_00359. Next base: position 2,108,823 of record NZ_CP107975.1, on the reverse strand, counting down.
GACCTCGACGACCTGCGTACGACGCTCGCCACCATGCAGGCCCTGATCACCAAGCTGGAAGAAGCCTGACCGCCAGACTGCGACCGTTGGTGTGGTGCGTGGTGAAGGTGAGCCGCGTCCCGGCCACGGTCCGCACCACCTGTACGCCGGGGGCCGGGGACGCGGGCCGAAGATACTGAGCCCAGAGGTTGACCGTGATGGTGTCGCGGGCGGTCGTGGGGTCGGACACGGCGACGGTGACCGCGCTGGACTGGCGTCGGAGCAGTACGGAAGCAGGCCCGTCGATCGTCAGTCCAGGCAGGTTGTGAGCGCCAGGCGTGAAGGTGTTGGCGCCGGTCAGCCGTAGACCGAGGTGCTGGATCGCCTGCATGCGTGGAGTGTTCGACAGCACCGCGATCCGCCCGTGCTGATACGAACGCAGCCCGGATTCCGTTGCGTTAGGCACCAATGCGTAGGCCATCGACCGCGTGACCCCGGCGGGCTGCGCGACGGTCAGACCGAAGACCTGCTTGGTCACCGCGGTGTCCGGGTTCGACATCCGCACCACGCGCCGGCTCCGCGTCACCTGCTGCAGGTCCACCGAAACCTGGCTCGGCTGCAGGAAGTAGTAGCCGAGCGACACGCTGCCGCCCGCATACCGCAGCCACCGCGGATCGACCGTCCCCGTCCCGGCCCACGTCCGGCCATCCCGCCGTACGCCGGTGATCGCGACAGCGTCCCCGGTCGCCGCGATCCGGGTGTCGAGTGTCGTGGTCACTGCTCGATCCGGGTCACCTACGCCGGCCACGAGGACGACGATCTCGTCGTCGAGCAGGAACCACGACTTGGTCGCCGACGCGTTGCGGTAGACCACGAAGTCGTCCGGCAGGCTGTCGCGCGACGCGTAGGCGAAGTCATCTGACTGCACCCAACCGACCGTGCCGTACGCATCGAGCGTCGCGCCGCCGGAGTAGGCGTTGGTCCCGATCGGGAAGTACACATAGGTGTTCTGCGACTCCGACGAGGCGGTGAAAGTCGGCGGGTTGTCGTAGTACTGCGTCCCGTACAGCTCCGGGATCGTCTTGCGGGCCTCGACCGGCGCGGTAACACCGCCCAGCGCGTACGGCGAAACAGTCGTGAAGTAGTCGACGCCGTACGACGTGGTCTGGTCCTGGCCGGCCAGGTAGAGGTAGTGCGCGCCGTCGCCTTGGAACCACGGCATCAGGTTCTCGCCGCTCATGTACTCGTACTTGCTGATCCGCTCCGAGTTCCGGGCCAGAGCGAACGCGAACCCTGGTCGCCGGTGCACAGTGCGGTCCATCGCGTTGAACGCCGTACTGCTCGCGGCCGGGTTGAGGTCGGCCGCGACGATTGCCGGGTCGGCCTTGATGTCGGCGAACCGCGCGACGCTGACCGGGGAGACGAAGGTCGTCGGGTTGATCGTCGGCCGCGCGGTGAACTTCGCGAACGACTTCAGCCGGGTCGCGTCCGCGCCGGTCGCGTAGTCGGCCAGGTCGACGATCGCCTCCACCACGACCGCGACGTCGTCGTACCCGGTCGCCGTCCGGGACACGGCGCGACCCTTGACGATCTCCATCAACCAGCCCTCGAAGATCAGCGGTGCGAACCCGTGCTCGACCCAGCCCTGGACCACGCCGACCAGGTCGTCGCTCTGCGCGTACTCGGTGCCGTCGAGCACCTTGATGGTCTGCAGGACCCGGCTGAGCAGGGCCTTCCCGTACGACCCGGTGTACGCGACCGACGAATGCTGGATGAACGAGCCGTCCGCGTAGTACCCGTCGGTGACGCCGTGCCGGAGGTTGTACGGGTCAACGGTCGCGAACACGGTGAACTGGTCCTGCAGCGCCTTCCGGATGCGCGCGTCGTCCCCCATCAGCGCACCCTGGAGGACCCGGTTCGCGGTGATGTCGACGAGGTTCGCGCCGGTGTGGAAGCGCGAGTCGAGGTCGACGTCGCCGTCCTTGCCGTTGCGCAGGTAGGCGTCCATCGAGGGCACGTACTGCGCGATCAGCGCGGCCGGCGCATCGAGCAGGGCGAGCGTCTTCGACACGTACGTCGAGATGCCGATCTCCCACGTGAACCAGTTGCCGTAGTACCCCTTCGACTGGTCGCCGTAGTAGTTCTCGTGCAGCCAGACCAACTTTTCCGCGACGCGGGCCCGAACCTGTTCGTTGCCCTGCAGGTCCGAGGCCGGGCCGGGGCGTTTGGTCGCGAGCGCGATCTCGCAGAGATGCTGGTACGACGCGCTGAGATTCGGATCGCTGGTCCCGAGGGGGAGCCCGGCGAAGAGCTCGCCGGCGCCGGCGCGGTCGAGGGCCGCGAGCCAGGTCCGTGCGGTGCTGTCGAGGGCCGCGAGCTTGGCGGCGACTTCGGGGCGCGCGTTCGATTCCGCCGTACCGGCGTAGATCGCGATCGCGTTGGCGAGCAACTGGCTCGCATCGGCCATGGCTTTCAGGGTGGCAGCTCGGGCGGCCGGCGCGGGGTTGACCGCGGTCAGCAGGGCGGTGGCGGGTACGAACGACAGCAGGCGGCGGCGGGTGATGTCCACTGGTACTCCCGGGCGGATGGGAAAAACCTCACCCCCGGAGTCAACCAGTCGAAACTATCCTTCAGCAACCGCTTGCCGCTGACTTCTCAGCTTCGTGCTGTGACATCGTTCCGCCGTGAGTACGCAGACCGCGCCGGACAGCCGGCTCGCCTCGGCCGTCCGGTTTGCTTGTGAGCTGATCGCGTGGGTCGCCACTCCGTGGGCGCTCGCCCCGTACTCGATCCCGCTCGCTGTCGCGTCCGTCGTCGTACTGATAGGTCTGCCGACGATCTTCCAGACCCCAGGGGACAAGCCGCGCGTGATCGTCGCGGTGCCCGGGGTGGTGACCATTCTGCTGGTGCTGCTCCAGCTGGTCGCCGCGGTTGTCGCCACTTGGTTTGCGTGGCCGATGGTGGTCGCAGTCCTCGTCAGCGTGCTTGCGGTTACGTGTGTCGTGACGGAGCAGCCGCGGTGGCGGTGGTTGTTACGAGCCTCCGGCGCCGACTAGCTGGCCGTCCATCGAGAGGATGCGGATCGGGCCGCCGGTCGCCTTGGTGGGGATCACGAGCGCGAGCTGGTGGAGGTAGTCCTGGTGCAGGGTCTGCGTGTACTTGACCATGCTGCTGAAGGCGGTCGCCTCGCCGCTGGTCCAGTACGCGTTCGAACCCGGCTCGACCCGCTGCAGGTACTGCTCGGTGAGGGAGAGGAACACGAGCGCCTCGCCCGACGACGTGATGAAGGTGAGCGGGTCGCCGGACGGCTGGAAGGTGTCGGCGACGCTGGCGATGTACGTCTCGGCGGTGTCCGCGACCTTGGACTTGGCCCGCAGCTCGAGCAGCTTCGACATCCCAGGGGAGGGCGTGAACAACTTCGCCTGCGGCGCCTTCACGCCGCCGGTCAGGTACGCCGCGAGGCTCGTGCCGGCCGCAGCCGGCAAGCTGGCCAGCTTGTCCAGGTCGGCCTTGGCCGGAGTGCGCAGGCCCTCCAGCGGCGGCAGCTTCATCGTCTTCGACGGGTAGACCGAGTTCGTCAGCAGCCACGGTGCGCCCGCGCTCTGCCGCTGCCAGACGCCGAGCTGGCGGCTTCCCGGGGCGTTCGAGACGCCGGAGCTGACCACGAACCGCATCGGGTACGCCCCGAACTCGGGGGCGCCGATCTGCGGGTCGGTGTACGTGAACGGCTTGTCCTTGTCCTTGCCGGGCGCGTCGAGCTTCCGCCCGATCAGGAAGCCGGCCCGGGTCTGGGCGAGGGTCGGATCCGCCTCGATCGTCTCGGACAGGTCGGTGTCGCGGGCCTGGTTCGCCTGGTTGTTGATCTGGTTGTAGCGCTGGACGACGGCCTGCGCGTCGGCGAGCGTCACGGCCGGGCGGCGCTCCGGCGCGGCGTCGCTGTTCTGGGCCGGCAGCAGGCCGCAACTCGTTGTCGTGAGCAACAATGCACCACTGGCGAGCAGCGCCGCCGTCCGCCGCACCGCCTCATCACTCTTCTCAAACTCCGGCGACTCCACCAACGAAACAGTCCCCACCCCAACGCCCCCCTGCTCCACCGCCCGCGGTCCCACCGGCTGCCCATTCACCGCCCGGCCGTGCGCCGGCCGCCCCTTCGCCGGCTGCTCGTAGGCCGCCTGGTCATACGACGCCCGCTCGCGCGCTGGCCGCTCCTCCGTCGCTCGGTCGTGCGCTGGCCGCTCGTTCGCCGGTCGGTCGTGCGTTGGCTGCCCGTTCGTCGCGCGGGCGTGTGCCGGCTGCTCCTTCGTCGGCTGTTCGTCGGCCGTCTGGTCGTATGACGGTCGGTCGTGCGCTGGCCGCTCGTTCGCCGGTCGGTCGTGCGCTGGCTGCCCGTTCGTCGCGCCGTCGCGCGCCGGCTGCTCCTTTGACGGCCGCTCGTTCGCTCGCAGCTCGTTCGTCGCTCGGTCGTGTGCCGGTCGGTCGTGTGCCGGCCGCTCGTGTGCCGGTCGGTCGTGTGCCGACTGCTCCTTCGCCTGTTCGTTCGCCGGCTGCTCGTATGGCGGTCGGTCGTGCGCGGGTCCGGCGTACGTCGGTCCGTCGTAGGGCGGCTCGTTGGACGGCGACCGGTCGTTGCGCGATTCGCCGTACCCGCGCTTGTCGGAGTGTTCGGTGTACCTCGGCTCGCCGTAGGTGGTCGCGCCGACCCCGACCAGGAGTCCGGGCGACTTCGCCCTGGCGACCGCGGCCGCCGACATGAACATCGGAGCGGCCGGCACGGCCGGGGGCGGCGGCGCGGGCGCGAACGGGCTCGACGTGACGCGCACCGGCGCGAAGGTGGACGCCGCGGACGAGGCCGGGCTGAAAGTGGATGCCGGGGTGGAGGTGGGTGCCAAGGTGGAGGAGAGCGGCGCAAACTCGAGTGCTGTTGCGGGCTGGAAGGCGGCAGCAGGCTCGGCGATCGCCACAGTCTGGCCAGCGCGAGCCTCAGCGGCAGCTCCAGCCCTGGCGGCAGCGCCAGCCCTAGCGGCGGCGCCAGATCCAGTGGCAGTGGCCGCGGCAAATCCGGCGGGAGTGGGGGTAGTCTGACGGGTTGCGCGGAGGGCGACCACCGGGAAGTCGGTGATCGTAGCGGCGGGGCGGCGGCGGAGGGTGAGGGTCAGGCCTAGGGCGAGGACCACGATGCCGGCGCCCAGGGTGATGAGGCTGATGCCGAACGCTCGGTGCACCTCGACGCCGAAGCGGACCTGCGCGCCTACCGCCGGGCTCCCGTCCGCGTTCATCACGACCACGTCGTACCGGCCGTCCTGGATCGGCCAGGCGACCGACGACTGTCCTGTCCCAGACTTCGCGACCCACCAGTCGAGGTCGCCCGGAGGCGTCAGCTTGGTGCTGCGGCCGCGCATGTCCTGGGTGTCGAACGTGGCCGGCGGGTTGAAGCGGATCACCCGCGTGTGCGCGGCGCCGGCCAGGTAGTCGCGGACGTCGAGGTCCTGCCCGACCCCGACGAACAGCGGCTTGCCGCCGGTCGCGGTCACGTGCAGGGTCGGGCCGTGCCGGTCGAGCAAGTCGGGCGCGGTGATGACGGCCAGGCCCTCGCTGGTCAGCTCCCGGGCGGACGTGGAGATCGTGTTGTCCGGGCCGACCAGCCAGAAGGCCGCCACGGCTCCGGCGACGGTGACCACGAGACCGGCCAAGCTCAGCAGCAGGCCCAAGGCGGTGCGGGCGAAACGCATGAAAAGGCTCCCGTTGTACGACGAAAACCCAGCCCGCGGCGGGTGGACCGGGCAACGGGACCCCCGCCGGGACCCTCAGTGGCCCGACGATCACCCGTTGCCACTGAATAACTGAGCGCACAAGAATCTGTTACTGTTTCATCAATTAACGAATGGCCATTCACAAACTCGGAGGTGGCCGGATGGCCCGGCCGCGGCTCGTGAGTGACGAAGTGATCCTGGACGCGACCCGCGAGGTCCTCGCCGAGCTGGGGCCGGGGAAACTGACCCTGGCGGCGGTCGGTGCCCGGGCCGGTCTCGCGCCGCCGACGCTGCTGCAACGGTTCGGCTCCAAGCGCGGCCTGCTGCTCGCCTCGGCCGCCCGATCGCCGTCGATGCTGCTCCGTGCGGCCGAGGAAGCGGAGGCACGGAACACATCCCCACTGGCCGCGCTGCGGGATTTCGCGCTGACGGCCGTTGCCCACATCAAACACCGTGAGGAGCTCGGCAACGGGTTCGTGCAGCTCGACGTGGCCGACCCCGAGTTCCGGCAGTACGCGCTCGCGCACTCCGCCGCCATCGTGGACACCTGCGCCCGCTTCTACCAAGCCGCCGTCGAAGCCGGTGAGCTGCGCCCCAACATCGACGTACCCGCTCTCGCCCGCCACACCCTCGTCTGCCTAGCCGGCGCCCTCCAGGTCTGGGCCGTCAACGACTGGGGCTCGCTCCACGACTTCCTGACCGACCAACTGGACCTGACAATCGGGCCCTACCTCGCCCAGGAGTGACGATCGCGACCCGGAGCTGCGCACGGTTGACCATGGCAACGGTCTGGACCGCACCTAGGTCAACCGTTTGATGCAGCCTCGAGCACACAACAAAGCCCAGGTCCCGAACGTAGGCCTGGGCTTTGACATCTGGAGCGGGTGACGGGAATCGAACCCGCACTGTCAGCTTGGGAACAGACTTGTTCGGTCGAACATCCTCTGCCTGCGCGCTGAAGGCATCGTCCGTCGACATTCTGACCGTGAGTGTCCGGTGGTTGCTCGCAGAGACCTCCCGAACGGGCATGCGACGGGCACGAAGTCGGCCAGGAGCCATCGGCGTCGGTGCCGTCACCGGAGAGGCGGTTCGGGGACACCCACTCCCGTGGGGCGCTGGACGTCGTGACCAGTGGTGGAGTTGGTGGCGGAGTGCGAGCATCAAATTGATCGGCCTTCCCGATGGTGGAGGATCTCGCCCGGTCCATCCGGGTCGAGGAGGAGGAGGTATCGGTATGACTACTCGACGCGGGTTCTTTGCCGTGGTGGCGGCGTCGGCGCTCACGGCCGGGGTGCTGGCGGTTGCTCCGGAGGGGGCCGCTTCGGCCAAGCAGGGCGCCGCAGCCGCTGGCTGTCAACTGAGCTCCGCAAAAGGCGACATCAAGCACGTCATCTACCTGCAGTTCGACAACACCCACTTCCTACGGGACGACCCGAACGTGCCGTCCGACCTCGAGCAGATGCCGCACCTGCTGAACTTCCTTCGGGGCGAGGGCACATTCTTCACGAACGACCACACGATGCTCATCTCGCACACGGGCGGGGGGATCCTGTCCACCCTCACTGGTCTCTACCCCGATCGGCACGGGCAGGCGGTCTCCAACTCCTATCGTTACTTCAGGGCGGACGGGACGACCGCGTCTTCTTCGTCGTTCAAGTACTGGACCGACCTGGTCGACGACGTAGGGATTCCGCCGGCGGACCCGACTCCGAACATGGTCAACGGCGACAGCGGCACACCCAAGACAACACCCGCACCGTGGGTCCCGTACACGCGCGCTGGCTGCGACTTCGGCGCTGCCGCCGTCGCCAACGTCGTGTTGGAAAACACGGGCACCGGCCCAAACGGCGACATGACAAAGGTGTTCGGCCAGGGTTCTGCCGAGTGGAATGAGGCCGTGGCCTCCAACGCCGCGCCGGCAGGCACTGCAGCACGGGCGCTCGCCCAGACCGACTTCGTCGGGATCGCCGTACATTGCGCCTCTGGCGGGGGCATCTGTACGGGTAACTCGCACGCCAGGCCTGATCTGCTGCCAGACGAGCCAGGCAGCTACGACGGGTTCAGCGGGTTGTTCGGGGCGAAGTACGTCAACCCGGCGATCGCCGGTGGCAGCGCCACCTTGAACGACCTCGACGGCCAGCCGATCACGGATCCGTTCAACCAGCCTGGCTTTCCCGGCTTCGACGGGTTGTTCGCCAGCACGACGCTTTCGTACATCGCGACCATGCAGGAAGCGGGCATCCCTATCACCTATGGCTACATCTCGGACGCCCACGACGGTCACGGGCTCCACGGCGAGCAGCACATCGCCTACGGACCAGGCGAGCCCGGCTACGTGGCCCAACTGAGGGCCTACGACCAGGCGTTCGAGAAGTTCTTCGACCGGCTGACCGCCGACGGGCTCACGAAGGACAACACGTTGTTCGTCGTCACGGTCGAGGAAGGCGACCACTTCGCCGGCGCGGCGCCGACGCCAGCCGGATGCGACGGCGTGACCACACCGTGCAACTACAGCCTCTTGGGCGAGATCAACGGCAACCTCGCTGGGCTGCTCGCCACGCAACAAGGGATCACGACACCATTCACAGTTCACGCGGACATGGCGCCGACCTTCTACCTCACTGGCAAACCGGCGTCGTCTGCGCTCGTCACCCGCGACTTCGAGCGCGCCGTAGGGAAGCTCACGGCCGTGAACCCCTACACCGGTCAGACCGACCAGCTCACCGCGGCGCTCGCGGACCCAGCGGCGATGAAGACGCTGCACATGATCACCGCCGACCCACAACGAACACCGACGTTCACGATGTTCGCCCACCCCGACTACTTCCTGTTCGCCGCCGCACCGAACTGCAACTCGCCGTGCATCACGGTGCCCACGACGCCACCGACGTTCGCCTGGAACCATGGAGGTATCCAACCCGAGATCGCTCAGACATGGCTCGGCATCGTCGGTCCGGGCGTTCGCAACCTCGGGCAGGACGACTCGACGTGGACCGATCACACGGACTGGAGACCGACGATCCTCAGCCTGCTCGGACTCGACGACAGCTACCTCCACGACGGACGCGTGGTCGTCGAACCGCTCTTCTCCTGGGCGGTGCCTCGGGCGCTCCGGGCCCACCGCGACAAGCTGCTGCAACTCGGCGCCATCTACAAGCAGCTGAATGCGCCCTTCGGCGAGCTCTCGACGGACGTGCTCGTCGCCTCCACACGGGCGCTGAGGAGCGGAAGTGCGGTCGATGACACCAGCTACGCCTCGATCGAGGATCAGATCGAGTCACTCACGTCTGCGCGCGACTTGCTCGCCGGACAGATCCGCACCGCGCTCGACGATGCGGCCTTCGAAGGGAAGGCACTGAACAACCAGCAGGCGGAAGCATTCATCACGCAGGCCAAGGCCCTCATCAGCCAGGCGCACGCGCTCGCCGAACACTCGTAGCCCTGCTTCGCCGGTGCGCCCAGGGACACGGTGTCGAGGTGGTGGCGCTTGCGGAGAGGCGGTGCGGCACGACAGGTGGCGGCCTGGGGACGAAGCAGCGCCCCAGACCGCCGGGGGTCCGGATAACTCGGCTGGTGATCGTCAGAGAACTACCGGGCCTGGGCGAGTTGGCCGGTGAACGCCGAGGTTGATCGAATCGTGCCCTCCGAGTGACCCACCTGACCCCGGCTGCCCCGTCGTAATCGCTCGCTGATCGCGCGCGCGGCGGCGCAACGAGCGCATAATGGTGGGTGTGATGCCTCCTGGCGACAGGACAGCATCGTATCGATTGAGGCCTTGGGTGTCAGACAGCCTGTTTCTCTTTCTCGTCGCCGTAGCTGCGATGGGTTTCGGCGCGCTGTTCGTCGTCCACGGACGGCTGATGCGCCGAAAGGTTGAACGCCTGAGGCGAGTCGGGCAAAAGGCATCCGCCGTGGTCGTGCGCTACGAGTACGAGGACGACGCGGATGGTGAGTCGACCCCGTACCCACTGGTGCAGTTCCAAGCGCCGGATGGTCGCCTCGTCACGGCGCGCACCGACTTCGGCGGCAGCTTCGTTCCCGATATCGGCGAGCACGTCGATGTGCTGTTCGATCCCGAACGGCCCGAGGAGGCGCACATCGAGAGCGAGCTGTTCGACAGGGTGAATGGTCTTTTTGGCGTGATCGGCTGGGTCATCATCGTTGGAGCGGCCATCGCGGCCATGTTCCTATTGGTCATGCGGCTGTAGCCGTGAACGATCACCACAATGCGGCCCGCGCGGGAAGCGTTCGCGACGCGCGCGGAGGTGGGTGCCCGTTTGCTGGCGATGGGCGCGGCGATAGGTGTATTAAGAGCCCAACTCGGCAACGTCGGCTTGGGAACAGAATTGTCAGCCGTAGCTGGCTCAGTCTGAGAGGCGGCGAACTGGTCGCCCGATCTGAATTGACCGCTGTTGACCAGTGGTTCACGCCGGGTGCCGTCCGATCGGGCATGGAGCGGGCACGGTGCCCGAGGTCCGGACCCAACACGCATTCCAGTTCCTCGGGGGTCCGTTCGCCTGGCGTGTCAGGACGTTCGTTCCGTCTGGCGACTGGGCGACTCGGTTGGTCCTGAACGCCCCCGGACGATGACGAATGAGACGGAAAGTGAGACGGATCCTGCGCCCGTTGAGCGGGCTACTGTGGCGCGCCAGGTCGGGCGACGTTGGTCCGGCCCGCGTCACCGCCGAGCTGCGCGCGAGATCCGTCCTGCGATTGACTCCGCGCGCGATCTGAAGCCGTCAGCAAGGAGGATCACGCGGTTAGAACATCGTCCACCGGTCCGCATGGCATGGCGTTCATGCGCTTCCGTTACAACCGCATCTCCAGCGACGAATGCATCATCGCACTCGTTCAAGAGCACCTGAATGGCCATGCAACCAAGAAGATCACGAGGCGAGAAATCGCCGTCTGATCCCGATCCAATCAAGCTGTTCAAGGTCTGATTCAGTGAGACCAGTGCCATCGTTCCCGGCTCGGCGAAACCTTCGTCTGTGCGGCCGGTCAACCTGTAGTGCGCCCCATCTCCACGCTCAAAGATATTCAGGTCCAGACCTCTGCTTCCAGAGTGCACCTCATGACTCGCCCATCGATAATATCCACGCAGGTGCTTGAGGCTTGCAAGCTCCTCAAGCTCTCGAAAATTCGGCGACCTTCCGAACAGTGGAATTGCCCATCCGTAGTCACGTTTGAAGTCGGTGCTGTATTGCTGCAATAGCCTCTCTCGCTCTGAGCGCCACTGGCTCATCTCAGCGTCGGTAAATGGATCCATGCCGAGCCTTCCTGCGTTCGATTGGAAGATCTCTGCATCTGCAGTCTGCCCGATGTGCTGGTGGTCTAGGAAGCGCCTGGCAAGATCGGCGTGATTCGAATCTACCGAAGTCCGCGATGATGATTGAGGTGACTGCGAGTTCGTGCAACGTTCTGCACCTAGCCAATGCACCGAGTGGGAATCCGCCGGATAGCATTGCATGTACTTCTGCGGCCGTCCGGACCGCACGAGCATGAAGGCCCGTGAGAACCTCGAAAACGTCGTCCCCCATTTCTCCGCTCTCCGGAGAGTTTCGAGTATCGAACTCTCGACCCATCTCCTCCGCACAAACGAGAACGGAGTAGTACAAGTCGAGCGGCTTGCCCCAATGCTTCCGTATATGACGCTCGAAGGTTTGGTGCATCCTGCGATGCTGGCGGAGCATTCGTGGGGACGTCTGGATCAGCGTAGCCGCGTATGTGGGGGCGAGATTTTTAAGCGTCGTTCCCGCCGCTTCTGCGGCCTGCGCGAGCGCCTCTTCGGGTTCCATACCCGCTGCTATAAAACGCTTGATGCCCTCGGCGATCGCCTCGATATAGGTCTCGTCGAAGCCCTTTGTCTTACCACGGCGTTTCCGCATTCAACGATGATAGGTAGGTCAGGCGGTGCGCGGAAGCCGAGGGGAAGACCTACGCGTCCGGTCGATGGGTAGCCGGCCGTTGGACAAATGCCTCAAGCTCGTCCTCTCTCAGACGCCTCAAGGCCGAGGCGTCAGCCCATCGGCCGGGGTTCAGCGGGCGCCGTTCGAGGTAGGTGACGTAGCCGTGCCAGCCGTCAGTCTCGCGCGCTTGGTCCGATGCCGCACGACGAAGCACCATGGGGAGACCTGGCCGCAACCGGGCTCACCGTGCGGCGGCTGGCCGCGATGCTGCGCGAGTACGACATCACTCCGAGAAACCACCGCTGGTACGACGGCACCCAGTCCAAGGGGTACAGCCGCGACGACTTCTCCGACGCCTGGTCGCGGTACTGCCCTCAACCGCTCCAGAACCGCTCTGAGTCACAACCCGTACCGAACCGTCCCAAGCGTCGCATCGCAGGTCACGCCGGGGACGATTCGCCCGACCGGGACGGTTCGATGCGTCCCGACCAGCCATCCGTCCCCGGCCTGACCTGGGCAGGGACGGACGGGACGATTGGGACGGATCACCCCCACAGTCCCGGACAGCCCATCTGCATCCGTTGCCGACAGCCACTGTCCCACGACGACGGAACCCGCACCCATCCCAACTGCGCATGACCACAACCGAGAGCTCCACCACCCAAGGGAGAACGACGTTGACCACCCCCGCGATCGACACTGACCGACTGCTTGACGTCCAGGAGGCGGCCGTCATGCTCGGCACCTTCAAGACAAGCGGAGTGCGCTTCCCCCGCCGTCTGATCTCCGAGCGTCGTATCCGGTTCGTGCGCATCGGCCGCATGGTGCGCATCCCTGAATCCGCGATCCGCGAGCTGATCGAACAGAACACCGTCGAGCCGATCCGTGTAGCTCTCGAAAGGAAAGCCGCCTGATGGCCAGGAGACGATTTGGACGTGTCCGCAAGCTGCCGTCCGGCCGGTTCCAGGCTCGATATCCCGGCCCGGATGGGATCGACCGGCCCGCTCCGAGCACATTCGCGAGCAAGACGGAGGCTGCTCGGTGGCTGACGCTGAAGGAAGCCGAGCTGGCTCAAGACGAGTGGATCGATCCGGCTGCCGGAGAGAAGCCGCTCGGCGAGTTCGCGCAGAAGTGGATCCGCGAGCGACCCGGCCTCCGGTCCAAGACGCTCGTCCTTTACAGCGGTCTGCTGCGGAATCACATTGCCCCGACGCTGGGCACCAAGCCGCTCCGTGAACTCACCGCGCCGATGTTGCGGGGCTGGCGGCAATCACTGCTGGACGGTGGTCTTGGACCGGTTACAGCGGCCAAGGCGTACCGGCTGCTGCGGTCAATTCTGTCGACCGCAGTCGAAGACCGACTCATCAAAACCAACCCGTGCTACATCAAGGGAGCCGCCGTGGAGCGCAGTCCGGAACGACCGGTGCTGACTGTTGCCGAGGTCTACAAGCTGGCCGACGCGATGCACCCGACGTTCCGCGCCCTGATTCTGGTCGCAGCATTGGGCAGCCTTCGGTGGGGCGAGCTGGCAGCGTTGCAGCGGCGACACGTCGACCTGGTCGATGGGGTGCTGAGGATTCGCCAGGCCGCCGTCGAGCTGCCGACCGGTGAACTGCAGATCAGTCCACCAAAAACCGCTGCCGGCCGCCGGACTGTGTATCTCCCGGAGATCGTCATGCAGGATCTGCGCGTGCACTTCGACATCTATGTCAAACGACTGCCTGAAGCATTCGTTTTCACGGGAGCCAAGGGTGCACAGTTGCGTCGGTCAACGTTCCAACGGAACTGGAGCAAGGGACTCAAGGGAGCATCTCTTACCGGACGAGTCCACTTCCACGACCTGCGACACACCGGCAACACCTGGGCGGCCGAGTCCGGCGCGACCCTGCGGGAACTGATGGAGCGCATGGGTCATGCCAGCAGCAGGGCAGCTCTCATCTACCTCCACACCAACGACGGACGACACAAGGGCGTCGCCCAGGCGATGTCAGAACTCGTCGCTGAAGGTCTGCGGGACGACCCCGACGACGGTCTCCCGGTGGCATCGGGCACGTAACGGGCACGACGGGGGCAACCGGCCACTGAGATGACGAAACCCCAGGTCAGAAACTTGCCTTTGACCTGGGGCTTTGATCTGGAGCGGGTGACGGGAATCGAACCCGCACTGTCAGCTTGGGAAGCTGATGTTCTGCCATTGAACTACACCCGCGGAGCCGGTGGAACCGGCAGGCGCAGAAGAGCATAGCCGATCGGTGGGGGCGAAAGCACGACGGGTGCGGCGCGGCGCGAACGGGCGGCCGACCGCGACGCACTGCCCGGCAGCGCGGCGCGAACGGACGGTCGAGCGCGGTGCACTGACCGGGCGGGCACCTCGGTGCGTCGTTCGGGGCCGGACCGGTGGGGTGGTTGTTGCGGGGTCAGGAGATCAGGTGCCGGATGCATCGAAAAGGGGGACCCGGACGGTTTGCGATCGGGGTTCTTGGGGAGTTTTCCACAAAGGGCACGCCCAGGACTGGGCAGGTCCGTCATCTTCTGGCAGATTAGAACGCGTTGCCGGGGGCAACATTTGACGCAACGTGAGGATGCGGTCCTCGTCAGGACCGGACAAGATGGTTGCGGGGCAACTGGATGAAGGGGTGAACGGTGGCAACAGAGACAAGTGACGCGCTGGAGAACCTGGAGAAGGAGCTCGTCACGATGGCACGGCGGCTGCGCGGTCTGCAGCGGACGCTGTCCGACGAGGCGCACCCGGACCTGGAGCCGGCGCAGTACGCGTTGCTGAACCACGTCGAGGAGCTGGCGCCGGTGCGGATGGCCGACCTGGTCGCGGCGCTCGAGGTGGACAAGGGTCCGGTCAGCCGGGCCTGCGCGCGGCTGGAGGAGGAAGGTCTGCTGAAGCGGGCGGCCGACAAGTCGGACGCGCGGGCGACCCTGCTGACACTGACGGCGGCCGGCAAGCGCAAGCTGGCGGCGGCCCGGAAGAAGCGGCACAAGGTGATCGAGGACCTGCTCAAGGACTGGTCGCCTGCGCAGGTGAAGACCTTCGCCACCCAGGTGGCGAGATTCAACAAACTGGCCGGCTGAGTTAGTTGCCTCAGGCCCGGTTTCGGTACGCCGCAACGGTATCGGAACCGCACCCGTGAAGTCTGGTGGTGAGGTCTCGCCGGGGAGCTGAGGGCTCCGGACGATCCACCACCAGCCCACGGACAGGTCCGCCGGACGACCGGCGGAGTGAGGCGGGAACTGGGCGGATGAGCAGCGCGCTGCTAACGTGCGACCGTGCTGCTCTCCGACCGTGACATCCTGGCCGAGCTCGACGCGAAGCGGGTCCAGCTCGATCCGTTCGACGCTGCGATGGTGCAGCCGTCGAGTGTCGACGTACGGCTGGACCGGTTCTTCCGGGTCTTCGAGAACCACAAGTACCCGCACATCGACCCGGCCGAGGAACAGCCCGACCTGACCCGGCTGGTCGAGCCGGACGGCGAGGAGCCGTTCATCCTGCATCCCGGTGAGTTCGTCCTGGGGTCGACGTACGAGCTGGTGACGCTGCCCGACGACGTGGCGGCGCGGCTGGAGGGCAAGTCCTCGCTGGGCCGGCTCGGGCTGCTGACGCACTCCACAGCCGGATTCATCGACCCCGGGTTCTCCGGGCACGTGACGCTGGAGCTGTCCAACGTGGCCACGCTGCCCATCAAGCTCTGGCCCGGCATGAAGATCGGCCAGCTCTGCTTCTTCCGGCTCTCGTCCCCGGCCGAACACCCGTACGGCTCCGTCAAGTACGGCTCCCGCTACCAGGGCCAACGCGGCCCCACCCCGTCCCGCTCGTACCAGAACTTCCACCGCACCGACGTCTAGTACGCCGCAACGCAAAGGGCTCCCGGGTCACCCCAGGAGCCCTTCGATCAGGCAGTCGGCTTGAGCGCGATGAGCACCGTCTGGAAGCTCGAGTCGCCCGCTCCCTGCGTGTAGACGCCGCCGTACTTCGTCACCGCGGTCGGCGACTCCGGCTTGTTGTTGTACAGGGACATGTCCGAACCGTTCGCACTGCCCGGGTCAGTCGCCCCCAAGCCAGGATCCTGGCTCGGGGTCGAACCCTCGGTCGGTGTGCTGCTCTCCGACGGGGTGCTGCCGTCCGACGGGCTCGTGCTCTCCGAGGGCGTCGGCGCGCCGGCCGGGATGTCGTTCCCGGTGGCTGCGTCGAGCAGCACCGGCTGGGCCTCGGTCTGCCCGTAGATGACGCCATGGAAGGCGGCGGTGACGTCAGGGACGAGCCGGTTCGCAGCCTTGTCGGTGTATCCCCAAGTCTTCTTGCCGGTCGTGTCGTCGATGCCGAGGATCTCGCTGCTGTTGCCCATGCCTTCGGCGCAGACCACCGCGTTGGCCTCGTCGCCCAAGCACCTGAACTTGATCGGGTGATCGACGACCTGAGCCTTGATCGGCACGACCGCACCGGTCGCGATGTCGATCGAGTACAGAACGTTGTTGTAGTTGTCGTTCACAACGGTGCTTCCGGACACATAGGCGCGCTTCGAGCCGTGGCCGGCGCCGTACAGGGTGGCCTGCTTGGTCGGGAACTGCTTCGTGATCTTGCCTGTCGCGGCGTCGGCGATCAGGATCGTCGCGGCGCCGCGGCCGCCCGCGTCGCCGCCGTTCAGTCCGGCGACGACCCCGTTGAGCACGCCGGCCGGTTCGAAGGACGGGATCAGGCTCGACTTCTGTGTCTTCGGGTCGGCGTAGACGCTGAAGATCCCGCCGGACTGCGGGGTCGGTGTGTCGGGATGGACGCCGACCACGATCTGACCGGTGGCGGCGTCGTACGCCTGGCTCACGATGTTGTCGCCGGTCTGGCCGGCGCCGAGGAGCGGCGTGAGGTCCGCTGCCACTTCGGCGATCTTCTTGCCGTCGGCCGCGTCGATCCACTGGAACAGCACTTGGCCCTTGGCCTTCTGCGTGCCGCTGCCGGTGACGGACTGGACGTAGGCGATCGCGACCACGTCCTTGCCGTCCAGCTGGACGGGCATCGGCTCGGTCATCGCGGTGATGGTGGTGGTCTCGGACTCCGCGGGTGGGACGGTCCACGGCTGCCCCTGGGCGGCGATGTTCCGTCCGGTGATGCCGAACTTGCCGGCCATCAGAGACGTCTGGCCGACCATGCCGGAGGTCAGGCTGTACTCGTTGTCCTTGGCGTTGCGGGGGACGCCGAACGCCGACACCGCGGCGAATCCCTTGGGCGGGTCGAAGGACGCTACGGGTGGTGCCGACGGGGTGGCCGGGGCCGAGGACTCTCCGCCTGCGGACCTCGCGTCGGACTTCTTGTCGTCTCCGCCGCAGCCGGCCAGCAGGACGACGGCGGCGGTGACGGCGGCTGTTGCGACCATCGGACGCAGCATCGTTGGTTACTCTCCCCAGGTCTCGACCGAGAATGATCGCCTGAACGCTAGCAGTGTTCGCGGGTCCCCGATCGCGGTTATCCACAGGGGTTGCACCAACCTGCAGACTCAGCTGTGACTCCGGGTCCCCACCGTCACCAGTCCCAGGCGGTGCAGCACGCTGCAGAGTGCGGCGGCTGCACCGCTCAGCGGTTGGCCGGTCATCGGTACGCCGGTCATCGGACGATCGACAGGCCGGTCCCGCGGTGGCGGGGCTGGGGTTCGGCCAGCCGGCGGGAGGCCGGCTCGAGGCGGTCCGCCAGCCGGCGGAGGGCGGTGGCGAGTCCGTGCCGCGGGCCGTTGCCCTCCGGCTTGCGGTCGTGGCGCTGAGCCCTGGCCTCGGCGGCCCGCAACTGCTCGGCGACCCGGTAGCGTGCGACTTCTTCGTATTCGGTGATCATGTCCATGCTCCCCTCACGTTGTCCCCGTACTGATGTGATTTCGGCAATGCTTCGCCCAGGTCCCGCCAGACCGAAGACGTGCGGGACCTTCCTGGGTGGTGTGGTTCAGACCTTGACGACGGTGATGTCGCCGGAGACGGTGCGGGCCCGCAGCATCAGCGCGTGCTCACCCTCGGCCGGCTTCTCGCCGGGCTCCAGCTCGCACCGGATCCGTCCGGTGACGGTCTTCAGGTCCAGGTACGCCGGGACGCCGTCGGGAACCCCGATCTGGACGTCACCGCGGGCCGTCTCGGCCTGGACGCTCGGCCCGTCGGCGATCTCGACCGTGACGTCGCCGGAGCCGGAGGTGGCGACCGAGTGGTCGCGGATCCGCTCGATGGTGATGTCACCCGAGCCGACCTTGACGGTGGTGGGACCGCCGGCGTCGCCGACCTTGACGTCGCCGGAGCCGGTGCTCAGACCCAGCTGGTCGGCGGCCTCGCCGATGTCGATCGACCCGGAGCCGGTGCTGGCCCGGACCGCGCCGGCCGCGTGCTCGACCTTGACGTCGCCGCTGCCGGTGCTGACTCCGAGGTCACTCTCGACCCGGTCGAGCTGGACGTCGCCGGAGCCGGTCGCCAACCGCGCCGTACCCAGCGGCATCCGCGAGTCGATGTCGCCGGAGCCGGTCTTGATCCGCGCGTCCAGAGTCGCCGGGGTGGCGATCTTGACCTGGATCTCCGGGCCGCGGCCGCGGACGTTGCGGGGACCCTCGACGATCAGTTCGCCGTCCTCGACGGTGAAGACCACGTCGTCCTCGGGGCCGCTGTCGACGTCCAGGCTGACCACGGTCTCGGTGCCGTCGTTCGGCACGATCTCGACCTTGCCGGAGCCGATCTCGATCCGGACCCGGTCGATCTTGCCCGCGTCCTCGACGATCTGGCTGCTGAAGCCGCTCACTGGACCCATCCCGTCATCCGTTGTCCCGGCCCGTGGCCACCACGGCGCTGGTGCTCCTCGCGCCGCCGCTGGTGCTCCTCGCGGCGCTGATCCTTGTCTTCGCGCCGGCGGTCCCGGTCGCGGTCACGGCCACGCCGGCCGCGGTCGTTGCCGAACACGCCTTCCTCGCCGAAGGGTCCACCGGGGCCGAACACGCCGTCCGGTCCGAAGACCCCGTCGGGTCCGAGCGGGCCGTTCGGGCCGAGCGGTCCGTCCGGTCCGAAGACCCCACCGCGCGGCGGGCGCGGCGGCCGGGGCGGGCGGGGGCCACCGCGGCGGCGGTCGCTCAGCTCGGTCATCACGGTGCGCATCAGCCACGCGTTCGAGGAGATGCCCTCGGCCGTGGCGGCTTCGTCCACCTTGTTCTTGATCGACATCGGCAGCCGCAGCGTGATCCGTGCGGTCGGCTCGTCGGCGTCCAGCGTGAGCTGGTCGGTGACGTCGGTGTCGGTCTCGTCGTCGATGTCGTCGTCGGTCTCGTCCGGACCGGTCAGCTGGCTCGGGGCCGGCGTGACCACGAACTCGGGACGGCCACCGGCCATCCGGAGCTCGACCGAACCGGGGGACAGCTCGCGGCTGATCTCCCCGGCGGCGTCGGACAGGGCTGAGATGAGGGCCAGGCGGCCCGCGTCATCCAGCGTGGCTCCGAGGCGCTGTGCTACGGAGCGAGTTTGGTCGTCGGCCAGGGCGGTTGCGTTCTCCACGCTCCGCCGGACCGACTCGAGGTAGTGATCAAGTTCCATGACAGCAAGCATGACGTCATCATGACGTCACTGTCAACCCCTTCTGATGTCATGGTGGTGGCACGGGCAGAATGAGGGCCAGTCGTCGACAGGAGGAACCGTGTCCAGAGGAGTACTCGTCACCGGCGCGTCCAGGGGTGTCGGTGCGGCCGCCGCGCGGGCTTTCGCGCAGGCCGGCGACCGGGTCGTGCTGCATTGCCGTGGCGCGGTCGACCTGGCCGAGGAAGTCCGGGCCGGACTGCCCGGCGACGGTCATGCGGTGGTCGCCGCCGACCTCGGCGATTCGGCCGCAATCCCTGCCCTGGTTGAGGAATCGGCCGCCGCGCTCGGCCGGATCGACGTGCTGGTGAACAACGCCGCCCTGTTCGTCGACGAGCCGGTCGCCGGGTCCCGTCGGATCGGGCATCCGCCGGCCGAGACGCCGTACGACGAGTGGGTCGCGGCCTGGCGCCGTACTCTCGCGGTGAATCTGGAAGGGGCGGCGCACGTGACCTGGTGTGTGGCCCGGCAGATGCTCGACAAGGAGCCCGCCGAGGGCGTACGGCGGGGTGCGATCGTCAATGTGGGGTCGCGCGGCGCCTACCGCGGAGAGCCGGACGTGCCCGCGTACGGCGCCGCGAAGGCCGGACTGCACTCCCTGGGCCAGTCATTGGCCGTCTCGCTGGCGCCACATGACATCACCGTGACGTCAATCGCGCCGGGATTCATCACCACCGATATGACCGAGACCATCCTGTCCGGTCCCGCCGGCGATGCGATCCGCGCCCAGAGCCCCTTCAACCGCACCGCCACTGCCGAGGAGGTCGCCGACGCCATCGTCTGGCTCGCCTCCCCACAGGCCATCTGGTCCAGTGGCGCCGTCCTCGACTTCAACGGCGCCTCCTACCTGCACTAGTTGCCGTAGACCTCGAGTTCGACGATGCGGGAGTAGGTGTGGTCGTTGCCGTCGAGGCAGAGGATGCGGACGGCCGTGGCTTGGACGGGGGCGAAGGTGGACGTGACGTGGCCGGCGGTGTTGCCGCGGACCTGGGCGACGGTCTGCCACGTCCCGTTGGCCGAGACCTGGACGTCCCAGTCGCGCAGGCCGTTGGTCGCGGCCGGGTACTTGGCCGAGTTGAGCGTGTAGAGCTCGACGCGGTTGATGGTGGCCGGCTGGGCGAGGGTGACGTCGTAGTTGTCGGGGAAGACCGCGCGGGTGCCGTCGTTCCAGCCGGTCAGGGTGTCCCAGTGCTCGGAGTCCTTGTCGCCGTCGACCGCACCGCAGAGGAAGAAGTTGCCGTGCGTCGACGAGGCGGCGGCCTGCTCGCCGAGGGCGACGTTGCTGCCCGGATCCTTCGACGGCAGCGGGTTCACCTGGACCGGGACGGTGAGCCTGGTCTTGTCGACCTCGAGGTCGATCTTGTACGAGCCGGGCTTGGTGTCGCGCGGGACGCGGACCTCGACCGGTGCGGACACCGGCTGGTCAGGGTCGACGGCGGGCAGCCAGGACGAGAACAGCTCCCGGGACAGTTGCAACGGACCACTCGGGGCCAGCCTCAGGTCGGCGTACCGGTCCTGGCTGCCGGTGTTGGTCATGGTGAGCGTCAGGTTGCCCGGGAAGCAGGGCAGGCCGACGACGCTCAGTTGCTGCGGTTCGACCGAGACCTGTACGTCGGTCTGCGGATGACTGTTGGTTGCCTGGGGCACCGAACTGGACGCGACCAGGGTCGCCGCCACCGCGGCACCGAAGCCGACGGCCGACTGCCAGCGGATCTTCATCGCTGCACCTCCGAGATGCCCGGGCGCCCGTCCTCGACGAAGAGCTTGGCGCGGGTGCTGACAGTGCCGTTCTGGACCGTGACCTTGTCGACCACCCGGTAGTCGGAGATCCACTGCTGCGGCGTGATGCTGCAGCTCACGTAACCGCGCTGGAAGTTGCCGAACTTGATGTGCGGGTTCTCGTTCAGCAGGGTCTGGCCGCCGGGATCGATGTCCATGCCGTCCAGGCCTGACGTGATCGACGTACCGACGAACTCGGCGGCGACGGTCTGCGAGTCGGGGTTCGTGAAGTCGAGCTTGAGGTCCGACGCGACGCTGCGGTGCAGGTCGCCGGCGATCGAGACCAGGTTGCGGATCTTCCGTTGCGCGGCGCCGCCGAGGACCCGGTCGCGGGACGCCTCGTACCCGTCCCAGGTGTCCATCGGGACCAGGACGTCGGGACCGTCCTTGGTGTCGAGCCGGGCGATCGCGGTCTGGTGGGCCATCACGTTCCAGCGCGATCGCGAGGCCGTCCAGCCGTCGAGCAGCCACTTCTCCTGGGCGTCGCCGGTGATCGTGCGGGCCGGGTCCTTCGTCTCCGGACCGGGCGCCTTGGTGCCGTCGCCGTACGCCTGGTCCGAGCGGTACTGCCGGGTGTCGAGCACGCTGAACTCGGCCAGCCGGCCGAACTCGAACCGCCGGTAGAGCTGCATGTCCGGGCCCTTCGGCAACTGCGCGAGCCGCAGCGGCATGTGTTCCCAGTACGCGCGGAACGCGTTGGCCCGCCGGACCAGGAACTGCGCGGGCGGCGCGCTCGGATGCGCCTCGTCGGCCCAGTTGTCGACCACCTCGTGGTCGTCGAGCGTCACGATCCACGGCGCGACCGCATGTGCTCGCTGAAGATCCGGATCCAGCTTGTACGCCGCGTACCGGAGGCGGTACTCGTCCAGCGTGACGGTCTGCTGGGTGATGTAGGGCTCGTTCGAGTCCGGCCGGATACCGCGGTCGATGCCGAACTCGTAGATGTAGTCGCCGAGGAAGAACACCACATCGTGGTCCCGCTTGGCCATGTCGGCGTACGCCGTGTACCAGCCCTCCCACGAAGCCTGGCAGGAGGCGAAGGCCAGCGACAGCTGGGACAGGTTCGCGTCGGCCGGCGGTGCGGTCTTGGTCCGGCCGACCGGGCTGAGCCTGCCGTTCACGCGGAAGCGGTACCAGTACTGCCGCCACGGCCGCAGTCCTCGTACGTCGACGTGCACCGAGTGGCTCGCCTCCGGCCGGGCCTGGGTCACGCCGTCGCGGACGATCCGGCGGAAGTGCTCGTCCTCCGCGACCTGCCACTGGACCTCGACCGGACGCCGGTCCATCCCGCCGAACGGCGTGAGCGGCTCCGGCGCGAGCCTGGTCCAGATCACCACCGCGTCCGGCAACGGATCGCCGGACGCGACTCCCAGGGTGAACGGATCCCGCCGATCGGGCCGGCCGGTCGACCCGGCCGTCGCACTCCCGATCTCGGGCAGTTTGCCGGTCAGCGCCAGCGCGGCCGCCGTCCCGGACACGGTCAGAAAGGTTCGTCGACTACTGCGCATCGGCACAGGCCCCACCCGATCATCCGTAGGTGATCACTTCCGTAACGGGAGATTACGAGAAGTTCTCAGGATCGGGTGGGATCTGTCCGGATCCGGTCTCAGCGAGAGACGATCTTGCTCGCGGGAGGTGCGGTGATGCTGACGGGCTTGTTGTAGTCGGACATCGACATCACCATCGACACGCCGCTCAGGTCGAACGACAGGCGGCGGACCAGGTGGGACTTGTCCATCCACATCGTGTAGGTCAGGGTCTTCGGCACGCCCGCGGGGACCTTCTTGCCCTGTGCGGCAAGGGCCTTCGCGGCGTTGACGGTGACGGCGTACCGGTCCAGCTTCTCCCCGCCGATGGTCTCCGTGCGGACGAACTTGACGCCGGCCACGCTCGAGTCGAAGGAGTTGAAGATCTTGGTCGGGTCGCCGCCCTGGAGCATCTCGCCGAGCTGGCCTTGCTCGCCGATATCGATCTTCAGGTACTTGCCGGCCGGCGTGAGGCCAGGCATCGACAGGTAGCCGGTGCCCTTGATCATGACCATCTTCGCCGTCTTGCCCTGGAAGGCAGCGCCGGTCATCGTCATCGACATGGCCAGTGGCTTGGCAGTCTGGAAGCCGTCCATCGTCAGCACGGTGCTGCCGTTGGCGGTCATCTTGCCGATGATGCGCCAGGACTTCTGCTTGCTGATCGCGGCGTTCATCGCCGGGACGAAGGTGACGCGGTTCAGGTGTGCCACCGGGGCCGGCTTGACCGGCGCGGCGGTGTTGGTGGCGACCGGAGTCGAGGCCGGAGCGGACGGCTTGTAGCCGGTGGCTTCGGGCTTGGCGTCGTTACCGCAGGCGGCGAGGCCGAGAGCAAGCGGAACGGTGGCGACGGCGGCGATCGCCGTGCGGAGCTTCATGGTGTTGATTCCTCCCCAGATGTACAAACCGTCGGATCTTATGGTCTGGACCGCCTGGAGAGGAAGTCTTTTGCAGCTAGTTGCAACCCGGCTTAACGCAGCAATGATCAGCTTTCGCCGCGCTTGACCGAGGCGAGCAGGAGCTGGGCGACGTCCTGGACCTCGACCGCTTCGCGGGCCGAGCCGTCCGCCTGCTTGGCGGTGAGGCCGTCGGACAGCATCACCCGGCAGAACGGGCAGCCGGTGGCGATCTTGTCCGCGCCGGTCTCGACCGCCTCGGTGGTCCGGTTCAGGTTGATCCGGCTGCCGAGCTTCTCCTCCATCCACATCCGCGCGCCGCCGGCGCCGCAGCAGAACGACTTGGTCTGGTTCCGCGGCATCTCGGCGTACTCCGCGCCCGGGATGATGTCGAGCAGTTCGCGCGGGGCGTCGTACACCTGGTTGTGGCGGCCGAGGTAGCACGGGTCGTGGTAGGTGATCTTCTGGCCGTTGAGGGAGCTGTCGGCCGGCGCGACCGGGGTCAGCTTGCCCTCGCGGACGAGCCGGTTGAGCAGCTGGGTGTGGTGGATGACGTCGAGCTCGACACCGAGCTGGGAGTACTCGTTCTTCAGCGTGTTGAAGCAGTGCGCGCAGGTGGAGACGACCTTCTTCGCGCCGGTCTCCTTGAAGACCTCCGCGTTCTGCATCGCGAGCTGCTGGAAGACGAACTCGTTGCCGGACCGCCGGGCCGGGTCGCCGGTGCAGGTCTCGCCGTCACCCAGTACGGCGAAGCTGACGCCGGCGATGTTGAGCAGCTCAGCGACCGCCTGGGTGGTCTTCTTCGCCCGGTCCTCGTAGGCACCGGCGCAGCCGACCCAGAACAGGTACTCGACCTCAGCCAGCGTCTCGACATCCGTACCGACCTGCTTGACCTCGAACGGAAGGTCCTTGGCCCAGTCCATCCGGCCGGACGGGTTCATGTTCCACGGGTTGCCCTTGTTCTCCAGGCCTTTGAAGAGGCCGTTGAGCTCGGACGGGAACGACGACTCGATCAGCACCTGGTAGCGGCGCATGTCCATGATCGCGTCGACGTGCTCGATGTCGACCGGGCACTGCTGCACGCACGCACCACACGAGGTGCACGCCCACAGCGCGTCCTCGTCGATGACCGCGACGTCCGCCGGACCCACGAGCGGCTTGTCCTGTTCCGCGAGTACCAGCTCGGGCAGCGACTTCCGCTCGTCGTCCGACGACGCCAGCAGGTACGGCGCTTTGGCGTACGCGTGCTCGCGCAGGTTCATCATCACCAGCTTGGGTGACAACGGCTTGTCGGTGTTCCACGCCGGGCACTGCGACTGGCAGCGGCCGCACTCGGTGCAGGTGGTGAAGTCGAGCAGGCCCTTCCAGGTGAAGTCCTCGACCTTGCCGACGCCGAGGGCCGCGTCCTCGTCCAGTTCCTCGATGTTCTCGAAGTCGATCGGCTCGCCCTTGACCATGATCGGCTGCAGGGCGCCGAGCGCCGTACCGCCGTCGGCCTCGCGCTTGAACCAGATGTTCGGCCAGGCGGTGAAGCGGTGCCAGGCCACGCCCATCGTGGCGTTCAGCGAGATCGTGATCATCCAGGCGAACGAGATCAGGATCTTGATCATCGCGATCAGATAGACGGTGTTCTCGAGGGCCTGCTCGGACATGCCACCGAACAGAGCGTTTCCGATGAAGAACGTGCTGGGGAAGTGGAACTTCGTCCCGCCGCCGAGCTCGTACTCGAGTCCGCGTAGCAGCAGGATGCAGATCAGTACGCCGAGGATCGTGTACTCGACGTAGTACGCCTGCCAGGCGGTGGAACCGAAGAAGCGGCTGTAGCGGCCCTTCTCGCCCCGCGGCAGATTGCGCAGCCGGATCACCATCAGCCCGATGATCGAGACCAGGCCGGTCCAGGTGAGGAACTCGCTGACCCACTCGAACACGAACCAGTGGCCGATCACCGGCAGCACCCAGTGCGGGTCGAACAACTGGCCGAACGCCGTCACCAGGGTGAGGAACAGCCCGATGAATCCGAACGCGACGAACCAGTGCAGGACACCGACGTGGCTCCACTGCAGCATCCGGGTGTGGCCGAGGGTCTCCTTGGCCAGCGTGGCGGAGCGCCGCCCCGGGTTGTCGGTGCGGCCGGCCGGCTGGCCCAGCTTGATGACGGACACCATGTGCCCGATCGTCTTGCCGAACAGCGCGACACCGACGGCAGTGATCGCGAGCGAGACGACGATGGCGAGGATCTGCATACCAGCGATGTTATTGGTCGGTTACCCGTGAGTCATGTCGATGCGGCCCTCGTCACGCCCGAGATGTGGTGGTGAGCAGATCGACACAGAGCGTTACCTGGATCCCGTTGTGACCGCAGTCGGTCAACTGATCAGACGGTCGAGCCGGGCGGCGACCGCCGGACGGCGCGGGTCGTCCGGCGGCAGACCGGTGTCGAGCGCCTCGAAGATCTCCAGGTCCTCGGCGCCGGTCGATGTCTGGGCGAAGCGCCAGAGGACGTCGGGATCGTCGGCGTCGAGGACGGCGCGGCGGACGGTGGCGTCCAGCTCGTCACGTTCGGCGCGCAGAGCCGGCGCGTCGGAGCGCGCCAGCAGCGGGCCGGCGTACAGGTCGAGGGCGGCGTCGAGGTCGCCGTTGCGGAGGGCGGCCTGGACGTCGGTCACGTCGCCGGTGACGTCGGCGATGATCCGGTACGGCTTGGTGTCGAGCACTCCACCACCGAGCAGAGTCCGCAGCCGGTGCATCTCCGCGCGCACGGTCGTCGGGTTGCCCTCGTCGCCGTACAACTGGAGCATCAGCTGCTCGGCGGTGAGCCCGGACGGATGCAGGAGAAGCAGTGCGAGTACCTCGGCCCGCCTCAGGGTGAGCGCGATCTCGCGGCCGCCGACGACCGCGATCGGTTGACCCGCGCCGAGCAGCTTCAGCCGGAGTGACGGCCGGCTGCGGCGGACCGGCGTACCGGGCATCCGGAGCAGGTAGCCCTCGTCGAGTTGCTCGATCAACCCCTCGCGGCCGTCGCCGAGGTCGATGCGGTCAGCGCCGTCCGGGACGACGAGGCGGTCGGGCAACCACTCGAGCGGCTGTACGGCGAGCACGCGGCCGGACGGGGTCAGCAACGCACCGGGCGCACCGTCCAGTGCCATCAGGTGCCGCATGTTGCGGGCGCGCAGCCTCTCGTCGGCCGCGGCCATCCGGACCCGCAGTTGCCCTTCGGCGAGCTGGGCCGCGGCGGTCACCAGCGCGACCATCGCGGGGTGGACCGTGCGCAGCGGACCGGAGACGTCGACCGCGCCGATCACCTTGCCGGTGTCGGGGTCGTGGACCGGCGCGGCGGCACAGGTCCAGTCGTGGATGCGACGGACCAGGTGCTCGGCCGAGTGGATCTGGACCGGCTCCCCGACGGCGAGCGACGTACCCATGCCGTTGGTGCCGATCTGGTCCTCGGACCACACCGCGCCCTCGGACAAGGCGATCCGATCCGCTTGGCGTTTGACGTCGGAAGCACCCTCACGCCAGAGGATCATCCCCTGGGCGTCGGTGATGATCATGATGTGCGACGCCTCGTCGGCGATCGTGGTCAGCGTCTGCCGCAGGACCGGCAGGACGGCCCGCAGGGGGTGGTTCTCCCGGATCGCCTCGAGTACCTCGGGGTCGACGATCACCGGCGGCGCGTCCAGTTCGGGATCGACCGCGGCGGCGAGCGACCGCTCCCAGGACGCGGCGACCAGTGGGCGCGGCGCACCGGGCACCCGGCCGCCACCGAGCACCTCGTCGTACAACGCGCTCAACCGGCGAGCCTGCTCCGATGCGTCCATGCCGCCTCGCTCCACGTTGCAACGTCGGTGCAACGTCCATCCTCCTACGTTCGGTCAAACGTGGGTTTCCGATCTGAAGGAGGACCTATGACGATCTTCGCAGCTCCCGGGCAGGATGGCAGCCCGGTCACGTACAAGTCGCGCTACGAGCACTACATCGGCGGCGAGTGGGTGCCGCCGGCCAAGGGTGCGTACTTCGAGAATCCCACTCCCGTCACCGGACAGAACTTCACCGAGATCGCCCGCGGTACGGCGGACGACGTCGAGCGCGCTCTCGACGCCGCCCACGGTGCCGCGCCCGGGTGGGGACGCACCTCACCGGCCGAGCGCGCGAACATCCTGAACAAGATCGCCGACCGGATGGAGGCGAACCTCGAACTGCTCGCGGTCGCCGAGACCTGGGACAACGGCAAGGCGGTGCGGGAGACGCTGGCCGCCGACCTGCCGCTGGCGATCGACCACTTCCGGTACTTCGCCGGTGCGCTGCGGGCCCAGGAGGGCTCGGTCTCGGTGATCGACGACGACACCATCGCGTACCACTTCCACGAGCCGCTCGGCGTGGTCGCTCAGATCATCCCGTGGAACTTCCCGATCCTGATGGCGACCTGGAAGCTGGCGCCCGCGCTGGCCGCCGGCAACGCGGTCGTCCTGAAGCCGGCCGAGCAGACGCCCGCGTCGATCCATGTCTGGCTCGAGCTGATCCACGACCTGCTGCCACCCGGCGTGCTCAACGTGGTCAACGGATTCGGCGTGGAGGCCGGCAAACCGCTTGCCTCAAGCAACAGAGTCGCCAAGGTCGCGTTCACTGGTGAGACCACGACCGGCCGGCTGATCATGCAGTACGCCTCGGAGAACATCATCCCGGTCACGCTGGAGCTCGGCGGCAAGAGCCCGAACGTGTTCTTCGCCGACGTCGCGGCCGGCCGGGACGAGTTCTACGACAAGGCGCTGGAGGGCTTCACGCTGTTCGCGCTGAACCAGGGCGAGGTCTGCACCTGCCCGTCCCGGGCGCTGATCCAGTCGTCGATCTACGACGACTTCCTCGGCGACGCGACCGCGCGGACCCAGGCGATCAAGCAGGGCAACCCGCTCGACTCCGACACGATGATGGGTGCGCAGGCCAGCAACGACCAGTACGAGAAGATCCTGTCCTACCTCGACATCGGCAGGTCCGAGGGCGCTCGCGTGGTCACGGGTGGCGCGCGGGCCGAGCTCGACGGGGACCTGGCCGGCGGGTACTACATCCAGCCGACGATCTTCGAGGGCGACAACAAGATGCGGATCTTCCAGGAGGAGATCTTCGGCCCGGTCGTGTCGGTGACCCGGTTCGACGACTACGCCGACGCGATGAAGATCGCGAACGACACGCTGTACGGCCTCGGCGCCGGGGTCTGGTCCCGCGACATCAACACGGCCTACCGGGCCGGGCGGGAGATCCAGGCCGGCCGGGTCTGGACGAACTGCTACCACGCGTATCCCGCGCACGCGGCGTTCGGCGGGTACAAGAACTCCGGCATCGGCCGGGAGAACCACAAGATGATGCTCGACCACTACCAGCAGACCAAGAACCTGCTGGTCAGCTACAGCCCTTCGAAGCTCGGGTTCTTCTGAGCATGGTCGAGAAGGTGCTGCTCACGGATGCGGCGGCGGACTGGCTCCGCCGTCTCACCGACATGCACGGTCCGCTGATGTTCCACCAGTCCGGTGGGTGCTGCGACGGCAGCTCGCCGATGTGTTTCCCGGACGGGGAATTTCGAACGGGGTCGGCGGACGTGCATCTCGGTGATCTGGTCGTCGACGGCCTCGACAGGCCGATCGCGTTCTGGATGTCTGCGAATCAGTACGAGTATTGGAAGCACACACAGCTCACCGTCGATGTGGTGAAGGGCCGCGGCAGCGGATTCTCGGTGGAGGCACCGGAGGGCGTCCGCTTCCTGATCCGGTCCCGCGTCTTCACCGACCAAGAGTCCGCGGCGCTGGGACTCCTCTGAGCGAGTGCCGACCGTCCGGTGGCGTTGCCGGACGGCCGGCACTCTTGTACGTACCCACGCGTGCTTTCGCGGTTGACCGCCTCGTGGTCACGCGGCGACGCCTACACCGAAACGGCCGGCTCGTTGACCGCGGTCAGCGCGATCTGGCGGACTCGAGCCAGAACCTCGTGCGGTGACTGGCGCAGGTTGATCGGGGCCGCGACGACGTCGACTCCCGCGTTCTTGATGCTACGCCGGATGTCCTTTCCTCCGCCGGCATAGATGAGCCAGGCGACGGGGACTTGGAGGGCCGTGCAGTAGGCGAGCATCTGATAGTGGTCGGCGTTGGCATTCGTACCCGTGCTCGAGGCGAGTTTGTACTTGGCGTCGAAGACGACGTCAGGGTTGCCGGCCTCGTCCCGATGTACGACGTCCACCCGCATGAACACGTCGCCATGGGAGTTACCGCCGCCTCTGGTCCAGTCTCCGTCGCCGGTCAGATAGGCGGCCAGCTGACTCTCCAGGTATCCAGGGTAGCCGGCCAGGGCCTCCTTCAGGGCGACCGTGACGAAGTCTTCGAAGACCTCCCACATGACGACGACGAAGGCCGACATCTCGGCACCTGCTGCCGACACTCGCGTAGAACTGTGGCGCAGCAGGATCTCTGCCAGGCCTAGCGCGGACTGATATCGATCGTTGAGGCGCGAGGGCTGCCAGGCCGGAGCAGGCGTACCTGGCAACAGCCGGGTCACACCCGCGAACCTCGCCGCGAGGTGGAGCAGCCGTCGTCGGGTCTCCGGCTGCAGGCGAGGTACGCCGAGCATGAGGTAAATCGCGGCCAGCAGTATCTGGTTCTCAGCGATGTCGGGGCTGAACTCGTCGTACCGCATCTCGATAGGTAAGAAGTAACCGGGCCGACGACGAAGCTGGTCCGCGAACGCGATGCGTCCGCGAACCGTCAGCAGAGCCTCCTGCTCTGTGCGGTAGCCCTGCAGCAGCCCCATCGTCAACGCTTGCTCGACCGACGCGATGAGCGACTCGGCCATGGCCGGCCACAGATCGCCGTACGTCGCGGCGGTTACCGTCTCCGGCCGGAAGCCCGGGTTCTTGGCGTAGCCGAGCAGGAAGATCAGATGCGCCACTCCCAGTTTCTGCTTCGGAGTCACCTCGATCTGGAGGTTATCGAAGCGCACGGCTCCGACTCGGCCGTTCGGCAACAGCTGGTAGGTTCCGTCGTCCACGCGCCGGACATCGACGAGCTCTGATCGCTCGAGCAGGACCGCCTGGTTGGGGTCCAGCTGAACCTCGATGCCGTCCGCTGCGAGCTCGTCGAGCGATTCGTACCTGAAACTCATCAGGCGTCCGCGTCGTCCGGGGTCCCCTGTGCCCTGGCGCGTTGCGCGATCCGTCTCCGCAGCCCTGCGAGCCCGAACTCCTCGTCGATCAGCTCTGGGGACTTGCTGCCGTAGAAGTGCTCGTGCAGCAGCGGCAGGATGTCGTAGCGCCAGACCAGCTCCAGTGCTCCGGGCGCATCCAGCCCGTCCCGCATCAGGTACGACGGACCGATGTGCAGGTCGTGGCCGGGTTGCCCCATCGCCAGATTGAGCTCCGCGAGAAGCTCGACCCGATCGTCGGTCAACTGCTGACGCTTCGCGAAGGCGGCGAGAACCCCACTCACCGGCTCCCGGCGCGGGTGCATCTCGTAGAACGGGAACCGGCGCCGGATGGCTGCGTCGACGAGGGCGATCGAGCGGTCCGCGGTGTTCATGGTGCCGATGATGAGCATGTTGTCGGGGAGGCTGAACGGCTGGTCGGGCCGGTATTGGAGCCGCACGGTCTCCTCTCGGTACTCCAGCAGGAAGTAGAGCTCGCCGAAGACCTTCGGCAGGTTCGCGCGGTTGAGCTCGTCGATGATGAGCACGTAGGCCTTGTCCCGGTTCTCCGCCTTGGCTGCCTCGGCCGCCATCAGCTTGAGCGGACCGTCCTGCAGGGCGAAGGGCTGGTTCCCATCCCCCTCGACAGGTCGGAACCCCTCGAAGAAGTCCTCGTAGGCATAGGAAGGATGAAACTGCACGAGCCGGACCCTGCTGGGATCCTGAGCCCCCGCAAGCCGTTCCGCGAGTTTCTTGGCGACGTACGTCTTGCCGGTACCGGGCGGTCCGTAGACGATCAGCTGCCGGCGCCGGTTGAGTAGCTCGACCAGCTCCTGGAGTGGCGCGACCGGCATGTACAACTCGTCGGCCAGGTCCTGCGGCACGGGCGGAAGCAGCACCCGCTCGACTGCTTGCGGCCGGCGGGGCTCGGCGGGCGTGAGGGTTTCGTCCTCCAGGAGCGCGCTCAGGAGATCGCTCACCGCGGTGAGATCAACGACGTGGCCCTCTTGCTCCAGGGCGGCGCTGACTTTGGCTGGGAGCGTCTCCAGCGGTCTCCGCGACGCAGACCAGATGACTGGGCGGGTCAGCGGTGGCGACGGTTCGTCGTCCGGCGAAGGCTCGTCAACCGTGCCGATGATGAGTTGCTCGTCCGTCAGGGCGACCACCAGGTCCTGCGGCCGCACGCCTTCGAGGAACGTATGAAGGGCCGCGGCGAGCTCTTCGCGCTGGGACGGTGCGAGATGCGCGTAACCATCGCTCACGAGGCGTGCGACAGCCCTGGCAGACATGTCAGGGGCCAGCGCGAGCCCGGCTTGGTCCCGGAGATCGACACATCCCTTCTCGAGCCACCTGGTGACATCGTTCGGTGTGTCTGTGCGGATGAGCCAGGCCCGCGGCCTGGCCGACGAACCGGGCCGCCACCTGTTGACGTAGGGCGGGTCGTACCAGGAGTCGAAGTTCTTGTTCTTCCGTTCGTGCAGTGTTCGGAGGGCGACCAGATCACGGGTGACCTCGTCGTCGTGGTTGCCGCTCGGCTTGCCGAGATCCGCGATCAAGCCGTTACGGATCCGTCGACGGTGGTCTGCGCTGACGATCGACGGAAAGAGGCCGGGCCACGCGAGGTACTCGACGGCGTACCGGATGGATGGTGAGTCTTCCGGTACGCCGGTGGTCACCTCCCGGAACGCGAACGGGTCCCGCAGCGCCTCGTTGACGACGTCTCGGGGTTGTTCAAGCCAGTGCAGCACGAACCGGCAGAGCCACTGCAGGTGTTCGGGCGCCTTGACGTGGTAACCCTGCCCGCCGGCGAATGCGTGGCCGTCGTCCAGTGCGGTTACCTGTGACTCGGGCAATCCGGGTGCGCCTGACATCGAGGCGAGAAGGACGCCGATGCGGTCGGCTTTGGTCGAGGCCTTCATGTCGTGCAGCGGCGCGTCCCTGATGTAGAGGAACTCGGCAGCGAGGCACAGCACCTCGTCCGTTGCGCCCTCGAGTTGCTGGACCAGCCGTTCGAAGAAGCGCAGACCACCCTGGCCCCTCGTCAAGCGGTCGGCCAGCTCCTGCGCGGTATCGACGGACCAGCTCCGGACTCCGCTGACGAGCGCCGAGGTCTCGCCCCGCAGGCCGGCGGACAACACGTCCCAGGCCGCACTCTCCATGATGGGGCTGACCCCGGAACCGCGATCGACGCGAACCTCGCCAGCGCTGCCTTTACGCCAGTGCTGCAGCTCGGCACTCTTCATCGGCGGCCAGGTGTCCGGTGGCGCCCACTGCAGGACCAGCCACGCGAGGCCTTGGGCATCCAGTCGATCCCGGAGCCGGGTTTGCTCGTCGCCCCACCTGTCGAGCAAGTCGTCGCACAGCGACAGCAGCGCCGAATAGCGCTCTCCAGGTGACGTCCCGGGAGTCTCGCCAACCCGAGCTGCCCAGCCTGTTCCAAGAGCTGGTCGGTACGGCGGGAACGAAGTCGGGTCGACTCCGAGCAGCAGGCATGACGCGAAGACCGTTCGATCGCCCGGGCTGGCGTACGCGCCCCAGCTGCCGAGTTCCTCTCCGAAGGCGTCGATGGCATCGACCACGCCGGACGTGTGCAGCTGCCCGAAGGCTGCCCGGACCTCATCGGGGTGGTCCTGGATGCGGTTGCGCAGCCATGTCTGGGCGAACTGATCAACGAAATTTCCTGCCGCCGCCGCCTGCCTGAGCCGCTCCGCCCAGTCGGCGCTGCCGGCCGCGCACGCGGCACCCGCCGCGGCCCACTTTTCCGCCGCTTTCAGTTTGTAATCGCGCTCTTCTTTGTCTAGGTCGACGTCCGGGACCAGCTCGCGGGCCCACCGGAGAAACGGCTCCCAACCGACGCCTAGTGCAGCATCTTCACGCTTCGACGCGTGGTAGCGACGGGTGACCTCGAGCCACAGTTCGTCGGGCGGCAGTTCGTCGAGCGCCTCCGCCCCGCTCTCTGTCAAGGAATAGGCCTGGTTCTCGTCCCGCGTCAGCCATCCACCGAAGGTGGACCAGGACAGCGCGGCGTTCGCAGCAGTTCGCCAGCGCACCTGGCCACTTGCGTTCGTGCTCAGTTCTCGCGCGGTGAAGTCAATGAGCTCGGCGACCCGGGACAAGACCTCCGAACTGCGCATTGGATGGGCACCCGATGCCAGGACTTTGTAGACGGTTTGCGTCAGCAGCCCGCGGCGTGGTCCGTCGGTCGAATCAGATCCATCTGCGTCGCTGTCGCTCATGTCCACGACCATAACGGTGATCGCGCGCTTCCTCATCCGTCGCCGAGAACAGCGCGGTAGATGGCTGAGCTGTCCCGGGTGGGCTGGGCGTTCTTCAGTTGGAGGATTTGTAGGCGCTGCTCGGCGGTCGCGTCTCGCACCCTCAAGGCATCTTCGACGTGCGGGCGGGTCACTACGTGGAGCCAGAAGGTCAGGTCGATCTTCCAGGTGTCGGTGTGCAGTACCGCGTAGAACCGCTCGTCCGTCGTCGCGGCTGTCGGCCTGCGATCACCCCGCTCGTCGCGGAGGTCGATGCTGCGGAGCTCCACTCGGCGGGTCAGGGTTGTCAGGCCATGCAGGATGGTTCCCGCATTCGCGTCGGGGGCGTTGAACATGACGTCCAGGTCGCGGTCCACCATCACTCCCGACAGGGCGCTTCCGATGAGGGTGGGCGGCCAAGGAAAGGCTGTTTCCAGGTCCAGGCGAGTGAACAGCTCGCGCGCTTCGGCTTGTAGTTCCCTGGCGCGGTCGACGAGGGACATGGTCTGACGGTAGGGCTCAAGTCAATGGGATCACCAAGAGTTTTCGGAGAGTACTACGGGTGGCTGTGTCCCAGCCGGTGCCCGGACCAGCGGGCGGCGTTGCGGATGTAGTGGTCGCCGCACTCGATCGGGTTGAACGGGTCGCAGCGCGTTCCGTGGTAGCGGTTCCATCGGAGACCTCCGACATGGGAATCGATTTCTGCAGGGCGGCCGAAACCGTCTCAAGGGTCAGGAGGCTGAAACTCAGGGGGGAACCTTCGGGGGTCGGCGGGGGGTGGCGGACCGCGTGTGCGCGCGGAAAATCGGGCTCGGTAAGGGCCGTTGTCATGGGTGCACCCATGACATTTGTCAGGGTGCCGATCGCTGGCCTCGGGCGGTGCTGCGGACGGACGATCTTTGGAACCCACCCACGCCGGTCTCCGCCCCACCGCAAAGGGAACTGGGGCGGAGGCCTGCCCAGCTCGAGGAGTTCTGTTGAGGCAACGGATTCTCGTGTCCGCCCTGGGCGCCGGCGCACTAGCCGTCGCGGGACTGACCGCCCAAGGGGCCATCGCCGCCCCCACCCCGTACACCGCCGGGAAGCACGCCGCCAAGGTCTGCTCGGCCCCGAAGGCCGCGCACACCGCGGCCTGCAACGCCATCAAACTGGTGAACGACAAAGGTGTCGCACCGGCCTCCACCACGCCGCCGTCGACCGGGCTCACCCCAGCGGGCCTGCGCGACGCCTACAAGCTGAACGGCCTGAGCGCCGGCGGCCGGACGGTCGCGATCGTCGATGCGTACGGCTACCCGAACCTGGAGCGCGACCTCGGCGTCTACCGCTCCCAGTTCGGCCTGTCCGCGTGTACGACGGCCAACGGCTGCCTGCGGGTCATCAACCAGACCGGCGGGACCTCGCTGCCGAGGTTCAACGCGGGCTGGGCCGGTGAGCAGGCGCTCGACGTCGACGCGGTCTCGGCCGCGGCGCCCGACGCGAAGATCGTCGTCGTACAGGCCAACTCGGCCAGCTTCGCCGACCTCGGCACGGCCGTGGTGACCGCGTCCAAGCAGGCCGGTGTGGTCGCGATCTCGAACAGCTACGGCGGTGGTGACGCGTCCGACGCGACGTACGGCACCTATTACAACCACCCCGGCATCGCCGTCACCGCGTCGACCGGTGACAACGGCTACCAGGGTGGCAGCTACCCGGCGTCCTCGTCGTACACGACGGCCGTCGGCGGTACGTCGCTTGTTGCCGCCAGCAACTCACGCGGGTGGAGCGAGACCGTGTGGAGCGGTGCCGGTTCGGGCTGCTCGACGTACAACACCGCACTGAGCGCCGCGTCGTCGTTCAACACCGGCTGCTCGAAGCGGGCGATGGCGGACGTGTCCGCGGCCGCGGACCCGGGCAAGGGCGGCATGGCGATCTACTACCCGACGAGCAAGACGGCGTCGACCTGGGCGCAGTTCGGTGGCACCAGTGAGGCCGCCCCGATCATCGCCGCGGTCTACGCGCTGTCCGGCAACACCAGCGGCTACGCGAACGCGCTGCCGTACGCGCACCCGGGCTCGCTGTTCGACGTGACGAGCGGGAGCAACGGCTCCTGCCCGACGACCCAATGGTGCAACGCACGCACCGGCTGGGACGGCCCGACCGGCCTCGGCACCCCGAACGGCGCCGGCGCCTTCTGATCGAACGGGCGGACCCCTACCGCGATTGGGGTTCGCCCGTTCCAACCAGGTCCACCACCGCCGCGGCGACACACGCCGCGGTGGGTTGGTGGCTGGGTGCGACTGTTGGCCTGTCGCTCCTAGTACTCTTCCGGGCACGAAGGACAACCCTCGTCTCCACGTCATTCCGGTGATTTCCCTTCCCAGCGAGCGCTTGCCCGCCTAAGGTCGCCCCCGGACGGGTCGTGGAGGGCGACCCGCATACACGAACTCCATGGAGATTTGCTGTGACAACATCACGCAGAGGGCGGGGGCTCCTAGCAGTCACCACCGCCGTCTCCGCCGCCACCGTGCTGGCCGTGACGGCCGCCGGTGGCGCCACCGCCGCCCAGACCGCCGGACCGGGCGAGGGCAAGGGCAAGGCGGCCCAGTCCGAGAACGCGTCGAGTAAGGAGCGGAAGGGCAACTACGACGCCCGGACGCCGAGCGCCAAGGTCACCAACGCCCGCGCCGCCAAGGTGGCCGGCAAGGAGACCGCGGCCTCGGAGAAGTTCCGCAACTCGCTCGGCACCCAGGGCGTCGTCGAGCTCGACCCGAACACCGGCACCCCGGCCCAGGTCACCAAGCTCAACGGTTTCCTGACCGGCAAGAGCGCGAAGAAGGCGCCGGACGTCGCGCTCGGCTACGTGAAGGCGCACCCGGAGGTCTTCAAGCTCTCCGACGCCGACCTGGCCACGCTGAAGCTGCGCAAGGACTACGTCGACGACCTGGGCACCCACCACGTGTTCTGGTCGCAGGTGGTCGACGGTGTCGAGGTGTTCGGCAACGGCCTGAAGGCCAACGTCACCAAGAACGGCCAGCTGATCTCGGTCATGGGCTCGCCGGTCGCCGGTCTCACCGCCCAGGCCGAGGCCGCCGCGGCCGCGCCGAAGGTGACCGCCGCCGCGGCCCGCACCGCGGCTGCCGAGGACCTCGGCAGTACGCCGAAGTCCGCCACCGCGAAGGCGTCCGGCGTCAGCACCCAGTGGAGCAACGGCGACACCGCGAAGCAGGTGTGGTTCCATACCGCCGACGGGCTGCGCAAGGGCTGGCTGACCTACGTCAACGCCGGCGGCATGAAGATCTACAACCACGTGATCGACGCCCAGACCGGCAGCCTGCTCTACCGCAAGGACCTGGTCAGCGAGGGCAACGGCGACGCGCTGGTCCAGGACAACTACCCGGGCGCGGCCAAGGGCGGCACCCAGCGGGTCGAGAACCTGATCTTCAACAAGTGGCTGCCGAAGAACGCCAAGACCCTCCTCGACGGTACGTCGGTCGCGGCCTGGGCGGACGTGAACGACGACAACCAGCCGAACGCCGGTGAGACGGTCAAGGTGCCCGGCACGAAGACCGGCGCCGAGTACAAGTTGGTGCCGTTCCAGAACAACTCCTCCTCGTTCTGCTCGGCGACCTTCGTCTGCACCTGGGACCCGGCCAAGCCGGACTCCTGGAAGACGAACATGAACCAGGACGTCACCAACGCGTTCTACCTGGCCAGCAACTTCCACGACTGGCTGGCCAAGCCGCCGATCAGCTTCACCCCGGCGGCCGGTTCGTTCGACGCCGCAGGCCGCGACCCGGTGCTGCTGAACGCGCTGGACGGCGCGGCGACCGCGGCGAACGGCGGCCCGGACGCGAACCACATCGACAACGCCAACATGTCCACTCCGCCGGACGGCACCCCGCCGACCATGCAGATGTACCTGTGGCACCAGCCCGGCGCGACCGACGAGCAGGACCCGTTCGTTCCGGCCAGCGGCGCGAACGACGCGAGCGTGCTGTACCACGAGTACACCCACGGTCTGTCCAACCGCCTGGTCGTCGACGCCACCGGCAACAGCACGCTGAACAGCATCCAGGCCGGCTCGATGGGCGAGGCGTGGAGCGACTTCTACGCGATGGACTACCTGGTCTCGCACGGCCTGGAGAAGGACACCACCGCACCGGGCGAGGTGCTCGAGGGCAAGTACGTCGCCCACGGTGAGCTGTTCCGCACCCAGGCGATCGACTGCCGGGTCAAGGCGGTCAGCGCGAACTGCATCCAGCCCGACGGCTCGAAGGGCGGCTACACCTACGCCGACTTCCCGACCATCGGCGGCACACCTGAGGTGCACGCCTCCGGTGAGGTCTGGGCGCAGACGCTGTGGGACCTGCGGGAGCGCTTCGGCCGCAGCTACGCGATGAGCATCATCACCCGCGCGATGGAGCTGTCGCCGGCCGACCCGACCATGCTCGACATGCGCAACGCGATCGTGCAGGCCGACCTGGTCGCCAGCGGCGGCAAGAACGCCGACATCATCTGGACCGTCTTCGCCAACCGCGGCATGGGCTGGTACGCCGGTGTCGTCGACGGCGGCGACGCCTTCCCGGCCGAGGACTTCCACAAGCCGCCGACAGGTGCGACCACGTCCCTGACCGGCACCGTGAAGGACAAGGACACCGGCGCTCCGGTAGCCGGCGCGCTCGTCTACATCGGCGGTCACTCGTCCGGCTACGCCGGCGACTACGCCGCCTCGACCGACGCGACCGGCAAGTACACCATCACCGGTGTCGCCCCGGGCACGTACCCGAAGGTCGTGGTGGCCGCTCCGGGCTACGAGCTCATCGTCCAGCCAGTCAAGGTCAGCCCCGGCGCCAAGGCGGACTTCGTCCCCCGCCGCAACTGGGCCGCGGCCTCCGGCGGCGGTACGGTGGCCGGCTTCAACGGGCCGGACTTCAGCGACTTCGGCTGTGGCCCGGCGGGTGCGATCGACAACGCGCAGGGCACCGGCTGGGGCAGCACCACCGGTGACGACGCCGGCACGCCGACCAACAAGATGATCGACAAGCACGTCGACATCAAGCTGCCGGCAAAGGTGAACATCAGCGCCTTCAACGTCGACCCGTCGAACACCTGTGGCGACCCGGGCAGCGCATCGACCGGGAAGTACCGGATCGAGACCTCGGTCGACGGCACCGCCTGGTCGGTCGCCCAGACCGGCGAGTTCACGGCCGCCAACCGCGGTAAGTACAACCTGGTCACCCCGACCGGCAACGCGACCGGGGTTCAGTACGTGCGGTTCTGGATGCTCAGCCCGCAGGTCCCGGACTTCGAGAACAACTGCCCGGCCGGTGCGTTCGGTGGCTGCCAGTTCACCGACATGACCGAACTGCAGGTCTTCGGCACCAAGTAACAGCCCCTCCCGCGAAGGCCGGCCGAGCACCCGCTCGGCCGGCCTTCCGGCGTTTCAGCGGTCGGTGGACGGCGCGGCCGGTGGCACGGTTTGGGCCCAGTCGGCCCAGTCCGCGAGGGAGGTATAGAGGCGGATGGCGGCCTCGACGGTTACGCGCAGGGACTGAGTCTGCGGGCTGTAGCCGAAGTCGCCACGGTCCTTGGCCTCTGCGAGGACGCGGTACTGCTCGGCCAGGTCCCGGTAATACCGCGCCTCCGCCTGGAGGTGACGCTGCAGATCGACGGTGTCCATCAGCCAGAAGAACAGTGATCGCAGCA
Source organism: Kribbella sp. NBC_00359 (assembly GCF_036097425.1). Lineage (NCBI taxonomy): Bacteria > Bacillati > Actinomycetota > Actinomycetes > Propionibacteriales > Kribbellaceae > Kribbella > Kribbella sp. NBC_00359. The sequence goes on along the minus strand of NZ_CP107975.1, from coordinate 2,069,297 downwards.
GAGGCTGCAGACGCATGGTGTGGTCGACGTCGACCTCGGTCAGCCAGCGCTTGACCTCCGCCACCCCGGCATCGGTGATCCGGTACGCCTTCCGCCGCCGCGGTCCCTCGCTCTCGACCTCGACCAGGCCCTCGGCCGCGAGCTTGCCGAGCTCGGCGTAGATCTTCGGGTGCTGGGCCGGCCAGATCGATCCGAGCACCTCGGTGAACCGGCGGGCCAGGTCGTAGCCGCTCGCCGGTCCCTCGGCGAGCAGCCCGAGCAGCCCGTGCCGCAACGACATGCCGTCTCCTCGCATCGCGTCGTACGTCCAGAAGCATCTTGACATGTCCCTGCGGACATGTGCATGCTCGCTTATGTCCCTAGGGACATGTCCTATGGAACATCACGGCGTGAGGGAGTCGATATGGCGGACAGACGGGCGGTACTCATCACCGGTTCGACCGGCGGCATCGGGACGGCGACGGTCGAGCTGCTCCGGCGTCGCGGGTTCACCGTGTACGCCGGGGCGCGCGGGCCGGCCGACTTCGGGGAGGGGGTTCACGTGGTCCCGCTGGATGTGGCGGATCCGGAGAGCGTCGCCGCGGCGGCCAAGCGCGTCGCGGGGGAGGTCGACGGGCTGCGGGCGGTGATCAACAACGCGGGGGTGATCGTGCAGGGGCCGCTCGAACTGGTACCGGCCGACGAGTGGCGGCGGCAGCTCGAGGTGAACACGCTGGGGCCGGCGTCCGTGGTCCGGGAGTTCCTGCCGCTGGTGCGCGCGGGCGCCGGGCGGATCATCAACGTGGGTGCGGCGACCGGGCGGATCGCGTTCCCGCTGCTCGGTGCGCTGTCCGCGAGCAAGGCCGGTCTGGAGGCGTTGTCGAACGCGCTCCGGCTGGAGCTCGCCGCCTGGGACATCCCGGTCGTGATGATCGAGCCGGGGTCCACCGAGACGGCGATCTTCGCGAAGGCCGGGGAGGCCGAGCGGGCGGCGCAGGGGCGGATCGGGGCTGATCAGGTGGCGCTCTATCGAGGACATCTTGCGGCGTACGAGAAGGCCAGTGCGCGCTTCAAGCCCGGGCCGGTCGACAAGGTTGCCGAGGTCATCGTTCGTGCCGTCGAGGCCTCGCGGCCGAAGCGCCGCTACAGCATCGGCGACACCCGCACGCTGGGTGCCGTCCTCACCAAACTCCCCGCGGGCCTGCGCGACCGGGTTCTGACCGGCGCCCTCGGCCTGAACGGCATCAGGCCGTGAAGACGATCGTCCAGCTCGGGCCCGTTACCAAGGAGGGCCCACATCGTGGACAACGGGAAGTAAGTGTAGTGAATTAGTCTAGTTTCGCGGTGTGGATGTTGCCGCTCGACCGTCGCCGTCCCGCTCAGCCGGGCGGGGCGGCGACCGAGCCGCGCTCGATCAGGACCGGCGCGATCGTGGTCCGGCGGACCCGGCGGTTGGTGTCGACGGTCGAGGTGACGCGGGCGACGACGTCGGCGACCAGCTCGTCGAGCGGCCAGTGGAAGGTGGACAGTGGCGGCGTGAGCAGCTGCGACACCGGCTGGTCGTCGTACCCGAGCAGGGAGAGGTCGTCCGGGACGCGGAGGCCGAGCTCGCGGCTGGCGGCGTACACACCAAAGGCCATCGAGTCGGCGAGCGCGAGGATGCCGGTCGGGCGCCGGGCGCTGGTGAGCAGGGTTCTGGCGACCTCGGTCGCGCCGGCCAGGTCGTGTGGGCATTGCAGGATGCGGATCTCCAGCTTGAGGTCGACGCCGACGCGCTGGGCGATCCCCTCGGCCGGCCGCTCCACCTCGAAGCGGCGGGTCGGACTCAGTACGGCGATCTGCCGGTGGCCGGCGTCGGCCAACCGGCGCAGGGCCGTGCTGACACCACTCTCGTTGTCGAGCATGACCTCGGACTTCGCCTTCGCGCCCGGCAGCGCGTCGCCGATCGCGACCACCGGCGTCTGCCGGGCGATCTCGGCCCAGCCCTTCGCGGCCGGATTGATCGGGACCACCACGATCGCGTCGGCGCGGTGGTCGACCAGGTGCTGGGCCAGCTCGAGCTGGCGGTCGGCGTCGCCGGCCGAGTCGATGATCCACGCGTTCCGGTCCGGGGCGAGCAACTCCCGGCCGAGGGCGGCCGCGAGCCGCTGCTGCCAGAGATCCTCCAGCGACGCGCAGAGCACTCCGATCGAACCGCTGCGGCCCGAGGCGAGGGCCCGGGCGACCGGGTCGGCCTGGTAGCCGAGGCGGTCGGCGGCGTCCTGGACCCGCTGCCTGGTCTCCGGCGTTCCGTGCAGGCCGCGCAAAGCGTACGACACAGCGGCCATCGAGAGCCCGGTCTCGGCGGCGATGTCCTTGAGGGTTGGCCTCCGGCCGGTTCCGGACATGTCCACGACCTTAGGGCAGACCTCGGACAAAAGCTTGACAAGAGGACCATTGAAGCGCTTCACTCTACTCATCCTGAAGCGCTTCAATTTGATCAGATCGCTGGGGGGAGGGTCCGATGATCGACGTCCACCAGCATCTGTGGCCGGTCGGGTTCGTCGACCGCCTCCGGGCCCGCTCCGAGCCGCCGTACCTCGACGGCTGGACGCTCCACACCGCGAGCGAGGCGCCGTACGACGTGGATCCGGCCGCGCACGCGGTCGACAAGCGGGTCGCGCTGGAGCAGGACAGTGGGACGAAACTCGCCGTGGTCTCGCTGTCGAGTCCGCTCGGGATCGAGCATCTCGGGGACGCCGCGCTGCTCGATGCCTGGCACGCCGGGGCCGTGGAGTTCCCGGCGCCGTTCAAGGCCTGGGCGGCCGTCGATCTGCTCGACCCTGATGTCGAGGGTCTGGAATCCCTTCTGGACAAGGGTTTTCTCGGGCTGCAGTTGCCTGCCCATGTGCTCGGCACGCCGGCCGGGTGGGCCGCGCTGGGTGAGTTGCTTGCTGCGGTCGAGCGACTGAACAAGCCGATCCTCGTCCACCCGGGTGTGGCTCAGCCGGTCGACGAGGCGCTGTGCTGGTGGGCGCCGGTGGTCGATTACACGAGCCAGTTGCAGGCCGCTTGGTGGTCATGGCATGCGTTCGGCGGGCGACGCTCGTACCCGGCCTTGCGGCTGTGCTTCGCGGCCGCGGCGGGGCTGGCGCCGGTGCACCACGAGCGGCTGGCCGCGCGCGGCGGCCGGCTCGGCACCATCGACCCGAATCTGTACGTCGACACCTCGAGCTACGGCCCGCAGGGGATCGACGCGGTCGCAAGGGTCCTCGGCATCGACCAGGTCGTGCACGGCACCGACCGGCCGTACGCCGGGATCACCGACCTCCGCCAAGGCGGCGCCGCGACCGCGGTGATCCGCCACGACAATCCACACCGGCTGCTGTTCGGCGCCGGTACACCGACTCCTGAGAGGGGAGTGCAGTGACTGCTCAGCCCATCACCGACGTTCCGGTGCCCGCGCGCCAAGCCAGCCGGCTCGTGGAGCTCAACAACTGTCTGTCGCTGGACGACCTTCCGGGCCGCGACCTCGATCCCGCCGAGCTGGCCGAGCTGGCCGCGTCGATCGCCGCGCAGCCGCAGCTGTGGGAGGACAAGGTCGCCTACAGCGACGAGGAGCGGGTGTTCGCCTCGCTGCACCGGGACGCGAACGTCGACGTCTGGCTGATCTGCTGGACCCCGGTCAACGACACCGGCTGGCACGACCACGACGTCTCGTCCGGAGCGGTCGCGGTGGCCAAGGGCAAGCTGGTCGAGCACAACCTGGCCATCGGCACCGAGTCGGTCGAGACCGAGGTGGAGGCCGGCGACGTCTACGGCTTCGGCCCCGACCACATCCACCGCCTCACCGGCCTCGACAAGGGCAGCGTCACCGTCCACGCCTACAGCCCACCCCTGTGGCGCATGGGCCAGTACTCGGTGAAGGACGGCGTCCTCCGCCGGATCTCCGTCTCCTACGCCGATGAACTCCGCCCCCTCGACTGAGTGATCGGACCCGGTCGACGCGATCCTGGATCTCTGACTAAAGTCAGAGAATGGAGATTGGTGGGGTTCGGCGGTTCAATCGGGTGGTTACGCAGCGGGTGGGGGCGTTGCAGGAGACCTATCTGGCTCGGGGGCGGTCGTTGGGGCTGGACCGGGTGTTGTGGGAGATCGGGCTCGACGGGTGTGATGTCAGGTCGCTGCGGGCCCGGCTCGAGCTGGACTCGGGGTATCTGAGCCGGCTGCTGCGATCGCTGGAGAGCAGTGGGCTGGTCCGGGTCGAACGGAGCGGTGGCGACGGGCGGGTCCGGATCGCGCGCCTGACGAAGGCGGGTGTCGCCGAGCGGGAGGTGCTGGATCGGCGGTCGGACGAACTGGCGGTGTCGATCCTGGAGCCGTTGAGTGAGCGGCAGCAGGAGCGGCTGGTCGCCGCGATGGACGAGGTGTCGCGGTTGCTGACCGCGTCGATGGTGCGCGTCGGGGTGGTCGATCCGCGGCGGCCGGACGCGCAGTACTGCGTGCAGTCGTACTTCGCCGAGCTCGGCCGGAGGTTCGACGCCGGGTTCGATCACACCCGCAGCATCTCGGCGGACAACGCCGAGTTGACGTTGCCCGCCGGATTGTTGCTAATGGCAACACTCCGTACCGAGCCGGTCGGCTGCGGCGGGTTGAAGCTGCACGGTGCCGAGCCGGCCGAGATCAAACGGATGTGGGTCTCACCTGAGGCGCGGGGCCTCGGGCTCGGGCGCCGGCTGCTGACCGAGCTCGAGCGCGAGGCGATCGCCCACGGTGCCCCCGCCGTACGGCTGGAAACCAACCGCAACCTGACCGAGGCGATCGCCCTGTACCGCGCCGCGGGCTACCGGGAGGTGCCGGCCTTCAACACCGAGCCCTACGCCCACCACTGGTTCGAGAAATCCCTTCTTTCCTAGTGAACCCGGAGTACGCCGAGGAGGCCGTGGGACTCCTCGTCCGGCCCGGCGGAGAAGAACAGCGAGTCCGTCCCGCCGGTGGTGGCGGTGCCCTGGAGGAGCGCCCAGAGGCCGTCGATCACGAGCGTCTTGCCGCGCGTGTTGCGGACCTGACCGGCGAACTTGTACCCGCCGTGGGACTTCGGCTGGAAGATGTTGATCCGGCCGTCCCCGAAGTTGCCGACCAGGAGAGTGCCGGCCGGCTGACCCCACGCGGCCGGCGCGAACGCCAGACCCCAAGGAGCGTTCAGCGTGCCGCGCGACGCGACGCGGGCGACCAGCCTTCCGTCCACGGTGAACTCGTCGACGAACCCGAGGCCGCGGCCGGCGATCTCGTCACCGGTCTTCGGGTTCACCTTGGCGTAGGCGACGAAGATCCGGCCGTTGAGCGTCTGCACGTTGAACGGTCCGAACCCCTTCGGCAGGTGGAAGTCCCGGAACGCCCACCGCGGCTTCTTCACCAGGGTGAACGTGGTGTCGAAGACATCGATCCGGCGTTGGGTGAAGTTGGCGGCGTACAACCGGTCCCCTGCTCCGGTTGTCGCGATCGCCAAGCCCTTGTAGATGGCGCCGGGGGTGGTGGCCTTGATCTGGGCGGCGCCGATCGCCGGAGTGACCGGCGGAGCCCAGGCGGCGATCTGTCCGGTCTCGGTGGCGAAGATGAACCGGGCCGGCGTGCTCACCGTCCCGTTGGTGATCACGAACCCGGTGCCGGGGTTGTTGACCTGCCCGGTCGGAACCGGCACGTCCACCCGGACTGTCTGCACCTTGCTCGCGGTGGTCGAGCCTGGCGCGGTCGAGTACAGCGTGGACGACGACGTACCGTTGTTGGACACCCACAGCGGCGTCGTCGCGCCGAGCGACAGACCCCACGGGTTCACCAGGTCGTCGTCCTGGAGCGAGGCCTTGCCCTTCTGGTCCGAGACCAGGTTGACCTGCTGTACGGCGAGTGGGTGGTGGTGGGACTGGTGGGCGCTGGCCGTGGACGGCGCGATCAGCGCGAGACCGCCGATGAGCGCGGTCGTCATGGCGAGTGGACGGCTCTTGGCGAGAAGCGGCATGACTCTTTCCCCTCCATCTGGATGTGGAACACCATCGATACGGGTGGGTGGGGTAGGCGGTTCAATCGCCGCAGGGTAAACATGGCGGAGAACTCGGGGTGGGGAATGCACTGGTGAGTAGGAGGGGGAGTACATGTCAGGACTTGCGATCGAGCCGTTGAATCCGGAGATCCTGCCGCCGGCGACCGGCAACTACGCGCACGGCGTCCAGGTGGACGGAGCCCAGCGGATGGTGTTCGTCAGCGGACAAGTGCCGTGGGGCAACGAGCACGGCCGGGTGCCGGAGACGTTCGAGGCACAGTGCCGGATGGTCTGGCGGAACGTGCTGTCGGTGCTGGCCGAGGCCGGCATGGGGATCCGGAACCTGGTGAAGGTGACGACGTACCTGTCCGACCGGCAGTACCGGGCGCTGAACTCGAAGATCCGCGAGGAGGTGCTCGGCCAGCACGTGCCGGCCCTCACCGTCATCATCTGCGACATCTACGCCGAGAACTGGCTACTCGAGATCGACGCCGTCGCCATGGCCTGACCGGTCCACCGCGCGCCGAGTGGCTATGGAAAGCGTGCGTACGCCGTCTTAGCGTGATGAGCATGAGAATCCGGGTAGTCGACGCGTTCGCCGATCGTCCCTTCACCGGGAACCCAGCGGGTGTCTGTGTACTGCCCGCCGGGGCCTGGCCCGAGGCCGCCTGGATGCAGTCGGTCGCGGCGGAGCTGCAGCACGCCGAGACCGCGTTCGTGAAGCCGTCTCCGGGTGGTGACGCGGAGTGGGAGCTTCGCTGGTTCACACCGACGATCGAGGTGGACCTGTGTGGTCACGCGACCCTGGCGACGACGCACGCGCTGCTGTCGGACGGGCTGGCCAGCGGCAAGGTGGGCTTCTTGACCCGGAGCGGGGTGCTGACAGCTTCGGTCGACGACGGTTGGATCACCCTCGACTTCCCGGTCAACCGACCGGTCGAGGCGGAGGCGCCGGCGGGCTTGATCGCGGCGCTCGGGGTCGAGCCGGTCAGTGTGCACAGCACGGGCGCGCTGACCGACGTGTTCGTCGTCCTGCCCGACGAGTCGGCGCTCCGCGCGCTGGCGCCGGACCTGGGTCAGGTGAAGGCGATCAATCAGCGCGAGCGGAACCGGGGCACGATCGTGACCGCCCCGCGGACTCCGGCTTCGATTTCGTGTCGCGGTTCTTCGCTCCGGCCGCCGGGATCCCGGAGGACCCGGTCTGTGGCAGCGCGCACACCGCGTTGGCGCCGTACTGGGCCGAGCGCCTCGGACGGAACGAACTGGTCGGATTCCAGGCGTCCGCCCGAGGCGGTGTCGTCCGCGTCGCCACCGTCGGCGATCGCGTCCACCTGAGTGGTCAGGCGATCACCACACTCGACGGTGACTTACTGGTCTAGGCCCAAGTTTCCGCGTGGGTGGCCACGCCGTTCGGGGCTATGAGTTCGGTGACGACGTCCTCGGCGTCCGCGTCCAGCGGCTCGAACGGGTGCTCCGGTACGACGTACGCGCGGGCGCCGGCCACCATCTCGATGCCCGGGAGCTCGAACCACGCCTCCCCGACCTCGCGGCTGATCTCGTAGATGGCCTGCTCGGCGGAGTCGACCGGATCCTGCTCGACGGCCTCGTCCAGTTCGGCCGGGTGCCGTTCCTGTGCTGCCCGGCCGGCCTCGAGCAGCGCGTCCAGGTCGATCACGCGCAGGTCGAACCGCGACACCACGCTGATCACCTGGTCCTGCTCGGTGTCCTCGTCGTCCTCTTCGTCGACCGCGTCGTCCAGCAGGAGTGGCGCCGTACCGGTGTGCTCGAAGACGGCGTCGTTCCAGTCCTCGACGAGTTCCTCGAGTGCGGTGTTCTGCTCGTAGAGCGCGGCCTGCTCCTCGTCGCCGGTCATCGCGAGCAGGGCCTCGGTGTGGGCCTGGAGGCGCTCGGCGAGCTTGCGGCTCGCCTCGGCGAGTGCGTCCCGGGTCTCCGTGGAGAAGAACTGCTCGGCGGGGGCGATGTCCATGTCGGTCACTAGGTGTTCTTCCCTTGTCCGTGGGCTGTGATTGCCACGCGTAAGTATGCGGACTGGCGGCGCTCTCGCGAAGTTTCTGCCAGCAATGAGCTACCTGTGAGAAGCCTGTGAGAGGTCTGTCAGCGGGTGTGAGAGGCCTGTGAGAACACTCCTGACCAGGCAGTGAGCGGTGTGCAGTGAACTCATGAGCACTTTTGCCGTGAGGTGGTGGCGTCATGACTGACGTCATCTATCTGGTCGTCACCGTCGTCGTGTTCGCGGCCATCTGGTTCGCGCTGCGTGGAGTGGAGAAGCTGTGAGCGCCGAGAACATCGCCGGCCTGGTGGTCGCCGCGGCCCTGATCCTCTACTTGGTCGCCGCCCTGATCTTCCCCGAGAGGTTCTGATGTCCGACACCGCAGCCGGCCTGTTGCAGGTCGGCCTCCTGCTCGTGCTCCTGGCCGCCGTCTACCGGCCGCTGGGCGGGTACATGGCCCGGGTCTACTCGTCCGACAAGGACCTGGCGATCGAGCGCGGCACCTACAAGCTCTTCGGGGTCGACTCGAAGGCCGACCAGACCTGGGGCGTCTACGCGCGGTCGCTGATCGCGTTCTCCGCCGTCAGCCTGGTCCTGCTCTACCTGCTCCAGCGCCTGCAGCACTACCTGCCGCTGTCGCTCGGGCTGCCGAACGTGGAGTCGGGGCTGGCCTGGAACACCGCCGCGTCGTTCGTGACGAACACCAACTGGCAGTCGTACTCGCCCGAGGTGACGATGGGCCACCTGGTCCAGTTCGCCGGCCTCGCGGTGCAGAACTTCGTGTCCGCGGCCGTTGGCATCGTCGTCGCGATCGCCCTGATCCGCGGCTTCTCCCGGGCCAAGACCGACCGGATCGGCAACTTCTGGGTCGACCTGACCCGGACCTCGCTGCGGATCCTGCTGCCGATCGCCATCATCGGCACGCTGGTGCTGGTCGCGATGGGCGTCGTACAGAACTTCTCCGGTGGGCACGAGGTCACCTCGGTGGTCGGCCAGACCCAGACCATCCCGGGCGGGCCGGTGGCCAGCCAGGAGGTCATCAAGGAGCTCGGCACGAACGGTGGCGGTTTCTACAACGCCAACTCGGGCCACCCGTTCGAGAACCCGAACCCGCTGTCGAACCTGTTCGAGATCTTCCTGCTGCTGCTGATCCCGGTCTGCCTGACCCGGACCTTCGGCCTGATGGTCAAGGACAAGAAGCAGGGCTACGCGATCCTCGGCGTGATGGGTGTCCTGTGGGCCGCCTTCGCCTTCTCCGCCACCCTCTTCGAAAACCTGGGCGCCGGTACGGCGACGCACGCGGCGGGTGCCGCGTTGGAGGGCAAGGAGACCCGCTTCGGCATCTGGGCCTCGGCCTTGTTCGGGGCGTCCACGACGGGTACGTCGACCGGTGCCGTGAACGCGGCGCATGACTCGTTCACACCACTCGGTGGCGGCACCGTCCTGTTCCACATGATGCTCGGTGAGGTCTCACCCGGTGGTACCGGTACGGGTCTCTACGGCATGCTCATCCTCGCCGTCCTGGCGGTATTCGTCGCCGGCCTGATGGTCGGCCGGACGCCGGAGTACCTGAAGAAGAAGATCACCGCCCGCGAGATGAAGCTGGTCTCGCTCTACATCCTCACGACGCCGGCCGTCGTACTGGTCGGTGCGTCGCTGGCGATGGGGCTTGCCGTGGCGCGTGCCTCGATCTTCAACACCGACAGCCCCCACGGGTTCTCGGAAGTGCTGTACGCGTTCACCTCGGCCGGCAACAACAACGGCAGTGCGTTCGGCGGTCTCAGCGCGAACATCCCGTTCTACAACACCGCTCTCGGGCTGGTGATGCTGTTCGGCCGGTTCGTGCCGATCGTGCTCGCGCTGGCCCTGGCCGGCTCGCTCGCCCAGCAGCAGCCGGTGCCGGTGACGCAGGGCACGCTGCCCACCCACAAGGCCCTGTTCGTGACGATGCTCGTCGGCGTCGTCCTGATCGTGACCGGCCTGACCTATTTCCCCGCTCTTACTCTCGGACCTCTTGCGGAGGGACTGTGACCACGCTCGTGAAGACCCCCTCGCCGGGTGCCAAGAAGGACCCGGGGACGGTGGCGAAGAAGGCGCCGTCGGGCCTGTTCGACCCACGGATGCTCTGGACCTCCCTGCCGGACGCGCTGCGCAAGCTCGATCCGCGGGTGATGGTGAAGAACCCGGTGATGTTCGTGGTCGAGGTCGGCGCGGTCGCGTCGACGATCATCGCCGTCACCGACTCCAGCGTCTTCGTCTGGTGGGTGGTGGTCTGGCTCTGGCTGACCGTGGTCTTCGCCAACCTGGCGGAGGCGGTCGCGGAAGGCCGGGGCAAGGCCCAGGCCGAGACGCTGCGGCGGGCCAAGACCGAGACGACCGCCCGGCGACTGGTCGGTGAACGCGAGGAAATGGTGCCGGCGACCCAGCTGCAGCTCGGCGACCTCGTCGTCGTCGAGGCCGGCCAGATCATCCCCGGCGACGGTGACGTCATCGAGGGTGTCGCCAGTGTCGACGAGTCCGCCATCACGGGCGAGTCCGCCCCGGTCATCCGGGAGTCCGGCGGCGACCGCAGTGCGGTCACCGGCGGCACCAAGGTGTTGTCGGACCGGATCGTCGTGAAGATCACCACCAAGCCGGGTGAGAGCTTCATCGACCGGATGATCGCGCTGGTCGAGGGCGCGTCGCGGCAGAAGACGCCGAACGAGATCGCGCTGAACATCCTGCTGGCCAGCCTGACCATCGTGTTCCTGATCGCCACGGTGACGCTGCCGACGTTCGCGAACTACGCGCACACGAACCTGAACATCGTGATCCTGGTGGCCCTGCTGGTCTGCCTGATCCCGACCACGATCGGTGCACTGCTGTCCGCGATCGGCATCGCCGGGATGGACCGGCTGGTCCAGCGCAACGTGCTGGCCATGTCGGGTCGTGCGGTCGAGGCCGCGGGCGACGTGAACACCCTGCTGCTCGACAAGACCGGCACCATCACGCTGGGCAACCGGCAGGCGTCGGAGTTCATTCCGGTCCAGGGCGTGTCCGACACCGAGCTGGCCGACGCGGCCCAGCTGTCCAGCCTGGCCGACGAGACTCCGGAGGGCCGGTCGATCGTCGTACTGGCGAAGACCGGCTACGGACTGCGCGAGCGGCACACCGGAGAGTTGCCGCATGCAACCTTCGTGCAGTTCACCGCGCAGACCCGGATGAGCGGTGTGGACGTGGACGGCCGGCACGTCCGCAAGGGTGCGGCCGGTGCGGTGAACGCCTGGATCAACCAGCAGGGCGGCACGACCGACCCGCAGCTCGGCGAGATCGTCGACGGCATCTCGGCCTCCGGTGGTACGCCGCTGGTCGTTGCCGAGAGCATCGACGGGACGGCGCGCCCGCTCGGCGTGATCCACCTCAAGGACGTGGTCAAGGAAGGCATGCGGGAGCGGTTCGACCAGATGCGCGCGATGGGCATCCGGACCGTGATGATCACCGGTGACAACCAGCTGACCGCGAAGGCGATCGCCGAGGAGGCCGGAGTCGACGACTTCCTGGCCGAGGCAACGCCCGAGGACAAGATGGCGCTGATCAAGAAGGAGCAGGAGGGCGGCCGGCTGGTCGCGATGACCGGTGACGGGACGAACGACGCCCCGGCGCTGGCGCAGGCCGATGTCGGTGTGGCGATGAACTCCGGTACGTCGGCCGCCAAGGAGGCCGGCAACATGGTCGACCTCGACTCCAACCCGACCAAGTTGATCGAGATCGTCGAGATCGGCAAGCAGTTGCTGATCACCCGGGGTTCGCTGACCACGTTCTCGATCGCGAACGACGTGGCCAAGTACTTCGCGATCCTGCCGGCTCTGTTCGCCGCGGCCTACCCGGGCCTGGACAAGCTGAACATCATGCACCTGTACTCGCCCGAGTCGGCGATTCTGTCCGCGGTCGTGTTCAACGCACTGGTGATCGTGGCCCTGGTACCGCTCGCCCTGCGGGGTGTGCAGTACAAGCCGTCGTCGGCGTCCGCGATGCTGCGGCGCAACCTGCTGATCTACGGCGTCGGTGGCCTCATCTCCCCGTTCATCGGCATCAAACTCCTGGACCTGGTGATCTCCTTGATCCCGGGCATCCGCTGAAAGGTAGTTGTTCATGGCAAGCAATCTCCCCGGCTCGGTCCGGCAGTTCGGGGTGGCGATCCGGGCAGTGCTCGTGCTCACCGTCATCCTCGGCATCGCGTACCCGCTGGTGATGACCGGTGTTTCCCAGGTGCTGTTCCACGGCAACGCGAACGGCTCGATCGTCCAGGTCAACGGCAAGGACACGTCCTCCGACCTGATCGGCCAGGCGTACACCCAGGACAGCGGCAAGAAGGACTCCGACGGCAACGCGATCATGGTCGCGGACCCGAAGTGGTTCCAGACCCGGCCGTCCGCGGTCGACTACGACGCGATGGGCAGCGCGGCCTCGCAGTACGGGCCGAACAACGCCGACCTGGTCGCGCTGATCGACGAGCGGCGCAAGGCTGTCGCGGCGCTCGAGGGTGTCGACCCGTCGCAGGTCCCGCCGGACGCGGTGACGGCCAGCGGCAGCGGTCTGGACCCGCACATCAGCCCGGCGTACGCCGCTCTGCAGGTCAACCGGGTGGCGCGGGAGCGTGGCCTGGACGTGGCCAAGGTCCAGCAACTGGTGAAGGAGAACACGGAGGGTCGCACCCTGGGCTTCCTGGGTGAACCCCGCGTCAACGTGGTGAAGCTCAACAACGCCCTAGCGGCGCTGGGCTGAACTGAGAGCATGGGGGTATGAGTAAGAGCGGCCGTGGGCATCTGCGGATCTACCTGGGTGCCGCGCCCGGCGTAGGGAAGACCTACAAGATGCTGGGCGAGGGTCAGCGACGGCTGACCCGGGGCACCGACGTGGTGGTCGGATTCGTGGAGACCCACGGCCGTGAGCACACCGCCGAGATGATGCAGGGTCTCGAGGTGATACCCCGCCGGATCCTGGACTACCGCGGCGCGAGCTTCACCGAGATGGACATCGACGCCGTGCTGGCCCGGCGGCCGGAGGTGGCGCTGGTCGACGAACTGGCGCACACCAACGTGCCGGGCAGCCGGAACGAGAAGCGCTGGCAGGACATCGAGGAGCTGCTGTCCGCCGGGATCGACGTGATCTCGGCGGTCAACATCCAGCACCTCGAGTCGATCAACGACGTGGTCGAGAAGATCACCGGCGTACCACAGCAGGAGACCGTCCCGGACCGCGTGGTCCGGGCCGCCGACCAGATCGAACTGGTCGACATGACCCCGGAGGCGCTGCGCCGCCGGATGGCCCACGGCAACGTCTACACGGCGGACAAGATCGATGCTGCCCTGGGCAACTATTTCCGCGTCGGCAACCTGTCCGCCCTGCGCGAACTCGCGCTGCTCTGGCTTGCCGACCGGGTGGACGCCGGCCTGCAGCAGTACCGTGCCCAACATGACATCGACTCGACCTGGGAAGCCAGGGAACGAGTGGTGGTTGCACTTACCGGCGGCCCCGAAGGCGAGACCCTGATCCGGCGTGCCGCCCGCATCGCCGCCCGCTCCTCCGGCGGGGACCTGCTCGCCGTTCACGTCGCCCGCTCCGACGGTCTCACCGGCGCCGACCCGAAGCGCCTCGCCGACCAGCGCAATCTGGTCGAAAGCCTCGGTGGGACCTATCACCAGGTGGTCGGCGACGACATCCCGGCCGCGCTGCTGACCTTCGCCCGCGCCGAGAACGCGACCCAGTTGGTCCTCGGCGGCTCGCGGAGGTCGCGGCTGTCGTCCCTGATCACCGGCCCGGGGATCGGGTCCGGCACGATCCGCGACTCCGGCGACATCGACGTACACATCGTCACGCACTCGTTGATGGGCCGCGGCCGGCTGCCCCGGTTGCGCGGCAGCCTGTCACGGCGCCGGAAGATCGAGGGCTTCATCCTGGCCGTCGTCCTGCCGCCACTGCTCGCGCTGCTCCTTGGTCTGGGCGGGGACAACCTCAACCTGACCAGCAACGTACTTGCGTTCCTGCTGGCCGTCGTCGTGGTTGCGTTGGTCGGTGGGCTCTGGCCTGCGTTGCTCACCGCGATCGGGGGCACCGTCGTACTGAACTACTTCTTCACACCGCCGACCCGGACGTTCACCATCGCGGAGCTGAACAATGCGCTCGCGCTGGCGATCTTCGTGCTGGTCGCGGCGATGGTGAGCTCGGTCGTCGACCGGGCGGCCCGTCGGACCAGACAGGCGGCCCGTGCGGCTGCGGAATCCGAGACGCTGGCGACGCTGGCCGGCTCCGTGCTGCGTGGCGAGACCGCCCTGCCCGCCCTGCTCGAACGGGTCCGCGAGGCCTTCGGGATGACCGGAGCCTGCCTGATGGAGCGGGTGGACGACGACGAGCTGACCGAGGTCTGGCGCCCGCTGGCCTCGGCCGGCACGCTGACGTGCAGCCGGCCGGAGGAAGCCGACGCCGAGGTCCCGGCCCGCGACGACCTGGTCCTCGTTCTGCAAGGCCATCAGCTGGCCGCGGACGAGCGGCGGCTGGTCGGGGCGTTCGCCGCGCACGCGGCCGCGCTGGTGGACCGGGCCCGGCTGAGCGAGGCCGCCGCCGAGGCGAAGCCGCTGGCCGAAGCCGACAAGCTGCGGACGGCGCTTCTTCGTGCGGTCAGCCACGATCTCCGGTCCCCGCTGGCGTCGGCCAAGGCGTCGGTGACCAGCCTGCGCAGTGACGACGTGGAGTGGAGCGATTCCGAGCGCGAGGAGCTGCTGGAAACGGCGGACGAGTCGTTGGACCGGTTGTCGCGACTCGTGGACAACTTGCTAGACCTCAGTCGCCTGCAGGCCCGGGTCCTGCCCGTCTTCACCCGGCCGATGGCTCTGGACGAGGTCTTGCCCGGTGTGCTGGCAGAGCTGGGTGACGACAGTGACAAAGTGACGGTGGACATCCCGCACACGCTGCCGCTGGTCGAGGCGGACCCCGCGCTGCTGGAGCGCGTGATCGCGAACCTCCTGGCCAACGCGCTTCGCTACTCGCCGCCCGGACGGCCGCCGCTGATTACTGGCAGCGCGCTCGGCGACACCGTCGAGATCCGGGTGATCGACCGTGGACCGGGGATCCCGCGGGAGGACCGGGACCGGGTGTTCGCGCCGTTCCAGCGGCTCGGCGACACGGACAACACGGTCGGCGTCGGCCTCGGGCTGGCGCTGGCCCGCGGTCTGACCGAGGCGATGCACGGCACGCTGCAGCCCGAGGACACCCCGGGCGGCGGGCTCACCATGGTGGTGGCGATGCCGGCCGCCACCCTGCGACCGGCCGACGCGCCGGTCCCGGGCGCCCGCGAACGGTCCGAAGTACCTCAGCCGGAGATACCACAGATGTCAGAGGGGCAGGAATGACCAGGGTCCTGGTGATCGACGACGAACCGCAGATCGTCCGGGCTTTGCAGATCAACCTGAAGGCGCGCGGCTACGAGGTGCATCTGGCCGGCACCGGTACGTCGGCCCTGAAGGTGGCGGCGCAGCACCCGCCGGAGCTGGTGATCCTCGACCTGGGATTGCCGGACTTCGACGGTGTCGACGTGATCCGCGGCCTGCGCGGCTGGACCGAGGCGCCGATCCTGGTGCTGTCCGGGCGCACCGACAGCACCGACAAGGTCGAGGCGCTGGACGCCGGCGCGGACGACTACGTGACCAAACCGTTCGGGATCGACGAGCTGCTGGCGCGGATGCGCGCCGTACTCCGCCGGAGCAACATCGCGCAGGACCAGCCGGTGGTGACGGTCGGCGGCGCCACCGTCGACCTGGCGGCGAAGCGGGTCACTCTCGAGACCGGCGAGGACATCCGCCTCACCCCGACCGAGTGGCACCTGCTCGAGGTCCTGATCCGCCACCCCGGCAAGCTGATGTCGCAACGCCAGCTCCTGACCGAGGTGTGGGGCCCCGGCTACGAAACCGCCAGCGGCAACCTGCGCTTCTACATGGGCCAGCTCCGCCGCAAACTCGAAGAAGACCCGGCCCGCCCCAAGCACCTCCTCACCGAACCAGGCATGGGCTACCGCTTCGAGCCCTGATCCGTACCTAAGGACAGGAGGTAGTGGGATCACTGACCCCTGCGGCAGGTGTGCCCAGGCGAGGAATGCGATCTACGTAGACGACTACGTCCTGTTCTTCGGTACGACTTAACCCTGGCTGATGGTGACCAGAGTCGGGGTGGGGTCGGCCGGGGCCGGCTCGTCGGCGCGGATGCGGAAGCGGAGGCGGCAGACGATCGCGTTGGTGTCGCGGCGGAGGGCGTGGGCGAGCAGGGCGCCGCGGTGGTTCTGGAGCAGGCGCTGCCACAGGTGCTCGGGTTCGACCTCGGGGATGAGGACGAAGACGGTCTCGAACTCGGTGTGCTTGATGTAGCGCACGATCGGGTCGGTCAGCCGGCGCCGGTCGTCGGCCAGCGCGACCAGCGGCACGCCGGGATTCCAGCGCTCCCAGTCCGTGAGCAGCCGGTTGAACGCGCGCACGTCGTCGGGGTCACTCGCGTTCACCGCGTGAACGGCGACCACGTCGTGCCCGAGCCCGGACGCCACCGAGAGCGCGTCCCGGGTCAGCTTGCTCACGCCGTTCACCGGTACGACGACACGCGACCGGCGGGCCTCGGGACGATCCGGAACACGGCCGAGCTCGAGCCGCTCACCGATCCGCCGGTAGTTCCGCTGCACGGCCTGCATCAACACCACCAGAAGCGGTAGCGCGATCGCGATCAGCCACGCCCCGTCGGTGAACTTCGACGCCGTGACCACGATCGCGGCCACTCCGGTGAGGACGGCGCCCAATCCGTTGAGGGCCAGCTTGAACCGCCACCCGGCCGGGCGCGCGTGCCACCAGTGCCGGACCATGCCGGCCTGCGACAACGTGAATCCGACGAACACCCCGATCGCGAACAGCGGCACCAGCGTGTTCATGTCGCCGCGCGCCGCGATCAGCAGCACCGCCGAGACCAGCGTCAGGAACCCGATCCCGTAGCGGTACACTTGCCGCTGACCCCGCAGCTTGAAGACGTGCGGTACGTAGTGGTCCTTCGCCAGCAACTGCGCCAGCACCGGGAGTCCGCCGTACGACGTGTTGGCCGCCAGGGCCAGCAGTATCACGGTCGAGAACTGCACAACGTAGTACCCGAAACCGTGGCCGAGGGACGCGTCGGCGAGCTGCGATAGGACGGTCACGCCCTCGACCGGCTTGATCTCGAACTTCTTGATGAGGACTGCAAGCCCGATCAGCATCGTCGCCAGCAGAACGCCAAGCGCGACCTCGGCTCGTTGGGCCCGGATCACGCGCGGCTTGCGGAAGCTCGGTACGGCGTTCGCGATCGCCTCGACCCCGGTCAGTGCCGCGCAACCGTTCGCGAAGGCCTTCAGCAGCAGGAGAATCCCGAGGGCGTGAATCTGACCGGCCTGCTCCGCGCTCGTGGTGGTGACCGCGGCTTCGCCGCGGAGCAGACCGGCCAGAATCACCGTCAGGATGGCCGCGACGAACACGGCCGTGGGCACGATGAACATCCGCGCGCTGTGCGCGACGCCCTTCAGATTCACCGCGGTCACCAGGGCGAGCACCGCGAGGGCGATCCACACCCGGTAGCCGTACAGCCCTGGTACGGCGGACGTCAGCGCGGCGACCCCGGCTGCGACCGACACGGCGACGTTGAGCACGTAGTCGATCACGAGTGAGGCGCCGGCCACGAGGCTCGCGCGCCGACCGAGGTACTTCTTCGCGACGCCGTACGAACCGCCGCCGTCCGGGAAGGCCGCGATGACCTGCCGATAGGACAGCACCAGCACGAGCAGCAGGCCCGCGATCGCGAGTGTCACCGGCAGCGTCAGCCCGATCGCGCTCGCCCCGCCGAGAGCAAGGACCAGAACGATCGCCTCCGGCCCGTAGGCCACCGAGGCCATCGCGTCCAGCGACAGTGCCGCCAGGCCGCCGATCACACCGAGCCGATGCCGTTCGTCCGCGGAGACACTCACGCCCCCCACTCTCAGGCCCGGGGCCGGCTTCGACACCCGATCCTCACAGCATCCTCATGCCGCCCGCACGAACTTCAACACGCGCCTCATGCCGGTGTCCGATTCGTTCAAGACGTGCGGTGCGATCTGCGCCAAGGTAGACCCATGGACATCTTCACCGCAGGTCGTGATTTCGTACGGCGGGACGCCCGGCTGCTCGAGAGCCGGCTGTTCGCCACACTCTTCGAGGACGCCGACGCGCAGGGCGTGGTCGACGCGCTCCGCGGTTATCAGAACGCCGACGGCGGCTTCGGTCACGGCTTGGAGCCGGACAAGCGGTGCCCGGACAGCCTCGCGCTCGACGTGGAGGTCGCATTCGACACCTTGCTCGCGGCGGGAGCCCGGGACGACCTGATGGTCCGCCGGGCGGTCGACTGGCTGGACCTGACGGCGAATCAGGACGGCGCGGTCTCGCTGTGCGCACCGGCCGTCGAGGACTATCCCCGCGCCGAACACATCACCGAATGGACCTACCAGCCCGGCCTCAACCCGACCGCGGGCCTGGTCGGCCGCCTGCACAAACTCGGCTTCGAGCACCCCTGGCGCGAGAAGGCCGGCGCCTGGTGCAGCGCGGAAGTGGCCAAGGGCTTCCCCGAGGACGCTCACGGGATGCGCGAGGTCCTCGAGTTCCTGGAGCACACCGACGACGTCGACCTCGATCGCGTCCGCGACTGGCTCCCCAAGCTGCAGTGGTTCCGGGCCGACGCCGCGGACCCGACGTACGGCGTCACCCCGCTGTCCTTCGCCCCCGCCCCGGACAGCTTCTGGCGCCCGCTCTTCACCGAGGCCCAACTGGAAGCCCACCTGGACCGCCTGCTCGCCGACCAGCAACCCGACGGCGGCTGGGCCATCACCTGGGAGCCCCCGGGCCCCGCGTCCACCCTCGCGTACCGAGGCATCGTCACCCTCGGCGCACTCCGCACCCTCAAGGCCTACAACAGGCTCTAGCCGGACTCGGCGGGATGTTCGACCTGGCGGTCGCCCCATTGGGTCATCAGACCGCGGGCGATCTCCAGGTCCTCCCGCAACGAACGGTCGGCGAGATCACTCGGTAGCGCCGACAGCGCGTCGGCCAGCCACGGGCCGACGGCGGCCGGTGCGAGATCCTCAGGCGTCAACCCGGCCAGGCGAATCGCCCGGACCGCGGTGACCAGCTCACTCGCGAGGACTTCCCGCAACGCGTCCAGGAGCTGAGCCGTCAGTACGGCGGCCTGTGGCGCGAAGCTGGCATGGTGTTCGGCGCCCCGGGACAGGGTTGCCGTACCGAGAGTGGCCGGCTGGGCGGACGACCGGACCGCGGCCAGCGCATCGTGGGCGACGTACTCGATCATCATCACGCCGGAGCTCGCCTCGGCCCCGCTGGCCAGGAACCGGCTGAGCCCGGTGTACTCCGGGTCGACCAGATTCGCGACCCGGGACGTCGACAGGGTCGCGACACTGTGCAGGCTCAGCCGGAGCGAGTCGAGGGCCAGCGCGATCGGCATCGCGTGCCAGTTGCCGTTGTGCAGCACGGTGTCGCCGGCCACGAGCGGGTTCTCCGCGGAGGCGTTGATGTCGATCCGAATACTGTTGCCCAGGGCATCCACATGGTCGACGGCCGGGCCGAGCACCTGTGCGAAAGCCCTGAGTCCGAAGGGATCCTGGATCCGGGCCGGTGGTAGCGGCAGGTCGTCGAGGAGTCCGCGCATCCGGCGTGCGACCCGGACCTGCCCCGGCTGCGGACGAGCCTCGTGCACGCGGACGTCGTACACCTCGGCGTTGCCGCGCAGGGCGACGTGCGAGAGGGCACCGACGAGCGGTACGACGTTGATCAGTGTGGTGGCCTCGACGTACGCGAGACAGCACTCGGCCAGCGTGATGGCGTTGCTGGACAGCAGAGGGAGTGCGCTGGTCCCGTCGATGACGTCGCCGAGTGCGAGCCCGAGCTCGGCCAGTGGTCCGAGGTCGCCGGTCCCGATCGCGCCGCCGCGGTGCAGGTCGGGCAGCTCGTCATCGTTGAGCAAGGCAACGATCGCGTCGGCGACCGCGGGCTCGAGCCCCGACCCGCCGGCCGCGAGCTGGTTCACCCGGATCAGCAGCCCGAGCCGGACCACGTCCTTCGGGTACGACGTCGTACCGGTGGTGGAATGCGATCCGAGCAACCGGGCGCCGTGCTCGGGGTCGGAGGTCAGTACGTCACGGTTGGCGCCGACCCCGGTGGTCCGCCCGTACACCGGCCGGTACCGGGCGACCTCGGCCACCGCGAGGGCCGACTCGTGCATCCGCTTCCGCGCGTCGTCACCCAGCCGCACGGCCGTCCGCCGCTGCCCGAGCGCCACCGCCTCGAGCGGCGTCAACCCACCACCCGTGAGCTCCACCGGTTCCATGGGCACAGTGTGATCCCCGGCACTCGACCCACATAGCACCCCCACCCAGCCGCCATCTCGAATCCGAGACATCTGGGTCAGCGTGCAGCTCGACAGGAGGTCATCGGCCCAAGTCGCCGCTGCCAGGCTCAGGCCCTCCTCGGCAGGCGCTTTCCGAGGGACAGGTCCTGTCGAGCTGCACATATCCGCCAACAAAAAACCCGCCGATCGGGTGATCGGCGGGTTTGGAAGCCAGGATTACTTCTGGCCGTAGCGCTTCTTGAACTTCTCCACGCGGCCCTGGGTGTCCATCACGCGCTGCTGGCCCGTGTAGAACGGGTGGCTGGCGGACGAGATCTCGACGTCGACGACCGGGTAGGTGTTCCCGTCGTGCCACTCGATGGTCTCGTTGCTCTCGCGCGTCGACCCGGTGAGGAAGCTGAAGTTGCCGGACTTGTCCCGGAAGACGACCCGGCGGTAGTCGGGGTGAATGGCGTTCTTCATGCTGCGGTACTTCCTTCCAAGTAGGGGGCGAACGGATCGGTCAGGGGGTGGACCGCTTCATCCGCACGAAGGACACAACCATCGAGGCGCTCCCGTAATTCCCGGACGTCCAGGCCGACTCCAGTGATGGACAGGTACGACGCGCGATCGCCGTACTCGGGGTGCCACTCGAGGGCCGAGCGGGCCTGATGCTGCTGCCCGACCGTGGACCAGCGGTCGGCCGGCAGATCGGCCAGCCACGGACCGAGGACGCCGAGCGCGATGTTGGTGCCGAAGCTGTCCCAGCTGAGCCGGTTGCGGTGTTGGGTCGCGATCCACAGCGTCCCCCGGCCGCGCGCCGTACCCACGACCAGATCCTCCAACGCGTCGTACAGCCGCTCGGGGTGGAACGGCCGGTCCGACTGCCAGACGAGCGTTCGCACCGGCCCGTCGTCCTGCGGAGCCGTGATCGACCCCGGCTCGGTCGCGTCCGGAGCTTGCAGGCGTACGCCGAGGAGCCCGGCCGGCGTGGTCCGGACGAGCAGCTGCGGGTTGATCGCCCGGACGAGTGCGCGGACGGTGTCGTCGTCGCTGCTGAGGACGGCCGCGTTCGCGTACTCCAGTTGGCGCGC
Source organism: Kribbella sp. NBC_00359 (assembly GCF_036097425.1). Taxonomy (NCBI): domain Bacteria; kingdom Bacillati; phylum Actinomycetota; class Actinomycetes; order Propionibacteriales; family Kribbellaceae; genus Kribbella; species Kribbella sp. NBC_00359. Next base: position 2,047,789 of record NZ_CP107975.1, on the reverse strand, counting down.
GACCACCTCGGCGATGGCCCGGCCGTCCTCGGCGGCGGTCGGAATACCGCGATCCTGGATCAACTGGTCGCCGGTCAGGTCGTCGATCACGCTGCCCGTGTCGACCGTCGTGACAACCGCATCCACCCGGAGCTCGCCGGCGCCGTCCCGGGCGATCTCCTCGGTCAGGGCTTGGGTGTCTCCGGCGGACGGCAGGTCCACGATCGCGACGCCGTACTGCTCGACGGCTGCGATGCTGAGCAGCAACTCGACCAGCGAGCCGCGCATCGCGCAGGAGACGCACGGGTGGTCCATCCGGATCACCTCGCGGTCGATCACGCCGGTGGCGGTACGGGCGATCCGTACGACGGAGCCCTCGGTCAGGCCGCTGACGTCGTACTCGATCAGGACGCCGGCCGGTCCGGCGGCGGCCAGGGTGTTCCCCGCGACCGCGCCACGGAACTCCTCGTCGACACCCGTCAGCAAGGTCACCGGCAGCATCCGCACTCCCGTCTTATTGAAAACGATAACCAGTACAAAGTACCCTCCGAACCGGAATAGCCGCCACCCCACCGGTGTTCTCCTGAGCGAGGGTCACCCGCCAGGTGATCCAGGAAAGGACAGTATGGCCAAGCGCAACGACCTCCGCCCGATCGTGAAGCTCCGCAGCACGGCGGGCACCGGCTTCACCTATGTAACGCGCAAGAACCGGCGGAACAATCCCGACCGGCTCGTGATGCGCAAGTACGACCCGTCGGTCCGCCAGCACGTCGACTTCCGCGAAGAGCGGTAAGCCTTTCCGCAACCGCGACGTCGCCCCCGACGACCCTCCTGAAGCCAACCGGCTCCGCGGAGGGTCGTCGTACGTTCAGCCGTGGAGGCGGCGGGTCAGGGCTGTGGCGGCTTGGCGGATGCGGTGGGCCAGGAGGTGGCGGTCGGGTGCGGGTACGGCGTCGGTGCGGAAAGTGACGCTGATGGCGGCGGCCGGGTGGCCGGCGTGGTCGAGGGCAGCGCTGGCGACGGACGCGACGCCGGGAGTGATGAAGGAGTCCTCGACCGCGAAGCCCTGACGTTTCTCGTCCGCCAGGAGGCGGCGGAGTTGGGTGAGGGTCTGCGGTCCGTAGTCGGTGCGTCGTACGAAGCTCTCCGGGGTGGGGAAGAGCGCGCGGACCTGGGCCGGTGGGAGCTCGGCCAGGAGCGCACGGCCGGAGGCGGTGAGGGTGGCGGGGAGTCGTACGCCGACGTCGGTGACCAACGTGACCGGGCGAGGCGGCTGCTCTTTCAGCAGATAGACGAGCTCACGACCATGCAGTACGCCGAGGTGCGCGGTCTGCCCCACCTCCGCGACGAGCTGGACGAGCAACGGCCGCGCCAGCCGCTCGAGCGGGTCGTGCCGCAGATAGGCGGAGCCGATCTCGAACGCGGCCACTCCCAACCCGTACCGCTTCTCCTCGGGCAGGTGGACGACGAAGCCCTCGTCGATCATTGCCCGCAGCAAGTGGTACGTCGACGAGCGCGGCAGGCCGACCGCGGACGCGATGCGCTCCATCGGTACCGGTCCGGGCTGGGTGGCCAGGAACGTCAGCACCCGCAGAGTGCGGGTCGAGGCGGGAACGTTGCCGCTCACAACGGCAGACTAGCCGCCCCGGTCTCAGATTCCGGACGATTGCCGCTTCTTGGCGCGGCTCCGCTTCAACCAGAACCTTGCGCACTCGCCCGCCACGGCCAGCGCGAACAGCCCACCCGTGACGCCCCAGTCGAAATAGTCGTCGCCGGACACCAGCGAACCGACGACCAGGGACAGGACGCCGAAGAACACCAGCGTCAGCGCGAACCGGATCACAGCGCCTTCTCCGCCGTCCAGGCGCCCGACGACACGCGGTACCCGAGCCACTCGTTCACGGCGAGCATCGGCGCGTTCCCGGCGTCGTTCCCGGTGGATGCGATCCGGAACCCGGCATCCCGGGCCCGCGCCAGCGCGTGCGATTTCACCACCTTCGCCAGCCCACGTCCACGGGCCGACGGGATCGTCCCCGTCAGGTTCGACCAGATCATGCTTCGCTCCGGGTCTGCAGTCGTCGTCACAAAGGACAACACGGTGTCGCCGTCGAGCACCGCGATACTGAGATCGCGCCGCAGGTCCGGATGGTTCCAAGCACTTTCCAGCCACTCGTCGTACGCCGGACCGCCCGAAAGACCGCTGGGGTCGTCGTCACGCACGGCGGCCTCGGCCAGGTAGAGCTGCTGCGGATCCACCTGCTCGTAGTCGGCAACGCGAAGCCCGGACGGTGCCGCGACCGGCTCGCGGGCCGCGCTCAGCTCCGCCTTGGAATGGCTCATCCGGCGGCCGATGGTGAAGCCGCGCCGGGTCGCGAATCCCTTCGACTCGTCGTCATCGCCGACCACGACCAGCAATCGTGCCGCGCCGGCCTCGGCGGCGCGCGCAGTGACCTGGTCGAGCAGCGCGCTCCCGATCCCGAGCCGCCGCGACGCGGGCGCCACGTGGACGGTGATCCGTACCCGCGGTGCCTGCTCCGCCGGGTCGGGTCGATAGATGTTCGCGTAGCCGACCACCTCCGGGCCGTCGACCGCGACCAGGACGACGCGGCTCTTCGCACGGCGAAGTCCGGCTTCGACACCGCGGGCCGTCATCACCAGTTGCGGCATCGTGACGGCCCAGAGCCGGGCGATTCCGGCCGCGTCCTCCGGGGCCGCCGTCCGGATCTCGAACACCATTCCTGAACTCTACGGTGGCTGAGGGTTCACAGATGTCTCAGATCCGAGACAGAAAGTGCACGGCGCTGCTGTCGGTTGCGGGTGCCGCGCGGTGCAATGTTCGAGTGGAAGAGACCAGCAAGGTAACCGTCGGCGTCGGGCCGTTGACACCGGCCGACGTGGTCGCGGTGGCACGGCACGGAGCCCGGGTGGAGATCGACGACCAGGCCCTCGAGGAGATCGCGAAGTCACGCGCCGCGATCGAGGCCCTGGCCCACGCGGACACCCCGCACTACGGCGTCTCGACCGGCTTCGGCGCGCTCGCGACCCGGCACATCGCGCCCGAGTTGCGGGCCCAGTTGCAGCGCAGCCTGGTCCGGTCGCACGCGGCCGGCTCCGGGCCCGAGGTGGAGACAGAAGTGGTACGGGCGCTCGCCCTGCTGCGACTGTCGACCCTCGCCACCGGCCGGACCGGCGTGAAGGTCGAGACGGCCCAGGCGTACGCCGGTCTGCTCAACGCGCACCTGACTCCGGTGGTCCACGAGTACGGCAGCCTCGGCTGCTCCGGTGACCTCGCACCGCTGGCCCACGTCGCGCTCGCCGTGATGGGCGAAGGCCCGGTGAGAGATGCCGAGGGCAACCTTCTCGACGCCCGCGACGCGCTGCCCGCCCACGGACTGACCCCGGTCGTGCTGGCCGAGAAGGAAGGCCTCGCGCTGATCAACGGCACCGACGGGATGCTCGGCATGCTGGTGCTCGCGCTGGCCGATCTCGACCGCCTCTTCAAGACCGCCGACATCGCCGCCGCGATGAGCGTCGAGGGGCAGCTCGCCACCGACCGGGCGTTCGCCGCCGACCTGCAGGCGCTGCGTCCGCAGCCCGGCCAGGCGCTCGCCGCCGCCAACCTGCGCGCGATCCTCGCCGACAGCGCGATCGTCGCCAGCCATCGCGGGCCGGACTGCAACCGCGTCCAGGACGCCTACTCTTTGCGCTGCTCACCGCAGGTGCACGGCGCCGCGCGCGACACCGCCGCCCACGCGGCCACGGTCGCGGGATATGAGTTGGCCGCCGCGATCGACAACCCGGTCGTCCTCCCCGACGGACGGGTCGAGTCCAACGGCAACTTCCATGGCGCCCCGATCGGCTACGTGCTCGACTTCCTGGCGATCGCCGTGGCGGATGTGGCCAGCATCAGCGAACGCCGTACCGACCGCTTCCTCGACGTCGCGCGTAACCACGGGCTGAACGCCTTCCTGGCCGACGATCCCGGCGTCGACAGCGGTCACATGATCGCGCAGTACACGCAGGCCGCGATCGTGTCCGAGCTGAAGCGGCTCGCCGTACCGGCCAGCGTGGACTCGATCCCGAGCAGCGCGATGCAGGAGGACCACGTCTCGATGGGCTGGTCGGCTGCCCGCAAGCTGCGCAAGTCGATCGACGGGCTCCAGCGGGTGCTCGCGATCGAGATCCTCACCGCCGCGCGGGCGCTGGACCTGCGCGCGCCACTGACCCCGGCGCCGGCCACCGCCGCCGTCCGGACCGCCCTCCGGGAGTACGTCGAGGGGCCGGGCACCGACCGGCATCTCGCCCCCGAGCTCGAGCACTCCGTCCGGCTTGTTGCCGACGGCACCTATCTCACCGTCGCCGAGGCCGTCACCGGCCCACTGTCCTAGAAAGGCTGGATCACCCATGTCCGGACCCCGTCCTGTGCGCGCGCCCCGCGGTACCACCTTGACCGCCCGCGGCTGGCAGCAGGAGGCCGCGCTGCGGATGCTGCAGAACAACCTCGACCCCGAGGTCGCCGAACACCCCGACGAACTGGTCGTGTACGGCGGTTCCGGCAAGGCGGCCCGGGACTGGAACTCGTTCGACGCGATGGTCCGGACGCTGACCACGCTGAAGGACGACGAGACGATGCTGGTGCAGTCCGGCAAGCCGGTCGGCGTCATGCAGACCCACGAGTGGGCGCCGCGCGTACTGATCGCGAACTCGAACCTGGTCGGCGACTGGGCCACCTGGGAGGAGTTCCGCAAGCTCGAGGCGATGGGTCTGACCATGTACGGCCAGATGACGGCCGGCTCGTGGATCTACATCGGCACGCAAGGCATCCTGCAGGGCACGTACGAGACGTTCGGTGCGGTCGCGGAGAAGAAGTTCGGCGGTTCGCTGGCGGGCACCATCACGCTGACCGCGGGTCTCGGTGGCATGGGCGGCGCTCAGCCGCTCGCCGTCACCATGAACGATGGCGTCGCGATCTGCATCGACGTCGACTCCAGCCGGATCGACCGCCGGATCGAGCATCGGTATCTTGACGTCCGCGCCAAGTCGCTGGACGACGCGCTGCGGCTGGCCGAGGAGGCCAAGAAGGCCCGGCGGCCGCTGTCGATCGGTGTCCTGGGCAACGCCGCGGTGATCGTCCCGGAGCTGCTGCAGTTGGGTGCGCCGATCGATATCGTCACCGACCAGACCTCGGCGCACGACCCGCTGATGTATCTGCCGGTGGGCATCGACTTCGACGACTGGACCACCGCCCGCGAGAAGGACCCGGCCGGCTTCACCGAGCGCGCGCAGGCCTCGATGGCCCGGCACGTCGCCGCGATGGTCGGCTTCCAGGACGCGGGGGCCGAGGTGTTCGACTACGGCAACTCGATCCGCGACGAGGCCCGCAAGGCCGGGTACTCCCGTGCGTTCGAGTTCCCCGGCTTCGTGCCGGCGTACATCCGGCCCTTGTTCTGTGAGGGAAAGGGCCCGTTCCGGTGGGCCGCGCTGTCCGGCAACCCGGCCGACATCGCGAAGACGGACCAGGCGATCCTGGACCTGTTCCCGGACAACGAGCACCTGCGGCGCTGGATCACGCTGGCCGGCGAGCGGGTCGCGTTCCAGGGCCTGCCGGCACGGATCTGCTGGCTGGGCCAGGGCGAGCGGGACAAGGCCGGGGTGCGGTTCAACGACATGGTCGCCTCCGGTGAGCTCGAGGCGCCGATCGTGATCGGCCGGGACCACCTGGACACCGGCAGCGTCGCGTCGCCGTACCGGGAGACCGAAGGCATGCTGGACGGCTCGGACGCGATCGCGGACTGGCCGTTGCTGAACGCAATGGTGAACGTGGCCAGCGGCGCGTCCTGGGTGTCGATCCACCACGGCGGCGGCGTCGGCATCGGCCGGTCCATCCATGCCGGCCAGGTATCGGTTGCCGATGGCACCGACCTGGCCCGGCGGAAGCTGGAGCGGGTTCTCACCAACGACCCGGCGATGGGTGTCATCCGGCACGTCGACGCCGGCTACGACAAGGCAGTAGAGGTCGCCGACGAACGAGGGGTCCGGATCCCGATGCGGGAGAGCTGACTCCCCTGGCCGGGGCGGTGCGACAGGGCTGGAGATAGCACAGTGCGATCGTAGCAATGCCTACCGCTATGGTGCACTTTCTCGGGGATCGAGAAACCGTGCGATCACGTGGCATCGGTCTCGCGGTCCGCTAGGGTCGATCGGGCGACCGACGACGAGCGCGAAGGGGCGCAATGATCGAGTTCGAGGACGTCACCAAGCGGTATCCGGACGGCACCGTCGCCGTCGACACCCTGTCCCTGCGGATCCCGAGCAACCAGATCACCGTGTTCGTCGGGCCGTCCGGCTGCGGCAAGACCACGTCACTGCGGATGATCAACCGCACGATCGAACGCACCAGCGGCCGCATCTCGATCGACGGCGAGGACATCAACAGCAAGGACCCGGTCACGCTGCGGCGCGGCATCGGGTATGTGATCCAGCATGCCGGCCTGTTCCCGCACAAGACGGTGGTCGACAACGTCGCCACCGTGCCGAAGCTGCTCGGCTGGGACAAGCGCCGGACCCGCGACACCGCGATGGAGCTGCTCGAGCGCGTCGGCCTGGATCCCAAGCTGGCCCAGCGGTATCCGGCCCAGCTGTCCGGTGGCCAACAGCAACGAGTCGGCGTCGCCCGCGCCCTGGCCGCCGATCCGGCCATCATGCTGATGGACGAGCCGTTCAGTGCCGTCGACCCGATCGTGCGGCACCAGTTGCAGGAAGAGCTGCTCCGGCTGCAGCGCGACATCGGCAAGACCATCGTGTTCGTCACCCACGACATCGACGAGGCGATCAAGCTCGGCGACAACGTCGCCGTGCTGAAGGTCGGCGGCAAGCTTGCCCAGTTCGCTCCGCCCGCGGAGCTGCTGGCCAACCCGGTCGACGACTTCGTCCGGGGGTTCGTCGGACAGGATCGTGGTTACCGGGCTCTCACGTTCGTGCATCCCGACGAGTTGCCGGTCAAGCCGTTGCCACCTGAGCTCGCGCTGAAGGACGGCGTACCGGTCGGCTGGCGCAACGGCAGCGCGGAGACTCTGCTGCCGGTCGGCGCGGTCTTCAAGCGAGGCGACTCGCTCCGCGCCGCCCTCGACTCCGTCCTGACCTCCCCGAGCGGGTTGGGCGTCTGCGTCGACGACGAAGGCCGTGCCATCGGCGTAGTCGATCAAGGCACAGTAGCCGAGGCGTTGCGCCCATGACCTGGATTGGCGACAACTCCGGGCTGATTTGGGAGCAGTTGCGCGAACACGTCTATCTGTCGATCGTCCCGGTGATCCTCGGGCTGCTGATCGCGGTGCCGCTCGGGTATATCGCCACGCGGTACGGGTGGCTGGCCAATCCGTTGGTCGCGTTCGGCGGCGTGCTGTACTCGCTGCCGTCGATCGCGCTGTTCATCGTGATCCCGGCGGTCCTCGGTACCAAGGTGCTGTCCACGGTCAACATCATCGTCGCGCTGACCCTCTATACGGTGTCCCTGCTGATCCGTAACGTGATCGACGGACTCCGCTCCGTACCGGCCGAAGTGCGCCAGTCGGCGATCGCGGTCGGGTACAGCCCGTTGCACCGGCTGGTCGCGGTCGACCTGCCGATCGCCGTACCGGTGATCTTCGCCGGGCTGCGCGTCGTGACCGTGGCGAACATCTCGATGGTGAGTGTCGGCGCGGTGATCGGCATCGGCGGCCTGGGGGAGCTGTTCACGCTCGGCTTCCAGAAGGACTTCCTCACCCCGGTGGTGGTCGGGGTGGTGCTGTCGCTGCTGCTGGCGCTGTGCTGCGACCTGATCATCGTCACGGCGCAGCGGCTCCTCACCCCGTGGGCGCGCGTCGCGACTCCGGTGGCGGGGGTGGCCTGACATGTGGCAGTACCTCACCGACTCCTACAACTGGTCCGGCAATGAGGGGATCTGGGCGCGGATCGTCCAGCACCTCTGGTACACGTTCGCCGCGCTCGGGCTGTCCGCGGTGATCGCGCTGCCGATCGGCCTGTGGATCGGCCACACCCGGCGCGGCGCGTTCCTGGCGATCAACCTGGGTAACGCCGCCCGCGCCCTGCCGAGCCTCGGCCTGCTGATGATCGCCGTCCTGCTGACCAACCAGATCGGCTTCCTGCCGGTGCTGATCGCGCTGGTCGCGCTCGGTATCCCGCCGATCCTGGCCTCGACGTACGCCGGTCTGTCCGGTGTCGATCCGGCCACGATCGACGCGGCCCGGGGGATGGGGATGACCGGCCGGGAGATCCTGACCAAGGTGGAGATCCCGATCGCGCTGCCGCTGATCATCTCCGGTCTGCGCAGCGCCACCCTGCAGATCGTCTCGACAGCGACGATCGCCGCACTGGTGTCGCTCGGCGGCCTCGGCCGCTACGTGGTCGACGGGCTGAAGCTCCGCGACTTCCCGCAGATGTTCACCGGCGCCCTGCTGGTGGCCCTGCTCGCCATCGGGCTCGACGCGATCTTCGCGGCGATCGCCCGGCTCACGGTGTCGGAGGGCCTGAAGGCCAGGTGACACCGGTTTTGTCCGACGTATCTGATGAACTTGACGATCTGATGAATCTGCTGAACCGCCCCATCGAAACATCCATCGGCACCGGCCGGTGGCTGACGAGACTCTGGAGGCTCTCGTGTTGAGATCCACACTCATCCGTACTGCGATCGCCGGGGTGGCGGTGCTCGGCCTGGCTGGTTGCGGGGGTGGGGGCGACCAGCTCGGCAGCGACAACGCGGGCTCCTCGCCCGCGCCGTCCAAGGTGTCGAGTATCACCGTCGGGTCCGCCGACTTCTCCGAGAGCCAGCTGCTGGCGGAGATCTACGGGCAGGCGATCGCCGCCAAGGGCATCGAGGTGAAGAAGAAGCCGAACATCGGCAACCGCGAGACCTACATGGCCGCGATCAAGGACGGCTCGGTCGACCTGGTCCCGGAGTACACCGGCGCCTCGCTGGCGTACTTCGACAAGAACTCCACCGAGACCGACCCGGAGAAGGCGTACGAGGCCCTGAAGAAGGCGCTCACGCCCGGGCTCGAGGTGCTGGACAAGTCGCCGGCCGCCGACGAGGACACCATCGTGGTGACCAAGGCGACCGCGGACAAGTACAGCCTGAAGTCGCTGGCCGACCTGAAGGCCGTCGGCAAGGAGATGGTCGCGGGCGGTAGCTCGGAGTTCAAGGTCCGGTCCGCCGGCCTCAAGGGCCTGAAGGAGAAGTACGGCGTCGAGTTCAAGGAGTACAAGACGCTGGACGCCGGTGGCCCGCTGAGCATCAAGGCGCTGCTGGACAACCAGATCCAGCTGACGAACCTGTTCACCACCCAGTCGGTCATCAAGGAGCAGGGCCTGGTCCAGCTGGACGACCCGGAGCACATCCTGCCGCCGAACAACATCGTTCCGTTGATCCGGACCGACCACAAGTCGGACGAGATCGCCGCGACGCTGAACGCGGTGGACGCCAAGCTGACCACCGATACCCTGACCGATCTGGTCAAGCGCATCGACGTCGGCAAGGAGAGCGCGGACGCGGTGGCCAAGGACTGGCTGTCGAAGAACCCGCTGTCTTGAGTTTCGAATCCCTGTGGGCGGACCTGTCCGCCATCGGCCGTGACCCCGACACCGGCGGTTACCACCGAGGCGGCTGGACCCCCACCGAACGCGACGCGACGCACTGGTTCCAAGACCAGTGCGTCGCCCGCGGGCTGCACGTCGAGTCGGACGGCATCGGCAACCTCGTCGCCTGGTGGGACCCGCTGGACCGGCGTGGCGAGTCGGCCCACCGGCCGGGAGTCGTCACCGGGAGCCACCTGGACTCGGTGATCGATGGTGGGGCCTTCGACGGGCCGCTCGGGGTGGTGTCCGCGCTGGTCGCGGTCGATCAGTTGCGGGCGGAGGGGTTCGTGCCGTCGGTGCCGATCGGAGTCGGGGCCTTTGTCGAGGAGGAAGGGTCGCGGTTCGGGATGCCCTGCCTGGGGTCCCGGGTGGCTGCCGGGGTGTTGCCGGCTGAGAAGGCTCTTGGTTTGAAGGACCGGGCCGGGGTGTCGCTCAGTGCTGCGTTGGAGGCGGCCGGCACTGATCCTGCTGGAGTCGGGCCGTCCCCGTTGCTGGAGCGGATGGGGACGTTCGTCGAGTTGCATGTGGAGCAGGGGCGGGGGCTGACGGCTCCGGTGGGGGTGGCCAGTTCGATCTGGCCGCATGGCAGGTATCGGTTCACGTTCGGCGGGGAGGCCAACCATGCCGGTACGACGCTGATGGAGGACCGGCACGACCCGATGCTCACGTACGCCATGACCGCGCTGGCCGCGAACAAGCAGGCCCGCCTCGCCGGTGCCCGCGCGACGTTCGGGCGGCTGTCCGTGGAGCCCAACGGCACCAACGCCGTACCGTCGCAGGTCACCGCCTGGCTGGACGCCCGCGCCGCCACCGACGACATCCTGCAGTCGTTGCTGGCAGCAATCACCAAGCAGGCAACCGAGCGGGCCGAGCGGGACGGTACGACGCTTGAGGTGGTCGCCGAATCGGTCTCGCCGATCGTCGACTTCCCGACCGGGCTACGGGACCGGCTGGTCGGCGTACTGAATGGTGCGCCCGTGCTTCCGACCGGTGCCGGTCACGATGCCGGGGTGTTCTCCGCGGCCGGCATCCCGACCGCGATGCTGTTCGTCCGGAACCCGACCGGCGTGTCCCATTCACCCGCCGAGTACGCCGAGCTGGACGACTGTCTCGCCGGCGTCGACGCGCTGGCCGCCGTACTGAAGGATCTCGCCACGTGACGTCGTACTGGTGCTCGACCGCCCTGCTACCAACCGGCATCACCGAGGGCGTGCTGGTGACGGTCGCCGACGGGCGGTTCGCTTCCATCGAGACCGATGTGGATCCGGGCGACGCTGTACGGCTGGACGGCCTCGTGCTTCCAGGGCTGGCCAACTGTCACAGTCACGCGTTCCACCGGGCTCTCCGCGGGCGGACGCAGACCGAGCGCGGCACCTTCTGGACCTGGCGCGACCAGATGTACGCCGTCGCCGCGGCACTCAGGCCGGACACGTACTACGACCTCGCCCGCGCCGTCTACGGCGAGATGCTGCTCGCCGGGATCACCGCGGTCGGCGAGTTCCACTACCTGCACCACGCCCCGGGCGGCCGCCACTACGACGACCCGAACGCCATGGGTACGGCGCTGATCGCGGCGGCTCGCGACGCCGGGATCCGGATCGCCTTGCTGGACACCTGTTATCTCGCCGGCGGCATCGACCAACCGCTCAACGAGGTGCAGCAACGTTTCAGCGACGGCGACGCCGCGAGCTGGGCCGCACGGGTCTCCTCGCTGTCCGGATCCGATGACGTCGTGATCGGTGCGGCGGCGCATTCGGTCCGCGGGGTGCCGCCGGAGCAGATCGGTGCGGTCGCGTCGGCGTTCCCCGACGTACCACTCCATGTGCACCTGTCCGAGCAGGTCGCGGAGAACGCAGCCTGCCTCGAGGCGTACGGCCGGACGCCCGCGCAGGTGCTCGACGAGGCTGGGTTCCTCAGCGGCCGCACGAGCGCCGTCCACGCGACGCATCTCACCGATGTCGATGTCCGGCTGCTCGGCAGCTCGGCGACGTACTCGTGCTTCTGCCCGACCACCGAGCGGGATCTGGCCGACGGGATCGGCCCGTCGGTGGCGCTCCGCGACGCCGGGTCGCCGTTGACGCTCGGGTCCGACAGCCACGCGGTGATCGACCTGTTCGAAGAGATGCGCGCGGTGGAACTGGACGAGCGGCTCGCCTCCCAGGAGCGCGGCCACTGGTCGGCAGCGGAACTCCTCAAAGCCGCAACGGCCGACGGGCACCGGTCGATCGGGTTCGACGACGCCGGCGTGATCGCGGTGGGCGCCCGTGCCGACCTGGTCGCGGTCCGGCTGGACAGCGTGCGTACGGCGGGAACCGGCGGGACTGTGGAGACCGCCGTGTTCGCGGCATCGGCTGCTGACGTGAGTGATGTGATTGTGTCCGGCAAGCTTTTGGTTGCTGATGGCAAGCATACGAACCTTCATGTGGCGGCCGAGCTGGCGGCCTCGATCGCGGCGGTGACACGGTGACTTCTCTACTGTTGACGGACATCGGTTCGCTGGTGACGAACGACCCAGCGCGTGGCGACCTGCTCGGTGAGCTGCACGACGCGGCCCTGGTGATCGAGGGCAGCAAGGTCGCGTGGGTCGGCAGCCGGCGCGAGGCGCCCGCAGCTGACGAAGTCCTGGAGTTGGGTGGGCGTGCGGTGATCCCCGGTTTCGTGGACTCGCACTCCCATCTGGTGTTCGCCGGCGACCGGGCCGAGGAGTTCGCGGCCCGCATGACGGGTACGCCGTACTCCGCCGGTGGGATCCGGACCACGGTCGCGGCAACCCGGCAGGCCACGGATGAGCAGCTCACGGCGAACGTCGCCCGGCTGGTGACGGAGATGCGGCGCCAGGGCACGACGACGGTCGAGATCAAGTCCGGGTACGGGCTGACGGTGGGCGACGAGGCGCGGGCGCTGGAGATCGCGGGGCACTTCACCGACGAGACGACGTACCTCGGGGCGCACGTCGTACCCGCCGAGTACGCCGACGACCCGGCGGGCTACGTGTCGCTGGTGACCGGGCCGATGCTCGAGGCAGTCGTGGGGCACGCCAAGTGGATCGATGTCTTCGTCGAGCGCGGTGCCTTCGACGAGGACCAGGGTCGCGCGATCCTCGAGGCCGGCCTGGCGCGCGGCCTGGAGGCCCGCGTCCACGCCAACCAGCTCGGCGAGGGTCCCGGGGTCCAGCTGGCGTGCTCGGTCGGCGCCGCAGCGGCCGACCACTGCACCTATCTCACCGACGTCGACGTCGACGCCTTGGCTTCCACGGGCGTGGTCGCCGGTCTCCTCCCGGCGATCGAGTTCTCCACGCGTTCGCCGTACCCCAACGCCCGACGCCTCCTCGACGCCGGCGTCACCGTAGCCCTCGCCACCGACTGCAACCCGGGCTCCGGCTACTCGTCCTCGATGCCGTTCTGCATCGCCCTGGCCGTCCGCGAGATGCACATGACGCCCGCCGAGGCCCTCTGGTCCGCCACAGCTGGCGGCGCCGCGTCCCTCCGCCGAAGTGACATTGGTCACTTAGCCCCCGGCGCCCAGGCAGACCTGACCATCCTCAACGCCCCCACCCACCTACACCTCTCCTACCGCCCGGGAGTCCCCCTGATCTCCCAGACGTTCCTAGGCGGCCGACCGGTCTAGGTGAGGTCCTTCGTGAGGAGGGTTGTGGTGGTGCCGTTGGCCAGGCGTTGTTTGGCTACCTCGACGTAGCCGCGGTTGGTGTGGAACGCGAGGCCGGCGAGGTCGGGTGGGTCGGTGCGGACCCGGGTGGCGGCGCGCTCGAAGGGTTTGGCGGCGCGTTCGATCGCGCCGTACACCTGCGAGGCGAGGCCCTCGCGGCGGTGCTCGGGGGCGATCACGATCCGCTCGATGAACAGGAAGCGGCTCGCGTACGTGGCCGCGAACCACTGGAACTCGAGGCCGTCGTACGCCGACCCCGGGGTGAAGGTGAGCAGGAAGCCGGCCGGACGGCCGTCGAGGTCGACCACGGCCGCGTGGGCGGCGATCAGGCGGAGCCAGTCAAGGCGGTCGGGGCCGAGTGGTTCGACCAGACCCTCCGCGGTGGCGTTGAGCGCAAGTACCGCGGCGAGGTCAGCGGCGGTCATAGGGCGGAGTCTCACGGTGACACCCTCCCACGGAAAACCTTTTCTGCGGCAGGGGTCAGTTCGGGTGCTCCCTGGCCCGACCCTGGACAGGACCCGGAAAATGGGGGCCTGCCTTGGGAATGACCTGTGCGGTGTGCCATGTTGAGTCTAGTGAACTCAAGTTTGTTCAGTCACGGATTTGAAACCGAGGCCGGCGAACGGCAACATTGAGTCTGCATCACTCAACTCTGTGGAGGTAAAGCATGGCCCGCGCGGTCGGTATCGATCTGGGTACGACGAACTCCGTCATCGCCGTACTCGAGGGTGGCGAGCCCACCGTCATCCCCAACGCCGAGGGAGCGCGTACGACGCCCTCGGTGGTGGCCTTCGCCAAGAACGGCGAGGTCCTGGTCGGCGAGGTGGCGAAGCGCCAGGCCACCACGAACGTCGACCGCACCATCCGCTCCGTCAAGCGTCACATGGGCGAGAGCTGGAGCGTCGACATCGACGGCAAGAAGTTCACGCCGCAGCAGATCAGCGCGTTCGTGCTGCAGAAGCTGAAGCGGGACGCCGAGGCGTACCTCGGGGAGCAGGTCACCGACGCGGTCATCACCGTGCCGGCCTACTTCTCCGACGCGCAGCGCCAGGCGACCAAGGAGGCCGGCGAGATCGCGGGCCTGAAGGTGCACCGGATCGTCAACGAGCCGACCGCGGCCGCGCTCGCCTACGGCCTGGACAAGGGCACCGAGCAGACCATCCTGGTCTTCGACCTCGGTGGTGGCACGTTCGACGTGTCGCTGCTGGAGATCGGCGACGGCGTCTTCGAGGTGAAGGCGACCAGCGGTGACAACCACCTCGGTGGTGACGACTGGGACATGCGGATCGTGCAGTGGCTGGTGACCCAGTTCAAGAACAAGAACGGCACCGACCTGTCCGGCGACAAGATGGCCATGCAGCGCCTCACCGAGGCCGCCGAGAAGGCCAAGATCGAGCTGTCCGCCGCGGCCGAGACCACGATCCACCTGCCGTACCTCAGCCTGACCGAGTCCGGCCCGCTGCACCTGGAGGAGAAGCTCTCCCGGGCCGAGTTCCAGAAGATGACCAACGACCTGCTGGAGCGCGCCCGCGCCCCGTTCAAGGCCGTCATCAAGGACGCCGGCATCGACGTGTCGAAGATCGACCACGTGATCCTGGTCGGCGGCTCCACCCGGATGCCCGCGGTGGCCGAGCTGGTCAAGGAGCTGACCGGTGGCAAGGACCCGAACAAAGGTGTGAACCCGGACGAGGTCGTCGCGGTCGGCGCCTCCCTGCAGGCCGGTGTGCTGAAGGGTGAGGTCAAGGACGTCCTGCTGCTCGACGTGACCCCGCTGAGCCTGGGCA
The DNA here is from genome assembly GCF_036097425.1 of Kribbella sp. NBC_00359. Taxonomy (NCBI): domain Bacteria; kingdom Bacillati; phylum Actinomycetota; class Actinomycetes; order Propionibacteriales; family Kribbellaceae; genus Kribbella; species Kribbella sp. NBC_00359. The sequence goes on along the minus strand of NZ_CP107975.1, from coordinate 2,032,730 downwards.
TCGAGACCAAGGGCGGCGTGTTCACCAAGATCATCGAGCGCAACACCACGATCCCGACCAAGGGCTCGGAGATCTTCACCACGGCCGAGGACAACCAGCCGTCGGTGATGATCCAGGTCTACCAGGGCGAGCGGGAGATGGCGCGCGACAACAAGTCGCTCGGCAACTTCGAGCTGACCGGCCTGCCGCCGGCGCCGCGCAACGTGCCGCAGATCGAGGTCACCTTCGACATCGACGCGAACGGCATCGTGCACGTGAACGCGAAGGACCTGGCCACCGGCAAGGAGCAGCGGATGACGGTCACGGGTGGCTCCGCGCTGCCGAAGACCGACATCGACCAGATGGTCCGCGACGCCGAGCAGTACGCCGAGGAGGACCGGTTGCGCCGCGAGGCGGTCGAGTCCCGCAACCAGGCGGAGAGCTTGGTCTACCAGACCGAGAAGTTCCTGCAGGAGAACGAGGACAAGATCCCCGACGACGTCAAGACCGAGGTCAAGGACGGCGTCGCGGAGCTGAAGAAGGCCCTCGAGGGTGACGACGCCGACGCGATCAAGGCCGCGTCGGAGAAGCTCGCCCAGTCCAGCCAGAAGATGGGTGCCGCGATGTACGCGAACGCCCAGGCCGCCGGCAGTTCCGAGGACAGCAGCTCCGCGTCCGACGAGAGCAGCTCGAGCAGCGACGACGACGTCGTCGACGCCGAGATCGTGGACGAGGACCGGCCGCAGGACAAGACGGAGGACAAGTGACGGATCGACCGACTGGCAGCGAGTTCGGCGACGGCGAGCCCGTCGTCCGGGACAAGCGCCGGATCGACCCGGACACCGGCGCGGCGCGGGAGCCTTCCGGGGCTCCCGCGGCCGGCGCCGCACCGGGCATGCCGGGCACCCCGGGCGCGCAGCCGCCGCGGGACCCGTCCGATCTGATCGGCCCGTCCGCCCAGGAGGCACTGTTGACCGAGGCGCTCGCCGAGCGTACGGCGGACCTGCAGCGACTGCAGGCCGAGTACGTCAACTACAAGCGCCGGGTGGACCGGGACCGGGAGGCTTCGCGGGAGCTCGTGATCGGCTCGGTGCTGACCGAGCTGCTCGGGATCCTGGACGACGTCGGCCGGGCCCGGGAAGCGGGTGAGCTCGAGGGCGCGTTCAAGGCGGTCGCCGAATCGCTGGAACGGGTCACCGAGAAGCTCGGCCTGGTGAAGTTCGGCGAGAAGGGTGACACCTTCGACCCGCGCATCCACGAGGCCCTGCTGCACAACTACTCCGACGAGGTGGACGGTCCGACCGCGACCATGGTCATGCAGCCGGGGTACCGCCTCGGCGAGCGTGTCCTGCGGGCGGCCCGGGTGGCCGTGTCGGAGCCGACCGAGCAACTGCCGGCCGACGCCGCCAAGGCCGACGTACCGGTGGAGAGCACAGATGAAGACGCGGACAGGTCCGCGGAGTAACGACCACGACGGGAGGGGAGGCGTCAAGTGAGCACGAAGGACTGGCTCGAGAAGGACTTCTACAAGGTTCTCGGCGTCTCCAAGACCGCCGAGGCCGATGAGATCAAGAAGGCCTACCGCAAGCTGGCGCGCAAGTACCACCCCGACTCCAATGCCGGTGACGCGTCCGCGGAGGCCAAGTTCAAGGAGGTCTCCGAGGCGTACGACGTCGTCGGCGACCCGAAGAAGCGCAAGGAGTACGACGAGGCCCGCCGGCTGTTCGGCAGCGGCGGCTTCCGGATGCCGAGTGGCAGCAGTCAGGGCGGCGGCGGGTTCAACTTCGACGTCGGCGACCTGTTCAACCGCGGCGGTGGCTCCGGTGGCAGTGGCGGCGGTCTCGGCGACATCCTGGGCGGCATGTTCGGCGGTGGTGGCCGGACCACGACCACCACGTCGACGGCCCGGCCGCGGCGCGGTGCGGACATCGAGACCGAGGCGACGATCGAGTTCGCCGAGGCCGTGAACGGTGTCACCGTCGGGCTGCGGATGACCAGCGACGAGCCGTGCAAGACCTGCCGGGGCACCGGCGCGAAGTACGGCACGGTGCCCAAGGTCTGCCTCAAGTGCGAGGGCACGGGCATGCAGACCTCGGTCCAGGGCGGCGTGTTCGCCATGACCGAGCCGTGCACCGAGTGCAAGGGGCGCGGCCTGGTCGTCGACGAGCCGTGCGAGACCTGCCACGGCTCCGGCCGCGGCCAGTCGAGCAAGACCATGCAGGTCCGCATCCCCGCGGGCGTGCAGGACGGTCAGCGGATCCGCCTGAAGGGCAAGGGCGCGGCGGGCGAACGGGGTGGCCCCGCGGGCGACCTCTACGTCACCGTGCATGTGAAGTCGCACCGGATCTTCGGCCGCCAGGGCGAGCACCTGACGCTGAATGTCCCGGTGAGCTTCACCGAGGCCGCGCTGGGCGCCGAGATCAAGGTCCCGACCCTGGACGGCATGCCGGTCACGGTCCGGATCCCTGCCGGTACGGCGAACGGCAGCAAGCTGCGCGTCCGTGGCAAGGGCTCGGTCCGGCGGGACGGCACCAAGGGCGACATCCTGCTCACCCTCGAGGTACAGGTCCCGCACGAGCTGACCGACGAGCAGCGCGCCAAGCTGCAGGAGTTCAACTCGGCGTCGGACCACCCTGACCTGCGGGCCGGGTTGTTCGGGAGCTCGTGATGGGCCTCCCGTTCAGCCAGGTGCCGACCTGGGACGACCGCACCCCGATCTACGTGATCTCGGTGGCGGCCCAGCTGGCCGGCATGCACCCGCAGACCCTGCGCCAGTACGACCGGCTCGGCCTCGTGGTGCCGAGCCGGGCGTCCGGCCGCGGCCGGCGGTACTCGGCGTACGACGTGGCGAGGCTTCGCTACGTGCAGCACCTGTCCCAGGAAGAGGGCGTCAACCTGGCGGGAATTCGGCACATCCTCGCGCTACAGTCGGAGGTGGAGGACCTGCGAAGGCGGGTCAACCAGCTCCTCGCAGAAGTCCAGCGCGGTGTCGGTGTGTCCCGGCAGAGCACCAACAGCCGGGTGTTCTCAGCCGGTCCGGCCGGCGACGTGATCGCCATGGGCCGGCAGCAGACCACGACCCGCTGGATCCGGACCCAGCCACTGGAGCTGGGTCCCCGCTGACCCAGCATTCTCCGACCACCGGAGGATTCCCGAACCCACCCTTCGGATCCTCCGGTCCGTGGAGGTCGTCGTCCCCCCGACGCCTCCACCGTCGAAGGCGCGCTATCCCCCCCAGCGCCCTTCGGCCCCCGCAGGGTGGTCCGTTCCAGGACCGCCCTGCGGCTCGCTCGCAACGGAGCCCCCGGCCGCACGGCCGGGGCTCCGCGCGTTCATCTCCCGGTCACCGCGGGCCATGTTGTCTGCGGCCGTTCACCGCCTACTCTGGCGAGGTGACACTCAGTCTGCAGACAGACCGGCTGATCATCCGGGACTGGGAAGAAGACGACGCCGAGGCCGCGCTGGAGATCTACGGCTCGGCCGATGTGGCGCCCTGGCTGTCGCCGGCCATCGAGAAGGTCCCCGACGTCGCCAGCATGCGGCTCATCCTGCAGGCCTGGATCGAGGCCCAGCCGAACTTCGTCCTCCCCGCGGGCCGGTGGGCCGTTGCCCGCCGGGACAACGGTGAGGTCGTCGGCGCACTGGTGATCCGCCTGCTCCCGCCGTACGAGGAGGACCTGGAGATCGGCTGGCAGCTGCGGCCGAGCGCCTGGGGTCATGGGTACGCGACCGAGGCCAGCCGCGAGCTGATGCGCTGGGCGTTCAAGGAAGGTGCCGTCGACGAGCTGTTCGCCGTCGCCCGCCCGAACAACAAACGCGCCATCGCCACGGCCCGCCGGCTCGAGATGCAGTGGGTCGGCGAGACCGACAAGTACTACGACCTGAATCTGCAGGTCTACCGCATCCGCGCCTCGGAGTTCAGGGCCTGAAGCAACCAGCGGCTGCGACTGGGTGACCCCGTCACAGTCCGCCGGCGATGAAGCCGAGGGTGAGCTGCTCGAACTTCCGGCGGGTGGCGTCGGGGGCGTCGCGCAAGGGTCCTTGGCCGGTGAGGACAGCGAGTCCGTGCACCGTGGACCAGATCGGGTACTCAATGCCGTCCCGGCGTCCGGGCGCGAGTACACCGGCGACGACGAGCTCGTCGAGGACGGCTCGCAGCTGACCGAGGGGTGACTGGTCCTGCCCGGTCCCGTCGACCGTGGCGGCGTACTCATGCTGCGCCGGCACTGCGAACGCCGTGGCGAACAGTCCGGGCTCCTCGCGAGCGAAATCCAGGTACGCGGCACCGATCGCGCCGAGACGGCGACCGGCAGCCGCGGCATCGCCATGTTTGCCGCGCACCCGACCGACACCGGCGGCCATCCGGTCGGCCAGTTCGCGCATCGCCGCCGCACAGACCGCGGCGAGCAGTTCGTCACGGTCGGCGAAGTGCCGATAGGCGGCGTTGGGCACGACGCCGACCGATCGGGTCGCCTCGCGTAGCAGGACCGCGTCCGGGCCACCGGTCCGGGCCAGCTCCAGCCCTGCGGCGACGAGGCCGTCGCGGACCGCGCCCCGCACCCTCCGCCGCGTCGCCTCTGGTGTCATGGGCAACAGACTAACTTAGTGGACACCGTCCACTTGTCGCGTTAATGTGGACAGTGTCCACTAACGAGGAGGGGCGATGGAGAAGAGTGACACGGCAGTACTGGTGACCGCGGACCAGTGGTACGCCGGCGGGCAGCGGATCCTGTATCACCCGGATCCGGCGCGGGTCCTGCCCGAGGAGGCGGCCGCGACCCCTGGCGCCTTGCGGGTCTTCGAGCGCGTCGTCGGTGCGTCTGAGGATCTCGACGCGACCTGGCTCACGATGCTGCCCGGCTTCCCGGACGGCTCGTACGGCTGGGCGCAGGTGGACCGGATGCTCGGCGAGGACCTCGGTCCACGGCTGTACGTCGAGCCCGTCGGGCAAGGGGATTCGGACAAGCCGGGCAACTACCGGCACTCCACGATGGAGCGCGCGGACCTGGTCGAGGCGTTGTGGCGCCACCACGCCGTACGCCGCACGGTCGTGGTCACCTTCGACTACACGTCATTGGCGCTGCTCGAACTGCTTCGCCGTACGTCGGAGCGGGCCGGCGCACTGCCGGAGATCGTGGCCGTGTTCATGATGAACGGCGGCCTGTTCGCCGACTCGCACACGCACCCGTGGCAGGTCACGCCGATGCTGCGCAGCCCGCTGGGCGCATTGGCCATGCGCCGGGCGCAGCGCTCGCCGGACATGTTCGACTCGGCGATGCTCGGCGCACGGTTGTACTCCCGCAGCTACCGCCCCAGCCCGGAGGAGCTCGCCGAACTGCGGTCGGCGGTCACGCGCCGGGAGGGTGCGGCCTTCCTCCATCGAGCCGCCGGGTTCGTCCAGGAACATCGCCGCCATGCCCAGCGCTGGGATCTCGCCGCTGTCGCACGTGACCTGGCGGACACCGTGGCCTTGTATGTCGGCGGCAGCGAGGAAGACCGCTACGAACACCGCCAGGTCGCCGCCGCCCGGATCCGTGTGCCGAGCGCCGACGTACTGACCTTTCCTGGCGGTCACCTGACCACCAGCGAGTATCCGGACCTGCTCGCCGACGCCATCCGCGAGATCCCCTCGCGTCACGGTGTCGGCGTCCGTCCCGACCTTTCGAAGGAGCACCGATGACCAAGCTGTTTCCCCTGCTCGAACGCAATGCGGAGTTCGCCCGGACCTACTCCCCGGCGGCGCTCGGCCTGCCCGCCGTACCGGTGGTCGTCGTCACCTGTCTCGACCACCGCATCGACCCGGCTCTTGCTCTCGGGCTCGAACTCGGGGACGCCCCCGTCATCCGCAACGCCGGTGGACGTGTCACGCCGGCCGTCATCGACGACATCGCCTACCTCGCGTTCCTCGCCGAGCAGCTGCGCGGCGGTCCCGTCGAGACGCTCTTCGAGGTCGCGGTGATCCATCACACGCAGTGCGGGACGGCCTTCCTGGCCGACCCCGAGTTCCGCCGGCGGGCCGCCGAGGCGACCGGCCTCTCCGAGGTGGCGCTGGAGGCCTCCGCCGTCGCCGACCCGCAGATCACCGTCAAGGCTGATGTCGAGCGGCTGCTCGATTCACCAGCCCTGTCACCCAAAGTGAGCGTCTCGGGACACGTGTACGACATCACCACCGGACGCGTCGCCACCACCGTCGAACCTCGCTACCCGCACTCGGAACCCTGAGATTTCCCCAGGATTTCTCAGAGTTGAGTGGAATGGACTCAAGTTTGGATAAGTTGTATCCAGTGACTGTTGTAACTTGAGCTGGAAAGGCTGGAACTCGATGGACGTTCAGCGGTTGACGACGCTGGCCCGGGAAACCCTGTCGGTCGCGATCCGTCAGACCTCCGCGGCGGGCAACCCGACCGTGGAGCCCATTCACCTCCTGTCGGCGCTGCTCGCGCAGCCCGAGGGGACGACGGTCGGTCTCCTCGAGGCCGCCGGTGCCGACGTGGACGCCGTACGCCGCAAGACCGCCGAGCAGCTGAGCCGGCTGCCGAAGGCGAGCGGTGGCAGCGTGCAGGCGCCGAGCCTGTCGCCGAAGACCAGCGACGTGCTGTCGCAGGCGGAGCAGCGGGCCCTCGGGCTCGGGGACGAGTACGTCTCCACCGAGCACCTGCTGATCGCGCTGGCGACCGTCGAGGGCAACGCGAAGTCGGCGCTCGGCGTGGGCGCCGACGCGTTGCTGCAGGCGTTCGACCAGATGCGTGGCAACCGCCGGATCACCTCCCCGGAGGCCGAGGGCACCACCAAGACGCTGGAGAAGTACGGCGTCGACCTGACCGAGCGGGCCAAGGACGGCAAGCTCGACCCGGTGATCGGACGTGACTCCGAGATCCGCCGCGTCGTGCAGGTCCTGTCCCGCCGGACCAAGAACAACCCGGTCCTGATCGGTGAGCCAGGCGTCGGCAAGACCGCCGTCGTCGAGGGCCTGGCCCAGCGGATCGTGGCCGGTGACGTGCCCGAGTCGCTGCGCGGCCGGCGGCTGATCAGCCTCGACCTCGGTGCGATGGTCGCGGGTGCGAAGTACCGCGGCGAGTTCGAGGAGCGGCTGAAGGCCGTGCTGACCGAGATCAAGGAGTCCGACGGTCAGATCATCACGTTCATCGACGAGTTGCACACCGTCGTCGGCGCCGGTGCGACCGGCGAGGGCGCGATGGATGCCGGCAACATGCTGAAGCCGATGCTGGCCCGTGGTGAGCTCCGGATGATCGGCGCCACCACCCTGGACGAGTACCGGACCCGGATCGAGAAGGACCCGGCGCTGGAGCGCCGCTTCCAGCAGGTGTTCGTGGGCGAGCCTTCGGTCGAGGACTCGATCGCGATCCTGCGTGGTCTGAAGGAGCGCTACGAGGCGCACCACAAGGTCGCCATCTCCGACTCCGCCCTGGTCGCGGCGGCCACACTGTCGCACCGCTACATCAGCGGCCGGCAGCTGCCGGACAAGGCGATCGACCTCGTCGACGAGGCCGCGTCCCGGCTGCGGATGGAGATCGACTCGTCCCCGGTCGAGATCGACTCGCTCCGCCGTACCGTCGACCGGCTGAAGATGGAGGAGCTCGCGCTGTCCCGCGAGGACGACGCATCGTCGCAGGAGCGGCTGGAGCGGCTGCGCGCCGACCTCGCCGACCGCGAGGAGGAGCTGCGCGCGCTCGAGGCCCGCTGGGAGCGCGAGAAGTCCGGCCTGAACCGGGTCGGTGAGATCAAGGAGCGCATCGACGAACTGCGCGGCCAGGCCGAGCGCGCCCAGCGTGACGGCGACCTGGAGACCGCGGCCCGGATCCTGTACGGCGAGATCCCCGAGCTGACCAAGGAGCTCGAGGCCGCCGACGCGGAACCCGAGGTGGCCGAAGGCCCGGAGGCGATGGTCAACGAGGAGGTCGGCCCGACCGAGATCGCCGAGGTGATCGCGATGTGGACCGGCATCCCGACCGGCCGGCTGCTCGAGGGCGAGACCGGCAAGCTGCTCCGGATGGAGGACGAGCTGGGTCACCGGCTGATCGGTCAGCGTGAGGCGGTCAAGGCCGTCAGCGACGCCGTACGCCGGGCCCGTGCGGGCATCTCGGATCCGGACCGGCCGACCGGAAGCTTCCTGTTCCTCGGTCCGACCGGTGTCGGTAAGACCGAGCTGGCCAAGGCGCTCGCGGACTTCCTGTTCGACGACGAGCGGGCGATGGTCCGGATCGACATGTCGGAGTACTCGGAGAAGCACAGCGTCGCGCGGCTCGTCGGCGCCCCGCCCGGCTACGTCGGGTACGAGGAGGGTGGCCAGCTCACCGAGGCTGTCCGCCGCCGTCCGTACTCGGTGATCCTGCTCGACGAGGTCGAGAAGGCGCACGCCGAGGTGTTCGACATCCTGCTGCAGGTGCTGGACGACGGTCGCCTGACCGACGGCCAGGGCCGGACGGTCGACTTCCGCAACGTCATCCTGATCCTGACCAGCAACCTGGGTTCGGCCTACCTGGCCGACGTCCGGCTCGACGACAACGCCAAGCGGGACCAGGTGATGGCGGTCGTGCGGCAGTCGTTCAAGCCGGAGTTCATCAACCGGCTCGACGAGATCGTGCTGTTCGACGCGCTCGGCAGCGAGGAACTGACCCAGATCGTCGCCCTCCAGATCCAGGCTCTGCAGCGCCGCCTGACGGACCGCCGGATCGCCCTGGATGTCGACGAAGGTGCGATGGAGTGGCTCGCGATGACCGGCTACGACCCGGTCTACGGCGCCCGTCCGCTGCGCCGCCTGGTGCAGTCCGCGATCGGCGACGAACTGGCCCGAGGCATCCTCAACGGCACTGTCCGCGACGGCGAGACCGTCAAGGTGACGCTGAACGAATCCAAGGACGCCTTGGAAGTAGCCCCCGCCTAGCAAACCCCGACAGCCGGGCCGGTTTGATGAACCGGTCCGGCTGTTCTGCGTCAGGCTGTGGTGTAGGTCAGCAGCATGACACCGCTCGGGAGCTGGGATTGGGCTTCGAGGGTGAGCTCGGTTCGGGGTGCGCCGTCGGGGAAGAGTTTGGCGCCGGCGCCGAGGACCAGCGGGTGCAGCGCGATGTCCAACTGGTCGACCAGGCCGTTGTTCAGCAGCGCGCGCAGCAGGGTCGGGTTGCCGTACATCATGATGTCGCCGCCCGGCTCCTGCTTGATCTGCTTGAGCGCGGTCACTGCATCCCCCTTGAGCAGGGACGCGTTCCAGGTCAGCTCGCCGGTGAGAGTGGTGGATGCCACCAACTTGGGCAGGCTCCGCAGCCGATCGGCGTACGGGCCCGGCGCGTCAGCCCACGCCGCGGAGAACATCTCATAGGTACGGCGCCCGCAGAGGAAGTAGTCGCATCCGGACAACTTCTCGATCGACCGCTGGACGGCCTCCGCATCGAAGTACGGCGACGCCCAGCCGCCGAACGCCGTACCGCTCAACCCGCTCGGGTCCTCCACGACACCGTCCAGCGTCATCAAGGTCGACGCGGTGATCTTGCGCATGGTTCTCCTTCCGTGAACTGCCTTGTAGACCGGCAGGAAACCCGATAGGAATCGGCGAGAATGGGCGGGTGACACAACCTCGCGCCGACTGGGTCAACACCACGCACGACTGGGCCGGGTCGGTCGATCACGCTCACCTGCAGCGGATCCGCGACGACGCCGACGGTTATGCGCCGGGCGGCGTACTCCATCTCGTGCTCGAGGTGATCGCGTACCCGGACGACGAGGCGGAGGCGGCTGGACAGCGGGGGAGTTGTACGGTCACGCTCCACTCCGACGGCTCGATCTCGATCGCTGATGACGGGCGCGGCACCGACACTCGCGTCGACGAACACGGGAACGTCGTGAAGAAGCCGGTGATGGCCACCGAGGACCTCCGCTTCTTCCAGGACCCGGCCGCGCCGCTGCTCCCCGATGGCCGGCCGCGCCGCGGTATGTCCGTCGTCGCGGCCCTCAGCGACCACCTCGCCCACACCAACCGGCGCCGCAACGGCTCGTGGACCCAGCGCTACGAACACGGCATCCCGGTGACCGATCTCGAAGCCCTCGAACCGAGCAACTCGACGGGTACGACTGTCCGCTTCCACCCCGACCCTGCGTACTTCGCGCCGACCAGGCTCACTGCTGCCGGCCTGGCGCCGTACCTGACCTTCCCGCAGCTCGACATCACCGTTACGACGGGCTGATCGCAACGCCGGTTTTGCTCGATCTGCGAGGATCGTGGGCAGGGGGCAGTTGGAAGGAACACTTGACCGCATGACCGAGCAGCACGGCGACGACCCGACCGAGGACAGACCCGGCCCGTACCGAGGCGTCTTCGGTTCCGCCGACGCTCCACCGTCTTCCGGCACGACGCCGTACGGCGACCGCCCGAGTGCGTACGGCGATAGTCCGGCAGCGTTCGGCGGTGTCTACGGTGCCGGCGCGGATGCGTATCAGGCGAACCCGCCGAAGCAGGTCACGATCGCCGCGGTCATCTCACTCGGCCTCGGTGCGATGTGCGTACTGCTCGCTGCCGTCGCGCTCACATCCGCGGGCGAGCAGGTCTCCGAGGTCCTCACCGGCTCCAAGGGCAACCAAGGCGTTGCGGTCGCGGCGGCGTTGATCTGCGGCTTCGTGTACCTGCTGCCGGCGATCTACCTCCGCAAGCGCCGCCCGTGGGCCCGCTACCTGCTCATCGGCGTCGCCGCGATAGGCATCGCCGGCGGTGCCATGGCGCTCCCCGCCAGCATCCTCGGCCTGGCAATCCACGTCACCCTACTCATCCTGATGCTCCAACAACCCACCAGGCTCTGGTTCCACCACCCCTGACCGAAGACCCACCCGCCGGGTCAGAGCTTTTGGAGGCGGGTTAGGGCTTCTTGGAGGACTTCGGGTTGTTTGCAGAAGGCCCAGCGGACCAGGGGGCGGCCGAAGTCCTGGTTGTCGTAGAAGACCTGGTGGGGGATGGCTACGACGCCGGCGCGTTCGGGGAGTTGGCGGCAGAAGGTGATGCCGTCGGTGTGGCCGAGGGGGCGGATGTCGGTGGTGACGAAGTAGGTGCCCTGGGGGCGGTGGACCTCGAAGCCGAGGTCGGCCAGGCCGTCGCAGAGGAGGTCGCGGCGGGACTGCAGGTCGGCGCGCAGGGCGTCGAAGTAGTCGTTGCCTAGAGCAAGCGCCTTCGCGACGGCGGGTTGGAACGGCGCACCTGAGGTGAAGGTGAGGAACTGCTTGGCGGTCGTCACCGCCGTCACCACCGACGGCGATCCGGTGACCCAGCCGATCTTCCAGCCGGTGACCGCGAACGTCTTCCCGGCGCTGCTGATCGACACCGTCCGCTGGGCCATCCCGTCGTACGACGCCAGCGGCCGGTGCTCGAGTCCGTCGTACACGAGGTGTTCGTAGACCTCGTCGGTGATGACGACCAGGTCGTGCTCGACGGCGACCGCACTGATGCCCCGCAGTTCCTCGTCGGTGAGGACGGTGCCGGTCGGGTTGTGCGGCGAGTTGATCAGCAGAACCTTCGTGCGCGGGGTGACCGCGGCGCGCAGCTCGTCGAGATCGAGACGGTACGACGGGGAGCGCAGGGTGACCGGGACCCGGCGGCCGCCGGCGAAGGCGATGCCGGCCGCGTACGAGTCGTAGTACGGCTCGAGCGCGATCACTTCGTCGCCGGGCTCGACGAACGCGAGCAGCGCGGCGGCGATCGCCTCGGTGGCGCCGGTGGTGACGAGGACCTGCGTGTCCGGGTCGAACGAGAGGTCGTAGAACCGCTTCTGGTGGTCGACGATCGCCTGCCGGAGCGCCGGGATGCCGCGGGCCGGTGGGTACTGGTTGGCGCCCGCGCGGATCGCCGCGATCGCATCCTCGAGCAGCGAGTCAGGCCCGTCGCGGTCCGGGAACCCCTGACCGAGGTTGACCGAGCCGGTCGCCACCGCGAGGGCGGACATCTCGGCGAAGATCGTCGTACCGAGGCCGGTCAACCGCTCAGCGTGTGCGCGCATGCCTCAAGACCCTAGCTCTCGACCGACGTGACCATATGGCCGAGCCAGGCCCGGACGGTCGCGCGGTCGCCGGCGCTGAACGACGCCTCGAGTTCCGCCTCGACCTTGCGTACGGCGGGGGCCGCGTCGGCCAGCCGCTGTTCGCCGGCCGGGGTGAGGTGGACCTGCTGAGTTCGACGGTCGGACGGGTTGGGGCGGCGCTCCACCAGGCCGGCTCGTTCCATGCCGGCGATCAGCTCGTTCGCGGACTGGCGCGCCGTACCGACCTCGCGGCCGACCTCGGCGACGGTGCGGCCCGGCTTCTCCCGGACCAGCAGCAGCGTGCCGTACTGCTGCACGGAGAGCCCGTGCTCGTCCAGGGCGACGGCCAGCACCGAGCGCATGCTCAGCCAGGCGTGCCGGACGAGGAAGGTGACGCAGCCGGTCGGGTCGCTGGGGTCCATGCATCACATTCTGCCGGGGTCCCTGGGCACGCCGGTACGAAAAAGGACATTGACAGGTTCCTGTCAATCGACGACGATGGAAACCTCGTCAGGGTCCTGTCAATTATAGGAGACTTCGTGTCCTCGATCGACCCCTCGCGGCAACGCCGCATTCTCGCCGTCCTGGTCGTGTCGGCCGTCCTGATCTGGATCGACTCGACTGTCCTCGGAATCGCCCTCGAACGCCTCGCCGACCCGGTCGACGGTCTCGGCGCCACGCCGGGCCAGCTGCAATGGGCCATCGGCATCTACTCGCTGCTCTTCGCCACCGCACTCTTCGCGGCCGGCGCGCTCGGTGATCGATACGGTCACCGGACCGTGCTGATGGCCGGCCTGCTCATCTTCGGCGGCTCGTCGGCCTGGGCCGCCTGGGCCGGCGGTCCGGTCGAGCTCATCCTGGCCCGCGCGACGATGGGTCTGGGCGGAGCGCTGATCATGCCCACGTCGATGGCCATCATCGGCTGGACGTTCCCGCCGGAGCGCCGGGCCGGAGCGATCGCAGCCTGGTCGTCGTCGGCTGGCGTCGGTGTCGCCGTCGGCCCGGTGCTGGGCGGCGTACTGATCGACCACTTCTGGTGGGGATCGGTCTTCACCATCAACCTGCCGATCGTCGCGTTCGGCCTGGTCGGCGCCGCGCTCGTCCTCCCGAACCCGAAGAGCCCGCGGCGCCGCAGGCTCGACCCGGTCGGCCTCGGCCTGTCCACCCTCGGTCTGCTCGGTCTCTCGTACGGGCTGATCGAGGGCGGCCACCAAGGCGGCTGGAACCGCTGGCAGGTCTGGGCCAGTATCGCGGCCGGTCTGGTCCTGCTCGCCGGCTTCCTGTACTCGGAATCGCGCGAGAGCGACCCGAGCTTCGACCCGCGCCTGTTCCGCAACCGCCGGTTCGCCGCGGGCAACTTCGCCCTCGCCGCGGTCTTCCTGACGATCACCGGGCAGAGCTTCTACCTGGCGTTCTATCTGCAAGGCGCGCGTGGCATGAGCGCTCTGTCGGCCGGGCTGATGTCACTGCCCGGCGCGACCGGAGTGGTCGTGGGCTCGCCGCTCGGTGCCAGGCTCGCCGCTCGCTTCGGCGTCGCGAGAGTGTCCGGTACGGCGGTAGTCGCGCTCGCACTGTGCTTCGGTCTCAACCTGACGTACGACGTGAACACACCGCTGCTGTGGATCGGTATTGTCGGTGCACTGGCCGGCCTGGCGATCGGTGTGACCGTCGCGCCCACCACCGCGGCCGTGATGGCGACTCTGCCGATGGATCGCATCGGCGCCGGCTCGGCCGTCAGCAATGCGCTGCGTCAGGTCGGCAGCGTTCTCGGTGTCGCCGTCCTCGGCACGATCGTGTCGTCGACGTACCAGCATCGGATCGCGCCGTCGCTGGCCGGCCTTCCCGACAACCTCCGGGAAGCCGCGGGGACGTCCGCCGAGGCAACCCGGCATGCCGCCGGCACGATCGGCCGGCCGGACCTGGTGCACGTCGCGAACAACACCTTCGTCCACGCGATGCACACCGCAGCAGCGGTTGCCGCCGGCATCGTCTTCCTCGGCGCAGTAGTACTCACGCTGGCATTCCGCGTGGCCCGACGTACGCCGGAGGTCCCGGCCGAACCCGAGCCCACCACCGTCGAGGTGTGAGCAGGCCGCTGGGGACGAGTGGGTGGCCTTCTCGTCCCCAGCGGCCGGGATCCTGGGTGGTCAGTTCCAGGGTGACGGTGGCGGCGGCGGTACGACGGCGGGGCGGTCCTCGCACCACGTTGCTCCGGTCCAGCCGCCGTCGTTGCCGGCCAGCAGGCGTACGTCGAACTCCGGCGGCCCGTTGAAGTGGAACGTTCCGCAGTTGTTGACGAACGGCGCCCCGACGTTGCGCGCGTCGACATTCTCGAACGTCGCCCAGCCGCCGACCCGGGCGTTGACCACGTTGGTCCCGGTGCCGTCGACCTTGATGTTGCGCACGGCAACGTTCGTGATCGCGTAGTCGTCCTTGACCGGCCAGTCGACGACGAACATCATCGCGTTGTACGTCGAGTCGAGGAACGAGCTGTCGATGATCTCGATCGACCCGGACATCGTGGACTGCAACGCGTACAGCCAGATCGCGCCGAGCCCGATGTCCCAGTTGAGGTCGCGCGGACCACCGCGGACCGTGGTGTTGCGGGCGAACGTCAGCTTCCCCTCGAACGGCGTCGCGTTGAACCGCGAGCCCGCGTGCAACGTGCTGCCCTCCCGGATCGGGTCGGCGACCAGGTTGTCGGTGACCGCGTTGTCGCGACCGCCGTAGATGGCGATGTCGTTCGCGAGTACTGGCGTCTGGACCGTGTTGTGGTCGTAGACGTTGTTGTGGTTGACCAGGCCGTCCGGGTTGGACTCCGACCACATCGCCAAGCCGTCGTCACCGCTGTTGCGGACGAAGTTGTTGGTCGCCCGGACGTTCGAGACGCCGAGATGCAGGTTCATCCCGTCGGCGACCGCGTCGGTGACGATGTTGTTGCGGATCAGCAGCCCGTCCATCGGGCCGTCGAGCCAGATGCCGACCTTGGTGTGGTGCAGATAGAGGTTCTCGATCGTCGAGCCGCCGCCGATCGCGCCGCCGATCCCGTTGACCTGATCGGTGTCGATCCGTTCCCGTACGTCGCTCTCGATCGCGAAGTCGGCCAGGTGAACCCGGGTGCTCCCGCCGTCGGCGGCGTACTTGCCGTAGAAGCCGGGGGCGCTGTGCACCGACTTGTCCGGCGCGGGTTCGGCCAGCGGCAGGACCGTGCCCTTGATGATCGTCCACCAGTTGCCGGCGCCGCGGACGGTGACGTTGTCGACGACGATGTGGCGGTTGACCTGGTACGTGCCCGGCGGGATGAACACCGACCAGCCGATTCGCTTGGCGGCTGCGATGGTCCGATCGATGGCGGGTGCGGCGTCGTGCCGGCCAGTGGGATCGGCGCCGAACAGCCGCACGTCCAGGGAACGCGTGGGTTGCTTCAGCGGTGCGTTCACGAGCTCGAAGTCGGCGAGATCCAGCACATACCAGGCGGCGTTGGAGTTCTTCGGTACGGCGAACCGGACGCGATCGCCGGCGCGATACGTCCGATCCAGCAGGAGGCGCTGCTCGTCGTAGAAGTGGTTCGGCCGGAACGGTTTGGTGACCGGATCCGGCTCGGGCTTCCACCAGCCCGGGATCGGGTCGACGTTCGGGTCGTTCGAGAACGGATACATCCCGTAGAGCCAGGCGTACTGCGACGTCAGCGTCATCGTCCGCTTGTGCTTCCCGTTGACCGTCACGTCCAGCGGCGCCGTGATCCCACCGCCGCCCGGTGCGTCCGGGATGCTGTAGCGAAGCGTCAGCGCGTTGGCCGGCCGGGTCAGCGTGAATTCGACGTACTGCGAAGGTTGCAGGCGGACGGCGGTCCGTCCGGACGCCTCGGCCGGCAACGTGTAGGCCTCCCGGCCCGGGCCGATCTTCTCGCCCGTGTAGTCAGCGTTCTCGGCTTCTTGCTCGAGGAACGCGACCTCCGCTCCACGACCGGAGACGAGCGCCGGATCCAGCCCGGCGCGGGTGATCCGCGGCGCCGGGCGAGTGGCGACCGCGGGAGTGGTGAGGACGGCACCCAGGAGTGCGGTGGTGAGCGCGACCGCGACGGCGCGCAGGTGTGATCGGGACATTGGCGGATCCCCTCCAGACGAACTGCCTGGAGAGTATGTAGTCGAGCACGCGTCTGCAATATCTCGACAGAAGAAAGAAAATTCCTTTCAGGAGCGAGGGCTCGGCGGACGTGCCATGAAGACGTCGACCGGGTCCTCGGACTCCATGACGAAACCGTGCCGCTCGTACAGCCGGCGGGCCGCGCTGCCCTGCAGGACGTTCAGGCCGACGGTCGCGCCCTGGGCGTCGGTTTGCGCCAGAATCGAGCGCAGGATCGCCGATCCCAGCCCTCGGCCCTGGCAGTGTGGGGCGAGGTAGAAGTGCTCGAGCCAGTGCCTGTCGGCGGTCGGGCGGAGCGTGATGGAGCCCGCGAACTCGCCGTCGACCAGGATGATCGAGGTGTGCTGCGCGGAGAGCGAATCCCGCAACCGCTGCCGCACACGGTGCTCGTCGTACCGTCCGAGGCGTTCCAGATCCGGACGCATGACCACAGCGCGCAGATCGGCGAGCGGCTCGATGTCGGTGGTAGCCACGGCGCGCACGGCCCACTCCGAGGTCTGGGCCACCTCAGTCTCCATCGTCAACTCGCCGGCACCGCCTCGGCCGGCAGGTCGACCTGGGGCACGGGGCGGAGGGCCCGGAGCCAGAGCTCGGTCTGGGCGATGTGCGCGGAGGCGGCGGTCGCGGCGGCCGCCGGGTCGCGGGTCGCGATGGCAGCGAGGATGGCGCGGTGGCCGCGGTCGCTGGTCTGCTTGATGGCGTCGAAGTCCGCGCCGGGCTCGAAGATGCGGTAATGACCACCGCGGCCCCGGATCACGCCGGTCAGGGCGGTGACGGTCGGGTTGCCGCCCGCCGTACAGATCGCGTTGTGGAACTCGGCGTCGAGGTGCTGGATCTCGGTCGCGTCGGTGGTCGACTCGAGGCGGTCGAGGATGTCACTCAGCCGCGCCTGCAGGTCCGGGTCCTGGCGGGCCGCGGCCGAGGCGGTGGCGTGGGACTCCAGCACGCGACGGACCTCGAGCAACTCGAGGACGCCTTCGAGCGGGATCAGCTCGACCGACAATGAGAACCGGCTGATGATCTCGGCCGGATCCAGCGCCGACACGTAGGTGCCCGAACCGTGCCGTGACTCGATCACGCCGAGCGCGGCCAGCGACCTGGCCGCCTCGCGCAACGAACTGCGCGAAACCCCGAGGTGGTCGCACAACTCGGGCTCCGGCGGGAACTTGGCCCCCGGCCCGAGCTCCCCGGACGCAATCATCTGGCGCAGGCCGGCCAATGCCTTGTCGGTGGCTGCCACTCGCTACCTCCCCGTCCCTGTCGATACACGTGCAGGGTAAGTCCTCAGACCAATCGCGGTCACATTGCCCTGTGTCCGGGCCGTGCGCCGCGAGGCGCCGACCGATTCATCAGATGTCAGGAGGCCGAGCTGGAAGCGTGTGGTGACACCACGGTCGGCCTTCCGGCGGGACACCTACGTCGTCAGATGCCTGTGGTCAGATGCCTGTCGGCAGATGCCGGAGGAAGGCGGGCAGGTCCCGGACCTGCCAGCGTTTCGGCGCAATCCGCTGGTACGGCGTCCGGTCCGCAGACGGCTCGTGTGTCACCCATGCAGTCGTCATACCGCGTTCGTGGGGGAGGGTGAGGTTCACCTCGAGGTCGTCGATCATCGCCGCCCGCGCGGGGTCGATCGCGAACCGGGTCAGGAACGCGTCGAGGCTCTCCGGGTACGGCTTCGGGATCAGGTCGCCGGCGAGGATGTCGAAGACACCGTCGAAGTGGGTCGTCAGCCCGAGTCGCCCGAGCGCCTGCTCGGCGTGGTAGACGGAGCCGTTCGTGTAGACGAAGCGCCGTCCGGGCAACGCCTCGAGCGCGGCGGCGAGGTCGGCATCCGGAGTCAGCACCGAATAGTCGATCCGGCGCTCGAAGCCGAGGAACTCGTGCGGGTCGATGTCGCGAGTGACCATGGCACCGCGCAGCGAGGTGCCGTACTGCGCAACCAGCTCGGCCTGGATTCGCCGGGCACCGGTCAGGTCCGTGCCGTAGAAGCCGGCGACGGCCGAGAGGATGCCGTGCGTGAGTTGCGCGGCCAGTGCGGAGCCGGCGGGATACAGCGTGTTGTCGAGGTCGAGGATCCAGGTGTCGACGTCAGGCCGCATCTGGCCAGGGTAGTGACAGACTGGGGGCGTCACCGACGGGAGGATTGAACGTGGCGACTGCGCTCATCACCGGGCCGGCGACCGGGATCGGCCGTGCGTTCGCGGACAAGCTGGCGCGCGAAGGCTACGACCTGGTGCTGGTGTCGCGAGACGAGGCGCGGCTGAAGGAGGTCGCGGCCGACATCGCCCGGCTCCACGGGGCCGCGTGCGAGGTGCTGGCCGCGGACCTGACCGATGCGGACGACCTGGCCCGGGTGGAGGAACGGTTCCGGACCGGACCGATCGAGGTGCTGGTGAACAACGCCGGCTTCGGGCAGAAGAAGCCCTTCTGGGCCAACCCGGTCGACGTCGAGGAGAAGCAGCTCGACCTGCTGGTCCGCGTCGTACTGCGGCTCACGCATGCCGCCGTACTCCCGATGATCGAGCGCGGATCCGGTGCGGTGATCAACGTGTCGTCGGTGGCCGGGTTCATGCAGCGCAACGTCTACAGCGCACACAAAGCGTGGGTGACGAACTTCTCGGCCGGTCTCGCGGTCGAGCTGCACGCGAAGGGTGTCGCGGTGATGGCGTTGTGCCCGGGCTTCGTGCACACCGAGTTCCATGAACGGATGGGGATGGACAAGACGATCATCCCGTCGTTCCTGTGGCTGGACGCGTCAGACCTGGTCGAGGACGCGTGGAAGGACCTGATGCGCGGCAAGCCGGTCTCGGTCCCGAGCCGCCGCTACAAACTGATCGTCGGTGTGACCCGCTTCATCCCCCGGGCCCTCATCGCACGGGTCTCGACCGTAGGCCTGGACGGCCGCCGCCGCCCTTGACCGGCTGGAGGGACTCGTACAGAGTCTTGGCCAGCGCGCCGGCGTAGGCGTTCCGCTCCTCTTCCGACCTGTCGATGCCGGTGAAGTTGACCTCGAAACCGCGCTGGAAGCAGGCGCCGAAGAGATCCGGAAGACCGTTGTCGTAGCCAACTAATTCCGTCACCGAACGAGACGGTTCTACGGCTCAACGTAGTCGCGCCGAGATCGTGGCCAGTTATCGGTCATCGATCCCTAGGAGCATCGCTGACCTTGTGCGATGTTGCTGGTAGTTCGCACGTGAAGGGACTGCCGGGGGGCGGGCACGTGCGAGCGGGGGGATTACGGATCGGGGCGTGCATTCCTCCGCGGAGGTAGGGGGATGCACGATGGACATCAGCGATGCCGTACGACTCCGGGTGGGTAGGAGATTCTCGTCAATTCGGCGCAAGTTCGGCGCGGCGGGCATGGCAGTCCTCTTGGCGGCGGCGACTCTGACGGTCGCTGCCGGACCGGCGACGGCCGTCGTGGCCAATGTGACGATCACAGGGACCGCGGTATCGAATGGCACAACCACACTGACCTACCGAGCCACGGCGACCCGAGCGGGAACTGTGCGGGACATCACCGTCACGATCCCGCAAGGAACCGGTGGGCGGGTCACCTCGGTCAACGGCACGGTCCGCACGGTCGCGACCGGCGTACTGCGGTGGACGCCCAGCACGACGGTCAAGGTTGCCGTAGGCGCCCGTTTCGCGATTCCGTTCTATGGTCTAACGCTGCCGAGCGGTGGGCCGTGGACCTTGAGTTTCACGGCGACCGGCACCACGGGAGTGGCGCTGTCGTCCGGCACCGGACAACTGACCCGACCGGTGACGATCTCGCCGAACGTAGCGATCACCGCGAGCAACCCGATCCCGGGTCAGAAGACCACGCTGTACTACTACGGCACACTCACGAGCCCGGGAATCCTCTCCGCCGTTCGGATGCAACTGCCGACCGGCACAACAGGAGCTGTCACCAGTATCAACGGAACGCTGACGACCTCGGGTGGTTACGCGACCTGGCACGCGGCCACTCCTCGCAGCGTTGCGGCCGGAGCTCGACTGGCGATCCCGATCAACGGAGCGGTGTTGTCGAAGTACGGCGGCATCTTCACGCTAGCGGTGTCGGCCACGAACACGGCCGGCGGCCTGATGATGTCCGGCTCGGGAACCCTGGCCCTGATCGCACCACCCGCGCCGATGCCGGCGGTGGCAGTCGCGCCGTTCCGCGCGATCCCGGCAGGTTGTCCGTCCTCCTGGCCGTCGACGACTGCCGAGAACGTGAAGGCGGGCACGGGTGCGTGGGTCATCCCGGAAAGCATGAACGGAACGCTGGCGGCGTACCTCACCGACGTCTCCGCGACGTGCGGTGACACCGTGGACATCAAGGTGACGTCCGGCAATCCGGTCAGCGTGGTTGCCTACCGGATGGGGCACTATGCCGGCCTCGGAGCGCGTGAGGTGTGGCGTCAGGACAACGTGCCGACAGTTGTGCAACCCGCCCCGACAACCGGTGGTACGGCCAACGGTCACCCGCTGCGGATGACGTCGGCAGCATCGTGGTCGAAGACGTTGAGCATTCCGGTGACGAGCGGCTGGGTGCCCGGCACGTATCTCATCCGGGTCAGCGACGGCCGGTTCGCGTCTTACGTTCCGCTGACGGTCCGCGACGATACGGGGACCAAGCACGATCTGCTGATCCAGCAGGCGAACACGACCTGGGAGGCGTACAACAGCTACGGCGGCGTGAGCTTCTACTCCGGTCTGGACACCGGATCGGGCCGCCTGACCTTCGACCGTCCGTACGGCGAGGGGCAAGGTTCCGGACAATACCTGCCTCTGGAGCAGGGACTGGTGTTCTGGGCTGAGTCCAAGGGGCTGGACGTCACGTACTGGACCGACAACGACCTGGACGAGTTCGGTGGTCAGTTGCCGTTGCGGGCCGGGACGATCTTCCTGCCTGGGCATGACGAGTACTACTCGCTCGGGATGCGAGCAGCGCTGAGCCAGTCGATCACGCGCGGTGTGAATGTGGCTAACCTCGGAGCGAACGCGGCGTTCCGGCGAATCACGTTCACGGACGGCACCCGGCGGGCTTGGGACATCGACCGGTACACCGCCGGCTTCGACTCGACGACCTGGCGCTACCTGGGTGATGCCTATGCGTCGCAGCCGCTGCTCGGGGCCGAGTACTTCTGCGCCGACTTGGGCCACACCCTCACGGCTGGAAGCGGCTGGTTGTTCCAGGGCATCGCGGCCGGGACCGCCATACCAGGGTTCCTCGCGGGCGAGGTGGACTTCGTCTGGCCGGGTCTGTACAAGCATCCAGGGTTGGCGATCGTTGCCAGCGGCACCGGTACTTGCCGGACCAACGGTCAGGCGACGCCGATGCACGCGACCGCGTTCAGCGCACCGTCGGGCGCCCGGGTGTTCAACGGCTCGACCTTCGCCTACGGTTGCTTCCTGGTACGCCGCTGTCCGTCCAACTGGAACGTCACCGCACCATCGGCAGCCTCACAGCAGGCCGTGACGATTATGGTCAACAACATCGCCGACTGGGTCGGCCGCGGGACGATCCAGCCGCCGGTGGACACGGTCGCAGCGATGCGGGTCGCCGTCCCCAAGCAGGAACTGCCCGTCAACAACGAAAGGTGATGACCGCTCAGAGCTTCTCGGCTACCTCGGTCAGGACGTCGAGAGTTGCGGTGACCAGCGGATGGTCGGCCCGGCCTGCGCGTACGGCGGCGTACACGCGCCGGGTCGGCACGGGCTCGGGGAGCGGGCGGATGACCGCGAGGGCCGGAGGCGGCACGGCGAGACGCGGGACAAGCGAGACTCCGCCGCCGGCTGCCACCAGCGCAGCGACTGCTTGGAAGTCGTCGGATTGATGGACGACGCGCGGCTGGAAACCGGCCTGCTCGCAGGCGAGGAGTACGACGTCCCGGATCGGATTGCCGGGAGCTGTCATCACCCAGTCGTCGCCGGCGAGGAGGGAGAGCTCGATCGTGTCGTGTGTTGCGGCCGGATGCGACGGCGGGAGTACGGCGACGAAAGGCTCGGCGTACAAGGGGATCCGGATCAACCGCTGGTCGTCGGGGCGGGGTGAGCCGCGGTGTTCGACGGCGATCGCGATGTCGGCGTCGCCATCGAGCAACTGGGTGATG
This sequence comes from Kribbella sp. NBC_00359, assembly GCF_036097425.1. Lineage (NCBI taxonomy): Bacteria > Bacillati > Actinomycetota > Actinomycetes > Propionibacteriales > Kribbellaceae > Kribbella > Kribbella sp. NBC_00359. The sequence continues at coordinate 2,010,484 of NZ_CP107975.1, read as the reverse complement.
CCTTGATGGCCTTCGGCGTCGCGGACGACGAGGTCGAGGCCGGGGCTGGTCTCGCGCAGCCGGGTCAGAGTGGGGGCGACCAGCAGGCTGATCGCGGTGGCGAACGCGGTGACGCGGACCTCGCCGGTGGTGCCGTTCGCGTGCAGCCGCATCGCGTCTTCGGCGCGTTCGATCTCGGTCAGGATGGCGTCGGTGTGGGCGAGGAGCAGGCGGCCGGCCGAGGTGATCGCGACCCGGCGGCCGCGGCGTTCCAGCAACTCCTGGCCGACTTCGGATTCCAGTGCGGCCAGTTGCTGCGAGACCGCCGAGGGCGTCAGATGCAGCACCTCGGCGGCCGCGGTCACAGTCCCGTGGTCAGCCAGCGCGCGCAACACCCGTAGGCGTCGTACCTCGATCACGGACCTCAGCTTCGCACAGCTCGTCGGCCGAATCGCTCGGGCCGGCCGCGGACGGGACCAGGGTCAGCGCTGTGCGCGGCTGGATCGGCGCCGGTGCGGGCTGCGGGGCGGGTGCGGGTTGCGCCTGCTGCTGCAGCAGGCGTCGTACGGCGGTGCGGAGCGGGCGACGCCGCGAGGTATGGGGACGGACCGGCGCGTCCGGCATGGCGGAGTGAGTCTGCTCGTGGATCGACTTGATCACGGAGAACGGTACGTACTGCATGGTCGTTCCTTTCGTCCCTTCGACAGTAAGAAGCAGCACGGTGATACGTCCAATGAAAGTTCTTCACAGAGTTCATGCATCTGGTGCATGATCGTGGGTATGGAACTGCGGCAGCTCAGGTCGTTCGTGGTGGTGGCCGAGGAGCTCAACGTCGGCCGGGCGGCGCTCCGGTTGCATCTCACCCAGCCGTCGCTCAGCCGGCAGATCGCGGCCCTCGAGCACGATCTCGGTGTGGAACTGTTCGCCCGGATCCGCCGCCGGTTCGTGCTGACCGCCGCCGGCGAGACGTTCCTGGCCGACGCGCACGACCTGCTCCGGCGCTCCGACGAGGCGGTACGCGCGGCGCAGCGAACGCAGCGGGGTGAGCTCGGGACGCTGCGACTGCGGTTCGTCCAGTCCGCGACCCACGAGGCACTGCCGCGGTTGCTGGGTACGTTCCGCGAGGCCTATCCGGAAGTGGTCCTGGATCTGGCGACGATGACGACTCTCCACCAGACGGAGGCGCTGCGGGACGGCCGCATCGACGTCGGCCTGCTCCGGCCGAACGCTCCGGCGCCGGTCGGGGGACGGGCCGGGAGCCGAGGTGGAGGAGGCGACGCGCCGGGTGATGGGACGGTCGTCGTGCGGCTCGCGCCGGGGTTGGAGTCGCAGGCGGTCTCGGCGGATCCACTGGTGGCGGCGCTGCCGGCGCGGCATCGGCTGGCGCGGCGGAAGCGGGTCCGGCTGGCCGAGCTCGCGGATGAGCCGTTCGTGTTCTACTCGCGGCCCAGCGGCCCCGCGGTGTACGACACGATCGTCGGGTTCTGCCTGGCGGCCGGGTTCATGCCGCGGATCGAGCAGGAGGCGGCCGACGTACAGACGATCGTGTCGCTCGTCGCCGCCGGCCTCGGCGTCTCGCTGCTGATCAGCCCGACCCCGCTGTCCAACCCCGAAGCGGTCGTCTACCGCGAGTTGTCCGACGACCTACCGCCCTGGCCACTCTCCGTAGCCTGGTCGCCGGACAACCGTTCCCCAATCCTCGCCCGCTTCCTCGAACTGCTCTGAGCGACGTCGGGTCAGCCGAAGACGTCGGGGTCGCCGCCGGTGCGGACGCCGGTCTCGAGGTCGGCGATGGCGGCCATGTCGTCGTTGTCGAGCTGGAAGTCGAAGACGGCGAAGTTCTCCTGGATCCGGCTCGGGGTCTTCGACTTCGGGATCACGACGTTGCCGAGCTGCAGGTGCCAGCGGATCACGACCTGCGCCGGCGACTTGCCGTGCTTCTCGCCGAGCGTCTTCAGCGTCGCGTTCGCGAGCAGCTCACCCGAGGCGAGCGGGCTCCACGCCTGCGTGACGATGTCGTTCTCCGCGTTGAACGCGCGCAGTTCGTCCTGCGGCAGCGCCGGATGCAGCTCGATCTGGTTCACCGCAGGGCGGATCGTTGTCTCCTCGAACAGTCGCCGCAACGCCGGCTCGTGGAAGTTCGACACCCCGATCGCGCGCACCCGCTTGTCGGCGTACAACTGCTCGAACGCCTTCCAGGTGTCGACGTACTTGTCCCGCTGCAGCGACTGCCAGTGGATCAGGTACAGGTCGACGTACTCGAGGCCGAGCCGCTCCAGGCTCGTGTCGAACGCCGTCAACGTGCTGTCGTAGCCCTGGTCGCTGTTCCACACCTTGGTGGTGATGAACAGGTCGTCACGCGGCAGGTCCGACGCCGCGATCGCCCGTCCGACGCCGGCCTCGTTGCCGTAGATGGCCGCGGTGTCGACGTGCCGGTAGCCGGCCTCGAACGCGGTGGTGACGACGTCGGTGACGATCTCGTCCTCGACCTGCCAGACCCCCAGACCCAGCTGCGGGATCTCGACGCCATTGTCCAGAGTGATGGTGGGGACTGTGCTCATCTGCCCATTCCACCGGGCCGAACCGTTCTGGCCCAGTCATCCGACGTGTGACAACAACCTCATCAACCGTTCGTAACCACCTGATAGGTCTTCGCGTCGGGCTCCAGGAACCGCAGCAACGCGGTCCCTTCCCGCTCCAGTTCGGTCAGCGTCTTCTTCAGCATCCGGCCGAAAGGCGTCAGGGTGAGAGTCGCCACACCTCGCTTCTTCTCGTCCGTCCAGAGCCCGGCGACCAGGCCGTCCACGGTGTACGTCGACTTCACCCGGAGGTTCTTGGTGTAGACCGCCGGCTTGTGCTCGTCCGCGATGATCCGCTCCCGTTTCGCGTGCGAGAGCAGCAGGTTGTCGAACTCCGGCAGGAACCGCACGGGCGCCGGCGTGTCCGGATCCGGCCGCGGCCCGTCGGGTACGTCGTACAACGTCTTGCCGGCCTCGTCCGTGAAGGTCTCCAGCTCGAGGTCGTCGAACAACGGCTTCGCCTTCTGCAGCCCGGACCAGGTCTGGAAGTCCGCGGGCGTGGCCGGTCCGAAGGCGGCCAGATACCTGGTCACCAGCTCCTTGGGCTCGGCGCGCGTGTGCAGCTTGGCGCCGAGCCAGTCCTCCGCAGGGGTGAACCGAGCGTTCGCGGACCAGCTCCACCGGGCGTCCGTCGGGTACATCACCAACGGCACCAGCATCCGTGTGCAGAACCCGAGCGCGCGCTCGTTCACCTCCGGGAACTGCTGCTGCAGCGCATCCCGCACCTCGGTGAACGTCAACGGCTCCTTCGCGAGCAACTTCCTGGCCGCCGCGACTACCTTCGCCGGATCCAGCCCTTCGCCCCGGTCGCCCAGCACTTTCAGCCCGGCCTCCAACACCGGGCTCACCGTGGTCCGGAATCGCAAGTAGTCCGCCGCGGTCACCAGATGCAGCGTCCCCCGGAACATGGTCGCCCGCACCACGTCTCGCTCTGCGACCGCGCGATCCAGCTCGGCCTCTTCGAACCCGTCGAGCCGCGACCACAACCCGACGTACGGATGCTTGGGCTCCTGCCCCTGCATCCCCACGAGTCGCCCGACCGCTTCTACCCCGGACACGTCGGCCCGCTCCACCAGCATCTGCCGGGCCAACGTCGCCCGATTCACCGCCCGCGCACTCATCAGCACCATGCAGGCATCCTGCCGGACTCAGCCGACAACGTCAGGCTGCGGCGTGGACAGGCCCGGGCCGGTGCTCTGTGCTGACGGTCAGGGCTTGCGGGCGACGCCGACCCAGAGGCTGCACATCACGTCGTTGAACTCGTCCTTCGCGACCATTGCCTCGGTCTCGGCGTCCGGGTGCCAGCGGAACGGAGCGGACACCCCGGGCTCGACCAGCTCGAGACCGTCGAAGAACCGGGTGACCTCTTCCTTGCTGCGGACCTGGGCGTCACCGCCGTCCGCCTTGTAGACCTGGATCGCCCGCTCCCACAGGTCGGGCGCGAAGTCGGGCGTGCAGTGCGAGAAGATCAGCAGCGACCCCGGTGCGAGCGGCTCGACCAGTTGCTTGACCAGGTCGTACGGCTCGAGGGCGTCGGGCAGGTAGTGGAACACTCCGACCAGGCTCAGGGCGACCGGCTGGCTCAGATCCAGCAGGTCCTTGACCTCTTCCGAGCCGATGATCGACTGCGGGTCGGTCACGTCGGCCTCGAGATACGCGGTCCTGCCCTCCGGCCCGCTGGCCATCAGGGCGCGGGAGTGGGCGAGCACGATGGGATCGTTGTCCGCGTAGACGACATGCGCCGACGGCACGATCTCCTGCACGACCTCGTGCAGGTTGGGGCTGGTCGGGATGCCGGTGCCGATGTCGAGGAACTGGGTGATGCCCTGCTCGGCGGCGTACCGGGCGGCGCGATGCATCCACATCCGGTTCGACAGCGCCGCGGTGCGGAACCCGGGGAATGCCTCCAGCAGGTGCTCCGCCGCCTGCCGGTCGACCGCGAAGTTGTCTTTGCCGTGCAGGAAGTAGTCATAGACACGGGCGGGATGTGGCCGGTCCATGTTGAGCCGCTCGGTCATGGTGGCTTCTTCGCCTTCGGCCATCGATGAACTCCCTGTTCCGTTGCGGTTCGGCCTGCAGGAAGAGCGTAGCGGATCTGCGACGGCAGGTGACCGCGACCGCGACAGGCTTTTCCGGAACTGAAGGTACAGACCGTAGCGAGGCATCCTGCCGGCGGCACCGGCAAAGTCCGAATATCGCCCCACGCGGATGAGTCGGGCCCGGACAGAAGATGCGATCTTCCTCGTGAGGGCAGACCGCAGGAGGGGATCCCACACGATGATGCGAGCCGTTGGTCTGGCTGTAGCGGTCCTGCTCCTGACCTCGTGCGCTGACAACGGCTCCACCGAGCGGCCGTCCCCAGGGTCTACACGTACGCCGACCTCCTCGCTACCGTCCCCGACTGCGACGATCCCGGAAGTCACTCGCACGCCGGAGCGTGAGCAAACGTCGTCAACCGCCTCCGAAGCCACCCGGTCACCGGAGCGCGGGGAACAGTCTTCGCCCACCGAGACGGCGCCGGAACCGACCCGGTCATCTCAGGCCGAGGCGGCCGCGTCGCCGACGCAGCGGACGCAGCCGACGCAGCCGACGCAGACGGAACCAACCCGCACCGAGTCATCGACACCCGAGGAGCCCACGTCGCCGACCGAGACGCGATCAACCGCTGCCCCACCACCGACGACCTCGGCGTCGGCGTCGGTCCAGCCCACCTCGGCCGAATCGGACGGTGCGCCCACCTGGTTGTGGTGGCTGCTGGCGGCGCTCGTGGTCGCGCTTGCCGTGGCCATTCCGCTGCTGGTGAGAGCCAGCCACCGGCGGGAGTGGCGGGATGAACTCGCGTCGGCCGAGGACGAGGTGGCGTGGTTCGCCCGCGGGCTCATCCCGCAACTCCGCCAGTTGGGTTCGCTCGCGGAAGTCGCCGGTGCCTGGAACCTCGCCGAAAGCCGAGTTGCCGCGGCGGAGGACCGGCTGACCGCGCTGGCGCCGTCGGCACCGGACGAAGTCGTTCGAGACCGTGCGCTCGACCTCCGAGACGCCGTACGAGCAGCACGCGGTCAGATCCAGGCCCTGCTGCAAGCCGGCCGACAGGAGACGATGACCCAAGACCTGGACGCGATCGCCGCCCACCTCGACCAGGTCCTGAGAGCCGGAACCCCGCTCGACTGACGACTGCTACCCCGCGAGCCGGCTACCCCGCAAGCACAGCGCGGGCCTCGATGAAGGGTGACGTCACTCGCGGCCGGGTGACGCGACGGCGAGGGAGTTGCGGCGGCAAGCGTCCGCCAGTCGGTCGTCGTACGTAACGACGAGGTCGGCGTCGATCAACACTGCCGTCGCAAGGTGGATGGCATCGAGGCTCCGCAGCGGCTCGATCCGGCGAGCGACGCTGACGACCTCGGCTGTCATCGGCCGTTCGTCGATACCGGACATCGCCCCATCGATCAGATCGCCGGCAGTCGCCGGCGCCTTGGCGCGCGCGAGTACGGCGCGGGACACCTCGACCCAGGCGAGCGAAGACGACGCCAAGAGGTCGGCCTGCTGGTAGTGCGCATCGAGGAAGTCCACCAGATCGGTGGATTCCTGCTCCACGATCACTCGCTTGATGAGGGCGCTGCTGTCCATGTACACGCGCATCAGAAGCGGTCGTCCCGATCGAGCAGGTCGAGACTGCTGGTGTCCTCTGGGAGGTGGAGCCGTGGCGTCACCTTCCGATAGGCCACCCGCGCCGGACGTACGACGTTCGCCGACCTCGCCTGGTCTCGATCGGTTGCGAGGGAATCGTCCTCGACCAAGTGGAGATGACGGGTGACAGCTTCCCGGACGATCTCCTGCTGTGACCTGCCGGTGCGCTCAGCCTCGGCCTGGAGCGCCGTCGCGGTCTCAGGACTGAGTCTCAGATTCATGGCCACGAGGACACGGTACCGCGAGCGGTACCATGTCCGGCACCAACGGCGAGGGATCAGCCGAGCGCGGCGCGGGCCTCGGTGAAGGCGGTGATGGCTTGTTCGACGTCTGCGGTGGAGTGGGCGGCGGAGAGTTGGACGCGGATGCGGGCCTTGCCGTGGGGTACGACGGGGTAGGAGAAGCCGATCACGTAGATGCCCAGGTCGAGGAGTTTGTCGGCGAGCCGGCCGGCCTCGGCGGCGTCGCCGATCATCACCGGGGAGATCGGGTGGTCGCCGGGGAGGACGTCGAAGCCGGCCTCGGTCATCTTGGTGCGGAAGAGCTTGGTGTTGGCGGCGAGCTTGTCGCGCAGGTCGCTGGAGCCGCCGATGAGTTCGAGCGCCTTCAGTGATGCGGCGGTGACCGACGGCGCCAGCGAGTTGGAGAACAGGTACGGGCGCGAGCGCTGGCGGAGCAGCTCGACGATCTCGCGACGGCCTGAGACATAGCCGCCGGACGCGCCGCCGAGCGCCTTGCCGAGGGTGCCGGTGACGACGTCGACGCGGTCCTTCACGCCGAACAGCGACGGCGTACCGGCGCCGTCCGAGCCGACGAAACCGACCGCGTGCGAGTCGTCGACCATGACGAGGGCGTCGTACCGCTCGGCCAGGTCGCAGATCTCGTCGAGGGGAGCGACGTACCCGTCCATCGAGAAGACGCCGTCGGTGGCGATCAGCCGGAAGCGGGCGTCGGCGGCGTCCTTGAGCTGGGCCTCGAGGTCGGCCATGTCGCGGTTCTTGTACCGGTAGCGCCGGGCCTTGGACAGCCGGACGCCGTCGATGATGCTGGCGTGGTTGAGCTCGTCGGAGATGATCGCGTCCTCGGCGCCGAGCAGCGTCTCGAACAGGCCGCCGTTCGCGTCGAAGCAGGAGCTGTAGAGAATGGTGTCCTCGGTGCCGAGGAAGTTGCTCAGGGCACCTTCAAGATCCTTGTGGATCTGCTGCGTCCCGCAGATGAAGCGCACCGATGCCATCCCGAAACCCCAACGGTCCAAGGCGTCCCGGGCAGCCGCGATCACCTCGGGGTGGTCGGCCAGACCGAGGTAGTTGTTCGCGCAGAAGTTCAGAACTTCGTTGCCGGACGCAACGGAGATCAGAGACTGCTGCGGTGAGGTGATCACCCGCTCGGACTTGTACAGCCCGGCGTCCCGGATCTCGCCGATGGTCGCCGTCAGGTCGTCCCGCATCCGCCCGAACATCAGTGCTTCTCCTCCAGGGATTCCGTCGTCCAGTCCATGATCACCTTGCCGCACTGCCCCTGCCGGGCCACGTCGAAGGCCCGCTCGTAGTCGCCGTACCCGAAGCGGTGGGTGATCACCGGGGTCAGATCCAGGCCGCGTTCCAGCATCACGGACATCGAGTACCAGGTCTCGAACATCTCCCGGCCGTAGATGCCCTTGATGGTCAGCATGTTGAGCACCACCGTGCTCCAGTCGATCGCGATCTCGTCGGCCGGCAGGCCGAGCATCGCGACCTTCCCGCCGTGCGTCATGTTCGCGAGCATGTCCCGCAGCGCGGCCGGCTGCCCGGACATCTCCATCCCGACGTCGAACCCTTCCCGCATCCCGAGGCTGCGCTGCGCCTCCGCGATGGTCTCGGCGCCGACGTTGACCGCGCGGGTGACGCCGATCTTGCGGGCCAGATCCAGCCGGTACTCCGACAGGTCCGTGATCACCACGTTCCGCGCGCCGGCGTGGAGCGCGACAGCCGCGGCCATCACGCCGATCGGCCCGGCTCCGGTGATCAGCACGTCCTCGCCGACCAGGGGGAACGACAGAGCCGTGTGTACGGCGTTGCCGAACGGGTCGAAGATCGCCGCGACGTCCAGGTCGACCTGGTCCCGGTGGACCCACGCGTTGCTCGCGGGCAGAGCGACGTACTCCGCGAACGCGCCGGGCACGTGGACACCGAGGCCGCGGGTCTTGATGCACAAGTGCTGACGACCGGCCCGGCAGTTGCGGCAGCGGCCGCAGACCAGGTGGCCCTCGCCGCTGACCACGTCACCCACCGCGACGTCGCGGACACCGACGCCAACCTCGACCACCTCACCGCAGAACTCGTGCCCGGTCACCATCGGCACCGGCACGTTCTTCTGCGCCCAGTGGTCCCAGCTCTGGATGTGCAGATCGGTGCCGCACAACCCCGTGCGGAGCACCTTGATCAGGACCTCGTCGGCCTCGATCTTCGGCTCCGGAACGTCCTGCAACCACAGACCGGGCCCAGCCTCGGCCTTGACCAGCGCCTTCACGGCACACCTCCACCTTCGACGATCGTCCACATCGTCGTCCCGGGCAACCACCGGCGTCCATCGACACGTCGTGCACAGGCTTTGCAGTTCCACTGAACATCCGTGGACTCACCCTTGTTCTAAGCTCAAGGCTCATGAGCTACGACCGGGACGGACTGCTGGAGCAGGTCAAGAGCAAGGCCATCGTGCACGGGCGGGTCACGCTGGCGTCGGGGAAGGAAGCCGACTACTACGTCGACCTGCGGCGGATCACGCTGGACGCGGCCGCCGCGCCGCTCATCGGCCCGGCGATGCTCGAGCTGACCAAGGACCTCGAGTACGACGCCGTCGGCGGGCTGACGCTCGGCGCCGACCCGGTCGCGATGTCGATGCTGCACGCGGCCGCGCGGGACGGACGGTCGCTCGACGCGTTCGTCGTACGCAAGGCCGAGAAGGCGCACGGCCTGCAGCGGCGGATCGAGGGGCCGGAGGTGCAGGGTCGCCGGGTGCTCGCGGTCGAGGACACCTCAACCACCGGCGGGTCGGTGCTCACCGCGGTCGAGGCACTGCGCGAGGCCGGGGCCGAGGTGGTCGCGGTCGCGGTGATCGTGGACCGTTCGACCGGCGCGCGCGAGCGGGTGGAGTCGGAGGGCCTCGAGTACCGGGCGGTGTTCGGGCTCGAGGACCTGGGGCTCGGCTGATGCAGGGCGGCACCGTCCTCATCGTCCTGCTCGCCGTTCTCGTCGGCGGTGGCCTCTTCTACCTCAACTACCTTGCCGCGAAGAAGCGGCGTGAGCTGTTCGCCGGGTTCGCCGCGCAGCAGGGCTGGGCCTATCTGCCGTCCGACAACACGCTGGCCGGGCAGTGGTCGGGTACGCCGTTCCAGGCCGGTGACAACCGCCAGGTCCGGAACGTGCTCTCCGGCGCGTTCAACGGCCACCAGATGGTTGCCTTCGACTACAGCTACCAGACGCACTCGACCGACTCGCACGGCCGGCGTACGACGACCACTCACAAGTTCGGCGTGGTCGTCGTGCAGTTGCCGGGCGCGCTGCCGCATCTCGAGGTGACCCACGAGGGCATCTTCGGGGGCGCGGTCGCGAACGCCTTCGGGTTCCGCGACATCCAGTTCGAGAGCGAGCAGTTCAATCGGGCGTTCCGGGTGAAGGCGGACGACGAGCGGTTCGGGCACGCGGTGGTGACGCCGCGGATGATGGAGCTGCTGCTGGCCCGCGGCGAGATCGGCTGGCGGATCGAAGGCCATTCGCTGGTCGGCTGGGACAAGGGCGCTCACAACCCCACCGAGATCATGAACCGGCTCGCCCTGCTCCAGCAGATCGTCGAGCAGGTTCCGCCGTACGTCTGGCGTGACTACGCGGGCGTCGATCCCCGCCTGCGGCAACCGCCGCTCGGCCCCGGCTACCCGTAGAGTCGCAGACAGCATTACCGACACTCGGGAGCAGGGAATGACTTTCGTCATCATCGCGATCGTGGTGATCGTCGTGATTCTGGCCGTCGCGCTCATCACCTCGTACAACCGGTTCGTCAAGCAGCGGAACCTGATTCAGGAGTCCTGGCGGCAGATCGACGTCGAGTTGCACCGCCGGTACGACCTGATCCCGAACCTGGTCGAGACCGTCCGGGCCTACGCCGCGCACGAGCGGCACGTGTTCGAGGAGGTCGCCCGGCTCCGCACGCAGGCCGTCAACGTGCAGGGCGCGACCCCCGAGCAGCGGGCCGCCGCAGAGGGTGAGCTGTCCGGCGCGCTGCGTCAGATGATGATCTCGGTCGAGGCCTACCCGCAGCTGCAGTCGAACCAGAACTTCCTCGGTCTGCAGCGCGAGCTGACCGACACCGAGGACCGGATCGCGGCCGGGCGGCGGTTCTACAACGCCAACGTGGGCGACTACAACACGCGGATCGAGGCGTTCCCGTCGAACCTGATCGCGGGTGGATTCAAGTTCGAGAAGGCCGGCTACTTCGAGGTGAAGGACGAGCAGGTGCGCTCGGTCCCGCAGGTCTCGTTCGGCACCATCGGCTCGGTCGCCGGTGAGCAGGCGCCGCCGCAGATGCAGCAGGGTGGGCCGTCCTCGGGTCAGATCCACCCGCAGATGCCGGGTGACCAGGGCAACTACCAGGGTCAGCCGCAGTTCCCGGGCTACCAGGGTCAGCCGCCGTACCAGGGGCAGCCGGGCCAGTACCCGGGTCAGGGACAGGGCCAGCCACCGGTGGGCGGCCCGCCTGCGGGTTCCCCCGCACCGCAGGACGGTCAGCCGCCATTCACCGGTGGCCAATAGGGCACCGGCTCCCCGTAGCTCAGGACCCCCGACCCCGAACTCTCTGCCAGTGCCAGACCCGGTTGTGACGGCGGTCAAGTCGCCACTTCCGGGCCTGCCCTCCCCCCGGTACCTGTGTCAACAGTGCCGCAACGAGATACATCCGGCGTACATCGGGCTTCCCGCCTGGTACAGGCGGATGCCACGATAGGTCGGTTCCAGAGTGAGGAGGTCAGGGCGAGTGGACAGTCTGAGGTACGGCATCCTCGGACCCCTGCGCCTCATGCACGTCCCGGGCCAGCCGCTGAAGGCCGCGAAACCCCGCCAACTGCTGGCCACCCTGCTGCTGCACCCTAACCGGTTCGTCTCGACCGATCTGATCGCCGACGCGCTGTGGGAGACCAATCCGCCGCGCTCCGCGACCGCGAACATCCGCACGTACGTCCGGGCGCTCCGCGGTGTTCTGCAGGAGGCCGGACTGCACGCGCCGATCGACACATCGACCGCCGGGTACAGCATCGGGGTCGGTGTCGACGAGCTCGACGCCAGCCTTTTCGAGTCGCTGCTCGCGGAAGGCGGGCACCTCCGCGACGCCGGTGACGGCCGCCAGGCGATGCAGGTACTGTCCCGGGCCTACTCGCTCTGGCGTGGCCGCCCGCTCGAGGACCTGTCCATCCCGGCCGCCTGGGAGGGCTCGATCGCCCGCCTGGAGGCGCAGCACCGTGGGCTGGTCGACAGCCTGCTCGACCTGCGGCTCGAGTACGGCGACGCGAGTGGGGCCGCCGTACTCCTCAGCGCACGCCTGACCGAGGATCCGTACGACGAGCAACTCTGGCGGCGCCTGGTCGACGCCCTGCTCGCCGCCGGCCGGGTCGGCGAGGCCCGGGCCGCCTACACCAAGGCCGTGCAGACCCTCGCCGACGAGCTCGACATCAAGCCTGGCCCCGACCTCGAGGCCGCCGGCGCCCGCGCCGAGAACGGCCGCTCCGCCAACTGGCCGAACCCGGGCATCCCCGCGGCCCGTACGCCGGAACGCCCGGAACCGGATGTCGGCGTACCGCAGGGCCGATGGGATGCGCCGGAGCTGACCGATCCGCAGCGGCCACCGAGTCAGTTGCCGCTCGACCTGGCCGACTTCAGCGGCCGGCGGGAACACCTGGAACAGTTGCGTGACCTCGTCTGTGGTCGCGACCCGGTGCGTCCGCCGGTAGCGGTCATCTCCGGAGCGCCGGGGACCGGCAAGACGTCCTTGGCCGTACGGCTCGGGCATCTGGTCCGCGAGTCGTTCCCGGACGGGCAGATCTATCTGGACATGCACGGTGCGACGCAGCCCCGGGATCCGGCCGCGGCACTGACCGATCTGCTGCTCAGCCTCAACCTGCCGGACTATGCGATCCCCACAGACCCCGACCGGCGCTCGGCGATGCTCCGGTCCGAGCTGGCCAGCCGCCGGGTGCTGATCATCCTCGATGACGTCGCCACCGCCGGTCAGATCACCCCGCTGATGCCGGGCACCGGCGCGTCTGCGGTCGTCATCACGAGTCGCAACCGGCTGATGGACCTGGCCGGCGCGGACAGCCTGCCGCTCGACACGTTCGACGACCGCGAGGCCGCCGCGCTGCTCGCTTCGGTGGCCGGCGTGGACCGGCTCGACCAGACCTCGCCGGAAGCCGAGGAGATCCTGGCCGCCTGCGCGAACCTGCCGCTGGCGATCCGGATCGTCGGCAGCCGGCTGGCCCAGCGTCCCGACCTCAGCGCGCGGGAGCTCGCCCGGCGGTTGCGCGACGAGACCTCGCGGCTGGACGAGCTGAGCATCGGCGAGCTCGCCGTCCGCACGAGTGCGGACCTGAGCTACGGCGCGCTGAACCCGGAGGAGGCCCGGCTGTACCGCCTGATCGGCCACTTCGCGGTCGGCGTCTTCTCGGCGCGGGCCCTGGAGGCGGTCGCATCGCCGGCCTCGGTACGACGCAGCCTCGACCGGCTGATCGAGGTGAACCTGGTCCGGATCAGCTCGGTCGACCACCGCGGGACGGCTCGCTACCGGGTCCACGACCTGCTGCGTCTGCACGCACTCGGCGTCGGTGACGAGGAGCAGAAGGCGGAGGCGGTCCGGGACGTGGAGGCTGTGCTCGACGCCATCCTGAACAAGATCCGCCGGGCCAACAACGCGTTGGCCTTCGAGTACTTCGGCGTACTCGAGCACACCGGGCCGCTGACTGCGCCGGACCCAGCGCCGTTCACGGAGACCGACGCGATCGCGTGGTTCGACAGTGAGCGCAGCACCTTCGTGCCGGCGATCCGCGCCGCCGCTCAGAACGGGCTGCACGAGTACGCCTGGCGGATCGCCGCCGCCTGGGGGCCGTACCTCGACATGCGGGCCGGCTTCGACGACTGGAACGGGTCGCACCAGCAGGGCCTGCTCAGCGCGATCGCCTGCGGCGACCGGCGCGCGGAGGCGATCATGCATCGCAACCTCGGCCAGCTCGGGCTCTACCAGGACGACTGGGACCCCGCGTGGCGGCACCTGAGCGAGGCAGCCAGTGGGTTCGCCGAGGCCGGTGACCGGCTCGGCGACGGCATCACCGCCGTCGGACTCGGCACCTGGCTGCGCGAACGCGGGCGGCCCGACGAGGCACTGGCGCAGTACGAGAAGGCGATCGAGGCGTTCGTCGAGGTCGGCAGCGCGAACGGCGAGGCAGTCGCCCGGACCGCGGCCGCGTCGATCTGGCTGGCCCGCGACGACACGGTCACGGCCGGGCGGTATCTGGCCCAGGCCTTCCTGCTCGGCGTACGGCTCGGCGACAACCACCGCGAAGCCAAGGTACGGCGGCGGATCGCGGCGCTCCGCATCCACCAGGAGCGCTACGACCAGGCGGTCCGTCAGTTGCGGACCTCGTTGGCGATCTTCAACGGGATCGGAGACGACCACTGTGCGGCGTACACCCGGGCCGAGCTCGGCCGTGCGCTGATGGCCCGCGGCGAGGTGGCCGCGGCCCGGAAGATGCTGCTGGACGCGATCGACATCGGCCACCGGCTGGGTGATCGCAGCGTCGAGGGACAGGCCGCGCAGCACCTCGGGCGGTTGTACGTGACCACGGGCAACCTCGACTCCGCCCGCCGTACCCTCGACCGCGCCGCACGGGTCTGGCAACAGGCCGGCAACGACGTCCGCGCCGCCGAGTGCCGCCGCGAGCTGGCTGCCTTCGACCCCGGGGTCGCAGCCGGCTGATCACCTTGTGTGCTTGACATTCGCCAATGTACGGCGGGTGTATTCGGGTTCGACAGGATTGGCTCTGCCACGGCACACAGGCCGGGGGTTCGGGGGAAACGGGGAGGACACCTATGGCCTGGGGGGAGGTTGCTGTGGAGCGCCCGATCGTCCCGCGGGTCTCGAACCCGCGGGACACGGAGGCGGCGCTGAACTGGCAGCTGGAACGGGTGGGCTCGACGGCCTGGCAGGACTGGCCGTTGAAGTTCCAGCGGATGGCTTTCGGTTATGCCCAGGACAGCGGCTGGCACGACGCGGCCGATGCGGTGCGGTGGCTCGACCATCACACCCTGCTGCACGAAGGGGTTGCGCCACGGGGGGCGCTGGTCTGGTACCAGGCGGCAGACCGGATCCGGGTGGCTTGTGCGCTCGGATCCGGTCAAGTGGTCGGCCCGTTACTCAACGGTGCGGTCGAGATCGCGGACCTCGCTGTGCTCAGCAATGACTGGGTCTGGTCCGAGCCCCATTTCCCGTTCGGGCAGTGACCTTCAGTCGTTGGTGTGGTTGGTGACCGGGCTCTTCGGGGCGGCGTGCTTGGGGGCATCCTCCGCCGGCGTGGCCGTGCGGTTGCGGCGCTTCGCGAGGAAGTACTCCACGACCATCGGGATCAGCGAGATCAGCACCAGCAGGATCAGCGCCGACTCGAGATGGTTGTGGATGAACTTCACGTTGCCGAGCGCGTGGCCGAGCAGGGTGATGCCGGTCGCCCACAGGACGGCTCCGATGCCGGTCCAGAGGAAGAACTTCTTCGGCTCCATCCTGCCCGCGCCGGCCACGACCGTGATGAAGGTCCGCACGATCGGCACGAACCGGCCCAGCACCAGGGCGCGCGGGCCGTACCGCTCGAAGAACTCGTGCGTCTGCACGAGGTACTTCGGTTTCAGGAACCGGGCGTTCGGGTTCGTGAACAGCGTCGTACCGAGCGCTCGGCCGATGTAGTAGCCGGAGACGTTGCCGAGGAACGCGGCGACGGTCAGGATCACACAGGCGAGCCACAGCGGGACGTTGATGGTCCCGGCCGCGATGAACAGGCCGACGGCGAACAGCAGTGAGTCGCCGGGCAGGATCGGGAACAGCAACCCGCACTCGATGAACACGACCAGAGCCGTCCCCCAGAGGGCCCAGTCACCCAGCCAGTGCAGCAGGTATTCCGGATCCATCCAGTTCGGCATCAGCATCGCGGCAAGAGAGAGCACGCGGACAGGGTAGCGTCCCGAACTGTGCAACAGCTGAGTGGCGATGATCTTCGCGGTGCGGACACGGTCGGTCCGAACGAGGTCGGTGTCGGCCCGTGGCAGGGCGAGCAGCCGGATGATCCGCGCCTGGATCCGGAGCTGCTGGCGGCCGGCGACCGGCGGAACGTGGTGGATCGGTACCGGTACTGGAAGCTCGAGGCGATCGTCGCGGACCTCGACACGCAGCGGAACCCGTTCCACGTCGCGATCGAGAACTGGCAGCACGACCTGAACATCGGCTCGGTCGTCCGGACAGCAAACGCATTCCTCGCCGCCGAGGTACACATCGTCGGCAACCGGAAGTGGAACCGCCGCGGCGCAATGGTGACCGACCGCTACCAACACGTGCGGCACCACCCTCGCCTGGCGGACCTCGCGTCGTACGCCGCTGAGCGTGAGCTGCCCGTGATCGGTATCGACAACCTGCCTGGCGCTGTCCCGTTGGAGACCTTCGAGCTGCCGCGCGGCTGCGTGCTCCTCTTCGGCCAGGAGGGGCCGGGTCTCACGCCGGAGGCCCACGAGTCCTGCAGTGCCGTCCTCTCGATCGCCCAGTTCGGCTCGACCCGCTCGATCAACGCCAGCGCCGCCGCCGCGATCGCCATGCACGCGTGGATCCGGCGGCACACCTTCGGTCAGTCGTCCCGAGCGTAGTCAGGAGACCTGATGTGGGCTGATCATGCGATCTGGTGGCAGGTCTATCCGCTCGGGTTCTCGGGGGCGGCCGCTCATCGCTTGCGGAAGCTGGAGGACTGGCTGGAGTACGCCGTCGAGCTTGGTTGCTCAGGGCTACTACTTGGGCCGGTGTTCGCGTCGGAGACGCACGGGTACGACACCGTGGATCATTTCCGGATCGACCCACGGCTCGGTGACGACGAGGACTTCGACCGGCTCGTGGCCGCGGCTCACGCTCGCGGTCTGCGCGTCGCGCTCGACGGAGTCTTCAACCACGTCGCCCGTTCCTTCGATGCGCCGGCCGACTGGTTCCGTCGCGGGCCGGACGGCACGGTTGACACCTTCGAAGGTCACGAGCACCTGGTCGCGCTCGACCACAGTCAGCCGGCGGTCGCGCAGTACGTGAGAGACGTTCTGACGCACTGGCTAGATCGCGGTGTGGACGGTTGGCGGCTCGACGCGGCGTACGCCGTACCACCCGACTTCTGGCGCGCTGTGCTGCCGCGTGAGCGGTTCCCGGACGCGTGGTTCTTCGGTGAGGTGATCCACGGCGACTACGTCGGATACGTCGCCAAGAGCGGCCTTGACTCGGTCACGCAGTACGAGCTGTGGAAGGCGATCTGGAGCTCGCTCAACGACGGCAACTTCTTCGAGCTCTCGTACGCCCTTGGCCGGCATGACGAACTGCTCGACAGCTTCGTGCCGCAGACGTTCGTCGGCAACCACGATGTGACCCGGATCGCGACCCGGCTGGAGGATGAGCGGCACCTCGGTCATGCGCTGGCGATCCTGTTCGCGGTCGGCGGCGTACCGAGCATCTACTACGGCGACGAGCAGGCGTTCCAGGGGTTGAAGGAGGACCGGGCCGGCGGTGACGACGCGATCCGGCCGGCCTTCCCGGATGCGCCGGCTGGACTGGCGTCGTACGGCTGGCCGACGTACCGGTTGCACCAGCGCTTGATCGGCGTACGGCGGCGCAACGCGTGGCTGACCCGCGGTCGGACGGCGGTCGAGCATCTAACCAACCAGTTGGTTGCCTTGCGGACCGTCGGGGACTCCGGCTCCGTGGTGCTCCTGCTCAACATCTCGGACCAGGCTGAGCGGTTCCCGGTGGATGCGACCGGACTGACGGTCGGCGCGCAACCCGAGGCCGGTGTACCTGAGGGTGATCCGTTGCTGGTGCCGGCGCACAGCTGGAGATTCCTGACGAGTCCGTAACCTCCGCCCGGGGTCCCGCGTTGTCCCGGTACGACAGAAGTGAGGCTTCTCGACCAAAGTCAGCCCCAACTCGGGCGGGGCGGCGTGCATCGTGCATGTCGTACTGGGTTTGTGACGGGAACATGGGGGTTGTTGATGAATGCTTTGTGGGACGAATTGATTCATGAGTTAGGGACCGTGCGCGCCTTGAGCGCGGCGGCTCTGGAGGCGCGCACGGAAACGTCCCGGGTCGCGCTGATCACGCTGCTGGACGCCGAGACCGCGGAGATCTCGGCGATCCTCGACCGGATTCTCCGGGAGGCCCAGCAGACGTCAGCGGCCTAGCAGCGTGCCGAGCGCCTGGCGCAGGGCTTCGGTGGGCTCGTCGGGCTGCTCGAAGGCGCGGTAGGCGATGTGCGCGTCCGGCCGGACCAGCAGACAGCCACCGTCCGGGATCTCGCGCACCCGTGACCAGTCGCCGTACAGGTCCTCGAGCTCATGGCCCGGGCCGATCACGAACGCTTCGACCGGTACGCCGAGCTGCTCGGACACCGTCTGCGCGGCCTTCACCCACGCGCCCCCGCCGATCCCGGTGAGCAGCGTGAACCGGCCCTTGCCGACCACGTCCAGCGTGCTGACGGTCTCCGATCCGCGCGTCAGCCAGCAGTGCGGGATCCGGGCGCCGGGCCACGTCGTCGGGTGGTAGTACAGCTCCTCGTCCCGGTCGTACGCCGGTTCCGGCGTACCATCGCCGATCACGGCGGCCGAGTGGTACCGCTGGCCGAGCTCCACGCCGTGCGCGTTGAACTCGTAGTCCTTCAGTTCGATCGCGGTGCGCAACTCCTCGCGCTGCGCGGTGCCTTCCGGGGTGTCGTCCTTGCGCGACTCGATCGTCCGTCCGGCCGGCGCGTCCGGCGTCATCCCGAGTGCGCGGAAGATCTGGCCGAACTGGGTCCGGCTCTTGTTCGCCCGTTCGACGATCTGCCGCGCGATCGGTGTCCGCTCCTCGTCGTACGTCCGGAGGAGTTCGGGCGCGGCCTGGCCCTTCAGCACCAGCGCGAGTTTCCAGGCCAGGTTGTACGCGTCCTGGATCGAGGTGTTCGAGCCGAGGCCGTTGCTCGGCGGATGCCGGTGGATCGCGTCGCCCATGCAGAACACGCGGTTGACGCTGGCCCTTTCGGCGTACATGTGGTTGACGCTCCAGACCGACGTACCTTTCAGCTTCACGTCGATGGTGTCGTCGCCGACCAGCTTGTGCACGATCTCGGTCGCCATCGCCTCGTCGACCATCGGTGCGGGCTGGGTGATGTCGTAGCCCCAGACGATCAGCCACTCGTTCCACGGCCGGACCATGCGGATCAGGCCGGCCCCGATCCCGCCGATCTGGGCACCCGGCTGGAGCACCCAGTACAGGACGCTCGGGCGATGTGCGACGTACCGGGAGAGGTCGGCCTCGAAGACGATGTTCATGGAGCCCTCAATGTCCATCGAGCCCGCCATCGGCAGCCCGATGTCCTCGGCGACCTTGCTGCGCCCGCCGTCCGCGCCGATCAGGTACTTCGCGCGGATCTGGTATGTCGTGTCGCTCAGCCGGTCCCGGACCGTGGCGGTCACTCCGTCGTCGTCCTGCTCCAGCGAGAGGTACTCGGTGTTGAACCGGAGTCGGGCACCACGGCTGGCCGCCGTACTGACCAGGATCGGCTCGAACAGTGTCTGCGGCAGGTCGCAGGGGAGGGTCGGACTCGCCTCGGTGTAGTCGGCCAGTCGGCGCGGATGCGTGCCCCAGGTGCGGATCCGGCCGATCTCCTCGCCGGCCAGGCTGGTGCAGAACGCAGTCTCGCCCATCAGGTGATGGGCGGTGCCCTTGTCGACGACCTGGTCCTCGATGCCCATGTCCCGCATCAGTTCGATCGTGCGCTGGTTGGTGATGTGCGCGCGGGGTGTGTTGGCGGTCCAGCCGTAGCGGGACAGCACGACGTTGTCGACGCCGTACGTGGACAGGAAGAGCGAGGCGGCGCCGCCGGCCGGACCGCTGCCGACGATGAGGACATCTGTGGTGATCACTGCTGCGTCTCCTCGGTGGTGGCGAGCACCAGGTCGTAGCTGACGGAGTAGTAGGGCTGGTCCGGGGTCTTTCCATCGGGTGCCCGGCTGCCGGCCGGGTGCTCGGTGAACTCAGCGATCAACGAGTCCTTGACGCCGAAGACCGCGTCGTTGCCGAGGTACTCGTCACCTGCCACGAAGACGTGCGTGATCAGCCGCGCGTACCCGGGTGCAGTGACCATGAAGTGGATGTGGGCCGGGCGCATCGGACCGCGGCCGCCGGCCCGGAGGAGCTCGCCGACCGGGCCGTCGTCCGGGATCGGGTAGGCGACCGGCTTCACCGCCCAGAACGAATAGTTGCCGTCGGCATCGGTTGTCAGATGGCCGCGGTTCTGCGGTCCCTCGACATCCTTCTGGACGTCGTAGAAGCCTTCCTCGTCGGCCTGCCAGGTCTCGACCAGAGCTCCGGCGATCGGCTCGCCCTTGGTGTTCAGGACGCGGCCGCTCACCAGGCACGGCTGTCCGGGGGCGCCGTTCGCGACGTCGCCGCCGAGTTGCACCTCGGGCGATCCCTCGACGAAGAACGGGCCGAACACGGTCGACTGGGTGGCCTCCGGCGGCTTGCGGTTGCCGAGGCCGACGGTGAGCATCGACAGCCCGAGGACGTCGGCCAGCAGCACGAACTCCTGCCGGGTGCCGGTGGAGATCTGGCCGGTCCGGGTGAGGAAGTCGATCGCGGTGAAGTACTCGTCCTCGGTCAGGTCCACCTCCCGCGCGAAAGCATGCAGGTGCCGCACGAGGGCGCTCATCACGGTTCTGGTGCGTGGGTTCGCGCTGCCGCCGAAGCTGGCCACCACCGCCTCGGTCAGGTCGTCGCCTTGCAGATCCATCCGGTTGCTCCTCATACCTCTCGGCTACCTGGCTCTCGGCTGCCTGGCCGGGTCCCGGCCCAGGCGCGGGTGAGAATCTCTTCCACGAGTTCTTCGGTCACGGGGATCGGGTTGGCCGTCGGCTGGAACGCGCGCGCGGCCTCCCTCGCCTGCTCCCGGCTCAGCCCCAGCTCCCGCAAGCTCGTCGGGACTCCCGCCGCGGCGAACAGGTCGAACAGACCGCCGGCCAGCTCGTCCGTCTGCAGCGCTTCCTCCAGACGTGCCTTGGCTCTCGGTACTGCGGGCGCGTTGAAGTGAGTGACCTGGGGGAGTACCGCGGCGTGGGTCTCGGCGTGCGGGAGGTTGTAGGTGCCGCCGAGCAGATGGCAAAGCTTGTGATGCAGTCCGGTGCCGGCTGTCGCGAGCGCGGATCCGCCGAGGCAAGCGCCGTACAGAAGGTTGCTCCGAGCATCCAAATCGGTCGGGTCCGCGAGGACCTGCTTGAGTCCTAGAGTGAGGGCCCGGAGGCCTTCGACCGCCGTCGTCTCGGTGATCGGATCGGCCTTGGGAGTCCAGACCGCTTCCACACAATGCGCGATCGCATTGGCCACACTCGCCGCCGTCACCTTCTTCGGCAGATGCTGGCTCAACACAGGATCGTAAACAACGACCCTCGGCAGCACCCGCAGATCCGTCCCCGTCGTCTTACTCCCACCCGCCGTCTCACCCCACACCGGCGTCATCTCAGACCCCGCATAAGTCGTAGGCACCGCAACAATCACCACCCCACCGGCCGCCCCACCGGTCAGCCCGCTCACCGGGGCACCTGCCGGCTCACCGGTCAGGCCGCCCACCGGCGCGCCCGCTGGCTCACCGGTCAACCCGGACGCCGGCCCAACAGTCGCCCCGCTGGGGCTGCCGGCCGCCGGCCCGCTTGGGGTCTCGCCGCTTGCCGGCCCACTGGTCAGTGCGACTGCTTTGGCCAGGCCGATTGCGGATCCGCCGCCGATGGCCACGATTCCGTCGGCACCGATCTCCCGCGCCTTGTCCCGGGCTGCCTCGGCGACCTCGGTCGGCACATGCTGAGCCACCCCATCTATCCGCCCCGCGAACCGATCGCCCAACTCCACCTCGACCACGTCAGCCGCATCCCGCGCCGACCTGGTCGCCACCACGAGCGCCCGCCGGACGCCCAGCAGCTCCACCTCGCCGGCGACCTGGTCGAGCGTCCCCGCGCCGAACACCACCCGCCCTGGCAGGAACGTGTGCACGAAACCCGACTCACCCATCGACGACCTCTGGGCGGAGGAGTCGGCGCAGGGCGATCACCCCGAGGGCGTCAGGGAGGAGAACTGGACGTGGCATCTGCTGCTCCGCTAGGATTTCGCTGAGCGAATAGTTCTTCTTTCAACGAAAAGTAGGCTAGCCGATGGCGAGTGAGGCGTCTACAGGCACGTTTCTCCAAGGCCTGGAGCGCGGGCTCGCCGTGATCCGCGCGTTCTCGGCCGACGCGCCGTCGCTGACGCTGAGCGAGGTGGCGCGCTCCGTCGGGATCACCCCCGCGACGGCCCGGCGGATCCTGCTCACGCTGGAGGAGCTCGGATACGTCCGCAGCGACAGCCGCCGGTTCTCGCTCACTCCGCGCGTACTCGCACTCGGCTGGGCCTACCTGGCCTCGCTGGACCTCGGCGAACTCGCCGGCCCGTTCATGGAGGAGCTGAGCGCCAAGACTCGCGAGTCCTGCTCGATCGCGACCCTCGACCTCCCGGACATCGTGTACGTCGCCCGCGTACCGACCAGCCGCATCATGACCGTCGCCCTCGGCGTCGGCGCCCGCCTCCCCGCCTACCCGACCTCCATGGGCCGAGTCCTCCTCGCAGGCCTCGCCGACGACGAGCTCACGGCGTACCTCGCAACCCTCCAGGCCGAGTCCCTCACCGCCCGCACGGTCACGTCTGCCGACAAGCTGCGCGAGACCGTCAGCCGAGCCCGTGCGGATGGGTTCGCACTGGTCGATCAGGAGCTGGAGCTCGGTCTCCGCTCGATCGCCGCGCCCATCCACAACTCCCGTGGGCGCACCATTGCCGCGCTCAACGTCTCGGCTCACGCGTCTCGCTCGACGCCCGCGTCACTCCGTGCCGACGTCCTGCCGCATCTCCAAGCCGCCGCCGACCAGATCACCACGGCACTGACGCACCGCGGCCATCTGTAGGAGTCAGGCGTTGTTCAGCCGGTGCAGCAGTTCGGCGTCGAGACTGATCTCGACGGCGTCCAGCGCCTCGTCGAGCTGCGCTACGGACGAGGCTCCGAACAGGGGGATGACGAACGGGTCCTGGTGCAGCATCCAGGCCAGGACGACCTGGTTCGTGGTGACGCCGAGCTCCTGTGCGACCTGGCGGAGCGCCTCGAACCGCAGGGAGGCGGTCGGATGCGCGTAGCCGCGCACAGCCGGGAGTGGCCGCTCCGGACGGCTGTAAGCCCCGGCCAGGAGCGGGCTGTAGGCCACCAGGGTCATGTCCCGGTGTTCGCTGAGGTAGTCGAGATGCTCGATCCCGGCGTGCGAGAAGTGCGGGGTACCGAGGCGCTCGACGCCGGTCAGTGGCAACGGACTGGGCCAGAGGTAGGTGTAGTGCTGCTGGATCACCGAATACGGCTCGACACCCTGGTCCTGGGCCAGCCGGCGTGCGCGTTCCAGCCGCCAGCTGGTGGTGTTGCTGCAGCCGATCACATCGACGACGCCTTCAGCAGCGAGCCGCCCGAACGCACCGACGGTCTCCTCGAGTGGAGTGGAGCGGTTGTCGATGTGCGCGTAGAACAGGTCGATGCGGTCGACGCCCAGCCGGGTGAGACTCTCCTTGGCGGCAGCTTCGATGACCGGCGCGCTGAGTCCTTCCCAGTGCGCGTCGCCCGGGTCGCCGGGCTTGGTCGTCCTGGCGCCGCACTTCGTGGCGATGACCAACTGGTCGCGAGTGCCTCGGGAACTCATCCAGTGCCCGAGCAACTCTTCACTCCGGCCGGCGTCTCCACCCCATTGCCCGTAGTTGTTGGCGGTGTCGACGAACGTCCCGCCGGCCTCGACGAATCGATCGAGGATCGTGGTCGCCGTGTCCGGGTCCGTCGACGTACCGAAGTTCATCGTCCCCAGACACAGCGCACTGACGGTCCGCCGGCCACCAATGGTTCTGTACAACATGCATTACTCCCTCGGTTCGGAGATGCTAGGCCGATACTGCGGGGGACTGGCGGGACCCGCGGTAGGCGGCGATCTTGCGGTTGATGATGTCCAGGTCGCTGTGGAGGTTGGCGATGTGGTCCAGGACCCGGTCGCGGTGCTCCTCCAGCAGCTGTATGCGCTGTGGCTCGGTGGCGTCGCCGGCCTTGGCGAGCTCGGCGTAGCGGAGCATCTCACTGATCGGCATGCCGGTTGCACGCAGGCGCATCAGGACAGACAGGCGCCGCAGGTCGGTCCGCGCGTACTGCCGACGGCCGGCGTGGTCGCGGGCGACGCCCTCCAGCAGGCCGACACGCTCGTACCAGCGCAGTGTGTCGATCGACAAGCCGGTCATCGTGGCGACTTGCCCCACGGTGAGCGGTCCGCCGACCTTCGGGACGAGTTCGTCGATCCCACAGTTTTCCACGTTCGGTGATTGATCGTTCACGCCGTCCAGCTTTCCCCCTGGAGTGCACTCCAGGTCAAGCCTTTTCGCGATCAGCCTTTCAGACCGGCCAGGATCTCGAGGTAGTGCGGGTTGCTCATGATCCCGATCAGGTTACCGAACGGATCGACCACCGACGCGGTGCGGAACCCAGTGTTGTTGCCACGTTCAACGATCCCCTCGTTCAGTCTGGCCCCCAGCTCCAGCAGGCGCTCGAGCTCGCCCTCCAGGTCGTCGACGTGCCACGAGACGATCGCGCCCGACGGCCCGTTGCCCACCTGGTGCGGTGCGTACTTCGCGTCGATGATCCCCAGCTCACACTGGAAGTCACCGAACCTGAACTCGACGTACGCCGGCTCCTCCGCCGACGGCACCGCGTAGTACGCCTCGATCCCCAACAGCTTCGAGTACCACTCCCGCGCGGCCTTCACGTCGGCGGCGTAAAAACTGACGGTCGCAAATCCTCGCAACATCTCGGTGGCCCTTCCTCGGTGTTCCCGGTTGATGACCACCACCCTCCCAGCCAAAGTGCTCACCGAATGAGCACTTTGACCGGAGACTTCTGCGAGAGCGTCAGTCGGTCTGGGTGACCTTGCGGAGCCCTCGGGGGGCGTCGGGGTTGAGGCCCAGTTTGCGGGCGAGGGATTCGATGGCTCGTTGGGCCGGGATGATCAGGGCGAGCGGGGCGAGGGTCTCGGGGAGGTCCGGGCCTGGGAGGTTGACGTCGCATCGGGACGCGAAGGTGGAGTCGCCGCCGATGCCGAGGATCTTGCTGCCCTTCTCGCGAACGATGCCGGCGAGCTCGGTCATGCCAGGCAGGGCGGGACCCTCGCCAGCTGCGACCAGGATGGTGACCAGGTCGGCGTCGACGACCGCGATCGGGCCGTGCTTCAGGTCGGCGTACGACAGGCCACGGACCGGCTGCAGACAGGTCTCTTCCAGCTTGAGGGCCACCTCGAGTGTCGTGCCGAAGGTGAGTCCGCGTCCGCTCGCGAGGACGTCGTGCGCTCCGGCGAGCAGGTCCGCGGCTGCCTCGACGGACCCCGACAGCATCTTCGACGCCGCGTCCGGAACTCGGGCGATGTCCGCGTCCAGCGTCCCGGGCCGCTGTGCCAGCGCGTCGACGGCAACCGTGATCGCGGCGAGTTGGGTCGTATAGGTCTTGGTCGCCGGTACGGCGAGCTCCTGCCCGGCTTGGGTGATCAGCGCGACGTCGGCCGTCGACGCCAACGGGCTGTCGCCGTCGTTGGTGATGCCGACGATCGCGGCGCCGTTGCGCTTGGCCCACTCCGCGGTGTCGACGATCTCCTGGGTCGCGCCCGACTGGCTGACCGCGACCACCAGGGAGTTCGACAGGTCGAGGTTGGCGCCGTACAGAGTGGCCACCGAGGGAGCGGCCAGCGACGCCTGCCGGCCGGCGTGGATCTCGGTCAGGTAGCGGCCATAGACACCCGCGTTGTCCGACGACCCCCGGGCCACGAAGATCACGTGCCGGCGTCCCGCGGCCAGTCGCGTGATGTCGTGCCGCAGCGGCAGAACGTGCTCGAACGTCGCGGCCAGCGCGGCCGGCTGCTCGGCGATCTCGCGCGCCATCTGAGTTTCCTGGGCGGGGACAGACACCACTACGATCACTGGTCCTATCTGGTCTTAACAGGTATGCTGCGCACGATAGCAGTGAGCGGCGTCCCGGGGCACCCCCGAGGGCCGCCCAGGTCTGGAGGATCGAGATTCGATGGTGGCGACCAAGCGGGCCCAGGTCCGATCGGTACTGGAACGGCTGATCGATGTCGAGCTGCACCCCGGGGACCCGATCCCTTCCGAACGGGCCCTGGTGGACAAGCTGAACGTCTCCCGGGTGACCGTCCGGCAGGCGATCAGCGACCTGGTCGAGTCCGGCGCCCTGGAACGCGTGCACGGCAAGGGTACGTTCGTCACCGGTCCGCAGGTCGACTCCCAGCTGCACCTCACCTCGTTCTCCCGGGAGATGCGCGCCCGCGGCCTGGAGCCCGGCACGGTCGTGCTGTCGGCTACCGAGATCGAGGCCTCCGACGAGACCGCGAAGGGCCTGCGGGTCGCCAAGGGCACCAAGGTGATCCGGGTCGAACGGCTCCGCACCGCCGACGCCTCGCCGATGGCGTACGAGGTCGGCTACTACCCGTCCGCGCTCTTCCCCGGCCTGCTCGGCCGTGAGCTCGGCACCCTGTACGACGTCTTCGCCAGCGAGTACGACGTCGTCGTCACCTCCGGTGAGCAGACCGTCCGGGCGGACAACGCCGACGGTCATGTCGCCCGGGTGCTCGGCGTGGCCAGGCGGGCACCCCTGCTGGTCCTCGAGCGCACCACCTTCGCCGGCCGCAAGGTCGTCGAACTGTCCTGGTCGGCCTACCGCGCCGACCGTTACCGGCTGCACATGGCCCTGACCCCGCGCGGCCCGAGAACCGGGTCCGCCTGAGCGACAGCGGCCGGTTGCGGGAACGACGCCGGAACCGGGGCCGACTCCCGGACCGGCCGTCACATCCTGGACATGCGGCCGCAACGAACTGGATCTGTCCTGTTCATCAACTGGTCTGCATCGCTGCCGATCGCTCCCTGGCCGCCTGGCCGGCTCGGCAGGCGGGCCGCCGGATCCGACGAAGTACCCGGTGGCCATACTGGAGCTCAACCCACAGTTCTTTTGTTGTGAGGAGTACCGCGAGACATGCCTATTGCCACCCCTGAGGTCTACGCCGAGATGCTGGACAAGGCCAAGCAGAACCGCTTCGCCTACCCGGCCATCAACGTCAGCTCCTCGCAGACGCTGATCGCCGCGATCCGCGGTTTCGCCGAGGCGGGCTCGGACGGCATCGTCCAGGTCTCCACCGGCGGTGCGGAGTACCTGTCCGGGTCGACCGTGAAGAACATGGTCACCGGTTCGGTCGCGCTGGCGGCCTACGCGCACGAGGTCGCCAAGAACTTCCCGGTGAACATCGCGCTGCACACCGACCACTGCCCGAAGGACAAGCTGGACGGCTTCGTCCGGCCGCTCCTGGAGATCTCCGCCGAGCGCGTCGCCCGCGGCGAGAACCCGCTGTTCCAGTCGCACATGTGGGACGGCTCGGCGGTCCCGCTGACCGAGAACCTGGAGATCGCCAAGGACCTGCTGGCCAAGGCGGCCGCGGCGAAGATCGTGCTGGAGATCGAGGTCGGTGTCGTCGGTGGCGAGGAGGACGGCGTCGCGAACGAGATCAACGAGAAGCTCTACACCACCGTCGAGGACGGCCTGGCCACGGTCGAGGCGCTCGGCACGGGTGAGAACGGCCGCTACATCACCGCGCTGACCTTCGGCAACGTGCACGGCGTCTACAAGCCGGGCGCGGTCAAGCTCCGGCCGGAGATCCTGAAGGAGATCCAGGACCAGGTCGGCGCGAAGGTCGGCAAGGAGCGCCCGTTCGACCTGGTGTTCCACGGTGGGTCCGGCTCGACGCTGGAGGAGATCCGGGCCGCGGTCGACAACGGCGTGATCAAGATGAACGTCGACACCGACACGCAGTACGCGTTCACCCGGCCGGCCGCGGGCCACATGTTCAGCAACTACGAAGGTGTGCTGAAGGTGGACGGGGACGTCGGCAACAAGAAGGCCTACGACCCGCGCGCCTGGGGCAAGCTGGCCGAAGAGGGCATGGCGAAGCGCGTCGGCGAGGCCTGCGAGAGCCTCCGCTCCACGGGTACGTCGCTGAACGGCTGACATCGGATCCTCCTAAGGGTCTTCGAGGGGGCTCACCGCTGCGTGCGGTGGGCCCCCTCACTCACATCCGGGCGCGGGCGAGGTGGAACTGCCGGACGCCGGTACGGCGGGATGCTCGGGTGAAGGTGGCGCGGACTCGGTCGATGACGGCGGGTGGGTCGTTGAGGTCGGCCCAGGAGATCCAGCAGCGCTCGACCGGTTGCGGAGCGGTCGGATCGGAGATCGGTGCGGGTGCTGGTGGCTCGTCTTCATCCGGCTCGAACTCGTCGCACCAGAAGGGGAAACGCGGCTCGAAGTCCAGCACGGTGCGTTCCTCGGGGAACCACAGCGAGCTGGTCTCCGGATCGGCCGGGTCAGGCGCGTCCGGGGTCGGGCACAGCGCGGGGGCCGGGAATCCGGCTTCCGCGAGGATGAAGCGGAGGCGTGATTCGGCGACGGACGCCGATTCCGTGCAGGCGTGGGATACCACCGCGAGGGCGCGTTCGTCCCCGTGGTCTTGGACCGCGCGTTTCAGCGAGCGTCTGGTGACGAGACCGGAGTACAGAGCGGCTTCGGTCAGGACGACGGCGGGCGTTGTGGGGGCGGTCGCGGCGACCTCGACGATCGCGCGGGCGGGGGAGACCATCCGGAGCTTGTTCCAGAGCTGCATGCCGGGGCCGACGGGATCGCGGATGTGGCGGTGGACGCCGCCGACGCAGCCCGATCGGCCGGCCGACGCGGTCACGTGCACGCGGGACAGGTCGAGGCCCCAGAGTGGCAGCGCATGCAGTGCCGCGGCGGACTGGTGGCTGGCGTAGACGTTGGGCCCGCCTGAGCGGAGCACGCGATGCACCTTGCGCAGGTGGAGAACTTCATCGGTGACGAGGATCAGGGAACGACGCTCGGCATAGGTGCCCGGCCGGATCCGGCGCCAGCCGCCGCTGTCCAGCAGGGAGTCGATATCGGGGTCGGGGTAGCCGCAGGCCCGCGCATCGGCACGGGTGAACACGCCGCCCCGGATGGAGGCCATGACGGAGAGTTGAGGGTTCATGCCCTAGAAACTGCCGTGATCGAACCCCGCCCAGAACAACGACTTCAAATCTGTGGAGAACCTGGGGATCCCCGATGGCGGAGTGCCCTGAGCGCAGTAGGGGGCTGGATTCGGGCATGAAAAAAGCCCGTCATTTGTCTATGACGAGCTCCGCGCGGGTTGGTACCCAGGGTTGCCAGAGGAGCGGCATGTTGGCCTCGGCGGGTGTGCGATTGCCTTTCCGCTCGTTGCAGGAGGCATGGGCGGCCACGGCGTTCAGCCACTCGGTGCGGCCGCCCCTGGATCTGGGTTGGACATGGTCCATGGTGTCGGCGTTGTCCAGACCGCAGTACGCACACCGGAACTTGTCCCGCCGCAGCACACCGTGCTTGCTGTACTTCATCCGGCCGGCCGCGTACCGCCAGTGGGTGACGACGTACCGGACCAGGCGCAGCACGCGTGGAACCGGAAAAGGGCCGATGGTCCGCTCGCCGTGCGCCTCTTCCACCACTGCGACCTCGCGGACCAGCATCCGGATGGCGTGCTGGATCGACACGGTGTGCAGCGGCTCGTATGACGCGTTCAGGACTATGACGCTCATCCGGTGCCTCCTTCCGGCCGTAGCTGGGAACCACGGCGGCTATGACGCAGGGTCTCAAGCATCCGTGGCCGGTCGGTGAACGGTCAACGGATTTCGTCAGACGGTCACGTTCCGGTACGGCTGCGTGATCGGCGAAGATGTGCTTATGGAATTGAACAATCTGCTCTCAGGTCCTCCCGAGACACTACTCCCCGTCGACCCGGCCGCGGCGGAACTCGCCGCCGGGGCAGCGGCAGTGGACGTCGCCGCCAAGTTCCCGACCTCGTCGCTGGCCTGGGGGGTGCTGGCCGAGGCGGCGCTGGCAGACGGACGCACGATCGAGGCGTACGCGTACGCGCGGACCGGATACCACCGCGGCCTGGACCTGCTCCGGCGCAACGGCTGGAAGGGTCACGGGCCGGTCCCGTGGGAGCACGAGCCCAACCGCGGGTTCCTGCGCTGCCTGGCCGCGCTCGGGAAGGCGGCCGCGCTCATCGACGAGAAGGACGAGGCCGAGCGCTGCGCGACCTTCCTGCGCGATTCGTCACCCACCGCGGCCGATGTCCTGAGCTGAACCTGGTTGTCGGGCCGATCACTCGACGGCATGATCCGTCGAGTGATCAGCCCATATGCGCAGGACGGATTCAGAGTCGGCTTCGACTGGGGCCCGGTAGGGGCTGAGGTGGTCGCCGGCTCGCTCGTCGCAGTCGTGGACGTGCTGTCGTTCACCACGGCCGTGACGGTCGCGGCCGATCGCGGCATCGAGGTATACCCGTACCGCTGGCGCGACGAGACCGCCGTTGCCTACGCCAAGCAGTACGACGCCGTGCTCGCAGTCGGACGATCCGAGGCGGGACCGGGTGACGTGAGCTTGTCGCCGGTCACCATCCGCCAATCAACCGGAGTCCAGCGATTGGTGCTGCCGTCGCCCAACGGCTCGACCATCGCGCAACAACTCAGTGACAGCGGAGCCACAGTCATCGCGGTGTCGCTGCGCAACCGGGCCGCGGCCGCCGCGTGGGTGAACGAGCGCTGCGCCGAGGACCCGGACCTCAAGGTGGTCGCCATCGCGGCAGGTGAGCGGTGGAAGGACGGCTCACTCAGGCCGGCGGTCGAGGATCTCTGGGGTGCCGGCGGCTTCCTGAGCGCTCTGCAGTTAGACGGGTTGTCGCCGGAGGCGCGGGCGGCGAAGGCGGCGTACGACGCTGTGGCGAATGAGCTCCCGGTTGTGCTGCACGACTGCGCCGGCGGGCGCGAACTCACGCAGTACGGCTTCCCCGAGGATGTGGCGATCGCGGCCGAGGTCGACAGCAGTCGGTCAGTGCCCGTGCTGCGGGACGGTAAGATGAGCACGTCAACCTGAACCACGAGGTTTCTGCCCGTTGACAGAGCCGGCAGGCGGCGAGCGTCCCCGCTTCCTGCCGAACATGGACGGTTGTAGGCGGACGGACAGACCGGTGAAGCAGGACGCCCACGGTCGGGTCCCCGCCCCTTCGGGCAGCGGAAGGTCTCACCGTGCCGGCACTCACCGGACGGATCAGCACGCCCACAACCACCTACGCAGCGGTACTGCGTACCCCCGGGGCGTGGAAGTTCTACTTGGCGGCGGCACCGGCTCGCATCGGTATCGCCATGACCGGCCTGGGCATCGTCTGGCTGGTCCACGGATCGACCGGCTCGTACGCCGCGGCCGGCAGCGTGACGGGTGGGTTCGCGGTCGCCGAGGCGCTGGCAGGTCCGCAGGTCGCCCGCCTCATCGACCGTTTCGGGCAGACCCGAATGCTGCCGATCACGCTGCTCGCTCACGCCGCCGCAGTCGCTCTGTTGATCGGCCTCACTGTCTCGGACGCACCACTCTGGTCGCTCATCATGGCGGGTGTCGTGGCAGGCGGATCACTCCCGCAGTTGGGTGCGCAGACTGCAGCTCGCTGGTCGCATGCACTGCGTGGCACGCCACTGCTCTCGTCAGCCTTCGCTCTGGAATCGCTGAGTGTCGGAGTCGCGTTCATGGTCGGCCCAGGCCTCGTCGGCACAGTCAGTGCCTTCGGCAGTCCGGTCGCAGGGTCTGTACTCGCGACGAGTCTCCTGCTGACGGGAGGCCTCTTGCTGGCGGTGCAACGTCGTACGGCGCCACCGGCCGGCCCACGTAGTCAGCACGAACGCTCAAAACGCCTGCTACACAAGCGATTCGCGGGACTGGTCGGGACGAACATCGGCATCGGCCTCTTCTTCGGCAGCATGCAGGTGTCGGTCACGGCCTTCGCAGTCGCGAGAGGCACGCCGGGTCTGGCCGGACCGCTCTACAGCATCACCAGTCTGGTCAGCCTGTTCGCCGGACTCGCCTATGGTGCAAGGCGCTGGCGTACAGCTCCGCAGACGCAGCTCGTCATCGTGCTGGTCGGTCTCACCGTGGCCTGCGTGCCGCTGATCGCGGTGCAGAGTCCTCTCGCCGCGGCTTTCGCTTTGGCACTACCTGGCTTGGCGATTGCGCCGTTCCAGACGCTCTCGGCCGTTTTGGCCGAGTCCTCGGTGGAGCCCGCCGTACTCACGCAGGCGTTCACCTGGCTGAACTCAGGGGCC
Source organism: Kribbella sp. NBC_00359 (assembly GCF_036097425.1). Classification (NCBI taxonomy): domain Bacteria; kingdom Bacillati; phylum Actinomycetota; class Actinomycetes; order Propionibacteriales; family Kribbellaceae; genus Kribbella; species Kribbella sp. NBC_00359. Next base: position 1,978,646 of record NZ_CP107975.1, on the reverse strand, counting down.
GCGGCGGGGATCGCTCTCGGAGCAGCGTTCGCAGGTCGCGTCGTCGATAGCCACAGTGCGCAGTACGGCTTCGTTGTCGCGCTGGCGGCCACGCTGGTCGCGACGGCGACGGCTGTGACGGTAAAGCTCAGCGGTAGGTGATCTGGCGTTCGGCCGCGGCTCTGGTCGCGTACTCGGCCGGAGTCAGGCCGATCTGCTGCTTGAACTCCTTGGAGAAGTGAGCCTGGTCGAAGTAGCCGAGTGAGGCAGACAGCTCCGCCAGCTCGACTACTTCGCCCTGGGCGAGCAACTCCGCGCCGTCGTGCAGGCGGTAGCGGCGGAGCACCCATTTCGGACCCACACCGACATAGCGACGGAACAACCGCTGCAGTGTCCGGATCGGGATGCCGAACCGCTCGGTGATCTGGTCCACCCGCGCCACGGACCGATCCGTCGACATCGCCGTGACGATCTCCCGGACCAGTTCGTACGACGGATCCGGCGGCGCCAGGTGGTCCCGGAGAAACGCCTCGATCACCGCACGACGCCGTACGTCGGACTCCTCGGCGAACACCAGGTCCGCAAGCCGGTCGCCGTCGGGGAATACCGCGGTCAGCGGCAGCACCTGGTCGCGGAACGACGCCACGTCCAGCCCGGTCACCGCACCGAATCCACCAGCCCAGAACTTCACCCCGAACGCGCGGCCCCGCCCGACGAGTTCGCGCTCGAACTTGCGTGTGCAGACCCCGTTCACGAACGCGCCGCCCGGCTGTTCGAAGGTGACGTTGACGCTCGGGAACGGCAGCACCTCGGCCGTGTACGGCTCGTCCAGGTCCCACTCGACGATCCAGTACCACTCCACGAACCGGCCGACCTCCCGGCCGGCCGCGAGGCGGCTCAGCGAGCGGTGGCGGGCCTGCTCCCGCGGGTGCAGGATGCCCTTCTCGCTGTCCGGCGGTGGTGTGCTCACACTGGCTGTCGCTTTCTTACAAGACCGGTACGGCGTCCTTGCCGTTGACTGACTGTCATGACGACGAACACGGTAAACCCCATCCCCGACGGTTATCACTCGCTGACCCCGTACCTCGCCGTACCGGACGGCGCGAAGGCGATCGAGTTCTACCAGTCGGTGTTCGGGGCCGAGGTGATCAGCCGGCAGGACATGCCGGACGGGCGGGTCGGTCAGGCGGAGCTGAAGTTCGGGAACTCGATGCTGCAGCTCAGCGACCAGATGCCGCAGCTCGGGCTGCGCGCGCCGAACGGCGAGTGGGTGCATTCGTCGCTGGTGCACTACGTGCCCGACGTGGACGCGACGTACGCGAAGGCGGTCGCGGCCGGTGCGAAGCCGGTGGAAGAGGTGCAGACGTTCATGACCGGTGACCGCTTCGGCACCGTGATCGACCCGTTCGGCCACCGCTGGGCGATCCTGACGAAGGTCGAGGACGTGTCGCGCGAGGAGGCCGACCGCCGGGTCAAGGAGTGGCTGGCCTCGAACCCGGAAGGGCTGGAGTAGTCCAGAAAGCCTTGTGCACAAGGCGCTTCCTCGGATGAGCACGAGGAAGCGGCCCGCCGGAACCGTCCCCTGCGGCAGTTTCGGCGGGCCGCTGACTAAGAGTGTGCACGCGATCACGGAAAATGGCAACCCGTCAGTTGATGAAACAGTGACTTGAAGTGAGCGTTTCGGCCTGCTGGGCAGGCCGAACCGGTGCCGCCCCGGTCCGGTAGGCTTTGGTCGCAAGAGCCTGGATGCGTTGCCGGATGAATGTCCGGTGAACGTCTCCGGGCTTCACCGTTTCCAGCGTCGGCAGCCACGGGGTGTGAGGCCGTTCCTTTTGGGACAGCTCATCGCGTCAGGGGCCCCGCGCGTGAAGAGGAGGGCTGAGATGCCCGCAATCGTGCTCGTCGGCGCCCAATGGGGCGATGAGGGCAAAGGCAAGGCGACCGATCTGCTCGGCAACACGGGCGAGGTCATCGACTACGTGGTCAAGTTCAACGGCGGCAACAACGCCGGCCACACGGTCGTGATCGGATCCGAGAAGTACGCGCTGCACCTGCTCCCGAGTGGCATCCTCACGCCGGGTGTGACCCCGGTGATCGGCAACGGCGTCGTGGTGGACCTGAGCGTCCTTTTCGAGGAGCTCGACGCGTTGCAGGCCCGCGGGGTCGACACGTCGAAGCTCGTCGTGAGTGCGAGCGCCCACGTCATCCCGCCGTACAACCGCACGCTGGACAAGGTGACCGAGCGGTTCCTCGGCAGCCGCAAGATCGGGACCACGGGCCGTGGCATCGGCCCGACGTACGCCGACAAGATGAACCGGGTCGGCATCCGGGTCCAGGACCTGTACGACGAGAAGATCCTCGAGCAGAAGGTCACCGGCGCGCTGGAGCAGAAGAACCAGCTGCTGGTGAAGGTGTACAACCGGCGTGCGGTCGAGATCCGCGAGGTGCTGGACGAGCTGCTCGGGTACGCCGACCGCCTCAAGCCGATGGTGGCCGACACGAGCCTCCTGCTGAACAAGGCGCTGGACGACGGCAAGACGGTCCTGATGGAGGCCGGCCAGGCGACGCTCCTGGACGTCGACCACGGCACGTATCCGTTCGTCACATCGTCCAACGCGATCTCCGCGGGCGCCTGTACCGGGACCGGCATCCCGCCGACCCGGATCGACCGCGTCATGGCCGTGGTGAAGGCGTACACGACCCGCGTCGGCGAGGGCCCGTTCCCGACCGAGCTGCTGGACGCCGACGGCGAGTGGCTGCGGCAGCAGGGCTTCGAGTTCGGTACGACGACGGGCCGGCCGCGCCGGTGTGGCTGGTACGACTCGGTCATCGCCCGGTACGCCGCCCGCGTGAACGGCGTCTCCGACTTCGTCCTCACCAAACTGGACACGCTGACCGGCCGGGACAAGATCCCGGTCTGCGTCGCGTACGACGTGTACGGCGTCCGCCACGACGAGATGCCGATGACCCAGACCGACTTCCACCACGCGACGCCGGTCTACGAGGAGTTCGACGGCTGGTCCGACGACATCACCGGCTGCCGCTCCTTCGACGACCTCCCGAAGGAAGCCCAGACCTACGTCCGCGCCGTCGAATCCCTCAGCGGCGCCCGCATCTCCGCCATCGGCGTAGGCCCCGAACGCTCCCAGATCGTCCAGCTCTGAGCCCGGGCGGCCTCCCCTTCAGCTCGCGACGCTTCAGTTGCCGATGAAGGGGAGGTCGCGGATCAGGGGGGCGTTGCGGAGGTCGCCGATGGTGGGGCGGTTGAGGGTGGGGGCCTCGATGGGGGTGCGGGCCCAGGCGGCGCCTTGGCCCTGGGTGGCTTGGTAGAAGGTGAAGCCGCCGATGGCCAGCAGTACGGCGGCCAGGAGTACCGAGAGCCAGTGGGGACGGAAGGTGTTGCGGGCCGCGATGTGGGCGCCGCGACGGAGTGAACTGCCGCCGGGGCCCCACCAGGCGGTGAAGAGTGCGGTGATGGCCGCGCTGCCGAAGCCGACGGCCGACAAGGGCTGCCAGTCGAGTCCGTAGGCAGTGGCGGCGACGGCGGTGACGATGCCGCCGACGACAACGCCCATCACCAGCGGCAGGATCAGGCAGGGCAGAGTGATCAGGGCTGCGGTCACCAGTTGCAGCGGACTGGACGCCGCGGCCACCACGCCGTCCGATCGCCCGGACCGGCCGCGGAGCTGACGGCGGCGCATGAGCGCAGTGCTGGTGCGGTCGACCGTCCGAGCGATCACGAGCAGGATGATCGCGACAGCGGCACCAAGGCCGGGGTTGAGAGCGGTCAGGCCAGTCAGCGCGACCATTAGGCCGACCACCATCGCAGTCCGCCGGCCGGTCGGCGGAGCCTTCTCAGGCTTCGCCGGCTGACCAGGCTGCTGGTACGGCGCCGGAGCCGGGCCCTGCTGGTACGGCGCAGGAGCCGAGCCCTGCTGGTACGGCGCAGGAGCCGAGCCCTGCTGGTACGGCGCGGGCGCAGGACTCTGGTACGGCGCCGGATTCTGGTACGGCGAAACCGGACCGCCCTGATACGGCAAAGGCATCGCCGCAGGTGCGGCCGCGTTCGGAGCCGGACTGTACGTCGCGGGGTGCATCGGAGCCACCGGCACGGGCTGAGCGGCCTTCTTCGCCGCGGCCGCCTCCCGCAGCTTGTCCCGGATCGGAGCGAACGCCGACATCGGCGGAAGGACCGGTGGCACCAACTGCGCGACATCCGTCGGCGACGGTTCGTCCGACGGCAGCTCCCGCGTCATCAGCGCGGTCTGCGGGTGCAGCTGAACAGTCGGCGGTACCGCGGTGATCGTCGGCGTCTCGCGCGGCGGCAGCGCGTCACGGCCCTCGGCGTACCGGTTGAGGCCGGTCATGATCTCGTCCCGCGTCGGCCGATCGCCCTTGGCCGGCGACAGCGCCGCAGCGAGCAGTGGCTTCAGCCGCGGGTCCAAACCGTCCAGGTCGGCCTGCCCGGTGTGCACCCGGTGCAGCACCGCCTCGAACGGGCCCTTGCCGAACGGCCGGCGTCCGGTGGCGGCGAACGTCACAGTGGCCGCCCAGCCCCACCAGTCGGCCGACTCCGACACCATCTCGCCCTCGATGAGCTCCGGTGCCAGATAGCCCGGCGTACCGATCACCAGACCGGTCTGGGTGAGACGCAGGTCGTCAGCGGCCTGGGCGATGCCGAAGTCGATCATCACCGGCTTGCCGTTGAACATCATCACGTTGCCCGGCTTGAGGTCGCGGTGGATCACTCCGGCCAGGTGGATGGCCTGCAGCGACTCCGCCAGGCATCCAGCCAGTGGCAGCCATTTCCGCGGGGTCAGTGGCCCGCGCTCGTCTACCTGCTCGTCCAGCGGCCGCCCCGGCACGAATCGGGTGACCAGATAGGGCTGGTCGCCCTCCAGGTCGTGGTCGAGGATGCCTGCCACGCCAGGGTGGCTCACCTTCTGCAGTGTGGTCGCTTCGCGCTGCAACCGGGCCCGTGCGATCGGGTCGTGTGCCACATGCGGGCGCAGCACCTTGAGCGCGACCTCCTGGCGCTCCGGTCCCTCGGCCAGGTAGACGACACCCATCCCGCCCTGCCCGAGCCGCCGGATCAACCGGTACGGCCCGACCCGCTCCTCCACCTCCTCGACGGGTGTGGAAGGCGGCCCCCCTGAGACTGACATGGCATCTACGGTACGTCGGCAGCAGACCAAGCAACCGTGATGACCTCTGAGGTAATCGTCTGAATTCTCCTCGTGCCCGAAGCTGAACGCATCAACCACCCGAGGAGGAGACATGAAGGCCTACGCGATCGCCTACCTGCGCAACGTCCGGATGGGCGCGGACATCGTCGAGTACCTGGAGCGCATCGACGACACGCTGGCCCCGTACGACGGCCACTTCATCGTGCACGGGGTCCGCCCGGAGTCCGTCGAGGGCGAGTGGGAGGGTGCGCCGATCGTGATCGAGTTCCCGGACTACGACCACCTGCGCGGCTGGTACGAGTCGCCGGCCTACCTCGAGATCCTCCCGCTGCGCACCCGCAACTCCGACGGCGTGGTGATCTTCGTCGAGGGCGTCGACCGCACCCACAAGGCCACCGACGTACTGGCCTGATCTCCCGTCCGGCTAGTTGACCAGCTCGGGGTAGAGCACGGTCAGGTCCTGGGAGACGGCGGCCTTCGCGCCGCGGGCGGTGTCGTCGGCGAGGACCTCGTGGGCGCCGGACTCGATGCCGTCGAGGGCCTGCTTGGCGATGTCCTCGGGACGGGACTTCGGGGCGGTGACCGCGGTGGTCATGTCGGTGTCGACGTACCCCATGTGCAGGCCGGTGACGCCGATGCCGCGGTTGCGCAGTTCGAGCCGGATGGCGTTGGTCTGCAGCCAGAACGCGGCCTTGGTCGCGGAGTACGCGCCGTGCCGGGCGACCCAGGACAGGGCCGAGTGGGCGTTCAGGATGTGGCCGCCGCCGTTCCGCTCGATGATCGGGACGAAGGCCCGGGTCAGCTCGAGCGGGCCGAAGAAGTTCGCGTCGAAGACCGCCCGGATCTCTGCGGCCGGTGCGCCCAGGTAGGTGTCCGGCGAGCTGGCGCCGGCGTTGTTGATCAGGACGGTGACGTCGGTAGCGGCCGCGGCCAGCGCCTCGATCGATGCCGCGTCGGTGATCTCCAGCGGCAGCGGGACAACGCGCGGGTCGGAGCTGTCCTGCGGGTTGCGAGCGGTCGCGTAGACCTTGGCGACACCCCGGTCGAGCAGATTGTCGACGATTGCCTTGCCGATGCCGCGCTGCCCGCCGGTGACCAGGACGACGGCGCCTGCGAGTGAGGTCATCTGAAACTCCCTAGATAGAAACCGATCTGTTTCCATGACTGTAAACCGATCGGTTTCCTCGCGCAAATCCAGCCGGTACCCTCGTTCCATGACCACCTCGGCAACCCCCCGCGAGCGGCTCCTGGACGCCGCGGGCGAATTCTTCTACCGCGACGGCGTCAACATCGGAGTGGACGCGCTCTGCAAGGCGGCCGGGGTGTCGAAGAAGTCCATGTACCAGCTGTTCCGGTCCAAGGACGAGCTGATCGCGGAGAGCCTGGCCAACCGCGGGGCGGTGTACCAGACCCTGCTGCATCCCGGCGCGGAGGATGACCGGCCGGCCCGGGACCGGATCCTGGAGGTGTTCGAGCGACAGGACGCTGTGGTTGCTGCTGGCAACTTCTTGGGCTGCCCGTACGTGAGTACGGCGGTGGAGCTGAAGAATCCCGAGCACCCGGGGTCGGTGGTCGCGCGGCACTTCAAGCAGCAGCTGACCGACTTCTTCCACCGCGAGTTGGTGAAGGCCGGCGCGGAGGATCCTGGCACGCTGGCGATCCAGCTGACGATCATCTTCGACGGTGCGAGCGCGCGATCCGTCGTACGGGCGCAGCCGCTGGGCGGCATCGGCGTCACCACCGCGGCCGCGCTGCTGGACGCGGCCGGCGTTCGCTCCGGCGACCTGGCGACGCAGCTGAGCTGATCCCGCCCGCACGTAGGCTCAGTGCCTTGTCCTGATGGAGGAGGCGCGAGTGGAGATCCCGGCGGCGTTTCACGACCTGTTGTCCTCGACAGCGGTCGCGATGGTGGGCACGATCGGCAAGCGTGGCGAGCCGCAGGTCACGCCGCTGTGGTTCCTCTGGGACCGCGAACGGGTGCGCATCAGCCTGGTCGACGGCCGGCAGAAGCTGCGTAACCTCCAGCGCAACCCGCTGATCTCGGTCGTGATCGTCGACCCGGCCCGCCCGACGCACTACGTCGAGCTCCGCGGCCGGATCGACGATCTGGTCCCTGACCCGGAGTTCGCGCTCGAGCAGGCGATCGCCCGGAAGTACGCCGGCGAGTGGGCGGACGTGGAGCCGCCGGGCACCACGCGATACGCCACCAGCGTCATCGTCGAACGCATCACGAGTCAGCTGGGACACCCGTGACGGAGGGTAGTGCCGGGGTGGTCATGACCGCGGCTCCGGCGGTCGGGAGCTGGCGTGGGATCATGGGACAAGTTCTCACTTTGTTCCACTGAGCTGGGAAAAGCCGTGCGGTTGTTCCGTTGTGAAGCTGATTTCCGCCGGGATATTGACGCGCTCACCGTCCGTCGTCAAACTTTCGCAAAGACCCTGCGCTAGTGCCTCCGGGCACGCGGGGGAGCGCAGTGTCCTACCGCCCCCGAAGACAGGACATCCGCCCATGCGAACCAAACCCCTGCTCCTGGCCACAGCGTGTGCAGCGCTGGTGGCCGGAGCCCTCAGCAGCCCAGCGGTCGCCGCGTCCAGCGCCGACTCACCGCATTCCGCCGTACCAGCAGCTGTCGATGCACCTGCGACGTTCACTCATCCTGGTGTCGGGGTGAGCCGGGCTCAACTGGACTTCGTCCGGGCCAAGGTGCAGGCCGGCGCACAGCCGTGGACCAACGCGTTCAACCAGGCCAAGAGCAGTTCGTACGCATCTCTCTCGCGTACGCCGACCCCACGCGCGGTCGTGGAATGCGGCCCGTACTCGAATCCGAACCTCGGTTGTACCAACGAGCGTGAGGACGCCATCGCGGCGTACACCGACGCCCTGCTCTGGTACCTCACCGGTGACGATCGCTATGCGCAGAAGGCGATCCAGTTGATGGACGCGTGGTCGGCGACCATCCAGGACCACACGAACAGCAATGCGCCGCTGCAGACCGCGTGGTCGGCGTCGTCCTGGCCGAAGGCCGCGGAGATCATCAGGTACGTGTACGGGAACTGGCCGAACTCGGGCCGGTTCGCGACGATGCTGCGCAACGTGTACCTGCCCGAGATCATCAACGGCTCGAACTCCAACGGGAACTGGGAGTTGAGCATGACCGAGGCGATCCAGGGCATCGGCGTGTTTCTCGAGGACAAGACCGTGTACGACAAGGCTATCGCGCTGTACCGGGTCCGGGTGCCGGCGTACGTGTACCTGGAGTCGGACGGTGCGCTGCCGAAGACGAAGCCGAGCCAGAACCTCGACACCCGCGACAAGATCGTCGCGTACTGGCAGGGCCAGGGGACCTTCGTGACCGGTCTGACTCAGGAGACCTGTCGCGACTTCACCCACACCGGCTACGGCATCTCGTCGATCTCGCACGTACTGGAGACGTCCCGGATCCAGGGGATCGACCTCTACCCGGAGTTCGGTGAGCGGCTGCGGCAGGCGCTCGGATTCCAGTCCCGGTGGGAGCGCAACCTCGAGCCGGTGCCGTCCTGGCTGTGCAACGGCACTGTCAACCGCGGCCTCGGCCCGATCACCGAGGTCGGCTACAACGCCCTGCACACCCGCCTCGGCATCGCGATGACGAACACCCAGGCTCTGACCGAGTCGCGCCGCCCGGCCGGCTCGAACAACCTGTTCGTCGCGTGGGAGACCCTGACCCACGCCGAGAACCCTTCATAACAAGGCTTCCGGGAGAGCTGGAACTCTGCCCTTCAGCTCTCCCGGAGCAGTTCAGATCTGGGCCTCGCCGCGCTTCCAGTAGCCCTGGAAGGAGATGGCCGCCTTCGGCATGCCGACCGCGTTGACCAGGTGGCGGCGGACCGACTTGATCATCGACGACTCGCCGGCCACCCAGGCGTAGTCGGCGTCGTACGGCAGGCCGGCGGACTTGAGGGCTTCGAGCAACGACATGTCACCGCCGGGCGTGATCCAGGTGATGTCGGCGGAGCCTGGGGTCGGCAGCGGCCGGATGTCGCGGGCGCCGGGGACCTCGACGAAGACGGTCGCGTGGACGGCGGCGGGCAGCTGCTCGAGGATCCCGGCGAGGGCCGGCAGCGCGGTCTCGTCGGCGACCAGGACGCGGCGCACGCTGGTCGCCGGTGGGACGTAGTCGACCCCGGAGTGCAGCAGGCCCTTGGTGCTGGTCGTGTCCACCGCGAAGGGCAGGATCAGGCCGGCCTGGTCGCCCGGCCGAGCCTCGCTGACCCAGGCCGAGGCCGGGCCGTTCACGCCGTGCAGGACGAACTCGACGTCGAGCTCGGCGACCTCGGGACGCAGCGCGCGGACGGTGTACGTCCGCATGATGAAACGCTCCTCGACCGGCTGCGCACACCATTCCGGGTACCACTCAGGGCCGGACGGGAGCTTGATGTCGCTGGCGTCGGGCGGCGCGAGCAGCACCTTGATCCGCTGGTCCGGTCCGGCGGTGACCGCCTCCGCGATCCGCGGTGCGACGAACGTCACGCGGCGCAGGTGCGGGCTCAGGTCGTCGACGGCCGCCACGGTGGCGAGGACGGAATCGAACACGATCGGCCGCTCGAGCACAGTCGTCATGCTTTGGTTTCTCCATGTCTTGGCTACCCCGCCCCACCGCCCCGGTCAGGAAACTCCGCAGATGCGGACCCGTGGACGACCGGGTTATTCTGTGGCGTCTAGAGGTTAGCCTTACCTAAGAGGATGCCGAAGTCCAATGCCCCCGCCCACTGTCGTCTCGGCCGACCCCGCTGTCGCCGTCTCGTCGCGCCCTCGGCGTACCAGGCGAGCGACACTCGTCCTCGGCCTGATCGGCTGCATCGCCTTGCTCGTGCTGGTGACCTTGCTCAGCATCGCGGTCGGGTCGAAGCAGATCCCGTTGCCGACGGTGATCGATGCCTTGCGCCACTACAACGAGGGGGACACCGATCAGGTGATCGTCCGCTCACTGCGCGTGCCGCGGACCGTGATCGGTCTGCTCGTCGGTGCCGCCCTGGGGTTGTCCGGGGCGCTGATGCAGGGCGTCACCCGGAACCCGCTGGCCGATCCCGGCATCCTCGGGGTCAACGGTGGCGCCGCGCTCTTCGTTGTCGGCGGCATCTACTGGTTCGGGTTGTCGAGTCTGACGGCGTACGTCTGGCTCGCGTTCGTGGGTGCGGCGGCCGCGTCCGTCGTCGTCTATCTGCTCGGGTCGCTCGGCCGCGAGGGGGTGACGCCGGTGAAGCTGGCGCTCGCCGGGGCAGCGATGACCGCGATGCTCGGGTCGCTCACCACCGCCGTGCTGATCGGTGACGTCGACACCTTCGACCAGTTCCGGTTCTGGTCGGTCGGGTCGCTGGCCGGCCGCGGTTCGGACATCGCGGGGCAGGTCGCGCCGTTCATCCTGATCGGGATCGTGCTGGCGCTGGTCTCGGGGCGGTTGCTGAACGCGTTGTCGCTCGGTGACGAGGTGGCGAAGTCGCTCGGTCAACGGGTCGGCCTGGCCCGGTTGTTCGTCGCGGTGGTCGTCGTACTGCTGTGTGGAGCGGCCACGGCGGCGGCGGGACCGATCGGTTTCATCGGGTTGACGATCCCGCACGTCGCGCGGTTGGTGACCGGTCCGGACTACCGCTGGATCCTGCCGTACTCGATGCTGCTGGCGCCGATCCTGCTGCTCGGTGCCGACGTCCTCGGCCGGATCGTCGCGCAGCCCGGTGAGCTGCAGGTCGGCATCGTCACCGCGGTGATCGGTGCGCCGTTCTTCATCGCGCTGGTACGGCGACGGAAGTTGGCCGACCTATGACGACGACGGCTGAGGCGGTTCAGGTCATCACCCGAGCCCGGGCGGCTCGGCAGGCACGATCGCTGCTGGTGATCGTCGTACTCGCGGTCGTCGTCTTCGCGACGTTCTGCGTCTCGCTGTCGCTGGGTGACTTCAAGATCCCGGTTCTCGAGGTGGTGAAGACGCTGTTCGGTGGCGGGGACAGGGCGACCGGGTTCATCGTCAACCAGCTTCGGTTGCCGAGGGCACTCACCGGCCTGTTGGTCGGGGCCGCGCTCGGCATGTCCGGCGCGATCTTCCAGAGCATCGCCCGCAACCCGCTGGCCAGCCCGGACATCATCGGCGTCACGTACGGCGCCAGCGCGTTCGCCGTGTTCGCCATCGTCACGCTGGGGCTGACCGGGGTCGCGGTGTCGGGCCTCGCGATCGTCGGTGCGGTGCTGACCGCGTTCATCATGTACGTGCTGGCGTGGCGACAGGGGGTGTCGAGTTACCGGTTGATCCTGATCGGGATCGGGACCGGTGCGATTGCCACCAGCATCACGTCGTACCTGTTGACCAAGGCAAGGGTCGAGATCGCGCAGCAGGCGCTGATCTGGCTGACCGGGAGCCTGAACGGGCGGGACTGGTCGAACGTGCGGTCCCTTGCGATCACGCTTGTGGTCCTGGCGCCGCTGACGGCGTTCCTCGTGCATCGGCTGCGCATTCTGCAGCTCGGCGACGAGACGGCGTACGGGCTGGGGTTGCGGGTGGAGAGCTCGCGGCTTGGGCTGATCGTCATCGCGGTCCTGATGGCCGCGGTGGCGACGGCGGCGGCCGGGCCGATCGGGTTCGTCGCGTTCGTCGCGGCGCCGATCGCGCGGCGGGTGACGCGATCACCGGGGCCGGCGATGATCGCGTCCGCGCTGCTCGGCGCGCTGGTGGTGGCGCTGTCGGACCTGATCGCACAGCACGCGTTCGGGGACACGCAGTTGCCGGTCGGCGTGGTGACCGGCGTGGTGGGTGCGCCGTACCTGATGTTCCTGCTGGCCCGGGCCAACCGGGTCGGGAGTGGTGGCTGAGAGATGGAGAACTCTGTGGAACACAGCTTGGCTGCCGACGAGCTCGCGATCGGCTATGACCAGCGGGAGATCATCCACGACCTGTCGGTGCGGATCCCGACCGGGAAGATCACCGTCATCGTGGGCGCCAACGCCTGCGGCAAGTCCACGCTGCTGAAGACGTTGGCCCGGCTGCTGAAGCCGTCGCGGGGGACCGTGCTGCTGGACGGCAAGAGCATCCAGTCGATCCCGACCCGGGAGGTGGCGACCAAGCTCGGATTGTTGCCTCAGTCACCGATCGCACCGGAGGGGATCACGGTCGCCGACCTGGTCGGACGCGGGCGGTACCCGCGGACCCGGTGGATCCGGCAGTGGACCAGGACCGACGACGAAGCGGTCGCGGCCGCGATGACGTCGACCGACGTACTCTCGCTCGCGGATCGGCCGATCGACGAGTTGTCCGGCGGTCAGCGGCAGCGGGTGTGGATCGCGATGGCGCTCGCGCAGGAGACGGACATCCTGCTGCTGGACGAGCCGACGACGTTCCTCGACCTGACCCACCAGTTCGAGGTGCTCGATCTGCTGGTCGACCTGAACAAGTCCGAGGAGCGGACGATCGTCCTGGTCCTGCACGACCTGAACCAGGCCTGCCGGTTCGGCGACCACCTGATCGCGATGAAGGACGGCGCCATCGTTGCCGAGGGCAACCCGCGCGAGGTCGTCACCGAGGCGGTCGTCGAGGACGTCTTCGACCTGGCGGTCAAGATCGTCCCCGACCCTGTCGCCGGCAGCCCGATGGTCGTCCCGATCGGCCGCCAGACGACCCGCGCCGACGCCGTCGAGACTCGGCCGTCAGCTGCAAGAACATCTCCGGCTGCCGCGGCGCTCGCCGCATCGGCCGCCGCCAACGGAGTCTGCCGCCCGTCCGGCCGCTAGATCATCGCGCCACTCTGGCGCGGGTCTGGTACAGGATCAGACCCGCCAGGAGGGCGCCAAGGGTGCCGAGGGCGAGGTCGCCGAGGGTGTCGGTGTACGCCGTCTGGAGCTCAGTCGAGTTGCGGACGAAGGCGAAGTACTCACCGATCTCCCACACCACGGCGGCGGTAGCGCCGAAGCCGAGGGCTACGAAGGCCGTCAGACCGCGGGAGAGGTTGCGGGGTGCGAAGGCGAGCAGGACGCCGGCGGTGAGGAATCCCCAGAGGATGAAGTGCATCGCGTCGTCCCACCAGTTCACCGTGTCGAACAGGTTGAGCCGGTTGCCGATCAGATCGATCAGCCACGGGAGAGTCATCAGCAGGTCGGCGGGCCACGGGAAGTGGTCGTGCAGCTTGCTCTTCGCCCGACCGTAAGCCCACCACCACAGCGGCAGCGCCATCGCGCCGATCGGGTAGACGATCAGCCGTGCGGTCGACGCCTTCCCCTTGATCCCGCTCAGGTCCGGCCAGATCAGTGCCGAGAGCAACAAAGCGAAGAGCAGCACCTTCGCGGCCAGAGCGGCGTACCGGATGGCGTTCACCCGCACCGCCGGGGTGGTCGTGGCAACCATCGTCGTCATGCCTCTCAGTCAAACCGACCGCTGGGCGAGGCGGATGAGTACAACTACGCGAAAGACCCCCGCGATACCGCCATTGTGGCGGATCGCGGGGGCCCCGGACAGAGGGTCAGCTGACGCTGATCAGGTCGACTACGAAGATCAGGGTCTCGCCGGGCTTGATCGCGCTGCCCGCGCCGCGGTCGCCGTACCCGAGCTGCGGCGGGATGACCAGCTTGCGCCGGCCGCCGACCTTCATCCCCTGGACGCCGGTGTCCCAGCCCTGGATGACCTGGCCGACGCCGAGCTGGAAGGCCAGCGGGGCACCGCGGTTGTACGACGCGTCGAATTCCTCGCCGGTCGAGTGGGCCACGCCCACGTAGTGCACATTGACCCGGGAACCGGCCTTGGCCTCGTCGCCGTCGCCCACGGTGATGTCGGTGATCTCGAGATCCGCCGGCGGCGGCCCGTCCGGAAAGTCGATCTCTGGCTTCTCAGTCATGTCACAAGCTAAGCAGATCGGTTCATTCGGCCCCAAGGCGGTGCGCGGAGAGTTCCGGGTAAATGCCGGTTGAGGACCTGTTCGGTGCGACGCGAAGCGGTCTAGGCTCACGGTCACGAGCCCAACCTAGGGGGATGGGCCCGACCAGAGGAGCTTGTCATGACGGATCCCGTCACCCACACGATCGGTGTGCCTGGAGCCACCCTGACGTACGACGTCCGTGGCGATCTCGCCGATCGGCCGGTGTTGCTGATCATCGGTTCGCCGATGGGGGCGAGCGGTTTCCCCACGCTGGCGTCGCAGTTCCCCGATCGGACGGTCGTGACCTACGACCCACGCGGGGTGGAGCGGAGCATTCGCAGCGACGACCTGAGTGAGCTGACACCGGACGACCACGCCGACGACCTGGTCGCGCTGATCGAGGCGCTCGATGCCGGCCCGGTCGACCTCTTCGCCAGCAGTGGCGGCGCGGTGAACGCGCTGGCCCTGACCGCGAAGCGGCCCGACCTGATCAACACCCTGGTCGCGCACGAGCCGCCGCTCGCCGCGGTCGTGCCGGACAGCGAGGCCGCGCTGGCCGCGGTGGCGGACACCTACGACACGTACCAGCGCGACGGCATGGGCGCGGGGATGGCCAAGTTCATCGCCTTGGTCGGTTACGAGGGCGAGTTCACAGCCGACTACCTGCAGCAGCCGGCGCCCGACCCGGCCATGTTCGGCCTGCCCACCGAGGACGACGGTTCCCGCGACGACGCCCTGCTCGGGCAGAACATTCGCGGCTGTACGTCGTACCAGCCCGACTTCGACGCTCTCGGCAAGGCCAAGGACCGGATCGTGATCGGCGTCGGTGAGGAGTCCGGCAACCAGATGGCGGCTCGTGGCGGCAAGGCGGCGGCTGCTCGCCTCGACCTCGAGCCGGTCGTCTTCCCCGGTGGGCACGGTGGTTTCCTCGGCAACGAGTACGGCCAGCCGGGGAAGCCGGAGGAGTTCGCGGCCAAGCTCCGGGAGGTGCTCGCCCGCTGACCCCTTGAGGGCTAACGTCACACTCTGTGCTGAAGAAACTCACTTCTGTATTCGGTGCGGTCGCTGTGGCGGCGGCTGCTGCTGTTGCTGTCGTCGATTCCCGTTCGGCGGACGCGAGTACGTCGGGCGTAGCGGCTGAGGACTACGGGCAGTACTCGCTGATGTTCGAGCGGTCGGCCGGGCAGTACTTTGCCGGGCAGACCGCTGCGGGGCAGTGGGCGTGGACGCCGTTGAGCGCGACCGAGTCCGACATCTCGTGGGGTGACCCCAAGACGTGGCCGCCGAAGTCGGCGGAGCACTTCATCCATGACGGCGAGTGGGTCCTGCTTGACGGCTACAACGATGGTGCCGGCCGACCGCTGACCCAGATCCAGCGGGTCACGTCCGAGAAGATCGGCGACGCCAACTGCGCCAACCTGCAGCCGATCCCGTCAGCCAGCGGCCGCCAGCACTACGTGAAGTGGAACATCCCCAGCACCGGCTACTGCCTGGAGGCCGTCGGCACCATCAAGCCCCCGAGCGGGTCCACCACCGTCACCTTCCGCCACCTTCAGAAGTGGCTCCCGCCGCACCCCTGCTCCAACCCGTACTACTCCGGCCAGACCTGCATCACCCAATTCGAACAGTGGTGGGACGACAACCAGCACCCGTACTCACTCCAGCTCTCGCGCACCGTCGAACTCGCCCGCGGCCTAGGCATGGCCTTCACCAACCACACCACAGTCCCCCTCCCCTGGAACGCAGACGCCCGCTACTACTGGCATTACTAGCGCACAGGCGCCGGGCGTCCTCCTGCTGTGGTTGCTGGCGGCAATCATCGGCACGCGATTGCTGCGGCTGCGATCGTGAGTTGTCTGGATCTGTCGGTGTCGAAGGGGTTTACGGCCAGCCGGCGGGTGGGGTTGGGGCTGGGTGGGTGAGGACGCGGCCGGTGGGGGTGGCGAGTAGGCGGTCGAGGTTGGACTCGAAGGACTCCTGCATGTGCCAGTCGGCGGTGAGGATGTAGAGGGTCCGGCCGTCGGGGCCGCCGAGGGTGCAGGCGAAGCCGGCGTGTTCGAGCGGGACGGTTTCGAGGATCTTGCCGCCTTCGGCGATGCGGAGGCAGGCGGGGGCGTCGTCGGCCCAGCCGGGTGTCCAGATGGCGCCGTCGGCATCCATCACCATGCCGTCGCCGGTGTGAGGTGCCCAGACGCGGCGGCTCGACAGCGAGCCGTCTGCGGAGATGTCGTACGCCGTCAGCACGCGGGCAAAGGATTCGGCGATGATCAGGGTGTTGTTGTCGGGCGCGATCACCATGCCGTTGGGGAAGGCCAGCTCGTCGGCGACCCGTCGTACCGAACCGTCGGGAGTGATCAGCAGGATGAAGCCGGGGCGTTCCCCTTCGTCGGGGTGGAAGTCGCAGCCGCCGTTCACATAGATGTTGCCGCGGCCGTCGACGACGATCTCGTTCAGACTGCCGTACGACGAGACGTCCGCGTGGACCACCAACTCGCCGGAGGGTTCTTGGCGCAGGAGCAGCCCTTCTTGACCGGAAGTCACCAGCAGGCGCCCGTCCGGCAGCCAGTCGATGGAGAACGGGAGAGTAGTCGGCACCCGGGC
This sequence comes from Kribbella sp. NBC_00359, assembly GCF_036097425.1. NCBI lineage: Bacteria > Bacillati > Actinomycetota > Actinomycetes > Propionibacteriales > Kribbellaceae > Kribbella > Kribbella sp. NBC_00359. The sequence goes on along the minus strand of NZ_CP107975.1, from coordinate 1,962,006 downwards.
CATCACCTCTCGTCGCCCGGTCGCGTCGACCGCCAGGACGTCCTGCGTCCCCCAGTTCGAGCACCACAAGCGCCCGTCATGCCACCGCGCCGACTCGCCAATAACGAGCCCAGTCAACAAGGCCTCAGTCATTACACAACTCCTTCCGTCTTTACCCCTACACGAATGAGAAATGCCGAGATCGACAAGGACCCGTCTGGCTATGCTCGGCGCCATGACGTCGGAGGAGGGCGACCCGCACCGCGAGACGCTCGCTCAACTGGAAGCGCAAGCCGATCACCGGGACGCGGAGCAGACGCTTCTCGCGGCGGGGTGGACCCGATGCGGGGCCGGCGACTGGGCGATCGCGCTCCGATCACCGGACGGCACCGCCGCAGCGCGGATCAGCCCGTTCGATCCGGCCAGCTCGTACTCCGTGGCTCTATACCGAGAGGCCGCGCACACCCGGCAGGTCCCGCAACTGTTCGCGCACCGTCGTCTGGCAGGCGGCGGCGACCTCCAGATCATGGAATGGCTCCAACCCGTCCCCGAGCCCGAGGCCGTCGCGTTCCACAAGGCGATCGCCAGGCGAGAGCCGGAGGTTGCTGAGCTGGCTGATGTCGTACGCCGGATCCATGAGCGGGCCCGGGCAGAGTTGCCCTGGTTCAGATCCGAGTTGGACGACAATCCCGAAAACGTCATGCGCGCCGCGGATGGGCGGATCGTCGCCATCGACCTGTTCGGCGCCGACGGCCCGAACCTCTACGCGACCGTGGCCAATGACCCCGATCTCGTCGTCGCGCGGATCCCCGAGGCCGACCGGCGATTCATGACCGAGATCCCGCTGACCGCCACCGGCCCCTGGGAGCCCGAGGTGCGGGACGCGATGCGCGCCGCACTAGCCGCAGCCGACGCCCGCAAGACCCGCGCCTAGCTCGCTCCGCCCGTCGGCCAATGCGCCGGGTCAACTGCCGTGTCCACGTAGCCACAGCAAGACCGTTGCGCACGCGCCGTACGACGTCAGGTGCCTGTCCCGTCGAAGCGTTCGGTCGGATCCGCGCCGGATCGTGGTCAGGTCCTCGGCGACTGCGAGGAAGTAGCGAAACTGACGCAGGTCCACGGCCGCCACTTTATGGGAGGTAAAGCTCGGCGGATATGAGCTTTGAGCTCCCAGCTGGTAGGCAAAAGGTCCTTCGAACCTGCCGTCCAGAACGAGATCCTTGGTCAAGGGATCGTCTACGGTCCGACACGATCTTCTCGTTTAGTAAGAGGTTCACATCATGACCACCGCACCACTACCACCCCCGAAGCTTCGGCTGGTCTTCCAGATCGATGCGGTCATCGGCACGCCCGTCGATCTAGGAGAGACCGCCGACGGTCGGCGGCGTCGAATCGTGCCCCACGTCGGCGGCACCTTCACCGGCCCGGAACTGACCGGGAGCGTTGTGCCTGGCGTCAGTGGCGACTGGCAGACGATCAACCCGGACGGATCCAGCGTCGGTGACATCCGCATGGGCCTGCACGCAACCTCCGGAGCCAACCTCTACCTGCAGATGCGTGCGGTACGCCACGGACCGCCCGAGGTGCTCGCCCGATTGGCGGCCGGCGCGGACGTCGACCCCTCGGAGTATGTGTTCCGCGCCAGCGCACAGATTGAAACCACTCAACCGGAGCTGAACTGGCTCAACCTCGGTGTGTTCACCGTCGTCGCCGGCCGCCAGCCCGACGGAGTCTCCTTCGCCGTGTACATCGTCGAATGACCGACTCGATGCCCGGCAGTCGGAACCAGGTTCCCTTCAAACCCGGAGTACAGCGATGAACAACGACAGACATCAGGATGGCATCTACCCCTTCCCAGCCGGTATGCAGTCGCGTGAGATCGAAACCAACGGCGTCAAGATCCACGTACGCATCGGCGGGCATGGTCCGGCGGTCGTCATGCTGCACGGCTTCGGTACAACGGGCGACATGTGGGGTCATCTGGCGAGCGCACTCATCGAAGACCACACAGTTGTCGCGCCCGACCTGCGGGGGTTGGGTCTCTCGGCGAAGCCTGAGGGCGGCTACGACAAGAAGAATCAGGCGGTGGACATCTGGGGCGTCCTGGACGCCCTGGGGGTGCAGACGATCGAACTGGTGACGCACGACATCGGCATCATGGTCGGCTACGCAGTCGCCGCCACCCACCCCGAGCGGGTGAGCCGATGGGTGGCGATCGATGCGCCGCTGCCCGGCATCGGGCCCTGGGATCAGATCACCCAGGATCCGACGATGTGGCACTTCGGCTTCGGTGGTCACGACATGGAGCGCCTGGTCGCCGGCCGCGAGCGCATCTATCTCGACCGCTTCTGGAACGAACTCTCCGTGGACCCGACGCGGTTCGACGAAGCGAAGCGCGAGCACTATGCGGCGCTCTATGCGCAACCCGGCGCGATGCGAGCGAGTTTTGCGCAGTTCCTGACGTTCGGCCAGGATGCGGACGACAACGAGAAGTTTCTTGCCCAGGGCAAACTTCAGATGCCGGTCCTGGCCTTCGGAGGCGAAGCCACCTTCGGCCCTGGCATCGGCGCGGTACTGCGGTGTGTCGCCGATGACGTCGAACACGCGGTCATCCCGGATTGCGGGCACTGGATCACGGAAGAGCAGCCGCAGGCGACGACAGACCTGGTCGTCGACTTCCTGAGCCGGGCGCGCTCGGAGCGGACCGCGAAGTAGCGGACGTGGGGTGTACGACGGCCGCCCGGAGGAACCTCTCCGGGCGGCCGCGGGCAGTAAGAGCTACTTCTTGACTGTCTTGTTGTATTGGTCGATCTGGGGCTTGATGGAGTCGGCGGCCGCTTTCATGGCCTGGGTGGGGTCGGTGCCGAGGACTGCTTTTTCGATGCCGTCTTCGGCGGCCTTGCGGGCTTGGGGCATGACGCCGAGGATGCAGCCGGACGAGGCGTTGGTGGGCTTGGTGTTGTGCAGTTGGGTAATCGCGGTGGTGAACTGCGGGTACTGCGCCACCCAGGCCTTGTCGTCAGGCTGGTCAAGGGCCTTGGAGTTGATCGGGAAGTAGCCGGTGCCGGTGTGCCACGCGGCCTGCTGCTCCGGCGACGAGGCGAACTTCACGAACTCCCAGGACGCGCGCTTCTCGGCGTCGGAGTGACCCGGGCCGTCGATCCACAGCGACGCGCCGCCGATGATCGGACCACCGGAGTCCGACGCGGTCAGGTGCGGGAACGGCGCCGTGAGTACCGTGAACTTGCCCTTCGCCGCGTCCAGGTAGCCGCGCAGCGAACCGGTCGACTCCAGGTGCATCGCAGACGTGCCGGCCTTGAAGAGGGCCTGAGCGTCATCGGTCTTCTTGCCGGTGTTCGGCATCAGGCCCTGCTTGACCATCTGCTGGTACCAGGTCGCGACCTTGACGCCGCCGGTGCAGTGGTTGTAGTCAATCGCTTACTTCCAGTGAAAGCGCAGTCTTACACCGCCCGGGGGTCCCTCCGGCCGGAGCACGCTAGGCTGATGGCCCGTGAAGGTCTTGGTGATCGGCTCCGGCGGCCGCGAGCATGCACTGGTCTGGGCGCTGGCCCAGGACCCCGATGTCGAGCAGGTCGTGGCGGCCCCGGGGAACCCTGGCATCGCCGTGTTGCGCCCGGCGTACGACGGGCAAACGATCGTTTGCCGTTCGGTGGACATTTCCGACCACGATGCGGTGGTCGCGCTGGCGAAGGAGCTCGGCGCCGACCTGGTCGTGGTCGGACCGGAGGCGCCGCTGGTGGCCGGGCTGGCTGATCCGCTGCGGGATGCCGGGATCGCGGTCTTCGGCCCGTCCAGGGACGCCGCCCAGATCGAGGGTTCGAAGGCGTTCGCCAAGGACGTGATGGCCGCGGCGAGCGTGCCGACGGGCCGGGCCTATGTGTGTACGACGCCTGAGCAGGCGGCGGAGGCGATCGACGCGTTCGGGCCGCCGTACGTCGTGAAGGACGACGGCCTGGCCGCGGGCAAGGGGGTCGTGGTCACCTCCGACCGGGACGAGGCGCTGGCGCATGCCGCCGAGTGCGAGCAGGTGCTGATCGAGGAGTACCTGGACGGCCCGGAGGTGTCGCTGTTCGCGATCACCGACGGCACCACCGTGCTGCCGATGCAGCCGGCCCAGGATTTCAAGCGCCTCGGCGACAACGACGAGGGCCCGAACACCGGCGGCATGGGCGCCTACACACCGTTGCCCTGGGCACCGGACGACCTGGTCGCCGAGATCACCGAGAAGGTGCTGCAGCCGACGATCGACGAGCTGCGCCGCCGCGGTACGCCGTTCAGCGGCCTGCTGTACGCCGGTCTCGCGCTGACCTCGCGGGGTGTCCGGGTGATCGAGTTCAACTGCCGCTTCGGCGACCCGGAGACGCAGGCCCTGCTGCCGTTGCTGAAGACCCCACTCGCCGGCCTCCTGTACGCCGCCGCGACCGGGAAGCTGGCCGATCACGGACCACTGAGCTGGCAGAGCGCCGCCTCGGTAGCGGTCGTGGTTGCCGCGAAGAAGTACCCGTCCAGCCCGCGCAGTGGTGACGTGATCAGCGGTGTCGACCAGGCGGAGGCCGGCGCGGTCCGCGTCTTCCACGCGGGTACGGCGCTCGACGGCGACGAACTCGTGACGTCGGGCGGCCGGGTCCTCGCGGTCAGTGCCACCGGCAAGGACCTCGACGAGGCCCGGCAGCGCGCCTACGCCGCGGTCGGCCAGATCCGCATCAAGGGCTCCCAGCACCGCACCGACATCGCCCTCAAGGCCGCGCGCGGCGAGGTCACCGTCCTGAGCCTTCGTCCGGGGGCATGAAGAAACCGCCGGCCCCGGGACGGGCCGGCGGTTCCGTTTGCCTGGGTCAGGCGAGGCGCGGTTCCGCGCCGCTCAGCTTCGGCATCAGCTCGGCCTCGGCAGGGACCCGCCGCAGGTGGGCGATGCCCAGCGCCGACAGGATCAGCAGGAACCCGGCCGCCGCGAAGGCGGCGATGGCGCCGATGAGGGCGATCTCGCCCATCTTCCCGAAGGCGTAGGCGTTGAGCAGCAGGCCACGGAGCGTCTCACCGCGGAAGACGGTCTGCACCTGGCCGGCCAGTTTGGCGTCGGTCGGGTTCGCGAGCGACTCCTGGGACAGCTGCGAGTACGTCTTGCCGCCGGCCATCTCGTTGATGTGGACGGCGATGAAGTGGTTGGCGTAGGCCTCGGCCTGCGCGCCGGTCACCAGTTGCTGGCCGGCGTACTGGGACAGGTAGGGCTTGACGGCCGGGTCGTTGAGAGATTCGCTGCCCGCCTTGGGGAAGAAGATCTTCTGCGCGGCGAGCTGACTGTGGACCTGGTCGTCGACGAAGTTGTGTGCCCACAGCATGAGACCGCCCGCTGCGACCAGGACGATCGCGAGGACGAGCCCGGCGGAGGTGAGCAGCGCGTCGAACGTCTTGCGGCGCATGATCGGTTCCTTTCAAGCCGCGGGGTGCGGCTGCTGAGTGTTGAGGAGTGCTACTTCGAGTGTTCGGCCGGCGGCCCGTCGCGGCTATGCACCGAACGGCCCTGATCCGCAGGCCGATGGACCCGAAGCACTCGGGAACCAGATCGATTCGGGCTCTGGGACGATGGCGGGCGTGCTGCGCAGAGGCCTGATCGCGGTCTGACCTGAAATCTCGCGGGAACCTCTCCGCTCCGGCCGACACATACACGGTGAATGACCGTCGTGAGGTCGGAAGGAGCGCGGATGCGCTGCGATATGAGTGGACCGGTCGCGTGAGCGGCCTACTGGTCGACCAGGACGGAGCGAGAGTGTCCGGTAGTTCGGACCGGAGTCTGTGGGACCGGACCGTGGAGGGCGACGCTGACGCCTTCGCGCAACTGTACGACCGGCATGCCCGGGCGATCTACAACTTCCTGTATCGGCGTACCGCATCCTGGAGCGACGCCGAGGACCTGACCTCGGCGGTCTTCCTGCAGGCGTGGCGGCGGCGATCCGAGGTGGTGCTCGACCGCGAGTCGGCCCTGCCCTGGTTGCTCCGGACTGCCGACTACACGGTGCGCAACGACTGGCGCTCCAAAATGCGGTACCGCCGCGCACTGGCCGCCGCGGAGCGACTGCCCACCGAGATCGGTGACCACGCCGACGACGTGGTCGGCCGGATCGACGACGACGAGCGGATCCGGGCCGCCCGTGCGTCGCTGAAGCACCTGCGCCGCCATGAGCGGGAGATCATCGAGCTCTGTGTCTGGGCCGGCCTGGATCAGGCCGCCGCCGCAGTCGCACTCGACGTCCCGATCGGCACCGTGAAGTCCCGCCTCTCCCGCGCGCGCAAGCGGCTGCGCGAACTCAATCTTCCGTCTGTCGTGGAGAACCAGTCATGAACACGCTGCCGCCGGAGCGGGATCTGCCCGCCGCTACCCGAACCCGTCAACGTCACGAGCTGATGGCCATCGTCGACCACGAGTCCGCCGTACCTCGCCGGCGCCGCCTGTTCGTCCCTCTCGCGGCGGCCGCCGCCATCGTCCTGGTCGTCGGCGCGGCGATCGCCGTACCGGCGCTGCGCAGCGACAAGTCGGCATCGTCGGCCGGGCATCCGACGCCCGCAGCGCTGGGAGTACGCACGGTCTTCGAACCGCTCGACGCTGCCCAAAAGGCGGCGTTGATGGCGAAGTGCATCGGGCCGGTCAAGCAAGACCCACCGGCCAAGGTGCTCGACGGCTGGCGGGTCGTGAACCCGCCCGAGAACGCCGCCGCGACGAGCTTCGTGGTGTTGTCCGAGCTCCACGGCTGGAGCTACTGCGGGTTCGATCCGAAGGGCAACCGGGCCGGAGGCAGGGGTCCCCGGATGCCTGGCCAGGCGATCCACGATCCGATCGAGGACTACGGAAGGGGCAGCGGGGCTTACGTGCAGGGCGTCGCTCGCGTCACCGTGACCCCGCATGGTGGGAAGACGTACGAGGCGGAACTCCGGCACGGTTTCTACTTCACGTCGGTGCCCGAGGTCCCGTTCAACAAGAAGCGCACGGACAGTACGCCGTTGGAGTACGTCATCCGGGCGTACGACGGGAACGGCAAGCTGATGTACACGAGCCCGAGGACCGTCGCAGAGCGGAAGGCCCGTCAAGCCCGGTGCGTCCTGGATCCCACCGGCAAGACGTACCTGGCCTGGAGCGGGCCGGGACTCGAGGCAGCCGGTGACATGTCCACCGATCACCCTGCTCCGGGAATGCCCGATCCGAAGACCTGTCAGCTGGCCCTCGTCTGGAACTGGCTGCCCTGACGGCGGTCCCGCGCCGCCCCGGTTCGTCGCACCTCGCGAGCCGGGGCGACGGCCGGTGATCCTGCCTGCGAGGATGACGGGGTGCTGCGCAGCTGGAAGTTCGCCCTGCTCGCCCTGCTGATCGGAGTCGGGCTCGCAGCGTGGTCTGCGTCCGCCGGGTCCGGTGGGCTCGCCGTCGTCCAGTTGGCGGTGTTCGTCGTTCTCGCGTTCCTGTTCTCGCCGCTGGTGTTCCCGCGATCGGTGAGCGCCGCCGAGGCGGCCGTCGGGGACAAACCCATCGTCTACTGGCGACCTGGGTGCCAGTACTGCCTGCGGCTGCGGCTGGCGCTGATCGGTGTGGCCGGTCGCGTGTCCTGGGTCAACATCTGGACGGACCCCGAGGCCGCCGCGGCGGTGCGGGCGGTGGCAGGCGGCAACGAGACGGTTCCGACCGTGGTGGCCGACGGCGTGAGCCGGGTGAATCCCGGGCCACGGTGGGTGCGGGAGCGGCTGCGGGCTGGACCGGTGGGTGAGTAGCTGACGAGCCCGAGGGAGAATGGACGGGTGTCGAAGCCCAGCAAGCCCCGCATCCCCAACGTTCTCGCCTCCCGGTACGCCAGTCTGTCGATGGCGCAGCTGTGGTCGCCCGAGCACAAGATCGTGCTCGAGCGGAAGCTGTGGGTGGCGGTGCTCAAGGCCCAGAAGGAGCTCGGGGTCGACGTGCCGGACGGTGTCGTCGAGGACTACGAGCGGGTGATCGACCAGGTCGACCTGGAGTCGATCGCGGCCCGCGAGCGGGTCACCCGGCACGACGTGAAGGCGCGGATCGAGGAGTTCAGCGTGCTCGCCGGGCACGAGCACATCCACAAGGGCATGACGAGCCGGGACCTGACCGAGAACGTCGAGCAGCTGCAGATCCGGGCGAGTCTCGAGCTCGTCCGCGATCGTGCCGTGGCGACCGCCGTACGGCTGGGGCAGAAGGCGGCCGACCACGCGGCACTGGTGCTGACCGGCCGGTCTCACAACGTCGCCGCGCAGGCGACCACGCTGGGCAAGCGGTTCGCCTCCGCGGCGGACGAGCTCCTGGTCGCGATCGCGAGGATCGAGGAACTGCTCGAGCGCTATCCGCTGCGTGGCATCAAGGGCCCGGTCGGTACGGCGCAGGACATGCTGGACCTGTTCGGCGGCGACCCGGCGAAGCTGGACAAGCTGGAGAGCGACATCGCCTCGCACCTCGGGTTCAGCCGGACGCTGACCAGCGTCGGGCAGGTGTACCCGCGGTCCCTCGACTACGAGGTCGTCTCGGCGCTGGTGCAGCTGGCCGCGGCGCCGTCGAGCCTCGCGACCACGATCCGGCTGATGGCCGGGCACGAGCTGGTCACCGAAGGGTTCAAGGAGGGCCAGGTCGGGTCCTCGGCGATGCCGCACAAGATGAACACCAGGTCCTGCGAGCGGGTCAACGGTCTCGCGGTGATCCTGCGCGGGTACGCCTCGATGGCCGGTGAGCTGGCCGGCAACCAGTGGAACGAGGGTGACGTCTTCTGCTCCGTCGTACGGCGGGTTGCGTTGCCGGACGCGTTCTTCGCGCTGGACGGGTTGTTCGAGACGTTCCTGACCGTGCTGGACGAGTTCGGGGTGTACCCGGCCGTGGTCAGCCGGGAGCTGGAGCGGTACCTGCCGTTCCTGACCACGACCAAGGTGCTGATGGCGGCGGTCAAGAACGGCGTCGGCCGGGAGACCGCGCACGAGGTGATCAAGGAACACGCGGTCGCTACCGCGCTGGACCTGCGCAAGGGTCTGGCGGAGAACGACCTGTTCCACCGGCTCGGCGCGGACGGCCGCCTCGGCCTGACCGAGGAGCAGATCATCGGCATCGTCGGCGAGCCCCTGTCCTTCACCGGCGCGGCCGTCGCCCAGGTGAACACCGTCGTCGCCCAGATCGACGAACTCGCCAAACGCCACCCCGAGGCCGCCGCCTACACGCCGGGTGACATTCTCTAGCTCGTGTTCGAACCGCTCACGTGGGCGCTGGTGGCGCTCTCTCTCGCCGCGATGGTGTACGCCGTCGTGCTGGCAGCGCGCGACAAGCGGATCGATTGGCCGCTGCTGGGCGTCCTCGGGGTGGTCGAGGTCCTGTTGCTGGCTCAGCTCGTCGTGGGGATCGTGCAACTGGCCGGGACCGAGCGGGACGTGTCCGGGCCGTTCTTCGTCGGATATCTGATCGGCTCGCTGATCGTGCTGCCGCTGGGTGCGTTGTGGGCGCTCGCGGAGAGCAGCCGGTGGGGCGCCGGGGCGCTGGCTGTCGCGTGCCTGGTGATCCCGATCCTCGAGCTGCGCCTGCACGAAGTCTGGACGGCCTGAGATGACCGAGACGACCCATGATCCCGAGGCGACCCGGCACGGTCCCGGCCGCATCCTGATCGCGGTGTACGGCGTGTTCGCGCTGGCCGCGACCGCCCGGGCCGGTGTGCAGATCGCCACCAAGTTCCACGAGGCGCCGATCGCCTACATCCTGTCGGCCGTTGCCGCGGTCATCTATTGCGCCGCGACGTACGCGTTGGCCAAGGCAACGAAGGTCTCCCGGAAGGTGGCGACGGTCGCGATCGCGATCGAGCTGACCGGGGTCCTGGCCATCGGGGGGTTCAGCTACCTCGCACCGGACGATTTCCCGGACGCCACGGTGTGGTCGCACTTCGGGCAGGGGTACGGATTCGTCCCGGTGGTTCTTCCGGTCCTCGGGCTGCTCTGGCTACGTCGTACCCGCTAACAGCTTCCAGCGCAGCGCGCGGAGCACCGTGTGCGGGCGGGCGAGGGCGCTCGGGTGGTCGAGCATCGTCGTCACCCGGTTGAACTGGACGTTGACGTGGGGATCGCCGGCCGCGGCCTGGAAGACCAGGCCCGAGATCCACTTCACCAGCCGGTAGCCGCGCGGGTACGGCCCATCCACGTGCGGGAGCTCGAGATCGGCGAGCGTCGAGACCTGCCAGGCCGCGTCGACGACGACCCTGACCTCGTCGAAGTACGCCCTCGCGGGCTGATCGAGGGCAGGGCCGGAGCGCAGGTACGCCGACAGGCAGGACGCGTGGAGTGTCGCCGACGTCATCCCTTGGCCGTAGACCGGGTTGAACGACGCCACCGCGTCCCCGGCGACGATCAGGCCGGCCGGGACACGTTCCAGTTCGTCGTAGTCGCGGCGCCGACTGTCGGCCTGGTGATAGGTCATCACCTCGCCGATGGGCTCGGCGTGATCGGCGATCTGACCGAAGGCGGCCGGGAAGTCCTCGCGGCAGCGCTTCCGGAAGTCTTCGAGGTCGCGGGTCGGCCGGTCGTCGGCGTACCCGGCAACGAGGACCAGCCAGCGGTCGCCCTCGACCGCCAGCACGCCGCCCTGCCGCGGTGGCCGTCCGCTGCCGGGCTGGTTCTGCGCGATCGAGATGCCGATGTCAGAGATCGCCGGGTCCTGCTGGAAGAGCGCGCTGGCGTAGTTGAGCTTGATCGGCATCCGCCGCATCGGTGGCTGCGGCCAGCCGGCCGCGCTCAGCCAGTCGCTGAGGCGGCTCGACCGTCCGGTCGCGTCGACGACAAGGTCGGCCGGCTCGGTGACGAGCGCGCCGTCCCCGGTCGGCTGGTAGCGGACCGCGCTCACCCGGTCGCCGGTGAAGTCGATCCCGTCGGCTCGGCCGTGGACGAGCCGGATGTTGGCGATCTCCAGCGTCCGCCGCCGTACCAGCGACTCCAGGAACGGCCGGGTGCTGACCAGCAGGATCCCCAGTGCGTCCGTTGGTGGCAGCGGGCGCAGGGCGCCGTTCACGTAGTTCCGGATCGTTTCCGGCGGCGGATTGGTCGCCCCCGCGGCCGTCGCCTCGGCCGTGAAGCCCGGGAACCAGCGGTCGAGCTGCGCGTGGCCCGCCGGCAACAGGGCGTGCACCTGGCTGCCCTGCGGTACGCCGGGCCGCGGCGAAGTGGACTCCTCGGACGTGTCCCGCTCGATCACCAGCACCTCGTCGGCGTGGTCACTGAGCACCCGCGCCGCCATCAGGCCGGCCATGCTTGCCCCGAGTACGATCGCGCGCCGCATCAGGATCCTGGTGTCCCTGGGGCGCTCCGCGGTGGCGATGCGGGCGAAGCGTTGCGCAGCGGACGCGACCATGACCAGCCCCCGGGCAGTGATGACGGAACTACAACTCTATTTCGGCGGCCAGGCGTTCGCGGATGGGTGCATGTCGCGGACTGCCAGCGAACTGCCAGCCGTGCACAGGGGCTGACTCAGGTTGACCGGACAGCATCGGTGGCATGCAGATTCCAGGTCATCCTCGGGTCGAGATCGTCGTACCCGTCAAGAACGAGGAACACGACCTCGGTCCGAACATCAGGCGGCTGCGGGCGTTCCTGGACACCGCCTTCCCGTTTCCGGCCGAGGTCTGCATCGCGGACAACGGAAGCACGGACGCGACATACGAGATCGGCATGCTGCTCGCCACCGAGCTGTCCGGAGTCCGGATCGTCCGGCTCGAGCAGTCCGGGCGCGGCCGGGCGCTGAAGCAGGTCTGGTCCGAGAGCACGGCCGACGTGCTCGCCTACATGGACGTCGACCTGTCCACCAACCTGAACGCGCTGCTGCCGCTGGTCGCACCGCTGTTCGCGGGGCACAGCGATGTCGCCATCGGCACCCGGTTGTCGAACGGCTCCCGCGTGGTCCGGCGGCCGAAACGGGAGTTCATCTCGCGCTCGTACAACCTGTTGCTGCGGGCAACCTTGAGTGCACACTTCTCCGACGCCCAGTGCGGGTTCAAGGCGATCCGCGCCGACGTCGCGCGGGAACTGCTGCCGCTGATCCAGGACACCAGCTGGTTCTTCGACACCGAACTGCTGGTTCTCGCGGAGAAGGCCGGGCTGCGGATCCACGAGGTGCCGGTCGACTGGGTCGACGACCTCGATTCGCGGGTTTCGATCGCGAAGACGGTCGGCGAGGATCTGCGGGGGATCTCGCGGCTGATGCGCGGTCTCGGCCGCGGCCGGATCGATCTCGAGCCGATCCGGGAGAAGTACGGTCGCCCGCGGATCCTCGATCCCCGTACGGCGATGGCCGCGCGCGTACTCCGGTTCGGTGCGATCGGAGTGCTGAGCACCGCGGCGTACGCACTGCTCTATCTCGTGCTGCGGCAGGGTATGCCGGCCCAGGTCGCGAACGTCCTGGCGCTGTTGATCACCGCGGTCGGCAACACCGCTCTCAACCGGCGGATCACCTTCGGGGTCCACGGTCTGGAGAACCGGTGGCGCCATCAGCTGCGCGGTCTCGTTGCCTTCGGCATCGGCTGGAGCCTGACCGCGTGCTCACTGTGGCTGCTGCACACGGCGATCGCCGTACCGCATCAGGCGGTGGAGATCACCGTCCTCACCATCGCGAACCTGGCCGCGACTCTGGTCCGGTTCAGCCTCTTCCAGGCGTGGGTCTTCGACGACGACGCGCCGACCCTGCCCGCCTTCGAACCCCCGGCGGTTCTCGACCAGACCCGGAGCAACTGACATGGCAACCCTGACCGACCCCGTCCAGGCGACACCACGCCGGGCTCGGACGATCAGTACCCAGTACACGATCGGCCGCGACAAGGTCCTGTACGGCGGGCTGCTGGTGCTGACCGCGATCGCGTACCTGTGGGGACTGTCCAAGAACGGCTATGCCAACGAGTACTACGCGGCCGCGGTGCAAGCCGGGTCGACGAGCTGGAAGGCCTGGTTCTTCGGGTCGTTCGACGCATCGAGCTTCATCACCGTGGACAAGACGCCGGCAGCGCTCTGGGTGATGGGGCTGTCCGGGCGGATCTTCGGGTTCAACACCTGGAGCATGCTGGTGCCCGAGGCGCTGATGGGCGTCGCGAGTGTCGGGTTCGTGTACGTGTCGGTGCGGCGGTGGTTCTCCGCGAACGCCGGCTTGCTGGCCGGCGCGATCCTCGCGCTGACGCCGGTCGCCGTACTGATGTTCCGGTTCAACAACCCGGACGCGCTGCTGATCCTCCTGCTGTGCGCCGGTGCGTGGGCGGTGACGCGGGCGATCGACTCGTCGCAGCATGCGGCTCGGTGGATGATGCTGGCCGGGGCATTGGTCGGGTTCGGGTTCCTGACAAAGATGCTGCAGGCGTTCCTGATCCTGCCGGCCTTCGGGCTGGCGTACCTGATCGCCGGGAAGCCGAAGCTGGGCAAGCGGCTGGTCCACAGTGCGCTGGCGCTGGTCTCACTGATCGTCAGCGCCGGCTGGTGGGTCGCGATCGTCGAGTTGCTGCCGGCGTCGGCGCGGCCGTACATCGGTGGGTCGTCGACGAACAGCATTCTCGAGTTGACGCTCGGGTACAACGGGCTCGGGCGGTTGAGCGGCAACGAGACCGGCTCCGTCGGCGGCGGACAGGGCAACCCCGGGTGGGGTGGCGCGGCCGGTGTGCAGCGGTTGTTCGGCGGTGAGTTCGGGTCGCAGATCGCGTGGCTGCTGCCGGCTGCTCTGCTCGCGACGATCGTCCTGGTCGTTGCTGCGGGCAAGGCTCCGCGGACGGACCGGACGCGGGCGTTCGCCGTCCTGTGGGGTGGCTGGCTGGTCGGCACCGGGCTGGTCTTCAGCTACATGCAGGGGATCATCCACAGCTACTACATGATCGCCCTGGCGCCGGCGATCGGGGCGTTGATCGGCGCGGCGATGTCGGTGCTCTGGCGGCGCCGGGACCAGTGGTTGCCGCGGGCAACGCTGTCCGGTGGGATCTTGCTGACCGCCGGCTGGAGCTTCGCGCTGCTGAACCAGACGGCGACGTGGCACCCGTGGCTGCGATGGGTGGTTCTGCTGACCGGTGTGATGGCGGCCGGTGCACTGGTGTTGCTGCCGGAGCTGAAGCTGCATCGGACGGCGGCTCGGCGGGCCGGGCTGTTCGCGGGCGCGCTGCTGACGGTGAGCGCATTGGCCGGGCCGACGGCGTACTCGCTGTCGACGATCAGCACGGCGCATACGGGTGCACTGCCGTCCGCTGGGCCGGCTGGGGCCGGCGGGATGCGGGGCGGGCCTGGTGGTGGTGGCTTTGGTGGCCGGATGGGTACGCCGCCTGGACAGACCGGGAATGGGACGACGGGCAACGGCACGACGGGTGGACCGGCGACTGGGCCGGCGACTGGGAATGGTACGACGGGCAACGGTACGACGGGTGGGCCGGCGACTGGGAACGGTGCGACCGGCAACGGGACGACTGGTGTGCCGGGGACTACTGGTAACGGGACGACCGGGCCTGGTGGGGGCGGCGGTGGAGTCGGTGGATTCCTTGGTGGTGGCGGGATCAGTGGAGTGTCGACCGACCTGGTGACGCTGCTGCAGCAGGGTGTGAAGGGTTACACCTGGGCGGCCGCAGCGGTCACGGCGAACGGCGCCGCGCCACTGCAGATCGCGTCCGGCGAACCGATCATGGCGATCGGCGGCTTCAACGGCACCGACCCGGCGCCCTCACTGACCGAGTTCAAGCAACTGGTTGCCCAGGGCAAGATCCACTACTTCATCGGCAGCGGTGGAGGCGGCTTCGGCGGCGCCCGCGGCGGCACCTCCAGCGAGATCTCCACCTGGGTATCCGAGAACTTCCAGTCCCAAACCGTAGGCAACACCACCGTCTACGACCTCACCACCAACACAACAAGCTAAGAACCGGAGCACCCCTATGAAGCAAAACCCCACCTCCAACCCAGGCACCACTCCGGAGGCCCAACGTCAAACGGCGCGCGCGGCCGCCCCCCACCCGCGCCGCACCGCAAACCCCGCACCCCAGTCCACCGCCAACCCCACCCCGCAGCACGGCGCGAACCCCGCCCCGCAGTCCGCCGCCAACCCCGCCCCGCAGTACGGCGCGGGCGCCGCCCCGCAGTCCGCCGCCGACGCCGGCCCGCAGTACGGCGCAGGCGCCGCATCGCGGTTCGCCGGCCCTGCTGCTTCACACCAGCCCACGGCTGGCCCCGGTCCGCAGTACGTCCCAGGCAACCCGCAGGCCGCGTCCGACCCGCGATCCGGCACCGCGCCTCACCCGACCGACAGGCCTGGCTCGCAGTACGCCGCAGGTGCCGCACCGCGGTCCACCGGAGGCGCCCGTTCACCCCAGCCCACCGCCGGCCCTGGCCCGCAGTACGCCCCAGGCGCCTTGCCTGACCCGACCGCCGGCCCTGGCCCGCAGTACGCCCGAGGCGCGTTGCCCGACCCGGCCGACGGGTCTGACTCGCAGTACCCAGCGGGCGCGGCACTTCACCCGACCGACGGGCCTGGCTCGCAGTACGCCACAGGTGCTGCAGCGCAGTCCGGCGGTGGCGCTGCTTCACCCCAACCCACCGCCGGCGCTGGCCCGCAGTACACGCGAGGCGCCGTACCCCACCCGACCGACGGGTCCGGCCCGCAGTACGCCCCGGGGGGCGCGGCTTCCGCGGGTGCGGTTGGCGCGGCGTCGGCGGCTGAGGGGGCTGGGAAGGGCGGCGGGCGGCCGAGCAATGTGGTGTTGGCTGGAGCAGGTTCGTTGCTTGCGGTGCTGGCTTTCCTTGGTGGCATGGCGGTTGGCCACTCGTGGGACGGGACTTCTACGCAGCAGAACCAGTTCGGCGGCACCGGCGGTGGTGGCTTCGGCCGCTTCCCGGGACAAGGCAACGGTCAAGGCACGACCGGTCAGGGAAACTCCGGCCAAGGCCAGGGCACGCTTCCCGGTCAGGGACAGGGCCAGGGCAGCACGGGCCAGGGCAGCACGGGGCAAGGGGGCACGGGGCAGGGCACGCTTCCTGGGCAGCAGGGGCAGGGCACCCAGCCCGGCACTGGAACGCAGAACGGCTGAGCCCAGACCCAGTTGGCCCGCGAAAGCAGCCCGGCGGGCCCCGAGCGGACACTCGGCCCGCCGGGCACTCACGCGAGCGAGACCGCCTGGACCGCCGGGCGCTCACCGTCGGACACCACTCGGCCCGCCGGGCACTCACGACCGCCTGGACCGCCGGCCACTGACCCGAGGAAGAGCGCCTGGACCGCCGGGCATTCTCCGTCGGACACCACGCGGGCCGCCGCGCAGTCAGGCTCGGGGACCGCCTGGAGCGCGGGGCACTGACCCGCGGGAGACCGCTGGCCGCGGAGCGCTCGCCCTCGGACACCACTAGGCCCGCAGGGCACTCGCGCTCGGGGACCGCCTGGAGCGCCGGGCACTGACCCGCGGGAGATCGCCTGGCCGCAGGGCACTCGCCCTCGCACACCGCTCCGCCCGCAGGGCACTCGCGGTCGGGAACTGCCTGGAGCGCTGGGCATTCAGCTTGAGCGGCCACGCTTGCGTCGCTCGTGGATTGGTTGGTGGGAGTGGCGTTCAAGTGGGGTTTGGTGTCGTGATGGCAGGTTCCGGCACGGTTGGACGGTTCGGGGGGTGGTGGGGTGGGGTAAGGATCGGGGCGTGGAATGGTCGAACGTCACCTGGTTCCTGACCGCCCTCGGTGCGGTCGTCGTACTGCTGACGCGCGTTCGCCTCGGCGGCACCGTTGTCGACGGCACCGGTCACGGCGCCGGCCGGCACGGGTACTCAGCTGCCCTGCTGCGGCTGCACACCGTCGTCGGTGTCATCACGCTGATCGGCTGGGTCGTTGCCCTGGTCACCGGTCATCGCGAGATCGCGCTAGTCATGTTGATCGGATGGTGGCTGTTGACAATCATCGGATTGTTGCTCCTGGCCCGCTGGCTTCCCAGTGGTGGCAAACACTCCGAGGACAAACAGAGTGACGCGTGGGGCTCCGGTGCGGGGCTGTCCGTCCTGGGCCACGTCGGCATGCTCGTCGGCGTCTGTTACTTCACCTTCATCGCCGTCACCGACCGCTTCTGAGACCCTCGATCAGCGCCGTGACAGAACGCCGTACGCCGGCCTCGAACGCTTCTGGTGAGAGCGTTGCACCCGCCCCCGCGACGCGGTCGTACAGGAGTCCGTCCATCATCGCGGCGACCGGCCAGGCCGCTTCCGACGGATTTGGTACGCCGAGTCCGTCGAGCGACTGTGCGAGCAGAGCACGTAGTTGCCGTCCGCCCTCATCGATGGCGGCCCGCAGCTCCGGCTGACGACTTGCCTCCAGCGACAACTCGTACCGCGCGACCAGATCGTCCGGCCGATCCCGGGCCAGCCCGACCGTCATCCCCACCAACAACTCCACCGGCGGCACGCCCAAACCACTCGGCACCTCCACACCACCCGGCCCCCCACGACCCCGCCCCTCTACAGCACCCGGCGTCTCGCGGCCCTGTCCCTCCACAGCACCCGGCGCTCCGCGGCCCCGCCCCTCCACAGCATCCGGCGCCTCACGACCTGGTGCCTCCACATCGCTTGGCGCCTGTGCGCCGGTGGGGGCGGCGGCGGTCATGTCTCGGGCGAGCATGCGGTTTACGCAGGCGGTGAGGAGGGCGTTGCGGGTGCGGAGGTAGTAGGACGTCGAGCCGGGCGGCAGGCCGGCCTCGGCGTCGACCGCGCGGTGGGTGAGCCCGCGCAGGCCGCGGGTCGCGACGAGGTGGATCGCGGCGTCGGCGATGGCGTCCCGGCGATCCGCGCCCAGCGGAACCTGCTTCGTCACGCCGGTCAGTCTCGCACTTCCCAACCCGACTCTACAGATGTAGAGTCTCAGACATGAGTACGGCGATCGTGGTGGGAGCGGGCATCGGCGGGGTCACGGCGGCCGTCGCGCTGCAACGGTGCGGGTGGCAGGTCACAGTCCTGGAGCGTGCTCCGGAGCTGGGTGAGGTAGGAGCCGGGATCTCGGTCTGGCCGTCGGCGGTCGCCGTTCTCGAGGAGCTCGGGGTGAAGGGCGTCGAGAAGGCGTCCGCGGTCTCCAAGCCGGCCGGGATGCGCAAACCCGATGGCCGATGGGTCGTCGCGGCGGCCGATCTCGGCGTCGAGATCCCGGTGATGATCCACCGGGCGCAGTTGCACGACCTGATCACGGCCGAGTTCGGTCCGGCGATCACGGTCCGCACGGGGTACGACGTCACCACGATCAGCCAGGACGACACCGGCGTGACGATCAACGACGACCTGCGGGCCGACCTGGTCGTCGCCGCGGACGGGATCCGCAGCACGATCCGGACCACGCTGTATCCGGCGTACGACGGGCCGCGGTACTCCGGGTACACGGCGTATCGCGGGATTGCGGACGTGAACATCGACGACGGTAGCGGGGAGACCTGGGGCCGAGGGCAACTGTTCGGATTCGTACCGCTGATCGACGGTCGCTACTACTGGTACGCGACGGCGAACCAGCCCGCCGGTGCCCGGAGTGAGCCGGCGGCGTTCCAGACCTGGCACGACCCGATCCCGAAGCTGCTGGCCGGCTCGGAGAAGGTGCTGCAGAACGACATCTATGACCTGACGTTGCCCCTCGTGCCGTTCGTGCAGGGGCGGGTGGTGCTGCTCGGGGACGCGGCACACGCGATGACGCCGAACCTCGGGCGCGGTGCATGCTCGGCGATAGAGGACGCCGGCGCCCTCGCCCGGCACCTCGGCGAGAGCACTGATCTGATCACTGCTCTCACTCGGTACGACGCGGAGCGCCGACCCGCGACCACCAAGCTGGTCAAGCGGTCCCGGGGTCTTGGCCGGCTGGCTCAGGTGGAGAACCCAGTGGTGTGCGCGATCCGCAACGGGCTGTTCACCCTCGGCGGCAAGCTGGTGTCCCTGCGGAAGCCGAAGAACAAGGTGAAACAATCGCGTCCGTGACCACACTTCCGCAGGCGCCCGAGATCCCCGGTGCGAAGCACGTCCACTCCGGCAAGGTCCGGGACCTCTACGAGCTGGAGTCCGGCGATCTGCTGATGGTCGCGAGCGATCGGATGAGTGCCTTCGACTGGATCCTGGAGCCGGGGATCCCGGACAAGGGCAAGGTGCTCACCGCGATGAGCCTGTGGTGGTTCGAGCAACTGGACATGCCGAACCACATCCTGTCCACCGACGTACCGGCCGACGTCGCGGGCCGCGCAGTGGTGTGTGAGCGGCTCGCGATGTTCCCGGTCGAGTGCGTCGCTCGCGGGTACCTGAGCGGCTCCGGTCTGCTCGACTACAACGACACCGGCGCGGTCTGCGGCATCCCGCTGCCGCCCGGTCTGGTCGAGGGCTCCCGGCTGGACGAGCCGATCTTCACCCCGGCGACCAAGGCGGAGCTCGGCGAGCACGACGAGAACGTCTCGTACGACGCTGTCGTGGCGACCGTCGGCGCGGAGACCGCCGCTGCGCTGCGGGACCTGACGCTGGCCGTCTACACCCGGGCGCGGGCGATGGCGGAGGAGCGCGGGATCATCCTGGCCGACACGAAGTTCGAGTTCGGTGCGCGGGCGGACGGCACGATCGTGCTGGCTGACGAGGTGCTGACGCCGGACTCGAGCCGCTTCTGGCCGGCTGACCAGTGGGCGCCGGGGAAGCAGCAGCCGTCGTACGACAAGCAGATCGTCCGTGACTGGCTCCAGTTCGACTCCGGCTGGGACCGTCACTCCGGTGAAGCGCCGCCGCCCCTGTCCGATGAGGTGGTCGAACGCACCAGGAATGCGTACATCAGCGCCTACGAGCAGCTGACCGGACGCAAGTTCGAGGGCTGAGAGAAAAAGCAGCCGCCTTCGGCGGCGGGGTGGGGGAAGCCCGGCCGGAAGTTCGAGGCTGAGAGAAAAGCAGCTGCCTTCGGCGGCGGGGTGGGGGACGCCCGGCCGGAGGTTCGAGGGCTAGAAGAGGCCGACGCCCAGGGCCAGGAGGACGAAGCGGCCGGCTCGGCCGGCCAGTACGGACAGGCTGAAGGTGAGGACGCCCATCCGGGAGGCGCCGCCGATCAGGGCGACGCCGTACAGGGGTGGGATGCCGACGAAGGCGCTCAGCAGCGTGACCGGGATGCCCCAGCGGCGATCGCTCATCGCGTCGAGCAGCCGCTTGCTGACGTCGCGGTTCCACTGCACGAACCGGCCCCAGCGCGTCCCGAGGTTGACCGGCTTCGGTTCCTTCGCCTTCCGGGCGGCGTACCCCGGCCGGTAGCGGACGGCGAGGAACATCGCGACCTTGCCGATGGTCTGTCCGATCGAGACCCCGATCGCGGCCACCACCGGGTCCAGCGCGCCGGAGACGCCGACGCCGAGGACGTACGCCTCCGCGTTCAGCACCGGTACGACGGCGGACCCGATCCCGAAGCCCACCGCCAGCACGAGCTGCCAGACCCACATGACCCCGAGGCTATGCGCAGCGGCCAACGTTGCCACGCAACTCAGCCCCACACCCGGGGTGAGCCAGGGTCCCACCCGAGCCGGGCCGTCGCCCCCTTGACAGTCACGGCTGACTGGGTACGGCGAGCCGCCGTCCACGCAGGATCGCGGTCAGCCGGTACGACGAGACCACCTTGACCACGCACGCAGCGATCGCGATCGAGTACGGCAGCCACTGCGCGCCGGTCTGGTGCGCGACGATCAACGAGAGCACCACTGCCGCGGTGTTGATCGCCTTGGCCGGCTTGGACCAGTTCCAGATCCAGATCGGCCGGTCCACCTTGTAGAAGTAGTTCGGGCTGAGCGTGCCGGGCCAGAGCAGGAACGCCAGCGACAGCATGGTGTCCAGTACGCCGAACTGCACCAGGAAGATCGCCAGCGGCCCGATGGTCGCGGGGAACGTGGCCATGAACGCGGCCGCCAGCAGGAACGAGCACGCCCGGTCGCAGACGATGTCGAACACCGCACCGGCGACGGACTCCTCGTTCCGGTAGCGCGCCACCGCGCCGTCGGCCATGTCGCCCAGCCAGTAGGCGGCGTACCCGATCACCAGCCAGCTGAGCATGCCGGTGCGGAACGCGATGGCGGCGATCACCATCGCAACGACAGTGCGGACCAGGGTGATCCGGTTCGGGACACCCAGCAGGAGTACCGGTCGGAAGACGAGCACGTCGGTCATGGGGCCTCCCGGCCTGGACTGAGGAGCGCAGCGACTGGAGCGACGAGGGAAGACCGGGAACCAAGGCCCCATGACACTGCCGGCGCCGAAGGCCCGGCCAAAAGCACAGTCATCAGGCGGCCCTCAGGTTTTCTGGGTCGAGTGCGTCCCGGAGTTGGTTGCGCAGCAGGAAGCCGGCGGCGACGGCGCCGAGGTGGCTGAGCAGCCAGCCCGCGGCGGTCAGTCCGGCGGCGGTCAGCAACGTGCGCGGGTCGAGCGGACCGACCGCGCCGCCGGACATCCGGCCGACGCCGATGATCGTGCCCAGCAGCAGGCCGCCGGCGAGTGCGGGTGCGGCGACCGCGGTCAACTGGCGGCGGATGACGCGGCGGAGGAACCGCTCGTCCACCCCGAGTGCTGTGAGCGAGGCGAGTTGGCGGCGCTCGTCAACCAGCTGGTCGGCGACGCCGACGACGAGGGCGGCCATGGCGGTCACCACCAGCAGCAGCACGCCGACGATGCCCAGCCCGAACCCGGTGGCGAAGAAGCTCCCGGTCTCCGCGTTGGGCTCGGTCAGCGCACTCACCAGCGCGATGGCCAGGGTGCCGACCAGGAATCCGCAGCAGCCCAGCAGAGCGCTCATCCGCGAGGACGGACGGGAGTCTGCGATCAGACGGACGCCCGTCAGCAGGTTGGCCGGGTCACCGGATCGCTGGAGCCGCCGGCCGATGGCTCTGATCCACACCACCGAGGCGCCCAGGAACAGCAAGGCCAGTCCGGCGATCAGAACCGTGGAGGCGACGTACCCGAGGTAGCGGGAGGTGAGCAGCCCGAGGATGACCATCACCGGTCCGGCGATGATGCCCGTACGGCGCTGGTCGGCCGGCGGCTCCTCGTGGGGTTGCTCGCGTTGTAGAAGACTGCCGATCACCGCACCGGCTGCCGTCATCATCGCCACCACCGGAATCCAGCTCAGCGCGTCCAGCACCTCCACACCCGGCAGGATCTGGGCGATTCGCGGCAGCGCTCCCAGCAGCAAGCTGAGCACCAGATAGATCGGTCCCGCGAGGAGTCCGCCGGCCAGCCCGGCCATGGCTCCGTCAGTCACGGACAGCTGCCGCACCTGCTTCCGCGAAGCGCCGGCCAATCGCAGTGCGGCCAGTCGGCGCTCGCGAGCCGCCGTACCGAGTCGCAACGCCTGGACAGCGAGTCCGGCGGTGAGTACTGCGAGGATGAGGAAGATTGCGAGCAATCCGGACCGTAGTCCGGTCTCGGCGATGTAGTTGCTGTAGACGGTTTGCGGCAGCTCTCCCTTGCCGAGCCGGGCGATGCGGAAATCCCCGAGCAAGAACGCTCCGCTGAGCCCGAACGCTGCCGTGGCCAGCTGGATTCGGCCGCGGTCGGCGGGCGTCCGCGAGCGGGCCAGTCGCACCAGCGTCTCGAGGGTCATCAGAGCGTCACCTCGTGCTGGATCAGGCCGTCGCGCAGTCTGATTTCGCGGTCCGCCGAGGCGGCGACGAGGTTGTCGTGCGTGACCATCAGCAGCGCGGCTCCGCGATACCGCGCGGCCTGCAGCAGCACCTCCAGCAGTTCCTGCCCGGCGCGGCTGTCCAGGCTGCCGGTCGGCTCGTCCGCCAGAACGACGGACGGTCCAGTGATGAGAGCGCGCGCCACAGCGGCCCGCTGCGCCTGACCACCGGACAGCTCAGCCGGAACCGCATCCGCCTCGTCCGCGATCCCTACCTGCTTCAGCCAGTCGAGCGCACTCAGATGCGCCTCGCCGCGCTCATGACCATCCAGGAGCAGCGGGAGCGCGACGTTGTCGATCAACGGCAGATCAGGAACCAGTTGGCCGAACTGCAGCACGATGCCGACCTTCGTACGGCGCAGCCGAGAGCGCTGCTCTTCCGCAAGAGCAGCCAGATCCTGACCGTCTACTCGGACCGTCCCCGCATCCGGACTGAGGATGCCGGCGGCGCAGTGCAACAAGGTCGACTTGCCGCACCCACTGGCGCCGGTCACGGCGACCACCTCACCGGGCCTGAGCTGCAGAGACACGCCTCTGAGCGCTGTGTTGCGCCGGTACGAGTACTCGACACCGTCCAGCTGCAGCACCGGCTGCGACGTACTCATGGGCGAGCTCCTTTCTGCTCGGAGATGCGTTCGAGGGCGCTGTCGAGCCAGCGCAGGTCGGCGTCGAGGTGGGCCACGATGTACTCGCGGACCAGCGGCGAGGTCGGGTCGTCCTCGGCCGGCGTCTCCCGCAATTCGCGGATCCGGCGCAGGTGGCTCGCGCGCTGCCGGGCCAGGAACGCCGCCACGTCACCACCGGTCCGGATCGCCGCGACGAGCTTGCGCAGTACCTCGTCGGCGCTGCCCCAGGCCGGCGGCACCGGGTCGCTGAGCCAGTCCGTGAGGTGGTCGCGGCCCTTGGCCGTCAGCGCGTAGACCGTCCGATCCGGGCCGCCGCCGGAGGTCTTGTCGACCACCTCGACCAGTCCGTCCCGCTCCAGCCGGCCGAGTGTCGTGTACACCTGCCCGAACGCCAGCGGCCGGCTGTCCGGGAACCACGTGTCGTGGCCGCGCTTCACGTCGTACCCGTGCGCCGGGCCGGTCGAAAGCAGCCCCAGGACGAGCTCGGCGGTTGCCATGGCAGCGACTATACACTGCGTGTATGTACTGAGTGAATAGTCCGCGATGCGGAGTTCTGGGGCTGGATCGGTAGGATTCAGGCGTCACCCCGGAACGAGACCTGGAGTAAGTCAGTGGCTCGCGTTGTCGTCGACGTCATGC
The DNA here is from genome assembly GCF_036097425.1 of Kribbella sp. NBC_00359. NCBI lineage: Bacteria > Bacillati > Actinomycetota > Actinomycetes > Propionibacteriales > Kribbellaceae > Kribbella > Kribbella sp. NBC_00359. The sequence continues at coordinate 1,938,091 of NZ_CP107975.1, read as the reverse complement.
TCAAGCCCGAGATCCTCGACCCGCAGGGCAAGGCGGTGCACGGCGCGTTCGGCCGGCTCGGCTTCGACGGCGTGGCCGATGTCCGGCAGGGAAAGCGGTTCGAGATCACCCTGGACGGCGAGGCGACCGAGGAACGGGTCGCCGAGATCCGCAAGGCCGCGGACACGCTGCTGGCCAACCCCGTGATCGAGGACTACACCCTCCACGTCGAGGACGCGCAGTGAAGATCGGGGTCGTCACCTTCCCCGGCTCGCTCGACGATGTCGACGCCCGCCGCGCGACCGCCGTGGCCGGTGCCGAGGCCGTCGCGCTCTGGCACGGAGACGCCGACCTGCACGGTGTGGACGCGGTCGTCCTGCCGGGCGGCTTCTCGTACGGCGACTACCTCCGGGCCGGTGCCATCTCCCGGTTCGCGCCGGTGATGGACACGATCATCAAGAGGGCCGGCGAGGGCCTGCCGGTGCTGGGGATCTGCAACGGCTTCCAGGTGCTGTGTGAGTCGCACCTGCTGCCGGGCGCCCTGATCAAGAACCACCACCGCAAGTTCATCTGCAAGGACCAGCCGCTGCGGATCGAGAACAACCGCACCGCCTGGACCAGCGACTACGACGCCAACCACGAGATCACCATCGTGCTCAAGAACCAGGACGGTTCGTACGTCGCCGACGAGGCGACCCTGGACCGGCTGGAGGGCGAGGGCCGGGTCGTCGCCCGCTACCTGGACGAGAACCCGAACGGCTCGTACCGCGACATCGCCGGGATCACCAACGAGCGCGGCAACGTGGTCGGCCTGATGCCGCACCCGGAGCACTGCGTCGAGACACTGACCGGCCCCAGTACGGACGGCCTGGGCTTCTTCACCTCGGTGCTGAAGGCCGTCGTCTCCAGCTGATGAAGTCGTCAAGGTTGCGGCGCCTCCTGGCCCGCAGCCTCTTTCTGACCGCGGCGGCCGTGCTCGCCGCCACCGGTACGGCGAACGCCCAGCCGGCGAGCCTGATGGCGAAGGTCGTGGTGATCGGCGTCTCCGGTCTGACGTGGAGTGACGTGAAGGCGTCGCCGGAGCTGACCGCGCTGGTCAACCAGTCGAACGTCGGCTCCATCACCGTGAAGACCGCCGGCCCGCACACCTGCCCGGTCGACGGCTGGCTGACGATCAGCGCCGGCACCCGGGCGTGGGGGAGCGTCGCCGACCTGCCCTGCGGTGACCTGCCTCCCGTCGTGGACGGCAAGATCGCCGGCTGGCAGACGTACGTCGACCGACAGGCGGAGCACCACACGGACGCACCGATCGGCCGTCTCGGTCAGGCCGGCTACCCGATGTGCGGCTTCGGACCGGGTGCGGCGATCGCACTGGCTCACACCGACGGCTCGGTGACCAACTGGCAACCAGCGTTCGACGAGGCCCGGTTGGCGAGCCCGGACTGCGGCGATGCGATCGTCGACGCCGGAGCGCTACCACTCCGTGAGGGGCGAGCCGAGGCCCGCAAGAAGGTCGCGGATCTGGTCGCCCAGGCCCGGGCGGCCGGCGGATGGGTTCTGCTGGTCGGCGTCAGCCAGGAGCTCGCCAACACCCACCAGGAGCCGCTCGTTGCGATGCAGCTCCCGCCGGACAACGGTCCGCGCTGGCTGACGAGCGACAGCACCCGCCGACCGGGTCTGATCCAGCTGACCGATATCACGGCGACGATCTTGCGCGGACGCACAGCCGCAGAGGTGGATCCGGCGGGTGCGGCGAAAGCAGGGCCGCTGGACGGGAACGAGATCCACTCCACCGGTGACGTGCACACCGATGCGGCCGCGGTGATCGAGAACCGGCTGGACACCAATCAGCGGTTCGAGCAGCCACGGCCGATGCTGGTCGCGGTCTCGATGACGATCCTCGCCGCGGAACTCCTCGCGCTCGCGTGGTTCTGGATCAAGCGCAGCCCACGGTCCCGTCGTACGTTCGTGTTCACGCTGTTGACGCAGGGTGGATTCTTCATCGCGGTGTTCCTGTCCACAGCGACTGTGTGGTGGCGGTGGCCCGCGCCCGCTTTCTCCTTGTACTGCGTGGTTCTCGGGATCAGCGTGATCCTGGCAGGTGTGGCTCAGGTCGTGCTGAAGCGCTATGCGTTCCTGGGGATCGCGCTGACGGCGTACCTGATCCTGCTGGTGGATGGCGTGCTTGGGACGCCGCTGCAGTTCGGGAGCATGTTCACCGACGGGCCGGTGATCGGTGGACGGTTCTATGGCTTCGGCAACTCCACTTTCGCGACGCTTGCGGTCGCAGCCCTCGTCACTGCCGGCTGGGCGGCGCAGAAGCTGATCGACAAGAGCAGAGTGCAGGCCGCGCTCGCTGTACTCGCGATCGGCGGCGCAGCGGTCGTGGTGGACGGCCGGCCGGGCTGGGGGACCGACTTCGGCGGCATCATCGCGTTGACCCCGGCTGTGCTGCTCATGGCCTGGCTGACCTGGCGCGGCAGCATCTCACTGCGTGCGTTGATCGGTGTGGGTCTGACCGGCGTACTGGCGGTGTCCGCTGTCGCCTACCTCGACTATCTGCGGCCGCCGGACCAGCGGAGCCACTTCGGCACGTTCGTGGCCCGGCTGCTCGACGGGGACGTGAGCAACGTACTGATCCGCAAGCTGCAGATGGCGGTGCAGTTCTTCACCGGTCCGTCCGGCTGGGCCATGCTCGTGGCAGTGGTGCTGTGCATGCTCGCCACCGTGCTGCCCGAGAAGGTGCCCTCGGAGTCGTACCGCCGCTTCTACACCAGTCTGCCGATGATCCGGCCGACCCTCCTCGCCCTGTCGACCTGCGGTCTGGTCGGCATGCTGCTGAACGACGCCGGTGTCGCCCTACCCGCGATCATGGCCGGTTTCGCCGTACCACTGCTGGTGGCTCACCTTGTGAGCACTGAGCAGCCCGCTACCGTTTCACCTGAGTCCCACCTAGTGCAGGAGTCCTAACGTGTCCACCGACACCGTCAGCAACGCCAGTAGCACCCCTGACGTCGAGCAGCCGTGGGCGGAGCTCGGCTTGAAGCCGGATGAGTACCAGCGGATCCGGGACATCCTGGACCGGCGGCCGACCAGCTGCGAGCTGGCGATGTACTCGGTGATGTGGAGCGAGCACTGCTCGTACAAGTCGTCCAAGGTCCACCTGCGCAAGTTCGGCGAGATCCCGCAGGAGACGCCGGCCGGGAAGATGCTGGCCGGCATCGGTGAGAACGCCGGCGTCATCGACATCGGCGAGGGGTACGCCGTCACGTTCAAGGTCGAGTCGCACAACCACCCGTCGTACGTCGAGCCCTACCAGGGCGCGGCGACCGGGGTCGGCGGCATCGTCCGCGACATCCTCGCGATGGGCGCCCGCCCGGTCGCGGTGATGGACCCGCTGCGGTTCGGCCCGCTGGACGCGCCGGACACCAAGCGCGTGCTGCCCGGGATCGTGTCCGGCGTCGGTGGCTACGGCAACAGCCTCGGCCTGCCCAACGTCGGTGGTGAGGTCGTCTTCGACCCGACGTACCTGGGCAACCCGCTGGTCAACGCGCTCTGCGTCGGCGTGATGCGGCACGAGGACCTGCACCTGGCCAACGCGACCGGCGTCGGCAACCAGATCATCCTGTACGGCGCCAAGACCGGTGGCGACGGGATCGGCGGAGTGTCGGTGCTGGCGTCGGAGACCTTCGCCGAAGGCGGTCCGACCAAGCGGCCGGCGGTCCAGGTCGGCGACCCGTTCATGGAGAAGCTGCTGATCGAGTGCACGCTCGAGCTGTTCGCCGCGCGCGTGGTGGAAGGCATCCAGGACCTCGGTGGCGCGGGCCTGTCGTGTGCGACGTCCGAGCTCGCGAGCGCGGGCGAGGGCGGCATGTACGTGTCGCTCGACAAGGTGCCGCTGCGGGACGCGTCGCTCGCGCCGGAAGAGATCCTGATGAGCGAGTCGCAGGAACGCATGATGGCGGTCGTCACGCCGGACAACGTCGAGGCGTTCCTGAAGATCTGCGCCAAGTGGGACGTGCAGGCGGACGTCATCGGCGAGGTCACCGACACCGGCCGGCTGCAGATCGACTGGCACGGTGAGCGGGTGGTCGACGTACCGCCGCGGACCGTCGCGCACGAGGGGCCGGTCTACGAGCGGCCGTACGCGCGGCCGGACTGGCAGGACGAGCTGCAGGCCGACGGCGCGGAGAAGTTGCCGCGGGCAACCACGCCCGCGGAGCTGCGAGACACCCTGTTGAAGCTGGTCGCCTCGCCGAACCTGTGCGACAAGTCCTGGGTGACGGACCAGTACGACCGCTACGTGCTGGGCAACTCGGTGCTCGCGCAGCCCGAGGACAGCGGGATGATCCGGGTCGACGAGACCAGCGGGCTCGGTGTCGCGGTGTCGACCGACTGCAACGGGCGGTTCGCCAAGCTCGACCCGTACACCGGCGCGAAGCTCGCGCTGGCCGAGTCGTACCGCAACGTCGCGACCACCGGCGCTCGGCCGGCCGCGGTGACCGACTGCCTGAACTTCGGCTCGCCCGAGGACCCGGCGGTGATGTGGCAGTTCGCCGAGGCGATCCGCGGCCTGGTCGACGGCTGCAAGGAGCTCGGTATCCCGGTCACCGGTGGCAACGTGTCGTTCTACAACCAGACCGGTGACACTCCGATCCTGCCGACCCCGGTGGTCGGCGTACTGGGCGTTATCGACGACGTCACCCGTCGTACGCCGATCGGCTTCACGCCCGAGATGGAGGGCCACCAGCTGTACCTGCTCGGTGAGACCGAGGAGGAGCTGTCCGGGTCGGAGTGGGCGCACGTCATCCACGGCCACCTCGGTGGACGGCCGCCGGCGATCGACCTGGCGGCTGAGCAGCAGCTGGCCGACATCCTGATCAACGCGTCCCGCGACGGCCTGATCGACGCAGCGCACGACGTCAGCGACGGCGGCGTGGCGCAGACGCTGGTCGAGTCGGCGCTCCGCGGCGGTGTGGGTGCGAGGGTGTGGGCGCCGGACGGGCTCGACCCGTTCCTCTTCCTGTTCGCGGAATCGGCCGGCCGCGCGGTCGTCGCCGTACCGCGCACCGAAGAGGTCCGGTTCACCGACATGTGCACGGCCCGCCGCTTCCCGCACGCGAAGATCGGCGTCATCACCGGCGACACCCTCGACGTCCAGGACCAGTTCGAGGTGCCGCTGACCGAGCTGCGGACGGCCTGGACGCAGACGCTCCCGGCTGCCCTCAACTGACCGGACGCTCGAAGACCCGGGCCGTATGGGTGCCCGGGTCTGGAGCCATCAGGACGACCTGCTGATCGTCGTCAGGTACGGCGAGAATGTCGCACGCGTCAGCCGACGAGCGCCACCCGCTGGGTCGCCTCGGCCAGGACGCGGTTCAGGCCGGCCTGGTCCTGCCGACGACCGGCGACCGTGACCTCGATGTAGGCACGCTTGCCGTGGTCCAGGGTGTCGATGAAGCGCGTGGAGACCCAGCGCTGGCCACGGGCCCCGTCGCGGTACGTGTAGGTGATCGACGTGTAGGCGACCGGCGGCGCGGTCCACGGCACCTTCGACTTCACCGTGCCGTGGGCGCGGGCGACGATCTTCAGGCCGGGGACGCCGTGCAGGGCCTTGACCCGCTGCTGGGAGGCGGTGTTCAGGCTCACCTTGCCGTCGAGGCCGCCGTCGACCCGGAGCATCCAGGTGTTCGAGCTGTCGGTGAACTTCGCCTCGTACATGCCGAGCCGGGTGAACTTCCAGCCGGTCGGCGCGTACACCGAGACGTTGCAGTTGCCGACGTGACCCCAGCACTTGTACTTGTAGCTGAGGGTTGCCGGGTTGAGCGCAGGCTTGGCGTGGGCCGCGACGCTCGTGCGGGCCGGCGCGGCGGCGTCACTCGGCGCGACACCCAGTACGAGCCCCACGGCACCGATGATCGCGGTGCCGACCAGTACGCGAAGCGTGGTCTTCTTCATGTTTCCGTCCTTCATGGCCAGGGGCTCCGTTCGGCCCTTCGTGACCTGAGATGCCTTGGTGCCCGCCCGCGGTTGAGCGCCGATCTTGTGAGCAACGTCTCCGCCCGACCCGGCAACCAAATGCCGTTCGGCGGTCGGGCCACCGAGCGTCTGGCACACTCGAAGGGGACGAGTGAGGTGAGCGGATGGCGGAGCGGCGGCCGGTCAAGCCGAGTGAGCTGATGGGGCTCGCGGCGGCGGCCGGGCAGGAGGCCCGGGTTGCGGCTGCGCGGCGCCGGATGGCTGGTTTGCGGTTGACCGATGAAGAGCGGCGGATCTGTACCGACGAGCTGGCCGAGCAGTTCGCGGTCGGTCGGCTCGACGAGGTCGAGCTGCATCGGCGGGTCGACCGGCTGAACGACGCGGTGACGCATGCCGACCTGCAGCCGATCTTCGCCGACCTCCCGGCTCCATCGCTCTACAGGCCCGAGCCGAAGAAGCCTGGCAAGTGGCGGTGGGCCGCGTTCGCGGGCGCTGTGTGGATGGCCTTGCCGTTCGCGCTGACCGGACTGGTGCTGATGGTCTTCGGCCGTGAGATCGCGGCCGCGATCTTCGGGTTGCCCGCGCTGGCCTGGGTGTTCTTCACCTACCGCTGGGCTTCTCGCCCGCAGCGCGAAGAGCGCCGTCGGTCAGGAAGCTAGCGTCGACCCCCGCCCGTCACCCGAAAGGCGCCGCCATGCCCGAATCCGCCCCCGCCGTCGCCGTTGAGCAAGCTGGTGGGCCGCCGGCTACTCCAGGCGGGCATTACGTCCCGCAGCGGGCGCCGCTCAAGCCGGTCCCGTTCCAGAAGCTGCCACCCGGCGCGATCGAACCCCGCGGCTGGCTCGCGCAGCAGCTCGAGCTGCAGGTCAACGGCCTCTGCGGCCGGTACGACGAGATCTCGGACTTCCTGGTCTACGACACCAACGGCTGGGTCGATCCGGCCCAGGGCGCCTGGGAGGAGCTGCCGTACTGGCTCCGCGGCTTCGGCGATCTCGGCTACGTGACCGGCGACACCGGCGTACTGACCAGGACGCAGCGCTGGATCGACGGCATCCTCGCGACCCAGACTCCGGACGGCTGGTTCGGTCCGGAACGACTGCGGACCTCACTGGAGGACGGTCCGGACTTCTGGCCCGGCATGCCACTGCTGGCCGCGTTCCGGTCCTGGTACGAGTACTCCGGCGACGACCGGGTCATCCCGTTCATGACGAAGTACCTGCAGTTCCAGAACACGCAGCCCGCCGAGGTGTTCAACCGCTCGTGGGGTGCGTTCCGGTGGGGCGACAACATCGACACCGCGTACTGGCTGTACAACCGCACCGGCGACGAGTGGCTGCTCGACCTGGTGACGAAGATGCACTCCGGCTCGGCCGACTACACCACTGGCATTCCTACCTGGCACAACGTCAACCTGGCGCAGGGGTTCCGCGAACCGTTGCAGTACTGGCTTCTGAGTGGCGACGTGCAGCACCGGGCGGCGACGTACCGGAACTATGCGACGGTGATGGGGCTCTACGGTCAGTTCCCGGGGGGTGGGTTCGCGGGGGACGAGAACTCGCGGCCCGGGTTCGGTGATCCGCGGCAGGGGTTCGAGACGTGCGGGATCGTCGAACTGATGCACAGCTGCGAACTGCTGACCCGCTTCACCGGTGACACGGTCTGGACGGACCGGTGTGAGGAACTGGCGTTCAACTCGCTGCCGGCGTCGTACGATCCGCAGCAGCAGGTCATGCACTACATCACCTGTGCCAACAGCGTGCAGCTCGACGATCGGCCGAAGCACGGACAGTTCGAGAATCCCTTCGCCATGCTGGCCTACAAGTACGGCGTGCATCAGTATCGGTGCTGCCCGCACAACTACGGCATGGGCTGGCCGTACTACGCGCAGGAGCTGTGGCTGGCGACGACAGACAACGGACTGGCGGCGTCGATGTATGCCGCCAGCAAGGTCACCGCTCGCGTCGGTGCGGGGGAAGTGGTGAGCATCGTGCAGGACACGGAGTACCCGTTCTCCGACAAGATCACCTTCACGGTGCAGACTGCGCGCGCTGTGCGATTCCCCTTCTATCTAAGGCGTCCTGGCTGGGCGCAAGACGTCTCCGTGCAGGTCAACGGCGAGCTGGTCCGCACTGCCGGCGAGTGGATGAAGGTGGATCGCACCTGGCACTCAGGCGACCGCCTCGAGCTGGTGCTGCCGATGCGGACCACCACCCGGGCGTGGAACGACAACCACGACTCCATCTCCGTCGACCGTGGTCCGCTGACCTACTCGCTCAAGATCGACGAACGCTACGAGCGCATCGGCGGCACCGAGGACTGGCCGGAGCTGGCTGTCTATCCGGAGTCTCCGTGGAACTACGGTCTGGTGCCAGATGCGCAGTTCGACGTCGTACGGCGGGACGCCGGCGAGAACCCGTTCACCACCGAGGGCGTGCCGCTCGCCTTGACCACGCAGGCTCGGCGGATCCCGGAGTGGGAGACCGACATTGAGGATGTAGTCGGACTGCTGCAGCCGAGCCCGGCGCGTTCGTCGGAACCGGTCGAGACGGTGACTCTGATCCCGATGGGCGCCGCGCGGCTCCGGATCACCTCCTTCCCGCAGGTATCCACGGACGGCACGGACTGGGTCGCACCTGAGGACGGGCGGGACCGGGGCTGAACTAGCCTGTGCGGTGTGGAGGCTAGGTTGCGGCTGGCGGTGGGGGCGGACGGGCCGGCGATCGCGGAGTTGGCGCGGGCTTCGGTGCGGGAGGTGTTCCCGGCGTACCACGACGAGGTGCAGACCGCGAGCGCCGCGGAACACATCACCACTCTGGACACCGCGCTGATCGATGACGGCACCTACTACGTGTACGAGGTCGCCGGCGAGATCGTCGCGTGCGGTGGATGGAGCCGGCGGAACAAGCTGTTCAACGCGAGTACGGCGGGCGCCGACGAGCGACTGCTGGATCCGGCCACCGAACCGGCCCGGATCCGGGCGATGTTCGTCCGCGGGGACTGGACCCGGCGCGGACTCGGGCGGGGGATCCTGACCGCCTGTGTCGACGCGGCCCGGGCGGAGGGGTTCACCCGGCTCGCGTTGATGGCGACGCTGCCCGGCGTACCGCTGTACAAGGCCTTCGGATTCACCGAGGTGGAGCCCGTCGACCTCCCCATGCCCGACGGCGTCGTCCTCGAGGGAGTCGCCATGGAACGACCGATCGACCTGGAGGAGCACGCATGACCGCAGGCACCCAAGTCTCCGCCCCCGACGGCACCGAGGTGGTCCTCGGCGAGATCGGGACCCGAGTGCTGCTGAAGAACTCCCGCGTCCGCGTCTGGGAGGTGTCACTGCAACCCGGCGAGGCACAGGGCTGGCACCTGCACCACAACCCGTACGTCGTCCTGTGCCTGTCGACGTCCCCCTGTCACATGGACTGGCTCGACGGCAGCCCGGCACGGCAGCTGAGCGAGACCGTCGGCGGCTCGGTGTATCGCCCGGTGTCGCCGGTGCACATGCTCACCAACGACGGTACGGCGCTCTACCTCAACCGGTTGATCGAGATCCTCGACCTGGGCGAGGAGGCGTCCGGCGACCCGTACTTCCTGGTCGCGGGCGTACCCGCCGACGCCGGGTTCGAGGAGGTCGGTGAGATCCCGGCCAAGGTGGTCGTCGACGAGGACGACGTACGCGTCCAGCACGTCACGCCGGATGCGGGCGAGTCCTACACCTGGCATACCGGCGCCTACCCGGCCCTCGTGGTCGACCTGGACCTCGACAACCCCGAAGTCACCTACCTGGAGCCCGGCGAGACCTTCACCCTCCCCGCGAAGCCCAACCGCACCGCCGGCTTCAACCTGGTCGAGCTGTTGTACTACAGCAAGCCGCGCACCTGAGCAGCGTCCCGTGCCGCCAGCACTGCGGCCGTGTCGACCTCACTGAGAACTGCCTGCCGTAGGCGTGCCTTCACCAGCGGGACCTGCGGACCGACCGCGCTGAGCTCCTCCACCCCGAGAGCAGCGAGCAGTACGGCGGACTGCGGATCGCTGGCGAGGTCACCGCAGACCGCGACGCGAACGCCTGCGTTGCGAACGACGTGGTCGATCAGCTGCAGTACTGCGGGGTCGAGGCCGTCGGCGAGTGGGGCGACGGCGGTGTTGGTGCGGTCTGCGGCGGTTGTGTACTGGGTGAGGTCGTTGGTGCCGATGCTGACGAAATCCAGCCCGGTGGCGAGGGTGGCGATCCGGAGTGCGGCGGCCGGGACCTCGACCATGATGCCGACCTCCAGGCCGTCGGGCCGTGGGCCGAGATCGTCCAGTTCGTGGAGCCCCCAGGCGACCTCGTCCGCGGTCGTCACCATCGGGAACATCACGTGCACCGGAGTCTCGGCCGCGACCCGGCGGACGGCCTCGAGTTGATCGCGCAGCAGTTCGGGACGCCGTCGGAACACACGGATCCCGCGCTCGCCCAGGAACGGGTTCGCCTCCCGGTCCTGCGGCAGGAACGGCAGCGGCTTGTCGCCGCCGATGTCCCAGGTCCGGATCGTGATGGGCTTGCCGTCCAACGCTCGCGCGATCGCCCGGAACTGCTCGACCTGCTCGTCCACGGTCGGCGCCGTACGCCGATCACCGAACAACACCTCGGTCCGCACCAGCCCGGACCCGTCCGCACCCCGCGCGTCCACCGCATCCTGGACGGCGCCGACGTTGACGAGCACGCCGATCGTCCGCCCGTCCACGGTCGTCGCCGGCTCATCGGCTCGCGTCAACGCCTGCTCCCGCTCACCCTGCCGCTCAGCGATCGTGGCCCGTACGGCGTCTTCGTCCGGCGCAACCTCGAACGACCCGACCCGCGCATCAAACGCAACCACCACGCCCGCCGGCACCTCGACGTCCCCGATCCCGGTGATCAACGGAATCCCGCGCGACCGAGCCACAATCACCCCATGCCCGGTCGTCCCCGCCGCCCGCACAGCAACTCCCGCTACCCGCCCGGCGTCAAGCGTGGCAGCCGTCGCCGCATCCAACTCGGGCACGACGAGGATGCTCCCGCTGTCCGGGGTAGCTCCGGCCGACGTGGGTTCGTCGGTGGCGCTCCCGGTGAGGGCGCGCAGTACGCGGTCGCGGACGGCTCGCACGTCCTGCGCCCGCTCCCGTTGGTAGGCGTCGTCCAGTCCGTCGAAGGCGGCCGCCAGTTCGTCGTAGGTCTGCTTCCACGCGACGGGCGCCGACGTGCCCGCGGTGATTGCCGCCCGGATCTCCTCCAACGGCCTGCGATCGTTCAGCAGCGCGAGATGCGCAGCGAAGATCTCGCCATGGTCCGGGCTACCGTCGCGCAACCCGCGAAGCTCGTCCCCAACTGTCGCCACCGCCTGGTCGAGCCGACCCAACTCGTCGTTCCCGGCAACGTAATCACTCAGGTCGACCGCCGCTCCGGCCAGGACCGCCGGCCCGATCGCCACATCCAGCCCTGACCCACCGGTCCCCGCGGATCGACCCGAGCCTGGCTCCGGCGCGCCGCCTCCGGCAGTGTCGCCGAAGTTCTCCCCGGCCAGCTTGGTGATCGCCGCCAAGACCTCGGCAGCCTGCGCACCGCTCGCCCCCACCCGCAACCGATGACCCTGCTGAGCGTTCAGCGTCGCAACCATGCTCAAGCTCCCGGCGTCAACCGGCCCACGCCCGGTGTCGAGATCGGTGAGCGTGACCGTGGCATCGAAACCATTGACCAGGCCAACGAGTCGCGCAGCCGGTCGCGCATGCAGCCCGTGCTCATTGCTCACCGCAACTTCCACCGTCTGGTCGGCCTCAACCACAGCAGTCGACTCGGCAGCACCGCCGACACCGAGGTGATCCTGCTTTCCGAGCAACCCGCGCTCGGCCTCGGCCGCCACCGCATCGAGAGAGGCGCCGGTGGACGCAGTCACCACTGCGGCGACCAGGCCTTCGACCAATGGCGCGCTGGTCAACCGGACTCGCCCGGCGAGCTCGGGATCGACGAACTCCAAGGCCAGTTCGGCGCTCAACACGGCACTGCCGAGGTCAAGCAGGACCAGTACGCCGTCCGGGCTGTCGGCGGTCGTGAGAGCCTCGGAGACCGCCGCCGCGTCCGTGCCGAACGTCGTCTCGTCCAGCCCGGCCGCGACCGCGATCACCGGACGGTTGTCCTCAGCAACCATCTCCGACGCCAGCCCCACCGCCGCCTCAGCCAGCGCTCGGCTGTGCGACACCACCACGATCCCGATCATGGGAGCGTGCGAGCAGCCGACTCCAACAGCAACGTAGTACTGGTCGCACCCGGGTCCTGGTGGCCGGCGCTGCGCTCGCCGAGGTAGCTCGCGCGGCCCTTCCGCGCCACCAGCGGCACTGTCGCGTCCCGGCCCTTGGCGGATGCCTCCGCCGCCGCGGTCAGTGCCCCGGCGAGATCCGATCCGCCCGTCACGGCAGCGTCGTACGCGTCGAGGGCCGGCGCCCAGGCGTCGTACATGGTCTTGTCGCCCAGCTCAGCCTTGCCTCGCTGGAGGATCCCACCGACCCCGGCCCTGAACGCCTCCCCGATCGTCGCCGGGGTCAGTTCGGCGCCGGCCAGCGCGGTCCCGAAGCGCAGGAAGAACGTGCCGTACAGCGGCCCGCTCGCCCCGCCGACCTTGCTGACCAGCGTCATCCCCGCCTTCTTCATCAGCTCGTCGACCGACCCGAAGCTGGTCTCGTCCAGCACCGCGACGATCGCCTGGAACCCACGGTCCATGTTGGCCCCGTGATCCGCATCCCCGATCGCCGAATCCAGCTCGGTCAGGTACGCCGCATTCTCGTGCAACGTACTCGCGGCATCCCGCAACCAATCAACGAAACTGTCGACTCCCATGCTCACGCGCCCCAGCGGAGGCCGGGGGTGTTGACCGGGGCGTCCCAGAGACGTACCAGTTCGTCGTCCACCTTCAGGAGGGTGACCGAGCAGCCGGCCATCTCCAGGGAGGTGATGTAGTTGCCGACCAGGGAGCGGGCGACGGTGATGCCGGCGCGGTCGAGCAGTTTGGCGACCTCGTTGTACATCAGGTACAGCTCGAGCAGCGGCGTACCGCCCATGCCGTTGACGAAGGCAATGACCGAGTCGCCTTGCTGATAAGGAAGATCGCTCACCACCGGGTCGACGAGCATCGCGGCGATCTCGCGAGCCGGTGCCAGTGGCAACCGTTGCCGGCCGGGCTCGCCGTGGATGCCGATGCCGACCTCCATCTCGTTCTCGGCCAGGTCGAACGTCGGCTTGCCGGCCGCCGGGACCGTGCAGGACGTGAGCGCCATGCCCATGCTGCGGCCGTTGTCGTTGACCTTCTTCGCCAGGTCCGCGATCGCCTGCAGCGGGCGCTCCTCCTCGGCGGCCGCACCGACGATCTTCTCCAGCAGCACGGTCACACCGACGCCGCGGCGCCCTGCGGTGTAGAGGCTGTCCTGTACGGCGACGTCGTCGTTCGTCACCACCGACAACACCTCGGTGCCGGCGTCGGCGGCGGCCAGTTCGGCGGCCATCTCGAAGTTCATCACGTCGCCGGTGTAGTTCTTCACGATGTGCAGGACGCCCGCACCCGCGTCGACCGCCTTGGTCGCGGCCATCATCTGGTCCGGCACCGGCGAGGTGAACACCTCACCGGCACAGGCCGCGTCGAGCATCCCGGGCCCGACGAACCCGCCGTGCATCGGCTCGTGTCCCGACCCACCGCCGGAGATCAGTCCCACCTTGCCCGGCCTCGGGGCGTCCTTGCGGTACACGATCCGGTTTTCCAGATCCACCCGCAACCGATCCGGATGCGCTGCCGCCATCCCCTGCAGCGCCTCACTCACAACATCACCAGGTTCGTTGATGAGCTTCTTCATGCCACCCATCTGAGCACACGCCCGCCCGGAACGGGAGTCCCTCGCTCAGGCGCCACCGTCGGCACCAACCGGATCGACCGGTTCGATCGGCTCACCGTGAGCAGGATCGATCCAAGAGTGAGCAGCGGTCTCTCGGAGCCCTCGCGGTCAGTCCTTGGGGCGGAGGAGCGGGCGGACGACCTCGCGGGCGTCGTGGATGCGGGACTTGACGGTGCCGAGCGGGGCGCCGACGAGAGCGGCGATCTCCTCGTACGAGAGGCCGTAGACGTCGCGGAGGACCAGCGGGGTGACCATCTGCGGGCGGTCGCGTTCGAGGGTTTCGAGGGCCTCGAGCAGGTCGAGGCGAGTGCCGGCGATGACGCTGGTGGTGCGGGGGTCCGGCTTGTCCATCGTCTCCGGGTTGTGCGCGGCCTGCGCCGTACGCTTCAGCTTGCGGTACGTGGAGCGCGCCGAGTTCGCCGCGACCGAGTGGACCCAGGTGGAGAAGCTGCTCCGGCCGGAGTACGTTCCGATCTTGGTGGCGATGTTCAGCAGCGCTTCCTGGGCCGCGTCCTCGGCGTCCGCGGAGTACGGCAGCACGCTGCGGCAGATCCGCAGTACACGCGGGTAGACCAGCCGCAGCAGGTCGTCCATCGCGTGTTTGTCGCCCGCCTGGGCCTGCTCGGCCAGGGTTCCGAGGTCGTCGGTCGGGCTGGTGCTCTCGCTCATCTGCGCCTTCGCTGTCAATCGGCCCCCGGCATGGGACTCCCAGTGATCCATAATGCCCTGTATGGGGGTCCCAACCAGACTTGGCCGTTACGTCGTGCGACGACGTCTGGGCTCGGGCGGTTTCGCTACGGTATGGCTTGCTCACGATGAGCAACTGGATGCCGAAGTGGCGATCAAGGTCCTCGCCGACAACTGGGGGCACGACGACTCGGTCCGGCAGCGGTTCCTCGAGGAAGGCCGGTTCCTGCGCCGGGTGGAGTCCGAGCACGTCGTCCAGGTCCATGACGTCGGCGAACTCGAGGACGGCCGGCCCTTTCTCGTGCTCACGTACGCCGACCGCGGCACGCTGGCCGATCGACTGAAGAAACAGCCGCTGCCGGTGGCCGAGGCCGTCGACGTCGTCGTCCAGGTCGGACGTGGCCTGCAGGCCCTGCACCGCCGCGGCCTGCTGCACCGGGACGTGAAACCGGCGAACGTACTGTTTCGCAGCACGGACGACGGCGAGCGCGCCGTACTGTCCGACCTCGGCCTGGGCAAGTCCCTCGACGAGGTGTCGCGAATCACAATGCCCGGCGGCACCCCGTCGTACGTCGCTCCCGAACAGGCGATGGGTGAGCGGCTGGACCAGCGCGCCGACCAGTACTCGCTGGGCGCGGTCGCGTACGCCGCTCTGACCGGGAGGTCACCGCATCAGGTGGACGGGCTGGGCGCGGCGAGCCGGGTCGAGGTCGCGCCGCCGCCGAGCTCGCTCGGGTTCGACCTGCCGGATCTGGTCGACGCCGCCATCGTCCGCGCACTCGACCCGGATCGGGAGAAGCGCTGGCCGGACGTCCAGTCGTTCACCCGCGAGCTCGTCGGCGCGTTGGACGAGACGACCCACGACTTCCCGCTCTCCATCCGCGAGTCGGTGACCGTCGCCGTACCCGCGGGCCCGGAGGAGGACGGCGAGCAGACCGCCCTCAGCGATGCGAACACGCCGACCATCGTCAAGACGTCGTCCGCTCCGGACGCCGACTCGAGTGTCGGGGCGCTGGCGGCGGCCGTCGAGTCCGCGGCCGCAGAGCTTGCAGCTGAAGGTACGGCGGAGTCGTCGACCGGGACCGCCGCGGCGCAGCCGGAGACCCCTGGCCCGCGGAAGCGGCGGCGCGGCCGGTGGGTGATCGCGGCCGTCCTCGCGCTGATCGTGGGCGGCGGCGCGGGCTTCGAGGGGCAACGCTATCTGGCGGAGCGCGAGCTGATCGGCGTCAACTACAGCGGGTTCTCGCTGACCCTCCCGCGCGGCTGGGCGAAGTCGGTGGCCGACTCGGAGTGGCAGCCGCCGGGCAGCTCCAAGTCGTATCCGGCGCTCCGGCTCAGCCAGGACGGCGACTGGTCGACGCGCACTCCGGGCGTCTTCGTCGGTGTCACCGATGCGCGCGACGTCAAGCTCGCCCTGGTCGCCAGTCCGCAGTTGAACTGCAACACGCTGGGGGATCCGATGCCGTCGACCGGCGACGGGCGGGCGGTGACGGATCAGGTTTCCAGCGGCTGTGGGGACGGCGGCGCTATGCTCTTCCAGCGAGTCGTGGACACGGGGACTACCGGCTCGATGCTCATCCAGGTCCTGCTGCCGAAGAACCAGCCCGACCGCGCCCGCGAGATCGCCGAATCGGTCCAGTACACCGGCTGATGAGTACCGGCCCTGTTGTCCCAGCACGCTTGAGGAATCCCTGGTGCGAATCCCGACGGAACGGCTCCGGCCGTCCCCTGCGCTGATCCAGTCGGCCCGGCGCCGCTTCTACCGCCTCCGCTCCACGATCTTCCGCACCATCTGGCCGATCGACTGAACCATCAGCTACACGGTGAGCCAGGTGATTGCGAGGGCGAGGAGCCAGAGCCCGCCTCCGAGCCAGGCCAGGGTGTGCAGGCCGCTGACCACGTTGTGGCTGACGACTGCGCCGTACACGGCGACGCCTAGCGCACCTACCGCCTGGCGGCAGGTGTTGTTGACGCCGCTGGCCAGGCCGGCCCGGTCTGGCGGAAGGGATGCAACGGCCGCGTTGACGACAGCGGCTGTCAGGAAGCCCATGCCGAGGCCAAGACCCAGCTCCACTGGTACGACCGCCGCGTAGCCATCACGTACGCCGAGCAGACAGAGCGATCCGGTGGCGCCGAGGAGCAGTCCGATCGTCATGGGCAGGCGTGGACCGTAGCGGGCGGTGATCCGGCCGGACACCGGTCCGAGTACTGCGAGCGGGAGGAAGAGGGGGATGAGCTCCAGACCGGCCCGGAACGCGTTGTGGGCAAGGTGTTCCTGCAGGTAGAGCGTCATCACGAGCACTGTGCCGAGGCCGACGAAGTTCATCAGTCCGGCAACCACATTGGCGCCGATGAAGTCCGCGCCGATGCGCAGTCGGGTCCGGGCACGCTTGTGTGCTATTTGCACTCGGGGAACGAGCCGCCACGCGACCGGCAGTCCGACGGCGATGATTGGCAGATTTATAAGGAAGACCGCACGCCAACCGAGCCCGCTGACCAGTGCGCCACCCAGGAGAGGTCCAGACGGGAGTGCAAGTGCTCCGGCGCCGGCCCAGATGCCGACTGCACGTGCTCTTGCCCCACTGTCGGCGTACAGGTCGGTGATGACCGCCAGGGTGCCGGGGAGGAGTAGTGCGGCGCCGATGCCCTGCACTGCTCTTGCTGTCACGAGCAGCTCTATGTTCGGGGCCGCACCGCAAGCCAGCGACGCGAGGCCGAAGACAGCGAGACCTGCGAGCACCACGCGCCTATGGCCGATCCGGTCGCCCAATGCGCCGAAGACGAGAAGCAGTGCGGCCAGCGTGATCATGTATCCGGCGACAACCCACTGCTGCCCGGTCAGACTGGTGTCGAGTCCGGTCCGGATGGACGGCAGGGCCACGTTGACCACTGTCACGTCCAGCTGGACCAGGAAGATTCCGATGCAGAGCAGGGCGAGCAGCATGCGTCCAACGCTTCCACCGGAAAACTTCGGGCTGCGTCGAAGTATGGCGGTGTCAGCATGGAGACATGATCGGAGATGCCGACATCGCAGGCGCGGCCGCGCTGCTGGCTGAGCCTGCTCGGGCGAAGGTGCTGATGGCCCTGGCCGACGGGCGTGCGCTGCCGGCCTCCCTGCTCGCTACCGAGGCTGGTGTGTCGCCGCAGACGGTCAGCTCACACCTGCACAAGCTGCTGAACGGTGGTCTGCTCGAGGTCGAGCGGTCCGGCCGGCACAGGTACTACAAGCTCGCAGGCCCCGAGGTGGCTCAGGCAGTGGAGGCGGTAGCCCGGATAGCGAAGCCGCAACCCATCCGCTCGCTGCGGCAGAGCACCAAGGCCGCAGCACTCCGCGAGGCCCGCACCTGCTACGACCACCTGGCCGGCCGCCTCGGCGTCACCCTGCTTGAAGGCCTGGTACGACGGGACGCGCTGGAACGCACGGATGGCGGCGAAGGCGCCGAACGCCGCCCCGACGACCCACTGGCCCAGCAACTCCCGGACGGCCCCTACGTCCTGGGCCCCGTGGCTGCCGATGTCTTCGGCGACCTCGGAGTCGACCTGTCCGCCCAGGACTCCCGCCGGCAACTCCTGCGCTTCTGCGTCGACTGGAGCGAACAACGCCATCACCTGGCAGGCCGCCTCGGCGAGGCCGTCACGACCAGCTTGTTCCACCGTGGGTGGCTCGAGCGTCGCGCGTACGCCCGAGCGGTCGCGCTCACCCCAGCCGGGCGGCAGGAGCTCGGCAAGCTCGTCGAGTTGTCCTAGAGCGGCGAATCGTCGCGAACGGCCGAGTCACTGGCGTGCTGCAGGACGTCTTCCAGCGCGGCCTGGTCCTGGGGGAGTCCGGTGACCGCGATCTCGAAGGTGCAGAGACCGTCGCCGTTGGCAACCCAGCGGACGACCACGTAGCGGACCGAGTTGTCCGGCACGTAGGTGTAGACGAGGGTCGCGTCGTGGGTGTCGGGATCGACGGTCTGGGACTTGATCGAGAGCATCTGGTTGGCGGGGACCGTCCCAAGATCCACGAGCTTCGCGGCCATCGAGTCGGCGGGGGACCGGCGGATCGTGAACCCTGCCTCGATCCGCAGCCAGCGCTTGCCGGTCGGGTCGGTGTAGCGGCCGATCTTCGGGGGATCCGGCTGGGTGAAGCTCCAGTTGCCCGGGACCCGGAGGCTGACCTTCGAGCGGACCACGCTGGTCGCGGTGAACTGGCGGGTCTTGTAGTAGAGATCGTCCGCGTTCAGCGGTTCGCTGTTGTCCGGCACGATCTTCTTCGGCGGCGGGGTCGGCGTCGAAGAGACCGTGGGTGATGGTGTCGCCGGCTGGAGGCTTCCGAGCGGGGCGGCCGCGCCGGTCGCCGCGTCCGACCGTTCGGCGGTCGTCAACAGTCCGACGCCGTACCCGCCGGCGCCGCCGATGGCGATGACGGCCACCAGCCCCGACGCCAGCAGAGCGCCAACACTCCCCCGTCCAGCCACGCCTGCCCCACCTCCCCAGCTCTCCCTAAACCAAGGACCCGCGAACCCAGCCCCAGGTTGCATCCCCCAGATAACAATTCCGTGAAAACACCCACCCCGACGAGTCAGTCCTCCGGGGTCACTGACTGGGCTGCTTCGTCGGCGACCCGTTCGAGGGCCTTGGCGTCCTGGGGGAGGCCGGTGATCGACATCTCGACGTTGGCCAGGCCGTCGCCGGCGGTGGCTACCCAGCGGACCATCACGTAGCGGACCGTCTGGGTCGGAATGTAGGTGTAGATCAGCGTCGAGATCGGCCGCGACTGACCGTCGTCGCCGGTGACGGTGTCGTCGGTCTGCGAGACGATCTGGAAGTTGTCCTCGTACGGCAGGCTCGACTTCAGTTGGGCGATCAGCCGGTCCCGCTGCTCAGCAGGAGTCAGCTCGACCCGGAAGCCGGACTCCACCCGCACCCCGCGTTCGCGCAGGGAATCCAGGAACTTCACCTCACCCGGCGTCTTCTTGTTCACCGACTTCTCCCAGCCTGCCGGCACCCGCACCGACAACCGCACCGGCGGCAACGACTCCTGGTGCACCGTGAACGTCTGCTTCCGGAAGTCCAGGTCGTCCACCGTCAGCGCGGGCACGTTGTTCGGCACGGGGGTCTTGACCGGCAGGGACGGCTCGCTGGGGGAGACGTCGCCGATGGGGACGGCGTTGCCGGAGGCGGTGGGGAGCGGGGTGCCGAGGTAGTCACCGGTGAAGTAGCCGCCGGTGACGCCAAGGGCTACGGCCAGCAGGAGCAGACCGGTCAGGAGTAGTCGTTTCACCCGGGCACCGGTCCTGGACTCACGGACGCGGTGCGTGGAGAGGGCAGGGCAGGACCGCCGGTCGGCAGTACGGCGTACGCCGTACGGGCCGGGTCGGGAAAGGCGGTCGTGAGCACGGTGACATCTTCTCAGGCGAGGCGGGCCGCGGCGCAAAATCCGCGGCGGACGGCTTTTCACACCGATCCAGACTGAATCCTTTCAATGAGGTCTTGACACCCTCCGGGGGCGTCCGTAGCGTCCCGCGTGTCAAAAGTAACACCATCCTGCGGTTACTTCACATCTCCCGGCGGTATCTCAGCGTTCCACGCTCAGGAGGATCCATGACACTCGATCAGTCCGTCAGCCGAAGGCGGCTCCTGCAGCTGATGGGTGGCGCCGCAGCTGTCGGCACGCTGGCAGCCTGCGGCGGCAACAGCGGCTCGGCGTCGTCCGGCGGTCAGCTGAAGGTGATCGGCGCCGGCAGCCAGGAAGCCGGTCTGCGCAAGGCACTCGACGACTACAAGAAGGCGCACTCGGACTTCGACTTCAATCTCTCGTTCTCACCCGCCGACCAGCTGCAGACCGCGCTCCGCGCCCAGCTCGCGGCGGGCAACGCGCCCGACCTGCACGCGGTCTACCCGGGCAACGGCAGCGCGATGTCGATGGTCCAGCTGAGCAAGGCGAACCTGCTCGCCGACCTCAGCGACCAGCCCTGGACCCAGAAGGTCCCGACCGGCTTCAAGGGCGCGTTCGGGCAGGACGGCAAGACCTACATCTTCTCGCCCGGCACCAGCGTCCTCGGCGCGATCTACAACAAGAAGGCGTTCGCCACCGCCGGCGTCGAGCCGCCGACCACCTGGTCGGAGCTGCTCACCGTCTGCGACAAGCTGAAGAAGAAGGGCATCGTCCCGATCGCACTCGGCGCGCAGACGCCGTGGGTGACCCAGCTGATCGACTATGCGCTGGTCCCGGGCACGGTCTACGCCAAGACACCCGACTTCGACGACAAGATGATCGCCGGCAACGCGTCGTTCGCGGACTCCGGCTGGGCCGACGCGATGACGAAGTACCTGGAACTGCAGAAGCGCGGCTTCTTCAACGACAACCCGAACGGTACGACGTACGAGCAGGCCACCTCGATGGTCGGCACCGGCAAGGCCGCGATGGCCGTCCAGGTGTCCGCGGTGCTGCAGGCGTTCCGCGAGGCGTCGCCGGCACCGGACGACCTCGGCATGTTCCCGTTCCCGGCGACGGATGTTGCCGCCGACAACTGGATTCCCGGCGGCGTGGTGGTCGGCATCGCGGTCAGCGCGAAGAGCAAGAAGGCCGAGCAGGCGAAGAAGTTCATCGAGTACTGCGGTCAGCCGGAGACCGTGAACGCGTGGGCCGAGGCGGTCGCATGCGTCCCGTTGTACTCCGATGGCGACGCGAAGGTCGACCCGGTGCTGACGCCGTTCCTGCCGTACCTCAAGGACAACAAGGCCGTTCCGTTCATGGATCAGCGCTGGCCGAACGCCGAAGTACAGCCCACCCACTTCGCCGTCGTCCAGGAGCTGCTCGGCGGCAAGACCACGGTCGACGGCGCTCTCAAGAAGATGGACGAGGCCTACCGGAAGTCCGCATGACCATCACCGCAGAGGCGGTACGCCGCGACGCCGTGGAAGTATCGCGGCGTCGCCGGGGTGGTATCACGCCGCCCTGGCTGTTCGCCGCTCCCGCCCTGGTCGTCTACGCGCTGGTGATGCTCTACCCGAGCATCGTCGGCGCGGGTTCGGCGTTCACCGACTGGTCAGGGGTCGGCGAGTCGCGCTCCTTCGTCGGGCTGGAGAACTTCAAGCAGCTCTTCCACGACGACCAGGCGCTCGGCGCGTTGCGCAACACGCTGTTCCTGACCATCGCGATCGTCGTTGTGCAGAACGGGATCGGGCTGCTGCTCGCGCTCGGGGTACACACCGGCATCAAGAGCCGGATGGTCCTGCGGGTGGTGTTCTTCGCGCCGGTCGTGGTCAGCCCGGTGATGGTGTCGTTCCTCTGGAAGTACGTCTACAACCCCGCGCCGGACGCGGGACTCAACGCCGCACTCGATGCGATCGGTCTCGGTTCGTTGCGGCAGGACTGGCTCGGGAACCCGTCACTGGCGATCTGGTCGGTCGCCTTCACAGTGATCTGGCAATGCGCCGGCTACTCGATGGTGATCTTCCTGGCCGGTTTGGAAGGCGTTCCGCAGGAGCTGCACGAGTCCGCGATGGTGGACGGCGCCGGGACGGTCGCGCGATTCCGGCACATCACCTGGCCACTGCTCGCCCCCGCGGTGACGATCAACGTGATGTTGTCGACGGTCGGCGGCCTGACGTTGTTCACCCAGATCATCGCGATGACGAACGGCGGGCCCGGGTACGCCACCGACACCTTGTCGACCGTGCTGTACAAGCAGGCCTTCGTGTACGGGAAGTTCGGCTACAGCACCGCGGTCGCGCTGGTCCTGGCGATCTTCGTGGCGGCGGTGTCTTTCATCCAGATCGGGTATCTGCGCTCGAGGGAGACGACGGCATGAGGACCGGCTACCGGCCCCGGACCCTGGTCCGCGAGGTCGTCATGATCGCGGCCGCGGTCGCATTCCTCTTCCCGGTCTATGCGCTGGTGACCTTGGCCTTCAAGGATCCGGAACAGATCGCGAACAAGCCGCTGTCACTGCCCGACCCGCCGTCCGTCGGCAGCTTCTCGAAGGCTTGGCAGTCGGCCTCACTGGGATCCGCGCTGCTCAACAGCACGCTGATCACCGTGTCGAGTGTCCTGATCCTGATCGTGCTCGGGTCGCTGGCGGCGTACTTCCTGGCCCGGACGGCGTCCCGGCTGAGCTACAGCCTCTACATCCTGTTCCTGGTCGGCATCATCCTGCCGTTCCAGCTCGGGATGATCCCGCTGTATCAGCTGGTCAACGACCTGGGCCTGCTCGGGACGTACCAGGGCATGATCCTCTTCTACACGGGGATCCAGCTGCCGTTCACGGTGTTCCTCTATACCGGATTCATCCGGTCGTTGCCGGCCGACTACACCAACGCGGCGCTGATCGACGGCGCCTCGCATCTGCAGGCCTTCGGCCACGTGATCTTCCCGCTGCTGCGGCCGATCACCGGGACCGTGCTGATCCTCAACGCGGTCCACATCTGGAACGACTTCTTCACCCCGCTGCTGTATCTCGGCGGCTCCGGCCGGGAGACGGTTCCGGTCCGAGTGTTTGCCTTCGTCAACGAGTACACCTCCGACTACGGACTCGTCGCGGCCGGCCTGGTGCTCGCGGCCCTACCGATCCTGGTGGTGTTCCTGATCCTCCAGCGCTACGTCATCCGCGGCTTCTCGTCCGGCCTGAAGGGATAGCCCGTTCTCAGGAGATCTCGATGCGTTCCAAGCTGATCACGGTGCTGGTGGAGGCTGGGTTCTTGTCGCCGTTCGGGCCGGAACCGGGACTCCCCGGCGGGCGTCGTACCGCACATGAAGCTCAAGGTCCGGGTCGTGCACTATCGATGTCAGGGGCGCGACTGCTGGTACGCCGACATCGATGACGCGGACGATCGCCAGCCCGACGATCCCTACTGGTACGCCGACGGCTGCCGCACGCAGGCCGAGGCCATCACCGCCGCGTGCGCCCAGCTCGCGGCACTGGACCAGGCGATTGCCGCGGGCACTCTTCCCCGCCGGATCAGCGAGATCCCGGCCCGCGGTGGAACCGCGGCCGCCTAGCATAGGGCGATGCTCGGGGAATCGGACGGCACGACAGGCAACGCCACGATCGAGCAGGTCGGCCGGCGCCGGACCTTCACCACGACACTCCAACTCGCGCTCATCCTCGCGGTGGTCCAGTGGCCGATGCGGGCCGCGGTCCACGACGCGGCCGGCTCGGCCATCGCGTGCGAGGTGCCCGGCCGGCTGTCGCTGCTGGTCGACGCGATGTTCATCATGGCCTACGTCTACGCGGCGTTCCGGGCCTACAAGTACGTCAAGTTCCTCACCCGTCAGTCCTTGCTCAATCGTGAATCCTGGCTGGGGATCGCGACGATCGGCTCGTGGCTGGTCTTCGGCGCGGCCGGGCTCGATGTGGTCGAAGACGTCCGGCTGTGGAGTGAGTTCGGCGCGTCGACCGGCGCGTGCACCGATCTCTCGACGGGCTGGTTGACCTGGCTGATGCGGGCGGTCGCCCTGGCCGGAGCGCTCGTACTCGCGGTTTCCTTGTTCGCCACGAGCCGGCTCGGCCAGCGGAAGCTGTACGGCGTCCGGCTCGACCCACCGGCCACGTTCAAGCGGCCGACGGACGACGGCAAGGATTCCGGCCGGCTCGTGATCGCGTGCTCTGGCGGCGGCATCCGGTCCGCGTCGTTCTGTCTCGGCGCGTTGCAACTCCTGCGGGAGCGAGGCCTGTACGACAAGGCCTCGACGGTGATCGGCGTCAGCGGCGGCGGCTACATGGCGGCGGCCTTCCACGTCCTGCGGCGGACCTGCACCGACCCGTTCTCACCCGGCTCACCGGAGCTGGCGAGGCTTCGCCGGCAGACCCGCTACCTGTTGTCGGGCGGCCGGGCGATGTTCCGCGCGGCGCTGTCGGTGCTGTTCGGTCTGGTCGTCAACCTGTTGCTGATCGGGATCATGCTCCGTGCGATCGCCTGGGTGCTCGGCTGGTTCCTGGCCGACCAGCAGGTGATCCTGCCCGGGTACTCCGAGATCCGGGTCGACTGGCGGCCGAACGACTCGTGGTTCTTCGTCGGCCTGTCGGTCGGCCTGCTCGCGGTCAGCGCCGCGATGTTCGTGATCGAGAAGGTCTGGGATCGCTGGGCCCGGATGCCGGACGCGGTCCGCACGGTCCTGACGACGATCGGGAACGTCACCCTCCGGTACGGCGTACCCGTTGCGGTGCTGCTCCTCGGCGTACCGGGAGGCCTTTATCTCTTGGGGAAACTGCCTGGTGACTCGTCCGATCAGCCGAGTCTGCCGTCCGCCTTGCTGGCGTTGGTCGACCCAACCAAGCAGGGGCTCGCAGCGTTCAGCACGCTGGTCGTCGTACTGATCGGGCTCGGCAAAGCGGTGTGGAACGGGCTCGCCGTCGAGGGCAAGTCGGCCCCCGGGATGCGGGCCCGGTTGCTCGCGTTCGCACGGACCAAGCTGGCGCCCTGGGTTGGGAGCGCGATCATCATCGTTGCCGCGGTCATCGTGTTGCTGCGCTGGACCGGCGGCTACGCGACCGACCGTTCCTATCAGGAGGACTGGAACGTCGCGTTGGTCCTGGCCGCGATCGCGCTGGCGATCAAGGTGCTCACCGATGCGAACCGGACGTCGCTGCACTCCTTCTACCGGGAGCGGCTGTCGCGCGCGTTCCTGGTGACGCGCAAGGACAACGGCGCCGCGGTCGCACTCGACTACCACCTGCGCCTGCGGTACTCCGAGTGGGCGAAGCCGGTCAACGGCGGTCCGCAACTCGTCATCGCCGGGGTCGCGAACGTCGACGACCCGGACTTCGTGCCGACCGAGCGGGACTGCGTCCCGTTCATCTTCGATGCCAAGCAGATCGGGATCGTGGGGGACCGGTCGCTGCCCGACGGTGGGCGCCGGACGACGGACGATTACGAGCGCGAGGCCGACGTACTGAAGCGCGAGGTGACGGTGCCGGCGGCGATGGCGATCAGCGGCGCGGCGCTCAGCCCACTCACCGGCCGGGTGAACGGCCGGACCAGGCCGGTCCGGCTGCTGCTCGCCGTACTCAATGCCCGCCTGGGTGTGTGGCTGCCGAACCCGTACTGGAACAACCGCGCGGAGCCCGCCTTCCCCGAGCAGCACGGCTTCGTGCCGAAGGTCCGGCGCTACATCGGCAGCGTGATCGACAAGCCCGGCCCGTACCGGCTGCTGCACGAGGCGGTCGGGTCGCCGTCGATGTACGAACGGCGGATCTACGTGACCGACGGTGGTCACTACGACAATCTCGGGCTGGTCGAGGCGCTCCGCCGCAAGCCGGCCCAGGTGATCGTGATCGACGCGTCGAACGACGCCGAGGACCGGTTCACCGCGCTGGCGGAGGCGATCGCGACCGCGCGGATGGACCACGGCATCCAGATCGACATCGACCCGGCACCGATGATCCGCGGATCGAAGCCGCGCGCCGACCGGGCCTGGACGTACGGCATCGCGACGCATCCGCTGAAGGACGGCGAGGAGAAGCAGTACAAGACCGAGATCTTCTTCGTGAAGGCGGTGCTGGCCGGTCAACTCGGGTGGGATCTCGAGCAGTACGCCGTCGAGCACTCGGACTTCCCGCGCCGGACCACGGGCGACCAGTTCTACGACGAGTGGGATTTCGAGGCCTATCGAGCCCTCGGCTACGCGCTGACCCAGTCCCTCACCGATCACCACCGCGTCGCCGCCCGGCTGGCCGACCTGTAACACTCCGTCACGGTGACTGGATGTAACCCCCGAGGGGGAACTCATCATGGCGACATTCAACTCACCACCGGGCTGGCCTGCGCCGCCGACGCTCGACTGGCAACCACCAGCGGGCTGGCAGCCCCACCCGTCCTGGCCGCCGGCACCTCCCGGCTGGTCCTTCTGGCTGAACGTGCGCGGCCTCCGCTCCCGCGGCCCAAGTGGCCGGTACGGCGCTGAGCCGCTGCTGAAACTGGTCGCGGGCTGGGTGGCCGGCGGGACGGCGTTCCTCATCATCCTGGCGGCGATCGGTGGTGGCGGCAGCGAGGCGTCGACTGCCGCTTCGTCGGTCCCTGGGCCTGCCGTGACGGTCGCCGGGCCGACCACGACCGTCACGGTGCGGCAGACGGTTCCCGGGCCGACGGCAACGATCACGCAGCCCCCGCTGCCGGCGCGGACCGTGACGATCAAGGCGCCGCAGGCAACTACCACGGTGACGGAACCTCTGCCGCTCGTGCAATTGCCCCAGGCCGTCAAGCCGAAGAAGACGACAGCACCCCCGGCAGCGGCGTACTACGCGAACTGCTCGGCGGTGCGGGCGGCCGGCAAAGCGCCTTTGTACGCAGGGGATCCGGGCTACGACTCACACCTGGATCGCGACCATGACGGCGTGGCGTGCGAGTGACGTTTCGACGACACTCTGTAATCACCGGTGAATCTGTGGATAACTCGCGCTTCGGCTGTGGACAAGGCAACGGAATCTGTGGACAAGGCAACGACTGCGGATGCCGATGCACGTGCAGTCCGCCTGGTGAGCGGATGGTTGCCGCCGACCGGTGCCGGTGGTCTGATAGGTGACCGTGCACCGGGCGAAACTTTACGAAGATTTAGCCGTGACGTTCGGCGCGCCAGGTCGTTGATCTGTCAGACAGTTCGCGATCAGCGGATCGCTGGGGAATCCGGAGGGACCGCTCGTGTACCGATTCAATCCGCCGCCCGACTGGCCGGAGCCGCCGAGTGATACCTGGCGCCCACCTGCCGGCTGGGAGCCCGACCCCGAGTGGCCGGACGCGCCGGCCGGTTGGGGCTTCTGGGTCAACCGCAACGGCCGTCGGTCCAGCGGCCCGATCGGCGCCTACGGAGCCATCGACGCCGGCCGCCTGGACCTCGCCACCGCCGACCCCGCCCTGGTCCTGATGCACTCCTGACACCCGTCGAGCCGCAGCCCGGCCCCTCTGGGTGCGGCTCCCATACCTCTCCTGTCGGCTGAGCGCAGTCGCCGGGAGTACTCGGCTCCCGCACGCCTCCGGCTGCGGGAGCCGCGTTGCGTCCGCCGTCCGCGAAGCCACCGAGTCGGTGGGCCGCCGTCCGTGGAGTTGCCGGGCTTAGGCCGAGTCGGGCGTGGGTGGGTTCCCGTGGGCCTTGAACAGGAAATAACCTGTCGTGGGGCTCCGGTTGCTGTCCGAGGCCCCCGGCTTTCGGCGGGCTCTGGGGTGGGCCCAGCGGGAGCCGCCTTCAGGGAGGGTCGGGGTGGTGGGGTGACCGAGTTCGGACGTGGAGTGGCGCGTTCTTATCGCCTTCTGGTGTTATGTTATCAATGCAGATAACACCCGACCTGGAGGCGTGATCGTGGCAGGACCCGGCTGGATCGGCGTCGACCTTGGTACGCAGAGCGTGCGTGCCGTGGTGGCCGACGCCGACGGCACTGTCCTGGCGCGCGCGACCCGCCCGCTGACGAGCCACCGCGACGGCGTACGGCACGAGCAGGACCCACAGGCCTGGCTCGACGCGGTCGACGGAGTGCTGGCCGAGGTGACCCAAGGCAGGATCGAAGGCATCTCCATCTGCTCCACCTCCGGCACGTTCCTCCTCACCGACTTGAGCGGCCGCCCGGTCACCCCCGCGCTCATGTACGACGACGCCCGCGCGGCCGACCGTCGTGACCGCATCGTGGACGCCGATCCGGAGCGCTGGTCGACCGCCATGCAGCCCACCTGGGCTCTCCCCAAGATCCTTGCGCTCATAGCAGACGGTTACGACCTCGCCAACCATCGCGTCGTCCACAGCGCCGACTTCGTTGCGGCCCACCTGGTCGGTCACCCGGTCGCCACCGACACCAGTCACGCCCTCAAGACCGGCTACGACCTGATCGCCGACACCTGGCCGACCGCCGCCTTCGAGAAGCTCGGTCTGCCGATCAGCGCCTTCCCCGACGTCGTCCTTCCCGGCACCGAGCTCGGCCGCACCTCGGCCGGCGTCCCCGTCTACGCCGGCATGACCGACGGCTGCGCCGCCCAGATCGCCGCCGGCGCCCTCGCCCCCGGCGCGTGGAACTCGGTCCTCGGTACGACGCTCGTCCTCAAGGGCGTCAGCAAAGACCTCCTCGACGACCCGACCGGTGCCGTCTACAGCCACCGCCACCCCGACGGCGGCTGGCTCCCCGGCGGAGCGTCCAGCACAGGGGCCGGCGTACTCACCGAGCTCCTGCCCGGCGCAGACCTCGACGCGCTGGACCAGGCCGCCCGCGCACTGGGCCCGATCGACGCCGTCACCTACCCGCTCGCCAAGGCCGGCGAACGCTTCCCCTTCGTCGCGCCGCGGGCCGAGCGCTTCACCCTCGGCGCCACCCCGGACGACCTGCACACGTACGCCGCCGTCCTGCAAGGAGTCGCCTTCATCGAGCGCCTCGCCTTCGAGCACCTCGAGAAGCTCGGCGCCGACCCGGTCCGATCCGTGTCGTTGACGGGTGGAGCGACGCGCAGCGGCTACTGGAATCAGCTCCGCTCCGACGTCCTCGGCGTACCGGTGGAGCTCCCGGCCGTCCCGGATCCGGCGTACGGCATGGCCGTCCTCGCTGCCTCGGCCGGGACCGAGGTCACCGCGACCGCGCGCAGGATGGTCCGCGTGGACCGCATCCTCGAGCCGCGCGAACAGCCGCTCGACGACCTGTACGGCGAGTTCGTCGCCGAGCTGGACCGCCGGGGGTACCGCGGATGAGGACCACGATCGTCCTGGCCCGCCATGGCCGGACCGCCTGGCATCACGGCAACCGGTACACCGGTTCGACGGACCTCCCGATCGACGAGGTCGGCGTACGACAGGCGCAGCAACTCAAGGAGTGGGCCACCGATTACGCGCCCGACGCGCTCTGGTGCTCCCCGATGCTGCGGGCCCGGCAGAGCATCGCGCCGACGGCCGAGGCGTTGAAGCTCGAGCCGACGCTGGATGCGCGGCTGCGCGAGGTCGACTTCGGCTCGGCCGAGGGCAAGATGCTCGGCGAACTCCCGCCGGCCGTGGCCAAGGCGTTCCAGCTGGATCCGGTGCGCGACCACTTCCCGGGCGGTGAGCATCCCGCCGACGCCGCCGATCGCGTGCACGAGGTCTTCCAGGAGATCGCGCGGAGGCACGACGGTCAGAAGGTGCTCGTCGTCGCGCACAACACCCTCCTGCGGCTGCTCGTGTGCAGGGCGCTCGGACTGCGGCTGAACGACTACCGCAGACTGCTACCTGCACTCGGCCCCGCGGCGTTGGTGCGTTTCCGGTGGGAGGACGGCACAGTGGGTCTCGAGGCGTACAACCTTCCCGCAGTGCGAATGGAGACCCTGGCATGACATCGGATGTCGACGGTGACACCACCGAACTGAGCCGTCCCGCGCGCCGGCAAGCTGAGATCGCGGCCTACGTCGTCAAGCACGGTTCGGTCTCGGCCAACGATCTGGTCGAGGCGTTCGGGGTGAGCGTGATGACGGTGCACCGCGACCTCGACGAGCTCGAGCGCCAGGGCGTGGTACGCAAGTACCGCGGCGGCGTCAGCGCGCAGCCGACCAGCGTGTTCGAGAGCAATGTGGCCTATCGGCTGAACACCGCGACCGCCGAGAAGGCCGCGCTGGCCCGGCATGCCCGCGCGATGATCGAGCCCGGCATGTCGGTGATGCTCGACGACTCGACCAGCGCGCTGGCCCTGGTCGACCTCTTCGAGGACATCACTCCGTTGACTGTGGCAACGAACTTCCTGCCGGCGATCAGCAAGTTGACCCAGCTCCGGGACATCACGCTCGTCGCCCTCGGCGGGATCTACTCCGCGACGCACGACTCGTTCGGCGGGATGCCGTGCGCGGAGGCGGTCGAGGCGCTGCACACCGACCTGCTGTTCTGCTCGGTCTCCGCGGTGTCGCCGACGCACGCGTTCCACCAGGAGGAGGAGATCGTCCTGGTGAAGCGGGCGATGCTGCGGTCGGCGCGGACCAAGGTGCTGCTGGTCGACCACGCGAAGCTGCAGCGCACCGCCCTGCACCGGCTCGCCCCACTGACCGACTTCGACATCGTGGTCGTCGATGAGAAGACCCCGGAAGACCTGATCACCCCGCTGCGCGACCACGGCGCCACCGTGGAGGTTGCCAAACTATGAATCCTTCCAGCTCAGTTTTCCTTCCTTCAATTGACCGAAGGACACCTGAGCTGGAGTGGTAAGGAGGGGTACGCATGGACGTCGGAGTCGACGTCGGGACCACCGTCACCAAGGCTGTCGCGTTCGACGGCGACGGGCGGCCGGTGGCCGAGGCATCCCGGCCGACCAGGCTGGTGCGGCCCGGGATCGGGCGGTTCGAGCACGAGACCGCGGAGATCGTTGCCTCGGTCAACGAGGTGGTCGGTGAGCTGGCTGGGACCGTGGGGGACCGGCCCGGCGTCCTGGCCATCACCGCGCAGGGCGACGGCCTGTGGCTGGTCGATCCGGCCGGTACGGCGGTCCGCCCGGCGATCTCGTGGCTGGACGCGCGGAGCAGTGCGATCCTCGATCGCTGGACCACCGACGGTGTCGCCGAGCGGGTGTTCCGCCGATCCGGCAACCGGATGTTCCCGGGCGCCTCCGGTCCGCTGCTGGCCGCCGTACTCGCGGAAGAGCCTGACGTCATCGGTCGCGCCGGGACAGCGGCGTACTGCAAGGACGTCGTGATGCAGCAGCTCACCGGCGTTCGCGCGACGGATGTGTCGGACGCATCCGCGCCGTTCCTCGACCCACGGACGAATCAGTACGACGACGAGGCGCTGAAGGCGACCGGTCTCTCGGAGCTGAAGCACCTGCTCGCACCGGTGGAGCCGGCCGGACCAGTCGGTGAGCTGCGCGACGACTCGACCGGAATGGCCCGCGGGACCAGGGTCTCAGCCGGTCCGTACGACCTCCCGGCCGCAGCCGCCGGCGCCGGTGTCTCCAGGCCCGGCGATGCTCTCCTGACCGTCGGTACGACGCTTGCCTGCCAAGTGGTGACGCGCGAGCTCCCCGTGGACGGCGAGCCCGCAGGGTTGTTCCTTGGCACCTGGACTCCCGGAGTCTGGCTCCGGGCGATGCCCGCGATGGTCGGTACGGCGGCACTCGATCGGGTGCTCGCCCTCGTCGGTGCCGGCACGGACCGCTTGCCCGAACTGCTCGCGGAGAGCCCGGTCGGCGCACAGGGCGTGACGGTTCTTCCCTACCTTTCCGAAGCCGGCGAGCGTGCGCCGTTCGTGGACACCCGGGCGCGCGGCACGATCGACGGGATCTCGCTGTCCACGACGGCGGCTGACGTGGTCCGTGCGACCTGCGAAGGGATCGCGTACGCCGCTCGCCACTGTCTGGAGGCGGCCGGGTGGACCGGCCGGGTGACCGTCTGCGGCGGCGGTGCCCGCAGCCGGGAATGGACCCAGATCCTCGCGGACGTGCTGAATGCGCCGCTGCACACGGCCGAGGCCGAGCAGGTCGCCGCCCGCGGCGCGGTGATCTGCGCGCGCCGCGCGATCGATCCGGACAGCGCCGGACCGGAGTGGATCGCGGAGACCCGCCAGGTCGATCCCGACCCGGCCCGCGCGGCGTTCTATGCCGAGGGTTACACCCACTACCTAGGCCGGATCGAGGCGGCCCGCCCGCGCTGGTCCGACCCCGCACCGACCTTCGACCAGCAGCGCTGACCCGCACCGCCTTCATTCAGGAGTTCGATGAGAACCGTCAAGACATTGCTCGCCGGCGACCACTTCGTTCGCAACGACCTGCTCGCCTCGGCACTGTCCACCATCCGCGGAGTCACCTTCGACTTCCGCGAGATCACGCTGCCCTGGCCGCTGACGCCATACGGGCGGGTGGCGGAGGTGGACGAGGCGAGCGACGCCGAGGACCAGCTCATCGATGCGCTGGACGGGGTCGAACTGGCGATCACTCAGATGGGCCCGTTCACCGAGCGGGTGCTGGACTCCGCACCGGAGCTGCGGTTCCTGGTCGTGTGCCGCGGCGGACCGGTGAACGTGAACGTGCCCGCGGCAACCAAACGCGGGATCATGGTCGCGTCCACCCCCGGCCGCAACGCGGTCGCGGCTGCCGAGCATGCGGTCGCCCTGACGATGGGTGCCCTGCGCAACCTGCCACGATTGCAGCGAACGCTCGAGCAGGGCGAGTGGCGCAGCGACCTCTACGCGTACGACGAATGCGGCCGGGAACTGGACGGATCGACGGTCGGACTGATCGGGTACGGCGCGATCGGGCAGCGAGTCGCCCGGGTGATGCTTGCCTTCGGCGCGCAGGTTCTGGTGGCCGATCCCTACATCGACGAGGCTCCCGAAGGCATCGAACTGGTCGAGCTCGACGACCTGCTGCGACGGTCCGATGTGGTCAGCCTGCACGCCCGGCTGACCGACCAGACCCGCGGCCTGATCGGCGCCGACCAGATCGCGTTGATGCCGCGAGGCGCCGTACTCGTGAACACCGCGCGCGGCGGGCTGCTCGACTACGACGCGACTGTGGACGCGCTGGAATCCGGTCAGCTGGGTGCGGCCGCCTTCGACGTGTTCCCGGCCGAGCCGGTCCCGGCGGGGTCACGGTTGCTGACCGCTCCCAATGTGGTGATGACGCCGCACCTGGCGGGCGCGACCCGGCAGACCGCTCACCGCGCCGGCTCGATCGCCGCCGAGGCAGTCGCCGCGTATCTCACCGGGAAGGACCCCGTGGGACTGGTCTCGGCGTAGCCAGCACACCCAGGCGTGCAGCACCTGGTGCTCGCGCTCGACGATCTGGACGGGGTCACCGGAGTGCGGCTGCGGAACGATGACGACGACGATTGAGATCATCAGCTAAGCTGATGGTATGAGCTCGTCCGATGCCGCTGCCCACGAGATCCGCACCAGCCTGTTCCGGCTGGTCCGCCGGCTGCGTCAGGAGCGACCCGAGGGGGAGCTGAGCTATTCCCAGCTGAACGTGCTGGGATGGCTCGAGCGCGAGGGCCCGATGACGAACGCCGACCTGGCTGCCGCCGAGCGCGTCACCCCACAGACGATGATGCGCGCGACCGCCGACCTGGTCGCCACCGAACTCATCAGCCGTACTGATAATCCGACCGACCGACGCCAGGTGCTGCTGAAGATCACCCCGGCCGGCACCACCCTCGTCCGCGAGGACCGCCGCCGCCGCGACACCTTCCTCGCCCAGGCGATGGCGAGCACCCTGACCCCCACCGAGCGAGAGCTCCTCCGGCTGGCCGCCGGCCTGATGGACAAACTCTCCGAGGTCCACGAATGACGAAGGCTGTCGAAGAGTCGCGCGCTGCCGAGGAGGTTCAGGCACAGCCTGGGCTGCCGGCGAAGTATGCGGCCTCGGTGGGGTTGGGCACGCTCCTGCAGCCGCTCAACTCGTCGATGATCGCGGTTGCCCTGGTGGCAATCGGGACCGCCTTTCACGCCGGCACCGAGACTCAATGGCTGGTGTCCGGGCTCTATCTCGCGACCGCGATCTCCGCGCCGACCGCTGGGCGGCTGGCCGATCTTCTCGGTGCGCGGCGCGTGTTCCTGGCCGGGCTCGGACTGGTGGCTCTGGTCTCCGCGCTGGCTCCGCTCGCGCCGAGTCTCGGCTGGCTGATCGCGGCGCGGGTGCTGCTCGGCATCGGGACGGGCGCGCAGTTCCCCTCCGGCGTCGCGATGATCCGCCGGATTGCCGACCGGCGTAAGGCCTCCGCGGTCGGCGCACTCGGACTGATCTCGGTCTTCGCCCAGACGTCCGCCGCCCTCGGTCCGAGCGTCGGCGGCTTCCTGGTCGGCACCTTCGACTGGCAGGCGATCTTCCTGGTCAACCTGCCGGTGTCCGCGATCGCCGGCTTCTTCGTCCTGCGCCTCGTGCCGGCCGACCCGCCGCGACCGGCCGACGACGGCCGCAAGTTGTGGCGTGAGATCGACCTGGCCGGCCTGTTCCTGTTCACCCTGGCGATGACCGCGATGATGCTGGTCCTGCTTTCGCTCACTGGCCGGCCGACGTGGTGGTTGCTGGCGGTAGCAGTCCCGGTCGCCGTGCTGTTCGTCCTGTGGGAACGGCGGGCCGCCACCCCGTTCGTCGACGTCCGGCTCCTCGCCCGCAGTGCACCGCTCTCCCTCGGCTACCTCCGCACGATGCTCACGTATGTCGCGTTCTACGCGATCTTCTACGGCCTCCCCGGCTGGCTCGAGCAAGCGCGCGGGCTCGATCCGACACAGGTCGGCCTGGTGGTTCTCCCCATCGCGGCCCTCGGGGCGATCACCGTCATCGGCGCCACCAGACTCGCCCGCAACCACGGTCCACGGCTCCTGCTGGTGATCGGCTCGGCCGGCCTTCTGGTCGGCGGTGCCGCTCTCGCTTTCGGCGTCCACGCCGGTACGCCGATCGTCGTACTCGTCCTGATCAGCGCGGTTCTCGGCGTACCCAACGGGTTCAACGGACTCGGCAACCAGTTGGCCGTCTACAGCGCCGCGCCGCCCGAGGCCGCTGGTGCCGCGGCCGGGCTGTTCCGGACCTCGCAGTACGTCGGTGCCAATCTGGCGTCGGCCGCGATCGCGCTGGTCTTCGCCGGCCCGGCCAGCGACGCCGGCCTGCACCGACTCGGCCTCCTGGTCGGTGGGATTGCTGTCATCCTGCTCGGTGATGTGATTTTCGTGAGAAATTCACACTGATCATCTATACGACACCATAGAACGGTGATAATTTCACCGGCGTGTTGAACATCCCGCCACTCGCCGACCTGTGCGCGCTGGCCGCGACGCTGGCGACCGCGGCTGGTGAAGAACTGCTGGCCCGCCAGCAGAGACTCTCGATCGACGCACCCGATGTCGAGACCAAGACCTCCGCCAGCGACCCGGTCAGCGCGGCTGACCGCGCGTCCGAGAAGCTGATCACCGATGGTCTCACTGCGGCCCGGCCCGGCGACGGCCTGCTCAGCGAGGAAGGCGCCACCCGCCCGTCCGACACCGGCCTCACCTGGGTGATCGACCCGCTCGACGGCACGGTGAACTACCTCTACGGCCGCCTCGACTGGTGTGTCTCCATCGCCGTGCAGGACGAAGCCGGTGCCTTGGCCGGCGTCGTCCACCAGCCTCGGACCGGCATGACCTGGTCCGCGATCCGTGGCGGCGGTGCACGCCGCGACGGCGTCGTACTCGGACCACCACGAGAGGTCGGACTCGCAGCCGCTCTGGTGAGCACCGGATTCTCGTACCTCGCGGAGCGTCGGGCCGAACAGGCTGACCACCTCCGCCGCGTGCTGCCCGCCGTACGAGATGTACGGCGTGGCGGCTCGGCCGCGCTCGACTTGTGCGCGGTCGCCGACGGTACGGCGGACGCGTACTACGAGCACGTGATCCAGCCCTGGGACATCGCCGCCGGAGCGCTGATCGCGCGCGAGGCCGGCGCCGCCACCATCGGCGGACCCGGGACCGCGCTCCCGAACGGCATCTTGGCGGCCGCGCCCGCGCTGGCCGTCGCCCTTGTCGAACTACTCGCCCCATCAACCCTGAGGAGGTCGGTGTGACCACACTGGACCTGCCGGTCCGGACTCATCCGGACGAGCGCCGGCTGGCCGCCGGTGTCGACCACAGACGGCGCCGGCGTCGCCGCGAGTACGGGCTGTTCGCCCTGCTGGTGGCGCCGAACCTGCTGGTGATCGCGGTCTTCGCGTACTGGCCGATCATCTACAACGCCTTCCTCAGCCTGACCGACTGGAACATGATCGCGGCCCGGCCGACCTTCGTCGGGCTGGCGAACTACGGCCGCACGCTGACCGACCCGGCGTTCCACAAGACGCTGTGGATCACCATCGTGTTCACCGGCCTGATCGTGGTCGGCAGCCTGGTGATCGGACTGGCGCTCGCCTTCCTGTTCAACCTGCCGCTGAAGGGCCGCGGTGCGGTCCGGACGATCGCGTTCGCACCGCACGTTCTGTCCGGCGCTGCGGTCGCGACCATCTGGGCTTTCATCTTCGACCCCGGTTACGGGCTGATGCGGGCGCTGATCGAGCCGTTCGGCGCCGAGCCGCCGGACTGGATGAACAACTCCGACTGGGCGTTGCCGGGCCTCGTCATCGTCTACCTGTGGAAGAACGTCGGCTTCGCCGCGCTGATCTACCTGGCCGGTCTGCAAGGACTGCCGAAGGATCTCGACGAGGCCGCCGCGATCGACGGTGCCTCGACGTGGACCCGGTTCCGCGCGATCAAGCTCCCGTTGCTTGCCCCGATCACCTTCTTCCTGCTGATCACCACGGTGATCGGCACCTTCCAGGCCTTCGACGTGATCGCGGTGATGACCGGCGGTGGCCCTGGTGATGCCACCACCACGCTGAGCTGGTCGATCTACAACGAGGGCTTCCAAGCGTTCAACGCGGGCCGCGCGGCCACGCTGTCGATCATCATGTTCGTCATCCTGCTGGTCGTCACCGCGGTGCAGGCCCGGGTGATGGAGAGGCGGGTGCACTACCGATGAAGGTCCGCGCGATCCAGTACGTCGTACTGATCGGTGTGACGGCCGTGTTCCTCGGCCCGCTGTACTGGCTGTTGTCGACGGCGTTCAAGCAACCGTCCGAGATCTATCAATGGCCGCCGGCATGGTGGCCGCATTTCACCTGGGAGAACTTCAGCCTGGCCTGGAAGGCCGCGCCGTTCGATCGGTTCTTCCTCAACTCCACAATCATCACCGTCGCGGGCACCGTGCTGAAGGTCGCGAACGCCGTGCTGACGGCGTACGCGTTCGCCTATCTGCGGTTCCCGTTCAAGAAGGTGCTGTTCTTCCTGGTGCTCGGCGCGATGATGGTGCCCGGTCACGTGACGCTGCTGCCGAACTACTTGACCGTGGCAACACTCGGCTGGATCAACACGTACGCGGGCCTGATCATCCCGGGCATCGGATCGGCGTTCGCGACGTTCCTGATGCGGCAGCACTTCCTCACCCTGCCGACGGAGGTGACGGACGCGGCCGCGGTCGACGGCGCCGGGCACCTGCGCACGTTGTGGCGGGTGGTCCTGCCGATGTCGCAGCCGATGCTGATCACGGTTGTCGTGATCACCGCGGTCGAGGAGTGGAACAACTTCGTCTGGCCGCTGATCGTGACCAACTCCGCCTCGATGCGCACCCTGCCGGTCGGCCTGCTGATCCTGAAGGACGAGGAAGGCCTGGCGGCCTGGGGGACGATCATGGCCGGCACCCTGCTGGTGCTCGCGCCGATGCTGCTGATCTTCCTGATCGCCCAGCGCTACATCGTCGGCGGTATCACCCAGGGAGCTCTGAAGGGATGAGAATGCACCGCAGGATGTTCCTCGGGCTCGCAGCCGGCGCGACGCTGGCGGGCTGCGGCTACCGCTCGGTCGACGCGATCTACTCGCAGCCGGCCGGATCCGTGCCGAAGCAGTACGCGAACCGCGTCCGCGTCGTCTTCTGGACGTCGTACGGCGGGGCGAATGGCAAGGCGGTCGACAAGCTCGTTGCCAAGTTCAACGATTCGCAAGCCGACGTGTACGTCGAGGTGCAGTTCCAGGGCAGCTACGACGACGTGGCCCAGAAGGTCGCCGCGGCGCTGGTCGCCAAGCAGGCGCCGGATCTGGCCATCCTCTCCGACGTCACGTGGGAACGCTTCTTCCTGAACGAGGCGCTCGAGCCGCTGAACGGCTACTTCACCGACGGCTTCGGTCCGGCCGTCTATCAGCAGAAGCTGTTCGGCGAGTACGTCGTGAAGGGGCAGAGCTGGGCGGTTCCGTTCGCCCGCAGTACGCCGATCCTCTACTACAACCGGGACGCGTTCGCGAAGGCCGGGCTGCCGGATCGCGCGCCGCGGACCTGGAGCGAACTGCGGTCCTGGGCGCCGGAGCTCGCCAAGGTGGAGTCCGGCGGGCGTTCGCTGCGGACGATCGCCTTCGCGAAGATCGACGGCGACTGGCAGTTCCAGGGCAACGTGTGGCAGTTCGGCGGCGCGTACTCGAAGGGCCTCGACGTCACCATCGACCAGGACGGCGCGGTCGCCGCGGGCGAGTGGCAGCGGCAGATGGTGCACGACCTGGGAGCGGCCTACATGGCCAGCAGCCCGAGCACGGACTTCGCCAACGGGCTGGTCGGTGTCATCCAGGAATCGACCGGCGGCATGAAGACCATCTCCAGCAAGGCGAAGTTCAAGGTCGGAGCCGGATTCATCCCGTCCGAGGTGGCCTCCGGGCTCGCCACCGGTGGTGGCGGGATCGGGATGCTGCGGAACATCTCCACCGAACGCAAGCAGGCCGCCGCCACGTTCCTCGCTTTCCTTGCCCGGCCGGAGAACTCGGCCTTCTGGACGACCCAGACCGGCTATCTGCCGGTGGTGAACGCGGCCCGCGAAGACCCCGAGCTGAAGAAGCTGATCGCGGAGAAGCCGAACTACGGAGTCGCGATCGCCCAGCTCGCGAATGCCCGCCAGCAGGACGCGATCCGCCTCTACGGCCGCAACGCGAACGTCGTCATCTACACCGCCCTGCAGCAGATCTACGCCGACAACGCCGCCCCCAAGAAGGTGTTCGCCTCGGTCGCCGGCCGGCTCGACGCGATCGGCGCCGAAGTCAAACGTCTCTACGAGGAGAAGGTCCTGTGATCATCACCGGCCATCGCGGTGCGCTGGGCACCGAGCCGGAGAACACGTTGCGGTCGTTTCGGCGCGCGGTTGCCGACGGATGCGACGAGATCGAGCTCGATCTTCGCGTGACCGCCGACGGTGAGCTCGTGATCCTGCACGACGCGACTGTCGACCGGACGACGTCCGGATCGGGGGAGGTCGCGGCGATGTCGTACGACGACCTGCGGTCGCTCGACGCGGGACTCGGTGAGGTGGTGCCGACCTGGGCGGAGACGGTGGCTGAGATCGACGTCCGCTTCCAGGCCGAGGTGAAGGCGGCGGACGCCGTACCGCTGCTGGCACAGACGCTGAAGGCGGATCCGTCGCTGGCCGACCGGACGCTGGTGACGTCGTTCCACCCCGAGATCCTGCTGGCCGTTCGCCGTGCCTTCCCAGCCGCGGCGACCGGCCGGATCTTCGGCCGCACGCCGCCCGCCGCCGAGCTCATCGCCCTCACCCGAGAAGCCGACGCCGGCACAGCCCTCTGCGCCATAGCCGGCCTAACCCCAGAAACCGTCGCCACCCTCCACTCCGCCGGCCTGGACGTCACCGCCTGGCCCGTCCCCGACCAGCAAACCCTGACCCAAGCGGTCACCCTCGCCGTCAACGGCATAACCACAGACAACCCCCACCTCCTAACCCCACCCCACCCCTAACCCCCCGCTGCCCGAGCCCCGCCCCGGCCCCCCGGCGCCCGCCGCCCAACCCAACCCACCCGCGCCCACGCCGTGCGCCCCGCGCCCGCCCCACTCCCGGTTTCGGGCCTGGTCGACTTTGTGCACCAGATCCGCACCGCGGGGGTGCCGCGCGTACGGACGCGGTGCACAAAGTGCGCCGAGTCCCACCCGAGCCCCGCCCCGGTGATCTGGCCCCGGCGACGGGCTCCCCGCCCGCGACCCGGCGCCCGCCCGTCCACGCGCCAGGGCCCGCCCGCCGGCCTAACTCAACCCGCGCGCCTCGCAGCCCGCCCCCGCGTTCGGGCCTGGTCGACCTTGTGCACCAGATCCGCACCCTGGAGGTGCCGCGCGTACGGACGCGGTGCACAAAGTGCGCCGAGGCACGCCCCCCGGAGCCGCGCGGCCTCGCCGCCTGCGACCTGGCGCACGCCTGCTCCACGCACTCGGGCCTGGCTGACTTTGTGCACGAGGTCCGCATCGTGGGGTGCCGCGCGTACGGACGTGGTGCACAAACTGCGTCAAGGCACGCCCGACCCCCGGCCCCGCGCGTCCGAGCGCCGCCCCCGGCGACGGGCAGCCCGAGCCCCCCGGCCCCCGGAGCCGCGCGCCCTCGGCCGCCGCCCGCGACCCGGCGCCCGCGCGGCCCCTGCGTTCGGGCCTGGTTGTCCTTGTGCACAGATCCGCGTTGTGGGGTGACGCGCGTACGACGTGGTGCACAAGGTGCGCCGGTCTCGTCCGAGCCCCGCCTCGGCGACCCGCCCAAGTCGGGGCCTGCCCGCCCACACGTCCGAGCCCCGCCCCCGCCGGCCCTAACTCAACTCGGCCCCCGGGCCTCGCCGCTCGCCCCGCGTTCGGGCCCGGTCAACTTTGTGCACCAGGTCCGCACCCTGGGGTGGCGCGCGTACGGACGTAGTGCACAAACTGCGCCGAGTCGCGCCCCAAGCCCCGCCCCGGCGGCGCCCGCCCCCGCGCCCGCCCCGCCCTAACCCAACCCCGCGCCTCGCCGCCGGCCCCGCGCTTGGGTCTGATCGACTTTGTGCACCAGATCCGCATCGTGGGGGTGCCGCGCGTACGGACGTGGTGCACAAAGTGCGCCGAGTCGAGCCCCGGCGCCGCGCCCGGCCCCGCCGCCCACCCCCCGGCACCGCGCTCCGGGTCCGCCGCGTCCCGGGTCCGCCGCGTCCCGGGTCCGCCGTGCCCCCGGCTCCGCCTCGTGCCATCGGCGCCGCCCGCGCCGTGGGGCTTGCCTGCTGTGCGGCTGGGTCTGGTTGACTTTGTGTGCCAGGTCCGCGGCGTGGGGGGTGCTGCGTGTATGGATCTGGTGGGTGGGTGGGAGTGGTGTTTGACACATGTTTCAACGTGTGAATTTGTTCTTCCGTAGAAGATAAATGTGTGATTGCCTTCTCGCATGGGAATCAGCATTGGTGTGGTCGGAGCCGGCCAGTTCGCGCCCTCGTTCCTGCGGCTGTGGTCTGCGCACCCGGACGTGTCCGACGTGCGGCTGACCGACGTACTGCCGGAACGGACCGCCGAGATGGCGGCCAAGCAGGGCATCTCGATCACCTATCAGTCGTTCGACGAGATGCTCGCGTCCGACGTGGACGCGGTGGCGATCTTCACGCAGCGGTGGTTGCACGGCGAGATGGCGATCCGGGCGCTCGAGGCCGGCAAGCACGTGTACTCGACCGTCCCGATGGCGATCGAGGCGGACCAGATCGCCCGCATCATCGAGCTGGTCAAGGAGACCGGCCTGACGTACATGATGGGCGAGACCAGCTACTACTACCCGTCGTCGGTGTACTGCCGGCAGAAGCTGGAAGCCGGCGAGTTCGGCCGGGTCTTCTACTCCGAGGGCGACTACGTCCACGACATGGACCTCGGCTTCTACGCCGCGTACCAGTACAGCGGTGGCGAGGAGTGGAAGAAGACCGCTTCGTTCCCGCCCATGCTCTACCCGACGCATGCCGTGGGCAACGTTCTCTCGGTGACCGGGCAGCACGCCACGCATGTGTCCTGCATCGGGGTGAAGGACGACCGTGGCGACGGTGTGTTCGACAAGGACGTCAGCCAGTTCGACAACGACTTCAGCAACGCGACCGCGCTGTTCAAGCTCGCGGACGGCGGCGTGATGCGGACGAACGAGATGCGCCGCGTCGGCTACCCGTCGCACATTCGTGAATCCCGGCTGCGGGTGTTCGGGACCGAGGGCAGCTTCGAGCAGCTCGCGACGACCACGCTGTGGCAGACCAAGGAGGGCGTCGAGGACGTCAGCCAGTTGATGGAGACCAAGCCCAGCAGCTCCCTCGACGACGCCGACCTGGCGAACGTCGACCCGGCGCTACGGGATGCGTTCCGATCCGGGCTGTCGCCGGTGCACGACCGGAGCCGCCTCCCGGCCGAGTTCGCCGGCATGCACAACGGCCATGAGGGTTCCCACCACTTCCTCGCCGACGATTTCGTCCGCGCGGTCGCAGACAAGGCCCTTCCCCCGGTCAACGCCTGGGTCGCCGCCCGCTACACCCTCCCCGGCATCTACGCACACCAGTCCGCTCTGCAGGGCGGCGTACAACTCGAGATCCCCGACCACGGGGACGCGCCCACCTAGAGGTAGTTGCTGAGCTCGACGAGATTTCCGTCGGGGTCACGCAGGTAGACGCTGAGGATCGGCCCGGTCGCGCCAGTGCGCTCGACCGGGCCTTCCTCGATCTCGACGCCGTGCGCGATCAGCTCGGCCCGCACCTGCTCGATCGGCTCGTCGACGATGAAGCACAAGTCCGCGGTCCCCGGCCCCGGACGCGCCGCCTTCGGCTCGAACTCGTGCCCGACCTGATGCAGGTTGATCTTGCTCGTCCCGAACGCGAGCGCCCGCCGGCCACCCTTGGACGTGACCGCCTCCATCCCCAGCACCTGCTGGTAGAAGCGGGTCGTCGCCTCGAGATCAGCGACGGTGAGCACCAGATGGTCGAGTCGATTCACCTTCATGCTTTGTAGGATCGCGTATGGCTCTGGATCTGTTCGCCGGGATCTCGGTGAGTGACTACGCGGCCGCGGTCGCCTGGTACGAGAAGTTGCTCGGAGCGCCGCCGAGCTTCCTGCCGAACGACATCGAGGCGGTCTGGGAGGTCGGCGAGCACCAGTTCCTCTACATCGAGGTGGTGCCTGAGCATGCCGGTCATGCTCAGCACACCTTGTTCGTCGAGGACTTCGAGGGTGTGATTCGGGCGATCGCCGAGCGCGGGATCGAGCCGGCGGTGCGGGAGACGTACGAGAACGGCGTACGGCATGTCACGTACTACGACCCGGACGGCAACGAGGTCTCGTACGGCGGCGCCCCGGTGGAGTAACCGCATGATCGGGCGCGGCTGTTCAGGGCTCGTGGTCGGCGCGGTAGCGGAAGAGGTCGGGGAGGAAGTTCTCCAGGTTGCCGATCTCCTCGACGTGGTGGCGGGTCCAGGCGGCGAGCGTCGGCGCGGGGAACGCGCGGTCGTGGGCGATCCG
Organism: Kribbella sp. NBC_00359; assembly: GCF_036097425.1. NCBI lineage: Bacteria > Bacillati > Actinomycetota > Actinomycetes > Propionibacteriales > Kribbellaceae > Kribbella > Kribbella sp. NBC_00359. The sequence goes on along the minus strand of NZ_CP107975.1, from coordinate 1,894,847 downwards.
GTTGAGAAACAAGGTCGCGAGCGGAGTGGTGTCGCCGACGGTCAGCCGGGTCGTGTACCGGGAGCCACCGCTGGTGGGCGCGAACTCGTTCTCCAGCCGGACCATCGAGCTGCCGAGCAGGCGCTTGGTCATGATCGCCGCCTGGCTGTCGACCGTCTCGACGGTGACGTGAAGGTCCATCACCTTGCCGGGATCGCGCCCGAACGCCTCGGTGAGACGCAGCCGCGAACCGGGGCCGACGACGGCGCCGGGGCTCATCAGCTCGTACGAGATGTGGTCGAGCGGGTGCCAGACGAGATACCGCGGCCAGGTCTTTCCGGCGTACTGCATCGTCCCGGAGATGTGCCCGTACCACCAGGCCAGCATCTCCGGCGTGACCTGTTCGAGGGGTGCGTGGGTGATCGTGACGATGGTCCGGTTGTTGTCCGAGGACATCGACACCGCCGCCGACTCGAGCGGTCGCAGCGGCCAGAGAACCGGACGCGGGGCAGGCAGTTCCGGCGCCTTCATCCCGAAGCGGTGCCCGAACCCCACGCCCCCAAACCCGCCTCACCGAACCGCGATCACGTCCACCTCCTCCCACGCCAGGATCCGGACCGCCACCATCACCCGCCCTTCCAACTCCGCCCGCAACAGCCGATGGACCCCATCCAGAACCGTGAGCCGCCCATCAGTTCGCCGTACGACGTCCAGCGGGTGCTCGAGGTCCGCGGCCATCGTCCGCTGGTACTGCTCGTGATACCGCGCCGGATCCGCCGCGACCTGATGCGGCGTGACCTGGAACGGGCGGCCGTCGTACAGCCAGAACGGTAGGTCGAGGTGCGGCGCCAGATCGGCAAGTGGGACCTGGGTCGTGGGGAGGTCGAGGCGATGGAGTACGGCGACATCCCAGTGGAAATCGAGGAGGTACGGGCGTAGGGCTGGGGGGACCAGGTGGGCTAGGGGGAAGGGGTGGTGGGTCACTCGTAGATTCGGCGGAGGCGGTGGGACATGGAGTTCTTGATGTGTTGGGTCATGGCGGACTCGGCGGCTGTGGGGTCGCCGGAGGTGATCGCCTCGACCAGGGTGCGGTGTTCGGTCAGGACCTCGGGGCCGATGTCGCGGTCGTAGTGCAGGCGGAAGATGTGCAGGTGGCAGTGGGTGCGCTCGAAGGCGAGCCGGACCTGCTCGCTGCCCGACAGCGCCGCGATCAGCAGGTGGAACCGGTTGTCGTGCGCGGTCAGTGACTTGTAGCCGGCGTAGTCCACCGACGTCGGCTCGACCGCGTTCGCCAGTTCCGCCTTCAGCCGCGCGCGGCCCTCGTCGTCGATCAGCTCGGCCGCCCGGCGCGCCGCCCACGGCTCCAGCAACTGCCGGAACCGGTACAGGTCGTCGAACTCCGCGAGCGAGAGCAGCGGCGTCGCGCGGTACCCCTTCAGCGGCTCCTTGACCGCCAGCCCCTCCGACTCCAGCCGCGCCAGCGCCTCCCGCACCGGCGTCGACGACACCTGGAACTCCCGCGCCAGCCCGTCGATCGAGATCCGCGCGCCGGGCCGGATGACGTGGTCCATCAGCATCGTCTTGATCGCCTCGTACACGTCGTCAACCAGCATCTGCCGCCGGAGCAACCGCCGGTCCTGCGGCTGAGGAGTCCCAACGAGGTGCGTGGGTTCCGTCATCGGCTCTCTCCGGATCCTGGTCGCGGCCTTGACCCAGCCGGTCGGGTTCGGCAGGGTGACACTGGTAATCATGCATCATGCACGATTTGGCCCCGGCATAGCTACGGGAAGGCAGAAACGATGGTGAGGTTCGACGAGGTCGGCGTACGGCCGGAGCCGGGGGACAACGTCGCGATCGCCTCCCGCCGGCTCGAGGCCGGCACCGAGATCGAGCTCGGGGGCACCACGGTCACGCTGCCACACACCGTGCTCGAAGGGCATCGCTTCGTGATCGACCCGGTGGGTCCCGGCGAGGCGCTCACATCCTGGAACACGCCGTTCGCCCGCGCCTCCCGCGATCTCCTCCCCGGCGACTACGTCTGTACGCCGACCAGCCTGGCCGCGGTCACGGCGCGCGGAGTCGAGGGCCTTCCGTCCGAGCCGTCCGCCACCAACGAGCCGCTCGACCCGTACGAGCTCGACGAGTCCGCGCTGAACTTCGGCCGGCAGGTGACCAGCGTCGAGCAACCCGGCACCTTCCTCGGCTACCCCCGCGAGCAGGGCGCGGCCGGCACCCGCAACCACGTCGTGCTGATGGCGACCAGCTCCCGCAGCAGCGGCTTCGTCACCGAACTCGCCCGGCGCTTCGACGGCGCGGCCGCTGGCGACGGCGTTGTACCGGTTGCGCACACCGAGGGCGGCGAGGACGAGGTCCCGAACAACCTGCACTTCCTGCTCGCCACCCTGGCCGGCTTCACGCTGAACCCGAACGTCGGCGCCGTCCTGATCGTCGACACCGAGGACGACGTGGTCTCCGGCCAGGCGATCAAGGACTTCATGGTCGAGCACGACTACCCGGCGATCAAGGTGCCGCACGCGTTCTTCACCCGCCGGGCCGGCTTCGAGCACGACCTCACCGAAGCCGGTGCGTTGGTCGAGCCGTGGCTGCCGATTGTCGACAATCAGACGCGCACCGAGGTCCCGCTCGCGGATCTGAAGATCGCCTTGCAGTGCGGTGGATCCGACGCGTTCTCGGGCATCTCTGCCAACCCGCTCGCCGGTCTGGTCGGTGCGGAGGTGATCAAGCACGGCGGCACCGCCGTACTCGCGGAGACCGACGAACTGATCGGCGCGGAGCCGTACGTCCTGAAGAACGTCCGCGACCTCGCCACCGCCCGGCGGTTCCTCGCCACGATCCGCTCGTTCAAGGAACGGGTCGGCTGGCACGGCCACACCGCCGAGGGCAACCCGTCCGGCGGCAACGTGTACCGCGGCCTCTACAACATCGTGCTGAAGTCGATCGGCGCCGCCCGCAAGCTGCCGCGCGAGGTGCGGCTGGACCACGTGATCGACTACGGCGAACCGCTGCCCGGCAACGGCTACATCTTCATGGACAGCCCCGGCAACGACCTCGAGTCCGTGGCCGGCCAGATCGGCAGTGGCTGCAACCTGATCTTCTTCACCACCGGGAACGGCTCGATCACCAACTTCCCGTTCGTCCCGACCCTCAAGTTCGTCACGACAAGCGCCCGGTACGAGCGTCTGCACGCCGAGATGGACGTGGACGCGGGCCGCTACCTGACCGGTACGCCGATGACCGACCTGACCGCGGAGACCTTCGACCTGACCGTCCGGGTCGCGTCCGGCGAACCGAGCGCGGGGGAGCGGGCCGGCCACAGCCAGGTGTCGATCTGGCGGAACTGGAAGCAGAGCGGTCCGCGCGAAGGCATCTCGATCAGCACGGACGGCCGGATGAGCCGCCAGTTGGGCGACCTCCCGGCCGAGGATCGTGACGCGCCCCTCGATGGCCTCCCCTTGGCCGGGCTCAGCTCCGACGCACGCACGGCGGCACGCCTGCTGCAGGTCGACGACCGTCTCGTGCCCGAGGCCGTCGGGCTGATCCTGCCGACCAGCCTGTGCTCCGGCCAGATCGCCCTGCGGCTCGCAGCCCAGGCGGAGGTGGAGAAGTGGGCCGGTGACGCGGTCACGCGGATGGTCGCGCTCCCGCACACCGAGGGGTGCGGCAGCAGCGGCGGCGCGTCCGAGGAGACGTTCGCCCGCATCATGGTCGGCTATCTCCTGCATCCGAACACGCGGATGGCTCTCCTCCTGGAGCACGGCTGCGAGAAGACCCATAACGACTACTTCCGCTCGCGTCTGGTCGAGGCCGGCAAGGACCCGTCCCGCTTCGGCTGGGCCAGCATCCAGGCCGACGGCGGTCTCGATGCTGTCGGCAACAAGGTGAAGGACTGGTTCGACAGCTTCGACCTGGACAAGCCGGTCGAGCAGCGCGGCAACCTCGGCGCACTCACCGTCGGCCTGGAGGCGCGCGGCCCGCTGACGGACACGACTGCGGAGGCGCTGGCCCTGATCGGCCGCGAGATCGTGGGCTCCGGCGGTTCCGTCGTACTGTCGTCGCGCGGTGCCTTGCTCGGGCATGCCGGCTTCCGCGCGGCTGCCTTCGGCTCGGCGGATGAAGTGGGTCCGACGATCGCGCACGGGCAGCGGCTGGCGCAGCCGGGCTGGCACGTGATGCGGATGCCCGGCACCGACTGGATGGAGACCGCGACCGGCTTCGGCGCGAGTGGCGTCCAGCAGATCCTCGCGCACGTTGCCGGCGGCACCGTGTCCGCCCAGCGGTTCGTGCCGGTCGTCGAGATCAGCAACGATCCGGAGACGGTCGCGACGTACGGCGACGACCTCGACGCGGTCGCCACCGGTGACGCGGCCGACCAGGCCCGGATCGGCCTGGACACGATCGCGATGGTGGCGAGCCGGCAGCTCGTTCCCAAGGCAGTTGCCTCCGGCAACGTTGGCTTCCAGATCACCCGTGGCTTGCTCGGCACCTCGATGTAACTGTGCACTCTGAATGAAGGGTCTCTCCATGCATTTGGTCCGTTACCAGTCCCCGGCCGGCCGGCCGGTGGTCGGCGTACGCACCGGCGACACCGTGGCTCCGCTCGAAGGCGTCAACAGCGTCGCGGAGCTGCTGCGACTCCGACTGGACGAGTTGCAGACGGCGGTCGCCAAGGTCGGGGAGGCGGTCCCGGTCGACGGCGTGAAGTTCCTGCCCCCGCTGGACGGGCGGGGCGAGGTGTGGTGCTCCGGAGTCACCTACGAGCGGTCTCGTGGCGCTCGGATGGAGGAGAGCACCGAGCAGTCCGTGTACGACAAGGTCTACACGGCCGACCGGCCCGAGCTGTTCCAGAAGGCACCGGCCTGGCGGGTGGTGACCGACGGCGAGCCGGTCGGGATCCGGGTCGACTCGGGTCACGACGTACCCGAGCCGGAGCTCGCGGTCGTCGCGAACAGCCACGGTGAGATCGTCGGGTTCACGGTCTGCAACGACATGAGCTCGCGGTCGATCGAGGGCGTGAACCCGCTGTACGTCCCGCAGGCCAAGCTGTTCGCCGGCGGCTGCGCGCTGGCGACCGGGATCCGCCCGGCGTGGGAGGTCGCGAACCCGAAGGACCTCGAGATCGGCGTCGTGATCGAGCGAGCGGGCGACGAGGTGTTCGCGGAGACGACGTCGACCGCGAAGCTGGTGCGTGAGCTGCAGGACCTGATCGACGTGCTGTTCCTGCCGAACGACTTCCCGGACGGCGTGATCCTGGCGACCGGCACCGGGATCGTGCCCGAGCTGGACTTCGCGCTGGCCGAGGGCGACGTCATCACGATCACGATCGCCGAGGTCGGCACGCTGACGAATACGGTGGCCGTCGGCCGGGAACCGTTTACGTTCCTGGCGACCGACAACTTGGAGGAGAAGCGATGACCAAGGACACCACCCCCGCCGAGTTGGAGCAGGCGCTGGTCGCCGCGACAGCGGCCGCGCCGGCGCTGGGTGCGGCCGAGCCCGCGGTCCGGGCCGGGTGGATCCGCGCTGCCGCCGACGCGCTCGACGCGGCCGCGGACGAGCTGGTGCCGATCGCGATGCGGGAGTCTTCGCTGCCCGAGGCACGGCTGCGGGGCGAGGTCGCCCGGAGCACAGGTCAGCTGCGGATGTTCGCCGACGTCCTTGAGGAGGGTTCGCTGCTCGAGGTCATCATCGACACCGCAGACGCCCAGGCGAAGCCGGTGCCGCGTCCGGACCTGCGGCGGGTGCTGGTGCCGCTCGGGCCGGTGCTGGTGTTTGCCGCCAGCAACTTCCCGTTCGCGTTCAGCGTGTGCGGCGGTGACACGGCTTCCGCGCTAGCGGCCGGCTGTCCAGTGATCGTGAAGGGGCACCCGGGTCATCCTGAGCTGTCCGCGCGCACCGCCGAGGTGATGGCCGAGGCACTGCGGACCGCTGGTGCGCCGGATGGTTCGCTTGGGCTGATCCAGGGCTTCGACGTCGGCGTCACCGCGCTGAAGGACCCGCGGATCACCGCGGCCGGGTTCACCGGCTCGGTGCCGGCTGGGAAGGCGCTGCACGAGATCGCGGTCACCCGGCCGGAGCCGGTCCCGTTCTACGGTGAGCTCGGCAGCCTGAACCCGGTGTTCGTCACCCAGGCGGCGATCGATGCCCGGGGCAAGGACATCGCGACGGGGTACGTCGGTTCGTTCACACTCGGCGTCGGTCAGTTCTGCACGAAGCCCGGATTGCTGTTCCTCCCGGGCGGTCATGGGCTCCAGGAGCAGCTGACCGAGGCGACCGGCGGGGTAGCCGAGGCGCCGATGCTGAACGACCGGATCCAGGACGGATTCAGCTCCGGGCTCGACCGCCTGCAGAAGGTCGACGGCATCCGCGTCTGGGCCTCGGGTGGTGCGACTCTGCTGCAGACCACGGTCGCGGAGTTGCTGGCTCGGCGGGACGAGATCCTGGAAGAGTGTTTCGGCCCCGTCTCGATCGTCGTGGAGTACGACGGGGTGGAGGAGTTGAAGGCGGCTGTCGAGGCCTTCGAGGGGAACCTCACCGCGACGCTCCACGCTGAGGACGCGGACGCCGAGTTGGCGCGTGAGCTGCTGCCGTTGCTGACGGCCCGCGCCGGCCGCGTGCTCTGGAACGGCTGGCCGACCGGGGTCGCGGTGTCGTGGGCGCAGCACCACGGCGGTCCGTACCCGGCGACCGTCGGCTCGATCCACACCAGCGTCGGGGTGACCGCCGCCCGCCGATTCCAGCGGCCGGTCGCGTACCAAGACGCCCCCGACGCCGTGCTGCCCGACGTACTGAAGGACTCGAACCCGGCCGGCATCACCCGCCGGCTGAACGGGACCGTAACCACAGGTGAGGTGTCTCGATGAGCGATCTTCCCCCGACCAATGACCCGGGTGACGTCGAGCTTCCGGCGGATGTTGCCGGAGAGCCGACTTCCGAGAAGACCGGGACGACCGGTGAACCGGGGCGGCCCGATGCGCCGATCGGGCGGCGGAGTTTTGATCACTGGTTCGGTGAGAAGGACCGCAACGGGTTCATCCACCGGTCCTGGATGCGGGCGCAGGGCTTCTCCGAGGAGGTGTTCGACGGCCGCCCGGTGATCGGCATCTGCAACACCTGGTCCGAGCTCACGCCCTGCAACGCGCATCTGCGCCGGCTCGCGGACTCGGTCAAGCGCGGTGTCTGGCAGGCTGGTGGTTTCCCGCTGGAGTTCCCGGTGATGTCGCTCGGCGAGACGATGCTCCGGCCGACCGCGATGCTGTTCCGCAACCTGCTCAGCATGGACGTCGAAGAGTCGCTGCGCGGCAACCCGATCGACGGCGCCATCCTGCTGACCGGCTGCGACAAGACCACGCCGGGCTCGATCATGGGCGCCGCCAGCGTCGACCTCCCCACCCTGGTCGTCACCGGCGGTCCCATGTTGAACGGTAAATTCCGCGGCTGCGACATCGGTTCCGGTACGGCGGTCTGGCGGTTCACGCAGGACCGCAACGCCGGCCGGATGTCGGAGGCGGACTACGCGGCGGCCGAGTCCGGCATGTCCCGCAGCAACGGCCACTGCATGACGATGGGCACGGCGTCCACGATGGCCTGCATGGCCGAGGCGCTCGGGCTCCAACTGACCGGGTCCGCGGCGATCCCGGCCGTCGACTCGCGCCGCTACTCGATCGCCCAGCAGGCCGGTCAGCGGATCGTGAAGATGGTCGAGGAGGATCTCAAGCCCAGCGACATCCTGACGCGCGACGCGTTCGCGAACGCAGTCCGGGCGAATGCGGCGATCGGCGGCTCGACGAACGCCGTCATCCACCTGCTTGCGATCGCCGGCCGGGTCGGCGTCGACCTGACACTGGACGACATGGACGAGTGGGCCCGCGGGGTGCCGTGGCTCGTCGACCTGCAGCCGTCGGGCAAGTACCTGATGGAGGACTTCTACTACGCCGGTGGCCTGCCCGCCGTGATGAAGGAGATCCTGCCGCTGCTCAAGGCCGACGCGATCACCGTGACCGGCAAGACCATGGGCGAGAACGTCGCCACCGCGGAGCGGACCGACTGGAGTGGTCAGGAGGGTCAGCCGGCAACCGCCGTCATCCGGCCGGTCGGCAACCCACTGGGCAGCGGTGCGGGGACCGCCGTGCTGAAGGGGAATCTGGCGCCGGACGGTGCCGTGATCAAGCAGTCGGCGGCGTCCGAGCGACTGCTGCAGCACCGCGGCAAGGCACTGGTGTTCAGCAGCATCGAGGAGTACGACAAGGCGGTCGACGATCCGGAGCTCGACGTCGACGAGGACACGGTGCTCGTGCTGCAGAACTCCGGTCCGCGCGGCTACCCGGGCATGCCGGAGGTCGGGAACATGACGATCCCGCGCAAGCTCGCCGAGATCGGTGTCGACGACATGGTGCGGATCTCGGACGCGCGGATGAGCGGTACGGCGTACGGCACCGTCGTACTGCATGTCACGCCGGAAGCGGCTGTCGGTGGGCCGTTGGCGCTGGTGCGGACGGGTGACTGGATCGAGCTCGACGTACCGGCTCGGCGGTTGCATCTGGATGTGTCCGAAGAGGAGTTGGAGAAGCGACGTGCCGACTGGCAGCCGCCGGTGCCACCGACGGATCGCGGCTGGGCCCGCCTGTACGTCGACCACGTCACGCAGGCGAACCAAGGCTGCGACCTCGACTTCCTGATCGGCCGCACCGGCTCCGCCGTAGCGAGACAGAGTCACTGATGACATCCGCACAGCCGCCGCTCTCCCCCCAACCGCCGAGCGAAGCGAGGCGTTCTCTGGGTCCTTTCGAGGCCATCCGCGGTTTGCGGCCGGCCGGGGTGCTCCCGCAGGTCACACCGATCCGGCGGCTGATCTCGGATCTGCCGACCTCGCCGGACCCGTACGCCGCCGCGCAGGCGGCCCTGAATCCGCTGCGGGAGCGGATCCTGCCCGGCGCCCGGATCGCGGTGACCGCGGGCAGCCGGGGGATCCACGATCTCGTGCCGGTGGTGAAGGCGGCGGTGGACTGGCTGACCGCGGTCGGTGCTGCGCCGTTCGTCGTACCGGCGATGGGCTCGCACGGCGGTGCGACCGCGGACGGTCAGCTCGAGATGCTCGCCGGTCTCGGGATTACCTCCGAGTCGGTCGGTTGCCCGGTCGAGGCGACGATGGAGACCGTTGTCATCGGCACCCTTCCCGACGGTACGCCGGTGCACCACGACGCGCTGGCCGCGAAGGCGGACGGCGTCCTCCTGGTCAACCGCGTCAAGCCGCACACCGACTTCCGTGGTCCGATCGAGAGTGGCGTGGCGAAGGTCCTCGCCATCGGGCTCGGCAACCACAAGGGTGCTGCCGCCCTGCACGCCGGCGGAATCCCGTCGCTGGGCGGCGCGATCGAGGCCGCGGCCCGGATGGTCGTTGCGCAGGGCAAGATCCTGGGTGGGCTGGCGATCCTGGAGAACGCCCTGGAACGAACCGCGGCGGTGGAGTTCGTCGAGCCCGACGGCATTGCCGGCCCGGCCGAGAACGCGTTGCTGCAAAGGGCCGGCAGCCTGCTCGGGCGATTGCCGTTCGACGAGCTGGACGTGCTGGTCGTGGACGAGATGGGCAAGGACAAGTCCGGCGCCGGGATGGACACGAACGTGATCGGCCGGTGCTGGGTGCACGGGATCCCGGAGTTCGACTCGCCGTCGATCGCCGCGATCACCGTCCACTCACTGTCGCCGGCGTCGCACGGGAACGCGTCCGGTCTCGGTCTGGCCGACGTCATCCCGGCCCGGATGCTGGAGCAGATCGACCTGCAGGTGAGTTACGTGAACGCGCTGACCTCCGGTGCGGGCGGTGCGCGGCGGTCCCGGATGCCGATGGTGATGGAGGACGACGAGGCCGCCGTACTCGCCGCGGTGACGATGTGCGGCCGGCGGGACTGGTCGGAGCTCCGGCTGGCCCGGATCAAGGACACCCTTTCCCCGAACGAGTTGATGGTGACGCCGGCCCTGCTGACCGAGTCGGCCGAGCGTTTCGACCTGGAGATCACCGGTACGGCGCGGGACCTGACGTCGGCCGGCCGGCTTCGACCCTGGAGTGACAGATGAACCTTCGCGAAGCGCGCGCCCTGCTGGCCGATCGTGGTTTCCGCCCGGGGGAGGTGTCCACGCGGACGTTTCCGGACGGATCGCCGTACAAGGTGGAGATCCCTTCCTGTGAAGGGCCGCGGGTGATGACCGCGGTGCTGGAGGAGGCGAAGACCCGCGGGATCACGATCGACCGGGTGTCACAGGGCAGTGGTGTGATGATGCTGACCGATGCCGAGATCGAGGAGATGCTATCGCTCGGCGCTTCGGCCGGGGTCGAGGTCTGCCTGTTCCTCGGGCCGCGTGGTGCGTGGGACATCGGTGGCCAGGCCAAGGTGTCGGCCGCGGTCGGTGGTGTAGCGCGAGGCAACGAGATGGTTGCCGCGTCGCTGTGTGACGCCTACCGCGCGGTGGAGCTCGGCGTCCGGAGTCTGCTGGTGGGAGACATCGGCGTCCTGGAGATCCTGGGTGCGTTGAAGGTGGAAGGCGAGCTGCCGGCCGATCTGGTGCTGAAGACGTCGGTGCTGATGCCGTTGCCGAACGCACCGACTGCGCGGCTGTACGAGCGGCTGGGTGCGACGAGCCTCAACGTGTCGACGGACCTGCCCGTGCCGGTGCTGGCAGAGATCCGGTCCGTGACGACCGTGCCGATCGACATGTACATCGAGGTGCCGGACGACCAGGGCGGACATGTCCGGTTCTACGACGTACCGGAGATCGTCCGGGTCGCGGCGCCGGTGTATCTGAAGATGGGTCTGCGCAACGCGCCGAACATCTACCCGGTCGGTGCGCACCTTTCCGGTACGGCGGAAGCCCTCGGGCGCGAGCGGGTCCGCCGGGCGGAGTTGATCCTGCGGCTGCTGGCCGAACAGGATGAGGGATGAATGATCCGCTGGTAGCTCGGCTCCGCTCGGCGCTCGGTGACGCGGCGGTCGTCGACGATCCCGACGTACTGGACAGTCATCGCAACGATCACGCGACCTTCTGTACGGCCGGGGTGCCGCGCGTGCTGGCGCGTCCCTCGTCGACCGCTGAGGTGGTCGAGGTTCTGCGGGCGGCTGGGTCGTTCGGTGTTCCGGTGGTGACCCAGGGAGCCCGGACCGGGCTGTCCGGAGCGGCGAACGCGATCGACGGATGTTTGTTGCTGTCCACCGCGCGAATGAACCAGATCCTGGAGATCTCGGTCGAGGATCAAGTGGCGGTCGTCCAGCCAGGTGTCGTGAACGCCGATCTCTCCCGGGCCGTCCTGGCGCAGGACCTGTTCTACCCGCCGGATCCGTCGTCGTGGGAAATGTCCACGGTGGGTGGAAACATCGCGACCAACGCCGGTGGGCTGTGTTGTGTGAAGTACGGCGTGACGGCAGATTTCGTGCGCGGGTTGGAGGTGGTGCTGGCGTCGGGTGAGGTCGTCCGCACCGGCCGGCGGTCGGCGAAGGGCGTCGCTGGCTACGACCTGACGCGGTTGATCGTCGGATCCGAGGGCACGTTGGGAGTCGTCACCGAGGCGACACTCGCGCTGCGTCCTGCGCCGGAGGCTGCGTTGACCGCGGCTGCCACCTTCCTGTCCATCGAGGACGGGATCGCCGCCGCGGCTGCGGTGATGGCGTCCGGCCTGCGTCCCTCCCTGCTCGAGTTCATCGATGGTCCGACCGCGCGTGCCATTCAGGACTACCGCGACATGGGGTTGCCCGCGGACGTCGGATCGTTGTTGATCGCGCAGTCGGACCGTGGCCCTCGTGCGGCCGAGGACGTTGCCCGGATCGCGGCGATCTGTTCGGCGCATGGCGCGGTCGAGGTCGCCGAGGCATCCGACGCCGAGGAGTCGCGGATGCTGCTCGAGGCGCGCCGGCTGGTGAACTCCGCGCTCGAGCCGCTCGGGGTGACGTTGATCGACGACGTCGCCGTACCGCGGTCGAAGCTGGTCGCGTTGCTGCGCGGGATCGCGGAGATCGGCACGAAGTACGACGTACTGATTTGTTGCCCTGGGCATGTGGGTGACGGCAACATGCACCCGACCGTCGTCTTCGACCGCGACGACCCGGCGGCCGAGGCGCGGGCGCTGGAGGCCTTCGGTGCGGTGATGGAGCTCGGGCTGGCGCTGGGTGGGACGATCACTGGCGAGCACGGCATCGGCACGTTGAAGGCGCGCTGGCTGGAGACCGAGCTCGGTCCGGTGAGTCTGGAACTGCACCGGCGGATCAAGCAGGCCTTCGATCCGGACAACCTGCTCAATCCCGGCAAGGTCCTCGTCTGATGCGGGTCGACGTTGGCTCATCCCTGGATGACCTGCGTCGCAAGGCGTCTTCGGTGCGGCCGTCGCCGCGGCAGGTCGCGTGGCAGCGACAGGAGCTGACCGCGTTCGTGCACTTCGGGCCGAACACGTTCACCGATCTGGAGTGGGGGACCGGTGTCGATGATCCGGCCGTCTTCGACCCCTCGGCGCTCGACTGCTCGCAGTGGGTGCGGACGTTGGTGTCGGCAGGCTTCAAGAGTGTGATCCTGACGGCGAAGCACCACGACGGCTTCTGCCTGTGGCCGAGCCGCTACCTTCCACATACTGTTGCCGCGAGCCCGTATCGCGGTGACGTCGTGGCCTCGTTGGCCTCGGCGTGTCAGGAGCACGGGCTCGGGCTGGGCTTCTACTTGTCTCCGGCCGATCTGTACCAGGAGAAGGCCAACGGCGGGTACTACGGCAACGGCAGCCCGGTGGTGTCGTCGGAGATCCCTTCGCTGGTCGTCGACGAGTCGCTGCCACGGTTCCGGTACGACGTCGATGACTACAACCGGTTCTACCTCAACCAGTTGTACGAACTGCTGACGCAGTACGGGCCGATCGCGGAGGTCTGGCTGGACGGCGCCAACCCGACGAGCACTGCGCAGGCCTACGCGTACGAGGCGTGGTTCGATCTGGTCCGGCGGCTCGCGCCCGACGCGACCATCGCGGTCGGCGGACCGGACGTGCGCTGGGTCGGTAACGAGGACGGCTTCGCCCGTGAGACCGAGTGGAGCGTCGTACCGTTCGCCGGTCGGCAGATGGTCGCCGAGCAGACCGCGTCCGACGTGGCCGGCCCTTCGTTACTGCGGAAGGCTGACGAGCTGCGGTGGTATCCGGCCGAGGTCGACGTCTCGATCCGGCCGGGGTGGTTCTACCACGCTGCTGAGGACTCGGCCGTGAAGTCGTTGCCGGAGCTCCTGGACATCTATCGCAAATCGGTTGGCCGCAACGCCGTACTGCTTCTCAACATCCCGCCCGACCGCCGCGGGCTCTTCGCCCCACCGGACGTTGCCCGGCTGGCCGAGTTCGGCGCCGCGGTCCGCGAGTACTACGAGACCGATGTGTCGTTGCCGGGAACGGTGAACGTGATCGACCTGCGCGAGGACATCTCACACGGCCAACAGGTCGAGTCCTTCGCCGTCGATGCGTTGCTCGACGGCGAGTGGACGCAGATCGCCGCCGGTACAACGATCGGCCACCGGCGACTGATCCCACTCGACGAGCCGGTGTCGGTGAGCGCCGTACGCCTGCGCATCCTGTCATCGCGGGCCGAAGCGACCGCAGCGTTGTCCCTTCACTACGACCCGACCATCTGACAGTCCCCCTGCCTGGAGTCGAACCAGGGACCCGGCCTTCGGAGGGCCGAGCGTGCATCCGTCACCAGAGGGTCAGGTACGCCGCCACCTGATGCGGCGTACCTTTCGCGGTGTTACTCCTCGACCGAGACGACGCGGGTCCAGTCGGAGCAGTCGGCTTCACACCAGACGTGATCGCCCGCGCGGGCGATCCGATCACGCTGCACATGCCCACAGGCAAGCCGCACCCGGCGCAACGCGTGACCCTGCTTCACTGGAGCACCGGTCCTACCGCCGGGCACTCGCTTTCGATTCCTGAGGTCGGCCATGGCCGGTCCTCCTCTCTTGTCACATTGGTTGACGCAGGAGGCCACGGTGGCGCTCCTGCTCATCGCTTGGGGAGGTAGCGACCGACGGTCGCGCAGTACTGCTCGTACTCATCCCCGAACGTCTCGGTGAGCCGTCGTTCCTCACGCAGAACGTCGCGATGCACGGCGGCGGCGACCAACGGCAAGGTCGCCAGAGTCCACCCGGACCTGGCGGCCACCCCGATCCCGAGGTGGAGCAAGGCCCAACCGACGTACATGGGATTGCGCGTCGTGGCGTACGGACCGCTGGTCACGAGTCTCTGCGGCCGGCTCAGCTCTGTGCTCCTCGCTGCTTTCAACGATCGCGCGATGAGCATGCTTCCCGCGGCGACGATCGGCCAGCCGGCAGATCGTCGTACCGCGTGAAACCGCCACGGTCGTACCTGCTCCAGCGCGAACCCGGCCGCGATCCCGGCCAGGTTGGCCTCGGGGATCGGGAAGTTCCGCAGTACGGCGGTCAGCTCTGTGTTCGTGTGGCTTCCTCGAGCGCGTGGACGAAGGCGTCCGGCTGTTCTATGTGGGGGACGTGTCCGGCGTCGTCGATCACCCTTAGAGGCCAGCCGAGTCGTTTGCTTGCCGTTGTGGCGAGGTCCAGCGGTACGAACCGATCCTGCGCACCCCAGAGCAGTGTCGTCGGCACGTCGATGCGCTCGCGGACCTGTTTGGTGCCGGTGGCTACCAGCTGGCGCATCGTGCGCTTGACGTGCGGCACGAGTGCTCGGCTCCGCGTATAGGCGGTGAACGCGTCGAGCCAGTCCGGGTCCAGGCGTCGTACCCGATCGAGGTCGGCGAACGCCCAGCGCTCGAAGCGCACCATGTTGGCCTCGGACGGACGCAACGCGAACCTGATCGCCACGGCGCGGAGCCCGATCGGCATCCGGTACGGCCCGACACCGGGAGCCGCATAGATCACCAATCGTCGCAGCCGCTCGCCGTGGTCGGCCGCAAACCGCAAGGCCAGGGTGCCGAGCAACGAATGCGCGACCAGAGTCGGAGGCTCCTCGCACGTCAGCCGCAGCAGCGCGCTCATCCAGCCGGTGAAGCCCTCCCGGTCCGGCTCGGACTCCCCAAGGCCAGGTGCGTCAGGGACGATGAGCCGGTGGTCCTGCGCGAGGCGGGAGATCACTGGTGCCCAGTAGATTCCCCCGCACTCGATTCCCCCGTGCAGCAGAAGCAAGGGCGGACCGTCCCCACCCTCGAGCACTGTCGTACCGATGCCGTTGACCTCGATCCGCCGCTCCTCGACGGCGAGGCCCCGCAGCAGCCGCGCCCGCGCCTTGTGCTCCATTGCTCACCTCACCCCTGACCCTAGGCACCAGCCGCGGTCCTTCGCTTCGGAAGAACCTCGCAGCCCGAGGACACCTCGGGCTGCGAGAAACCACGTATTCAGGGGGTGCCGACAGTTCAGGCCAGGCGGACCAGGGAGCCGCCGGCGGTGATGCCGATCGAGGTCTGTACGCCGGCCACGGTCAGGTCGACGACGTAGGTCGTACCCGACCAGCGGGTGCGGTACGTGACTGCACCGGTCGCCGGCACCGGGGCGATGAACGACAGGATCGACGCCGTCGTCCCGGACCGCGCGAACATCAGCGTGGGCGCCGCCAGCCGCGTGGTGATGTTCGGATAGGTCCAGCCCTGGATCGGGTTGGTCTGTGCCTGCTTGAGCAGAATCGCCCCGGGCGGCAGCGGCTGCCGGTACGGCACCTGGAACAGGATCGTCCGGGTGTTCTCGCCCGGCCGCATCGCCAGTGCGGTCGTCCGCGAGTACACCGTCGCCTTCTGGTCCGAAGGCAGGTGCCACAGCGTCTGGAACTGCTGTGCCTTCTTGGCCGACGCGCGGTCGAGCGTGACGACCAGATCCGGGTTCCTGAGCACGAGCGTGGCCCGGACGCGGCTGATCCCGGTCCCGGGGACGTCTGAGAACTCGTAGAAGTCAGACGTCGGGTTCAGCGCGTACCGCGTCAGCTTGGTGGCCGGAAGCAGGTCGGCCGACAGCGGCGTCGTCATCGAGCTCTGCGCGAACGGACTCTTCGCCCACGTCCGCCAGACGTCGTTCTGGTAGCCGGCGTGGCCGCCGTCGATCACGATGTCGCGGCCGCGAGCGGTGTACGTGAGCGACGTGTGGTCGCTGTGCCCGTGCAACTGTCGCGCCGGCCCGTACCTGATGCTGTACGACGACTGGTCCGCGAACGTAGCGTTCGTGCCCCATCCGGAGCGGCCGAACACGTAGCCCGCGGAGTACACCCCCACGCGCTGGGTCGGTGCGATCCCGGATGCGCCCTGGGATCCGGCGTACTCGAGTGGTGTCCCGGCGATGGGCGCCGTACGCACGACCTCGGAGTCGCCGATCTGGTGGAGATTGCCCAGTGAGTTCGTCGCCAGGGCAAGCCAGTCCGCCATCAGGGCGCGTCGCGTGGTGATCGTCGTACCGGGGTCGGCGCCGCACGCCCGTAGTACGTCGACCGCACGGCCCCAGAGGGAGTAGTTGAACTGCGCGTATGCGGTCGACTGCTCGTTGGTCGAACCTTGCGCGTCGATCGAGGTGGTGATGGCGGCAGCGAGACGGTTCTGGGCGAGCGTCTTGTAGTCCGCGCGATCGAGTGTGCAGCCGACGCCGAACAGAGCGATGCTCTCGTCGGTGCCGTGATTCCACGCACCGCTCCAGTTGTTGACCAGGAACGTGGCGTGGTCGAGCAGGGCGCTGTCGAGCCAGGCATACTGCGCCGGGAGTGTGGTGACGTTCAAGCCGGCCAGGACCGCTTGCCGGGTGCAGATGAGCACGTTGGTGCGGTGCATCGTCGACTCCCAGGCGCCGACGTCCGCCTTCCAGGAGTACGGATTGTCGAGCACCCAGTCGTGCACGATCGTCGTCACATGCGCCAGGGCGTTCGTGTCACCCTGGCCGGCCGCGGTGATTCCTTGCCCCAGCCAACGCAGTGAGTGGAACCACATGTACCAGCTGGGATTGTTGTAGGGGTTGAGTTTCCAGTTGATGTTGCCGCTGCCGTTGCCGACCTTGTACGGCTTGAACCCGCCCCAGGAATAGACGTCCTGCATAACGGATGACAACGGCGTCGCATCGTCGACGGTGCTGAACCCGGGGCACGTATACGTGCCGGCAGTTGCCACCCCGGCGGTCGTCTTGGCGTCGCGCCGCGTCGTGATGTCCTTCGCCGGTGCGGCGGTCGCCGCGATCACATTTGTTGCCCCCGGCACGAACTGCGCCCCCGGAGGCTCCGGCAGATCCGCCGCGACCGCGATCCCCGGCCCTGCCGCCGCCGGTCCCGCGGCGGCTGTCCCGCCAGTACCAGCCGCGCTCGCGACCAGCAGCCCAAGCACCAGAATCCATCGAACCATTTATGTTCCCCACCACTAATCCGCGGCCCCCAGGCGGCGGTGACAACCCCGTCACCCGCCACGATGGTCAGTCGGCAGGAAAAGTTGCGGGCAGCATCGACAACCTCGGAGCGTGCCCACGCCCTACCTCTCGGTAAGGCCGGCAGCACTCGGAAGGTCTCGCGGGGGCCGGCTGTGCGGCGTAATGTCGATTTATGGTGCCGTTCGGCCGGAAGACTCCGGTCCAGCTGACCGTCGAGCCGTCGACGGTCACCGCCGGCGAGGAGATCATTTGCCGCGTTGACGTCGGGGAGATCGACGCCAAGGTTCAAGGTGGCCTGGTCGGGCTCTCCTATCTGAACACCTACTCTCAGCGCGACAGCGACGGGGACAGCACGTCCACTGAGGCGGTGATGGTCCAGACGGTCCCACTGTTCGCCGGTCCCCCGGAACCCGGGCAGCGGGTCTTCCGCTTGCGCCTCCCCAAGGACGCACCCCCGAGCGTCGAAGACACCGTCGAGTGGGAGGTCTGGGCCACCGTGGACCGTCGTCGGGGCCTCGACACCTGGGAGGATGTGCCCCTGGTCGTCCAAGCCGCCCACGGTGTGCTGGCACATCGCATGAAGACTCCGACGGAGTCTTCGACCGAGATACCGATGACCGTCGAGCTCACGACACGAGAGCTTCGGCCCGGTGGCATTCTGGCCGGCACCGTGACCGCGAACCCGACCGTCGAAGGGATCACGCGGGGCCTGCGTGTTCAACTGGTCAGCGAGCGCCACGAGCAGGACGGCATCGTCGAGCGCGACGTCGAGGCCGTCGTGACGCTGACCGGCGAAGCTGATCTGCGGCCGGGCGAATCGATCTCTTCGCCCTTCGAGATCGCTGGCCCTGCGGACCCCGCCCCGTGCTGGGAGGCGAAGTACAACTCGCAGCACTGGTACCTGGAGGTCGTCGCCGACCTGCCCTTCATGCGGGACGAGGTCACCCGCATCGAACTCTTGGTACCCCAGAGGCGGAAAGTGCAGGACGCCGGCGTCAACGAGCCACCCGGTCGCTAGTCTCTGCCGCACCGGACGTCCTGCCACTAGACCAACGGGACCTGCAGGGACGGCCAGTTCGACCCGGCCGTCCCCAGCGGTGAGAGCGAGATTCGAACTCGCGGGCCGGGTGATCCCGACCGACGGTTTAGCAAACCGCTGCCCCTGCCTTCAGGCGGACCTCACCAGTGGTCCTGCCGTGTCCCCTGATCACGGCAGGACCTTCGTCAGCCCTTGACACAGATGAGCTGCTTGAGGTGGGCGACGACCTCGACCAGATCGGACTGGGCGGCGATGACGGACTCGATGTCCTTGTAGGCCGCGGGGATCTCGTCGATCACCCCGGCGTCCTTGCGGGACTCGACGCCCGCGGTCTGCGCAACCAGGTCGTCGACCGTGTACCGGCGCTTCGCCTCGTTACGGCTCATCCGCCGGCCTGCCCCGTGTGAGGCCGAGTAGAAGGACCGCGCCGAGCCGAGCCCACGGACGACGTACGACCCGGTGCCCATCGACCCCGGGATCAGGCCGAGGTCCCCGAGCCCGGCCCGGATCGCGCCCTTGCGGGTGACCAGCAGGTCGAGCCCGTCGATGTGCTCCTCGGCCACGTAGTTGTGGTGGCACGAGATCGGCTGCTCGAACCGCACCCCCTGCGGGAACGACTCCCGCACCGCCTGCATCACCAGCGCCAGCATCACCGCGCGGTTCCGCGATGCGTACTCCTGCGCCCACGTGAGATCCCGCCGGTACGCGTCCATCTGCGGCGTACCGGACAGGAACACCGCCAGATTGCGATCCGGCAGCTCCGCGTTGTGCGGCAGGTCCCGGGCGATCCGCATGTGCCGCTCGGCGAGTTCCTTGCCGATGTTGCGGCTGCCCGAGTGCAGCATCAGCCAGACCCGGTCCTCGTCGTCGAGGCAGACCTCGATGAAGTGGTTGCCACCACCAAGAGAACCCATCTGCTGCTTGGCCTTCCGCTCCCGGTCCTGCACCCCGTCGTGCAGGCTGGTGAACCCACCCCACAGCCGATCCCACGGCCGCGGGTCGAGCCCGAGCCGGCGGACCCCGACCGGGTCTACGTGCGCCCGGAAACCGACCGGTACGGCGGCCTCGATCCGCGACCGGATCGCCGCCAGGTCGTCCGGCAGGTCCGCGGCCGTCAGCGAGGTCAGGACGCCTTCCATCCCGCACCCGATGTCGACCCCGACCGCGGCCGGCGACACCGCCTGCTTCATCGCGATCACGGACCCCACGGTCGCGCCCTTGCCGAGGTGCACGTCCGGCATCACCCGGACCCCATGCACCCACGGCAGTGCCGCGATGTTCCGCAGCTGCTGCAGCGCCTGCGCCCCGACCTCGTGCTCGACCGCCCACATGAGCGTAGAGCTCTTGGCCCCACTCAACTCCACCGGAAACTCGACGTTCATCTCCCCACTCTCCTCGCAGTACGGCGTACAGCTGCCAGGGCAGGGGTCGAACCTGCGGGGCCTCGGGTCAGAACCGAGGGTGGGTCACCG
Source organism: Kribbella sp. NBC_00359 (assembly GCF_036097425.1). Taxonomy (NCBI): domain Bacteria; kingdom Bacillati; phylum Actinomycetota; class Actinomycetes; order Propionibacteriales; family Kribbellaceae; genus Kribbella; species Kribbella sp. NBC_00359. The sequence continues at coordinate 1,874,969 of NZ_CP107975.1, read as the reverse complement.
TCGCCCACCTGGCATCGCACTCCGCCGCGACGCCGGATGGGTGTCGCGTCAGAGCGCTAACTCGGCACGGGAAGGGATCCATGGCTGCCACAACAGCGGCATCCCGGCCTCCTCCGGCGTACGCGAGCCCTTCTTCTCATTGCACGCTGCGTGCGCGGCGACGGCGTTCAGCCACTCGCCGCGTCCGCCACGTGAGCGCGGGACCACGTGGTCCATGGTGGTCGCGCCCGGCTTGCCGCAGTACGCGCAGATGTACTTGTCCCGCTTCAGTACGCCGACTCGCGTGTACTGCAGCCGTCCCGACGCGTACCGCCACTTCGTCACCACGTACCGGACCAGGCGCAGCACTCGAGGAAGAGGGAACGGTCCGATGCTGGCGCCGTCGTGCGCTTCCTCGACGACGGCGACCTCCCGGACGAGCATCCGGATGGCGTGCGGGATCGACACGACATGGAGCTGCTCGTACGAGGCGTTCAGCACGATCACACCGCTCATGTGGTTCCTCCTCCCCTCCAGTGTGCCCGACCGCGCGCCGTCAGGTCGGTGATCTCGGTGTCGGTCAGTCGGTGCGGCCCCAGGGATTCGAACCCTGAACCTCCTGGTCCTAAGCCAGGCGCCTCTCCCGGTTGGGCCAGAGCCGCGGGTACTGCGTTTTGTGACGTACGGCGACCGCCCGGCCGGCCGTCGTACGGAGCGATCGTCGTACTGAGTGGATCGTCGTGGTGAGGGTGTCCGGCGGGGCTCGAACCCGCTTCCTCCGGGTCCACATCCCGGCGCATCGCCCACTTCCGCTTCGGACACAGCACGCCCGGCAGGACTCGAACCTGCACCCTCCTGCTTCGTAGGCAGGCGCTCTCTCCGATTGAGCCACGGGCGTCGGGTGCCCTGCGCTGGATGTGGTGCGGATTTCCGTCGCAGGGCACGTCTGTGGCGCCCGCTCGGCCGGTAGCAAGCATCCTGCGGGCGCCTGGTCCAGCTGGAGGGACTCGAACCCCCGACGTCCTCATCCCAAATGAGGTGGCCTAGCCGCTGGCCGACAGCTGGTGACGTCCCCAGGGCGTTGCGGCCCCGGGGACGGTTGCCCGGGTCGCGCCCGGGCGTCTTCCCCGGCGCACGGGCGGCGCCGCAGGGAAGGTCTCCCGGACCGTCCGCGGCCCGGGAGAAAATGCGATGAATGTCCAGTTGTCAATTGTTCGTACCGGTATTCGTGAATACCGGAAAGCATCGGTGGAAGGAATCGAACCCTCGTGACACGGGTTTGGAATCCGGTCCGCGACCATTGCGCACCGACGTGGGGTGAAACGGCAAAGAAAAAGGAGCCGCCTGCTGCCGGACACCCGGCTCAGACGGCTCCTGGGAGAATCTCCCGCTCGGAGATCACCCAGGTGGGCCGCCCGCACGCGGGCTCAGCTCGCTGTCGAGCTGGTGGTAGAAGGCGTCTTCGCAGACGGATCGCAGGCATGCCGACAAAACCATGGGGCCAGGCCGCCATGCCTTCCTCGGGTTCCGCGTGCCGTACACGATGTCTCCTAGATGTCGTAGTCGTTGCGGGAATTAGTCTCACCCATCCCACACAACCAAGTCAACGCATTTCCCACACCAATTCTTCCCGACCCTATTAACCACCCCTCCGACGTACGCCGCCCCCCACAGGTTCCCCACCCACCCCGACGCCCGGGCCCTCGAGTCCGCGCCCACTCGGACCTCCCGCCGGCCTCAGGTTCTGCGCCTCACCCGCCGCTCTCGGGCCCCCTCAGGTTCCGCGCCTCATCCCGGCCCCCGGGCCTCTCAGGTTCTGCGCCTCACCCCGGCCCTCGCGGCCCCTCAGGTTCTGCGCCTCACCCCGCCTTGAACTGCTCCCCGGAAGTTGGACTGATTTTCTCAGTTCCGGCTTCCGGGGAGCGGTTTCGTGCGTGTGGATAGTTCGTTGTCGGAGCGGCAGCGTGCCGCGGCGATAGTGTTGTTCGAGTCCGAGTGGGCGTGGGGTGCGGTCGCGAAGCGGTTGCGGGTGAGCGCAAATGCTGTCCACCGGCTGTATGACCGGTGGCGGGTGCGTGGAGGTGGAGCGTTGGTGACCAAGCCGACGAAGCGCTCGTTCTCGTTCGAGTTCAAGCTGGATGTGGTGCGACGGTTCCTGGCTGGTGAGACCAAGCTGGATCTGGCCCGTGAGTTCGACTTGTCCTCGCCGAAGCTGATCGAGACGTGGGCGCGGAAGTACCGCTATGAGGGCGAGGCAGGATTGCGGCCGAAACCGGCGGGCCGGCGCCCGAAACCCGCCGCGGTGCCAGGCGAGGTGGGCGAACTGGAGCGGTTGTAGGAAGAGAACGAGCGGCTGCGAGCCGAGGTCGCGTATCTGGGAAAATTGCGGGCCTTGAGGGCGCAAGGACGACGGTGAAGGTTCGCGCCGTCGTCTCCCTCAAGGCCGAGCATCGCCTCGACGTGTTGTTGCAGGCTGCCGGGCTTGCCCGGTCAACGTTCTTCTATCACCAGGCCCGCCTGCAAGACCCTGACCCGCGAGCCGAGCTGAAGGCCGCGATCACCGACGTGTTCACCAAGAGCCACGCCCGCTACGGGCATCGCCGTGTCCACCACGAGCTGGTCAGGGCCGGCTGGCAGGTCGCGAAGAAGACCGTGCTCACGCTGATGCGACAACTCCGGCTGATCTGCCGATCCCGGCGCAAGAAGCAATACGTCTCCTACCAAGGCCAGACCGGCCAGGTCGCCCCGAACCTGCTGGACCGCGACTTCACCGCCGGCGCACCGAACCAGAAATGGGTCACCGATGTCACCGAGTTCCGCATCGGCGACGACAAGCTCTACCTGTCACCGGTGATGGACCTGTTCGATCGGCAGATCATCGCCTACTCGCTCCAGACCTCACCCAACCTGCAACTGACCAACAGCTCGTTGCGAGCAGCACTGGCCACCCTCGACGACGGCGCTGCCCCCGCTGGTGCACTCCGACTAGGGATTCCAGTACCAGCACGCCTCCTGGCGGCGCCTGCTGACTCAGGCCGGGGCAACCCAGTCGATGTCTCGCAAGGGCAAACTGCTACGACAACGCCGTGATAGAGAACTTCTTCGGACACCTCAAGGAAGAAACCTTCCACCACGTCCGCCACCTGAGCCTCGACGCCCTGACCACAGCGCTGCACGACTACATCCACTGGTACAACAACGACCGGATCTCAACAAGACTCGAGGGCCTGAGCCCGGTGCAATGCCGGACCCAGGCCCTCGGCCTAGGCTTCTACCCAGCCAGTCCAACAATCGGGGACCACTTCACAGTGGACCGGCCCCCTCAAGTTCTGCGCCCCAGTCCGCCCCAGTCCGCTCCGACTCCGCCCGCCAACCGGCTCCCGGGTCCCTCCACGGACCGCCACAACTCAGCTACGCTCCCGACAGATCCGCCCGGGCGGGGTATCCGATTCGGAATCACCCCCACCCTCCCGCTACACTCTTGCCTCGGCGTCCGCGCCACCCGCCGCCTTAGCTCAGTCGGCAGAGCGTCTCACTCGTAATGAGAAGGTCGTCGGTTCGATTCCGACAGGCGGCTCCACTCCGTCACACGGAGGAACCCCAGGTCAGAGGGCTGATGACCTGGGGTTCTGCATGTCCGGGCTGTCTCGTGGCGCGGCTCACGGTGCAGGTTTGCTAACGCACTTGCTAACTGGGCACCAGCGCGGACGCCTCTGGCCCGTCGTCCTCGTCAGTCTCGTCGTCCTCGTTCTGCTCGGCGTTAGCAGAATCCGACTGGGCCGCCGCAGCGGCGAAGATGCCGGCAACCCCGGCCGCGTGGGTCCGGATCACGTGGGCGTAGATCCGAAGAGTGATCGCCGGGTCAGCGTGCCCCAGCCGCTCGGCGACGACATGCATCGGCACCCCAGCGATGAGGAGCAACGTCGCGTGAACATGCCGCAGGTCGTGTAGCCGCGCATGTGGGAGGTGCGTCTTCGTCGGCTCGTTCGGATCAGGAGTGTTGTACGCACGGATGACCTTGCCCATGAGCTGGGTAGCCGTGTCCGGGTAGATCGGCTCCCCGAGCCCGGTCGTGAACACATGCCCGGTGTCAGGCCAAGCATCCCCGACTTTGGCTTGGTCCGCCATCTGGCGTCGTCGGTGCGCCTTGAGTTCCCTGACCGTGTCGGGGTCGATACTCACGATCCGCTCCCGACCGCCCTTCGTCGTTCCTTCGACCCGTTCGCCCTCCACGATGCCAACCGAACCGCGGATTCGGACCGCCGGCGCGTTCCAATCGATGTCAGCCCATCGCAGGTTGAGCAGCTCTCCACGCCGCGCGCCCGTATACGCCGCCAGCCGATAGAAGGCCCGGAGTCGGTGGTTCGCCATCAAGCCGAGGAAGAGGCGCAGCTCGTCAGCGTTCCAGACCTCCACAGACGGCCGAGCGGTGCGCCGTGGACGCTTCGCACGGTCAGCCGGGTTGCTCGAGAGCACACCCTCGAACTTCACGGCGTCGTTGAACGCCTTTCGCAGTACTGCGTGCACCTTGTCGACGGTTGCCCTAGCGAGGGGCTTGCCATCGGCTCGACCACCTTTGAGTAGATCCTGGTACAGCTTCGTCAACGTGGTGGGCCGGATTGCCTGGAGACGCTGACGGCCAATGCGCGGCTCGACGTACTGCCGAATGAGCCAGCGATAGCCGGCCAACGTTCGCGGCTTGGTCTCCAAGGCGTGAGCGTCGAGCCAATCGCCGAGGTACTCCTTGACGGTGATTGCCGAACGGTCGACGTACTCACCTCGTCGTGCCGCCCGTCTAGCGTCGTCGCGGGCTTCCTTGGCTTCGTCTTCGGTCGCGAATCCGCCCACCCACTTGGGCTTGCTCAGCCCGGTGTCCGGATCGATCACGCGGATGACGTACGACCACGTCTTGCCGCGCTTCATGACGCCGTCCTTGAGCTTCCCCATCAGGCGGCCCGGTCCAGGTCAGCAATGAACTCCATGAGGTCGGCCTGTCTGACCCGACGAGAGCTGTCGATCTTGATCGAGCGCAGAGCGCCGGACTGGATGAGTTGATAGACCTTCGCCCTGCTGACGCCGAGTGCTTCGGCCACCTCAGGGACGCGGTACAGGAGCTTGACGTCTTGCATGGTGATCCCTCATGTTCAGGCCGCAGACGCGGCGGTGTCAGTTGCCGAATTGGTGTGGTCCGGTGGTGCACCTGGCGGGTTGGCGCGTTGCTTGGCTTGCTCGTACTGCGTCCGCCACCGGATGCGGGTGGCGATGGCCTGGGCGAGGACTTCCTTGTGTGTCGGGATGCGAGGGGGTCCGCGTTCTTCGCCGGGCCGGATCGGTTGCCAGATGAAGCGAGGTGCCTCAGCGTCGTCGGTGTGAGTCGCTAGTTCGTTCTGGTCTTCCATATCGACGCCGGCGGCCGCGAGGGTCTGGCGGACGACCTCGGATCGGTCGGCGCGGTGTTCGGTGAGGGTCTTGCCGGTCCACTGGCGGGAGACGAGAACGCGGCGACCGCCGAGGCCGAGGTGTTCGCGGTCGTGCGCCTTGGAGGGGCATTCGCCGGGTACGACGTGGCCGTCTGCGTCCTTCGGGGTGATGCCGTACCGGAGCCAGTTGGCGCACTCGGGCGAGCAGGGCAGGACCGGACGTGAGCGTGCAGCTTGTTCATGTGGGCAGCTGGGCCGGGTGGATTTCGTCCCGGTCGTCGCGGTAGGTCTCGCTGATCGCCCTGCCGAGGTACTTGGTCAGGTAGCCGACTGCCTTGCCGACCTTGGCGTCAGAGTCCGCGATGATGCCTTGGTAATCGATCTGCGAGCCGAGGCGAACGACGTGAGCAGGTTGGGCGGTCGGGTCCGCGCCGAGGTCGTCCAGGGCCTGATCCCAGGTCGGCAGCAGAGCACCGGTCGACGGGTCCACGAAAGCGCCGGCCATCTCATCCCAATCGGGCATGTCCGGGTTTGAGGCGCAGCCGTAGGCGGGTCGCTGATGGTTCGGCCACCACACTTGGTGGTACGTCGCCTTGGCGACCTCGCGCACCGTGTCACGGGCGACAGTGCCCCGGACGGCGGCATGCAGATGCGGCGCTAGACGCTTCTGCGGCTCGACCACTGCGAAGTACTGCGCCTTGTAACCCGCGCAGCGGCGAAGGTTCTGCATGAAGCGATCGACCAGCTTCGGGAAGTGCAACGCGTCCAGGGCCGCTCGGCGGTAGCCGTAGGTGTCGGGGTCGACCGGGGTCGAGAGCAGAGGCGAGGTTCGGCCATGGACCACACCGCACTCACACGGCGCCATGCCTTTGCCCTGCACATGGTGGGGTAGCCGGTGCGTCGCACCATATGAGCCCAGCGTGAGGGTAATGAACATCGACGGCCGGTAGGTTCTGCCGTTCGGAGCCGTGAACGTCGCGCCGACCGTGCGCTTGTCCATCTCGACCTTGGGCAGCTCGGCGGCGTCCTGGCGTCGACGGGTCGACCGAACACGACGGGTGGATTCCGCGTCGTCGTCCGCGCTCGATTCGTCGTGGGGTTCGTCGGCCGATTCCGCCGGCGGTTTGGGTTCGGTGTCGTGGTGCCAGCCCTCGCGGCACTGCTGCATGCGGAGACGACGGTTCGCCTCGGCGCAGGGAGGGCACTTGCTGACCAGCGTGGAACCGCACGACACCCCGACCACTCGGTCGGTGCCGGTCTGTGTGTCGAACACCCTGTTGAGCACCGGGCGTACGCAGACGCCGTTGGTCACGGCCAAGTCCCGGACAACGTCCAGCGGGAATCGGTCGAGAGTGGTCTGTGCGGTGAGGTTCATGCCGCTGTCCTCCACAGTGCGGCCGGGCCGTCGAGGACGACGCTCAGCGCGCGGTCAACATCGGTGCCGAAGGCAAGCTCTTCTCGGTTGGCATCCCGCTCGGCCTCCGTCGTACGGCCCCACACGCCTTGTTCGTCGGCGACGATCGCAGCAAAGAGGCAGGACCGGACGACCGGGCAGAAGGCGCAGAGTTCCTTGGGATCCGTCGACGACGAACGCCGCGTCGCGCCTCGTCCTCGGGGTAGAAGTCGTCGGTGTCGAGGTAGCCGGCGCAGTACGCCTTCTCCTGCCAGCGAACGTCAATCCGCTGCACAAGCGAGGCCCGCGACTTCCTAGATTGGCCGGGAACCAGCGGGAGAACGAGCTGACAGGGGATCTGCCGCCGTGCGGTCATGCTGCTACTCCTTCCGGTGTCGAGATGCGTTCGCTGGCGCCGAGCAGGTCCGGCGCGTAGGTGTTGACTAGGTCGGCAATGTCCTCGTCGGTGATGTGGGAGAACCTGACTCGAACGGGTTCGGTCTCGCCGTCGACGGCGCCGTATCCGACGCCGGGCAGGGTTTCGGGGATCTTGTCGCAACGCGCGCCCCGTTCGCGGGCACCGTCGGCGAGGACCAGCCGAACCTGCTCGGCCTCTGCCATCCGCAGCGCAAGCCGAGTCGGGAACAGGTCCCGGAACGGAAGCACTTCCTTGCGAGGGTCTTGCAGCGCGCCAACCACCGTGATGCCAACCGCACGGCCCTGCGACAGCAGCAGCGAGAAGGTCTTGGCAATCCGCTTCTTCATTGCCGGGTCAGTGACGTACGCCGTCAGCGACGCGAGCTCGTCCGCGATCAGAACAATGAACGGCTCATCGCGACTCGGCTTGAGGAGTCGAGACAAGCCGCGGAGCTTGCCCTGCCGCCGACGCATGATCGCCACCAGATCTTCAAGCAGGGTGGCGAATGCCTCTTCATACTCAGCATCGCTAGCGCCGTCCATCGCTGGATCGGAGCCGTAGCAGAACCGGTGGAACAACCGCCGGCCAGGTGCGAGCTCCATGCCGCCCTTGGGGTCGAGGACCCACAGTTGAACCAGCCCCGACCGGATGCCCGGAGCGAGCGCCGCGATGATCGACCACAGCACCGAGCCCTTACCCGCGCCAGTCACGCCGGCCACCAGCAGATGCGTGTAGAGCAGCCGAAGCCGGAACATCAGGCCGTCTTCCCGACGCGCCACCTCGAGCGCCTGGAAGTTCGGTGGATCGGCTGCTGGAATCGGGGCGACAACCTCGCGTAGCGGATCGTTGGTCAGGAACCACAGCACGAGACGATCGGTCCGGCGAGGCAACGCCCACGCGAACAGGCGAGCCATCCAGCCCTCAGCGCCACCCGGCCACCATGCCGGGATCATCGAGGCCGCGGAACGCACGCGGCAGTCCTCAGCGCCGAAGGTACGCGCCAGCCGTTCGGAGTGCTCGGCGTAGTCGGTCAGGATCTGACCCGGCAACAGCCGGACCGTCACCTGATCGACAGTGCCCGACGATCGAACCTTGACGATCCGAGGTACATACGTCCGTTCGTCCAGGCGCACCGTGAGGTTGAGCGCCCGCATCGTCGTATCCCAGCAGGTCCGGTACTCCAAGAATCGTCGCCGTGAGCCACGCAGTCGCCAGACGATCCGCTGCGCGAATGAGTCGGGCCACCGCCAGCGCCAACCTGCCAGGCCGGTAAGCCGGTACGGCCGCAGTCGCAATGACCAACCAGGCATCGCCGCCAGTCCAGAGCTGATACGCCTTGAGCCCGAGCAACGGCACGATGACGAACAGCGGGTGCCGGATCAGCCAGCCCGCCGCGCGGATCATGGCACGCAAGCAGTACCAGATCACGACCCACTTGAGCCGGATGGCGACCGAGGGGGCCCGGAAGTTCACCGGACCCGTCCCGACCTCCTTGCCCTTGATCTTCGTCATGTCGATCAGCCGCCGTTCGGTCGCGAGTCATCACGGATCACCTGCGGCCGGAGGGTGTACCTCGGACACGGACCCGGGGAGTGGCGGCGCAGGCCGCAGAACGGGCATGGACCGTCTTTCTCCCCGCCGTCCGCGATACCGCAGTAGCCGATCTCGTCGCCGTCCGCACGAACGAAGACCTCCCGCGCCTGCCGCCCACAGGTGCAGAGCTCCCCGGGCGTGGCTTCACGCCACGGGGTCATCACAGCCACCCTTCCGAGTAGAGGACCTTGTTGACCGACCGATCGGCGGGGATCTCGTCTTCCTCGTCCTCGTAGCCGTCCTCCCAGGCGTCTCCCTCCTCGTCGGAATCGGCGAGCCACGCCTGGTACTGGTTGAGCCAAGTACGCGCCTCGGAGCGAACGAATTTGCTCGGCTCACCCGTCAGCAACTCGCTCAGCAGGAATGCCGCGCGCCCGTTCTGGTAGGCCAGGTACTGGCCGGGGTCGACGCTCTCCGCGACGCTCATGGTCAGGCCGCCTTCTGCTCGGCCGCGCCCGAGCCGGGCACGTTCTTCGGCGCGCGGATGCCCATGCAGCGGAAGCTCCAGCCCTGCCGCGCCCGGCAGCGGTGGGAACGGCCCTCGTCCGGAGCCGAGCAGCTCCGCGTGTCGACCCACGGCGCGGCGGTCATGCCCCCTGCATCTCGATCGCCGTGAACGGCAGACCCGGCAGCGCCGGCGGGAGGACCGGCTGAACCTTGGTGATGATCCGGATCGTGAACGTCCGGTCCGCCTTGCGTGCCTCGGGGTCACCGTCCATCACGTCGAGGGTCCAGACCGGAAGGCCAGAGTCCTCGTCGATCGTCTGAACGGCGTTGGTCTTGGTGGACTTCTCGAAGTCCCGAGCCGCAGTCACCTCGGAGACCGCGAACAGACCGTGGGGAACGTGTCACCGAACTCAACGACGATCCTTCTCGGCATACATGATGGTTCTGATCCTTTCATTGGATTCATACCAATGTTTGGTACGAGACCAATCTTTACTCTGGGGTGGGCGTGAAGTCGAGGAAGATGGGACCATTGGTTGGTACAAACCAGGAGGTTCCCTCGAATGGCACCGTCAGCACCGCTTTATCAGCGCATCGCAGCCGAGCTGCGCGAGCAGATCCGCACGGGCAAGATCAAGGCCGGCGAACGCGTGCCGACCGAGCAAGACCTCATGGCGGCGCATGACGTGTCGCGAAACACCGCCCGGCTAGCGCTCGGCATGCTCCAGAACGAAGGCATGGTGACCAGCACGCCAGGGCGCGGTACCATCGTGCGCGAGCGGATCATGGCCGACTACCACGCCATGTGGGCCGAGACGCGCGATCGCCGCGCCAGCGACCAGGCCGACGCCTTTCAATCCGAGATGGCCGAGCAGGGTCGGCATGCCGAGTACCGCGACTTCGCCATGAGCCTCGAAGTTGCCGGCCCCGACTTCTCCAACCGGCTCCAAGTCGCCGAAGGTGACGCGCTCGTGTCCCGCGGCTTCGTCCGGTACGCCGACAACCAGCCCCTCAGCATCCAGGTCAGCTACTACCCGATGGACATCGCCCAGCAGGCCGGCCTAGTCGTACCGAACGACATCCCCGGTGGTGCGATTCGAGCGATGGCCAAGGTCGGGCATGAAGAGATCGGCTACCGCGACGAGATCACAGCTCGCATGCCGACGCCGGACGAGGCGCGCAAGCTCCAGCTCGGCTCGGGTACACCGGTCATCGTCTATGCGCGCACGACCTACAGCGACAAGCGCCCGCTTCGGCTGACGTTGACGACCTTTGCCAGCGACCGAAACCGGGTCATCTACGAACTCGGCGACGTGCGCGCGTACCTGGCGCAAGAGGGTGCCGAAGCATGATCATCGAGCGAGCCGACGCTGACGACCTGGGCGTCATTCTGGCCTTACGTACCGAGGCCAGCGAATGGCTCGCGCAACGCGGCATCGATCAGTGGGCGGTCGCCTGGCCGACTCCCGAGGAGCAGAACCGCCGCATCCTCGCCAGCATCGAGGCCGGCGAGACTTGGGTGATCCGCGACGAGAACGAAGCCACGATGGCCACCGTCGCCCTGGACACTTTCTCGGACCCGCGCCTCTGGACCCCCGAGGAACAGGCCGACCCGGCGATGTACATGCACCGCCTCATCGTCCGCCGCAAGCACGCAGGTCTAGGAACCGAAATCATGGACTGGGCCAGCCACCGAGCCCATCGCCTCGGCCTCCACTGGCTCCGCATCGACGTTTGGACCGACAACGTCGGCCTCCACAACTACTACCTCCACAACGGCTTCAAGCACGTCCGCACGCTTGGCCTCGCCGACTACCCATCCGGTGCGCTATCCCAGAGGTCGGGGAGCCAACCCAACTGACCAGGCTCCGGCCGAGCGAGGAATCTGGTGGCATGTGAGCCGGTGCTTTCCGCATCGGCGTTGACCACGCAGGTCACCAGCCAGCCGCAAGTTATGCAACCTCGGGACTCTTGCCGCCGCCTTTCGACGGTGCCGTGTGAACCCAATTTGGTTCACAGAAGCAACGGACTGGTGCGCCCATATCATGCCGTGCTAGGTGGTCCGGATCAAAGGCAATCTCGCTGTCTTGATACTTCAATCCGTCGTCTCGTCCGCAGACGACAGTCTCTGCCTTAACCTTCGCTCTTCGTCCGTCGAATACAACCAGATAGCCTCGCCGATCATGAAGCGGCGCCCGAGCCCGGGTCAGCTCTAGGTAATCGACCAATTGACGGAGACCATCCTTCGCGCGCGCCTCTGTGTACTCCGTGGTCTGCTTCGGCGGATTTAGCTCACCACTTTTCCCCAGCCACTTTATTTCGATAAGCCCGATCCGGTTCGAATCAGCCCATCGAACCGTGATGTCAACGGGGTTGCGATCATCAGCGGGCGATTCCTGATTTACATCTGGCCTGCCGTCTCGAAGGGTTGCCCGGAGATAGTGATAAAGAGAGCGACGCATGTGTGACTCTGGACCTGCCTTCCACATCACTCTAGCTGGCTCGCGCCACGCCTCGGGCAGGATTGGGCATTCACTCGACCGGGCAACCATGGTCGCGTAGCGCCTTAGTGCTGTCTGAAGATCATTGAATAAGGGCAGACCAAACAGAGGGTATCCACGACCCCAGGCGACTTCGGCTTCTGAGCCATTAATCCAGAAGCGCTCTCCGTCGGTTTTGGTGTACCTATAGATGATCGCATCCTGGGGTAGATTCTCTGGGTTGCTTTCAATCTTCCAGGCGGCTAAGCGACCGTCGGCTAGGACCTGAATGGTTAGAGTGCCTGTGTTGAGGGCCGCAATTTCAATCGGTGACTCGAGTAGAGTCGCCGACGCCAAGTCTAATGGATCGGATTGCTCGCCGAGAAGTTTGAAGACAATCAGCGACTCACTTATTGACTCGTAATCGATTGCTTCAAATATGTCCTTCAGGACTGGATGCAGCGCGCGAACAGTATCGATGCCCGGTTGGCCGAACCTGTCGCGTATTTGAGTTAGGTAATGATCGCGCGCGAGGTCTGATAGGGCGGCCAGATCTCGCATCATGCCTTAATCCCATCCGCTGCGGCCAGGTCCGTCTCATCTTCATTCAGAAGAAATGTCAGCCACACAACCGCCGGGATAAGCAGGTCAGAACCTGGTCCCAGCGACTCCTCCAATGTCCTAAAGTATTGGTGGAGCGTCATGCGGCCATAGTCATCTAAGAGTGCACGCGGACTGTCTGTCGCTATTGAGGAGGCAATTTGCGGCTCCTTTCGCAAACCATTTGACAGTGCTGGCAATGGCAAAGCGTCCGTGGCGCCTGTAGCTCCCGAGATATAACGCGTCCGAGATTCGAACCTGCGCATACTCGCCCAGCGTTGCAGCCACCCGGATCCCAGGGATGATGGTGCGTATCGCACGCCATCCTGATTTACCAGGCCCGAGTTCCGCAGTCGTTCTATTGCCTCAAGCAGATCGGGCGAGAATGGTGTCATCGTGTCAGTTGTTGCAAACCCGTAGCCCCATTCTGCACTTGGGCGACCATCGTAGACACTCAAGAGACACGCGAGGTATGCAACTGTCTGGACCTCTGCGAGGCTCGCGGAGTCGAATCGCTCTGAGAGAGCAGCGGTTATCGCGAGCGCATCAAACGAGGCATCCGTATTGTCGCTCATTATGACTGTCCCCCGGACGCGAGAGCCCGCTCGATCTCATCAAATGCCTCATCGAACAACGTTTCGGACTCCGCTTGGACCTCCGATAGCGTTGTCCACGCCGTCATTCTCTCCACCCGCATGAGTGTGGGACCGCAGACTCGCGCGAGCTCTTGGACCAACCTACTTGAGTTTATATTTGCGGTCATAATGAGACGATTGTCGCCCCGAACAAACTTTCCAAACATCCGTCCGGCCCGACTCTCGTAGGCAATATCTAGTGAGCCCTCGGGAGTGTCGATTAACAAGCAAGCAGACCCATCGTCGCCGCTTAGGTGCTCTGCCAATGCCATACGTAGCGCGATATCAACAAAGTATCGCTGACTTTCAGAAAGCTGAGTCGTCATTCTGCGAGCCGTGCCGTTGATAGTCAACGCCAGCTCCGGCCCTCGGGCTCGTTGCTCCATCCGAACTTGGAGGTCGAGGCCTAGGAACTCATGTGCAAGATGCTGAAATCGCGGAAGAAAGGTTCTCTCAGCGTCTAGGTACCTCGTTGCCAGATCTCGCTGAACGGGTTCTAGCATGGCGCGAAACTCATCGCGTTTACGACGGAACTCGTTGCGCCGCTGGACTGCTGCGGCACGCTCCGCTTCCAGTTGTCCTATCAACGCAGTGACCGCAGACGGACCGTGGTCGTCGGTCGCTAATGTGATATCTCCATGAAGACGCTCGAATTCCGCTCGCGAAGCAAGCGCGCGATCGTTTTCCGCCTTGGCCTCATCCACCTCTGATAGCGTCCGCTGCAGCGTTTCCTCCGCCGACCTCAGGCCCTCACGAACTTCTGTGATCTTTGTGTCTAGCTCTTCCAACTGCTCGAATGCCTCGTTGCTCCGACGACTGTGGTCCTCAATCGGAGACAGACAGAGTGGGCATTTACGTTCGTCGAGACAAGTTCTGGCGTGGTCTGCGAGTGAGCTCCCCTTGTTGCCGCAGATTGAACACTTTCCATCGTCAAGCAGGGATTGGATGATGGGATGGTCGTGCGGATCAACCCCGGGCACAAACTGCGATGAGAATAGTCGATCGTAATCCGCATTCATCGCGTGGAGACGCGCTGCCGCCGATGTGTACGCTTGCCGCGCGTCGTCAGATGCGCGCAGTTTTGCCTGAACTTGATTCGCGCTGGTGTCGCAGACCGCGACGATCTCCTGATACAGCTCGATCAGTCCGTCATCTTCTGGCGCGGCTGAAGCGACGCGTCCTCTCAGCTCCTTGATCTTTTGAGCCGCAGTTGTTGCTTGATACTGAGCGTTTCGCGCCTGAGATTCGAGCCGATCTGATCTGCGAAGCCACTCGTCCGCTTGGCTGGCTAGGGTGCCATCTACTCCGAATACTAGGTACAGAGCTTGTCGAGCAACCTCTGGATCCCAGAACAAGAGATGTCGCCGCTCATCAAAAGTTAGCAAGAAGTGTTGAAGAAAAACCAGCTGTTCGAAGGTGGCGAGGCCAGACCGCTCGACAATCGATTCCGCGAATCGGTCATGCAGAGTCCGCGCGTCTTCTTCGTCCTCCGCGGTGCCATCGAACTCTGATCCGTCGGCGCCTGCGATTGTGAGTGCGCGCAGGGATGTGGGGCTGAACATGCCCCGTGTGACGACGTAGTGCGCACCGTTGACCGAGACTTCAATTGTCACCTCGGCGGTATCGCGATCAAGCTCACTAACTCGTCCAGTGAAGTAATCCCGACTGAACGAGAGACTGTGTCTAAAGTATTCCTTAAGTGAAGCGAACTTCTGGTCCGGGTCGGCCACGATGCCCGTTAAGGCGTAGTTTAGAATGGCAAGAAATGTTGACTTACCTAGGCCGTTTGCGCCAGATAGGCAAAAGACGCCATTGCCAAACTCGACATCGACCAGTGGCATTTCCCGATACAACGTCATATGTCTGATAACGAGGCGGTCCACGTTCGGGAGGTGGATAGCACCTGTTTCGGTCGGCAAGGGAGCCTCCTGGCGGAAGGATCTGCGCCGCGCGATCTGCGCCGACTGTGGTCAGCTAAGAGCTTAGCGATAGGTTGTCACGACGTACAGGGTTTACAGCTGGTGAGAGAGCTGCGATCTAGCTGACAAGTTGCTACTTAAGGGGCGGGTGCGAGGCTCACGACGCTCTCGCGCAGATTATGGTCCTCACCACGCCTGTGAGGCCAGCGTGCGATCCGAATCTCCTCGACTGTCCAGCCGGCCAATTCCGCTAGGGCACTCATCAGGAGGTCCGCCGCTATAACGAACTTCTCGTTGCCTGTTCCATGGGCTGAGTTTCCCACTATGAACGCCAACCGGCCATTCTCTTTGGTGAGACGCCGGGATGCGGCCAGGACGGCGAACATGTCGTCGGCGTAACCTTCAATCACCTGGCGTCGACCCTTTTCGTAGCGGCCGGACGGCACGGCGTCTAGCACCGGAGATATTATCTCGCCAATTCCCCTGGCTGCGTCGGAATCATGGTACGCGTAGATGTCCGGAAATTGGATGCTCGGATGGCTTCTCACTGTGGACAGGCGTTGGTCTCTCATGTGTGAAGTACTTTCGTACAAACCCAATGCCCAGGCCTCAGTTTTGTAGACCTCGGTGTAGTCAATATTGTTCGGATATGGTGGCGAGAAAACGGTCCAATCAACGCTGGCCGGAGAAACATGCACCTCTGGGGAGCGTCCATCGCCGTGTACCACGTTCGCCGTGACTCCGGCTCCCATCGGTGCACGTGCCTCGAGGTCTGTCAGACAGTGGCTGAGCAGTTGATCGAAGGTTTTCTTGGGATCCAATGGTTTCCGTTCACGCATGAACCGCAATGCCCTCCCATCTCTGCGCATTCGTCCCGCTGGCTCGACCGCCCCGGCAAGGGCCACTCGCAGGATGTTCCGCACGTCTTCGTCCGACTCGACGTCGATAGCTCGTGCGAGCGCTATGAGGCTAACTCGGTTCTCGGTAGGGAAGTATGCGGTGTTGTTGAGAGTCACTGATGGTGTCGTGAGATCTGACGGCTTAGATAGCAGTTTTTTGTATCGTTTCTCGACGGCCAAGGCGCCCTTTCGGACGCTATCAACGAGCGTCGTCCCGCGCACTATCGCGGCCGTCTTCGCCGCTGCGACTGTATAGATGAGCGGATTTCGCTCGATTCCTGTGGCAGTGACCTCAACATCAAATTGATTCGCGAGGGAGATTGCACTCAGCACTGTAGTGCCGCTGCCCACGAAGGGATCTAGAACGGAGACTGTACTGCACGTGCTAACGCCAGCGTCCTTTAGGAGGCGTGATAAGAGCTGTGAGGAGTACGCTTCTTTCAGATGGAACCAGCGGTGAAATGGTTCGTCCAGGTTGCCCTGAGGGACAACAAGTCTGCTGTAGTCGCCGCTGCGGTCGGAGACCAGCCACCGTTCTTCCAGCGCGCGATAGTGTTCTGCCAAGGTCTGCTGGGCTGTTGCGGTCATTGGTCTCCTTGCGAGATCAGCAGCCGCGCGAGCGGCCCAGATGCGGCGTGCAAGCTATCTTGCCACGAGGGCTAAGACAGTTGCTCAACCAACCTCCGGTGGTTATGGGAACGGTCGAGTTTCCGTATCCGCACCCGTGCGACCGGATCGGCCTGGCCGTGAGACGAAGCCCGACCTGATCCCCTGGACTTAGACTCGGAGCCATGTCTGGGTACTTGCAGGTCTCAACAGCCACGGCGAATCGTGACGAGGCGGTTCAGCTCGCCGGATCAGCGGTGGGCGCTGGCCTCGCGGCGGGAGCGCAGGTTGTAGGCCCCGTCGTCTCGGTCTTCTGGCATGGAGGTCAGTACGGCGAGGGCGAGGAGTGGCAGGTGTTGCTGAAGACCACGGAGCGCCGGTACGCCGACCTTGAGGCCCACCTGTTGGAGAACCATCCGTGGGGCAATCCCGAGGTGAGCGCCGTCCCGATCACCACAGGTTCCGCCGGCTACCTCGACTGGCTTGATCGAACGACGAAGAGCTTAGCCGCGGGCGCGCTCAAGCACGGCTGCGACCTCAGGTCCGCCGTAGCGGGACAAGCGACTAAGGACGCCTCGCAGTCGCTCGCCGGGACGGACTGAGCCGACACCCGACGCGAGGTCGATAGCGTGTTCGCTCACGTACGCCGCCCGCTCGGGATCGTCGGCATCCATCAAGGCGTGAGCAAGCCAGGTGCTGTATAGGGCCTTGTCACGGGAATGCTTGTCATCGTAGCGCGAAAGAGCATCGTCCAGCAAAGGAACTGCGCGCGCTGGCCGGCCAAGTTCCGCGTAGCAGCGGCCTGCCATGATGTCGATCTCCAGCGGGTCGACCCAGAAGACCCAGTCCGGCTCCGGGAAGTGTGAAGCCTCGTTGACCGCGGCTACGGCGGCGTCGAGGGCACGCGCCGTGGTGGATACCTGCCCGATGACGGCGTAGGTCCAGGCAAGCCGCCCGTGCAGCAAGGCGCGAACCCGAGGTGTCGTGCGAGTGCCGGCGACGCGCGTTGACTCTGCGGCGGTCTGGGTGTCGGCCTTCTCGTAGGCCATGAACGCGAGCGAGTTGCCTTCCAAGCCGGGATCGCCGGACTCCTTTGCTGCCGACAACGCAGTCTTGTAGTGCCGTCGCGATTCGACGTAGCGGCCGGCGTCGAAGGCGGCCCATCCGGCCATCTGCGCTTGCTCGGCGAAAACGCCCGTCCGTGCCCGGGCCGTTGAAGTGCTGTAGCTGGCCGTCTTGATCAGCTTGGCCGTCGCATCCATCTCAGACGTGTAGACCTCGTATGTGTCCATGCCGCCGAGATGGTCGTCCAGTCGTCGCAGGCGCGCGGTCCGCTGCCGGAGCTGGCGAATCTGCGTTGCGCCGACCTGACTGCCCATCCTCGCCCGAGCGAGTGGCGCGAGAGCAAGCGCAGTCGCCAGGCCGGCGAAGACGCGCCGATCCACCGCCTCGTGACCACCGGTGTCCGCGCGGAGCAGGTCGTCTAGCTGCTCCTCGGACAGTTGAAGCGCCTGCGCGAGATGAGGCCGCACCCACGCTTGCGGCTCGGTTCGGCCGCCCTCCCAGCGAACGACCGTCGAGCGCTCGACGCCGAGGGCATGGGCGAGCCCGTCTTGGCTCAGCCCGACCGATTTACGGCGTTGAGCCAGCGAGAGCCGTCGCGCCTGCCCCACTGATGCCTCATTTCTGCCCCACCAAGCCCCGAACTACTTGTTGTTACCTGGGCGGTGCGGCGAGTCAACACCCCAGAACGAAGGTACCAGTGGCAGAAGGGGCTGACACAGCGATGGTCGAGTCGGCGGTAGGTGACGTCGTCGAGTGAGCAGGGGACAGCGACGAGCCCAAGCGGCAGAGCGGACTCGGTTGGCCGGAGCTCCGGAGCGCCCCGCCGGACCCGTGCGAAGGCCGCAACCCGATGACCAAGCGGCTATGTCGGCTGGGCTACCACCAGGGCTACCACCGCGACGACACGGGGGCGGAGTGGCTCGATGACTAGGCGGAGGAACGTCCGTGATCGGCAGTTGCGACGGTGGGCATGGCAAGCCGTGGCGGTCGACCGGCGGAACGGCGTGTGGCTGAACGGGTACGACCCGCGCCACGTTGGCCAGATCCTTCCTTGGTGCGTTGAGGCCTATCTGGCCCGCGGCCCGATCACGCCTCGCATGTCGACCCGCAACTACCGCCGACTGGAGTGGCGTCACGTTCAGCCGCGGCAGAGGATCACCCCCTGATCGGCGGGGCCGGCGTGCTGATCCCTGCATCCGCGCCCGTCCCGCTCACCACCAAACGACCCCGGCTGACCTCCTCACAGCCGGGGTCGCGTCATCTGCTTCTGGTGCCCTGACTCGTGCGGCTCGACCAAGCCGGACAACCAGCGCCGACCGGTGACCTTCTGCGGCATGCTACGCCGAATCCACGCACCGCCCGCATCCCTGTCGTGTGCCACCTGATGCCTGACGATTTCGTGCCAGTTGATGGTTGACGCCTCGCCTAGGAAATTGAGGGGACCGTCCGGGGCCGGTCTGCCTTGATGTTACGGATCGGCAGGGTGGTGGTGCGGCGGACCACGCGGGGTTCTTCGTCGTCGAGCTCGATCGCCAGGGTGGTGTCGGAGACCCAGATGGTCAGGGTCTGATGCTTGTGGGCGCGGCCGAGGGAGACCTTTTGGCCGCAGACCATGATCACGCCGGAGTTGGATGCGCGGCGCTGGACCCGGACGGGTTCGACCGATGGGCGTGGGGGTGGTCCGGCGGGCCGGCTGCCGCGCAGTCGGCGGGCCTGGTCCATGGTCAGCGGGTTGGGTCGGACCCGGAGTAGTTCGCGGGTGTCGAGGTCGTAGAACATCAGCGTTGATGGTTCGATGCGGATCCCGACTCGGCGACCGCCCAGGAGTTCTGCCGCGACCAGGACGTGTCCGGCCAGGGACACGGTGCCGCCGCGGGCGACGATCCGCTCCACCTCGATCGCGTCGCTGCCCTCGATCTGCGGCAGCGGCGATGGCCCGGCGTTGGTGGCGCCGTCGGCGACCAGTCTCGCCAGGTCGTTCACGGTCAGGTGTGAGCGGACGGTCTTGATCCGGGCACCGCCCACGAGCAGGTGGATCAGGTTCACGTCGACCCAGAACCGCAGCGTCTGCCCGGCCCGCTGTGGCCCGAGCCAGAACTGTTTCCCGGCGACCTGCAGGTTCCCACTTGGTGGCACGATCCGGTCGAACTCGATCGGGCCACCGGCCCACGACTGCCTCACCGGCAGCACCTCGGCATCGTCGGTGACGACCTCGTGATCGCTGGGCTCTGCCGGTGCGAGGTGCGGTGGGAGCCACAGCTCCAGCAGCTCGCGTTGATCCTGCGGAGCCGGGCGGAATCGGTCGGCCGGCATCACCGGCGCTCGCTCGTCGAGGGCCTGGTGCGGCCGGTCGGTGTTGTATCGGGCAACGAACCCATCCACCGCGGCCTGTGCGGCCGCCACCGACAGATAGGGCTGGTGATCGTCGAGCAGTTCGCGGCGCAGCGTCAGGTGGAACCTCTCCACCTTGCCGTTCTGATTCGGTGAGGCCGGCGCGGTCAGTCGGTGCGTGATCGCGTTCTTGCGGCAGATCTTGTCGAACAACACCTCACCGCCCTTGCCGAACCGGCCGGTGAACTGCTTGCCGTTATCGGTCAGCACCTCGTCGGGAACCCCGAAACGCTGCAGGGACTGGGCGAACGCCAAACACACCGCCCGACCGGTTGCCCGCTCCACCACCGCCGCGATCACACAAAACCGGGAGTGATCGTCCACGCCGGTCACCACCTTGGCCTCCCGGACCTCACCAGTCACCGGGTTCACGATCATCACCCCACCGACGATGTCGATCCCCCACAGCTGCATCGGACCAGGCCGTTCCCAGCGCCGATACGCGTCCCGGCTCCTCTTCCGTGGTCGCTCGACCAGCAACCCCTGCCGGGCAAGGATCCGGTTGATCGTCCGCTCCGAGGGCACCGCCAGCTCAGAGCGGTTGCGCAGCAGCTCCAGCCGAATCCGCTTCGCGCCCCACCTCGGATGCGTCCGGCGCATCTCCGCGACCCGCACCTCAACCTCAACCGGCGCCTGATGCGGACACGACACCGGACGATGCGACCGATCCGCCAACCCGGCCACACCCTCGACCAGATACCGGGTCATCCAGGAGTGCACCGTCTGCCGCGACACCCCCACCGAGGCCGCCACCTCCGTCACCCGCGCACCCGCCAGAACCGCCCGCACCACGTCCAACCGCTGCTCGACCACCGACAACGCAACCAGCGCCAATCCCGGCCTCCTGAGTCACCGACGCCCCACGGAAACGTCGAACACAGACTGACCGAACAAAGGCGAGCGTCAACCATCAGGTGGCACACGACTGTCAAGCATCACCCGGCACAGGACAGCCGATGACTCCATCCCCTCCTGACAAGTTTCTCTACGTCTTCAAGACGGGCCCCTTCAGGGCCCCGAAAGCGCGCCGCCACCGCAGGGCGGGACGCCTGCCCGCCCCTCCGCTTCGCTGCGTTCTGGGCGCGTCCCTTGGCTTGGCGCGCACGTGCCGACAGGGTGCCAGGTCGAAGACAGCCGAACTCGCCATCAACGATCGGCACCCTGTCCTTTGCGTTGCTGTCTCCATCGGCCGGCTGCCGCAGTCCGCGGCTGAGGTCGGTCCGCCGACTGACCATAGGCTCCCGCATCGCCCCGCTAGCAATCATGGGAAAGTGCGGTTCGGCCCAGCACGCCTCAAGGGCGCCTGCGGCGTCGCTCCGCGATCGAGCAAGCTCGACCCTTGACCCGCACCGCACCGAACCTAATGTCGGCAGCTATCGGGGCGATGCGGAGGACTGACCGCGCGACTGACACGTAACTGTCAAGAATCTCGGGCGAGTACTGGGATGGCTGTCACTCCGCGAGCCTTGTCGGCAGGGGCCCCCGGGCCCGCGTGGCAACACGGATCCGTGTCCGGCGGGAGGGTCGCCGTGGCGCGGTCTGGTCAGGTGGGGTGTGTGACGAGGCCGGGGTAGATTCTGGCGGTCCGATCGTTCATGTAGTCGTCGGCTTGCTGGCCGGTCGCCGTCTTGGGGTCGATAGCGGGTTGGTGGCCGGTGTATTTGGTGTCGAGCGCGATGGCCGTGCCGAGCAGGTACTTGCCCAGCGGCGGGAGCGGCTTGTCCAGCGGCACGGGCGTGCCGGCCAGTTGCGGCACCGGCAGAGGCGTGACCTCGGGCCAATCCTCCTGCGCCCGAGGGGTGGCGCGGGTGAGGACGGGCGCGACGCTGGGCGCGGTCGCGTCCCGAGCGGTCAGCGGAGGCCCTAGGTCCCAGCGCTCCCGCAAGGTCGCGATCAGCGACGTGTTGCGGTAGCCGTTGTTGATGACCGTTTGAGGGTCGATGTAGGCGGACACGGCCAGGGTGGGGATGCGAATCCCGGCCCGGTCGAAACGGAAGCCCATCTGACCAGCCGGGGCAGCCTTGTCAGGCGGATCCGCCCGGGGCGGTACGACGTGGTCGAAGGTGCCGCCGTGCTCGTCGAAGGAGACCATGAACAAAGTGTTGGCGAAATTGGACCCACCCACGGTTTCCGATACCCGCACAGCGCTGTAGATGCGCGCGAGCAGATCCTCCCCGCCCAGGACGGACGATGGCGGATCGACCGACATTTGTGGAAGCACGGCGTTGATGGCGGGGTGGTAGTCGTTGTGGGCGTAGATCAGGCAGGGCTCGATGAAGGAGTAGGCCGGCAGTCGACCGTGTTCGGCGTCGTCGAAGAAGTCGGCCAGGGTGGAGAAGTTGGTGGCGAAGTACCGAGACAGCCGGGGGGCGTGGATCATCCCGGTCGCCGACATCCGCATCCCCGGATCCACATACACCCGCCACGACAGGCCAGCAGCTTCCAGCCTCTCGAAGATGGTCTCTGCGTCGTTGTGGAGGGGAAATGCGTCGTACGGTGCGTTGATGACAAGCCCCGACGAACTGGCGGCGTGGTAGAAGGACCGGTTGCAGAACGTCTGCGAAGGCACCTCGCAGTGCCAGTGGTCGAAGGTGGCGAACCCGCGGGCGATCGACGAGATGACCGGCACCTGCTCGGGGGTGAAGCCGGTCATGATCTGCGCGTACTCCTCATAGCGAGGCTGGCGACCCATCTCGGCGGTGAACGAACTGATGTAGTCGGCAACGAACCCGTCCATCGTCGGCGTCGTGTCCGGATCGCCGGGCGCGTTGAACGGCGCGGCCATGTGTTCGGACAGGATGCCCCGATTGCCGGGTGGGTCGATCACACCGAACAGCTGGGTGTTGATGTGGGGAAACTCCTCGCCCGAATCCGGGTTGGGGACATCCATGCTCGCCGCGACCCCGTACGGCACGAACCTGCGGTCCGCGCCATGCTCCGCCCAGGGCGGGATCGGGTTGGTCACCTCCTTGCCGAGCACGCCCTCGAAGGACGCCACCTCACCCGGCTGGTACAACCGACCGAGCAGGTTGTCGAAGGACCGGTTCTCAAACATCACCGATACAACGTGATCGAACTTGGGACCATCTCCTCCGGCCGCCGCTCGGGTCTGCTCATCAGTCATCTTCTCCCCCATCCACCGGCACGGATCACCAACGCTCGAACGCCCTTGCGCCGGTCGGTCTTGCCACAGGACGCTAACCCGCTGCTCGGCCCGCGCCATCACCCCAACCGGACGACTTCGATCGATACGGCGTTGGCGACACGGTGTCGATTTCAAGCGGGGTGTGCCAGCGGCCGAGTTCCTCGCCACGAACCTCATCGACGCCGCGGTGTAACCGCCATCCGTGGCCGATTGGGACACCGAGCGCGACGGGGATCCAGTGCGACTTACGGGTCGGGATTCATCGCGCACCGTCAGGAACAGAGAGGCATCGACGAACCACGAGCTCGGCACAAACCCCGAGGTCAGACGGCAATTTCGGACGACGATCGGCAACGTCAAGCAGATCAGTCCGATTATCAGCGGGTTCGGGGTTCGAGTCCCTGGCGGCGCACAAAGCCCAGGTCGCAACAGTGGCCTGGGCTTCGTTGTGTCTGCAGCGTCTCCTTCACGTTCCTGCTCACGCTGTGGCGCCCAGCGTGATCAGGTGCCGTTCTCTTCGGCTCTCGATCAGGTCGATGCTGAACCGCTGAGCGTTGCCCAGCTCGCGCAGCTGGTGAGTCCGAGAGGAGCCCGAGCCATGACCTGAGGCGCGCGAGACCTCAGCCATACTTTAAGGTCACGTGATGCGCAACCCCCTTGTCGCCTTGACCGTCCTCGCCGTCGTCATCACCGGGTGCGCCTATCCAGTCGCCGGAGCCAACCCAGCCAAATCGAACCCACCTCCGCGAGCCACACCCACCAGCAGTCCTGTCCCCGTTCAGCCAGCGGCCGGCACGGCCAAGTTGATCTCTGCCGAACTCCGCGAGCTCCGAGTCATTGCCGCCCGGCCTGAGGTGCCGGGATACAAGCGAGACCAGTTCGGGCAGACCTGGACCGACGACCACGCTGGCCGCGGTGGCCACAACGGCTGCGACACCCGCAACGACATACTCACGGCCCAACTGACCGCGGTGCAGTACCGCAGCGGCTCCAGATGCGTGGTCATCGCCGGCACCCTCCCCGTCGAGCCCTACACCGGTCGCCGGGTCGAGTTCCGCAAGGCCGCCGCTAACAAGGTGCAGATCGACCACGTGTATCCGCTCGCGCTGGCGTGGGACATGGGCGCGGCGCGATGGCCGCTCCAGCGACGCGTCGACTTCGCGAACGACCAGGCAGCGAACCTGCTGGCTGTTGATGGACCGGCCAACGCGTCAAAGAACGACGCTGGGCCTGGCGAGTGGCTGCCGATCAACCGCAGCTACCGATGCACCTACGTCCTGCGGTACCTCCAAGTCGCCCGCAAGTACGCGCTGCCGATCACCGGGGCCGATCGCAACGCCGCCCAGGCGATCACCCGAACCTGCCCCTAGAAAGCCAGGCGTGGCGACGGCGTCAGCCGTCCAGTTGCTTGACCATCACTATGCCGCCACCGGTTTGATGGTGGTCGACGAACCTGGGCCGAGGTACAGCCGCAGTGCGGCCACGTTGTCTCCATCCACGTGCAAGCTAAGCGCGCGGCGGCCGACTCGCACTTCACGAGAAGCGGACGCACGTGGACGATCGCCGCAACCTAGGGGTGGTCGAGATGCATGGCATGACTCGTGGCACGAAACGACGGATACGCATGGGGAATCTCGCTCTCGCTGGGGGCGGCCGTGTTGCTAGAAGCGCTGGTAGAGAGCGGATGCGACGCTGTCGTTCTTCCTCGTAATGAGAAGGTCGTCGGTTCGACTCCGACAGGCGAAGGCTCGCGCCGAGGTCACTGCCGACGCCGCCACCCAAGCTGGACAAGTCCGCCACGGCATGCGGTATCTCCGGGTTCGGGCGGAGTTGCGTCCAGAAGACCTTCCTGCGCTTCCTGGGCGAGAGGTGCTTTGAGCGCATGAGAACTCAGTCGCCTGCTCATCGTGAGAGCGACATCGTTCGAAGTGGCTTGATCGAGGGCCGGTGGGTGAAGGGCCCAGCGGTGCGTGGGAGGGTGACGCTCCGGGCCTGGGCCCTTCGGTATGACCCCTGGATCCTCGAGCGGATTCCGGTACGCGCCAGTCCGCTACTCCTGGTGGGCGACGGCATGCGTCGCGGAAGTGGGCGAGGCGACCCCTGCCCCCCAGGCAGACGCCCGAGTCTTGTCACCTGAGGCGTCCCGCCGGTCACGTTGAGAGGATCGTGGGCGCACGGCACGATAAGTGCCATGATGGATGGCATAGATCACACCGGTCAGCGGGGTGCTCGCACCGAGCCGCCCCGGGAGGCCGAGATGGCGACGATTGACCCTGCCGGTGCAGGCGCCGCGGAGGCGTTTGCCCGGTTGGCGATCGAGTTGCATGGCGCGGGCGGACTCGAGGAGACCGTCGATGCGGTCGTGCAGTTCTCGCTCCAGGCCATGGACTGTTCCCATGCCGGCATTGCCCTTTACAGCCGCGGACGGCCGCAGGTGCCGGCGGCAACCGACCCGCTGGTCTGCGAGATCTTCCAGCACGCCATGGCAACGGGGCACGCGCCGCTGGTCGAGGCGATGCGAACCGGCCACGACGTTTTGATCCGAGACACCGCCACCGACGGTCGCTGGCCCCAATGGGCTGTCGAGGTGCGCGAACTCGGCGTCCGCGCCGTCTTGGATGTGCCGCTCACCACCGCCATCGGCACCGTCGGGATGCTCGGCCTGTACAGCACCACACCCGACGCTTTCGGGCCCGATGACATTGCGGTCGCGCAGATTCTGGCGCGGCACGCCTCGGTTGCGCTGGCGAGCGCCCGCCACGAGGCGAACCTCGCGCAAGCCGTCGACGCCCGCAAATTGGTCGGACAGGCGATGGGGATTTTGATGGAGCGCTTCGACCTCGACAGCGACCGGGCCTTCACCGTCCTGAGACGCTACTCCCAAGACACCAACACCAAACTCCGCGACGTCGCCCAGCAACTCATCGACACACGCAATCTCCCCGGCACAAAAGCCCGGCCATTGATTGCCGAAGCCGCTCCCGGGAATCAGGATGGCCAACGCGGCTCGGCGAACCGTCCAGTCGGTGCCTAGATCCCCGGGCACCCAGACGGCATCGCCCTGAACTGCCTACCAGCGCTCGCAGAAGTGCGGTCTGGTCGATGGCTAAAGCGTAGGGACGAACGCACTCATCTAGCCGCGATCCGCGCGCTCATGGCGATGTGCGGATGCTACTAATGACCTACGCGTGAGGTTGATACGAGTCGTGCTCCCATAGAAGATGACCGCCTGCGTAGCTTCCTCCGAAGTCGGCACTGCACCGTCTCGCCACACGCTCCAGACCCTAATGACCTCCACGGACATGCCACCACCAGCGTGCTGATCACGAGGTCCAGTGTGACTGGGACGCCGCCGATCACCCCGGCGGCCATGACTGGTGTCACACCGCTGTCGAACCCGGCGACGAGTACACCCTCGTTCTGCTCCTGGAACCGGCGGGCAACTACGACAACGACCGGGTGGTCGGCTGCTACCGCATCGGCTGTGGCTACCACCCGTTCGGCACGCCCGAAACTCGAACCCGCCACCCAGACCCACCGTCTGGTCGTTCGTCACGGCTGATCCCGGCCGGGGATGGCGCGGGTCAGCCTGACCGGCTCGCGTCGGGGGTGGACACGCAACCAGCTCCGTCCAACGCTACCGGCCCCGCAATCACTGCCTGACACGAAACCGTCAACCGCAAATCCTCCCGGCCAACTCCCCCGTAGGCCCCAGAACTACTTGGCCGGCCGGAAGGATCTGCGGCCCGACGCTGGCCCCCTCCCACCAGCGCGAGCTGGCTCCCCCTCGAGAACGGCGCCAGCTGACCTCTCACAGGTGCCCCAGGCCAAACGTCTCGAAAGGAGGCCGCGCATGAGGCGGCCGGTGCGGTCGCCTCCGGTCTCGTGCGCCCAGACGCAGTAGTGGTCGGGTTTCACGCCCGCGGCGGGGCAGACCGCCCCCGATCGTGGGTCGGATGGGCCAGCGGACGGGGGAGTTGTAGCGGCGGCGTGGAGCCATTCATGGAGCGAACTGCCCGATACCGATGAAGAATTCGGGCATCGGAGATAGGTTCCTTGCAACGAATCACGCCTGAAGACGGCAGATGTGACGGTGACCTTCCTCCTCGTAATGAGAAGGTCGCGGGTTCGGCTCGGTTGGGAAGCCTGGCCGACATTGAATTCAAGTCACGATGGTTAAGAGGGCTGCGGTCATGGCGATCAGGGCTTCCACCTCCGCTCGGCTGTAGCGGTAGTCCTTGGTGCCGGCGTCATCGTGAAGCGCTCCGCTCGCCTGGTGCTCAAGCGCCGCACGGATCCACGCCCACCGCTCGCCCCCGGTCCGCTCGCGCTCGCCCTTCTTGCCCGGCCAGCCCCAATCGCAGATCGTCCTGATCCCTTCAAGGGCCTTGCGAACATAAAGCATCGCGCTGTCGATCTCGTTGCCGCCAAGTAGCCGCTGAGCCTCGCGCAGGAACTCGGCAACGGCGTGACGCGGCTCGTCGTCGGCCGGAAACGGGATCAGCATCTCCGCACCGACAGAGCGGCCAAGACCGGCAAGCTGCTGACGCCACCTGCTCTCGGCGATACCGACGTACTCGACGAGGTCACTTGAGCCGGGGTAACCGGCTGCCTGTGGAAGAAAGCCACGGACGTGCAGCTCTAGGCGCAGGTCGCCCACGCGGTGGTGCTCCAAGGCGAGTAGTTGAGCGTTCGTGATGAGGTACTGCGGAGTCAGGCGGCGAATCTCGCCAGCGGGCCTGAAGGGTACGGACATGTTCGCGAAGGCGATCGGTACGGTTGGACCCGCCGGCTGAGGGGCGCAGAGGGCGGTCTCCAGGTACAACAACCGCCCAGCGTCTGGGCCGAGCTCCGGAATGCCGACCGCGATCTGAAGTTGAAGGCAGTGAGTGCCCATTCCTTTGAGGATGCCTATCGACTCCGGAGCAACGCTCACGCTGTAGATACCGAGCTGGTCGTCAAATCTCAGTTGATCCACCGGTCCTGCTTTCCTTGTGCCCTGCCCCTGGATTCCCCCGATTGTGCCGTCCACGCTGCCAGAGCAGAAATCCGCCGTCCTTCCCAGCGAGGTGATCAGGACGAGGGCTGCCGGGCTCAGGCGTTCATTCGGGTTGCGTGATCCTGCGGGCGTCGTCGACGAGGCCCCAGTCTGCAAGAAGCTTGATGGCACGGCGAACTGTCCCAGGCGACACGTTGTGGTTCTGGGCAAGCTCAGCTGTAGGTGGCAAAGCTGAGCCAGGCGAGAACTCGCCAGCGGTGACCGCCGCGCTGATCGCGGCTGCTACATGCTCGTATGGCGAGCGTGGGTCTACGCGCGCTCGCTCGGATTCGGTCCGCTGTTCCGGCCTGGATGGGAGGCGGGCGAACAGGGTCTGCGCCGCCCGCTGGTCCGATTCGGACACGAAAGCTGTGTAGACGCGCAGGGTGGTTGTGCCACCACCACCGTGGCCGAGGCGGCCTGCCACTGTGCGGATATCGACGCCCGCGGCGATCAGTTCTGTTGCCGAGTAGTGGCGCAGATTGTGCAGGTGTGTGTCGATCCCTAGCCGGGCTGCCGCCTTGCTATAGCGCTGGCTGACGCTGTCTGGCACGAGGAACTCGCTATGATCTGGCGCGAGTGAGAACACGAATGCGTCCGGGGACAACTTCGTGCCGACAAGGGCAGCCTGCGCCTGGCACTCATCCTTGTGGGCACGAAGGAGTGCCACGGTCCCGGCGTCAACCGCGAGCCGGCGCTGCTGGTGTGTCTTGGTGTCTTTGAGCCACTTCTTACTACTGTTTTGCGCGACG
This sequence comes from Kribbella sp. NBC_00359, assembly GCF_036097425.1. Classification (NCBI taxonomy): domain Bacteria; kingdom Bacillati; phylum Actinomycetota; class Actinomycetes; order Propionibacteriales; family Kribbellaceae; genus Kribbella; species Kribbella sp. NBC_00359. Next base: position 1,846,189 of record NZ_CP107975.1, on the reverse strand, counting down.
CTGGAATCGATGACGATCGTGCCGTTGTCGAGATCAACCCTCGACCACCGCAGCGCGCAGAGCTCTCCCCGGCGCGCGCCGGTCGTCATGGCTAGCCATATGAACGCGCCCCAGGGGCGGTCTCTGAACGCCTCCTCTAAGAGCCTTACGGCCTCGGCCGCGCTGGGTGGTCTTGGATCCGGCTTTGGCGCGGCCGGTGGCTGGCCTGTGGGCATCGGGTTGACGCCAACCCACTTCCAGCGGACTGCTTGCCGGAATGCGCCGCTGAGGATGAAGTGAATCTGACGAATCGTCGAGGCGCCGAGCGGACGGCACTCATGCAGTTTGCATCGGCTATCGCATTCGTGGAGGCGCTCCGTGCGGTGCTCGGTGAAGGCTCGGCGATCGCAGTGCAGCCGGCAGCGGCGCAGTTCGGCGTAGTAGGAATCGAGGAGGTCCGCTTCGACTGCACCGACTTTGACATGACCGATGATCGGCACGATGTGATGCTTCATGTAGCCGCGGTAGGTCCGGACGGTCGTCTCTTCGAGGTCGACCAGGTCCAGGTGGCGTTCTACGAGCTGGCTGACAGTTGCGCTCGTCCGCGGCTGACGCCGCTCATCGATCTGTGTTTGCAGGCGCCGCATCACCTTCTCGGCTTCGCGGCTCGCTTTCGGCGTGCCGGCCGGGATCGTCTCCCGCAGGTAGTGCCGCCGTTTGGATACTGGGTCGATCCCAGCGTAGACCGAGACTCTCAGTGCTCCGCTGGGCAAGGTCTCCACGCTGCCCTTGGGGCGCTTGGGGGCACGCTCAGCTGATCCCATGGGCCGTATCGTAGCGATTCGCACCACGTTTGATCCCACGACCTGCGAACAGCCGATAGTCGCGACTCGGCCTCGAATGCAAAACCCGCAGGTCAGAGCTATGTTCTTGCCGGTAGGCCCCGTGGGACTCGAACCCACAACCCGCGGATTAAAAGTCCGCTGCTCTGCCAGTTGAGCTAGAGGCCCTCTCACGAGGGGTGAGGGGAACAGTGTGTCAGGTTTGTCGAGGGGTTTGGTCGGTGGGGGCGGGATCGGGATCGCGAAGTGATCACTGTTCGGAGTGGAGTGGTCGGCGTACTCTCAGGCTCAGGGGGGATCAAGGGGGCACGCACATGGGGGTTGTGGAGCGGGCGGCGATCATCGGGGTGCATCGCGAGGTGGTGGATGCCTGGCGGGAGATCGTCGGGCAGGCGAGCACGCTGGGGCTGGCCGATCGGATCGTGATCGGGGTCAAGCTCAAGGCGCGGGCCGATGCGCTGGCGACGTACGAAGGGCTGGTCCGGGACGCGGGGGACCTGGCCGGCGATGCGCGGGCGTTCGCGGCGGCGGTGAAGACACAGAATCCACTGACTGCCGGGTTCTGCGGTGTCGGAGTGGCGGCCGCGGGGCTGGGGTTCTTCGGGTGGTGGTCGTTCGAGGCGCTGAAGGAGGCGTTCACCGCGGACGTGGGTACGGCGGGGATGGCGCAGACGACCGTGGCCTTGATCGGCGTGCTGACAGTGGCGGCGGGTGCCGTGATCATCGGGGTCGTCCGGGCCGCGGTGATCGCTGCTCACTCCGGGCTGCAGGCGCTTGAGATCTTCGGCGTCGACGAGCATCCGTCCGTGGTCATGCTGCGGGAGGTGCGGCCGGCTGAGGAGCGGTTGTTCGCCGTCTTCCAGCAGCGGGTCCCGGAGCCACCGATCAGCGCAGGACCGTTGATCATGCTGGGAGTCGGCGGGCTGATCGCCGGGATCGTCTTCGCGATGCTGGTCGGGGTCGGCGCCGGCACAAGCTGAGCGCCGGTTGACCCTGAGGTCGCCTACGCTGTGTGCTGCACACAGGTCAAGGCGGTGACGCTGGGGGAGTCGACTGGCGTGCCGCTTCCTCGGGGGAGGAATGGCGATGGGTTTCCGGATCTCTTTCGGGTGCGCCGATCTGGCGCGTACGACGATCGGCCGCGAGCCGGATCCGTTGTGGGAAGTACTGCTCGGCATGCACATGCTGCAGACCGACGACGAGCCGGCGGTGTTCGGTCCGTGGCGCCAGCGGACCCGTGCCCGGCTCACCCCGATCGAACGCGAGCTGCTCGTACTCGCGCCACCCTTGGGCTACTCGCCTGACTTCCTCACCCCTGCGGAGTCCGCCGACGGCCTCGACGCCGGGCTGGCCGCGGTGGCGGCGACCCCGCGGCGTCAGCTGCACGCTCAACTCAGCCGCCTGGCCGAACAGGTCCGGTTGCCGCGCTGGACCCGTGGCCTCGCCGCCGGCGAACCCGCCGTACTGACGAAGGTCTGTCGCGGCCTGAAGCACTTCCACCGGACCCAAGATCGCACCGCAGGTGTCGGCGATCGCCACCACGATCGACCGCGACGTGAAGCAGCACAGTGACACCGTGACGACCGGCGGCTTCGAGACCCTCGCGGAGACCCTGCATCCGGCTCTGCAATGGAGGCCGCCGGTGTTGCACGTCGACATGCGGCACATCGACCGCGACCTGGACCTGCGCGGCCGTGGCATCCGCCTGGTCCCGTCGTTCTTCTGCTGGCGGCACCCGATCATGCCCGCCGACCCCGAGGTCCCGCCGGTCCTCGTCTATCCGGTGCACCACGACCCCGCCTGGTCCGCGCGGGCCGAGCCGTGCGCCGACCAGGAGCGTGCCGTGGCCGACCTCCTCGGCCGTACGCGCGCCGCCGTACTGCGATCCATCTCCGCCGGCGCCTGTTCCACCAGCGAACTGGCCGCCCGGGCCGGCATCTCACTCGCCTCGGCCAGCGAACACGCGCGTCCTGCACCGCACCGGCCTGGTCACGACCCGCCGCGCCGGCAACGCCGTGCGCCACACCATCAGCCCGATCGGGACCCACATCCTCACCGGATCCCACGGCTGACTCGACAGTAGGTCACGAAACCGATGCGGTTCGCGACTGATCCGCGCCGACCCCTCGCCTGACGCCGCGGCCCGGTGGTATGGATCGGAACTTGCCCGGGAATTCCGGGCGCTGACAATCCCGCCGCGGGGGGAACCGACGGCGGGTTGGGGGGAATCGTGCATCTCATTCGTGCTGCGCTGGCGCCGATCGCGCTGCTGGCCGTCGGCGCACTCGCCACCGGTTGCGGATCGTCATCGGGTTCGGCGGACGCCGGCGAACCGGCCGCGATCGCAAGCATCCGGACCGCCGCCACGCCGACGTCGACCACGGCGCCAACGACGACCGAGCCCACAACGACCGAGCCCGCAACGACCGCGGAGCCGACGACGAAGGCGCCGACCGCGAAGACGCCGGTGCGGGTGACGACCAAGAGGCAGGTCGTCGAGTTCAAGACCATCCCGTTCAAGAAGAAGACGGTCACGGACAGCTCGCTTCCGAAGGGCGAGAAGACCATCCGGACCACAGGCAGTAACGGGACACGCAAACTGACCTACGAGGTCACGTACGTGAACGGCGTACAGACGGCCAAAGAGCTGCTGCGGCAAGAGGTCTCCAAGCAACCGCGGACGCAGGTGACCGTCCTCGGCACCAAGGTCGAGGAGGAGAGCGGGTCGTCGGGTTGCGATCCGAACTACAGCGGCTGCGTCCCGATCGCCAGCGATGTCGACTGCTCAGGTGGCACTGGCAACGGTCCGGCGTACGTCCAAGGTCCGGTCACTGTGATCGGCCATGACGTCTACGGCCTCGACCGCGATGGTGACGGCATCGGCTGCGAGGACTGAGACAGCTCAACGGCGAGTGGCGGTGAGCTGGAGGTCGAGGATCACGTCCGGGCTGACCATGACGGTGGTCAGGGCGTTCCAGTTCACCTGCCACTGCATGCGACTGATCGTCCGAGTCGCCTTGAACGTGACGTCGCCGTCCGCCTCGATCAGCTCGAACGGGACCGTGACCGGATGCGTGACGCCCCGCATGGTCAGGTTTCCTGTGACGTCGAACGTGGTCGCGCCGGTCTGCTCGACCTTCGTCGACACGAAGGAGACGACCGGGTACGTCGCTGCCACGAGGAAAGTCTTGCTGAGTTGGCCATCCCGCTGGTCGTTGCCGGTGTCAACGGTGTCCGCCTGGATCGTGAGCCGAGCGCTCGAGGCGCTCGGGTCGTCACCATCCAGGCGCACGACTCCCTCGAAGACGGCGAACCGCCCTCGCACCCTGGTCCCCATCCGGTGCCGGGCAACGAACCCGATCCGCGTCCGCTCGGCATCGAGAACGTAGTCCCCGGTCAGCTCGCTGAGCTTCGTCGTCATTGTCATGCCAGTACGACGAGACACGGCCGCCGAGTGTCAGGCCTGTTCCACGACAAGCCTCGGGCAAGGTCAGGCGGGCCAGTCGGGGGAGCGGCCCAGGAGAGCGACGATCTGGTCCAGCGGATTGTCGCCGGTCCAGGGGAGGTCGGCGGCGAAGGCGGCGCCGGGGACGAGGCGGACGTCGCCGGTGGGGACCATCTGGGCGACGGTTTGGGCGGCTGTCAGGACGTCGGGGGTGAAGGTGACACCAGTGCCCAGGGACTTGGCGACGTCCCAGGTGTGAACGACGTAGTCGATGAAGTGGAAGCTGATGGCCTGGTGGCCGGGGAAGGACAGGCCGGCGCCGAATTCGGGGAGGGGGAACTGGCGCTCGGTGACGCCGTCTTCGGCGAAGGCGGTCAGGACGTGTTCGGCGGAGGTGATGTACGCCTTCACCGGGTCGTCGCCGAGGTCGCGGAGTTTCCAGAGCTCCGTGTCGCTTTCACCGCGGGACGCGGCCGCGAAACCGTAGTGCTGGGTGGCCATGTGGGCGAGCAGGCCGTAGAGGGTCCAGGCGCGGCAGGGCGTCGGCTTGGCCAGGTCGGCGGAGGTGGCGCGGGAAACGACGTCGATGCTGGTCCGCACCGCGGCGGCGTCCAGGGATGCGTAATCAACTGTAGGCATGAGCATATCGTATGCGCCAGCTTATGATTGTGCCAGTGTTATCTTCCGGCTATGCCGAGCGAGGACCCAGGCGAGCGTCCCGACCTCGCCGCGATGCTGTACCCGTTGGTGCGGGCACTCATCGCGGCCGAGATGCCGGTGCTCGCCGCACACGAGGTCTCGATGTGGGGATATTCGGTGCTCACCGTGCTGGACGAGACTCCGGTGCGCACCCAGGCGGCGCTGGCCGAGACGATCGGCGCCGACAAGTCGCGGATCATCGGCACCCTCGACGAGCTCCAGGACGCCGGCCTGATCGAGCGCACCCCGGATCCGGACGACCGCCGCGTCCGCCTGCTCTCGATCACCACCCAGGGGCGTCGCGTACGACGTTCCGTCCGCAAAGACATCCGCGCCCGCGAGGACCGCCTCCTCGCCAAGGTCCCCCGAGCCGACCGCGAAGCGTTCCTCCGCGTACTGCGCGCCCTCCACGAGGCCCGCGACGCAACGCGGTGACGTCGGTCTTGCGATGGAGGGCTTTCACTCGCGGGAGTGATCCGTCCGGCGGGTCACGCCGCAGAGACTGGCTGCATGGCATCGAGCGTGGAGGCACCGGTTCGAGTTGCACACAGTCGGGTGCCGACGGCTGCGCTCGTGTGGGCGGCGGCGTACGGCTGTCTGCGGGTGTGGTTCGCCGCCGGGAACGCGCCGGTCTGGAAGCTTCCCGGGCGCGATCTCCTCGTTCCGGACTGGATTGCAGTCGCCGGGTGCCTCGTCACTGCTGCCTGGGTGATCACGCTCGGTCGACGGCCGCGCTCCCGCACCCTGATCCGGTTGCTGTGGGTGCTTGCGGCAGGCTGGGTTGCCGCGGCCGGCTTCGCTCTGCTCGATCTGGTGGCAGGTCTCCTGCCCGGACTCGGGATTCCCTTCGATTTGCTCGGGATGCTCAGTAGGTTCACTGCGCTGGGAGGCGCCGCGCTGCTTGGGGCGACAGCGCTGGCCTATCAGCGAAGGCTCGACCCGACCTGCCTTCGCTGCACGGGTCGGCCGCGTCCCACCTCGACACCGACCTGGCCCGCCTGGCTCGCCGTCATCGGCTGTCTGACCCGGCTGGCCGCCCAGGCTGCGGTCGGATTCGGCAGTACGCCGTACGACCGCAACCTCTCGCGGATCTTCTTCGAAAGCGGCTTCGTGCTCGCGGGCGTCGCCATACCCCTGCTGCTCGTGTATCGGCCTGGCCGATTCTTCCCCCGTTGGATGTTGCTCCTCCCGGGACTCGGCCTGGGTGCGGGGATCACGGCGTACTTCGGTGTCGGGCTTCTCCAGATGATCGGCAACGCGATCCAGGGCAAGCCCGCGTACGGCGATGTCGGTCTGCCGGACGCCTTCTTCTGGGTCGCGGTCCCGGCCTATCTCCTCTGGGGCGTCGGCCTGACCCTGGCCGCCTACGGCTACCACCGCCGCACTCGCAATCCCTGCAAGGGCTGTGGACTGTGATTCGATCCGGTACAGAATGGTGGCGAGAACAGCAGCCAACTGAGCAGGAGTGCCGATGGCCGATGACCGGGCGGCCCTGCTGCGTGAGCTGCACGACGTCCATGCGCCGTCGCTGTGGCGGTTCGTGGTGCGGCTGACCGGTGACGACCGGCTGGCGGAGGACGTCGTACAGGAGACCCTGCTCCGGGCGTGGCGCCGGCCGCAGATCCTGACCGAGGACGAGGCGGGGGCTCGGGCCTGGCTGTTCACGGTGGCACGCAATCTCGTCATCGACGACCGGCGCAGTGCCCGGGTCAGCCGCGAGGTCGCCAGCGACGACCTGCCGGAGAACCCGAGCGCCGACCATGCGAACGCCGTACTGGACGCCTGGCTGGTGGCGGAGTCACTCGCCCAGCTGTCCGAGGAACATCGGCAGGTCATCGTTCGTGCGTACTACGGACGCCGGACGGTCACCGACATCGCCGAAGAGTTGGACATCCCGTCCGGCACCGTGAAGTCGCGGCTGCACTACGGGCTGCGGGCGTTGAAGCTCGCGCTGCAGGAGAAGGGGGTGACGAGTCAGTGAGTGATCCGTACCGGGACTGGGACGCGGCGTACCTGCTCGGCGCGTTGTCGGCGAAGGATCGGCGCGCGTACGAGGAGCATCTGCAGACGTGTGACGAGTGCTCGGCGGAGATGGCGTCGTTGGCCGGCGTACCCGGGACGCTGGCCGCGCTGCCGGACGACCGGGCGCTCGCGACCATCACCACCGCCCCGCCGAACCTGCTGCCCGGACTGGTCCGCAACGTGCAGCGGGAACAGCGCCGGCAGCGGGTGCGCCTCGGCGCGCTGATGACCGGGGTCGCGCTGGTCGCGGCCGCGATCGGCGCGGTGATCGCGATCCCGCTCACCCACGAGCAACCGCAGGGGGACTACGTCGTCCTCGCGCAGACCGTGGCCAGCAAGCTGTCCGCGGACGCGCGGCTGGTGCCGGAGCGCTGGGGTACGACGATCGAGATCAGCTGCCGGTACGACGACTTGGCGACGCCGAGCGAACGGGCCCGGGGATACGAGTTGTACGTCACAGACACGTCCGGCAAGTCACAGCTGATCGCGAGCTGGACGTCGTCGCCTGGTACGACCGTGAAACCGGCCGCCACCACGAAGTTGCAGCGCAGCGAGATCCAGGCACTGGACATCCGTAGCTCGGAATCCGGACGAGTTCTGCTCGCCGTGCATTTCTGATCACTGTCGGCATGATTGCCGGTGGCACAGAAGGGCACCTGACACTCAAGAGCGGCGGTCGCTCGAGAGGCCCCCGATCCAGGCCCCGGTGTTCAGGGACGTGCACCGGGGTCGCCGCTTGCCCCGGGAGCCGCGTGTCCCAGGCGGCCGCCGTACCCAAAGAATTTCCGTCGATTCTGTAACACTCGGCCCGTCACCAGCGATACACCCTGTGTAACGCCACTGAGGATCCCGTCCCAGGTCAACCGCCCGAAGGGCCTGGGACGGGGTTCTCGTTCGACGCGAGGCGCCCCGGCAGCGTTACGCACGAAGGCCCCCGGTCGACTACCCCGGGGGCCTTCATGCGTTATCCCCTCCTCAGCTCAACGCACGCTTTCGGTGCGCTACGACGCTCGTTCGCTTGGGCCGTCCGACGCGGGCAGCGCGATCCGGTCCGCCGGCAGGCGTTCCGTCCGCTCCGTCCCGTCGACCTCGTACTGCACCAGACCCGTCCATCCCGTCTCCTCGTGCTCGCGGCCGATCAGCCAGCCGCGACGCCACTGACCGTCCGCCAGGACCATCACGTGGCTGGGCAACGGAAGGCGGGACACCAGATCGGTGCCGGGCTCGAACTCAGTCATGGCCGAAGGCTAGGTGGTTTCGGCGCTCCGCGCCTCATGGAAGCGTGTTCCCTCATAGAGTTCTCAGACTCTGGGCAGTAGTTCTCGTACGACGCCAACAGGCAGCCCCAGTTCGCGTACTGAGCCGGTCACTTTCAGCGCTCGCCCGCCGGGGATGTGGCTCACCCACCCGTGCTGCAACGCATGTCCACACAAGGCCGCACCCACCGCGCCGGCGATATGCGGGCGCCGCTCGGTCACGTCGAGGCACGATCTGACTACAGCCCGTCCGCGCTTCGGCTCGACCTCGATGCCGAGATCCGCCAGCCAGGCCAGTCCCGCCGGCGTCAGAGCGATCCCGTCCGACCAGTCGAGCAGGCCGCGCTCGGTCATCGCATCCGCGAGCGCCACGCCGAGCTTGCCGGCCAGGTGGTCGTAGCAGGTCCGGGCTCGCGCGAACGCGTCTCGTTTGCTGACCGCGGACAGGCTGTTCGCGACCTCCGTACGCCGTGGTGCGAGCGCGGCGAGTCCCTCGATCAACTCGGCCGTGTCCGGGCCGGCGAGTTTCACGTAGCGATGCCGGCCCTGCCGAACCTCGGTCAGCAGCCCGCCCTCGACGAGCAGGTTGAGATGCTCGCTGATCGTCGGCCGCGACACCTGCGCCACTCGCGCCAGTTCGGTAGCCGTCCAGGCCCGCCCGTCAAGCAACGCCAGGCACACCGTCGCCCGGGTCCCGTCGGCCAACATGCGAGCCCAAGCAGCCAACTCCTGTCCCTCTGCCTGCATGCTCATGACCTCATCATGCCGCTCCGACAGTTCGGTCAGCGCCGAAGCGACCGCCGCCTAGCGTCGGAACCATGACTCACCTGACGATCGAACCGTCCATCCTGTACGTCGGTACGCCGGTCGCACTGCTGTCCACGGTGAACGACGACGGCACGAGCAATCTCGCCCCGATGTCGTCCGCCTGGGCGCTCGGCGACGTCGTCGTACTCGGCGTGGGTGGATCCGGTCAGACCGCCCACAATCTGCAACTCCGGCCCGAGCTGGTCATCAACTACCCGTCGCCGGCGCAGTGGGAGGCGGTCGAGCGGATCGCCGGCCTCACCGGCCGCCATCCGGTGCCGGACGCGAAGAAGGCCCGGTTCCGCTTCGAGCGGGAGAAGTTCAAGGCGGCCGGGCTGACTCCGGTGGCGTCCGAGCGGGTCGCGCCGCCGCGCGTTGCCGAGTGTCCACTGCAGTTCGAGGCCACCGCGGTCGAGGTCGAATTCGATGCCGGAGGCACCTTCTTGATCATCCAGGCGAAGGTGCTGCGCGTGCACGCCGACGACCGGATCGTCGTACCGGGCACGTCGTACGTCGATCCGGACGCGTGGTCGCCGTTGATCTACAACTTCCGGCACTACTTCGGTCTCGGCTCGGAGCTCGGTGAATCCTTCCGCACCGAGACGCCTAAACGTGGCGCAAGCGGTCGACTTCCTCGTCACTGAGGACGACGTCCAGACTCGCCAGCACTTCGGGCAATTCCGTGGCCGGTACGACGCGCTCTGTCGTCCGGCCGTCGGCGTACTCGACGGCGAGCTTGTCGCCGACCAGCCGGCGGACGACGCCGTCGGCGACGCGCATCACCACCGGACGGCCGGTGAACGGCGAGTTCGGGTGGGTCGAGACGTAGTGGTGGTAGACGTCGTAGTCGATCGGGCGGACCGGCTCGTCGTTGGAGGCGTGCTGCGGAACCCAGCCGTCCGCGGTGTGCTTCGAGAGCGTCCACACGTCACCGTCGAGGGTGAGCCGGTGATCCCATCCGCCTTGGTCGACGACCACGCCGTCCTTGAGCGGAGTGGGGTAGAGCTGGCCCGCGCCGAAACCGACGTCGGCCAGGAACTCCTGCCCATCCACACCGACCTTGAGGAGAGCGTGCGTCCGTGGACCGGACTTGTGCGGCTGCACGCGCGCGACTCGTCGTACCACCTCGAAGCCGAGACGTTCGAGTGCGGCGCCGAACAGCAGGGTGTGCTCGTAGCAGTAGCCGCCACGCTGCCGGCCGACGAGTTTGGCCTGGATCGCGTCCAGGCCGAGGCCGGGATGCGTGCCGAGGATCACGTCGATGTTCTCGAACGGGATCGCCAGCACATGGGCCCGATGCAGGCTGTGCAGGCTGTCCGCCGACGGTTCCACCCGGGCGTGCCCGATCCGTTGCAGGTAGGCGTCCAGGTCCAGGTCTTCGATCTGCCACATGACGCCTACCTCAACACTTCGAGTTCAGTTGAGGTCAAGCTCGGTGAACAAGGTCAGCTGGATGCCGCCGGGGGTCTCCAGGCGGGCGTTCAGCGAGTTCCACGGGGTGCGGGTCGGCTCGGCGATCACCGAGGCGCCGGCGGCGGCCAGTCTGCGCGTCGTCTCCGCGGAGTCGTCGACCTCGAAGGCGACGCGGTACTTGCCGGCCACCCGGCGGCCGACCTCGACCTCGTCGATGAAGTCGGCCTGGCCCGGGTCGGCGATCTCGAGCGTGGCCCGTTCGACCTCGAGGATCGTCACCCGTCCGTTCTCCGAGGAGTACGACGCCCGCTCCGGCAGCCCGAGCACGTCCCGGTAGAACGCCACCGCCTCGTCGTAGTCGTCCGCTGTCACGACCAACCGCAGTTCCTTGACCGTCATGGCTTCAGTATCGGTCCCTGACAGGAGCTACCAGCCCTGGGCGAGGGCAGTGGTCCGCGGTGCCGGGGTGAGGCGGTAGCCGGTGTTCGCCGAGAACTCGGCCGACAGGGCGAACCGGTCCCCGCGGACCACGGTGTGGCGCCACTCGACCGGACGGTTCTGCGTGGTGCCCTGGCGAATGATGGAGAAGACCGCGGCGTTGGCCGGGCAGTGCAGCAACACCCGCTCGGCCGGTGTCGGGTTGATGGCGCGGATGTCCTCGCGGCCGTGGTCGAGGCTGAGACCGGTCCGGACGGACAGTTCGTTGTAGAGGCTGGTGTGGGTGAAGTCGGCGTCGAGCAGTGGTTCGGCGAGTGATGCGGGGAGCCAGACCCGGTCCAGGGCCAGCGGTTCGTCACCGGCGTACCGGAGCCGCTCGAGGTACAGCAGTGGGCTCGACGCCTCCAGGTCGAGCCGGGCCGCGATGACGCCGTCGGCTCTGATGTCGAGCGCCCGTACGACGCTGTGCTGGGACAGACCGGATGCCTCGACGGACGAGAACAGGCTGTAGAGCGCGCCCATCGGCTGCCGGATCTCCGGCGCGGCCGCGACCCGGGGCTGGCGGCCGCGTTCGGCCACGATCAGGCCGTCCGAGCGCAGTTGGCCGAGTGCCTGCCGGACCGTGTGCCGGCTCACCTCGTAGTCCTCGACAAGCGCGAGCTCACCGGGGAACGCCTCGTCGAACTCCCCGGACCGCAGCCGCCGGACGAGATCCTGCTGCAACTGCTTCCAGAGCGGCTGGCCGCCGGAGCGGTCGAGCCTGCGCACGGTCATCTCGGGGTGTCCTCCCAGTGGGCTTGCCAAATGTCCGGTCATCTCCTAGCTTAAATGTGCGTACATTTCTGCGAAAGGAGCCGGCCCGATGGTGCAGGTCGAGGTTAGGCCAACCGTCACCCCGGTCGCTGCTCTTCACCACCCGCGGCTGCACGCTGTCTGGTCCGGAGTGACCCAGCGGGCGCTCGGTCTGCTCGTCGTGCTGGCCCTCGCCGCGATCGCGCTCCCGCTCGGTCGACTCGTTCCGGTCGTCGGCGGACCCGTGTTCGGGATCGTGCTTGGCGTGCTGGGCGGCCTGCTGATCCCGGCGCTGCGCGCCGAGCGGTGCCGGCCGGGCTACGACTTCGCCTCGAGGAACCTGCTCCAACTGTCGATCGTCATCCTCGGCACCGGCCTGTCTCTCCAGCAGGTGGCTCGCGTCGGCGCGTCCTCGCTCCCCGTGATGCTCGGCACACTGGCGATCGCGCTCGGCGGCGCCTGGCTCTTCGGCCGGCTGCTCGGTGTCCGCGGTGATACGCAGACGTTGATCGGCGTCGGTACGGCGATCTGCGGCGGATCCGCGATCGCGGCGGCAACAGCCGCGATCGGAGCGAAACGCTCGTCCGTCGCCTACGCACTGGCGACGATCTTCACCTTCAACGTGGTCGCCGTACTCACGTTCCCGCCGCTCGGCCACCTGCTCGGTCTGAGCCCGGAAGCCTTCGGATTGTGGGCCGGTACGGCGATCAACGACACGTCGTCCGTGGTCGCGGCCGGGTACGCCTACAGCCAGAGCGCCGGCGACCAGGCCCTTGTCGTCAAGCTGACGCGCTCGTTGACGCTTGTGCCAATCGTTTTGGTGCTGGTCTTCCTCAAGTCGCGCCGCGATTCCCGCGTAGCCGGCGCCAAGACCAAGCTGCCCTGGCGCAAGCTGGTCCCGCTGTTCCTGATCGGCTTCATCGCGGCAGCGGGTCTCCGGAGTGCAGGCGCCGTACCCGAGACCTGGCTGCCGACGCTGAGTCTGATCGGCACCTTCCTGATCACATCCGCGCTGGTCGCAATCGGCCTCTCACTCCGGCCGAAAGAACTGCGCGACGCAGGACCCAGACCGCTCCTCCTCGGAGCAATCCTCTGGATCCTGGTCGCGCTCGGCAGCCTCGGACTTCAGTCTTTCTCGTAGGCGGCCTGGCGGGTCTGGATCGCCTGGATTCGTGGTACGTCGAGCTTGCTGGTGCGGTCGAAGCGGTAGATGCCGTTCTCTTCCTGGAACACGTCGGTCAGTTGCGTGTAGCAGTAGCCGAACATCAGGGGGTTGTCGAGCAACGCATCGACCAGGCCGGCGAAGCGGGTGTAGAACTCCTCCTCGTCCGCGACGCGCTGTCCGTAGCCCCAGGAGTCCTCGCTGCGCCCGCTCTTGCCCGCGGCCGCCGCCTCCGCGTTCCACCAGATGCCGCCGAACTCACTGCAGAAGTACGGCTGGCCGGCGTACGGCTGGGAGATCGGTCGCCCGTCGTGCCCGCCGACGTTCCCGTACGGCTTGTCGTCCACCAGGTCGGCCATCTGCTTCGCGAACTCGGTGGGGTCCTGCTCGTAGTTGTGCGAGTCCCAGACATCGGTTTCCGGCACGCGGTGCGAGTAGCCGGACGCGTCCAGCACCGGCCGGGTCGTGTCGGCGGCCTTCGTGGCAAGGAACATCGCGCGGGTGACATCGTCCAGCTGGGTGATCCGGTCGTGCAGGAGTTGGTGTGTCTCGTTCAGCGGGCACCACCCGATGATCGACGGGTGGCTGTAGTCACGCTCGACCGCTTCCAGCCACTGCGCGACGTACGACGCCGTCGGCTGCTGATTGTCGTTGCCTGTGTCACCGACTCCCGAGCCCCAGTCGCCGAACTCGCCCCAGACCAGGTACCCGAGCCGGTCCGCGTGGTACAGGAACCGCTCCTCGAACACCTTCTGGTGCAGTCGCGCGCCGTTGAACCCGGCCGCGATGCTCAACTCGATGTCGCGGACCAGCGCCTCGTCGGACGGCGCCGTCATCAGGCTCTCCGGCCAGTACCCCTGGTCCAGCACGAGCCGCTGGAACACGTGCCTGCCGTTGATCAGGATCGCCTTGCCGTTGATCGACACCGAGCGCAGTCCGGCGTAGCTGTCCGCGGTGTCCACAACGTTGCCGTCGGCATCGATCAGCTCGAGGAGTACGTCGTACAGGTGCGGGTCGGCCGTGTCCCAGAGGCGGACGCGGCCGGCCGGGATCTGCAGCGTGAGCCGGGGCGCGAGGTCGAGGTCGGCGCGGACCTCCGCCTGCGTGACCTCGCCGTCGCTGTCCTTCAGCGTCGCGCGGATCTTCCAGTCCGGCTTGTTCGCCGACACCGGTACTTCGAGGTGGAAGCTGGAGCCGGCCACGTCCGGGGTGATCCGGGGGCGGCCCAGGTGCACGGTCGGCACGGCCTCGAGCCAGACGGTCTGCCAGATGCCGGTGGTCCGGGTGTAGAGGCAGCTGTGGTTGAAGTAGAGCTGACTTTGCTTGCCGCGCGCCTGCGGACCCTTGTGGGTGTCGCGGGCGCGGACCACGATCGTGGCCTCCTCGCCCGGCCGGGCGACCTTGCTCAGGTTGGCACTGAACGGCGTGAAGCCGCCACGGTGCCGGACCACCTCGACGCCGTTCACCCACACGGTCGCGTCGTGGTCGACCGCCTGGAAGTGGAGTACGGCGTCCTTGCCGGACCACTCGGCCGGGATCGTCACGGTCGTCCGGTACCAGACGGCTTCCAGGAAGTCGACGTTCTCGATCCCGGACAGCTGCGTCTCCGGCGCGAACGGGACGGTGATCCGCTGTGCCAGGTCGCGCTCGCGCACCCCGCGCTCCAGCCCGGAGTCCGACCGGTCGACCTCGAACTGCCACTCACCGTTCAGATTCACCCACTCCGCCCGGACGAACTGCGGACGCGGATACTCGGCACGAGGCTGGCTCATTCGTACTCCCGGAAGCTGAAGTGCAGCGGTCGACAAGCACAGTACAACGTTGGAATACCCCCGGCAACGGCTCGCCCCACCAACTGTTGTGAACCCCCTTCGCGACGAACTGTGGTCGAGCCCTCGCGCCCCGCTCCGCTCGCCCGCCGGCCGCCCCACCCACCCTTTGCCCCCACGCGCTGCCGCGCTTCACGACGCGCCGCCGCGCTTCACGACGCGCTGCCGCGCTGATCACGCGCTGGCGCGCTTCACGACGCGCTGGCGCGCTTTGGTGTGCGTGCTCCTGCGTCGCACGCGTGAGGGCGGGGTGGTCGCGGCGTACCGGGGCCTGAGAGGGCTGGTGTGGTCGGGTGGTCGCGGGGTTGCCGGGGTTCGGGAGGGCTGGTGTGGGGTGCTGGAGAACGCGTGACGGGCGGGTGGTCGCGGGATGTGGATCGTGCGTCGGGCCGTGGCTGCCGGGTGATGAGCGCGGCTGTGGGGCGGGGGATTCGCGCGGGCTTGCCGCATGTCCCTCGGCGGCTCGCCTGCGGTGGGCGGAAAAACCAGGTGATCGGGGTGGCGTGGTCGCCTAAGGTTGTCGTGATGATGCGTTTCTGAAGGTGTGCGCGATGCGGCAGGTGGGTGCATCCCTGACGTGATTCGCGTGCGCCGCGATCTCGGCCATTTGTCGATCGCGACCTTCAGAGGATCATCGTGTCCAGAATCTCCGATCGCCTCGTCCTGCGTACGCTGGACGGGGCGGTAGACCTGCTTCTGCAGGACCTTCGAGCACTGCCTTCGCTTCACTCCATCCGTCAGACGTCTGCCGTCACCGTGGAGTGTGCGGTGGACGGTCGGCTCGACGAACTCGCGGCCTGCCCGCTCTACTCGACCGCCGCGATCGTCTTGCCGGACAGGACAACCGGCTTGCTGCGACAACTCGAGCAGTCGATGGAGTACGGCGTACTCGCGACGCTGAAGCCGTCCGGGTTTCGAGTCGGCGCTGACGAGGGCAGACCCGACCTCATCGCGGCCGTGGAGCACCACCTCGGGTGGGTGAATCGGCCCGGCGGCTGGGATGTCAACCTCACGCGGACGGGAGACGGCTGGGTCGCCGAGGTCGGTCCGCTCTCGTGGATGCGAAGGTTCGGGCGGTTGGAACGGTTGCCGTGGTCAACCACTCCGCTCGTTGCCGAGGTCCTCGTCCGGCTGGCGAAAGTACACAAGGATCACCGGGTCCTAGACCCGTTCTGTGGGACGGGCACGATCCTCCTCGCCGTACGACGGCGTGAGCCGACTGCACACGTTGTCGGCGCCGATCACGACCCACGGGCGATCGCGATGGCCCAGCGCAACACGACGGGCTCGGTCCATCTGACTCGAGGCAAGGCGGAAGCTCTCCCTTTCCCGCCCGGCAGCGTGGATCGGATCGTCACGAACCTCCCGTTCGGCAAACAGGTCGGCAGCCACCGCGCCAACCGGACGCTCTACCCGGCCGTCCTGGCCGAGATCGATCGGGTACTCGCGATCGACGGGAGAGCCGTCCTCCTCACCGAGGACAAACGCCTGCTACGCGAGGCGATCGACCACCAGAAGGCGCTCAAGGTCATCCGCCAACGCCTGCTCAGATACAACGGCGCCACCCCGACCGCCTACGTCCTCACCCGCACCCGTCGAGCATCGAAGTGACAGTGCCTACAGACCTAGGAGGCGAGCGCCGTTGTCTCGGCACACGGCGCGGAGCCAGTCGTCGCCCAGGCCCAGGGACTCCAGGGATGACAGCTGCACGGCGTACTCGTACGGGATGTTCGGGAAGTCGGTGCCGAGGACGATGCGGTCCTCCAACTCACCCAGGCTGGAGACCAGGTCGCGGGGAAAGGGCATCAGCGACTCGGTGAACGGGGTCAACGCCATCGTCGTGTCGAGGTGGACGTTCGGGTACGACGTCAGTGCCAGGTGCTCGGCGTACTCGGGCATGCCCAGGTGGGCGATGACTGCGGTCAGCTGTGGGTGCTTCCGCAGTACCTCGCCGAACGGGCCCGGACCGGTGTGCCGGCCGGGGATCGGCCCGGAGCCGCAGTGCACGACGACCGGTACGCCGGCCTCCGCGAGCTGACCCCACACGTCATCGAGCCGGCCTGATCGCGGGTCGTAGTCGCCCACCTGCAGGTGGACCTTGAAGATCCGGGTGCCCAGCTCCAAAGCCTCGCGCACATATGCGGCCGCGCCCGGTTCCGGATAGAACGTCCCGCTGGGCACGCAACCCGGCGTCGACGCGGCGAAGTCTCGCGCCCAGGCGTTGAGCCACGCGGCCATGTCCGGCTTGTGCGGATAGACGAGCGCGGGAAACGCCCGAACCCCCAACGTCTGAAGGGTTTTCAGCCGCTCCTCGACCGGCGTCCGGTAGGCGATCGGCCAGTCGGTGCCGTAGTACTCGGAGGCGTGATCGAAGTACGCCCAGACGGCGTTCATCACCTGGTCCGGCAGGAAGTGCACATGCACATCCACCAGCCCGTCCAGCCCCAACCGCTGCCACCAGCCTGGAACGTCTTCGTCGCGCACGCGCCCAGCCTAGACACGCGGTGCGGTTGCGCGGCGAATACCTAACGACCCATAGTGAGTTTTGGGCATTAGAAACGAGAGGCAGGGTCATGGACTATCGGCCGGAGTTGGTCGGCGGACATCTCGCGCTCGATCTGGTCAACACCGTGGCGTGGCGGTTGGACGATCGGCGCAGGATCGACCGGATCGCGGATCCGGTCGGCCTCCGGAGGTGGTTGACAGCCACGGGCCTCGATCCGGCCGGAGAAGATCCAGGTGAGCTGCGCCGCACGCTGGTGCGATGCCGTGAGACGGCTTATGCCGTCCTGCGTCCGCTCGCGGCCGGCGACGAGCCTCGCGCCGCCGATCTCGCCGTACTGCGGGAGGTGGCCGAGGACGCCGTACGCAACGCCACCCTGGTCAGCGCGCGGCCGTTGACCTGGCGCGCCGGGACCGTCGCCGGCCAGGTGCGGTTGGCCGTGTGGAGGTTCTTCGAGGATGAGGACCTGCACCGGTTACGGCAGTGCGCCGACAACGACTGCGGCTGGTTGTTCCTGGACCGCAGCAAGAACGGTTCGCGGCGGTGGTGCAGTTCGGCGGACTGCGGCAATCGGGCCCGGGCGCGCAGGCATTACCAGCGTCACTCCGGAGCGCCGGCATGATCGCGATCGACCGGACCTCCTTCGCCGCTGGAGTCCGGCTCGGACTCGGACCGGCCGGTGCGGGGTTCGTCCTGGCGCTCAGCTTCGGCGCCGAAGCCGAGGCTCGGGGCTGGGGACTCGGGCTGCCTGTCCTGTTCTCGGCGCTGGCATTCTCCGGATCCGCCCAATTCACGTTGCTGACGGCATTGTCCGGAGGGACTGTGGCGGCCGCCATCGCCTCGGCGGCCTTGATCAACGGGCGTTATCTCGTCATGAGCATCGCCCTCAACGACAGCCTCCACGGCAGCCGGCTGTCCCGGGCTCTCCAGGCCCAGGCCCTGGTGGACGCCTCGTTCGTCTTCGCTCACCGCGACGATGGACGGTACGACGTCTCCCGGCTGATCGGCGTCAGCCTGCCGCAATGGATCGCCTGGGTGCTCGGGACCGCGGTCGGCGCACTGACCGCTCCATCGCCTGAGCTGATGCACAGGCTCGGGCTGGACGTGGTGTTCCCGGCGTTCTTCCTGGTGCTCGCGCTGGACGAACTGAGGCGGTCCCGTCGAGCGTTCGCCGCGTCACTGCTGGGTGCCGGTATCGCAGCGGTCTTGCTGCTGGTGACCGATCCGGGCTACGCCTTGCTCGGCGCCACGGCCGCGGCACTGATCGGCCTGATTCCGGAGCATGACTCCGAGCCCGCGAAGCTCACGGAGGAGACGTCATGAGGCTCTGGCTGGCCGCGCTGGCCGTCACCGTCGTCAACTGGCTCATGAAGGCCGGTGGCCCGCTGTCGATCGGCGAACGCAGGCTGCCGCCGGCGGCGATCCGGGTGGTAGGTCTGATAGCTCCCGTACTG
This sequence comes from Kribbella sp. NBC_00359, assembly GCF_036097425.1. Classification (NCBI taxonomy): domain Bacteria; kingdom Bacillati; phylum Actinomycetota; class Actinomycetes; order Propionibacteriales; family Kribbellaceae; genus Kribbella; species Kribbella sp. NBC_00359. The sequence continues at coordinate 1,827,548 of NZ_CP107975.1, read as the reverse complement.
CTAGCGGGTCTCATCGTGACAGAACTCGGCGGCAAGCGACTGGACTGGACACAACTCGCCGGAGTCGGTGCCGCCGGCATCCTTTCTGTCCTGAGAGTTCCGCTGTTGCCGGCGGTCGCCGCGGGCATCGCCCTGGCCGCCGGGCTGCGGCTGCTGCTCGGCTGACCAGGTCGAGAGGTCAGGAGTCCGCGAGCCAGGAGAGTAGGCGGCCCTGGGACCACGAGCGGCCTAGGGACTCGGCGTGGAGGGTTGAGTGGTCGAAGACGGCCAGGCCGATGATGCTGTGGCCGGAGGCGGGGCGGTCGCCGAACGTTGGGATCGCCGGCGCGACCCCGACCCCCTCCACGGACACCCACGCCACCGGCCGGTTGGTGGCCGCTCTGTCGAGGCGGTGCAGGAAGCGCAGCCGGCTCTCGAGCGAGAATTTCGACAGCGCCCACGTCGTGGTGACGACAGGCAGGGCGTCCGCGGGCACGCTCGCGAAGGCGTCGGGCAGCACCTCGATGGCGTCACCTCGCATCAGCAGCGGAGGCGCACTCGCCGCCAACGCCAACTCTGCCTCGAGCCTCGCGAGGTGCTCTGCTTGATCCGGCCACACGCAGGCGCGCAACCATCGGGCCTCATCCGCGTCGGTCACGTCGACCGGATCGAGGTCGACGCCGACCCGGCCGACGACCTCAGGCAGCGCCCGCGCCGGAACTGGCCGGTCGCCCACGATCGAAGCCGACAGTTGCACGGGAGACGACGGATCGCCCAGCGCTTGCCCGTTGCTGTACGCGATGCCAACCCGATCGACAGTGAGATTGAACCCGGCCGAACAGCCCACATCGATCAGCCCGACCGCGTTCGCGTCGACCCGTCGCGCCGCCTCGGCGATGGCCGGATACAACACGGCGCCGCGCCCGGTCTCGTTGGTCCACGGCTTCCGGCGTACAGCGACGGTCACGACTGAGTCGGTCATGCGCAGCAATGTGTCGATCGCCGCGCCGGCGGCAGCGTCGCCGTCCGCAGCGGCATAGGCCGCGGTCAGCGCCGGGGCGCGTCCGGCGAGGGCGAGGTCGTGCAGCGCGGCGAGGATCACCGTGGGGTGCCGCTTGCGCGCCGGCGCCGCCTCGATGGCGCGCAGTGCCTCCTCGGACTCGCTCAGGGCCACGGCGACGCGCTCGTACAGCGGCGATGTGCCGGCGGCGTCGACCTCACCAAAGTGCCGATACACCTGAGCGAGTGTGCGGACCCTTCCCACGGATGGCGATTCTAGGTCAGCGATACTCGGCCAGTCGCGGCCGGAGTCCGGCAAGAACCAGCAGTACGACGAGCGCACCCGCGCCCCACGGGATCAAACCCCAACCGCGTAAATCCCGCTCACCGGCGGTCACCGCGTCGTCGAACGCGTTCTGATTGATGGCGGTCACCTGAACCAGCGTCTTGTCGTAGGCGCTGAAGGCAGCGTTCGACCCGCCCGGTGCGTAGCTCGTGCAGAGCTGGATGGCGGCGTTCAGGTCGCCGGCGGTGTTCAGTGCGCGGATCCGGCGGTCGTCGCGCTGGTAGACCTGGAACGCGGTGAGTGTTGCCTCCGCCGCCGCCCGTTCGCCGCTGAAGGTGATGTTGCGGAACTCGGTCCCGAGGAGCCCGGTGAACCGCAGATCGTCGTGGTCGGTCCGATAGGACCTGATCGCGTCGTCGTACAACGCGTCGAAGGTCGGGATCGTCGCGCCCGGCATCCCGACGACCTGCGACGACTTCTCCAGGAACGCCTGCTCGTACCGGGCGGCGCGCTGCGGATCGAGCAGGTAGCGGCTCTCGTCCGCGTTGGCGTCGTAGCTCACCGCCCGGGCCCGGGTGAGCACAAGGATCGAGTCGAAGGCGTCCTTCTTGGCCACCGTCAGGTGCTGCGCCTCGTGCGTCAGTACAACCGATCCGCCGATGACCACCGCGGCGGAGATGACAGTGGCCGCCAGCAGGGCCGGATTGATGAGGCGATGCATGCGGTGGGCAAGGAAGACCTGCAGCCACACGAGGACGCCGATGAGGATCAGCCCGACGAGAAGGAGGAGTAGCCGGCCGTCCGTGATTCCGGCGCGGCGGTCGTCGTAGGTGTGATCGAGGGCGGCCGAGTTGGCCTCGGTCAGAGCCGCGACCGCGGGCAGCAGGTCGTCGTGCATGAGATCGCCCGCCTGCCTGAACAAGGTCAGCGCCGCCGCCGGAGGCCGGCCCAGCACGGCCGGGTCGGCCTGGCTTTCGAGCAGGATGACCTGAGCGGCGAGCGCCTCGTACCGACCGAGTCCGTCCAGCACGGTTCGGATCCGCTCCACCGCGGCCGGGTCGGTGCCCGCGAGTACGGCGGCCTGCTGCAGGTTGCTGTTGACGGTCCGGCGGTCGCTCTCGTAGATGTCGAGCGACTGCTGCCGGGTGACACCGAGGTCGCCGCGGTACGCGACGAGAAGGATGTTGGCGAGCTGAGCGTCCATGTCGTTCAGGGCGAACGTCACACCGGTCGTGCTGACGACCTGCGGCGCCATCTGGTGCCCGATCTGGTTCCACCCGGACCGGACGTTCCCCACCGCGACCTGGCAGATCGCGACCACCCCGATCGTCGCGACCAAACACGCCGCACCCAGCAAACGCATCCATTGCGGCGTGTTCAACCTGCGTCTGCCCGCCGGTGCGACGACGTGTTGCGGTCGGACGGTGTGCGAGCGCACGCGCTCGTCGATCGACAAGGTCCCCTCCTCGAGCCGCCGTGATCCTAAGGAGGACCACCGGCCACTCGCAGCGGTTCTTGCCGACCTCTATCAGCCTTCTCGCACAGGTCTATCGCCGTGCGGACGGAACGGGTCGTCGGCGGGGAGCCAGATGGCTGGATCGGCCAGGTCGATCGCCACGTCATCGGTCAGCGCCGACAGCGCGGCCCGTACGGCGGCGCGCGGCTCGTCGCGGCGGGACACCAGCGCCCACGTCCAGACCGGCACCGGATCGGCCACCGGCCGACGGACCATATCCCGGGGCAGCGGCGTCGCATCTCGCTTGGGCGATCTGACGATCGGCCGGCGCAGACGTCGTACGTGGTCGAAGAACGCCGGTCCGGTGATCCCGTGATCGTCGATCCGGACCAGCTCGGCGCCGGTCGCCCGGGCGAACTCCACTGCGTAGATGTTCCACGACGCCCACGTCGCGGTGTCGGTGTCCAGCAGGACCGCTGTGTCCTTCGCGCGTACGGCGGACTCGTCCGGACCGAACGACACAGCGGACAACCGGTCCGCGCCGATCAGCCGGCCGTCGAGATCCTGCTCGGCCAGGTCGGTGGCTCGGACCCAGCAGATAGCCAGGTCGATGCTGCCATCGGCGACCCGGCCCGCCTGCGTGTGCGAGGGCATCACCCACGCGTCGACCCGCAGCTGCGCGACCCCGGAGGTGCGCTCGGCGAGATCGGCCGGACGCCAACTGACGTATCCGAGCCGCACGGGCTCACTCGCCGCGAAGCCGGCCGCCGTACGACGCAACGCGTCGGCCTGCTCGAGCATGGCGCGCGTCTGCGGAAGCAGCGTCTCACCGATGGCCGTCAGGGTCACAGTCCGGCGGTCGCGCTCGAACAACCGGACACCGAGGTCGCGCTCCAACGATTTGATCTGCTGCGACAGCGACGGCCCGGCGATGTGCAGCCGGGCGGCGGCGCGGCCGAAGTTCAGCTCCTCCGCCACCGCCACGAAGTACCGCAACTGCCGCAGTTCCACTCGCTGATCGTAGTAGGCCGGGCCTCTCAGCTGAGAGAAAACCGGTCGTGGAAAACCTCACATGGTTCGACAACTATCGAAGTACAAACCTTCGAGAAAGAGAGAACCATGAGTTCCCAGAAAGTCGCCGTCGTGACCGGTGCGTCCCAGGGCATCGGTGCGGCCCTCGTCGCGGCGTACCGCAAGCTCGGCTATGCCGTCGTCGCCAACTCCCGCACGATCGCACCGTCCGACGACCCGCTGGTGCTGACCGTGCCGGGCGACGTCGCCGAGCCGGGCCTGGGCGCCCGGATCATCGAGGCCGGACTGCACGAGTTCGGCCGGATCGACACGCTGGTCAACAACGCCGGCGTCTTCCTCGCCAAGCCCTTCACCGAATACACGGCCGCCGACTACGACCTGGTCCTCGGGGTCAACCTGCGCGGGTTCTTCGAGCTCAGCCAGAGCGCCGCCGAGGCGATGCTGGCCCAGGGCGGCGGTCACATCGTCAACATCACCACCACCCTGGCCGATCACGCCCTCAGCACCGTGCCGTCCGCACTGGCATCGCTCACCAAGGGCGGGCTGAACTCGGTCACGAAGTCGCTCGCCACCGAGTACGCCTCCCAGGGCATCCGGGTCAACGCCGTTGCCCCCGGTGTCATCCGTACGCCGATGCACCCGGACGAGACGCATGAGTTCCTGGCCACGCTGCACCCGGTCGGCCGGCTCGGTGAGATCGAGGACATCGTCGACGCCGTCATCTACCTGGAGGGCGCCGCGTTCGTGACCGGCGAGATCCTGCACGTGGACGGCGGCCAGTTGGCGGGCCACTGACGATGAAGGCCTGGCGGTTGGCGGGTCAAGGTGCGGCGGCGCTGGCCGGTGGCATGGGCATCGGGAGGTTCGCCTACACCCCGATCCTCCCGATGATGCACACCCAGGCGGGCCTGTCGCCCCGGCTCGGAGCGGCACTCGCAACCGCCAACTACACCGGCTACCTGGCCGGTGCGGTAGCCGCGATCGTCGCCCCGAGACTGACCCACTCCCGCTGGACCCTGCGGCTGTCGTTGCTGATCCTGGCGGCGACTCTCGGGCTCATGCCGCTCAGCCAGAGCGGTCCGCTCTGGCTGGGTCTGCGGCTCGTCGCGGGGATCGCTAGCGCGCTGGTCTTCGTGATCGCCGTCAGTGCAATGCTCACGCGGCTGCACAGCCATCACGTGGGCTGGTCGTTCGGGGGTATCGGCGCGGGCATCGCGCTGTCCGGCGCCGTACTCACCGACAACTGGCAGCACGCGTGGTGGATCACGGCCGCACTCACGCTCGCCTGCACAGTGCCGGCCTGGCACCTGCCCAGCGCTGCACCAGCCGAAGCCCTCAAGCCGGCCGAGCCGAGCAGGTTCGGCGCATTGCTGACCAGTTATTCGCTGGAAGGCGTCGGCTACATCATCGCGGGCACGTTCCTCGTTGCCGCGATCAACGAGACCGCGTCCGCACGAGTCGGCAGCGGGGCCTGGGTCGTCGTCGGCCTGGCCGCCCTGCCGTCATCGGCGCTGTGGGCCTGGCTCGGCAGGAGGTGGTCGCGGCCCGCGCTACTGCTGACCGCGCTTCTCCTGCAGAGCGTGGGCATCGCGCTGCCGGCGCTGTTCGAGGGCCCGATTGCCGCGGTCCTGTCCGCCGCGCTGTTCGGCGTCACGTTCCTCGGCGTTGCCAGCATCACGCTGGCGATCGGTGCGCATCCGCGGGCCGTCGCCATCCTCACCACCGGCTACAGCCTCGGACAGATCGTCGGCCCGCTGGCTGTCGGCCCATTGCTTCACCACGGATATCACCAGGCGCTCCTGGTCAGCGCCGGCGTCGTGGCACTCGCCGCCACCGCCGCTGCCCTCGTCCGCCCCCAACCCAACCTAGGAGAACTCTCATGACCGAACTCGACATCCTGCACACCGTCCTCGACGAGTGGAAGGCCGGTGTCGACGCCCACGAGCCGAAGCGGGTGGCGTCGACCTTCACCGACGACGCGATCTTCCAGGGCCTGCACCCGTACGGCGTGGGCCCGGACGACGTGGCCGAGTACTACGACTCACAGCCGCTCGGGATGAGCGCGTCGTACCGGATCGTCGAGCACCGGCGGCTGGCCGACGACCTGATCCTCGGGTACGCCGCGGTCGACTTCTCGTTCACCGACCGGCCGACGTTGCCGCTGTACCTGAGCGTGATCCTGCGCCAGGTCGGTGACTCCTGGCTGATCGCGCACTATCAGGTCTCGCGGCTCCACGAGGTCTGATCGGACAGCCAGAGGTTGGTGAGTCCCTTGAAATGGGTGAGGAACTCCTCCTGCTCGTGAGCGGGGTAGGTGCCCGCGACCGTCTCCCGGAGCAGGCGGTCGAAGTCGGCGCCGGCGACCCACTCGCGGACGCGGGCGTCGAAGTCGGGCAGGTGCTCGGCACACCATTCGTGGTACTTCGCGGTCTCGAAGTGCTCGTCGGCCAGAGCCAGATAGCCGTCGAGTTTGGCGTCGTAGTCGAGCGACTCGTCGTCGGCGATCGCGAAGTACCGCTCGGTGTGCAGGTCGACCTTGCTCCGCCGGCCGGTCGCCAGCGAGAACACCGACCACTTCACCAGCGCGCTGATCGCCCACGGGAAGTAGTAGTGCAGCGAGGTCACCGCGACGTCCGGGCAGGCGTTGGCGTAGTCGATCGGGTAGACGTCGTCACCCTTGACGAGCATCTCGCAGGAGTTGAACTCCCAGCCGAAGAACGCGTTCACGATCCGGCTGATCGCCACGGCCTGGTGCCCGGCGGACGGGTTGAGGAAGTCGTGCGAGACGGCGTACCGGTTGTGCATCGGCTCGTCCGGGCGGAAGTCCATCACCATCGTCTCGGCGCCGATCGACAGCGCCCGGGCGAACTTGTCGTACTCGACGGTCGCCTGCAGGTGCATCAGCATCTCGCCGGACTCGTCGTACGCCGTGTGCAGGTCGTCCTGATTGTTGATCCGGGAGACGCCCCGCCAGCCGCCGCCGTCGAACGGCTTCATGTACAGCGGGTAGCCGAGGTCGGCGGCGATCGCGTCCAGGTCGAACGACTTGTTGTACTTCGCCGACGTGTAGGCCCAGCGGACGTTGTCGAGCGGGTTCTTGTACGGCACCAGCACGGTCCGCGGGATCTTGAGTCCGAGCCGGAGCATCGCGCAGTACGCCGAGTGCTTCTCCATCGACTGGAACGTGAACGGCGAGTTCAGCAGGTAGGTGCCGTTCATCAGCGCGGCCTTCTTCAGCCACTCGCGCGGGTGGTAGTACCAGTACGCGAGCCGGTCGATCACCAGCCCGACCCGGACCGGGTCGTTCAGGTCGAACGGCTCGATGGTCAGCCGCCGGGACCCGAACTCGTGCTCGTGCCCGTCGAGACTGACCGGCCCGACCCGCTGCAGCAGCGCCTCGAACGCCTGCGGCCAGTCCTCCTCGGCTCCAAGCAACAACCCGATCAAATGCCGCGAGCGATCAGCCACAGTCATCCTCCGTACGTCGGCGTGCTTCGAGGGTAGGGACGTTCCGCCCGCCCGTCGACCGCACCGGTGCCCAGGGACGCGCTACGCCCGCTTGAGCTCGAGCACGGGAATGGTGCGGACCCCGGCAGTCCGGCGTTCGTACTCGGCGAATCCCGGGTAGCGTCGCGCCTGTTCGGCGTAGATGCGGTCCCGCTCGGCGCCGGTCAACTCGCGGACGCTCACCTTGTAGGTCTCGGTTCCGCGTTCGATGGTGCCGTCGCCGGCGGCCGTCAGGTTGCGGTACCAGTCCGGGTTGGTCGGTGCCCCGGCCTTGGTGGCGAAGACGTAGATCGTGTCCGGCTCGGTCTCGTCCGGGAGGTACATCGTCGGGGTGACGTACTCCCGGCCGCTCGTGCGACCGCGGGTATGCAGCAGGGTCATCGGAGCGCCCTCGAAATTCCCGCCGACCCTGCCCTCGTTCGCCCGGAACTCCTCGATGGTCTTCGTGTTCCAGTCGCTCACGGCGAATCTCCTTCTCCTAGCAGAACCGCGGCAGGTGGTGGGCGATCTGCCGGCGCCACCAGGGCCAGTCGTGCGCTACGTCGTACCCCCAGAGGTCGAAGTCATGGGGGATGCCCTTCGCCTCCAGTACGGCGGCGGTCGCGCGAGCCGACGGCAGCGAGCCGGTGGGGTTGGTCTCCCAGTCGCCCTGACCGACCGTGAGCACGATGAAGATCCGGTCGCGCAGCCACTGCAGGTGGTCGCCCTCGAGGTTCGGCAGGTAGTCGGCCGGGTTGTTGAAGTACGTCGCCTCGCCGCGCTCACCCCACGCGTGCCAGCTGGCCGCGTCGTAGTTGCCGGACTGGCAGATCGCAATCGGGAACAGATCCGCCCGTTTGAACGCGAAGTTGAGCGCGTGGAAGGCGCCGAGACTACAGCCGGTGGTGATGATGTCACTCACGCCCGGGGAGTCCGAGCCGATCGTCGGGACCACCTGATCGACGATCCACGACTCGTACAGCCCGTGCCGGCGGGCGCGGTCCTCGAGCTGGATGCTCCGGTCCGACCAGCTGACGTGGTCGAAGGAGTCCACGCAGTACAGCTTCACCCGGCCGGCCTCGATCAGGTCCGCGACCGCGTCGACCATGCCGTTGTTCTCGTAGTCCCAGGCCCGGCCCTGTTCGCTCGGGAAGACCAGCACCGGGCGGCCGAAATGCCCGTAGCGGATCACCGTCCCGCGGCGGTCAAGCCCCGGTGCCTCCAACTCGACCTGCTCCCGCTCCATCAGCCCCACCCCAGGTCTGTCGCAGTAGATCCGTGAGATCAGGATCCAGCACATCACGCCAGGCTGTGAAGTTGTGCATGTCCGGCGTTTCGCCGAACGCCACGGTGAGCCCGAGATCGGCGAGTTTCGCCGCCATCACCCGGTTGTTGTGCACGTTCTCCTCGGCCGTCCCGGCGGTCATCCCGACCAGCGGGGTACTCGGCGCCGTGGTTGCCGTCAGCACCTGCTTCACGAAGCCGGTGACCCGGGCGTAGAACTCGAACTTCGACTCCTGCGGGTCCGTCTCCGGTGTGAAGAACGACCCGGACTGCAGGAACAGCCCGTCGAAGGTGCCGGGATAGTGCCATTCCGCGTGCAGCGCCGCGAGCGCTCCCAGGCTCGCGCCCATCATCACCGGCTTCCGGCTCCGGTACTGCGCTTGTACGGCAGGGAGCACGTGCTGCGTCAGGGCTTCGGCGTACTGCGGGTTGGCGGCGTACCAGAGGTTCCGGGCGGTGGGGTGGATCAGGACGAGCCGGAACGGCGCCAGGATTCCAGAGGCGACCATCGCGCCGGCGTAGTGGGTCAGACCGGCGTACGCGGCGAACTCGGGACCGTCGTGGGCGAGCAGGAGCGGGAGCTCGAAGGTCGGCGCGATGCCTTCCGGTGCCCAGACCTGCGCGTCGACCAGCCCGAGCGGGGACTCCACGGTCAGCGGGGTCAGCGTCGACGCGATCGACTCAGCCGCGATCCAGGCGGGCTCGACGTACCCGGGGAGCGGCAGCCAGGAGTGCTCGCCGAAGGCGCCGCCGACGAGCCGCGGGTTGGTCGGATCGGTCCGCATCCCGAGGTCGGCGATGTCGAACAGGTACTCCATCCGGTGCACGGACGGGCGCGGCAGGCGCAGCTCCCACCCGTAGTCGACCGGCTTGAACTCGAGCAGCTCGGCCGCGAGTCCGAGCTCCTGCCAGAGCCGGACCCCCGTGAAGGCATGCGAAGGGTCGCCGAGGCGGAACACCACCTCGGCCCCTTCGACCGCACTCAGCACAGCAGGCATCCGACCAAGGTACAACCGGAATCACTGACAACAGGTGTCAGTGATAGCGGTCTATCGTTGGATCGTGGTCGATCTCACGGACATCAGGGCAGTCGCGGCGGACCTGCCGCGCAGCTACGAGGTGCTGGTGCGCGACCGGATCAAGTTCCGGGTCGGGCAGATCGTGTACCTGGCGGTGGCGCCGGACGAGCAGACGATCGGGATCGGGTTCCCGCGGGAGGAGCGAGCCGCGGCGCTGGCGGCCGAGCCGGACAAGTTCCTCCCGCCGCGGCCCTCGGACGAGCGGTTCCAGTGGATCGAGGTGCGGCTGGCCGCGCTCGAGTTCGACGAACTCCGCGAGCTGATCCTGGACGCCTGGGCGATGTGCGTCCCGAAGAAGGTCCGGGCCGAGTACTTCGGCAAGTCGTAAGTCTGGGCCCAGGGCAACCATCTCATCCCCTGGTAGTAGGACAGAACCATTCTGATGGCCGATGGTCGGCGGCGGTTCGCGAAGCACTCTTGAAGGTATGACCGGAGACTTCCTCCCCCGGCGCCGGCAGGCGTCGCTCCTCAGCCAGGCCCTGACCGTCGTGATCGTGCTCGCCGTCGTCGGCCTGGCTGCCTATCTGTTCAGCTAGGAATCCCAGCGGACGTCGGCCTCGCCCGGCCGGACCACACCGGCCTCGTAGGCGACCACGACCGCCTGCACCCGGCTGGACAGGCCCAGCTTCGACAGCACGCTGCTGACGTGGGTTTTCACCGTCGTCTCGCTGACGAACAGCTTGGTGGCCAGGTCCCGGTTCGACAGGCCGCGGGCCATCCAGACCAGGATCTCCCGCTCGCGCTCGCTCAGGTGTCCCAGGAGCCCGACCCACCGCGGATCCGGTTGCGCCGGCGCGGGTTCCGCCGTACCGCCGACCTGGCGCTCGAGCTCCATGCAGCGCTCCAGCAGCACCCGGGTCGACGCCGGGTCGACCAGCGAGTCGCCCCGGTACACCGCGCGCACCGCGGACACCAGCAGGTCCGGATCGGTGTCCTTGAGCAGGAACCCGGACGCCCCGGCCCGGACCGCGCTCAGGACATACGCCTCGTCGTCGAAGGTCGTCAGCACCAGTACGGCGGGACGCGAACGGCCGGCCGCCTTGTTGGCGGACGTGATCCGCTCGGTTGCGACCAGCCCGTCCATCACCGGCATCCGGATGTCCATCAGGACCACGTCCGGGTCGTACTGCTCGATCAGCCGGAGCGCCTCCTCGCCGTCCCCGGCCTGGGCGACCGTGGTCAGGTCCGGTTCGTGGTCGAGGATCATCGCCAGACCCATCCGGATCACGCCCTGGTCGTCGGCGACCAGGATCCGGATCTGCCCGGACTCCGGCTCGTTCAGTTCTGCGGCGGCAGCCATGCCTGCACCCTCCATCCACCCAAGGGGCCGGCCGCGACGGCCAGTGTGCCGCCGACCGCCGTCGCCCGTTCCCGCATCCCGATCAGTCCGTTGCCGCGGCCGCTCTCGCTCCGGCGGGCGGTCTCCAGCACGTTCACCGGCGGCGGCCCACCGCTGCCGTTGTCGTCGATGGTCAGCAGCTCGCCCTGCGGTCCACTCTGCCAGGTGACCCGGGCGGCGGTCGCCTTGGCGTGGACCATCACGTTGGTCAGCGCCTCCTGGATGATCCGGACCGCGGTCAGGTCGGTGGCCGAGGTCAGCTGCCGCTGCCGCGACGGCAGGTTCATGCTCACGTCGATGCCGACGGCCTTCAGCCGGTCGCCCATCCGCGCGACGTCGGACAGATCCGGGACCGGAGTGGTCCCGCCGCCGGAGCCCGGCGAGGCTCCGTCGACGCCCGGCGAGGCGGTGTTGAGGACCCGGACCGTCTCCCGCATCGCGGTCAGCGCTTCCTTGCCGCTGGCAATGATCCAGCGGATCGCCTCCCGCAGCACCTCGGGCCGCTGGTCGGCCACCCGGTCGGCGGCCTGGGCCCGGATCACCACCGCGCTGACGTGGTGGGAGATGACATCGTGCAGGTCGCGGGCGATCCGGGTGCGCTCCGCGACGGCGGCCCGCTCGGCCTCGACGGCGCGCAGCCGGACCAGTTCGGCGTTCCGCTGCTCCAGCAGGGCGACCGACTTCCGCCGCCGCCGGGCGTCCGCACCGAGCAGCACCATGCCGCAGATCAGCGCCTCGGCGAAGACGAACAGCGACACGTCGATGTAGCTGTAGAGGCTCGACAGATCCCTGGGCAGTTTCTGGTACCGATCGCCGTACAGGATCGCGCGGTTCGCGTGGCTGAGGACGATCGCGACCACGGTCGGCAGGCCGATCATCAGTGCGGCCAGGCTGCCCATGGTGAAGAACAGACAGGTGAAGCGCCGTACGCCGCTCGATGCCGCCAGATACCCGACGACGAGGAGCGGGACCAGGTGGATCTCGGACTGCAGCGCGGCGTCGCTGATCTCGGGCTGGCCGAAGACCGTGATCCCGACCTGGGCGGCCAGGCCGGTGCCGACCGCGGCGTACAGGAAGGGGTAGAGCACCGAGACGATCACCAGCATCGTGCGCGGGACCCGCCGGCCGAAGGCGACCGTGGCGACCAGGAAGACGCCGGTCACCACCGAGACGGCCGGGTTCTGCGGCCGCAGCCCGCTGTCGTTGATGAGGTTCAGCGCCGTGAACCAGACCAGCCCGATGAGCGCAGCGAGCAGCAGATCCTGCTGCGGCTGCGCCAACCGGCGCCAGATACTCATCACGTCGCCCAGCGTAGTCAGCCGGTGTTCGCCGAAGCTTCATCTGCCCGGAGGGGCAGGCTCTCCAACTTTTGGAGGAGGCTCGGCGTCCGAATTGATACTCAGGGGCTACGGGTGGGGCCCGAGGACAGTCCCTGGGACCGATGCGTTTCACCGTCCCGATCCGAAAGGCTGTACCCCATGAGGAACGACCTGCCGCCGCGCCCGACCGGTGCGGTGCGGACGCGGTTGCTGTCCGTGATCGGCGTGGCCGTCGTGGGGGTGGTCACCGGTTCGCTGCTCATCTGGCATGCGCAGCTGGGGGACATGCTCGGGCTGGCCGCGGACAAGGAGCCGGTGGTGTCGAGCGTGAGCGCACCGGCAGTCGGCGCGCCGCCCGCGACGAACCTGGCGACCACGACGCCGACCCGTCGCCCGACTCACTCGCCGTCCACCCCATCCGCGACGCCGACGACTCCGAAGCCACCCAAGAAGACGGTGCACAAGCCGACGCGGGAGGAGAGCATCGATGGTCTGTCTCCGAAGCTGAAGGGGCGGCTGACGAAGGCGATCGCGGCCGCGAAGGCCGCCGGCGTCACGATCCGGATCACCTCGGCCCGGCGGAGCGCGGCCAAGCAGCAGCGGCTGCTGAACGAGGCGATCAAGAAGTACGGCTCGTACAAGCTCGCGACGCGGTGGGTGCTGCCGCCGAAGTACTCCGCGCACGTGCTGGGCAAGGCCGTGGACATCGGTCCGGCGGCCGCCATGACCTGGCTGAACAGAAACGGCTGGCGGTACGGCGTGTGCCGCCGCTACGACAACGAACCCTGGCACTTCGAGGCGCTCACCGCGCCCGGCACGAAGTGCCCACCGCGTGAACCACACGCGGTGGCCAAGGCCGACTGATCCGACACCCAACGGGAGCTGACGATGACGATGACCTACGCCCAACCGCTGCCCCGGCGCTACACGCGTGCGCGGCTCGCTGTCCCCGCTTTGTGGCGACAGGTGATTCGTGGCGGTGAGACGTCAGGCGAGACGATTGTGCGGGAGCCGGATCGCTCCGCGCACACGCAGTTGGACATCTATGACGGCGTGCTGGCCGCGTTCGAGCGGCGGGACGAGGTGGCCGCGGTCCTGGCCGCCGCTGCCGACCGGCAGGCCGCGGTCAGCGGGCTGCGCGTGCGGCTCGGGCTGAGTCAGCTGCAGGCGTCCGCACTCGTCGACCTGCCGCTGACCGACGACTGCCGGGACCGGATCGCCCACCGCGCCGAGGAGCTCCGGGCCGCCCTCCGCCACTGACGCGCGCGCCCCGCACCACCACCCCCGCGGCGCGCGCGGACCTGCGAGGTTTGCGTGCCGTGGGGAGGATGGAGGGGTGATCACGATCGAGCAGGCCGGGCGACTGCGCAAGGCCGGGGTGCTGTGGGCGCCCGCGGCAGGGGATCGTTTCGTCGTACCGGACCGGGACATGGACGAGGACGTGTTCGTGGTGAGCGACATGACCGTCGAGGTGCACGACTACCAGGGCAGCAAGGTGATCGGCTTCAACGGCACCACCGAGTGGGCCCTGGACAGCATCGAGCAGCGCGAGGTCATCTGGCTCCCCCGCGAGGAGCAGCTCCGCGCCCTCCTCGGCAAGCACTTCCACACCCTCGAGGCAGTCCCCGGCGGCTTTCGGGTAGGCCTCACCGACTCCACTCACACCGCCGAAGACGCCGAACAGGCCTACGCCAAGGCCGTCATCCATCTCCTGGGTGCGTGACGGTTCCTACAGCTTGTAGCCGATCTGCCGGAGCAGCAGCTTGCGGTCGGTCTGGTCTGACTCGCTCTCGACGCCGAGTGGCGGTTGCCCGTCGATCACACCGATGATCCCGCGGCCGAGGTCGGTCTCGGCCACCAGGACTTCGACCGTGTTGGCGGTGGCGCAGAAGATCCCGCAGAGCTCCGGCACCTGCCGCACGGCTGACAGGACGTTGACTGGATAACCCTCGCGCAGGAACACGATGAATGAGTGGCCGGCAGCGATGGCCTGCGCGTTCTCGACCGCGAGGTCGACGAGGTCGGGGTCGTTGCCGGAGTGGCGGATCAGCCGCACCCCGGATGCCTCGCAGAACGCCAGCCCGAAGCGCAGGTGAGGGCTGACCCCGATCAGGGCCTCGTGCAGATCCTCGACGGTCTTGATGAAGTGAGACTGCCCGATGATCACATTGAGGTCGTCGGGCTTGGTGACTGGAACAGCTGTCAGGTCCACACGGCCATGTTGCCTCTCGACAGCTGTGCCTGGAAGAAGCAGCAGCGTGCAGACGAACAGGACGTACATGTCTGCGTATATCCCCTCGGCACGCTCAGGCGGTCCCGCCTTGTGGGCGGTAGGTGGACTACCTCCTGTTCGTATGTACCGTCTTGAAGGTGACGGACGGGATCTGGTTGCGGTTTCTGAGTGGGCCGGAGATCGACTCGCTGGGGCTGACCCGGCTGGAGATCGTGGACGCGGTCGAGGATGCGGTGCGTGAGCACGGCGAAGGGCGAACCAGCTTCGAACCGCGGGTGCACCTGATGCCGGACAACGGCGGCATCGGCCACTTCAACGTCCTGCGCGGTCACCTCGACAGGCTCGGCGAGCACGGCATCAGCGGGGTGAAGGTGGTCGGCGACTTCGTTCCGAACTACCAGAAGGGCCTGCCGAGCGAGTTGGCGATGGCGACCCTGTTCGACCCGACCACCGGCGTACCGCTCGCGGTGCTGGACGCGACCATGATCACCGCGGCCCGGACCGGCGCGATGACCACGGTCGGCGCCCGCCACCTGGCCCGGCGGGACTGCAAGATCCTCGCCCACGCGGGTGCTCGCGGTACGGCGTGGTGGAACGTGACCATGCTCGACGACCTCTTCGACCTGGACGAGATCCGGGTGACCTCGAAGCGACCCGAGTCGCGAGAGAAGTTCGCCGCCGAGCTGTCCGCCGAGTTGTCCACGCCGGTGCGGGTGGTGGCGACGGCGGAGGAGGCATTCGACGGGGCCGACGTACTGGTCGAGGCGACGCGGTTGACCGAGCCGGAGCCGCTGTTGCGGACGACTGCGGTGAAGCCGGGTGCGTTCGTCGTACCGTACGGGACGATCAGCGCGGTCGAGCTGGATCTGCTGGACGTGATGGACAAGGTTGTCGTAGACGACTGGCGGGAGGCGCAGTCGGGCCGATTCGGGTCATTGCGGCGGCACGTGGACACCGGGCGGTTGTCGCCGGCGACCTTGTACGCCGAGCTCGGTGAGATCGTGGCCGGTCGCAAGCAGGGGCGAGAGAACGATGCCGAGCGCAACCTTTTCTGGCACCGCGGCCTGTCGCTGCTCGACGTCGCGATCGCCCACCTGATCCTGCGCAAGGCCGAGACCGCGGACGTCGGCACGATGCTGCGCTTCCACTGATGATCAACGAACCCGCGGATCTCGATCCGGCCTCCACCGAGCCGATCGCGATCGCCCAACCCCTCCTGGATCGCCTGGCCGCGATCCGCTCCAGCGTCCTGAGGGCTCTCTCGACCGGCGATGCCGTCTACGGCGTCAACACGGGAATGGGCAACCTCAGCAAGGTCCGGCTGTCCGAGCACGAGCAGCGCATCCACCAACGCAACCTGCTGCTCGGCCGCGCGGTCGGCGGCCCGCCCTGGCTCCCGGCCGACGAAGCCCGGGCCGTCCTCATCGGCCGCCTGAAGACCTTCCTCACCGGCGACGCGGGGGTCTCGGTCGAGCTCATCGGACAGCTGGTCGACTACATCAACAGCGGACAGGTGCCGAAGATCCCCGCCGAAGGAGCAGGTTCAGCCGGCGAGATCATCCCCCTCGCCCACGCCTTCGCCCCGTTGGTGACCGGGCCGGTCGCGTTCGAGCTCGGCCCGAAGGAGGGCATCGCCTTGCTCGCCGGGATCCCCGGCGCCACCGGACGAGCTGCTCTCCACACCACGCGGGTACGCCGTCTCGCCGACAACCTGAGTGCGGTTGCTGCCGGGGCGATCGCTGTGGTCGGCGCGAACCGCGCGCCGTACCAGCCGGCGGCTGGCCGGGGTGACGATCTCCTGGCCGCCGAATTCGTCCGGATCCGCGAGCTCGCCGGGCCCGAGGCTGAGCCGCAAGCCCTTCAAGCACCTGTGTCGTTTCGCGTTGCGGGTCACGTGATCGCGCACGTCCGGCGGTCCCTGCGGGCCTTGGACGAGGCGGTCGAGCGAACGTTCAACGGTGTGACGGACTCACCGGCGTACCTGGACGATGAGTTCATTGGGACGGCCGGGTTCCACGGCATCGACTTGGCCGCGCACTGCGATCACCTGACCGCTTCACTCGCCCACGCCGCCGAGGTCTCGACCGCCCGGCTGCACCGCTTGCTCGACCCGCGAGTGACCGGCCTGCCTGCCCAGTTGGCCCGCGAGCCCGGTCCGCAGGCCGGGCTCGTCGCCGTCCACAAGCGAGCCGTCGCCACCACCCACTATCTCCGCCGCCTCACGTTGCCCACGGCAATCAGTACGGCGGAGACCTCGAACGGCCAGGAGGACGTCCAGTCGTTCTCCTGGGAGGCCGTCGGCGTCCTCGCCGAGGCGATCCGCCTCACCCGCGAGACGACCGCCTGCGAACTCCTGGCCGTCCGCCAGGCGTTCGCCCTGTCGAACCGCCCGATCCCGGCCGGCCTCCGCAACCTCATGCGGGCTGTCGATGCCGTCGTACCTCCGATCGAAGCGGATCGTCCGTTCGGCGAAGACCTCACCAGACTGCTGGACGAGGTGCTCTGACCTACAGGCCTTGGTTGATCGAAAAAGCCAGCGCGACACGCCGTCCGCTTCCAAGCCGCAAGTAGCCTGCGTGGGGTCTGTGTCGTTGGTCTGGGTGCGGGCGCGTGGAATCTCAACCAAGAACTGACGCGGCGGAGGCAGTCAGGGTTCGACCGATCCACTAGCCTGACCAGGGTCCGAGGCGGAGATGGGGGAGTTTCGTGAAGCGGTTCGTGGTCCCGCCGACCTGGCCGTCGCCGCCCCGCCGCAGTTGGGTCCCACCGAAAACCTGGCGTCCCGATCCGTCCTGGGCACCGGCCCCCGAGGGCTGGCGGTTCTGGGTCGACGGCAAGGGCAAACCGGTCCGCGGCCCGATCGGCCGGTACGGCGGTCCGTCCCGCCGGGTGATGTACGCCGGAGCCGGCGCACTGGTCCTCTTCCTCGGAGTCAACATCTGGGCGGTGTCCGCGCTCGGCCTGTTCGGCGGCGACTCCGGTGACCCGCAGGCCGTCCAAGTCGTCGACGACAGTACGCCGACACCCTCCGCGAGCCCGTCGCCCGTCGTACCGCAGACCACCACGCCGCCACTGGTGCCGAGGACGACGGTGACGCCGACCCAGAAGCCCACGCAGCGACCGACCCAGCAGCCGACCAGGACCAAGACCACCGAGCGCCGCACCGAAGAGCAGCCGGACCCGACGCCGACCAGGACGACCACGGCGAAGAAGACCCCCAAGCCGCGCACGAGCACGAGCACGCCGCCGACGCGGGAAGAGATCTTGCGGCAGTACTGCGTCCAGCAGGGCTGGGACCCGGAGTGGTGCGACCCGGACAACTGGCCCCGGGACCCGGCCGACGATCCCCGCAACGGTCCCTGAGTCCCGTCGTTCCGGTTGACAGAGTGGAGCTCTTGCCGCATTGTTAACCATATGGTTTCAAAACCAGATGGTTATGATCAGTTGAGTGGGGTGTTCGCGGCACTGGCGGACCCCACCCGGCGGGCGATCCTGCGACAGCTCCGCGACGGTGACGCGACCGTCGCCGAACTCGCCAAGCCGTTCACGATGTCGCAGCCGGCCGTCTCCAAGCACCTCAAGGTGCTCGAGCAGGCCGGCCTGATCAGCCGCACGCAGCGCGCGACCGCCCGGCTGAGCCATCTCGAGGCCGAACCGCTGCGGGAGGCCGTCGGCTGGCTGATGGACTATCGCGCCTACTGGGCGGAGAGCTTCGACCGTCTGGACGGACTGCTCGACGAACTGAAGGACGAGTCATGAGCGAGATGCAGGTGATCGCGGAGCCCGGCGTACCGCAGGTCATCGTCACCAGGGACTTCAGAGCACCGCGAGAGCTGCTGTTCCGCGCGTACACCGAGCCGGACCTGGTGGCGCGCTGGCTCGGCCCGGCCGGACTCGAGCTGATCGTGAACCAACTGGATCCGCAGCACGGCGGTAGGTGGCGCTGGACGCACTACGACGCCGACGGCAAGGGGTATGTCTTCCACGGGCTGTACCACGGGACGCCCACACCGGAGCGGATCGTGCAGACGTACGAGTTCGACCAGCAGCCCGGGACCGTCTATCTGAATCTGATCACCTTCGACGAGGCCGACGGCATCACCACGCTGCGGCAGAACACCGTGTTCTTCGCCGTCGAGGACCGCGACCTGTACGTCGCCGGCGGCATGGAACGCGGCATCCGGGCGTCGATGCAACAACTCGACGACCTCGTCACCGAACTGGCCAAGGAGGGCCACTCATGATGCTCACCGGAAAGAACGCGGTCGTGTACGGCGCGGCCGGCCCGATCGGCGCCGCGGTCGCCAAGGCGTTCGCAGCCGAGGGCGCGACGGTGTATCTCGCCGGGCGTACGGCGGACAAGCTCGACCTGGTCGCGGACGAGATCCGCGGCGCGGGCGGCACCGCGGAGACCGGAGTCGTCGACGCGCTCGACGAGCGGTCGGTGGACGAGTACGCCGACGCGGTGGCGGCCGCGGCCGGCGGCATCGACATCTCCTTCAACCTGATCGGCCACCGGCAGTTCTTCGGCACGCCGCTGATCGAGATGTCCCTCGCGGATGTCGAGTTGCCGGTGTCGACGATGGTCCGCACCTTCTACCTCACCTCGCGCGCGGCCGCCCGGCACATGACCGAGCGCGGCTCGGGCGTCATCCTGACCTTCGGCGGGTACGGCCCTCCGACCGCGAACCTCGGCGCGTTCCAGGTCGGCTTCGGCGCGGTCGAAGCGCTCCGCCGCAGTCTCGCCTGCGAGCTAGGCCCACACGGCATCCGGGTGCTCACGCTGCAGACCGGTGGCATCCCCGAGGCGATTCCGGACAGCTACGGCGAGAAGGTCAAACAGAGCCTGGCCAAGGACGCGGCCGCACGCACGATGCTCCAGCGGGCCGCAACGCTCGCCGATGTCGGCGCACTGGCCGCCTTCGCCGCCTCCGACCTGGCCGGATCGATGACCGGCACAGCCCTCAACCTCACGGCCGGTGCGGTCGTCGACTGAGTCAGACCACGTTCCACTCGGCGCGAGGGCCGTCGTACTGGAAGCGGCGGGCGTCGAGTGGGCTGATGTCGACGAACGGCTCGTGGCCGAGGTAGAGGTCGCGGATGATCTCGCCGACGGCCGGTCCCTGCAGGAAGCCGTGGCCGGAAAACCCTGTGGCATAAAGGAATCTGGACACCCCATCAGCTTCGCCGATGAGCGCGTTGTGATCCGGAGTCACCTCGTAGAGGCCGGCCCAGCCGCCGGTCAGGCCGACGTCGAGCAACGAGGGTGCGCGCCTGGTCATCGCCTCGGTCAGCCGGGGGAGCCAGGTGTCGGTCCGGTTCAGGTGGAAGCCGGGTTGCTCGTCGGGGTCCGACATCCCGACCAGCAGGCCGGGACCCTCGCGGTGGAAGTAGAACGTGCTGCTGAAGTCGATCGTCATCGGGAGGCGGGCCGGAAGGTCCGGGATTGCCTCGGTGACGACGATCTGCCGCCGCAACGGCGTGACCGGTAACTCGACCCCGACCAACTCGGCAAGCGGCGCCGACCAGGCGCCGGCCGCGCAGATGACCGTGCCGGTGCGTACGTCGCCACGGCTGGTCCGGACCGCGGTGATGTGGTCGCCGAGGGCATCGATGCCGAGGACCTCGCACCCGGTGACCAAGGTGGCGCCGAGCCGGCGGGCCGCGGTCGCGTAGCCCAGGACGACGGACTCCGGCGTACAGTGCCCGTCCGCCGGGGAGAAGCAGGCGCCGGCCAGGCCGTCCGGCGCGAGGATCGGGGCGAGGCCGACCGCTTCGTCGACGTCGATCATCCGGGTCGGCTGGCCGGCCGCGTTCTGCAGACGGGTGCTCTCGCGGAACAGTTCGAGCTGGTCGGCCGTCTCGAGCAGGAACAGGTAGCCGACACGCTGCAGGTCGATCTCCTGGCCGGGCCGTTCGCCGAACCGCGCGAACGCCTCCAGACTGCGCGCGCCCAGCGCGATGTTCAGCTCGTCGGAGAAGTTGGCCCGCACTCCGCCGGCCGCCTTCGAGGTCGAGCCCGAGCCGAGCTCGTTGCGTTCCAGCAGTAGCACGTTCGCCACGCCGGCTTCGGCGAGGTGGAACGCGATGCTCGTGCCCATCACGCCACCGCCGACGATCACCACGTCGGCGGTGGTCGGGAGGTCGGCCGCCATCACGGCAATTGGTAGGTCAGGTCGGCCTCGACGGTCTCGACGTCCATCTGCGCCTTCTGCAGCTTGCCGGAGTAGTCCCAGTTCATCGACTGCCAGCGGGTGAACTGGTCGAGCACCCAGATCCCGCTCTGCCGGGAACCGTTGCCCGACTTGCCGTTGCCGCCGAACGGCAGGTGCGCCTCGGCGCCGGAGGTCGAGTTGTTCACACTCACCATCCCGGCCGAGATCCCCTGCGCGAACCGGAACGCCTTGTTCGGGTCGGTGGTGTAGATCGAGCTGGACAGGCCGTACCCAGACTTGTTGCCAAGGGCAATCGCCTCGTCGAGCGTCGTGTACGTCGCGACCCCGACGACGGGACCGAAGGTCTCGTTCATGAACAACTCGTCGTCCGGCCGCACGCCGGCCACGATCACCGGGTGATAGAACAACCCGGCCGACGGATCGCCGACGAAACCGGCCCGCGGGTGGTCCGCGGTGACCCGTCCGGTCGCGCCGATCACCCGGTGGTGGGCCGCGATCCAGCCCAGCGACTTCTCGAACCCGGCCGCGAACTTCTCGTCCAGCAACGGACCGAACAGCACGTCCTGCGTCGGATCGCCCATCGCCGCACTCGCGACCGCCCGGCCGAACCGGTCGAGGAACTCGTCGTGCACCGACCGGTGGACGATCGCCGTACCGAGTGAGGTGCACCGCTGACCCGCCGTACCGAAGCCGGAGAACAGGGCGCCCTCGACGGCCAGGTCGAGGTCGGCGTCCTCGGTGATCACCATCGGGTTCTTGCCGCCGAGCTCCAGGCAGGGGGTCTGCAGGTGCCGGCCGCAGAGCTCGCCGATCCGGCTGCCGATCGCGCTCGACCCGGTGAAGCCGACCTTGTTGATCAACCCGGCCTGCAAGGCCTGCTCGAGTCCGGTGAACGTGTCCGGCCCGTCGGCGTACACGACGTTGAAGACGCCCGCGGGTACGCCGGAGTGCGCGAAGATCTCGTAGAACGCGTCGGAGACCACCGCGGAGTACTCCGCCGGTTTCCAGACGACCGTGTTGCCGCAGAGCAGCGCGGGGACGATGTACCAGGACGGTACGGCGACGGGGAAGTTGCCGGCCGTGATCACCGCGACCGTGCCGACCGGGCGGCGGAACGTGAACAGCTGCTTGTCGGGCATCTCGGACGGGACCGTTTGCCCGTACAGCCGGCGGCCCTCGCCGATGAAGAAGTCGCAGGTGTCGATGATCTCCTGGACCTCGCCGCGCGCCTCCGCGATCGGCTTCCCGATCTCCCGCGTGACGAGTGCCGCGAGCCGCTCCTTGTTCGCGGTCATCAGCCGGCCGACCGCCGCGATCACCTGCCCACGCTGTGGCGCCGGCGTCGCAGCCCATGCACCCTGGGCCGCCCGGGCCGCTTCGGCCGCGCGCACGAACACCTCAGGCCCCGCACTGCCGACCGTCCCCACGACATCGCTGAGCTGAGCCGGGTTGGTCGACGGAGTACGCCGTACCGCTTCCGCCACTCGCTCGCCACCGACAACGGACAGCACCTCGACGGCCATGCGGCATCCCCTTCCTGGTAGGAGCTTCCACCTTATGCGCGGGGCGGCACCTTGCGGTCGGGGTAGAGATCCGGGATCGGGATGGGCATCCGCCAGAGGCCGGACTTCGGGTGGATCATGCCGTGGCGGACAGCGACGTACCGGAGCAGGCGGAGCGGTCCGGCGATCAGGAGGAAGGCGAGCGGGACCTCGACCAGGCAAGCACTCAGCAGCGCCTGGGTGAGGTCGCCGCCGCGCTGACTCGTCATCACGTCGAACCAGGCGTCGCAGATCAGCAGCACTCCGGAGGCGAACGCGGCCGGGAAGACGAACTGCTTGCGCTTCCAGCCCGCGAGGGCGGTCAGGGTCAGCATGGCGACCAGCAGGATGTCGAACCCGACCCAGGTCGCGACCCAGTTCCGGGCGACGTAGTGGCTGGGCAAAGTGATCGCCAGGTAGACGGTCCACGGGATCAGGGCGGCCACGCAGACCAGCATCAGCGCGGTCCGGAACTTGCGGATCCGGTCGAACGCGCGCCGCGACGGCATCCCGGGCGGGCGGGGCGCCAGCCGCAGGATCAGGTCCCGTCGCTCGGCCGGCGTCATCGCCGCGATCTCTTCGTCGGTCAGGTCCACCTCCCCAGTATGTCTTGTGATTGCATTCACAAGCCGATAAACTGAGCCGCGCGAAGCAACTGTCGATGAGGACAGATGGGGTGTGGGTATGACCGAGCGCAAGCCACCGGGCATGAGTACCCAGGATTGGGTCCGGGCCCAGGTCCAGCAGGCCGCGAATGCGGGCGAGTTCGACAACCTGTCGTTGGCGGGTAAGCCGCTGACCAAGTTGGCCGCCCCGCACGACCCGGACTGGTGGGTGAAGGACTTCATCCGCCGCGAGCAGATCGAGGCCGACGCGCTGCTGCCGCCGGCGGTGCTGCTCCGCAAGGAGAAGCAGAAGGTGCAGGAGACCGTCGCGCGGATGCGGCGCGAGTCAGAGGTGCGGGACTACCTCGCGGATCTGAACAAGCGCATCCTGGTCAGCATCCGCGACACCACCGGCCCGGTCGTTCCGGCCGGCACGGTCGACGAGGAGGCGGTCCTGGCGCAGTGGAGGGCCGAGCGCCCGGAGCCGGCCCGCCCACAGTCGGTCGCCGAGGCCGAGCGGCCGGCCAAGAAGTCGTTCTGGCAGCGGCTGTTCAGCTGAGCAGTTCGCGGGCCGCGGTCTCGACGGTCTGTTCGCTGAGCAGGACGTGGTGGGCTGCCGCGCCCAGCGGGACATAGGAGTCGTGGCTCGTTACCCGGGCCAGCCGGCCGGTGTAGCCGTGGTCGATCAGGGTGGCCAGGACGCCTTCGGAGACACCGCCGGACCGCCGGGTCTCGTCGACGACCAGCACCCGGCCGGTTGTAGTTGCCTCGCGCAACAGATCGTCCACCGGCAGCGGCGCCAGCCAGCGCAGGTCGAGGACCCGGATGCCCGGCACCCGGGCCGCCACCCGCAGACTCATCGGCACGCCGTTGCCGAACGTCACGACGGTCAGTTCCGTCCCGTCGCCGTACGTCCGGCCGCGCCCGATCGGCACCGGCTCACTCGGGTACGACGCCACCCACTGGTCGTCCCCGTCGTCGTACAGATCGCGCCGGTGGTAGAGCGCGATCGGTTCGAGGAACACGCTGACCGTGCCCGACGATCGCGCGGCCGCCGCGCACGCGTGCAGCATCGCGGCCGCGTCGTCCGGCCGCGACGGTGACGCGATCACGATCCCGGGGATGTCGCGGAGGACGCCGATCGCGTCGTCGTTGTGGAAGTGGCCGCCGAAGCCCTTCTGGTAGCCGTAGCCGGCGACCCGCAGGACCATCGGGTTCGCGTACTGCTCCTGGGAGAAGAACTTCAGCGACGCCGCCTCGCCACGGAGTTGGTCCTCGGCGTTGTGCAGGTAAGCCAGGTACTGGATCTCCGGGATCGGCAGCAGTCCAGAGACGCCCGCGCCCAACCCCAGGCCGAGAATGGACTGCTCGTCCAGCAAGGTGTCGAACACCCGGGCCGGGCCAAATGACTTCTGCAGCCCGCGCGTGACGCCGTACACCCCGCCCTTGCGGCCGACATCCTCGCCGAAGACCATCGCCTCCGGGTAGGACGCGAGTACGTCGCTCAGGGCTTGGTTGATCGACTGGCTGAGGGTCAGCCGCTCCGCCGGCTTCGACCGCTGGGGCAGCGTGGTCGCGACGGCTTCCGGGTCGGGGAAGCGCAGCGGCGCGGCGACGGCCTCGGCCGACGACAGCTGTGGCAGGCCCGCGACCTCGGCCGCGATCCGCATCGCCTCGGACCGCTTGTCCTCGTAAATCTCGATGATGTCGTCCGCCGTCAGCCCGGTGCCGAGGAGCAGGCGCGCCGTACCGAGGAGTGGGTCGAGCTCCTCGTCCGCAGCCAGCTCGGCGGGACTCCGGTACGCCGCTTCCACGTCGGAGCCGGCGTGGCCGAGCAGGCGGACCGTGCGCAGCCGCAGGAAGGCCGGTCGCCGGTTGCGCCGGACGAAGGTGGCCGCCTCCGTCGCGATGGTCAGCGTTGCCGCGAGATCCGTGCCGTCGGCGTCGAAGTACCGCAGGCCGGGTCGCTGCCCGTACGCCTGCCTGATCCAGCCGTCCGGAGTGCGCACGCTGATGCCGATGCCGTTGTCCTCACAGACCAGCAGCAGCGGCATCGGCAGCCCCTGGTACGACGCGTGCAGGGCGGCGTTGATCGCGCCGGTCGCGGTCGAGTGGTTCGCGGAGGCATCGCCGAAGCTGGTCACCACGATCGCGTCGGCCGGCCACGGCGACGGTACGCCGAGCTTCCCCGACCGGTTCAGCGAGAACGCGACGCCCATCGCCCGCGGCAGGTGGGACGCGATCGTCGACGTCTGCGGGATGATCGCCAGGTCGTGCCGCCCGAACACCTTGTGCCGGCCGCCGGCGATCGGCTCCGTGGTCGCCGCCGCGACGCCGAGGAGGATGTCGCGGAGGCCCTCCTTCGAGCCGCACTGGTCGGCGCGGGTGAGGTAGAAGGCGCCGGACCGGTAGTGCAGGAGCGCCGGATCCGTCGGTCGGAGAGCGGCGGCGACGGCCGCGTTCCCCTCGTGGCCGGCCGAGCCGATCGTGTAGAACCCGCTGCCCTGCGACTGCATCCAGCGCGCCGCCAGGTCGGCATGACGACTCCCGAGCTGAGCGTCGTACAGGCTCCGCAGCAGCTCGGTGGGCTGATCCCACGGGGCCGGCATGAGCCCACGCACCCGCTCGGCGAACCGCTCGTCGACCGCGTTCACGCGCACCACTCCAAGCTCCTCATCAGTTCCATGATCGGCGAAGAACGCCCGGACCACAGCTTGGCCCACGGACTGAGCACCCATGGTCGACCCAGCCCGGGTCCATGAGGAGTGGATTGGTGGGGCGGTCTCCGGGAACCGTGACGGGGGGTGGTTCGTTCTCCGGGGTAGCGGGTGTCTGTGAGGTGTTCGTGTCGGCGGTGAGTGAGTAGTGGTGATGCGTCTTTCCCCGGTCGTGCGGCGGATGGCGATCGCGGCTGGTCTGGGGGTGGGGACCACCGGGGTGCTGGCCGGCGTTCTGCTGCTGGGTCCGCTCGCTGCGTCGATCCTGCTGGTCGTGGTGTTCGCGCTGGTGTGGCCGCTCGCCGCGGTGATCCGGCACGTGAACGACGAAGCGCCGTACCAATCACCGGTGACGGTCGCGGCCGCGGCAGCGGCCGCCGTGCTGTGCCTGCCGGGGCTCGTGCGGTTGCTGGCCTGGGGTGCGCTCGGGCTGGCGGCGGCGCTGGTCCTCGCGGCGGTGTTCGTGCTGATCGACCTCGTCGTACCGGAGCGGCGGCCGCGGCGGTCACGGCAGCAGCGGAAGCTCGCGCGGATGAGTGAGACCCAGTTCTTCGAGGACGAGGCGCTGATCGCGTCGCTGAAGTGCCCGCTCAGCATCGAGGAGCTCTGCGGGGTCTGGACCGAGACGGCCACCCAGCTCGCCCAGGGCGCGGGACCACGGGATCGGCAGGCGGTCGCCGAAGTACGCCGGATCTGCCTGGACGAATTCGAGCGCCGCAACCCCGACGGCTTCCACCGCTGGCTCGACGCCGGCGCCCCCGCCAACCCGAGCAGCTACCTGCTGCCGACGCCGGGAGACGGCCCCACACCCCTCTGACCAGCGCGTCAGGCTGCCTTCTTCTTCGTGGACGACTTCTTGGCCGAGGTCTTCTTTGCCGGCTTCTTCGCCGCTGTCTTCTTGGTGGTGCGGGACTTGCGGGCCGACTCGACGCTGGCGCGGAGCGCGGCGACCAGGTCGGTCGGGGTGGTGGCCTCCGGCTCCTCCTCGGTGAAGACGACCTCCTTGCCCTTGCGCTTGGTGTTCACGAGCTTGCGGACCCGCTCGGTGTAGGTGTCCTTGTAGGCGGCCGGCTTCCACTCACCGCTCATCGCCTCGATCAGGTCGACGGCCATCGACAGCTGTTTCCCGGCGGCCGACTTGCGGGGCAGGTCGCCGACCTCCTGGTCCGGGTCGCGGATCTCGTCGGCGAAGAACATCGTCTCCAGCACCAGAACCTTGCCGTCGGCCCGGATCGTGGCCAGGTACTCCTTGCCGCGCATCACGAACTTCGCGATCCCGGCCCGGTTCGTCTTCGCCAGCGCGTCCCGCAGCAGGCCGTACGACGAGGCGTTCTCGGAGTCCTTCGGGCCCAGGTAGTAGCTCTTCTGGAAATGCATCGGGTCGATCTCGTCCAGCTCGACGAAGGTGTCGATCTCCAGCGAGCGCGACTTGCCGGGCGCGATGTTGTCCAGCTCGTCGGGCTCGACGATGACGTACTCGCCGCCGCCGACGTCGTGGCCCTTGACGATCTTGTCGAAGTCCACCTCGCGACCGGTCCGCTCGTTCACCCGCTTGTACCGGATCCGGTCCGACGTCCCCTTCTGGAACTGGTGGAAGTCCAGTTCGTGCTCCTGGGTCGCGCTGTACAGCCCGACCGGTACCGTGACCAGCCCGAAGGTGATGTACCCGCTCCAGATCGACCGCGCCATCGGAGGCTCCTCTCCATACCGCCCCGGCCGGTACCCAGGTCAGAGCCGGTTGTATCGCTTCCGTGCCTCGCGGCTGAGCTTCTGGGCCTCGCGGGCGGCTCGCCGGGCTTCGTCCAGTTCGCCGCCGAGTCGTTTGACCAGCTCCTGGGCCTCGGCCAGCGCTTCGCGGGCGTCGTCGAGCTGGTTGTCGAGGTCCTCGACCGTCGCCTCGGCGTTCTGGGCCGCGGTGACGGCGTCTTCGAACGCCTGCTTGGCCTTCGCCTTCTCGGCGGCCTCGCGTTCCTCCGCTTCGCGCTCCGCCGCCTCCTGCTTGCTGCGGGTGGCGGCCGAATCCTTGTCGGCCTCGGCCTGCTGCGCCTTCCGGCGGTCGCGGGCGGCCTGCCGGCGTTCGTCGGTGAGCGGGGTGACGTTGGTGGGTTCGCCGTTCTCGTCGACGACGCCGAAACCGACGTGCCGCAGCGCGCTGCTCAACCGGCCTTCGCGCAGCGCGTCACCCGCGGCCGGATCGATCAACGCGGCGTCGAGTGTCTCGCGCAGCTTCTGACCGACGTCGGCGCTGACCTTCTGGCCTTCGTCCGAGGCCAGCCGGGCAGCCTCTTTGGACAGCTTGTCCAGCAGCTGGTGGCGTTTCGGCGTCAGGTCCCGGAGCCGGTCGCCGTCGAGATCGGCGGTCGCCTCGCGGAACTCGTCGCCGAGCGCGAGCAGGTCGTCGAGCTCGTCCGGCAGACTCCGGGCGACCAGGTTCGCCACCCAGGCGGCGACCGTCGGCTTGCGCATCGCCTTCAGCCGGGTCGACCCGAGCTGATCGCCGTCAGCCTTCAGCTGTTTGGCCAGCTCGTTGCGAGTAGCAATGAAATCGGCAGCCGGCGCCGCGTAGAGCGCATCCGCCGCCTCCTCGAAGTCCACGCTGCCGACGCTACCGCACCGACGACGGCCACTACCCGTTCTTCGGTATGCCGTCCGGTGAAGCCAGGTCGGTGCGGAGCCGGTCGAGGATGCCGCGCAGCAGGCGGGACACCTGCATCTGGCTGACGCCGAGCTCGTGGCCGATCTCTTCCTGGGTGAAGCCGTTGCGGAACCGCAGCTCGAGGATGCGCTTGTCCCGGTCGCCGAGACCGGCGACGGCCGGCGTCAGGGTGTGCACGTTCTCGACCAGGTCGTACCCGTCCTCGGCGTCGGCGACCGTGTCGAGCAGGCTGGTGCCGCCCTCGGGCGCACCGGGCGCGTCCAGCGACAGCGTGCTGAAGCAGCCGCGGACCGAGCTGGCCTCGGCGATCTCGGCCGGATCGGTGCCGAGTGCCGCCGCGGTCTCCTCGTCGGTGGGGACATGCCCGAGGCGCTGGATGAGTTCGGGCTCGGCGGCGGCGATGCTGCCCTGCATCTCCTGGACCCGCCGCGGCGGCCGGACGGTCCACGCGCAGTCGCGGAAGTACCGTTTCAGCTCGCCTCTGATCGTCGGTACGGCGTACGACAGGAAGGCTGTGGACGCGTCGATCTTGTAGCCGTTCGCGGCCTTGACCAGGCCGAGGTACGCGACCTGCTCGAGGTCGTCGGAGTCCACGCCCTTGCTGCGATACCGCGACGCGATCGATCGGGCCACGGGGGCGTTCAGGATCACGACCTCGTCCAGGAGTTGCTGGTGGCGCGGGTCCGGCGTGTTGTCGGCTTCGAGTAGGAGTTCGTGGGTGGTGTCGGCGATGCGCTGTTTGGAGTCCTCAGCGCTGGGAGCTGCGGTCGTCACGGGAGAAACCTCGTCGTGTCGTCGTGCAGGTCGGTGGCATCACGGCTGAGCCACTACCTCCACCAGATCAAACTCGGCCGCCGCTTTCAAGTACTCAGCTGTTACACGTGTTTGAAACGAGTGCGTTGTGTGACGACGATGCAAAGAAGTACGACGACCGCGGTGATCGGAGCGGTCAGCGGGAGGTGCTCGTTCATCAGCAGCACCGACCACACCAGGGTGAGCAGGGGCTGGGCGAGCTGCAGCTGACTGGCCTTCGCGACGCCGATGATCCCCATGCCGCGATACCAGACGACGAACCCGCCGAGTTGCGAAATCCCAGCGATGTAAGCAAGGCCGACAAGACTCGACGGTGTCGGAGCGAAGCGTTCGTGCGGTACGGCGATCAGCGTGATGGCGAGGCTGATCGGCAGGGCGAGCACCACGGCCCAGGCGATCACATGCCATCCCGGCAGATGCCCGGCGAGCCGGCCGCCCTCGGCGTATCCGAGCGCACAGACCAGCAGCGCCGCCACGAGATACAGGTCGGCGATCGACACGCTGCCGTGGTGCTGGGTCAGCGTGAACACGACGACCGCCGCCGCGCCGACGCCGGCCGCACTCCAGAACATCCCGGGCAGCCGCTTCCGCGTCATCACCGCCGAGGCGGAGGCTGTCGCGATCGGCAGCAGCCCGACCACCACCGCCGAGTGCGCAGTCGTCGACGTCTGCAACGCCAGCGTGGTCAGCAGCGGGAACCCGATCACACACCCACCCGCAACAACCAGCAGCCCCGCCAGATCCCGCCGCTGCGGCCACCTCACCCGAAGCACCGCAAGCAGCCCGGCGGCCAGCACGCCGGCGATCAGACCACGCGCTCCCGTCGCCGTCCAGGGCCCCATACCCCTGGTCGCCCACACAGTGGCCGGAAAACTGAGCGAAAAAGAAGCAACACCCACCAAAGCCGCAAAGGTCCCCGCCCCGCCGGTCCGGGCCTCGCCCGCCGACCCGACCCCGGTGGGCGGTATCGCTTTCTGCGTCGGGGCAGTAGCGCTATCGTTGTCTGTCATGGACCACGATAGCAGTCTGGGTGTGGTGGTCGGCCGGTTGCGGGCGGAGGTGACGACCGCCGGGCCGGGTGGGCGGTTGCCGTCCAGCCGTGCGTTGGTACGGCGGTGGGGGATCAGTCCGGTCACGTTGTCGCGGGCGGTCACCGTGCTGATGGCTGAAGGGCTGGTCAGCTCGCGGCCCGGGGCGGGTGTGTTCGTCAGCGAGCGGGCACCGCGCCGACCGGCGACGTCGGCTGACCTGTCGTGGCAGGAGGAGGCGCTCAGGACGAGCCGGCCCGACATTGCGCCGATGATGCTGATGCTGGCGGCTCCCACCGAAGGGGTTGTCGATCTGTCGACCGGTTACCTGCACGAGTCGCTGCAGCCGAGCAAGGCGCTGGCGGACGCGATCGGACGGGCGGGACGCCGGCCCGGGACCTGGACGCGTGCGCCGGCCGATGGGCTTCCTGAGCTGCGGGCCTGGTTCGCCGCCGACATCAGTGGACGTGAGGGCCCTCTCGGTGCGAACGACGTGCTGATCAGTTCCGGTGGCCAGACCGCGCTCGTGACCGCGCTGCGAGCCTTGGCCGATCCTGGTCAAGCAGTGCTGGTCGAAGCCCCGACGTACCCGGGAACGCTCGCGGCCGCCGCCGCGGTCGGCCTGCGGGCCGTCCCCGTCCCGGTCGACGCGGACGGCCTCCGCGTCGAACTCCTCGAGGAGGCTTTCGCAACCTCAGGCGCCCGCGTGCTGGTCTGCCAACCACTGTTCCAGAACCCGACCGGAGCCGTACTCGCGCCGCCGCGCAGAGCGCGCCTGATGGAAGCGGTCCGCGCAGCCGGCGCCTTCGTCATCGAGGACGACTTCACCCGCCGCCTGGTCCACGACGACGCGCCCGACCTGCCCCAACCGCTGGCCGCGGACGACCCCGACGGTCACGTCGTCCACATCCGGTCGCTGACCAAACCCACCTCGCCGAGCCTGCGCATCTCCGGTCTCACCGCGCGCGGAGCGGCGTACGCGCGGCTCCGCGACACCCATGTGATCAACAGCTTCTTCGTACCCAGGCCGATGCAGGAGACCGCACTGGAGCTGATGACGTCACCGGCCTACGCGACGCACCTCCGCCGACTGGCGGCGGCATTGCGGGAGCGACGGGAGGCGTTGACGCAGAGCCTGGCGGAGCGGAGTCCGCACCTGACGATCGACGCGGTCCGGCCTGGCGGGTATCACCTCTGGACCACCTTGCCCGACGGAATGGTCGACGATCAGGTCGTCGCCGAAGCAGTTCGCCAAGGCGTCTCGGTCAGCCCGGGGCGGAACTTCTATCTCCCCGGCGGCCCGACCCGGCACCTGCGATTCAGCTACGCGGCCGCGGCGTCCCCCGACGAGATCGTCCGCGGCGTCGAACGGCTCGACCAGGCGGTGCGGAAGTTTCGCTGAAGCCTGACAGCATCTGTCAGGTTTCCCTGGTTGACTCACGCCCATGGACGAGTGCTGCGCCGTGGTCGACCTGCGTCAGTACACGCTGCATCCCGGGCAGCGTGACACCTTGATCGAGGTCTTCGACGACCATTTCGTCGAGGGGCAGGAAGCGGCCGGGATGCACATCGTCGGTCAGTTCCGCGACCTTGACGACCCCGACCGGTTCGTCTGGATCCGCGGCTTCGCCGACCTGCCCACTCGGGCCGAGGCGCTGAACGCGTTCTACTACGGCCCGGTCTGGCGCGAGCACGCCGCGACCGCGAACAAGACGATGATCGATTCCGACAACGCGCTCCTCCTCGAACCGCTGCACCTCGGCCCGGCGTACCCGCGCCTGGATTCACCCCGCCCACCAAGAGGTACGACGGAGGTCCCCGGCTCGATCGTCGCCGGAGCCGTGTACCACCGCGGTTCGCCGGACGACGGCTTCGTCGAGTTCTTCACCGATCACGTCGTACCAGTGCTGATCGCCACCGGTGCCGAGCCGGTCGCGACCTTCGAGACTTTGGTTGCCGAGAACAACTTTCCGGCGCTGCCGCTGCGGGACGAGGTCGTGCTCGCGTGGTTCGCCCGGTTCGACGACGAGGCGGCGTACGACGAGCATCGCCGGCGGCTCGCGGCGTCGGAGGTGTGGCAGCGGCAGGTGCTGCCGGAGCTGGTCTGCCGGTCGGTCTCGCCGGCCCAGGAGCTCCGGCTCCGGCCGACCGCGCGGTCGCAGCTGCGATAAATACGTTGCGCGCCCCGGAGCGGGCGTGCATGCTGGTGCAGCCGAGCGGCGACGAGCGCCGCCTGGACCTAAGGAGGGCTGACGGATGGCCATCACTGTGCTGCGGCTTGCCCGCGTCAGTCTCACCTCGAGGTTCAGGAGCACTCCGGATGTCTTCCGACGTCTTTCGTACCGAGCACGACCTTTCTGA
This sequence comes from Kribbella sp. NBC_00359, assembly GCF_036097425.1. Lineage (NCBI taxonomy): Bacteria > Bacillati > Actinomycetota > Actinomycetes > Propionibacteriales > Kribbellaceae > Kribbella > Kribbella sp. NBC_00359. The sequence continues at coordinate 1,795,159 of NZ_CP107975.1, read as the reverse complement.
CAATTTCCCCGACTTCGACTCCCGCTGGGCCGATCTGACCCGCGACGAGTCCGAACCCGATCCCGCCGACGCGTTCGTCTTTCACTTCCAGGAAGTGGAAGAGACGCTGGGATCGGATCAGCGGTGGTCCACCTGGCTGGACGTCGAGCGCGGTTCTCGCGGCCCGGATCCACGACCCGACTGGGTCGTGACGGAACAGGCCGCGATCGACACCGAGCTCGGCGTCCTCAAAACCGGCAAGGAAGCCGACGTCTTCCTGGTCGAGCGTGCCGTCGAAGCCATCGGCGGCAACCCGGCCCGTTCCTCGCTGCTCGCCGCCAAGCGGTACCGCAGCGAGGAACACCGGTCCTTCCACCGCAGTACGGCGTACGTCGAAGGGCGCCGTACCCGCAACAGCCGCGACAGCCGCGCGATGGCGAAGAAGACCGGGCACGGTCGCAGCGTCGCCGCGGGGCAGTGGGCCTATGCGGAGTGGGACGCGTTGTGCCGGCTGTGGAAAGCCGGCGTCCCGGTGCCGTACCCGGTGCAGGTGGACGGCACCGAGCTGCTGATGGAGTTCATCGACGACGGTGAGGGCGGGGCCGCGCCACGGCTCGCCCAGGTCCGGCCGTCGAAGGAACTGCTCGGTCAGTACTTCGAGCAGCTCCGCGACGCGATGCGCGAGCTGGCCCGGGCGGGGCTGGCCCACGGCGACCTGTCGCCGTACAACGTCCTCGCCCAAGGGGACCGGATCGTGATGATCGACCTGCCGCAGGTGATCGACATCGTCGGCAATCCGAAGGGTATGGAGTTCCTGCTCCGGGACTGCCACAACATGGCGACCTGGTTCACCAACCGCGGGTTGGAGATCGACGAACAGGAGTTGTTCGCCGATCTGCTCAGCATGGTGTTCTGATCGCCTGCGGCAGCCGGATGACGAACTGGGCGTCGTCGTTCCAGCCGTGAGTCAAGAGGTGGCCTTCGCGGCCGCGCGTCCCGCCGTTCGGCCGGTGAACAGGCAGCCGCCGACGAAGGTGCCTTCGAGCGAGCGGTAGCCGTGGATGCCGCCGCCGCCGAAGCCGGCCACCTCGCCGGCCGCGTAGACACCGGGCAGCGGCGTACCGTCGGCGCGCAGCACGCGGGAGTCCAGGTCGGTCTGCAGGCCGCCGAGCGACTTGCGGGTGAGGATGTTCAGCCGTACGGCGATCAGCGGGCCGGCCTTGGGATCGAGGATGCGATGCGGTGACGCGACCCGGATCAGCTTGTCGCCGCGGTAGTTCCGGGCCCCGCGCAGCGCGGTGATCTGCAGGTCCTTGGTGAACGTGTTGGTCAGCTCGCGGTCACGGGCGACGATCTGCCGCTCCAGGTCGTCCAGGTTGATCAGGTTGTCGCCGGTCAGGTCGTTCATCCCGCGGACCAGGTCCGGAAGGTTGCCGCGGACGATGAAGTCGGCACCCTTGTCCATGAACGCCTGCACCGGTGCGGTCGCGCCGCCACGCGCTCGGCCGAGCACACCCTTGATGTCCTTGCCGGTCAGGTCCGGGTTCTGCTCCTGGCCGGAGAGGGCGAACTCCTTCTCGATGATCTTCTGGGTGAGCACGAACCAGGTGTAGTCGTACCCGGTCGTCATGATGTACTCGAGCGTCCCCAAGGTGTCGAAGCCGGGGAACAGCGGCACCGGCAGTCGCTTGCCGGTGGCATCGAACCAGAGCGAGGACGGACCGGGCAGGATCCGGATCCCGTGCATCGGCCAGATCGGGTCCCAGTTCTGGATGCCTTCGGTGTAGTGCCACATCCGGTCGCGGTTCACGTACCGGCCGCCGGCGTTCTCGGTGATCGCGAGCATCCGCCCGTCAACATGCGCGGGGACGCCGGAGATCATCCGCTTCGGCGGCTCGCCCATCCGCTTCGGCCACTGCGCGCGGACCAGATCGTGGTTGCCGCCGATGCCGCCGGAGGTGACGATCACCGCCTGGGCGGTGAGGCTGAAGTCGCCCACCTCGACGCGCGAACTCGAGACTCCGCGCTCGACGTCGCTCGGCTCCAGCACCTTGCCCGCGACGCCGTCGACCACACCGCCGGTGACCGTCAGCTCGTCCACCCGATGCCGGAACCGGAACTCGACCAGCCCCTTCGCGACCGCCTCCCGGACCCGCCGTTCGAACGGCGCGACCAGCCCCGGCCCGGTGCCCCAGGTGATGTGGAAGCGGGGGACCGAGTTGCCGTGACCGTCGGCGTTGTAGCCACCGCGCTCGGCCCAGCCGACCACGGGGAAGAACCGCACGCCCTGGGCATGCAGCCACGGGCGCTTCTCGCCGGCCGCGAAATCGACGTACGCCTCAGCCCACTGCCGGGCCCACTTGTCCTCGTCGTCCAGCCGGTCGAACCCGGCCGAGCCGAGCCAGTCCTGCAGCGCGAGGTCGCGCGAGTCCTTGATCCCCATCCGGCGCTGCTCGGGGGAGTTGACGAACATCAGGCCGCCGAACGACCAGAACGCCTGGCCGCCGAGAGACGCCTCCGGCTCCTGGTCCAGCAGCAGCACCTTCCAGCCCGCGTCGGCCAGCTCGGCCGTGGCGGCCAGCCCGGCCAGTCCCGCCCCGACAACGATCACATCGGCGTCCATGGTGTCCATGTATAGCGCAATTGAAAGGATGAGGGATGTGACGATCCTTTCCGCAACTGAGCTTGTCCTGCCCGCCGCCTCCCTCGGGCCGGAGAACCCGCTCGCCCCGCTGCGCACCCAGCAGGAACTCCACCAGGTCGAGAACCTCGCCGGGCTGCCGGACGAGCTGCGCGAGAACATCCGGTACGGGCGCCTGCACAGCACGCTGCCGTGCCTGAACCAGGACGGATACGACCGCTCGCTGGTCGACACCACGTTCCCGGCCCTGGTGCTGGAGAACGACCACCTCCGGGCGACCCTGCTGCCGAGCCTCGGCGGCCGGCTCTACTCGCTCGTCCACAAGGCCAGCGGGCAGGAACTGCTCTACCGCAACCCCGTCTTCCAGCCCGCGAACCTTGCGCTGCGCAACGCGTGGTTCGCCGGCGGCGTCGAGTGGAACGTCGGCAGCACCGGCCACTGGACCGGCACCTGTGCCTCGATGCACGCGGCCCGGGTCGAGGGTCCGGACGGTACGCCGGTGCTCCGGCTGTGGGAGCTCGAGCGCACACGGAACCTGATCACGCAGCTCGACTTCTGGCTGCCATCCGACTCGGAATTCCTGTACGTCGGGGTCCGACTGCAGAACCCGTCGGAGTCCGAGGTCCCGGCGTACTGGTGGTCGAACATCGCGGTCGAGCAGTCGGCGGAGACGCGGGTGCTGGTGCCGGCGGATCAGGCGTGGCGGTACGGGTACAGCCGCCGGCTCGACCTGATCGACGTACCTCGGTATGAGGACTCGGATCTGACCTATCCGATGCGGCACGGGCGGGCAGTCGACTTCTTCTTCGAGCCGCTGGCCGGCGAGCGGCCGTGGATCGCGTCTGTCGACGCTTCCGGCCAGGGGCTGGCGCAGGCGTCGACGGAGCGGTTGCGGGGGCGGAAGTTGTTCGTGTGGGGTGAGGGTGACGGTGGACGACGGTGGCAGGAGTGGTTGGCGCCGGGGCTCACAGGGTCGGGGTACGCCGAGATCCAGGCAGGGCTGGCGCGGACACAGATGGAGCACCTGAAGTTGCCCGCAGCAACTTCTTGGCACTGGATGGAAGCCTACGGCCGGATGTCGGTTGATCCGGAGGCTGCGCACTCGGACGACTGGCGGACGGCGCGTGGTGCGGGGACCGAGGCGCTGCGTCCGGTGCTCGACGAGCTGCCGGTGCGGGAGCGGGAGTGGCTGGCGGTCGTGGATGCTGCGCCGGTCGAGCGGCTCGCGGTCGGGTCGGGGTGGGGTGCGCTGGAGCTGGCTCGCACGGGGTGGTCGGTGTCGGAGGGTACGCCGTTCGCCGAGGACACGATGACGTCGCGGGAGCGGGGGTGGTTGCCGTTGCTGGACGGGCGATTGGCTGCGGTTGACGGCGTACCGGATGGGACGTTGGTTGGCTGGCGGGAGTCGTTGGAGAAGGCCGAGGACAACTGGTTGGTCTGGTATCACCGGGGTGTTGCGCGGCACTACGACGGTGATGTGGACGGAGCGGTCGCGGCGTGGCTGCAGTCCGGGGACAACCCGTGGGCGCTGCGCAATCTGGGGTTGGTGACCGGCGACCTGTCGTACTACGAGCGGGCGGTTGAGTTGCAGCCCGATCTGGTGCCGCTGGTCGCGGAGGCTGTGGCCGCAGCGCTGGACACGGACGTCGCACGGGCCGAGCGCATGCTCGAGAGTGCTCCCGACGACCCGCGGATCCGGCTGCTGCGCGTCCGGCACGCAGTGCAGGCCGGCGACCCGCAGGGTGCCCACGAGTTGCTGGCCGCAGGTATCCAGCTCGCCACCGTTCGCGAGGGCGCCAACCCGCTCACGGACTACTGGCATGAGGCCGAGGAGGCGCTGGGAACCAACCGGCCGGTGCCCCCGCAGTACCAGTTCGGCATGGGCGGAAACTGACGTGGCGAATTCTTTGTCCTGACCTGGAACCGATCGGGTCCGGGTGGCGTCTCACCAGTGTGCGGCAAGGGCCGCGCAGGCAGTTCGACTACGACGACCGCGTCGCTCGCGGGCGGCGCGTCGGGGGTGAGTGCCATGTTGACGATCGTTGTGCTCGGTGGGTTCGGCCTGGTGCTGCTGGTCACGGCATGCATCGCGGCGGACGTGATCGCCGGTCTCCGGCGGAACGAGACCCCGTCGGGCACGGAGGAGAAGACGGCTGGACGGGTGATCCGGGTTCGTGGCCCGGTCCGCGGCCAGCTGGACAGCGGGGCCCCGGCGGAATACACCGAGGTCACCGTCGAGTACTACACCCGCCGGGGTGAGGGACCGTTCGAGGTCACTCGCAAACTTCCCGCCGGGAGCCGCATTACTTACGCCAAGGGCGACCGCGTCATCGTCAGCTACGACGTTCGCACGCCCCGCCGGGCCCGCATCGCCGGCCGAGTCAGCCACTGGCCCACCCTCGGCCCGCGCAGCGCGGACCCGGTTCCACAGCCCTAGAGAGCAGCCGCGACCGCGGTCAGCAGCTACTGGAGTGATCCGCTATCCCTCGCCCGAGTGGCGGGGGCCTTTCAGTTTTCCGCCGCACCTGCCGTCACGACGGCAGGTGCGGTGACAGCAGGTTGTAGAGGACCGGACGGCCTTGGGACAGGACGTACTCCGCCTCGTCCAGGGGCAGCCGGTCGGCCAGGTGGGCCAGGGATTCGCCCATGGTGATGCTGAGGGTGACCGCCAGGCGGAACTCGAGGGTGTCGCGGGCACCGAAGCGGGCAGTGAGGAGTTCGGCGAACTCGCCCGCGTGCTGGTCGTCGAACTCGCCGGGCTTGGATTCCAGGTCGGGGTCGCCGAGGCCGCTGAGGACGACGGCGCGAAAGCCCGGGTCGGTGCGGTGCATCTCGCGGAAGGTGTCGAGGGTGACGTCGACGGCCGCACGCCAGCTGGTCACCGACGCCAGCCGGTCGCGGACCGCCTCGATGTAGCGGGCCTGGTTGCGCCGCTCGATCGCCTGGATCAGGCTGCGCTTGTCCGGGAAGTACCGGTACACGCTGCCGACCGCGATCTCGGCGCGCTTCGCGATCCCGCTCGTGGACGCGGCGTCGTACCCGCGCTCGACCACCTCGGCGCAGGCTGCGTCCAGGATCCGCTCGACCTGCCGGCTGGCCCGGTCCTGCGTCGGCGTCCGGCGCAAGGGATACGCCCCCGATGTCACCATGTTGCTCATTGTCCATGCTTCGGGGGGACAATGTTGCCACCTTCCTGTGACAGATTGCCGTCAATCGGTGTCATCCACAGGAGGGGAACGACATGCGCTTGAGCAGAACAGTGGTCGCCGGCCTCGCGTCCACCGCGGTCGCGGCGTCCGGACTCGCGGGTACGGCGATCACCCGGCACGAACCGCACACCGCCGCGGGGAGCAGCCTGCGTCTCAACCAGATGCAGGTGGTGGGCTCGCACAACTCCTACCACCGTGAGCTCAGCCCGAACGAGCAGAAGGTCCAGCAGCAGCAGAACCCGGGCTCGGTCGACCTCTGGTACTCGCACGCCCCGATCAGCCAGCAACTCGAGGACCAGAACGTCCGGTCGCTCGAGCTCGACCTGTTCCCCGACCCGCAGGGCGGGCTCTACACCTACCCGCTGATCCGGAAGCTGACCGGCCAGGGTCCGTTGACCGACCCGGCGATGGCGCAGCCCGGGATCAAGGTCATGCACATCCCGGACTTCGACTACAACACCAGCTGCGACACGTTCGTGCTCTGTCTGCGGCAGGTGAAGACCTGGTCCGACCAGCACCCGAATCACGTGCCGATCGCGATCAACCTCGAACTCAAGCAGTCCGACCCGAACGTAGTCGCGGCCGGCGGCGTGAAGGCGCCGCCGTGGGATGCGGCGAACCTGGACAGCGTCGACACCGAGATCCGCTCGGTGTTCTCCGCGGACGAGTTGCTCTCGCCGGACGACGTACGCAAGCCCGGCCTGACGCTGGAGCAGTCGGTGCTGACCAAGGGCTGGCCGAAGCTGAGCAGCGTCCGCGGCGAGGTGATGTTCTACTTCGACAACGGCGGACCCGGTGAGATCCGCGACATCTACACCGCCGGCAAGCCGAACCTGGAGGGCCGGGCGGTCTTCACCCGCGGTCCGGAAGGCGCGCCGGACGCCGCGGTCACCGAGGTGAACGACCCGCGTGGCGCAAACCAGGCCGAGATCCAGCGGCTGGTGACGAAGGGCTACCTGGTCCGGACCCGGTCGGACGAGCCGATGGCCACGATCCGCGACAAGGACTACACCCGGCTCGGGATCGGGCTGGCCAGCGGCGCGCAGTGGGTGACCACGGACTTCCCGGTCGCCGGGATGGCCGCCCGCTACGACAGCGACTTCGTCGCCAAGCTGCCTGGGCACACTCCCGTACGATGCAATCCTGTCACGGCGACCGCCAAGACGGCCGTATCGGAGGGTTGAGCTGAGCATGTCGGAGCACGTGGTCGATGTCAGTTGGAGTCGCGGTGAGCACGAGTTCACCTACGACGTCTACAACCGCGACCACGAGTGGCGCTTCGACGGCGGGATCACCGTGCCCGGCTCGGCCAACCCGACGTACCTCGGCAACCCGGGCCCGGTCGATCCCGAGGAGGCGTTCGTGGCGGCGCTGTCGTCCTGCCACATGCTCACGTTCCTCGCGATCGCGGCGCGCAAGCGCCTGGTCGTCGACGCGTACGACGACCACGCGGTCGGCGTGCTGGCGAGGAACGACGCGGGCCGGCTGGCGATCACCCAGGTGAGGCTGAACCCGAAGATCGTCTGGGCCGGCCCGGAGCCGGACGCGGAGGTGCTGGAGCGGATGCACCACCTGGCCCACCAGGAGTGCTTCATCGCCAACTCGGTCACCACCGAAGTAATCGTGGCCAACAGCAACTAACCTCTCACCTGCAAACAAAACCACCCGCCGGTCCGGCCTGAGCCTCGCGCAAGCGGCGTCAGGACAGCCGGCGGGTGGTTGGGGTGCACCCCTGTGGTGGTGCACCGGACGGATCCGGCGGCGCCTCGCACGGGGCGCCTCTGCGTTGGTGTGCGACATCCGTGCGGTCTAGCTCGGTGGGCAAGACCGTCCGGGTGCGCTGCCGGGATCCGTTCGTCCGGTTCGCGCCAGTTACTGCTCGGCGGCGGCGTCGCTCCGGTCGTCTGTGGTCTGGGAGGTCGTCTCGACGACCTGCTCGTCACCGGGCAGGCCCTGCTCGGTGGCCATCGCGGTCATCAGTCGGTGGATCGTCATGCCGGTGAGACGCGCCCCGACCCCGGCTATGACGGGAATCCGGCAGATCTTTTGGTGTGAGCTACTTCTCATCCAGCCCGTCGAGGCGGAGGGGGACGAGTTTGCGGGCTTCGTCGTACGTCGTCCCGGTCAGCTCGAGCAGGTCGACCACGGTGGACCGGATCTGGGCGAGCACCACGACCGCCGACAGTCCGGTCGGCGGCGGCATCTCCGCCGTACGGCGGCCGAGCTCGCCGAGCACGCGGTGCGCGGCGACGTCGGCGTGCGGTTCGAACAGCGACTCGCCGATCAGCCGGGTGCCTTCGGCCAGGCGTTCGAGGAGCTGGGGATATTCGGCCGGCATCGCCTCGTCGCGCCAGACGGACACGGCACAGCGCCGGACGAGGACCCGGATGTTCCGGATCGCGCGATCCAGGGGTACGACGAGGTCGGCGATCTCCTGGACCCGGCCACGGTGCCGGCGACGGAACGGCGACAGCCGGACCACCGCGACGCCCTCGTTGGCGGCGCTGCGCAGGTCGTCGAGCAGTGACTCACTGGCGCGGGCCCGGCGCAGCGCGTCGCTGACCGCGTCCTCCGCGCGCGATCGGAGACCGTCGGCGGTCTCGACCAGGATCTCGGACAGCTCGTTCAGCACCGCGGAGGCCTGCTGCCGCGGACGGCTGATCGCCGCGGCCGGGGCGATCGTGGCGGCGGCCAATGCGACCAGACCGCCGACCACCGCGTCGATCCAGCGGCTGAAGCCGGCGCTCGGGTTCGGCAGCAGGGTGGCGACGAGCGCGGCCTGAACGCCTGCCTGGGTACTCATCAGCGTGCCCGCGCCCAGCAGGAGGGCGATGCTCATGGCCAGTGCGACCACGAACACGATCTGGGGGACCCCGGTGCCGAAGATGCGGACGAACACGTCCCCGACCCCGACTCCGACCGCCACCCCGACCATCAACTCGGCGACCCTGCTCAGTCGCTGACCGAAGCTGAACCCGAGGCAGACCATCGCCGCGACCGGCGCGAAGAACGGTTGCGGGTGGCCGACGACGTACCGGGCGATGGCCCACGCCACGCCGGCGGCGAGGGCGCACTGGCCGATGAAGAAGGACCGGCTCCGCAGGCGGTCCACCCGGCGGCGGATCGAGTCGCGCGAACGGCGGGCGGCGTACGGCGCGATGTCGTCGCGCAGTTCCCGCAACTGGTCCAACGTCAACCTGACCGGATCCACCTGCCCCATTCTGCGGCACAGGCCCTCCGGCTTGCTTCGGCCGCGCCCGGAGGTCAAGGTTGCTGCATGACCGAGAACAACCGTGAGGACTACGGCAGCTACAGCGTCGACGACGAGGACCAGCTGCAGGCAGAGGACACCCTGAACGACCGGGGTGTGGACGATCTGCTCGACGAGGGCTACTCGCCGCCGGAGAAGTGGTCCGCGGGCGAAGGATTCGGTACGACGGCCGACGAGGCGCTGGAGGGTGAGACGCTGGACCAGCGGATCGCCCAGGAGGAGCCGGACGTCGACCCGTACGCCGAGGACGGTGAGGACGTCGGCGGTCCCGAGGTCGGGGTGCAGCGCTCCGGCCGCCTGGTCGCTCCGGACGAGGGCGCGCACGACGACGCGGACGACGAACTGGTCGCCGAGGACGTCGGCTTCGACGGCGCCGCGGCCTCCGCCGAGGAGGCGGCCGTCCACGTCGTCGACGACGAGGACTCCTTCGAGCTCGAGGACGACGACGAGGAGGACCTGGAGTCCTACGAGAACGTCGACCTGGGCGACGTCGGCGACCCCGAGGACTGAGTCTTACCTGGGCGTGACCCGCACGACGGAACCGCGGCGCGGGACCAGAGTGACGTTCTTGGCCTGAGCCGGCTCGGGCTTGGGGTCGGGAGCCTGGAAGTCGTAGGCGGCGAGCGCGGCGCGAAGGATCTCGGTGCCTTCCATCAGGGAGAAGCCTGCTCCGATGCACCGCCGTGCTCCGCCGCCGAACGGGATCCACGTCCCCGGCGCCGGCGGATCGTCGGACAGGAAGCGCTGCGGCCGGAAGTCCATCGGCAGCGGGAAGTGCTCCCCGTCGCGGTGCACGAGTCCGATCGCGGCCATGATCGTCGTACCGCGCGGCAACCGGTAACCGGCGACGTCCGCGGTCTCGGTCAGCCGGCGTCCGACCTGGTACACGACCGGGTGCAGCCGCATCGCCTCCTTGACGATCGCCTCCAGCTCGTCGTCGGCATCGGCGTCCGCGGCCCGCTGACCGAAGGCCAGCTCCTCCGGGCGGCGGGCCAGCTCGTGGAACGTCCAGGCCAGCGCGGTCGCGGTCGTCTCGTGCCCGGCCAGCAGCAGCGTGACCAGCTGGTCCCGCAGCTCCTCGTCCGTCCAGTTGCCTGCGGCAAGCAGTCGGGACAGTACGTCGTTGCGTCCTGCCAAGTTCCCGCGGCGCCTGGCGATCTCGTCGTACAGGATCTCGTCGACCTGCTGCTGGGTGGTCAGGTAGGTCCGCCACGGCCGGATCCGGAGCAGCGCCGGGTAGAACCCGCCGAGCATGATCACCGGCGACACCGAGACGATCTTGTCCAGCAGCGGCCGGAGGGTGTTCAGCCGGTCGGTGTCCGTCACGCCGAAGATGACCTGGAGGATGATCTCCAGGGTCAGGTTCCGCATCCGCTCGTGCACCTTGAACGGCGTGCCCACGGGCCACTTGGCGACCTCGGCGCGAGCCAGTTCGTGCACCATCCCGGCGTACCCGCGCAGTGCCTGGCCGGAGAAGGCCGGCATCAGTTGCCGGCGCATCCGGACGTGGTCCTCGTCGTCCAGGAGCAGGAGCGAGTGCGAGCCCATGATCGGTTCGAGGACCGTGTTGCCCTCGCCCGCATGCATCACCGACGGCGGGCTGCCGAACACCTCACGGATGTGGTCCGGCCGGCTCAGTACGACGCACACGCGGCGGGACGGGACCAGGCGGATCGTGAACACGTCGCCGTACTTGGCCCGCATCCGGGGGAAGAACGTCCGGCGATGACTCGCGAACAATACGGTCTGGGCCAGCGTGGGCCATCGCGGACCGGGCGGCAGCGTGCGCGCCGTCTGCCGGTCGAGCGTCCGGGAACCGAGCAAAGGTGTCGGAGCCATGGCTTCACGCTACGTCAGGCCGGTGAACACCGGGCGTCGAACTGCGGAAGGGCCGCCCCGGTCGGGGCGGCCCTTCGCGGGGTGGATCAGGAGCGGGTGAAGCGCAGCGTCAGGATCTGGAACGGGCGGAGCTCGAAGGAGACTCCGTTGTCCCGCAGGTCCCGGTCCGCCAGGTGGCGCTCGAGCAGGTCGACCTCGGTCACCGACGCCGCGCCGAAGGACGGCGTGACGGTGGCGCGCGAGCGGCCGCCGGAGGACTCGTACAGGCGGACCACGACGTCGCCGGACCGGTCGTCGGCCAGCTTGATCGCCTCGACGATCACGTTGTCGTTGTCAACGGCAACGAGTGGCTCGACCCCGCCGGCTCCGGTGACGACCCGCTCGGGCAGGTTGATCCGGTAGCCCTCCTCGATCGCCTCGGGGATCCCGGCGCCGGCCACCAGCGCGTGGTTCACGGTGTGCACGCCCTGGTCGGTCTTCGGGTCGGGGAACCGCGGCGCCCGGATCAGCGAGGTCCGGATCGTGGTCGTCGTCCCACCGTCCTCGCGGGCGGTCCGGTTGATGTCGTGGCCGTACGTCGAGTCGTTGACCACGGCAACGCCGTACCCGGGCTCGCCGACGTGCACCCAGCGGTGCGCCGCGATCTCGAACTTCGCCGCGTCCCACGAGGTGTTCTGGTGGGTCGGCCGGAAGATGTGCCCGAACTGGGTCTCCGACGCCGACCGGTCGGCATGCACGTCGACCGGGTACGCCGCCTTGAGGAACTTCTCGGCCTCGTGCCAGTCGACCGTGGTCTCGATGTCGACCCGCTTCGCGCCCGGCCGCAGCCGCAGCGTCTGGGTCACGCTGGACCGGCCGAACGACCGCGTCACCACGACGGTCGCGACACCCTCGACGGTGCTGAAGTCGACGCTGTCGACCTCGGTCACGTCGCGGACGTTGTTCTTGTAGAACGAGTCGACGTCCCAGGCGTCCCAGTGGTTCGGAGTGTCCACGTGCAGCTGCAGAAGGTTGCCCGCGGCACCTGGCGCGATCACCTCGCGCTGGGCCTCGACGTCGTACAGCGAGGTGATCAGACCCCGCTCGTCGATGGTGACCCGGAGCAGCCCGTTGTCCAGTACGCCGTCCTGCACGGTGACGGACTGGCCTTCGCCGGCGGCGACACCGGCACCGAGGCCGGCGATCCCGCTCCGGCTGTGCGGCGCGGCGTTGAAGACGATCTGCGCCGAACCCTCGCCGGCTAGCGCCTGCTGGGCGGTCGCGATGATCGCCTCCAGCTCGGCGGCGAGCTTCGCGTACGTCGCCTCGGCCTCGCGGTGCACCCAGGAGATGGACGAGCCCGGGAGGATGTCGTGGAACTGGTTCAGCAGCACGGCCTTCCAGATCCGGTCCAGGTCCTCGTACGGGTACGCGTCCAGCTTGCCCGCCACGACGGCCGCCGCGGACCACAGCTCGGCCTCGCGGAGCAGGTGCTCGCTGCGCCGGTTGCCCTGCTTGGTCTTGGCCTGCGAGGTGTACGTCGCCCGGTGGATCTCCAGGTAGAGCTCACCCGACCACACCGGCGCGTGCCCGGCGTACTCCTCCTCGGCGGCCGCGAAGAACTCGGTCGGGGACTCGATCGTCACCCGCGGCGAGGACTCCAGGTTCGCCACCCGGCGCGCGGTCGCGACGAACTCGCGGGTCGGGCCGCCACCGCCGTCGCCGTACCCGAACGGGACCAGCGACCGGGTCGCCGCGCCGTTCTCGGCGAAGTTGCGCTGCGCGTGGGCGAGCTCGCGGCCGGACAGGTCGGAGTTGTAGGTGTCGATCGGCGGGAAGTGGGTGAACACCCGGGTCCCGTCCAGGCCCTCCCACCAGAAGGTGTGGTGCGGGAACTTGTTCTCCTTGTTCCAGGAGATCTTCTGGGTCAGGAACCACTTCGACCCGGACAGCTTCACCAGCTGCGGCAGCGCCGCGGTGTAGCCGAACGAGTCCGGCAGCCAGACCTCCTGGGTGTCGATCCCGTACTCGTCCAGGAAGAACCGCTTGCCGTGCACGAACTGCCGGGCCAGCGCCTCGCCGCCGGGCAGGTTGGTGTCGGACTCGACCCACATGCCGCCCACCGGAACGATGGTGCCGTCGGCAACGGCCTTCTTCAGCCGCTCCCAGACCTCCGGGTAGTTGTCCTTCACCCAGGCGTGCTGCTGGGCCTGCGAGAACGCGAAGACGAGCTCCGGGTACTCCTGCGCCAGGGTGGCGACGTTCGAGACCGTCCGGGCCACCTTGCGCCGGGTCTCCCGCAGCGGCCAGAGCCAGGCCGAGTCGATGTGCGCGTGCCCGACCGCGGACAGCTGGTGCGCGCTGGCATGCGCCGGCCGGCTCAGTACGTCGGTCAGCTGCGCGCGGGCGTCCGCCGCGGTGCCGGCGACGTTCTCGTAGTCCAGGGCGTCCAGCGCGCGGCTCAGTGCCCGCAGGATCTCCCGGCGGCGCGGCTCCTGCAGGGACAGCTCCTTCTGCAGGCTGTCGAGCGCCTCGAGGTCGAGGATCAGGTCCCACACCTCGGCGTTGAACACGGCCAGGTCGGCGCGAGTCAGCGCGTAGATCGGCGTCTCGCCGAGCTTGGCGCCGATGTCGGTCTTCGCATAGGCGTTGTCGAGCGGGATCTCCGGGTTGGCGGCCGCCTCGACGTAGAACTCGATGGTGTCGCCAGGCGAGGCCGCCGTACCGTCGGGGCCGAGGATCGACAGCGGGGCGTAGGTCTGCCGCGGGTGCAGACCCTTCAGCGGTACGCCGGACGTGGTGTGAACCAGGCCCTCCGCGGAGAACCCGGGGCCGCCGCTGAAGCCGAGGTCGATGACGGCCTCGATCTCGCTGCCGGCCCACTCGGCCGGCACCTGCCCGCTGAACCTGAACCACGCGGTTCCCCAGGCCGGACCCCACGGCAGGCCGATCGCGGCCGGCTCGAAGGTCTGGGCGAGGGCCTCGGCGGGGGACACCGGCTCACCGGGGGCGTGCCACACCTCGATGTCCAGCGGGACCGCCGCGCCGTAGATCGCGGGGCGGATCCGCTCCCGCAGGGCGCGCTGGAGCCGCTCCTCGATGAGTTGACGGTCGTCGTGCACGAAATCATCCTCCGGGGGGTTGGGCCGTGCCTTGTCGCGCGACCCACGCGGCCGCTGCATGACAACGCTGTCACACCCACCCCTAACCCGTCCAGACGCAGTCCAGGTAGCTTCCGCGGTCGGATCGCCACCCGCCGGCGTCGTACCTGCGGGTAGCGGTTCGGTTGCAGGCCGCGGCTCGGCTACCCCGGAGCACCTCTTGTTGTCTAGGTTGTCCTGCATGGATCGCCCCCGCCTGCTGACCCCTGCCCGGCCGACTGGGATGACCCGGCGCAGCGTGCTCGGTCTCGGTGCCGCCGCCGCGTCGTCCCTGCTGCTGCCCGGCTGCTCCCGCGGTCGTGCCGACGAGCCGGCCCCGGCCGGGTCGGCGACGTTCGCGACCGGCAACGAGGGCGGTGTCTACGCGACGTTCGGCGCCGCCCTGAGCGGGCTGGTCAGCGAGGTCACCGGCATGGAGCTCAAACCGATCATCACCAACGGGTCGGTGGACAACCTGATGAAGGTGGACAGCGGCAAGGCAGACCTGGGCTTCTGCACCTCGGACGCCGCGCTGGCCGCCTACGAGGGCACCGGGATGTTCGACAGCGGCCGGCTGAAGTTCACCGCGCTGGCCCGCGTGTACGACAACTACGTCCACTTCGTCGTCCCGATGGCCTCGCCGGCGTCGACGCTCGACGATCTGAAGCCGGACCCGAAGAAGCCGGACAAGAAGCGCATGGTGGTCAGCGTCGGGCCGTCCACGTCCGGCACCAGGGTCGTCGCGGACCTGATCCTGGCCACCGCCGGCATCACGGTGACCAAGCGGTACCTGACGCTCGAGGAGTCGGTCAAGCAGCTGAAGGACAAGGCCGAGGGGAAGAACCCCAACGGGATCGACGCGATGATCTGGAGCGGCGGTGTTCCGACCGACCCGATCAAGGCGCTGCAGACGTCCATCGGGTTCCGGCTGCTCGACATCGGTGCGGTGGCCGAGAAGATCGCACTCACGCGGTTCGGTGGCTATGTGGTGTCGTCGATCCCGCCGTCGCAGTACGGGCTCGCCAGCTCGGTGCCGACACTGGCGATCCCGAACTACCTGGTGGCCACGCCGAGGCTGTCCGACTCGTGGGCCTGGTGGACGGTCAACACGCTGTTCCGGCGGCAGAACGATCTGGTCAACAGCAACCACCCCGAGGCCGGTTCGCTGGACCCGCGCTCCGCGATCGCGACGATGCCGATCCCGCTGCACCCCGCCGCGGAGCGCTGGTACCGCAACAACCACATCTGAGCTCTACACACATTGCCGCGCCTCCGGCGCGGGGGTCGTGGGGCCTCGACTCCCGGCCTTCCTCGTCGCTTCAGTCGCTTCGCTCCCTACGCTCCTCAGTCCAGGCCGGGAGGCCCCACGACGGCGCGCCGGAATGTTGCCTGGAGCGGCACGCTCAGACCTCGTAGTCGTCGATCAGGGGGACGCGGACCTCGATCACCAGGCCACCGCCGATCGGCGGACGGGCGACCACGCGGCCGCCGACCCGGGCCGCCTCGGAGCGGACGATCGCCAGCCCCAGGCCGGTGCCCGGCATCTCCCGGTGGTGCGCGCTGCGCCAGAACCGCTCGCCGACCTTCTTCAGGTCGCGCGACCCGAGCCCGAGCCCGTGGTCGCGCACCGACATCACCACTTCGGTGCCGTCCCTGGTGACCGAGACCTCCACCGGCGGAGCGCCGTACTTGGAGGCGTTGTCGAGCAGTACGTCGAGGATGTCGTCCACCTCGAGCTCGGGAGCGACACCGCCCGGGACCATCTCGCCGATGATCAGCTCCAGGTCGTCGGCGGAGTACACGGCCTTCCAGCCGACCAGCCGCTCCTTCACGGCCTGGGCCAGGTCCAGCGGCTCTTCGTTGCCCTCGGCATCGGCTCCCGGGCGGTCCGAGCCGGCCAGCCGGGACAGCCGCTGGACGATCCGGCCGAGCCGGTCGATGTCGCTGAGCGCGAACCGAGCGGTCGGCGACAACCGGGACAGGCCCTCGATGTGGATCCGGGCCGAGGTCAGCGGCGTCCGCAGCTGGTGCGACGCGTCCGCGACGAACTCACGCTCGCGCTGCCGGGCCTGGTGCAGGCTCAGCGCCATCGAGTTGAAGCTGTCGCCGAGCCGGCGCAGCTCCGGGGCGCGTCCGTCGGTCGACACCCGGGTGTCGAGGGCGCCGCGGGTGATCTGGTGGGTCGCGTTGTCGAGGTCCTTCAGCGGCCGCAGCACCCAGCGGGTGATCGGCCGGACGATGCCGATGATGATCGCGCCGATGCTGATCAGCAGGCCGCCGAGAAGCAGCAGCAGGCCGCTCTGCACCTGGTCACGGGCCTTGTCGGTCGGCACCCGCAGTACGGCGGCACCGAGCACGCTGCCGTTGTTGACGACCGGGCGGGACACCACCATCTCGCCGGAGCGCCACGGCCACAGCGGTGGCGGCTCGGCCGGCAAGCGGCCGGCCAGTGTGCTGTGCAGTGCGGCCTCGATGTCCGGTTCCTTCACGTTCACGCCGGACACCGAGGTGGCGATCACCCGTGAGTCGGCGTCGACGACGAATACCGGGGTGTTGTAAAGCTCGTGGTAGCGGACCGCGAGCTCACGCAGGTTGGCAATGTCGCCGGTCTGCAGCGGGGACTCCGCCATCGTGGCGAACCAGTCCGCGTCGTTGCTGCGGGACAGGAACAGCGTGCGCGACGTACTCGTGGCGATGTAGTTGGCCAGCGGTACGACGGCGACGATGGCGAGTGCGATCACCATCGGAACGAGGGACTGCAGCAGGCGACGGCGCAACGGTCAGTCCGAACCCAGGCGGTAGCCGACACCGCGGATCGTCTGCACCAGCTCGGGCCGGCCGAGCTTGGCACGCAGGCTGGCCACGTGCACGTCCATGGTCCGCGACGACGCCTCGAACACGGACTGCCAGGCGTACAGGGCCACCTGTTCCCGGGGGACCACCCGGCCGTGGTGAGCGGCCAGCACAGCTAGCACGTCGAACTCCTTGCGGGTCAGACTGATGGGCTTGTCGGCCACCTGTACCGTCCGGGCCTCGATGTCCACGGTCAGGTCGCCGACGGTCACCCGGGGGCGGGGTTGCAGGAGGCCGGTACGACGAAGTACAGCATCGATGCGGGCCAGCAGCTCGGAAATCGCGAACGGTTTCACCACATAGTCGTCGGCGCCGCTGCGCAACCCGCGGACCCGGTCGGCCGCCTCGCCCCGCGCGGTCACCGCGATCACCGGGACGTCGGAGACCGTCCGGATCTGCCGGCACACGTTGATACCGTCCCCGTCCGGCAGTCCGAGGTCCAGCAGGACCAGGTCGCCGGGGTCCGCCGCGAGGGCGTCCGCGGCTGTCCGGACATGCGTCACCATCAGGCCGTAGCGCCGCAGCGCAGGTATCAGGGCATTGGCGATATCGAGATCATCCTCGACCAACAGAATCCGTACCGCGCCACTCATGCGGTGATCGTAGGCCAGGAGACGCTCATGTGTGTCAGATCTTGGTAAAGACGTAATCACGTGACTCCACGCCGTGTTCGCCGATATTAGCCTTCCGAACACAGGAGGGAACCGATCGATGACTGTCGGTATCGGCACGGGGGGTGGCTTGACCACGCCCTCCGAGGAAGAGCTCGCCGAGTACGAGCAAGAACGGCCTGCTCGGCGGCTTCGGCCTGTCCTCGACCTGGCGATCGGGGTCTGGTGCGCGATCATCAGCGTCGGCGTGCTCGCACAGGTGTTCTTCCCATTACCACAAGGCACGCAGTTTTACCTGGTGATCTTTCTCGCAGCGGTCTTGCCGATCACGCTGCTGTGTTACCGCGGTTGGAAGGTCCCAGCGTTCCTCAATCCGCTCAGGAATCGAGCCGGGGACGACCCGAGTATCACGGACTGGATCCTGGCCGCCGTCGCGTTCGCGGTGTGCATCTACCCGCTCTTCGACTTCGACGGCTATCTGGAACGACGGCAGACGCCGACCGGGCTCGATGTGGTGGCGGGCGCCGTACTGCTGATCCTGCTGCTCGAGGCGTGTCGCCGTACCACTGGCTGGGTGCTGCCGGTGTTCAGCCTGGTGTTCATCGCCTACGCGTACTACGGCGGCTATCTGCCCTACACGTGGTCGCTCGCGCACCAGGGCTTCAACTTCGACGCGATCATCGCGCAGTTCACGATGGGCACGGCCGGGTTCTACGGCACGCCGTTGAGTGTGGCGGCCAGCTACATCGTGCTGTTCACCATCTACGGCGCGGTGCTCGACTACTCCGGCGCCGGCAAGTTCTTCATCGACCTGTCCTTCGCCGCCTTCAAACGCAGCCGCACGGCGCCCGGCCGCACAGTCACCCTGGCCGGCTTCCTGCTCGGCAGCGTCTCCGGTTCGGGTACGGCGACCGCCGTGTCGCTCGGCACGGTGTCGTGGCCGATCCTGCGCCGGGCCGGCTACCCGGCCGAACCGGCCGGTGGAATGCTCGCCGCCTCCGGCATCGGCGCGATCCTGTCGCCGCCGACGCTCGGCGCGGCCGCGTTCATCATCGCCGAGTTCCTGCAGGTCTCGTACCTGACCGTCCTCGGGTACGCCGTCATCCCGACGATCCTGTACTACCTGGGCATCCTGCTCGCGATCGAGATCGACGCCCGCCGGCACGGGACCACGTCGGCGGAGACCTCCTCGGATTCGGCGCTCCGGTTGCTGGTGCGGTTCGGGTACCACTTCCTCTCGCTGTTCGTGATCATCGGCTTCATGGCGGTCGACGTACCGCCGTTCAAGGCCGTGGTCTACGCGGTGATCATCCAGTTCGCGCTGTCGTTCCTGGACCGCGAGCACCGGCTCACCGCCGGGCGGCTGTTCGAAGCGCTTGCCCAAGGCACCCGCTCGGTGCTGCCGGTGGCGGCGACCTGCGCGACCGCCGGGGTGATCGTCGCGGTCACCACCCAGACCGGCCTCGGGCTGAACCTGGCCGAGATCATCGTCGGCGCGGCCCGTGGACTGACCGACAACCACACCGTCGTACTGATCCTGACCGTGGTGCTGTCGGGGCTCGCCGTACTGATCCTCGGACTCGCAGTGCCGGTGACCGCGTCGTTCATCATCGCCGCGGTGATCATCGCGCCGGCGCTGGTGCAGCTCGGGGTGACACAGCCCGAGGCCTACATGTTCATCTTCTACTACGCCGTCCTGTCCGAGGTCTCGCCGCCGACCGCGCTGGCCGCGGTGGCAACGGCCGCGATCACCGGCGGCAAGGTGATGCCGACGATGTGGCAGGCGTGGAAGTACACGCTGCCGGCGTTCCTGGTGCCGTTCGCGTTCGTACTCACCGACAACGGCGCACACCTGCTCGGTCAGGGATCGTTCGCCGGCATGGTGTGGACGACGCTGGTGTCGATGCTGGCCGTCGCCGCGCTCGCGGTGGTGACCGGAGGCTGGATCGTGGTCGCGGCGGGTTGGCTCGAACGCCTGGTGAGCGTACCGGCCGCGCTCCTGCTGCTTTACCTCGCGCCCGTAACCATCGCGGCCGGGATCTGTTTGCTACTTGTTGCCGTCGTCATCAATCTGGTCCGGCGGCAACGCCAGACCGGCCGCCCGGAAGGATCCGTCGCCCCATGAGAATCCGTGGCCTCCCCGCCGCCGCGGTGGCGCTCGCCGCTGTCGTCTCGCTGGTCGCCTGCGGCGGCCAGCGCGAACCCACCGGTTCCGGTACGGCGGCCGGCGGCCGGCTGACCATTGCCACCGGCAACACCACCGGTGTCTACTACCAGCTCGGCGGTGCGCTGGCGTCGGTGATCTCGCAGAAGGTCTCCGGCTACCGGGCGACCGCCAGCGAGACGGGAGCCTCGGTGCAGAACGTGCAGGGCCTGGCGGCGGGGAACTACGACATCGCGTTCTCCCTCGGTGACACCGCGGCCGACGCGGTCAAGGGCGTGAACAGCTTCAAGGCGCCGCAGGACGTGGCCGCGCTGACCCGGCTGTACAACAACTACACGCAGGTCGCCGTCCGCACTTCGGCCGGGATCACCTCGATCGCCGACCTGAAGGGCAAACGCGTCTCGACCGGCTCGCCGAACTCCGGCACCGAGGTGATCGCGCGCCGGCTGCTGGAGGCGGCCGGCCTGGACCCGGCCAAGGACGTCACCGCGCAGCGGCTCGGGCTGCCGGAGTCGGTGGACGCGATGAAGTCCGGATCGATCGACGCGCTGGTCTGGTCCGGCGGACTGCCGACCGGCGGCATCACCGATCTGACCACCAGCCTGGGCAAGGACGTGAAGCTCTTGCCGATCGTGGATCTGCTGCCGAAAATGCAGGAGAAATACGGGACCGTCTACACCCAGGCGCCGATCCCGGCGGCGACGTACACGCAGCCGGCCGACGTGGCGACGATCGTCGTTCCGAACGTGCTGCTGGTGCGCAAGGACATGAAGGACGACCTGGCCGAGCAGCTCACCAAGGTCATCTACGACAACCAGGACGCGCTGGTCGCGGTGAACGTGGCGGCCAAGGGCATCACACTGGAGAACGCCGGCCAGACCGACCCGGTGCCGTTGCACCCCGGCGCGAAGAAGGCGATCGACGGACTGAAGTAGACCACGGACCGTCCTCCTCCGCACACCAGGCGCAGCGGGGGAGGACGCAAAGGGACCCACCTTCGCACACCAGGCGCAGCGGAGGTGGGACCATGCCGGCCCCACAACCAGGCGCAGTGAGTGCCGGCAGACCGGGCCCGGCCCTTCGGAGGCATCCGAGGGCCGGGCCCGGTCACTTCTGCTGGTCGTCCTCCGGGGACATGGGAGTGCCGTACAGATAGTGCGAGAGCGCGGAGTCGCGCTTCGGGTGGGCGTGGTACTTGATCGGTACGACGCGTCCCTCGGCGCTGTCCCACGCGGTGTCGGCCATCCGCCACATGCGGTGCGCCATCCGGCCGGCCATCCCGGTGTGCGGGGAGAACGGATGCGCTCGGGTCGGCGCGATCTCCTCGGCCTCGAGGAGCTTCTCGGTCAGCTTGTTCACCTCCGAGTCGTCGAGGAGCTCGGAGATCCGCTGGCTGTACTCCGTCTCCATCGTCTCGTGCCGCATCAGGAGCCGGTCGATCTGCTGCCAGATCTCGTCGACGCGCAGGTCCAGGAACCGGCTGTCGCCGTACTGACGTCCCTTCAGGAACCGCAGCGAGCGCTCCAGTTCCTTCGCGTTGCCGACGTACCTGGTGACCAGCTCCTCGCCGTCGGGCAGGCGGCGTACATGGGGGAGGAGGATATCTTCGGCGGCGGCCAGATGCTGGGCCGCGATCGCGTAGAACCAGTCCGTCTCATGCCTGCGCTCGGGGTGCGCGGCGGCCGGGTCGTGAGCCGGCCCGGCCAGCTCCCGAATCCGGGCATGTTCGTAAGTCAGGGCCATTTCGAGCGTCGAAGCGGTCATGGCAACCACCTCCAGGAGGGTCTCATCCCAGCCTGTGCCCGTCCCTGGAGAACCACAACCACCCGTACTCACTCCGTGACCGACGGGTTCGCCCGACGTCTCGCACGCGGTGACGGTCCGGAAAATGTCGAGCGGGTGCGCCCGGCGCCGTCGTAGGCTGCCGGGCATGGCTGAATCCTTCTTTTGACTCAATCTCCAGCGCGTCGCCGTGGTCCTGATCGACTTCCAGAACGACTTCTGTAGCCCCGAAGCCGCGGGCGACGGACCGGTGACGAACACGAACAATGCCGCCGCGGCCCTGCGGGCGAACGCCTTCGCCGGGGAAGCGGCCGAGCTCGGGGCTCGGGTGGTGTACACGCGTCAGGTTCTCGACCTGGATCGCTTGACGGAGCGCCAGCGCCGCTGGGAAAAGGCCGACGGGCTGTGTGCCGCGGGTACCTGGGGTGCCGAGCTGTTCATCCCGCCGGTGGCCGGCGCCGAGGTGATCGTGAAGGACCGGTTCGACAGTTGGCAGAGTGAGCCGTTCGTCGAGTGGCTGACGGCCGCGGACATCGACGGGCTGGTGATCTGCGGGGTCGAACTGGTGTGTTGTGTGCTGTACGCGATCCTCGGCGCTCAGGAGCGCGGGTACGACTATGTCGTGCCACCCGACCTGGTGTCGGGTCAGGACTTCGGGGACGAGACCGACAATCGCGCCGTACGCGACTTCCTCCGGTACAACCAGCCCGACCGGCTGGTCGCCTCGGACGACATACTCGCCCGCTGGCGAGCCGCGGCTCGCTGACACCTGGGCCCCGCCCGCCTGCGCGAGCAGGCCAGGCGGGGCTGGGGGTCAGGAGTCCGAGCTCTTCTTCCAGAGGTTGATGCCGGCCTCGACGGCGTCGGCGTCGATGGCCTCGAGCTCGTCGGCGGAGAACTTCAGGTTGTGGACGGCGGCGAGGTTGTCTTCGAGCTGCGCGACGCTGGAGGCGCCGATCAGGGCGCTGGTGACGCGGTCGTCGCGCAGAGTCCAGGCGAGGGCCAGCTGAGCGACGGACTGGCCGCGCTCCTTGGCGATCTCGTTCAGCGCGCGGACGTGCTTCAGGGTGTCCTCGGTCAGCGAGTCCGGGTTCAGCGACTTGCCCTGCGCGGCGCGGGAGTCCGCCGGGACGCCGTCCAGGTATCGGTCGGTCAGTACGCCCTGGGCCAGCGGCGAGAACGCGATCACGCCGACGCCGAGCTCACCGACGGCGTCGAGCAGGTCCTCCTCGATCCACCGGTTCAGCATCGAGTACGACGGCTGGTGGATCAGCAGCGGCGTCCCCAGCTCGCCGAGGATGCGCGCCGCTTCCCGGGTCCGATCCGCCGAGTACGACGAGATTCCGGCGTACAGCGCCTTGCCCGAGCGGACCGCGGTGTCGAGCGCGCCCATCGTCTCCTCGAGCGGCGTGTCCGGGTCGAACCGGTGCGAGTAGAAGATGTCGACGTACTCGACGCCCATCCGGCTGAGCGACTGGTCCAGCGAGGCGAGCAGGTACTTCCGCGAGCCGCCGCCCTGACCGTACGGCCCCGGCCACATGTCGTATCCGGCCTTGGTCGACAGGATCAGCTCGTCGCGGTACTTCTTGAAGTCACGCGCGAAGTGCGTCCCGAAGTTCGTCTCCGCCGAGCCGTACGGCGGACCGTAGTTGTTGGCCAGGTCGAAGTGCGTGACGCCGAGGTCGAACGCCCGCCGCAGGATGTCGCGCTGCGTGGTGAACGGCTTGTCGTCGCCGAAGTTGTGCCACAGCCCCAGCGAGATCGCGGGCAGCTCCAACCCGCTCCGCCCTGTCCGCCGATAAGCCATCTGGTCGTCATACCGGCCCTCGGCCGCCACATAGTCAGTCACGGAACCCCAGTCTGCCCCATGGCACAACAAGTGCAAAACCCCTTGTTTTACAGCAGAAATCCCATCGCTGACACCCAGAACCCCATCTTCTTGATCCGTTCAAGTCAGGGTGGACCATGGTGCAGGCGGAGCGGACGCGAAGAACCTGAGGATTCCGAGGACGCGACTCGCGGGTGGTGCAGTCCAGTGCCGTTGCCCGGGCCAGGGGTCGGCCGGCAACTTCCCCAGCGCCCACTCGAGGTGCAACCACACGGTTGCCGCCGCCAGTTCTTCCTCCGGTACGGCGGACTCGGTGTGGTGGACGTACTCGGGAAGGATCGCGGCCACGTGCTCGAGCGGCAGCTTGGCGAAGTCCACCTCCGCCGGAGCCAGCGCCGCGTCACCCCAGTCGATCAGGCCGGTCAGTCGCCCGTCCGGGGTGGCGAGAAGGTTGTGCGCGGCAACATCTCCATGGATCAGCACCTTCGGCCGATCCCGATCGAACCGACCCGCCAACCGCGTGAACCACGCTGCCAGCCATTTCGCCGTACCGAGATCCAAGTAGCCGCGGTCCGCCAGGTCGTCGACCGTCCGCCACGGATCACCCCACCCATCCTCCGGAAGGCCCGGTATCTGGACCCCCTGAGCCCGATGCAACCGCGCCAGTTGCTCCCCCAGCCCGGTCGGCACGTCGATCGGCTCGCTGCCGTGAACCCGCTCCATCACGACGTACGGCGCACCGATCACCGTCCGGCTCTCGTCGTACTCAACGACGGCCGGCGTCAACACACCCGCCGCCCGCGCCACCGGGATCACCGCGATCTCCTTCCGCAAATCCCCCTCGAACCCCGGCCGCGCCACCCGCAAGAACAATCTCTCCCCAACCACAAACCCCCGATTAGCAACCCCACCCACAACCTCCACCACCCCACCAGCCCCCACCCCAAACCGCCGCCCCACCACCCCCACCCACCCCAAAACCACATCCCCCACTCCGTTCGCCCCCGCCGCCCGTCCAGCAACCTCCGCCAGCATCTGCTCCGGCGGCACGTCCGCCGCCTGCTCGGGCGGCACGTCCGCCGCCTGCTCCGGAACCACGTCCGCCACCTGCTCCGGAACCACCTCCGCCACCTGGTCGGCGGGCAGCTCCCGCACCTCCGGGCGCACACCCAGCACCTGCTCCCAGCGTGCGTCCGCCACCTGCTCCGGCGGCACCTCCGCCGCCACCTGCTCGGGCGGCACCTCCGCCAGCGCCTGCTCCGGCGGCACCTCCGCCACCACCTGCTCCGGAACCACCTCCGCCACCTGGTCGGCGAGCTGCTCCCGCACCTCCGGGCGCACGCCCAACACCTGCTCCGGCGGCACCTCCGCCACTACCTGCTCCGGCGGCACCTCCGCCACCACCTGCTCCGGAACCACCTCCGCCACCTGGTCGGCGAGCTGCTCCCGCACCTCCGGGCGCACGCCCAACACCTGCTCCGGCGGCACCTCCGCCACTACCTGCTCCGGCGGCACCTCCGCCACCACCTGCTCCGGAACCACCTCCGCCACCCGGTCGGCGAGCTGCTCCCGCACCTTCGGGCGCACGCCCCTCACCTGCTCCCAGCCTGCGTCCGCCACCTGCTCTGGGGGCGCGTCCGGCACCTGCTCCGAACGCATTCCTCTCACTTGGTCGGCGAGGGTCTTGCGCGTCTGGTCCGGGAGTTTGTCGGTCACATCGGCTGGGGGCTTGTTGTGTTCGTCCAAGCTGTGCCTCCGTGGTTCGCGGGCGATCCGTCGGTTCGATCCTTGTGCCGGGGTGCGGTGGCGTCCACCGGATTTGATGTACTGCGACCGTGCGTGTCGATGTGGATCCGGATGTCGTGGGCCGGCGGGAGTTCTACGCCCTGCTGAATTCCGTGGTGGTCCCACGGCCGATTGCGTGGGTGTCGAGCCGGTCCGCCGACGGGGTGCTGAACCTCGCCCCACACTCGTTCTTCACGGTGTCGTGCGTACAGCCGCCGATGGTCCAGTTCACGTCGGTCGGGCGGAAGGACAGCCTCAACAACGTCGAGGCAACCGGCGAGTTCGTGGTGAACTTCGCCGCGGAACCCTTGTACGAGCAGGTGAACGCGTCGGGGACCAACTTCCCGCCGGAGGTGTCCGAGTTCGAGGCGGTCGGCGTACACACCGAGCCGTCCCGGACAGTCGCCGTACCTCGGGTCGCGGAGTCGCCGGTAGCGATCGAATGCACCCTCCACGCCACCCTCGAACTCGGCGACTGCACCCTCGTCATCGGCCGCGTCCGCCACCTCGCCATCGACGCGTCAGTCATGGTCGGCGATCACCCGGAGATCCAACTGCTCCGCCCCCTGGCCCGCCTCGGCAAAAACGAGTGGTCGACCCTCGGCGAGGTCCGCTCCATCACCCGAATCCGCCACTCCGACTGGCCCGGCCACTTCACACCCCCCACCACCTGACCCCGGCCGCGGGGCTGCCCCGCTCTGACGGACGGGGCTGATGACTTGGTCAGGCTACATTCGCGATCCTGTTCTGTTCCTCGAATTCGGCGGGGCTGCGGTAGCCGAGGGTGCTGTGCAGCCAGGCGCCGTTGTCCTAGCCGATGTACGCCACCACTGCACGCCGTGCCATAGCGCGGGTGGAAGCGCTCCGCCCGGTCAGCGCTCATCTCAGCGATGGTTTGCAGGCCGAGGCGTTCGCCGCGTATTGCGGTAGTCGCCAGAGTGTTGCCACCGATGCCCGTTCGAGCAGCCTCGTGCTCGCCATCGAGTCCCTCGACCTCCATGTGGGGCCGAGAGCCTCGTGCCGGCGATGACGTGGGTTGCAACGGCGACTGTCTTGCCGCTTGGTGCCTTGCCGCTTTCAGGTGAGCTTCGGCGATTTCTACAGATCATCCAGTCGCTTGGACATCGTGTCGAGTGTCGGCCAGGGAGGACCCTCGCGTAGTGCGCGCAGGAATTCGTGTCCGAATCGTCTTCCGTTCGGAAACTGGTCGCCGATATCCCAACGCCACGCTGCGACCATCGCGAGAACGAGCTGCCGGCACTCGTCCAGCAGACCTTGGTCAACGCCCGGGTAGTGCTCGCAGACCGCCTCGGGAACATGGGCGAGATCGAACTCGACGGGTCCACGGCAGCACGTCTCGAAGTCGATGAACAACGGGCCGCTCTTCGTGCTGAGCAGATTGCCTGGATGCGGCTCTCCGTGGAGCAGCTGCTCCGCGGCGCCGCGGTCGTCGATCGCCCGTCGCAGGTTCCGTAGTCTGCTGCTGAGGAACACGCGGTCTGCGTCGGCGAGCTCCGGCGAGAGATCCGGGTTGGCGACGATTTCTTCCGCCTCCGCGATTCGATCCGTAAACCGCGGGCTCGCGACATCAACCTTGCGCATGCCGGCGTGCAGTTGCTCCAGCGCCTTGGCGTAGTCGACTGGTGAGACGTCGGGTGTCACGGGCTCGTAGTAGGTCCACAGCGTCACTGCGAAGCCATCGCGCGTGTACACAAGCGGGTCCACCCGAGGCTCCAAGGCGCCCACCGGGCATCCGACCTCGGCGAGCCGTTGAGCGAGCTCGACTTCGAGCTGTGCAACCTCTTGCCCGACCGGTGCGACCCGGGCAAGGACCTCGCACGGTGTCAGTCGTACTGCCAGCTTGTTCGAGTTGTGAAGAACGATCGCGTCGTTGACTGCCAGGTCGAGCGACGCGGCAATCGAAGTCGCAGCCGCGACCGCACGCGTGACCTCGGACATCTCCATGACTTGGTGAGACTACATTCGCGATCTCTTTCTGTCCCTCGTATTTTCGGCAGGCCGCGGTAGCGGAGATGCGCGGCGGCCGGCAGGGATGGTGGTGTTGCGCCACCGCCTGGACGATTTGCCGCGGACACCGGCCTTGAACGCGGGCGTGAACGAGCGGCGCCTGCGGCGCTTCCCCATGCTTTCCAAGGTCGGACAACCTGCCGGGGACAACCCCTGATGTTGGGTGTCCGTCAAAGCGGGTCGGACCCAGCTGTGTCCGATGTGGGAGTACGTCGGCTTTGCCCCTCCGGCACGCGTCCGGCTCGACCGTGTTCAACAGTTCCTCCTGATCCGTTCCGACGGCTCGATCCCCACCTGCTTCCTCCGTGTGACGCAGGTCCTTCGTGTTCCTTAGCAGGCCCCGCTCAGTTATCCCATGGTTGCTAAGGGCACCTTTCGGCAACCGCTGGTCTGTTGGGTTGCGCGAGTACGTGTCGAAAGCCTTCCGGCGTGGTGTGCTCGTGGGAGAGCGCTCCTGGTCGGCTGATGCCGTCTGTACGGCTGAATGCGTTCCCGCCGTGCCGCCGTGCCCGTTGTCCTGTCCTGTCGCTGCGATGTCGGCGGTGCGGTCGTGCTCGCTGTGTCGAGGTGGTCGGTCAGGTGCTGAGGTGCCGTGGGCCGTGCAGCCGTGCTTTTGCGCAGCCTGGTGGAGGGCTGGACGGCTGGGTGTGTGGGGCCGAGGGGGGCGGTTAGTGCGGGGGTGGTGGGGGTTCGTGGGTGGCTAGGAGTTTGGTTAGGGATTCGAGGTGGGGGGAGAGGCGGAGGGGGGTGTTGTCGGGGGAGGTGGTGGTGGCTGGGTGCCAGGTGAAGGGGCGGTGGCTGGGGTTGGGGTCGGGGCTGGCTTCGGTGGGGGTGACCAGGTGGACTTCGGGGGATAGGGGGCCTGGGTCGTGGATGTGGGAGCGGGCAGCGAGGTTGATGAGGAGGCCTAGGGCGGGGATGAGGGAGAGGTCTTTGATGACGTGGAGTAGGAGGAGGTCTCGGGCGGGGACGGCGGCGAGGAGGCCGTGGGGTGGGTGGTGGTCCAGGTGGAGGGAATCGCGGAGGACGGTGTCCAGGACAAGGGCTCGGGAGGCGGCGAAGGGGGTGCCGGTGACGACGGCGATGCTGATGTCGTCGTGGTCCAGGTACTCGACGTGGTCGGTGAGGCGGCGGAGGTTGGCCAGGCCGTACCGTTCGGCTTGGGGCCAGGTGAGGCCGAGGTCGGGTGGTTCGAGGTACATGGTGACCGTGCCGTCTTTGATGGTGGCGGGGACGGACATCAGGCCGGGTACGAAGTCGGAGCGGTCCTCGCTCCAGTGGGTGGGGAGCGCTTCGCGAGGGACGAGGCGTTGGATCAGCTCTCGTTCGGGGTCTTCGGGTGGAGGCGGCGGGCCGTTGCGGAGGCAGTCGAGGAGTTGGACGAAATGCTCCTCGACCAGGCTCGGCCAGCGTTGCTCCTCGTAGCGCGACAGGGTGCGCGCGAGGTTGCTCAGGCCGAGGACCGGGCCTTCGGCGGACGGCTCGACCGGTACGAGGGCCGCGCCGCCCTCGTAGGCGAGGTCGAGCCCGAGCCGGGTCGCGGCGGTCAGGCCGAGGTGCACCAAGCGCGCGGCCTGGCTGCGGGTCAGAGGGGTCAGGACTGGGTCGGCCCAGTCGGAGTGGTTGCTGTGGGCATATTCGGTGAAGCTGTCGATGGTCATCGGGGCCACCTCCTCGCCAGAGAAAGTACGAGGATCGGCGCCCGCCGCAGCCTGCGATTTCGAACCTGTGGACAACTCGCCGGGATAGTCTGCGCAGATCCCAGCAGGCGAGTCCGAAGGAGTCAGCATGTCCAGCAGTCCGTCGTCGCGGCCGACCTCTGAGACACGGCTGTCGTTGTCGCACATCACCGCGCAGAACGAGACCAACCTGCTCGGCACCGTGCACGGTGGCGTGATCATGACGCTGGTCGACTCTGTCGCGGGAGTGGTCGCGGCGCGGCACTCCGGTGGGCCGGCGGTCACGGCGTCGATGGACGAGATGGTGTTCCTGGTACCGGTGCGGGTGGGCGACGTCGTGCACTTCAGCGGGCAGGTGAACTGGACCGGGCGCAGTTCGATGGAGGTCGGCGTACGGATCACTGCTGATCGGTGGGATTCCGTCGGGCCTCAGGTCCATGTGGCGTCGGCGTACCTGGTGTTCGTCGCGGTCGATGCGGACGGCCGGCCGCGGGAGGTGCCGCAGGTCGTCCCGCAGACGGATGAGGAACGCCGGCGGATGCGCGAGGCCGAGATCCGCCGAAGCCATCGCCTGGCCCGCCGCGCCGCCATCATCGCCTCCCGCGAAGAGACCGCCCGCGAGGAAGCCGCGCGTGAGCAAGCCGAGCATGCGGGAACCGAGGAAGCAGCCCTTCAGGAGAACACCCGGTGAGCGTGTTCGGGAGCGCCCGACGGCACCCGTCGGCCATCCTCCTGGTCGTGCAGTTGCTGGGCGTACTCGTCTACCCGGCGATGGAAGGCTCTCCAGGCGGCCGCGTCGCGTTCGAGATCCTCGGGATCGTCGTACTCGCGCTCGCCGTCTTCTCCGTCCGCGCAACCCCAGGCCTCACCTGGGTCAGCATCTGCCTCGGCCTGCCGGCAGTAGCGCTCTCACTGGTCGACGCGTTCAACCCGACCGAGCCCGTGATCGCGATCTCCGGTGTGCTGCACGCCGCCTTCTACTTCTACGCGGCGTACAGCCTCCTCCGCTACATGCTCTCCGACCACGACGTCACCGCCGACGAGCTCTACGCCACCGGTGCGACTTTCACCTTGGTGGCTTGGGGTTTCGCTTACCTCTACGTCTTCGTCCAGGTGCTGGTTCCCGGCAGCTTCACCGCAGCCGTTGACCCAGGCAACGATCGCACCTGGATGGAGCTGCTGTTCCTCAGCTTCACCACGCTCTCCAGCACCGGCCTGGGCGATGTCATCCCGATCACCTCATGGAGCCGATCGGTGGTCATGCTCGAGCAGCTGGCAGGTCTCGGGTACGTCGCCATGGTCGTGTCGCGCCTGGTCGGCCTCACCATCACGAGACGCAGCAGCAACACCTAGACCCGCGGCCACCCGGCCAGCAGGTCGGCCGCCGCCCGGGCGGCCACCTGGGGCGCGCGCTCCATCGCGGCCACGCGATAGCTGACGAGGGCACCCTCATGCAGCAGGAGCAACCGGTCGGCGAGCTCCCCGGGATCCGCCATGCCTGCGAGCCTGGCCTGCGCCTCGAACTCGGACCGCATCCACTGCTTCTGCCCGACGATCACCGGCATCGCCGGGTGGTCCGGCGCCGCCAGCTCCACGCTCGCGTTGATGAAGCCGCACCCGTTCCGCGACCCCGCGAGCCAATCCGTCAGCGCATCGAACAGCGCGAGGATCACCTCTTCCGGAGTGCTCGGCGCGCGGGCCGCCAGCTGTTCGTCTAGGAACGCGTGCCACACAAGGTTCCGCCGCTCCAGGTACGCCGCGATCAGCCGATCCTTCGAGCCGAACCGGTCGTACAGCGTCTTCTTCGTCACGTCGGCCACCGACGCGATCGTGTCCACACCGACCGTCCGGATCCCCTGCTCGTAGAACAGCGTCGACGCGGCCGTCAGGATGCGCTCGCCGGCCGGTGTCAGGGTGGTGGCCTCGGGCAGCTGCCGACCCACCAACAGTCTCATCTGCTGATCGAGCATACTGACAGTATACCGACCGGTGTGGTTACTGTCTCCCATGACGATTCTCCAGGTACGACGTACGCCGCGCCACCGCCTCGCCGCAGCCGGAGCGGGAGCCGGGTTCGTCGTGTTCTGGAGCTGCGGATTCATCGGCGCCCGGTGGGGCACGCAGTACACGAATGCGTTCGACCTGCTCGCCTGGCGCTTCCTCCTCGCCGGCACGCTTGCCGCAGTGGTCCTGCTGATCAGACGACCGGCGATCTCCCGCAGAGACCTCGTGACCCAGGTGTGGATGGCGGTCCTGACCCAGTTCGTCTACCTGAGCCTGATCTTCACCGGCATCGACCACGGCATCACCGCCGGCGTCACCGCACTCATCGGCTCGCTGCAACCACTCCTGATCGCCACCGTGGCCGGCCCGCTGCTCGGGGAACGCGTCAGCCGGCGCCAGTGGATCGGATTGTTCCTGGGCCTCGCCGGGGTCGGACTGGTCGTCGCCGATGACCTCAACGCAGGCCATGGTTCCTTGCTGCTGTTCCTGGTCCCTCTCGGCGGTCTGCTCGGCCTGGTGATCGGCACCTGTCTGGACCGGCAGCGAAAGCCGGCCACGAACTCTCTCGATGCGCTCTGCGTGCAGAGCCTCGTGTCCGCGATCCTGTTCACGGCACTTGCTGCTTCGACCCATCAGCTGACCGTGCCGGCTCAGCCAGGCTTCTACGGCGCCGTCGTCTGGCTGGTGCTCCTGGCAACAGGTGGTGGTTGGGGTCTATACCTGGTCAACCTCAAGCTTTCCGGCGCGACTCGCGTCAGCTCACTGCTGTACCTCGTTCCCCCGACGACGATGGTCTTCGCCTATCTGATGTTCGGCGAGACCATCGGCCTGCTGGCCGTGATCGGCATGCTCGGATGTGCCATCGCCGTACTCCTGATCAGGGTCCGGCAACCAGTACGCTGCGGGGATGGCGGAACCCCGGTGGCTGGACCAGACGGAAGCACAGGCCTGGCGCGCGTTCATCGCGGCACAGCGAGTAGTGAACAGCCGGATCGAGCAGCAGCTGCAGCGCGATGCCGGAATCCCGCACACGTACTACGAAATCCTGGTCCGGCTGTCCGAAGCGCCGGACGGCCGCCTGCGGATGAGTGAGCTCGCCGTCGCCACCCTCGGCTCCCGCAGCCGGTTGTCGCACGCGGTGAATCGGCTGGAACAGAACGGATGGGTCAGGCGGGAGGGCATCGAGTCCGACCGTCGCGGCCAGGTGGCGATCCTCACCGACCTCGGCCGGCAGAAGCTCGTGGAGACCGCGCCCGGCCACGTCGACGAAGTTCGCAAGTCGATCTTCGACGCGCTGACCGAGGAGCAGGTCGAGCATCTGTACGACGTCTGCGCGACGCTGGCCCGGCACTCCGGCGACACGGTCGATCGCGCCGTCTGGGAGCGTCGCTGAGATGAGGCGGCCGGTCGCTTTGGTCGCGATGACGGCACTAGTCGTCGCCGGCTGCAGCGACAATCAGTCCCCGCCGACCGCAGGCCCGAGCACAGTGCCGTCATCGTCGGTGCCACTGCCGACGACCCACCCCACCACCGAGCAGCCCAGCACTCCGGCCGAGACACCGACGCCGACACCAACCCCGACGTCAACGCCCACCTGCATCGATGAGAAGCTCCAGACCCTCACCCTCCGGGAGCGAGCGGCCCAGCTGATCATGACCGGCATCAGCGCCAGCGGCATGACATCTGCACAACGTGCCATCGTGCAGAAGGAGAAGCCTGGCAGCGTCTTCCTGCTCGGAAACAGCGGAAGCCTGTCCCACACGCGTACGGCGATGGCCGCAGCGAACACCGCCGCCACGGTGAAGGGCGTCCGCCCGCTGATCGCCGCTGACCAGGAGGGCGGCCAGATCCAGCGCCTGAAGGGCGCGGGCTTCGATCGGATCCCGGCCGCGACCGTGCAAGGCAGCTGGTCCACCGACAAGCTCACCGCGCGTGCCCAGCAGTGGGGCGGGCAACTCAAGCAGGCGGGGGTGAACGTCGACCTCGCGCCGGTGGCCGACGTCGTACCCACATCGCTGAAGTCCCAGAATGCGCCCATCGGCAGTCTCGACCGCGAGTACGGCAACACACCGGAGGAAGTCGGGCCGCCGGTGCAGGCGTTCGTCAGGGGGATGCAGAAGGCCGATGTGATGACGACGGTCAAGCACTTCCCAGGACTCGGCCGAGTGCGCGGTAACACCGACTTCTCGTCCGGTGTGGTCGACAACGTCACGGTTCGCGGTGATGCCGACCTGCAGCCGTACGCCGACGGGATCAAAGCCGGCGCCGCCATGGTGATGATCTCGACCGTCACCTACACCAAGATCGATCCCGAGAACCGCGCTGTGTTCTCACCGACCGTCATCCAAGGCATGGTGCGCGGCGACCTGGGCTGGAACGGTGTCGTGATCACCGACGACGTCGGGGCCGCCGCCGAGGTCGCGTCGGTGCCGGTGGGCCAGCGGGCGACCCGGTTCGTCGCGGCGGGCGGCGACGTCGTCATCAATGCCAAGGCCGGGCTGACCGCCACCATGGTGAACGCGCTGGTCGTCAAGGCCCAGCAGGACAAGGCGTTCGCCGCGAAGCTGACCAGTAGCGTGAGGCGTGTGCTGACGCTGAAGCAGGACCACGGCCTGGTGAGCTGCGGATGACGGACGAGCAGGAGCCCGACTACCGCTTCACCCTGGCGAACGAGCGGACCTATCTGGCCTACTTGCGGACCTCGCTGGCCTGCTACGCGGGCGGTCTGTCGGCGGTGCAGTTCCTCGACCTCGGTCCGGATCGCTGGCCGGCCCGGATCATCGGTGTGGTTCTGGTCACTGCCGGAATCGTCACCACCGCGGGCGCCTTCCGTCGCTGGCAGTTGAACCTGACTGCGATGCGCACCGGTGCCAGCCTCCCGGTCACCCGGCTGCCGTTGATGCTCGGGGCAACAATCGCGACGGTCGGCCTGATCGCCCTGCTCTTCTCACTGTGGCGATGAGCACACCCGATCCCGGTCTGCAGCCCGAGCGCACCCTGCTCGCCTGGCGCCGGACCGCGCTGGGCCTGATCGCCAACGGCATCCTCCTGATTGCCTCCGGCCACGGTTCCTCCGACGTCCGCACCGGCCTCGGCATCGTCGTACTCGTGCTCGCGCTGTCCTGCTGGGCCGCGGTCAGCGCGGTGTACC
Organism: Kribbella sp. NBC_00359; assembly: GCF_036097425.1. Lineage (NCBI taxonomy): Bacteria > Bacillati > Actinomycetota > Actinomycetes > Propionibacteriales > Kribbellaceae > Kribbella > Kribbella sp. NBC_00359. The sequence continues at coordinate 1,761,216 of NZ_CP107975.1, read as the reverse complement.
GCCGTAGCGGCGGGTCCGCGGTGCATGCCCTCGGCCACGACCGAGTGCTCCGCGTCGCCGCCGGTTTGGTCCTGGTCGTCGGCCTCTTCGACCTGTACGCCGTGATCACTCACTGAAACCGATCAGTCACCTACCGTCCGTCTCGGCCCGGCCGAGTTCATTCCGACGCGCTACGTTGATCAGGCGGATGCCGCGTCAACCGCCTGCTCCCCCTAGCATGTTCACGGTTTGTCCCTCGTTCACCCGGAGCTTGAAGTGCCGTTACGTCTGCGTCCGAACGACCCGACGTTCTACGACCTTTTCACCGAGTCCGCCAACCACCTCGTGGACGGAGCCCGGATCCTGGCCGAGCTGCTCGGCAGTACGGCGGGAACCGGCCTCTCCTCGAGTCACCAGATCGCCGCCGAGATGAAGGACGCCGAGCACGCGGCCGACGAGACCACCCACTCGATCATCCGCCGGGTCAACTCCACCTTCGTCACTCCGTTCGACCGCGAGGACATCTACCGACTGGCCTCCGTTCTCGACGATGTGATGGATTTCATGGAGGAGGCGGTCGACGCCGTCCACCTGTTCAAACTGGACAAGTTGCCGGAGGAGATCGCCGAGCAGATCGAGGTGCTCCAGCGGATGGCGCAGCTGACCGCCGAGACGATGCCCCGGCTGCGCACGATGAAGGACCTGGCCGAGTACTGGATCGAGATCAACCGGCTGGAGAACACCGGCGACGCGGTGCACCGCCGGATCATCGCCAAGCTCTTCAGCGGCGAGTACGAAGCCCTGACCGTGATGAAGTTCAAGACCGTGGTGGACCTGCTGGAGGCCGCGATCGACGCGTTCGAGCACGTCGCCCACACGGTCGAGCAGATCGCCGTCAAGGAGAGCTGAGCGTGGAGCTCGCGCTCATCGTCGCCCTCGTCGTCATCGCCCTCGGATTCGACTACACCAACGGCTTCCACGACGCCTCCAACGCGATCGCGACCTCGGTCTCCACCCGCGCGCTCACCCCGCGGGTGGCGCTGGCGATGGCGGCGGTGATGAACTTCGTCGGCGCATTCCTCGGCACCGAGGTGGCCGAGACAGTCGGCAAGGGCATCATCAGCGCCCCGAGTGGCGAGAAGGGCCTGGTGGTCGTGATCGCGGCCTTGCTCGGCGCGATCACCTGGAATCTGATCACCTGGTACTTCGGCCTGCCCAGCTCCTCGTCGCACGCGCTGATCGGCGGTCTGATCGGCGCCGGGGTCGCCTCGTCGAGCATCGTGCTGTGGTCGGGCATCCTCGACAAGGTCGTCATCCCGATGGTGCTGTCACCCGCGATCGGCTTCTTCGGCGCGTTCGCGCTGATGATCGCGATCCTGTGGACGTTCCGGCGCAGCAACCCTGCCAAGACCACCCGCGGATTCCGGATGGCGCAATCGCTGTCGGCGGCGGCGGTGGCGCTCGGGCACGGCCTGCAGGACGCGCAGAAGACGATGGGCGTCATCTTCCTCGCGCTGCTCACCGCCGGTTATGTCGACGCGGGCGACGGCATCCCGCTGTGGGTCAAGCTCTCCGCCGCGACGGCGATCTCGCTCGGCACCTACTCCGGCGGCTGGCGGATCATGCGCACCCTGGGGCGCCGGATCATCCACCTCGACCCGGCCCGCGGCTTCGCCGCCGAGGCGGTCGCCGCGACCGCGCTGTACGTGATGGCGATCGGTCTGCACGCACCGGTCTCCACGACCCAGACGATCACGTCGGCGGTGATCGGCGCCGGTGCGACCAAGCGGCTGTCGGCGGTTCGCTGGGGAGTCGCGAGGAGCATCGTCATCGCGTGGGTGCTGACCATTCCGGCGGCCGGCATCATCGCGGCGCTCTTTTACGGGGTGGCCCATCTGATCTCGGAGTGAGTTCCCTCGATCTGTTCACTTCGAATTCACCAACTGGCCCTACCGTCGACCCACGCTGTACATCGCCGGCCCAGGGGGGAAGTGATCGCGATGGACCTGTCCTTCCTTGTCGTCGTGGTGATCATCACCGCGTTGGTGTTCGACTTCACCAACGGTTTCCACGACACCGCCAACGCGATGGCGACGTCCATCGCCACCGGCGCGCTCAGACCCAAGGTCGCGGTCACCGTGTCCGCGGTGCTCAATCTGGTCGGTGCGTTCATCTCCACCGCGGTGGCCACGACGATCTCCAGCGGCCTCGTCGACGACTCGAAGATGACCGTGCCGATCATCTTCGGCGGACTGGTCGGCGCGATCCTGTGGAACCTGGTGACCTGGTACTTCGGCCTGCCGAGCTCCTCGTCGCACGCCCTGTTCGGCGGCCTGATCGGCGCCACCTGGATCGCGGCCGGCAGCGGCGCGATCAACTTCGACACAGTGGTGCAGAAGATCATCCTCCCCGCGATCGCCGCGCCGATCGTGGCCGGCGCGGTCGCGCTGCTGGGCACCTTCCTCGCCTACCTGATCACCCGGCGGGCCCGGAAGAAGTCGGTCGAGGCCGGGTACAAGAAGGGGCAGATCGTGTCCGCGTCGATGCTCTCGCTCGCCCATGGCACCGGTGACGCGCAGAAGACGATGGGTGTCATCACGCTGGTGCTGATCACCTCCGGCAGCCTCGCGGAGGGTTCGAAGCCGCCCACCTGGGTGATCTTCTCGGCCGGCCTGGCGATCGCCCTGGGCACCTATTTCGGTGGCTGGCGGATCATCCGGACGATGGGCAAGGGCCTGACCGAGATCGAGTCGCCGCAGGGCTTCACCGCCGAGAGCAGCTCGACCGCGGTGCTACTGGCCTCGTCCCACCTGGGCTTCCCGCTGTCCACCACCCAGGTCTGCTCCGGCAGCATCCTCGGCACCGGCCTCGGCAAGCGGCTCGCGGAGGTGCACTGGACGGTTGCCCGGCGGATGGCGATGGCCTGGCTGTTCACGCTCCCGGCTGCCGCGGTCGTCGGCGCGCTCGCCGGCCAGGTGGCCAGCTCCGGCACCTTCGGCGTCGTCATCGTCGCGGTCCTCGCGGTCGTGGCCAGCTCCGGCATCTACGCTGCCTCCCGGCGCCGGCCGGTGACGCCGGAGAACGTCAACGACGACCCGGCCTCCACCCCGGCCACCACGGCCGCGGTGATCTGAGAGGAGTACGGCGATGCACATCCACTGGAGCGCACTCGGGCAGGTGGCCCTCGTCAGCCTGCTCTTCGGGGTCGGGCTGGCGATCGTGTTCGCGTTCGGTGTGACCGCGATGTCGCGGCGGGCGGTGGCGATCGAGGAGAAGAAGCCGCCGTCGATCGTGGACACCTCGGTGGCCGCGCTCTGCTTCGCGGCCTGCCTGGCGGCGCTCTTCTACGGGCTGTATCTGATCATTCCGCAGTTCCACTGACACGCGTACGACGGACGGTCCGCTCGAGGGCTGTCCGTCGTACGGGTCGTCAGCGGTTCCAGCGCCGTACCGACTTGGCCACGTCCTTGGAGCGGATGGAGCCGAGGTTGTACTCCCATGCGGCGGCCAGCTTGCCGCCGAGGACGCTCGCGTCCAGATAGATCCTCGGGCGCACCGCCACGGCCCAGGTGGCGGCGGCCGCGTGGCCCTGCTGGTGGAGCAGGTGGTCCACGGTCGCCTCGATCCGGTCCCGGTTCTCGCCCCTGAGGCCATCACAGGCCCAGCGCTGCATGATCGCCGTGTCGTCGGACGTCATCCTGGCCAGATAGGTCAGCGGACCGCGCCAGAAGCCCCGGCTGCCGATACTGTCCAGGCTCTCCAGCGGGAACCAGCCGTTCTGGCAGCGGCGTCCGTTCACCGCGGATTCGATCTCCCGGGCGCGGTCCGCGGACAGGCCCCGGGTCGCCCAGTCGACGAAGAACGTCCCGGCGTCCGGGATGTGCTCCGCCACGTGCGGCGCTGGAGTCATCTGTCCCGGCTCGAACAGATGGAGCTCTTCCGGTGATTCGAACAAAACCTTCCCCGCCCGCCTGAGTACCGCGGCCGCGCGTTCCACTACCCGGCTCGCCGCACAGGGACCCCCCAGGTTCCTGTTCTGTCAACAACGACAAGTCTTCGTACCCTCGTTCCCGCCCGAGGGTCAAGGTCTTGTCCGCGTTACCGGTCCTCCTTGGTCCGCCGCGCGGCCCGGCGGGCGAGCTCCTCCTGATCCAGCCGCTCGGCCTCGGCCGGAGTCGGCGCGGCACCGCCGTACGACGCCGGCAGCCACCAGGCACCGGCCGGTTGCTCAGGGTACGCGCGGATGGTCTGGTCGAGCATCCCGGCCATGGTCGAGTGCAGGCGCGCGGTCGCGTCGGTCGCGTCGTCGCCCCGGGTGACGGTGATCGGTGCGCCGACGGTGATCGCGATCGTGCGGTGCCGGGAGAAGTCGCGCGGATGGTCCTTGGTCAGCATCCGCTGCGTGCCCCACAGGATCATCGGAATGATCGGTACGCCGGCCGCGGCAGCCATCCGGACCGTGCCGGACTTGAACTCCTTGAGCTCGAACGACCGGCTGATCGTGGCCTCCGGGAACACGCCGACGACCTCGCCCTGGCCGAGATACCGGAGCGCTTCGCGGTACGACGCCATCCCGGCCGCGCGATCCACCGGGATGTGGTGCATCCCGCGCATCAGCGGCCCGGAGTACCGGTTGCGGAACAGGACCTCCTTGGCCATGAACCGCACCAGCCGCTTGCTCGGCACCGCGCCGAAGCCGCCGAGCACGAAGTCGACGTAGCTGATGTGGTTGAGCGCGATCACCGCGCCACCGGTCCGCGGCACGTTCTCCGTCCCGGTCAGCTGGAACTTCAGGTCGAGCACCTTGAACGCCGTCTTCGCGAAGCCGATCACCGGTGGGTACACGAGGTCACGCATCCCCCGACGCTACCCGGCCGGTCAAGACGGCGGGTTAAGGTGACGGTGACAATTGGAGATCGCGGGAGCTCGCACCGTAGTGGGCTGAGAGGGCGGCTGGGTGAACCGGCGCCGCCGACCGCCGAACCTGTCCGGGTAATTCCGGCGTAGGGAGCAGCAAGGGTGAATGTCAGCACGATTCGACCGACTGTCACCACCGGCCCGATCTCGGGGTCGGAGAAGATCTACCGCGGTGAGCTGGGCGTCCCGGCCCGCCGCGTCCACCTCACCAACGGCGAGCACTTCGACCTGTACGACACGTCGGGTCCGTACACCGACGCGTCGGCGCGGATCGACGTACAAGCCGGACTGCCCGCACTCCGGCGGGACTGGATCGCCGGGCGCGCACCACTGACCCAGCTGGGTCACGCGCGGGCCGGGACAATCACCGAGGAGATGAGGTACGTCGCCGTCCGGGAGGGCCTCGATCCGGAGTTCGTCCGGTCCGAGGTGGCCCGGGGCCGGGCCGTGATCCCGGCGAACCGGCGGCACCCGGAGAGCGAGCCGATGATCATCGGGAAGAAGTTCCTGGTGAAGGTGAACGCGAACATCGGCAACTCGGCCGTCAGCAGCTCGGTCGAGGAAGAGGTCGAGAAGCTCGTCTGGGCGACCCGGTGGGGCGCGGACACGGTGATGGACCTGTCCACCGGCAAGAACATCCACGAGACGCGGGAGTGGATCCTGCGGAACTCTCCCGTGCCGATCGGGACGGTCCCGCTCTATCAGGCGCTCGAGAAGGTGAAGGGTGATCCGGCCGCGCTGTCGTGGGAGGTGTACCGCGACACGGTGATCGAGCAGTGCGAGCACGGTGTCGACTACATGACGGTGCATGCCGGCGTACTGCTGCGGTACGTGCCGCTGACCGCCGGCCGGATCACGGGCATCGTGTCCCGGGGTGGCGCGATCATGGCCGCCTGGTGCCTGGCACATCACCAGGAGTCCTTCCTGTACACGCATTTCGCGGAGCTGTGCGAGATCCTGCGCACCTATGACGTGACGTTCTCGCTGGGCGACGGGTTGCGGCCGGGGTGTATCGCGGACGCCAACGACGCGGCGCAGTTCGCCGAGCTGCGGACGCTCGGGGAGCTGACCAGGATCGCCTGGGAGCACGACGTCCAGGTGATGATCGAGGGGCCGGGCCACGTGCCGATGCACAAGATCGCCGAGAACGTGCGGCTCGAGGAGGAGCTCTGCGGCGAGGCGCCGTTCTACACATTGGGGCCGTTGGCAACTGATGTGGCGCCGGCCTACGACCACATCACGTCCGCGATCGGTGCGGCTCAGATCGGCTGGCTGGGTACGGCGATGCTCTGCTACGTCACGCCGAAAGAACACCTCGGGCTGCCGGATCGCGACGATGTGAAGACCGGCGTGATCACCTACAAGATCGCCGCCCACGCGGCCGATCTGGCCAAGGGACATCCGGGTGCGCAGGCCTGGGACGACACGTTGTCCAAGGCAAGGTTCGAGTTCCGCTGGGAGGACCAGTTCAACCTCTCGCTGGATCCCGACACGGCCCGCTCGTTCCATGACGAGACCCTGCCCGCCGAGCCGGCCAAGACCGCCCACTTCTGCTCGATGTGCGGCCCGAAGTTCTGCTCGATGCGGATCACCGCCGACATCCGCGCGGCGAACGACCAGAAGCTCTATCTGCCGCTCGCCGACTGAGGCACGATCCGGCCCGCAGTACGCCGTACTCCGGGCCGGAAGCGTGTTGACTGCGTGTGAAGTGCCGGGGGCGAGTCGAGATGCCGAGGTCGCCGGATTGAGCGGAGAATTGGGGGAATCGGTGGACCGACGGAGCGATCACTGGGAGTGACTGGGTGAACCGATTCAGGTTTCTTCCTTCACTCTACGTGAATAAGACTGTAGCCTTAAGGCGTTCGGAAGGAGGTGCAGGGCGATGGTCTTCGTTCTCACGGTAGATCAGCGCGGCAGCCGAAGCATGAGCGATCTCGTACCCGAGCTACTGAACTCCCTGAACCGCCGGCCGCGACGGGCCGGGTTGCTCCGGAAGTTCGAGCGGACCGCCGGCGACGAAGTGCAGGGCATCCTCTCGGAGGCTCGCGCCACCATCGACGTGATCGTCGAACTGCTCCGCACCGACACCTGGTACGTCGGACTCGGCGTCGGCGAGGTCACCCAGCCCCTGCCGCGCAGCACCAGGGCGGGTAGCGGCGACGCGTTCGTGTACGCGCGGGAGGCGGTCAACCGGGCCAAGTCGAGCCCCCACCACGTCAACGTGGTCGGTCCGGATCCACACCGGGCAGAGCAGGTGGAAACCGTGCTGTGGCTGATGGCGTCCGTACTGCGGCGCCGGAGCGACCGTGGCTGGGCAGTGGCCGACCTGCTGGCCGAAGGACTCACGAGGCGGGAGATCGGCGTGAAGCTGGGGATCAGCCAGTCGGCGGTGACACAGCGGGCGCAGGCCGCCGGGTTCGCCGAGGAGCAGCGTGGACGGGTGCTGGCGGCCGAGTTGCTCGGCGCTGGAGTGGCTGCGTGACGGCGCTGGTCCTGTCGTTGACCGGCGCCGCCCTGATCCTCGCCGGACTGGCGTGGGTGCCGAAAGCCGGCTCGACCCTCGAGATCGTCATCAGTGGCGTCATGCTGGCCTGTCTGGTCGCGGTCGGCCTCCTACTGCTGGCAGGCAACGGTGTGGAGGGCTGGCGCGAACGCTGGTGGGACGTGTTGCTCCTGCTGTCCGGGGGACTCGCAGTGACTGGTGGCGGGCCGCTGACGACTTCAGTGCTGTCGCTGGTGGACCGGGGGAACACGAGAGCCCAGTCGACACAGAAGGCCGGCGAGGTACTGCGTGGTGGCGCGCTGATCGGCTCGCTCGAGCGGGCCGCGATCTTCGCGTCGCTGGTCTCCGGCTGGCCGGAGGGCATTGCGGTCGTGCTGGCGATCAAGGGACTGGCCCGCTACCCCGAGCTGCGTAGCCCGGACCAGCCGGCCTCGGTCACCCCGCAGGCGGTCGCCGAGCGGTTCATCATCGGCACGTTCACCAGCGTCCTGTGGGCGGTGACATGCGCCGGCTTCCTGCTGTCGCACTAGATCGCGTCCAGTGCTCAGGAGTGGATGACGATGTCGTTGACCACTTTGTCGTGCCAGGTCTGCTGCTTGTCGTCCCAGAGCGGCCAGAGCACGTTGAGAATGCAGAGCTGGTTGAAGATCTGGGCGAGGATCTCACGGCCGAGATTCGGACCGATGCCGATCAGCTGACCGGTCTGCGAGTGCACGACCTTCAGGCCGGTCAGCTTCTTCCCGAAGGACTGGCCGGTGCGCCCCTGCTGGATGACCCGGTTCCAGACCCACACCACGAACGCGAGCAGGAAGCCGGCGCCGATGGCGATTCCGCCGCCCGGGCCGAGCTGCTCCTGGTCGCCGTCGATGACCAGGGACAGGATCGCGCCGGCGATCGCCGGGATCGAGACGATCAGCGAGTCGAGGATCGAGGCGCCGACACGGATCGGCCATCCGGCCGGCTGTCCGGGCGGCGCGTAGCCGTACCCGTACCCCACCGGCCCGTGACTACCTTGTCCGTAAGGGTTGTAGCCCTGCTGGTGGTACTGGCCCGGTTGTCCCGGTGGGTACTGCGGGTTGTACGGAGGGGTGGTCACCTGCGGGGTCCTTTCTGCGGCCGAGATGCCGAACGCCGCGGCCTCGAGGGGCCACGGCGTCCGGGAGATCGCGCTACGACGTCAGAGCTTGATGACGTAGGTGTTGTTGATCTTGTCCGCGAACGTCTGCCGCTTGTCGTCCCACAGCGGCCACAGGTAGCCGATGTAGCAGGCCGCGCCGTCCAGGAAGTGAGTGAGCTGGCGAACGAACGTCTTACCCGCGCCGAGCGGCTGGCCGGTCTCGGCGCCGACCAGCTTCAGGCCGAGGACCTGCTTGCCCACGGTCTGGCCGGTGCTGCCCTGACGGATCACGATGTTCCAGATCCCCAGACCGATGCCGATCAGGTAGAAGATCAGGGCCACGATCGACAGGCCGGAGTTGTTGCTGCTGGCCAGCGCGCTACCGATCCCGTACGGGACACCGGCGATCAGGCCGTCGATGAGCACACCGCCGACCCGGTTCGGCCAGGCCGCCAGGTTGCCCGGGATCCCGCCGAAACCACCCGGCTGTCCGTAGCCCTGGGGGTAGCCCGGTTGGCCGTACGGCTGCCCGTAGCCCGGCTGCTGACCGTACTGACCAGGCTGACCCGGCTGCTGCGGATAGCCGCCCGGCTGCTGCCCGTACTGCGCCGGCTGCGGCTGGCCGTACCCCGGCTGCTGCCCATAGCCAGGTTGCGGCTGGCCGCCATAGCCGGGCTGCTGACCGTACTGGCCCGGCTGCTGCGCGGGCTGTCCGTACTGGCCAGGCTGGCCGTACTGACCCGGCTGCTGTGAGTCTTGAGGGCCGTAACCCGGCGGCGGCGTCGGATTGCTCACGACGGTCCTTTCTCCTGATTGCTGTTGAGGGGACTTGCAGGCTAGTCGTCGGACGGCTCAGACCGGGCAACGGATCCCACGAGATGAGGGTTACCGTTGTCCGGTGAGCCTTTCGCTGAGCGTCGTACTCCGGCCGACCGGTCCGGTCCAGCCACTGGACCGGCGCGTGTGGGGCCTGACCGCGGTGGGAGTGGGTGGGTTCGGGCTGGCGGCCGTCTACCAACTGTCGGGTGGGCAGATCGGTGTTCCGTGCATTCTGCACGCGACCACGGGGCTGAACTGCCCGCTCTGTGGGTCGACCAGGATGGCGGCGGCTCTACTGCGCGGTGATCTGGACGCCGCCTGGCACTTCAACCCGGTGGTGCTGGTCCTCGGCCCGCTCGTCGGTGTTGCCGTCGGCTACCAGTTGCTTGCCTGGTCGCTCGAATCGCTCCGGCTGGTCCGGCTGCCACGGCTGACGATGAGCCCGCGGGTGGCCGACTGGCTGATCAAGGGAGTCATCGCCCTACTGCTCGTGTACGGCGTCGCCCGCAACCTGAACTGAGTCGTCGCCGGGCCGTGTGGTGTGCCACGGCCCGGCGGGACGTCAGCTCGCGAGGTAGCCGATGAGGTAGAAGAGGATCCCGAGGCCGATCAGGACGACGCCGCCGATCCAGGCGACCTTGGCCAGGGTGTCCGAGCGGCCCTGCTCGCGGAACTTGCTCTGGGCAATCAGACCGAGGACGACCGAGGCCGGGGTGCAGATGACGAAGCAGACGATGCCGATGATGGCGAGCACCTGCGGAGTGCTGCTCTGCGGGGCAGCGCCGTATCCGTAGCCGCCGGGCTGGCCGTACTGCCCGTAGGCGCCGGGCTGGCCGTACGACCCGGGCTGCTGACCGTACTGGCCGTAGGAACCAGGCTGCTGGCCATAGCCGGGCTGCTGCTGACCGTAGCCCGGCTGCTGCCCGTACTGACCCGGCTGTCCCGGGTAGCCGCCCTGGCCGTACTGACCAGGCTGCTGCGGTTGCCCGTAGCCGGGCTGCTGACCGTACTGGCCCGGCTGACCGTATTGGTCCGGCTGACCGTATTGGTCCGGCTGACCGTACTGACCGGGCTGCTCCTGGCCGGGCTGGTTGTACGGACCCGGCTGGCTGTACGGGTTCGGCTGGCCGTATTGGCTCGGCGGTTGCTGCCCCGGGGTCTCGGGGGTGTCCTGCGGCCGGTTCGGGTCGTTCTGGTCGTCGCCCGGAGGCGTCGGAGTGCTCACCGCGGTCCCTTCTGAGAACGTCGAGGATCTCCGAAGGCTATCTTTTCCAGGGGTTCTCGGTCACGCACCCTCACCGGATCCCGAACGCCTCGAACGAGTCCCGCCGCCGCGACGTGCTGTCGCGGCGGCAGGAGAAGTACCAGATCGAACGGTCCGCCCGGGGGCTTCCGTCGTACGGCGGATCAGCCGAAGCGGCCGGTGATGTAGTCCTCGGTCGCCTTCTCGTTCGGGTTCGAGAAGATCATCTTGGTCGAACCCATCTCGATCAGCCGGCCCGGCTTACCGGTCGCGGCCAGGTTGAAGAATCCGGTTTGGTCCGACACCCGGGCCGCCTGCTGCATGTTGTGGGTGACGATGACGACGGTGAACTTGTCCTTCAGCTTCTCGATCAGGTCCTCGATCGCCAGCGTCGAGATCGGGTCGAGGGCCGAGCACGGCTCGTCCATCAGGATCACCTGCGGCTCGACCGCGATCGCCCGGGCGATGCAGAGCCGCTGCTGCTGACCACCGGACAGCCCGGCGCCGGGCTTGTCCAGCCGGTCCTTGACCTCGTTCCAGAGGTTGGCGCCGTGCAGGGACTGCTCGACCACCTCGGTGAGCTTCTTGCGGTCCTTGACACCGTTCAGCTTCAGGCCGGACGCGACGTTGTCGAAGATCGACATGGTCGGGAACGGGTTCGGTCGCTGGAACACCATGCCGACCACGCGGCGGACCGCCACCGGGTCGATCCCGGTCGCGTACAGGTCCTGCTGGTCCAGCATCACCTTGCCCTCGACCCGGGCGCCGGGGATCACCTCGTGCATCCGGTTGAGAGTGCGCAGGAAGGTGGACTTGCCGCAGCCGGACGGGCCGATGAACGCGGTGACCGAGCGGGGCTCGATCGTCATCGACACGTCCTCCACCGCCTTGAAGTCACCGTAGTAGACGTTGAGGCCGCTGACCTCGATGCGCTTCGCCATATCGACTCAGTACCTCTCGTGACTATTTCGACTTGATCGCGCTGAACCGGGCGATCAGCCGGGCCAGCACGTTGAGGACAAGGACAAGCAGGATCAGCGTCAGCGCGGCCGCCCAGACCCGGTCAGCGGCCGGCTGCAGTGCCAGCTCGGTCCGGTCCTGGTTGATCATCGTCGGCAGCGCACCCATGAACCCGTTGAACGGGTTCAGGTTGATGTTCTTGGAGTAGCCGACCAGGATCAGCAGCGGCGCGGTCTCACCCATCACGCGGGCCAGACCGAGCATCACGCCGGTGACGATGCCGCCGAACGCGGTCGGCACGACCACCTTCAGGATCGTCTTCCACTTCGGTACGCCGAGTGCGTACGACGCCTCGCGTAACTCGTCCGGGACGAGTTTCAGCATCTCCTCCGTCGAGCGCAGTACGACGGGGAGCATCAGCAGCACCAGCGCGAGCGACACCGCGAACCCGACCCGGTTGAAGCCGAACACCGTGATCCAGACTGCGTAGATGAACAGCGCGGCGACGATCGACGGGACGCCGGTGAGGATGTCGATCATGAAGCTGACCACGCGGGCGGCCTTGGTCCCCTTGCCGTACTCGACCAGGAAGATCGCGCCCATGACCGCGATCGGGACCGCGATCAGGGCGGTGATCAGGGCCATGATCAGCGTGCCCATGATCGCGTGGTACGCGCCGCCGCCCTCACGCCGGACCGTGATACCGCGCTGCGACTGGGTCCACCAGTCCGCGCTCAGCAGCAGGTGGTAGCCCTTGCTGATCACGGTGACGAGGATCCAGACCAGCGGGATCATCGCGAGGATGAAGGCCAGCCCGATGAGCACGGTGGCCAGCGTGTTCTTGAAGGCCCGTGCGCCCGACTTCCCGGACAGGTCCAGAGCCTGGCCCTCGAACGCCGGCTTGTTTTCAGCGATCGCGGTCATGACTTGGCTCCTTCGGCTGCGGCGGGCGCGCTCGTGCGGCGGTTGCGCCGGGGGCGCCGGCCACCGGGTCCGCTGCGCTCGACGATGATCCGGGCCGCGGAGTTGACCAGGAACGTCACCACGAACAGGACCAGGCCCGCCGCGATGTAGGCACCGGTCTTCTCCGGCGAATCGAACTCGGCGGCGTTGTTGGCGATCTTCGACGCGAACGTCTCGCCACCGGCGAAGATCGACGAGTTCCACGGGTCGTTGCCGTTCGGCACCGACAGGATGATCAGGACGGCGACCGTCTCACCGAGCGCACGGCCCAGACCGAGCATCGAGGCGCTGACGACACCGGACCGGCCGTACGGGAGGACCGCCATCCGGATCATCTCCCACTTGGTCGCGCCGAGCGCGAGGGCGCCCTCGCGGTGCGTGATCGGGGTCTGCTGGAAGATCTCGCGGCTGATCGCTGTGACGACCGGCAGGATCATGATCGCCAGCACCACCGACGCGGTGAACACCACACCGACGTTGTCGCCCGGCGGCTTCTCGAACAGCGGGATCCAGCCCAGCGCGTCGGACAGGCCGTTGATCACCGGGAGCAGGATCGGGGCGAAGAACAGGATGCCCCACAGGCCGTAGATGATCGACGGGACGGCAGCCAGCAGATCCACCGCGTACGCGACCGGCTGGGCCAGGCGTTTCGGCGCGTAGTAGGTGACGAACAGCGCGACCCCGATCGCGATCGGGACCGCGATCAGCATCGCGATGATCGAGCTGATCACGGTGGTGTAGAACATCGCGGCGATACCGAACCGGGGATTGTCGCCGCCGGGCTCCCAGATCCGGGAGAACAGGAAGCTGCTCTTGTCGTCGGCCAGCGCGGGAATCGCCAGCGCCAGCAGGAAGATGCCGACGAACGCGACGATCGCGACGACCAGGCCGCCGGACCCGCGGGCCAGTCCGCTGAACAGCCGGTCGCCGAGGTGACCGACCGGGCCGAGGTCGAGCTTCGGTTCCTTCGCGCCGGCGTCGGCCGGTGCGGTCCCGGTCCCCGTCTCGACGCCGGTCTCGGTCAGCGTCTCGGCGGCTTCGTGCTCCGCGTGCTCATCGGCCAGGCCCTCGAACCGCGGGGCCGGCGTGGCGGCCTCGTGGACGAGATCTTCGATCCGGGGTCCGCCCGTGCCTGCCTGGGCTGCCGGATCCGCCGTCCGGTCCGCGGCCACCTGGTCCGCGGTCGGGGTGCCGGCAGCCGCCTGCTCCGGGGTCTCGGCCGCCGCCTGGTCGGCGGCTGTGCCGTCCGGCCGGTCGGGCGGTGCCGTGCCGTCTGGACTACTCATCGATGGTGCTCCAAGCGCCTGGGTCGGGTGGTCAGGTCTGCTGCACGGTCTGCGCCGGCCCGGTCAAGGTCCGCCACGGTCTCGTCCGTTGCGGTCCAGCCCAGTTCGTCCGAACTGCTCCGGTTCCGACGAGGCGAAGCCCCGGCCGTCCTCCGATGACTCGGACCGGCCGGGGCTCGCATCAGTTTGCGTCCGTCGTCAGCTGATCGACTGGATCGCCGCGTCGACCTTGGTCCGGATCTCCTCCGGGAGCGGCGCGTAGTTCAGATCGGTCAGCGCGGCCTGTCCGTCCTTGCTCGCGAAGTAGCTCAGGAAGCTCTTCACCAGCGCGGTCTTCTCGGCCGGCAGACCCTTGCTGCAGGCGACCTCGTAGGTGACCAGGATGATCGGGTAGGCGCCCGGCTGCTTGGTCGCGTAGTCCAGCTTCAGCGACAGGTCGTTGCCGCCGGCGCTCGCCGGCTTGGCCGCGGCCAGCGCCTTTCCGGCGGAGTCGGCGCTCAGCTCGATCGGGGTGCCCGAGCCGTTGTCGATCAGCGCGATGCCGAGCTTGTTGTCGACCGCGTACGACCACTCGACGTAGGTGATCGAGTTCTTGGTGCTCTTCACGCCCTCCGCGACACCCGCGGACTTCTCCTTGCCGGCGCCGGTGCCGGTCCACTTCTTGGCCGGCGTACCGGTCCAGGCGCCACCACCGGAGGCGGCCAGGTACTTGGTGAAGTTCTCGGTGGTGCCGGACTCGTCGGACCGGAAGAACACCGAGATCGGGGCGGACGGCAACGTGACGCCCGGGTTCAGCTTGGCGATCGCCGGGTCGTTCCAGGTCTTGATGGTGCCCTGGAAGATCTTCGCGGCGGTCGGGCCGTCGAGGATCAGCTTGTCCACGCCGTCGACGTTGTAGGCGATCGCGACCGGGCCGATCACCATCGGCAGGTCGAGCGCGGCGTTGTTCTGGCAGCGCTTCGTGGCCTGCGCCATCTCGCTCGCGCCGCCATCGGTGGCCGCGGTCTTGAGCGCCGAGTCGGAGCCGGCGAAGTCGACCTGGGCCGCGTTGAACTGCTTGATGCCCGCACCGGAGCCGGTCGGGTTGTAGTTCACCGTGACGTCGGCGCACTGCTCGTTGTACTTGCTGATGATTTCGTCGATGGCGTTCTTCTGCGCCGAGGAGCCCTCAGCGTTCAGGGTGCCCTGCGGGCAGTCGGCGGCAGCGGAGGACGACGAACCACCGGGGCTCGAGGAACCGGTCGGTTCCGGGTCACTGCCACAGGCGCTCAGAGCGAGGACGCCGAGGGATGCCACGGCGACCGAGCCGACGCGGAGCAGGCGATTGACGGACACGAGAGTGTTGCCCTTCTGCGGGAATCAGACTTCTGAACTTCCACAGACGCTAAGGAGACGAAGTGACCGACCGGTCCGTCGTCGGTGAACGAGTGGTGAACGGTTCCGGTAGGGTGTGCGACGCTTGGCGTGCCGCCAGGCGGCCAACAGGTGAACTGAGTTAGGTGCCGTCACTCTCCGTCGACCCAAACGCCTGTTGGCTCACGTTTCGGTAACGCTCAGCGCACTGTCAACGTGAACGACCGGCTCCCCGTGGTCTCGATCGGCAACCCGTAGTACGACATCCCCGGAACAGCCACACGGTAGTACGTCTTCGTCCCACGCCCCGCGGCCCGCACGTACATCACCGCCTTGCCCTTGGTGACCGGCACCGCCAGGACACTCCGCCAGTACTTCCCGTCCCACCGCTGCAGCGCACCCTTGACGGTCCCACCCGGCCGCACATCCACCGTCAACTTCACCATCTGCCCAACCTGCGCACTGGCCACGTTGAACCCGGCCACAGCGAAGTTCGCCAGCGTCGGGACGTACTTCGGACTCGAGATCACCTGCGTAGTAACCACCCAGTCCCCCGAGGTGTACTGCCAGGCCGGAGCATAGAACCGGTACTCACGACCGCCAACGGCAACGGGCTGGGCCTGGAAGCCGAAGGTGTACGCCGTGTAGCGGCCGGCGTACTCCCATGGCTTGAAGGCGGCCGCACGGGTCTGCATGGTGATCGGAATGCCGCCGCCCTGCCACAGTGCGCACGGCACGTCGTCGGGCCACAGGCAGGTGTCCGCGCCTGCCGTGCCGGCGATCGTGATCGGTCGGCCGAACACGCCGAACGCGGGAACGGTCGTGATGGCGATCTTCATGGTGCTGAAGTCGATCCGGGCGGACGCCGAGGAGGTCCATTCGTTCATTGCCAGGACCCACGCAGGATAAGGACGTGAGCGTGCCGGGATGACGGCGGTCGTCGTACCCAGCGGATGCTTGAAGATCTCCATCTTCGGGCCGTCGTACGGTGTCCAGATCTTCGGACCGACCCATCCGACGGCACCGGCGGGCAGATCCAGCGGATCGTTCGGAGTGGTGTCCGCGGGAGCCGGCGTGTTCGTCCAGGTGAGTCGGAGAGAGCCGTCGGTCTGTGGTGCCGCGGCGGTGAGCTTGGGCGCCCCCGGTCCGTCGGTGTCGAACCACGGGGACACCGCCGGTGCGCTGTCGCCGTCTCCATTGGTCGTGACCACGGCGATCCGGGCGATTGTTCCGCCTCGGACTGTCCAGCGGGTGTTGAGGACGTTCGACGACTGGCTCACCCAGTCCGACGGACTGCCGCCGTCCTTGTACTCGATGCGGACCTTGTTCGCAGCGCCGGCATCCGACCAGGTCACTCGCATCAGGCCGGTGGCCGCATCGGCCCAGCTGACCTGGACATCGGTCGGCGTGTCCGGACCGGCCGCCCAGGCGGTGGCCTGCGCGCCAGTCAGCAGAGCCAGCGTGGTCGCGGCGACAACCGCTCCCCGGCGCATCAGCGCACGGTCAACTTGAAGGTGCGGCTGCCCGTCGTCTCGATCGGCAGCCCGTAGTAAGTCATCCCAGGCACAGCCACGCGGTAGTAGGTGGTCGTCCCACGGCCGGCAGCCCGCACGTACATGACCGCCTTCCCCTTCGTCACCGGCACCGTCAGCACACTCCGCCAGTACTTCCCGTCCCACCGCTGCAACGCGCCCTTGACCGTCCCGCCCGGCCGCACGGCGACGGTCAGCTTCACCATCTGGCCGACCTGAGCACTCGTCACGTTGAACCCGGCGACGTCGAACTTGGCCAGTGTCTTGGAGGAGCGTGCGGAGGTCGAGGAGGCCGGGGTCAGGATGATCTCGAGCTGGTCGACGCGTTTCGTGGCCGGCACGTACAGCCGGAACTGACGCCCGCCCACCGATCCGATCGGCGTCCTGAACGGCGCGACGGTGTCACCGGAGAACCGGCCGACGGTCTTCCAGGTCGTGGTCGCGGTGGGCCGGGCCTGCAGGTCCACCGGGATCCCGCTGGTGCGGTGCTCGGCGCAGGAACACTTGTACATGTCGAGCCTGCTCTCGATCCCGAGGTAGTCCCCGAAGCTGCCCTGCGCCGGTACGGCGATCCCGGCGGCCATCGTGCCGACGACGACTCGCTGCCGGGTGGGCACCTGAGGCATCTGAAGACCCCATTCGTTGCCACCGGAGATCGCCACCGAGTACGGCCGCGGACGGGACGGAATCGTCATCGTCGTGGTGCCGGCCGGCAGCGACACCACCTCACGCTGGTCGGTGCCGGGGCCGGAGATCGTGGCCTTGATCCACCCGTACGACGAAGGCCGATCGAGCGGATCATTCGGCGTGGTGTCCTGGGCCGCGGCGGCCTGTGACCAGCTGATGGTCGTCGACAGATTCGCGAGCAGGTTGGCGTCCTCGACCTTCGGCGCGGCCGGTTGCAACGTGTCGAACCAGGCCGACGGCGTCGCGGCGCTCTCCACTCCGTCGACCCGGCTGGTCACCGTCAACCGCACCCGGTCCCGCTCGGCCAGCCCCGGAAGCAGAACCTCGTTCGGCCCGCCCGCATCCGTGAGTTCGAGCACCTGGGTGAGGTCGGGATACTCGACGCGCACGAAGTTGGCCGTGCCACTGTCCTGCCAGGACACCCGCAGCTTGCCGTCCGCCGCCCAGCCCACCTGAACGTCGGTCGGCGCCTCGGGGGCCGCCCAGGCGGCGGTCTGGCTGCCGGCGAGTAGGGCGGCGACGATCGACGTCGCCAGGACGGCTTTTCGCATGCGGGAACCCCCAGGTCTGGACGCCTGGCGGTCACCCCTGCCGTCAGCGTGCGCTAGAAAATAGCGCATCCAGGGGAGTCGCGGCGAGTTCCCTCACCCCGATTGCAGCTTCCTGCAATCAGCTGGAGAAGTCCTCCGGGGCGACGCCGTCGAGGAACTTGCGGAAGCGTTCGAGTTCGGCCTGTTCTTCCTCGGGGGTGGCGACACCGGCTTCGCGGAGCACCTGTTCGGTGCAGCGGATCGGCGTACCGAGACGCACCGCCAGGGCGACCGAATCGCTCGGCCGGGCCGAGACCCGGGCACCGTTGGCGAGCACGAGTTCGGCATAGAAGACGGCGTCGCGCAGCTCGACGATCTCGACCGCCTCGATCTGTACGCCGAACGCCTGGATCAGATCGCGCATCAGGTCATGGGTGAGCGGCCGCGACGGACGCAGGCCCTGCTCCTCGTACGCGATCGCAGTCGCCTCGACCGAGCCGATCGAGATCGGCAGGTAGCGGTAGCCCTCGGTCTCGCGCAGCATCATCACCGGGGCCCGGTTGGGCGATTCCATCCGGATCCCGATCAGTGTCAGTTCTCGCATCATCGTCATGGTGCGCCCCGAACCTCTCCTCAGACCGGCACCCGGTAGGGCGCCGGTTCCTCGAACAGGAACATACCCGTCAGTTCCAGTGTCACCCGGAGACACCATCTCCTGTGCCTGGA
Organism: Kribbella sp. NBC_00359; assembly: GCF_036097425.1. Classification (NCBI taxonomy): domain Bacteria; kingdom Bacillati; phylum Actinomycetota; class Actinomycetes; order Propionibacteriales; family Kribbellaceae; genus Kribbella; species Kribbella sp. NBC_00359. The sequence continues at coordinate 1,742,601 of NZ_CP107975.1, read as the reverse complement.
TCGTCACCGACCCGTGTCACGGTGCACCGAATCGCTCGTAAACCACGCTGCCGTCGGCCAGTCGATGCGCCGCCAGAAAGGCCCCGGTGGCGAACTTCCCGACCTTGAGCCCGAGCTCCCGGGCCAGCGCGGGAAGCACCGGCCGGTGTGAGCACAGCACCGTCACCTTGCCCGGCTTCCACGCCTTCTCGCCCAGTCCACGCAGGCCGTCCGGATCGGCGTCGTACCCACGCTCGGAGATCTCCGGCCACAAGTGGATGTGCCGGTCGATCGAGACGGCGTACGGCGCCAGGGTCGCGGCACACCGATCCGCGTCACTGCTGATCAACCGGTCGGCCCCGATAGCGGCCAGCACGTCGCTGAGCCGTTCGGCGACCGCCGCACCGGAGTCGGTGAGCGGACGGGCGTTGTCCTTGCCGTCCCAGTCCTTCCGTTTCACGGCCTCGGCGTGCCGGACCACCACCAGCGTGGCGACGACCGGGATCACCCGGTCGAGCGCGTCCAGGATCTCGACGTCACGCGGATAGCTGAGTTTGCCGCGGGCCTTGTCCTCCGGGAGCCAGGTGATCTCGTCCACCTCGTCGTTCGGCTCGAAGGCGCTGTCGTCGGCCGCTGTGGCAGACCAGTAGTGGACCAGCTTCGGCGCGGTGCCGCCGTTCTTCCGGACCACATAGCGCTGCACACCCAGCGGTGGGCCGAGTACGACCTGCAGGCCGGTCTCTTCCTCGATCTCACGTCGTGCGGCGAGCAGTATGTGCTCGTGCGCGGTCAGCTTGCCTTTCGGGAGGGACCAGTCGTCGTACCGCGGCCGGTGCACCAGCAGCACCTGCCTGGTGCCGCGGCTCTCGCGCCAGACGACACCACCCGCGGCGATGACGGTCGCCGGGTTGCTCATGAATTCACCCTACGGAATGGGGTCTGCTGTTCGCCGTCGCCCACGCGTGGCGATGAGTCTTTCCTGAAGGTCGCGCAGTGGTTCGCCGTCCGGCCCGGTGAGCCTGGGCTGCCAGGTGTCGTCGGAGTGCAGCCACCACGAGCCGGTGCCCTCGTCCATGGCCAGGTCGAACATCTCGTCGAGCTCGGTGACGTGATCGGGCTCCTTCAGTTGCACGAGTACCTCGACCCGGCGGTCCAGGTTGCGGTGCATCAGGTCGGCCGAGCCGATCCACACCTCCGGCTCACCGCCGTTCTCGAACAGGAACACGCGGCTGTGCTCGAGGAACCGGCCCAGGATGCTGCGGACCTTGATGTTCTCGGACAGGCCCGGGATCTCGGGCCGGATCGTGCAGATGCCCCGGATCCACAGCTCCACGGGTACGCCGGCCTGCGACGCCCGGTAGAGCGCGTCACTCAGGGCCTCGTCGACCAGGCTGTTCACCTTGATCCGGACCCTCGCCGGCCGGCCCGCCAGGTGGTGCTGGATCTCTCGCTCGATCCGCTCCACGAGCCCCCGCCGTACCGACTGAGGTGCGACCAGGATCCGCCGGTAGCCGGCGCTGCGACCGAAGCCCGACAGGTGGTTGAACAGATGCGCGATGTCCTCGGTGACGACCTTGTCGCTGGTGAGCAGACCGAGATCCTCGTACAGGCGTGCGGTCTTGGGGTGGTAGTTGCCCGTGCCGATGTGAGCGTAGCGGCGCAGGCCGTCCGGCTCGTCGCGCACGACCAGCGACAGCTTGCAGTGCGTCTTGAGGCCGATCACGCCGTACACGACGTGGCAGCCGGCGTGCTCCAGCTGACGGGCCCACTTGATGTTCGCCTGCTCGTCGAAGCGGGCCTGGATCTCTACCAGCACCAGCACCTGCTTGCCGGACTCGGCGGCGTCGATCAGCGCGTCCACGATCGGTGAATCACCGGAGGTCCGGTAGAGCGTTTGCTTGATTGCGAGCACATGCGGGTCGGCGGCGGCCTGCTCGATGAACCGCTGCACACTCGTCGAGAAGGAGTCGTACGGGTGGTGCACGAGGACGTCGCGCTGCTTCAGGGCGTAGAACATGTCCGCCGGGTTGGCCGTCTCGACCTCCGACAGGTGCGGATGGGTCGACGGCACGAAGCCCGGGTACTTCAGCTCGGCCCGGTCCAGGCTCGCGATCGTGAACAGGCCTCGGAGGTCCAGCGGGCCGGGCAGCTCGAACACCTCGGCCTCGGTGACACCCAGCTCCGACAGCAGCAGCGCCCGCACCTGCGGGTCGATCGACTCCTCGACCTCGAGCCGGACCGGCGGACCGAACCGGCGGCGCAGCAGCTCCTTCTCGAGCGCGGCCAGCAGGTTCTCGGCGTCGTCCTCCTCGACCTCGAGGTCCTCGTTGCGGGTGACCCGGAAGGTGTGGTGCTGGGTGACCTCCATGCCCGGGAACAGCTGCCCCAGGTGCGTGGCGATGACGTCCTCGAGGGGGACGAACCGACCCTCGGCGACCCGCACGAACCGCGGCAGCAGCGGCGGCACCTTGACCCGGGCGAAGTGCTCGCCGCCGCTGTCCGGGTTGCGGACCACGACAGCCAGATTCAGGCTCAGGCCGGAGATGTAGGGGAACGGGTGCGACGGGTCGACTGCCAGCGGGGTCAGCACCGGGAAGACACGGTCCCGGAAGAACCGGGTCATCTCCTCGCGCTCGCCGTGCTCGAGCTCGTCCCAGCGCAGGATGTCGATGCCCTGCTCGGTCAGTGCCGGCTGGACCACCTTCCGCCAGGTCTCCGCCTGCCGGTCCATCAGCTCGCGGCTGCGGCTCAGGCTCCGGTCGAGCACCTCGCGCGGCAGCAGCCCGCTGGCCGCCCGCACCGCGACGCCGGCCGCGATCCGGCGCTTCAGACCGGCGATCCGGACCATGTAGAACTCGTCCAGGTTGCTGGCGAAGATGGCCAGGAACTTGGCCCGCTCGAGCAGCGGGATCCGGTCGTTCTCGGCCAGTTCGAGGACTCGCTGGTTGAACGCGAGCCAGCTGAGCTCGCGATCGGAAAAACGGTCGGCCGGAAGGTCGCCGGCCGCCGCGATGTCGTACGGCGGCTCGACGTCGTACTCCCGGTTATGCGACGCCAGCAAGTCTCCAGCCACATCGACCAGCATCCCATCCTTTGGTGAACAAGGGGTAGCCGTCTCGCGGGTCCACGGATGTGACGTTCCCGTTGCCTCGACGCCCGTGTCCGTGGTCGCTGTTGCTAGCGTCACTCCTTGTGAACCAAAGACTGGACTCGGTGCTCCGAGGCGCGGTGACCGCCGTACAGGCGAACGCCCTGACCCCGCTGTTCGCGCTGCCGACCGCCGTCCGGCGCCGGCTGGCCGGCCCGCCGATCCAGATCGACGGCAACACGCTCGACCCCGAGCTGCAGCTGCTCCTCCGGGTGAAGGCTTTGTTGCCGGATACAACGAAGTCCGACGCGGCCGTGGCCCGTGCGCACCTGAAGTACCTGTGCCTGCTCGTGGCCGGACGCCCGGTCGAACTACAGCGCGTGACCGAGTTGACCGTTCGCGGCGCTGACGGCCAGCTGGGCGCCCGGCTGTACGTCCCGCGCGACGCCGGCCGCGGCCTGCTGGTGTTCCTCCACGGCGGCGGCTGGGTCGTCGGCGACCTCGAAACCCACGACCCGCTCTGCCGGGCGCTGGCCGCCGATGCCGGCATCAGGGTCCTGGCGGTCGACTACCGCCTCGCTCCCGAGGCGCCGGCCCCGACCGCCGCAGAGGACGCGATCGCCGCCTTCACCTGGGCCGTCGAGCATGCCGACGACCTCGGCGTCGATCCGTCCCTGATCGCGGTCGGCGGCGACAGCGCCGGCGGCAACCTGGCCGCGGTCGTCGCCCAGCAGACCGTGCGCCGCAACCTCCCGCAGCCCGCCCTGCAGGTCCTCCTCTACCCAGGCCTCGACCTGGTCGGCCGCCGCCCCAGCCGGGACCTCTTCCCCGAGGGCTTCATCCTCACCGAGGACGACATCATCTGGTACCGAGACCACTACACGCCGGACCCCAAGATCCGCCCGAACCCCTTGGTCTCCCCGATGCTGGCCGAGGACCTCACCGGCCTGCCCCCGACCTATCTCACCACCGCCGGCTTCGACCCCCTCCGCGACGAAGGCAACGAGTACGCCCAAGCCCTCAAGTCCGCCGGCAACCACCTCACCCACGTCCCCCACCCCTCCCTGACCCACGGCTACGCCAACCTCCTGAACATCCCCGGCACAACCCGAGAAGCCCACACCCACCTCACCAACCACCTGAAGTCCGTACTGCACTAGCCAGGCGGATCCACCAACACAGGGACCGCCTCACGAACCTGCAGTGGAGTGGCGGGTCCGGTGACCGGGACCGTGCCGTCGACGTACTGCCACCCGGTATCGGCAACGTTGAAACGAGCCGCATAGCTGGTCGTCAAGGTCAGCCTGACTGCGCCACGCTTGATGTACTTATGCGTGATCTCCTTCGCCGGGTAGGGCTTACCAGGCGTACTAGTCGTCAACGCCGGCGTACCATCCCCGAAATTCCAGCTATAGCTGACCGGCGTAGCTTCAACCACAACGGGAAACCCCAGCAAAGTAACGGTGCTCGTCGACACCTTGCTCTCATCGGTGTAAACAATCGTGTCCAGATTCACCAAAGTCCGCCCCCGCGGCTGCACCTTCACCGCCAACGCCGGAAACAACACCACCTTCGACTCCGCCAAAACCTGCCCCCAAGTCACATCCTGAGGCCGAGCCCGCACAACCACCCCCGGCAACCTCCGCCTACCAGCCGTCGTCTCCTGATGCACATCCGGCATACACCGAGCCGGCCCAGGCACAGTCCCATCCGGCTGCATCCGCCCACAGATCCCGATGTTGAGGCGGAATGGCCGCTGGGAAGTCACCCGAGGATCTCGAATGACGTTTTCGGCGGCAGGATGGTTCTTCCGCGGTTGGCGTGGCGGTCTTGGCGGCAGAGACGGATCGAGTCGGCGACGCTGTTGCTGACGCCGCTGTTGCTCGGCTGTCAGCTTGACGCCGTGCTTGCCGGGTTTCCCGCCGACGACCGGCGGACGAGGTGAGGCGGCACTCGTGGTTGTCCCTTGATGAACGATGCCCGAGCCGAGGGCCTGGCTGGGTCCGGCGACGGTCACACTCGCGACGATCGTCACCGCAAGCGGCGGGAGCAACCAGCTCGTGCGCTTCATTCCTTGATTTCCAGCTCGTACATGACCCAGTTGCTGCCTTGAGTCGACAGGGTGAACTCCATGACGGCCGAGCTTGCGGGCCGAGCCACAGGCTTGGCCGACGGTGACGGCCGCTCCATATAGGCGCCGCTCCGCAGTTCCGCAGATCCACCGACTTTCCCTGAACTCCCGCGGACTATCTCCTTGACCGAAATGAGCTTGTCCAAGTAGTCGCCGCTGAGGCCGCCATTCGATGCGTTGGAAAACTTGACGAAGTCGCTGATCGCCTTGCAACCGATGCAGCCGTCATCACTCTCAGCCATGAAGTACTGCGAATCGCCCGTTGCGTATGCATAGTTCTGCAGCGAGACGTAGTAGCCGATGAATGCTTCGGCCGCCGAGAGGCTGAGTCCCGCCGCGTTTGCAGGCCGCGTCGGCGGTGCCGAGGGTGTGGGGACTCCAGTTGGTGTGCTGGTGGAGGTCGAGGTGGGTGGCGCTGTGCTCGATGCACCGGATGTCGATGCCGTCGCGTCGGGGTGCCCGGCGTCCGGGCTGGGGGAGGTGCAGGCGGTTAGGAGCAGGGTTGTTGCTAGGCAGGTCAGTAGTGGGGCGGCTGGCCTGTTGCGGTTAGTCACCTTTGTCACCTCTCCGTAGTCGACCTGATCGTAGTCGGGTGGGAGCGGGTGGGGATGTCAAAAGGTGCAGGTGTGGATAAGTGGTGCGGGCCAGGAGCCGTCCGGCTGGGGGGTTAGAGGCGCAGACGGCTCCTGGTTGGTGATGGGACGGGTCGGCCAGCGGATTATGACGTGAAGTGAGCGAGTGGTTTCGCTGTGATGTCGTTCACAGGGCGCTGGAGGGGGCGTACTGGACATCCAGGGCGGCTGTGGTGAAGCCGAGGGTGTTGTAGAGGGAGCGGGCTGCGGTGTTGGTGCCGTCTACGTAGAGGACGACGGTGTCGAGGTCGCGGTCTTCCTGGAGGTGGTGGAGGCCTTGGAGGGTGAGGGCCTTGCCCAAGCCGCTGCCCTGGTGGGCGGGAGAGACGCCGACCACGTAAACCTCGCCGACACCGTCCTCGACCTTCGTCCAGTGGAAGCCGGCCAGAGCTCCGGTGCTGGAGTCCACGGCCAGGAAGAAGCCGTTCGGGTCGAACCACGGCTGCTGCAGGCGTTCCGCCAAGTCGGCCGCCGTCCAGCTGCCCTGCTCGGGGTGGTCCGCAAACGCCTCGCTGTTCACCTTCAGCCAGGCCGCGTCGTCCTGTCCGGGCACAAACGTCCGTACGGCGATCCCGTCCGGCCACACCGGGTCGGGGAGAGATGCCCTGGTACGGCGAAGGAAGTAGAGCTCTCGTGTGACCTCCAGACCGAGTCGATTCGCCAATTCGTCGGAGCCAGGCAGTCGTCCGTGTGCCCACACGCGGGTCCGGTGGCCGCCGTGGTCGAGCAGCATGCGGAGTAGCGCCGTACCGGTGCCATGGCGTCTGGCTGTTGGGGCGACCACCAACTCGGCCGAGCCGTCTGGTGCGAGGGCGCCGTACCCGATGAGGTTTCGGGCGCTCTGCAGACCTGTGACCTCGATCGTGCCCGGCTCGCCCTCGTACGCGAGTACGTGCAGGTCGTCCGGGTGTTCGCCGTCGAGGTGGAGCAGGGTGCGCTCGGAGAGCGGGTGGACGCCGTCGCTCTGTGCTGCTGAGCGGGCGAGTTCCGTGACGGCGGCGGCAGTAGCCGAGGGCAACGGTGAGGGTACGGCTTCGAGAGTCACGGGAATACCGTAAAAGGTCCTGGTCAGTTCATGCTCAAGTCCTTGGCGGGGTCACGCCGGGCCGGGTAATTTCGCGGCACCGCGGAGCTTTTCGCGGGACCGCCACCCGCGGTGACCGCCACGACGACGGAGTAGACATGGCCCTGACAGGACGAGACAAGACGCGGTTGGGGGGACGACGGGCCGTTGGCCTGCTCGCCGCCGGGACGGTCGCGGTGCTCGCCATGGCCACGGGGGGAACCGTGACCCAGGCGGCGCCGGCGAAACCCAAGCCGACGCACACCCAGATCCAACTGCTCGCCATCAACGACTTCCACGGCAACCTGGAGCCGGCGACGGGCTCGAGCGGCAACATCAACGGCATCCCGGCGGGCGGCGCGGCGTACCTCGCGACCCACTTGAAGGACCTGCGCGCGGCCGCGGAGGCCAAGGGGCAGGACTCCGTCACGGTCGCCGCCGGTGACCTGATCGGCGCATCGCCGCTGCTGTCGGCCGCGTTCCACGACGAACCGACCATCGAGGCGTTGAACGGGATGGGCCTGGAGGCGGCCTCGGTCGGCAACCACGAGTTCGACGAGGGCTGGCACGAGCTGCTCCGGATGCAGACCGGCGGCTGCCTGCCGGACGGCGACGGGCAGAACAACCAGAACTCCTGCCCGGACCCGCAGCACCCGTTCAAGGGTGCCAAGTTCAAGTACTTGTCCGCGAACGTGTTCTTCGAGAACACGCAGAAGACGCTGTTCGCGCCGTACACGATCAAGACCTTCGATGACGGCCAGAAGGTCGGGTTCATCGGCATGACGCTGGAGAACACGCCGAACATCGTCACCAAGTCCGGTGTCGAGGGGCTGACCTTCAAGGACGAGGTCGAGACGGCGAACGCGCTGGTCCCGATCCTGAAGAAGAAGGGTGTGAAGTCGATCGTCGTGCTGCTGCACGAGGGCGGGTTCCCGGCCGACCCGAAGGCGTACAACAGCTGCCCGGGCATCTCCGGTCCAGTGGTCGACATCAACGCCGGCCTGGACCCGGAGATCGACGCGATCATCTCCGGCCACACCCACCAGGCGTACAACTGCTCCCTGCTGGACAGCGCCAAGCAGCCGCGGCTCGTCACCAGTGCCTCGTCGTTCGGCCGGCTCGTGACCGAGGTCCGGCTGAGCATCAACAACGCGACTGGTGACGTCGACCGGGTGAACACGCTGGCCAACAACCAGATCGTCACCCAGGACGTGGTGCAGGACCGCAAGACGGCCGAGCTGATCGCGAAGTACAAGACGCTGGTCGACCCGATCGCGAACAAGGTGATCGGTCACATCACCACGCCGTCGGTCGTGCGGACGCCCGACGACTCGCTCGAGTCGCCACTGGGCAACCTGATCGCGGACGCTCAGCTCGCCGATCCGTCGGTCGTGACGGGCGGGAAGACGCCGGTGGTCGCGTTCATGAACCCGGGCGGCATCCGTGCCGATCTGGCGTCGACCAACGGTCAGGTGACCTTCGGGCAGGCGTTCACCGTTCAGCCGTTCAACAACTTCCTGGTGTCGATGGACATGACCGGGGCGCAGATCAAGGCGTTGCTGGAGCAGCAGTTCTCCGGGGTGAACGGTCCGGAGGCGCCGAAGTTCAAGGTGCTCCAGGTCGCGGGCATCACCTACACCTGGAACCCGGCCGCCGCGGCGGGCTCGAAGGTGGTCGCGGACTCGATCAGGATCGCCGGCCAGCCGCTGGTGGACGGTACGTCGTACCGCATCGTGACGAACAACTTCCTCTCCGACGGTGGCGACGGCTTCCCCGCCTTCACCACAGCGACGAACAAGTTCTTCGGCGGCCTCGACATCGACGCCTTCGCCAACTACCTGACCGCTCACGACCCCTACACCCCGGTCGCCACGGACCGCATCTCCATCGGCTCCTGACAACCAGCCGGTACGCCGCATCAGTCGGTACGCCGTGACCCGGCCGGTACGCCGTTGTGCGCGGCGTACCGGCCTCGGCGGGGGACGGTTGCGGCGCCAGGGGCTAATTGTTGTGACCCAGCAGGTTGTTGACGGCGTGGTGGCTTGATCGTGGGAGGACCTCCGGGCGGAGTGGATGTGTCTGACGCATCGACTTCGACCACGGAGGTCCTCATGGCCCACGCTAATGCCCGGACAAACTTGTTTGGTCGCAGGCTGATCGTTGAGCGGGTCGCGGCCGGGTGGCCGCCGGCGCAGGTGGCCGAGCAGCTGGGCATTTCGCGGGCCACGGTGCACAAGTGGCTGCGCCGCTACCGACAGGCCGGAGACGCGGGCCTGGTCGACCGGTCGTCGCGGCCGCGACGCTCACCGAACCGGCTGCCGGCCCGGACCGAGCAGTCGGTACTGGCCGCGCGCCGGCACCGCCGCCGCGGCGCGGTCGTGCTGGCCGCCGAGCTTGGCCTGAACCCATCCACCGTGGGCCGGGTCCTGTCCCGCCACCAGGTTCCGCACCTGGCCACACTCGACCCGATCACCGGCCAGCCAGTCCGTTCACCACGCCACTCCCAGATCCGCTACGAATACGACCGCCCCGGCGCGATGATCCACGTCGACGTGAAGAAACTCGCCCGGGTCCCGGCCGGAGGGGGCTGGCGCCTGCGCGGCGCCGAGGCCACCGTCGCCCACAAGCACAAGAAGACCCTGATCGGCTACGACTACGTCCACACCGCCATCGACGACCACACCCGCCTGGCCTACTCCGAAGTACTGCCCGACGAACGCGACCCAACCTGCGCCGTGTTCCTGCACCGCGCCCTGACCTGGTTCACCACCCACGGCATCACCGTCGAACGCGTTCTCACCGACAACGCCATGGTCTACCGACGCGGCCACGGCTGGGCCGCCACCTGCACCACCTGGCACCTCAAACGCCGCTACACCCGACCCCGCTGCCCCTGGACCAACGGCAAAGCAGAACGCTTCAACCGCACCCTGCTCACCGAATGGGCCTACGCCCAACCCTGGACCAGCAACACCGACCGCAACCAAGCCCTCGACAACTTCCTCGACCACTACAACAATCGACGCGGCCACTCCGCCCTCGCAGGCAAACCACCCATCACCCGGCTCAACCCGCGTCAACAACCTCGCGGGTCATAACAGCTAATCGGCCGCAGACGGTTCGTCGCCAGGGGCCTAAGTCGCTCCGAGTCTCGTTACAGGTGGGGCTTCTGAGGCTCCTGGGTTTGGTGGGTCGCGTTGTGCGGTGGCGCAGGTTGTGGCTTTTACGTTCGTGTGAGGTTGCTGCTACCTTGCGTATTCGGTTCTTTTCGGAAGGTGACCGATGTCGCACGTTGCTCCGACTTCGCATCGCCGTGCGGCCCGGGCGTCGCATCGCGGGCATCGCAGTGAGGATGGGCCGATCCAGGTCACTACCTGGCTGGGGTTGACGTTCGCGTTCGTGGTGGGGCTGGTGCTGACCGGGCGGGCGCATGTGGGCGTTCACGCGGCGGGGATCACGTTGCTGGTGATGCTGGTTCCGCTGACGGTGGCAGTGTTCGTGACCGCGTTCCGGCGGGGGTTCGGGTCGGGGAAGGCGGCGTTGACGACCGCTGTCGCGCTCGCCTTCGTACTGCTGAAGTTCTTCCTCTGATCAGCACCCCGAGGGCGAAGGATCTGCTGAATCAGCACCGGGAGCGAAGGTGCAGCCGTCGGCGACGAGTCCGACGCGGGGCGCAGTGGTCAGCCGTCGAGCAGGGGTCAGCCGCTGGCTATCAGGTCGGGGTTAGCCGCCGGCGAAGGGTGGGAGGGCGTCTACTTGGGCGCCGGCGGAGAGGGCGGTGGTGGGGTCTGCGCGTTCGCCGTTGAGAAGGAAGGTGCAGATCGAGAGGACGCGGGCCAGTTCGGGGCGGTCGGCCGAGACGGTGGTGACGAGGTCGCGGATCGAGGTGGCTTCGGCGGTCGCGGTGGACCGGCCGGCCGCGGAGCGCGCGGCGGCGAAGTACCTGATGGTCACTTCCGGCATGTGGTCGCAGGCCTCACTTATCGGTTAAGTCTTCCGCTATTATGTCAGCTTGCTGTTGCTTCCAGTGTGTCTCGGGCCCCCGGCAATGACGCCGCTGGGGCCTGATGTGCACAAGGACCGGGTCGCTCACCGAGGATCCGATGATCAGCACAAGGAGACAGCGTGAGCACGTTGCTTCTGCTGACGAACGCGTTGCAGGCCTCCACAGAGGTCCTGCCGTCGCTCGCCCTGCTGCCGCACCAGATCCGGATCCTGCCCGCCGAGGTCGCCGCCTTGGTCGATGCTCCGGACGCGGACGCTGTCCTGCTCGACGCCCGGCGTGACCTGGTCGCCGTCCGCGGGGTGTCCCGCCTGATCCGTACGACGGGAATCGACGTACCGCTGATCCTGGTCGTCACCGAGGGCGGTCTGACCGCGGTGAACGCGGACTGGGGTGCGGACGACGTACTGCTCGACACGGCCGGTCCGGCGGAGATCGAGGCACGGCTGCGCCTCGTCATCGGCCGGCTCGCCGCGGTGCGGAACGAGGAGCCCGACTCCACGCTGATCCGCAGCGGCGATGTCGTGATCGACGAGGCGTCGTACACGGCGAAGCTCAACGGGCGGGCGCTCGACCTGACCTACAAGGAGTTCGAGCTGTTCAAGTTCCTAGCGCAGCATCCGGGGCGGGTGTTCACCCGGGAGCAGTTGCTGCAGGAGGTCTGGGGCTACGACTACTTCGGCGGCACACGGACGGTGGACGTTCACGTACGGCGGTTGCGCGCGAAGCTCGGCCCGGAGCACGAGTCGCTGATCGGCACCGTACGAAACGTCGGGTACCGCTTCGTCATCCCGCCGACCACAACCCGCGAGACCGCGGACGCCAACGCCTGACCCTCGCACTCGACCTGCGTGAGCAGTTAGGGGCCTTCGGCAACTTCCAGATGTACGCGAAGTCAGTCGTCCGGGCGGCCGCGGAGGCGCTTGGTCTGGCCCCGGCGCTTCTTGGCGTCGAGCCGGCGCCGGACCGAGGCCTTGCTCGGCTTGGTCGGCCGCCGCGGCCGGGGCGGTGGCGCGATCGCTTCCCGCAGTAGCACGGCCAGCCGCTCCCGGGCGGCCTCCCTGTTGCGCCACTGCGACTTGTACTCCGACGCCGCGATCGTCACCACGCCCCCGACCAGCCGCGACTTCAGCCGCTCGAGCGCCCGAGTCTTCAGTACGTCGCTCAACGCCGTCGTGCCGGCCACGTCGAAGCTCAGCTCGACCCGGCTGTCCGTGGTGTTGACGGACTGCCCGCCCGGCCCGCCGGACCGCGAGAACCGCCACTCCAGCTCGGCCTCGGGAATCACTACCCCGCCTCGGACCGTCAACCCGTTCTCCACGGATCCCATTGTCCAGTCCGAGGAGTGAAACGCGCGGTTGAATCGTAAACACACCGCCGTACTGTGGATTGTTGTGAGCTTGGGTATCTGGGTGCTGGTCGGCGCGGTAGGCGCCGGCGTGCTGCTCAGTGCGCTCAAAACGTGGGTTGACGGACGGTTCCGGGGGAAGGTCGAGGACGTGGAGCGGGTGTCGGCGGCCGAGGTTGGTGGCGAGCTCGGCGAGCGCGCCACCTTGCTGCAGTTCTCGTCGGCGTTCTGTGCGCCGTGCCGGGTGACGCGGCGGACGCTGGCCGAGGTCGAGGGCATGGTCGAGGGAGTGCGGCACGTCGAGCTCGACGCGGAGTCGCATCTGGAGCTGGTCCGGCGGCTCGACATCCTGCGGACCCCGACGACGCTGGTGCTGGACAGCACCGGTGCGGTCGTCAAGCGGGCCAGTGGTGCGCCGCGCAAGCCTGACGTGATCGCCGCGCTGGCCACCGCGATCGAGCGCCAGCCCAACTGAGTCCGTCCGCTGACGGCAACTCAATGGCGGATGCCCTCATACGTAGGCAATGCTATGGCAGTGAGCTTCCCAGCCGGTTGGTACGACGACCCCCAGGACCCGACCCAGCAGCGCTACTGGGACGGCGAGGCCTGGACGGACCAGCGCCGTGCCCAGGAGGGCCCGCCGCCGTACCAGGGTCAGTTCGGCCAGCCCACGGCCGCCGGCCAGCCGCAGTACGGCCAGCCCGCCCAGCACGGTCAGGTGTACGGCGGCGGCCAGCAAGCGCCGGCGCAGTACGGCCAGTACGGCGCGCAGCCGCAGCAGACAGGTCAAGCGCCGTACGGGCAGCAGCAGTACGGTCACCCGCAGCCGCAGTACGGGCAGGGATTTCAGCAGCAGGGCTACGGCTACCCCGGACAGCGGGTAGCCACGACGCCGGACGGGCAGCCGCTGTCGGGCTGGTGGCGCCGGGTGTTCGCCTTCATCATCGACTCGATCATCGTCGGCCTCATCGGCCTACCGCTGACCGGCTACTTCTACTACCAGTACTCCCAGGTGATCTGGAAGTACTTCGAAGACACGCTGAACGCCGCGGAGGCCGGCACCCCGACGACCAGCACCGCGCTGCCGCCCGAGGCGTACAAGTGGATGATCCCGGCGGTGCTGCTGGGGCTCCTGGTGTCGTTCGTCTACGAGTACCTGTTCCTGACCAGGAAGGGCGCCACGCCCGGCAAGATGGCGCTCGGAATCGGCGTCCGGCTCCGGGACGTGCCGGGTAATCCGCCTGGGCCCGCGGTGGCGAAGCGGTACGGCTTCATCATCGGACTCAGCCTGCTGGCCACGATCCCGCTGGTCGGGACGTTGTTCAGCTTTATTGCTCTGATCAACTACCTCTGGCCGCTCTGGGACGACAAGAAGCAGGCGCTGCACGACAAGGTCGCCCACACGAACGTGGTCCGGACCTGATTGTCCGCACTCTGATCAATTGTCTCACTCAGTGGGACCACGGCTGGCTAGCCCGCCCGGTTTCCGTACTCTCGATGCGTGGCGTACACGACGTGGCTGACCAAGCGCAGGGCAGTGGACAACTGCCGGATGCGCTCGTCGCTGTGTCGTCGCCGCTGACCAGGCGGCGTCCCGAGCGCTGCGAGACCGGTCGCTGAGCACGGTTTCGCGTACGTCGCCTCCCGCAGACCCGGGCGGGTTGGGCTCGAATCTTCTCTCCTCCGGGAGTCGTCATGTCCGAACAGACGGCGAAGCAAAGCCTCCAGGTTGATCCGCGGGGACTCCGGTTCGCGGCCGGTGTGACCACGGTCGTCCTGGCGTTGACGCTCGTACTGAACAACCCCTGGCCGCTCGCGGTGCAAGCCGTGGTGTTCGCGATCTCGGTCGCGTTCGGCGTCCAGGCGTCGCCGTACGGGCTGTTGTTCAAGCGGCTGATCCGCCCCCGGCTGGGTCCCCCCGAGGAGCTGGAGGACGCGGCCCCGCCGCGGTTCGCCCAGCTGGTCGGTCTCGTCTTCGCGGTCGCCGGTCTGATCGGGTACCTGACCGGCGCGACCGTGCTGGGCGTGGTCGCCACCGGATTCGCCCTGGTGGCGGCGTTCGTGAACGCCGCCGTCGGGCTCTGCCTCGGCTGCGAGGCCTATCTGCTGATCCACCGCATTCGTACGCCAACCCGTGACACCAGCACCGCTACCAACTGAGAGGCAGCACACATGAGCAGGGAATCCGCGCTCGTCTCGGCCGACTGGGTCGAGGAGCACAAGACCGACGCCGGGGTCGTCCTGATCGAGGTCGACGAAGACGTCTCGGCGTACGACGCCGGCCACATCGCCGGCGCGATCAAGCTGGACTGGAAGGACGACCTGCAGGACCCGGTCCGGCGGGACTTCGTCAACAAGCAGCAGTTCGAGGCGCTGCTGTCCGACCGCGGTGTGAAGAGCGATGACACGGTCGTGCTGTACGGCGGCAACAACAACTGGTTCGCGGCGTACGCGTACTGGTACTTCAAGCTGTACGGGCACGGCGACGTCCGGCTGCTCGACGGCGGCCGCAAGCGCTGGGAGCTGGACAGCCGCGAGCTGACCGACGAGGTCGTCAAGCGTGAGGCCACCGACTACACCGCGCAGGAGCCGGACCTGGCCATCCGCGCCTTCCGCGACGAGGTGGGCGACGCGATCGGCGTGAAGAACCTGGTCGACGTGCGCAGCCCCGACGAGTACGCCGGCCGGCTGCTCGCCCCGGCCCACCTCCCGCAGGAGCAGGCGCAGCGCGCGGGTCACATCCCGACCGCGGCGAACATCCCGTGGAGCAAGGCGGCCAACGACGACGGCACGTTCCGCTCCGACGACGAGCTGAAGACGCTGTACGCCGACGCCGGCGTGGACTTCGGCAAGGACACCATCGCGTACTGCCGGATCGGCGAGCGCTCGGCGCACACCTGGTTCGTGCTGCACGAGATCCTCGGCCAGCCGAACGTGAAGAACTACGACGGTTCCTGGACCGAGTGGGGTTCGCTGGTCGGCGTACCCGTGGCACTCGGCGACGAGCCAGGGGAGGCCTGACATGTGCGGAGCGAAGAAGGGCGGCCTCGACCTCAAGGGTGTCGACGTCGACAAGGAAGCAGTGATCCAGGGCCAGGTGCTGCGCGGCGAGGAGCCGGTCGGCGGCGCGTACGTACGGTTGCTCGACGCAACGGGTGAGTTCACCGCCGAGGTGCCGACGTCGGCGACCGGGCACTTCCGGTTCTTCGCGGCGCCGGGCAGCTGGACGCTGCGCACGCTGGCGCCGAAGGCCGACCCGGTCGACCGCCAGGTGGTCGCGCAGTACGGCGCGGTCGCGGAAGTGGCCGTCACCGTCTGACCTGTCGTTCGTTACTGATGGTGCCACCACCACCCGAAGGTGGCCCACCCTGAAGGTAGCCCCGAAGGGCCCGGACCTTGCGCGTCCGGGCCCTTCGGCATGTCCGGAAACGCCTGCGGGACTGGGGTTTGCGGGCATCGCTTCGGAGTTACGGGTCGGCGGTCGAATCTTGCGGAACGAGCACGGATGTAACGGTTTGGTCTCGGAGCGCATTCTGCTCGTCACCTACCGCAACCGGCTGAGTTGTGTCTGTGTCCTGACCCGCACTTCGGGTCACGTCATCACTCAGGGAGGAGGGGTCAATGCGACCCCGCATCGGATACAAGAAGCTCGCTGCCGTCGGTGTTGCGGCGGTTGTCGGCGTGGCTTCTACGATCGCGCTGACTTCGGGTTCTGCGTCCGCCTCGCCGGTTTTCGGATACAGCGGCTACTCGTACGGGACCGACGTTGAATCCGGGCTGGCGAACAGCGGCCCGCAGGTCGTGAGCAAGTTCGGTTGCACCACGGACCCGACCAAGGCCGACAAGAACGACATCGCCACGGCGAACGTGAACAACCAGGCGATCGCGCGCAGCGTGCGCACCGACACGCACGCGTTCAACGACAAGAGCGGCACCGGCGTGACCAGCAACGCCACCGCGGTCGACATCAAGGTCGGCAACCTGCTGACGCTGACGGGTGTGAAGACCACCACCACGGCGCGGTACTACAAGGGCAAGCTGTCCTACACGGGCAACACCACGTTCGCCGGTGTGAAGATCGGCGCCATCTCGGTGCCGTCGCTGCTCGCGCCGAAGTGGAACACCAAGGTCGCCGTACCGGGCCTCGGCTACATCGTGCTGAACCGTGTCGGTGGCGTGAAGACCAGCTCCGGCATCTACTCGTACGCGCAGGCCGTCGTGATCCACGCGAACGTGAAGAACCAGTACGTCCCGGAGGGCGTCGACGTCGCGGTGCTGAAGACCCGCGCGGAGATCTCCAAGCCGGCCACCGCGCTGGTGATCGGTGACGCGTACGGCACCAAGGCCAACGCCGACAAGCTGGTCGTGTCCGGGCCGACGTCGCTTCAGACCACCTGCCAGGGTACTGAGGGCAAGACGGTCAGGGTCGCGGTCGGCGAGGTGAACATCCCGAAGGTCGCCTACGTCGGTGGGGTCTACACCACCAAGAACGGCGCCATCGGCGAGAACAAGTCCTACATCAACTTCACCTCGCACGTCGCGGGTGTGAAGGTGGGCAACCTGTCCATCGGCGCCATCGAATCCTCCGCCTCGGCGTGGAAGACCAAGGACGGCAAGGGTGGCGTGAGCTCGTCCTCGAGCATCGCCTCGATCAAGGTCGGCAACAAGACCTACCCGGTCAAGACCGGTGTGAACCAGACCCTGGACATCCCGGGTGTCGCCCGGCTGACCTTCAACCAGGTCCTGAAGCAGTACCGCTACATCTCGGTGAACGCTCTGGTGATCGACGTCTACAGCCTGAACACCAAGGTCATCGTCGGCCACTCGGCCGCCGGCGTCGTCAGCTGATCCAGCTCGACACCCCTCTGAGTCGAACCTCACCGACCCAGAACCAAACACCGGCCCCCGGATCCAATGGATCCGGGGGCCGGTGTTTGTTGTGGTCAGGCGTCGAGGATGAGGGTTACTGGGCCGTCGTTGGTGAGGGTGACGTCCATGTGGGCTCCGAAGCGGCCTCGTTCTACTTTGGCGCCGAGGGATTCGAGGGCGGTGCAGAAGGAGTTGTAGAGGGGTTCGGAGACGGGGCCGGGGGCGGCGGCGTTCCAGGACGGGCGGCGGCCTTTGCGGGTGTCGGCGTACAGGGTGAACTGGCTGATCGCGAGGATCGGGGCCTGCTCGTCGGCGGCGGAGCGTTCGTCGTGGAGGATGCGGAGGGTCCAGATCTTCGCGGCCAGGGCGGCGGCCTTCTCGGGGGTGTCGTCGTGGGTGACGCCGAGGAGGACCAGCAGGCCGGGGCCGTCGATCGCGCCGACCACCTCGCCCTCGACGGTGACCGATGCCTGGCTGACTCGCTGTACAACGGCTCTCATAGTGACATCCTCTCGTGCCGGAGATCGTCCGGTGATCGAACCCCTTGACCGGCAAATATCTCGTTGCGGGCGGACATCTGGCAGGATTCGTCCATGGCGTCGACTCTGATCACAGTTGCTCCCACCGGTGCGGAGACCGCGAAGGCGGACTGCCCGGCGCTGCCGACCACGCTCGACGAGCTGGTCGAGACCGCGAAGCGGTGCGAGGCCGCGGGGGCGGCGATGATCCACATCCACATCCGCGACGGCGAGCACAAGCCGACGCTGGACCTCGGCCGGCTGACCGACACGGTCGCCGCGATCCGGGCGAACACGGCGCTGATCGTGCAGCTGTCCACCGGCGGCGCAGTCACCGATCCGTACGACCACCGGCTCCGCGTGCTCGACGCCGTACCCGACTCCTGCTCGCTGACCATGGGCACGGTCAACTTCGGCGACGACGTGTTCATGAACCCGTGGCCGTTCGTCACCGAGCTCTACCAGCTCACGCAGGAGCGCGAGGTGGTGCCGGAGTTCGAGCTGTTCGACCTCGGGCATGTGGCCGCGCTGCACCGGTTGCTGGACAAGTTCGGCCTGCCGTACGGCGGACGCGTGCACTGCGACCTGGTGATGGGCGTCCCGGGCGGCATGCCTGGTACGGCGGACGCCCTGGTGGCAGCCGTCAACGCGCTGCCCGCCGCGGTGACGTCGTGGTCGGCAACGGGTATCGGGCGTACGGCGCTCCCGGTCGCGCTGGCCGCGTTGGCGAAGGGCGGGAACCTCCGCGTCGGCATGGAGGACACGCTCACGCTGGCGAAGGGTCAGCCGGTGAACCACAACGCCGAGCTGGTCGAGCGGGCCGCCGCACTCGCGACGCTGGCTCAGCGGCCGCCGATGTCGCCGGACGAGGCCCGCGACCTGCTGAACGTGAAGCGGGACCGCTGAACCACGAACACCACCGCGCCGGCCACCACAATCGTTGCCTCAAGCAATAACCAGTCGCGGAGGTAGTCCCGCGGGAGCACGGTCGGGTTGACGCCTGTGCCCTGTCGCACGAGCAGCGGGATCGCGATCAGCGTGGTGAGACCGACGTACAACAAGGTGGTCCGCACGGCGCCAACGGTCCGATGCCGATCAGGCCCGGTGGACCACCGAGTGACGAGCCAGCCGACGGTCAGCGTCAGCGGCACCAGGAAGAAGTCGTCGGCGACCACCGCACCACCCAGCCAGATCGGCAACCGGACGAGCGCTGGTGGCTCCATGGCGTCGAGCAGCAACCACAACCCCCAGAGCCCGAAGCACACTCCGGCCGCAGCGAGGGCCGCCCGGGTGCCGAGGATGCCGTGACTGGCGGCTTTCGTTCTCCGTTTCATGAGATGACCTCCAGGTGGTGGACCCATTTGGTTTGGAGGACGCCGGGGCGGTTGGGCGCGATGATGCGGGCGGGGAAGCCGTGGTCGAGGGCGAGTTCGGCGCCGTTCAGGCGGAGGGCCAGGAGAGTGAGCGGGTCGTCGGCGAACTCAGGTGGTAGCTCGCTGGTGGCGTAGAAGCCGCCCTTCTCCATCGAGACGACGCGGACCCGGGAGCCTGGCGGTGCGCCGGAGAGGCGGATCCGGATGCCTTGCCACCTCGCGCCCTGACTCCAGCCCTCGACGCAGACGATCGGCAGGTCGGAGCGGCTTTGCGGGAGCTGCCGCAGCTCGTCGAGCGTGTACGACAGTTGCCGTAGGCCCGTGATCGTGAAGCGCCAGTCCGCGTCGATCCCGGAGACGCCCGCGTCCCTCGCCGTACGGTTGATCGGCAGACCTTGCGGGCCGACGTTCGGTTTGCGTGGCGCCAGTACGGCGATCGGGCCTAGGGCCGGGACGGATTGGCCGACCGAGGTGATGCCTACGAGAGTCGCGGCGCCTGCGACGGTGCGGAAGAGGCCGCGGCGGGTCAGGCCGGTGATTGCTGGGGGCAAGGAGTCCGCGATCGGGGCGCGGTCGGCCGGAGTACGGCGCCAGTGGGTGAGGATGAGCGGGAGTTTGACGGCGAGGTGGACGAGCAGTGCGCCGACGATGATCCAGGCGAGTGCGTAGTGGGTCTGCTTGAACGGAAACGGCCACGGATACCACTGCAGGGTGTTGAGGAAGCCGGTGAACAGTTCGAGGGCCGTCGCGGAGACGAGGACGAGGATCGAGCCGCGTCCGAGGGCGGTGGTGAGGGCCTTGCGGCTCGGTGGCCAAGGGAGTTTGGCGAACAGCTTCGGATAGACGGTCCATAACTTTGCCAGCAGCAACGGGATCGCGACGGTTCCGCTGAGCACGTGCAGGCCCTGGGTGACGCGATAGAGGGACGCCGGCCGGCTCGGGATGTGTAGCCAGGCGGGAGTGTCTTGCTGGAAGTGGCTGAACAGCCCGGTTAGGAAGCAGATCGCCACCGCGAGCCCGAGCCAGCGGCCGATCACCGTCGCCGTGCGCGGGTGGTGCAGCGCGGACGGGAAGGACTTCTCGGTCGGAGGGGCCGGGAGCTTCATGGTTCCACTACAGCCCAGTTCGAGATGTGCGTACGTCGTCCATCGCTTACTGCTCGCGAACGACGTACCTGAGGACGGGAGGTAGAGGGATCCGTTGTCCACAGGTGTGCGTCATTCGGGAGGTGGTGGCACCGGCGGAGGCTTAGGCTGGGCGGACTGAGGAGAGGAGTGTGGCGGGGTGAAGACGCAGCAGCGGTCGTCGAGTGATGACGAGCGTGCCATGGCGGATCTGGCCGAGGTCTCCGACTGGAGATCGATCTGGGGACCGCAGGGCACCGGTGTGGACGCGATCCGCGCGCTGGTTTCCCGCGTCACCGCCGCCACCGGCTGGCGCCCGTGGGCCCCAGGCAACATCGACCCCGACCGCTACACCTGGGGGCTGGTCACCCCGCGCGAGACCGTGATGCTCGTGCTGCCGGACGCCGTACTGCCGGAGAGCCCGCGCAGTGGCTGGTCGGCGTACGAGATCGGTCCGGCTGAGCTGCCTGACGCCGAGGAAGGGCTGGATGCGCACTGGCCCGGGCAGCTCCAGTTGGCTCGCCGACACTGGGGTGCACCGGTCTTCGTCGGGCCGGGGTCGGATGCGCGCATTCCGCCGGAGTGGCGGGACCGCCGACGCCACCTGGCCGTCTGGCTGAAGCCGGGCGCCGAGTTCCACCTGTACGCGACCCAACCCGGGCCCGAGGACACCGCGGCCGGCTTTGCCTACTCCGTCTATGCAAGTGAGGTGGCGTGATGGCGATTCACGATGACCCGGCGCACGAGGTCGTGCAGTCGGTGGTCGCCGAGATCCAGCGTCTGTACAGGCGACTGCGTCAGCTCCAGAACTCTCTCCAGCGGATGGGGGCGAACAGGGAGCGGCGGGCCACGATGGAGCAGCTCCTGAACCGGCAGAGGTTCGACCAGGATTTCGACGAGCAGGTGCGGGGGATGGACCCGGCCGACCGGACAGCCATGCTGGAGCAGCAGGTCGAGGAGCAACGCCGGCTCCGCGACGAGCTCCAGCAGCAGGTCGATGCGGCCGAAGCGGAGCTGCGAGAGGCGCAGCAGGTACAGGAGACCGAGCAGCGGCTCACCGACCCCAACGACAACGGCATCCCGGAGGTCCGGGAGTTCGACGGCGACGTCGACCACGACGGGCGGCTCGACCGCGAAGAGGCCGAGGTCGACGACGCCGGTGAACGTGCGGAGCAGGCGGAGACGGATGACGCGCGCCGGGATCAGCAGCGCGAGGACGCCGAGGCCGAGACGCGGCGGGAAGAGCGGGCGAGGGCGGACCAGCGCGAGGCTGCTGATCCCGGCGTCGACGCCGGTGTGGTGGAAGGCGCTGCCGCTGGTGCGGCGCTGGGCGCGGCCGAAGAAGCCGATCGGCTGGAAGAGCGCGCCGAGGACGCCCAGGGGCAGGGTGCGCCGGAGGTTGATCAGGATGGGCCGGAGGTTGAGCGGGGGCCGGAGCTTGGTGATGACGGTGTGATTCGGGCGGTTGGTGAGGAGCCTGGGCGGGGTCTGGATGAGGGTGCGCCGGAGGTTGATCAGGATGGGCCGGAGGTTGGGCGGGGGCCGGAGCTTGGTGATGACGGTGTGATTCGGGCGGCTGGTGAAGAGTCACCAGAGCGGCAGGATCGGGATCTGGATTCACCGGAGGGCGAGCAGGCGCCGGAGCTCGGTGACGATGGTGTGATTCGTGCGGCTGGGGAGCAGCAGCCTGAGCAAAGGCAGCAGCAAGATCTGGACGCTGAGCAGGGGCAGGAGCAAAGTCTGCGGGCTGAGCAGGAGCAAGGTCTGCGGGCTGAGCAGGAGCAAGGTGTGCGGGCTGAGCAGGGGCAGGAGCAAGGCGATGCCGGGGCGCAGCCGGCGTTGCCTACGGCCCAGGATCGGGCGGATGCCAACCGTGCGGCTCAGCAGAACGGGGCGAATGCCGAGCAGGTTGGCCAGGATGCCCAGCCGGCTGTGGAACAGAGCGCGCAGTTCGGACAGAACGGCCAGGACGGGCAGCAGCCAGGGCAGAACGGGCTGCAGGCTGGCCAGGACGGGCAGCAGGCGGGGCAGAACGGGCAGCAGGCGGGGCAGAACGGGCAGCAGGTCAGGCAGGATGCTGCGGACCGAGAGCGGCCGGTGAACCAGGTGCTGGCCGAGACCCGGGCTCAGAATCAGCAGGCCGGTCAGCGGCAGGGCGCGGGCCAGAGGACGATGTCCCAGGACGAGATGGCCAAGAGCCACGCGGTGTACACCGACGGAAACACGCCCGCGGCGGGTGCGGCCAGTCCCCCCGACCCGGCCGAGCTGGCAGGTAGTGGTCGCGGTGGACGGACTCCTGGCGAACTGCACAAACAAGGCGCCGGCCGTAGCGGCCCGAGCAACGACGGCCCCGGTCTAGGCGGCTGATCACTGACAGCGCCTGCGGCCAACGACCCCGCCCGGGTAACCAACACACGACGACCCGGGCGGGCAGAGCTGTCAGTGCACGGCGACCGGGCGGGCACGGCGGTCAGTACACGATGGCCTGGGCGTTGTCGGTGAGGATCTCTTCGGTGAAGGCGGGGGCACCGGCGACGCGGGTGCCGGGCAGCAGATCGGTCTCCGTGAGGTCGCGGCGTTTGGCGCATTGGGTGCAGACCGTGAGGCGGCCACCCTCGAGCACCGCGGCCAGCAGATCGGCCAGCGGCGCCGCGTGGGGGAGCTCGAACGACTCCGCCCGGCCGGGGACGGCGAACCAGACGGCTTCGCCGGTGAGCCAGAGGGAGACGTCGGCGCCGGCGGCGATCGCGGTGGCGGCGACGGTGAAGGCCTGGTTGGCGCGCTCGGGTTCCTCGGCGCCTGCGGTCAGCTTGATCACCAGCGTGCGGGACATCACGCCACGGTAGCCGAAGCCTCGGCAGGCGCATCCCCTAGACTGGCCGACGTGCTGCACGTCATCTTCACCATGCTGCTGATCCTGGTCTGTGTGTTCATGGCCTGGTTCTCGGCGTTCGTCGTCTACCGGCTGTACCGCGGCCGCAATGCGAGCTGAGTGACCGATGGCGTTCGAGATCCCGCAGGACCTGCACCCCGACCTGGTGCCGCTGGCGTGGCTGCTGGGCCGCTGGGAAGGTCGCGGGCACGGCGACTACCCGACGATCGAGAAGTTCGAGTTCGGCCAGCAGATCGACTTCAGCCACAACGGCAAGCCCTACCTGCACTACGTCAGCCAGACCTACGTGGTCGGCGAGGACGGCACCAAGGAACGCCCGCTGGCCGTCGAGACCGGCTTCTGGCGCCCGAAGCCGGACAACAAGGTCGAGGTCATCCTGGCCCACCCGACCGGCATCGCGGAGATCTGGTACGGCGAGATCGACGGCGCCAAGATCGAGCTGCAAACCGATGTCGTCGCCCGCACCGTGACCGCCAAGGAGGTCACCGCCGGCCACCGCCTGTACGGCCTGGTCGACGGCGAGCTGCTCTGGGCCTACGACATGGCCGCCGAGGGTCAGGCCCTCCAGCCCCACCTGTGGGCAACCCTCGTGCGTTCCTAACTCTCCGCCACCCAGGAGTACTCGACCTTCGGTCGCCCACTGCGCCCGTCGTACCGCTGCGTCCGGAGCGCCTGCCCCTGATCGGCGAGGTGCTCCAGATACCGGCGCGCCGTGATCCTGGACGTGCCCAGCGACGCCGCGACCTCCTCCGCGGTCCAGCCCTCGCGGTTCCCGAGTAGCTGGACGACGCGGTCGAGCACGGATCCGGCCAGCCCCTTCGGTACTGACGAGACGGTTGCTGGATGCAACAACCGGTCGACCTCGTCCTGATCCGCGACCACTTCACCCAGCGCGGCCGCCCGCCGTTGCCGCGCGTACGCCGTCAACCGGTCCCGCAACGTCTCGAAGGCAAAGGGTTTCAGCACGTACTGCACCACGCCGATCCGCGCCGCCGCCTGCACTGCCGCGACCTCCCGCGCCGACGTCACCGCGACCACATCCGTTTGGTTGCCCAAGGCCCGCATTCGGCGGACCACGTCCAGCCCGTGCCCGTCCGGCAGATGCATGTCCAGCAGCACCAGATCGACGTCGCCACGGGCGAGCACCTGCAGCGCGCGAGCCGCCGTACCCGCGACACCGAGACACGTGAAGCCGGGCAGGCGTTCGACGTACGTGCGATGCGCCTCGGCGGCGACCGGGTCGTCCTCGACGACCAGCACCCGCAGCTCAGGCACTGGCACTCACCGCCCGCGGCAGCCGGACCCGGACGGTCAGCGCCGGTACGTCGTCCAGCTCGGAATCCGGGTCGACCATCAGCGTGCCCTGCCACCGCTCGACCGTGCTCCGCACCAGCACGAGACCGAGGCCGTGCCCCGGCTCGGCCTTCGTCGACCAGCCGCGCTCGAACATGTGCGCCAGCTCCACCGCGCCCAGCTCGGCGCCGGTGTTCGTGACGATCAGGTCGATCGCGTCCGGCGTCGTACCGGCGCGCAGCTCGACCCGGCGCGGAGCCGGTCCGCCGCGCGCGGCCTCGATCGCGTTGTCGAGCAGGTTGCCGACGACGGTCACGACGTCCTGGGCCGGGAGCCGCGTGTTCAAAGCCTCGGAACCAAGCTCCAGCGTCAGTACGACGCCACGCTCCTGAGCCTGCGACAGCTTCGCGAGCAGCAGGGACGCCAGCACCGGATCGCCGACCGTCCCGACCACCCGGTCCGTCATCGCCTGCGCGAACTGCAGCTCGGATACCGCGAACTCACGAGCACGTTCCGGCTTGCCGATCTCGATGAGGCTGACGACCGTGTGCAAACGGTTCGACGCCTCGTGGTTCTGCGCCTGCAGCGACTCGGCCAGGCTGCGTACGGCGTCCAGTTCGCCGAGCAAGCGCTGCAGTTGGGTGTGGTCCCGCAGTGTCACGATCCGTCCGGACCGAGCCGGCTGCTGGTTCACCACCACGACTCCGCGCGCCCCGAGGTGCAATTCGTCGTACGCCGTTCTCCCGCCCTGGAGCAACTCCGCAAGAGTCGGCCCGAGGTGCAGCTCGTCGATCGGTGTCCCCGGGGTCACCTCGAGTAGGCCGAGGAGTTGCAGCGCCTCGTCGTTGGCGAGCTGGACGCGACCGTCCGCGTCCAAAAGGATCAGGCCCTCCCGGGCGGCGTGCAGAACGCCCTCGTAGAAGTCGAGCATCCGGGCCAGCGACTGGGTGCCCATGCCACGTGTGGCCCGCCGTACCCGCCAGGAGACGAGAGCGTTGCCGGCGATCGCGACGCCCAGCATCAGACTGGCGATGCCGAGCATTGAGCGGACATCGAGCCGGATCAGCTCCCACCAACCCGGCGGGGCGATGCCCGCGGCCGCCGCGTCCCGCTCGGCCTGGGCCCTGGACCGGCTGATGAGCGTGATCCAGGCCATCGCGATCAGGACGGTGACCGTGACCGTCTGCAGCCAGAGCACCTGGCGGCGCAGTTCCCACGGCCGGTGTTTCACAACGGACAGTGTGCACTGAGAACGATATGAACGAAATGAGCAGTTTCCCTGTGCGTCACGTCACAGTTACTCCAGACCAGCCCGCCCGGCCGATCCAGGGAGTCCCCACATGTCGAGCCCGACCGAACCCCGACCGACGCCGGTCCGCAACGACCGGACCCATTTCCTCTACATCGCCGTCATCGTCGCCGTCCTGCTCGGCATCGGTGTCGGATTCCTGTTCCCGGACTTCGCCGTCGAGCTGAAACCGCTCGGCACCGGGTTCGTGAACCTGATCAAGATGCTGATCAGCCCGATCATCTTCTGCACGCTGGTGCTCGGCATCGGCTCGGTCCGCCAGGCCGCCAGCGTCGGCAAGGTCGGCGGTCTCGCGCTCGTCTACTTCCTGGTGATGTCGACGGTCGCACTCGCCATCGGCCTGGTGGTCGGCAACCTGGTCCAGCCCGGTTCCGGTCTGAACCTGACCGACAAGCTGCGCGAGAGCGGCCAGAAGCAGGCCGCCGGGGCGCATGAGGGTACGACGGACTTCCTCCTCGGCATCATCCCGAAGTCGATGCTGTCCGCGCTGACCGAGGGCGAAGTGCTGCAGACCGTGTTCGTCGCGCTGCTGATCGGCTTCGCGCTGCAGGCGATGGGCTCGAAGGGTCAGCCGATCCTCGGCGCCATCGGGCACATCCAGCGGCTGGTGTTCAAGGTGCTGTCGATGATCATGTGGGCCGCCCCGATCGGCGCGTTCGGTGCGATCGCGGCCGTCGTCGGCGCCACCGGCACGGATGCGCTGGTCAGCCTCGGCAAGATCATGCTCGCCTTCTACGCCACCTGCCTGCTGTTCGTGATCCTCGTGCTCGGCACGCTGCTCCGGGTGGTCACCGGGATCTCGATCTTCCAGTTGCTGCGCTACCTCGGTCGCGAGTTCCTGCTGATCGTGTCCACCTCGTCGTCGGAGACCGCCCTGCCCCGGCTGATCGGGAAGATGGAACACCTCGGTGTGGACAAGACGGTGGTCGGCATCACCGTCCCGACCGGCTACTCGTTCAACCTGGACGGTACGGCGATCTACCTGACGATGGCGTCGCTGTTCATCGCCGAGGCGATGAACGAGCCGTTCTCCATCGGTCAGCAGATCTCCCTGCTGCTGTTCATGATCGTCGCCTCGAAGGGCGCCGCCGGAGTCACCGGCGCCGGCCTGGCCACGCTGGCCGGCGGTCTGCAGTCGCACCGCCCGGACCTGGTCGACGGCGTCGGTCTGATCGTCGGCATCGACCGGTTCATGTCGGAGGCCCGGGCGCTGACGAACTTCGCCGGCAACGCGGTCGCGACCGTCCTGGTCGGGCACTGGGTCGGGGAGTTCGACAAGGACCAGGCCCGGCAGGTCTTCGCCGGTGAGGACCCGTTCGACGAGGCCGCGTTCGCGGCCGGCGACACCCACGCCGGCGACGTCCCCGAAGTCACTGCTTCCGAAAGCCCAGCCCGCTAGCCACCTTCCCACCCCTCCCAGCACTGCCCGCCGGGCCACAGACCGGCGGGCAGTGCTGTGTTGTTGAGGGGTGCAGATCGACAGGTAGTGTGCTGCGCTGCCTAGTGCACCCGAGCGTCGGACAGAGAGTGCGTACGGTGTATCGCAGGTGCTCTACCTGTCGATCTGCACGCAAACCCTGGAGCGGGCTACTTCCCGCTCAACATCACCACCACCGGTGCCAGGTCCTCGAGGTACGTCGAGTTGACGCTGATGTAGGTCGTACCGAACTCGTCCCGCCGTCGTTGCAGCTCGTCCGCCATCTGGTGCGGCGTACCGCGGAGCATCATCAGCGAGTCGCTCGCCTCCAGTTCCTCGGGCTCGACGCCGGCCGCCCGCTTCGTCCACGGCGGCAGCTCGCGCGTCCCGGCCGCGAACAGGTTCATCGCCAGCTCGATCTCGTCCGCGCGCGATCCGGCCAGCTCACGCAGGTCCCGGACCAGCTGAGTGATCTCGGCCCGTGGCGTCATCGCGTCCTTCGCCAGCGAGACGATGTCGGCCCGCGACGCGGCCAGTGCGAGCGCCCGTGGTCCGCCGGCCGCGAGCATGATCGGCGTACGGCGCTCGCCGTCGAGCCGCACCAGGTGGTCGAGGGTCTCGCGGACCTGGTCACGTCGCTCCTTGGCCGAGCCGAAGCGCAGACCGATCTCCTCGACCTGCTGCTCGACCGCGGGCCGCCCGGTGCCGATGCCGAACTCGAACCGCCCGTCGGTCAGGACGGTCAGCGTGTGCGCTTCCCAGGCGGCCGCCCGCGGGGTCCGGAGCGGCGCCGCCGCCACGAACGTGCCGACCCGGATGTCCGCGACCGCGGCGGCCATCGCCAGCGAGGGGAACGGCGACGGCAGTTGGAGTCCGTCGGGCATCAGTACGGTCGAATATCCGAGGTCCGCCGCTCGGCGGACGGTCTTGATCCAGTCGTCGCCGGTCGTCGGGCTGCCCACCACACCGAACCGGAATCGCCGGTCGCTCATCGCCTTGCTCCCTTCGGGTTCTGATACCTCAAGCGTGGCCGCGACCCGGGGTTGTCCACATCCCACCCCGGGAGGCGATCGCCGTACGCCGCTCGACGTACTCTGGTGACATGTCACGAAACCGCAGCCCACTGCTGGACCGCCCCGGCGCGGTCGAGGCGAACGGATTCGACGCCGGGGTCGCGGCCCACTACGGGTCGGATCTGCGCGAGCAGCGGGCCCTGGTCGCCGGCGAGGCGTTCGTCGACCTGTCGCACCGCGACGTGGTCACGATCACCGGCCCGGACCGGCTGACCTGGCTGCACGCGCTGACCACGCAGTACTTCGAGGGCCTCAAGCCCGGCACATCGACGACCGCGCTGCTGCTGTCACCGACCGGCCACATCGAGCACGTCATGTACGGCGTCGACGACGGCGAGACGTTCTGGCTGCACACCGAGCCGGGCGCGGCCGCGGCGATGGTCGACTGGCTGCAGAAGATGGTGTTCATGTCCCGGGTGGAGATCGCGGACGTGACCGACGACTATGCGATCGTCTGGCGGCCTGGACCGGCTTCGGCCAACGGGCATCTGACCCGCAGTGGTGCGGATTCGCTCGGCGGCCACGAGGTGTTCCTGCCGCGGGCGGAGCTGGCCGGACTCGAGGGTCCGGCGGCCGGGATCTGGGCGTACGAGGCGCTCCGGATCGAGGCCGGCAACCCGCGGTTCGGTCTCGACACCGACGAGCGCGCGATCCCGAACGAGGTGGGCTGGCTCGGCGTCGGCGTACACCTGAACAAGGGCTGCTATCGCGGTCAGGAAACGGTCGCGCGGGTGCACAACCTCGGCCGTCCGCCGCGGCGGCTGGTGCGGCTGCATCTGGACGGTTCGGTCGACCACCTGCCCGCGCACGGGTACGCCGTACGCGCGGGGGAGAAGCAGGTCGGGTTCGTGGGATCGGCGGGCCGGCATCACGAGCTGGGCCCGATCGCGCTGGCGATGGTGAAGCGGAACGTGGACCCGGACGCCGTACTGGAGGTCGTGGCCGAGGATCAGCCGACCGTGACCGCGACGCAGGAGATCCTGGTCGACCCCGAGGCAGGGCTGCACGTGCGCGCCCGGCTGTGAGCCGGATCATTCGCAACACCGCGTTTTGCACCTGTACAGTTCAGCCGTGACCGAACCTGTGATCCTGGCCGACGTCGTCCGCAGCGACTTCGTCGAGGGCCATCATCGTGGCTCCGTCGTGGTGACGAACCCCGACGGCAGTGTGGCCTGGTCGGCCGGCATCGTCGACCAGCCGATGTTCCCCCGCTCGTCGAACAAGCCGATGCAGGCGCTCGGGATGCTCCGCAACGGCCTGGACCTGGACGGCGAGCTGCTCGCGCTCGCGGGCGCGTCGCACTCCGGTGAGCAGTTCCACCTGGACGGCGTACGCCGGATCCTCGCGAAGGCCGGTCTGGACGAGTCGGCGTTGCGGACGCCGGTGCAGTATCCGCTGGACGATGCGGCCC
The DNA here is from genome assembly GCF_036097425.1 of Kribbella sp. NBC_00359. NCBI lineage: Bacteria > Bacillati > Actinomycetota > Actinomycetes > Propionibacteriales > Kribbellaceae > Kribbella > Kribbella sp. NBC_00359. The sequence continues at coordinate 1,713,077 of NZ_CP107975.1, read as the reverse complement.
GGGACGCCTGGGTACGCGCGGGCCACGGCCCCGAGCCGATCACGATGAACTGCTCGGGCAAGCACGCCGCGATGATCCTGACCTGTCAGGTCAACGACTGGCCGCTGGACGACTACCGCTCGCCGGATCACCCACTGCAGAAGGAGATCCGGACCGCGATCGAGGACTCCGCAGGCGAGAAGGCCTCGTACATCGCCGTCGACGGCTGCGGTGCGCCGATCTTCGCCCTCACACTGTCCGGCCTGGCGCGCTCCTTCGGCCTGTTCGCCGCGGCGTCCCCGGAGACTCTGGAGGCCCGCGTCGTCAAAGCCTTCCGCGCACACCCCGAGTACGCCAGCGGGAGTACGCGCGACGAGGCCGAGCTGATGCACGCCGTCGACGGCCTGTTCTGCAAGGCCGGCGCCGAAGGTGTGTACGCCGTCGGCCTCGCGGACGGCCGTGGCGTCGCCCTGAAGCTCGAGGACGGCCAGGCCCGCGCCCGCAAGGTCGTCATGGCCGCGACCCTGCAACGCCTCGGCATCACCAACGACACCATCGAGCGCCACCTCCACTTCCCCCTCCTCGGCGGCGGCGTCCAGGTCGGCGCCGTCCAGCCGCATCCTTCGACTTTCAGCTAGTTCACGGCCCGCGTGAGCGGGCTCACGGTGGGCCTGCTTGCAATTGCAAGCAGGTTGCTAGCACAATGGAGCATGGCCAAGTTGAGTGATCGTGCGGCTGGGGCAGTGGGCTCCCTCGGGGAGTACCTCGCCGAGCAGCGGCGGCACGCGCAGTTGTCGTTGCGGCAGCTGTCGGACCTGGCCGGTGTGTCGAACCCGTATCTGAGCCAGATCGAGCGCGGCCTGCGGAAACCGTCGGCCGATGTGCTGCAGCAGCTCGCGAAGGCGTTGCGGATCTCCGCGGAGACCCTGTACGTACGGGCCGGCATCCTCGATCCGGACGACAGCTCGGACGGCCGGCGGGCCGCAGGCGTGGTCGACGCCGTCCTGCTCGACCCCGCGCTGAACGAGCGGCAGAAGCGTGTCCTGCTGGACGTCTACGCGTCCTTCGTCCGTGAGAACACGTCCCCTGACGACGCCGACGAGCCGGCTCCTGCCAGACCGGCTGCGAAGACCACGGCCAAGAAGACCCCTGCAAGCAAGCGCACCACCAAGTAACTGTTTCCTGCTGAAAATCCGAGGAGAAGCCTGATGGCTACCCGTACGCCTGTCACCCCGTTCTACGCGATCGCCGGCGCCGGCGACCTCGCGGTCGAGAAGTTCCGCGCGGTCAGCGAGGACGTCACCGCCCGGTTCGCCAAGCTGGACCAGAAGACCCTGCAGACCGAGCTCACCAAGGCTCAGACCGAGTTCGCCAAGCGCTTCGAGACCCTCGTCGCCGACGCGCGGACCGCCCCGGCCAAGCTGCGTGAGCTGCCGGCCGTCGCGCAGCACGGCTTCACCACCGTGCTCGGCCAGGCCGAGGAGACCTACGAGGACCTGGCCGGCCGCGGCAAGGACCTGGTCGAGCGGATCCGCAGTCAGAAGGCCACCGAGGACTTCGTCACCCAGGCCAAGACCACGGTGAGCAAGGCCAAGGCGACTCGGACCACCGCCAAGAAGACCGCCGACAGCGCGACCCGCAACGTCAAGGCGACCGCGACCAGCGCCCGCAAGACCGCGAAGACCGCGTCCAAGGCCGCCACCGACGCCGCCGGCAAGCTCGGCGACTGACGGTAACGATCAGCCCACCTGTGGGTGAATCCTCCGGCCGGGTGGCCCCGATCTGCGACCGAGCAGAGGTGGGCCACCCGGACTTTCGGTTAGGCTCGTAGGCATGCTCCCACTCGCTACGTTCCCGAACCTCTTTCCCGGGTTCGCAGGTCCGCTCGAGATCATCTGGTGGGTGCTGCTCGGCCTCAAGCTGGTCGCCCTGATCGACGCGGCCTTCCGGCCACGGGCGGTGTTTGTCGCCGCGGACAAGCTCACCAAGCCCGGGTGGATGCTGATCCTGATCGTGTTCACGCTCAGTCAGATCTTCCAGGGCTGGCTCAGCTTCTTCGGCCTGATCGGCATCGTCGCATCCGCCGTCTACCTGGTCGACGCCCGGCCGGCCCTGCGTGCCGCCGCCGGTCGCGGCCGAGGCGGCTGGGGTATCCGCCGCCGCCGGGGCCCACGCCCGCTCTGACCCACCCCGCCGTACGGCGACGCCGCACTACGACCGGTAGACGATCACCTTGTCGCCGACCTTGATCTCGCTGAACAGGACCTTGATCTTGCCGAGGTCCCGGACGTTCACGCAGCCGTGCGAGGCGCCGTTGTAGCCGCGGGCTGCGAAGTCGGACGAGTAGTGGACCGCCTGGCCGCCGCTGAAGAACATCGCGAACGGCATCGCCGAGTCGTACAGCTTGGAGACGTGGTTCCGGCTCTTCCAGCCGACCGTGAAGCTGCCCTCGCGGGTCGCCGTCTTCACCGCCCCGAACCGCACGTCCAGCTGCATCTTCACCACACCGTCGACGACGTAGCGCAGCTTGCGGGTGGACTTGTCGATGCACATCACCGCGCCGGTCGCGCAGCGCGGGTCGAGCTTCTTGCCGCTCACCACCGGCGCCGGCGGGAAGAGCTCGGTCTGCGTCGGCTCGTGGGTGACCGCGGCCAGCTTGGTCAACGTGTTCTGATCGATGTATCCGAGCTGGGGAATGCCCTTGGACTGCTGGAACTTTTTCACCGCGGACCGGGTCATCGTCCCGAACTCGTCGTCCTGGTAGCGCTTCTCCAGCAGTTTGAGCTGCACCAGCCGCGCCTCGACCTTGCGCACGTTGGTCCCGGTGGAGCCGTTCTTCCACAGCGCCTTCGGGTAGATCGGCAGCTCACCGCTGACCTCGAACGGCACCGTCTTGAAGTCGTTCGGGGCCGCCGTCGCACTGGTTCCGGAACTGAGGAGGGCAGCAAAAATGGCGCCCGTGACCAGTCCGGTCAGTACGTTGCGAATGATCAGCCCACGCATCGGACACCCCTCTGATCGACCCGTCCCTACACTTGTGGGACGTCCTCACCGGTCTTTCGGTTGGCTCAGCGTACCGGAGGAACTCCGTATGGAGATCGTTCTCAGCACCAACGACATCACCACGATGCCGGCCGATGCGATCGTGAACGCGGCCCATCACGCCCTGCGTGGCGGTGGCGGCGTGGACGGCGCGATCCATCGCGCGGGTGGCCCGGAGATCCTCGCAGAGCTGATCGAGCGGTACCCGAACGGCACCCCGACCGGTACGGCGGTCTGGACCACAGCCGGCTCGCTGCCCGCGTCCTACGTGATCCACGTGGTCGGGCCGAACTACACCGCGGGCCAACGGGATCCGGCGCTGCTCGAGTCGTGCTACCGCAACGCCTTGCGGATCGCGGACGAGCTCGACGTGAAGACGCTCACCCTGCCGGCGGTGTCGGCCGGGATCTACGGCTGGCCGGCCGGGTCCGCCGCGGACATCGCCGTACAGACGCTGCGCCGGACGGCGACCGGCGTCGCCACAGCGACCTTCTGTCTGGTGGAACCGCGGCTCTACAAGGCCTTCCAGAACGCGACAGCGGCCGGGGAGTGACTCCCCGGCCGCTGCTGAGCGCTTGCTGATCAGCCGCTGTAGACGACGACCTTGTCGCCGACCTTGATGCGGGCGAAGATCCAGGCGATCTTGTTCTTGTCACGGATGTTCACGCAGCCGTGCGAGGCGCCGTTGTAGCCACGGGCCTTGAAGTCCGAGGAGTAGTGCACGGCCTGGCCACCGCTGAAGAACATCGCGTACGGCATCTTCGAGTGGTACAGCGACGACACGTGGTTCTTCGACTTGCGGTAGACCTTGAAGACGCCGTTGCGGGTCGGCGTCTTGCGGGCGCCGAAGCGGGCGTCCGCGACCTGGACCGCCTTGCCGTTCACGACGTACACCAGCTTCCGGGTCTTCTTGTTGATGCAGAGGACCCGGCCCTTCGTCAGACAACGCTTGTCCAGGCGGTACTTGCCCACCACCGCGCTGGACGACGCCACCGTGGCCGCCTTCTGCGGCGCGACCACGACCTGGGGCGCAACCTTCGGTGCGACCGTGACGGCATCGGCCGTCGTGGTGGCGGAAAGTGCGCCGACGCCCACGAACGCGGCAGCCGTCAGAGTAGCGCCGAGCTTACGCAGAATGCCCATGTTTCCTTGTCCTTCCCCCAAAACAGAGTTGCTCTCACTAAGACAGACGTCAGTACCTGGCGCCTGGTTGGTAACGATCCGGAACTTCCTCACCTGCGACCGACGCAGCCCCCGCGACCGGCCGAAGAATGGTGTATCACACCGATGTCATTCGGTTCGCGCTGTTCCGGCGACCGTTTCCAGTTCGTGCTCTGGCAGGCCTTCAGCTCTTGCTCTTGCGCCCCAGCTTCGACCGCTCGATCTGGGTGAGGGCGACCTTGCGCATCCGGATCGCGTCGGGGGTGACCTCGACGCACTCGTCCTCGCGGCAGAACTCCAGCGACTGCTCGAGCGACAGCTTGCGGGCCGGGACCAGCTTCTCGAACTCGTCCGCGTTGGAGCGGACGTTCGTCATCTTCTTTTCCTTGGTGATGTTGACGTCCATGTCGTCGGAGCGCGAGTTCTCGCCGACGATCATGCCCTCGTACACCTCGGTGGTCGGCTCCACGAACATGGTGCCGCGCTCCTGCAGGTTGATCATCGCGTACGACGTGGCGGCGCCGGACCGGTCCGACACCAGCGAGCCGGACGGCCGGGTGCGGAGCTCGCCGAACCACGGCTCGTAGCCCTCGAACACGTGGTGCGCGATACCCGTACCGCGGGTGTCGGTAAGGAACTCGGTGCGGAAGCCGATCAGGCCGCGGGCCGGCACCAGGAACTCCATCCGGACCCAGCCGGTGCCGTGGTTGGTCATCTGCTCCATCCGGCCCTTGCGGACCGCGAGGAGCTGGGTGACCGTGCCGAGGTACTCCTCGGGGCAGTCGATCGTCAGCCGCTCGACCGGCTCGTGCCGCTTGCCGTCGATCTCGCGGGTGACGACCTGCGGCTTGCCGACGGTCAGCTCGTACCCCTCGCGGCGCATCTGCTCGACCAGGATGGCCAGCGCCAGCTCACCACGGCCCTGCACCTCCCAGGTGTCGGGACGCTCGGTCGGCAGTACCTTGAGCGACACGTTGCCGACGAGCTCGCGGTCGAGCCGGTCCTTGACCAGGCGGGCGGTGACCTTGGTGCCCTTGAGCCGCCCGGCCAGCGGCGAGCTGTTCGTACCGATGGTCATCGAGATGGCCGGCTCGTCCACGGTGATGAACGGCAGCGGCTTGGGATCGTCCGGGTCGGCCAGGGTGTCGCCGATCATGATCTCCGGGATACCGGCGATCGCGACGATGTCACCCGGTCCGGCCGAGTCACCGGGCACCCGCTCGAGCGCCTCGGTGATCAGCAGTTCGGTGATCTTGACCTTCTGGATCGTGCCGTCGTGCTTGCACCACGCGACCTGGGCGCCCTTCTTCAGGGTGCCTTCGTGCACGCGGACCAGCGCGAGCCGGCCGAGGAACGGCGACGCGTCCAGGTTGGTGACGTGCGCCTGCAGCGGCGCGCCCTCGGTGTACTCCGGGGCCGGCACGTTGGCCAGGATCGCCTCGAACAGCGGCTCGAGGTCCTCGGAGTCCGGCAGCCCGCCGTCGGCCGGCGCGTTCAGCGAGGCGCGGCCGGCCCGGGCCGAGGCGTAGACGATCGGGAAGTCGAGCGCGGACTGGTCGGCGTCGTGGTCGAGCAGGTCGAGGAACAGTTCGTAGGTCTCGTCGACGACCTCGGCGATCCGCGCGTCCGGGCGGTCCACCTTGTTCACCACCAGGATGACCGGCATCTGCCGCGCCAGCGCCTTGCGCAGCACGAACCGGGTCTGCGGCAGCGGACCCTCGGAGGCGTCCACCAGCAGCACGATCGCGTCCACCATCGACAGGCCGCGCTCGACCTCACCACCGAAGTCGGCGTGGCCAGGGGTGTCGATGATGTTCAGCGTCATCTGCTCGCCGTTGGCCATCTTGTGCCGTACGGCGGTGTTCTTGGCGAGGATCGTGATGCCCTTCTCACGCTCCAGGTCGCCGGAGTCCATCGCCCGCTCGTCCACGTGCTGGTGTGCGCCGAACGCGCCGGACTGCCAGAGCATCGCGTCGACGAGGGTCGTCTTCCCGTGGTCGACGTGGGCCACGATCGCGACATTGCGCAGGTCGTTACGGACAGGCATGGGGAAGCGCTCCAAGCAGATAGGACTGAGTGTCAGGCGGTGGCTACGGCGTGTTGTGTCGCTCGAGAAGGCCACTCGACGCAGGGCGCAGCACTTTCATCCTACCGGTGACCGTTCGTGTCCACGAATCGGAAGCCCCTTTGACTTTTGTTGACTGGACGTCCAGTCTATAGACGGCGCCTGGGGAGGGGCCTGAAATAACGGGGGGTCAGCCCGGGAGCGCCGGGCAGAAGGACGGGGATTGTCCGGCGCTTCAGGGCCTTGACCAAAGGAAAGGGATCGTGCCGCGGTCGGCCACCGTCAACCAGGAGCTGCGAGAGCGCTCCCGGGAGCGCATCCTGGCGGCCGCGCTGGAGGTCTTCGCGGCCAAGGGCTACGAGGCCGCATCCATCTCCCAGATCACCGCCCAGGCGGGCGTTTCCCGCGGCCTGGTTGCGTACTACTTCGCCACCAAGGAAGAGCTCGCCGCCGAGCTGCTGGACCGCTGGCTGGACGGCATCGCCGCGATCCTCACCATCCCGGGGACGCCTGACGAGCGACTCGCCGGCATCATCGACGGCGGCCTGATGGCGGCCGCCACCACGCTCCCGATCCAGCGGCTCGCGATCAGCCTGATGATGCAGCCGGGCACGCACGACGTCTTCGCCCGGGTCGAGACCGCCAAGTCGGCCCGCCTGGCCCTGGTCGAGGACGCGATCCGTGCCATCTTCACCGCCCGCGGCGCGGCCGACCCCGCCGTCGAGGAAATGTTGCTCAGAGCAACCTTGGAGGGCGTGACGGTCAAACTCGCGATCTACTGCGAGACCTTCCCCGTCGAAGACATCCGCCGTCGCCTGTACGCCGGCTACAACCTCCCCATGCCCGCCGCGCCACTTCCGATCCCCTCACCCCCGGTGGACCGCCTCCGCGCCAAGTGATCACGGCACGCATGTACGACAGGCGGCGTACCTGAGAAGCCGTCCCGTGGCGGATGCCTGTGGAGAGGCGCCACGGCCAGAGTGGGGTGGCATGGAAACCATTGCACGCAAGGTGTTGAATCGTACGGCGAAGACCCGCGGGCTCCCGGGGCTCGGGACGTCCTCGTGGATGACCGGCGACAGCCTCTCCGACTGGTTCGACGTGCTGCTGCACACCCGCGAGGTGACGGCGACGCGGCCCTACTGAACGCGGTGGACCTTGTGCTGGGCGGCTTGGGCTCGGGGGCGGACGGTCAGGCGGTCGATGTTGACGTGGGACGGGCGGGTGGCGATCCAGGCGACGATGTCGGCGATGTCGTCGGCGGTGAGGGGCTCGGCGACTCCGGCGTACACGGCGTCGGCCTTGGCCTGGTCGCCGTCGAAGCGGGTCAGCGCGAAGCCTTCGCTGCGGACCATGCCGGGCGCGATCTCACAGACGCGGACCGGCTGGTCGAACAGCTCCAGCCGCAGTGTGTCGACGACCGCCTTGGCGCCGTGCTTGGCGGCGACGTACCCGCCGCCGCCCTCGTAGGCGACCTGGCCGGCGGTCGAGCCCATCACGATGATCGTGCCGTGGCCGGCGATAAGGGCCGGCAGCAACGACTTGGTGACGGCCGCGACGCCGATCACGTTCACCTCGAACATCTGCCGCCAGGCGTCCAGGTCCGCCTCGGCGACCGGCTCGAACCCGAAGGCGCCGCCGGCGTTGTTCACCAGCACCGCCAGCCGGTCACCGACGGCGGCGGCCAGCGCGGCCACGTCGTCGGCCGACGTGACGTCGCATCGCACCGCGCGCCCGTCGATCTCCTTGGCCAGCGCCTCGATCCGATCCAGCCGCCGCGCGGCGCAGATCACCTCGAAACCCTCGCGGGCCAGGTACCGCGCCGACGCGGCCCCGATCCCACTGCTCGCTCCGGTCACCACGGCAAGAGGTCGGTCGGAAGTCATGGCGCCAAGTCTTCCACTCACGTGCCCTGACGCTGAACCGCGTCTCAGGACAAACTGCCGACATGACCAGGATCGCGCTGCGGGCAGACCGAATCTTCGACGGCGAGCGGATGCTCGACGACCACGTGGTTCTCGTCGAGGACGGCCGGATCACGGGCACCGACCGGGAGGCGCCGCGCGACTGGCCGATCCGCGAACTGCCGGGCGGCACCATCCTCCCCGGACTGCTCGACACCCACGTGCACCTCACCGGCGACAGCGGCCCGGGAGCCCTCGACCGGCTGCGCGACGCGACGGAAGACACGATCTTCGCCACCATCGAGCAGTCGTTGCGGATCCACCTCGACGCCGGGGTCACCACTGTCCGTGACCTCGGTGACTCGAACGACGCCGTCCTGGACTGGCGGAACCGCGGGGTCAGCGGGCTGCCGACGATCATCGCGGCCGGCGCCCCACTCACCAGCGTGGGCGGGCACTGCTGGTGGCTGGGCGGTGAGGTGGCCGGCCCGGAGCAGATCCGCGCGGCCGTACGCCGTCGCGCCGAGAAGGGTGCCGATGTCATCAAGATCATGGGCAGCGGCGGTCCGGTGACGCCCGGCAGCGACGCGCTGAGCCCGCAGTTCACCCCGACCGAACTCGCGGCAGCCGTGTCGGAGGCCCACGCGGTCGGCCTTCCGATCACCGCACACGCGCACGCGCTGGCCGCCGTACGTCAGGCGGTGACCGCCGGTGTCGACGGGATCGAGCACTGCACCTGTTTGACGGCCGGCGGCGTGACGATCGACGACGACCTGCTCGCCGCACTCGCCGCCTCCGGGATCGCGGTCTGCGGAACGCTCGGGTCGGATAGGTCGATCGTCGTACCGCCGGAGATCGTGGCCGCGTCCGCCCGGGCCGGAATCACCGAGGCCGCGTTGCAGCAGGTCGTTCGCCGGCTGTACGACGGCGGAGTCCGACTGGTCGCCGGGTCCGACGGCGGGATCGGACCGGCCAAACCCCACGGACTCCTGCCCGCGACCCTCGCCGAGTACGTGGAGTCGGGCCTTCCGGCGATCGTGGCACTCACCACCGCGACCGCCCTCGCCGCCGATGCGCTCGGTCTTGGCGCTCGCAAAGGCCGGATCCGGGCCGGGGCCGACGCGGATCTCCTGCTCGTCGACGGTGACCCGACCGAGGACATCACGGCGCTGGCCGGCCCGGTCGCGGTCTACCTCGGTGGTCGTGAGGCCTAGGCCTGGCGGGTCGGGAGGGCGATGATCTGGCGGAGATTGAGCTCGCGACGGCGGCTGACCGCGAACGTGACAACGTCGGCGATGTCGGTGGCGGTCAGTGCTCCGATCTGGTCGTTCATCGCGGCGATCAGGTCCTGACCGTCGGCGTCGAGGTGAGTGGCCAGCTCCGTGTCCGTCAGCCCGGGTTCGATGTTGGTGACGCGCACGTCGTACGGCGAAAGGTCCGCCCGCAGGGACGTGGACAGGTGGGTCAGGGCGGCCTTGGTCGCGCCGTAGACGCCGTACCCGGGGAAGACCAGGTGTGCGCCGATCGACGAGATGTTCACCAGGTCGGCGGTCCGGCCCTGGGAGCCGGCCGCGATCAGGTCCGGCGTGAACGCGCCGATCAAGCGCAGCGCGCCGGTCAGGTTGGTGTCGATCATCCGGGTCCAGTCGTCCAGCCGGACCTGCTCGACGGGGGCCGCGAGCATCACGCCGGCGGCGTTCACCAGCAGGTCGGCCTGGCCGAGCCGCTCGTGGATCTGGGCGACGCCGGCATCGACCGAGTCCGGTGAGGTCACGTCCATCCCGACTCCGAACGCCTGCGGGCCCAGCTTGCCGGCCAGGTCGTCGAGCCGGTCCTGCCGTCGCGAGACCAGCGCGACCGCGGCGCCGTTGGCCGCCAGCCGCTCGGCGATCGCGGCGCCGATACCGCTCGCGGCACCCGTGACGACAGCGTTGCGGCCGGCCAGCGGAAGGTTCGTCATCGTGTTCTCCAAGTGGTTGCGAAGGTTGATGACACCGATCCTGTGGCGCCCGCCGGACGCTACCCAGATGTCTGCTGAACCTGGTTCTGGCAGGACCAGGCTCCGGACCCGGCCGATCTGGATACTGGAGTCATGGATCGTCGTGCGGAGCTGACCGAGTTCCTGAAGTCGCGGCGGGCCCGGGTGCAGCCCGAGGACCTCGGACTCAAGGTGTTCGGCGGCCGGCGCCGCGTGCCGGGGCTGCGTCGTGAGGAGCTCGCCCAGGCGGCCGGGGTCAGCGCCGACTACTACGTCCGGCTCGAGCAGGGCCGCACCGACAACGTCTCGCAGGAGATCCTCGACGCGGTCGCGGACGTGCTCGGCCTGACCGTTGACGAGCGCAAGCACCTGGCCCGGCTGGCGAAACCGGTCCGTCGTACGACGAGACGCCGTACGGCGACGCAACGGATCAGGCCCGGACTGCAGCGGCTGCTGGACTCGATGGACGACGTACCCGCGTTCGTGCTCGGCCGCCGGATGGACGTGCTCGGCTGGAACCGGCTGGCCGCGGCGCTGATCGCCGACTTCGGCACCCTGGAGCCCAAGGAGCGGAACATCCCGCGGCTGGTCTTCCTCGACCCGGCCTCGCGCGACTTCTACCCGGACTGGGAGGCCGTCGCGGACGAGACCGTGGGCTACCTGCGGATGTACGCCGGTCGCTACCCGGACGACCCGGAGCTCGCCGAACTGGTCGGGGAGTTGTCGATCCACAGCCCCGAGTTCCGTCAGCACTGGGCCCGGCACGACGTGAAGGACAAGACCTTCGGGACGAAGGTGCAGCACCACCACCTGGTCGGCGAGATCACCGTGCAGTACGAGACCCTGCAGCCTCCCGGCGAGCCGGATCAGCTGCTGGTGACCTATACGACCGAGCCCGGGTCACCGTCCGAGGAGGCGCTGCGGCTGCTCGCCAGCTGGGCGGCGCCGGAGCCCGAGGTGAGCGGTCCGGCGGATAGGGAGAAGTCCCGATTCCCGACGCAGACGCCGGAGTTACCCTGACCACGTGACCGAACCGTCCGCAGACCGTCCACCGCGGCGGGTCGCGATGATCAGCCTGCACACCTCACCGCTCGACCAGCCGGGCACCGGGGACGCCGGCGGCATGAACGTCTACGTGGTGGAGCTGTCCAAGCGGCTCGCCGGCCTGGGGATCGAGGTCGACATCTTCACCCGTGCGACGTCGTCCGCGCTGCCCGCCCGGGTCGAGCTGATGCCCGGCGTGATGGTTCGGAACGTCGCGGCCGGGCCGTACGAAGGACTCACCAAGCACGAACTGCCCGCCCAGCTGTGCACGTTCGCCCGGGCTGTCCTGCGGGCCGAGGCGATCCACGAGCCCGGCTGGTACGACGTGATCCACTCGCACTACTGGTTGTCCGGGCAGGTCGGTCTGCTCGCCCGTGACCGCTGGGCCGTCCCGCTCGTCCACACCATGCACACGATGGCCAAGGTGAAGAACGCCAGCCTGGCCGAGGACGACGTACCCGAACCGCCGGCGCGCCTGATCGGCGAGGAGCAGGTGGTCGAGTCCGCGGATCGCCTCCTGGCCAACACCGACGACGAGGCGCAGGAGCTGATCACGCTGTACGGCGCTCAGCCCGCGAAGGTCGAGGTGGTCAACCCTGGCGTGGATCTGGACATGTTCAGCCCCGGTGATCGGGCCTCGGCCCGGCACACGCTCGGGGTGCCGGCGGACGCCGTCGTACTCGCGTTCGTCGGACGGATCCAGCCGTTGAAGGCGCCCGATCTGCTGATCCGGGCGGCCGCGCGGATGCTCGAGCGCGACCCGTCGCTGCGGGAGCGGTTGATCGTCGCGATCATCGGCGGGCCGTCGGGCAATGGCATGGAGCACCCCGAGGCCCACGCCGAGCTGGCCCGGGCGCTCGGGGTGGATGACGTGACCCGGTTCGTGAAGCCGATGGAGCGGCCGTTGCTGGCGGACTGGTACCGAGCCGCATCGGTTGTCTGCGTTCCGTCGTACTCGGAATCCTTCGGGCTGGTCGCGCTGGAGGCGCAGGCCTGCGGTACGCCGGTGGTCGCGGCGGCGGTCGGCGGCCTGAGTACGGCGGTGCTGGACGGGCAGACCGGGCTGCTGGTGCGCGGGCACAGCGTCGACGACTTCGCCGACGCGCTGGGCCGGATCGCGACGGATCCGCTCACCCGCGAGAACATGAGCCGGGCGGCGGTCAAGCACGCGCAGGGGTTCGGCTGGGAGCTGACCGCCCGCAAGACGCTGGCGGCGTACCGGACCGCCGCACGGACGATGGCCGCGGAGATCGCGGCGGAGGTGGCTGGGTGAGAGTGTCGGCGGCGGACGTGATCCGCCAGGTCCTGACCGAGAACGAGCTCGAGTTCACCGAGAGCGAGCCGGGCGTCTTCGCCGCCGACCTGCCGGGCGAGCGCAAGCTGAAGACCACGGTGACGCTGACGGTCGGGGCGCAGTCGGTGCAGGTGCACGCGTTCGTGGCCCGGCACCCGGACGAGAACCACGCCGCGGTCTACCGCTGGCTCCTGGAGCGGAACCTGAAGATGTACGGCGTCGCGTTCGCCGTCGACCATCTGGGCGACATCCACCTGGACGGGCGGGTCCCACTGCACGCGATCACGCCGACGGAGGTGGACCGGCTGCTCGGCGCGGTGCTGGAGTACGCCGATACGTCGTTCAACACGATCCTGGAGCTCGGGTTCGCGTCGTCGATCCGCAAGGAGTACGAGTGGCGCATCGCCCGAGGCGAATCCACTCGAAACCTGGACGCGTTCAAGGGCTGGCTGGAGCCCCAGTAGGCTGGCAGCCATGACCTATCGCCTGATCCTGCTCCGCCACGGCACGAGCGACTGGAACGCCAAGAATCTGTTCACCGGCTGGGTCGACGTCGACCTGAACGCGGGCGGTGTCGAGGAGGCGCAGCGCGGCGGCGAGCTGCTCCGCGACCGCGACCTGCTCCCCGACGTGCTGCACACCTCGGTGCTGCGCCGGGCGATCCGCACCGCGAACATCGCGCTCGAGGTGGCCGACCGCCAGTGGATCGACGTCCGCCGTTCGTGGCGGCTGAACGAGCGGCACTACGGCGGGCTGCAGGGCAAGGACAAGAAGCAGACCCTGGAGGAGCTCGGCGAGGAGCAGTTCATGCTGTTCCGGCGGTCGTACGACACCCCGCCGCCGGCGATCGAGCGCGGCTCGGAGTACGACCAGGCCGGCGACCCGCGGTACGCCGGGCTGCCGTCGGAGCTGCTGCCCGCGACCGAGTGCCTGAAGGACGTCGTCGAGCGGATGCTGCCCTACTGGTACGACGCGATCGTGCCGGACCTGCGGGCCGGGAAGACCGTCCTGGTCGCCGCACACGGCAACTCGCTCCGCGCGCTGGTCAAGCACCTGGACAACCTGGACGAGAAGACCATCGTCGGCCTGAACATCCCGACCGGCATCCCGCTCTACTACGAGCTCGACGACGACTTCCACCCCCTCACCCCCGGCGGCGAATACCTCGACCCCACGGCCGCCAAAGAAGCCATCGAAGCCGTCAAGAACCAGGGCCGCTAAGCAGGCCAGCGGCGCGCAAAGGACACGCCTCCGGCGCGGCAGCCTTTTACCCGGCTTCGCCGGGGGCGCGGCTCGTGTTCACGAGTCGGCGCAACCGGCGTCGAGCACCCGGGTCACCTGGCTCGGCGAACATGGACCGCCGAGCCAGCCGGCTTGTTCAAGCCCATGGGTGCCCAGGCGAGCCTCGATCCGCGGACTGCCGGAAGGCGCCGACTGTTGCCGTCGAGACAGTTAGGTGCCCTTGGTGTCGTCAAGGTTCAGGCTGCGAAGCTGCTCGAGCAGGGCACGTAGTTCGGGGCGCTGGGCGACGATCTGAGGGTTGTCCTCCAAGAGGGCGAGTTTGGCCCTTTGGAGATTTCTCATGTGCTGTTCCACCGCGTCGAGATGCGCGAGCAACTCGGCACCGTTCATGGATGACAGGTCGGTGCTGGTCAGTCGGTCGGTGAGAGATTCGTCCACGCCAGGGAAGCTACCGGAAACCTCCACCTGAGACCCGCCCGCCGCCCACCGGGTTGTCCGCCTGATCGAGTCCGTTCGAACACAAGGAGCCCCCGGCAACCAGGTGGTTGTGAACCGCTCCCCGGTAGTTGGACCGAGAAATCAGTTCCGACTCCTGGGGAGTGTTCGTTTTGGATCGACGTAGTTCTTTGTCCGTGGAGCAGCGTGAACGGGCGGTAGCGTGGTTCGAGGGGGGCCGGGGGTATCGCTCGGTGGCGAGGCTGCTGGGTGTGGCGCTCTGGCCGGTGAAGCTGTTGTATCGGCGCTGGCAGATCTGGGGCAGAGGAGCGTTGGTGAGCAGGCCGACGAAGCGGTCGTACTCGTTCGAGTTCAAGCTGGCCGTGGTGGAGCGGTTCGTGGCTGGTGAGCCGGCGACGGAGTTGGCGGCCGAGCTCGAGCTGTCATCGCCGCAGTTGGTGCAGACGTGGGTGCGGACGTATCGGCGTGAGGGTGCTGGTGGGTTGCGGCCCAAGCCGAAGGGCAGGCGGCCCAGGGATCCGGACGCGGCGGCGGGCCCGGAGTCGGAGTTGGAGCAGCTTCGCCGGGAGAACGAGCGGTTGCGGGCAGAGAACGCCTACCTGGGAAAATTGCGGGCCTTGAGGGAACAACCACGGCAATGAAGGTCGAGGCCGTCATCTCCCTCAAGGCAGAACACCGTCTCGACGCGCTGCTGCAAGCCGCGGGTCTGGCCCGGTCCACGTTCTTCTACCACCGCGCCCGCCTGGCTCGACCGGACCCACAGGCTGACTTGAAGACCGCGATCACGACCGCGTTCCACACAGCTCAGCGCCGCTACGGGCACCGGCGCGTCCACGCCGTACTGGCCGGGCAAGGATGGCGGGTGGCCAAGAAGACCGTCCTGAAGCTGATGCGCCAACTCGGGCTCGAATGCCCGGTACGGCGGCGCCGCCGGTACAACGCCTACCGAGGCGAGGCCGGCAAGACCGCCCCGAACCTGCTGGCCCGCGACTTCACCGCGACCGCCCCGAACCAGAAATGGGTCACCGACGTCACCGAGTTCAGCATCAGCAACCACAAGATCTACCTGTCGCCGGTAATGGACCTGTTCGACCGGCAGATCATCGCCTACGCGATCGACCACTCACCGAACCTGGCCCTGACCAACAACTCACTGCGCGACGCCCTCGCCACTCTCAAACCCGGCCAGGCGCCCCTGGTTCACTCCGATCAAGGATTCCAGTACCAGCACGCCTCCTGGCGAGCACAGCTAGCCACCGCCGGCGCGATCCAGTCGATGTCCCGCAAAGGCAACTGCCTCGACAACGCAGTCATCGAGAACTTCTTCGGACACCTCAAAGAAGAACTCTTCCACCACACCATCTACACCGACACCACAGCACTCGTCACCGCGCTCCACGACTACATCACCTGGTACAACAACCACCGCGTCTCCACACGACTCGAGGGCCTGAGCCCGGTGCAATACCGGGCCCAAGCCCTCGTTGCCTAGAAACCCCTCAACCTCTTACTTAACCAGTCCAACTTTCGGGGACCAGTTCATTGCCGGGGGCTCCGTTGTGTCGGATTCAGTTGCCGTTCGGGTTGGGGGTGGAGGCGCCGGCGCCGGAGCCGGCGGCGGTACCGCCGACGGCGACCGGGAGCTCGCCGGTGACCAGGTAGACGACCCGGCGGGCCATCGCGACCGCGTGGTCGGAGATGCGCTCGTAGTACCGGCTGAGCAGGGCCATGTCGACCGCGACCTCGACGCCGTGTGGCCAGGCCTCGTCCATCATCAGCCGGAACTGGTTGGTCCGCAGCTTGTCCATCTCGTCGTCGGTGGCCTCCAGCTTGCCGGCCGCCTCGACGTCGCGGGACGAGATCACGTCACCGGCGGCGTCGACCATCTTGCCCGCGACGGCGCCCATCTCCTCGATCACGTCGTGCAGCTCGGCCGGGATCGCCGGGGCCGGGTAGCGCATCCGGGCGATCTTCGACACGTGCGCGGCCAGGTCGCCCATCCGCTCCAGGTCGGCCACCATCCGCAGCGCCGCGACCAGCATCCGCAGCTCGTTGGCGACCGGCGACTGCCGCGCCATCAGCTCGAAGACCTTCTCCTCGACACCTTCACCGGCGGCGTCCAGCTGGATGTCGGCCGCGATGACCTCTTCGGCCCGGCGGATGTCCGCCTCCAGCAGGGCGGCCGTCGATCGGCGTACGGCGGTCGACACCGTCCGCGTCATCCGTTCGAGCTCGGCGAGGATGTCGTCGAGCTGCTCGTGGTAGCTGTCACGCATTGTGTTCGAGTCCGATCTGTGGTGTCCGGTGCCACGGTGCGCGCAGTGCAGACATATGCCTGTACCCGCCCACCGGTGACCGTATGCCGTCGAGGTTGCCGGATGGCGACGAGTGGTGAACGACCGATGAACAGTTAGGTCGTGTCCCGGTCATCCGGTGATCATTCGGTCTTTCCCTGCTGGTTGCCCGCGTAGCATCGTTGCCGTGGACCCCACGCTGGCGGCGGTGCTGGGCGGCGTCATCGGCGCAGCCCTGGCCCTGCTTTCGCTCGGCGCGATGATGCTGTCCGAGCAGGCCCAGCGCAAGATCCCGGTGTCTCCGGACCCTATCGTGCCCAACGGCGTCGCCACCGTCCTGTCGGTACTGCGTTCGTCCGCGGTGGTGATGGGTCCGGAGGACCAGGTGCTCCAGGCCAGCGCCCCGGCACACGTCCTCGGCATCGTCCGGGGTGAGCGGCTGGTGGTCGACGACATCCTGACCATGGTCCGGGCGGTCCGCCGCGACGGCGAGATCCGCCAGCAGGACCTCGAGATCGTCCGCGGCCGGCTCGGCGCCACGCAGTACGTGAGCGCCCGGGTCGCGCCGCTGGGTAGCCAGCTGGTGCTGGTCCTGGTCGAGGACCGGACCAGGGAGCGGCGGCTGGAGGCGATCCGGCGGGACTTCACCGTCAACGTGAGCCACGAGCTGAAGACCCCGGTCGGCGCGCTGATCCTGCTCGCCGACGCGGTGTCCGAGGCGGCCGACGATCCTGAGGCGGTGCAGCGGTTCTCCGACCGGATGCGGGTCGAGGCCTCCCGGCTGAGCCGGCTGGTCAAGGAGATCATCGAGCTCTCCCGGCTGCAGGGTGACGACCCGCTGGAGAACCCCGGCCCGGTCGACATCAACGCCGTCATCGAGAGCGCGGTGGATCGCTGCCGGGTCGACGCCGAGGATCGCGACATCAAGATCGTGGTGAA
The DNA here is from genome assembly GCF_036097425.1 of Kribbella sp. NBC_00359. Taxonomy (NCBI): domain Bacteria; kingdom Bacillati; phylum Actinomycetota; class Actinomycetes; order Propionibacteriales; family Kribbellaceae; genus Kribbella; species Kribbella sp. NBC_00359. Next base: position 1,695,679 of record NZ_CP107975.1, on the reverse strand, counting down.
GACCGAGCCGGCCCTGGAGGTGATGGGCAGCGAGGACCAACTGTCCATCGCCATCGGCAACCTGGTCGAGAACGCGGTCAACTACAGCCCCGACGGCACGCGGGTCGCGGTCGCCTCGCATCCGATCGGCGACTTGGTCGAGGTCACCGTCTCCGACCAGGGCGTGGGCATCCCGAGCAGCGACCTGGAACGCATCTTCGAGCGGTTCTACCGGGTCGACCGGGCCCGCAGCCGCGAAACCGGCGGCACCGGACTCGGCCTCTCGATCGTCAAGCACATCGCCTCCATCCATGGTGGCGATGTGCGCGTCTGGAGCGTCGAGGGCCAAGGATCCACCTTCACCGTGAGACTACCGCTGCGGCTCGAGCCCGCCGCGGGTCAGACCGACTCCTCCAGCCAGGACGAGCCGGCCAGCTACCTGACGCCCACCCCGTCAGACAGGACCAAGGAGGCAGCTTCGTGACCCGAGTGCTGGTCGTCGAAGACGAAGAGAGCTACAGCGACGCGTTGTCGTACGTGCTGCGCAAGGAAGGGTTCGAGGTCGCCGTCGCGGCGACCGGACCGGACGCGCTGGACGAGTACGACCGAGCCGGTGCGGACATCGTCCTGCTCGACCTGATGCTACCGGGTCTGTCCGGCACGGAGGTGTTCCGGGCACTGCGCAGCCGGGGCAACGTCCCGGTGATCATCGTCAGCGCCAAGGACACCGAGGTCGACAAGGTCGTCGGCCTCGAGCTCGGCGCGGACGACTACGTGACCAAGCCGTACAGCCCGCGGGAGCTGCTGGCTCGTGTCCGCGCCGTCCTGCGCCGCGGTCAGGATGTCGAACTGCTGCCGGACACGCTCGAGGCCGGCCCGGTCCGGATGGACGTGGAGCGGCACGTGGTGACCGTGTCGGGGACCGAGATCCGGCTCCCGCTGAAGGAGTTCGAGCTGCTCGAGATCCTGCTGCGCAACACCGGCCGGGTGCTCACCCGCGGGCAGCTGATCGACCGGATCTGGGGAGCCGACTACGTGGGCGACACCAAGACCCTGGACGTGCACGTCAAGCGGCTGCGTTCCAAGCTCGAGAAGGACCCGTCGACCCCGCAGCACCTGGTCACGGTGCGTGGTCTGGGCTACAAGTTCGAGTCCTGAGTCACATCCCCGCAGGTCGCCACGACCTCGGGGTTAGCTTAGGCTCCCCTTAGTTGAGGCAATCGCTTTTCTGAGGAGAGTCACCATGTCCTGGTCCCGTCCCCGCGTGATCGGTGCGGCCGTCACCGCCGTACTGGTCGCGACGACGCTGGCCGCGTGCGGCAGCGACGCCGACAAGTCGACCGGCAGTTCGGCCGGTGCGGCGTCCGCCGGGTTCCCGGTCACGTTGAAGAACACGTTCGGCGAGACCACCATCACCGAGAAGCCGGAGCGGATCGTCACGCTCGGCTGGAACGCACAGGACGTGGTCTACGCCCTCGGTGAGACCCCGGTCGGGATGCCGAAGGTCACGTACGGCCAAACCGCGGCGGGGACCACCGCTTGGGGCGCGGACAAGTTCGACCCGGCGAAGACCACGCTGCTCGACACCGGCGACAAGTACCCGTTCGAGAAGATCGCGGCGCTGAAGCCGGACGTGATCCTGGCGCCGTACGAGGGCTTCGACGAGGCGACGTACAAGACCCTGAGTGGCATCGCGCCGACGGTCGCGTACCCGGGGGCGCCGTGGCAGACCACCTGGCAGGACCAGACGCTGCTGGTCGGTAAGGCGCTCGGCAAGAAGGCCGACGCGGAGAAGCTGATCACCGGCGTCCAGGACGAGATCGCCCAGGTCGCGACCGAGCACCCGGAGTTCAAGGGCAAGACGATCGCGGTCGGCTCGTTCGGCCCGGACAACTACGTCTACATGCCGGGTGATCCGCGGGTGCAGATCCTGAACGAGATGGGCTTCAAGAACGCGCCGGGCGTCGAGGCGCTGGAGAAGACCAACACGAAGAAGGAGTTCTCCCTCGCGATCAGCAAGGAGAAGATCGCCGACGTCGACGCCGACGTCCTGGTCGCGTACGTCGACGGGATCGGGACGCAGAAGTTCCTGTCCGACCCGGTCTTCTCTTCGCTCGGCGCGGTGAAGCGCGGCGGCGCCTACGCCCTGCAGGACCAGCAGGTCATCTCCGGCATGAGCGCCGTCAGCGTGCTGAGTGTCCCGTGGGTCCTGGACAAGATGCTGCCGGGCCTGGCCAAGGCGGCCCAGGCCAAGGGCTGACAGGGTGCCGGACGGCTACTGGTCGCCCAGGGGGCCCGGTGAGTAGTAGTCGTCGGACAGCACCGGGATGTAGGAGGTGATCGGCGCCGCCTTGCCGAAGGTGATGGTCACGTTGACCACCTGGCCCGGCTTGCCGCCGGTGACCGTGATCGGGTCGCCGCTCGCCTCGCCGCTGTCGGTCTCCGTACCGGTCGCCGGCGGCAGCAGCGTCGACGTCCCGGCCTTCAGGTCCAGGGGCGTCTTGATCTCGCTGAACGTGACCAGGGCGGGCTGGTCGCCGCCGGCCTGGCCGTCCGGTGTGCCGGCCGGGGCCTGCGAGATCTTGACCAGGGTGTCGTCCTCGAGGCCGTCGTTGACGATGACGGTGTGCAGTTCGCCCTTGCCGTCCGCGTCCGCCAGCACCAGCATGTTGCGGACGTGGAGCGAGCCGGAGTCGGCGTTGGTGCCCTCGGCCGCCTGGTACGGCTTCTGGGTCTGCGCATCGAAGCTCGCGCTGCACGCCGCCAGCGCGATACTGAGAGTGGCGGCGGCACCCGCCAGCGCGGTACGCCGGACGGACCGCGAGGACAACGTGATCGGCACTGGAATCCCTCTCGTACAAGCTGTTCGAGGCCGTCAGGCAGCGGCCTCCGGCGCACCAAAGCGTAGCCCGCACCTGGCCCGGACCCGACGGCGGGAGGGGTCTCACCGGGTGTCACGGAGGTCCCGGAGTGATGTCCTGGGCAACAGTTCACGCACGCGCGAGGCACGGCTGAGAGCGTTTGTCAAGGCGAGAAGTGGCCTCTGACCAGCGCAAACGTCCGACCGGACCACCGGCCCCGTGGTAGGATAGGACTCGGAAAGGGGCACGTGACATATGACTTTCACAGTCGGCGAGACGGTTGTTTACCCCAACCATGGTGCGGCCGTCATCGAGGACATCGAGACCCGTCAGATCAAAGGTGAGGACAAGACCTATCTGGTCTTGAGGATCGTCGCTCAGAACGACCTGGTCGTCCGGGTCCCCGCGTGCAACCTCGATCTTGTCGGCGTGCGTGACGTCGTGGATCAGGCCGGTCTGGAGCGCGTCTTCGACGTGCTGCGGGCGCCGCACACGGAGGAGCCGACCAACTGGTCGCGTCGTTACAAGGCGAACCTGGAGAAGCTGCACTCCGGTGACGTGATGAAGGTGGCGGAGGTCGTTCGCGACCTGTGGCGCCGTGAGCGTGACCGTGGTCTGTCCGCCGGTGAGAAGCGGATGCTGGCGAAGGCTCGCCAGATTCTCGTCTCCGAGCTGGCCCTGGCCGAACACACCAACGAGGACAAGGCGGAGGCCATCCTCGACGAGGTCCTCGCCTCCTGATCAGCACCACGATCAGGTCGAGTCGGAACACGTGATCCTGCCGTCCTGCCCGGAGTTCGCATGAGCACCGCGGCGATCATTCCGGCGGCCGGGCTCGGGTTGCGGCTCGGTGGTGAGACACCCAAAGCGTTTCGAGAGGTCGGTGGCGAATCGCTGCTGGTCCACGCGGTTCGTGGACTGAAGGCAGCGACCGCCGCCGGCCTCAGCTGTTTCGTGATCGCCGTCCCGCCGGGCACCGAAGAGGCCGTCGGCAAGGAACTCGAGCCGTACGCCGGTGACGCCCGGCTGCTCGTGGTCCCGGGCGGCGCCGAGCGGGCCGACTCGGTCCGGACGGCCCTCGACGTGGTCCCGGTCGACGGGATCGACTGCATCCTGGTGCACGACGCGGCGCGCGCCTTCGTCCCGGTCGATGTGATCGAGCGGGTCGTCGCGGCGGTCCGCGGTGGAGCCCAGGCCGTCGTACCGGTGGTGCCGGTGACCGACACGATCAAGCGGGTCGCGCCGACGGGTGAAGTGGTCGACACACCCGACCGGTCGTCGCTGGTCGCCGTACAGACGCCACAGGGGTTCGATCCCGCCGTACTGCGTCGTGCGCATGCCGCCGGCGTGGTCGGGGCGACCGACGACGCGATGCTGTGTGAGCGCCTCGGAGTCACCGTGATGACGGTCGAGGGGTCGCCGGACGCGTTCAAGGTGACGCGACCGCAGGACCTGCTGCTGGCCGAGGCGTTGCTGGCGGAGAGGCGGCTGGCGTGAAGGTCCCACGGGTCGGGAACGGCATCGATGTACACCCGCTGGAGGAAGGCCGCCCGATGTGGCTGGCCGGTTTGCACTGGCCGGATGAGACTTCCGGGCTTTCGGGGCACTCGGACGGGGATGCGGCAGCGCATGCGATCTGCACCGCGCTGCTGAGTGCGGCGCGGTTGGGTGACCTGGGATCGAACTTCGGCACGGCCGAGCCTGAGTGGGCCGGTGCCGCCGGAGTCGCGCTCCTGGCGGAGGCGGCTCGGCGGGTGCGGGCGGCAGGATTCGAGATCGGCAACGTCTCGGTCCAGATCGTCTGCAACCGGCCGCGGATCGGTGCCCGCCGGCAGGAGGCGGAGAAGGTGCTCAGCGCGGCCTGCGATGCCGAGGTGTCGGTCAGCGCCGCAACCACTGACGGCCTGGGGTTCACCGGCCGCGGCGAGGGCATCGCGGCGATCGCGACCGCCCTGATCTACTGACCCTCCGGTCCCGGCAGGCTGACAGGATCCGTCGAGAAGCGTGCGGCCCTCGGGTCCAGCTCGTCTCCCATGACCTGCGTGAGCAGGCCGTAGAGCTCCGGCCTGCGGCCGCGGAGCCAGCGGCGGCCGGTTGCCATCGGCACCAGGTCGAGGTCCAGGTCGGCGACCACCACGGCCTCGTCGGGCACCGGGGTCTCGGCGACGATCCGGCCGTACGGATCGAGGATCATCGCGTTCCCGGTGCGCAGCTCGTCGTCGTCCCGGCCGACGCCGTTGCTGAACAGGACGAACAGACCGTTGTCGTGAGCCCGCGCCGGCAGCCACCGCATCAGCCAGCCCCGCCCGCTCGGCCCGTCGAAGGCCACCCGGACAGCCTCCGGATCCTGCTCCCGGCGATCCCAGATCTCCTGCGGGATCGGCTTCATGCCGTGCGGGCTGCGGGAGTTCGTCCCGCCGGTCTGGTGCGGCGCGAGCAGGACGGTTGCGCCGAGCAACGTCGTGATCCGGACGTTCTCCACCAGGTTGTTGTCCCAGCAGATCAGCACCCCGGCCCGGAACCCCCACGGCGTGTCGAACACCGTGTACGACGACCCGCTCGCGATCGCCTCGTGCTCGAACGCGTGCATCTTCCGGTGAACGTGGACTTCGCCGGTCGGCAGGCAGACGGCGTACGAGTTGAAGAGCTTGCCATCGGCATCCTCGAGAAAGCCGGCACCGAGACCGGCGTCCAGTTCCTTCGCCAGGGCACGGATCCGGCTGATCAGCGGCCCGTCAGCCGGCTCGGCCAGTTCGTGCAGCCGCTCGGCGGTGTGCCGGCGCAGGTGCCAGTAACCGAGCAGACACAGCTCGGGGAACACGACCAGCCGGGCGCCGTCCGCGACCGCCTGCCGGGCCAGCCGCTCGACCGTGGCGAGATTGATCGCGGGCTGATCGGGAGTCGGTTCGAACTGGACGACGGCGGCGCGGAAGGCTGTCATACGACCATCGAAACGCCCGGGCATTGATGACGTCCAATAGCCGTTCGATACGATTCCATATCCTGGGGTTATGGATCTGCGCTTGCTCCGGGCGTTCGTCACCGTCGCCCGGCTGCGGAACTTCGGTGCCGCGGCCGAAGAGTTGTCGACCAGTCAGCCGGCACTGACCAAGCAGATCCAGGTGCTGGAGCGTCGGGTCGGTTCGGTGCTGTTCAGCCGGGGCCGGCATGGTGCCCGGCTGACCCCGGCCGGGGAGCTGCTGCTTCCTGACGCTCTGGAGTTGCTGGACCGATCCGAGGCGTTCGATCGGCGGGCCGCCCAGGTCGCGGCGGGGGCCGAGGGCTCCCTGGCGATCGGGTTCGGGTTGTCCGGGATCGAGCTCGCGCCGCACGCGGTCGCGCTGTTCCGCAGCCGCTGGCCCGGCGTCACGATCTCGCTCGAGGACATGTCGTCGGTGGTCCAGTGCGAGCGGCTGCTGGCCGGCAGTCTCCAGATCGGCTTCGTCCGGCTCCCCGTCCCGGCCGGCCTCGAACACCTTCGGTTACGACGAGACCGGCTCACCCTCGCGGTCCCGGCGAGCGCGGACGTCCCGCGCGATCTGGTCAGCTGGATCGACGCCCGCCCGCTGGTCCGCCTCACCCCGGCTCGTGGGCCCGGCCTGACCGCCCAGATCAACAGCCTGTACGCCGAACTCGGTTGCCACCCGCAAGTACTTCAGGAGGCCGGCGACCTGCAGACCGTCCTGGCCCTGACCGCGGCCGGTGCCGGGCCCGCCGTCGTACCGCAGACCGCCGAGCGGATCGCGCCGCCCGAGGTCCGCCTGATCCCGCTGCCCGGCCGCGCCGCCACCTGGTGGACCGGCGCCGCCTGGGCCACCAGAACGCCTCTCACCGAACGCTTCCTGAAGGCCGCCGCCGAGGTGGCCCGCACACCGGCAGACGGCTAGTGCAGCCGGGTCCGGGGTAGCGGCGGCAGATCGTAGGTGTCCAGCCAGGCGGCGAAGAGGTGGCGTAGGGCCTCCTCGTCGGGGCTGAAGGTGGAGGCGAGCGCGATGAATTCGGCGGTGGTCACCGAGCCGTGCCGGTAGGTCTTGGTCCAGGCACGGAGGAGATCGAAGAAGGCCACGTCGCCGAGGTGGCGGCGGAGAACGTGCAGGGTGATCGCACCGCGCTTGTAGAGGCGGTCGTCGAACATCAGCTCCGGGCCCGGATCCGACAGCATCAGGTCCCGTGGGAGGCCCCGCAGCCGCGCGTGAGCCTTGGCCGCCTGCTGCTCCGCCGTCAGGCCGCGCGACTCCTCAGACCACAACCACTCGGCGTAGCAGGCGAAACCTTCGTTCAGCCAGATATGCTGCCAGCTCGACGGGGTCAGGCTGTTGCCGAACCACTGGTGCGCGAGCTCGTGCGCGACCAGCCGCTCCGAGGTACGACGGCCGTCCACATGGTTGCTGCCGAACACCGAGATGCCCTGCGCCTCCAGCGGAATCTCGAGGTCGTCGTCCGTCACCACGACCGTGTACCCGCCGAACGGATACGGCCCGAACAACCGGCAGAACAGCTTCATCATGTCCTGCTGCCGGCCGAAGTCCGTCTTGAACTCGCGGATCTGGGCCCCCGGCAACACCGCCCGGGTCGGCACCGGCGACGCGGCCAGGTCGACCACCTCGTACCGGCCGATTTGGACGGTCGCCAGGTACGTCGCCATCGGCGCGGCCTGGTCGAAGACCCACGTGGTCCGGCTGGCCTTCACCCGCCTCGACACCAGCCGCCCGTTCGCCACCACCTGGTACGGCGAATCGGTGGTGACCGTGATCCGGTAGTGCGCCTTGTCGCCGGGGTGGTCGTTGCACGGGAACCAGGTGGCCGCGCCACTCGGCTGGCTGGCGACGATCACGCCCTCGGTGAGTTCCTCCCAGCCGAGCTCGCCCCACGGACTGTCCTCGGGCTTCGGGTTGCCGGCGTACTGGACCTCGACGGTGAACTCGGCGCCGTCCATGATCGCCGCGGCCGGGGTGACGTGCAGCTTGCCCTGGCGGTGCACATACCGCTGCGGCCGCCGGCCGTTCACCGACACCTTCGACACCCGGAGGCCGGTCAGGTCGAAGCTGACCCGGGAGAGTGCCTCGGTGGCGAAGGCGGTGATCGTCGCCTTGCCGCTCAGGCGGTTGCTGCTGACCCGGTAGTCCAGGTCCAGCTCGTACGACTCGACCTTGTAGCCGCCGTTGCCGTGGGTGGGCACGTACCGGTCGCCGGCCGTCGTCGCTCCCGGCTGCCCGTTGCCCAGCTGTCGTTTGAGCGGGCCAACCATCAGCCCTGCCAGGGAGCGATCGGGTTCCCAGCCCAGCGCGTCCCGGCCGGCACTCCTTCACCACGCATCACGAGAGACACCGGGCCGATGGTAGCTCCTGCCCCGACACTGGCGGCGGGCAGGACGATGCCATGGGGCCCGAGGGTTGCTCCTGGTCCGAAGGTGACTGTGCTCATGGAGAGAACACGATCATGAAAAAGGTGCGTCTGCAGCACGCAACCGCGATTCACCGCCGCACCGTCGCCGAGGGTGACCAGATCGGCCTCGGGTAACCAGTACGTCTCGCACCAGACACCCTTGCCGATCTTGGCCCCGAGAGACCGCAGCCACAGGTTGAGGACCGGCGTACCCGCGGCGGCGTTCGCGAACCAGGGCGCCGCGACCAGCTCGACGAAGCTGTCGACCACCTCGTTGCGCCAGACGAACGAGCTCCACAGCGGATACTCGACCGCGCGGGTCCGGCCGACGATCAGCCACTTGGCGACCGTCGCCATGCCGCCCGCGACCGCGCCCGCGGCCAGGATCACCGCACCGGACAGCAGCAGGGTCACCCACGGCCCGAGCCAGATGTCGAGCGCCTGCAGCGCGAACAGGACGCCGAGTGCGATCAGGACCGTGCACATCATCGGGACGAAGCGGCACAGCTCGACCAGCGCCCGGGCGACCTTGAGCTTGAACGGCGGGTTGAAGGTCCGGCTCTGGTCGCCCTCGACCGCCTGCCGCCGGAGCTTCACCGGTGGCGAACCGAGCCACGACGTACCGGCCTTGGACTTCTTCGGGGCCGCGGAGAGCACCGCGACCAGGCCGTTCTTGGGCACGGACCGGCCGGGCGCGGTCATGCCGGAGTTGCCGAGGAAGGCGCGCTTGCCGACCTTCGCGCCGGCCACGTGCAGCCAGCCGCCACCCAGCTCGTACGACGCGATCATCGTGTCGTCGGCCAGGAACGCGCCCTCGCCGACGGTCGTCATCTTCGGCAGCAGCAGGACCGTCGACGCCTCGACGTCGCGGCCGATCTTCGCGCCGAGGGCTCGCAGCCACCAGGGCGTGAGCAGGCTCGCGTACAGCGGGAACAGCAGGGTCCGCGCGGTGTCCAGCAGCCGCTCGGTCGCCCACACCTGCCAGCCGATCCGGCTGCGGACCGGGTAGTGACCGGGTTTGATGCCGATCCCGAGCAGGCGGACGCCGACCAGCGTCAGGACGGCGAGCGTCACGAACCCGACGAGGGTCATCAGCGGGATCGCGCCCAGCGCCTTGAGTGCGGCTGCCTGGAGCGTCTCGGTGCCTTTGATCGCGTTGCCGAGTACGACGAGTGCCGCGGCGGCCGCGGCCACCGGGATCAGCGACATCACGGCGGACTGAACGCCGTACGCGAGCACCCACCAGGGGGCACGATCGGGCCGGTGGTCCGGCCACGGGTGCCGGGCCCGGCCGACGCGGCTCGCGGGGGAGCCGGACCAGCGCTCGTTCGGGGGGACCTTGCCGGAGACGGCCGAGCCGGCCGCGATCTCGGCGTTCCGGCCGATCTCGGCGCCGGGCAGCAGCGTGCTCCGGGAACCGACCACGGCCTCCGCGCCGACAGTCACCGGGCCGACGTGCAGCCGGTCGCCGTCGATCCAGTAGCCGGCGAGGTCGACCTCGGGCTCGATCGACGCGCCGCGGCCCATCGTGAGCATGCCGGTCACCGGCGGCAGGGTGTGCAGGTCGACACCGCGGCCGACCTTCGCGCCGAGTGCGCGGGCGTAGTACGCGATCCAGGGGGCGCCGGCCAGGTTGGCCGCGCCGGCAGCGTCCGAGAGGTTCTCGGCGGCCCACAGCCGGACGTGCTCCGTGCCGCCGCGGGGGTAGGTGCCGGGTTTCAGGTTGCGGAGGAGGATGCGCGCGCCGACGACGGCGATGCCCATCCGGCCGGCGGGGGTGATCAGGAGTAGCCAGCCGACCAGGATCCACCACCACGAGACCGTCCTGGCCCAGGGCAGCGGGCCCGCCAGCTCGGCGAGCACGTTGTTCAGCGTGAACAGGTAGACCAGCCAGCGAACGCCGACCACAGTCTGCAGGACGAGCGTGAGCGCGGTCTGCAGGAGCTGCGTGCTCTTCGGCGTCGGCCGGATGTCCCGGATCTCGACCGGCACGTACGCCACTGGTTGGGACTCGTCGAGCCGGTCCGCGAGCGCGCCGAGGCGCGGGTACTCGTAGATGTCGCCGACGGTCACGTCCGGGTACCGCTCGCGCAGCACCGACACCAGCTGGGCGGCAGCCAGACTGCCGCCGCCGTGCAGGAAGAAGTCGTTGTCCGGGCCGGTGACGGTCGCGCCGAGGACCTTCGTCCACCGCTCGGCCAGCCAGCCCTCGGTCCCGCTGAGCTCGGCCGCCGGGCCGTCGCTGTCCATCCCGGGCAGCGGCCAGGGCAGCGCGTTGCGGTCGACCTTGCCGGACGTCCTGGTCGGCAGCGTGTCGACGACGGCCAGCAGGGGGACGAGCGCCGCGGGCAGTTCCTCGCGCAGTCTCGCGGTCGCCTTGGCCTGGTCGAACGCTGCCGGGTCTTCGGGTACGACGTACCCGACCAGCAACTGGTTACCGGCGGCGCTGTTGCGGACCGCGGCGGCGGCGCCGGAGATCTGGGGAAGGGCCTGGAGTGCGGCGTCGACCTCGCCCAGCTCGATCCGGCGGCCACCGAGCTTGACCTGCTCGTCGGCGCGGCCCTGGAACAGGAGGCCTTTGGGGTCGTTGCGGACCAGGTCGCCGCTGCGGTACGCGCGCTCCCAGCCCAGGCTCGGCATCGGGGCGAACTTCTCGGCGTCCTTGGCCGGGTCGAGGTACCGGGCCAGGCCGACACCGCCGATGATCAGCTCGCCGATCTCGTCCTCTTGCACTTCGTTGCCCGCAGCATCGACCACGGCCAGATCCCAGCCGTCCAAGGGGAGACCGATCCGGACCGGGCCCTCGCCGGTCAGCTGGGCGCCGCAGGCGACGACCGTGGCCTCGGTCGGTCCGTACGTGTTCCAGACCTCGCGGCCGTCGATCGCGAGCCGTTCGGCGAGCTCGGGCGGGCAGGCCTCGCCGCCGAAGATCAGCAGCCGGACCTGGTCGAGCGCGTCGGCCGGCCAGAGCGCCGCCAGCGTCGGCACGGTCGAGACGATAGTGATGCCTTGGGCAACCAACCACGGTCCGAGGTCCATACCGGTCCGGACCAGCGAGCGCGGCGCCGGCACCAGGCACGCACCATGCCGCCAGGCGAGCCACATCTCCTCACAGGACGCGTCGAACGCGACGGACAGGCCCGCGAGCACCCGGTCGTCCGCCCCGATCGGCTCCTGCTGGAGGAACAGCCGCGCCTCCGCATCCACGAACGCCGCGGCCGACCGGTGGGTGACGGCGACGCCTTTGGGTACGCCGGTCGAGCCCGAGGTGAAGATGATCCACGCGTCGTCGGTCGGCTCCGGACCGCCGTGGGCTCTGGGGGTGTCCGTCGTACCGGAGGAGTCCATCCGGGCGCTGTACGGGTAGTCGAAGTAGCCGTCGGCGTTGTCGTTGTCGTCGCTCGGGATCGGCGCGGCTTGCGGGCGGGTGAGGGTGAGCTCCAGGTCGTCGCCGACCGTAGCCGCGACATCGGCCTCGCCGAACACCAGCTCCGCCCGCTCGTCGGGGTCGTCGGCGTCCACCGGGACGTACGCCGCCCCGGCCTGCATGGTCCCGAGGATCGCGACGTACAGATCGTTGTGCCCCGACGAGATCCGCACCCCGACCCGGTCGCCCGGCCCGATCCCGGCCTCGGTGAGACGCGCGGCGAACTTGGACGTCTGGTTGAGCAGTTCGCGATAACTCAGACTGACATGGCCGTCGTCCAGCGCAGGCTCATCGGCGTACTTGCTCGCCGTCTCCTGCAACACATCCACCAGCGTCCGCGCGGGTGGCGCCAGGTCACCACGTCGCAACGTCACGGCCGGATCTTACGCCGCCCAGTTACCAGATAGATAACCCCAACCAAAGCCTTCGCACCACCAGCATCCATCCCGCGCGGCGTCTACGTTCGCTCCTTCGTCGCTCACTCGCGCCGCTCCCACCCGCCCTGCGGCACGCGGGCTCCTGCCGTCGCGCGCTTAGTGAAAGCCCAACGAAACCTGGTGATCTCGGGTAACCATCTGCCGGGCGACTGTGGGTGTTTGTTCCCGCGCGGCATCTACGTTCGCTCCTTCGTCACTCACTCGCACCGCTCCCACCCGCCCTCCGGCACGCGGGCTCCTGCCGTCGCGCGCTTAGTAAAAGCCCAACGAAGCCTGGTGATCTCGGCGTAAGCGACTGCCGGGTGACTGAGGTGTTGCTCCCGCGGTGACAGCCAGGCACTGAATCTCGCCTGGAGGCTCGGTTCAGGGGACCGTGGGTCGGCCTCGCTGACCGGCCCGCCCGCCGCGTCAGGTGGTGTCAGGGGCGTGTCAGGGTGGTGGCTGGTGGGGCGGCGAAGGTAGTCGCATGACTAGTTCAGCGATCGCGGCCTCGGGGCTGCGCAAGGCTTATAAGGACAAGGTCGTTCTCGACGGCATCGACCTGGAGGTCGCTGCGGGTACGGTCTTCTCCCTGCTCGGGCCGAACGGCGCGGGCAAGACGACGACGGTCAACGTGCTGACCACGTTGATGAAGGCCGACGGCGGCATAGTCCGTGTCGCCGGTCATGACGTGGCCACCGAGACCAAGGCCGTCCGCGCGGCGATCGGGGTCACCGGCCAGTTCGCGGCGGTGGACGAGCTGCTCACCGGCCAGGAGAACCTGCAGCTGATGGCGGATCTCAAGCGCATCGAATCCGCCGAGGGCAAGCGCATCGTCGCGGACTTGCTCGAGCGGTTCGACCTGACGGAGTCGGCGCAGAAGATGGTGGCGACGTACTCCGGCGGGATGCGCCGGAAGCTGGATCTGGCGATGACCCTGGTCGGCAAGCCCCGGATCATCTTCCTGGACGAGCCGACGACGGGTCTGGACCCGCGCAGCCGGCGGACGATGTGGGACATCATCCGCCAGCTGGTGGCCGAGGGCGTCACCATCTTCCTGACCACCCAGTACCTGGACGAGGCCGATCGGCTCGCGGACCGGATCGCGGTGCTCGACCAGGGCAAGCTGGTCGCCCAGGGCACGCCCGCCGAGCTCAAGCGCCTGATCGGCGGCAGCCATGTCCGGCTCCGGTTCGCCGGCGACGCCGAACTCGACGCCGCGCAGCAGGTCCTGACCGACTCGACGCGGGACGCCGAGGACGACCTGACCTTGCGGGTCCCCAGTGACGGCCGGGCGAAATCGGTCCGCGACCTGCTGGACCAGCTCGATGCCTACTCGATCGATGTCGAGGAGTTCTCGGTGCACACCCCGGACCTCGACGACGTCTTCCTCTCCCTGACCGGCCGTACCAACACGAAGGTGAACGCATCATGAGCAACTCGACGACCATGCTCGGTCGCAACTTCAAGCACACTGTGCGGAACCCGGTCGCGGTGTTCAACGCGATCCTGCTCCCCATCGTGCTCCTGCTGATGTTCGTCTTCGTGATCGGCGGCGCGTTCGACGTCGGTGAGAAGTACATCGACCACGCGACGCCGGGCATGATCATCCTGGCGATCTGCTACGGACTGAGCGCGACCGCGACGGCCGTGAACACCGACATGACCAAGGGGATCATCAACCGGTTCAAGGTGATGGACATCTCCCGCAGCGCCGTACTGGTCGCGCACGTCGCCGAGACCCTGCTCCGCAGCCTGATCGCCGTCGCGGCCATCATCGGTGTCGCGTTCGCGGTGGGATTCCGGCCGGACGCGAGTTTCGCCGAATGGCTCGGTGCGATCGGTCTGATCGTGCTGGTCTCGTTCGCGACCAGCTGGATCACGGTCGCGCTGGGACTGTTCGCCAGGACCCCGGAATCGGCGGGGATGGCCTGCGTACCGCTGATCATGCTGCCGTTCCTGAGCAGTGCGATCGTGCCGGCTGCAACGATGGGCGCCGGCGTACGGCAGTTCGCGGAGTACCAGCCCTTCACCCCGATCATCGAAACCCTGCGCGGTCTGCTGGCCGGTGAACCGGCCTCGACGAGCAGCGCGGTCCAGGCCATCGTCTGGTGCGTCGGGATCGCCGCGATCGGGTTCGTGTGGTCGCTCTCCACCTTCAAGAAGCGCGCCTGACCAATTCGGGCGGTCGAGCCCATCAACGAGATCGACGTACGAGGAGAGTTGTGATGCCTACATTCGTCACGCCAGGGCCCATCGCCGCCACCGTTCAGGTCGCCGGTGCTCGGGTGCGGGTCACCGCGACCGACCGGGCCGACACCGTCGTGCTGGTCGAACCCATCGACGCGGCGAGCCGGTCTGACGTCAAGGTGGCCGGCAAGACCAAGGTCGAGTTCGCCGACGGTCAGCTGTCGGTCAAGACGACCGCCGCCGGCAGCAAGAACGGTTCGGTCGCCATCACGATCGAGCTGCCCGCCGGGTCCAGCCTGGTCGCCTACTTGGCGTACTCGAGCGTCCGGGCCGACGGATCGTTCGGCGAATGCGAGCTGCACATGGCATCGGGCCGGGTCGAGCTGGATCGCATCGACGCCCTGCACGCGAACATCTCGGCCGGCGAGGTCGTGGTCGGCCACATCTCCGGGCGCGCCGACATCGAAGGCGCGGCGCCCGAGGTGCGGATCGGCGAGGTCGAGGGCGTCGTCGGGATCTCGAGCTCGGGCGGCCGGGCCTGGATCGGCCACGCCTCGGCCGCCCTCGATCTGAGCAGCGCGAGTGGTGGATTCGACATCGACCGCGCCGACGGCAGCATTACCGCCAAGACGGCCAGCGGCGCCATTCGGATCGGCCGGATGACGCACGGTCAGGCGAAACTGATGAACGGCTCCGGCAACATCGAGGTCGGCATCAGCGAGGGCGCCGCGGCCTCCGTCGACGTCGACAGTGAGCGGGGAGCGGTGCACAACTTCGTTTCATCGCAGGGCGACGCCGGCCCGTCCGACGACAAGGTCATGGTGCATGCCCGTACGCGGCACGGCGACATCATCATTCAGCGCGCGGCGAGCTGAGCCTCACGAAGCGAGCGTGGCCTCGACCAGCTCGGACCAGCTCGCCTCCGCACCCTCCTGCGTCACCTCGGCGAACCGTGCCTCGCCGAGGTGACGTCGTGCGTCCCGCTCGATCCTGGCCACATCCGGGCTGGAGCGATCCGGCAGTCCGCGGAGTCCGTCGCCGGCCGCGAGCAATCGCGCCGCCTGTTCGTACTGGTCGAGGCGAACCGCGAGATCCGCGATCCCGACTACTACCTGAGCGGTCAAGGGCGGGTGGCCCGCCTCGGCCGCCGCCTGCCAGGCGGCCACGCGGTGCGTACGAGCGTCCCCGAGATCGTCGGCCAGGTAGCCGAGCGTGTCTTCTATCCCGGCCCGGATGTTCGCCTGCTTCGCGTCGTCGCCCAGATAGCTGGTCGCGACGGCGAGTTGGCGGCGGGCCTCCTCGGCGTTGCCGCCCCAGCGAGCGAGCTCCGCCTTCGTCAACGCCAGGTCGACCAGTGCATACGTCCAGGTGACGCCTTCGGCGCACTTCTCCGCCTCGGCGATGGCGGCCGCGCTCGCCTCCTGATCGCCGTTCCGCCAGTACAGCAGCGCCTGCAGAGTCCGCAGCCGGATGACATCCTCGATCGCGCCGACCTCGGTGACGACGGTGATCGCCTGTTCGTAGTACTCGGAGGCACCGGCGAGTTCGCCACGCAGGGCCAGTTGGCCCGCCAGCTCTGAGAGGGCCAACGACATCCCGAACCGTTCGCCGAGCGTCCGGAACTCCGCGAGCGCCATCTCCATTTGGGCCTCCGCCTCCGGGCCGCTCTCGCCGAGCACGGTCCGCATCTTGCCGACCTGCCAGCGGGCCAGAGCGCGTACCCACGGGTCGACGCTGTCCAGCAACGACTCGAACGCCGGCACGACGGCAGCAGGGTCCTCCAGCAGGCGTTCCAGCGGGATCACCAGATCCAGCAGCGGGTTGTGGTGCTCGGATTGCTGACTGAATCGATACGCCTTGTGGATCCACTCCACGCCCTGCTGCTCGCCGCCCCGCCCCGAGGTCACGAAGAGCACCACCAGCGCGTACGTCATGGCCCGAACCTCATCGGTCACCTCGCCGGGAACCTCGGTGGCCGCGATCATCAGCTCGATGCCTTCGCCCCGGCGCCCGCTGAGCCACCAGTACCAGCCGGTGGCCGCCGCGAGCCGCATCGCCGCCGGTGCGTCGCCGGCCGCGATCGCCGCCCGCAGCGCGGCACTGATGTTGTCGTGTTCGGCCTCGAGCGTGGCGATCCAGTCCAGTTGCTCGGCGCGACGCAGATGTGGCTCCGCGGTCTCGGCGAACTCGGTGAAGTAGGAGAGATGCGCCTGCCGGGCCAGGTCCGATTCCCCGGCGTCCGCGAGCCGATCCGCGGCGTACTCCTTGATCGTGCCGAGCATCCGGTAGCGCGGGGCGCCGTCGCCGTCCGTGACCAGCAGCGATTTCTCGACCAGCGAGGTGAGCAGCTCCAGCACCTCGTACGGTTCGACGTCAGCGCCGACGCAGACCTGCTCGGCCGCCTCCAGGCTCGCCCCGCCCGAGAACACCGACAGCCGGCGCAGCACCATCCGCTCGGCATCGGTGAGCAGCTCCCAGCTCCAGTCGATCACCGCGCGCAGCGTCTTGTGGCGCGGCAACGCCGTACGGCTGCCGCTGGTCAGGAGACGGAACCGGTCGTCGAGCCGGTTGGCGAGCTGATCGATGGACATGGTGCGCAACCTGGCCGCGGCGAGTTCGATCGCCAGTGGCATGCCGTCCAGCGCCCGGCAGATGCGCGCCATAGTCGCCAACGTGTGCTCGTCGGCCGCGAGATCCCTGCGTACGGCGTCCGCGCGGTCCCGCAGCAGCCGGACGGCCGGAGAGGACGCGATCTCGCCGGCGCCGGCGTCGGTGGGCACGGGCAGCGGCTCGACCAGCCACAGCGCCTCGCCCGTGATGCCGAGCGGTTCCCGGCTCGTCGCCAGGATCCGCAGCAGTCGGCACTCTCCGAGGACTCGATCGGCGAACTGAGCCGCCGCCTCGATCACGTGCTCACAGTTGTCCAGGATCAGTAGCGCCTCCCGCTCGCGGATCGCGGCGATCAGCCCGTCCACCAGGTCGGTGCCCGGTCCCGAGCCGAGTAGCGCGTCCCGGAGCCCGAGCCCGGTGAGCGTCGCCTGCGCGACGTCACCGTCGGCGCCGATCGCGGCGAGCTCCACCAGCCAAACCCCGTCCGGCAGGTCGCCGAGCAGCGTACGCGCGGTCTCCGTGGCCAGCCTGGTCTTGCCCGAGCCGCCCGGCCCGACCAGCGTGGTCAGCCGATGCTCCGCGATCAGCTCGCGGACCACGGCGACGTCAGCGTCTCTCCCGACGAAACTCGTCAGCTCGGCCCGCACGTTGGTCTTCCGGTTCTCCTCCCGGCGTCCCAACTCGCCCCGCAGCAAGGCGACGTGCAAGGCCGACAACTCAGGCGAGGGGTCGACGCCCAGGGCGTCCGCGAGGGCCTCCCTCGTGCGCTCGTAGGCGAGCAGGGCCTCGGAATCGCGACCGGCCGCCACCAGGGCACGCATCAGCGCGGCCACCAGCGGTTCGCGCAGCGGGTGCGCGGCTACCGCGTCGGTCAGCTCCGCGACCACCTCCGCGCCATGACCGAGGCTGACCTCTGCTTCGAACCGATCCTCCATCGCGGTCAGGTGCAGCCCCTCGAGCCGCGTCACCGCCGACTCGAACGCTTCGCTGTCCTCCAACCCGACATCCTGCATCGCTGCGCCGCGCCACAAAGCGAGGGCCTCGCGCAACAGCCGGAGCCGCCCGGAACCCTCCTCCTGGCGAGCCTGAGCGAGGAGACGCTCGAACCGCAGGGCGTCGACAGCGTCGGCGCTCACCGTCAACCGGTAGCCGCCCGTCTGTCCCTCGATCACCCCTGGCAGCACCTTCCGCAGCCGGGAAGCCAAGCGTTGCAGGGCATTCGCGGCATCAGCGGGCGGACGCTCACCCCAGATCCAGTCGACCAGCGTCGCCTTCGACACGACGCGCCCCGGCTCGAGCGCCAGGGCGATCAACAGCGCGCGCAACCGAGCACCCGGCACGTCGGCCAAGCTGCCGTCGTCCGCGCGTACCTCAAATGACCCAAGGACCCCGATCTGCACCCGGAGATTCTCCCACGCCACCTGGGCCCACCCGACCCACGGTTAGCGCTTCTCGGCGCGTAGGGCCAGGATCCAGGGCACCGGGTCGGTGCGTGGCTCCACGGTCCGGGTGATCGTCAGGCCCGCCGCGGTGAACGAGTTGAGCAGGTCGGCGAGCGGCAGGTGTCGCATGCCGAGGCGGTGGCGGATACCGCCGTCGCCCCACCAGGGTGCGGGCGGATGCCAGCCGACGGTGCGGTACGTCGGGTGGACGACGCGCCCCCCATCGACGCGGCCTTCGGTGTGTGGACCGTTGAAGCACGGGTGGACCCCGTAGTACGCCAGCACTCCGCCCGGACGCAGTACGCGGGCGGCCTCACGAAGTACGGCGGCGAAGTCGTCGACGTCGGTGGAGAGCCACAGCGCGGCGACGGTGGAGAAGACTGCGTCGGCGAACGGCAGCGTGGCGGCGTCGGCCTGGACCAGCGCCTCGCCGCGGGCGGTACGTCGCCGGGCGAGGCGCAGTTGGTCGGCGGAGTACTCGAGCCCGATGACGGTGCGTCCCGTGGTGCGGAGGGCCAGGAGATTCTGTCCGGTCCCGCAGCCGAGGTCCAAACACAGTCCGTCTCCCGGGCCCAGCAACTCCAGCAATGGGCCACGGTTGTCGTCAGCCGCGGCGGCGTTGTGCTCGTCGTACCAGTCAGCGAGGCCGTCGTACCGCGCGCCCGCTTTCGGAACGGGTGACATGGCAAGGTCCTCCTTTCGCGGTGCGCCTTCGACGATCTCATCGTGGAGCTGAGCTCGCCCGGCTAGGCGGCCCTTGGGCGCGTGGGCGGGGCAGCGGTTAGGCTTGGTGGTGTACGACCGGCGGTGGGGCTCGCCGGCCCCGAACCGTCACCCGATCGCGGGATGGCCAACAGTCCCTACCTGTCCGACCCCGTGGCGCGCCTGCCGCGGGGTACTTGTCCAGGTAGGAGGCATCACCCGGTGCAGCAACGCGAGCAGACCGATCCGGCTCCGCAGGAACCCAGCGATCCCGACGTCGACCTGCATCTCGCCCGACCCACCCGGCATCTGGCGACCGACGCCGCCGTACTCGCGGTCATCGCCGTCGGCGGCGCGATCGGTGCGACCGCGCGCTACCTGATCGGCCTGGCCTGGCCGACTCCGGCGGGCGGCTTCCCTTGGGCCACGTTGGTGATCAATATCGCCGGCAGCGCGCTGATCGGTGTCCTGATGGTGCTGGTCACCGATGTGTGGGCCCGGCAACGGTACCTGCGCCCGTTCCTCGGCACCGGGATCCTGGGCGGCTTCACCACGTTCTCCACCTACACCCTCGACATCCAGCGCCTGATCGCCGACCGGCACCCCGGCACGGCGCTGATCTATCTCGCCAGTACTGCGGCCGCGGCGCTGATCGCGGTCTGGGCGACAGCCAGCGCGACGCGAAGCCTGATCCACCGGAGGCAGCGATGAGACTCACCGGCACTGCTCTTCGACTCACGATCATGATCGGCGAGTCCGACCGCTGGCACCACAAGCCCCTGTCGACCGAGATCGTGCACCGCGCCCACAAGGCCGGGCTGGCCGGCGCCACCGTGCTGCACGGCGTCGAAGGCTTCGGCGCGTCCAACCGCATCCACACCACGCGTCTGCTCAGCCTGTCCGAGGACCTGCCCGTGGTGATCGTCATCGTCGACACTCACGACCGCATCCACGCTTTCCTGCCCCAGTTGGACGAACTCGTCACCGAGGGCCTGGTGATCCTCGACGACTGTGAAGTCATCCGGTACGCCGGACGTGACACCGCCCCGGACTCCAAGGGGGAGTCGAGGTGAACCTGCTCCTGGTGATTGCCGGGGCCGTTGTCGGGGCGCCGCTGCGCTACCTCACCGACCGCGCGGTCCAGGCCCGCCACGACACCGTCTTCCCGTGGGGCACGTTCACCGTGAACATCGTCGGCTCGCTGATCCTCGGGGTGGTCGCCGGTACTGCGACGACGTCGAGCGTGCCGCATTCGGTGCAACTGCTGGTCGGCACCGGGTTCTGCGGTGCGCTGACCACCTACTCCACCTTCTCCTACGAGACATTGCGGCTGATCGAGCAGGACGCGAAGTTCTTCGCCGCCGCAAACGTTGCCGCCAGCATCATCGCCGGCCTCGGCGGCGCCTTCCTCGGCGCGGCTATCGGCCAGACGATGTGAGTCGCGGTTCACCCAAGACTGCCTAGCGCCTCGCGAAGAAAGGCGTCACGCCGGGCGGTCGCCGGTCCGTCCAGCTCGGTGGGTGTATTGAGCGCGGCGACGGCATCCCAGTAGGCGACATCGCTCGCCGTCGTACCGGTCGCCCGTTGCCAGCCGTCGAGTACATGGGCTGGTGCTTCTGGGTCGAAGGTGATCGCGACCTGCTCGCGGAGTTCGCTGAGGTCGACCCCGGGCGCGCCGACGCCGGCGGTCTTCCAGTCGATGAGCGCGGCGACGTCGTCGCCGTTCCAGATGAGGTTGCCGGGCCACACGTCGCCGTGGACATAGACGAGTTGGTTGGGCGGGACGCCGTACGCCGCGATGAGCTCGTCAGCCGCTTGCAGTAAAGGTGTTGTGGGCATGCGGTCGTTGCGGCGGTCGGCGGCGAAGTCGTCCACGGCGATCGGTCGCGGCCGGAAGGGAAGGTGCTCCCCGGGTGCCATCGCGACGGCGTGGACCCGAGCCAGGGCAGCCCCAGCGCCCTGCAACCGTTCAACCGTTGTCGGCGCCGGCCAGTCGCTCGTGCCAGGTACGACGGTCTCGATCGTCGAAGGCACTCCGGCGACATCGCCCGACAGATCAGCATCGATCAGCCTAGGAGCCGGCAAGCCATGCCGCTCGGCCACTTCCAGCGCGGCGGCTCCGGTGGCGATCATCGAACCGTCGATCCGCGGCGTCGGCGCCCGCAACACGACCTCCGTCGTCACCCCACGATACTCGACGCCCACCCGCCACGGCCCCTGCTCACCGTGCAACGCCTGCACCGTGCCGACCCGCGCCCCGCCACCAACCGCGCCGGCGGCCCACTCCAGCAAGCGCTCGGTGGCCAGATTTCCCCTTACCCGCATAACAAAACCTATCCGCCAACCCCTCGACACGCCACTGCCGCTGAATCAGGTCCGGGAGAGGTTGCGGACCCAGTCTGCGATGGCTAGAGCTGTGGTTGTGGGGGTGGTGTTGTCTGTTGGGAGGACGGTGGGGATTTGGGTGCGGAGGTGTTTGGCGAAGGCGAGTTGTTGGGCGGGGTTGTGTTCGCGCCAGCTGGGTCTGTTCCCGAGGCGTTCGGTGCGGGTGGTGTCGGTGCAGTCGAGGAGGGCGAAGTGGATGTCGCTGATCCAGCGGCGGGCGGGGAGGTCTTCGAGTTGCTCCGACATGAAAGGAGAGAGGAGGACGGTTGCGCGGCCGGATTGGGCGACTGAGTGGGCGACGGCCAGCCAGGCGTCGCGGAAGGCGGGCCAGTTGATCGGATCGGGTGCGCAGGCGAGGCCGAATGGGTCGATGAGAAGGTCTGCGTCGAAGACGGCGTACTCCTGCAGTTCTGCAGCCAGGAAGGGAAAGACGGCTGACTTGCCTGAGCCGGAGGCGCCTGTGACGACGAAGAGCGGGAGTCGTCTGGCGGGCTCGTTGTAGTGGCCGATGGGGCAGGTCGCGTGGTCGCCGTTCGGCAGGAGGTGGACTGGGGTTTCGCAGCGCTGGCAGTAGTGCATGGTCCAGTGGATCACCAAAGGCAGTTGATCATGGGGTGCTGTCGTCGACTTGAGTCAGGCCCCGCGCGGTCGCCGCCTGGCAGGGACTCGTCACTTCACCAGGTCGGCCGATACTGCGAGGTGTTGCAGGCCTTGTCCGCGCCGATGTTGAAGCCGTTCTGGATCCAGAAGCCCTGGCTGGTCGCCAAGCCGTGCGTACGCTCGTCCTCCGGGGTGTCAGGCGTTTCACCGAAGCTGTTGCTCGACTGCTCCTTGAACTCGGCCAGCCGGTTGGTCAGCGGGTACGACTTCTCGACCGCCTTGCTGAACACACCGCCGAAGCAGGACGCCTGCAGCTCGTTGCGGCGTGAGCTCTCGAGCTCCTGATCCGGATGGTCCTGCAGATAGACGGCACGGGCATAGAACAGCCCACTGACGCCTTGCACGTGGTGGCCGTACTCATGCGCGATCGTCATCAAGTAGGCCAGATCCTGCTGCGGACCGAACGCCCGGTTCATCTGCTTGACGTCGGTGTACATGACCTGGTTGCCGTAGCAGTAGAACGCGAGCACCCGGCCGGACAGCGGCTCGAAGCGGCCGCACGGTGTCGTCACCGGCTTGTCGAACACGACCAGACCAGGGTCCGGCTTGTCCTGGCCGAGCTCCTTGAAGATCGGCCGCCACGCGTCGTTCAGGCAGTTGAAGAGCTTCTGGTAGTACACCTTCTGCGCCGCCAGGCTGCCGTCACGCAGGTTCGCGGCCGGGCAGTTCTGCTCGGCCAGCGGACCGGTGCGGTAGATGTCGGCGTTGAGCAGGTAGTCCTCCGCCGTACCCTTCTGCGGGTTGATGGTCGGCGTCGGCACGATCGACGGACCGGTCACCCCGGGCTGGGCGGTGTTGTCGTCGCTCTTGCCCAGCAGGCTGCCGAGCACCGCCACCGACACGGCGATGAACATCAGCAGCACGAACGCCAGCACGATCAGCCGGACCGGACCGCCCCGGCGACGCTGTGGCTGGAACCCGTTGAACTGACCCGGACCGCCGTAGTACGGCTGCGCCCACTGCCCCGGGTATTGCTGGCCCGGGTACGGCGCTCGCTGCTGCATCGGACCGGGGCCAGTGGAGTACGGCCCCTGCGGCGGCCACGGCGCGGACTGCGGCGGTGGCAGCACACCGGGAGGCGGTCCGGACGGACCGTCCTGGGGACGGCCACCGTAGCCGTACGGACTGCTCACAGGTCTGGCCTCCTGCGCCGTGATCGGGTTCGGTCGGGTTCGCTGGGCGAACCGGCACGAGACTACTCTCGACCCATGTCACTGAAGCGCCGCCTCCTTCCGGCTGCCCTGCTGATGTCCCTGACCGCCCCGATAGTTGCCCTGAGCACGCTGCCGGCCCAGGCCGCCGACGATCAGATCACGGCGTACTCCGCCGAGGCGACGCTCACCAAGGACGGCAAGCTGCAGGTGAAGGAGACGGTCGACCTGACCGCCGGCGGTACGACGTTCAGCCGGACGCTGGCCACCCGGGTCCGGTCCGACGCCGAGCGGGACCGCACCTACGGCCTGAGTGACGTGTCGGCGACCGTGAACGGCCAACCGGCCCAGGGCTTGAAGAACGAGCGCACCGACGACGGTCGCAAGCTCACCGTGAACGTGTCCGGCCAGTCGAAGATCGTCTACAGCTACACCGTCGACAACGTGGTGGCCGACTCGACCGAGGGCCGCGAGGTGAGCTGGCCGGTCGTGCAGGGCTTCGGGGTGTCGATCCCGAAGGCCGAGCTCAGCGTCAGCATCCCGTTCGCCACCTGGGTCACCTGTTTCGCCGGCCGGGTCGGCTCGAGCATGCCGTGTACGTCGTCGCAGCTGGCCGAGTCGGCCGGGTTGCAGATCGAGCAGAACGGCGTACCCGCGGGTGGCCGGGTGACGTTCCTGACCGGGCTGAGCGACCAGGCGACCGTGCAGCCGAACGCGCAGTACGAGACCCGCTGGACGCTCGGGCGGGCGTTCACTGCCGACTCCAGCACGATCGGCCTGGCGGTGATCGTGTTCGGCATCGGACTGCTCGGTTCCGTGGCCTTGTGGTTCTTCCGCGGTCGTGACGCCGCCAAGGTCGGCGAAGGCGCGCCGGAGCGGCCGGTGCTGAACGGCTCGGACGGTCCGCAGTTCGCCGCACCGGACGGGATCCGGCCGGGCCAGGTCGGCACGGTGGTGGACGAGACGGCCGACGTCGTCGACATCACCGCGACCCTGCTGGACCTTGCCGTCCGCAACTATCTGACGATCGTCGAGCTGCCGCGGGAATCGCACTTCGGCAGGCTGGACTGGGAGTTGCACCGGCTCCACCAGGGCGGCCACGAGTTGCTGCCGTACGAGAAGGCATTGCTGGACGCGGTCTTCGCGGAAGGCGACTCAGTGGTCGTGTCCAACCTCGGCCCGTCGCTGCGACCGCGCCTCAACCTGGTCCGCGAGCAGCTGTACGCCGATGTGGTGACGCAGGGCTGGTTCACCTCCCGTCCGGACGCCGTCCGGAACCGCTGGACCACTGCGGGCTTGGTGTTGCTCGGTGCGGGCGTCGTACTGACCGTCGTGCTCGCGATCGTGAGCAAGTTCGGCCTGGTCGGCTTCGCGGTGATGGCGGCGGGTCTGGTGCTCGCACTGATCGGTCAGGTCGCACCGGCACGCACTGCGCGCGGAGCCGCCGTACTGGGTCGAGTGGCCGGCCTGCAGCGGTACCTGGTCGACGAGACGTCGGCGGACCTGCCGCAGAGCCACCGCCTCGAGTTCGCGTCCCGCTGCCTTCCGTACGCCGCTGTGCTCGGACTGACCGAGAAATGGGCGCTGGAGATCGCGGCGACCGATGACGACGACGACCCGGACGCCGGCATCGGCTGGTACGCCGGCCCGGACAACTGGCACCTGTCCGACATCGGCGAGTCGCTCAGCAACTTCGTCACCGCGTTCGGCGGCACGCTGACCACAGCGCGCCGCCTGTTCTGAACGCGGGCAAGGCGGTGTCTGACGGTCCCGCACCTGCTCGCTACGGCGCGGGACCGTCAGACACCGCCTAGTTCACTCGGACATCCACGGCGGTGAACGTGTTGCAGGAGTCGGGCTTCTTGCTGTTGTAGCCGGCGATCGACCACTGGTAGTTGCTCACCCGGTTGCCGTGATCGTGGATGCGCGGGCGGGCGTAGTCGTCGCCGGTGTGGGAGATCAGGAACTTCCAGTTCTGCAGCAACGGGCCACGCATCGGCGTGAACGCCGCGTTGGCGCCGAGGTAGGCAGCGCCCAGGCAGGTCGCCTGCAGTTCACGCCGGCGGCTCTCCTGCAGCTTCTGGTTCGGCGTCATCTGCTGCTGCCGCGTCACCGACGCCCCGAGGATGCCTGCCAGGTTCTGGACGTGGTGGCCGTACTCGTGCGCTAACGTGTTCAGCATGATCGCGCGCGCGTACATCGGGTTCGACTGGTAGTAGCGCAGGTCCACCGCGAAGGGCAGGTAGATGGTCTGGTTCGCACCGCAGTACGCCGCTCGCACGCTGCGCTGGATGCCACACGGGGAGGGCAGCTTGCCGGCGTACACGACCGCCTTCGGGGCGCGGAACGGCAGGCCGGCCTTCTTCATCGCCAGCGACCAGGTGCGGTTGAGGCACGGCAGCAGACGGTTGTAGTAGGTCCTCGCCCCGGTGAAGTTCACCGGGGCGATCAGCGGCTCCGCGCACTTCGAGGCCGCGATCGGGCCGATGCTGTAGAGCTTGCTGGCCTTGACGACCTCGTCGACCGTCGGGCCGGGTGGCCTCGTCGGGGTCGGCGCACTGGACGCTGACTCGGAGGGCGACTCGGACGGGGACTCCGAGGCCGGGGCCGACGGGGTGCCCGTCGTTTGTGGGGCGTCGTTGCCGGTGTTGCGGACGAGCAGTGTGACGCCGGTGCCGACGACCAGGACGGCGAGCACCACCAGGCCGATCAGGAGAAGGCGCGGAGTCCGCTTCGGCTTGCGCCTGCGCCCGCCGGGCGGCTGGGGGATCGGGATCGGCGGGTACTGCCAGTTCGGCGCCTGTTGTACCGGCTGGCCCATCGGGCCGAGCTGGTTGCCGGACGAAGTCGCGTGGCGGGGCATGCGCTGTTGCTGTGGTTGCTGTGGGGGCAGGGCGTTGCTCCACGGCGAGGCCGACTGCTGAGGCGCCGACTGCGGCGAACCCCACAGGTATGAGCCCTCGGAGTACGGTCCGGGCTGCTCGGGATTGGACTGGGACGGAGCCGAGTGCCACGCACTGGACTGCGACTGGTCCGTGCTGGGCTGCTGCGGCGGCCGAGACTGCCCCGGCCGACCCGGACCGGGCTGCTGCGGGCCAGCCTGCTGCGTCCACCCGGACTGAGCCCCACCAGTCTGCGGACCGGACTGCTGCGCCCATCCGGACTGAGCTGGACCAGACTGCTGCGGCCCGGACGGCTGCGGACCAGACTGCTGTGCTGAACCGGACTGAGCTGAGCCGGACTGGGCTGGGCCGGACTGGGCTGGGCTCGACTGCGACGTCGGACCGGAGTGCGGCGGTCCCGACTGCTGGGCAGGGCCGGGCTGCGGACCTCGACCGGCCTGAGGTGACGGACCGGACTGTGGTGACGGCGGGCCCGGCTGTGGGCCCCAACCGGGCTGTGGACCGGGCTGCTGGGGTGGGCCGGACTGGGATGGAGTCGGGCGAGACTGTTCGGGGCTGGTCTGCCACGACGGCTCGTCGGGGTTCTCCGGACGGCGGTTCGCCCAGCCCTCGCCGAACCACTTGTTCGGCGGACGTTCGCCCTGCGCCGGGTCCTGGAACTCACGTTTGGCCGCGGTGTCCCCGGTCCACCACTTGGGCGGCTGGCCACCCCCGGGACCCCGCTCCGGCGGGCCGGCCGGCTGCTCACCGTCAGCCGGTTCGTTCCCCGGAGGTGGGTTCCAGTTGTCCGACATCGATACTCCTCACGACCTCGCTGGTGTAGCCGTCAACGTGGTGCATCCGGCGCTGTTCCGGGTGCCGAAGCGCGCCAGGTCGGTTCTTTTCCCCCCGGACACCGCGCACCCTCCGGACATACTTTGCGTGATCCGGACCCACCAGGCTAGCCACCCCGGCCAGTCGGTTCTCAGCCGACCGGAATCCGGGCCTCTACTGCACCTTCGCGGCCGACGCGGCGAAGGTGTTGCAGACGTTCGGGTTGCGGCTGGTGAACCCCCGGGTGGCCCAGTACTGGTGGTTCACTCCGTCGCCGTGGTCGTTGTTGTAGTCGGTCCAGTGCAGGATCAGCCACTTCCACTGGAACAGCGCCTGCCCGGTGACCGGGTAGGTCCGCTTGTTCGACCCGATGAAGATGTCGCCGAAGCAGGACGCCTGCAACTCCAGCCGCCGGCTGCCCTCCAGTTCGGCCGCCTGGGTCGGAGCGTCGTACCGCATCCGGGCGTTGGCCGCGAGGATCCCGGTCATGTTCTGCACGTGGTGGCCGTACTCGTGCGCGAACTGGTGCAGCATCCACATCCGCGCCCAGACCTTCTGATAGGCCTCCGGGTACCGGTTGTAGTTCCCGATGTCCTCGCTGAGGTTCATATAGATGGTCTCGGTGCTGCCGCAGTAGAACGGTGGACCGGTGTCGCTGTACATCCCGCACGGCGTACTGATGGTCCCGCTGAACACCTGCACCTTCGGCGACCGGAACCGCCCACCCGCCTTCGTCACTACCGCGGGCCAGGCCTTGTTCAGGCAGCGGAGCAGGTTGACGTAGTTCGCCCGGGCGCCGGCCACGTTGGACGGGCGCGACCGTGACTCCTTGCAACTCACCGAGCCCATCCCTCCGGCCTTGTACAGCTTGTTCCGCAGTACCAGGTCGGTGTCGGACGGGCCGGGATTGCTCTTCGGCGTCGTGGTCGTCCGAGGCGCGGTCGGACGTGTGGTGGTCGGCTGGGTCGTGGTGGGCCGGTTGGTGACAGGCCGGGTCGGCGCCGCGGATGGCGTCTCTGACGGCTCGGCCGTGGGGCTGTAGCTCGAGGAGTACGTCGGGGCCGGCTGGCTGGTGTAGGGGTCACCGTTGTGCTTCAGCGTGTTGGAGACCGCCTTCAGCCCGATCACACCGAGCAAGACAATGCCCAGTACGACGAACAGCGCGATCAGCCCGCCACGTTTCTTCTTCGGCGGCCGCGGTCCACCAGGCGGTGCGCCCCACCCGAACTGCGGCTGCCCGTACGGCGGGGCAGCCGGTGGACCCCATTGGTTGCCTGACACACCGAAGACGCTATCCGAGCCCAGGCTCAACCGAACTTGACCGGACGCTGGTCCCCACTGGTGGCCTGACACGCGCCAGGGGCTATCGTGCCCGTGTCAACCTGACCCTCTCTTTACGGTGTGATTGGGCGATGCGTCTACGTGTGCTCGGGCTCTCCCTGTGTGCCCTCGGCCTGATGGGCCTGACCGCCGCGCCGGCCGGCGCGGCCGGTTCGGGTTCCGCGGCCGACCCGGCGGTGACCAGTTTCGACAGTCAGGTCCGGGTCGAACGCGATGGCCTGCTCAGGGTCTCCGAGACCTGGAAGCTGAGCAACGTGAGCGGGACGTTCACCCGGTTCATCGTCACCCGCGATCACCTTCCCGACGACGTCGATCACGTCCAGGAGATCGGGGACCTGACCGTCAAGGCCGGCGGTCAGGACAAGCAGGCCGACGTGAAGACCGACGGCGACGTCACCTCGGTGGCGGTCGCGGATGTCAGCGGCACCACTCAACTGGACTTCACCTACACAGTGAAGGGCGCGGTCGCCAAGACGCTGAACGGCACCGAGGTCCGGTTCGCCCCGCTGACCGGCATCAACCTGCCCGTCACACAGGCGAACATCCTCTTCAGCACACCCGAGGTCTCGCACGTCTCCTGTTTCGCCGGCGCGATCGACAGCAACACTCCGTGCACGCTGGCGCAGATCGGTGAGACGTCCGGGCCGACCTTCCAGCAGCAGATGCTGCCGCCGGGGAACACGGTCCGGATGGTGATCGGCTTCCCCGAGGGCGAGATCGCCGCGAACTCGATCGTCGAGTACCGCAAGACCTTCAAGCGGGCCTTCTCCACCGACACCGCGCAGTTGCTCACCGCACTCGCGATCCTGCTGCTCGGCGTGATCGCACTGCTGGTGCTCTACCGGCTGCGCGGACGCGACCGGGTCGACCCGCGGCGCGTCGTACCGGCGTCGCTGTTCAGCCTGGGCACCGACACCCGGATCGACTTCAGTCCGCCGTCCGACCTGCGGCCCGGCGAGGTGGGCACGCTGATCGACGAGCGGATCGACCCGGTGGACGTCACCGCGACGATCATCGACCTGGCCGTCCGCGGGCACATCACGATCATCGAGCTGGAGCACGAGACCGAGTACGCGCGGCCCGACTGGGAGCTGCGCCGCGTCTCGAACGCACCGTCGGAGGAGCTGCAGCGGTACGAGAACGTCCTGATCCGCGCGATCTTCGGCGACTCGGACTCGGTGCTGGTCTCCGAGCTCGGCCGCCAGGTGCGGGCGAACCTCGCCCAGGTCCAGGACGCCCTGTACGACGGTGTGGTCAAGCGCGGCTGGTTCAACGAGCGCCCGGACCGCACCCGGTCGCTGTGGGCGACCATCGGCATCGTCATCACCGTCCTGGGCGTCGCGCTGACTGTCGTCCTCGCACTGCTGTCGACCTGGGGTCTGGTCGGTCTCGCGGTCACCTTGGTCGGCATCGGCCTGATCGTGGTCGGCCGCTACATGCCGGCGAAGGCGCCGGCCGCCGGCCGGGTGCTCGGCCAGGTCGCCGCGATCCGCGGTGAGCTGCTCGAGATGGACGTCAGCGAACTGCCGGTCGACCAGCACGCCGAGCTCTGCTCGCGTGCCCTCCCGTACGCCGTCGTCCTCGGCGGATCGGAGCGCTGGATCGACGCACTGGTCGCCACCGACAGCACTCCGGACGAGGAGGACGAAGGTTTCACCTGGTACCGCGGCCCGCGCGGCTGGCACCTGCAGTACCTGCCGGACTCGCTCCGCAACCTCACCACGAACCTGACGGGCGCACTCTTCGCCCGCTGAGCCGCAAAGCTGGGCCACAGACAGAACAGTGCCCGCCACACCGCCCCGGTGTGGCGGGCACTGTCGCTCTCACCAGTTGTGCTGCGGATCCGGCGGCGCCGGCAACGGCATGCCCGCCGGGTGGATCACGTAGACGAGCCCACCGGAGTGCGGCACCCACGCGTTCTCGAACGCGGCCCGGTCGTACGTCGTCCGCACCTGGTCGTTGCTCGCGATCAGATGCGAGGCTGGATCGTTGACGACGACGTTGCCGGCCTGGTCGAACCCGACGATCACCATCAGGTGCCCGTTGGTCCCGTAGCCCGCGCCGGGCAGGTCGCCCTTCTTGAACGACAGCGACGCGACCAGCGGGATCCCCGCCTTGATGAACTGCTCCGCCTCGGTCAGCGACCGCAGCCGGGTGATGAACCCGTCCACTCCACGGCTCCCGGCGTACGCCGTGTTGAACGGCCAGTTCCCGGCGCCGTCGTAGGAGTAGTCGAACACCGAGCGCGCCGAGTGGTCCACCTGCGGATCGGTGTAGGACGGATCGACCCACGCCGTCTCCGCCGCGGTCGGCCCGGCGGCGTAGTAGTCGAGCACCATCGCGGTCGAGGTCGCCGAGCACCACGCCTCACCGCCGCCGTCCCACTGTGGATACTGCCCGATATGCGTCTCCTGCGAGTACGTCGGCACATCCAGTACGACGCCCTCCGCGCCACCAAGGGGGCTCACGGCAACTTTCTTGTCGGCGGGCAGCCGGGACGCCATCGCACCCACGGACCGCACCACCGGCGACTGCGTCGTACCGCTGAGCCGGTACAGGCTGACCTTGAGCTGCCAGCGATCCAGCCAATGGCCGGTCGCGGCGGTAAAGGTGTCGACGGCAACAGATCCGTCGGCGTCACCCTGCGCCGGCACGGATGTGCGGTGGATGTCGCCGGCGGCGGTGTCGTCGCCGCCGGACCAGCGGCCGAGCACGTACCACTTGGTCGTGGTGCCGAGATCCGTCGTACCTGCCAGCGAGACCTCGATCCAGGTGCCGGGCGGCGTGGTCGCGTTCCAGGACGCGACCAGCTCGGTCAACCCGAAGCCGCTGCTGACCATCGGCGAGATCCAGCTGGTCTGGTCGTAGTTCTTGGCGGTGCCGTCCCCGAACGGATCGACGTACGCCGTGGTGCCGGTCGACGTACCGAAGGTCAGGGCACCGTCGGCGACGGTGGTGCCGTACTGGGCACCGGCGAGGAAGTCGGTGGTCGACGTCCACGTGCGGTAGGCGATCTGACGCGGTGGGGCTACCTTGACGGCCTCGCTCGGGAGCGAGCCCGCGCTCAGCACGACCACACCGAGAATCAGGGCGGTGAAGGAACGGGCGGCGATCATGTTTCGACGGTAGACGTACCGGCCGCGACTGTCGCGGTGAACGCGTGCCGCGACAGCCATTTCTGCTGTCAAATACTTACGAGCGTTTGTCCCACTCCTCGGCGAGCATCGCGAAGACCAGTTCGTCGGTCCATTCGCCCTTCAGGAACTCGTTCTTGACGAAGTGCGCCTCCTGGCGCAGGCCGAGCCGCTTCAGCAGGTTCGCCGAGGCGGTGTTGCGGGCGTCCAGCCGGCCGATGATCCGGTGCATGCCGAGCTCCTCGAAGCCGAGCCGGAGCAGTTCGATCGAGGCCTCCGCGGCGAACCCGCGGCCGTGGAAGTCCGGGTGGAACACGAACCCGATCTCCCCGGTCCGCTGCTCGGCATTGTGCACGAACAAGGTGACCTCGCCGACGTGCTGACCGGTTTCCCGCAGGATCACAGCGACGGTGAGCGCTTGACCGTCGGTGTCCATCGGTACGTCGGTCAGCCGGCCGGCGAGGGCCTCCTTCACCTGCTCGGGGGTCCTCGGGCCGTGCAGCAGGAACCGGGCGACATCCGGTCTGGACTGCAGCCTGAGCAGGTCGTCGTAATCGGTGGCGAGATAGCGGCGCAGGGTCAGGCGGTCGGTCTCGATCGGCAGCGAAAAGCTCACCGATCGAGACTATGAGACCGCCGCAACCCAATTACCCCCGGCTCACCCGTTGGCGAGGGCAACCAGCCGGGACTGGTCGCCGTTGAACCGGTCCTGGTCGATCGGGGTGGAGCTGTACTGCCAGATCGTGTGGAACGGCCAGCCGCCGGGCAGGGTGCCGGGCGCCGAGGCGTACCGGGCGACCCAGAGCGGGTTGGTGGCGTTGAACGCGGTGCTGTTGCCGGTGCACTGGCTCCACCAGTCGAGGTTGGTGTAGATCACCGCGTCCCGCGTGGTCCGCGCCTTGTAGGTGTTGAGGAAGTCGCGGATCCAGTTGACCATCGCGGCCTGGCTCAGCCCGTAGCAGGTTGCGCCGTACGGGTTGTACTCGATGTCGAGCGAGCCCGGCAGGGTCTTGCCGTCCCGGGACCAGCCTCCGCCGTGGTCGACGAAGTAGTTGGCCTGGTTGGCGCCGCTGGAGTCGTTCGGGGTGGCGAAGTGGTAGGCGCCGCGGATCATCCCGACGTTGTAGGAGCCGTTGTACTGCTGGGCGAAGTACGGGTTGGTGTAGTAGTTGCCTTCGCTCGCCTTCACGTAGGCGAACCGCTTGCCGGCAGTCCACTGCGAGGCCCAGTTGACGTTGCCCTGATGGCTGGAGACGTCGATACCTTCGACCGATGCGGCGGGGGCCATCACTGCCGGAGCAGCGCTGGTCGTGGTGTTCGACAGCCAGCCCATGTACGCGTCGCCGGCCTTGTCGATGCCGTGCTGACGGGCCTGGGGCGTTGGCTGGTGGGATGCGGGCGAGGTGGTGCTGGCTTGGGCGGAGCCGATCGAGGCCAGAAGCAGACCAAGAGTGACGGCGGCACCCGTGAAAAGGGCGGACTTCACGGTGGACCTCCACAGAGCGATGAGGGGCGGACAGAGCGCTCGGCGGAGGTTTTACCCGGCTTCGGTAAGAATCAACCATTCAATCTGGGTCGAATGGTGAGTAATTACCGCACGTACTTCGGCGAGGCGGTGTAGGTGTTGCAGGCGGACGGGCTGCGGGTGACGAAACCGGCGTTCGCCCAGCGCGGGATGATCTCCCGGCTGCCGTGGTCCGGCTGGGTCATGTACTCGTCGCCCTGGTGGGAGTGCAGGTAGTCCAGTTGCGACTTCAGCAGCCCGGTCATCCCGTAGCTGCTCTTGTTCGCGCCCATGAACACGTTGCCGAAACAGGTCGCCTGGATCTCCAGCCGGCGGCTCATCTCCAGCGACTTGTCACCGCTGAACTCGTACTGCAGGTTGTCCGTGGCCGCCAGGATCCCGGTCATGTTCTGCACGTGGTGACCGAACTCGTGCGCGACCGTGTCGGTCATCTCCGCCCGCAACCAGGCCATCGCCTGGGTCTTGTTGGGGTAGGTCAGATACAGCTGGTACCACTTCAGGTCGCTGTTGACGTCCATGTAGATGGTCCGGTTCGACGAGCAGTAGAAGGAGCTCGGCGAGCTCCCGCCACACGGGGACTGGGCCGTCCCGGCGAAGCCGACCAGGTGCGGCGGCACGAACCGCCCGCCGGCCAGCGCGACCTGCTTCGGCCAAGCTTTGACCAGACAGGCCAGCACAGCGTTGTAGTACTTGCGCGCGTTGGTGGCGCCGTTCGCGCGGGCGCCGGACTCTCGGCAGTTCACCGTCCTCTGCACGCCGGTCTTGTAGATCCGGTTCTTCGCGACGATGTCGGTGTCCGAGGGCGGGGGCGGCGTGGTCTTCGTCGGCTGCGGCTGAGTCGTCCGGGTGGTGGCCGGCGCCGTCGGGGCCTTGGTCGTCGCGATGTACGTCGGTTCCTCGGTCGGACCGTCGGTCGCCGTGGAGGTCGGCTGTGGCTGGGCGTAGTCGCTGTCGTTGTGCTTCAGCACCGAGCTGATCACCGCGAACCCGACGACCGCCAGCCCGACGATGGCGATCGGCAGGATGATCCAGCCCGCCTTGCTCTTCTTCTTGGGCGGCGGGAATCCGTTCGAGCCCCAGCCGAATCCCGGACCGTGCGGTGGCGGCGGGCCCCAGTGCTGCGGACCGCCCGGCGGCGGGCCGTACTGCGGACCACCCGGTGGGGGGCCGTACGGCGGGGGCGGTGGCGGCCCCTGGTACTGCCCGGGTGGCGGTCCGTACGGGCCCTGGTTCGACAAGAGTCCTCCTGGATGAGCGCGCTTGGGGACATCTTGTCAAGGAGGAGTGCCACTTCCCGTTACCCTTGACCGGTGACACTTCGCTTGTACGACACCGCAACGGCAGCAGTGAGGGATTTCGTGCCGGTCCATCCGGGCCAGATCGGGATCTACCACTGTGGGCTGACGGTGCAGGGTGCCCCGCATGTCGGGCACATCTACAAGGAGGTCGTCTTCGACGTCCTGCGGCGCTGGCTGGAGCGCTCGGGCTACCAGGTCACCGTGATCGCGAACGTGACCGACATCGACGACAAGATCCTGGCCAAGTCGGCCGAGCGGCACGTCCCGTGGTGGGCGCACGCCTACGAGTTCGAGCGCGAGCTGCACTGGGCGTACGACGTGCTCGGCTGCCGCCCGCCGACGTACGAGCCGCGCGCGACCGGTCACGTCCCGGAGATGCTGGAGATGATCGCCGAGCTGATCGAGCGCGGGCACGCGTACGTCGCTCCGGACGGCTCCGGCGACGTCTACTTCGACGTCAGGTCCTGGCCGTCGTACGGCGCTCTGTCCCACCAGAAGATCGAGGACATGGAGCCCGCCGAGGACGCGGACCCGCGTGGCAAGCGGGATCCGCGCGACTTCGCGCTCTGGAAGGGCTACACCGAGGGCACACCGCGGACGGCCTCCTGGCCGACGCCGTGGGGCCGCGGCCGCCCGGGCTGGCATCTGGAGTGCTCCGCGATGGCGGGCAAGTATCTGGGTGACGAGTTCGACATTCACGGCGGCGGGCTGGACCTGCGCTTCCCGCACCACGAGAACGAGCTGGCCCAGTCGACCGCGGTCGGGCAGAAGTTCGCCCGGTTCTGGATGCACAGCGCGTTGGTCACCACGGCCGGCGAGAAGATGTCCAAGTCGATGGGCAACGGCGCGATCGTGCGCAACGTGGTCCAGCGGGTGCGGCCGATCGAGCTGCGGTACTACCTGGTGCAGTCGCACTACCGGTCCGTGGTGGAGTTCTCGTTCGCCGCGCTGGACGAGGCGGCGACGAGCTTCCAGCGGATCGAGGGCTTCGTCACCCGGGCCGACGAGGTGACGGGTGGGGTCGAGCCGGCGGTGGAGCTGCCGACGGACTTCGTCGCCGCGATGGACGACGACCTCGGCACGCCCGCGGCGGTCGCCGTACTGCACAACACCGTCCGCGACGGGAACAAGCTGGTCGCCGACGGTGATTCGCCCGCGCTGCGGGAAGCGCTGGCCGCCGTGCGCGCCATGCTCGGCGTGCTCGGGCTGGACCCGCTGGCGGAGCCGTGGGCCTCGCGGGCCGCGGTCGGCGACGAGCTCACCGAGGTGGTGGACGGGCTGGTGAAGGCGCTGCTGGAGCAGCGGCAGGCCGCCCGTGAACGCAAGGACTACACCGCGTCGGACGCGATCCGCGACCGGCTGAAGGCACTCGGCGTCGTCGTCGAGGACACGCCGCAGGGACCACGCTGGTCGCTCGCGGCACCGATTACAACCGACGAAGGAAACTGACGTGCCAGGCAGTAGCCAGCGCAAGGGCGCCATCCGGAAGAAGCCGAAGGGGAACCCGACGGCCGGATCCGGTGGCCGGGTCCGCCGCGGTCTCGAGGGCAGGGGCCCGACTCCGAAGGCGGTGGACCGGGTCAAGCACCCCGCGCACAAGCGGGCGAAGGCCCAGGAGCGCGCCAAGGAGCGTGACCGCAACCGCCCGGCCCGCAAGTCCATGGACACCGGTGTCGAGTGGGTCTACGGCCGCAACCCGGTGGTCGAGGCGCTGCGGGCCGGCGTCCCGGCCGCCGCGCTGCATGTTGCCGAAGGCACCGAACGGGACGCCCGGCTGCGGGAGGCGTTGCTGATCGCGGTCGAGCACGGCATCTCGGTGCTCGAGGTGCCCCGGACCGAGCTCGACCGGGTCACCGCCGGCGGGGCCCATCAGGGCGTCGCGATCCAGATCCCGCCGTACGAGTACGCGCATCCCGACGACCTGCTCACCCGGGCGTACGACGCCGGCGAGGTGCCGCTCATCGTCGCGCTCGACGGCGTGACCGACCCGCGCAACCTGGGCGCGATCACCCGGTCCGCGGCCGCCTTCGGTGCCCACGGCGTACTCGTGCCGGAGCGTCGTGCGGCGTCCATGTCCGCGTCCGCGTGGAAGACGTCGGCCGGCGCGGCGGCCCGGATCCCGGTCGCCCGAGCCACCAACCTCAACCGTGCCCTCAAGTCCTACAAGGAAGCCGGCCTCCTGGTCATCGGCCTGGACATGGACGGCGCCATCGAGCTCCCCGCGCTGGACGCCGCCACCGAACCCCTGGTCCTGGTGGTCGGCTCCGAAGGCAAGGGCCTGGCCCGCCTGGTCCGGGAGAACTGCGACCTCATCGTCTCCATCCCCATGACCACCGCGACGGAGTCCCTCAACGCGGGCATCGCCACCGGCGTGACCCTCTACGAAATCTCCCGCCGCCGCGCGAGCTGAAGTGGACGTTAGTGGCGCCCTGGATCCTGGTAGATCCAGGGCGCCGTTCGTGTGCTTGAAGACCTCAGGTGTCAGTAGACGCTGACGCCGTAGCGCGAGAGGGCTTCGGTGACGGGCTGGAAGTACGTCGTACCGCCGGAGGAGCAGTTGCCGGATCCACCGGAGGTGAGGCCGAGGGCCACGGAGCCCGCGAACAGGGCGCCGCCGGAGTCGCCACCCTCGGCGCAGACGTTGGTGCGGATCAGACCGGTGACGGTGCCCTCGGCGTAGTTCACCGTGGCGTTCGTCGCCGTGACCGAACCGCTGTGCACACCGGTGGTGCTACCGCTGCGCTTGACCGCCTGACCGACAGACGCGTTGCCGGCGGACGTGATGTCCTGCGAGGAGCCGTTGTACAGATCCACCGTGCCGGGGTGGTTCGTGTACGACGTGCTGTACTTCACGATCGCGTAGTCGTTCCCCGGGAAGCTCGACCCGAAGGTCGTCCCGAGCAGCGTGGTCTTGCTCGAGTTCGCGTACCAGCTGGACGCGATGTTGCCGCAGTGTCCCGCGGTCAGGAAGTAGTACGTGCTGCCACTACGGACGTTGAAGCCGAGCGAGCAGCGGTACTGCCCGCCGTAGATGGCGTCACCGCCGGCGATGTACTTCGTCAGTTTGCCGGGGATCTTCTCCAGCGTGACCCGGTTGCCGAACTGCTTGGTGACACCGGTCAGCGCCGACATCTTGGCACCGGTGACCGTGTCGTCGTACGAGACGATGATCCGGCCGTCCGGGTTCGTCTGCCAGGCGGTGCCCGGGATCGACGCGTCCTTGCTCAAGGTCGCGGTGATCGCGGATGCGGACAGCGTCGACGGGTTGATCGTCGCGGCCGAGGCCTGGGTGGCCAGCAGTCCGGCGGCAGCGAGCCCGGCGGCGGCCAGGATCGCGGTGGTACGGCGGATAGGCGAAAATGTCACGGTTTCAGCCTCCTCACGATGAGGACGCGCTCGGGGCGGGTGCGTCCTTGACTTAAACCGTGACCACTCCTACCCCGGTCTCTCCCTGAGTATTCAGGTGAATTCGGAGCGTAGGGGAAACCTGCGCTCAGTAGATGGAGACGCCGTACACGTTGAGGGCCTCGACTACCGGCTGGAAGTAGGTGACACCGCCCGAGGTGCAGTCGCCGGAGCCGCCCGAGGTCAGGCCGAACGCCCACTGCCGGTAGAACAGCGGACCGCCCGAGTCGCCCGGCTCCGCGCACACGCTGGTGCGGATCAGGCCGGCCACCCGGCCGTCGCCGTAGTTGACCGTCGCGTTCAGCCCGGTGACGCGGCCGCTGTGCAGGCCACTGGTGGAGCCGCTGCGGTACACGTACTGCCCGATGCCCGGATTCATCGCCGTCGTGATGTCCTGCGAGTGCCCGTTGTAGAGGTACACGCTGCCGCCCGGCGGCTTCATCTTGATGTCGGTGCGGTAGACGATCAGCGAGTAGTCGTTCCACGGGTAGCTGGAGTGGTGCACCGCGCCGGTGAAGACCTGGTGGTTGGCGTCCTGGTACCAGCGGGCGGCCTCGTTGCCGCAGTGACCGGCGGTGAGGAAGTAGTACTTCCCACGCCGCTGCACGTTGAAGCCGACCGAGCACCTGACGTCGCCGCCGTACGTCGCCATGCCGCCGCTGATGTACTTCGTCAGCTTGCCGGGCAGCTTCTCCATCGTGATGCCCTGACCGAGCCGCTTGGTCACGTTGGTGAGCGCGGTCAGCTTGGTGCCGGTGACGGTGGTGTCGTAGGAGACCACGACGGTGCCGTCCGGCTTGGTCATCCAGGCGGTGCCCGGGGTGTTCACCTCCTCGTTCAGGGCCGAGGTGATCGCCTTGGCAGACAGCCGGGGCGGCTTCACCGGATCGGCCTTGGCCGGCATGGTCGCGACAAGGGTCAGCGCAGTGGCGGCGAGCACCGCCGCCGTGCGTCGAAGGGTGGACGATTTCATGGCCATCAGCCTTCCGGGGCGTGCGGCTCTGATGAGCGGAGCGGCATCTTCAGGACGTCAATCGAGTGCTTGAGGAGTCTAGGCGTCCATAGGTCAACGTCCGCTCGAGCATTTGCCGGTCACCACGCAACTCCGCGTGGTCGACGTCGACCGTCCAGTCCTCGCCGGAAAGCGTCACCGTCATCGCGCCGTTGCCGAACCACGGCCCGTGCGCGAGCCGCCACTCGGCCGCCACATCCCGGACCCCGGCCATCCGGGCGAGCTTGTGCAGCAGGGCTGTCATCAAGCGGGTGCCGAGCAAGTGGTTCGCCCATCGGATGTACCGCGGCACCGGATTCCGGAACGGCGACATGGTCAACTGCCGGATCGCCGTACCAGGATGCGGTACGTCGGTCAGCCAAGCCTCGGCGAGATAGCTGCAGTGCACGTCGCCGGACAGCATCAGGATCGACACCGGCGGATCCTCGCCACTGACCAGCTCGGCCAGCAAGGACGTCACGTCGTCGAGCGACTTCCGGAACGACGCCCAGTGCTCCAGATCCATCCCTTGCCGGACCTTCTCGCCGATCCGGGCGCTGCGCGGTCCCCATGCGCCGGACGAGATCGCCTCGTCCCATCCCTCCAGGTGATGCAGCCCGGGCGCGAGCAGGAACGGCAAGGTCGATGCGAGCAGCAGATGGTGGATCGGACGCGTGGCCTCGACGGTGTGCCGTCGTACCCACTCCCACTCGTGGGCATCCACCATCGCCCGCTCGTCCGGCTCGAGATGCCGTGAGCAGCGCGAGTCGACCGCGACCAGCCGGACGCCGCGGGAGGCGTCACCGAAGTCGCGGTAGAAACTCCACCGGCACGACGCCGGGTCCTCGTCCGCGGTCCAGGCGAAGCGGTCCAGGTACGCCGCGCGCTCGTCGTCGTCCTCGATCGACAGCATCGCGTGGTACGTCGAATCCCGGTCGAGTTGCTCGGGCGACAAGTTGCCGAGGTGCTGATAGACCCAGTACGACGCGTACGCGCCGACCACGCGGTCCCGCCACCACGGCTGCGCGGTCGCCCAGCGCCGCCAGGTCATCGAGGTGTTCCAGTCGTCGCGCAGGTCGTGGTCGTCGAGCAGCATGCACAAGGGGACGGTCGAGAACAGCCATCGCACGGCCGGCGTCGTCCAGGAGTCGTCGTACAGCCACGTGTACTCCTCGAAGTTGCCGATCTCGTCGGCCACCTCGGATCCCTGCCGGCCGCCGTGCTTGTCGTGCAGCCGCTGCAGTACGGCGTCGGACGGGTCGTCGGCGTACACCTGGTCACCGAGCAGCAGCACAGCGTCGGGCAACTCGCCGTCTCCGGCCGCCATCCGCTCGGCCAGCGCGACCAGGGCGTCCGGACCGAACTCCTTGAAACCCTGCGGGTCGAACGGCGCCGACCGCCGGCACGACCCGAACGTCAGCCGGAAGGTCCCGTCCGCCCGAGGCGTCCGGATCACGCTGGGACCGTAGGAGTTGTCAGCCGGCGGCCAGGCCGTCGACCCGTCCAGCGTCACCTCGTAGGGCGTGATGCTGTCGGGCGCGAGTCCTTCGATCCGGACCAGGGCGTAGTGATGGCCGTGCACCGACCAGGTCCGCGCCCGATGGCCGAGGACCTCGACCTCGGCCGGTCCATCGGTCTCCACCCAGACGGTCGCCCGGGTCTCGTCGACGTACCGCAGCAGCGGTCCCAGCCTGAGTTCCATCCGGAAAAGCTACAAGGTCAGTCCAGCCGCAGCGAGTGCAGGACGAAGGAGGCGAGCTCGCGGTAGGCCTCGGCGTCGTTCAGGCCGGTACGGCGGGCGATGTCACCGCGCTGGATCGCCTGCATGGTGTGCGCGATCATCTCGGCGGCGAACGCGATGTCGACCTGCCGGAACATCTTGTTGTTGATCCCGTCCTCGATCAGCGACCGCACCCGCTCGGCCGCGATCCGGGTGTTCCGCTCGTACACCGACCGGGCCGGCGCGAACGTGGCCACATCGTCCAGGAAGGTCCGGCTGGCCGGCCGGAGCGCGTCCGCGACCGCGTTCAGGTACGCCGCGATCCGCCGGTCGTGCCGGGTCTGCCGGGCCACCGCCGATTCCACCTGCGCGGTGGCATTCTTGAAGTAGTGCTTCACCACCTCGACGGCGAGCTGTTCCTTGCTCGGCGCGAGCGCGTAGAGGGTCGTCTTGCTGCAGCGCAGCTCGGCGGCCAGGTCGTCCAGGGTGAACCGGCTGAAGCCTTGTTCGAGGAACAGGACCAGGAGCCGGTCGAGCAACTCGGACTGCCGGCGGGTACGGCGCCCCGGAACGACTGTTGTCATATCGAGACAGCATAGAACGATACGGAACTAGGTGCTCCAGTATCATTGCGAGTATCATTTCGTCAGCCGTTGAGAGGGGTGCCTGATGGCTGTCGACCGTCTTCTGCCGACCGATGAGTCCGTTGACCTGCTCGCCCTGGTCCGTGACCTGTGCGAGCACGAGCTCGCGCCGCACGCGGCCCGGGCCGAGGAGAGCGAGACCTTCCCGCGGGATGCGTTCCGCACGCTCGGCAAGGCCGGCCTGCTCGGCCTGCCCTACCCGGAGCAGTACGGCGGCGCCGAGCAGCCGTACGAGGTGTACCTGCAGATGCTGGAGGAGATCGCCGCCGCCTGGATGTCGGTCGGCGTCGGGGTCTCCGTCCACACCATGACCAGCTACGCCATGGCGACGTTCGGCACCGAGGAGCAGCGGGCCCGCCTGCTGCCCGACATGGTCGGCGGCGACCTGCTCGGCGCGTACGCGCTGTCCGAGCCGCAGGCCGGGTCCGACATCAGCGCGATGACCACTCGCGCCGTCCGCGATGACGACCAGTACGTCCTGAACGGGACGAAGGCCTGGATCAGCCACGGCTCGCACGCCGACTTCTACACCACCTTCGCCCGGACATCGGACGACCCGAAGCGCGGGATCTCCGCGTTCCACGTGCCGGCGTCGGCCGCGGGGCTCAGCTTCGGCGCGCCCGAGCGCAAGATGGGCCTGACCGGGTCGACCACCACGCTGGTCAACTACGACGGCGTCCGGATCCCGGCCGCGAACCTGATCGGCGCCGAGGGCGACGGCATGCGGATCGCGCTGTCCGCGCTGGACTCCGGCCGGCTCGGGATCGCCGCGTGCGCGACCGGCCTGGCCCAGGCCGCGCTCGACGTGGCCGCGGCGTACGCGAAGGAGCGGCAGCAGTTCGGGCAGCCGATCGCGGACTTCCAGGGGATCCAGTTCCTGCTCGCCGACATGGCGGCCGCGGTCGAGTCCGCCCGGTCGACGTACCTGCAGGCCGCCCGGCGGCGCGACCTCGGCCGGCCGTTCACACAGCAGGCGGCGATCGCCAAGCTGATCTGCACCGACGCGGCGATGAAGGTCACCACGGACGCGGTGCAGGTGCTCGGTGGGTACGGTTACACCCGCGAGTTCCCGGCCGAGCGGTACATGCGTGAGGCCAAGGTGACCCAGATCTTCGAAGGAACCAACCAGATCCAGCGGCTGGTGATCAGCCGCGACCTCCTGAGGAGCGTTTGATGAAATTCAGCCCGGCCGACGTCGCGCTGGTCACCGGTGGTGGTTCCGGGCTCGGAGAGGCGACGGTACGACGGCTCGCCGCCGACGGACTGGGGGTCGTGATCGTCGACCTGCCGTCCTCGGCCGGCAAGGCCGTCGCGGACGAGCTGGGCGATCGGGTCGTGTTCGCCCCGGCCGACGTCACTGACGAGGCCGCCGTGACCGCTGCCCTCGACGCGGCCGCCGCGCTGGGGACGCTGCGGGTGGTCGTCACCTGCGCCGGGATCGCGACGCCGGGCCGGGTCGTCGGCCGCAAGGGTCCGTTGCCGCTGGCAACGTTCCGGCAGGTCGTCGAGGTGAACCTGGTCGGCACCTTCAACGTGCTCCGGCTGGCCGCCGAGCGGATGATCGCCCAGGAACCCGGCGAGGACGGTGATCGCGGCGTCGTGGTGATGACGGCGTCGATCGCGGCGTACGACGGTCAGGTCGGCCAGGCGGCGTACGCGGCCAGCAAGGGCGGCATCGTCGGTCTTACCCTGACCGCCGCCAGAGATCTCGCCGACAAGGGGATCCGCGTCGTCACCATCGCCCCCGGCACCATGGAGACGCCGATGCTGGCCGGCCTCCCGGAGGAAACCCGCACCATCCTCGAGCAGCAGGTCCCGCACCCGTCCCGGCTGGGCCACCCTTCCGAATACGCCGCCCTGGTCGCCCACATCCTCGACAACCAACTCCTCAACGGCGAGGTGATCCGCCTCGACGGCGCCCTCCGCATGCCACCTAGGTGAGCCGCACACCATGCGCTGGAACGGCGTACTCGAGGTGCCACTCACTCACGTCCTGTGCTGTCACCATTCGGCGAAGGAGCCGTCGGCGTGCCGGAGCACCGGTGACCGCCAGCTGTGCCCTTCGGCGGCAGCCGCGCGTACGGCATCCTCGTTGACCTCGATGGCCAGCCCGGGACCGGTCGGCCGCTCGATGTGGCCGTCGACGAACGAGAACACCTGCGGGTCCACCAGGTAGTCGAGCAGTGCGTTGCCACCGCCGTACTCGATGCCGAGGCTCTGCTCCTGGATGAGGAAGTTCGGTATCGCCAGGTCGACCTGCAGACTGGCAGCGAGCGTGATCGGGCCCAACGGGCAGTGCGGCGCGACGGACACATCGTACGCCTCGGCCATGGCGGCGATCCGCCGGACCTCGGAGATGCCGCCCGCGTGCGAGATGTCCGGCTGCGCGACCGCGATGCCGGTGCTGAGCACGTCGCGGAAGTCCCAGCGGGAGAAGAGCCGTTCGCCGGTTGCGATCGGGATGCTGGTCGACTCGGTGATCCGGCGCAGGTCCCGGGCGAACTCGGGCAGCACCGGCTCCTCGATGAACATCGGCAGCAGTGGCTCGAGCAAGGGCAGGATCTGGCGGGTGGCCGCCGTACTGAACCGGCCGTGGAAATCGAGGGCGATGTCGACACCGTCGCCGAGCGCGTCACGCAACGCCTGGACCCGGCTCACCGCGGCCCGGAGCTGAGCGGGCGACGGGATCGGCGGCAGCGCCTCGGAGAGGTTGAGCTTGAGGGCCGTGAATCCCTTGGCCACCTTGGCTTGCGCCTCGTCGACGAGTTGGGCGTTGTCGCGGCCGTGGACCCAGGTATAGATCCGCACCCGCTCACGGACCGGGCCGCCGAGCAGTTCGTGCACCGGAGTCTCGTGGTAGCGGCCCTTGATGTCCCACAGGGCCTGGTCGATGCCGGCCAGAGCGCTCGACAGCACCGGACCGCCACGGTAGAAACCGCCTTTGGCCATGGTCTGCCAGTGGTCCTCGATCCGCAGCGGATCAGTACCGACGAGGTATTCCATCAACGCCGCGACCGCGCCTTGGACTGCCTCCGCGCGACCCTCGACGATCGGCTCGCCCCAGCCGCTGATCCCTTCGTCGGTGTCGATCCGCAGGAACTGCCACCGTGGCGCCACCAGGAACGTCTCGTATCCGACGATCTTCACATTGCCTCGTTTGCTCGCAGGTATGTGCTGGTCAGCAAGGCGGTGACCAGCTGGTCGGTCTGTCGCAGCACCAGGGCGGCGGCGCCGGACGCGCCTGCGCGAGCGCCGAGGTCGAGTTCGGCGGCGACCACCTCGGCGTCGCGGGTGAGGGCCATCGCGGTCCGGCGCAGAGTGGCGCGGATCGGCTCCAGCACCAGGTCACCGGCGCGGGCGAGCTCGCCGCCGACGATGATCCGCTCCGGGTTGAGCAGGTTGCAGATGTTCGCCAGCACCCGCCCGGTCTGCTCCCCGGCCTCGCGCAGCACCCGCACGGTGTCCGGCTGACCCTCCGCGGCGGCCGCCAGCAGGTCGTCGAGACCGGCGTCCGCGC
This sequence comes from Kribbella sp. NBC_00359, assembly GCF_036097425.1. Lineage (NCBI taxonomy): Bacteria > Bacillati > Actinomycetota > Actinomycetes > Propionibacteriales > Kribbellaceae > Kribbella > Kribbella sp. NBC_00359. The sequence goes on along the minus strand of NZ_CP107975.1, from coordinate 1,651,180 downwards.
CGAGCACCGGCGCAAGAGCCGCGAGTACGGCGGGCAGCGACGCGTACTGCACCAGGCAGCCACGGTTCCCACACGGGCAGACCGCGCCGGTCGAGTCCGCCGACAGGTGACCGATCTCGCCGCCACCACCGCGCGCGCCGCCGTGATGAAGGTTGCCGTCGACAAGCAATCCGGACCCGATGCCGGTGGACAAGCCGAGATAGAGCACATCGCGCGCACCGCGGCCCGCGCCCCAGGTGAACTCGGCGACCGCCTCCAGGCGGGTGTTGTTGTCCACCAGCACCGGTACGGCGAGATGCCGGCGGAACTCGGCCGCGACGTTCACCCCGGCCCACGCCTGGCCCGGCAACGACGGTCCGATCACGCCGGTCTGCAGGTCGAGCGGCCCGGGGACACCGATCGTGACCCCGACCAGGCTGTCGCGATCGAGTCCGGCGCGGCCGAGCAGGTCGTCGAGCAGCGCGAGACCAGCGGTGAGCCGCTCCTGCCACGGGGTGTCGCGGGCGGCGGTCACGCCTTCGCTGGCGAGCGTCCGGCCGGACAGGTCGGTGAGGTGGCACCAGACGCGTTCGAGGGTGAAGTCCAGGCCGGCGGCTGTGCCGGAGGCCGGGTTGGCCTGCAGGAAACCGCGGGCCCGGCCGTCGACCTCGGAAGCGTCGATGCCGGCCTGCGCGACCTGGTCGCCGACCACTTCGATCACGACGCCGCCGGTGATCAGGTCGGCCACGATCGTGGACACGGTCGTCCGGGACACGCCGCAGATACGCGCCAGTTCGGCCCGGTGCAACGCTCCGTGCTCCATCAGGGCCGACAGCATCCGTTCGGAGTTGGTGCGCCGCAGCGCCCGCAGTGATCCGGTGTCCTTCGCAGCCACTGGACGAGTATCAACCGAGCATCGTCTTGCCGTCAACAAAACTGACATGGTGTGTTCACACTCTTGACACAGACAGGGAAGTGCTCGAACAATTTCGCCCACAGTTCGGGCATCGGTCCCGGGCCCGGCGACCTGGATGACGACATGGACGCTGTGCGGAACGACCACGCACCGCTGGTGGTGATCACCGGCGGGCTGGGGCGCGTCGCCACGGTGCTGCTGCCGTGGCTACGCAAACACTACCGGCTCCGGCTGGTCGATCGGGCCACCTCGACCGCGCCCGTCGACGAGGTGGCCCAGGCCGATATCAGTGATCCCGAGGCGGCGTACCGGGTGTTCGCGGGAGCGGACGCGATCCTGCACCTGGCTGCGAACAGCAGCCCCTGGCAGACCTGGGACAGCGTGTACGCCGCCAACGTCCGGACAGCCCAGGCTGTCCTCGAGGCTGCCGCGGCCCACAACGTACCGAAGCTGGTCCTGGCCAGCTCACTGCACGCACTCGGGGAGTACAACCGCCCGGCGCATTGGCCGGTCGATCCACGGCTCGACCCGCGCCCGTGCTGTCCGTACGGGGTCGGCAAGGTCGTGCTGGAGGCGCTGGGCCGGACGCATGCGGACCGTTCCGGCGCGTCCGTCACCTGTCTGCGGCTCGGCCTGACCGGCTGGCCGCCGACCGAACGGCGCTACCTCGGGCAGTGGCTGTCCGACGACGACGCCGGCCGGCTGGTTCTCGCGGCCTTGCGGGCCGGCGAGCGGTACGGCGTGCACTTCGGCGTCTCCGCGAACACCCGGAACCACTGGGACATCACCTCGGCGCGGCACGAGCTCGGCTATCGCCCCGAGGACGACAGCGAAGCGCTGGCAGACCAGGCCGGACCCTCCTCCGGCCCGGTCTGCCGGCTCTTCGATCCGGAAACTTCAGATTGAGAGGTTGGCCATGACCACTACGAACGCAGGGCTCTCCCGCCGCCGGTTCCTGGCGCTGAGCGGTGCGGCCGCCGGCGGTGCGCTCGCGGTCGGGTGCTCCCCGGCATCGTCCACCAACACCCCGGCCGCCGCCGGCTCGGGCTCGGCCGCCAAGGGGACGGTCACCGTCATGTCGCAGTCGGGCGAGTTCGGCCCGAAGGAGGCCAAGGCGGCCGCGCAGGCGCTCGGCCTCACCGTGAAGACGGTCGAATACGACCTGACCAAGCTGACCGCGATGCTTGCCAGCGGCAACCCGCCCGACGTCGTCCGCGGGATGGGTGCGACGGACACGGCGTACCTCGCCGCCCGGGAGGTGGCCGAGGACCTCGACCCGTACTTCGCGAAGAGCACGCTGATCAAGGCCGACGACATCGACCCGGTGAACGACCTGTGGCGGTTCGACGGGCAGAAGCAGGGCTCAGGCCCGCGGTACGGGTTCGCGAAGGACTACTCGCAGGACGCCATGCTCTGGTACAACTCGGCGCTGTTCGACGCCGCGAAGGTGCCGCATCCGACCTCGGCCGAGCCGTTGTCGTTCGACGAGTTGCTCGACCTCGGTAAGCGGCTGACAAAGCGGCAGGGTGCCAAGGTCAGTGCGTACGGCCTCAACGCGAACGGCCTGAGCGTGTTCGTCACGCTCTGCGGGATGACCGCCTCGGCCGGCGGCAAGGTGCTCGCCGACGACCTCGCCTCGGTCGACCTGACCAGTCCGGAAGCGCTGCGCGCGATCACCTGGTACCTCGACTACGCCAAGGCCGGGATCGGCCCGACCGTGCTCAACCCCGACCCGAACGGCTGGGACGGCCCGACGTTCCAGGCGGGGCGGATGGCGGTCGCGACCGACGGCTACTGGTTCGGCGGTCTGTTCGGCACCGATGCGAAGAACGCGAAACTCGCCCATCTGCTGCCCGCGCCGCAGTTCGGCACCGGGGCGCGGATCAGTCCCTGTTACGGCGCGACCGGCCTGTGGATGCCGAAGGCCGGTAAGAACAAGGACGCCGCCTGGGCGGTGATGGAGTGGTTCCTGGCCGGCGACCCCGCCAAGGCGCGGGCGGCGGGCGGCTGGGGCATCCCGCCGTTGAAGTCGCTGCAGAAGCTGATGCCGCAGACCCAGCCATTCCAGAAGGAGGCCTACCAGGTCCAGATGGCCGAGCAGAAGTATTTCTCGGTCATGACGTTCACGCCGTACGTGCGGTTGGACGCGATCGACGGCGTGATCGGCCGAGAGTTGCCCAAGGCAATCAAGGGGACCCTGTCGCCGGCCCAGTTCGCCGACACCCTGAACACCCAGATCAACGCGCAGCTCACCGATGGAAAGAAGCGGTTGCGGTGAGCTCGGCACTGACCGAGGTACGACGTCCCGCCGCGGAAGCCACCGCGGACCGCGCGGACCGTCGGAAGAAGCCGCCCAGCCTGCGGAAGGCACGGACGTTCTACATGTTCGTCGCGCCGTGGATCATCGGGTTCGTCGCGCTGACGGTGTTCCCGCTGGGTTACGCGTTCTGGCTCAGCCTGACGGACTCCGACGGGCTGTCGCCGAGGACCCACTTCGTCGGCTTCCAGAACTACGTGGACATCGTCCATGACCCGCTGACTCTGAGCTCACTGGGCAGGACAGGACTGTTCGCACTGGTCACGGTGCCGCTCTCCATCTTCGCCGGGCTCCTGCTCGCGGTGATTCTGAACCAGCCGCTCAAGGGGCGCGGCCTGTTCCGGGCACTGATCTACCTGCCGGCCGTGGTCCCGCCGGTCGGGGCGGCGTTGACCTTTCGGCTGATCTTCGACCGAGACGCCGGCGCGGCGAACGGCGTACTGAGTGGACTCGGGTCGAATCCGATCACCTGGCTGGTGGATCCGAACGTGCGCTACGTGCTGTACGCGCTGGTGTTGTGGGGTTGTGGCGGGTCGATGATCATCTCGCTGGCCGGATTGCAGGACATTCCGCGGGAGTTGCTCGAGGCGGCCCAGGTGGACGGAGCGTCGTACTGGCGGTCCTTCACCAGGATCACCGTGCCGTTGTTGTCGCCGGTGATCCTGTTCCAGGTGATCACCGGGGTGATCGGGTCGCTGCAGTCGTTCGCGCCGTTGCTGCTGTCGTCCGGGTCGCTGAGTGGGGCCGGCACGGTTCCACAGGGCGACTATCTCTACATGATCCACGTCTTCGCGCAGTACTTCAGCGCCTCTCGCTTCGGGTACGCCTCGGCGATGCTGTGGCTGCTGTTCGCGGTGATCCTGTTAGTCACGTTGCTCATCATCAAGGTCAGCGCGCGGACGGTCTTCTACACCGTCGAGCCGGAGGGCAAGCGATGACCAGGACGAACCGCTGGGCGCTGTACATCGTGCTGCTGGCCGTCGTCCTGGTGATGCTGAGCCCGATCCTCTGGCTGGTGTCGACCTCGCTGAAGTCGCCGGCCGAGATGGCGTCGTTCCCGCCGACGTGGTGGCCGTCCGCGCCGCGGTTCGCGAACTTCACCGACGCGATCAGCCAGGTGAACTTCCTCGGCGCGACACAGAACTCGCTCACCATCGCGTTCATCACCACCACGCTGACCACGCTCAGCTCGGCCTGGGTCGGGTTCGGGTTCGCCCGGCTGACCGCGCCCGGGAAGAAGCAGCTGTTCGTCGTACTGCTGGCCACGATGATGCTGCCGGGGATCGTGACGCTCGTTCCGACGTACCTGATCTTCGCGAAGCTGCACATGGTCAACACCTACTGGCCGTGGGTCGCCTGGGGGCTCGGCGGCAGCGCGTTCCTGATCTTCCTGTTCCGGCAGTTCTTCGCCGGCATCCCGCGGGAGATGGAGGAGGCCGCGATCATCGACGGCTGCGGGTACGTCGGGATCTTCTGGCGGATCTTCCTGCCGCAGTCCTGGCCGGTGATCGCGGCCAGTGTGATCTTGTCCTTCACCGGCGCCTGGGGTGATTTCGTCGGGCCGGCCATGTTCCTCAGCCAGGACAGCACGACGCTGGCCGTGGCGATGGCGACCGGCTATGTCAACGACAAGGGCCTGCCGATGAACAACCTGGTCGCGGCCGGTGCGGTGATGTACGTGCTGCCGGTGCTGGTCCTTTTCATGTTCATGCAACGCCGCTTCGTCAGCGGCTTCTCCACATCCGGAATCAAGTGAGGCAGTCCTTCATCGAGGTGATGGGGTGAGAGGGCGGGCCGGGTCGAAGAGGTCGCTGGGCTGGTTGGGGTTGTGGACGCCGGTGCGGATGAGGTCCAGGGCCGGGTAGCCGATCAGGCGCCGGGTCGTGCCGTCGTCGGCCGGGAACTGGCGGCCGAGGTTGCAGGTGGAGTAGGTGACGCGGACCGGCCACGAGGTGGATCGGGTGTGGAGAATGACCACGTAGGTGCGGGAAGACGGGTCCTGGCAGCCGGGTGGAGAGTCCGGCGGCCGGCCCTCGGGCGCGGTGCGCAGGAGACGAGCGAGTTCGACGGCCTGTTCTGGGGGAACGCTCGACCCCGCGACCAGGGAGCCGTTCCAGTACTCGCAGATGCCGGCTGACGTGACCGGATCGCTCGTACTGCTGCCGGGCGGCCGGAAGTCCGTGGGAGTGCAGCCGTTGTCGTCGGTGCCGGTGATCGGGCGGGCGGTGTCGAAGATGCGCCGGCGGAGTGCGTCGTCGTTGGTCAGCACGCTGACCTTCGTCCCGCCGACATAGCGTGTCTCCTCGGCCCAGCCCCCGTCGTACTGCTTGATCCCGGGCGCCTGGACGTCGTTGAACCACAGGTACGGGACCCGCCGATCCAGCGGGAGTACGGCGTCCTCACACGTGTGGCTCGACTTCCCGAGCCAGTCGTTGAACCGACCGATCACCGGCTGGCTCGACGACGAGAACGTCGTACAGGGCGCCGCGCCGGAGATGTACTGCGTCCAGGACTCGGGGACCTGCACCTGCGCGAACTTGTACGACTCCCAGCGCCAGCCGGGCTCAGCCGCGCCGGGCCGGGCGATCGGCGGGTCGGTCCGGAGTTCGGTGAGGGAGTGGGCCGCGGTGATGGCCGTGGCGACCGCGGCACAGGCCAGGACGGTGGCACCGATGGTGCGGCCGGTACGCCGGCGGCGCAGGCGATGGTGGACATCGGACAACAGGTGGTCGTCGGACGGTGCGTCGGCCGCGTGCCTCGACAGGCTCGCCGCGACCAGGTCCTCGGTTGCGTCCATATCAGGTGGCCTCCTCGGCCGTGGTCAGCGTGGTGCGCAGGGTGGCCAGCGCCCGGTGGATCTGCGAGCGGACGGTGGCGGGCGAGCAGTCGAGGACCTCGGCGATCTCGGCGTCGGGCAGGTCCTCGTAGTACCGCAGGACGACCGCGGCGCGTTGCTTGGTCGGCAAGGTCGCACACAGAGCCCAGACCGCGTCGTGCTCCGCCTGCGCGTCCGCGAGGTCCGTGCCGACGGACTCCGCCGCCGGGTCCGGGGTCGGAGTCTCCCGACGGAGGAACCTGCGCCACCGGGAGATGTCGGCGTTCACGATCGACCGGCGGACGTAGGCCTCGGGGTCCTGACCACGACAGATCCGGGTCCACCGCGAGTACGCGGCGATCAGCGCGTCCTGCACGGCTTCCTCGGCGCGAGCATGGTCGCGCGTGAGCAGGTACGCGAACCGCAACAGCGCGGCACCCCGTTGCGCCACCCACTCGTCGAAGTCGGGCGTTTCCATCCGGCACCTCCCACCCTTATCCACGCTGGCGGGCGGCCGGACGTTGCAAGCCTCAGTCGGCCTCGGAGATGGCCGGGGTCGGCAGCGCGAGCTTCTCGTCCGGCTTCGCGCTCAGTACGTCGTCCACGTAGGACCGCGCCGCCTCCATCGTGTCGATCTCGTGGCCGGCCTGCTCGGACAGGAACCAGCGGTGTTCGAGCACCTCGTGGAAGACCTCGGCGGGCTCGAGCTTGCGCTTCAGGTCGCGCGGGACCAGGCGAACGACCGGTTCGAAGACCTCGGTCAGCCACTCGTGCGCGACGATCTCCTCGTCCTCGTTCTGCTGGTCGGTCGAGGCGGCGTAGGAGTCCAGGTCGTTCAGCAGCCGGCGGGCCTGGTTCTCCTCGACGTCGAGGCCGGTCAGCCGGAGCAGCCGGCGCGAGTGGTGGCCGGCGTCCACGACCTTCGGCTGGATCCGGACCTGGCTGCCGTCCCAGTCGGTGATGATGTCGATCTCGGCGACATCGAAGCCGAGGTCGTTCAGCCGCCGGATCCGCGAGTCCAGCCGGTGGATCTCGTCGGTGGCGAACTCCTCGGGTGCGGTCAGCTCCGCCCACAGAGCGTCGTACCGGTCGTTGATCGACTGGACCGTCTCCTGCGGGTCGATGTCCGGGTCGAGCAGGCCACCCTCCTGCAGGTCGAGGAGCTCGCCGAACAGGTTGATCTCGGCGGTGTACAGGTCGTGCGCGCGCTGCCCGTCGGAGATGTCCTGGTGCAGCTCGCCGGTCTCGGCATCCACCAGGTACGCCGCGAACGCGCCGGCGTCCCGGCGGAACAAGGTGTTGGACAGCGAGCAGTCGCCCCAGAAGAACCCGAGCAGATGCAGCCGCACGATCAGCGCGACCAGGGCGTCGATCAGCCGGTTGACGGTGTCCGGCCGCAGCGTGCTGGAGAACAGCGCGCGGTAGGGCAGCGAGAACTGCAGGTGCCGGGTGATCAGGATCGAGTCGATCGGCTCGCCGTCGCGGTCGAGCCGGTCGGTGATCACGCCGACCGGTTCGACCGAGGGCGCCTCCAGCCGCTCCAGGTCGCGCAGCAGCCGGTACTCGTGCATCGCGAGATGCTCGAGCACCTCCTTGATCGCGTACACGGTGCCGTTGACCCGGACGAACCGGACCACATGCCGCGAGATACCGCGCGGCAGCGCGACCAGTTGGTCCTCGGGCCAGTCCTCCAGCGGCACATCCCACGGGAGCGACAGCAGACCGGTGTCCGGGCGAGTGGCGACGAATCGGGGCACGACGCCCAGTCTGTCAGGAATCCTGAGGCTTCAGCGAGGTACGTAAGTCGTTGCAAAAACTTGCGTGATGTGGCGTAGAGTTTGCGTCATGACACGACGACTTGCAGAGGTGGCCAAGAAGGTCGGCGTCAGCGAAGCCACCGTGAGCCGGGTCCTCAACGGGAAGCCCGGAGTGTCCGAGGCGACCCGGGAAGCGGTGCTCACCGCGCTGGACGTGCTGGGGTACGAGCGTCCCACGCAGCTGCGCGGCGATCGCGCGAGGCTGGTCGGGCTGGTGCTGCCGGAGTTGCAGAACCCGATCTTCCCCGCGTTCGCCGAGGTCGTCGGTGGCGCGCTCGCGCAGCAAGGTTTCACCTCCTTGCTCTGCACCCGGACGCTCGGCGGGGTGTCCGAGGCCGACTACGTGGATCTGCTCCTGCAGCAGCAGGTGTCCGGGGTCGTCTTCGCCGGCGGGTTCTACGCGCAGGCCGACGCGCCGCATCAGCACTACGAGCTGATCCAGGAGCGCAAGCTGCCGACCGTGCTGGTGAACGCGGCCGTCGACCACCTCGGCTTCCCGCAGGTGTCGTCGGACGACGTCGTCGCCGCGGAGATGGCGATCGGGCACCTGCGCGCGCTCGGTCACCGCCGGATCGGGATGGTGCTCGGGCCGCGCGACCACATCCCGTCGCGGCGGAAGCTGGACGCGTTCCTCGCCTCGGAGGAGGCGGATCCGGACCTGGTCGAGCACACGATGTTCTCGCTCGAGGGCGGGCACGCGGCTGCCACCCGGCTGGTCAACAACGGCGTCACCGGCATCGTCTGCGCCAGCGACATCCTTGCCCTCGGCGCGATCCGCGCGGTCCGCCGGGCCGGCCTCTCCGTCCCCGACGAGGTCTCGGTGATCGGGTACGACGACTCCGCGATGATGAACTGCACCGACCCGCCCCTCACCACCGTCCGCCAGCCGATCGATGCGATGGGCCGGGCCGCGGTCGACATGCTGGTCGCGCTGATCGAGCGGGCCGCCGTACCCGCCGACGAACTGCTCTTCGAGCCCGAGCTGGTGGTCCGGGCCTCCACCGCCCGCGCTCGGATCTGACCCTTCCCACCCGCAGCCGCTGACCGTACCCCGGTCGGCGGCTGCTGTCGTGTGTGCACGCAGCGCTGACCTTCCCATCTGAAGTCACGATTTTGCAATCTCAAATCGAAGTATTGCGCGACGGTGTCGAGTTGCCTACGGTGTCCGCAAGATCGAGGGAGAGGGTGGATCGATGAGGACAACGCGCCGCGGGCTCAGCCTGGTGTTGGTGATGGGACTCGGGCTGGTGGCCGCGTCCTGCGGATCGGGGGAGGCGAAGAAGCCGGCCGCCGAGGGATCGGCGGACGGGCCGGTGACGATCACGGTCGGCTGCCAGCCGCCGAAGAGCAATCCGAAGGAACGCACGGCCTGGGACGCGGATGTGGCCGCCTTCCAGAAGCAGCACCCGAACATCACCATCCAGAGCAAGGACGCGTTCCCCTGCATCAACCCGGACACCTTCCAGGCGAAGCTGGCCGGCGGCACCCAGGAGGATGTCTTCTACGTCTACTACACCGACGTCCAGAAGATCATCAAAGCCAAGCAGGCCGCGGACATCAGCCAGTACGTCGGCAGCGTCGGCGCGGTCAAGGACCTGCGTCCTGACGTGATGGGCGTGTTCAAGGACGGCGACAAGACCTACGGCCTGCCGCGCAACAACTACAACATGGGCCTGGTCTACAACCGCAAGCTGTTCACCCAGGCCGGCCTGAACCCGGACAGCCCGCCGACGACCTGGTCCGAGGTGCAGGAGGACGCGAAGAAGATCGCCGCGCTCGGCGCCGGGTACGTCGGCTATGGCGAGTACTCGGCCGGTAACACCGGCGGCTGGCACTTCGCCGCCTCGCTCTACGCCCGCGGCGGCTCGATGGTCAGCGACGACGGCAAGACCGCCGCGTTCAACAGCGCCGAAGGCAAGGCGGTGCTGGAGAACCTGAAGAAGATGCGCTGGGACGACAACTCGATGGGCAGCAAGCAGCTCCTCCAGTGGGAGGACCTGATGCGGATGATGGGTTCCGGCAAGCTCGGCATGATGATCGGCGCGCCGGACGTCGTGCAGTCGGTGAACAACGACTTCCAGGGCAAGTTCGACGACTACGGCGTGACCGCCGTACCGGAGTCCGACGGCAAGGCGTCGCTGAGCGGTGGCGACGGCTACATGTTCAACCCGAAGGCGACGCCGGAGAAGATCAAGGCCGGTCTGCTCTGGCTGCAGTTCCACGAGCTGACGCCGGGTCAGGGCCAGTTCAACTACGCGCGGTCCAAGGAGCAGGGCCGTCCGGTCGGACTGCCGATCCCGGACCTGTACGGCGATACCGCGCCGGGCAAGCAGATCGTCGACCTGCGCAAGCAGTACGCGACTGTTCCGGTCGACCACTTCGCGCCGTACGTCGCCGCGCAGCCGAACATCACCAACAAGCTCGAACCGCCGAAGGCGCAGGAGCTGTACGCCGTCCTCGACGTGGCGATGTCCGCGGTGCTGACCCGCAAGGACGCCGACATCGACAAGCTGCTGTCCGACGCGGAGAGCAAGGCCAACAAGATCCTGGCCAAGAACACCTGATGGCTGTTACCGAGCAGCAGGTCCGTCGTCCCCACGCGGTGGGGGCGACGGACCCGCGATCACCGGACGACCACGGCGCTCTCCGCCGGGCGGTTGGGCGCAACCTCACTGCGTACGGGTTCCTCTGCGGTGCACTGATCTGCTTTGCCTTGTTTTCCTGGTATCCGATGATTCGAGAGGTGGTTCTGAGTTTCCAGCAGAACAACTTCGTGGATCCGGGGGTCTGGGTCGGGTTCGACAACTTCCGGACGGTGATCGAGGATCCGGCGTTCCGGTCGGCGTGGCTGAACACGGCCGCGTTCAGCGGGCTCGCGCTGGTCATCGGGTATGCGGTCCCCTTCGTGCTGGCCGTCGTACTCAACGAGCTCAGGCACGCGAAGGCGTACCTGAGGTTCGTCGTCTACCTGCCGGTGATGCTCCCGCCGGCGGTCGCCGTACTGCTGTTCAAGTGGTTCTACGACCCCGGCAACGGCCTGTTCAACCAGGTGCTCGACGTCTTCCACCTCCCGCCGCTGAGCTGGCTGGACTCCACGAGTACGGCGCTCGTCAGCCTCGTGCTCGTGTCGACCTGGATGAACCTCGGCACCGGCACGCTGATCTACCTGGCCGCCCTGCAGAGCATCCCCGGCGACCTCTACGAGTCGGCCGAGCTCGACGGCGCCGGCCTGTTCCGGCGCGTCTGGCACGTGACGGTCCCGCAGACCAAGCTGATCCTGCTGGTGATGCTGCTCCTGCAGATCGTCGCGACCATGCAGGTGTTCATCGAGCCGTACCTGCTGACCGGCGGCGGCCCGGAGAACGCGACCGTCACGGTCGCCTACCTGATGTACCAGTACGCGTTCAATTTCGGCGACTTCGGCGGCGGCAGCGCCCTCGGCCTGATGCTGATGATCGTGCTGTTGGTGTTCTCCACCGTCTATCTGCGGGTCTCGCGCGAGGAGGACGCCCGATGAGGACTCTGGTGTCGCCCCTCTCGCTCCGGACTCCGAGAGGACGAGTGATCTACTGGACCACGCTGGTCGTCGTCGTGATCGGATTCACCGGCGCCTTCGTGTTCCCGCTGTACTGGATGGTGACCGGCGCGCTGAAGTCGCCGGACGAGATCGCCCAGATCCCGCCGAGCTTCTTCCCGAAGCATGTCGACTTCGGGGTCTACAAGGACGCCTGGGACCAACTCCAGCTCGGGATCTTCCTGAAGAACACCGCCTTGTACGCCGGTGGCGCGTGGCTGTTCACGCTCGCGGTGGACGTGACCGCGGCGTACGCGTTGTCGAAGCTCCGCCCGTTCTTCGGCAAGCTGATCCTGGGCGCGATGCTGGCGACGCTGATGATCCCGCCGATGGTCCTGCTGCTGCCGACGTACCTCGTGGCGAAGGATCTGCCGATCTTCCACGCCAGTCTGCTGAACACCCCCTGGGCGATCTGGTTGCCGGCGGCAGCGAACGGGTTCTTCGTCTTCCTGCTCAAGCGGTTCTTCGACTCGATCCCGCGCGAACTGCTGGAGGCCGCGGAGATCGACGGCGCGTCCCCGCTGCGGATCCTCTGGTCGATCGTGCTGCCGGTGTCGCGGCCGATCCTCGGGGTGGTGTCGATCCTGTCCGTGGTGACGGTGTGGAAGGACTTCGTCTGGCCGCTGCTGGTGCTGCCGGAGACCGACAAGATGTCGATCAGTGTCGGCATCGCGTCGCTGTCCGCGCAGATGCCGCAGAACGTGCTGATCGCCTCACTGGTGATCGCCAGCCTTCCCACGATCCTCGTGTTCTTCGTCTTCCAGCGGAGCATCATGGCCGGGCTCACCGCCGGAAGCCTGAAAGGTTAAGGAGATTCGATGGCCGACGAATGGTGGCGTGGAGCTGCGATCTACCAGGTCTATCTGCGGAGTTTCGCGGACGGGAACGGGGACGGGATCGGCGATCTGGCCGGGCTTCGGCAGCGGTTGCCGTACCTGGCCGAGCTCGGCGTGGACGCGATCTGGCTGAACCCGTGGTACCCGTCCCCGATGGCCGACGGCGGGTACGACGTCGCCGACTACCGTGCGATCGACCCGGCCTTCGGCACGCTGGCCGAGGCCGAGGCGTACATCGCGGAGGCGCACGCGCTGAACATCCGCACGATCATCGACATCGTGCCCAACCACGGCTCCGACCAGCAGGACTGGTTCGTCGAGGCGCTGCGGACCGGCCCGGGCTCACCCGAGCGGGAGCGGTTCATCTTCCGGCCAGGCCGCCGTGACCTGCCGCCGAACGACTGGCAGTCGATCTTCAACGGACCCGCGTGGACGCAGGTCGAGGACGGCGAGTGGTACCTGCACCTGTTCGCCCCCGAGCAGCCGGACTTCAACTGGCGCAACCCCGAGGTGGTCGAGGAGTTCCACGACATCCTCAGGTTCTGGCTGGATCGTGGCGTCGACGGGATCCGGATCGACAGTGCCGCCGTACTGTTCAAGGATCTGGACAGCGTCGAGGAGTCGTACACCGACCACGACGAGGTGCACGACGTCTACCGCGGCTGGCGGCAGATCACCGACTCGTACGACGCCCGGTTCCTGGTCGGCGAGATGTGGATGCCGGACCAGGAGCGGTTCGCGCTGTACCTGCGGCCGGACGAGATGCACACGGCGTTCAACTTCGACTTCCTGTCCCGCCCGTGGGAGGCCGGCGAACTGAAGGCGTCCATCGATCTCACGCTGTCGACCCACGTCCCGATCGGCGCGCCGCCGACCTGGGTGCTGTCCAACCACGACGTCACCCGCCCGGTGACGAAGTACGGGCGCCCGGACACGTCGTTCTCGCACCAGGACCGCAAGCACGGCATGCGCACGGACCTCGTCCTCGGCGAACGCCGCGCCCGCGCCGCAGCCCTGCTCGCCATGGCCCTCCCCGGCGGCTTGTACGTCTACCAGGGGGAAGAGCTCGGCCTTCCGGAAGTCGAGAACCTGCCCGACGAGCTCCTCCAGGACCCCATCTTCACCCGCTCGGGCGGCACCGACCGCGGCCGGGATGGTTGCCGCGTCCCCCTACCGTGGTCCGGCAAGGAACCGCCGTTCGGCTTCGGCGCCGGCTCCACCTGGCTCCCGCAACCCGCCGACTGGAAGAACCTCACCGTCGAGTCCCAGCACGACGACCAGAACTCGATGCTCACCCTCTACCGCACCGGCCTGAAGCTCCGCCGCACCTACCTGGGCGACGGCACTCTCACCTGGCTGGACTCACCACCCGGTGTACTCACCTTCCGACGCGAAAACCTGACCTGCATCACCAACCTGACCCCCCACCCCGTAGACCTCCCGCCCCACGACGAACTGCTGCTCACCAGCACCCCGCTCGACGACGGACTACTGGCCGGCGACAGCACGGCCTGGATTCGTTGAGCTCACACTTTGGGGACGTCGACTCGTCCCCAGCGATCACGTCGACCCTCGACGTGAGCGGTGACCAGGTCCGCGATCCACTGCGCACGAGGGCGCAGTGGCTCGGGGACTCCGGCCTCGCTTGCGACTTGGGCGAAGGCCGCCGGAATCCGTGCGCGCAGCGCCGCCGCTCGGTTGGCGGCGTCGTCCGCAGTGAGGCCGAAGTGTTTGCCGACCGCTGCCCAATCGGTGTTCGCCACAGCGGCCATCCGCCACGTGTTGCCGATCTTCATGGCCGATTGCAGATGGGATTCCTGGTCGTACGGCACCATCGACGCCACGTCGTACAGCGGCGCCAGCCGGACGTCCCGAGAACTCAGCAGGATGGAGAAGTTCTTCGCGTGAGCGTCTGTCGCGCCGATCGCCACGTTGTAGACGAGGTAGTCGAACATCCTGCGGAGGTTCTCTTGCCGTGATGACTGCAGCCCGCTGGTTGTCAGGAGCCGGCCGATCTCCGGTACACCGGGACCGCCGTCGCTCTGATACTTCTTGCTCGGCGGCACCGAGAGGGCCTGGCACAGATCTTCCTGGTGGAGTCGCCGCCAGCGTCCATCGCCGTCGCGGACCCGGTCGTAGCGTCGGGAGATGAGCACCTCGTACCGATCTGTGGTCAGGAGCTCTGTGTCAGCTGCGGGGAGGCCACAGAGCTGAGCTGCGCGCAGGCAGAGGTGCTCGTTGAGGTGATGCCCCTGGTAGTTCGGCATCGACGGCTTGAGGATGTGAGTCGTCGGTGTCGAGTCCTGGGGCACACCCCAGCGTCCTTCGGGCGAACGAAAGAGTGCGATCTTGCTCTGCGCCCCCGCGAGACTCCACCGGCCCGCGTTGCGGCCCGGGTCCCAAGTCTCAGGACTCCGCGCCAGGTCCACGAGAGTCTGGTCGATTGCTTCGTCGCTGAGCCAGTCGATGTCGCCCTGACGGTTGGCGGCGTCGTGGCAGGTGGCCGTCTCGGGCAACACCTGTACGGCGCCGGCCGCGTCTCTGCCGATGTGCCGCAGCAACGCGAAAGGGTTGTTGGCCGAGACACCGTACTTTCGCCCGAGCCGTTGCAATGCCGGCTCACTGTCGGGGAGGAGACCGCTGATGAAGGCCAGAACCACCTTGTTGGGGTAGGTGGCGGCGTGCTTCGGCATCGACAAGGACAGCGGCACGCTCGCGGCCCGGTTGCGGTAGGCGTCGTCGTACCCGAACGACAGACGTCCCTGTGCGCTCTGATGAAGTGCGCCCACCCGACTGCCATCGAGGTACACGGCGAGCCGTTCCTCAGCCATCCTCGGACGGCTTTCCCGTTGCCGGCCGATCTCCGCCGAGATTGCTGAACACGTCGTTCCAAGCCGCCTCGGTATCGTCCTCGACGGCGTCATCTTGATCGTCGGTCAGCAGTCTCAACCCGACAGCCGCGACGGTGTCGAGCACCAGCCGAAGCTCAAGCCGCGGATGCCCTTGCTCCAGACGCACGAGCCAGTCGCGCGAGACACCCGCGTGCTGAGCGAGCTGCGACTGTGTCAGGTGGCGCTTCGTCCGCGCGTCGCGGACAGCTGCGCCGAGATCCCGAGTCGTATGGATCTCCATCGCTCCCACCTCGAAAAGTCGTCGTACGGCGACATTAGCAAATGTTGCCATACGGCGACAATCCAGAATTTAGTCGTACGACGACATCTGCGGATGTCGCCGTACGACCATATCGAGGCATCAGGATGAACTGAGGGCCTTGAATCGGCGGAGGCGGAGGCTGTTGGAGACGACGAAGACGGAGCTGAAGGCCATTGCGGCGCCGGCCAGCATGGGGTTGAGCAGGCCGGCGGCGGCCAGCGGCAGTGCAGCCACGTTGTAGGCGAAGGCCCAGAACAGGTTGCCCTTGATGGTCCGCAGCGTGCTGCGGGACAGGCGGATGGCGTCCGCGGCGGCGCGCAGGTCGCCGCGGACCAAGGTCAGGTCGCTGGCCTCGATCGCCACATCGGTGCCGGTGCCCATGCTCAGGCCGAGGTCGGCCTGGGCGAGGGCGGCCGCGTCGTTCACGCCGTCGCCGACCATCGCGACCACCCGGCCCTCGCTCTGCAGCTTCTTCACCGCGTCGACCTTGTCGGCTGGCAGCACCTCCGCGATCACCTCGTCGATGCCGACCTCGGCCGCCACCTTCGACGCCACCGCCTCGTTGTCACCGGTCAGCAACACCGGCCGCAGTCCCAGGGCCTTCAGGTCCCGGATCGCCTGTGACGACGTCGGCTTGACCGTATCCGCAACCACCAGCACGGCCCGCGCCATCCCGTCCCAGCCGACGGCGACCGCCGTACTGCCCTCGGCCTCGGCGTGCTCCTTCGCATGCGCGAGGTCGTCCGGCAGGTGCTGGCTCCACTCCTCCAGCAGCCGCGTCCGACCGACGAGTACGGCGTGACCGTCGACGATGCCCTGGACGCCAAGGCCCTCGACGTTCCCGAAGTCCTCGGCCTCGGGCAGCCGGCCGACCTCTGCGGCCGCGCCACGAGCGATCGCCTGCGCGATCGGGTGCTCACTGGAGTGCTCCAGCGCCCCGGCCAGCCGCAGTACGTCGGCCCGCTCCTGCCCAGGAGCCAGCAGTACGTCGACCAGCTCCATCCGGCCCGTGGTCACGGTGCCCGTCTTGTCCAGTACGACGGTGTCGACCCGGCGCGTGGACTCGAGCACCTCCGGGCCCTTGATCAGGATGCCCAGTTGCGCACCCCGCCCGGTGCCGACCATCAACGCGGTCGGTGTGGCCAGCCCGAGCGCACAAGGGCAGGCGATGATCAGTACAGCGACCGCCGCGGTGAACGCGACCTCGACCGGGGAACCGTTGCCGAGCCAGAAACCCAGCGTGGCCAGCGCCAGCCCGATCACGATCGGCACGAAGAACCCGGACACCTGGTCCGCCAGCCGCTGCACCGCGGCCTTCCCGTTCTGCGCGTCCTCGACCAGCCGGGCCATCTGGGCCAGCTGCGTGTCCGCTCCGACCCGGGTCGCCCGGACGACGAGCCGGCCGCCGGCGTTGACGGTCGCACCGACGACCGCATCACCTTCGCTGACCTCGACCGGCACGGACTCACCGGTCAGCATCGACGCGTCGACCGCACTGCTGCCGGTCACGATCACCCCGTCGGTCGCGACCTTCTCGCCCGGCCGGACGACGAACTCGTCACCCACGACCAGTTGGTCGGCCGGGATCCGGGTCTCCGCACCGTTCCGCAGTACGGCGACATCCTTCGCACCGAGCTCCAGCAACGCGTGCAGCGCGGCGCCTGACCGGCGCTTGGCGCGGGCCTCGAAGTACCGCCCGGCCAGGATGAACGCGGTCACGGCGACCGCGACCTCGAGGTAGATCTCCTCGGCTCCGGTGCCACGCGACGGGATCAACGTGAACGGCATCTTCATCCCCGGCTCGCCTGCACCGCCGATGAACAAGGCGTACAGCGACCAGAGGAACGAGCTCACCACGCCCAGCGAGATCAGGGTGTCCATCGTGGTGGCGGCGTGCCGCAGGTTGGTCCAGGCGGCCTTGTGGAACGGCCAGGCCGCCCACGTCACCACCGGGAAGGCGAGCGTCAGCGACGCCCACTGCCAGAAGTCGAACTGCAGCGCCGGGATCATCCCGAACGCGATCACCGGAATCGCCAGCACGATGCTCGCGATCAGCCGCTCGCGCAACGGCTTCAGTTCGTCGGGTTCGGCAACGTTGCTCTCGGCAACGGCCGGCGCCGGCAGTGTCGCGGTGTAGCCGGTCTTCTCGACGGTCGCGACCAGGTCGTCGGTGCTGATGCCGTCCGAGTAGGTCACCTTCGCCTTCTCGGTGGCGTAGTTGACGGTCGCCGAGACGCCGTCCATCCGGTTCAGCTTCTTCTCGACGCGGGCGGCGCACGAGGCGCAGGTCATGCCGCCGATGATGAGCTCGACAGACCGACCGGTTTCTGTGTTGGTCATGATCCCACCCGCACGGTGAACTCCGCGGTGTGCACCGCACCCGCGTGCTGGAAGTCGAGGTAGAGCCGGTACGTCCCCGCGGTCGGGAACGTGGTGCCGAAGCTGATCGACGGGCCGCCCTTCATACCAGGCTCGGCGTGCTGCGCTGGGTGGTTGTGCAGGTAGGCGAGGTCGCCACTGCGCAACGACACCAGGTGGCCGAACGCGCCCAGGTACGGCTGCAGGTCCATGACCGGTTTCCCGCCGCGACTGACCCGGAACGTCAGTTCGGACTCGTGTCCGGCAACCGGGTTGCCCTCGAGTGTCACGTCGTACCCATTGAAGCTGTCGGTGCCGGCCGGCTTCGGCAGCCGGACCGGGGTGAAGCTTCCGGAGACGCTGACATCGGTGCCCAGGGTCAGCTTCTTGTCCAGGCCGGCCGGCTGGAAGTCGGCGTACAGCCGCCAGGTCCCGCCGGTGGTGAAGGTGAACGGGATGCTCCACGCGCCCGTCGCGTCCATCGTCGGATGCACGTGGTGGAAGCCGGACAGGTCACGCCGGACCACGATCAGGTGCAGGTCCTTCTCGTGCGTCTTGGTGTACGTCGTCACCGGCTTGCCATCGGGGCCTTGGATCGTGAAGCGCAGTTGGGTCTTGGCGCCGGACCGGAAGGACGTGGCCGCCGGGCTCAACGTGTAGCCGGCGTCGGACACCGCGAGCCCGGGCAGTTGCCCACCCGCGTCGTGTCCTGCTTCCTCCGCCATGCCACCCATCTCCTCGTTGCCGTGAGCCGCGGCAGGCGCGGGATCGGCCGCCGCGACCGGGTCGACCGCGGAGCCGATCGCGAACGCCGCCCCGAAGGCCAGCGCGAGCGCACCGGCAAACGCGCCGAGCCGGAGCGCGGCGGCCCGGCTCACGACGCCGCCAGCTCGTAGCCCGCCTCGTCGACGGCCTCGCGTACGGCGGTCTCCTCGAGAACGGACTCGCTCGTCACGTGCACCGCGGAGGTGCCGCCGGCGTTCAGGTCGATGCTGACCTCCCGCACGCCGGGAAGCTTGGTCAGCTCCTCGGTGACGGCGGCGGTGCAGTGCCCGCAGGTCATCCCGGTGACGGAGTAGGTGGTGGTGGTCATATCGGACTCCTTGAGAGTTTTCAGCTACGAACGAGACGGGCGATCGCGTCGGAGGCCTCGCGGACCTTCTCCTCGGCCTCGGCGCCGCCCTTCTGCGCGGCCTCGACCACGCAGTGCGAGAGGTGCTCGTCGAGCAGCTCGAGCGAGAACGACTGCAGCGCCTTCGTCGCGGCCGACACCTGGGTGAGGATGTCGATGCAGTACTTGTCCTCCTCGACCATCCGCTGCAGGCCGCGGATCTGGCCCTCGATCCGCCGCAGCCGCTTCAGGTGGCTGCTCTTCTCGGCGGTGTATCCGTGCACGTGGCCGTCGGCGTCGGTGGTCATCACAAGCTCCTCATCTACCCCTCGGGGGTATGTCGACACACAGAAAGTACCCCCTACGGGTATCCAGCGCAAGTCCTGCGCGAATACCCATAGGGGGTACCTTGCGGCACCGCGGCCGCGATCGGCGAGAAGACCCTGTCCTTCGAGCACGGTGCCTGGTACATGGCTCTCGTGGCCACCGCCCTGATCCTGCTCGGCGCCGCGGTCTTCCACCGCCGCGACGTCAACTCCTGACGCGTCGCCGCCATCGCCACCCGAACAGCACGATCCCGAGCGTGAGCAGGGCGGACGCCGCGCCGATCGCCAGGCCGCGCCGGAGGCCCGGTGGAATGAACGTGCACTCGATCCGGTCTGCAGCGCCGGTCAGGGGTACGGCGACCAGACCGCCGTAGTCCCGTGGGGTCTGAGCCTTTCCGTCCCCGGCCGAGCACTGCCAGCCGGACACCCGCGGTACGGACACCACGGCGTACCCCTTGCTGCCCGGCGGCAGCGTCGCGCGGATCGAGTGACCGCCGGCCTCCACATGGGTCGCCCCGCTCGCCTGCAGCCGCCGGATCACCTTCGCCAGGGCTTGTTGATCAAGGCAACCGACCGCTCCGCTCGGTGGGATGCCCTGCGGAGCCTCGCCGAAGTTGATCTCGATCAGCACGACGCCGGACTTCGGTACGGTGCCCAGTCGGACCATCGCGCTGCTCGTGTTGATGCCGGGCCGGCGAGTCGCCGACAGCTCGTGCCAGGCGCCGTCGGCCAGCCGCGCCCGGCCGCCCACCCGCGGGAGGTTCAGGAACGCGGTCGTCCCGGGAGTGCACGCCCCGACCAGTTTCACGTTACCGGTGGCGAACCTGGTGCCCTTGTAGTCGGGCACCTCGTACACCTTGGTGCCGAGCAGCCGCTCCTGGGCGGCGTAGGCGGTCGAGGTGTCGGTCAGGCCGAGATTCCGCCGGACCGTGACGAGCGGGGGTGCGTCCGACCGGATGATTTTCGGGCCGCTGGCGCGCAACTGCAACTTGGCCCCGATCGCGAAGATCGCGTCGGTCACCGGGTTGTCGAGCGCGTGCGACGCGCGGCCGTAGCCGGACCAGCCGAAGCCGAGCTCGGTCAGCGTCTGGTTGAGCGTGTACGGCAGCAGGCTGCTGTAGAGGCCGGCGCCTTGGCCGCCGAGCAGCATCGGGTCGTTCGGCGTGATCGACGTCCCCGGTTCGGTCCGGTACTGCGGCCAGTCCTGAGCCGCCGCGACCGTGTCGCGGCGCTTGGTCTGCGCGGCGTCCCAGGGACCCTCCGTCGCGCTCAGCACCTTCGCGCGCCCCTCGTCGGTCACTACCGCGGTCCACGTGGTCTCCACGGCGACGACGACCATCAGTACGGCGAAGGCGACCGCGACCGGCCACTTCGTCCGTCGCAGAGCCGCGGAACGCCGGACGGCCCAAATGGTGCCGAACACAACCAAAGTCACGGCTCCGGATGCGATCAGGACCGTCATCGCGTGCCGAGTCAGCAGGGGACTGCCGTTGGACACCACCGCGATCACGGCCAGCAGCGCGCCGCCGCACAGCACCGCGATCGGGCTGGGCAGGCCGTACGCGACCGCCAGCCAGCCGAGGACGATGATCACGCCGCACAGCACGAACGCCTCGCGGTACTGGCTGCCGTTCGGGGTGTCGAAGCCGTGCCACATCTCCTGCGTCGGCGCCCACCGGAAGGAAAGCGCGAGCAGGACCGTCGTCACCACCCAGACCGCCTTCGTCCGGAGCGGGACGAAGCGGTTGAACGGCATCGTCAGGGCGAGCAGCAGGGCGACCGTCCCGACGTACAGGCTGGCGGTCCGGCCGACACCCTCGGACAGCGGGAGCAGGCGGGACAGGAACAGGTCGATCGCCGACGCCTTGAACACGCCGGAGGGCGACGGCGTTGCGGCGTCGTTGGCGGCGAAGACCGGTAGCAGGATGGGCGCGACCAGAGCGATGCCGAGCACGAACGAGATGCCGTGCCGGAGCACCACCCGGAGCCGCAGCAGCCAGCCGAGGTCACTGGTCAGCACCCGAGCGAGCAGGAAGATCCCAGCCGCGATCGTTGCCATGTAGGCGGTGTAGAAGTTGGACAGCCAGAAGACGGCGACCACTAGCACGCTGAGCAGCCGGTTGGTCCGGCGCAGTGACCACTCGGCTACCAGGAAGAACATCGGCAGGGCGATCAGGCCGTCCAGCCACATCGGCACGTACGCCCCGTCGTCGAGCGCCCAGCCGCAGACGCCGTACGACGCTCCCAGGATCGCGGCAACCCAACGGGGTCCTTTGTGCATCTTCAGGAGTAGGACCGCCATGGCGGCCGCGGCCAGGCTGAGTTTGAGGACGGTGATGACATAGACCGCGAGGTCGATCTGGTCGCGCGGGAACAGGCCCACCAGCAGGGACAATGGGCTGCCGAGGTCGACGCCGTAGTCGGCCAGGAAGCCGACGCCGAACGCGCTCTGCCAGTTGAACAGCAGGTCGCCCTGGGCGCGACCGTGCAGGATGTCCCACAGATGGGCGAAGAAAGGGATGTACTGCGTGCCAAGATCGTTGGTACTGCGGGACAGTGAGCCGAAGGGGTAGGTTTCGCGGATGATTCCGGAGGCGATGAACACGGCCGCCACCAGCACGCCGGCGACGAGCGCGGGGAGTACTGCCGAGCGCCGTCGTACCGTGCTGCCGTCCGATCCCACTGGCCGCCCCTCCGCTTGCCCTGGATGGTGCATATGACCACAACGATGCGCCTGAGCCTAGTGGTGCCCTGTTACAACGAGGTCGAGGTGGTCACGCGGTTCCACGAGGCGCTCAGCCGTGAGCTGGTCGCGACCGGCCGCTCGTACGAGATCGTGTACGTCGACGACGGCAGCACTGATGGGACGCTCGACGAGCTGGTGAAGTTGGCAGCCGCCGACGACGCGGTCCGCTACCTGTCCTTCAGCCGCAACTTCGGCAAGGAGGCCGCGATGCTGGCCGGCCTGCGGTACGCAGGAGGCGACGCGGTGGTGATTATGGACGCCGACCTGCAGCACCCGCCGGAGCTGATCGGCCGGATGCTCGAGCAGTACGAGCGCGGCTTCGACCAGGTGATCGCGCGCCGGACCCGGACCGGTGACCCGGCGACCCGGACCCTCTTCGCGCGGGCGTACTACTGGCTGATCAACCGCTGGGCCGACGTCGAGCTGGTCGACGGGGTCGGCGACTTCCGGCTGCTGTCGCGGCGGGCGGTCGACGGGCTGCTGGAACTGGGCGAGTACAACCGGTTCTCCAAGGGGCTGTTCGCCTGGATCGGGTTCGAGTCGATCCTGTTCGAGTACGACAACGTGAAGCAGCCGGACCGGAAGAGCCGGTGGACGTTCCGGCGCCTGCTCGAGTACGGGCTGGACGGGCTGCTGTCGTTCAACAACCGGCCGCTGCGGCTGGCGATCTACGTCGGCCTGCTGCTCACCGCGGTCGCCGCCGGGTACGCCGTCTGGGTGATCGTGAACGCGGTCCTGAACGGCGTCCAGATGCCCGGATACGTCACGCTGATCGCGGCGATCACCGGGCTCGGCGGGCTGCAGATGGTGATGCTCGGCGTGATCGGCGAGTACATCGGCCGGATCTACTACGAGACCAAGCACCGGCCGCACTACCTGCTCAAGCAGAGCAACATGGACCCGATCGACCGCCCCGCCACCCAGACCCCGCGCAGCCGGCAGCTTCCTTAGAACGTGCAGCGGCCCCGGGTGGACGAACCACCCGGGGCCGCTGCGTTACGTCGTACCGGCGATCAGGCGGTCAGCCGCTCGTCGGTGGAGGTGGAGAAGAGGTGCAGCTTGTCCGGCACGGCCGCGAGGTGGATGGTCGCGCCCTTCTCGACCGGCATCCGGGCGTCGATCCGGGCGACGATCTGCTGGTGCTCGTTGTTGTGCTCCGCGGTGCCGTACAGGTACGCGTCGGCGCCGAGCTCCTCGACCACGGCCACGTGAACCGGCAGGCCCTGGTCGGCGACCTTGAAGGCCTCCGGCCGGACACCCAGGGTCAGGGTCTTGTCATTGCCGGCCTTCGCCAGGATGGCGCGATCGACCGGCACGATGTAGTCGCCGAGCTTGGCGCCACCCTCGACCAGGTCCGCCTCGAGCAGGTTCATCGCGGGCGAGCCGATGAAGCCGGCCACGAACTTGTTCTTCGGGGCGTCGTACAGGTTCAGCGGGGTGTCGACCTGCTGGAGCAGACCGTCCTTGAGGACGGCCACCCGGTCGCCCATCGTCATGGCCTCGACCTGGTCGTGCGTGACGTACACGGTCGTGACCCCGAGGCGCTGCTGCAGCTCGGCGATCTGGGTGCGGGTCTGCACGCGCAGCTTGGCGTCGAGGTTCGACAGCGGCTCGTCCATCAGGAAGACCTGCGGGTTACGCACGATCGCGCGGCCCATGGCGACACGCTGACGCTGACCACCGGACAGCGCCTTCGGCTTGCGCTCCAGGTACTCCTCCAGGCCGAGCAGCTTGGCGGCCTCCATGACCCGCTTGGCGCGGTCCTCCTTGGAGACACCCTGCATCTTCAGCGCGAAGCCCATGTTGTCCGCGACCGACATGTGCGGGTAGAGCGCGTAGTTCTGGAACACCATCGCGATGTCCCGCTCCTTCGGCGGACGGTGCGTGACGTCGCGGTCGCCGATGTAGATGGAACCCTCGTTGACCTCTTCGAGGCCGGCGAGCATCCGGAGCGAGGTGGACTTGCCGCACCCCGACGGGCCGACGAGAACCATGAACTCGCCGTCCTCGATCTCGAGGTTGAGCTTGTCGACGGCGGGGGTGTCACCACCCGGGTAGATCCGGGTTGCCGCTTTGAAAGACACAGTGGCCATGACGATTACTTCCCTTCACCGGCAGGAACGTGCCGGACGATCCGAGTAAAGGCCCCCGGGCGGGGGTGCGTTCATCCTCGCCCGCCCCGCTCGTCCTGACAAGCCGTACGGCGTGTGACGTGTCCATTCTGTTCACGTAGTGGACAACTGTGCGCAGTCTCAGTCTGCAAGTTCTTGCAGGATCTTGCTGCAACGTCAACCGCCGATAGGTACAGTGCCCCGCGTGAGCAGTAGAGCGAGGCTGGCGGACATCGCGGCCAAGGCGGGGGTCAGCGAGGCGACGGTCTCACGGGTGCTGAACGGCAAGCCGGGGGTGGCGGAGGAGACCAAACAGTCGGTCCTGACCGCCCTCGACGTCCTCGGGTTCGAGCGGCCGACCCGGTTGCGGCGGCGGTCGGCGGGGCTGATCGGGCTGGTGATGCCGGAGCTGATCAACCCGATCTTCCCGGCGTTCGCCCAGGTGATCGAGTCGGCGCTGTCGCAGCGCGGCTTCACGCCGGTGCTGTGCACGCAGTCGCCGTCCGGCGCGACCGAGGAAGAGTACGTCGAGCTGCTGCTCGAGCGCGGTGTCTCCGGGATCATCTTCGTCTCCGGCCTGCACGCGGACACCGGCGCCGACCACGCCCGCTACCAGGCGCTGGTGGACCGCCGGCTGCCGGTGGTGTTCGTGAACGGCTGGCTGCCCGGGGTGGAGGCGCCGTTCGTGTCGTCCGACGAGTACGCCGCGATGGAGCTGGCCGTCTCGCATTTGGTTGCCCTCGGCCACCGCCGGATCGGGTTCGCGTCCGGGCCCGAGCGGTTCATCGTGGTGCAGCGCAAGCTGGCCGGCTACCGCACCTCGATGAAGGCCCAGCTGGGCGTTTCCGACGAGGACCTGCATCCGTTGGTCGCGTTGAGCATGTTCGGCGTCGAGGGTGGCGCCGCGGCGGCCCAGCAGTTGCTGGACGCCCAGGTCAGCGCGGTCATCTGCGGCTCCGACATGATGGCGCTCGGCGTCATCCGGGCCGCCCGCCAGCGCGGCCTGTCCGTCCCCGGCGACATCTCGGTCGTCGGCTACGACGACGCCCCGATGATGGAGTTCACCGACCCCCCGATGACCACCATCCGCCAACCAGTCCAATCCATGGCCCTCGCCGCCGTCCAGTCGCTCTTGGAAGAAGTCCGCGGCCACACCACGCCGCACACAGAGTTCCTGTTCCGGCCGGAGCTCGTCGTCCGGGGATCCACCGGGCCGGCGCGCTAGGCCCAGTCCTCGCAGGTCTTGGTCTTGAAGTCCTCGAGGGACTCGGACCTGTTTCCTTCCTGCTCGCGCTCCGGCACGAGCACGGTGCCGGGCTCCAGGCCGGACAGGTCCCGGTCACTGAAGTCGAGGTGGTTCGCGGACCAGCTGTTGTCGTTCGACCACCCGTAGATCGTGTACTGCTGCTCCGGGTCCCGCCCCTCGAGCTCCCCGACCACAGCCCAGCCGTTCCCGCCGGTGTCCAGGGTGAACTGCGAGAACCCGGTCACCGGAGAGCTGACCTCCCACTTGCCGAGCGTCTTGTCATCCCGGTACAGCGTCGCGCCGTCGATGTGCCCCTCGCACATCTGGACGACGATCACGGCTGCGCCTTGGGCGTCGACCGTCACGCCGACGACTCCGCCCGGCGGGACCGTGCAGCTGGTAAGGCCCGCACAGCAGGCTGTCGCGACGCCCCAGATCCCCACCCTTCTACGCACTGGATCAGGGTAGGAGGCGGGAGGGGCGTCGTACACAGAGCTCCGGCCCGGAAGCCCGTCCCCTGCCGGGCGGGTTCCGGGCCGGGGGCCTCGGGGCGGTTACTTGGAGATGTGACCTCCTACTTGGAGATGTGACCTCCTACTTGGAGATGTGACCTCCTACTTGGAGAGTGACCTCCTACTTGGAGATGTGGAAGGCGGCTGCGGGGAGGCTGATCTTGCCGTTGGCCCAGAGGGCGTTCACCTTGGAGCGCTCGGTGGCGTCCGGGTAGGGGTTGGTGCAGGACGGGCCGGGGCCGCCGCCGGACATCAGTTCGGAGCAGGGGCCCGAGTAGTGGTCGGGCAGGCCGAGCACGTGGCCGGTCTCGTGGGCGGTGATCCGGGTCGGGTCGTACTGCTGCGCCTGGGCGTAGTCGAGGAAGACGTAACCGCTGC
Source organism: Kribbella sp. NBC_00359 (assembly GCF_036097425.1). NCBI lineage: Bacteria > Bacillati > Actinomycetota > Actinomycetes > Propionibacteriales > Kribbellaceae > Kribbella > Kribbella sp. NBC_00359. The sequence continues at coordinate 1,624,985 of NZ_CP107975.1, read as the reverse complement.
CGTGGCCGTCGGTGGACGCGTACGAGCCGCGCGGGTCGTTGCCCTCGGTGTAGTAGAAGTCGTAGTTGCTGCCCTCGACCAGCTTGACGTTGCTGACCGAGGAGTTCCAGATCGATGTGCTCGAGTTGATCTGGGACTGGAAGCTCGGCGCATCGACGGCGTACGTGACGGTGACGGCCGTGACCTTGCGGCCGGCCTTGGCCTGCTGCGCCATCTTGGCCTGGGCGGACTTCATCACGGCGTCGTAGAACGCCTTGGTGGCCGCCTCGTCCTGCGGCGAACCGACGTACGCGGCCCGGCTGGCGGCGGTCGAGACGGACGAGTCGGTGGCCGGTGCCGAGGCGATGGGGGACGCTGCGGCGAAGGTGGGGACGGCCAGGGCTGCGGCGGCGAGCCCCGCGAGCGAACTCAGGATACGGCGATGCGACATGGAGGGCCTCACTCCGGGTCGGTGGCGGATAGCGACGGGCGGATTACCGTTCGCTACCCCCGGATGCTGCCAAGAGTCCAGCTTCTACGCACCCGGTCGCGGAAAACCCAGGGGATAACCCGCGAATCCCAGCACCCGTTCTATGCCGGTCATAACCACGCGGGTATGACCAGGATTACCGGGCGGAGGCAGGTGCTAGGTGCGGCCGACCGGGCAGGAGCGCGGGCGGGCTGAGGCCGCTCTCCGTCAACACCAGTCGTCGAACTCGCGGGCGCCGATCCGGCAGTCGATCGCGGGCGATAAGCCCGCAAGAGCCGGGCGGTAGCCGGAAGTCCCTGCGGTAGCAGGGTGGTGCAGGAGCGGTAGCTCCGCAGGTCACGATCGGGTGGGCGGGAGCGCGCGCGGAGCGGGCGCGACGAAGGAGCGACTGCGTAGCACGAGTGGGGAGGGTCAGGACTCGCCGGGGATGCCTACGTTGAGGAGGCGGGCGCCGGGGCCGCGGTCGGCGAGGCGGTCGGCCTTGTTGTAGAGGTTGCAGCGCTGGAGGCTGAGGCAGCCGCAGCCGATGCAGCTGTCGAGGTCGTCGCGGAGCCGCTCGAGCTCGGAGATCCGCTCGTCGAGCCGGCTGCGCCACGCCTTCGACAACCGGCTCCAGTCCGCCCGGGTGGGGGTCCGGTCGTCGGGCAGCGAGTCCAGCGCCTCCTTGATCTCGGCGAGCGCGAGGCCGACCCGCTGGGCCGCCTGGACGAACGCGATCCGCCGCAACGTGCTGCGCTGGTACTGCCGCTGGTTGCCGGCCGTCCGCCGTGAGTCGATCAGGCCCTGATCCTCGTAGAACCGCAACGCCGATGCCGCCACTCCGGACCGCTGTGCGATCTCCCCGATCGAGAGCCAATGCTCCTTGCTGGGGACGTTCACCTCTCCCATACGGCCACCCTAGGACGAGGCACCAGAAACTCAAGCTCACTTGAACTGCGGCCGATCGGGGCGGAAGGCACCAGTTGGCGAGTGGTTTGGTGATTCGCCCCGGTGGTCAGGACCGAGGTCCCGGTCAGGTATACTTTTCAGCGTCGGTGCGCGCGTCGCGTCACCAGAGTTTTTCCCAGGCGCTCCGACCCGTCGGTTTCAGCATCCCGCTGAAGGTCCCCGGCGACATGGGTGCAACGCGATATGCACCCGCAGGTCGATGCCCGTCTCCTGCTCAGCACGTTCCGTCCGGTCACGTCCGTGACCGGCGCTCGCGTGCGGTTGCGATCCGGCCATTCGTCCGTGACGTTGAGAGAGAGTTTGCGTGACCCAGCACCACCAGGACAATCAGCCGACCGCCGGCGAGCAGGCCGACGGACGGATCAAGAAGCCGCGGCACAAGAAGTTCCAGACCCAGTCGTACGGCGAGCGGATGGCCGCGGACGCCGCCACCACGCCGACCGGCGAGGTGCGTAACGACGCTGCCCGCGGTGAGCGCCGCGGCGGCCCGTCGCAGTACTCCGACCGTGGCGCCCGCAACGGCAGCCGGTCCGACAACGACCGTCGCCCGGTGAAGGGCTACCGCGCCGAGCGCGCGACCCAGCCGGCTCGTTACAACCGCGACGACCGTCCGCAGTACGGCGATCGCACCCGCACCGACCGCGGTGAGCGGACGCAGTACGGCGACCGCCCGCAGACCAGCCGCACCGACCGCCCGCAGTACGACCGCACCGATCGCACGGACCGCCCGAAGTTCGAGCGGACCGATCGCCCGCAGTACGACCGCGCCGACCGGCCCAAGTTCGAGCGGAGCGACCGGCCGCAGTACGACCGCCCCAAGTTCGAGCGGAGCGATCGCGCGCCGTACCGGCGGGACGACAAGCAGTACGAGCGGCGGGAGCGTCCGTCGTTCACCGAGACCAAGCGGGACGAGCCGATCGACCTGGGGACCGTTGCTGCGGACAACCAGTTCGCCGCGCTCGGCCTGGCGCCGCGGCTGGTGCAGCGGCTGGCGCGGGACGGGATCACCACCCCGTTCCCGATCCAGACCGCGACCATCCCGGACGCGCTGGCCGGCCGGGACGTCCTCGGCCGCGGTCAGACCGGTTCGGGCAAGACGCTCGGTTTCGGTCTGCCGACGCTGATGCGCCTGGCCGGTGGCCACACGGAGTCGCGCCGGCCGCGCGGCGTCGTACTGGTCCCGACGCGTGAGCTCGCGATGCAGGTGCACGACGCGCTCGAGCCGCTGGCGCACGTGATGAACGTGTCGATCAAGCTGATCGCCGGCGGTCTGCCGTACCCGAAGCAGATCGACGCGCTTCGCCGCGGTGTCGACCTGCTGATCGCGACGCCGGGCCGGTTGATCGACCTGTGCGAGCAGGGCGCGGCCGACCTCGGCGCGGTGGAGATCGCCGTCCTCGACGAGGCCGACCACATGTGCGACATGGGCTTCATGCCGGCGGTCACCACGCTGCTCGACATGACGCCGCCGGAAGGCCAGCGCCTGCTGTTCTCGGCGACGCTGGACAACGACGTCGACAAGATCGTGAAGACCTACCTGAAGGACCCGGTGCAGCACTCGACCGAGTCCGGCCAGGCCTCGGTGAGCACGATGGAGCACCACCTGCTGGTGATCGAGCCGGGGCACAAGCAGTCGCTGACGGCCGAGCTGGCCAGCCGCGACGGCCGGACCATCGTGTTCGTCCGCACCAAGCTGGGCGCCGACCGCGTCGCCACCCAGTTGCGCGACCGTGGCGTGATGGCCGCGGCGCTGCACGGTGGCCTGACCCAGGGGGTCCGGAACCGGACGCTGGACCAGTTCAAGGACGGTTCGGTGCCGGTGCTCGTGGCAACGGATGTGGCCGCCCGCGGCATCCACGTCGACGACGTCGGCCTGGTGGTTCAGGCCGACCCGCCGGCCGAGCACAAGGACTACCTGCACCGTGCCGGCCGGACCGCGCGCGCCGGTGGCAAGGGCGCCGTCGTCACGCTCGTTCTGCCGCACCAGCGGCGCGGGATGATGCGGATGGCCGAGACCGCCGGCGTCAAGGCCGAGCCGGTTCGGGCCCGTCCGGGCGACGACCTGGTCACCGAGCTGACCGGCGGCACCAAGCCGTCCGGGTACCCGGTGAAGCTGCCGGCCCCGAAGCCGCAGCGGTTCTCCAAGGGCGGCGGCAAGGGCGGCAAGCGCTACGGCAGCGGCCGTCCGGGCAACCGCGGCAGCAACGGACCCCGCCGTACCGAGCGGAAGTCCTACCAGCACTGAGGTAACTGAAAGGGCCCGGTTCTCCTGCAATTCAAGGGGAACCGGGCCCTTTGCCTAGGTGAGGATCGCCCAGAGCCTGGCCAGCACGGTGGCGATCTCGTCCGCGTCGAGCGGGATGAGTTCGAGCATCAACTCGTCGTCGGCGACCCGGTCTGTCATCACGTAGATCGGCGGCACGCCGGCTTCGAGTTCGGTCGCGACCCGCTTGGCGTCCTTCACCTTCAGCAGTACGCGCGACACCTGCAAGCCGGTGGGATCCTGGACCACCTCGGCCGAGAGCTCCGGGATCCGCGCGGCCGCCTCGGCGAACGCGAGCACCTTGGCCAGCTCGTCGGCTTCCCACTTCATCCGATCGAAGGCCTGCCACTCCTCGAGCGCCGCGATGACGCCGATGATGGCTTCCTTGGTCGGCTTCATCACCCGGCCGATGCCCTTCTCCTGCGCACGCACCGCCTGGACCAGCGACCAGGTGCCGGCGACCAGGCCGGCAGTGGGGGAGCCGAGGTACTTCTGTCCGCTGACCAGCACCAGGTCCGCGCCGGTTGCCAGCAGGTCCGCGATCCGTGGGAACTGGGCGGCGCCGTCGATGATCGCGGGGACGCCGCGACGGTGTGCGGCCCGTACGGCGGCGACCAGGTCGAGCGGCCCGCCCTGCGTCAGCCGGGACGAGACCAGGAACAGGCAACTGACATCCGGCCCGTCAAGCTCCTCCTCCAGATCCCCAATGCTGCAACGGTTTTCGTCGCCGGCCAGGTCCACGTGCGCGCCGGACAGCCGGATGCCCTGCAGGTTGGAATGCCCGTAGTCGACCACGTGGCAGGCCGGCAGGACGACCCGGTGGTGCATGTCCGTTGCGTCCGGCAACGCCGCGATCCGGCGCGCGTCACCGCCGGTCATGGTGGCCGCGACCGCGAGCGTGATGCCGGCCGCGGTGCAGTGGACGACCGCGCCCGCCTGCGCGCCGGTCACCTGGGCGATGGCCTCGCTGGCGCGGTCGCCGAGCTCGTCCATCACGAAGAATTCGGGTAGTGCCTGTGCGACGGCCGTCGCCACCCCGTCGGAACTCCGCGACACCCCCAGTGGCGTGAAAGTCCCCTTGGCGTTGATCACCACACTCAACCGATAACGCTCATGGATGCTCATGGTGCTGCTCACAGTAGTGGTCACTGTCAGTACTTGGACAGTACCTGAGCCAAACCGACCTCTTGACCCGAAGCTACTGGTGAGTCATTCTCATTTTCACCCCGACCGAGGGAGGATTCCGTGCCCCGCCCCGCACCCAGAACCCGCGCCCTTCGTACGATCGCCGCGCTGGCGGTCACCGCCGTACTGGCCGCCCTGCCGACCCCCACCCACGCGACGCCGGAAGCGGCCGCCACCACCCCGGCCGACTACTGCGCCGGGCAGTGCCGCGACATCCTGCCGCCCGGGCAGAACGGCAACGCGACCTTCACGGATCTCCTTGCTTTCAAGGCTTTGGGGATCAGACCGGCGCATTTCAGCGACACCGTGAAGCCGTACCAGGACCTGGTCTGGAACTCGCAGGGCATCACCGACGACGGCCTCGCGCCGTACTACGACGACTCGTCGTTCGGGGTGAAACCGGGCGACGTCGCGAGCACGATCCACCCGCGCGCGGACGTCACGATCGTGCGGGACAAGTCCCGCGGCATCCCGCACATCACCGGTACCACCCGGCAGGACGTGATGTTCGGCGCCGGGTACGCCGGGGCGCAGGACCGGCTGTTCGTGATGGACGTGTTCCGGCACCTCGGCCGCGGTCAGCTGACCCCGTTCGCGGGTGGTGCGGCGGCGAACCGCGCGTTCGAGCAGGAGTTCTGGCGGACCGCGCCGTACACCGAAGCCGATCTCCAGCGGCAGTACGACGACGCCGACGAGTTGTACGGCGCCGACGGCGTGAAGATGCAGCAGGACATCCAGGCCTGGGTGGACGGCGTCAACAACTACATCAACACGGTCGGCATCGCCTACCCCGGTGAGTACGTCGCGCTCGGCCTCGACTGGCCGACCCAGCCGTGGAAGGTGACCGACGTGGTCGCCACGGCCGCTGTGGTCGCGGGCATCTTCGGCACCGGCGGCGGCCAGGAAGTGACGTCGGCGTTGGCGTTGCTCGAGGCACAGGCGAAGTACGGCGTTGCCGAAGGCACCAAGGTGTGGGAGTCGTTCCGCTCGCAGAACGACCCGGAAGCCAGTACGACGGTGCACAACGGTACGACGTTCCCGTACGGCACGACCGGACCGGACCCGGCCGGTCGCGCGATGCCGGACCGTGGCTCGGTCACGCCCGAGCCCGAGGTCATCGACCAGACCGTCAACGCCAAGGCGGCGGCGAAGCCCGCACCGCAGGGCTCGGAAGCGCTCCAGGGGATCTTCGATGGCGGCCTGTTCCCCGAGGGTTTCGGGGAGAAGGGCATGTCGAACGCGTTGCTGGTCTCCGGCGCGCACACCGAGAGCGGGAACCCGGTCGCGGTCTACGGCCCACAGACCGGGTACTTCGCGCCACAGTTGCTGATGCGCCAGGAGCTCCAAGGGCCGGGCGTCAGCTCGCGCGGCATCGCATTCGCCGGACTCAACTTCTACACGCTGATCGGGCGCGGCCCCGACTACTCGTGGAGCGCGACGTCGGCAGGGCAGGACATCACCGACACTTTCGCCGTACCACTGTGTGAGCCGGGCGGTGGGACGCCGACGAAGAACTCGCAGTACTACGAGTTCCGCGGGCAGTGTGTCCCGATCGAGCGGCTCGAGCGGCACAACGCGTGGTACTCCAGCCTCGGATCGTCGGAGCCGGCCGGGTCCTACACGTTGGTTGCCCTGCGCACCAAGTACGGGATCGTCACGCATCGCGGCACGGTCGGCGGCCGCCCGGTGGTGTTCACCAAGAACCGGTCGACGTACGGGAACGAGGCCGGGTCCGCGCTGGGCTTCATGCAGTTCAACGACCCCGACCGCATTCACTCGGCGGCAGACTTCCAGCAGGCCGCCGCCAACATCGGGTACACGTTCAACTGGTTCTACGCGGACAAGTCCTCGATCGCGTACTTCAACTCCGGTGACAACCCGGTCCGCGCGACCGGCGCCGACCCGAACCTGCCGACCTGGAGCTCCTACGAGTGGCAGGGCTGGAACCCGGTGACCAATCGGGCCACGTACACCCCGCCCGCGCAGCACCCGCAGGTCGTCAACCAGGACTACCTGACCAGCTGGAACAACAAGCAGGCGCCCGGGTTCTCGGCGTCCGACGGTCAGTGGGGATACAACTCGGTCTATCGCAGCCAGCCGCTCGACGACCGGATCAAGGCGGTCATCAACAGCGGCCAGAAGGTCACCCGCGGCAAGTTGGTGGAGGCGATGGAGGATGCTGCCACCGTCGACCTCCGCGGCGATCAAGTGCTGCCTTACTTACTTCGTGTACTGAAGTCGGCCCCGATCACAGATCCAGCCGTCGCCGACGCGGTCGCCAAGCTCACCGCGTGGCAGCAGGCCGGCAGCCACCGCAAGACGCCGAACGCGTCCTCGAAGACGTACGGCAACGCCGACGCGATCCGGATCCTCGACGCGTGGTGGCCGCTGCTGGTCCCGGCCGAGTTCAAAGACCTCGGGCCCGAATTGTACGGCGCTCTGGTCGCGAACCTGAAGATCGACGAGCGGCCGAGTGCGCAGGGCTCCGCGTTCCAGAGCGGGTGGTGGGGTTTCGTTCAGCGCGACCTGCGCAAGGTGCTCGGGGATCCGGTGAAGACACCACAGCCGGTCACGTTCTGCGGCGGTGGTTCGCTGGCCGCGTGCCGGTCGGTCCTCACGGACTCCTTGCTGGCGGCAACCAAGGTGCCGGCGGCGACGACGTACCCGGCGACCGCGGACAGTGCGGCGGGCGACCAGTTCTGCGCGGACCAGATCGTGCACCAGCCGATGGGCGGGATCACCCAGGACCGCATCGCCTGGGTCAACCGGCCGACGTACCAGCAGGTGGTCGAGTTCCCGGCGCGGCGCGGCGACGATGTCAGCAATCTCGCTGTCGGGAAGACTGCGACCGCGAGTAGCTACGAGACGGGATGGTTCAACTCGCCGCCGGCGCAGGCGGTCGACGGGAAGCTCGACACCCGGTGGGCGAGCGACTGGTCGGACCCGCAGTGGCTGAAGGTTGACCTCGGCAACGAGCAGCCGGTCGGGCGGGTGGTGCTGAATTGGGAGGCGGCGTACGCGAAGTCGTACCGGGTGGAGGTGTCGCGCGATGGGGCGACCTGGCAGCAGGTGTACGCGACGACGACCGGGAACGGGGGCGAGGACGTGGTCCGGTTCGGGGCCGTCGCGGCTCGGTACGTGCGGGTCACGGGGACTGTCCGGGCTACGTCGTACGGGTACTCCCTCTACGAACTCCAAGTCCTGAGGCAATGATTAGGGCATGACGCAGAACTATCCTCCGAACCCGAACCAGCCGTACCCGCCGCAGCAGGGTTACCAGCAGGGTCCGCCTCCGGGCTATGCGCCGCCGCAGCAGGGGTACCAGCAGGGTCCGCCGCGGGTGGCTCCGCAGGGTTCGCCGTACCCGGTGCTCGTCTCGACGATGAACGACCTGCCCGGGTACACCGCGGACAAGGTGTTCGGCGAGGTCTTCGGGCTGACCGTGCGAAGCCGTGACTTCGGGTCGAACTTCACCGCGAGCTTCCGGTCGCTCGGCGGTGGCGAGGTGCCGGAGTACACCCAGATGCTGGCCGAGTCGCGGCACGTCGCGGTGATGCGGATGTGCCAGATGGCACAGCAGATGGGCGCCAACGCGATCCTCGCGATGCGGTTCGACTGCAACGAGATCGCGCAGACGATGAGTGAGGTGGCGGCGTACGGCACGGCCGTGATCGTGCGCAAGGTCGAGCCGCCGCGGGTCCAGGACAGCAAGCCCGATGAGGATGATGCGAATGACAGGTGAACCTGCGAGCGCAGCGAGCGAAAAACCGACGCAGCCGTTTCCGCCCGGATTCCGATGGGGGGTCTCGACGTCGGCGTACCAGATCGAGGGTGCCGTGGCCGAGGGCGGCCGCGGTCCCTCCACCTGGGACACGTTCTGCGCCGAGCCCGGCCGGATCCTGAACGGCGACACCGGCGCGGTCGCCTGCGACCACTACCACCGGTACGCCGAGGACGTCGCGCTGATGCGTGAGCTGGGGGTGGACACGTACCGGTTCTCGTTCTCCTGGCCGCGGATCCAGCCGTCGGGGACCGGGCCGGCGGCGGCCGCCGGTATGGACTTCTACGACCGGCTGATCGACACGCTGCTCGGCGCCGGGATCCGGCCGGCTCCGACGCTGTACCACTGGGACACGCCGCAGCCGCTGGAGGACGCGGGTGGGTGGCTGTCCCGGGATATCTGTGATCGCTTCGCGGACTATGCGGCGCTGCTGGCCGCGCGGTTCGCGGACCGGGTGCCGCAGTGGATCACGATCAACGAGCCGATGGTGCTCACCTTGATGGGCTATTCGCTCGGTGCACACGCACCCGGGAAGGAACTACTCTTCGACGCGCTCCCGGTCGCGCACCATCAGTTGCTCGCGCACGGTCGGGCGGTCCAGGCGCTGCGTGCGGGTGGGGCGATCGAGATCGGCATCGCCTCCAACCATGCGCCGACCTGGCCGGCCAGTGACAGCCTCGAGGACAAGGAAGCGGCCGGGCTGTACGACAACCTGATCAACTGGCTGTTCGCCGATCCGGTCCTGCTCGGGACGTATCCGTCGGGCTTCGAGGCCGCGATGCCCGAACCCGTCGCGGACGACCTGACCGTCATCTCCACGCCGATCGACTTCTTCGGCATCAATCACTACGCACCCGTGTCCGTCGGCGCCGCGACCGGCCAGGCCGACACCGCCGCGACCGACGGCATCCAACTCCCGCCCGGCCTGCCCTTCGAACCACGCCAACTCACCGGCTACCCGACCACCGACTTCGGCTGGCCGGTGGTGCCCGCCGCGTTCGGCGAGATCCTGCGGATCTTCAAGGACCGGTACGGCGATCGGCTGCCACCCGTCTACATCACCGAGAACGGGTGCGCGATCAACGACGACCCCGTCGACGGAGTGGTGTCCGACCAGCGGCGGATCGACTATCTGGACGGGTATCTGCGATCGTTGCGCGCGGCAATGGATGACGGGATCGACGTCCGCGGATACTTCCAGTGGTCGTTGCTGGACAACTTCGAGTGGGCCGCGGGGTACTCGCAGCGGTTCGGCCTGGTGCACGTCGACTTCGCGACGCAGGTGCGGACTCCGAAAGCGTCGTACCACTGGTTCCGTGACGTGATCGCCCAGAGCCGGCCGTGATTCCGGAGCCGGGGGTGGTGCCGGCGGCTCTCGCGGAACCGACCGTACCGGTCCGGGCGCGGTGGACGGCGGCCGTCGTGCTGGCGAACGTGGGGGTGTTCGCGGCGTGGCTCGGGCCGATCCAGGTGCTGCTGGCGAAGCAGTCGGAGGCGGTTGCTCCAGGCAACAAGGAGTTCGTGTTCGGGCTGGTCACCGGGGTCGGCGCGGCGGTGTCGGTGGTCGCGAATCCGGCGTTCGGGGCGATCTCGGACCGGACCCTGTCGCGGCACGGGCGCCGGGTGCCGTGGGTGGTGGCGGGCGCGCTGGGAGGCGCAGCCGGGCTGTTCGTCCTGGCCGGGGCGGACGTGATCGGGCTGATGCTGCTCGGTTGGTGCCTGATGCAACTGTTCGGGAACGCGCTGCTGGCGGCCATTACCGCGACTGTGCCGGACCGCGTTCCGGTCTCGCAGCGTGGCGTGGTCGGTGGGTGGGTGGCGATCTCGCAGGTGCTCGGTGCGCTGGTCGGGACCGCGCTGGCTACCGCCGCGGGCGGGATCGGCCTCGGGTACGTCGCGTGCGCGATCTTCCTGCTGTTGTCCGTCGTACCGTATCTGTGGCGGAGCGGGGACTCCCGGCTGGCGCAGCGGCCGCCGCTCGTGGTGCGGGACTTCCTCCGCGGGTTCTGGATCAGCCCGCGGCGGTATCCGGATTTCGGGTGGGCGTGGCTGACCCGCTTCCTGTTCAACGTGGGGAACGCGCTGGGGACGCTGTACCTGTTCTACTACCTGCAGGACGAGGTCGGCATCGATGATCCGGACACCGGCGTACTGATCCTGACCGCGATCTACAGCGTTTGCGTGCTGTGCACCGCGATCGGGTGCGGGAAGTGGTCGGATTCCGTTGCCCGGCGCAAGGTCTTCGTCACCGGCTCGGGCCTGGTGATGGCCGCCGCGGGCGTCGTCCTCGCTATCTGGCCGACCTGGCCCGGCGCCATCACCGGCGCCATCATCCTCGGCGCCGGTTTCGGCGTCTACCTCTCCGTCGACTTCGCCCTGCTCACCGAGGTCCTCCCCAGCGCCCGGGACCGCGCCAAGGACCTCGGCGTCATCAACATCGCCAATTCGCTTCCCCAGGTCCTCGCCCCCGCCATCGCCGCCCCGATCGTCAAACACCTCGGCGGCTACCCCGTCCTCTACCTCCTGGCCTCCGCCGTCACCGCCCTGGCCGCCGTACTCGTCCGCCAGATCCGCTCAGTCGACTGACCGCCGTTCTCGCGGCAACAGGGTGCTGACGAACGCGATGGCTACGCCGAGCCCGGCGGCCACGATGAAGACGAGGTCGTACCCGGTCGCGAGAGCGGCTGGAGAATTCCCGCCGGCTCTGGCGCCGGCGAGTGTCGTGAGGACTGCCAGACCCACGGATCCGCCGACCTGACTTGCGGTGTTCGCCAGCCCGCCGACCACTCCCGCATCACCTTCGGGTACGTCGGCGGTCACGGCAGCCATCAGGGTCGGGAAGGTCAGTCCGATGCCGATCGCGATGAGCAGCGTGGGCCCGAGCACGCCGGTGAGGTAGCCGCTGCTGGTCCGGACGCTCGGCTCCGACTCCGCCACGATGACGCGGACCGTGCGCCGCCTGGAGCAAGCCGGCTTCGTGCGGGTCACACCCAGCGCCACCGACAAGCGCGCCACCGTCGTCGAGCCCACGCCGGCCAGTCAGTCCGTGCGCCGCGAGGTCGAACGCATCTGGGCCCAACTGGAAGAGAGCGCAACCGGCGATCTCACCCCGGCCGAACAAGCCGAGGCGCTGGTGGTCCTTCAGCGCATCGAGGACAGCCTCACTCGCGCCGCTACGCCATCTGCCTAGCTGTCAGGTGGCGACTGCTCGGGCGACGGAGCGGCCGAGGGGGCTGGTCGCGGTGACCTTGATGTGGTTGAGGCCCAGCCAGGCGGCCATGAGGTGGAGTTCGGCGGCCAGGGGTTCGGTGGGGTCCGGGGTGTTGGGCTCGGGGGTGAGGGTGGGGACCACGAGGGTGGAGGTTTGGCGGTCGGACTTCAGGTCCACTCGGGCGACCAGGCGATCGCCGAGCAGGAACGGAAGCACGTAGTAGCCGTGGGTGCGTTGAGGGGCGGGGGTGTAGATGCTGATGCGGTAGAAGAAGTCGAACAAGTGGTGGGTGCGGTCGCGGTTCCAGATCAGCGGGTCGAAGGGGGAGAGGAGTGCTCGGGCGTTGATGGGGCGGTCCTTGGCTTCGTGCCAGCGGTAGCTCTGTTGGGTGATGCCTTCGACCCGGACGGGGATCAGGTCGCCGGTCTCGACCAGTTCGCCGACAACCTGGCGTGCTGTTGCTGTGGGCAACGTGAAGTGGCCCTGGCCGGCGCCACAGAGGTCTTTGGCTGTCGCGACGCCCAGCCCGCGGGCGGCGATCCGGATGAGCTCGCGGCGGCTCTCGTCCGCGGTCGGCTCGGGCGCGGAGAGTACGTCGGCCGGCAGCACGCGCTCGGGGAGGTCGTAGACGCGCTCGAAGTTCTGCCGTCCCGCGATCGTCACCTGACCCGTGCAGAACAGGTACTCGATGGCGATCTTCGCGTCCTGCCAGTTCCACATCCGTCCGGTGGTCGGATCCGGATCCGCGTCGGTCCGCTTCCGCCGTACGCCGTCCGGACTGGCCTCGCCGGCCGTGAGCGGGCCCTTCTCGGTGACGATCGCGAGCACCTGGTCGACGTACCCGGGCCGCTCGGCGCTCAGCCGCCGCATCCCCGCAACCACCGACCACGGCGCGGTCACGTCAGGGCTCAGCTCCTGGTCCCACACCTGCCGCTCCGCCGCGCGCATCCGCCAGCGCAGCAACGGGTAGTAGCTCAACGGCAGCAGCGCGGCCTTGTGTCCCCAGAAGTACTCGAACAGCTCCCGGCCGTCTCCCCAGCTGATCCGGTCGAGCGTCGTACGCGCGTAGTCCCCGACCCGGGCGAACACCGGCAGGTAATGCGAGCGGCACAACACGTTCACCGAATCAAGCTGCAGCACCCCGGCCCAGCCGATCGCCTTCCGCACCCGCCGCACATCCGCACGCCCGCCAGACCGCGTTTCCGCGAACCCCTGCGCATTCAGGGCGATCCGCCGCGCAACCTCCACCGAGATCTCATCACCAACCGCCGCCATGCCCCCGAACGCTACCGCGCAGGAGCCTGCTCCACTGCACGTTTGCGGTACCAAAGGCCCCAGCCGACCAGCACTGCGAGAGAGCCGACGTGCAGCACCGGTGACAGGTTCGCCATGACGTCGACCGGCAGCAGGTAGACGAGCACCAGGCGGACGATCGCATCAGCCAGGAGCACACCGCCAACCACGGCGCTCAGCTTCACGAAGCGGCGGCGGAACTGCGGCTGAGTGCGCCAGCGCTCGTCCCATTCGGCGAGGAGTTCCGGCTTGCCGGCGTTGAGTTTCCGGGCCAGCGTGTAGATGAGCGGGCGGCCGGTCAGACACGAGCCCACCAGCAGCAGGCCGGCCGCGCCGGACAGGACCGACTCGCGCGCCAGCAGGATCCGCGGGTCGCCGGTAAGCAGCGACAACACGAGCAGCACGGCGAAGCTCGCACCCACCAACGCTCCGAGTCCGTTCAGCCGACGGTGTACGACGGCCACGAACGCGACCCGGATCAGGGCTGCGACGCCGCCCGCGGCCAGGGCCGGGAGGACGTCGTACCCGAGGGCTCGTCCGCCGTAGTAGACGACGGCCGGCAGGCCGACATCCCAGAGCAACCCCCGCAGGAGTTTCCGCTTGTCCATCAGAACCTCTCTCGGTCAGTTAAGATACTGCCAGTAGCTTAAGAGGTGCGGGACGAGCGCGATTAGGTCAGATGTCATGGGATACTCTGGGTATCTCTCACGGGAGGTTGGATGACCCAGGTGACGCGCCGGCGAGGCCCCGCGCTCGAGCAGGCGATCCTCGATGCGGCGGTCGAGGAGCTCAACGAGGTCGGCTATCACCGCCTGACCATGGACAGCGTCGCCGCCCGCGCCGGGACCGCGAAGAACGTCATCTACCGGCGCTGGCCGAGCCGTGCGGCGCTCAGTATCGCGGCCTACCGGCAGATGCTGCCGACCAACCCGGACGAAACACCCGACACCGGTTCGCTCCGTGGGGACGCGCTCGCCCTGCTCACCCGTGCCAACGACCGGTTGTCGTCCCCGGTCGGACGGATCCTCCGAGAGTTGCTGACCGACATCCAGTCCGACCCGGAGCGGCTACGTGAGCTGCGAGACCAGATGGCCCGAGCCGGCATCGGCGTGTGGCTGACGGTGCTGGCCCGGGCGGCGAGCCGAGGCGAGGTCGACCCGGCCGCGCTCACACCCCGCGTCGCCACGGTCGCCGTCGATCTGCTCCGCAACGAGTACGCATTGAACGGTGCGACCAGTGTCCCCGCCAGCGTCCTGACCGAGATCGTCGACGAGGTGTTCCTCCCGCTGACCACGCAGGCACGGGCCGAGCGTCGTACCTAGGCTGACATGCCGCGGATATGGTTTCGGATATGTCGGTGATGCAGTCGTCCAAGCTCGCGAACGTTTGTTACGAGATCCGCGGCCCGGTGCTGGAGGAGGCGCAGCGGCTGGAGGCGGCGGGGCATCGGATCCTCAAGCTGAACACGGGGAATCCGGCGCCGTTCGGGTTCGAATGTCCGCCGGAGATCCTCGAGGACATCGTCCGTAACCTCGCCGACGCGCACGGTTACGGCGACGCGAAGGGCCTGCCGTCCGCCCGGCGGGCGATCGTGCAGCACTACCAGCCCGCGGGCGTTCACCTGGACATCGACGACATCTACATCGGCAACGGCGTCTCCGAGCTGATCCAGATGGCCGTGCAAGCGCTGCTCGAGGACGGTGACGAGGTCCTCATCCCCGCGCCGGACTACCCGCTGTGGACCGCGGCGGTCGCGCTGGCCGGCGGTACGCCGGTGCACTACCGCTGCGACGAGCAGTCCGACTGGATGCCGGACCCGGCCGACATCGAGGCGAAGATCACCGACCGCACCAAGGCGCTGGTGATCATCAACCCCAACAACCCGACCGGCGCCGTGTACGACCACGACCTGCTGGTGACGCTGGTCGGCATCGCCCGCCGGCACGGTCTGCTCATCTACGCCGACGAGATCTACGAGAAGATCCTGTACGACGACGCCGTGCACATCCCGGTCGCGTCACTGGCTCCCGACGTACTGACGCTCACCTTCAACGGACTGTCCAAGGCGTACCGGGTGGCCGGCTACCGCTGCGGCTGGCTCGCGGTCAGCGGTCCCAAGCACCAGGCGACCAGCTATCTCGAGGGCCTGACGATCCTGTCGAACATGCGGTTGTGCGCGAACATGCCGGCCCAGCACGCCATCGCCACCGCGCTCGGTGGCAGGCAGTCGATCCGGGATCTCGTCCTGCCCGGTGGTCGGCTGCTGGCGCAGCGGGACACGGCGTACGAACTGCTGACACAGATTCCCGGCGTGACGTGTGTGAAGCCGAAGGGCGCGCTGTACGTGTTCCCGCGGCTCGACCCGAAGGTGTTCGGGATCACCGACGACCGTCAGTTCGTGCTGGACCTGCTCCGCGCCGAGAAGATCATGATCGTCCAGGGCACCGGCTTCAACTGGCCCGAACCGGACCACATCCGGATCGTCACGCTCCCGCACAAGGATCAGCTCCAGGATGCGCTGACCCGGATCGCCACCTTCCTCGACGGCTACCGTCAACGCTGAGCCATCGCACTCCGCAGCAGCAGGAAGTCCTCGACAGCGAGAGTCACCAGGCCGCGGCGGAGTTGGTAGCCCCAGTTGGGCTGCTGGGTCAGGATCAACTCAGCGCTGAGGTCGGTCAGTGCGGCAGGCTCGACCGGGTCGAAGTCGATCCGGCGCCGCCAGGGGCTGACGATGCCGTGGGCACCCATCGACATCGGCTCCGCCTGGTAGGGCTCGGCATCGGCGACGACCCCGAGCGCGGTGAAGGCCCGGAGCGGCGTCTTCCCGCCGTACTGATCGGTCGGCGAGTAGATGACGAAGCCGTCTCCGAGCCTCAGCCGGGCTACGCCTGGCCGTTTCCCGTGGTTGAGCTGGATGAAGCCGCCGGCGGCGGCGCGCCGGGCGTGGTCCGCCGACACGACACCCAGCCAGGCTCGTTCAGGTTGCGAGGTAGTGGTCACCTACCTACTGTCCGGCCGTATATACGACATCTTTCGTCATGATTTTGCGGCGGAGCCCGGCGATCAGCGGCCAGGCCAGCATGGCCAGGATGACGGCGTAGATGAGGTAGGCGATCGGGCCGCCGATCAGGCCGGACGGGTCGCCGTTCGACAGCTGCAGGGACATCCGGGCCTGGCGCTCGGCGATCGGGCCGAGGATGACGCCGATGATCAGCGGCAGTACCGGCAGACCGAAGCGGCGCATCGCGAAACCGAGCAGGCCCAGCAGCAGGAGCAGCAGCAGGTCGAGCGGTTGCGCGTTCACGGCGTATGCACCCATCGAGGCGAAGAAGATGATCCCGGCGTAGAGGTACGGACGGGGGATCTGCAGGAGCTTCGCCCAGGCCGGTGCCAGCGGCAGGTTGAGCAGGAGCAGCATCAGGTTGCCGATGAAGAGACTGGCGATCAGCGCCCAGACCAGCTTCGGCTCGCGCTGGAAGAGCAGCGGCCCCGGCTGGATCCCGTACGACGTGAACGCCGCCAGCATCACCGCGGCAGTCGCGTTCGTCGGCAACCCGAGGGCCAGCATCGGCACCAGGGTCCCAGCGGCCGAGGCGTTGTTGGCTGCCTCCGGCCCGGCCACGCCCTCGATCGCGCCATGGCCGAACTCCTCCGGATGCCTGGAGAGCTTCTTCTCCGTCGCATACGAGAGGAACGTGGGGATCTCCGCACCACCGGCCGGCAGCGCCCCGATCGGGAACCCGTACGCCGTTCCGCGCAGCCATGGCCGCCACGAACGGCGCCAGTCCGAACGACCCATCCACGGTCGGCCGACCGGGATCACCGTGCCCGGGTTGCGGCGCAGGTGCGCGGCCACCCACAGCGCCTCGCCGACCGCGAAGATGCCGACGGCAACCACCACGACATCGATGCCGTCGGCAAGCTGCGGGATGCCGAAGGTGAGGCGCTCCTGGCCCGTCACCTTGTCGATCCCGACCAGGCCGATCACCAGTCCGAGCAGCAGCGCGGCGAAACCGCGGATCCGCGACGAGCCGAGCACCGACGTCGCGCCGGCGAACGCGAGCAGCATGATCGCCAGGTAGTCCGGCGCACCCAGGCTGATCGCGAACTTCACCACCTGCGGCGCCACCAGGACGAGCAGGACGGTCCCGATCGTGCCGGCCACGAAGGACCCGATCGCCGCCGTCGCCAGCGCCTGCGCGGCCCGGCCGGCCCGGGCCATCTTGTTGCCCTCGATCGCCGTCACCACCGACGACGACTCGCCCGGTGTGTTGAGCAGGATCGATGTCGTCGAGCCGCCGTACATGCCGCCGTAGAAGATGCCGGCGAACATGATGAACGCCTGCACCGGCTCCAGCCCGTACGTGATCGGCAGCAGCAGCGCGACCGTCATCGCCGGCCCGATCCCCGGCAGTACGCCGACCGCCGTACCGACCGTGACCCCGAGCAGTGCGAGCAGGAGGTTCAGCGGCGTCAGCACGTCGCCGAACCCGTTGAGCAGGTTCACCAGGTTGTCCATCAGAGGATCCCTTGCAGTACGCCGGCCGGAAGGTTGACGCCGAGGCCGATCGCGAAGGCGTAGAACGTGGTCAGCGACAACGCCGCCGCGATGAACAGATTGCGGATGTGATGCCGGCTGCCGAGCGCGAACGCCGAGCCCCAGAACAGCATGCCGCCGCTGATCACCCAGCCCAGCGGCTCGATCAGCGCCAGGTTGACCACGAACGCCCCGACCAGGAGCAGCACCGTCCGCCAGTCCACCGGTGAGGTCACGTCGATGTCCTCGCCGCCTTCGGCCTCCCCGGTCCCACCGCGGGCGACGTCGACGGCGTACAGGATCGCGATCAGCAGCAGGAGCGCGCCGAGCACGATCGGGACCGGCTTCGGCCCGATCGGGTCGTTGCTGTTGGCAATGTGCCGGATCCGGGCGGCGTCGGTGATCACCAGGACACCGACCACCGCCAGGAACCCACATACGCCGTACTGCGCCCGATCCCGCCGAGTCTCGACCTGAGGCTCGGCGGTGGTCATGCCGCGAGGCCCAGCTTGGTCAGGATGTCCGCGACCGCCTTGTCCTGGTCGGTGAGGAACTTCCCGAACTCGTCACCGGTGACGAACGCGTCGGTCCAGCCGTGCTTGGTCAGCTCGGCCTTCCACTCCGCCGAGTCGTGCATCTTCGTCAGCGCGTCGATCCAGACCGTCTTGTCCTCGGCGCTGATCTCCGGCGGCGCGACGATGCCACGCCAGTTGGTGAACACCAGGTCGATCCCGGACGACTTCAGCGTCGGCACGTCCTGCAGCGCCTCGACCGGCTGCTCACTCGTCACCGCGAGGACCCGCACCTGACCACTCTGCACCTGGTCCAGGAACTCGCCGAATCCGCTGGCCCCGAAGGCGATCTTGCTTCCCAGCAAGGCGGGGAGGAGCTCGCCGCCGCCGTCGTACGAGACGAAGTTGACGTCCTTCGGGTTGATGCCGACGGCCTGCGCGAGCTGCATCGGCAACAGGTGGTCGGGTCCGCCGGGCGACGAGCCGCCGCCGACCGCGAGCCCCTTCGGGTTCGCCTTCCAGGCGGTGACCAGGTCGCCGATCGTCTTGTACGGCGAGTCCTTCGGTACGACGATCGCGCCGGCCTCCTCGATCAGCTTGGCCAGCGGGGTGGTCTGGGTCAGTGTCGCCTTCGACTTCGACGTGTACGTCGCGCCGACCACGCCGAGCCCCATCTGCATGGCGAGCTTGCCGTTGCCCTTCTCGTTCACGGTCCGCTGCAGGCCGACCGTGCCGCCGGCGCCGGGCAGGTTGAAGACCTGCACGCCGGACGCGATCTTCGCGTCCTCCATCACCTTCGCGGCGACCCGGGCGGTGGTGTCGTACCCGCCGCCGGCCGCGTTCGGCACCATCAGCCGCAGGCCGGTCGCCGGTTTACCGTTGCCGGCGTCGGCGCTGTCTTTCTTGTCCGCGGTCGCGCCGCAGGCGGTCACGCTGAGCAGCGCGAGGAGTGCTGTGCCGGCAAAGAGCCTGGACCTCATCGGCGGGAGTCCTTTCGCGAGGGTTGTCTGGGCAGCGATCGTGGCCTTCCGGCGGGTGGACGTCTGCGTTGTGTCAGCAGCGGAGGTTGAGTTCATTGTGGTCACAGGCGGAATTCGGTTGAAGGGTGGCCCTCGGGTGCGGAACACGGTGATCATGCGGCATGGCGTTGAAACTGAGTAGGAGGCCGACTCTGGCCGGCCAGCTGCTGGTGCTGCAGCTGGCGATCGTGGTGGTGGTGCTGGTCGCCGTCGCCGCGGTCTCGCTCGCCCAGTCCGCCGCCACCTTCAACCGGGTCGAGGGCCGCCGGGTGACCGCGCTGGCCGAGCAGCTGTCCGGTAACCAGACGCTGCGGTTCGGTATCCGGCATCCGGCGCCGGCCGAGGTCCTCGCGCCGCTGCTCCAGACCACGCTGACCCAGTCCGGCGTCACGTCGATCACGGTCGCCGACGCGCAGGGCCGCGTGATCGCGGCGACCAACCCGACGTCGATCGGCAGCGCGCTGGTGCTGGGTGATGCCACCGTCGCGCAAGGTCGTGGCTGGTCGGGTGAGCTGCGCGTCGACGACGGGAAGGAGCTGGTCTCCCAGGTTCCGGTGCTCAGCGACGGCGTCGACGACGGGACGCTCGGCGATCACATCGGGACCGTGATGGTCGGTGAGCGGGCGCCGTCGATCTGGCAGCGGCTCCGCGGCGCATCGTCGTACCTGGCGATCTATCTGGGGATCGCGTGCGTGCTCGGGCTGCTCGGGTCGTGGCTGCTCGCGCGCCGGATCAAGCGGCAGACACTCGGACTCGAGCCGCGGGAGATCGCCGGGCTGGCCGAGCACCGCGAGGCCATGCTTTACGGGCTGGCCGAGGGGGTCGTGGCGCTGGATCCGCAGCTGCGCGTCACCTTGGTGAACGACGTCGGCCGGCGACTGCTCGACCTGCCGGAGAAGGCGGTGGGCAAGAGCCTGCGGGAGCTGGGGATCGAGGGCCGGCTGCGGGAGGTGCTGGCCGGGGAGCACGACGGTGACGAGGCCCGCGACGCGGTCGTCGTACGGCGGGGTCGCGTGCTGGTGATGAACCGGATGGACGTGCTGAAGGACGGGCGGTCGCTCGGATCGGTGACCACGCTGCGGGACCGGACCGAGCTGGCTCAGCTCGAGCGGGAGCTGGGGTCGTTCCGGAGTTCGGCCGAGTTGCTGCGGGCCCAGACGCACGAGTTCGCGAACCAGCTGCACACGATCTCCGGGCTGATCCAGATCGGGGAGTACGACGAGGTCGTCACGTACGTCGGTGCACTCAACCGCTATCGTGAGTCGCTCGACCTGACCGTGACCCGGCGGGTCCACGACACCGCGGTCGCCGCCCTGCTGATGGCGAAGTCCTCCGTCGCGGCCGAACGCCGCGTCGAGCTCCGGGTGTCCGAACGCACCACGCTGCTCCGGCTCGATCCGGAGCTGTCCGCCGACGTCGCGACCGTGATCGGCAACCTGGTCGACAACGCGATCGACGCTGCCGCCCACTCGGGGACGCCACTGTCTCCCGCCTGGGTCGAGGTCGAACTGCGGCAGGACGCCAGCAGCGTCGAGATTGTGGTCCGCGACTCCGGTCCGGGCATCGCGCCGGAGTTGGTGCAGGAGGTGTTCGCGCACGGGTTCACCACCAAGGCCGCGGCCGAGGGCGAACGCGGGATCGGGCTGGCGATGACCCGCCTGGTCTGCCGCCGCCGCGGCGGCGAGGTCGCGGTCACCAACACCGAGGACGGCGGTGCCGCATTCATCGCCCGGATGTCCGTCCAGCGCCTGCCCGAGGGAGCCCGATGATCACGGTCCTGGTCGTCGACGACGACTTCATGGTCGCCCGGATCCACCGCGGTTTCGTGGACCGGGTGGACGGCTTCGAAGTCGTCGGTACGGCGAACTCCGGTGAGCAGGCCCTGGACGCGCTGCGCGAACTGCGCCCCGACCTGGTGCTGCTGGATCTCTACCTGCCCGACGTGTTCGGGCTTGACCTGATCGGGCGGATGCGGACCGCGCAGCCGGACTGCGACATCCTGGTGATCACGGCGGCGCGCGAGGCCGACGCCGTACGAGGAGCTGTCCGGCAGGGTGTCGTCAACTATCTGCTGAAACCCTTCGGTTTCGAGGATCTGCGGTCGCGGCTGGAGGAGTACTCGCGGCGGCGGGCGAGCGTACCGGATCGGGTCACCAGCCAGGCCGATGTCGATCGCGTGCTGGCGCCGGCACGGTCCTCAGTGAACAGACTGCCGAAGGGGTTGAGTCAGGAGACCGCGGACCTGGTGGCCGCGGCGCTCCGGACCGCCGAGCGCAACCTGTCCGCCGCCGAGTGCGCCGAGAAGGTCGGCATCTCCCGGGTCAGCGCGCGCCGCTATCTGGAGTTCTTCTGTACTCGCGGCCAGGCCGACGTGGCCCTGCGCTACGGCACCACCGGGCGGCCCGAACGCCGGTACCGCTGGCGCGCGTAGGGTGCCGCGTATGCCGCTGTTTTCGTTTGAGGGAAAGAGCCCGAGCATTCACCCGGATGCCTGGATCGCGCCGACCGCGACGCTGGTCGGCGACGTCGTGGTCGAGGCGGGCGTCTCGATCTGGTACGGCGTGGTGATCCGGGCCGACCTGGGCACGATCACGATCCGGGCCGGGGCGAACATCCAGGACAACACCGTGATCCATGTCGGCAGCAACGGATGTGAGATCGGCCCGAACGCGACCGTCGGCCACCAGTGCCTGGTGCACGACTGCACGATCGGCGAACAGGCCCTGGTCGGCAACGGCGCGATCGTCCTGGACGGCGCGGTCGTCGGCGCACGATCCCTGATCGCGGCCGGGTCGACCGTGACGCCCGGCGCGGTGATCCCACCCGAATCCGTCGCCCTCGGCAGCCCCGCCAAGAAGATCGTCCCGCTCGAAGGTACGGCCAAGCTCTTCGTGGACCACAACGCCGCCGTCTACCACAACCTCGCCCAACGTCACGCCGCCACGGTCGAAGAGGTCGGATGAAACCTGGTGAGCTCGACCTGCGGGCCAAACTCCACTTCGCCCGCCAGGCAGTCCTGGCCCAGTTGACCGGCGCGCCGAGCCTGATCCGCGCACATCTGACCAACGGCCCGCGGACGCCGGCACTCCTGACCGACCGCGAGCCGCCGGACACACCGCTGACCCGTGACGTGCTCGAGTTGGCCCACGCGTCGTACGCCGAACCGCTGCTCGGCCACTGCCTGCGGACGTGGTTGTGGGGCGACCTGCTCGGCAGTCTTGACGGCATCACCCCGGACGCCGAACTCCTCTACGTCGCCTCGCTCCTGCACGACATCGCGCTGACCGACCGCTTCCGCCCGGACGAGTCGGTCGGGTGTTTCGCGGTCCACGGCGGCGAAGTCGCCCGCACGACGCTGACGTCACTCGGCGCGGATTCGTCGTACGCCGATGTGGTTGCCGAAGCGATCGCGTTGCACATGAACATCCGGCCCGGTGGCGGACCTGAGGCCCGCCTGCTCCAGGCCGGCGCCCACCTCGACGTCGGCGGCACCCGGGCAGGCGACCTGCCCCGGCAGACGATCCGCGAGGTGGTCGGCAGATACCCGCGGCACGGATTCCCCTCCTGCTTCGCGACCTCGATGCGCCGCGAAACCGCCGAACGGCCGAACTCACGAGCGGCCGTCCTCTGGCGCCTGGGGATGCGCCTGCCCATGGACCACAACCCCCTGGACCGCAACGTCTCCTAGGTCGGGGGAGCGGGACAAAGCAGTGGGAAAGGACCCGGTGCGAGGTTACGGTGGCAGCCTGACCGAGGGAGGGTACTCATGACCGAGATCGCGAACTCCGGCGCCGCGGTGATCAGCCGCGCGGACGGGCGGGACGACGGCGAGGACTGGACCGAGAACTACACCGAGCTTCCGGGCGGTGCGAACGTCTCGCTGATCCTCGAGTCCACCACGCAGGAAGGCGTCGGCCCCCGGCTGCACAAGCATCCGTACGCCGAGACCTTCATCATCCGGCGCGGTACGGCGACGTTCACCGTCGACACCGAGGAGATCGTCGGCAAGGCCGGCCAGATCCTCGTCGTCCCCGCCGACACCCCGCACAAGTTCCGCACCGGCCCCGGCGGCTACGAAGCCGTCCACATCCACGCCAACCCCACCTTCGAAACCATCTGGCTGGAGTAGTAGTTCGTCACCCGGGCACGCGTGTCCCGGGTGGGGTGAAGGCGGCCAGGAGGGTTGTGGTGATGTAGGGGGCGGCCTGGTCGGGGGTGATGCGGGCGGCGTGGATGTCGTCGGCGGCGCCGTGCATCACGTTGTGCATCACGCTGACCAGCCACGACGTGGGCAGGTCGGTGCGGAACACACCTTCTTTCCGGCCGCGCTCGATCAGTCGCTCCACCCGCGCCATCGGGTCCGCGTGCAACTCTCGCACCCGGCCGGGCGGGAGCGTGTCCTGCGCCGCGATCAGGAGTGAGCGATACCGGTCGACCAGCTGCCAGCTGGACTCGGTCAGCCGGGCCAGCGCCGCGCGCGGATCGCCGCTCAGGTCGACCTGCCCGAGCGACTCCTCGCCGCTCTCGATGGCATGCACGAACACCGCGTCGACGAGGTCGCTCCGGGCCGGGAAATGCCCGTAGAGCGTGACCCGCCCGACGCCGGCCGCCTTCGCGATCTCGCTCGTACTCGCGGCCGGATCGCGGCTCAGGCACTCCGTCGCCGCGGCCACGATCGCGGCGATGTTCCGCTGCGCGTCCGCCCGCTTGCCGGTGGTCTGCGCCATCCACACTCCTCTTGTCGAACACCGCTGTACGAGTTACTGTACTCGAATTAACCTGAACAGCACTGTTCGACTTAAGGACTCTCATCATGGAAGAACCCGACCCGCGGCGGTGGCGGCTGCTGGGCCTGCTCGCCGTCGCGCAGTTCATGCTGATCCTGGACGTGACCGTGGTGGCGATCGCGCTGCCCAACATCGAGACCGACCTCGGCCTGCAGCGCGAGACCCTGACCTGGGTGGTCAGCGCGTACACGCTGATGTTCGGCGGCCTGATGCTGCTCGGCGGTCGCGCGGCCGACCTGTTCGGCTCCCGCCGCGTCGTACTGTCCGGCCTGTTCGTCTTCACCCTCGCTTCGCTGGCGACCGGTCTCGCGAACGGTCCCGAGCTGCTGCTCGCCGGCCGCGTCGCCCAGGGCATCGGCGCCGCGATGCTGTCTCCGGCCGCGCTGTCGGTGGTGACCAAGACCTTCGACGGCGAGGAGCGGAACAAGGCACTCGGCATCTGGTCCGCGATGGGCGGTGGCGGCTCGGCGATCGGCGTACTGCTCGGTGGCTTGCTGACCGCCGGCCCGGGATGGCAGTGGGTGTTCTACCTGAACGTGCCGATCGGCGTGATCGTGTTCGCCGTCCTGCTCCGGATGCTGCCGGCCGACCGTCCGGCCGCGAGTACCGGCCGGCTCGACGTACCGGGTGCTCTGCTGGTCACGGCCGGCACCGGTACGGCGATCTACGCGCTGATCAACGCCGGCGATCGCGGCTGGCTCTCAGCCGCGACGCTCGGCACCCTGGCCGCCGCGATCGTCCTGTACGGCGTCTTCGCTTGGGTGCAGCGGTCCGTCCGATCGCCGCTGATGGACCTGCGCATCTTCACCCGTCGACCGGTTGTCGCAGGCATCTTCATGATCCTGGTCGCGACCGCTTTGATGATCGCGACCTTCTTCCTCGGCTCTTTCTACCTGCAGCACTTCGAGCAGTACGGCGCTCTCCGCACCGGACTGTTGTTCCTGCCAGTCGCGCTGGCCGCGATCGTCGGGGCGCAGGTCGCCGGCCGGCTCGTGGGGCACCTCGGCGCCCGTGCGGTCGCGTTGACCGGTTTCGCGATCTCGGCGGTAGGGATGGCCATCCCCGCTATCTGGGAGGGTGCTGCCGTGATCGTGACCGGGATGACCGTCAGCACCGTCGGGCTGGGTGCGGCGTTCGTCGCGGCCTCGACGACGACGTTCGCGCAGATCGACCACCGCGAGGCCGGGCTCGCGTCCGGGCTGCTCAGCACCTTCCACGAGTTCGGCGCGTCGGTCGGGGTGGCGGTGGTGTCGAGTGTCGCTGCTGCCAGTCTGGCCGGGACGGTCAGCACCGGGTTCACCCGTGGGTTCACGTTCGCCGCGATCACTGCCGTGGTTGCGGGCGTCCTCGCGCTGGTCGTCGTACCCACCTTCAAGCCCGCGACAGGACCGGTCCACGCCCACTGAGTTAGGCGACTGATTGGTCAGCTGAAGGAGGCGAAGCGGCCGCAAGCTACGAAGATGATCAGGGCCAGGTAGGTCAGGTTCAGGACCATGTGCTTGAACTCCTGGCGGCGGAACTCCACGGTGGCCGCGCCGGTCATGATCACGGCCAGGCCGAGGGCCGCCAGCGGGACCAGGATCGGTCCGATGTCGAGCGCCGCGGGCAGGATCAGGCCGGCGGCGCCGACGATCTCGACCGCTCCGAGCGTCTTGACGAAGCTGCCGCTGAAGTCCAGGACCCATCCGCCGCCAGGCGCCTTGGCCAGCTTCTGCCGCGGGATGAACAGCTTGTTCGCGCCGGCGATCAGGAAGACTGCGGCCAGGAGACCGGCAATGATCCACAGGGCGATGTTCATGAGAGTGCTCCTCGATCGGTTACCTCGGCCCTTCCGGGCTCGTCACTCTCATGACGGACCATGCTGGAGGAAGGTAACGACATGACGGGAACCGGCCCGGATGATGCGGTGGCGGGTGCCTTCGAGGAGCAGCGTGGGCGCCTGGTGGCGGTCGCCTACCGGATGCTCGGGTCGCGGGCGGACGCCGAGGACGCGGTGCAGGAGGCCTGGCTGCGGCTCGCCCGCCAGGACCCGGCCGCGATCGACAACCTCGGCGGCTGGCTGACCACCGTGGTGGGCCGGGTCTGCATCGACATGCTGCGTTCGCGCAAGGCCCGGCCCGAGGCGTCGTACGACGACCAGCTGCCTGAACTCGTCGTGACCGAGCACGACGGCGGTGCGCCGGAGGAGGGCGCGCTGCTCGCCGAGTCGGTCGGGCTGGCACTGCTGATGGTGCTCGACTCCCTCGGTCCCGCCGAGCGGCTGGCGTTCGTGCTGCACGACATGTTCGCGGTGCCGTTCGAGGAGATCGGCCAGATCCTCGGCAAGTCCGCGAACGCGTCCAAGATGCTCGCCAGCCGAGCCCGCCGGAAGGTCCAGGGCACACCCCGTCCGACCAACGAACGGCAGCAGCAGCGCGCGGTCGTCGATGCCTTCATCACGGCAGCGCGGGAAGGCGACTTCGACGGCCTCCTGCGGGTGCTCGACCCGGAGGTGACGTGGCGGACCTACAGCTCGCGAGGCGTGACCGTCCGGCTGGGAGCGACCGAGGTGGCCGCCATGGCCCAGCGCGGCGCCCGGGCCACAGTGACCGCCACCCCGGTCCTCGTCAACGGCGACCCCGGGGTTGTTGCATGGGATCCGAACGGCCGGCCGGTGGGCGTGATGGCGTGCACCGTGGTCGACGGCCGGATCGTCGACATCCTGTCGATCCGCGACCCGGAACGCCTCGCGTCCATGGACCTTCCGGGCCGCCCCGACTGAGCCTGCTTCAGACTCCTTGCCCCTCCGCCGCGAGGTCCTGCCAGTCGGACCACAGCTCGAGGCGCTCGGCGTACGTCTGCTGGAGCATCGGGTAGCCCTGGGTGCCGAAGAACACGCGCAGCGGCGGGTTGGCGGCATCCGCGAGCGTGAGGATCGCGCGACCCGCGGCGGCCGGGTCGGCAGCCTCGAGGGTCTTCGTGAGCGAAGCGAAGCTCTCGCGGAGATCGGCGTACAGCGGATTGACCTCGGCGTGAACGGCGC
The DNA here is from genome assembly GCF_036097425.1 of Kribbella sp. NBC_00359. Lineage (NCBI taxonomy): Bacteria > Bacillati > Actinomycetota > Actinomycetes > Propionibacteriales > Kribbellaceae > Kribbella > Kribbella sp. NBC_00359. The sequence goes on along the minus strand of NZ_CP107975.1, from coordinate 1,597,955 downwards.
CGGCACTGCCTTCGGTGGCGTAGAAGCCGGGCTCGACGATGGTCACCTTGACGCCGAAGGCGGCGACCTCCTGCTGGAGGGACTCACTCAGGCCCTCCAGCGCCCACTTGGAGGCGTGGTACCCGCCGCCGAGCGCCATCGCGGTCAGTCCGCCGACGGACGAGATCTGGATGATGTGCCCACCGCCTTGCGCGCGGAGGATCGGCAGCGCGGCCTGGGTGACCCACAGCGGGCCGAACAAGTTGGTCTCCAGCACGTCGCGCAGTTGCTGTTCGGTGAGCTCCTCGACCGCACTGAGCACGCCGTAGCCCGCGTTGTTCACGATCACGTCGAGACGGCCGAAGTGTTCCTTGGCCTGCTCCACGCTCTCGAAGACTGCGGCCTTGTCGGTCACGTCCACGGCGAGCGGGAGTACGGCGTCGCCGTACGCCGTGAGCAGGTCCTCGGGGGGTTTCCGCGAGGTGGCGGCCACCCTGTCACCACGGGACAGGGCGGCCTCGACGAAGGCGCGGCCCAGGCCGCGCGACGAACCGGTGACGAACCAGACCTTGCTCATGACGCTCCTTCGCTCACGGCCGGACGTTGTGGTTGCGGGTGAACAGGTTGCCGGGGTCGTACTCGCGCTTGACCGCCGCCAGCCGCTCGTAGGTCTCCGCCGGGTAGACGGCGGCGACGTCGTCCTCGGTGGCGGACGCGAGGAAGTTCGCGTACGCGCCGGTGGCGTGCGGGGCGAGTCGTGCCCAGATCGCTTCCAGGGCAGGCCGACCGGCCTCGATGACCGGCGCCGGACCGATCGTGGTGGTCACGAACATCAACTCCGCTTGGCGATGTGCGTACGCCGTGGCGTCGTCAGGGACCCGGGACACCGCACCACCGACGCTGCGGACGGAGATCACCGGCGGGTGTTCCGACGCCCCGACCTCGGCCAGGATCCGGAGGACGTCGGGGACGGATTCCTTGTCGGCAAAGGCGCTTCGGGTGACCAGCTGGATGCCGGGCGGCGGGACCGCGCCGTCCTCGAGCACGTCGGCGTACGGCTTCAGTACGACGTCGTCGGCGATCACGGTGCCGAGCCGGCGGATCGGGTCGAGGGCCTCGGCGGCACGGTCCGCGTCGTCGCTGTCGAAGGCGACGACGACGTCGACCGGCGCGTTGGGCCCGCCGAGGAACGGGTTGGCGAAGTTCACGATCGAGGTGAGCTCTTCGGGGGCGGTGCGCAGGTAGTCAGCCCAGCCCTGGAGCACCTCGGCCGCCTCCGCCGCCGGGAATGCGATCTTGCCGTGGAAGACGTCGGTGGTCAGGTGTGCCGCGAACTCGAACGCGGTCACGATGCCGAAGTTGCCGCCGCCACCGCGCAGCGCCCAGAACAACTCCGGGTTCTCTTCCGCGGTCGCGCGTACGACGTCTCCGTCAGCCGTGACCACCTCGGCGGCGACGACGTTGTCCAACGCCAGGCCGTACTTCCGGACCTTCCACCCGAGGCCGCCGCTCAGCGTCAGTCCACCGACGCCGACGCTCCTGGTGTCGCCGGAGGAGATCGCGAGGGAGTGCGGCGCCAGGGCCGCCGTGACCTGTCCCCAGGTGGCTCCGCCGCCGATCCGGACGAGGTGACGGTCCTTGTCGATGACCTCGACGGCCGCAAGTTTGCCGAGGTCGATCACGACCCCGTCGTCGTTCGTACCGAAGCCCGCGAAGGCATGGCCGCCGCCGCGCACGGACAGTTCGAGCCCGGTGTCGGCCGCGAATCGGACGGCCGCTTGCACGTCCGCGACGCTCCCGGGCCGAACGACGTACGCCGGACTGCCCGGCGCCAGGATCGAGCCACTGGTTGCTGCGTACTCCGCGTCACCCGGTTCGATGATGTCGCCGCCGAACTCGCGGCGCAGGGTTTCCACTGCTGAATTCATGATGGTCCTCGTCTTGTTGCTGGCGTACCGAATACACACAAGACGCCGCCGACGCGGACGGTGTGACGTGACGAAGGACACGTCACAGCCCGCCGAGCTGTCTCGTCTCGGGGTGAGAGACCACTGTTGATCGGAAGGTGAATGTCATGAGGGTGTTCGTGGCCGGCGGGAGCGGAGTGCTCGGGCGGCGACTGGTACCGCAGTTGGTGGCCCGGGGGCACCAGGTAACGGCGACAACGACGAGCTCGGCCAAGCTAGAGGTGCTGGAGCACCTCGGCGCCGAGGCGGTCGTGATGGACGGGTTGGACGCGGCGGCGGTCGGTGAGGCGGTCGCCAAGGCGCAGCCGGAGGTGATCGTGCACCAGATGACTGCGATCTCGGCGGCGCACGCGGGCAAGCCCGATATGAAGCACATGGATCGGTGGTTCGCCGGCACCAACCGGCTGCGTACCGAGGGGACGGATCATCTGCTCGCCGCCGCGGAGGCGACCGGCGTGACCCATTTCGTTGCGCAGGGCTACGGTGCCTGGAACGGCCGCCGCGAAGGCGGCTGGGTGAAGACCGAGCAGGACCCGGTGGACCCGATGACCGGTACGCCGGCGGAGCCTGGGATGAAGGCGATCAGCCATGTCGAGGACGTGGTCGTCAAGGCCGGGGGCGCCGTGTTGCGGTACGGCTGGTTCTACGGGCCGGGCGCCAACGACGACCTGGTCGAGCCGGTGCGCAAGCGCCAGTTCCCGGTGGTCGGGAGTGGCGCCGGGTACTGCTCGTGGGTGCATCTGGACGACGCGGCGAGCGCTACTGTGCTGGCTGTGGAGCTAGGGGCGAAGGGTGTGTTCGACATCGTCGACGACGACCCGGCGCCGGCCAGCGAGTGGCTGCCCTATCTGGCATCGGTCGCCGGCGCCAAGCGCCCGATGCGAGTCCCCGTCTGGCTCGCCCGTCCACTGGCCGGGGAGGTCGCGGTGACGATGATGACCGAGGGCCGCGGGTTCTCCAACGCCAAGGCCAAGCGGGAGCTCGGCTGGGAGCTGCGCTACCCGTCGTGGCGGCAGGGTTTCAAGGCCGAGCTGGCATGACTCGCGCCGAGGAGTTCGAGCAGCTGCGGCCGCTGCTGTTCTCGATCGCGTACCGGATCCTGGGCAGCGTGAGTGAGGCCGAGGACGCGGTCCAGGACACCTGGCTGCGCTGGGACGCCTCGCCGACGCCACCGGCCTCGGCGAAGGCGTTCCTGGCGGCCGTGGTGACCCGGATCTCGATCGACGTACTCCGCTCGGCCCGCGTACGGCGGGAGCACTACGTGGGGCCGTGGTTCCCGGAGCCGCTGCTGACCGATCCCTATCAGGATCCGGAGCGGTCGGCGGAGCTGGCCGACTCGCTGTCGATGGCGGCGCTGCTCCTGCTCGAACGACTCAGCCCGCTCGAGCGTGCGGTCTTCGTGTTGCGCGAGGTGTTCGGGTTCGACTACCCCGAGATCGCGTCGGCCGTGGACCGGTCCCAGGCCGCCTGCCGCCAGATCGCCGTCCGGGCTCGCCGCCACATGGACGAGGGCCGGCCTCGCTTCGCGGCGGACCAGGCCGAACGCGAGGAACTCGCCGAGCGGTTCTTCGACGCGGTCCGCGACGGGGACGTCGACGGACTGCGGGAGCTTCTCGCGGCCGACGTACAGATGGTCAGTGACAGCGGCGGCAAGGCCCCGAACTGGGGCACCGGCATCTCCGGTGCCGCGAACGTGGCCCGCACGGTCGCTGCCCTCATCGCGCCGTTCGCCCACATCGGCGGAGTTGTGGAGCCACACCAGCTGAACGGCCAGCCGGGCGCCATCTTCCGCGACCGCGACGGCAAGGTCCTCAACACCTGGACGCTCGACATCCTCGAGGGCCGGATCCAGACGATCCGCACCGTCCTCAATCCCGACAAGCTGGCCCACATGGGTCCGGTCGCGGACGCCTGGTCAGTAGTCCGCGAGGCAACCCACTCGCGCCGCCGTACCACCTGACCTGGCCACTAAGGATAGGCGTTGACAAGGAGTGGTCACGCGAGGATGGTGAGCGGCACAGTGCGTATGCGGGTGGTGGACCCAAGCCTGTTCGTCGCAGACACCTATGAGTGGCCCGGGGGCTGCTGCAGGGGGCCGTACTCGCATGGCGAACATGAGTGCAATGAGACGTACCGCGCTGGTCGCGGGCGTGTTCTTCCTGGGCACCGAGGTCACGTCGATCCCGGCGCTGCTGCTCTACCAGCCCGTTCTACGCGACGGCAATTACCTTGCCGGGGCTGATGCCGACAACCGCGTGTTGCTGGGCGGACTCCTCGAGCTGTTACTGGTCGTCACCGTCATCGGCACCGCGGTGACGCTGTATCCGGTCGTCAAGCGGCAGAACCACAGCATCGCGCTCGGCTACGTCTGCGGCCGGCTTCTGGAGGCCGCGATCATCGTCGTCGGCGCCGTCAGCGTCCTCACGGTCGTGACGCTCAGGCAGGACCTGGCCGGTACGGCGGACAGCGGCGGTGCCGGTGTCGCCGCCGTCGAGAAGTCCCTGGTGGCGATCCACGACTGGACCTTCCTGATCGGGCCGAGCTGGATCCTGGGAATCAACAGCTTCCTGCTGGCGTATCTGATGTATCGAATGGACCTGGTGCCGCGGGCCATCACAGTGCTGGGGATGGCCGGAGGCGCGCTGGTGTGTGCGTCGGCGACCGCGATGCTGTTCGGGGTCTATGGGCAGGGCACCCACACAGTGCTGGCGCTCCCGGTGTTCGCGTGGGAGGTCAGCGTGGCCATCTGGATGATCGCGAAGGGCTTCAAGCCGTCGGCGATCGCCGCGATCAGCTCCCCCGAGGCCGAAGGAAAGACACCGCTGCCGCTCAGCTGAGCAGCAGCCGGCGAGGGTGGATCCCCACTCTCCTTGAGCAAGTCCGCTGGGAGATGGTTGTTTGTGGCAACATCTGTGACTTATCCCGTGCACGTGAACGCCACGCTGGATCCGAAGTTGTCCAGGTGGCTGTGGCTGGTCAAGTGGATCCTGGTGATCCCGCACTACGTCGTACTGGCGTTCTTGTGGCTCGGTTTCCTGATCGTGTCGATCATCGCGTTCTTCGCGATCCTCTTCACCGCTCGCTATCCACGCGCGATCTTCGACTACAACGTCGGTGTGATGCGGTGGTCCTGGCGAGTGACGTACTACGCCTACGGCGCGCTCGGAACGGACCGGTACCCGCCGTTCACCCTGAAGGAGGTCGAGGACTATCCCGCGCACCTGGCGGTCGACTACCCGGCGCACCTGTCCCGCGGCCTGGTCCTGGTGAAGTGGTGGCTGCTGGCCATCCCGCACTACATCATCGTCGGGATCTTCCTCGGCGGTGGCGCATGGGCCGTGAACCGGACCGAAAGCTGGCAGTGGACCGTCAGTGGTGGCGGCGGTCTGGTCGGCGTCCTGGTGGCCATCTCCGCGGTGATTCTCCTGTTCACGGGCGCCTATCCAGGGTCGCTGTACGACTTCATCCTCGGAATGAACCGGTGGGCCTTGCGCGTCGCTGGTTATGCGGCCCTGATGACCGACGTCTATCCGCCCTTCCGCCTCGACCAAGGCGGCAGCGACCCCACGCTGGTCGTCCCGCCGGCCTCGGGCGACGCACCCACGCCGACCGGTACGACGGAGACCGGAGACGTACTGCGATAAACCTGCCGCACGGCGGGCGGTCCGGCGTTACGACAGCTTGCGACGCAGGCGGAGTTCGTCGCGGATCGCCCGCGGGACGGGGAGCCGGTAGCCCTCCAGGGCTTTGGCGTAGGCGAGGAGCGATGCGGCGAGCCGGCCGGAGTCGCTGCGGAAGGTGTCGTCCCGGCGTCCCGCGCTGCGGGCCAGTCGATCGGCCGCGCGGGCGGACCGGACCTCGGCGAGCAGGTGCGCAAGGTCGAGATCGGCTGCCGAGCGGTACTGGATCCCGGGCCTGTCGGCTTGTGGTCGGACGGACATCAGGCATCGCCTCACAGGCCCTGCCGGTTCCTGACAGACCGCCTGGAATGCCATCGTTCCGGAATTAACCAAGTCTACCCCTCCGCGCCAACCCCCGCCGCCGGTCGCCGAAGCAGCAGGAGGACGCCGAGCACGATCAGCCAGATCGCCCAGAGGTAGCTGCCAAGCAGACCGCCCAGGTCCCAAACCGGGAATCCGGAGACCGCCGTGGAGAGGATGTCTCCCTGGTTGACCAGATACAGCGCGCTCGCGAGAAGACCCAACCAGCCGACCCAACCCGGCATGACCTGGGCGCGCAGGATGACGACGCAGACCACGACCGACCAGATGATGGCCAGGAGTTGCCCGAGGTGCTCGCCCATGAGCGCACCGCCGTACTGGTGCTGAGCGATCCATGCGGCCGCGACCGCCGAACGAGTGCCTTCGTCACCACTCGTGTAGGAGTCTGCCAACGCAGGTACGACGAAGACCCAGCGCAGAAACCCGATCAGCGCCAACAACACCGACGCGGCCCCGAGATAAGTCGCTACTCGCAATGCTGTGTCTCCACGCCGTCCCAAGGCCGTCGGCAGCAGCAGAATCGGCACGGCCAGGAGCGCGTACGTCCAGGCGACCGCGAACCAGGTCCACACCAGACTCGTCCCACCGGACGCGAACTCGGGCAGGACCACATCGGCAGGCTGACGAAGAATGTCGGGCCAGTCGAAGGTCATCGACAACACCGTCGCCGCGACCATGAACGCGAGCGTGGACACAATGAACAAAGTGCCCGTAACTCGAGCCGTCGTGCGCCCACTCCCAGCGACCAAAGGCTCCGCGGCGGGCGCTTCTGTTGTCTCGCTGCTGTGTTGACTGCCAGCCATTGCATCCATGTGACCAACCCCCAACCCAGCATGTGCCTCGAATACGGAGCTGTCCATGCGCGGAGAGCGACGCGAAGAGGAAGAGAGCGTTTGCTGATGGCTCGACCGGCGGTGTGGTGCCGGATCACCCGACTGAGGTGAGGTGATCGTGCGGTCGTGGCGGGAGGCTGGCAGCGAGCACCGGTGCAGGCGATGGGAGACGCACGATGGCGACACTGACCGCGTGGAAGTTCGGGACCTGGGACGGCGCCAACCAGGCGATCGGCACGTTGGAGGCGTTGTCGAAGCAGGGATTGATCAAGCTGCACGACGCCGCGTCGGTGTCGTGGCAGCCGGAGACGAGGAGGCCGAGGACCCGGCAGTTGCGCAACTTCACCGGAGTCGGTGCGCTGGGCGGCATGTTCTGGGGGATGCTGTTCGGGATGATCTTCCTGATGCCGCTCGCCGGCGCCGCCATCGGGGCCGCATCGGGTGCCCTCGCGGGATCGCTGGCCGATGTCGGGATCGACGACGACTTCATCAAGGCCGCCCGCGATCAGATCACGCCCGGCACCTCTGCGTTGTTCCTGATGTCGAGCGACGCGGTCCGGGACAAGATCAAGGAAACCTTCGACGCGACGGGGCTGCAGAAGCCGCAGCTCATCCAGTCGAACCTGTCGACCGAGCAGGAGGAGGCGCTGCGGGAGATGTTCGCCGGCTAGCGGGAAACCCCCGTCCGGCAACCCCTTTCGGAGCAGACCGAAACCGTGCGCGACGGGCCGAAATCGGCTCCGGCCCGCACAACCGCGGGTCGGAGCCGGTCTGTCAGCCCAAGCAGTCGCGTACGGCGGTGATCAGGCGGTTGGCCCGGGCATCACCGTGGCCGACCATGCGGTTGGCGACGTACCCGAAACCGACGCCGTACTCGTCGTCGCCGAAGGCGAACTGCCCGCCGGCTCCGTCGTTCCCGAAGCTTCGCGCACCCAGCAGCGGCCGGAAGGTCGCGGAGTCGAGCAGGTAGCCCGAGCCCCAGCGCGCGCCGGCGTCGAAGCCGAGGAAGCCCTGTCCCGACGACACCTCCCGGACCGCATCCGTCACGGTGTCGGCCGTCAGCAGCCGCGCACTCCCGTCGATACCTGTCACGGCTGCCGCATAGAGCCCGGCAAGGCCGGTCGCCGACGCCACCGCGCCGGCACCGGGAAGCTCCATTCCCAGCAGGGCGGGATCGTTCCAGCCGTGCGGTACGTCGAGACCCGGGAAGACCAGCGCGCCGTTCATCGTCACGATCCGCGTGAGCAGATGCTCGGGACCCGGCATCGGCGGTCGTCCTTCGGCCTCGGTCAGCCGGGCCAGTGATCCCAGTTCGTCAACGGGCAGACCGATCCACGCCCGCAGCCCCAGCGGATCGCCCACGACGGAACGGAAGTACGCGCCCGGCCGCAGCCCGGTGATCCGGCGGACCACCTCGCCGAGGACGAAACCGAACACATGACCGTGGTACTCGTACGACGTCCCCGGCTCCCACAGCGGCTTCTGCGCCTCGATCGCCGCGATCACCGGTGTCCAGGCCGCGATCTCCTCGAAGGACAGCGTCTGGTCGAGCACCGGGATCCCGGCCCGGTGCCCGAGCACCATCCGGGCGGTGATCTTCTCCTTGCCAGCAGCAACAAACGAGGGCCAGTACGCGCCGATCGGCGCATCGAGGTCGAGCCGCCCCTCCTGGGCGAGCAGGTGGACGACCAGGCTCACCAGCCCTTTGGCACAAGAGAACACGGGGACGACGGTCTCGCGGTCCCATTGTCGTCCAGGAGCGGCCTCGCCGTCCCACAACTCGACGACCTTGCGGCCACCGACGTACACCGTGACCGCCGCACCGAGCTCGGGGAACAGGTCGAAATTCTCCGCGAAGGTGTCGGCGACCGCGCCGAATCCCTCGTCCACCCAGCCGCTGTCCATGATCTCCGTCCTTCGGTCCAAGGCGGAGTCACTGTATGTCGCGGAGTTCGGCACCAACGACTGATTTACGGCAGCACCCACTTCTGGTTCGTCCCGCCGTTGCAGGTGTAGATGATCAGCTTGGTGCCGTTCGCACTCGAAGCACCGGACGCGTCGAGACACAGTCCGGACGCGGCGTTGAGCAGCGTGCCGTCCGACCGTGGCGTCCACTTCTGCCCGGGACTGCCGTTACACGTCCACAGCACCGCGGCGGTCTTGATCGCCGTACCGCGAGCGTCCAGGCACTTACCGAGCGAACGCAGGGTGCCGTCATCCGAGGACGGCGTCCACTGCTGGTTCGCCACACCCTTGCAGGTGTAGAGCGTGGTCGGCGTGCCGTCGGCGGTTGCGGCTTGGTAGATGTCGACGCACTTCCCGGCGATACCGGTGACCGGACCGGTGTCCTGGAACACCCCGAACTCCCACAGCGAGTAGTAGCTCCCGGCCACACCACGGGCCGTCGCGTTGATCCGCACGTACCTCGCGTAGTTGGGGCTGAAAACGATGCTGTCGGTGCCACCGTCCCCAGTGGTAGTCGACGACACGGTCTTCCAGGTCCGCCCGCTCCCGGAGACCTGGATCTGGTACGCCTTCCCGTACGCCGTCGACAGCCAGTTGAGCAGCACCCGGTTGACCAGCTGGACCGACCCGAGATCGACCCGGAACCACTGCGGATCGGTGCGAGCGCTCGACCACGCGGTCGCCATCGAACCGTCGACCGCCTTCGACGCCTCCCGCCCGGCGAGGTAGACGCTCGACGCCAGCGCCGGGTGGCCGCGGGCGAGATTGCGCTTCGGTACGTACGTCGCCGTGTAGGTGGCTGGTGTTGCCGGCGCGACGAAGTTGTGGGTGCGTGCGCCGCCGTCGGACCAGGACGCGAACCGGTACAGCTGATTCGCGGGCGCCTGCAGTTGCTCCGCGGACAGTGATCCGCTCGACCCGACGATCGTCGTACCGGTCCAAGGAGCCTTCGCGGTCTTGGCGAGGTAGGTCAGCTGCAGTCCGGCCGGCTGGGTCGCGAACGTGAGCCCGACCGTCTTCGGATCCAGCCGCACACTCTTGGTGTCGGTCAGTCCACTGGCATCCGTGGCGGTCAGCTTGAGTTCGAGGTACGACGGATACTCGTGATCGGGCGCGGTGAACGTGCCGCTCGAGCCGGTCACCGCGGTGATCTGATGCGAGTGGCAGTCGCTCGGACAGTGGTGCATGATCAGCGCCCAGCTCAGCGCCGAGGCGGGCAGCGTGCCTTGCTCCGGATCGGTGGCCGAGCCGGCGAAGGTGATCTTGTCGCCGACCTTCCACGTCGTCGCAGGTCCGGGCAAGGTGATCAGCGCCGTCGGTGCCGTGTTGGCGACATTGATCTGGGTCGAGGTCGCGCCGGTGGTATGGCCGTCGGACACCTTCAGGCGCGCGGTCACGGTGCCGCTGGTGGTGTACGTGTGCTGCACGGTCGCCGCGGTCGAGTCGTCGTACTGGCCGTCGCCGTCGAGGTCCCAGGCGTACGTCAGCGCGTCGCCATCGGCGTCGTTGGAGGCGGTCCCGTCGAACGTCACGGTCAGCGGTGTCGGGCCGCTGGACGGGTCGGCGTTGATCACCGCGGTGGGCGGGTTGTTCGTGGCGTCGTAGACGTACCGCATGATCCGGCCGTTGTCGTAGTCGACCGCGAACAGGTCACCACCCGGTCCGCTCTGCAGTCTCGTGGATCCGTAGCCAGACGCGAACTGCACGATCTTCGCCGGATCCGGAAGTCCGTTGGAGCCCGGCATCATCGCCCACACACACTTGCGGCTGTAGTCGGCGAAGAACAGCGCACCGTCGTACTCGGGCGGGTAGTTTCCGCCCCGGTAGAACGACATCCCGGAGATCGACGAGCTGCCGACACTGCAGGTCTCATTCGTGACGATGTGATCGGCGTGGTTGTAGGTGTAGTACGGCGAGGCCACCGCGGACGTACCGGCGGTGTACAGGTTCTCGCAAATGTTCAGGTTGGCCGCGTCGAACCCGGGCATCCGGCCGGCGCCTTCGTAACAGGGCCAGCCGAAGTTGGTGACGCCCGCGGTCGGATTGACGACCCGGTCGATCTCCTCCCAGGTCTTCTGGCCGACGTCGCCGATCCAGATCTCGTTGGTGCCCGGGCGGAAGTCGAAGCGCATCGGGTTGCGCAGACCGTGCGCCACGATCCGCCGGGTGTTCAGGTCGGTGCTGCTCAGGGCGGGGTTGCCAGGCGCGGCCTGGCCGGTGTCGGGGTCGATGCGGATCAGCGATCCGTCCAGGCCGGCCGGATCGCCACCGGTGCGGATGTCCTGGGACCGTAGCGAGCCGCCTTCGGCGGTCGGCGGCGTGAGCGTCGCGCCGACAGGCGCCGGCCCATCGCCGCAAGCGTTGTCGGGAGTGACGTCCGAGGCCGGGAAGCTGTCCTGGCCGTAGTCGGTGTAGTTGAAGCTGGCACCGTCACCACCGCCGGCGTAGAGCATGCCGTCAGGCCCGAACTCGATCGAGCCGATCGAGTGACTCGGAAAGATCTGACACCAGTCTTCGACGAGCACCTGTTCGGCGCCGGTGCCGTTGATGACCGACAGTCGCGCACTGGCCTGGCAGCCGTCGCTCGTCGGGCCGGGCGGCGACGGACACGGGTCGTCGGTCGTGTCCGGCGTACCCCACTTGGGCGTCGGTCCACCGATCAGGCCGTCGTGCGTGTACAGCACGTAAATGCGTGGATCCGCAGGGAAGTCGGGGTGCAAGGCGAGACCGAGAAGTCCACGATCCCAATAGTTGTAGACCTCCGTGCGGAGATCGGCGTACACACTCGGCGTCGGATCGTCGAGCGAGTCGAAGACCTTGATCAGGCCGCTCTTCTCGGCGACGAACACCCGGCCGTCCGGCGAGAACGCGACGTTCGTCGGATTGACCAGCCCGCTGAACACGGTCTGCTCGGTGAAGCCGGTCGGCGTGACCGCGGCCCGTGCCGGTTCGATCGCGACCAGTGGCGTCAACAAGAGAACACACAGCACGGACAGGACGCGACGCACCCACATGGCGGTAAACCTCATCAAGCCCCCAGGCCCACAACCCCGGCGCCCGGCCTCACTTACCCCTGCGAGCACTCGAAGTGGCCGCCAGCATGACCATGTCGCCGTCCTCGGCGCAAGACCGGATATCCATTCGTTTCAAACACTCCACGGGTTGGTCGACACGCAGTCAGTCGGTGCATGCACACTGTGGTCATGAGGCGTGATGTGCGGCAGTTACCGGCCGAAGCGGGGGTGTACCGCTTCCGTGACGAGACCGGGAAAGTGCTGTATATCGGACGGGCCCGTAACCTCCGCCGGCGCGTCCAGTCGTACTGGAACCACCTCGGCGACCGGCCGCGGCTCGCGCGGATGGTACGGCGGATCGCCCGCGTGGAAGGGGTTTGGTGCGACTCCGAGCACGAGGCCGCCTGGCTGGAACGCAACTTGCTCGAGCATTCCAAGCCGCGGTGGAACCGGACCGAGGGCGGAGCGGAGGTGGTCGGCTACATCCGGTTCGACGACGGATCCAAGCCTGGGCTGCGCTTCGAGCACACGGTGAGTGGGACCGCGCCACACTTCGGGCCGTACCTCGGTGGGCTGCGGATCCGGCAGGCGATCTCCGGTCTGCATCGCGTGCTGCCGTTGCAGTACACGGTCGAAGGCGACGGCTCGGCGCAGGAGTTCGGCCGGCTGTTCGGGATCGGGCCGGGGGACCGTGCTGCGCTGGCTCGGACCGCGATCGCCGTACTCGAAAGGGATCCGGCCGCGGTGGCCGCGCTGCGCGACGAGTTGGTCCGGCGGCGGGATCGGGCGGCCGGCGAGCTCCGGTTCGAGTTCGCGGCGAAGGTGCAGGACGAGCTCGCGGCGCTCGAGTGGATCGTCGCCGAGCAGAAGGTCGCTTGGCTCGAACCTCGCGACGCGGACGTGTACGGCTGGGCGGACGGCGTACTCGTGCACTTCCAGGTCCGCGGCGGGCGAATGCGCACCTGGACGCAGCGCGCGGTGTCGGAGGCGACGGCTCGCGATCGGGTGGCGGCGACGCCGGTCCTGTGGCAGTCGTTTGCCCAACGCAACGCCGAGCTTGCAGTCCGGCTGCGTGACTCGATGAGTGCATAGCATCGGCTGTCATGACGCAGCCCTCGTTTCCGGAGTACCAGCCAACGAGTCAGCGCCGTGGTCCTGCGGTGCTGGTCGGCGTACTCGTGCTCGTGCTGGTCGCGGTGGTGGTGGCTGGGGTGGTCGTCGTACTGCGCCTTGTCGACGACAAGCCGGCGGCGGCCGCGACTCCGCGGGCGGTTGAGTTCCGGCGAGTGCTGACGGCCGCGCAAGGCACCTGCGCCAGCCCGCTGCCGAAGGGGATCGTCTGCGATCCGAACGGCATGCGCTACACCGTCGGCAAGGTCGAACTCGACGGCAGCCACGTCTCCGAGGTCAAGGCGGCGCAGTCGCCCGACCAGCCCGGCTGGTACATCACTCTGACCCTCGATGAGCAGGGCACCCGGGTCTTCGCCGCGCTAACCAATCAGCTGGCCGCCCTGCAACCGCCGAAGAATCAGTTGGCGATCGTGGTCGGCGGCCAGGTCGCGGCGGCTCCGACGGTCACGTCCGCCATCACCGCCGGCAAGGTCCAGATCAGCGGCAACTACAGCAAGAAGGACGCCGAAGCCCTGGCAAGCCAGATCACCGGCTGACCGCTGCGCGGCTCAGCGGTTGAGGTTCAGCGGTTGGTGACTTCGAAGGCGACGACCGCTGCGGCCACGGCGACGTTCAGCGACTCGACCCCGGCGTGCAGCGGGATCTGCAGGTCGGAGTCGGTGGCGACCGTGATGCCGTTGGTCTCGCCGCCGAGCACGTAGACGGCGCGCGGCGCGAGGTCGGCCTTGAACAGCGAGTCCTGGGAGCGGGCCGACAGACCGTAGACGTGATAGCCGGCCGTGCGGAGCAGATCGACGGCCGTCTTCGCGGTCGAGGTGTTCACGATCGGCGCCTGGAACGCAACCCCGGCAGATGCCTTGATCACGAGCGGCCCGACATGCGGCGTACCGGCTCGGGGCAGGATCACGCCGTCGAACCCGGCGCCGGTCGCCGTACGCAGGATCATGCCGACGTTGCCCGGGTTGGTGACGCCGTCCAGCAGGAAGACGTTCGTCGGCCGCTTGCCGCGTTCGCGCAGGAACTCCTCCAGCGGGGTCATCCGCGGCGCGTCGACGTCCGCGACCACACCCTGGTCGTGCTTCCCGTTCCCTGCCAGCCACTTCACCCGGCTGGCGGTTGCGCGCTCAACCGGCGTGCCGTACTTCTCCGCGGCCCGCAGGATCTCCTGCATCGACTGCCCGGTCGCGTTGTCCGCCAGGACCACCTTCGCCACCGACAGCCCGGGATCATGCAGCGCCTCGAGCACCGGCTTCCGCCCGTACACCGTGATCCACTTGTCCCGCGGCGACTTCCTCGATTCCACCCGCCTACGGTACGCCGTGCCGCCGGAGGCACTGGACAAGATGCGGGTGGAACGGTGTACTCGGTCCCCATCGACCTCTCGGAGGGGGCACATGCCGGGGATTCGGCTGGACTCGGTGTCCAAGGTGTACGACGGGGACCATCTCGCGGTGGACGAGTTGTCCCTCGAGGTGGCGGACGGCGAGTTCATGGTGCTGCTCGGGCCGTCCGGCTGCGGCAAGTCGACCGTACTGCGGATGATCGCGGGCCTGGAGCCGATCACGGCCGGCGACCTGTGGTTCGGCCGGACCCACGCGAATCGGCTGCAGCCCAAGGACCGCGGCGTCGCGATGGTCTTCGAGAACGGCGCCCTGTACCCGAACCGCACGGTCCGCGAGAACATCATGTTCCCGCTGCTGGTCGCGGGGGAGGAGCCGGCCGAGGCGAGCGTCAAGGCCGCCGAGCTCGCCCGGATCCTCGGCATCGAGAACGCGATCGACCAGCTCCCGTGGACCCTGTCCGGCGGCCAGCGCCAGCGGGTCGCGATCGGCCGGGCGATCGTCCGCCGGCCGGAGATCTTCCTGATGGACGAGCCGCTGTCGAATCTCGACGCGACGATGCGCACCGAGCTCCGCCAGGAGATCGGTGCCATGAGCAAGGACCTGAAGGCGACCACGGTCTACGTCACCCACGACCACGTCGAGGCGTTCACGCTCGCCGACCGGATCGCGATCATGCGCAACGGCCGGATCGAGGACGCCGGCACCCCCGAGCAGGTCTACGCCGACCCGGGCACCGCGTTCGTCGCAGGCTTCCTGGGTACGCCGAGGATCAACCTGATCTCCGCGGTTGTCCGCGTCACCGCCCACCACCGCGTAGCTCTCGACTTCGGCACCCAGTCCATCTCCCTGCCCCCGGTCGACCGCAGATCCCTGATCCTCAGCCACCACGACGGCGCCACGGTCATCGTCGGCATCCGCCCCGACGCCCTGACCCTCACCCCCACCACCGAAACCGACAACTGGCTCACCGGCCGCCTCCGCGCCCTCGAATTCCACGGCAACCAATGGTTCGCCTTCATAGAATCCGACCTCAACCTCGTGAACCCCGACCTGGTCGGCCAACCACCTCCCACCCTCCCCACCACCCTCGTCGCACCCCCCACCCCCCACCGCCGCTCCCTCCGATCCCCCCGCCGCCCCCAACCCCCCGAACCCCCGCCCTGCACCCCCACCCACCGCCGGTCCGACCTCATAGTCCAACTAGACGCCCCGACCTCCCTACGCCCCCCAACCCCCATCCGGGCAGCCGTAGACCCCACCCGCCTACACCTCTTCACCCAATCCGGCCACCAAGTAGCCCGCCGCCCCCGCAAGCCCTAACCCACCGCATACGGCCCAAGCGGCGCCCTAATCCCATACTCCTCAACCACAAGCCTCGGGCTCGGCGGCGTGCAGCGTCGTCTCAGCCGTCGATCGGTTTGCCGTGCCAGTAGGTGGTGCGAGATGTGACCGCCGCAATCCACCGGTCGCTCTGAGGCACCTTGCCCAGCACGTCACCCAGCACGAGCGGCTCGGCCTCGCACACCTTCGATTCACACCAGACCTCGACCTCACTGAGCGCGCGTTCTCGCTGCTGCTCGTTCGGGTGCGCCTGCGACCACGAGATCCAGCGCCACGCCTCCTCCAACGGACCAGACGGATCGCACGGCCGGCCGCCGGAGCGTTCGAGCTGCGTCACGTCGGCCAGATGCCCGGTCTGTAGCGAGTTCTCGAGGCTGCTCTGGAGGCCGTCCGCGCACCCGTTCGCCTCCATCGCTGCCGTCAGCTTGGCCGCGCCATCCTCGAAGCCACCGGCGAACGACAGCAACGTCGTACGGGTGGATCGGCAGACGTACGGCAGGTAGTACCGGTCCTCGGCGAACCATTGTCCGCCAACGCACTCGTCGTGCCTGGATGAACCCAACTCGTCCAGCCCCGGAACCGCCGCCCGGAGCGCGGCGACCCGCTCAGCATGCACCTCTACCGCTGCCTTCCTGTTCGCGCTGAGCTCAGTGCCGTGATAGTCGGCATCCAGCGGCTTGGGACTGTGACCGCACGCAACAGCCACCAGGACCACACAGCTCATGAGAACGAGTCGCACCCGAAAATTCTCGCCCGCCGGAGGCTCACCCCGAACGCAGCACCGCGCTACCCGTCGTGCACCACCCTGCTCAGTGTCGGGCTCGCTGTTGCCTGCCGGCTCGTTCTACCACCCTGTGCGTGGGGCTGGTCACAGTCCCCAATCACCACTTTCCGCTCGGGTGCGGGCATCGGCCCGAGCAGTCATCCGCGAGCGGCAGCTCGCAAGTTGCCGGCGACAGTCGGAAAGGATGCACCGGCGGCAGCCGGGGGCGGGGGAGGACTTCAGAGCCGGTGAGGGTGTGTTCCGTCAGGACATACCGGACAGGTCTGTCAAGACATGCCGGACTGAATCTGCGGGTTCGAGCAGGCTGCGTTGAGGCTGCGAGTGTGTCCAAAGCCCGGTTGGTGGTCACCGCTATCGATGTCGAGGGTCGTACGGTGGCCGAGGTGGTTGCCGCGTACGGCGTGTCCCGCTCATGGGTCTACGAACCGCTGGCCCGTTACCGTGCGGAGGGGCAGGCGGCGTTCGATCCGCGATCACGCCGGCCCAACACCAGCCCCACCGCCACGCCACAGCCGACCGTCGATCTGATCATCAAGGTCCGCAAGCAGCTGGTCGAGTCCGGTCTGGACGACGGCCCGGACGCCATCGCGTGGCATCTGCGCCACCGCCATCAGGTCACAGTCTCGGTCAGCACTGTCGCTCGCACCCTGACCCGCCGGGGCCTGGTGGTCCCGCAGCCGAAGAAGCGACCTAAGAGTTCCTACCTGCGGTTCGAGGCCGAGCAGCCCAACGAGACCTGGCAATTGGACTTCACTCACTACCCACTGACCGACGGCACCGACACCGAGACCGTCACCTGGCTCGACGACCACTCCCGCTACGCCCTGCACGTCTCACCGCACCTGCACATCACCGGCCGGATCGTGCTCGCCACCTTCACCGAAACCGCAGCCCTGCACGGCTATCCAGCCTCCGTGCTCACCGACAGCGGCCTCGTCTACACCACCCGCTTCGCCGGCGGCCGCAGCGGCCGTAACAGCCGCAACGGGTTGGAGACCGAACTACGCCGACTCCACATCGTCCAGAAGAACTCCCGCCCCGAACCACCCCACCACCTGCGTCAAGGTCGAACGGTTCCAGCAGACGATGAAGAAGGGGCTGGCCGCTCAACCCGACCAGCCCGCCACTCTCGACCAGCTCCAAGCCCGCATCGACACCTTCGTCGACACCTACAACCACACCTGGCCCCACCGGTCGCTACCGCACCGCGCGACCCCGGCCACCGCCTACCAGGCCCGTCCCAAAGCAGGACCCAGCAGCGACCGGAGCACCGACACCCACCACCGCGTACTCCACGACATCGCCGACCCAGCCGGCAAACTCACCCTGCGCCGCGCCGGACGACTCCACCACATCAGTATCGGCACCGAACACGCCCGAACCCCAGTCCTCAAGCTCGTCGACGACCTCCACATCCGCATCGTCAACGCCGCCACCGGCGAACTCCTCCGCGAGCTCACCCTCGACTACCAACCCCTCGGCAGACCCCCAGGACCACCCAAAAAACAAAAACCGGACCCCAGTTAGGGGTCCGGTCTGTCCGGGATCTCCTGAGATCACAGAGAGCCGGTGAGGGGACTCGAACCCCTAACCACCGCTTTGCCGTCGGCGCCGCGTCAAATGTCGCAACACTGGCCAAATATGCCCGTGACCGGCGGAACGTTCGGAGATTGGTTGTCATCGGATCGCGTCGTCGAGCATCGTTTGCCGTTCAAAGCGGTCAGTGGTCTCCGGATCTCGGATCTGTAATCGCGAACCGATCCGCCTGGGACTGCCCCGTTTTGACGGACATCCGAGGTCGGGAGCTTGCGCTCGGGAAGGATGTTCATCATGGAGTCGATGGGCAAGAAGAAGCGCAGCCTCGTCGTTCGTTCACGCCTGAGTTCAAGGTCGAGATCGTCGAGCTGTGTCAGCGCGGTGACCGGTCGGTGGGTCAGGTTGCGAAGGACCTCGGCCTGACCGAGACCGCGGTGCGGGAGTGGCTGAGGCAGGCCGAACGCGACGCCGGCATCTGTGACGGCGGGTTGACCAGCAGCGAGAAAGACGAGCTCGCGCAGTTGCGGCGGGAGAACCGCCGGCTGCGCAAGGACGTCGAGATCCTCAAGCGGGGAGGCTGTCCCTCCAAGCTGGAGGCAACGCAAGCGGGTTCGCCCTCGGCTGGTGGGTCGTAGCCAAGGAGAATCGTTGCGTGGCTTAAACCTCACGCGGGTGGATCGTGAGCAGTTGATGTTGATGCCGCCCTCGGTGGCGGACTGGTTGCCCGAGGGCCATCTGGCGTGGTTCGTGCTGGATGTGGTGGCTGAGCTTGATCTGTCCGTCAGATTCCCTGGCCGGGTACCGTGCCGATGGCCGGGTGGGGCTGCTTACGACCCGGAGGTGCTGCTCGGTCTGCTCATCTACTCCTGCTGCGTGGGAGAACGGTCCAGCCGCAGGATCGAGAAGCCGCTGGCGAGGACGTGTGTATTCCGGGTTGTGGCGGCCAATCAGCAGCCCGATCACGCCCCGATCGCCCGGTTCCGCGCCACCCATGAGACCGCGATCGCGGAGGTGTTCGGTCAGGTCTTGTCGCTGGGTGCTCGTGCCGGGCTGCTGCGTCCGGGACTGATCGCGATCGACGGCACCAACTTGTGTGCGAACGCCTCGTGCGAGGCCAACCGCACGGCGATGCAGATCGCTGAGGAGATCCCTGCCGAGGCGGCCGCGACGGATGCAGCCGAGGACGCAACCGCTGACCAGGACCGGGACGGGCCTGCCGGTGAGTTGCGTGGGCGTGCGGTCGCCGGCCCGGTTACGTGCTCTGCTCGATGAGCTTGAGGCCGACGCGGCGGACAAGTGGTACCAGACGCACATGGCCAGACGCGCGGATATCGAGGCGGCGACCGGTAAACCGATCCACGGACGGCGGCCCTCGCCGACCGCGGCGACGCACAGGTCACGCCGGGAGGCCAACGTAACCGACCCGGACAGCAGGACGCTCAAGACCAAGGATGGCTACCTGGAGGCCTACCTACAACGCCCAAGCGGTCGCGACCGAGCAGTAGTTCGTGGTTGCAGCCGAGGTCACCAACCAGGCCAACGACGCCCGGCCTACGCGCCAACGATCACCGCCGCGACGAGGAACCTCCGCACCGCCGGCGAGAAACGACGGGCACGCAGGGTTCGTCGCGGACGCGGGCTACTGGAGCACCGACAACGTCAACTTCAAAGGCGTGGAGTCCTTCATCGCTCCCGGGAACCCAAGCGGATCGGCGAGACCCCGACACAACGCACCGAGATCCTTCAACGCGTCGAAGCCGGCGAGATCGATCCCAACATCTGGGCGCGCCCCCCCGAGTTGGGTCAACTTAGTGCGCACCCTGAGCGGCTTCTTGCACCGCGGCTGATGCAGATCTCGGCCTCGATCGCGCGTGCGGGACCCGGGTAGAGCCGGGCATACCGCGTGTCGTCTTGAACTTCGAGCGCGGAGACCGCCAGCGTAGG
Organism: Kribbella sp. NBC_00359; assembly: GCF_036097425.1. Classification (NCBI taxonomy): domain Bacteria; kingdom Bacillati; phylum Actinomycetota; class Actinomycetes; order Propionibacteriales; family Kribbellaceae; genus Kribbella; species Kribbella sp. NBC_00359. Next base: position 1,578,117 of record NZ_CP107975.1, on the reverse strand, counting down.
CCTCGGATCTCGAGCGGCTCGCCTGACACCCGGTTGAGGGCGACCTGGCTGCACCGATGGTTGCTCGGGGCAACTATCGACACTAGCGGTGATCGGCCTTGATCAGCAGAATCGCGCCGCGATTAGTGCGCAAATTCGCGACCAGCTCATCGCAAACCTGCAGGTCAGCGCACGCCCGGCTCGCGCCCGCACGAACGTGACCCAAGTCAGGTCCCAACACGTGGGCGTGACCCGAGCCCGGGTGAACCAGCTGCTCTGGCGACGCCGTGGCGGAGACCCGACCCATTGACCACCACGATGATCGCCAAGCTCAACATCCCACGAGGCGGCAAGACCTACAAGAAGAGGGCCGCGATCATCGAACCTGTCCGCGCCCAGATCAAGCACGACCGCAAGATCCGCGACCTCTCACGACGCAGCCTGGCCGCCGTGGACAGCGAATGGAAGCGATCTGCCACAACCTGCTCAATGTCTACCGGCTTACCTGACCGGCGCGGCCGGATTCCGATCCAGCAGCTGGGCAGCCCTCAGATCGAACGGCTCAGGATTCGTTCGGTCTACAGACCGTGGCCTCGCTGACGCTATGCATGCCGGATAAGGTGCACCCTGTATGTCTCGTGCTCGTACTCATCTTTGGTTTGCAGCGTAGCGACCATGCCGTGCTTGGTGCACATCCGATCGAGATCTACGCTGGCGCGATCGAGCACGTCTGACGTCACCAGGTAGCAACGTCCTGACTCAGCGAGGAAGGTCGGCAGACGGCGGACGAAGTCCGTCGTGGCGCGCAGCCCAGGATCGAAGATGGCGCCACGGAGCGGCCCGCGAGAATCGCCCGGCAATAGAGGTGGGTTCGCAATCACCAGATCAAACGACTCGTCGACCGCTAACACCTCTTCCGCTGTGCCGTAACGAACGTCGACGACCCGTTCAACGCCGTTGCGGATGGCGTTCTGGCGCGCGCACCTTACCGACACGAGCTCATTGTCGAACGCGACTACATCCGACGAGCCGTGCAGGGCAGCCTCGATCGCAAATGCTCCGCTGCCTGTGAAGGCGTCGAGAACTCTTTCGTGAGACCGATACTCGACTTCGCGTTGGAGCAGGGGGGAGACCCTGGTGAGGGTTGGGCAGAAGACTCCTTCCGCGATCACCAGGTCAGCGAGGCCGAATGTGGTCTGGAAGGGGTAGCTCAGTGCATCATGCTTGTCGATGAGAGCCTGCGCCGGCCCGGCGTCATAGAGGCGATGCAGGCTGGAAGAGCCTGGCTTCACTCGCTGTGGTCCCCGCTGCCGTTCTTAGGCGGATCGGGGGGATCGGATTCCTCGCCTGCCGAAGTGGCGGTAGTCTTCCCAAGATAGGGCTCGAGTTCGGGGATAATGGTGCCTGTGCGTTCCTTCATGTCGCCATATAGAGACGCTTTTATCTCCGCTTCTTCCTCCGGCGTCAACGGCTCGTCTTCGATGACTTCGAACCCGAAATCTTCAGGCTTGATCTGTCCTGAGATTTCGCCGGGGAGTGGTCTCGAAATACGAAGCATAACTCTTTCCATTCTGAAACAAGAGGGTCATGTTTGACTAGATAAAGTCACCAACGGTTAACGCAAGGTCGCGGAGGTTGATCAGGTATAGCTGTTGATTACCAATCCGTGGATTGGAATCCTTCACGCTGATCGTCACGACACCAATAGCTTCGCCGGATCTCTGATCTTTGACGACTTTACTTACCACCTGGCCATAAAGCTTTGCGAGCCTGTTGGCATCGGCCAGAGAGAGGTTGTGTGTGATCCCGGGCCCCTTGTTCTCCCACTCCTTCTCGGTTGCTGAGTCCAGCGCTTCCTTATATTCCCGGTCGGATGTTCGCAGTTTTAGGGTGTCGCCGCGGTCGTTATTCAAGAGGCATACACCGATGAGGCCTTTGCCCATTCGGAAAGGCACGCCGCTCGGCGGCTCTTTGACGAGACCGATTGCCGCCAGACGTTGAAGCTTCGGGCGGATCTTGAACCAAGCGAGCCAAGTCAGTCTCCGCCATTTGACGAGTTCGCGGAGGCGCATGCGGATCGAGTGGGGAAAGAGCCGGCGATACCACGGAGGCACTCCCCAGACGTGGACGCGGATGCTGAGAATGTCCTCGGATACCGGCCGACTGTCACACAGCCGGATGAGGGTCTGCTGGGCGAGGCGCTCGGCATGCTCCTTGCGCTGATCTCTGGGAGTTGACAGCCACTTCTGAACGCCGTTGAGACGCTGCACACCGACGGCTGCGGCCAGGATCAGCGTTGTCGCGAACTGTGTGGTGTCCCCCTCAGCTGTAGTGCTGCCCCGAATGCTCAGAATGGCGGCGCCTACAACAATGATGAATGCACCAAGTACAGCTAGCCTCACGTTGTCCCCCTGATCCCGAACACCTGTCTGCGCAGGCTGGGAACGGAGATGGAGGGTTCGCGGGCGATTCGGCGCCAGCGCCAGTCTCCCTTGCCTGGCACAAGCATCATCGCGCTCATGTGCGGCTGCGTTACACCCTGTGAGATCATGCTCGTTAATCAAGTGATTGCTTGATTCTAACTCACGTGAAACGCCGTCTCGGTGGCAGCGCGCGTTGGTGACGCAACGTACGGACACGCGCTGCCTCCAATCAACTCCGGCCCATAGCTACAACTACACTGTGTCGAAGTTGGTCAACACAAAATGACCACAATGTCATATCATTGCGATCACAAGCATAGTGTTCTGGTCCATGAATCCACAGGCGAAAGGCCGATCGACGCGACCGCAGAGGTCTGAGCTAAGTGGTCGTAGACCGGCACAGCTGGCGCATGGCTGGGGGCGCGCCGTTGCACTTCCCGCCCCCAGCCCGCAAAGCTCGCTGTGGCCGCAGACGGCCGGCTAACTGTTGTGACCCAGCAGGTTGTTGACGGCGTGGTGGCTTGATCGTGGGAGGACCTCCGGGCGGAGTGGATGTGTCTGACGCATCGACTTCGACCACGGAGGTCCTCATGGCCCACGCTAATGCCCGGACAAACTTGTTTGGTCGCAGGCTGATCGTTGAGCGGGTCGCGGCCGGGTGGCCGCCGGCGCAGGTGGCCGAGCAGCTGGGCATTTCGCGGGCCACGGTGCACAAGTGGCTGCGCCGCTACCGACAGGCCGGAGACGCGGGCCTGGTCGACCGGTCGTCGCGGCCGCGACGCTCACCGAACCGGCTGCCGGCCCGGACCGAGCAGTCGGTACTGGCCGCGCGCCGGCACCGCCGCCGCGGCGCGGTCGTGCTGGCCGCCGAGCTTGGCCTGAACCCATCCACCGTGGGCCGGGTCCTGTCCCGCCACCAGGTTCCGCACCTGGCCACACTCGACCCGATCACCGGCCAGCCAGTCCGTTCACCACGCCACTCCCAGATCCGCTACGAATACGACCGCCCCGGCGCGATGATCCACGTCGACGTGAAGAAACTCGCCCGGGTCCCGGCCGGAGGGGGCTGGCGCCTGCGCGGCGCCGAGGCCACCGTCGCCCACAAGCACAAGAAGACCCTGATCGGCTACGACTACGTCCACACCGCCATCGACGACCACACCCGCCTGGCCTACTCCGAAGTACTGCCCGACGAACGCGACCCAACCTGCGCCGTGTTCCTGCACCGCGCCCTGACCTGGTTCACCACCCACGGCATCACCGTCGAACGCGTTCTCACCGACAACGCCATGGTCTACCGACGCGGCCACGGCTGGGCCGCCACCTGCACCACCTGGCACCTCAAACGCCGCTACACCCGACCCCGCTGCCCCTGGACCAACGGCAAAGCAGAACGCTTCAACCGCACCCTGCTCACCGAATGGGCCTACGCCCAACCCTGGACCAGCAACACCGACCGCAACCAAGCCCTCGACAACTTCCTCGACCACTACAACAATCGACGCGGCCACTCCGCCCTCGCAGGCAAACCACCCATCACCCGGCTCAACCCGCGTCAACAACCTCGCGGGTCATAACAGCTAACCCAAGGCTAGTCGAGCTCCTGCGGTCGTACGAGCCGACGGCTGTGATCAACTGCTCAGGAGCTGTACGAGGTACCGCTGGCGAGATGATGCGAGCCATTGTCGCAAGCGTTCACAGTCTCATGTCGGCGACCTGGGTCGCAGCTCGAGAGGCGAGGATTGTGCAACTGGGGTCCTCCGCCGAATACGGCGAGTCCCTTGGTCGATCATGAGAGTCTCCTCTGGCTCCTGTAGTGCGCGAACCTCGAGTGCGGAATGACCATTGACAAGTGTGGAGGTCGCCGGCCGGGTCGCCGGGCCTGGTCGTCCCAACTAACACGCGCGGTGTCCTGATGCCTTGCCGGCCGACCCTGACCTTCTCTGCCTTCAGAGTCAGAAGGGTGTCTTGCCCTTGGTCCATGACCTGGCCCAGTCGCAACGGATACCAGTGGCTTCGAAGTCACCGAGGTCTGTCGTCGCGAATGGGTTCTCGATGTAGCGAACCTCGTCATATTGCGCGCCTCGATGGTCGACCCGAACCAGTGCCAAGCGGTAGTGCGGGACCGCGTTTTTGCCGGTGATGACCTCGCTGTGGGTGACGAAGAATTCTTCTCCGCCACCGGTACCGGCTTTCACCTCGATGCGGTAGGTGTCGCCGTTTGGGGCGGTGGAGAGGATGTCGAAGCCGTTGTGGTTGCCGACCTGCTCGACGGGTTCGCGCCCTATCTCACGCTCGCAGGCGAGGACCAGGTCGATACCGCGGCGTTCGATTTCCCGTGTCTCCCCTGGCGTGGATCGGGGTCGCAGTGGACAGTTGGTCTTCGAACATCGCGATCGGGAGAACGAGAGCCGCAGCCAGCAAGAGCGGCGGTTTGGTGGACATCAGGGCTTGCTGGTCAAGCAACTCCAGGCGCCGGCGCAGTCTGTGATCGAGTTCGACAGCTTTGCGATTGAGACTGTCGGCAGATTCCTTCGGCCGCTCGCCCGCACGCTCCTTCTCGGACGCAACTCGGGCATCGAGGACGAGACGCTCTCGCTCCCCTTCGAGTCGCTTGACGACGAGTTCGCGGGTCTTCGCGAGCTCAGCGGCACGCCGGGGCCGGACCTCGGCGAGATATCCAGGCAACTGGTTGGTGATGATCCAGCTCATCGCCTTGTCCTCAGCGTCCGCCAACCAGGGAAGCGACCGGGCTGCGGAGAGGGTCGGGCTGTCGGGAGCCGCGAGGCAATCCAGGTAGGGCGCCGGGCCGGCTGGCGTGACAGTGCCGAGACTGTCGACGTAAACGTAGCCGAATCGTCGGGACACGGTCTCGCCGGTACCGTCGGCGACCTCTTCGATGACACCGACCATGAGATGCGGCTCCTTGACGGTCGGCGACACAAGCACCGTGCCGGAGTTCGGCGCCGGCCGAACTGGCGGGTGGCTTCGTCCATCACGGCGTCGTGGAGAGGATGGCCGGGAGCCAGCAAGTCGGCCCGAGACATGCCGTCGGGCTGGACGTACGGTAGGTCGAAGGTGACACGGTCGTAGCGAGTCGCGACGGGACCGTACGTGCTGGCCCGGACGTGCGCGGGCACATTGGCGATCTCACAGCGTCCCGCCTCCCGCCGGGCAATGCGTCCATCAAGCCGTGTGAACGCCGCTCTGAAGGCCAGCTCGATGTAGTGAGGCTGAAGGCTGCGAGCGCGTGCTTCGTCCATCGCTGACCTCAGCGCCGTGAGATCGGCAACGGACAAATGCTCCGATGCGGGAGCGCGCTCCTCCAGCAGCTCCTTCAGTCCGTCGCCGACGGACTGATCAATGATCTCGCGCATCTTGGCCCTCACGTCAGCACGTTCGCCGTACTGGATGGCATCCAGCAGCAGAGTGCGTAGTGGGGTCTCTGTGAACGCCTCACCGAGGACGTCGAAGACCTTGCCGCCGTACGCCTTTCGCTGCTCCTCGATCTTTTCGAGCAGTCGGTTGAAGACCTGCCCCCTCGCGAGTGTTCGCTGCGACGATATTCCACAGGCGGCAGACTTCCGCCTGGCCGATACGGTGGATCCGGCCGAAGCGCTGTTCGATGCGGTTCGGGTTCCATGGCAGGTCGTAGTTGACCATCAGGTGCGGCCTGGAGGTTCAGGCCCTCGCCGGCGGCGTCAGTGGCGATCAGGATCTGGCAGTCGCGATTCTTGGTGAAGTCTTCGGTGATCTGCCGCCGGTCGCCACGCCGCACGCCACCGTGTATCGCCTTGACGGCGTTGGGGCTGCCGATCAACGAGCTGATACGTGCACGCAGGTATTCGAGGGTGTCCCGGTGTTCTGTGAAGATGATGAACTTGCGCGGCCAGCCATTGCTGTCAGTTGTGAGCGCATGGTCTCGGAGAATCGTCGACAGCTCGGTCCACTTGCGGTCTGCGCCGAGATCGCGGACCTGTTTGGCGACATCGGTGAGGTCGCTCAGCTCGAGCAGCTCTGCATCGAGTTCCGCAACCGTCTGGGCTGCCGTGGCGGCATCGAGCAGTTCCTCCTCGAGCTCTTCGATCTCTTCTGCGTTGAACTCGCCAGCATCGATGTTGTCCAGGTCGACACTCGGCTCATCGTCGGTGTAGGTGCCGTCGAGAATGCCCTGCTTCTTGCGCAGGAGCCGCTCCGACCGCCGTACGAGACTTCTGTAGATGGCCTCCGGGCTCGACGCAAGGCGTCGTTGGAGGACGGTCAGAGCGAAACCCACGGTGTTCTTGCGCTTGCCGCCGACCCGGTCGGCACGGTTCATCCCCTCGCGGACACATGCGGTGACCTGCTCGTACAGTTCGTACTCCAGCGCGGTCAGCTCGTACGGAACGGTCTCGGCGATCCGCTCGGGGAACAGTTTCCTGCCCTCGAACGTGAGTAGGTCCTCCTTGATCATGGGGCGCATGATCCCGCTCGTGTCGGCGGTGGTCTTGTTCTTGCCCTCGAAGCGGTCCCGGTCGAGCAGTGTGAGGAAGAGCTGGAAATCCTCTTCCTTGCCCGAATGCGGCGTCGCAGTCATCAGGAGAAGGTGCCTGGTGATCTCCCCGAGCAGTTCGCCCAACTGGAATCGCTTGGTCTTCTGGAGTTTGCCGCCGAAGAAGTGGGCGCCCATGCGGTGGGCCTCGTCGACGATCACCAGGTCCCATTCGGACTCGCGGAGCTGGGCCCGCAGTTGCTCGTTGCGAGACAGCTGGTCCATACGAGCGATCAGCAGCGGGTTGGTCTCGAAGACGTTGAGGTTGACGTTCGAGTCGATGAGTTGGTTGGTGAGCAGGTCGAAGCGGAGGCCGAACTTGAAGAACAATTCGTCCTGCCACTGTACCGATACGGCTCCTTGTCACCCGGACGATGGAGGGGGCCACAAAGCCGACGTACCTCGGTCGGACTTCTTCGGCACCACCAAGATGCCGCCGAACCAGGTCGGCCGCGAACGCCTCACCCTCAGGCAGAGCCTTGCTGCGCTGGGGCTCGACTACGTCGACACCTGTGGCTGATCCACTGACCGTCCGGTGCCTACCCGGGAATGACCAGCTGGCCCGGGTTCATCCGAGCGCGCGACGAAGGACTGCTCCGGGCAATCGGCGTCAGCTGCTGCTCGATCGATCGGATCGACGCCCTGCGCGACGCGAAGGGGTCTATACAGCCGTGAACCAGCTCCAGTCGGCACACCCGACTGCGACACGCCTTCGCCGCCGCGATACGCGAGCGAGGCATCCTCAGCGCCCATATCCCCCTCCGCAGCACGACCACACCACACCGTTCGCACAAGATCGCCGACGACCACGCCTGCTGAGTCCCCGAGATAGTCCTCCGCTGGAGCTTCCACCACGACGCAGCCGTCCCCGTGAAGTCCGCCCATCCCACCGCTGACCCAGAACCTGCAGTCTTCGGCTTCACCCCCCACCCCTCACCTCAACGAAATCGACAACATCGGAGCCATGGTTGAAACAGCGGTGCGATCCTCATTCAAGTAGTTGCTCTTCGGTTAGATGATGATCAGAACCTTTTAAGCATGCGTCGGGGCGGCTGACTCCGGCAACTTAAGCAATCGTTGGAATGCGTGCTGAAGGTGTGTCGGGCAACTCGCTATAGCGGAGAACCGGATGGGCGAGAATAAAGTCTGGGTGGAACCGTTTGGTCCTTGGCGCGCGTGGTTTAGCCATGCCAGAGTGGAAGGTGGCCTGGCAGCCGGTCGTCATTGCTTGGCACAGCCGGGCCCATCAGGGGGTTATGGGCAGGGGGCTGCGCGATGGAAGGACTACGTCTGCATTTGCTCGGGCGCTTTACTTGCGGGCGCGCCGGCCGTGCCATTGAGTTGCCGCTGAGCACGCAGCGCCTGACTGCATTCCTTGGCCTCCGCGGGCCTTCGCACCGGAGCCTGATAGCCGGGTCGTTGTGGCCCGAGGTGCCCGAACCGCAAGCACTGGCCAGTCTGCGTACCGGCGTCTGGCGGATGAATCGGCTGGCACCGGGCGTGCTCGAGATCGTCGGCGATGGCCTCTGCCTGTCGCCCACCACGTCGGTGGACAGCGCGGCCCAGGAGCGGGTCGTCGACGAAGTGTTGGGCTCGCACATGGTGGACGGTTCAACTCTGCGAGTGCTGTGTCAGCCTGAGCTACTGTCCGGGTGGTACGACGACTGGGTGATGTGGGAGCGGGTGAGACTCAGCCAGCTTCGTCTCCGCGCTCTGGAGGTTGCGGCCCGGCTCTTTGTCGAGAGCGGTCAGTTCGATGTCGCCCTGCGGCTCGCCCTCGAGGCTGTGCGCGCGGAGCCCTTGCGCGAGACCGCGCATGGCGTGCTGATGTCGGTGTACCTCGCAGAGGGCAATGTGTCCGATGCGATCCATCAGTATCGAGTGTTCCGCGACCTGCTGTTCCGCGAGCTGGGGCTGGAGCCTTCGCCGCGGCTGACCCAGCTTCTGCCGCAGGCGAGGGGCGTTGACAGCATCGTGACGGTGTCAGGCGGATGACTGTCTTGTGGACGCCGAGGACTTCGGGCCGGCGGGTCTGATCGTCGTCGGGCTCTGGATCGAACCGGGGGATCGCGTATGCATGCGCGTCACGAGTTCAACCACGCTGCGCCAGGGGGCGGTAAGCACAGTTGTCGTCACCAGCCGGGCAGAGGTGTTGGCGTTGGTCGAGAGTTGGCTGGACGCACTGACCCCGGCCGGCCGGTGACGGCTGGGCGGTCAGGCGGACAGGTGTGCCCTAACCGACCGGTCCGCGTTCAGTTGCAGCCTGCAACTGAACGCGGAGACCGTGTCGCAGTTGTCCCAATCGAGTTCGCCGTCGCGTTGGTCGTGGACGGCCTGCAGTATGACGTCGGTGCCGTCATCGAAGGTTGCCATGGATCTTTCAGGACAGTCGATGCCGGGAGGAGTGCTGACCACTCGGAACTCATCCGTCGACGTATCGATGGTTACTGAGAGGGAGTGGCGCTGCGCCGATCCTCCCGTGCCGGTGCCGACGAGCTTCAGTGGGGTGCCGCAATCCGGCAGTGGGATGTTCTGCTGAATGACCAATGTTGCGTTTCGGTCGCCAATTGCAGAAAGACTGAACTCGACCATCAGTTTGCAACTCTCCTCTGGAGCGAGTGGCCAGTTGTCCAGGCACTCGTCGTCGCCGACCTTGAAGTCGTTTCTCGAAGATCCCGCTCTTCCTGACCCTGGTCATGTCCAACGCCGACCAGCCAATGCTCGTGATCGTGACGTTGTCGCAGGTGATCGTTGCGCCGACGTCCGCCGAGCCGCAGTTCAGCGTGCCGGGCGGGTCGAGTGCGATGGCTAGACGCTTCTTCGTTGCCGCGCCGATAGTCTGAGTCGCTCGCGCCTGATACGTCCGGTCGCCGGCCCGCTCCACCCCTTCCGTTAGTTTGAGGCAGTCCAGCACAAATCTGCGGTGCGACAGTGGTGTTCTCCTCGCGTGCTCGTTTGTAGGCTGCATTGAAGGTCAGCATGGCCGCGCGGGGCAGAGTGGCCCCGGCGCCGATCTCTTCCGACCAGCTTCCCCCTTCCGCTCAGTGCATCCGACATGGGCAACCGCGTTGCACGGCAAGCATTTTCCTTTGTATTCCTCCAGGTCTTCGGAGCGGCTTTGCTTCTCATTGCCAACACGTACCGAGGGCGATTGCGACACGTAAGATAGAAAGCAGCATTGCGCAAGTCCCGCGGAGCTTCCTGGTTGGTTCCATCGACGTCTCATGTACCTTCTCGCGTGAGGATCCTGCCTGATGCGAGATCGATCGTCCGCGTCCCGGAGCTCCTCAGGCCCCGGGACTATTGGTCGTTTCCGGGGACGATGTCTGTCTGCTGGGCTTCGCGTGGAGGAAACGGCGTGTTGGCCGGTTCGGGGTCGAATCGCAGCCGGCGGATCATGTCAAAGCGAGAGGCGAGCGTGCTCATCGGCGCCTGGTCGAACGGCCCGAGACCGCCTGTGCGTCTTTGCTGTACCTTCAACCAGGCGGCCGATGTCCGGCGGTCCGCCGTCAGTTCGCCAGGTCCGACCGCGTTCAACGTACTGCGGAGGGTTGGCGAGGGTGTCGCCGACAGTTCGTTGTAGGTGTCCACGAGGCGATTCGCCAGGCGAGGACACCCCTCGTGGAGCGCAGCAATGAAGCACGTCGCCATCCGTTCGGTCAGTTGTGCCTCCGCTTCGGATGGTAGTGGCGGCGTCATAGCGAGCAGTAGCTGGCAGATGTTCACGAACCGTTTGACCCGGCGTGGAGTCCCACCCACCAGCCGAGCGAGGGATTCTATGAAGCCAAGCTCGTCGGGTGCGAGTGAGAGTTGCCGTGCGTCGAGGTCGAGTCCCGAGCCGAATCCGGTCAGCATCGAGTTGACCAGCTCCTCTTCGCTCTGGCCGACGCTGAGCGCGTCTCCGTCGCCGACGACCTGTGTGGACTGTGATGACACCGTTGGGAGCAGGAGGCCGCGAATCAGTCTGCGTCGACCTTCGTCATCGAGCTCCTCGACCCAGAACGGGATCTGGCAGATCTTCTCCACGTAGTCCATGGCAGTCGGCATGGAGTCCGATTCTTTCGATGCCTGCTGGAGCGTCGGCAGCGATTCGTGGAGCGCTGATCGGAGCCACCGTGTGTCAACCGCCACGACAACGACGAACAGCTCGAACGCGAGCAGCAAATGGACGGCCTCGAGCACCTCGAGCACTTTCTCCGGCGGGCATCGGTCGAGGTCGTCGACGTAGAGCACGATCCGATTCGGCGGCCCAACCGACGGGGAGGGCACCAGGTTGAACTCACGCGTCAGCTGGGTGAGATCAGTCAGGTCCTGGTTGACTCGGCTGATTAGGCCCAGCTTTCTGCGGTAGTCATCGCTGGTACGACGATCCGCCAAGAAGCCGGCGAGGACGTTTCCTGCCGTCAAGGAATCATGTTTCTGTTCCAGCCTGGCCCCTTTTCGTGTGCTGCGGTCGCCTCCGTTGTCGCCGTGACGAGGTCCCTGCGCGTCTGTTCCAGGAGACCGTTGTGTGCGATACGCGACAAGATGTGGAGGTTGCTTCCACCTTTGGTTGCCGCCAGATCGCTGAGCTGCATGATCCGAAACCGGATCTTCGCCATCAGGAAGCTCTTGCCGCTGCCCCAACGACCGAAGAGACCGATCGCCAGCGGCGGTACCAACGCCCGGGAGGAGATCAGGTACGCGAAGGCGTCGGCTCCGGGCCTGAGTCCGATGAAATCGACCTTCGGGTCGACCGCGTCGCTGCTGAACGCAGGCAAACTCGCCGGCTTCAGGGGAAACCGTTGAGCCAGCATCTTGCCGAGTTCCTCGCCGGCGTTGGCCTGCGCGTCCAGGTTCAAGAAGAAGGACTGGCAGGCGCCTGCGAGCTCGGTGACGGAGACGCCGAACCGCTCGAGTGCGCGCCCCAGGGATTGCTGGAACGGCGTCGCTCTCATCAGCAGTTCGCCGATCAGATCGGCCAGGGCCGGAGCACGGTCTGGTCGTTGCCGGACAGCTCCGATGATCTCGAGGACATTCGCTTCCTGCCTTGGTGTACTGGCCGGATCAATCGTGGCAGCGGCGCGGCGCAGATTCTCCACAGTCACGATGGGGAAATAGTCCGGGAGCAGATCCCGGGCGGTCAGACCGAAGTATCCGATCAACGTCCGCATCTCGCCGTGCGCCTCGGGGCCTGCGAGGAGGGTTCCCAGGAAGAGGTCGAACTCGTTGACCGGTTGTTCGGGACCGCGAATCGTGGACGAAGCCTGAGCCCACAGCCGAGCGCGGTCGATCGACGGCAAGGCTGGTGGCGCATTCGGGACTTGCGACATAGGAGTCTCTCAATCCGCACCCAGATGAGGTCGGCGGTACAGTGCGAAGCCACCGGCAATCAGCATGCCGATGGCTGCTCCGACGACGACGCGAAGGTCTCCTGTTCCTTTGATCAGCGCAAGGAATCCGACCAGGGCCAGCCACGTCGCCGGGGTGAACAGCAGCCTCGACGTTCTGAGCATCAGGTGGTATCGCGCACCATCCTGGAGCCAGGGGCGGAGATCCTCGTCGGCCGCCTCGACGCTGTCGACAGTTGCGATCGCATGCCACCGTTCCTCGCGCCGGCGCTCGGTCCGTTCGAAGAACCGTGCCCACAACCTTGGGCGGGCAGCGTCGGTCCAGAAGCCCGCTGGCATGCCCAGTTGGTCGTAGATGTAGACGCAGGCGACGAACAACGCGAGGGACGACGCGAGCGCGATCACGGCGATCACCTGCTCAAGCGTCCATCTTCCCGGCGCCAGCAGAAGCAGTCCGCTGAGGGCGGTGAAGACGAAGCCGGCCAGGAACGTCGACACGGTCATCTTCGACTGCACTTTGGACCGGAGCGGATCTTCCTGATGATCGAACGCCGGGTAGCGGAAGTGGAGCCGTGCCTTTCCGCCGATGCAATCGGCCGGCGAGTCGGCCTGGATGCAAACAACCTCCCCGTGGCCCAGCGGTCGGATGCGACTTCCCGTGAGTTCCGCGACCAAATCGCTAAGCCGCCCCTCGTGTCCGACCAGAAGGATGCCCGAGTGTTGCCAGAGATCGGGAACCACGGCCCGGGCCTGCTCGACGAGAGTCACGACGTCTCCCGGCCCGTGGCACGGTGTCAGGCATTCGAGGAGGTGGACCGGCTGCTCGGCGTCCCCGAGACGCTCCTGCAGAATGCTCACTGTCTCCTGTGCGTGCCCCGATCTGCTGCTGAAGTAGCAGTCGATTTGGCTCTTCCGGAGTCGGAGTGCCCGGGCCAGAGTGTCGATCTGGTGCCGGCCATGCTCGGTCAAGACGGCGTCGGCCGTCGCCGGGTCCTGAACCCGAGCTCCGTGGCGAACGAGCAAGAACTCCACGTTCACTCCCGCTCAACCGGCGCCCCGGTCATTCTGCCACGGCTCCGCAGGATTGATGGCGGCCTTGATGGCCGGGTCTTGCCTCATTCTCTCGCTCGTGGCGGGGTCGGTGATCGCCATGGCCACGGTCAGGGCGTTGTGCAGGGTGGCGGCCCGCCGCCGCTCGGAAGCAAATCTATCGACCTCGGCCTGCAACTTCGTAGCAAACCTCTCGGATTCGGACTCCAGTTGGGTAGCAAACCTCTCGGATTCAGACTTCAGCTGAGACTCTGCGGCGTCCGCGCGCTGCGTAGCCGCATGGGTCGCTGCTTGGGCGCTCGTCGTGGCGGCAGCCGTTGCTTGCCTGGTGAAGAAGTACGTGACGAAGGCACCTGTCACCACGCCGATCACCGGGCTGAGCGTGCCGACGAAGTCGCGGACGTCGTCGGCGCTCCAGCGGGCCGTGGCGGTGACCAGGATGGCACCTAGAAGCAAAAGAATTCCGACGGCTACAACAACCGCTGGCCAGTCACTCCCCAGGGTCTGCGTGGGGCCGGGCGATCGATATGACATTTGTCCTCCGGTACTGATCGAGTGTCGGTGCGAGGGCGGATTGCTTGTGATGTTGCACATCAGGTGGTGGAGATCCCGGTGCCGACCCGCATCGTGTCGGCACCGGTCGTGTCGTCGACGGTGATGCTGACGCCTGACCACTTGTCGTGTGGCAGGTTGAGCCCGGGAGTGGTCGTCTTGCCGATCTTGGCGTTCCCCGCGCTGGGGTAGAGGTCATTGGCATCACCCCGGTTGCCTTGCCCGAAGATCCTCGCCAGGTTCCGGCGTCCGTCGGCTCGCAGGAGTTCGATCGCTAGGGCGATCTCGTCGTGTTCGCTCCCGGTGGTTTCCTGACCTCACGACACCACCGGCGCGAACTCGATCAGCGCGATCGCGGGCTCGCTGATGCTCTCAGCGCTGACCCGGATCTCGGCCAGTACGGTCTCGGTGCTGCTGCGCAACGTGAATGCGGCCCGGCCACGGACCAGCGACAGCTGTCGGTCGGACAGGGTCCCTGCGGTTGTGCGGATGGTGAGCAGGTTGCGGTGTGACGCTGCCGTCAGCGCGCGGTCGGAGTCCAGCGTGCGCTTCTGCACGGCGACGGTTGCCTCGGATGTGCCGTCGGCCGACAGTTCGGGCACGTCGTCGATCGGACTGCGAGCTGGCGTGGTGACGGTCAGCTCGAGGCGAACGCCCGCCTCCGGCGGGTTCCAGTCCTCGCGCGGCACCAGCGCGCGTAGTTCTGGGTCGAACACGTAGCTTGCCATCGGACGGTCGCCGAAATCGACATCGGCGAACGCGAGCGCCTGCGACGGGCCTAAGACAAGGCCGACGCGCGGCGTGGCTGTCGGCCGCGCGGCCACGATCCGCCGGGTCTGGGTGTCGTAGACGAGCTGGTAGAGCATGCCGCTCACCCGAGCTTCCAGGCCCGTATCTGCAGCATCAGATCGCCGTCGAACAGCGCGACAAACGGCACCCCCGCGGCGTCGATGTTTCCCCGCACCAGCATGATGTGGTCGTCGTCTACCAGCGCGAACGCGTACGCGACGCCCTTGAGGAAGTTCGACCACACCTGCTGGGTCGTCGCGGGAAGCGTCGAAAAGCCCGGCACGGCGCGGCGCGCCACCGGATCAGTGGACACGCCGGCCTGTAGGTCTACAAGCAGATTCATGGTGCCTAGGCCGTGCTCGAGCGTCAGAAAGGTGGTTCCCTCGCTGAGCGTGACCACCTGCTGGAAGTCCGGCTCCATGCTCGGCCCCGAGCCCTGCGCCAGGATCTCGGTCAGTTTGTCGAACTCCCGCTCGATGTCGTGGAACGCCGCGTTGAACGTGTCGGCGTCGACAAGGTCGCGGTAGTTCTCCTGATCCACCCACGAGAAATCGCGATGGTACGGCCTAAGTAGGGTGCCAGCGCGCGCGGCCAGTGCCAGGTCCGCAATCGCGTTGATGATTTCGGCGCGCACCCCGCTGGGCGCCACCGACTCGAACGACCTCTGCAACATCTCAGTCATGTCCGTCCTCCTGTTGTTCCGGGCCCGGCCACGGCGGGCATCCACACGAGTTCGCCGCGATATCCACGCTCGACGCCGCCGGCTCGCCGGTGCGGCGAGGCTGCCGGTAGCTCGGGTATGTCGCTATCGTGCCCAGGTCGCGCCTGTCGGGGTCGGCCATCAGCTCGGGTACCCGGGCCCGCAGCCGCAGCGTGCGCGCCTCCACGCCGACCGGCAGGTGCGCTGCCACGAAGTTCAACACGTCGTCGTAGACCAGCTTGGGCACGTCGTCGTCCGCGGCGACAACGAGCTCGCACCGGTACGGCGCGACGCCGTCGGCGAGCATCAACTCGGCCCGTACGCCCACCACGCCGGGCTTCGCCGCTGTGAATAGCTTGGCCGCAGGCGGGGGCAGCGAGTCCAGCCGCCCGGCGCCCGGCCCGTAGCGGGTAAGGCACCAGTCGTAGCCGCCCTCGACCGGCTGCGGCGGAGGCGGCGGCTGCCCGTCGCCGCCTTCACCCGCCGGGGGCGGAGGTGGTTGCCAGGCCAGTACGTCCGGGGCGATGCGTATCCGCGTGACCGCCTCCTCGGCGAGCTCGTCCGGCCCGATCAGGCCGTAGTCGACCAGCAGCGCCGGATCGTCGAGCACCTCGCCGGACAGGTTCTCCCCGCGCCACCGCGAGGCGTACGCGTACCGCGCGGCCGGATCGCTCGGCACGGTGACGTGCTTGACGAGGTCGAAGCCCGCCAGGTGGGCGAGCGCGCCGAGCCGCTCCAGCGGTATCTGCTCGTGCCGTAGGCGGAGTGCGCAGCCGATCCGCCGCCGGTCCGGTGCCTGGTCGTCGTAGCCGGCGACTACGTGCAGCTTGTCCGTGGCCGCGTCGGCCTCCAGCCGGTCGAGCAGATCGTTCAGCGCAGCCTGGGTGGGCGGACTCATCAGGTTCGCCGCCGGCTCGTCGTACACCACCCGTCCGGACGGGTCGCTGTGCTTGTTAGCCGGATCGGTCGGGTCGAAGGTCGCACCGGTCGGCACCGGCGCCTCGGGCAGGTCCGGGCGCATGATGCCGAGCCAATTCACCACCGCGTTCTTGGCCAGCCGCTCGATCCGTCCGACCTGGACGGACAGCGGCGGCTCGGCGCCGGTCGCGACGAAGATGCCGTCCGGGTACGGTGGGTGCTCGACCCAGGCGAAACCGGCGCGGTGGGCGAGGGCCGCAAGTCGGCCGAGGGGAACACTCTCGTGGGCGAGCATCAGCTTGCGGCCCACCCGCGCCAGGTCGCGGGCCTGCGGGTCGTATCCCCGCAGTACAACCAGCCGCCCGGTGACGTTCGGCTCGGCGTCGACGAGGTCGAGCAGTCGGAGCAGCGCGTCGCGTGGCCCGAGCTGCGTCCGCGCTGAGTCCGCACCGGCGGGGAAGTCCACTCGCCCATCGTCGACGGTGAGCAGGAACGCCTCGGTGAAGAATCCGTCCGGGGTGCCGGCCGCGGTCGCCTCGTCCACGTTCAGTGCGCCGTCGGCGCCGATGCTGGTACACGGCGGCACGGTGCGCGGCACTATCCACACCTCGCGCCGTCCGGTGACGGTGCTGCCGAGCCGGCGCACCTCCGCCTGCACGATCAACCGGCCGGCCGCGGTCGGCGACAGCTCGATCGCCACGTCGTCGTCCGGCACCGTGGTCAGCGTGGCGCGGGCCGGCCCGCACCGGGTGAGCACCCAACCGAGATCACCGCCGGACGGTACGGCGGGGCGAGAGACGGTCAGCCGTACCTCATCACCCAGCTCCAGCTCGACGACCGCACCGGGGCCGGAATGGATTCCCGCGGCGACCTCGGCCGCGGTTGCCACCTCGAGCTTGTCGGACTCCTCGCGCACCGCCGCCCGAACCAGCGCCCCCGGCCCGTGCTGCACGAAGTCGAAGCATGCCTGGTGTGCGAACGCGGCCAGCACACCGGGCGGCAGCGCGGCCGCGGACAACAGCACCGCGCGGCCGACCGAGCGCCGTTCGTCGGATCCCGGCTCGTACCCCCCGATCACGTCCACGGTGGACGACGTCTGCGCCAGCCAGGGGGTGACCAGCGCGAGCAGCGTGTCCAGGCAGCGCGCGGTGGCCAGCTGCATCCGATGGGCATTGGCATCGGCATAGCCGGCGCGGGAGTCGGAGTGCTCCACCAGCTGCCACTCGTGGAAGGCCGGGTCGCGCGGGCCGCACGTGGCGTCCTCGGTCGTGCTGCGGCTGCCCTCGAGGTCCATGTGCCCACCGGGTGGCAGCGACAGCGGCCGGATCACCAGCCGCCGCTCCACGCAGACTCGAGACGCCACCTGCTCGGACACCTCGATGGCGGGCAACGCAGGCACCGGAATCTCCGGGTCGTACGGCGAGTCGTCCAGCAGCTCACGGAGCCCGGCCTGTAGTTCGTCGCGGGTGGGGACGCGCCAGCGCCGGTAGATCTCCAGCCGGGAGCGGTAGCGGTGGTCGGCCTCGCCGAGCACCGGCTGGAACTGGTGCCTGCCCACACTGGACAGGCGCACCTCGTCGATCAGCCCGTCGTACGGCGCGTCGTAGTGGTAGTCGACGTTGCCGATCAGGACGTCCTCCTGGTTGGCGATGGCACCGACGCCGCGCAGGCTCGAGCAGCCGCGCTGCACACCGTCGACGTAGAGCCGCAGTACCTGGTACTGCCGGTCGATCACGCCGGCGAGGTGGTGCCAGCGGCCGTCGCCGAGGTCCAGATCGCCGATGACGCTGACCACGTGCTCGTGGTGCGCATCGGTGCGCGGCCGGTCGGCCAAGTCGGACACCGCGAACGAAACGTTGTTGGCGATGCAGTCGAACGGCCCGAGCGATAGCGCCCAGCCTTCCAGGCAGTGGAACTGCAGCGGCCCACCGTAGAAGATCTCGCGGGACTTGGCCGCGACCACCCGCAGCCGCTGGTCCTGCGTCGGCTCGGGCAGCACGAACGCCTCGACGGTGAAGCCCTGCTCGGCGGGCACGTCGAGGTCGCGGTCGTCAGGGATGCGCAGGTAGCTCAGCGGAGTCGCCTGCACCGGGCAGCGCTCCAGCGGCGTGCTGACCTCGTAGCGCTGGTAGGCAGCGCTGAACCACTGGTCGTCCAGCCCCCACCAGTCGCCGTAGTAGTCGATCGCCTGTTGAACCGACCGGCCCAGCTCGGCGAAGCGGCGCAGCGTCTCCGGCAGCTCGTTGGGCCGGAAGCCGAAGCACGCCGTGGTCACCTGGCCGCGCATGACGCGTTCGCGGGCCTCGTCGTTCACCCATACAGGGGCCGGCGCGCCGTCCGGCCCGGGCACGCTGATCGCGCCCTCCCGATAGCCGTAGCGGCGGTACGGGCCGGCGCGCACCTCCCGCTCGCCGACGCCGGCGTCCCAGTCGCCGCGGCGCAGCCGCTGCTGGAACTCGTACTCGGCGCCGCACTGCGGTTGCGGCAACCCGCCACTCCGGAACGCGAACGCGCGATCGAACCGACCCGGCGCGCCGGGCTGCGCACCCTGGTTCTGCGCCGGGTGGTTGCGCATCGCGTCCTCGACCCGGTCGGGCTGGCCGGGCAGCCCACCCACCGGAGCGTCCGGGTCGTCGTCGAGGTGGTAGACCGCGAGCGTGCCCGGATCCGGGAAGTGCGGCGCGGCCGACAGCCGCGGCACCTGCACCTCCTGTCCGACCAGGTCGAGGCTGCGGCCGCGGGCGGTGGCCAGGTTGCGCTGCGCGCCGACATCGGCGGCGAGGCCGGCCAACTGGGCCCGCTCGTGCCCGAGCACCCACAGCAGTCGGCCCAGGTTGCCGATCACCAATTGCAGCCGCCAGCGCTCCGAGCCGGGCGAGTCGCCCGGCGGCACCGGCCACTCCCGCAGCGCGGTCAACCGGGTGTGCCCGCTCACCCAGTGGCCGAGTGGCACGACGAACGACGTCCACGCCGGCGTGCCGGCCGGGATCGCGAGCTGTGGCCCGGGTTCCCCGGCCGGCCGGCCGGCCACGGTGAAGTACAGGCAGATATCGGTGTCCACCGTGGAGCGTGGTGCGACGAGGTACATCGGCACGACGTCATGCAGCTCGACGCCGGAGCGGATCGCGTACTCGTCCACCGAGTACTGCGGCACCGGGGTCACCCCGGTTGTGGTCGGCGAACCGAGCGCGACCTCCTGCAGGTACGCACCGTTGCGGTAGGGCAGCGTGAGGTTCGCGACCATCGACTCCAGTGCGGTCATCATCCCTCCATCCGCCGCCACGACTCCACTGCGCTCACGGGCCGGCCACCACCTCGAACGTGAAGTCCAGCCCGTCGGGCGCGATCTCGGCGATCTCCCGGGTGGCCAGCGTGAGGTTCTCCCCCCCGCAGCCGCCCATGATCGGCTGGTCCTGGAACTTCAGCTGCTTGCAGAACACCACCACGCCGAAGCGCGGCGGGCAGCGTGACAGCCGCAGATCCTGCACGTCGACCACGCCGGGCACGCCCATCACCGCACACGAGACCTCGGCCGCCAGTATGTCGTCGCCCAGGCGCAGCCCGAGGATGTACCCGGCGACCCTGCGGCGCGCCTCGGCAAGCACAGCGGGCGGGTCGTATCCGGCGGCCACCAGCACCCGCGCGGTGGCCGCGATCTCCAGCTCGCAGGCCCGCAGGATGTTCGGGAAGATGGAGATCGGCCGCTTGTCGGCAAGTGCGGCCTCAACGTCGTCGCGCACCCCGGGCAGGTTGCCGCTGCCCTGCCAGACCGCACCAGGCTCCGGTGCCACGACGAGGTCGAAGAAGTACGGCGAGCACAGGTCGCGCTCGGTGGACAGCATCCGCTGCTTGAACGTGAAGCTACCGAACCAGTCGGCGGTACGGTCCAGCCCGCCGTACGGGTCCCAGACGACGCAGTCGCGCACCCCGTCGACGTCCAGGGTCGACTGTCGCAGCGACTCGGCGGTCCAGATCGTGCGCGGCCGTTCGATCAGTCGGCGCCGGAACGCGAGGTCGTCCTCCAGTGCGTTGCCGCCGGTGAACGGCGCCTGGTTGGCCACGCTGACCGACACGTCGCCGCCGGCCGGCGGGAAGTGTACGAACCGCCGCTGGTACTCGGCGTTGATCCGGTTGATCTCGGCCGGGCGGGCGTCGCCGGAGGGACCGCGGCGCAGCGCCACCGCCTCGACCGTGGCGGCCGGTGTGGCCATGGTGAGCGCGGCACGCCCGGTGGTGCGGAACTGCGTACCGGCTGCGGACTCCACGACGGTGCCCAGCGGCAGCACGTACGCGCAGCCGGGTTTCGGCTCGCCGCCGAGGGTGAACGTCACGCTCCCGCCGGCGTAGCCGAACCGCCGCTGCAGCCCCAGATCCGTGCCGAGCTGGTCGAGCTGACGGCCGACCGCAGTCGGGATGAAGTTGGCGTAGTACGAGTCCTCCAGCCGCATCCACAGCAGCGCGTCCTCGGCCGCGCACAGCTCCAGGATCTTGCGCATCGGGCTCGACGAGCGCAGGTCGACGTCCTGACCGAACGCCTGCCGGGCCCGCTCGAACGACTCCTCCAACAGCGTGGCGAGGGGCTTGGTTACGAACCCGGCCGGCGTTACCCCGAAGTCCATGACGGCCCCTCCTCAGATCCCGGAAACCTGTACGGGCACGGCCACCGGTCGCCCGGCGATCGGCTGGATGAGTGCGTCCAGCCGCCAGCGGCGGGTGACCTTGGGCGGCGGCGAGTCGGTGAAGGCGAGCTCCTCGATGCGCAACACCCGGTCGTCGCCGGTGATGGTGCGGACCAGGTGCAGCCGGATGAGCTGCTGGGTCAGCGTCAGCGGGTACCCGGCGCGCAGGATGCTCAGCAGGTCGAAGCCGAACAGCTGGTTGAACAGGTCCGTCCCGAGTGGAGTCTCCACGGTGATCCGTAGGCCCTGCGCCAGGTTGAACACACCGTCGGACGGCCGCAGGTCCAGCAGACCGGCATCGTTGCGGTCGAGGACCAGGTCGCCGCGCTCGTCCACATACAGGCTGCGCCCGAACGGGTCGAGTGCCGCTCGCGTGCTTAGCTGCTCAACCATCCTGACCTCACTCGTCCGCTGTGAGCTTGCGCTGGCCGGGATCCGCGACGCTCCAGGTCGCGCTGGAGTCCTGCGGGTTGGTCGCGTTGCCCAAGGCAGTGTCCAGCAGCACCTGGACGCCGCCCACGGTGAGCTTGCTGGAGAAGCCGGCGGTCGCGGCCAGCGTTGCGGCACAGGGACTTGGCCCGGCGTTCGTGCTGAACGGGCACGGCGCCTCGACGCCCGGCGAACCGGTGGCGAACGAGATCCCGACCTCCTGCCCGCGCACCACGGCATCGTTCCCGTCGACCGTCAGCCGACTATCGCCCGACGAGAGCTTGGCCCGGCCCTGGTGTGAGCAGGCGAGCACACCGCCGACCACGAGGACGTTGGGCATCATGTCACCTCCACCGCGCTGGACGTCACCTTGAGCGTGCGACCGCCGACCTTCAACGAGATCTCGTTGTTCTTGACGGTCACCTTCGCGCCCGAGCTGTGTTCGATCTCGACGGTGTCGTCGGTGCCGAGCGTGGGCCGGGTATCGAGCTTCCCGCCCGGGCCGGCCAGGATCCGCAGTCCCTTCACCTCGATCACCCGTCTGCCGTCGGCGGCGGTCAGGTCGTTGACGGCGACGTCGCCGGTGTCCGGCGCACGGTTCGACGGGGGGTTCACCGGCAGGCACAGCCACCAGTCGCCGGTCTCGTTCGGCGGCGGGTGCATCTCCTCGGTCCAGATGAACCCGTTCAGTAGCGCGTCCTCGCGCAGGTACCGGTTGTGTACGGCCACCGCGCGCATGCCCGGGTACACCGGAACCACCAGCCCGCACCGGTTCCAGGCGAACGGCGCGACCATCGGCCGGCGTTCCAGCGTGTAGCCCTCGGCGCCCGGGCGCACCTCGACGCTGGGCGAAGTCACGGTCGGCTCGAACTTCAGTCCGAGCTTGGCGTCAGTGAAGTGGCCGTTGGCGTTGTAGGCCGTGACGTCGCCGACCTGCACGGCGGGGTAGCGGTCCTGGTTGCGAGCGAGCATGTTGTTGAGCTCCTCGCCGACCGCGCCGGTGCCTGCCGACATCGCGCGGAACACGTCCTTGAGGAATGTCTCGGCGCGAAGCCCTCGCCCAGTACAGCGGTAGCCCGTCTCCCTGGAGAAGTCGTGCACCACCTTCTCGATGGTTAGCCGCTCCGGCTTCCGCGTACCGTCCTTCTGTTCCACCAGCAGCGTGATGGTGTCGCCGGGCCGCAGCGCCGGGTCGCCGAACGTCTCGAAGTCGTAGCCGACCGGCGGCTCGGCCCGCTCGGCCGGGCAGCCGGTACGCTCGCCGGCGCGGCTCTCCGCGACCGGCTTCGCCGACAGCAGGAAGTTGTCCGGGGAGATCGGCTTGGGATACTCGGCGCCGGTGTCGCCGTCGTACCACAGTTGGTTGTCGCGCACGAACAGCGCGAGCCCGGGCAGCTCGCGCGCCCGCAGGTGCAGGTCCCGAACCGCGTCCTGTGCGGTGCGCTCCTCGAAGCTCCACCGGCGCGCGAACTTCGCCGAGAGCGCGTTCGCGGTGTTCGGGCTGCGCGGCGTGGCCAACCCCGCCTTTTTCGCGATCGCCTTGAGTAGGTCGACGATCAGCGTGTTGTCCGCGTAGCGCACGTCGCCCTTGTGCAGACAGGTGCGCTGCAGCTGGTACGTGGCGCGCTCGATGCCGCTCAACGTGGTCTCGTAGAAGCACTGGCCGGCCTTGGCGCTCTTCTTCTGGACCACGCCCTCGAACACCTGTGCCGTGTTGCCGGCGTAGTACCCCAGCTCGATCTTGATGACGGTCTTGTCCACCTTGATCGCGTCGAAGACCACGCCGGTCAGGCCCGCGATGGTCACCTCGAACGTGTTGCCGGTGGTGATCGCGTAGGTCAGCTCGACCTTGATGTCGGCCTCGTAGAAGTCGCGGCTGATCGGGATCAGCGTGGTGAGGGCGCCGGCGACGGCGGAGACCGCACCCGCCGCGGCCCCGGTCAGGCCTCCGCCGCCGCCGGCGGCAGGGCGCGGCGGCAGCGGCTCGAAGCGCACCTGGAAGAACGGCACGAAGCGGCTATCCAACGGTGTCCACCTCCGCCACCACCCGGGAGCCGAACTCGGCCGGCCCCTGCAGGTTTCCCCGGGCTATCTCGATCTCGGTGAACGTCAGCTGCAGCTCGCCGAACTGCACCGGCAGCCCGAGCATCGGCCGGGTGATGCCAAGCACCCGCCGGTCCGGCGGCAGGTCCTCCCGCTCAACCTTCAGCACCAGGTACAGGTCCGGCTGCGGCAGCAGATACAACAGGCCGGCGCCGCGGCTGGTAGGGGTGGGCAGGGTGACCCGTTCGCCGGGCAGGTCGGGTGGTACCGGTGGCGGCAGCAGCTCTGCCGCCGGCACCGGCTCGGGATCGGGCGGCAGCGGGGTGAACGGCTCCAACGTCAGGAAGCTCACGCTGAACGTGAGCCGGTACAGCCTTTCCCCGACCGACATCAGGAACGACTGCGGGAAGCCGTCGTCCGGACGGATGGGCACCGACCCTAGCGTCATACCGCACCACCGATCAGCGGGATCCGCACGCCGGCTTCGGCCACCGCGGACCCGGCTAGCGAGCCCGCCATGTTCAGCCCGCGGCCGATCAGCTCGGCGACGAAGCCCTTCGGGCAGTGCTTGAGGTCGACATGCACGGTGATCACCCCGTGGTCCTGACTGGTCTGGCTGAACTTCAGCGAGGTGATCTGCATGTCGGTGAGCACCACCAGCCCGGACACCACAGGTACGCCGGTCAGCGTCGGGATCGCGAAGCGCGCGGCGAACAGCATCGAGACGTCGGCAAGCGCCTCGAGCGCCGCCTTGTACGCGAACCGCGACGGGCCCAGGAGTACGCCGTCGATCGCGATCGTCCGGCCGACCTCGCCCAGCCACTGGTTGCGGCCACTGCCCAGCTCCGGCAGCTTGTAGGAAGCGTTCAGGCTCATCGACGTGACGGCGAATAGCGGCACGGCACCGATGAGGATGAACTGGTCGTGTTCGATGATGTCGGAGGCTGCCATGTCGGGTCACTTCCAGTTCGGGTCGGACACGATGCGGACCCCGATGCCGCGCCCCTTGGCGAAGTCGAGCAGGTTGCTCGACACCACCCCGCTGCGGGCGGCGGCGGGCAGTTCGTACCCAATGCCGAACGGCCCCGCCGTGAGCCCCTCCGAGGGCGGGAACGTGTTGCGCCAGCGCACGTAGAACACCACCGCCTTCTCGTCGGTGGCCGCGGCCAGCCGCACGAACGCCTCGGTCTGTGCGTCGAATGCCACGACCCCTTCCAGGTACTTCGAGTCGCCGACGTACCGGGCCGAGATCGGGATGCGGTTCCGGCCAGGCGTCGCATGGATCCGTCCGGCGGGATCGATGTACCGCGTCTGCGAGCCGGGCGGCAGGTGGTCGGGTCGGAAGCCCTCGTCGACACCGAATATCTTGAAATCGCGGCTGTTGGCAGATCCGGCCGGTAGCCGGCCGTTGACCACCCGCTCGAGCTCGTGTCCGGCCAGCTGGCCGATCCGCTCACCGAGCGGCACCGGTGGCCCCTCGACCGGAGAAATCCGGCCGCTCTCGACGCCGTAGCGCCAGCGCACCCACTCGTCCTCGCTCAGCATCCGGAACGGCTCATCGCGCCACGGGCCGGACAGGTTCGCCCGGTACTGCGCCTGCAGTCGGGCCAGGTCCGCGGGTGGAATCGACTGCACGCGTTGGATCGCGGCGTTGAACTGTTCCCAGCTGCGTTCCACGGCGCTCCGGATGTCGCCCCGGCTGAACTGCCGGGTTGCCAGTCCGTGCCGCCAGCGGGCGTAGTCGTCCAGCGTGCGCAGCCGGCGGCTCGCGCCGCGCTGGCGAACATACTGGTTGTACCGCTGGCGGTACGCGGCGATCTCCTGCGGCGTGATCTGGACGGAGTCCAGTACCTGGCGGAACGCGCGAGCCGGCTTGGCCGCCTGGCCGACCGGAATTGGCGGAGCCGCGAGCGGCTGGTCGAGCGGCGGCGGTTCCTCGAGCGCGAACTCCTCGAACTCCAGCTCCAGCCGCTCCTCCGGTGGCCGCGGTGCCGGTTCGCCGGGTGCCGGTGCCGGCTCGCCTTCGGGTAGTGCCCGGCGAGGCGCGGTCTCCCAGCTCGCAGTCGCGTGGTTCCAGCGCTGCACGTACTGGGAGCCGTCGGCGTGGCGCACCCCGCGGACGAGCTGACCCGCCACCTCGCCCTCGACGGCGACCGCGATCCGCTCGACCACCTCGCCCGCGCCCGGCGACTCCCCGAGCGCACGCACGAGGTCGGCCGACTCGACCTGAGTCAGCAGCTCGGGCGTGAGCGACCGGAGCGCGGCCCGCGGATCGGCCAGCTCGCCGAGCGATTCGAGAATGTGCGCCGCGTCCGACCGGCCGGCCAGCAGGCGCTCGAGCGCGGCGAGCACCTCCTCGGGTGCGTCGACGCGGCGCAGGATCGTGGCGAGCCGGTTGGCGAGCCGTAGGTACGTCAGCCCACCCAGGCCGGCCGCCTCCCGGAATGCGAACATCCGTTCCGGACCGAGCAGCTCGGCCAGCACGCCCAGTTCCTCGGTGACCGCGGCCAGCTCGATGTCGACAGGCAGGAAGCTCACCTGCCGCGCCGCCGTGCCGGCCGCCTCGCCGCGTACCTGGCGGGCCACCAGCTCGTCGAAGAAGTGCGGGTCCTCGGTGAGCTGGTGCAGGAAGTCGTCGGGACGCAGCCGCTGCTTCGCCAGCCAGTCCTGCAGTGCCCGGATGTCGTCGGCGGTGAGCTGCCCGGCCTCCAGCGCCTCACCGAACCTGGCGCGCACGCCGACCAGGTGCTGTTCGTAGCGCGCGACCATCTGTTGACGGGCCGAGTCGAACAGCTCGCCGGCAAGCAGTTCGGCGTCGGTGACCTCGGTGCCGGCCCGGGTCAGCAGCGCCCGGTGGCGCTCGATCGCCGAGCTCAGCTGGGTGAAGGTCCGGTTGTTCAGCAGCTGCGGCCAGGCGGCAAGGTCCCCGGCGCGGAACACCGCCTCCTCCAGCCGTAGCCCGAGCGCGCTCGCGGCGCGCCGGGCCACTATGCCGGTGCCGCGCACCACGGCCGTCGTGCCTCTTGTCACCGCGCGCGCTGACGGCCCGATGTCCAGCACCGTGAAGAAGGTGTCGACGACCGCGGCCACGATCGCCGTGTTGACCTCCTCGTCGGAGACCAACTGCTGGAAGCCGAACTGGGCCAACCGGGCGCGGGACAGCGCGCGTAGCCGCATCGCCTTCGAGATCGAGGTGTACGCGGTGTACGTGCCGATGCCGAACCCCGCCACCGCGATCGCACCCGCCAGCGGCGGGAAGACGAACGCCAGCACCAGCAGGCCGAGGCCGAGACCGAGCCAGCTGACCCAGTCGTGGTCGACCAGCTGGTCCCAGTCCCGGGTGACCGGGGGCACCGTCTGGAACCAGGGCAGCAGCTGGCAGCGCGCCTCGTGTTGGACCACGCCGAGCTGGTACGCGTCGTCGGGTTTGGCGATCAGCCGGTTGTTCGCCTCGATCGTCTTGCCGATCAGGCGCTGCAGGTCGTCGTCGACGACGTGGCTCAGCCCTTCCGGGCCCAGTTGCGCGAAATCGTCGACAGCCTCGGCGATCTGCTCGGCCTGCGTTCTCGGGTCGAGGAACAGGATGTCGTGCTGGTGGATCGTGAGCATGATGAGGAGCGGCTGGAGCTCACCGGCCAGGGTCAGCGTCTCTTCCGCGGCGGTGGGCGCCTGCATACCCGCCAGTGCCTTGCGTATCTCCTCCCGGCTGCCGTACAGCGCTGCCACCGCGCGCTCGATCTCCTCGTCGGTCGCGTTTGAGTCCGGGTCGTTCTTGATGGCCTCCGCGTACTTGTCAGCCAGGCGCAGCAGGCGTTCCAGGCGCCGGTACTCGTTGACGGTCGCCGCGGTTCCGGACAACGACTTGAGGAAGGTGGCGAACCTGATCTGCCAATCGGGTGCGGCCACCGTTGCCCGGAACTGTTCCATCCGGCTGCGGCTCTCGGCGAGCATCGAGATAGCCAGCGACAGGCAGAAGGCCTTGAGGAAGCGCCGCCGCCAGCTCCACAGGTTGTTGCTGTGCACCGGGCTCAGCTCCATGTCGATGATCGAACTTTCGCCGTGGTGTTTGATCAGGTGCATGATCGCCGCGCGCACGTTCGGGTTGGCCCGCACCGAGGCCGGTTGGATGTTGAGGTAGCCGAACCACTCCCACAACCACTCCGGCTCGCCCTGGGACTCGGCGGACAGCGCGGTGTCCCCGTGCAGCAGCCGCCACACGTCTCCGCGCCGACGGCGCACGTCTTCGGCCAGTGGCGGCTTCGGTGGTGGCTCCTCCGTCTCGGCCTCGGCCCCGAACGCAACCGCGAAGCGGATCACCCGACCGCGCACCATCTCGTACGCCCCGTCGCTGAGATGCAGCGGGCGCCGCCGCCCGCCGCCCTCTTCCTCAAGGTATGCGCGCGGCGCCGGCCGTCGCTTCGTCTTCTTGCGTGGGCGCGCGGGAACCCGGGCGTCCAGTCGGTAACGGTGGCCGGGAAGCAACGCGGCCGGCTCGTTGCCGGCACCGCGGGCGACCCACTGGTCGCCCTTGACGTCACCCATGACCACGGTGATCGACTGCCAGAGCGGCTTGCCCCGGTCGATCCCGGCGGTCACCGCGCCGGCCACCCAGAACAGCGCGGGTGTCATGCTGCCCTTGGCCACGCCGTAGACGCCGGTGCGCACCACACCGTTCGGCAGCAACGCACCGGGTTCGGGGAAGGCCTCCAGCGCCGCGGTTTGCAGGTCGTCCACCGTGGCGAAGACGGCAAGCCTGGGCGGATCCTCGGCGTCGGGTAGCGGCACACCGGCAGGCGTGTGGGCGAGGTCCGGCAGGGCCGGTTGTACGCCGAAGTCGAAGAGCGCCTGGCCGGTGCCCAGCCGCACGCCGGCGCGCACCGCGTTGTCCACCAGGGACAGCATGGGGGTGTACGCGGACTCGGTGGGCGGTATGCGGACCACGACTCGGGTGTGCGGGCCGGCCACCAGCAGCCGGCCGGCCTGCTCGGCTCGTGCGCGCGCCTGTGTCACCGCACGGCGTACCGCGCGCGCCGCGGCTGCAGTGGTGACGTCCAGCTGGTCATGCGCGGGCCTCCCGCGCACCCGCGTGGTCACCGGCAGGTGCAGCCGCACCCGGGTGTCAGGCATCGCGCACCACCCCGGCCAGGCCGTCCAGCAACGCGGTGGTCACGGCCTCGGTGGCGGCCGTGGATATGTCCTCGCCGATGAACTCGATGATCACGGGACACTCCAGCACGATCTCGGTGACCACGGCTTCCGTCGGCCGGCGGGGCTCTTCGCGCTCCGTCAGCTCGTCCAGCGCCACCGCGAGATCTGGAAGCACCAACCCCTCGCCGCGCGGCTCGAGTCCGTCCACAGTGGACCTACTTGGTGTTCTTGACGACCGTGCCCGCGCGGTCGGTCAGCTGGTATTGCAGGCAGATGCCGTTGACGGTTGCCATCGGCGAGTCCTGCAGGGTGAGGTTGCTCGGCTGGATCGAGGTGGCGAAGCAGCGCTTGAACAGCACTTCCTGGAACCCCCACTGGTCACCCGGGCTGCCCTCTGCGCGCACTATCGAGATCTGGAATTCGGTGCCCTCCAGCGCGAGCTTGGTCAGCTTGGCGACCGCGTTCGACTGTCCCGCGATGCCGATCGCCCGGACGTTGAACGTGAACGTGAACGAGAAGTTCTGCCGGACAAAGCCGACGTTGTCCACCTCCAGCGAGTGCTGGGGCCGGAACGTCGTGGTCAGCGACGAGCTGAAGTTCTCGATCGGCGTCACCAGGTCGGTGTCGACGGTCACCGCCAGCTTGGTGTCCCAGTCAGTCACGATGGCGCTCCTATTGGTCTGGCGGCCCGACTAGACGAACCGGAGGGTGACGATCAGGTAGTGGATCGCCCCGGCGTAATCGACCGAGACGCTGAACTCGAGGCGGCGGCTGTTCTGCACGTCGTTGATCTGCTGGGTCTCTTCGGCGGTGCGTTGCGCCGGGTCCTTCTGCAGCGGCGCCAGCACTGGAATGTCCACCGCGTACGAATCGATCTCGCCGGCGGCGACCCGGGCGTCGAGCAGCGCGCTGACCAGCGTGCGTAGCCCGGTCAGGCCCACTCGGTTGACTCGCAGCGTTCCGATCACGCTCGGGTTGGTGAGGTTGGCCTTGAGCCGGAACGCGATATCGTCGATGCTGCGCACGATGTCGATGTAGAGCCGCTGCCCGGTGCCATCAGCGGTATAGCTCTCGCCCATCACCAGCCCCGCGCCGGGCAGGAACTCCGGGTCGATGATCGGGTTGACCCTGGCCTGCGCGATGCCCTGCGCCTCGGGGTCCACCCAGACCGCGACCTCGCTGTCGCTGAACCTGTCGGTCTGGGAGATCCCGGTGAGCTCCTTCATGGTCAGGCTGATCCACGGGTCGTACCGAACGATCCGCCCGGCGACCGCGGCGGCCACGTCGTCGCGCGACTTGTGCGCCAACAGCACCATCCGGCTGCTAGTCCAGTCGATGCCGAAGTCGGACAGCCGTTGGCTGGGCTGTGGGTTGCCGCCGCCGTTGCTGGTCCAGCCCTCGCGGGGCAGCATGGCCACCCCGATCCGCGGGCGGGTGCCACCGCCACCGGCGTCGTTGGGCGAGGCCGCCTCGACGTGCGTACGCAGGTCGCTGATCGCGGTGGCGTCGGTGTTGTTCGCCAGCACCACGACATTGATTTGCCGGTCGGCGAAGTCGGTGAACGCATCGTCGCGTGTAGGCACACCGCCGCCGCGGTCGGTACGGAACGCCCACACGCGTACCGCGCCGTTGTTGAGCGCCAGGTTCACCGCGCGGGCGAGATCGCCCAGCCCGTAGTCGAGCGTAGTGATCGGCTGGGCCGGGTTCCCGCCGGCCGCCGGGCGCTCGGGGTAGCCGCTGTTTGGGTTGACCGGGAACCCGGTCTGGCCGTCGAGGCTGGTGAACGTGCCGTCGGTGTCCATGCGCAGGTCCGGGATCGGTCGGCCGCGGCCGTCGACGGGTATGCCGAACCGCACCTGCGCGGGTTGCTCAGCCGGTGGGTACCAGAGGTAGGTTTGCTGGTAGGCGATGCCGTCGAAACGCTGCGGGCGGCCGGACCGGTCCGTGGCGACTGGCGTGGTGCCGTCGTCTCCGACATACCCGCCGGTGGCGTCCACTTTCAGCCCGGGAACCGCCACCGGCTTGTTTTCCGCGTCGCGGTCGCGGCCGAGCGAGTCGACGAGGTTGCCGCCGCTGCCGCCGAGTGGGTTGCCGGCCAGGCCGAGCGGTTCGTTCGCGGCGCTGATCGGCAACACCCGCACGACCTGCGCATACGGCTCGCCGCGGGCACCGACCAACGGTTGGGTGAACAGCTCCGGATTGCGGGTCGACGCCGTCGTGCCGATCGCCGGCCCGATCACTCCGATCACGCCCTGAGCCATCGTCGACGGCTGGAACAGGCCCGTCGTGTCGACCCTGACCGTCACGTACTGAATGCTCATCTATGCTCCTAGGGCTACGGGATGGCGAAGAAATGCACCAGCACGCCGATCCGCGCGCCGAGCTGGCGGATGCTCGCGCTGTCGAGTCCGCTCCCGTCGAATGCGTTCTGCTCGTACACCAGCCCGAACGCCTGCGGTGCCTTGCCGTCTAGGTCGTCGAGGTTGGTGAGATAGTCCGTGCGAGGCTCCAGCATGCGTCGGATCGCGACCAGGCCGCGCAGGTCAGTCATCAGATCGGGAGCGCCCGCGACCGCCAGTTGCAGCCGAGTGACCAGATTGAGGGTGAGGGTGTCGGTGCGTACCGGCACCGAGAGCCGGAATCGGTAGTCAGCGCCATCGCCGCCAGGCACTGCTGGTCGGGCCGGCCGCACGGGCTGGCCCGACCCATCCAGCGGAAGACCGGTGCGCGGATCGTTTCTGGCCGGAGCACCGGCCAGATCCGTGAATGTACCGCTGGAATCGACCCGAAGGTCGGCCAGCGGCTGGCCGTCATCGCCGAGCGGCACGCCCAGCCCTGGCACCTCGGGGCGCGGAAACAACTCCAGCAGCACCTGGTCGCGTGCCCGGCCGTCCGGGCCACGCAGTACCCCGCCGTTCGGGTCGAGGCTCAGCATGTCCTGGCCGGCCTCGAGCCGGCCCTGGCCGTCCACGGTCACCGTGGTCACTGGGGCGCCTGCCCGGTCCAACGGGTGGTTTGCCGCGTCGACCCGCAGTACCGACAGCAGGCTTGCTGTGTTGTTGAGGCGCACTGGGGCGGTCGGGGTAATGTCCACGGTGCCGGGGAATTGGTCGACGGTCCACGTCGTATCGACGTCCAACGAGATGTCGATCCACCGGGCGGTCTCGAAGCCGTAGATCGAATGGTCGACCGTGGTGCGCTTGGGCGTGCTGCCTTGTTCCTCCTCGCGTCCCAGGACGCGCAGCCGTTGCCAGTACGGCAACTCGAGTTCGCGTACCGTGGCCGCTCCCGCTGTCACCTGCTGGATCTGCCAGAACCCTGTATTGAGGCGGCGCTGGAAGTCTGCGGTGAGGAACCCGCCAAGGTCCGCGCCGGCCAGGAACCCGGTCAGGTTGGCTGGGTCGGCGAGATGGACAAGTAGCCGATCGGTGAACGTCACCACCTATATGAGTCTGCGGTGCTCGCGTTACGCGCCCGTCACTGCGGCGTCACCGGCAGAGTTCCTCGCACGCAAGCCAACCCATGACCTGAACTGCTCGGTCTCGATGAGAATGAGAGAGCAAGCTAGGCAGGCGACAAAGTAGGGCGACGTGGCCGCGGCCGCCAAGGGGACGCGCCTTATCCTCGGACGCTCCCACCAACCCCGCCACCTACACGTCCATGCCGCTGTCGGTGCAACGCACAACGAGGAGATCCGCGCAATGCCAGATGGCTGCTGGCGCGGGGAGTCACCAGAGATTCCGGATGTTGATCAGTTTCGCATGGTCCTTCCCCTGGGAGACGATGTCGAGCGGGCTCTCCTGGAAGCATCCGCGACGCTTCGAATGCATCCTCCGTGACGACATCGACGAGGTCGGGAGTCTGTGGAGGAACGTGCCGCCACAGTACGTGCCCTCGCCTGATTGGCTGGACCACGAGTTCCTCGCCGTCGAACCAGTCTCGAACAGCTTGCCGCGGATGATGATCACCGGGAACAGGATCGCGATGGTGGTCCGGTCAGAATCGTTTTCGGGTGTGCAGGTGTGCAGGTGTGCAGGTGTGCGGGCGTGCGGGTGTGCGGGTGTGCGGGTGTGGCGCGTTGCGGCGACCGGAACTGCTGCTCGGTGCTGGTGCGGTCAGGCACCAGCTGTATCCGGCGATCGTCGGTGTGCTCGATGGTGCGCACTTCCCAGTACTGGCGGCGGTCCTCAGAGCGCGGCCTTCCCATCGGTGGTCGATGGCCAAGGCCATGCGTGACGCTCGCCGTCACCAAGTCGAGCGAGTTGCCGATCGGGCAACCCGAGCCAAGATCGGACAGGTGGAGACCGAAGAGGACCGTCAGGTCGAGCTCGCCCCGGCCTCACGCAGCCCGTCCTCTTCGAAGAGCTACTCCGCCACGATTGGGCGCCTTCTTGATGCTGGAAACCCAACCTGTACGGCGCCGAACTCGCAGCCCCACTTCTCGGCTGTCACGCACTCACCCACTGGCCGGCCTCAAGCACTGGGATCCCTTCGGCAGCGCCAGCAGCAGACTAGCCATGGCCGATGGCCTTTCCGCCGATGACCACGCCTGGCTCACTCAACAATAGGCCGACATTGAAGTCGACTACCACGCCCTGATGCCCGATCTCCAGATGGGCCTACTCCACGGCGACGCCCATTTCGGCAACCTGCTGCGCGAACCGTCAGGTCGCTTCGTCCTTTGCGACTGCGACGGACCTAGCATCGGCCCCCTCGCCTACGACCTGGTCGCCGTCAGCGCCCTCCGCTTCGGCGCCATCCAAGACCACCAAGCCCTAGCCACCACCTGCGGCCTACATGTCACCACCTTCCCTCCTGGCCAACCCTCCGCCGAATCCGAGAACTAGTTGTACTCGGTCATGAGGTTGGTGGCGGTGGTTTGGGGTTGACGTGAGGAGAACCGCCGGTTGGGGTGTGGCTTGTCTAGGGCCCACTGCAGCAACCGGAGGTTCTCGTGTCCCACGGTAGTGCGCGGCTGACTGTTCATGGTCGGCGGTTGATTGTTGAGCGGCATCGTGCCGGCTGGAGGCAGGCGCATATCGCGGCGGCGATGGGGGTGTCGCGTAAGTGTGTGAAGACTTGGATCGAGCGGTTCGCTGCCGAGGGTGAGGCGGGGTTGCGGGGCCGGTCGTCGCGGCCGCACACGTCGCCGCGGCGGACCGGTGCCGGGGTGGAGCAGCAGGTGGTGGAGTTGCGTCGTGCGGCGCGGCGTGGGCAGGACTGGATCGGGCCGGAGCTCGGTGTGGCGCCACGGACGGTGGCGCGGATCCTGCGCCGCCACCGGGTGGCGTATCTGCGCGAGTGTGACCCGATGACCGGGGAGGTCATTCGGGCGTCCAAGACCACCGCGGTGAGGTACGAGCGGGACCGTCCGGGCGAGCTGGTGCACATGGACGTGAAGAAGCTGGGCCGGATCCACGACGGTGGTGGCTGGAAGGCCAAGGGCCGAGAGCACGGACAGACCGCGCAACAGAAGCGGGCCAAGATCGGCTACGACTACATCCACTCACTGGTCGACGACCACTCCCGGTTCGCCTACTCCGAAGTGTTACCCGACGAGAAAGGCGCCACCTGCGCGGCGTTCCTGGTCCGCGCCGCGCAGGCGTTCACCCAGGCCGGCATCGCGGTGATCGAGCGCGTCATCACCGACAACCACATGAGCTACAAACGCTCCAACGACATGCGCGACGCCTTCACCGTCCTCGGCGCCAAACACCTGTTCATCAAACCCCACTGCCCTTGGCAAAACGGCAAGGTCGAGCGCTACAACCGCACCCTCGCCACCGAGTGGGCCTACCGCCGGCCCTTCACCACCAACACCGCCCGAACAGCAGCCCTTGCACCCTGGCTCGACCACTACAACAATCAACGCCGCCACAGCGCACTCGGAGGCCAACCACCCATCACCCGGCTGCCACCAACCTCATGACCGAGTACAACTAGTCCTCGTCCCCAGCGTCATCACCGACCTCCGCAACCGCCCCGAGATCGCCAGGATCCACGCCCACCGCTTACTAACCCTGAGATCCGGCGCCAATGCACTCTGGCACCGCTACAAGTACGTGGCCGCCAGGCCCTCGATCAGTCTTGGGACACTCGCGACCGCCTGCGGACCGCCAGCCTGTAGCAGCTCGCCCAACGAATCGAGGGGGCTACATCCGGGGAGGAATACGCACCTTAGCCACGCGCCTACGGGCTCAACGTCTGAGCGGCTGCCGACAGTCGCCAGCGCGGGTGTTGCGATCTCGACGTGATCGTCCCCGCATGGCCAGGACGATCCGAAGCTCAGGAAACGATCGTAAGTCATCAACCTACGGTCTCGATCCAGATGTCCGCGACGAGGCACGCGAAATAACGCAGTTGGTGCGGCGAAGGCGGCTGCCGGGCGCGCTAAGGCCTGCCCATCGCCTATGTAGGTCGAGATCGATGAGTTTGTTGGGCGCTAGGGAACGAAATGGATGGACGTGGTAGTTGAACGGTGCCCCTTGCGCAGTGTCACCGTCGGTGAGACGCTCAAATTCGGCGCAGTGCGTCGCGAGGTGTGGACAACAAGACTGGCTCAGGTGAGCCACCGGGACGTCTGATCGACGGGGAGGCTGACCCAAGGTGATAGGCAGCCGCGCAAGGGTTTGATTGTGGTCTGTTGAGTGAAACGTTTGACAGCCGTTCTGTCATCTAAAATGTGAGATGTCGAAGCAGCGTCGGTGAGTTGATCGTTGCAGGTCAAATTCTGCAATGCTCGGCCCTTGACCGTCGTTCACGGTTCATTTCGCGCCGGCGAAAGACCGTCGTTTATGACTGCTGCGCCCCAAAGGAAATTCGGCGCTTCAATTGTGCACGTGGGGGATGTAATGGCGAAAAATGAAGATCGACAGCTGGCAGCACTGACCGAGATCGCCCGGATTGCGGGATCGGCTTCCCAGGGCGCCGAAGGAGGTGAGGAGGTCGTTAGCCGCAGCATGGGCGATAGTGTTCCGAGCTGTCGGATCAAGTCTCTCCCGGGCAGACTTCGTGAGAAGGCCGCGCAGTTCGCCGCCCAGATCAACCCGGTCAACTCTCCGCTGCACGAGCTGCTCCCAGGCGGTGCGCTCGCACCCCTGAGCCTCACCCTCCTCACTGCGAAGTACTGGGGCCCGTCACCGCGCCAGTTTTCGGTCAGCTTCCTGGAGAGCACCCCGGCGGATCTCCGGGCTCGCATCGTCAGTCATATGAACGCGTGGACAGCAACGGCGGACTTGTCCTTCGCCGAGACCTCCGGAACCGGTGAGGTGCGGATCTCGCGCGGTCCGGGAGGGTACTACTCCTACCTCGGGACCGACATCGCGCTCATCCCGGAGAACCGGCAGACGATGAACCTGGAAGGGTTCACGATGAGCCATCCCGAGTCCGAGTTCCGGCGGGTGGTTCGGCACGAGACGGGGCATACCCTCGGCTTCCCGCACGAGCACATGCGCAAGGAGCTAGTGGCTCGTATCGATCCGGCGAAGGCATATCCCTACTTCCTCGCGACGCAGGGTTGGGACAAGGTGATGGTGGACCAGCAGGTGCTGACACCTCTTGACGACTCGTCGATCTTCGGGACGCGGCCGGACCAGGACTCGATTATGTGCTACCAGTTGCCCGCTCAGATCACCTTTGACGGGCTCCCGATCCAGGGCGGGACCGACATCAACGCCACGGACTTTGCGTTCGCCGCACTCATCTACCCGAAGCTGTCTTTCACGCCGGAGTATGCCGCAACTCGGTCCGAAGACGATTGGGACCCCTCGGAGGACGTGCTGGTGCCGGCCTGATGTGGCCTGCCCGAGGCACGCCTGCCGCGGGCAGAAAGGAGTAGCCGATGTGAGCCGGTTGATCGAGATTCAACCCGCCTCGCAGGATCTCTCGACGGACCTGACGGTCGCCGTGGGCGATGTGCTCCAGTTCGCCGCCTCCGGCGGTCACGTGCGCGAGGGCGCCGCAGTCGAGATCGTCGGAATCTTCGTTGTGAGCGTCCTAGGGACCGATGGCCGGGTCCTCACCCCGGCTGGGCCGCCAAATGCGGTCCTCTTCCACGCCGGCAAGCCGGGCCGGGCCGCGATCGATGTTGTCATCGGCGACCCATGGCGCTCATCCGTGAGCCGGATTGTGACTGTCGTCGTCGAGCCGTGAACAGGTATTCCCGTGGATGCGGGATGGCGGAGAGCCACCACACAGCGCAGTCACTTCGTGCGTGGAGTGGTCGACGACCCTCCCATCGTGACGGGGTCCGTCACGCCTTGTGCCGCGGTACGAAGCGGAGAGCGTTTGGCGGTAGCGCCCCAATGCTCGATGCATCGCTCGCTACCGGACTGCACGACGCCACCCGGGCGCGGCGCATGATCGAGCTTTCAGTGGTCGCCGTCGAATCTTCTCACATCCTCCGACTGAGTAGCTCACGCCGAACTGTTGTGACCTTGTATCAGGGCGGGGAGCGCCGCGGTCTGTATTCATAGGAGTTGGTGGGGTCCTGATGATCGGCTATCTCGATTTCGTCGAGTCGTTCGGCGACAACGGTGGCGCGTTCGCCGGCCAGGCCGGCGGGGCAGCCGCGACGTCGCACTGCGGGTGGGCATCGCTGACCGTGTCGGGACCTCCGCCGCCACGCAGGCGACGGTCCGGCTGTTCGTCGATGCCGACTCCTCCATGCTCGATGGGGACGCCCCGGCTGTTCTGGACAGCAGGCTCCTCTCGGTGCTCCAGGGCCAGACCAGGCTGGGAGAGACGGATACGCCTGGACGTGCGCCCCACCGGAGCCCCAGTCCCTGGACTGCCAGACCGCATGGTGAGGATCTGGGCGGATGTGGCAGGCAAGGGTCGAATCAGAACCTACTTCCTTGGGAGGGACATAATGGCAGATTCGGCCAATGAAAGGCTGCCAAGAAAGACAGGGCAAGCGCCGCATGCAGGGGCAGCGAATCCGCCCGCAAACGTCGGCGATGCCTCAATGGCGCTGGACAGCTTGGGGGCTGGGGGACCATTCATTCCGACTGGGGTCGAGGATGCAAAGACTCCAGTTACTCCCGGAGGCGCTGACGCGGCGGGCGGTGCACCCTCGACCGAGGAATTGACTGTAGAGGTCGAACTCGCGCCCGGGACGACCAATATCGGTTCTGCTCTAATCGACAACATGGCTGGGTATCTAGCCGGGACGGGCGGTAGTACAACACCTTCAGATACCGGGCTGAGCGCCATCTTGCGCCAATACGCGGTTACAGAGGCACGGCCCGTCTTTACAACTGAGCAGGTCCAAGCGGACGAGGCCCGCACCGCGGACCTGCGGGCGGCTGCTGCTCTCGGCGCAGCCTCACAGGACCAGGTCAGCGCGTTAGAGAGGCTGCCCTCTCTCTCGAGTTTCGTGCGGCTGCGCTTCCCATCCAGCACGGCTCCGGCCGAGGTCACCGCTGCCCTCAAGCAGTTGCCCGAAGTCACCCAAGCTGTAGTGGTGCCGCGGGCCGCGCCTCCGGACACCGGCCTTTCCGCTCCCACCGATCCGCTAGTCGGCACCGACGACGGCCCCATCGCGGCGGACCCGAACACCAATCTGGAGCCGCAGTGGTACCTCCACCGAACGCGTGTCCCCCAGGCGTGGCGGTATGCACGCGGCGCCAACGTCGTTATAGCGGACATAGACTGGGGCTTCCGGACGACACACCAGGAGTTTCAAAACGCCACAGAACGAACCTACAACGCAGTAGATGGTGGGAGCGTCGTCACCCATGGCGATACCGCCGCGCATGGTACCGCGGTGCTCGGAATCGCTGGGGCGCGGGCGAACAATCTCGGAGTCGCCGGCTACGCGCCTGAAGCGACCCTGTGGGCGATACAGGGCGATAGTGCACCTAACCCACGCGTTTTCGAGGAGCCGTGGGCCGAGGCCATTGACTTCGTACGGCGTGCCGACGCCAGTACTCGGCGCAAGGTGATCATCCTCGAGGTGCAAACCTCGGTGGGCGGCAACTACGAGCAAATTCCGTCGGTGCACCGCGCCGTCCGCGCCGCCATCGCGGACGACTGCGTCGTGTGTGTTGCCGCGGGCAACGGCAACCGTCCCGCCGACCGCACCGATGGCGGCGATCCCTTTGACCCAACCGGCTCAATCCTGGTCGGCGCGACCGCATATGACGAGAAGTTGAACAAGCGCGCCTGGTTCAGCAACTACGGAAGCCGTGTGGTCGTATCCGCGCCGGGAGACCCGCTTCACGACGTGACTTGCGGGCAATCGGCCGACAACGCATACCGCAACGCATTCGGCGGAACTTCGGGCGCTACGCCCAAGGTCGCTGGCACGGTCGCCCTGATGCTATCGGTAAATCCATTGCTCTCACATGATGATATCCGCGAGGTCCTGGCGGGCACTGGCTCGCCGGTCACCGAGGATCCTGGCAGGCCGATTGGGGCCTTCCTGAATGCTGAGGCCGCCGTCGCGGAGGCATTGCGACGCCGCAGCGAGACGCTGCCTGCCGAGTCACCACCGAGACCTGACGGCCACCCTGCGCCGGAGGGGCCAGCCACAAAGTCACTCCATGGCGTTCGGCGTCGCATGAGCCAGATGGTCCTGCCGCAGGAGCCGGACGGCCCCATCTCATGGGATGCCGTGTTCGATGCGGAAGCACAGGCTGATGCTGCGGCGGTTCCTCCTGGGGAGCAGCCACCCGCCGCCGGCGACAAGACTCTCCGATTGTTCCGCGAAACCGCGGAAGGCACGTTAACCCAAAGCGACCGGATTCTAATCGTCGCGCAAGCAATCCAGATGTTAGACAACTTCTACGTCCATCGACCCCTCAAGGAAGCAATATACGCCGTTCGACCCATCCAGCGCCTGCGTGTGCTCCAGCGCAGGCTCCAGCAGGAATCCAACATCCCCGTCGCTGAACTGGATGAACTGACATTCCACAACACGCTGACCCAGATATTCGACTCCGTGCGGGACCTACACACGCGCTACCAGCTCCCACGGCCCTATCGGGACTATATAGCCTACCTTCCCTTCGAAGTGGCGTCGTTCTACGAAGGAGGCTATAGACGCTACCTAGTTACACGCGTGGTTCCGGGCTACGCCTTCGCCGCCGCTGATTTTGCGCCTGGGGCAGAGCTGTTCTACTGGAACGGGATGGCTATTGAGCGAGCCACGCGAGTGAACGCCGACCAGACCGCTGGCAGCAACGAAGCGGCGCGCCACGCACGAGGCGTGAACGCGCTGACGATACGACCTATGAACACGACCCTCCCGCCGGATGCGGACTTCGTTGATTTGGAGTACTTGCCTCTTGGGGTCGATGCGAACGACCCGGCGGCGCGTCGATCAATGCGGCAGCAGTGGTTCGTGCGATACGCTCCGACGACCGTCGGAGGGGTAGCACCTCTAGCTTCTGCTCCTGCGGCAACCGGGGGCGCGCAGCAGCCCACGAGCGGCTTACCCCCAGCTATCTCGTTTGCCGCCCAGAGTTCCATAGATATGACCCGTGAAAGCACGGCCCGGTCGAGCGACCTCCTCTTTGGGGATTCAACGTCCTCGGCCGTGCCAGCGAGCC
Source organism: Kribbella sp. NBC_00359 (assembly GCF_036097425.1). Taxonomy (NCBI): domain Bacteria; kingdom Bacillati; phylum Actinomycetota; class Actinomycetes; order Propionibacteriales; family Kribbellaceae; genus Kribbella; species Kribbella sp. NBC_00359. Next base: position 1,537,994 of record NZ_CP107975.1, on the reverse strand, counting down.
TGCCCGCAGTCACGCCGGCCGCAGCAGGTGAGGGAGCCTCGAGGCCGGCTCTCGCCCTGGCCGCCACACTGGGTGTAGATATCGCCGCCGATGCCGTCCGGGAAGCCCGCCAACTCATCTTCGAGTCGACCGCCCTGCGGAAGGCGCAGTGTGCGAACGTCGGCGATGAAGTCTACGGAACCCGGGCGAGCGCTTCGCCGGCATCGGTGAACGACACAGTTACTGGGCAGGAGATAGCCGTGAAGGTACCGTGGAATGCTGCCTTCCGGGCCAGCACGGTCCATATCGACGGTGCTGTCTGCGGGCATATCCAGATCCGAACCTTTTACGTAGAAGACGCGGACGGATTCCTCCAGGAGTTCCTTCGCCTCCTGGAGGAGATGCCGGAGAGCGGGTTGATCCTGGACGTTCGTGGGAACGGCGGCGGGAACATCCGGGCAGCAGAGCGCCTCCTGCAAACCTTGTCACCCGCAGAAATAGAACCGGAGCGAATGCAGTTTATCGTCACGGCCGGCACGGTAGAGCTCTCCCGAAACAACCCGTCGACTTCGCAAGTTCCGCTCGACCTCTGGCGCCCATCCCTAGAAGAAGCTGTCGAGACCGGTTCAGTCTACTCTCACGCATTCCCGCTGACAAGCAAGGAGAGTTGCAACACCATAGGTCAGCGATACTACGGGCCAGTGGTGTTGATCGTGGACGGAAATTGCTATTCCGCCACCGACATATTCGCGGCCGGATTCCAGGACCATCAGATCGGCAAGATTCTGGGTGTTGGCACCAACACCGGAGCGGGCGGTGCAAACGTGTGGGAGCACTGGCTGCTGAACGAGGTGTTGCCACCGGGCTGGGGCCTCAAGTCGCTGCCCAATCAAGCGGGCATGCGAGTAGCCATCCGCCAGTGCCTTCGCGTCGGCCCTCGCACGGGCGCGCTTCTGGAGGACTTTGGCGTCACGCCCGACGCGGTCCACCAGTCGACCCGCGAGGACCTGATGCAAGGTGATAAACAACTTCTGGCCAAAGCGCTCGAACTCCTCGCGTCAGAGTCGGTGCGCGGAATCGAGGTGACGATTGGACCCTTGGAGGCGGGCAACCCCAACATGCGTCAAATCACAATCAAGACGAAAGGTCTGAAGCGGCTAGACTTCTTCATTGATGATCGACCTCAGGCCACCAGGGACCTCGATATGAACGCGGCGGGCGAAGCGACGCTGAAGCCTTCAATCCGAACGGGCGCTAAGTTGCGGCTGGCGGGCTACGCTGCAGCCTCGGATACCGCTCCGGCAGCTCTCTATCGGGGACAGGTGGCATGAGAGGAGCTCCAAAGTGCCTGTATTTAGAGAACAGCAACAGTTTCCGACGCGGAACTATCCCTACCGGGCCGCAGCGCGAAGGGAAGCAGAGTCTCCGGACGCGATTCCGCCTGAGCCTCCGAAGCCCAATACGCTCTATCGTCGAGTGGTCGGGGTGGATACGCACTCGCGGCCGATGACGCCGGACGAATTGAGGCGCCTGGAGGACCCGTTTGGGCGTCTGCTGCGTTCGGGCAATCCTTTTCCACTCACCCTTCGGCAACTACTGACGGCCATTGACGGCCTTGAAGGAACGCCGGATGCTTTACCTGACCAGTTGGTCTTTCTCGTCGCCGATGGTGGCCACATTGCCTGGAGCCGCGAGACCGACCGGCTGAAGCGGTCCTTCCGTTTCGCTGTAGCGCGTGGAGACGGCGAGTTCCAGTTGTTCATCTCTACCAGCACTTCCGTTGATTCCTCGATGAATGGTTCATTTCTACAGGTTCTGAGCTGGGATGCCGTCCACGAGGTGTACAATTACTACGAACGCTTGGAAGGGACATTCTTCTGGGCGGGTATGTCCCACCACGCCCTGATGGATGGCACACGGGGCAAGGGACCGTTCGACAGTCACGTGAACGGCTCGATGGTGATGAAAGAGATGCGCTCGCCGTGGGTCCACTGGCACGCCCCGCAGGCAGGCATCAATACGGAAGCGCTCGCGCCCGACGATCCTCTCCGCTTCGAGCCACTATTCAATAGCCGAGTGACTGCCGAGCGATTGGAGATCGAGGTCGTACGCCCAGGGATCCGCCGCTGGAATGATGCCCGCGTGCGCAAGGCGGTAGGACAGGATGGGGTCTGGCGGCATGTGCACCACTTTCTCCGGCAGGCGGTAACCGACACTACTGTAAACTTGGCGACCTCCGAGACTGCGAGCGGCCTTCTGACGGATGCGTCTGTCCTCCACCCTCCGCTCTCCTTCTTTGTGAATCGGGACACCCTATTCGACACACTTGGGTACGAGCCGGATGGCCAAGACACTACCGACATCGCCATTTCAGGCAAGCTCTACCTGGATTGCCTCCGGCGGTACGACGTGCATCGAACGGACGGAAGCATGCGCATCGAAGGCGACGCGCCATTCGCCTTCCTGGTGCCTGAGCCCGCTTTTGAAGACACGCACCTAATCGATGCAATGCTCGAGGCTGGACTGCTGACACGGCGATTCCTGGCTTGCCTGTCGATGACAGATTTCGCGAATCCCGTCTTCTCGTACCGACGAGCAGCGTTGCTTCGTTATCTGCCCGAGGAGGTCAACGGGGCAAATCCAGGAGAGGCTCTGGAGAGCCGCTTCGTAGAAGCGGTTCGGACAGCAATTTCGGCAGGCGACAATGACGCCGACCAGGTGGGCAGCCCAGAGAGAGAGTTCCTGTCAAACTGGCGCACGTCTGATTTCGAGGCGGCATTCATCCAACGAATCACTGCCTACTTTCTCGCGTTAAAGGCAAATATTGCGGACCCCGTCGCGGTGGACGGCTGGTTCAGGTTGATGGAATACAGGCGGCGACGCTTCCGTCGCCGACCACTGGCTGAATTTTTCCTTACGACCCCACACACCAACATACCGCGAGACGCACCTTCCCTCCGCATGTCTACGCGCGGATGGGCGGAACCGATTAGGACGAAGTGATGAACGGAATCCCTTTCATCGTTCACACTCTATTATCAAAGGGGGCTAATGTGAATCGATTGGATGCTCCAGGGTTTCTCGATGACTTGACCGACGCACAGAAGGGCCAGTGGAGCCAGATCGTGTCGAACTGGCTCGACAAGGCCAGACAGGGAAGGCCCAATGAAAATGATGGCCCCCGCGCTCAGTTTTTCAATCCGCTTACCAATCCACCTGCCGATGACGCGCACGTGGCCGTCATCTCCTGGAACGCCTTCCCGCGACGAGTCAGGAGCAGTTCGCCGAGCGACAGGCACCGGTGGCGCCGTGCCGATTCGGACCGTGCTTTGCAAGACGAGTATTGTGAGTGGAGCGTGATCCGCGACCCGGTCACTCGCAAGATCACCTGTGTCACTTTCACTTGCGAGGGACCTGAGTACTGGGACGTGCTGGCACGGTTGAATCCGGATATGGTGCTGGAGCTTTACCGGAAGTTCATCTCACCTGCGATCGTGCGCGAAGACCTCTTTTCGAATGGCGCGTACAACCCTCGCAACCGTTTCAACGACGGCACCACCCGTGGGGCGATGCACTTGATCCAGCCCGCGAACACACTGGGTGCAGAGATCGAGCTTGGCGCCGCCGCTACGATTCGCCGGATTCGTAATGGACAGGAGATTATGGGCGCGCAGCAGTTGATCAATTGCTCTCGCTTCGGCGAGGCCGGACGCAATAGCGACCCGTTCATCGGAGAGCAGGTCAATGTCCTCGCCAGGCAGAAGGCCGATATCACGATCAACAACCCGGTGGGCCTCTATTTCCATGACTTCAACCCGGTCGGGTGGACGACGCCAGACGGCGAGGATCCCCGCAAGTTCTGGTCGTTCATTCGGGGAAGTGACGATCACTTCGTGCGTGCCGTTTTCGAAGTGCCTTCCAGTCGCGGTTACGCTGTTGGGGACATGAGGAGCGCGGGCAGAGCCATCGAGTATGGCGCCCAGATAGCGGATTTCGTCACCATCAAGCTCGAAGGAATGGTCACCCGTGTTGGCCAGAGCACGGCGACCCCTATTCAGGGCTGCCGTGGCGCGGCCCAGCCGCGGTCCGCCGTCGCAGCCCCGCCTGTCGATCTGGCTGCCCTGATGGAACTGCCGCTCCGTAGCCGGATCGCCGACCACGCCGGAGGGGGCTGAGTTCCCCCGGCAGTGCGGCTGGGTCAAGGGAGGGGACAGGAGCGCCTTGCGCCGTCGGCGAGATTCCTCCTCGCGGCAGGCTCGAAGCGTTCTGGTTGCGTAGTCGAGCCGGTGCGGGTCAAGGGAAGTAGGCGTCCATTGGCATCGAAGCGTTTCTCGACGGCGGGCTTCCGAAGTGCGCCAGCGTGCCCTCTGCGTGCCTAGTACTACAGCCGTAGTTCGTGATCAGGCGAGTTGGACCGTTTGACGGCGGTGGTGGCTGTCGCGTGCGCGGGCTTGGTGGCGGCGTCGCCATCGTGACCAGTGCAGCAGGTGTCGGATGCCGTGTTGGGTGTGGTTGACGAGTCGGGTGAACAGGTGGCGGATCTCGTTGGCGGTGAGCGCGATGAGCCCCTGTGGTGAAGGGGTTTCGGCGTGCGGTGGCAGTCATCACGGCGAGGAACGCGTGGGCGAGCATGGCGAGGATGGTCCAGCGGTGCCACGAGGTCCAGCGACGGACCTGGTGCTCGTCCAGCCCGGTCAATCCCTTACCTGCTTGGAAGGACTCCTCGGTCGTCTACCGGCGCCCGGCCACCGCGACGGGAGTGGCCGGCGGGACCGGGGTAGGTGTGTAGCAGCGGCAGAACGCGAGCTCACCGGTGCTGATCGAGCGGCGGACCAGCAACGCGTGATCGCCGGGAGCGTCGGGTTTGGTGATGTCGATCAGCGCCCAGTCGTACCAACGGTCTCCCTTCGCGCCGACGCCCGCGCTGAGCCGGTTCCAGGCCCGGGCGGGCAACCGGCGGGCCAGGGTCTTGGCGGCGTGTTTGCCGGCCGCCGTGGTGATCTGATGGTCGCAGGCCACTGCCAGCACGTAACCGATCGCTCGTTCGTGCAGACCAGCGCGAAGCTTGGAGTCCGTGCCGTAGACCTCGTCGCCGGCCACCCGCGCCGCCGGGACACCGGCATCCAGCGCGCGGGTGATCATCTCTCGTGCGAGCGCAGGCTTGGTGGCAAACCGGGTGTCCTCCGGAACCCCTGCAGCACGGCACCTGTCGGCATCCGTGGTCCACGACTTCGGCAGATACAAGGCCCGGTCGATGAACGCATGCCCACGGTCGGCGGCATAAACCAGTGAGACCCCGACCTGGGCGCGTTCTCGATCCGACCCGAGGTCCCGGTGTATTGCCGTTGCACCCCGACCGTGCGGGTGCCCTTCTTCAGATCGCCGGTCTCATCCACCACCAGCACCGCACCCGGAGCGCCGAGGTGATCCACGACGTAGTCACGCAGGTCGTCCCGCACCGCGTCGGCATCCCACACCGCCCGAGCCAGCAGGTGCTGCATGCCGTCCGGAGAGCCTCGCCGGCATGCTCGGCGATCATCCAGCAATTCACCCGCGGCAACCCGGCCAGCAACCCCAGCAACAACAACCCCACCCGCCGCCGCGGCTCGACCCGCACGAACCGCAACGCGATCCGCCCCACCAACTCGTCGAAACCACGCCGCCAACGATCAGCGTCTACGCTATGGCCCGCAGCCACCGCGCGACCGTCTTGAGTCCACACAACCCGAGATCATCAACCGGTGGCTGCGCCACGTCTGGGACCGCCGCACCGCCAGATCACAAACTACGGCTGGAGTACTAGGACCATGTCGTGCGGAGCCGAGGAGCACCTTCCAGGTGATGAAGACTACCGGGTTGTATCCGCGTGTTCGGGTTGATGCTGCGGGTTCGGGGGCGGTGTCGCGGGCCGGTGGCCTGTTGCTCACCGAGGCGGTCAGGGCGAGTGGCCTGGTCGCGGAGCTGTCGGAGGTGTTGGCGCCGTGGCACAAGCGGTTGGCCCCGGCACGACCGGGCCAAAATTGTCACCGATCTCGCGATCGTGCTCGCTGGGTAGGGACTGCCTGGCCGACATCGCGGTGCTGCGCGCCGAGCCGGATCTGCTCGGTCTGGTCGGGTCGGATCCGGCGGTGTCCCGCACGATCGACGCGCTGGCCGGCGACGTCGAGCGGGTGCCGAAGGTGATCAATGTCGCCCGGGCCGCGGCCGGGCGCGGGTGTGGACGCTGGCCGGCAGGCACGCGCCGGACGCCGACTGCGATGCCGACAACCCGCTGATCATCGATACCGACGCGACGCTGTTGACCGCACATTCGGACAAGCAGGGCGCGGCGCCGACGTTCAAGCGGGGCTACGGATTCCATCCGTTGTGTGCGTTCGTCGACCACGGACCCGACGGATCTGGCGAGCCGCTGGCGGTGCTGTTGCGGCCCGGGAACGCCGGCTCGAACACCGCCGCCGACCACATCACCGTGGTCCGCGACGCGCTCAAACAGCTCCCGGGCCGCCGGTCGGGGACCAGGCCCGGGCGCAAGGTGCTGATCCGCACCGATGCGGCCGGCTGCACCCACGAGTTCCTCGACTGGGTCGTGTCGCAGCGCCTGTCGCACTCGGTCGGGTTCACCCTGCCCGACGACTTCGCCCAGACGCTGCCGCGGATCCCGAAGCAGGCATGGACACCGGCGATCGACGCCGACGGCCGGGTCCGCGACGGCGCCTGGGTCGCCGACGTCACCGCCCTGCTCGACTTGTCGAGGTGGCCTAACGGCATGCGGGTGATCGTACGCAAGGAACGCCCACACCCCGGTGCCCAGCTGCGCCTCACCGACGTGGACGGGCACCGCGTCACCGCGTTCGCCGCCAACACGCCCCGCGGCCAGCTCGCCGATCTCGAGCTGCGGCACCGGCGCCGGGCCCGCGCCGAAGACCGGATCCGAACCGCCAAAGACACCGGACTGCGGAACCTGCCACTGCACGACTTCACCCAAAACCAGATCTGGTGCGCCATCGTCGCACTGGCTTGCGAACTGACAGTCTGGATGCAACTACTCGCGTTCACCGATGCCGATGGCAACAACCACGAGGCAAGCCGATGGGAACCCAACGCCTACGACTACGGCTGTTCTCGACCGCCGCGAGACGCCCGAACCGGACGCCGCAGCGTCGTGCACCTCGCCCGCGACGGCGCCTGGACCACCCTGCTGCACGTCAGGCTCACCCGGCTCCGCGCCCTCACCGCACCCGGCTGACCCACTGGCCCCCCGTCCCCGCGACCCGAAACGAACCGGCCCGTGGAACCGCGCCCACCCGAGACGACACTCGGGCCAACACCGTCCCCGGCTGCCAGAACCAACCCCGAACATCGGCTCCCAAGCCACCGCCAACGCGCGCGACCAAGTCACGAAAGATCCGGGCTAGGAGATCGTGTGGGCGTGGCGGCCCAGGCTCTCCTCTTTCTCCAGCCACGGAACACTCGCTCAGGCGGCGATGACGCCGACGACCAGATTGACCGCGATGGCCAGAATGACCACGCCGAACACATAGGACCGCAGGCAGTGGCGCAGTGCCACTCCGCGCACGATCGAACTCGACACGGCGGTGTCCGAGACCTGGTAGGTCATTCCGAGGTTGTAGCTGAAGTAGAAAAAGGTCGCGGTACGCGGGAGGCGCTTTCGAGTTGAAGTCGATCCCCCCGCCTCCGGCGGTGTCATCCGGGCCCTCGTAGTACAGGAACGCGCATCGGGCAGACATGAGATGCAGCGCTCCCCAGGACAGGAACACGCCGATCAAGGCCACCGCCGCCGATCCCTTCCCCTGCGCCGATCCACCGATGATCAGGGTCACGACGCCGGCCAGGGCGAACAAAGCAGCCGCGGTGACGGTCAGTTCTTCCAGCAGTGGTTTGAAGTCTTCGCGGCGGGCATTGCGATGTGTGCGTTCGGCGTCCATCGGCCACAGGACGATCCACCCCGTCCCGACGAAAATGGCACCCGCGACGGCGATCCCCACGAGGGCCGCCGCTGCCGGGTTCACGGTCAGGCCGACGATCGTCGCGACGACCACACCGGCCAGGATCGCACCGACAAGCCGAGGCACCGCCGAGATCGGCATCCTCGAGGACATAGGTCCACCTCCCAGAACCAGGCTGACGCTCACTTGGATCATGGTGCTCCCTACCGCCACAACCCCAAAAGCTCAATACGGCGAACCCGGCGTCTGTTCCCTTTAAGCACAGGTTTCGAGATGGGGCGGCTGCCTCGGATATTGCCTTGTGGGCACTGTTCATCACGTGCTGGAGCGCGCTATGCAAATGCTGCGGTATGAGGCGCCGCCGGTTTGGAGTCGGGATCTGCTGGCGTCCTCGATCAATGATCGAGGTTGATGACGCTCTGACAACGCGGAGATGACGCGACCTGCTGTGAACTGGCGCCTCGGCCCCTGCGCGAGATCGCATAGACATTCCGAAAGGTGCGCTGGTGATCTTTGGACCGAGGCCATGATGCCACACACCGCTCCGGCTGTAGGGACAGGCAAGGACTACCCCATCCCGTTCGCAGGCATGTGGACCTCACGGACTCACAACACCTGCCCGGTCGTCGTCAACTCACCGGCACCGAAACGCTCCAGCTCGACGTTCTCGACCAGACCGGCACAAACCGGACGTTGACCCTCGACTTCGGACCGCTCAACCTCAACCACGTGCAAGGCGACGATGAAGCCGCATTCCTCACCGTGCTGGGACAGCACGCCACCAACGCGGTGCGCGCCGCAGAAGCCGCGGCCGGAGCGCCTCAGATTCTTCAAGACATCGTTTTCCGACGTATCCGAGGAAACGACGACGACGCCCAATTCGGCCGACTACAAGCCCAATTGCGGGTGGCCGTAGGCACCGGCGCGACACAGAAGGGCAGGGTGACCATCACGCCGCCAGCGGCGCCGATGCCCGCCGGCCTCGTCGCAATCGGCTTCACGGACCCGACTCGCCGCGACGGTGTACTCGACAGCAGGAACGAGATCGTCGACTACTTCGCCGAGTGTCTCCACGCAGCTCGCTTCGACGCCGGGGAGGGTGAGGGTCTGAGCGACCCGCACTTGAGCGCCGCCGTCCTGACGACCGAGGACGGAGCGGCGCAGACAGTCGCGGTGCGAATTCAGCTCTCTACAGACAAGGGCGGCGCCGGCGCCGAGATTACCCTCCTATCGAGCAGTGGTCTGACAGCGAGTGGATGGTCAGCGGCCATTCCGGTGCCGGGTAGCGCAAGCAAAGCGAACAACCAGAACACGATGCGAGATCACCAGGCGCTCGCCGATCACGGCGGCCATGGACCACCTTCGGGCCACCGGGCACCGGAGCCCAGCCGCGGCTCGCAACCAGTTCGATGACTTCGACGCGATGATGATTGGGTTCGTCGGAGCTTGCCCGACCACTGTGCCCGCCGCCGACCGGTGGAACAGTGTTGATGCGTCGACTTCGGTCGCCTGCGCATGTTTGTGCGCTACCACCAAGCCACCGACCTGAACAACCCGACTCCCAACGATCCGGTGACGATGGGGTACAGACCTCATATCGGTCAACGGTTCAACCAGTTCGACCCTGGAGTCATGTCGCACGAAGTCGGCCACGGCCTTGGGTTGCCCGACCTGTACTCGGCGACCGGTTTCCGTGACGACGTCGCGTATGTGGACCGGTGGTGCCAGATGGCCAGCGGAAACTCTCACTTCAACCACTTCTGCGCCTGTTCCAAGTGGTCGGTCGGCTGGATCGCTGAGAGCCCCAACACGTCCTTGAACCGAGTCATCGATGTGCCGATGCCGTCACCTTCCGGCACTACGACGACCGAGGCCTGGCTGGTTCCGGTCGAGTATTGGGATGATTCGATGCGCGCCGACGTCGAAGCTGTGGTCGGCACCGGTGTCCCTGTCGGCCAGATGATGAAGGTCCAGCTGGGCAGTGACGGCGGCATCGTTGACCTAGTCGAGCTTCGAGCCCGAGGGGCGAGCTTCTCCCAGCAGCTCCCGCCGACGCCGGCGGTCATCGTCACGAACATCCTCCAGCCCGGCACCGACCGTCGATGGGCCGTGAACGGCCTCTATCGACGCAGCGTGCACTTGCTCAACGACGGCGACGAGCTGACCGCGGTCGGCGACACGTGGGACTTTGCATCGGGACGGGAATTTCCGGTCAAGGGGACCGTGGCGGAGATTGTGGACCTGCGTAGCATCCTGGGCGGCGCCATCCCCATCTGTCGCGTGAAGGTTGAACGGGAGGTGGCCGAGTTCATCGACCTGTTCTTCGAGGACAACGTGCCGTCGTGGCGCAGCTCTGATATCTGGGTCGACTGGCCGGGTGACAACCCCGACACGACGACGCCGCGCGTGTACCCGGTGGGTAAGCCCACCGACCAGGGTGAGGTCGTGCGCTTCCCGAGCAGTGGCGTCGAGCCGCACTTCGTGGTTGCCCGCCTGCATAATGCAGGCAGCGTGCAGGCCGAGGATGTGAGGTTCGCTGGTTCATCTGCGACCCTCCGGGCGGAGGCGAGGATAACCGCTGGCAGCAGCGTGACACCCGGACTTTGGCGCAGATCGGCCCGAACACGACAGAGATTGCACCGTTCACGTGGAACGTTGACTCGGGGACCAACTCCCACCTGTGCCTGCGAGCCGAAATCATCGACTGGACGATTCCGTCGACCGTGGACCCAGCGACGGGCGACACCGTCGCATTGTCGTCCGATGACGTCCTACTGCAGAACAACATGGCCCAGAAGAACGTGACCGACTTCGAGGCGGTGACATGAGTCCGTACGACCCCATCGAGTTCCGGTTCCAAGTGCAAAACGATGCGGTGGTTACCGAGACCGCGTACCTGAGCCCGTACTGGCGGCCGTGGGGAGCGACCCTCGAGGTGACGCCTGGCCAGGCCGACATCCCACCGGGGACCTCGGCCGTTTTCCAGTGCAGCCTCCCGCTCGACGAGAGCATCATCCGGCCCGGTTGCACCAACGACCAGGGCTTTCGGCTGACAGCCTGGCGGATCGCAGAGGACACCGACGAGCAGTGGGGGAGTTGCTTCTATTTCATTCGGCCGCGGGTGCGGACTCGCACCGAGATATACAAGGCGGACCGGTATGAGAGCGACCTCTCGATCTACGGGGCAGGTCAGCCTGGACACTGACCAGCAGGTCGACTTGAGCGACAACCTCCCGCTCCGGGTGCGCGTTCGGCTGCAGGTCGATGATCCAGCCGTGCCGGGCCAATGGGTCGATGCCTTATTCAGCCCGGTGGATCGTTCTCGGTCAATCGCAATGACTTCACCGGGCCCGATGGTCAGAAGCTCTGGGTGCAGCCGTGGTTTGACGGGACTGACCTACTGGCGTCAAGCCGCTCGAACCCGTTCGAGTGCACGCATTACCTGATACCGGTCATTGAATGAGGGACGCCAGCGCTACCCCGAGCGCGCGGCAGTAGTGCTGCCTCCACGGACCTCGCACCGGTGAGCCTCCCGGGCGGGATCGATAGCGTCCCGGTATGTTGACAACACCCCCAGAGAACGACACTCAGTGACCGCAGCTACTCAGAGAGGTTGGTCCCGTCGATTACGTCGTGGACATCGTCACGAATGCTTAAGGGAACATAGGTTCTGGGTATCTGCTTTACTGCAGTGCTCGCTGCTGGCCCGGTTTGAGCAGCGTGGGCAGGGGTGCGGGGTCGGTGATGACCGCCTGCTGGAGCTGTACGGGCTGCCGCCCGAGCAATTCACCGCGGCCCGCAACCAACCGTGCTAGCGAGGGGCCTATGCCTACTCTTCGGGTCGAGGCAACGATCGATTCTCGACACCACAGCTCGGCAGACCGAGAGCTGACTGATGCCGCAGGCCCACCAAACGATCGATTCTCAGCAAGTCATCCGCTCGCCTCGATAACAAGCAGACCTCTGCAAATGATGATCCGGGTTGGTGAGGGTGGCAGCGTTCACAATGCTGCGCACGTCTAACGCATGAGCAGGGAGGCATTGTGCGGTCGGCGGTCAGCCGGGATGCTGGTAGACGGCGTCGCGGCAGGCTGAGGTGGAGGGGGCGCAATGGGCGAGCTTGGGCTGGCGGACTTCTTAACGGCTCTGCGGGGGGAATTGGCGGAAGCGCACCGGCGCGCAGAGGGGGATTCTCTCCGGCTCGGGGTTGGGCAGATGGAGCTGACGCTGGAGGTGGCTTACACGCTTGAGAGATCCGGCGGTGCTGACGCGAAGGTAAAGGCGAAGTTCTGGGTGTTGGAGTTTGGAGAGGCGGGCTTATCCGGCTCGATTCGTTCGGAGCATGTCCGTACGCAACATCTGAAGCTGCTGTTGACCCCGCGGCTGGAGGGGACCGTAGTCGACGCCGAGGGCGTTGCAACGACGAAGATCCGCGTGCTGGATGTGCACGGACAGGTCGATCAGCAGGAGGAGCAACCCGAGTTGCCCGAGCCACCGCGAACTGAGCGCTGAGATCCGTCAAGTTCGTGGGCTTCGCAGATGGACGTTCCATTTCAGGCATACCTCGCCGAGATCGCGGTAGTAGATCTAAGCGGTGAGGAGTCGCGTGGGTCTGGATACCTGGTCGCGTCTGGTTGGGTGCTCACTGCGGCCCATGTGGTGTCGGGTGCCGCCCGGATCTCGGTGTGGCTCGGCGTGCCGTCGAGGAAGCGCAAGGAGAACGGGCTCGCGGTTGACCTAGCGGCGGTGCGAGTGATCCCGGAGTTGGACCTGGCCCTAATGGCAGTGCCCGGAAGGCCATCGGGTTTCGTCCCCGCACCCTTCGGCGCGCTGGACCGACAATCGGCGGCAGATATGCCGGCGGTCGCGGCGGGGTTTCCATGGTTCAAGTTGCGCGCCCCGCGCCTGGCCGCGACCAGGTGATCGTCCGCGAGGCTCATTATGCGAAAGCGTTGGTCGATGGACGCTCGAACCCGAGGACTGGAACCTTGGAATTTCCAGTGATTGATGACCCACCCGCCCGGCACCCTGATCCGAATCGCACGCCGTGGGAGGGCATGTCCGGAGCCGCCGTATTCGCTTCGGGGCATTTGGTCGGTGTGGTTGGTCAGCACCACCGCGGCGAGGGCCTCGGCACGCTAACCGTACGGTTGCTGCAGCTCCCGCCGAATAACGACTTGGACCTTCCGACTGATGCGGTGCGAACCTGGGCGGATGCGCTGCCGCAACTGCGCGAGGAGCTGCCGGTGGTAACCCCGCCCACGACGCGGAAGCTGGCGGCGAGCCGTGCGCAGGTCCTGGTCACTCCTCTCGCTCCGCGAGTCCTTGTTGGGCGGGAGAACGACCTCGATCGACTCGCTCACTTCAGCGTTTCCCCGGACCAGAGCTGGCGGTGGATCCAGGCTGAGGCCTTCGCTGGAAAGTCCGCGTTGCTGGCTACTTTCGCCCTCCATCCACCAGAGACGGTCGATGTGGCAGCCTGCTTCCTGCAGGCCACAATGGCGAACAACACCGCCAGTTATGCGCTTGACGTGTTGAACTCGCAACTGGCGGTACTCGCAGGCCGTGACAACTACGCGTCTCCGGCGGAGATCTGGGACCGCATCCCCGACCTGCTCAGCGATCTGCTGCCGGCAGCAGCGGCCGTTGCCCGACAGCAGGCTCGTCGGCTGCTCATCATTGTCGACGGCTTGGACGAGTACAGCCGAGAGGAGACATCGCCTCTAAGTTCATGGCTCCCCAGCACCTTGCCGGCGGGTGTGGCGCTGTTGGTGTCAAGCCGGGCCGGCATCCCTATACCGCTCGCCGCAGCGCATCCGCTATCAGCCCATATCGATGGTCTCGCCCCCTCAGCCGCAGCGATCGAAATCCGATCATTGGCTATTCAGGAACTTGATGGAGCGCTCGAGCGAACGGATGAATTACAGCACCAGATCGCGGCATGCCTCGCGGCGTGCGGAGGCACAATCTCGACTGACGACCTCGGAATATGGCTTGAGCGGCGAAACGGGGCCCAAGACTCTGTCCTGCCCGAGTATCTAACGAGTCAGGCTCGTCGCTGGCTCCACCGGACAATCCGCATCAGCAAGGACTCGGACCAACCTGGCGCGGAGATTCTCACGTTCACCCACGAGACGCTACGGGACGCCGCAGAGGCAAGGTTCGCCACGACGATCGCCGCGTTTCGCCGCGAGCTCCATTCGTGGGCTGACGATTACCGCAAGCGCGGCTGGCCGACCGACACACCGCCCTATTTACTGACCGGATACCCCGCATTACTGACACGATTGCATGACTCCGCGCGGATGGCGGTCCTCGCCCTCGACGCGCGTCGTCACCATCAGCAGCTCGTCCTCACCGACGGCGATGCCAACGCGCTCAACGAGATCCGTGCCGCCCAGAGCCTTCTGCTGAGCTCCGATGAACCAGATCTCGCGACTATCGGCCGGCTTGCTCGCCACCGGGGATCAGATCTCCGACCGCAACCGTTCCACGCCCACCGACCTACCCGCCGCCTGGGTTGCACTTGGCCAACCGAACCGCGGCATCGCAATGGCACGGGCCATCCCAGACGGCGATCAACGGGCCTGGGCGATGATCGCGTTGATCGCCGCGCTGGCTGCTGCAGGGGACCACCAGCAGGTGCGGCGGCTCGCCGATGATGCCGCAGCCGCCATCGCCACCATCACCATCCCGGACTCGCAAGCCCGAACACTGATCGCCTTGGTGACCGCGCTGGTCGAGGCCGGGGAGTATGAACACGCTGCGGACACTGCCGCCACTGTTGCCGATCCGTACGTGAATGCTCAAGCGATCGCCGCGCTGGTGACCGGGCTGGGGGGCCTCGGGGAGCGTGAGTTGGTCGTGCGGTTGGCCGAGGACATAGCGCCCGCCATCTCCACTATCGGCGCGGACGTGAAGGCTAAGTGGGTGACGGCCCTAGTCACTGCGCTATCTCGCGTCGGTGAGCGTTACCGGGCAACGCAGGTGGCCGAGGAAGCCGAAACCGAGGCCGCCGTCATCATCGACCCGCTTAGCCGGGCGCACACGTTGATCGGCTTGGTTGCCGTGCTTTTCGCTGTTGGTGAGCGTGACCGCGCGTTGCGGTTGGCAGACGATGCCGCAACGGCTGCCTCAGCCATTACCGACTCGTACTGGAAGGCGACGGAATTGGCGGTTCTGGTCGCTGCGCTGGCCGCTGGTGGGGAGCGCCAGCGCGCGGTGCGGATCGCCGATGAAGCCGCGAGCGCCGCCGCGGTCCTCACTAACCGGTACATGCAGACCGAGGCTCTAGGTGCTGTGGTCGCCGCGCTCATGGATGCTGGGGAGTTCGATGGCGCCATCGCCATCGTCGGTAGCGTCGCAGACCCAATCTCGAAGGCCGAGATGGTGGCCGCGCTGGTCACCCGGCTGGCCGATGCTGGGGAGCGTGAGCGGGTTGTGCGCGTGTCCGATGAGGCTGCCGCTGCCGTTGCCGCCGTCACCAGCTCGCAGCAACAGCGACCGATACTGACAGCTCTGGCCACTGCGCTAGCAGACGTTGGCCAGGCCAACCGGGCTGCGACCATCGTCGCCACCTTCACCGACTCGTACGCGCGGTCCGGGGCGAAGGCAGTCCTGGTGCCTGCGCTTGCTGCCGATGGGGAGGATGCGCGAGCTGAGCGGCTGGCCGACGAGGCCGTCGCCGATGCCGCTTCCATCGACGACTCCTACCTCCGTGCCCAGGCTCTGACTCGCTTGGTCACAGCGCTTGCCGCCGCAGGGAAGCGCGAACGTGCACGAGGACTCGCTGCCGACGCAGTTGCTCAGGCCGATGCCGTCATCGCACCGTTTCTGAAGGCTCAGGTACTGACCAACTTGGTCATCGCGCTTTTCGGAGCCGGCGAGATTGAGCGAGCACGGCAGGTGGCCGCGGAAGGCGCGAACACCGCCACGGATATCAGCGACACCCGCTGGCAGGCCGAGGCTCTGGCAGCCCTGGCCACCGCTCTGGGCGATGCCGGGGAATACGACCACGCTAAGGCCGCCGCTGAAGCCATCACCGACCCATACGAGCGAGATCAAGCGATCACAGTTCTAGTGGGGGAGATGGTCAGCGCAGGCGAGCGCGAGCAAGCAGTGCAGTTTGCCGAAGACGCCGCCGCTACCGCCGAGACCGCAATCACTGATGCAGCTGAGCAACCCAAGCACTTGATCACGCTGGTTAACGCACTGGTCGCGGCCGGGGAGTTTGACCGCGCCGCGATCGCTGTAGAGAACATCACCGACCCGGATGTGAGAGCCCGCGCGCTGGCTGACCTCGTCACCGCCCTTGCCGCGGTCGGGAAGCGGAAGCAGGCGGTGCGGCTAGCCGACGACGCCGTGACCGCAGCCGGCGCAGCCACGAGCTGGATGTGAGAGCCCGCGCGCTGGCTGACCTCGTCACCGCCCTTGCCGCGGTCGGGAAGCGGAAGCAGGCGGTGCGGCTAGCCGACGACGCCGTGACCGCAGCCGGCGCAGCCACGAGCTGGATGTGAGAGCCCGCGCGCTGGCTGACCTCGTCACCGCCCTTGCCGCGGTCGGGAAGCGGAAGCAGGCGGTGCGGCTAGCTGTTATGACCCGCGAGGTTGTTGACGCGGGTTGAGCCGGGTGATGGGTGGTTTGCCTGCGAGGGCGGAGTGGCCGCGTCGATTGTTGTAGTGGTCGAGGAAGTTGTCGAGGGCTTGGTTGCGGTCGGTGTTGCTGGTCCAGGGTTGGGCGTAGGCCCATTCGGTGAGCAGGGTGCGGTTGAAGCGTTCTGCTTTGCCGTTGGTCCAGGGGCAGCGGGGTCGGGTGTAGCGGCGTTTGAGGTGCCAGGTGGTGCAGGTGGCGGCCCAGCCGTGGCCGCGTCGGTAGACCATGGCGTTGTCGGTGAGAACGCGTTCGACGGTGATGCCGTGGGTGGTGAACCAGGTCAGGGCGCGGTGCAGGAACACGGCGCAGGTTGGGTCGCGTTCGTCGGGCAGTACTTCGGAGTAGGCCAGGCGGGTGTGGTCGTCGATGGCGGTGTGGACGTAGTCGTAGCCGATCAGGGTCTTCTTGTGCTTGTGGGCGACGGTGGCCTCGGCGCCGCGCAGGCGCCAGCCCCCTCCGGCCGGGACCCGGGCGAGTTTCTTCACGTCGACGTGGATCATCGCGCCGGGGCGGTCGTATTCGTAGCGGATCTGGGAGTGGCGTGGTGAACGGACTGGCTGGCCGGTGATCGGGTCGAGTGTGGCCAGGTGCGGAACCTGGTGGCGGGACAGGACCCGGCCCACGGTGGATGGGTTCAGGCCAAGCTCGGCGGCCAGCACGACCGCGCCGCGGCGGCGGTGCCGGCGCGCGGCCAGTACCGACTGCTCGGTCCGGGCCGGCAGCCGGTTCGGTGAGCGTCGCGGCCGCGACGACCGGTCGACCAGGCCCGCGTCTCCGGCCTGTCGGTAGCGGCGCAGCCACTTGTGCACCGTGGCCCGCGAAATGCCCAGCTGCTCGGCCACCTGCGCCGGCGGCCACCCGGCCGCGACCCGCTCAACGATCAGCCTGCGACCAAACAAGTTTGTCCGGGCATTAGCGTGGGCCATGAGGACCTCCGTGGTCGAAGTCGATGCGTCAGACACATCCACTCCGCCCGGAGGTCCTCCCACGATCAAGCCACCACGCCGTCAACAACCTGCTGGTCACAACAGCTAGCCGACGACGCCGTGGTTGCTGCGGCCGCTGCCACCGACCCATACGTCAAGGTCGATGTCATGTGTGACCTGGTCACCACACTTGCTGAGGCCGGCAAGCGGAGGCAAGCGGTGCGGCTGGCCGAGGACGCCGCAGATATTGCTGAGGCTATCTCCGACAGCCGCCCTGACGGCATGGACTGGTTCTTCCAGCCGTATGCGCTAGTTAGCGCTGTGCGAGCGTTGGCTGGCGCCGGCGAGCTCGACCGAGCCACGGCCACCGCCGCCACCATCAGTGACCCCGAACGGCGTGGCCAGGCGCAGGTTGCGGTAGTCGGCGCCCTGGTCGACTCTGGCAAGATCGACTCGGCTGTGGCGGCGGCCATCGGTATCGCCGATTCGGCCGCTCGGGTTCAAGCGGAGACCATCCTTGTCCAAGCGCTTGACGGAATCGGCAAGCGGAGGCGTGCGCTCGTGCTGGCCGACCGAGCCGCGACTGCGGCTGCTGCCCTGGAAGCCTCGATGAGGTAAGCCGAGGTGGTGTCCAGCCTGCTCGCGGTCTTGGTCGACCTCGGGCAATACGACCGCGCGCAATCCCTCGCCATCGCCATCGCCGACCCATATCGGATGGGGCAGGTCTCCACCGACCTGGTCACAGCGCTGAGCGAGGATGGCCGCCAGACCGCGCTCTGGCCGCCGCCGCCACCATCACTGACTCCTACTGGAAGGCCAAGGCGCTGGCCGTCGCCGTCGGCGCCCTGGCCCGGATTGGGCAGCTTGAGCGAGCAGCGAGGGTGGCCGAGGACGCCGCTGCCGCCGCCCTTCTTGGCGACTCGGATTGGGAGAAGGCGGGAGCACTGATCGCGCTGGTTCCCGCGCTGGCCGCGGCCGGTCAGCGTGTGCGAGCAATTCAGGTTGCCGATGACGCCGAGGGCGAAGCCGTCACCATCACCGACCCGGAGATGAAAGCCCCGGCGCTGGTCGAGCTGGCTTGGGCGATGGCAGTGATCGGCGAGCCCGACCGGTCCCGTCGGCTAATCGCTCGAGCCTGGCTCGAGGGCAGATGGGAGGCTCCGCTGATCGTCCTCGCAGTGATCGAGCCGGACGTACTCCGTCAGCTAGCCACGTACGACGACGCGGCCATACTCGCGCGGCAGGCGGGCGATTGACAGCGTGCTGCGGTCCGTCCCAGCCGACGGCATCGGCCGAACATCACTTGCACATTCCCACCAAGGTGGGGCAAGGCGCACCCATGCATGGAGGATCGCCACACTCGCGTGACGCTGGTCGTGACGCGAAGTGCAGTCGACTGGGGTGAAGGCGACGGACCTGGTTCGGCGCAGCCGGGTCCACCCGAGCAGGCCCGCCGGTCTGTCAATGGCTATGTCAATGAAACCCCAGTCATCTCAAAGGCAAATCTGACAGCGGAGACAGCCTGGATGCCATAGTTTCCGGCTGTAGACAACACTGCGTACGCTCGCACTTGTAAAGCGCTGCTCGACCGTTGCCGGCGCCCGCGGCCCGTGCGATCGCGAGTCTGTGCTGAAGCGCCTGCATCGTCCGAGCGGGCCTGCATTTTCAATCCGTGGTTGATAGTTGACCGACGCGCACGGTCTCGGCCCGCCGAGCAGGTCTGCGCGCAGGTCGACCACGTCGCGCTCGCGCTCTAAGCCCTCGCCCTCGGCAACGGGTCGACCTGGGCGCAGTCATTAGTCGCGCCGCGTCATTCGTTGAGCCTGCGCAGGCATGACCCGGACGGGTGGCGTGCCGATGTCAGGTGGAGGGTGCGCATGGCGAAGCAGTGGTTGCCGTTGGGGACGTGGGGGAAGATTTCCTCGCGGGCAGTACGCAGCGATGGCAGGGGGCGTCCGAGCAAGTTCGAAGCTAAGGCCCGGTATCGGGATGTCGATGGCCGGACTCGGCGGGTGGCTGCATGGGGGAAGTCTGCGACTGAGGCGGAGAACAAACTCCGGGCGATGTTGAAGACTCGTACGCGGCTGAGTGGGTCTGCGGAGTGGGGTTGACCCGGTTCGACGGACACGGTTGGTGTGAGGTCGGTTCAGGCTACCTGTTCGAGGGTGGTGGGTTGGGTTGATTCGAAGGTGGCGGGGCTGAGGTAGCCGAGGGTCGAGTGGCGTCGGCGGGTGTTGTACCAGCCCTCGATGTAGTCGAAGATCGCGCTGCTGGCGGCCTTGCGGGTGGGCCAGGTGCGGCGGTGGATGAGTTCGGTTTTCAGGGTGGCGAAGAAGGATTCGGCGACCGCGTTGTCCCAGCATTGGCCCTTGCGGCCGACTGACAGTCTGACACCGAGATCCCTGGCCAGGTTGGCGAACTGGGCCGAGGTGTATTGGCAGCCGCGATCGGAGTGGAACAGCACATCGGGCGCCGGCCGGCGCCGATTCACCGCGTCGGTGAGCGCCTCGGCGACCAGGCCGGTGCGCAGATGATCGGCTGTCGCCCAGCCGACCACCCGCCGCGAGGCGAGGTCGATCACGGTGGCCAGGTAGAGCCAACCTTCCCAGGTCTGGATGTAGGTGATGTCGCCACACCAGCGGCGGTCCAGCTGGCCGGGGTGGTCGGGGTCGATGCCGAAGTCGCGGCCGATCAGGTCCGGTCTGGTGGTGGCGCCCGGGTCAGGGATCGTCGTCTTCTTCGAGCGTCTCGGGATCCGGCGATGGAGGTCGGCGGCTCGCATCAGCCGCACCACCCGCTTGCGGGAACATCTCTCACCTTGAGCTCGGAGTTCGCGGTGGACCCGCGGCGAGCCGTAGGTCAGGCGGGACTCGTCGTGGATCTCGACGATCTTTGCGGTCAGGACGGCGTCGCGCTGCGCGCGCACCGAGGGCCGCCGGTGCGGTCGGCGTAGTAGGCGGAACGAGAGACCTGCAGCAACTCACACGCCCGCTTCACGCTGTGGTCGCCTCGCTTCTCCGCCTCGATGAACGGGTAACAGTTCACCGGGTCTCCTTCACGAAGAAAGCCGTCGCCCGGAGGCTGTCGCACGAATCTGGAGCCATTCGATCCGAGCGGTGTCCAGCTGCTGGATCGGAGCCGGGCCGGGCCGGTCAGGTGAGCCGGTAGACCTTGAGCAGGTTGTGGGTGGCGCAGATCAGCTTCCATTCGCTGTCGACGGCGGCCAGGCCACGGCGTGAGAGGTCGCGGATCTTGCGGTTGTGCTTGATCTGGGCGAAGACGGGTTCGATGATCGCGGCTCTCTTCTTGTAGGTCTTGCGGCCTCGTGGGGTGTCGAGCTTGCCGATCATCGTGGTCGTCAATGGGTCGGGGTCTCCGCCACGGCGTCGACGGAGCAGCTGGTTCACCCGCGCTCGGGTCACGCCCAGTTGTTTGGAGGCCTCGAGGGCGTCGATCTCGCCGGCTTCAGCACGTTGAAGGATGTCGGTGCGCTGTGTCTCGGTCTCGGCGATCCGCTTGAGTTCCCTGGCGCGGCCGGGAGCAATGAAGGACTCCACGCCTTTGAAGTTGACGTTGTCGGTGCTCCAGTAGCCCGCGTCCGCGACGACCCTGCGGACCCGTCGCTTCTCGCCTGCGGTGCGGAGGTTCTTCTTCGCGGCCCTGATCATGGGCGCGTAGGCCGGCGCGTCGTTGGCCTGGTTGGTGACCTCGGCTGCGATCACGAACTGCTGCTCGGTCGCGACCGCCTGGGCGTTGTAGCCCTGCAGGTAACCATCCTTGGTCTTGAGCATCCTGCTGTCCGGATCGGTCACGTTGGCCTCCCGCCGTGACCTGTGCGTCGCGGCGGTCGGCGAGGGCCGCCGTCCGCGGATCGGTTTACCGGTCGTCGCCTCGATTTCTGCGCGTCTGGCCAGATGCGCCTCGAACGACTTGTCCGCCGCATCGGCCTCAAGCTCGTCGAGCAGAGCACGTAGCCGGGCTCGGCGACCGCCACGCTCACGCAGCTCGCCGGCGGGCCCGTCCTGGTCCTGGTCAGCGCTTGCGTCCTCGGCTGCATCCGCAGCGGCCGCCTCGGCGAGGATCTCCTCAGCGATCTGCACTGCCGTGCGGTTGGCGTCGCGTGAGGCGTTCGCACACAACTTGGTGCCATCGATCGCGATCAACCCCGGACGCAGCAGCCCGGCACGAGCACACAGCGACAAGACCTGACCGAATACCCCCGCAATCGCGGTCTCATGAGTAGCGCGGAATCGGGCGATCGTCGCGTGATCGGGCTGCTGGTTCGCACCAACGACCCGGAATGCCACATCCTCGACCAGCCGCTTCTCGATCCTGCGGCTGGACCGTTCCCCCACGCAGTAGGCGTAGATGAGCACACCGAGCATCATCTCCGGGTCATAGGCAGCCCCACCCCGGCCATCGGCACGGTACCCGGCCAGGAACCCCGACAGATCAAGCTCAGCCACCACATCCAACACGAACCACGCCAAATGATCCTCAGGCAACCAGTCCGCCACCGACGGCGGCATCAACATCAACTGCTCACGATCCACCCGCGTGAAGTTGTAACCCACACAACGATTCTCCCGAGCCAGGACCCACCAACCGGCCGCGAAACGCACGCGTTGGCTCAGATTCGTGCGACAGCCTCCCCGCTTGAGGATCTCGACATCCTCCCGGAGCCGGCGGTTCTCCCGCCGCAACGCCGCCAGCTCGTCCTTCTCGCTCGTGGTCAACCCGCCATCACCGGTGCCGGCATCGCGTTCGGCCTGCCGCAGCCACTCCCGCACCGCGGTCTCGGTCAGGTCGAAGTCCTTCGCGACCTGACCCACCGACCGGTCACCGCGCTGACACAACTCCACGATCTCGGCCTTGAACTCGGACGTGAACGAACGCCGAGGCCGCGGCTTCTTCTTGCCCATAGACTCCATGATGAACATCCTTCCGGAGCACCAGCTCCTGATCTCGGATGTCCGTCAAAACGGGTCAGGCCCAGAGATCAAGCCTGAGAGTCGGGTGGCGGTGGCGGTTGAGTTGTTCCTGGCTGAGGTTAAGGAGCTTGGGGAGCAGGACGTTCTGGCGCCTGGGACGCATCAGACGTACCGGTGTCAGTACGACAAGAATCTTGTGCCTCGGATTGCCGAGATTCGGCTGGTTGAGTTGACGACGCCGCGGGTGAACGACGTGATTCAGGCGATCCGGAACGAGGTCGGGGTGGCGAGTGCCAAGACCTGCAAGAGCATCTTGTCAGGATCGCTTTCGTTGGCGGTGCGGCATGGGGCGTTGGCGGCGAATCCTGTTCGGGAAGTCAAGATTCGGGGGAAGACGCGGCGTCGGGCGCCGCGGGCGTTGGAGGAGGACGAGAGGGAGGCTTGGTTCCAGTTGCTGCGACAGGATGAGCGGGCAGTTCGCGCTGATCTGGTGGATCTGTGCAAGTTCATGCTGGCAACCGGCGAGCGGATCAGTGAGGCGTTGGCTGTCACCTGGAACGACATCAATCGCGAGACGGGACAGGTCGACTGCAGCTACCAGGTTCAGCGTCTGAAGGGGCAGGGCCTGGTTCGCCGTCGGGTCAAGTCTGCCGCTGGTGAGCGGGTTCTTGAGCTGCCGCGATGGGCTCTGGAGATGGTGCTCGTGCGCTGGAAGCCCGGGACGGCCCTCGACTCCCCAGTGTTTCCGGACTCCAAGGGCGGATTCCGGGATTCGCACAACGTCCAGCGTGCGCTGCGAAACGCCCGGCGGCCAGTCGGTGGTCAGCGACGAACGGAACTGGGGCAGATGCTGCAAGCACATCGGCGGCGCGCTGGCTTCACGCAAACGCAGATCGTCGGGAAGCTCGGCTGGCGGAAGACCCGGATCAGCCTGATCGAGACTGGCCGGGTGAGACTGGAGCCGGAGGAGGCGGTCGCGTTGTCCGACGCATACCGGCTCAACAAGCGCGACCGGGCAGTGTTGCTGGAGCTGACCGAGCTGGCCGGCATGCGGTCACTGGCAGACGAGATGGCTTGGGTCACTGCCCACGTCTTCCGGAAGACGACAGCGACGATCCTTGAGGACTCTGGGCAGACGCCGCGGAAGATTGCTGACCAGCTCGGGCACTCGAGGATCTCGACCACAGTCGACGAATACGTCGGTCGGCGAGCTCGAAACCCCGAGGCAGCAAGCCTGCTGGATGAGGCGCTAAGGGGCATTCATGAGCAGGATCGGCAACCGACGGAAGGACCTGCGATGGAGTGAACAGGATGCCAAAGCGGTCAATAAGCGGTCAGTTGGACCCCTCACGAGGATGCCCGGCGGAGCATCCTCGCAGGTCAGAGAGCCGGTGAGGGGACTCGAACCCCTAACCACCGCTTTACAAGAGCGGTGCGCTGCCAGTTGCGCCACACCGGCGGGTGTTGTGCCGGACCATAGTAAGGGATCGTGTGGGGGGTGTGGCGGGGGTCGGTGGGGTTTCGGGTGTTGTGGGTGGCTCGGTCGGTGTCCTTTTTGGGGGACTCAATCGGGCTGGTGGCCCTGCTCTTGTACGTCGAGGGGGCTACGGGGGCGGCGCTGGCGGTGGCGTTGCTGTTGTTGGCGGGGGACTTCACGCCGGGGTTGTTCGGGGCGTTCGCGGGAGCCGTCGGGGACCGGTTCGACCTCAAGAGGGTGATGGTCTCGTGCGATCTGGTGCAGGGGGCGCTGGTCGTGGTGATGGCGGTGGTGTTGCCGCCGTTGCCGGTGTTGCTGGTGCTGGTCGCCGTAATGAGCATCACCGCGCAGGTGTTCCAGGCGAGTTCGCGGAGTGCGGTGCCGGCGTTGGTCAAGGATGAGGAGTTGGAGGCGGCCAACTCGGCGTTGGGGGCGGGGACCAATGGGCTGGAGGCCGTCGGGCCGTTGATCGCGGCGGCGTTGTTCCTGATCACTGATGTCCGCGGGATCCTGCTGATCGATGCGGCGACGTTCTTCGTGTCGGCGGTACTGCTGAGTCGGTTGCCGGCGATGCCCAGAGCAGAGAGTTCGGGCCACGGCCTCCTAAGAGATGCGCGCGACGGCCTGGGCTACATCTGGCGCACGAAAGCGGTCCGCGTCATCGGGCTGGGGTTCTTCGCGGTGGTCGCGTTCAGTGGGGTCGACGACGTTGCGATGGTGTTCCTGGGCAAGGACGAGTTGCACGGCAGTGACTCGGCCGCGGCGATCCTGTACGCCGGAGTCGGCATCGGGCTCGTGACGGGGTTCGCCCTCCTGGCGAAGTACGCGACCAGATTCAGCATGCCTGTACTGATGATCACAGGGTTCGCCGTGAGCAGCGTCGGCAACTTGTTCACCGGCCTGGCTTGGGCGATCTGGGCCGCGTTGGCGCTGCAAGTCATCCGGGGGCTCGGCATCGCCGGCGTCGACGTGGGGATCAACACGCACCTGCAACGCATCGTCCCCCCGCACCTCCGGAGCCGCGTCTTCGGCAATCTGTACGGCGCGATCGGCCTGGCAGCCGGGATCTCGTATGTCTTCGGCGGCCTCCTCCTTCAGCACACGAATGCACGCGTCACGTTCGTTGCCGCCGGCGTCGGTGGACTGCTGGCTACGGCTGCGACAGCGCTCGGAGTTCGGCGATCGGCCGGCGGAGAGCGCGAGCCCCGGGTACGGCGATGAGCGCGATCGCCGCCATCACCAGGAACGCCGCGGACGGGTGGTCGACGAGCAGCCCGACGACGACCGCGACCAGCAGGCCGCCCAGGTTGCCGGCCATCCAGATCAGGCCGGCCGCGGTCCCTTCGGCCTCCCCGGTACGGCGTTCCACGAGCTCGAGCACGATCGGAAGAGCCGGAAGCAGGAGCAGCCCGATCAGCGTGATGGCGGCGAAGCCCGTCACGACGCCGGGCGCCAGTGCGAGCAGGACGCAGGCGGCCGCGGTGCAGCTGAGACTCACAACGAGGAGGGCCGACTCGGCGCGGCGCCGTACGACCAGGATCGGGATCACCGCGCTGCCGAGGACGCCGGCGACGACGTTGACCAGCAGGATCACGCTCGCCGTACCGCTGCTCACCCCGGCCGGCTCGAGCAGCGCCTGCGCGAAGGTGCTCATGGCAACGAAGACGCCGAACGGGAAGATCGCCAGCACGCAGAGCCGGCGGATCAGCGGATCGCCCCAGGCGATCTGCAGCGCGCCGCGATCCGGTCGTTGCCTGGTCATCTCGAAGGAACCCTGCTTGCGTAAGGCAACAATGAGGACGAGGGCCGCGACCGCGCAGAACACGGCGGTCACGGCCAGCATCGTCGGCAACGACGAAGCCGTGGTGAAGACCGCGGACAGCAGGAACGCGATCACCATGCCGAAGAAGATGCTGGCGGTGCCGACCGCGATGCCGGTCGGGCGGTCCTTCTCGACCAGGTAGCGGCCGGTGATGCCGGTGATCGCGTTCAGCACCAGCGGCTGGGCGATCGAGGCGATGATCTGCCCGGCCAGCAGCCAGCCGAAGTCATCACCGATCAGCCGTACGCCGGCACCGAGCGCGGTCAGTACGGCGCCGGCGATCAGGCCGGCCCGGAACCAGCGGTCCAGGATCAGACCGCAGGGGATCGCGAGTACGACGTACAGCAGGGGGAACACCTGGGCGAGCCAGCCGATCGCGCTTTCGGAGACGCCGTACCGGGCGGCCGCGACCGTGGTCACGCCGGCGAAGTTCAGCCAGACCAGCTGGGTCGCCGCGCCGACCAGCGCATAACCGGCAATCGCCGTCCAGCGACTCCCCGTGACCACCCGCGCCATACGCATCCTCCCAAGGCCTGAGCGAACTGTAATGCCGTCACACGCTGCATCACACGATCCCGGCGTACAAAGGAGGCATGGTGGATTGGGAAGGGCCGCTCACGGAAGCGTTCGAGCGGGCGACGACGTACCTGACCGGGCTCCCCGAGCGTCCGGTCGGCCCGCGCGCGACCGCGGACGAGCTTCACGAGGCTCTCGGCGGCGCGCTCCCCACCGGGCCGACCGACGCTCGGGAGGTGGTCGCCCACCTCGCGAAGGGAGTCGAAGAGGGCCTGTTGCCGAGTGGCAGCGGCCGCTTCTTCGGGTTCGTGTTCGGCGGCGCGACACCCGCGGCACTGGCCGCCGACTGGCTCACCACGGTGTGGGACCAGAACGCGGGCCTGTACGCCGCCGCACCCGCCGCGGCCGTCGTCGAGGAAGTCGCGGCGAACTGGCTGGTCGAGCTGTTCGGACTGCCATCCGGTACGTCGGTCGGCTTCGTCACCGGCGCCCAGATGGCGAACTTCACCGGTCTGGCGGCCGCCCGCCACGAGGTACTGCGGCGCACGGGCTGGGACGTGGAACGGGACGGCCTGATCGGGGCACCGCCGATCCGGGTGCTCGCCGGCGCCGAGCGGCACGACACGATCGACCGGGCGCTGCGCTTCCTCGGGTTGGGGACCAGTTGCATCGTGCCGATCGACGTCGACGATCAGGGCAGGATGCGGGCGGATGCGCTGGCGGCCGCGCTGGAAACAGAAGGCCCGCAGATCGTTTGCGCCCAGGCCGGCAACGTGAACACCGGTGCCTTCGACCCGATCGCCGAGATCTGCGACTTGGCGCACGCGGCCGGCGCCTGGGTCCACGTCGACGGCGCCTTCGGTCTCTGGGCCGCGGTCAGTCCCGAGTTGCGCCCGCTGGTCGCCGGCATCGACCGCGCCGACTCCTGGGCGACCGACGCGCACAAGTGGCTGAACGTCCCGTACGACTCCGGCCTCGTCCTCTGCGCTCATCCCGAGCCGCACCGCGCCGCGATGTCGATCAGAGCGGCGTACCTGATCCAGGACGAGAACGGGCGCCGTGACTCGCTCGACTTCAACCCCGAGTTCTCCCGGCGGGCGCGCGGTTTCCCTGTGTACGCCGCGATTCGCGCGCTCGGCCGATCCGGGATCGCCGAGATCGTGGATCGGTGTCACGCGATGGCTCGCCGGTTCGCGGACACGCTGGCCGCGAACGGGGTCGCCGTACTGAACGACGTCGTACTCAACCAGGTGCTGGTCCGCTTCGGCGACGACGACGCGCTGACCCGGCGAGTGGTGAGCGCGGTCCAGCGGGAAGGCACGTGCTGGATGTCGGGCACCACCTGGCAGGGCAAGGCAGCGATGCGCATCTCGGTCAGCAACTGGACAACCGACGAGGCGGACATCGATCGCTCAGCTGCCGCCGTACTGACTGCTGAAGGAGTCGAGCGTGGCCAAGGCCGCCTTGAGTGAGTCACGGAGCGGGGCGGGCCGACGGAGGGTTTGGGTCAGCAGTACGCCGCCCTGCATCGCGGCGAGGATCGTGTTGGCCAGGTAATCGGGATCGGCGTCCGGCCGGAGTACGCCGTTGTCGCGCATGGTCCGGAGATCGGTCCGGAAGCGGTCGAGCCAGCGCTGGTAGCCGGCGGCGAGGCGGGCGCGGGTCTCGGGGCGCGACTCGGCGAGCTGACCGGCGAGTGATCCGAAGTCGCAGCCGCCCTCGAACTTGCGGGCGGTCTGCCGCGCCACGACGCGGTCGGCCCAACGATGCCAGGCCTCGATCGAGTCGAGCGCGGGCTCGCGATCCAGCAGGGTTTCCGCCTGCCAGCCGATGACGTCGTCGATCAGCGTCGGCTTGTCGCGGAAGTAGTGCGTCAGCTGCGAACCGCTCACCCCGGCGACGCGCCGGATGTCCTCGAGCTGGGTGCCGGCGACGCCGCGCCGATGCACCAGATCCGCTGCGGCCGCGAGGATCCGGGCGCGGGTGGCCCGCCCCTTCGCAGTCAGTCGATCGTCGGCCATTCATCGACACTAGCGCGCCGTTTGGGGCGTCGGACCCAGAACGGCCCGGATGCCCCATGATGGGGTCATGGCGGAGGGGATTCTGGAACTGGCGCAAGAGCTGGCCGAGGTCAGCCGACTGGTCGAGGACGACGATGTCGCCACGACACTGGGCCGGTTCGTCAACCGGGTGGTGCGGACCGTGCCCGACTGCGAGGAGGCCTGCATCAGCGTGCTCGTCGACGGTAAGGCGGAGATGGTCGCGCGCTACCACAGCACCGCGGACGAGCTCTCCGAGCCGGCCCGGGCCGCCCTCGCCGAGCGGCTGATCGCGGTGGACGGTCCGGTGTACGACGCGATGGCGTACGGCGAACCGCACCGGATCGGCGACCTGGCGTCGGACCATCGGTGGCCGGAGTTCGCCGCGAGCGCGATCAACGCGGGTTATCGCAGTTGCCTCTTCCTCCCACTGCCCGC
Organism: Kribbella sp. NBC_00359; assembly: GCF_036097425.1. Lineage (NCBI taxonomy): Bacteria > Bacillati > Actinomycetota > Actinomycetes > Propionibacteriales > Kribbellaceae > Kribbella > Kribbella sp. NBC_00359. The sequence continues at coordinate 1,509,247 of NZ_CP107975.1, read as the reverse complement.
GGTGACCGGGTCCGCGGCCGCCTTCAGCCTGTTCTCGGCGACACCGGACGCCTTCGGGAGTACGTCGTACGACGTCGTGCTCCTGTTCGCGCTGCACGCCGGTGTCGCGTTCGACAACGTGCAGCTGTTCAACGACAGCCGGACTCTGGTCGAGCAGCTACGGTCCGCGATCACGACCCGGACGGTGATCGGTCAGGCCCAGGGCATCCTGATGCACCGGTACGGGCTCGCGTCGAGTGTGGCGTTCGAGGTCCTGAAGCGGTGCTCGATGGACGCCAACGTCAAGCTCCGGGAGGTATCGATCGAGCTGGTGGCGGCGCAGGACTCGGGACAGCTGACTGCGGCGCTGCAGAAGTACGGCCTGCAGACTTCTTGACCGGGCCTGTCGATTTCCGGGGTGGTCGCTCGACGCAGGTGTGTACGACGACCACAAGGGAGAGGCAGCGAGATGTCGTTTCAGGCGTATCTGGACAAGATCGAGGAGAAGACCGGCCTGACGCCGCGGGAGCTGGTCGAGAAGGCGAAGGCGCGCGGGTACGACGCTGCCGACGTGAAGGCCGGAGTGATTTGCGACTGGCTCAAGGAGGACTACGACCTCGGCCGCGGGCATGCGATGGCGATCGTCCACGTGATCAAGAACGGTCCGGGCATCAGCGACAAGCACGTCGGTCGCAAGGGCGCGCACGGCGACCCCACCAACGTCCTCTGGCTCGACGGCAAGGCGACCAACCCGCTCAGCGCCTAGTGAGCGCGAGCTCGGCGAGCTCCGCCAGGCGGTGGGCCCGGGCCGACTCGGCGGGGGTGAACGGCTCGCCTGTGCGAGTGAACGCGAACAGGCCGGTCCAGGGGGACGGGATCTTGAGGACGGTGCCGTCGGCGGGGAGCGGCGCGGCCAACGTGACGTGGTCGGTGACGAGGCGGGCGCCGAGGAGTTCGGCGACCGCGTGCGGGAGTTCGCCCGGGTCGCCGACCACACGGGCCGACAGGCTGAGCGCCTTCGTCTGGCCGTCGACCAGGGCGAGGGTGGTGGTCGGCCACGCGTGGGCGTCCCGGCCGCCGGCGGCTTCGATTGCCGTTAGCAACGAGTCGGCGTCGATCGGATCCGGGGTCGAGACGACCAGTTCGTCGCGGACGCCGTCGTCGAGCGGGTGGATGTGCAGGCCGAGGATGTTCGCGTCCAGGTCGGTCAGGTGGTGCGTCAGGCGTTCCAGCGCGCCGGTCCGGTCGTCGAGCGTGACGCGGATCCGCCACAGCGCGCCGAGTACCGCGGCCGGCCGGGTGCGTGGCGCGTGCAACCAGGATCGCAACAGCCGCATCGTGGACGGCTCGATGACCCAGATCACCAGGGCGGTCGTCACGACCACCAGCACGCTCACCGCGATCAGGTACGACGGGTGCAGCGCCAGGACGATCGCGTGCAGTGCGAACTCGACGGGGAAGATCGCCAGCAGTTTGGCGACCGTCAACCGGAGTCGTCGCGGATGCGGAAGTCGCCCGCACACATCACACGCCAGTCCGCCGGTGAGCGCCGTACGCAACGGTTCCATGCCTCCAGCGTGACCGGGATAAGTTGCCCGGCTGTTGCGGTGACGTGAAGTTGTGCGGCGTACGCAGAGCGCAGACTCTCGACGGCGAGTGGTCTGACCGTTGAGACTGGGCGGCATGGGTGGGGCGATGGTGGCGATGTTGTTCTCGGACATCGAGGGGTCGACCGTGTTGCTGCGGCGCTTGGGGGACAGGTATCTGGATGCGCTGGAGAGTCATCGGCGCATTCTGCGTGCCGTGTGGACGGCGTACGGCGGGGTCGAGCAGGGGACCGAGGGGGACAGCTTCTTTGTCGTGTTTCCGGGTGCTGGGCACGCGGTCGCGGCGGCGGTGGAGGGCCAGCGGGGGCTCGAGGCGCAGTGTTGGCCAGGCGGTGAGCGGCTGCGGGTGCGGATGGGCATTCACACCGGTACGCCGGGGGTGCACGAGGGCGACTACTGGGGGATGGACGTCCACCTCGCGGCCCGGATCGCGGCCGCGGCGCACGGTGGGCAGGTGATCGTGTCCGCGGTCACGGGTCAGCTCACCCAACTCCCCGACGGCGTCACCCTCCGCAATCTTGGCACCCACCACCTGAAGGACATCCCCGAACCAGAGCACCTGCTGCAAGTCACCGTCGCCGGACTCCAGTCGGACTTCCCGCCACCGCGCAGCCTCGGTACGGCGACCAGCCTGCCGGTCCCGGCCACTCCACTCCTCGGCCGCGAGTCGGATCTGACCCGCGTTATGGACCTGCTCGACCAACCGGACGTCCGGCTGGTCACGCTGACCGGACCGGGTGGCTCGGGCAAGACGCGACTGGCCGTGGGAATCGCCGGCGGACTGACACGCCGGTTCCCAGGCGGCGTGTACTTCGTCCCGCTCGCCTCCGTGACGTCCGAGCAGGTGATGTGGACGTCGATCGCCGAGGCGCTCGACATACCGCCACGGGAGCGTGGACGGATCGTCGCCTACCTGGCCCAACGCACGCTGTTGCTCGTTCTCGACAACCTCGAGCAACTCGCGGGCGCCGACAAGATCGTTGCCGAGATCATCGAAGGCGCGGCACATGTCAAGGTCGTCGTGACGTCGCGGCGCCCGCTCGGGCTGGTCGGCGAGTATCAGCACTCCGTGGCGCCCCTCACGGTACCGTACGACGAGACGCTCGCCGAGAAATCCGCTGCCGTACAACTCTTCGTCCAGCGCGCACAGGCCGTGCAGCCCGGATTCACGCTGACGCCGGGCAACGTGGCCGACGTGGTCGCGATCTGCCGCCGGCTGGACGGGCTCCCGCTCGCGATCGAGTTGTGCGCGCCCCGGATCCGGGTGCTGAGCGTCAAGGAATTGCTGGCCCGCGTCGACCAGACCCTCGACATCGCCTCGACGAGCAGCGTGACGCCGCAGCGGCAGCGCACGCTGCGCGAGACCATCGCGTGGTCCTACGACCTGCTCAGTCCCGAGCAACGGCAACTGTTCCGCCGGCTGGCCGTCTTCTCCGGCGGCGCGGACCTGGCCGCGGTCGAAGCCGTTGCCACCGGCACCGATCCGCTCGACGCCATCGCCGAACTCCACGATGCGAACCTGATCACGCTCGCCGAAGGCCCCGAGAGTACGACCAGGATCGTCCAATTGGAGACAATCCATCAGTACGCCGACGACGAACTGCGAGCCACCGACGAGGCCGGCGCCGTGCGCGCCAACCACGCGACCTACTACGCCGACCTGGCCGAGCACCTCGAGGCGCTGAAGAAGTCGACGCATGGCGCGGCCCAGGACCGCGCCGAAGCCGACCTCGACAACTTCCGTGCCGCGCTCGACTGGTCCACCGAGCACGACGTGCGGACAGCCCTCCGCCTCTGCTCGGCGCTGGGGTGGGTCTGGGTACTCGGCGGGTACCTCGCCGAGAGCCGCCGGTGGCACGAGCGCGTCGTCGCCGCAGCCGGCGACACGGCCTCGCCGGAGCTGGCCGCCTGTCTTCGCGGATTGACCAATCTCCTTCTCATGCAGGGCGAAACGAGCCGCGCCCACGAGGTCGCGACGCGCAGCCTGGAGATGGCCCGGGAGCTCGAGGACCCGGCCGCCATCGCGTTCGGGATGACTGTGCTCGGTTCGGTGCAACGCCAGCAAGGGGACCTCGAGGCGGCGCGGCTGACTCTTGCCGAGGGCGTCGATCGTCTCCGCCCGCTCGACGAGGCCTGGCGGCTGGCCCGGGTGCTCAGCCACCTCGCCGGCATCGAGGAGGGTCTCGGGCACTTCGATCGCGCGGAGGAGTTGCTCCGGGAGTCGCTCGCGATCACGGAGTCGACCGGTGACGTCCACGAGGCCGCCGTACAAGGGCAGAACCTGGCCTTCCTGCTCGCGCTCGCCGGCCGGGTCGACGAGGCGAGTGAGCTGGCTCGCGAACTGGTCCCCACGATCGTGGCGCTCGGCAGCCCGAGTCTCACGATGGCGTTCTCGAACACCGCGATGAACATCCTGCTGCGGCAGGGGGATCCGGTCCGCGCCGCCCGGTTGTTCGGAGCGGAGGAGGCGATGGGTGAGCGCCTGGAGATCGCAAACCCGTACCTGGAGGAGGAGCTCGCGGAGGCGCTCGAGCTCGTCGGCGACGCGCTGACCCGCGAGGAGTGGGAGCGGCACCGGCGGGAAGGCCGCTCCGAGCGGGTCGAGGATCTCCTCAACCGCCTCCCGGTCGGCTGATCCAGGCGTGATCCTTGCCTCCCGCAAGGATCAGACCCGCCGAGCGGTTGTGCGCGCCGTGAGGGGACTCCATACTGCTCTCACCGCCATCGGCGGTCTGTGGGGGCAGGAGTCTAACTGGGGTTCATGGAAGCGGGGGGCTTTACTATGCATGCTTTGAGGACGTTTCGTGCTGCGCTGGTAACGGCGCTGGTGGGGGCCGGTCTGGTGACCGGCACCCAGATGGCGGTGGCCGCGCCACCGTCGAGTGTGATCTCGGTCAGTACAACCTCGGTCGCGCCGGGGCAGACCTTCACGATCACGCAGACGCTGAACAACGACCGCGACTTCGACATCATCGGCGCGAAGGCGGGGCTGTACGCCAAGGAGCCGGCCTCGCTGCCCGGCCTGATCGACATCGTGTCCTGCCCGGAGGCCTACGCCTGCGACGTCCTGGGCAGCAGCATCCGGGGCGGGTTCCACGAGGTGAAGGCCGGCCAGTCCGTGACGCTGAACTGGACGTTCCGGGTGAAGGACGACGCTCCGGCGGGGACCATCCAGCTGCAGCACCAGTTCATCGGGGAGAACTACGCGTTCGAGATCATCGACGGACCGTCGCTGACGATCGAGCCGGCCCAGCAGGACGCCGACGTCGCGGTGTCGCTGAGCGCATCGGTGAAGACGCTCGTCGGCTCGCGGATCACCTACACGGTCACGATCAAGAACAACGGGCCGGCCGATGCGACCGGCATCCGGGTGGTCGGGACGTTCCCGTCCCCGCTGGTGTACGTCGGGACGACGTGCGCCCGGGTTGGGACGACCAGATCGGTCAACTGTGACGTCCCGTCCCTGGCCAGTGGTGCCAGCGTCACCCGGACGTTCACGGCCGACGCCAGACTGCTCACGGTCGGCCGGCTGATCGCGACGGCTCAGCTGTCGGCGAGCTCGCCGAACGACCCGGCCGCGGGCAACAACAGCGACAGTCACACCTGCACGGCGCTGACCAGCCTGCTCGTGCGTTGCTGACGACGTACTGAGGTAGTAACCGGCCGGCGGCCGCGGGTTCTCGGACCCGCGGCCGCCGGCTTTTGGGCGTCGCCGACAAAAGTTCGTGCTTGCGCCTTGCATCGAAGGGCGAGTCCGGTTTACGGTCCCGGTTAACGTTTAAGTGAGTGTTACTGAGCACTTGTTCATGACTTGGAGCAGCTATGATCAGTCGTCGGCGATTCCTGCAGGTGACCGGGGCCGCCGTGGTTGCCGGGCCCACGCTCGCTGCCTGCGGTGACGGCGGTACGGCGAACGGCGGTGCGAAGGCGTCCAGCGAGCTCAAGCTCCCGACGTACAAGCCCTTCGAAGGGCTGCGGCCCGATCTGCCGGGCGCGGAGTCGGGGCTCGAGCCGGGGTTCCTGAAGTTCCCCGCGGACGCGATCTCGAGCGTGAAGACGCCGCCGCTGAAGAACGCGGTGACCGCGCTGACCGAGACGTTCGCGACGCCCCCGCCGCCGATGGGCAGCAACCGGATGTGGCAGTCGCTGAACCAGGCGCTCGGCGCCGAGTTGCGGCTCACCATCGGGACGGACCCGGGCTACCCGGAGAAGTTCGCCACGCTGTTGGCGAGCGATTCGCTGCCGGACCTGATGTGGCTGCCGCCCAACCAGGGCATCCCGAACATCGGCCCGATGCTCGAGGCGAAGTTCCAGGACCTGACCAAGTACCTGTCCGGCGACGCCGTCCTGGAGTACCCGAACCTGGCCGCGCTGAAGCCGGCCTCGTGGCGGACCGCCGTGGTGAACGGGAAGATCTGGGGCGCGCCGATCCCGTCGACGCCGTTCGGTCAGGTCATGATGGGCAACCCGCGGACCTGGGAGAAGGTCGGCGGCCTGCAGTGCTCCAGCGCGGACGAGTTCTTTGCCAAGTGCAAGGAACTGACGAACGGCACCAACTACGCGCTCGAGCCGGCCATCATCAACATGCTGCACATGTTCGGCGAGTGGTTCGGCGCCCCGAACAGCTGGCGGGTGAACTCCGACCGCTCGCTGACCCACCTGTACGAGACCGACAACTACCGGGCCGCGGTCGAGTACGCCGCCAAGCTGTGGGCTGCCAAGGTGTTCTACCCGGACCTCAACCTGGCCGACGCCACTCCGAAAACCGTGAACGGCCAGATCGCCGCGCAGGTCACAGTGGGCCCGCGCGCGACGTCGGACTTCCGCGCACTGGACCCGACGCTGTTCGTCGACACGATGATCCCGTTCGGCCATGACGGCAAGGCGAAGCCGGTCTACGACATGGGCTACGGCACGGTCGGGTTCACGCCGTTCAAGAAGACCGACGAGGGCCGGATCCGCGAACTGCTCGCGCTGATGGACTACCTGTCCGCGCCGTTCGGCACCAAGGAGTACCTGCAGAAGAACTTCGGCGTCGAGGGCCAGCAGTACCAGCTGGACGCGCAGCAGAACCCGGTGCTGACCAAGGCCGGCACCCAGCAGGCGCCCGGTCTGGTCAGCGCGCTGCAGATCATGAACGCACCGGAGAGCGTGATCTTCAACCCGGCGTACCCCGAGGACACCAAGAAGATCTACGCGACCGAGCAGAAGCTGCTCGAGCACGCGATGCGCAACCCGACCGCCGGCACGTACTCCGACACGTCGAGCAAGCTCGGCCCGAAGCTGACCGCGGCGTTCCGCGACACGATCGTCGACATCGTCACCGGCCGGCAGAAGATCGACGCGTACGACGCGGCCCTCAAGCGCTGGAAGTCCGGTGGCGGCGACAAGATGCGCGACGAGTTCGCCGCCGTCCTGCCCGCCAGTGTGCCGGTGTCCTGATCGATGCTGAAGCGAGCTGCCTCGACCAGGCCGGTCAAGGCCGGTCTGCCCTTTGCGGCGAAGTGGCGCCGGGACTGGCAGATGGTGCTGCTGATGATCCCGGGTGTCGTGTTCCTGCTGGTGTTCTTCTACCTGCCGGTGCTCGGCAACGTGGTCGCGTTCCAGGACTTCCAGCCGTACCTCGGCATCATGCACAGCGAGTGGAACGGGTTGCAGAACTTCGTCAACCTGTACGGCAACCCGGACTTCTGGGACGCGTTGCGGAACACGCTGCTGCTGGCCGCCGTACAACTGCTGCTGTTCTTCCCGGTGCCGATCGGGCTGGCGCTGATCGTCGATTCGCTGGTCAGCAACCGGTTCCGGCGGTGGTTCCAGACGATCGCCTACCTGCCGCACTTCCTGTCGTGGGTGCTGGTTGTCACGCTGTTCCAGCAGTCGCTCGGCGGAGCCGGGTTCGTCAACAATCTGCTGCGGAACGCGGGCCTGAACCCGATTCCGTTCATGACGAACCCGGACACCTTCCCGCTGCTGGTGGTCGCACAGCTGGTCTGGAAGGACGCCGGCTGGGCGATGATCATCTTCCTCGCCGCGCTGACCACCGTGGACGTCTCGCTGTACGAGGCGGCCGCGGCGGACGGCGCCGGCCGCTGGCGGCGGCTGTGGCACATCACGCTGCCGTCGCTGCGCACCGTCATCGTGCTGCTGCTGATCCTGCGGATCGGCGACATCCTGAGCGTCGGGTTCGAGCAGTTCATCCTGCAGCGTGACTCGGTCGGCCCGGGTGCGGCCGAAGTACTGGACACCTTCACGTACTACGCGGGTGTCGTCGGCGGCGACTGGAGCAGTGGAGCCGCGGCCGGGTTGGCCAAGGGCGTGGTCGGGGCGTTGCTGTTGTGGGGTGCGAACTCGCTCGCGCACCGGCTCGGTGAACCAGGGATCTTCCAGAAGCGTGGTGACTCGTGAGACCAGTGTGGAAAGAGAAGCCGGCGCCGTTCTACCAGTCGATCAAGGGCGTCGTACTCGGCGGATTCGCGCTCGTGATCGTGATCCCGATCCTGGTGGTGATCTCGACGTCGCTGGCCAGTGACAAGGACATCATCGACGCCGGCGGCTATGTGTTGTGGCCGTCGCATCCGACGCTGAAGGCGTACCAGACGCTGTTCAGCGGCGGGTTGATGGGCCGGGCGATCCTGGTCAGCGTCTTCGTGACGCTCGTCGGTACGGCGATCGCGCTGGCGGTCACGATCGCGTTGGCCTACGCGACCTCGCGGCCGGTGCTGTTCGGCCGGCCGGTGCTGCTGATGGTGTTGTTCACGTTGCTGTTCGCGCCGGGGATCATCCCGATGTTCCTGGTGGTGAAGCAACTCGGGCTGCTCGACAGCCTGTGGTCGCTGATCCTGCCGGGCGCGTTGGGCGCGTTCAACTTCGTTGTCCTGCGCACCTTCTTCATGAACGTGCCGGGTGAGTTGCTGGAGAGTGCGCGGATCGACGGCGCGAGCGACTTCACCATCCTGCGGCGGATCGTGATGCCGTTGTCGAAGGCGGTGATCGCGGTCGTCGGGCTGTTCTACGCGGTCGGGTTCTGGAACGCCTTCTTCAACGCGCTGCTCTACCTGAACGACACGTCGAAGTGGCCGGTGCAGGTGATCCTGCGGACCTACGTCCTGCAAGGCAAGTCGCTCTCGGCGGATCAGCTCGGGGTGGAACCGCTGCCGCAGCCGCAGTCGCTGCAGATGGCCGTGGTGGTGGTCGCGCTGGTCCCGATCGCGATGGTTTACCCGTTCCTGCAGCGACACTTCACCAAGGGCGTCATCACGGGAGCCGTCAAGGGCTGATGCCGTCTGCGAGAATCGACCGTATGTCGATGGGGCACACACAGGACCGGCCGACTCTCCGGATGGTCGCGAAGGAAGCGGGCGTTTCGGTCGCGACCGTGTCCTACGTGCTGTCCGGGCGGCACCGCAGCCACACCATCAAGGACTCGACCGCGGAGCGGGTCCGCGAGGCGGCGTCGCGGCTCGGGTACCGCCGCAACGACGCGGCCCGCGCGATCCGGACCGGCAAGTCCGACCTGGTCCTGCTGTCACTGAGCGTGCTGGCCGACCCCTGGTCGCAGGCGGTCGCGGAGACCGTCAGCGCCGCGGTAAGCCCGCTCGGCAAGACTGCGCTGATCGTGGCCGACGGTGACTGGCGGACAGTGCTGTCGAACCGGACGCCCGACGTGATCTTCATCGACAGCGTCAGTACGGATCCGGCGCAGATCGCGGAGCTCGACGCGTTCGCGGCCCAGGGTGTGCAGATCGTCGCCTTCAGCGAGACGCTCGAGCCGCGTGGCTTCGACGTCATCCGATCCGGCGCCGAGCCGCGCTGTCACCTCGCCGTGGAACACCTGCTCGAGCACCACGACCGGGTCGGCGCGCTCACCTCGCGGACCTCCGGGTTCGCCCGCTTCGACGCCTATCTGAACACGCTCCGGGCCGCCGGCAAGCCGATCCGCGACGACGACATCGAGGTGTTCGAGCAGCACCCGGAGGGCGCCTACCGGGCCGCGATGGCGTTGCTGAGCAGGCCCGACCGCCCGACGGCGCTCTACTGTACGACGGACTTCGCCGCGATCGCCGCAGTCCGGGCAGCCCATCGACTGCGGATCGACGTACCCCGGGATCTGGCCGTGGTCGGCGTCGGGAACACGCCCGAGGGTGAGCATCTGGACCCGTCCCTGTCGACGGTCGGCCCGGTCGGCTTCAACGAGGCGCTGACCCGGATCATCGTCGGCCGCCTCACCGACCGCGAAGGCGCCCCCGGCGAAACCTTCGACTTCCCCTGGCAACTCATCGTCCGCGACTCCTCCAGGGTGGACCCCGCTTGATCGGCTGGGAGCCGGTGACGGTGGGGGAGTCCGCCATGTCGGTGTACCGGCGCGGCGACCTCTTCGCCAAGTGCTGTGGGGTGGCCGATGTGGCCGAGTTGCGGGCCGAGCGTGACCGGGCGGAGTGGCTCGCCGGCACGGGTCTGCCCGGTGCGACGGTGGTGGATTGGGTGGAGTCGGCGGATGGCGCGCGCCTGATGACGACCGCGGTGCCTGGTGTTCCCGGCGATTCCCTCCCGCCGGCGGCTCATCTGGCGGCTGCCGAGAGTCTCGGTCGCGTCCTGCGCGACCTGCATTCGCTCACCGACTGCCCGTTCGAGCGCCCGCTGTCGTCGGTGGTCGCGCTGGCCGAGGACGTCGTACGGCGGGACGCGGTGAACCCGGCCTTCCTCACCGACGAGTGGCGGTTGCTGGAGCCGGCCGAGCTCCTGGTGCAAGTAGTTGCCGAACGCCCCTATATCGAGTCGGTCGCGGAACCGGTCGTGTGCCACGGCGACGCGTGCCTCCCGAACGTCTTCTTCGACCCGGTGACGCTGGACGTCACCGGCCTGATCGACCTCGGCCGCCTCGGCATCGCCGACCGCTACACCGACCTGGCGCTCGCCACGATCCAGCTGCACGACGAGTGGTCGGCCGATCCCGCGCCGTTCCTCGCGGCGTACGGACTTCCGGAGCCCGACGAGCGCCGTCTGTACTTCTACCGCCTCCTCGACCCGCTCACCTGGGGCTGACCGCCGTACCGTTGACCGCGTGGGCATCCCGGTCGAGATCGTCGCGTTGATGGTCTCGCCTGCGCACGCCTTCGAGGGGCGGCCGGAGGACGGACCGCGGCCGGATCCGGAGCCGGTGGGGCGGGCGGAGGTCGAGATCCGGGCGGAACTGGGGATCGTGGGGGATCGCTACTTCGCGCAGAAGGTGCACCGGAACGCGGCGGTCACCTTCCTGGACGCCGCCTCGCTGGACGAGCTGGCTCGCGACCTGGGACTGCCGGCAGCGCCTGATCCGTTGCTGATGCGGCGCAACATCGTGGTCCGCGGCTTCCCGATCGACACCCTCGCCGCCCATCGGACGCCCGACGGCACGGGCGTCGACGGCCGCCGCTTCACCCTCGACTCCGGCGCGGGCGCGATCACCTTCCAGGCCAACCGTCCCGCCAATCCGTGCGGCTGGATGGACGTTGTCCTCGCTCCCGGCGCGTTCCGGGCTCTCCGCGGCCATGGCGGCGTACGCACGACCCCGCTGACCTCCGGCACCCTCCGGCTCGGCCCGGGCGTCCTCACCCTCCTCTGAGCGTTTCGGGCGGCTTTCGGTATGACGGCTTACCGTCGGAGGGTGAGGCTGGTGGCAGGGTTGCTCGTCGCGGCGGCCGGGCTGGTCGGGTGCAGTGATATTGCGCCGACCGGCGGCGCGTCGCCTACGCCCACGCCCACCCGCTCGTCTTCGGCGCCGACTGCTGCGCCGCCCAGCAGTCCGTCCGACCCTCCGTCGACCAAGCCTTCGCCCACCTCCAAGCCCACGGCGTCAGGTGTGGCGGCCATGACGATTCCGGCGATCGGGGTCCGCGGACTGCGGGTGGTTCCGTATGTGGGTACGGCGGACGATCGGCCCGGGACTGTGATCCAGAATCGCGGCGTCGCCGCCAGTCCGCGCGGGCCGAGGGGCGGTGTCGGTCCGGGCGACGTGGGGAACTTCATCATCACCGGGCATCGGACGAGTCACGGGCGGCCACTCGGCCGAGCGACCGAGCTGGTGAACGGGGACCACATCCTGATCACCGCGGGCGGGACCGTGTACGACTACGTGGTGAACCGGACGATGACGATCTCGTTCCGCAAGCCGGCCGAGCTCGCGCAGCAGAACGCCGCCGTGCCGGGCCGGCCAGGCGTCACGCCGACCCGGGCGATGATCACGATCTCCACCTGTGCCACCCCCGAGGATCACGCCGCGGGCAACTTCTGGCACGACGAACTCGGCAACCCCGAACACCGCATCAACAAGATCGGCACCCTCGTCGCCACTCGTCCGGCCGGACGCTGAAGGACCCGGCGACGGCCGATCCTTCCGGGGCAATCACCCTGTGCGATCCCTCGGTTACAGTTCACGCGGGCACTGCGGGTGAGCGTTACTTGCGGCCGAACTTCCACCACTTCGGCTTGTTCATCTTGATCTCGTCGTCGCTGAGCGGCGGCGGCACCGGCGGCCGGGACTCCTCGGTGAGGAAGTTGCCGGACTCGGTGTCGTACGGCGTGACGCCGAGCCGCCGGCTGATCTCCATCACGATCGGGATCGAGCGCGGGCCGTCGTTCAGGTAGAACGTGATGTCGCGGACCTCGACGCCCTTGCCGATGGTCATCTCGACGTCGTACTCCGGGCTCCGCAGTGCGAGCCAGGTCGGTTTGCTCGTGTCCACGTCCGGCACCAGCTCGCGCACCACGGCCATCACGTCGGTCGCCGTACCGACCGATGGTGGCTCGTAGTCGACCGGCATGTCGTCGAGGCGACGTACGCCTCCTGGCCCTCGCACCGCGTACACAGCCCAACTCATGCCCCCAGCATCCCTCACCGCGGGCCTACGAGCGACAGGCGGCTACGGTTTGCGCGCGGCGAGGAGGGCGAAGGTCAGGAACTCGCCCTGGTCGACCTCGAGCATGTCGAGTGCGGCGTCGCGCGTGCCGCGGTACTCCGAGACCGCCTGCGACCAGGCCAGCCAGTCCGCCCACCCCGACTCCTGCAGCCGCGCCGCCGTGACCTCGACGAGCTCGGTGATCTCCCACTGGAACCGCCACCAGTCAGCCGTGTGCCAAGCCAGCGCCTCCCAGCCGACCAGCTTCTTGATGTGGCCGGGGATGTGGCCGAGCTCGCGGATCTCCTTCCGCAGCGCCGGGGTGGCGACGCCCAGCTGCCCGCCCGGCTTGAGGAACTGCGTGATGTAGGCGAGATAGCCGTCCGCGGTCCCGAAGTACTCGTAGGCGTCGATGCACACGATCGCGTCGAAGAACCCGTGCGCGAACGGCAGCGTGTGCGCCTCCGCCTTCACCGTCACCACCCCGTCGACGCCCTGCGCCGCGATGTGCGCGGCCGCCTCGGTCGGGTCGACCCACAGATCCGCGGCCCACACGTGTACGCCGTACTCGCGGGCCAGGAACACCGACGTCGCCCCCTTTCCCGACCCGAGATCCAGCACCCGCATCCCCGGCCGCAACTCGAGATCCCGCGCCAGGTCCTCCAACAACCACAGTGGATGCGGGCCCATGTCGCCAGCCAGCACCCAATCGGCGTCATACCCGTTGGACCGCGGATACCCGTCCCGCCTCAACTCCACCATCGCCACACCCTAGACCCGGCAAAACCGGATGTCGCCGGCATTTTCCGCCCCGGATGGTTGCCTCCGGCATCTGTCGTCATCCGGGGACGACGCTGATGGGGATGCCGTCTGCTTGGAGGAGTACTCGGGCGCCCAAGGGCTTGGTGAGGGTGGCAGTGACCAGGCGTCCCACGGCGACCAGCGGGATCCCGTCGACCCAGTCGTACGTGGTGTGCTGGATTTGGAGGAGGACGGCGGCGGGAGTTTCGAGGACTGCGGAGACCTGGACGTCGGTGTAGGCCGGCGGCGACCCGTGGACGATCAGTCTGATCGTTCGGCCGCCATCGGTCAGGACGGCGGGTGGAAGGCCGCGTAGTCCACCGCGATAGGACGAATCGAAAACGGCCGGCCACCAGGTGGTTGCCTCGACGTCCGGATCGAGTGCGAGCATCGAGCGGACTCCGGATCCCTTGAACTTCGGCTCCAGTGAGCGCCGGGTTGCGACGCCGTCAAGCTCGATGCGGTACGCCGGGAGCGGCCGGTGCCCGCGATCCGTGCGGAACTCCGGGTAGACCCGCCGGACCGAGCGCACCCGGACCGGATCGACGTGCCAGTGCGGCGCGGGGTTCGGCTGGAGCGCCTCCAGCAGGCCAGGCGGCAGCTCGACGTCCGACACGACCGCCGCATGGTGGAGGACGGACACCTTGTCCTCCACCATCGGGAGCGCGCCCGGCCCGATCGCATAACTCATCAACACGATCGGCCGCGGCTGACGGTCAACCGGGAAGTCGTCCCACAACGCCAGTGCCTCTGCCGGTTCCACACTCCAAGAGTCGCACCGCCGGCGTCAGTAGACCGAGTAACCGCCGTCGACCAGAAGCACCGAGCCGGTCATGAAGGATGACGCGGGGCTGGCCAGATAGACGACGGACGGAGCGATCTCTTCGGGCGTGGCATAGCGCTGCTGGGGCGCGTCGAGGATCCAGTGCTGCTGGAACTCGGGCTCGTCGACCGGTGACATCTCGGTCTTCACATAGCCGGGCGCCAACGCATTCACCCGGATCCCGTACGGCGCCCACTCGGCGGCGAGGCTGCGGGTCAGGTGATGCACGGCCGCCTTGGACGCGTTGTACGACGCCTGCCACTGCGGACGGTTCACGATCTGGGCGGACATGCTGCCGACGTTGACGATCGCCCCGCCGCCGGCCTCGATCATCCCGCGGGCCACCGCCGTACTGCAGTTCCACAGCGCGGTCAGGTTGAGGTCGAGGACCTGCTGCCATTCCTCCGGCGGTACGTCGAGCGACGGGCGATGGATCGCGATCCCGGCGTTGTTCACCAGGACGTCGATGCCGCCGAACTCGGTGGTGACGTCGGCGACGAGACGGCGTACGTCGTCCGGATCGGTGATGTCGGCCTGGAGCGCGAGACCACGCCGCCCGCGCGCCTCGATCTCCGCGGCGACCGCCGCGTTCCGGTCGGTGTCTCGGGCGGCGATCGCGACGTCGGCGCCGGCCTCGGCCAGCGCGAGGGCGAACGCGCGGCCGAGACCGCGGTTCCCACCGGTGATCAGCGCCCGCTTGCCGGTGAGGGCAAAGGTTTCCAAGACGTTCATGCGCGGCTCCTGCGTGTGGTTACTGGGAGTGAGTTCTCGGTCGGGGTGGGTAGCGGAACGATGTCAATCGCTGCAAAGCGGTATCCCGGGCGCCGGTTGAGGGCTTAGCATCTTGCGTCGGTGCGGGACAGGGGGTGCCCCCGGCCAGATTGACATGTGGGTGGGACCGGCGGAGTCCGGTACTGGGGAGAAGCGGGGACATCATGGCGGACAAGCCGGCGCCCAAGCCTGGCCATTTCTTGCCGGGCGGCGAGGGTGCGCAAGGGGCCGACAGCACCGAATCCAAGCCCGCCGTGGCGGCGCCGTTGGCCGCGCCGACGCCGCGGTTGGGTGGGGAGGCGCCACCCACGCCCCCGCAGCTGTCCGGCTCGCGGATCGACTCGAAGCGCCTGTCCGGCACCCGCCTCGGTCCGCCGCCACCCGATGACCCGGCGGCCGCGGCGTACCGGGCCGTCTTCCACCCCGAGCCGATCCCGTTCGTCCCGAAGAAGCGGTCGAAGGCGCTGGTCGCCGCGGTCGTCGTCGCGGCGCTGCTGATCGTCGGAGGCGGGGTCGCGTTCGCCGCCAAGGTGCTCACGTCGTACGACGACTTCGTCGCCAACCCGATGGGTTCGCCATCCGTCCGCCCGAGCGACGGGGCCACCACCGAACCGACGCGCAAGGTCACGCCGGATGCCGACGTGCTCACGAAGAACCCGCTCTACACGGCCGGCAAGTTGCCGGTGGTCAAGTGCCAGGAGCCCGCGTACCGGCCGACCTCCAAGGAGAACGTCCGCTCGTACTACCAGGCCCTGATCGCCTGCATGGACAAGGTCTGGGAGCCGATCGTCACCAAGGCCGGATTCGAGTTCCGGTCGCCGCGGCTGATCGTCTTCGACGAAGGCCAGGAGACGGCCTGCGGCGTCCAGAAGGAGGTCTCGTCGTACTGTCCGGACGAGCAGGGCGGCAGCGTCACCATGCCGTGGCAGGACCTGATGGACCACTACCCGACGCACAAGGCGCTGGCCCGGGCCGACATGGCTCAGTCGCTCGGGTTCGTGTACGGCGCGCACCTGCAGAACCTGACCGGTATCTTCGATGCCTCCGACAACCTCCGCGACACCGCGGCCAACCCGGCCGGGCAGTTGGAGCAGGACCGGCGGAGGGCCCTGCAGTCGAACTGCTTCTCGGCCGCCTTCTTCGGCGCGGCCAAGGCGAGCTTCCCGCTGCGCGGCGAGCTGCTCCGGCAGTGGACCTCGCTGATCCAGCACGGCGGCGACGAGAACACCAAGGAGAAGGTCCGCGACCACGGCTCCGCCAAGAGCCTCACCCTGTGGATGAACCGGGGCTTCGCCAGCACCGATCCCGCGACCTGCAACACTTTCGTCGCGGCACCCGCCCAGGTCAGCTGACGAGACGACGATGAGGACCACCGATGCCTGAGGAGAACGCGGACACCGGCGCCTCACCCGCCGCCGGACCGGCCGGCGGCGTGGGTACGGCGGGAGGCTCGCCCAAACCGGGACACTTCCTGCCGGGTGGAGCCGGTGATGTGCTGACCGAGAGCGACCTGGCCGCGGCGCGCCCGCTCGCCGCGAACCGCCGCCAGCAGCCCCTCGGCCTCGGCAAGGCCCGCTCGATCTCCGCGCCCGACTCGACGCTCCGCCACAAGGCCCGCCCGCTCCCGACGGACCCCGACGCGACCGGCGACTACAGCGGTCCGCCGGTGGCCCCGCTCACGGGTGCTCCCTGGACCTCGTTGCAGGGCACCCGCCGTACCGGCGGCCCCCGCCCGATCGGCTGGCACTCGAATCCGACCCGCGCGGCCGCCCAGTTCTCCACCGAACCCCCGCCGGTCAAACCCCCGCGCCACTACTCGCGAGCCGTCATCGCCGGCCTCTCCGCTCTCGTCCTCGTCATCCTCACCGGCGCCACCATCGCCGGCTTCAAACTCATCGACTCCTACGGCAACACCGTGGACAACCCCCTGTCCCAACCGTCGGTCAAGAAGTCGCAAGTCCCGATCCCGATCCCACCAGACCCCACCGTCACCGTCACCGCTCCCACGGTCCCGGACGCCGTTCGGGTGAAGCAGAACAAGCTCTACACCGTGGGCAAGGTCCCCTCGGTCAACTGCGCCGAGCCGAGCTACCCGCTGACCACCCAGTCGAACATCCTCAAGTACTCACACGCCGTGGTGCTCTGCCTGGACAAGGCGTGGGGGCCACTGGTGAAGAAGGCTGGGTACCCGTTCCGGCCGGCCAAGACGCTGCTCATCAGCAAGCAGCAGCCGTCGGACTGCACGGGCGGTGAACCGACCCGGGCCTTCTACTGCGGGTCCGACGAGTCCGTCAACATCGACTGGAAGTGGTACTTCGACGCCCAGAAGCAGGATCACCTGGGGGCGCGGACCGACCTGTTGGACACGTTGGCGCACGAGTACGGCCACCATGTGCAGGTGCTGACGAACATCGCGGTGTCGTCGGAATCCCGCGAGGGCTGGATGAAGTCTCAGGCCTCGAAGCTGGAGGAGAACCGGCGGTTCGAGTTGCAGGCGAGCTGCTTGGCGGCTGTCTTCCTGGGGGCCAACAAGAGCTCGCTGGGGTTCACCGGGGCCAAGCTTGAGATGTGGGAGTGGCAGACCAAGCACTCCGGAGACGAGTACAACCCGAAGAAGGTCCGTGACCACGGTTCCCGCAAGAGCCAGTGGCTCTGGGCCGGCCCGGCCTTCAAGTCCGCCAACCCCGGCTCCTGCAACACCTTCGTGGCCCCCGCCGGCAAGGTGAGTTGATGTCCGGTACGGCGAAGCGCGCCGGGCTGGCGGTTGTCGCCGTACTCGCTGTGGTGGTGGCTGGGGGGTGTGGACAGGCGACCAAGCCTGTCGTGGCGGATGCTGCGCCCTCGGTCGTCTCTACGCCGACCCCGACGCCTTCGCCCACGCCGACCGCTTCGGTGTCGAGTCCTTCTGATCCGCGGACGATGGATCTGAGTGACGGGGTGCTGAAGAACAAGCTGTACCTGGCGGGGAAGGTGCCGGCGGTGCGGTGTGTGTTGCCGCGGCCGAACCTGACCACCAAGGCAGGGATGCTCGCGTACGCCCGGGTGTTCGTCACCTGCATGGACAAGGCCTGGGCGCCGGTGGTCGAGCGTTCCGACGCGTACCTCGTGCCGCCGAAGATCTTTGCCTACAGCCTGCACCACCTTTCCGCCACGCCCGAGTGTGCGAATCCCTTGGCGAACGTCGACGCCTTCTACCGCCAGGGCGGGCTGACCGGACAGATCTGCTTCGACTACGACACCTTCCTCGGCGCGGACGACCCGGTCGAGAACCTGATCGACTTCGAGCAGTTGCTGGCGCACGAGTACGGACACCACGTGCAGCATTCGGTCGGCATCCTCACGCTGTACAACGAGCTCTACCGCGGCAGGACCCAAGCCGGCCAACTGGAAGTCCAACGCCGCAAGGAACTGCAGGCCAGCTGCCTGGGCGCCGCCTTCCTGGGCGCCAACAAGACGACCTTCCAACTCACCGGCCGCCGCCTGGCCATCTGGCAGAACATCGTCCGCCACGTAGGCGACGAGTACAACGACGCCCACATCCGAGACCACGGCAGCCGCAAAAGCCACGCCTACTGGACCCTCAAAGCCTTCACCGCCACCGCCCCCGCCGCATGCAACACCTTCACGGCACCCCCAAAGCGCGTCAGTTGACGCCCAAAACAGCCGCATTCGTGTTGCTCGCCGTACTGGCCGCATCCGTCACCACAGCGTGCGGACACCACACCACTCCCGCCGCCGCGAACCCAGCACCCTCGTACACCACCACGCCGACCCCGACGCCAATCCCATCGCGCACACCGAGACCCGCAGCCAGACCAACTCCCACGGAGGCCGTCCCCACGGACGACGGATTGGCGATGGAGACCGAGCAAGTACTGCGGCGGAACCAGCTGTACGGCGGCACCGCGCGGAACTCCACCCTCTGGGTCGATGGGCAAGGACACCGTGGCCTTCTTCGGGGCCAACCAGGAGACGCTCCAGGTGTACGGCGAACGGCTCGAAGACTACGAGTACCAAGCGTTCAGTGGTGACGACGCCGGCGCGCCCGCGACGGAACGCGGGTACGGATCTCCGAAGACCAACAGGACATGGGCACGCGCCGCCTTCAGGGCCGAGAGGCCCGGAGCGTGCAACACCTGGGCGGCGCCGGCGAAGAAGGTCAGCTGAGCTTGAGTTTGAAGCCCTCGTGGGAGTTGGTGAAGCCTAGGCGGTCGTAGAAGCGGTGGGCGGCGGTGCGCGCTTTGTCGGAGGTCAGTTGGACCAGGGTGCAGCCGC
Organism: Kribbella sp. NBC_00359; assembly: GCF_036097425.1. Classification (NCBI taxonomy): domain Bacteria; kingdom Bacillati; phylum Actinomycetota; class Actinomycetes; order Propionibacteriales; family Kribbellaceae; genus Kribbella; species Kribbella sp. NBC_00359. The sequence goes on along the minus strand of NZ_CP107975.1, from coordinate 1,490,117 downwards.
GGGTGCGGGATTCTTCGATCGCCCACTCGATCAGCGTCGTACCGAGGCCGGAGCCACGGGCCGGGGCGGCGACGCGGACGGCCTCGATCAGGCCGCGGGAGGAGCCGCGGCGGGACAGGCCGGGGATGATCGTGAGCTGGAGCGTGCCGACCAGTTCGTCGTTGCGCTCGGCAACCACCAGGACCTGGTTCGGGTCGCCGTCGATGAGTTCGAACGCGTGCAAGTACGGCGTCAGGTCGTCGACGGACTCGCGGACGGCGCCGAGCTGGTCGTCGGCGATCATCGCCACGATCCCGGCGACGTCGGCGGCGGTGGCGCGGCGGATCACAACATCGGTCATGCCACCAGGATCTCAAGCGGCTGAAACGGTTCAGCGATCGGGGTAACCACCGAAGCACCTGGACGGTAATTGCCTTATGCAAACACTTTTCGTTGGGATACGCGCCGGCGGCGACTGTTTGCCGTACGCAACGAAGGGTACGAGTGATACTGGACACCACTGCATCCGCCCGTGCCGGGGTCGTGTGCGGTGTTGCGCGGCAGCGGATGCGGGCCCAGTCCGGAAGGAAGATCCGATGTTCGCGTTAGCGATCGACTTCACCCAACCGTTCGAAGATGCCTTCAGCAAGCTGCTGTCGTTCATCCCGAACCTGCTCGGCGGTCTCGTCATCCTGGTGGTCGGCTACTTCGTCGCCAAGGTGCTCGGGAAGCTCGTCGGCAAGCTGCTCGGCCGGGTCGGGTTCGACCAGTGGATGGAACGAGCCGGCGTGTCCGGCGTGCTGCAGCGGTCCGGCACGGGGCTGACCGCTTCGGCGATGCTGGGCAAGGTCGTGTTCTGGTTCGTGTTCCTGATCAGCTTCACGATGTTCGCCTCGGCGCTCGGCGTACCGGAGATCTCGAACTTCATGAGCGACATGCTCGGCTACATCCCGCGGATCTTCGCGGCGATCGTGATCATCTGCCTGGCCGCGCTGTTCGCGAACTTCCTGGCCGCGATCATCCGCGGTGCCACCGGCAACGAGACGCTGGCCAAGGTCGGGAAGTACGCGATCCTGGTGTACGCCGCCTTCGCCGCGCTGACCCAGCTCGGGATCGCCGTCCAGCTGACCGGCAACACGCTGCTGATCGTGCTCGCCGGCGCCGCGCTCGCCCTCGGCCTCGCTTTCGGCCTCGGGGGCCGGGAGATGGCCGGCCGTGCGCTCACCAGCCTCTTCGACCGCGACACGATGATCAAGTCGTCGGGCTCGAACGGCACGACGGGTTCGAACGGCATGGCCTCGAACGGTACGGCGGGCTACCTGGCGCAAGGCGATTACGAAGCCGAGGCCGGCTACCAGGCCCAGCCGCAAGCCGCCTACCCGACCGACCCCCAGCCGCCGGCCACCCACGGCGCACCCCAGGGCTGGTCCAACAGCACCCCCTCCAACGGCAACTGGCCGGGCGGTCAGTAACCACAACAGAAGACCATCAACGGGCGGCATCCTCGGGGTGCCGCCCGTTCAGATGGTGGCGGTGGCGAAATGGCCGCGCGCGGGTGGGTGATGCGGGGTGGTTAGTTCTGGGTGTCGGGGCCGGCTTGGCGGACGGTTTCTACCTTGGTCATGGCGTCGCGGAGGTCGGCGAGCCAGGTTTCGCTGTGCTGGGCGACGAGTTTGACGCACCAGCCGAGGGCGTCGCTGCGGGAGCGGGCCACGCCGGCGTCGACGAGGGTGTCGAGGACCTGGCGTTCGGGCTGGCGGAGGCGGGTCATCACGGGGGCGGACAGGGACGTGAAGACCGTCTTGGTGTCGCCGCAGCGGACGCCCCAGGCGACCTTGCGGCGGGTGGAGTGCTCGAGTTCGCGGGCGATCTCGATCCGGCGCTCCCGGGTGTCCTCGCGGAACTGCTTGATCCGGCCGTCCTCGGCCGCCGACCGCTCGGCGTCGCTCACACCGTCGGCCTGCTCCGGCGCCGGGATCCGCCCGACGATCAGGATCTCGTCCCGGTCGACGCTCAGCTCCGGTTCGCCCTCGAACCACTCCTTCGGCAGCCGGCCGGTCAGCCAGCCCCGCACCTTCTCATGCTCTGTACTCATGTAATCATGATTACACCTCAACCAAACCCCTTTTCAAGCCACCCGGACAACGAAGGTGGCCCGGAGCCGGGCCTGGGCCGCGGATCCGGCGGCGGTGTGGTCGAGTCCCAGCAGAGCCGCCCCGACAACGGGTGGTACGTCGACCACCCGCGGGATCGCCTTCGGTGCCGCCTCCGCCAGCAGGCGTACGACGCGATCGAGCAGGACCGAGTGTCCTCCGGCAAGCACGCCGCCACCGAGGATCACATGGACCGGTTCGCCGAGCAGATCGAGCCGGCGCAACGCGCTGAGCGCCATCGCGACGATCTCCTCGGCCTGCTGCTGAATGATGCCAAGGGCAACGACATCCCCGGCCGCCGCGACCTTGAACAGCACCGGCGCTGCCTCCAGTTGTCGCGATTCCGGCAGCTCACCGAAGTGGAACGCCTCGATCAGCGCGGCCAGCGAAGCGAGCCCGAAGTGCGCCGGCAGCGCGGTGAGCAGCGCAGTCGCCGGACCACGGCCGTCGTCGGCCCGGGACGCCGACCAGAACGCCTCCTCGGCCAACTGGGCTCCACCGCCCCAATCGCCGGTCAGCTTGCCCAACGCCGGGAACCGGGCGGTCCGCCCGTCCGGCAGCATCCCGGAGCAGTTGATCCCCGCACCACACACCACTGCGACACCCCGCGGTTCGTCCACACCCGAGCGCAGCAAAGCAAACGTGTCATTGGTGACGTATACCGACTCCGCCCAGCCGCGAGCCTCGAAGGCGGCGGTCAGCCACTGCTCCTCGATCGGCATGTCTGCATTCGCCAGGCATGCGGAGATCTGCTGCACCAGTGGCACCGAGCCCAGTCGCAGACCGGCCTCGGCGGCCGCGGCGTGGACCACCGCCTCCAAGCCCGCCACCGCGGCGTCGGGTCCGACCTTCTGCGGCTCGAACCCACCACCACGCGCCGTACCGAGGACTGTCCCGTCCGCCGCCACCAGGGCCACGTCCGTCTTGCTGTTCCCCGCATCGAAGGCGAGCACGCCTCCGGGCACCATCACGCCCACGGCAGGTACGCCCGGTTGTGCGCCAGCAGCTTGTCCGTCAGTTCGCGCGCGATGGAGATCTGCCCCACCAGCGGATGCGCGAGCAGAGCCTTGAACACTCGCTCCGATCCACCCTTGACGGCAGCCTCCAGCGCCAGGTCCTCGTACGCAGTCACATGACTGACCAGACCGGCGTACAAGGGCTCCAGAGCGCTCACCGGCTCAGGCGTCGTACCCTCGGCGCCGACCGTCGCCGGCACCTCAATGACGGCATCATCAGACAGGAAGGGGAACGTGCCGTTGTTGAGTGTGTTCACCACCTGAACGTCACCCGTGTTGTTCAGCAGCGAGGACGCGAGTGCGACGGCCGCCTCGGAGTAGTACGCACCGCCTCGCTTCTCCAGCAGTGCGGGCTTCTCGTCGAGCATCGGGTCGGCGTACATGTCCAGCAACTGCTTCTCGAGTGCTGCCACCTCAGCCGCGCGAGACGGCTTCGTCAACAGCTCCTGCACAACCTCGTCATGTGCGTAGTAGTAGCGCAGGTAGTACGACGGTATGACGCCGAGCTGCTGCAACAACTCGGCCGGCATGTACAGGTCGTCGGACAGTTCAGCCATCTGCTCGGCGAGCAGTTTCGGCAGCATGTCCTCGCCGTTGACGAGGACAGCCCGCTCCCAGGTCAGATGGTTCAGTCCGACGTGGTCCAGCGACACCTCCTCAGGTGTCACCCCCAGCATCCGCGCGAAGTTCCGCTGGAACCCGATGGCCACGTTGCACAACCCGACCGCCTTGTGCCCGTGCGACAGCAGCGCCCGCGTCACGATCCCCACCGGATTGGTGAAGTCGATGATCCACGCGTCCGGGTTGGTACGCCGTACGCGCTCGGCGATGTCCAGTACGACGGGAACCGTCCGCAGCGCCTTCGCCAGACCACCGGCCCCGGTCGTCTCCTGGCCGACGCAACCGCACTCGAGCGGCCACGTCTCGTCCTCGTTGCGCGCGGCCTGTCCGCCAACGCGCAGTTGCAGCAGTACGGCGTCCGCACCGTCGATGCCCGCGTCTAGGTCGGACGTGGTAATCACCCGGCCGGGATGCCCTTGTTTTGCGAAGATCCGGCGCGCCAGGCCACCGACCAGCTCGAGCCGATCTGGCGCTGGATCGACGAGCACCAGCTCGGACACCGGCAGTGTGTCTCGCAGTCGTGCGAAGCCGTCGACGAGTTCCGGCGTGTAGGTGGATCCGCCACCAACGACTGTGAGTTTCACCGTTTGACTCCTAGGGGATCGGTGGACCCGCGGTGTCGAAGACTTCGTCGCGGGTGGTGCTCAGGGCGGACTGGAGTGCTCCGGAGACCACGGGGTCGGTGCCGAGCGCGGTCATCACCAACCGCGGCCGCGGTACGGCGAGATCGGCCAGCTCGTCCTGGACGAGACTGCGCAGGCGTTCGCCGCCGGCGGTGATCACGCCGCCTGCGAGCACGATCAGTTCGGGGTCGACGACCGCGACGATCGCGGCCAGACCGACGGCCAGCCGGTGGGCGAACTCGCTCAGCACCGCATCGCCGGCGCCCTCGGTCTGCAACGCGGCTGCGATCGCGGCCTCCGCCGTACGCGCTTTCAGTCCGTGTGCGCGGGCCAGCTCCAGCACGGGTTCGCCACCGGCGAGCTCCTGGAAACCGCCGGCGTTGTTGCGGCCGACGTTGCGGACCAGCGGCGTACCGGGCAAGGGCAGGAACGCGACCTCGCCGGCGCCGCCGGTGGCGCCGCGGTGCAGCCGGCCGTTGATCACGATCGCCGCGCCGATGCCTTCCTCGCCCCACAGCAGCACGAAGTTGTCGCTGTCGCGGGCATGGCCGACCCGCTGCTCGGCGATGGCGGCCAGGTTGACATCGTTCTCGACCTCCAGCGGTACGGCGATCGCCGCGGCCAGCTCCTCGAGCAGATGCGGGGTGTGCCAGCCGGGCAGGTGGGTCGCGTACCGCAGCCGGCCGGTGGTCGGGTCGAAGCCGCCCGGGGTGCCGATCGAGACACGGTGCAGCCGCTCCCGGTTCAGGCCTGCTTCGCCGGCCGCTCCGTCGAGTGCCTTGATCACGCGGTCGACGGTGCCCTTGGCGCTCCGGCCGGGGGTGGGCAGCTCGTAGGTGCCGACGACCTTGCCGGTGAGGTCCGCGACGGCCGAGCGGATCCGGGCCGGCGTGACGTCGAGGCCGCCGACGTATGCGATGCCGCCGTTGATCTCGTACAGCTGCGCGTTCGGCCCCGGGCGGCCGGCGGAGGTGCCGCTGGCGCGGACCAGGCCGGCGGCCTCCAGTCGCGCGAGCAGTTGGGACGCGGTCGGCTTGGACAGGCCGGTGAGGTTGCCCAGGGTGGTGCGGGAGAGCGGGCCCTGGCTGAGCAGCAGGTCGAGGGCGGCGCGGTCGTTCATCGCGCGGAGCAGGCGCGGCGTTCCGGGTGTCGTTGCCATGAGCTAACCCTGCCTCCCGCCGTCGCCCGCGTGTGGTCGGCTCGCGGTCCGTCCGAACTGTTAGGAAGGTTTCCTATTAAGGCGAGACCGTACGGCGGACCGACGCGGGTGTCAATCGGCGAGGGTGAGTCAGTGACAGTTGCTCCGGAGTGACTACGCCTGATCGGCGAGCAGGGCGAACGACACCAGCCAATGCGTCGACATGAAGTCTCCGTCGGTCACCGTCGGCAGCACGGCCTCGATCTGACGGTCGGCGCCCTTGCGGAGCACCTCTGCGACGTCGGGCAGTGCCGGCGCGATGGTGCGGAGCTGCCAGGCCCGCGACAAGGCCAGGCCGGACAGGTGCGCCAGTTGACCATCGCCGGAGTTGTCGGTGACAGGCACGTCGAGCAGATGCCGGTGTGCATCGGTGCCGAGACCTGGCAGGAACGCGGACAGCCAGGTGCTGAACTCGTCGGCCGGGAGGACTCGGCGCATCAACTCCGCCTCGGTCAGCGCCGGCGACAGGAAGTCGGTGCCGGACGGCTCGAAGCGCGTGTCGTACGCCGTGTCCTGGCCGAACCACTCGAGCGCACGGGACCGGATCGCGTCGACCACGTCCGGCCGGCGCAGGTCGTCGTACGCCTCCAGCAGCAGGGCCAGGGCGAACGCGCTGTTGAGGTGGACGCCGTGGCGGACCGGGTACGCCTGGCGTGGCAGCCAGCCGAGGACGAGGTCGGCGATGATGTCGCCGAGCGGGCTGAGGGCGGCCGCCCAGTTCTTTGCCCCAGGCAACTTATGGGCGGCGGCGACCAGCATCGCCGCCCAGGCCCAGCCGTACGGGCGTTCGTACGCCGGGCGGTCGTGCAGGTACGCCACCTCGGTGGCGATCGCCTCGGGGGTGAGGCGCTGGTCCAGGACCTCGATCGGGCGCCGGCCGGCCTGGTCCGGTGCCAGCGTGAGCAACCGGACCAGCGACCACTGCATGTGTGCGCTGGAGTGCCAGTCGTAGGACCCGTGGAACGCCGGGTGCAGGAGCTGCGGGGTCACGTCGACGTCGTCCGGACCACTGGACGCGTGCGCGGCGCCGTACGGGTACGGGGTTTCGAGCACCTCACAGGCGATGGCGGCCCAGGCGGCGGCGTACTTCAAGAGGACTCCTTAGAACGCGAACACGTACATCAGGACGATGTTGCAGGCCAGCAGCGGGACCGCGGTCGGGACCTGTGCCTTGATCGGGCCGTACTGGTCTTTCATTTCCAGGAGTGCAGCCGGGACCAGGTTGAAGTTCGCGGCCATCGGCGTACACAGGGTGCCGCAGAAGCCGGCCAGCATGCCGATCGCGAACACGACCGCCGGCGTACCGTCGAACTGCTGCACGAGCAGCGGCCAGCCGACCGCGGCCGTCATCACCGGGAACGCGGCGAACGCGTTGCCCATGATGATCGTGAAGACCGCCATACCGATGCAGTACAGCGCGACCGCGGCGATCAGTGAACCCTTCGGGACCAGGTGGTCGGTGACCCGGCCGACCGCCTTGCCGACGCCGGAGGCGTTGAACAGCAGACCGAGTGTGGCCAGCATCTGCGGCAGGATCGCCGCCCAGCCGATGTGCTCGAGCAGCCGTCGTCCTTCGTGCAGCGGGACCGCGGGCGACCTCGGTTTGAGGATGAGCATGCCGACCGCGAGGGCGAGCAGCGACGCGACGCCGAGGCCGATGATGGTCGCGGAGCCGCTCTGCAGCAGTAGCTTGCCGTTGCCCAGTTTCACCTTGGCCAGCCAGGCGCCGAAGATCGCGGCGACCACCGGGATCACGAGCGCCGGCAGGAAGAGCTTGTTGCCGAAGCGATCGGCGAACCTGGCCCGCTCGGCGGGTGTGGTCGTCCGCTCGTGACCGCGCCCCGGGAAGCCGGAGCCGGCCAGGACGGCCAGGCCGATCACCGCGATGCCGAGCAGCCAGGACGGGGCCTGCTTGTTCACCACGAAGGTGCCGTAGCCGAACGAGAGGCCGAGGATGCCCCAGAACGCCGCACTGCCGATCCGCTTCGGGTTGCTGCGGTCGTTGATCACCTGCAGGGAGATGAGCACGAAGAACAGGCCGCACAGCCAGTAGAACCACTCGACCTTGATCACCGCGCCACCTCCTCGGCGTCCGCGTCGGCCTCGGCGGCCAGCTTGTCGAGTTGCCGATCCAGCAGGATCAGCCGGACCCCGTGGATGAGCAGCGCGCAGATACCGGTCGGGATCGCCCAGAGCGCGATGTCGATCGCCTCCAGGTGCAGGCCGTACGTCGTGTCGACGAAGCCGGTGATCAGCAGGATCGAGCCGATCGCGACGAAGATGTCCTCACCGAAGAACAGCCCGACCGTGTCAGCGCTGGCGGCGAAGCCCTTGATCTTCTCCTGCATCTTCTCCGGCAGCTTGCCGTAGCGGCGCTCCGCGGCGCCGGCGGCCATCGGGGCGATCAGCGGCCGGACCGCCTGCGCGGGACCGCCGATGCTGGTCAGGCCGAGCGCCGCCGTGCCCTGCCGGATCAGCAGGTAGATGGCCAGCAGCCGGCCGCTGGTGAGGACTTTCAGCCTGCCGATCAGCTTGCGGGCCTGGTGCTGCAGCCCGTAGCGCTCGATCAGCCCGATCACGGGCAGCGTGACGATGAAGACGGTGACGGATCGGCTGCCGGCGAAACCGTCGCCGAAGGCGTTCAGGATCTTGACCGGCGACAGGCCGCCGATCAGGCCGGCGACGATACCGGCGGCGGTGACGACCAGCATCGAGTTCAGCCGGAGGGCGAAGCCGACGACGACCACCGCGATGGCGAGCAGAACCCACATGGTTCCTCCCGGGGACGGACGGTGTGCTCAGGTTTGGCGCGATTCCGCCCACCTTAGGAGATTGTTGAACGATCCTGCAATGCATCATTCGAACAAATTTGCCTCGGGGGAGAGCGATTACCCGTGGCTGAGCAGGTCCCGGAGGTCCGCGAGCGGGACGACGCCGTCCGCCTTGGCGGCCAACTCGGGGTCCACGGTGATCAGGGCGTCGGCCTGGAGTTTGGTCACGGCCAGATACTCGGCGTCCCGGAGGGTGTCCCAGTCACGCTCGAGGGCGATGTCCCAGGCGGTCCGCCGGGACACCCGGTCGCCCAGCGTGCGGATCTTGAGCTCCGTCATGCGCTCGTGCAGTTGCAGCGCCTCCTTCACGGAGCGCGCCTCTTGCTGGACCTCGCGCAGCAGCAGTTGCAGGGCGTCCGACCGGATCGCGTTGGGTGCCACCAGTCGATGAGTGGGATCGATGGTCGCGCCGTCGGCCACGAGGTGCAGAAGAGTGGGGGCGTCAATCACGTAACGTGCCATGCCCGCAGCATGGCACTGACTACGGGAGGCGCCAGTCGATCGGGGTGGCGCCTTGCTCGACCAGGAGGGCGTTGACGCGGCTGAACGGGCGGGAGCCGAAGAAGCCGCGGTCGGCGGACATCGGACTCGGGTGCGCGCTCTCGACGTACGGCGTACTCCCGAGCATCGGCTTGAGCGTCTGGGCGTCGCGGCCCCAGAGGATCGCGACGAGTGGGCCGCCGCGCTTCACCAGTGCGTGAATGGCCTGCTCGGTGACGGTCTCCCAGCCCTTGCCGCGGTGCGAGCCCGACTTGCCCGGCTGCACGGTCAGCACTCTGTTCAGCAGCAGCACGCCCTGCTCGGTCCACGGCGTCAGGTCGCCGTTCGACGGAGCCGGTACGCCGACGTCTGCCATCAACTCGCGGTAGATGTTGGCCAGGCTCCGCGGGATCGGCCGCACATCAGGCGCCACCGAGAAGCTGAGCCCGACCGGGTGCCCCGGCGTCGGATACGGATCCTGCCCGACCACCAGGACCTTCACCTGCCCCAACGGCCTCTTGAACGCCCGCAGCACGTTCTCCCCCGCCGGCAAGTACGGGCGCCCGGCGGCGATCTCGCCACGCAGAAACTCACCCATCCTGGCGACCGTATCCTCAACCGGCGAGAGCGCGTCCGCCCAGTCCGCCGCAACCAAATCCGACAACGTCTTCGGGCTCACCCGCCACAGCATTGCAGCCCGCCGAGCTGAAGTGCACCCCGGGTTCAGTCTTCGGGCCGGAACTCCGACACGACCCACGGCTGCCCCGGCGCCCCGCGATCAGCCACATGTCCAGGCGGCATCGACGCGAGCTGCCGAATGGACGAGTTGCGCTCGATCGCATGCCAGATGTGCGTCGCCACGCAGGCCTCAGGCGCATTCGGATCGTCACCATCTCCGATCGCCCACTCCCCGTCAGGAAAGTGCGCAACCTGCAACGCCGGCCGGCTTCCGTCCAGCACCGTCCTCATCACCACAGCTCCGAGCTCCGCCGGAAACTCACCTCCCGAAAACGGCCAAGACACCACCCGCACCATCCCACCCCGAGACTCCTCCACACCCCCAAGTATCAGCGGTGAAGCCCCACCGCATCCCGGTTTGTCGTCAGGTGTTTGCAACCACCCGTGCAGCACTTCCGATAGCTGCGAAGCCGGCGCGGAGAGGTTTGCAGGCGTCATCCACGTGCAGTCGCCAGCTGGCCGCCGGCTCACGTCGACCAGGTGTACGCCGCTCAAACCTTCCCTGCCGAACCGTCCGCCAGGTCGCCGATGACCTCTGACAACAAGACCTATCTCGCACGCCGCACCAGGATGGGTGCGGGGGCTGAATGCGCCTCTGACCTGCAGTGCAACTTGTGCGGCGCGACCTGGGCGGCGCACGATGTTGCCGTCTGGAAGTGCTCAGGGGGTGCTCGCGTGGAGGGTGGGCTTAGGACATTGGCGTGCCTGGGCGGGCGTCTGGGGCCGTGGGGAAAGTTCGATCTCGGTGAGCTGAGTCTGTCAGAGGGGATCCTGACGTTTACCTCCGATGCTCACGGCCCGATCTTTCGGGCGCCGGTGCCGGCGGTGCGCGCTCGGTTCCCGAAGCTGTACTTCGGTATTGGGATCAAGGTGGCCGTGGGCGACAAGGTCTGCCGGTTGTGGTTCGTCCGGTGGCAGTCCATGCGTGGGCAGACCGAGCGGGATGGAGACATGATCATGGCCGGCAACGAATTCCTGCTCAGCGATGTCGGTCCGGCAAAGGCCGCTGTCCGCCAGTGGCGAGCAGCACTGTCGCAGCCGACGCTCGGTGGGTGAGCTGCTCACGTCAGCTCCGAGAACGGCCTCTACGTGTCAAACGTGCGGGCAGCCGCCGCATCGCCCCGATAGCCGCCGACCTTGGCTTCGGTTCGGTGGGGTCAAGGGGCGAGTGGTGGTCGATCGTCTTGTTTTGTTGGCGTGTTGGTCATCTGATCCGTTTGAAGCGACTGGTACAAAGGAGCCGGCCCCGCAAAGGTATGAGCTTGCGGGGCCTTTGCTATGGGGTGGCGAGGGTTTGGAGGGCGCGGGCGTAGCGGCGGGCGGCCAGTTGTTGGGCTGTGCGGGTGGCGGGGCCGGCCAGGCGGGTGTACCAGGTGGCGGCGCGGCTGTAGGCGCGGATGGTGAAGTGGATGCCGTCGGGGTCGCTGGTGACGACGAAGGACTCCTCGCCGGACTCGGGGTGGCCTTCGAGGGTGCCGTACGCGAAGCCGATGCGGTCGGGCTCGTCCACGGTCCAGACGACTCGGCAGGGGACCGGGAGGCCGACCATGCCGAGCGGAGTCATGGTGCGGAGGCGGCCGATCAGCATGCCGGCGCCGAGGCGGCCGAGGCTGTTGGTGCCGATCGTCGGGGGTGTGTCGGTCGCCGTCATCGGCACGCCGGCGGCCCGGTGCATGCGCCAGTTCAGCAGCGCCTCTCCGGCTCGGGCGAAGACCTCGCTCCCCGCACCGATCCGGGTCCGGTACTCGAGTCGGTGGTAGCCCGGCGGCGTCTCGTCGTACCGGGTGGAGCCGACCACGTCGTAGCTGAACCGCAGTGTCGCCAAGTCGTCGAGCTTCATCGAACACCCTCCCCAAGTCGTCGCCAGGCCAGCAGTCCGCACAGTGCGAACCCGATCGCGTTCGCCAGCCCGTGCGTGGCGGCCATCCACTCCAACGGTAGATAGGGCGTGTCTACGACATGCCCCAAGGCCCAACTGAGCGCCAGCAGCATCGTGACCACGAGCACGGATGCCGAGACGATCAGGAGGGCCGCAGTGGCTCGGTCTGCTTGCTGTGACCGTCGCCAGAGGTTCCAGCCGACCAGCCACATGCCCGCCGTCAGTACGGCGGCTCCCGCGAGCTCCACCGGGTCACCGAGGAAGAAGCCGAGCAGTACGACGCCAGTGCCGAGGGGAACGCTGATTGCGGCCGCAGTGGTCGCGGGAGTCCGTGAGTCCGCCACCAGATAGGCGATGAGCGCGGCCGCGAAGCCGGCGAAGTGGAAGTGAGCGACGGTGAGGGACAGGACGGTCAGCCTGAAGCCGAACAGTTCGTACGACGAACGCTCGGCAACCAGTGCGAGTGCGGCGATCGATGGAGTCGCGAGTGCGGTGTAGAGCGCGATCTCGCGGGGCCGGATCACCTTGTGATGAAGGAAGTGACGAGCAGCGAGGGTGATCAGGACGAGGGTGCCCGCGAGATAGATCGCCGCGAGTGTGATGGACACGGCGCCGCGCGGCAGCCAGAGCGAGATCACCCCGGGGACAGCGAACGCGAACCACCAGCGGGGGCTGGTGGTTCGCGTCGGCAGGAGGGTGAGCCCGAGCGGTACGACGACGAGCATGCCCAGGCTCACCACGGCATGGACGAGGACGGTCAACTGCTCTTCAGGCCCGTGGTGTTGCCGGACTTGAGGGCGTTGAAGAGAGCCTTGGCCTTGGCGGTGTCCCACTTCACCGCGACGCCCCGGCCGTTCCCCAACTGGTAGTTGTCATCGCTGATCGGGACGGTCAGGGTGATGCCGCCGCTGCCCGAGACGGCCCGCATGCCGCGGGCGAACCGGATGAAGTCGAACAGGCTCATGTCCTTGTCGACGGTCAGCGCGTCCACCCCCTTGGTGGCGACGCTGTAGTAGCGGATCGGGTTCAGGAACGTCGTCGGCGAGCTGGCCTTCTTCGCCACCGCGCCGACCATCGCGCGCTGCCGCTCGACCCGGCCGAAGTCGTTGTTGCCGTCGGCGTGCCGGGAGCGGACGTAGCCGAGCGCGTTCACGCCGTTGAGCTCCTGGCAACCGGCCGGCAGGTTGATGTGCGCCTGCGGGTCCTTCATTGCCTTAGGCAAGCACATGTTGATGCCGCCGATGCTGTCGATCACCGAGGCGAAGCCGCCGAAGCCGACCTCGACGTAGTGGTCGATCCGGAGGCCGGTCACGTTCTCGATGGTCTCGATCAGCAGCGCCGGGCCCTTGTTGAAGGCGGCGTTGATCTTCTGCTTGCCCGACACCCCTGGGATGTTGACCGCGCTGTCGCGCGGGATGCTGATCAGGACCGTCGGCCCGGAGTCGGGGACGTGCATGACCATGATCGAGTCGGTCCGGGGCGGCCCGGCGTCCGAGCCGGTGTGGAGCCGGGCCCGTTCGGCGCGGGTGAGGTCCTCGCGGGCGTCCGATCCGACCATCAGGTACGTCGTACCGGACGTCTCGGCCGGCCTGCTGCCGGTCGGCATCGCGTCGATCTTGTCGATCCGGCTCCACGCGTACAGCGGGACCGCGACCAGCATGAGGATGAACAGCAGGACGATCAGTCCGACGGTGCGGAGGAACCAGTTGCGCCGCTTCTTCGGGCGGGCCTGCGGCGGCCGGTTCGCGTATCGCGGGTCGATGGGCTGCGGTTGACTCATACCCACGACCGTATCGGTGTCCGGCGCCTGCGCACGTCACCCCACTGAACGGTTTTACACGTCGGAAAGTCGGCCCCGCCTCCTTCAGAAGGAGGATTTTCGCCCCGAGACCGAACCAAACCGCCGGAACGCGCGCGGCGAAACCCCTACTCGTGCGGTGAACAAGCGGGTGAAGTAGGCGGGATCGTCGTACCCGACCTGCCGGGCGATCGCGGCGACCGACAGGTCCTCCTCGACGAGCAAACTCTTTGCAGTGTTGAGTCTTGTGGTCAAGACCAGTTCCTGCGGTGTTGAGCCAGTGGTACGGCGCACTGCCTCGCGCAACTCCTTCACGCTGAGTCCGAGCTGGGCGGCATAGTCCTGAACACTCAGCGGCGTACAGGCGAGCTCGGCCAGCTGCGCCGCAACTCCATCGCCAGACGACGGCGCCGCCTGAGATATCAGGTCATACAACGCTGCAACGGTCTGTACGGCGTTGTGCGTCGTGCTGACGCGTAGGAGTCGAGTGAAAGCGCGATCGACCGGCCGTGGGTCGGCGTACCGGCGGACCGGTTGGCTGATGTCCAGATGGCCGAGTGTTGTGAGCGCTGTGGTCGCGGGACCGCTGAAGAGTGTCCACACCTGTCGCCAGCGAGTCGTCGGCCGATAGCCGTGCAGAACGCCGGGGTAGAGCCAGAGCATCGCAGGTGCTCGCACATCGTAGAGCTGACGATCGGGGCCGTGCAGCAACTGGCCGCGGCCCTCCTTGAGCCAGACCAGGGCATGGCAACCGAGGGCGCGTTCCGGTGTGGCGCCGGGCCGGTTGTCCTGCTCGCCGACACCGAGGCAGCAGAGTCCAAGTTGGCGTTCAGTCGCGCCTGGAGTCAGGTAGATCGACCAGTTCGGCACGGAACAAGAGTCCAAGAAGTGGTCGCCGATGTCCATTCCGGTGACTGACCGCGTGGGGTGGAATTGTCGACGTGCTGACTTCGAATGGGTACGTGCTGGATGAACGGCGGGTCGGGGAACTGAGCGTCGTACCGGAGCGGGAGCGGGGGGAGCTGCAGGGGTTGCGAGAGCGGTTGCGGCGGGACGGATACCTGTACCTGACCGGGTTGCTGGACGCTGAGGTGGTGCAGGGCTTCCGGGAGTACTACTTCGGGCTGACCGGTGCCGCTGCCGACAGACCGTCGTACCGGAAGGTGCTCATCGACCAGATCGTGCCTGGACCGGAGTACGCCGCCTTCTGTGCGCAGCCGGCGCTCAAGGGGTGGTTCGAGTGGTTCCTCGGCGGGGAGCCGTTTCTGCACAAGCGGAAGATCATCCGGCAGACCGCGCCGGGCGAGAACGGCATCGGTACGGCGACCCAGGCGCATTACGACCTGGTGTACCTCAGAGGGGGCAGTGACCAGGTGCTGTCGGCCTGGATCCCGCTCGGCGACTGTCCGGTCAGCAGAGGCGGTCTGACCTATCTGGAGGGCAGCCACCACCGGGTGCTCGCGGAGGAGGCCGCCGGCACGCTCAAGCGCCCCGCCGCGTCGATGACTGCGGACCTACCCGGCCTGGCCGAGCAGTGCGACGCCGACTGGCTGGTCACCGACTACGCGGCCGGCGACGTGGTCATCCACACCGCCCACACGATTCACGCGGCCCTGGACAACGTGTCGACCGAGATGCGGCTGTCGACCGACATCCGCTACCAGTTGGCGGACGACGCCATCGACCGGCGCTGGCAGAACCATTGGCACGACCAGGACGGCCTCTGAAGACGGTCTTTCAGGCGGCAAAGTTCCCTTGCCTCCGGGGTTGACCGGAATGCGGATGCTTCTCGCTAACGACAATCATTTCGGTTTAAGGTGCCGATCGAAGGGTTGGTCGAGTCTGAGGAGAGCTGTGAACCGCAACGAGTTGGTCGCCGGGGTGGCGCAGAAGGCGGGCATTCCACGGAACCAGGCCGAGAAGGTTCTCGACGCGCTGGGCGATGTCGTCACCGAGGCCGTGCACAAGGGCGACAAGGTCTCGCTGACCGGCCTGCTGAGCATCGAGCGCGTGCTGCGCGCCCCGCGCACCGGCCGTAACCCGCAGACCGGTGAGCCCCTCTCGATCCCGGCCAACTACTCCGTCCGCTTGTCCTGCGGAAGTCGCCTCAAAGCCGCGGCCCGGGGCGACCTCCGCACTGTCTCCTGACCTGGCTACTGCGCCGGCGCCAGGAACCGGATGCGGTCGCACTCACCTTCGTCGACCGCGTGCTTGATCGGCTTGGTCGTCGCTGAGATCGCGGTGGCCCAGTACGCCGTGGTCGGTGTCGGCGGCGTGGTGAACCGGGCGTTCGGCAGGTAGAGCCGGTCCCCGAAGGCCGCGGCGGTCGTCGGTACGTCGAAGTCCGGGCTGGTGACCTCCCGGACCAAGGTGCCCTTGGTGCCGGACTGGTTCAGCGTGAGGACGGCGACCTTGTTCAGGAGGTTCTGGACGACGAACAGGGTCCGGCCGATCAGCAGCAGGCCGTCGCCGTTCGTCATCACGGCGGCGCCGATGTCGATCCGCTTGGTGACTCCGGTCCGCGGGTCGACCCGGAAGAGGAAGCCGGTCGAGGACTGCACGATGATCAGCCCGCGGCCGTCCGGGGTGAGGGCGATGCCGTTCGCGTTGTTGCCGGCGGTGTGCTGGTAGTCGCCGCTCAGTGGGATGGTCTGGGGCTTCGCGGGCAGCTTGCCGTGCCGGCCGAGCGATAGCTTGTAGAGCACCGGCTGCCGCGAGTCCGTGAACCAGGCCGCGTTCTTGCTCAGGATCACGTCGTTCACGAATGTGGTCGCCGATGTGGTGAAGGTGTAGCTGGCCAGAACGCGGCCGGTCCGGGTGTCGATCACCCGTCCGTTGCCACCGGCGGCACCGGCCACGAACAGCCGGCCGAAGCGGTCCACCTTCATTCCGAGCGAGCCGGTGCCCGGCCCTTGGCTGATCACCTTGCCGGCGCCGGTCTTCAGGTCGACGGCGAAGATGTCCCCGTCGGCGCGGGAGCCGAAGTACGCCGTACCACGGGCGATCGCGATGCCTTCCGGCTGGAACCCGTCGGGCAGGTTGAGCTTGGTGGGTGCTCCGGTTGTGGGCGCGGCGGCGGCGACCGAGGTGCTCACCAGGCCCAGCATCAGTGCGGGCACGCTCACCAGCGTTGCGAGGCGGCGGACGAGGTGCAACATGGCGGGGTCCTCCTGATCCGGTCCTTACCAGGACAACGAGCCGGGCCTGTGGAAAGTTCACAACGGCCCGGTCGGCAACCGGGTATGTTCGCTGGCAGATACTCCACACGCGACAAGGGGCAGGGATGACAGCAGGGATCGACAGTTCGAGTCTGTCCGGCACGGTGCGGCCGCAGGACGACCTGTACCGCTATGCGAACGGGCCGTGGCTGGAAGAGCACGAGATTCCGGCGGACAAGGCCATCTACGGCGCCTTCCACGCGCTCTGGGACACCGCCGAGCAGGACGTCCGCGCGATCGTGGAGAAGTCCGTCGCAGCCGGGCACCCCGAGGGCAGCGAGCCGCGGAAGATCGCTGATCTGTACAGCAGCTTCATGGACGAGGAGGCGATCGAGCGACTCGGCGCCGAGCCGATCGCCGAGCAGCTCGCCCTGGTCCGCGGGGTCGAGGATCTGCCCGGCCTGGTCGCGGCCCTCGGACAGCTCGAGCTGCAGGGCGTGCCGGGGGTCTTCCATTACTGGGTCGACGCCGACGCCAAGAAGTCCGACGAGAACATCGTCTACCTCACGCAGGGCGGTCTCAGCCTGCCGGACGAGTCGTACTACCGCGAGGACAGCTTCGCCGAGGTGCGTACGGCGTACGTCGCGCATGTGACGCGGATGCTCGAGTTCGCCGGGCTGCCCGATCCGGCGGGTGCCGCGGAGCGGATCATGGAGCTGGAGACCCGGGTCGCCGGCGCGCACTGGGACCGGGTCAAGAACCGCGACGTCCAGCTGACCTACAACAAGGTCGACCGGGCCGGGCTGGACGAGCTGACCCCCGGCTTCGACTGGTCGACGTGGCTGACGGGTGCCGGCGTACCGGAGAGCGCCTTCGCGGAGGTCGTCGTGCGCGAGCCCGACTTCTTCACCGCGGCCGCCGCGGCCTTGCAGGAGGTCGAGCTGGACCGGTGGAAGGAGTGGCTGAGCTGGCGCATCGTGCACAGCGCGGCGCCGCTGCTGAGCGCGGCCTTCGTCGACGAGAACTTCGCCTTCTACGGCAAGACGCTGACCGGTGCGCCCGAGCTGCGCGAGCGGTGGAAGCGCGGCGTCGGGGCGGTCGAGTCCGCGCTGGGCGAGGCGCTCGGCAAGCTGTACGTCGCCGAGCACTTCCCGCCGGCCGCGAAGGCCCGCATGGTCGAGCTGGTGCAGAACCTGGTCGAGGCGTACCGGCAGCGGATCGAGGCGCTGGACTGGATGGGTCCGGACACCCGGCAGCGGGCGCTCGACAAGCTCGGGACGTTCGTGCCGAAGATCGGTTACCCGGACCAGTGGAAGGACTACGACGCGCTCGAGGTCGACCCGGCCGACCTGTTCGGCAACGTGCGCCGGTCGGTCGCGGTGGAGACCGCGCGCGATCTGGCCAAGCTCGGGCAGCCGGTGGACCGGACCGAGTGGAAGATGACGCCGCAGACGGTCAACGCGTACTACAACCCGCGGATGAACGAGATCGTCTTCCCGGCCGGGATCCTGCGGCCGCCGTTCTTCGACCTGGCGGCCGACGACGCGATCAACTACGGCGCGATCGGTGCCGTGATCGGGCACGAGATCGGCCATGGGTTCGACGACCAGGGCTCGCGGTACGACGGCGACGGCAACCTGAACGACTGGTGGACCGACGAGGACCGCGCGGCCTTCGAGCAGCGCACCGACAAGCTCGTCGCGCAGTACGACGTCCTGTCGCCGGACGAGACACCCGGGCAGCACGTGAACGGCAAGCTCACGCTCGGCGAGAACATCGGCGACCTGGGCGGGCTGTCGATCGCGTACGTCGCCTACCAGTTGTCGCTGGACGGTGGCGAGGCGCCGGAGGTCGGCGGGCTGAGTGGGAGCGAGCGGTTCTTCGTGTCGTGGGCGCACGCCTGGTCGACGAAGACGCGGCCCGAGGAGGCGGCGCGACGGCTCGCGATCGACCCGCACTCGCCGCCGGAGTTCCGGTGCAACGCGGTGGTGAAGAACATCGACGAGTTCCACCAGACCTACGGCATCACCGAGGCCGACGGGATGTGGCTGTCTCCCGAGGACCGCGTCCGCATCTGGTGACAAGCGAACCGGCAGCCCGCCGCCCGCGGCGGGCTGCCGGGTGGTAGCTGAGGTCGCCTGTGCGCCGTCTCGGTTTCGGGGAGTTTGTCGGTGGGTGGTCGTAGGGTCGGGTCGTGACGGTGGACGAGCCCAGTGTGCGAGCCTTGCAGGCGCCGACGGTGTATCGGTTTCCGCGGTCCGGCGAAGGGTTTCTGTCGTGGTCGGACGTCGAGGGACGGCTGACCGAGGCGAAGAATTACTGGCTGGCCACGGTGCGGCCGGATGGCCGGCCGCACGTGACGCCGTTGTGGGGAGTGTGGGTGGACCGCGGGCTGTACTTCGACGGTCTGCCGACGACTCGGTGGGGTCGTAACCTGGCCACGAATCCGCAGGCGGCCGTGCACCTCGAGAGCGCCGACGACGTCGTGATCCTCGACGGGCGGGTGGAGGACTTGGAGACGACCTCGGCCGAGCTCGGCGGCCGTGTGGTCCAGGCCTGGCGCGCGAAGTACGGACGGCTCGAGCCTGAGCCGGTCACGAGCGGCATCTTCCGGCTACGCCCGCACAGCGTCCGCGCCTTCACCGGATCACTCGACCGCGGCTGCGCCTGGCAGCTTGAGGCGCCGGAGTAGGCCGAACATGGCGAAGGGGCGCACAGACTTCGTGCGCCCCTTCGGCAGTTCCTTCTAGGAAGCCATCCAGTTCCGGAGGCCTTCGATGTCGCGGGGCATGGCTTCGGAGAGGTTCTCGGCGCCGTCGTCGGTGACCAGGATGTCGTCCTCGATCCGGATGCCGATACCGCGCAGGTCCTCCGGCACGGTCAGGTCGTCGGCCTGGAAGTACAGGCCCGGCTCGACCGTCAGCACGTAGCCGGTCTCCAGCTCGCCCTTGCGGTAGTCCTCGTCGCGGGCCGAGGCGCAGTCGTGGACGTCGAGACCGAGCATGTGGCTGACCCCGTGCAGCGTGTACCGCTGGTAGAGCCTGCTCTCCGGGTCCAGCGCCTCTTCCGCCGAGACCGGCAGCAGGTCCATCGCGTCGAGGCCGTGCACGATGACCTCCATCGCGGCCTCGTGCGCGGCGCGGAACGCGGCGCCCGGCCGGACCGCGGCGATGCCCGCGTTCTGCCCGTCCAGCACCAGTTGGTAGAGGTCGCGCTGGCGCGGGGTGAACTCGCCGTTCACCGGCAGCGTGCGGGTGATGTCCGCGGTGTAGAGCCGGCGGTTCTCCACGCCCATGTCGAGCAGCATCAGCGTGCCGTCGGTCACTGCGCCGTCGTTCTCGATCCAGTGCAGCGTGGTCGCGTGCTGTCCGGCCGCGGCGATCGAGGTGTACCCGACGTCGTTGCCCTCGGCCCGGGCCCGGCGCCAGAACGTGCCCTCGATCCAGCGTTCGCCGTACTCGCGGACCTTGTCCATCTCCGCGAGGACGTCGGAGAAGCCGCGGTGCGTGATCGCGACCGCGTCGCGGAGCTGCTCGAGCTCGAACGGGTCCTTGACGAGCCGGAGCTTGGACAGCGTCGCGGCGAGTTCCTGGTCACGGTCGGCGTCGGTCTTCGCGCCGCTGAGCACCGACGTGAGTGAGGCGTCCTCACCGCGCCGGACGCGGGTCGGCACATCGCCCTTGAGCGCGTCCGCGAGCCGGTCGACGTGCCGGGTCTCGATGCCGAACTCCTTGGCGGTCTCGGTCAGCGACGGGCGCCGGCCGGCCCAGAGTTCGCCGTACATCCGGTCGCGCCAGAACTCCTCGCCCTCGCCACGGTCGGAGCGCGGGCGGAAGTACAGGACGGAGTCGTGGCCGCTGGTGCCGTTCGGCTCCAGCACCAGCACGGCGTCCGAGGTCTGGTCGCCGGCCAGCCAGACGTAGTCGGTGTGCGGGCGGAACACGTAGTCGGTGTCGTTCGAGCGGACCTTGTAGGTGCCCGCCGGGACGACGAGCCGCTCCCCGGGGAACGCCTGCGACAGCGCGTCCCGCCGCTTCGCCGCCCACACGCCCACGTCGCTGAGCGTCACGTCCTGCCGCTCGGAGTCGGCCCAGCCCGAGTTCATGAACGCGCGAAGCTTCGGGCTCGGCTCGTTGTCGTGGGACGCCGTCTTCGGGGCGGCACTCTCGGTCGCGGCGCTGCCGGCGGGGGTGCTCGTAGCGGTGCCCGGCTCGGCGGCGGTGTCAGCTGCGGTCGTCGTCTCGGTCGTGTCGGTCATGGTCGACCAGTCCTCATCTCGGCGCGGGGTCTGCGTTCAGCGCTTGGTGTGCAAATGGTCACCGCGGAGCGTGCCGCTGTCGGGCAGCGCCTCGGCGGGGTCCGAGCCGATGCGGGTGATCGCATTGTGCTCGTCCACGAAGACTACGCTCGGCTCGAACACCTTCGCCTCCGTGGTGTCGAACATCCCGTACGCGATCAGGATGACCAGATCGCCCGGATGGATCAGGTGCGCCGCGGCCCCGTTGATCCCGACCACCCCGGACCCGCGCGGCCCCTCGATCAGGTACGTCGACAACCGGTTCCCGTTGGTGATGTCGACGATGTCCACCTTCTCGCCGGGCAGCAGGTCGGCCGCCGCCATCAGCTCGGCGTCCAGCGTGCACGACCCGACGTAATCCAGATCGGCCTGCGTCACCGTCGCCCGGTGCACCTTCGACTTCATCATCTCCCGCAGCATGCGCGCCATGATCCAGTCACCGCCCCGGCCTGTCAGTGGCCGTGGTCACGTCAGGAAGGTCTCAGTGGGGCGGAGGCTAGATGCGTGAGGCCTGCACGGCGAGCTCTCGCAGCTGCTCGTAGCGTGGTCGGAGGACTGCGATCCGCTCGACCTCGGCGTCGACCGGGGTGAGGTGTTCGCCGCCTGGTTCGGGGGACAGGCCGAGGGCCACGGCCGCGGCGCCGCGGGCACCGACCTCGGCCTCCGCGCACACAGTCGTGGGTCGGCCGAACGTCGCGGTGAGGCAGCGCCGCCACCAGGCCGACGCGTCGATGCCGCCGCCACCCAGTACGACCTCCAGCCGCCGCCCGAAGAGCGCATCGAGCATCCGCAGCCCGCGATCGATCTCCAGCGACGCACCCTGCAACGACGCGGCCAGCAGGTTGGCGGCGTCGTCGTCGAAGGACAGTCCGAAGTACACCCCGGAGCCGCTCGGCACGGTGGCCGGTGGCCTGGTCCCGGCCATGAACGGGATCGCGATCACCCGCGACGATCCGATCGGTACGCCGGACGGCTCGTCGGACTCCAGTTGCAGTACGCCGGTCAGCCACGCATGCAGGTTCCCGGCCGCGGAGAAGGCCATCCCGGTCACCGCCCGCTTGTCGTCGACCCGGTAGCGCCACAGCTCCCACGGCAGCTCCGGTGCATCGTCGATCGGATGCACGACGCGTACGGCGGCCGACGTCCCCACGGTCACCGCCGCAGTGGTCTCGTCGTACCCACCGGACCCGACGTTCGACGCGGCGCCGTCCCCGGTCGGCGGATGCACCGGTACGCCGACCAGCCCGGGCCAGCGGCGTCCGTACTCGGCGGACAACGTCCCGGTCCATCCGGTCGGAACGATCGGTGGCAGCCGGTCGGCCTTGACCCGGGCGATCTCGAGCGCCTCGTCGTCGTACCAGCCCGTGGCGAGGTCGAGCGTGCCGGTCCCGGAGGCGACCGATACCGAGGTGACGCGCTCGCCGGTCAGCCGCTCCAGCACCAGGTCGGGAAGGCCGGCGAAGGTCGCCGGGGACGACGATGAGAGCAGCCAGGGGATCCGCCGGGTCCAGTAGAGCCGATGCAGCCAGGCGCCGGTGCGGGCGTGGAAGGCATGCTCGTCGAACGACGAGCCCAGGTCGAGATCGACGGATCGCGTGTCCGCCCAGGTGATCACCGGCGTCAGCGCGTAGCCCTTGTTGTCGAGGGCAACGATCGAGTGCCACTGCGAGGACAGCACGATCGCGGCGATGCCGTCCAGGTGACCGTTCTGCTGGAGCTCGTCGAGGCAGCCCAGCAGGCCCTCGACGTACCCGTGCAGGTCCAGGGTCGCCGAGCCGCCGGTGGCGTAGGTGGGCGAGATCTTGTGCCGGGCCAGGGCGCCGGGGACCGGTGCTGCATCGTCGACGGACAACACCAGCGCGCGGGCCGACGACGTACCCAGGTCAAGCGCCAGTACCCGGCCGTCGATCGTGCTCATCGGGCCGGAACCCGGCTGTCAGTCTTCGTCATGCAGCGCCTTCAGGAAGCTCGCCGCCCACACGTTCACGTCGTGCGCGGCCAGGTGCTTGCGCATCGCCTTCATCCGGCGGCCGAGCTGGCGGTCGTCGGTGTTCATCGCATCGACGATGGTGTCTTTCATACCGTTGATGTCGTGCGGGTTCACCAGGAACGCCTGCCGGAACTCGTCCGCCGCGCCGGCGAACTCACTCAGCACCAATGCGCCCGTGTCGTCGTACCGGGTGGCGACGTACTCCTTGGCGACCAGGTTCATGCCGTCTCGGAGCGGGGTCACCACGGCGACGTCCGCGGCCCGGAACAGGGCGGCCATCTCGGTCCGCGAGTACGACGTGTGCAGGTAGTTGATCGCCGGCGTGCCGATCCGGCCGTGTTCGCCGTTGATCCGGCCGACCAGCAGCTCGATCTCGTCGCGGAGTACGCGGTACTGCTCGACGCGCTCCCGCGACGGCGTCGCCACCTGGATGAACACGGCATCGTCGACCGACACGCGCTTCTCGTCCAGCAGCTCGCCGAACGCGCGCAGCCGCTGCCGGATGCCCTTCGTGTAGTCGAGCCGGTCGACGCCGAGCAGGATGTGCGCGGGGTTGCCGACCTCCTGGCGCATCTCGGCGGCGCGGGCCGCGGTCTCCGGCTTGCGGGCGAGGTTCTCCAGCTCGCCGACGTCGATGGAGATCGGGAACGCCTTGGCCCGGACGATCCGGTCGTCGGGCAGGTGGATGCGGTCGCCGCGGGTGCGCAGGCCCATCCGGTTGCGGGCCAGGCGGGCGAAGTTCGACGCGGCGCCGGGTCTCTGGAAGCCGACCAGGTCCGCGCCCATCAGCCCGTCCAGGATCTGCCGCCGCCACGGCATCTGCGCGAACAGCTCGGTCGGCGGGAACGGGATGTGCAGGAAGAACCCGATCCGTACGTCGGGCCGCAGCCGGCGCAGCATCGCCGGAACCAGCTGCAGCTGGTAGTCGTGCACCCAGACGTCCGCGCCGTCGTCGGCGGCGTCCGCGGCGGCCTCGGCGAACCGGCGGTTCACCGCCACGTACGACTCCCACCACTCACGGTGGAACTCCGGCGCCACGATCACGTCGTGGTACAGCGGCCAGAGCGTGGCGTTGGAGAAGCCCTCGTAGTACAGCTGCACGTCCTCGGCCGACAGCATCACCGGCACCAGTTGCATCCCGTCGGCCTCGAACGGGTCCACCTTCTCGTCCGCGCTCCCGGTCCAGCCGATCCACGCGCCGTGGTGCCGCTGCATCACCGGCGCCAGGGCGGTGACGAGTCCGCCGGGGCTGCGGCGCCACGCCGTACTGCCGTCGGGCATCTCGATCCGGTCGACCGGCAGCCGGTTGGCCACCACCACGAAGGAACTTCGTCCGTTCGGCATATCAGCCTCATCCACTCAGGTCGTCGTCGTCACCGGGGTAGCGGACCCCGATCTGGCTCCGGGTCTCGTCGAGCAGTTCGAGGATCTCGAGTGTCGAGGCATGCGGCAGCGACGGCACCTCGGTCCGTCCGTCGCGCAGCGCCTGCATCACTGCGGTGGCTTCGTAGTGGTACCCAAGGCCATGCACCGGTACGTCGATCCGCTCCGCGCCGGCAGCCGTACTGCGCACGTAGTACTCGGGGTGGTGGAAGCGGTGTGGCAACTGCAGACTGCCCTCCGGGCCACTCACCGACGCCACCCACGGGTTCTGCGATCGCAGCCCGCAGGTGAGCGCGGCGACCGCGCCGGAGTCGTGGCGCCAGGCCATCGCCACGTTCAGGTCGATGCCGTCGTCGTTGAGCGAGCCGACGGCCTTCAGTTCGGCCGGGCGACCCAGAGCCATATAGGCGAACGTCATGGGATAGATGCCGCCGTCCATCAGCGAGCCACCACCGAGCGCCGGGTCGAGCAGGCGGGTGGGCAACGACGGCTTGTAGAAGGCGAAGTCCGCGACCACTTGCTGTGGCTCGCCGATCACACCGCTGTCCAGCTCCTTGAAGAAGGCCTGGATGACCGGGTTGGTCCGCATCCACATCGCCTCGGCGAACAGTGTCTTGTGCTCGGTGGCGACCGCGATCAGGTCGCGGGCCTGCTCGGCGGTCAGCGTGACCGGCTTCTCGCAGAGGACCGCGACTCCGGCCTGTAACGCGGCACGGGCGATCGCGTAGTGCTGTGGGTGTGGTGTACCGATGTAGATCACGTCGACGGTGCCCGAATCGATCATCCGGCGGTAGTCGCCGTACCCCTGCTCGATGCCGAATTCGGCGGCGAACCGGTCCGCGCTGGTCTGGGAACGGGACGCGACCGCGGTCACCTCGGCGTCGTCTGCGAGCAGCTTCAGATCCCTCGTGAACGACGTGGAGATGTTGCCCGTAGCAACGATGCCCCACCTGACGCGATCTACACCCACTGGGTTAACTCCGGGGTCGGGAACGGTCCGTCTGCTGCGATTCTCGCTGTTTCGAAGGCGTGAGCCAAGCGAATGAGCGTGGCATCACTCCGCGCGGTGCCACTGAACGTGATCCCGACCGGCAATCCGGCAACCAGCCCGGACGGCACCGAGAGCAGCGGGTAGCCGGCCAGGGCGGCGTGGGAGGACGAGCTACCGAGCACGTGGTCGCCGTTGACCAGGTCGATGGCCCAGGCCGGGGAGTACGACGGGCAGACCAGCGCGTCGAGCTGGTTGTCCCGGAGCAGACCGTCGATCCCGTCCCGGCCGGCCCGGAGAGCCGTCAGCCGGGAGGCGACATAGATCGGGGAACTCAGCCCCTCCGTGGCCGCGGCCCGCTCGAACAGCTCCTGGCCGAACCACTGAAGCTCGACGTCCGCATGCTCCCGGTTGAACGCGATCAAGTCGTCCAGCGTCCGCGGACCGCCGGGCACCCGGGTGGCCAGGTACGCCGTCAGGTCGACCTTGAGCTCGTGGGCCAGCACCTGGAGCTGGTCCTCGTCGCCACCGGGCGTCGGCAACGACAGCTGGTCGACCAGGGTGGCTCCACAGCGGCTGAGCGTCTCCAGCGCCTGCTCGGTGACCTGGTCGAGGCCGATCGAGTAGCCCCAGAGCGGACCGCGCGGTACGCCGATCCGCATGTCGCGGAGGTCGGCACCACGGCAATGCTCGGTGTAGTCGGTCCTGCTGCCTGTCATCACCGAGAGCAGCGCTGCCGCCTGGGTGACCGTCCTGGTCATCGGTCCGGCGGTGTCCTGCGAGTGTGAGATCGGGACGATGCCCTGCTGCGGAATGAGGCCCACTGTGGGCTTCAGGCCGACGATGCCGTTCAGTGCGGCCGGGCAGACGATCGAACCGTTGGTCTCGGTGCCGATCGCGTACTCGGCGAGTCCTGCGGCGACCGCTGCGCCCGATCCGCTCGAGGAGCCGCCGGCCGAACGGTTCAACGCGTACGGGTTGCGTGTCAGACCGCCGTACGCGCTCCAGCCGGAGGAGGACGCCGAGCCGCGGAAGTTGGCCCACTCGCTCAGGTTGGTCTTGCCCAGGACGACACAGCCCGCCTCACGGAGCCGCCGTACCAGTGGGGCGTCGTCCGGTGGCGGCGGCTGATCGGCCAGTGCCAGGGAGCCGGCCGTGGTCGGCAGGTCGGCGGTGTCGATGTTGTCCTTGACCAGGACCGGTACGCCGTGCAGCGGGCCACGGACCCGGCCTTCGCGACGCTCCGTGTCGAGTTGGGCGGCTTGGGTGAGAGCGGCGGGGTTGGGCGTGCAGATGGCGTTGACCAGCGGGTCCACCTCACGGCTCTTGGCCTGCAGCTCTTCCACCAGCGCCATGCTGGAGAGAGTTGAGCTCACCCCCTCGATCCTGCCAGAGTTGACCGCGTCTGGCTGTCCGCTCAACGACACGCTTCGTGTCGCCCGACCGGTGAATGACATCGCTGTTGTTCAACCGTAGTGTGGAGCCCGGACGGACGATCACCGACCGCACAGGAGTCACCAGCAAATGGACAGCGCCAACGCCAGCTCTCCCGGCCCAGCCGAAGCTGCGTCGCCGGCCGTTGCCGGACTCACCGAGCGTGACGGGGCAATCCTCGCGTTCGAGCGGCACTGGTGGAAGTACGCCGGTGCCAAGGAGCAGGCGATCCGGGACCAGTTCCAGATGTCGGCCACCCGCTACTACCAGGTCCTGAACGCGCTGATCGACCGGCCCGAGGCCCTCGCTCACGACCCGTTGCTGGTCAAGCGCCTGCGCCGCCTCCGCGCGGCCCGGCAGCGCGCCCGCTCCGCACGCCGGCTGGGCATCGAGGTCTGACCATGTCCCGCCCGAAGGGCGATCGGGGCCAGGTCCTCTCGTCGCTCGTCGCCGTGGCCGCGGTCGTCGCGATCGTGGCGGGCCTGCTGGTGCTGTTCGGCACCCGCGGGCACGACAGTCAGGCCGACGAGCCGTCGGGCGCGACCACCCCGAAGCCGAGCACGAAGCCCACGTCCGGGCCGTCGACGATCGCCGCCAGCATCCCCGGGCCGTCGTCGGAGCCGACCGAGCCGGCCACCACGCCTCCGCAGGCCCCGTCGTCCACGCCCACCACCGCGCCCACGACCGAGCCGAGCTCGCAGCCGACCCAGCCGCCGGCGACGCAGCCGACGACCATCCCGGCGGCTGAGCGACCGGCCGCGGAGATCTACAACAACACCTCGCGGAAGGGCCTGGCCGACTCGGTCGCGGGCCGGGCGCGGCAGGCTGGCTGGACTGTGGCCGGCGCCGACAACTGGCACGGCAAGATCGCCGAGAGCACGGTCTACTACCCGCCGGGCATGCTCGACGCTGCCAACGAGCTCGCCCGTGACATCGGCGTCGGCCGGACCAAGGGCGCGCTGGACAACATGAAGAAGGACCGCCTCACCGTGATCCTGACCTCGGACTACGCGGGATGAGTACTCCGGTCATCCAGACCGACGCCGGTCGCGAAGGGTGGGAGGCGATCGTCGCCGACCC
This sequence comes from Kribbella sp. NBC_00359, assembly GCF_036097425.1. Classification (NCBI taxonomy): domain Bacteria; kingdom Bacillati; phylum Actinomycetota; class Actinomycetes; order Propionibacteriales; family Kribbellaceae; genus Kribbella; species Kribbella sp. NBC_00359. The sequence continues at coordinate 1,462,471 of NZ_CP107975.1, read as the reverse complement.
GGCCACCGCGGTGATCTCCACCGACTTCGACGGCGTACTCGCGCCGCTGGTCGAGGACCCGGCCATGTCCCGGCCCGTCGAGGGCTCCCTCGACGCATTGGCACGGCTGGCCCGCTCGGTCAAGCAGGTGGCGATCGTCACCGGCCGTCCGGCGCTCGTGGCCACCGAGCTCACCGGCGTGACGGGCCATCCCGGCCTCGGGGGCCTCGTCGTACTGGGGCACTACGGGCTGGAGCGGTGGGACGCGGCGACCGGCATGGTGACCAGTGACCCGGTCCCGGCTGGTGTTGAAGAAGCACGCGCCCGGCTGCCCGAGCTGCTGCGCGAGGCAGGCGTACCGGACGCTCACGTGGAGGACAAGGAAAGCTCGCTGGCCGTGCACACGCGCCGGCTCGCCGATCCGACCGGTGCGCTGGACAGGCTGCGTACGCCGCTGACCGAGCTGGCCGAGTCGACCGAGCTGCGCCTGGAGCCCGGCAACCTGGTCCTGGAGCTCCGGCCACCGGGCATCGACAAGGGTGTCGCGCTCCGACGGCTGATCGAGTCCACGGATGCCCGGTCGATCCTGTACGCCGGTGACGACCTGGGTGACCTGGCTGCGTTCCGGGCGGTCGAAGAGCATCGCAAGACCGGACTGCGCGCCGTACTGCTGGCCACCCGCTCGTCGGACGCGACCGAGCTGATCCAGGCCGCGGACATCGTGGTGGACGACCCCACGGGCGTGGTGACTGTCCTCACGGCCCTTTCGGACGCGATCGCAGCACGCTGAACGCCTGCGTCACGGTCTTGCCGATCGGCTGGATCGGCCGTTCGACATAGCCGCCGTCCTTGAGGTTGGCCAGCCGCTCGAACGGGTTGCGCGACGCCGGATCGCCGGTGAGCAGGAACGAGATCACCACGCCGACGACGTACAGCGGGAACAGTGGCAACCCGAGCAGGCAGAAGTACTGCCACGAGTGCCGCTCCTCGTGCCGCACCAGCGCCGCGTCGTCGAAGTACGTGCGCTCGTTCTTGCTCAGGACGACGTTCCCGATCGTGAACGCCCCCGCGATCGGGAACCCCAGCTTGTACCCGTTCGCGAAGTACAACCCCCGCGGCCCCCGACTGACCCTGGCCCGCCCGATCACCCCGACCGCGAGCCCGACCAAGGTCGTCAGATTGACGAAGTTCCCCACCACCTTCACCCGCTCCCACCCGGTCATGGGCCTCAGTATCGGCTCGGTGACTGCGCTTTGTCTCGATGTCGCAATCATTAGGACCTCGGCGTACGATGTCCTAAGAATTAAGACATTGAGACATCGGGGCATCGAGGCCAGTGACCATCTTCAGCACGCCGGAGCCGGATCTCGAGGATCGACAGGTCCTCGAGCAGATCCACGCGTTCCGATCCGAGCTCGCCGACATCCTCCGCGTGCCTCGGCGCTGGGCCGGCGGGTTGCGGCGGAGCATGCTCGCGCGGGCGATCCAGGGCTCCAACAGCATCGAGGGGTACGACGTCAAGCTCGACGACGCGGTGGCCGCGTTGGATGACGAGGAGGCGTTGAGCACCGACGAGCGTACGTTCGCCGAGATCCGGGGATACCGGCAGGCGCTCGGCTACGTGCTGGCGATGGCGAAGGACGCGGACTTCCGGCTGGACGTGTCGGCTGTCCGCGGCATGCATTTCATGATGCTGAGCCACGACCTGGCCAAGAGTCCGGGCAGCTATCGGCAGGGCGTCGTCTACGTGCATGACGAGACCACCGGCGAGAACGTCTACGAGGGTCCACCTGCGGACGAGGTGCCTGATCTCGTGGCCGAGCTGATGGGCGGGTTGGACGCCGACGAAGCGGTGGATCCCCTCGTGGACGCCGCGATGGCGCACCTGAACCTGGTGATGATCCATCCGTTCCGCGACGGCAACGGCCGGATGGCCAGAGCCCTGCAGACGCTTGTTCTGTCCCGCGGAGGAATTGGCGAGCCGGCGTTCTCCAGCATCGAGGAGTGGCTGGGCAGCAACACCGAGGACTACTACCGAGTGCTGGCCGCGACCGGCGCCGGCGCGTGGCATCCCGAGCGGTCGGCCGCACTCTGGGTCAAGTTCAACCTGCGCGCGCATCACATCCAGGCGCAGACGGTACGGCGGCGGTATCGCGAAGCGGGCAAGTTGTGGCTGGCTTTCGATGAGCTGATCTCGCAGTTCGGCTTGGCGGAGCGCGTCGCTGACGAGCTGTTCGACGCGTCGCTCGGCTTCCGTATGCGCCGCTCGACGTACGTCCGCCGAGCGGGCATCGAGGAGCGGACAGCCAGCCGCGACCTGGCGAGGCTCACCGAACTGGGGCTGCTGCGCTCGGTCGGTGAGACCAAAGGACGGCATTACGTGATGGGCGATCGCCTCGCCGAACTCGTGCAGAACGCACTCTCCACCCGCGAGCCGTTGGTCGATCCCTACCCGTGGATGCGCGAGCGGTTGGCCGCGGCGCCGACGCCGATCCGCTAGTTGTCGGCGGGGTGAGTAAGACTTGGCGGGTGAGTTCGGTGGTGCGGGTCTGGCGGGCTGGGCGGGTGGTGGATCCGCATTCGGTGATCGGAGGGCTGCGGAAGGGGCCGGGGGACCCGGCGTACGTGTTCGATCCGGGGGGACGGACCGTGTGGCGGGCGACGCGGACGCCGGATGGACCGGTGCTTCTGCGGCTGACGCCGTACGCCGGGGAGGTGGAGGCCGAGGCCTGGGGGCCGGGGGCTGCGTGGGCGCTCGACGGGGTGCCGGAGCTGCTGGGCGACGCGGACAGTTGGGACGGGTTCGAGCCGTTGCCGGAGCATCGCGCGCTGGTGGATGCGGCGCGGCGGTTCCCGCATGTCCGGGTGCCGCGGACGCGGGCGGTGTTCGAGGCGATGGCGGCCGCGGGGATCGAGCAGGTTGTCACCGGCAAGGAGGCGTTCCGCGCCTGGCGGGTTCTGCTCCGTGAGTACGGCGAACCCGCGCCGGGCCCGTCTGCGCCGGACGGCCGCGTGATGATGGTGCCGCCGGCACCGGAGGAGTGGCGGCTGATTCCGTCGTGGCAGTGGCTGCGGGCCGGCGTGGAGAATCGTCGGTCCCGCGTGGTCGTGACAGCCGCGACCCGGGCGAAGGCGCTGGAGCGGACGCTCGAGCTGACCGACTCGGCCGAGATCGAGCGGCGGCTGCGATCACTCCCCGGCGTCGGGGTGTGGACCGCGGCCGAAGTGCGGCAGCGCGCCCACGGCGACGCCGACGCGTTCTCGTTTGCGGACTATCACGTGTCCCGCGATGTCTCCTACGCCCTCATCGGCGAGGAGCTCGACGACGAGGGCTGTGCCGAACTCATCGAGCCCTACCGCGGTCATCGCTTCCGTGTCCAGCGCCTGTTGGAGCTCACCGGAATCGGTCATCCCCGCTACGGCCCTCGGATGGCGCTGCCCACGCACACGCCCGGCGCGACGCATCGCTTGAGGTAACTCCGCCAGGGGCACAGGATCGCCACCATGACGATCAACGGGGACGGGCTCTACCTGGTGGCAGGGCTGGCCCTGTTGCTCGGGGCGGTCCTGCCCCGCATGCTTCGCCGGTACGCCGTCTCGGCGCCGATCGGGTTCCTCGGCGCCGGCGTACTGCTGGGCCTGGCCGTCGACCGCACCCACCTGAGCCCGATCGTGGAGACCGGGATCGTCAAGCACCTCGCCGAGCTGACGATCCTGGTCGCGTTGATGGGCGTCGGCCTGGCGATCGACCGGCCGATCGGATGGCGCCGATGGATGGTGACCTGGCGTCTTCTGCTCGTGGCCATGCCCGCCTGCATCGCCGCGGTGGCCGGTGCCGGCTGGCTGCTCGGGCTGGCCCCGGCGACCGCTCTGCTGCTGGGCGCAGTCCTCGCCCCGACCGATCCGGTGCTCGCCTCGGACGTCCAGGTGCAGGGGCCGTCGACCGGCGCGGGCGCCGAGCCCGAGGAGGACGACGAGGTCCGCTTCGCACTCACCTCCGAGGCGGGTCTGAACGACGGTCTGGCGTTCCCGTTCGTGTACGCCGCGGTGTTCGCGGTCACCAAGGGATCCGTGGGCAACTGGGCGCTCGAGTGGTTCGCCTGGGACCTGGTCGGCCGGATCGCGATCGGCGTGGCGGTCGGTGCGGGCGTGGGCTGGTTGCTCGGCCGGATGGCCTTTTCCGCGCCTTCGCGGACCTTCCGCCTGGCCGACTCACGGGAACCCGTGCTGGCCCTCGCGATGACGCTGGGTGTCTACGGCCTCGCTCAGGTGCTCCACGGCTACGGCTTCCTAGCCGTGTTCGTCGCGGCGCTGGCGCTCCGGGCGGCCGAGCGGCAGCACGACTTCCACGAGGAACTGCACGGATTCGTCGAGCAGCTCGAGCACATTCTGACCTGGGGGATTCTGCTGCTGCTCGGATCGGCGATCACGGCCGGGCTGCTCCGCCCGCTGACCGCGACCGGCGCCGCGCTGGGACTGCTGCTCGTGCTGGTGATCCGACCAGTGACCGCGTGGGTCGCGCTGGCCGGGACCCCGATGCGCCGCTCCGAGCGATGGGTGACGGCCGCGTTCGGAGTCCGTGGTGTCGGGTCGGTGTTCTATCTGGCGTACGCCGGGGCCGAGTTCCACACCGAGTTGCCCTGGTTGTGGGCGACGGTCGGTTTCACCGTCGTACTGAGCGTGGTCGTTCACGGCGTCGCGGCGACACCGATGATGCGCATGCTCGACCGGCGTCGGGACCGGGCCGGCTGAGATCGAGCGTCTCGGATAGTGGGAACGGAAGACACAATATGGACCCTATTGGGTAATCTCGGGGGAGCTCATCCAGAGGGACTGAGGGAAACGGCCCGTTGAAGTCCCGGCAACCCTCCCCGTTGAGGTCCCAGTCCGGGGCCCTCGCGGCGGAACGGTGCCAAATCCGTCCCGTGCCGAGATCCGGTTCCGGGGAAGATGAGAGGGGAACCTCACTCATGAGCCTGACCGCCGCCACCCACACGATCCGCGAAGGTGCCTTCGGCAACGGTACGCACCTGAGCTGTCGCGCCTGCGGGGCGAAGTCGCCGCTCGGTCCGTTCTACGCCTGTATGGAGTGCTTCGGTCCGCTCGAGGTCGGGTACGAGTACCCGACGATCACGCGGGAGCAGATCGAGGCCGGTCCCAAGAACATCTGGCGCTACCAGCCCTTGCTGCCCGTCCCGGTCGACGTGGCCAGCTTCCCGAACACCGAGCCCGGCTACACCCGGCTCGTCGACGCGCAGAACCTGGCCCGCGAGCTGGGGCTGCGCAAGCTGTGGGTGAAGGACGACTCCGGCAACCCGACCCACTCCTTCAAGGACCGCGTGGTCGCGTCCGCCCTGAGCGCCACCCGCGAGCTCGGCATGACGGTCTTCGCCTGCCCCTCCACCGGCAACCTGGCCAACGCCGTCGCCGCGGCCGCCGCCCGCGCCGGCATCCGCTCGGTCGTGTTCATCCCGCACGACCTCGAGCGCCCGAAGGTGATCACCACCGCCGTGTACGGCGGGACCCTGGTCGCCGTCGAGGGCAACTACGACGACGTGAACAAGCTGGCCTCCGAGATCGCCGGTGAGGAGGAGGGCTGGGCGTTCGTCAACGTCAACGTGCGGCCGTACTACTCCGAAGGCTCCAAGACCCTCGCCTTCGAGATCGCCGAGCAGCTCGGCTGGCGGATCCCGCAGCAGCTCGTCATCCCGGTCGCGTCCGGCTCGCAGCTGACCAAGATCGACAAGGGCTTCACCGAGCTCGGCAAGCTCGGCCTCGTCGACGCCACCGACTACAAGGTGTACGGCGCTCAGGCCACCGGCTGCTCGCCCGTGGCGCAGGCGTTCCGGGACGGCCACGACGTGGTCAAGCCGGTTCGCCCGGACACCATCGCCAAGTCGCTGGCGATCGGGAACCCGGCCGACGGACCGTATGTGCTCGACGTCGCCCGCCGTACCGGTGGAGCGATCGAGGACGTCAGCGACGAGGAAGTCATCGAGGGCATCCAGTTGCTGGCCCGGACCGAGGGCATCTTCGCCGAGACCGCGGGCGGCGTGACGGTCGCGACGCTGAGGAAGCTGATCGCCACCGGGCAGCTCGACCCCGAGGCCGAGACCGTGATCATCAACTCCGGCGACGGGCTGAAGACGCTCGACGCCGTGGCCGACCGGGTCGGCCCCAAGGTGACCATCCCCGCGTCGTACGACGCCTTCGTGAAGGCAGGCCTGCAGTGAGTGTGAGCGTTCGCGTCCCGACCATCCTGCGGCCCTACACCCAGGGCGTGTCCGAGGTGTCCGCCGAGGGTTCCACGCTGATCGAGGTGCTCGACTCGCTGGACGGCTCGTACCCGGGCATCAAGGGCCGGGTCCTGGACGAGTCGGGCGAGCTGCGCCGATTCGTGAACGTGTACGTCGACGATGACGACGTACGCTTCGCCGACGGCCTGCAGACCTCGATCAAGGACGGTGGGCAGGTCTCGATCATCCCGGCGGTCGCCGGCGGCTGATCTGTTGTTCCGGGCGTGGATCGTCCGGAATGGGCGCTAACGTTCCCGCCATGGCGACCAACTGGACCCTTGGTGGGGACGCGGCCGAGCCGCAGCGGCTGGCGGAGTTCTGGGCGGCGGCGCTCGGCTACATCATCGAGCCCGGGTACGACGATCCAGACGGAGCCTCGATCGTGGACCCCGACGACGTCGGGCCGGCGATCGGGTTCCTCCGGGTGCCCGAGCCCAAGACCTCGAAGAACCGGCTCCACATCGACATCCGCGTGGCGGGGCCTCTTCGTGATTCCGCCGCGGCCGAGCGGATGCGGACCAAGGCTGTGGAACTCGTCGGCCTCGGTGCGACCGAGGTGCGCGAGGAGTTCTACGGTCCCGACGTCCTCGGCCACATCGTGATGCTCGATCCCGAGGGCAACGAGTTCTGCGTCGGCTGACTACGATGCCTTGGTGCGCGCTGTCGTCATCGAGGAGTACGGCGTTCTGCCCGTCGTACACGAGGTTCCGCGGCCCGGGCCGGCGGAGGGTGCGGTCGTCCTGAAGGTCGAGGCGACCGGGCTGTGCCGGAGTGACTGGCACGGGTGGATGGGCCACGACGCGGACATCGTGCTGCCGCACGTGCCTGGTCATGAGCTCGCCGGGACGATCGCCGCGGTCGGTGCGGGAGTCACAGGGTGGCAGGTCGGCGACCGGGTGACGACGCCGTTCATCTGCGCGTGCGGGTCGTGTGAGCAGTGCCGCGAGGGCAACCAGCAGGTGTGCCTTCGCCAGCAGCAGCCCGGCTTCACCTACTGGGGCTCCTTCGCCGAGTACGTCGCCGTGCCGTACGCACAGGTCAACCTGGTCCGCCTGCCCGATGAGCTGGACTTCGCCACCGCGGCAGGGCTGGGCTGCCGCTTCGCCACGTCGTTCCGCGCCATCCGCCAGGTCGGCCGGCTCACCGCCGGCGAAACCGTCGCGATCTTCGGCTGCGGCGGCGTCGGCCTCTCCGCCGTGATGATCGCCGCGTCCCTGGGCGCCCGGGTGATTGCAGTCGACACCAACCCGTCGGCGTTGAAGCTGGCCCGCGAGTACGGCGCCACCGACCTGCTGGTGGCGTCACCGGACACCGTCCAGGAGATCCGCGACCTCACCGCCGGCGGCGCCCACGTGACGATGGACGCCCTGGGCTCCAACGACATCGTCCAACAAGCCCTACAAGCCCTCCGCCCCCGCGGCCGCCACCTCCAGGTCGGCCTCCTCCCCTCCGGCGTCCATCTAGACGTGAGCCGTCTCATCGGCCAAGAACTCCAGTGGCTAGGCAGCCACGGTATGCCCGCCCACGCCTACCCGGAGATGCTGGATCTAGTTGCCCGAGGCAAGCTAAAGCCAGCCGACCTGATCACCCGCACCATCACGCTGGAACAAACCCCAGCGGCTCTTGCGGCGTTGTCGAACGGCACCCCCGCCGGCGTCACCATCATCAAGCCAACTGCGTAACCCACGCGTGCTGTGCAGGCACTCGTCCGCCGTGCCTGCTACGCGTGCTCCCGTGGGTTGGGAGACCTTTTGGGGTGCTTAGACAAGGAATAGCCTGTCCCAGCCCACCACGAACTGTCCCCTGGCAGCCTGCCCGACCAATGAGTCGTGACGACCCGACCCGGCCGGATACTCGGTCGGCGTGACGGGGGTTCGTCTTGCGGACAGCGCCGAGCCGAGCAGTCGATCGCGCGCGACGCAGGAGCGCGCAATCACGCGGGCGGTACCCCCGCAATCACGCGGGCGGTACCCCCGCAATCACGTGGGCGGTAGCCCCGCAATCACGCGGGCGGTAGCCCCGCAAGGACGCACCGGCGCTGAGCCGGGGGGCGGGCGGGAGCGCGCGTAGCGGGCGCGACGTAGGAGTGGCTGCGTAGCACGCGTGGGTCAGACCACAGTTGTTAGAGGCGGATCAAGTACACCGTGGGTGGGCGGCCGGTGCGGCCGTGTTGTTGGGTGCCGGTGGGGGCGGCTAGGCCGGCTCGTTCCAGGCGTTTCAGGACGCGTCGGGCGGTGCGGAGTTGGACGGCGAGGTGATCGGCGACGTCTTGGGTGGTGAGGCCGTCGGGGAGGGTGGCGGTGAGTTCTCGCATGCGGGCCAGGGTTTGGGTGTTGAGGCCGACGCGGCGGGCCAGGAGCGGGAGGCTTTCGGTGCCGCGGGTGGTGGCGGGCTGGTCGCCGGTGGGTTCGATCACGATCTCGACGTCGTCGGACATCGACACGACGCCGGCGACCGCGCCGATCGACTCGGCCCGGCTGACTGCGCGACGGGCGAGCGCTTCCGCCTCCGCCGCCGTACGTCCGACGCCGAAACCGACGTACGCCGTACTGTGCCGCGCCGCGAGGTGGTCGAGTAAGGGCATCCGCGTGAACTGTTCGGTCGCCTGCTCGAGCAGGCCGCGGGTGGTGACGACCAGGTGCCGCCCGTCCGGCAGCGCGGCCAGGCTGCCGCCGAGCGTGATCAGGTCGCCGGCCAGGGCGTCGTCCGGCTCGGGCAGGGCGATCACGCCGAGCGCGACCTGCGCGTCCCCGACGTGTTGCCCGGTCGTGGTCAGGACCAAGGCTTGCAGGGTCGAGCGGATCGAGTACCGCGACGGGGCCAGCCGGACCGAGGGCATCTCGTTCTCGAGCAGGTGGAAGGCCGAGCCCAGGCAGCTGATCGCGACCTTCGTGTCGTGCTTGTCGCGCGCGATCCGGTGGAACGCGACGATGTCGTCGGAGGTGAGGCCAGGCCGGTACGGCAGCACGTGGATCTGGTCGGTCGGCAGCTTGGCCTCGATCAGCGTCTCCAGCACCTCACTGCGGCGCAGCGTGTCGATCGAGAACTGGGTGACGTTGTGACCGAGCCGCAGCAGCTCGACCAGGGCCCGGAGCAGCGTGGCCCCGTCGTACGACACGTACATCGCCGGCCGGTCGATCACGCCGGCCTCGGTGGCGATCGTGTACGGCACGACGCCGGTGAACAGCAGCGCGTCGACCTGTTCGTGCGCCTGCTCGACCAGCTCGACGGCCTCGGTCTCGTGGCGGTAGGGAAGTGCGAGCAGGGTCGCGCCGCTCGGCGGGCCGACCGCGATCACGCGCTGGACCAGGTCCTCCGGGCCGACGACGCCGACCACGAGTGCCATCAGGCCACCGCGCCCGAGGCTGAGCTGATCTGCACGGCACTCCTTCGACTTCTGGTCTGGCCCTCAACTCGCAGAATAGCGCAGCCGACCCCGGGCACTTGACGTTCAAGCCGGTCTCTCCTAGTTTCGGTCAAGACCACAATTGCCGCCACCCGGAGGCGGTCGCGACGGCGTCGGTGTGGTGGAGCGATGGAGGGAGCGCGCCACCCCACTGCCTAGTTGCTGAGGTCCTCGAGGCAGCGAGTCACCACGTCGCGCTCGCCGGCCGGCAGCGGAGGTCCGTAGGGGTCGTACGACGCCTCCTCCGGGATCAGCCCCTCCCACACGGCGGCCCAGAGCATGCGCTGGACGTAGCCCTCGATGGGTGCGTAGAAGGTCGCGGCCGCGAACCGGTCCAGCCGGTCGGACGCCGTCAGGAAGCCACTGTGGTCTCCTGAGGTCCAGGTCGACAGCACAGTGGCCGACAACGAGACCTGGGCCGCGGCGATCCCGACGAGCGCCGTATCCGCGCCCCACATGAACGAAGGGCCGTACATCCGGTCCTCACCGGTGATCAGAAGTTTGCCCGTCCCGCGTCCCGCCCAAATGGCGTCCTGACACCCGATAGCGCGATCCAGCGTCGCCGTCTTCACCCCGAGCATGGAGTCCAGGCTCAACAGATCGCGGATCAGCGCCGGCGGGTACGGATACCCACCAGCATCGCCATGAAGGTAGAAGCCGACGAGTGGCAGCCCACTCTCCGCCGCCACCCGCTCGTGCAGTGCCACGGCCTGTGCATGCCCATCCGGCAACAAACCCAGTGCAGCCAGCGGATAGACCATCACCGCGTCGGCCCCACCCGCAGCGGCCTGCAGCGCCATCGCCACAGTCGCGTCTGCCGCCTCCTGCAGGCTTTGCGCCGAAGAAGACCGCGGTACGCCGACTCCCGCGACAATCGGGACGTCAGTAGCCTCCCGCCACGTCTCCAGCACCTTCGACCGGTCACCCGGAGACAGGTAGAGCCCACGCCCGGTATGGGCCCACACCGCGACCCCACCGATGGACTCTGCCGTGAGCGCGCCGGCGTACGCGGTCAGAGCGTCGTACGCGACGACGCCGTCGGAGTCCACCGGCGTGACGACCGCGGGGAGCAGTGTGCCGCGGAGTTGCTCGACGAGTGGGTGCATGTGGACCTCTCAGACGTCGTGGCCGAGGCCTGGGCGCTTCGGTACGTCGATCCAGCCGTCGCAGTCGGCGAACACGCTCGGAGCCAGCGGGTCCTCGTCGACCATCAACGGCCCGACCAGATCGGCCGCGACGGTGGCGCCCGGTACGGCGGCGGCCAGGTGGACCGCGGCCAGTGTGGCCACGCCCAGCTCCGGCATGGAGCCTACCTTCACCGCGAGCCCGGCCGCCTCGGCCACGTTCGCGATCTGCAGGGCCCGATGCAGTCCGCCGACCTTGAGGATCTTGATGTTCAGTACGTCGGCCGCACCCCGCCGCGCGATCTCCAGAGCGTCATGCAGCGAGTGCATGCTCTCGTCGACCATGACGCGTACGTCGAGACGCTCACGCAGCCGCACGAGCCCGGCAAGGTCCCAGCGCGGCAGCGGTTGCTCCAGCAGTGTCAGGCCGGCGTCGGTCATCTTGGCGAGATACGGCAGCGCAGTGGTCGCGTCGTACCCCTCGTTGGCGTCCAAACAGAGCTCTGCGTCGGCGGGGATGACCGCACGGACCGCGCGGATCAGTTCGAGGTCCTTGGCCGGCTCATGGCCGCCCTTGACCTTCAGATGCCGGAAGCCTCTGGCCGCGTACTCCGCTGCCTCGGCGGCCATGTCGTCGAGCGTGCCGAGCCCGACCACCCAGGTCGTCTGCACGCGTTCTCTGATGCTGCCGCCGAGCAGCGCGTGCACCGGCCACCCGCTGAGCTGCCCGGCCAGGTCGTAGAGCGCGATGTCGAGGCCGGCCTTGGCCACCTGCTGGCCACGCAGGACGGTGTCCATCACCACGTGCGCACCGGCCCGGTCGAGCGGATCACGACCGATCAGGGCGGGCGCGAGATGCTCCTCGATGGCGGCGGTGACCCCGGCCAGCGTCTCGCCGGTGTACGCCGTCATCGGTGAGGTCTCGCCGATCCCGATCGCGCCGTCGGCGGTGTGGATCGCGACGACCAGGCTGACCAGTTCGGTGCTGATCCCGCTGCTGATCTGGAACGGCCGGCGGTACCGCGCGCTGACCACCCGGGTCTCGATCGCGCTGATCCGCCTGGCCGCTGACCCTACGGCTGATTCTGAGCCGGTCGGCAACCCGACCGGATGCGATGCAACACTCAATTCCGGCTCCTAGGGTCGCAATCTGATCCGAAAGCATTTACGGTCAAGACCGTAAATACCGCGAGCGCTCTCTGTCAACGGAAGGCGGCACCCCCGATGCGGCTGGGTCTCTATCTGAACCTCTACGGCACCCCCGACGAGCGGCCGTCGCTCGAGGACGCGGTCGAGCAGGCGCGGCTGGCCGAGCAGGCCGGCTTCGAGTGGATCGTGCTCGGCGAGCGGCACCTGCACCGGCCCGGGTACCACGAGATCCTCACCGCACTGACCTGGCTCGCCGCCCGGACCGAGCGGATCGGCATCGCCACCGCCGGCATCGTCGCGCCGCTCTACGACCCAGTCGTACTGGCCGAGACGCTTGCCCACATCGACGTACTGTCGGGAGGTCGGTTGACCGCGGGCTTCGTGCTCGGTTACCGGCCGGAGGAGTTCGCCCTGTACGGCGTGACGCAGGCCGAGCGGGTCGCGCGGTTCGAGGAGTGCCTGACGATCCTGACCCGGTTGTGGACCGAGGACGAGGTCACGTACGACGGCAAGTTCACCAGCATCCGGGAAGCGTTCCTGTCCCCGCGACCGGTCCAGAGCCCGCGCCCGAAGCTGTGGAACGGCGGCCGGGTGTCCGCGATGCTCGAGCGCACCGCGCGGATGTGCGACGGCTGGACGACGTCGTTCAACGAACTCGACTCCGACCTCCCGGCCAAGATCGCCGAGTACCACTCCTACCCGCGCGGCGAAGGCACGCTCGGCGCCGAGGTGATCCTCTGCCGGGAGGGCTTCTGCGCGCCGACGTCGCAGGACGCGCGGCAGGCGCTCGAAGAGCCGCTGCGCGACCTGTACGACGCCTACACCGGCTGGAAACGTACGTCGGCGGACGCGAGCCGCTACACCCAGGGCTGGGACGACATCACCGCCCGCAGCGTGATCGGCTCGCCCGCCGAGTGTGCCGAGCGGCTGGCGCACTACGAGGAGTTGGGCGCCGACGGCATCGTCCTCCGCATCCAACCACCCGGCATGCCCCAATCAGCCGCCCTCAAAGCAATCGAATCCTTCGGCGAGCTGTTGTAGTAGCCCCCAGACCCCGCGGGACGGCTGCCGGCTTGCGGGCGGCGGGGCGGTCGTTACCCGCCGGATCGTCGTAGCCTGAGAGGGTTTCCACCTGGAGGGGGTCGCGATGTCGGAGCAGGAGGACAGCCTCGGAACGCACCGGCGGCCGGGGGAGGTCGAGGTTCCCGAGTGGCCGAGTCGTTGGGTCGGGTGGATCCTGTTCGCCGGCGTGATGATGATCGTGCTGGGGATGATCCACGCGTTTCAGGGGTTCATCGCGCTGTTCGACAACACGTACTTCCTGGTGCGGACACGAAGTCTCGCGATCCACCTCGACTACACGGTCTGGGGCTGGATCCATCTGGTCGTCGCGTTGTTCGTGCTCGGGTCCGGGATCGCGCTGCTCAACGGCCGCCGGTGGGGTCGGATCGTCGGGGTGGTGGTCGCGGTGCTGAGCATCCTGGTGAACATCGCCTTCCTCGCGGCGTACCCGATCTGGTCGACCATCACGATCGCCGTCGACGTCCTGGTCATCTGGGCCCTCACCGTCCACGGCGACGAGATGCGCATCATGCTCGAGCGCAGGTCCGCGGCCGAGCCGCGCGCGGACGGAAAAGAGACTTGAGCTGGAGTGCACTCCAGCACCTAGCGTCGGGGAATGGACTACACAAATCTCGGAGCCACCGGGCTCAAGGTCAGCGAACTGTGTCTGGGCGCGATGATGTTCGGCGCCCGGACGGACGAGAGCGACAGCCGGAAGATCCTGCAGGCGTTCACCGATGCGGGCGGCACGTTCATCGACACCGCCAACGTGTACGGCGACGGCGCGTCGGAGGAGGTTCTTGGGCGGTGGCTGAAGACGCAGCGGCGTTCGGACTACGTCATCGCGACGAAGGTCTGGGCACCTGTCGGACCGCAGCCGACCGATCAGGGCCTTTCCCGGAAGCACATTCTCGATGCCGTTGACGCGAGCCTGCGGCGACTGGGCACTGACTACATCGACCTGTACCAGCTTCATCGTTGGGACGACAGCACTCCGCTCACCGAGACCCTGTCGACGCTCGACGGTCTCGTGCGGGCCGGCAAGGTGCGCTACATCGGGGCCAGCAACTTCAGTGGCTGGCAACTGCAGAAGGCGGTCGACCTGTGCACCCAGCACGGCTGGGAGCCGCTCTCCAGCCTCCAGCCGCTCTACACGTTGCTCGATCGCTCTCCTGAGTGGGAGCTGCTCCCGGTCTGCCGGAACGAGGGCCTCGGCGTCATCACCTGGTCCCCCCTGCGCTCGGGGTGGTTGTCGGGCGCGTTCCGGCGCGGCATGACCGCACCGCCCGCGGACAGCAAGGTCTCGACTCCCGGGACGCACTCCTGGGACCGGTACGGCAACGAGCACACCTGGCACGTGATCGACGAACTGACCGCGGTCGCAGCGGAGACCGGCCGTACCCTCCCGCAGGTTGCCGTCCGCTGGCTGATGCAGCGCCCGGGCGTCACCGCACCGATCATCGGTCCGCGTACGCCGGCGTACCTCGACGATCTCCTTGGTGCCGCGGAGTTCTCGCTGACCACTGAGCAGATGGAACGCCTCGATAGCGCGAGCCACCCGGACCCGGTCCCGTATCCCTACTTCTTCGACTGAGACTCCGACCACGTCGCGATCGACGCACCCCACAGCGCGCTGTGGGGTGCGGGGGAGGGCTCAGGCTTTCAGGCCGCTCATGGCGATGCTGTCGGTCAGGTAGCGCTGGAGGAGGCCGAACACCAGCAGGCTCGGTACGACGGTGATGGTGGCGCCGGCCATGATCTGGTTGATCGGGACTGCCTGCGTCTGCAGCGTGGCCAGGCCGACGGTGAGGGTCTGCATCTTGCCGGACTGGCCGATCACGAGCGGCCAGAGGAAGTCGTTCCAGTGCCACAGGAACACGAAGATCCCGAGGGTCGCGAGCACCGGGCGGATGAGTGGCAGCACGATCATCGTGAAGATCCGCCACTCCGCGGCGCCGTCGATCTCGGCCGCCTCGAACAGCTCGTCCGGCAACTGGCTGATGAACTGCCGCATCAGGAACACGGCCTGCGAGTTCGCCAGCGTGGGCACGATCAGGCCCCAGTAGCTGTCCACCCAGTCGAGCCGCGAGACCAGGATGTACGACGGGATCAGCGTCGCCTGGAACGGGACCATCAGCGTGGCCAGGAAGGCCCAGAACAGGATCTCCCGGCCGGGGAACTTCTTCTTGGCGAACGCGTAGCCGGCCATCGAGGCGAACAGCAGCACGCAGACGACGGAGACCAGCGAGTACAGTAGCGAGTTGACCGTCCAGCGTGGGATGTCCGAGCTGGACAAGACCCTGGAGAAGTTCTCGAAGGTCCAGCGGGCCGGGTTGAGCGCGTCCGGGAAGGTCTGGCCGCTCGGGGGCGCGAACGCGACCAGGACCATCGCCGCGAACGGCACGATCGTGACGATCGCGGTCAGCGCCAGCAAGGTCGGCAGGGTCAGGCGGGCGACCTGACGCCGCGCGGCGGTCGGGGCCTCGGTCAGCTCGCGCACCGGCGGTCGTTCGAGCACGTTCACCATCAGTCGTCCCTCCCGACGAGCCGGCGCTGCACGAGCGAGACGATCAGCACGATCAGGAACAGCACCAGACCGATCGCGCTGGCATACCCGAAGTCGAAGTACTTGAAGCCGCTGTCGTAGAGCAGGTAGACGAGCGAGTAGCTGGAGCGGACCGGGCCGCCGCCGGTCATCACGTACATCGCGTCGAAGACCTGGAACGCGCCGATGGTCTCGATCACCAGCACGAAGAACAGCACCGGTCTCAGCTGCGGCAGCGTGACGTACCGGAACCGCTGCCAGGTGCCGGCGCCGTCGATCATCGCGGCCTCCAGGTACGACTTCGGCACCGCCTGCAGCCCTGCGAGCAGGATCAGCATCGAGTAGCCGAAGCCCTTCCAGGCCGAGGTGACCGCGATCGACGGCAGCACCGAGCCGGACTGGCCGAGGAAGTCGACCGGGCCGATGCTCACCAGCCCGAGTACGCCGTTCAGCAGGCCGTCCTGGGCGTCGTAGATCCACTTCCAGATCACCGCGGCCAGCACGATGCTGGTCACGTACGGCAGGAAGAAGACGCCCCGGAAGAAGCCGCGCTTCCAGACCACCTGATGCAGCAGTACGGCGGTGCCGAGCGAGAGCAGCACGGTCAGCGGAACGAAGATCACCGTGTAGATCAGGGTGGTGATCAGGGCCTGGTGGAACAGGCTGTCCGACAGCAGCCGGGTGTAGTTGTCAACGGCAATGAAAGTCCACTTGCCGCTCAGCCGGTAGTCGGTCAGCGACAGCAGCACCGCGCCGAGCACGGGCAGGAACCGGAAGAGCAGGAACAACACCAGCATCGGAGCGACGAACAGCAGCCCGATCCATGGTCTGCGGCGAGGCCCGCGCCGCCGTACGGCGGACGCGGGCTGCCGGAGTGCCTCGGTCAACGTTGTCTCGAGAGGAGGTCGTTGGCCTGCTTGGCGGCGTCGTCGAGCGCCTGCTGGGGCTGCTTCTTGCCGGTCAGGACGGCCTGGATCTCGACGCTCAGCAGCGAGTTGACCTGCCGGGCGGCCGGGTTCGGCTCACCGGGGAAGGCGTACTGCAGCGCGTCGGCGAACTTCGCCGCGGTCGGGTCGGTCACCGCCGCCTTCACGTCGGTCCGCGGGGTGTAGAAGCCGGACGCCTTGCTGAGCGCCTCCAGTTGCGGCGCCTGGATCATGAACGACAGGAACTTCTTCGCGGCGTCCTTGTTCTCCGAGGCGGCGTTGAGAACGAGCCCACCGGGCAGACCGAAACCGACCTGCTTCTTGCCGGTCAGCGGCGTACCGATCTCGACGTTCCCGGCACCCCACGTCTTCGCGACCGTGCCGGCGTCGGCCGGCGTACTGGTGAACGCCATCGCCACCTGGCCCTTGCCCAGCGGCTGGTCGGCGATCACGTTCCCGTTGCTGAGCGCGCTCTTCGGTACGGCGCCCTCGTCCCACAGGGACTTCAGGAACGTGAGCGCGTCCAGGCCCGGGGCCTGGTTGAAGGCGACGGACTTGCCGTCGTCGGCGAACACCTTGCCGCCGGCCTGCCAGAGCAACGGGTAGAAGTTCAGGTTCAGCGACGCCTCCGGCGAGGCGGAGTAGTCCAGCGTGGAGAACCCGGCCGCCTTGATCTTCGGCGCCGCCGCCTTGATCTCGTCCCAGGTCTCCGGCGGCTTGCTGATCCCGGCCTTGGTCAGGATCGTCTTGTTGTACATCGTCGTGGTGACGGTGTGGTAGATCGGCGCGCCGTAGACCTTGCCCTCGACGGTCAGACCGGGGATCGCAGCCGGCAGGAACTTGTCCTTGTCGGGCTCGACCACGTCGTCGACCGGCTCCAGCGAGCCGCTCGCGACGTACTGCGGGATCTGGTCGGGGATCATCAGCAGGACGTCCGGGCCCTTCTTGCCGGAGAACGCCGCCGCGACCTTCTCCTCCCGGTTCGCCCACGGCTGCGCCTCGACCTTCAGGTCGATGCCGGAGTTGGCGGCCTCGAAGTCGGTCTCGACCTTCTTCCAGTACGCGTCGCTCGCGGCCTGGTCGCCGATCACCGGGTACATCCAGAGCGTGACGCTCTTCTTGGCGTCCGACGAGTCGCCCGAGCCGCCGCCGCACGAGGAGAGGGCGGCGGCCAGCACGAGCGCGGTCAATGGAGCCGCGATGCGGCGGACGGAGAGTTGCAGCGCAGTTTTCATGGCACCCCCAGGGTGTCCGGAAGTCAGGGCCGGAAAGGTTGGAGACCTAATAACGGTCAGGACCGAAAGTAGCCGGGTCGAATTTCGGCTGTCAACGGCTGATATCAACTCGGAACAGCTCGGAGCCGTTGGTGAGCAGCAGTTGGTCATCGCCCCGGACCCCGAGCCGCCGGTGCGCGTGCTCGAGGAACAGCGTCGGGGTCTGCTTCTTCCCCGGCGCGATCCGGTAGATCTTGTTCAGGTCGATGCTCACGTACACCGCGTCCGTGGTCGCGACGATGTCGCCGCTGGAGTTGGTGGTCCCGAGCACGAAGGATTTGAGCACCTTGCCGGAGTGTGGATCGACGGCGAAGACGGTCTTGCCGGCCACGCCCCAGAGCAGCCCGTCCGGGCCGAACGTCACGGAGGATACCGTGACCGCGCCGGGCACGGGGACGGTTTCCCACAGCTTCTTGGACTTGGCCACGTCCCAGGCGAACACGGTGCCCGCGTGCCGGGTCGGCGGCGTGGTGGAGAGTCCGCCGACGATCGACGTACCGCCGTAGACGATGCCCTGGCGGGCGGTCAGGCCGAAGACGCACTCGTCCTGCACCACGTTGCGGTACTTCTGCGCCGTGTTGGTATTCGGGTCGTAGATGACCAGTGCGCCGCCGAGCCGGTCGCCGTCGGGGACGGTGCCGACCGCGATCTTTCCGTTCACCTCGGCCAGGGCACGGGCCCGGGTCTGCAGGAGGTCCGGCTTGAGGTTGAGCAGCTGGGTGGGATTGTCCGACGTACCGGGCGGTCCGGGGGAGTACTCCGGACTGCTCCAGGGCTGGGTCTGGTCGTAGGCGTAGAGCCGGGCCTCGGGGTAGGCGCCGATCCACAGCTTGCCGTCGGAGCCCTCCATCAGCGCCTCGACCTGCGAGAACCGGTTGAAGGTGGCCGCGCCGGTGGACGGGTCGACCACGGACACGCCGCCGTTGAGGAAGCCGCCGGCATAGATCTTGTCCTTGCCTCCGGCCACGGACAGGATCTCGATCGGCTCCCGGCGTACCTGGGTCTGGAAGATCTCCGACTTGCCGGTCTGCGGGTTGTAGCGGAACTCCTCGCCGCGCCAGAGCGTGCCGACCACGCTCGTGCCCGGGTAGTCGGGCAGGCCGAGGTCGGCGTACCCGATCGAGCGAGCGTTCTGGATCCGGCCGGTGAAGGTCAGGCCGGTGCCGGTGAGCGTCTTGGTGGCCGGGTCGTACTTCGTCAGTTCGCTGTTCTGGATCAGGTACAGCGAGCCGTCCGCGCCGATCGGCGAGATGTCCAGGCCGTGCGCGTTCGGGATCTCGTCGACCCAGGTCCGGCTCGCGATGTCCCAGACGTACAGCGGGCCGGGGAACGCGGTGCTGATCCGGGCGTAGACACGGCCGCCGCGGGCGTTCAGGTCGTAGACGACCTTGTCGGCCGGGTCGCCGAGCCCGGGTGGCGAGGGCAGCTCGGTGATCGCGCCGGAGTCCACATCGAGCTCCATGATGTGCGCATCCGGCAGTGAACCCGTGTAGATCTTGCCGTCCGCGTAGTCGATGCTCTTGACGTACGTCTGGCCGGGTTTCACCGTGCCGTAGTCGCGGACGGCGCCGGTCTTGTCGTCGTACCGGAACACCTTGCCGTTCGGGAACGTGCCGCCGTACACGTTGCCCTGGTCATCGGTCGTGATGCGCCAGATGAACGTCTCACTAGCGATCGGCCGGCCGAGGTCCTCGACCGTGCCACCGGGTCGCAGGCGGTAGAGGTGGCCGTTGTTGTAGGTGCCGGCGTAGATCGTGCCGTCCGGGGTCGCGCCGACCGCGTAGCTGCCGTCGGCGCCGGGCAGGGCGGCGGACAGCAGGCTGGCGCCGGTGGCCGGGTCGATGGCGTTCAGGTACGCCGGGCTGCCGGTGGAAACGTTCCAGATCGCGGTCCTGCCGTTCGGTCCGGGCGCGACGGTGCCACCGATCAGGAGTACGTCGGACAGCGGCGTACCGAGTGAGACGAGCGTGCCCACCGGTGGATTGTGCCCAGCCTGGGCAGGAGTAGTCGGAGTGGTGAGGAGAACGGCGGCGAGTGCCACCGCGACGAGGGAGCGGACTGGTCGCATGCGAGTGCCTCCGGGTGCCGTATTTACGGTCCTGTCCGAAAGTGAATCCCTCCCGGCGCGACGAAGTCAACCGCTCAGCCGGATTTGCCGGTAGTGGCAAAACGAGCCCGGGTTACGGCCTCGGCCGTTACGTCGTGGGAAGCCGGGTGAGCAGGTTCTCGAGCATCTCCCGGGTGGCCGCGAAGTAGCTGTTCTCGCGGTGCAGGGCCCGGTGGAACGCGGCCAGCTCGGCCGCCGAGATCGTGTTCGAGAACGTGCTGATCTCGGTCAGATCGAGCCGCCGGTTGAACAGATGCACAGTGTCACGCCACCGGTGCAGCAGCCCGACCAGCTCGGCGTCGCGATGCAGCCCGAGCGCCCCCGAGACCAGCGCAAGGTCGACCGCGGACACGACCAACCGTGGGTACACCTGCCGCGTGGTCGGTGTGTTCGGCGAGAACCGCTCGTCGCTGAGCAGCCGGGTGTTCTCCCGCAGCTCGTCCGCGACTGCGCGCAGCACCTCGGTACGGCGTTCCGCATCGGCCGTCAGCCGCTCGACGAAGATGCCGGTCAGCCCGGCGACCAGGGTGAGCGAGTTGACCGCCGGCTCCCACCGCGAGTTGCCCGGCGAGATGAACCAGACCACGCCCAGCACGAACGCCAGCGCGAGCAGGCCGTAGCTGAGCGCGGTGACGATCATCCGCCGGTTCGCCACCCACCGCGAGTCCACCGGCGGCAACACCAGCCGCAGCCGCCGCAACCGGGCCAGCACCCGCCGCCGCTCTCTCGGCAGGCCGGGGTCTGGCGCGCCGGCTGAGGTCATGTCGACCAGATGTCGTCGGCGAGGGTGGTGGCGGTGGTGACCTCGGCGGTGCCGGGGGCGAGCAGGAGCAGGTCGAGGCCGAACGGGCTCGGGCGGCGGGTGTGGCGGAAGGCGGAGTGGGCGTGCTCGATCGGGGTCAGCTCGCAGGCCGCGGTGAGCTTCTTCAGCCGCTCGGTGGAGAACTTGCGGGTGGTGTAGAGCAGGATCGTGTCCTCCGGCTCGAGCACCACCTCGGTGTGGTCCGGCAGGCCCATCACGATCGGCGCACCGGTGTTGTTCTGCCAGACGATCTTCACGCGCAGGGCGTCGTCGTTCTCGACCTCGCCGCGGAAGTCGATCCGGTCGTTGTCGATGGTCAGGTCGGTGTTGTAGCGCAGCGCGCTCGTGACGAACTCCGCGAACGCCCGGGTCTGGTGGTACTCGTCGGCGGCGGCCTTCGCGGCGTCGGCGTCCAGGCTGCTGGTGGTGGCCACCTCCAGCAGCAGCCGGTCCTGCGGGCGCAGCACCCGGGTGAGGGTGCTGAGCAGCTCCTCGTCGCTCTCGAAGTTGGCCAGCGTGTTGCCGGTCAAGGTGAACAGGATCGGATCGTCGCCGATCAGCCGGGCCAGCAGTTGGGCGAGCTCGTCCATGTTGTCGGCGATGGAGAAGTCCAGCTGCACCGGCAGCACCTGCGACATCGGGAACCGGGCGCCGCGGACCGGCTCCAGCGTGCCCATCCGCAGCATCTCCGAGCTCATGTCGACCGGGATGTAGTACATCTCCCGGTGGTGCCGGCGCATGTCACCGAGGATTGTGCGGTCCTTCACGCCGGTGCCGACGCCGAGGCTGACCAGGTGGAAGCCGCCGTTCTCGACGTGTGGCAGGACCTTGCGCCAGTGCCGCAGGAATGACTCCGCGCCGACCTTCATGACCAGGTAGAACGGGTCGTTGGTGGCGTTCGCCCAGGCGATCGTCGGCCCGATGCCCCAGTACGAGAAACCCGAGGTGATCTGCTTGCCGTCGCCCGTCTTCGAGAACGGGCCGCGCAGGTCGCCGGTCAGCGTGGCGAGCTTGTCGGTCTGGTCCTCGCCGACGAGCAGCAGCGACCAGGCGAAGTCGTCGTCGGCGAGCGCCTGCTCGAGCTTCCGGATCACGGGTACCGGCTCTGTCACATCTCCACCCCTCACACGGTGAGACGACAGGTTACCGGTTGCCGACTCCCGGTGCAGTCCGGAAACCCGGGTCCGGTGGCAACCGATTGCTGCGGCGGAGAACCCCTCAGATCGGGGTGACGGTGTCGGCCTCGCGGCCCTTCGGCCCGTCGACGATCTGGAAGTCGACCTGCTGGCCGTCCTCCAGGGTCTTGTAACCGTCGGAGACGATCTTGCTCCAGTGGACGAACACGTCGTCCTGGCCGTCGACGGCGAGGAAGCCGTAGCCCTTGTCGGCGTTGAACCACTTCACGGTGCCGCGCACCATCGAAACTCCTTGACCACGGGGCCCGCTTCACCCGGACCCCTCGGGTACTCGCCCCCCGGCAGACGCCGGCAGGCAGTCCACAAGCCTAGCCGAGGGCCCGGGCCCGGCCGGTCCGGAGGTTGCCGGCGACAAGATGCCGCTGGCAACTACGCGCGGTCCGCCGGAGTCAGCCGCGGTGCGAGGCGGCCAGGCCGATGACGCCGGCGGTGACCAGCAGGAGGGCGCCGGTGACCCCGAGGTCGTCGGTTTGCAGGACGCCGCTGTCGTTCAGCATCCAGATGGTCGCGGCGCCGGTCAGGATGGTCCCCGTGACGACGCCCGGGACATCCGCCTTCGTCGTGCGTCGAGGCTGTCTCATCCGCGCTCCACTGTGATGCTGCCGAGCTTCAGGTGCAGGTCGAGGGTGACCGTCGACGGGCCGGGCTTGGCATCCGCGCCCAGGTCGTCCAACGTCAGTTGGACATTATGCCCGTCCTTGCTCTGGTTGTTCAGCCCGACCAGCTCACCCAGGTCGGCCGACATCTGGCCCTCGACGTCCACGTTCGGCGGGACCTTGACGATGACCTCGCCGGCCCCGCCGTTCACGTCCACTCTGGCACCTTGGGCGAAAGTCGCCTTGGTCAGGTCGAGCGTCACCTGCCCGGCGTCGAAGTTGTAACTGTTGCTGGTCGCCGTGACCGTGTCCGTGCTCGTCGCGGTGAAGTTCACGTCGGCGAAGTCACGCGGGCCGTTCGGGAAGACGGTGCTCACCATGGCACCGATCGCGAGCAGGATGCCCAGCGGCAGCAGAGCCAGCGTGCGGCCGACGAACCCACCGAGCAGCATGCCGGCGCCGAGCGTGGCCAGTCCGATGATCAGCATGGTCGCCGTCGGGGCACCCGCGAGCGCGGCGATCCCGATCGCGATCCCGGTCAGTACGACGATGATCGACTTGATCCCGCGGACACCCTTCGCCGGCGGCTCGGCGGTCCTCGCCTGCGTCGGCGGTGCGGTCGGCGGCTCGTCGACGTACAGGCCGAGGGGGTCGTCCTCGGTCCACACAGCCTGGACCGGTTCGACGGTGCGGTCCTGGGGTCTCTGTGTGGCCGAGGACGACGGGCCCGCCGGGGGAGCTGACGGGCCGTTCTGGGGAGTCGTGTACGCCGAAGCGGCCGGCTGCTGACCGGCCGGGGAGGCACCGGTCGACGGTGCGGTGTCCTGCGGGCGACCGGTCCAGTTCGGGCCTTGGCCGGTCCAGTTCGTCCCAGGAGCGGTCCAGGTGGTGCCCGGACCGTTCCCCTGGCCGCGGCGGCGCTCGCCCTTGCGATGCTTCGCGGCCAGCCAGATCACGGCGAGCACGATCAGCGGGCCGGGGACGAACCGGCCGACGTTGAACGACGACATCATCGCGATGGCGACGAACACACAGACGCCGATCACGATCGGCCACAGCCACGGGTGGTCGGGCCGGACCCGGTCGCCGAGCAGACCCTGCGCCGCCGAGCGCTCACTGCCCTCGTCGGGCATCAGCACCCAGGCGGCGATGTAGAAGATGACCCCGGGACCGCTGATGATGAGAACCGCCATCACCACGCGGACCAGGACCGGGTCGATGTTCAGCGCGCGGCCGATACCGCCGCAGACGCCGGCCACCCACCGGTCCGACCGGCTCCGCTGCCAGCTCTGCACGTTCTGCAGGCGGCTGCGGTCGAACCCACCGGGTTCATTCTGGTTCTGCTCCATGTCATCGATAGTGGCGCGTTCGGCGGCCTGATCACATCGGGGATGCCCCCTGAGCACCCCGGAGTCCTGGGCCTGACAGGTGCCACGAGACCCTCGGTTCGGGGTTCTCCCCGAGGGGACCCTGACCGCGCCGGACGGCTGCTGAGGAGACAGCCGGGGACAAGCCTGCTGGTGTCGGCCCTCGCGGCGTGTGACGATCGTTGTGATGAGCCAGCCAGCAGCCGCGCCTTCGGGCGGGACCTCCGCGAACGGAGGCCCTCCCGCGTCGCCGCCTGGGCAGGGCACGCCCGACGCGAGCCCATGGCAGTACAAGGGGTGGGGTCCGCAGGGACCTGGGCAGTACCAGGGCCCATACGCCGCGTACGCCGCCCGCCAGGCCGCAGCCGGCGCTCAGACGGGACAAGGTGCCGGTGGTCAGGCTTTCGGCGGCCAGCCCGGACAGGGATCCGCCGGGCAGGCGAACGGCGGGCCGACTGGGCCGGCGTACTCCGGTCCGGCCGGGCAACCAGGTCAACCTGGGCAACCGCGGCAGCCGTCCGAAGCGCCACCGGTCCGCCGGGCGTATCGCCGTACCGAGGGACGGGTCATCGCCGGTGTGGCCGGCGGGGTCGCGGATCACCTGGGTGTGTCCGACACCGTCGTCCGGCTGGTGCTGATCGCGACCACGGTGTTCGGTGGGTTCGGCGTACTGATCTATGCGGCGTTGTGGTTCCTGATGCCGCTCGCGCCGGCGACCGTGCCGGCCGCGCCGGGGCTGGCCGCGCACACCCGGAGCGGGATGCGCTCCGACGAGCCGCCGCCGGTGACCGAGGCCAAGGCGCGGAAGCGGGAGAAGAGCCGCGGCCAGGTGACGGCCCTGGTGGCGATCGGGATCGGGCTGCTGCTCCTGCTGCAGGTCGCCGGGCTCGGGATCGCCGGGAAGTTGTTCTGGCCGCTGGTGTTCGCCGGCACCGGTCTGGCCCTGATCTGGCGGCAGGCCGACGAGAGCCAGAAGGCCCAGTGGGCCCGGGACGTCCGCGTCCCGATCCTCGGCGTCGTGCTCGGCAAGGGCGGCTGGAAGTCGCTGATCCGGATCGCCGTCGGCCTGATCCTGATCGGCACCGCGATCACCGTGTTCCTGGTGCAGAACGGCCGGCTCTCGATGGTCGGCGACGTCCTGGTCGCGCTGTTGCTGGCCGTGGTCGGGATCGGTGTCATCGCGGGGCCCTGGGTGCACCGGCTGACCCGCGACCTGAACACGGAGCGTGCCGAGCGGGTCCGGTCGCAGGAGCGCGCCGACATGGCCGCCCATCTGCACGACTCGGTGCTGCAGACGCTGGCGCTGATCCAGAAGCAGGCCGACGACCCGCGCGCCGTGGCCCGGCTGGCGCGCTCGCAGGAGCGTGAACTGCGGTCCTG
Organism: Kribbella sp. NBC_00359; assembly: GCF_036097425.1. Lineage (NCBI taxonomy): Bacteria > Bacillati > Actinomycetota > Actinomycetes > Propionibacteriales > Kribbellaceae > Kribbella > Kribbella sp. NBC_00359. Next base: position 1,437,262 of record NZ_CP107975.1, on the reverse strand, counting down.
GCTGTACGACGAGGACGACAACACCGACCAGACACTCGCCGGCGCCGCCAAGCGGGCCGCTGCCGAGGTCGAGGACTCACACGGCGTACCGGTCGAAGTGGTCACGGTCGGGGACTGCGACCTGACCGAAGGGCTGTCGGCGATGGTCCGGGCCGCGCGGGAGTCGATGGTGAACGCGGCCAAGCACTCCGGTGCGGCGAAGATCGACGTGTTCGTCGAGGTGGACGGCGACCGGGCGGAGATGTTCGTCCGGGACCGGGGCAAGGGCTTCGAGGTCGACGAGGTGCCCGACGATCGGCTCGGACTGCGGCACAGTGTGATGGGCAGGATGGAACGGCACGGCGGCCGCGCAACGGTGCGGTCCGATCCGGAGACAGGGACCGAAGTGCGACTGGAGATGGACAGATGAGCAGCAGGCGCGTTGTCGTCGTCGACGATCACGACATGTTCCGGGCCGGGGTGCGCAGCGAGATCGGCGCGTCGGTCGACATCGTCGGGGAGGGATCAGACGTCGACACCGCGGTGAAGGCGATCGTGGGTACCGAGCCCGACGTCGTACTGCTGGACGTGCACCTGCCCGGCGGCGGTGGCATCGAGGTGATGAAGCAGGTGCACCAGCGGCACCCGGACATCAAGTTCCTGGCGCTGTCGGTGTCGGACGCGGCCGAGGACGTGATCGGCGTGATCCGGGCCGGCGCGCGCGGCTATGTGACGAAGAACATCAGCGGCACCGAGCTCGTCGACGCGATCAATCGCGTGGCCGACGGTGACGCGGTCTTCTCGCCGCGGCTGGCCGGCTTCGTCCTCGACGCCTTCTCCGGTGCGATTGACATCGCCTCCGTCGACGAGGACCTCGACCGCCTCTCCCAGCGCGAGCGCGAGGTCCTGCGCCTGATCGCCCGCGGCTACGCCTACAAGGAGGTCGCCCGCGAGCTCTTCATCTCGGTGAAGACGGTCGAGACCCACGTCTCCTCGGTGCTACGCAAACTCCAGCTCTCCAACCGCCACGAGCTCACCCGGTGGGCCACCGACCGCCGGCTGGTCTGATCGGTCAGCGGTTCGCTGAGGTGTAGGGCAGGAGCGCCATCTCGCGCGCGTTCTTGATCGCGCGCGCGATCTGCTTCTGCTGCTGCACCGACAACCCGGTCACCCGCCGGGACCGGATCTTGCCGCGGTCGGAGATGAACTTCCGCAGCAGCGCGGTGTCCTTGTAGTCGATGTAGGTGATGCCGTCGCGATCGAGCGGATTCTGCTTCGGCTTGCGCTTGCCGGTAGGGGCCGGGCGACGAGGCATGGGACACCTCTCCTTTGTTGAATGTCGTTTTCATTTAGCATAACGCAAGGGCTCGCCGGTGGCGGGTTCCGGACAGGGCGTGGATTCGCCACCCCGGCTGAAGCGGTACCGGCTTGGTCGCTGTTATACCGTCGACTGCTATGGAGCGGAATCTCACAGCCGAACAGCTCGCGCTCTTCGAGAAGGAGTTCGCGTCGAACCCGCAGTACCGGGTGATGCAGAACGCCGTCACGCAGACGCCGGTCAACGCCATCGCCCTGGACCGTCAGGTGGTCACCTCGATCGACCACTCGGTGTCACACCTGCTGGATGACTGGAAGGTGACGCACCAGAAGAAGAGCGGCCGTTGCTGGCTGTTCGCCGGGCTCAACCTGCTGCGCGCCGGCGCGGCCGCGAAGCTCGGGGTCAAGGACTTCGAGTTCTCCCAGAACTACGTGCTGTTCTGGGACAAGTTCGAGCGGGCCAACTTCTTCCTCGAGGCGATCATCGACACCGCGGACCGCGACGCCGACGACCGGACGGTGGCACACCTGCTGTCCGACCCGATCGGTGACGGCGGCCAGTGGAACATGTTCATCGCGGTCGTCCGCAAGCACGGCCTGGTGCCGAAGACGGCGATGCCGGAGACCGAGAGCTCGTCCTCGACCGCGCAGATGAACGACATCCTGCGCAAGGTGCTGAGGCAGGGTGCGCGTGACCTCCGGGCGCTGGACGGCGCGGAGGCGCGGCGCGATCGCAAGCAGGAGATCCTGACCACGGTGCACCGGGTGCTCAGCATCCACCTCGGCACGCCGCCGCAGAAGTTCCTGTGGCAGTGGAAGGACAGCGACAAGGGCTTCCACCGTGACGGCTGGACCACGCCGGCCGAGTTCGCCGCGGCGTACGTGCAACTGCCGGTCGACGAGTACGTCTGCCTGGTGAACGACCCGCGCGAGACCAGCCCGATCGGCCGGACCTTCACCGTGGACTACCTCGGCAACGTCATCGACGCCCCGCCCGTGGTGTACCTCAACGTCGACATCGAGCTGATGAAGCAGCTCACCCAGGACGCGATCGTCGGCGGCGAGCCGGTCTGGTTCGGGTGCGACGTCGGCAAGCAGATGAACGCCGACCTCGGCTACTGGGACGCCAAGCTCTACGACTACGGCTCGGTCTACGACACCGAGTTCAGCCTGAACAAGGCCGAGCGCCTGGTGCACCACGAGACGCTGATGACCCACGCGATGCTGTTCACCGGCGTCGACGTGGTCGACGGCGAGCCGCGGCGCTGGCGGGTGGAGAACAGCTGGGGTGACGAGAAGGCGGACAGCGGCTTCTGGACCATGAACGACTCGTGGTTCGGCGAGCACGTCTTCGAGATCGCCGTACGGCGGTCCGCCCTGCCGGCCGAGTTGCAGGCGCGACTCGACGACGAGCCGATCGTGCTCCCGGCCTGGGATCCGATGGGCGCCCTGGCCGACTAGAGGATCAGCCGCAACGCCTCGTCCGGACGCTCGAGGGTCGGCAGATGGCCGGCCCACGGGAGATCGATCCGCTCGACGTCCGGCAGGCGTTCGGCGAGGTACGTCGCACAGTCCGCGAAGAACTGGAAGTCATGCGCGCCCGTGATCAATCGCACGGGCGCGCTGATCTTCTCCGGCTCGACGGCGTACTCCTCGTTCTCCACGTCGTCGCCAGCGGCCAGCTGGAGTTTGTAGGCCCGCTTCTGCATCGTCCGGAGCAGTTCTCGCGCGTCGTCATCCGCGTCCGGCCCGATCCAGCTCCGCACCATCAGGTCGGTCGCGCCGTCGACATCGGCGGCCTCGATCAGCTTGTTCTCCTCGGCCCAGACCGCGCGCAGGTCCTCGGTCGGCTCGACGTTGTCGGTCGGCGCGCAGATCAGCACCAGCCGGCTGAACCGCTCCGGCGCCCGGCTGGCCATCTGCTGCACGACGTATCCGCCGAACGACGCTCCCACGGCCTGCACCGAGTCGACGCCCAACTCGTCGAGCAGCTCAAGCACATCACCCGCGTCCGAGTACTTGGCGCCGGCCTCCAACGGGGTCTCGCCGTACCCCCGCAGATCGACCGTGATCACCCGGTGGTCCTGCTGCAGCTCCGCCACCTGCCGAGCCCACATCCGCGCATCCGCCACGCCGGCATGCACCAGCAACACCGCAGGCCCGTCACCAACCACCGCATGAGAAATCGTCATGCACGCACCCTCGCTGGTCCGGCGTGCGGGTGCAAATGGGATTAGGGCAGGCGGATGACGGTGAAGGCTTCGGCGTAGTGGCTCGGTGGGAGGCCGGCGCTGGCGGCGGTCTGGGCGGACCAGGAGCGCATGTGGCCGGGAAGGGTGGCGGGGTCACGGTGCTGGCTGGTGTGGGACATCAGGGCGGCGATCTTCTGGTCGAAGGTGTCGGTGATGTCGACGTAGTGGTTGTGCTCGGGGTGCCCGAACATCCAGAGCTCGCCGACGTCCCAGGCCTCCTCGGTGAGCTCGGAGAAGGCGTACGGGTTCCCGGCTGCCGGGTAGAACGCGCGGACGGTCGCCTCCGCGGTCGCGAGGTGGTCGGGGTGGGACACCGGGAGCCGGGCCCACCAGCGATCCGGTGACTGGGTCAGCAGCCGCTGCGGGCGGACCTGGCGGATCAGCCGGCTGATGTCCCGGACCAGGTCGCGCGTCGGCTCGACCGATCCGTCGGCGTACCCGAGGAAGTGCAGGTCGGTGACGCCGACGTGCCTCGCGGCCGTGGTCTGCTCGGCCCGGCGGACCGCGGGGATCTCGGCCCGGTCCCGCTCCGGCTCGAAGCCGCCCTGCTGACCGTCGGTGACGATGCAGTAGTGCACGTCGATCCCGGCCTTGGTCCACAACGCGACCGTGCCGGCCCCGCCGAAGTCGATGTCGTCCGGGTGCGCGACCACCGCCAGCACTCGCTCGATCTCATGGTCCGGTCGCGGATTCCCCTCAGGCACACTCACGTGACCGACCCTAGCCGCTTGCCTGGCACGGCAAGCTGGTTCGTGGGAGGGATCGATGGAACTCGGCGGCGCGTGCGAACCACAAGACGTCGGGCTGGACGCTGCCCGGCTGGATGAGGCGATCGAGCTGGTCGAGGCCCGTGGCGCGATCGCCCAGCTGTGTGTCCTCCGCGACGGGCAGGTGGTGATCGACCGGAGCTTCGGCTGTCCGCCGGACGCACTGTTCTGGCTCTTCTCCGCGAGCAAGCCGTACGTCGCGATCGTGATCCACCAGCTCGTCGAGTCCGGTCTGCTCCACCTGGACGACGCGGTGGCGGCGTACTGGCCCGAGTTCGCGGACAACGGCAAGCGGGAGATCACAGTCCGCCAGGTGCTGCGGCACCGGTCCGGCCTGTCCCATGCGGGCTCGTATCTGGGTGAAGCCCGCGCGATGGCCGACTGGCATCGGTCACTGCAGCGGATCGAGGAGGCCCGCCTCCAGTGGCCGATCGACACGGTCGCGTACAGCCCGCTGGCCTTCGGCTTCATCCTCGGCGAGGTCGCCCAGCGTTGCAGCCGCCAACCGATCGACGAGCTGCTCTGGCGCTCAGTGCTCGAACCACTCGCCGTCACCGACACGTTCCTCGGGCTCCCCTCCGACGAGTGGCCCCGGCATGTCCCGGTGCGGGCCGGCGGACCCGTCGGCCCGTTCGTGCAGTCCGTCGTGAACCGTTACAGCACGCGCGCGGCCGTCATACCGTCGGCCGGGATCTCCACCACCGCACGGGACCTGGCCGCGCTGTACCAGGCCCTGCTGTACGGCGGAGTCGGGCCGGCCGGCCAGATCCTGCGACCGGAGTCGATCGCGCTCGCGGTCGAGCCCAGCAGCGATGGTGAGATCGACCGGACCGCGCGGGCACCGGTGCGGTGGTCACAGGGATTCCAGCTCGGCGGCCCGCGGTCGGTCCCCGGAGGGACCACACCGCTCGGGACGACGAGCGGCCCGCGGACGTTCGGTCACAACGGCAGCTACTGCTGCATCGGCTGGGCCGACCCCGACCGGCGGATCGCCTACGCCTACCTCACCAATCGCGTCGGCCGCCCGCAGGCCGACCACGTCCACCACGCCGCCGTCGCCGACAAGGTCCTCGCCGCCGCCGGCTGATCACGCCGGCGGCCGGCTGATCACGCGAGCGCCGCGATCGGCGCCCGCTCCACGATCACATGGTCGACGATGCCGTACTCCCGTGCCTCGTCAGCCGTCAGCACATGGTCCCGGTCCGTGTCGTGCCGCAGCCGCTCGACCGTCTGCCCGGTGTGGCGCGCCAGGATCGACTCCACCTGCCCGCGGACCCGGACCACCTCGTCGGCCTGCAGGATCAGATCCGGGATCGTGCCCTGCCCCCGGGCCGCCGGCTGGTGCAGCACGACCCGGGCATGCGGCAGTACGGCGCGACGCCCGTCGGCACCCCCGGCCAGCAGGACCGCACCGGCCGCGATCGCCTGACCGACGCAGAACGTCGCGACCGGCGACTGGATGTACTGCATGGTGTCGTAGATCGCGAGCATCGCGGTCATGTCGCCGCCCTCGCAGTTGATGTAGAGGTTGATCTCCTGCTCCGGCTTGTCCACCTCGAGATGCAGCAGCTGGGCGATCAACGCGTTCGCGACGCCGGCGTCGATCGCCGTCCCGAGGTAGATGATGCGCTCGCTGAGCAGGTGCGAGTAGACGTCCATGATCCGCTCGCCCCGCGGGTGCTGGGCGATCACGTTGGGAATCGTGTAGGAGCTCATCACGCGGCCGCCTTCGGTTGGGGCATCACTTGGTCGAACGACTCGACGATGTGGTCGATGAAGCCGTACTGACGGGCCTGTTCGGCGGTGTACCAGTGGTCGTGCAGGGAGTCCTCGTGCACGATGTCGAACGGCTGCCCGGTGTCCTCGGCGATCAGCGCCAGGACGGTGTCCCGGATGTGCCGCAGGTCGTTGGCCTGGATCTCGATCTCCACCGCGGACCCGCCGATCCCGGCCGATCCCTGGTGCATCAGCACCCTGGCGTGACGCAGTGCGTAGCGTTTGCCCGGCGTACCGGCCGACAGCAGGAACTGCCCGGCGCTGCAGGCCAGTCCGATCGCCAGCGTCGAGACGTCGCACGGCACCAGCCGGATCACGTCCCGGATCGCGAGCATCGACGGCACCGAACCGCCGAGCGAGTGGATCCACAGCGCGATGTCGGCGTCCGGGTCCTCGGCGGCCAGGGTCAGGATCTGGGTCGCCAGCAAGGTCCCGTTGTCGTCGTCGAGGGTTCCGTCCAGTACAACGATCCGCTGCCCGAACAACCGTTGCCGGGCCGCCTCGTTGAACAGCGGTGCTTTGTTGTCTTCTGCCATGTCCTCAACCCTGACCGGGCGGACCGGCCTCACCCCAGCTTTTCTGCTGACGGCAAGTCTGCCCACAGAAGATCCCGCTCAGCTGTCCGGGCGGAGTGCGCGGCCGAGAATGTGCGGGGCGGCCGGATTGGGGCCGGTAGGTGGGAAGTTGAAGCGGTCGAGGGTCGTGATGGTGAAGCCGGCCGTGGTGATGGCGGCGGCGGTGTCGCGGTGCAGGTGGCAGCCGCCGGACAGGGGTGGATAGATGGTCGCGTCGAGGACCTTCTGTACGCCGCGCAGCCGGCCGGATGTGGCGACGACGTGCTCGTAGAATCGCAGCTCGCCACCCGGTCGCAGCACCCGGAAGGCCTCGGCGAGCGCGACCGCCTGGTCCGGTACCGAGCACAACACCAGCGAAGCGACCACGGCATCGACCGCGCCGTCGTCGAGCGGCAGCCGTTCCGCCGTACTGTTGACGACTTCCACCCGGACCGGCGCCGTTGTCGCGTGCCGCTCGGCCCTGGCGCGTAGGTACGCCTCCGGCTCGACCGCCACCACCTCGGTCACCTCCGGCGGGTAGTGGGCGAAGTTGCCGCCGTCGCCGGCGCCGACCTCGAGCACCCGGCCGGCCAGGTCGCGCAGCAGCCGCCGCCGGTGCTCGGCCACGCCCTGCTCGTCCAGCGTCGGCCGCACTCGCGCGTACAACCGAGCGAAAACCGGGTGCGCCATGAACACCCACGATAGGGGGTGTGACGCGCGGTTCGAACCGGCGTTCGGTAACTGTCGGAGCGAGCGCCTAAGGTGTTGGGTGATGACTACGCTGTTCTCGCCTGACGAGCTCCCGGTGCCGCTGGAGGAGCCCACCAAGCATCGGACCGACCCGGAATCGCTGCTGGACGGGCTCAATCCGCAGCAACGGGCCGCCGTCGTGCACTCCGGCAAGCCGCTGCTGGTGGTGGCCGGTGCGGGATCCGGCAAGACCCGGGTGCTGACCCGGCGGATCGCCTACCTGCTGGCGGCCCGCGACGCGCACCCCGGGTCGATCCTCGCGATCACGTTCACCAACAAGGCCGCCGCCGAGATGCGCGAGCGCGTGGTGGAGCTGGTCGGTCCGCGGGCGAAGCTGATGTGGGTCTCCACCTTCCACTCGTCCTGCGTCCGGATCCTGCGTCGCGACATCAAGCGGTTCGGGATCAGCTCGACGTTCTCGATCTACGACGACACCGACTCGCGCCGGCTGATGACGCTGGTCTGCCGCGAGCTCGACCTGGACGTGAAGCGGTACAACCCGCGTGCCGTGCTGAACTGGATCAGCACCCAGAAGAATGAGCTGATCGACCACGAGACGGCCGCGTCGAAGACCTCGAACCACCTCGAGGAGACGTACGCCGAGTGCTACCGGATCTACCAGGAGCGGCTGGCCCAGGCGAACGCGCTGGACTTCGACGACCTGCTGATGACCACGGTCAACCTGCTGCAGGCCTTCCCCGAAGTTCGTGAGTACTACCGCCGCCGCTTCCGCCACGTGCTCGTCGACGAGTACCAGGACACCAACCATGCGCAGTACTCGCTGATCCGCGAGCTCTGCGGCGAGGACGACCCGAACTACAACGGCCCGACCGCGCCGCCGGCCGAGCTGATGGTGGTCGGCGACTCCGACCAGTCGATCTACGCGTTCCGCGGTGCGACGATCCGCAACATCCTCGCCTTCGAGGAGGACTTCGCCGGCGCCGAGACAGTCCTCCTGGAGCAGAACTACCGCTCCACCCAGACCATCCTGACCGCCGCCAACGCGGTGATCAGCCGGAACGAGGGCCGCAAGGCGAAGAACCTCTGGTCCGACCAGGGCCAGGGCGAGCAGATCGCGGTGTACGTCGCCGACAACGAGCACGACGAGGCCCAGTTCGTCGCCGACGAGATCGACCGGCTGACCGACGCCGACGGGGTGAAGCCGTCCGACGTCGCGGTCTTCTACCGGACCAACGCACAGTCCCGGGTCTTCGAAGAGGTCTTCATCCGCACCGGCCATCCGTACAAGGTGGTCGGCGGCGTCCGGTTCTACGAGCGCAAGGAGGTCCGCGACGCGCTCGCGTACCTGCGCATCCTCACCAATCCCGAGGACACCGTCTCGCTGCGCCGGATCCTGAACGTGCCCAAGCGCGGCATCGGCGACCGGGCCGAGGCCGCGATCGAGGCGCTCGCCGCGCGGGACCGGATCTCGTTCGCCCAGGCGCTGCGCCGCGCCGAGGATGCCCCGGCGATGGCTTCGCGTTCGGTGAACGCCGTCCAGTCCTTCATCGACATCGTCGACGAGCTGACCGCGATGGTCGACTCGGGCGCCCCGCCGGACGACATCCTGGACGTCGCACTGCACCGCTCCGGGTACTACGAGGAGCTGCAGAAGTCACCGGATCCCCAGGACGAGACCCGCCTGGAGAACCTGGACGAATTCATCTCGGTGGCCCGCGAGTTCGTCGAGGAGCGGACCGCGGCCGGCGAGGCCGCCGACCTGCAGGCGTTCCTGGAGCGGGTGGCGCTGGTCGCCGACGCGGACCAGATCCCGGACGCGGCCGACGACGGCGGCGTGGTCACGCTGATGACGCTGCACACCGCGAAGGGCCTGGAGTTCCCGGTGGTGTTCCTGACCGGGATGGAGGACGGCGTCTTCCCGCACTCGCGGTCGCTGACCGACCTGAAGGAGCTCGAGGAGGAGCGCCGGCTCGCGTACGTCGGCATCACCCGGGCCCGGCAGCGACTGGCGATCTCGCGAGCCGCTGTGCGCTCGGCGTACGGCGCTCCGCAGCACAACCCGCCGTCCCGGTTCCTCGAGGAGATCCCGGCCGAGTTGCTCGACTGGCGCCGCGACGAGTCCGCGATCACGCGGTGGTCCGGCACCGGGACGACCCGGGGCAGCGGCATCTCGAGTCGCTACGAGCCACCGCGCCGGACGGCGTCCGACAAGCCGGTGATCAGCCTCAACCCGGGCGACCGCGTGGTCCACGACACCTTCGGCATGGGCACCGTCGTGGTGGTCCGCGGCGACGGTCAGCAGGCCCAGGCAGACATCGACTTCGGGTCCGAGGGTGTCAAACGACTGCTGCTGCGGTACGCACCCGTGGAGAAGATCTGACGGCCGGGGCATATCTCCGTCAAGGTTTTGGAAGTTTACATTGCGTCCCGGCCGGAGATTGAGACAATCAAGGCTCTTCGGTCCCTCCCGGAAGCGTCCTCCCTCATGTCGAAGTCCTCGGGTAGCAACCGCCGGATCATCCTGGCGGGGTCCAATCCTGGGCTGCGGCTGTTCGACGAGACCGGCAAGGTCACCGCGTACGCGTCGATCTGGATGGTCGACTGGTCCATCCGCGGCTCCGGTACGGCGGTGGTCCTCTGGTTCGACGGGATCGTCCGGGTGGTGTCCGAGGACGTCGACCTGGCGTCCTGGCTGGAGCGGTACTTCGTCCGCTCGTTCCTCGAGGTGCAGGGCCTGCCCTGGCACGAGCCCGCGGTCGAGCGCGACCTGGTCCAGGTCTCGATGAACCTCGCCGTCGGCCTCAGCGCCAAGGCGGCCGACATCCAGATCGAGATGGGCGGCGTCCTCGACCGCCGGCTGTTCGCGACCGAGAACTTCCCGCTCGCCGACGGCAACCACAGCCTGAGCCTGGTGATCGCCCCGGTCCGCTCCGCGACGGTCTCGATCGGCGGCGCCTCGGTCCCCGGCTTCGTCCAGGTCGACGGCTCCCCGGACAAGCCCGGCTCGTCCGCGTTCCTGACCACCGCCGAGGTCTGGCAGCGCTGACCCTGCCTTACGCTGTACGAATCCAGCGTGGGAAGGGGATACCGGTGGCAACCCAGGCGTCTGAGCCGCGGACTCCGCTGAGCCGGGACCGGGTGCTCCGGGCCGCGGTCGCGATCGCCGACGCCGACGGGATCGACGCCGTCACGATGCGCCGGATCGGTGACGCGCTCGGCGCCGAGGCGATGTCGCTGTACTACCACGTGTCCAACAAGGCAGCCTTGCTGGACGGCATCGTCGAGCTGGTGATGACGCAGATCAACGACGTCGTGGACCGCATCGACCTTCCGGCGGCGGAGTGGAAGGCGGCCATGCGCCGGCGGATCCTGTCCGCGCGCGAGATCATGCTGCGGCACCCGTGGGCCCCACGGCTCTTCGAGACGCGGACGACGATGAGTCCGGAGGTCGTCCGCTACCACGACCGGCTGGTCGGGCTGATGCACGCCGGCGGCTTCTCCTACGACCTCGTCCACCACGCGCTGCATGCCTTGGGCAGCAGGGCTCTGGGCTTCTCGCAGGAACTGTTCGATCCGTCCGCCGGCGCCGGCGCGGAGTCCGACCGGATGCTCGTGGACCTGGCCGATCAGCTCCCGAACCTGGTCGGCATGCTGGGCGAGATCGCCCACGACGATCCGGACTCCACCCTGGGCTGGTGTGACGACCAGGCCGAGTTCGAGTTCGCCCTCGATCTCATCCTCGACGGTCTCGACCGGCTCCGCTGAACTTCCCACCCCGAGCCCTTGACGATTCTTACGCCGTAAGTCAGCCTTACGACGTAAGACTTACAACGTAAGGGGCGGACATGAAGGCTATCGTTCAGGACCAGTACGGATCACCAGACGTCCTGGAGTTCACCGACGTCGACCAGCCGGTACCGGGCGACCGGCAGGTGCTGGTCCGGGTTCACGCCGCGGCGCTCAACGCCCGCGACTGGCACGTCCTGCGAGGCGACCCGTACATCGTCCGCCCGTCAGCCGACCTGGGCTGGCGCCGGCCGAACGTCCGCATCCGGGGGACCGACTTCGCCGGCCGGGTCGAGGCGGTCGGCCCGTCGGTGACCGGCGTCCGCGTCGGCGACGAGGTCTACGGCGATGCCATCGGCGCCTTCGCCGAGTATGTCGCCGTACCGGAGGATGCGGTCGCGGTGAAGCCGGCCAACCTCAGCTACGAGCAGGCGGCGGCGATTCCGCTGGCCGCGACCACCGCGCTGGTCGGCCTGCGTGACGCTGCCAAGCTCCAGCCAGGGCAGCAGATCCTGATCAACGGTGCCTCGGGTGGCGTCGGCACCTTCGCGGTCCAGATCGCCAAGGCACTGGGCGCCGAGGTGACCGGCGTGTGCAGCACCAGAAATGTGGAGCTCCTCCGGTCGATCGGTGCCGACGACGTCATCGACTACACCACCGCCGACTTCAGCCGCACCGGCCGCCGGTACGACGTGGTGCTCGATCTCGTCGGCAATCGGTCCCTGACCGCCCTCCGGCGGATTCTGGTCCGGAACGGCACCCTCGTGCTGTCCGGCGGTGGCGTGTTCACCGGCGGCAGCCTGTTCGGCCCGGTCGGCCTGATGGTCAAAGGCATGGTCTCGGCCCCGTTCGTCAGCCAGCGCGTGGTCCTCTTGAAGCCGACGATCACCAAGGCCAACCTCGTGGCGCTGTCCGAACTGGCCGAGTCCGGGAAGCTCGTCCCGGCCATCGACCGGACCTACCCGCTGTCGGCCGCGGCCGACGCGCTCCGCTATCTGGAAGCCGAGCACGCCCGGGCCAAGGTGGTCCTCACCGTCTGAGTGCCCACCAGTTGTCCATCCGCTCGACCGCCTCGTGGCTGCCGTCGAGCACCCGCTCGATCCGGAACAGGAACGCCGCGATCCCGGCCGCGCCCTGCATCCACCCGACGCCCGGCGGCAACAGCGGCTCGTCATTGCGGTGCTCGATGAAACGCCAGTACGCCGACGGGCCGTCCTGGATCGCCCGCTCCACCACCGCATCCGCGAGCCGGACGGCGAACTCCAGGTCCTGCGGATCGCCGTCGCGGTGCCACACGTCCAGGAACGCATCGCCGACTCCCGCCGTACCGCAGCAGCGTCCGTCGTTGTCCCAGAAGCCCGGGTGGAGGCGTTCTGGGATCCCGGAGTACCGGACGCTGTCCAGGCAGCGCCGGCGCCAGGTCAGCGGCGACTCACCAGCCACTTGGTCGACTCCGGCGTACTCGAGTGCGCTGAACAGCAACGCCGTACCAGCGCCGCCATGGCACCAGTTGTAGGTGAACTCGTCGCCGTGCCGCTCCGACCATGGAATCACCCGCGGCACCCGGAATCCCTTGTCGTCAAGGATTCCCAGAGTGACGAGGTGCTCGGCTCCTCGCCCGGCCGCGTCCACCAACTCCGGCCGCTCGAGCTCCACACCAGCCACCGCCAGAGCAGCCGCAACCCCCGCCAGCCCGTGCGAGAAGTTGGGCATCTGCAGGGGTTCCTCGTGAAGGAACCGACGGGACACGAACTGCCAGTTGAGACCGGTCGGCAGCTCCTCCTGCTCACCCAGCAGGAGGTCGGCGGCCCGATCGGCCAGCGGCTGTGCGTCCTCGCCGTGGCGGTGCGCCCAGAGACCGCCGAGCAAAGCGGCCGCGGTGCCGAGCGTCGCGTCGTTGGCGACGGCATCCGGGAGGTACGTGTCCTTCTGGAGGAAGCTCTCCGGCCAGCCGTCGGGAGTGGCGATCTCGGCGGACCGCTCCACGGCTGCGGCCGAGCCGGGCTCGTTCAGCGCGGTCAGTACGCCGATCGCGCTGACCAGACCGTCGAAGTAGGTGATGCTCGTATCGCGCGGGATGGTGGTGCGGAGGCGGTCGGCGATGGCGTCGGCCAGGTGTTGTTCGCCGGGTGACCACGGGCGGGTGAGTCTGATCTCCGCGAGGGTGTGGGCGAGCCCGCCGATGCCGCTGTGCATGCCGTCGCGGTACTCGTCCGGCTTCTCGCCGCCGGCCGCCTCCGGGATCCACGGGCCGTCGTCGTCCCACTGCACCTGGTCGAGCACCCAGGTCCACGCGACTTCGGCGAGTCCGGCGTACGACGTCATGGCCGGGCGTTGCGGAGCCGGATGCCGCTCCACTCGAGGGTGCTGGCGACGGTCTCGGCCCAGAAGTCGTGCAGCCGATTCAGCAGACGGAGCTGGACACCGGCCATTGCGCGGGGGCACTGCCTCGGGAACCAGTAGTCGGGGGCTCGGTCGTGGCCGACGGCCCACACGTAGGGAGTGACTTGCCCGGCCGTCTTCGCGACGTACGGCCGGAAGACCTCGATGGTCGGGTCTTCGGAGAAATGCAGGACCTCGCCAGGTGCCGGACGCATGCGCCGCAGCTTAGTCAGGTACGACGTGGTAGCGCTGAGGTTTACCGGGTCAGCCCGCGGTGTACGGGTCCAGCCCGCAGTGGTTGCGGAGCCACGGCGTCGGGTCGATCGCGTCGCCGCCGTCCGGGTGGACCTCGAAGTGCAGGTGCGGGCCGGTGGTGTTGCCGGTCATCCCGATCGCGCCGACCTGGTCACCGGCGTACACGGTCTCGCCGACCGACACGCTGAACTTCGACATGTGGTTGTACCAGGTGACGGTGCCGTCCTCGTGCCGGACCTGGACCTGGCGGCCGTAAGGCCCGGCCCAGTCGGCGAAGATCACCACGCCCTTCATCACGCTGTGGATCGGCGTGCCCATCGGGGCGGCGAAGTCCAGGCCGGTGTGGTTGTGGGCCCAGCGGCTGCCGCCCTGACCGAAGGTGGCGGTGATGTGGTAGCCGGTGACCATGATCTCGCAGCGGGTGGCCGACTCGCGGGCCTTCTTCTCGGCGGCGTCGGCCTTGGCCTTCGCGGCGGCCAGCGCGGTCGCGCGCTTGGTGGTGAGGGCCTGCGTCGCGGTGAGCTTGGCGGCCCGGGCCTTCGCCAGCTGGGCGGCCGCGGCCTGCTTCTTGTTCGTGTCGTTGCCGGCCAGCTGGACCCGGGAGGAGTCCCGGGTGGCGAGCTGACGGGCCTGGATGCGCGCGGTGGTGATGCCGGACAGTTGCCCGTTGTCCAAGCTCGATGCGGCGAGGTTCACCGCCGAGTTCGCCTGGGTCGGCGAGGCGAGCGTGCTGTGGCTGAAACCGACAGCTCCCGCCGCCGCAGCAAGCGCTGCGGTCAGACCGACGATCTGGGTACTACTCGGAGTATTACGCCTGGCGACGCGATGCTTGGCACTGTGACGTCCTGCGCCGGGTTTGCGCGCAGCGTTGCCGGGCGTGACGCGGTCTCCCGCGACACCGTGCTGGGACACAACGTGGCCTTTCGGTCACAGGGGAGGGGCTTCGTCCGTCCTCGGCGGGGGTTTATTCCCGCTGGGGACTCACGCACGATAACGGATCAGTCACGAGGCCACAAACCCCGCCGCCCACTTTTCCTCGCCACCTTCACGAAACTTTTGCATGAGCGCCTGCACGTGCATCGGCTCTTGGCGGCCGGTTGGCTGCCTGGTCAGGAAAGTTGGTCAGGCGGTTCGGTCAGGTGCCTCGACCTCGTCCAGGTGGGCCAGTGCCGCGGTGATCTGGTGTACGACGTCGCCGTGGAACGGCAGGGACAGGTGGCCCACGCCGTGGACCCGCACGTTGCTCGCGACCAGATCCGGGTGCCGGATCCGGGCCCGCCGCTGCGGCACGATCAACTGGTCGACGTCGCTGTAGAACGCGACGAACCTGGTCCGGCAGGCCGGCGCCGGCTCGGCCAGCTCGGCCATCAGGTCGCTGTCCGGCCGCACCTGCTTGACCAGCGGCCACGGCAGCAGCCGGGCCGCCATCGTGCCCTGGTGCGGCGTCCCGAGCGTGACGCAGGTGTGCACCCGCTCGTCACCGCCGAGCCGCTGGACGTAGTACCGCGCGATCAGTCCGCCCAGGCTGTGCCCGATGACGTGGATCTGGTCCGACCCGGACGCCGCACAGATCGCCTCGATCTCCTCACCCATCCGCTCGGCGGTACGGCGTACGTCCAGCGTCAGGGGTGAGTACGAGAACGTGTGGATGCGACTGAACCCGCGCCGGTGGAGTTGCCGGCGCATCAGCGCGAAGATCGTGTGGTTGTCGATGATCCCGTGGGCCAGCAGGATCGGCGTACCGGCGGCGCGGACGTCGCTGACCAGCAGGCTGCGCTGGGCCGGAGTCAGGCCGGCCAGGGTGAGTCGCTGGGCCGGGGCGCCGGAGCTGCCGACCAGGCCGAGCGGATACATCGCCAGGTGGGTGGTGAGCCATCCGATCTCCACGGCCGCGCCGTGCAGCACGCGCGGCGAGAGGGCGGAGCGGGCGCCGTACGCGAGTCCGTCGAGCGCGCCGCGGACGTCGTCCTGCCAGGTAGTCATGGGCGACTCCTCACACCAAAACCAGACCCCCCGAACGGTCCGATCTCTTCCACGGTAACCGGATCCCTTCGCGCGTGGCGGGGAACACACACCTCCGTGTCTTATCCGTGAGGTACGGACCGGTTAGCCTGCCAACATGCCTGCTACGAGTCCTCTGCGCGTCGTCGTCGCCAAGCCTGGCCTGGACGGCCACGACCGCGGCGCGAAGGTGGTCGCCCGGGCGCTGCGGGACGCCGGCATGGAGGTCATCTACACCGGCCTGCACCAGACCCCGGAGCAGATCGTCGAGACCGCGATCGCCGAGGACGCCGACGCGATCGGGCTGTCGGTGCTGTCCGGCGCGCACATGACCCTGTTCAAGCGGGTCCGCGAGCTGCTGGTCGAGCGCGAGGCCGAGGACATCGTGGTGTTCGGCGGCGGCATCATCCCGGATGCCGACCTGGCGCCGCTGGCCGAGCTCGGCGTGCACAAGATCTTCACCCCCGGCGCCACGACCACCGAGATCGTCGAGTGGGTCCGCGGCAACGTCGGCGACGCATCGGCCTCGCCTGCCTGAGTCCTGGCTGAGTCGGACCGGGGGCGCGGATCCGCTCCGGAGCGTGATGGCGACTGCCCGGAGTCGTTCTGAACGGTTACGGGGTGTTCAGCTAGGTTACTTGTCGGTAATACCGAATCGTTAAGAATTACCCGGTTGTGCGGACTGTCGAATCGCGGTCGCATACAGCCATGCGGCTGTCCGTTTCAGAGACCGCGAGCAGGGAACGTGTGTGTGGCTCAGAACACATCGGCCCCGATCTCGGTTACTGTCCGGACAGGGCGGATCGCAGTGTGGTGGGGAACTGTGGGCCCACTGACGCAGGACCAAGCGATGTCCCATCGGAGAGGGCAGGTAAACGATGAGGTTTGAACGATCACACACACGCAGGGTGGCCTTCGTGGCCGCCGCGAGCAGCCTGGTGCTGCTGGCGTCCGCGTGTGGTGGCGGGAACGATGAGAGCAGCGGAGGTACCTCGACCGGGGGAGCGCTTGAGGGTCGCGGCCCGATTACGTTTGCCACCGGCAAGGACACGTCCGGGAACCTGACGAACCAGGTCAACGCGTGGAACTCGCAGCACCCGGACGAGAAGGTCACTGTGTCGGAGCTGCCTGAGTCCGCGGACCAGCAGCGCGCGCAGATGATCTCGAACGCGCAGAACAAGTCCGACGCGTTCAGCGTGCTGAACCTGGATGTGGTCTGGACCGCCGAGTTCGCGGCCAACCGCTGGGTCACCGAGTTGCAGCCGAGCCAGTTCCCGGACCTGGGGAAGTTGCTGCCGTCAACGGTCGACACCGCGAAGTACCGCGACAAGCTGTACGGCATCCCGGTCACGTCCGACGGCGGTCTGCTGTACTACCGCAAGGACCTGCTGGACAAGGCCGGTCTGCAGCCGCCGAAGACCTGGGAAGAGATGGTCACCGCCTGTGCCAAGGTGAAGGCACTACCGGAGGGCAAGAACATCGGCTGCTACTCGGGCCAGTTCGAGAAGTACGAAGGCCTGACCGTCAACTTCTCCGAGGCCGTCAACGGTGCCGGTGGAGTCGTCGTCGGTGACGACGGCAAGCCGAACGTGGACACCCCGGAGGCGCTGGCCGGTCTGACCGCGCTGACCGAGGGCTTCAAGACGGGCTTCATCCCGAAGGCCGCCATCACCTACAAGGAAGAGGAAGGCCGCCGGGCGTTCCAGGAGGGCAACCTGCTCTTCCACCGCAACTGGCCGTACGTGTACGCGCTGGCCGGCAAGACCGACGGCTCGTCGAAGGTCGCCGGCAAGTTCGCGGTCGCGCCGCTGCCGGGCCAGACCGGTCCGGGCGTGTCCACCCTGGGTGGTCACAACTACGCGATCTCGGAGTTCGCCAAGAACAAGGCGACCGCGGCGGACTTCATCAAGTTCATGTCCAGCGAGGAGCGGCAGAAGGCGAACATCGAGAAGACGTCGCAGGCGCCGACCTGGGCCTCGCTGTACGACGACCCCACGCTGAACAAGGAGTTCCCGTACCTGGCTCCGCTGAAGGCCTCGATCGAGGGCGCGAAGTCGCGGCCGAAGGTGGTCAAGTACGGCGACGTCACCACCGCGATCCAAGAGGCGGCGTACGGCGCTCTGACCGGCACGACGACGCCGAAGGACGCGTTGACCCAGCTGCAGACCAAGTTGAGCTCGCTCATCACGCAATGACCGAAGCGGCGGGGCCGGCGCGCAGCTTCACAGCTACGTGCCGGCCCCGGCCTGTCGCTGCCCGCCGGAGGCGGGCAGGAAGAAGGAGGCAGAGGTGACTACATCCGCACCGGTCGCAAAGCGACCGATACCGGAGACCACCAAGAAGCCCAAGCGGAGTTCGTTCAACGAGGGCACCGGCCGGCTGGCAGCGTTGCTGTTGTCGCCGACCATGATCGTGCTCATCCTCGTCGTCGGGTTGCCGATCCTCGCGGCGCTGCGTGAGTCGCTGTACACGAGCGGTCAACAGATCGACGCGTCGGGCTTCATCGTCCAGGGCTCCAAATTCGTGGGTCTCGACAACTACACGGCGATCTTCTCCGGCGAGACCGGCACCCGATTCTGGAACGCTTTCTGGAACACCACGTTCTTCACCGTCGCGTGTGTGGTCCTGGAGACCGTGCTGGGTGTCGCGATGGCCCTGGTGATGCACAAGGCGTTCAGGGGCCGCGGCGTCGTGCGCGCCAGCATCCTCGTCCCGTGGGCGATCCCGACCGTCGTCTCGGCGATCCTGTGGAAGTGGATCTTCCAGGCCGACGGTATCGCCAACAACGTGCTCGGCACCCAGATCCTGTGGTCCACCGAGGGCTGGCAATCGGTGGTGTCAGTCATCGTCGCCGACACCTGGAAGACCGCGCCGTTCATCGGGCTGCTGGTGCTCGCGGGCCTGCAGACGATTCCGACCGACGTGTACGAGGCGGCGAAGGTGGACGGCGCCTCCGTCTGGCAGACGTTCAGCCGGATCACCATGCCGCTGGTGAAGCCGGCACTGCTGGTGGCAGTGCTGTTCCGCATCCTCGACACGCTGCGGATCTTCGACCTGCCGTTCGTGCTGGTCGGCCCGAACAAGGAGTCGGTCGAGACGCTGTCGATCCTGGCATACCTCGAAGCCAACCAGACCCGGTACGGGCCGGCGGCGGCGTACGCGACGTTGCTGTTCATCTACGTCGCCGTGGTCGCGTACGTGTTCGTGAAGCTGCTCGGTGCCGACGTGTTCGGTGACAACATCCAGCGGAAGCCGAAGAAGAACGGCAGGACCGGGCGAGGCCGGGCCAAGCAGGCGGACCCAGGCGCCCCGGTGGCCGGACTGACCGCCGGTGGCGGCCTAGGAGGTGAATGATGACTGTTGTTGCTGAGAAGGCCCCAAGGGTGATCGACGTCAAGGCGGCCGAGGCGCCGTGGTGGCGGCGCTGGCTGCCGCTGCTCGGTGTAGCGCTGATCGTGCTCTACTGCCTGCTGCCGTTCTTCTGGATGGTGGTGTCGTCGCTGCGCCGGCCGACCGACCAGTTCGACAACTCGGTCATTCCGTCGCCCATTTCGTTTACCAACTACTCGGACGTCTTCAAGCCCGGCACCGGGTTCCAGCGTGGTCTGCTGAACAGCCTGATCGTGGCCGGGACGGTGACGGTCCTGACGCTGGTCATCGGGATGGTGGCGGCCTACACGCTGGCCCGGCTCGAGTTCCGGGGCAAGAACTTGGTGCTGGGGATCATCATCGTCACCTCGATGTTCCCGGGGATCGCCCTGGTGATCCCGCTGAAGAAGCTGTTCGTCAACATCAACTGGATCAACACCTACCAGGCGATGATCGTGCCCAGCCTGTCGTTCGCGCTGCCACTGGCGGTGTGGCTCCTGACCGCGTTCTTCCGGCAGATGCCGCGAGAGCTCGAGCAGGCCGCGATGGTGGACGGCTGCACGCCGGCCCAGGCGTTCCGGAAGGTGATCCTCCCGCTGGCCGCACCGGGTGTGTTCACCACGGCGATCATCACCTTCATCGCGGCCTGGAACGAGTTCCTGATCGCGCTGAGCATGGTGAACAAGAAGGAGTACCAGACCGCCAACGTGGTGATCTCGCAGTTCACCGGTGCGTCGGGACGTGACCAACCGTTCGGCAGCCAGATGGCCGCCGGTGTGGTGGTGACGATTCCGCTGGTGATCGCCGTACTGCTGTTCCAGCGCCGTATCGTGGCCGGCCTCACGGCAGGTGGCGTGAAGTGAGCTGGTTCCGCCGGCAGGCGGCGGAGCGCGACCGCCGGGACCGGGAGGACCGGGACCGGCGGGATCGCGAAGACCGGGATCGGCGGGACCGCGAGGAGCGGGACCGCCGCGACCGGGAGGACCGGGACCGATGGGATCGTGAGGATCGCGCTCGGTTCCGCTAGCAGCTACAAGAAAACGGCCGGGTCCCTGCGGCCGTTTTCTTGTTTTTCAGCGCGTTTCAGAGCTCGAGCCAGACGGCGGCGTCCGTTGGCAGCTGCCCGTCGGGGACCGGCTCGCTGCTGAGCAGGATCCGTTGGTGGGCCGGCAGCTCGACCGGGGTGTCGCCGAGATTGACCACACAGCGGAAGCCCGGGTTGCGGGTGAAGGAGAGGACGCCGGGAGTGGCCTCCTCGTCCCACGCCAGGCGGCCTTCGCCCAGGGCCGGGTGCTCGCGGCGGATGCGCAGGGCCGTCTTGTAGAGGTTGAGGTGGCTGTCCGGTTCGGGTGCCTGTGCCTCGGCGGTCAGGGCGGACCAGTCGGCCGGCTGGGGGAGCCAGGGCTGGCCGGAGCCGGGACCGAAGCCGTACGGCGGCTCCGAACCTGACCACGGGATCGGGACTCGGCAGCCGTCGCGGCCACGGACAGTGTGGCCGGACCGCTCCCAGCTGGGGTCGTCGAGGACGTCTTCGGGCAGGTCCTCGACCTCGGGCAGGCTTAGCTCGTCGCCTTGGTAGATGTAGGCGCCGCCTGGAAGAGCGAGCTCGAGGAGCGCGGCGGCCCGGGCGCGGCGGCGGCCGAGCTCGAGATCGGTCGGTACGACGCCCGCACCCTCCAACGCATCCCGCTGGTCCCGGCCGTACCGGGTGCGGTGCCGGATCGTGTCGTGGTTGCTCAGTACCCAGGTCGCCGGTGCACCGACGGCCCACAGGTTCTCGGTGGTGTGGTCGATGACCTCGCGCAACTCCTTCGCGTCCCACGCACAGCGCAGAACGTCGAAGTTGAACGCGGAGTGCAGTTCGTGCGGCCGCACGTACCGCGCCAGCCGCTCGGCCGGCGACAACCACGCCTCCGCCACGAACACCCGGGGGCCCTGCGGAGTATCGGCGTACTCGTCGGCGATGGCCCGCCACCGCTGGTGGATGGTGTGCACACCCGGCTGGTCGTAGAACGGGTTGCCGACGTACTTCTCCCGCGTCGGCTGACCGTTGTGCAGCGGTACGTCGGGCAGCGCCGGGTCCTTCGCCATCGAGTCGGCCACGTCGATCCGGAAGCCGTCGACGCCACGGTCGAACCAGAACCGCAGGATCGAGTCGAACTCCTCGACCACCTTCGGGTTGTCCCAGTTCCAGTCCGGCTGCGAGATGTCGAACAGGTGCAGGTACCACTGCCCGTCCTCGATCTGCTGCCAGGCGCCGCCGCCGAACGCGGCCGGCCAGTTGGTCGGCGGCAGCCCGCCCTCCTTGCCGTCGCGGAACCAGAACAGGTCGCGCTCCACGGAACCCTTGCCGGCCGCCAGCGCGGCCTTGAACCACGGGTGCTCCCAGGAGCAGTGGTTCGGCACCAGGTCGATCAGGATCCGGAGCCCGAGCGCGTGCGCCTCGGTGATCAGGGCGTCCGCGTCCGCCAGGGTGCCGAACTCGGGGTTGATGTCCCGGTAGTCGGACACGTCGTACCCGCCGTCGAGCAGCGGGGACGGGTACCAGGGGCTGATCCAGATCGCGTCGACGCCGAGGTCGGCGAGGTAGGGCAGCCGGGCCCGGATGCCGTTCACGTCACCGGTGCCGTCACCCGTGGCGTCGGCGAAGGATCGCGGGTACACCTGGTAGACGACGGCGCTACGCCACCAGTCGTCAGCTGGTCTGGTTGCGGGATCAGTCATGCGTCCAAGCCTCGCACGGGCCGCGACGTTTGCTGTGACGGTCGTCTCAGCGTGTACCCCGGCTGTTGCCGCGGCCGCCGAGGTGGCTAGTCTCAGGCCGACGGAACGCGCCGGCGACCGTGCCCTCTTCCGGGAACAGCCCGCCTGCCGCGGCCTACTCGAACAGGTGCGAGAGAGGGACCACAGTCGTGGACTTGATGGAATACCAGGCGAAGACGGTCTTCGCCAAGCACGGAGTGCGGACGACCGTGGGTGAGGTCGTGACGACTCCGGAGGAAGCCCGCGCGGCGGCCGAGAAGATCGGTGGCCGGGTGGTCGTGAAGGCCCAGGTGAAGACCGGCGGCCGCGGCAAGGCCGGCGGCGTCAAGCTGGCGAGCAGCCCGGACGAGGCGGAGGAGAAGGCCCGCGAGATCCTCGGCCTGGACATCAAGGGTCACGTCGTCAAGATCCTGAACATCGTCCCGGCCGCGGCGATCGCGGAGGAGTACTACTTCTCCTTCCTGGTCGACCGGGCGAACCGCAACTACCTGTGCATCGCGTCGGCCGCCGGCGGCATGGAGATCGAGGAGGTCGCGCACACCAACCCAGACGCGGTCGCGCAGATCTCGATCGACCCGGCCACCGGGGTGGACGCGGCGTTGGCCCGTGAGATCGCCGAGGCCGCGAGGTACCCGGCCGACGTGATCGACGCCGTCGTACCGGAGATCGTCAAGCTGTACGACGTCTTCCTCGCCGAGGACGCGTCGCTGGTCGAGGTGAACCCGCTGGTCAAGCTCGAGGACGGCAACGTCGAGGCGCTGGACGGCAAGGTCACCCTGGACGAGAACGCGGACTTCCGGCACCCGGACCACGCCGAGTTCGAGGACATCTCGGCGGCCGACCCGCTGGAGGCCGCGGCCAAGGCCAAGGGCCTGAACTACGTCAAGCTCGACGGCTCGGTCGGGATCATCGGCAACGGCGCCGGCCTGGTCATGTCCACGCTCGACGTCGTCGCGTACGCCGGTGAGGAGTTCGGCGGCGTGAAGCCGGCGAACTTCCTGGACATCGGCGGCGGTGCGAGCGCCGAGGTGATGGCGAACGGCCTGGAGATCATCATCTCCGACCCGCAGGTGGAGAGCGTGTTCGTCAACGTCTTCGGCGGCATCACCGCCTGCGACGCGGTCGCGAACGGCATCGTGCAGGCGTTCGAGCTGCTCGCCAGTCGCGACGAGCACGTCGGCAAGCCGCTGGTCGTCCGGCTGGACGGCAACAACGCCGAGGAGGGCCGCCGGATCCTCGACGAGGCCGGCCTGGCCGGTCTGGAGCGGGTCGACACCATGGACGGCGCCGCCAGGCGCGCCGCCGAGCTGGCTGCGAAGTAAGGGATCGCCGAACAATGTCTATCTTCCTGACCAAGGACAGCAAGGTCATCGTCCAGGGCATGACCGGCTCCGAGGGCACCAAGCACACCACCCGGATGCTTGCCTCCGGCACCAACATCGTCGGCGGCGTGAACCCGCGCAAGGCCGGCCAGAGCCAGGACTTCGACGGCAAGCCGGTACCGGTGTTCGGCACCGTCGCGGACGCCGTCAAGGAGACCGGCGCGAACGTGTCGGTCGTCTTCGTGCCGCCGAAGTTCACCAAGGACGCGGTGCTGGAGGCGATCGAGGCCGCCGTACCGCTGGTCGTGGTGATCACCGAGGGCGTGCCGGTGCACGACACCGCCGCGTTCTTCGCCGCCGCGCAGGCGTCCGGCACCACCCGGATCATCGGGCCGAACTGCCCCGGCATCATCACGCCGGGCGAGTCGAACGCGGGCATCATCCCGGCCAGCATCGCCGGCCAGGGCCGGATCGGCCTGGTGTCGAAGTCGGGCACGCTGACCTACCAGATGATGTACGAACTGCAGGACTTCGGGTTCTCGACCGCGATCGGGATCGGTGGTGACCCGATCATCGGGACGACGCACATCGACGCGCTGCGGGCGTTCCAGGACGACCCGGACACCGACGCGATCGTGATGATCGGTGAGATCGGTGGTGACGCCGAGGAGCGGGCGGCCGCGTTCATCAAGGAGAACGTGACCAAGCCGGTCGTCGGGTATGTGGCCGGGTTCACCGCGCCGGAGGGCAAGACGATGGGTCACGCGGGCGCGATCGTGTCCGGCTCGTCCGGCACCGCGGCCGCGAAGCAGGAGGCCCTCGAGGCCGTCGGCGTGAAGGTCGGCAAGACGCCGAGCGAGACCGCCAACCTGATGCGCGAGATCATGCAGGGCCTGACCAAGTAACCCCAGGTATTCAGAGAACGGGACCCGCGGCGCGGGTCCCGTTGTCTATTTGTACGTCAAGGAGCGTTCGGCCGCGCGGGTCAGCGTCTCGTTGAACGCCGTGTCGGAGATGTCCAGGTCCTTGAGCACCGGGAACACCAGGTAGACCGCGCGGTCCCCGGACCCGGCGATGCCGATCCGGTAGGTGAACTTCTTCCCACCGCCGGTGTCGTACGACGCCTGCCAGCTCTCGCCCTTGATCGTGGTGGTCGCGATCGAGCCCGTCGACTTCACCTTCGCGGTCGAGACGTCCTTCTCGCAGCCGTCCACGTTCTTGCGGACCTGTGCGACGAAGGCGCTCGCCGCCGTCGGCGTGGCGAACTTCGCGATCGTGTCGTCGAGGCCGAACTCCGTCGGCACGTCCGCCTCCGGCGTCACGTAGGTGAGCGAGCCGTACTTCGTCGCCTTCGCCTTCGTGAAGTTCATCCGCTCGCAGCCGGTGCCGCCGCCGGACTTGGCCGGTGCGCTCACCCAGGGCTTGTCGATCCCGTCCAGCACCGGCAGGTCGACCGGCGCCATGAACCCGGGCGCCTCGTTGCTCGGCAGCAGGCCGGGTCTCGCCACCGCCGCCCCGGTGCCGCAGCCGCCGGACTGGGCGCAGATGCGCTTGGCCGCGACGTTCGCCGTGGCCAGGATCGGCCCTGGCGGGGGCGGCGTGGCCGCGAGGGTGTCGTGCTCGAGCACCATCGTGGCCTGACCGGCCAGTGTGACCGCGATCGTCTTGTACCGCGTCTTGGTGCCGGACGGCTGGCCGAACACCGCGATCACGCCGCGCTCACCGACCCCCGTCGTGACGTAGCTGGTCGTGAGCCGGGTCTTCGGGACCGAGCACTGGCTCAGCCAGCCGACGACCGAGGTGTACGCCTTGCTCGCGGCGGCCTTGTCGTTCGACACCTCGACGTACTGCACCGCGGTGTCCTTGGTGGTCGCGTTCTGGAAGGTGCGCACCCAGGTGCGCAGCCCGGCCGGGTCGGCGAACCGCTGGGACTGGCAGACGAACGCCTTCTCCGGCGCGGTGCTGCCGTCGGAGGTCTTGGCGACCGCCCAGGCGCCGGTCGCGGCCAGCGGCTTCGCGGTGGCGGCGTCGAGCAGCACCTTGGCGTCGGCGAGCACGTTCGCGTCGGACGACTTGTCGTCGGACGGGCCGCTGCCGACCTTCTGGCCGGGCGAGTTGTCGCCGCCGAACGCGTTCAGCGCCGCGACTCCGCCGCCGCCGACCAGCACCACGACCGCTGCTCCCGCGGCGATCGTCTGGTTCCGCTTGCGCGCCTTCTGCCGGCGCGCTTCCCGTGCAGCGGCGCGACCGCCGCCGCGCTGTGCGCGGTGGGAACCGGCCAAAGCTCGACCTCCTGACTGATTCCACCCGACAGTACCCGGTGGACCCTCGCCGCCCACAGTCAGCTACTCGCAGCCGAGGCCTGCGAACCGAGCGTGAACAAGCGGGCTGAAGTCTTCCATATCCGGCGTGTCAGGACGAGTGGTGTCCAGCGCCGGGGTGACGATGGGAGTCAGATGACCGACATGCTGAGCCGTCCGGGCGCCCGTGACGGCGGACCACACCAGGCGCCCGGGCCCGCCCCCGCTTCGGATCCGGTCGCCGCCCCGACCAAGCCGGTGGTCGTGTCGGCCGTGATCTCCGCCGGCGCCTGCCTGCTGACCGGCCTGCTGACCTGTGCCGCGGTCGCTGTGATCGGCTGGCTGGCCGCGACCTTCGGCGGCGCCTCCGGAGCGATCCGCGCGGGCGCATCGGCCTGGCTGGTCGCCCACAAGGCCGGTGTGACACTCGGCTCCGGTTCTCTCACCGTCGCGCCGCTCGGCCTGACCCTGTTCTTCGGCTGGTGTCTGTATCGCGGCGGCAAGTCCGCCGCCCGCACGAGCGCCGCGGACCGGACCCGCGACCTCATCCTGCTGTCCGGGACGTTCGCCGTCGTCTACGGCCTCGGCGCGCTCGTGGTGGCGTTGCTCACGGCGGACGGTCCGCTCAAGGTCAGTCCGCTGTCCGCGTTCCTCGGTGCCGGGTCGATCGCGCTGGTGGCCGGGACGATCGGCGTACTGGTCGAGTCCGGTGCGGGCGCCGACCTCGCCGACGCGACTCCCAGTGGTCTGCGGGACGCCGTGCCGGCCGCGGTCGCCGCCGTACTGACCGTGATCGCAATCGCCTCGATCCTGTACGCCGTACTGCTGGCGATCCACTTCTCCCGGATCACCGGGATGCTGGAGCTCCTGGACGCCGGTGTGATCGGGTCGGTGGTGCTGTTCGCCATCTGCCTGATGCTGGTGCCGAACATGATCCTGTACGTCGTCGCCTTCCTCGCCGGACCCGGATTCCAGCTGGGAGTGGGTACGACGATCGCCCCGACCGGCGTGGATGTCGGGAACCTGCCTGCGCTTCCGCTGCTGGCCGCCGTACCCGCGGATGGGGCGACACCGTCGTACCTGCTCGTCCTGACTGCTGGGGTGCCGCTGGTCGCCGGTGCGGTCGCCGGACTGGTCGTGGTCCGGCGTGGACTCGCGGATCAGGACGCTGAGGCGCTGGGCTGGGATGCGTTCGCCCTGCGTGGCGGTATGGCAGCCCTGCTCGCCGCCGTGTTGCTGTACGTGCTGATGGCGCTGTCCGGTGGCTCGGCGGGGCCCGGCCGGATGTCTGTTGTCGGGATCCCGGGGGCGCTGGCGGCGGCCGGCGTACTGGCCGCGGGGATGGCGATCGGGGCCTCGATCACGGCCGCGGTGGCCGCGTCCCGCCGACCGGCCGACAGCGAGGCCGACGCCGAGCGATAAGGTTTCCCGCGTGACAGACCCCGTTGCGCCCACTCCCGATCCTGCGCGCCTCGTCGTGCTCGTGTCGGGCTCGGGGTCGAACCTGCAGGCCCTGCTCGACGCCTGCGCCGATCCGGCGTACGGCGCTCAGGTCGTCGGCGTCGGCGCCGACCGGGACGGGATCGCCGGGCTGGACCGGGCCACGAACGCCGGGGTGCCGACCTTCGTGCACAAGGTCAAGGAGTACGCCGAGCGGTCCGACTGGGACCGCGCGCTGACCGCGTCGGTCGCCGAGCACAAGCCCGACCTGGTGGTGTCGGCCGGGTTCCTGAAGCTGGTCGGTGACGACTTCCTGGCCGCCTTCGGCGACCGCTACATCAACACCCACAACGCGCTGCTGCCCGCGTTCCCCGGGATCCACGGGCCCCGGGACGCGCTCGAGTACGGCGTCAAGGTGGCCGGGGCGACGCTGTTCTTCGTGGACGGCGGCGTCGACACCGGGCCGATCATCGCGCAGGTCGTCGTACCGGTTGAGGACGACGACACCGAAGAGACCCTGACCGAGCGGATCAAGGAGGTCGAACGCCGCCAGCTGGTGGAGTGGGTCGGCCGCCTCGTCCGCGAGGGCTGGACCATCACCGGACGAAAGGTTCGACTGAAGTGAGCACCGACCGCAGGCCGATCCGCCGGGCGCTGATCAGCGTCTACGACAAGACCGGTCTGGAGGAGCTCGCGAAGGCACTGTCCGAGGCCGGCGTCCAGATCGTGTCGACCGGTTCCACGGCGGCCCGGATCGCGGCGTCCGGCGTACCGGTGACCAAGGTCGAGGAGCTGACCGGGTTCCCGGAGTGCCTGGACGGGCGGGTCAAGACGCTGCACCCGAAGGTGCACGCCGGTCTGCTGGCCGACGTCCGCAAGACCGAGCACGTCGAGCAGCTGGCCGAGATGCGGGTCGAGCCGTTCGATCTGCTGGTGAGCAACCTGTACCCGTTCACCGAGACCGTCGCGTCCGGCGCGTCGGTGGACGAGTGCATCGAGCAGATCGACATCGGCGGTCCCTCGATGGTCCGCGGTGCCGCGAAGAACCACGCCAACGTCGCGGTTGTGGTGTCTCCGTCGCGCTACGGCGAGGTTCTGGAGGCGTTGGCCGCGGGTGGCTTCTCGTTGGAGCAGCGGCAGCGGCTGGCGGTGGATGCCTTTGTGCACACGGCGTCGTACGACGTTGCCGTCGCGTCCTGGATGGGCAGCTCGCTGACCGACACCTCCGAGGGCACCGGCTTCCCGGAGTGGGTCGGCGCGACCTGGGAGAAGGCGGCCGTGCTCCGGTACGGCGAGAACCCGCATCAGCCGGCCGCGTTGTACGTGAACGGCCGGGGTGGTCTGGCGGCCGCGGAGCAGTTGCACGGCAAGGAGATGTCGTACAACAACTACGTCGACGCCGACGCTGCTCGCCGTACGGCGTACGACTTCAGCGAGCCGGCGGTCGCGATCATCAAGCACGCGAACCCGTGTGGCATCGCGATCGGCAAGGACATCGCCGAGGCACACCGGCGGGCCCACGAGTGCGACCCGGTCTCGGCGTACGGCGGTGTGATCGCGACGAACCGGCCGGTCTCGGTGGACATGGCCAAGCAGGTCGCGGAGATCTTCACCGAGGTGCTGGTGGCGCCGGCGTACGAGGACGGTGCGGTCGAGATCCTGCAGGGCAAGAAGAACATCCGGCTGCTGGTCGCCCCGGCGCTGTCCTCGGCCGAGCAGGTGGAGATGCGCGCGGTGAGTGGCGGCCTGCTGCTGCAGCACACCGACCGGTTCCAGGCTCCCGGCGACGACCCGTCCGCATGGACGCTCGCGGCCGGTTCACCGGCCTCGCCCGAGGTCCTGGCCGACCTGGCCTTCGCGTGGAAGGCCTGCCGCGCGGTCAAGTCCAACGCGATCCTGCTCGCCTCGGACGGCGCCTCGGTCGGCGTCGGCATGGGCCAGGTCAACCGCGTCGACTCCTGCCGCCTGGCCGTCTCCCGCGCCGGCGACCGCGCCACCGGCTCCGTCGCCGCCTCCGACGCCTTCTTTCCCTTCCCCGACGGCCTCGAGGTCCTCATCGAAGGCGGCGTCAAAGCAGTAGTCCAGCCCGGCGGCTCCATCCGCGACGAAGCAGCCATCGAAGCCGCCCAAAAAGCCGGCATCACCATGTACTTCACCGGCACCCGCCACTTCTTCCACTAACGCAAGGGCCTCACAGGGTCTTTTGGAAGAAGACGCGGTGGCGGTTGGCGATGGTTTCTCGGGTGGTTTCGATGTAGCCGTGGCGGGGGTAGTAGGTGAGGTTCTCGGTCATGGCCTCGTTGGTGTAGAGGGTGATGCGGGTGTAGCCGCGGCGGCGGGCCTCGGTTTCGGCGAAGGTGAGCAGGTGCGTGCCGATGCCACGGCCCTGGGCCGCCGGGGAGACCGCGAGTACGTCGAGTAGCAGGGCGTTCGGCTCGTCTTCCAGGAGGACGAAGCCGGCGACTACGGCGTCGTCGGTCGCGACCCAGACCTTGCCGGCGCGGATCGCAGCTGGGTAGTCGAGCAGCATCGGGATCGGTGGGACCCCGATGCGTGGGATGTAGTGCTCGAAGGCCGCTTGGGCGATGGCTGTGACGACGTCGGCGTCGGCCTCGGTGGCGGGTCTGATCACCAGGTCAGACTAGTTTTCGCAGAGACATTGTGTAAATCATCGGAACGGGCCTAGGGTGACCGCATCTGTCCCGCTGAGGTGGTCCGATGGGGGTTCGATGAAGCGTCGGAGTGTGGGGCTGCTGGTGACGGCCGCGGTCGTGATGGCGGGGGCCATCGCCGTACCGGCCGAAGCGCACAGCAGCAGGCGAGTCGTTGGGTACTACACCAACTGGAGTGGGTACGACCGGAACTTCCTGGTCAGCGATCTGGTCAAGAACGGGTCCGCCGCCCGGCTGACCCAGATCAACTACGCGTTCGGATTCCTCGACGCCCAGGGGAACTGCGTGAGCAGCGATCCGTGGGCCGACTACCAGCGCCCGTTCAGCGCCGAGCAGAGCGTGAACGGCACGGCCGACGAGCCCGGTCAGGTGCTCAACGGCAACCTCAACCAGCTCAAGCAGCTGAAGCAGAAGTTCCCGAAGCTGCGGATCAGCATCTCGCTCGGCGGCTGGACCGGCTCGGCGCACTTCTCCGACGCGGCACTCACGCCGGCGTCGCGAGCCGCGCACGTGAAGTCCTGCCTGGACATGTGGCTGAAGGGCAACCTGCCCGGCTTGCCCGCGGGCGCGGCGAAGGGGATCTTCGACGGCGTCGACCTCGACTGGGAGTGGCCCGCCAGCGAGGGCAACCCGGGCAACGTGATCCGGCCCGAGGACAAGCAGAACTTCACCGCCCTGGTGCACGAGTACCGCAAGCAGCTGGACCGCCTGTCGCGGCCCGGTCTCTACAACCTGACCGCGTTCCTGCCGGCGAATCCCACGATGATCGACAAGGGTTTCGAGGTCCGCCAGCTGTTCAAGGACCTGACCTTCGGTACGACGCAGGGCTACGACTACCACGGTCCGTGGGAGCAGCTGACGAACCAGCAGTCCGCGATCGACGGACCCAAGGGTGATCCGACCACGCCGGAGTTCAGCTCGCAGGTGACGATCGACTCCTACCTGTCCCGGGGTGCGCCGCGGAGCAAACTCGTGATGGGCGTGCCGTTCTACTCCCACGGCTGGACCGGCGTCACGGACCAGAACCACGGCCTGTTCCAGCCTTCCACCGGTCCCGCACCGGCGACGTACGAAGCCGGCACCGAGGACTACCGCCTGCTCAAGGCGAAGCTGGCCGACTTCACGGTCTACCGCGACCAGAAGGCCGGGTTCGCCTGGCTGTTCGACGGTACGACGTTCTGGACCTGGGACGACCCGGTCGAGATGAAGCGCAAGGCGCAGTACATCTCGCAGCGCGATCTCGGCGGCGCGATGATCTGGTCGCTCGATGGTGACACCGGAAATGGGGAGCTGATCTCGGCATTGCACCGTAACCTTCGGTGAGTGGATCTTGATGCTCTGGTGGATCGGTTCGGTGCCGACAGGGCCGAGCCGATCCACCTCGGTAACTCCGCGGCGACCGTCGTCCGGCTCGATCGCGGCCCGGAACGCCTGTTCTACAAGGCCGGCCCGGGCCTGGACGCCGAGGCCGACCGGCTGGCCTGGCTCGGTGCGACCGGCTTCCCGTGCCCGCGGATCGTTGACCGCGGCAACAACTGGCTGCTGACCACCGAGCTCAGCGGTCGCGATGCGTCGCAGCCGTGGCCGGCCCGCGATCGGCCGGGCGTGCTGACTGCGATCGCCGACGGACTGCGCGCGCTGGACCAGTTGACCGACTGCCCCTTCAGCTCGCCGTTCCCGGGCGCCGGCGACGCTGTCACGCATGGCGACTACGCGGCGCCCAACGTCTTCATCGACCCGTCGACGCTGCGCTTCACCGGCATCCTGGACCTCAGCCGCCTCGGCACCGGGGATCGCTACCTCGACCTCGCGCTGATGTTCAAGAGCCTCCGCGGCGAGCTCAATCCCCAGTACGGCGGACTGCCGGCCGCCCGTCGTTTCGTCGAGACGTACGGCGCCGACCCGGACGACCCGCGGATCGCCTACTACATCGACCTCGACAACTCCGGTGACTTCTGAGCCCGGAACGCCCGGCGGTAGGCGCTCGGCGTCGTCCGCAGGGCGGCCCGGAAGCGGCGGCGGAGGTTGGTTGCCGAGGACAACCCGACGCGGGCCGCGATGGTCTCCACCGCAAGCTCGGTTTCCTCCAGCAGGACACGGGTTCTGGCGATGCGCTGAGCGAGGAGCCATTGGCCCGGCGCCGTACCGAGTTGCTCGTCGAAGCGGCGTGCGAGGGTGCGTGGTGAGACGTTGAGCCGCGCCGCCAGGTCGTCGACGGTGATCGGGTCGCCGAGGTGGTCCGTGGCCCAGTCGAGCACGACGCCCAGGGATTGGGTGGACTGCGGAGCCTCGGTCCGGTACTGGACCTGGCCACCCTCGCGATGCGGCGGCATCACCATCCGCCGCGCGACCTGCGCGGCGTACGCGGCGCCGTGGTCGTTGCGGACGAGTTGGAGGCACAGGTCGATCCCGGTGCCGGAGCCGGCGCTGGTGGCGATGTCGCCGTGGTCGATGTAGAGCACGTCCGGATCGACCTGGACGGCGGGGAACCGGCGCTGCAGGTCGTCGGCCATCCGCCAGTGGGTGGTGATCCGGCGGCCGTCGAGCAACCCGGTCGCGGCCAGCGCGAACGCCCCCGAGCAGATGCTCACCAGTCGCGCGCCGCGTCGATGCGCCCGGCCGAGTGCACGCAGTACGGCGATCGACGGCTCCCGGTCGATCGGCAACCAGCCCGGCACGATGATCGTGTCCGCGCGGTCGAGAGCGCGCAGGCCGGACGCGACCAGCATGTCGAAGCCCTCGGTGGTCCGGATCGCGCCGGGCCGGTCGGTGCACACGCTGAAGCGGTAGCGCTCGTCGCGGAACACCGCGGCCGCGCACCCCAGCTCGAAGCTCGCCTGGGGTGCCGTCACGAGGGCGACGACGCGATGCGGACCCATGGCAGAAAAGTACCCGATCAGGACTATCCAGACACTGGGGACAAGCCTGTGGACAACTGCATGATCGAGGTATGCAGACCTTCGAATCGGCCTCTGTCCACGATGCGCCCGTACGCGAGCTCTTCCCCGGGATCCGGTTGCGTCCGCTGTGGCGCGGCCCGGTCGCCGCGGCGTACGTCCTGCAGATGGACCCCGGGACCAGCTGGGAGGGCATCGACGTCCACGACCCCGGACCGGAGGAGGTCTTCGTCGTGGACGGCGTGTTCAACGACGGTACGCGCGACTACCCGGCCGGCTCCTTCATCCACTGCCCGGCCGGGTCGACCCACGTCCCGCAGACGACCCAGGGCTGCACCCTGTTCCTCTTCTACCCCGAGGGCTGATCAGGGCTTGTCGAGCTGCACCACGTTGAAGTCGGTGCCGGGCGGAGCGCCCGGGCCGAACGGCGGCGGGAAGCCGAGGTCGAAGCGGGCGTTGATCAGGGCGAGCCGGTGGCCGTCCTCGGCGACCGCGGTCGGCACTCGGAACAGCGCATTGGACGTCGTGGAAACGATCCGGCCGCGACTCAGATCCGGGCTGAGCTTGATCTCGACCAGTTGGTTGGCGAAGTTCTGCACCACCCACAGCGTCCGGCCGTCGAGCAGGATGCCGTCCGGGGTACCGGGTGTCAGGGCTCCGCCGCTCAGCGCGATGGTCCGGCTCGAGCCGGTCCACGGATTCACCAGGTACAGCTCGGCGCGCGATGAATGGCCGAGGATCAGCACGTGGCCGTCACTCGGGGCGGCGATGCCGTTCAGGTTCGGGAATTCGCCGACGACCGCCGCCGGTCCACTGAGCGGGATCGTCCGCGGGCTGCCGATCCGGCCGCCCGGACCGAGCGGGACCTTGTAGATCACCGAGTGGAAGGTGTCGGTGAAGAACGCACCGTACTTGGTCACCATCACGTCGTTGATCAAGCTGTCGCCGGCCGGGTTGAGCACCAGATCCTTGAGCGTCGAGCCGTCCCGGGTGCTGTAGACGTACGCGTGTCCGGTCACACCGCCGGCCACCCAGAGCCGGTGGGCGGACCGCTCGACCTTGATCCCGGTGGCCGACCGCCCCGGCGGAGCATCGACGAAGAGCGCTCCCTTTCCGGTGCGGAGGTTGCCGCGATAGATGTCACCGGTCGTGAGCGAGCCGGTGTAGAACGTGTGCGACGGCCCGGTGGCGATGCCTTCGGGCTGGAAGTCGACCGGCACCGGAATCGATGCCGGGAACGGTGCGGCCGCGGCGACCGTCAGTGCCACTGCGGACACGATCAGCGCAAGTTTCCCGAAACGCCACATGATGCCCCCTGAAATCCCCGGATCCCCTTGTTTTGAAGGTAGATCCGGGGTTTCAGGTTGTCCAGCCAACGACTAGTCGGTGCTGCGCAGTTCCGTCGGGGCGCCGTGGACGGCGGGGATGCTGCCGAGCTTGCCGGCCTGGAAGTCCTCGAAGGCCTGGATGACCTCGGCGCGGGTGTTCATCACGAACGGACCGGCCATCGCGACCGGCTCGCGGATCGGGCGGCCGCCGAGGACCAGTACGTCGAGATTCGGTTCGGCCTGGGACTGCGTCGTACCGGCCGCCGTACGGATCGTGTCGCCGGGCCCGAAGGCGGCGAGTTGGCCCTTGCGGATCGGGCGCCGCTCGGCGCCGACCGTGCCCTGACCGGCGAGGACGTAGACGAGCGCGTTGTAGTCCGGCTGCCACGGGAGCACCAGTTCGGCGCCGGGG
This sequence comes from Kribbella sp. NBC_00359, assembly GCF_036097425.1. NCBI lineage: Bacteria > Bacillati > Actinomycetota > Actinomycetes > Propionibacteriales > Kribbellaceae > Kribbella > Kribbella sp. NBC_00359. Next base: position 1,402,979 of record NZ_CP107975.1, on the reverse strand, counting down.
CTGACGGTCGCGTGCACCAAGGTGATCGGGGTGTGGGTCGAGCCGGGGCCGTCGTGGCCGTCGACCGAGCCCGCGATCACGCGAATCAGCGCACCGCCGTCGGGGGTGGACAGCAGGGCCGAGTCACCACCGCGGATGTCCTGGTAGCGCGGCGGAGCCCACTTCAGTGCCTTCGGCAGGTTCACCCAGAGCTGGATGCCGTGGAACAGGCCACCGCTCAGCACCAGATGCTCCGGCGGGGTCTCAATGTGGAGGAGCCCACTGCCGGCGGTCATCCACTGGGTGTCGCCGTTGGAGATGACACCGCCACCGCCGTTGGAGTCCTGGTGCTCCATGATTCCGTCGAGCATGTACGTGACTGTCTCGAAGCCCCGGTGCGGGTGCCACGGCGTGCCCTTGGGCTCACCCGGCGCGTACTCGACCTCTCCCATCTGGTCCATGTGGATGAACGGGTCGAGGTCGCGCAGATCGACTCCGGCGAACGCCCGCCGGACCGGGAATCCTTCGCCCTCGTAGCCGCTCGGCGCCGACGTCACCGACTTCACCGCGCGCTCGTGCGCGACGGCCGGATCGGGCTGATGGACGCGGGGCAGCACAGTGATGTCGCTGACGGTCACGGCGGGCATGGTCTTCTCCTCGCTCGGGTAGTTCAAGAATAAACTATCTGGCCCAACCGCGGCAAGACTGCGGGCATTCCCGGCTCACAGCGACCTCCCAGCGAACGCGCAGGGTGACCGAAGACCCGCTTGCCATCGTTCCAGTGGAACCCCTCGACGTGACTGGAGACGACCGATGACGAGCCTGCTCGACCCACCCCGCACCCACAGCGTGAGCCCCGACCCGCCGGCGCGTCCACCGGGTCGCGTCCGTCGGGTCATCCGCGGGCCGGCCGGACAAGCGGCGTACGTCCGGCCGGCCGCACTCGGCCTGCTGATCGGCACGGCCTTCCTCTACCTCTGGAATCTGACCGCTTCCGGTGACGGCAACAGCTTCTACGCCGCGGCCGAGCTCGCCGGGACGCAGAGCTGGAAGGCGTGGCTGTTCGGGTCGCTCGATGCGGGCAACGCGATCACGGTCGACAAGCCGCCGGCTGCGCTGTGGGTCGCGACCGCGTTCGCCCGGATCTTCGGGTTCAACAGCTTTACTGTGCTGGCACCGCAGGCGCTGATGGGGATCGCCGCCGTCGGACTGCTCTATCTGACGGTGAAGCGCCTCGCCGGGCCGGCGGCCGGGCTGATCGCCGGGACCACGCTCGCGTTGACTCCGGTCGCCGTACTGATGTTCCGGTTCAACAACCCCGATGCGTTGCTCGTGCTGCTCATGGTGGCGGCGGCGTACTTCGTCGTACGGTCGCTGGACAAGGCGTCGGCGCGGTGGCTCGCGCTGGCCGGGGTGGCGATCGGGTTCGCGTTCCTGACCAAGATGATGCAGGCGTTCCTGGTGCTACCGGCGTTCGGACTGGTGTATCTGATCGCGGCGCCGACGTCGCTGCGTCGCCGGTTGCTGCATCTGCTGGGTGCGTTGGGCGCGGTGATCGTGAGTGCCGGCTGGTACGTCGCGCTGGTGGAACTGTGGCCCGCGTCGAGTCGCCCCTATATCGGTGGGTCGACCAACAATTCGCTACTGGAGCTTGCGCTCGGCTACAACGGGCTCGGGCGACTGTTGGGTGGCGAGGGCAACGGTGGTGGCGGGGGCGGGGGTGGTGGGAACACCGGCTTCGGTGGGAGCGCGGGGATCACGCGGATGTTCGGTGACGCGTTCGGGTCCGAGATCTCGTGGTTGTTGCCTGCGGCATTGATCGCGTTGGTCGGCGGCTTGTGGCTGACACGTCGGGCACCGCGGACAGATCGCGTGCGGGCCGGGATTGTGCTCTGGGGCGGGTGGTTGCTCGTGACCGCGGCGGTCTTCAGCTTCATGAGTGGGACGGTGCATCCGTACTACGCGGTCGCGCTGGCACCGGCGATCGCCGGGCTGGTGGCCATGGGTGTGTGGATCGCTTGGCAGCAACGGGCCTTGCTGCCGGCGCGGCTGACCCTGGCCGCGATGGTGCTGGCAACAGGCGCGTGGGACTACGTGTTGCTCGCCCGTACGGCGGACTTCGTCCCGTGGGCGAAGTACGTCGTACTCGCGGCCGGCGTGATCGGTGCGGCGCTCGTGATCGCCGGCCGGTACGTGCGGCGGTTGCTCCCGGCCGTGGTGCTCGCGCTCGTGGTGTCGGTCGGTCTGGGGAGTACGGCGTACGCGGTGTCGACGGCTTCGCAGACGCACAGCGGTTCGATCCCGACGTCGGGTCCGAGCACCAGCGCTATGGGCGGCGGCATGCGCGCCGGCGACGGCGGTGGCCCCGGCGGATCTGGTGGGACCCCACCCAGCCGCTCAGGTTCAACCACAACGACCCAGCCGCAGGGTAGTGACGCCTCTGCGAGCAGCGAGCTGACTGCCCTACTGGCCAAGACCACGACGACTTGGGCTGCGGCGACGAGCGGGTCTCAGTCGGCGGCGTCGCTCGAGCTTGCCACCGGGAAGGCCGTCATCGCGATCGGTGGCTTCAGCGGCAGCGACGACGCGCCGACCCTGGCTCAGTTCAAGGAATGGGTCGCCGAAGGCAAGATCGCCTACTACATCTCCGGCGGCCAAGGCGGCGGCGCCGGCGGCCACTCGTCCGCCGCCGGCCAGATCCAGTCCTGGGTCGAGTCCACCTACACCGCGACAACCGTCGGCAGTACGACTGTCTACAAACTCATCAGCTGACAGTCAGGTCCTGCAGACATCGGCGGGTGTCTGCAGGACCTGCGTCGGACGGCCGGCCGCCGCATGGCAGACTCTGATGGCGTGACGGCGCAGATTCTGGACGGTAAGGCCACGGCGGCGGCGATCAAGGACGAGTTGAAGGTCCGGGTCGCGAAGCTGGCCGAGCAGGGTGTGGTGCCCGGGCTCGGCACGATCCTGGTCGGGGACGACCCGGGCAGCCGGGCGTACGTGGCCGGCAAGCACCGCGACTGCGCGGCGGTCGGGATCTCGTCGATCCAGGTCGAGTTGCCGGACACCGCGACCCAGGACGAGATCGCCGCGAAGGTTCGCGAGCTCAACGAGAACCCGGAGTGCACAGGCTTCATCGTCCAGTTGCCGCTGCCGAAGCATGTCGACACCAACGAGATCCTCGGCCTGATCGACCCGGCCAAGGACGCCGACGGTCTGCACCCGGTCAGCCTCGGCAAGCTCGTGCTCGGCCAGGACGGTCCGCTGCCGTGCACCCCGAAGGGCTGTGTCGAGATCCTGCGGCGGTACGACGTACCGATCGCCGGAGCCCACGTGGTCGTCGTCGGCCGCGGGGTGACCGCGGGCCGGCCGATGGGGCTGCTGTTCACCCGCAAGTCCGAGAACGCGACCGTGACGCAGTGCCACACCGGCACCACCGACCTCGCCGCGGTGGTCCGCACCGGCGACATCGTGATCGCAGCGGCCGGATCGGCCGGGCTGGTCACCGCGGACATGGTGAAGCCGGGCGCCGTACTGCTCGACGTCGGCACCAGCCGCAGCGCCGAGGGCAAGATCGTCGGCGACATCGAGCCCGCCGCCCGCGAGCAGGCGGCCTGGATCGCCCCGATGCCCGGCGGCATCGGCCCGATGACTCGCGCGATGCTGCTCACGAACGTCGTCGAGGCCGCCGAAGCGAGCCTGGCCTGATGACCCGGCCGACCGAAGCGGGCGTGACGTGCTGATGGCGGGAGAGGCTCGACGCCGGAGCGAATGGCCTCTGGCGCTGTCGCTGCTGGTCGGCCTGACCGGCCTCGTCGTACTCACGTTCTACGACTGGCGCAACGGCGTACTCGTGTTCGCCGGCGGCGTCGTCCTCGCCGGCTTCCTCCGCGCGTTCCTCAGCGACAACGCGGCCGGCCTCCTCCACGTCCGCAGCCGCATGTTCGACACCGCGCTCCTCGTCCTGGTCGGCCTGTCCATCGCCACCCTCGGCCTCATCGTCCCGAACTGAGCTCCTGGTCGCCACCCTCGGCGTACGCCTCCTCACCGCCGACTAAGGTCGCGGGTATGACGAGTGTTCGTGAGGATCTGGCGCCGTCCGGGGTGTTGCGGGCGTCCATCAATCTCGGGAATCCGGTGCTGGCGCAGGGGACGCCGGAGGAGCCGGCCGGCGTGACCGTCGATATCGCGCGGGAGCTGGCGCGGCGACTCGACGTTCCGCTCGAGCTGGTCTGCTTCGACGCGGCCCGGAAGTCCTTCGAGGCAATGACCTCCGGGCAGGCGGACATCTGTTTCCTGGCGATCGACCCCGCACGGGCCGGCGAGGTCGCGTTCACCGCGCCGTACGTCGTGATCGAAGGGGTCTTCGCCGTTCCGGCGGACTCTGCGCTGACTGCGGTCGCCGAGGTGGACAGCCCTGGTGTCCGGATCGGCGTCAAGCAGGGATCGGCGTACGACCTGTACCTGACCCGGACGCTGCAGCAGGCAACGGTTGTGCGAGGTGACGAAGGGGTCGACATCTTCCGCACCGAGGGGCTGGAGGCGACCGCCGGTATCCGGCAGCCGATCGCGCGGTTCGTTGCCGAGAACCCAGATGTCCGGCTGATCGACGAACGATTCATGGAGATCCGGCAGGCCGTCGGCACCACGAAGACGCGCACTCCCGAGACGGTTGCCTACCTCCACGGTCTGGTCGAGGAGCTCAAGGCCGACGGTTTCGTCGCCGACGCACTGGTCCGTTCCGGCCAGGCGGACGCGTCGGTCGCACCACCCGCGGCGCTTTAACGATAGCCACAGCGAGTAAGCAGGCAACTTCATGCCGTGGCAGCCGGTTCCCGCAACCTTTGGGTCTGGTCCAGACATCAAACGGTGAGTGGCTGACCGGCTGATCGATGCCGCAGGCAACATCACCGACCTGACCGTCATCGGCGCCTACCCGCTCCGATAGCAGGGCAGACGCAACCCCGGAGGTCCAGCGTGCCCCGGGCAAAAGCCCGGGGCACGCGGTGTGTTGTTTGGTCAGCCGAGGAGGTTGAGCGCCTGGACTGCGTCGCGCTCCTCGCCGAGCTCGGTGGTGCTGGCGTCGATGCGGCCGCGGGAGAAGTCGTCGATCTCGAGACCTTGGACGATCTCCCAGTTGCCGTCCTTCGTGGTGACCGGGAAGGAGGAGATCAGGCCCTCGGGGACGCCGTACGAGCCGTCGGAGACGACCGCCATCGACAGCCAGTCGCCGTCGGCCGAGCCGCGCAGCCAGTCGCGGGTGTGGTCGATGGTGGCGGCCGCGGCGGAGGCGGCCGACGACGCGCCGCGCGCCTCGATGATCGCGGCGCCGCGCTTCTGCACGGTCGGGATGAAGTCGTTCTCCAGCCAGTTCTGGTCGTTCACGACCTCGGCCGCGTTCTTGCCGGCCACCTCGGCGTGGAAGATGTCCGGGTACTGGGTCGCGGAGTGGTTGCCCCAGATCGTCATCTTCTTCAGGTCGGTGACGTGCGTACCGGTCTTCTTCGCCAGCTGGGCCAGCGCGCGGTTGTGGTCCAGCCGGGTCAGCGCGGCGAACCGCTCGGCCGGGATGTCCGGCGCGTTGCTCTTCGCGATCAGCGCGTTGGTGTTGGCCGGGTTGCCGGTGACGGTGATCCGGATGTCGTCCGCGGCGTGCTCGTTCAGCGCCTTGCCCTGGACGGTGAAGATCGCGCCGTTCGCCTCGAGCAGGTCGCCGCGCTCCATCCCCTTGGTCCGTGGCCGCGCGCCAACCAGCAGCGCGACGTTCGCACCGTCGAAGATGACGTTCGGGTCGTCGCCGATCTCCACGCCGGCCAGCGTCGGGAACGCGGAGTCGTCGAGTTCCATCACGACCCCCTCGAGCGCCTTCAGCGCCGGGGTGATCTCCAGCAGCCGCAGCTCGACCGGCGTGTTCGGCCCGAGCAGTGCGCCGCTCGCGATCCGGAACAGCAGGCTGTAGCCGATCTGACCAGCGGCCCCGGTAACGGCCACCTTCACCGGTGTAGTGCTCACGACACGCTCCTAGAACTCATCGACTGTGTGCTTCGGACGCTAGCAAGCCCCGCGCCCCAGCCCAACGCTGGGGCCGCGCGGAATAGCTCACATCCCGATGCATCATTCATCGAGCGTCCATTCGGCGTACGTCGAGGGGCCGCCGCCGTACCCGAGATTGACTCCAATTCCTGACAGGTAAGGAGACTTTCATGAAGCGAACGGTGCTGCCCCGCCGGTTCGTACCGGTAGCGGCCTCGGCTCTCGCCCTCGCCGCCTCGTTCCTCGTCCCACAGTCCCAGACCGTCGAAGCCACCCATCACCGCGACAGCTTCGTCATCGTCGGGCATCGCGGGGCCTCCGGCTACCGGCCTGAGCACACGCTGGCGTCGTACGAGCTGGCGGCGCGGATGGGAGCCGACTACATCGAGCCCGACCTGGTGACCACCAAGGACCGGGTGCTGGTCGCCCGGCACGAGCCGGAGATCGGCGGTACGACGGACGTCGCGGCGCACCCGGAGTTCGCCGGCCGGAAGAAGACGAAGCTGCTCGACGGCGTCGCGGTGACCGGCTGGTTCACCGAGGACTTCACGCTGGCCGAGCTGAGGACGCTGCGGGCCAAGGAGCGGATCCCGGCGATCCGGCAGCACAACACGGTCTTCGACGGGCACTATCAGATCCCGACCTTCCAGGAAGTGATCGACCTCAGCCGTCGCCTCAGCAAGGAACTCGGCCGCCCGATCGGGATCTACCCGGAGACCAAGCATCCGACCTACTTCCAGCAGCAGGGCCTGGCGCTCGAGCCCGAGTTGGTGAAGGTCCTGGACCGCAACGGCCTCAACCGCAAGGACGCCAAGGTGTTCGTGCAGTCCTTCGAGGTGTCGAACCTCAAGGCCCTGCACAAGCAACTCCGTGTCCCGCTGGTCCAGCTGACGAGCTCCGCCGGAGCGCCGTACGACTTCGTCGCTGCGGGTGACAAGCGCACGTACGCCGACATCGTCAGCGCGTCCGGTCTCCGCGAGGTCGCGAAGTACGCCTACGGCCTCGGTCCCTCGAAGGACCAGATCATCCCGCTCGACGCGGCCGGCAAGCTCGGTCAGCCGACCAGCCTGGTCGCCGACGCGCATCGGGCCGGCCTGGTCGTCCACCCGTACACGTTCCGGGTCGAGAACTCCTTCCTCCCGGCCGAGTTCGACAGCTCCGCGGTGCAGACCGACTCGGGCAATCTGTTCGGCGAGATCGCGGCGTACCGGAAGGCCGGGGTCGACGGGCTGTTCACCGACAACACCGACATCGCGGTGGCGCAGGAGGCTGAGGCCCGCTAGCTGAAAGGATGGGCGGGTGGAACACAGGGTCGGCTCCGGGATCGCCAGCGTCGAGGCAGCGGCCGACGGCACGTTCGTGCTGCGGGTCGACGGATCCCTGCAGTCTCAGGTCGACCTTGCGGATCCCGCCCATCTGTCGTTCGAGTACATGCGCCGGATCGGCGACGTCGTCGACGCGGTTGCGCCCCGGCGTCAGCCGGTCGCCGTCGTGCACGTGGGCGGCGCGGCGCTCAGCCTGCCGCGGTACGTCGCCACGACGCGCCCCCGCTCGCGGCAGATCGTCCTCGAACCCGACGAGGACCTGACCGAGTTCGTCCGCGAGGTGCTGCCGCTGCCGAAGCGCTCCGGCATCAAGGTGCGCGGCGTCACCGGCCGGGCCGGGATCACCGAGCTGTACGACGACTCGATGGACCTGCTGATCCTGGACGCGTTCGAGCACGAGGCCGTCCCGGCGAACCTGGTCACCACCGAGTTCTTCACCGAATGCGCCCGCGTCCTGCGGCCCACCGGCGTACTGGTCGCGAACCTGATCGACGGAACCGCCGGCCTGCCGTTCATCCGTCGTACGGCGGCGACCGTGCGGGCCGTGATCGGAGACGGTGTCGTGCTCGCGGAGCGGAAGATCCTGCGGGGCAAGGGATTCGGGAACGTCATCCTGGTCGCGTCGCCCCAGCCCGTCCCCGACCTGACCACGGCCGGCGGCCGGGCCCAGCCGCCGTACGACGTGATGCCGCTGAGCGAGCTAGCCGGGAAGGCGGCGCCGCTGAGTGATGCCGAAGGGTTCGTCACGCCGCAGGCGCCGCCCGCAGTCTTCCGGAGCTGAGCCGGTCGAGGGTGCCGGCGAACGCGGCGCGCTCCTCCGCCGTCGCGCCGAGCGCGCGGACGAGTTGGTCGAGGCGGTCGCGCTGAGCCAGCCGCGTGCCGCGGAGCCACGCCTGGATGGTGGCCCGGGGGATGCCGGTGAGCCGCGCCAGGGTCCGTAGCGATCGCGGCCCGGCGAGAGCGGTCAGGGCTGCGCCGAGGTGCTCGGGTGTCTGTGCTGTTCGCAGTAGCTCGCTCACGTCCTGGGGATCGCGGCTCGCGGCCTCCCAGTGCCGTCGCCACAGCGGGAGCAGCTCGTCCGGCACACCGCAACCGGTCAGGAACGCGGTCGTCACGTCCCAGGACGGCAACTGCCGGCCGCTGGTCGCGCGGACCAGGTGCGCGTGTGAGTAGTGCGCGTGATCGGCAAGCTCTCGATAGGTCAGGCCGGCCTGCCGCCGGACGCGCTGCAGGGCGCTCGCGAATGCTTCCAGGTCCATGGCGACCTCCTCGCGATCAAACATAATTCAACATGAACAAACAAATCAAGTGACAGTAGTCAAGTTACGATTGGCCAATGTCCGTCGCGAGGGTTGCCGCACTGACCTACTACCCCGTCAAAGGGCTCTCCGGGGTGTCCGTGGATCAGGTCGAGGTGGGGCCGGCCGGACTGCGGAACGACCGGAGCTTCATGCTCGTCGAGCCCGACGGCACGTTCCTCAGTCAACGCAGCCTGCCCATGATGGCAGCACTGCGCGCGGAGCTCGCTGGCGATGTCATCCGGCTATCCGGCCCCGGCGCCCCGGACCTCGAGATCCCGATCCAGTACGACGGCAAGCGGCGCGACGTCAGCCTGTTCGGCAAATGGTTCGGGCTGGGTGTCGTCCAGGACCCGGCCGCGGACGAGTGGTTCACCGAGCGGCTCGGCAAGCCGGCCGCGCTGGTCCGGGTGACGCCCGAGCACGATCGGCCCGGCTGGGGTGTGCATCGCGGCCAGACCGGGTTCGGCGACGCGCACGCGCTGATGATCACGTCCCTGTCGTCGCTGGACGGGCTGAACGAGCGGATCGTCGAGCGAGGTGGCGACGCCATCCCGATGAACCGCTTCCGCCCGAACATCGTCGTGGCCGGCTGGCCGGAACCGCATACCGAGGACAAGGTCCTGCGGATGTCCGCGGGCTCGGTCGAGATCGGCTACTCGGCCCGCTCGATCCGCTGCGCGGTTCCGACCGTCGACCAGTCGACCGGCGAGAAACGTGGTCCCGAGCCGACCCGGACGCTCGCGTCGTACCGGCGGCAGCCCGACTACGGCGGCGGGGTCAGCTTCGGTATGAAGGCCGCGGTGCTTGCCGAAGGCACCCTTCACGTCGGCGACGAGATCCGCGTGCACGAATGGATCCCGGCCGGCCCCGACCCGGCCCCGAACCGCCGCTAGCCCGCGGACTTGAGCTCAGCAGGCGACGCGGGCGCGGCCGGTGACAGCCTTATAGGTGCAGGTGTCGAACGTCTTGCCGGCCGGCGTCTGGAACCGGGCGGTGTCGCCGGTGTTGTTCCAGATGTAGTTGCCCTGGTTCCAGTACAGAGTCTGCGCGCGGTTGCGGTTCTTGCCGGTGCGGACGATCGCCGTCGTCCGGCCGGCCAGAACGTAGCCGCGCGGGAAGACGAAGACGTGGTTCGCGACGTCCAGCACACGGAACCCGGACAGGTTGATGGGCCTGCTGCTGATGTTGCGAATCGTGAAGAACTCCTGGTTCAGCTGCGCGTTGGTGCGGTAGTCCGGACCGGGCGGGTCGTACTGGATCCCGCTCAGCACGACCGTGATCGCCGCCGACGCGGACAACGGTGCGACCACCGCCGCGGCGACGGTCACCGCGGCAGCGGCGAAGCCGGAAACGAGCAGGCTGAAGCGTCGTGCGAACAAAAGATTCCCCCTGGGCAGTGGGCCCGAATTCCCCCCGGGCCCGATCAACATGGCTGCCGGTTCCCCCCGGCCGTCGCACGGTAGTCGTCACGCTGCGTGCTCGTCAAGGGCTCAACCAACCGTTGTCGCGACCCCGTGGTCGAGTAGTGCGACGCGGGCGGTCAGGCCGGCTTCGTGGAAGGCTTTGAGGAACTGGTCCGGGCCCTCGGTGAAGTGGGCCCAGCCCTCGGTGTGGACGGGGACGATGGTCGCGGAGCCGAGGAGGCGTGCGGCCTCGACCGCGGACTCCGAGGTCAGCGTGAGCGCCGCGCCGTCGAGCAGCGTGGTCCGGGCGCCACCGGCGAAGAGGACCGCCACGTCGATCGGCGCGTAGCGATCGGCGATCTCCTTGACCAGGCCGATCGACGCGTTGTCGCCGGACACGTACACGGTCGGCAGGTCCTCGCCGCTCAACACGAATCCGGTCACGACACCGAGTACCGCCTCGGCACCCTCCGGTCCGTGCAGCGCGGGTACGCCGGTCACCGTGACGACGCCGCCATCCGGACGCGGCAGGTCGATGGACTCCCAGTTCTCCAACGCTCGTACGCCGGGAATCCGGGTGGCCGCCCCTGGGGTCGACAGCACCGTCGGGACCGACGGGAGCAGGGCGCGGCCCGCGTCGTCGAGGTTGTCCTTGTGCTGGTCGTGCGAGAGCAGGACGACGTCGACCGGACCGAGCTCCGCGGCCGGGATCGCCGGGCCGGTCAGCTTGGTCATCACCCGGCCGGGCAGCTGGTAGTCCCGGGGTTCGTCGAAGGCGGGGTCGGTCAGGAACGTCAGCCCACCGAGGCTGATGACGGCGGTCGGGCCGCCGATGTGCGTGATCTTCATGTCCACGATCCTCGGTTCCGGCGCGCCGATCCACCATTGGCCCGCGAGCCACAGTTCCTGAAGATCGGGCCATACTGGTCCCATGCGCACAGTCGCCGTCCTCGCGTACGACGGGATCAGTCCGTTCCACCTGTCCGTGCCCTGCTTGGTCCTCGGCGATCGCCACGGTCCGCCGAGTCAGTACGACGTACTCGTCTGTGCCGAGGAGCCGGGATCGCTGCGGACGAACGCCGGCTTCGGGGTCACCGTCGATCGCGGGCTCGACGTGATGGACGAGGCGGATGTGGTGGTGCTGCCGAGTTGGCATCCCGGTCGCGAGCCGTCCGCCGTACTGATCGACGCGATCCGCCGGGCGCACGCGCGGGGAGCGACTGTGGTCGGTCTGTGTATTGGGGCGTTCCTGGTCGCGGCGAGTGGGATCGCGGACGGGCGGGAGGTGGTGACGCATTGGCGGTGGGCGGACGAGTTGCAAGCACGGCATCCGGAGCTCACGGTCCGGGCCGACGTGCTGTGGTCGGATCTGGGTGACCTCATCACGTCCGCGGGTACGGCGGCGTCGCTCGACTGCTGTCTGCACCTCGTCCGGACGCACCACGGGGTCGAGGTGGCCGAGCGGTTGGCCCGGGACATCGTGGTCGCGCCGCATCGCAGTGGTTCGCAGGCGCAGTACATCCCGGTTCCGGTGCCGCCCGATCCCAGCGACGACGTGATCGAGAAGGCGATGGTGTGGGCTCGCGCGCGGCTCGATCAGCCCGTGACACTGGACGAATGGGCGACTGCGGTCGCGTTGTCGCGGCGTACGTTCACTCGGCAGTTTCGCGCGCGGACCGGGATCTCCGGGCAGGCGTGGTTGCTGCGCCAGCGGCTGGACCGGGCCCGGTTGTTGCTGGAGACGACCGACCATCCGGTCGAGCGGGTCGCCGGCGAGAGCGGGTTCGGCAGCAGCGCGGCGCTGCGGCACCACTTCCACGCGCTGCTGGGCACGACGCCGCAGCGGCACCGGCAGGAGTTCGGCGCGCTATAGCAGCAGGAGCAGCATGTAGACGGCCGGGGCCGCGAAGGTGATCAGGAGGATCCAGGCGATCATCCGGTGCCGGGGCTTGTCGCGGTCGAGCGAGGACGCGAAGTACAGGACGGCGCCTTCCTCGGTGTGCCGGCTCAAGCCCATCTTGCGGGCCTCCTCCGGGCGCGGATCCGGCCGCTCGTCCGCCAACGCGTCCGGCGGAATCCCGAAGTGCGCGGGGAGAGCCGGATCCAGATCATCACGTTCCCCGAACATCCAGCCTCCGCAGGTAGGTGGACCATGAGCTGTCCCCCCATGGTCGCACCAACCCTGCGCGAAAGTCCGCCGGTCTTACGAGAAGTCAGCCACCCAGGCGACGCGCGTCGGCTTGGAGCCTAGGCAGATGCCGAGCAGGTTGAGACCACCCTTGCAGTACTTCGCGGTGTCTCTGCCCACTCCCAAGGTCGTGAGGCCGCAGTTCAGCACCGTGCTCCTGCTCTGGGTCATCATCTGGTTGAAGGCCTGCTGAGCGCTCCAGTTGTCGCCGCCCGCTGTCGACACCGACCCGCTGAAGCTGTTGGTCGACCCGGACTCGGCACGGTTGCCGGCGTCGGCGCGCGCACCGTTTGTCAGACCGGGGTCCTGCTCGAGACGTGCGCAACCGTTGTTCACGCGGGCGTTGTCGATCAGGTTGAACAGCTGCAGCTCATCGGGGTTCATCCCGCCGTCCGCGACAGGCGGCGGCGGTGGGGCGGTGGTGGTTGGCGGGGTGGTCGGCCGCTTGGTGCTGACCGTGCGGTCCGGGGAGGTTGGGCCTGTGGTTGGTTCTGTGGTTTTGCGGCCCCCGGTGGGGGTTGCGGTCGGGTCGTCCGTCGGGCCGGCGGTGGACGGGGTTTCGGTGGGGGTGGCCGAGTCCGTCGGGGTTGGGGTTGGCGTCGCTGTCGGGGTCGCCGTGGGTGGGGTGCTGGGGTGGGTGGTCGGGGGAGCGACCACGGGCTTGGTGGTCGGCGTGATGTAGGTGTCGTCGGTGCGCGTGACGATCGGGACCGAGGCGTCGGCCGGGTCGTTCTGCGGCTGGTGCAGGAGGATCCACGAGATCGGCGTGATGACCAGTACCACGGACGCCATCGCGATCACCGTCCGGCGGGTCCGCGCCGACTTCCCGGCCGCCGCCGACCTCGCGGCCGCGCGCGATCCACCGCGCCCGGGCCCGGAAGGCCCACGCCCGCCGGAACCAGAACCGCCGCCGGACCCACCACGACCACCCGCGCGACTACCAGAGCCGCCCGTCGAACCTGCAGCCGAACCAGTCGTCAGACCAGCAGCCGTCCGGCCGCCGGTCGAGGCCGCCGCGGTCGCCGACTCAGCACCGGCGATCCCGGTGCCGGCAGCGGTGCCGAGCCCAGCGGACCAAGCATCACCCGAGGAACCCGAGGTCCGGCCGTCGCCTGTCGAGGCCGACCTACTGTCGAGGCCGGACGCGTCGGCCGTGCCCGCAGCGGCTAGGGCAGACGCAGCACCAGCAGTCGGGCTGTCAAGCGAGGCCCAGTCGTCGCTCACACCACCGAGTCGCGAGCTCCGACCGTCAGCCGCGTTATCAGCACGACGCGACGACCACGTCCCAGCCGTGTCGCCCAGGCCGGCGGTCTCCGGCGTACTGGCGCGGCGAGAGGACCAGGTGCCGGCGGTGTCGCCGAGGCCTGCGGTTCGTGCGTCGCCGAGGCCGGAGCTCTGCGGGTCGGGCGTACCGGCGCGGCGCGAGGACCAGGTGCCGGCGGTTTCGCCGAGGCCTGCTGGGGCGTCCGCGTCGGCTGATCCCCGGCTTCGGCGGCCGGCGGCTCGGCGGCCCGGGCGGGGGGCCTGCTTGGGCTCGGTGCCGGCGATGGATTGAGCGACCCAGGAGGGGCTGCCGCCGGCGGGGCGGGAGCGGGCGCCCAGGCCGGAGTCCGCGTCCGGTGGGGTGTAGCTGGGGATGGACGGTCGCGGCGCGTACTGCGGTGTGGCCGGGCGGGACTGGGCGTCGGCCCAGAACGGGGACTCGTTGGCGGCGCCCGCGGACTGTGCGGTCGCCCAGAACGGGGACTCGTCACTGCCGCGAGGTGCGTACCTGGGTGGTTCGGGCGGGGCCGGTGGCGGGGTTTCCGCCGCAGGGGTGGACCGGTTGCCGGACCGCGACGAGCGCGAGGCGGCGCGGGTCGCCTTCCTGCGTGGCTTGTACCGGCTGCTGCCGGAGTCGGACATTATTTCGTTGTTCCCTTCACTGTCTCGCCCCCAAGACGTGCCTCGTCATTCGTCTCACCGGAGCCCCCCAGGACGGTCCGGCGACATGACAAGGACGGATCTACCCGCAGTGACCGACCATGAACCGGCCGGACATTGTGGCCGTGAGACAACATCTCCGCCACACTCGGTGTGTTCGGCACAATGACAATCTCGAAGGCTCATCGGGCGCATCCACTCAACTGCGCCCGAAGTCCTGGACCCAGCTGCCCGGTCCCCAGTCCGGCTTGACCTGGCCGGGGTCGTAGCCGATGCCGATCGAGGTGAACCGGCAGTTCAGGATGTTCTTGCGGTGGCCGTCGCTCTGCATCCAGGCCGCGACGACCTTCTGTGCGGTGTCGTACCCGGCGGCGATGTTCTCGCCCCAGCTGGAACCGCGGTACCCGGCGGCCGCCATCCGGTCGCCCGGATCCTGCCCGTCGGGGTTCGTGTGGTCCATGTAGTGGCGACGGACCATGTCCGACGCCTGCTTCCCGGCCGCCTTGACCAGCGCGCTGTCCAGCCGGAGCGGGCCGCAGCCCTGCTGCTCACGGATCTGGTTCGTGTAGTCGAGCACCTGGCGCTCCTGCGCGCTGGTGCCGCCACCACTGGTCGGCGGCTGCGTGGTGTCCCTCGGCGTCGGCTCGGTGGTCCGCGTCGTCGTCGGCGTACTGCGCGACGGCTTCGGCTTCGTCCTGGTGCTGTTCGGGGTCCGCTGCGCCGTCGGCGTCACGGTCGGCACGCCGCCGGTCGGGACCGGGGTGGTGACGACACTCGTGGGGGTGTTGCGCGGGGTGCCGCTGGTGGCCGGGGTGCCCGATGTGGACGTGGACGCCGCCGACCCGAGGGCCGGCGTACCGACGATGGAAGTGACCACGCCGTTCGGCAAAGTCTTCGTCACAGTGGCACCGGGTACGGCGGAGGTCGTGGTGCCGTCGACCTCAGACGGGGCGGAGTCGTTGCGTGTGTCCTCGGAGACGTTCAGCACCTTGGCCGCGTCGTCCACGGTCGAGTGGTCGCGAGACATCAGCCAGACCACCGGGCCGATGGCGAGCAGCACGGACAGCGCGCTGACGGTCGGGCCGATCAGGCCACGACTGCGTCGGGGAGCGCGTCGGCTGCCGCGGTGTCGCCGGGGGGTAGGCGAATCCGTCATGGGTGGGCGAATCCTCTTCGTTTTCGTCGTACCGAGCGCTTCTTCGTCGTTCCCCGTGGTTGCTGCCAGGTCCCCCCTGGTCACCGAACAGCGACCTTAACCGATGGGTAAGGTCACTGTTACAGGTACACGACGGCTCTTAACGTTCCCCGAAGGTTTTCCGCCAACGATTGACGAACACTGCTGGTACGGCGGTCAGCCGCCGAAGTCCTGCACCCAACTGCCGTTGCCCCACTCGGGCTTCACCTGGCCGCTGTCGTAGCCGATGCCGATCATCGTGTAGGTGCAGTTGAGGATGTTCTGGCGGTGGCCCGGGCTGTTCATCCAGCCCTTCACGACCGCCGCGGCACTGGAGTAGCCGACGGCAATGTTCTCGGCCATCGCGCCGCCCTTGAATCCGGCCGCCTTCATCCGGTCGAACGGGCTGCGGCCGTCCAGGCTGTCGTGCGCGAAGAAGTGCTCGTCGACCATGTCGGCCGCGTGTGCCTCGGCCGCCTTCGTCAGTGCGCTGTTCATCCGCAGCGGCCCACAACCGGACTTGGCGCGCTCTTGGTTGGTCAGGTCAAGCACCTGCGCCTCGGCGGTGCCCGACCCACCGGAAGGGTTGCTCGGCTTCGGTGGCGGGGTGGCGGTGTGGCTCGGCTTCGGCGACGGCTTCGGGGTCCGTGTGCCGCCCCGGCTCGGCGCCGTACTCGATCGGGTCGGTGTCGGCGTCGGGCTCTTCGTCTTCGACCGGGTGGGTGTCGGCGTCGGCGTCGTACGGCGAGGTGTGGACGACGGAGTGGTCGGACGGATCGGGGTCACCGGGGTCGACAGCGGGGCGTCGTCGGATGCCGAGGTGACCGACGTCACCGGGCTCGCCTGGCTGGTGACCTGACGCCCGCCGGTGTCACGCAGGACGAACCATCCGATGCCCGCCGACAGGACCAAGGCCGACAGCGAAGCGATGAGAGGTCCGGCCACCCCACTACCAAGTGACCGCTTGTGGTTCGTCATGGTGAGCAGCCTTGCCCAGGTCGGCGCTTGCGCACTCCCGGGCCGGGCCGCACTTCACGAACCTTTGACTATCTCAGCCGTTTGAAACGCCTGCGTGTCAGCGTGAGCGCGCGATGACGATGTCCGCGACGACCTTCCAGCCCAGGCTGCGATACAGCCGCAGGCCGTCGATCGACGCGATCAGGATGCCGCGCTTGGCGCCCTGGGCCGCGGCCGTCTCGACCAGCGAGGCCATCACGGCACTACCGAGACCGCGCCGCCGGTGCGCCGGGTCGGTCTCGATCCGGTCCGCGACGGCGTCCTCGCCGACCACGGCCATCCGTCCGCTCGACACGACACCGCCGTGCAACGTCGCGCGGGTGATGATCAGGTCGGACTCGAGCTCGGTGTGCAGGGCATAGCGCTCATGCAGTTTCAGGGCCGGCTGCTCCGACAGCTGGATCGTCATCAGCCAGTCCTGGTCCTGCTGGACCTCGAGACCGAGATCCTCGAGCTGCTCGATCCGGGCTTCCTTGTCGTCGGTGGCCAGCGTGATCCAGCCGGCCCCGCGACCGCC
Source organism: Kribbella sp. NBC_00359 (assembly GCF_036097425.1). Classification (NCBI taxonomy): domain Bacteria; kingdom Bacillati; phylum Actinomycetota; class Actinomycetes; order Propionibacteriales; family Kribbellaceae; genus Kribbella; species Kribbella sp. NBC_00359. The sequence goes on along the minus strand of NZ_CP107975.1, from coordinate 1,386,119 downwards.
GCCGCCGGCCTGCGCCAGCTCGGCGGCACGCTCGACTCGTTCGGGTTTGTCATCGGCATCCAGAACGACGTACTCCGTCGGGCGGTTCTCCTCACCCGCACGGACGGTCAGAATGCCGTCGTTGTCGTCCTCCACGGTGGTCCAGCCCCTCGAAACCGACCACCCGGCCTGCCAGCGGCGGACGAGCTCCTCACGATCTCTCACCCGTCGATTCAAGCAGCCGGATCGCGCCACGGCGAGGGGAACTTGTGTCGTCTGTCACCAACTGGCCGTATTCCGTCGCTTCCAAGGGGTCACCACGACCGCTCCCGTCCGCCGCAACCCCCAGGCCCCGCCAAACCACTTTCAGGGGTCAACCCCTCAAGCGGTGGGTTGCGGACCCGTATTTTCGGGGGCCAACCCACCAGGTCGGGGGTCGACCCCTGAAAGGGGGACGTGCGGTCAGGGCCGCGGGTCGGTGGCGAGCAGGTCGAAGCCGAGCATGTCCAGGAACTCGCCGTCGCGCCGTGGCGAGGCCTGTCGCTCGGTGCTCACCGCGGTGAAGCCGTTGACCTCGGCAACATGCGCCGACGCGGTGTTGCCCTCGGCAGCGAACAGCACCAGCCGGCGCCGGCCCAGACCGCCGTCGGCGACCGGCCGGAACGCGTGCTCGATCACCAGCCCGACCGCGGTCGACATCACCTTGCGGCCGCGCGCATCGGGGTGCAGCCAGTAGCCGATCTCGCCCATCGTCTTGTCGATCCGGTTGTTCAGATCGAAGACACTCACGCACCCGAGCAGCTGATCCGAGGCCGCATCGGCGCCTGACCGGGGCGGTGGGGTGGGTGCGTAGGTAATAGCCCACGACACTCCTTCGCCGGCTGCGAGGTTGTCCAGACGGCTCCGCATGAACCCTTCGGCGTCGCTCAGCTGGTACGGCGACGGCATGCCGGCCAGCCAGTACTGCGTCCGCTCGTCGTTGCACGCCTCCGTGATCCGCGGTGCGTCCGCCGGCCGGAACGCACGCAACCGGATCCCGCCGCCCTCGAGCTCCGGCACCGACCACCAGTTGCCCTGCGGCTCGAGCTCGTCGTCGCGGCCGATCGTGGCGATCCACTCGTCCCGCCGGACGTCTCGCGCCAGCCCACCACCCGGTACGACGACCACGCCGCGGAACCCGCATTTCCACGCGACCCGGCGCGACGCGTAGTTGCCGGTGAACGCCCGCCAGATCACCCGGTCCCAGCCGAAGACGTCGAACGCGTGCCGCACGACCAGCTTGACCGCCCGCGTCATCACCCCGGCGCCCCGGGCCCAGGGCGCGACCGAGAACCCGATCTCACCGACCCCGCCCTGCCCGTCGTGCAGGTCGACGGTGCCGCTGAAGCGACCGTCGTACTCGATCGCCCAGGCCCAGGAGCCACCGTCCCGCCAGCCCATCGGCACGATCTCGGTCACGAAGTTCACCGCGTTCTGGCGGTCGTAGGGCACCGGGATGGTGGTCCAGCGCTGCATCTCCGGGTCCTGGCACATGTCGTAGACGCACTCGATGTCGTCGTTCGTGTGCGCACGCAGGGTCACCACCCCGTCGGTCAGGACCGGAACGTCCTCGGGAAATCGCATGCTTCAGGGTGACGCGGTGCCACCGGCGAGGCAACGTCATTTCCCTGACAGCGGCCGGTTTCGACACTAGGCTGTGGACGTGAACGCAGCCGGAACGGAGCCGTCGCGGGGCCGGGGTGGGCAGCTGGCCGCCCAGCGGCAGGCCACGATCGTTGCCGAGGTCAACAGTCGCGGCGCGATCACGGTCGCCGAGCTGGTCGATCGGTTCGGGGTGTCGGACATGACGATCCGGCGCGACCTGGACGCGCTCGACTCCAGCGGGCTGCTGCACAAGGTGCACGGCGGCGCCACGTCGGTCGGGCTGCGCAGTGCGCACGAGCCCGGGTTCGACGCCAAGCTGACGCAGGAGTCCGCGGCCAAGCAGGCGATCGCGGCCGAGGCGGCCGGCCGGGTCCAGCCGGACAGTGCGATCGGGATCGGTGCCGGTACGACGACGTACGCGCTGGCTCGTCAGTTGCTGCGGGTGGAGAACTTGACAGTTGTCACGAACTCGGCGCGGATCGCGGATGTGTTCCACGGCAACAGCCGCTCGGATCGCACGGTGGTCCTGATCGGCGGCATCCGCACTCCTTCGGACGCGTTGGTCGGCCCGATCGCCACCGCCGCGCTGGCCTCGCTGCATCTGGATCTGTTGTTCCTCGGCGCGCACGGCGTCGACGCCGAGCACGGACTGAGTACGCCTAACCTGATGGAAGCCGAGACCAACCGGTCCTTCATCGCCGCGAGCCGCGAGGTGGTCGTGGTCGCGGACCACACCAAGTGGGGAACGGTCGGGTTGAGCACGTTCGCCACCTGGGCCGACCTCGACGTCATCGTCACCGACAACGGCCTGTCCACCGCCGCCCGCAAAGCCATGCGGGACACGGGATGCGAGCTCGTCATCGCCACCTAGGTGAGGCGGGACGCGCCGGCTGAAGGGGTTGCCGCGAGGGCGCTGGGTGGGGTGAAACCGTGCTCCGCAAAGGCTTTCTCGATCGCCGCGAGGACGGACTCGGCCGCGTCCGCCGCGACCAGCGCGATGATGCAGCCGCCGAAGCCGCCGCCGGTCATCCGGGCGCCGAGCGCACCGGCCTCGAGCGCGGTGTCGACCGCGACGTCCAGCTCGGGCACGGTGATCTCGAAGTCGTCCCGCAACGACGCGTGCGACGCGGTGAACAACGGCCCGACCTCCTGCAGCCGACCGGCCCGCATCAACGCCACCGCGTCCTCGACCCGGCGGATCTCGGTGACCACGTGCCGCACCCTTCGCCGTACGACGTCGTCGCTCAACCGGGCGAGTGCGTCGTCGAGGTCGTCGTACGCGATCGACCGCAGGGCCGGTACGCCGAGCTCGGCCGCGGCCTGCTCACAGCTCTTCCGGCGGGCGGCGTACTCGCCGTCGACGTGCCGGTGGGGCGCCTTCACGTCGACCACCAGCAGCGCGAGGTCGTCGGCCGCCGGGTCGAACGGGATCTGGTCGGTGGACATCGCGCGGATATCGAAGTACAGGGCATGACCGGCGGTGCAGCACATCGACGCCATCTGGTCCATCAGGCCGACCGGGGCGCCGACGTACTGGTTCTCGGCGCGCTGGGCGAGCCGCGCGACCTCGGCGGGGTCGACCTCGATGCCACGCAGGCCGAGCAGGGCGACGGAGGTCGCGCAGAGGAGTGCCGCGGACGACGAGAGGCCGGCGCCGGACGGCAGGTCGGAGTCGACCAGCAGGTTGGCGCCTCCGATCGCGTAGCCGGACTCGCGCAGTATCCAGGCCGCACCGGCCGGGTACGCCGCCCAGTCACTGACGGAGCCCGGAGTCAGTTCGTCGATGGCGAACTCGGTGATTCCCTTGTGCCCGCTGGACGCGACCGCGATCCGGCCGTCGTCGCGCTGCGAGGCGGTCACCACGATCCGGTTCGGCAGGGCGATCGGCAAGACCAGGCCGTCGTTGTAGTCGGTGTGCTCGCCGATCAGGTTGACCCGGCCGGGAGCGCTCCAACTGCCGTCCGGCGCCGTACCGAAAACGTCCTGGAAACTCACGAACCCACCTTCCGCAGGGTCTCGGCCACGTCCTCGGGCCGGGTGTCGCTGATGAACGCGCCCATCCCGGACTCCGAGCCGGCCAGGTACTTGATCTTGTCCGCGGCCCGGCGGATCGACAACACCTCGAGATGGAGGTAGCCGAGCTCGCGGTCGATCCGGACCGGGGCCTGGTGCCAGGCCGCGATGTAGGGCAGCGGATCGCCGTACAGGCCGTCGAGTCGTTGGAGTACGTCGAGGTACAGCTCGGCGAAGTCGTCGCGCTCGCCGACCGACAACTCGTCGATGCCGAAGACCTGGCGGTGCGGGTAGAGGTGCACCTCGACCGGCCAGCGGGCGGCCTCGGGCACGAACGCGGTCCAGTTGCCGTTCGCGGCGATCACCCGGCTGCCCTCCTTCCGCTCGGCGGCCAGGACGTCGGTGAACAGGTTGCTGCCGGCAACTTCCTGGTGCTGCCGGGCCCGCGCCATCAGGGTGCGCATCCGCGGCGGCAGGAACGGGAAGGCGTAGATCTGGCCGTGCGGGTGGCTGAGCGTCACGCCGATCTCACGGCCGCGGTTCTCGAACGGGAAGACCAGCTCGACGTCGTCGCGGGCGCCCAGCTCGGCGGTCCGGTCGGCCCAGGTGTCGACCACCAGCCGGGCCTGGCCCTGGGACAGGTGCGTGAACGACTGGTTGTGGTCGCTGGTGAAGCAGACCACCTCGGTTCGGCCCGGGCCGGCGAAGGAGGGGAACCGGTTCTCGAACACGGCGACGTTGTAGTCGTGGTCCGGGATCTCGGTCGGGTTGCCCGGCTTGCTCGCGCACAGCGGGCACTGGTCGGCCGGCGGCAGGTAGGTTCGGGTGTTGCGGTGGGTCGCGTAGGTGATCACATCACCGGTCAGCGGATCGGTCCGCAGCTCGACCTGTGGTTGCGGGGCGGGCAGTCCGCGGGTGTCATCGAGCGGCACCCGGGCCGGCGCGTCGGCCGGGTCGTAGTAGATCAGCTCGCGTCCGTCGGACAGTCTGGTGTCGGTCCGGCGTACCCCGCGCGGTGTCTTCATCGTTTGACCCTCCCGGCCGTACGACATGGACGGCCAGGAATCATCGTAAACCAACAAACTCGAACATGCAGCATGATACGGGCCACCGCTAGGCTTACTGGATGGACGACTACGCCCAACGCACGCCCTCTCGACGTACGACGAGAGGGCGTTAGGAACTCCGAACCATGAACGAAACCCTGCTCAACATCGTCCTGATCCTGGTCTTCGTGCTGATCGGCGGGGTCTTCGCCGCGGCCGAGATGGCGCTGGTCTCGCTGCGCGAGAGCCAGCTCAAGTCGCTGTCGCACCGCGGCCGGCGCGGCGAGATCGTGGCCAAGGTGGCCGCCAACCCGAACCGGTTCCTGTCCGCCGTCCAGATCGGCGTGACCCTGATGGGCTTCCTGTCCGCCGCCTTCGGTGGCGCGACGCTCGCCGACGGCCTGTCCCCGCACCTGCAGAAGCTGGGCCTGCCCGAGTCGGTGGCCAACACGGTCGCCCTCGTGCTGATCACGATCTGCATCTCCTACGTCTCGATCGTGATCGGCGAGCTCGCGGCCAAGCGGCTCGCGCTGCAGCGGGCCGAGACGTTCGCGCTCGGCCTGGCGCCGCTGGTCGACAAGATCGCGTCCGGGGCCCGCCCGGTCATCTGGCTGCTGTCCAGGTCGACCGACCTGGTGGTCCGCGCCCTCGGCGGCGACCCGAACGCGAACCGCGAGGTGATGTCCGACGAGGAGCTGCGCGACCTGGTCTCCGCGCACGAGTCGCTCGGCGAGGAGGAGCGCCGGATCGTCGACGACGTGTTCGAGGCCGGCGGGCGGCAGCTCCGCGAGCTGATGCTGCCGCGCACCGAGGTGGACTTCGTCGACGCGGAGATGCCGGCGTACAAGGCGGTCAAGTTCGCCGCCGAGCGGCCGCACTCGCGGTACCCGGTGATGAACGGCTCGGCCGACGACATCGTCGGCTTCGTGCACGTCCGGGACCTGTTCGACCCGGCGGTCGCGTCCCGCTCGGTCCGGGTCGGCGACCTGGCCCGCGAGGTGCTGATGCTGCCGGACACCGCGAAGCTGCTGCCCACGCTGACCGAGATGCGCCGGGTGTCGACCCACCTGGCCATCGTCCTGGACGAGTACGGCGGTACGGCGGGCATCGTCACGCTGGAGGACCTGGTCGAGGAACTGATCGGCGACATCAAGGACGAGTACGACGAGGAGTCCGGCGAGACCACCCGGTTGCGCAGCGGCGACATCGAAGTCGACGGTCTGCTCAACCTCGACGACTTCGCCGACGAGACCGGCGTCGAGCTGCCTGACGGCCCCTACGAAACCGTCGGCGGCTTCCTCGCCGCCCAGCTCGGCAAGGTGCCGTCGACCGGTGACGAGGCCCGGGTCGACGGTCACACGCTCACCGTCATCGAGATGGACGGCCGCCGGGTCGCCCGGGTCCGGATCCATCGCATCAAACCGTCAGGGGAGGAGCCGGTTCCGGTCGAGGAGCCAGCACCTGCCGCCGACTGAGGATGACCAGGCCGCCGACGACGTAGCCGAGGCCCTGGAAGACCAGGACGGGGATGATGCCGACGGCGTCGCCGAGGAAGCCGGCCGAGGTGATGCCGACCAGGACGGCCACGGACTCGGTGGCGGTGATCGCGCCGAAGATGCGGCCGCGGGTGCCGTCCTGGGTGAGGTTCTGGAACACCGTCATCATGCCGGCGACCGTGAAGGCTCCAGGCAGTCCGACGACGATCATGCAGACGAAGGCCGGGATCAGGCTGTCCGAGATCAGCGGGTAGCAGAACAGCGTCAGGTCGACCAGGCCGAAGAAGAACGCGCCGACACCCCACATTGTTGCTGCAGGCAACCGTGACCCGATCGCCGCGGCGACCAGGCCGCCGACGATGCCGCCGATCGCCTGCGACGAGACGATCAGGCCGTACGCCGTACCGTCACCACCCAGCTCGGAGCTGACGAAGGGTGCGAACAGCGTGCTCATGATCCCTTCGCCGACACCGGTGACGAGGCAGAAGACGAACAACAGCCGCATCGCCTGGCCCGCGACGCACAGCCGCAGACCTTCGGTCCACTCGGCCCGCAGGCGGCGGATCGCCCCGCCGGCCTCCTCGGCCGCGGTCGCTTCGTCGTGCTGGGGTGTCGAGCCGCGGCGGTGCCGCATGCCGGCGATCAGTACGACGGCAATCAAGAAGGTGCCCGCATCGGCCAACGCGAGCAGGGTGAGACCACCGAGCGCCGCGAGCACACCGCCGAGGGCGGCGCCGACCAACCGGGCGATGTCGCGGATCTGCCCGTTCAAGGCGTTGGCCGTCACCAGTTGCTCGGAGTCGACCAGCACCGGTACCAACGACTGCTCGGCCGGGCTGAAGAACTGCTGCAAACAGCTCTGCGCGAGGACGACGCCGTACACGATCCAGATCGCGCTCTCGTCGCGGACGGCGAGCAACGGCAGCAGCACCAGCGCGTTGAGCACGTTCGTCACGATCATTGTCGTCCGCCGGTCCCAGCGATCGACGAAGACCCCGGCCAGCGAACCGAGCACGACCGGCGGCACGAACGATGCCAGCAGCAGCCCGCCGGACGCCAGCGTGGATCCGGTCAGCACGTACACCTGGAACGCGAGCCCGGTCCGCAGCAGCCAGTCGCCGATCAGCGAGATCAGCCCGGCGCTCAGCATCAGCCGGTAGTCGCGCTGCCGTGCGAGGACGCCCCACAAGTCCTTCATCACTGCTCCTCAGGTGTGATGGTGACGATCTGCGTGATCGAGACATGGCGGCTGCCCGGCGGGCGGGTGGACTTGTCGTCGATCGGCCGCTCGTCGACGTACCGCTGCAGCAAGGCGTCGATCTGGGTGACGAGCTCGGACAGTTCCTCGGCGGTCAGGTAGAACCCGCTCTGCCCGATGCCCGAGTTGTCCCGCCAGACCGCGTCCTCGGTCGTGCGTTCCTGCTGCCATTGGCTGAGGCGCTCCAACGCCCGCTCTGCCAGCAGTTGCTCGAGGACGTCGGCTGCCGCCGCACCCTCGGGAGTCGTGGCGGCGTCGCGCCACGACTGCGAGGTCGACACCAGCCGCCACGGCCGCTCCCGGTTGTCCTTGCCCGGCGCCGGTTCGACGAAGTCGTACTTCGCCAGCTGCCGCAGGTGATGCGAAGCGAGCGCCTGGCTGATGCCGAGCCGCCGGGCCGCGTCGGCCGCGGTCATCGGTCCTTCCCGCCCGAGCAGCGACTGCAGGTCCAGCCGGACCGGATGGGCCATCGCCCGAATAGCCAGCGGATCGGCCAGCAACCGCGTCCGCCGCGGATCCTTCTCCAAAGACATGCTTGGAATATGCGCCGCGATGAATCAGATGTCAAGCCGTTGCTTGGAATGTCAGCCGGTCTGTTCGCGGATCCACTCGAGGGCGTCCTCGGCGTGGGCCAGGACGGAGATGTGGCCGAGGCCGGGACGGAGGTCGAGGCCGGCGGTCCGCAGGTGATCGGCCAGCCAGCGGCCGTGGGAGCTGGGGATGATGCCGTCGTCGGTGCCGTGGACGAGGAGGGTCGGAGCGGTGATCGTGGCCGGGTCGCAGCCCCAGGGCACTACATAAGAACAGTCGTCGTCGATCAGCCCGTCCGGACCGTTCGGCATCGACTTCTCACCCGCGACCGACCCCAGCCAGCCCCACGGCCCGTCGAACATGGCCAGGTCCGCCTCGGTGAACTCGGGGTCGTACTCCACTCCCGACGTCTCGTAGCGCTCCTTCGCCGAACGCCCCGCGGCCGCGGCCCGGAGTGACGCCAGTCCGGACGGGATCATCCCGTCGTACCAGTCGAGACCTTCGGCGTCGTACGGCGCGATGGCCGCGAAGGTGGTGACGGCCTCGATCCGCTCGCCGAGGACCGCGGCCGAGCCGAGGGCGTACGAGCCGCCGCCCGAGTAGCCCATCAGCGCGAAGGTGCCGACGTCGAGTGCGTCCACGACTGTGGTCAGATCGGCCGCGACCGAGGCCATCGTGCGTCCGGGTGCCGGCGTCGAACCGCCGTATCCGGGCCGGTCGAACGAGACCCAGCGGATGCCCAGCCAGTCGCCGGCTTCGAACAGCGGCTCCGGCGGGACGCCCAGGTTCGGCGTGCCGTGGTGCCAGACCACCGTCAGCCGGGCGGTGTCGCCGGGCGCGCTGTCGTACACGTGCAGGGTCCGGCCGTCCGCCAACTGGAGGTCCGTCTCGTCCATATCGCTCACCTTAGGTTCGTCGGGGTCTTGGCGAGCGGTACGTCGGAGGCCCGCGGACGGAGTCGACATTCCGGGCGAAGTTTTGGCCGGAGGTGAAATGTCGAGTCCTGCCGGCCGCCTCCGACCTCTGCTGCGAAGATCCACTCAGACTCCGAAAGGAACCAGTCATGAAGTACCTGCTGCTCATCCACAGCAACCCGATCACCTGGGGACACCCGTCGTTCCTGTACACCGACGAGGGCCGGGCGCTGCCGAAGAAGGCCCGCGATGCCCTGGAGGCTCAGCTCAACAGCCTTCTCGACGAGTTGGACACCTCCGGTGAGCTGGTCACGGCCGTGCCGCTCGAGCCGCCGTCGAGCACTCGGGTCGTCCGGGTTCGCAAGGGCGTCCGGGCGACCACCGACGGCCCGTACTCCGAGGCCAAGGAGCAACTCGCCGGCGTCTTCCTCATCGATGTCGCCACCCCTGAGCGGGCCGAGGAGATCGCAGCGACCATCCCGGAGGCTCAGTTCGTCGCGGTGGAGGTCCGCCCGGCCTCGGTCTTCGACTAACTGACCAGCCGGGTGTGGTTGGGCCCGGTCGCGAGGGCGGGGTCGAGGGCGCCGAGGGCCAGCCAGGTGGCGCCACCGACCCCGTCCCTGGCGGTCAGGACCTCACCGGAGAAGTGCTGATGGATGGCCTCCCGGATCAGCCGGCCGACCGGTGAGGCTTCGCCCGCGACACTGCCCGCGAGCACCATCGGACCTTTGTCCGACGTTGTCCTGAGCCGGCCGACTGTCGCTGTGAGCAGTTCGGCTGCGCGTTTCACCAGAGCGCGTGCCGTCTCGTCGTCCTGCTCGTACGCCGCCACCACGGTCCGTGCCAACTCTGCGAGCAGGACCGGTGGCCGGCTGTTCACTGTGCGGATCAAATCGTCACGCAGTACGTCGTATCCCTCGCGCAGCGCGATCGCGTGCTCATCCCGATCCGGCAGGATCGCCTGTACGACGGACTGCCCGAGCAGGCCGAGTGGTTCGCCCAGATCCAGTGCGAGCAGCACACTGCGCACTGCCTCCCGGCCGAGCCAGAATCCGGACCCGTCGTCACCGAGCAGCCAGCCGTGCCCGTCGGCGGTCCGCACCAGCTGGTGGTTGCGCATCAGACCGGCGTTGCTCCCGGTCCCCGCGATCAGCACGGTCCCGTCCGGTTCCGCCGTACCGGAGGCGAAGGCCACCTCGAGATCGCCGATGAAGTCGGGCTTGACGGTCAGACCTACGCCGGACCAGGCGGCGTCGAACTGTGCTGCCACGTCGGGCCGCGCCAGCGCCGAGCCGCCGGCGACACCGACCACCGCTGCTTTGACCGCGGTCGGGTCCAGTCCGGCCAGTGCCGCGTGAAGCGCCTGACCGAAGTTGGCCGCCGCACTTGCGGGATGACTGGTCGGGTTTCCGCCTGCGGCGGCACCTCGGCCGACTACGTTGCCGTCAGGGTCCGCGATCACGATCCGGGTGGAGGTGCCGCCGAGGTCGCCGCCCAGCACCAGTGCGGTAGCTGGCATCAAGACCACTGGGTCGGCAGGTTCCGGCAGCGGGCGTTCGACGGACATACGCAATGCTCCAAACTGCTCAAAAGAGCCTCTTAGCAAGCACAAGAGAACAAGGTCACGCAACGGTTCCGATCCGGCGAGAAGGGTGAGATGAGCCTTGACTTTAGCTGCCAGGTAAGAAAAGTTCTGTCCAGCAAACCGCAAACTTGCGCACTTGTCGGCACCAGGAGTGTCGTAGCGAACAGATTAATCGAGGGGTGGGGCCGCTGATGGCCAGCAGTAAGCACGGGGGACCGGGAGAGCCCGGTGGTGTGAGCGCGCAGGCTTATGTGCACACATTGACGCCGATCCTGGCCGCGGTCACCGAGCAGATCGACGGACCGATCCAGCAGGCCGCGGACCTGATGACCACCGCACTGCGCGCCGACGGCGTCATCCAGGCGTTCGGTTCCGGCCACTCCGAGGCGCTGGCGATGGAGATCGCCGGTCGCGCCGGCGGCCTGATCGCGACCAACCGGATCGCGCTGCGCGACCTGGTCCTGCTCGGCGGCGAGCCCCCCGAGTTGCTCCGCAGCGCCGAGCTCGAGCGTGACCCGTCGTACTCCCGCAAGCTTTATGAGCTGTCCGCGGCTCGGCCGGGCGATCTGTTCGTGATCGCCTCCAACTCCGGCGTGAACGGTTCGATCGTCGAGCTGGCGTCGGTGGTGAAGGAGAAGGGCCACCCGCTGATCGCGATCACGTCGCTGCAGCACACCGGCGGGATGGACTCGCGCCACCCGTCCGGCAAGAAGCTGATCGACTTCGCCGACGTCGTGCTGGACAACCACGCGCCGTACGGCGACTCCGTGCTCGACCTGCCCGACGGCGGTGGCAAGGTCTGCGGCGTGTCGTCCATCACCGCCGCGCTGATCGCCCAGATGCTGGTCGCCGAGGTACTGCGCCGGATGACCGACGCCGGCGAGGCGCCGCCGGTCTACCTGTCCGCGAACATCCCCGGTGGCGACGAACACAACCACGCCCTTGAAGCACGGTATGCCGGTCGCATCCGGCGTACTGCGTGAAACACTCCTTGGAAGGCAGGACAATGACCACTCCCAACAACCTGTCGCGGCGCCTGTTCCTGCAGCGCGCAGCGGTCGGCACCTTGCTGGCGACCGGCGGCAGCACGCTGCTGGCCGCCTGTGCCAGCACCGGCGGCGACGACAGCGGTTCCAGCGGTGGCGGCGCCGACAAGACCGCGGACAACCCGTTCGGCATGGCCGACAAGGCGACCGTCGACGCGGTCATCTTCAACGGCGGTTACGGGTACGACTACGTGCAGTTCGCGGCCGACATCGCGCAGAAGAAGTTCGCGGGCTCGACGTTCAAGGTCGCGCCGTCCACCCAGATCGCCCAGCAGTTGCAGCCGCGCTTCGTCGGCGGCAACCCGCCGGACCTGATCGACAACTCCGGCGCGAACCAGATCGGCTTCAACACGATCCTGGACCAGCTGGCGACGCTGGACGACGTCTTCGAGGCCAACAACTACGAGGGCACGAAGATCGCCGACACCCTGTACCCGGGCGCCAAGAACCCCGGCACGTTCGACGGCAAGTTCGTCGCGATGAACTACGTCCTCACCCTGTACGGCATCTGGTACTCCGACAGCCTGTTCAAGGAGAACGGCTGGGAGCCGCCGAAGACGTACGACGCGCTCCTCGACCTCGGCGCCAAGGCCAAGGCGAAGGGCAAGTACCTGTTCGTCTGGGGCAAGGAAGCCGCGACCTACTACCACACGATGGCCGTCGACGGCGCGATCAAGGAGGGCGGCGACGAGGTCCGGCTGGCGCTGGAGAACCTGAAGGAGAACTGCTGGTCGATGCCGCAGTTCCAGGGCATCTTCAAGGCCCTGGAGACCATGGTCAAGAACGGGTACTTCGTCCCCGGTGGCGCCGGTACCCAGTTCACCGCCGCGCAGGCGAAGTGGAGCAACGACCAGCAGGCCATCCTCTACCCCTCAGGCTCGTGGATCGAGAACGAGATGAAGAAGGCCACCAAGTCGGGCTTCGACATGAAGGGCGTCCCGGAGCCGACGCTCACCGAGAGCCCGAAGCTGCCATACGAGTCGCTGCGCAGCGCGGCCGGTGAGCCGTTCATCGTCCCGTCCAAGGGCAAGAACGTTGCCGGCGGCAAGGAGCTGCTGCGGGCCATGCTGTCCAAGGAGGCGGCGACCAACTTCGCCAAGACCCGGCTGGCGCCGACGATCGTCAAGGGCCTGGTGCCCGCGGACGGTTTCGGTTCGACCGCGCTGCAGTCGCAGACCGCGATGCTGGACGCCGCCGGCACGAACGTCTTCGACTACCAGGTCTTCGGCCTGTACGGCATGAACACCGACCAGCTCGTGGTCTGGAACTCGTTCCTGTCCGGCCAGATCGACGCAGCGGGCCTGACGAAGGGCCTGCAGCAGATCACGGACAAGGTGCGGAACGACAGCTCCGTCAAGAAGATCCCGGTCACCAAGTGACCATGACGCCAGATGTCGTGCCGGGCGGCGGACCCCAGCGGTCCGCCGCCCGGCGGCGCCGCCGGCCGCTGACCTTCGACCGGGTCAGCTTCATGGTCGTGTTCCTCGGCCTGCCGCTGGCGATCTTCGTGATCTTCGTGATCTCTCCGTTCGTGCAGGCGCTGTACTACTCGCTGACCGACTGGTCCGGGTTCAGCTCGGGGATGAACTTCGTCGGCTTCGACAACTACGTCAAGCTGTTTCACGACGACATCTTCCTGAAGGCCGTGCGCAACAACGTCGAGCTCGCGATCGTCGTGCCGTTGGTGACGATCGTGCTGGCGCTGACCCTGGCCACGCTGGTGACGATCGGCGGCTCGGGCACCGGGACCGTCCGCGGACTGCGCAACTCCGGCTTCTACCGGATCGTCTCGTTCTTCCCGTACGTGATCCCCGCGATCGTGATCGGCCTGATCTGGGCCCAGGTGTTCACGCCGGGCTCGGGCTTGCTGGACGCGGTGCTGTCGAAGATCGGGCTGCACCAGTTCGAGAACTACGCGTGGCTCGGTGACGCGCGGACCGCGATGCCGGTGTCGATGTTCGTGATGATCTGGGGCTTCGTCGGCTTCTACATGGTGCTGTTCATCGCGGCCATCCGGGGCATCGACCCCGAGGTGTTCGAGGCGGCCCGGATCGACGGCGCCGGCCGGTTCCGTACCGCAGTGTTCCTGACGGTGCCGCTGATCCGGGACAACGTGCAGACGGCGTACATCTATCTCGGCATCGCCGCCCTCGACGCCTTCGTCTACATGCAGGCGCTGAACCCCGGCGGCGGCCCGCAGAACTCGACGCTGGTCATGCCCCAGCAACTGTTCACCACGGCCTTCACCAAGGGGCAGTTCGGCTACTCGACGGCGATGGGCGTGGTCCTGGCCACGGTGACGCTGCTGTTCGCGCTCGTGGTCTTCGTGGTGAACGCCCTGACCGGCGGACGTGAGCGGAAGGTGAAGGTACGCCGATGACAACCACCGCCGACCGGGCCGAATTCGTCGCCGGGTCCCGCGCGCCCGACAAGCAGGCACCAGAGGGCAGGCGCGTTGCCACGACCGCCCACATCGCGCTGATCCTGTGGTCCCTGTTGGTGATCCTGCCGCTGCTGTGGACGCTGCTGTCCTCGTTCAAGACGACGCAGGAGATCCTGGGCAACCCACTGTCGCTGCCGGGCAAACTGCAATTCAGCAACTACGCCAGCGCCTGGACGACGGCCGGCATCGGTCGCTACTTCGCGAACACGGTGGTCGTCGTCGGCTCCGCGCTGGTGCTGGTGATGATCCTGGGTGCGATGTGCGCGTACGTGCTGGCCAGGTTCTCGTTCCGCGGCAACCGGCTGATCTACTACTCCATGCTGGCCGGGCTGACGTTCCCGGTCTTCCTGGCGATCGTGCCGCTGTTCTTCGTGCTGAAGAACCTCGCGCTGCTCAACACCCTGCCCGGGTTGATCATCACCTACGTCGCGTTCGCCCTGCCGTTCACCGTCTTCTTCCTGCACAGCTTCTTCAAGGCGCTGCCGGGCGAGGTCTACGAGGCGGCGCAGATCGACGGGGCAGGTGAGTGGCGCTCGTTCTTCTCGGTGATGCTGCCGATGGCGCGGCCAGGGATGGCGTCGGTCGCCATCTTCAACTTCCTGGGGTTGTGGAACCAGTTCCTGCTCCCCGTCGCCCTGAACACCGACTCGAAAAACTACGTGCTCTCGCAGGGCATGGCCTCGTTCGCATCGCAGGCCGGTTATGCGGTGGACTTCGGCGCCCTGTTCGCGGCCGTGGTGATCACTGTGGCGCCGGTTCTGGTGGTCTACATCATCTTCCAGCGTCAACTGCAGGTCTCCGTCACCGCCGGAGGCGTGAAGTAACCGGACGTAATAGCCTGCCGTGGTGCTGACACGGCGGACGTTGTTGCAGAGCGCGCTGGCCGGAGCGGTCCTGAGCGGGTGCTCGTCGGGTACGGCGAGCACCCGCCCGGCCGTGTCGCCCGGCAACCCGTTCATGGTCGACGGATCCGCGCCCGTCGACGTCGCGATCGGCGAGGAGTACGGCGGGTTCGCGGCCGCGGCGTACCGGAAGAAGTACGCGAGCACTACGGTGTCGCCGACGGTGAACGCGCAGCTCGCGAATGCGCTGTTGCCGCGGTTCGCGGCGGGGAATCCGCCGGATGTGGTGCTGAGCACCGGGGACCAGGCGCTGGAGCTCGGCCGGCTGGTGAAGGAGAACCAGCTGGCGGATCTGCGATCGTTGCTCAACGCACCGGCCTGGGACAACGCGAACGCGACGGTCGAGGACAGCCTGCTCCCGGGGATGCTGGCCGCCGGGCAGTACGACGGGACCCAGCGGACCGTCAACTACGTCGCCACCGTGTACGGCGTGTGGTACTCGGCCAGTCTGTTCCAACGCAACGGCTGGGACGTGCCGCGAACCTGGCCGGAATTGCTTGCCCTCGGCACCGAGATGAAGGCGGCCGGCCTCGGCCCGTTCGTCTACGCGGGCGCGCATCCGTACTACGTACTCGAAATGGTGCTCACCCTCGCCGCCAAGGCCGGTGGCCATGACGTGGTGAAGCGGATCGACAACCTCGACGACGGCGCCTGGAGGGACGAGAGTCTCACCCGCGCGATCACCGCGGTCGGCGAGCTCGTGAAACGCGGGCTGATCGCGCCGGGCAGCGCCGATTTCGACCACATCGGCTCACAGAAGCGCTTCCTCGCCTCGAAGGCCGGTCTGCTGCCGTGCGGTAACTGGCTCGAGAACGAGATGAAGGCGCTGATCCCGCAGAACTTCGGGCTGACCCTGATCGCCGTACCAGCCCTGGACGGGTCGGCGGCGCTGGGCCGGGGTCTCCACGTCGCGGCGACCGCGCCGTACCTGGTGCCGGAGCAGGCGAAGAACAAGGCCGGCGGCCTGGAGTACCTGCGGGCCACGCTCTCGAAGGACGTCGCGGCCCAGGTCACCTCGGAGTCCAACCAGCTCACGATCGTCCGCGGCGCGGCCGACGGCCTGGAGATCGGTACGGCGCTCCGCTCGGCCCGCGACCTGCTCAGCGCGGCCGGCGACCAGGTCATCACCTGGTACTTCGACACCTGGTACCCGGCCTTCGCCGAAACCGCCGCCCAGGCCACCGGCCAGTTCCTCGCCGGCGGCCTGCAACTGTCCGAGTGGACCGCCCGCATCCAGTCCGCCGCCGACCGGACCAAACACGACAAAAGTGTCACCAAGTACCGCCGGGACTGAAGGGCTCAGGGCCCTCTGACTACGAGCCCGTAGGGCTCCGACACGGCGAGCGACGGAACCCCGCAAACCTGCCTCTGACCAGGCAAAAGATCTCGCCGTCGGCGGCGAGTCGAACTACTCTCGAAGAGGGTAGGTGAAATCGATGGCGTGGGTAGTGGTGTTGCTCGTGTTCCTCGGGCTCTGCGTGCTGCTCAACCTCCTGCTGCCGCAGCCGCCGCCCTCGCGCTGGCGCCGCCGTCTGCGGCGGTCGGTGGACGGTCTCGCGGCGCGGATCCGCCCTCGGCCCGTCCCTGAGCCCGATCCGTTCGAAACCCTGCGTCTGCAGACCAGGCTCGGTCATCTCGCCGGGGAGATCCGCCGGGTCGAGGCCACCCGGATGTACGCGAAAGCTCACAAGCTGATGGCTCTCGAGGCCGCGTACGACGACCTCCTCGACGAGGCCTGCCGGATGGCCGGCGTCTCCGAGGAGGCCGACCTGAAGCGCGGCGAAGCGAAACGCTGGCTCGAGGAACAGGAGCTGGCGTCCCGCGGCTGGTCCTGGTGACCTAAGGCCAGATGACCTGGTCGAGAAAGTCCTCGACGGCGGTCGCCACCTGGCCCAGCACGGCAGCCGACTCCGCGAGCCGGCCCGGCACATACATCCCGTGGTCCGCGTCCGGCACTTCCAGCACGTACGGCGTGAGCTCACGAGCGAGCGCCGAATCCCAGAGGCCGTCCGCCGTACCGCCGACCAGGAGGAACGGCGCGGTCGACCGGCGCAGGCTGTCGATCACCCAGTCGCTGGTCAGCGGAGGTGTGAGCCAGATCGCCGGCAGTCCGCGCTCGGCGGCCAGGGCGGCGCCAAAGGTGCCGAGTGACTTCCCGATCAGCACCACGTCGCCGGTGACACCGTCGAGGGCCTTGGCGACCTGTGGCAGGACCCAGGGGCCGCGCTCCTCCTCCTTCAGGGTGGGCGGGCGGTCGGGCTCGTCCCACCACACCGGCAGGACGCGGGCACCACGTTGTTCGGCCGCGTCGGAGGCGAACATCGGCAGCGGGGCGGCCGGGCCGTTCTGGCCGCCGGGCAGGACCACGGCTGTGCGCGAAGTCATAGGCCGCAGTCTATGAGTCGGGGGGACCCGCCCCGGTGTGGGGTGGACTGACGACGCTGGCAGAATCTGGGGTATGTCCCTAGCTGCGTCTGACCCCTCCGCAGCCGGTTCCCAGCGTCGCCCTCGGGTGCTGTCCGGGATCCAGCCGACGGCGGACTCCTTCCACTTCGGCAACTACCTCGGCGCGTTGCGGCAGTGGGTGGCCCTGCAGGACGACCATGACGCGTTCTACTGCGTCGTCGACCTGCACGCGATCACGGTGGAGTACGAGCCGAAGGCGCTGCGGGATCGGACCCGTCGTTCGGTCGCGCAGCTGCTCGCGGCCGGCATCGATCCGGAGCGCTCGACCCTGTTCGTCCAGTCGCACGTGCCCGAGCACGCCCAGCTGGCCTGGGTGCTCGGCTGCCTGACCGGGTTCGGCGAGGCCAGCCGGATGACGCAGTTCAAGGACAAGTCCGCCAAGGGCGGCGCCGACCGCGCCACCGTCGGCCTGTTCACGTACCCGATCCTGCAGGCCGCGGACATCCTGATCTATCAGGCCGACCGCGTCCCGGTCGGCGAGGACCAGCGCCAGCACCTGGAGCTGACCCGCGACCTGGCCCAGCGGTTCAACCACCGGTTCGGCAAGACCTTCCGGCTGCCGGAGCCGTACATCGTCAAGGAGACCGCGAAGATCGCGGACCTGCAGGACCCGAGCGCCAAGATGAGTAAGTCCTCGTCCTCACCGGCGGGCATCATCGACCTGCTCGACGACCCGAAGGTGAGCGCGAAGAAGATCCGCTCCGCCGTCACCGACTCCGGCCGCGACGTCGTGTTCGACCCGGAGAACAAGGCCGGCGTGGCCAACCTGCTGACCATCTACTCGGCCCTGACCGGCCGCAAGATCAGCGAACTCGAGGACGAGTACGCCGGCCGCGGGTACGGCGACTTCAAGAAGGATCTGGCCGAGGTCGTGGTCGAGTTCGTCACGCCGTTCCGGGAGAAGACGCTGGGCTATCTCGACGACACGGCGCAGCTGGACGGGATCCTGGCCGCCGGCGCCGAACGTGCCCGCGCGGTCACCGAGCCGACCCTGCAGCGGGTCTACGACCGGCTGGGCTTCGTACCCGGTCCGGCAGTGGGCCGGTAGGCCCCGGATGGCGACGATCGGTGTCGCGATCCCGATCGCGGAACCCTACGGCTCGGAGCTGCAGAAGTACCGGGCCGAGTTCGGCGATCCGATGGCCGCGTCGATCCCCACCCACGTGACCCTGCTGCCGCCGACCGAGATCGACGACGCGGACCTGGGCCGGGTCGACGAGCACCTGCTCGCGGTGGCGGCCCGGTTCCCGAGCTTCCGGATCCGCCTGCGCGGTACGGCGACCTTCCGGCCGATCTCGCCGGTCGTGTTCGTCCCGCTGGCCGAGGGCATCTCGTCCTGCGAGGTGCTGCAGTCCCAGGTCCGGTCCGGCCCGCTCCAGGTCGATCTGCGGTTCCCGTACCACCCCCATGTCACGATCGCCCATGACCTGGACAAGGATGCGCTGGACCGCGCGTACGACGCCCTGGCCGAATACGACTGCTCGTTCGACGTCGAGTTCTTCAGTCGCTACGAGCACGGCGCCGACGGCGTGTGGCGGCCGCAGCGCGCCTTCCCACTCGCGGCCTAGCTCGCTGGCAGGCTAGGTCCGGCACTCTCGGGTACAGGAGCGGTATGGGGACCATCAAGGCGGCGTGGCAGTGGTTCGGCAAGACCCAGGTGTGGCGGGCCTGGCAGCGGTACGGCAACTGCCGGGGCAACCGGTTGGCCGGGGCAACGACCTTCTTCGGGTTCCTGTCGATGTTCCCGCTGATCGTGCTGGCCGCGGCGATCACCGGTGCGCTGCTCGGCGACGAAGCGGTCGACACGCTGAAGGACACTCTGCACCAGAACCTCCCCGGCATCGACAACCAGATCGACATCGACTCGCTGATCGCCCACGCCGGCACCATCGGACTGATCTCCGCGGTCACGTTGCTGTTCACCGGGCTCGGCTGGATCGACTCGATGCGGGCCTCGATCCGGTCGATGCACGAACTGGACGACCAGCCCGGCAACTTCGTGCTGGTGAAGCTCTGGGACTTCGTTGCCCTCGTCGGGCTGGGCCTGATCGGACTGATCTCCGCCGGTGCCTCGTCGGTCCTGTCCGCGCTGACGCAGCGGATCGTCGACCGGACGAATCTGGACGGGAGCTTTCTGACCGTCCTCAGCGTCGTGCTAGGCATCGTGACAGGTGCCATCCTGATCCTCTACCTGCAGACGGCCCTGCCGCGGATCATCCTGCCAGGGAAGGTCGCGCTGATCGCGGCACTGGCCGGCGGCATCCTGTATTACCTCGCGCAGAAGCTCGGCAGTCTGTATGTGACCCACGTCATCGGGACGAACGCGGCGTACGGCACTCTGGCCCTGCCGCTGGCGTTGTTGGTGTGGATCTACCTGCTGACGCGCGCGATCATGGTCATCGCGGCGTGGACCAAGGAGGCGACCCTGGACGCCCAGGCTCCGGGCGAGGCCGAGCCCGAGCCGGAGCCGGCGGAGCCAGAGTTGGTGGAGGAGCCACTGCTGCTGGGGCCGCCTGGGAAGCGCTACAAAGTGGTGCCGGTGCCGCAGCGGAAAGCCGACACCGTGGCGGTCGCCGCCGGTGCAGTGCTGGGCGTCACCGTGTCCATTCTGGCCGCGCAGGTCGGCAGGGCCGCTCGCTCGCTTCGGCGTTAGGCCTCAGTGACGGCGCCGGCGCAGGGTGCGTGGGCGGCGGAGGAAGAGACCCAGGAGCAGTACGGGCGGGCCGGCGTACGCCCAGGCGGGGACTCGGAAGGCCAGGGACTGCACGGCCTGGCCAGGGTTCAGGACTGTGCGGCTGCGCGGCGGGTGCGTCGTACCGGAGGACTGGGTCTTCTTGCCGGCGGCGGGCTCGGGAGCGGACTTGGGCTTCACCGCGGGCTTGACCAGGCTGCCGACAGGGCTGAGCTTGCCGTAGTTGTCGAACGTCCAGGTGAGCAAGTTGCTGGCGTCCTCGGTGATGCCATGTGGCGCGTTCATCATGGTCACCACCAGCGTGTGCCCGTTGCGTCGGGCCGCTCCGACGAACGTGTTGCGGGCGAGCGTGGTGTAGCCGGTCTTGACGCCCAGTGCGCCGTCGTAGCTGAACAGCAGCTTGTTCTGGTTCGCGACCTGGTAGGTCCCCTTGCCCTTGCCTGCGTTCGGGAAGGCCGTGTACTTCGTCGACGCGTACTTCGCGAAGTCCGGGCGGCCCAGGCCGTTCTGTGCGAACAGGGCCAGGTCGTAGGCGCTGGAGTACTGCCCGTCGGCGTCGAGGCCGGTCGGGTCGGTCACGTGGGTGTCGAGGGCCCCGATCTCGGCGGCCTTCTGGTTCATCCGCTGGATGGTCGCCGGTATGCCGCCCTGGTCGTGCGCACACAGTGCGTGCACCGCGTCGTTCCCGGAGGCCAGGAACATGCCCTGGAAGAGCAGGTCGACCGTGTAGGTCAGTCCCGGGTAGACACCGACCTTGCTGCCGATGATCCCGGCGTCGGCGTCTGTACCGACTACTTGGTCGGTCTTCTTCAGCCGCGGCAGCAGGACCAGGGCCGTCAGGGTCTTGAGCGTGCTGGCGGGCCGCAGCTTGGCATGCGGTGCCTTGGCGGCGAGTACGGCGCCGGTGTCGAGGTCGGCGACGACGTACGCCGACGCCTGGACGGCCGGCGGTGCCGCCCCGTCGGCGACGACCGTCGGCTTCGCGGTCAGCAGGTCGCCGCCGACCGGGCCTTGTGAGCCCTGGTCGGCGGCGGTCGCTGTCAGAGGTCCGGTGACCACCAGTGCGGCGGCCGCGCAGCCCGTCAGAAGCAAACGCATCGGCCGCACTCTAGTTGCCTCGTGGGGCAGATGTCACAGTCGGGTCTCATGCCCGATAGGCAGTCCACATGGTGCTGATGCGGGTGCTCTGGCCCGGAGTGAACTGGTTGTAGCAGGAGTCGTAGGAGTAGTCCATGTAGTTGTGGATGGGGTCCACACCCGGCAGCGAGCAGGAGTCCCGGCCGGTCGGGCAGCCGCTGCTGGCGCTGCTCTGGGCCGGCGTGTCGGACACGGAGTCGTTCGTGCTCGTGCAACCGCCCTGGAACGTGTGGTAGAGCCCGAACCAGTGACCGGCCTCGTGGGACGCGGTCTTGCCGAGGTTGAAGTTGGTCGCCGAACCGCCGGGCAGCGAGCTGTACTGCACCCGGATGCCGTCGATCGACGGGTTGCTCGCGTAGTCCCACGGGAACGTCGCGATGCCGAGGTAGGAGAAGTCGACCAGCCAGATGTTCAGGGCGTTCTTGCCACCCTTGCGCGTTTGTGACCGGTACGTCGTGCTCTGGCCGTCGCGGTGCCAGGTGTTGTTGTTGAACCGGTCGGTGCCGGCCAGGTAGAACGTGAAGCCGGTGTTCGCGGCCTGCGACGACTCGCCGCCGGCGAAGTCCTGGTTCAGCTCGGCGATCTGCTGGTTGATCTGGGTCGCGGTCACGTCGCCGGCGCCGGAGCTGCTCCGCATCACGTGGATGTAGACCGGAACGCTCGCCGCGGCCAGCTTGCCGGCCTGGGGAGCCAGTCCACGGGCCGCCTTGGCCTTGAGGATCTCCGCCGTCTTGGCATCGATCGCCTTCTGCTCGGCCGCCGACAACTCCCGGTGGTCGGCGCCGAACCCACCACGCGCCGAGGGACCCTCGGCCGGCGTGAGACACGGCTTCCCCACCTGGTCGGCCGGCAACTGCGCGGTTGCCTGGCCTCCGAGTGGGCTGAACGCGAGCGCCGTACCGGCCATCAACACAGCCAGGGCGCGGGGACGGGTGATGAAAGGACCGGGGCGGTGGGGCGGGGAAGGAATTGAAAACCGCATGATGCGTCCTCCGAGATCGGGCCGCTTGGGCGGTGCGGCCGAATCCCGCGATTTTCCCCACGATCCCGCACCCCGCCTAGCCGTTCCCTGTCCCCCCAGTGCCAAGGCACCACCACGCCGCGTCTTCCGTGGCTGCCTGGCTCGGGTGAGGCTGTTGACAGCGATACCTGGGCTTTGAGTCAATGGGCTGGGTGTAGACCAATAGATTCGGGAGTGGCCGTGGCGACTGGGAAGTTGACTGTGCAGGAGTTGCGGGATCTGGTCGGCACCGGCCGGATCGACACCGTGCTGGTGGCCATGACCGATATGCAGGGGCGGTTGCAGGGGAAGCGGTGTGGTGGGCGGTACTTCCTCGAGGAGGTGCTGAAGCACGGGACCGAGGGGTGCAACTACCTGCTCGCGGTCGACGTGGACATGAACACCGTGGGCGGTTACGCGATGGCGTCCTGGGAGCGGGGGTACGGCGACATGGTGATGGGGCCTGATCTCGACACGCTCCGGCTGGTGCCGTGGCTCGAAGGTACGGCGATGGTGCTGTGTGACGTGCAGTGGCTGGATGGGACGCCCGTGGTGGCGTCGCCCCGGCAGGTGCTGCGCAAGCAACTGGAGCGCCTGGCCGAGAAGAATCTGCGGGCGTACGTCGGGACCGAACTGGAGTTCATCGTCTTCGACGACACGTTCGAGTCGGCCTGGGACAAGCGCTACCGCGACCTCACCCCGGCGAATCAGTACAACGTCGACTACTCCCTCCTCGGCACCGCGCGGATCGAACCACTGCTGCGAGACATCCGCAAAGGTATGACCGGCGCCGGCCTGTACGTCGAGTCCGCGAAGGGGGAGTGCAACCTCGGCCAGCACGAGATCGCCTTCCGGTACGACGAGGCCCTGGTGACCTGCGACAACCACTCGATCTACAAGACCGGTGCGAAGGAGATCGCCGCGAAGCACGGCAAGAGCCTGACCTTCATGGCGAAGTACGACGAACGCGAGGGCAACTCGTGTCACATCCACCTCAGCTTCCGCTCCACCGACGGTGACGCCGTCCTCGCCGGAGACCGCGACCACGGGTTCTCCGAGCTGATGGAGCGGTTCATCGCCGGCCAGCTCGCCTGCCTGCCCGAGTTCACCTATCTGCTCGCGCCGAACATCAACTCCTACAAGCGATTCGTCCGCGGCAGCTTCGCGCCGACCGCGGTCGCCTGGGGGCTGGACAACCGGACCTGCTCGCTCCGCGTGGTCGGTCACGGCGACTCACTCCGGGTCGAGAACCGCCTCCCCGGCGGCGACGTGAACCCGTACCTCGCGGTCGCCGCGATCATCGCCTCCGGCCTGCACGGCATCGAGAACGACCTCGAGCTCGAGCCGCTGCTGGCGGGCAACGCGTACGAGTCCGACAAGGACCACGTCCCGTCCACGCTGCGCGAGGCGGCCGCGCTGTTCACCGGTTCGAAGCTCGCCCGGGAGGCATTCGGCGACGAGATGGTCGACCACTACACCAACACCGCGCGGGTCGAGCTCGACGCGTACGACGCCGCCGTCACCGACTGGGAGCGGATCCGTGGCTTCGAACGACTCTGATCGTCCTGTTGTCGACAATCTGCCCGTCGACAACAGGACCGTCGGCCATCCGAGGATCGGCATCACGACGTACCTGGAGCCGACGATCTGGGGGATCTGGGAGCGTGACGCCGCGCTGCTGCCGCGCGTCTACCTGGATGCGGTGGCCGCGGCCGGAGGGGTGCCGCTGCTCCTGCCGCCGGTCGGGACCGATCCGACCGTCCTGGATCTCCTGGACGGCCTGATCATCGCCGGCGGGTGCGACGTCGATCCAGCGTCGTACGACGCGACGCCGCATCCGGAAACGGTCGACACCAGGCCCGGCCGGGACGAGCATGAGCGCACGCTGATCCAGGGCGCACTCGACCGGGATCTCCCGCTCCTCGCGATCTGCCGCGGCCTGCAGATGCTCAACGTCACGCTCGGCGGGACGCTGCACCAGCACCTGCCCGACGTGATCACGCACGACGAGCACCGCCCGTCGCCCGCGGTCTTCGGCACGATCGAGGTCAAGCTCGAGCCCGACTCGCTCGCAGGCCGGATCCTCGGCGACCGCGCCGGCGTGCGCTGCTATCACCACCAGGCCATCGACGTACTCGCGCCGGGCCTGACCGTCACCGCCCGCGCCGGTGACGGGACCGTCGAGGCGGTCGAGGTGGACGGCCACGCCTTCGCCCTCGGAGTGCAGTGGCACCCGGAGGAGAACCCCGATGATCTGCGGCTGTTCACCGCACTGATCGCCGCAACCAGGAGCACAGCATGACGTACGACGTGATCAACCCGGCCACCGAGAAAGTGGTCCGCACGATCGCCCTGGCTACCGAGCAGGAGACGGACGAGGCGATCGCCCGTGCCGCCAGGGCCTTCGAGACCTGGCGGGACGTCACCCCGGCGGATCGCGGCCGGCTGCTCCGCCGGTTCGCCGACGCGGTCGACGCCGACCTGGAGAACCTCGCCGCACTGGAGGTCGAGAACGCCGGTCACACCATCGGCAACGCCCGTTGGGAAGCGGGCAACGTCCGCGACGTGCTGACGTATTACTCGGCCGCGCCGGAACGCCTGTTCGGCCGGCAGATACCTGTTGCCGGGGGCATCGATATCACCTTCCAGGAGCCGCTCGGCGTGGTCGGCGTGATCGCGCCGTGGAACTTTCCGATGCCCATCGCCGGCTGGGGATTCGCCCCGGCCCTTGCCGCCGGCAACACTGTTGTCCTCAAGCCGGCCGAGCTCACACCGTTGACCGCGATCCGCCTCGGGGAGCTCGCGGTGGAGGCCGGACTCCCGCCGGGTGTGTTCGAGGTCGTGCCGGGGAAGGGAACGGTGGTCGGGCAACGGTTCGTCACGCATCCCGCCGTACGCAAGGTGGTTTTCACCGGGTCGACCGTGGTCGGGAAGCAGATCATGGCGGGCTGCGCCGACCAGGTGAAGCGGGTGACGCTGGAGCTCGGCGGGAAGTCGGCCAACATCGTCTTCGCCGACGCGGATCTGGAGAAGGCCGCGGCCCAGGCGCCGTACGGCGTGTTCGACAACGCCGGGCAGGACTGTTGTGCGCGGTCGCGGATCCTGGTCGAGCGGTCGGCGTACGACCGGTTCATGGAGTTGCTGGAGCCGGCGGTGAAGAACCTCAAGGTCGGGGACCCGAGTGATCCGTTGACGGAGATGGGGCCGTTGATCTCCAGAGGTCAGCTCGAGCGGGTCGCGTCCTTTGTCGACAATCCTGCGATCCAAGGGACGGCGCCGACTGGCCCGGGGTTCTGGTTCCCACCGACCGTCCTCGCACCTGCCGGCGACCGTGCGATCAGGGAGGAGATCTTCGGGCCGGTGGTCGCGGTCATCCCGTTCGCGGACGAGGCGGACGCGGTGCGGATCGCGAACGACAGCGAGTACGGGCTGTCCGGCTCGATCTGGACTCGGGACGTCGGCCGAGCGCTGCGGGTGAGCCGCGGCGTCGAGGCCGGCAACCTGTCGGTCAACTCGAACTCGTCGGTCCGGTACTCGACGCCGTTCGGCGGCTACAAGCAGTCCGGGCTCGGCCGCGAGCTCGGGCCGGACGCGCTGGCCGCGTTCACCGAGACCAAGAACATCTTCATCAGCACGGAGGACTGAATGAGTGACGTGAAGGCGAGCCGGCTCGAGGGCCGCGTCGCGGTGGTGACCGGCGGCGCGAGCGGGATCGGCCTGGCCACCGTACGGCGGCTCGCCGCCGAGGGAGCCAAGGTCGTGGTCGGCGACCTCGACCCGGACGCGGGCAAGGCCGCCGCGGACGAGGCCGGCGGGCTGTTCGTCGCGACCGACGTCACCGACGCGGCCGCGGTGGACAACCTTTTCAAGCAGGCCTTCGACACCTATGGCAGTGTGGACATCGCGTTCAACAACGCGGGTATCTCGCCGCCCGACGACGCGTCGATCCTGGACACCGGGCTGGAGGCGTGGCGGAAGGTCCAGGAGGTCAACCTGACCTCGGTGTACCTGTGCTGCAAGGCGGCGATCCCTTACATGCAACGGCAGGGCAAGGGCTCGATCATCAATACCGCATCGTTCGTCGCGGTGATGGGCGCGGCGACGTCACAGATCTCGTACTCCGCGTCCAAGGGCGGCGTACTGGCGATGAGTCGGGAGCTCGGGGTCGAGTTCGCCCGGCAGGGGATCCGGGTCAACGCGCTCTGCCCGGGACCGGTGAACACGCCGCTGCTGGCCGAGCTGTTCGCGAAGGACCCGGAGCGGGCGCAGCGCCGGCTGGTGCACGTCCCGATGGGCCGGTTCGGCGAGCCGGAGGAGATCGCGGCCGCGGTCGCCTTCCTGGCCAGCGACGACGCCTCCTTCATCACCGCCAACACGTTTCTCGTCGACGGGGGAATCTCGGGCGCCTACGTGACTCCGCTCTAGGCTGCGGTCATGATTGGCCAGGCAGACGACGCGGTGTTCCGGCCGGTGCGGACCGGGAACCCGTTCGAGGAGGCGGTCGAGCGGTTGCTGCAGGCAATCAAGCTCGGCGTCGTCGTGCCGGGCGACCGGCTGCCGTCCGAACGCGACCTGGCCGCCCGCCTGAACGTCAGCCGGGTCACCCTCCGCGAGGCGATCCACGTGCTCGCGGAGGCCGGGTACGTCGAATCCCGGCGTGGCCGGTACGGCGGTACCTTCGTCAACGAGCGGTTGCCGAAGCCCCGCCGTACCCCGGCGAAACGTCTGGCCCGGGAGTTGGGCGATGGGCTGGAGGACGCGCTCGTACTGCGTTCCGCGCTCGAAACCGGTGCCGCCGAAGCCGCCGCCGCGCGGGCGTTGTCGGAGGCGGAGCGGGAGCACTTGTGCCGCTGCCTGGCGGAGACGTCCGCCGCGACGCTGGCCGACTACCGCCGGCTCGACTCCCGGCTGCATCTGGCCATCGCGGAGGTGACCGGCTCTCCGTCGCTGACGTCCGCGACCGCCGACGTCCGCATGCGCCTGAACGAACTCCTGGACGCGATCCCCTTGCTGGAAAGGAATATCCAGCACTCGAACGACCAGCATCAGGCGATCGTCGACGCCATCCTCGCCGACGATCCCGAGGCAGCACGCCACGCGATGCAAGAGCACCTGTCCGGAACCGCCACCCTGTTGAGAGCCTTCCTCGCCTGATGGTCCTGGTTCACCGGCTGCGGGGTCGTCGTTCTGGCACAAGATCAACCACCGGACCGGACGCCAACGAACGCGATCTGGCCGGGCACCATCGCGTGCGATCTCGAATCCGTCTCAATTCCAGCAACTTTCAATCGCTTGTCGTGCTCTTGCGTGGCAGGCGGTTGAACTTTGTCGCAACCACGTGGGCCATCAGTGCCCCGGCACGATCGTGCCGCCCTGACTGCTCTGATCTGGGCAGCGTCGGGTGACAGGATGGTGACGGGATGGTTTCCTCATGTGACACTCGCCGTGTCGGACGGTCGTTGACTGTGATAATCGGCGAGGGCCAACAAAAAGGTCGAGCGGCCTTCGAGGGGATTTAGTGATCGATGACTGACGACGAGCTGGTCGGGCGCGCCGGGCTGGTCGAGCGTGCGAACAAGCAGCTCGAGACCAGCGGCAGTGTGCTGCTCTACGGCCCGACCGGGATCGGCAAGTCGGCCCTCGGCCGCGCCCTCGTCGCGGACCGGGCCCGGGCCGGCTGCCGGATTCTCAGCGCCGCGCCGTCCCAGTCCGAAGCCGGCCTCCCGTACGTCACCCTCCTCGACCTCCTCTCCAACCAGCTCGAGCTCGCCTGGCAGGTGCTGCCCGACCACCTCCGCCAGCCGCTCGAGGTCGCCCTGCTCAAGGCCAGTGCGCCCGACACCGTCCGTGACGAGCTGGCTGTGCGCCTCGCCGTACTGCATGTCCTCCGCCGCCTGGCCGCGGGCGGACCGGTCCTGCTCGTCGTGGACGACATCCAGTGGGTGGATCCGTCGAGCCTGGAAGTGCTGACGTTCTGTGCCCGGCGACTGTCCGAGGGCGTGCACATGCTCGCCACTGAGCAGGTGGCCGACGGCGACCTCCCGATGATGGCCGAGGCCTGCCCTGAGCCGGTCCTCCAGCTGGAGGTCCCACCGCTCACCGAGCCTGACGTGCTCGGCCTGCTCCGGCAGCGCCTGTCCAGCCCGCTCCCGGTGCGTACGGCGCGGCGCATCTTCACCGCGAGTGCCGGCAACCCGTTCATGGCGCTCGAGCTCGGACGCGCCGTACTGCGTCATCCGGAAGGCGTCTCGCCCAACGACCCGCTGCCGGTGTCGAGCCGGCTCAAGACTCTCCTCGGTGACCGTCTGTCCGACCTCAGCACCGCCACGCATGAGCTCCTCCTGCACGCGGCGTCGTCGCCACGCCCGACCACGACCCAGCTCGCGCAGTCCTTGGGCCGGCCGATCGACACCGAGCTCGCGGAGGCGGAGGCGCTCGGACTGATCGACGTCTCCTCCGAGCGGTTGCGGTTCTCCCACCCGCTGCTCCGGGAGTTCGTGTACGCCGAAGCCACGTCAGCAGCCCGTCGTCAGGCCCACGCCCAGCTGGCGGCCGTGGTCGACGAGCCGGTGGAGAACGCGACCCACCGCGCGCTCGCCACCCAGGAGGCCGACCCGGAACTCGCCGCCACGATCGAAGAGGCCGCGACGGTCGCAGCCGGCCGAGGTGCGCCCGGCGCTGCCGCGACGCTGTGGCGCCTGGCGGCGGAGCGTACGCCGAGCACGCTGCCGGACGAGCGGGCCCGACGACTGACCCGGGCCGCTGACGACGCCGCGGCCGCCGGTCATCTCGCGGAGTCGGCCGACATGGCGCGGCTCGCCGTACAGGCGGCGACCACACCGGAGAACAAGGTGCTCGCGCTGTTGCTGCTGGCGGACGCGGCCTGGCCCGACCGGGACCGTCGCGTCGAACTGCTCGACGAGGCCTTCCAGGCGTCGCTCGGCGACCAGCGGCTCGAGGCGCGGGTGCGGATCATGCGCAGCCACAGCGAGTACTTCGATCGCCGGCTCGACGAGGCGCAGGAGGACGCGCGCGTCGCTGAGGCTCTGGCCCGCGCGTCCGATGACACCGAGGCGCTGGTGGACGCGCTGAGCGCCGCGAGTTCGGTGCAGATCGCGCGCGACGCCGAGCAGACCGCGGACGCGTTGCTGCAGCAGGCCGCCGAGCTGGCCGGTGAGCTGCCGCTGACCAAGACCGTGGTGAACGCGCGGCAGATGGCCGCGATGCGTGAACTGTTCCGCGGCCGCACGGACGAGGCGATCGCCGCGATCACCGCACTGGTCGACGAGGTCCGCGACAACGGCGCGATGCGGTGGCTGGCGTCCGTCCTGATCTCCGCGACCGCGATCTACGAGCGCAGCGGGCGCGGTGCGGACGCGTTGGCCGCCGGGCACGAGTGCTACCAGTTGATGCAGGACATCGGCGAAGAGGCCGAGGTCGGCATGATCATCGCGAGCCGCGCCGAGTGGGCCGGTGGTGCGGCGGCGATGGGCCGGCAGCTGGCGGAGGCGGCGCTCGAGGGTGTCCGACTGGTCGGGAACGACGAATGGACCGGCCCGGCGCTGGCCAGCCTCGGGCTGATCGCCGTACTGACCGGGGATCCGCAGCGTGCGGTGGAGTCGTTCGACGCGATCGCGGAGTCGGGGGAGGCGGCGATGCCGTTCGACCCGGCGGTGATCCCGTGGCACGCGGACTACGCGGAGGCGCTCGTCGCGGCCGGCCGGCTGGAGGACGCCGCCGCGTTGATCGCCGACATCCGGACCCGCGCGGACAACCTGGACCGCGCGGTCGTGCGGGTGGGGTTGGCCCGGTCCGAGGCGCTGCTGATCGCCAAGCAGGGCGATCCAGCCGCCGCCCTGGACCTGCTGGAGGAAACGATCAGTACGGCGGGCGACCGCGTCTACCCGCTGGACCTGGCCCGCTGTGAGCTCACCCGCGGGCGAGTCGCCCGGCAGGCCCGCCGCCGTTCGGTCGCGCGGACGGCGTTCCTGGACGCCATCGAGCAGTTCGAGGCGTACGGCGCTCCCGCCTGGCGCGAGGTCGCCGAGACCGAGCTCGCCCGTCTCGACGTACCGAGCCGCAGCCGGCAGCCGTCGGAGCTGACCGACAACGAGCAGCAGATCGTCGCGATGGTCCGCGACGGCTCCACGAACCGCGAGATCGCCGCCGCGCTGTACCTGTCGGTGAAGGCGGTCGAGTCCCAGCTCACCCGCCTCTACCGCCGCTTCGGTGTCGCCAACCGCACCCAGCTCCTCCGGATGGTCGACCGCCCCAACCCCTGAGTCCGCAGGGAAACCCTTGTGGTGACCCGGGAGTAGCTTGCGATGTCTTGCTGCTCGACGAGCCATGGACGAGGGTCGGTGGGGTGAGATCTCCGCTCCGGCGGGGCGACCGAGTGAGGCGCGGCCGCCCCGTTCTCACGCTCGGGGACAATGAGTGGGTGAAACTCGAACGCAAGCACGCACTGATCCTGCTCGGCATCGCGGTCTGGAACGTGGTCACGTACCTGCGCTTCATCAAGGCGCTGGCCGACACCGAGGGCCGTCCGACCGGGTACTACGTGGCCCACACGATCCTGATCGTCGTCAACCTGCTGATCGCCGCCCTGCTCGGCACCTGGGGTGTCCGGGCCTACAAGGCGGCACGGGTCAACGCTTCACAAAACTCGACGGTGTGACCCCGAGCATCTTCCGGAAGTGCCGGTTCAGGTGGGACTGGTCGTAGAAGCCGGCCAGCGCGGCGACCTCGGCGGCCGGACAGCCGTCGAGCAGGAATCGCCGGGCCAGATCGACGCGCCGCCCGGTCAGATACCGATGCGGCGGCATCCCGAACTCGCGGCTGAACGCCCGGACCAGATGGGCCGGGTGCGCGTGCACCAACTTGGCCGCGTCGTCCAGCGTGATCCCGGCCGGCACGTTGGCATCCAGTACGTCGCGCAGCCGTGAGGCGACCGTGGGATCACTCCGATCCGGCGGATCGAGCACGTTCCGGCGGAGGTGCTGGGTCAGGCGTTCCTCGATCAGCGTCAGCCGGCTCTGCGCCTCCATGTCCTCCTTGCCGTCGAGCAGTACGCCGTGCAACTGATGAATCCGGTGCCTGAGCAGCGGATCGACGTACTCGGGCTGGTCGACGGCCGCGCCGATCAGGTTGTCGCCGAGCCGATCGGGCTCGAGGTACAGCACCCGTTTGCGGAACCCCTCCGGCCGGACCGACCGCCCGTCGTGCGGCACATGCGGCGGTAACAGTGAGACCTGCGCCTGCGCCAAGCCGTGCTCGCGGTGGTCCAGGTCGTAGCGGACGACACCCTCGTCGACGATCAGCACGGTCCACGCGTCGTGGGTGTGGCTCGGGTACGCATGCGACGGGAAATGCGCGTGCAGGACCTCGACGACCCCGCTCAGCCCGGGCCGCCACGCCCGGACCTCAGCGCCGCCGCTCATACCCAAGAACATACGCTTGCGTCCCGTGAAGGTTTACCTGAGCGCGGACATGGAAGGCATCACCGGACTCGTCGACGCGGAGGACGTCCAGCCGCCCGGCCGGGACTACGAACGCGGCCGCGTGCTGATGACCGAGGACGTGAACGCCGCCGTCCGGGGAGCGTACGACGCCGGCGCGACGGCCGTCCTGGTGAACGACGCCCACGGCCCGATGCGCAACATCCTCCCGGACCTGCTCGACCCGCGCGCGACGCTGATCAAGGGCCGGCCGAAGCCGATGGGCATGATCGAGGGCCTGACCGGCGAGTACGACGCCGTCCTCTGCGTCGGCTTCCACGCCCGCGCCGGCGTCCTCGGCGTACTGAGCCACAGCTTCATGGGCCACGAGATCGAGGACATCTGGCTGGACGACGACCCCACCGGCGAGATCGGCCTCCTCCACGCCGCCTCGTCCGCGTACGGCGTACCCGTCGCCCTCCTCACCGGCGACGACACCGCGTGCGCCGAGATGAAGGCGTGGGACCCAGCGGTCGCCACCGTCCCGGTCAAGTTCGCCAAGGATCGCTTCGCCGCCCAGTTGGTCCCTATCGCCGAAGCCCGTGCCGCGATCGAAGGCACCACCAGCGAAGCGCTCCGCAACCTCCCCGGCATCACCACCGACTCGACCACGACCCGTCACCTGGCGGTCCGCTGGCAATCGGCCTCCGTCGCCTCCCACCTGACCGCCATCCCCGGCGTCACCCGCCGCGACGACCGCACGGTCGCCGTCGAGGGCGACATGCTCCACCTCTACCGCCTCTTCAACCTCTTCCTCCGCGTGGCGACCGCCGTCACCTCGAACCCGCCGTACTGCTGAAACTCCGCAAGGCTGAGAGCAGCAGGTCTGGGCTCTCCAACTGTGGGAGGTGGCCGGTCTGCGGGAGCACCTCGAAGTCGGCGCCCGGGATGGCGTCCGCGTACGCCTGCCCGTAGCCGGGGTCGGCGATCCGGTCGCTGTCACCCCAGATCACCAGCGCCGGCTGCGTGATCGCGGCCAGCCGGCCGCGCAGGGCCGGATCCACCATCTCGCCGGCATAGACGGCGAGCGCGGCGCGGTTGGCCGCCAGTTGCTCCTGGGCCGCCGGTGGCAGCGCCGCCGGATCGATCCGGAAGCCGTCGGGGTTGTAGTAGCTGAGCTCGGCGATCTCCGGGAACGTCAGGGCGAAGAAGTCCACCACCGGATGGTCCGGTACGACGATGCCGACCGGATCCACCAGCACCACGGACCCGACCCGTGGTGACCCGAGCAGTGCCAGCTCGGCCGCGATCCACCCGCCGATCGAGTTGCCGATCACCGTCACGTCGTCGAGCGCGAGCTCGTCGAGCAGTTCGGCGTACACCTTCGCGAGTCCGGAGATGGTCGTCAGCTCGTCCGGCCTGGGCGTCCCGCCGAACCCTGGGTGAGTGGGTACGACGACGTGCGCCGGGAGCTCCGCGGCGAGCCGGGCGCCGAACTCGCTGACCGTCTGCGGCCCGCCTCCGCCGTGGAGCAGAAGGACTGGCCGGCCGGTGCCGTACTGGACGATCGAAGGTGTCATATAAGGAACCTTAGATCAGGAAGCTTATATAAGCAATGGTAGGGTGCGGGGGTGGAACCTTCCGTACAGGACGTCGGGATCGCGGTGAAGCGGCTGCAGTGGCGGCATCACACCGAGGCGAGCAAAGGTCTGGCCGAGCTCGGTGTCTCGCTGCCCCAGTGGGACGTGCTCCGCCGGCTGCACGAACGTCCCGATGCCTCGCTGCACGAGCTCGCCCAGCTGACCTTCCAGACCGATCAGTCGATGGGTTCGCTGGCCGCCCGGATGGTGGCGCGCGGCCTGCTCGAGCGCCTGGAGGGATCCGGCCGGGCGGTCCGGCATCGGCTCACCCCGGACGGTGAGCGGATCCGCAAGGCGGGTGACCGGATCCTCGACACCGTCCTGACCGCTTCGGTCGGCGGATTGTCGCCTGCAGAGCGGGTTACGCTGCTCAAGCTCCTGCGGAAGGCGTCCGGGTGAGCGACATTGGTCAAGAACGTACAAGCCGACCGGTGGGGTGCCGGGCCAGGCTGGTGTTATGACTGACGAAGCTGAGTCGATCCGGTTCGACACGAAGATCGCGGTGCTGCTGCGTGACGACCTGGCGGTGTGGCAGCGCCTCAACGTCGCCGCGTTCCTGGTGAGTGGGATCGCCGGGACTCGTCCCGAGGTGGTCGGGGAGCCTTACGAGGACGCCGACGGGACCCGGTATCTGCCCATGTTCCGGCAGCCGGTGATGGTGTTCGAGGGCAGCAAGGAGTTCATGGCGACGGCGCATCAGCGGGCGCTCCAGCGGGAGATCGAGCACTCGGTCTTCACCCAGGACTTGTTTGCTACCGGCAACGACCGCGACAACCGCGCCGCCGTGAAGGCAGTGTCCACCAGTGAGCTCGACCTGGTCGGGATCGCCGTCTACGGCCCGAAGAACGCCGTCGACAAGGTCCTCAAGGGCGCCACCAAACACCCCTGAGCTAGCTGTACTGACCAGGGAGGTTGGTTAGGCGGGTGATGGGTGGGAGTTGGCCGATTGCGGTGTGGGGTCGGTGGTGGTTGTAGTGGTGGAGCCAGGCGGGTAGTGCGTCGCGGCGGGTTTGTTCGGTGGGGTAGAGCTGTTTGAAGGCCCAGCCGTCGGCGAGGGTGCGGTGGAATCTCTCGATTTTGCCGTTGGTCTGGGGCCGGTATGGGCGGGTCTTCTTGGGTGTGATGCCGAGGGCTAGGCAGGTGTCGCGCCACAGGTGGGAGCGGTAGGCCGAGCCGTTGTCGGACAAGACCCGCTCGGTGGTGACGCCGCGGTCGGCGAACCAGGCGACGGCGTTACGCAGTACGGCGGTCGCGGTGGTGGCGGTTTCGTCGTCGTGGATTTCTGCGTAGGCGACGCGGGAGTGGTCGTCGAGGACGGTGTGGACGAACGCGGTGCCGATCTTGTTGTTGTAGTAGGCGTTGCGGGGCTTGCCACCGGTGGCGACCCGGTTCTTGTTGCCCTGGGCGCGGCCGAGGTAGCGCCAGCCGCCGCCGTCGGGGATGTTGCCGAGTTTCTTCACATCGACGTGGAGCAGGGCGCCGGGGTATGGGTGTTCGTAGCGGCGGATCGGCTCGCCGGAGTACCGGTCGAGGTGGGACAGCCGGTGCAGCCGGCACCGGGTCAGGACGGCGTGCACGGTCGAGGACGCCAGGCCGAGTCGATCGGCGAGTTGGACCGGCCCGAGCCGGTGACGGCGGCGCAGGCTGACGATCCGGCGGACCAGGTGTGGCGGGGTCCGGTTGGGTTGGTGGTGGGGCCGAGACGAGCGGTCACCCATGCCGGCCGGGCCGAGGTGACGGTACCTGCCGGCCCAGCGTTTCGCGGTCGGCCACGACACCTGGAACAACTCCGCGGCCCGCGCGATCGGCCAGCCGTCGTCCACCACCAGACGCGCCAGCCGTAAACGCGCGCGAGGAGTCAAGGCAGCGTTAGCGTGGGACACGAAGACCTCCTGAGTGCTGGAACTGGTTCCTAGACAGCTCCACTCCACGCCGGGAGGTCTTCACCCTTCAACAACACTCACCGCGTGTCGTCACACTTTCTCAACCAACGTGCCTGGTCAGTACAGCTAGCGGGGTACGACGTACTCCCAGGTGGTGCCGCCGTCCGTGCTGAGGGCGAGGCGGGTCGTGTGGCGCTTGGAGACCTCGGGGCCGTAGAGGAGGTGGGCGTCGCCGGCCAGGTGGGCGAGCACGCCGGGGGATCCGCGGTCGGGGCGCGCCAGGCCGTCGCTGATCCGGTACAGGTGCGGTGTCGGGTCGCCGAAGCGGCCGCCGAGCACCATGGCAGTGCCGTCGTTCAAGACGACGGGGCCGGCGTTCAGGCTCCACGGAGTGTTCCGCACCGTCGTCCAGTGGGCGCCCCGATCGGTCGAGATCCGCATCGTCGAGACCGTCTCGGACAGACTGCCGATGGTGACCGCGGTCGCCACGAGGGTCTTGCCGTCCGGGCTGACCGCGAGCCGCCCGCGCTGGTTCTTCGCGTCCAGTGGCGCCGAGCCCCAGGTCGCGCCGCCGTCGTCGGTCCAGACGATGTCCGTCCGGCCGATCCCGGTCAGCGCCCAGCACCGTCCGCCGGTGTCGCAGACCGGCGACCTCGTCGCCGCGGTCTCCAGCATCCGGACGGTCGAGTCCTCGACGTTCACCACGACGATCCGGCCGGGCACGATCCGATCGGTGAGGATCTCGCCGCTGCGGAAGGTCCGGGTGGGCAGGACGTACTGCAGTCTCGACGTCACCGGACCGTCGTACGTCAACCGGAACAGCAAGGTCGCGTCCCCGGTCAGGGTGCCCTCCGCGGGCGGGGCGACCGCGATCGCCTCGTCCCCGGTCCGCAGCGTCGCGTACGGCACCGGCCACTCCGGCGCGGTGGCCTTCACGCCGTCGCGGTCGAGCACCGCCGAGTAGCGGCACTGCGGACCCGTTGCGCACTCGGCCCAGCCGGCCGCCCAGCGGTTCCGCGTCACCATCGCGACCGACCGCAGCTGTGCCGTCCCCGCGGTCACCACGGAGGTCCCGTCCTTCACCG
This sequence comes from Kribbella sp. NBC_00359, assembly GCF_036097425.1. Taxonomy (NCBI): domain Bacteria; kingdom Bacillati; phylum Actinomycetota; class Actinomycetes; order Propionibacteriales; family Kribbellaceae; genus Kribbella; species Kribbella sp. NBC_00359. The sequence continues at coordinate 1,349,922 of NZ_CP107975.1, read as the reverse complement.
CGGCCGCGGGCAGGATGGCGATCGGCGGATCACTGGGCCCGCTCCGGCCGGTGATCCAGACGCCAGCCGCGAGGACGACGGACATCGTGGCCGCCACGACGCCGACGATGAGCAACGGCGGCCAGCGCCGAGGTACGCCGAGGCGCTCCAACCGCTCGATCAAGCGAGGGTAGGAGCGGTCGAAGTACTCGCGCAGACGCAGCAAATGTCACCCCCGGGGTAGCGATCAGCCTCCGACCCTTCGACGTCGCGGGGCCAGAGGCTGGTTGCGCAGTGAAGTCTAGTGTCCCGTCACACCCGTCGGAAAATGAGCGCTCGCTTCACTTCCTGGATGGCCTTGGTGACCTCGATGCCGCGGGGGCAGGCGTCGGTGCAGTTGAAGGTGGTCCGGCAGCGCCAGACGCCCTCCTTGTCGTTCAGGATCTCCAGCCGCTGCTCGGTGCCCTCGTCACGGCTGTCGAAGATGAACCGGTGCGCGCCGACGATCGCCTGCGGGCCGAAGTACTGGCCGTCGGACCAGAACACCGGGCAGGACGTCGTACAGGCGGCGCACAGGATGCACTTGGTGGTGTCGTCGAAGCGGTCCCGGTCGGCCTGCGACTGGATCCGCTCCCGGGTCGGCTCGTGGCCGCTGGTGACCAGGAACGGCATCACCGCGCGGTATGCGTCGAAGAACGGCTCCATGTCGACGACCAGGTCCTTGAGCACCGGCAGGCCCTTGATCGGCTCGACGGTGATCTCCTTGTCCGGGTTCAGGTCCTTGATCAGCGTCTTGCAGGCCAGCCGGTTGCGGCCGTTGATCCGCATCGCGTCCGAGCCGCAGACACCGTGCCCGCAGGACCGCCGGAAGGTCAGCGTGCCGTCCTGCTCCCACTTGATCTTGTGCAGCGCGTCCAGCACGCGGTCGGTCGGCTGCAGGGTGACGGCGTACGTCTTCCACTCGGCCTCGTCGACGACCTCCGGGTTGTAGCGGAGGATCTTGACCTTGACGTCCATCAGTACTTCCGCTCCATCGGCTTGTAACGGGTCTGGACGACCGGCTTGTAGTCGAGCCGGATGTTCTCGTTGCCCTCGCCATCGATCTCGCGGTACGCCATCGTGTGCCGCATGAAGTTCACGTCGTCGCGGGTCGCGTAGTCCTCCCGGAAGTGACCGCCGCGGGACTCCTTGCGGGCCAGCGCGGACACCACCAGCACCTCGGCCAGGTCGAGCAGGAAGCCGAGCTCGACCGCCTCCAGCAGGTCGGTGTTGAACCGCTTGCCCTTGTCCTGGACGCCGACCTGGGTGAACCGCAGCTTGAGCGCCTCGATGTCGACCAGCGCCTGCTTCAGCGAGCCCTCGGTCCGGTACACCTGGGCGTTCAGGTCCATCGTCGCCTGCAGGTCGGCCCGGATCGCCGCGATCCGCTCGCCCCCGGTGGAGTTGCGCAGTCCCTCGACCAGGTCGACGACGTACGCCGACGGGTCGTCCGGCAGTTCCTCGAAGACCGCGGTCCCGGCGTACTCGGCGGCCGCGATCCCGGCCCGCCGGCCGAACACGTTGATGTCGAGCAGCGAGTTCGTGCCCAGGCGGTTCGCTCCGTGCACGGACACGCAGGCGACCTCACCCGCGGCGTACAGGCCGGGGATCACGGTGTCGTTGTCGGCCAGCGCCTCGCCCTTGATGTTGGTCGGGATGCCGCCCATCGCGTAGTGCGCGGTCGGGAACACCGGGATCTGCTCGGTGTACGGCTCCACGCCCAGGTAGGTCCGCGCGAACTCGGTGATGTCCGGCAGCTTCGCGTCGATGTGCGCCGGCTCCAGGTGGGTCAGGTCGAGCATCACGTACGCGCCGTCCGGACCGCAGCCGCGGCCCTCGCGGACCTCGTTCGCCATCGCGCGGGCGACCATGTCCCGCGGAGCCAGGTCCTTCACGGTCGGGGCGTACCGCTCCATGAACCGCTCGTTGTCCTTGTTCCGCAGAATGCCGCCCTCACCACGCGCGGCCTCGGACAGCAGTACGCCGAGACCCGCCAGGCCGGTCGGGTGGAACTGGAAGAACTCCATGTCCTCCAGCGGCAGGCCCTTGCGCCAGACGATGCCCATCCCGTCGCCGGTCAGCGTGTGCGCGTTGGACGTGGTCCGGAACACCTTGCCGAACCCGCCGGACGCGAAGATGACCGACTTGGCCGAGAACACGTGCAGCTCGCCGGTGGCCAGCTCGTACGCGACCACGCCGCTGGCCTTGCCGTCGGTCATCAGCAGGTCGAGGACGTAGTACTCGTTGAAGAACTCGACGTTCTGCTTGATGCACTGCTGGTACAGCGTCTGCAGGATCATGTGGCCGGTGCGGTCCGCCGCGAAGCAGGAACGCCGTACGACGGCCTCGCCGTGGTTGCGGGTGTGGCCGCCGAAGAACCGCTGGTCGATCTTGCCCTCGGCGGTCCGGTTGAACGGCAGGCCCATCTTCTCCAGGTCGAGGACCGCGTCGACGGCCTCGCGGCACATCACCTCGGCCGCGTCCTGGTCGACCAGGAAGTCACCACCCTTGACCGTGTCGAAGGTGTGCCACTCCCAGTTGTCCTCCTCGACGTTGGCCAGCGCGGCGCACATGCCGCCCTGGGCCGCGCCGGTGTGCGACCGGGTCGGGTAGAGCTTCGTCAGTACTGCGGTGCGCGTCCGCTTGCTCGACTCGAGGGCGGCGCGCATGCCGGCGCCACCTGCTCCGACGATGATGACGTCGTACTGATGCTGCTGCATGACTTCCTTACTTACAGACAGACAATGTGGAGTTGGGGTCCAGGCACGGGTCGAACGTGAAGATCACCAGCGTGCCGAGGACGACGATCACGAGCGCCGCCGTGATCAGCAGGGCCTTGAGCCAGAATCGGGTCTGGTCCTTCTCGGCGTAGTCGTTGATGATCGTGCGCAGGCCGTTGCTGCCGTGCAGCATCGCCAGCCACAGCATCAGCAGGTCCCAGACCTGCCAGAGCGGGTTGGCCCACTTGCCGGCCACGAAGCCGAAGTCCAGCGCGGTGATCCCGCCGCCGAGCATCAGGTTCACGAACAGGTGGCCGAGCACCAGGATCACGAGGGCGAGCCCGGACAGCCGCATGAACAGCCAGCTGTACAGCTCGAAGTTGGTCTGGCCGGACCGGTTCCGGCCGCCGCCCTTCAGCGAACGGCTGCGGGTGCTGGATCGAGGGGCCGCGATGCCCGAGCTGTCAGACATCTCAGCCTCCGAACACGTGGGTCAGATGCCGGATGACGAACGGCACGAACAGCACCACCCAGATCACCCCGACGCCGATCATCAGCTGCCGCTGGTAGCGCGGGCCCTTGGCCCAGAAGTCCACCAGGATCAACCGGATGCCGTTGAACGCGTGGAACAGGATCGCCGCCACCAGCCCGACCTCGAGGAGGCCGACGATCGGGTTCTTGTAGGTGCCGATGACCTCGTTGTAGGCCTCCGGGGAGACCCGCACCAGCGCGGTGTCCAGCACGTGCACCAGCAGGAAGAAGAAGATCCCCACGCCGGTGATCCGGTGCGCGACCCATGACCACATACCCTCCCGGCCGCGGTAGAGCGTGCCGGCTGGTTTGCTGGGCACCAGATCCTCCTCCTCGCAAACACCAGGTCGTCTTGATGCTAGACCCGCTCCTTGAGGTGAAATGTCCTGACAGATGTGACATCGATCGCGATGTGTGTGATGTCGGTCGCGTCGGTGCGTGACTGAGGGGAGAACTACGGTGAGTTTCTGGATCTGTGCGACCTGTGCGGTCGAGCACTCCGAGCAGGTCGAGGTCTGCGCGATCTGCGCCGACGAGCGGCAGTGGGTGCCGGCCGACGGCCAGCACTGGACCACGCTCGAGGAGCTGGCCGCGGCCGGTACCGAGGTCACCATCGAGGAGGTGGAGCCGGACCTGTACGGCGTCCGGTCGAAGCCGCCGGTCGGGATCGGCCAGCAGTCGATGCTGGTGCGGACCGCCGAGGGCAACCTGCTCTGGGACCCGATCGGGTACGTCGACGACGACGCCGTACGCCGGGTCCGCGAGCTCGGCGACGTGGTCGCGATCGTCGCCAGCCACCCGCACATGTACGGCGTCCAGGTCGAGTGGAGCCACCGGCTCGGCGATGTGCCGGTCTACGTGTCCGAGGCGGATGCCGGGTGGGTGGCCCGGCAGGACCCGGTGATCCGGACCTGGTCGGGCAAGCTCACCCCGCTGCCCGGTGTGACCCTGATCCAGCCGGGTGGGCACTTCCCGGGCAGCGCGGTGGTGCACTGGGCGAACGGTGCCAACGGCAAAGGTGTGATCCTGTCCGGCGACACCATCTTCGCCAACCCCGACCGCACCTCGGTCAGCTTCATGCGCAGCTACCCGAACCGCATCCCCCTGTCCGGCGCGGTCGTCGACCGGGTCGCGAAGTCACTCGACCCGTTCGCCTACGACCGCCTCTACAACAACTTCGGCTCGGTGATCCCGGTCGACGCCAAGGCCGTCGTCCGCCGCTCCGCCGACCGCCACGCCGCCTGGGTCCGCGGCGACTACGACCACCTGACCTGATCCTGTGCAGGAGGACAGGACGTATACGCCCACTGGGCCGGCAGGCACGCTCAGGATGCGCTGCCGAAGGGCCCGAGTGGGCGTATACGTCCTGTCGAGCTGCACGTCAGGTGCGACCTACCGCGAGGCCGTCGATCTGGACGAGTTTGCCGGTTGAGACCGTCTTGAAGGTCAGCGTGCCGCTGAAGAGTGTGCTCTGCACCGGCAGCCCGAGGACGACCTGGTAGTGGGTCGTCGGATAGGCGAGGTTGACGGTGGTCAGAAGCCGGTTGCCGGCGTACACCGCGACCGATCCACAGGTGGGGCAGCGGGTCGCGATCAGGAAGAACCGCTTGCCCTGCACCGTCCGCGTCAGCGCCTTCCCGGACGCCGTGGTCTGCGTGTCAGTCCCGAAGTAGAACTTCGAGGACGCACCCCGCGCCCACCCGGTCGTTGCCATCGTCATCGACCGGTCATCCAACGGCCGCGAGAAACACCGCTCCGCACTCCAGTCCCCGATATTCCCGAACTTGTCCTTCGCCCGCACCGACACGCAGTACTCGTTCCCGGCCGCGACCGCGAGACTCATCGAGGTCGTGGTGGTGTTCGTCCACGGCTGGACGTAGGCGCTGTACGGCCCCGCGAACGACGCCCGCCGATACCGAACGTCGTACGACGCCACGCCGGACGCATCCGTAGCCGACACCGTGATGTTCGCCGTCGCCGCAACGGATGACTGGTAGTTCGGCCCGGTCACCCGAGCCACCGGCACGGTCGCGTCGGCGACCAGAGTCCGGTACGCCGTCGTCACCCGCCCGTCGGGCTCGGTGGCGGTGATCCGGACAAGGTTCTCTCCAGTGGCCAGGCCGCTGACCTGATACGGCGACGTGCACGGCGTCGCCGGTGTGTACGTGGACGAGCAGGTGTACGTCGTACCGGGGAGCAATGCCGAACCGTCGAACGCGACCGAGGCCGAGGTGCCGACGGCGGCCGGCGTCGGCGCGATCGTGACACCGAGCCGCTGCCAGGCGAGGTCGAGCTCGCCGCGGAGCAGCGAGTTGAGCGGCTGGGCCTGTGGCTCGAGACCCGGCTGCTCGCTGTCCAGGCGGACCAGCTGGCCGGCGGCGGTCGTCGCGTACAGCACGCGGCCGTCCGGGTTCCAGCTGAGTGAGCGTACCGAGGCGTTCAGCGGCCGGCTGGTTGTCACTTTGTCCGACCCGAAGCCGACGTACTTCACGGTGTACCCGTCCCCGTAGGCGACCGTACGCCCGTCGGGCGACACGCGGACCGGCATCCCGTCCGCGGCGGCGGCCGGAACGGGCAGGGTCGCGACCCGCGCGCCGCCGGCAGCGGCCTCCACCCGGGCGAACCGGTCGGCGCCGTCGAACCGGCGGTCGACCACCACGAGGGTCCTCGCATCAGGCGTCCAGCTCGGGCTGCTGAGGTCACACGCGACCTTCTCCGGCGTGCCACCGGAGGATGCGATCACATACACACACGGCGTCCCGTTCTCGGATGCCTGGAACGCGATCCGGGTGCCGTCCGGTGACCAGGACAGGTGCGTGAGCGCTGCCGGCGGTGTCCACAGCTGCACCGGGGTGCCGACTCCGGCCGGCTCGACGCGTTGCGTCCACAGAGCCATGCCGGAACCGGCCGTCACGAAGGCGAGCGTCCGCCCGTCCGGCGACGCGGCGACAGCCGCCCGCGGAAGTGGGTTGTCCAGATCCTGCGGTACGGCGTATCCGCCGAGGCCGGCCGCCATCAGTTCGGTCTTGACGCCGTCGGTGAGAGCGATCTGCTGGGTCGGCCGGGGCAGGGCAGTGCGCGGGCCGACCGGTCCCTCGCCGAGCTCGCTGACGATGGACAGCGCGTACTCGGTACCTGCTGCGGGCTCGAGTTCCGCCCATGACGTGGTGGTGTGGGTGGCGTCCTCGTCGACCCATTTCGTGGTCTCGACGCCGCCGACGTACCGGTGGACGAAGTACCCCTTCACCGCGGTGCCACCGGCGGTCTTCCAGGACGGCCAGTAGAGCGTGACGCCCCGGTACGTGCTCGCCAGCGCCGGCATCCCCGGATCTGGCGGTAGCGAAGTACCGGTGCCGGTCATCAGCACCTGATGCGACTGCGATGCGGTGGGGTCGAGGATGGTCAGTCTGGCCCCGAAGTCGCCACTGCGGACCGGTGCGAACGTGAGGGTCAGCCGGCATGATGCGCCGGCGGCAAGGTCCGGATCGCAATCGCGCGTGATCGTCCACGGATTCGTGGCGTTCAGCGTCATGTTGCCGAAGTGGATCGGCTCGGTGCCGGTGTTCTTCAGCGTCAGGGTCAGGGCTTTGGAGGTACCGACCGGTACCCGGCCGGCGTCGAGCGTCTTCGGTGTGAGGACCAGCGTCTGGTAGTCGACCGCACTCCGGTAGCGGATCTCGTACCAGGCAACCGATTCCGCGCCGGAGCAGGTGCCCGCAGCGAGTGAGGCAGCGAGGGTCTCGAGCTGCCCGTCGGCGGTGTACGTGACAGCCGAGACGCGGAACGTGGCGGCGGACTCACAGCTGCGTTCGCCCTGGGTCAGCGTGACGGCGTTCAGCGCGGGCAGGTTGTAGTACCCCGGGCCGGCGAAGTACGCCGGAATCCTGAGTTTGAGCGACCCGGCGGACAGCGTCCGGGAGCCATCCGCGGCGGCGGATGCGGTCACCGGACCGCCAGTCTCGTCCTGGAGCCACGTCACCTCACCGGCGTGGCCGGCATCGAGGGCGAGTACGTCGATGTCACCCGTCGCCGGGGTTTCGGTGGGGCGGCTGGCGTGGACCTCGGGGCTGGTGGCGGACTCGGCATCGGAGCTGGCGACGACCCGGTAGTCGGCGGCGGCGCCCGCCGCGATGGTGTCGTCGACCCAGGTCGTCGTACCGGTGAGGGGACCGCTCGCGTCCTGCCAGTCGGTGGCTGTCTTGCGTTCGACGCGGTACGACGTGGCATCGGTGGTGTCCCAGGTGACGCCGATGCCGGTGCGGGTCGGGAAGACCTGGGCGGTAGGGGCGGTGACGGCCTCTTCGCCGAAGGCGGCGTGGGCGATGAAGGGGATGGTGATGGCCGCGAGAGCGGCGGCCAGGGCGGTGCGGAAGAGGGCAGGGCGGGACAGGGCGGGCATGCGGGCGCGGCGCATCAAATCTCCAGGCAGGGGATTCCGGCGCGCCCCGAGACACACCGACGAGAAAGGAAAGAGATATCGCGATTGCGGTCTTCACCGCAACCCGGCTGCAGCTTCGTGCAATCAGGCGGCGAGGCGGGCCTCGGCGAGGCGGGTGTGGAGGGCGAGCATGTGGTGGATGCAGGAGTTCCAGTCGTAGAGCTCGGCGCGGCGGCGGGCGGCGGCTCGGCGGCCGGGGAGCTCGGCCAGCTGGAGGACGGCGTCCGCCAGGGCGGCTGGGTTGGCGGGGGCCCAGCGGCCGCAGGTTTCGTCGACCAGTTCGCGGCCGCCGCCGGTGTTCGCCGTCACGACCGGCGTACCCGCGGCGAGTGCCTCCAGGACGGCCAGGCCGAAGGTCTCGCCGGGGCAGACGGACAAGGCGATGTCTGCTTCGGCGAGGTGACGGGCGAGGGTACGGCGGCCGTCGACGTACCCGTGGAAGGTGATCGGCCCGGATCCGGCGATCGCAACCAGCTCGTCGAGGTGCGGGCCCGTGCCGTAGACGTCCATCCGCATCCGGACCCCGCGGCGGTACAGCTCCGCGGCGGTGGCGACGGCCAGGTGGGGGCTCTTCTCGCGAGACAACCGGCCGGCGTGCACCAGCTTGAGTACGCCGTCGTCCGCCGGCTCGGCGAGTGACGGGTGGAAGGTGTCGAGGTCGACCCCGAGCGGGATCCGGACGAGCGGGGTGGTCACCTCGTCGAACTCGGCCGCGGCGTACCGCGAGGTCACCACGACCGCGTCGTACGTGCGGCTGAGGAGCTTGTAGAGCGCGCCGACGCCGGCCGCCACGCCGAGCTGGCGGCCGGTGCGGAGGGAGAGCATCGCGTCGAGGCGTTCGTGGCTGAACAGGATCGAGCCGATGTCGTTCTTGCGGGCCCAGCGGGCGACCGGCAGGAGCGTCGACTTGTCCGAGATCTCCACGGTGGTCGGCCGGAAGCGTTCGAGGGTCTCGATCACCTTCCAGGGGTCGGTGATCAGGCGGTAACCGCCGCCGACCTTCGGGGCCTTCATCCGGACCACGGTGCCGAACTCGGTCTCGATCACGACGTCCCGTTCGCCCGGGGTGATCACGATCCGCTCGGCGCCGGCCTCGACGTACCCCTGACCGACATGCTCGATCGCGGTCCGCATCCCGCCGGACGTCGGGCCGACGAAGTTGGCCAGCTGGGCGATCCGCAACCCATTCATGCGACCCGCCGGAGGGCTGCGGCCTCGCGCAGGACCTCGGCGTAGTGCCGGTCGACCAGATCGTCGACCACCGCCGGCCAGGTCCGGGACTGCACGCGTTCCAGGCCGCTCGCCGCCATCCGGCCGCGGGCCGTCGGGTAGTCGAGCAGGGTTTTGACCGCCTGCCGCAGCGATCCGGGCCGACCCGGATCGAACAGCAGGCCGTTCTCGCCGGGTTTGATCAGGTCGAGCGGGCCGCCCGCGGCCGGGCCGACGGTCGCGACACCGGACGCCTGCGCCTCCTGGATCGTCTGGCAGAACGTCTCGTGTTCGCCCGTGTGCACGAAGACGTCCAGCCCGGCGAAGATCGCGGCCAGGTCGGCACCCCGGCGCATTCCCAGGAAGGTTGCGTCAGGCAAGGAGTTCTCCAGGGAGGCGCGGTCGGGGCCGTCGCCGACGATGACGATCCGGCAGCCCAGGTCGGTCAGCTCGGCGAGCCGGCGGACCTTCTTCTCCGCGGCCAGCCGGCCGACGTACCCGACGATCGGCCCGCCGTCGGGGGCGATCTCCCGGCGCCAGTTCTCGTCGCGGTGCTTGGGATCGAAGAGGTCCAGGTTCACGCCACGGCCCCACAGATGGACCCGGGGTACGCCGCCCTGGACCAGCGCCTCGACCGACGCGGTGGACGGTGCGAGTGTGCGGTCGGCCCGCGAGTGCGTACGCCGTACCCAGCGCCAGATCCCGCGGTCCGCGGCAGCGAACCAGGGGTACTGGCGGGCGAAGCCGGCGATGTCGGTCTGGAAGATCGCGACCGTCGGCAGCCCGAGCTTGCGCGCACTGCGCAGCCCGTACGCGCCGATGATGAACGGCGACGCGAGGTGCACGAGGTCCGGCCTGAACTCGGCCATCGCCCGCTCGATCGAGGGATCGGGCAGACCGACCGGGAACTCCTTGTAGCCGGGGGTCCGGAAGCTGCGGGCCCGGATCACGGGCACGTCCGCGTAGCTGCCGGGTCCGGGGCCGGGGGCAATGATCAGCAGTTCGTGCCCGCGGGCACGCAGCCGATCGGCGACGTGGCGAGCCGTGTTCGCCACGCCGTTGATCTGCGGCAGGAAGGTCTCAGCCACCATCACGATGCGCACACCTCGGAGGTTCCCCAGCGCGCATGAACCCTCGGCGACACTCTCGTGACACGGCGTCGATGCCCTGTCGACGGGTCCGGGGCCGGGGGATGGCCGTCAGGTGACCACGGGGCGGTACTTGGTGAGTCCTGTGCGAACTGGAGACGACGGTCACACGGCGTGCTCGATCTCACCAGGCTGTTGCATACCAGTGGTGGTGTGGTTCGGCCTACGGTTGGAGGATGAGTCATCGGAGTGAGTCGGGGTTCGAGATCGCGCCGGTGTACGGACCCGAGGCGCAGGACGGGTTCGCGCCGGACGAGAAGCTGGGCGAGCCGGGGAAGTTCCCGTACACCCGCGGGGTGTACCCGACGATGTACACCCAGCGGCCCTGGACCATGCGCCAGTACGCCGGCTTCGGGACGGCGGCGGAGTCGAACCAGCGGTACCACCAGCTGATCGACCACGGCACCATGGGCCTGTCGGTCGCGTTCGACCTGCCCACCCAGATGGGGTACGACTCCGACGCGCCGATCGCGCACGGTGAGGTCGGCAAGGTCGGGGTGGCGATCGACTCGATCGACGACATGCGGGTGCTGTTCGACGAGATCCCGCTGGACCAGGTGTCCACCTCGATGACGATCAACGCGCCCGGCTCGGTGCTGTTGCTGCTGTACCAACTGGTCGCCGAGGAGCAGGGGGTGGCCGGTGACAAGCTCACCGGCACGATCCAGAACGACGTACTGAAGGAATATATTGCCCGCGGCACCTACATCTATCCGCCGAAGGAGTCGCTGCGGCTGATCAGCGACATCTTCGCCTACTGCCAGGCGGAACTGCCGCGCTGGAACACGATCTCGATCTCCGGCTACCACATGGCCGAGGCCGGGGCGACGCCCGCGCAGGAGATCGCGTTCACGCTCGCCGACGGGATCGAGTACGTCCGGGCCGCGGTCGCGTCCGGGCTGGACGTGGACGAGTTCGCGCCGCGGTTGTCGTTCTTCTTCGTCGCCCGGACCACGCTGCTCGAGGAGGTGGCGAAGTTCCGCGCCGCGCGGCGGATCTGGGCGCGGGTGATGCGGGATACGTTCGCTGCCAAGAACCCCAAGTCGCTGATGCTGCGGTTCCACACCCAGACCGCCGGCGTGCAGCTGACCGCGCAGCAGCCCGAGATCAATCTCGTCCGGGTCGCGATCCAGGGGCTGGCCGCCGTACTCGGGGGCACGCAGTCCCTGCACACGAACTCGTACGACGAGGCGATCGCGCTGCCGACCGAGAAGGCGGCCCGGCTCGCGCTGCGTACTCAGCAGGTGCTCGCGTACGAGACCGATATCACCGCGACCGTCGACCCCTTCGCCGGTTCGTACGTCGTCGAGTCGCTGACCGACGAGGTCGAGGCGGCCGCGGTCGAGCTGATGGACCAGGTCGAGGAGTACGGCGGTGCCGTCGCCGCGATCGAGAAGGGCTTCCAGAAGCAGGAGATCGAGCGGTCCGCGTACCGCATCGCCCAGGAGATCGACTCGGCCGAGCGGGTCGTCGTCGGGATGAACAAGTTCCGGATCGCCGAGGAGGAGCCGTACGAACCCCTCCGCGTCGACCCCGCCATCGAGGCCCAGCAGGTCGACCGCCTCGCCGCTCTCCGCGCCGACCGCGATCAGTCCGCCGTCGACGAAGCCCTGGCCGCCCTGAAGAAGGCCGCCCAAGGCACCGACAACTGCCTCTACCCCATGAAACAAGCCCTCAAGGCCCGAGCCACCGTAGGCGAAGTCTGCAACACCCTCCGAGACGTCTGGGGCACCTACGTCCCCGCCGACACCTTCTGATCAGACAGTCGCAAGATCCAGGTGGATGTCCGCCTCAGCAGCCAGCGTGGTGAGGTCGCCGGGATCGGACGTGAGGACGAGGTCGCCGTCCCGTGCCAGGAGAATTACGGCTGCGTCAATCACGTCTCGTCCACCGGTGAGCTTCAGGAGTACGCCGGCTCTCCGGCCGAGGCCGTCGTCCAACGGCTCGACCCGGACGCCGTCAAGTAGTTGGGCTATTGGTGCCTGACGGCCGGAGCCTCCACGCCAGACCTGTCCGACCACACCGCCGTGCGTCACCGGCGTACGCCCGGCCAGCAGTTCGGCTTTGAGGAGAGCCATGACTGTCCGGTCGCGACGTTCAACGGCCACGAACGCGCCCGCGTCGAGAATCAGGGTCATGCGGCGCCGTGCGAATGCTTGCCTCGGACAACGGTCGCCCCAGCTCGCGTCGAGCGGACAGCCTCCGCCATCTCTGCCGGCTCGATCTCCCCGTGCTCGGCTTCGTAGGCGGCCAGGAAGCGGTCCAGCCCTCGAAGCCTCCGCTCGTGATCCATCTGCCGGTGCAAAGCCTCGTTCACCCAGGCGCTCACACTGCCAACCCGCCCCGAAGACACAGCAACCCGTGCGGCCTCCACGACCTCTTGGTCAACCGTCACCGAGAGCTTGTTCTTCTCTGTCACACCATCATCCTACTCTTATCCCACCAATATCCACCACGGCTGATCGTGTCGTCAGCCTGCCTGGGCAGCTGCGCGCGGGCAACCGCGCTGAGCTCGTCCTGTGGACAAGTCAATCCAGCAGGGCGGCCGAGGTGAGGATTGTCGTGCCGAGGGAGATGGCTTCTTCGGAGGGGTCGAAGCCGGGGGTGTGGAGGTCGGCGGCGGTTTCCTGGGCGGGTGGGCGGACGCCCAGGCGGGCCATCGCGCCGGGGGTGTCTTCCAGGTACCAGGCGAAGTCCTCGCCGCCGAGGGACTGGTCGGTCGGGGCGATCGCGCCGGAGCCGAGGGTCTGGTGGACGGCGTTGTGGAGGACGTCGATCGCGGTGGCGTCGTTCATCACCGGGGGCACGCCGTGGGTGACCTCGGTGTCGACCTCGACGCCGTACGGCGCGACCAGCTGGGAAGCCAGCGAGGGGATGAGCTCGGCCGCGAGGCGCCAGGCGTTGACGTCGAGGCAGCGGAGGGTGCCTTCGGCCTCGCCGCGGGCGGGGATCGCGTTGGCGGCGGAGCCCGAGGTGATGCGGCCCCAGACGAGGGACATGCCGGCGCGGGGGTCGACACGCCGGGAGAGGGCGGCCGGAAGTTCGGTGACCAGGGTCGCGAGCGCGTAGACGAGATCGCCGGTCAGATGCGGTCGGGACGTATGACCGCCCGGCCCGGTCAGCCGGACCAGGATCCGGTCCGCGGCCGCGGTCAGGGCGCCGACACGCAGGCCGATCTGGCCGACCTGCAGACGCGGATCGCAGTGCAGCCCATAAATACGGCGGACCCCGTCGAGTCCGCCGGCCGCGATGACGCCGAGTGCTCCGCCCGGCATCACTTCCTCCGCGGGCTGGAAGATCAGCCGCACCCGCCGGTCCAGTTGCCCGTCACGCGCCATCCCCGCCAGCGCCAGGCCCGCGCCCAGCAGGGCAGAGGTGTGTACGTCGTGGCCGCACGCGTGTGCGACTCCGTCGATCGTCGACCGCCACGGAGCCTCCACCGCGTCCGGCACCGGCAGCGCGTCGATGTCGGCCCGCAGCGCGACACAGCTGTCGCCGGAGCCGACGTCGCAGATGAGTCCGGTCCCGGTCGGCAGCACCCGCGGCGACAGCCCCGCCTCGACCAGCCTCCGCTCGAGGATCTCCGTCGTACGCACCTCGCGCCAGCCGAGCTCCGGGTGCGCGTGCAGATCCCGCCGTACCTCGACCATCTCCTCGCGCACGGCCTCGACGCGGGCGAGGACGTCGGCGACCAGCAGCTGATGACTCATCCCGCGATTGTGACATCCAGGTACGACGTACTCCGGGAGGTGTCCACGCCGATCACCGACCGCGACGACCACGGACCGTGAACGCAAGCACGGAGCGTGCACACCGTGACGCCCGCTCAGCAGGCGGTGACCAGACCGGAGGAGTTGTCGAAATGTGACGGAACTGCCGGTCACTTTCCGGTATCGAGGCCCTCTTGACGTTCAAAGAAGGTCGGACCGCACCCTATAGTCTGCGGATGCGGCACGTGGGGGAAGGCGTGCCGGGAACAACTCTGGTTGACGAAGGAGACATCCGGTGAAGAAGTACGTGCGGGGTACGGCGATCGTGGGCGTACTGACGCTCGCCGTCGCCGCGTGTGGCAGCAAGCCGACCGAGAGCAGCTCTGGCGGCAGCAGCGCCAACAAGGACTTCAAGGCCTGCATGGTCTCCGACTCGGGTGGCTTCGACGACAAGTCGTTCAACCAGACCTCGTACAAGGGTCTGCAGGACGCCGTCAAGGAGCGCGGCCTGACCGAGGTCAAGGCCGAGTCGAAGTCCGACAACGACTACACGACGAACATGACCGCGATGGTCAACGCCAAGTGCAACGTCATCGTCGCCGTCGGCTTCAAGCTCGAGGACGCCACCGAGGCGGCCGCCAAGGCGAATCCGGACATCAAGTTCGCGATCGTCGACTCGGCGCCGAAGGCACCGATCGCGAACCTGAAGCCGCTGCTGTTCAACACCGCGCAGTCCAGCTTCCAGGCCGGCTACCTGGCCGCTGCGATGACGAAGTCCGGCAAGGTCGGCACGTTCGGCGGTCTGAACATCCCGACCGTGACGATCTTCATGGACGGCTTCGCCGAGGGTGTGCGCTACTACAACCAGCAGAAGGGCAAGAACGTCCAGGTGCTGGGCTGGGACGACGCCAAGCAGAAGGGCTTGTTCACCGGCGACTTCGAGGACAAGGCCAAGGGCCAGAACAACGCGCAGAACCTGATCACCCAGGGCGCCGACGTTCTCTTCCCGGTGGCCGGCCCGTCCGGTCTGGGCGGTCTGCAGGCGGCCAAGGCCAGCAACGGCAAGGTGAACGCGATCTGGGTCGACACCGACGGCTGCGTGAGCGCGGAAGAGTACTGCCCGGTGCTGATGAGCAGCGTCGAGAAGGGCATGGACGTCGCGGTCAAGGACGCGGTCCTCTCGGTCGTCGACAACAAGTTCGACAACACCCAGTTCACCGGAACGCTGCAGAACGGCGGTACGGCGATCGCGCCGTTCCACGACTTCGACAGCAAGGTCCCGGCGGACGTGAAGTCCGAGCTGGACCAGATCAAGGCCGACATCATCAGCGGCAAGATCATGATTCAGTCGAAGGTACAGCCCAAGGCGTCCTGAACCACGGCGCATTCGCGTAGTACGGTGCGAGCCAGGAAGGCAGCAGACCTACGGTCCGCCTTCCTGGCTCGCCGTCTGAAGGGGAGGCTGCCCGCATGCACCTGGAGCTGTCCGGCCTGACCAAGAGCTTCGGCTCGCTGGTCGCCAACGACCACATCGATCTCGTCATCGAACCGGGCGAGATCCATTGCCTGCTCGGTGAGAACGGTGCCGGCAAGAGCACGCTGATGAACATGCTCTACGGGCTGCTGCAGCCCGACTCGGGCGAGATCGTGATCGACGGCGAGAAGGTCCGGATCACCTCGCCGAGCGATGCGATCCAGCACGGGATCGGCATGGTGCACCAGCACTTCATGCTGGTCCCGGTGTTCACCGTCGCCGAGAACATCATGCTCGGCCGGGAGAACACCCACGCCGGCGGCGTCCTGGACCGGAAGAAGGCGCACGCGCTCGTCACCGAGCTGTCCGACCGGTACGGGTTCGAGGTCGACCCCGAGGCGCTGGTCGAGGACATCCCGGTCGGCGTGCAGCAGCGGGTGGAGATCATCAAGGCGCTCGCCAACGAGGCCAGCGTGCTGATCCTGGACGAGCCGACCGCGGTGCTCACCCCGGCCGAGATCGACGAGCTGATCGGCGTGATGCGCCAGCTCAAGGAGAGCGGCACGTCGATCGTCTTCATCACCCACAAGCTCAAAGAGGTGAAGGCGATCGCGGACAAGATCACCGTGATCCGCCGCGGCAAGGTGGTCGGCCAGGCCGAGCCGTCCGAGACCGAGGAGCAACTCGCCGAGCTGATGGTCGGCCGCGCGGTCGATCTGGTGGTCGACAAGGCGCCGGCCCAGCCGCAGGACGTCGTCCTGCGGGTCGAGGGCCTGACCGTGATCGACGAGCGTGGCTTCACCGCGGTCGACGACGTCAGCCTCGAGGTGCGCGCCGGCGAGATCCTCGCTGTGGCCGGTGTCCAGGGCAACGGTCAGACCGAGCTCGCCGAGGCGCTGCTGGGGCTGACCGAGATCGCGGCCGGCAAGATCTCGCTGGACGGCGTGGATCTGACCGGGCGGACGACCAGACAGCGGCTGGACGCCGGGATCGGCTACGTCCCGGAGGACCGCGCACACGACGGCTTCGTCGGCTCGTTCACGGTCGCCGAGAACCTGGTCCTCGACCTGTTCCGCAAGGCACCGTTCGGCAATGGGCTGGCCCTGCGGACGGACGAGATCGCCAGCAACGCGCAGGCCCGGGTGGAAGAGTTCGACATCCGCACCCAGGGCATCGAACTGCCGGTCTCGTCGCTGTCCGGCGGCAACCAGCAGAAGGTGGTGCTGGCCCGCGAGCTGTCCCGGCCGCTGAAGCTGCTGGTCGCGTCGCAGCCGACCCGCGGGGTGGACGTGGGCTCGATCGAGTTCCTGCACGCCCGGATCGTGAAGGAACGCGACAACGGGACCGCCGTCCTGATCGTGTCCACCGAGCTGGACGAGATCGCCTCGCTCACCGACCGGGTCGCGGTGATGTACCGCGGCAAGGTCGTCGGCGTCGTACCGGCCGACACCCCGCGCGACGAACTCGGCCTGATGATGGCCGGCGCCTCCAGGTCCGAGGCGCACGACGTCGCGATCGAGAACCCGACCACGTTGGGAACCATCTAGATGAGCACTGACGCAACCACCGAGCCGGCCCCGCCACCGGCGCCAGCACCGGCCCCCGCCCCGAAGGAGCGGCTCTCCGGCCTGCCGAACTGGGCGGTCCAGGGGCTGGTCTCGCTGAGCGCGATCGTCCTGGCGCTGATCGTCGGCGCCGTGCTGATCATCATCGGTGACGAGGGCGTGAAGGCGGCCGTCGGGTACTTCGGCGCCGCGCCGATGGACACGGTCACCGCGGCCGCGTCCGCGGTCGGCGAGGCCTACAAGGCGCTCGCCGTCGGCGCGCTGGGCGGGATCACCCCGATCAGCGAATCGTTGACCCAGGCAACACCACTGATCTGCGGCGGCCTGGCGGTCTCGCTGGCGTTCCGCACCGGTCTGTTCAACATCGGTGCCCAGGGCCAGCTGATCATGGGCGCGATCCTCGCCGCGTACGTCGGTTTCGCCTGGCATCTGCCGCCCGTCCTGCACCTCATCGTGGCGATCATCGCCGGTCTGCTCGGCGGCGCGCTCTGGGGCGGTGTCGTCGGCCTGCTGAAGGCCCGGACCGGGGCGCACGAGGTGATCGTGACGATCATGCTCAACTACGTCGCGATCTACCTGCTCGCCTGGCTGCTCACCACCACGACCTTCCGGCGACCGGGACGGACCGACCCGATCTCGCCGATCGTCGACCACAACGCGCAGTACCCGCAGTTCGGCGACACCCGGTTGCACGGCGGCTTCATCCTCTCGGTGCTCGCCGCGATCTTCGTCTGGTGGCTGCTCAACCGGTCCACCATTGGCTTCGAACTGCGGGCCGTGGGCTCGAACCCGGACGCCTCCCGGACCGCGGGGATGTCGGTGGGCCGCGCGTACATCGTCGCGATGGTCGTGGCCGGCGCGCTGGCCGGTCTGGCCGGCACCCAGCAGGTGCTGGGCACCGACCTGCCGCTGACCGACGGTGTGGCAGCGTCGATCGGATTCGATGCGATCACGGTCGCGCTGCTCGGTCGCGGTACGCCGGTCGGCACCGTGCTGGCCGGTCTGCTCTTCGGCGCGCTGAACGCGGGCGGTCTGCAGATGCAGCTGATCACGCAGACCCCGCTGACCCTGACCACGGTGCTGCAGGCCGTGATCGTGCTGTTCGTCGCGGCTCCGGCGCTGGTGCGCTCGATCTTCCGGTTCCTGCCGAAGGAACGCGGAACGGGGCCCGTCCTCGCGAAAGGCTGGAACGGATGACCGAGACGACACCCGACGCCGTACCGGCGGCGCCGGCCAAGCCTCAGGTCATCGAGGCGCCGGCCGAACGAACCCGGCGGTTGCGCGTCGGGGGCCTGATGGTGGTGTTCGCGCTGATCGGGCTCGCCCTGGCGATCTTCACCAAGGGCGGCAAGGCGACGTTCCAGCTGACCTCCGGCGACCTGCAGCACAACCTGCTCGGCATTCCCGCCCAGTTCGCCGCGCTGGTGCTCGGCATCCTCGGTGTGATCGCCGCCGGCGCGTACCTGCTGCGCCGCGTCCCGCAGTCGTACTCCGGCTACCTGGCCGCCCTGCTCGGGATCTGCTTCATCGGCTCGTTCCTGTGCTGGGCCGCCGCGGGCAAGACGTTCCCGCTGGCCAACCAGTTCCAGGGCACCTTGAACTTCGCGACCCCGCTGATCCTCGGCGCGCTCAGCGGTGTGCTGTGCGAGCGGTCCGGTGTCATCAACATCGCCATCGAGGGCCAGTTCCTGGTCGGCGCGTTCACGGCCGCGGTGGTCTCGAGTACGACGAACAGCGCCGCGCTGGCGTTGATCGCGGCGGCCGTGACCGGCGTGGTGATGGCCTGGCTGCTCGCGGTGTTCTCGATCAAGTACCTGGTCAACCAGGTCGTGCTCGGCGTCGTCCTGGTCGTGTTCGCGACCGGTATCACCGGCTATCTGTTCGACCAGTTCCTGCAGTCGAACGCGGAGAAGCTGAACACGCCGACCGTGCTGTCCGCGATCAAGATCCCCGGTCTGGGCGACATCCCCTTCATCGGGCCGATCCTGTTCAACCAGACGATCCTGGTCTACCTGACCTACCTCGCGGTCGCGGTGGTCACCTTCGTGCTGTTCCAGACCCGGTGGGGCCTGCGGGTCCGTGCGGTCGGCGAGCACCCGAAGGCGGCCGACACGGTCGGCATCAAGGTCAAGCGCGTCCGGTACTCCGCGGTCCTCTGGGGCGGTGTGCTGGCCGGGCTCGGCGGTGCGTTCTTCACGGTCGGGTACGCCGGTTCGTTCAGCAAGGAGATGACCGCTGGCAACGGGTTCATTGCGCTGGCCGCTCTGATCATGGGCCGCTGGCACCCGATCGGCGCGATGGTCGCGGCGCTGTTCTTCGGCTTCGCCACCCAGTTGCAGTCCCAGTTGCAGATCATCCAGACCCCGATCCCGGGCGAGCTCCTGCTGATGGCGCCGTACCTCGCGACGATCATCGCGGTCGCCGGCCTGGTCGGCCGCGTCAGAGCCCCGAAGGCGGATGGTGAGCCCTACGTCACCGAATGAGATCGACTGGGAAGCGTTGCGGGCCGTCGCCGTCGAGGTGATGGGCCGCGCCTACGCACCGTACTCCGGGTTCGCGGTAGGGGCCGCGGCGCTGGTCGACGACGGCCGGATTGTTGCCGGGTGCAACGTAGAGAACGCGTCGTACGGGTTGACCCTGTGTGCGGAGTGCGGGTTGGTGTCCGAGCTGCACCGATCCGGGGGTGGGCGGCTGGTCGCGTTCAGCTGTGTGGATCGGCACGGTGATCTGCTGACGCCGTGCGGGCGCTGCCGGCAGTTGCTGCACGAGAACGGTGGGCCCGGCCTCCTGCTCGAGACGCCGGCCGGACCGCGGCCGCTGCGTGAGTTGTTGCCCGACGCGTTCGGGCCGGACGATCTGGAGAACTGATGAGCTTCGACGCTGTCGACGTGATCCGCACCAAGCGGGACCGGGGCGAGCTGAGCGACGGCCAGATCGACTGGGTGATCGACGCGTACACCCACGGCGGTGTCGCGGACGAGCAGATGTCGGCACTGGCGATGGCGATCCTGCTGAACGGGATGAACCGTCGCGAGATCGCCCGCTGGACCGCGGCGATGATCGCGTCCGGCGAGCGGATGGATTTCGGCAAGCTGTCCCGGCCGACCGCCGACAAGCACTCGACCGGCGGTGTCGGCGACAAGATCACGTTGCCATTGGCCCCTTTGGTGGCCGCGTGCGGCGTGGCGGTGCCGCAGCTGTCCGGTCGCGGTCTCGGTCACACCGGCGGCACGCTGGACAAGCTCGAGTCGATCCCCGGCTGGCGGGCGGCGCTCTCGAACGACGAGCTGATGCGCCAGCTGGACGAGGTCGGCGCGGTGATCTGCGCGGCCGGAGACGGTCTCGCGCCCGCCGACAAGAAGCTCTACGCGCTCCGGGACGTGACTGGCACTGTCGAGGCGATCCCGCTGATCGCCAGCTCGATCATGAGCAAGAAGATCGCCGAGGGCACGGGCGCGTTGGTGCTGGACGTGAAAGTCGGCTCCGGCGCGTTCATGAAGGACCTGGCCGACGCGCGGGAGCTCGCCGAGACCATGGTTGCCCTGGGCACCGACGCGGGCGTGAAGACCGTTGCCTTGCTCACCGACATGTCGGTTCCGCTCGGCCTGACCGCCGGGAATGCCCTGGAGGTCCGCGAGTCGGTCGAGGTCCTGGCCGGCGGTGGTCCGGCCGACGTGGTCGAGCTGACCCTGGCCCTGGCCACCGAAATGCTCGCCGCAGCGGGCGTCACCGACGCGGATCCGGCCGAGAAGCTTCGCGACGGTACGGCGATGGACGTCTGGCGCACGATGATCGCGGCCCAGGGCGGCGACCCGTCCGCCGAACTCCCGGTCGCCCCCGAGCAGCACGTCGTACCGGCTCCTGCCTCCGGAGTGCTCTCGAAGCTGGACGCGCTCGCGGTCGGCGTCGCGGCCTGGCGCCTTGGCGCCGGCCGGGCTCGCAAGGAGGACCCGGTATCCGCCGTCGCCGGCGTCGAGTTGCACGCCAAGCCGGGCGACGAGGTCCGGGAGGGGCAGCCGTTGCTCACCCTGCACGCGGATGACCCGGCCCGCTTCGAGCGAGCCCTGGAGGCGTTGACCGATGCCGTCGAGGTGTCAACGGCGTACGAGCACGGGCCGCTGGTGATCGAGCGGATCGGCTGAGCTCAGCTCGAGGTCGCCGTGAGGCGGGCGCGCTGCTCCTTGGCGAGGCTCGTGAGCAGGCCGGTGTCCGGCCGGAGGTCGGTGCCGAGGGCACCGGTCTGCTGGACGCTGAGTTCGGCGACCAGGGCGCCGACGACGAAGCTGACCTCGGCGATGGCCACGGACTGGTTGAGACCGCCGTCGTACGCGACCCGGGCGTCGCTGAGCGCGTTCGGTACGTCGAACGAGCGCTCGTGGGTCTCCTGGCTCCAGAAGCCTCGCTGCAGGACTCTCGCCTTGGCCACGGAGCCGGTCTTGAACAGTTGCAGGGTGAACCGCTTCTTCTTGTCCGGGCTGAGCCGGGTCGCGCGGTAGCCCTCGGTGAAGGCAGCGTTGAGCAGCAGCGCCCGGTCGGTCGCGGGCTCGGCGGACCAGCTGGCCAGGAAGGCGGTCGCGGTGAACGGGCCGGTGGAGTTCTGGGTGTCGTCGACGTATCCGCGGGGCAGCACGACCAGGCCGGCGAGGGCGCTCTTCGGCTTCTTGTCCGCCGGCGCGGCCAGGGCCGACTTCTTCGCGGTGGGAGTCTGCAGGCTGCCGCCCGTGGCGCCGGTGTCGTTCCCACAGGCCGTCGCGCCGAGCAAGAGCGCGGCCACTACAGCGGCGATTCCTGGCGCAGTCCGCGTCACGGTCCCTCTCCGTCCGGCTACTCGCCCCGAGGACAACAGCTGGTTGCGAGCCAGATGCCATCAGAGCAAGGTGAACACCAGGAGAACGATCCGGAATCAGCCCGACCGGGCTTGCGTGACAAGCGTCTCTATCCGGCGGCGGGCGGCCTTGGGATGCAGGGGTTCGCAGCCGGCCTCGACGCAGCGGCGGACCACCTGCGGATCGTCGCGGAGCAGCAGCAGACCGCGCCGGAGCAGCGTCAGCGGCGGCTTGCGGTGTTCGCGCAGGTCGCGCTGGAACCGCCGGACGAAGGTGACCAGGCGGTGGTGCCGGACGCAGATGGCGGCGGCGAGCAGGCCGCGCTCGCGCAGCGCACCGGTGATCTGGTCGGCGAAGATGCCCTCGGCAACGATCAGCGGGGATCCCGCGGTGGTGACCGGCCGGTGACCGACCGTGCCGTCGGCGGCGATGTCGTAGATCGGCAGCTCCGCGGTGCCCGTCGTACACAGTTGCTCGAGCGCGGCGACGGCGCGGTCACCGTCCCACGAGCGCGGGTCGTCCCAGTCCACGATGCCGAGCGGTGAGCGCGGCATCGCCTCGTCGTCGCCGTCGCGGTAGAAGTCGTCCAGCCGGACCACGGGCAGGGCCACCTGCTCGGCCAGCCGGGACTTCCCCGCCCCCGACGGCCCGGCCAGCAGCACCACCCGTGAACTCACCGGAGCATTCTGACACTCGCCCCGGCTACTGGTGGTACGGCGCCGACAGCAACGGCCGGGTGTTCGTCAGGACCTGCTCGTACAGGGCCCGAACCTCGGCGGCCTGGGCGTCCGTCATGACCGAGGGCTCGGGCTTGCCGACCGGGACGTGCCAGGTCGGCGGGGCGTCCGCACCGGACAGCGCCCAGGCGGCCTGCCGGGCGGCGCCCAAGGCGACGTACTCGGCCGGCTCAGGGAGCGTGACCTCCGCTCCGAGCAGCGCCGGAGCGAGCGCTTGAACGGCACGTGACTTGGCTGCCCCGCCGAGCATGAGGACCCGCTGGACGGGCAGGCCCTGCGCGCGGAGCGCGTCGACGGCGTCGGCGAGACCGCAGAGCAGACCTTCGACGGCAGCGCGGGCCATCGTTGCGGGTTGCATCGTGGCGCGGGTGAGGCCGTAGATCAGGCCGGTCGAGTGGGGCAGGTCAGGTGTGCGCTCACCGTCGAGGTAGGGCAGCAGGACCAGACCGTTGCTCCCGGGGGAGGCTAGGGCGGCGTCGTTGAAGGCATCGAGGTCGAGGCCGAGAAGCTCCGCGGTGGCGGACAGCACCCGGGCGGCGTTCAGGGTGCAGACCAGCGGCAGGTACTCGCCGGTGGCGTCGGCGAAGCCGGCCACCAGGCCGGTCGGGTCGGCGGTCGGGTGCGCCGACCGGGCGAACGCCGTACCACTGGTGCCGAGGGAGACGGCCACGTCACCAGGCTGCAGATCGAGGCCGAGGGCGGCGGCCGCGTTGTCTCCGGTGCCCGCCGCGATGGCCGCACCGAAAGCGGTCCGGCCGACGATCTCGGCGGGGCCGGCGACGCGCGGCAGGGCGAGCTGCCTGCCGAAGGCGAGCTCGACCAGGTCGGGTCGGTAGCTGTTCGTGGCCGGGGACCACCAGCCGGTCCCGGACGCGTCGCCACGGTCGGTGGTGATGCCCTCGATACCGTGCCGGTCTGCCGCCAGGCGCTGCGTCATCCAGTCGTGCGGCAGGACGACGGCCGCCGCCCGGGCGGCCGCCTCCTTGTCGCGCACCCAGCGCAGCTTGGTCACCGTGAAGCTCGGCACCGGCACCGAACCGACCGCCTCGGCCCATGCGCCCGGGCCACCGAGCTCGTCGACGAGCTCGACCGTCGCGTCCGCCGAGCTGGTGTCGTTCCACAACACCGCCGGGTGGACGACCTCGCCGGCCTCGTCCAGCAGGACCATGCCGTGCTGCTGGCCGCCGACCGAGATCGCCTCGACTCCGTCGAGCAGCCCGTCGGACGCGATCTCCCACGCCTTCCACCACTCGGCCGGATCCACCTGGGTCCCGTCCGGGTGCGGTGCCCGGCCTTCCCGCAGTACGGCTCCGGTCTCGGCATCGCATACGACGACCTTGGTCGCCTGGGTGGAGCAGTCCACACCGGCCACCAGTCTCTGCTCAGTCATGGCTCCCAGACTAGATCGCCTCGAGCGTGGCGCGGGCGCCGATCTCGTGGAGCGACTGGAGGGCGGCCTTGTACCGCGTGACGAACCGATCGTCGGAGGCGAGATCACCGAAGAGATCCGGGTCGGAGACGAACACCAGCGGGTCCTCGCGGTTGTGCTGGGCCCGCTCCACCAGCTTGTCGCGCAACCGGTCCACCACTTCGATCGACTGCCCGTCCTCGTCGACGGCCTCGACGTACCGGGCCCAGGACGCGACCACCAGGACCGAGCGCTTGATCTCCCGCCCGGCCGCCAGTTGCTCACGGACCACTGGGAGCAGCCACTTCGGGATCCGGTCCGAGCTCTCGGCGCACAGCCGCGCGAGGGTGTCGCGGACCTCGGGGTTCGCGAACCGCTCGATCAGCTGGTGCTTGTAGCGGTCCAGGTCCACCCCGGGGACCGGCGGCAGCGTCGGCGTCCCCTCGTCGTCCATGTAGCCGAGCAGGAAGTCGACGAACAGCTTGTCCTGGCACACCTCGTGCGCGTACCGGTAGCCGGCCAGATACCCGAGGTAGCACAGCGCCTGGTGACTCGCGTTCAGCAGCCGCAGCTTCATCAGCTCGTACGGCTCGACGTCGCCGACGATCTGTACGCCGACATCCTCGTACGGCGGCCGATCGCCGCCGAAGTCATCCTCGAGCACCCACTGTGTGAACGGCTCGCACACCACCGGCCAGCCGTCCTCGACCCCGAACCGCTCGGCCAGCGCGGACCGGTCGGCGTCCGTGGTCACCGGCGTGATCCGGTCGACCATGCAGTTGGGGAACCGCACCTCGGTCTCGAGGAAGTCGGCAATCTCCGGGTCCTTGAGCCGGGCGAAGCCGGCCAGCATCTTCCGCGCGACGTGACCGTTGCCGGGGATGTTGTCGCAGGACATCACCGTGAACGGCGGGATCCCGGCCGCCCGCCGCCGGGCCAGTGCCTCGACGATGAACCCGAAGACACTGACCGGCACGGCGCCGGGGACGAGATCGGCGGTGAGCCCGGGATCGGAGGTGTCGAGCTCACCGGTCACCTGGTTCACGTTGTACCCGCCCTCGGTGATCGTCAGTGACACGATCCGGGTGGCCGGGTCGACGAGCCGGTCCAGCACGGCGGACGGGTCGTCGGGCGCGAACAGGTAGTCGACGATCGACCCGATCACCCGCGGCTCGAGGGTCCCGTCCGGGTGCTTGATCACCAGTGTGTACAGGTGATCCTGCGCCTCCAGAACGTCGTACATCCGCTGGTCCTGCGGGAGTACGCCGACGCCGACGATGCCCCAGTCCAGCGCCTTGCCGTCGTTCATCAGCCGGTCGAGGTACATCGCCTGGTGGGCCCGGTGGAAGCCGCCGACCCCGAAATGCACGATGCCGGGTCGGACCTGGGCACGGTCGTACTCCGGGACGGCGACCTCGAGCTTGTCCAGCGTCTCCTGTGTCAGCGCCGTCACTTGACCGCTCCCAGCGAGAGTCCCCGGACGAGCTTGTCCTGAGCCGCGAAGCCGGCGATGAGGACCGGGAGCGACACGATGGTCGCGGCTGCGCAGAGCTTGGCGAGGAAGAGGCCCTGGCTGGAGATGAACCCCACCAGGAAGATCGGGGAGGTCGCGGCACGCACCGCGGTGAGGTTCACGGCGAACATGAACTCGTTCCAGCTGAAGATGAAACAGATCAGACTGGTGGCCGCGAGCCCCGGCATCGTGATGGGCGTGATGATCGAGACCACGGTGCGGGTGAAGCCCGCGCCGTCCACCTGCGCGGCCTCGAGGATCTCGAAGGGGACCTCGGCCAGGAAGGAGCGCATCATCCACACCGAGATGGGCAGGTTCATCGACGTGTAGATGATGACCAGGGTGTAGATGTTGTCCAGCATCCCGAGGTACTTGACGATCAGGTAGATCGGCAGCAGCGCGGCGACGAGCGGCAGGAACTTGGTCGACAGGAAGAAGAACAGCACGTCGGTCCACTTCTCGATCGGCCTGATGGACAACGCGTACGCCGCCGGCACCGCCAGGACCAGCACCAGGATCGTCGACAGGATGCTGGCTGTCGCCGAGTTGATCAGGTACGGGCCGATATCACGGCTGAACAGGTCACTGTAGTTGGAGAAGGTGATCGGGGCGAACACGGACGGCGGGTTCGTTGCCGCGTCGGCCTCGTGGTGAAACGAGGTGAGCACCATCCAGGCAACGGGCAGGAAGAAGATCAAAGTGACGATCCAGGTGCCCACTGCCCACCACGGAAACCCCGATCTCCTCGGCTCGGCCTGGTGCACGCGTCGCCGGCCGCGCCGGCTGGTCCTTGGCCCGGTCGTCTGAGGCTTGTCCACCATGGTGGTCATCGGGAGATCTCCTCCTTGAACAGCGACGAGATGGTGCGAAGGGCGAAGGTGGCGACGATGATGGTGGCGATCACCGTCACGACGCCGGCGGCAGCGGACTCGCCGTACTCGAACTTGCGGAACGTGGTCAGGTAGATCTCGTACGGCAGGTTGGTCGTGGCGGACCCGGGTCCACCCTGGGTGATCGTGTAGATGGCGTCGAACGTCTGCAGGACGTAGATCGAGCCGAGCAGGGCGGAGAGCTCGATGTACTGCCGGAGGTGCGGCAGCGTGATGAAACGGAAGGTCTGGAAACTGCCGGCACGGTCGATCTTCGCAGCCTCGAGCACGTCGCCGGGCTGTGACTGCAGCCCGGCCAGCAGGATCAGCATCATGAACGGCGTCCACTGCCACACGAGCGCCGCGATCACCGAGGGCATCGGCCAGCGCGACACGTAGTCCACGGTCGGCCCCTGCTCGGCACCGAAGAGTTGCCAGATCCAGTTGAGGACACCGTTGAACAGGCCATAGTCGGGGTTGTACAACGCGTGCTTCCACAGCAGCGCCGCAGCCACCGGCATCACCAGGAACGGTGCGATCAGCAGCGTCCTCGCCAGCCCGCGTCCCGGGAACCGCTTGTCCAGCAGGATTGCCAGCCCGAGCCCGAGCAGCACACTGATGACCACCACCGACGCAGTCAGGACGACGGTGTTGACCACCGCGTTCCTCAGCCTGGCGTCGCTGAAGACAGTGGCATAGTTCTGCAGCCCGGCGAACGACTGGTAGCTCCCCAGCCCCAGGAAGTTCTTCTCGCCGGGTTGCAGGATGTTCCAGTGGAGCGTCGAGATGGCAATCGTCAGCAGGAACGGGATCTGCGTGATGATGATGGTGAAGACCAGCGCGGGAAGCAGCGGCCCCCTACGACGCCACCTGTCGCGCGCGGTGGGGGGCTGGGTCGTCGGCGCGGTAGGCGCCACTTCAGATGCCAGAGCCGTCATGGTTCCTCCAGGTGCGGGACCTCCGCAGATGACGGAGGTCCCGGGCTGGGGGCGGACCGGATGGCGCGGTCCGCCCCGGGCGGTCTACTTCTGCTTGGCTGCCGCTTGCTCGGCGAGCTTCTGACCGTTCGCGAGCGCTTGCTCGACCGTGCCTCGTCCGGCGATGGCCGCAGCGACGTCCTGCGTCACTTTGGTGCCGAGGTCCTGGAACTCCGGGATGTCGACGAACTGGATGCCGATCGTGGGCCGGGGCTGCACGCCGGGGTTGGTCGGGTCGACCTCCTCGATCGACTTCAGCGTCATCTGTCCGAAGGCGGCGGAGGCTTTCTGGTACTCCGGGATCTGGTAGGTGCTGGCCCGCTTTCCGGCCGGAACACGCGACCAGCCCAGCTTCTGGCCCGCCAACTGCTCGTAGCCCTTGCCCGACGCCCACAGCATGAACTTCGCGGCGTCGTCAGCCTTCTTCGTGGTCTTCGGCATGACCCACGCCCAGGTCCACAGCCACCCGGAGACCTTGGTCTTGTTCACGGGGGCGAAGACGTAGCCGACCTTGCCGGCGACCTTGCTGACATTGGGGTCCTCGAGCGAGCCGGCGGCCGACGTCGCGTCGTACCACATCGCGACCTTGCTCTGGCTCATCGCGTTCAGGCACTCGGTGAAGCCCGCCTGCGAGGCACCCGCCTCGCCATGCGCCTTGAGCAGGTTGACGTAGAAGCTGGTCGCTTCGGTGAACTCGGGACTGTTCACCTGTGCCTGCCAGTCCTTGGTGAACCAGGTGCCGCCGAACGTGTTGACCACCGTGGTCAGGGCGGCGCCCAGCTCGCCCCACCCAGGCAGACCGCGCAGACAGATGCCCTTCATGCCGGGCGCCGCGCCGTCGACCTTCGCGGCCATGTCGGCGACCTGCTGCCAGGTCGGCCGCTCGGGCATCGTGATGCCCTTGCTCGCGAAGATGTCCTTGCGGTACATGAGGAACGACGACTCTCCGTAGAAGGGCAGGCCGTAGAGCTTGCCGTCCTCACCGGACAGGGACTGCACCATCGGCTTGAGCAGGTCGGCCTTGTCGAAGCCGGCGTCGCCGTCCGCGTAGGAGTCGAGCTCGTGCAGCCAGTTGTTCTTCGCCCAGATCGGTACCTCGTAGGCGCCCACGGTGGCGATGTCGTACTGGCCGGCCCCTGTCGCGACGTCCTGCGTCACCTTGTCACGCAGCTCGTTCTCGGGCAGGACGGTGTAGTTGACCTTGATGCCGGTGTCCTTGGTAAAGCTGTCCGCGGTGAGCTTCTGGATGTCCACCATCTGCGGGTTGCCGACCATGAGGACGTTGATGGACTTCTCACCGCCGCCACCACCGCTGTCATTGCCACCGCCACCGGCACCTGCGCAGCCGGACAGCGCCAGCCCAGCAGCCGCCGGCAGGGCCAGGGCGATTGTCCACAACTTCGTGACCTTGCTGCGCATAGCCGCTACCTCCACCTGATGTTGATCTCTCGCGAAGGCCGCGCGCGTCTTCTCGGGCATGGCTCTTCCTCGCTCAGATGAGCATCACGCTGCTCATACATGAGTGAACTGTTGCCCGAGCGCCTTGTCAAGAGTGTGTGCAACACTAGGGCGCAGGCATGCTCATATGAGCGGGCTGAATCTGTGGAGGCAGAATGGAGCCGAGTGGGGGTAGCGTCGGTCCGGCGCAGCTGGTGCTGACGGCGTCGATCGCGCGGCGGTACTACGTCGACGGCCGGTCGAAGGTGGAGATCGCCGACGAGTTCCGGCTGAGTCGCTTCAAAGTGGCGCGGTTGCTCGACCAGGCCCGCAGTAGCGGGCTCGTGCGGATCGAGATCAGCCACCCGGGCGCCATCGACCTCGACCTGTCGGCGCGGCTGCAGGAGTCGCTCGGTCTTCGCCGCGCGATCGTCGTCGACACCCCGGAGGCGGACGAGGCCGCGCTGCGCACCCAGCTCGGCAAGGCGGCCGCGGATCTGTTGTCCGAGATCGTCACGGCCGAAGACGTCCTCGGGCTCGCGTGGGCCAGGGCGGTCACGGCGATGACCGAGGAGCTGACCACGCTGGCTCCCGTTCCCGTTGTGCAGTTGACCGGTGCGCTGACCCGGCCGGATGTCGAGGCGAACTCGGTCGAGCTCGTTCGGCACACGGCTCGGTTGTCGGGCGGACCGGCGTACCTCTTCTACGCGCCGCTGGTCGTGCCGGACGCGGCCACCGCGCGCGCATTGCGTCAGCAGCCGGAGGTGGCCGCGGCGATCGGCCACTTCGACTCGGTGACCAAGGCCGTCGTCGGGCTCGGGTCGTGGGCGGCCGGACAGTCCACGCTGTATGACGCGATGGACGAGAAGGCCTGTGATCAGTTGCGCAAGCAAGGGGTGGTCGCGGACATCTCCGGGGTGTTCGTGGATGCGGCCGGCGAAGCGGTGCAGAGCCGGGTGACCGACCGGGTGATCGCGATCAACGCGGAGCAGATGGACAAGATCGACGAGGTGATCGCGATTCCGTACGGCCTGGCGAAGGTCGAGGCGGTTCGGGCCGCGGTGCGTAGCGGCCTGGTCAACGGGATCGTTACCCACTCACCCCTGGCGAACGCGCTCCTGGACGAGACACACTGACCGGCGATGCCATCCGAGGTCGAGACTCTGCTGCTCGGCGGTACCGCGAACCGTGGGTTGGTCGTGCGGGTCGGCGATACCGTCCGCCGGCCGTTGCGCGCCAGCAGCGCCGCCACGCATGCGCTGCTCCAGCACTTGGAACACGTCGGATTCACCGGTGCGCCGACGTTCCTGGGCGTCGATTCGCAGGGGCGCGAGGTGTTGTCCTATCTGCCTGGAGAGACGGTGACCGCGCCGTACCCGGCGTGGTCGATGACCGATGATGCACTCGACAGCGTCGCCGTTCTGCTGCGCTCGTACCACGAAGCGGTCGCCGATTTCACGCCGTCCGGGCTGGAGTGGGCCGAGCCCGTGCCGCCGGCGTACGTGTCCGGCCTGATCAGCCACAACGACCCGAACCTCGACAACGTCGTCTTCCGGGACGGCGTCGCGGTCGCGCTGATCGACTTCGACCTGGCCGGCCCGGGGTCGGCGCTGTGGGACGTCGCCACGGCAGTCCGGCTGTGGGCTCCGCTGCGGCCCGACTCCGACATCGCGGACGTACGACGAGGCCGCACGCTGATCCGCCTCCGGCGCTTCGCCGACGCCTACGGGCTGACCGGATCCGACCGCCTCCGCCTGGTCGACGCGGCCGCGCACAACCACATCTGGTGCATGGACTACGTCCGCCACGGCGCCGAGACCGGCCACCCGTGGTTTCATCAACGCTGGACGACCGGCGAAGCCGAACTCACCGACCGAACCAACCACTGGTTCAAGACCCAGGCCCACGCACTTCGTCAGGCGCTGCTGTAAGTTCCCGCTCCGCCTCGGCAACGCCGTCGTAGTACGACTCCTGCAGCCTGCGGATGAAATGGGGGAGGAACGCGGTAGGGCCTGTCGGCCACATCGGGACGTCCTGCTTGCTCAGAAACGCAACGACCCAACCAGCGGCGGTCAACCCGAACAGCACCATCCAGCCGTTCCGGCAGATCCACGGTCCGTCGTCGGCGATGAGGCCACGCCGGGTCACCGCGCCGACCGCCAACAGCAAAGCCGTTGCCGCGAGCACGACGACCGTTGCGGCAATTGGTGCGCCATCGACCTCGGCATACGGGCCGTAGTGCCGAAGGGTCAGGACGATACCGACGGCCCAGACGACAGCCACGATCCCATAGACCACAGCACCCAACTTCAGCTTCGGCACGCGGTCTCCAGGTGATCGGGCGGTGTGCCCGGTTATCGGCCCACCGCGCCCGAGCGTTACCAACCACGCCAGACGGCCGCGGAGATCGGGTTAGGAGCGGGGGCCGAGGGGGTCTTCGGGGGGTGGGGTGGGGGATCGGCGGGTGGTGTTGGTGAGGGAGCGTTCGGGGAGCCAGAGGACGAAGGTGCTGCCGACGCCTAGTTCGGAGTGCAGGGCGACGGTGCCGCCGTGGGATTCGGCGATCTGGCGGACGATCGCCAGGCCGAGGCCGGCTCGGCGTTCGCCGGTAGAGGGGACGGTCGCCGGGTGCTGCCGGTGGCCGGCGCGGAAGAAGCGGTCGAACACGCGATCGGCATCGTCAGCGGCGATCCCCGGGCCCTCGTCGCGGACGGCGATCCACGCCCAGCCGTTGCGACTCCCCACGGCGAGGACGAGTTCGCTTCCGCCGCGGGCGAGCCGGACCGCGTTCGAGAGCAGGTTGTCGACCGCGCGCCGGAGCGCCGACGCGTCCCCGGCCGCGGTCGGTCCGGGTGCGAGCCGTCGTACGACGTGAAGCTCGCGATCGGCCGCGAGCAGTTCGTACTCCTCGGCAGCCTCACCCGCGATCGCGGCGAGGTCCACGTCCGCGTCGACGAACGCCGGCGACGACCGTCGCGCCGACGCGAGCAGATCCTCGACCAGCCGCGTCATCCGCTGGATCGCCCGGCTCACGATCGCGGTCGCCTGCGCGCGATCCTCCGGTGGCGTGTCGTCGTGCGCGAGTACGGCGTCGACGTTCGCCTGGATCACCGCCAGCGGATTGCGCAACTCGTGCGACGCATCGTCGACCAGCTGGCGTTGCGCCACGAACGCCGACTCGAGCCGGCCGAGCATGTCGTCGACGGTGTCGGCCAGGTTCCGCAGTTCGTCATGCGGTCCGTCCAAAGCGATCCGGCGGGACAGGTCGGTCGCCGAGATCTCCTGCGCTGTCGTGGTGATCCGTCGTACCGGCCGGAGTACTCGGCCCGACAACCACCAGCCGGTGCCGAGACTGACCAGGAAGAGACCGGCCATGCCCGCGACCGAGTAGTTCCGCAGGCTCTGCAGGGTCTGGTAGTTCACCGCGGACTGGAAGCTGGAGATCTCGGCGGCCTGGATCACCTGACCCTGCTTGAGATGAAGGTTGCCCTCGTGGTCCTTGTAGTACTTCTGGACCTCGATCTGGTTCAGCGGCTTGGGATCGAGGATCTGCGACAGCGCGAGGTACACCCCACCCAGCAGCAACGCCGACAACGCGATCAGTACGGCGGAATACGTCAGCGTGAGGCGGAACCGGATCGTCTGGGTCCACGGCGGGCGCTTGAGCTTCATGAGTCACCTCGGAGCCGGTAGCCCCGGCCGATCACGGTTTCCAGGACGGGCTCCTCGCCGTTCTGGGTGAGCTTGCGGCGAAGGGTGCCGACGGTCACCCGGACGCTCTGGGTGAACGGGTCCGCGTTCTCGTCCCAGACGTGCTCGAGCAGTTCCTCCGCCGAGACGACGTGTCCAGGCCGCGACATCAGATAACGCAGTACGCCGAACTCCTTCAACGTCAGCGGGAGTTCGCGGCCGCCCCGGGTCGCGAGGTGGCGGGACGAGTCCAGGACGAGGTCGCCGACGTGCAACTGCGTGCTGCCGTTCGTGACGTCGCGACGGAGCAGCGCGCGGATCCGGGCGAGCAGTTCGACCAGTGCGAACGGCTTGGTCAGGTAGTCGTCCGCGCCCTCGTCGAGCCCGCGGACCCGATCGGCCAGCGAGGCGCGCGCGGTCAGCATCAGCACCCGTAGCTCCCGGCCGGAGGCCACCTCGATCTCGCCCCGGCGGACCGCGCGGCACAGGTCCAGGCCGCTGGTGTCCGGCAGCGTGATGTCCAGGATCGCCACGTCGTACGCCGTGGTCGCGAGCTTCTCCATCGCCTCGGCCCCAGTCGTCGCCGCGTCGACGGCGTACCCGGCCCGGCCGAGTCCGGAGCGCAGCGCACTGACCAGACCTTCCTCGTCCTCCACCACCAGTAGTCGCACGCAACCAAGGTAGCGGGGCGATCCTCGAGGTCAGGTCTGCTCTTTCGGCGGACTTTCGCTCTCCTTTCCGGTCGTTTTCGCACCTTCTTGATGAGCTGTGGATCCATCGATCGAAGGAGCTGCGATGAACGTCAAGCGGTTGGTTCTCGGCGGGGCAATAGTGGTCGCGGCGCTCGGCGCGGGCGGAGTCGCGTACGCCGCGACCGACGACCCGGCACCCGAGCAGGGCTACGTCAGGGTCGACAACGACGCCACCACGCCGTCGCCGACGACTGATTGCCCGGAGAAGAGCGGCGGCAACCCGTCTGGTGACGCATGACCGCGGCAACTCTCGAACAGGCGCTGTTCGAGGTGAAGAAGGTCGTCGTCGGGCAGGATCACCTGGTCGAAAGGATGCTGGTCGGCCTGCTCGCACGTGGGCACTGTCTGCTGGAAGGAGTGCCTGGCGTCGCGAAGACGCTGGCGGTCCGGACGCTGGCGGAGGTGATCGGCGGGAAGTTCGCCCGGTTGCAGTTCACCCCCGACCTGGTTCCAGGCGACATCATGGGTACGCGGATCTGGCGGCCGTCGACCGAGGGCTTCGACACCGAGCTCGGCCCGGTCTTTGCCAACCTGGTCCTCGCGGACGAGATCAACCGCGCGCCGGCCAAGGTGCAATCCGCTCTGCTGGAGGCAATGGCCGAACAGCAGGTCAGCATCGGCGGCACCAGCTACCAGCTGCCTGAGCCGTTCCTGGTCCTCGCGACGCAGAACCCGATCGAGTCCGACGGCGTCTACGCGCTGCCCGAAGCCCAGCGGGACCGGTTCCTGTTGAAGATCACGGTCGACTACCCGAGTCCGATCGAGGAGCTGACCATCCTGCACCGGATGAGCGCGCACCGGCCGCACGCCGGCGCTGTGCTCTCCCCGGAGCAGGTCGCTCAGTTGCAGGAGGCAACGGATGACGTCTTCGTCCACAACGCGGTGGCGGAGTACGTCGTACGCCTGGTGCACGCGACCCGGGAGCCGCGGCAGTACGGCATCGACGATCTGGCCGGCGTACTGGAGTTCGGTGCGAGCCCACGCGCCACCCTCGGGCTGGTCGCGGCCGGGCGGGCGCTGGCGTTGCTGCGCGGACGCGACTATGTGCTGCCGGCCGATGTGTACGACGTCGCCCTCGATGTGATGGCGCACCGGCTGGTCCTCACGTTCGACGCCCTCGCCGACGGCGTCGACCCACGGGCGGTCGTCGCCAGGATCCTGCACACCATCGAGCAACCACACGTTGTCCCCTCGGACAACGAGCAGGGATCGGCCGCGTGATGGATCTGCTGGCGGGCCGGGAGCGGGCGTTGCGCGCGCTGGAGTTGTCGGTGAAGCGCAAGCTGGAAGGGTTCCTGCACGGCGAGATCACCGGCCTGCGCAGCGGTCCCGGCAGCGAACCCAACGAGGCAAGGCCGTATCAGGTGGGCCAGGACGACGTACGCCGGATGGACTGGAACGTCACCGCGCGGTCGCTGGAACCGCATGTCCGGGCACCGTTGGCGGAGCGCGAACTGGAGACCTGGGCGCTGCTCGACGCGTCCGCGAGCATGGACTTCGGCACCGCGCTGAGTGAGAAGCGCGATCTCGCCATCGCAGTGGTCGGCGCGGTCGGTCTGCTGGCCGATCGTCCTGGCAACCGCCTGGGTGTTCGCGTTGCGATCGGCAACGAACTGCGCCGGCTCCCGGCCGCCGCCAGCGCGATGCAGCTCCGCCGATCCCTGCGCACCTTGCTCTCGTTGCCTAGGGCAACACCAGGCCAGTATCCGCGCACCGACCTCAGTCGGGCGATCACGCGGCTGAACCGTGAGCACCCTCGCCCCGGTCTGCGCGTGGTCGTGTCCGACTTCCAGGACGACGGCTGGGCGGATCCACTCCGCCGGCTGACCGCGCGGCACGAGGTGCTCGCGGTCGAGGTCCTGGACCCGCGGGAGCTCGAGCTGCCCGAGGTCGGACTGCTGACCCTGGTCGATCCGGAGACCGGCCGGCGGCGAGAGATACAGACCGCCAGCCGCAAACTGCGGCGCAGGTACGCCGAGGCGATGACTGCCCACCGCGACCAGACCACTCAAGCCATCCGGACCGCCGGCGCCGCGCACCTCGTACTGCGCACCGACACCGACTGGGTCCGCGACGTCGCCGCCTTCGCCACCGCCCGTCGCCGGGCCGGCGTCCGGCGGCACCCGACCGGGAGGACCGGTATCCGATGAGATTCGAGCAACCACTGTGGCTCTGGCTGCTGGTGCTGGTCGCCGCCCTGGTCGCGGCGTACCTGGTCGTTCAGCGCCGCCGGACCAAGTACGCCGTACGGTTCGCGACCCTCCCGATGCTGGAGAAGGTCGCTCCCAAGCGGCCCGGCTGGCGCCGGCACGCGCCGGCCGTGGCCTTTCTCGCCGCGCTGACGGTCCTGACGACCGCGATCGCTCGCCCGGTCGCCGACGTCCGGGTTCCGCGGGAGCGTGCCACCGTGCTGGTCGCGATGGACGTCTCCCAGTCGATGGCGGCGACGGACGTGGCGCCGAACCGGTTCGAGGTCGCGAAGCAGGCGGCGGTGCAGTTCGTCCAGGACCTGCCGGCGAAGTTCAACGTTGGGCTGGTGTCCTTCGCTGGTACGGCGACGGTCGTTGCGACGCCGAGCACGAACCACCAGGCGACCGTCGACGCGATCAACGGGCTGCAGTTGAGTGACAGCACCGCGATCGGGGAAGCCGTCCTCACGAGCCTGCAGGCCGTTCGGTCGATCGACCCGGATGACCCGCCGCCGAGCCGAATCGTGCTGCTCTCGGACGGCGGGAACACCGCCGGCCGTCCGATCGACGAGGCGGCGCAGGAGGCGAAGCAGGCCGGCGTACCGGTCTCGACGATCGCGTA
This sequence comes from Kribbella sp. NBC_00359, assembly GCF_036097425.1. NCBI lineage: Bacteria > Bacillati > Actinomycetota > Actinomycetes > Propionibacteriales > Kribbellaceae > Kribbella > Kribbella sp. NBC_00359. Next base: position 1,314,089 of record NZ_CP107975.1, on the reverse strand, counting down.
CGGGACACCGCAGGGCGCCGTGAACCTCGGCGGCCGCGCCATCCAGGTCCCCGCCGACACCGAGGCGCTCCAGGGCCTCGCCGACGCGACCGACGGCTCGTCGTACTCCGCCGCGAGCGACCAGCAACTCCGGGACGTCTACTCCGACCTCCAGTCCTCCATCGGCTGGACCACCGAAGCCCGCGAGATCACCAACCTGGTCGCCGGAGCCGCCCTGGCCGCAGCCCTCCTCGCCGCCCTCGCCTCCCTCCTGTGGTTCTCACGCCTACCCTGAGCCCCTGGCTCCGTCGTGACGGGCTTGTAAGGCCGAGGACCCCTACAGTTGGTGGATGGCGTACTTCGGTGGACTGCTGGCCTTGCTCGGGCTCCTGACGCTCGTGTTCGAGGACGGGGATGTCGTCGGGCTGCCGGCTGTCGGGGTCGGAGTGGGCCTGCTGGTGCTGGGCCTGGTGATCGGTGCGCTGGGGGTGGTCCGGCGGCGGCAGGTGCGGCGGCGGAAGATCGCCCGCGGCGAGCCGGTGCCAGTCGGGAACGTGGTCGACCGGGCAAAGGCGTTGCCGCGGTTGATCCGGGCCGCGCGGCGGGGGACCTATGGGGAGTTGCCGCAGCGCCGGATGTTCCTGTGGGTACTGGCGCTGGTGTACCTGGTGTCGCCGATCGACATCCTGCCGGACCTGCTGCCCGTTCTCGGGGTGGCCGACGACGCGGGTGTGGCGGTGTGGCTGCTCACGAGTGTGTCGACGGCGACGGGTCTCTACCTCCGCCATGAGCGGGACCGTCTGCCGGGTCGTGAGCCGGGGAGCGGCGGAGCCAGTCGGTGATGTCGGCGGCCGCCTCCTCGGGATGCTCGTAGGCGAAGAGCTGCAAGGCGTCGGTGGGACGCCCGGACTGGGCGAGCCGAGTCGCAGCCCTCAACAGCTGTTGTGCGGCGGCGAGGACAAGCTCGGCCTGGGCGATCGCCTCGGCGGGATCGTCGAGCATGACGGCGTCCCGGGCCAGGTCAGCCACTTCGCACGCCTGGTAGGCCATCGCGAGCTGGGCCCGGTTCATCGGAACGCCCGGACGAAGAAGAGCGCGGTCATCGCGACGGCCGTGGTGAGGACGAGCGCGCGGAGCATGGCGGACGGAAGCCTGCGGGCCAGGTGAGCTCCGGTGTAGCCGCCGAGGATGGCGCCGGCGAGGAGGGCGACCAGGTGCAAGGGCTGGGCCAGGACGTCGGCGGCGAACAAGAAGATGACGGCCGCGGTCAGGTAGACGGCCCCGACCTGGATGACGCGGAGCGGGTTGCCGCGGGCCGGGTCGAGGGTCGTCGTCGCGGTCCAGAACGCGAGCATCATCAGCCCGACCGCGCCACCGAAGTACCCGCCGTAGATCGACAGCACGAACTGCCCGGCCAGGATCGCTGCCGGCTCAGGTGTGCCGAGCCGCAGTGCCTGCGTCAGCCGCTTGCCGAACGCGAGGACCACGGTCGCGAACGCCAGCAACCACGGCACCGCCGCCTCGAAAGATGCCGACGGCAACAACAGGAGCAACCCGGCGCCGATCGCCCCGCCGAGCACGCTCGCCAGGGTCAGCCGGAGCGGGGACGGCCGGGCGAAGCCCTCCACCTCGCGCCGGTAGACCCACGCGCTGGTCGCGTTCCCGGGTAGCAGCGCGACCGTGGTGGTCGCGTTCGCGGTGACCGGCGGCATCCCGGCCGCGACCAGGGCGGACAGCGCCACGAAGCTCCCGCCGCCACCGACGGCGTTCAGCGCGCCGGCCGCGACACCGGCCAGAAGGATCAGCAGCACCCTTCGAGGATCACGGCTCAGCCGGCACTCCACAATGCGCGATCCCCGTAGCCAGCCTAAGGCGGAGACGTAGGCTGAGCCCATGCGGTACGACCTGGACGACCTCCGGCTCTTCACACATGTCGCAGCAGAGGGCTCGATCACCGGCGGCGCGCGGGTGATGCACCTCAGTCTGCCTTCGGCCAGTGCGCGGGTCAGAGCTCTCGAAGCGCAGGCCGGCGTCGCCCTGCTGGTCCGCGAGCGCCGTGGCGTCCGGCTCACTCCCGCGGGCGCCACCCTGGCCCGGCACGCCCGCGAGGTGCTCGCCGAGACCACCCGCCTGGACAGCGCCGTCGCGTCGTACGCCGTCTCCCGGTCCGCGCCGATCCGCCTGGTCGCGGGTGGCTCGGCCATGCATCAACTCGTCCCGGTCGCGCTCGCCACGTTCCTCCGCGACCATCCGGAGTACGACGTGAACGTCAGCGAACGCCGGACCGTCCGCAGCGTCCGCATCCTCGCCGCCGGAGAGGCCGACCTCGGCGTCATCCTCGACGACGAACCCACCGACCTCCGCACCGAACCGCTCGCCGACGACTCCCTGGTCGTGATCGGCCAGGCCGGCGGCACCCTCTCCGGCCGCACCTCCATCGCGTACGCCGAAGTCGCCGAACATCCCCTGGTCGGTCTCGACCGCACCTCACCACTCACCCAGTGGATGGACGAACGCCTCGGCCCGCATGCCCCGGCACCCCGCTATCGCACCGTCGTACCGAACCTGCACACCCTGATCACGCTGGCCACGGCCGGCGCCGGCCTGGCCATCGTCCCGCGCCGAGCCGTCGCGGCGATCGCCCCGCTCGACATCTGCCCGCTCCAGGACTCTTGGTCCATCCGCCAGCATCTACTCTGCTACGCCGCGAACACCCCGGAGCCCGCCCACCTGCTCGCGACCCATCTGCACGCCGCCGCGACGACCTAAGACAGACGACCTAAGACAGGTTGGCCTCGATGCCGTCAAGGAGGTAGTCGAGCCCGAGCTCGAAGGCCGCGGCGGCGTCGAGGTGGCCGGCCTCGCGGATCGTCCCGGCCAGCGCCGGGTAATTGCCGGTGGCAAGCATTCGGGTGAGGTAAGGGCCGGTCGAGACCCGCCAGCCGTGTTCGTCGAGGCCGGTGGCGCGTTCGTCGCGCAGGGCGGTGATCTCCTTCCGGACGGCGCCGACCAGGAAGCAGGACAGGGCTTCGAGGGCATTCATGACCGCGGTCGCATCAGGAAACGCCCGAGTCGCGCGGAGGGCTGCGAGGGATGCTTCCAGGCTGGCCAGGGCGGCGGGGCCGAGCTGCGGGCGGCCGCCGAGCAGGTCCGCGAACCACTCGTGCCGGAGGGCGGCCTGCCGCCTGCTGTGGGCGATGGAGCGGAAGATGTCCCGCCAGGTCGAACCGGTCGGTGCCGGGATCTCGGCGTACACCGCGTCGGCCATCAGCTCGAGCAGCTCCTCCTTGGTGCCGGCGTACCGGTAGAGACGCATCGGGCCGGCGTCCAAGGCGGCGGCCACCTTGCGCAGCGACACCGCCTCCAGACCCTCGGCGTCGGCCAGGGTCAGCGCGGCGTGCACGATCCGCTCCCGGCTCAACGGGCTCAGGGCGCGCCGCTCGGCCGGCTCGGGCCGCTCCCAGACCGGTTCATTCGTCACACGGAGACGATACATCGCATCGTGCGATACGGTGTATCGGTCAGATACGGTGTATCGAAAGGAAGAGGCATGATCGCGATCATCGGGGCCGGTCCCGGCGGTCTCACCCTCGCGCGGACCCTTTACGTCCACGGCATCGACGCGGTGGTGTACGAACGCGACGCCTCCCGGGCCGCACGGACTCAAGGCGGGATGCTCGACCTGCACACGGACACCGGGCAGCTCGCGCTCCGCGAAGCCGGTCTGGAAGAGCAGTTCCTCGCCGTCGCCCGCCGGGAGGGCCAGGACTTTCGCCTGCTGGATCACACCGGCACGTTGCTGCTGCAGGAGGACACTCCGGACGATGCGCCGATGGCGCGGCCCGAGATCGATCGCAGCGACCTGCGCGACCTGCTGCTCGACTCGCTTCCGGCCGGCGCGATCTGCTGGGGCCGAAGCTTCGCCGGCGCCGACCCGCGACCCGGTGGCGGGTACGTCGTCCGGTTCGCCGACGGCACGTCCGCCGAGTGCGATCTCCTCGTCGGCGCCGACGGCGCAAACTCCGGCGTCCGCGCCCTGCTCACCGACGTACGTCCCACGTACGCCGGTACGACGGCGCTCGAGAGCCTGATCCGCGATGCCGATCGGACCCAGCCGGAGCTGGCGGCGATGGTCGGGCGGGGCAACTACTGGGCCGTCGGTTCGAGCCAGACCCTTGCGGCCCAGCGCAACGGCGACGGCACCATCCGGGTCGGCCTGGTGGTGCATCGCTCGGAGCCGGTGCTCGACGCCGATCCCGCGACGATTGCCGCGCTGCTCGACGGCTGGCATCCGCGCTTCCACCGCCTCATCGAGGCCTGTGAGCTGCCGTTCGTGCTCCGTCAGACCCACGTGCTGCCGATCGATATGACCTGGGCGCCGCGGCCCGGGATCACTCTGCTCGGCGACGCCGCGCACCTGATGCCACCGGTCGGAGAGGGGGCGAACCAGGCAATGCTCGACGCGGCCGAGCTCGGCCGTGCCGTCGCCGCGAACCCTGACGATCTGGACAAGGCGGTGGCCGTTTACGAGCCGGTCATGCAGACCCGCTGCGCCGCGGTCGCCAAGCGGTCGGCTGCCGTGGCGCAGCTGATGAGCGGACCGGACGCGGCGCAGCAGATGCTGAAGTTCTTCCAGGGGTAGCCGTCGAATACGGTGCAAGCATGAGTGGGCCGGATATTCCGCTGCAGGCGTTTGCGGCGTTGTTGCACAGCGACAACGTGGCGACTGTGTGCCGAGCGCTGAACATGTACCAGGTGGCGGCGTCGTACACGCGGTTGAGTGGTGGGAATCCACTCGAGCCGCTCGGTGGTGAGGTGCGGGTGGTCGCGCGGGAGATCCTGTCGCGGCCACCGGTCGAAGCGGACGAGGAGATCCGGGCCGGGTTCGATCATCTGAGTGCCTTGAATGTGTTGACGAGCTTGGCGGAGCCGGAGGATGCGGAGCTGATCGCCAAGGTGCTGGAAAGCACCGAGGACGAGCAGATCCGGGCGGTGGCGACACTGGCGGCGGCCGCGGTTCGCAACCAGTGATTGGGTCGGAGAGATAGCGTTCTCCGCATGCGCGCTTTGACTGTTGAGGAGGCCCGGCGACGGGCGGTGGACCTGACCGTGCGGTCGTACCAGGTGGAGTTCGACCTGACCGGATCGGGTGACACGTTCGTGGCGACCAGCCGGATCCGCTTCGGCGCGGCGAGTGACAGCAGTTGGGTGGACGTGAAACCCGAACGGTTGCACGCGGTCGAGCTGAACGGCGCATCGCTCGACGTCGCCCTGCTGGACGGCGGCCGGTTTCCGCTGAGCGGTTTGCAGGCGGAGAACGAACTGGTGGTGACCGCTGAACTGAAGTACTCCGCAGATGGGGAGGGACTGCAGCGGTCCGTCGACGCGGCCGACGGGCGGGTCTACACCTACGGCATGTCGTCACTTGAGTCGGCGCCGCGCTACTTCCCGTGTTTCGACCAGCCTGACCTCAAGGCGCCGTACACGATCACTGTGAAGTGCCCCGAGGACTGGGTGGTGCTGGGAAACGGCGCCGCCACGGAGGTCGCCCCGGGGGAGTGGGCGCTGGCGGAGACCAAGCCGCTGTCGACGTACTTCGTCACGATCGTCGCGGGCCCGTATCACCTGATCCGGAGTGAGCACGACGGGATCCCGCTCGGACTGGCCTGCCGGCAGTCGCTGAAGCAGCACCTCGACCGCGACGCCGAGGACCTGTTCCGGACCACCCGGGAGGCGTTCGACGAGTACCACCGGATGTTCCGGCAGCGGTACCCGTTCGGCGAGTACTGGCAGGCGTTCGTGCCGGACTTCAACCTCGGCGCGATGGAGAACCCGGGCTGCGTGACGTTCGCCGACCACCTGGTCTTCCGCAGCCAGGCCACCGAGGCCGAACGCAGCACGCGGGCGCGGATCATCGTGCACGAGATGGCGCACATGTGGTTCGGCGACCTGGTCACCATGAAGTGGTGGAACGACATGTGGCTGAACGAGTCGTTCGCCGAGTACATGGCGCACCGGGTGTCCGAGGACGTGACCAGCTACGGCGGTAACTGGACCGACTTCGCGTTCGTCCGCAAGTGGTGGGGCCTGCAGACCGACCAGAGCAGCTCGACGCATCCGGTCGCGCCGGACAGCCTGAAGGACGCCCGCCAGTCGCTCGACGACTTCGACGGGATCTCGTACGCGAAGGGTGCCGCGGTCCTCAAGCAGTTGGCCAAGTACCTGGGCGACGACGTGTTCCTGAAGGGCGTCAACGCGCACCTGGAGGCGCACGAGTACGGCAACGCCGACCTGCACGAGTTCATCGAGAAGCTCACCGAGGCCGGCGCCGACGACCTGGACACCTGGTCCCAGCAGTGGTTGCGCACGTCCGGCCTGGACACGATCACGGTCGAACGTACGGCGAGTGGAGTCGTCCTGCACCGCACTAGCCCGGACGCCTCGCGCCGCCTGCACAAGCTGAGCATCGGCGGGTACGACGGAACCGGCGCGGCGACCCTGGTCGACGTCGTGCTCGACCAGGACACCGTAGAAGTTGCCCTCAGCGACGACAGCGCCGTGATCGTGCCGGATGCCAACGACGACACCTGGGCCAAGATCCGGCTCGACGCCACCAGCCTGGCCAATCTCCCGGCGGTGCTCCCGAAGATCGACGACGGCACCACGCGGGCCGTGATCTGGAACTCGATCCGCGACACGACCGCGGATGCGCAGCTCGATCCGCGGGCGGCGCTCGACCTGTTCCTCGCCACCATCCAGCACGAGGACAGCGACATCGCCGTCGGCTCGCTCGTGCGCTGGCTGGAGGAGCGGGTCCTCGGCGGCTACCTGGACTACGACGAGTACCGCGGTCGCGTCGCCGATGCCCTGCGCAACAAGCTCGCGAGCACCGCACCGGGCAGCAGCCTGCAGCTGGTCACCGCCCGCGGATTCATCGCGACCACGGACGACGCGGAGTTGCTGACGTCGTGGCTCGACGGTGCCGGCATCCCGGCCGGACTGGAGATCGACGCGGATCTGCGGTGGTCGCTCGTCCTGCGACTCGTGCGGCTGAACGCGCTCGGGGCGGAGGAGATCGATGCCGAGCTGGCGCGCGACAAGTCGACCGAAGGTGTCAACCAGGCCGCACGCTGCCGGGCGGCTCTGCCCGACGGCAAGGAAGCGGCCTGGACGCGGATCATGACCGACGCGTCGGTCGGGGTGAAGGAACTGCTGGCCGCGGCCGAGGGTTTCTGGCATCCGGGTCAGGCCGCGATCACCGCGCCGTACGTCCGGCGGTTCTTCACCGACATCGCGCAGACCGGGGAGATCCGGGCCGGCATGGTGGTCTCGCTGACCGTGCACCGGATCGCGCCGCGGTTCGCGATCGACGCCGAGCTGATCGGGCCGGCCGAGGCGCTGATCGCGGACGAGAGCGTGGTCCCGGGCATCCGCCGGCAGACGGCGAACTTCCTCGACGATCTCCGGCGCGCGGTGGAGGTACGCCGTACGTTCGGCTAGCGCTGCTCGAACCGCTCACCCTCGGGTCAGGTCACCGTGAGGTGTTCGGCGACGGCTTTGCGGGCCTGGTGGATGCGGGCCTTGACCGTGCCGAGCGGGACATCGAGCTCGTCGGCGATCTCGGCGTACGACAGCGCGCCCAGGTCGCGCAGGACCAGCGGCTGGACCAGCTGGGGATGGCTGGACTCGAGTGACTCAAGCGCTTCGAGCAGGTCGAGGCGGGAGCCCGCGATCACCGACGTCGTCCGCGGGTCGACGGACTCCGGGAGGACCTCGGCGGACTGCTCGACCGCGCGCCGCTTCAGCGATCGGTAGGTCTGCCGGGCCTGGTTGGTGGCCACGATCGTGACCCATCCGGCGAAGGTGCCGGTGCCTCTGAAGGTGTGGATCTTGTTGGCCACCTGGAGCAGGGTGTCCTGGACCGCCTCCTCGGCGTCCTCGCGGTACGGCAGGAACTTGGCCACCCGGCGCTGCACCTGCGGCCGGATCGCCTGCAGGATCTGTGGAAGCAGGGATTGGTCACCCGCGGCGGCGCGGGTCGCCAGATGCTCCAGATCCTCGTTCATGCTCCCCCAGAGTGTATGTGTCGTCGCTTGGCTCGACTGTGCACGACAATAGCCGGGATGGATGCCATCGGGAGGTACCGGCTGCAGGACAAGATCGGCGCGGGCGCGTTCGCCACCGTCTGGCGTGGGTACGACGACGACCTCGACGTGGACGTGGCCGTCAAGGTCCTCGCCGACAACTGGGCGTCGCGCGCCGACGTGCGGGAACGCTTCCTGTCCGAGGCGCGGCTGATGCGCCGGATCGCCAGCGACCGGGTGGTCCGGGTGTTCGACCTGGGCAAGCTCCCGGACGGCCGTCCGTACTTCGTGATGGACTACGTCGGCGGTGGCACGCTGGGCGATGTCCTGAGGCAGGGGCCGCTCGATGCCGTCGACGCGTTGTGGTGGGGAGCGGACCTGGCGCGGGCGGTCGCCGCGTTGCACAGCGAGGGCGTCGTCCACCGTGATGTCACCCCGGCGAACCTGCTGCTCCGGCCCAGCCAGGGCGACGAGTCCGGCGGCGGTACGCACCGCATAGTGCTCGCCGATCTCGGCCTGGCCAAGCGCGCCGCGGAGGCGTCCGGACTGACCCAGGCCGTCGGCACACCGTCGTACATGGCTCCTGAGCAGGGTCGCGGTGACGGTGGATTCGACGAGCGGGCGGACATCTACGCGGTCGGTGCGGTGACGTATGCGCTGCTCACCGGGCATCCGCCGTACTCCGCGGGTTCGATCGGGGATGTGCTCAACCGCGATCCGGACCTGCCGCCGCCGAGTTTGCGGCCGATGCTGCACGACGCGGTCGGTCAGCTCGACGACATCCTCACCCGGGCACTCGCGTACCGGGTCCCCGACCGCTGGGAGCGTGCCGACACGCTCGCCGAGCGGTTCGAGGCGGAGGCCTACCGGCTGGAGCAGGAAGCGCCGCTGCGCGCCGAGGAGCGGACGAGCATCACCGACGACGACCCCCCGACGACCGTCGCCACCGACCCGCCCGTACGCCGCCGGCGCCGCAACCGGGCCTGGTTCCTGCTTTCGCTGCCGGTGGTCTTCGTGGCAGCGAGCGTCGGCGGCTGGTTCCTGTTCGGTCGGTGAGACGGGGGAGCGGCCCTGACGAGGACGGCCGTCCGTTAGTAGGTGACGGTGATGCGCTGGGCGGTGGGGTCGATGTGGACCTGGCCGCCGTACGGGAGGACCTGCTGCGGGTCGGTGTGGCTGATGTCGAGGCCTTTGACCACGAGCGCGTTCGGGTTGTATTCGGCGAAGGCCCGGTCGACCGCGAGGTACTGACCGGTGATGTAGGCGACGGACTGCTCGGGCGTGCAGTGGTTCTCCAGCGACCAGGACTTCGGGCGGCCCCAGAGGACGGCGTCGAAGCGCTCGAGCAGGCCGCGTTCACCGAGATTGCGCAGGATCCGGTAGACCATCTCCGAGCCGGGCATCTCCTCGCTGGTCTCCAGGAACAGCACGCCGCCGTAGGAGTTCGTGGGCAGCATCCAGCGGTTGGCGGACAGTTGCCAGTCGAGGATCTCCAGGTTGCCGCCCCAGAGTTTCCCGCTGACTGGCTCCGTGCCCTGCCAGGTCCAGCCGGTGCCCGGGAACATCGGCGGCTCGGTCTCCAGGGTGGCCGCATCGGCCCAGTCGCGGTCGTGGTCGGTCCACTCCGCGGCCGGCGTCAGCTCGAACTCGCCGGGCGTGAAGAGCGCGGCCCGCAGCGACCGCTCGGAGTCGGGGTGCATCGCGCCGCCGCGGCCGAACTGGACCATCACGCTGCCGCCGTGAAAGGCCGGCAAGCCCAACGAGTACAGGAAGTTGAGCAGGTTCGTGTTGTCGCTGTACCCGAAGAACGGCTTCGGGTCCGCCTGGAACACCCCGGGATCGAGGTGCTTCAGCACAGTGAGCTGGTCGTCGCCGCCGATGGACGCGATCACGGCCCGGATCGACGGGTCCGACCAGGCCGCGTGCAGGTCGGCCGCCCGCGCCTGCGGGGACGCCCCGAGCACACGGGTCGTCGGATACTCGACCGGAATCAGGCCGAAGTCGTCGCGCAACCGCCGCAGGCCGAGCTCGTAGGGCCCCGGAAAGATCTCCGGCAGCCCACGGGACGGTGAGACGATCGCGACCTTGTCACCAGGCTGAACCATGCGGCGACTGTACGACGCTTCCGGCCCGGACGGGATCGATTTAGACGCCGATCGGGTGCCAGACCGTCTTCAGTTCCAGGTACTGCGTGAGGCGGGACAGGCCCGGGGATCCGGTCCAGTCCTCCTCGGCGGGGCGGCGCACCCGCTTGAGGTTGTCGGCGGCCGCGGCCTCCAGGTCGCGGGCCTCGTCCGGCTCCTCGATCCCGCACAGGTCGATCGCGTTGACGTCCATGTGCGACGCCAGCCACGGGCCGACCTCGGACGCGGAGCCGGTGAGGATGTTCACCACGCCGCCCGGTACGTCGGACGTCGCCATCACCTCGCCCAGCGTCACGGCCGGCAAGGGACGCGCGTACGACGAGACCGCGACGACCGTGTTGCCGGAGACGATCGCGGGCGCGATCACGCTGGTCAGGCCGAGCAGGCTGGAGTCCTGCGGCGCCAGCACCGCGACCACACCGGTTGCCTCGGGCAACGAGAAGTCGAAGTACGGGCCGGCCACCGGGTTGCTGGATCCGACCACCTGGGCCAGCTTGTCGGCCCAGCCGGCGTACCAGACCCAGCGGTCGATCGACGCGTCCACGACCGCGCGGGCCTTGCTGATCGACAGGCCCTCCGACGACGCCACCTCGGCACTGAACTGCTCGTGCCGTCCTTCCATCACCTCGGCGATCCGGTAGAGCACCTGGCCGCGGTTGTACGCCGTGCGCGCCGACCAGCCGCCGAACGCCTTGCGGGCCGCGACCACCGCGTCCCGGGCGTCCTTGCGGGAGGCCTGCGACGCGTTCGCCAGGAACTTGCCCTTGGCATCGTTCACGACGTACGACCGGCCGGACTCGCTGCGCGGGAACGCGCCGCCGACGTAGAGCTTGTAGGTCTTGCGCACCTCGAGCCTCGAATTGTCCTTAGTGGGCAAGATAGGCCTCCAGACCGTGGCGACCGCCCTCGCGGCCGTAGCCCGACTCCTTGTAGCCGCCGAACGGCGAGGTCGGGTCGAAGCGGTTGAACGTGTTGGCCCAGACCACGCCGGCGCGCAGCTGGTTGGCCATCCACAGGATCCGGGAGCCCTTGTCGGTCCAGACCCCGGCGGACAGCCCGAACGGCGTGTTGTTCGCCTTCTCCACGGCCTCGGCCGGGGTGCGGAAGGTGAGCACGGACAGCACCGGGCCGAAGATCTCCTCCCGGGCGATCCGGTGCGCCTGGGTCACGCCGGTGAACACGGTCGGCGGGAACCAGTAGCCCTGCGGCGGCAGCTCGCACTCCGGCGACCAGCGCTCGGCGCCCTCGTCCTCGCCGATCTGGGACAGCTCGCGGATCTTGGCCAGCTGGGCCGACGAGTTGATCGCGCCGATGTCGGTGTTCTTGTCCAGCGGGTCGCCGACGCGCAGCGTGCCCATCCGGCGCTTCAGCCGGGACAGCACCTCGTCGTACACGCTCTCCTGGACCAGCAGCCGCGAACCCGCGCAGCAGACGTGGCCCTGGTTGAAGAAGATGCCGTTGACGATGCCCTCGATGGTCTGGTCGATCGGCGCGTCCTCGAAGACGATGTTCGCCGCCTTGCCGCCGAGCTCGAGCGTGACCGCCTTGTCCGAGCCCGCGACCGCCTTGGCGATCGCCCGGCCGACCTCGGTCGACCCGGTGAACGCGACCTTGTCGACGCCCTCGTGCTCGACCAGGGCCTGACCGGTCCGGCCGGCGCCGGTGACGATGTTCACCACGCCCGGCGGCAGGTCCGCCTGCTGGCAGATCTCCGCGAATGCCAGTGCGGTCAGCGGCGTCGTCTCGGCCGGCTTCAGCACGACGGTGTTGCCGGCGGCCAGCGCCGGGGCGATCTTCCACGCCAGCATCAGCATCGGGAAGTTCCACGGGATCACCTGGCCCGCGACACCCCACGGCTGCGGGTCGTCGCCGGCCCCGGCGTACTCGAGCTTGTCCGCCCAGCCCGCGTAGTAGAAGAAGTGCGCGGCCACCAGCGGGATGTCGACGTCACGCGACTCGCGGATCGGCTTGCCGTTGTCCAGCGACTCCAGCACCGCCAGTTCCCGCGCGCGCTCCTGGATCAGCCGCGCGATCCGGAACAGGTACTTCGCCCGGTCCCGCCCGGCCATCGGGCCCCAGACCTTCTCGAACGCCTTGCGGGCCGCCTTCACCGCCTTGTCGACATCGGCCGGACCGGCCTCGCTGATCTCCGCGAGCACCTCCTCCGAGGACGGGCTGATCGACTTGAACGGCTTCCCGTCCGTCGCGTCGACGAACTGGCCGTTGATGAAGAGCCCGTACGACGACTTGATGTCGACGATGGCCCGCGATTCCGGGGCCGGTGCGTACTCGAATCTGCTCATGCCTCAGTCCAGCGTGAAGTAGTCGGGGCCGGGGTAGTGCCCGGTGGCCAGCTTGGTGCGTTGCATCAGCAGGTCGTTCAGCAGGCTGGACGCCCCGAAGCGGAACAGCTCCGGATCCAGCCAGTCCGGTCCGGCCGTCTCGTTGACCGTGACCAGGTACTTGATCGCGTCCTTAGCGGTCCGGATGCCGCCGGCCGGCTTGACGCCGATGTGCAGCCCGGTGGCCTCGTGGTAGTCGCGGACCGCCTCCAGCATCACCAGCGTCACCGGCAAGGTCGCCGCGGGGGACACCTTGCCGGTCGAGGTCTTGATGAAGTCCGCACCGGCCAGCATCGCCAGCCAGGACGCGCGCCGGACGTTGTCGTAGGTGACCAGCTCGCCGGTCTCCAGGATCACCTTCAGGTGCGCGTCGCCGGCCGCCTCGCGGATCGCGGCGATCTCGTCGAAGACCAGGGCGTACCGCCCGGACAGGAAGGCGCCGCGGTCGATCACCATGTCGACCTCGTCGGCGCCGGCCGCGACCGCGTCCTTGGTGTCCTGGATCTTGATCGGGAGGCTGGAACGCCCACTGGGGAAGGCGGTTGCGACACTCGCCACGTTGATCCCCGAGCCGCGCAGCTCGTGCTTGGCCGTGGCCACCAGGTCCGGGTACACACAGACCGCGGCGACCGGCGGCGCGGTCGGATCGGCCGGGTCGGGCCGTTTCGCCTTCGCGCACAGGGCCCGCACCTTGCCCGGGGTGTCCTGCCCCTCGAGGGTGGTCAGGTCGATCATCCGGATCGCCAGGTCGAGTGCGTAGGCCTTGGCGGTCGTCTTGATCGACCGGGTGCTCAGGGTGGCGGCCCTGGCCTCGGCGCCGACCTGGTCGACGCCCGGCAGGCCGAGCAGGAACCGGCGCAGCCGGTCCTCGGACGAGGTCACGTCGGCCAACGAGTCGACGCCGCTGTCGAGAGTGGTCACCCTGGGCAGTCTAGTGCTGTTCCAGACAGCCGGTTATTTTGTGCTGGTGAAGTCGAAGTCATCGGACACCGAGCGGTACCTGTCGACGTCGAACCGGATCACCGGGTTCCTGGTGGTCGGGATCGGCGCATTGGCGCTGATCGACATCGTGGTGGAGTGGCGGAGCGCCAGCGGTCTCCTGGTCGCCTGTGTGATCGGCATCCTGATGGTGCTCGCCTACGTCTTCCTGATCCGCCCGTCGGTCACCCTCAGCCCCGAGCACATCCTGCTGCGTAACCACCTGCGCGACTACGAGATCCCCTGGTCGAAGGTGACGGGGGTCGACGTCGCCGACATCCTGCGGGTGCACGCCGGCGACAACAAGTTCCGGGCTCCTGGCGTCGTACTCGTCATGCGTGACGTTCGCAAGCAACGGGTCGGCGGCGCGAGGCTCCCGGAAGACAGCTCGATCTCCCGTGCCGACTTCGTCGTCGACCGGATCGAGACCCACATGAGCCAGTACGGCGAACAGGCCGGCGGCGAGGTGGTCACCACCTGGGCCCGCCCGGAGTTGATCGCCATCGGAGTCCTCGCGGTCGTCGCCGTGGTGGCGGCGCTGCTGCGCTGATGCCGCTGCTGTCCCGCCGTGCGCTCCTCCGCACGGCAGCCGCCGCTGCCGTCACCGGCGCCGCAGCAGTCACCGCCCTGGAAACAGGAGCCCTCCCAGGCCGAGCCGGCATCCACAGAACCCTCGGCCTGACCGGCCCCGACGGCACAGTCCCGGACGTTCCGGCAGGACCGGTCGTGTCGGACACGTTCGCGTCCGCTGCTCGCCGTACGACGGTCGGCTACAGCGTCATCTATCCCCGCGGCCAGAGTCCGACGGCGGAGTTGCCGGTCGTACTCGTCTTGCACGGTCGTGGCGGCGACCATACGTCCGCGATCAACGACCTCGGCATCGACCGCTACCTGACCGCCGCCGTCCAGGCGGGTGCTCCGCCGTTCGCGCTGGCGACCGTGGACGGTGGGCAGGACAACTACTGGCACGCGCGGCTCACCGGGGACGACCCGATCGTCATGCTCGACCAGGAGTTGCTGCCGTTGCTGGCGAAGCGCGGACTACGCACCGAGCGATACGGCCTGCTCGGCTGGTCCATGGGCGGCTTCGGCGCCCTGCTGTTCGCCGCGCGCGACTTCTTCCAGCGAGAGGTTCCGGTGGATCGGACGGCGGTTGCGGTCGGTGCGCTGAGTCCGGCGCTCTGGCATCACTTCGGCGACGCTGCCCCGGGTGCGTTCGACGGGGCCGGCGACTTCGGCGACAACCAGGTTCTGGGTCACCCGGACGACTTCAAGAATGTTGCTGTGCGCATCGATTGTGGGCGGGACGATCCGTTCGCCGGGGCGGCTGAGGACCTGCGGGTGGAGTTGCGGGCGGCGGGTGGAGAGCAGGCGGGGGCGCACACCGCCGGTTACTGGCGGCGCATGCTTCCTGACCACTTGCGGTTTCTCGGCGGGGAACTTGCGGGGTGACGGGAACTGGCGCGAGATGTTCGGCGTCAGAGCCCTCGTCCAGCCCGGGAATGAACCCCTGTTCGCCCCAGGATGACTTCTGACAGTCCCTTCATCATCGAGAGTGGAGCTCATGTTCAACCTCTCCCGCACCACCTTGCGTGGCCTGGCCGGCGTCGCCGCGCTGGCCGGTTTCGCAGCTCTGGCGCTGCCGAACGCGCAGGCTGCGCCGGCCGCCACCGTCGCGACGCCCACCCCGGGCGACACGCCCGCCCAGGTGGTCGGTACGCCGCCGGCCGGTGACGCCCTCACGACGAAGTCCTCGACGACGAACATCGTGCGCTACAACCGGCTCTACAAGACCCCCGCGATCACGCCGTCGAAGTGCAAGGAGGTCAACGTCTCGCTCCGCACCCTGGCGGGCGTCCAGGCCTACGACACCCAGCTGTGGAACTGCATGTACGCGGCCTGGGCCGTCCCGCTGAAGGCGGCCGGTGCGGCCTACAAGGTGAAGCCGAAGCTGGTCGTCACCACCGCCACCAAGATCGCCACCCTCTGCGGCACGGTGAGCAACACGACCGGCTACTACTGCAGCGGCAACAACGGCGTCATCTACATCCCGGCGTCCCAGATCATCGCGCAGTGGAAGTCGAACCCGACCTACGCGCGGGCGTGGGCGACGCAGATGATGGCGCACGAGTACGGTCACCACGTCCAGTTCCTGACCGGCATCCTGAACGCCTCGTGGACGCGTCAGAACGCCTTCAGTACCAACGCCGCGCGGCTCGAGGAGAGCCGTCGCCGCGAGCTGCAGGCCTCCTGCCTGGGCGCGGCCTACATCGGCGCGAACAAGCGGTACTACCCGATGAGCGGTGGCCTGCTGGTGCAGTTCAACTACCTGGTCAGCCACATGGGCGACCAGCCGGGCGGCGTTCGTGACCACGGCTCGACGAAGAACCACGCGTTCTGGTCGACCGCCGGCTTCAACGCGAAGCACAGCTACACCGTCGCGGGCAACTGCAACACCTTCAACGCGAGCTCGGCGTACGTCGCCTGACCAGGCGCCCGTCCGCTGGTTCGTAACTCAGCCGCCCGGTGCGCGTTGGCGTACCGGGCGGCTGTTGCGTTTTGGAGACACCTGCACGATCTGCGATCGTGTGGTTACTTGTTTCGGGACGCACGCCGTAGAGTTTCCGAGTCGAGCGTCGAACGGCAGGAGTCAAGGACAGTGAACTACGACGAGTTCAACACCGAGTACGCGAAGGTGCTGGACAAGATCAAGAGCGGTCGGTGCAGCTGGTCGGAGCTGTCCGGTCACGTCACCCGCCTGCGCCAGGCGACTGCCGGGATCATCGTGCCGGTGGAGCGGACCCAGGTCGACCACGACCTGGCCGCGCTGGCCCAGATGGTCGACATGTCCCGGCGGACCAACGACAAGGAGGACGTCTGGACGGTCACGTCCGACGCGATCCGCAAGGCCAGCAGCCAGGAGGGTTCGGTCGCGGACCGGATCGCCCGGATCGAGGCGAGCATCAACGACATCTCCAACCTCGCCAACCGGAACCCGGACGAGCGGGACGCGCTGATGCAGTCGACCAGCACGCTGCGGATCCTGCACTCCTCGCTGCAGAGCTCGCTGCGCAGCGAGGAGGCCGAGGCCGCGGCGGCCGCCGCCCGCTGACCCACCGCGGGAGCCACCCGCCAGGTGCTCTCGTTCCTTCGAACGTCAGCCGCTGACCACGACGGCCAGCGGCTGGCGTTTCACGCGTTGTCAGATACCTGCCGCGGTGGCCAGGTCGGCCTTGATGCCGGCCAAGGCGACGGCCGCCTGGGTGCGCGCGGCGGCCACGTCGGTGGTGACCGGGACGACCACCTCCAGGTAGCACTTCAGCTTCGGCTCGGTGCCTGACGGCCGGACGACGACCCGGGCGCCATCCGACAGCGTGTACCGCAGTCCGTCGGTCGGGGGCAGTGACTCCGAGCCCTGGCCGAGATCGTCGATCCGCTCGACCGTGTAGGCGCCCAGCGACGCGGGCGCAGTGGCGCGGAGCCGGTCCATCGCGGTCTTGATCAGCGACAGGTCCTCGACCCGCGCGGACAGCTGGTCCGTCGCGTGCAGGCCGTACTTGACCGCGAGGTCGTCCAGCAGATCCTGTAACGTGCGCCCCTCGGACTTGGCCCGCGCGGCCAGTTGCAGGACGCGGACCAGTGTGGAGATCCCGTCCTTGTCCTTCACCGCGGCCGGGTCGACGCAGTACCCGAGCGCCTCCTCGTAGCCGAAGACGAGGTCCGGCACCCGCCCGATCCACTTGAACCCGGTCAGCGTCTCGACGTACCGCACGCCGTACGACGCCGCGATCTTGCCGAGCAGGGACGACGAGACGATCGAGCACGCGGCGACCCCGTCGGGCCGTGCGGACAGCAGGAACTCACCGAGCAGCGCGCCCAGCTCGTCCCCGCGCAGCATCCGCCAACCGGCCTCGGCCGAGGCATCGGGGATCGCGACCGCACACCGGTCGGCGTCCGGGTCGTTCGCGACGGCGATGTCCGCGTTCATCGACCGGGCCAGCTCGAGCGCCGCGTCGATCGCGCCCGGCTCCTCCGGGTTCGGGAAGGAGACGGTCGGGAAGTCCGGATCCGGGTCCGCCTGCGACGCCACCACCGCCGGTACGGCGAACCCCGCGCGAGCGACCGCGCCCTCGACCAGGAGCCGGCCGACCCCGTGCAGCGGCGTGTAGGCGACGCTCAGGTCCCGCGGCGCGTCCACCGGCACCAGCTCGGCGATCCGGTCCAGGTAGGCGTTCAGGAGGTCGTCGCCGGTTGTCTGCCAGTCCTTGCCGCGCGGCACCGAGTCCAGCGGGCCGACCCCCGCGATGGCGGCCGCGATCTCCGCGTCTGCGGGCGGGACGATCTGCGACCCGTCGCCCAGGTAAACCTTGTAGCCGTTGTCCTGCGGCGGATTGTGCGACGCCGTCACGACCACTCCGGCCACAGCCTTCAGATGCCTGATCCCGAAGGCGATCACCGGGGTCGGCGTCGGCCGGTCCAGCAGTACGGCGTCCAGCCCGGCGCCCCGGACCACGGCGGCCGTGTCCCGCGCAAACACGTCCGACTTGTGGCGGGCGTCGTACCCGATCAGGACCGGGCCGTTGGTGAGGCCCTTGCCCTTCAGATAGGCGCAGAGACCGGCGGCGGCGCGGATCACGACCACCCGGTTCATCCGGTTCGGTCCGGCGCCGACGGCACCGCGGAGTCCCGCCGTACCGAACTCGAGGGTGCCGGCGAACCGGTCGGCCAGCTCGGCGGTGTCACCGGCCTCCAGCAACTGCCGGAGCTCGGCGCGCGTGTCGGGGTCGGGATCTTCGCTCAGCCAGGCTTCGGCCGCAGTACGGAGGTCAACGGTCACCTCCGCACGATAGCTAATGACCTGACGATTGGCAGGGGCGCGCGCGGAGGTCGGCGACGTAGTCGTCCGGGGCGCCGGCAGCTTCGGCGGCCTCGGCGAGGATGCCGAGGTAGCGGGCCGACGGCAGGCCGCCCTCGTAGGCGTTCAGCACGTACATCCAGGCCAGCTGCTCGCCGTCGAGGGTCTGCACCCGGACCTGGATCTTGCTGTAGACGTCCTGGTCGATCCACTCCCACTCGTCCAGCCGCTCGACGTCCTTGGGGTGGACGTCGTACAGCGCGACGAAGACCTGGTTGGCCGGGTCGGAGGGGTCCTCGACGACGGTGGCCATGGCGCCCTCCCAGCCGAGCTCCTCGCCGCCGAAGGTGAGGCGCCAGCCGTGCAGCCAGCCGGTCCCGCGCAGGGGCGAGTACGGGCACCGCTCGGCCATCAGGTTCGGGTCCAGATTCGACGCAAACGCGGCGTACAGGGTCACGGAGACACAGGATACGGAAGAATGACCTCCCGTGGCGCGAGTTGTGATCATCGGAGGCGGTCCCGGCGGGTACGAAGCGGCCAGTGCGGCCGCCCAGCTCGGGGGCGAGGTGACGGTTGTCGATTCCGACGGGATCGGCGGATCCGCCGTGCTCACCGACTGCGTCCCGAGCAAGACCCTGATCGCCACCGCGGAGGTGATGACCGAGGTGGAGGAGGCCGGCGAGCTCGGCGTCAGAGTTACAGGCGACGGGGCCAGTGACAATGCAGACCCGGCGAACTCGGTGCGGGTCGATCTGTCCGTCGTCAACAAGCGCGTGAAGGCGCTGGCCACCGCCCAGTCGGAGGGCATCGAGCGCCGGCTGGACCGCGACAAGGTTCGGATCGTCAAGGGCCGCGGCCGGCTGGACGGGCCGGAGGCCGTGGTGGTCGGCGACGAGCGGCTGGACGCGGACGTGATCCTGATCGCCACCGGTGCAAGGCCGCGCATCCTCCAGGGTTCGGAGCCGGACGGCGAGCGGATCCTGACCTGGGAGCAGGTCTACGAGCTCGACGAGCTGCCCGAGCGGCTGATCGTGGTCGGCTCCGGCGTCACCGGCGCGGAGTTCGCCAGCGCGTACGACGCTCTCGGCAGCGACGTCGTCCTGGTCTCGTCGCGGGACCGGGTGCTCCCAGGCGAGGACGCCGACGCGGCGGCGGTCCTGGAGGATGTGTTCAAGCGGCGTGGCCTGACCGTGCTGAGCAAGTCCCGGGCCGAGTCGGTCAAGCGGCGGGGCGACGGCGTCGTGGTGACCCTGACCGACGGCCGGACGGTCGAGGGCTCGCATGCGCTGCTCGCGGTCGGATCGCTGCCGAACACCGACGACATGAATCTCGTCGAGTCGGGCGTGTCGCTGACCGAGGGCGGCTTCGTCCAGGTCGACCGGGTGTCCCGGACCACGGCCCGTGGCGTCTACTCGGCCGGCGACTGCACCGGCGTACTGATGCTCGCCTCGGTCGCGGCCATGCAGGGCCGGATCGCGATGGCCCACGCGCTCGGCGACGCGGTCACCCCGCTGGACCAGTCGACCGTGTCGGCGAACGTCTTCACCGCCCCGGAGATCGCCACCGTCGGCCTGACCCAGGCGGTGGTCGACGCCGGCGGCAGTACGGCGATGGTCGTGAAGGTGCCGCTCGCCGACAACGCCCGGGCCAAGATGCAGGGCGTCCGGGACGGTTTCGTGAAGCTGTTCTGCCTGCCCAACACCGGCATCGTGGTCGGCGGCGTGGTGGTCGCCCCGCGCGCCAGCGAACTCATCCACCCGATCTCGCTGGCCGTCGGCGCCCGCCTCACCGTGGACCAGGTCGCCCAGGCCTTCACCGTCTACCCGTCCGTCTCCGGCTCGGTCGCCGAGGCCGCCCGAAGGCTGCACCTCCGCTCATGAAGTTCCTGGTGCTCTGGCAGATGGAGCTGAGCCTGCTCTCCCCGGAGATGGCCCGGGCGGTCGGTGCCATGCCGGAGTACGGCGAGCGCCTCGAGCGGGAGGGGAAGGTGCTGGCGCGGTATCACGTGGTCGGATCGCATGGTGGTGCGTGGATCTACGAGGTGGACTCGCACGAGGAGTTCGAGCGCCTGCTCGGCCGGGCGCCGGTGTTCAACTTCGCCCGCTACACCGTGCATGCCCTCGCCGAGATGGATTCCGGGCGTCCGGGCGATTGACGCGGTCGCGGGGGCCGGTGGATCGTGGCTGCAGGGGGTAGCCCATGTTCGAGGATCGCAGCGAGGTCGCAGTCGACCGGCATCTGGTCGTCAGCCATCGGCTCCGTGCCCGCCGGCTACAACTCGGCCTGACCCAGAAGCAACTGGTCAGCCGACTGGCCCGCCGCGGCATCCGCACCACCAACAAGACCCTGTCCAGCTTCGAGCACGGCGCCGGTGTCGACGTGGTCCGGCTGCCCGAGCTCGCCGTCGCACTCGATTGCACGGTCACCTACCTGCTCGGCCTGACCGAGGATCCGGCCCGCTGGGAGCCCGACCGGTCCAGCCTGCCGGCCAACCGATCGGTGGCCCGGCCCGCCGTGCTGAACTCAGCGGGCGTCGTCGGCCAGCCGGACAGTCACTGGATTCTTGGCCCGGATATCCCCGCGCGCCCACCGCGCCGCTGACCCAACCGCTCGTTCACCAGCCGCAGGTGGTGGCCCGAATAGTGGCGTAGAGCAACCAACTGGGCCGGCGTCAGCCGGTCGCAGACCCAGCCCCAGTGCAGCGAGACCCAGTCGCCCGGGGCCAGCGGCTCGATCAGGTCGACGCCGTCGAAGCCGCGGATCGCGGTCTCCTGGCGTGGTGGACCGAGGAGGAGTCGCAACCCGTCCCACTCCAGCGGGCGCGACTCGACCACGACCTGCTCGCCGGTGTCCGCGACCACCTCTCCCCAGCGGATCCGGCACTGGTCGAGCACGCGCAGGGCTTGCGCCGTACTGCGTTCGTCGTCGAGCAGGTCTGCCCACGGGTACAGGCAGAACACCGCGAAGCTGTGATGCGGCAGGCCGCCACCGGCGTCGCCGGCCCGGTCGAGCAGCCGGTTGCCGATCCAGTACGCCTCGACCACCTCGCGGTCGAGCGGATCCGCCGTACCGGTGGCCGCGGCGATCAGGCGCAGTTGTGGCCAGGCGCCCTCGAACTGCTGCGCCAGTGCGCGGAAGCCGTTGTCCGCCCGGCCCAGGGCGCCGTACTCGAGCAGGGCGCCGGCGTCGGCGGGGCCGCAGTACCCGAGCCGGTTGGGCGCGAACGCGTACCGGACGAACAGCGCCGGTCCGGTCACAGCTCGGCCCCGAAGAACGCCAGCGCGTCGGCGGCCCGCTCCCGCGACATCCGCTCGAGCGCGAAGCCGCTGTGGATCAGCACGTACTCACCGGGGACGAACGGGCCGTCGAGCAGGGACAGGTTGATCTCCCGGACGACGCCCGCCACCTCGACCTGGCCGAGGTCCGCGCCTTCCGGGCAGTCGACCACCCGGCCCGGGATGCCCAGGCACATCGGACTACATGCCCCGCAACCGGCGGTAGCGGCGGACATCCTCGATCCCGTAGTACCCGACGGCGACGAGAATCACCACGACGACTGCCAACAGCATCCAGCGCATCACAACTTCCCCTCCGTCACGCCGACCGGCCCGTCAGCCGGTACGGCGACGTGTCCGGTGACCAGGTCGATCACCAGCTGTACCGCGGTCCCGACCGCGTCCTGCACGGACGGTGACAGCCCGATCCCGGCGTCGATGCTCGCCGGCTCGCACCCGACCACGACCACAGGTCCCACGGTGCCACCGAGTCGCGGTACAAGCGAGAGCACGGCGTCCGGACCGAGGTCGTGGGCGTCCATGCTCACCTCCGGCCCGGGCTCGGCAGCCGGCTCGGCAGCCGGCTCGGCCTCGATCTGGTACAACGTCCCCGGCGGGCCGCCCCGCTCGACCGCGTCGATCAGGACGACAAGGTCGTACGGCTCGAGCAGCTGGTAGGCCAGGTGGATGCCGCGGATCCCGAAGTCCCGCACCTCTACCCCGGCCGGCAGAGTCCGCCGGGCCAGCTCCTCGACGACCGAGACACCGAAGGCGTCGTCGCTGCAGAACACGTTGCCCAGTCCGGCCACGAGAATCGTCATCCTGCACCTACCAAGGGCTCGAGTTCGTCCGGGCTGAAGTACAGGTAGCGGCCGTGCGACCGCTGGACCTCGCCCTCCTCGCCGTCCAGCGCGACCGCGACGTGGGTCTCACCGTCGACGTCGGACAGTACGGCGACCACCGTGCCGAGGCGGCCGGTGAGGAACATGTCCTGGGCGTCCGCCCGCCGGATCCCGGGCCGCAGCCGCACCCGGGAACCGTTGCCAACGGCAACCCCGCCGACCAGCACCGTGTCCGTCTCCGGCGAGACCGTGCTGTCGTTGCCCGGATCCCACCACGGCGTGTCGGGCGGCGGTGGCTCCGGCTCGGTCACCTTGCGCAGGTAGCGGATCGTGCCGTGCAGCCGGTCCATCAGCTCCGGCGGCATCGAGTCGACCCGGGCCAGCAGTTCGGCCGCGCGCTGGTCGGTGCCGCGGACCTCGCGCTTCTCGTCGTCGGTCAGCGTCATCGCGCGCAGGCTGAGGATCTCGTCGATCTCGGTGGCGTCGAACAGATCGCCCTGACTCTCCGGCGCGATCCGCGGGTGGTCGTACAGGATGATCGGCGACGAAAGCAGCAGGTCGCCGGCCAGCACCGGGTACAGGCCGACGTTGTCGCAACCGGCCGCGTAGGCGGTGGCCCACTCGGGTGGTTCCAGCAGCGAGAGGAAGCGGCAACCCTCGGCGGCCACCAGGACGTGGTGGGCGATCAAGGCCTGCCGCAGCGCGCCGACGCGCTCCGAGCTGCTGTCCGGCGTGCTGTTCTCGACCCGGATCCGCAGCCGCGCGGCGCCGTACGGGCCGGGCAGCTGTGCGATGCTCAAGGCAACGATCCCGGTGACTGGCAACCGGGTCCGGCGGAGGAAGCCGGCCGTCCCGACGGCCTCGGTCTCGGTGCCGCCGGGGATCCGGAACGGCACCAGCTGCGGCAGCTCCGTCAGGTCCACCCGCAGATCGACGGTCCGCACCACGGCCTCGTCCCACGGCAGGTAGGTCGCCTCATCGGTCTGCAGCGAGGCGACCTCGACCTCGTCGGCATCGAGGACCGTACGGCGCTGTGCCTGCAGGAACCGTACGCGCACCGAGAGCACGGCCGCGTCGCCGTCGAGCAGGCACTCGGTCTGCGACCAGCCCCGCTCGGACGGATCCACCACGCAGTAGTCCGGCGGCATCAGCACGCCGAACTGCCAGCGCACCCGGTTCTTCCCGTCCGACGCGCGATAGGGATACAGCACATAGCCTTCGAACAACAACGCGTCCGCGATCTGCTGGACCGCGTCGAACCCGTTCATTCCAGCTGCTCCTTCAGCAGCCGCTCGATCGCGTCGTCCCAACCGGGCAACGCCTCCTGGACGCGGTAGCGGTACAAGCGGTCGAAAACGTCCTGCCGCAACCGCAACCACGCGGCACCGGGGAAGTGCTGGTCCATCGCGTCCCGCCACACCGCCACCGGCAGCTGGTACGTCGTCTCCTTCTGCCAGGCGACCGGCGTCACGGAGAGAGTGCCGGGACGGCCGGTGAAGATCGTCCCGTTGAACAACATCAGCAGCGGCACGCCGCCTTCGCGCACGGCGTACAGGTACTTGTTCGCGGCGACGTCGAAGTCGTAGCTGCAGGGCAGATTCAGGTCGACCTCGGTCGCGCCGGTGAAGCCCGGCACCATCTGGGTGACGAACGCCAGTTGCAGGGGCTTCAAGGTCTCGCCCCAGCGAGCGCGGTCGCCGAACAGATCCGCGAGCCCCTCGGCCTCCTCGTCGTTGTAGCGACGGCGGATCGGCTCGATCCTGATCTGGCAGCGCAACGCCAGCGCGTGCACCGGCGTACCGGTCGTCTCCTCGATCCGCAGCCGCATCCGGATGGCCGGGGTGGCCGCGTACCGGTCGGCCTCCGCGCCGGTGCAGGTGAAGTCCAGGTCAACCACGGCTGCGCTCCTGGATCCGCGCGAAGAAGTCGTCGATCCGCTGCCAGACGTCCTCGCCGCCGGCGAAGCCCTCCCAGTACTGGCGCACGAGCCCGACCAGCTCGTAGCAGGCGTCGATCGGGACCAGGTAGCACGCGAACCCGTCGTCCAGCCGGCGCAACAGTACGGCCTCGACATCCGGGACGAGCTCCTGCAGCCGGGGATCGCCGGCCACGACCTCGTCCCAGCCGGCCAGGTCGAGCAGCGACTCGGTGGCACCCCCGGGGCTCGGGTAGAAGGCGACGTACCGGGACTGATCGGACTGGTAGAAGAGGAAGGCCAAGTTCACCGGGAACCCCATCGCGTCCCACTGAGCCGGGGACAGCGTGAAGTCCGGGTTGGACTGGTAGCGATCCGGGACCGCGCGGTAGTGCCCGTGCGACGCGCCGCCCTCGGTGAACAATAGGTAGCAGGCGCGGCAGGTGCACAGCAGCCGGTGCCCCGGCACGTCGGCCAGATGCGAGTGCTCAGGTCCGATCGGTACGGCGCACATCTCGCACTGCTCACCCGGCGCGGCCTGCTCGCGCACCCCACCGGTGAACTCACGGAGCACCGCGACCGGATCGACAGTCGGCCGCTGCTTCTTCTGCGCGAGTGATCGCAGCGTCGGCGACGGTCTCACGCCGGCTGCACCCCCGGGATCGCGACCTTCCAGCCCGCGCCTTCCGGCAGCAGCGGCAGCGCTTCGAGTGGCGGCGCCCCCTCAGGTGCGAGCGCCCGCCCGGCCAGGCGTACGTCGTACTCGGCGGTGCAGCGTGGACAGGTGAGCCGGTCGCCGTCCAACTCCCCGTGGTGCAGGGCGGACGAACACATCGGGCAATTGTTGCGGTAGGCAAAGAATGTGCCGGCCAGGTTGGCCACCAGCACGTCGAGTCCACCGACGGACAGATGCTGGACCTGGTCGAGGGGTGGGACCAGGTCCAGCTGGTGCCAGCCGTCCCGGTGGGGGCGGAACGGCTCGATGGTCAGGAGGCTCTGCTTCTCCTTGACCATGCCCGCGACGTCGACCGCGACGGCCTCCGGCGCGGCGTCCAGGACGGCGTTCTCGACCGTCAGCCGGACGGTGGCGGTCGAACCCGGGCAGCCGTCACAGCTGCCCTGCAGGCTCAGATGGACGACGCCGTCGTCGTCGATGCCGAGGTAGTCGATGCCGCCGGCATGCGAGCCGAGGTACGGCCGGACGGAGTCAAGCGCGCCCTGGATCCGGGTCGCGACGTCGTCGGGGTGGAGGTCGTGCAGCAACAGCAGCCCGGCGACCAGGTCGTCCCCGACCAACTGCCGAACCTGCGGCTCGTCAAGCAGGTTCAGCAGTTGTTCGAGGCCGGCGCCGTGCAATGCGAGCACCGCGCGGACCAGTTCCTCCACCTTCGCGGCCAGGGCGGGATCGGCGCGCCGCTGGACCTCGTCCAGCAGGACGTCGATCCGTTCACTCAGCTCCTGGACGTCGTGCCGGTCCATATCAGCTCCAGGTCAGTAAGGCTTGACCGCGATCGAGGGGGAATGCAGGTGGGTCTTCTCCCGTCCGTTGCCGACGAACATGTGCACACCGCACGGCAGGCAGGGGTCGAAGCTGCGGACCGCCCGCATGATGTCGATGCCCTTGAACCGGTCCGGCGGGTTCTCCTCGAAGATCGGCGTGTTCTGGACCGCGTCCTCGTACGGGCCGGGCGTGCCGTAGGAATCCCGGACGCTGCCGTTCCACGGCGTCGGCGGGTACGGGTGGTAGTTCGCGATCTTGCCGTCGCGGATCACCATGTGGTGCGAGAGCACCCCGCGGACCGCCTCGGTGAAGCCGCAGGAGATCGCCTCGTCCGGAACCTTGAACGGCGTCCAGGTCTCGGTCTGGCCCGACCGGACCTCGGCCATCGCCTTCTCGCAGAAGTGCAGCGCGAGCGCGGCCGCGTAGGCCTGGAAGTAGGTCCGGGCCCGGTTCCGCTCGATCGCGTTGCTCCACTGCGGGATCTTCCACTCGTACTCCGTGGCCGGCTTCAGCGCCGTCCGCGGCAGCTGGATCTTGACGCTGTGCCCGGTGGCCTGGATGTAGTCGGTGTTCACCAGTTCGGACAGCGCCGTCGACCACAGGCGGGCGATCGGGCCGCCGCCGGTGTCGAGCGCGAGGTGGTCCTTGCCGTCGAACCAGCGCGGCGACATCGTCCAGCTGTAGGCGTTGGAGAAGTCGCGCTTCTGCGGCTTCGGCAGCGTGTGCTGGTTCCACGGGTGCCGGACGTCGATCGGGTTGCCGAGCGGGTCGATGTCGACGAACTTCTCGTGGCTGCCGTCGGCCCAGTCGTCGTAGTACGAGCTGCCGAGCAGGATCCGCAGGCCGAGGTTGATGTCGACCAGGCTGTTGGTGACCAGCTTGCCGTCCACCACCACGCCTGGGGTGACGAACATCCGCCGGCCCCACGCCTCCATGTTCTGGTACTTGAAGTCGCAGATCGCCGGGTCGTTCAGGCTGCCCCAGCAGCCGAGCAGGATCCGGCGCTCGCCGACGTGCTCGTAGCCCGGCAGCGCCTCGTAGAAGAAGTCGAACAGGTCGTCGTGCAGCGGCACGACCTTCTTCATGAACTCGATGTAGCGCATCAGCCGGGTCAGGTAGTCGGTGAAGAGCTGGATCGTGGCGACCGTGCCGACCCCGCCGGGGTAGAGCGTCGACGGATGGACGTGCCGGCCCTCCATCAGGCAGAACATCTCGCGCGTGTAGCGGCTGACGTGCAGCGCCTCGCGGTAGAAGTCGCCCTCCAGCGGGTTCAGCGAGCGCATGATGTCGCCGATGGTCCGGTAGCCGTGGTCGCCGGCGTGCGGCGCCTCGGTCCGGTTCGCCAGTTCCAGCACGCCCGGGTTGGTCTCCTTGACCATCCGCTCGCAGTAGTCCACCCCGACCAGGTTCTCCTGGAAGATGTTGTGGTCGAACATGTACTCCGCGGCCTCGCCGAGGTTGATGATCCACTCGCCGAGGTGTGGCGGCGCGACGCCGTACGCCATGTTCTGCGCGTAGACCGAACAGGTGGCGTGGTTGTCGCCGCAGATCCCGCAGATCCGGCTGGTGATGAAGTGGGCGTCGCGCGGGTCCTTGCCCTTCATGAAGATGCTGTAGCCGCGGAAGATCGACGACGTGCTGTGGCACTCCTGGACGGTCTTCTGCTTGAAGTCGACGTTGGCGTAGATGCCCAGGCTGCCGACGATCCGGGTGATCGGGTCCCACGCCATCTCGACGACGTCGGAGCTCCTCGAGTCACTCGCGGCGGGCTTGACCTTCGGGTCGGTGGTGGTCATGGCGTCACCAGACCTTCTCGTAGCCGGTGGCGAGGTCGGACCCCTTGCGCCGCCACTTGGGTTCCTTGTTGCTGGTGTTCTGGGTGAACTTGCGCAACCGGCGGATCACCGTGCCGTAGACCATGCTCGCGGCGGTGGAGACCTTGCTGCCGGGCGGCTCGTCCATGAACGGCATGAACTTGTCCGGGAAGCCGGGCATCGTGCAGGCGATGCAGATGCCGCCGACGTTCGGGCAGCCGCCGACGCCGTTGATCCAGCCGCGCTTGGGCACGTTGCAGTTGACCACCGGGCCCCAGCAGCCCAGCTTCACCAGGCACTTGGGCGAGCCGTACTCCTTGGCGAAGTCGCCCTGCTCGTAGTACCCGGCCCGGTCGCAGCCCTCGTGCACGGTCCGGCCGAACAGCCATTGCGGTCGCAGTTCGGCGTCGAGCGGGATCATCGGGGCCTGCCCGGCCACCTGGTACAGGAGATAGACGAGCGTCTCGGACAGGTTGTCGGGGTGGATCGGGCAACCTGGCACACAGACGATCGGCAGGCCGGCCTTGGACTTCCAGCTCCAGCCCAGGTAGTCGGGCACGCCCATTGCGCCGGTCGGGTTACCGGCCATCGCGTGGATCCCGCCGTACGTCGCACAGGTGCCGACGGCGACCACCGCGGTGGCTTTCGGGGCGAGGCGGTCCAGCCACTCGGACGTCTTCATCGGCTGCCCGGTGGCCGGGTTGTTGCCGAAGCCGGCCCAGTAGCCGTCGGTGTGGATGGCCTCGTTCGGGATCGAGCCCTCGACCACCAGGACGAACGGCTCCAGCTCACCGCGGTCGGCCTTGTGCCACCAGGCGATGAAGTTGTCGGCGCCGGTCTCCGGGCCGCACTCGAAGTCGATCAGCGGCCAGTGCACCGCGATCTTCGGCAGCCCGGGCAGGGCGCCCAGGACGATCTCCTCGATGCTGGGCTGGGTGGCCGCGGTCAGTGCGACCGAGTCTCCGTCGCAGCTCAGTCCGCCGTTCATCCAGAGGATGTGCACCACACCCTCGTCGGTCTCCTGCGCCTGATCCGGTTCCAGTGTGGTGGACACGACCCGCCCTCCTCGGCCGGGGACAGCCCGGCCCTTTTCGACCGTACGTCGGTCACGATCGGTCCGACAGACACTTGTGTCAGGTATTTATGGCGGTGTCCGGAAATCCGGGATTCCCCGATTCCAGGACATTTCTGAGCGGCTTTCAGGCACCGTTCCGGCCCGTATTCTTGATCAATGGACGATCCCGGCCGTGAGGTGTTCGTCTCGCCGGTGGTCGTCGTGTCGCACGCGTTCCCGGCGCGCCCGGGTTCGATCCCGGACGCCGAGCAGTTCGTCCGCGAGGCCCTCGACCCGGTCACCCTCGAACCCGAGGAGAACCGGGCCCTGTACGACGCGATCACCACCGCGCTGCTGGCCGCCGCCGGGCCGAAGGACGGCGTCTTCGACGTGACCGTGCGGATTTTCCCCGACGGCGTGGAGGTCGAGGTGCTGCACGGGGCCGGCGTCCGCCGGGTGCAGCCCGCCTCGGAGCCGTTCGCCGACTGGCTGAACGGCGTCCTGCGCGGTCAGGGACTGTCCCAGCAGGCGGCCGCGCAGCGGATCGGGGTGTCGGTGCGGACCATCAGCCGGTGGCTGCGCGGCGACACCGAACCGCGGTTGCGGGACCTCCGCAGGGTGCACGAGATCTTCGGTCCGTGATCTGGCGTGCGTCCGGGTCCGGGTTTAGTGTGCGAATTATCCGCTGATCGTGGAATTCGTCATTTATTCGCCCGCCGGGGTGGGTCTAACGAACGATTCAGAGCGTGTTCGCAGCCGCGTGCTGGTCACCGGCGTCGTCCAGGGCGTCGGCTTCCGACCGTTCGTCTATTCGCTGGCCCGTGAGCTCGGGCTGTCCGGCCAGGTCGCCAACACCGCGGGCGGAGTGATCGCGGAGGTCGAGGGACCCGCGGGCGCGGTAGCCGCGTTCGGCCGGCGCGTGCGCACCGACGCCCCGCCGCTCGCCGTGGTCTCGACCGTGACGCCGGAGCCGCTGCCGCCCGCCGGGGGGACCGACTTCGTCATCCTCGACTCCACTGCCGGCCCCGGCCGGACGCTGGTCTCGCCTGATGTCGCCACCTGCGCGGACTGCCTGGCCGAGTTCGCCGACCCGTCCGACCGGCGCTACCGGCATCCGTTCATCAGCTGCACGAACTGCGGTCCGCGCTTCACGATCATCACCGGTCTGCCCTACGACCGGCCGGCCACCACGATGGCCGACTTCCCGCTCTGCCCGGACTGTGCCCGCGAGTACGCCGATCCGGCCGACCGCAGGTTCCACGCCCAGCCGATCGCCTGCCCCGCCTGTGGGCCCCAGTTGCAGTTGGTCCAGCCCGGCCTCGAGACGGCGTACGACGAGGATGCGCTGGCGGCCGCACACGCGCTGCTGATCGACGGCGCGATCCTGGCGGTCAAGGGGCTCGGCGGTTACCACCTGGTCTGCGACGCCGGCGACCAGGCGGTGGTGACCACGCTGCGGAAGCGTAAGGACCGCGGAGACAAGCCGTTCGCCGTGATGGCCGCCGATCTCGACGCGGCCCGGCGGATCGCGTTGGTCGACGCCGCGGAGGAGGAACTGCTCACCGGCATCCGGCACCCGATCGTGCTGCTGCGGCGCCGGCCGGGTGCGGCGGTCGCCGAAGCCGTTGCCCCCGGCAACCCCGATCTCGGAGTGATGCTGCCGTACACCCCGTTGCACCAGCTGCTGTTCGACCAGCCCGGCCCGTGTGTGCTGGTGATGACGAGCGGCAACCTGTCCGGTGAGCCGATCGTCACGGACGACGAGGAAGCCGAGACCCGGCTGGCCGGCCTGGCCGACGCCTGGCTCGGTCACGACCGCCCGATCCACGTGCCGTGCGACGACTCCGTCGTACGGATCGTGGACGGGACCGAGCTGCCGGTTCGGCGGTCGCGCGGGTATGCGCCGTTCCCGATCGACCTCCCGGTCCCGGTCCGGCCCGCGCTGGCGGTCGGTGGGGATCTGAAGAACACGTTCTGCCTCGGCGACGGGCAGTACGCCTGGCTCTCGGCGCACGTCGGAGACATGGACAACCTGGCCACGCTGGAGGCCTTCGAACGGGCTGAGCAGCATCTCGAGCAACTGACCGGCGTCCGGCCTGAGGTGCTCGTGACCGACAAGCATCCGTCGTACCGGTCCCGGCAGTGGGCACAGCTGAACGCGGCCGGTCGAGAGGTGATCGGGGTCCAGCACCATCACGCGCACCTCGCGTCGGTGATGGCTGAGCATCGCCATTTTGGCAAGGTCATCGGGTTCGCCTTCGACGGGACCGGGTTCGGGGACGACGGTGCGGTCTGGGGTGGCGAAGTACTGCTGGCCGACTATGACGGATTCGTCCGGGACGCACACCTCAAGTACGTGCCGCTACCGGGCGGCGACGCGGGGGTCCGCAATCCGTGCCGGATGGCGTTGTCGCATCTGCGCGCCGCCGCGCTGCCCTGGGATCCCCGTCTGCCGTCGGTGCGCGCCTGCGGCGGGCCGGAGCTGGAGTTGCTCGACGCCCAGCTGACCAAGGACATCGCGTGTGCGCCGACGTCCAGCATGGGCAGGTTGTTCGACGCGGTCTCGTCGCTGGCCGGGGTGTGTCACCGGGCCGGGTACGAGGCGCAGGCCGCGATCGAACTGGAGGGACTGACCTCGGCCGGTCGGGGGCTCGGTGCGTACGAGTTCGCGATCGCGGGGGAGGAGATCGATCCGGCGCCGGTGCTGGCCGGCGTCGTCCGAGATGTGCTGGCCGGGGTGGCGCCGGGCGTCGTGGGCGCCCGCTTCCACCGGGCCTTGGCCGAACTGATGGTGACGCTGGCCGAGCGGGCCCGCGCCGCCCGGGATCTGTCCACCGTCGCCCTGTCCGGCGGTGTGTTCGTCAACCGAGTGTTGCTATCGGCAACTACCGCCGCACTGACCGCGGCCGGTTTCACCGTCCTGCGCCACCGCCGGGTGCCCCCGACGGACGCCGGACTCGCGCTGGGACAGCTGGCGGTCGCGGCCCGCGCCCGCAGGGAGGGGACATCATGTGTCTAGCCGTACCGGGGAAGGTCGTGGAGATCCGGGAGGAGGACGGTACCCGGATGGGCCGGGTGGACTTCGGCGGTGTGCTGAAGGACGTCTGCCTGGAGTATCTGCCCGATCTGGAGGTGGGTGAGTACACCATCGTCCACGTCGGCTTCGCGTTGCAGCGCCTGGACGAGGAATCCGCGATGCAGTCGCTCGAGCTGTACCGCAAGCTCGGCGCGCTGGAGGAGGAGTTCGGCGACCAGTGGGGACTGGCGGCGCGGCAGGCCGGCGAGCGCCGCCCGCCCGGAACCGAGTGGCAGCGCGCCGACGAGCTGGGGGAGGTGCCGGGATGAAGTACCTCGACGAGTTCAGCGATCCGGTCCTGGCCAGGAAGCTGGTCGACCAGATCCACGCCACGGCGACGAAACCGTGGGCGATGATGGAGGTCTGCGGCGGCCAGACGCACACGATCGTCCGGCACGGCATCGACCAGTTGCTGCCGGACGGCGTCGAGATGATCCACGGCCCGGGCTGTCCGGTCTGCGTCACCCCGCTGGAGATCATCGACAAGGCGCTCGAGATCGCCTCCCAGCCGGGCGTGATCTTCTGCTCCTTCGGCGACATGCTGCGGGTGCCCGGTAGCGGCCGCGACCTGTTCCGGATCAAGAGCCAGGGCGGCGACGTCCGGGTGGTGTACTCGCCGCTCGACGCGCTCCGGCTGGCCCAGCAGAACCCGGACAAGCAGGTGGTCTTCTTCGGCATCGGCTTCGAGACCACCGCGCCGCCGAACGCGATGACCGTCTACCAGGCCAAGAAGCTCGGCATCCCGAACTTCAGCCTGCTCGTCTCGCACGTCCGGGTGCCGCCGGCGATCGAGGCGATCATGCAGTCGCCGAGCTGCCGGGTTCAGGGCTTCCTCGCCGCCGGCCACGTCTGCAGCGTGATGGGTACGGCGGAATACCCCGAGCTCGCGGACCGGTACGGCGTACCGATCGTGGTCACCGGGTTCGAGCCGCTGGACATCCTGGCCGGCATCCTGCGCACGGTCAGCCAGCTCGAGAAGGGCGAGCACGTGGTCGAGAACGCGTACCGGCGCGCCGTCCGCGACGAGGGCAACCCGGCCGCGAAGGCGATGCTGGCCGACGTGTTCGAGACCACCGACCGGGCCTGGCGGGGGATCGGGATGATCCCGCAGAGCGGCTGGCGGTTGTCCGAGCGGTACCGCGAGTACGACGCCGAGTACCGCTTCCAGGTGCGCGACATCGCCACGCAGGAGTCGACGGTGTGTCGCAGTGGTGAGGTCTTGCAAGGGCTGATCAAGCCGCACGAGTGTTCGGCGTTCGGGACGCTGTGCACACCACGCAATCCGCTCGGCGCGACGATGGTGTCGAGTGAGGGCGCGTGTGCGGCGTACTACCTCTACCGCCGGCTCGAGATGCCTGCCGAGGTGGTGACGACCGGTGGCTGAACAGGTGATGTTGCCGGATCCCGCGATGCCCCATCCGCCGGACTTCGACGGATGGACCTGTCCGCTGCCGTTACGCGATCACCCTGCGGTCGTGATGGGCCACGGGGGCGGCGGACAGATGTCGGGCGAGTTGGTCGAGCATCTCTTCCTGCCCGCGTTCGCGAATCCGGTACTGGGGGGACTGACGGACTCTGCCGTGTTCACGCTCGGCGAGGCCAGGTTGGCATTCTCGACCGACTCGTTCGTCGTGCAGCCGTTGTTCTTCCCGGGCGGCAGCATCGGTGACCTCGCCGTCAACGGCACGGTCAACGATCTCGCGATGAGTGGCGCGCAGGCGGCGTACCTGTCCTGCGGCTTCATCCTCGAGGAAGGCGTCGAGCTGACGGTGGTCGGCCGGATCGCGACGGACCTCGGGGCCGCCGCGCGCCGGGCGGGCGTCACGATCGCGACCGGCGACACGAAGGTCGTCGACGCGGGTCATGGCGATGGCGTGTACATCAACACCGCCGGCGTCGGGCTGGTCCCGGCCGGCGTGGACATCCGCCCGCAGCGGGCGGCCCCCGGTGACGTCGTCATCGTGAGCGGCCAGATCGGCGTCCACGGGATCGCGATCATGAGCGTGCGCGAGGGGATCTCGTTCGGCACCGAGGTGGTCAGCGACTGCGCCCCGCTGAACGGGCTGGTGGCGGCGATGCTCGCTGCCTGCACCGATCTGCACGTCCTGCGCGATCCGACCCGGGGTGGCGTGGCGACCTCGCTGAACGAGATCGCCAAGGCGGCCGGGGTCGGCATCGAGCTGATCGAGAGCGCGCTGCCGGTGCCGGAGACGGTCGCCAACGCCTGCGCGTTCCTCGGGCTGGATCCGCTGTACGTCGCGAACGAGGGCAAGCTGCTCGCGATCGTGGCCCGGGACGACGCGGACGCCGTACTCGCGGCGATGCGGGCGGACCCGCTGGGTGCGGACGCAGCGGTGATCGGCGAGTGCGTGGAGGCGCATCCGGGAATGGTCGTGACGAAGACGGCTTTCGGTGCGACTCGGGTGGTCGACACACCGATCGGGGAACAGCTGCCGAGGATCTGTTAGCGGGCTGCCAGCCAGCTGTGCCAGGCGTCGAGGCCGTCGCCGCGGGTCGCGGAGATGGGGAGCAGCTCGACGTCCGGCTGCAGCCGCCGGATCAGGTCCAGACACAGGTCGACGTCGAAGTCGACGTACGGGAGCAGGTCGATCTTGTTCAGCAGGACGAGGTCGGCGGTGCGGAACATGTACGGGTACTTCGCCGGTTTGTCCGCGCCCTCGGTGACCGAGATGATCACCACCCGGGCCGACTCGCCGAGGTCGAACAGGGCCGGGCAGACCAGGTTGCCGACGTTCTCGACGAAGACCAGCGAACCGTCGGGCGGGGCGAGCTCGAGCAGGCCGCGGTCGAGCATCTCCGCGTCCAGGTGACAGCCGGCGC
Source organism: Kribbella sp. NBC_00359 (assembly GCF_036097425.1). Lineage (NCBI taxonomy): Bacteria > Bacillati > Actinomycetota > Actinomycetes > Propionibacteriales > Kribbellaceae > Kribbella > Kribbella sp. NBC_00359. Next base: position 1,279,389 of record NZ_CP107975.1, on the reverse strand, counting down.
CGGTGTTGATCTGCACCACCCTGCTGCCGGTCGCGCGGATCCGCTCGGCGTCCAGCCAGGTCTCCTGGTCGCCCTCGATGACGAGGGTCTCGCGGCGACCGGCGAGGTCGCGGACGGTGCGCTCCAGCAGGGTCGTCTTTCCGGAGCCCGGTGAGCTCATCAGGTTGATCGCGGTGACCGCGTGCTCGGCCAGCCGGTGCCGGTTGGCCGCGGCGAGCAGATCGTTCTTCGCCAGGATGTCCTGCTCGAGCAGCACTGTCCTGGTCCCGTGCTCGTGCTCGTGCGGGTGCTCGTGTTCGTGGTCGTGTGGATGGTCGTGCGTGTGGACCGGCTCCGGACCGTCGACCAGGGATACCCGGGTGGCGGCCTCGTCGGAACAGCCGCAGGTGCTGCACATGTCACTGCACCTCCACCGAGACGATCCGCAGCTCGCGGCCGGCCAGGATCTCGAGATCGGCGCTGCCGCAGTCGCACAGCATGATCGGATCGTCGAGCGCGAACTCCCGCCGGCAGTCCCGACAGTACGCCCGGCCCGGCGGCTCGTCGATGTCCAGCCGGGCGCCCGCCAGCCCGGTGCCGTCGGCCACGATCCCGAAGCAGAACCGGATCGAGTCCGTCACCACCCCGGACAGCCGGCCGATCTCCAGCCGGACGGCGGCGACCGGTCCGTCGCCGATCTTCTCGACGATCGCATCGACAATGCTCTCCGTGATGGCGAGCTCGTGCACGCTCTCGACGGTAGGTGCGGCCGTCCGGGCCCGGCAAGGCCCGAAGACACGGGAAAACCTGCACGTCCGCAGCGGGTGGGTGGACACGGGGTGTGACCGGGTCCGGTGAGGCCCGGTTGAGCGTCGTTCCGGCGGAAAACGGCAGCCGCCGGCTACGGCCGGATTTACATCGGTGACGAATAGTTACCGTTGCTTGAAGCAACCAGCGGGAGGGTCCGGAAATCGGTCGGCACAGTCGCTACCGCACAGGTGGGGGACAGTCATACGCTCCGGATGTTCAGCCTGCGGTCGAGGGGGGACCGCCCGTGTCCGGAGGGGAAGCATGAGACGACGCCTGAAGCACTCTGCTGCGCTCGTTGCCCTGACCAGCCTGTTCCTCGCGTCCTTGTCGGCGCCGGTGCAGGCCGCCGCCAAGAAGGATCCGCCGCCGGGCCAAGGGCCGGGCACGATGCAGGTGCAGTCCGCGACCGACGCCGTCCTGTCGAAGCTGGACCCCAAGCTGGAAGCGAAGGTCAAGAAGGGCGATACCGCCCCGGTGGCCGTGTTCGCGACCGTCCAGGGCGACACCACCCGGGCCCGCGCGGTACTCGACAACGCCCGGGTGGCGAAGTCCGGTGACGCCGCCCTGGTGCTCGGATCGATCCCGGTCCAGGCGCTGCCCAAGCTGGCCGCCGTACCCGGGGTCGTCGCGATCCAGCCGATCGAGCTGGCCAAGACCGGCCAGCCGTTGAACGATCCTGACCCCGAGTTGCACAAGGCCCCGACCGCGGCCGAGAAGAAGGCCGCGCTCACGAAGGTCAAGGCGGACGACGTCCCCTACACCGAAGCCCCGCCACTGCGCGGCTCCAACTTCGAGAAGCTGCGCAAGCAGAACCTGCTGGACGCCAAGACGCACAACTTCACCGGCGCCTGGAACGCGGGCTTCACCGGTCAGGGCGTGACCGTCGGCGTCCTCGACGGCGGCACCGACTGGGGCCACCCGGACCTGCTGAACACCTGGCAGACCTGGACCGGCCAGACCGGCGCGAAGGCCGGCTGGAACGGCTGGCCGAAGGCGTTCGACCCGTTCGGCACACTGCAGTGGCTGGCCGACCCCAGCCAGGTCGACCAGGGCCTGTCCTGGTACACCAAGACCACCGCCGCGACCTGCGCCAAGTCCGGCGCGACCTGCTCGGTGGACTTCGCCACGAAGACCGGTCCGTCGCGCAACTTCAACCTGCCGGCCGGGACCAAGCAGCACACCTACACGTTCCCGGCGAAGTGGAGCAAGTCCGGCAAGGTCATGCTCGGAAGCCACCCGGACGACTACATGCTCGAGCTGTACGGCGAGCGGCCCGGATTCCTGCTCACCGACCCGCACACCGCCGGCGTCTACGACACCGCGTACGTCGACCTGGACGACGACTACTCGTTCGCCGACGAGAAGCCGGTGACCAAGTCGTCGCCGGCGTCGTACCGGGACATGAACGGCGACGGCTACACCGACCTGTCCGGTGGCCTGCTGTACTACATCTCCGACGGCAAGACCCCGATCCCGGGTGGCCTGGACGCGTTCGGCGTCGAGGACACGTCGTACGGACCCGGCGCGCTGGTCGCGTGGACCGGTGACTTCGACCCGGGGATCGAGGGCCACGGCACACTGACCGCGTCGAACATCGTCGGCCAGGCGGTGATCAACGGGAAGGCACCGACCTTCAAGGACATCCCGGGTGGCAAGTACGCCGGTGCCGTGCTCGGTGGTGCTCCGCACGCCAAGCTGGCGCCGTTCGGCGACATCTACATGGGCTTCGACTTCTCCACCCAGTTCGGGTACTTCCTGTCCACCCGGGGCGGGGTCGACGTCACGTCCAACTCCTACGGCGAGTCGACCACCGACAACGACGGTTGGGACGCCGCGAGCCAGGAAGCCGACGTGATCCACGACGGCCACAAGACCACCGCACTGTTCTCCACCGGCAACGGCGCTCCGGGCTTCGGTACGGCGACGGCCGCGGCGCCGTCGACCGCGATCGAGGTCGGCGCGTCCACCCAGTTCGGCGGAACCGGCTGGGACTCGATCGTGCGGACCAGCCAGATCACCGACAACGACGTGATGGTGTGGTCCAACCGGGGCTTCGGCGCGAACGCCACCAACGGCGTCGATGTCGTTGCCGACGGCGCCTATGCACCGGGTGACGCCACCTTGAACACCATCCTGGACGGACGGAACGCCTGGGTCACCTGGGGTGGCACCAGCCGGTCGACCCCGGTCGCCGTGGGCGCGACGGCCCTGGTCTACCAGGCCTACGAGAAGGCGCACGGCGGCTCCGTGCCGGTGGGCTTCTACTCGACCGCGCAGGACATCCTGAAGTCGACCTCGAAGGACCTCGGGTACGATGCCAACGTCCAGGGCTCGGGTTCGATCGACGCCGGCAAGGCGGTGGCGGGTGCTCTCGGCAGCCGTGCGACCGTGTCGCCGACGGAATGGCGGGTCGGTGACTACCGCGGCACCGAGTACCCGGTGTTCGCGAACATCATCTCGCCCGGTGGCATCGACACCCAGAAGTTCGACCTCAAGGGCCCCGGCACGTGGCAGGTCAGCGACCGGCAACTCGTCCGGACCGACACCGACACCCTCTCCTTCAGCAGCAAGGATCTGAGCCAGGAGAGCACGTCGAACTTCAACGCGCCGGACTACCTGATCGACCTGACCAAACAGGTCAAACAGCATCGGGACGCCGATCTGATGGTGGTCAAGCTCGAGTACCCACGGTCCGAGTTCGACGGTGACAACAACCTGACCGAGGACCAGGCCTGGCGGCTGCTCACCTACAACTGGACCGACGTCAACCACGACGGCAAGCTGTGGACCGACAAGAACCACAACGGCGTCGTCAACCACACCGACAAGACGACCAGCTCGAACATCGACGGCTTCCTCGACCTGGACTTCGCCAAGTCGGACATGGAGCAGGGCGAGTACGAGCGGTTCATGTACCACCGGGCCGGCTCGAACGCGCTGCAGTCGTACGTCGCCGACCCGGCGAAGCGGATGGCCGACGGCCTGTTCCTCGGTCTGCAGCACTCGGCGAAGAACACGGCCATCCCGGTCACCGACTTCAAGGTCTCGATCGACTGGTACAAGAACAGCGACTGGAAGTGGGTCAGCACACCGAAGACCGCGAAGGGCTCGTTCACCGCGTCGATCAAGGTGCCGACCAGCACGCCGTACGGGATGTACTCCGGCGCCGTCGTGCTGAACCGGGGCTCGGACTCGATGGTGGTGCCGGTGTCCGTGGCGGTCGCGGCGAAGGCGGCGCAGGACGCGACCGGCAAGATCACCGGGGCGATCACCTTCGGCGGTGACGACGTCGCTCAGTCGCAACGTAACCTGACCTACAACAACGGCTCGGTGTTCGGTGCGAACGACTGGACCTGGCGGGCCGAGTCCGGTGACTGGCGGTTCTTCTACCTCGACGTACCGAAGACACCCGCGGAAGGCACCAAGTTCCTGGCCAACACCAGTTGGGAGGACTCCGGTCCGTACACCGACCTGGACACGTTGATCATGGGGCGCTCGGTGAACCACTTCCAGCTCGAGCCGGACTCCGTGTACGGCGCGCCGTACACGATCGACACGGTCGGGAAGAGTCCGAACACCAACGTCCGGACCGGTGTCTGGCGGTTCGACACGGCGACCGGTGGTCCGGCCGACGTGGTGACCGCGCCGGCGCAGGAAGGCCTGCAGGCGCTCGCGTTGCACCAGGTCAGCTGGCAGGGTGACAAGTTCAACACCCCGTTCAAGGTGCAACTGGGCAGTGCGTCCGTCTCGCCGTCGTCGGTCGTGCAGACCGCGACCGGGGACACCGGTGGGTTCGACGTGAAGTTCGACTCCAGCGTGGCGCTGGACGGGCTGAAGGCGTCCGCCTACGGTCTCAGCCAGCCGAGTACGACGACCGAGGTCGCCCACCAGGACGACCCGAACGACCCGTCCACGGCGAGTGTGAAGAAGAACATCACGCTCGCGCACGCGTCCCGGTTGAGCGTGAGCACGGCACTGGACAGCAACGACCTGGACCTGTACGTGCTCCGGGACGCCAACAACGACGGCGTGTTCTCGCCGTCCGAGATCGTTGCCTCGTCCGCCGGTGGTACGGCGAACGAAGCGGTCGATCTGGTCAACCCGCCGGACGGCAACTACCAGATCTGGGTGCACGGCTTCTCGGTCTCCGGTACGCCGTCGTTCACGCTGAACGTCAACGCGATCCAGGGCAACGACCTGACCGTGAGCGGTGTGCCCACCGGTCCGGTCCCGGCCGGCACCACGGTCACGCTGCACGTCGACTACAACAAGGCGATGACACCCGGCCAGAGCTACAACGGCGAGCTGCTCCTCGGCCCGACCACGGCTCCGTCCGCCCTGTCCGTCCCCATCAAGATCACCAGATAGCCGCAACTTCCGCGGCGGGGGCCGTATCAAGCTCGTCGAGAGTCCCTACGAGAGGAACTTCCCGAATGAGTGTGAAACGAGCCTCCGCTGCTGCGGCTTCCGCCGTACTGCTGGCCGGCCTCGCGACGGTGCCGGCCGGCACCGCGACCGCGGCGACCACCGCGGCATGCCAGCTGACCGTGGGATCCGTCACGAGTGGTGGCGACATCGGCTACTCGAACATCACCGCCTCGGCGCCGCCGACGGCCAAGCAGGGCACCGGCCCGCATCTGTTCACCCCGGGGATCGCGAAGGCGAGCTCGACCTGGACCGAGTCGCTCGACGTCCCCGCGGGGAGTACGACGACCGGCCGCGTCGTACTGAACGACACGTTGTACTCGGCGTACTACTCCGACACGTCCGGGGTCCCGCCGACCGGTCTCAAGAAGATCGGTTCCGGCTGGACGTACTTCACCATGGTCGAAGACTCGTTCTGGCAGCCCGGCCCGGGCTATCCGGGGGCCGGCGCGCGGTACGGCCTGAAGGGCGGGAGCGGCGACCTCTATCGCTGGGTGCTGGACAGCAAGGGGGTCTGGCACAGCCAGGTCGCCGGCGGGTTCGCCGCGGTCAAGACGATGGCGCTGATCAGTGAGACCAAGGCCTACGACACCTTCCTGGCGAACACCCGCGGCGGTGCGCTCTACACCATCCGCATTCCGCGCACCTCGCCGATGAAGCCGATCGTGAAGCAGGTCCGCACCTCGACCTGGCAGACCTTCGAGTCGCTCGTCGCCGAACGCTGCGGCAACCAGAGCACCCTGCTGACCGCGATCGACAAGGACACCGGCGCGGCGTACCTGTACGCCGTCAGTCACGCCAACGGAACCGCCACCGTCATCAAGGGCCTCGGCAAAGTCCCCGGCACCTACAAAGACCCCGTCTACTACCTCAACACCGCCGAAGGAAACCCACCCCTCAACGGCGACTGAGCTCGGCGGAATGACAGAGCCCCGGCATCCATCATCTGATTGCCGGGGCTCTGGACGTCAGGGCTCAGAAGTCTCCGCCGAAGTCGCCGCCGCCCATGTCGCCGCCGCCGAAGTCCCAGCCGCCGGAGTCGCCGCCGGAGTCGCCCATGTTGAAGTCGCCGCCGTCGCCACCACCGTCACCGCCACCGTCACTGCCGTCCGCCATGCCGGCGTCGTAGCCGGCCGCGTAGTCGCCGTAGCCGCCGCCGGCGAACATCCCGCCGAGCGCCGTACCGAGGAACAGACCGGTGGCGATCCCGCCGATGCCGCCGAACATGCCCTGCGCGTACGGCGAGTAGGCCGGGCCGGCCTCCCAGTAGGGCACCCGCTGCGGGCCGACCATCACCTTGCGGACGTCCGGCTCGGCGCCGGCCTTCACCCGCTCGGCGTCTGCCGCACAGGCCGGCACCTCACGCGGTGCGCCACCGGGCGGCGACCACATCACGTCCTCGACGGACGGACCGTGCTGCGGGTTGAAGAAGCACGACGGGCGACGCTGCGGGAGCGGCTCACCGGCCACGCGGGCGCGCACACAGGTCGCGGCGTACCGGCCGTCCTCGAGGATCTCGATCACGTGTTTGATCTGATCGGCGTGGGTGACCTGACCGACCGCCTGCTTGGCGGACTCGTAGGAGTCCAGCGCGCGCTGGTAGTCCTGCCGCGCTCCGTCACCGAGGTCCTTGCCGACCATTTCCAGGTCGAGGTCCTGCAGTTCCTCGCCGAACCGGGTGATGTCCTCGTCGGCGGTGCGCTTCACCGACTCGAGTTCACCGGCGGTGATCTCGTGCTGCTTGCGGGACTGCAGCTGGGTCCGACGGTACGAGCGATACGCCAGCACCGCGATCACCACGATGGCGATGATCAGGATGAAGTCCATGTCGGGCCTCTCTCAATGGCTTTAGGGAGAGCTTATCCACCTCCGCAAGGCATCCTCGCCACGCAGGGTGACGCAATGCCGGGAAAGCGATCACCCAGCGCGCATAATCGATGAGCGCCGCCCAGCGAACCGTCGTATCCCCGCCGGAAGGCTGTTCCATGGGCAAGACCTCCCGACTCCTCACCCTCGCGGCGACGGGCCTCAGCCTGGTCCTTCCCACTCCGCAACCACAGTCGCCCCCGGCGCAGCCGTCGTACCAGGAACTCGCGCTCGACGGGCCCTCGATCCAGGCCGAAACGAAGCCGTTCTCGATGGTGGCCATCACCTGGTCACAGAGCACTTGGCCGCAGGGCACGCAGCCGGTGTCGGCGAAGGTCCGCGTCCAGCGCGACGGCTCCTGGACCGACTGGCAGGCACTCCAGGTCGAGGACGACCACGGCCCCGATCCATCGGCTCCTGAAGGAATCGAGCGCGCCGGCACCGACCCGCTGTGGGTCGGCAACGCGACCGGTGTGCAGGCGAGTGCCGTGACCAGCAGCGGTACGACGGTCAGCGACGCCAAGGTGATCCTGATCCAGCCCGGCGTCCTCGACACCGACGCCGACGAGCCCCGGGCGTCCGGTGTGATCCAGCCCGAGGCGAGCAGAGCGCCGTACCCGATGCCGGCCATGGTGAGCCGGAAGCGGTGGGGTGCCGACGAGCGGCTGCGCAGTCACAACGGCGCGGCCTGCGCGCGACCGAAGTACACGACCACCGTGCAGGCGGCGTTCGTGCACCACACCGCCGATCGGAACGACTACACGCGGACTCAGGTCCCGGCGATGGTGCGGGCGATGTACACGTACCACGTGAAGAGCCGCGGCTGGTGCGACCTCGGCTACAACTTCCTGGTCGACCGTTTCGGCCGCGCCTTCGAGGGCCGGTACGGCGGTGCACAGTTGCCGGTGCTCGGTGCGCACACTGCTGCGTTCAACTCGAACTCCTTCGGTGTCGCGGTGATCGGCAACTTCGAGAACACCGCGCCACCGGCGGCGATGCTGGAGATGACGGCCCGCGTGATCGCCTGGAAGCTGGACGCGAACTATCGGTCGCCGCATGCGACGATCGTGCTCGACGGCAGCCGGCTGCACACGGTCTCGGGGCACCGCGACACCAAGGCGACCGCGTGCCCGGGTCAGCAGCTCTACAGCAAACTCGGTTGGTTGAAGCAACGAATCAACACGTTGATCGGCGGCAGCGTCTCGACCCCGATCTACCGGTACGCGCGGGGGATCGGCTTCACGTATCTGGGGCAGCCGTTCTGGGGTGAGCACCGGACGAGGACCGGCTGGGCGACGTACTTCGCCACCCGCGACGTCTTCTTTTCCGTTGCCAGCGGCACGCATTCCACGGCCGGTGTGTTCCGGACACGCTATCGGCGGCTCGGCGCCGGCAGCGCGCGGCTCGGACTGCCGGTCACTGATCTGTACGCGGTCAAGGGCGGCCTGAAGCAGAAGTTCCAGCGCGGCTGGCTCATCTACAACCAACCCCAGGGCAAGATCTACGTCCAGTACGGGAGAGCGTCATGAAGAAGCGTGCGATCGCCGCCGTCGTCCTGTCCTCCGCCCTGATCAGCGCGAGCGCGCAGGCGAGTCCGGTCGAGCCGAAGGCGGCTACCGCCGGCACGACCATCAGCGGCCGCGGATTCGGGCACGGCCGCGGGATGTCGCAGTACGGCGCCCAGGGCGCGGCCATCGCCGGGAAGTCGGTCCGGCAGATCCTCGACTTCTACTACCCCGGCACGACGACCGGCAAGGCGACCGGCAGCATCCGGGTCCGGATCAGCGCGGACACCACTGACGGCGTCCGGGTCGGCACGGTCAACCACCTGCGCGTCCGTGACCTGACCGCCGGCAAGGTCTACACGTTGCCCAAGGCATCGACCCGGAACCAGTGGTCGATCGATCCGTACGGCGATCACGGCACCAAGGTCAGCTCGTTCGACGCGAAGACCCGGAAATGGACGCTGTGGAAGACGTTCACCGGCATGACGCAGTTCGAGGGTGCGGCCGTGACCGGGTTGATCCTGCCGAGTGGAGCGGTACGCCGGTATCGCGGCGCGCTCCGGGCCATCGACGTCTCCGGTGCACACCTCGACACGGTGAATGTCGTGTCGCTCGACTACTACCTACGTGGCGTCGTACCGCGAGAAGCCTTGTCCAGCTGGCGTCCGGCCGCATTGCAGGCGCAGGCCGTTGCCGCACGCACCTATTCGGCCTTCCACCGGAGCCGGGCCGCGCGGAAGGCGTACGACCTGTGCGACACCACGTCGTGCCAGGTGTACGGCGGGTACGACTCGGAGAAGGCGTCGACGAATACGGCCGTCGCGGCGACCGCGGGGCAGATCAGGTTGTACAAGGGGAAGCCGATCATCGCCGAGTTCTCCTCCTCGAACGGAGGGGCGACGGCGGTCGGCGACGTGCCGTACCAGGTGCTGAAGGCGGACGGCTGGGACGCGTATCCGAACAACGGGAATCCCAACGTGACCTGGACGGTGACCCGGACGGCGGCGGAGGTGCAGGCGGTCTTCGACGTGGGGTCGATCCGGAGCCTGCGGGTGCTGAAGCGAACCGGCGTCGGCCCGCCGGGCGGCCGGGCCCTCACGGTGGAGGCGGTCGGGTCGAAGGGGCGGCGGGTGCTGACCGCCGATCAGGTGCGGATCCGGCTGCATCTGCGGTCGGCCTGGATCGCGTTCCCGGTCAGTCCTCTTGGTATGCCAACTGATCCCGTCGCGGACACCGGTCGCTGAGCCATTGACGGCGCATCGCTGGGCCGGTTAGAACGTGACATCGATGTCAATCACCACCGCCCAGGAGGATCACAGTCGATGCGCAGGAAAATTGGTATATCAACTCGGGTCGCGGCCGGGGTGCTCGCGGTCGCCGTCCTCGGGTCACTGACCATGACCGCGGCCGACGCCGGGACGAATCCGGCGGCTCGTGCGCAGGCGTCGTACGACGCGATCAACAAGTACTTCGACGCGGGCAACGGACTGTTGCTCGAGGAGTACCCGAACACGCAGACCAACCCGTACTCGTATGTCTGGCCGTACTCGCAGGCGGCGATCGCCGCGGAGGACCTGGCGGGTGTGCCGGGCGCCGGGCGGAAGGCGTCCGAGGAGGCCGACCGGCGGATCGCGGCGTACGAGCCGTACTGGAACGCCGGTACGACGCCGACGGGCTACGACTCGTATGTCCGCCCGCCGCTGGGTCAAGGCGGGGACAAGTTCTACGACGACAACGAGTGGATCGGACTGAACCTGATCCAGCGATACAAGCGGACTGGTGACCGCGCTGCGCTGGCTCGGGCCAAAGACATCTTCACGCTCGTTGTGCACGGGTGGGACACGGATCCGTCGCACCCCTGTGCCGGTGGCGTGTTCTGGACCCAGGCGCCGTGGAGCCAGGACCGCAACACGGTGTCGAACGGGCCGGGTGCTGAGCTCGGTGCGCATCTGTACCTGCTGACGCGGGACCGGTCGTACCTGACCTGGGCTCAGACGATGTACAAGTGGGCGCAGGACTGCATGCTGGCGCCGAACGGTTTGTACTGGGACCACATCGACCTGGCCGGGAATGTCGAGAAGACGCAGTGGAGCTACAACCAGGGCGTGATGCTCGGTGCGGGCGTCCTGCTGTTCAAGGCGACCGGCAACCGGCAGTACCTGGCTGACGCCAAGTCCGTCGCGAAGGCGTCGCTGGCGTTCTACAGCACGCAGGAGATGCTGGCCAAGCAGGGTGCGGCCTTCAACTCGATCTGGTTCAAGAACCTGCTGATCCTCGACTCGGTGGCGCCGGACCCGCGCTACCGGAAGGCCATGCAGGCGTACGCCGACTACAACTGGAACACCACCCGCGACCCGGCCACGAACCTGTACCACTTCAAGGACGGCTCCGTCGAACTCCTCCAGCAAGCCGGCATCACCCAAGTCCACGCCCTCCTATCCTGGCCCCGCTCCAAGTACAACCTCCTGGCCTGACCCATCCGGAACGCACCGCGCCGCCCGTCCCCGGCAGGGGATGGGCGGCGCGGTTGTTGTTGTTGTTGTTGTTGTTTGTCAGGCAGCCGCAGTTGCCGTCTTGATCTCCACAGGCGTGATGGGCGTCCCGTCCGTGGGACCGTTCTGCGGGGTGACGCCCGTCTTCGCGACCTTGTCGATCAGCTTGAGGCCGGCCTCGTCGACGGTGCCGAAGGCTGTGTACTGCGGGCCTAGTCCGGACGCATCGCCGTACACGATGAAGAACTGACTGCCATTCGTGTTCGCCCCGGAGTTCGCCATCGCGAGCACACCGCGGCCGTACTTCAGCGTCGGGAAGACCTCGTCCGCGAAGCTGTACCCCGGGCCGCCACCACCGGTGCCGGTCGGGTCGCCACACTGCAGGACCTGGAGGCCTTCGCCGACCGTGAGCCGGTGGCACTTGGTGTTGTCGAAGAACTTCTGCCCGACCAGGCTGAGGAAGTTCTTCACCGTGCACGGCGCCAGCGCGCTGTCCAGCGTGAGCTGCAGGTCGCCGATCGAGGTGTTCAGGCTGACCTTCGACGTTCCCGACGCCTTGGTCTTGCCGTTGGCCGGCGGGTTCACCGGCTTGCTGGCCGGCTCGGCGCTCTTCTTGTACGTGCAGCTCACCTGCGCCGGCAACGGCGTCGGCCGCTTCAGCGGCGCCGCGAGCGCGGTCGGGATGTTCGTCGCCTTGTTGTCCGGCCCGGCCGACGAGGGCAGCTCAGTCGGCGCGGCCGCCGGGGTATCGCTGCCGCCGCCGGTCCCGATCACCACGAAGACCCCGACCACGACCACCACCACCGCGGCGATCGCCGTGATGGTGATCCCCAGGTTTCGCCGCTGCCGTCGCCGCTCAGCTTCCCGCTCGGCCTGCCGCTTGGCCTTGCGCTGCGCCAGCTGATGCTGATGGGTCTTCTTGGACATGCAGTACCCTCCTCACCGAGATGCCTGCAGGGAACCTACAGCCTCAACCTGAGAACTGTCTGTCAATCCGTGCTACCGAACGGTCGCACCACCGACTGGTTGAAGCTGTACCCGTCCGGGCCGGCGTTGGTGAGCGACACCCCAGGCATGCCGAACTCCGCAGCCGTCCTGCACCTTGTTCAAGAGGTTGTGGGGGCTCAGCAGGACGCGCGGGTGTTTTCAGTGATGGTCAGGAGTTGGCGGCCGGTCGGCGGTGCGACGGGTGTCGGGCCGCAGCAACCGCCTGTCTCGTCGGTGTTGTCGCCGTACGCGAGATTGGACGAACAGACGCCCGTCTCCGGCAGGTCGAGCTGGACGTCGCGGGCGCCGGTCCAGTCTCCGGCCAGTGCGGCGACCACGGATCGGGCCTGTTCGTACCCGGTGGCGAGCAGGAACGTCGGTGCCCGGCCGTAGGACTTCGCACCGATGGCGTAGTACCCGGGCTCGGGGTGAGCGAGTTCGTCGACGCCGTGGGGTGGGACTGTGCCGCAGGAGTGCTTGTTCGGGTCGATCAGCGGGGCGAGCGCGCGGGTGGAGCCGAGGATCGGGTCGAGGTCGAGGCGCAGCTCGGACACCATCTCGTGGTCGGGGCGGAATCCGGTGGAGTTCACAACGGTGTCGGCGACGACGGTCCGTTCGCCGGAGGTCAGCTCGACGCGTCCGTCGGCGGTGCGGCCGATTGCCTCGATCCGGAACGAACCGACGAGCTCCACCTGGCCGGACTGCACGAGCTTCTTGAGCCGAGAGCCGAGCGCGCCACGTGCGGGAAGCTCATCGGCTTCACCGCCGCCGTAGGTGCGGGCCTGGTCGGTGCCACGGACGACCCAGACGATCTCCGTGCCGGGCGCGTCCTGAGCGAGTACGCCGAGGTCGAGCAGGGTGGTCGCCGCCGAGTGGCCGGCGCCGACGATCGCCGTACGACGACCTGCATAGCGATCCCGGTCGGCGCCGAGCACGTCGGGCAGCGCGTGCGCGATGCCGTCGGCGGTTGTCTCGCCGCGTGCCGGGATGCCGGAACCGCCGAGGACGTTCGGTGTGCGCCAGTTGCCGGCGGCATCGATCACGGCCGAGGCGAGCAGCTCGGTGTCGTCGGCGAGGCGGATCAGGAACGGCGCGGCCTCGCGCCCGGCCGTGCGGATCCGGTCGAAGCCGATCCTCGTCACCGCTGCGACCTGAGCGCCGTACCGGATCCGGTCGTTGAGTTGCGGAGTCTTGGTCAACGGCTCCAGGTAGGCGTCGATCAGCTCTCCGCCGGTCGGCAGGGCGCCGAGGTCGGGTTCGGTCCAGCCGGCACCTTCCAGCAGGCGCCGCGCCGCGCTGTCGAGGTCGTAGCGCCACGGGCTGAAGAGCTTCACGTGCCGCCATTCCTCGATCGCCGCGGCCACGCTCGGACCTGACTCGAGCACGACGAAGTCCAGGCCGCGCTCAGCCAGATGCGCCGCCGCGGCCAGCCCGACCGGACCGGCGCCGATGACCACGACCGGGGCTGCTGTTGGCTCGCTCACGATCCCTCCTTATCTTGAAGTTCATCTAATCAGCGATGTCTACCTTGCCTCTTGATTAGATAGCCGTCAAGATAGAAACATGTCGAAACAGGAGATCACGCTGACGCCGGCCCCCGGTGGTACCTGCTGTACGCCGATCTCCGACGCGGCCCTCGACTCGGGCGGAGCGGTCGCGGGCGCCGCGGTCTTCAAAGCCCTCGCCGACCCGATCCGGCTGCGACTGCTGTCGATGATCACGTCCGCCGATGGGGAGGTCTGCGTGTGCGAGCTGACACCGCAGTTCGACGTCAGTGGGCCGACCATCTCCCATCACCTCAAGGTGTTGCGCGAGGCCGGTCTGGTCGACTGTGAGCGCCGCGGCACGTGGGTCTACTACTGGCCCGTGCCCGAACGGATCCAGTGGATCTCGACTCTTCTCGCCGTACCGGCGACCGCGCACTGAGACCTGCTGGAGCTACCTCGTGAACAAGCCCAGCGTCCTGTTCGTCTGCATCCACAACGCCGGCCGCTCCCAGATGGCCGCCGGCTGGCTACGCCACCTGGCCGGCGACACGGTCACCGTCCTGTCCGCCGGATCCGAACCCGGCGACCAGCTCAACCCGGTCGCCGTCCAGGCGATGCAAGAGGTCGGCATCGACATCACCGCCGCCGTCCCGCAGCGCCTCTCCACCGAAGCCGTCCAGTCCAGCGATGTCGTCATCACCATGGGCTGCGGTGACGCCTGCCCCTTCTACCCAGGCAAACGCTACGAAGACTGGGAACTCCCCGACCCAGCCGGCCAACCCCTCCCCGCCGTACGCGAGATCCGCGACGAGATCCGCACCCACATCGAGTCCCTGATAACGACCCTCCACTCCAACTAGCCACCCCCAAGGCCGCCGCGGACAACCCCAACAACAGAGCGACCTCGACCCAACAGCGCTGACCACGGCCCATCTGCATGTTCGCCGTATCCAGCGCCTGCGACAGCAATCGCCGTGTGCCCTAGACCTGGCAGGGTGAGCTGAATCCCCGGCGCCGGCCACATGCCAGGCGTTCCGAGACAAGCGGGGGTCGGTGCAGCTCCTGGTCGACAACATGACGAGTCTGGCCAGACCGCGGAGCAGATCAAGACGGCAAGGGTGGTTGCCTTCGCCGCGATCCACAACCTCTGCACCGACCAGACCGGCGACCTGTAGACCAACGACGAAATGCCCCAACGTATCGAGCCTTGGGAGACTTCGTCGTCTACGGCAGGCGGGACAGACGCACTGAATCGGCAGGCCCCGCCGGTGTTCATCTATCTGAGTGACCTCGACCTGACAGCGCGGGCGACTTCAGGCCGGCCACTTCAAGCGCGAGACGTCAGCACTCGGCCGAGCATCAATTGACTCGGTCTTCCCCGATTGAGCATCGGGCCACTGTGCAGGTCCGGAGGTGGTCAAGGCCCGGGAGCCTTCGGTCCGTTGATCGTCATGAAGTCCATGCCGTGATTCGGATGGTTTGATCGCCATGGGGCTGAGTGGTTCATCGCGGTCGGAGGTGCGGGCCTCCTTGGTCGAACGTGTGCCAGGTGGGGTGGAGGGCTCGCCCCAGATGGCGAGGTTGGCCGCCTCGCGAAGTGGCAAGGCTGCGATGGATCCGGTGCTCTCGCCCTTGGCTGCAAGCAGACGCTGAAGAACTTCTGCCCCGGTTGCCGTACGACGGCTCGCGGAACTGACCGCATTAGACGCGGCAACCAGCGCGAGCGGAGCCGGCACGCCAGGGCCGCCGAGCGATACCATGCTGCGCTCGACGTCGGACAACGGCGGTGATGCTGTGCCGCGTTGTGGCTTGGGCATTGGTGATGATGCCGCGCCGGGCTCCGCTTGAGTCTGGCGGATCCTGTGAGTTTGGCGGGCTGGTCGGGCGGTGTGTTGTGGTGGTGGGTCGGCCCAGGTGGGGCGGGCGACGTGGACCTCCCCGTCGGTGATGGTGATGATCCAGTCGCCGGCGTGCAGGTCGACGTGGTGGCGGCGGCACAGCAAACACAGGTTGTGCACGGCGGTTGCACCGCCGTCGATCCAGGACTCCAAGTGGTGAGCGTCGCACTGCACCGGCGGCGCACCGCACACGACACAACCCCTGTCGCGGGCGTTCAACGCGCGGCGCATCGCGCCGGTGACGAGCCGCTCGGCCCGCCCGACATCCAGCGGCTCCGACTTCGACCCCAACACCAACGGAATGACCTTCGCATCACACGCCAGCCGCCGGATCGTGGCCGCCGACAGCCCGTCGCCATACACCACGTCGCCGATGGCGTCGGCGGTCGCCGACTTCAGATCCTGCAGGTCAATGGTCACAGTGATGTTCGCCTTCGCCCCAAACCCCGGTATCCGCCCAGACCCACCGACCCCGACCACAGCCGCCGTACTAGTCCCGGCCGCCCCGACCACGTCCGCCGTACCAGCCCCGGCCGGATCGGCACCGGTCGTACCGATGCCCGCCAGATCGGCACCAGCCGTATGTGCTGGGGTCGTGGCGGGTGGGGTTGTGCCGGTGTCGTAGGCGGTGGCGGCGAGGGTGAGGGCGGTGGTGAGGGCGTCGGCTTGGCGTTTGTCGCGGGGGCGGGGGTCGAGGTCGCCGGTGCGGGTGCGGTGGGGGCGGGCGCCGGCGTGGATGAGGGAGCGGAGGAGTTCGGCGTTTTCGTTGGCCAGGTAGCCGCGGAACTTCACGCCTCGGTCGGCTCCGGTCAGGGTCAGGGATTCGCGGGCGTAGGCCTGGTGTTCGTCGGGTTCGGGGCCGTCGGTGTCCAGGACGTCGCGGACGCGTTGGCCGGCCTTGCGCAGTT
This sequence comes from Kribbella sp. NBC_00359, assembly GCF_036097425.1. Taxonomy (NCBI): domain Bacteria; kingdom Bacillati; phylum Actinomycetota; class Actinomycetes; order Propionibacteriales; family Kribbellaceae; genus Kribbella; species Kribbella sp. NBC_00359. The sequence goes on along the minus strand of NZ_CP107975.1, from coordinate 1,263,032 downwards.
CGGCCGGGGACAGGTGGCGGGCCAGGCCGACGAGTTCGCGTTCGGCCACGTCGAGGTCCTCGACCGGGACGGTGTCGGGGACCTTCTCGAGCGCGGTCACGATCGCCTCGGCCTGAGCCGGGTGCAGGAACCTGTCCGCCGTACCCGCGCCATTCGCCTCGGCCGGGTCATCTGGAGCGTTGGCCAGTTCGCGCGCGTTGTCAGTTGGCTCTCGCGCGTCGTCGGCTGGCTCTGGGGTGTCGTCGGTTGGGTCTGGCGAGGCGTTGCGTACGGCGGTTGGGCGGTTGGTGGCGGGGAGGGCGGCCGACACGGCGGCGTACTTGGACAGGGTTTGGGCGAGGCGGACGTCGCGGCGGGCTTGGGGGCGGTCGAGGCGGTAGCGGAAGGCGACGAGTTGGGTGGTGTCGTGGGCGCCGATTTCTTGGGCGTAGCCGTCGTGGTCGAGGCCGGCGATGAGGTGCAGGCGGTAGGTCTGTCGGCGGGCGAGGTCGGCCTCGAGGGCGTCGAGAGCCGCCAGCTTTTCGCTGCCGCTCATCGACCACACCGGTCGCTCGCCGAGGAGTTCCATGCCGTCAACTCTAGACACAGCCACCGACAGTTCTCAAACCTAGAAACCCTTGTTTTGAAGGGATTCTAGTCATCCACAGATGCGCTGCGACTATCCACAAGCGTCAGATGTTGTGGACAACGGTCAGACGTTGCCTCAAGCAAGCATTACTTGTGCGGGGGCTTCGATGTTGCATCGGGCTGCTACTGGACGTGCCGTCGCTTGTGGCGGTGTTGACGGTCGAACAGATCTGGCGGCTGCTATCGACTGCTCGACAGCGATGGGCTCGACGGGCTGAATATGCGGGCGCTCGGGCAGCGGCTGGGTACCGCGGCGACGGCGATCTACTGGCATGTCAAGACTAAGGACGAGTTGGTGCAGTTGGCGGGGGACGCGGTCTGGACGGAGATCGAGTTGTCCGATCTCGAGGCCGCTGGACTGGCGGACAGCGGCGACGGCAATGGCGGTCGGATTGCACGGGAGGCTCACTCGGCATCCGTGGCTGGGGCAGGCGTTCGGGAGTCACCTGCTTGCGGGGCTGGAAGTTCCGGTCCGACGACCACAATCTGGCGCTCGACACCGTAGCTGCAACCCAGTACGCCGCCGAGCACGACAACACCTTCGACTTCGGTCTCCAGGCATCCTCAACGGGTTCGAAACCCACCCTGTCATCAGCCGACTAACACTTGTGCTCCACGCGCACGGCTTGAATTAGTTCGGCACCAACCTGCGCTCACCGGATGTGCGTCGTCCGGGTGAGCACCTGTGGCAGTCTCTGGCGACACCGCGTTGGCCCGGGATGAAGGTCTGCGCCACGCTGAAGGCGGCGAAAGGAACAGTCGCCGCGGAGTGGTGTCCTTTGTGTGTTCCCACGCACCTGTCGGCATTGCTCGGCGCCCGTCACAATGGTTCGTGATCCGGCCGCGCGCCGCTGAAGGACTGCCGCCGCGGAGCGGTGGTTTGGAGGTGTTCAGGTGCCTGGTTGTCAGTCCTTGATTTCGCAGAGGGTGGCGCCGGCGGAGACGGTGGCTCCTACTTCGGCGGTCAGGCCGGTGATGGTGCCGGATTTGTGGGCGTTGAGGGGTTGTTCCATCTTCATGGCTTCGAGGACGACGATGAGGTCGCCTTCGGCGACGGTGGCGCCTTCCTCGACGGCGATCTTGACGATGGTGCCTTGCATGGGCGAGGTGAGGGAGTCGCCAGAGGCGGCGGCACCCTTGCCCGAGCTGCCGGCTCGGCGGGCCGGCTTCTTCTTGCCGGCGGCGGGTGCGGCACTGGCGCCGAGGCCGGCGGGCAGGACGACCTCGAGGCGTTTGCCGCCGACCTCGACGGTGACCCGCTCGCGTTCGCCGGTCTCCTCGGCCTCGGCGGTCGGGCCTTCGTACGGCGTGAGCTGGTTGTCGTACTCGGTTTCGATCCAGCGGGTGTGGACCTTGAAGCCGTCGGTGCCCACGAAGGCGGGGTCCGACACGAGGGCCGCGTGGAACGGGATGACCGTCGGCATGCCTTCGACGACGAACTCGCGCAGGGCCCGGCGGGACCGTTCCAGCGCCTGGGTCCGATCGCGACCGGTGACGATCAGCTTGGCCACCAAGGAGTCGAAGGCGCCGGGCACGGTCTCGCCCTGGTCGTAGCCGCCGTCGAGCCGTACGCCGGGACCGGATGGCGCGTGCCAGCGGGTCAACGTACCCGGCGCGGGCAGGAATCCTCGCCCGCCGTCCTCCGCGTTGATCCGGAACTCGATCGAGTGCCCCGACACGACGGGATCGTCGTACCCGAGCTCCTCGCCGTTGGCGATCCGGAACATCTCGCGGACCAGGTCCAGCCCGGTGACCTCCTCGGAGACCGGGTGCTCGACCTGCAGCCGGGTGTTCACCTCGAGGAACGAGATCAGCCCGTCCTGCCCGACCAGGAACTCACACGTGCCGGCCCCGACGTACCCGGCCTCCCGCAGGATCGCCTTCGACGCCGAGTACAAAGTCTCCATCTGCTCCGACGACAAGAACGGAGCCGGAGCCTCCTCGACCAGCTTCTGGTACCGGCGCTGCAGCGAGCAGTCCCGCGTCGACACCACCACAACGTTGCCGTGGGCATCGGCCAGGCACTGGGTCTCGACGTGGCGCGGCTTGTCCAGGTACCGCTCGACGAAGCACTCGCCGCGTCCGAACGCGCTGACGGCCTCACGCGTCGCGGACTCGAACAGTTCCGGCACCTCCTCCAGCGTGCGCGCGACCTTCATCCCGCGGCCGCCACCGCCGTACGCCGCCTTGATCGCGATCGGCAGGCCGTATTCCTCGGCGAACGCGATCACCTCCGAGGCGTCGGCGACCGGGTCCGGCGTACCGGGGACCTGCGGCGCGCCGACCTTGTCGGCGATGTGCCGCGCCTTGACCTTGTCGCCGAGCGAGTCGATCGCCGACGGCGGCGGGCCGATCCAGATCAGCCCGGCGTCGAGGACGGCCTGGGCGAAGTCGGCGTTCTCGGCCAGGAAGCCGTAGCCGGGATGGACGGCGTCCGCACCCGAGCGGGCCGCGACGTCGAGGATCTTGGCGATGTTCAGGTAGGAGTCGGCCGGTGTCGACCCGTCCAGGGAGTACGCCTCGTCGGCGAGCCGGACGAACAGCGCGTCCCGGTCCTGGTCGGCGTACACGGCGACGCTGGCCAGGCCCGCGTCGGCGGCGGCCCGGACGACCCGGACGGCGATCTCGCCCCGGTTGGCGACCAGCACCTTGGTGATCTGCTTGCTGTCGGACACAGCTGACTCCCTTCGGCTGGCCCGAGTCTAGGGTCAACCAGCCCTCGAAGGAGACAGGGCGTTCCTCACATCACCGCGGGCGGGCGCTCGAAGTACGACTCGAGGACGACGATCGTCTGCGTGCTGGTCACGCCGTCGATCTGGTGCAATGCGCGCAGGGTCGCCTGCAGGTCCTCGGTGGTCGCCGTCCGCACCTTCACCAGGACGGATGCCGGCCCGGCGATGATGTGCGCCTCCTGGACTGCCGGAATCGCACGAAGAGCGTGCAGCGTCGGCTCGTCGCCCATCCAGGCGCTCGCGTCGAGTAGGACGAAGGCCAGCACGCCCTGACCGAGAGCGGCCGGGTCCACCTCGACCGTGGTCCGCCGGATCACACCGGCCGCCTTCAGTTTGCGCACCCGCTCGTGGGCCGAGCCCGCCGACAGGCCGACGGTCTGGCCCAACGCGGCGTACGACTGCCCGGCGTCGTCCTGCAAGGCGGTGAGGAGCTTGCGATCCAGATCATCTATGGTCATCTATAGCTCTCTCCGAATCTCATCCTGTTCAGAGTGAGTGTAACAGGATATGGTTCTGGATATGCCCATCACTCTCACACCCACCCCACCGCGGATCCGGGCCGAGCTGGTCAAGCTCGACGACCGCTTCACCGTGGCCGGCGACGAGTACGTCGAGTGCCTGTACGACGGCGGTCGCTGGCTGGAAGGACCGGCGTACGCACCGGCCTGGCGCTGCCTGATCTTCAGCGACATCCCGAACGACCGGCTGCTCCGCTGGGACGAGGTCTCCGGTCAGGTGAGCGTGTTCCGCGAGCCGTCCGGCAATGTCAACGGCAACACGATCGACCGCACCGGCCGCCTGATCAGCTGCTCCCAAGGCGACCGCAGCGTCATCCGGACCGAGTACGACGGAAGCCGCACGGTGCTCGCGTCACACCTGGACGGCCGCCGCCTCAACAGCCCGAACGATGTGGTCGTGCGCAGCGACGGCTCGATCTGGTTCACGGACCCGCCGTACGGCATCACCTCGAACTACGAGGGCAACGCGGCCGAGCAGGAGATCGACGGTTGCCACGTCTACCGGATCGCCCCGGACGGCGCGCTGACCGTGGTCGCGGACGATTTCATCCGCCCGAACGGCCTCGCCTTCTCCCTTGACGAGAACCAGTTGTACGTCGTCGACACCCCGGGCAAGCACATCCGCCGGTTCGACGTGGACGGCGAGAAGCTGACCGGGGGCGAGGTGTTCGCGCCGTGCGAGGCCGGCATGTTCGACGGGGTCCGGCTGGACAGCGCCGGGCGGGTCTGGGCGGCGACGCACGAAGGCGTGCACTGCTTCGACCCGGACGGCACGCTGATCGGCAAGCTCCTGCTGCCGGACGTCGTGTCCAACCTGACCTTCGGCGGCCCGAAGAAGAACCGCCTGTTCATCACTGCCACCACGACGGTCTGGTCCTGGTTGCTCACCGCAACCGGCAGCTGAGAGGTCCAACCGACGGGCGGGCGGGGGCGATCCGGGCGAGTTCGGCATAGGCTCGCGGGTGACGTGCAGCCGAGTTCGCGAGGAGTGGTGATGACGGGCATTCTCGAACCGTTGGCGGGGACCGCACCGGCCGTCTGGGAGGCGTTGGACGACCGGTTCGCCGGGATTCGCGGGGACAGCCTGCTCGAACGCCTGTGGACCGGCGGCCGGTGGGTGGAAGGTCCCGTGTACTCGCCGGCCGGCCGCTATCTGCTCTGGAGCGACATCCCGAACGACCGCATCCTGCGCTGGGACGAGACGTCGTACCAGGTCTCCGTCTTCCGGCACCCGGCCGGGAACACGAACGGGCACACGCGCGACACCGAGGGCCGCCTGGTCAGCTGCGAGCACGGCAACCGCCGGGTGAGCCGGACCGAGCACCACGGCGCGGTCACCGTGCTGGCTTCGGAGTACGACGGCAAGCGGCTGAACAGCCCGAACGACGTGGTGGTCAAGCGCGACGGCTCGGTCTGGTTCACGGATCCGGCGTACGGGATCGACAGTGACTACGAGGGATACAAGGGCGCGATCGAGACGGGTGGTTGCCACGTCTACCGGATCTCGCCGGACGGGGTGCTGACCCGGGTCGCGGACGACTTCAACCGGCCGAACGGCCTGGCGTTCTCGCTCGACGAATCGTTGCTCTACATCGCCGACTCGGAGGAGGGGACGCTCCGCGTCTTCACCGTCGACGGCGACAAGTTGTCCGGCGGCGAGCTGTTCGCCGAATGCGGCAACGGGATCTTCGACGGCATCCGGCTCGACACCGAGGGCCGCATCTGGGCTTCCGCTGCCGACGGCGTACACATCTACCACCCCGACGGCACGCTGCTCGGCAAGCTCCTCGTCCCCGAGACCGTCTCCAACCTCACCTGGGGCGGCGCCAAACGCAACCGCCTCTTCCTCACCGCGACCACCTCGGTCTACTCCCTCTTCACCACCGCGAACGGAGCCCCGGAGGCCTACGGCCCGCGCCGCTGATTCCCTCGGCGGAGGGAGCGCGTTCGCTCTCGTGAGGGATGTGCCGGCGCAGCTGCGATGGAAGCGTCGACTCGGTTGGTCCGCGACCGGCGGGCCCGATCGAGGAGGAGCGCACGTGGGTAGGCGACTGCTGCTGGGGACCTTGGCCGTCGCGGTGCTGGCCGGAATCGGCCTCTCCCCATCGGTTGCCGCAGGCAATGATGCGGCGCCGGTGATGAGGGTGTCCGGGGTCGGCGGCGGGCGGCTCGGACCGGAGTGGAAGCCGTTCGACGGTGATCCGGTGCGGTTTAGGGCACCGCGCCGAACTTCTTGCTGACGGACGGTGGGTTCCGGGTGCACGGCGTACGGCATCCGTCGGAGGCTGCCCGAGCCGGGACGACGGTGGCGGTGAAGGCTGCCGCGGACGGCGGTACGACGGTTGCCGCCGTACTCGGTGCCCCGGACGCAGCGCGAACCGGAATGCTGCGGTTCGATCTGACGGCTCACGTGCCGGCGGGCGGGAACCCGACGCAGGTCCAGGGCCACTTCCGCTTCACCGAGCGTGGTAGGTGGTCGACGGAGGTCGAAGGACAGCTCACCTGCCTGGCCACCGGCGGCCCGGTGGCGATGACGACGGGCGTGGTGACGAGGTCGACCGATCCGTCCCGCGTCGGCAAGCCGGTGTCCTTTGCCCTGAAAGACGGCAGGATCGACCGCATCGGCTGGCTGTGGAGCTGGTCCGATCACCCCGCGCCGATCGCCGACTGTCGGTCCACCGTGCCGTTCTACTCCCCTCGGTGGGGCGGCGTGGTCGTTCGGTCAGAGAAGAAACTCGGTCGCCCGCGCGGCCGCGGCTGTGAGATGTTGGCCTGCTGACCTGTTCCGAGGAGGAGTTTGTGAGCATCGTGATCGATCGAGTTCCCGCGCATCTACGGCAGCTCGCGGAGGCTGTTGTCGCCGAGGCCGAGACGGACCCGCGGCTGCTCGCCGTTGTCGCCGGCGGGTCGATCGCCACCGGGACGAGCGACGAGCACTCCGATCTGGACCTGGTGCTCGTCTGCGCGCCGGACAAACACCAGGAATGTCTGGCCGAGGCGCCGGTGTTCGCAGCTCGGCTGGGACCGTTGCTGGCGAGTTTCACCGGCGAGCACGTGGGCGAGCCGCGGTTGCTGATCGCGTTGTACGGGCCGCCGTTGGCGCATGTGGATCTGAAGTTCGTCACGCCGGACGACCTGCGGGACCGGGTCGAGGACGGTGTCGTGCTGTGGCAGCGGGACGACTCGGTCGATCGTGCTTACAGTACGTCGCAGCCGAGCTGGCCGGAGGTCGATCCGCAGTGGATCGAGGACCGGTTCTGGGTGTGGGTGCACTACACGGCGGTGAAGATCGCCCGCGGTGAACTCTTCGAGGCGGTGGAAGCGCTGGGCGCGATCCGCTCGGCCACGATCGCGCCGCTCGCGACCCTGGGCCGGACATCGAAGCCTTCCGGCGTACGGCGGTTGGAGACGCTGGCGCCGGAGTTGGTCCCGGAGTTGCGGGCGACCGTGCCGATCGCGGATCCGGATGACTGCCTGCGGGCGTTGAATGCGTCCGTCGACCTGTACCGGAAGGTGCGGGACAGCAGCGGCGTCGCGGTGGAGCGGCGTACTGCTGCCGAGCAGGCGGTCGTGGCGTTCCTTGCGGACTGAGCGCGCGAGCCCGGGGTACGACGTACCCCGGGCTCGGGTGGTCGCTAGAGCTTCTTCAGTTGGTCGATGACGGTGAACACGGCCAGGAAGCCGAACGCCAGGAACGAGAACCACAGCACGGCGGTCCGCCAGGCCGTGATGCGGATAGCGTGCGGGAGAGCCCGGGAGTTCATCCACCAGAGCAGGCCGGAGTACACGAACATCATCGTGCCGGCGGTGCAGGCGGAGATGACCAGCAGCACCAGCGGCTGATCCAGCCCGGCCAGTAGCACGAGGATGCCGAAGGCAACCAGTCCCCAGACCAGCCAGAAGTACAGCTTGGATTCGGTCACCTTCGATTCGCGCAGGTAGCGGGCCTTGATCATGTCCGAGGCCAGCCGGGACGTGTAGTCGACGATCCCGGCCGCGGCCGCGAACAACGCGAACGCGCCGATCGCCCAGAACAGGTAGCCGAACCAGCCGCCGACCAGGGACTGCAGGGTCGTGCCCTCGATCTTCAGGAAGCTGATGTTGTTCTTGACGTCGGGGTTACCGAACAGCGTCGCGTGGGCGAGCATCGAGGTGAACACGATCGTCAGCACGGTGATCGCCACGAACGTCGCGGCCTGCTCGATGTTGGCGAACTTCCACCAGCGCCGCCAGCGGGCCATGTTCGCCTCGTCGGGGGTGAAGGTGTAACCGTTCGCGGTCGGGTCGGCCTCGGTCTCACCGGTGACCGGTGACGTCAGCCGGGGCACGTGCTGCCCCATCCCGAAGCCCTTGTCCCGGATCCAGTTGCTCTGGACGAGATTCTGGCCGCCGCCGGCACCGGCGTACGCGATCGCGCCCATCACCAGCGCGAACCCGAGCTGGTCGACCGGGAACTGCGGGTGGGTGACCGCGTCGCCGAGCGCGCTGTACGTCTTGCCGCGGATGGCGAAGACGAGCGCCAGGACGACGAGCAGCGCCACGGCGGCGATCTTCACCGCGATCAGCCGCTCGAGCATCACATAGACGACCGGCGCGAAGGTCAGGATCACGCCGATCACCAGCAGGATGCCGATCGCGATCCAGCGCGGGTCGCCGGCGCCGAACAGATAGGTCAGCATCGCCGCCGAACTGGTCGCCCAGCCGGGCCACATGTTCGCGAAATACGTCATGATCGCGAAGAACAGGCCCCAGTGTTTGCCGTACCGGTTGAAGCCGGTCAACGCTGTCTCACCAGTGGCCAGCGTGTACCGCTCGATCTCCATGTTCAGGAACCACTGGATCACCACGCCGACGACGGCGCCCCAGAGGAACACCAGTCCGACCTGACTGGAGATGTACGGCCAGAGGATGAACTCACCCGAGGCCAGCCCGACGCCGGCGCCGACCATACCGGGGCCGACGATCTTCCAGGTCTTGCTGGGCGGTTCGGGGAGGTCGCGGACCTGCGGTGCGGGCAGGTTCTTGGTGGGCAGTGCGAACTTTCCGTGGTCAGTGGTCGTGATGTCTGCCATCGGCTCCTCACTTCCTCGGCCCCCTTTCTGCGGAGGTTAACGAACACTGCGGACACAGGCGACCCGACACAGAAAAGGACAAAGGAAAGGAGGGGCAAGGGGCGGCGACCCGACGCAGCTGGATGGCAGACTGCCGGACATGAGTGGGGTGACGGTGCTGAGCGCGTCGTACGCCGGAGCCGCGAGCGCACCGGCCTACGCCCGGCTGGCCGGGCTCGTCGACGAGTTGGCGGGGGAGAAGTTGGTACAGCGTGACGCCACCGGGCCGATCGTGGTCTTCGATGACCCGGCGACCGCGGTCTCCGCAGCGCGGACGTTGCGCGCAGCTGCATCCGGCGCGCCGGCGGCTGAGTTGCTGCGGATCGCCGTACATACAGGCTCAGCGACAGGTGCGGCGGTCAGGCATGCCGAGCAACTGCTGGAGATCGCGAATCCCGGACAGACGTTGCTCACCGCAACCGCCGCGGCCGGCCTGGCCGACGTCACCGATCTCGGCGTTCACCGGCTGAAGGATCTCGGGTCGCCGGAGCGGATCTTCGAGCTCACGGAGACGACCGGGGCGCTGCGATCGCTGGACCGGGTGCCGAACAACCTGCCAGTGATGTTCACCAGCTTCGTCGGCCGGCAGACCCAACTGGCCGCACTGCGGACGCAGCTGTCCGGGAACCGCCTCGTGACGCTGACCGGCCCAGGCGGCAGTGGCAAGACTCGGCTGGCTGCACAGTCCGCGGCACAGTCGGTGGATCGCTGGCCGGACGGCGTCTGGTGGGTCGACCTCGCCGCGGTCACCGAGGGCAAGCAGATCCCGGAGGCTGTCGCGTCCGCTGTCGGCGTACTGGTCGAGGCCGGCGATCGCACCCGCCTGCTGATCGGTCAGTTGAGGACCAAGCGGGCCCTGATCTGCCTGGACAACTGCGAGCAGATCATCGACGCCGTCGCGGAGTTCGTGGTCGCGCTGCAGACCGCGTGTCCCGAGATCTCCGTACTCGCGACGAGCCGCGAGCCGCTCGACATCCCGGGCGAGGCGATCTGGCGCGTGCCCGCCCTCGCGCCGGACGAGGCGCGGACACTCTTCGTGGAACGCGCCGGATCCGAGTTTCCCGAGTCGGAGCAGGCGATCCGGTCGATCTGCGTCCGCCTGGACGGGATGCCGCTGGCGTTGGAACTGGCTGCGGCCTGGGTACGCACGCTGACGCCGGAGCAGATCGAGTCCGGCCTGGACGACCGGTTCGGCCTGCTGACGAAGAACGTCCGTGGTGTCGCGGCCCGGCAGCAGACGCTGGCCGCGTCGATCGACTGGAGTCACGAGCTGCTCGATCCGGACGAGCGGCAGGTGTTCCGCCGGTTGGCTGTGTTCGCCGGCGGATTCACGCTGGACGCAGCGCGGGCCGTGTGCGGACGGGACGGCGTACTGGAGATCTTCGGGCGGCTTGTCGACAAATCGCTTGTCGTCGCCGAGGCCGGACGCTACCGGCTGCTCGAGACCATCCGCGAGTACGCCGGTGCGCGGCTGCGGGAGGCGGATGAGGAGGACGCCGTCCGTGACCTGCAGCTCGATCATTACCTGGCCGTGGCCGAGGCGGCGGAGCCGTTGCTGGACAGCGATCGGGACAAGTGGCGAGCGCTGATCGAGCCCGATCGGGAGAACTTCCGCGCGGCACTGGACCACGGACTGTCCCGAAGCGACACTGAACGCGGCCGCCGGCTGGCCGCCGCGTTGTCCTGGATGTGGAACCTGCAGGCGACGGGCTCCGAGGGTATCGGGATCCTCCGGCGGGCGATCGAGTCCGCGTCGGACGAGAGGTCGTTGCTGCAGGCCCGTTTGCTGTACGGGTACGCGTCCGTCGCCGACACCGTCGATCCGTTCGGGTACGACGCGGCCGGCCGGGGTCTCGAGCTGGCCATTGAGCTCGGTGCTGATCGACTGCGGTCGTTGCTGCTCGCCTTGGTTGCGGTCGGCAAGTTCTTCACCGGATTCCAGGAGGCCTGGGACCTGACCGAGGAAGGACGTCGCCTCGCCGAGGGGATCGGCGACGACGCCGCTCGCGACGCCAACCTCGCGCTCCAGTGCGTGTTGCTGGCGCTGTGGGACCGGCACGACGAGCTGCGTCTGATGCTCGAGGTCGTGACGCCGGGCCTGCTCGCCCGCGGCGAAAGCGGTATCGCGACCACGGTGCTGCTGGTGCGGTCCGAGAGCCTTGCGTCGACAGACGAGCTTGGACAGGCGATCGAGGTGGCCGAACAGGCCCTCGCAACGGCCGAGCCGCTGGCCGACTTCCATCGGGTCGGGACGGCCCGCGGTCAGTTGGCGACGTTGCTGGCTCGGTCGGGACGGCTTGACGAGGCGTACGCGCTGATGCAGCCGCTCCTCGATCTGGTCGACGCGGCAGTGGTCCCGAACCTCGGTCAGGTGATGGGCGTGCTGTCACTGTGGAAAGGCGACCACGACGCCGCTGTCGAGTGGATGCGGCCCATTGTGGATCCGGACAGCCCGATGGCGCAGACGTATGTGCCGGCGATGCTCCTCCCGACGTACGCCGCCGCGCTGCAGGTGGGTAGACACACGGCGGAGGCGATCGAGGCGGCGGACCGTGGGGTGAGGCTTGCCCGGGAGTACGGCCTGCCGAAGATCCACGCCGACGCGCTCGACCAACTGGGCCGATGCCTGATCACCGACCAGCCCGACAAGGCCGCCGACCTCCTGCACGAGGCGCTCACCACACGACTCGACCACGGCCTGCGCACACAACTGGTCGACAGCCTCGAATCCCTCGCCCTGCTGGCAGACCACACCAACCGCCCAACCGACGCAACCCGCCTGGCAACCGCAGCCGCCACTGCCCGCACCACTCTCGGCTACACAGCCCCGACCGGTCTGCCCACGCCGGCCGATCGACCGGAGTCAATGAGGGTCGACCAGGCGCCGTTGTCGCTGGACCAGGCTGTTGCGTATGCGCGTCGTACCAGGGGAGCGAGGGGCCGTCCGTCGAGTGGGTGGGCGAGTTTGACGCCGACCGAGGAGCAGGTCGTCGCGCTCGCGGTCGAAGGGCTGAGCAACCCCGAGATCGGCGAGCGGCTGTTCATCAGCCGGGGCACGGTGAAGACGCACCTCGCCCACGTGTACGCGAAACTCGGAGTCGCCAACCGCACCGAGCTCGCATCACTCAAGAAGACCTGAACTCAAGAAGACCTGAGCATCTCCAGTGCCTTGCTGATCCGCCGTACCCGCGTCTCCGGCTTCTTGGCGTCGTTGATCGCGTTCACGTGCTCCCGCCGGTGGCTGTAACTGAGCGCATCGAACGCCGTCCGCAACCCGGCCTCCTGCAGCGCCGCGGCAAGATCCGCCGGCACCTCCACCGTCCGCTCGGCTGCGTCCCGCACCAGCGTCACGGTCACCGGATCACCGGCCCCCTTCCCCAACTCACCCCGAATACTCTTCAGGATCCCCAGCGCCATACACCCACCCATCGACGCGATCGACCCGCGATACGCGATCCCATCGAACGTCGCTTGCACCGGAATCCGCCCACCACCCCCGAGCGCGGCAACCACCTCCCCAGGCACCTCCACCCAGCCTCCACCCCCGTCATTCACCACAATCGACCCCTCGAACGTCTCCATGCCGCCCAACCTAGGCCGACAACTTGCTGGGCCACCAGACTTTCTTGCCGATGTCGTAGGCGAGAGACGGGACGAGGAGGGAGCGGACGACGGTGGTGTCCAGGAGGACGCCGAAGGCGACCATGAAGGCGATCTGGACGAGGAAGAGGATGGGGAGGACGGCGAGGGCGGAGAAGGTGGCCGCGAGGACGACGCCGGCCGAGGTGATTACGCCGCCGGTGACCGCGAGGCCGACCAGGATGCCGGGTCTGGTGCCCTGTTCCTTGGATTCCTCCCGCACCCTGGTCATCAGGAAGATCGAGTAGTCGATGCCCAGTGCCACCAGGAAGACGAACGCGTAGAGCGGGATGTTCGGATCCGCGCCCGGGAACTTGAACACGTGGTTGAACACCAGCGCGCTCACCCCGACGGTCGCGCCGAAGGACAGCACGTTCGCGACCACCAGCAGGACGGCGGCGACGAGCGAGCGCAACAACAGCGTCAGTACGACGAAGATGAGCGCGAGGATGGCCGGGATGATCACCCGCAGGTCCCGCTTGCTGGCGTCGAGGACGTCGAGGTTGATCGCCGTGTTGCCGCCCACCAGGATGTCGGGGCTGACCTGGTCCAGCTCGGTGCGCAGATGCTGGACCACCTTGGTCGCCGCTGGTGAGTCGGCCGGCACCTTCAGCGTGGCCTGGACCAGAACCTTGCCGTCGACAACCTTCGGCGGTACGCCGGGTGCCGGCGAGGCGGACGCCGTACCGACGCCGTCGACCTTCGACGCGGTCTGCACCACCTGGTCCGCCTGGGCGGCCGGGGTCAGGATCTGGACCGGCGTACCGGCGCCCGCGTCGAAGTGCTGGGCGAGCACCTGCTGGCCGGTGACGGATTCGACCTTGTCGAGGAACAGGTCCTCCTGCGAGATGCCGCTCGCCTTGAACGTCGGCAGGAACGCCGCACAGGCCAGCAGCGCCAGCGCGCTGACCACCCAGACCCGGCGGGCGCGGCGCCCGACCAGGCCGGAGATGCGGCCCCACAGCTTGCGGCCGCCGACCTGGTCGCGGGCGTGGACGTGGTCGAGGCGCGGGATCGACGGCCAGAAGATCCGCCGGCCGAAGGCGAGCAGGATCGCGGGCAGGAAGCTCATCGCCGCGATCAGCGCGCCGGCGATGCCGATCGCGCCGACCGGGCCGAGGCCCTTGGTGCTGCCGAGCTGGGACAGCAGCAGGCAGAGCAGACCGAGGATGACCGTCGCCGCGCTGGCCGCGATCGGCTCGATCGCCGCGCGCCAGGCGATCCGCATCGCCTCGTACTTGCTCTCGTAGTCGTGCAGCTCTTCCTTGTAGCGCGAGACGAGCAGCAGCGAGTAGTCGGTCGCGGCGCCGACGACGAGGATGAACAGGATGCCCTGACTCTGCCCGTTCAGTTCCAGTACGCCGTGCTTCGCCAGTGGATAGACGACGAGCGCGGCCAGGGCGAGCCCGAAGACGGCGGTCAGCAGGACCGCGATGGGCAGGATCGGGCTGCGGTAGACGATCAGCAGGATGACGAACACGACCGTGAGCGCGACCCCGAGCAGGATCCCGTCGATCCCGCTGAATGCCACGACGAAGTCCGCGAAGACACCGCCAGGGCCGGTGACGTAGACCGTCAGACCAGTGGGTGTGAGGTCCTGTTTTATGCTGGTGCGCATCGTGTCGGCGACCGCGAACAGCACGGTCTCGCCAGGCTTGACCACCTCGTCGGCGCGCTGGCCGTCCAGCTCGACGGTGAGCAGGAGGGCCTTCTTGTCCTCCGACGGGATCACCGTCTTGGCGGGCGCGGCGAGGTAGTCGCCGATGGTCTTGCCGCCGCCGAGCTCCATCGTCGGGACCTTGGCGAGGAACGCGTTGGCGTTGGCCAGGTCTTGCGGGGTGATGCCGGAGTCGCGCACGATCAGGACGAAGTACGGCAGGGCCTTGGAGTCCACGAACTTGGCCGATTCGTTCGCGACCAATGTCGACTCGGCCTGCTTCGGCAGGAAGTTGGCGTTGTCGTTCTCCTGGACCTCACTGAGCTTGCCCACCGTCGGGCCGCCCAGAGCCCCCAGCACCAGCCAGCCGATCAGCACGGCGGCGATGGCCGCCCGCCACTTCCACCGGCCCTGGCTCTTGTCGTGTCGCACGCTGTCCCCTCCGCCTGTCGGTCACCGGCACAGTACCCAGGCCGGTTCCTTCTTCTCTCACCACCCGGCGGCGGGTGTGCGGGAGCCGTTTCGGCGGCGTAACAACAAGATGACTACGTGGAAACACCCCGGTCATAGCGTCCTGGCCTAATCGAACAGGTCGGATGATCGGAGACGCACGATGACGCTCGAGACACGGCCGGAGGTCGTCACTCCCCGCGACCGGACCGGTGCGGTGGGCACTGTCGAGGTGCCGCGGCGCGGGCGCTGGATCGATGTCTGGGACCCGGAGGACGCCGGCTTCTGGGCCGCGAAGGGCCGCGCGGTGGCGCGGCGCAACCTGTGGCCGTCCATCTTCGCCGAGTTCCTCGGCTTCTCGGTCTGGCAGCTGTGGAGCATCGTCGTGGTTTCGATGCCCAAGGCCGGCTTCAGCTACGACACGAACCAGCTCTTCTGGCTGGTCGCGCTGCCCAGCCTGGTCGGCGCGACACTGCGGCTGCCCTACACCTTCGCCGTACCGAGGTTCGGTGGGCGGAACTGGACCGTCGTCTCCGCGCTGTTGCTGCTGATCCCGACCAGCGGGCTGGCCTACTTCATGACCAGGCCGGAAACACCGTTCTGGGTGATGGCGCTGGTCGCGGCCACCGCCGGTGTCGGCGGCGGCAACTTCGCCAGCAGCATGACGAACATCTCGTTCTTCTACCCGGAGAAGGAGAAGGGCTTCGCCCTCGGCATCAACGCGGCCGGCGGCAACCTCGGCGTCGCCGTGGTCCAGCTGCTGGTGCCGATCGTGATCGTCGCCGGCGCCGGGCTGTCGCTGAACCGGGCCGGACTGATGTGGATCCCGCTGGTCCTGCTGGCCGCGTTCCTGGCCTGGAAGGTGATGGCCAACCTGTCCGTCGCGACCTCGTCGTTCCGCGCCTCGGTCGCGGCGGCGAAGCGGCCGCACACCTGGATCATCTCGTTCCTCTACATCGGCACGTTCGGCTCGTTCATCGGGTTCGGGGCGGCGTTCCCGCTACTGATCAAGACCACGTTCCCCGAGATCACGGTGGCCCACATCGCGTTCCTCGGCGCGCTGGTCGGCTCGGTCGCACGGCCGTTCGGCGGCAAGCTGGCGGACCGGGTCGGCGGCGCCCGGGTGACGGTGTGCTCGTTCGTGGTGATGGGCCTGGGGATCCTGGCCGCGATCGTCTCGGTGAACGCGGGCAGCTTCGCGGCGTTCCTGACCAGCTTCCTGGTCCTCTTCGTCGCCAGTGGCGCGGCGAACGGATCGACGTACCGGATGATCCCGGCGGTGTTCCGGCTGACTACGCCGGGCGATCCGGGCCGGGCCCGGCGGGAGGCGGCGGCCTGCATCGGGATCGCCTCCGCGGTCGGCGCGTACGGCGGCTTCCTGGTCCCGCGGGGGTTCGCGATGTCGACGAGTCACTTCGGCTCCCTGGTCCCGGCGCTGTACGTCTTCTGCGGCTTCTACGTCCTCTGCGTGGCCGTCACGTACTTCTGCTACCTGCGCAAGGGTGGCCCGCTCAGCCGGGAGCGCGTGTGAAGGGTGTCCCCACTCACTGCCCGTACTGCGCTCTGCAGTGCGCGACCACCCTGCACCCGGTCGACCGGCCGGGTGCAGTGGAGGTGCGGCCACGCGACTTCCCGACCAACCGGGGCGGCCTGTGCCGCAAGGGGTGGACGGCTCCCGACGTACTCACGGTGCCGGACCGGCTCACCATGCCACTGGTACGCGACGCGGCGGGCACCTTGGTGGAGACGAGCTGGGACGCAGCCCTGGACTTCGTTGCCGAGCGCATCCGATCGCTGCAGCGCGACCATGGCCATGACTCGGTCGCTGTGTTCGGTGGTGGCGGTCTCACCAACGAGAAGGCCTACGCGCTGGGCAAGTTCGCCCGGGTTGCGCTGAAGACCGCGAACGTGGACTACAACGGCCGCTTCTGCATGTCGTCCGCCGCGGCTGCGACCAACCGGGCCTTCGGCATCGACCGCGGGCTGCCGTTCCCCCTTGCCGATCTGGGCGGTGCTGGTGCCGTCCTGCTGGTCGGCAGCAACATCGCGGAGACGATGCCGCCGGCGGTCGCGCATCTGCAGGGCGCCAGGGACGCGGGTCGGCTTCTGGTCGTCGACCCGCGTCGCTCGGCGACGGCCGGCCTGACCGAGGACGGTGCCGGGATCCACCTGCAGGCGACTCCGGGGTCGGATCTCGCGCTCATGCTCGCGCTGACTCACGTCGTACTGCAGGAAGGTCTGGCGGACACGACGTACCTGAACGAGCGGGTCGACGACGCGGAGGTGTTGTTCCGCTCGACCGCGTCCTGGTGGCCCGAGCGGGCGGAGCGGGTGACCGGAGTGCCGGCGGCAACCATCCGCCGGGCTGCTCGGGTGCTTGCGGCGGCCGCACCGGTGCACGGTGGTGCTGGGGCGTTCATCCTGACCGGTCGTGGTGCTGAGCAGCACAGCAAGGGCACCGACACCGTGACGGCCTGCATCAACCTCGCACTGGCTCTCGGGTTGCCCGGGCGGCTGGGCAGTGGCTACGGCTGCATCACTGGTCAGGGGAACGGTCAGGGCGGCCGGGAGCACGGTCAGAAGGCGGATCAACTTCCCGGGTACCGCAGCATCGCCGATCCGGCGGCTCGTGCGCACGTGGCCGGCGTGTGGGGTGTGGATCCGTCCGAGCTCCCCGGACCTGGAAAGAGCGCGGTCGAACTCATCAATGCTCTTGGCACGACGGGCGGCCCGAAGGCATTGCTCGTCCACGGGAGCAACCTGCTGGTGTCGGCGCCACGGTTGGCCTCCGTGCGTGAGCGGCTCTCAGCACTCGACCTGCTGGTCGTGGCGGACGTCGTACCGTCTGAGACCGCTCTGCTGGCGGATGTCGTCTTTCCGGTCACGCAGTGGGCTGAGGAAGAGGGGACGATGACGTCCCTCGAAGGGCGGGTGCTGCGGCGGCGGGCTGCTGTCGCACCGCCTGGTGAGGTGCGGAGCGACCTCGCTGTGTTCGCCGGCTTGGCGTCGCGGCTTGGTTGTACTGCGGCGTTCTCGACCGATCCGGGTGAGGTGTTCGACGAGCTGCGGCTGGCCAGCAAGGGTGGGAAGGCGGACTACTCGGGGATCACGTGGGAGCGGATCGACGCGGGGGAGGCGCTGTTCTGGCCGGTCCCGTTCGAGGGCCATCCGGGTACGCCGCGGTTGTTCGCGGACGGCTTCGCCACACCGGATGGCCGTGCGCACGTCGTACCGGTGGATCACCGGCCGGTTGCCGACGACCTGAACGCGACCGCGCCGATGTACCTGGTGACCGGGCGGTTGTTGCAGCACTACCAGAGTGGGGCGCAGACACGCCGGGTGCCGGAGTTGGCCGAGGCGGAGCCGGAGGTGTTCGCCGAGATCCATCCGCGCGTGGCCGCACAGCTGGGAATCGCGGACGGGCGTCCGGTCCGGCTGCGGACGGATCGCGGGTCGATGGTGCTCCCGGCGCGGGTGACGGCCGACGTACGGCCGGACACGGTCTTCGTGCCGTTCCACTTCGGTGGTTCCGGCGCGGTCAACGAGCTCACCAACGATGCGCTCGACCCGGTCTCCCGGATGCCCGAGTTCAAGGCGTGTGCAGTCGAAGTCACCGCTGCCGCCCTGCCGGTGACGGGAGTGTCAGCATGACCGAACGGGTGGTGATCATCGGTGGCGGGATGTCGGGTCGTCGGCTGGCCGAGCTGCTGCCGACGTACGACGTGACCGTCCTGGGCGATGAACCGTCGTACAACCGCACCCGGTTGACCGAGTACGTCGCCGGCCGCGCGGAGCCCGTGGTCGGGGACGAGGTGCCGGTGGCTGCGGTTGCCGTGGATCGGGGCCGGCGGGTGGTGGTGGATTCCGATGGTCGCGTCTGGGAGTACGACCGGTTGGTCTTCGCGACGGGTGCGACGCCGGTGGTGCCGGCCGAGTTGGTCGAGGCGGCCGGCATGTTCATGCTGCGGTCGGTGGGAGATGCGCGGGCGGTGGTCGAGGCCGCCGGCCGGGCGCGGCGGGCGGTGGTGCTTGGCGGGGGTGTGCTGGGCATCGAGACTGCTTGTGCGCTGCGGGAGCGGGGTGTCGCGGTCACGTTGGTGCATGACGGCGAAGCCCTGCTGGACAAGAGCATTCGGCTATCGGCCGGTCGCCGGGTGACGCGGGCGGTGCGGGAGTTGGGTGTCGAGGTGCTGCTCAACACGAGCCTCTCCGGGACAGATGTTCGCGATGGGCGGTTCCGGGCGCTGAACCTGCGGAGCGGACGGCAGGTGTTCGGCGAGCTGCTGGTCGTCGCGTGCGGGGTGACGCCGCGGACCGAGCTGGCGACCGGGCTGACCGTTCGGACCGGGATCGTGGTCGACCGGACTCTCACGAGCCCCGACGACCCACGGGTGCACGCGATCGGGGACTGTGCCGAGGTCGACGGGCGACTGAGCGGGACCGTCGCGTCGGCGTGGTCGCACGCGGAGGTGCTCGCGACGCGGCTGAGCGGTGAGCAGGGCGGTGGCGCGGGGCTCTCCAGCGGCATCGGTCCGAGCGTGCCGGCCTTCGACGTCGTTCGGCTCACTGCGGGTGGACTCGACGTGCTTGTCCTCGGCAACAAGGACGAGGACGGCGAGGTGGTGCGGCTGGAGGACGGCACGCGGTATGTACGGGCTGTCCTGCAGGACGGGATCGTCCGGTCGGCCGTGGCGGTGGGGGCGCCGGAGGTGGCCGCCGAGTTGGTGTTGCTGGCGGATCGGGGGACGCCGGTGGTGGCGGACGGGTTGCTGGCCGAACCCGTCGTACCGAAGAAGAAGGTGGCGACCGTGTGCAGGTGCAACGGCGTCACCCGGGCCGCGATCGAGGCGGCCTGGCGTGGGGGTGCCGACAGTGTCGCCGGCATCGCCGCCACGACGCGGGCGACGACCGGGTGCGGGAGTTGCACCGGCGCCGTCGGCGATCTGCTCGACCGCTTCCGTCGCGGCGAGACCGAACCAGTCCCGAGCAGGAGGGCGACGATGGCAGAGCTGAACAAGGCCCGGCACGTTGTGGTGGTAGGCGGTGGCATGGTCGCGCACCGGCTCGTGGAGGCACTGCGCTCCCGCGACAGCGAGATCACGTACCGCATCACCGTGCTGGCCGAGGAGCCGCGGCTCCCGTACGACCGGGTGGCGCTGACCAGCTACTTCTCCGGCCGCGACCCGCACGACCTCTCCCTGGGCGACCCGGATCTGTGGGACGACCCGGCCGTGACCTTGCGCAAGGGAGTCCAGGTCACCTCGTTCGACAGTGTGGCCAAGACCGTGACGACCGCGCGGGGCGAGCAGATCGGGTACGACGAACTGGTCCTGGCGACAGGTTCGTCGGCCTTCGTGCCGCCGGTCAAGAACAGTGATGCCCAGGGTTGCTTCGTCTACCGGACTGTCGACGACGTGGCCGCACTGCGGGTGTACGTCGAGCGGCTCAAGGACGAAGGCAAGGACGTCCACGGTGTGGTCGTCGGTGGCGGTCTGCTCGGCCTGGAAGCGGCCGGCGCGCTACGAGCCCTCGGCGCCGCGACCAAGGTCGTCGAGTTCGCGCCTCGCCTGATGCCGTTGCAGGTCGACGAGGGCGGCGGCAGCGCACTCGCCCGGCTGATCCGCGGCCTCGACGTCGACGTGATGACCTCGACGCAGACGACCCGGGTCAAGCTCACCTCGCAAGGCGCGGCCCGCGCGATGGCCGTTGCCGAAGGCCCCGATCTCCCGGCCGACGTGGTCGTCTTCGCGACCGGCGTCCGCCCGCGCGACGAACTCGGCAGGGCCGCCGGTCTGGAGATCGGCGAACGCGGTGGAGTCGTCGTCGACGAGGCCTGCCGCACGTCGATCCCCGGGGTCTGGGCGATCGGCGAAGTCGCTTGTATCGAAGGCCGCGTCTGGGGATTGGTTGCCCCCGGCTACACGATGGCCGAGATCGTCGCCGACCGGCTGCTCGGTGGCCAGGCGACCTTCCCGGGTGCGGACACCTCGACCAAGCTGAAGCTCCTTGGTGTCGACGTGGCGAGCTTCGGTGACGCGTTCGGCGCAACCGAGGGCGCGTTGGACATCGTGTACGCCGACCCGGTGGCCGGTGTCTACAAGAAGCTCGTGCTGTCGGATGACGCGCGTACATTGCTCGGCGGGATCCTGGTCGGCGACGCGTCGGCGTACTCCGGACTTCGCCCGATGGTGGGCCGGGAGCTCGGCGCCGATCCGGCCGCGTTCCTGTTGCCGGAAGGTGCCGCCCCGGTCCAGCTCGAGTTGCCGGACGACGCGCCGGTGTGTTCGTGCAACAACGTGTCCGCGGGCACGATCCGTTGCGCCGTACGTGACGAAGGCTGCAGCGATATCAAGTCGGTGTGTGGCACGACGCGTGCCGGGACCAGCTGCGGTTCCTGTCTGCCGATCGTGAAGAACCTGCTCAACACCGAGCTCACCAAGGCCGGTGTCGAGGTCAGCAAGGCGTTGTGCGAGCACTTCGCGCTGTCGCGGGCCGAGTTGTTCGACGTGGTCCGGGTGACGGAACTGCGCACGTTCAGCGAGATCGTCGAGCGGCACGGGACCGGCCGGGGCTGCGACATCTGCAAGCCGGTGGTGGCGTCGATCCTGGCCAGCCTGGACCCGGCCGGTCACGTCCTCGACGGCGAGCGGGCGACGCTGCAGGACACCAACGACCACGTGATGGCCAACATGCAGAAGGACGGCACCTACTCCGTCGTCCCGCGGATCCCCGGCGGCGAGATCACCCCGGAGGGCCTGATCACGATCGGCGAGGTCGCCCGCGACTTCGGCCTCTACACCAAGATCACCGGTGGTCAGCGGGTCGACCTGTTCGGTGCCCGGATCGAACAGCTGCCCGCGATCTGGAAGCGGCTGGTCGACGCCGGGTTCGAATCCGGTCACGCGTACGGCAAGGCGCTGCGGACCGTGAAGTCGTGTGTCGGGTCCACCTGGTGCCGGTACGGCGTACAGGACTCGGTGGGGATGGCGATCGCGCTGGAGCTTCGCTACCGCGGGCTGCGGTCGCCGCACAAGCTCAAGCTCGGTGTCTCCGGCTGTGCTCGCGAGTGCGCCGAGGCGCGCGGCAAGGACGTCGGCGTGATCGCGACCGAGAAGGGCTGGAACCTGTACGTCGGTGGGAACGGCGGGATGACACCCCGGCACGCGGAGCTGCTCGCGTCCGACCTGACCGACGAGGAGCTGTTCCAGGCGATCGATCGCTTCCTCATGTACTACATCCGCACCGGCGACCGGCTGCAACGGACCGCGGTGTGGATGCGTGAGCTCGAAGGCGGCCTGGATCACGTGCGGGACGTCGTACTGAACGACAGCCTGGGCATCGCCGCGGACCTGGACGCCGCGATGGCCAGGCACGTCGACTCGTATGTCGACGAATGGCAGGCGACCCTGAACGACCCCGACAAGCTGGCCCGGTTCGTCTCGTTCGTGAACGCGCCGGACCAGCCCGACGCCGACCTGCGGTACGTGGTCGAGCGCAACCAGCCGCGGCCCGCCACCCCGGCCGAACGCGGACAGCTGGAGCCGGTCCTGCTGGCCGGCCCCCGATTGGAGGTACGCCAGTGAAGGAGCGAAGCGAGTTCACAATCGAGCACAGCGCGCCCCGTGCCTCATCCGCGCCCGGAGCGAAGCGAGGACGCGGATGAGTATCATTGCGATGAGTCACACGGTCGTCTGCCGGTACGACGTGCTGCTGCCGGAGCGCGGTGTCGCGGCCCTGATCGGGGACCGGCAGATCGCGTTGTTCCGGACCCACGACGGCGAAGTGTTTGCCATCGGCAACCAGGATCCGTTCAGTGGGGCGAACGTGATGTCGCGGGGCATCGTCGGCAGTCGCGGTGACGTGCCGACGGTCGCGTCGCCGATGTTCAAGCAGGTCTTCGATCTGCGCACCGGCTCGTGCCTCGACGATCCGTCGGTGTCGCTTCCGGTGTACCAGGTCGACGTGGTCGACGGACAGGTCACGGTGAATCTCGGTGACGACTAGGACCGGGCCACTCAGTGGCTGCACGATCGCGATCACCGCGCATCGGCGGGCGGAGGACCTGATCGCCTCGTTCGAGCGGCGAGGAGCGAAGGTGCTGCACGCACCGACGCTGCAGATCGTGCCGGTCGCCGACGACCACGCGCTGATCGAGGCGTCCCGGCGGGTGATCGCGAACCCGCCGGACGACGTCGTCGTCACCACCGCGGTCGGCTTCCGCGGCTGGATCGAGGCCGCTGACACCGCCGGGCTGGCCGCGGATCTGCTCGGCACGCTGGAGCAGTCGCGCATCCTCGCCCGTGGTCCGAAGGCCCGGGGTGCGATCCGGGCCGCCGGATTGGTCGAACACTGGTCCGCTCGGTCGGAGACCACCGCCGAGGTGGTGGAGTGGCTTCGCGATCAGGGGGTCAACGGCCGGAAGATCGTCGTACAACTGCATGGGCTGTCGGATCCGTCGCTGCAGGACGCACTGCGGTCGGTCGGGGCGTCGGTGCGCGGGCTGGAGGTGTACCGCTGGGGTCCGGCGCCTGACCCGGCCGTTGTCGAGCGGATGATCGGTCAGGTCTGCACAGGGATCGTGGACGCGGTGGTGCACACCTCTGCGCCGGGTGCCCAGGCCATGCTGGACGCTGCGGCCCTGACCGGGCAGTACGACGCTCTGGTCTCGTCGTTGCGGGCAGGTCGAGTGCTGAACGCCTGCGTCGGACCGGTGACCGCTGGACCCTTTGTGGCGTTGGGGTTGGAGCCTCTGGTGCCGGACCGCTACCGGCTGGGTGCGCTGATCCGGATCGTGACCGACCGGCTCACCGATGACAACGCCCGGTCGATCGAGACGGAGTTCGGGCAGTTGGTGATCCGCGGCGGTGCGGCGGTGCTGGATGGTGTGGTGTTGCCGCTCGGTCCGGGCCCACGCGCCGTACTGGCCGCCTTGGTCGCGGCCGGCGGTGACGTGGTGTCCCGGCCGGCGCTGCTCGCCGTACTGCCGGGGGCCGAGGACGTCCACGCGGTTGAGGTGACGGTTAATCGTTTGCGTACGGCGGTCGGCCGGCCCGAGCTGGTGCGGACGGTGGTGCGGCGCGGCTATCGGCTCGCCGTGGAACCTGCCGGGGTACCGACATGATCACCGGCCCGACCAGGCGCGCGGCTGGTGTGGACCTGATCGCCGCGGCGCACGGAACGGCGGACCCACGGGGCATCCGCGAGGTCCGCGAGCTGGTCCGGCTGATGGCCCGGCAGAGTCCCGGCATCCCCATCTCCCTCGGCTTCGTCGACGTCGACGTCCCCGCGCTGCCGGGCCTGGTCCGCCGCGTGGTTGCCGATAGCAACCAAGCCGTGGTGGTTCCGCTGCTGCTGTCCGGCGGCTACCACGTCTACGTCGACGTAGCTGCCGAGGCGGATCGGTATCCCGGCCGGGTCCGCACGGCGCCGGCCCTCGGACCATCGCCTGTCCTGGCGGAGATCCTCGCCGATCGCCTCGACAACCTGGGTCGCGTCGACCACGTGGTCCTCGCCGCGGCCGGCTCCTCCGACCCCCGCGCCCTCGCCGACTGCTCCGAGACAGCGGATCTGCTCTCGGCTCGCGTCCACCGCCCGGTATCCGTCGGCTACCTCTCGGGTGCGGGTGAACGCCTCGCCGCGGTCCTGTCCCGGACCCCGGGGCGGGTGGCGGTCGCGACGTACCTGCTGGCGCCCGGCTTCTTCGCCGACCGGGTCCGCCGACTGGCTGCCGGACGTCCCGTGACCCGGCCGCTGGGCGCCGATCCCCGCCTGGCCGCCCTGGCCGTCCAGCGGTACCACGAGGCGCTGCGGCCGAGCTACGCGGCGGCCGGCTTGTAGGTGTTGATCACCACGCCGGTCGTGGTGGTCTCGGAATCCGTCAGCGTCAGCGGCTGGTGCAGGTCGCCGAACAGGTGATGGCCGGTGCCGAGTACGAGCGGGTGGATCAGCAGGATGTACTCGTCGACGAGGTCCGGGATGGATCGGACCAGTTCGCCGCTGCCGAGGACGATGAGGTCCTGCTCGCTCTTCAGCTTCGCGACGTCGTCCAGACCGATCACGTGGGTGTTGACCCAATCGGGGTCCGTCAGCGTCGACGAGACGACGTACTTCTGCTGCTTGTTCAGCGCGTCCGTGTACGGGTTGGCTTCCTGCTTCGGCCAGAAGCCCGCGAAGTCCTCGTACGTCCGCCGCCCGAGCAGCATCCCACCCTGGACCCCGGCCCGCCGCCCCAGCACACGCCCCATCGCGTCCTCGCTGTACGGCGCAGCCCACCCGCCGTACTCGAAGCCGTCCCGCACGTCCTCATCCGCCCGCCCCGGCGCCTGCATCACACCATCCAGCGTCAGATTACAAACCACCGTGATCACGACTACCTCCTCGATTCGTGTTCTCGCCCTCTACACGAACCGAGGGTGTGCAGATCGACAGGAGGTGTCGGTCAATTCAGCCCGGGCGACCGCTCATTCCCGGCGTGTCGTGCCGTGACGAGCAGACACCTCCTGTCGAGATGCACCAGTCGTCTCGTCGTCAACAGGCGTGAAGGGTGTTGAGGTCGGTCACGGATGGTGAGGGGGCTGGTTGCGTGCGGGGTGGAGGGGGAGCATCGTGGAGGTAGTGGCGGCGGAAGATCGCCCAGTTTCGGAGGCGCCATGCCCGAGGCCGAGCACACAGTTCGGATCCACCGGCCGCCGGCGGCCGTCTTCGCGTACTTCGCGGACGGCGAGAACGACCCGCAGTGGCGTCCCGCGGTCAAGGAGATCGCCCGGAACGGTCCGATCGGTCCGGGGATGACGTACCGGCAGCGGGTCGCCGGACCGGGTGGCCGGCCGATTCCGTCGGACTTCCGGGTGACGGCGTACGAGCCGGACAGCCATCTGGCGTTCGAGGTCACGGCCGGGCCGGTGCGCCCGGTCGGCGACTACCGGTTCGAACCGGTGACCGACGGGACCGAGGTCACCCTCAAACTGTCCGCCAGCCTGTCCGGCCTGAAGAAACTCCTGATGACCAAGCCGGTCCAGCAGTCGATGAACTCCGAGGTCGCCGCCCTCGACCGCGCGAAAGCGATCCTGGAAGACCAGGTGTGAGCCGGTGGTGCCTGATTCGACCTCGCCACGCCGCCCGCCGGCCGACCGGCGCGGGCTACTACCCGTTGGTCGGTACGCCGTCCGATCGGTCGGCGCCGGCTGATCGGAGAACGTCCAGGTCCGCGTGGCAGCGGCGTTCCAGGTCGGCGAGTTCGGCAAGGGTCTTGTCGATGTCCTCGCGGCGTTGTTCGAGGTCGGCTCGGCGGTGGGTGATCTGGGTGAGGAGGTACTCGAGCTGGCCCTCCTCGCCGGGTTCGGCGTCGTACATGTCGACGATGGTGGCGATCTCGTCGAGGGAGAAGCCGAGGCGTTTGCCGCGCAGGATCAGGCCGAGGCGGACCTTGTCGCGGGGGTGGTAGACGCGCAGGGTGCCGCGGCGCTCGGGCGTGAGCAGGCCGCGGTCCTCGTAGAACCGGATCGTCCGCAGCGTCACGTCGTACTCGGCGGCCAGTTCGGCGATCGACCAGGTCTCAGCGGGCACCCGGATATTGTGCACACACCCCAGGTTGCTTTACGTTTACGTAAGCGTCAAGCACAAGGAGTGCCTCATGTTCGAGCTGTCCGAGGAACACCGCGAGTTCCGCCACAGCGTCCGCGACTTCGCCGAGGCGGAGATCGCACCGCACGCCGCCGAGTGGGACCGCAAGCACTACTTCCCGGTGGAGGTCGTGCAGAAGATGGGGAAGCTCGGCCTGTTCGGCCTGACCGCCCCGGAGGAGTACGGCGGTGCGGGCGGCGACTTCACGAGTCTGTGCGTGGCGATCGAGGAGATCTCCCGGGTCGACCAGTCGATGGGTATCACGCTCGAGGCGGCGGTCGGGCTGGGGATCAACCCGATCCTCACCTTCGGCACCGCGGAGCAGAAGGCCACCTGGCTGCCCGACCTGGTCGCCGGCCAGAAGTTGGCCGGGTTCGGGCTGACCGAGCCGGAGTCGGGGTCGGACGCGGGCGCGACCAAGACGCGCGCGGTCCTCGACGGCGGCGAGTGGGTGATCGACGGCTCGAAGCAGTTCATCACCAACTCCGGCTCCAGCATCACCTCCTGCGTGACCGTGACCGCGCGGACCGGTGAGAAGGCGGACGGCAAGGCGGAGATCTCCACGATCATCGTCCCGAGTGGTACGCCGGGCTTCGTCGCGGAAGCGGCGTACGACAAGCTCGGCTGGCACGCTTCGGACACGCATCCGCTCTCCCTGGTCGGCTGCCGGGTGCCCGAGGGGAACCTGCTCGGCACGCGCGGCAAGGGGTTCGCGCAGTTCCTCGCGACGCTGGACGACGGGCGCGTCGCGATCGCGGCGGTCGCGCTCGGATGCATCCGGGCGTGCTTGGAGATGTCGGTCCAGTACGCCGGTGAGCGGCAGACGTTCGGTGGTCCGATCGGGCGCAAGCAGGGTGTCGCCTTCCAGATCGCGGACCTGAAGGTGATGGCCGACGCGGCCGAGCTGCTCGTCTACCGGGCCGCCGCACAGAAGGACGCCGGCGCCTCGACGGCCGACTTCAAGCAGGCCGCGTCGGTGGCCAAGCTCTACGCGACCGAGTCCGCGGTGACGGCGACGCGGATCGCCACCCAGGTCTTCGGCGGCTACGGCTTCATGGAGGAGTACCCGGTCACCCGGTTCTACCGCGACGCCAAGATCCTCGAGATCGGCGAGGGGACGTCGGAGGTCCAGCGGATGCTGATCGCCCGGAGCCTCGGGCTCCCAGTGGAATGATGGCCGCATGACTGTGTTGATGCCACGCCTCCGGCGCGGCGGGTCATGGGGCTTTGGCTCCCGGCCTTCCCTCGTCGCTCCAGTCGCTTCGCTCCCTCCGCTCCTCAGTCCAGGCCGGGAGGCCCCATGACCCACGATCACTGGACAGAGGTCAAGGTTGCACGCGAGGCGACTCTCGGCCCGCCCGAGAAGGCTGCAGCGAAGCTCGCGAGTCAGAACAAGCTCTACGTCCGGGACCGGATTGCCCTGCTCGTCGACGAGGGCAGCTTCGTCGAGGACGCCCAGCTGGCGAACGCGCTGAACCCCGGCCTGCCGGCCGACGGCGTGGTGACCGGCCGCGCGCTGGTCGACGGCCGCCCGGCGCTGCTGGTCGCGAACGACCCGACCGTCAAGGCCGGCTCGTGGGGCGCCCGGACGGTGGAGAAGATCGTCCGCATCACCGAGGTCGCGCTCCGCGACGAGCTGCCGATCTTCTGGCTGATCGACTCGGCCGGCGCGCGGATCACCGACCAGGTCGACCTGTTCCCCGGCCGTCGCGGCGCCGGCCGCATCTTCCACAACCAGGTCGCGCTGTCCGGCAAGGTCCCGCAGATCTGCTGCCTGTTCGGCCCGTCCGCCGCGGGTGGCGCGTACATCCCGGCGTTCTGCGACATCGTGATCATGGTCGACGGCAACGCCTCGATGTACCTGGGCTCGCCCCGGATGGCCGAGATGGTGGTCGGCGAGAAGGTGACGCTGGAGGAGATGGGCGGCGCCCGGATGCACACCAGTGTCTCCGGCTGCGGTGACCTGCTCGCCACCGACGACACCGAGGCGATCGACCTCGCCAAGCAGTTCTTCTCCTACTTGCCCGGTTCGTGGCAGTCGCGGCCTCCGTCGTACGACGCCTCGCCGCCGGCGCGCGACTTCACCCGGGATCTGGTGCCGGCCGAGGAGAGCGTCGGGTTCGACATCCACGACGTGGTCGACGCGCTCCTCGACGCGGACACGTTCTTCGAGGTCAAACCGGCGTACGCGCCGGAGCTCGTCACCGGGTTCGGCCTGCTGGCCGGTCAGGTCGTCGGGATCGTGGCGAACCAGCCGGCCGTCAAGGGCGGCGTGCTGTTCGTCAACTCCGCCGACAAGGCGGCCCGCTTCATCTGGCTGTGCGACGCGTTCAACGTGCCGCTGGTGTACCTGTGCGACGTACCGGGCTTCATGATCGGCAGCGAGGTCGAGCGGGCCGGCATCATCCGGCACGGCGCGAAGATGATCACCGCGGTGTCGGAGGCGACCGTGCCGACGGTGTCCGTGATCGTGCGGAAGGCGTACGGCGCTGGGCTCTACGCGATGTGTGGACCCGGCTTCTCGCCGGACGCGTGTATCGCACTGCCGACCGCGAAGATCGCCGTGATGGGTCCGGAGGCGGCGATCAACGCCGTGTACTACAACAAGATCCAGGAGATCGCCGACGAGGGCGAACGGGTCGAGTACGTGTCCCGGCTGCGCGAGGAGTACGAGACCGACATCGACATCCTCCGCCTGGCCGCCGACCTGGTGATCGACGCCATCGTCGAGCCGGAGAACCTCCGCGACGAACTGATCGCCCGCCTCGCCGCCGCCCAGTCCAAAGACCGGACATTCTCGCACCGCCGCCACGGCGTCCCGCCGGTCTGAAATCCTTCAGCCGTTGGCCGATGCCCGCGAGGTAGGCGACCAGGCCATTGCGCCAAGCGATGGCCTGCGCGCGTCGATCCGGGTCGAGGCCGGGGTCGATGTGCCACCCGGCGAAGGGACCGTAGGCGAACCACCGGATCGCCCCGGTGAGCCGGTGCACGGCGGTGGTCGAGGGCCGCGCGCCGTAGGTCTCGAAGAACGCATCGGGAAGCCGGCCGCCGTTGATCAGGTGGATCCGCTCGTCGAGGTCGGCGATCTCCCGCGCGGGATCGCCGACACGAGGTTCGTCCCAGTCGATCAAGATGGTCTGTGACCGGCCGACGATGACGTTCGCCAGGAAGACGTCGCCATGCAGCAAGGCGGTCGGCGTCTCGCGGAGCGGCCCCGCGTGCTCATCGATCACCGCATGCAAGCGCCGCAGGTGCGGAATCACGAACGGGAGATTGGCCGACAACCTGGCCTCCGCGTCGGCCAGCAACTGGTGCAGGTCGTTCACCGGGTCCGTCGGGGTGAGGACCAACGCGTCCGGACCGAAGTCACCGGTCATCGCGCTCGGGAAACGCACCGCGTGCACCCTGCGGAACACCGTACCGACAGTCCGCCAGGCGTCGTCGGTCATCCGGTGCTCGTCGACCAAGGTCGACAGCATCTCGCCGGGGACGTACTCGTAGAGGGTTGCGTGCTCGTTGCCGCCGAGCAGCGCCGGTGCCGGTACGTCGTGCTCCGACAGGAAGCGCGTTCGGCCGTGCGGGAGTGGACGGGATGCGTGCCGGCGACGGAGGACGATCTGGCGTGAGTCGGCGAGGGTCGCGCGCAGGATCTCGTGGTTGAACCCGTGGCCGCGCAAGGGCTCGGTCGACCGCACCTCGGGCAGGCCGGCCGCGGCGACGAGTTCGTGCAGCAGGTGCTCGGTGGTCGGCATGCGCTCATCCTTTCGTCCACAGATCGGTCACGCGAGCGGTTTTGCCGGCGGTGGCCCGCTAGGGTGAAGTGTGTGAGCGCAAACGATTTCGCGAGGAAGATCCGGGGCCGGGAGAAGCTGGTTGGTTACTGGGTGACGCTGGATGCGCCGCCGGCGACCGAGCGGATCGCGCGGCTGGGGTACGACTATGTCGTCCTCGACGGGCAGCACGGCCTGATCGGGTACCAAGGTCTGCTGACCGGGTTGCTCGCGATCGACGCCGGTGCGGCGATCGGCTCGGGCGAGACCGTCGGGATGGTGCGCGTCGAGGCGAACGACCCGACTCCGATCGGGCGTGCGCTCGACGCTGGTGCGGCAGGTGTGATCGTGCCGCTGATCGACACCACGGACGACGTGGCTCGGGCAGTCCAGGCGGCCAAGTATCCGCCGGTCGGCGGGCGCTCGTTCGGCCCGACGCGGGCGTCGCTGCGCATCGGTCCGATCCCGGCCGACTCCAACGCGGCGACCGTCGTACTCGCGATGATCGAGACGCCGCTCGGCCTGAAGAACGTGGCGGAGATCTGCGCGACGCCCGGGCTGGACGGCGTGTACGTCGGGCCGTCGGACCTCGGCCTCGCGCTGGGTGCCCGCTTCCCGGGTGACCCGGAGATCGACGGTCCGTTCGAGGAGGCGGTCGAGCTGATCGCCCGGACCGCCGCCGAGGCCGGGATCGCGGCCGGCATCCACACCTTCGACGGCGACTCCGCGAAGCGCCGGCTGGCCCAGGGCTACTCCTTCGCCACCGTCTCCTCCGACCTCAACCACCTCGAGGGCATCGCCGCCGCCCACCTGGACACTGCTCGCTCCTAGGAACACACGGGCGCCTTCGCGGGTTAGGTTCGGAGAGGACAGACCGAGGAGGGCCTGGATGAAGGCACCCGAGCGAGGGGCACTGCCGTTGGGGCTGGCGGCGACGCTGGGGCGGACCTATGGGCGGCTGACCGAGACCGTGCAGGGTTTGACCGACGCGGACTTCGAGCGGGAGACCAGATGCGCCGGCATGCCGGTCGGTCCGCTGCTGGTCCATCTCCTGTACGACGCTCAGCGGGCACTGATCGCGTTCGCCAGCCCGGCCACCGCCGACCCGGATCGGGACTTCGTCACGTACTGGCAGGACTTCCCGCCTCGGTCCGAGAGTGATGCGGAGCCGGATACGAAGTTCGTCCGTGGCGTCGCGGCGGCGTACCGGAAGCCTGGCCTGCTGGTCCAGCACTGGCGTGAGGTGTCCGAGGCGGCGGTGCGGGCCGCGGCGGTCGGACTGGCCGTGAAGGGTCATCGGATCGAGACGCAGGGGCACGTGCTGCTCGCGAAGGACTTCGTCGCGACTTTGGTGCTCGAGTCAACGGTTCACCATCTCGACCTGATCGTCGGCCTGCCGGACGCGCCCGAACCGGATCCGGAGGCGCTGCAGGTGACGGCCCGGACGCTGGACGGCCTGTTCGGCCCGGCGGCGTGGGACGTGATCGGCTGGGACACCACGACGTACGTGCTGAAGGCAACCGGCCGGCTGCCGCTCGACGAAGACGACGTGGACATGCTCGGCCCGCACGCGGACCGGCTTCCGCTGCTCGGCTAGAACACCCCGGCGAACGGGTCGTCCAGGTCCTGCCAGTCCAGGCCCGCGAGCTCGGACTCGGTCAGCAGGCACGCGTCGAGAATCGACTGCAGGCGGGCCGGATCGAGTCCCATCCCGGTCGCGACCACCGTGCACTCCGCGAGGTGCTCACTCTCGGACCACTCGCCCAGCATGCCGAGCGACGCGCTGTACCCGGCCGACTCCCAGCGGACCCGCTGCGTCGGCCGGTTCGCCAGCCAGACCACGCCGCGACTCCGGACCACGCCGTCCACGATGTCCGCGAGTGCGTCGTTCAGCCGCGCCGGATGCAGTGGCCGGGTCGACCTCCACAGCACTGTCGTCACACCGTCTCCACTGGGCTGGACTCGATCGGAGGACGCGAGCTCGCCGGCCCATGCCTCGGCCGCGTCGAAGTCGAACAGCCCGGTCCGTGCGACCGGTCCGGTCGGCCCGCCCTCGTGGTTGGCGGCGACAACCGTGGTGCGCGGGTTCAGATGCAGCAGCAGGTTGTGCAGTCGCTCGGGTGCCGCGCTGCGATGAGCGTTCGCGAGTACGCACACGTCGGCGTACTCGATCTGTCGTGCGGTCAGCTCCGCGACGTTGCGCCGGTCCGGCATTCCCAGCGCGAGTCCTCGCTCGGCCAGCAATTCGTCACCGGACAGTTGCTCGACCAGCAGTACTGCGTCGACCACACACGTGACCGTATCGACCACGAGCTCGGGCAGTGCCGTCACGAGCGCGGTCACGAGCGGACGCGCCTCCATCGCCGGGGGAGCCGCCAGTACGACGTGATCCCACTGCCGGCGTGCGACCAGGGCCTCGAGCAGCGGCACCAGCGACTCGATCAACTGGCAGGCGCCGCAGTCGTCGCCGACCGCGAACTCACCGGCGTCGATCGGACCGGACGCGTCCTGCACTCGCCACGTCAGCACACCCCGCCCAGGCAGCTCGTCCTGCTCCACGACCACGGTCACCGTGCTCGCGTCCGTCATGGCGTCGAGCACCGGCTCGCGGAGCGTCGTGGAGAGCCCGGCCAGCAGGGACAACGGAGTCTTCGCTCGGGCGGCGGTCATGCCCCGAGTATATGAAAACGGTTTTCATCAGTCCAGAGCCGGGCAGCCCCGACTTTCCCGCTACCACGGGAAATTCCCGTGCCTGCGGCACTACGTCCTGTTGTCAGGCTTCGAATTCGGTGGGCGGGGGATCTGCGGTCTGGTAGGCAAGGGGTTATGGCGATCGAGATCGGGCAGTTCAAGGGTGGGTGGGACGAGCTCGTGGAGCTCCTCGACTTGGCGTTCGCGGCGCCTTGGACCGAGACGCAGTTGGAGGCGGAGCGGCGGGTCTGGGAGGCCGACCGGAGCACGGTCGCGACCGACGACGGGCAACTGGTCGGTCATACCGGGACGTTCTCGTTCCGGATGACGGTGCCGGGCGCGCAGGTGCCGGTGGGCGGGGTGACCATGGTCGGGGTCCGGCCGACGCATCGGCGGCGCGGCATCCTGCGCGACCTGATGCGCGCGCAACTGACCGAGATCCACGAGGCCGGGACCGAGCCACTGGCCGCGCTCACCGCCAGCGAGGCAGTCATCTACGGCCGGTTCGGCTACGGGCTGGCGGCCGACTACCAGGCGATCGTCGTACCGAAGGTGTCGCGCGCACTGCGCTCGGTGGCGGGCATCGACGACGTACGCATCAGGTACGTCGATGTGCGCGAGGCGCTCGCCGGTTGCGCGGCGCTGCGCAATCGGCTCGCGGAAGAGCGGCCGGGGATGTTCCAGCACGACGACCGGTGGAACGAACACATCATCAGTGACAACGTGACGAGTGATCCGGCGAACGGATCGAAGCGCCGGTGTGTGCTGGCCGAGCGCGACGGCGAGCTGACCGGGTTCGCGCACTACCGGACGAAGCGCGCCGAGAAGGGGTACGTGCAGGTCGACCGCGTGCATGCCGTGGACATCGCGTCGCATGCCGCGCTCTGGCGCTACCTGCTCGAGCCCGACCTGCTGAGTGAGACCCGCAGCGAGATCGCGTCCGACGATCCGTTGCTCGATCTGCTGCTCGATCCGCGCGCACCGTCGCCGATCACCCGGGACGGCCTGTGGGTGCGGACGGTCGACGTCGGCCGCGCGCTCGCGGCGCGGACGTACGCGCGGGACATCGACGTCGTTCTCGACGTCACCGACGGCTTCCTGCCGTGGAACGTGGGCAAGTGGCAGCTGTCCGGAGGCCCGGACGGTGCCACGTGCGAGCCGACTACACGGGAGGCCGATCTGACCGTCGATGTCCGCGAGCTCGGGGCCGTCTACCTCGGCCGGCCGTCGCTGGCGCGGCTCGGCCGGGCCGGCCTGGTCGAGGAGCACACGGCCGGTGCGCTGGCGGCAACGTCGCAAGCGTTTTCCACATCTCGCCTACCGTTCCTCGATACGGGCTTCTGATCGGTTAGCCTTCCCAGATGCAGACGCAGCGTCGAGGTGCGCTCGCGCTGGCTGCCGTCCTGCTCGTCGGGGTCGCTGCGGCCGGTTTCGTGGTGCTCGCGTCGGCGGGTGGGTCGGTCCGGCCGCTGAGCGAGAGCACGCTGCGCTCGAGCCCACGTCCACTGCCGACCTTCACGCCGACCGAGTCCGTGTCGGCGCCGACGCCGATCGGGCCGCCGCGGCAGCGTCAGGTGAAGCCACGGCCGATGCCGGAGTGGCTGAAGGCCTTGTGGCAGGCGCTGGTCTACCTGCTGATCGCGGCGATCGCGTTGTTCCTGGGCCGGTGGATCTACCGCGTCATCCGCAAGGTCGAGCTGCCGCAGGCCGAGGTGGTCGACGCCGAGTGGGAGCGGGTGAAGGCCGAGCGGCTTGCCGAGGCGGTCGACACGGGGCTGTCCCGGATCGACTCCGGGACGGCGACCGACGCGGTGATCGCTTGCTGGGTCGCGCTGGAGGAGGCGGCCGCGTCCGCGGGGGTGGCCCGCGATCCGTCGGAGACCCCGGCCGAGTTCACCGTCCGGGTCCTGGGTGTCGGGGGGATCTCCGAGCCGCAACTGAACCGCCTCGGTGAGCTGTATCGCGAGGCTCGTTACTCCACGCACGGCTCGTCCGAACCGGCCCGCACCGAGGCCCGGGCTGCCCTTCTGCGGCTGCGGGACGAGCTGGCTGTCGCACACCCCGTGGACGTGACGTCATGACGTCGTACCGATGGTCGCCCTTGGAGGAGAAGGGTCCGCCGCCGGAGCCCGGGAAGCGCCGGGGCCGGTCGATGCGGCTGAACAAGGTGCTTGTCCAGCATGTCGGGATCACCGTGCTGGCGAGCCTGCTGCTGGTCGGCGCGTTCGGGGCCGCGGGGATGGCGCCGCGGCCGTTGTGGTTCGTGGCCGCCGCGCTGGCGATCGGGTTCGGGTCGCTGGCGATCCGGCTGATCGCCCCGGAGGTACTCGAGACCAGCTGGCCGACCCGCCACGACGAGCAGCTGGCGGCGATGCGGGCCCGGAGCAACGACAACCGGACCCAGTTCATCGCCACCTGGCTGCAGGAGTCCAGCCGCGAGCGCCGGGCCGGCGAGGGTTCGCAGACGTTCGCCCGCCGGGTCCGTCCGCTGCTGCTCGAGCTCACCACCGATCGCCTGGTCCACCGCCACGGCGTCGATCCCACACTCGAGCCGGACCGCGCCCGCGCGATCACCGGCGACCGGCTCTGGGGTCTGATCACCGGCGACGAGAAACGTACCGCGTCCCTCGACGAGATCGAGTACGCGATCCACACCATCGAGAACCTGTGAGGAACTGTGACTGATCGCGAGCAGCCGCTCGGGGGAACTGGCCGCGAGCTGACGCTCGGTGAGGTGTCCGACCTGAGCCGGCGGGTGCTGGAGCGGGTGAGCCAGGCAGTCGTCGGCAAGTCCGAGGCGCTGGAGCTGGTGCTGGCCGGGATCCTCGCGGGTGGGCATGTGCTGCTGGAGGACTACCCGGGCCTGGCGAAGACGCTGGCGGCCCGGTCGTTCGCGCAGGCGCTCGGGCTGGAGTTCCGGCGGGTGCAGTTCACGCCGGACCTGTTGCCGTCGGACGTGACCGGCGCGTTCGTGTACGACCAGAAGGATTCGGAGTTCGTCTTCCGGCCCGGCCCGATCTTCACCGGCCTGCTGCTCGCCGACGAGATCAACCGGACCCCACCGAAGACCCAGGCCGCCCTGCTCGAGTCGATGCAGGAGCATCAGGTCACGGTCGAGGGCCAGACCTTCCCGCTGCCCACGCCGTTCCACGTGCTCGCGACCGCGAACCCGGTCGAGTACGAAGGCACCTACCCGCTCCCCGAGGCACAGCTCGACCGCTTCATGCTGCGGATCGGCTTCGGCTACCCGAGCGCCGCGGAGGAGTGGGAGGTGCTGCGTCGCCGGATGAGCCGCCGGCAGGAGGACCAGACGGTCGACGCCGTCACCGACGCCGCCGGACTGCTCGCCGCCCAGCGCACCGTCGAGTCGGTCACCGTCGACGACACCGTCGGCCAGTACTGCGTCGACCTCGCGTCCGCGACCCGCCGGGACTCGCAGGTCCTGGTCGGTGCATCACCTCGCGGTTCTCTCGCGCTGCTCCTGACAGCCCGTGCGTACGCCGTGATCCACGGGCGGGACTACGTCGTACCAGAGGATGTGAAGGCCGTCGCCGTACCTGCCCTGGCGCACCGGATCACCGTGCGGCCGGAGCTCTGGCTGCACGAGGTCACCGGCGCGACCGTGGTGCGCACGGTGCTCGGCACGGTCGCGACACCGCCGACCGTGGTCGGCGCTTCCCGCTGATGAGGTGGCGACCGACCCATGCGCAGGTCCGCGCCATCTGCGCGGCCGCGGTGTTGCTCGCCATCGCGGTGCTGCTGCGGCGGCCGGACGCGGCGGTGTTCGGGCTGCCGCTGGCGTTCGTCGCGGTGTGGGGGCGGTACTTCCGGCCACGGGAACGGCCCGAGGTGCACACCGAACTCGATGCGGACGTGTTGTTCGAGGGCCAGGCGACGACGTACCGGCTGGCAGTGTCCGGCACCGTTGACCCGGACATCGATCTGATTGTGGCGGCGCTGCCCCGGTCCGAGTGGTTCCAGTACGACCCGCCGCAGGCTGCGATCGCGGAGCCGGTGACGGACGGCGCGGTGACGCTCGAGGTCGGGCTGCGGTCGAAGCGGTGGGGTCTGCGTGCGTTGGAGCGACCAACGGTCGCGGCGACGTCGGCGCTCGGCGCGTACCGGATCCAGGTGACGTCGGCGGAGCCGCTGGCGGTGACCACGTTGCCGTTGCGTGAGGGCTTCGAGGCGATCGACTCCGTACCGCGGCCGGCCGGACTGGTCGGTCTGCACCGATCCCGGCGACCGGGAGAAGGGACCGAGCTGGCCGGGGTCCGGCCGTTCCGCACCGGCGACCGGTTGCGGCGGATCAACTGGTCCGTGTCCGCGCGGACCCGCGAGCTGCATGTGACCTCGACGTGGTCGGACCGCGACACCGAGGTGGTGATCCTGCTCGACACCGGTGGCGAGATCGGGATCAGCGAAGGGATCGACGGGCGGTCGAGCAGTCTCGACACCGCGGTCCGCGCGGCCGCGTCGATCGCCGAGCACTACCTGCGGCACGGCGACCGGGTCCGGCTCATCGACACCGGGAACCTGGTCCGCGGCGTACGCTCCGGCAGCGGTCGCGGGCACCTGCGCCGGATCCTCGACACGCTCGTCCACGCCGACCGCAAGGGCCGCCAGCAGGACGAACAGCAACTGGCCCGGCGGAACCGGATCAGGTCCGACAGCCTGGTGCTGGTGCTCAGCCCGCTGCTCCGCCAGGTGATGCTCGGGTACGTCGTGACGCTCGTCCACTCGGGCTGCACGGTGATCGCCGTGGACACGCTGCCGCCGGACATCGCGTCGATCATCGACCTCGAGGAGCACGACTCGCGGACCTGGCCGCTGGCTTGGCGACTGCGCCTGCTGGAGCGCCGCCGTGACCTCGATCGGCTCAGCGATCTCGGCGTACCGACGGTGCCGTGGCGAGGTGCCGGGACCTTGGACGAGGTACTGCGGGACGCGTCCAGGCTGGCCTCGGCACCGAGGATGCGCTCATGAGCGTGGCAGAGAGAATCAGTTTGTGGTTGGCGCAGGTGCGTGCGTCGGGGCGCGCTGTGCTGCTGACCCGGTTGGTGATCGCGGCCGCGGGGACCGTCGCGCTCGTGGTGCCGGCGGTGCAGTCGTGGGATCAGGCCGATCTGATCCCGTTGGTCGCGGTGCCGATGCTGGTGGCAACGGTGGCGTTGCCGGATTCGCCGGCCGGGCTGGTCTTTGTGCTGGTCGTCCCGGCCGGCTGGTTGATGCGGGCGCCGGGCGAGCTGAGCTGGAGCCTGGCCGTGACCGCGATCGCCTTGGTGGTGGTGCATCTGGCGACCGCGTTCGCCGCCCAGATCCCGTCGTACGCGCGGGTCCACCGGGACGCCCTCCGTCGCTGGTGGTTGCCCGGGGCAATCGCTGCGCTCATCGTCCCGGTGGTCGCGGTGGCGGCCGCGTTGGTGCAGGGCGCGGACGTGCCAGGCTCACTGCTGATCACCGTCGGCGCACTCGTCCTCGCAACCGTGACCATCTGGTTCGCCGCCGGCCAGAAACTCGGCCGCGACTAGTACTGAAGGTAGCTACGTGAGCACCACTCCAGCGGCCGACGAGCGGACGCGATACTCCTCCCAGCGTGCGGATGCTGTCGATGATCAGGCTTGGCCTGAGTTCGACGAGCAGGTCCGAAGGCTGTTGGAGTCGGTCGGCGAGGTGATCCGTCCCGCGGCCGGCGAGGTGCTGTGGGATGCCGGCGACGGCTACGACCTGCACCTCGTACTCGCGGGTGGAGTCGGTCTCGTGGATCGGCGGGACGACCGGGTCGTGTTCGTGGTGGAAGCCGGCGACTTCGTCGGCGAACTCGGCATGCTGATGGGACAGCCGGCCTTCCTCGCGGGCGTTGCGCTGCCCGACAGTGTGGTGTTGCGGGTGCCGATCGAGGACCTGCGGCGGCTCGTGGCGACCTCCGTCGAGCTGGGTGACGTGCTGCTCTCCGCCTTCGATGCGCGACGACGCCTGTTGACCCGTATCGGCGAGGGCGGCCTCGTCCTCGCCGGCGACGACGATCGCGACCTGCACCGGCTGCAGCAGTTCGCCGAGCGCAATCACGTTCCCTATCGGACGGTGCTGCGCTCGAACCCGGCCGCTTGGGCCGAGATCGCGGCGACATGTGCGCTCCCGGACAAGGGGACCGCCGTGGTGACCGGCCGACGTCGGATCCTGGCCGAGCCGACGACGCGCGATCTGGCTACCGCCATCGGTCTCGACCTGTGTGCGATCTCCGACCAAGCGCGTTGCGATCTGCTGATCGTCGGCGCCGGCCCTGCGGGCTTGGCCGCTGCCGTGTACGGCGCCTCCGAAGGACTCGACGTTGTCATCGTCGAGGACGTCGCTCTGGGCGGGCAGGCCGGAACGTCGTCGCGGATCGAGAACTACCTCGGCTTCCCACGCGGGGTATCCGGCAGTGAGCTGGCTCGGTCGGCGATGTTGCAGGCGGTGAAGTTCGGGGCTCGGTTGGTCTCACCTCGCTCGGTGACCGAGCTCTCGCAGACTCCCGGCGGATTCCGGGTCCGGCTCGATGACGAGCAAGATGTCGCGGCCCGGTCCGTTGTCATCGCCAGCGGTGTCCAGTACCGCCGCTTGGGGATCCCAGGTGTCGCCGAGTTCGAGGGCCGCGGCGTCTACTACGCCGCAACCGAACTCGAAGCGCGGGCGTGCTTCGGACGAAACGTGGTGGTGGTCGGAGGCGCCAATTCAGCCGGCCAAGCCGCCCTGTTCCTCGCCCAGCAGGCCAACCAGGTACACGTCCTCATTCGCCGCGACACCCTCGCCGAGACGATGTCGACGTACCTCGAGCAGCGGATCGCTCACCATGAACGGATCACCGTCCACCCCCAGTCCCAGCTGACCTCCGTTGCCGGTACAGACCGCGTCACCGAACTGACCTGGCGAGACGACCGCAGCCAACAAGACGTCCGGCTCGAGGCGGGCGGACTGTTCTTGATGATCGGCGCAGTCCCACGCACCGCATGGCTCTCCGACATCGGCGTAGAGCTCGACGACAAAGGATTCGTCACAACCCGAGGCTCCTTCGAAACCTCAGTACCCGGCCTGTACGCCGTCGGCGACGTCCGCGCCGGCTCCGTCAAACGCGTCGCCTCCGCCGTCGGAGAAGGCTCAATCGTGATCTCCGCAGTCCACTCCCACCTCGCCGGAACCCACTGACCGAAGGACTGTGTTCGCCCACGCGTGCTCCCGCGGCCACTCCTTCGTCGCGCCCGCTCCGCGCGCTCCCACCCACCCGAGGTCGCGCGCTGCCGCGCTTCATCAACCACACCGTGATCCCGGGCTCGGCGGTTGGTTCAGCTCACAGGTGACGTGGTCGCCCACGCGTGCTCCCGCGGTCGCTCCTTCGTCGCGCCCGCTCCGCGCGCTCCCACCCACCCTTGGGTGCGCGCTGTCGCGCTTCACCGACTACACCGTGGTTCGGGGCTCGGTGATTGGTTCAAACTCCACCAGGTGATGCGTTTCGCTCAAACCCGCCGGCGTGGACGCGAGCACCGGATGTGTTCGCGCGCGATCGTCGCCGTACTGGAATTTGCCTGGCGTGAGCGCCGCTCGGGCTACACTCCCGTCGCGTGCAGGAGACGCGGCTCGACATTGGTCGGATCCAGGCGGCTCGTCGGGTGATCGACCCGGTCTTTCTCGACACTCCGCTGTACCGCTGCGAGGCTCTGGAGCCCGCCCTCGGGTGCGCGGTGAGCATCAAGCTCGAAACCGCGAACCCGGTCCGCAGTTTCAAGGCACGCGGTACCGAGTTGGTCGCGACCCAGCTCGCCGACAGTGGTTCGCGAGCCGTGGTGTGCGCCAGCGCGGGCAATCTTGGCCAGGCTCTCGCCTGGTCCGGTCGCGGACGCGGGCTCGACGTCACCGTCGTGGCATCTCGCTTCGCGACGGCGGCCAAGCTCGATCGCATTCGCGCATTGGGCGCCAGGTTGGAGCTGGTGGATGGCGACCACGAGCTGGCTCGCGAGCGTGCGGCGGCCATCGCGCGGTACGACGGCATCCGGCTGCTCGAAGACAGCCTGGACCTCGAGACCTGCGAGGGCGCGGCGACTATCGGCCTGGAACTGGTGGACGCCGCGCCGTCGTTCGACACCGTGTTGATCGCTCTCGGCGGCGGTGCGCTGGCGACTGGCGTGGGTCATGTGATGAAGGCCTTGGCGCCCGAAGTCCAGGTGATTTGCGTGCAGCCGCTGGGCGCACCGGCATTGACGCACTCGTGGCACCAACGCCGTGTGGTCACCACCGACTCGACCAACACCATCGCCGACGGCGTCGCGGGTCGGTATCCCATCCCGGCCGTCCTGGACGACCTCCTCGTGGTCGCTGACGACGCCGTCCTGGTCCAGGAGACGTCAATCATCGCCGGCATGCGGCTGCTCCTCGACCACGCCGGCCTTGTCGTCGAACCGTCCGCCGCGCTCGGCATCGCGGCGATCCTCGAAGACCCAGATCGCTTCGCCGGTCGGCACGTGGTCACCATCGTGTGCGGCAGCAACGTCGACCTCGACGCCTACCACGGCTGGGTCGGCGCGACTTCCGTCCACAGACCGTGACACTCGCTCGGTGGGGTTGAGCTAACCGCCGAGCCCGGAACCACGGTGTGGTTGATGAAGCGCGAAAGCGCGCAACCAGGGTGGGTGGGAGCGCGGGAGCACGGGTGGGCGACCACATCACCTGGTGGGTTTGAGCCAACCACCGAGCCCGGGACCACGGTGTAGTCGATGAAGCGCGATAGCGCGCGACTAAGGGTGGGTGGGAGCGCGCGGAGTGGGCGCGACGAAGGAGCGACTGCGGGAGCGCGCGTGGGTTACCCCAGTACAACTAGTCGGAGCCGAGGGTGTCGGTTAGTTCTTTGGCC
The DNA here is from genome assembly GCF_036097425.1 of Kribbella sp. NBC_00359. NCBI lineage: Bacteria > Bacillati > Actinomycetota > Actinomycetes > Propionibacteriales > Kribbellaceae > Kribbella > Kribbella sp. NBC_00359. Next base: position 1,221,331 of record NZ_CP107975.1, on the reverse strand, counting down.
CAGGGGAGGTTGATGGCGTCGGGGCCGAGGACCTGCATGGCTGACATGACGGTGAGGAGCATGCCGGTGGCCAGGAACTCGCGGGCCTCCTCGGGGGATGCGCCGGTGAGTTCGCGGACCAGGCTGTAGATGCCGCCGAAGCGCTCGCGGACGCAGTCGCCGATGGCCGGTTCGCCGCTGGCGGAGAAGCCGTGCAGGAGGACCAGGAGGAGTTCGGGCTCGGACAGCAGTCGTTTGTAGTTGCGGCCGAGGTTGTGCAGGTCGGGCGACTCCGCGGCCGCCTCGCGGAAGATCTGTTCGATCCGCTCGCAGACGGCCTGGACCGCGGCCAGGAACAGCTGCTGCTTGGTCCCGAACAATCTGATCACGTACGGCTGCGAGACCCCCGCCATCCGCGCGATCTCGTCCGTCTTCGTGCCCTCGTACCCGGCGGCCCCGAACGCGTGCACCGCCGCCTCCAGCACCTCCGCGCCGCGTTCTGCCGCCGTCAGTCTCACTCTCGCCGTCATGCGATTTCCTCTCGTCCCTTGACATGTTATCAGCGGATGCATACTTTGGTCTCACCAGACTTGTTATCAGTGAATTACAACTAGCCGGCCCCGGGTCGGGATGTGGTGAGGAGATTGAGATGACGTCGACCGCTCTCGATGAGCCGGTCCGGACTCCGCGAACCCGCAACTTCGGGCTCGGTGCCGTCCTGGCTGCGGTGGGGATCCCGACCTTCATGGTCACGCTGGACAACCTGGTCGTGACGAACGCGCTGCCGGTGATCAAGACCGAGCTCGGCGCGTCGCTGTCCGACCTGCAGTGGTTCGTGAACGCCTACACGCTGTCGTTCGCCGCCTTGCTGCTGACGATGGCGGCCATCGGCGACCGGCTCGGCCGGCGGCGGGTCTTCCTGGCCGGGATCGCTCTGTTCACGCTGGCCTCGGCGGCCTGCGCGATGGCGACCGAGCCGTGGATGCTGATCGGGTCCCGGGCGATCCAGGGCGTCGGCGCGGCGGCCGTGATGCCGTTGTCGCTGACGTTGCTGGCCGGCGCCGTACCGGACAAGATGCGCAGTGCCGCGATCGGGATCTGGGGCGGCATCTCCGGACTCGGTGTGGCCGTCGGTCCGGTCGTCGGTGGAGCCGTCGTCGACGGCCTGAACTGGCAGTGGATCTTCTGGCTGAACGTGCCGGTCGGTGTGGTCGCCGTACTGCTCGCCGCGCGCGTCCTGACCGAGTCGAAGGGTACGGCGAAGCGCCTGGATCTGATCGGGTTGGTCCTGGCAGCGGCCGGCGTACTGTCGATCGTCTGGGGTGTCGTGCACGGTGCCGACGACGGCTGGACGTCGGGTAGCGTGCTGGGCTCGCTGGTCGCCGGGGTGGCGCTGCTTGCCGCGTTCGTCGGCTGGGAGCGGCGTACGGCGACTCCGATGCTGCCGCTGCGGTTGTTCTCGGTCCGGGCGTTCAGCGTCGTGAACTTCACCTCGTTCACGTTCTCGGTCGGTGTGTTCGGCTCGGTCTTCCTGCTCGCGCAGTTCTTCCAGGTCGTACAGGGCTACAGCCCGCTGGAGTCGGGCGTCCGGACCCTGCCGTGGACAATGGCGCCGATGGTGGTTGCACCGATCGCAGGCATGATCGTCGACCGGGTCGGTCCGCGCGTGCTGATCGCGACCGGGCAGGTGTTGCTCGCGGTGGCGCTCGGGTGGATCGCGTTGATCACCACGGCGACGACGCAGTACGGCGAAATGGTCGTACCGTTCGTCCTGGCCGGTGTCGGGATGGGGCTGACCTTCGCGCCGGCGGCGAGTGTCGTGATGGCGAGTGCGTCCGACGCCGACCGTGGTGTGGCGTCGGGCACGAACAACACCATCCGCGAGGTCGGCGTCGCGATGGGCGTCGCCGTTCTGGCCTCGGTCTTCGCCTCGGCGGGCTCCTACGAGTCCCCGGCCCGGTACGCCGACGGACTGGTGCCCGCGGTCTGGACCGGCGCCGCCATCGTCGCCGTCGGTGCGGTCGTCGCACTCCTGCTACCCGGCCGGAGGCGCACCGCTTAAAGTGTCGGCGTGCTCGACGCTGACGACGTACGACGGATCGCGCTGTCCTTCCCGGAGACGGTGGAGAAGCAGCGGTGGGGGCACCCGACCTTCGACGTGGCCGGCCGGATGTTCATCACGGTCCCGGACGATCAGACGTCGTTCGCGGTGCGGTGCCCCCGGCTGGAGCGGGAAGAGCTGATCGCGGCGGAACCCGAGAAGTTCTGGGTTCCGCCGCACGAGGCGGGTTCGAACTGGGTTCGAGCCCGCCTCGCCGCGCTCGAGGACGCCGGCGAACTGCGCGACATCCTGCTCGACTCCTGGCGGCAGGTCGCTCCGCCGGAGCTCACCTAACTGACGTTGGCCGGTGAGGCCGCGAACGTGTTGCAGGACGCGGGATTCGCGTTGGTGAAGGACTTGCCCATGAAGCGCGCCTGGCTGGCGACGCTGCCGTGGTCGCCCTGCTCGGGCTTGTCGCCGGCGGTGACGACCCACTTCTTCCAGACGCTGAGCATCAGGCCGTTGATCGGGTAGCTGCGCTTGTTCGCGGCCAGGAAGACACCTGCGAAGCAGTTCGCCTGCAGTTCCATCCGGCGCGTCATCCGCATCTGACCGGCGTAGTCGGTCTGCTCGTACCGCATCCTGCTGGACGCCTGCAGGATCCCGGTCATGTACTGCACGCTGTGCCCGTACTCGTGCGCGATCGACCGCGAGTACCACATCCGGGCGTAGGCCTTGGACTCCGCGTCCGGGTACTCGTTGTAGGTCTTCACGAAGACGTCGACCTTCATGTACATCATGTGGTTGCCGGAGCAGTAGAACGGCACGTTCACCGGTCCGTCGCCGCACGGGCTGTGGACGCTGGTGCCCGCCCAGTACAGCATCTTCGGCGCCCGGAAGGTGTAGCCCGCCTTGGCCACCAGCGGTGCCCAGGACTTGTCCAGGCAGGGCTTGATCGCGGCCCAGTAGGCCGCCGCGTTCCGGGCGTTGGTCGGCCGGACGCGGGGCTCCTTGCAGTTCACCGTGCCCATCTGGCCGACCTTGTAGAGCGCGTTCTTGGCGACGATCGTCGAGTCGGACGGGCCCTGCGTGGACGTCGAGGTCGTCGTGGTCGGCTCACCGGTGGGCTCTTCGGTCGGCTCCGACGTGGTGGTCGGCTCCGGCGTGTACCGGCGCGAGCTGACCGGCGGCGTGTAGGTGTTGTCGGCGTTCTTCTTGATCACGCCGAAGGCCCACGCGCCGACGACGGCCACGCCGACGAGGCTGAGGATCGCGATCAGCGGGCCCTTGGACTTCTTCTTCGGCCGCTGCGGCTGCCAGCCCGGCTGGAACCCGTGCCCGCCGGGTCCACCCGGACCGAGCGGCGGCCCGAAGTTGGGTCCCCAGCTGAATCCAGGCCCCTGCTGTGGCGCCATCGAGTGCCCGTACTGCGGTACGCCGTACTGGCCGGGCGCCGGACCGTAAGGACCAGGCGGCGGGCCCGGCGGCGGACCAGGTGGCGGACCAGGCTGCTGGTACGGCGGATACGGCGCATTCTGACCGGGCGGTCCGCCGAACGGTGTCTGGCTCAACGCCGTTCCCTTCTCGAAGCAACGCTGCGCGTGGACAGCGACCGCCCACAGTATCGGCAACAAACAGGTCAGCTCAGCGGCCCCCCGCGGGGTAGGGTCGGCCAGGTGACCGAAGCCAGCATCCCGGCCAGTACGCCGAACAGCCCGATCGACCAGCTCGCCGACCGGTACCTCGAGCAGTACGTCGCTCTGTCGCCGACCGCCGCCACCTTCATGGGGATCGCGGGCCACGACCACGAACTGCCGGACTACACGCCGTCCGGGTTCGAGGCGCTGGCCGAGCTGACCCGGCGGTCCGTCGCCGACGCGCAGGCGATCGAGGCCGGCAGTCCGCGTGAGGAGGTCGCCAAGGACGCGTTCCTGGAGCGGCTCGGATTGGAGATCGAGCGGTTCGAGGCCGGCGTCCCGCAGCACCAGCTGAACGCGATCGCCTCGGTCCCGGCCGAGATCCGGCAGGTGTTCGACTTGATGCCGACCGCAACGGATCAGGACTGGGAGACCATGGCGATCCGGCTCAGCCAGGTCGGCACGGCCCTGGACGGGTACCGCGACACGCTGCTCGAGCAGGCCGGCAAGGGCAGGGTGTCGGCTGTGCGCCAGGTGAACGACCTGGCCGATCGGATCGCCAGCTGGACCGGCGCCGACGGTGACGACTTCTTCGCCGGCCTCGCCGCGCAAGCGCCGGACCACGCCGTCAAGGCGACCGTGGAGGCCGCGGCCGCGTCGGCGCGGAAGGCGTACGAGGAGTTCGGCGCCTGGCTGACCGCCGAGCTCGCGCCGAGGGCGCCGCAGCGGGACGCGTGCGGCCGCGAGGTGTACGAGCTGGCCTCGCGCGACTTCCTCGGTGCGGCGATCGACTTCGAGGAGACCTACGCCTGGGGCTGGGAGGAGCTGGCCCGGATCGAGGCGGACATGCAGGCGATCGCGGCCGGCCTGAACGGCGGCGACCGCAGCATCGAGGCGGCCGCCGCGCTGCTGGACGACGACCCGGGCCGCAAGATCCACGGCAAGGACGCGTTCCGGGACTGGATGCAGCAGATGTCGGACGCGGCCGTGGCCGAGCTGGGCGGCACGCACTTCGACATCCCCGCCGAGATCCGCACCCTCGAGTGCATGATCGCGCCGACCTCGGACGGCTCGATCTACTACACGCCGCCGAGCGAGGACCTGACCACCCGGCCGGGCCGGATGTGGTGGGCGGTGCCGAACGGCGTCGAGGACTTCGCCACCTGGCGTGAGGTCACCACGGTCTATCACGAGGGTGTGCCCGGGCATCACCTCCAGTGCGCGCAGACGATGCTGCGCACGGACCTGCTGAACCGCTGGCAGCGGATCGCCTGCTGGGTCTCCGGTCACGGCGAGGGCTGGGCCCTGTACGCCGAACGCCTGATGGAGGAACTGGGTTACCTCGAGGACCCCGGCGCGCGCTTCGGCATGCTCGATGCGCAGGGATTCCGGGCCGCCCGGGTGATCGTCGACATCGGCATGCACCTGGAGCTGGAGATCCCGCGCGACAACCCGTTCGGCTGGCATCCGGGGGAGCGGTGGAACGCCGACCTCGGGTTCGAGTTCCTGCGCGCGCACTGCCGGATGGAGACCGAGTTCCTGCGGGCCGAGCTGAACCGCTATCTCGGCTGGCCCGGGCAAGCGCCGTCGTACAAGGTCGGGGAGCGGATCTGGCTGCAGGCGCGCGAGGAGGCCAAGCAGCGCAAGGGATCCGCGTTCGATCTGCGGACGTTCCACTCGGACGCGCTGAACCTGGGGTCGATCGGGCTGGACCCGCTGCGGCGGGCCCTGGCCAAGCTGTGAAGCCGCGGTTCGTCCTCGCCTCGGCCTCGCCGGCCCGGTTGAAGACGTTGCGCGGCGCCGGCGTCGAGCCGGAGGTGATCGTCTCCGGTGTCGACGAGGACCACATCACCGCGGACACCCCGGGCGAGCTCGCCCGCCTGCTGGCCACGCTGAAGGCGCGCGCCGTTGTCGCGAGCCTGGACGACCACGCGACCGTGCTCGGCTGCGACTCGGTGCTCGAGTTCGACGGTGCCGCCTACGGCAAGCCCGGTACGCCGGAGGTCGCGCGCGAACGACTCCGGTCGATGAGCGGGCGGTCCGGCGTACTGCACACCGGTCACTGCCTGATCGACACGAACTCGAAGCAGGAACTCCGCGAGCTCGCGTCCACCACCGTCCACTTCGCCGAGCTCACCGACGAGGAGATCGACGCGTACGTCGCGACCGGCGAGCCGCTCGTGGTCGCCGGTTCCTTCACCGTCGACGGTCTCGGCGGTCCCTTCGTCTCGGTCATCGAGGGCGACTACCACAACGTCGTCGGCCTGTCCCTGCCGCTGCTCCGCCGGATGCTCATCGAGGTCGGCATCCCCTGGCCCGCCCTCTGGCAGCCCTCGACCCCGTTCACGTACGACGAGTCCGTAGCGGCGGCGTACGACGAGACCCGCGGCGGCGCCACCCGCGCCCAAGCCGCCGCCGAGGCGGTGGACTCGCTGCTGCCGAAGGGCGGCCGCGTCCTCGAGCTCGCCGTCGGCACCGGCATCGTCGGCGCCGAACTCGTTGCCCGAGGCAACCTCGTGCACGGTGTCGACCTGTCCACCGCGATGCTGCGCCAGGCCCGGATCCGGCTGCCCGGTCACGTCGCGGCCGCGACCGCGACGGAGCTCCCGATCGCCGATCGCCGCTGCGACGCGGTCGTCGCGATCTGGCTGCTGCACCTGCTCGACGACAGCGAGCCGGTCATCGCCGAGGTCGCGCGGGTGCTGCGCCCGGGCGGCGTCTTCATCACCACGACCGAGAAGTCCGACGCCGGCCGGTACGCCGACGGCCGCGTCCCGGACGAGTCCCGCGCCCAGGACGCGCTCACCCTCCTCGTCGCCCAGGCCGCCCGCCACGGCCTCGCTCTCGACGGCGCGACCACGTTCCCCGGGCCGCCTCGCACCACCGACCAGACTCCCATCTACCCCCTGATCCGCTTCCGCCGGACCTGACGTGGAGATCACCACCATCAACGGCGTGCCCGTGCTGCGTCACAGCGGGACACAGAGCCACACCGACGTCACCCTGACGTTCGCGGTCGGTTCGCGGGACGAGACCTTGCGCACCATCGGTGTCGCGCACGCCCTCGAGCATCTGGTGATGCACGCCGTCCGCGACGTCCCGATCGAGATGAACGCCGAGGTCGACCTGATGACGACCACGTTCGTCGCGTCGGGCTCGGCGGCCCGGGTGGGCGAGTTCCTGAACCGGTTGTGCCGCGTGCTCGCGGACCCTCCGGTGGAGCGCCTCACGCTGGAAGCCGGCGTCCTGGCCGCCGAGGAGGGCAGCGTCGCGCATCCGGTGACGGCGCTGTTGATGTTCGTGCGGTACGGCGCGACCGGACCCGGCCTCGCCTGGCTGGAAGGTCCCGGGTACGACGGCCTGACGCCGGAGCACGTGACGTCGTTCGCACGCCGGTGGTTCGTCGCGTCCAACGCCGTACTTCAGGTGTCCGGTCCGCTGCCCGAGGACCTCGAGTTGGGGCTGCCGGCCGGTCTCGCCGCGGACCGGGTCCTGCGGCCCGGGCGGACGTTCGACGGTCCGGCCGTGGTCGGGTTCGGAATCCCGGCGGCCGGTGTGCTGCTCACGCTGCCGCCGGACGACGACGTACGGCTGTCCACCCTGGCGATCGGCGTGCTCCGGCAGCGAGTCGAGGAACAGTGCCGGCACGTCGGCGGGCACAGCTACGACGTCGACGCGGACCTGCTCGCGGGACCGGGCGGAAGCAGCGACTGGGTCGTGTACGCCGATGCCCGCGACGGCAGCGAGAAGGCGGTGTCGACGGCGATCGTCGAGGCGCTCATCGACCTCGCCGGGAACGGGCCGACGGCAACGGAGCTCGGGTATGCGGTCGCCCGCGCGGAGGAACGGATCGCCGCCGACGAACCCGAGCTGCGCCGGGCGTTCACGAACCTGCTGGGTGAGATGTTCGGCGAGCCCGAGCTCAAGCCCGTCGAGCTGGACCGGCTGGCCGCGGTACAGCCCGCGGACATCGCCGCCGTACTGAAGGCTGCGCTGCCGACCGCGATCGGGTACGCCGACGAGGACGCACTGGACCCGTGGCAGCAAGCGGGATTCACACGTCAGTCAATCTGCCCTGTGGTCGCCGAACTGCCGTCGGGGCGGACATTCCGGCCGTCGCTCGCGGCGCGTGCGTTTCTCAAGGAGGCGCGGGCGATGACGTGGGTGCGCACCGACGATGCATTGGTACTGCGGGACGAGGACGGGGTGCACGCGGTCCGGTGGGACGAGATCGCCGGTGTCCTGCGCGGCGACGACGACAGCCCGACGATCGTCTTCGGGCTGAACGGCTGCTCGATCCCGGTGGACACCGACATGTTCCGCGGCGCCGGTGACCTGCTCGCCGAGCTGGGGGACCGCGTCCCGGCCGATCTCTGGTTCGACGAGACCAAGCTCGGCCCGGCTGACCACCAGCGCTAGGCGGTCAGTCCGGTCTTGGTGTCCAGTTGCTGGAGGAGGTCGTGGGCGGCCAGTTCCACGGACTTGTGGCGCCACTCGGCCGCTCGGTAGACGCAGGCGATCAGCGCAGTGCGGTGGATCCGGCGGAAATCGCCCAGCACGAAGGCATAGCGGGCCTTGGTCTCGTCGCCGGCGCCCTCGGTCAGTCCGAGGTGCCAAGAGGCGTACTCGGCCCAGCTGTGCTTGTCCAGGAACGCGTTCTGGTCGTCCGCCCGGGGCTGCACCTCACCCCAGTCGCTGTCCAGCACGTACTGACGTGCCTCGATCAGCTTGCGTGCGTTCTCGACCGCTTCGGCATTGACCTCGTAACTGGCCATGCAGCCAGTGTCACGGATGTGCGCTCGCGCGCCAACGACCCGGGCCGGGGTGGAACGGGGTCCGCGCGTTGCGCCAGTAGGTCGCCCAGGTGCTGGAGCGCTCCGGTTCGGGAGCAGGCGCCGGCGCGGAGCGGGCGGCGACGACCGCGATCAGCGCGGCGAGCTCTTCAGGGGTTGGGTCGCCCTTGACGACCTGGAGGATCGGCTCGGTCATAGTGGAATGTTCCCATGCTTCTTGGGCGGCAGCGTGTCGCGCTTGGTGCGGAGCAGACGCAGGCCGCGGACGATCTCGGCGCGGGTCTCGCTCGGCTTGACGACGGCGTCGACGTAACCGCGCTCGGCGGCGACGTAGGGATTGGCGAGGTGGTCCTCGTACTCGGTGATCAGCTGCTGCCGGCGCGACTCCGGGTCCTCGGCGCCGGCCAGCTCGCGGCGGTAGAGGATGTTCACCGCGCCCTGTGCGCCCATCACCGCGATCTGCGCGGTCGGCCAGGCGAGGTTGATGTCCGCGCCCAGGTGCTTCGAACCCATCACGTCGTACGCGCCGCCGTAGGCCTTGCGGGTGATCACGGTGATCATCGGCACGGTCGCCTCGGCGTAGGCGTAGATCAGCTTGGCGCCGCGGCGGATGATCCCGTTCCACTCCTGGTCGGTGCCGGGCAGGAAGCCCGGTACGTCGACAAAGGTCAGGATCGGCACGTTGAACGCGTCGCAGGTGCGGACGAACCGGGCCGCCTTCTCGGACGCGTCGATGTCCAGGGTGCCGGCGAACTGCATCGGCTGGTTCGCGACCACGCCGACCGGGCGGCCCTCGACCCGGCCGAAGCCGACGATGATGTTCGGCGCGAACAGCGTCTGCACCTCGAGGAACTCGCCGTCGTCGATCACCGCCTCGATCGCGGTGTGCATGTCGTACGGCTGGTTCGGCGAGTCCGGGATCAGCGTGTCCAGGGCCAGGTCGGTCTCGGTCAGCTCCAGGTCGGCCGGGGCGTCGTACACCGGCGGGTCCTCGAGGTTGTTCTGCGGGAGGTGACCGACCAGCGCCTTCACCCACTCGATCGCGTCCTCCTCGTCGCTGCCGAGGTAGTGCGCGTTGCCGGACTTGGTGTTGTGCGTCCGGGCGCCGCCGAGCTCCTCCTGGGTGACGTCCTCGCCGGTGACGGTCTTGATCACGTCCGGGCCGGTGATGAACATGTACGACGATTCGTCCACCATCACGGTGAAGTCGGTGACCGCGGGGGAGTAGACCGCGCCGCCGGCACACGGGCCCATGATCAGTGAGATCTGCGGGATCACGCCCGAGGCACGGACGTTGCGGCGGAAGATCTCGCCGTACAAGCCGAGGCTGACCACGCCCTCCTGGATCCGCGCGCCGCCGGAGTCGTTGATGCCGATCAGCGGGCAGCCGATCTTGGTGGCCAGGTCCATCACCTTGACGATCTTCTCGCCGAAGACCTCGCCCAGGCTGCCGCCGAAGACGGTGAAGTCCTGCGCGAACACGCAGACCTGGCGGCCGTCGATGGTGCCGAACCCGGTCACCACGCCGTCGCCGTACGGGCGGTTGCCGTCCAGGCCGAAGCTCGTCGAGCGGTGTCTGGCGAACTCGTCCAGCTCGGAGAAGGAGCCCTCGTCCAGCAGCAGGGCGATCCGCTCCCGGGCGGTCTTCTTCCCGCGGGCGTGCTGCTTCTCCACCGCGCGCTCCGACCCGGCGTGGACGGCCTCGTCGAGCCGGTTCTCGAGGTCCGCGATCTTCCCGGCGGTGGTGTGGATGTTCACGGTCTCTCCCATAAGCGGGCAGCCTAACTGTCCGGTAGCCGTTCGCGGGCTGTGACGTCCACCGCAACGGTCCCGCTGAACCGGGTCACCGGTAGGTTTCCGGCGTGGCGGACGCGAATGTCGTGAACCTCATCCGCAGTATCAACCACCTCGTGGTCGAGGACACCGACGGCCGGTCCATGGCCTCCGGCAACCAGTTGCCCTGCGCACACCCGAGCAGAAGATCCACGGGCTCGGTCGGTGAGGTCAGGCTGGGCCGACGGCGAAGATCTTGGTGAGGCGGGCGGCCAGGGCCAGGTCGCCGCGGACCGAGAGGCGCTGTTTGAGGACCGCGAGGACCGGGTCCTCGTTGCCGGTGACGACGCGGAGCAGGGTGGCGGGGTCGGTGCGGATGGAGATGTCCGCGGCCTCCGGCTGATCGGCGAGCAGCGTGCAGCGGCCGTCGCGGATCCGGATCCACAGCTCGTCCACGTCGTCCGGCCGACCGTCCCCGCCCGCCCCCGTGATCTGCCAGGCGACCACAGCGTCGAACCCGGCTGCACGGGCGGGTCGGAGGTACTCCGGCATCCGGCGAAAGATCTCGCGCAACGCGACCTCTCGCACACCCCCGATGAGCCGATGCCGAAGCTCCCGCTCCGAGGTCCGGTCGACCAACCGGGCCAGCTCACTCGCGTCCAGGCTGGTGAGACCTTCGGACTCGAGCCAGCCGGCACTGCCTCGCTCGGCCATCGCGACCACCCCCGGGCAGTTCCTACCAGACCGTAGGAATTTCCTACGATCTGGTAGGTTTGTCAAGTGGTCGGGGACTCCGAAAAACGCCGCCGGGCGGCGCATCTCGGTCCGGAGCGCCGGCGCCCGATGATCCTGGACGCCGCCCTCGAGGTGTTCTCCGCGAACGGCTACGCCGGGACGACGATGCAGTCGGTGGCGGACGCGGCCGGCGTCACCAAACCCGTCGTCTACGACAGCTTCGCGAACCGCGACGAGCTGCTGCTGGCCCTGCTCGCCAGGGAAGAGCAGCATCTGGTCGCCTCGATCGTCTCCGCGCTCCCCGCCGACCCGAGCGTGGGCACCCCCGAGGAGCACGTCCTCGAGGGCCTGACCGTCTTCCTCACCACCGCGGCGAAGAACCCGCAGTCCTGGCGGATCGTCTTCGGAGCCCAGTACGGCGCCGCGCCCGCGGTGGCCGAGCGCGTCCGGGCCGCCCGTGCCTTCCTGGTCGAGGGCCTGCGGCTGACCCTGCTGCAGTCCCTGCCCGGCGTCACCGACCCGGATGCGAACCTGCCGGTCCTTGCCGAGCTGCTCGCCTCGATGACCGAGGCCTGCGCCCGGATGCTCGTCGTGGACGGCACGGAGCGCACCCCGGTGGAGCTGGCCAAGGTCGTCTCGCAGGTCGTCGGCGGCGGCTTCGGCAACGTCTGATCGCCGTACTGGGAAGTAGCTGAGCGGACGGTCACGATCGGGCTTCCAGCTGGCGGACTCTGCGGCGATGTCGGGTCCGCCCCGATAGGGTGGGCGAACGTGACCGAGACCGGTAGTGAGACCCGTACCCGCGCGCGGTTCGAGGTGCCCGAAGAACTTCGGGCCGACGTCCGCCTGCTCGGCGAGCTTCTCGGCAAGGTGCTGGTCGAGTACGCCGGACAACCGCTGCTCGACGACGTCGAGAAGCTCCGGGAGCTGACCATCGCCGGCGACGGCGCGGCGGCCGAGCAGCTCGTCGCCTCCTGGCCGCACGAGCGGGCCGAGGACGTCGCGCGCGCGTTCACCTGCTACTTCCACCTGACCAACCTCAGTGAGGAACTGCACCGCGCCCGGGTGCTGCGCGCGCGAGACCGGTCGGGCGACGCGCCTGCCGTGTCGGAGCTGGCCCAGGCGGTCGAGCAGATCGCCGCCGACAGCGGCGAGCAGCAGGCCCGCGCGCTGCTCAACGGGCTCGAGTTCCGCCCGGTGCTGACCGCGCACCCGACCGAGGCCCGGCGCCGCGCCGTCCTGGCGACGATCCGGCGCATCTCGTCGCTGCTGGACGAGCGCGGCGACCCGCGGACCGGCGACAGCGAGCTGGCGGAGAACCGCCGACGCCTGATCGAGCAGGTCGACATCCTCTGGCGTACGTCGCAGCTGCGCACCAGCCGGCCGTCGCCGCTGGACGAGGTCCGGTCCGCGATGGCCGTGTTCGAGGAGACGCTCTTCGATGTCGTCGCCAACGTCTACCGGCGGCTGGACGACGCGCTGGCCGGCGACGCCGCCGGGGTGAAGCAGCCCGTGGTGGCGCCGTTCGTCCGGCTCGGCTCGTGGATCGGCGGCGACCGCGACGGCAACCCGAACGTCACCGCCGCGATCACCCGCGAGGCCATGCAGATCCAGGCCGACCACGTCCTGCGGGCTCTCGAACAGGCCACGGAAGTCCTCGGCCGGGCGCTCACCCTGGACGCGGCGACCACCCCGCCGTCGGCACCGGTCCGCCGCATCCTGGAGGACGCGCGGGCGGTCAACCCGGAGCTGATCGCAGACATCGAGGCCCGTTCGCCCGCTGAGCCGCACCGGCAGCTCCTGCTCCTCGCCGCGCGCCGGCTGGCCGCGACCAGGGCTCGCGACGCGGACTTCGGCTATCCGCGGGCTTCCGACTTCCTGCACGAGCTCAAGGTGCTCCAGGACTCCCTGGTGAACGCAGGTGCACTACGCCAGGCGTACGGCGAGCTCCAGCAGCTCATCTGGCAGGTGAACTCGTTCGGCTTCCACCTGGCCGAGCTGGAGGTCCGTCAGCACTCCTCGGTCCACACGAAGGCCCTCGAAGAGGTGCTGGGCGGCGGCGAGCTGTCCGACCAGACCGAAGAGGTGCTGGCGACGCTGCGGGTGATCGGTCAGATCCAGCAGCGCTTCGGCCCCGAGGCCTGCCGTCGGTACGTCGTTTCGTTCACACGCAACGCCGGTGACCTCGCAGCCGTCTACGAGTTGGCGGATGCCGCACTGGACGGGCGCCCGATCGAGCTGGACGTCGTACCGCTGTTCGAAACCGGTGACGACCTGCAGAACTCGGTGGAGGTGCTGGACAACGCGATCCAGCTCACCCGGGTCCGGCACCGGCTCACCGCCAACGACCGGCGCTTCGAGGTCATGCTCGGGTACTCCGACTCCGCCAAGGACGTCGGTCCCGTGTCGGCGACGCTGGCCCTGTACGACGCCCAGGCGCGGATCACCGCGTGGGCACAGCGCAATGCGATCCGGCTGACCCTGTTCCACGGTCGGGGTGGCGCCCTGGGTCGTGGCGGTGGCCCGGCGAACCGCGCCGTACTGGCTCAGGCTCCTGGGTCGGTGGCCGGGCGGTTCAAGCTCACCGAGCAGGGTGAGGCGATCCCGGCGCGCTATGGCAACGCGGCGATCGCGCAGCGGCACATCGAGCAGGTGACCGCGGCGACCTTGCTGGCGTCCACGCCGGCTGTCGAGGAGAGGGCTGCCGCGGCGGCCGATCGGTTCTCCGTGGTGGAGAAGACCCTCGACGAGGCCGCGCGGACGACGTACCACCGGTTGGTGAAGGCGGATGGCTTCGCGGAGTGGTTCGGCCGGGTGACTCCGCTGGAGGAGCTCGGTCAGCTGCCGCTCGGGTCGCGGCCCGCCCGGCGTGGGGTGGCGGTGTCGTCGCTGGAGGACCTGCGCGCGATCCCGTGGGTGTTCGCCTGGTCGCAGGCCCGCGTGAACGCACCCGGCTGGTACGGCCTCGGCTCGGCGCTCGCGGCTGTCGGGGATGTCGCCGTACTGCGGGACGCCAACCAGAACTGGCCGCTGTTCCAGGTGATGCTGGAGAACGCGGAGATGTCGCTGGCCAAGACCGACCGGCGCATCCTGGGCCGTTATCTGGAACTGGGCGACCGACCGGACCTGTCGCAGCTGATGCTCGACGAGCACGCGCTCACCACGGAGTGGGTGCTCAAGGTGCTCGACCAGGACCGGCTGCTGGCCGGCCGGCGCGTGCTGGGCCGCGCGGTCGAGCTGCGGAACCCGTACGTCGACGCCCTCAGCTACCTGCAGTTGCGGGCGCTGCGGACGCTGCGCACCGATGACTCCGTGGACGAGGAGCAGATCGTCCGCCAGCGGCGGCTGCTGTTGCTGACCGTCTCGGGTGTCGCCGCCGGCCTGCAGAACACCGGCTGATGTTCAGCGACTTGGACCGGCCGCCACTCGACGCACGGTTCCTGCGAGGGCGGCTGGTACGTCCCGGCTCGCTGTGGACGCAGATCGACGTACTCGCGGAGACGCCGTCGACCAATGCGGTCGTGGCGGCTGCGGCGGCCGAAGGCGCGGCCGAGGGGTTGGTGGTGGCTGCGGAGTTGCAGTCGTCCGGTCGCGGGCGGCTGGGGCGTACGTGGACCACTCCCGCGCGCTCTGCCCTGCTGATGTCTGTGTTGCTGCGTCCGACTGCTGTGACTGCGGCCCGGTGGCCGTGGCTGGGTCTCCTGGTCCCGTTGGCGGTGGCGGCCGCCGTACGGCAGGTCGGGGAGATCCCGGCGCTGGTGAAGTGGCCGAACGACGTACTGGTCGAGGACCGGAAGCTGGCGGGCATTCTGCTCGAGCGCGTGGAAGGTCCGGCCGCTGTGGTCGGCATCGGGCTCAACGTGACCCTGCGCGAGGCCGAGAAGCCACATCCCGCGGCGACCTCGCTGGCACTCGAGAAGGCGGCCACGACCGATCGAGCCACTGTGCTGAGCGCCGTACTGCGGGAGCTCGCCACGCGCTACCTCACGTGGGTCGAGGCGGACGGTGACCCGGCCACGATCCTCCCGGAGTACCGCGAGCTGTCCGCCACGCTGGGCCGGGCCGTTCGCGTGGAGCTGCCCGACGGCACCTTCCTCGAAGGCACTGCCCGCGACCTGGCCGACGACGGCCGGCTGATCGTCGACACTGCCGACGGTCCGCGCCCGTTGGCGGCGGGCGACGTGACCCACCTACGCGCGTCCTGACGCCGCACCGACCGTCCGTCCGTGGTCAGGGCGGTGTTCGACGACGATTCGGTTGCCGGCCCGGACCGAGCCGACGGACAGCACTTTGAGGTAGGCCCCGACCCGGCCCGTCGCCACGAACCGATGGTGGAACTTCGGGATGCCCATCCGGGCCGCCAGATTGCTGCACGGCGTGCGCGGGCTCCGGACCTCGACCAGGATGCCGGTCTTCGGTCCGCCGATCCGCCAGCGTTCGCCGATCAGGGCGTTGGTGATGTCCAGGCCGCGGGTGGTCAGGTTCTCGCCGAACAGGCCGGGTGTGATTTCGCGGTCCAGCTCGGTCGACCACCAGGCGGAGTCCTCCTCGGCGTACGCGTAGAGCGCTTTGTCCGGTCCGCCGTGGTACCGGGTGTCGCACTGCCGGTCGCCGGTCAGGCCGAGCTCGTCGACGGCGACCAGGCCGCTCACCGGGCGCTTGTCGATCGCGGTCCAGCGGGTCGGTCCGCGGATGAGTTCGTGGACGACGTTGACCGTCACCAACCGGGCGGGCATCAGGTTGTCCGGGTGATCCAGCGGATGGGGTCGCCGCTGTCGAGGTCGTCGCAGCCGGCGTCGTGCAGGGCACCGGCGACGAGAGTACGCCGGTATGACGCGAACGTGATGACATGCGCGATCATCGCGCCGGCGGTGTAGACCTCGACCGCTTCGCCGGGGCAGACGATGAGTTCGTCGAGACGGTTCTGGGCGCAGAGCTCACCGACCTCGGCCGCGAACGCCGGGCCGACCTCGTCGAGCCGTCGCCGCATGCTCTGGACGCTTTCGCCTTGCTCTACAGAGAAGTCGTACTCCTGCCCGGCGAGCGCCGCGTGCCACATCCCCAGCTGACCGATCAGGCGGGACAGCAGCGAGCGCAGGGTCGGGTCGGCGTCGATGCCCTCGACGGAGATCTCGATCCGGGTGTCCAGTTGGTCGTCGGTCAGCGTCGACGCCTGGTCGCACATCTGGCCGAGCAGCCAGACGTGATGGTCGACCATCGTGCGGAGAAGATCCATGGAGGTCACCTTGTCCCTGGCCGGCACCCGCAGGCCGTTCGGTGGGTGGAAGTGGATGCCACTCGGCGCGTCGATCCGGATCCGGTCCGGGTGACCCCGCCAGGCTGCCGGCGCCACGCCGTACGCCCGGCTGAAGGCGCGCGTGAACGCCTCGTGGGATCCGTAGCCGGCCTCGACCGCGACGTCGAGGATGTGGCCCGGCGCGGTCAGCAGCCGGTACGCCGACCGCTCCAGCAGGATCCGGCGCCGGAACGCGCCCGGTCGCTCGCCCGCCGCCGCCGTCACCACCCGGTCGAGCTGCGACCGGGACAGCTGGACCCGGGCGGCCAGATCGGTCCCGGTCGCCTCGTGATCGTCCAGCGCATCGGCCAGTACGTCGACGAAGGCGGCGAACACGTCAGTCATGGGGCCTCCCGGCCTGGACTGAGGAGCGCAGGGAGCGCAGCGACTGGAGCGACGAGGGAAGGCCGGGAGCCGAGGCCCCATGACCCGCCGGCGCCGAAGGCCCGGCCAAAAGCACAGTCATAGGACTATCGTGCCGCCGCCAGGCTCGCCGTACTTGATCGTTTTCGCCTAACTGGTGAAGATCTTCGCCGCGGGGATCAGGGTTTCGATGACGCCGTACCCGAGGAGGACGGCGACGAGGAGCCAGGAGATCACCAGGCGTACGGACTGACTCATTGCGCGGCCTCCAGCGTGGACTCGGACTTCTCGTGGAACCGGTCGGACACCTGACGGATCAGCAGGTTGGCGACGAGGCCGATGGCCAGGACGCCGACCATCGTGAACAGCGCGGGCCGGTACGCCGCGGCCGTCAACGTGCCGGGCTTGCCCTCCTTGTCCAGGAAGCCGTTCACGATCAGCGGCCCGGCGATACCCGCCGCCGACCACGCGGTCAGCAGCCGGCCGTGGATCGCGCCCACCTGGAAGCCGCCGAACAGATCCCGCAGGTACGCCGGAACCGTCGCGAACCCACCGCCGTAGAACGAGATGATCACCGCGGCCAGCAGCACGAAGATCGCGGTGTTGTTGTGCCCGACCGTGGCGAGCAGGAAGTAGGCGATGATGCCGAGGCCCAGATAGATCGTGTACATGGGCTTGCGGCCGATCACGTCCGACGTGCTGGACCAGCCGAACCGGCCGGCCATGTTGAAGATCGACAGCAGGCCGACGAACCCGGCCGCCGCCGCGACCGCGACGGTGGACTTGCCGTCCGCGCCGCGGAAGAAGTCCTGGATCATCGGGCTAGCCTGCTCGAGGATGCCGATCCCGGCGGTGACGTTGCAGAACAGGACCACCCACAGCAGCCAGAACTGCGGGGTCTTGATCGCGTTCGCGGCCGAGACATTGGCCGTGGTCACCAGTGGCTTCTGCTTGACCGTCGCCGGATCGAACCCCTCCGGCGCCCAGCCCTCGGCGGGCACCCGGATGTTGAACACCCCGAACATCATGATCGCGAAGTAGACGATGCCGAGCGTGAGGAACAGCCCGACCAGGGCACCGCCGCCGGCCACCGAGGAGCTGACGTCCGGGTCGTAGGCGGAGTCGTACTGGCTCAGCAGTTGGCGGGACAACGGGCTGGCGACCAGCGCGCCGCCACCGAAGCCCATGATCGCCAGGCCGGTGGCCAGGCCCGGGCGGTCCGGGAACCACTTGATCAGCGTGGACACCGGCGAGATGTATCCGATCCCGAGTCCGATGCCGCCGATCACGCCGTACCCGAGGTAGACCAGCCAGAGCTGGCCGGTGCCGATGCCGAGCGCACCGACCAGGAAGCCGGTGGCCCAGAAGCAGGCGGCCACGAACATCGCCTTGCGCGGGCCGTTGCGTTCGACCCAGGTGCCCCCGAGCGCGGCGGACATCCCCAGCATCACGATCGCGATGCTGAAGATCACCCCGATCGCGGTCTGGCTGCTGTCGAAGTGCTTCACCAGCGACGTCTTGTACACACTGGTCGCGTACGCCTGCCCGATGCAGAGGTGGACCGCCAGCGCGGCCGGCGGGATCAGCCAGCGGCTGTATCCCGGCGGGGCGACGGTGTGCTCCCGATCGAGTACCGACAAGATGCCCATCACGGCTCCTTCTCTTGTCCCCCAGTTGGTAACCCCTCGCGCATCTTGGCTCACTGTATGCATTTTGTGAAGGCTTCAACCATCGTGTCGCGGGGGGACAACCGAACCCGGGAACTGTGACACTGGGGGCATGGCGATCTCGGCGAAGTTGTTGGGTGAGGACGAGTACGTCGTCGTCAGCACCCGGACGCACTGGAAGGCGCTGATCTTCCCGGTCTTCCTGCTGCTGCTGGTGGCGGGGCTGGGCGGTTTCCTGGCCGCGATCGTGCCGTCCGGATCCCTGCAGACGCCGGGCCGGATCGCGATTCTCGCGGTCGGCGTGGTGATCCTCGCGGCCTTTGCGCTGAAGCCGTTCCTGAACTGGTTCTTCTCGACGTACACGGTGACCAACCGCCGGCTGATCACCCGGCACGGCATCCTCACCCGGACCGGGCGGGACATCCCGCTGATGCGGATCAACGACGTGTCCTACGAGCACGGCCTGATCGACCGGATCCTCGGCTGCGGCACCCTGCACATCGAGTCCGCCGGCGAGCGTGGCCAGGTCGTCCTGCCCGACGTACCGCATGTCGAGCACGTTCACCTGCAGATGTCCGACCTGCTCTTCGGCGGTCCGGAGGGCCGGCCCGGCGACGGCATCCTCGCCGACGAGGAGCCGCCGGACCACATGCGCCGTCGCGCCGAGCCGAAGGAACAGCAACAGCCTCGCCCGGACGACGGCCAGACGCTCTTCAGCTCCGACGACAACGACCGCTAGGACTCCTCGGCGGACCAGCGGTCGAGGAGGTCGGGGAGGCGGCCGAGGACGTCGCGGGCGGTCTCGTAGGCGTCGGTGCCCAACTCCTCGGTGAGCCGCTCCTCGAGCTCGATCAGGTGCCGGTAACCGTCGCTCGCGACGGACGCGCCGTGATCGGTGAAGGTGACGACCTTGGCGCGGCGGTCGTCGGGGTCGGTGCGCATCTCGAGGACATCCAGGGCGACCAGGTCCCGGATCACCTCACCCATCGACTGCCGGGTCATGCCGGCCCGGGCGGCCATGTCCGCGGCCCGGGCGCCGCCCTCGGTCAGCGTCCCGAACACCGAGTTGTGGGCCGGCTTGACCTCCGGGTGCCCGCGGAGGTGGGCGGTCCGGACCATGTCGGCCTGCAGGGCCCGGTTGGCCCGGTCGACCAGCGCGATCAGCGGCTTGCGGCCAAGTCGCGGCTGCTCAGCTCTTGACATCTTGTAAGGATACCTTCCAATATTTCGACAGGAAGCCTTACAGTATCAGGAGGGGACGATGGACCCCAAGGAGCTACGCGACGCCGTTGCGGGCCAGTTCGCCCGCGGCCGTCGCCGGACCGTCCGGGTCGCCGTCGAGCAGGAGTTCGTCGTCAGCGACGCCGCGAGCGGCAACCCCGTACCGATCGAGCGGGTACGACGAGCGGCGGCGACGTCGGCGCCGTACCTGAGCTTCGAGCCCGGCGGTCAGCTCGAGCTGAGCCTGCCGTGTGGGCCGGACCCGGCCCGCCTGCTCTGCGATGTCACGCGGGACCTCGAACGTCACCTGGCGACGACCGGCATCCGGATCGACCCGATCCCGGTCGATCCGCGCCGGCAGGTGCCGTTGCAGCTGACGAGTCCGCGGTACGTCGCCATGCAGCGCCACTTCGACACGATCGGGCCGGCCGGGCGGCGGATGATGCGGCGTACCGCGTCGACCCAGGTGTGCCTCGACTGGTGGCCCGGGCGCGCGGGGCTGGAGCAGTGGCGGGTCGTCAACCTCGCCGGGCCCTTTCTCGCCGCGGCGTTCGCGCGCAGCGCCGGGCCCGACGGCCGGCTGACCACCTGGCTCGACGTCGACCCGGCCCGGACCGGCTTCGACGACCGCGTGCTGCACCACGACGACCCCGTCACCGCGTACGCCGACTTCGCCGCCGGCGCCACGGTCTTCGTCGATGGTGGGCCGGCCGAGCACCTGACCACGCTGTTCCCTCCGGTGCGGCCGCGGGGGACGTACCTCGAGGTCCGCTTCCTCGACGCGCAGGAGCCGGCAGCCGTCGGCCGCGCGATCACCGCGCTCGCCGGTCTCCTGTACGACGACGATCGCCGCCGGCGCGTCCTGGCCGCACTGGAACCGCAGCGGCGCCGCCTCGCCGCGCACTGGCACGCGGCCGCCGCCGGCGATCTCGACGGGTTGGAGGCAGCAGCATGAACAGCGTCCTGTTCGTCACCGACCCGCTGGCCGGGCTGCACGCCGACATCGACGCGACCATCGGCCTGATGAGCGCCAGCCAGGACCTGGGCCTGGACGTGTGGTGCTGCGGACCCGAGGAACTCGCCGTGGTCGACGGGCGGCTGCGGGCGCGTGCCCACAAGATCCGGCTCCGGCCGCGCCGGCCCGCGGGCGGCGACCACCGGTGGCTCGTCGACGCGGCCTGGTGGGACGAGCTCGACCTCGCCACGGTCGAGGTCGCCGGGTTCGATGTGGTGCACCTGCGGATCGACCCGCCCGTCGGTGAGCGTTACCTACACACGACGTACCTGCTCGACCTGGCCGGCACCCGGGTGGTCAATCGTCCGGACG
Organism: Kribbella sp. NBC_00359; assembly: GCF_036097425.1. Lineage (NCBI taxonomy): Bacteria > Bacillati > Actinomycetota > Actinomycetes > Propionibacteriales > Kribbellaceae > Kribbella > Kribbella sp. NBC_00359. The sequence continues at coordinate 1,200,499 of NZ_CP107975.1, read as the reverse complement.
GGATCCGGGCGGTCCACGAGAAGCTCGTGGCACTGCGGTTCCCCGAGCTGTGCCCACCGACGTACGTCGGTGCCTCGATCGCCGGCCTGCGTGACTTCGTCGCGTCGGTCGGTACGGCGGTCGTGAAGCCTGTCGACGGGTTCGCCGGACTCGACGTGTGGCTGGTGCGCGACGACCACACCGCGGTAGCCCTGCTGGAGTCGGCCACGCACGGTGGTCGCCGGCAGGTGATCGCCCAGGAGTACCTGCCGACCGTTGCGCATGGCAACAAACGGCTGTTCCTCGTCGACGGCGAGATCGCCGGTGCGGTGCTGCGCCGGCCCGCCGCCGACGATTTCCGGATCGGGCCGCCGGTCGCGCCGGCCGCGATCGACGACGCCGACCGCGCGATCGTCGCCGCCCTCGGTCCGCTGCTGCGCCGCCACGGTCTGTCCATCGCCGGTGCGGACGTCATCGGCGGCCGCTTGATCGAGGTCAACGTGACCTGCCCGGGCGGCATGCACAAGACCGACGCCCTGCTCGGCACCCGGCTGAGCGAAACCATCGTCCGCCGGCTCATCGAACCGGCTCAGCTCCCGGAAGGAGCACTCGCATGAGCGAGCGTAGCGAGTTCATCATCAAGCACTGCGTATCTCGTGTCTCATCCGCGCCCGGAGCGAAGCGAGGACGTGGATGAGCACTGTCACGATCGTCTGCATCGCCTTGATGGGCATTCTGCTGTTCGTCCTCGGCGCCAACGTCTCCCGGCAGCGCGCGATCCGCGGCGCCGGCAATCAGGCGCCGACCGATCCGACCGACCGGCTGCTGATCGCGATCCGCGCGCACGGCAACGCGGCCGAGTACATCCCGACGATGATCGTCCTGCTGCTGGTGTGTTCGGCGCTCTCAGACAGTTGGCTGGTCGACGTCCTGGCCGTGGCTTCGCTGGTCGTCCGCACCACGCACGCCGTCGGGATGCTCTCGGCGAAGACCCTCGCGGCCCATGGCCCGCTGCGCGACGTCGGCGCCTTAGGCACCTACCTCACCGGCATCGCCCTCGGTGTCACTGCGATCGTGACGATCTGAGCCGTGGTCAGAAGATCTCGAGGCTGAGTGGGGAGATCGGCCAGGTGAAGGCTGTCGTGGCGGTGGTCAGGGCGCCTGGGGTGTGCTCGGTGACGCGGCCGGTGGCGGCGAATTCGGCGAGCGGGCGGCCGCCGAGGTAGGCCGCGCCGAGTTCGGTCACGGCGAGACTCAGGTCGGCGGGATCCTCGGTGCGTTCACAGCGCACCTCGGCGCCGTCGGCGGTCAGGCGGAAGCGTCCGGCGTTCGCCGGGATCAGGTCGTCGGTCAGGTCGAACACGAGGTCCACGGCGACGGCGTACCGACGCTGTTCGAGGGCTCGGACGACGTCCGTCACCCGGAGCCAGAGGGACTCGTTCACTCGCCGGTTGAGCGCGGTCGGGGTGGTCACGAGTTGCTGGATCGGCTCGTCGATGGCGGCGTACCCGAATCCGAGGGTGGCGGCCAGGTCCAGCGTCAGCAGGTGGTGCCACAGCGCGCTGTACGCTGCCGGGGCGATCGCGACCAGTTCTTCGAGCAGCACCTCGTTGGCCGGACCGGTAGCGGTCCAGTTCATCTTGCCGCGCCACAGCGCGTACCCGTCCACGGCGCCGGTCTCGTCACGGTGGACGAGGATCTGGCGGGCGGTCCGGCCGTCGCGATCGTCCTTCTTGTCCTCGAGGTGCTTCTGCCATTCGAGCTCCGAGCGACCGGAGACGCCCGGTCGTCGTTCCTGCATGCTCCGCAGGAGTGGCGCGAGCTCCTTCACCGCGGCGTCGGCGGCCAGCTCGCTCACCTCGCCCGGACGGAGCCTGACGTCAGGCGGCCCGACCCGGTGCAAGTCGATCTCGTACGACGTTCCCCACGCGGCAGCGCCGTACCCGAATCGTCCGTAGATGCCGGGCTCGCTGGCCCAGAGCGCCGCGATCGCCTCCGGCACCTCGCGCAACTGCCGGGTGATCAACTCGGACATGACACCGCGCCGCCGATGAGTCGCCCGTACGCCGACCCCGGTCACGTGCGCCGCAGGCACCACCGCACCGGGCACGGACAGATCGCGTGTCACCGCCCGCGTGGTGCCGATGATCTCCGGGCCGTCGGTCGCCACCAGCGCCCGGTCGGGTTCGAACAATCTCCGGCGCAGGTCATCGGGCGACGGGTCGAACATCATCGCCCCGCCGAACAGGGCACTTACCTCTTCGTAGTCCTCGGCCACAGCCGGACGAACGGCGAACTCGGTCACGCCCGCATCTTCACACGTCCAGTTGGCATAACCAACGTCCTCCACCGAGCATCTGGTCAGTTAGACACAAGGGACGGTGCACGATGAGGAACCTCCTCGGAACGACAACAGCAGCTCTGCTCGTGGCGGCCGGCCTGGGCCCCGCCACGCCGAGCGCCGTGGCATCGCCGAGCGCGGCGTCGGCGGGGGGCTGCCCGGTAGCGGTGGGGTCCGTGACGGCCGGGGGCGACCACAAGGAGCAGGGCGCGTTCGCGGCAACGCCGCCCACGGCCTCGGCCGGCCTCATCCTGGGGCGCGGTGTGTACCCCGATGGAGCAGTTCGGATCAGCTCGTCGATGTCGCGGGGCGATGACGGGATCAGCATCGTCTTCGTGTCGGGCTACAGCGTCCTGGGGGATGCGCTGTATCTCGCCAACTACTCGGCCGGGGACGACGGCGTCATCGACGGTGGGGTGACGCGGATCGGTGGCGGCTGGGGGACCTTCGTCGCCCTCGACGAGACCGCGTACGCCGACACGGTGGTCCGGCGGGTCAACACGTACGGACTCCGCAACGACGGCACGCTGTTCCGCTGGACCGTCGACAGCAACGGTGTCTGGCGGAACAAGGTGTCGGCCACCGGCTTCGCCGCCGTGAAGTCGATGACGCTGATCAGCACCACCAGGACCTACGACACGTTCCTGGCGAACACCCGGGGTGGTGCGCTGTACACGATCCACATCCCGGCCACCGCGCCGATGAAGCCGATTGTGAAGCAGGTCCGGAGTAAGACCTGGCAGGGCTTCGAAACGTTGCTCGCGCAGAAGTGTGGCCAGTACGGCACCCTGCTGCTCGGCATCGACCGGGACACCCACACCGGCTACCTGTACGCCGTCGGCCATGCCACCGGCGCGACCACGGTCATCCAGTCACTCGGCAAGGTCCCGAGCACCTTCTCCGACCCGGTCTACTTCCACTGGTCGGACGGCAACGCCGGCAGCACGCCGCCGTTCGGAGAGTGACGAGCGCAGTTAGCGGACTGCGGGGAGGTCGCCGGTGTTCTCGTCGTCCAGCGCGGCGGGGGACTCGGGGACCGGGGTGTGCTCGGCCTCGTCGAGGGCGATCTCCTCGCGGAAGACGAACTTGCGGTAGGACCAGAACCGGAACAAGGTGCCGAGTCCCAGGCCGATGAAGTTCGCGGCGATGTTGTCGGACAGCCAGCTGTGCAGGTCGAGCACGTACCGGGAGAAGGCCAGGCAGCCGGCCGCGATCAGCAGGCCGATGCCGTTCAGCACGAAGAAGAGCACGTACTCGCGGCGCAGTCCGCTGCGCTCACGGTGCCGCCAGGTCCAGTACCGGTTCCCGAAATAGGTCACGACGGTCGCCACCGTCGTCGAGATCAGCTTCGCGGTCAGCGGCTTGTTGTGCAGCATGCCCTCGCCGGAGTCGGCGAGCACCAGCGGGTTGCTGAAGACCAGCCAGTTGTAGATCGGCAGATCGACGACCAGACCGAGCAGACCGACAAGACCGAACTTGGCCACTTCCTGCGCCAGATGCTCGACCTGGCGATACATCGTGGTGACGAGTTTCAACGGTCTCTGTAACCTTCTGTGATCACACCGCAACGGGGAGGGCAGCTCCCCACGGTACCTGCCGACCGGGCCGACCCTGAAATCCGCCGCGCGTGCCAGGAGTGTCACGGTGGCCGCCGTACGCGCGGTGTTGTATGGACATTAGGCTCCAGGCTGTGAAGTTCGAACGAAACGACCTCCCCGTCGGTACGCCGGTCGTCGGCATGGTCGGCGGCGGTCAGCTGGCCCGGATGACGCAGGAGACCGCCGTCGCGCTCGGCATCCAGCTCCGCGTGCTGGCCGAGGGCCCGACGGTGTCGGCCGCCCAGGCGGTCGCGGACGCGCCCGTCGGCGACTACAGGGACCTGGAGACGGTACGGCGGTTCGCCGCGGAGTGTGATGTGGTCACGTTCGACCACGAGCACGTCCCGACCGACCTGCTGCACGCGCTCGAGGCGGATGGCATCAAGGTCCACCCCGGCCCCGACGCGCTGGTGCACGCCCAGGACAAGGCGGTGATGCGGCGCCGGCTCGACACCTTCGACGCGCCGTCGCCGGCTCACCAGGTGGTCGAGACACAAGCGGACGTCGTGGACTTCGCCAAGCGGGTCGGCGGGTTCCCGATCATCCTCAAGACCACCCGCGGCGGGTACGACGGCAAGGGTGTGTGGTTCGTGGACGGTCCGGACGACGACGCGATCGCGGTCGCGTTCGGCAGCGGCGTACTTATCCTGGCCGAGGAGAAGGTCGACTTCGTCCGCGAACTGTCCGCGATCGTCGCGCGCTCGCCGCACGGCCAGGCGGTCGCGTACCCGATCGTCGAGTCGGTCCAGAAGGACGGCATCTGCGTCGAGGTCACCGCGCCCGCGCCCGGTCTGGCGCCGGAGAAGGCCGCGCAGGCCCAGCAGACGGCGCTGAAGATCGCCGGTGAGCTCGGTGTCGTCGGCATCCTCGCGGTCGAGATGTTCGAGGCCCGCGACGGCCGCCTGCTGGTCAACGAGCTCGCGATGCGCCCGCACAACACCGGTCACTGGTCGATCGAGGGCGCGATCACGTCCCAGTTCGAGAACCACCTGCGGGCCGTGCTGGATCTGCCACTCGGATCGCCAGCCGCGCGAGCGCCGTACACCGTGATGGTCAACGTGCTCGGCGGCGACGTCGAGGACATGCACCGCGGGCTGTTGCACTGCCTGGCCCGCGACCCCGGGCTGAAGGTCCACTTCTACGGGAAGTCGGTGAAGCCGGGCCGCAAGATCGGCCACGTCACGGCGTACGGCGACGACCTCGAGGAGACCCGTGAACGCGCCCGGCACGCGGCGGCCTATCTGACCGGCACCATCGACGAATAGGGACGATCAATGACTGTTGGCATCGTGATGGGGTCGGACTCGGACTGGCCGACGATGAAGGCCGCGGCCGAGGTGTGTGACGAATTCGACGTGCCCTTTGAGGCAGACGTCATCTCGGCGCACCGGATGCCGGTGGAGATGATCGACTACGGACGGTCAGCACACGAGCGGGGACTGAAGGTGCTGATCGCGGGCGCCGGCGGGGCCGCGCACCTGCCCGGCATGCTCGCGTCGGTGACTCCGTTGCCGGTGATCGGCGTACCCGTGCCGCTCAAGTACCTGGACGGGATGGACTCGCTGCTGTCGATCGTGCAGATGCCGGCAGGGGTCCCGGTGGCGACGGTGTCGATCGGCAACGCGCGCAACGCCGGCCTGCTCGCGGTCCGGATCCTGGCCGCGTCCGACGCGAAGCTGCGGGACCGGATGATCGCCTTCCAGGAGTCCCTGGCCGACCTGGCCCGGGCGAAGGGCAGCACAGTGCGTGACGGCGCGGCAGAGCTGCGTAAAGGCTAGTCTTGTAACTGGTTTTCCACAGCCGGGGGCGGGTAGTCATGAGATCCCATCCGTTGTCGTCTAAGGTCGTCGATCGTGACTCCGCCCACTGAACCGGACACGCAGCGCATCCCGGTCCGTTACTGGATCTGGCTGTTCGGTGCTGCCGTGTCTCTTCTGGGCGACCTGACGATGACGTTCGCCATCGGATGGTCGGCCAGCCAGCACGGCGGCCGCGTCGCCGGTCTGATCCTGCTTCTCGCCGCCGCACCCCGTGCCGCCCTGCTCCTGGTCGGCGGCGCGGTCGGCGACCGCTTCGGCGCACCCCGCGTCCTGCTGGTCAGCTGTACGGCGATGTTCCTGGTGACCGCGGCTCTCGTCCCGGCCTCGCTGGCCGTGGGCGAGCCGGTCTGGCTGCTGGTCGTGCTGGCCCTCGTCGTCGGCGTGATCGACGCGTTCTTCCTGCCGTCGTCGCGCTCCATGCCGCGCCTGCTCGTCCCACCGGAGCAGGTCCCGCGCGCACTGGCCAGCTTCCAGGTCACCGGCGTCGTCTTCGCCGTCACCGGCACCGCCGTCGGCGGCGTCCTGGTCAGTTGGGCCGGCCTCAAGGCCGCCGCCGCCTTCGACTCCCTCACCTTCGGCGCCATGATCATCGTCCTGATCCTGCTGCGCGGAACGATCGCCCCACCCGGTCGGATGCCGTCCGGCATGCTCCGGTCGATCGCAGCCGGCATCAGGGTCGCTTTCGGGCGCCCGCTCACCCGCGCGCTGCTGATCACGATGACGGTGGCGGCCGGGTTGCTGATACCGCTGGACGCATTGCTGTTCCCGCTGCTCGCCCGGTCGCACGGCTGGAACGCGGCGACCGCGGGTCTGCTCGTCGCGAGCCGGAGCCTGGGCGTCGGAGTGATCGCGGTGCGCATCCTCATGCGCGGCGCGTTTCCACGGCCGGGTGTGTTCGCCGCCATCGGCCTGCTGGTGGCCGCCGCGGGCCTGCTGGGTCTGTCCGTACTCGAGCCGTTGCCGCTGGTCTTCGCGGCCGGCGTGCTCAGCGGAATCGGCGTCGGCACGTTCACCGGTCACGTGCTGCCGCTCTTGATGAACTCCGTCGAGCGTGAGTACCAGTCCCGGCTGCAATCCGTCGTGGTGCTGTGTCAGAGCCTCGCGCTCGTGGTGATGAACCCGGTGCTCGGCAGCCTCGCGGATCTGAGCGGGGTGGGCATCACCGGTGTCTGCCTCGGCATTTCCGTGGCGGCCGCGCTCACCGGTCTCGTCGTACTGAGCCGCCCCGTCCTCCGCAACGCCACCGTCACCTAGGGCTTGCCGGGGGCTCGGTAGGTCCAGCCGGCGGCGCGCCATCGGGCTGCGTTGAGGAGGAGGCGGGCGTCGATGACGACGGGGTGTTCGACCACGCCGCGGAGGGCGGCGGGGTCGAGCTCGCGGAACTCGGGCCACTCGGTGAGGTGGAGGACGGCGTGTGCGCCTTCGCAGGCCTCGGTGGCGGATGCGGCGTAGCGCAGCGTCGGGCGAACCTTGCGGGCGTTCTCCATCGCCTCCGGGTCGTAGACGGTGACGTTCGCGCCGTGCAGCTGGATCCGGCCGGCCACGTCGAGGGCGGGCGAGTCGCGGACGTCGTCCGTACCGGCCTTGAACGCGGCGCCGAGGACGGTGACGTTCTTGCCGACCCACTCGCCGCCGAGCACCTCGTGGGTGACGTCGACGATCCGGGCCCGGCGGTGCTGGTTGATGTCGTCGACCTCACGCAGCAGCGTGATCACCTCTTCGACGCCGAGCTCACCGGCCCGGTGCATGAACGCGCGCAGGTCCTTCGGCAGGCAGCCGCCGCCGTACCCGGGGCCGGCGTTCAGCATGCCGCGGCCGATCCGCTTGTCGTACCCGAGCGCGTCGGCGAGTTGGGTGACATCCGCGCCGGCCGCGTCGGCCAGCTCGGCGAGCGCGTTGATGAAGGAGATCTTCGTGGCCAGGAAGGCGTTCGCGCCGCCCTTCACCAGCTCCGCGGTCGGCCGGTTACAGACGACCACCGGCGAACCCTCGGCGATCGGGGTGGCGAAGACCTCACGCAGCCGGGCCTCCGCGGTCGCCGACTCCACGCCGAACACGAGCCGGTCCGGGTGCAGCGTGTCGTCCACGCCGTGCGCCTCGCGCAGGAACTCAGGCTGCCAGGCGAGCTCGACCGCCGTACCCGCCGGCGCCTCGGTGTGGAAACGCTGCTCGATGTGCTTCGCCGTACCGACCGGGACCGTCGACCGGCCCACCACCAGCGTCGGCCGGGTCAGCAGGGGCGCGAGCATGTCGACGACCGAGTTGACCTGGGTCAGGTCGGCCGCCTCGCTGCCCTCGAGTTGCGGCGTGCCGACGCTGATGAAGTGCACGTCGGCCCAGTCCGCGATCTCGCGGTAGTCCTTGGTGAACCGCAGCCGGCCGGAATCGACGTGCTTCTTCAGCAGCGGGTCCAGCCCGGGCTCGTACAGCGGGGCCTTGCCGTCGTTCAGCAGCTTCAGCCGGTGCTCGTCGATCTCGACCCCGACGACGTCGAAACCGAACTCGGCCATCCCCGCGGCGGTGTTCGCCCCGAGGTAGTTGGTACCGATCACGGCGATCCGCAGGGGGCGGGAGGTCGCTTCACTCATGTCCGGGACTCTACCCACCACGGTTATCACCCGGTGACCGGCTCATGTCCGAGGGCCCACCAGGGCGTGCGCTGTTGGTCACTTTCGGCGTCCGACGGCTGCCGAGCGGCGGCCCTGCGTCGTACAGTGCAACTCGTGAGTAACTCATTCGACCTGTACGCGCTGTCCGAGGAGCACCAGGCGATCCGGGACGCCGTCCGCGACGTCTGTGACGCCAAGGTCGCCCCGCACGCCGGTGACGTGGACGAACTCGCGGAGTTCCCGAAGGCGTCGTACGACGCCTTGAAGGCCTCGGACTTCCACGCGCCGCACATCCCGGAGCAGTACGGCGGTGCCGGGGCGGATGCGCTCGCGACTGTGATCGTGATCGAGGAGGTCGCCCGGGCGTGCGCCTCGACGTCGCTGATCCCCGCGGTGAACAAGCTCGGCTCACTGCCGCTGCTGCTGTCCGGGTCGGACGAGGTCAAGCAGCGCTACCTGCCGCCGGTCGCGGCGGGTGACTCGATGTTCTCGTACTGCCTGTCGGAGCCCGAGGCCGGCTCGGACGCCGTCTCGATGAAGACGCGGGCGGTGCTCGACGGCGACTCGTACGTCCTGAACGGCGTGAAGCGCTGGATCACCAACGCCGGTGTCAGCGACTTCTACACCGTGTTCGCGGTGACCGATCCGGCCGCGCGGTCGAAGGGGATCTCCGCCTTCGTGGTCGAGAAGTCCGACGACGGCGTGTCCTTCGGTGCGCCGGAGAAGAAGCTCGGCATCAAGGGTTCGCCGACCCGCGAGGTGTACTTCGACAACGTGCGGATCCCGGCGTCGCGGCTGATCGGGGACCCGGGCACCGGGTTCGGTACCGCGATGGCGACGCTCGACCACACCCGCGTGACGATCGCCGCGCAGGCGCTCGGGATCGCCCAGGGAGCGCTGGACTACGCGCTCGGGTACATGCAGGAGCGCAAGCAGTTCGGCAAGGCGATCGCGGAGTTCCAGGGCCTGCAGTTCATGCTGGCCGACATGGGCATGAAGATCGAGGCCGCCCGGCAGCTCACGTACGCCGCGGCCGCCCGCTCGGAGCGCGGTGACAAGGACCTGACCTACTTCGGCGCCGCCGCTAAGTGCTTCGCCTCCGACGTAGCGATGGCCGTCACCACCGACGCCGTCCAACTCCTCGGCGGCTACGGCTACACCCACGACTACCCGGTCGAACGCATGATGCGCGACGCCAAGATCACCCAAATCTACGAAGGCACCAACCAGGTCCAGCGCATCGTGATGGCGCGGCAGCTGTTGAAGGGACTTGCCTGACGACGTTCAGTGGGGGTCTGCGTCGTGGATGCGGTTTGCGATCTGGACGCGGTTGGTGGCTTGGAGCTTGGTCATGATGCGCGAGACGTGTGCTTTGACGGTGGCCATGCTGAGGTAGAGCTCGTCGGCGATCTGCGCGTTGACCTTGCCCTCGCCGACCGCGATGGCTACCTCGCGTTCGCGGACGGTGAGGGTCGTGACCAGCGCCTGCGCGTCGAGGACCCGCTGGGGTTCCGCCGCGTCGTCACCCAGTTGGGCGATGAGCTGGGCGGTCACGCTGGGGGAGAGCATGTGGTTGCCAGCGGCAACCTTGTGCACCGCCTCGACGATCTCCGCGGGTGGGGTGTGTTTGAGGAGGAACCCGCTGGCTCCGCCGCGGAGAGCCCGGAGCACGTGGTCGTCGGCATCGAATGTCGTCAGCACGATCACTTTGGGCGGCGTGGGCTGACCCATCAGCCGGGCGAGGGCCTCCAGGCCGTCGAGTCGTGGCATCCGGATGTCCATGAGTACGACGTCCGGCGCGACCCGGGCGATGAGGTCGAGCCCGGTCTGGCCGTCGTCTGCCTCGCCGGCCAGCTCGATCGTGGCGTCGTCGCGCAGGATCATCGCGAGTGCGGTGCGCACCAATGCGTCGTCGTCGATGATCACGACCCTGATCGACTCACCCGCATCGGTGTTCATGCCGGCCACGGCAACCAGGCGCGGACCACGAAGTCTCCGTCCAGTCTCACGTGCTCGAGGCCGCCACCGATCAGCTCGGCGCGCTCGGTCAGTCCGAGCAGGCCGAGACCCGAACCGGGGGTCGCACTCACCGCGGAGCCGAGCCGCAGCGGATTCCGTACCTCGAGCCGCAATTGGCCGCCCGCTCGACCGCTGAGCGTGACGTCGACGGCGGTGTCCGGTGCGTGTTTGCGAGCATTCGTCAAGCTCTCCTGAATCATCCGGTACGCGCCGCGCCCGATCGCCTCGGGCGGCCCGGCCAGGTTGTCGACCTGGTTGTGCAACCGGACTCGTGTGCCAGATCCGATGGCCTCCTGGACCAGCGCCGGAAGGTCGGCCAACGTCGGTTGCGGACGCTCCGGTGGTGCCTCGGTCTCGAGCGTTCGCAGGACCCCGAGGATCGCGTGCAGGTCCTGCAGGGCGAGGTGGGCGCTCCTCCGGGTGATGGCGGCCGCTTGGGCGACCTCGGCCTCGCTCAGCCCGCGGCAGTACTCCAGCGCACCCGCGTGCAACGCCACCAGCGACAGTCGATGTGCCAGTGCGTCGTGCATTTCACGGGCGATCCGGGCTCGCTCGGTGGCCTGCGCCTGTCCGACCCGCAGCGCCTGCTCGCGTTCGGCGCGGTCCGCTCGTTCCCGCAGCGTGGCCAGCAGGTCGCGGCGGGCGCCGATGTACATGCCGGGAGCGATCACCGCGCTCACGAAGACGACCGTGAACAAGAGTGAGAAGAGCAACGAGTCCTCGGCGCCGGGATGGGTTTCGAAGAAGACCACAGAGGCGATGAAGCCGACCACTGCGACCGGTACGATCTCGCGCCACCGCCGGCGCGTGGCCAAGGACACCGTGGTGACGACCACCGCGCCGGACGCGGCCGTGGAGAAGGCGCCGAAGACATTGACGATCAGGGCAACGATCAGCGGACTGCGACGTCTCCAGCGCATCAGAACCACGCTCACGGCGCCGAGCAGCAGATCGATGGCCCAGAGCGCACGGATCTCCCCGGCGTACAGGTTGTAGTAGCTCGCAATCCAGAAACCGGCGCCGGCGACGATGGCGAAGAGGTAGCGCCACGTCGACTGCCAGCGACTCAGCGGAGGTGGTGACGCGGCTTGGATGGCGTCCACCTGGCCCACGGTACGGGAGGTATCTGGTTCAGGGCAGGGACCGCGGTCCGGGCCGACCCCCTACCGTGGGCTACACCGGCGTGTCCCGTGGTTTCCGGACCTAGCACTGCGGCTGATGTGCCGAGCCGGCGCTCGGGCCCAGGCTCGACCTCATGATCACAGTCGAAGAACTCAGCAAGCGCTACGGAGCACACCAATCCGTCGACCGCGTGTCCTTCCGGGCGCAGCCCGGATCCGTCACCGGCTTCCTCGGCCCGAACGGGGCCGGCAAGTCCACCACGATGCGCATGATGACCGGCCTGACGCCGCCATCCGCGGGTCGCAGCACCATCCTCGGCGTCCCGTACGCCGAACTCCCCAACCCGGGCCGGCACGTGGGGGTCCTTCTCGACGCCTCGGCGCAGCACACGGGGCGGACCGGGCGCGAGATCCTTCGCCTCGGCGCCACCGTCATGGGTCTTCGCCGCCAACGGGTGGACGAGATGCTCGAGATCGTCGGCTTGTCCGGCGAGGAGGGCGACCGCCGGGTCGGCAACTATTCCCTCGGCATGCGGCAACGGCTCGGCATCGCGCACGCCCTGCTCGGCGATCCGCAGGTGCTGATCCTCGACGAGCCCGCGAACGGACTCGACCCGGCCGGCATCCACTGGATGCGCGGACTCCTCAAGAGCTTCGCCGACCGAGGCGGAACCGTCCTGCTGTCCTCACACCTCCTGCACGAGATCGAGGTCGTCGCCGACCACCTGGTCGTCATCGGCCGCGGTGTCATCGTCGCCGACGGCAGCAAGGCAGAACTCCTGAACGCCGCGGGCACACTGGTCCGCGGCCTGGATCCGGGTGCCGTGGCTCACTGCCTCGACGTCGCCGGCTACACCTACCGGACCACCCCGGACGGCGCGTACGTCGTGGAGGCCACCCGCGAGCAGATCGCCACGGCCACCGCGCGGCACGGCGTTGTCGTCACCGAGTTGCGCGGCGCTGACGGCGCCGGGCTCGAGGACATGTTCCTGCAGCTCACCGCCGACGACGCACGAGAGAAGGTCTCCGCATGAGCACCGCGACCCAGCAAGCACCGTTCCACCTCGAAGTGTCACCGGATCCGGGCGTGACGTCCGTACCCTTCAGCCGCCTGCTGCGCGTCGAGCTGCGCAAGCTCGTCGACACCCGGGCCGGATTCTGGCTGCTCACCGCGATCGGCCTCATCACGGTCGCAGTCATCGTTGTGTTCCTGTTCGTCGCCGATCCGGACCAATTGACGTTCCTGAACTTCGTCGGCGCGACCGCGACCCCGCAGAGCATCCTGCTCCCGGTCCTCGGCATCCTCGCGGTGACCGCGGAATGGAGCCAGCGCACCGGCCTCGTCACGTTCACCCTCGAGCCGAGCCGGATCCGCGTCGCCGTCGCCAAGCTGGTCGCCGTGACCCTGGTCGGCCTGCTCGCGGTGGTTGTGGCGCTCGGCGTCGCAGCCCTCAGCAACCTGGCCGGGATGGCGTTCATGGACGGGGCCGGGACCTGGAACGTCGGAGCCGACAACGTCCGCGACTTCGTCGCCGTGCAGTTGATCGGCATCCTGCAGGGCTTCGCCTTCGGGATGCTGCTGATGAACACGGCCGCCGCCATCGTGCTGTACTACGTGATCCCGATCGCGTGGAGCGTCCTCTTCGCGATGGTGGGCGCGCTCGAGAACGTGGCGCCCTGGCTCGATCTCAACACCGCCATGGCACCAGCCTTCGAACAACAGACCTTCCAGGTAGGCGACTGGGCGCACATCGCGGTCGCCGGAACCATCTGGGTAGTCCTGCCACTCGCTCTGGGCCTCGTGCGGCTACTCCGCCGCGAGGTGAAATCCGCCTGATCGCGAAGCCCTGCGTGCCCCTCCTCTCGGCGTTCACGGTCGGTGGGGATGGTCAGCGGGGTCGGCTGAGGCTTCGCCAGGTGCGGCCGAGGCGGGTTCGGCGGAAGGCGGACCAGAGCGGATGCCTGGCCAGGCGGCGGATCAGTCGGCGCTGGGCGACGCGCCGTACGCCGCGGACCGTCGGGCGCGTGGAAGGTCGTGGTGGCTTCGCCGGATCTGGGACCCTGGCAAGGGAGATGCTGCGGGCTTCGGTGCGTACGGCGGGCGGGAGGTGGCTGTTGATCTCGGCCAGGTGCTGCTCGAAGGATGCTCTCCACAGCGCCTGCCGGAGTGCTGCCTCACCCGGGGCAGAACTGGTGCCGGCCGCCGAGTCCGCCCACAGTGTTCGGACGGTCTTCGGTTCCAGTCCCTCCAGCTCCGAGCCGGTGATGAGCTCCCCGATCAGATCGCGATCCGGCGCATCGGCGAGGCGCCGCAACCGGGCCTGGGCCTTCCCCCGCCCGGCCGGGCACGGTTTGAAGAACGGAATGTCGGCCCACTCGGGGATCAACCGACGGACCAGGTCACGGTGCAGAGCGTTCTCGAGCCGCTGGGCGGGATTGAGCGCGAAGGCACCGCGGACGAAGGACGGAATGAGCAGCGGTGATACCACGCCGCTGCGCTCGCCTGTGGTCCCCCAGCGGCGGAGCCTTTCGACCAGATAGAAGTAGTCGAGCATGGTCGCGTTCTCGATGCCGCCGTGAATCGCCTCGCGCAGTACCTGCTCGATCTGTGCGGAGACGGCGGCGCGAGCCTCCTCGGACGGGCCGGCCGCGGCGACCAGCCGGCTCTGCAGGCGGCTGACGAACGCCCGGAGCTTCGGCTCGAGCGGCAGGGCGTCGAGCTGGAGGACGTCGGTCGGGTAGAAGTGCCCGTGCGCGACCTCGCCACCCGCGCCGCCGATCGCGAGGTGTGTGACGACCGAGAGGCTGCTGGGTGGGGTGTGGAAGAGGTAACTGGCCGGTCTGAGGCCATCCGCGTAGCGGTGCCACCGGAGGGCGCGGCTGACGAGGGCCGGAGGGGCCGGCCGAGCCTGCGGAGGTTGGGCTGACTCTGTGCGACGGGTCACGGCGTGCTCCACCTGGAAAGGAAGCAGACCCACCAGGTCCTCGGCGACCTGGAGCTCGCCCGGCACCGCGTCGTAACTGTTGAGGCGTAGGTCCACACCGGCGGACAGGAAAGCCGCTGCGACCACGCGGGAGTCCCGGCCGCCGCTGAGATCCACCGTCGGCCTTCCCGGCCAGAGGTGGTCGACCGACCTCGCCACATCGCGCAGCGCCTCGGCGGTCTCGTCGGCGGCGTCCACGCTGCCGGACCAGACGCTACTGATCTCGACACTGCTGACGGTAGAGCGGCGATGCCTGCCCTCGGCGACGATCCGGGTCGCGCCCGGCACGGCCAGAACCCCGTCGTACGGCGTGGTGTCGCCCATGAACCAGCCGCAAGCGGCCGCATAGCGCCAACCCCGCTCAGCCACCCTGGCCGCGACGCCTGCGAACAAGAGCGCGGCGACCGGCCGGTTGCTCCAGACCCAGCCGTCGGGCAGCCGCAGCTGGAACAGACGGCCCACTCCGATGGAGTCGGTGAACAGCTCGAGTCGTTCGTCGGCCGGGTCCAGGACGGCCATCGTGAACGGCGGTGCCAGATCCAGGAATCGGCCGGGCGCCTGAAGAACTGCGCGCGCCAATTGTCCAGGGGCGTCGTGCAGCGGGACGCCGCCGACTATCCGTTCGTATCCGAGCGGGGCATGCAGACTCGCTACCCGGAGATCGCCGCTGTCCTGCCAGGAGGGCCAGCGGCAGTCGCGTTCGCGGCGATCCCAGACGTGCAGCCCGACCGTCCCCGCATCATGTCCCTGATGGACGGCCTCCTCACGCCAGAGGCCGCTGTAGTAAGCCTCGACCCGCCGGAGGCTCGCGGCAGCCCACTGATTGTCGTCGGATCGGTCGGACACGTAGGCGATCACAGTTTCCACAATGCGGAGGATGCTAGCGCCGAAACGGCCGGGAGCACATATTTCCCGGGTGATTGAATTTTGTCGTTCTGTGTCAAGGTGAGCAGGAAGCAAAATACCGGAGCGATGGGAATGGTCGGTCAGTGAATTTCCGTCAGAGGGTTTCGACAATTCGAGAAGAACCAGTTCTGTCCCGGTCTCTTCCGGGGCGGCGCGAGGCCGGGTTTGTCGCTTGGGCACTGGGTGGTCGCTGCGGTCATCACCGCGGCGATCCGGAGCTACAAGAGGAACGGAACCATGGAGATCATCGGAGTCATCGTCGCGGGCATCATCATCGGCCTGCTCGGAAAGTTCGTCGCGCCCGGGAACAAGGACAACATCCCGATCTGGCTCACCATCCTGTGCGGAATCGGCGGGGTGATCATCGGATGGTTCGTCTACACCGCGTTCGGTGGTAACGGCAGCCCGGGCGTCGACTGGGTGCGCTGGCTCGTGGCGATCGCGATCGCGGCCATTCTGGTCGTCATCGCATCCACGCTGACCGGCCGGAACACGTCCGCGCGGAGCTGAACCACCTGCGACCACTGCCGGGGTGTCAACCGATACCCCGGCAGGCCGTTGTCAGGCCCCACCGGTCGGCCTTGCCTAGAATCGGAGGCTGACTAGTGGTCTGAGCGGGGGCAGGAGGTCGAGGGTGGACCTGACCGGCACGCTGGCGGAGGCGGACTGGGTTTCGCATCGGCCGGCGGTTTTCGGGGCGGCGTACCGGATTCTCGGCACCGTGACCGAGGCCGAGGACGTGACGCAGGATGTCTGGTTGCGCGCCGCTGACGCCGACCTGTCCGAGGTGCGCGACCTACGGGCCTGGCTGGTCACGCTGGCGGCCCGGACGTCGTACAACGTGCTGAAGTCGGCCCGCGTACGGCGTGAGTCCTACGTCGGACCCTGGTTGCCCGAACCGCTGCTGACCGGGCCGGACACCGCCGACCAGGTGCTCACGGACGAGTCGGTGAGCACGGCGATGCTCGTGGTGATGGAGACGCTCACCCCCGCCGAACGCGTCGCACTGGTGCTGCACGACGTCTTCGACTTCCCGTTCGGCCGGATCGCCGAGGTGCTCGGCTCAACGCCGGCCGCCAGCCGCAAGCTCGCCTCCCGCGCACGGGCGCGGGTCGCCGCGGTCGAGGAGCGCCCCCGGGCATCCAGGGCCGAGACCGAACGGGTGCTCCAGGCCTTCAAGGCAGCAGCCGACGCCGGCGACATGGCCGGGCTGGTCGCGTTACTCGACCCCGAGGCCGTCTACACCGCCGACGGCGGTGGCAAGGTGACCGCCGCACGGAAGCTGGTCATCGGTGCCGAGACGATCGCGCTGCTGACGGCCAGGCAGATCCAGCTCAGGCGTCCCGACGAGACCCGGATCATCGAGGTGAACGGGCAGCCGGCGCTGGCGACGTACCGCGGCGGCAGGATCGTCTGGCTCGACACCGTGGAGCTCGCCGGCGGGCGGATCACGGCGTTCCGGCGACTGGTCAATCCCGACAAGCTGGCGCACCTCGGTCACATCTGACGCCGCCGTGTTGTCTCCCTGCCGAACCCCCGATCCGCGGGGGAGCGACGCTGGGAGAGGACGAGAAAGTGGCACACGTTGTGATCATCGGGGGCGGTTTCGCGGGTGTGTGGAGCGCGGCGGGCGCGGCCCTCGCGCGCGGCGACGCGGAGCTGCGCATCACGCTCATCGCGCCGAACGAGCAGCTGGTACTGCGCCCTCGCCTGTACGAACCGGAGCCGGAGCTGGCCACGGTGGAACTCCGCCGGATCCTCGACCCGATCGGCGTCGAGCACGTGCGCGCGTCGGTCAGCACGATCGACACCGAGCGCCGCGTAGTGGTGGCCGACGGCAACGAGATCGGCTACGACCGGCTGGTGCTGGCGGCGGGCAGCAAGCTCGTTCAGCCCGAGGGCCTGCCCGGCGCGGAACGGCTCTTCGACATCGACACCCTGGACGGTGCCCGACGCCTCACCGGCCACTTGCGCGATCGCGAGGACTACTCCGTCGTGGTCGTCGGCGCCGGGTTCGTCGGCCTCGAGGCCGCGACCGAACTGGCCGCCCGCGGCCGGGTGCTGCTGGTGGACCAGTCGGACGTCGTCGGAGCGCAGCTCGGCCCGGGACCGCGCGAGGTGATCGAGGCCGCGCTCGACGAACTGGGTGTCGAACGCCGGCTTGCGACGACCGTGACCGAGGTCGGCGACGGGTACGCCGTACTGTCCGACGGCAGCCGGGTCGAGGCGGACGCCGTCGTCTGGTCCGTGGGGATGCGGGCCAGCGAGCTCACCCGTCAGATCTCGGCCGAGCTCGACCACCTCGGCCGGGTGCCGGTGGACCATCGGCTGCGGGCTCTTCCCGAGGTGTTCGTCGCCGGGGACACGGCCGCGGCGGCGTTCGACGCCGAGCACACGGTCATGCAGGCCTGCCAGCACGCCACCCCGCTGGGCAAGGTCGCCGGGTACAACGCGGCGGCCGACCTGCTCGACCTGCCGCTGCGCGACTTCACCCCCGGTCCGTATGTCACCTGCCTGGACCTCGGCGGCGCCGGTGCGGTCTTCACCCGGGGCTGGGACCGCAGGGTGATGGCGTCGCGCGCTGAGGGCGCGGCCGTCAAGAAGGGCATCAACCAGGCCATCCACCCGCCGGTCGACGACGCCGCGAAGATCCTCGCCGCCGCCGATCGCGTCTACCTCGAGCTGCCCTTCTTCCCCCGCGATGAGGAGCAGGCCGCGCCTGCCGCCTGATGCCGGCCTCCGCGGCCGGCCGGCATCCGCCAAGTGACGCGCCTCTTCGCCCGGCACGTGATGCCTGCCTTCCAGGCGAGCGCAGTTCACTCGCCGGTGAGTGGGGAGCCCGGGTCCTTGCCGCGGAAGTAGACGTCGTCGCCGAAGGTGGCGGGGACCTTGCCGAGGGACTGGATGACGGTGGTCGTCCCGGTGGCGTGGCCGACGGCGTACAGGTAGCCGGTGTTGGTGTCCTGGTCGATGCCCAGGAGGACGGTGCCGAGCTGGCCGCACTTCTGGGCGAGCAGGGTCTCGAAGCCTTGCCAGGTCGCGGCGCGGACCTGTTTCACGATCGGCTTCATCGGTGCGGTGGTCGGGATGTGGACCGTGTAGAGCGCGCCGCCGCGGGTGTTGGCGAGGAACGTGTCGTAGGTCCTGGACTTGCTGATGAGTGCCATCGACTTCACCGCGGCGAAGCCCGGAGCGGACGCCTTGCTCCGCCAGACGCCGCCGAAGGTGTTCCAGCGGAACAGCACGCCGTCGCTGCGGAGTCCGTAGGTGTACACCCGCGAGATGCCGGCCTCGGTCGGTCCTTGGTACTCCGCCTCCTCCACCGCGACGAAGTTCCCCCAGCCGCCCCCGATCCGGCGCAGGCCACGGCTGTCGATCGTGCCGTCGACGGCGTGATAGCCGCTCGAGTACAGCGCGTCGCCGATGATCACGTAGCCGTTGACGGTGAGGCCGCCGAACCCGTCGTCCCGTTCGGCCATCGAGCTGCTGACCTTCACCTGCCCCGGCGCGTAGACGCCGCGCGCCGTGACCTGACTGAGGATGACTGTCGGCGGGCGGGTCGAGATCACCGCTTGACCCCACTGGTCACCGGCCGGGGTCACCGACCCCACGCCCACCGAACAGTTCGCCGACACCGCGGCTGTCGCCGTACCAGGTGCCAGTGCTCCCGCGACGAGGAGAGCCGCCGTTCCGATTGCCTTGAACATCTCGCACCATCCCTTGGCCTCTACTGGACCAGATGCTCGGCGGCGCGGATTGGTTACGGGAGCGTGTGACCGGCGGCGGTGAACAAGCGGTACCACTCCTCGCGGGTGAGGTCGACGGTCGCGCCCGCGGCGGCTTCGCGGAGGCGGGCGGGGTTCGTGGTGCCGACGACGATCTGCATGCGGCCCGGGTGGCGGGCGATCCAGGCGACGGCGATCGCAGTGGGTGTGGTGCCGTGGTCGTGGGCGAGTTGGTCGAGGGCGTCGTTCAGGTCGGGGTAGTTCTCCCGGTCGCCGAGGAACACTCCACCGGGCGGCGGCTTCTGGAGGGATCCCCAGGTCTGGATGGTGATGTCCTTCAGCCGGCTGTAGTCGAGGACGCCGAGATCGCGGTCGGCCGACTGGTCGAGACCGGTGATGTTGGCGGCCAGGCCCTGCGCGACGAGCGCGGCGTTCGCCACGCTGAACTGCAGCTGGTTGACGACGAGTGGTTGCCGGACCGACCTGGCCAGCAGCTCCAGCTGCGCGGGCGTGTGGTTCGAGACGCCGAACGCCGCGACCTTGCCGCCGGCGTGGAGTTCGTCGAACGCGGCGGCGACCTCGTCCGGCTCGACCAGGGTGTCCGGGCGGTGGATCAGCAACAGGTCCAGGTAGTCGGTCCGCAGCGCGGCCAGGGACTGCTCGACACTCGACACGATGTGCTCGCGGGACGAGTCGAAGAAGCCGGCCCGGATGCCCACCTTGGACTGGATCGTCACCTGGTCCCGCTCCGAACTCGGGACCGGCTGTGCCTCGCCGTACCGCTGCTCGCAGCCGTGCGGGCCGCCGTAGATGTCCGCGTGATCGAACATCGTCACCCCGGCGTCCCGCGCCGCGCCGACGAGCTCGCGGATCTCGCCGTCGCTGAGCTTCTGGATCCGCATCAACCCCAGCACAACCCGCGACACGACCATTCCGGCCCCGGCCAACTCGACGGTCTCCACTACTGCCTCCTGGTGAGATCGATACCAGGACTGTCTACCAGCCGCGGGCCCGCCAGGCGTCGAGGTGGGGACGTTCGGTGGCGACGGTGGTGTCGGAGCCGTGGCCGGGATGGATCACGGTGTCAGGCGGCAGCTCGAGCAGGCGCTGGACCGAGGCGATGATCGCAGTGAAGTCGGACAGCGGCCATTGGGCACCGGTGAGGCCGGGACCGCCGGGGAAGAGGGTGTCGCCGCTGAGCAGGTGACCGGGAAGGCTGAGACAGAGGCTGCCTGGGGTGTGGCCGGGAGTGTGCAACAGGTCGACCGTCAACGGACCCACGCAGAGCTGGTTGCTGTAGTCAGCCAGCTGACCGTCCCAAAGTGGCAGGTCCGGGGAGGGTCGCGGGAGGTTGCCGCTAGCAACGAAGTCGGGCGTCGCAGTACCGGCGTCCAGGTGGCCGTGCTCGGCGAGGTAGTCGAGCTCGGCCGCCCAGACCCGGGCTTCGTCCGGATGACCGACGATCGGTACGCCGAACTCGCCGGCCAGCGCGGCGACGGCGAGGACATGGTCGGCGTGGGCATGGGTGATCACGATGCCGGTCACGTCGAGATCGGACACCGCCTCGGCGATCCGGCGCGGTTCGTCACCGGGATCGACGATCAGCGCCTCGCGGCCGCCGAGTGGTCTCACCACCCAGCAGTTGGTGTCGAGATAGCCCACCACGATGCGCCGAAGCTCCACCCCGTTGGCCTCGTCGATCACGCAACCTGCTTCAGCAACAGGTCGGCCCAGCCGGGATCGTTGTCCTGGGCAACGGGGTAGCCGGCCGCCCACGGCCCGACCCAATGCACTGCGATGCCAGGGTTGTGGACACCGCTCCCGTCCGGCAGGAACAGATGCGGACTTCCTTGTACGGCGTCCGTCACGGCGACCGCGTGGTCGGCCATGACCGCGGACCGGGCCCGGCCGTCGTCGAGAGCCGCGCCCAGCGCAGCACTGTCGACCGTGTCCACTTCGGCGGCGACGTCGAGGATGACCTGGCGATGCCCGATCGACCGCGACTCCAGCCAGAACGCCCGGCGCAGCGCGTGATCGAGATCCTCCGACTGCCGCAGCCCCTGCTCCTTGGCCGCGTGCACGGCCTCGGCCGCGAGCAGCACTGTCGAGGGATAGGTCCAGTCCGGCTTCGTCCACAGCCGGAACCCTGCCTCCGGCTCCAACTGGCCAAGGCCGACCGCCTCGCTGTCGGTGCCCGGCCGGGAATGCGGCCCGTTGAACAGTTCCAGCGCGAACGTGTGATGGTCGAGCCGCACCTGGTCATCGAGCCCGAGCCGCGCCCGCGCCGCCCGAAGCCGATGAATCGCGACATGGGCGAACGGGCAGAGCAGATCCGACCAGACCTGGATCGTCCCCGGTGCGGCGGTCGTCGCGGTCATTCGTCCTCCTCGTGATCGGCTCCCGCCGGGTTGCTGGTGAACCGCTCCGGCCTGAGCAGAACTGCCGTACGGCGATCTGCCGCCATGGCGCGGTCGTATTCGTCGAGATCCGGGTGGTTGCCGCCGGCGGCGTGGTAGATGTCGCGCAACAACAACCGCAACTGCTCCGCGTCGATGCCGGGCAGGGCGTCGTCCGGTCCGGCGAGCTCGACCGGTCCACTGACCCCGACCCACTCCCAGCCTGCGCGAAACACCAACGTGGCTTGCGGATCGCGGCGCAGATTGGCGAGCTTGGCCGTCCGTCCGCGCGCGACGAACGCGACCACCTGCTCGCCGGTGAGCGGATGCGCCAGCACACCGGCGTTCACCACCGAGGCAGCAGGCTCGCCGGACCGGCGACGGGTGACGAGCACGGCCAGCCAGTGATCCTGCCGGCCGAGCTCGGAGACAAGGTCGAGTCCTCGGCGCACATCCATGCCGACGACCTTAACGGACCGTGGTCCGTTTTATCAAGGCAGTTGGACCGCGAAGATGGTGAGTGCGACGTTGGGGGTCACTGTCCACGGGCCCACAGCAGGGGCTGGATGGCGGGGTCGGTGTAGTCGGGGTCGGGGTTGTGGCGGACGAGCGTGTCGTTCGGGTGAGACGAGCCGGGGCGCCAGTGGTTGTCAGTGGGCTGGAGGTGGATGGCGAGTGAGCGGCGCGGTGCCGTACCTCGGTTGGCGGAGCTGCCGTGGACGGTGCGGCAGTGGTGGAAGCTGACCTGGCCGCGGCGCATCCGGGGTACGGCGGGGGTCGGGTCGAAGCCCTGGGCAACGATCGATGCCTCGAGGCCGGCCGCGTCCTGCGAGAAGAAGTCCAGGCCGGTGATGTCCCAGCGGTGACTGCCGGGCAGGAACGAAACAGCGCCGTTGACCTCGTCCACATCATGGAAGCCGACCCACGCGGTGAGCATGTCGTCCGACGTACAGGACTGCCAGTACTGCCGATCGGTGTGCCACCCCACGCGTGCCGAGCCGCCGACCGGCTTCCGCAGTAGCTGGTCGTGCCACAGCCGGATCCCGTCCGCACCGGACAACGCGGCCGCGGTCGCGCCGATCGCTGGGTGCCGGACCAGTGCCGCCAGCTCGTCCACCCGGAGCGAGGCGTAGTCGTTCTTCCGCAGTACGTCGCCGTCGGACGGCTGCCAGCCACGAGTCGCCGGCAGGTCCGGAAGGACGTGGTCGTGGTCGCCGGCGTAGAAGCGCTCCATCCCGCGCTCGGCCGCGTCGAGCACCTCGGGCGGCACGATCACCGGCGAGATCCAGTAGCCATGGTCACGGTAGAAGGCGATGTCTTCGGGTCCAGGAAGCATGCGAGAACCGTAGACAACCGACCGGCCGGCAGCGTTGCCGTTGTTCAGGCGACTGGACACAATCTTCAGGTGTCCTTGTCCCGGCCGAGCGGCCTGCGCGCCGGCTTCCACGCCGATGTGCAGGACCCGGTCAGCGGCCTCGTGCACGCCGGTGAGCAGTGGGTTCCCGAACAGTTCCTGATCGAGCCGCACGACCATCCGGTCTGGGAGATCTACCTGCAACTGCACGGCATCACGCACTGGGTGGCCGGCGCCGAGAGCTATGTCCTCCAGCCCGGCCACCTGTTCGCCGTACCGCCGAACCTCGAGCATCACCTGGCCGGGCGCTCCGGCAACCACCACTTCTACTTCGCCGCCATCGACCTCGAACCCGTCGTACGACGCCAACCGGCGCTGGCGATGTCGTGGCCGAAGACCGTGGTCCACCGGGAGGCGGGAGAGCTCGCCTATGCCTTCGCGCAACTGGTCCGCGAGCTCACCACGCGCTATGAGTACGCCGGCACCGGCCTGGCTCTCGCGGTCGACCACCTCGTGCTTGCGGTCGCACGGTCGATGACGCCGACCGCCGTACCGCAGCTCGCGATGCATCCGGCGGTGCGGACCGTCAAACGGCTACTGGATCAGGAGTTCCACGAGCGGTGGACACTGCGGCAGTTGGCGGATCGCGTCGGCCTCGCGCCGTCCTACCTGGCCGAACTGTTCGTCGACCAGCTCGGTCAGCCGCCGCATCGTTACCTCAACGAGCGCCGGATCGACCGCGCCCGGCAACTCCTCGAAACCAGTGACGTGACCATCACGGCGCTCGCCCTCAGCCTGGGTTTCAGCTCCAGCCAGCACTTCGCCCGCGTGTTCCGCCAACTGGCCGGCGCCACGCCGACCGGCTACCGCTCCTCGTCCGCGGCCGGGGGCAGGGTCGGGTAGTCGAGGATCGGGTAGAGGCCGACGGTGAAGCCGTACGTCGTGTCGCCGGATCGCGGCAGCTTGTCGAAGTGGTGGATCAGGCGGTCGACCTCGCGCCAGAACTCGGCGGCTCGCTCCGCCGGGATCCGTGCGTGCCGGATGAACGAGTACATCTGGCCCGCGTCGTACGCCCGTTTGGACTCCTCGGCCGCGACCTCGAAGTCGTTGAAGTCGTGCGGTAGTTCCCCGCCCTGGCGGCCGAGACCGATGTAGAACATCCGCGCGGCCCGGCCGTAGAACCGCTCCTCGATCGCCCGGACGCGGCGGGTCCGGACGACTCGCAGGATGCCGGCGTCGGTCAGCACCTTCACGTGGTGCGCGACCGTGCTTTTCGGGCGTTTGACCGCGGTGGCCAGCTCGGTCACGGTCGCGGCCCGCTCGTGCAGCAGGCCGAGGATCGTCGTCCGCAACGGGTCGCTGATCGCGCGCACCTGCTCCGCGGTGGTCAGCTCGATGGTGTCTGCCAGCTCGTAATCCGGCACCGGGCTGTTGATCGACATGATCCGAATAGACTAGCATCGCGGATTGTTCGAGATATTTGGATCATTGGAGCTGACGATGGCCGAGGTCGTGCTGTACCACCACGCGCAGGGGCTCACCGACGGGGTGAAGTCGTTCGCCGAGGAACTGCGCCAAGCGGGTCACACCGTCCACCTGCCGGACATGTACGAAGGGCATACGTACGCGACGCTCGACGAAGGTCTGGAGTACGCGAGGACGACTGGGTTCGGGGTCGTCAACGAGCGCGGCGTCCAGGCCGCCCAGGGCCTCGGTGACCGGCTCGTCTACGCCGGCTTCTCGCTCGGCGTGATGGCGGCCCAGCAGCTTGCGCAGACCCGCCCCGGGGCCACTGGAGCGCTGTTCTTCTACTCGTGCCTGCCGGCGGAGGAGTTCGGTGGATGGCCGGCGGGCGTCCCGGTCCAGGTGCACGGCATGGACGAGGATCCGCTCTTCACCGAAGAAGGCGGTGACCTGGACGCCGCCCGTGCCCTGGTCGCGTCCACCGACGACGCCGAGCTGTTCCTCTACCCCGGCAAGGAGCACCTGTTCGCCGACTCGTCACTGCCCGGGTACGACGAGGCCGCGGCGAAGCTGCTCACCAGCCGGACGCTCGCCTTCCTCGACCCGATTCGCTGACCCGCTGCCTGACAGACAGCGACCGCCCACACCGTCTCGGTGTGGGCGGCGGCGGGTTCTCAGAGGGCGTGGAGTTTGGGGAACGGGGCGAGGATGCGCATGAGCTTGCCGGCACCGAAGTCGACGACGACCGCGTAGCCGCCATCGACCGAGGTGATCCGGCCCAGGCCTTCCTTGTCGTGGGACACTCGCTGGCCGACCTCGAAAACCTTGACCGGGTCGGGCACGCGGGGTTTGAACGGGCTCGTGGACAGGTGACGACGCGTCGTCGCGCGGAAGGAATCCATAGCACCTTCAGTATGCGCCACCTGGCCGCCGGGAATCTTCACGATCAGGAAACTCTCGCGTCGGCGGTCCTCGCCGGCGCCGCTTCACCGGACTGGACCGGTTTCCGGGCGGGGATGAAGGACGCGATCGCGAGAGCTGTCAGGGCGGCTCCGGCTCCGATCAGCAGGACGACGCGGAAACCGGTCTGGGATGGCAGTGTGTAACCGCCGAGGCTGATGGTCAGCTGGGCCAGGATGACACCGGCGACCGCACTGGACACCGAGGTCCCGATCGAACGCATCAGGGTGTTGAAGCTGTTCGCGGCCGCGGTCTCCGAGACCGGTACGGCGGCCATGATCAGCGCGGGCATGGCGCCGTACGCGAGGCCGATGCCGGCGCCGATCAGCAGCGAGACCAGCACGAGTTGCCAGACCGAGCTCATCAGCACACTGCCGACGCCGTACCCGGCCGCGACCACGACGGCGCCGAGCATCAGTGTGACCTTCGGGCCGCGGGTCTTCGAGATCTTCGCCGAGAACGGCGCGGTCAGCAGCATCACCAGGCCGGACGGGCCCATCACCAGACCGGACGCCAGCATCGACTGGCCGAGGCCGAAACCGGTTGCCTTCGGCATCTGCAGCAACTGCGGCAGGACCAGCGACATCGCGAACATCGCGAACCCGAACACCATCGACGCCAGGTTGGTCAGCAGCACCTGTGGGCGAGCCGTGGTTCGAAGATCCACCAACGGCTCTGCGGTACGGCGTTCCCACCAGCCCCACGCGAGCAGCGCGACGACCGCCAGAGCGAACAGACCGAGCGTCCGGCCGCCGGTCCAGCCCCAGTCGCCGCCCTGAGAGATTGCCAACAGCAACGAAATCAGGCCGACCGACAGCCCCACTCCGCCGAGCACGTCGAACCGTCCGCCGGACCGGACCGCGGACTCGGGGACGAAGCGCAGGACGAGCACGAGGACGATCGCGCCGAGGGTTGCCGAGGTCCAGAAAAGCGTGTGCCAGTTGAAGTTCTCGGCCAGCAGCGCGGCCGCGGGCAGACCGAGGGCGCCGCCGACACCGAGGGACGCGCTCATCTGCGCGGTCGCCGTACCGAGCTTGTCCGCGGGCAGCTCGTCGCGCATGATGCTGATGCCCAGCGGGATCACTCCGGCGGCCAGGCCTTGCAGGGCGCGCCCCGTGATCATCGGCACCAGTGAACTGCTCAGCGCGGCGACGACCGAGCCGGTGACCAGCATGCCGACGCTGATCAGCAGCATCCGGCGCTTGCCGTACATGTCGCCGAGCCGGCCCATGATCGGCGTCGCGACCGCGGCCGCGAGCAGGGTGGCGGTGATCGCCCAGGCGGTCTCGGCGGCCGAGGCATGCAGCAGCTTCGGCAGTTCCGGGACGAGCGGGATCACCAGGGTCTGCATGAGCGCGACCGTGATGCCGGCCGAGGCGAGCACCGGTACGACGGCACCGGTGCGTACCGGCGCTGGTGGTGCCTCGGCCGGGTCGGTGGGGACAGCGGACATGCCTTGCCTCCGGGGAGCAACTAGATAGTTGGTTTGTGCAACTAGACTTTAAGTCAGGCAGTTGACTTAAACAAGTGGGTCGGGCACGCTGGGAGTGAAGTCGACTCGGAGGTGATCACCGGTGAAGGCGGTTCGGTCGGAGCGGGTGAACAACACGCGCGAGCTGATCCTGGCGACGGCGGAGCGGATGTTCGCCGAGCGCGGGGTGCACGAGGTGTCCAACCGGCAGATCAGCGAGGCGGCCGGGCAGGGCAACAACACCGCGGTCGGCTACCACTTCGGGACCAAGGCCGATCTGGTCCGGGCGATCGTCCGCAAGCATGCTGAGCCGATCGAGGTGCGGCGCAAGGAGTTGGTGGCCGAGGTCGAAGGCAGCACCGAGGTGCGCGACTGGGTGACGTGCCTGGTCCGCCCGGCGACCGACCACATGTCCGGCCTCGGCACCCCGAGCTGGCTGGCCCGGTTCAACGCTCAGTTGATGAACGACCCGGCGCTACGCGAGATCCAGATCGAGGAGTCGCTCACCTCGCCGACCCTGCGGCAGATCCTGGACGGACTCAACGCGTGCCTGGCCGACCTGCCGATTCCGGTCCGGATGGAACGCGGTGACATGGCGCGCAATCTGATCGTCCAGATGTGCGCCGAGTACGAGCGTGCCCTGGCCGAGGGCACGCCGACCGCCCGCGCGACCTGGCAGGAGATGGCGGCCGGCCTCATCGACGGCATCGTCGGCCTCTGGACCGCACCGGTGACTTCCTGACTGAGTTGGCCGGTGTTCCGCGTAGGTTCGGTGCATGCGGGAGTTCAGGATCGAGGTGCCGGACGAAGCCCTGGCGGACCTGGCTGAGCGGCTGGGACGGATTCGTTGGCCGGGGCAACTACCTGGGGGCGGGTGGGATCGCGGGGTGCCGGTCGACTATCTCCGCCAGGTCGTGGAGCAGTGGAAGGAGTACGACTGGCGGCGGTGGGAGGCGCGGCTGAACGCGTATCCGCAGTACACGACACGGATCGACGGGCAGACGATTCACTTCCTGCACGTGCGGTCGCCGCAGGCCGATGCGTTCCCGTTGATTCTCACGCACGGCTGGCCGGGTTCGATCGCGGAGTTTCTGCCGATCCTCGGCCCGCTCACCGATCCGGCGTCGTACGGCGGGGATCCGCGGGATGCCTTCCACATCGTGGCGCCGTCCGTGCCGGGACATGGGTTCTCGGTACCACTCGACTCAGCAGGCTGGAATCACGACCGGATCGCGCGGGCGTGGGTCGAGCTGATGGCGCGCCTGGGGTACGAGCAGTACGGCGCGCAAGGTGGAGACACCGGGTCGGTGGTGTCACCGCTGGTCGGGCAGGTCGATCCCACGCATGTCGTCGGCGTACATATCAACGGGGGATTGGCTTATCCGGCGCTCGAGCCTGGTGATGTCGAGCAGTTGAACGACGCCGAGCGCGCGCGGCTGGCGGCGGCCGAGCAGCTCCGTGCGGTCGGGACGGGATACGCGGAGTTGCAAGGCACCCGGCCGCAGACGGTGTCGTTCGGGTTGAGTGATTCGCCGGTCGGGCAGCTGGCCTGGATCGTGGAGAAGTTCTGGGAGTGGACGGATCCGGCGCACGCGCGGCCCGAGGACGCGGTCGAGCTGGACCATCTGCTGACGGATGTGTCCATCTACTGGTTCACCAACACGAGCGCGTCATCGGCCAACCTGTACTACGAGAATCGCGCCGCGGCCGACGACATCAGGCCGGGTGTGCCGACCGGGGTGGCGGTCTTCCCGACGGATCCCGCGATCCGCCGGGTGCTAGATCGCCGGCACCGGATCGTCCACTGGTCGGAGTTCACCCGGGGCGGGCATTTCGCCGCGCTCGAGGCGCCGGACCTTCTCGTCGACGACATCCGCGCCTTCTTCCGGCTGGTCCGGTAGGCGGGCCGGGGCAACGAAGTTGACGAGCGTCCCGTCGCGCTCCGCGGTCGCCTCGGGCCAGCGGCGGCGGACCATCCGGAGGGTCCGGTCGTTGGCCGCGCCAACGACGAACAGGAAGTGCCGCGCGCCGGCCGCGATGGCATCCGCGGCCGCGATCGACAGCATCCGGACCCCGAGTCCACGGTTCTGGTCGGCCTCGGCGATGATCGCGGCCAGTTCGGCGGTGGCCTCGCCGGGCGCCCAGGCCCACATCGCGTGGCCGACGATCGTGGTGTCGCGGGTGGCGACGAACGCGGCCCCGGTCGGGCACAGCATCCGGAGCAGGAGCGCGGGCCGGGGTGGCCGGCCGATCGCGGTCTGGAAGCGGAAGTAGAGGCTGAGGTCCGTCATTCCGATCAGCATCCGGGCCAGCTCGTCCGTGTCCGGTTCACCGGCCCGGCGGACGATCGGCGTCCGCGTCGCCGTCGGCCGCGGATCGCGGGTCCGGTCGGTCGTCTGAGTCTGGTTCACGGATTCAGCCTGACCGGAGTTGGCTGAGTCTGTCAAGCGGACTTATCATCGTCCCATGACTGACCAGGTGCCCGAGGCGATGCGCTGGTCGACCGAGAACTGCACGATCTCCCGGACGATGGAGATCCTCGGCGACAAGTGGACCTTTCACGTGCTCCGCGAGTTGTTCGTCGGAGTCCGGCGGTTCGAGGACATGCGGGCCCGGGCCGGGATCCCGCGTCAGGTGCTGACCGATCGGCTCGCGGCGCTGATCGAGCGCGGCCTGATCCGCCGCGAGCCGTATCGCCTGCCCGGCCAGCGGGAGCGGTACGAGTACCGCCTCACCCAGGCCGGACTGGACCTCTATCCGGTGCTGGTCGCGATGATCCAGTGGGGCGATCAGTACCTCCCGCTCGACGGCGGTCCACCGCTCGAGCCCCGCCACCGCGGCGACTGCGGTGAACACGTGAGCGTCGTACTCCGCTGCGAGGCAGGTCATGAGCCGGCACCGCGCGAAGTCGCGTTCCGTCCCGGACCGGGAGCGCAGCTCCGCGCACTGGCCGGATAGGGACTACAGGACGGCGATTGCCTCGCGGAGGATGCGTTCGGTCTCGCGGGGCTGGGCGGCCGTGATGGACAGCGCGTCCATGGTGACGACGTACGCGTCGAGTTCCTCGCGCTTGTCGAGGTAGACGGCGCTGGTCAAGTGTTCGATGTAGACGATGTCCGGCAGATCGCTGTCGTTGTACCGCAGCAGCGTGAACGCGCCGCCGGTCGCGGTGTAGCCACCCTTGTCGAACGGGATGACCTGCAGGGTGACGTTGTGCCGCCGGGACGCCTCGATCAGGTACTCCAGTTGACCTCTGAGCACTGCCTTGCTGCCGATCGGGCGGCGGAGCACGGCCTCGTCGACGACGGCCCAGAGCCGGGCCGGCCGTTGCCGGGTGAGCACTTCCTGGCGACTCATCCGCAACGTGACCAGGCGCTCCTGCTCCGACCGCGACAACGGCTTGTCCTGCCGGCCGAGCTGGACCACGGCCCGGGCGTAGTCGGAGGTCTGCAGCAGGCCGGGGATGAACTGGAGTTCGAACGTTCGGATCAGGTCCGCGGCCATCTCCAGGCCGAGGTAGGAGTGGAACCAGTTGGGCGTCAGGTCGTCATACCGTTGCCACCAGCCCGGGTTGTTCGCCTCGCGGGCCAGGTTGAGCAGTCGGTCGCGCTCCTCGCCGTCCTTCAGCTTGTAGAGCGTGAGCAGGTCGTCGACGTCGCGGACCTTGAACCCGACCCGGCCGAGCTCGAGCCGGCTGATCTTCGACTCCGAGCCACGGATCGCCCAGCCCGCGTCGGTCCGGGTGATGCCGGCTTCCTCGCGCAGGCGGCGCAGGTGTACGCCGAGCATGATGCGCAGGGCGGTCGGACCGCCGTACGCGCCCGGTTCCGTCACGCCTCGCCTCCCAGCAGCCTGTGTCCGGTGCAGCAGTAGATCATTTCACAACAGATTGTGATTTCGTCCAGCCCGACGCGCTTACACCATGTGTTCACGCGACCCTACTGTCAGTAGAGTCGGAACTACAGACATCCCGATCATCTGCGAGGCCCCACTGATGCCCGATGCCACCAAGGCACCCAGCTCGATCCCGGTGGGCGTCGACACCACCCGCGCCAGTATCGCCCGGGTGTACGACGCCGCGCTGAACGGCAAGGACAACTTCGAGATCGACCGCGAAGTGCTCCGCCAGGTCGCCACGGTCGCGCCCCAGGTCAACGACCTGGCCTGGTCGAATCGGAACTTCCTGATCCGGGCCTGCCGATTCCTGGCCAGCCAGGCGGGCATCACGCAATATCTGGACTGCGGCTCGGGCCTGCCGACGGCGGAGAACACCCACCAGGTGGTGCAGCGGCTGGCGCCGGAGGCCAAGGTGCTCTACATCGACAACGATCCGGTGGTGCTCGCGCACGGCCGCGCGCTGCTCGAGGAGAACGAGAACACCCTGTTCGTCAGCGCCGACATCTTCGACCCCGACGCCGTGCTGAGCCTGTCCGAGGTGAACGACTTCCTCGACTTCAGCCAGCCGATCGCCGTGATCCAGAACGGCACGCTGCACCACTACATCGGCGACGACGGCCCGCAGATCATGCAGAAGTACGTCGACGCGGTCGTCCCGGGGTCGTACACGGTGATCGCGCACTTCTTCGACCCGGAGACGCCGGAGCACTCGCAGATCGCCCGGATGATGGAGGAGAAGTTCGTCCACAGCCCGATGGGCAGTGGCGTCTTCCGCACCCGCAAGCAACTGCTCGAGTTGTTCCCCGGCCAGGAGCTGGTCCCGCCGGGTCTGGTGCTGTGCGACGACTGGTGGCCGGACGGCCCGCGGGTCAAGCCGCTCAACCAGGTCGAGGAGTGCATCGCCGGCGGAGTCGGCCGCAAACTCTGACCTACGCCGTTTCAGTTGCCCAGGGCATCCAATGCCCTGGGCAACTGCTGTTTTCAGACGTGTTCGGAGACCAGCACTGCTGCTGTGTTTTCGACCAGTGCCTGGAAGATGTGGGGGAGATCGCCGGGATAGGCGACGTAGTCGCCCGGGTTCAGTTCGACGGGGTCGTCGGCCGGGCCGACCAAGGCTCGGCCGGAGCCGAGGATGACGTGCTCGACCACGCCGGGCATGTGCGGCTCGGACTTTCGGCCCGGGCCGGGGGAGGCGGCGATGCGATAGATGTCGCGGCGCGCGTTCGGCGGGCTGGAAGCCACCAGGGTCGCGCTGTACTCGGCCTGGTCGGAGTAGATCACCGGGCCTTCCCCGGCGCGGATGATCTGGACCTTCGGTCGCGGTGGATCGAGGAGTGCGGCGAACGGGGTGTCCAGCGCGACGGCCAGTGCCCACAGGGTTTCGACGCTCGGGTTGCCGGTGCCGGACTCCAGTTGGGAGAGCGTCGACTTGGCGACGCCGGCGCGTTTGGCCACCTCGCTCAGCGACAGGCCCGCGCGGGCGCGGTGGCGGCGCAGGGAGGTGGCGATCACGTCGAGCGGCGCCTTGGTGCCGCGATCCCCGGAGGCAGACTCGGTGTCCATCGGTGTTCGCTCCATCGGTCTGGTTGTTCGGCTTGACGAACGGGCGGAAGATTGTTCATCATAATGCTCATGCGTTCGATCTGGCGAACACTCGATCGTGGACTGGCCCGCGACATCGGCCTGGTCTGCCTGGCCGACGGCGTCGTCGGTCTCTCCTACGGCGCGATCAGCGTCGGCGGCGGCCTGCCGTTGTGGGTGCCGGTGCTGCTGTCGATCGTGGTGTTCGCGGGCGCGTCGCAGTTCCTCTTCGTGGGGATCGTGGCGGCCGGTGGCAGTCCGATCGCCGCGATGATCGCCGGCCTGCTGGTGAACACGCGGCACGTCGCGTTCGGCCTGGCGGTCAGCGACCTGATCGGCGGCGGCTGGCGGCGCCTGCCGGGAAGCCACGTGATGACCGACGAGAACGTCGCCTTCGCCATGGGTCAGGACGATCCACAGCAGAAGCGGGCCGCGTACTGGGCCGGCGGGATCGGCATCTTCCTCTGCTGGAACGTCGGCGTCGTCATCGGCGGACTGGCCGGCTCGGTGATCACAGACACCGACGTGTTCGGCCTGGACGCGGCCTTCCCGGCCGTCCTGCTGGCTCTCGTCCTGCCGGCCCTGCGCGACCGTGCGACCCGTACGGCGGCACTCGTCGGGGTCGTGGTCGCGCTGGCCGCGACGCCGTTCCTGCCGGCAGGTCTGCCGGTGCTGCTCGCCCTGGTCGGCCTGCTGTTCTACCGCACAGAGAAGCCCGCAGTGGAGGTCTCGCGATGATGACCAACACCCCACTCGTGCTGGCGGCCATCCTGATTCTTGCCGTGGGCACCTTTTCGCTGCGGTTCGCCGGGCCGATGCTGCGCAGCCGGTTCGAGATCCCCGACCGGGTCCAGCAGATCCTGGCCGCGGCGGCGATCGTCCTGCTCACCGCGCTCGTCGCGACCTCCGCGCTGATGGATGGCCACGGCCCGGCCGGGGTGGCTCGCCCGGCCGGTGTGCTGGTCGGCGGCATCCTGGCCTGGCGCAGGGCCCCGTTCGTCCTGGTCGTGGTGGCAGCCGCCGCGACCGCGGCCGGCCTGCGGCTCCTCGGCGTACCGTAGCCGGAACGGATAGCGTGCTCGCATGAGCACCTATCCCGGGCAGGCTCCGGCGGCGAAGAAGACCCTGATCTGGATCGCGATCGCCTGCTTCGTGATCGGTGTCGTGTTGACCGGGTTCTTCGTCTGGCGGATCGTCGCGACGGCACCGAGGTCGCCGCAGCCGATCGAGAGCGGCGTGATCCATCTGAACAAGGACGGGCTGACGATCTATTCGTCCGTGCCGGTGCCCACGCCGCCCTGCAAGGCGCAGGACTCCACCGGCGCCGACGTGCCGCTCAAGCCGCCGACCGGGTCGGAAACGATCACGATCAACGGCGACAGCTGGTACGTCGTCGCCCGCTCGGTGGACCCGGTCCCGGCGGGCGACTACAGCATCTCCTGCACCGACGACCAGACCTCCGCGACGTACGCGGCCGGGCCCGGGATGTCGGTCGGCAAGTTCGTGCTGTCGATCTTCGGCGCCATCGGCTCCTTCCTGGTCTTCTTCATCCTCGGTGGCGTCCTGCTCACGATCGGCCTGGTCAAGAACCGCCGCCGCAACCGCCCGTCCGGCACGTTCCCGATGCAGCCACCACCAGGTGCCCCCGGCAACTACCCGCCGCCGCCGAACACCACCTTCCCCGCACCCCCGCCGTACAACCCGGGCCCGAACCCGGACCGCCCGCAGGATCGCTGATGGACCTCGACTGGCCCGGTTGCCGCAATGCCCGCGACGTCGGTGGACTGCCGACCGCCGACGGCCGCACCATTCGCGAAGGCGTGCTGATCCGTTCGGAGAGCCTGCAGTACCTGACCCCCCACGGCGTCGACGCGGTACGGCGTTCCGGAGTCAGCCGGATCCTGGATCTGCGCGGCGACGGCGAGGTGGCGACCGCGCCGACGCCGTTCACCGGGACGCCGCTGGCGGTCCGGCAGCCGCTGCAGGATCCGGCCGACCCGGACCACGGGCAGCCGACGATCGTCGCCGCGTGCACCTGGATGCTCGACCGGCGACCGGGCTTGTTCGCGGCCGCGGTCAAGGCGATCGCGGACGAGCCGGACGGCGCGGTCGTGGTGCACTGCCACGGCGGGAAGGACCGGACCGGCATGGTCGTCGCGCTGGCGCTGAGCATCGCCGGCGTACCCGAGGACGAGATCGTCGCCGACTACTTCCGCACCCAGGAACGGCTCGCCCCGTGGCTGGAGGAGCAACTCGCCGCCGAGCCGGACACCGCCCTGCATCCGGAGATGATCGAGTTCCGCGACACCCGGGCCGAGTCGCTGGTCGCAATTCTGCGGCATCTCGACGAAAAGTACGGCGGGCCGGAGGCATACCTGCGCCACGGTGGTCTCACCACCGCGGATCTGGCGAAGCTGAGAAGCCGCTTAGTGGGCTGACCTGCGTCACGAGCGGATCACAGAGCGCAGTACATTGGCGCAATGCCGACCGCCGCTGTGTTGAATGCCGCATGACCGGGTCAACCTGGGTGACCGACCCGGCGGCACTGGCCGAACGCTACGGACTCTCCAAGAGCTCGATCCGCCCTTCGCTCGCCTCGTACTTGCGCGAGCTGTGGAGCCGTCGCCAGTTCGTCCTCAGCTATGCCACCGCACGCACCTACGCCATGTACGCCGGAGCCCGCCTCGGCTCGCTCTGGCAGGTGCTGACACCGCTGCTCAACGCCGCGGTCTACTACCTCGCGTTCGGTGTCCTGCTCGGCACCAAGAACGGGATCGACAACTACGTCGCGTTCCTGCTGACCGGGATCTTCGTCTTCACGTTCACCCAGCGCTGTATGACCGAAGGCTCGCGGTCGCTGGCGCTGAACCTGTCGCTGATCCGCACGCTGCACTTCCCGCGCGCCACGCTCCCGCTGGCCTATGTGCTGAACGAGCTGAACCAGATGCTCGTCTCGCTGGGCATCCTGTTCGTGATCGTCGGCTTCACCGACGGACTCGCCTGGCGCTGGTTGCTCGTCGTACCGGCCCTGCTGCTGCAGCTCATGTTCAACATCGGGATCACGCTGGTCTTCGCGCGGGTCGGCACGTTCGTGTCCGACGTCAGCCAGTTGCTGCCGTTCATCACCCGCACCTGGCTCTATGCCTCCGGCATCTTCTTCTCGCTGCCCGCCAAGCTCGAGCAGGCGAACGCGCCGGGCTGGGTCGTGCAGGTGCTCGCGTTCAACCCGATCTCGGCGTACATCGACATCGTCCGGCGATCCCTGCTGGAGGAGCACAAGCAGAACGAGTTGCCGCACGCGTGGTCGATCGCGATCGTCTGGTCGTTCGTGATGCTGGCCTTCGGGTTCGTCTACTTCTGGCGGGCGGAGGACCGATATGGGCGAGGCTGAGCCGACCGTCATCGCCGACCAGGTCGACATCGTCTACAAGGTGATCTCCGGCCAGGGCGGCAAGGGTACGGCGGCGACCGCGTTCCGGCGGATCCTGAAGCGGCAGGACCGGCCGACGATCCGCGAGGTGCACGCGGTCAAGAACGTCAGCTTCACCGCCTACAAGGGCGATGCGATCGGCGTGATCGGCCGCAACGGCTCGGGCAAGTCGACGCTGCTGCGCGCGGTCGCCGGCCTGCTGCCACCCGCGGACGGCGTGATCTACACCGGCGGCCGGCCGTCGCTGCTCGGTGTCAACGCGGCGATGATGAACGACCTCACCGGCGACCGGAACGTCGTCCTCGGCTGTCTGGCGATGGGCATGTCACCGGCCGAGATCCAGCGCCGGTACGACGAGATCGTCGAGTTCTCCGGGATCGGCAACTTCATCGATCTGCCGATGTCGACGTACTCGTCCGGGATGGCAGCGCGGCTGAAGTTCGCGATCGCATCGGCGAAGACGCACGACATCCTGCTCGTCGACGAGGCGCTGGCGACCGGGGACGCCGAGTTCCGGGTCCGGTCCGAGCGCAGGATCCGTGAGTTGCGCGACCAGGCGGGCACGGTCTTCCTGGTCAGCCACAGCCTGGACGTCGTCCGCGACACGTGTAATCGCGCCCTGTGGCTGGACGCCGGCGTACTGCGTCTCGACGGTCCGGTGGACGACGTCGTCGCCGCCTACATCAAGGAGACCAGGAGTTAGGCCTTCGGCCGCTCGCGGAGGCCCAGCAGGAAACCCAGGCCCCAGGAGACGTGCATGGTCGCGCAGACCAGCGGCATCCAGAGCTGGGCCCGCCAGGGCAGGTAGCGGCCCTCGACTGCGGAGCCGGCCAGGAGCAGCACGGCGTAGCCCAGCGGGGCCAGGAAGCCCAGGTCGAGCCAGCTGACGCCGCTGATCAGACCGATGATGCCGAGGATCGTGCCGACGGCCAGCAGGATCACCGCGATCGGCGGGGCCAGGTAGCGCTTGTTCGCGGTCTCGGGGTGCCGGCGGATCACCTCGCGGCGCCACTGGCCGGTGTGGAAGAACTGCTTCGCCACCGCGGACAGCGATGACCGCGGCCGGTAGGTGACGGACAGGTCCGGGCTGAACCAGATCACGCCACCGGTCTTGCGGATCCGGTAGTTCAGCTCCCAGTCCTGGGCCCGGTGCATGGTCTCGTCGAAGCCGCCGACCCGCTCGAGCGCGGCCCGCCGGAAGACGCCCAGATAAACGGTGTCGGCCGGCCCGGCCTTGCCGCCCTGGTGGAACGTCGACGCACCCAGACCCAGCCGGGACCGGTACGCACACGCCACAGCCATCTCGGTCGGTGTCCGGCCTTCGGCCGCCATCACGCCGCCGACGTTGTCGGCTCCGCTCTCGTCGAGGATCTCGACCGCGCGGGTGATGTAGCCGTCGGTGAGGGCGCCGTGCCCGTCGACCCGGACCAGGATGTCGTGCTTGGCGTGCGCGATGCCGACGTTCAGCGCGGCCGGTGTCTTGCCGGTCGGGTTCGGCACGATGCTGATCCGCGGGTCGCGGTCGGCCAGCTTGTCCGCGATCTCCTGGGTCCGGTCCTTGCTCGGGCCGATGGCGAGCACGACCTCGAGCTCACCCGGATAGTCCTGGTCGAGAACGCGGCCGACCGCCTCCTCGAGATGACGTTCCTCGTTCAGCACGGGCATCACGACGGACACGGGCGGCCAGTGGGACAGCGGCATATCAGGTCAGGCCTTACAGATCGAAGCGACGTCGTCGACGCCGGTGGCGGGTGTGGTCGGTGAGCTGCCGGGTTTCGGCGTGCTCGGCTTCTTGGTCGTACTGGTGGTCGGCTTGCTCGTCGTACTACGCGGAGTGTTCGAAGTCTTACCGTCTCCCCCCGAGCCCGCCTTGTCCAGCGCTTCTGACTTCGCGACGGCCTCCGCGACCTTCGTGCGGATCAGTGCGAAGTCGGGATCGCCGGTGTGGATCAACGGTGGGACCGCGGAGAAGCTTGACACCGGCAGCTTCTTCGCGTCCAGCGCGAGATCGGTGAAGGTGCCCAGCTCGCCGGCCGGGATGTCGGTCTGGACCACCTCTTTGCTGGCCGACGCGATGCCCTGGAACTTGGTCAGCACGGTCTGTGGCGACAACTGGTTCAGCATGGCCGACATCACGCACTTCTGCCGGGTCATCCGCTCGTAGTCCGACGACTCGGCCCGGGACCGGGCGAACCAGAGCGCGTGGTAACCGTCCAGGTGCTGGTTCTTGCCGGCTTCGATGTAGCCCTTGATCGGTGAGCTGCCGCCGCCGATCGGGACCCGCTTGCCGATGTCCAGGGTGATGCCGCCGACCGCGTTGAGCAGGTCACGGAACCCAGCCAGGTCGATCAGCACGTAGTAGTTGACCTTCATCCCGGTCACCGCCTCGACCGCCTGCTTGGTCGCGGTCACGCCGGGGTGCGGGTCGCCCGGGAAGAGGTCCTTGTGGTTGGAGGCGTAGGTGTAGACGGCGTTGATCAGGCACTCGGCGCCGCAGTTCTTCCAGTGGAAGCCGTCCGGGAACTGCTTGGCCATCGCCGTACCGGCCGGGAACGGAACCTTCGACAGGTTCCGCGGCAGGCCGATCAGCACGGTCCGGCCGGTGTCCGCGTCGATGCTGGCCAGCGTGATGCTGTCCGGCCGGGTGCCGATCCGGTCCGCACCGGAGTCGCCGCCGAGCAACAGCACGTTGTAGCGGCCCTTCTCGGCCTTCGACTTCTGCCCGTTGCCGAACACGCTCGCCACGAAGTCGCGCTGCGCGTTCACGATCGTGCTGCCGTAGATCAGCGCACTGACCACGGCCACGATGAGGGCGCCGTCGAGGATGCTGGTGATGAGCCGGTGGTTACGCTCCAGGCTCAGCGGCCGGCCGAGCCGGTAGGCGTCGATGAACAGCCCGGCCCACCCGATCGCGAGCAGGATCAGCAGCACCTGGACGATCCGCAGCGTGCCCGGCCGGGCCATCAGGTTGATCGTGCCGGACCGCCAGACCAGCCCCAGCAGCACCAGGAACATGACGATCGCGATCAGCCCGGCGACCACCCGCCAGGCCCAGCGGCCGGCCCGCTTGCTGCCGGCCGCGATCTGCGCCGATCCCGGCAGCACCAGTGTCATCAGCACCAGCGTCAACGCCCGCTTGAACCGCACCGGCTCGCCGAGATTGCGCAGGTCAGGCTTCTCCTGCGGCATGACGTCCTTCCGTTCTCCGTACGGCGGGCTCCTGCCGACCGTACCTTGTGGTTCCCACCCTCGCCCGGTACGACGTGCCGGGGGCGGTGAAGGTTCGAGCCGAGGCGGATCCGGAGACGAAGAGTAGCAGCCCTTTCACTCAGCGCAGGAAAACCCGTGCACACACCCTGTCGCCGATCGGTTTCATGCAGTTGTGATGGTGGTCGGTGGATGGATGGGTTACGAAGTGCTGCACGCACCTTCAGTGAGGACAGGAAACCGCCCATGAAACTGTTCCGTACGCTTCTGGCTGCCACCGCGGCAGTCACCACCACGCTCCTCGGCACCAGTGCTGCGCAGGCATACGAACCCGCCGTACAAGCACCTGGTGCCGACTTCACCGGCATCGCCGCGCTCAGCAACTGCTCCGCCTCCCTCGTCCGGTACGCCGAATCCGCCGGCACCGACAAGGCGCTCGTGCTCACCAACGGGCACTGCTACGAGGGCGGGTTCCTGCAACCCGGCCAGGTGCTGGTGAACCGGGCGTCGACCCGGTCGATCACGCTGCTCCGGCCGGACTCCAGCCGGGCCGGCACGGTGCGTGCCAGCCGGATCCTCTTCGGCACGATGACGAAGACCGACATGATCGTCTACCAGGTGAACGAGACCTACGCCTCGATCAAGAGCCGCCTCAACGTCTCGCCGCTCACGCTGGCCAAGCAGGGCCCGGCGAACGGCGCCGGCATGGCGGTCGTTTCCGGCTACTGGAAGCGGATCTACACCTGCTCGGTGCAGGCGACCATCCCGCAGCTGCGCGAGGGCGACTGGACCTGGCAGAACTCGATCAAGTACCAGCAGCCCGGTTGCGAGACGATCGGCGGTACGTCGGGATCCCCCGTCGTCAGCACGTCCACCGGTGAGGTGATCGGCATCAACAACACCGGCAACGAGGACGGCGAGCGCTGCACGGTGAACAACCCGTGCGAGGTCGACGCCGACGGCAACATCACGGTCGAGCAGGGCGCGGCGTACGGCCAGCAGACCTGGTGGCTCTACACCTGCCTGACCGCCACGCGCACCATCGACCTGAACAAGGCCGGCTGCGAGCTACCGAAGCCCGCCGCCCGCCACTGACCATCCCCGCCCTTTCAGGGGTCAACCCCGGAACACGTGGGGTGCGGACCCAGATTTTCCTTACGCAACCCACCACCTCAGGGGTTGACCCCTGAAACGGAGCGGGGGAGGGGTTGCCGAGTGCGGGGTGACGCACACCACTTCGATATCCGGTAACGTCGCCCCGCATGGCAGTCGACTCCTCCACGGATCAGGTCAGTACGTCGAAGTGGCCGAGCCCCCTCGGGGTCCGGACCAGACTCGTCGCGTCCAGTGCGTTGATGCTCTTCCTCGAGCTCGCGCTGATCCGCTGGACCGGCTCGAACGTGGTCCACCTCAGTTACTTCTCGAACTTCGTGCTGCTCGGCTCGTTCCTCGGCATCGGGATCGGCATCCTCCGATCCGGGCGGGCGAAACGGCTGCCCTACTACTCACCGATCATGCTCGGGCTGCTGGTCCTGGTGATCGCCTGGAAGCCGGTCACGGTCAACCGTGGCACCTCGTCCAGCGTCATCTACTTCACCAGCCTGAACACCACCGGCCCGCCGACCTGGGTGATCCTGCCGATCATCTTCGTCGCCGCCGCGGTGGTGCTGGCCGGTCCGGCCGAGCTGGTCGGCCGGTGCTTCGCCGAGTTGCCGCGACTGACGGCGTACCGGTACGACCTGGTCGGGAGCCTGGTCGGG
Source organism: Kribbella sp. NBC_00359 (assembly GCF_036097425.1). Classification (NCBI taxonomy): domain Bacteria; kingdom Bacillati; phylum Actinomycetota; class Actinomycetes; order Propionibacteriales; family Kribbellaceae; genus Kribbella; species Kribbella sp. NBC_00359. The sequence continues at coordinate 1,159,877 of NZ_CP107975.1, read as the reverse complement.
ATCGCGAGCTTCACCGGGCTGTCGTTCCTGGGGGCGCCGCCGATCTGGTGGGGCCTCATCGTCACGGTGATGTTCGGCGCGCTGATGATCCCGCGGCAACGAATCGGCACCCCCGCGACCGGTCGTAGTGTCGTCGCCCTCGGGCTGAGCGCCGCGTTGGTGCTCGCGCCGCTGCTGGTGATGGTCGGGGTGCTCTTCCACGAGTCGACCCGGCCGGAGAACAGCTGGTCGCCGTACTACAAGGTGCAGACGAAGCAGACCAGCTATGAGGGTGTGCCACTGGTGACGATCACGGTGAACGGCGTACCGCACCAGCAGGCGATCCCGGCCGACGCGCGGCTGCAGTGGGAGTCGCAGTACGGACTGCCGTACGAGCGGGCCAACGTCGGCAAGACGCCGAAGAATGTGCTGATCATCGGTGCCGGTTCGGGGTCGGACGTGGCGATCGCGCTGAAGAAGGGCGCGACGCATGTGGACGCGGTCGAGATCGACCCGCGGATCCGCGACATCGGGAAGGCGCTGCACCCGGACCGGCCGTACCAGGACCCGCGGGTGACGTCGCACATCGACGACGGGCGGGCGTTCCTGTCCCGGACGGACAAGAAGTACGACCTGATCCTGCTGGCGCTGCCGGACTCGCTGACGCTGGTGAACGGCGCGAGCTCGTTGCGACTGGAGAGCTACCTGTTCACCGTGCAGGCGTTCAAGTCCGCTCGTGACCACCTCAATCCGGGTGGCGCGTTCGCGATGTACAACTTCTACCGCGAGACCTGGCTGATCGATCGGCTTGCATCGACCGCGCAGAAGGCGTTCGGGCACAAGCCGTGTGTGGACAAGGTCGGCGACGAACTGCAGCAGGCGGTGGTGACGGTCGGGCTCACCGAGCAGGACCAGACCTGTCTGGGTCAGTGGAGCGGTGTTTCGTCGATCACGCCGCCGCCCGCGACCGACAACCGGCCGTTCCTCTACCTGTTGACGGACCGGATCCCGTCGCTCTACCTGGTCACGCTCGGGCTGATCCTGGTCGCCGGTCTGATCGGGGTCGGGATCGCCGGCGGCGGATCGTCGTACCGGCGGATGCGCCCGTACGCCGATCTGTTCCTGCTGGGCGCCGGCTTCATGCTGCTGGAGACGAAGAGCATCACCGGGTTCGCCTTGCTCTTCGGTACGACGTGGGTGGTGAACGCGATCGTCTTCGCCGGGGTGCTGGTCGCCGTACTGGCCGCTGTCGAAGTGACGAGACGGTTCAAGACGCCACCGGTGAAGATCATGTACGGCGTCCTGTTCGGTGGGCTCGCGTTGGCCTGGGTGTTCCCGGACGGCTGGTTGCTGGGGATGCCGGTCGGCCTGCGGGCGGTGGTCGCCGTACTGATCGCGTTCCTGCCGATCTTCGCCGCGAACGTCATCTTCGCCAAGCGCTTCACCGACACCGCCGACGGCACCGCGTCGTTCGGTGCGAACCTCCTCGGCGCCATGCTCGGCGGCTGCCTCGAGTACGCCGCGCTGATCATCGGCTTCGACGGCCTCCTCATCATCGCCGCCCTGCTCTACGCCGGCGCCTTCCTCCTGACCCCGAAGATCCGTGCGGTGGTGAGGAGCTGACCGATGAGCGATCTGGCCGACTACTACCGGCAGCGTGCGACGGAGTACGACGCCGTCTACGAGAAGCCGGAGCGGCAGGAGGACCTCACCCGCCTGCGGGACCTCCTGCCACCGCTGGTGGCCGGCAGGTCGGTCCTGGAGATCGCCGCCGGCACGGGCTACTGGACGACGGCCCTGTCGTCCTCAGCCCGGTCGGTGGTGGCGACAGATCTCAACGACGAAACGCTGGCCATCGCCAGGACCCGTTCGTACGGCCCGGGCGAGGTGCGCTTCGAGGTCGCGGATGCCTATGACCTCGGCGCGATCCCGGGCCGGTTCGACGCGATCTTCGCCGGCTTCTTCTGGTCGCATGTGCCACGGGCCGACGTACGGCGGTTCGCTGCGGGTGTACTGGATCGGGTCGAGCGGGGCGGCGTGGTGATTCTTGCTGATAACTCTTATGTCGAAGGCAGCAACCACCCGATCACACGGTCCACGCCGGACGGCGATACGTACCAGACACGGCGGCTGTCCGATGGACGCACGTTCGAGGTGCTGAAGAACTTCCCGACCGTCGAGCAGTTCACGGCTGACGTGGCGCCGGCTCAGGTGAGCTGGACCGACCTGACGTACTTCTGGTTGGCGACTGTCTCCCAATGATCTCGCGGGCGCGGGTGAGGTCGGCGTGGTTGTCGATCTCCACCCAGTCGACGGTGCCGATCGGGGCGACGTCGATCCGGAGGCCCTGGTCGACGAGGAGCTGGTAGGCGTCCTCGTAGTAGAGGTGCGGGTCGCGCTCCCAGGTCTTGCGGAGGGCGGCGGCGAGGTCGGTAGCCGCGGAGGGCTCGACCAGGGTGACGCCGATGTACTCGCCGGTGGCGGTCGCCGGATCCATCAGCTTGGTGATGCGCTCGACGCCGGCGTGCTCCGAGCAGATCACCTTCATCTCCTCCGCTGCCAAGGACTTCTCGGTGTCGAGGGCGAGGATGATCCGGCGGTTGTTGCCGCGGGCGTCGAGCAAGGCCTGCTGGACCGAGGCCGGATGCACGGTGTCGCCGTTCGCCAGCATCACCCCGGAGCCGAGGTGATCGCGCGCGCACCACAACGAGTATGCGTTGTTCCACGTCTCGGCCTTGTCGTTGTGGATCAGCTCGAGCGTCACGCCGTACCGCTGCTGCAGGTCCGTGACGCGGGCCTCGATCGCAGCCGCGGCGTACCCGACCACGATCGCGACATCGGTGATTCCGACCGCCGCGTAGTTGGCCAGCGTGAGGTCGAGAACGGTGGTATCAGGACCGATCGGAACAAGTGCCTTGGGCAACGTATCCGTGTACGGCCGCAGCCGTCGCCCCGCCCCAGCAGCGAGAACCAGTCCGATCATGGCTCATGGTACGCGTTCGGCCCGTCTGCGCGGCCTGGCTTGCGGTGTGGTGGCAGGATCAGGGACATGACGTGGCTCGTGACTGGTGGTGCTGGGTATATCGGGGCGCATGTGGTGCGGGCGTTCCTGGCCGATGGGATCGACGTGGTCGTGATCGACGACCTGTCCAGCGGGAAGGCCGAGTTCGTGCCGGACGGCGTCCCGTTCGTCCAGGCCAACCTGCTGGACGGTACGGCGGTCCGTGGCGCGCTGGACGGGGTCAGCGGGGTCGTGCACCTGGCCGGGTTCAAGTACGCCGGGGTCTCGGTCGACCGACCGCTGCACACCTACACGCAGAACGTGACCGCGATGGTGTCACTGCTGGAGGCGATGGCGGACAAGGAGATCCGCAACCTCGTCTTCTCGTCGAGCGCCGGTGTCTACGGCACGCCGAAGGACGAGCTGGTGACCGAGCAGACGCCGCCGGACCCCCAGAGCCCGTACGGCGAGTCGAAGCTGGTCGGGGAGTGGTTGCTCCGGGACCAGGCCGCCGCGACCGAGCTGCACCACACGTCGCTGCGCTACTTCAACGTGGTCGGGTCCGGTGACAAGACGGTGTACGACGCCAGCCCGTACAACCTGTTCCCGATCGTCTGCGGCCTCCTGGCCCAGGGGAAGGTGCCGCAGATCTACGGCAACGACCACCCGACGCCGGACGGCACCTCGGTCAAGGACTACGTCCACGTCGCCGACCTGGCCCGTGCGCACGTCGCCGCCGCCCGGGCCCTGGACGCCGGGACGAGCCTAGAGCCCGTCTACAACCTCGGCAGCGGCACCGGCACGTCGGTCCGCCAGATCATGGACGCCGCCCGCCGCGTCACCGGCATCGACTTCACCCCGGCCGAAGGCCCCCGCCGCCCCGGCGACCCTTCCCGCGTCGTCGCCGACGGCACACTGGCCGCCCGCGACCTGGGCTGGAAGAACACCTACACGGTCGACGAAATGTTCGCCACCGCCTGGGAAGCCTGGCCGAAGAGCTGAGAGGTCACGCAGACAGGTGGCGCCTGCTGCGCGCCGCCCCGCGGGCGCTGGGCGGCGTTGTCGTCGGTCGACGGGACTCCGTCCCGCCTCCCTCCTCCGCCTTGCCCAGCATCCCGCGGTGCGACGCTCGCGACGGCGCCACCTGTCTGCGTGACCTCTGATCGTGGTGGCCGGTCCTCGCCGGTTGTAGCCTGTGGCGCAGTTCACTGAGCTGCCCGGTGCGGGCACCGATCGAGGGGTGCGATCCATGAGTTACGAGAGCCTGCCGCATTTCCTGGGGAAGATCGATCTCTTCGAGGGGCTGTCCGAGGACACGCTGTCCGACCTGATCGAGCGTGGCACCCGGCTGACCGTCCCGGCCGGCCAGCACGTGATCGAGCAGGGGGCCGACGACGCCGGCCTGCAGGTGGTGCTGGAGGGTTCGGCCGACGTCGAGGTCAACGGCGTCGTCCGCGAGCCGCTCAAGGTCGGGGACTATTTCGGTGAGATCTCGCTGATCGACGGCCTGCCGCGGTCCGCGACCGTGGTCGCCGGGCCGGACGGGCTGGGCACGTTCGCATTGTCCGCGCTGGCGTTCGAGCCGGTCGTGCGGGAGAACCCGGACGTCGCCCAGGCCCTGCTCAAGGCCCTGACCGCCCGCATCCGCCGCCTAGAGTCCGAAGGCTGAGCCAACCGAATTGAGCAGCCCGGGGACCTCATGACCGAGGAGCGGAAGGTTGTCTCGGTGTTGTTCTGCGACCTGGTCGGCTTCACCACCGCGTCCGAGTCCGCCGACCCCGAAGACGTCCGCCGGTGGCTGGCGCCGTACCACTCGACGCTGCGGCAGACCGTCGAGCGGTACGGCGGGACGGTCGAGAAGTTCGCCGGGGACGCCATCCTGGCCGTGTTCGGTGCACCGCGGACCCGGGAGGACGACGCCGAGCGGGCGATCCGGGCCGGCTTGGCCATCCTCGACGCGGTGCGCGAACTGCCGGACGGGCCGCTGGAGGTCCGGATCGGGATCGAGACCGGTGAGGCACTGGTCCAGCTGACCGCGCGACCTGAGCTCGGCGAACCGTTCGTCACCGGCATGGTGGTCAACACGGCCGCCCGGTTGCAGGCGTCGGCGCCGGTCGGCGCGGTCGTGGTCGGACCCGGCACCTACGACGCGACGAGTCGCGTGTTCGGCTACGACGCGCTGGAACCCGTTGTGGCGAAGGGAATCAGCCACCCGCTCGACCGCTGGCAGGCCGGCCCGCCGCGGGCCCGGTTCGGCGCGGACGTGATCCGCGACCTCAGTACGCCGATGGTCGGCCGGCAGCGCGATCTGACCTTGCTGTGCACGACGTTCGAGAAGGCCGTCGCGGAGCGGGTGCCGCAGTTCGTCACACTCCTCGGCGAGCCGGGGATCGGCAAGTCGCGCCTGGTCGCGGAGCTCGGCGCCTGGCTGGAGAGGCACGACGAGCTCGTCAGCTGGCGCGAGGGCCGATCCGTACCGTACGGCGAGACGCCGTTCGGGCCGATCGCGGAGATCGTCAAGGTCCAGGCCGGGATCCTGGACACCGACCCGCCGGCGCAGGCGGCGGAGAAGCTCGACGCGATCCTGCCGGACGGCGCGGACCGGGCCTGGTTGCGCGCCAGAGTCGGGCCACTGGTCGGCGTCGAACGTTCCGGGCCGGCGGAGTCGGTGACGCAGGAGGAGTCGTTCGCGGCCTGGCGGCAACTGCTGGAGTCGTTCGCCGAGCAGTCGCCCGTGGTCCTGGTCCTCGAGGATCTGCACTGGGCCACGGACGCGATGCTGGCCTTCGTCGATCACCTCGCCGAGTGGCTGACCGACCTTCCGCTGCTGGTCGTCGTCACCGCCCGCCCCGAGCTGCTCGAACGCGGACCGCAGTGGACCCGTGGCGTGCAGAACTCGCTGACCATCGGCCTCTCACCGCTGACCGCCGCCGAGACCGATCAACTCCTGATCGAGATGTTCGCCGGTCAGGACGTCCCGGACCAGACCCGCCGTCGCCTGGTACGGCGTGCCGACGGCAACCCCTTGTACGCCGAGGAACTCGCCCGGATCGTCGCCGACTGCGGCCCGGACCAGGCCGCCTCCGTCGAGCTGCCGGCCGGCATCGCCGCGCTGATCGCGGCCCGGCTGGACACGCTCGAGCCCGATCGCAAGGCACTGCTCGCGGATGCGGCCGTGATCGGCCCGGTGTTCTGGGCGGAAGCCGTCGCGGCGCTGTCCGGCCGGGACCAGGCGGAGGTCGTCCAGGCGCTGCAGGAGCTGGCCCGCAAGGAGCTGGTGCGCCCGGTCCGGCGGTCGTCGATGCTGGGCCAGCACGAGTACACCTTCTGGCATGCACTGACTCGCGATGTCGCCTACAGCCAGGTGCCGCGGGCGGCGCGGTCCGCGCGGCACCTCGCCGCCGCCGACTGGCTCGACCTGCGCTGCGCCGCCTGCCAGGCCGAAACTCCGAATCTGATCGCGTACCACCTCACGACCGCTCTCGATCTGGCCGCCGCACTCGGCGACACGGATGCGGTCGCGGCGATCGCCCCACGGGCCCGTCGCTTCCAGCTGATGGCCGCCGAGCTGGCGATGAACCTCGATACCCGCGAAGCGATCGCCCTGCTCGACCGCGCCCTCGGTCTCACCCCGCCCGGGGATCCGGAACGTCCGCGGGTCCTGCTGCGCTGGGGCTGGGCGGAGTTCCTGGCCGGCCGCCTCGACGACGCCCGGTCCGCCTACCGCGAGGCGATCGCCGGATTCGAGGCGAGCGGCGACATCCCCGGACTCGCTCGGGCCTTACGAGCGTCAACGTACGCGCTGAACAGCATGGAGGAGAGTCTGGCGACGATCGACCGGGCCGTCGCGATGCTCGAGGAACTCGGGCCGAGCGAGGACCTGGTCCACCTGCTGTCCGGGCAGGCGAGCATCCGGGTGGTCGCGAGCCGTCGTCAGGACGCGATCGACTCGGCGAACCGCGCCCTGCGGATGGCGGCCGAGCACGGGTACGCCGTACCGCACCGGGCCCTGGAGTCCCGGGGGCTCGCCCGGGTCGCCCAGGGTGACACCGGCGGGCTGGTCGACGTCAAGGAGGCGCTGGCCGCACTGCTCGACGCCGGGCAGGGGCGCGACGCGGCGGTGATCTGGCTGAACTACGGCTGGGTGCTGTGGCAGATCGAGGGACCGCTGGTCGCCCTGGGTGAACTGGACACCGCTCGCGAGTTCTCCGCCCGGCGCCGGCTGGCCGAGATGGAGCAGCAGATCGGCTGCACCGTCCTGCAGTTGGTGATCGAGACGGGCCGGCCGGCCGAAGCGATCGCGGCCTCCCGGGCGCAGCTCGAGCACCCCGGACCGGCCTTCACCACCTTGCGGCGCATCGAGGCCCTGTCGGCGCTGGCGGTGGCGGAAGTCGAGTCCGGTCTCGCGGGCGCGCGCGATCCCGCCGAGGAGGCGTTCCGGCTGGCGGTGGATGCGGGCTGGCCGGACCTGATCGTCATCGCGGGATCTCCGGCGGTGACCACCCGGGCCCGGGACGGCGATCAGGACGGCGTACTGGAGGTCCTCCAGTTGCTCGCGTCATTGTCCGACCTGCGCGGCAGCCTCGAGTTCGACGCCCGGCTGCCGTCGCTGGTGCGGGCGGCGCTCGCCGCCGGTCACGCCGAGGCGGGCGCCGTGCTCATGGACTTCGTGGAGCCGGTGCTGCCGATGCGCGAGTACTCAGCGACGACCGCCCAGGCGCTGCTCGCCGAACACCGCGGCGACACCGAGGCGGCGGCCACCGCCTTCGCCCGGGCGGCCGCGGACTGGGGTGCCTTCGGCAACAAACTCGAGCAGGCCCACGCCCTGCGCGGCCTGCACCGCACCACCGGCGACCCCACCGCCCTGGCCCAGGCCGAGCAGCTGTTCAGAGCCCCGGGTACTCCTTCTTGAAGGAGCCGGACGGGGTCAGGTTCATCTCGCCGCGCGGCCCGGTGAGTACGCCGCCTTCGACCGGGAGCGTGTGACCGGTGATCCAGGCGGCGTCGTCGGAGGCCAGGAAGGCGACCGCGGCGGCGATGTCCTCGGGCTCGCCGACCCGGCCGAGCGGATACATCTTCGAGAACCGCTCCAGGGTGCCCGGCTGGTTGTCCCAGTTCGGCGTCCGAATGGTGCCGGGGGCAACGATGTTGAAGCGGACGCCCAGCTCGCCGTACCGGGCCGCGTAGTTGACGGTCATCGCGATCTGGCCGGCCTTGGCCGCGGAGTACTCGATGTTGCCGAAGGCGGCCAGGCCGTTCACCGAGCTGATCGTGACCACGTTGCCGCGGGTCCTGACCAGGTGGGGGAGCGCGGCCTGGATGCACCGGGACGCGCCGACCAGCGTGAGGTCGAGCTGCCGGTGCCACTCCTCGGCGGTCGCGTCCTCCGGTACGGACGTCACGATGCAGCCGCCGGCGTTGTTCACCACGACGTCCAGCCGGCCGAACCGATCCACCGCGGCCGCCACCGCCGCGTCGACGTCGTCCCGGCTGGTCACGTCGAGGCGCAGGCCGAGCGCCTGCTCGCCGATCCCGGCCGCGACCTCGGCGACCTTCTCCTCCTGGAGATCGGTGACCACGACCGACGCGCCTTCGTCCGCCAGTCGCCGAGCCACCGCGGCCCCGATCCCCTGCGCACCCGCCGTGACCAGAGCCACTCGTCCTTCGAATCGCCGCACGTCATTCCTCCAGCACTCGGTCGACCTTCTCGTCCGTGACCCGGCGCTCCAGCTTGGCGGCATCCAGGTTGCGGCAGAGGACGATCGAACCACCTCCGGAGATCACCCCGACCAGCAGTGCCACCCCGTCCCGCGTGGTCAGGTCGCGGGTGACGAGGATCCGGTCGGCGACGGGTTCCGCCGTACCGATCAGGTCTTCGTGGGTGAGGTCGTCGTACGCCGGTGACGACGGAGCCGGCGGGTCGAACGGGACGAACACGTCCGGGTGGTTGTAGACCTCGGCGCCGTAGTCGTGGATGCCGTCCGGCAGCGGCTCGCGGAACCGGCCGCCCAGGGGGAGCAGCGCCGACGCGATGGTCTCCCGCTCACCGCGGACGGTCAGATCCGGGCCGGTGATCGCGAGGGTGCCGGTGCCGCTGGTGAGGGCAGCGCCGGCCGACCAGGTCGACAGCGCCCAGACCACCCCGAGCCAGTGCGGCGGCAGGCCGATCGCGACGGTCTCGCCGGGCTCCAGGTCGTACTCGTCGACCAGCAGATTGGCGGTCTTGGCGACCCAGTTCGCGGTGGTGAGGGCGCTCAGCTCGATCCGTTCACCGGTCGCGTCGTCGTAGTAGGTCAGGAACGGACCGGCGCCGTCCCGGCGGACCGTGGCACCGAACAGCTCGGGGAGGACTCGTGACATACGGCCCACCCTACGGTTCGGGCGCCGACGTACCGTGGAGGGGGATTCGCGGAAAGAAGGCTTGTGATGGTGCCACAACTCGAGCTGCCACAGGGCGGCGAATGGATCGTCATTCTGATCATCGTCGTGCTGCTGTTCGGCGCGAAGAAGCTGCCTGAACTGTCGCGCAACGCGGCGCGCGCACTGAACGAGTTCAACAAGGCCAGAGCCGAGGGCGACGAGAAGCCGGGCGAGGTCGCGCCACCTCAGCCGCCGGTGGCGGACGGGTCAGCCGCGCGGGTTGACGTCGAGGGCGGCGGCTCGGAGGGCGTCGGCGAGGAGCGCCGCGGGCTCTGAGAGGCGGCCCGGGAGGCGGGCCAGGATGGTACGCCGCAACTCCTTCGGTCCGCCGCGGACGGTGACCACGCGGACACCCGCCGGTGCGGCCGACGCCATCGACGCGGAGATCGTGGTCAGCCCGGCACCGGCCGCGACCAGCTGCAGCTTCGCCAGCCAGTCGCGGACCGTGTGCGCGATCACCGGCCGCTCGTCGAGCCCGGGCCAGACGCCCATCAGCAACTCCTCGCCGGCCGCGGGCCCGGCGATCCACCGCTGACCCCGCAGGTCGGCCACGTCCACCGAGTCGTGGGCCGCGAGCGGATGACTGGCCGGCACCGCCAGCCGCAGACTTCGCTCGGCGAGCGTCTCGAGCCTCAACGCGGGCGACTCGGCGTCCGGCGGCCGGAACGGCGGTGCCGACGCCAGCAGCGCCAGGTCCACAGTCCCGGCTCGCAGCGCCCGGACCAGGGCGGGGGTCGATCCCTCCCGGGTCGTGACCGTGATGGCGGGATGGCCGCGGCGTAGCGCACTGATTGCCTGCGGCAACAGAACGGCGCCGGCGCTCGGGAACCAGCCCAGCCGGACAGTCCCACCGGCCGCGGGGAGCCCGGCGAGCTCGCGGGCCGTCGCGTCGAGCTGATCCAGCACGCCGGCGGCATTCCGCAGTACGACTTGACCGGCTGCGGTCAGCAGCACGCCTTCGCGCCGCCGCTCGAGCAGCGGTGCGCCCGCTGCCCGCTCCAGCGACGCGATCTGTCGCGACACCGCCGACTGGGTGTAGCCGAGGGCGGTCGCGGCCGCCGTGAACGTGCCGCGCTCCGCAACCTCCCGGAACACTCGCAACGCCACCAGTGAGACATCGGTGAAGTCCATGACGTTTACGCATACTACCTGTGCCGAAGATTCGTTGGAGTCATACTCGCACCGCACCTACGTTTGGTCACATGAGAGAACAACGCATCGCACTGGTCACCGGCGCCAACCAAGGCATCGGCTATGCCTTCGTCCGAGAACTGGCCACCCGCCTGAACGAAGAGGACCTGGTGCTCCTCGCCGGCCGGGACCCGGACCGGGTAGCAACCGCGGTGGCCGAGCTGGCCGACTCCGAGGCGGGGATGGCTCGGATCGAGGGGCGGGTGCTGGATGTGACGGACGGGGAGGCCGTGGCGGCGTTGGCTCGTGAGCTGGGCGCGGTCGACATCGTGATCTCCAACGCCGTCGGGCCGCTGCACCCGGATCGGACGCAGGCTGAGCAGGCTGATGTGTTCATCGATGTCGCCAACCTCGGGGCTCAGGCTGTGTTGCGGGAGTTCGGACCGATTCTGCGTCCGGGTGGGCGGTTGATCGTGGTGGCCAGTTCGCTGGGGACGCTGGAGCAGTTGCCGGAGGCGCTGTGGGGGCGGTTCGACGGGGTGACGCTGGACGAGGTGGAGCAGGCGGTCGAGGAGTGGCGGGCCGCGATTCACGACGGGACGGCCGAGGAGAAGGGCTGGCCGGAGTGGATCAACTTCCCGTCGAAGGTGGCTCAGGTGGCCGCAGTGCGGGCCGTCGCGGCGGATCGCCGTACGCGGGACCTCGAGGACGGGACGCTGGTCGCGTCGGTCTGCCCGGGGCTGGTGGACACCCGGGCCTCCCGGCCGTGGTTCGACGACTTCAGCCAGGCGAAGTCCCCGGCCGAGGCGGTCAAGCCGATCGTCGACGTCATCCTGGCCGACCGCACCGACCCCGCGATGTACGGCGAACTCGTCCGCGACGGCAAAATCCTCCCGTGGAAGCCGTCCACGCGGTGAAATCACCCCGCAGTACTCCAGCAGCCGGAGTTCTCATAAGGTCAGGACATGTTGATCCTGGGCGGCCTGGCTCTGATCCTGGTGCTGACCGTTGCCACTGGCTACTTCGTGTCCCAGGAGTTCGCGTACGTCGCGGTCGACCGGAGCCGGTTGCGGACGCTGGCCGAGGACGGTGACCCGGCGGCGGCGCGGGCGCTGAAGGTCACGTCGCGGCTGTCGTTCGTGCTGTCCGGCGCGCAGGTGGGCATCACCATCACCGCGCTGCTGGCCGGGTACTTCGCCGAGCCGTACCTCGGTGCGGGCCTGGAGGATCTGCTCGGCTCGGCCGGGGTGCCGCAGGCCGTGAGCGTGTCCGTCTCGGTGATCCTGGCGTTGCTGTTGGCAACGATCATCCAGATGGTGCTGGGCGAGCTGGCGCCGAAGAACCTGGCCATCGCGAAGGCCGAGGCGATCGCGCTCCGGCTGGCCCGGTCGACGCTGATGTACCTGACGATTGCCGGCCCGCTGATCCGGGTGTTCGACTCGGCCTCGAACCGGATCCTGCGCCGGGTCGGCATCGAACCGGTCGAGGAACTGCCGCAGGGGGCGACCGCGCAGGAGCTCGACCGGATCATCCTTTCGTCCTACGAGCAGGGGTTGCTGGACGAGGACACCATGCGGCTGCTCGACCGCGGCCTCGATTTCCGCGGCCGGACCGCCGGGGAGGCGATGGTCCCGCGCGTCGACGTCATCACCATGCACCGGGACGAGCCGCTCACCCGGGTGGTCGAGCTGCAGGACACCGGCCACAGCCGGTTCCCGGTGATCGCCGACTCGGTCGACGAGGTGCTCGGCGTGGTCGCGATCGGCGACGTGGTCGAGCTCGAACCGGCCGACCGGGCGCACATTGCGGTCGGCTCACTGGCGTCGCCGCCGGTCGTCGTACCCGAGACTCTGCCGCTGCCCGGCGTACTGGAACGGCTGCGGACCGCCCGCCGCCAGCTCGCGATCGTCGTGGACGAGTACGGCGGCTTCGCCGGGATCGTGTCGCTCGAGGACATCGCCGAGGAACTGGTCGGCGAGATCCGCGACGAGGACGACCTGCCCGAGAGCGGACTCGTTCCGGGCGGCGACGGATCGTGGGTGGTGTCGGCCCGATGGCGGCTCGACGAGGTCCAGGCGGCCACCGGCGTCGCGCTGCCCGAGGGCGACGACTACGAGACACTGTCCGGCCTGGTGATGGCCCGGCTCGGCCGGATCCCGGCGATCGGCGACGAGCTCATGGTGGAACTGCGCCACCGCATCGACCATGACGGCCGGCCGGTCCCGGCCGAGTTCGTCCGGCTGACGGTCCAGACCATCGAGCGCCACGTGCCGGGTCTCGTCGTGATGGAGCGGCTGGCATGAGTACGCCGCTCGCCCTGATCATCTCGGTGGTCCTGCTGGCCCTGAACGGCTTCTTCGTCGCCGCCGAGTTCGCGCTGGTCGCGTCGAAGCGGCATCGACTCGAGGAGGCGGCCGCGGCCGGCAACCGCTCCGCCCGGGCCGCGATCGCCGGTGTGAGTGAGCTGTCGCTGATGCTCGCCGGTGCGCAGCTCGGCATCACGCTGTGCACGTTGGGCCTCGGCTCGCTGGCCGAGCCGGCGGTGGCCAGTCTGCTGCACCCGTTGTTCGAGCTGGCGCACGTCCCCGAGCGCGTCGGTCAGGTGATCGCGTTGATCATCGCCGTCGCCGTCATCGGCCTGCTGCACGTGCTGCTCGGTGAGATGGCCCCGAAGTCGTGGGCGATCAGCAATCCCGAGCGGTCGGCGCTGGTGCTCGCTCTTCCGTTCCGCGCCTTCACGTACGTCTTCCGCCCGCTGCTGATCGTGCTCAACTGGCTCGCCAACCTCTGCGTCCGGCTGGCGAAGGTGACCCCGCAGAACGAGCTGGCCAACGCGCACGGACCCGACGAGCTCCGCCTGCTGATCCAGTCGTCCCGGGAGCACGGCACGCTGGACGAACCCGAGCACAACCTGCTCACCGCGATGCTGGCGCTGCAGAACACCACGGTCGCCCAGGTGATGACCCCGATCGCCCAGCTGTCGACGGTTCCCGCGGCCGCGTCCGCCCGCGACGTCGAGCTGACCAGCCGCCGCGAGGGCCGCTCCCGCCTCGCGGTCGTCAGTTCGGGTACGACGATCTGCGGCATCGTGCACGTCCGTGACGCAGCCCGCGCGACCACGAGCGGCGGTACGACGTTGCGCGCGTCGGACCTGATGACGGCGCCCCTCGAGCTGGCCGCGAGTACGCCGGTGGCGACCGCGATCCGGACGATGCGCGATCAGCGGTCGCAGCTGGCCGTCGTACGCGACGAGGATCGGCTTGTCGGGGTGGTGGCGCTGGAGGATCTGCTCGAGGAGGTGATCGGGGAGTTCGACGACGAGACCGACCCGATCGTGAAAGCCGCGAAGGCGGAATCACCGGATCGCTAGGGCGGCTACCGTGGAGGCAGGAACCGTCCGGAGGAGGACCGTCGTGCCGATCAGGCGGCTTGGGCTAGTCGTTCATCAGGGGCGTCCGGTGGCTGTGCAGACCGCCGAGACCGTGCGCCAGTGGGCGACCAGACACGACATCGGCTGCACCGACATCGACGTCTGGAAGGCGCACGAGGAACGGCGCGGCGGGATGGACGAGCTGCACCACGCCGGGAACCCGGATCTCGTGGTCACGCTGGGCGGTGACGGCACGTTCCTGCGCGGTGCCCGGATCGCGGCGAAGAACGACGCGGCGGTGCTCGGGGTCGATCTCGGCAAGGTCGGGTTCCTGACCGAGGTGGCGTGCCGCGACGTGGAGACCGCTCTGGAGGCGGTGCACCACGGCGGTGCGACGTACGAGGAGCGGATGACGCTGACCATGCGGGCTTCGCGTCCGCTGGAGATCCCGAGTGGCATCGAGTCGTTGCTGCGCTACGGACATGGCCCTGCCCTTCCGCCGCCGGCCGTCCGCCCGGAGACCGCCGAGGGTGACGGCTGGGGAGTGGCGCTGGACGTGACCGCGCTGAACGACGTCGTCCTCGAGAAGCTGGCGCGCGACCATCAGGTGGCGCTGGGTGTGTATCTGGCCGGCCGGCTGCTGGCGTCGTACTCCGCGGATGCGGTGATCGTGGCGACGCCGACCGGGTCGACGGCGTACAGCTTCGCGGCGGGTGGGCCGATCCTGTCGCCGAGCACCGAGGCGATCGTGTTCACTCCGGTCGCACCCCACATGACCTTCAACCGAACGGTTGTCACGGCGCCGGACGAGCCGGTGGCGCTCCGGGTCCTTCCGCACTCCGGTCAGGCCGCGGTCAGCATCGACGGGCAGCTCCGCGGGGTCCTCGATCCGGGTGACTGGATCGGCGTCTACGGATCGACTCGGCGCCTGCGGCTGGTCCGGTTGGCGCCCACCGATTTCTACGGCCGGCTGCGGGACCGCTTCCGGCTCACCGACGCGCCCGCGACCGCCCTCGACGGCGAGTCCGACCTGTTCTGGCGGACCACCACACCTGTCCCACCGGACCTCGCCCACCTCAAGCTTCCGCCACCATCTGGTCACGACCGGTAGGGTCTCTCCTCATGCGAAACGTGGTGATCCTGGCCGGTGGATCGGGGACACGGTTGTGGCCGCTGTCCAGAGACGACCGGCCGAAGCAGGTGCTGCCGCTGGCAGCCGGACAGTCGTTGCTCCGGGTGGCGTACAACCGGCTGCGCGGCCTGGTCGAGCCGGAGAACATCTATGTGTGCACGGTCGGCGCGTACACCGAGGTGGTCCGCAACGAGCTGCCAGAGCTCGGCGAGCACAACATCATCGGTGAGCCGGCCCGCCGGGACACCGCGAACGCGGTCGGCCTGGCCTCCGCGGTGGTGGCGCGCAACGACCCCGACGCGGTGGTGGCGTTCGTCGGATCGGATCACCTGATCAGTCCGGAGGACGAGTTCCGGACCGCGATCGAGAACGGTTTCGCGGTCGTCGAGCAGCGTTCCCGGTCGCTGGTGACGTTCGGGATCGAGCCGACCCATCCGCACACCGGACTCGGGTACATCGAGTGCGGCGAGCCGATCGAGGGCACCAGGGCCTTCGCCGTCGACCGGTTCCGGGAGAAGCCGGATCGGGCGACCGCCGAGGAGTACCTGGCCACCGGGCGGTTCTGGTGGAACTCCGGCATGTTCGTCTGGCGGGCCGAGACCGTGCTGAGCGTGCTCGACGAGCTGCTGCCCGAGTCGGCCGCGCGGCTGCGGCAGGTCGCGTCGGTCTGGGACACCCCGTCGCGTGATGCGACCTTGGCCGAGATCTATCCGAACCTGCGCAAGATCAGCGTCGACTACGCGGTGATGGAGCCGGCTTCGCAGGGCAAGGTGGACGCCGACGTGGTCGTCGTACCGATGCCGGTGCACTGGCTCGACGTCGGCTCCTGGGCCGCCCTGGCCGGCACGTACGACGCCGATGCCAACGGCAACCGTACGGACGGGACGACGCTCAGCTGCCTGCTCGACTCCCACGACAACATCGTCGTCACCGACGACCCGGACCACCTGGTCGCCGCGGTCGGCCTGCGCAGCCACATCATCGTCCACACCCAGGACGTCACCATGGTCTGCCCCCTCGCCGACGGCGAACGCGTCAAGGACCTGGTAGCCCAGGTCCAGTCCGACCACGCCGAGCGCTACATCTAGTTCCTGCACACACGAACGCCCCCGGGAATCCCGGGGGCGTTCGGCGTACACAAGCTGGGAACTCAGCCGCCGGCGGGTTCCTGGGCGTCGGTGGACGGGTACTTGTCCATGAACTGCTTGAGGGCGTCGCCGCTGACGGAGCCGCAGAACTGGCGGTGGCCGAAGGCCTTGTCCTGGCCCTGGGCGTTGCCGCTCCAGTGCGAGAACGCGATGCTCTTCCCGTCCGGCCACGGCTTGCCGTCGGTCTCCCGGAACGGCGCCGCGATGAACTTGCCCGACGAGCTGTCCGGCAGCTTCGCCTTGGACATCTTCTCGATCTGGTCGATCTGGTCCTTCGGCAGCGATTCCTTGTACCAGAGGATCGTGTACCCGTGCTCCAGGTTGTGCACCAGGTTCGGGATCGGGGGCCGGTCGTCGAGCGTGTAGAACTTCTTGTTGAACGGCGCCCAGACCGCGTAGTGCGAGCCGGACGACGGCGGCGACACCGAGTAGTTGATCACCGTGCCGTCGGGCTTGTGGTCCTGGGTGCCGCCGGCCTCGTCGTTGGTCGGCGTGTCACACGACGCCGCCGACGCGGCCACTCCGAGCTCGGTGACGGCCTGGTTCTTGGTCCGGGAGTCCTGGATCAGCCGGATCGCCGGGTAGGCGATGATGGCCAGGCCGACCACGATCGACGCGACCACGATGAGGATGGTCCGGTTCCGGTCCGTGCGGGCCTGGTCCCGTTGCATCTTCTCGATCATCTCGCGACGCGACTGCTTCTGCGACGACGCTTTACCCACAGTGTTGGTCTTCCCGGATCAGGGCGGCCACCGCGCCGCCGTGCGGGAGCAGTGTACGAGGTGACCCTGAGAGGTTGCCTAGAAAACTACCTGGACCGTGAGCCGAACGTGACAGTCGCCTCACTGCCCGGTCCGGTCCGGACGGTGACGCCGTACCCCTCGGCATGCAGCAGTACGGCGAGCCGCTCGGCGATCACGCCGACCGCGACCGGCTCGTCGCCGAAGACCGTGACAGCGTTGTCCAGCAGCTCGAGGTGAATGTCCTCGACCTCGTCCAGCAGCCCGGCCCACAGCGCCGGGTCGACCGCACGCGGACCGGTCGGCGCCTCGCGCTCTAGTACGGCGGCCCGCGCCGCCTCACGAGTCCCGAGACTGAACATGTCCTGCTCGGCATCCCGCACCAGCGCCCGCGCCCCGGGTCCGTGCTCCCCAGTCGGAAGTACGGCGTCCTGCAGCCCGCGCAGCACCGCGACAGGGACGCCGTCCGCCTTGCCCTTGACCAACTCGCTCGCACTGGCGATCTCGTCGGCCAGAGCCGGCTCCGTCACCGCCAGGACGTTGCCATGGCTGTCCGCCGTACCGCGAAGGTCTTCCATCACGCGGACTCCGGCCGCACCGATAGCCAGGTCGGTCTGGCCGTTACGCCACGGGCGGCCCAACGTGTCTGTGATCACGATGCCGACGTTGACGTCGTACCGCTGCTTCAGGGCGATCCGCAGCTGCCGGGCCGACTCGTCGGGGTCGACCGGGAGCAGCAGGACCGTGCCGGGGGCGGTGTTCGACGTATCGGTGCCGGCCGCGGCCATGACCAGGCCGTGCCGGGTCTGGACGATCCGGGTCTCGCCGCGCTGGGCCACGACCCGCACGAGCTCGGCGTCGATCGCCTCCTGCCGGGTGCCGTGGGTCAGGCATCCCTCGGCCTTGCTGACGATCTTGGACGTGACGGAAACGACATCGCCGTCCCGCAGGTCCGTCCCGTCGCCGATCAGTGCCGCCAGGTCGTCCCCGGCCGCCACCTCGGGCAGTCCGGTCACCGGGAAGACTTCCAGGTGCTTCCTCATCGCCGTACGGCCTCCGCGAGGTTCAGCGCCGCATCGGCCATCGCGGCGGTGGTGGACTCGTCCGTCATCCACAACGGCACCGCCTGGACGTGAATTCCGGCTCCGGCGATCGAATCCGCCTGGATCGCGTCCGACGTGTCGATCAGCCAGCCGTCCAGTACGCCGCCGGACGCGCGCGAACCGTAGTACCGCGCCACGGCCGAGGCGGTCGAGGCCACGCCGACGGTGGCCAGCACCTTGTCGGCCATCCCGCGGACCGGGCCGGTGCCGATGATCGGCGACAGCCCGATGACCGGCGCGGCGGTCTCCCGGACCGCGTCCCGGATCCCCGGTACGCCGAGGATCGTGCCGACCGAGACGACGGGGTTGGACGGCGGCACGATCAGCACGTCGCAGTCCGCGATCGCCTCCAGCACACCGGGCGCGGGCTTGGCCTTCTCCTGGCCGACCGCGACGATCTGGTGTGCGGGGATCTCGGCCTGGTACCTGACCCAGTACTCCTGGAAGTGGATCGCCTTGCGCCGCCCGGGCTGCTCCGGGTCGTCCACCACCACGTGGGTCTCGACCCGGTCGTCACTCATCGGGAGCAGCCGGACCGGGAGCTTCCAGCGGGCGCACAGCGCCTCGGTGACCGCGGTCAGGCCGTAGCCGGCGTCGAGCATCTGGGTCCGGACCAGATGGGTCGCCACGTCCCGGTCGCCGAGGCCGAACCAGGTCGGCTCGACGCCGTACGCCGCGAGCTCCTCCTTGATCACCCAGGTCTCGTCCTCCCGGCCCCAGCCGCGTTCGGCCGAGATGCCGCCACCGAGCGTGTACATCACCGTGTCGAGGTCCGGACACACCCGCAGCCCGAACAGGGTGATGTCGTCCGCGGTGTTCCCCACCACGGTGATCTCGGCGTCCGGGCGGGCCTTCAGCAGCCCGCGCAGGAAGGTGGATCCGCCGATGCCACCGCTGAGCACTGTCAATCGCATGGGAAGAGTCTGCACGAGTCGTCAATCGCTCGGACCACCGCACGACTATGCTGCGGTGGGTCCGAACCATCCGCACAGCTCAGTTGTACGGCCCCCAACATCCGAGGAGCCCTCGTGGTCACCGACGCAACCAAGAAGCTCAGAGAGCCGGTCGCGTACATCCTGCTCGCATTCGCCGGCCTGATCGTCCTGGCATCGCTGATCCGGCTGTTCGTCGGCGGCGCCGGCTTCACTGCCGCCGCCGGAGGCGTGCAAGGCATTCTCACCCCGCCGTCCTTCGGCGCAGTGCTGCTCCTGCTCTCGCTGGTGGGATCGGTCTGGCTGGTGAACGAGGCGGGTGAGCGGACGCCGAACGCCCGGACCGTGGCCCTGGCCGCGCTGGTGATCACCGGTGTGGCCGCGCTGATCGGCCTGATCACGGCGTTCGCCGGCTTCAACGAGACCAGCACCGCCGGCATCAAGGTCGTCGGGTTCATCTACGCGCTCGGTGGCCTGGCTCTGTACGGCGCCGCCGGTCTCTACATCCTCAAGACCTACCAGGCCCTGCCGGCGCCGGTCCGCGCTCCGAAGCCGGGTCAGTTCGCGCCCCAGGGCCAGGCACCGTACGGCCAGCAGCAGTACGGCCAGCAGGCGCCGTACGGTCAGCAGGGTGGCTACGGCCAGCCGCAGGGCCAGCAGGGCCAATACGGTCAGTACGACCAGAGCCAGGGCCAGTACGGCGGCTATGGCGCCGCGGCCGGTGCGGCCGGCGCTGCCGGTGGTTACGCGGCGGCTCAGGGCGAGCAGCAGTGGCCGCAGGAGCAGAGCTGGAACCAGGGCGAGCAGCAGGCCTGGTCGGCCGGCGATGCCGAGGCTCAGCAGCACGGCGAGCAGCCGCAGCAGCCGGCCGAGCAGGCCTGGTCCGCCGAAGGCCAGGGCGTCGAGCCGACGCAGGCGTGGAGCGCCGAAGGCCAGCAGCAGTGGGGCGGCCAGGACCAGGGCCAGCAGTGGCCGCAGGAGCAGCAGCAGTGGAGCGGCGGCGACGCCGGTCAGCAGCAGCAGTGGAGCGGCCAGGAGTACGGCCAGCCGGCTCAGCAGGAGTGGGCCGGCCAGGGCGAGCACGCGGCCCGCGAGGAAGGCTCACACGAGCAGCCCGAGGCTCAGCAGGCATGGCAGCAGGAGCAGGCCTGGCAGGCGGAGGAGACTCCGGCCGCCGAGCCGCAGCCGAGCGCACAGCCGGAGCAGCCCGCGGCCGAGGCCGCTGACGAGACCCGGGTCGACCCGCGCGTGACCGAGCCGGAGAAGAACGACCAGGACCAGCCGGGTCAGGGACAGCAGGGCTGGTGGTCGCAGCCTTCCTGACAAGGCAGCAAGCCTTTGCCGAAGTCGCCGCGAAACTCTTTCGCGGCACTTCGGGAGGCAGTAGATCGGTGCGAGAGGCCTGTGCATGCAGGCCTCTCGTTCTTTTGCAGCCGTGTTGCGGATAGTGCCAATAGCAGACCACGGCTTGACTTTCGTGGATTGCAGGAATGTAATTTCAACCGTGTCGTTCGTTGGACACTCGGTATCGGGGACCGTTGCAGAGCGCAGGACGGACGAGGTCAGGCATGTGGACCGCAAACCCACATGTACAGGGGAACGAACAGGGTCGAGGAGGTCGTACCGTGACAGAGCTGATGGCGATTGTCGACGGTGAGGCGATCGAGGAGGAGCCGAACTGGCAGGAACGGGCACTGTGCGCCCAGACCGACCCAGAGGCTTTCTTCCCGGAGAAAGGCGGATCCACCCGCGAGGCGAAGAAGGTGTGCCTCGGTTGTGACGTACGGGGCGAGTGCCTCGAGTACGCACTGCAGAACGACGAACGCTTCGGAATCTGGGGCGGCCTGTCGGAGCGGGAGCGCCGCAAGCTGAAGAAAAAGGCCGTCTGACGGTCAGAACCCGGCTCACAACTTCATCCAGGACTTTCCGCGAGGCCCCGCCGACGAACACGTCGCCGGGGCCCGCGGCTGTCCCGGGGAAGAGCGGAGTACGTCCTCCGCCTGCGGGTGAGTGGGTTGAGGCTCAGGGTGACGGCTGTATGGTGAGTCCTCGCCGCGACTCTGGTTGCGGTGAGAACCGTCCGTAACCATCGAGGTGTCACAGCTCCGCATGGAACAAGAAGCTCCGGCCGGCTGGGAATTCTTCGACTCCGTCGACTTCCCGACCGATCTCATCGACGACCCGATGGGTCGCCCGCGGGTCCGGCATGTCGTCACCGCGGTGGTGGTCGGCCATGAAGGCGCCGCCTGGCTGCCCCGGCTGTCCGAGGCGCTGTGGGCGCTCAACCCACGGCCCGACCGGCTGATCGCGGTCGACACCGGATCCACCGACGAGACGGCCGAACTGCTGGCCGCAATGCCCGGCGTCGAACCCGTCGTCAGCGTCTCCGCACGCACCGGTTTCGGCACGGCCGTGGCTCGCGGTCTCGAGGCGGTTGGGTTCGCCCCGATCCCCTCGGCGGTCGGCCCGTACGGCGACGACGGCCACATGCCTGTGGTCGAGTGGTTGTGGCTGCTGCACGACGACTGCGCCCCGGCCCCGAAGGCCCTGGAGAAATTGTTGCTCCAGGCCACGATGTCGCCGGCCACCGGCGTCTGGGGCCCGAAGCTGCGGCTCTGGCCGCGGGACCGCGAACTGCTCGAGGTCGGCGTCAGTACCTCGCTCGGCGGCCGCCGCGACACCGGCATCGAGGTCGGAGAGCTCGACCAGGGCCAGCACGACCAGCCGCGGAACGTCCTCGCGGTCAGCTCGGCCGGCATGCTGGTCCGCCGCGACGTCTGGGAGGCCTTGCACGGCTTCGATCCGCGGCTGCCGATGTTCCGCGACGACATCGACTTCGGCTGGCGGGCCAGTCGCGCCGGGTTCCAGGTCGGCGTCGCACCGGACGCGGTCGTCTATCACGCGCAAGCCGCGGCGACCGGCGAGCGCGCACTGGCCGGCACCCGTCGACACGCCTACCAGCTCGACCGCGCACATGCCTACTACACCGTTCTCGCGAACGCGCCCGGCAGGCTGCTGCCGCTACTGATCCTGCGCTTCCTGTTCGGCACCGTGCTGCGATCGGTGTGGTTCCTCCTCGGCAAGACACCATCCGGTGCGGTCGACGAGTGGACCGCGCTGCTCGGCACATTGCTGGCCGGTGGCTGGACCCAGGCCCGCAAGAACCGCCGCAACCTCGATCGGGTCGCGTACGACGACATCAAGGGACTCTTCTCCCGGTCGGTGAACGCACTGCGGCACAACCTGGAAGAGACGACCAGCACGATCTCCGAGCGGATCCGCGAAGCCTGGGCGGACGAGCCGGAAGAGCAGGTCGTCACGACAGCACGCCGGGCCAAGTCCACGGCGCGGGTCGCCGTCGACCAGCCGCGCTGGCGTCGTCAGCTGATCCGCCGCCCGTTCCTGGTCGCGTGGGTCGTCCTGGCGATCGGTGCGCTGGTCGCGGGCCGCAGTCTGATCGGTGGCGGTGTCCTCCGGTCCAACCTCTTGCTGCCGGCGCACGAGAGCCTCGGTGCGCTCTGGCACGCGGCCGCTTCCGCACCGCCCGGTGTGACGCCGCCTGCCTGGCTGGCGCAGTTCTGGGCGTTCTCGACGGTGATGTTCGGCCCGTCCGGTGCGGCGAACCTGTTGTTGCTCGGCGCTGTTCCGCTGGCCGCTCTGTCCGCGTGGGCGTTGCTGCGCTCGTTCGTCGTCGACCGTGTCGCGCGAGCCTGGGGTGCGGCGGCGTACGGGATCGCTGTGTTCACGAACGGCGCGATCACGCAGGGCCGGATCGGGACGTGTGTGGCGGCGATCGTGCTGCCGCTGCTCGGTGCTGCTGTGCACACCATCGCCCGGCGGCGTCGTGTGGTCATCCAAGGCAGTTGGCGGGCCGCGTGGTTCGCCGGAATCTGTCAGGCCGTGCTCTTTGCGTTCACCCCGGCGCTGGGACTGCTGGTCAGCGTCCTCCTGGTCCTGGGTGCGCTGATCGGACTCGGTTGGCGCCGGCAGAGCCGCCAGTTGGTCTTCTCCGTCGTACTGGGTCTGTTGCTCGTGTTGCCGTGGACGATCCAGCTTGTGCTGCATCCGTCGCGGCTGGGGCAGGAGGCCGGCGGACCGCCAACCGCCGCGGTCGGTCCCGGCGACAGCCTGCCGCATCTGCTGACCGGTACGCCGATCGGAGCGCCGGCACCGTGGTGGTTCGCCGTACCGCTGATTCTGGTCGCGATGATCAGTCTGCTGCGTTCGTCGCGGCAGCGGTACGAGTTGCTCGGATGGTTCGCCGCACTGGCCGGTCTGGCCGCGACGCTGGTCGCGAGCCGGCTGGGTGGTGGCAGTGGGCCGCTGATGTTCCTGATGACGGCCGGATGGATCATCGCGGTCGCGGTCGCCTGGGACTCGGTCGGCAAGTCCACCGAGATCATTGTGCAGGGCGTGCTCGGGCTCGTGCTGGTGACGACGATCGTGACGGCCGGGTTCTGGCTGGTCCGCGGGATGGACGGTCCGCTCTGGCGCGGGCCAGCGCAGGACCTGCCGGCGTACCTGGCGTCCTCGCAGGATCCGCCGGACAACGCGTCGATCCTGGTCGTGCGCAAGGCGCCGGGTGGCGACATGCGGTTCTCGCTGGTGAAGAACGGTGGCCCGCGGATGGGGGCGCTGGAAGCCGCGCCGACGGCGGAGCAGACCAAGCCGATCGGCGACGTCCTGGCGACCCTCGGTGGCGGTGGCACCGGTGAGGAAGGGCGGCAGTTGGCCGGACTGGCGGTCGACTACGTCTACCTGCCCGCACCGCTGGATCCGACGCTGCAGTCGACCCTCGACTCGCTGCCCGGTCTGACCCGGGCCAGCGCCGAGGACGGAGACGCGTCCTGGCTGGTGGACCGGACGAAGATCGAAGGCACGTCGCCGTTGCAGGACCAGACCCACACGCTGTGGCGGCTGCTCGGCATCATCGGCTGGATCATCGCGCTGGTCTTCTGCCTGCCGACGGTTCGCCGTACTGTCGCCGTCCCGCACGGCACCCACGCAAGGAGGGACCGGTGATCCGGTTACTGTCGAACCCGGTCGTCCGGCTCGGAGCCGTTGTGCTGGGCATGGCCGTGATCGGCGGGCTCGCGGTGGTGACGCACCCCAAGGAGCCGGTGACGAGCCCAGAGGCCGCGGTCGCACCGGCGCCCGCGGTGGTGAACCGTACGGCGCTGTCCTGCCCGGTGCTCGCCAGCGGCGGGAAGCTGACCAGCGTCGTGAACGCAGTGTCGCCGACGCTGCCCGAAGGCACCCCGACCGCGTCCGGCACCGAGTCGCCGCTGTCGATCACGCCACTGGCGGCCAAGGCCGACCCGGTCGCCTCGCTGCTCGTGCGCGGCAAGATCGGATCGACCACTCCAGCGACCAAGCCGGTGCCGCTGTCGATCCAGGGCACTGGACCACTCGCAGCCGGCACGGTCGGCACGAGCACGACGACCGCCACCGAGGGCGTGAACCAGGGCATGGCGAGCGTGCCGTGCCAGGCGCCCGGTTCGGACTTCTGGTTCGTCGGAGCGTCCGGAGCGAGTGGCCGGCGCGATGTGCTGGTGCTGACGAACCTGGACAGCGTCAACGCCGAGGTGAACGTCACCATGTATGCGCGGACCGGTCCGCAGGACCTGCCGGCTGCGCGGGGGATCGTCGTACGGGCGCGGCAAACGACCGAGCTGTTCCTCGGTCAGGTCGCGACCAACCTGCGGGACGTCGCGCTGCACGTCGAGTCCACTGGTGGCCGGGTCTCGCCGGCGCTGCGGGACAACGCGAGCAATGGCACCAAGCCGGCCGGTGTGGACTGGCTGAACCCGTCGGCCCCGCCCGCGACCAAGGTGTTCGTGCCGGCCGTGGCGCCGGGTGCCGGAGGGCGGATCCTGTCGATCGCGAACCCCTCGGACCTGCAGGCGACGGCCAGCCTGACCGTGCACGGGCCGAACGGCCCGTTCAAGCCGGCCGGTCTGGAGACTGTGCAGGTGGACGCCGGCTCGGTGAAGACGGTCATGCTGGACCCGGTGCTGAACGGTGATCCCAGCGCGATCACCGTGACCTCGGACCAGCCGGTCACCGCGTCGATGCGGATGTCCGACGCGAGTGGGACGGACTTCGCTTCGCTCGGGTCGGCCGAGGCGCTCATGGGACCGGCGTACCTGGTGCTGCCGGCGCATCAGCAGCAGGCCGTCCTGGAGGTCACCGCACCGGGTAAGACCGGCAGTGTGAAGTTCGAGCTGCGCGACCTGGCCGGACGGGTGCTGCAGACCCGGGCGCTCGACATCATCGGCGGCGCGACCACTGCGATCCCGTTGCCGGCGCAGCCGCGGCCGACGTACCTGATGGTCCAGCAGACGCGCGGCACGGTCGTCGCTGGGGTCACATTGATGCCGGCAGCCAAGCCGGACAAGGAAGACGTGGCTCAGGTCGCCGCATGGCCGCTGAGCACGTCGCTGGTGTTCCAGGCCCAGCTGGGCGCGCAGCCGGATGTGCGGGCCGCGCTGAGGTAGTCAGCCTTCGGAGGTGTTCGCGCCGGGGTCCTGGAGCATGCGCAGGTGGCGCCGGCGGGCGATCTCGACCGGTGCGCCCGGACTGCCGGCGCCGGGCTCCTGGCGGGGCAGCGGGCGAGCTGCCTCGCGGACCGCGTTGGCCAGGGCTTCCAGATCGTCCGACGACGGTCCGGCCGCGGCCGGGTCCGGAGCGAGCCGGATCACTTCCCAGCCGTTCGGTGCGGTCAGCCGGTCGGCGTGATCGGCACACAGGTCGTAGCAGTGCGGCTCGGCGTACGTCGCCAGCGGGCCGAGCACACAGGTGGAGTCGGCGTACACATACGTGAGCGTCGACACCGCCGACTTATGACAGGCGGCGCGCGAACAGATCCTGGCGATGCTCACGACCAGACGTTACCCCCACTAGGCTGAGCGCGTGACCGAGGCT
This sequence comes from Kribbella sp. NBC_00359, assembly GCF_036097425.1. Lineage (NCBI taxonomy): Bacteria > Bacillati > Actinomycetota > Actinomycetes > Propionibacteriales > Kribbellaceae > Kribbella > Kribbella sp. NBC_00359. Next base: position 1,133,997 of record NZ_CP107975.1, on the reverse strand, counting down.
CGCCGTCATCGCAGGCACATCGACCGCCACGGCCGCGGAATGCTCGGGCCGATCAGCCGGCCGAGCAAGTTCGCGCCGCGCGGTCTGCCGCTGCAGCGATCGGCCGCGGCCCAGTTCGACGAGGTGGTCGCGATCGAGGTGACCCGGCTGGAGAAACGGCTGCCGCAGGTCGTCGCCCGGGTCGAGTTCGCCATCGAGGACGTGCCGAACCTGGAGTTCGACGCGACCGAGATCCCGCTCACCCACTCCACCGGCGGCACCTCGCACGAGCCGTACCGGATCGTGGTGTTCCGCCGCCCGATCGAGCTCCGGGCCGAGCGCTCCGCCACCGGCCTGGCCTGGCTGGTCCGGTCCGCGCTGGTCCTCGAGCTGGCCGACGTACTCGCGCTCTCCCCGGAGCAGATCGACCCAGACTTCGACACCGACGACGACTGAGTTGGATTGCCGCGCCTCCGGCACGGCGCGGTCACGGGGCCTTGGCTCCCGGCCTTCCCTCGTCGCTCCGGTCGCTTCGCTCCCTCCGCTCCTCAGTCCAGGCCGGGAGGCCCCGTGACACGACGATGGGACCAGTCGATTAGCTGGTGTTCGAACGTGTTCCGTAGTGTGGGAAGGGGTTTGTGACCTTCGTTGTCATTGCGGGAGGATCGTGGGTGTGAACGATCAAAAACTGCGGGTCGGGGTTGTCGGGCTGGGCTTCGCCGGGCGGACGGCGCTGGAGGCGTTCTCCGAGTTGCCGGACGTCGAGGTGGTGGCGCTGGCCGGGCTGGAGAAGGATCTTCTGACCAGGCTCGGTGAGAAGCACGGCGTACCGCATCTGTACGAGAAGTGGGAGGACCTGCTCGAGACCGAGGGACTGGAAGCGGTCAGCATCGGTACGCCGACGCAGCTGCACGCCCCGATCGCGCTGAAGGCGCTGGAGATGGGCCTGCACGTGCTGTCCGAGAAGCCGCTGGCCCGGACGGTGGCCGAGGGCGCCGCGATGGTCGAGGCCTCGAAGCAGGCCGGCCGGGTGCTCAAGGTGGTCTTCAACCACCGCGAGCGTGGCGACGTCGCGGCGCTGAAGCACCAGATCGACGAGGGCCAGCTGGGCCGGATCTACTACGCCAAGGCGCACTGGATGCGCCGCAACGGCATCCCGGGCATGGGCGGCTGGTTCACCAACCGCGAGCTGTCCGGCGGCGGCCCGCTGATCGACCTGGGTGTGCACATCCTCGATCTCGCGCTGCACCTGCTGGGCGAGCCGCAGGTGACCACGGTCTCCGCGAACACGTTCGCCGAGCTCGGTCCGCGGGGCAAGGGCAGTGTGAGCAGCCCGGACCGGCCGACGGTCGACACGCTCGGTTCGAAGTTCGAGGTCGAGGACCTGGCCACGGCGTACCTGCGGCTGCAGGGCGGCGGGGCGCTGCAGCTGGAGACCAGCTGGGCCACCTTCCGGGCGCCGGGCGACAACTTCGGCATCGAGCTGTTCGGCACCGAGGGCGGCGCGAAGATCGAGGTGCAGAACTACACCACCGTCGACACGCTGCGGATCTTCACCGACGTCGCCGGCGTACCGGCCGAGGTGAAGCCGGCTACCGGGCCGGGGCTCGGCCATCGCGCGGTGGTGCGGGAGTTCGTCAAGATCGTCCGGAGCGGCGACTGGGCCGCTCACAACGGGTCCGAGGCGCTGCTGCGGACCGAGGTCATCGACGCCTGCTACGCCTCGGCGAAGGCGGGACGAGAGGTTGTGCTGCATGACTGATCCGATTCGCGTCACCGTCTGGGGCGAGAACGTGCACGAGGGCCGCGACGAGTCCGTGCGCAAGATCTACCCCGACACGATGCACGAGACGATCGCCGCGGCGCTGCGCGCCAAGCTCGGCGAGGACGTGGCCGTCCGGACGGCGTGGCTGCAGCAGCCCGAGCACGGTCTCACCGAGGAGGTGCTCGCCGAGACCGACGTGCTCACCTGGTGGGGTCACGCGGCGCACGGCGACGTCGACGACGCGATCGTCGAGCGGGTGCAGCGGCATGTGCTGTCCGGGATGGGCCTGATCGCGCTGCACTCGGCGCACTTCAGCAAGATCTTCATCCGGCTGATGGGCACCACCTGCTCGCTGGACTGGCGGGCCGAGAACGACCGCGAGCTGATCTGGACGGTCGCGGCCGGGCACCCGATCGCGCAGGGCATCCCGCACCCGCTGGTGATCGAGCGGGAGGAGATGTACGGCGAGCTGTTCGACATCCCGCAGCCCGACGAGCTGGTGTTCGTCAGCTCCTTCACCGGTGGCGAGGTGTTCCGCTCCGGCTGCTGCTACCGCCGCGGCCAGGGCCGGGTCTTCTACTTCCGGCCGGGTGACCAGGAGTTCCCGACCTACCACCAGCCCGAGGTCCAGCAGATCATCGCCAACGCGGCCAGGTGGGCGGCGCCGAGCAGTCCGCGCCAGCTGCCGACGGTCCACCACCGCAAGGACATCGGCTGGTTCGAGAAGGCCTGAAATACACCTTTGCGCCGGGGCCGGATAGGGTCCACGCATGGCTGACGTTGCGGCGATCTTCAAGGCGTACGACGTGCGAGGCGTCGTCCCGGACCAGTTGGACGAGTCGGTGGCCCGGGCGGCCGGTGCCGCGTTCGTCGAGGTCCTGGACGTTCTCGGTGGCCCGGGGGCGGTCGTGGTCGGCTACGACATGCGGCCGTCCAGCCCGGGACTGGCGGCCGCGTTCGCCGAAGGCGTGACCAGCACCGGCGCGGACGTGATCGACATCGGCCTGGCCTCGACCGACCTGCTGTACTTCGCCTCCGGCCGGCTCGACCTGCCCGGCGCGATGTTCACCGCCAGCCACAACCCGGCGAAGTACAACGGCATCAAGATGTGCCGTGCCGGCGCCGCACCGGTCGGCTCGGACTCGGGCCTGCGCGACATCGCCGACCTGGTCGCCAAGACCCTGACCGAGGGCCCGGCGACCGTCGCCACTCCGGGCCACGTCCGGCAGAAGGACCTGCTGACCGCGTACGCCGACCACCTGCACGACCTCGTCGACCTGAGCGGGATCCGCCCGCTCACCGTGGTCGTCGACGCCGGCAACGGCATGGGCGGCCACACCGTCCCGGCCGTGTTCGCCACCGGCCCGGTCACGATCGTCCCGCTGTACTTCGAGCTCGACGGCAACTTCCCGAACCACGAGGCCAACCCGCTGGACCCGAAGAACCTGGTCGACCTGCAGGCCAAGGTGCGCGAGGTCGGCGCCGACCTCGGCCTGGCCTTCGACGGCGACGCGGACCGCTGCTTCGTGATCGACGAGAAGGGCGACCCGATCTCGCCGAGCGCGATCACCGGCGCGGTCGCGGTCCGCGAGCTGGCCAAGCACCCCGGCTCGGCGGTCATCCATAACCTGATCACCTCCAAGGCCGTGCCGGAGCTGATCACCGAGCACGGCGGGACGCCGATCCGATCCCGGGTCGGGCACTCGTACATCAAGCAGAAGATGGCCGAGACCGACGCGGTGTTCGGCGGCGAGCACTCCGCGCACTACTACTTCCGGGACTTCTGGCGGGCCGACACCGGCATGCTGGCCGCGCTGCACGTGCTGGCCGCGCTCGGTGAGCAGGACAAGCCGGCCAGCGAGCTGTTCGCCGAGTACGAGCGGTACGTCGCGTCCGGCGAGCTGAACAACAAGGTCGAGGACGCCGCGGCTACGGTCGCGGCGATCGAAGACACCTACGGCGGGCGGGACGGCATTACGGTTGACCATCTGGACGGTCTGACCGTGTCGGCGGGACAGTGGTGGTTCAACGTCCGTGCGTCGAACACGGAACCGCTGCTGCGGCTGAACGTCGAGGCCGCGGACCGCGCCACCATGGAACGCGTCCGCGATGAAGTACTGGCCCTGATCACCGGTGCATCGGTGGAGGAGAACTGAATGGCAGTCAATCTGGACCCGGACCTGCTGAGCATCCTGGTCTGCCCGAAGTGCCGGTCGGAGTTCCGTGTGGACGACGAGGCGAACGAGCTGGTCTGCACCAACACCGCCTGCGCGCTGGCCTACCCGGTCCGCGACGACATCCCGGTGCTGCTGATCGACGAGGCGCGGGACACCCGGGCAGAGCAGTCCGAGACCGCGGACAACTGATGAGCGTCTTCGACGAAACGCGGCTGGACGACACGGCCTCGCTCCGGGCGGCCGACCACCTGCTCCGCCGGCTGGCGATGGCCGGGGCCCGGGTCCGGGCCGAGCTCGAAGCGGCCGCGGACGTTCTGTCCACGCTGGAGTCCGACGGCTTCCGCCCGCGGGCCGTCGTGGCCGCCGGCCGCGACGCCCGCCTGGTCCGGGCCGTGCTCGAGCCGGTGTGCCCGGTGCCGTTCCTCGCCTGGCCTGGTCCCGGTCTGCCCGGGTGGGCCGGTCCGCTGGACCTGGTGATCGTCCTGAGTGGTGTCTCCGAGGACTCGGACGCGGTGTCGGCAGCCGGCGAGGCAGCACGACGGGGTTGTGGCCTGATGGTGGCGACGCCGGCGGACTCGCCCGTCGCGATCGCGTCGGCCGGTCTGCGGCACGCCATCCGGTTGCCGTCCCAGTCCGACGACCAGTTGGCGTCGGCTGTCGCCGTACTGCAGGCCTTGCATCAGATGGACCTCGGTCCGGAGGTGGACCACAAGTCGGTCGCGGCGCTGCTGGACGAGGTGGCGATCGAGTGCTCGCCCAACAACGACGTGGCGTCCAACCCGGCCAAGGACTTGGCGCTGGTGCTGGCGGACGCTTTGCCGCTGGTGTGGGGTGGTTCTGTCCTCGCCGCGCGTGCTGCCCGGCGCGTGGTCGAGGCCTTCCGGCTGGCGAGTGGCCGGCCCGCTCTGGCCGCCGACGCCGGTCACCTGCTGCCGGTCCTCAACCAGCCGCCGCGGGACCTGTTCGCGGACCCCTTCGACAAGCCGGCGGAGCTGCGGCCGGCGCTGGTCATCCTGGACGACGGTGTGGACGACCCAGGCGTCGCAGAGCACCGCCGCAAGCTGGAGTCCAAGGCGGAGGCTCACGACGTGCGGGTGAACGTGGTGACCCAGGCCGACGGCACCGACATCGCCCGGTACGCCGCTCTGACCCAGCACGGCCGCTATGCCGCGGCGTACCTGGGGCTCGGCCTCGGCCGCTACGGCGCCGCCGGCGACATGGACCCTGTCGAACTGGGCAATCCCTCGGAGGACCCAGCGTGGTAGTGCGGCTGCAGAACACCATCCGGGACTACGCCTGGGGGTCGCGGACCGCGATCCCCGAGCTGACCGGGGTGGAGCCGGACGGCCGGCCCCAGGCCGAGCTGTGGATGGGTGCGCACGAGTCCGCGCCGTCCGTGCTCCCGTCCGGCGACTCCCTGTACGACGTGGTGTCCGCCGGGCCGAGCGACGTACTGGGGGAGGAGACGGCCGAGCGGTTCGAGGGGCGGTTCCCGTTCCTGGCCAAGTTGCTGGCGGCCGCGCAGCCGTTGTCGATCCAGGCACACCCGTCGCGGGAGCAGGCGATCGACGGGTACGCGCGGGACGAGGCGGACGGGATCCCGCGGGACGCGGCCGACCGGAACTACAAGGACGCGTGGCCGAAGCCGGAGATCCTGATCGCGCTCGAGCCGTTCGACGCGCTGGTCGGGTTCCGGCCGCTCGAGGCGACCGTGGCCTTGCTGGACGCGCTGCAGCCGATCGGGTTCGAGGAGCTCACCGACCTGCTCCGGGACGGCAAGCTCCGCGAGGCGTTCACGCAGTTCATGAGCAGCGACCGGGATTCCATCCGCCCACTGGTCGCGGCCCTGGCGGAGGCCTGCACGAGCTATGCGGGCGAGGCCTTCGCGCTGGAGCGGGAGACGATTACGCGACTGTGCGAGGACTTCCCGGACGATCCCGGCGTACTGGCGGCCCTGCTGCTGAACCGGGTGCGCCTGGAGCGCTTCGAGGCGGTGTACCTGCCGGCCGGGAACGTGCACGCGTATCTGCGGGGACTCGGGTTCGAAGTGATGGCGAACTCGGACAACGTCCTGCGGGGCGGGCTGACCAGCAAGCACGTCGACGTACCCGAGCTGGTGTCGGTCGTCGACTTCGAGCCGCTCGCCGATCCGGTGCTGACCGCGACATCGGTGGCCGACGGGGTGTCGGCGTACGAGACCGGATGTGAGTACTTCGCCGTCCACCGTGTCGAGCTGGACGGTGCCGAGCGGACGGTCGACGGCGTCGGGCCGCGCATCATCTGCTGCGTCGCGGGGACTGTCGATGCTCTGGGCAAAGAGTCCGCTGTGACGTTGTCCGCCGGTCAGTCCGCGTTCGCGACGGGACCCGAAGGACCCTGTATCTTGCGTGGTTCCGGCACGGCGTTCGTCGTGTCCGCGCGCTGATTTCGTACGGAGGACCTGGAGAACATGGCTGGTGGCGGTAACAAGGCCGTGGTGGCGGCATTGCTGGCGAACACCGGGATCGCCGTCACCAAGTTCGCCGCCTGGGCACTGACCCAGTCGGCCTCGATGCTGGCCGAGGCGATCCACTCGCTCGCCGACGCCGGCAACCAGGTGCTGCTGCTGGTCGGCAGCAAGCGGGCCCAGCGCGAAGCCGACGACCTGCACCAGTTCGGGTTCGGCCGGGAGCGGTACGTCTACTCGTTCATCGTGGCGATCGTGCTGTTCAGCGTCGGTGGTCTGTTCGCGCTGTACGAGGGCTACCACAAGGTGCACGACCCGCACGGGATCGACAACTGGAAGTGGGTCCCGATCGCGGTGCTGCTGATCGCGATCGTGATGGAGTCGCTGTCGTTCCGGACCGCGATCACGGAATCGAACAAGCTGCGCGGCCACGTGCCCTGGATCAGATTCGTCCGGAACGCCCGGGCGCCGGAGTTGCCGGTGATCCTGCTGGAGGACTTCGCCGCGCTCACCGGTCTGGTGCTGGCGCTGATCGGCGTCGTCCTGACCCTTGTCACCGGCAACGGTGTGTTCGACGGCCTGGGCTCGATGGCGATCGGCGCGCTGCTGGTCTGTGTGGCGATCTTCCTCGCGATCGAGATGAAGTCGCTGCTGCTCGGCGAGTCCGCGACCCGGGAGGCCCAGCAGAGGATCGTCGACGCGATCGAGAACACCGCCGGTGTGCAGCGGCTGATCCACATCAAGACCCTGCACCTAGGCCCCGAGGAGGTGCTGATCGCGGCCAAGATCGGCGTCGCGCCGACCACCGACGCGGCCGTCGTCGCCGAGACCATCGATGCGGCCGAGCGCGCCATCCGCGCCGCCGAGCCGATGTCGGTGCACATCTACCTCGAGCCGGACGTCTACCACGAGAACTACGTCGCCGACGAGCGCCCCGCGGTTCCCGAGGCGCCCTCGCACTGACCGTCAGCCGGCGAGCTTCTTCGCCAGGCGTTCCTGGTTCGGCCATCTGACGTCGTACGCCCAGCCGAACCGCTCGAACCACTTGATCAGCCAGGCGTTGATGTCGACCTGGCCCCTGAGGACGCCGTGGCGCGCGCACGTGGGGTCGGCGTGGTGCAGGTTGTGCCAGGACTCGCCCTGGCTCAGGATGGCGAGCCACCAGACGTTCCCTGACCTGTCCCGGGCCTCGAAGGGCTTCTTGCCGGTGACATGGCAGATCGAGTTGATCGAGAACGTGACGTGGTGCATCAGCGCGATGCGGACCAGGGTGGCCCAGAAGAATGCGGTCGCGGCGCCGTGCCACGACCTGTCCCACAGCCCGCCGATCAGCGCGGGCGCCAGCAGGGAGATCGCCGCCAGTCCACGGAAGTGCCGCGAGATCGATGCCATGTCGCGGTCGTTCATCAGGTCTGGCGCGTACTGCTTGGGGTCGGCGCGATCCTCCCCCCAGAGCACCCACCCGGCGTGGGCGAACACGAACCCCTTGGTCACCGCCCAAGCGGTGGTGCCGTAGCGCCAGGGCGAGTGCGGATCTCCCTCGCGGTCGGAGAACTTGTGGTGTTTGCGGTGGTCGGCCACCCAGCGGACGACCGGACCTTCGAGCGCCAGGCTGCCGGCGATCGCGAGTCCGATCTTGAGGCCACGCTTGCTCTTGAAGGAGCCGTGGGTGAAGCCGCGGTGGTAGCCGGCGCCGATGCCGGTGGTCGTGATCACGTAGAACACGACCAGGAGGACGATGTCGCGCCAGCCGATCCAGCCGCCCCAGGCGAAGAAGATCCCGGGCAGCAGCGCGAGCGTGGGCACGACGATGAACACCCAGATCAGCCCGCGCTCGAGCCTGCCACCAACGGCCTGGAATTCTTCCGGCAGCGAGCTGTCGGAATCTGGTGCTGCGGTCATGGTCGACATCCCGGATGTTCACCGTTGGAGTGCGCCAGGGACTGGGGAGCACCGCTCACGAATCAGTGGATCGTAGTCCGACGATACCGCCGATGCGAGAGGTCAGCGCGGTTTCGGTGGGAGGACGCCGGAGCGGCCCAGCCAGCGCAACGCCCGGTCGCGGTCGATCTGGGACTGCGTGGGCGGTGCGGTGAGGCGGCCGGTGCGGTAGCCGAGGTTGCGGATGTCGGCGGCGACGGACGGTTCGGCCAGGGCTCTGAGTGCGAACGCCAGCGCGGCCGGCGTCACGTCGTACCGGCGTTCGAGATCCAGGGCGAGCTGGACGGCGGCCAGGTCGCGGTCGTCGTACTGGCGTTGTGCGGTGTGCCCGGCGCGTGAGCGCGGCAGCAGGCCGAGGGCCTCCCGGTAGCGCAGCATGCGCGGGGTGGTGCCCAGTCGGCGCGCGGCCTCGGTGATGCGCATACGGCAATCTTGACATTTCAGTGTCAAAAACACTCCCCCGGCGATCAAACCGGGTAGCTCGGCCCTCTAGGCTCTGGCAGGCAGGAAGCAATCACAGTCTTCAGGGGAGCGGGAACCGGTATGACGTTCGACTACAAGGTGGCGGACCTCGGCCTGGCCGAGTTCGGGCGCAAGGAGATCCGGCTGGCCGAGCACGAGATGCCCGGCCTGATGGCGATGCGGGCCCAGTACGGCGAGAGCAAGCCGCTGGCGGGCGCGAAGATCATGGGCTCGCTGCACATGACGATCCAGACCGCGGTGCTGATCGAGACGCTGGTGGCGCTCGGCGCCGACGTGCGCTGGGTGTCCTGCAACATCTTCTCCACCCAGGACCACGCCGCCGCCGCGGTCGTCGTCGGCCCGAACGGGTCGGCCGAGAACCCCGCCGGGGTGCCGGTGTTCGCCTGGAAGGGCGAGACGCTCGACGAGTACTGGTGGTGCACCGAGCAGGCGCTCAAGTGGCCGGGCGCCGACGGCCCGAACATGATCCTCGACGACGGTGGCGACGCCACCATGCTCGTCCACAAGGGCACCGAGTTCGAGAAGGCCGGAGTCGTGCCGGACCCGTCGACCGCGGACTCCGAGGAGTACGGCGTCGTCCTGAAGTTGCTGACCCGCACGCTGCGGGAGGACCCGCAGCTGTGGACGACCATCGGCCAGGGCATCAAGGGCGTCACCGAGGAGACCACGACCGGCGTCCACCGGCTGTACGAGATGCACAAGGCCGGCGCGTTGCTGTTCCCGGCGATCAACGTGAACGACTCGGTGACCAAGTCGAAGTTCGACAACAAGTACGGCTGCCGGCACTCGCTGATCGACGGCATCAACCGGGCCACCGACGTACTGATCGGCGGCAAGGTCGCGGTCGTCTGCGGGTACGGCGACGTCGGCAAGGGCTGCGCGGAGTCGCTGCGGGGCCAGGGCGCGCGGGTGATCGTGACCGAGATCGACCCGATCTGCGCGCTGCAGGCCGCGATGGACGGCTACCAGGTGACCACGCTCGACGACGTGGTCGGGATCGCCGACATCTTCGTCACCACGACCGGCAACAAGGACGTCATCACCTCCGACCACATGGCGGCGATGAAGCACCAGGCGATCGTCGGCAACATCGGCCACTTCGACAACGAGATCGACATGGCCGGGCTGTACAAGGTCCCGGGCATCGAGCGGGTCAACATCAAGCCGCAGGTCGACGAGTTCCGGTTCGCCGACGGGCACACGATCATCATCCTGTCCGAGGGCCGCCTGCTGAACCTGGGCAACGCGACCGGGCACCCGTCGTTCGTGATGTCGAACTCCTTCACCAACCAGGTGCTCGCGCAGATCGAGCTCTTCGTGAAGACGGCCGACTACCCGACCGACGTGTACGTCCTGCCCAAGCACCTCGACGAGATGGTCGCCCGCCTGCACCTGGACGCCCTGGGCGTGAAGCTGACCGAGCTCAGCAAGGAACAGGCCGCCTACCTCGGCGTCCCCGTCGAAGGCCCCTACAAGGCCGAGCACTACCGCTACTGATCCCCCACAGCAAGCGCCCCACCGTTCTCGGTGGGGCGCTTTGCTTTACAGCTCGTTGCTGCCTGGGGCGGCCCAGCCTTGGGGATTGAGGGTGGCCGGACGGAAGGCGGTGAGAGGTGGGGGTGGGGCGAAAGGGCCGGGGGCAGGTGGTGGAGGGAGTGCGCCGTACGGGCTGGGTGGGGCGAGGCGGTTGAGTTCTCGGCGGCGGCGTTCGGCCAGTACGGCGGAGAGGTAGGCCGGCGCGATCAGGGGGACCGGTGGGGCGGGCGCGGTGACGACAGCCATGCGGGAGGCCAGGGCGTCGCCTAGCGCTGTCCTCGCGTCGGGCTGGAGTTCGGTGTAGCGGGCGAGGTAGTCGCGGGAGGCGTTGGCGAGGTCGTCGGAGAGGCGGGACAGTTCCAGGGACTGGGCCCACTGGACCAGGTGGCCGGGGACGAAGAGTGGGGGTGACGCCATCGGCTGGTGGCGTTCGCGGATGACGACGGTGCCGGAGACCATGTCGCCGAAGCGCTTGCCCTGCTTGTTCATCAGGCTCGCCACGATCCCCGGGCAGGCCGCGAACCAGGGTGCGAAGTCGACGAAGAACCACAGCAGCGACCGCACCAGCGCCTGCCGGAACCGGATCGAACTGCCGTCGTCGCGGACCACCTTCAGGCCGAGCACCATCTTGCCCAGCGTGCGGCCGCGGGTCAGCGTCTCCATCACCACGCGGTAGCCGATCACGACGAGCAGGACGACGATGAAGATCAACGCGGCCGCTAGCGCCTCACTCGCCTGCCCACCGATCAGGAAGCCGGCCAGCAACGAGATCAGGACGACCAGCACAATGCCCTGCAGCACCACGTCGATCGCGCACGCCAGCGCCCGCGTCGGCATCCGCGCGATCCGCACCTGAAGGACAACGGCTTCTCCGGTGACCAGCTGAGACACTCTGTCGCCCCCCTCCTGCTCAGACACCGCGTCCAGCTAGTCTGCCAGCGCAAGGAGCCAGTCAGGGGAGGAGGTGCGGCTGTGGATGTCGAGGCGTTCGTGTCGGTGCACCAGCCGCAGTGGGACCGGCTGGCCTACCTGACCCGCCGCCAGCGCCGCCTGTCCGGTGCCGAGGCGGAGGAGCTTGTCACGCTCTACCAGCGTGTCGGCACCCATCTGGCCGCGCTCAGAGCCGCGGGTGCGGACCCGGTCTCCATCGGACGCCTCTCCGGCCTCATCGCCGACGCACGTGGTGCCGTGACCGGTGCACAGGCCCCCGTCTGGCGTGACATCTCGAAATACTTCCTGGTGAGCTTCCCAGCCGCCCTCTACGCATCCAGACGCTGGTGGCTCACCATCGGCCTGCTGTTCTACCTGGTCGCGGCCTGGGCGGCCTGGCGGATCCTCGTCCACCCGGAGGTGGTGGACTCGATCGCAACGCCGGCCCAGATTCAGCAACTGGTCGACCACGACTTCCAGTCCTACTACTCGGAGAACCCGGCCCAGGACTTCGCCCTCCGGGTGTGGATCAACAACGCCACGCTGAGTGCCGCCGTACTCGCGCTCGGCATCCTGCTGATCCCGTCGATCTTCATCCTCTGGGACAACGCGCTCAACCTGGGCGTCAGCGCCGGACTGATGATCAGTCACGACAAGGGCGGCCTGTTCTTCAGCCTGATCACGCCGCACGGCCTGCTCGAGCTGACCGCGGTGTTCGTCGCGACCGCGGCCGGGCTCCGGCTCGGCTGGGCCTGGGTCGTGCCCGGCGCGCGCACCCGGATGCAGGCCCTCGCCCAGACCGGCCGCGCCACGGTCGGGATGGCGATCGGCCTGGCCGCCGTACTCCTGGTCACCGGCCTGATCGAAGCGTTTGTCACACCCTTCCTGCCCGGTCCGGTCCGGATCGCGATCGGCATCCTGGCCGAGGTCGCGTTCTTCGTCTACGTCTGGACCCTCGGCCGCCGCGCCTTCCGCGCCGGCGAGTACGGCGACATCGACCCGGCCGACCGGGAAGCCACTGCACCCGTCTCCGCATAGAGCGTTTCGGCTCTGGGCACCGGATCTGGAGTGAGCAGCCAAAGCAACACCGCCAATGAGGTCAGATACAGTCGTTGGTACGGCATCGCGATCACCGTCGGACTGATCGCGTACGGGGTCGTCTACCTGCTGATCGCCTGGATCGCCCTGCAACTCGCTTGGGGCAAGTCGTCGCAGGAGGCATCGCAACAAGGCGCTCTCCAGGAACTGGCCGACAAGCCGTTCGGAGATGTCCTGCTCTGGATCGTCGCGATCGGTCTGTTCGCGCTGGTGATCTGGCGGGCTCTCGAACTCGCCTACGGTCACCTGGACCTCGAGAAGAAGGTCTCGTCGGTCGGGCGTGGACTGGTCTACCTCGTCCTCGGCATCAGCGCAGTGAAGGTCGCCCTCGGGTCCAGTAGTTCGAGCACCAGTCAGCAGGAGTCACTCAGCGCGAAGCTGATGGCGCACGGACCGGGCCGGGTCCTGATCGTCGTGATCGGTCTGGTCATCATCGGCGTCGGTGTCCGCGACATCTACAAGGCGATCACCAAGAAGTTCACCGAGGATCTGACCGGTGGGGTCTCGGATACGACGATCCTGCTCGGACGGATCGGCTACGCCTCGAAGGGGGTCGCGTTCATCGTCGTCGGCGCCCTGTTCGGCTGGGCGGCGATCGCCTACGACCCGAAGAAGGCCGGTGGCCTGGACACAGCGCTCCGCACGATCAAGGACCAACCCTTCGGTTCCGTCCTGCTCACCATCCTCGCCCTCGGCATCGCCGCCTTCGGCCTGTACGCCTTCGTCTGGTCCCGCAACGCCCGCCGTTAACCGACTGGTATGTCCCGCCGCCGCAGCCCTACCAGCCCGGCGGCTCCGAGTACGGCGGCGATCGCGAGCAGCGCGATCAGCGGACCCGCTGACGTGGACCCGCCGGGGAGTTGCGGCAGATGGCTGAACGGCGAGATGCCTCGCACCCAGTCGGCCAACTGCACGCCGCCACTGACGAGTCCGATCAGCAGGCAGATCGCCGGCCCTGCCCACGCGATCGGTGACAGGCGTGGAAGCAGCCCGAAGAGAGCGATGGCGATCGCAGCCAGCACCCAAACGGCCGGCAGTTGCGCCAGTGACGCACCGATCAGCCGCGGAAGCTGTCCGCCCACATCGCCGATCGCCAAGCCATAGGCGATCCCCTCGGCTACACCCGCGGCGAGCAGAGCCAGCGCCGGACCCAGCAAGCTGAAGGCCAGGTGGCTCCCGGCCCACCGCAGCCGGCTCGTGGCGGTCGCGAGTACCGGCTCGGCCCGCCCACTCGCCTCCTCGGTGCGCAACCGCAGCGTCGCCTGAACCGCGTACGCCGACGCGATCAGCCCGACGATCGTCATCACTCCGGCGAAGTACGAATCGATCAGCCCGGCCGCGCCACCGAGCCGCTGGAACACCTCCCGCACCGAGGGATCGTCGCGCATCATGTCGCCCACACCCTTGGCCACGCCGCCGAACAGCAAGCCCAGCAACGCGAATCCGACGGTCCACGCCGCGAGCAGCCCGCGATGCAGCCGCCACGCGAGTGCCAGCGGCGATCCGAGCTGCCCCTCCGCCGGACCGAGCCTGGCCGGCAACAGTCCCGCGCCGACATCCCGCCGTACCGACAGATAGAGGGCAACGGCAACGAGTACGACGGTTGCCGCGAGCACCAGAACTGCGAGCCACCACCGGTTGGCGCCGTACGGATGGATCCGTTGGGCCCAGGCGATCGGGGAGAGCCAGGCCAGCCAGGCCAGCGGTCCGTCCGTGTGCGCGCTGGTGTCACCGGCGGCCCGCAGGACGTACGCCGCACCGAGCACGCTGATCGCGATACCCCGCGCGGTCCCGGCGCTCGCGGTCAGCTGGGCGGCCACCGCGCCGACCGCGGCGAACATCCACCCGGTGCCGGCGAATTCGATGCCGATGGCAAGGGATCCGGCCATCGGCAGATCCTGGCTGTGCATGCCGAGGGCCAGCAGTACGCCGAGCACCAGATTCGCGCCGAACGTCGCCAGCAGCGCCGCGGCCAACTGCGCGTGCCGGCCGACGACACTTGCCCCGAGTAGCTCGCGCCGACCGGTCTCCTCCTCGACCCGGGTGTGCCGGATCACCGTGAGCAGGCTGATCAGTCCGATCATCACCGGGACGAAGCCCAGTCGCCAGGTGACGAACTCACCCAGGCTGGTCCCGGACAGTTCGCCGTACAAGGTGATGAAGCCGGCGTTGCTCGCGTACTTCAGTCTCGACTCCGGCGTCGGGAACAGATCGCCGTACGTCTGCACGTAGCTGATCGAGATCGCGCACAGCAGCACGATCCACAGCGGCAGCACGATCCGGTCGCGGCGCAGGATCAGCCTGATCAACCCACCGGTCCCCGCAAGAGTCTTCATCGCGAAACCGCCTCCGGCTCGTACAGCCGCAGGAACAGCTCCTCCAGCGACGGCGGCTGACTGACCAGACTCCGTACGCCGATCTCGGTGAGCCGGCGAAGCACCGGGTTGAGCTCGTCCGTGTCGACGTCGAACCGCACCCGCCCTTCGTCCACCCGCAGATCGTGTACGCCGTCCAGCTGAGCCAGACCGTCCATCGTTCCGACCAGCTCGGCCTGGATCGACGTACGGGTCAGGTGCCGCAGCTCGGACAGCGAGCCGCTCTCGACGGCCCGGCCGGCGCGGATGATCGTGACCCGGTCGCAGAGCGCCTCGACCTCGGACAGGATGTGGCTGGACAACAGGACCGTCCGGCCGTCGCGCTCGCTCACCTCCTGGACGACCTCGCGGAAGACCTCCTCCATCAACGGGTCCAGCCCCGAGGTGGGCTCGTCGAGGAGCAGCAGTTCGACGTCGGAGGCCAGCGCGGCGACCAGCGCCACCTTCTGACGGTTGCCCTTGGAGTAGGCGCGGGCCTTCTTACGCGGGTCGAGATCGAAGCGGTCGAGCAGATCGGCCTTGCGCTTCTTGTCCACGCCGCCGCGCATCCGGCCGAGCAGGTCGATCGCCTCGCCGCCGGACAGGTTCGGCCACAGCGTCACGTCGCCGGGTACGTAGGCGAGCCGGCGGTGCAGGTCGGTCGCATCCGACCACGGATCGCCGTCCAGCACGCGTGCGGTGCCCGCTGTCGCCCGGGTCATCCCGAGCAGGATCCGGATCGTGGTGGTCTTCCCCGCGCCGTTCGGGCCGAGGAATCCGTGCACTTCCCCGGTGTGCACCGTGAGGTCGAGACCGTCCAGGGCGCGCGTCCGCCCGAACGTCTTGACCAGACCTTCCGTGCTGATCGCAGCCGGCATGATCACTTCTCCTCAGAGCGTTTGCGTAGTTGTTCTGCCTGTTCCGGCGTGACCAGCGGGATGGTGAAGACCTCCATCAGCCCCTGGCCGATCCGGGCATACCCCGCCGGTGAGGTGATGTCCTCGCCCAGCGCCTTCGAGACCTGGTCACGGAAGACGAAGACGCTCAGCTTGATCGCGGCCAGCGCGGCCGCGTAGGCCCGCCGGTCGCTCGGCTCGATGCCGTAGCTGGTGCTCCACTGCTCGACCACGTCGACGGCGTCGAGGAACAGCGCGGTCGCGGTCTCCGAGCCGTCCATCATCGAGCGGACCAGGTAGAGCTGCAGCGGGAAGACACGCGGGTGCAGCGCCGCCGGGTCGAGGCCGGCCACTCCGTCCTGATCGGTGAGCTCCGCGCCGATCTCGGTCATCCGCTCCCGCGCGTACTGGTCGCAGGCGTCCCGCAGGGCCTCCTTGGAACCGAAGTGGTGCCTGACCAGTCCGGACGAAACGCCTGCCTCGGCGGCGATGTCGCGGATCGACGCACCCTCGATGCCGCGCTCACCGAACAGCTTGATCGCCGCGTCCCGGATCCGCGCCCGCGCGGTCAGGTCGTCGACCGGTCGATCCATCACCAGCTCCTCTCGCTACACACAAAAGCAAACTACTACACGCTCGTGTAGTCAAGCCTCTCCCTGGGATGTGGCACGCGTGGGGGGAACCGGACTCCACCGAGCCGGTGACAGGGGCTGACCTCTTCCGTCCGGTCCGGGGTAGTCAGACAATGACAGTGGACACGGATCGGTGGGGGTCCCGGGCCGGGGCTGTGGGGTGCAGCAGCCGGATGGCCGTGCCCGGGGAGGCCCTACGGCCTGGAGGGGGTTCGATGACCAGGATTCTCGTTGTCGACGACGAACCCGATCTGCTGGGCTTCGTCCGCAGCGCGCTGGAAGCCGAAGGCTTCCACGTGATCACGGCGACGGACGGGACGGAAGGTCTCCGGCTCGCTCTGACAACCAAGCCCGACCTGGTGATCCTGGACCTGCTGATGCCGGGACTCGACGGTCAGGCAGTACTGACCGCCTTGCTGACGCACGACCGGTCCACCCGGATCCTGGTGCTGTCCGCGACAGAGGATCGGCAGGTCCGGGTCACCTGCCTCGAACAGGGCGCGGTCGACTTCCTGGCCAAGCCGTTCGTGGTCCGGGAGCTGCTCGCCCGGGTGCGGTCGCGGCTGCTGTCGCCGGCCGCCGCCGGCGCGGCCTGGCTGCCGGAGGTCCTGCGGGTCGGCGAGATCGTGCTCGACACCCGGACCCGGCGGCTGCAGATCGGTGAGCGCTCCGCCGAACTGCCGCAGCGGGAGTTCCTGCTGCTGCAGCACCTGATGCGCAACCCCGACACCGTGTGCTCCCGGCAGGAGCTGCTGTCCGAGGTGTGGGGCTACGACTTCGACCCGGCGACCAACCTGGTCGACGTGTGTATCGCCCGGCTCCGGTCCAAGCTCCGCAACGACGTCATCCGGACGGTGCGCAATGTCGGCTATCAGCTACAAACAGCGTGACGCCGCGGCCGGTGTGCTGACCGGCCCGACCGCACGCCGCGCCTGGCTGAGCAGCGGTCTGACCACAGACTGCCTGCTGGCTGCCTTCATGCTGGCCATGCTCGTGCTGATGACCCGCATGCCTGGTGAGGAGACGATTCCGTACCACTTCCTCTTCCTCAGCCTCACCATCGTGTACGGGTTCCGGGTCTGGCCGCTGTGGCCGACCCTGCTGGTGGCACTGGCCGTGACCGGGGCGACCGGCTGGGTCCTCGGCGACCGGGTGGTGGACGGGGTCATCGACGGGGCCGAGCTCGCCGAGGTGCCGCTGATGCCGGCGCTGTTCGTCGCGATGGTGTGGCACGCCCGCCGGCGGATCGCGGCGCTGCGGCAGGTGGAGCACATGGCCGACCAGCGCCGCGCCAGCCTGGACCGTGAGCGCGGATTCCTCCGGGACACCTCGCACGCGATCCGGACCCCGATCACGATCGCCCGCGGTCACCTCGAACTGGCCGGCACAGTGCCGTCGACCGATGTGGCCAGACCGCACGTCGAGGTAGCGCTCCGGCAACTGGATCGGATGTCCGCATTGTCGAACCGCTTGCTCGCACTGGCGCGTCTGGACGCCGGCGAGGAATTGGACCTCAGACCGACTGACGTGACCGCGCTCGTCGGTGAGATCGGCCAGAACTGGACCGCGAACCCCGACAGGATCTGGCTGGTCGAGTGCCGGCCCACCGGACGGCTACGCGTCGATCCGGACTGGCTGGAGCTCGCACTCGATGCACTGGTGGAGAACGCCGTGCATTTCACCGAGTCCGGTGACACGATCCGGCTCGGTTGTACGTCGTTGCCCGAGTACGTCGCGATCACCGTCGACGACTCGGGGCCGGGGATCAAGCCCGACGACCTGCCGTTCGTGTTCGACCGGTTCTGGCACCGCCGGCCGGAGCACGGTCCGATGGGCAGCGGTCTCGGCCTGCCAATGGCGCGTGCGGTCGCGGATGCCCACGGCGGCACGTTGCTGGCCATGGCCAGTCCCGACGGTGGCGCCCGCTTCGTCCTGAGCATCCCGCGCACCGGGTGATGCTCAGCGGACGACGACGTGTGCCACCTGCGCCTGGCCCAGCAACACCGTGACTTCGGCACCCCGGCGGATCCAGTTGCCGGGGTTCTCGAACACGAGGTAGTAGGTCTCGCCCGCGGTGTACTTGCCGGTGTGTGCGTGACTCATCAGCAGGTCGCGCACCACGAGTCCGGTGTCCTCGTCGATCACCGCCGGTGGCGTCGCGGCGTCGTGCAGGCTGTTCGCCCGGTTGGGATCCAGCACCTGGAACCTCAGGTCGAGCAGGCCGCCGCCCCCGGTCACGGCCACCCGAGTGATGCGTACGCCGCTGCGTTGCGCGAGACCGTCCGCGTCCACCGGCGTACGTCCCCAGGCGATCTGTGCGACCGGTGCCGGTGCAGCCGCGGACTGGTCGCTCCGGACGCTGTAGAGCAACCAGCCTGTCAGTGCACCGGCGACCAGAGCGATTCCGGTCAGAACGCCCAGAACCTTGGGTTTGCGGCTCATGGCTGGATGAAGACCAGCATGCCGCCACCGGTCAGCGGCGTCGGTGAGGTACTGGTCTGAGGTCCGCTGGTCAGGTGGAGTTGGCGGTTGAACAGTGGGAAGCCGTGGCTGCTGGGCGGACTCCCCGCGGGCACGACCATCACGGTGTCCTCGGTGGCGCCTGCCGGGATCGTCTCCGTGCTGGCGCTGAACGGGTTCGTCAGCAACCTCGCATCGCGGGCGACGACCTGCTGGTGTGCACCGAGCAGTGTCATCGAGGTGTTGTCGTAGCCGGCGTTGAGGTACCGCAGCAGGACGCGTTGACCCGCGGCGGCCGTGATCGCCGGGATCGCCGGATATGCGGCCCCGTTGACAAGCCAGTACGTCGCTCTGAAGTTCTGCAGGTCGAAGGTCTCCGGCGCGGCGTTGAACGCGGGATCGACCGCCATGAGGACCAGCACGGCCTCCACGTCGTACGCCGTTGTCGCGGAAGCGTAGGCCTGGTTGGCAGTGGTCGTGCGCACCAGCAACGCACCGGACAGCCCCATCGCCTCCTGCCGGCCGGCGTCGCCGCCGCTCTGGTACAGGTAGGTGCCCGGCTGGGCCGTGAAGGTCCGGCTGACCGCGGTCCCGGGTGCCGCATCGGTCGGTCCGGGGTTGAACGTCACCCCGGGAATCTCGAACGACACCACATGCCCAGCGGGCAAGGCGTTCCGGACCGTGATCGTGACCAGGTCGCCCTGGGTCACCTCGAGCCGTGGCCCGGGCAGGGTCGCGGTGGCCGTCGCGCAGTTGCCGGGGGTCGTCGGCGTACCGAAGCCCCAGATGGGTACCGTGCCGCCGCCGGGCAGCGGAGCCGTCCCGGGTACGGCGCACAGTTCGATCGCGACCGTCGCCGCCGAGGCCGCGCCACCCACACAGGTCAGGCCGAACACGGCCAGCACGAACACCAGCAGGACCCGGGCCCCGCGGTGGACGGATGTACGCATCGCCGCTCTCCTTTGCCACTCGTGCCCGGTCATGGCGCGTCGTACACGATCTTCATCAGGTCGCCCCAGGTCGAGAACGTCGTCGGCGCGGGGGCGGTGTACCGCTGGGTGTGGACGAGCACCCGGAGCTGGCCGGCGTACGAACCCGTGCCGACGTAGGCGCTCGCCGGTCCCGACAGCGTCCACGTAGAGCTGACGTCCGTGGAGCCGACCGCCTGTGGCTGCGTCGGCGGTGCGAGGAGCGTGGTCCAGCCGGCCGACGTGGCCGAGCTACAGCCCGCCGCGCCGGCAATCGTCCAGTTGCAGATCTTGACTGTCTGCTGCGGCACGTTGGTGGTGAGCGACACGCAGGCGGTCCCGGTCGTGGAGCCGCAGTTGCGGCCCTCGTAGATCACCTTGAGGTTCGTGCTTCCGGCTGGTACGCCGCCGAACGCGGCGTACCAGTCGGTCGCGAGGGCGGTCACGACCGCACCGCTCAGGTGACTCGCGGCTGCGGTTCCGAGTTGACCGCGGCTGACTGTCCAGGTGGTCGTGCCTTGGCCGCCGGTGACCAGCAGGATCTCGTTGTCGATCCGTACGTAGTACTGGCCGGTCGAGGGGAAACCGGCGGCCGAGGCGACTGTGATGGACAGCTGTCCCGCGGTGGTCGGGGTCGGCCGGGTCGTCGTCTTCGGGTTGAGCTGGTAGTAGACGTCGTCGGATTGCCCGAGCGCGGCGACCGAGCCGGACTTGAGCGTGGCGCCGATCAGCGAGGACGACGTCGGTGAGCCGAAGCAGCCGCCCGCGGGGTCGACGCGCAGCAGCGTGCCCATACCGCCGAAGCCCTGGTCGAAGTTGGTGAACTCGTTCAGCGCGTGGCTGTGCAGCGGGAAGTACCACTCACCGCAGGCGTTCTGCGAGGTGGTGCCGACCGGCAGCGTGCCCTTGTAGCCGAGGTACGGCGATCCGCTGTACCAGGTGTTGCCGTCCTTGAAGAACACGTTGCGGTAGTTCGGTTGCGCCACCGGCAGCGGGTTCGTGGTGGGATTCCAGTTGTCCGCGTCGTCCCAGCGGAGCAGGAAGTCCTCGGTCTGCCCGGAGCCGATGGTCTCGCCGAAGTGCTCGGTGGACGCGACCAGCCGGCCGTCCTGGGCGATCTGCCGGGTGTGGTTGCCGTGCGGGTGGAACGGGTGGTTGACCGCGCCGACGTTGATCATCCGGATCAACGCGGGCCGGTTGTCGGCGGACGAACTCGGCTGGAGCCGGACCAGGGCGCCGTACGGCTGGTTCGGCAGCAGGGCGGAGCCGTTGTCCTGGATCGTGTCGGGGAATTCGCGGCCGTTGATGGCGAAGTACCGGTTCCGCAGCGAGTTCACGTCGTACGTGCCGCCGACCTCGATCGCGTGGTGCAGATCGGGGTCGATGTCGCTGAGCAGCAGCAGGTACTCGCGGGCGGGCGCGAACTGGGTGCCCGTGTCGTTGTACGCGAAGTCGGCGCCCAGCGTCGGTCGCACGATCAGCGCACCCGCCAGTCCCATCTCGATCTGCTTGGCGACGTCGGATCCGCTCTCGTACAAGTACGTGCCGGGCTGGCCGGCCGGGAACGTGTAGGTGACGTCGCCGGCCGGAGACGCCTCGGTGGTCAGCAGGCCGGCGCTGCCGCCGGTCGCGGCGACCGTGCCGTCCTGGCCCGGGAAGACGATCGAAGTTGCCTCAGGCAAGTTGTTGTGCAGGTGCACGACCACCGTCTGTCCCTGGGTGGTGCAGAGCACCGGACCGGGACTCTGGAAGTGCCCGCCGGCCGGCGAGTAGCTCCACGTGAAGACGCTGTTGCCGTCCGGTGTGTCGATCGTGCCCGCCGACGCGACCAGGTCGAACGTCGTGGTCGAGCCCGCGACCGTGCCCGTCGTACAGACCATGCCGATCGGCGGGACCGCCTCCGGCTGGGCGTCGGCGGTCAGCGTTGCGACCGGGACGAGCAGACCGGCGGCGAGCGCCAGACCGGCCAGTGAACGGCGGATCCGTGGCAAGGTGCTGCGTGTCATCGTCGCCTCCTGCTCAGACATAGGTCTGGCTCACGACGGTCTGCGCGGGCAACGGGGTCTGGTACACCCGTACCTCGGTCATCATTCCGCTCGGGCCGGGTGCGCCGAGGCTGGACAACCTGCGCCAGTCCCGGTTCTTGAAGTAGTAGACGTTGTAGCTGCCACGCCCGTCGCTCCCGGACGGCCGGGTCGGCAAGTACGCCGGCGCGTCGAACACCACGTCCCGGGCCTCACCGGGACCGATGTACAGCGTGTTCGTCCAGTACGACGTGTCCGTGCCGCCGTTGCGCAGCAGCGACGCGTCCTGGCCGATCACGTGCATCGGGATCCCCGGCAGTTGCATCGCATGCTGCTGGTAGCCCAGGTTCGCGAGCCGCAGCAGCACTCGGTCGTTGGAGTTCACCTGGATCAGCGCCGAGTTCGGCAGGCTGTAGTCCGGAGCATCGTCGTAGTTCGGGTTCGGCGTCGCGATCCGCAGCGTCGGCGGCAACCCGGGATCGTCGTTCGGCAGCGTGGTCTGCGGGTAGCAGCGGCCGTTGAGGACGAACCACTGCGGCTCGTAGTCGGTCGCGATCGACTCCTGGATGTCCCGGTCGCCGTCGTGGAAGTTCTTCCAGTACTCGTTGAGCAGGATCGCGAAGTGCCGGTGGTAGCCGGTCGAGCCGTCGCCGTCGTTGTACGCGAACTGCGAGAACCCGCCGATCGTCGTACCGTCCTGCAGGGGGCGGACGAAGACGATGCCGGTCATCCCCATCTGCACGTGCTCGACATCCTCGAAGTGGCAGTGGTACATGTACGTGCCCTCGCGGTGCGGACGGTAGAAGTACGTCAGTTGCTTGCCGATCGGCACCGCGACCGAGACCTCGGGGACGCCGTCGTTCAGTGGCGACGGTACGTCGAAGCCGTGCCAGTGCACCGTGTGCGAGTCGGTCAGGTCGGGCCGCTGGACCAGGCCCAGGTTGGTGAGGGTGATCTTGATGTCGTCGTTCTGCTTGACGTCGATGGTCGGCGCGCTGGTCTGGGCATGCCCCTTGTACTGCGTGACCAGCTGGTCCACTGTGGCCGTCGGGCTGACCGGGATGAACCCGAAGATGTAGAGCGGGTTGCCCGGCCGTCCGGGTACCTGTGCGTACCCGTCGGTGGCGGCTAGGGCCAGCGTGGTCGTGGCCGCCGCGGCGGCGCCGGTGCCGCGGACCACTCCGGCGCCGATCCCGCCGAGGGCGAGGGTGCCCAGTGCACCCAGGCCGGTGGCCTTGAGGAAGTCCCGGCGTCCGACGCCGGTCGGGTGCGGTTCCATCGTGTCCTCCTGCCGAGGCTGATAGGTGCTCATGGCAACGGCACCGGAAGGCCCGGCAGCTCGTCCGCGCCCAGGTCCCACGGAGTGCGAACCCGGAGCGTCCGCAGTTGCGGCCGGTACTGACTGTCGTAGTCGCCCAGGCCGTTCAGCGCTGCGATGAGGCCGGGCATCCCGCTCGGGGCCTGGACCGCGCCCGCGGAGCACGGGTTGAGCGCGGTGGCCGGAGCCGGCGAGGCGGTGTTGGAGCACCGGACGCCGCGGTCCACGACCGGGCTGGTGCCCAGCAGGTGGTAGTTCCCGGTCAGTCCGACCGGCGGATCCGCGCCGGTGATGGTGACCGCTGCGGTCTGCGGGTCGAGCCGGGACCCGGACACCGTCAGCTCCAGCGTGAACGGCGTGACGAACGCCGGGTCGGAGCCGATGATGTTGCCCTGCCCGCCGGGCACGGCGCGCTGTACGCCGTCCGGCCCGAGGATCTGGCCGTTGGTCAGGTCGGAGTACCGCGGGATGAACGTGTCGGCGTTGTTCGTCGTCCCGTGCACCTCGAAGTCGATGAATCCCTGGTCCACCAGCGTGGAGCCCGGACCGAACCCGGTCAGGGTGAACGCGTTGTTGTTCCAGAAGATGTCGTTGAACTGGGCCACCGGGCGGGAGAAGTCCGGCCGGGTCGCCGCGTTCGGGTACTGCGCGACATACCGGGCATCCGTCTGCCACAGCGGGTCGTTGCCCTCGGATGCGAGGCCCGCCGAGTGCGGTTCGCCGATCGCCGAGTTCTCCGACGAGGCGGTGGCCACGTTGTTCGCGACGGTGTTGTTGACGATCCGCACGTTGGACGAGTCGTCCAGCATCAGCGCGCCGCCGATGTCCGCCGACCCGTTGTCGACAATCTGATTGTCGCGGATGTTGATCACGCCGTTGAGCGCGTCGAGCACGAACACGCCGCCGCCGTCGTCACCGGAGTAGTTGCTCTGGATCAGGTTCTTGTCCAGCGACACCTGGCCGGTGCCGTCACCGAGACCGCCGCCCACCGGCAGCTCGGACTCGATCGCGACGCCCGCGCCGGAGTCGACCGAGTCGTTGTAGTAGATCTGGTTCTCGTGGATGTTCCCGTTCGGGCTGAGCCCGATGTGGGAGATGCCGGCGCCGTAATTGACGCTGAAGTTCGAGCAGACGATGTTGCCGGTCACCTCGTAGTTGTTCGAGCCGTAGAAGATGCCGAGACCACCGGCCTGGGTCAGACCGCCGTTGCCGAGCAGCCGGTTGTTCGCGACCTTCACGTCGAAGTTGTGGCTGGCGTGGTCGTACGGCTGCCCGATCCCGATGCCACCGGCGACGACGCCGGCGTTGTTCTCGAGCACGTTGTTGGTGAGCCGCTCGTTGTTGATCGAGGCCTGCAACTGGATGCCGCCGGCGCCTTCACCGGATCCGCCGGTCATCAGGGCGACTCCGTCGATCCGGGACCGGTTGAACGCGGTCTGGTTGACTGCGGTCGTCGTACCGGTCAGGTCGTACGCCGTCGTCGTCTTCGCGACCACGGTGACGTCAGCACCCCGCAGTACGGGATGGGCCGCGTCGACGTACGGAGCGTTGGCCGCGATGGTGGCGTCGTACGCGGTCGCGTTCTGCTGGAAGTAGCGGCCGTCGATGACCGAGCCGAGCACGTGGAACCGCGGGTCCTCCGGGTCACGGGCCTGGAACTCGTGCGCGCCGATGATGCCGCCCGGGCCGAGGCCCTGGATCTTCAGCGGCTTCCAGACCAGGACGTTCTCGTTGTACGTACCGGCCTTGAGCACCAGCAGGCTGCGTGCCGGGGCGGCGTCGATGGCGGCTTGCAGCTGGTGACCGGTGAGCGTCGGGGCGGCCACAGGCACGACGTTCGGGTTGTAGGCGATGCCGAGCGACGTTCCGGTGACATGCACGGTGATGCCGTTGACCGTCGACACTCCGCCCGCACTGTTCGCTGTGGTCAGGGTGAGGTGCTTCGGTCCAGGCGTGAAGGTCAGGCCGAAGCTCGGGATCCGGATCTGGACCTGATCAGGTACGCCGGTCGTCCCGGAGGTGCCTGGAGTCCAGCTGACGATGCCACCGTTGGCCCGGGTCAAAGTCGTGACGACACCGGTGCGATCGTCCGTCAGGGTCGCGCGGACGCCGGTCGTGCCGGTGGCAGTGCCCTGCGCACCGATGAAGTCGGCCTGGATCGTCATCAGCTGTCCGGCCGTCCGGACCGGGTTGTCGACCTGCAGCAGCTCGGGCCGCGCCGGGACGGCGGGGTCCTCACAGCCGGTGCCGGAGATCGGGTCCAGTGGCAGGTCGAGCTGGGTGGTCAGACCCGGCCAGGCGTCGGCCGGAGTCGTTGCCGTGAGCAAATTCGGGTTGTAGGTCGGGTTCGGCGCCGTCTTGGAACCGGGGTCGTCGACCTTCACCAGGTACATGCCGGGGCACGGACCTTGCGGGATCGGGCAGTTCAGGGTCTCGGTCGACGGGACCAGGGCCTCGAAGGAGCCGTCCGGGCTGGTCTTCACCGTGGTGAGGAGCCGCCAGTTGTTCGCGTCGTACGGCGCGTTGACGTTGCCGCCGGGTCCGGCGGTGTCGACGCGGGCGTAGATGCCGACCGGGATGTTGCCGATCGGACGGGGTTCGCCGTACCACGGCGAGTTCGGGTCGCGCTCGAAGTAGATGTCGTTGAAGACCTGGCCGACCAGCCGGCCGGGCTCGGCGACGTCACCGGTGCGGGTGTCGGCCGGGTCCTCGCCGTTGGGGTCGGTGCGGAAGTTGGTCATCATGTTGAAGTCGGCGTTGGCGTTCTGGCTGTTCTGCAGGACGACCAGCCGCTTGTCGCACAACGGTGCGTGTGCGTCGGGGACGTTGAAGTAGTTGCTGCGCGGGGTCAGCGAGGACTTGTCGATCACGTGGTCGTCGCCGGTGCACGGCGGCGGTGGGATGGCCGGCGTGAACTTGTTGCCCAGGTCAACGTTCACGTCCTCCTCGCGGACCGGACGGTAAAGACAGCCGCTGCCGTCGCCGGGCAGCGATCCCTTGGCGTGGCTGACGCGCTGCGAAGCACCCGCCGGGTTGCACAGCCGGTCGTCGGTGCTGTCGGTCGGCATCACGACGTGCGTGATGTAGGTGCCGGCAACCAGTGCCGTCGGCTGCGTGTTGCCGGTGCAGGTGCCGTCGTCGGCGGTCAGGTCGTAGCCGTTCGGGCAGTAGTCCGCGAACGCGTAACCGCCGTCGAACGCGCCGTCCTTGGTCTGCTCACCGGTGATCGGGACCTCGAAGCAGTTCGGCCCGATGTCCGGGTTCATCTGGGCGCTGATGTCCGCGCCGGTCGCGTCCCGGACCGCACAGCCTGGTCCGTACGTCGCCGGGTTCGCCGGCGGCGTGCCGCTGGGCTGGACCCAGTGGTCGGTCACGTACTTGTTCACGACCACGTCGTCGGCCGTGTTCGGGAGTCCGTCCGCGCCGAGCGTCTCCAGGTAGACCGTGACGTCGGGAATGGCCGGCTCGTAGTCCTCGTGCGCCTGGAAGCGCGCGTCGAACTCGTTCCGGGTGGTCGAGAAGTACGTGATGCCGACGATCTGGCCCGGCGTACCGGCCGGGTAGTCGGTCTTGCCCCAGTCGACCGTGGCGCGGTGTCCCTCGGTCAGCAGTTGGTTGGTGAGCAGGGCGCCGCCGAGGTCGGTCGGGATCGGCGTCACGACGCTCGGGTCGTACTCGTCGTGCTGGGCCGCGCCACTGACTCCGAAGCGCGCGAAGCCTTGCTCGTTGACGATCCAGCGGCCGAGCGGACCGCCCTCGGCGGTCGGGTACTGGTAGTAGCCCGAGGGATCGGTGAAGGTGGCTTCCTTGATCGAGCCGTCGCGCCAGCGCTGGTCCATGTCGGTGTTCGCGATGCCGGGCTCACCTGGATCCCTGATCTGGTTGCCGTTCATGTCCTTGTAGACATGACCGTCCAGCCAGCCGAACCAACGGGACACACCCACGCCGTGCTCGTCCGGATGGACCGGATCCGGATCCTCGACCACAGCCGTCCCACCGGCGGCCACGGTGACCGGCAGGATCCGTATGATGTAGCTCAGCTGCTCGTCCCAGAGGGACAGGTTGTAGCTGCCGGCCGGAACGTTCTGGATGTCGAAGTTGCCGTCGCCGTCGCCCTGGCCGATGAACACGGTGCGGTCGGTGGTGCTGTCGCTGAGGGCCACGAACGGGTTCGCGACCGGCTCACCGAGGGTCAGCTGGTCGAACGGCGGCCAGCCCTGCCAGTTGCGCGCGGTACCGGTGATCTCGCCGGTGCCGGCGGTCGCGAAGGGCTGCGGCGCGCAGACGAAGCCGAACCAGTAGGCGGTCCGGGCCGTCGGCGGCTCCCACAACTGCTCGCCGGGCGCACCGGTGCCGTCGGCACCCTCTTCGGTCGGCGCCTGCAGCTGCAGGCCGCCGTCGATCGTGGTGGTCTGGTACCAGCGACTGTTCGGGTCACTGTTGCACGGCCGGTCCGGCGGATGGACGTCGATGAAGTACGTCGCGGGACCCAGGTTGTCGATCAGGTTGAAGCCGTCGCCGTTCGTCAGGCAGAGTCCGCCGCACAGCGGCTGGTTGTTGTAGTCGACCGTGACATCGCTGTGGGTCTGCTCCTCGAGCCCGACCTGGAATCCGGACAGGCCGGCTTCCTCGGTGTCGGGTGCGCCGTTCGCCCACGCGTTGTCCTCGAACACGAAGACGCGGATCTTGCCCAGCGGCAGCGGATGGTCCGCGCTCTGGACGGTCAGGTCGACGCGCGCGGTCAGTGAGCCGTCCGCGGCGGCGTCGGCGGGCAGGTTGATGTACTTGCCCCACATCTTGTGGTCGAGCGCCCGGACCGAGATCAGGTAGCGCCCAGCGGGCAGCGTGACCGTGTTGCGGGTCTGGTCGCCCTCGCGGACGATCGGGCTGTTGCTCTCGGTGTTGAGCGACTTCGGGTCGTTCGGCAGCTTGGTGTTGTCCAGGTTGATGATGTAGTTGAAGTTCGCCAGCGGCGTCCCGGTCGGGAAGTCGCGCGCGTCGATCGTGACCGAGCAGCCGGCCGCGGGGCAGGCCGCGGCCGCCTGCGCCTTGGGCGCGGACCCGCTGAGGGCCAGCCCGGACAGGCTGGCCGCGATCAGGCCGAGCACGGCGACCCGTGCCACCACCGCCCGCGTACGGCGCACCATCCGGAACGAGCGACCGTGACGGCTGGTCGAAGCAGACATCGGAACCACCCTCCCGGCGGCATGACCTGGTAGGCCACCGCCTGGTGCCTGGACATCTGTGGGTGATCATCCGGCCGTCCGGCGGATCCCGTCGGCTGCATGACCGCTCTGTCATCCGCGGGTCATCCGGCGGTCATCTGGGCGTGCTGGGCGGATGACGATCCGGTCATGAAGTGACCGTCCTGTCATGAAGCGCGTCCTGCTTCCGATCCGGTTCCTATCGTCAGGGCTGTCGGCGCGGTGTCCCAGGATCAAACACACAGTGCCGGCGGGGAGGGGGAGCCCGTGTGGCGCCGCTGTCTGCTGATGCTCGCCGGCGTGCTCCTGCTCTGCGCACTGCCGGCGGTCGCGGCCGCCCACACCGAACTGGTCCGGGCGGACCCGGCCGACGGTGCCGTGCTCGCGGAGTCCCCCGGCCTGGCCCAGCTCTGGTTCAGCGGGGACATCGCGGCATCCCGCAGTACGGCGCGACTCGTCAACGACCGCGGTACCACAGTGCCGGGAACCCAACTGGTGCGAGGATCCGGCGATCCACGGGCGATCGCAGTGGAACTGCCGAGCCTCGCCGATGGTTCCTACGGGTTGCTGTGGGAGGCCGTGTCCGCCCGCGACGGCCACACCACCAGTGGGACCGTCACCTTCTCGATCGGCCACTCCGGAACGGTGTTGCCGACGGCTACCTCCGGCGGTTCGGGTGGGCTGGTGCAACGGTGGATCTGGCTGTTGGCGCTCGCGGGCGTGGTCGGCCCGCTCGCGCTGGTGGTGTTCGTGCTTCGTGCCCCGTCCGATCCGACCGCTCTGGCCGCGCGACGTCGACTGCTGATCGCCTCGCTCGTATCGGCAGTCGTTGCCATGGGCCTACATCACTCCGGGCTCCGGCTGTTCACCCTGGCCGCGCTGTGCGTGCTGGTGGGGCTCGTGCTCGCGGGGCGCGTCGTGTCAGTGGTGCTCCTCGTGCCGCTCGGCGTACTCATGTGGCTCGAGGCTCTCGGCAGTCATGCGGCGGCGCTGCCGTCGGGGCGGCTCTTCGCGCTTGTAGCCGATGCGGTCCACGCCTTCGCCGGACTGCTCTGGCTGGGGGCGGTGCCTGCGCTGCTCGTCCTCTTCTGGCGCGGACCGCGAGGGGAACTGGTGAAGAGCTGCCGAGGGCCCTTCTCCATCTTGGCAGCCGGCAGCGTTCTGCTAGTCGTGGTGTCAGGGCTGTACGGCGCCGGCGTCGAGGTGGCCACCCCTCGGAGCCTCGTCGCCGCGCCGTACGGGCGCTTGCTGCTGCTGAAGACCGGTCTGCTCGCTGCGATGGGCGTGCTGGGTTTGCTCAACGCCTGGCGGCTGCGCCGGCGATCGGTGCCGCGCAAGACGATCGCTGTCGAGGGGGCTGTCGGCGCGCTGCTGCTCGTCGCAGTGGCGGCGCTGGTCGGGCAGGCGCCCGTTGTGAGTACGCCGTCTGACGTCGCACCCGAGGTGACGCGGAGCGGTTTCGTGGCGGATCTCGTCGTCACGGTCTCGGCGACACCGAACCAGCCGGGAGTGAACTGGCTGACCGTTCTCGCCGACAGCACTCGTCGACCCGCACCGGCACCGCTCGACGGTGTCGACCTGCGCATCGGTGACCAGACCGTCGTACTGCAGCAGTTGACGACCACTCGCTACTTCGCCACGTACCGGGCCGGCTCGGCGGGCGCCGTACCGATGGTCGCCGTACTGCGTCGAGCAGATCGTGACTACGCCGTACCGATCGACTGGCAGGTGTCGTCGCCGGCTGTGCGACCGGCACCCGGCCGGAGTCTGGCGCCGTACGTCGATGGGGCGGCCTTGCTCCTGCTGGAACTCGGGGTCGTGGTTTGTGCCTGGTGGCTTGTTCGAGGTCGGGGAGGTTCACGATGAGGTCTCGTGCGGTCGTAGTGGTCGCGTCACTCGCGCTGTCCGGGCAGTCCCTTGCCGCCCCGGCTGCGGATCCGTTCGTCGACGTCATCGTGGTGATGAAGTCGCAGGTGGCTCCCACGGTCGTCACTCCGGATCGGCGGGAGCGGATTCGTCAACTGGAGAAGGCGTTGCGGGATCACGCCGACGCGACGCAGCGCGGTGCCCGTGACCTTCTCGCCGTACGGCGCAAGCAGGGCCGGGTGACGTCCGTGGTCCCGCTGTGGATCACCAATGCGATCGGCGCGCGGGTCCGGTCCAGTGTGGCGGCGGAGCTGGCGGGCCGTCCGGATGTCCGCGAGGTGCGGCCGAGTACGACGATCCAGGCACCGTCCGCCGCCGTTGCGACGGCTGCTGAGCCGAACGTGGCGCAGGTGAACGCACCGGCGTTGTGGGACCTCGGCTACCGCGGCCAGGGCATGGTCGTGGCGTCGATGGACACGGGCGTCGACATCAGCCACCCCGAGCTGGCCACACGCTGGCGTGGTGGCGGCAACAGCTGGTACGACCCGAACGGCCAGCATCCGGCCACGCCGATCGACCTCGTCGGCCACGGTACGCAGACGATGGGGGTGATGGTCGGGGGCGACGGCGGCGGTTCGTCGATCGGGGTCGCGCCGGACGCGCGGTGGATCGCGGTGAAGATCTTCAACGACCGCGGCCAGGCCACGTCGACCGCCATCCATCTCGGCTACCAGTGGCTGCTCGACCCGGACGGGAACCCGGCGACCGCCGACGCGCCGAACGTGGTCGACAACTCGTGGACGATGACCGCGGGCAGCTGCAGCCTCGAGTTCCAGCCGGACCTGCGCAACCTCCGCACCGCCGGCATCCTGCCGGTCTTTGCTGCCGGCAACTACGGGCCGACGGCGGGGACGTCGGCCAGCCCGGCGAACAATCCGGAGGCGCTCGCGGTCGGCTCGGTCGACGGCAACGGACTGATCGATCCCTACAGCAGCCGCGGACCGTCTGCATGTACGCAGGGGACCTACCCGCAGCTGGTTGCGCCCGGCACGGACATCCGCACGACCGACCTGTATGGCGGCTACCTGGACGTCTCGGGGACCTCGCTGGCCGCTCCGCATGTCGCCGGCGCGTTGGCTTTGCTCCTCCAGGCGTCGCCGGGGCTGTCGGCTGATGGTCAACAGGCAGCACTGCAGGCCGGTGCGGTCGATCTGGGTCCTGCGGGTGCCGACAACGACTACGGCGCCGGCCGGCTCGATGTGTTGGCGTCGTACAACTGGTTGCGGAGTACGCCGGACTTCAGTGTGACCGTCACGCCTGGAGCGGTCAGCGTTCTGCCGGGTGGGACTGCGACGTACACCGTGACGGTCGCCAGCAGCGGTGGATTCACGGGCGATGTTGCGCTCTCACTCAGCGGTCTCGCCGGGAGCTTCAATCCGCCGGTTGTGGTGGGAGGTACCGGCACTGCTGCGCTCACAGTGGTCGCGCCCTCGACTCTGGGGACCACTGGGCTCGTCGTCACTGGTACCAGCGGGGTTGTCAGCCATAGCGCGTCGGCATCGCTGACCGTCGTACCGCCGCCGGACTACAGTCTCACCGCGACTCCGGGCACGCGGACGGTGAACGCTGGCGCGGCTGCGGCGTACACGGTGTCTGTCATCCCGGCCAACGGCTTTGCCGGGGACGTGACGCTGTCCGTCGCCGGTTTGCCGGCCAGTGTGGGCACAGTGGCGGTCAGTCCGGCTGTTGTGCATGGCAACGGTACGGCGCAACTCGCTGTCAGCACCGTGGCGACGGCACCCGCCGGCACCTACACGCTGACGGTGTCGAGCTCCAGCGGTGCACTCAGTCATTCGGTGACGGTGAAGCTGGTCGTGAACAGGCCGGACTTCGCCGTGACGATGAGTCCGGCGTCGGTGACGGTCACGCGGGGGCAGACCGCGACGTACACGGTCACCGTGTCGTCGATCAGTGGGTTCGCGGGCTCGGTCAGTCTGAAGGCGTCGGGGCTGCCGGCGAACGCGTCCGTGATCTGGACCGGCAATCCGGTCACTGCTCCCGGAACGGCCACGCTGAAGGTGAAGACGACCTTCAGCACGACCCGAGGAACCTTCAGCATCAAGGTCACCGCCACCAGCGGATCGCTGAGCCACCAGGCCGGCGCAACCTTGGTGGTCCGCTAACAGCTTCCACCGGTTGACAATAGTTCTATTCCTCGTTAACTATTGCCGTATGGTGGAAGATCAGGTGGATCGGTTCTTCGAGGTGCTGGCTGATCCGACCCGGCGGCAGGTGGTGAAGCTGCTGGGGGAGGGGCCGCGGCGGGCCGGGCAGCTGGCGGCCGCGACCGGTTCGTCGTCGCCGGCGATGAGCCGGCATCTGCGGATCCTGCTGGCGGCCGGTCTGGTCGCCGACGAGCGGGTCCCGGACGACGCCCGGGTCCGGGTCTTCCGGCTCAACCCCGAGCCCGTGGTCGCGGTGCAGGCCTGGCTCGACCAGGTGCAGGCGCACTGGCGCGAGCAGCTGGGCTCGTTCAAACGACACGTCGAGCAGAAGGAGTCGTCATGACCGAACGATCCGCCACGGCATCCGTCGAGGTCGCGTCCGACCCGGCCACCGCGTTCCAGGTGTTCACCGAGGAGATCGACCTGTGGTGGGTGCGGAACCCGATCAACTTCTGGGACTCCGGCCGAGTGACCGCGATGCGGATCGAGCCCGGCGTCGGCGGCCGGGTCCTCGAGGTGTACTCCGGTGACGACGCGCTCGAGCTCGCGACGATCACCGAGTGGGAGCCCGGCGCCCGGCTCGGCTACCGCAGTTCGGTCGACGACACCGAGACCCGGGTCGACTTCGCCGCCGTCGACGGCGGTACGCGCGTCACCGTCGTACAGTCCCTGGTCCGCGACGACGGCAAGGCGTTCTACTTCTGGCCGCGCGTCATCCGGTGGATCCCGGCCTGGGTCGCCCGCCGCTCCACCGCGCCGCGCACCCCGCGCGAGCTCGACCGCCTCACGATCGCCTTGTCCTACGACGATCCGCCCGCCGCGGCCCGCTGGTTGCACACCGTCTTCGGCCTCGATTCGTGGGACGCCATCCCCGCCGAAGGCGAGAACCCTCCGTGGATCGAGCTCAACGTCGGCTCAGCCGCCGTACTCCTCGTCAAGCGCACCGACCCACGCCCCACCACGACCGACCACAACATCTGGGTGTACGTCGACGACCTCGACTCCCACTTCGCCCAAGCCCAGGCGGGCGGCGCCAAGATCCTCACCGAGATCCACCACTACGGCTACACCAGCTACGAAGCCGAAGACCTCGAAGGCCACCACTGGACCTTCGCCCAGGCCCGCCCCACGATGACCTGACTGGACCCAGGTCGGCTACGTTGTTTCCGGCAACGACCCGGGAGTCGAGCCGTCACCGGAGCCCAAGATCGGTGTGCACTGGGACAAGCCTGAGAAGCCGATCGACGCCGGCTGCCAACTGCAGCGCAACCGCAGGGTCGGGTACGCCGTCCTGATCGGAGTCGTGTCCGGCACAACACTTGCCAACGCCGCGCCGTACACCTTCCGCTCCAAGGCGTGAGCCCTGGGAATCAGAGGCGGCCGGCCTTCTTGAGGGATAGGTAGGTGTCGGCTAGGGCGGGGGCGATCTGGTCGGGGTCCTCGTCGACGACGGTGGCGCCGGCTCGGGTGAGGATGGCGGTGACGCGTTCGCGGTCGAGGCGGGTGCGGGCGGCCGAGGCGGCGGCGTAGACCTCGGGGAGGTCGGTGCGGGTGGATTCGAGTTCGGTGAGGCGAGGGTCGGCGACCGACGCGAGGACTACGACGTGGCGACGCAACAGCGGACCGATCACCGGCAACAACGACTCCTCGATGACGGCCGGGTCGAGGCCGGTGAGCAGGACGATGAGGGACCGTTGGCCGAGGCGCTCGAGGACCTGGGAGACGACGATCCGGAAGTCGGTCTGGACGAGCTCGGCCTCGACGTTCGCCAGCGCGTTCACGAACGACGGCAGGACGTCTTGAGGAGCAGGACGTCGTACGTCGGCTCGCACCGCGGAATCGCAAGCCAGTAAGGAAACCCGGTCACCCGCCCGCGTCGCCAACGCGGCCAGCAACAACGCCGCGTCCATCGCATGGTCCAGCCGCGGCGCATCCCCGACCCGCCCCGCGGACATCCGCCCTGAGTCGATCACGATGGCGACCTGCCGATCGCGCTCCGGCCGCCACGTCCGCAGTACGACGTTGCCGCGCCGAGCAGTCGCCCGCCAGTCGATGCTGCGTACGTCGTCACCCGGCACATAGTCACGCAGCGAGTCGAACTCCGTGCCCTGCCCCCGCACCAGCAGCGCCGTACGCCCGTCCAGCTCCCGCAGCCGCGCCAGCCGCGACGGCAAGTGCTTGCGACTCTTGAACGGCGGCAGCGCCCGCACTGTCCACGGGACTTGATGCGACCCCTGCCGCCCAGCGAAGCCCAGCGGACCAACAGACCGGACAGTCACTCTCGAAGCGTGCCGATCACCACGCCGCGTTGGCACCAGATGCGTTACCAGCCGCCGCCGCTCACCAGCCGGCAGGTCCAGCTTGTGCGGCGGATCCAGTACGCCGGCCGACGGCGGCCACGCGTCCCGCAACAACCCGCGCACCCGCCGCCCCGGATTCGCGACCAGCAACTGAACCACCGCCTGCTCACCGAGCCGTACGGCGTTGTCGCCCTCACGACTCAATTGCAGCCGTCGCGGCGACCCGGCCAGCAGTATGTCGATCACACACACCACCAGCACGACCGCGACCACCACACCGACGCCACTCCAGCTAGGCATCACCAGAGCCACGAAGATGACACCGGCAGCGGCCAACAGACCGGCCCGGCCCGTGAGAACCATCAGCCGCGCTCAATCATCTGGGCACCGGCACCGTGGCCAGCACGCTCTCCAGCACAGCATCGGCACTGACGCCCTCGAGCTCGGCTTCGGGCCGCACCTGCACTCGATGCCGAAGGCAAGGACGTGCCATCGCCTTCACATCGTCGGGGATCACGTAGTCACGCCCCGACAACCACGCCCAGGCTCGGGACACCGCCAGCAACGCGGTCGCGCCACGCGGCGACACCCCGAGCTGCAGCGACGGAGACTGCCGCGTCGCCCGGCAGAGGTCCACCACGTACGCCAACACGTCCTCCCGCACGGCAACCCGTCGTACGGCGTTCTGTCCGGCCAGCAGATCCTCCGGCCCGGCCACCGGCCGCAGCCCCGCCGCCTCCAGATCCCGCGGGTCGAAGCCCTGGGCATGCCGAGCCAGTACGGCGATCTCCGCATCGCGCGGCGGGATGTCGAGCGTCACCTTCAGCAGGAAGCGGTCGAGCTGGGCCTCCGGCAACGGATACGTGCCTTCGTACTCGATCGGGTTCTGAGTCGCGGCGACCACGAACGGCACCGGCAGTTTGCGCGGTTCGCCGTCCACGGTGACCTGTCGCTCCTCCATCGCCTCCAGCAACGCCGCCTGCGTCTTCGGGGGAGTCCGGTTGATCTCGTCGGCCAGCAGGATGTTCGTGAACACGGGTCCCGGCCGGAACTCGAACTCGCTGGTCTTCGCGTCGTACACGAGCGATCCGGTGACGTCACCCGGCATCAGGTCCGGTGTGAACTGCACGCGCTTGGTGTTCAGCCGCATGGCCGTCGACAGCGCCCGCACCATCAGGGTCTTCGCCGTACCGGGCACGCCCTCCAGGAGCACGTGGCCGCGGCAGAGCAGGGCCAGCACCAGTGCGGTCACCGCAGTGTCCTGACCGACCACCGCCTTGCCGATCTCGGTCCGCAGCGCAACCAGCGCCTGCCTGGCCTGATCGGCGCTGACCTCGGTAGTCGTCACGGGTGTCGTACCTCCTGCGTCAGTACGTCGAGTTCATGGGACAAGGACATCAGAGCGGCGTCACTGAGTGGTGCAAGGCCGTAGAGGAGCTCGTACAGCATGGCCGGGTCTCGACCGGTGCGAGCAGCCACGGTCGCCACAACCGCCGCAGGATCGGCCCGCCGGGGGATGCCGTGAGCCTTGTGCAGCTTGCCGAGCGCGGACTCGCGCAGTGCCGCCGCGGCGCGGTCCCGAGCACGCGAGCGCCGGTAGAGCCGCGCCCTGCCTTCAGTGGTCTCCGCGGCGTGCACGATGACCGGCAGCCGTTCCGCAATCACCGGACCGAGCCGACGCCCGCGCCAGATCGCGACGACCAGTACGGCGAACGCCAGCGCCCAGCCGATGTAGCGGACATCCGGCGGAACCAGCGGGGGACCGCCCGAGTCCTCGTCGTCGAAGCCACTGGACTCCCACTGCGGCAGATACCAGGTCAGGTCCTGGTGCGTGCCGAGCAGATTGAGCGCCAGCGCGGCATTGCCGTCGTCAGCGAGCTCCGCATTGGTGAAGGTGCGTGGAGTGCCCACGACATCGACGACCCGGTTGTCCGACTCCAGCCGGATCACCGTGTTGTTGATGCCGTCGCCGTAGCACCGCTGCGCACCGTCGGGAGCGGAGTACGTCGACCCGCTGACAGTCGCCGTACCCGCCTGCACCGCGCCCGGCAGATCGCAGCCCGGCCGGCGACTGCTCGACGACAGGATCTGACCGGTGTCCAGGACACCCGGTGCGAGGATCTCCAGGGCCCGTGTACCAGGGCGGATCAGGATGAGGTGACTCCACCGCGCATCCGCGATCCGCTGCCAGTCAGCGCGATCCAGCGACCCGTCCGGGCCGATGACGAGCGCCTTGCCGTCTCCAGCTCGCACCGCGTCGTCCAGGACCTCGGTGCTGTGCACATCGACGCTGTGGTTCTTCAGCAGCGTCGCCAGCGCACGTGCGCCGTCCGACTCTGTGGAGTCCGGGCTGAACGGTCCCGACGTCCGTGCGGTGGTGGCGATCATGACGACGATGGCGATCAGCACGATGGCGCCGGTGACGAGCAGCGGTGTCCGCAGTACTCGCCAGCTCTCCCCGGCGCTCCGTCCGACCGGCGTACTCACACGCTCACCCGAGCAGTCCGCGCCGCGTCGTCGGCGGCCACGACAGCGGCGTACCGTTCGGGAGTCCCGGGACGGTTGCCGTAGACAACCTCAGTGAATGCCAGCGCGGCCGGCTGCAGAGGCCCCCGCAGTGCCGGAGCGCTGCGGCCCGCGTCCGCGACCACCTCGTACGCCGTCCGGCCGGCGCGCTCGTCCAGGATGGTGCGTTCGGTCAGCTCGGCGACGCAGGCCCGGAAGCGACTGCGGATCGCGAGCGCGTAGTCGCCGGATGCCGCCTCGCGCTCCGACTGGGCGCGGTACTCGGCCGCCGTCCGGGGTTTGGCCGTATCGAACACCGCCTGCGGCGTCCGGTGACTGGTGCGCAGTACGCCGGCCCGCCACAGCACCACGATGACGACGAGCACGAGCAGACCGATCAGCATGGCCAGACCGGCGTGCCCGTTCGGGGAGGAGCCGGTGAGGCTGTCCAGCAGGTCGCCGATCCACTGCAGGACCTTGGCGATCGCCTTCCCGATGATCGAGCCCCCGGACTCCCGGTACGCCGACTTGGACAGCTCCTTGGCCGCCTCCTGGGCGGCCTGGTCCCGGCCGATATCGACCGGCGGCTCCTGGAGGAAGATCACGACCCACCTCCGGGCCGCAGCACCGGGCGCATCCACAGGTCGAGGCCTTCCCGGCGTACCCGGAGATCCAGGTAGATCAAGGCCTGGACGGCGGACAGGAAGGCCAGACTGGCGACCAGCGTCAGCACGGTCGCGATCCCCGCGGCCGCACCGAGCGCGATCGCGACCGCCGTGGCGCCACTGCCCTCGCTGCTGTCCGCCCACGAGCCGACCGTGATCACCAGCGCCGAGATCCCGAACTGCAGGGCGTAGCTGACGATGTTCACCACGAGCCCCCCGAACAGCAGGATGCCGAACACCCGCCAGAACTTGCCCCTCACCAGCTGCCAGGACCGCCTCAGCGCACCCCAGATGCCCACTCTGGCGGGGATGTGGAGCCCGATGTCCGGTGCGTGCCGGCCCTCCATCAGTACGACGGTCCCGGCCAGCACCAGGCGGATGCCGAAGATCACCACGAGCACTCCGCCGACGAGCATCATCGCTATGGCCACCGCACCGGCCGCATCGGAGGAGATCGCCGCGTCCGCGCCGGCTCCGATCCCGAGCACCGCCAGACCCCAGCCGCCGATCAGGAGCGCGAACGACAGCGACT
This sequence comes from Kribbella sp. NBC_00359, assembly GCF_036097425.1. Taxonomy (NCBI): domain Bacteria; kingdom Bacillati; phylum Actinomycetota; class Actinomycetes; order Propionibacteriales; family Kribbellaceae; genus Kribbella; species Kribbella sp. NBC_00359. The sequence continues at coordinate 1,095,693 of NZ_CP107975.1, read as the reverse complement.
GCACCAGCCCGACCGCGGCCAGTGCGGGCAGCGCCGGCCGGACCAGCCGCAGCAGCTCCCGCGGGCCGACCCGACGGCCCAGCTGACTCCGTACGGCGGCCAGCGCGATGATCCCGGCCAGCATGCTCGACACCGCGCTGAACAGGACGAGCTGCACGCCGTACGTGAGCATGAGCGCCGCACCGGCCTGCTGGAACGGCTCATCGGCACCGAAGAACCCACCGAGCCCACCCGGTACGGCGACCTGTGTCAGAGCGGCCTGCACCGCGACCAGGGCGATGGCGGCCAGCACCGGGAGGCCCAGCATGATCGTCTTGTTGTCGGAGATGGTCCGGGCGGCGTTGTCCAGCAGGTCCGCGGGCAGCCACGGCCGCAACGGCTCCTCCGCCGCCTCCTCGTGCAAACGGATGTCGTCGGCCACTAGCTGCCCTCCCCTCGGCTGAACCGCCGGCTCGAGTCCTGCGTGAGTTGTGGTGAGCCCCGGCGATGCACCATGATCACAGCCCAACCGGGGGTCACTCGGCGATCCGGCGTGTGCACTACCAGGGGAATGGGACACTATCCGTAGTGCGTACGGTCAGCATCCGCTGGGCGCACAACGATCGGACGGCAAGGAGCAGGGCGTGGCAGATGGTAACCGGACGATGAGAGGTCGGGTCCTCATCGTCGACGACGACACAGCGTTGTCGGAGATGCTCAGCATCGTCCTGCGCAACGAAGGCTATGACACCTACCTGTGCGCGACCGGTGACAAAGCGGTACCGGCGTTCCGGGAGTTCAAACCGGACCTGCTGCTGCTCGACCTGATGCTGCCCGGGATGGACGGGATCGACGTCTGCCGGGCGATCCGGGCCGAGTCCGGCGTACCGATCGTGATGCTGACCGCCAAGAGCGACACCGTGGACGTGGTGCTGGGCCTGGAGTCCGGTGCCGACGACTACGTGGTCAAGCCGTTCAAGCCGAAGGAACTGGTGGCCCGGATCCGGGCCCGGCTGCGCCGGATGGACGAGCCCGGGCCGGAGTCGCTGACCATCGGCGACCTCACCATCGACGTGGCCGGCCACTCGGTGAAGCGGGCCGGCGAGACGATCCAGCTGACACCGCTGGAGTTCGACCTGCTGGTCTGCCTGGCCTCCAAGCCCTGGCAGGTGTTCACCCGTGAGGTGCTGCTGGAGCAGGTCTGGGGCTACCGGCACGCGGCGGACACCCGGCTGGTGAACGTGCACGTCCAGCGGCTGCGGTCCAAGATCGAGAAGGACCCGGAGCACCCGGAGATCGTGGTGACGGTCCGCGGCGTCGGCTACAAGGCGGGTGCAGACTGATCGAGTACGGACGCGACACAGAGTCGCAGGCTGCCACCGAGCCGGCTGCCGCCCCCGCGGCAGCAGGCCCGGCGCAGCCACCGGCCCCACCCGAGCAGGAGGTGGCCGAGCCCCGTGGGACGGAGCTGGAGCTGACCGCCGCCGCGGCGGACTGGCCTGCCTACCCGCAGCCGCTCTGGCGGACGCACCCCAAGCACTGGCCGGACATCTGGCGCCGGTCCATCCAGGCCCGGATCGTCACCGGCACCCTGCTGATGTCGACCCTCGTCCTGATCCTGGTCGGCTGGGTGATGATGAGCCAGGTCACCGATGGCGTGCTGGAGTCCCGGCGTACCAGCGCACAGGCGGAGGCGCTCGCCCAGCTCACCCAGCTGTCCAACACGATCAACGCCGCCGACCGCAACACCATCAACCAGCAGCTGTCCGAGCTGGTGCTCGGCTCCAACCGCCCCGGCCTGTACGACGTCCTGCTGGTGCCGACCGACAGTTCGAAGTCCAACGCGATCCGCTACACCGGCCTGGTCGACAGCGACTCGATCCCGCAGTCGCTGGCCTCCTCGGTGATGAGCGACGAGTCCAAGCTGTACGACACCTACACCCAGATCAACTACCGCGACGGGCCCAGCGTGCCCGGCCTGGTGATCGGCTCGCAGCTGCGGATCACCTCCACCAACGAGCGGTACGCCGTCTACTTCCTCTTCCCGCTCACCGCGCAGCAGGAGACGCTCGACGTCGTCCAGCGCGCGCTCCTGACCGCGGGACTCCTGCTGATCGTGCTGCTCGGCGCCGTGGCCTGGCTGGTCACCCGGCAGGTCGTCACCCCGGTCCGGATGGCGCGGCGGATCGCGGAGCGGCTGGCGGCGGGCAAGCTCGAGGAGCGGATGCAGGTCCGTGGCACCGACGACCTGGCCCGGCTGGCGGTCTCGTTCAACAAGATGGCGAGCAACCTGCAGCGGCAGATCCGCCGGCTGGAGGAGCTGTCCCGGCTGCAGCGCCGGTTCGTCTCCGACGTCTCGCACGAGCTGCGGACCCCACTGACCACGGTCCGGATGGCCGCCGACCTGCTGCACGAGAGCCGCGACCAGTTCGACCCGATCAGCCGCCGCTCGGTGGAGCTCTTGCAGAACGAGCTCAACCGGTTCGAGGAGCTGCTCGCGGACCTGCTGGAGATCAGCCGGTTCGACGCCGGCGCGGCCGCGCTCGACCTGGAGGACGTCGACCTCCGCGACATCGTCAACCGCGTCCTGGAGAACCACGAGACCCTGCTGGAGCGCAAGGGCTGCGATGTCCAGCTGGACATGCCGGAGCCGTGCCGCGCCCAGGTGGACTCGCGCCGGATCGAGCGCATCCTGCGCAACCTGATCGGCAACGCCATCGAGCACAGCGAGGGTCAGCCGATCCGGATCAGTACGGCGCACGACGAGGACGCGGCGGCGGTTGCGGTCCGGGACCACGGCATCGGTTTCCGGCCCGAGGAGGCGGAGATGGTGTTCAGCCGGTTCTGGCGCGCCGACCCGGCCCGGGCCCGGACCACCGGCGGCACTGGCCTCGGCCTGTCCATCGCCCTCGAGGACGCCCGGCTGCACGGCGGCCGGCTGGACGCCTGGGGTTCGCCGGGTGACGGCGCCTACTTCCGGCTCACCCTGCCGCGCCGGGCCGACGTCACCCTGACCGGCTCACCACTGCCGGCCCGCCCGGTCGACGCCAGCCGCGTCATCACCGAGAAATCGCTGGTCGACGTGGGAGCGCCGTACCAGAAGCTCACCGGAGGTGATGAGCGATGAGAAGGCGCCTGCTCGTCGCTCTGCTCGCGGTTCTGCTGCTGGTCACCGGCTGCGCGACCGTGCCGACCAAGGGCACCGTCCGCAGCGGGAGCCGCCAAGGACTGGCGCCGGACCTCGGCGGTGTCGGCGTGGAGGCGAAGCCACCGCGGGACACCTTCAACGACATGGACATCGTCAACGGCTTCCTGGAGGCCATGTCGGACTCGCAGGGCGCGTTGGACATCGCCCGGCAGTACATGACCCCGGAGGCCGCGGCGGCGTGGAAGCCGGAGTCGGGGACCGTGGTGTACGACCAGCGCCCGGACGCGCTGGCGCGACGGGCCGGCGGTATTCAGCTCACCGCCCGCAAGATCGCGACGATCAACCAGCGAGGCGAGTGGATCCCCGCGCCGGCGAACGAGCCGGCCGACTTCTTCTTCAAGCTGACCAAGGCGAACGGGCAGTACCGGGTCGCCTCGGCGCCGCCCGGGGTGTACCTGGGCAGCAACCAGGTGGATCTGAAGCTCGCCCCGCGCGATCTGTACTACTTCACGCCGGGCCGGGAGATGCTGGTCCCCGACCCGGTCTATCTGCCGGTGAACCTGTCCTCCGGGCAGGCCGCGACCCAGCTGGTCCAGGAGCTCCTGAAGGGCCCGACCGGCCGGCTCGGCAGCGGCGTGATCACCCTGGCGCCACCGGGCACCGAGGTCCAGGTGTCGGTCCCGGTCGAGTTCGGCGTGGCGACCGTCGCGCTCAACGACGCGGCCGCATCGATGCGGGACCAGGACCGCCGGCTGCTCGCGGCCCAGATCGTCTGGACGCTCAACCAGATCAGCCTGCGGGTCAAGATCACCGTGGGCGGCGCACCCCTGCTGCCGGACGACCCGGACATCCTGCCGTTCGCGAACTTCAGCCAGTACGACCCGTCGGTGCCCGGCGGCGCCCTGACCGACCTGTACGGCGTGCGGATGGGGAAGGTGCAACGGATCGTCGGGCTGGACGGGGCGTCGGACATCGCCGCTCAGCCACTGACGTCCAGCCAGCTCTACCAGCTCAACGCCAAGTCCTTCGCGGTGAACCTGCACGGCGACGCCGGCGCGGTCGTGACCACGATCGACGGCGACGACGTGGTCGCCTACGCCCGGCTGGACGCGACCGACAAGAGCGACGCGGTCAAGCCGATCCCGGTGAGCGGCCGGGTCCTGCGGCCGAGCTACGACAACCAGGACAACCTCTGGATCATGGACAAGGCCGACAGCGGGGCGCCACGGCTGCGGGTCCGCAACCGCGGCGGCGACGTCAGCCTGGTGAAGACCAGCTTCCGCGGCGACGCCCCGGTGGTCCTCAGGATGGCGCCGGACGGCGTCCGGGCGCTGCTGGTGATGAAGTCCAAGACCACCGGGAAGAACTACGTGCAGACCGGGACCATCCTGCCCGGGAACAGCGGCAAGCAGCTGGTGCTCGGGCAGTTCCGTCAGCTCCAGCTCCCGCTCGGCGGCATCACCGACGCGGCCTGGACCAAGCAGGGCATCCTGGTCGTCGGCGTGAGCACTTCGAGCAGCAACTCGACCCCGGGGCCCTGGCTGGTCAACTCCGACGGATCCCAGCTGCAGCTGCTGCCCGGTTCGCCGGCCAGTTTCTCCGCCCGGTCCGTCGCATCCAACCCGAACCTGGACACCCTTCCGGTCGTCGAGGACGTCGAAGGCAAGGTGCACTGGCTCAGCCGCGACCTGCTCTGGACCCCGATGGACTCCGACCCCAACGCCCCGCCCATCTTCCCGGTGTACCCGGGCTGACCTGTTGTCCACAGGCCGGCGATAGGACGGTTGCGGGCGACGGTCCGGTTCGTCGATCGTGGGTGCGGTGCCGGCCCGGGACGCGTTCGTGGATCTGGTCCTGGGTGGGCGCTGCGCGGGCTGCGAGCGGCCCGGCGTCACTCTCTGTGGTGGTTGCCGGGAACTGCTGGCCGCCCTGACTCCGTTCCGTGCCTGGCCCGACCCGCGGCCGGCCGGACTGCCTCCGCCGACCGCGAGTGCGCCGTACGCCGATCAGCTCCGGCAGTTGATCATCGCGCACAAGGAGAACGCCCGGTACTCCCTTGCTCGGCCACTCGGTGGCGTGCTCGCGACCGCGGTGCTGAGCGCGCTGGGGGAGCGCAGGGCAGTCTGGTTGTGCCCGGTCCCGTCGGCGCGGGCGACCGTCCGGCAGCGCGGGCACGACCCGCTGCGGCGGATTGCGAAGGCCGCAATCAAAGCCCTGCGGAGACAGGGCGTTGACGCGCGATTGGCCGACGCGCTGCGCGTCGTACGGCGCCCGGACGACCAGGCCGGCCTGTCCGCGGAACGCCGCACCGTCAACCTGCACGGGGCTTTCGCGGCTCGTTCGCGCTGGGCTGAAAGGCTGACGGATCAGCCGGTCCTGCTGGTCGACGACGTGATCACCACCGGTTCCACGCTCGCGGAGGCGTGCCGCGCCTTGGAATCCCGGGGGATCGCGGTGCTCGGCTGCGCGGTCCTGGCCGCGACCCGCCGGCACCGGCCGTCTGGTTCATGAGAACTTCCCTACCGGTTTTCGCCGAAGCCGACTAGCGTTGGCCCATGACACCCGCACGGGCTTGTCGGGCAGGGATGTGGTGCAGGACCGGATCAGCCGGAATCCTGACCGCGGAGTCCGACGGGCGTGGTCGCGGGTGTTGTCGTTTCGGGCACCCCGACCGCTACCGGCACAGTGAAATGGAGTCGAATTCGCACACTTGCGGGGGTCTGGAGACGTAACAAGAAGTCGCCGATCGATGGAGGTTTCCGTGGACGTCGTTGTCAAGGGTCATCACTGCGAGGTCAGTGACCGCTTCCGGCAGTACGTCGAGGAAAAACTCGAGCGAATCGAGAAGGTCGATCACCGAGTACTGCGGTGCGAGGTGGAAGTCAGCCAGGAGAAGAACCCGCGACAGCACGATCGGGCGATGCGTGTCGAACTCACCATGTACACCAAGGGTCCGGTGGTCCGCGCCGAAGCGTGCGGTGAGACCAAGCAGGCGGCGTTCGACGTCTGCCTGGACCGGCTCCGGGCCCAGGTCCGCAAGGCGGCCGACCGGCGCCGGGTGCACCGCGGTGAGCGCTCGCCGGAAGGCCTGCGGCACGTGAACGCGAAGCAGCCAGTCAGCAGCACCGCTGTGGAGGAGACAGTCGCCGAAGACAAGGTGGCGACGTACAAAGTCGGATCGCTCACGGTCACCGGCGACGGTCCGCTGGTGATGCGCGAGAAGACCCACACCGCCAAGCCGATGTCCCTGGACCAGGCGCTCTACGAGCTCGAACTGGTCGGACACGACTTCTACCTGTTCGTCGATGCCGACGAGAACCAGCCCAGCGTCGTCTACCGCCGTCGCGGTTACGACTACGGCGTGATCCGTCTGGCCGTCTGATCTTGGTCGTGTGAGGCCGACCTTCTGAATCCCGGGAGGAGCTACACAACAACCCGAGGGCCGGGCGACAAGCCCGGCCCTCGGCCTGTCCGTGGCTCGATGACAGTCTTGTCATCCCTGAGCACGCGTGTTCCCCCACAGGTGAGCGGCGGCGTAGTTTTCCACCGTCATGTCCCGCCACCGAATCTCAGAACGTGTACATGGCCCGCTGTCCCGGCTCGCCTGGTTCCTCTGGTACGCCGCGTTCCTGCTGGTTCCGCTGTTCCTCACGTGGGGTGTGATCGGGCCACCGGATGCCAATCCGGGAGCGGCTCTGGCCCTCAGCGCCGGACTGGTCGGCTTCTCCGCCCTGGTCGTCGCGGTCGTGCTTCCCGCCCGGCTGCCTTGGCTGATCGCGACGTTCGGGATCGAGACCGTGCTGGCGGTGCACCGATTGATCGCGCTGATCGCGGTCCTGCTGGTCATCGTCCACCTGGTCGCGGTGCTGTTCGTCGATCCGCGCGGGCTCTCCATCCTCGATCTCGCGCACACCACCTGGGCGGCCCGGGCGGCGGTCACCTCGACGGTCGCGCTGGTCCTGGTCGTCGTCCTCGCGTTGCGCCGTCCCAGCCGCCAACCGCGGTACGAGGGCTGGCGGCTGGTCCACAACGGGCTGGTGGCGGTCGTCCTGGTCACCGCCTGGCTGCATGTCTGGTGGCTGCGGCACCTCGTCTCGCACGTGCTGGTGGCTGCCTGGTTCGTCGCCAGCGGGCTGCTTATGGCCGGTCTGGCCGTACGCCGCTGGATCTGGCTGCCGATCCGGTCCCGCAAGCACGCCTACGTCGTGGTATCGGTGCGGGCTGTGCCGGGCGACGGCGTGACGCTGGTGATCCAGGCGGACGGTCATGCGGGCTTGCCGTTCGATGCCGGTCAGTTCGTCTGGCTCAAGATCGGCTCAACGCCGTTCGTGTTCGAGGAGCATCCGTTCAGCATCGCGTCGACCGCCGAGCACCCCGAGCGGATGGAGTTCACCATCAAGGCGCTCGGTGATTTCACCGAGCTGCTCGGCGCGCTCCGGCCGGGTCGCCGGGTCTTCCTGGACGGCCCGTACGGCGGATTCACGATCGAGGGCCATGAGGACGCACCAGGGTTCGTGCTGATCGCGGCCGGCGTCGGCATCACGCCGTTGCTGAGCATGCTCCGGACCCTGGCCGATCGCGAGGACCGCCGGCGGCACCGGTTGATCGTCGCGGCGCGCACCGAGGACGAGCTGATGCTCCGGCCGGAGATCACCGCGTTGCGCACCCGGCTCAACCTCAGGGTGGTCGAGGTGCTCAGTCGCCCGTATCCCGGCTGGCCGGGGGAGACCGGCCGGATCACCAGGAGCTTCCTGTCCCGTCAGTTGCCGCGCCGCCCGCAGCGTCTGGAGTACTTCATCTGCGGCCCGCAGCCGATGGTCAGCGCCGTCAGCCGGGACCTGTCCGGCCTCGGCGTACCACTCCGGCGAATCCACACCGAACGCTTCGGCGCTGTCTGACCGGACAGCATGCGTGGGGCCCGGACGAACAGGCCCGGGCCCCACGTGACTGTTTCAGCCGCCGATCTGGGACTGGAGTTCCGCGGCGTAGGTGGCTACCTCGGCGTAGAGGCCGGGGTTCCCTGCGTCCGCGCAGCCGACGCCCCAGGAGACGACGCCGAAGAGGCGGCCGTTCAGGACGAGCGGACCGCCGGAATCGCCCTGGCAGGAGTCCTTGCCGCCGTCCTCGTAGCCGGCGCAGATCTCGCCGCCGGCGGTGTAGCCCTCACTCGCGTACGCCTGCTCGCAGTACGCGTCACCCAGCACGGGGACGGTCACCTTCTGGAAGGTGTCCTCCGGGCCGGTGCCCTCGGTCGTGCCCCAGCCGTAGACGACCGACGCCGCGCCGACCGCGTCCGCCGCCTGGTCGGTCTCCAGGGCCAGCGTCGGTACGCCGGCGAACGGCGTCGCCAGCGTCATCACGGCGAGGTCGTGACCCGGCTGCTGCCCGTACTGCGGGTCCACCCAGATGCTGCTGACCTTGGACGATGTGCCACCGGAGCTGGTCAGTACGTCCCGGCCCTGGATCGCCGTGTAGGTGCCGACCGCTTCCTGCGCGCAGTGTGCGGCGGTGACGATCTTGTTCGCCGCGACCAGGGTCGAGCCGCACCACTGGCCGCTCGGTGACGGGGAGCCGCTGTTGTTGAGGGCGATCGCCCACGGGGTGTCCGCGGTACGGGCGATCGTGCCGCCGACGATCCGGGTCCTCGGTCCGTCAGGTGACTGCGCGGCCGATGCGGAGCCGGCTACGGCCACCGCACCGAGGGACGCCGCGGTCAGCACACCGGCCGCCAAGACGGCACGGATCAACTGCACTCTTCCTGTCATGCCTCACTCCAGGTTGATAGGGGCCGCGCGGGCGGGCGGCCTGCTGGCAGCGTCCCCTGAACACCCTCCGTAGCACACCTCCCACTTGCGGTAACAGCGGAGTTATGACCGCCCGGCCAGGTCCCCTGTCCCGGCCGGGCGGCCACCCTCACAGGCCCATCGTCTTGCCGTCGAGGACCTGGCTCCTGGCGGGCACCTTCGGGGTGGGCACCTTGCCGTAGTCGCTGAAGCTGAACTGGTTCTTGCCGTCGGTCATCCGGACCAGCTGGGCGGTCGTGGTGTCGATCCACATCGACGCGCCGTCCTCGGTCAGGCCGACGCAGCGGATGCCGTCGACCATCCGCGCGGCGGTCTTGCGAGGTGTCGCGGCGGTATCGGTGTCGTCCTCGCCGAAGACCGACCGGAAGAACCGGCCGGGAGTGACCAGGTCCACCATCGCCTGGGTGTCCTTGTCGACCTTGGACAGCTTGATCCACTTGTTCTTCAGCAGCCTGAGCATCTGCGCGGTCTCGGCCGCGCTGCTCCTGCCGGCCTTGGCCTCGGCCCGGATCGTGGCCTCGGACAGTTGGAGGTACACGGTCTTGCCGATCACACGGACGGAGTACGCCTGTCCGGCGACGGCGAAGTCGCCCTGGCCACCGCCCTTGGTCAAGCTGATGCCGAAGGTCATCGGTCGGCCGGCGTCCTCGATGGTGCCGCGCATCCGCAGATTGCTCGCGGCCAGCGACGCCAGCCGGGTCTTCTTCATGATGGTCCGGACCGGCTGGCTCTCGAGGCCCGCGGCGGGCTTGACCGGAGTACTGGCGGTCTCGCTGCCGCCTCACTGCGCCCCGCTCGGCGATAGACTGCGGCCGCACTGCCGTCGGCTGGGGGCAGCTCGGCCGGTGCGGATCGGGAGGGTGCTGACCAGTGCAGGGGGCGGTTGACGACTCTGTCCGGTTCGACCTGCTCGGACCGCTGCGAGCCTTTGACGGGCAGCGTGAGCTGGACCTCGGCCCGGCCAAGCAGCGCGCGGTCCTGGCGATCCTCCTGCTGGCCGCCAACCGGCCGGTCCCGACCAGCCGGATCATCGACGCGGTCTGGGGCGACGAACCGCCTGCGAACGGCACCAACGTCGTCCAGAAGTACGTCGCGGGGCTACGCCGGGTGCTGGAGCCGGAGCGAGCCCCCAGAGCGGCCGGCCTCCTGCTGACCCTGACCGAAGCCGGGTACCGGCTCTCCGTTGCTCCCGGCAACTCCGACCTGGACCTGTTCACCAGCCACGTCCGCGAAGCACGCCAACTGCGCGGTGCGGGTCGCCTGGCGGAGGCCGCCGCCGAGCTTCAGACAGCCCTGTCACTCTGGCGAGCCGAGCCGCTGGCCGGCCTGACGGGCTCGTACTTCGAGGCCACCCGCGCTCGCCTCACCGCTGACCGCGCCGCGGCCGTGGAGGACTGGGCACAGCTGGAACTCGAGCAAGGCCACCAGCAGAGCCTGCTGCCGGAGTTGTCGCGCCTGGTTGCGGAGTTCCCCCTCCACGAACGGCTGCGCGGCGTACAGATGCATGCCCTGTACCGCGCCGGCCGCCAAGCCGAAGCCCTGGCGACCTATCGCGAGGCCCGCACGCGCCTGGTGAGCACCCATGGCGTGGAACCCGGCAGCGCCCTCCAACACCTCCACCAGCAGATCCTCCAGAACGACCCCACCCTCATCGCCCCACAAAGCGGCCCGGCCCCCACTCCCGCCTCACAGGCCGCGCCTGCCGCCTTCGGGTGGCCCGCGCCGCCGCCACCGCAGTACTGGTCGCCGGAGGTCCCGGTACAGGCTGGTGAGCCGGAGACGTTGAAATGGCAGGACTGGGCGGTGAAGTTCGCCGCGGCGGCGGTCCCGATCATCTCGGTCGGGATGCTGGCGGGTCCGCTGGTGGGCATCCTCGCGATCCGGCGGCGCAGTGTCCAGCTGGGTGCGGCGGCGGTGGGCTACCTGGCCGCCACGGTCACCGGTGCGCTCCTGATCGATACGTCCAGCGACGAGATCACCAGCGACACCGACGGGCTCGGGGTGGCTCTGGTGATCGCCACAGCTCTGATCTGTGCGATCCATGTGGGCGTGATCGTGCCTCGGCGGACGCAGCGGGCTCCAGGTCTCGACCCGCGCCGGCAGTACGCGCGTCAGCTCGCCGCGGAGCACCCGCAGATCGCCCGGCAGCTCGGCATCGGCCGCCCCGATCTGCCGAACCAGTTCGAGGACGGCGGGCTGATCGACATCAACGACGCACCCGAGCCGGTACTGCGTAGGCTGCCGGGCGTCTCCGCCGAACAGGCCGCGCTGATCGTCGCCGACAGGACCCACCGAGGGCCGTTCCGCTCCGTCGAGGATCTCTCCGCGCGCGGCCTGTTCCCGTCGCCGATCCCGCCCCAGGTGGCCGAGGTGCTGCTGATCATCCGGGTCGAGGACACCGTCGACGAGGACCGTCGGTGAGCTGAGGCCCGGCCCGCGGGACACGGGCTGCTGGAGAGCCCTGCCGGCACGGTCGCGATTTTCTGTCGGTGGCCGGCGGCAGAATCGGCTCCGTGGATTCTCAGGTGTTGTCGACGGCTCAGGCCCGCCGGGTGGCGCTGGCCGCACAAGGGTTCATGGATCCCCGTCCGAAGGGGACGCCGGATGCGCGGGCGCTGGCGCGCGTGCTCGGGCGGATCGGGCTGATCCAGATCGACTCGGTCAACGTCCTGAGCCGGACGCAGTACCTGCCGCTGTACTCGCGGCTGGGCCCGTACCCGCGGGATCTGCTGGACCGTGCGTCCGGGAAGGCGCCGCGCCGACTCGTGGAGTACTGGGCGCACGAGGCGTCGCTGATCCCGGTCGAGACGCACCCGCTGATGCGCTGGCGGATGGCCCGCGCAACGACCGAGGCGTGGGGCGGCCCGCGGTCGATCGCCGCCGAGCGGCCGGATCTGCTCAAGCAGGTGCTCGCCGACGTCCGCGACCACGGCCCGCTGACCGCCCGCCAGATCGATGACGACGTCGAGCGCGACCGCACCAACTGGGGCTGGAACTGGTCCGACGTGAAGCGTGCCCTCGAGTACCTCTTCTTCGCCGGCGAGATCACGGTCGCCCGGCGCAACCAGCAGTTCGAGCGGATGTACGACGTACCCGAGCGGGTGCTGCCTCGCGCCGTACTGGAGACCCCGACGCCGTCCGTGGCCGCCGCGCACCGCGGGCTGGTGTCGATCGCGGCCAGGGCGCACGGGGTGGCGACCGCGCAGTGTCTGAGGGACTACTTCCGGACCGCGCCGGAAGAGACCGCGCAGGCGATCGCGGAGCTGGTCGAGGAGGGCGAGCTGCTCCCGGTCCGGATCGACGGGTGGAAGCGGCCGGCGTACCTGCATCGGGACGCGCGGCTGCCGCGGCGGGTGAACACGCGGGCCCTGGTCAGCCCGTTCGACTCGCTGGTGTTCGAGCGGACCCGGACCGAGGTCCTGTTCGACTTCCGCTACCGGATCGAGATCTACGTCCCGGCCGAGAAACGCATCCACGGGTACTACGTCCTCCCGTTCCTGCTCGGGGACCGGCTGGTCGCCCGGGTGGACCTCAAGGCCGACCGGACGGCCGGCGTACTGCTGGTCCAATCGGCGCACGCGGAGCCGAAGGCGCCGGTGGAGACGGCCGCCGAGCTGGCCGCGGAGCTCGTCCAGCTGGCCGGCTGGCTCGGGCTGGACCAGGTCCGGGTGGCCGGTGGTGGTGACCTCTCGCCAGCGCTCAGTGACGCTCTGCGCGGTTTCTGACCGAGCCTTGGGAACTTTCCGGGCCGCCTGAGCGTGGGTCGGATAGGCCCGGCGGCACGCATCCGACGTGGCTTGGCACATCGTGCCCCGTAACATGGGTGCTGCGCGCCTGCCCGAGGGGTGGATCGTGCCCTGTCGGCGTTCGGCCGCAGCCAGGCTTCAGCAGCAAGGAGAGAACTCCCCACCATGAAGGTGATCGACAAGGTCCTGCGGATCGGCGAGGGCAAGATCCTGCGTCAGCTCCAGGGCATCGCGAAGATGGTCAACTCGATCGAGGACGACTTCGTCGGGATGACCGACGAGGAACTTCGTGGTCAGACCGCGGAGTTCAAGCAGCGGCACGAGAACGGGGAGTCTCTCGACGCGCTGCTGCCGGAGGCGTTCGCGGTGGTCCGGGAGGCGGCCAAGCGGACCCTGCACCAACGGCACTACGACGTCCAGATCATGGGCGGCGCCGCGCTGCACCTGGGCAACATCGCCGAGATGAAGACCGGTGAGGGCAAGACGCTGGTCGGCACGCTTCCGACGTACCTGAACGCCCTGTCCGGCCGCGGCGTGCACGTGGTCACGGTGAACGACTACCTGGCCAGGTTCCAGGCCGAGTGGATGGGCCGGGTGTACCACTTCCTCGGCCTCGACTACGGCGTGATCCTGCCGGAGATGTCGCCGGCCGAGCGCCGGGTGGCCTACTCCAAGGACATCACCTACGGCACCAACAACGAGTTCGGCTTCGACTACCTGCGCGACAACATGGCCAACTCGATCGAGGACCTCGTCCAGCGCGAGCACAACTACGCGATCGTGGACGAGGTGGACTCGATCCTGATCGACGAGGCCCGGACCCCGCTGATCATCTCCGGCCCGGCCGAGGACTCCCAGCGCTGGTACGTCGAGATGGCCCGGATCGCGAACACGCTGAAGCCGCGGATCGCCGACGACAAGGTGCCCGAGGAGCAGCGCCCGGTCGCCGACTACGAGGTCGACGAGAAGAAGCGCACGGTCGCGATCCTCGAGCGCGGGATCGAGAAGGTCGAGGACCGGCTCGGCATCGACAACCTGTACGAGTCGGCCAACACCCCGCTGATCAGCTACCTGAACAACGCGCTGAAGGCCAAGGACCTGTTCCGCCGGGACAAGGACTACGTGGTCGTCGACAACGAGGTGCTGATCGTCGACGAGCACACCGGCCGCACGCTGCACGGCCGCCGCTACAACGAGGGACTCCACCAGGCGATCGAGGCGAAGGAAGAAGTCGAGATCAAGGAGGAGTACCAGACGCTGGCGACGATCACGCTGCAGAACTACTTCCGCCTCTACGACAAGCTGGCCGGCATGACCGGTACGGCGATGACCGAGGCGGCCGAGTTCTCCAAGGTCTACAAGCTCGGCGTCGTGCCGATCCCGACCAACAAGCCGATGATCCGGGTCGAGGAGCGGGATCTGATCTACCGCACCGAGGACGCCAAGTTCGACGCGGTGGTCAAGGACATCGTCGAGGTGCACGGGACCGGTCAGCCGATCCTGGTCGGCACCACCAGCGTGGAGAAGTCCGAGCGGCTGTCGGCGCAGTTGCGCAAGGAGAACATCGCGCACGAGGTGCTGAACGCGAAGCAGCACGCGCGGGAGGCGGCGATCGTCGCCGAGGCCGGCCGCAAGGGTGCGGTCACGGTGGCCACCAACATGGCCGGCCGTGGTACCGACATCATCCTCGGTGGCAACCCGGAGCACCTGGCCGACAAGGACCTGCGCGCCCGCGGGATCGACCCGGTCGAGTCCGCCGAGCAGTACGAGGCGGAGTACCCGAAGGTCCTCGAGCAGTTCGAGAAGCAGGTCAAGGACGAGCAGGAAGAGGTCACCGAGGTCGGCGGCCTGTATGTGCTCGGCACCGAGCGGCACGAGTCCCGCCGGATCGACAACCAGCTCCGCGGCCGCGCCGGCCGTCAGGGCGACCCGGGCAAGTCCCGGTTCTACCTGTCGCTGGAGGACGACCTGATGCGGCTGTTCAAGCGCGAGATGGTCGACTGGGCGATGTCGCGCAACAACGACGACACCCAGCCGCTGGAGAACAAGGTCGTCACCAAGGCGATCGCGTCGGCGCAGGCCCAGGTCGAGGCGCAGAACTTCGAGACCCGGAAGAACATCCTCAAGTACGACGACGTGATGAACCGGCAGCGGCACGTCGTGTACGACGAGCGCCGCCGGGTGCTCGAGGGCGCGGACCTGCGCTCGCAGGTGTCGGACATGCTCGACGAGACGGTCACCGGGTACGTGCAGGGCGCGACCGCGGACGGGTTCGCCGAGGACTGGGACCTGGACGCGCTGTTCACCGCGATGAAGACGCTGTACTCGACCGAGCTGACCGAGGACGAGCTGATCGATGAGGCCGGCGGCGAGAAGGCCGGTCTGACCCAGGACTTCCTGATCGAGCGGTTCATCGAGGACGCCCAGGCGGCGTACGAGCGGCGCGAGGAGCTGCTCGGTGAGGACGCGATGCGCGAGCTGGAGCGTCGCGTCGTACTGAGCGTGCTGGACCGCAAGTGGCGCGAGCACCTGTACGAGATGGACTACCTGCGCGAGGGCATCGGCCTGCGCGCGATGGCGCAGCGCGACCCGCTGGTCGAGTACCAGCGCGAGGGCTACGACATGTTCGCCGCGATGATGGAGTCGATCAAGGAGGAGTCGGTCGCGTTCATCTTCAACGTCGAGGTGGACGTCGAGGCGATGCGCGCCGAGATGGAGCTCGCCGCCGAGGCGGACGCCGCGGTGGACCTCGACCTGGACGGTGAAGGTCTCGAAGGCCGCCGGATCGAGGACATCCTCACCCCCGGTGCGCCGGTGGCGGAGTTCCCGGGCCGCGTCCAGGACGAGGTGCGGCCGCGGGACACCCCGCGCCTGCGCGCCAAGGGCCTGACCGGTGACAGCCGTCCGCAGCGCCTGTCCTACTCGGCTCCGACCATGGACGGCGACGACGAGGTGGCTGTCCGCGAGGCGGCCGTCGAAGAGGGTGCCCTGCAGTACGCCGGGACCCCGCGCAACGCGGCCTGCCCCTGTGGCTCCGGCAAGAAGTACAAGCGCTGCCACGGCGACCCGGCCTCAGACGTCTACAAGTTCTGAGGCAAGGCCCGTGTGGCTGACGGAGAGGTTCGGCCTGGGTGTGCCCGTGGTGGGCGCGCCCATGGCCAACGTCGGCGGCGGGAAGCTGACGGCCGCGATCTCGGCAGCGGGTGGTCTCGGCATGCTCGGCGCCGGATCCGCGGTCGCGGCTGACTGGATCCGGACCGAAGGCTCGATCGCCGCGGCGAGTGGGAAGCCGTACGGGATCGGCCTGATGGCGTGGTCGGTGCGGGAGCGGCCGGAGCATCTGGAGGCCGTGCTCGAACTGAAGCCGGCACTGGTGTCGCTGAGCTTCGGGGACTACGCGCCGTACGTCGAACCGCTGCAGAAGGCCGGGATTGTCGTTGCCACGCAGGCGGGGACGGTTGCCGATGCGCGGGAGGCGGTCGATGCCGGTGTCGACGTGATCGTTGCCCGGGGCGCGGAAGCCGGTGGGCATGGCCGCAACGCCGTAGCCACGCTGCCGTTGCTGCAGGCGATTCTCGAGCTGACCGAGCTGCCGGTGCTCGCGGGTGGTGGGATCTCGGGACCGCGCGGGCTGGCCGCCGTACTGGCCGCGGGGGCCGCGGGTGCCTGGATCGGTACGGCGTTCCTCACCTGCCAGGAGGCGCTCACGTCGGATCCGATCCGCCGGCGCGTGATCGCGGCGGACGAGACCGACACTGTCTACGGCACGGTGTTCGACGCGGCGTCGCGGGCCGGGTGGCCGGACGAGTTCGGTGGCCGGGCGCTGCGCAACGCGTACTTCGACGCCTGGCAGGGCCGCGAGGACGAGCTGAAGACCGACGACGCCGGCCACACCGACTACGTCGAAGGCACCCGCGCCGCCGACCCGGCCCGCGCCTCGATCTACGCGGGCCAGGGCGTCGGCTCCCTCACCGGTCAGCCGACCGCCGCCGAGGTTCTCGACGGCTTCGCGACGTACCGCACCTACCTGCAGGCCGCCCTCAGCGACGGTGCCAAGTAATTGCCGTGAGCAACCACGAGGTCGTCGCACAGGTCCCAGATCCGTTCGACCGGTAGCGCGGCCGCGGTGGCCGGGTCGACCATCACGGCCTGCCGGATCGCCCGCGGATCCTCGTCCACCGCGGCCTTCACCACCAGCTCAGCCACGTTCAGGTAGGACCGGTTGAGCGCCGCACACTGCGCCGGCAACGCACCCACCGCGGTCGGCTGGACCCCCGAACCGTCGACCAGGCAAGGGACTTCGACCACTCCGCCGGCCTGCAGGTTGCTGATCAGGCCGGTGTTCGGGACGTTGCCGTAGATGGTTCGCGGCGTCCCGGTGACGATGCTGTGGATGACCTGCGGCGCATACTCCATCGTCGGTTCGACCGTCACCGGTTCGCCTGCCTTCAACGCCTTCCGCGTCTGTTCGTACGACGCCAGGTTCTCCTCGACGATCCCGAGATACTCACCCACGGGCAGCCGCAGCCGCTCGACCTCGTCCGGATGCGACAGGTACCACGGCACGTACTCCGACGAGTGCTCGCTGGTCTCGGTCGGATAGAACCCGAGCCGCCGGTACATGTCCACGCGCACTCGCCGCCGCAGCTCCGGATCCGCCGAGATTGCCGCGTCCAGGCGCTCGTACAGATTCTCGGAGCCGCGCTCGAACCGTAGTACCCACGACTGGTGGTTGACTCCAGCGGCCCGGTAGGTCACCTCGTCGTACGGGACGCCGACCACTTCGGACAGACCGTGCATCGTCCAGTAGACCGAGTGACAGAGCCCGACCACCTTGCGAACTCCGAGAGCGGCCAGGTACCAGACGTTCATCACCATGGGGTTGGTGTAGTTCAGCAGCCACGCGTCCGGGCACACCTCGGCGATGTCGTCCGCCAGCCCCCGCAGCACCGGGAACGTGCGGAGTGCGCGGAACACCCCGCCGACACCGAGCGTGTCCCCGATCGTCTGCCGGATCCCGTACCGGGCCGGGATCTCGAAGTCCACCCGGGTCGCGGCGTTCATCCCGACCTGGACGATGTTGATCACGAAGTCCGCGCCGTCGAGTGCGGCCCGGCGCTCCAGGTGCGCGGTGATCCGCGGCGTCGCACCACGCTCCTGGGCGATGTACGCCGCCGCCGCGGCGGCCGTGTCGAGTCGCTCGGGATCGATGTCGTGCAACGCGATGTGCAGTGGTCCCAGGTCGAAGCTGAACAGGTCGGCGAGCAGGCCCTGGGTGAAGACCACACTGCCCGCGCCGATGAAGGCGATCTTGCTCATTGCATCACGCTCTCGATGGCTAGATCCCAGTCCGGTTGGGCTGCGGTCCCGCCGGCGGCGCGGGTGGACAGCGAGCCGCAGGCGGCAGCGATCGCGAGGGCTCGTTCGGTGCGGGATCCGTTCAGTACGGCGGCCACCCAGCCGGCGTCGAAGCTGTCACCTGCTCCGACCGCGTCGACGGTGTCCACCTTGAGCGCAGGCGCTGTCGTGACCTTGGAACCGCTGTGGGCCAGGGCGCCGTCCACACCGTTCTTCACCACAACCAACGGTCCGCGACGGGCCAGGATGCCCGCGGCATCTTCTACCGAGTGATGACCGGTGAGGGCCAACGCTTCGGCCGCATTCGGCAGGAAGTAGTCGGTGACCCGAAGCACCGGGTCGAGGACCGTCCGGTCCCAACGCCCGGCCGGGTCGTCGTTCGGGTCGAGCGACGTGGTCGCCTTCGCGGCCTTCGCCTCCTTGAACAGCGCCGCCAGCCCGGCCGCCAGCGCCGGCATCAGGTAAAACGACGCCGCGTGCACGTGCCGGACCGATCGCAGTAGCGACCTGGGTACGTCGTCCGCCGTGGTGGCCGGGAGACAGCCAGGCGAGGTGAGGATCGCCCGGTCGTCGCCCGAGGTGAGGATCGTGGTCAGCGGGGTCGGCAGGGTGTTGTCGACAATCAGAGCGTCGACATTCACTCCGCGGTCGGAGAGCGCCGTACGGATGAAGTCGCCGGCCGGATCGTCGCCGACGCGCCCGGCGAAGGCGACGCTGAGCCCGAGCCGGGCGGCTCCACAGGCCATAATCGAGGCCGAGCCGCCGAGCACCAGAGAACCGTTGGGAACAAGCCGTTCCCGCTGGCCGAAGAGGATGGGTTGGTCGACAGGCCCGACAACCACATCGGGGTTCGCGTCGCCGATCACCAGAAGATCGAAAGTCATTGTCAGCCTTTGAGTCCCGTGGATGCGAGTGAGCGGATAAAGGCCTTCTGGGCGAGGAGGAAGCCCAGTAGGACCGGCAGCACGGTGATGACGTTGCCGGCCATCACGGCGGCCCACTGGGTGTGGTGCTGGCCCTGGAAGGTGGTCAGGCCGAGCTGGAGGGTGTAGGTGGTGTCGGTGTTGATCGCGATCAGCGGCCAGGTCAGGTCGTTCCAGGTGGCCAGGAAGGTGAGGACGGCGACCGTACTCAAGGCCGGCCGGGCCAGCGGCAGTACGATCGAGACCAGGATCCGCAACCGCCCGCACCCGTCGATCCAGGCCGCCTCCTCAAGCTCGCGCGGAAGCGAGACGAAGAACTGCCGAAAAAGAAAAACAGATAACGGCGTCACCAGCGACGGGACGATCAGCGCGCCGAGCGTGTCGATCAGCCCGAGTTCCTTCATCACCAGGAACGTCGGGATCATCGTCAGCTGGAACGGGATCACCATCGTCGCCAGCATCAGCCCGAGCACCAGCTTCGACCCGGCGAACCGGATCCGCGCGAATGCATACCCGCCGAGCGAGCCGAGGACGAGATTGGCCGTCACCGCCACCATCGAGACGATGAACGAGTTCAGGAACCAGCGCGGGAACAACGCGTTCCCCAGCACGTAGCGATACCCGCCGAGGTTGATCCCGTGCGGAATCAGCGCCGGTGGGAACCGGTTGATCTCGGCGTTGCTCATCACCGAGCTCACCAGCAACCACACCAACGGCAACGCGAACAACAACGCAAGTGGCGCCAGCACGAAATGCCAGGCACTGAAAGGCAATCTCTTCATCGCGCGGCCGCCCTCCGCCGATACAGCTGCAAGGCCACACCGATCACGAGCAAGGCGACCGCCAACGCGTACGCCGCGGCCGCGCTGTAGCCGGCCGTGAACGTCTTGAACGCCTTCTCCCAGATGAAGTACACAATCACGGTCGTGGACCCGAGCGGGCCGCCCTTGGTGGTGACGAACACCAGGTCGAACACCTGCAGCGCGTTGATGGCCTGGAACAGCAGCAGAAAGATCGTCACCGGTGTCAATGACGGCAGCACGACATGACGCAGTACGCCGAACCGTCCCGCACCGTCGATCCGCGCAGCCTCGACCAGATCCGTCGAAACCCCTTGCAACCCGGCCAGATAGACGATCACGCAGAACCCGGTCCCGCTCCACAGCGAGATCGCGACCAGTAAGTACAGCGCCTGACCGGGATCGCTGAAGAACCCCTGCGCCGGCAAGCCGACCTTGTGCAGCACCGAGTTCGCCACTCCGAACTCCGGATCGAGCACGAAGGAGAACAGGACGCCCTGCGCCGCCGCCGACACCACGAACGGCACGAAAACCAGGGTCCGATACAGACCGATGAACGCGATCTTCCGATCCAGCGCGATCGCGATCGCCAGCCCGGCGACCACGCTCAGCGGCACGTACAGCACCGTGTAGATCAACGTATGCTCGACCGCCGCACCGAAGGTCGGGTCTTTCATCAGCGCCTTGTAGTTGGCCAGCCCGACCCACTCACTCGGCGAGACCAGGTCATTCACCTGGAACGAGAGCAGCAACGACCACAGCACCGGTACGACACTCAATCCGAGGATGATCAGTACCGAAGGGCTCACGAACGCCCATCCCGTCGCGCTCTCGTTCCGGGTGCGACGCTTCGCCGCGGCCCGGCTCCGGGGATCGACGGTGAACGTACCGACCACGCTGGCCATCAGTTCGGCACCGCCAGCACCTGGTTGCACTGGTCGACGGCCTGCTTGATCGCATCACCCGGGCTCTGCTTCCCCAGCAGGACGGCGGCGATGGCCTGACCGAGGTTCTGCGAGATCTGCGGGTAGGCCGTGATCGTCGGCCGGACCTTCGCCGAGTCGAGCGCCTTGACGAACACGTCCAGCCCGTTCGTCTCGGTCGAGTGCTTCTTCCACTGCGGGAGCTCGGCGGTGGCCTTGGTGATCGGCAGGCTCCCACCCTCCATGTCCCACTGGATGTCCTGCGCCGGGTCGGCCATCCACTTCACGAACTCGGTGGCCGCCTGCACCTTCGCCTTGCCGTTGTCGAACACGGTCCAGGTGTCCGGACCCGAGATCGTCACCGGCTTCCCGGAGTACGACGGCAGCGGCACCACGCCGTAGTCGAGGTGATTGTCGATCAGCTCCGGGAGCTGCCACGGGCCGGTGGCGACCATGGCCATCCGGCCGCCGAGGAACACCTGGTAGAGCTGTTCGCTGCCCGGCTTGGGATCGACGTACAGCGACTTGTCGCTGCGCAGCCGGTCGAGGGTGCCGAGCGCCTGCTCGCCGACCTGGTCGAAGCCCACCTTCTTGCCGTCGCCGCTGACCACGTCGCCGCCGAGATCCCAGATCATCGGCCAGATCCGCCAGACCGTGTCCTCGTCGCCGACACCCGGCCAGCCGGTGCCGAAGATGCCCTTGCCCGGGTTGGTCAGGGCTTTGGCGGTGGTGACGAAGTCGTCCCAGGTCCAGCCCGCCGGCGGCGCCGGGACGCCGGCGGCGGTGAACAGCTTCTTGTTGTAGACCAAGCAGAGCGAGTCGAGCAACGCCGGCGCGGCCCGGACCTTGCCCTTCACGCTGACCGCGTCCTTCGCGGCCGGCCAGTAGTCGTCGATCTTCAGCGCACCGGTCAGGTCGGCCACCTTCGGGCTCTTGGTCAGGCTGGCGAGGTCCGACCCGAAGATGTACGCGACATCCGGATAGGACCCTCCGGCCAGCCCCGCGGTGACCTTCTGCAGCATGCTGTCCGCGGTGACCCCGCCACCGCCGCCGACCACCTTGATGTTCGGGTGCGACTTGTTGAACTCGTTGATCAAGGCATCGATCGCGGCCTTGCCGGTGTCGACCTGGCCGTGCCAGAGATCGACGCTGACGACGCCGCCGGCCCCCTTTGGATCTTCTTTGCTCTTGCCGCACGCACCGAGCGTGCCGGCGGCGGCGACGGCGGCCGCGGCGCGCAGAACGTGACGACGGGAAAGGGTCAGAGCATGCTGGGACATAGGGGTCTCCAGGTGGTGCCGAGGGATGAAGGGAGTGGAATCAGCAGGTCTTGCGCACGGACCCGGAGCCGACGTCGCGCTGCGCGATCGTCAACGTGCCTGGGTCGCGGTGAGCAGCTTCTTCGAGCGGGTGCGGCTGTCGTAGTCGTCCGGCGGCGGTCAGAGTGGCCGGCGGGAAGCGGCGAGCGAGGTCGGACACGATTGCTCCATCGGTCCCGTGGACGCGACCCCGCCTCGGGCTGGGTGGATCGAGCTGCCCTGGCGCCTGGAAACCGGACTTCGGACCTCTCTCGGACCGCTACCGGCTGGGTGCGTCACTGCCGACCAAGTCAAGCGCTGCGGCGTCCTCTCGTCAAGGCAAAGCTGCAAACGAGTGCGTGGATTCCTCGCCTGAGCGCGTTACCGCGCAGAGAAGCCGAGGGGAAGGCCGGGGGAAGGCGACCTGCCTAGCGTCCTTCGGCAGACGCCTGAGCCGACCGGGCCAGGCAGACCAGGGGAGGATCCATGACCACGACCACCGAGAGCCCGCGCCGGAACGGCGTCGACACCGCGACGCTGTTCGCCACCCTCGACGCGGTGAAGGGCCAGCACGAGATTGCCAAGTTCCAGTTCCGGGCGAGCAACACCTGGGTCACCGGGACGCACAGCCGTTCCACCGCAGCGGGCTTCTTCGGAGCCATGCAGGAGTTGCGGCACAAGGCCGACACGGTGCTCGAGTTCGACCACCCCGAAGTCCTGGTCGGCACGGACCACGGGCCGACGCCGGCGGAGTACCTCCTGCACGCGATCGCCGCCTGCCTGACCGCCGGTATCGCCAACATCGCCGCGGCCCGCGGCGTCGACCTCACCAAGGTCACCTCGACCGTCGAAGGCGACATCGACCTGCTCGGGATCCTCGGCCTGTCGGGCGATTCCGTCCGCAACGGCTACCAGCAGATCCGGGTGTCGATCGCGATCGAGGGTGACGCCGACGACGAGACCCTGCGCGGCATCGTCGAGCAGTCCCGGCGCCGCTCGGCGGTCTTCGACGCCCTCGCCAACCCGACTCCGGTCGTCGTCGACGTGGTCACCGGCTGACCATGACGACCATCGACACCGTCGTGATCGGCGCCGGCCATGCCGGTCTCGCAGTCAGCCGGCTGCTCACCGGTGCGGGCCGTGATCATGTGGTCGTCGACCGAGGCCGGATCGGCGAGCGCTGGCGCAGCGAGCGCTGGGACTCGCTGCGGTTGCTGTCGCCGAACTGGATGACCCGCCTGCCCCACTGGGAGTACGACGGGTCCGAGCCGGACGGGTTCATGAGCTCGGCCGGCTTCGTCCAGCACCTGGAGCGGTATGCGCAGTCGTACGACGCGCCCGTGCTGACCGGTACGACGGTGCGCGACCTGGTCACCGCGCACTCCGGGGGCTATCGACTCGTCACCGATCGCGGGACCTGGTCGACCCGTCACGTGGTGATCGCGACCGGTCCGCACGGTGTGCCCAACGTGCCGGACGGATTGGACGCGGCCGAGGTCGTCACCGCGAGCAGCTATCGCAACCCCGCTCAACTGCCGCCCGGTGGCGTGCTCGTGATCGGCGCCTCGTCGTCGGGTGCGCAGATCGCCGACGAACTCAACCGCGCAGGCCGGGAGGTGTACCTGGCAGCCGGCCGGCACACCCGGATCCCGCGCTGCTATCGCGGCAGAGACATCTTCTGCTGGCTGCGGAGCACCGGCCGGCTGGCGCGGACGATCGACGAGGTTCCCGACCCGGTGGCCGCCCGGCGGGAGCCGTCGATGCAACTCGTCGGCCGCCGTACCGGCGAACGTGCGCGGAATCTTGATCTGGTCAGCCTGCAGGCCAACGGTGTCCGGCTCCTCGGCCGCTTCGAGGGCATGAAAGGAACGCGGGCACGCTTCCGGCCGGACCTGGCCGCGACCGCTGCCGATGCCGACGTACGGATGCATCGGCTGCTCGACGTGGTGGACGACTACATCGCCTGTACCGGCCTGACCGGCGAGGTTCTCCCGGCGGTGCGGCCGCCGACCCTCGTGGCACCGGCGGCAGCGCGCGTTGTGGACCTGTCCCGTGCGGGCATCGCCACCGTCCTGGTCGCCACCGGCTACCGGCCCGAATATCCGTGGCTGCGGCTGCCGGTCATCGGCCCCGACGGCCACATCCGCCAGAACCGCGGGGTCACCGCAGCACCTGGTGTGTACGTCGTCGGCCAGCGATTCCAATACCGGCGCGACTCCGCCTTTATCGGCGGTGCCCGGCACGACGCGGCGGCCGTCGTGCAGCATCTCTTGACCGGCAGGATCGCGGGCCGGACGAACGGCTGCAGTGCGGAGCCGGCGGCATGACCGAGTACGACGTACTGGTCGTCGGCGGACGGGTAGCTGGAGCCTCGACCGCGATGCTGCTCGCCCGGGCCGGTGCCCGCGTCGCTCTGGTGGAGCGGTCCGCCTACGGCAGCGACACCGTCTCGACGCACGGTCTGATGCGCGCGGGCGTCATGCAGTTGGCGAGGTGGGGCCTGCTCGACGAGCTGGCTGCCGCGGGAACGCCACCGATCCGGCAGACGACCTTCCACTACACCGACCGTGAGTCCGAGCAACTCGCGCTTCGTTCCAGCGGCGGTGTCGATGCCTTGTATGCGCCGCGTCGCTCCGTGCTCGACCGGATCCTCGCGGACGCGGCCGCCGAGGCGGGTGTGGAGATGTGGTTCCGGACTCCCGTCACGGCAGTCCTGCGCGACGGGAGTGGCCGCGTGACGGGCGTTCGCGTGCAGGATCGCGAGCTCCGAGCCGGGATCACGGTCGGTGCCGACGGCATCCGTTCGACTGTCGCGTCCGCAGTCGGCGCACCCGTCGTACGGCGGGGTCATTCGCTCAGCGCGGTCCTCTATCGCTACTACGCCGATGCGCGACCCACTGGATACGAATGGGCCTATGGGTTCGGTGGCGGTGCCGGTCTGATTCCCACCAACGACGGGTTGACCTGCGTGTTCGTCGCGACGACCCCGGACAGGATGCGTGCGCTGCGTCGCCGTGGGACCGAGCGCGCCTTCGCGACACTCCTCGCGGAGACGGCACCGGCACTGGCGGATCGAGTGTCGGCGGCGGCGCCGGTGGGTGCGATGCACGGCTGGGCCGGTGCGGCGGGGTTCGTCCGCGAGTGCTGGGGGCCAGGGTGGGCGCTGGTCGGAGACGCGGGCTATTACAAGGATCCGATCACCACGCACGGCATCACCGATGCGCTGCGTGACGCAGAGCTATTGGCTCACGCGATTCTGGAGACGCAGGAGTCCTATCAGGCGACCCGGGACAGACTCTCGAGTCGTCTGTTCGCGGTGACCGACGCGGTCGCGTCGTACCGGTGGAGCCTGGACGACGTGCGGGTGCTGCTGCGGGAGGTCAGCTCGGCGATGCGCGACGAGGTCGATCACGTGGGATCACAGCCGGATCTGGGGTCCGCGCACTTCTTGCTGTAGAACGGGATTCCCCTGACGCCTACGATCCGACCTATGCAGGTCAGCGTGCGGATGCTGGACGGTTTCGCCGTACAGGTGGACGGCGCGCCGATTCCTGCGCGCCGGTGGAGCCGTCGCCAAGCGGCTGCGCTGGTCAAACTGCTGGCGCTGTCGCCCGGTGGAAGGCTGCACCGCGACCGCGTGGTCGACGCCTTGTGGCCGGAGCTCAGCGTGGATCTCGCGCTTCCCCGGCTGCACAAGGCCGCTCACTATGCCCGTACGGCGCTTGCCGATCGCGACGCCGTGGTCCTCAAGGGCGATGTCGTCGCGCTGTTCCCGGGCGCGATGCTCGAGGTTGATGCGGGCGCGTTCGAGGCGGCCGCGGATGCCGCGCTGGCGGCCGACCCCGCATCGCCGGAGCTCTGCGCCAAAGCGCTTGTGCTCGCGGGCGAACTGCTCCCCGACGACCTGGCCGAGCCGTGGCTGGACGGACCGCGTGACCGGCTGCGCCTTCAGGTCATGCGCCTGCTGCGCGGAGCGGGTCGCTGGGAATCCCTGCTGGCCATGGACCCCGCCAACGAGGAGGCGCATGTCGAGCTCCTGCGCGAAGCGGTCGTCTCCGGTGATCGGCCGACCGGGCTGCGCCGCTACGCCCGGATGCAGCATGCGCTGAGCACCGAGCTCGGCATCTCGCCCGGGCCCGAGGCCGTCGTACTCCGCGATCGTCTGCTGGCCGTCGAGTCGGTTGCGCCGCCTCGATCCGCCGACGTGATGAGCGGACCGCAGGGTGGCACGGACCTGGTGGAGCGGGACGCGGAGTTGGCCGAACTCACGGCGGCCGTCGGCACAGCCGTCGACGAAGGCCGTGGTGTCGTTGTCCTGGTCTCCGGTGAGGCGGGAGCCGGCAAGTCGGCGCTGGTGCGTACGTTCGTCGACGGACTGAGCCGCGCGATCAAGGTGGGGATCGGCGGTTGTGACGACCTGCTCGCGCCGCGCAGCCTCGGGCCGTTCCGCGACATGGCCGAGAGCGACGCGGGATTGGCCGCGGCCCTGTCGGGCGATCGGCTCGACACCGCACTGCCGGGTCTGCTGCGCGCGTTCTCCGCCTGCCCTTCGGTCGTGGTGGTGGAGGACATCCACTGGGCCGACGACGCGACGCTCGACGCGATCCGGTTCCTGGCCCGCCGGTTCCCGGCCATTCCGGCCGTGCTCGTGCTCACCTTCCGGGAGACCGGTGTCGACGCCGGTCACCCGCTGCGGCAGCTATTGGGCAGCCTTGCGGGTTCCGCCGTACGGCGAGTGACGTTGCCACCGTTGAGCGTCGAGGCGGTGCGGCGACTGGGCGCGACGAGCACTCGTGAAGCGGTGGAGATTCATCGCGTGACGCAAGGGAATCCGTTCTTCGTCACCGAGGTGCTCGCCGCCGGGGAGACCGACGTACCGCCGACCGTCCGCGATGCCGTGCTGGCCCGCCTGGGCAGGCTGTCGCCGTCGGCCCGAACGCTGCTGGAGCGGCTGTCCGTGATCCCGAGTCGCGCCGAGCGACGGCTGGCCGAGAACCTCGCCGGGGATCAGCCGGTCCTGGTCGAGGCCGAGCGGTCCGGCATGCTGATCGGAACCGACGCCACGCTCGCGTTCCGCCACGAACTGGCCAGGCGGGCGATCGAGTCGTCGTTGACGGCCGGGGAGCGGATCGGCGCCAACCGGGCCGTGGTCGACAGGCTCCTCGAGGATCCGGCCGTCGAGCCTTCCCGGCTGGTGCATCACGCGGAGCGATGTGGACGCACCGACGTGATCCTCGAGTACGGTCCGGCCGCTGCTCTCGAGGCCGCCCGCCTCGGTGCGCATCGCCAAGCGGTCGGGGTCCTCGACGTCGTACTGCGCCACCGCGAGCTGCTCGGCTCGTCCGAAGCCGCGGAGCTGCTGACCCGGCGTGCCTACTCCCTCTACGTGGTCAATCGTTTCGAGGCCGCGCTGGAATCGGCCTCGGCCGCGGTTGGTGCGGCCGAGGAGGCCGGCGATGCGTCCAGGTTGGCCGATGCCTTGCTGGTGCTGGCGCGGGTCGTCATGTTCGGGCACGGACCGATGCGGGCCCGGCTCGCCGCGGCGCAAGCCGTCGAGCTGCTCGAGCCGACAGGCGACGACGCCCGGCTGGCCGCGGCCCTGATCGAGCAGGCCCGCGCCCACAGCAACCTGGCGACGGTCGGCATCGTCGCCGAGCCGAGCGCACGGGCCGAGCGGTACGCCGAGCGCGCACTGGCCATCGGGTTGCAGTTGGGGCGGCAGGACCTGGAAGCCCAGGCCGGGTGCTATTTGGGCGACGCACGGCTGGCCCGGGGCGATGCGCGCGGCGACGAGGACTTACGGCGTGCGATCTCCCTGGCGGGGGCGGACAGCCGGATCGAGACGCTGGTGCGTTGCTACGTGAATGCGGCCGGCGGCGCCTATCGCAGCGGCCGCTTGGACGACGCGGAGAGGTACGTCGCCGCCGGGCTGCGGGCCGCGGCGGACGGCGAGTTCTTCGCCGGTCAGTATCGATTGCGGCTCACCGAAGCCGCGGTCCAGGCGAGCCGGGGCCGCTGGGACCAGGCGATCGCCGACCTCCGCGCGCTCCTGGACAGCCCAGGCGAACCGGGGTTGATGGACTCGCTGGCCCGCAGCGTTCTCGCCCGGCTTCTCGCTCGGCGCGGCGATTCCACGGCCGGCGAGGTCCTGGCCGTCGCGCTCGCCGATCGAGCACTCGCGGACGACAGCTTCGTCGTGGGTCCGCTGGCGGCCGCACGGATCGAGCTCGGCTGGCTGGACGGCTCGCTCGGCGCCCTGACCGACGACGCCCAGCGAGCGCTCAGGCTCGCCGAGGCCGCCGGGCACCGGTCGATGCACGGCGAGCTCTGCACGTATCTGCGTCGAGCCGGCGTCGACGTACCGGCTCCCGCCGACGCACCAGGCCCGTGGGCGGCGACACTCGCCGGCCAGTGGCAGGAGGCCGCGGCGGCGTGGGGCCGCCTGGGCGACCGGTACGAGCAGGCGGTCGTGCTGGCGACGGCCCCGGACCGCCAGGCGCGTGCGCACGGACTGCTCACGCTGCGTGAACTGGGAGCCGCCGGTACGACGCTCGCCGTCTGAGCCGGCCGTGGACGACTCCGGACGGTGACTGTCGCTGACCTCTTGACGCCGTGGTTTAAACCGGTTTAGATGCCTGTTAAACCGGTTTAAACCCATCGAGGTAGGTGCGTGTGGCGAAACAGCGGCCGACGATCGCGGATGTCGCGACCCGGGCTGGGGTCTCCAAGGGCGCAGTGTCGTTCGCGCTGAACGGACGGCCCGGGCTGGCGCAGTCGACCGTGGACAAGATCATCGCGGCTGCCGACGAACTGGGCTGGCGGCCCAGCAACCGGGCCCGGTCGCTCTCGGTCTCGAAGGCGTTCGCCCTCGGCCTGGTGATCACCCGAGACCCGGCGGTGCTGTCGTCGGACCCGTTCTTCCCGGCCTTCATCGCGGGTGTCGAGAGTGTGCTCTCGACCCGCGGGCAGGCTCTGGTCCTGCAGGTCGTCACGGCCGGCGAGGCCGAGGAGGCCGGCTACCGGCGACTCGCACAGGACGGCCGGGTCGACGGGGTGTTCCTGTCCGATCTCCGGCACGACGATCCCCGGATCGGCCTCCTGGTCGAGCTCGGCCTGCCGGCCGTCACGCTGAACCGGCCCGACGGCGCGTCGCCGTTCCCGGCCGTCACCCTGGACGACCGGCCCGGCACGACCGCGGTGGTCGAGCACCTCTTGCGGCTCGGTCACATCCGGATCGCGCACGTCGGCGGCCCGCCGGCGTTCGTCCACGCGACCGCGCGATCCACGGCCTTCGCCGCGACCCTCGCCGCGGCCGGTCTGGAGCCGGTGGCGATGGAGACCAGCGACTTCACCGCGGCCGGCGGGACCGAGGCGACCCGGCGGTTGCTCACGCTCGCGGAGCCGCCGACCGCGATCGTCTACGCCAACGACCGGATGGCGATCGCCGGCCTCAGTGCGGCCCAGGCCGCCGGACTGACCGTGCCGGACGACCTGAGCATCGCCGGCTTCGACGACAGCGAGATCTCCGAGTACGTCCACCCCGGGCTGACCACTGTCCGCGCCGACCCGTTCCGCTTCGGCGAGGCGGCAGCCCACACCCTCAACCAGGTCGTCGACGGTGCCGCCGACGTACCGGATGTCGAGCTGCCCCCCGCGCAGCTCGTCGTACGACGCTCGACCGCTGTACCCCCACAGCTGGAGGAATCATGAAGTTGCAAGCTGGACTGCTGGCCGTTGTCCTGGCCGGCTCGCTCGCCGCGTGTGGCGGCAGTAGTGGTGGCGGCTCTGGTGACGCCGACGCCGCTGCCAAGGCCCGCGGGCCGATCACGATCTGGTACTCGAACAACGCCGAGGAAGTGGCCTGGGGCAAGCAGATGGTCGCGGCCTGGAACACGGCCCACGCGGACCAGAAGGTCACCGCCCAGGAGATCCCGACCGGGAAGAGCTCCGAGGAGGTCATCGGCGCCGCGATCACCGCGGGCAACGCGCCGTGCCTGATCTTCAACACCTCGCCGGCCTCGGTCTCGCAGTTCCAGAAGCAGGGCGGCCTGGTGCCGCTCGACTCGTTCAGCGACGGGACGTCGTACATCGAGGACCGCTCCGGGGACATCGCCAAGCAGTACAAGTCGGCCGACGGGAAGTACTACCAGCTGCCCTGGAAGTCGAACCCGGTGATGATCTTCTACAACAAGAAGGCGTTCGCGAAGGCCGGTATCGACACCGCGAAGCCGCCGCTGACGACGTACGACGACTTCCTCGCCACCTCGCGCAAGCTGGTCGCCTCGAAGGCCGCGAAGGTCGCCATCTACCCGGCGCCGAGCAACGAGTTCTACCAGTCCTGGTTCGACTTCTACCCGCTGTACGCGGCCGAGACCGGCGGCAAGCAACTGGTCGAGGACGGCAAGTCGACGTTCAACTCCGACGAGGGCAAGCGGGTCGCCACCTTCTGGCGGACGATGTACGCCGACAAGCTGTCGTCGCAGGAGAAGTACACGGGTGACGCGTTCGTCGACGGCACCTCCGCGATGGCCGTGGTCGGTCCGTGGGCGATCGCGACATACAAGGGCAAGGTCGACTGGGGCGTCGTCCCGGTCCCGACCTCGGCCGCCAAGCCGGCGAACGAGATCCACACCTTCTCCGACGCGAAGAACGTCGCGATGTACTCGTCCTGCAAGAACCGCGGGACGGCGTGGGACGTGCTGAAGTTCGCCACCAGTCAGGAGCAGGACGGCAAGTTCCTGCAGACGACCGGCCAGATGCCGCTGCGGAAGGACGTCGCGTCGGTGTACGCGGACTACTTCACCAAGAACCCCGACTACAAGGTGTTCGCGGACCAGGCGGCCCGCACGGTCGAGGTGCCGAACGTGCCGAACTCGATCGCCATCTGGCAGACCTTCCGGGATGCCTACTCCAAGTCGGTCATCTTCGGCCAGCAGGACGTCGGCGCTGCCCTGGACGGCGCTGCGCAGAAGATTGATCAGCTCGTCAAGCAATCATGAGGCGCGGGCCGCTCACCCGGGTGCTGGGTGAGCACCCGGTCGGCACCGCGTTCGTCACGCCGTACGTCGTGTTCGTCGCGGCCGTGTTCGCCTACCCGCTCGGCTTCGCGGTGTACATGTCGTTCCACGACTACTTCTTCGCGGCGCCGGGCGCGATCGTGGACCGGCCGTGGGTCGGGTTCGCCAACTACGTCACCGTGCTGACGGACCCGGCCGTCCAGCGGTCGTTCTTCAACGTGCTGATCTTCCTGGTCATCAACGTGCCGCTGACCGTCATACTGTCCCTCGGGCTGTCGACCGCGCTGAACTCGGCGATCCGGTGGCGGACGTTCTTCCGGGTCAGCTACTACGTGCCGTACGTGACCGCGAGCGTCGCCGTGGTCGGGGTCTGGCTGTTCCTGTTCAGCTCGAACGGGCTGGTCAACTCCATCCTCGGCCCGCTCGCGCCGGACCCGTCCTGGCTGGTCAACTCGAAGCTGGCGATGCCGACGGTCGCGTTCTTCGTGACCTGGAAGCAGCTCGGGTTCTTCATCCTGCTGTACCTGGCCGCCTTGCAGAACGTGGGGGCGGATCTGTACGAGGCAGCGGCGATGGACGGCGCGAGCCGGTGGAAGTCGTTCCTGAACGTCACCGTTCCGGGAGTAAGGCCGGCGACCACGCTCGTCGTACTCCTGGCCACGGTGACCGGGGCGAACCTGTTCACCGAGCCGTATCTGCTGACCGGCGGCGGTGGCCCGGACGGCGCCTCGGCGTCGCCGGTGCTGATCATGTACCAGAAGGGCATCGAACAGGGCAATCCGGACGTCGGCTCCGCGATCGGCGTGCTGCTGGTGATCGGCGTGCTGATCGTCGCGCTGCTCGAACGGCGCTTCGTCGGGAGGGAAGACTGATGCGGCTGCGGTTCGTCGCGCTGCTGATCGGCGCGTTCGTGTTCCTGTTCCCCTTCTACTACATGCTGATCGGCAGCCTGCAGGCCGAGCCCGATCCGTCCGTCACCGGGTCGATCCCGACCGGGAACGTGACCCTGCACAACTACAGCGAGATCAACAAGGCGATCAACCTCGGGAAGTCGTTGCTCAACTCGGGCATCTTCACCGGCGGGGTCATCCTCGGCACACTGGTCTTCGGCGTGCTGGCGGGCTACGCACTGGCCCGGCTCCAGTTCCGCGGCCGGGGTGCGGTGTTCGGGCTGATGCTGTTGATCCAGGTCGTGCCGTTCCAGCTGCTGACGATCCCGCTGTACGTGATGATCGTGCGCACCTACGGTCTGGCCGACTCCTACCTCGGCATGATCCTGCCGTTCGCGATCAACTCGACCGCGGTCTTCGTGTTCCGGCAGTACTTCCTGCAGTTGCCGGCCGAGTTGTTCGACGCGGCCCGGATCGACGGTGCGTCCGAGCTCGACATCTTGTGGCGGGTGGCGGTGCCGTTGGTGAAACCGGCGCTGCTGACCGGCGTACTCCTGACGTTCATCGGGCCGTGGAACGAGTTCCTCTGGCCGTTCCTGATCACCAAGCAGCAGACCCTGCAGCCGCTCGCGGTCTCGTTGTCCAACTACCTGACCACGGTGTCGGCGCGGGCGGCGAACCCGTTCGGCGCCGTCCTCGCCGGGGCCTGTGTGCTCGCCGCGCCCGCGGTGGCGCTGTTCGTGATCTTCCAGCGCCGCTTCATCTCCTCGAACCTCTCGTCCGGGGTCAAGGGCTGAAATCTCTTATTCTGAAAGGCTTCTCGTGGTTACTGTTCCTTACACCCTGACCCGCGTCGGCGTCCTGATGACGGCCGAACCGGGCAACGAACTCGAGGCCGAGGGGGTGCTGAACCCGGCCACCGGGCACACCCCCGACGGCACGCTGTACCTCCTGCCGCGACTGGTTGCTTCCGGCAACGTGTCGCGGGTCGGGCTGGCCGAGGTCGAACTGAAGGACGGTGTGCCGGTCGGCGTCCGGCGCGACGGCGTCGTCCTGGCCCCGGACGAAGGCTGGGAGCGCGGCCTGAACAACGCCGGCGTCGAGGACCCGCGCGTGACGTACGTCCCGTCGCTCGGCCTGCACGTGATGACGTACGTCGCCTACGGCCCACTCGGCCCGAAGCCGGCGCTCGCGGTCTCGTCGGATCTGCGCTCGTGGACGCGGCTGGGGCCGTTGCACTTCGAGTACCAGCCTTCGCTCGACACCGACCTGAACCTGTTCCCGAACAAGGACACCGTGTTCTTCCCCGAGCCGGTGCCCGGTCCGGACGGCGAACCGTCGTACGCGATGTTGCATCGGCCGATGTGGGACCTGGGGTGGTTCCGCGAGGGCGAAGGTGTGCATCTGCCGGCCGGAGTCACCGATGACCGGCCGGGGATCTGGGTGTCCTTCGTGCCGGTCGCCGATGTCGAGCGGGACCTGCGCAATCTCGTGCATCTGCGTCATCACCGGCTGGTGGCCATGTCGGAGTACCCGTTCGAGGAGCTGAAGATCGGGGCCGGTCCGGCGCCGCTGCGGGTGCCGGAGGGCTGGCTGGTGATCCACCACGGCGTCACCGGTGAGCAGCCGGAAGGTTTCGATCCGACCACGCAGAAGGTCTGCTACGCGGCCGGCGCCCTGCTGCTGGATCCGGAGGACGTGACCCGGGTGATCGCGCGTACGCCGGAGCCGATCCTGGTGCCCGAGACCGCGGAGGAGAAGGTCGGGACCGTCGGCAACGTGGTCTTCCCGACCGCGATCGAGGAAGTGGACGGCGTGCGCTACGTCTTCTACGGCATGGCCGACGCGGCGATCGGTGTCGCGAGATTGGACCGACTGACATGAACCCGACCCGCCGTACCGTCCTCGGCGGCGCCGCCGCCGCTTCCGCCGCCGTGATGTTGCCGACGGCAACCGCTGCCGCGGCGACCCCGAAGGGTGGGCGACTGTCCAACCTCGCCCACCTCGACTTCCTCCGGGCCTCGGTCACTCCGCCGGCAGCGCCGGGCCACAGCACCTTCGGCTCCGGCCCGCTCGGCGTGCTGTGGACCTACGCGGACCGTCAAGCCGACGGCTCCTACAAGCGCATCGGCGGCGGCACCTACGACCCCGTCACCAACACCTACGGGCAGGGCGCCTACAACGCCGACGACATCTCCCGAGCCGCCGTCGTCTACCTCCGCCACTGGGAGCTCTTCCACGACACATCTTCGTTGGCCGCCGCTCGCGGTCTATTGCGCGGCCTGACGTTCCTCCAGTCACCCAACGGCAACGTCGTCCTCTGGATGCAACCGGATGGCACCCTCAACCCCAGCGCCGATCCCCCCGAACTTCCCGACCCCTCCGACTCCGGACCGGCGTACTGGCTTGCCCGCACGGTCTGGGCACTAGGGGAGGGGTACGCCGTCTTCCGCCGAGCCGACCGTGCCTTCGCCGACTTCCTGAAGGCCCGCCTCGAACTCGCGGTGTCGGCGTTGGAGCGGCAGGTGCTGACCCGCTACGGCCAGTACAACATCGTCGACGGTCGCCGTGTGCCTGCCTGGCTCATCGTCAACGGTGCCGATGCGACATCCGAGGCTGTCCTCGGGCTCGCGGCCTATGTCCCAGCTGGTGGGTCAGCGCGGGCTCGGCGGGCGCTGGCACAGTTCGCCGAAGGCATCGCGGCGATGAGTGCTGGATCGAGGACTGTTTGGCCGTTCCGCGCGCTGCTGCCCTGGGGCGAGTCCATCTCGGACTGGCACGCGTGGGGTGCCCAGATGCCGTCCGCACTCGCCGCTGCCTCGTCAGCGCTAGGTTCTCGCCGACTGCTGGACCCGGCGATCGGCGACACCGCCGGCTTCACGCCGTTGCTGATGACTGCCGGTGGGCCGGACAACGGCTGGCTCCCCGCTCCGATCGACCGTACGCAGATCGCCTACGGCGTCGACGCTCGCTTGCAAGGCCTCTTGGCGGTCGGACTGCCCGGCCTCAAGCAGGTCGCGGCTTTCGTCGCCGCCTGGTACTTCGGCGCGAACCGGGCCGGCGAGGCGATGTACGACCCGGCCACCGGTCGCACGTACGACGGCATCTCCGGCGACGGTGTGGTCAACCGGAACTCCGGCGCCGAGTCCAGCATCCACGGCCAGCTCTCCATGCTCGCTCTCGACGCCGCTCCGGAGATCGCCCGCCTGGTCGGCCGACCGACGTACGACGGCCTGCGGGTCGTCGAGGCGGAGTCGGCCACCGGCGGTCAGGTGGTCACCCCACCCTCCGCCTGGACCGGCGAATCCCAATGGAGCAACGGCTCCTACCTCTCGCTGGGAGCCGGCGAGTCCGCGACCTGGACCCTCCCGTCCTCAGCCCAGCCGCTCCTGGTCCTCCCGATCGTCAACCTGGTCGACACACCGTCGCCCGCCCGCACGACGTGGACCACCGGCTCGCACGTTCTGGGCACCATCGATCATGTGACTGGCCCGCAAGGCATCTCCGCGGCGCCGGGTGCTCTGCTGCCGATCACGTTGGCCACACCACTTCCGCCGTACGCGACCAACCTGAAAGCCACCGCCAGCGCTCCGGCTCAGGTGGACGCGCTGCTCCTGATCCCCATGATCAGCACGCTGCGCCTGGACAACGGGACGTTGCTGACCAGCGTCGACTCGCACCCTCGCAGCGTCAGCGTCCCGGGCCGAGTCGCCTACTCCTACACCTCCACCGGCCAACTCCACTCGCGCACCAACCCCAGCCACGCGGTCGTCCAACCCGGCGGCTTCACCGTCGTGCTCGGGTAATCGCCTCGGCACACCAGTTGGCGACGAGGGTCAGCGCCTGACCGCGTTGGTGGAAGAGAAGTCGGTGCCCGGGGTGCCGTCGATGTCCTCCATCAGCAGCACGGCGCCATCCGCGTACTCCTCGACCTCCGCCGCGGGGAGCACGAGGCCGGCGTCCGCGAGCTGCTTGCGGAGCTCTTCATCCTGGTAGACCTCGAGCTCGCGGCGCCAGTAGTTCCAGTGCCGCGGGTCGGTCGAGGCGGCCCACGGGCCAGTCGATTCCACCGCAGTCCGCAACTGTTTGCGGACCGCGGTGCGCGCATCCGGGTAGGTGATCCGCTCGACGGTCGCCGTCACCGCATTCAGTGGGTTGTGCCGCAGAGTCGTCGTACTGATCTCGGCATCACCGGTCATGAACAGCAATACTGACACGCGGCGAAGGGCTCAGCCCAGAAGGATTCTCGGCGGTACGCCGGTGAGCGCCTTCACGTCGCGGGTGAAGTGGGCCTGGTCGGCGTACCCGGTCCGGACGGCGACGTCCGCGAGCGCGAGGCCGGTCCGCGCCTGGTCGAGGGCGACGTTCATCCGGAGGACACGGTCGAGCATCTTCGGGCCGTAGCCGAACGCGTTCAGGCAACGGCGATGCAGTTGCCGCTCGCTCAATCCGACGCTGCCTGCCAGACCCCACACGCCCGCTCCGCCACGCAGCACACCGGCCCGGATGCTCCGCAGTACTTGAATGATCAGCCGATCCGGCGGCTCCTCGGCCAGGCTCGCCACGGCCTCGTCCAAGGCTCGGGCCGGGTCGGGCGCCGACCTGACGCGGTCGAGCATCCGCCTGCTCCGGGCCGGGGACCAGAGGTCGGCCAGCTGGACGCGCTCGTTGAGCAGCTCCTTCGCCGGTACGCCGAGGAAGTCCGGCGCGGCTCCGGGGGCGAACCGGATCCCGGCGTACCTGGTCCCGCGGTCCGCGGTCCCGGTCCACGCGCGGCTGTCAGGTCCGGCGACGATCAGGTCGTCGTCCATGAACAGCAGGTCCATGCAGCCGTCGGGCAGGATGCGGTACTCCCCGCCCTCGGCGGTCCGCGTCCACAAGGCGGCGCCGGGCACCAGCGCGGGGCGCTCCCGGTACGGCTCCACAACCAGAGTCACATCACCAGTCTGCAACCCTCCACCGACAGTTCCTGCCGGTTGTGGTCACGGCTGTCGCGGTTGAGGATGGTGTGCACGCTGACTGGGGAGCTGATTGGATGTCGCGTCGAGACGATGTGTCGGGCGTACCGCTGCTCGGACGGACCGTCGCGCCGGCGGGATCGGGGCTGGTGCTCGCGGAGTGGGAGGCAGCGGGGCGTACGTCGGACCAGGTGGCTTGGCAGGCGCCGCTGCATGTCCATTACGAGGACGACGAGGCGTGGTACGTCCTCTCCGGGACGCTGCGACTCCGGATCGACGGCGAGGACTACGACGTCCCGGCCGGATCGGGGATCGTCGGCCCGCGCGGGGTGCCGCACACGTTCGGCAACCCGAGCGAGGAGCCGGCCAGGTACGTGCTGGTGATGTCGGCGACGACGCACGCGATGCTCGGGGAGTTGCACGGCGGATTCTCCCGCGACGTGGCCGCACTCTTCGAGAAGTACGGCTGCGCGTTGCTCGAGTAGTCGCCGGCTACCGGGTCGGCGGGTACTGCCGCGGCGGTACGACGTCCAGCACCGGCACGTCGACCGGGACATACTTGACCAGGGCAACGTTCTCGCGGATCAGTTCGTCGCGGACCGTCATACCGGTGCGCCGGTCGATCACCGTCCGCCAGATCTCGTTGCGGCGGAAGTACTCCGCGCCGACCCGGAGGAACCGCTCACCCCGCGAGAACACCCGGTACGACGATTCGGCCGGGACGTCGGCGAAGATCTCGCCCTCCAGGTAGCGATCGCCCACTCCGACGCGCAGCTGGAACGTCTGGTCGGTGTCGTTGTGGAACTGCAGATCCACGTAGTTGTAGACGATGCTGCAGCCCACGCCCCACGGGAGCACCCGCCCGTTGTCCGGGAACGGGTCGAAGCTGTGCGTGGATCGCTGCGTCACCGTCAACGGCGAGTGCAACACCATCCAGTGCAGCAGGTTGGCGAGCTGGCAGATCCCACCACCGATGCCCGGTCGCGCCTGACCGTTCGAGAGCCGCATGCCCTTCCGATAGCCCTTGCGGCGCGTCGCATTGCCCACCAGCTTGTTGAACGAGAACGTCTCACCCGGCCGGATCAGCAGCCCGTCCACCTGGGCGCATGCGAGCTTCAAGTTGGTCACCTTGTTGTGCTGCATCCACATCTCGGTCTCGCCGAGCTGCCGCAACAGCAACGACTTGTGCCGCTTCACCCGCACCGGCAACTCATCCACCTGCCGCAGCTGTGCGTACGGCGTACTGGACAGCATCCACTCGAGTCGCTTGAGCACCCGGTGGTACCGCACGGCCAGTGGGTAGAGCAGCGGCATCCGCTCGCTCCACCGGCGTCGCCGTACCGCGGGCAGCACTCGGGCTCGCTCTGCGTCGGTCAGGTCCTCCAGACCGACCCGCCACGCCACGTCCGGCGTCACCCCAGTGGACTCCGATCGCTCCGTGTCTTTCGGTCCGCTGAACTCCAGCGCCCTGCTGACGGTCGTGTCTGACATTCGTTCCCCCGAACGACGAGGGGCGGTCCTGCGACCGACCCGGTTACGGTACGCCGCGCCTGCCGCAGCCACATGACAGCGAAAGCACGATCGGATTGCGCTCCTCTACGACGCCACAACTCCACCGAGAGTTCGATCCGCGGGCTGGCGTGGCTTGCCGTCCGAGCCCCGACCGCTCCGCCCACGCCGTCGCCGCTCAGCCGATCTCGAGCGCAGTACAAACCCACCGATGGCGCCGGATCTCCATCCGCAATGCGATCGCCCTCGACCGATCCCCGTGCCGCACATGCGCGGCAACCTCAGCCACGTGCCGAGCCGGCGTACACACCCGAACCGACCGCACCGCACTCCGCTCCCGAGCCCCCCGACTGGTAGCGGTAGTAGTCAGCCCCAACACCCGAACCCGCCGATTCAGATCCGCGAACACAGCCTCATCCGCAAACCGAACCAACTGCGAAATCGGCCGATCCCCCGCCAACACCTCCGAAACCGCCTGCACCAACCGCCCAGCCCAAGCCCGCGCATCCGGCACCCCCGGCCCACCCCCCACCGCGGCCGCCGCTCCACCCACCTCCGGCCCCGCCGACCCAACCCCGTCCTCGGCCGACTTCACCGCAGCCGACCCGTCGCCAACCGCGGCCACCCTCAGCGCCGACCTGTCACCGACCTCAACCGGCACCACTGCCGCCGACCCGTCAGCCCTGACCGGCGCAGTCGACTCGTCAGCGGCTGCGGCCACCTTCAGTGCCGCCGACCCGTCACCGACCTCAGCCAGCATCGGTGCCGCTGACCCGTCACCGACCCCAGCCCTGACCGGCGCAGCCGACCCGTCAGCGGCTGCGGCGACCTTCAGTGCCGCAGACCCGTCACCGGCCCGAGCAGTCACCGGCGCCGCCAACATGTCGCCGGCCGCGGCCACCTTCAGCGCCGCCGACCCGTCACCGCCGTCAGCCGTCACCGGCCCAGCCGACCCGTCGCCGGCCGCCGCCGACACCGCTGCGAGCTTCCGACCCTCAGCCACCGCGGCTTGAACCTTCAGGTGGTCTTCGCCCTCGGCTTCGCGGGCTTGGGCTGGGGCTGTGGTGAAGGCGGCGAGGGTGGTGAGGGAGGTGGGTGCGGAGACCACGCCGAGCCGGGTGATCGCGTGCAGGCGTCGGGCCAGCGCGCCGTCGGTCATGCTGTCCGCGTAGCGCACCGTCGCCGGCACGGTGTGCGCCGGAGGACCGTCGACAGCCCGCAGCCGCGGTGTCGCGACGCTGACCTCGCCGGCCACGTCGTCCGGGGACACCGGAGTCTTGGGGACAGCTGCGAGAGGGGTGAGGGGAGTCGGGTGCTGGAGTTCGTCCGCACGGA
The DNA here is from genome assembly GCF_036097425.1 of Kribbella sp. NBC_00359. Classification (NCBI taxonomy): domain Bacteria; kingdom Bacillati; phylum Actinomycetota; class Actinomycetes; order Propionibacteriales; family Kribbellaceae; genus Kribbella; species Kribbella sp. NBC_00359. The sequence continues at coordinate 1,056,005 of NZ_CP107975.1, read as the reverse complement.
GGTTCTGAGGCTGGCTCATGTCACTTCTCCTGGTGGGTGGGCGGCACGTGCTGGCCGGTCGCGGCTGCCGGGATGCGCAGTACCTGACCGGGAAGAATGAGGTCGGGATCGGAACCGATCACCTGACGGTTGGCGGCGTACCACTCCGGCCACCGGGCCGCGATCGCCTCGGCACTGGCGTTCGGACCCAGCTCCCGCGCCGCGATGCTCCACAACGAGTCCCCGGCCCGCACCACAACCCGCCCAGGCACCCGCACCGGAACCCCGGACCGCAGATCCGTATACCGAGTAGCCGCCCCCACCGCCGGCCGATCCGGCACCCCCACCCGAACCCGCCCCCCACCCGGCACCCCGTCCTCCACCCCTCCCACACCAGCCCGGTCCACGTCGGGCCGGCTCACGTCAGGTCGGGTGGTGCCGGGCTGGTTCACGCCGCGCTGGGTGGTGCCGGGTTCGGTGGTCCCGCCCTGGTTCACGCCGGGCCGGGTGGTGCCGGGTTGGGTAGTGCCGGGCTGGTCCACGCCAGGCCGGGTGGTGTCGGGCTGGGTAGTGCGGAGTTGGTTCACGCCAGGTTGGTTGGTGCGGGGCCGGGTGGTGCCGGACCGGGTCACGTCAGGCCGGGTGGTGGCGGGTTGGGTGGTGCGGGGCTGGTTCGCGCTGGGTTGGCTGGTACCGGGCCGGGTCCCGTCATGCCGGCTCGCATGGGGCTGGGTTGGCGCGGGCTGACGGGTGATCTTGCCGTCCGGCGTACGTACGCCGTCCGCCGGAGCGCCCGTGGTCCGGCGGGAGGACTGCGTGCGTGCCGCGTCCGACTGGGCTGCGTTCGGCGGTGGGGTCCGTACGCCGGCCTCCGAGAGGGTGCCGTTGGTCGTGGGCGGCTGTTGGCCCTGTGTGGTGTGCGGGTTGGGGGCGTCGGTCCGGGCGCTGGAATGTGCCGGGCCGGTCGGTGCCTGCTCAGTCAGGCGGACTGTCGACGGCGGCTCTGTGGTGCGCCAGTCGGTCGTACCTGAGACCGCGGCGTCCGGGTGACCGGTGGGTGCGGGGCCGGTGAGGCGGATTGTTGACCCGGGCTCGGTGGTGCGCCAGTTCGTCGTACGTGAGGGGGCGGCGTTCGGGTGAGCGGCGGGTCCCGGCCCGGTGAGGTGGACTGTTGAGCCGGGCTCGGTCGTGCGCCAGTTCGTCGTATATGACGCGGCGGCGTCCGGTTGAGCGGCGGGTGCCTGTCCGGCGAGGTGAACTGTTGAGCCCGGCTCGGTGGCGCGCCGATCCGTCGTGCCTGCGGCGGAGATCTGCGGGTGAGCTGCTGGTGCAGGTTCTGCGAGCTGGATCGGTGACCGCAGCTCGGTGGTGGGCGAGTTCGTCGTGCGTGAGGGGGCGGCGTTCGGGTGGGTGGCTGGGGCGGGTGCAGTAAGGCGGGCGGTTGAGTTGGGCCGGGTGGGGGTGGTTGTGAGTTGGAGGGTGGAGTGGGGCTCTACCTGGGTCCAGGGGCGGGTGGTGGTGGCGTCGGCGGGGGTTGCGTGGGCTACGCCGACGGTGAGGGGGGTGACGGCGGCGACGCCGAGGCTGGAGCGGAGGAGGGTGCGGGCGGTGCTTGAGGTGATCTGGCCGGCGATGGCTCCGGCGAGGGCGCCGATGGCTCCGGGGAGTTGCTCCAGGACGGTCACGAGGACTGCGAGGACGAGCCAGCCGTAGGCCATCCAGGCGACGGTGCCGACGGCGAGGACTGTCATCGAGTCGAGGTCGTGGCTGTTCACACCGGTGATCGAGCCCGCGGTCATCCAGCGCAAGCCCAGGCCGACGCCGACGAGCGCGAGCACCGCGAGCGTCCCCTTCACTCCCCGGATCATCGCGTTCATCCCGCTTCGCCCCCGACATATGAGTTTGCTTGAGTTTGCTTTGGCTTGACCACTATAGACCGGTTCTACCGTCACTTTGCAAGTCCTTAACGCACGAAGCGTGGACTTTCCTGACAGAGGGTGACCGCCAACGGCGGTAGGTTCAGCGGGTATGCGGTGGGATGCGTTGTTCGCGGACCTGGAGTCGCAGTTCGAGGCGCTTCAGGAGGGCGACCTGTACGGCGAGGTCGCGGATCGGGTCCGGGCCGAGGTCGGGAAGATCACGGTGCTCGACCGGCTGCGGGGGGCCGTGGACACGGTCGTCCGGGTGGAGTTGATCGACGCGGACCCGGTACACGGGACGTTGACGCGGGTCGGGAAGGACTGCCTGCTGATCGAGACCGAGCGGTACGAGGAGTGGCTGATCCCGGTCGCCGCGCTGGTCGCCGTACACAGGCTGGGACCGTGGGCGGAGCCGGCGAGCGGTGCGGTCGAGGGGAAGCTCGGGCTCGCGCACCTGCTGCGGGGGATCGCGCGTGACCGCTCGCCGGTGACCCTGTTCTGTAGCAGCGGCGGACCGGTCACGGGCACGATCGACCGGGTTGGAGCGGATTTCCTCGAACTCGCCGAGCATGCTCTCGACGCTCCCCGCCGCCGTTCCGAGGTCTACAACCAGCGCCTGGTCCCCACCCAAGCCCTCCGAGCCCTCCGCCGCCGCTGACCGGACCGTGGATCCTCGGCCCGCTGAGCCGCGGCTGGACCCGACTCCAAGAAACTAGGCCGCCAGCCGCTGGACCCGGCTCGCAAGCACCGGGCTGTCGGAGCCGGCTCGCAAGTACCGTGCCGCCAGCCGCCAGCCGCCAGCCGCCAGCCGCCAGCCGCCAGCCGCCAGCCGCCAGCCGCCAACCGCCAGCCGCCAGCCGCCAGCCGCCAGCCGCTAGGCCCCGACCCGCCAGAACTAGGCGTCAGCGGACCCGACCCGCAAGAACCGGGCCGTCGGCCGCCGGACCCGGCTCGCAAGAACCAACCGCATCGTCACGCCGGCGCCAGCTCGCCGGGGTGACTGGAGGGTGGGTTAGTGGTGAGCGTCTTCTGTCTGGTCTGCTTCTTCGCCGAACGGGTGGCTGTCGATGAACTCGCGGGTCTCGCTGTAGAGCCGTTCGATGTACTTCTCGAGCTCGGTGGCCTCGACCCGCCACTGGCCGCGGCCGCCGATCTTGACCGCGGGGATGTCGCCGCGCCGGACCAGGGCGTACACCTGGTTGGCGGAGATGTTGAGGACTTCGGCGACGTCGGCGAGCTGGAGGAATCGAGGACCCGGCATCCGTCCTACTCCTTCACATAGTGGCTGGTTCCTTCAGTTTGCCACGGTTGACGATCGGATGATCTCGTTTGTCCCCAGGCAAAGGGCCCGGAGTGACGCCCTGTGGATGACCGTTCACAGCGAGGTCCCCGGACACGGCAGAATGTCGGCTCCGAGAGCGATCGATTGACTGGGGAGTTCGACGTGGTCGACACAGCAGTGCGGAGTGGGTTCGGGGCACCGTCCGTCCCGGCCCAGCGCAACCGGCGGGCCCGGTGGAAGGACGGCCGGCTCGTCCTCGGCGTACTGCTCGTCGCCATCACCGCGCTGGCCGGCGCCAAGCTGCTGTCGGCGGCCGACGACACCACCACGATCTGGGCGGCCAAGCACGACCTCCGGGCCGGCACCACGCTGACCGGCGACGACCTCACCACCGTCCGGGTGCGCTTCACCAGCAGCGACGACGCCAGCAGGTACGTCGCCGCCGACGCCGACCTCAAAGGCCTCGTCGTAGCCCGCGCCGTCGACGCCGGTGAGTTCGTGCCGCGGGAGGCGGCGGTCTCCGAGTCCGAGCGCAACCGCACCGAGTTGCCGTTGTCGGTCGCGACCGGACGGCTCCCGTCGGACACCGCGGGCGGCGACACAGTGGACATCTGGGTCGCCCCGAAGGAGCAGAGTCAGTCGGCCAAGCTGCTCTGGAGCAGCGTTCGCGTCCTCCAGATCGACGCGGTCAAAGGCGTGGCGGGCGGTTCGGCCCGCAGACAGGTCCTGGTCGGGCTCGCGCCGTCCGACCTGTCGCGGCTCCCGGCCGCGCTCACCGCGATGAGCGCGGGCGAGCCGACCCTCGTGCGGCGGGCCGGCTGATGTCCGTCCCCGTCCTGCTGGCCGTGACCGGCGCCCCCTGGGAGGCAGACGTCGTACGGCGGACCGAGCGCGCACCCGGGATCCGGGTGGTACGGCGCTGTGTCGACCTCGCCGACGTGATGGCGGCGGCCGCGAGCGGTCAGGCCCGCGCGGTGCTGCTCGCCGACGACCTGGCCCGGCTCACCTCGGACGCCGTGTCCGCACTGCACACGCGCGGGATCGCCGTACTCGCCCTCGTGGACCCGACCGAGAACGGCGCACCCTTCGGCGCCGAGGACAGGCTCAGCCGGATGGGGATCGAGCGCATCCTCCCGGCCGACGTCAGCCCGGAGGACCTCGGCCGCGCGGTGACCGATGCGGTCGAGTCCGGCCCGCCGGCCTCGCTGTCGCACTTCGGCGGCGGATTCGTGCCGCTGACTCCGGAGACAGCGGGCAACCCGCCGCCCGTCTACACCCAGGGCAGCGGCCGGGTGATCGCGGTCTGGGGCCCGACCGGCGCGCCCGGGCGGACGACCGTCGCCGTCGGACTGGCATGCGAGCTCGCAGTCAAAGGCGTACCGACCCTGCTCGCCGACGCTGATGTGTACGGCGGGACCGTCGCGCAGCTCCTCGGGATGCTCGACGAGACCTCCGGGCTGGCCGCCGCGGCGCGGTCGGCGTCGAGTGGTTCGCTCGACATGGTGATGCTCGCGAAGCACGCGCGTCAGGTCGAGCCGCATCTGTTGGTGCTGACCGGCCTGAGTCGCGCCGACCGCTGGACGGAGTTGCGGCCGGCCGCGATCGAGTCGATCTGGTCGGCCGCGCGCATGCTCGCGCCGGTGACCGTCGTCGACGTCAGCTTCTGTATCGAGACGGATGAGGAGATCTCGTTCGACTCGCTGGCGCCGCGCCGCAACGGCGCGACGGTGGCGACGCTGGAGGAGGCCGACGAGGTGATCGTCGTCGGTACGGCGGACCCGGTCGGCCTGACCCGCCTGATCCGCGCGATCCACGAGGTGCGCGCCATCGTGCCGTCGGTCAACCTCAGAGTCGTGGTCAACCGCATCCGCTCTGGCTCCCTCGGCAGTTCTCCCGCCGATGCGGTCGGTGAGGCACTCACGCAGTACGCCGGGGTCCAGCCGGCCGCTCTGCTTCCGTACGACCTGAGCGCCGTGGACACCGCCATGTCCCGCGGCCGCAGCCTGGCCGAGTCCGCCAAGTCCAGCAAGCTCCGCAAGTCCCTCCAGCAACTCGCCGGCACCATCGCCAAGGAGCTCGTCGGCTGACCGTGCCACTCAGGGTCGAGTCGGTGGTAATACGGGGGAAAACCCCACCGACAGGCGTCGGGGGATGTGTCAGGGTGGGGCTGTTGTCGTACCCAGGGGAGAGCAATGTCCGACGTCGAGGGCCGGCCGGCGAGCACGATGAGCACCGAGCGGCGGTATGGGATCGCGATCTCGGTCGCGCTCATCCTGGGCGGGCTGTACTGGGCGCTGACCGGCCTGACCGAGGGCACCAAGACCGGCGAGGGCAGCTACCCGGTCCAGGGCGACGCGCTGCGGATCGACAGCAGCTCCGCGGAGGTCGAAGTACGCGCCGGCGACGGCCCGGACGTCAAGGTCGAGCGGCAGTTCGAGCGCAACGTGTTCGGGTCCGATCCGAAGGAGAAGTACGACAACGGCAAGCTCGAGCTGACCGACTCCGGCTGCGGGTTCCTGTCCTTCGGGTGCAAGACCACCTACATCGTGACGGTTCCGAAGGACCTGCAGGTGACGCTGAAGAGCAGCAGTGGGCACGTCAAGGTGTCCGGGCTCACCGGTGGTGCGGACCTGAAGTCGAGTTCGGGCACCATCGAGGTGCAGGACGTCGCCGGTCCGTTGCGGCTGGAGTCCAGCTCCGGTGACCTCGACGGGCAGGATCTGAAGGCGACGAGTGTGTCGACCGAGAGCAGTTCCGGTGATGTCGACCTCGACTTCGCGGTCGCGCCGCAGTCGGTGGACGCGAAGGCGAGCTCGGGTGACGTATCGATCCGGATCCCGTCCGGCACCGAGTCGTACAAGGTGGAGACCGACACCTCGTCCGGCGACGAGTCGGCCAATGTGAAGACCAGCCAGACCGCGACCCGCACCATCAAAGCCAAGACCTCGTCGGGCGACGTCACCATCGAGTACAACAACTGACGCCGCGGATACGGCGAGTGACCGGGAGGACCGCCGGCGTGGTCGGGTCCATGTTCTGAGTAGGCTTGCCGGCATGTCAGAGGTCAAGGTGGTGCCGCGCGGCCTGCTGGTGGACTGGGGCGGCGTGCTCACCTCGGGCCTGGAGGACGCGCTCCGGCGCTGGGCCGAACTCGACGGGTTCGACTTCGATTCCTACCTGCAGGCGGTGCTCGCCTGGCTGCCCGCCGCAACGCCCGAAAGCGCCACCGCGGAAGCCGAGCTGAACCCGGTGCACGCCCTCGAGCGCGGCCAGATCGCCGTCCCCGACTTCGAGCGCAAGCTCGCCTCGATCCTGGTCCGCCGCGACGGTACGCCGGTGCCCGCGGAGGGGCTGATCGAGCGGATGTTCGCGCACTTCGAGCACCAGCCGGCGATGTCCGCGCTGGTCCGCCGGGCCCGGTCGCACGGGATCCGCACCGCCCTGCTGTCGAACTCCTGGGGCAACACCTACCCGCGCGACACCTGGGACGGGATGTTCGACGACGTCGTCATCTCCGGTGAGGTCGGGATGCGCAAGCCCGAGCCGGAGATCTTCCTGCTGGCCGCCCGCCGGCTGGACCTGAAGCCGGAGGAGTGCGTCTTCATCGACGACCTGGAGCTCAACGTCGACGGCGCCCGCGCGGTCGGCATGACCGCGATCCTCCACACCGAGTACGACGAGACCCGGCGAGCGCTGGAAACCCTGTTCGGAGCCGACCTGACGTGACCGTGACCACCACACCCTCCTCCCCACCTCGCCGGGCCGGCCGTCGCCGCGTCGTCATCGCGATCGTCGGCTGCGCGCTGCTGGTCGCTCTCGGCGCCTGGGTCGGCAGCCTGTTCGGCGGCATGATCGACCTGCGCGTCTACCGGATGGGCGGCTCGGTGCTGCTCCACGGCCAGGCGCTGTACGACGCCGAGCTGCCGGGCTCGGGGTTGCCGTTCACCTACCCGCCGTTCGCGGCGATCGCTATGGTGCCGCTTGCTGCGGTCCCGTGGGGTGTCGCGCTGGTGGCCTGGACCACGATCTCGGTGCTGTGCATCACCGCCCTGTGGCGGACCAGCCTGCCGAAGACCTTCTGGGCGTTCATCACGCCCCGCAAGCGGACGGCGGTCCTGGTCGCGCTGACCGCGCTCTCGCTGCTGCTCGAACCGGTCTGGCAGACGATCCAGTTCGGCCAGATCAACCTGTTGCTGACAGCAATGATCTTGCTGGACCTGGTCCGGCCGAACGACGCGCGGCTGCGTGGGTTCTGGCTCGGTGTCGCGATCGGCGTCAAGCTGACCCCGCTGCCGTTCCTGGCGTTGCTCATCGTCACCAAGCAGTGGCGCGCGCTGCGCAACGCCGTACTCGGTCTGCTGGCCACGATGGCGATCGGGTTCGCGATCGTGCCGCATCAGTCGTGGCGGTACTGGACCGATGTCATCCTCGATGCCAACCGGGTCGGCGGCATCGCATACACCGGCAATCAGTCTTTCAACGGCTTCCTGCACCGGATCGGCAACGACGCGAGCTGGGTACAGCCGGCGTGGTTCGTGCTCTCGGTTGTGTTCGGCCTGCTCGTGCTCTGGCTGGCCCGGCGCTACTGGCTGGCGGACGAGCGCGTGACCGCGATCTCCGTGATGGCACTGGCCGTGCTGTACGCGTCGCCGATCTCATGGAGTCACCACTGGGTCTGGATCATCCCGCTCGGCGTGAGCCTGATCCGGGCGGTCAACCGCGTCTGGGGACTCAACCCTGCGGTCGTCACCGGAGTGCTCTTCTACGGCCTGTTCGTGCTGCGCTCGATCTGGTGGGTGCCGTACCGCGACGACCGCGAGCTCAACTGGACCTTCTGGCAGTCCATCCCCGGCAACTCCCACCTGATCGTCGGCATGATCGCCTTCATCCTGCTGGCGGTCACCAGCCGCAGCCTGCCTAAACCGTCGTCAACGCCCGCAACGGCGGATCAAGCCTGACCGCCAGGTCAGCGTCAATCAGAGAAGCTTCGGCCAGCAATACGTCGACACTGGCACGGAAGGCTCGCAAGAGCTCAGCGGTGTCGAGTGACCGCACCAGTGTCGGCTCCACAGCCGCAGTGGTGGCCGCTGGCAACAGATGTAGGCCACGGCCCTGTGAATGCGGCACACCGTGCCGCAAGCACGCCAGCATCAGCACGTGATCGCGTACGCCGCTGATCATGTACTCCGCCTGCCACGCCTTGCCCCGCGCGATGCTGGACCGCGCATGCAACGCGTACAGCCACCCCATCCCGATCAGGTCCACCGGTGCCGGCGTCCCCCAGGCCGGCTGCTCCACAGCCTCGCCGAAGAGCAGCCGGAACGTAGGCCCGAGGGCACCGAACTCAGCAGCCGGTGCGAAGGCGATGTCCACCTGCAACGTCGAAGCCAGCAGGAACACCCGATACACCGTCCGGCGCGACCACACGTCGGTGTGGTGGACAGCGCCGTACTCGGCGTACATCAGTGCCGTGAAGTCAGCCAGTACGGCGTCCTGGTCGGCGTCGGCCGCGAGTCCGAGGGCCAGATCGATGTCGGACCACTCGTCCTCACCTCCGACCGCGGCCGACCCGGTCAGCGCCGCACCGGTGACACGTGCATCAGACCGAGCGGCCTCCACCAGCAAATCCCGCAGGCGGGATCTCTCTGCAACCGTGTACATCACGAGGAGAACAGTAGGAGCAGACCACCGACGGTGTAGGCGACCATGACGACCAGCAGCGGGATCTGACCGGCCAGCGCCTTGTTGCGCGGGAACAGAGCGACGGCACGGTCGTGCGCCGAGACGACGCCCAGCAGGTGACCGCAGACCACGGCCAGCACCTGGACGACCGCGATCGTCGTGCTGTGGTTGGTGATGCCAGTGTTCACCGCGAGCAGACCGGTGCCGAAGATGTTGGCGCCGTTGCTGAGCGGATCACTCAGGTAGATGAGCGTCCGCTGCCCTTCGAGGATGAACAGCGTCAGGTAGTGCGCGACGACGTACCCGAAGGCGATCGGTATGACGGAGTGCGCGAACAACCGCGGCAGTGTCGTCCGGGAGCTGTCCGACAACCGCCCGGCCAGCAGCGTGGCACCGCTGAACGTGACCAGGACGAACAGGATGAACCCGATCAGCGCGGCGGTGCCGAGCCAGGTCATCGAGATGTTCTGGTTCTGGGCCCAGCCGATCCACGCCGTCGAGTTCGAGAAGCCGTCGTACGCCGTCGAGCCGAGCAGCGCGGCCACCATGCCGACGAGACCGGGTAGCGGCTTGAGACCGTCCAGGTTCTCCAGCGGACGGCGGACCACCAGGGCTCCGTCGGTACGACGGCCCCACGGCGACAACCGGGACATCAGGGTCGCGTACACCTCGAACGGGTCGCCGGTCGAGAACCACCGGTCGCCGAACAGGATCGCGCCGAACAGCGTGATCACGAAGTACAGCGCGAGCCACGCCTGCAGGACCGGGATGGTGGCGCGGTCCGGGGCTACCAGCTCCAGCCAGGTGAAAGCGAAGATACCCAGCGCGGCGGGCCACAGACCGAGCCACGCGGGCAGCTCGAGCACGCCCTTCGACGATGGCTGCCGGAGCGCTTTGCTGAGCAGCAGGTGAATGGTCCGCAGCGGGTTCAGCGTGCGCCAGACCGGGCCGAACACGATCGAGATCGGCACCAGGCCGACCCAGACCAGGATGTAGATGAACCCGAAGATCGGGTTGGTCAGCCGGTCGACGCCGAACATCAGCGACACCATCGCGTAGAGGAAGGTCGCCAGCCCGACCAGCCGGACCACCCAGCGGAACCAGGCCGCGTCGACCGTCCGGGTGATTGCGGCAGGCAACGGCTTACCGGAGGCGTTGCCCCGGTACTTCGGACTCCGCCAGGCCAGCGCGAGGATGACGAACGAGACGCCGATCGCAACCGCGGCCCCCCCGACCGCCAGCCCGAACGGAACCGGCAGATCCTGCCGCCCACCGATTCCGTGCAGGGGAAGGATCAGCCCGGTCACGGGGCCTCCCGGCCTGGACTGAGGAGCGCAGGGAGCGAAGCGACTGGAGCGACGAGGGAAGGCCGGGAGCCAAGGCCCCGTGACCGCGCCGTGCCGGAGGCGCGGCAATTCAATGCAGTACTCACGAGACGACGAGTTTGGCTACGAGCTTGCCGCTCTCGTGTGTCTCGATCTCGAAGGTGCCCTTCATGTCCGCGGTGAACTTGACCGAGGCCGGCTTGCCCGGGGTGAGCGGCAGCTCCTTGTCGTAGCCGTGGATGTGCACCTCGTCCGCGGCGTCGCTGACCGCGGTGACCAGGACGGTCTGGCCGGCCTTCGCCTTGATGGTCGCGCCGCTCGGGGTGACCTTGCCGTTGGCAACGGTGACGTTGATGGTGACGTCGGCCTGCTCGCCGGACGGGTCCGCGGTGTTCGACGGGGAGCTCGGGTTCGGCTTGCCCGGGGTCGGGGTGTTCGTCGGCAGGGCCGTCGGCGTACTGGCGGGGGCGCTCGGCGTGTTGCTCGAACTCGCGCCGCTGTCGGAGTCACCACCGCCGCAGCCGGCCAGGACCAGCATGCCGAGGGTGGGCAGAAGAGCGGCGGCGGCACCGCGAGTGAGCGTCGAACGCATCGGTCCAGGAGCCTTTCGAGGGGTCTGTGGAGTTCTCAGGGTGCGGGACACACCCTCTTGCCTGACGAACACGAATAGCTCAGTGTTCCCGTACAGCCAGTGTCGCAGCCCACTGTCGGTACCGGCCGCTAGGGTGACGAGACAAGCTATCCCCAGAGAGGAAGGTGACCGGATGCCCGATCGGCTGACGTCGCTGGATCTCACCTTCCTGAAGGCGGAGTCCCCGGCCACTCCGATGCACGTCGGGACGGTCGACATCTTCGAGCCGCCGGTGCACTCCGGCGACGGGTTCGACTACGAGAGCCTGGTCGCGCTGATCCGGGACCGGATCGCGTTCGTGCCGCGGTACCGGCAGCGGGTCCAGCAGGTGCCCGGCCGGTTCGCCGGCCCGGTCTGGGTGGACGACGAAGAGTTCGACATCACCTTCCACGTACGACGCTCGGCCCTGCCGCGACCGGGGACCCACGCGCAGCTGCTCGAGCTGGTCGCCCGGATCATGTCGCGGCGGCTGGACCGGGCCCGGCCGCTGTGGGAGATGTACCTGGTCGAGGGCCTGCAAGGTGACCGGTTCGCGATCATCGCCAAGTCCCACCAGGCCCTTGTCGACGGCAACAGCACGGTCGACATCGGCCAGGTCGTGCTGGACGCGACCGCGCAGCCCCGGGACACCCCGACCGACACCTGGGAGCCGCAGCACCCACCGTCCGCGCTGGAGCTGCTCGCCGGCGTGTTCACCGACGCCACCCGGCACCCCACCGCGGTGCTGGAGCTGGCCCGGGCCGAGATCGCCAGCCTGACCGGGGCAACGTCGGTCCGCGAGGTGCTCGGGGACGTGGTCGGCTCGCTGGTCGCGCAGCGCCATGTGCAGGAGAGCTCGCTCCACGTGAAGACGTCCGGTCAGCGCCGGTTCACCACCGTGCAGACCGACCTGGAGGACTACCGGACCGTCCGCGCGATGCACGGCGGCACGGTCAACGACGTGGTCCTCGCGGTCGTCGCGGGCGCGTTCCGGGGCTGGATGATGACACGTGGTGAGGGCGTCGGACCGACCCGGAGCGTCCGCGCCGTGGTCCCCGTCAGCATCCGCGACGACGAGGACGAGGAGCCGACCTCGCTCGGGTCCCGGGTGATCGCCTCCACGGTGAACCTCCCGGTCGGGGAGAACTCCCCGGTCATGCGGATGCACCAGATCTCGTATCAGACCAAGGTGCACAAGGACACCGGCCGCGCGGTCAGTGCGCAGTCGCTCGTCGGCATCGCCGGGTTCGCCCCGACCACGCTGCACGCGCTCGCCGCCCGGGTCGCGACCACGACCGTCCGGCCGATCGACGACGTGGTGATCACCAACGTGCCCGGTCCGCAGTTCCCGCTGTACGCCCAGGGTGCGCCGATGCTGGCGTCGTACCCGGTGGTCCCACTGATGCCCGGACAGGGGCTGTCCGTCGGCGTCACGTCGTACGACGGGAAGGTGTTCTACGGGCTCAACGCGGACCGCACCGCGATGCCGGACCTGGCTGTTTTCGCCCAATGTGTGACGGATGCGCTGGACGAGTTGCTCGACACCACCACGGGCAGCCACAACCGGGCCTCCCGGGGCCGGAAGAAACCCCGCGGCACGACCAAGAAGGCGGGTTCATGAGGGTCTACATCCCATCCACGCTGCGGCTGCTGGACGCCGCGTGTCACGCCGGCGAGCTCGGCCCGGCCCCGCTGACCGCGTACGCCGTCACACCGGCGCTGCGGGAGTGGTACGCCGAGGGTGACGACGAGGAGCTCGAGTACGCCGCGATGGCGCAGGCCGCCCGTGCCTCGGTGGGACTCCTCGCGGCCGATCCGGAGACTGCGCGGAGACGAGTGGTCGTGGCGGCCGAGGTGAGCGCCGTACCGCCGGCCGACGGATCGGTCGAGCTGGGGGACGCCCGGCTGGAGCTGCAGGTGGTGATCCCGTGGACGACGGTGGCCGCCGTCCACCTGGACGCGGCCGGCGCGGCGGCGGTGGTGGGGAAGGCCGCCGACCTCTGGGATGCGGCCCAGAACGGCGACGACGACGCACTTTTCGCCCTCGATTCGTGCGAGGGTGAAGACCTGTTGTGGTACGCGACACAGGAGATTCCCGACCTGCTGGCGGCGGAGGGGCCGCGCGGGCGGAACGGATCGAGCTGACAGGGAGCTGATGGCGATGCAGGCGATCTGGAAGGGTGCCATCTCGTTCGGGATGGTGACGATCCCGATCAAGGTGTTCTCGGCGACCGAGGAGAAGGACATCTCGTTCCGCCAGGTGCATGTCGCCGACGGCGGCCGGATCAAGTACAAGCGGATCTGCTCGATCGACGGCGAGGAAGTGCCGTACTCCGACATCGGCAAGGGCTACGAGATGCCGGACGGCCGGATGATCGTGCTGGAACCGGACGACTTCGCCGACCTGCCGCTGTCCAGCAAGAAGGTCATCGACGTCCTCGAGTTCGTGCCCGCCGACCAGGTCGACCCTCTGTACCTGGGCAAGTCCTACTACCTGCAGGCCGACGGCGGGCCGGGTGCCAAGCCGTACGTGCTGCTGCGGGACGCCCTCGACGGCTCCGAGCTGTACGCGCTGGTCAAGGTGGCTCTGCGGTCGCGGGAGAGCCTGGGGCTGCTGCGGACCGTCGACGACATCCTCGTGCTGCAGGTGATGCTCTGGCCGGACGAGGTCCGGGACGCGTCCTTCGCCGCGCCGCCCGAGGACGTGGAGATCCGGTCCCAGGAGAAGGCGATGGCGTCGTCGTACATCGACACGCTGCGGGGCGAGTTCGACCCGGACCAGTACCACGACGAGTATCGGCAGGCGCTGGAGAAGGTGGTCGAGGCGAAGGCCGCGGGTGTCCCGCTGCCGGAGACCGAGGAGGAGGAGACGGAGGGCGCCGAGGTCGTCGACCTGGTCGCCGCGCTCCGCGCCTCGGTCGAGGCCGCGAAGGCCCGTCGTGCGGGCGGGTCCGCGGACGCCGAGCCGGCCAAGAAGGCCCCGGCGAAGAAGGCGGCCGCCGCCAAGAAGGCTCCCGCCAAGAAGGCCGCGGCGGCCAAGAAGGCCCCGGCGAAGAAGACCGCCAAGAAGACGGCGAAGAAGTCCGCATGACCGATCAGCTGCCGACCCCGCCGCCGACCCAGACCGAGATCCCGAAGGACGCCTCGGAGATCCCGGCGGATCCGACCGCGGCGGTGGTCACGCCCGGCGCCTTCCTGCTGGAGCTCGTCCCGGTCCCGGTGACGGACGTGGATCGGGCCAAGCGGTTCTACTCCGAGCAGGCCGGCTTCCATGTCGACGTCGACGTCTCCCCGGCGGACGGCGTACGCATCGTCCAGCTCACCCCGCCGGGCTCCTACTGCTCGATCACCCTGGTCACCGGCCTGCCCCAGCTCGACATGCCACCCGGCACCCTGCGCGGCCTGCACCTCGTGGTCAAGGACATCGAGGCCGCTCGCGAGGAGCTGATCAAGCGCGGCGTCGACGTCAGCGAGACCGAAGACCTCGGCGGCGTCTTCTACGCCTGGTTCGAGGACCCCGACGGCAACACCTGGGCCCTCCAGCACATGCCTTGGCGCCCCTGACCTACCGCCCCAGCGGCCGGCGGCGGGCCAGAACCTTCCGCCGGCTGATCCGCCAACCGGCGGCGGTGCGTACGACGGTGTCCTCGTAGGTGACGCTGCCGGTAGTGCCGTCCGCCATCACGCCGATGCCCTTGGAGCGGGCCGACACCTCGTCGGGGCCGACCTCGGTGAGAACGATGTTGGTGACGTGATGGCCGACGGGATTGCTGTCACCGAGCGCCAGGGCCGCCTCCCACAGCGCCGTCGTACCGACGATCACGCCGCCGCCCAGGTCGGAGACGTCGTACGCGATGTCCGGGGTGAACAGGTCGTCGCAGCGTTCGCCGGCGTCGACCCGGTGGCCGTGCAGACAGATCAGGTCGGTGATGGCGATCCGGTCGTCGGGATCCATGGCTGCTCCTCCGCTCGGGGACCTCTTCAGGTGAAACGTATGCTACAAATGAGGTCGCCGTGAGAGCGGACCAGTCGGGTTCGTGGTCCGGGGGTTCGGCGTGGCACGATGCTCGTGTCACCTAGTGGCAGCGCGCGCCGCCCACCCGCAGCGGCGCCGCAGCACGGTCCACCACACGATCGAGGAGCCTCGCACTATGGATGCCGTCACCACCGTTCCGACGCCTGCCAACGAGCCCGTCAAGGGGTATGCGCCTGGTTCGGCCGAGCGCGCGAGTCTGGAGTCGAAGCTCAAGGAGTTCACCGCGGCGGGTGCGATCGATCTGACCTGCACGATCGGCGGCGAGCACAAGCTGGGTGGCGGCACGCTGGTCGAGGTGGTGCAGCCGCACAAGCACGCGCACGTGCTCGGCACCCTCGGCAACGCGACCGAGGCCGATGGCCGGGCGGCCGTGGTCGCGGCGCTCGCGGCTGCTCCGTCGTGGCGGTCGCTGTCGTTCGACGACCGCGCCGCGATCTTCCTGAAGGCCGCCGACCTGCTGGCCGGCCCGTGGCGCGACACCCTGAACGCGGCCACCATGCTCGGCCAGTCGAAGACGATCCAGCAGGCCGAGATCGACGCGGCCTGTGAGCTGATCGACTTCCTCCGCTTCAACGTGGCCTTCGCGCGGCAGCTCGTCAGCGACCAGCCGATCTCGTCCCCGGGAGTGTGGAACCGGGTCGACTACCGGCCGCTCGAGGGCTTCGTCTACGCGATCACGCCGTTCAACTTCAGCGCCATCGCCGGCAACCTGCCGACCGCGCCGGCGCTGATGGGCAACACCGTGGTGTGGAAGCCGTCGCCGACGCAGCAGTTCGCGGCGCACTGGACGATGCGGCTGCTCGAGGCCGCGGGCCTGCCGGCCGGCGTGATCAACCTGGTCACCGGTGACGGCCTCGAGGTGAGCAAGGCCGCGCTGACCCACCCGGATCTGGCCGGGATCCACTTCACCGGCTCGACCAAGACGTTCCAGTCGCTGTGGGGCACGGTCGGCACGAACATCGCGTCGTACAAGACCTACCCGCGGCTGGTCGGCGAGACCGGCGGCAAGGACTTCATCCTGGCGCACCCGTCCGCGGACCCGGCGGTGCTGAAGACCGCGATGGTGCGCGGCGCGTTCGAGTACCAGGGCCAGAAGTGCTCGGCCGCTTCGCGTGCGTACGTCGCTCGCTCGGTGTGGGATCGGATCCGCGACGACCTGGTCGCCGAGACCGATTCACTGACCATGGGCGACGTCACCGACCTGTCGAACTTCATCGGCGCCGTGATCGACGACCGCGCGTTCGCCAAGCACAAGGCGGCCCTGGACCGGGCCCGCACGACCGACTCCATCGAGGTCGTTGCCGGTGGCACCTATGACGACAGCGAGGGGTACTTCGTCCGGCCCACGATGCTGGTCTCGGCGGACCCGACCGACGAGATCTTCAGCACCGAGTACTTCGGCCCGATCCTCGGCGTGCACGTGTACGACGACGCCGACTACGACACCGTGATGCGGGAGATGGAGCACTCGGCGCCGTACGGGCTGACTGGTGCGGTCATCGCGCAGGACCGGCACGCGATCGCCGAAGCCTCGGACTACCTGCGCTTCGCGGCTGGCAACTTCTACGTCAACGACAAGCCGACCGGCGCGGTCGTCGGGCAGCAGCCGTTCGGTGGTGCGCGGGCCTCCGGCACCAACGACAAGGCCGGCTCGATGTGGAACCTCATCCGCTGGGTCTCGCCGCGGTCGCTGAAGGAGACCTTCGCCCCGCCGACCGACTACCGCTACCCGCACCAGGGCTGACGAAGAAGCGAAAAGACGGTGGTGGGGGAGCAGCGCTGACGAAAGAAAGCGAAAAAAAGACGGTGGTGGGGACCGGGCTCACGAAAGAAGCGAGAAAGACACTGGTGGGGGACCAGGGCTGACGAAAGAAGCGAAAAGACGGTGGTGGGGGACCGGGGCTGAGGCGGCGCTCGTCTAGGTCGCCAGGCCCCGGCGGACGGTGATGTAGAAGGTCGTGAGGTCGTCGAGCAGGGCCTCGACCTGGTTCCGGTTGGTGAGATCGGCGTCCAGCAGCCAGTCCGAGATCAGGTCGAACATCCCGCCGACCAGGCCGATCGCGGCACTGTGCCGGACGGCTCGCTGCTCCTCGGGCGGCGGGCCGTCGTACCGGTCCCAGAGTTGCATCAGGAAGCCGGCTGCCCAGCGGCGGTTGGTCCGGCGTTCACGCTCGACCGTCTCCGAGATCCCGGAGGCCATGCCGAAGGTGACCCTGGTGACGCGCGGGTCGTCGACCAGCGCGTGCACGAAGGTCGCGAGCAGCCGCGGCGCCTCCTGCCGTTCGTTGCCGGTCGCCTGCGCCGCGGCGTCGGCCACCTGCTCCTCCAGGCGCGCCGAGGTCCGCCGGAGCAGGGCGAGGTAGCACTCCTCCCGGCTGGAGAACAGTTCGTAGAAGCTCTTCGTCCCGATGTACGCCGTGCTGCAGATCTGCTCGATCGACGTGCCGAGATAGCCGTTGGCGGCGAACAGTTTGAGCGCCGCGTCCAGCAGCTGCTCGCGTCGTTCCGCCCGGCGTTGCTCGGCGTCCAATCCCCGTATGGTCCTGCTCATGCGCTGGACGGTACCCCCGTGGCGGATTCATAACCGGAGCAACTTGTTTCGAACATGAGCTCTTGTTTGTAACCAGGCTCCCATGTTCAACTGTCTGTGATCTCGGCGTCACTGAACGATACAACGACAGAGCGCCGCCCTCGGCGGCGGGGTGTTAAGGAGCGCCGCCTTCGGGGGCGGGGTGTTCTTAAGGAGCGCCGCCCTCGGCGGCGGGTGTTCTTCAACGGGGAGCTGCACATGAGAATCCGCCTGCGCCGGGCCGCGGCCGGCCTGATCGCCACTGTCCTGCTGACAGCCTCGGCAACCACCGCGACGACCGCCATCGCCGCGCCGTCATCGGGCTTCGACAACTGGTCCTGCAAGCCGTCGGCCGCCTTGCAGAGCCTGTACGGCCTCAAGGTCCGCGGGTACGCCGGTCAGGTGGGCAAGGTGATCGCCCTCGCGCCGCCGACGAACGGTACGACGTTCGCCGGCCTGGTGAGCGTGGGTGACTACCTCGGGCTCGGCCCGCTGGTCGACCAGGTCCTGCAGCAGTTCGGCTGCCCGGCCGCGACGAACTCATCGTCGGCGGTGCAGCCGTGCAGAAGCTGACCGTCGGCCCGATCGCCCAGCCCGGCGTGAAGTTCACGGTGATCGCGTCCCGCTTCGACGCCCTGGTGACACCGCACGAAACGTCCTTCATCCGCGGGCCCGGCGTCACGAACCAGTACGTCCAGGACACCTGCCCACTCCACCCGGTCGGCCACGTCGGTCTCGCCTTCGACCCGACTGTCGCTCAGTTGGTCGCCAACGCGCTCGACCCGGCCCACGCAACCCGCGTGCTGTGCGCCTTCGGCCCGCCGCTGTAAGTCAGGCGGTGCGGTCGAGCTCCTGCAGAGGAGGGTCGACGAGCAGCGCGGATCCGCATTTCACGCAGATCCATTCGTCCGGCTCGTCGACCAGGTGATCCCCGGCCTCGATCCGTTCGAACGGCATCACCGCCGCACAGAACACGCAGTACTGCGAATCCTCACCCACGGGCTCCACGCGCTGGCGCTTCTTCCGCATGACGGGCTCACCTCCGGAGCAACTCTTCCGTTCAGGTTGCCACCGGAGCCGGGCCCGTCACGGTAGCGACACTCGGCCCGGCCGGGTCAGTGCGTCCAGTCGCGGGCGAGCTCGTGCTCCTTCTGCAGGCCGGAGCGGATCGCGTCGACGACGAACGGCTCCATCTTCTTGCCGATCAGCGGGACCGCGACCTTTACGTCCAGGTCGATCGCCTGGACCGCCTGGGCGCCGCCGCTGATGCTCGCGGTGCCCTTCAGGGTGACCGGGGTGTTGCTGATCTCGCCGACCACGTCGGCCCGCCGGGATCCGTCCGCGGCGGCCGCGTGCCAGGTCTCGGTCTGGACCACGGTCAGCGTCTGGCCGACGAACTTCCGCGCGAAGTCGGGTACGTCGTCCGACGGCATCTCCCGGCTGACCCGGACGATCGTGTCGCCGCCGGACTCGGTCACCTGCACGTCGTACGACAGCGCCTTGGTCTTCTCGCAGGCCTGCTCGCGGAAGGTGGCGTCCGAGACGATCGCGAACACTTCCTCGGGGGTGGCGTCGTACGACGCCGACAGCTTCAGCTCCATGCCGCACATCATGGCATTGCCGCTCGGTCACCGGACCCCTCCGCCGCACCCGCCGGCTGGTGCGGAGTCGCCTGCTACGGTGCCTGGGCAAGCGATTGCCGGACGGAGTGAGGACCGATGGGGCTCGCCGAGCGGTGGATGGCGGTTGGGGCGGAAGGTCGTGCCGAGGCGGTCGCGTCGGCACGCGAGCGGGCCGGCGTACCGGACCTGACGGCCCGCGAGACGTGGGGGACCCGTGACCCCGCGGCGGTGAAGGCGATCCTGGCCGAGGCGGACGCCGACCGTGCCCGGCCCTGGCCGCAGACCTTGCTGTCGGACTACGCCCGCTTCTGGCGTGACGGCGCCCGCACCCCTTACGAGACCCCAGCCGGCGAGCTACGGCGTCGTACGTCGACCGCCGTGGTGGCCGCCACGCTGACCGCTGACCAGGCGTACGTCGATCAGGCCGCCGACGGATTGCTCTTGTTGTGTGAGCAGACCACCTGGTGCTGGGCAGCGCACGAGTCCTTCGCGACCGAGAGACATGAGGTGCTGGGCGATCCCGACCAGCCGTACCTGGATCTGGGTGCCGCGGAGACCGCGGAGATCCTGGCCTGGGCCGACCTCGTGCTCGGCCCTGCGCTCGACGCCCGCGTGCCGGGGCTGCGGCGGCGCCTTCGCGCGGAGGTCCGTCGTCGCGTCATCCAGCCGTTCCGCACCGATCGCCGCTGGCACTGGCTCGGCCTGACCGGTCACCTGAGCAACTGGAACCCGTGGGTCCACGGCCATGTCCTCGCCGCCACGCTCTTCCTCGAGGACGACCCCGAGGTCCGGCTCGAGGTCGCCGACCTCGTCGTCGACGGCCTCGATCGATACCTGAACTCACTCCCGGCCGACGGCGGTTGCGACGAGGGCTACGCCTACTGGTGGAACGGTCCCGCCCGCCTGGCCCAAGCCCTCGACCTCCTCGACATCATCACGAACGGCGCCTTCGCGCCCTGGAGTTGTACGCCGCTCGCCGAACTGGCCCGTTATCCGCAACGGATGGCGCTGGGGAACGGCTGGTACGTCAACGTGGCCGACGGCTCCGCCCGTCCGGACCCGAACCAGCCCTGGCATCTCCTGCACCGCTGGGGCCGCCATCACGATGACGCCGCCGTGATGGCCCAGGCCGCCGCACATCGCGACCAGCCGATCGCGCCGGTCGCCGGTCTCGGCCGAGCGCTGATCGGATTCACCGACGATGCCTGGTGGGCCAGCGCCAAAGCTGATCTGCCGCTGCCACGGTCGACCTATCTCGCCGAGCTGCAGGTCCTGGTCGTCCGCGAAACGGCCGGCACCTCGAACGGCCTGACCCTGGCGATCAAGGG
Organism: Kribbella sp. NBC_00359; assembly: GCF_036097425.1. NCBI lineage: Bacteria > Bacillati > Actinomycetota > Actinomycetes > Propionibacteriales > Kribbellaceae > Kribbella > Kribbella sp. NBC_00359. The sequence goes on along the minus strand of NZ_CP107975.1, from coordinate 1,035,653 downwards.
TGGCCACAACAACGAGAACCACAACCACAACGACGTCGGCTCGTTCATCGCCGCCCTCGACGGGACTCCGGTGCTGATCGACCTCGGCCAGCCGACGTACACCGCGTTATCCTTCTCCGACCGCCGCTACGAGCACTGGGTCGTCCGGAGCGACTGGCACAACGTCCCGTTGATCGACGGCCAAGAGCAGCTCCCCGGCGCGCAGTACCGCGCCACCGAGGTTGAGGCGCAAGAGAACTCGCTGGCACTCGACCTGTCGCACGCCTATCCCACGGGGTCGCGCTATCGGCGGGTGGCCAGTTTGGAGGCGGGTGCGATCAGGATCGCCGACCAGTGGGACGGCTCGGCCGAGCAGCACTTCGTCATCGCCGGTACGCCGCTCGATCACGAGCCGGGCCGGCTCCGGATCCAGACCCTCACCGGCGGGCACGTTCAGCTCAGGTGGGACGCCGGCGCCGCACGGCTGGAGCGACGAGCGGTGGAAGACCAACTCCTGGAAGGTGTCTGGGGCTCGATCGTGCATCGGCTCGTCATCACGCCCGACCGCAACTCCTTCGAGCTGACCGTCACGAGTGCCCGTGACTGACGCGCCGTACACCGGTCTGACCCGCGAGCACTGGGCCGCGACCGCCGACGGGTTGCTGCTGTCGTTGCGCCCCTGGAACTCACCGGATCACGCCCGCATCGACCTCCCCGGCCAGCCGAGCGCGCACGGATCGGACAGCGATTCCCTGGAGGCGTTCGCGCGATCCTTCCTGCTCGCAGCGGTCCGGCTGCACGGCGAGCAGGGCAACGATCCCCAGGGGTTCGCCGAGTGGTACGCCGACGGCCTCCGTGCCGGCACGGACCCCGCGTCACCCAACGCGTGGCCTCGACCCGATCGCCTCGGCCAGGCGAAGGTGGAGGCCTACTCGATCGCCCTCGGCCTGCACCTCAGCCGACCGTGGCTGTGGGACCGCCTGAACGACCAGGATCGTGAGCGGATCGTCGCGTGGCTCGCCACCGTCGTCGGCGAGCAGTACCCACCGGTCAACTGGGTCTGGTTCCAGATCGTCGTCGAGACCTTCCTCGAGTCCGTCGGCGGGCCGTGGTCGGCCGCCGACATCGAGAGCGGTCTGGCTGTGCACGAGTCGCTGTACCGCGGCCACGGCTGGTACGCAGACGGTCCCGAGCGCGCGTTCGACCACTACAACGGCTGGGCGTTCCACGTCTTTCCATTGCTGTGGGCAACCATGGGCTCGACGCTCGTGGAGCACTCCCTGGTGACCGCGTGGCGCGACCGGTTGGCGCAGTACCTCCGAACCGTCGTCCACCTCCAAGGCGGCAACGGCTCGCCCCTGGTCCAAGGCCGCAGCCTCACCTACCGCTTCGCCACGGCCGCGCCGCTGTGGATGGGCGCGATCACTGGCGCGACCGACGTACCGCTGGGCCTGCTCCGGCGCGGGGCGTCCGGGATGCTCGCGCACTTCCTCGACCGCGGCGTCCCCGACGACCGCGGTCTGCTGAACCTCGGCTGGTACGGCGAATGGCCACGGATCGCCCAGTCGTACTCAGGCCCGGGGTCCCCGTACTGGGTCGTCAAAGGCATGCTCGGCCTCATGCTCCCCGCCGACCATCCGGTCTGGGTGGCGCGGGAGGAACCGCTACCGGTCGAGGCCGGTGACTTCACGCTCCAACTCCCCGAGCCAGGCTGGCTGGTGAGCGGTACGAAGGTCGACGGTGTCGTCCGGATCGTCAACCACGGCACAGATCACTCGGTCCCAGGCGACCGGCGCGCCGACTCGCCGCTCTACGCACGGATCGCCTACTCGACCCACACGATGCCGCCGATGGACAGCGCCGCCTGGTCGACCGCGGTCGAGAACAGTGTCGCGATCGTGCACCCGGAGCTCGGCCCGAGCCACCGCAATGGGTTCACCACGGTGAGCACCGGTGTTTCGGCCGCGACCGCGCACTGGGTGCGGACAGCGGAGACCGGCCGGGACCACGGATCGGGTCGCCAAGGCGAGGTGATCGAGGGGCCGCGCCTCGTGGTCGGCTCGCTGCTGCGCGGCAGCCATGAGGTACGCGCGGTGGTTGTCGAAGGCAACGTTGATCCGGAGTGGCAGCTGGAGGTCAGCGGCTGGCCGCTGTCCGGGACCGAGCCGCCCACCGTCGAAGGCCAAATGGCGAAGGCCGCGACCGACGGCCTCGTCTCGTCCGTTGCCGCAGGCGCCGGGTTCGAGTACGACGTCCGCCGGTCCACCGAAGCGAGTGCCGTCGGCAACCACACCGCCGTACCGTGTGCCCGGATCCACCCCGAACCGGATGTCGTCTACCTCGCCACCGTCACGCTCGGCGGATACCCCGAGCCGCTCCCGCTCGTGTCCAGCGAGGGCCGGACGGTCCGGGTCGAGTGGTCGGACGGCCAAGTGGATCGTCTCGAACTCACGGGGCCGCGTTGAGCAGGTCGAGCGCGGACTGTTGCCGGGCGGCGTCGAGGTTGTCGACCGGGCCGTACCACCGCAGTCCGAACTGGTCCATCGGCGTACGGTCGGCGGTGAAGGCGCGGTCGGCCTGCCGCTGGAGGTAGGCCGTGTACGGATGATCGGACAGCGCCGCGTTGAGCTTGCCGAGGCCGCGCACGTGGGCGCCCTTGAAGGACGGGCCGTCGCCGCCGCAGTCACCCGACTCGCAGGGCTCGCGCAGGATCCCATCGGCGGTGTGCAGTGACGGCGCGGTGGTCGCCGCGTCGGCGAGCTGCCGGGCGCTGGTCAGGTACGCCGAGTTGTTCGTTGCCCTGGCCAACTCGGTGAGCGCGCCGATCAGCACACCCTGGTTGTAGGTCCATGCGGTGGCGCCGTTGTTCTTGCAGGTGGACAGGTCGATCCCGTCGTTGACGAGCTGGGAGCCGTTGATCATCCCGGTCTGCTGGAACCAGGTCCAGCCGGCCTGTGCCCGCTGGAGATAGGTGGAGTCGCCGGGGATCCGGCTGTGCAGCGCCGCGCTGAGCTGGATGTAGAGCGAGTTGGAGATCGCGTTCTTGTACGTCTTCGCCTCACTCCACCACACGCCGCCACCACAGGTGTTGTCCCAGTACGCCGCCATATGGTCGGCGTCGGCCCGGGCAGTCTGCAGATAGCGCGCTTCACCGGTCACGTCGTACGCCGCGACCCAGGCGAGACCCCACCAGCCGGTGTCGTCGAGGTAGTCGTTGCGAAACTGGCCTTCCGCGGCATTCAGGTTGAGGTCGTAGGTCCGGGCGATCGCGTACTTGTAGCTGTCCATCCCGCTGACCCGGATGTTGTCGATCACCGCGTTCAACGCGTTGGCCGAGTTCCACCAGCCGGTGGTGTCGAACAGTCCGGTCGAGCGGTTGTAGTACTGCATCTGCGCGGTCGCGGCCGCCGTACGGCGATCCCAGGCGTTCCACGTGGTCCGGGCCCACGGCGTACAGGCGATGTCGTGGCGGTCGCCGGCCTTACCGCAGGCGCGCAGGGCGCCGACGCCGAGGTTGTTCCAGTCGTCGACGTTGTACATCAGCGTGCGCCAACCGCGTTGCCCGGCGGGGATCGCGGTGTTGCCGAGGCGGCTGCCGTCGGTCCAGGTACGGCCGCCGTCCATCGAGCGGTCCAGCCACACCTCGTCGCCGGGATTGCCGTTCTCGATCGAGGCCCAGCCCATCGCGTCCGCGTCGTCGAAGTGCAGCGAGACGGTCCGGCCGAACAGCGTCGCCGACACCGGGGCCCGGTCGCCGGGGGAGAGCGCGGGGTCGCGGGCGTCGCAGTACTTGTTGCAGATCGTTGCCTGGGTGGACATGTTCACCGCCGGGGTCTCAGGGGCCGGGGCCGGAGGTGGTGCGCCGAGAGGCGAGGCTAGCAGGCTGAGGCTGGAAACGATTCCAACGAACATCACGGATCTCCCTGGGGCGGTAGGAAGAGAGCGGTGTCACCGAAGGTAGGTGGACGGTCACCGCGACGTCAAGATGTCAGCAAGCCCAGCAGGATGCCGACGGTGAGCAGCACGGTGAAGGCGATCGCCACCCGCCGGCCGCACTCGGTGCGGCGCCGGATCGCGGTGTGGTCGACGTGCGTGGCGCACGGCTCGAAGCTCAGCTCGTCTGCGCGCGCGAGGACTCCGCTCAGCCGTGCCAACGCACTCCGCTGCGACGCTTGCCTCGTCGCCTCCTGGACGACGCGACGCCGCATGAACTCCCGCGGATCGCCGGTCGGCAGGGTCACGCCCGGCGGCAGCGCGCGCTGCACGACGGCGTGGGCCGCGCTCACCCGCCGCTGCCGGCTGACCGACGGCGGGAGGATGAGATACGCCAGGTGAACCAGGGACGAATAGTCGTCGAGCAGCAGTGCCTCGAGCTGCGGTTCTTCACGCGTGGGGCCCTGGACAGGTCCCGGGACAAGCGGGGTTCGGACCGTGGCGGACATGCAACTCCTTGTATCGGCGTACCTCAGGTCCAACGAACGAATCGCTGACCGGTCACGAACGCGTCGGTTACTCTCGGGCCCATGAGCACAGAGGACGGGGTTGCGGGGCGGTGGGACGGGGTCGACGTCCACTTCGGTGAGGCCGGTGGGCGGCTGACGTACGGCAGTTATCTGCGGCTGGCCGAGCTGCTCGACCAGCAGCGGCTGGAGTCGGATCCGCCGGCCCACGACGAACTGCTGTTCATCACGATTCACCAGGTGTACGAGCTGTGGTTCAAGCAGATCCTGCACGAGCTGACCGCGTCCCGGGACTCGATGCTGTCCGGTGAGCTCTGGCTGGCCCAGCATCTGCTCCGCCGCGTGCACACGATCGAACGGGTGCTGACCCAGCAGGTCGACATCCTCGAGACCATGACGCCGCAGGACTTCGGCGAGTTCCGGCACCGGCTGTCGCCGGCGAGCGGGTTCCAGTCGGTGCAGTTCCGCGAGATCGAGTTCCTCTCCGGCGCCAAGGACCCGTCCTTCGTACGGCGGTTCCGCGGGCTGACCGAGACCGAGAAGGAACGCCTCGGCCGGCGCCTGGAGGACCCGACGCTCTGGGACGCGTTTCTCGTCGTACTGCAGAAGGCCGGCTTCGACACCGACACCGAGGACGCGACTCGCGACGCTCTCCGCAAGGTCGCCGGCGACCGCGGTCACTACGCCGCCATCTGGGAGCTCGCCGAGGCGCTGCTGCAGCACGACGAGCTGGCCGCCGCCTGGCGGGCCCGCCACGTCGTCATGGTCGAGCGGATGATCGGCACCAAGCCGGGCACCGGCGGCTCGTCCGGCGCCGGCTACCTACGCAGCCGGTTGGATCTTCGTTACTACCCGTTGCTGTGGGATCTGCGCTCGACCCTCTAGTGTCACCGCGGACGAACCCGATGAAGGGCAGGCGCGGTGAAGCTCTACTCCGACGTGGGAACACAGCGGTTCGGGCAGTTCCTGGGCGACCTGATGCTGGTTGGCTGGGTCTGGTTGTGTGTGGAACTCGGACTGCTGGTGTACCGGATCACGGACGCGTTGGGCGCGCCGGGGCGGAAGGCGGCCGAGGCAGGGGACGGCCTGGCCGGAGACCTGCGGAAGCTGTCCGAACCGATCGGCAAGGTCCCGGCCGTCGGCGACCAGCTGCGGGCGCCCATCGACGGAGCGGCCGGGGCCGCGGGGAAGCTGGCGCAGGCCGGGCGCGATGAGGCGCACGCGGTCGAGCAGCTGGCGTATGTGCTGGCCGGGGTGACGATCGCGCTGCCGGTGCTGTTCGCGCTGCTGATCTGGCTGCCAGGCCGGATCCGTTTCTCCCGCCGGGCCACGGCGGCCCAGAAGTTCATCGACAGCGCCGCCGATCTGGACCTGTTCGCCCTCCGCGCGATGGCCAATCAGCCCATGCACAAGCTCGCGAAGATCTCCGATGACCCCGTCGCCGCCTGGCGCGACGGCGACAGCACGGTGATCGCGCAGCTCGCCGACCTCGAGCTTCGAAGTACGGGTTTGAAGGCCCCGCGACCAGCCTGAAGCTACTCTCAACGACATGGCACGGGTGTTGCTGGTCGAGGACGACGACGCGATCCGGACGTCGCTGGGCAAGTCCCTGACGGCGGCCGGGCATGTCGTCACGGCCGTGGCCGCCGGCGCCGACGGGGTCGCGCTGGTCGCGCGGGAGCGGCCGGAGGTGCTGCTGCTCGATCTCGGTCTGCCCGACCTCGACGGCCGGGACGTGCTGGCCATGGTCCGGTCGGTCAGCGACGTACCGGTGATCGTGGCAACGGCCCGCGACGACGACGCCAGCGTGGTCAAGCTGCTCGATGCCGGCGCCGACGACTACGTGATCAAACCGTTCAGCTCGGCCCAGATCGACGCCCGGATCCGCGCGGTCCTGCGGCGCCTCGGACCGGACCAGCAGGGCGAGTCGATGGTCGACCTCGGCGCGCTCCGGATCGACCCACGCAGCCGTGAGGTCACCGTCGACGGGAATCCGGTCGACCTGACCCGCAAGGAGTTCGACCTCCTGCTCGCGCTCTCCCGCCGTCCGGGTGCGGTGGTCACCAAGCGCGAACTGCTCGCCGAGGTCTGGGGTCTGCCGTGGGGCGGTGGCGACCGTACGGTCGATGTCCACCTGTCCTGGTTGCGGCGGAAGCTCGGGGAGACGGCGGCCGCGCCGCGGTTCCTGCACAGCGTCCGCGGGGTCGGGATCAAGCTCGCGGCACCCGAGGGTGGCTGACGATGCGCCGCCGGATCCTGTTGCTCTCGGTCGGCATGACCACGCTCGTCGTGCTGGCGTTCGCCGTACCGCTGATCATCCTGTTGCGGAGTTCGACGGCCAACGAGGCGAAGGACCAGGCGCGGTACCGGGCCGAGGCCGCCGCGTACTACGTCGGTGATGCGAACCACACGGTCGACGACATCACGGCGTACATCGACGGGCTCTCCAAGAACGGGCCGGGGACGATCTCGGTCCGGCTGCCCGACGGCACGACGCTCGGCCAACCTCCGCCCGGCGGGGTCCCGACGCCGAAGCCGCTGCCGGCCGGCTACAACGACGGCGACGATGACAGCCGGCGCGGACCGCCGACGGTCGGCGACGCCGACTACCGCGAGGTCGGCGGCGGGATGGCGGTCGACGTCGCCGTCGGCACCCCGGCCGGCCCGGCGTCGATCTGCCTGTACCTGACCGCGGACGAGTTGTACGCCGGCCTCGTCCCACGTGTGCTGATCCTGATCGGTGCCAGCCTGCTCGTCCTGCTGCTCAGCATCGTCGGCGCGGAGCTCGTCTCCCGCCGGCTGGCCCGCCCCTTGGAGGAGACAGCCGGTACGGCGGAACGCCTGGCCAAGGGGGACATGGAGGCCCGCGCCCCGACGACCGGTCCGGCCGAGGTGGCGAAGGTCGGCGCCGCGCTCAACGGTCTCGCCGACCGCATCGACGAGGTGATCGCGGTCGAACGCGAAGCCGTCGCCGACCTGTCCCATCGACTCCGTACGCCGTTGACCGCGCTCCGGCTGCAGGTCGAAGCCTTGCCGGACCGGGAGAGCGCCGAGGAACTCAACACCCAGGTGACCAGCCTGGAACGCACCCTGACCGCGGTGATCAGCGCGGCCCGCCGGCCGCAGCGTGAGGGACGTGTCCCGCACTGCGACGCCGTCGAGGTCACCCGCAACCGGGCGGCGTTCTGGGAACCGCTCTTCGAGGACCAGGGCCGGGAGCTCTCCCTCGACCTCCCGACCCCACCCGCGATGGTCCGCTCGTCGGCCGAGGACCTCGCGGCCGCACTCGACGCGCTGGTCGAGAACGTCGTCGCCCACACGCCCGACGGCACGCCGGCCCGGATCACGCTCACCCGCGAACAGAACGGCGTACGGATCGTCGTCGCCGACAAGGGCCCAGGCATCCCGCTCGGCGCGGGGGAGCGCGGCCGCAGCGACCGCGGCTCCACCGGCCTCGGCCTCGACATCGCCCGCCGCTGCGCCGAAGCCGCCGGCGGCGACCTCACCATCCACCGCAACGAGGTCGTGCTAACCCTCGCGGCGGCCTAAGGCCCGTGTCTGCGCGGTCACGACCGCGAGCGCTCGCTGGAGGTGTGGTGCTTCGTCGTCGGCTCGGGTCGCGGCGGCCAGGTCGACGGTGGCCTTGCCGACGAGCGGGCGATAGGTCACCCCCGGCACCATCAGCTCCGCCACAGGCGCGGGCACGACGGCGATCCCGAGCCCGGCCGCCACGAACGTGACCAGCGTCGACGTCTCCGCGACCTCGTGCCGCACCCGTGGCTCGAACCCCGCTTCCCGGCAGCGCGCGACCACCGTGTCGTGCATCACCGACCGCCCACCGCCGGCATGGATCACGAAGTCCTCGCCGGCCAGCTCCTTCAACCGCAGGCGTGCCCGCGCGGCCAGCCGATGCCCGTCGGGGAGTGCGAGGATGAGCCGATCCGCGCGCAGGAGCTCGAGCCGCAGCGAATCCTCGTCGACCGGCGGACGCAGCAGTCCGAGATCGATCCGCCCGTCGAGCAGCGCGCCGACCTGATCGGGCGCGAGCATCTCACCCTGGACCGAGACCTCGACGTCGGGCAAACCGTCGCGCAACGTGCGGACGAGCTGCGGAAGCAGGCTGTACGTCGCCGAGCCGACGCACCCGATCACCAGTCGCCCCTGCAGTCCGGCCGCCACCCGCTGCGCCTCGCCCGCGGCGGACGAGACCGCCGCGATGATCTGCCGGGCCCGGACCAGGTAGGCCTCACCGGCGGCGGTCAGCTCGACGCGTCGCGTCGTACGGCGAAGGAGCTGCAGGCCGAGCTCGGACTCCAGCTGGCGGATCTGCTGGGACAACGGCGGCTGGGCGATGTGCAGACGGGCCGCCGCGCGGCCGAAGTGCCGCTCCTCGGCGACGGCGACGAAGTACCGCAGATGGCGCAGCTCCACGACATTCATACTCGCAGAGTCTCGATCGAGCGTAAATGAGTATTTCTCCATATCGGTCACACCGGCCTACCGTCGAAGGCATGAGTGACGTGGTGATCTGTGAGCCGATCCGTACTCCGGTGGGACGCTTCGGCGGTGCGCTGTCCGCGCTGTCCGCGGCCGACCTGGCCACCGCCGCCCTCACCGAATTGGTACGGCGGACCGGTCTGCGCGAAGGGGATGTCGACGACGTCGTCCTGGGCCAGTGCTATCCGAACGGGGAAGCGCCGGCGATCGGCCGGATCGCCGCGCTCGACTCGGGACTCGGGATCTCGGTGCCTGGTCGCCAGGTCGATCGCCGGTGCGGCTCCGGTCTGCAGGCGGTCCTGGACGCGGCCGGCATGGTCGCGACCGGTGCGGCCCGGTTGGTTGTTGCCGGAGGCACCGAATCCATGTCACAGGTCGAGCACTATGCGCTCGGGCTGCGGACGGGCGTCCGGGGCGGCGTCGAACTGATGGACCGCCTGGTTCGTGCCCGCGAGACCGCGGGCGGGAAACACCATCCGGTCCCGGGTGGGATGGTCGAGACGGCGGAGAACGTCAGGCGCCGATACGGCATTTCGCGCGCGGAGCAGGATGAATTCGCCTTGCGATCTCACCAGCGAGCCGTTGCCGCTCAGACGAACGGCAGGTTCACCGGCGAACTCGTCCCGCTGGAGGTGCCCGGACGGCGTGGCGCCGCCACGCTTGTCGCCGTCGACGAGCACCCGCGCCCTGACACCACGCTCGAGGGGCTCGCGGCGCTGCGGCCGGTCCGCCTGGCTGTCGACGATCAGGCGACCGTCACGGCCGGCAACTCGAGCGGTCAGAACGACGGCGCCGCCGTGTGCGTGGTCACCACACGCGACGAGGCCGAGCGGCGCGGTCTCCGTCCGCTGCTCGCACTTCGCTCGTGGGCGGTCGCCGGTGTCGGCCCCGAGGTGATGGGCATCGGACCCGTCCCCGCCACGGCCGCGGCCCTCGACCGAGCCGGCCTCACCCTGGACGACCTCGACCTGATCGAACTCAACGAGGCCTTCGCCGCCCAGGTCCTCGCCTGCCTGCGCGAATGGAAGGTCGATCCGGACGACGAGCGCCTCAACCCGAACGGCTCCGGCATCTCGCTCGGTCATCCGCTCGGCGCGACCGGTGTGCGCATCCTGGCGACTTTGGCCCACGAGCTGCACCGGCGCGGCGGACGCTACGCCCTGGAGACGCTTTGCATCGGCGGCGGCCAGGGCATCGCCGCAGTCTTCGAGGCAGTCCGATGACCGCTCACCGTCAGGAGAACGCATGAGTCTGGACAAGGTCGTCGCGACGCCCGCCGACGCGGTCGCCGACATCGCCGACGGGACTAGCCTGGCGGTCGGCGGCTTCGGGCTGGCCGGCATCCCGTGGTTCCTGATCGAGGCGCTGCTCGAGCAGGGCGCCGGTGATCTGACCGTGGTGTCGAACAACTGCGGGGTCGACGGCGCCGGCCTCGGCCTGCTCCTGGAACGAGGCCGGATCAGCCGCGTGATCGCGTCGTACGTCGGGGAGAACAAGGAGTTCGCCCGTCAGTACCTGGCCGGGGAGCTGCACGTCGAGCTGACACCGCAGGGCACCCTGGCCGAGCGGCTGCGGGCGGGCGGGACGGGCATCGGCGCGTTCTTCACGCCGACCGGCGTCGGCACGTTCGTCGCCGAGGGTGGACTTCCCTGGCGCTACAGCCCGGACGGGACCGTGGCCGTGGCGTCGCCGCCCAAGGAGGTCCGGACGATCGACGGTCGCGACATGGTCCTCGAGGAGGCGATCGTCACCGATGTCGCGCTGGTCCGGGCCGCGGTCGCCGACCGGGCCGGCAACTGCCTGTTCCACGCAGCCGCGCGTAACTTCAACCCGGTCGCGGGGATGGCCGGCCGGTTGACGATCGTCGAAGCCGAGCAGGTCGTCGACGTCGGCATACTCGACCCGGACTCGATCCACCTGCCCGGAGTCTTCGTCCAACGCGTCGTACCCCTCACTCCGGAACAGGCCGCCCGCAAGAGCATCGAGAAGCGCACAACCCGACCGCGGCCCGAGGCCTGACCCGATTGACCGTCGGTCGGGTGGGTGTGAACTCCGTGTGGTGTCCAAGGTCGCCAAGCTGCACGATGACGAGGAGCAGTGACCTACGTCCAGGTCATGACGCCGGTTCGGTCGCCGTGCGGCGTGGCAGACAGAGTTGCGCCGCGAGGAGGCCGGCAGCACCGACCAGGATCCACAGTGCCCAAGGGCCGATCGCGTACACGGCGCCGCCGATGAGCGGTCCGGCGCCCGTGCCGATCGTGTACGCGACGCCGTACAGACCCTGGTAGCGCCCGGCCATCCGCGGTGGAGCCAGACTTCCCAGGTAGGCGGCCGCGACGGAGCTGGACATCATCTCGCCGAGCGTCCAGATCAGTACCGTCACCGACAGCAGGACCATGCCGTTCATGAACCCGGTCAGCGCGAGACCGGCACCGATCAGCAGGTTGCCGATGGCAAGTACGTACTCCGGCCGGTATCGGGAGACCACGCCGGTGGTGGGCAGCTCCAGCACCAGCACCACCAGACCGTTGAGCCCGATGAGGAGTCCGAAGTCGCGCGCGCTCAGACCCACGTCACTGACGTGCAGGGGCAGACCGACGGTGGACTGGATGTAGACGAACTCGCCGACCAGAGTCATCACCAGGAATCGGACCAAGGCGCGGTCGGCGAGCGCCTGCCGGTACCCCACCGGCTGGTCCGCCTGCTTCTCTGCGCCGTTGGACCGCGGGTGGGGCGCGTCCCGCAGCAGCACCGCCACGACCACGCCGAACAGCAGGCATGCGGCGGCATTGCCCAGGAACAGCTCCGCATAGGAGGTGCTGGCCAGCACACCGCCGATGACGCCGCCCAGGGCAGCGCCGATGTTCATCGCGAACCGGAACACCGCGAAGGCGGCGAGGCGTTGCTGGTTGGTCGAAACGGAGTCGAGCAGCACCGCGGCTGCGGCCGGCCGGTAGATCTGCGACGTCACGCCGATGAGACCGACCACCGCGACTATGGCCGGTAGTGACCCGAGGGACGGCACGATCGCCGTCAGCCCGGCGGTGGGTACGGCGGACAGCACGATGGTCCACCGCCGCCCGATCCGGTCGGCGAGGTAACCACCGACGGCGTTGCCGAGCACGTTGCCCAGACCGGACACGCCCAGCACCAACCCCGCGGCGCCGGCGGAATAGCCGCGCTCGGTCAGGTACAGCACGATGAACACGGGCAGGAAGTTGCCGACCCGGTTGACGAGGATGCCGAGGCTGATGATCCACACCCGGCCGGGCAGGCTGCGCAGCGCGTCGCGGAATCGCGGCTCGCCGACGTCCGACCGGTCCGGCGGCGCGGTGCTCACGGGATGGGCTCGGTGCGCACGTGGATCGCCGCGGCCAGCCGCCTCCCGTGGGCGATCGCTTCGGTGGCGGTTGCACCGCGGGCGACGACGTGACCGACCTTGTCCTCGTTCCAGGTCAGCGGCGGTACCACGTCACCCGGTCCCACCTTCAACTGGAGGTCGACGAACGCCGGGTCCGCGCGTACGGCGTCGACGCCGGTCACCTCCACGACCCGACCCGGCTCCGGCGTGAGGAACCGGACGGCCGCCCCGCCTCGAGCCTCGGGGGACGTGGTCAGTGGCTCGACGAGGCCGAACCCCGCGCCGAGCGCGTAGCGCTCCATGTCGACGCCGTAGGCGATCTCGGCCAGGTCGTTGATCCGGTCACCGCCGATGCGGTTGTGCGACTCGACGATCCGTGGGCCGCGCGAGGTCAGCTTGACCTCGGTGTGCGCTGGTCCGTTGCGCAGGCCAACCGCGTCGAGGAACTCCGTCACCAACCGGGTGACCTCGCGCAGCGTCTCGGCCGAGCAGCCGCTGGGCTGCGAGTGCCCGATCTCGACGAAACCAGAGCCGCCGACCTCCTTGTCCGTCACCGCGACGACCACGTGCCGGCCGTCGAAGGACAGGGTTTCGACGCTGATCTCCGGGCCGTCCAGGAACTCCTCCATGAGGAACTCGTCGAAGGATTCGGCGTCGGACAGGTCCCCGATGACCCAGTGCCCGTCGTCGAGGGATCGGTACCGTTCGGCGACGACGTCCACATCGGCCCGGTCGCGGACGCGGAACACCCCGAGGCTGCCCGATTCGCGGATCGGCTTGACGATGATCGGGAGCCCGTTTGCCTCGACGAACTCCCGAACGTCCCGCCCGGACCGGCCGACCGCCGAGGCCACCGGGCTGATGCCTCTCGCGGCCAGGTGCCGGCGCATCCGCCACTTGTCCAGCAGGAGTTCCACGGTCGCGACGGACTCGCCGCCGAGGCCGAGCGCCTCGTTGATCCGCGCCGCCGGCAGGAGTCCGAGTTCGAACAACGACACGGCCGCCTGGAACGGGTACGCCTCGTGCAACGCGCGGGCCAGTGGCAGGAGCCGGTCGATGTCGCCGTAATCGAGTAGCAGCGCCTGATCGACGTACGGCGAATGCTCGAACGCGTCCGGGAACTGGACAAGAACCACATCCAGCCCGAGCTCCCGAGCCTTCCGCAGGTGTGCGAGCTTGCCGCCGACAAGCAGAACGCGAGGCCGTCCGGTGCTGACCATCTACTTCCTTCCGCTACGGGTGTACCTGCCGCTGCCTACGAATCTGCAGCTCTGAGGTAGGCCCACACATCGGAAGTCCTCCCTATCCGCGCTCGTCGGCAGGTCCCTAGGGAGTCCGGGGAACACCTCATGGCGCATGGTGGGGACATGGATCTTCACTTGAGTGGTAAGACGGCACTCGTCACCGGTGCGAGCAAGGGAATCGGATTGGCGACGACACGTGCGCTCCTGGCCGAGGGCGCCAAAGTCGTGGCGGCCGCCCGGACCGTCGACGGAGAGCTCGGCTCGTTACCGATCGAGGCTGTTGCCGTCGACCTCAGTACGGCGGAGGGCCCGGGACGTCTCGTGGACGAGGCGATCTCGCGGGTAGGCGGTTTCGACATTCTGGTGAACAACGTCGGCGCGGTTCGGCCGCGGCCGGCCGGAGTCACCTCGGTGACCGATGCGGACTGGCTCGAGACGCTGACTCTCGACCTGCTGTCAGCGGTCCGGACGACCCGGGCCGCCGTACCCGTCCTGGTCGAGCGGGCGGGCGCCATCGTCACCGTGTGCTCGGTGAATGCGACGCTGCCGGATCCCCTGGTGATCGACTACAGCGCGGCCAAGGCCGCCTCGCTGAGCTTCTTCAAGTCGTTGTCCAAGGAGCTCGCGCCACGCGGCGTCCGCGTGAACACGGTCAGCCCCGGCCCGGTGGCGACGGATCTGTGGCTGGGCACGGGAGGCGTCGCGGAGACTGTCGGCGGTGCGGTCGGTGCACAACCAGGTGACGTCGCGGCCCAGGCCGCGGCCGCGTCCCCCTCGGGTCGGTTCACGCGGCCCGAGGAGGTCGCCGACGTGGTGGTGTTCCTGGCCAGCGATCGCGCCGGCAATCTCATCGGCGCCGACATCATCATCGACGGCGGTCTGACACCCACCATCTGAGGCGTGCGTTCGTTACCGGTCGGGCCAGGTGGCCTCGGTGACCTGGCCGCTGAGTACGTCGACGGTGAGGCGGACGGGTCCGTCCGGCAGGACGTAGAGGTCGTAACGGCCCGTCGGGACGTCGGCGAAAACCGCCGAATGGACGAGGTGTCCGTCGGGGGATGACCGGGGAACCACCGCCACGTGCGGAAGACGATGGCCCCCGTGCGCGCGCCCGTGGCCATGTCCATGTCCATGGCCGTGGGTGGGCTCATCGTTTTCGTGTGCGGGTGGTGGCCCCCCGGCCGGGCGGCGTTCGATCTCGGCGTCGTCCAGGTCGGCGGGGGTGGTGACGACGATCGCGCCGACGCCGTCGCCGATATCGAGCAGGACCGAGGAACCCTTGCCGGCGTGGGGATTCTCCTCGGCGTTCGTGAGCGGCCTGGTCATGACACTGCGGGCATACCGGGCCTGGACGAATAGCCGCCGGCCGGCGTACCGAGGTACGGGAACCAGGTGAGGTAGTCGGAGTTCGTGTTCGACGTACCGTCCTTGATCGCCCCGGCCGCGTCGTCGGGCTTGAACGTGGGATCGACCAGCGGAATCGTGAGGCCGGCGATCGCGCGGAGTTCGACGGTGACGACATCGTCGAAGACCCGGCGCCCGTTCGGGAAGCCGGCGGCGTCGCCCGCCACCAACCCGAGCGGATTCGGCTTCTTCGCCGGCGGTACGGCGACGTTCAGCCGCAGCATGTCGGCTTGGACCGTGCCGGTGAAGTTCTGGAAGCCGGGTACGACGCCCTTCGGAATACCGGTCAGCAGGATCGCGGCCAGATCGGCCCGGGCCTTCTTGTACGCCGCCAGCCGCGGGAACACACCCGGGTAGAGCACCGGCAGCAGTCCGGCGAGCTCCGGCTTGGTGACGTACTGGGCGAAGGCCTTGTCGTCCTTGGGGGCGCGACTGTTCCACTTGTCCTTCTCCGCCATCGGCACGATGACCTCGTTGAACAGCGGGTTGCCCAGCCGGGAGACCTGCTTGAACGGGCCGTGCCAGATCGGGGCGCCACCCAGGTCGTCGAGGATCCGGGACTCCTGGCGGCTCGCGCTGGCGTAGACACCGATGACGGATTTCG
Organism: Kribbella sp. NBC_00359; assembly: GCF_036097425.1. Lineage (NCBI taxonomy): Bacteria > Bacillati > Actinomycetota > Actinomycetes > Propionibacteriales > Kribbellaceae > Kribbella > Kribbella sp. NBC_00359. The sequence goes on along the minus strand of NZ_CP107975.1, from coordinate 1,020,104 downwards.
GATCCAGCACGTCCTTGGGAGTGCTGCCGTCGCGGGTCAGGTCGCTGATCGGGACCTGGAGCGCGATCGTGTGCACGTTGGATCCCTGCAGCCCGTTGACGCCCATCGCGGCGGCGGACGGGATCAGGTGAGCCATCTGGAACGGCCGCAGCGTGCCGAGGTCGAAGATGCTGCCGAGGTCGGCGAAGAACCCGTCGGCGCGCTGGCCGGCGAAAACCTGGCGGTTGCGGCCGATGGTGTGGATCGCCGTCCGCGCCAGCTTGGCGTAGTTCGGCGTACTGCGGACTCCGACGTTGACCGGGGGAGCGGCCAGGTCACGCGCGAGGATCCGGGACCGGCCGTTCTCGACGCGGGTGACCGAGTAGAACTGCGGGCGGTTCCAGGTCGGGTCCTTGAGCGAGGTGATCGGGCCGGTGTTGTACAGGAACGTCTTCTTGTTCCGGATCTTGGCCTGGAAGCGGAACTGGTAGCTGATGTCGGCCCGGCCCGTGCCGCTGTTGGAGATGTGCAACTGGTAGAGCACGTCGTCGCCGAACTCGTAGAAGTTCGGGCCGCCGTACGGGTTCTGGAACGGGATGAAGTTGGCGATGATCGTGACCGTGTCCGGCTTGTCCGGGGACACGAACGCGTACACGTCGGTGTTGTCGGCGACCGGGTCCTTCGAGATCTCCGGCGCTTCGCGGTGCGAAGACATGACAGTTTCCTTCCTCAGGCTGTGGTTTTGCCGGCCAGGCGGGCGGCGAGCTCGCGATCGGTGACCAGGACCTCGCGCTGGCCGACCAGGATCGCCAGCTGTCCCTTCTGCACGTCCTTCACGTGGACGACGAACGACTCCGCGGTGGCCAGGTCGACCGGCTCCAGCGGCTTCGCGGCATCGGCGGAATGCTCACCGAAGATCTTGGGTGCTGCGACCGCACCGACCGCGGCCGCGGTTCCGGCGCCCGCGAACACCAGGAATCCGCGGCGTGTGGCGTCACTCATGACTGTTCCTCCTTGTCCAGCGACCACCGGCGTCCACCGGCCGTCGAGTGTCCTTCGACGCGGTCCGCCGCCTGGATAGGCCTGGAGGAGAAGGCAATCGCCACGAACCCTGACCGTCCAACGGTCAGGGTTCGTGAAGCGATCGTTTGTGTTGGTGCTGTGCGGTCAGCGGGTGGTGGTCACTGCCGCCCGTGGGGTGTCGGGGCTGAGGTTGCCGGCGTGGATGATCAGGAGGTTCGCGGCGACCGTGAGGACGAAGGTGGCGGCCACGACCCGGTGGTCGAGGCTCCACAGCGCCAGGCCGGCCAGGCCGAAGAACGCGATCTTCACGATGGTCGTCACCACCGGGCTGCCGTAGTCCGCGGTCGGTGCGGCGAACAGGCCCCACACGATCGCCGCGATCACCGGCAGGCCGATCGCCAGCATCACCCGCAGCGCGAGGTGGTCGCCCGTGCGCCAGCCCCACCAGGCGAAGATGCCGAGGCCGCCGAGCTCCATCCCGAAGGCCACGCCGAGATTGCTCCAGCGCCAGATCTCGTCCATCGTCGTACGCTCCTCACATTTCCGAGAGCAGTGCTCTCTCTTGGTTCCAGTGTGGGTGATTCCTGCGCAGAAAGCAAGAGCACTGCTCTCGAAAGTTGCCACCGCTCTCTGCCGCGGCGACAATGAGGCGATGACGGAGACCGCGCGGCAGCGCCAGCACCGGGAGACGATGGCCGACATCCTCCGGATCGCGCACCAGCAGCTCGCCAGGGAGGGCGCCGCCGCCCTGTCCCTGCGGGCGATCGCTCGCGAGCTCGGCCTGGTCTCGTCGGCGATCTACCGCTACGTGCCGAGCCGGGACGAGCTGCTGACACTGCTGATCGAGGAGTCGTACAACGCCTTCGGCGACGCAGTGGAGGCGGCGGAGTCCCGCTGCCGCCGCGACGACCTGGGTCGCCGCTGGCTGGCCATCGGCCGTTCGGTACGCCGCTGGGCGGTCGCGAACCCAGCCGAATGGGCCCTGCTCTACGGCAGCCCGGTCCCCGGCTATCACGCGCCCCCGGAGCGGACCACAGCCGCCGGAAGTCGCGTACCCCTCCTAGTACTCCGTCTGCTCGCCGACGCAAAGGTCAAACCGACGTCCGAGGATCCCCCGATGACAGCCGCACTCCACCGCGAACTGGACCGGCTGCGCCCAGGCCTGCCCGGCGAGCTGGCCCCGGAGGTGCTTGCCCGCGGTCTACTGGCGTTCTCCTCGCTGTGCGGCCTGGTGAGCCTCGAACTGTTCGGCCAGTTCACCAACACCGTCACCCAGTTCGCTGGCCACCTCGATCACCAGCTAGCCCGTCTCGCCGCCGTACTCGGCCTCCCCGACCCAGCCTGACCAGGCGGCTCATTCATAGTCGTCCTCGACGGCCTTTCGGCTATCTGCCTGGGGCGACGTCCAGGACTGCGCGGGCGAACGCTTCTGGTGCCTCCTGCGGCGGGTTGTGGCCGATGCCGGGCAGTTCGCGCCGATCGAAACCGCCGGTGAACAGCGGCTCGTCGACACTCGAGTCATCGGGGCCGAGGCCGTCGGCGAGGGCGTCGAGCGAAATGGTCGGCACGGTGATGGCGGGCGTGGTCGCCAGCACTTTCTCGAGGTGGTCGTAGCGGGGGTCGCCGGGAGCTGCGCCGCGTCGGTGCTGGTATGAGTGGATCACGGTGCTGACGAAGTCGGGATTGTGCAAGCTGGGCGAGCTGGCTGCAAAGGCCGCGGCACAGTCCGCCCAGGTCGGCGACCACTGCCGCCACAACAGCCCGCAGAGTTCGTCGGTATAGCGCTCCAGCCCGGCGCGTCCGCGCTCGGTCAGGAAGTAGTGGGTGTACCAGGCGGCGCTCTCGGCTTCCGGAGGCGCGGGCTCGGCGGACCGGGCGATGTCCTGGATGTTGTACCCGCCCACTGTGACCAGGCCGATGACCCGCTCGGGCGCCACGATCGCCGCGATGCAGGCCGCCCGGCCGCCCCAGTCGAAGCCTCCCACGACGGCGCGTTCGATCTCGAGTGCGTCGAGCAGGTCGAGCAGATCCTGGCCGAGCGCACCCTGCTGACCGGAGCGCATGATGTCCGCGCTGCGATACCGGGTTGGCCCGAATCCCCGCAGGTACGGGGCCACAACGCGCATCCCCGCGTCGGCGAGGACTGAGGCCACCTCGTCGTAGCAACGCACGTCGTAGGGGAAGCCATGCAGGAGTACGGCGGTCGGACCGTCTGCCGGCCCTGCTGTGTCGTAGGCGATGTCCAGGACCGGTGTCGAGACAGTTCCCGACTTGTTCACACCGCTCGGATCCATCGAGGTCCTCCTCGTCGATCGACTGCTGCCCAACCCCATCAGCGTCTCACTGACACCCGGCCGGTCGGGTGGCCGCGTCGTGTCAGGCCGGCGGCGGGGTGGTGTCAGGGCAGGCCGGGATGGTCGTCTGCATGACGAACAACAGCACTCCCTCGATCACCCTGACCGACCAGGACAAGCTCACCCTGGCGACCGCCGCGCACGGCGCCGTCGCGCTCATCGCTGCCGCCGGCGTGAAATCGGCCGGCAAGGTCGCCGTCGCCGGCGCCCTCGCCCTGGCCTCCGCGACCGGCCCCGTCGGGCACGCACTCGCCGAGAAGCAGAAGGGCGTGAAACTGAACGGCAAATCCACTGCTGAGCTGGCCGACAAGGTCCTGCCGGCCCTGACCGCATCCATGAGCCTCCTCAAGCAGCAGGACCCGTCCGAGGCCGCCAACTTCCGCAGCACCGTCATCACCTCGATCGACGCCGGCGCCCGAGCCGAACGCGGCGGAACCGGCCCCGCCATGACCGAAATGATCCGCAAAATCACCAATGCCCTCGACGCCGCCTAACGGGACCCGTCCCGTGCCGCCATCCACCACGGAAGACCGATTCGGGGGCAGCCCCTAGAGCTGCCCCCGCCGGGTCACAGCGTCGACTCCAGGTCCCCTGCGCCTGCCAAGCCACAGTCTCACAAGGCCGTCGTAGGTAGTCGCGAACCGATCGAGCTACGCAGGATCGTCAACCATGCCGGTACGTCGTCCGCGACCGCATCGTGGGCTCGATCGAGATCTATCAAGGGCGTGGGGCGAGTGACACGCTGCAAGGATGTGGATCAGACGAGTTTTGGTGACGCTGCTGGCAGCGTCCGTGGTGGGGCTTTCGCTCGTCGGTGCACCTGCAGTACAGGCGGCGACAGACCCCAAGCTCAAAGTGACGGACGTGGCGATCAGCCGTACGGCGGTCGCGGTGTCCGGTCTCAACACAGTGCCGGTCCAGATCCGGGTGACGGGCGGCTACGACTCGACCGAACCCGGCGACCAAGATCTTCCGCTGGTGGTCTATCTCCAGCGGACCGGCGGCACGGGACCGCTGGTCCGACTGGTCTCGACCGATCTGGTACGGGTGTCAGGAACGCTACAGAACGGCGTCTGGGCAGGTCCGGTGAATGTCCCCTCGACGGCCAACGGCACGTTCAAGGTGATCGGGGTGACGAGAGGCCCGTTCTTCTTGCTCATGTTGGGCAACATGCCGCCTGATCCGACCCCGTTCGACGGGCCGACGTTGGCGATCACCGGATCCCACCTGCCGAAGCTGACCGCCAAGGTCAATCCGCCGGTCGTGCCGTTCGGCTCCGGATTCAGCATCACCTGGGCAGTGACCGACGCGCAGACCGGCAAGCCGTACGGGACCAGGATCGCCGTGCGGCTCGACAGCGACGAGGGCTGCCTCGCAGGCTCTCCTGGTCCGAACGATCTCCGCACCAGCACGGCTGGACTGCTCACCAAGGCCTACCCCGCCTCGGCCGCCGTCTCCCTGCATTGCCTCCGGATCCGGAGCAATCCGTTGGACATCGCGAGCGTCGGGGCCGTCGTGGCTCGGCCGGGCATTGTGTCGGCTGTGCCATCGAGGACCAGTGCGCCGGTGGGGACAGTTGTCCTGGTCAACGGGAATGTGCTCGGTCCGCCGGTTGGGTGTCTCGTTCACCTGCAGCGGCTGATGGGGGCGACCCAGTGGCGGACGGTGAGCTCGGGGTCGGTCCGGGCGAGTGGGCGGTTCACGGTGACCGCTCAGCCGGCGTACAAGGGTTTGATCCCGTACCGCGTCTACTTCCCGACCTGCCACAGATACCAGGCAGGACTCAGCCGCACCTTCTACATCCGCGGTCTGTGAGTCAGAAGGCCGAAGCCTCCCGCTCCTTGCGGGGTGGCTTCGGCCTTCTGCTGGTGGCAACCGCCGGCTGCCCCAGGTGTTCTTCGTCCCCGCAGTCCTGACCACGTTCGCGACCGCGCGCCCCGAGCGCCGCCTCTGAAGGAACCCGGTTTTCGGGGTCACGACACATATCCGGTGAGAGCCCCTTGTGGGGGACGATCTGGAGGTGGCGGAGTGACGACGGTGGTGGTGGAGGGATCGGATGGGTTGCCGGCGACGATGAGTGATCGCGAGCTGTGGCGGCGCGCGGTGGACGGGGAGTCGGGGGCGTTCGGCGTGCTGTTCGACCGGCACGCCAAGACGGTCTACAACTTCGTCTTCCGCCGGATCGCCTCGTGGAGCGATGCCGAAGACCTCACCTCCTCGGTGTTCCTGCACGCGTGGCGCCGACGCGGTGACGTGGTCCTCGTCCACGACTCCGCGTTGCCGTGGCTGCTGCGGACCGCCGACTACGTGATCCGCAACGAGAAACGCAAACAGCGGTTCCGATGGCTCAACAGCTCCCGGCAGGTGCCGGCGACGGACGAGCCCGACCACGCCGACCGGGTCGCGGCCCGGATCGACGACGAGCGCGAGGCTAGGCAGTTGCGGTCGTTGTTGCGCAAGCTGCCGCGGCACGAACGCGAGATCGTCGAGTTCTGCTTCTGGACCGGCCTCGATCCGCAGTCCGCGGCCGTCGCCCTCGACGTACCGCTCGGCACCGTGAAGTCGCGGCTCGCCCGCGCGCGCAAACATCTTCGCGAGCTCAGCCTCTCTGTCCCGGACGAGGCGGTCCGGACCGAATCCTTGGAGAACCTGCCGTGAACGACCTGCTCACCCGCCGGCCCGACCGGCCGCTCCCACCCGGGCAGCACGAGAAACGCCGCGCCGACCTGCTGGCAGCGATCGACACCGAGGAATCCCGTACGCCGCGCCGCCCGTGGGTGCCGCTGAGTGCGGCTGCGGCGGTGTTCACGGTGGTAGCCGGCCTCGCGGTCGGCGTACGGGTACTGAAGCACGACGACGCCGTCACGCCGGCGCACCCGCAGCCTGCTACCCGGGAGCTGTCGACCGCGGAGACCAAGACACTGCGGGCGCAATGTGAGGCCGAGGCCAACCGGATCACGGCCAACGGCATCAAGCACCCGTTCCGGGACTACCGGACGGTGCGGGCCTTCGAGATCACCGGCTTGAAGGATCCGAAGATCGTCACCACCTGGCTGATGGGGTCCGGCGAGCAGGTCTACAACAAGGGGCCGAAAGACATCAAGCCCAGGAGCGAGCCGGCCTACTGGTTCTGCAGCCGCACCGCGGGCGGAGTGATCAGTGAGTCGAGCGTCAGGTTCGGAACGAAGGCCATGCTGCTGGGTGGACCCGTGTTCGGGTTCGCCCGCAACGGCGGCGTCTACACGGCCCCGGTGGTCCGGGTGACGGTCCAGCCAAAGGGAAAGCCGGAGGTCGAGGCCGTTCTCCACGACGGGTTCTGGTTCGCACCCACCGAGGGCCGCACGAAGTGGGGTCCGTACGACGCGGACGATCCAGCACGCAAGGACTACGTTGTCCGCGGGTACGACGCGAACGACCGGCAGGTCTACGCGACCACCGATCCCCCGGACACCCGCGAATGCACGCTTCCGTACACCAGGACCTCCCGCGACGGCACGACGACGACAGTCACCCCGACCGTCGCGCCCGTCTGCAAGTACTACAACTGGCCGTCCTGATCAGTTGCGTCAGGCAACGTGCTGGGTACGCCGCAAGACGACCAGCGGGATCGGGCGGTGTGTCCGCGAGCCGAAGCGTCCGACGTCCGGGTAGCGGGCCACCACCTCCTGCCAGAGCTCGTCGCGCTCGACCCCGCCCGCTTCTGCCGCATGGACCGCAACGACGTCGGTGCCGATCTCGACCGCGGCGTCCGGATGAGCTCGGAGATTGTGCAGCCAGGCGGGATCGCTCGGCTCGCCTCCGTTGGACGCGACGACGACCACGCGGTCGCCGGCATGGCAGGAGTACACCAAGGGCGTGACCCGCCGCGCGCCGGTTCGCGCACCCACGTGGTGCAGGAGCAGGACGGGCGTCCCAGTCAGAGGCCCGCCCAGGCGGCCGCCGTTCGCGCGGAACTCGGCGACCACCTGGCTGTTGTCCGGACCTGTCATGAGGCGAATCCGTAGGTCAGCGCGACCTTGCCACGGTCGAGCTTCCGCACGTCGAGCAGCTCGGCGCTGCGTCGTGGTGAGGTCGCGAACAGCGCGGTGCTGTCCGTGCCGGCGACGAGCGGGTACGTGATCAGCCGCAGCTCGTCGACCAGGCCGGCGTCGATCAGGGACGCGGTGATGCGCGCTCCACCGATGAGGTAGATGTCCTTGCCCGGCTGCTGCTTGAGTGCAGCCACATCGTCGATCGAACGCAGGAAGGTCGTGTTCGGCCACGACGTGGTCTGCAGCGTGCTGGACAGCACGTAGTGGGGCGTCTGCTTGATGAAGTCGGCCCACTCCCGCTCGGCCGGCGTCGGCGGCTCGCTGGTGAGCCACACCGGCGTCTCCGGCTTGGTCTGGATCCCGGTCCAGTACGACTCGTAGCCGGGGTACATGCCTCCGCCGAGCAGGCAGGCGTCGATCTGCGGCGTCAGGCCGTAGTCCTCCGACCATGCCTCGACCCAGTCGGCGGTACCGTCCGGGCCTTCCACCTTCGCGTCGAGCGACATCTTCATGGCGGCGATGAGCTTGCGCATTGCGTCCTCCGTCTGCTGTGCGGCCGCCCGTCCGTCGGACGGCCTACACAGACAGACCCGCGCCGCTCCGCCGATTCGTCGTGCGCAGCGAAAGTTACTCTTCGGATGGCAGTCCGAACGCCGGGAACAGGCCGGGGTCCTGGAACGCGACCATGCGCGTGATGCCGGCGGGAGAGACGGTCAGCACGATCACCGCGTGCGCGCGGTGGACGCCGTCAGGGCCGCGTGAGTACACGCCCAGCGCGTCCTGATCGTTGGCCCGGGTCCGGACGGTGCGCAGACCACCGGGTTCGAGCAGCAGGGTGGCGCCGAGGAAGCGGGCCACCGGATCGCGGCCGGCGAACCAGGTGAGCAGCGGCGGCATCTCCAGGGTGGCGTCCGCGCGCAGTAACTCGGCTACCGCCGAGGCGTCCGCGCGCTCGATCGCTTCCGCGAACCGCTCGACGAGTCCACGCCGCTCCGCCTCGCCCGGCTCCGCGACGTCGTCGACCACCGGCGTCGAGCGGGCCACGTCGGCACGAGCCCGCCGCAGCGCGCTGTGCACGGCGGTCGGGGTTGTCCCCAGCAACTCGGCAACCTCGGCAGCCGACCACTGCAGGACATCGCGCAGGATGAGTACGGCGCGAGATCGGGCCGAGAGATGTTGCAACGCGGCGACGAACGCGAGCCGGATCCCCGCGCGCGACATCGCCACCGCCGCGGGGTCGTCCGGGAGATCACCGAGGAGAACGTCCGGGTACGGCTGAAGCCACGCCACCTCCGGTCCGTCCACCAACGGCACCTCCGGGTCGGTGCTCGGTGCGCCGAGACCCGATGGCAGCGGCCGGCGGCCACGGCGCTCGATTGCGGTCAGGCAGGCGTTCGTGGCGATGCGATACAGCCACGTCCGTGCCGATGACCGGCCCTCGAAGCCGTCGTACGACCGCCACGCCCGCAGGTAGGTCTCCTGCACCACGTCCTCGGCCTCGTCGATCGAACCGAGCATGCGGTAGCAATGCGCGAGCAACTCGCGGCGGTACGTCCCGGTGAGCTCAGTGAACTCGACACTCGTCGTCACAACTTCCCAGGCTACGTCGCGACTTGGTGGGAATGGACCGACCGTTCGAGGGCGGACCCTCCGGCCCACAGGCGTTGGAGTTCGTCGCGTAGCCTACTCGCGCGGTGAATGACTGCGGGCCCCGCAGAGATCGGCGGCGATACTGAATAGTCGGACGCGTTCTGATTGCCGATGCTGTTGATCGTCTTGGTGATCGAGTGAGCGATGGTAGATCTGCCGCATGACGCGGTCGGCGGCGTCGGCCGAACCGAGCATGAGATGGCAGAACAGTCGCAGCTGTGCGTGAAGCTCCTCCTTGCGCTGGGTGATGTTTTCTGGTTCGGACATGCCGTTGGCCGTGTCAGAGCCCGAATAGTGGAAACAGCCCTGAGCCGTGGAACGCGACGATCCGGTGGACGCCCTCGGCTGTGAGTGTCAGTACGTGCAGCGCATGTGGGTGGTGTGCGCCGTCGCGGCCGCGGGCGTACACCGCGAAGGCGGGTTGTCCGTTGGCGGAGGTGGGGACCAGTGCGGCCGGTCCGATCACTCGCATCTGTTTGGCCAGGAAGGCGAGGATGGTGTCGCGGCCTTCGAACCAGGTCACGATCGGCGGCATTTCCCATCTGGCGTCCTCGGTCAATACCGCGACGAGTTGATCGACGTCCGCGGTTTCGAAGGCGGTGACGTATCGGTCGAGCAGGGCCCGCTGTCGTGGCTCGGCGGGTTCGGTCAGGTCGTCTTGGCTGAGCGGAACCTGGGCTCGGGCGCGCTGGAGCGCGCTGTTGACGGCCGCTGTCGTCATCTCCAGCAGTTGCGCCACCTCGGCGGTACGCCATTGCAGCACGTCGCGGAGAATCAGAACGGCTCGCTGTCGCGGCGGCAGCTGCTGGAGCGCTCCCACCAGCGCGAGCCGCAAAGTCTGTCGTTCCACCACGACCGCCGCCGGATCGGCCGGTGCGGTGGTGAACAGGAAGTCGGGTATCGGCTGGAGCCAGGGCACCTCTCGAGCTTGTGCGCCGAGCGCCGCATCCAGGTCTGTCTGGGGGGCGCCGAGATCCGCGGGTAGAGGCCTGCGTCTACTTTTTTCCAGCGCCTTGAAACACGCTCGGGTCGCGATTCGGTACAGCCAGGTACGCAGCGACGACCGTCCCTCGAACGCGTCGTAGGCACGCCAGGCGTCGAGGTAGACGTCTTGCACCACCTCTTCGGCCTCGTCGACCGAGCCGAGCATGCGGTAGCAGTAGGCGAGCAGCTCACGCCGGAACGGTTCGCTCAGCCTTCCGAAATCCTTGTCGCCGGCCTTGGCTTCAGTCATGGTGTGCATAATCCGCCGATTCTGTGGTGGCGGATCGCACGGCTCGCCCGGTCGGGCCGTGGCGCGGGTCGGCTCCTGTTCCTTCGCCAACAGGCGCAGGCGGGCGGCCTCCCATTCCGCCGGGCGAGACGACCTCGGCCCGGTAAGTATTGTTCATCGTGATGTCCCTTGTGAGAAGGAATTCGGATCAGTGGACGGCGATGTCAGCCATCTCGATGGCGACGAAGACGATCTGGTCGTCGCCCATTGGGGCATGGGCCCGTCGCGTGGCGGGGATGATGATGCCGTCGACGTCGCGGTAGTCGGCGGCGTAAAGCTGTGATTCGGTCGTCGGGTCGACGATGTCGATGGTGAAGTCGTGGCGGCGCAGCAACCCGTCCGGGCCGAAGCAGAACACCTGCGTGCGGGTGTGGCTCTTGATGTGGTCGGGGAAGATCACTTTCAGCCGCCGCCATGTTTCACCGTCGGCCTCAATCGGGGCGATCTCCTCGCAGACGAACCCGGGCCAGGTGAACAGGAACGGCGTATTCAGGTACGTCCACAGTGCTTCCCCGGTGAAGTACGCGAGATGCAAGTCGTCCCACGGTGTGTGGAACTCGTGGCCGGCGAACGACCGCTCCGGGTTGTCGCGTGCGTCGACAACTGTGCCGTCGGGTTGCTGCAGAACTACCCGGTCGGGCTGGAACACCGAGCGTCGGTCTTGACTGACGTAGTCCATCGTCAGCTGTTGCTGTGTGGTGTCCACCTCCAGGCGAACGTCGCTCATCGCGTCCGCTTTTCCCTTGAGCTGCCAGAAGGCCCCGCTGATAGCGGCCTTGACGTTGATCGTCTTGATCTGGTTCCACCGGTCCAGACCACCGTGTGCGGCGACCGCGGTCGCGAGTAGATCGTTCATGGGTTGCTCCTTGAATTGAACGGTGCCCCGGCCGCCGATGGGAGTGGCAGCCGGGGCGTGTTGTGATCAGTCGACGATGATTCCGCCGGTCAGGTTGGCGACAGTTCCTGTCATCGCAGATGCTTGGTCGGAGGCGAGGAACACCGCCACTGAGGTGAGTTCGGCCAGTGCGGTGGGGCGTTTGCGGTGGGTCATCGAGGTGACCATGGCGGTGAATTGGTCTTGGGGGATGCCTAGCGCGTCGGCGTGCAGCCCGTAGACGACGTCGATGGTCGGTGTTTCGACCATGCCCGTGGTGCGCAGGCAGATCGAGCGGACACCGTGCTGTGCCCATTCGGCCGACAAGGCGCGGTTGAGGGCTTCCATCGCCGCCCAGCCCACGCTCATGCCCCCGACCAGTGGCAGACTCACCCGGGCGGGTTCGGGTGTGTGCATCATGATCACTCCCGATCCTTGGGGGATCATGTGCCGTGCCGCCGATTTCGCGGTGATGAAGTGGGCCTGGGCGTAGGTCGTGATCGGTCGCATGAAGTTGTCGACCGGTAGGTCGGTGAACGGGATGCCCTGCAGCCCCTGCGGAGGGATTCCGATCGCGTTGAACGAGACGTCGATGCGACCGGCGTTGGCGATGACGGCGTCGAGGTGTTCGGTGACGGATTTCTCGTCCAGGGCGTCGACCACGGCGGTCTCGACCGCTCCACCCGCGGCGGAGATCTCCTTCGCGACCGTGTCGATGACGTCGAGATTTCGCGCGGTCAGGAACACCCTGGCACCTTCGTGAGCGAAACCACGGGCCACCGCACTACCGACCGCGCCGCCCGCGCCGTAGACGACGACATTCTTGTTTTCCAGCAACATATCCTTCTCTTTCTGGTTGTTCACGCCATAGCGTGAAGTCCGTGGCCGGTGAGCTGGTACTCCCGGTGCTCGTCCTGGTTGTCGGTGTCCTGGCACAGCCGCGCGATGTCGGCGTCGACGATGGCCGGCGTGAGAAGCGGTTGCAGTGCCGCCGCGAATGTGCCGGTGTCGATTCCCTGCCGATGGGCGTATGCGGCGACCCCGGCCGCGCCGAGTTCGGTGGCAGGCGTCAGTTGCGGCTGCACGGTGGCGAAGCCGGTGCCGAGCTGGGCGCGGCGGGATTCATCGGCGGCGTATCCGGCGAGAAATCGGATCATCGCCTTTGCGCCCGAGTATCCGCCGCTGGGCGGTGAGCCGCGCAGGGCAGCCCCGCTGGATATCGCCACCACCAGGCTGCCTGGCGTCAGCGGGTGGCGCAGTGCCGCGCGGATCCAATGGAAAGCGTGTTGGGTGTCGACCTGCCAGTTGCGGCTGAACGATTCCCAGGACTGTTCGTGTACCGGCCTGATGGCGGGTGTCGCGCCCGCGTGCGGCAGCGATGGCCGATCCGAAGCCGCGGCCCGCTCCGGTGACCACCGCCGTGGTCTGTGACTGGCGCGATGAGCTCATACCTATACAGAGGCGAGCTCACCGCGAAAGTCATCGCTGCGGCTCGGTTCGGGTTGCCCGACACGGATTCGTCGAACAACCTCAGCGCCATCACGCCATGCCTGGCGGCACCGTTGTCCGTTGAGGGGAACCCCAACCGGACACCCTTCAACGCTACGGCCGGACAACGATCCGCCGCCTGACGCGACGTCTCACAGAGGGTGTCCGATCATTTGTCCGGCGACCGAGGGCTATCCGTGACGGCGCTGGGCGACGCCTCCCCAGCGCAGTGTGAGCCGCCGGCAGATGCGCGACACGTGTCTGCCGACTGGTTCGCGACCGGCGGGAACCCTGGGCGCCGGCCAACGCACGCAGCCGATGGTCGTGAGAGCTCCAGGAGGGCCGTGTCCGGGAGCGGTGCGAGTTCGGCACTGTGATCATGGGCTCGTGGACCAGAAGAAATCGCAACAAGTCGATGGGACCAGTGACAGTTGCGACGGTGCCCCGGCATCCAGCGACGGTTGGCTGACGTGGCCACGGCCGGTACATGGTCGCGAGTGGGTCGACGTCGGCGGGAGTGCCTGGCGGATGCGCGGTGGACCGCTGGATGCCAAGCGGGCCAGACGGCTCATGAGGCGCCCAGACGTTCACGTCGTACGCGCCTACGAGCTCAATGTGTCCGAGGTATGCGGCGCCGAGCGCGATGCCCTACTGGCGCGCGTGGAAGAATTCCTTGCCGGGAACGCGCCTCCCCATAGCGAGTTCGAACTAGGTGACTTTCGCGATCAGAACCACCGGGTCACGCTCATGGTTCAGGAGAGCTGCTGACAGCAGATTTTTCTGGATCGCGGCCACTCAAGGTAAACAATTCAGACTGAACCCCCAGCCGCTCTCGCCGATCGATGGTGGCCGGCCAGGGATGTCACGTCTTTATCAGGACGTAATTGCCGCTTCCCTTGTGGTTGTGTGTTCCACCGGCCGGGCAGGTCCCTTGAGACGCGCTGCCACCGAATGATAGCCACTGACACCTGTTGCACCAGCGCCAGTTGTCCTGAGTCTCGGGAATTGAATGAGACGTATTTTGAATAAGGTCGTAGTTTCCGCTTCCCGCGTGATCGTGCGATCCACCAGCAGGGCAGGTTCCTGGAGACGCGCCTCCGCCGCAGAATGCTCAAATCTACAAATGCGAGGTTCGCACTGGCAGGCAGTTACCGCTACAGGGCAGTCCCCCCGCGTGAGTCCGATCTGGCGCCTTCGGCGCGCCGGGCAGGGCTGCGGGGAGCGCATCGCCGTCCTCGTCCGGCGCCGGGTCGACGACTTTCACCGGACTGCTCGGGGGTGCCCCTGCGAACTTCGGCAACAACGATATTCAGCGTCACGACCGGATGGCAGGCAGTGGGTTGGCGAGCCCACAGTCCGCCGTGCATCGGCTTCGACTTCGAGCGCCGATAGCCGCTTATCCGTCCGTGATGGTGTCATCCAGGTCGGCAGCGGCATGATGCGTAGCATGCGAGGTCCCTCAGCGCTCGGGCATGTGTCGCTCAGGCGTGCGGTGACGGAGACATACCGCCGTGTGTTCCGGCCGCCGTGGGAACTGCCGGCCGCGCTGATCGGCAACGCGCTGCTGATGACGGCGGCCTGGTTCCTCCTGCCACCTCAGGTTCACGACTGGCTGTTTGCCTTGCACGGGCCGCTGGCCTTTCCGGTCCTCCTGGCTACCTGGATGCTTGCGGATACGCCGTCCACAAACGTTGTGGGCCAGGATCCCGGAAAGGCGGTGTCAGTCCTGAACGATGGCGCGGCGTTCCGGACGTGGCTCACCGCCCGCTGCCTCGTGCTCGCATCGCTCGTCGGGCTACCGTGCGCTCTGATCGCTCTCGTCATCGGCGTCCAGGGCCAGCACCCTGTCAAGGTCGTCGCCGCCTCCGTTGTTCTGGTGATCCTGCCGCTCGGGATCCTGCCCGTGGCAGCCTGGCTCGGCCTCGTGTTCCCGTACAACCCGCGACCGCTGCGATGGCGACGGCAGCATCGAAGCGATCGGCGGACGACGATTCGCTGGGGGATCCTGTTGGTCGCTCCGTACCTGGTCGTGCCGGCGATCGCGGCGACGCTCATCCTCCCGTCGATCGTCGCCGCACGGTGGCTTTTCGAGGCACCCGGGCGTCAGCTGACGCAGCCGCAGTTCGTCGCAGACGCCCTGATGATCTGCGCGACGGCGCTCGTGGTCGGATGGCTCGGACTGTGGGTGGCCGGCCGACTGCGGCAACGGCGCCACGACCGGTTGACGACATACCTGCTCGACTCCAACGCCGGCTGATTGATCACCAGCCAGGCGTGGAAGTCTCGTCGAGCTGCACTCGCGCCAGTTGACTTACAGTGTCGGCTCGAGTTTGAAGTCGTGCTTGTGGTTGGTCAGCCAGTCTTCGAGGGACTGGAGGGCCGGGTTCAGGTCGCGGACCTTGGTGAGGTTGCGGTCGCCGGTGAAGCGGGCGGAGTCCTCGGCGTAGAACTGGAACATGTTGGCGATTTCTACTGCCAGGGGGAATTGCAGGGCGCGGAACTCGTCCCAGGTGAGGGGCTGGTAGGTGATGTCCTCGCCCAGGGTGTCCTTGAGGGCGACGGTCAGGGCTGCGGCGTACTGGTCGCCGGTCAGGTGGTCGCCGGCGATGCTGACGGTCTGGCCGATCAGTTCGGGGCCGCGGCGGAAGACGCCGAGAGCGGTGCGGCCGATGTCTTCCGAGGCGATTCCGCTGAGGGGCTGGTCGGCCATCGGCATGTTGAGGATCAGCTTGCCGTCGACGTTGCGGACCGGCTCCATCCCGCTGATCAGCGAGTCGAAGTAGAACGTCGTACGGAGGAAGGTCGTCGGTACGCCGTACTTCGTGAAGAGCGCGTCCGCCTCGCCCTTCGCGTCGAAGTGGGGGACCTTGTAGCGGCCGTCGTCGAGGCTCGGTACGTCGTCCCGGCCGGCGAAGAACGGCCGGGTGTCCTCGAGCGTCGACCAGATCAGGTGCTTGACGCCGGCGTCGCGCGCGGCCTGCGCGGCGGTCTCGGCCTGGGCGAGCTCCATCTCGGCGCGAGACCGGGCCGCCTCCTGCTCGGGAGTCCGCTCGACCCAGTAGTTCGTCACGACGAAAGCGCCGTACGCGCCGTCGAACGCGGCCCGCACGCTCGCCTCGTCGTCCAGATCGGCCGCGACCACCTCGGCGCCGGCGGCCGCGAGTTCCTTCGCCTTGGCGGAGTCCGGGTTCCGGGTCAGCGCCCGTACGGCGAACTCGTGCGACGGATCGTCGAGGATCGCCCGGGCCAGTCCACCGCCCTGTGCTCCGGTGGCTCCGACGACTGCGATCAGCTTCTTCTCACTCATATCTAGCACTCCCAGAGGTTGAGTTGATGTGTCAACTCGACCGATCGTAGCTCGTTTGGTTGATGTGTCAACCCGACCAGGTAGGATGGGGGTCGTGGGCAAGGAACCGTGGCTCGACGACGACGAGCAGAAGGCGTGGCGCAGCTATCTGCTCATGCACAAAACGCTGGAGACGCACCTCGAGCGCCATCTCCAGCGCGAGTTCGGCCTGTCCAAGTCGGACTTCGAGATCTTGGTCAACCTGTCCGAGTCGGACACCGGCCGGATGCGGGCCTTCGAGCTGGGTCAGCTGACCCAGTGGGAGAAGAGCCGGATGTCGCACCACCTCAGCCGGATGGAGAAGCGCGGCCTGATCAGCAAGGAGTCCTGCGACTCGCGGTACCCGGAGATCGCCATCACCGAAGCGGGGCGGGCCGCGATCAAGGCGTGCGCGCCGGCCCACGCGGCTCGGGTCCGGGAGTTCTTCGTCGACGTCTTCGGCCCGGACCGGCTGGCGGTGCTCGGTGAGGTGTCGGACGACATCGTCGAGGCGATCGGCAAGCACTGCGACACCGACTGCCCGCCGGCGGTCAGCGGTCTCAACGCATCCTGAGGAGAGCTCTCAGAGAGCTTTCAGCAGGACTTGATGGTCGCTTGACGTTCTCTTGGAGTGCGGCTGAGGAGCCTGCGGCGAGGCTGAGGCCATGGTCACCACAGATGCGTTCGACGAATCCCACGCCGCCCGGGCGGGCGCTCCGGCAGTCGCGCGGTCAGCGCGCGCCCGGTGGTTGCGCCGGGCCGGCGCCGCCGCGATCGCGACGGCCGTCCTCGGCATCGGCGGCACCGGCCTCTCGGTCGCCATCGTGTCTGCGCGGCACTCCGGCTCCGGCGGCACCGGTACGACGGCGAGCTCGACCGGCTCCGACGACTCGGGCTCGAGCAGCTCGGGCTCCGGTTCGAGCAGCAACTCCGGCTCCGGTTCGAGCTCCGACGACTCCAACAGCTCGGGCAGCGGGCTCGGTTCGGCGAGCTCAGGCTCCACGTCGCAGGGCGGGAGCAACGGATCATGACCGCGTCCCGGACCTGGACCGCCTGGAGCTGCACGGTCCGCCTGACGGTTGACGACCCCGCCGTCCTCGGTGCCGCGTGCGGTGAGCTGAAGGCCTTGATGGATCGCGTCGACAAGGCGGCCAGCCGGTTCCGCCCGGACTCCGAGCTGTCGATTGTCAACAACCGGGCCGGCGCCCTCGTGCCGGTATCCCGGCTGCTCGTCGACCTCGTCGACGTGAGCCTGGTCGCCGCCTCGATGAGCGGCGGCGCGGTCGACCCGACCGTCGGCTCGGCGGTGATCGCCGCCGGCTACGACGACGACATCGAGGCGGTACGGCGGAGATTCCCGCAGCCGACCGGTGACGCGAAGCCGGTCCCGGGCTGGCAGAGCGTCCAGCTCAACCGCAAGCTCGCCCTGCTCGGCGTACCGAAGGACTCCGCGCTCGACCTCGGCGCCACCGCCAAGGCCTGGACCGCCGACCGGGCAGCCCTGGTACTCAGCAAGCGCTACGGCTGTGCAGTCCTCGTCGAGATCGGTGGTGACCTGCGAGCCGCGGGCAAGCCGGCCGAGCCTTGGGTCATCACCGTCGCCGAACGCGCCGGAGACCCCGGAGTCCTCGTCAGCCTCGCGCACGGTGGGCTCACCACGTCGACCCGGACAGTACGCCGCTGGCAGACCCCGACCGGTTACGGGCACCACGTCATCGACCCCCGCACCGGACGCCCCGCCGACGGCCCGTGGCGAACCGCATCCGTCTGGGCTCCAACCGCCGTACGCGCGAATACCTTCAGTACGGCGCTTGTCGCCACTGGCGAGGCGGCCGTGGGGCGACTGACGCTGGCGGGTCACCCGGCCCGGCTGGTCGCCGACGACGGTGAGGTCACCGAGCTGTCGGGCTGGCCGGCTAAGAGCAGGGCCGCCTGATGACGCTGTGGTACCTGGCCCGCGCGGCCGGAGTCGTCGCCATGATCATGTTCACCCTGTCGGCCGCCCTCGGCATGGTCATGTCGGGCAGTCGGCGGCCGGAGCGCCGGTTCTGGCTGCAGTACGTGCACCGCTCGGCTGCGGCCACCGGACTGGTCCTGCTGACCACTCACGTCATAGCCGTGATCACCGACAGCTTCGTCGCTATCAGTCCGACGGTCCTGGTCTGGCCGTTCGCTTCCGGCTATCGGCCGTTCGCGATGGTGGTCGGCGTGCTCGCCCTCTACGGGATCGTGCTCACGTCTGTCGTCGGGGCCGCACGTGGCCGGTTGGCTCGATCAGCGTCCTTCACCAAGCACTGGCGGACGATCCACATCGCCGCGTCGGTCGGCTGGCTGCTGTCCATCGGGCACGCACTCCTGGCCGGCACTGACCGCGGTACGCCGTGGATGCTCGCCATCACCATTGGCTGCCTGACCGCGGTCGGTGCAGCCGCTGCGTACCGCGTCCGCGCCACCACGTCCCCGAACCTTGCCCGTGCCTGGAGGGCCCAATGACGATGACCATGCAAGACACAAGAGTCATCGGTCAGGCCAGAGTGCTGGCCGGACTCGACCAGGGCCGACTGGATCGGCAGCGTCATCACTGGATCCGCGGAGTCCAGCCGGACCTGACCCGCGAGGACTACACGAAGCTGTCCGAAGCAGTCGGACTCAGAGGACGCGGTGGCGCGGCCTTCCCGGTCGCCCTGAAGCTCGCGGACCTGCCGGCGAAGGGCGTCGAGGCTGTCGTCGTCAACGGCTCGGAGAGCGAGCCGGTCAGCCGCAAGGACCGCCTGCTCCTCACCCTCTCGCCGCACCTCATCCTGGACGGCGCCACCAGTCTGGCTCACGCGCTCGGCGCGCCCCACGTGCTGATCGCCATCCACGACGCGGCCGCGGCCATGTCCGTCCGTGAGGCTTTGATGGAGCGCGATGACCATCTGGCGATCGAGGTCACCGACACACCTGACCGCTTCGTCGCGGGCGAGGCCCGTGCGGTGCTAAGTGCGCTGGAAGGCGGTCCCGCCGTACCGCCCGGTCGGAGGGTGCTGCCGACGCGCAAGGGCTACCACCGGCGCCCGACCTTCTTGTCGAACGTGGAGACGTTCGCGCAGCTCGCCGTACTGGCGCGGCTCGGGGCCAGAGGGTTCAGCGACACCGGACTGATCAGCGAGCCGGGCACGCAGCTGCTGACGATCGACGGGGCTGTGCAGTGGCCTGGTGTGATCGAGACCCCGACCGGTGTGCCATTGGACACAGTGCTGCAGTTCGCCGGCGCGGAACCCGGGCCGGTGCTGCTCGGCGGGTACCACGGCCGCTGGCTGCCGCGGACCGATGGCCTGACACTGCAGCGACCGGAAGTGTCCGCGGGCATCATCCTGGCGCTCGGCGCGGACACCTGCCCGCTCGGTGAGGTGCATCGGGTCGCTGGGTGGCTCGCAATCCAGTCGGCGGGGCAGTGCGGTCCGTGTGTGTTCGGACTGGCGTCGCTGGTCGACGACTTCGACAGGTTGGTCAGGGGCGATCCATCTGGCTGGCACGACGCCCAGCGGCACCTGGGGCTGATCCCGGGCCGTGGTGCTTGTGCGCACCCGGACGGCTCGGCGCGATTCCTCGGATCGGCACTCGAAGTATTCGGTGACGACGTGCGGCTGCACCTCGCCGGTGGCGGTTGCGGAAGGCCGGTCCGGAGAGTCCTGCCGGTCCCTGGAGGTGTGTCGTGAACAAGCTGGAGATCGACTGGACGCGCTGCGACGGGCACGGCCTCTGCGCCACCTTGCTGCCGGACGATATCGTCCTCGACGAGTGGGGATTCCCGGTCCTGAGAGGCCGCGAGATCACCGCCGGTGAACTGCCGGACGCACGCCGCGCAGTCCTGGCCTGCCCGGCTCTGGCACTGCGGCTGAACGGACCGGTCAAACGGGTGTGACAGGCTCGTCCCGACATCACACCAGTGACAAAGGTGGACTAGTCTCTGAGTGACCGCACAACGTCGTGCGGTCCGGCGACGAGCCGCGCCGAGGTCACGTGTGGAGACGGTGGGGAATGCAGAGCAAGCTGGACGTCCAGAAGGCGGATGTGCTCGCCAAGGCGGTGGCCGCGGGGACACATGGGCACGACAAGTCGGTGGATCCGGCGAAGCTGAAAACCTTCCTGGAGCGGTACTACCGGCACGTCGCCGCCGAGGACGTGGCCGAGCGGCAGCCGAACGACTGTCTGGGCGCGGCACGGCATCATTACAAGACCGCAATGTCCCGCCCGCAGGGTACGGCGAAGGTGCACGTCTTCACGCCGACCCTCGAGGAGTACGGGTGGTCGGCGAACGGCCGGACCGTGGTCGAGATCGTCATCGACGACATGCCGTTCCTGGTCGACAGCGCCGCGATGGCGATCACCGAGCACGGCCTCGAGATGCAACTGCTGATCCACCCCCAGTTCGTGGTCCGCCGGGACATCGCCGGCACCCTGCACGAGGTCCTCGACGACACCGAGGCGACGGACGGGCACGACCTGGTCCGGGAGAGCTGGATGCACCTGGAGATCGAGCGGATCGCGGACACCGCCGAGCACCGCGCCCTCGAGCAGGAGCTGCAGAAGGTGCTGCACGACGTGCGCGAGGCGGTCGAGGACTGGCCGAAGATGCACGAGAAGGCGGTCTCCATCGCCGAGTCGCTGAACGCGGCCGACCTGCCCGTCGGCGAGAACGAGGTGGAGGAGGCGCGCGAGCTGCTCGAGTGGCTGGCCGACGAACACTTCACCTTCCTCGGCTACCGCGAGTACGACTTCACCATGGAGGGTGACCAGGGCATCCTGCGCGGCCGGCCCGGGACCGGGCTCGGCATCCTCCGGCCGGACCCCAAGCCGGGGTCGGGCAAGCTCCCGCCCGAGGCGAGCGCGCGGGCGCAGGAGCGGAAGCTGCTGATCCTGACCAAGGCCAACTCGCGGTCCACCGTGCACCGGTCGACGTATCTGGACTATGTCGGCATCAAGCAGTTCGACGCGAACGGCGAGCCGGTCCGGGAGAGCCGTTTCATCGGTCTGCTCTCGTCGACGGCGTACACCGAGAGCGTCATGCAGGTGCCGGTGCTGCGGCGCAAGGCGCTGGAGCTGTTCCGGATGACCGGGTTCGACCCCAACAGCCACAGCGGCAAGGGTCTGCTCGACGTCCTGGAGACCTACCCGCGCGACGAGCTGCTGCAGGCGCCGGTGGAGGACCTGCTGCCAATCGTGCAGTCGGTGCTGCACCTGCAGGAGCGGCGTGCGGTCAAGCTGTTCGTCCGGCGGGACGTCTACAACCGGTACCTGTCCTGCCTGGTGTACCTGCCGCGCGACCGCTACACCACCGCGGTCCGGCTGAAGATGCAGCAGATCCTCAAGGACGCCATCGGCGCGGAGACCGTCACCTACGCCGCCTACGTGACCGAGTCCGTGCTCGCCCGCGTGCACTTCGTCGTCCGGATGAAGCAGGGCGAGACGGTCGGTGAGTACGACGCCGACCTGCTCGAGCAGAAGGTGATCGAAGCGACCCGCGCCTGGGCGGACGACTTCACCGCGGCCCTGCACGCGCAGGGTGGCGACGGTGCGGTCACCCAGCTGGCCCGGCGGTACGCGAACGCGTTCCCGGAGGCCTACAAGGAGGACTTCGACGCCCGCGTCGCGGTCAACGACGTCAACGTACTGCAGAGCCTCCCGGCCGAGAACGGCCTGGCCATGTCGCTCTACAGCCCGATCGACGAGGAGTGGGAGGGCGAACGCCGCTTCAAGGTCTTCCGGACCGGTACGGCGCTCTCCCTGTCGCAGGTGCTGCCGCATCTGACCCACATGGGTGTCGAGGTGATCGACGAGCGCCCGTACGAGATCCGCTGCGACGACGGCACCGCGGCGTACATCTACGACTTCGGACTCAAGGCACCGGAGGACACCGAGGAGCGTGAGGAGCTGCGCAAGCTCTTCTCCGACACGTTCAAGGCGGTCTGGGAGGGCCGGGCCGAGTCGGACGCGCTGAACGCGCTGGTCCTGCGTGGCAGCCTCAGCTGGCGCCAGGTGTCGATCCTCCGCGCCTACCGCAAGTACATCCGGCAGGGCGGTACGCCGTTCAGCCAGAGCTACATCGAGAACGCGTTCCTGACCCACGTGGACATCGCGAGTCTTCTGGTCCAGCTGTTCGAGGCCAGCTTCGACCCGGCCCGCGGTGCGGCCGACGACCCGGACCGGACCATGCGCACGGATCAGCTCGAGAAGGAGATCCTGGCCGCGCTGGACACGGTGAAGAGCCTGGACGAGGACCGGATCCTGCGGTCCTACCTGACCGTGATGAAGGCGACGCTGCGGACGAACTACTACCAGCCCGGCCCGGACGGCCGGCCGCGGTCCTACATCTCGCTGAAGATGGAGCCGAAGGCGATCCCGGATCTGCCGGAGCCACGGCCGGCGTACGAGATCTTCGTGTACTCGCCGCAGGTCGAAGGTGTGCACCTGCGCTTCGGCGCGGTCGCGCGCGGCGGGCTGCGCTGGTCGGACCGGCGGGAGGACTTCCGCACCGAGGTGCTCGGCCTCGTGAAGGCGCAGATGGTGAAGAACTCGGTGATCGTGCCGGTCGGTGCGAAGGGCGGGTTCTACGCCAAGCAGCTGCCCGACCCGGCCGTCGACCGGGACGCCTGGCTGGCCGAGGGCATCGCGTCGTACAAGACGTTCATCTCCGGGCTGCTCGACATCACCGACAACATCGTTGCCGGGGACATCGTTCCGCCGAAGCACGTGGTCCGGTACGACGGCGACGACGCCTACCTGGTGGTTGCCGCCGACAAGGGCACGGCGACGTTCTCCGACATCGCGAACGGGGTCGCGAAGGAGTACGGCTTCTGGCTGGGTGACGCGTTCGCCTCCGGCGGCTCGGTCGGCTACGACCACAAGGCGATGGGCATCACCGCCCGCGGCGCGTGGGAGTCGGTCAAGCGGCACTTCCGCGAGCTGGGCCACGACTGCCAGAGCGAGGACTTCACCGTCGTCGGCGTCGGCGACATGTCCGGTGACGTGTTCGGCAACGGCATGCTGCTGTCCGAGCACATCCGGCTGGTCGCGGCGTTCGACCATCGGCACATCTTCCTCGACCCCGACCCGGTCGCGGCCACGTCGTTCGTCGAGCGGCGGCGGCTGTTCGACCTGCCGCGGTCGTCGTGGGCGGACTACGACGCGTCGCTGATCTCCGCGGGTGGTGGGATCTTCCCGCGGACCGACAAGGCGATCCCGATCTCGGCCGAGGTTCGCGACGTCCTCGGTCTCGAGGGCAGCCCGGCGACGCTGACGCCGGCCGAGTTGATGAACGCGATCCTGAAGGCGCCGGTCGACCTGTTCTGGAACGGCGGCATCGGCACCTACGTCAAGTCGACCGCCGAGTCGCACGCCGACGTCGGCGACAAGGCCAACGACGCGATCCGGATCAACGGCGCCGAGCTGCGCGCCCGCGCGGTCGGTGAGGGCGGCAACCTGGGCTTCACTCAGCTCGGCCGGATCGAGTACGCCGCCGGTGGTGGCCGGATCAACACCGACTTCATCGACAACGTGGCCGGTGTGGACACCTCCGACCACGAGGTGAACATCAAGATCCTGCTGGACAAGGTGGTCGCCGACGGCGACCTGACCGAGAAGCAGCGCAACGACATCATCGCGTCGATGACCGACGAGGTCGGCACGCTCGTGCTGAAGAGCAACTACCGGCAGAACATCGCGCTGGCCAATGCGACCGCGCAGGCGCCGGCCCTGCTGCACGTCCACCAGGACTGGGTACGGCGGCTGGAGCGGCAAGGACTGCTGGACCGGCAGCTCGAGTTCCTGCCGAGCGTGGCCGAGTTCAAGAAGCGCAAGGCGGAGGGCCGCGGGCTGACCTCGCCGGAGCTGTCCGTGCTGATCGCTTACACCAAGATCGTGATGGAGGCGGAGCTGCTCAAGACGTCGCTGCCGGACGACGAGTTCCTGGCGCACAAGCTGGCCAGCTACTTCCCGAAGGCGATCCAGGAGCGGTTCGGCGAGCAGATCCAGGGCCACCAGTTGCGCCGGGAGATCATCACCACCCAGGTGGTGAACGAGTTCGTGAACACCTCCGGCATCACGGCGTTCCACCGCCTCTCGCTGGAGACCGGCGGATCGGTCGAGGACGTCGTACGCTGCAATCTGGCCGCGTCGCGGATCTTCTCGCAGCCGGAGCTGCTGTCCCGCAACGCCGAGCTGGACAACGTCGTCGACGCGGCGGTCCAGACGCACATGCGGCTGGAGACCCGGACGCTGGTCGAGCGCGCGACCCGATGGCTGGTCAGCAACCGGCGCCCACCGCTCGACATCGACGACCTGATCGAGTTCTTCGGTCCCGGCATCGCCAAGCTCACCGCGGCACTGCCCGAGCTGCTGCGCGGCCGCGAGCTGGCGCTGTTCGAGCAGCGCCGGGAAGCCCTGGTGCAGAAGGGGGTTTCGCCCGACTTCGCGACCCGGATCGCGGTGCTGCCACCGGCGTACGCCGGGCTGGGTGTGGTCGAGACCGCGTCGCGCGACGACATCGACATCCTCGAGGTCGCCAAGGTGCACTTCGCGCTCGGCGAGCGGCTGCAGCTGGGCCGCTTCCTGGAACGCATCATCGGGCTGCCGCGCACCGACCGGTGGCAGACGATGGCGCGCGCCGCGCTGCGCGACGACCTGCACGCGGTGCACGCCAGGCTGACCCGCCAAGTGCTGGCGACGACCGACGCCTCGGCCGAGCCCGAGGACCGGGTCATCACCTGGCAGGACCAGAACGCGATCGCCCTCTCGAGGGCCGCGTCGATGCTCGAGGAGATCGTCGACACCGACGCCCCGGAACTGGCCCAACTGTCCGTAGGCCTCCGCCTGGTCCGCACCCTGATCGCGAACCAGGCCTGAGACACGGGCTGGTGGTGTCCGACGACCTGAGTGCCGCTCGTCGGCGCGGTCGGGATGCCGGGTCAGCGTTCGGAGACGACGACGTCTACTGAGTACTGGTCGGCTCGGTAGCAGTGGTTGCCGTATTCGACCGGGGAGCCGTCGGCGGCGTACGCGGAGCGGGTCATGGTGACGAGGGGCTCGGCCTTGGACATGTGCAGGGTGCGGCGCTCGTCGGCGGTGGCGTTGCGGGCGCCGATCCGCTGGCGGGCGACCGTGGGCCGGATCCCGCGGGCCCGGAGGACGGCGTACAGGCCGGTGCTGGTGAGTTCCTCGAGGCTCAGGTCCTTGAGTGCCGGAGGCAACCAGTTGCGCATGATCGCGAGCGGGAGGTCGTCGGCGTAGCGGAGCCGGACGATCGACACCAGCGGCGTCCCGGCCGGGAGCTCGAGCACGGCGGCCGCGCGGTCGTCCTGGGCCTCGCAGTCGAGCGAGAGCACCTCGGTCCGCGGCGTCCGGCCCTCGCGCTCCAGGTCGTCGTACAGGCTGGTCAGCTCGGCCTTGCGGTGCACCATTTGGTTCGCGACCGTGGTGCCGATGCCGCGGCGGCGGATCAGCAGGCCCTGGTTGACCAGCTCGGCGATCGCCCGCCGCACCGTCGGCCGGGACAGGCCGAGGCGGTCCGACATGGCGATCTCGTTCTCGAACGCGTCGCCCGGGTGGAGTGAGCCACCGGTGATGGCAGCCGTCAGTTGCTCGGCCAGTTGGTGATAGAGCGGCACCGGACTGGTCCGATCGATGCTGACCGGAAGGGCAACCATGGCGGGGATGTTACATGAGGAAGGTATGTATGTCTCGACGTGAAAATGTGTTAACAAACTATTGACACCTCTTGTATCGGCCGGGAAAGTTGCGGGCAACGAGCACAAGGCCGTGGCGCGGCAGCATGAGCAGAGAGGTCGACACATGCGGATCGGGTTGGTCGGGGTGGGACGGATCGGGGTGTTCCACGCCGCGACGCTGAAGGCGTTGCCGGCGGTGGACCAGTTGGTGGTCGCGGACGCCGATACTGGCCGCGCCGAACTGGTCGCCAAGGACCAGGATGTGGAGTTCGCGCCGGATGTCGAGGCGTTGCTGGCGAGCGGGCTGGACGGTTTCGTGATCGCGGCCGCGACCACGGCGCACGCGGACCTGATCGCGGCCGGTGTCGCGGCCGGTGTGCCCACGTTCTGCGAGAAGCCGGTCGCGATCGACCTCGCCGAGACCCTGCGGGTGGTCAAGCTGGTCGAGGGTTCCGACGTACCGGTGCACATCGGCTTCCAACGCCGCTTCGACGCCGGATACCAGGCGGCCGCCGCCCAGGTGCGGTCCGGAGAACTCGGGTTCATCCACCACATCCGGGCGAACACGAACGACGCGTTCCCGCCGGCGAAGGAGTACATCCCGACCAGTGGCGGCTTCTTCCGCGACTGCACCGTGCACGACTTCGACATCATCCGGTACGTCACCGGCCGCGAGGTCGTCAGCGTCTTCGCCACCGGCGCGAACCGCGGTGAGTCCTTCTTCAGCGACTACGGCGATGTCGACGCGGCCGCCGCCCTACTCACCCTCGACGACAACACCTTCGTCGCCGTGAGTGGTACGCGGTACAACGCCGCCGGCCACGACGTCCGGATGGAGATCCTCGGCAGCCTCGGCTCGGTCGCGGTCGGGCTGGACGAGCACACCGCGTTGCGTTCGGCCGAGGCCGGTGTCACGTTCCCCGGCGGACCGTCGCACCCGACATTCATGGATCGGTTCCGTCCGGCGTACGTCGCCGAGCTGACCGCCTTCACCGAGGTCGTGGCCGGCACCCGCGAGGTGCCGTGCACGGTCCGCGACGCTTACCAGGCATTCCGCACCGCGGACGCCTGCGAGCTCTCCCGCCGCGAGAACCGCGTCGTCGCCCTCGACGAGATCGCATGAAGCACGACCGCTCGAAACCCGCATCGACAACAGAGGAGATCGGCCGATGACTGACCTTGCTCTCCGGATCGCCGGAGCCCCGATCTCCTGGGGCGTCTGCGAGGTCCCGGGGTGGGGCTGGCAGTACGACCCGCGGACGGTACTCACCCAGATGCGTGAGATCGGTATCGCGGCGACCGAGTTCGGCCCGGACGGGTTCCTGCCCGACGACCCGGCCGAGAAGGCGAAGACCCTGGCCGATCTGGGCCTGCGCGCCGTCGGAGGCTTCGTCCCGGTCGTCCTGCACGACCCGGCGCACGATCCGTCCACCGAGGTGGCCAGGGCCCTCGAAGGTTTCGTCGCGGCCGGCGCGACCACCCTGGTCCTCGCCGCCGCGACCGGCCACGAGGGGTACGACGATCGCCCGGTGCTGGACGAGGCCGGCTGGAACACCTTGCTGGCCAACCTGGACGAGCTGTCCGCGCTGGCCGCGGACCGCGGCGTGCTGGCCACGATCCACCCGCACGTCGGCACCATGGTCGAGAACGCCGACGACGTCGAGCGCGTCCTGCGCGGTTCGTCGATCGGACTCACCCTCGACACCGGGCATCTGCTGATCGGCGGCGTCGACCCGGTCGAGCTGACGCTGCGGAACACGGCACGGATCAAGCACACTCACCTCAAGGACGTCGACGCGCAGTGGGCCGCGAAGGTCCAGGCCGGCGAGGTGAGCTACACCGACGCCGTCCGCCAGGGCCTGTACCGCCCGCTCGGCGCGGGCGACATCGACCTCGCCACGATCGTGACCACGCTGGAGAACGCCGGCTACGACGGCTGGTACGTGCTCGAGCAGGACACGATCCTGGCCGGGCCGCCGGCCGATGAGGGACCGGTGGCCGACGTCCGGGGCAGCATC
Organism: Kribbella sp. NBC_00359; assembly: GCF_036097425.1. Taxonomy (NCBI): domain Bacteria; kingdom Bacillati; phylum Actinomycetota; class Actinomycetes; order Propionibacteriales; family Kribbellaceae; genus Kribbella; species Kribbella sp. NBC_00359. Next base: position 992,382 of record NZ_CP107975.1, on the reverse strand, counting down.
GAGCACCTGCAGGCGATCGCGGGTGGGGTCTGATGGCGCACGACGTACTCACGATCGGGCGGATCGGGGTCGACCTGTACCCGCTGCAGGTCGGTACGCACCTGGAGGACGTGACGTCGTTCGGGAAGTTCCTCGGCGGGAGCGCGACGAACGTGGCGGTCGCCGTGGCACGGCACGGGCGCGCGTCGGCGGTGATCAGCCGGACCGGCAACGACCCCTTCGGTACCTTCATCCACCGGACCCTCGGCGAGCTGGGCGTGGACGATCAGTTCGTCGCCCCGGTTGACGGGCTGCCGACGCCGGTCACGTTCTGCGAGATCTTCCCGCCGGACAACTTTCCCTTGTACTTCTACCGATTCCCGAAGGCGCCGGACCTCGTCATCAACCCGTCCGAGCTCGACCTCGACGCGATCCGGGACGCCCGGATCTACTGGTCGACCGTGACCGGGCTGTCGGCGGAGCCGTCGCGGTCGGCGCACTTCGCCGCCTGGGAGGCGCGCGGACGCAAGCCGATCACGGTGCTCGACCTGGACTACCGGCCGATGTTCTGGGCCGATCCGGGCGAGGCGCACGAGCAGGTCAGCCGCGCGCTCGACCACTGCACCGTTGCCGTCGGCAACCGTGAGGAGTGCGAGGTCGCAGTCGGCGAGACCGATCCGGACAAGGCCGCCCAGGCGCTGCTGGACCGCGGGCTCGACCTGGCTGTCGTCAAGCAGGGTCCGCGCGGCACCCTCGCCCGGACCCGGGACGAGCGGGTCGAGGTACCGCCGTTCCCGGTCGAGGTGGTGAACGGTCTCGGTGCCGGCGACGGGTTCGGCGGCGCGCTCTGTCACGGGTTGCTGTCCGGCTGGCCGCTGGAGAAGGTCATCCGCTTCGCCAACACCGCCGGCGCCATCGTCGCCTCGCGCCTCGAGTGCTCCACCGCCATGCCCACCACCGCCGAAGTCCTCTCCTCCATGGGTGATGAAGCATGACCTCTGACGCGAATCCCGACGCCCGCCGGCAGATCCCCATCCGCCGGGCGGACGACGCGCCCGGCCCCGACGACGAGCCGACCGTCATCGCCCGCCCCGGCGACCCGACCATCGCGGCCCACCGCCCCGGTCCGGACGACCCGACGATCGCCGCCCACCGCCCCGGCCAGGACGACCCGACCGTGGTCGTGCAGTCCGCGCCGACGCGAAGCCGGCCGGCACCTGGTGCGTACTCCACCGCTCCCGACCGCCAGACGACGGTCATCGCGGACCTCGACCTGCCCACCGAGCAGCCGGTACCGCAGGCCGGGTATCCGGCCGCGCAAGGATTCGGCAGCCGGCTCGCGGAGCTGACCGAGATCCGCGTCCGCCATCCGGAGCGCGTCGCCGAAGCCTGGCAGCAGCGCCGGACCCGCGCGCTGGTCGGCGACGACGGCCGGCTGCTGATCGTGGCGGCCGACCACCCGGCGCGGGGCGCACTCGGCGTCCGCGGTGACCGGATGGCGATGGCCAGCCGGCCCGACCTGATCGACCGGCTGCTGACCGCCTTGCAACGGCCCGGTGTCGACGGTGTCCTCGCGACCCCCGACGTACTCGAGGATCTGTTGCTGCTCGGCGCGCTCGAAGGCAAGGTCGTCATCGGCTCGATGAACCGCGGCGGCCTGCAGGGCGCGTCCTTCGAACTCGACGACCGCTTCACCGCCTACCGCTCGGCGGAGGAGATCGCCGCCCGCCGGCTCGACGGCGGCAAGATGCTGACCAGGATCGACCTGGCCGACCCGGGCACCGTGGCCACGCTGGATCACAGCGCCGCCGCGGTCACGGGGCTGGCCGACCACAAGCTGATGGCGATGGTGGAGCCGTTCTGGTCCACCCGCACCGACGACGGGCGGGTGACGAATCTGCTCGACCCGGACTCGGTGATCAAGTCGATCCAGATCGCCTCCGGTCTTGGCGCGACCAGCGCGTACACCTGGCTCAAGCTGCCGGTCGTCGACGACCTCGAACGGGTGATGGAGGCAACGACCCTGCCGACGCTGCTGCTCGGTGGTGACCCGACCGGCGCGCCGGAGGCGACGTACGCGGCCTGGGGAAAGGCGCTGATCCTGCCCTCGGTCCGTGGCCTCGTCGTCGGCCGGGCGCTGCTGTTCCCGCCCGACGGTGACGTGGCGGCCGCGGTCGACCACGCCGCGGCCCTCGTCCATGGAGGTGCCGCATGACCGAGTGGTTCCGGCCGCGGGGTTCCACGGCGCGCGACGGCTTCGAGTTGATGGTCCGGCCCGGTGAGCGGGACTGGCACCACACCGGGCTCTCGATCCGCACGTTGCTTCCCGGTCAGTCGGTGGAGATCGACACCGGCGACTGCGAATACCTCGTCCTCCCGTTGAGTGGCTCGGCAGAGGTGATCATCGACGGCGAGACCGTGCCGCTCGGCGGGCGCGCCGACGTCTTCGCCGGCCCGACCGACCTCGCCTACGTGCCCCGCGGTACGACGTTCGCGGTCGTCAGCGCCGGTGGCGCCCGGGTCGCCTTCCCGAACGCGAAGGCAGCCCGGGACTACCCGTTCCGCCGGATCGGCATCGAGCAAGTGGAGACGGAGCTGCGCGGTGCCGGCGTCGCCTCCCGGCAGGTCCGGAACTTCGGTACGCCGGGTGTCCTCGAGGCGGACTCGATCATCGCCTGCGAGGTGCTCACCCCGGCCGGCAACTGGTCGTCGTACCCACCGCACAAGCACGACGAGCACAAGCCGGGCCACGAAAGCGAGCTCGAGGAGATCTACTACTTCGAGTTGCAGCTCTCGGACGACGTACCGGAAGGTGTCAAGGGCAACGATCCGATCGGCTACCAGCGGGTCTACGGCACCGAGGACCGGCCCATCGACGTGCTGGCCGAGGTCCGCAGCGGCGACCTGGTGCTGGTCCCGCACGGCTGGCACGGCCCGGCGATGGCGCCGCCCGGCTACGACATGTACTACCTGAACGTGATGGCCGGCCCCGGCACCGAACGCCAGTGGCTGATCACCGACGACCCACAGCACGCGTGGGTCCGCGAGCTGTGGAACACCCAGCAGGTCGACCCCAGACTTCCCCTTGGAGAGCAGCGATGACGACAGGGCTGTCCCGGACCGTGCGGCTGACCGTCGCCCAGGCACTGGTGCGCTTCCTGAGCGTGCAGTACTCCGAGCGCGACGGCCGGCGGCAGAAGCTCTTCGCCGGATGCTTCGGCATCTTCGGCCACGGCAACGTCGCCGGTGTCGGCCAGGCGCTGCTGCAGTCCGAGCTGGCCGACCCCGAGGCGCTGCCCTACATCCTGGCCCGCAACGAGCAGGCCATGGTGCACACCGCGGCGGCGTACGCCCGGACCACGAACCGGCTGCGGACCTACGCCTGTACGGCGAGCATCGGCCCCGGCTCCACGAACATGCTGACCGGCGCCGCGCTCGCGACGGTCAACCGGCTGCCGGTCCTGCTGCTGCCGTCGGACACGTTCGCCACCCGGGTCGCGACCCCGGTGCTGCAGGAGCTGGAGAACGTCGGCGCCGGCGACATCAGCGTGAACGACGCGTTCCGCCCGGTGTCGCGGTACTTCGACCGCGTCAGCCGGCCCGAACAGCTGCCGTCCGCACTGCTGAATGCGATGCGTGTGCTCACCGACCCGGTCGAGACCGGCGCGGTCACCCTGGCGCTGCCGCAGGACGTGCAGGCGGAGGCGTACGACTGGCCGCAGGAGCTGTTCGCCGAGCGCGAGTGGCATGTGGCGCGACCGTTGCCTGAGGCAAACATTCTCGACCAAGCGGCCACGCTGATCCGCAACGCGCGGCGTCCGTTGATCGTCGCCGGTGGCGGCGTGGCGTACGCCGAGGCGAACGACGTACTGCGGACCTTCGCGGAGGCGACCGGGATCCCGGTCGGGGAATCCCAAGCAGGCAAGGGATCGCTGCGCTACGACCACCCGCAGTCGGTCGGGGCGATCGGCTCGACCGGGACGACCGCGGCGAACGCACTCGCCGAGTCGGCTGACCTCGTGATCGGCATCGGCACCCGCTACGCCGACTTCACGACCGCATCCAGGACCGCGTTCCAGAACCCCGATGTGCGGTTCGTGAACATCAACGTGGCCAGGTTCGACGGCGGCAAGCACGCCGGTCTGCCGGTGGTGGCCGACGCCCGGGAGGCGCTGACCGCGCTCACGACCGCGCTCGACGGGTGGTCGGTCGACGACGACTACCGGGCGGAGACCGCGCGGCTGGCGAGCGAGTGGGACGCGATCGTGGAGCAGACGTACAACCCGCCGGCCGAGGTGACCGGCAAGCTGGCCGCCGGCCTGCTCACCCAGGGCGAGGTGCTGGGCTCTGTGAACGAGCTGTCCGATCCACGAGACGTCGTCGTCTGTGCGGCCGGCTCGATGCCGGGCGACCTGCACAAGCTCTGGCGGACCCGCGACGGCAAGGGCTACCACGTCGAGTACGGCTACTCGTGCATGGGCTACGAGATCGCCGGCGGGATCGGCGTACGACTCGGTGCCCCGGACCGGGACGTGTTCGTGATGGTCGGCGACGGCTCCTACCTGATGATGTCGACCGAGCTGGTCACCGCGGTGCAGGAGAACGTCAAGGTGATCGTCGTACTGGTCCAGAACCACGGGTTCGCCTCGATCGGCGCGCTGTCGGAGTCGCTCGGCTCCCAGCGGTTCGGTACGTCGTACCGCTACCGCACCGGGGACGGCCGGCTGGACGGCGACCACCTGCCGGTCGACCTGGCCGCGAACGCCCGCAGTCTCGGCGTCGAGGTGATCGAGGTCGAGAGCCGGGCCGAGTTGGAGAAGGCGATCGGGATCGCGAAGGCCGCGGCCGGGCCGGTGCTGATCCACGTCCGGACCGATCCGTTGATCGGTGCCCCGGACAGCGAGTCGTGGTGGGACGTCCCGGTCAGCGAGGTGTCGACGCTCGAGTCGACGATTGCCGCGCGGACGGCCTACGAGGAGTTCAAGGCCGGCCAGCGCACCTACGTGGCACCGGTGACGTACACACGGGAGACGGAGGACTGATCGGTGGCGGACAGACTCACTTGTCGGGGACACGCGAATCCACGGGCCGGAGGCTCTTCGGCTCTGCAGGTAGGAGAAGTCGTGGAAGAAGGGGAAGAGAGATGTTCGGATCTGGCAGGCGGCGGCTGCTGACCGCTGCGGTCGTTGTGAGTCTGGTGGTCACAGCGGCCGCATGTAGCAGCAGCGGGGGGAAGAAGGCGGAGGAGGCGGCCGCCGGCGGCGCGGCGGCCGGTCAGGCCGACACGCCGAAGATGACGGTCGCGATGATCACCCACGGCGCGCCCGGTGACACCTTCTGGGACATCATCCAGAAGGGTGCCAAGGCCGCGGCGGCGAAGGACAACGTCGATCTGAAGTACTCGTCCGACCCGTCGTCGGGCAACCAGGCGAACCTGATCCAGAGCGCCATCGACAGCAAGGTCGACGGCATCGCGGTCACGCTTCCCGATCCACCGGCGCTGATCCCGGCGGTGAAGAAGGCCATCGCCGCGGGTATCCCGGTGGTCGCACTGAACGCGGGCATCGGCTCGTTCGAGCAGTCGGGTGCGCTGTCGTACTTCGGTTCGGACGAGACCGTGGCCGGAGAGGCCGGCGGTCAGCGAGCCACCGAGGGTGGCTACAAGCACCTGCTGTGCGTGATCCAGTTCCAGGGTCAGGTTCAGCTCGAGGATCGCTGCAACGGAGTGAAGAACACCTTCAAGGGGCAGTGGACCAAGATCTACGTCAACGGTTCGGACCGGCCGTCGGAGCAGTCCACGATCGCCGCGAAGCTGAAGCAGGACCCGAGCATCGACTTCATCATCACCCTCGGCGCGTCGGACGCGCTGGCGGCGATGAACGCGGTGAAGGACTCGGGCAGCACGGCCAAGGTCGGCACCTTCGACTTCAACCCGCAGATCCCGGCGAAGATCAAGTCGGGTGAGCTGCAGTTCGCGATCGACCAGCAGCCCTACCTGCAGGGCTACGAATCGGTCGACTCACTGTGGCTGTACAAGAACAACGGCAACATCATCGGCGGCGGGAAGCCGACGCTGACCGGGCCGTTCCTCGTCGACAAGCAGAACGTCGACTTCGTGGGCAAGTTCGCTGCCGGCGGCACCCGGTAGTCCGATCGGGCCACCGCCTGCGGTGGCCCGGTCGGAACTGAAACTAGGAGGTCTCCATGACCCAGACACTGGCTGCCAGTCCGGCACCGCCGGCGCAGGACGAGCGCGTGGGCCGCAGGTCCGCCGTCTCCAGGTTGCTGGCCCGTCCCGAGCTCGGGGCGCTGGTCGGCGCGATCGTCATCTATGTCGTCTTCTTCATCGTGGCCCCGCCGTTCCGGGACGCCACGTCGTTGTCCACCGTCCTCTACTCGAGCTCCGTGTACGGAATCCCGGCGATCGCCGTCGCGGTCCTCATGATCGGCGGTGAGTTCGACCTGTCGGCGGGTGTCGCCGTCACCAGTTCGGCGCTCGTCGCCTCGATGTTCAGTTACCAGTTCACCGCGAACATGTGGGTCGGGGTCGTGGTGTCCCTGGTGGTCGCGCTCGGGATCGGCTTCGTGAACGGCTATCTCGTCGTCAGGACGGGGATTCCGAGCTTCCTGGTGACGCTGGGCACGTTCTTCATGCTGCGCGGCCTCAACCTGGCGCTGACCAAGCAGGTCACCGGGAACGTCGCGACCAACGACGTGTCGAACATCGACGGGTTCGGCTCGGCCCACAACGTGTTCTCGTCCCAGTTCACCGTCGGCAGCGCGACGATCAAGATCACCCTGCTGTGGTGGCTCCTCTTCATCGTCTTGGCGACGTGGCTCCTGCTCCGTACGAAGATCGGCAACTGGATCTTCGCCGTCGGCGGTTCGGCCCCGAGCTCCCGGGCGGTCGGAGTACCGGTCAAGCGGGTGAAGATCGGGATGTTCATGGGCGTCAGCTTCCTGGGCTGGTTCATCGGCATGCACACGCTGTTCGCCTTCAACACGGTGCAGTCGGGCCTCGGGGTGGGCAACGAGTTCATTTACATCGTCGCCGCCGTGGTCGGTGGCTGCCTGCTCACCGGTGGGTACGGGTCCGCGATCGGCGCCGCGATCGGCGCCTTCATCTACGGCATGGCCGAGCTGGGCATCGTCTACGCCGGCTGGAACCCCGACTGGAAGTACTTCTTCCTGGGCGTGCTGCTGCTGGGCGCCATCCTGCTCAACACCTATATCCGTCGACGTGCGGAGGCATCACGATGACTGTGACCACGGAAGCTCCCGCCAAGGCGCCGCTGGTTCGGCTCAGCGCCTGTGACAAGAACTACGGCAACATCATCGCCCTGGGCGGCATCTCGCTCGAAGTGGACGCCGGTGAAGTGACCTGCGTGCTCGGGGACAACGGGGCCGGCAAGTCCACGCTGATCAAGATCATCGCCGGTCTGCACCAGCCGACCCACGGCTCCTACGAGGTCGAAGGGGAGGAGGTCACCTTCGGGTCGCCCCGGGAGGCGCTCGAGCGGGGGATCGCGACGGTGTACCAGGACCTGGCCGTCGTACCGCTGATGCCGGTCTGGCGGAATTTCTTCCTCGGCAACGAGGTCAGCAAGGGCGTCGGCCCGCTCCGCCGGATGGACATCGACCTGATGCGGAAGACGACCAAGAAGGAGTTGCTCGACATGGGCATCGACCTTCGCGACGTCGACCAGCCGATCGGACAGCTGTCCGGTGGCGAGCGGCAGTGTGTCGCCATCTCCCGGGCGGTGTACTTCGGGGCGAAGGTGCTGATCCTGGACGAGCCCACCGCCGCGCTCGGGGTGAAGCAGTCCGGAGTGGTGCTGAAGTACATCGTCCAGGCCCGGGACCGCGGCCTCGGCGTCATCTTCATCACCCACAACCCACACCACGCCTACCCGGTCGGCGACCGGTTCTTGCTGCTCAAGCGCGGCAAGACGCTCGGGTACTACAAGAAGGACGAGATCACCCGGGACGAACTCACCGCGCTGATGGCCGGCGGCGCCGAGCTCGAGGAACTGCACCACGAGCTCGAGCAGGGCGGCGGTGCGGTCGCCGAGGCGGCGCAGGTGCTCTCGGAAGAGGTGCAGGAACTCGGCATCACCGAACGGCCCACCGCCTCCTGACCAGCCGGTTCCGCCGCCTGGACGGGGCGGCGGAACCGCCCGGAGACCCACCCACCTGGAAGGACCCCACTTGATGAGCACTAGTCCAAGCAGCGGCCCTCGCCTGGCGCTGGGCAGCTGTCCCGATTCCTGGGGCGTCTGGTTCGCCGACGACCCGCTGCAGACCCCGTGGCAGCGCTTCCTCGACGAGCTGTCCGGCGTCGGCTACCGCTGGGTCGAGCTTGGACCGTACGGCTACCTGCCGACCGACCCCGCGCGGCTGACCGACGAGCTCGAGCAGCGTGGGTTGAAGGTGTCCGGGCAAGCCGTCGGCGCACCCCTGCAGGACGCCGGGCAATGGCAGTCCACCCTCGACGAGGCCCGCAAGGTCGCGGAACTGGTGACCTCAGTCGGCGGGCGCTTCCTGGTGATCCTCCCCGCGGCGTACCGGGACGAGCGGACCGGCGCGTCGAAGGCGGTGCGCGAGCTCGACACCGACGACTGGAACACGTTGATCCGGCAGAACAACGAGCTCGGCCGCATCATCGGCGAGGAGTACGGCCTCACGGTGGCCCTCCACCCGCATGCGGACTCCCACGTGGAGACGCAACCGCAAGTGGAGCGATTCCTGCAGGACACCGACCCGCGCTACGTCTCGCTGTGTCTCGACACCGGGCACTTCGCCTACCGGCACGGCGACAACGTCGCGATCATCGAGAAGTACCCGGAGCGGCTGGGGTTCCTGCACATCAAGGGCGTCGATCCGGAGGTTCTGAAGGTGGTCGACGCGGAGGACCTGCCGTTCGGGGAGGCCGTCAAGCGCGGCGTGATGGCGGAACCGCCGAACGCCGAGCCGAAGATCGAGCCGATCGCCGCGGCGCTGCGGGCGCTCGACCGGGACGAGGTCTTCGTCATCGTCGAGCAGGACCTGTATCCGTGCGACTTCGGCAAACCCGAGCCGATCGCCCGGCGGACGTACGACTACCTGCGCAGTGTGGGAATCGGAGGTGACCACTGATGACGGTCCGGGTCGGAGTCATCGGCGTCGGCATGATCGGGCAGGACCACATCCGGAGGCTGACACAGGTGCTGTCCGGTGCTCAGGTGGTCGCCGTGACGGACGTGGACCCGGCGCGGGCCCAGTCGATCGCGGACGGACTGACCAGCTGCACGGTGCACGCGACCGGGCAGGAGCTCATCGGTGACGACGCGGTCGACGCCGTACTGGTGACGTCGTGGGGACCGACGCATGAGGAGTTCGTGCTGGCGGCGATCGAGGCGGGCAAGCCGGTGTTCTGCGAGAAGCCGCTGGCCACCACGCAGGAGGCGTGCCGCCGGATCGTCGACGCCGAGGTCGCGAGTGGGAAGCGGCTCGTGATGGTGGGCTTCATGCGCCGGTACGACGCGCCGTACCAGGCGGTGAAGGCGGCGGTCGACGACGGCTCGATCGGCGCGCCGCTGCTGATGCACTGTGCACACCGCAACCCGTCGGTGCCGCCGTACGGCTTCACGACGGAGATGATCATCACCGACTCCGCCATCCACGAGATCGACCTGGTGCGGTGGATGTTCGGCGAGGAGATCGTGGCGACCACGGTGCTCAAGCCGCGGCGCAACAGCAACGCCGGGGACGACCTGCAGGATCCGCTAATCATCCTGCTGGAGATGGCCAGCGGGGTGCTGGTGGACGTCGAGGTGTCACTCAACATCCGCTACGGGTACGACATCCGCGGTGAGGTCGTCGGCGAGATCGGTACGGCGGCACTGGCCGAGACTGCCGGCGCAGTGGTCAAGAGCGACGGCCGGTACGCCGGCCGCGTGCCGGCGTCCTGGCAGGAGCGGTTCGTCCGGGCGTACGACGTCGAACTGCAGGACTGGATCGACGCAGTGGCCTCCGGCGGGTTCACCGGCCCGAGCGCCTGGGACGGTCATCTCGCGGCAGTGGTGTCGGACACCTGCCTGGAGGCACTGCGGATCGGTCAGCGAGTCGAAGTCGCCTCGCATGAACGCCCCGACTTCTACACGAAGGGCTGACCCATGAAACTCGCCCTCGATCCGTACATGTTCCGTGGTACGCCGTTGCTCGAGCTGCCACGCCTGGTCGCCGAGCTCGGTTACCAGTGGATCGAGCTGTCACCCCGGGACGACTTCATCCCGTTCTTCAACCACCCGCGGGTGAACGACGCAGGAGTGGCTGCCTTCAAGAAGGAGCTGGCCGCGGCCGGAGTCGGCGTGTCCTCGGTGCTGCCGCTGTTCAAGTGGTCCGGCCCGGACGAGGACGACCGGCAGGCGGCCGTGCGGTACTGGAAACGTGCCATCGAGATCACCGCCGCGCTCGGCGTCGACACGATGAACTCGGAGTTCAACGGCCGGCCGGAGCAGGCGGCCCGCAGCGAGGCGCAGTTCTGGCGCTCGCTGGAGGAACTCCTGCCGGTCTTCGAGCGGGAGGGGATCAAACTCGCGCTGGAGCCGCACCCGGACGACTTCGAGGAGGACGGGAAGGCGGCGGTCGACCTGATCCGGGGGATCAACAGTCCGCTGGTGACCTTCCTGTACTGCGCTCCGCACACCTTCCACATGGGCAACGACGCGCAGGGGATCATCGACTACGCCGGTGACCTGCTCACCAACATCCACGTCGCGGACTCGTTCGACCACACCGGCTCGTCCGGGCTCCGCTACATCGTCAACCCGCCCGGATCGACGGTCCGGGTGCACCAGCACCTGGACATCGGCCAGGGCGAGGTCGACTTCGACGAACTGTTCGCGTGCCTGGCCACGGCCGGGTTCAATGGCACCATCACGACCTGTGTCTTCGCTTGGGAGGAACGAGCTCGCGAGTCGAGCACGTTCATGCGGGAGAAGATCACGGAGCTACTGACCAAACAAGGGATCCAGACGTGAGTACTCAGCGAATCACCCACCTGATCGGCGGGAGCCCGTGGACCGGGGTCTCGGAGCGCACCAGCAAGGTCTACAACCCGGCGACCGGTGAGGTCACCGGCGAGCTCGACCTGGCCTCGGCCGCGACCGTCGACGAGGTCGTCAAGGTCGCCCACGAGGCGTCCCGCACGTGGGCGCAGACCTCGCTGACCCGGCGGACCCAGGTGCTGTTCGCGTTCCGGGAGCTGGTGAACCAGCACAAGGAGCGGATCGCCGCGCTGATCACCGCCGAGCACGGCAAGGTGCTGTCGGACGCCGTCGGCGAGGTCACCCGCGGTCTGGAGGTGATCGAGTTCGCCTGCGGCATCCCGCATCTGCTCAAGGGCGGTTTCAGCGAGGGTGTGTCGACCAAGGTCGACGTGTACTCGATCCGCCAGCCGCTCGGCGTCAGCGCGGTCATCTCCCCGTTCAACTTCCCGGCGATGGTGCCGATGTGGTTCGTCCCGATCGCGGTTGCCTGTGGCAACAGTGTGGTGATCAAGCCGTCCGAGAAGGACCCGTCGGCCGCGAACGCGATGGCCGAGCTCTGGAAAGAAGCCGGTCTACCGGACGGTGTCGTCAACGTCGTTCACGGTGACAAGGAGGCCGTCGACCGGCTGCTCGAGCACCCGGACATCAAGTCCGTCTCCTTCGTCGGCTCGACCCCGATCGCGAAGTACGTCTACGAGACCGGCACCAGGCACGGTAAGCGCGTGCAGGCGCTCGGTGGTGCGAAGAACCACATGATCGTGCTGCCCGACGCGGACCTGGACCTGGCCGCCGACGCCGCGGTGAACGCCGGCTTCGGTTCGGCCGGTGAGCGGTGCATGGCGATCTCCGCGCTGGTCGCGGTCGAGCCGATCGCCGACGAGCTGATCGGCAAGATCAAGGAGCGGATGGCGAAGCTCAAGACCGGCGACGGGACCCGCGGCTGCGACATGGGCCCGCTGGTCACCGGCCCGCACCGCGACAAGGTCGCCGGGTACGTCGCCGCCGGTGTGGACGAAGGCGCCGAGCTGGTCGTGGACGGCCGGGACGGTGAGTTCGACGGTGGGGCCGACGGGTTCTGGCTCGGGCCGACGCTGTTCGACAAGGTGACGCCGGAGATGTCGATCTACACCGACGAGATCTTCGGGCCGGTGCTGTCGGTCCTCCGGGAGCCGTCGTACGACGCCGCCCTCGACCTGGTGAACTCGAACCCGTACGGCAACGGCACGGCGATCTTCACCAACGACGGTGGCGCCGCCCGCCGGTTCCAGAACGAGGTCGAGGTCGGCATGGTCGGCATCAACGTGCCGATCCCCGTCCCGATGGCCTACTACTCCTTCGGCGGCTGGAAGAACTCCCTCTTCGGCGACACCCACGCCCACGGCATGGAAGGTGTCCACTTCTTCACCCGCGGCAAGGTCGTCACCTCCCGCTGGCTCGACCCGAGCCACGGCGGCATCAACCTGGGCTTCCCCACCCACGACTGAGCGTCAGGGGCGCTTCGCCTGGTCGCGTGCGGCTGCCGTGCTGCCGCGGACGACCAGGTGGGGCGTGAGGACGAACTCCTCGGCGGTGGTCCGGCCGTTCTCCAGCCGGTCCGCCGCCGCCTCGACCGCGTGGGCGGCGAGCTCCGCCGCGTTCTGATCGACCGACGTCAGGTCGATGTGCGCGAGCCGCGCCAAGGTGCTGTTGTCGTACCCGACGAGCGAGACCTCCCCGGGTACGTCGACGCCGGCCCGGAGGAACGTGTCCTGCACGCCGACGGCACACATGTCGTTCGACGCGACCACCGCGGTCGGTAGCGGCCCGGACTCCAGCAGGACCCGGCCGGCCTGGGCGCCGGCCCGCTCGTCGTGCCCGCCCGGGACGATCCGCACCGAGGCGCGGGCGCCGTGGCTCTTCATCGCGTCGCGGTAGCCACGGCGACGAAGGGCCGCGATCGGGCCCTTGCCACCGTCGACGAAGGCGATGTCGCGGTGACCGAACTCGACCAGGTGCGCGACCGCCTGCGCCACCCCGAGGTCGTCCGCGGCCCGGACCACGTCGAGCCCGGCGCCGGTGTGCTTCCCGATCACGACGACCGGCAGCTGCTCGCCGGTCAGGTCTGCGACCGGTCCGGCCGCGCCGAGGAGGAGGAGGGCCTCGCAGCGGAAGTCCAGCAGGGTCTCGATCGCGCGCCGCTCGTCCCGCTCGGCGGTCACGGTGCTGAGGACCAGCTCGTAGCCGCGGCCAGCGCTGGCCCGATGCAGATCCTCGACCAGCTCCGCATGGAACGGACTCCGGATGTCGAGCATGACGCCCAACAGCCGGGTACGACGGCGCGCGAGCAGACTCGCGGTCCGGTCGGGCCGGTAGCCGAGCCGGTCGGCGGCCTCCCGCACCCGGCGCCGGGTTTCCTCGCTGGGGCCCGGCCGATCGCTGAGCGCGAGCGAGACCGACGACGGTGACATGCCGATCGCGGCCGCCACATCCTCCAGCCGTGGACGCCGGGTCACGCCGGCCGGACGTCGATCGCGAGTGGTCACGGAATCTCCCGGTGGCGAGGCCTTGACAATGGTTTGTCAGGACAAGCATGGTAGCAGAGTCTTAAAGCGCTTGAAATTCAACAGGCGCAGGGAATCCGGTTCTGTGCAGGTGAGGAGCAGTCATGTCATCTCAGTCCATCGGCGTGGCGGTGATCGGTGCGGGGATGGCCGGCCGCGCGCACCTGGCCGGGTATCGGGCCGCGACCGCGATCCACGGCGCCGGGCTGCCCGAGGTGCGGTTCGTCGCCGTCGGTGATGTCAACGCCGGCGTCGCGAAGGAGTCCGCCGACCGGTTCGGGTACCAGCGGGCCGAGACCAGGTGGCAGGCCATCGCCGAGGCGCCTGACGTCGACGTCGTCAGCGTGGTGGTCGCCAACACGTTGCACCGCGTGATCGTCGAGGGTTTGCTTGCCGCCGGCAAGCATGTGCTGTGTGAGAAGCCGCTGGCGCCGAGTGTCGAGGACGCGGCCGCGATGGTGTCCGCCGCACGGGCCTCCGACCGGCAGACTGCCACAGGTTTCACCTTCCGGCGGTCGCCGGCGATCAACGCCGTTCGCGCGCAGCTGCGGTCCGGAGCGATCGGCCGGCCGCTGCACCTCGACGGGCACTACTGGTGCGACTACGGCTGTGACCCGATGGCTCCGATGAGCTGGCGGTACAAGGGTGGCCCCGGTTCCGGTGCGCTCGCTGACATCGGCGCTCACCTGGTCGATGTGGCCGAGTTCCTCGGCGGTCCGATCGAGTCGGTCGGCGGGGCGGTGCTGGCGACGTACATCACCGAGCGGCACCTTCCGGTCGGTGCGGTCGTGGGGCATGCCCTGGCGGCGGTCAGCGACGAGACGGAGCCGGTCGAGAACGAGGACCTGGTCAGCTTCACCGCGCGGTTCGCGTCCGGAGCCACTGCGACGCTGTCGGCGTCCCGGACCTCCTTCGGTCACCCGAACGGGCTCGGTTTCGAGGTGTTCGCGGAGAAGGGTTCGGCCACGTTCGAGCTCGCCCGGGCGTCGGAGTTCGGCTTCGTCGACGGCACGGCACCCCTCGCGACCCAGGGATACCGCCAGGTGCTCGTCGGCCCGGAACACCCCTACATCACCGGTGGCCTGCCGATGGACTTCCCCGGCGTCGGCCATGGGCAGAACGACCTGTTCGCCTTCCAGGCCAGGGCATTCCTCGGCCAGGTGGCCGGTGTCGAGGGACTCCCGCCCTGCCCGACCTTCGAGGACGGGCTGCGCAACCTGCGGCTGCTGGGAGCCGTTGTCACCTCGGCCCAGACCGGCGGCGCGGCCGTCACCATCGACTGATCCGGAAGGACCATCACCATGAAGCTCGGTGCCTACACGGCCTGCCTGCACGACCTGCCCATCGGTGAAGCGTTGACGACGCTGCGCGGACTCGGTCTCGACAGCGCGGAGATCAACTCGGGCGGCTTCCTGCCCGCGCCGCATCTGCCGATCGACGCGATCCGCGGGAGCAAGGACGCCCGCGACGAGTACCTCGCCCAGTTCGACGCCGCCGGCGTCGCGCTGACAGCTCTGAACTGCAACGGCAATCCGCTGCACCCCGACCCGGACGTACGGCGCAAGCACGGCCAGGACGTGGTCGACGCCATCGAGCTCGCCGCCCTGCTCGGCGTCAAGCGGGTCGTCACCATGTCCGGCCTGCCCGAGGCGCACGCCGGTGGTACGGCGCCGTCCTGGACGGTCCTGCCGTGGGACAGCGTGTACCTCGACGCCCGCGACTACCAGTGGAACGAGGTGGCGATCCCGTACTGGAAGGACATCCAGGCCCGGGCTGCCGACGCCGACGTGAAGGTGTGCATCGAGATGCATCCGCACAACCTGGTCTATAACCCGGCCACCATGGTGCGGCTCGCCGAGGAGATCGGCGCCACCCACGTCGGGGCCGAGATGGACCCGAGTCACCTGTTCTGGCAGGGGATCGATCCGGTCGCCGCCCTGGACAGTCTCGGCGGCCTGGTCTACAACGCGGCCGCGAAGGACACCCGGATCAACGCGGCAGCCAAGGTCAACGGCGTACTGGACGATCGCTTCGGCCGGGTGCTTCCGACGGATCCCGGCGCCATCGGCCTGGGGGGCAAGGACACGCTCAGCCGCTGGCCGGAGAACTCCTCCTGGGACTTCGTCGCCGTCGGCCGTGGTCACGATGTCGCGTTCTGGACCGACTTCCTCGCCGCGATCAAGCGCATCGACCCGGACATGGCTGTCAACATCGAGCACGAGGACCAGGAACTGGGCCAGCTGGAAGGCCTCGAGTACGCCGCCAAGACCCTCCTGACCGCGGCCGCCGGCTGACATATCCACGCCTGAAAGCGTTGGTTTGGGTGTAGCGTCGAAGACGACCCCCGGGGCATGAGGAGTACCGCGGCGTACGACGGCCGTCGGCCTGTGCGATGTCAGCGATCTTCAAGCTCCGGGAGTGCGTCATGTCGAAGAACAAAGGCGGACGTGAAGTCCGCAAACCCAAGCAACCCAAACAGCCGAAACCCAACCCGAGCGACAGCTCGATCATCCCGCCGACCAAGCAGGGCCGGAAGTAGGCGTGGGCGCCGTTGACCGGCGGAGGAAGGTTGGGTAGCGTCACGCAGGCGTGCTGAGGGCGCGCCGAGACTCGCCGGAAGGCTGGAAGCCACCTCACGATCGATCAGCCGAGTGCGGTGGTTGACGCTCTCTTGTGGCCCGTGCGAGTCCGGGCGCGAGAGGACGCGTCATGAGACTGCTGCCGGATCGGCCGAGTATCGAGTACCTGCGCAAAGAGGCCAAGGACCTTCTTGGTGTGCTGCGCGAATCCGATCCAGGAGCCTCGCTGGCCGATGCGCAGCGCGCCCTGGCCGCTGAGTACGGCGAACGGGACTGGCCTGCGCTGAAGGCCGAGGTCGAGCGACGGCTCGCGGACACGCCCGCCGCGCCGGACGGGCTGGCGGAGGCGCTGGCCGGCGCCTTCGGCCTGGGCGAGGTCACCGCCGCGGCCACACCGGTTTCGTTCACGCCGATGGGGCGGTGCTGGGGAATCACGACCGACCGAGGTCGGTGGCTTGCCGTCACGGTCTATGACTGGATCACCGCCGAGCAGGCCGAGCTCGGTGCCCGGCTGCGGGATGCCGCGGTCGCGGCCGGCGTGACGGCGCCGGTTGCCGTGCGGAGTATGGGAGGACGACTGATCGAGAGCATCCGAGGTGAGAGCTGGCGCGTTCACGAGTGGATCGAAGTCGGCCCTTCGCCGGTGTTGCCGATCTCGAGGGCGTTGGCGCGGCGAGTCGGTACGACGCTGGGCACGCTGCACACGTTGGCCATTCCCAGCGATGTGCCCATCAGCCCGTACGTGACCTCACGCCGCGCTGAAGCAGATTGGTATCAGTTGCGCGACAGAGCCCGCGCTGCCGGGAAGCCATGGGCCGAGCAGCTCGACGCATCGCTTCCGGCTTTGCTTGATCTGCACGGGATCGAGACGGGTATCGCCGCTGACAGGCTGATGCTCTGCAACCAGAACTTCATCCCGTCGCACGTCCGGCAGGGCCGGAACGACGAGCTCATCGTGATGGAGTGGGACTTCGCCGGGTCGCTCACGCCCGAACTGGAAATCGGCATCGCGCTGACGCACTGGACCATGCGGCCGTCCACCAACCCGAAGGCGGTTGTGGCGTTCCGCGAGGGCTATCTGACCGTTGCGGATTGGCCGAAGCTCACGCTGGGTTCTTTCGGCGTCGCCGTGACCGCCTGGCTCAACTGGGCCTACAACGCGATCTGCGAAGCCATCGATCCCGACGATCCGGAGCGCGCCGTCTTCGCAGAACGAGAGGCGGTCGGTGTCCTCGGCTACGCGATCACGCGTGTGCGCCTCGAGGAGCTACTCGAGGCCTCACGCCGGCTGTCCCGCCAGTACGGCGGCGAGCGAGGTGGCAGCCGGCTCCGCGAGATGGCCGTGGAGGAGCTCGATCCGGTGGACGAGCCGCGGCGTGGTGAGGGGAACCGCGGCGAGTCCCTCGGTCGTGGCCGACTCGGGCAGGACGGCCAGACCGTGGCCTTCGGCGAGCAACGTCTGCAGGGTTTGGAGGTCGGTGCCGGCGTAGGTGAGCGCAGGGCGGAAGCCATCGGATCCAGCGGCACTGCGGAGGGTGGTCACGGGAGCGGCGAGGTCGGGGGCGTCGATCCAGCGGGCGTTGGTCAAGTCGTGGAGGCTGATGCCGCGGCGGCGGGCCAGTGGGTGGTCCGCGGCAAGCGCCACGACCAGTTGCTGGTGCGCCACGGCGGTGGTGCGTAGTGATCCCGCGTCAGACAACCGCAAGGGATCGCTGGGCGCGGCGACGCCGTCGACCAGGCCCAGGGCGAAGTCTCCGGCGGCCACTCCTCGGGCTACGGCGTCGCGGCCGCAGACCGTCAGGGTGACCTCGGTGCCTGGGCGGGAGCGTCGTACCTCGCGGAGAGCGATCGCCAGGCGGCCGTCGGCTGCGGCCAAGGGGGAGGCGGCGATGGTGAGGGTGCCCGCTGGGTCGGCGATGGTACGGCGGACGTCGGCGCGGGCGGCGTCAAGGCGGAGGAGGATGGGCGCGGCGTGTTCGAGGAGGCGCTCGCCGGCTGGGGTCGGGACCACGGGACGTCGGCGGAGGAGCGGCGTACCGAGGTCGTGTTCGAGGGCGGCGATGTGCTGGGAGACGGCGGATTGGGTGTAGCCGAGGCGGTCCGCGGCCGCGGAGAACGAGCCGCACTCGGCGACAGCGACGAACGTCCGCAGCAGGTGGGGATCCACGCCGATCAGTATCGCTTATGCGGACTGCAGAGATCATCGTTGGCGCTGATACCGGCTCGACACCCAGGATGGACGGCATGAACGCTTACTCAGGACGCATCGCCCTGGTCGGAGACCGCTCACCGCACGTCCGTTCGCACGGGCGGGTGCCCGGTCTGCTGGATCGGTTGAAGGATCGTGACAACCTGGACCTCGACGTGTACTGGGTCCCGACCGAGGAGGTCGACGAGGACCTGAAGGGGTTCGACGGGATCTGGCTGGTTCCGGGGAGCCCGTATCGAGACGAGGCCGGAGCGATCGCCGCGGTCCGGATCGCGCGGGAGAACGGGATCCCGTTCCTCGGCACGTGTGCAGGGTTCCAGCACGCGATGCTCGAATTCGCCCGCAACGTGTGCGGGCGGCCGGACGCGCAGAACGCGGAGAGCAGTCCGGACGCGGAGGACCTGCTCATCGTCCCGCTGGCCTGCTCACTCGTCGGTCACGAGGATGCGGTCCAGGTGACGCCGGGGACTCGGGCCGCGGAGTTGCTGGGGGTGGAGCGGTCGCTGGAGCGGTACCACTGCTCCTACGGCCTCGACAGCAGCCGGATGGATCTGCTGCGCGAGCACGGCATGGTCTTCAGCGGGTACGACGACGCCGGCGACCCCCGCATCGCGGAGCTACCCGGCCACCCGTTCTACCTGGCGACCCTCTTCCAGCCCGAACTCGCAGGCGACGGCACCCGCCCCCATCCCCTCATCCAAGCCTTCGCCTGCGCAGCCGGCGGCAGTGACCGTGACTAGCGGACTGACGTTTTCGCGAGCGATTGCCGGGTGACTGCGGCCTGGAGTCTCTTCGGCCAGGGGAGGACGAGTGGATCGGAGCTCGCCTGCCATTGGCGGCTCAGTTCGCGCAGTGTTTCGGTGGCGCGGTCGAGGTCCGTGTCGAGGTAGGGACAGGGATCGGGCCGGGTGATGCCCCAGGTCTCGCGGGCCAGAGCGTACGGCGTCGGCCGGCCCTTCTCGACCGCCTCGTGAATGACAGTCGTGAGCGACTCACTGACGCCGATGCTGTTCGGCGCCTTCAGGATTCGGGTGCTTCGAGTCTTGGCGTCGTAGCGCTTCTTGCCCGCTGTCAGTTGCATGCTGTCGAACACCGCACCTGCCGCGATACAACCGAAGATGCCGTCGGGCATGCCGAGTTCGCGTTCGGTCACCGCGTGCGCGAGATCGTGCGGCACGCGGTGCTTGCGCGAGTACGAGGAGAGCGTGAACTCTGCCCCGTCCGCTCTCCGGATCAGGGTGAGGCACTCGCCGCGCGGGTCATGCAGGAAGGTGAGGTGCATGTGCCCAGGGTGGGCCTTGTGCACGCCCCCGCACCACTGGTTTAGATCTGGGACGTGGGGCGGGGTTCGAGGCCGGCGGCTTGGTAGCAGGTGTCGATGAGCTGCATGGTGGCCAGAGCGTCGTTGGCGTCGGTGAGGAGCGGGGCGCCGTTGCGGACTGCCGCGGTGAAGGCCTCTAGTTGGTAGGTGTAGGAGCTGCGCGTGCCCAGGTGTTCGACCCAGGTGTCTTCCTTGGTTGTGACGATGACCCGGTCGTCGTTCTGGGGGAGCACGAAGAACGGTGCGAAGGCCTCACCGCGGGTGCCGATGACCTTCAGGCTGAACTCGACGTTCTCGGCGGCCATGCTCGTGCGGACTGCGCCGGTTGCGCCGCTCGGGAACTCGAAGTCGGCGTTGAGCCACTCGTCGACGCCGGGCAGCCGCTTGCGTTCGCCGGCGCGGGCGTTGGTCAGCTTCGGGGCACCACCGGCGTACGGCGCCAGCATCCGCTGGGCGTGGATGGCGTAGCAGCCGACGTCCATGACGGCGCCGCCGGCGAGCGGGAGTGACCAGCGCGGGTCCTGGTCCGGCGGCGGAGGCATCACCATGGTCGCCTCGACGTGCTGCAGGTCGCCGAGCTCACCCTTGGCCACGAGGTCCTGCAGGCGGCGCATCACCGGGTGGTAGGCGTAGTGAAAGGCCTCCATGAAGACCACGCCACGCTCGTGGGCGGCGTCGCGTACCTGGGCGGCTTCCACGGCGTTGCTGGCCGACGGCTTCTCGGTCAGCACATGCTTGCCCGCGGCAATCGCCCGCAGGTTCCACGGGCCGTGCAGGCCGTTGGCGAGCGGGTTGTAGACGACCTCCACCTCGGGGTCGTCCAGGACCTCCTGGTACGACGCGTGCACCCGTTCGACCTGGTGTTCCGCCGCGAACGCCTCGGCCCGGCCGGAGTCCCGGGCCGCCACCGCGACCAGCCGGGCGCCGGTCGACCGGGCCGGCGCGACGATCGCCCGGTCCGCGATCCGGGCGGCACCGAGCATCCCGATACGCAGCGGTTCCATGGCTTCTCCCTCGATGGTCGGCCGTACGGGCGGCGTACGGCGGGGTCGTCCGAGTGGCGCGCCGGTAAGCGTAGCCCGAGGCTCCGGCGGCGAACGTTCCATCCTGCCTGACGAGCACCCGCCCCCGACAGCACCTGCCCGTGATCCGGACCGGGTTCACCCAACGTTCATGTCCTTGCTGTGGGCACTCAGTGGGTCTCGCGGCGGGTGCTGTGGTCGGCGAGGGCGCCGGTCAACCGGTCTGCGGTCCAGCTCTCCGCGACCGCCTGGCGGAGGAGGCCGGCCTGCGACAGGGGTGCCAGGCCGTTGATGGGCTGGTCGCGGTCGAGGTTGGTCGGGAAGGCATAGCCCTCGGCCGTGGCGGCGATGACGTTCTCCACGGCTACGGGATCGGTCAGTCGGAGCAGGGTGGGATAGACCGCGTCGATCATCCCTGCCCGGTCGATGCTCTCCATCGCGCGCCCGAAGGCGGATGAGACCTGCAGGAGGTTGGCCATCCGCTTGATGTCGGCGGAGTGGTTGCTGCCGGCCGCGTGGAACAGCGCCGGGTTGAAGAACACCGCGTCGCCCTTCTCCAACGGCAACTGCACGTGGTTCTCCACGAAATAGGAGGCGAACGACGGCTGCCGGTACGCCAGGTACCCCAGCTCGTACTTCTGTGAGTGCGGCAGATACAGCGTCGGCCCCGACTCGACCGGCATGTCGCAGTGCGCGACCGCTCCCTGCAGCGTCAACGCCGGCGACAACCGATGCACATGTGCCGGGTACTGCGCTGCCACCTCGTCGGACTGGAATCCGAGGTGGTAGTCCCGATGCACCGTCTGCCCCTCGCCGCCCGGGTTCACCACGTTCACCTGCGACGTCACCTGGTACGCCGGCCCCAGCCAAGCCGACGCGACCAGCGCGAGCAGATCGTTGGCGTAGTACGCCGCGAACACGTCCGGTGCCGCGATCGCCAGCTTCTCGAGCGCGTTCCAGACCCGGTCGTTCGCACCCGGCTTGGCGAAGTGGTCACCGGCCGCGGTCCCGGACTCGTGCTGCCGGGCGATCAGGCGGTTGAACTCGGCCGTCGCCGCGTCGACCATCTCGTTGCCAAAGGCCCCTTTCAGGACGACGATCCCGGGCCCGTCGGCGAACGCCCGGACGAACTCGGCCTGCACGGCCCGCGGGTCCTCGCGCCGGATCCGCACCGCGTCGTACAGCGGCACCTGCTGCTCGATCCGCTCGGCGTACGGGTAGTCCGCGGGGTCCGTCTGCTGCTTGAGCACCGTCAACAGGTCTTCCAGCTGAACGTCGGACGGTTTCAACCACATGGGTGGCTCCTCTCGGGGTGATTGTTCTAGCCTGGGGTCTTCTTGACGGGTTCGGAATCCCCTGGATCCACCAAAAACCCGTCATTCGGAGCGGAGGGCGACGATGGGACGCGAGCATCGGGTCCGCGACATCGCGGTCCAGGCCGGTCTGAGCGAGACGACCGTCGACCGGGTGCTGAACGGCCGGGCCGGCGTCAGCGCCCGCGCGCGCCGCCAGGTCGACCAGGCCGTGCACGACCTCGACCGGCAAGCCGCCCAGATCCGGCTCGGTGGTCGCACGCTGGTGATCGACCTGGTCATGCAGGCCCCGGCCCGCTTCTCCGGATCGGTCCGTGCCGCCCTAGAGGCGGCGCTGCCCGGTCTGCGCCCGGCGGTGCTGCGGGCCCGATTCGACCTGAGTGAAACCGCCTCCGCCGCCGACGTGGTCGCGACCCTGGACAAGCTGCGGAAACGCGGTTCGCAGGGCGTGATCCTCAAGGCGCCGGACGAGCCCGAGGTCGTCGAAGCCGTCGATCGCCTGGTCGCCGCCGGCGTCCCGGTTGTCACCCTGGTCACCGATCTGCCCAGCAGTCAGCGTCTCGCGTACGTCGGCATCGACAACCGGTCCGCCGGTGCGACAGCGGCGTACTTCCTCACGCAATGGCTGGGCGCGGAGCCCGGCACTGTGCTCGTCACGCTGAGCCGCGGCTCGTTCCGTGGTGAAGAGGAACGCGAGATGGGCTTCCGCTCCACCCTGCGCCGGCTGGCACCGGGCCGCGCGGTGGTGGAGCTTGCCGAGACCGATGGCCTCGACACCACCATCCACGGACAGGCCCTGGCCGCGCTCACCGCCGATCCGGCGATCAACGCGGTCTACTCCATCGGCGGCGGCAACCGTGCCATCGTCCAGGCCTTCGACGACCTGGACCGCGAGTACCGCTGCTTCGTCGCCCACGACCTCGACGCCGACGACCTCTCGCTCCTCCGTGCCGGTGCGCTTTCCGTGGTTCTGCACCACGATCTCCCGACCGACCTGCACCACGCCTGCCAGCACCTCCTGCAGGCCCACCACCTGCTCCCAGCGGTCCGTACGCCGCCCAGCAACCTGCAGCCGATCACGCCGTACAACCTGCCCGGATGATCTGGCCTAGAGCGACCTGGTGGTCGCCCGTACGACCAGGTCCGGATCGGTGATGACCTCTTGTGGCGGGCCGTCCTCGCAGATGGCGAGGCCGAGGGCGGCCGCCGCGAGTCGATCGGCGTTCTGGGCGATGGTTGTCAGCTGAATGTGCTCCAGGCGCGACGGCGTCGAGTCGTCGTACCCGATGATCGAAACGTCCCGGCCCCGCAGGGCGTGCAGGAGGCCGATGCCGCAGGCATCGTTGAAGGCGGCAACGGCTGTGACGCCGGACGGCAGCTCGCGGGCGGCTGCCGCACCGGCGGACTCGGTCGGGCCGCCGGCGATGACAAGGGGTTCGAGCCCGGCGCGGCGCATCGCCTGGGTGTAGCCGGTCCGACGTTCGGCCGCGCCGGGAGCACGGGCACCGTCGACGTGAGCGATGCGGGTGTGGCCGAGCGACAGTAGGTGCTCCACGGCCAGGCGAGATCCGGCCGCGTCGTCGGTGCGTACGACCTGAACGCCGGCGGCCCGTACTTTGCGGGCGATCACGACCGCCGGCTGAGCTTCGGCAAGTGCGGCCAAGACGGACGGCGGGGCGGTGGGAGCGAGCAGCACCAGCGATTCGCAGCGGTAGTCCAGCAGAGACTGGATCGCGACCGCCTCCCGACGGGAACCGGTGACCGCGCTCAACGTGAGGTCGTAGCCGAGCGCCTCGGCCGCCGGGTAGAGCGCCTCGACCAGGTCGCCGTGGAAGGGCTGGCCAACATCGAAGGCCACGCCGATCAGCCGCGTGCGCTGCCGCCCGAGCAGCCGGGCCCGGTGGTCCGGGCGGTACCCGAGCTCGTCGCCGGCCGCGAACACGCGGGCCCGGGTCTCGTCGCTCGCCCCCGGCACATCGCGGTAGACGATCGAGACCAGGGCGCGGGACACGCCGGCGCGGGCCGCGACGTCCTCCATCGTCGGTCGGTGATTCATCTCGCCGATTCTCCCAAGGTCTTGACCGGGACCATCAAAGCATTGTTCCCTAGCGATGACTAGAGCGCTCTAGTCCCTGCTCGCGAAGGGGGTTGCCGATGCGCACAGACCACGGCCTGCCGGTCGTACGCCTCGGGCTGATCGGAGCCGGCCGGATCGGCACCATGCATGCCGGCAACATCGCGCGGGACGTGCCCGGCGCCGAGCTGGCCGCGGTCGCCGACGCCAGACCGGAGGCGGCGCAGCGGCTCGCGGAGCGGTACGGCACCGAGGCCCAGGACGTGGACAGCCTGCTGAAGGATGTCGACGGCGTGGTGATCACCTCGATCGCCGCCGCTCACCTGGACCTGATCCAACGCGCTGCCGCGGCCGGGAAGCCGGTCTGGTGCGAGAAGCCCGCCTCGCTGACGCTCGACGAGATCGACCAGGCGATCGCAGCGACCGATGCCGCCGGGGTCCCCTTCCAGGTCGGCTTCAACCGACGGTTCGCCAAGGACTTCGCCGCGGCCCACCAGGCCGTCGTGGACGGCGAGATCGGTACCCCGCAGCTGATGCGCTCGATCACCCGGGACCCCGGCGGACCGGCTGGTCTGCGAGCTGGCATCCCGCCGTGGACGATCTTCCGCGAGACGCTCATCCACGACTTCGACACGCTCCTGTGGCTCAACCCAGGGGCCCGGCCGATCGAGGTCTTCACGAAGGCGGATGCGCTGGTGGCCCCGCAGTACAAGGAGGACGGGCTGCTCGACACCGCGGTCGTGCTGATCACCTTCGACAACGGCGCGATCGCGACCGCGGAAGCGAACTTCTCCGCGCTCTACGGCTACGACGTCCGCGGCGAGGTGTTCGGGAGCAAAGGCATGGTGATGGCCGGGGGCCTGCCGAGCAGTCCGCTGGTGCGGTACGGCGCGAGCGGCCTGCAGCAGCAGACGTTCCGCAGTGATGAGGAGATGTTCCACGACGCCTACGTGCGCGAGCTCGCGGAGTTCGCCGGCGTCGTGCGCGGGGACGGCGTACCGCCGGTCACCGGCCACGACGCACGCAACGCGTTGCGGGTCGCGCTGGCGGCGATGACGTCCTACCAGGAGAACCGTGCGGTGCGCATCGAGGAGGTCCGATGAGGCTGGCTGTCTGTGCTGAGTTGATGTTCGTCGACCTGCCCTTCGCCGAACGGGTGGAGCGGATCGACGCCGCCGGTTTCGACGTCGAGATCTGGACCTGGATGTCCAAGGACATCGCCGCGCTGAAGAAGACGGGCGCGGTGTTCTCGTCGATGACCGGGTACATCGGTGGCTCGCTGACCCACGAGCAGGATCGGCTGCTGGTGACCGCCGAGCAGTCCGTCCATGTCGCCCTGGAGCTCGGCTGCCCGCGCCTCAACCTGCACGGCACCGAGCTCAGGCTCGACGGGTTGCCGGTGACACCGACGTACGAGGTCACCGGCGCGATGTGGCTGACGGCCGCGCGCACGCTGGAGCGGCTGGCGAAGCTCGGCGAGCGGTACGGCGTGATGTTCGTGCTGGAGAACCTCAACACCGAGGTCAACCATCCCGGCGTGCCGTTCGGGAAGGCGGCCGACACGCTCGCGCTGGTCGAGGCGGTCGGGCATCCGCACCTGCGGCTGATGCTCGATCTGTACCAGGCGCAGATCGGCGAGGGGAACCTGATCGAGCTGATCCGCAAGGCGTTCCCGTACCTCGGCGAGATCCAGGTGGCCGACGTACCGACCCGCTGTGAGCCGGGGACCGGGGAGATCAACTACCCCATGATCGCCGCCGCCCTGCGGGAGCTCGGCTATGACGGCACGGTCGGGCTGGAAGCGTTCGCCTCGGCCGACACGGATCTCGCGCTGCGCCGTTTCCGGGACGCGTTCACAAAGGAAGCCATCTGATCAAATCCGGGTGGTGGGTCGACGGAATCGGGCCGAGGCTTCAGGATGTGCGCATGAGCACCGTCCAGGTCCGGGTCGATCGGAACAGCCGTACCCCGTTGCACGTGCAGTTGGCGCAGCAACTCGAGGCGGCGATCCAGGACGGTGAACTGCCGGTCGGATCCCGGTTGAGCAACGAGGTCGATCTGGCCGAGGCGTACGGCCTGAGCCGGCCGACGGTCCGGCAGGCGATCGCCCGCCTGGTCGACCAGGGCCTGCTGGTGCGCAAGCGTGGCGTCGGCACCCAGGTAGTGGGGAACTCCGGCCAAGTACGGCGCTCTCTCGAGCTCACCAGCCTGTACGACGACCTGGCCGCGGCGCACCGGAAGCCGGAGACCGACGTACTGCGCTTCGGCGTCGCTCCGGCCACTGCGGAGGTCGCTGCCGCGCTGCAGTGCGAGGAGGGGGACCGAGTGCTCCGGCTGGAGCGGCTGCGGCGGGCGGACGGCGAGCCGCTGGCGCTGATGCGGAACTGGCTCCCGCCTGACCTCCTGGAGACGGACCCAGCCACTCTGGCCGAGCGGGGTCTCTACCAACTGCTGCGGGCCGAAGGGGTGCGGCTGAAGGTGGCGCACCAGACCATCTCCGCCATCCCCGCCTCGCTCGAGCAGGCCCGGCTCCTGTCCGAGGAGCCCGGCGCACCACTCCTGGCGACCACCCGGATCACGTACGACGACCACGGCCAGCCGGTCGAGTACGGCTCCCACCTCTACCGCGCCAGCCGCTACTCCTTCGAACACACCCTCGTCCACCGCTGAGGCGGGATTGCAACAAGCTGCAATTTTCTGGACCACGTCGTGACGCGATGGATACGGTCAGTGAGCCTCTCGCATGTCACGGTTGTCCACAGGGCGCCGGATGCGAGTGGCGCGGGGTGCCCCACGGTTGAAAGGATGGTCGCGCATGGTGACCGCGTGGTCGCCAGACGGGACACACACGGGGAGACCGATGACAGCCGACAGACTCGCCGCGCGCCGGTCGGGCTGGGACGGCGCGGTCGAGCTGATCGACGCCCAGGTGCGCGATGTGGTGCGCCGGGAGGGCATCGATCCGCTCCGTGATCCGGGCGCGGTGAACGCGATCGTCGCCACCGTCGTCCGCGAGTA
This sequence comes from Kribbella sp. NBC_00359, assembly GCF_036097425.1. NCBI lineage: Bacteria > Bacillati > Actinomycetota > Actinomycetes > Propionibacteriales > Kribbellaceae > Kribbella > Kribbella sp. NBC_00359. The sequence goes on along the minus strand of NZ_CP107975.1, from coordinate 965,297 downwards.
CGACGAGCGCAGCCTGTCCGGTGTGGTGCCGCCGATCGGTGACCTGGAGGCGGTCAGCCGGGAGGTGCACGACCGGGTGGCGGGCTTCGGCCCGTTGCAGCGGTTCCTGGACGACCCGACTGTCGAAGAGATCTGGATCAACGAGCCGAGCCGGGTGTTCATCGCCCGCGAAGGCCGGCACGAGCTGACCACGACCGTGCTGACCGAGGAGGAGGTCAGCGATCTGGTCGAGCGGATGCTCAAGACCACCGGCCGGCGGATCGACGTGTCCCAGCCGTTCACGGACGCCCGGCTGCCGGACGGGAGCCGCGTGCACATCGTGCTCGGCGGCATCACCCAGCGGTACGCGGCGATAAATATCCGCAAGTTCACCGTCCGCGCCACCCGGCTGAGCGATCTGGTCGCGCTCGGTTCGCTGACGCCACATGCGGGTGCGGTGCTGGAGGCCGCGGTCGCGGTCGGTCTCAACGTCCTCGTCTCCGGCGGCACGCAGGCCGGCAAGACCACGATGCTGAACGCCTTGGCCGGCTCGATCCCCGGCAGTGAGCGGGTGATCAGCTGCGAGGAGGTCTTCGAGATCAAGTTGCCGATCCCCGACTGGGTGTCGATGCAGACGCGGCAGGCAGGTCTGGAGGGCACCGGCGAGGTGCGGCTGCGCGACCTGGTCAAGGAGTCGCTCCGGATGCGGCCGTCGCGGCTGATCGTCGGTGAGGTGCGCGGCGAGGAGTGCCTGGATCTGCTCCTGGCGCTGAACAGCGGCCTCCCCGGCATGTGCACGATCCATGCGAACTCGGCGCGTGAGGCGCTGACCAAGATGTGCACGCTGCCCTTGCTCGCGGGAGAGAACATCGGATCCCGGTTCGTGCTGCCGACGGTGGCCGGCTGCGTGGATCTCGTCGTACACCTCGGGATCGGGGCGGACGGGCAGCGCCGGGTGCGGGAGATCGTGGGCGTCAGCGGGCGGATCGAGGAGCAGGCGATCGAGACCGAGACGCTGTTCGGCACGGTCGACGGGCATCTGCGCCGGGCCGAGGGGCATCTGCCGCATCCCGAGCGGTTCCTGCAGGCCGGGTACAACCTGGCCGGGCTGCTGACCGAGTTGCCGCGGGGTGTTGGCTGATGGGGCTCCTGCTGGGGCTGTTCTTCGGGATCGGCTTGCTGCTGATCATCGCGACGTTCGTCGCGCCGGCGGATTCCCAGCCGGCCACGGACGGGCGGTTGATCGCCCGGAGCCGGGAGTTGCTCGCGAGCGCGGGGATCGAAGGCGTGACGCCGGCCGCGTTCATCGGCGCGTGCGTGATCACTGGACTGGTCGGGTTCTTGCTGATGCTCGTGGTGTCGGGGGCCTGGCCGGTCGGTGTGGTGTTCGGTCTGATGGCCGGCGGGATGCCGATCGCTTTGGTGCGGAGCCGGGCGCGGAAGCGGCTGGCCGAGTTCCGTGAGCTGTGGCCGGACGTGGTGGACAACATCGCGTCGGCGGTGCGGGCCGGGCTGTCGCTGTCCGAAGCGCTGGCTCAGGTGGGTGAGCGAGGGCCGCTGCCGTTGCGCGAACCGTTCCGGCGGTTCGGAGCGGACTACGCGTCGACGGGCCGGTTCGCGGAGTCGCTGGATCGGTTGAAGGCACGGCTCGCGGATCCGGTCGGCGATCGCGTGGTCGAGGCGTTGCGGATCGCGCGCGAGGTCGGTGGTGGGGATCTCGGGCGGTTGCTTCGGTCGCTGTCGTCGTTCCTGCGCGACGATGCCCGGACCAGGTCCGAGCTCGAGTCGCGACAGTCGTGGTCGGTCAACGGCGCTCGCGTCGCTGTGGCCGCGCCGTGGCTGGTGCTGGCGTTGCTGTCCTTCCAGGGCGACGTCATCCAGCGCTACAACTCCGCGATGGGTGCGTTGATCATCGGTGCGGGCGCGGTCGTGTGTGTGGTCGCGTATCGGTTGATGTTGCGGATCGGCCGGTTGCCCGAGCCCGAGCGGGTGTTGCGATGAGTCCGTTGCTGATGGGCGGTCTCGTCGGGGCGCTGTTCGGTGCCGGCCTGTTGGTTGTCGTACGGCGGTTGCCGTTCTTGCGGAGGCCGACGGCCGACGAGCGGATCTCGCCGTACCTGCGTGATCTCGGCGGGCCCGAGGTGTTCGTGGGGGTGGTGAGCTCGGGTTCGCCGTTCCACGCGATCCTGCGGTTGTTCGGGCCGTCGCTGCGGTCGGGTGCGCAGCGGCTGGAGCGCCTGCTCGGCGGGGCGAACTCGATCCGCCGGCGGCTGGCGCGGGCCGGGGTGGAGCGGACGGTCGAGGAATTCCGGATCGAGCAGTTGCTGTGGGGGACCGTCGCGTTCGGTGGTGCGTTGGTCGTCTCGGTCGTCGCGCTGTCGCTCGGCACCGGCAACCCGATCGGGATGCTGGCGTTCTGTACTCTGCTCGGTGTCCTCGGAGTGCTTGCCCGAGACACCTATCTCACCTCGCAGGTACGGCGTCGCGAGCGCCGGCTGCTCGTCGAGCTGCCGACCGTGGCCGAGTTGCTCGCGCTGTCGGTGGCGGCCGGTGAGGGTCCGGCCGGGGCCCTCGACCGGGTCGCGCGATCGTGCCGGGGTGAGCTGGCGGACGAACTGAAGCGTGTCCTGGCCGAGACGAGGGCGGGGGAGACGCTGGTCCGCGCGCTCGACGCGTTGGCGGATCGCACCGGTCTGCTGGCGCTCTCGCGGTTCGCGGACGGGCTGGCGGTGGCGCTCGAACGCGGCACCCCGCTGGCCGACGTCCTGCGGGCGCAGGCCGGTGACATTCGTGAGGCGGGGCGGCGCGAGCTGATCGAGTCCGGCGCGCGCCGCGAGGTAGCCATGATGGTCCCGGTGATCTTTCTGGTCCTGCCGGTGACCATCGCCTTCGCCTTCTATCCAGGCGCTGTCGGAATCCGGCTGATCGCCGGATGAACTGAGGAGAACTCATGTCCCTACTCCTGACCAGGGTGTTCCTGGCGGTGCTGCTGAAGCCACGCGAGGCCCGCAGAGAACGCGGCGATGTCCCCGGCTGGGTGCTCATCACGGTGATGACGGCCGGTCTGGTCGTTGCGATCTGGCAGCTCGCCGGCACGCAGTTGCAGCGAATGCTCCAAGACGCGTTGGACTCCGTCGGCAACAAGTGATGCGTTCCGCCCACCTGCGCTCGGCCGCGGGCCGGTCTGCGCCGCGGTCACGCGACGAGCGTGGGTCGGCGGTGGTGGATTTCGTGCTGGTCTCGATGCTCGTAGTCCCTTTGTTCTTAGGGATCCTGCAGGTCGGGCTCTACCTGTACGTGCGCAACACGGTGACGGCGGCGGCATCGGAGGGCGCGCACTATGCGGCCGTACTCAACCGGGTGCCCGCGGACGGTGAATCGCGGACGCGTGATCTGGTCGGCGGTGTGGTGCGGGACCAGTTGATCGACTCGGTGTCCGCCGAGGAGACCGACGTCGACGGGCAGCCGGGAGTGCTGGTCGTGGTCAAGGCGCACATGCCACCGCTCGGTCTGTGGGGTCCCGGGATCGACTTCAGCGTCGAAGGGCACGCCGTGAAGGAGACCGGCGAATGAGCACCTGGTGGATCTTCCGCCGACGCGACGAACGCGGTAGCGCGGTCGTGGAGTTCTCCTGGCTGGCGATCCTGCTGATGGTTCCGTTGGTGTACGTGATGCTCGCGGTCTTCGACGTACAGCGAGCCTCGTACGGCGCGACCGCGGCAACCCGGGCGGCAGGGCGGGCGTTCGTCATCGTGCCGGAAGGATTGTCGGAGGACGACGCTCGCGCGCGGGCGTTCGACGCGGCGCGCCTGGCGATGAAGGACCAGGGGATGGAGCTGAGCCCTGACCAGCTCCGGATCACCTGCGACCCCGCCTGCCTCGAGCCCGGCTCGACCGTGACAGTCACCCTCGACACCGAAGTTCGCCTGCCACTGATCCCGGACGCCCTCGGCGGTGAACCCCCGGCGATCCACATCAGCGCCTCCCACACCGAGCCGTACGGCGACTACCGCGAAGCCAAGGGCAACGGATGAGGCGCCGGGACGAGCAGGGTCAGATGACCGTGCTGATCATCGGGTTCACCGCGATCATCCTGCTGATGATCGTGGTGGTCACCGATATCTCGAAGGTGTTCCTGGTCCGCCGGGATCTGGACGCGACCGCGGACGGGGCGGTGCTGGCGGCGGCCAACGGGCTGGCGGCGATCTACGCGCAGCCGGCCGCGGACGGCAACGCCGAGCTCGACCCGGACGAGGCGCGCCGGCTGACCGCCGAGTATCTGGATCAAGTTGCCGCAAGCAACAGATTCGACGGGCTGGACTGGTCGGCGGACGTCGCCGGTACGACGGTGACCGTGCGGCTCACGTCGTCCGTCGACCTCCCGTTCGAGCCACCCGGCTGGCCCGGCTCCTCCGACATCGCCTCGGAAGCCGCAGCCGTCGTGCCGATCCGCTGACGTCCGCGGATCATGCCGTGGGTTTGCTCGGTCAGGCGAAGAGGCCCGGGTTGTCGTTCAGCCAGGTGGTGAAGGTGCGGGCCGGGTGGCCGGTCAGCAGTTCGACGCCGCGCTCGATCGGCTGCGGCCTGCCAACCTGGGAAGCCCAGTAGGCGAGCAACGTCTCGCGCTGGCCGGGGTCTCGCAGTTGCAGCTCGGCCCGGGCCTGGTCGGGGGTGAGATCGACAGCCTCGATCGGGACCCCGGTGACCTGGGTGATCAGCTCGATCTGGTGCCGCCGGGTCATGGACTCCGGGCCGGTGAGCGGGTAGCCGCGGCCGTCGTGGCCGTTGCCCGGTCCGTCGAGCAGGATGCGGAGCGCGGCATCGGCGATGTCCTGCTCGTGGATCGGCGCTTCCTCGGCGTCGAGGTACGGCAGCCGGATCTGCCCGGTCGCGCGCACCTGGTGTGACCAGAACTTCGCGTTGCTCATGAACGCGCCGGGCTGCAGCCGGGTGGTCGCATAGGACCCGGCGGCGATGACGCGTTCGGTCCTTGCATGCGGATCCTCGGGACCGCCGAGCGAGGACAGCGACGAGAGCATCACCACCTGCTTCACCCTGGCGGCGTCGGCTGCCGCGACGAACGCCGGCGCCGAGGACGGATCGGAGTACAGGAACACCTGGCTGATGCCGTGCAGCGCGGGGCCGGGGTCGGCCGGGTCATAGCCGACCGCAGCAGCTCCCAAGGTCGAGGGTTCGCGGGAGGCGACGCGGATGTCGTGACCGGCGGCGGTGAGGCCGGTGGCGACGGCGCGGGCGATCGTGCCGCGGCCGCCGGTGACGAGGATTGTCATTGGGTTTGCTCCAAAGATGTAGTGACTACAAGATTGGATGAAGTAAAGCAGATGCCCTACCCTCGGTGCAATGGAGAGCGGTGCGACGGAGAGCGGGCGGCGGGAGCGGAAGAAGCGGCAGACCCGGCAGGTCATCTCGGACGTCGCGACGACGCTGTTCCTGGAGCGCGGCTTCGACGCGGTGACCGTGGCGGAGGTGGCGCGCGCGGCGGATGTCGCCGTACAGACGGTGTTCAACCACTTCCCGACCAAGGAGGACCTGTTCTTCGACGAGCAGGGGTGGTGGCGCGGTCCGGCGCGGGCGATCCGGGAGGCGCCGGCCGACGCGGATCCGGTGGAGGTGCTGGAGGCGAGCTATCTGGCCGGGATCCGGGACCGGCTGGAGGTCGGGCATTTGGCCACCTGGAAGCAGTTCGTTCGCACGATCGAGGACAGCCCGGCCCTGCTGGCCCGTCGTCGCCTGAACGCGGCGGAACTCGAGACCTTGCTGACCGCCGCCCTCGACGAGCGGCGCCCCGAGCATCTGCGGAACCGGCTGATCGCCGCTCAGTTCGCGGGCGCGCTGAAGGTCCTGGAAGAAGAACTGCTGCGCCTCCTGCCCGACAAGGCGTCCGCGGCCGACCTCGAACAGGTGCGGGCCGAGCTCGAGAAGGCGGTCGCCTACGTCTTCGGCGTACTGCGGCATGGCCTCGGTTTACCGGTGACCACCGCCTAGCGGGTACGCTGCTTGGTTGTGGCTGGACTGGATTTTGACGCGGAGCTCAAGCAGCTCGACGCGACGCTGACCTCGATCGAGAAGGTGCTCGATCTCGATTCGCTGCGCAAGGAGATCGCCGAGCTCGGTGAGGCGGTCGCGGCACCCGACCTGTGGGACGACCAGGCGAACGCGCAGAAGGTGACGTCCCGGCTGTCCAGCCTGCAGTCCGATGTCGAGCGGGTGACCACGCTGCGCGGCCGCCTCGACGACCTCGGTGCGCTGATCGAGCTCGGCCGCGAGGAGAACGACTCCGACAGCATGGCCGAGGCGGAGAAGGATCTCGGTCCGCTGAGCAAGGCGATCCAGTCCCTCGAGGTCCGCACGCTGCTGTCCGGTGAGTACGACGAGCGCGAGGCGCTGGTCACGATCCGCTCCGGCGCGGGCGGTGTGGACGCGGCGGACTTCGCCGAGATGCTCCAGCGGATGTACCTGCGCTGGGCCGAGCGGCACGGTTACCCGACCGAGGTCTACGACACGTCGTACGCCGAAGAGGCCGGGATCAAGTCGACCACGTTCGGGGTCAAGGCGCCGTACGCGTACGGCACGCTGAGTGTGGAGTCGGGTACGCACCGGCTGGTCCGGATCTCTCCGTTCGACAACCAGGGCCGCCGGCAGACGTCGTTCGCGGCGGTCGAGGTGGTCCCGGTGCTCGAGCAGACCGACGAGATCGACGTACCCGAGGAAGAGCTGCGGATCGACGTGTACCGGTCGTCCGGCCCGGGTGGTCAGAGCGTCAACACCACCGACTCCGCGGTCCGGATCACGCACATCCCGACCGGCACCGTGGTCTCCTGCCAGAACGAGAAGTCCCAGCTGCAGAACAAGGCGTCCGCGATGGTGATCCTGAAGGCCAAGCTGCTGGCGCTGAAGAAGGCCGAGGAGCGGGCCCAGATCGACGCGCTGCGCGGTGACGTGCAGGGCTCGTGGGGTGACCAGATGCGGTCGTACGTGCTGCACCCGTACCAGATGGTGAAGGACCTGCGGACGCAGTACGAGTCCGGCAACACGTCCGGCGTCTTCGACGGCGAGATCGACGACTTCATCGAGGCCGGCATCCGCTGGCGCCGCACCGGCCAAACGGTTGCCGAGCACAACTGACCTCCGCGCCGACTGCAGTAGCTGCTTCGGGCTCTGCTGTGTGGCGCTGACGTTCAGCAGGTCGGCGGACTTCGCGATCGACAAGCCGGCGGGCGAGGCCTGCCCGAATCTGTCCACCGACTTCCGGTGCGGCATTCACAGCCGGCTGCGCTCCAAGGGCTTCCCTGGCTGCACGGTTTACGACTGCTTCGGCGCCGGCCAGGAGATCTCCCGGCGCGCCGGCACGAGCTGGCGGGAGCAACCGGGGCAGTCGATGTTCGCGGCCCTGCCGATCCTGCGCCAGCTGCACGAGCTGCTGTGGTATCTCACGGAAGCCCTTGAATACAAGGCGTTCGACGCCGAGGTCCGCGCGGCGATCGACCGGGTCGAAGGTGTGAGTCGTACGGCGGACCTGACCACGGTGGATGTGGACGCGGAGCGGGCCGCGGTCAACGAGTTGCTGCTGAAGACGAGTCAGCTCGTCCGTGGCAAGCAGAGCAAGAAGAAGGACCGCCGCGGCGCCGACCTGATCGGCGCCCGTCTCCGTGGCGCCGACCTCGCGAAGGCCAACCTGCGTGGTGCGTATCTGATCGCCGCCGACCTGCGTGACGCGGACCTTCGCCAGGCGGACCTGATCGGCGCCGATCTTCGCGACGCCGACCTCCGCGGCGCTGACCTGACCGGCGCCCTCTTCCTGACGCAGTCCCAGGTCAACGCCGCCAGAGGCGACCAGGTCACCAAACTCCCGCAGGCCGTCAACCGCCCGCCGCACTGGTGAGCACGGCGAACGCTCAAGCGCGCGAGCGCAGTTGGTGCGTGACCGGCGTCATCAGCAGCGAGACTGCGGTGATCGCCAGCGCCACCGCGGCAAGTGCCTTGCCCTGGTCCCATGACGTGCCGGCCAGCGCGAGGTACGCCGTACCGACCGTGGCCGCGCCGAGGGCGAGACAGGTCTGCTGGCTGGTGAGCAGGATGCCGCTGCCGAGGCCTGCCTGGGCCGCCGGGACCTGACCGAGCACGACGCCGATCAGCGGCACCATGACCAGGCCGGAGCCGAAGCCGGCGACCAGCATCGGTACGGCGAGCTTCCACGGGTTCACGTCCGGCCAGATGGTGAGGGCGACGATCGCGAGCAGGGAATAGCCGACCGCCTGGATGATCCACCCGCGCAGGATCAGGCCGGCGCCGTACCGCACCTGCAGGCGCGGGCCATAGATCGAGGTGATCAGGAACCCGACCGCCATCGGCAGCAGGCTCAGACCGCCTTCCAGCGGGGACATGTGCGCCTCGCCCTGCGTAGCGAGCGCGAACACGAACATGAAGCCACCGAAGGTGGTGAAGAACGCCACCGCCAGGAGGAGGCCGATCCGCATCGCGCGCAGCCGCAGGACGGTCGGTGGGATCAGTGGGGACTTGCTTGCCTGCTCCGAGCGGTGCTGGTGCAGGCCGAGCACCGCTACGGCCGGAATCGTCGCGGCGAGGCAGAGCCACGTCCAGAGTGGCCAGCCGAGCGGTCGACCCTCCGTGAGTGGCAGCAGCAGAAGCACCAGGGTCAGTGCGAGCAGCGCGGCGCCGACGAGGTCGACGCGCTGGGCCTTGTCGGCCTTGGTCTCCGGCAGCAGCCGGATCGCGGCTACGACGGCCAGGAGGCCGACCGGGACGTTGACGAGGAACACCGCCCGCCAGCCGAGGTCGAAGACATTGGCCTCGACCAGTACGCCGCCGAGGATCTGACCGAGTGCGGCCGCGGCACCGCCCGCCACGCCGAACATGGCCATCGCGCGGGCGCGGTGTTCGCCCGTGAGGAGGCTCGAGATCGACGCGAGGACCTGCGGGGTCATGGCGGCGGCCGTGGCGCCCTGGACGACGCGGGCCGCGAGGAGTACGCCGATGGTCGGGGCGATGGCGCAGATCAGCGACATCACCGTGAAGCCGGTCAGGCCGATCAGGAACAGGCGCTTGCGGCCGAAGCCGTCGCCGAGGCGACCGCCGACGACCAGCAGAGTGGCGTTGGCGATGCCGTAGCTGCCGACGACGAGCTGGAGCTCGCCGGACGACGCGCTCAGGTCCGAGCCGATGGCCGGCAGGGCGACGTTGATGATGAAGAAGGAGAGCATCGGCAGGAAGGCGCCGAAGAGCAAGGTGGTCAAGGCCACCGGCCCCAGCGGCGACGCGGCGGCACGCGGCCGGGCGGCGACCGGGGTGGTGGCGGCTTGGAGCTGGTCTGTCATGCCTCCACCCTGCGCGCACTCCGAGCCTGGTGGTGAGAGCCTGTTGATCCTGGTATTCACACCACCTGGAACCAGGCTCCAATACAGCCCATGATGGTCTTATGGCCACTCTCCCAGCCCCCACCGACAGTTCTGCTCGCGTGATGCGGGGGTTGTCCGAAGGTCCTGCTGTGGACAAGGGTGAGCAGCGGCGTGAGCTCGGAGTGTTCCTGCGGAGCCGGCGGGAGCGGATTCAGCCCGACGAGGTTGGGTTTGCGCCGGGTGGGCGGCGGCGGACGCCGGGGTTGCGGCGGGAAGAGGTGGCACTGCTCGCGGGAGTGGGTGTCACTTGGTACACGTGGTTGGAGCAGGGGCGGGACATCAACGTGTCGGCGCAGGTGCTGGAGGCGGTGGCGAACACGTTGCGGCTCGACCGGCAGGAGCGCAATCACCTGTTCACGTTGGCTGGGCTCCAGTTCGGTCCGGCGCGGGGTGAGTGCGCGGTGCTGCCCGCGTCGCTGCAGAAGACGCTCGACGCGGTCTCGCCGTACCCGGCTCTGGTTCTGAACGCGCGCTACGACATCCTCGCGTTCAACGAGGCGTACTGCCGCGTGGTGCTGGACCTGCGGGAGATCCCGGTCGAGGAACGCAACATGCTCTGGGTGACGTTCGTGTCGAACGAGTGGCGCTGCAACTTCGTGGAGTCCGAGTCGATGAAGCTGCACATGGTCGCCGGGTTCCGGGCGGCGATGGCCGACCACGTGGGCGAGCCGGCCTGGCAGGACCTGGTCGCCCGGCTGCTCGCGGGGTCGAAGCTGTTCGCGGAGCTGTGGGAGCGGTACGAGGTGGCCGCGCCGAGCACCCGGATCAAGGTGCTGGAGAACGCGAAGGCCGGCGTACTGCGGATCGAGCCGGTCAACCTGTGGCTGTCGCAGCTCGGACAGATCCGGGCGACGGTCTACACCGCCGCCGACGAGGCCACCGAAGCAAAGCTCCAAGCCCTCGTCAGCGCCACCTGAAACGGCCGGAGCGGATCCGATCAGGCCGTGTCGCGGTCCGGCCAGGCTGCCTTGAGGGTCTGGAGGGCGACAGCGATCGCCGGACGGCGGGCGGTGGTCGTGCGCCAGACGGCGTACAGGCGGCGGCTCGGCGCAGGCTGGAGCGGTACGACGACCACACCGTCGGGGATCGGGCCGCGGCCGAGCCGGGGGAGCAGGCCGATACCGATGCCGCGGGCAAGCATGGCCAGCTGGGTCTGGTACTCCGCGACCGAGTAGGCGACGTTCGGCTCGACGCCGGCGCGACGCATCGTCCGGACCAGCCATTCGTGGCAGATCGACCCGGCCGGCTGGCAGATCCACCGCTCGCCGACCAGGTCCTCCGCGCGGACGAACTCCTTGCCTGCCAGGCGATGCGTCGCGGGGATCAGCACGTCAGCGGGATCCGATCCGAGCTTCACCCGCGACAGACCTTCCGGCAGGCCGAGCGGCGCGTTGTGCCAGTCGTGGACGACCGCGACGTGGATCTCGCCACGGTTGACCGCGGCAACGGCCTCGAACGGATCGGTCTCGACGACGCGGACGTCGAGTCCCGGATTGTCGTCGATCAACCGGGCCAGGGCCGGCGGCAACAATCCCCGGGCGGCCGTCGGGAACGCGGCGATGCTGAGCGTGCCGATCGCCTGGCCGCGCTGCTCTTCCAGGGTCAGCTCGGCGTCCTCGACCAGCTCGAGGATGCGCGCTGCCGTCGCTGCCAACTCCCGCGCCGCGTCGGTCAGGACGATCCCGCGGCCCTGGCGCTCGACCAGCGTCGTGCGCGTCTCCCGCTCCAGTTTGGCCAGCTGCTGCGACACCGCCGACGGTGTGTACCCGAGCACCTCGGCGGCGCGATTGACCGAGCCGTACTGGGCGATGGCGTGCAGAGCGCGGAGCCGGCCGAGATCGATCATGTAGCACCCCTACATCGAAGGCGGTAGCAATCAGTGCTGGTCCTTAAGTGTAGTCCCGCCCAGACTGGATCGCATGAAGCCTCGTGACCTGCTGCTCGCGCTCGCCGTCGTTGTCGTCTGGGGTGTCAACTTCGTCGTCATCGAGGTCGGGCTGGAAGGCTTCCCACCGCTGCTGTTCTCCGCGCTGCGCTTCTTCTTCGCCGCGGTCCCGGCGATCTTCCTGCTCGGCAAGCCGCGGGTGGCCTGGCGGTACGTGATCGGCGTCGGCCTCGCGCTCGGGGTGGCGAAGTTCGGCCTGCTCTTCATCGCGATGAAGCACGGCGTCCCGGCCGGCCTGGCGTCGCTGGTGCTGCAGTGCCAGGTGATCTTCACGGTCCTGTTCGCGATCGTCGTACTGCGCGAACGCCCGCGGCTGGCGCAGATCGCCGGCATTCTGATCGCCTGCGTCGGAATGGTCCTGATCATGCTCGACCACGGGCTGTCCGCGCCGCTGGGCGCACTCGCGCTGGTGATCGCGGCCGGCGCGTTCTGGGGAGTCTCCAACACGATCACCCGCTACGCGAAGCCGCAGGACACGTTGCGCTTCATGATCTGGGTCAGCGCGGTGGCCGTCGTACCGCTGCTGCTGTTGTCCTTGCTCACTGAGGGCGCGCACGCGGACCTGGACGCGCTGCACGGGATCAGGCTCACCGGCGTCGGCGCGATCGCCTATGTCGCCTTCGCTGCCACGCTGTTCGGCTTCGGAGTCTGGGGCTATCTCCTGCGCCAGTACGACGCCAGCACCGTGGCGCCGTTCTCCCTCTTGGTGCCGATCGTTGGGATGGCGGCTGCCTGGCTGCTACGCGGCGAGGCAGTCGGCCTGCAGCAGGGGATCGCGGCGGTCCTGGTGATCGGTGGGATGGCCTGCACCGTGATCCGGCGCCGGACCCCGCGTGCGGCGGAGTCCGACGAGCGGGTCGTGGTGGAGTCAGCTGTCTGATCCGACGGGCAGCCGCATCGGCGGCATCTCCCAGCCGCGGGCCAGCGAGGACTCGTACGCCGGTGCACCGCCGGCGAAGTACTCGGTGAACTTCATGATCAGCGGATCCCACCGGAGCGGGTCGATGTAGCGGTCGTTGCTCATCAACAGGTCCTCGCGGACATGCACGCGCTCGACCTTCATCTCCAGGGCACACAGGTGAGAATCGGGTCCGCCGATGTCGTGGATGTTCACGATCCGGCCCTCGAGGTTGATCGGGCTCTCCTGGACCGCGTCGACATCGACCAGGTCACCCGGCTCGCGGGTCAGCCCGGCCGCCGCGAACTTGTCCGGCTCGAAGCGGTAGCCGCGGGCGCGCTTGGCGTCGGACATCTGCTCCGACCCGGTCAGCAACGCGATCCGGTCGAGGGCGGCGACCATATCCGGATCGACCAGGTTGAGGACCACCTCGGGCCGCTCGGTGAGGTTCTTGACGGCCTGGGCGCTGGTGCCCATGCCCAGCATCGCGGTGTAGCCGAGCCACCAGGCCGACGACATCGGGCTGAGGTTCGTGCTGCCGTCCGGGTTGCGGGAGCTGATCAGCACGACCGGCGTGCCGAAATACAGGACCTTGGGTTCAACGATTCGCTTCACGCTGATGGAACGTCCGTGCGCCAGGATGTGTGAGTGGACGCTCACCAAGTCAGCCGGCTGACCGCACGCTGGATCGAGAACCTCCCCGGCGAGGGCAGCACCGTCGTCTCCGGCCTCGGAGTGCAGCCGCTCCTCGCGATCCTCGCCGAGCTCGCCGACGACCCCGCGCGCACCGAGCTCGCCGAAGCCGCCGGTGGACGGTACGGCGGTCTCCTGCAGACGCCCGAACTCCGGATGGCCCTGGGCCTGTGGACGCGACCGGAGATCGAGTTGCAGCCGGGCGTGGATCGATTCCTGCCGCCGGAGGTCCGGGGCACGTTGACGGATCAGGCTGCGCTGGACGCGTGGGTGGTCGAGCACACCGACGGTCTCGTACGGCGGATGCCGATCGAGCTCAACCCGGATGTGCTTCTGGTGCTGGCGTCCGCGTTGGCATTGAGGACCAAGTGGGCGCTGCCGTTCACTGAGTACCCGCGCGGGGAGCGTCGGTGGTTGAGCCGGACCGACTATGACCTGGACACGGTTCGCGTGTTCGAGAGTCCGGCCGGTCCGCTCACCGTCGTGACGGTCGTCGGCACCGGGGAGTTCGACGTACGCCTGGTGGCGGGTGAGGCCGGGAGGGGCGCCGTACTCGCGGCCGCGCTCGAGCTGAGCGGGGACGGGGTGAGTGGGTCGGAGTTGCTGGCTCGTGAACGGTCCGCGCCGGCCCTGGAGGTGATCGAGTCGATGTCGCCGGTGCCGAGCGTCATCCTGTCGCTGCCGTACTTCGAGGTCGACGCGGAGCACGATCTGCTCGAGCATCCCGAGGTGTTCGGTCTGCGAGCGGCGATGGACAACAGCCAAGGACATTTCCCTGGGCTGAGTCCGCAGCCCCTCGCCGTCGACCAGGCCAAACAGGCCGTCATGGCACGCTTCTCCGCCACCGGCTTCGAGGCAGCCGCCGTCACTGCAATGGCGATGGCCGCCGGATCCGCCCCAACTCCAGGCGCCAAGGCCCTACTCATCTCCTTGGAACGACCCTTCGGCTTCATCGCCCTCCACCGCCCAACCGGAGTACCAGTCGTAGCCGGCTGGGTGAACTACTCGTAGGGGTTCGCCGGGGCGGTGACTGGTTTGACGGTGTTGATGGTGAGGGCGGCGACGTCGCCGTCGGGGCGTTTGGAGGGTTCGGCCCATTCGCCGGTCACAGTGACCCACTGGTTCTTCGGCGGGGCGGTCTGGCCGCGGGCCTCGACCATGAACGCCGTACCGTCGGCGACGCAACAGGTCAGGCCGATGCGGGTCACGTACCAGGTGCCGTTCTTGGCCGGGGTGACGAAACCGGTCAGCTGGAACGCGCGGCCCTTCATGCTGTCCCGCTCCCAGACCGCCCAGACGGCGTAGTCCCGGACCGCCAGCGCGACGGGTGCATCGCCCTGGGTGTTGCCGGCGAGCCAGGAGTTGCTCGTCGGATCGGCCGCTTTCGCGGCGACCGGGGACTGGCGCCGGGCCGCGTCCGCGCCGAGGGCGGGCGGGTCGACGACGAGCAGCGCGAAGATCGGGATGAGCAGCAACCAGGCGGCTCTGGGCAGACCGTGGTGACCATGCCCGTCGTCGGCCGGCTCCGTCCTGCGGGTGTCCGCGAGTACGTCGACGACCGCGAGCACGATCAGGATCAGGCCGGCCGCGAGCAGCATCCAGCGCATGCCGGGCTTCACGTAGCGCAGGTAGACACCCGAGGTCGCGAGTTGCACCACCGCGGCGCCGACGAACACGACCACCAGGCCGGCGACACTGCGCTTCACAGCAACCACCACCCGACGACGAGACTGGCGAGTACGGCGACCACGAAGGTGGCCGGCGCGAAGCGGACGGCGAACTTCGGCCCGAACGTCCCGGTCTGCAGCGCGATCAGTTTCACGTCCACGATCGGCCCGACCACCATGAACGCGAGCCGCGCCGTCAACGAGAACTGCGTCAGGCTCGCCGCCACGAACGCATCCGCCTCCGAGCAGATCGCCAGCAGTACGGCGAGCAGCCCGAGGATGAGCACGGACAACAGCAAGCTCCCGGCGACGTGGTCGAGCCAGGTGCGCGGGACGGCCACGTTGAGTGTGGCCGCGGCCGCGGCGCCGACGACCAGGAACCCACCGGCATGCAGGAAGTCGTGCAGCATCGACGACCGGAACACCTCGAACCTGCTGGCGTCGTCCGCATGCCGGTTCTTCGGCATCTTCAGCCACGACCCGCCCCTGCCGGTCAGCAACCACAGCCAGCCGAGGATCATCGAGACCCCGAGCGAGGTCACCGCCCGCGCGACCACCACCTTCGGCTGACCGGGAAACGCGACCGCGGTCGACGCGAGTACGACGGGGTTGATCGCCGGCGCGGACAACAGGAACGCGATCGCCGCGGCCGGCGTGACGCCCCGATTCATCAACGCCGCCGAGACCGGCACCGACGCGCATTCGCAGCCGGGCAGTACGACGCCGGACGCACTGGCGACCGGGACCGCGAGAGCCGGGTGCTTGGGCAGCGCCTTCGCGAAGAACGACGCCGGGACGAACGCGGTCAGCGCCGCCGACAACAGGACCCCGAGCACCAGGAACGGCAGCGCCTGCACCGTGACCCCGACGAACATCGTCGCCCAGGTCCGGATCCCGTCGTCGGTGAAGAATCCGTTGAAGATCCGCCGCCCGAACAACGCCAGCCCGACCAGCAGAACCAGCGTCGCGGTGAAGGCGAGCGAGGCCCCGGAGGACTCCTTCTGCGTCTGCTCCGAGACGTCGACCGGCGTGCTCATGGGCGGAATCCTGACACAACGCAGCGCATCCGAACGACCACTCGCAGCACAGGTAAAATGAAAATCAGCGTCATTCCGGTGAATACTCATGTGGCAGGGTGGAGAGTATGGATGCCGACGTGGTGCGCGCAGTCAACGACCTCACCACCCGCTGGGCTCGCGAACTCCCAGCGGGCAACGACCGGAGTGGTGGGGCGGGGAAGGAATCGAACACCGTCGTGTCGGGGCTCGGCCTCTGGCCGCTGCTCGCGATCCTGGCGACGGCCGCCGACGAACCAGGCCGCGCCGAGCTCGCCGCAGCCGCCGGTCTACCCGCTGACCAGGGGTCCGCGCAGGCGCTGGCACTGATCCAGGCGATCGACGGGTCGGCCGATCTCCATGCGGCGCTGGCCGTGTGGGTGAGCGAGCACCTCAAGCTCGCCGAGTCGTTCGACAGCGTGCTGCCGGCCCCTCTGGTCGGCATGCTCACCGGGAAGTCCGCGGTCGACAAGCCGAAGCTGGACGCCTGGGCCGCGCAGCACACCAACGACCTGATCCGCGAGATGCCGCTCGAGATCACCCCTGACGTCATGCTCGTCCTCGCGTCGGCCCTGTCGCTGCGCACCACCTGGGTCCGCCCGTTCACCGAGCAGATCAAGCGCGTGTACGACGGTCCGTGGTCCGGCGGCTCGTGGCATTGGCTGGAGCGCGTCGACAACGACCTCGACGCCGTACGGCGCTACGACAACGACCTGACCGTGATCACGGTGCGCGGCGACGCGGATGTCGACGTCCTGCTCGGAGTCGGCTCGGGTGGGCAGGCCGACGTACTAACGGGTCTGCTCGCGGCCGCGGCTCGCCCGGCTGACGGCGTATCCGGAAGTCAGCTGATCGACCAGGGTCAGCCCGGCACGCAGCTCGCGCCTGGGGTGAAGGTCGGGCAGACCACGGCGCTGCGACAGGATCTGAAGCTGACGTTGCCCGCGTTCAACGTCGAGGCGGAGCACGATCTGCTGGCGTTGCGTGAGCTGTTCGGGCTCAGCGCGGTCACCACGGATCCGGGCGAGCACGGTCACTTCAGTGCGATCAGTCCGACGCCGCTCGCGGTTGGGCAGGCCAAGCAGAAGGTGCTCGCGCGGTTCTACGCGACCGGGTTCGAGGCCGCGGCCGTCACGTCGATGGCGCTGATGCGGACCTCGATGCCGACGCGGCAGGCGCGTCGGCTCGAGGTCGCGCTGGACCAGCCGTTCGCGTTCGCCGCCGTACTGCGGGAGTCACGCCTGCCGATCGTGGCCGGCTGGATCGCGACACCTACTGTGCCGGGAGACTGAACAGCCGGTTGAGCAGCGCGGACGCCTCGTCGACGCCCACGCGGTCGCCGGTGAGGAGCAGGTCGAACAGCAGGCCGCGTGAGGCTGCCAGACCGAGCCGCGCGTACGCCGGTGCCTCGTCGGGCGGGATGCCCGCTCGGACGCACAAATCGATGAGGGGCGGCAGCCAGACGCTGATCAGGTCGCCCTTGAGTGCCTCGGTGTGCGGAAGGTCCTGCATCGCGTGGGCGCTCAGTTCGAAGAACAGTGGGCCGTAGATCAGCGCCGCCTCGGTGACGCGGCGCCAGAACTCGTCGGCCTGCTCCGCGATCGGCCGGTCGGTCCGGCTGAGCGTGGCAAGCAGGTCGCGTTGTTGCTGCTCGACGGTGCGGACCACCTCGGCGAGCAGTCCCTCCCGGGAGCCGAAGTGGTAGATCAGCATCCGGTGGCTGGTGCCGATCGAGCCGGCGATGCTCCGCAGGCTGGCGTCTCCGATGCCGTTCTTCGCAAAGTGCTCAACGGCATCCGTCAAGAGGCTTTGCCGGCTCACTGGGCTTCGCTGACCTGCTTCAGCTTCTCCGTCTCGGTGGCGATGTATCGCTTGGTGAGACCGGCGTACAGCCTGCCGAAGAGCCAGCCGAGCGGGCCCTCCTGGATGATCGTCGCGGTCGCCACCGTGCCTTCCGGCGTACTGGTGACCCGGTGGACGCCGGTGGTCTTGATGCCGGGAGCCTTGGAGACCCACTCGAAGAACTCGCCCTCTTTGAGTTCCGTCACCTCCCAGATCGCGACCGGAAGCTTCGGCTGGCGGATGCGGGTCTTGGCGCCGATGTGGATCCGGCCGGCGTCGAGCCGCTCGACCGAATCGACGGTCGGGGTCCACTCGGGCCACCGCTCGACGTCGCTGAACACCTGCCACACCCGCTCGGGTGGGGCCTGAATCGTACTGGAATGATCGAAGCGCATGTACCAAATGGTACATCAGGTCTTCGTCAGGCTTCCAGAGGCATTCGTCCGGTGTCCGCGGGGGCCAGGTAGGGTCTGGGGCCATGGCTGACCAGAACGTGCAGAACGAGCAGGACCCGGGCGCGAACACGCAGATGTTCCGCGCCTTCGTCAACGAGGGCCAGACCGAGGCCACCGCCGAACCCAAGCTGAACGGCCGCGTCCTGGCCGTCGTCGGCGCCGCGGTGGTCCTGATCGCCGTCATTGCCGCGATCGCCGTTTTCTGAACTTGACCGAAGTTCAGGTCGCGGTCGTCAGGGTCTTCACCGACCCCGACGGCCGGTTCGGCAACCCGCTCGGCATCGTCGACGGCGCCCTCGTCCCGCCCGCGGACCGGCTGCGCGTCGCCGCCGCGCTGGGCTTGAGCGAGACCGTGTACGTCGACGACGTGGCAACCGGCACGATCCGGATCTTCTCCGGCACCACCGAAATGCCCTTCGCCGGTCACCCCACCGTCGGCGTCGCCTGGTGGCTCCACTCCCAGGGCCACCCCGTCGACACCCTCCGCGTCCCCGCCGGCGACATCCCCGTCACGCGCGACGGCGACCTGGTCTCAGTCCGTGCCAACACCACCTGGGGCAGTGACTGGGATTGGCGCCAACTGCCGACCCCCGAGGACGTCCTCGCCGCCACCCCCACGTCCTACTCGGCCGGCCACACCTTCATCTGGTCCTGGCAAGACGAACCCAACGGCATCATCCGGGCCCGGGCCTTCGCCCCCGCCATGGGAATCGAAGAAGACGAAGCAACCGGGTCCGCCGTCACCCAGCTGACCGCCCACCTGGCCCGCAACCTCCTGGTCGTCCAAGGCGCCGGCTCCCACCTCCACACCACCTACGATCCCCCCACCCACGCCACCGTAGGCGGCCACGTCCACCCCACCGAGCCGCGCACCATCACGATCTGACCGCCCGGAATCCGGCATCCGTTGACGGGTGTGGGGGAGCGGATGAAGGATGGGTGCTCGGCTAGTTGGGGAGGTTCTGGTGGCTGAGGTTGTCAGGGCGGCGCTGGTGCAGACGTCGTGGACCGGCGACAAAGAGTCCATGATCAAGGCGCACGAGGAGTACGCGCGGCAGGCGGCGGCCGCCGGAGCGCGGGTGATCTGTTTCCAGGAACTGTTCTACGGGCCGTACTTCTGCCAGCTCCAGGACACCGAGTACTACGAGTACGCCGAGTCCGTGCCGGGGCCGACGACCGAGCGGTTCGCCGCGCTGGCCAAGGAACTCGGGATGGTAATGGTGCTCCCGGTGTACGAGCAGGAGCAGCCGGGCGTGCTGTACAACACCGCCGCCGTCATCGATGCCGACGGCAAGTACCTGGGCAAGTACCGGAAGAACCACATCCCGCAGGTGAAGGGATTCTGGGAGAAGTTCTACTTCCGCCCGGGGAACCTCGGCTACCCGATCTTCGACACCGCGGTCGGCCGGATCGGCGTCTACATCTGCTACGACCGGCACTTCCCGGAGGGCTGGCGCGCGCTCGGCCTGGCCGGCGCGAAGATCGTGTTCAACCCGTCCGCGACCAGCCGTGGGCTCTCGGCGTACCTCTGGAAGCTGGAGCAGCCCGCGAGTGCGGTGGCCAACGAGTACTTCATCGGCGCGATCAACCGGGTCGGGATCGAGTCCGACTTCGGTGACAACGACTTCTACGGTACGTCGTACTTCGTCGACCCGGAGGGGAAGTTCGTCGGGGACGTCGGCCACGACCACGATCCGGAACTGATCGTCCGCGACCTGGACCTCGGGCTGCTGGACACGGTCCGCGACCGCTGGCAGTTCTACCGCGACCGCCGCCCGGACGCCTACGGAGACCTGACGAAGCCCTAGATCACAAGCGCTCGAAGGGGACCTCATAACCAACCTCTTTTTCCTTTCTTACCGCTCAAAGGGGAGTGGCATAGATGTCTTTGCTGGTCAAGGGTGGAACTGTCATCGGACCGACCGGGACGCGGGTCGCAGATGTCCTGGTCGAGGGCGAGAAGATCGTTGCCGTGCTGGACCCGTCGTTCACCCCGACGGTCACCGCGGACGAGGTGATCGATGCCACCGGCAAGTACGTGATCCCGGGCGGGATCGACGCGCACACGCATATGGAGCTGCCGTTCGGCGGCACCGCGGCGAGTGACACCTTCGACACCGGGACCCGGGCGGCGGCCTGGGGCGGTACGACGACCATCATCGACTTCGCCGTCCAGCGGACCGGTGAAGTGGTGCAGGACGGACTCGCCGCCTGGCACACCAAGGCCGAAGGCAACTGTCACATCGACTACGCGTTCCACATGATCCTCGGCGGGGTCGACACGGACGCTCTGAAGGCGATGGACCAGTTGGTCGCCGACGAGGGCATCACCAGCTTCAAGCTGTTCATGGCCTACCCGGGTGTCTTCTACTCCGACGACGGCCAGATCCTGCGGGCGATGCAGACCGCGCGGGAGAACGGCGCGATGATCATGATGCACGCGGAGAACGGCATCGCGATCGACGTCCTCGTGCAGCAGGCGCTGGCTCGCGGCGAGACCGATCCGGTCTATCACGGCATCACGCGTCCGCCGGCGCTGGAGACCGAGGCGACCAGCCGGGCGATCGCGCTGGCGGAGGTCGCCCAGGACTGCCCGCTCTACATCGTCCACCTGTCGGCGAGCGGAGCCCTGGAGGCCGTCGCGCAGGCGCGCGACAACGGCCGGAACGTGTTCGCCGAGACCTGCCCGCAGTACCTCTATCTGACGCTGGAGGACCAGCTCGGCGCGCCCGGCTTCGAGGGCGCCAAATGGGTGTGCTCGACTCCGTTGCGCAGCAAGCACGAATCGCATGCCAAGGATCTGTGGAAAGGCCTGCGGAGCAACGATCTCGCGATCGTGTCGACCGACCACTGCCCGTTCTGCATGAAGGATCAGAAGGAGCTGGGCGTCGGCGACTTCTCCAAGATCCCGAACGGGATCGGCGGCGTCGAGCACCGCGTCGACCTCATCTACCAAGGTGTCGTGGACGGCAAGCTCTCGTTGGAGCGCTGGGTCGAGACGATCTCCACCACGCCGGCCCGGATGTTCGGGCTCTACCCGCAGAAGGGGATCGTCCAGCCCGGCTCGGACGCCGACCTGGTCGTGTACGACCCCGACGGTACGACGCGGATCGGTGTCGAGACGCATCACATGAACATGGACTACTCGGCGTACGAAGGCGTCGAGATCCAGGGGAGGGTGGGCACCGTGATCTCGCGCGGCGAGGTGATCGTGGCTGACGGCAACTACCATGGCCGCAAGGGCCGGGGGAAGTTCCTGAAGCGTGGCCTGTCGTCGTACCTGATGTAGGGGGAGACCGTGGACTTCGGAGTGGTGTTCCAGTGTGATCCGCCCGCGTCCACGGTCGTGGACCTGGCGCGGAAGGCCGAGGACGCCGGGTTCGGCTACGTCTGGACGTTCGACTCGCACCTGCTCTGGCAGGAGCCGTTCGTCATCTACAGCCAGATCCTGGCCACGACGCAGCGCGTGATCGTCGGTCCGATGGTGACGAACCCGGGCACCCGGGACTGGACCGTGATCGCGTCCCAGTTCGCCACCTTGAACGAGATGTTCGGCAACCGGACGATCTGCGGCATCGGCCGTGGCGACTCCGCGCTGCGCACACTCGGCGCCAAACCCGGCACGATCGACGAGCTGAAGCAGTGCGTCGAGATCGTCCGCTCGCTGGCCCGCGGCGAGACGGTCGACTACCGCGGCCAGCAGCTCAAGTTCGCCTGGGTCGACCATGGTGCGCTGGACGTCTGGGTCGCGGCGTACGGACCGAAGGCGCTGGCCGCGACCGGCGAGGTCGGCGACGGCTACATCCTGCAGCTGGCCGACCCCGATATCGCCGAGTGGATGATCACCGCCGTACGGCGTTCTGCCGAGCAGGCCGGCCGTGATCCGGCGGCGATCAAGTTCTGCGTCGCGGCACCGGCGTACGTCGGGGACGACCTGGACCATCAGCGCGAGCAGACCCGGTGGTTCGGCGGGATGGTCGGCAATCACGTGGCCGACATCGTGGAGCGCTATGGGACGACGGGCGCCGTACCGCGGGCGCTGACGGACTACATCGAGGGCCGCAAGGGCTACGACTACAAGGAACACGGGCGCGCGGGCAACACCCACACCGCCTTCGTCCCGGACGAGGTCGTCGACCGGTTCTGCATCCTCGGCCCGGTCGAGAATCACCTGGCCCGGCTGGAAGAGCTGAAGGCGCTCGGCGTCGACCAGTTCGCGGTGTACCTGCAGCACGACGCGAAGGAAGAGACGTTGGCCGCCTACGGCAAGGACATCATCCCGGCGTTCTGAGCTGGAGCTGCTCGGCTGCGTGTGCCAACCGCAGTCCGGTCTGCGTCGCGCCGTACGACGTCGTGGGCGGGTAGCCCGTGGTCACGGTCCGGGTGACCAGGTCGGCGGACTCGAGGTCCTTCAAGGCCAGGGTCAGCGCGCGGTTCGAGGTGCCGGGCAGGGAGTTGCGAAGCTCGGAGAAGCGGCGGTCGCCGGCCGTGAGCAGCACGAGGATCGGCAGGGACCACTTCTTCAGGCCGACCTCGCTTGCGCCGAGCTCGTGCAGCAGGTCCGTCAGCGCGGCGGCAGGCTCGGCGAGTTGCGCCCCTGCCTCGGTCAGCAGGTACTCCGGTCGCAGCGGGTGACCGTGTCCGGGGTTGCGCCGGATGAGGCCGGCCTCGGTCAGGAAAGCGAGCGTCCGGCTGAGGGACTCGCGGCCGACGCCGAGGTTGTGGGTCAGGTTCACGAAGCGCCCGCCGTAGCCGCGGTGCAGTTCGGCGAGCACCGGGACGGCCCAGCGGAGGTGGACCAGGGTCGCCAGCGTTGACACGAAAGTAAGCTTAGTATAAAAACAGGACCATGAGTGGGATCGAGTACGACGGGCGCGCGGTCTGCGCGCTGGAGGTCGCCGATCTGGAGCAGTCGCTCCGGTGGTACGAGCAGGCGCTGGGATTCGAGGTCGTCCACCGGCTCGAGTCCTGGGGCTGGGCCGAGCTGAGTACGCCGCTACCCGGGATCTCGATCGGGATCGGCCAGACCGAGAAGCCGAAGACCGACGGCGGGGTCGTCGTCACGTTCGGCGTCCACGACATCGACAAGGCCCGCGCGCACCTCGAGTCGCTCGGGACACGCTTCGACGGCGAGACCCGGCAGATCGCGGACGAGGTGCGCCTCGCCACGTTCTACGACCCCGACGGCAACACCTTCATGCTCGCCCAACGCCTAGTCGAAGTACCCCGCCCAACGGCCAGGGAGTCATGAGCCCCCGTCCGCCCGCCGGCCATGGAGTCGTGAGCACCCGCGCGTTCAACGGTCAGGGAGTCGTGAGCCGCCGCCCGCCCGCCGGCCATGGAGTCGTGAGCACCCGCGCGTTCAACGGTCAGGGAGTCGTGAGCCGCCGCCCGCCCGCCGGCAAGGGGGCCGCGAGCCGGCCGTCCGACGGCCCGGTCGTTAGCACCCGGCCGACCGGCGAGGAGTCGTGAGCACGCCGCCGCGGCCGGGGATGGAGAGCCTGACCCTCGTCCTGCTCCGCCGCCCGGCCGAGCCGCCGGTTCTGCCCGACGACGAGCAGGACCGGGTCCAGGAAGCTCACCTCGCCTTCCTCGACAGACTCCGCAAGGAAGGCGTGATGGGCGCGGCCGGCCCGTTCCGCGACCACACCGACGAGACCCTCCGCGGCCTGTGCGTCTACCGAACCGACATCGAAGAAGCCCGCCGCCACGCCGCCGACGACCCAGCCGTCCAAGCAGGCCTCCTCGAGGCCGAACCAATCACCTGGTGGTTCCGCACCGGCGAAATCCACCTGGCCTGACCACTCAGAGGTCGAGACGTGGTACCTGGCCATCTGCGAGAGTGAGCCAGAGACAGGCGACCTCATCGAGGATGCGATCGATCAGTTGGTCGACGAAGGGCCGACCGCCGGCCGGCCACTGGTCGACCGAGTCAAGGGCAGCCGGTTCCAGAACATGAAGGAGTTGCGACCGCCGTCGACGGGGCAGAGTGAGATCCGGATGCTCTTTGCGTTCGATCCGGCCCGGGAAGCCATCATTCTGGTGGCAGGCGACAAGTCGGGTCGGTGGGAGAGTTGGTACCGGACGGCTGTTCCGCTGGCGGACGAGCGGTTCGCCGAGCACCTGATCGCGCTGAAGGAGGAGGGCTGAGGATGAACGACTACGCCGACTGGAAAGACGTCAAGGCCAGGGCACGCGCCGCCGATCCGCGCACCGCCGCCGAGCGCGCCGCGGGCAAGGATGTGGCCCGTGAGCGCCGGGAGTCCTACATTCGTGGGCATCAGCTCGCCGAGATGCGCAAGGCGGCAGGGGTTACCCAAGCGGGTCTCGCGGAGTTGCTGCATGTCTCGCAGGCGCGCATCTCGAAGATCGAGAACGGTGAGATCTCGGGGATCGAGGTCATTCGTGCGTACGTGACTGCCCTCGGTGGCACCGTGGACCTGGTCGCAACCCTCGGCGACAGGACCTGGAAGGTCGCCTGACGCCGCCGTGGAGCCCGTCGGCAAGCTTGTCCGCCAAGGCGGAAGGTTCTACGGGTTGGGGGTCCAGCGGTAGGGGCCTGGGAGTAGGTCGGTGGCGAGGACTGAGCCGGGGCCGTCGGGGGTCGGCAGGATGACGCGGATGGTCGGGTGGTAGTCGACGAGGATCTGGCGGTCGCGTCCGCAGGGGCCGACCACGCCGCGGCCTTCGTTGCCTACGGCCACGATCGTGGTGAGTTCGCGGGCGCCTTCCGCGCGGGCACGGCCGAGGGCGACCAGTTCGGCGCAGGGGCCGCCGGTGAAGTGGTAGAGGTTGATCCCGGCGTACATCCGGCCGTCCACACCGCGTACGGCGGCGCCCATCGTGTAGACGCCGTCCGGTCCGTCGGTGTTCGCGTCCACGGTCCGGCGGGCCAGCTCGATCAGCTCGCGGTCGTCGTCGGTCAGGGGGTGCACAGTGATCATCCCTTTACCCTGTCACGCCTATCACCCCGACCAGTTGACGGACCTGGTGCAGGTACTGGCGACACCGGACAAGTTATTCCAGCTCTTGTGTCGTTTCCGTGGCCGACCGGTCCTTGCGGTGTCGAGACCGGTCTGCCCGGATCGTTGCAGGCGTGGACCTGAGCCACTGACCAACCCCACCGCCACGTCATCACCGGCGCAGGTCTGAGCGTGACCGGCCAGGACGGTGCCTGCTTGGTGAGTGGCGCAGATCCGCACCGCCGACCCGAACCGACCCCCCGCGCCGTGGTCGCCTCCGTGCGCTCCACTGCCCCCACCCCGGAATGGATCGAGGCTGTGGACGACGGCGATGTCGACTTTGTGCACCAGATCCGTACGCCGAGGCCGTCGCCGTACGGATCTGGTACACAAAGTGACCGCTCTCGACGACGCGTGGCAGCCGGGCAGCCGGGTTGGGTGGTGTCGGCTGGGATGGATTGGGGCGGGGGACGCACCGACGGGAACGACAGGACGACCGTTATCCCTGTCCGAGCTCGCTAGCCCTGCCCGGGGCGTTGGCGGGGAAGCCCGGGACCGCGGGACCGCGCCGGTTCTCGGAAGGCGGGATGCCGGTCCGTCAGCCGGCGATCCGCTTCAGTTCGGCCTCCACCACGGTCTTGACGGTCTTGAGCTCGGTGGCCGGGTCGGCGCCGCTGCGGATGATTCGGTTCAGTGCGTCGGAGTACGCCGTACTGGACCTCGGCGACCAGAGGATCGGCGTCTGCGCGTGGCCGTTCTCGTTGACGAACCTGACCGCGTCGGCGGCCGGCCCGGACTTCAGCTTGTCCGCCTTCGCGGCCAGGCTCGTGCGGGCGGGGATGTGGAAGCCGTACGACTGCGCGAAGTCGAGCTGGTCGACCCACAGCCACTTGACGAACTTCTTCGCCGCGTCGACGTTCTTCGACCTGGCGTTCACACACGAACCGTAGGCGCCGACCGGGACACTCGGCTTGCCCGTGGTCGCGTTCAGCTTCGGCCACGGGAGTACGCCGAAGTCGTCGGGGAACGCCTTCTGGATGGCCGGCAGGGTCCACAGGCCGGTGAACTGCATCGCCGTCAGGCCCTGCGTGAACGCGGACGGGTCGGACCAGTCGGTCGGTGCCCCGAGCAACAGAGTCTTCGAGGTGAACAGCTCGCGCAGCTTGCGCAGCGACTCGATCGCGGCCGGGTCGTCGAAGCCGAACTGGTTGTCCTCGGTCAGGTAGTCCAGCCCGGCCGACCACAGCGCCGGTCCGCCGAGGACGCCGACGCCGCCGTCATTGCCGACGAACAGGCCCTTCACCTTGTCGGTCGTCAGCTTGCGAGCGGCCGCGAGCAGATCGTCGACGGTCTCCGGTGGCTGGACGCCGGCCGCGCTGAGCAGGCTCTTGCGGTAGACGAGCAGCTGCATGTCGGTGAGCTGCGGGACCGCGTACAGCTTGCCCTGGTAGGTCATCCGGTCGATCAGCGATGGCGTGAAGTCGGACTTGGCGTCACCGAGCAGATCGGTCAGCTCGACCACCTGGTTGGCCTTGATCATGTCGATGGTCGGCCCGTTGACGGACTCGAACACGTCCGGACCCTGGTCGGTGAGCAGCGCGGTCGACATCTTCTTGTCGTAGTCACCTGGCGACCACTGCACGGTCACAGTCGCGTCCGGGTAGGCCTCGCGTACCTCTCGACCGCCTGCTGCGTCCCGGCTTCGCCGTACTGGTGATACCACTGCGCCAACGCCGGCTTGTCTCCCGACGAGCCGCCTGGCCCTGCGTCCGACCGCCCGGTGTTCGATCCACACCCAGCCACCGCCATCGCCGCCAGCCCGCCACCCATCGCCAGCAACCGCCGCCTGGTAACCGCAGCCATCCGCCGTACCTCCATCCCGCGCAGTCCCACAGCCCGCGCACCACCCCAGCCCCTATGGCCGGCGTGGTGTCGGGCGGCGGCAATTCCAGTCCGCCGGAGAGACATTGGGCTGCAACGATCCGGTCAAGTTGCTCGCGGTGGTATATCCAGCTATATATACGAGAACATATCGTCGTATACATGAAGACGATGATCGATCTGGATGACGAGGCCCTGGCGCTGGCCGCGAAGGAGTTGGGAACGGTGACGAAGAAGGACACCGTGAACGC
The DNA here is from genome assembly GCF_036097425.1 of Kribbella sp. NBC_00359. Taxonomy (NCBI): domain Bacteria; kingdom Bacillati; phylum Actinomycetota; class Actinomycetes; order Propionibacteriales; family Kribbellaceae; genus Kribbella; species Kribbella sp. NBC_00359. The sequence goes on along the minus strand of NZ_CP107975.1, from coordinate 938,232 downwards.
CGCCCTCGAGTTCGTGGCCAGACGACGCGAACGCATCGAGGCACTGCTCGACGACCCGTACGCGCTCGGCGTCGGACCGGACATCGACGACCCGGACATCATGCGCGGGGCGCGCCGTTGAGCACGGTCTCCGCAGTAGGAAAGTTGTACCTGGTCGACACCTCTGCGCAGGCCCGGTCGAAGCATCCCTCCGTCCGGTCGGTCATCGCCGGGTTGATCGTCGACCGAGCGGCGGCGACCTGCGTCACCGTCGATCTCGAAGCCGGCTACTCGGGGCGTGATCTGTCCGGAGTGAAGGCGATTGCCGAGCGAAGGCGGTCGTTGTACGTCAACCTGCCCATCACCGAATCCATCGCCGAGCGTGCCCGTGAGGTGCAAGTGCGGATGGCCGCTCGCGGCCATCATCGAGCCGCTGGGGTGATCGATCTGCTCACCGCCGCGGTAGCCGAGCAGCATGGAGCCATCGTCCTGCACTACGACGCCGACTTCGAACACATCTCCGACCTCACCGGCCAACCTCAACTCTGGGTGTCCCCTCGGGGAACGTTGGACTGACCCGCTCCGCCGTCGTTGTCGTATGCTGACCGGCATGTTCTGCTTCTGTGACTAGGGATCGCTCCTGCGCGGGGTTTGCGCGGTTGAGGCCGAATTCGTGGTGCGGCGTCCGGTGGGGCGTCGTCGATCTCCAGGAGTGTTCTCTTGTCCGGCACAGTTCGTGCCGGGAGCTACCGTGATGTGCTGTTGTTGCCGTTGGCGCTGCGCACGTTCGTGCCGGCGCTGCTCGGCCGGTTGTCGTACGGTCTGCTCCCGCTGTCGTTGCTTTTCACCGTCCAGCAGTCCACCAACTCCTTCGCCACGGCGGGTGCCGCCGTCGCGATCTTCGGGCTCGCGTCGCTGTCCATGCCCTACAAGGCGCGGCTCGTCGACCGCTTCAGCCAGCGCCGGGTACTCCCGCCCCTCGCCGTCGGCTGTTCCGCCGCTCTGCTTGTCATTGCGAGTACGACGAGCAACCTCGTACTCGTGGCTGCGGCAGGACTGCTCGCACCTCCGCTGGGACCGTCGATGCGGTCCAACTGGCGACTCCTCACCGACGGATCGGCCCTGAAAGAAAGGGCCTATGCGTTGGATGCGGTCAGCGAGGAATGCCTCTTCCTCGGCGGTCCGTTGCTCGCCGGTGCGCTGATCAGTGTGGCGTCCGCGCCCGCCGCGCTCGGCTGCTCCGCGGGCCTGATGATCGTCGGCACCTTCGCCATGGTGACCAGTCCGGTCACGCGACACACCACTGTGGCACCAGCGACGCGCCATCCGCTGGGACCGCTGGTCATCCCGGGCCTGCGACGGATTCTGGTCGTCATCATGGTCACGGCGTCCGGGGTCAGCCTCGCCTACCTCTGCGTGGCCGGAGTCGCTCAGCGCGCGGGCCGTCCCGGCGCGGCGGGGTACGTCGAGGCCGCGATCGGGCTCGGCAGTGTCACCGGTGGGCTGCTGTGGGCTCGTCGCAGCCACACCCGCTCGTGGTCGACTCACCTCGGCGGACTGATCGCCGTACTGGCTGCCGGTCTGCTCGCGGCCTCGTTCGCGACCAATCTGCTCGTGCTCGGAGTTGTGATGGGTGCGGCCGGTGTCGCCGTGGCGCCGCTCTTCGTGGTGTCCTACCTGGCTGCGGACAACGTCACTCCGCCGCACCAGCGCACCGAGGCCAGCACGTGGATCAACACCGCCAACAACCTCGGCTCGTCGGGCGGCTCCGCGGTGGCCGGGCTGCTGATCCAGCGGACCACGCCGTCGCACGGATTCCTCGCGGGCGGCGTACTGCTTGCCCTCGTCGCTGCGATCGTGTGGGTTTCAGGCGTCCGACAGGCGGGCGATGGTGGCTGAGGCTCGGCGGACGATCGGGACGGGACCTTCGGGAAGGACGTCGCCGATGAAGGTGTAGTGCCGGAGGATGTCGGGATCGACGCCGCCGGGCCGGTGGCGGCTGTGGTCGCGGACCCAGTCGATGATGTCGCCCCAGCCGGGGGCCGCGAGCGAGCCACCGAAGTGCTGGACGGACAGTCCGGCGCAGAGATTGCCGAAGGCGAGTCGGTGCGCGAGCGGCCAGCCACGGAGCGTCCCGAGGACGAGCGAGGCGAGGAAGACGTCGCCGGCGCCGGTCGGGTCGTAGGAACGGACCGGCAGGGCCGGCACCTGCTCTTCTTCGCCGGTCGCGGAGTCGATCGCGAGTACGCCGTCCGCGCCGTTGGTGACGACCGCCAGCGGGACACGCTCGGCCAGCTTGTGCAGCGCGGCCTTCGGCGTGTCGGTGCGGGTGTAGGCCATCGCTTCGGTCGCGTTCGGCGTGAAGGCGTGAAAGCCCTCGAGTACGTCGAGCACCGCGGGCGACCACTCGTCGGTCGGGTCCCAGCCGACGTCGCCGAACAGCAGGGTGCCGGACTGCATCGCCTCGATGGTCCAGTCGGGCAGTTCGTCGGCGACCGGGACGATCGCCGAGCGGGTGTTCAGGCCGGGACCGACCAGTTTGCTCGGATCGCCGGGGGCCTCGTGGGCGTGGGTGACCATGGCCCGGTCCCGGTCGATCGACATCGACACCGTCACCGGGGAGTGCCAGTGGCCGATCCGGCGGGAGTGGGACAGGTCCACCCCCTCCTGGTCGGCCAGGGTCCGCCAGCAGAAGTCGGCGTACACGTCGTCGCCGAAGACCGCGGCCAGGCCGCTCTTCAGGCCGAGCCGCGCGGCCGCGATGGCGAAGTTCGCGACGCCGCCGGGGCACGATCCCATCCCCTCGGCGAAGATCTCGGTCCCGGTGGTCGGCGCGGACTCCAGACCGGTCATGACGATGTCGAGGAACACAGTCCCCTGCACGAACACGTCGTAGGCGTCGGACTCGTCCATCACGATGACACTGCTCCTTGTCATGCTGTTCTGTCGGTGGCCGGTGGAATGCTCCTTCGTAGCATCATCGACCGGTCAGCACCACGGAATTGGGAGGCTGGATGAGTGCCAGGGTGTGTCCGTGATTCCGACGTGGATCGCGGTGGTGGGTGTCATCATGGCCGCCCTCAGTCCGTTGCTCGTCCTCGGTGGCGTCGCGCTGGGTTCGTACATGGTCCGCAAGTCGGATCGCGAGCTGAACACCTGGCGGCATCGCGAGGAGACCATGCGAATGGTCCGGTGGGCGGTCGAGCAGATCCTCGAGGGCACGGACGCGGGGACGGACGCGGGCGTGGTCACGCTGCGTTCGCTGATGCGTTCCGAGCTGTTACAACCCGAGGACTACGAGCTGGTCGCCGCGCTGACCGGCTCCGTCGCGATCGACCGGGTCGGCCTGGCCGCGTACGCTGATATTGCGGATGCGGACATCGAGGTCGTCGAGGGAGACGGTGAGCATGGCTGAGAAGAGGACCGTGAAGGTCTCGCGTCAGCTCGTCGAGTTGGCCCGGTTGCACGTCGAGGCAGCCCGCCGCGCCGGCCGCAAACCCGAGCCGGGCGTCGCCCGCATCGCCGACGCCCGCCCTGACAACGGGAACGGGGAGTCCCCGGCTACCGCCTGATCCGAGGCGTCAGCCCGCCGTACGTCGTGCACCGTCTATCGGACGCGCGCGTACGGACCGGCCCGTCAGGTCGGCGGCACGCCGTGGAGCACCTACACTGATCGACGGCCGCTCCGGTGGCGTACGGTGCACAACGTGGTTACCGTCGCGTCGCTCCCTGTTCCCGACCACGGCCGGATGATCCCGTGATCCGCTTCGAGAATGTGTCCAAGACGTACGAGGGCCAGTCCAAGGCCGCTCTGCTGAACGTCAACGTCGAGATCGAGAAGGGCGAGTTCGTCTTCCTGGTCGGCACCTCCGGGTCCGGCAAGTCGACGTTCCTTCGCCTGGTCCTGCGTGAGCACCGGACGACCAAGGGTCACATCATGGTCGCCGGCAAGGATCTGAACCGGCTGGCCAGCTGGCGGATCCCGCAGATGCGGCGGCAGATCGGAACCGTGTTCCAGGACTTCCGGCTGCTGCCGAACAAGACCGTCGCGGAGAACGTGGCGTTCGCGCTGCAGGTGATCGGCAAGCCCCGTTCGCACATCCGCAAGACGGTGCCCGAGGTGCTGGAGCTGGTCGGCCTGGACGGCAAGGAGGACCGGATGCCGGACGAGCTGTCCGGCGGCGAGCAGCAGCGGGTGGCGATCGCCCGCGCGTTCGTGAACCGGCCGATGATCCTGATCGCCGACGAGCCGACCGGAAACCTCGACCCGGGGACGTCGGTCGGCATCATGAAGCTGCTGGACCGGATCAACCGGACCGGAACGACCGTCGTGATGGCCACTCACGACGTGTCGATCGTCGACCAGATGCGCAAGCGCGTGATCGAGCTGGAGAACGGTCATGTCGTCCGCGACGAGTCGCGCGGCGTCTACGGCTACCAGCACTGAGACGGCTGCCTGTCACCGGGCTGACACAGGGACTGACTGAAGAATGCGCTTGAACTACATCCTCTCCGACCTCGGCATCGGGCTGAAGCGGAACCTCTCGATGACGATCGCGGTCGTCGTCACCATCTGGGTCTCGCTGTCGCTGTTCGGCAGCGCGCTGCTCGCCCGCGAGCAGGTCGACCTGATGAAGGGGAACTGGTACGACAAGATCCAGATCTCGGTCTTCTTGTGCACCAAGGACTCCGGCGGCCGCGGCTGCACCGGCGCCGAGGTGACGCAGGAGCAGAAGAACCGGATCCAGCAGGTGATCTCGGCGAACCCGGACACCGCGCCCGACGGGGTGTTCTCGGAGTCGAAGAAGGAAGCGTTCGACTCGTTCAAGAAGCTGTACAAGGACTCGCCGATCGTCAGCACGGTCACCGAGGACCAGATGCAGGAGTCCTTCCGGGTCAAACTGCGCGATCCACAGCGCTATCAGAACCTGGTCAGCGCGGTCGCCGGCCTGCCCGGCGTCGACACGGTCCAGGACCTGCGCCAGTACCTCGATCCGTTGTTCAAGGCACTCAACGGGTTGCAAGTCGGCGCGCTGGTCGCCGCGGGGCTGCTGCTGGTCGCCGCGCTGATGCAGATCTCGAACACGATCCGATTGGCGGCGTACGCGCGGAGACGGGAGATCGGCATCATGCGCCTGGTGGGCGCGTCGAACTTCTATATCCAGCTGCCGTTCCTGCTCGAGGCGGTGCTGGCGGCCCTGATCGGCGCGGTCCTTGCCTGCGGTACCTTGTGGGTCGGCGTCTACTTCGTGGTGATGCAGCGGGCCCAGGAGACCTTCCGGGTCTGGCAGTGGGTCGGCGCGAGCGAAACCTTCCGGGCCACGCTGATCATGGTCGTGGTCGGCCTGATCCTGGCCGTGGTCCCGACATTCCTGACAACGCGGAAATACCTCAAAGTCTGACCCGGGTGACTTATCGTGCAGTATCAGGAGTCACAGCAGTAACTCCTGTACCGCACGACAACTTCATCCAGAGCAAGGGGTCGACCTGTGGTCCCGCACTTCCCCGGTGCGAACCCGCGTCCGCGGGGGAGCATCAAGCGAGACGACAGCACCGGCACCTCCGCACCGCCGTACCCGCGATCACGCACCGGACCGCGGGGCCGGCCGACGGTGGTCGCCGCTTGCTGCCTTGTCCTGTCCCTGTCCGCCGGAGTCCTGGCGGCGGTCCCGTCTGCCCAGGCGGACCCGCCCGATCCAGCCGCCAAGAAGAAACAACTCGACTCGCAGATCAACCAGCAGAAGGCTGATCTCGCCGAGGCGTCCGACCAGCTCGGCAAGTCCGTGGCCGCCTACAACCAGGCGGAGGTGAAGTACCAGGCCGTCCAGGTCCGGTACGCCGCCGCCCAGGGCAAACTGGCCGCCGCGAAGGCCGCCGATGTGGTTGCCGCGAGCAAGCTCGCGAGCGCCGAAGAAGCCTTGCGTACGGCGATCTCCGATGTCGCGGCGGGTGAGCAGTTGATCACGGAGAAGCGGGCGGTGGCCGGGCGGGCGGTGCGATCGGCATACCAGCAGCAGAACAGCCTGGTCGGGCTGTCGATCGCGCTGCGTGGCGCGGCGCCGGCCGACATCGCCACCGGGATGCAGGTGCAGCGAAACGTGTTCGGCATCCAGGGCAACGCGATCACGAACCTGAACAACGCGCAGGCGCAGCTCGCGAGCAAACGGGCCAAGGTGGCGGTGGCCGAGAAGGCCGCCGCGGCGGCGCGGGCCGAGGCCGCCCAGACGGTCCAGCAGGTCACCGAGCTGACCCAGCAGGTCGCCGCCGACAAGGCCGAGGCCGCCGCGGTCGCTCAGGTCAAGCTGGTCGCCTTCAAGGCCGCCGAGAAGGAGAAGAACTCCGAACTGGCGCAGTACAACTCACTGCTGCGCGAGCGGACCCGGGTCCAGCAGGTCCTGATCGCCCGGGCTCGCGCCGAGAAGGCGGCCGCCGCCCGCCGCAAGGCGGCCCGGGAGAAGGCCGAGCGGGAGCGGGCGCGCAAGGAGCACCGGGCGCCGCGCAACGTACCGGACGAGCCGTCCGACAACGGTGGGCGGTTGAGCAAGCCGATCGACACCTACATCACGTCGCCGTTCGGAATGCGTTTCCACCCGATCCTGCACTACTGGAAGCTGCACGACGGCACCGACTTCGGCGCCGGCTGCGGTACGCCGATCCGCGCGGCCGCCAGCGGGGTCGTCACGGACAAGTACTACAACGGTGGTTACGGGAACCGGCTGTTCGTCTCACACGGGGTGATCGACGGCTCCTCCATCACCACCGTCTACAACCACCTGTCGAAGTACAGGGCCCACGTCGGCGAGCGCGTCTCCCGCGGCGAGATCATCGGGTACGTCGGCACCACGGGGTACTCCACCGGCTGCCACCTGCATTTCATGGTCTACCAGGACGGCAACGTGGTTAATCCGATGAAGTGGCTCTGACCAGAGTGAGATACTGGTCGGATGGTGAAACAGACCGGCCAGCAGAAGCCGATCGCGCAGAACCGGAAGGCGCGACACGACTACCACATCGAGGACGTGGTGGAGGCCGGGCTGGTGCTGACGGGGACCGAGGTCAAGTCCCTGCGGCAGGGCCGGGCCTCCCTCGTCGACGCGTTCGCCGCGGTCCGGGGGAACGAGCTCTGGCTCCAGGGGATGCACATCCCCGAGTACAAGCACGGGACGTGGACCAACCACGAGCCGCGCCGGACCCGCAAGCTGCTGCTGCACAAGGACGAGGTGCAGAAGCTGATCAAGGCCGTCGAGCAGCAGGGTGTTTCGTTGATCCCGCTGTCGCTGTACTTCAAGGACGGCTACGCGAAGGTCGAACTCGCCACCGGGCGCGGCAAGAAGGACTACGACAAGCGGCACGCCCTGGCCGAGCGCCAGGCCGACCGCGAGGCCCGGCGCGCCCTGTCGGAGCGGACCCGCGGCCGCTGATCCGGTTGCGGTGACCGGCTGTACCCGAGTGCTGCCTGGGGTCCGGTCAGGGGTGCCTGGGGGCTGAACCCGATGGGGCGAGCGGCGTCCGGCGCGCAGAGTGGAGGCATGAGCACTTCAGACCTGCTGGTGACGCCGGCCCAACGGGACCGCGCAGTCGAGATCCTGAAAGAGATGTACGCCGACGGCCGGCTGGACCACTTCGAGTTCGACACCCGGCTCGAGTTGGCGCTGAAGGCCCGCACCCGAGCCGAGCTGAACAGCACGTTCGACGGACTCGTCTCCCGGCCGGTCCCGACGTACGCACCCGCCGCCTTCACCCGGCCGGCGCAGCTCCAGCGGTACGACTCGAGCGGCCGTGGGATGGGGACGCTGGCGCACTGGCTCGGGTACCCGACGTTCTTCGTCGGGCCGGCGATCGTGGTCGCCACGACGGGTCAGAAGAACCCGGCGGTGCGTAAGCATGCGGTCGAGGCGTTGAACTTCCAGCTGAGCGCGTTCGGAGCGTTCGTGCTGCTGGGCATCGCGACCGGCATGACCCACGGGTTCCTGGGATTCCTGTTCCCGCTGCTCGGCATCCTGTGGTTCGTCCTCACGGGGATCGGCGGGCTCGCCACCGCGGTCGGCACGAACTTCCGCTACCCGTTCACGCTGCGGCTGATCAAGTAGCTCGTCTCTTACGCTTGGCGGCATGGCTGTTCCTGTCGCGGCGCGCTGGGAGGTCGCCGGGTTCCTGGGGTTGACCGGCGCCACGGGGCTGATCGATGCGGTGAGCTATCTGTCGCTCGGGCACACGTTCGTGGCGAACATGACGGGGAACGTCGTGTTCCTGGGGTTCGCGGTGGTGCCGGAGACAGGGTTTCGCTTCGGGCCGCCGGTGGCGGCGGTGCTCGGGTTCGTGCTCGGGTCACTGGGCGGCGGGCGGGCGGCTCGTGTGCTGGATGGACGGCCCCGCGAGTGGCTGGGGACTGCTTTCGGCGTGCAGGCGGTGGTGCTGTGGGTGTGCGCGCTGCTGGTGGGTGTCGGCGTACTGCGGGAGACGGGCGGAACGTCGTACGTGCTGATCGTGGCGCTGGCGGCCTGTTTCGGATTGCAGAACGCGACGGTGCGGCATGTGGCGCCGCGGGATCTGACCACGACTGTGCTGACGTTGACCCTGACCGGGCTGGCGGCGGACAGCGTGCTGGGCACCGGTCGCTCGGCCAAGCCGCACCGTCGGCTGGGCTCCATCGCGGCCATGCTCGTGGGTGCGGCGATCGGGGCGTTGCTGCTCCAGCAGACCGTCTCTGGTGTCATCGCTCTGGCCGGCGCTGTGGTTGCCGCCGCGGCGCTCATCTTCCTGTTCGCGCCCGCCCCGGCCCCGGATCCGGCCGCCTGAGGGCTGCCGCCGGGAATGTGAGGTGCGGGCGGTCTGTTGGACTTGGTAGTGTGGATCTTCCACCACCCTTCGGGGCTGGTGGGAGTTTGACAACTCAACAGGGGGTGAACGGTTTCGACTTTGGACGTTAGTTCCAAGGGAAGCGGGCCGAGGATCCAGGGTTATCTCGTTAACGATCTCTGGAAACCAATAAGTGCCAATAACACGCGCACTAACTTCGCTCTCGCCGCCTGACGGCCTGAGGTAAACGAAGGGTCAGCCCGGGGATGCTTCCGACCCGGTTCCTGGCCTCAGCTAGGAAGCTTGCTGTGCTAGCCCGGTCACGGGGTTAGTACGGGACATTTACAGTGACTGGGCCTGTCAGCGACGTGTCTGTGAGAGCGCTGGGGCCGAGAAAATCGCCTAACAGACTGCGCCCGGAGAAGTCTTGGAGCAACGCTGAAGGACGCGGGTTCGATTCCCGCCACCTCCACCCCTTGAGAAGTGCCTGGTCAGAGCAACATCGACCAGGCACTTCGTCGTTCCGCGACCGCCGACGCTGCTGGCGGGCGGATACTCACATCCCCATCGGTCGGGTTCACTCAGGGGACGGCGATCGAGGCTGCGGGGCGCACGCCTGCACGGCGGCCTCGATGGTGCCATGGATATGCTCGGCGCCGATCTCACTGGTCAGGCCCGTCTGGTCGAGCTGCTCGCGTAGTTCGTCGGTCGGGTGTGCGACCTCGAACGTGATGTTGCGGCTGTGCAGTCCCGTCCGGACCTCGCGGATCGCCCCGACCGCGCTGGCGTCGATCCCGCTGATCATGGTGGCGTCCAGGATCAGGTGGCCGACGGGCTTGGGTGCGCCGTCGACGGCCGCCCACACCCGGCGTTTGAAGAAGTGGGCGTTGGCGAAGAAGAGCCGTTCCTGGATCCGGTAGACGACCACTCCGGGGGTGATGCCCGCATCGGGGTGGGTGCCGACGTCGGCGTACCGCTGCTCGGCTTCTGAGTAGCCAAGCACGGCGTCGCCCGGGATGGCGGTGCGGCGGATCACGTCGACGATGGACAGCACCACGGCGACCGCGATCGCCGGCAGCACGCCGATGGCGACCACGACCACAGTGGTGATCGCAGCGATGCCAACCTCGGTGCGGCTGCTCCTGGCCAGGTCACGCCACTGGGCCGGGTCGATGAGTTTCAGCGACGCGTAGACGATCACGGCGCCGAGCACCGCGGAGGGCAGATAGCGAATGGGGGCAGTGAGGAACAGGAGGATCAGCAGGATGGTGCCGAAGGCGAAGAGGCCACTGATCTGACTGGTGGCCTTCATCGAGTCGTTGACGGCCGTGCGGGATCCGCTGGTGCCGACCGGCATGCCGTGCGTGAAGCCGGCCGCGACGTCCGCCGCGCTGAAGGAGAGCAACTCCTGGTCTGCGTCGATGGTCTCGCCGTGTCGAGCTGCGAAGGATCGAGCGGTCAGGATCGAGTCCGAGAAGCTCACCAGGAAGATCGCCGCGGCCGGCAGGGCCAGGGAGAGCCACTCCGAGCTGGTGACGTGCGGCCGGTCGAACGACGGCAGTCCGGCCGGGATCGAGCCGGTGACGGAGACACCCTGCGCCTCCAGGTCGAACAGCCAGGACACCACGATGCCCAGGACGACCACGACCAGGGCTCCGGGCCAGCGCGGAAGGAAACGGCCGAGCAGGATCAGGACGACAAAGGCGCCAGCCGCCACGGCCACGGTCGCCAGGTTCACATGGCCGATGTGTGCGACGTTGTCGATCGCTGCCCGGATGGCACCGCTGTACGTGCTGGACAGGCCCGTCAGCTTCTCCAATTGACCGAGGATCATCAGCACCGCCACGCCGGTGATGTAGCCGACCAGCACCGACTGCGAGAAGTAGTCGGCGACCCAGCCCAGGCGCAGCAGCCGAGCGATGAGGAAGATGGCGCCGACGGCGATGGCCAGGGCGGCTGCCAACGTGGTGTACTCCGCCGAGCCCGCGGCGGCGAGCGGCGCGAGGGCACTGGCGACCAGCAGGGCCACGGCACCTTCCGGACCGATCACGACGCGTAGGCCCGACCCGAGCAGCGCGTAGGCCAGCACGGGCAGCAGCAGGGTATACAGGCCGGCGGTGACGGGAAGCCCGGCGAGCTCGGAGTATGCCATCGACGCGGGGAGGGCAAGGGCGGCGACCGTCAGCCCCGCCAGCGCATCGACCCGGAGCTTGTCCCGTGAGTAGCTCTTCAGCGAGTCGACCAACGGGACGTAGCGGCGCGTCCACGGTGGCTTGGTCGACGAGGCGAACGGGGAACGCCCCTCGTAGGCACTCTGGTAGGGGACGAGGACGACCTTCGCAGGCTCACCGCTCGAGCCCTCTGCTTCGACCATCGGCATCCCGCTTCCTCAACGGACCGGTCACGTCCTTCGATCAGGCTCACAGTCGGCCGGTAACCCCGTCATCACCCCTACCGGCTGACTTCACCTGGGCGACTTCGGTGACCAGCCCCACCGAAGTGCGTTCCGCGTTCGCCCGATTCCTCGTGACTTTCCGTCGGGCGCACACGAACGCACAGCCATCCCGGCCGAGATCGGCAGTGAATATGTCCGTTCTGGGCAGATATCGCGCTGCGGGTGGGTTATGCCAGAGAGGTGACAGGGGTGTGACAGTGGGGGCGGGGATGGTGGGGAAACGGACGAGGGAGGCTCGGGGTGCGGAGACGTGAGTGGCGGCGGGGCGTTGTGGTGGCTGGGGATGGGGCGGCGATCGGGGTTCTGAGCTTGGGGGCTGGGCCTGGGATCGTCGTGGTTCCGGGGAACAATCGGCGGGCTCATCACTACGAGGGCCTGGCTCGAGGGCTCGCTGGGGCCCACGAAGTGCACGTTGTCGAGCGGCGTGGCCGTGGGGTGAGTGGGGCGCAAGGAGCGTCGTACGGCGTGGAGACTGAGGTCGACGACGTCCTGGCGGTGCTGGAGCAGACCGGTGCGCGAATGGTGTTCGGGCACAGCTACGGCGGGTTGGTCGCGTTGCATGTGGGACTGCAACGGCCCTTGGACGCGCTGGTTGCTTACGAGCCGGCGGTGAGTATCGTGGGGTCGTTCGACGCGAGCTGGCTGACCACGTTCACGCAGCAGCTCGACGGGGGACATCCGACCGCGGCGATGGCGACGTTCCTCAAGGGCACGGATCTGCTGCCGTACAAGGCGACCTCATTGCTCTGGGCAATCGCATTCCTGATGCTGCACGGGTCCGGCGGGCGCGAGACGCGGGACCTGATGCCGACGACACCGGCCGAGATCGGGGAGATCGTGCGCCTCGACTCCGATGGCAGCAGGTACGCCGGGATCGCGTCGCGGACTCTTCTCCTCGGTGGTGAGAAGTCGCCCGCGTACCTGACCGGCATCCTCCCGCGTCTCGCCGCGATCATCCCGAGCGCCGAGTACGCCGTACTGCCTGGTCTCGACCACAACGCGCCCGACGAGAACGCCCCGGATGATGTGGCGCAGCAGATCCGCCGTCTGATCGTCCGCGCGGAGCGGCCGCATGTGGAGCACGGGGCGCCGATGGCCTTCCGGCAGGCGCGGATCCATCGGGATTGACGATGGATCAGGTGGGGTGGACATTCTCTGTGTGAGCACGGCCGAAGAGGACGCCCAGGCGTTCGCTGATCTGTTCCGCGAGACGTACCTGCGGTTTCACCGGCGGGACGGCAAGCGGAATGAGTTGTCCGGCGCGAGCCGGGCCGTCCTGCAGCACCTTTCGCAGACAGGGCCGTTGACCGTCGGAGACATCGCGCTGCATCTGGATCGTGCGCAGTCCGTCGTCAGCGACATCGTGACACAGCTCGAGTCCAAGGGTGTCCTGGAACGCGAGCGCGATCCGCAGGACCGGCGCCGCACGCTGGTGTGGCTGTCGCCCGAGGGATTCGCCGTCCTGCGAGCCGATCGCGACGTGCTCAGTGTCGCCGCGCTGGCCGAGGCGTTCGCCGTACTGCCATCCGGCGAGCGCGACGTGCTGCTCACCACCTTGTCCCATCTCGTGCGATCGAACGGAGCCGAGCGATGACCATGACCAGCACGTGCGAGAGTTGCAGCATGCCGATCGAGAGCGGCCGGTACTGCGCGTACTGCGTCGATGCCGACGGCAACCTTCAGGATTTCGAGACCCGATTCGCGTCGATGGTGTCCTGGCAGCAGCGCCGCAACCCGGACGACCCGCGCGAGAAGATCGAGGCCGACACCCTCGCCTACATGGCGACGATGCCGGCCTGGCGCGACCACCCTCGCCTGGCTGACCACTGAGCTCAGCGGTAGGGGCGGAAGGTACGGCGTAGGTCGTCCGTCCACTCGCCTGGGAGCTCCCACGGGATGAAGTGACCTCCCTGCGGGTGGGCGGTGAGGTTGACATGGTTGTACCAAGCCGCGCGATCGCTGCTGAGGAAGTTCTGGATGCGCTCTTCCGGCGTGTTGACGCCGGGCGGGTTCTCGTAGCCGACGAAGGTGATGCCGGTGGGGGCCTCGATCGCCGGAGTGCGGTCGTGCGACGGCGTCCAGGGGTAGCGGTTGTTGTTGGCGTAGGTGCGGATCGAGGTGTCGATCGCGTTGCCCGCCCAGTAGATCGTGGCGTGAGTGAGCAGGTCGTCGTCGCTGAACGCCTTGTCGCCCTCGGACCAACTGAGCCAGCGCTCGAGGATCCATGCGAGCATGCCGGCCGGTGAGTCGGCGAGGCCGAACCCGAGCGTGCTCGGATCGAGCACATGAGTCGCGAGGTGGGCGGCGAAGCGGCGCTCGAATTCGACAATCCGATGGTGGACAATCGGCGGCAGGTTGGGTGGGATCGGGTTGCCGCCGCTCAGATCCCAGCCGCGATCGCCGTTGAAGAACGTGAGCTTCAGCCCTGAACCGATGTGGATCCCGTAGAGCTCATCGGCGTACTTGTGCCCGAGTTGCCCGGTCACCAACGCGCCGACATCGCACCCGCCGGCGGCGTACCGCTCGAAGCCGAGCACTCCGGTCATCAGCTCGTGCCAGACGTCGGCGATCTTCCAGAAGTTCATGTCCGGCTGGTTCGTCAGCGGCGTAGAGAACCCGAACCCGGGCAGCGACGGCACGATCACGTCGAACGCGTCGGCCGGATCGCCGCCGTACGACGCCGGGTCCGCGAGCGGATCGATCACCTTCGACCAGTGCCAGAACGTCCACGGCCAGCCGTGACTCAGGATCAGCGGGATCGGCCGCGGCCCGATGCCGGCCTTGCGCATCAAGTGCACGGGTACGCCGCCGACGTCGACGCGGTAGTGCTCGTACGCGTTGATCGCCCGCTCCGCCGCACGCCAGTCGAACCCGTCGGCCCAGTACTCGACCAGGGCCTGCAGTTGGGTACGGCGTACGCCGTAGAAGCCGTCGTCGTTCCCGACGTCGAGCGGCCACTTGGTCGCGGTGAGCCGGCGGCGCAGGTCGTCGAGGACCTCGTCGGGGACATGGATCGGTGTGGGCTCCAGGGGAAAGCCGGTCATGGTTGCTCCTCAGCGGCGATCTCGGTCAGCCGGGTCAGTACGTGGACGGAGCCCGCGAGTACGGCGCGCTCCTCGGGGGTGAGCTGGTCGACGAGGCGGGTGAGCTTCGCGACCCGGTTCGCATGGCGGGAGCGGACGATCTGCCGGCCCGATCGCGTCAGCGACAGCAGCATCGCCCGTCCGTCGCTCGGATCGGGGCGGCGTCGCAGCAGTCCGTCCTGCACCAGCTTCGCGACCAGGCTGGTCAGGGCGGGCTGCTTGAGCTGCTCGGTCGCCAGCAGATCGGTCAGTCGCAGCGGGCCTTTGCGCGACAGCGTGTGCAGCACCGACAACGTCGAGAAGTTGAACCTCCGCACCGACGGCAACCGGATGAAGATCGTGTTGAAGTCCTCGATCACCGTGGTCAGCCGATCCACATCCAACCCGTCCGCCATGGCTCGAACTATATCAATCTTCGATATAAGCCGGTCGTCAGGCGTCGATGGGGTGCCAGGTGGAGTGACCGTTCCGGGTTTCGACGTGGCCGAAGGGGACGTCGGCGAAGTGGATGCCGAAGCCGAGGGTGTCCGGCTGGGACAGTTCCTTGATCAGGCGGTGGCGGTGTGCGGTGGAGAGGGTGCGGTCGTGGTCGGGCGCGGCCCACCATTCCGGGTGGGCGATCTGGATCGGCGAGTGCAGTGCGTCGCCGAACGCGATCAGGCGCCGGCCGGCCGCTTCGACGACGTACGCCGCATGGCCGATCGTGTGACCGCCGGTCAGCTGGACGCGGACGCCGGGGAAGATCTCGTTGCCGTCGGCCACAGTTCGCACCCGGGAGCGCAGTACGTCGAGGATCTCGCGGCTCGTGCCTTCGGCCTCGGCCAGTTCGCGATTCGACCATTCGGGCTCCGTGAGCAGGTAGTCGGCATGGGCGAACGCCGGTTTGTCGCTGCCCGGTGCCGGGTGCCAGGCCCAGCCGAGGTGGTCGACGTGCAGGTGGGTGAAGGCGACCGCCTCGATGTCCTCCGGCTTGCGGCCTAGCGCGGCGAGATTGTCCAGCAGTGCGCCGCCGCGAATCACGCCGATCGGGTTGCCGGGGGTGGCCGGCCAGGCATCCGGTCCGAAGCCGGCGTCGATGAGCAGCGCGCGTTCGCCGTACTCGATCAGCAGGCCGCCGAGGCTGCCGGCCAGGTGGCCAGTGTCATCGACGTACTCGGGATGTCGGGCCCAGATCTCCTCGGTCGTCTCCGGGAACCAGCCGTGCGGGACGAGTTGGACGGCGCCGTCCGGCACGTAACTGACCTGGATCGGGCCGAGGTCGACGGAGCGGAGGCGGGCCGGGCGGCGGAGGCGTTCGCCGGGTGCTGCGGTCATCGTGCGCCCTTCGTCGAAAGTGGATCGGACGCCGATGACGATAAAACGTCTGACTTGAAAGATTCAAGCTACAAATATTCTGGCTTGATGAATGAGATAGGGTGCGAGCATGACGAGTCCGGAGGCCGCCGAGCGGCAGCTGTGTGGGCTGGTGAACGGACTGTCCCACCAGATCGGCGAGCATCTGCGGGCGCGTGCGGTGAAGCTCGGGCTGACCGCTCCGCAGGCGACCGCGTTGCGCGAGCTGTCCGGGCCGATGACGATGGGCGAGCTGGCCGAGCGGATGAGCTGCGAGCCGTCGAACGCGACGTTCGTGGTCGACAAGCTGGAGAACCAGGGTCTGATCGAACGTCGCCCGCACCCGACGGACCGGCGGGCGCGCCACCTCGTGCTCACCACGAAGGGGACGGCGCTGCGCGCCGAGCTGCTCGAGCTCCTCGGTCAGGAATCACCGCTGGCGGGCCTGAGCGCGGCGGAACAGCACACGCTGCAGCAACTCCTGGACCGGGCGATCACCAAGCGCTGAGCTGACCAGGCGCGTGTGTCACTTGGTCAGGACGATGCCGGTGACGGCGACGTCGGTGTCACCGGACTTCAGCGTGAGGGCGGCCGCCGTGGTGGCGTCGGGGAGGTGACCGGTGAAGGTGATGGTGCCGTGTTTGGACCCGCCGGCGGGGATGCTGCCGGGCCACTGGCTACGTGAGGTGTCGGCGCGGAGAGCGTTGCCCTCGGCGCCGGTGAAGGTGGCATTGCCTTTCAGCGGCAGGCTGACCGCCTGCTTGCCGGTGTTCTTGACCAGCAGGTCGACGCGGGTGAAGTGGCTCGTGTAGGTGACGTTCTGGACGGTGACGGTGAGACCGTCGACGGTCTTGGCGACGGGTTTGATCAGGCGGGCCTCGCCGGACTCGTTGCCGGTGAGATAGCCACCGACGTACTCCGCGCCCGCGGTGAGGGCGAAGCCGCCGACACCGACGCCGACGAGTACGACGACGATCGCGACGACGATCGAGACGTCGAGCCGGCCGGCGCCGCGGCCCTTCGGCGCGGCGGCGTCGAGGAGGGCGATGATCATGGCCAGGACCAGGGCGATCGCCGGCGGGACGAACCAGCGCAGCGCGCCGCCGGGGCCGTCCGCGAGGAACGTGACGATCAGGTTGATCAGGATGCCGAGGACGATCACCGCGCCGGCGATCAGCAGCACGCGAAGGAGGCGGACCGTGCCGACCTCCTCGGAGCCGTCGTCGTCGGACCCGACGCGGTCGGTCGGCGGGAGGCGGTCGGGCTGATGCGCTCGGCTGGTGTCGGGCCAGCTGGCCGACTCGTTCCAGCTTGGCTGTGCGGCCGGTGAGTTGTCCCACGGAGAGTTGGCGGGCTCGGAGTTGTCGGACGGGTAGGCGGCCCAGGGGGCGTCTTCGTCGGTGCCTTCGTACGACGGTTCGTCCGGGAAGAGCGGGAAGTTGCCGGGAGCATCCTCCCGGCGCGGGATGTCCGGCGGAGCCGGCGGCGGCGCCGCGTTGTCGAGCGACCCGGACCCGGCAGACCCGAACGGACTCCCCTGACCCTCGTCAGCCCCAAACGGACCCGACTCCGCCCCGCGATCCACGGGGCCGAAGGGGCTGGCGTCCGACGCCTGATCCGCTGGGCTGAAGGGGCTGGCGTCCGACGCGTGATCCGCTGGGCTGAAGGGGCCGGCGTCCGACGCGTGATCCGCTGGGCTGAAGGGGCCGGCGTCCGACGCGTGATCCGCGGGAGTGAACCGGCCGGCCTCGGGGTCGGCGGGGGTGAAATAGCCCGGCTCAGACGCGGGGGCGAAGGGGCTCGGACGGTTGGCGTCCGCGGGTGGGGTTTGGCGTGGTGAGGTGAGGTCCGCGGGGATGAAGGGGGGTGGGTCCTCGGGGACCTGGGCGGGTGCGTCCGGGGCGACGGCTGGGGGCGGTGTGGTCGGGCCAGGAGTGCCAAAGTCCGCGGGTGGCGGGGCGGCAGGCGCGGAGGCCGCGGCGCCTGGAGTGCCGAAGTCCGCGGGTGCTGGGGCGGGGGGTGGCGCGGAGGTCGCGGGGCCGGGGGCGGAGGCGGAGGCGGCAGGGTTTGGGGCAGGCTCCGCGGGGGCCTGGACCGGGGTTTCGTGGAAGGTCAGGACTGAGCGGCCGATGTGGATTCGGTCGCCTTCGGTGAGGGGGGTGGGGGCGGCCAGGCGGCGGCCGTTGAGGCCGGTGCCGTTGCGGGACTCGTCGTACAGGGTCCAGGTCGTGCCGGTGCGGCCCAGGCGGGCGTGGATCCGGGAGATCTGGTCGTCGGCCTGCAACCGGATGTCGGCGTTCGAGGCACGCCCGATCGTGATCGTGTCGCTCTCGGCCGGCAGCGTCCAGCGCTGCGTGCCGAGTGACAGCGCGAATTCGGTTTCCACTCACACCCCAGCCGGCAGCCAACCCGTCTGCGCGATTCTGCCTGCAGCATCGGCGATTGGTCCAGGCCACCCCGTCCTCGACCTGCGTGATGTTCCCGACTTTGTCAGCTCAAAGGCCGATTTTCTCTGTAATCGCGCGATGACAACGCGGTCATTGTCCGAGTCGTGCCAGCGGCATCGGAGCGCCTTGCCCGGTGATCGGCGCGGGCATAGTGTCCGTCCGCGCGGATCCATCGGCGGCGGATAGAAAGGCGAGGGCAACAAACCGGTGGATAGGCCGGAGGTCCCAGGCAGAGGTGGTGCACCTGCCTGCAGTCCGGCGAGGCGCAACCCGCCCAGCACCATCTTCGCGAAGGGACCACATCCATGGTCTTGTTTCAGCGTTCCCGCACGCCAGCTGCCGTCCTCGCGGTCACCAGCCTCGCGGTAGCGGCGCTCGCCGGATTCGGAACCTCAGCGGCCGGAGCCGCGCCGAATGCGGCACCACCTCCCCGGCCCACGCAGGCACAGTCGAAGGCGTACGCCGCCGACGCTGCCTCCTCGCTGGTCGCGAACCGGCCGGCCGGTCTGCATGCCGGCAAGGACGACAAGTTCACCGCCAAAGCGGTGATCTCCGAGCCGTCCGGCCTGCAGTACGTCCCGTACGAGCGCTCGTACAAGGGACTCCCGGTCGTCGGTGGTGACTTCGTCGTCGTCACCGACGAAAAGGGTGCGGTGCAGGCCACGTCGGTGGCCCAGACCACCGCCGTACCCGACCTGTCGACGTCCGCCAAGGTCACCTCGGCGGCCGCCAAGGCGACCGCGACCAAGCAGCTGAAGCGCGTCGACTCGTCGACCACGCCGACGCTGGCCGTGTACGCCCTCAACGGCACGCCGAAGCTGGCGTGGCAGTCCCGTGTCACCGGCAACAACGGCAAGGAGCCGTCGAGCCTGTCGGTGTACGTCGACGCGCAGAGCGGCAAGGTGCTCGGCACCAAGGAACACGTGATGGCCGGCAACGGTACGGCGGTCTACAGCGGCCCGAACCCGGTGCACCTGGACACCACGCTCAGCGGCAGCACGTACTCGATGAAGGACCCGAACACCACCAACCTGTCCTGCCAGGACGCGGCGAACAACACCACGTTCTCCGGTCCGGACGACAACTGGGGCAACGGGACCGCGACCAACCGTGAGACCGGCTGCGTCGACGCCCTGTTCGCCGCGCAGACCGAGCGGCACATGCTGACCGACTGGCTCGGCCGCAACGGCATGGACGGCAACGGCGGCGCCTGGCCGATCCGCGTCGGCCTGAACGACCAGAACGCGTACTACGACGGCACCCAGGTCCAGATCGGCAAGAACACCGCCGGCGGCTGGATCGGCTCGATCGACGTCCTGGCCCACGAGATGGGTCACGGGATCGACGACCACACGCCGGGCGGTATCTCCGGCAGCGGCACCCAGGAGTTCGTCGCCGACACGTTCGGCGCGAGCACCGAGTGGTACAGCAACCAGAGCTCGGCGTACGACCCGCCGGACTTCCTGGTCGGCGAAGAGGTGAACCTGGTCGGCAGCGGCCCGATCCGGAACATGTACAACCCGTCGGCCCTCGGCGACCCGAACTGCTACTCGAGCTCGATCCCGGGCGGCGAGGTGCACGCCTCGGCCGGCCCCGGCAACCACTGGTTCTACCTGCTCTCCCAGGGCAGCAACGGCTCGCCCGCGAGCCCGACCTGCAACAGCTCGACGGTGACCGGTATCGGGATCCAGAAGGCGATCCGGATCATGTACAACGCGATGCTGATGAAGACCAGCAGCAGCTCGTACCTGAAGTACCGGACCTGGACCCTGACCGCGGCCAAGAACCTGTACCCGGGCAGCTGCACCGAGTTCAACACCGTGAAGGCGGCGTGGGACGCGGTCAGCGTTCCGGCGCAGTCGGGTGACCCGACCTGCTCCACCAGCGGCGGCGTCACGGTCACGAACCCGGGCAACAAGACCGGCACCGTCGGTACGGCGATCACGCCGTTCACGCTGACGGCGACCGGCGGCACCGCGCCGTACACCTGGTCGGCCACCGGCCTGCCGGGCGGCGTCACGATCGGTTCCTCCACCGGGACCGTGTCCGGCACCCCGACCGCCAGCGGCACCTTCAACGTCACCGCGACGGCGACCGCGAGTGCCGGTGGTTCGGGCAGCACCTCGTTCACGATCACCGTCGGTGGCACCGGCGGCTGCTCCGGCCAGAAGCTCGGCAACCCGGGCTTCGAGACGGGTACGGCGACGCCGTGGTCGGCGTCGACCGGAGTGATCGACAACACCGCCTCCCAGCCGGCCCATGGCGGGACCTGGAAGGCGTGGCTGGACGGCTATGGCAGCACGCACACCGACACGCTGAGCCAGTCGGTGGCGATCCCGGCCGGCTGCAGCGCGACGCTGTCGTTCTACCTGCACATCGATTCCGCCGAGACCACCACCACGACGCAGTACGACAAGCTGACGGTGAAGGCGGGCTCGACCACGCTGGCGACGTACTCGAACCTGAACAAGGCGAGTGGCTACTCGCTGAAGTCGTTCAACGTGTCGTCGTTCGCGGGCCAGACGGTGTCCATCAGCTTCACCGGCACCGAGGACAGCTCCCTCCAGACCTCATTCGTCATCGACGACACAGGCCTGAACCTGAGCTGATCCCAGCCTGACGACACCGGCCGCCGTACCCCAGCCAGGGGTACGGCGGCCGGTTCGTTCGTTCGGGTCAGTTGAGGGTCATCCGGGGCTCGCCGTTCAGTAGGCCGGGGGCGGAGATGGTGCAGGTGCCGCCTCGGTTTTGGGTGTAGGTCTGGCGGACGCAGGAGCGGAGGGCGAGCTGGGCCCAGTAGTTGGGGTGGAGGGATTCCTGGATGTAGTAGTCGGAGCCGATCGTGGTGACGGTGCGGATCTGGTTGATCCACTCGGTCTTGTCGACCGCGGTCGGCTGGGTCCAGGAGCTCAGGCCGACTTCCTCGTAGAGGCCGACTGTGTTCTCGCACAGGCGGCGGCCGTTGAAGGCGGACTGGAGTTCGAGCAGTCGCGTGTTGGTCAGGCCGGACTGGCCCATCGCGGCGCGGACCGTGGTGTTGATGGTGTTGAGAGCGGTGCTGTTCGCCCAGTCGGCGTCGGAGTTCCAGAAGCCGCAGCCGCCGACGCTCTGCCGGGTGTAACCGCTCTGCCCGTACCGGAACCCGCTCGCGGCCGGGATCGGCGACGGGTAGGTCTGGACGAGCAGGGTCCACGCGTTGTCGCCGTACCCCGCGTTCCGCATGGCGGTGCGGACGTTCTGGAAGGCGGTCGCGATCCGCCCGCGTACGGCGGTGACGTTGGCGGACGTGAAGTTGGCGACGACCGACGAGTCGTCCTTGCAGTAGTCCGGGAACCACGACGGCGACGTCAGGAAGTCGGTCACGCACGACGTCACGATCGACGCGAAGTTGAAGTCGTTGCCGCCGATCGAGACGACCACCTGCGTGACGTTGTGGCCGGCCGCGAACTGCTGCAGCATCTTCGCCTGGCCGAGGTGCCCGGCGCCGTCGTCGTAGAAGTCGATGCCCGGCTTGAAGTCGTCACCGGTGCTGGTCGTGGTGCGGGCGCCGGAGCAGGCCAGGTTCAGCCCGCCGACCCCACCGCCGATGTACGCCTCCGCCGACTGGCTGCGGTGGCACTTCGGGATCAGCTCGGCGGTATGGCTCGCGTTGTCGTGATAGGCATGCGCGCCGAGCGCGTCGGCCGGTGCCTCGGAGTTGTTCGAGCTCCCGGCCCACCGGCCGGCCTCGCCCGAGATGTAGGAGTCGCCGACGGTGACGACGTACGGCGTACCGGACCCGGGACCGTCGGCCATCGCGGGGGATGCGACCAGGCCTAGCCCGGTCATGGAGAGCACAAGGATCAGGGACACTCGACGACTTCTCGGAATGCGCACCGGAAGGCCTCTCTCGCCGGAGTTCGGTGATCGTCAGGACCCCCACCCGATCACCGTCGGCAGAAATGTACTTCCGGGTAACCACTCACCGATAGACCGAGAGTGCTGACACCTTTGCGCCCTGTCACCGCCGTGTCAGCGCTCTCGTGCCAGGCTCAGCCGCCGAGGTCGAGCTTGGCCGGGTAGCGCGGCTCCCACCAGGCGCGCCAGCGGGCGTCGAGCTCGGTGCGGTCGGTGTCTCCGTAGAGGCTCAGGACGGCCATCGTGGCGCCGTCGGGTTTCTGGTCACCGGGCGCGATGTGGCTGAGAACCATCAGACCGTTGCCCCAGGCATCTACCGTCAGGCCGATCTGGTGCTCGGAGACGTACCAGACCTCGCCCTTCACCTGCTCGCCCACCAGCTCGAGTTCGTAGGAGCTGCCGGCGGGGCCGGGGGAGATGCCGAGCTCGGCCATCGGGGAGAGGGGGCCGGTCCCGGAGTAGAACAGCGTATGGCGGGCTTCACCGGGATGGCGTTCGACGGCGAACCGCAGCTGGTTGAGGAAGGTCGTCCAGCCCTCGGTGACGTCGTCGTAGTACGCCTCCCACTTGGGGTCGGCGCCGCGCGGTGCCCGGGTCAGCGTGATCCGCGCGCCACCCTCGACCGGCTCGACCACGAACTCGTCGCCGTTGCCGAGGGTCAGGGTCGTGCCCTCCTCGACCGCGCGGGTGAAGTAGATGAGGTCGATCTCCTCGTCCAGGCCGCCCTCGGGGCCTTCGTACTCCCAGCCGTGCCAGTGCCGGATCTTCTGCTTGTCGCGCAGCGCGCCCCACACCGCCTCGACGGGCGCCGCCACGGTCACCACGATCTGTGGCCTGTCCTCGCTCATGAGTCTCCTTCGGTACGACGGGGCGCCGGGTGGCCGCCCGCGATCAGCCGATACGGGCGCCCGCCCTCGGCATCGAACTCGGAGACCGTCCGCCGCACCGCCTCGGTCAACGCGTCGGTGAAGGCGTGGACGTCGCCCGGCTCGGCGAACCGCACCTCGGTCTCGAGGGTGAAGGTGAGCAGCCGCTTGCCCTCGGCATCGGCCGCGGTCTGCATCCGGGCCACGTCCCGAACGGTGCCGGCGGCAACGTCCACGAGGTGCTCGGCGGCGTACTGGTCCTGGATCTGGGTGAACGCGCGACCCATCACGGCCGGATCGACCACCAAGGTCGCGGCCGACGCGCGCAGGATCCGCTCGGTGAACCCGCGCCGCTGCCGCTCCTCGACCAGCTCGACCAAGCCGGCCTTCTCCAGCTCGCGCAGGTGATAGTTCACCCGCTGGCGCGGCAGCTCCAGCACCGCCGCGAGCTGCGTGGCCGACGAGGGCTCCCGAAGCAGCTCGAGCAGCCGGCGCCGAATCGGCGACAACGCCAGCCGCACCTTCTCCGGCTCCTCGACATACCGCAACATGCCCCCAATCTTCTCTTGACAGGAAAATCTGTCAAGAGCGGGCAGCCCGGAGAGCGATTGCCTTGGGGCTGGGCGGATGGGGGCGGCGGCCGTAAGGTACTTACTTAACTTCGTGAAGCATTGGGTTCGAGCGTTGACATCTGGGGTCGCGGGGTAAATAGTTCCGTCCTGAAATCAATCAGAAAGCAGAGTGAATCAACAGTGTCGAACATCGAGGTGCTGCAGCTCCGGGCTGCCGGCGTCAGCCTGGTGCTGGACTGCTCTGGTCCGGCCCTTCCGTCCGTCCTGCACTGGGGTGCGGATCTGGGTGAGTTGACCGAGAAAGCTCTGCTGGAACTGAGGCGTGGCGCCGGCGCGGCGCAGGACGGCAACGGCCTCGACGACAACCAGCCGATCGCGATCGTGCCGGAGTACGCCGCCGGCTGGTTCGGGCTGCCGGGTCTGAGCGGCCATCGCGACGGGCAGGACTTCTCCGCGAGCTTCCGGCTGACGAGCGTCGCGCGCTCGGACAACACCGTGCAGGTCGACGCCGCGGATCCCGAGGCCGGTCTGACGATCCGCCTGATCATCGAGCTGACCGACAGCGGCCTCGTCCGCGCCAAGGCGGACCTCACCAACACCGGCGCGACGCCGTACACGGTCGATGGTCTGGTCCTCGCGCTGCCGGTCCCGACCGAGGCGACCGAACTGCTCGACATGACCGGCCGCCACATCGGCGAGCGGCACCCGCAGCGGCACGCGTTCACGCAGGGCGCGCACATCCGCGACAACCGTCGCGGCCGCACCGGCGCCGACGCGACCCTGCTGCTGATCGCCGGCGCGCCCGGCTTCGACTTCCGCACCGGCGAGAGCTGGGCCGTGCACACCGCCTGGAGCGGCAACCACCGCTCGTACGCCGAGCGCGGCATGAGCGGGTACGCCGTCATCGGCGGCGGCGAACTGCTCCTCCCCGGCGAGGGGCGCGTGCAGCCCGAGGGCACCTACAGCACCCCGTGGATCTACGGTTCGTACGGCGTCGGCCTCGATCAGCTGTCCGCCCGCTTCCACGAGTACCTGCGGGCCCGGCCGAACCACCCGCGCACCGAGCGTCCCGTCGTACTGAACACCTGGGAAGCCGTCTACTTCGACCTCGACCTGGACAAGCTGAAGGCGCTCGCGGACGCGGCCGCCGAGGTCGGGGCCGAGCGGTTCGTGCTCGACGACGGCTGGTTCCGCGGCCGGCGCGACGACCACGCCGGGCTCGGCGACTGGTACGTCGACGAGGGGATCTGGCCGAAGGGTCTGCACCCGCTGGTCGACCATGTCCGCGGTCTCGGGCTGCAGTTCGGGCTGTGGGTCGAGCCGGAGATGGTGAACCCGGACTCGGACCTGGCCCGCGAGCACCCCGACTGGATCCTTGCCGCCGGCCACCGGATGCCACCCACCGCGCGGCACCAGCAGGGGCTGAACCTCGGCGTCCCGGCGGCGTACGACTACATCCTCGAGCGGCTCGACAGCCTGCTGACCGAGTACGACATCGCGTACCTGAAGTGGGACCACAACCGGGACTTCGTTGACGGCGGCAACCAGCTGACCGGTACGGCGGGTATCCACGAGCAGACCCTGGCCGTGTACCGGCTGATCGACGAGCTGAAGCGCCGGCACCCCGGTCTGGAGATCGAGTCGTGCTCGTCCGGTGGCGCCCGGGTCGACCTCGGCATCCTCGAGCGCACCGACCGGATCTGGGGCAGCGACAGCAACGATGCGCTCGAGCGGCAGACGATCCAGCGCTACACCGAACTGCTGCTGCCGCCGGAGCTGATCGGCTGCCACGTCGGCCCGCCGCGGGCGCACACCACCGGCCGCACCCAGGCGCTGTCGTTCCGCGCGATCACCGCGCTGTTCGGCCACTTCGGCATCGAGTGGGACATCGCGTCCGCCTCGCCGCAGGAGCGTGAGGAACTGGCCGGCTGGGTTGCCCTGCACAAGGAACTGCGGCCGCTGCTGCACACCGGCACGGTCGTCCGCGCCGACCGCGGTCCGGAGGACTTCCTCCTGCACGGCGTGGTCGCGCCGGACGGCTCCCGCGCCGTGTACGCCGCCGTACAGCTGACGCAGTCGGTCACCTCGGCGGTCGGCCGCGTCCGGCTGCCCGGGCTCGACCCGCGGCGGACCTACCGCGTCAGCAAGACCGCGACACCCGGACCCGAGTCGCGGACGGCACCCTGGTCGGCCAACGGTGGAAGTGTGGAACTGAACGGTGCCGCCCTGGCCTCGGTCGGGGTCCTGCTCCCGGCTCAGTGGCCCGAGAACGCGATCTTGCTGGATGTGACCGCGATCGACTAGCCCGGTCGATCGCCGACCAAGGAGGAGATCCCCGTGACCGTGACGACCAATGCACCGCCCCAACAGCAGAACCGTCGCGGGGATCCGGAGGCGCCGAGCCGGCGGCGAAGTCTGGGTGACCTGAAGGTCGCGATGATCTTCCTGGCCCCGGCGACCCTGGGCTTCGTCGTCTTCTACATCTGGCCGACCCTGCGCGGCGCCTACCTGAGCTTCACCGAGTACAGCCTGCTCTCCGCACCGCAGTTCAACGGGCTGGACAACTACCGGCGGATGATCCAGGACAGCTTCTTCTGGAACGCACTGGCGGTCACGGTCGAATACGTCGTGATCAATATCGGCGTGCAGACGGTCCTGGCGATCGGCATCGCGATGCTGATGTACCGGCTGACCAAGTCGATCACGGTCCGGGCGGTGGTCCTGCTGCCGTACCTGGTCGCGAACGTGGTCGTCGCGCTGGTCTGGTACTGGATGCTCGACTTCCAGGTCGGCATCGTGAACCAGGGTCTGCACTGGATCGGGATCGACCCGGTCGCGTTCTTCGGCGACTCGCACTGGGCGATCCCGACGGTCGCGGGCATCAACGTCTGGCGGCACATGGGCTACACGGCCCTGCTGGTGTTCGCCGGCCTGCAGACGATTCCGGCGTACGTCTACGAGGCGGCCGAGGTGGATGGATCGACCGAGTGGAAGACGTTCTGGCGGATCACGCTGCCGCTGTTGCGACCTGTTCTGGTGATGGTCCTGGTGGTCACCATGATCGGGTCGTTCCAGATCTTCGACACCGTCGCGGTGACCACGCAAGGCGGTCCGATCAACGCGACCCGGGTGATCTACTACTACATCTACGAGCGGGCCTTCACCCGCTTCGACTTCGGGTACGCCTCCGCGATGGCGCTGGTGCTGTTCGCGATCCTCGCGCTGGTCTCGCTGCTGCAGTTGCGGCTGCTCCGGGCGAAGGAGAGTGACCTGGCATGAGGCGGAGAGAACTGAATATCGGCCGGGTCGTGGCCTGGGCGTGCGTGATCGTGCTGCTGCTCGTCACGCTGTTCCCGTTCTACTGGATGTTGCGTACGGCGCTGTCCGACAACACCCAGCTCCCCGGCCACCCGAGCTCGCTGCTGCCGGTGGAGACCACCCTCGGCGCGTTCAAGCGGGTCCTCGGGTTGTCGACGATCGAGGAGGCACAGGCGCAAGGCGGGTCCGGTGCGGCCGTCAACTTCTGGCTGTACCTGCGCAACTCGTTGGTCGTGGCAACGATTACGACGGTCTGCCAGGTGTTCTTCAGCGCGATGGCGGCGTACGCGTTCGCCCGGCTGCGGTGGCCCGGCCGGGACAAGGTGTTCGCGTTGTTCCTGGCCGCACTGATGGTGCCGCCGATCTTCACCACGCTCCCGAACTTCGTGCTGATCAAGAACCTCGGGTTGCTGAACAGCTTCGCCGGCATCATCCTGCCGGGGGCGTTCATGACGCCGTTCGCGATCTTCTTCCTGCGCCAGTTCTTCCTCGGTATCAACCGGGAACTGGAGGAGGCGGCGATGATCGACGGCGCCGGGCACCGGCGGATCTTCTTCGGCCTGATCATCCCGATGAGCGCCGCGCCGATCGCCACCCTGGGGATCCTGACCTACATCAACTCCTGGAACGACTACTTCTGGCCGCTGCTGGTGGGTCAGCAGGAGAACGTGCGGGTGCTGACGGTCGCGCTCGGGGTCTTCCGGTCACAAACTCCGCAGGGTGGGCCGGACTGGGCCGGGCTGATGGCGGCGACGCTGATCGCGGCGCTGCCGATGATCGTGCTGTTCCTGGCGTTCGCCAGGCGGATCACCAACTCCATCGGCTTCTCCGGGATCAAGTGAGGTATCCGATGAAACTCTCGAGAAGGACGTTGCTGAAGGCCGGCCTGGCCGGACTCGCCGCGTCGGCGGTTGCCGGGTGCAACAACGGCGCCGCCGCGCGTGGACAGGGTGAGGTCATCTACTGGCTGTGGGACTCGGCCCAGCTGCCGATGTACACCGAGTGCGCGAAGGTGTTCCACGAGCAGAACCCGCAGTACAGCGTGAAGATCGAGCAGTACGGCTGGAACGACTACTGGTCGAAGCTGGTCACCGGGTTCATCTCCGATACCGCGCCGGACGTGTTCACCGGGCACTCGTCGAAGTATCCGCTGTTCGCGGACAAGGGCCAGGTGCTGCCGATCGACGACTATGTGGCCAAGGACAACGTTGACCTGAGCATCTACCAGAAGGGTCTGGCGGATCGCTGGATCGGCGCCGACGGCAAACGGTACGGCCTGCCGAAGGACTGGGACACCGAGGTCTACTTCTACAACAGCGCGTTCACCGAGGCGGCTGGAATCAGCACCGAGCAGCTGAACTCGATGACCTGGAACACGCAGGACGGTGGCACACTCGAGCAGATCATCCGCCGGCTGACCGTCGACTCCAAGGGCCGCCGCGGTGACCAGCCAGGGTTCGACAAGGACAACATCAAGGTCTACGGACTCGGGTACGCCGACGCCGGCGGTGGCGACGGTCAGACCAGCTGGAGCTGGTACGCCGCGATCAACGGCTGGAAGTACTCCGAGGGCGAGCCGTGGGGCATGAAGTTCTTCTACGGCGACCCGAAGTTCACCGACACGATCGGCTGGTGGCGCGGACTCATCACCAAGGGGTACATGCCGACGTACGCGCAGGCGAAGTCCGGGGTGGACGTCACCACGAGCTTCGGTGCGGGGAAGTACGGGATGACCCCGAACGGCTCCTGGATGCTCGGGACCTACGGCGGGCTGAAACAGGTGAAGACCAAGCTGGCCAGGTTACCGATCGGCCCGATCGGGAAGCGGATGTCGATGATGAACGGTCTCGCGGACACCATCTGGGCAGGTACCACCCGGCGGGAGGCGTCGTGGGCCTGGGTGAAGTTCCTCGGCTCGCAGACCGCGCAGGACATCGTCGCCAAGGCGGGTGTGGTGTTCCCGGCGGTGGCGGCGAGCATGCCGGCGGCGAAGGCGGCGTTCGCGAAGAGCGGCTGGGACGTCACGCCGTTCCTGGAGCCGGTCGAGGCGGGGAACGTGTTCCCGTACCCGGCCAACCCGAACGCGGCGGACGTGACCGCGGTGATGACGCCGGCGATGGAGTCGGTGATGTCGTTCGAGGCGGATCCGAGTTCGCTGAGCAAGGCCAACAACGACGTGAACAAGATCCTCTCGGCCAACACCTGAGGGTTTACCCGGGGCCTGCCTACGCCCGGGGGAGTACGTCGTACTGCGTCGCACGGCGCAGTGTGCTCCTCCGGGGGTAGGTGAGGTGTCGCCGCCCGGGCGACGCGGTGAGGGTGGTTCGAACGACAACCTTGGTGCAATCGCAAGAACCACGAGCACCGAGGAGTGTCATGAGCGACGAGAGGCCGGGCGGACCGATCCGCATCGGCGACAGCGAACGCGAGGACGCGGTCACGCGTCTTGGCGAGCACTACGAAGCCGGTCGCCTCAGCGCCGAGGAACACGCCGAGCGCGTCGGCCGTGCATTGGAAGCGAAGACCGACACCGATCTGGCCGCGTTGTTCAGCGACCTGCCGGGAGCACAGCAGGCCGGCCGGCAGCAGGCCGGCCCGACAGGTCCGCGTCCGCCGTTCGGGGGGCCGCGCCCGGAGTGGGCGGCGGCTCGTGGGCGGATCGGCAAGCTGCCGGTCCCGTTGCTGATCGCGCTCGGCGTGGTCGGGGTGCTGGCGTCGATCGCGTGTGTGGTCGGAGCCGGGCATCCGCCGGTGCTGCCGATCGCACTGATCGTGGCTGCGGTCGTCGTCATCCGTAAGCGGCGGATGGAGCGGCGGGCATGAGGGCCGTCTACCGGGTGCTCGGTCAGCTGATCGCGATCGCGGTGGTGCTGCAGATCGCGTCGATCGCACTGGCCTTGTTCACCGTCGACAAGGACGCCGATGACGGGACCGCGATCGGGGCCGACTACAGCAACTTCGGACAGACGTACCACAGCATCGCCGGCACGGTGATCGGTCTGCTCGCGCTGATCTTCCTGATCGTGTCGTTCCTGACCGATGTCCCTCGCGGCCGGATGCTGGCCGGGATCGTGGTCGGGCTGGTCGTGCTGCAGTTCCTCCTCGCCGTGGTCTCCTTCGGGGTCCCGGCGCTCGGGACCTTGCACGCCATCAACGGTCTGGCGATCGCCGGTGTGGCGGGTGCTGCGGCGCGACGGGCCGTCGTACCGAAGCAGACTGTGGCCAGTGCCTGAGCCGAAACCGCGCCGTCGGCGGGGCCGGCTGGTCGCTCTGGGGATCACCCTGGCGGTACTCGTACCGCTGGGGTATCTCTGGGTGACCAGCCTCGTCCCGGGCTCGTACGACGCGGCCGAGATGGGGTACGCCGACTACGGTGGCGGGTCTACAGATGGGCACGCGCACCACCACGGTGCGATGAGCGTCAAGGACCTGACCGGGCCTACGATCGGTGCGCCGGATGTCGCGGTGACGCTGGTCGCGCGGAAGCAGAAGTTCCAGCTGGCCACCGGCGAGACGGTCGACGGCTACACGCTCAACGGGACGTCGCCGGGTCCGCTGATCCGCGCTCGCGTCGGCGAGTTGGTCCAGGTGACTCTGGTGAACGAGTCCGTGCCTGATGGTGCCACGCTGCACTGGCACGGGATCGACGTACCCAATGCCGAGGACGGGGTTGCCGGCGTGACGCAGGACGCCGTACCTGTGGGTGGGAAGTTCGTGTACCGCTTCAAGGCCGAGCAGGCCGGGACGTACTGGTACCACTCGCATCAGGTGTCCAGTGATGAGGTGAAGGGCGGGCTCTTCGGGGCGATCGTGATCGCATCGTCGGCGCCTGGTGAGGTCGTGGCCGCGATCCATACGTACAACGGGAAGCGGACGATCAACGGGCGGACGGGAAGTGGCCGCGTCGATCTCCCGGCGGGTACGACGGCGCGCGTGCGGGTGATCAACACCGACAACGCGATCCTGCGGGTCGGTCTGCTCGGGACGCCGTACAAGGTGGTCGCGGTGGACGGGCGGGACGTTCATGGGCCGACTTCGGTGACCGCGGCGTACCCGTTGGCTGCTGGGGCTCGGGTGGATCTGGAGGCGGTCGTTCCGGCCCGCGGGATGCGGTTGGTGGCGGGTGCCGCGACGACGTCGCTGGGGATCGGTCCTGGTGATGCGCCGACCGGCGAGTTGCCGGGGGAGACGGTTGATCTGCTGACCTACGGCACGCCGGCGCCGCTCGGGTTCGACCCGGCCGGCGCCGATCGGAACTTCGAGTACCGGATCGGGCGGCGGCCCGGGTTCCTCGACGGGAAGCCGGGGTTGTGGTGGACGATCAACGGGCACAAGTTTCCCGACGTACCGATGTTCATGGTTGCCGAGGGCGACATTGTCCGGATGACGATCTCCAACACCAGCGGCCAGGCGCATCCGATGCACCTGCACGGCCACCACGCCGTCGTCCTGTCCCGCAACGGCGTCCGCGCCACTGGCTCACCCTGGTGGATCGACACCCTCGAGGTGGGCAACAAGGAGACCTACGAGATCGCCTTCGTCGCCGACAACCCCGGCCTCTGGATGGACCACTGCCACAACCTCCCCCACGCCTCCCAAGGCCTGATCACCCACCTCATGTACGAAGGCATCACCACCCCGTACCGCATCGGCGGTACCTCTCACAACGACCCTGAGTAGCAGGAACCAGCCGCGCTCGGTCCGCGTCGGTAGCTCATGATGTTCAGGTGAGCGACCACGGCGACGACGACCTCTACGGTCGGCAACTGCTGCTCCTGCTGGCGTTCTTCGGCACCGTCGGCGGTGGTCTGTACCTGCTCGGCTGGCTAACCGGTCCGAACCTCCTGACCGGGAACCCGCTCATCTGTGCCGCCATAGCGGGCGCAGCCTGCTACCCCGCCCGCTTCCTGGTCGAGCGCTTCGAATGGTGGAAGCGTCTGGAGCAGCACACCGAACACACGAAGGCACGCCGCGAACGCGCTCGGCAACGTGCGCTGACTGAGGCGCGCGAAGCCGCCGAGCGCCGTCGGGCCGAAGGCGACGACGGTGGAGCCAGCTCGAGGCATCGGCGACCTGGCCGGCATCGGAGCTTCTGAGACTCAGGATGCTTGCTGGGCCACCGGGGTCTGCGTCAGGTGCATGGCGGCGATGCGGGCGCAGGCGGCGTCGATGGCGGCGCGTTGGGTGTTGTAGGAGCCGTACCAGAGCGGGTTGTCCGGCTGTGGGTCGAGTTCGTCGTCGATGTCGGCGTACCACTCGCCGGCGGTTCGGAAGATCCGCGCGTGCAGGTGGATGTCCGTGCCCAGTTCGTTCACCGCACCACTCCTGGAGTGAGACCGTGTACCTCTTCAGGATGTGACGCGAGTACGGCGGAACGCGCGAACGACACGCGGGTTCAGGTGACCAGGACGGTGATCCGCTGGGCGGTGTTGTTGGCGAAGCCGCCGCGGTTCCAGTCGGCCTCGATGGGTTGCTCGCGGCCGCTGGCGTCGTACGCGCGAACCGTGAGCACGTGCTCGCCCGGCGTGGCCTCCCAGTCGTAGGCGAAGGCCCGCCACGCGAGCTCGTCGTTGCCGAGGGCATCCAACGTGGCCTCGTGCCAGTTCACGCCGGCGTCGGTGCTGACCTCGACCCGTTCGATCGGGGCCCAGCCGGACCAGGCCCGGCCGAACAGCGGAACGGTGCCAGCGGCAACGAACCGGTGCCGGCTCATGAAGTCCGGGAAGCCCGGCGGGACGAGCAGGGCCCGCGGCGCGATCCGTGTCACCGCCTCACCGGGATCGTCCGCGTCCTTCCGGATCCGGTACGCGACCGCGTTCTGGAACCCGTCGAACTCGTGGTCGATCAGCTCGATCGACCGCAGCCATTTCACGCTCGCCATCCCGTACCACCCCGGTACGACGAGGCGCAGCGGATAGCCGTGTTGCGGCGGCAGCGCCTGCCCGTTCATCTCCCACGCCACGATCGCGCCCGACTCGATCGCCTCGGTCAGCGACAGCCCGCGCTGGTAGTCCTGCTCGACCCCACGCTCCACACCGTGATCCGCGCCGGTGAACACGACGTCCACGGCATCCTCGCGAATCCCGGCTGCCCGCAGCAGATCGGACAACGGCACGCCGGTCCACTCCGCCGTACCGACGGCTTCGGCCAACCAGGGCTGGCTGATCGGCCGCGGGTGCAGCGCGGCCCGACCGTTGCCCGCGCACTCCAAAGTCACCCGGATGGTACGGCGCCCCATCGCGCGCAACTCCGTCAGCCCGAACGACAACGGCTCCTCGACGCACCCGTCAACCTCGAGTCGCCAATTGCCCGCGTTGGTTGCCGGGATGTCGTAATGCACCAGGACGTAATGCAGTCCCGGCGGCGTCACGTCGTACCGCAGGCTCTCCAACGGCATCCCGTGATTCCGCGCCGCCAGTTGCAGCTCGTCGCCGGTGATGCCCTCACCGGTGTCCGCCAACCGCCCCCGCACACTGAATTGCTCGATCGACATCGCACATTCCTCCCCTTGGCATCAGCCTAGAGGTACGGACCGGCTACAACCACCCGTTGTCGAGGGCGATGCGGGCGGCTTCGGCTCGGGTGCGGGCACCGGTCTTGCCGATGGCGGCGGAGAGGTGGTTGCGGACGGTGCCTTCGGAGAGGTGGAGCTCCTTGGCGATGTCGGCGACCGTGCCGCCTTCGCGGGCCGCCCGTAGTACGTCGGATTCGCGGCCGGTGAGCGGGCTCGTCCCCGCGACCAGGGTCTCGGCGGCGAGTGAGGGGTCGACCACGCGGAGCCCTTGGTGCACCCGCCGTACGGCGTCTGCCAGCTGGGTCGCCGGGGTGTCCTTCACGACGAAACCGGCCGCACCGGCCTCCATCGCGCGGCGCAGGTACCCGGGCCGCCCGAAAGTGGTCACCATCAGCACCCGAACCCCCGGTACGGCGACCCGCAGTGCCGAGGCGGCCTCGATCCCGTCCAGTCCCGGCATCTCGACGTCGAGCAACGCGACGTCCGGCTTGGTCGCCCTCGCCGCCTCGATCACCTCGTCGCCGCGGCCGACCTCGGACACCACGTCCAGGTCGGGCTCGAGATCCAGCAAGGCGGCCAGGGCTCCACGGACCAGCGCCTGGTCGTCGGCGATCAGCAGTCGAATGCTCACGGGCCCACCCTGACAGCCAGCCGGAAACCGCCACCAGGCGCCTGGCCGACCTGCAGACTCGCGTCCGCCTGGTCCGCCCGCTCGCGCAACCCCACCAGCCCGTGCCCGGACGCGCCTCCGCCGGGCGTCGGGCCCTTCCCGTCGTCCAGTACTTCGATCTGCGTGGCGTTGATGCGGATCGTGCAGCGCTTCGCGCCCGAGTGCCGTACGACGTTGGTCACGCCTTCCCGGACCACCCAGGCGAAGAGTTCGCGGTTCTCCTCCGGCACCTCGTCCATCGTGGTCGGCAGATCCGGCTTGATCTCGGCCGCCTGCAGCGCGGCCCGCGCCGACACCAGCTCACCGGCCAGACTCAGCTCGCGATATCCGGCGACCGCGGCCCGGACATCGGCCAGGGCCGCCCGGGCCAGACTCTCCACATCGGCCACCTCGGCCGCGGCACGCCCCGGGTTGGCCTCGATCAACTTGCCGGCCAGCTCGGCCTTCACCGTGATCACGGTGAGCGAGTGGCCGAGGATGTCGTGCAGGTCCCGGGCGAACCGGTTCCGCTCCTCCTGGACGGCCAGCTTGGCCATGTCCTGGCGGGTCGCGTTCAATTCGATACTGCGCTGGACCGCGCGCCGCAGCCCGAACACGGCCAGCGCGCCGAGGAAGATCGCGAACCCGTAGCTGCCGTCATCGGTCCAGCCCGGCACCAGCCGCATCGACAGCTCGGCGCCCCCCAGCAGCAGGGCGACGATGACGACGGCGATCCGGACGTCGAGCGCCATCATCGCGATCGCGGCGATGTAGACCAGGCAGGTGAGCGCCTTCTGACCGGCCGACGGCAGCATCAGGAAGCACAGGGCGAGCATCCCGGCCAGGTACGCCAGCCGCTGCCAGGTCGGCAGCCCGCCGGCTCCGAGGCCGACCCAGCGGATCCAGCCGAAGAACCCGATGTACGAGAGCGCGAACAGGAAGAGGACGACCAGCCCCATCACCCGGGTCGCGCCGTGGTGCTGGAGGATCTCCTCGAACGGCTGGGACAGGTAGAACAACCACACCCCGGCCGCCAGCCAACCCCACCGGCCGGGCCCGGGCCGATCGCGGTCCAGGCCGTCCAGCAGGGTTG
Organism: Kribbella sp. NBC_00359; assembly: GCF_036097425.1. Taxonomy (NCBI): domain Bacteria; kingdom Bacillati; phylum Actinomycetota; class Actinomycetes; order Propionibacteriales; family Kribbellaceae; genus Kribbella; species Kribbella sp. NBC_00359. The sequence goes on along the minus strand of NZ_CP107975.1, from coordinate 903,228 downwards.
GCGGCGTCTTCATGAACTTCACGGTAGTGCCCCTCGATGGGCTCCCGCGCTCAGGCCCGCGCGGTGTCGGCACGGAACCGGCGGAGGCCGATCAAGCCGAGTACGACGGTCCAGCCGAGCACCACCAGCAGCGCGTGGGTGTCCAGACCGCTCTGCGTCAGCGCGCTGCGTGAGGTCTGACTGGTCCAGTACGCCGGGGTCAGCTGGGCGATGTGCTTCATCGCCGACGGCATCTGGCTGACCGGCAACCACAGTCCGCCGAAGGCCGCGATCAGCATCGTGCTCAGACCGGTGATCGGCTGCACGCTGTCCGGCTTCGCGACGTACCCGATGACCAGGCCGAGGGCGGCGAACGGCAGGGCGCCGAGCCAGGACACCAGCGCGACCGTGGCCCACTGGTTCATGCTCAGGTGCACGTGGCCGAAGGTCATGCCCGAGATGAAGACGACCAGCAGCGGCGGGATCGCCAGCAGCAGCGACAGGATCACCTTGGTGGCGACGTAAGCCTGCGGCTTCAGCGGGGTGAGCCGGAGCGTCCGGTTCCAGCCGCCGTCGCGCTCGGCCGCGATCACACCACCGCTGCTCATCGCCGCGGACATCGAGCCGAACATCGCCATACTCACCATCACGTAGGCGATCGCGGAGATGCCGGCCTCATTGGCGTCCTTCGGGATCGTCGTACCGAAGATCACGAACAGCACCAGCGGCATCAGGATCGAGAAGATCAGCACCCGCCGGTTCCGCAGCGTGCGGCGGATGTCGAAGATCAGGTAGTCGCGGTTCATGCCAGGCTCTCCCGTTCTTGAAGGTCACTGCCTGCGCTGATCGCGAGGACCGCGTCCTCGAGGTCGGCGGACGTTACTTCGATGTCGTGGGCTGATGTGTTGTCCAGCAGGTAACGCAGGGTGTCGTCCGAGTTCGCGCACTGGAGCAGGACGACCTCGCCGCGGGTCTCGACGTTCCGTACGCCGGGGAGCGACGCCAGCGCCGCCAGGTCGGCACCGGGAACGGTCGCGCGGATGGTCCGGCCGGACACGCTCGCCTTGATCTGCGCAGCGGTGCCGTCGGCAACGACTTTGCCGTTCCGCATCAGCACCACGCGGTCGGCGTACGCGTCGGCCTCTTCCAGGTAGTGGGTCGCGAACAGGACCGTGCGGCCGCGCGCCGTCTCGGCGTGCATCGACGCCCAGAAGTCGCGCCGGGACTCGACGTCCATGCCGGTGGTCGGCTCGTCCAGGACAATCAGGTCGGGCTGCGGGATGATCGCCATCGCGAACCGCACCCGTTGCTTCTGGCCGCCGGACAGGCCCTTGATCTTCCGGTCCGTCAGGTCCGCGATCCCAGCCCGCTCGAGCGCCTCGCTCACGGGCATCGGCTTCTTGTGCAGGCCGGCCACGAGGTTCATCAGTTCGCCGACCTTGGCGTCCTCGATGATCCCGCCGCTCTGCAACATCACCCCGATGGTGCCCTGCGCGATCGCGTCGACCGGCGTCCCGTCGTACACCTGGACGGTGCCCTGGTCCGGCCTGACCAGACCGAGCAGCATCTCGATCGTGGTCGACTTGCCCGCGCCGTTCGGCCCCAGCAACGCCACCACTTCACCGGACCGGATGGTCAGATCCACCCCGGCAACCGCCTGCACCGTCCCATATTTCTTGGTCACACCCCGCAGGCTGACCGCAGTCGTTGTCGTCATACCGAAAGCTTCCCGTCGTACGCCGGCCAGCCCCTGGATCGACCGTCACGACCCACCCATGACATCCGTCAGCCGCCCCTCAGGGTCGCCTCTCAGGGGTGTCACCAGGGAAGTGGGAAAGCAGAAAGAACACCGCTGCGCGGCGGCAGTTCTGTTGGCCGCCTGCGGCGGCGGGGGCGGACTGGTGTCACGGGTGGGTGTGGTTGGCGCCGGGGTGCTGCTATGGGTGCCGCTCGGGGGCTGGGTGGGCTGTGGTGTTGAGGTGGGAGATGGACACCGCTGCGCGGCGGCAGTTCTGTTGGCCGCCTGCGGCGGCGGGCGCGGACTGGTGTCGCGGGTGGCTGTGGTTGGCGCGCGTACTGCTCGTGGGTGCTGGTCGGGCTGTGTGGTTTGAGGTGGCGCGCGGGATGGACGCCGCTGCGAGGCGGCTGTTGTGTTGGCTGCCTGGTGTGGTGCCCACCCGCGCCGCTCTCGCCCGGGCTGCATCGGAGCTGTGGACGACGGCGAGGATCGACTTTGTGCACCAGATCCGTACGTCGAGGCCGTCGTCGTACGGATCTGGTGCACAAAGTGGCCGATCCCGGAGGCGCGTGGCGGCCGGGCAGGGTGGTGTCGGCTGGGATGGAGTCGCGGCGGTCGGTAGGTTCGGCGGTGGCTCGTGGACGTGGGAGCATGTCGTGCCGCCTCGGGGTCTGCGCCGTACCGACGGCGGCATCGTGAAATCCAATCTCGGGTTGTCAGGGGTTTGCCTGTGGCTGTGGATGATGTGCGGGATGCGTATGGTCGATGGGCGGACGAGTACGCCGACCTGTTCGCCTCGACGGAGGCTATGCACGAACTGGACCGCAAGTTGGTGTCCCAGTGGGCCGGTGGGATCACGGGGCGCGTCATCGACGCCGGGTGCGGGCCGGGGCAGTGGACTGATTTTCTGAGCGGGCAGGGCTGTGACGTCGAGGGTGTCGATCTTGTGCCGCGGTTCGTGGACATCGCCCGCTCGCGGTTTCCCGGCGTTTCCTATCGTGTCGGGGAGCTGACGAATCTCGGCGTACCCGATGGTTCGGTGGCGGGGATCCTGTCGTGGTACTCGATCATCCACACCGATCCGGACGACGTGCCCCGCGTCCTCGACGAGTTCGCGCGATGCCTGTGCGACGGTGGCAGTCTGTTGCTCGGGATGGTCGAAGGCGCCCAGGTCGAGCCGTTCGCGCACACCGTGACGACCGCTTACTTCTGGTCGGTCGAGGAGATGTCGCAGCGGCTGGCGGCATCGGGCTTTCAGGTCGAAGCGACGGAAACCCGCGCTGACGGGAAACGACCCCATGCCGCCATCGTCGCGCGGCGTGTACCTGTCTAACGGACCTTCCAAGAGCTGCCGTGGGTCAGGTGGTGGCGGCGCCGAACCACCGGGGGAGATGGGTGACGAGGTCTTGCTGGTCTTCGCCGATCCAGGCGACGTGGCCGTCGGGGCGGAGGAGGACCGCTGAGGGGATGTCGAGTTCCTCGGTGGTGTCGACGATGTGGTCGACCCGGTCTGCCCACCCTTCGACCGAGAGCTTGCCGGCTTGGTCGAGGAGCAGACCTCGGCCGGTGTGCATCTGGCCGTAGAGGTGGCCGCGTTTGAGTTGTACGTCGCGGAGACGGCGACCGAGGAGTTCGTCGCCCTCCCCGAAGTCGTAGCGGATCCCGATCGCGGCGATCCTCTCGACCAGGTAGCGATGGACGTCTTCGAAGTCCATGAGTTGCGTCAACAGCCGGCGTACGGCCTGGGGACCTGGCTCGAGGGCCATCAGTTCCATCTGGGCACGGGTGAGGTCCAGGACGTCGGCGGCGACCGGGTGCCGTTCGGTGTGGTAGCTGTCCAGCAGGCCCTCGGGCGCCCAGCCGTTGATCTCGGCCGCCAGCTTCCAGCCGAGATTGAACGCGTCCTGGACGCCGAGGTTGAGGCCTTGTCCGCCGGCCGGCGGGTGGATGTGGGCCGCGTCGCCGGCCAGCAGTACGCGGCCGGACCGGTAGCGCTCGGCCAGCCGGGTGGCGTCGCCGAAGCGGGAGAGCCAGCGCGGTGAGTGCGCGCCGAAGTCCGTGCCGGCGGTCACTCGCAACTGCTGCTTGACCTCCTCGAAGGTCGGCGGGACCCGCGGGTCCTCGGCCACTCCCTCAGCGGGTACGACGACGCGGTAGAACCCGTCCCCGACGGGTGCGGTGCCGAAACGCAGCTGGGTCTTGCGGATCTCCTCGTTCGCTTCGGCCAGGGTCTCGGGCGACGCGGTCAACTCCATCTCACCCAGCAACGTCTCGACCGTGCTCGGCTCGCCGGGGAAGGCGACGCCGAGCAACTTGCGCACCGTACTGCGGCCGCCGTCGCAGCCGACGAGGTAGCGCGAACGCAGCTGCGTGCCGTCGGCCAGCTCGACGGTGACGCCGTCGTCGTCCTGGCTCAGCCCGACCAGTTCGCTACCGCGCCGGATCTCGGTGCCGACCTCGGCGGCGTGCTTGGCCAGCAGGCGGTCGGTCGTGGTCTGCGGGATGCCGAGGATGTACGCGTGCGCGGTGTCCAGCCGGTCCGGCGGCGGCTTGCGGATGCCGACGAAGGCACCGACCGGGTACTGCTTCCCGAGCTCGAGGAACCGCTCCAGCAATCCGCGCTGGTCCATCACCTCGATGCTGCGCACGTGCAGACCGGTCGAGCGCTCGACCTTGGTCGGCTCCACGTCCTTCTCCACCACAACCACGTGTACGCCGTGCAGCCGCAACTCACTCGCCAGCATCATGCCAGTCGGTCCGCCACCGGCAATGATCACGTCAATCACGAAGAATCCCCGATTCACTAGGTTCGCTTCTTCCGCCAGCAAGTCCTTATTTCCAAGGATTTCTGGCTGTGACTGGTGATTCTCCAGCACAACCCGGGCCTTGCGGCAAGTCCCCCGGTGCGCTATACCTTGGGTATGGCAGGGAGTCCGTGACTCCTTGCTTTTGTCGTTTCTGCCCCGACGACCGAAGGAACTCGTTGCACCGGACCGACGAGCTGGATCGGGCAGTCGACAGCGTGGTGGCGGCGCTCGCGCCCGCGATTGATCGGGACTGGCAGACACCAGCGGGTTCGCTCGAGTGGTCGTGCCGTTTCACCGCCGAGCACGTCGCGCATTGCCAACTGGCCTACGCGATGCAGCTCGCCAGCCGTGCTCCCTCGCACTACGTGCGCTTCTTCTCCCGCGCCATCGAGGACTCCACTACAGCCCAGGTTCTGGAACTCCTCGAGGCGTGCGGTCGCCTCCTGTCGTCCGTCGTACGCGCGGCCAAGCCGACCGACCGCGGTTTCCATCCGTACGGCATGGCCGACGCCGAGGGGACGGCCGGCATGGGCTGCATCGAACTGCTCGTCCACGGCGGCGACATCACGGCCGGTCTCGGCCTACCCTTCGCGCCGCCGTCAGACGTCTGTGCCTGGGTCCTCGCCCGCATGTTCCCGGACCGGCAGGCCGAGTGCGCGTCACTCGGCCCAGCAGCCCCGATCCCTGGGCCACGCTCCAATGGGCAACCGGCCGGCTGTCGCTCCCCGGACTCCCTGACGTCGGCACCAAGTGGCGATGGCACAGCGCACCACCCGCAGACCACTAACCAACCTTCCGATCTCAGCGCACTGCGAGATGCGCGCGCAGGCGACGTACGTAGGGTTGCGCATCCGCCGCGGAGAGGCGTCCGTTCGGTCAGGTGGTGCGGAGGGTGTTGAGGCCTTGCCAGAGGAGGTTTTGGAGGGTGCGGGCCACCTTTTCGGGGGTGGGTGGGGTGGGGGTGCGGCTGCGCCAGATGGCTAGGCGTTCGGTGGCGCCGGAGATGCTTTGGGCAACGATCTCGATCTCCTCGTCGTCGGCGGTGCGGCCGGGTGGGAGGTTCATCCGGACCATCGTGGAGATGAGTTCGATGAAGGCGGCGCGGACCTCGTCGGTCGCGGCGGTGGCGGGGCCGGCCGCCGGGTTGGTGGAAAGCATGCCTTCGTCGATCAGGACCGACCACGCCTGCGGGTGATCGTCGAGGAACTGGAACCAGGCGACGAATCCGGCGTACAGCGCGTCCTCGGGATCGTGGGCCGCCATCACCGCATCGGCAACGGTCTCCAGCAGCTGAGTCCGGAGTCGCGCCAGGCAGGCGAGGAACAGGCCGTCCTTCGAGCCGTAGTACTGGTAGATCAGCGGCTTCGACACCCCGACCTCGGCGGCGACGTCGTCCATCGAGGTGCCCTGATACCCGCGCTCGCCGAAGATCCGCTCCGCCGCCTCGAGGATCTCCCGCTCCCGCGCGGCCCGGTTGCGCCGCCGCTTCACCGGTACGTCGGCCGCCGTCTGGCCCGTGGTCGAGGTCACTTGCGCAGTCTAACTGACTCCGAGTAACTTACTGGGAGTAAGTTGCCGCAAAAGGACCGAGGCTGGAGGGCTGATGGAGACCACGCAACACCGGATCGTGGTGGTCGGGACCGGGTTCGCCGGGATCGGGATGGCAGTCCGGCTCAAGCAGGCCGGGTACGACGACTTCGTCGTACTGGAGCGTGCGGACGACGTCGGCGGGACCTGGCGGGACAACACCTACCCGGGCTGCCGGTGTGACGTGCCGTCGCACCTGTACTCGTTCTCCTTCGCCCCCAACCCGGAGTGGTCCTCGACGTTCTCGCCCCAGCCCGAGATCGAGGACTACCTGCGCAACGTCACCGACCGGTTTGGCATCCGTCCGCATATCCGCTTCGGGCATGCGGTCGAGACCGCGCGCTGGGAGGACGGTCGCTGGCGGATCCAGACGAGTCAAGGTGAGTTCATCGCGGACGTGCTGTTGTCCGGGATGGGTCCGCTCGCGGAACCGTCGTACCCGAAGCTTCCTGGGGTCGAGGCGTTCGAGGGTGAGGTGTTCCACTCGGCGCAGTGGGATCACGACCTGGACCTGAGTGGCCGGAAGGTCGCGGTGATCGGGACTGGCGCGTCGGCGATTCAGTTCGTGCCGGCGATCCAGCCCGAGGTCGAGGAACTGCATCTGTTCCAGCGGACGCCGCCGTGGGTGATGCCGCGGCCGGACCGCAAGATCACCGAGGTGGAGAAGGCGGTGTTCCGTCGTTTCCCGCTGGCGCAGAAGGCCGTCCGGGCGGGGATCTACTGGGGTCGCGAGTCGATGGTGCTCGGGTTCGCCAAGCTGCCGGCGATCATGAAACTGGCGCAGAAGGTGGCCGAGAAGCACCTCGCCCATCAGGTCCGCGACCCGCTGCTGCGGGCCAAGCTGACCCCTGACTTCACCCTGGGCTGCAAGCGCGTGCTGATCTCCGACGACTACTACCCGGCGATCGTGCAGCCGAACGTCGAGGTCGTCACCGACGGGATCGCCGAGGTCACCCCGACCGGGATCATCACCGAGGACGGCGTGAAGCACGAGGTCGACACGATCATCTACGGCACCGGCTTCCGGGTCACCGACCTGCCGGTGATGGACATGGTCCACGGCCGCGACGGCGTCTCGCTGCGCGAAGCCTGGTCCGGCGGCATGGAGGCTCACCTCGGTACGGCGGTCTCCGGCTTCCCGAACTTCTTCCTGCTGATCGGCCCCAACACCGGCCTCGGCCACAGTTCGATGGTGTTCATGATCGAGTCCCAGATCGCCTACATCCTGGATGCGCTGAAGACGATGGACGCCCACGGGCTGCGGCAGGTCGAGGTGCGACCGGAGGTGCAGCGCGCGTTCGTCGACGGCGTCCGTTCGTCGATGCGCAACACGGTCTGGACCCGCGGTGGCTGCACCAGTTGGTACCTCGACGCGCAGGGCCGCAATACGACGCTCTGGCCGTCGTTCACCTTCCGGTTCCGGCAGGTGACCCGGCGCTTCAACCCCGCGGAGTATCAGACCCTCGCTATGTGACATCGTTCGTGTTACATTCGATCGGTCAGATACCTGGCGGATCGGAGGGCGCGGCCGTGGTGGAGTTGTTGCTGCCGCTGCACGGGATCGGCGGTCGTGGCGACCTGCCCGTGCCGCTCTGGCTGGCGATCTACTCCGCCGGCGCTGCGGTCGCCGTCTCGTTCTTCGCCCTCGCCGCGTTCTGGTCGCAGCCGCGCTTCGACGTCGCCGCCGGGCGCTCGCTGATTGTCATCACGGGGATTGTCGACAATCGCACGTTGCGCTGGGTGCTGAAGGTTGCCGGTCTGGCCGCGCTCGTGATGCTTCTCGGCGCCGCATGGTTCGGCAGCAGCTCGCCGGCGCTGAACCCGGCGCCGACCTGGCTCTACGTGTGGATCTGGGTCGGCATCATCCCGCTCTCCCTGCTCTGCGGCCCGATCTGGCGACTGGCCAACCCGTTGCGCACGATCGCCGGCCTGGCCCGGCGGTCGTCGTACCGGACGTTGCCGGAGGGGATCGCGTACTGGCCGGCGGTTGCCGGGCTGGCCGGCTTCCTCTGGCTCGAGCTCGCGTACCCGGACGGCTCCGAGCCGCTCGTCGTCGCGATCTTCGTGACCGGCTACGCGTTGGTGAATGTTGCCGCGGGCATCGTTTATGGCCCGGCGTGGTTCAGGATCGGCGACAGCTTCGAGGTGTACGCCGAAGTGCTCGCGCGACTGAGTCCGTTCGGTCGCGGCGCCGACGGGCGACTGGAACTGCGGAACCCGCTGGCCGGACTGGCCACGATGCCGCAGCAACCGGGGATCGTCGGGCTGCTGTGTTTGTTGCTCGGGTCAACGGCCTTCGACGGGATCTCGCGGTGGTCGGCCTGGACGCGCCTGACTGGCGACCTCGGTCGGACGCAGCACATCGTCGTACACACGCTCGGGCTGATGGTTGCGGTCGCGATCGTCACGGGGTTGTTCGTGTCGGCGGCGCGGACGACGGGATCGGTGCGGGTCCGGTCGGGCGCTGTCGGGGCGGCCGGGTTGCCGGGGGCGTTCGTGCATTCGCTGGTCCCGATCGCGATCGGGTACGCGGTGGCGCATTACTTCTCGTTCGCGATGTTCCAAGGACAGGAGGGTGTGCTGCTCGCCACGGACCCGTTCGGGCGTGGGTGGGATCTGTTCGGTACGAGCGGGACGCGGATCGACTACGCGTTCCTCGGCACGGGGTTGATCGCGGGGGTCCAGATCGGTGCGATCGTGCTCGGACACGTACTTGGGGTCGTGTCCGCGCACGATCGTGCTGCCGAACTGTTCCGGCGCCGGCAGCTGCGGCGGGCGCAGTACCCGATGCTGGCGGCGATGGTCGCGTTCACGGCCGGCGGGATCGCACTGGTGACGGCGTCATGATCGCGCTGCACATGGGTGGTGTTCCGGAGACGGCGATGGTGCTCGGGCCGATCCTGCTGATCGTCGCGTTCATCCGGATCGCCCGCCGCAACGAGGCGAGCCTCCCCGACGACGACCACGACGACTGGGACGCCGACCTCGGCGACCTGCCGTCCGAGGACGAGCCGCGCCCCGAGCTCAGGCGGCCATCGCGTACTGGCTGCTGACGCGGGTGGGGTACTGGGTGGTGGCGAGCCTGGCCAGTTGGGCGCAGCCGGCGGCGATGGCTTCCTGGAGGGTGGGCCACTGGTCGACGCACCAGTACGGGTCGTCGGGCTGGCGGTCGAGGTCGTCGTCGATGTCGGCGCACCAGCCGCCGGTGAACGCGTGGTGGACGTGCAGTCTGAGCTTCATGGTCGTGGGCTTCCGGGGGACAGGCGGACGGGATCAGAACGGCAGCGGGCGGCCGGACGGCGTACGGAGGTCGAGGTCCTTCGTCTGACGGCGGGTGGACGTGGTCGTGGTGCGCGGCCGCCGGCGGATCTGAATCTGACGCATCGTCGTGCTCCTGCCTGCTGCGGGCGGTGGGACTGATCCGCCCTCGAGTTCCTGGTAAGAGAACAGTCCCAAGTAAGGCCCGTCCTGCACATGCGGATCTTTACCTATCTGAGTCCCTAGCTACCCCTGGTGATACGTCCAGGGGTCACTAGGGGACGAGACCGGGCCGGTGGTTTCCGGCGTACGCAGGGCGGGCAGTAGGTGATCGTGACTACGTTCATGGTGCTCGGAGGTGTGCTCATCGCCTTCCTGCTCGCCGTGATGCCGGCCTCGCCGTGCGACCCTGATCGTGGCCGCCGCCGTCCTCAGGGCAGGGCTCACCTCACCAGTGCTCCGCAACCGCCGCAGGACGCCGACCCGCGCGATCGGGTCTAGCCGGTTGAGGGGAGGGCTTTGGGGTCCAGGCCCAGTTCCTCGTAGGCGACCTGTTCGATCTCGCGGGCCATGGCTTCGCGGAACGCGGCGACCAGCGCCTGGCCGGCGAGCGGGATGATGCCTTCCAGGGTGCGCTGGATCTCGGGCCAGCCGTCGGCGGGGAGGCCGGCGTCGGCGAAGTCGCGCCAGACGGTGCTGCGGAACAGTTCGACGTACGTCTTCGCGACCGCGTCGGCCTGGGCGAAGAGCTTGGGCAGCATCTCGAAGATCGCCTGCATCGGGACGCCGAGCTTGATCACCTCGAGGCCGGTGCGGAGCAGGTCCGGGTTCGAGATGCGGAGCCGGCCGTCGTCCTGGCGCTCGGCGATCCCGAGCTCGACGAGCTGGTCGATCACCGCGGGATCGTGCGGTACGCCGGCCCGCTCCGCCAGCTGGAACTCGTCGAGCACCTCGGGCTCGGCCGGGGTCCACGGGTTCACCAGGGTCTCGAAGACGCCCAGCGCCAGCGCCCCGTCGGGCAGCTCGCTCATCATCCGCTCGACCGCGGCCAGCGTGTAGCCCTTGTTGAGCAGCTCGCGGACCAGGGTGAGCCGCGCCACGTGGTCCTGGTCGTAGTACCCGGTCCGGCCGGCCAGGCGGGGCGGCGGAATCAGGCCGCGCCCGGCGTACGCGCGTACGTTCCGCACCGTCATGCCCACCTTGGCGGCGAGCTGGTCGACGGTGAGGTCCTCGTCCGGCTTCTGGTCCACCCTTGACAGTCTTCCAGACTCAACGTTACATAGTCGATGTAACATCGGTGATGAAGGATCTAAGGAGACCGTTCATGGCGATCCCGCTGGCGACCACCGGTACGGCGACGTTCGACCAGATCGTGATCGTCACCGGCGTGGTCTCGTTGATGTACGTCGCACTCGCCGTCCTGCTGTGGCGGGAACGGACCGGGCACGTCACCCTGGTAGGACGGCTTGCGGACACCATCGGGAGACTGGACGGAGTCCCCCGATGGGCCGCGCTGACGCCGTACGTGCACGCCGTGTCGCTGCTCGCCTGCGCGTTCGGGGTCTGGTGGGACATCGCGGTACACATCGACCGCGGCCGTGACACGGGCCCGTTCGGGACGCCGGCGCACTACCCGATCTTCTTCGGCATCCTGGGCGTGATCGTCTCCGGTGTCGTGCCGATCGCTCTGGCCGGCAAGCCGCTGCCGGCCCGCACGATCAAACTAACCAAGGGCTGGCGGATCCCCTGCAGTGCGGCGCTCGTGACGGTGTGCGGGACGTTCGCCCTGGTCGGGTTCCCGCTGGACGACGTGTGGCACCGCCTGTTCGGCGAGGACGTCACGCTGTGGGGCCCGACCCATTTGCTGATGATCGGCGGCGTGGTGTTCTCGATCTTCGCGCGACTGCTGGCGCTGGCCGAGGTGGAGCAGTTGATCGGCCTCAACAAGCGCCGCCTGTTCCAGGAGATCGTGTCGGTCGGTGCGTTGCTGATCGCGTGGGATCTGTTCAGCACCGAGTTCAACTACGGGGTGCCGCAGTTCCCGTTGATCCTGCAGCCGATCCTGATCGTGTTCGGCGCGGCGATGGGGTTCACCATCCTGCGGGCGCGGCGCGGTCCCGGTACGACGTTCGCCGCGCTGGCGGTGTATCTGGTGATCCGCGGCGGCATCGCCTGGGCCGTCGCTCAGCCGCTCGGCCAGATCGTCGGGCACTTCCCGCTGCTGATCGTCGAGGCGATCCTGGTCGAGGTGGTGGCGTTTGCCCTGGGCAACAAGAACCGCTTCCGCCTCGGGCTGGTCGCCGGCATCCTGATCGGCACGGTGGGCGTGGTCGCGGAGTACGCCTGGAGTCACGTCTGGATGCCGATCGCGTGGCCGTCGTCGATGCTCCCGTCAGCCCTCGGGTACGGCGTTGTCGTCGGAGCTGGCGCTGGTCTGACCGGAGCCTGGCTCGCGACCCGGTACGCCGAGGTTGCGGGGGATCACCGTGCGGTCGGGATCCGGCACACCCGGCCGGCCGCGGTCCGTCGTACGCACCAACTAGGGGCCGCCGGGCTGATCGCCGTACTGGCAGCGCTGTTCTTCTGCGTGCCGCGGTCGGCCGCTCCGGGGGTGTCCGGGACGGTGTCGTTGGAGCGGGTGGCCACGGGGGCCGAGCCGACGGCGTACGTCACGGTCGCGCTGCAGCCGGGTGATGCGGCCGATGGTGCACGGTGGTTCTCGGCGATGGCCTGGCAGGGTGGCGGGATGGTCCTGCACCCGATGGTGAAGGTTGCCGATGGCACCTACCGGTCGGCGGACCCGCTGCCGATGTACGGGAAGTGGAAGTCGATGATCCGGCTGCACCAGGGGCAGCGGGACCTGGTGGCGACCTGGGTGTACGCGCCGGCGGACGCGGCGATCGAGAAGCCCGCGGTGCAGGTGTCGAACGGGCAGCCGGTCGAGTTCATCAACGAGCAACAGGTGCTGCGGCGCGAGGAGCGGACCGACGTGCCACGATGGATGTGGAACGGCGGCTACGCCCTGCTGGGTGTGGTCGGGCTGCTCGAGCTCGCCGGGATCGCCTGGCTGGTCGGACGGGGAGCCCGTGGCGGGCGGTTGCGTGCGGCTCATCTGGCCGCCGACGAGCGGGAACGGGAGAGTGCGTGACGATCGAGTTGGAGCGGTCGGGCGTGACGACGCCGGACGGCGTACGGCTGAACATCGAGACGACCGGGCCTGTGGACGCGCCGGTGACGGTGCTGCTGGTGCACGGGTGGACGTGTTCGACGCGGTCGTGGCACAACCAGGTCGAGGACCTGCCGCGGATCCTCGGACCGGACGCCGTACGCGTCGTCAGCTACGACCACCGCGGCCACGGGCGGTCGGACGCGGCGCCGCCGGGCTCGATGCGGATCGAGCAGTTGGCCGACGACCTGGTGACGGTGCTCGACACCGTGGTCGGCGACGGCCCGGTCGTGTACGCCGGCCACTCGATGGGTGGCATGACCCTGATGGCCCTTGCCGACGCCCACCCCGACCTCTTCGGCTCCCGAATCCGGGCCGCTGCCCTGGTCAGCACATCGTCCGGTCACATCGCGGAGGGAGCCTTCGGCATCCCCAGACGTCTCGACCCCGCAACCGCGGTGGTCGCTCCCCGCGCGATGAACCTGGTCAGCGCCCGGATCGAACGCCGCGCACTCCGCGGAGCCGCCAAGCGTGCCGCTCGCCAGGCCTTGGCATCGCGTGCGCTGGCGGCCCGGCTGCAGCGGCCCGCGCTGCAGCAGTTGGTGTTCGGCAAGAAGGTCGACCCGGCCGAGGTGGATCTGTTCCTGGCGGACCTGGCCGCGGTGCCGGGGCCGTCGTACGGCGGGTTCTTCGAGGCGATCCTGCAGCACGAGCGGTCGCACGCCTTGAAGGTGCTCGACCAGGTGCCGGTCGAGATCATGCACGGGACCCGCGACCGGCTCCTCCCGCCCCGGCACGCCAACCGGATGGCCGCGGAGCTCCCGACCGCACGCCTGTGGATGTACCCCGGCGCCGGGCACATGCTCATGCAGGAACGCCCCCGTGACGTAACCCACCGCCTGGCCTCCCTGGCGCGCAAGGCGTCGGCCTGAGAGTCGCGTCACGGCTGCTCCGCGCGTCCTCGCCTAGGGTGGCGGCGTGCAGAACCTCCTCTCCGATGTCGTCGTCGTCGACCTGACCAGAGCCTTGGCCGGGCCGCACGCGGCGATGATGCTCGGCGACCTCGGCGCGCGGGTGATCAAGGTCGAGGTACCCGAGCGCGGGGACGACAGCCGGGGCTGGGGACCGCCGTTCGTCGAAGGGGAGTCGACGTACTACCTGTCCGCGAACCGGAACAAGGAGTCGGTGACCGCCGACCTCAAATCGGATCAGGGCAAGGACTTCCTGACCAAGCTGGTCCGCAAGGCCGACGTGCTGATCGAGAACTTCCGGCCGGGCGTGCTCGATCGGCTCGGGTTCTCCACGGGGCAGCTGCACGAGCTCAACCCAGGCCTGGTGATCCTCTCGATCACCGGTTTCGGACACGACGGTCCGGACGGCGGGCGGGCCGGATACGACCAGATCGCGCAGGGCGAAGGCGGTCTGATGAGCATCACCGGCGCGGTCGAGCCGACGAAGGTCGGCGTACCGATCGCGGACCTGCTGGCCGGCATGTACGGCGCCTATGGTGCGCTGGCGGCGTTGCACGAGCGATCGATCACCGGCAAGGGCCGGGTGGTGCGGACCAGCCTGCTCGCGTCGACGATCGGCGTGCACGCGTTCCACGGGACGAAGTGGACGGTGGCGCACGAGTTGCCCGAGCGGGTCGGCAATCACCATGCCCAGATCGCGCCGTACGGGATGTATCGCACCGCCGACGACAGCATCCAGGTCGCGGTCGGCAGCGAGGGGCAGTGGCGGACCTTCGCGCCGATCGTCGGGCTCGATCCGGAGGACGAGCGGTTCGCGGTCAACGCGCAGCGGGTGGCGCATCGCGACCAGCTGACGGCTGCGATCGAGGCGGCCTTCGCGGCCGAGTCGGCGGACGTGTGGCTGGAACGCCTTGCGGACAAGGGGATTCCGGCCGGCAAGGTCCGCGACTTCCAGCAGGTCTACAAGTGGGAGCAGACGCTGTCCCAGGGCCTGCTGATCGACGTCGACCACCCGACGCTCGGCCGCATCCAGCTCCCCGGTCCACCGCTGCGCTTCGACGACCAGCCGTACGCCGGCGCCCGCGAGACCAACCTCCCACCGCCACGACTCGGCGAGCACAACGAGTCGGTCAGAGCCTGGCTGGACGCGGAGTAGCCACAGCACCCTTTCGACGGTGATGAGCTTGCTCGTTCACTGAGCCGCGACTTTATGTACGTAACCTCCAGGGCTTACCAGTGACATGAGAGGATCACCCGCGTGACTGCTTTGCCGAGTGTTTCGTACTCCATCACCGTTCGCCTCGAGGTGCCCGCGGGTGGCTCGACGGTGAGCAAGCTGACGACCGCGGTCGAGCAGGCCGGCGGTCTGGTCACCGCGCTCGACGTGACCGCGTCCGGCCACGAGCGGCTGCGGATCGACGTCACCTGCGCCGCTGCCGACACCGAGCACGCCGGCCGGCTGGTCGAGGCGATGCGCGCCGTACCGGGCGTCGAGATCGCCCGGGTCTCGGACCGGACGTTCCTGATGCACCTCGGCGGCAAGATCTCGATGGAGGCCAAGCACCCGATCCGCAACCGCGACGACCTCTCGATGATCTACACGCCGGGAGTGGCGCGGGTCTGCCTGGCGATCGCGGCCAACCCCGAGGACGCGCGCCGGCTGACGATCAAGCGCAACAGTGTCGCGGTGGTCACCGACGGTTCCGCCGTACTGGGGCTGGGCAACATCGGCCCGAAGGCCGCGCTGCCGGTGATGGAGGGCAAGGCGGCGCTCTTCAAGCGGTTCGCCGGGATCGACGCGTGGCCGCTGTGCCTGGACACCCAGGACACCGAGGCGATCATCCAGGTGGTCAAGGCGATCGCACCCGGGTTCGCCGGGATCAACCTGGAGGACATCTCCGCGCCGCGCTGCTTCGAGATCGAGGCCCGGCTGCGCGAGGAACTGGACATCCCGGTCTTCCACGACGACCAGCACGGTACGGCGGTCGTGGTGCTGGCGGCGCTCTTCAACGCGCTGCGAGTGGTCGGCAAGGACATCAGTGAGGTCCGCGTGGTGCTGTCCGGCGCGGGTGCGGCCGGCACCGCGATCCTGAAGCTGCTGATCGAGGCCGGCCTGCAGGACGCGATCGTCGCCGACATCGCCGGAGTCATCCACACCGAACGCGACGGGCTGTCGCCGGAGCTGCGCTGGATCGCGGAGAACACCAACGCGGCGAAGTACAGCGGTGACCTGAAGGGTGCGCTGAGCGGGGCGGACGTGTTCATCGGCGTCTCCGCGCCGAACATCCTGAACGGCGCCGACATCGCCACCATGAACAAGGACGCGATCGTCTTCGCGCTGGCCAACCCGGACCCGGAGGTCGACCCGGCCGCCGCGCACGAGCACGCGGCCGTGGTGGCGACCGGGCGCAGCGACTTCCCGAACCAGATCAACAACGTGCTGGTCTTCCCGGGCGTCTTCCGCGGTCTGCTCGACGCGCAGTCGTCGAAGGTGTCGATCCAGATGGAGCTGGCCGCCGCGAAGGCGCTGGCCGGTGTCGTCACCGACGACGAGCTGAACGCCGACTACATCGTGCCCAGCGTGTTCCACCCGGAGGTGCACACGATGGTCGCGCACGCCGTCCGCGACGCGGCCGGCGGCAAGGCCCCGGCGGCCGAGAGCTTCCCGGACGACTCTCCGGCGCTGTGAGTACGGTGGTTGGGTGACATCTACTCTGACGGGGGCGACGGCCGGGTCGCGAGTGACGGTGTGGGCGTGGCGGATCGGCTTCGTCGCCGCCTGCGCGCTGCAGTTGTACGGCGTCTACGCGCCGCGGGAGGCCGGTCCGCACGTCGGGATCCCGCAGGTGGACAAGATCGCGCACTTCTTCCTGTTCGCGTCCGTCGCATTCCTCGGGCTGAAGGTCAGAGTGCCGGCCCGCTGGTTGCTGGCGGCACTGGTCGCGAACGCGATCGTCAGCGAGATCGTGCAGCACTACCTGCTGCCGCAACGCGACGGCGATCCGTTCGACGCGATGGCGGATCTCGCCGGTGTTGCTTTCGGTGCCTGGCTGGCCTTCCGAGTGTTCCGTCGTACGACATGATGGAGTTATGACGGCCACGACCCTGACCGGTTCGCTGCTCGTGGCGACCCCGTTGCTCGACGAGCCGCCCTTCCGCCGGTCGGTGATCCTGCTGCTGGATCACGACGACGACGGCGCGCTGGGGGTGGTGGTGAACCGCGCGGCCGACCTGGCCGTGGACCGGGTGCTCCCGGACTGGTCCACCACGGTGAACGAGCCGGGCGTGCTGTTCATGGGCGGTCCGGTCGGCACCGACAGCGCGCTGGCCGTCGCGGAGGTGATCGAGTCCGCGGATCCGCCCGGCTGGCGGGAGTGCTTCGGGCGGATCGGGCTGATCGACCTCGACGTACCGCCGGCACTGCTCGAGGGCGCGATCCAGCGCATGCGGATCTTCGCCGGGTACGCCGGCTGGTCCAGCGGGCAGCTCGAGGGCGAGATCACCGAGGGCGCCTGGTACGTCGTCGAGTCCGAGCCCGACGACGTGTTCAGCCTGCACCCGGACACCCTGTGGCGCCGGGTGCTCCGCCGCCAGAACGATCAGATGGCGTATCTGGCGACGTACCCGGACGATCCGACCCTGAACTGACGTCCGGGCCTACTCCTCGCCGCCGTCGTCCCCGGGGTTGAGCGAGTCCCAGATCTCCTTGCACTCCGGGCAGACCGGGAAGCGCTGCGGGTCTCGGCTCGGCACCCACACCTTGCCGCACAGCGCGACCACCGGCGTCCCCATCACCATCGCCTCGGTCAGCTTGTCCTTCGGCACGTAGTGCGAGAACCGCTCGTGATCGCCGGGCTCTTCCAGCGACGGCTGGGTCCGCTCGTCGACGACCGTCTCGGCGCCAGGGGTCAGCTGAGTACTCATGCCCCAAAGTGTAGAACGCAACTCCAGCGAACCCGGGAACTTTCTCCACAGACCGCCCGTACCCGACACGCCGGTCGAGGTTTGCCGGCGAAGTCAGGTAACGTTCCTGCACGGCCGACAGTCGACTAACGGGGGAGTATGCCGTCCGTGGATTCGAGCGTGCCTGCTGGACCAGCCGTGCTTCCGCCGGCGTATCCCGACCGCGCCGCCTGGGGGACCGCGAGCAAGCTGCGGGCCTGGCAGGCGGAGGCGCTCAAGCTTTATCTCGACCAGCAGCCGCGGGACTTTCTCGCCGTGGCGACCCCGGGAGCCGGTAAGACCACGTTCGCGTTGACCGTGGCCGCCGAGTTGCTGCACCGGCGGCAGATCGAGCGGGTCACGGTGGTGACGCCGACCGAGCACCTGAAGGTCCAGTGGGCCGAGGCGGCCGACCGGGCCGGGATCGCGATCGACCCGGCGTTCGCGGGCCGGCGCGGCAAGACCAACAAGGACTTCCAGGGCGTCGCGGTGACGTACGCCGGGATCGCGGTGAACCCGCTGGCCTTCCGGGTCCGGACCGAGCGGTTCAAGACGCTGGTGATCCTGGACGAGGTGCACCACGGCGGCGACGCGCTCAGCTGGGGTGACGGTGTCCGGGAGGCGTTCGAGCCCGCGGCCCGCCGGTTGTGTCTGACCGGAACGCCGTTCCGCAGCGACGACAACCCGATCCCGTTCGTCACCTACGAGCACGGGCCGGACGGCGTCGCGCGGAGCAAGGCGGACTACACCTACGGGTACGGTCACGCTCTGCGCGATCACGTCGTACGCCCGGTGATCTTCATGTCGTATTCCGGTGAGATGCGGTGGCGAACCAAGGCCGGGGACGAGGTCGCGGCCCGGTTGGGTGAACCGTTGACGAAGGACCTGACAGCGCAGGCCCTGCGTACGGCGCTGGACCCGGCAGGCGAGTGGATGCCGGCGGTGCTGGCGGCCGCGGACAAGCGGCTGACCGAGGTCCGGCGGCACATGCCGGACGCGGGCGCGCTGGTGATCTCGGGTGATCAGAACACGGCCCGCGCGTACGCGAAGACGCTGCGGGAGCTGACCGGCGAGGCGCCGACCGTGGTGCTGTCCGACGAGAAGGCGGCGAGCAAGAAGATCGCGAAGTTCTCCGAGGGGGACTCGCGGTGGATGGTCGCGGTCCGGATGGTCAGCGAGGGTGTGGACGTGCCACGGCTCGCGGTCGGGGTGTACGCGACGCCGACGTCGACGCCGCTGTTCTTCGCCCAGGCGGTCGGGCGGTTCGTGCGGGCCCGGAAGCGGGGTGAGACGGCGTCGGTGTTCGTGCCGTCGGTGACCCGGCTGCTCGGGTTCGCGGCCGACATGGAGGCCGAGCGGGACCACGTGCTCGGGCGGAAGAACAGCAACGAGGACGGCGACATCTTCGCCCTCGAGGACGACCTGCTCGCCAAGGCGAACCAGACCGAGGCGGCCAGCGACGAACTGGACGCGAAGTTCGAGGCGCTCGGGTCGGACGCGAGCTTCGACCGGGTCGTGTTCGACGGTGGTGACTACGGAACCGGTGGCGACCAGGCCTCCGACGAGGAGCTCGACTTCCTCGGCCTGCCCGGGCTGCTGGAGCCGGATCAGGTGCGGGAGTTGCTGCGCGAGCGGCAGGCGAAGTCGCTGGCGGCGCAGAAGCGGACCCGGCGCGGGGCGGCCGCGGAGCGCGAGGACCCCACGCCGACCGAGCTCGCCACCCACGAGCAGATCGCCCTCCTGCGCCGCGAGCTGAATGGCCTGGTCGCCGCCTGGCACCACCGCACCGGCCAGCCGCACGGCGTCATCCACAACGACCTCCGCCGCAAACTAGGCGGCCCCGCCGCCGCCCACGCCTCCTCAACCCAGCTCAAGGAACGCATCGAGCTGATCCGCGACTGGGCGACGCAACGCCGCGCCTGACCCGCGCCTTCAGCCTCGGGTCAGTTCCTGGGTGCCGATCACCTCGAGGAGCCGGAGCGCCTGGTCGGAGGGGGAGCCGGGGTCGGCGGTGTACAGCACGACGCGCTGATCGCGCTCCGGGATGACCAGGACCTCGCAGATCACGTCGATCCGGCCGACCTCCGGGTGGAAGATCGTCTGGCACAGCGTCTGCTGCCGGCGCACCTCGTGCCGCGCCCAGATCGCCGCGAACTCCGCGCTGCCGTCGAGCAGATCGGTCACCAGCCGGGCGATGGCCGGGTCGTCCGGGTAGGTGCTGGTCGCGGCCCGGAGGTCGGCGGCCGCGTCCCGCGCGAACTCCCGGGTCGCGTCCTCGCCGAAAAGCCGGGTTTGCCGGTCGGTCAGGAACCGCAGGCGCAGCAGGTTCCGATCCCGCGGCGGCAGGGCGGAGAAGTCCGTGATCAACGCCGCCGCCAGTGGGTTCCACGCGAGGACGTCGTACTTCGCGTCCAGCACCAGCCCTGGTACGTCGAGCCGCGCCAGCATCCGCAGTACGCCGGTCCGCACGTCGGCCGGTGGACCCGGAGGCGGACCGGGTTGCTCGCCGCCGAGCCGGAACAGGTGATCGCGTTCGTCGTCGGAGAGCCGCAGGGCGCGGGCCAGCCCGGTCAGCACCGCGCGGGACGGGCGTGGACCGCGGCCCTGCTCGAGCCGGGTGTAGTAGTCGGTCGACATGGTGGCGAGGCTCGCGACCTCCTCCCGCCGCAGCCCCGGTGTCCGTCGCCGCAGACCCGCCGGCAGACCGACATCGGCCGGCCGCAACGCCTCCCGCCGGAGGCGCAGGAACTCCGCGAGCTGTCCCCGATCCATGGACCCCAGGATCGCAGCCGTCGCCAACCGCAACCAGGGACTGCCGATCCCAGGCTCAACTCGCTCTGCCTCGGTACGCCGGACCGCAGCAGCCTGGACCGCATGACCACGCACAAGATCGCGCTCGTCACGGGCGCCAACAAGGGCATCGGCAAGGAGATCGCACGGCAGCTCGGCCAGGCCGGGTTCACCGTGCTGATGGGCTCGCGAGACCTGGCCCGCGGCGAGGCCGCCGCCAAGGAACTGGTTGCCGAGGGCCTCGATGCGACCGGGATCCAGCTGGAGGTGACCGACGAGCAGTCGGTGCGGTCCGCGGCCGGTGAGATCGAGAGCACGCACGGGCGGCTCGACGTACTGGTGAACAACGCCGCGATCATCCCGGTCGGCGACGACGCGGTGTCGAGGGTGGAGTCCGGCGTACTGCGGTCGGCGTTCGAGACCAACGTGATCGGGCTGGTCTCGGTGACGCAGGCGCTGTTGCCGCTGCTGTTGCGGGCTGGGCAGGCGCGGGTCGTCAATCTGTCGACGTCACTGGCGTCGTTCACGCAGGTCGGGGATCCGGAGTCGCGGATGTCGACCGTACTGACGCTCGGCTACAACTCGTCGAAGGCCGCGGTGAACATGGTCACGGTGATGCTGGCCAACGAGCTGCGTGGCACCGGGATCCTGGTGAACGCCGCCGATCCCGGGAACTGCGCGACGGACATGGGTGGCTGGGACGCGCCGCGCACGCCCGCGGAGGGCGCCGCCGTGGCGGTCCGGCTCGCGACCCTGGGCTCCGACGGAGCGACGGGTGAGGTGCACGCGGAAGCGGGCCGCCTGCCGTGGTGACGCCGGGGCGGCGCCGGACGAGACGACGACGCCGGAGATGATGACGCCGGACTAGACGATGGCGCCCGACCAGGCGAGGGCCTGCTTGAGCAGTTGCCCGCGGCCACCCTCGAGGTCGGCGAGCAGGCTCGGCTGGAGCGCCTCGGCCGGCGTCAGCCAGGTGAGCTCGAGCGCGTCCTGGCGCGGGTCGCACTCGCCGGTGACCGGTACGACGTACACGAGCGCGACCGCGTGCTGGCGGGGATCGTGCAGTTGTGAAACACCCGGGAACGGGAGGTACTCGGCGACCGTGGCCGGCACCAGGCTGACCGGCAGCCGGGGGAACGCGGTCGGGCCGAGGTCCTTCTCGATGTTGCGCTGCAGCGCGTCGCGGATCGACTCGCCGTGCAGTACGCGGCCCGACACCAGGGTCCGGGTGATCTCGCCGGTCGCGGCCGAGGTGCGCAGCAGCACCCCGATCTGCTCGATCTGGCCGAAGGTGTCGACGCGGGCCGGGACGGCCTCGACGTACAGGATCGGGACCCGCGAGCGGGTCTCGGCAAGCGCGAACTCGGACAGCCAGCCGGGGTTCGGGTCAGGCGTGCGCAGCGACGTCATGCACCCATCTTTGCCTAAGGCCGGAACGTGGCCCGGTAGCGGGAGGGGCTGAGGCCGAAGGTGGCGCGGAAGCGGCGGCTGGCGTGGCTCGGGTCGTGCCAGCCGACCATCGCGCCGACGGTCGCGATCGGCAGTTCGGTCTCGATCAGCAGGCCCGCGGCCCGCTCGGCGCGGATGCGGTCCAGGTAGGCCATCGGGGAGATCCCCGCGGTCCGGCCGAACAAGCGGACCAGGTACCCGGGCGCGAGGTTGACGAGCGCGGCGAGCCGGTCCAGCGTCCACGGCTCGTCGATGCTTGCCTCCAGCAAGCGCATCGCCTGCTGGACCGCCGGATGGGCCGGGTACGACGCTCCTCCGCCGGGCACCAGGGCGCCGGACAGCAGCCCGAAGACGTCCGGACCGAGATACGCGTTGCGCACCACCAGGCCGGCGCAGTCGGTGTACCCGTGCCACTCGCCCGGCCGCAGTACGACGACCGAGTCGGGCTGTAGTGCCACCTCGCCGGCGGCCGAGATATGCGTACCCCGGCCGGCGACGACGACCGCGATCTCGAAGAACGCGTGGCTGTGCGGCGCGACGTCGGCGACCAGCTCGAGCCGCTCACCGGCGACCGGAAGGCGCTGGTCGGGGAACACCTCGCTGCTCAGAACATTGTGCACGCGCACCTCACAGGTCAAGATCAGTCAAGTCTTGGTCAACCACTGCCTGTCATCCTCGGCCGGCGCGCCGCAGGCTGGAAACACCTTCCCGGCAACGGATTTCGAGGAGCACACCGATGACCACGACCGACCCTACGGCACCCGCCGTACTGGATGAAGAGACCATTTCGGCCTATCGTCGCGACGGCGTGGTCCGGATCCGGAACATCATCAGCACCGAGGAGGCGGCCCGGTTCCGCGACGCCGCGATCGCGGCGAGCGCGGCGGCGGACGACTACGCGAACGGGTCGCCGATCTTCAAGCAGCACGTCAACGTCTGGCGCGACAACGCCGTACTGCGGGAGCTCACCCTCGACCCACGACTCGCCGCGGCCGCCACCGCGCTGGCCGGGGTGCCGGTGCGAATCTGGCACGACCAGCTGTTGATCAAGCCGCCGCACAACGGCGCGGCGACCGAGTTCCACCAAGACGCGCCGTACTGGCCGCACGCCGGGTCGCGGGCCTCGCTGTCGGCGTGGGTCGCGCTGGTCGACGTACCGGTGGAGCGCGGGTGCATGACGTTCATCCCCGGCTCGCAGCGCCACCAGGATCTGCGCAGCCAGGATCTGGCCGACCGGGACGACATGTTCCGCGCCGCGCCCGACCTGCGCTGGGAGGAGCGGCTGACGATCCCCCTGCGGGCGGGCGACTGCACCTTCCACAACGCCTACCTGGCCCACTCCGCGACGCCGAACCTGACCGACGATCCGCGGATCGCGCACGTGGCGATCTACATCGACGCCGACACGACCTACACCGGCGCCGGCCACGTGGTCACCGACGGCCTCGGCCTGACCGCCGGCGAACGGCTCGATGACGAACACTTCCCGAGGGTCTGATCTTTCACGTCGTGACATAAGTTGTCAGGGTGCCGCTGCTCACCGACATCCGCCCGCTGAAGGAGTCAGCGGATTTCCGCCGCTTGTGGGTCGGGTCGACGGTGTCGCAGCTCGGGCAGCAGATGACCGCGGTGACCGTGTCGATCCAGGTGTACGCGCTGTCGCACTCCACGTTCGCGGTCGGGCTGGTCGGGTTGTGCTCACTGGTGCCGTTGATCGTCTTCGGCCTGTACGGCGGGGCGATGGCCGACGCGATCGACCGGCGTACCCTCGCGCTCGTCTCGTCATCCGGACTGTGGCTGCTCTCGATGATCCTGGTGCTGCAGTCGCAGCTGCACTGGAACCAGGTGTGGATCCTGTACGCCGTCGTGGCCTGCCAGTCGGCGTGCTTCGCGGTGAACAACCCGGCCCGGTCCGCGATCATCCCGCGGCTGATCCGGCCCGAACTGCTGCCGGCCGCGAACACGCTCAGCCAGGCCGCGTTCAACCTGGGCTTCACCGCCGGACCGCTGCTCGGTGCGGCGGTGATCGCCTGGCACGGGTTCGCGGCGGCGTACCTGGTCGACGTGATCACGTTCACCGCGGCGCTGTACGCGCTGTTCCGGCTGCCGGCGGTGCCGCCGACGGGACTGGTCCGGCGGGCCGGGTTGCGGTCGGTGCTCGAGGGGTTCACGTTCCTGCGGGCGGCGCCGGCGCTGCTGGCGACGTTCCTCGCGGACATCCTCGCGATGGTGTTCGCCCAGCCCCGCGCGCTGTTCCCGGCCGTGGCGGGCGCATTCTTCGCCGGTGGTGTTCGTACCGTCGGTGTCCTGCAGGCGGCTCCGGCGCTCGGCGCTCTGATCGGCGTGCTGTTCTCGGGCTGGGTGAGCCGGGTGCGTCGTCAAGGCGTGGCGATCGTCGTCGCGATCACGGTGTACGCCGCGGCGGTCGGGCTGTTCGGTCTGTCGCGCACGATCTGGCTGGGTGTCGGGCTGCTCGCGTTGTCGGGGGCGGCCGACATGGTGAGTTCGGCGTACCGCAACACCATCCTGCAGTCCGCCGCTCCGGACGCCATGCGTGGGCGGTTGCAGGGTGTCTTCATCGTGGTGGTGGCCGGCGGACCGCGCCTGGGCGACTTCGTCTCGGGTACGGCGGCGTCCCTCACCACCCCGACGATCGCGCTGCTCGGCGGCGCGACCGTCTGCATCGTCGGCCTGCTCATCCTGCTGGCCCGCAACCGGCCCTTCCGCGAGTACGACTCGCAGGTCCGCGCTTTGAGCTAGCCGCCCGGCACCAGCTTCTTCAGCACGGTCGGCCACGAGTCGACGTCCGGGTCGATCTGCTGCATCGGCTGGTCGTCGACGGTGACGATCTTGCGGTCGCCGAGCGGCTTCTTCAGCTTGATCGCGGTGAGCGAGACCTCGGTCGCGGGCGGGCACGGCGAGTCGCTGTCGACCACCACGGTGATCTTGTCGTCGCCCTCCTGGACCCGCAGGTCCCCGTTGCACTCGAGGCTGGTCCCGATGAGCAGGTCGGCCTCCTTGTATTCCGGCGCGTGCTGGATCCACCGGAGGTAGGTCGGGTGCTTCTTCCGGACCAGCTGGTACGACTGAACCGGCTGCGGCGTCGACTCCTCGGTCGTCCCGGTGCCGTCGCCGAAGAAGCTGCCGAAGATCATGTTGATGCACGGGTCCTTGGCGTCCTTGCCATCGCCTTCGACCGCGCCGAACGCCCGGGCCGCGATCTGGCAGCCGTTCGCCTCCCGGTTCAGGGACACGTTGAAACCGATCAAGGCGACCGCGCCGACCACCATCGCCGCGGCGAGCATCCGCCGCGACCTGATCTGCTGCGGGCCGAGCACGCCGGCCGCCCGCTGAGCCTCGTCCTGGGTCGCCTGCGGGTCCACCGGGTGCTGGCGGAACAGCGCCAGGATCGAGCTGGTCCACTGCGGATTGATCAGGGTCGGAACGGCATAGACCAGGATCAGCACCACGATCACGGCGATGGCGGGGAGGAGCGCCCAGTAATTTCGCACGGCAGCAAGATACGGGGCCATCGGGCCGCGCCCGAAAAACGGATACTCTTCGGAGGTGCCCGCGGAGACCTCTCAGACGCTCGACCGGGGACTCACTGTCCTCGAGTTGCTGGCGGACGCTCCGGACGGTCTCTCGATCACCGAACTGGCAGCCGCGCTGGGAGTCAGCCGGACCGTCGTCTACCGCCTGGTGAACACCCTCGAGCTGCACCGCCTGGTCCGCCGTGACAGTGAAGGCCGGGCGCGTCTCGGTCTGGCTGTGCTGCACTACAGCCGTCGCGTTCAGCCAACGCTCCGTGACGCAGCGCTGCCGGTGCTGCGGTCGCTCGCGGAGGACACCGGTGCGACGGCTCATCTGACCGTGGCCGATGGCGACGAGGCGCTCGCGATCGCGGTGATCGAGCCGAGCTGGACCGACTTCCACGTCTCCTACCGGATGGGCTCGCGGCATGCCCTCGACCAGGGCGCGGCCGGGAAGGCGATCCTGGCCGGACGCCGCAAGCCCGACCCGGCCGGGCGGCCGTTCGTGGTCACGTCGGGTGAGTTGCAGGCCGGCGCGCAGGGCGTGTCGTCCCCGGTCCTCGGCGTACCGGGCGTCGAAGCCTCGATCGGCGTCGTCGTCCTCGGCAAGCTCGACCGCGACTTCGTCGGCCCCCGCGTGGCCCGCGCGGCAGTAGAAGTCGCCAAGCGTCTGGCTTAGTTCTTCGTCGCCGCCTCGACCAGGGGCAGTACCCGGTGGGGGATCTGTTCGGCCAGCGCGATCACTGTGGATGCTCGTTGGATGCCGCGGACGATGACGACCTGGTCGATCACCCGCTGGAGATCCGCGTTCGAGCGGGCGACGATCCGGCACCACAGGTCCTCGGCGCCGGTGATCGTGTGCACCTCGAGCACCTCCGGGATCCGGGCCAGCGCCGCTGCCACGGCCGTGTGGCCCGAGCCCTGCTCGATCTGCAGCGTCGCGAACGCCGTCACCGGATAGCCGATCGCGGTCGTGTCGATGTCCGGCCCCCAGCCGCGGACCACACCGTCCCGCTGCAGCCGGTCGAGCCTGGCCTGCACAGTGCCGCGCGCGACCCCGAGCCGCCGCGACGCCTCGAGCACGCCGACCCGTGGCTCGGCCGCGAACAGCCCCAGGATCCGGGCGTCCAGCGCATCCACCGACATGGCACCTCCCGCAGTGGTCAGGCTGACCAAATAGTCCAGCAGTCACCCCAGCATACTGAACAACCTGCGCAGTGAAACAAGGAACTGTTGCGCAACCTGCCTCCCCACCACGAGGCTCGGTGCACGCATCCGAACCGGGAGGATCACGATGACCAGCACCGACCTCACCCCCGCAGAGCTCGACGCCGATCTCGACCTCGACCAGCTGAAGCAGCTCGTCGGCCTGGTGCCGTACGACGAGAGCACCGACCCGTTCCCGGTCACCGCGATGGACGCGGTGGTCTTCGTGGTCGGCAACGCCACCCAGACCGCGAAGTACTACCAGCTCGCGTTCGGGATGGACCTGGTCGCGTATTCCGGCCCCGAGACGGGCAGCAAGGACAGCAAGGCGTTCGTCCTGAAGGCCGGCTCGGCCCGCTTCGTCATCACCGGCGGCGTCAGCCCGAAGAGCCCGCTGCTCGAGCACCACCGCAAGCACGGCGACGGCGTGGCCGACCTCGCGCTCGAGGTGCCGGACGTGGACAAGTGCGTCGAGCACGCCCGCAAGCAGGGCGCCGTCGTACTGGAGGAGCCGAACGACGTGTCCGACGAGCACGGCACGATCCGCCGGGCCGCGATCGCGGCGTACGGCGACACCCGGCACACGCTGGTCGACCGGAGCAAGTACGACGGGCCCTACCTGCCCGGGTTCGTCGCGGCGACCACGCAGGTGACCCGACCGGAGGGGCACCCGAAGCGGCTGTTCCAGGCGGTCGACCACGTCGTCGGCAACGTCGAGCTCGGCAAGATGGACGAGTGGGTCGGTTTCTACAACAAGGTCATGGGCTTCGTGAACATGGCCGAGTTCATCGGCGACGACATCGCCACCGACTACTCCGCGCTGATGAGCAAGGTCGTCGCCAACGGCAACCACCGGGTGAAGTTCCCGCTGAACGAGCCGGCCATCGCGAAGAAGAAGTCGCAGATCGACGAGTTCCTCGAGTTCTACGACGGCGCCGGCGCCCAGCACATCGCGCTCGCCACCAACGACATCCTGCGGACGGTCGACATCATGCGGGCGAACGGGGTCGACTTCCTCAACACGCCGGACTCGTACTACCAGGACCCGGAGCTGCGGGCCCGGATCGGGCAGGTGCGGGTGCCGATCGAGGAACTGCAGTCCCGCGGCATCCTGGTCGACCGCGACGAGGACGGCTATCTGCTGCAGATCTTCACCGCGCCGGTCGGCGACCGCCCGACCGTCTTCTACGAACTGATCGAGCGGCACGGCTCGCTCGGCTTCGGCAAGGGCAACTTCAAGGCCCTGTTCGAGGCGATCGAGCGCGAACAAGAGCGCCGGGGCAACCTTTAGGAGTCCCAGCCGGCCCTGAAGCTTGCCGATAGCAACTGCACACGGCGTGTCGTCGTCCGATTACCGGAATGACTGTCGGGGCAGGGGCCGTTCGCGTAGTGTGCCTTCCTGAGTGTGCGTCGGGGCGCATGCTCAGGAAGGGTTTCGTCATGAAGACTCTGGGCATTCTGCTCAGCACCGTGGGCCTGGCCGGGGTGGGCGCGATCGCCCTCGCCGCGACACCGGCCCAGGCGGCCGAAGCCGCGAGCTGTTCGGGCGCGAGATCCATTTCGTCGGCGCCGATGCTGCGCGATCACACACCGCCCAGCTGGGGCACGGTCCGGCTGGTCCGGGACAGCTGTTCGCAGTACTGGGCCGAGATCACCATGGCATCGCCGATGGTGGCCAACGCGAAGGCCAACGCCTTCCTGGTCCAGTACGGCGGCGCCAACAGTGGTCGCGTGCTCAGCTGTGACAACAGCGGCGGCAACGGCGCGGTGATCCAGGGCCAGCGCACCTGCCGGACTCCGAAGGTCAAGTCGACCGACGGCTCCGTCACCTTCGCCGCGATCGGCCGCGAGTTCCACAACTACGGCGGCGGCTACGAGGAGATCTCGGAGAACGCCACCAAGCGCACGCGCTGAGCCCGCTCACCCGGTGGGGTGAGCCGCGGGGTGATTCTTCCGGAAGCGGACACCGTTACTGGCGCGTCACGTCGGAGGCAGCTACTAGGCTCGCAGTATGAGTGAGGTTGTCGAGCAACTACGCCAGGCGTTGCCTCCCGAAGCGCTGGTGACGGATCCGGATCGGATGGAGAGTTACCGGTACGACCGGGCGATGTTCTGCCCGGCCGGGATGCCGCTCGCCGTCGTCCTGGCCCGGGAGACCGCGCATGTGCAGGCGGCGGTGAAGATCGCGGCGGAGGCCGGCGTACCGGTGGTGCCGCAGGGTGCCCGGTCCGGGCTGTCCGGGGCGGCGAACGCGCTGGACGCCTGCATCGTGATCTCGCTGGAGAAGATGGACAAGGTGCTGGCGATCGAGCCGGTCGACCGGTACGTCGTCACCCAGCCCGGCGTCTACAACGCCGTACTGTCCCGGGCCGTCGCCGAGCACGGGCTGTTCTACCCGCCGGACCCGTCCAGCTGGGAGTTCTGCTCGATCGGCGGCAACCTGTCGACGAACTCCGGTGGCCTGTGCTGCGTGAAGTACGGCGTGACCACGGACTACGTGCTCGGCCTCGAGGTCGTACTCGCGGACGGCAGGGTGCTGCGGACCGGCCGGAAGACCGTCAAGGGCGTCGCCGGGTACGACCTGGCCAAGCTGATCGTGGGCAGCGAGGGGACGCTCGGCATCATCACCGAGGCGACGCTCGCGTTGCGTCCGCAGGCCGCGAAGCCGCGGACGATGGCGGCGCTGTTCGGCTCCGGTGTCGTGGCGGGCGAGGCGATCCTCGAGATCATTCGCAGCGGGGTCTCGCTGAGTCTGCTGGAGATCATGGACCGGACCACGATCCGCGCCGTGAACAAGTACAAGCGGATGGATCTGCCGGACGACGCCGCGGCGATGCTGATCGCGCAGTCCGACGCGGGTGGCGAGGCCGGCGCGGCCGATGTCGCCGCGGTGGCGAAGCTGTGCCGCGACCACGGTGCACTGGAGTGCATCGAGGCGGAGGACGACGCCGAGGGTGAGTTGCTGCTCGAGGGCCGGCGGGCGGCGCTGACCGCGCTCGAGCAGCTCGGGACGACGATGATCGACGACGTCGCCGTGCCCCGGTCGCGGCTGGCCGACTTCATCGGCCGGATCGAGCAGTTGTCGGCCGAGCTGGACATCACGATCGGGGTGCTCGGGCACGCCGGCGACGGCAACATGCACCCCACGGTGGTCTTCGACCAGACCGACCCGGACCAGGCCGCGCGGGCCCAGCAGGCGTTCGACCGGGTGATGGAGATCGGGCTCGAGCTCGGCGGCACGATCACCGGTGAGCACGGTGTCGGCGTCCTGAAGCGCAGCTGGCTGGTCGAGGAGATCGGCCCGGTCGCGATCGACGTCCACCGCGCGATCAAGGCCGCCCTGGACCCGAAGAACATCCTCAACCCCGGCAAGGTCGTGGCCGGGTAGCGGCTGTGACTCAACCGCAACGGAACTGCCGAGGCCATTCGACGTCCATGGCCGTCGAATGTGACGTCCGGCCAGCACTATGGAAGGTAGTTGTCTGAATCTCCCGGGGGAATCGATGAGGCAGGGTAGGAGGCGCCCTATGCGCACGCGGCCTTCGGGACGTCGGTGGCCTGCCGCGCTTCGCCGTACCGTGATCCCTGCCGTCGCAGCTTTCGTCGCCCTCACCGTCCTGTCCGCCTGCGCGAACGGCGGCGGCCTGCGGGTCGAGGGGGCCGAGGCGCCTCCGGCCAGCCCGACGCCGTCCACCGTCCTGGGCACCAACGGGGTGCAACCGGAGCCCAAACTGACGCCCGAGGTGGCCGTCGACCTGGCCCAGGTCCGGGTCAAACTGCTCGCCGACAAGCACCTACCGCAGTACGCGCGGAGCGTGCTGGAGAAATGTACGGTGATTCCGCGTTGCCTCAGCCGGGGTAAGACCGTTGATGTTATGCACAGCGGTACTCCTCAGCAGATCGTCTTCATCCACACCCTGGAGAATTTCGTCTTCGGTTTCTTCCTGATCGCGGTCGAGCCCTCGGGCCCGCGACCGATCTGGAGCCTGAAAGCCGATCTGCCGACGGTCAACGCCAGCCCGCAGGGTGAGTTGGTCGTCGAGTCGAAGATCTTCACGATCGACGACAAGGTCTGTTGCCCGTCGGGCGGGCGGATCGAGGTCTACCGTTGGGACGGCCGTCAGATGGCCAAGGTGAGCTCGACCGACCAATAAGGGAGACTGAAGTTCGGTGGTACCGGAAGAACCGGCAGCGCGCATTCTCATGGTCGAGGACGACGCGGTGATCCGTGAGGCGACCCAACTGACCCTCGAACGCCACGGGTACGACGTGACCACGGCCGAGGACGGCCTGGAAGCGATCGAACGATTCGAGAAGATCCATCCCGACGTCATGATGCTCGACATCATGCTGCCCGGGCTGGACGGGATCTCGGTGTGCCGCCGGGTCCGGGAGACCAGCACGGTCCCGATCGTGATGGTGTCCGCCCGCGGTGACGCGCTCGACGTCGTACTCGGGCTGGAGGCGGGCGCGGACGACTACGTGACCAAGCCGTTCGACACGCAGGTCCTGGTGGCCCGGCTGCGGGCGGTGATGCGGCGGGCGGTGTCCGATCCGGAGCGACCGACGCCGGCGGCCGGCTCGGGCGTGGAGTCGTTCGGCGACCTCGAGCTGGACCGCGAGGCCCTGGAGGTGCGGCGGGGTGGGTCGACCGTCCAGCTCACACCGACCGAGCTCAAGCTGCTGATCGAGTTCGCCAACAACCCGGGTGTGGTGCTGAGTCGCTCCACCCTGCTGCAGCGGGTCTGGGACTACGAGTGGGGTGGCGACGGCCGCCTGGTCGACGTCCACCTGCAACGGCTGCGGACCAAGATCGGCGCGGACCGGATCGAAACGGTCCGCGGATTCGGATACAAGCTCAGGGCCTAGGAGTGGGTCTCCGTGGCAAGCTCGGGCTGATCTTCCTGCTGGTCTCGGCGCTCGCGATTCTCGTGCTGTGTGTCGCGGTCTACACCCAGGCGCAGTCGGCCCGGCTGGACCGCACCCGCAGTTTCGCGGACGAGCGGATCCAGCTCGCGGCGCAGAACTACGACACCAACGACGTCCCGGTGCTCGGGGCGAAGCTGGACGACCCCGATCTGCCGCCGCAGTTGCGCGAGGCGGTGCTGGAGGGCAAGCGGGCGACGTTCAAGACCGGGTCGCCGCGCGCGAAGATGTGGGCCGCGGTCGGGGTCAAGGACGGCAAGATCCTCTCGATCGAGCAGGACTACGAGACCAGCGACGACTCGATGAAGGCGCTGCAGCAGGCGCTCGTCCTCGGCGGGTTCGGGACGGTCGCGCTGGTCGCCCTGGTCAGCGTGATCCTGGCCGGCAGCCTGTCCAGGCGGATCGTCGCGGTGGCCGGGACGGCGCGCCGGATCGCGGCCGGCGATCTGGACGCGTCGGCGGCCGAGGCGGTCGGCAAGGGCAAGGACGAGGTGCAGTCGCTGGCTGCTGCGCTGGACACGATGGCCAGCTCATTGCGCGGTCAGCTGGAGGCCGAACGGCGGTTCACCGCCGACGTCGCGCACGACCTGCGGACTCCGGTCACCGGGCTGACCACCGCGGCCGAGCTGCTGCCCGCGGGGCGGCCGAGCGAGCTGGTCCGGGACCGGGCCAAGGTGCTGCGCCGCCTGGTCGAGGACCTGCTGGAGATCGCCCGGTTCGACTCCGGTGTGGAGCAGGCCGACCTCGAGCTGGTCGGCCTCGGCGCGTTCGTCGGGTCCGCGGTCGGCCGGCTGCGGATGCAGCAGGCGCTCCCGCCGGACAGCGTGGTGGTGCATCAGGTCGGTCCCGACGTCACGGTGTCCACGGACTCGCGCCGGGTCGAGCGCATCCTGGCCAACCTGATCGTCAACGGGCTGCGTCACGGTGCGCCGCCGGTCGAGGTCACGGTCACCGGCCGGATCGTCGAGGTGGTTGACCACGGCAACGGTTATCCGGAGGAGTTGATTGCCGAGGGCCCGCGTCGGTTCCGGTCCGGGATGGCCGAGCGCGGCGTCGGGCACGGCCTCGGCCTGACCATCGCGGCGGGCCACGCCAAGGTGCTCGGCGCCGAGCTGACCTTTGGCGCGGCCGCCGGCGGTGGTGCGCTGGCTCGGTTGGTCCTGCCGGCAGGACCTGAGACGGAGTCGTAACACAACTATTCGCGACGCGACCGCGCCGCCAAGACGGCGAGCGCCACGGCGAACGTCACCATCACCAAGTAACCACAACACTTTCAGGGGCCAACCCCTCAACGTGTGGGTTGGCACCCTGCATACAGGTAGGCGCACCCACACTTTCAGGGGTCGGCCCCTGAAAGTGTGGGTTTGGCGGTTAGTGGGTGCCGTAGACGTTGAGTTCCGCGGCCGATCCGAAGACCGCGCCGTTGAGTGAGCTGGTGCCGACGAACTTCACGAACCGTCCGGGTTTGGCGGCGAAGTCCAGCCGTTGCGTCGCCGTCGAGTTCGGGAACTCACCGGTCGCGACCGGCGTACCCCAGTCCTGGCCGTTGGCGCTGACGTAGAGCTCGTAGCCCTTGAACATCCCGTTCGTGCCGCTCTGCCGCGGCAGGTAGCTGAACCCGTCGACCTGGTACGTCGATCCGAGGTCGAGCGTGATGTGGTGCGGGAAGGTCGCCGGCGTCGGTACCTCCGACCACGCCGAATGCCACAGTGTGCTGGGGTTTCCGTCGAGTGCCGACGTCGCCGCACCGCCCGTGGCGACGTCCTCACTGCTCACGTCCGCCACAGTGATCCGGGACTGCGGCACGATGCCTGGCGGCAGCACGGTCGCCTCCGCACTGATCGTCGACTGACCACCTGTTGCCGTCAGCACGTACTTGCCTTCCGGCGTGCCGGCCGGTGGGGTCACGTCCCACTTGGTCGTCACACTGGCGCCGGGGGCAACAGTCGTGTGGGTGGCCGGAGTCGTCGCGACGGTCCAGCCGTCCGGAGCAGTCAGCCCCAGCGTGATGTTGTTCGCGGCAACGACATCGTTGTTGGTGAACGTGGTGACGACCGTGTTCGCCTCACCGGAGACGAGACCGGTCACACCGGACACCGCAACCGAAGTACAGTCGGCCGGCTCCGACGTCGTACCGAGGTCGGTGACGGCGAAGTTGTCCATGACGAAGTCTGCCTGGTCCCCGCCGTCGGACAGTTTCCGCAGGCCGACCCAGTAGTCGCCGCCGCACCCGGCCACGAACTCCTGGCTGAGGGCCGCCTTCGTGCGCTGCTCGCCGATCGGCGTGGACTTGACCTCGACCGAGTCCGGCCGGTCAACGCCCTGGACCCACGCATACTGGCCGGCCCGGCCGCTAGCGTAGTCGAAGCTGACCTTGTACTTGTGGCCCGGCTGGAAGTTCACCGTCCACGGCGCGGTTCGATAGACGAGCCCCTGGTTCTCCTCATGGGACTTGAGCGACCACTCGCCGTCGAGGACGTCGTCGACGAGCTTCCCGTTCCAGCCGGCCTGCGTGTACGGCGCGTGCTTGCGAGCGAGCACGGTCCGTGGGTCGGTGACCCCACCGGCATCGCCCTTCACGAACGGTCCCCAGCCCTGGTCGACGTTCTCGAAGTCGTCGACAAGTCCTGTGGCCGGTCGCTTCGTCTCCACGACGCGGACATCGTCGATCCGAACCTTGGCGGCCCCGGCGGCGGCGCTGATACCGAGGTCGGCGCTGTCGCCCTTG
Organism: Kribbella sp. NBC_00359; assembly: GCF_036097425.1. Lineage (NCBI taxonomy): Bacteria > Bacillati > Actinomycetota > Actinomycetes > Propionibacteriales > Kribbellaceae > Kribbella > Kribbella sp. NBC_00359. The sequence continues at coordinate 869,148 of NZ_CP107975.1, read as the reverse complement.
GCGTCGAAGACGACCCGGGCGCGCTGGTAGTACGCGCCCTGTTTGTCGTCGGAGGCAACCATGTTCTGGGCGGTCGATCTCGTCACGACGTTGCGTACGCCGTCGACCGTCAGCGTGGTCGGTCGGGACTTGCCCGGTTCGACCTCGATCCAGGCCGAGGCGCTGTAGGTGCGGCCGCGGGTGAGGCCGATGATCCGCTGGCGCAGCGACGAGGTCTTGCTGCCGAGCGATGCGACGTGCTGGCCGTTGGCCAGCGTGTCGATCGTCGCGCCGCCGGTGGCGTTCCACGCGGCGAGGTCGCCGGCGTTGAAGCCGGGGTCCTTCAGGTGCGTGCTGTCACCCCAGTTCGCGCTCCGCGGTGACGGCGCCGCGTCCGGGTAGATCACGTACGGCTGACCGGCGGTCGCGTCGAGAGTGATCGCGCCGTTGTGCACAGGTGCGGACGCGACCTTGACCCGGCCGTTGTCGGTCAGCTTGTAGACCGAGAACTTCGGTACGCCCGCGAAGGCCGCCGGGAGCTGCCACGTGGTCCGGCCGCCGGCCGGGTTGTAGTGGTAGAGCTTCTTGTCGTTGTCCCAGGGCAGCAGGTACTTGTCGCCGTCGAGCACCTTCGCGGCACCGACGTACACGGTCCGCTTGCCGTTCTCGACCGCGCCGCGGACGCCGCCGGTGAAGGTGATGTCGCCGCTGTTCCAGTCGGTGATCTGCTGCTGCTGGAGGAACTTCGCCGGCAGGTTCCGCTGCCAGATGTTGGCGTAGAAGGCGTTCCAGTCGGTCTCGCCGGTCCAGCCCTCGAACTCGACGATGGCGGACTGGCCGAGGATCGGGTCGTTGTTCCAGACGTCCTTCTCGTGGTTGCGGACGAACCGGATGATCTGGCTGTTCAGGCCCTTGTTCGTCGGACCGCCGTAGTCGAGGTCGTTGGCCCAGTGCGACCACAGCGAGGTGCGCTCGTGCCGGTCGGCCCACTCGGTCGCGATCTGCCAGCCCTGGCCGGCCAGCTGCCGGGTCAGGCCGTCGGCGAGCCAGCCCGACTGGTAGTACACGTCGATGTAGAGCTCTTGCAGGTTCTTGTCGGTCTCGTCGCGGAGTTGCTGGAACCGGTTGACGATGTTGCCGGTGGCAAGGTCAGGGCGCTGCTTGATGTAGTAGCTCTGGTTCAGCCAGTTCCAGCCCTTGGAGTTCTTGTCGACCAGGTCCTCGCTGAACGCGTTGGCCTCCGGGTAGGACTCGGTCGCGTTCACGTGGACGCCGAAGGCGGCGTTCCAGGACTTGCCCTGCTTCAGCAGCGTGTTCAGGTCGGTCAGGCCGCCGGCGCGGATGTTGTAGTTGCCGCCGTAGTCCGGGTGAGCCGAGTCGTGGCCCTCGGCGCCGTACCCCTTCAGGACGGCCAGCTGGCCGAGGCCGTCGGTGGACAGCGAGATCCGCTTGACGTCGTCCAGCGTCCGCAGGAACGGGTGCGTCGCCTGGCTGGCGAAGTTGAACGGGATGTGGGTGACGACCCGGTCCTTGACCTGGTCGCCGCCCTGCGGCTCGGTCATGATCGAGCGGAACGCGATCGCGCCGTCCTGCCAGTCGACGGTCTTGTCCAGGTTCGCGTCCGGCGTCACCACGACCTTTGCCCAGGGCAACGGCTCGGTGTACGGCGAGGTGTCCGCGCGATAGGTCCACTGACCGCTCCAGACGCCGACACGGGTGCTGCCGTCGGACGCCTTGCGGGCTTGGTGCCAGAACCGGGCGCCGTCGTCGACGGACTGGCCCGAGGGCTTGTCATAGACGGAGTTCGACTCGATGCCGGCGGCCAGGCCGCTGGTGTTCACGAACGCGTACGTCGCTCCCGTCGCGGACGGCTCGGCCGGTGTCGCCGCGGTGACGGGCGTGATCTTGTCCGCGGTACGGGTGGAGTCGGGGTCGAGCGTGGTGAAGGCGGTGGTCGCCCCTGTGTCCGTACTCGCGACGGACACCAGGTCCTGGTCAGGGATGTCGATGGTGTGCACCCGGCTGGCCTCGGTGTCGCGGACCGCGTCGATCGCGAACGTCGTCACCCGGCCGCTCACGCTCAGGCTCGCGTCCAGCTCCACCCCGGGCAGCGCGCCGAACGCCAAGTGGTACGACGCTCGCCCGCCACTGACCGTGGGTGGCGCGGAGAGGTGCGCCGTCCGCGCCACGCCGTCGATGGTGACCGTCGAGATCGCATCCGGCTGGCCGCCGAGGGCCTGGCCGGAGGCGTTGTCGACGTACTTGATCACCCGCGGGAAGTCGGCTCCGACGGTGACCGTCAAGTCGTTCGACCGAAGCGTCAGATCGCCGGCGGCGTGCGCACCCACAGGCACGCTCAACACGCCGGCAGCCATCGCTACAGTCAGTACTCCACACCCCACTGAACGTTTCATGCGCAGAAAGTTCGCACGTAACCGCTAACACGTCAAGAGAAACGAACACTTATGAACAACATTCGCCTCGCCTTCGGCCATCGGCGGGAGGGAAGGCGGAGGAGATCAGGCCGACGGGTCGTGGGCTGGGGTGATGCTGCCAGTCACCTCGCCGAGGCCGACGCGGGTGCCATTGGCGGTTGTGGCCCAGGCGGTGATCGTCACCTCGTCGCCGTCCTCGAGGAAGGTGTGTTCCTTGCCGTCGAGGACGAGGGGCTCGCGGCCGCCCCAGGAGAGCTCGATGAAGGAGCCACGCTGCTCTTTCTCCGGGCCGCTCACCGTCCCGGAGGCGTAGAGGTCGCCGGTGCGGACCGATGCCCCGTTGACCGTCATGTGCGCCAGCATCTGCGCCGGCGACCAGTAGATGTCCTTGTACGGCGGTGAGCTCACCAGGTGGCCGTTCAGATAGACCTCGAAGGTGATGTCGTAGTTCACTAGGTCGTCGCTGGCCAGGTAGGGGAGAACCGGCGGGTCCTGCGCCGGCAGCGGGACGGCCGCAGCCTCGAGGGCCTCCAGTGAGACGACCCACGGCGAGATGGACGTGGCGAACGACTTCCCGAGGAACGGTCCCAGCGGCACGTACTCCCACGCCTGCAGGTCGCGCGCGGACCAGTCGTTCACGAGCACCACGCCGTACACGTGCTCGCGGAAATCCCGCACGGACACCGGCTTCCCGAGCGCGGACGGCGTACCGACGACGTAGCCGAGCTCGACCTCGATGTCGAGGCGCTGGGATGGGCCGTACGTCGGAGCAGTCGCGTCGGGCGCCTTGCGCTGACCCGACGGGCGGACGATATCGGTGCCGCTGGCAACGATCGTGCCGGACCGGCCGTGGTAGCCGACCGGGAGGTGTTTCCAGTTCGGCAGCAGCGGCTCGGAGTCCGGACGGAACAGCCGGCCGAGGTTGGTCGCGTGCTGCTCGGAGGCGTAGAAGTCGACGTAGTCCCCGACGTCGAACGGGAGTTGCATCGTGACCGCCGACTGCGGGATCAGGTGTGGCTCGACGGTGTCCCGGTCGTTCTCGTTGCGGACGAGCTCGAGCAGCCAGTTGCGGGTCGCGCGCCAGGCGGGGCGGCCGAGCGCGAGGAAGGCGTTCAGCGTCGGCTCGGCGAACAGTTGTGCGCCGTCCAGCATCTGCGCGGACGCGAGCGGCGCGAGATCGATCACCTGGTCACCGATCGCGGCACCGACCCGCGGGTCCTCGTCACCGTGCCGGAACACGCCCAGCGGCAGGTTGTCCGGCCCGAACGGCGAGGTGGCCGGCATGTCGATCCAGGTCATGAGGCCCCCTCCAGCAGGTTCAGCGCGGTCAGGTCGTGGCGGGGTTCCTCGATACTGCACGAGCCGAACGAGGTGAACCAGCGGCGCGTGCTCACTGCCTGGTCCTCGGTCAGTTCGCGGGCCTGGCCGGCGAGCGCGTCACCGTCCCGGGACGCCAGTACGGCGGCCAGTTCGTCCTGCGAGGCGCCGTCGAGAGACGCCCGGGTGGCGAGCAACACGTTCAGGAACCCGTGATGCTCGAACCCCGTGTCGGCCGCGGTATGTCGGACCGCGTTGTGCATCCCGGCCGTGCACTTGAAAGCGACCTCACGATCCAGACAGGCGGTGATGAACGCCGCGACCTGGATCTCCGACGGGAACAAGGCCGCATCGAGCCCGCCGGTCCGCAGCTTGGCGGCGTACCCGGCATCGGCGACGACGTCGAGTGCGCGCTCCCAGGCGCCGTCCAGACCCACTTCGACGTACGCCGTCTCCTCGTCGAGGCAGTCGTCACACGCGCGGACCACGCGTAGCGCGTTGCGGGACAGGTCGTCCTCGTTCCGCAGCCGGACCTCGATGGCCTTCACCTCGACGTCGTGGGACCGGTCGCCGTACCGGACCGCGGGCTCGATCCCGCCGGCGCCGCCGGTGATCACGACGGCGACCTCGAGCGGACCGGCGCCGTCGCGGGCGGCCTCCGCGGCGACCTTCACCAGGTCCTCGTCGGTGCACACGAACGGTCCGACCAGCTCGGCGTACGGCGACCGGCGGTGCGCGCGGTGGGCGGCGACGGCCTCGGCCAGCGGCAGGTCCCCGGGCGGGAACATCGATGCGTCGTCGACCAGGTGCCGGAACAGGGCAGGGACGGTTGACATGGCCCTGAGCCTAACGGATGCTTTCGGTAAGCGGACGCATGCGTCCGATAATCGGATGGGCTGTGAGAAGTCTGGGAGAAGGGGTCATGACGTTCTACCGTCAGGTCGGCCAGGTTCCACCGAAGCGGCACACGCAGTTCCGGAAACCGGACGGCGGGCTGTACTACGAGGAGCTGATGGGGGAGGAGGGGTTCTCATCGGACTCGTCGTTGCTGTACCACGCCGGCGTCCCGTCCGCGATCGTGGACTCGCAGGTGTGGGACCTGCCCGACCTGGCCACCGTGGCCAATCACCCGCTCACCCCGCGGCACCTGAAACTGCATGACCTGTTCACCGACACCTCCAAGAGCAATGCGGTCGACGACCGGCGGCTCGTGCTTGGGAACGGCGACGTCCGGATCTCGTACGTCGTCGCCGAGCAGCCGTCGCCGTACTACCGCAACGCGACCGGGGACGAGTGCGTGTACGTCGAGAAGGGGTCGGCGACCGTGGAGACGGTGTTCGGGGTGCTGAACGCGGTCGAGGGCGACTACGTGATCATCCCTCGGGCGACCACGCATCGCTGGCTGCCCGGCCCGAACGGCGTGCACGCGTACTGCATCGAGGCGAACAGCCACATCGCGCCGCCGAAGCGGTACCTGTCCCGCTACGGGCAGTTCCTCGAGCACTCGCCGTACTGCGAGCGGGACCTGCACGCGGCGAGCGAGCCGCTCGTGGTCGAGGACACGGACGTCGAGGTGCTGGTGAAGCACCGGGGCAGCGGTCCCGGTGGGATCGTCGGCAGCCGGATGACGTACGCGACGCATCCGTTCGACGTGGTCGGGTGGGACGGCTGCCTGTACCCGTACACGTTCAACGTGAGCGACTACGAGCCGATCACCGGGCGCATCCACCAGCCGCCACCCGTGCACCAGGTCTTCGAGGGCATCAACTTCGTGGTCTGCAACTTCGTGCCGCGCAAGGTGGACTACCACCCGCTGTCGGTGCCGGTGCCGTACTACCACTCGAACGTCGACTCCGACGAGGTCATGTTCTACTGCGGCGGCGACTACGAGGCGCGGAAGGGATCGGGCATCGGACTCGGCTCGATCTCGCTGCACCCGGGTGGTTACGCGCACGGGCCGCAGCCGTCCGCGATCGAGGCCTCACTGGGCGCTGAGCGGTTCGAGGAGCTCGCGGTGATGGTCGACACGTTCCGCCCGCTGGAGCTGGGCGAGGGCGGTCAGGCGGTCGACGACGGCGTCTACGCCTGGACCTGGGCCGGCCGCCGCACGTCGTAGGCCCGGATCGTGTGGGATTCTTGACCGGTGAGTGAGCACGCGGAGGCGGCGCGGACCTTTGTCGTCGGCGTCGATCGGGAGGCCGTGCTGCGCCGGCGCGAGATCGTCGCGAAGGTGCAGCGGCGCGGCGCCTGGGTGACGCTGGTGATCGGCGCCGTGGGCATTGTCGCCGCGCTCTACGCGGTGTTCGCGTTCCGTGGTGCGGGGATGTGGCCGTTCGCCGTGTTGTTGATCGTGGCAATGATCCCGCTCGTGCTCAGCACCGTGCTGGCGCTGCGGCTCCAGGCGGAGCGCCGGCGCTGGTATGCCGCCAACGAGCTGCAGCCGGTCGCCATGCGGATGTCGCCCAAGGCGCTGGAGCTGGCTTGCGAAGGAGCGGCGTACCCGGTGGTGCTGCCGTGGTCGACGGTCCGCGGCTTCCGGCAGGAGAAGCTCTTCGGTCAGTACGCCCTCGAGCTGGACCTTGCTCCAGGCGTCGGCGCCACCACGGCCGGCGTCCGCGGCCTCGACCAGCCCGCGGTCCGGACCGTCGTGAAGCCCAATCCGCTCCTGCGCCCCACCGGCCTGTATCTGGTCAAGTCGCTCGACCAGCCGGTCCACGTCATCGACGAGGCCCTCAAGCACTTCTCCGGGGGCACCGCCGGCGTCCGTCGCTAGCAGCTAGCAGGGCAGGCTCTGATAGGTGTAGCCCAGCTTGGTCAGTTTGGTCAGGGCGCTGTCGAGGGCTGCGACGGTTTCGGAGCGGTTGCCGCCGCCGTCGTGCATCAGGATGATCGCGCCCGGCCTGGCGCCGCGCAGGATCTCGTGCTCGATCTTCGCCGTGCCCGGCTTGGTCCAGTCCTCGGTGTCGACGTCCCACAGGACCTGGCGCTGGTGCAAGGCGGCCGCGGTCGCCTCGATCTTGGCGTTCGTGGCCCCGGTCGGCGGGCGCAGGCATTTCGATTTCACGCCGGAAGCGATCTCCTGCCGCATCTTCGCGTCCGGCAGCAGGGTCAGCGTCTTGTGGTCCCAGGTGTGGTTGCCGACGTGGTGACCGGCGGCGCGTTCGAGCGTGACCAGCTCGGGGAACTGCGCCACCTGGATGCCGAGCACGAAGAACGTCGCGTGCGCCTTGTGCTTGCGCAGGACCTGCAGCACCTTCGGCGTCCACTCGGGCTGCGGTCCGTCGTCGAACGTCAGATAGAGGACCTTGCCGTGCGCGGTCAGGTTCCAGTCGTCCGGAGCGGTCGTCGGCGTGATACTGCGCTGGGACGGGTGCGGCGGTTTCCGCGGCCCGACCGACGTGTCTTGTTTGTGCGTGATCGGCGGACTCAGCGGTCCGTGCGCCGAGGCGACCTGGACGACGGGCGCGGCGCTGGTGATCGAGTGGTCGGACGGCTTGGCGGCCTGGGCGAGGACGGCACCGCAGAGCAGGGCGGCGACCAACGGCAGGATCTTGCCGGGCGGCCTGGTCACGGGGCCTCCCGTCCTGGACTGAGGAGTGGAGGGAGCGCAGCGACCGGAGCGACGAGGGAAGGGCGGGAGTCAAAGCCCCGTGACCCGCCGCGCCGGAGGCGCGCCTTGAGGGCGGTCATGACCGGCATCCTCTCGCGTCGCCGGGGCCATCCGGGCATGGGGTCCGGGGTGTGTCGGCCTTAGGGTGACCAGATGCCGGAGACCCCGGCGCCGGTAGCAGCGACCACACGTGAGGCGAATGATGACGGACAGCGGTGAGCGCACGACGATGACGAGGCGAACGGTGATCGGCGGTGCCGCGGCGCTGGCCGCGGCCGGGTTCCAGGCGGTGCCCGCCTACGCCGGCCACGGCGACGGCGGCAGCGGCAAGGCGGTCCGGCTGACCGTGATGGGCACGACCGACCTGCACGGCAACGTGCTGAACTGGGACTACTTCAAGAACGCCGAGTACGACGACGCCGCGCACAACGACATCGGCCTGGCCAAGATCTCCACCCTGGTCACCGCGATCCGGGACCGGATCGCCGCCGATTGGCACGCGCCGCGCCCGCTGGTGCTCGACGCCGGCGACACGATCCAGGGCACCCCGCTGGCGTACTACTTCGCCCGGATCGAGCCCATCACCGGCGGCCACATCCACCCGATGGCGGCCGCAATGAACCAGATCGGGTACGACGCTGCGGCGCTGGGCAACCACGAGTTCAATTATGGGCTCGACATCCTGCGCAAGTTCCAGCGGCAGTTGCGGTTCCCGCTGCTCGGGGCCAACGCCCAGGACTGGACCACGGGCCTTCCGGTCTTCCCGCCGTACGTGCTGAAGCGGGTGCACGTGCCGGGCGAGAAGCCGATCACGGTCGGCATCCTCGGCCTGACCAACCCGGGCATCGCGATCTGGGACAAGGCGAACGTCGACAACAAGATCAAGTTCGGCGGCATCGTCGAGCTGGCCAAGCTCTGGGTCCCGCGGGTCCGCAAGGCCGGCGCCGACGTGGTGATCGTGTCCGCGCACTCCGGCATGGACCTCTCCTCGTCGTACGGCGACGCCCTGCCGTACCCGGAGAACGCGTCGGTGCTGATGGCCGAGACCGTGCCCGGCATCGACGCCGTGCTCGTCGGGCACGCGCACCTGGAGATCCCGGAGCGCCTCGTCACGAACACGACCAGCGGCGAGCAGGTCGTGCTGACCGAGCCGCTGAAGTGGGGCATGCGGCTGTCGCTGATCGACCTGGATCTGCAGAAGGTCCACGGCCGCTGGAAGGTCGTCGGCCGGCACAGCCAGGTGCTGAACGCGAACACGGTCGACGCCGACCCGAAGGTGGTCGCCGTCCTGCAGAAGGACCACGACAAGGTCGTCGAGTACGTCAACGGCAAGATCGGCACCTGCAAGGAGGCGATGTCCGCGGCGACCGCGCCGTGGGAGGACACCGCCGCGCTGGACTTCGTCAACTTCATCCAGGCCGACGCGGTGTCGAAGGCCCTGGCCGGTACGCCGCAGGCCTCGCTGCCGGTGCTCGCGATCGCCGCGCCGTTCAACCGGGCGGCCGCGATCCCCGCCGGTGACGTCTCGGTGCGCGACGTGGCCGGGCTCTACATCTTCGACAACACACTGCTCGCGGTGACGATGTCGGGTGCGCAGGTCAAGGACTACCTCGAGTTCTCCGCGCAGTACTTCAAGCAGGTGACCGGCACCGGGCCGTTCCCGTCCGACCAGGTCACCAACGCCCCGACCTCGACCGCACCGACCGGTACGCCGGACTACAACTACGACATCATGGGCGGCCTGTCGAAGCCCCTGACCTACAAGATCGACATCGCCCAGGCGGTGGGGTCGCGGATCACGGACCTCGCGTACGACGGGGTCGCGCTGGCGGCCGACCAGCAGTTCGTGGTCGCGGTCAACAACTACCGGCAGTCCGGCGGCGGCAACTTCCCGCACGTCAAGACCGCGCCGGTCGTCTACAACCGCCAGGTCGAGATCCGCCAGCTGATGATCGACTACGTCACCAGCACCGGCACGGTCGACCCGGCCACCTTCCACACCGTCGACTGGTCCCTGGTCTCGAACGGCGCGCCGATCGCGGTCACCGCCTGACGTCCGGTTTCCCGGCCCGCTGGCCTCGGCTCAGATGACCGGATGCTGAGGGCTTGACCGCGAGAGCGGCTAAGTGATTTAGATGGCGGTGTCGACCGCGATCTCGAACTTCGCCGAGTTCCCGCCGATGGCGACGATCGTGGTCGTGATCATGGGTGTGGCGCTGGCCGAGCGGACCGGGTTCCTGCAGGCGCTGATGCGGGTCAGCGTGTCCCAGGTGCCGACGTCGATGGTGGTGTTCGCGGTCGCGTTCGCCGGCACGATGGCGCACGTCGCGTCGGCCGCGGCGTACATCATCCTGGTGCCGCTCGGCGGGCTCGCGTTCCGCGCGGTCGGCCGGTCGCCGATCCTCGGCATCGTGGTCGCCTACACCGCGATCGCCTCCGGGTACGACGCCAGCCCGATCCCGACCCCGAACGACGCGATCTTCGCCGGCATCACCGAGGCCGCGCGGCCAGGACGATCGACCCCGGCGCCTCGGTGTCGCCGCTGTCGAACTGGTTCTTCAACATCGTCTCGTCGGTACTGCTCGCGCTCGTCATCACGCTGGTGACCCGGCTGGTGCTGAGCAAGCGCGACGACCTGGAAGCGGATCCGGACGCGCCCGGCGACGATCCGGACGCGCTGCAGCTGTCGGCGCGCGAGCGGACCGGGTTGCTGCGGGCAACGATCGTGTTCGGGCTGGCCGCGGTGGCGATCGTCGCCGTCCTGATCCCGCACGGATCGCCGTTGCGCGGCGAGAACGGCAGCATCGTCGAATCGCCGTTCCTGGACGGGATCGCGATGGTCGTCGCGGTGCTCTTCGGCCTGGTCGGCATCACGTACGGCGTGACCGTGCAAGCGATCGAACGTGCGGCCGACGTACCGAAGCTGATGGCCGAGGGCATCAAGCAGATGGCGCCGGTGCTGGTGCTGTTCTTCGCGATCGCGCAGTCGTACACGGTCCCGTTGGCGGTCGCGATGACGGTGGCGTGGACGCTGCTGTTCCTGGCGTGGTGGGCTCTCGGGATCCCGCTCGGGCCGGGCGCGCCGGTCAGGTGAGGGTCACGCCGGCCGCCCGGAGTTCGCTGAGGGCCTGTTGCGTGGTGGCGGGTGCGACTCCGGCGGTCAAGGTGGTGAGGACCGTCGTGGCGAAACCTGCGTGGTGGGCGTCCAGAGCGGTCGCTCGGACGCAGTAGTCGGTGGTGAGTCCACAGATGTCGACCTCGGTGACACCCTTGGACCGCAGCCAGTGCTCGAGTTCGTGGCCGCCTTCGTGGGCTTTGCCCTCGAAGCCCGAGTAGGCGGCCGCGAACTCGCCTTTGTTGAAGATCGCGTCGAACGGCTGCGGGTCCAGGTTCGGGTGGAAGCTGACACCGTCGGTACCGGCCACGCAGTGCCGCGGCCAGGAGTCCACGTAGTCGGGGTGGTCGGAGAAGTGGTCACCCGGGTCGATGTGGTGGTCCCGGGTGGCCACGACGTACGCGTACTGCCGGTCCGCCGGGTCGTCCTCGTGCCACTTGTGCAGCAGTTCGCCGATCCGGAACGCGACATCCGCACCGCCGCTGACCGCCAGACTCCCGCCCTCGCAGAAGTCGTTCTGCACATCAACCACGATCAGTGCCCGGGCCATCGCGACGCTCCTTTGCCAGGTGTCCTAGGCCAACGGTACAAGCGTTCCCGCCCGCAGACCCCGGATTGCGAGCCGTCGGTGGGTCACCCGGCCAGCAGTTGGCCCCCGGTCACCCGCACGATCTCGCCCTGGATCGCGGCGGTCCGCGGCGACGTGAGGAAGAGGATCGCGTCGGCCACGTCGGTGGTGTCGGGCAGCTTGCGGGCGCTGAACCCGGCTGCGATCCGATCGAGCGCCGGCTTGGGGATGACCCGGTGCTCGCCGTTCTCCAGGGTGATCCCAGGCATCACGAGGTTGACCAGGACGCCGTCCCTACCGAGGTCGTGCTGCAGCGCGGTGACGAACCCGTGCAGGCCGGCCTTCGCCGCGCCGTACGGCCAGGACCCCGGCAGCGGACGGACAGCCACATCCGTCGTCAGCAGCACGAGGCGGCCGTGAGCCGAACGCCGCAGCGCCGGCGCCACCTGCTGCACCAGATGGAAGTTTCCCTCGAGGTTGGCCCGCAGGATCGGGATCCACCACTCCGGCTTGGCGTCCTCGATGTTCTCCGGCCGGTCGTTGAACCCGAGGTTGCCCCAGTTGACCGCGTTCCCCACTACAGCGTCGAGACCGCCCCACCGCTCGACGGTCGACGCGACCGCGGCCGCGATCGTCTCCGGCTCGTTCAGGTCCATCGGTACGACGTACGCCGTGCCGCCGGCCGCCTCGATCTCCTCCGCGACCGCCTCGGCCGCGTCCTTCCGGGAGTTGTAGGTGATCGCGACCCGCGCACCTTCGCGCCCGTACGCGACCGCGGTGGCCCGCCCGATCCCGGACGACCCGCCGGTCACCAGCACGGCCGCGTCCCTCAGTCCCAGCTCCATGAACCGCTCCTCCAGTAATAATTAGTCGGCTAATTAGAAAATTTAGCCGCCTAACTAACACCCGTCAATACCCGCCTTCACAGGGGTGCGGTCATCAGGCGCCGTGAGCCGAGAGTTATCGTGTGCTGGCACACCGTCACAACGCACGAGTCATGGGCTGGCGCCATCCGCCGGAGCGGCCCTTGGGGGCGCTCATGAAGAAGGTAGTTCTGGCACTTGTCACCACCGCGGCCGTGGTCGCCGCGGCGCTGGTCCCGTCCGGCCGGCCAGTGGTGGCGGCGACGGGCGGCTGGTCGGGCCAGGCCCCGTCGGGGTTCGCCTCGGCCCTGTCCGCGGTCAAGTACCCGACATGGCAGACCAACGCCAGCGTGAATGCGCTGGCCGTCGCCGGGAACACGGTATTCGCGGGCGGCCTGTTCACCCGGATCCGGCCGCCGGGCAAGCCGGTGGGCGAGGGGGACGCGGCCCGGAAGTACGTCGCTGCCTTCAACCGGACCACCGGTGCGCCAACGCGGTTCGCCCCGAGTGTCAACGGCCCGGTCTGGAGCATCGCCACCTCCCCGGACGGCAAGTGGGTCGTGATCGGCGGCGACTTCACGGCCGTGAACGGCCAGCCCCGCCAGCGCCTCGCGCTGTTCAACGTTGCCACCGGCAACCTTGTGGCCGGCTGGGATCCGGCGGTCAATTACCGCGTCGCGGCGCTGGCGATCACCGGCAACACCGTCTACCTGGGCGGCTCCTTCCGCCGGGTGGGCAAGGTCACCCGCAATCGCCTCGCCGCAGTGACGTTGGACACCGGCGCGCTGCTGCCGTGGAATCCGGACGCGGACGACGACGTGCACGCGATCGACCTGTCCGTCGACCGTACGCGCGTCTTCGTCGGCGGCGGCTTCACGACGCTGAACGGCGCGGAGCATCACGCGCTCGCCATGCTGGACGCCAAGACCGGTGCCGCGTTCGCGATGCCAGCCGCCGCCGCGATCCCGGCGGAGACGCCGGACTGCGACAGCCGGGTCAAGGACATCGAGACGCAGGGCAACAAAGTCTTCGTGGCCAATGCTGGCAGCGGCATCGGCTGCTACGACGGCGTTCTCGCCGCCGACGCGACCACCGGCAAGTTGCTGTGGCAGAACCACTGCCTGGGCGCGACCGAGGCGATCAAGGCCCTCGGCAACTGGCTCTACAAGGGCTCACACGCCCACGACTGCAGCGAAGACGGCGGCTTCGGCGACAACACCGGCATGCACCACCTGCTGGTATTGAGCACGTCCACCGGCAAGCTCGGCCCCTGGTTCCCGAACACCGACGCCGGCGGCGATACCCTGGTCGGGCCGCTGGCGTTCGCGTCCGGCGGCAACGACCTGTGGGCGGGCGGCGACTTCACCGCGGTGAACGGCGTACCGCAGCAGGGGCTCACCCGGTTCACGAATGCTCCGGGGGGTGCGGTGCCGGCCTCGCCAGGTGCGCCGAAGGTCTCGAGCAGCCGCGTCAACAAGGTGACGGTGAGCTTCTCCACGGTGGTCGACCTGGACAACACCCTGCTGACGTACACGGTGTTCCGGGGTAAGACCAGGATCGGCACGTGGTCGCGCTACTCGTACCCGTGGACGGCGCCGACCATCACGACGTACACCGACAGCCGCCTGAGCAGCGGCCAGACCCTCGGCTACCACGTCGAGGTGACCGACGGCCGGAACGTCCGCAAGGGCAGCGCTGTCGCCGTCAAGGTCCGCTGATCAAATCCGGTGCGACCAGGGCGACGGTGAAATAGGCTGTCGGCCGAGTCGACACTTCGAGGAGTTGGGGATGCCCGGTCAATCGAGCACGCGCTGACCTCAATCGTCATCGCGTGCTGCTCGCGGGTCAGCGGCACGGCTCCTCCTGCCCTGGTGCGTTCTGCCCCGGGGCCGACTCCAAGGACTTCCTCGTGTCGCTGCCGTCGCGCACGCCCAGCCTGTGGGCGCATCGTGATTTCCTCAGCCTCTGGCTCGGCCAGACCGCATCGCAACTCGCCGACTTTGCCGGCCAGGTGACCCTGCCGCTGGTCGCCGTCGTCTCACTCGGGGCTGGGGCGGCCCAGCTCGGCGCGCTCCGCGCCGTCCAGCAGCTCCCGATCCTGATCTTCTCGCTGTTCGTCGGCGTGCTGGTGGACCGCCGGCGATCCCGCACCGTGATGGTGTACGCCGACCTCGGCCGCGCGCTCGTGCTCGCGACCGTCCCGCTCGGGTGGATGCTCGGTCTGCCGTTCCTGTACGTCGTGGCCTTCATCGCCGGCGTGTTCACGGTCTGTTTCGACGTGGCGTACCAGGCAGCTCTGCCGCGGCTGGTCGAGCGTGATCAGCTTGCCCAGGGCAACAGCATGCTGGAGACCACTCGCTCGGCCGCGCAGATCTGCGGTCCGGCGCTCGGTGGCGGGCTGGTGTCGTTGCTCACCGCGCCGGTCGCGGTCCTCGCGAGCGCCGTGCTGTTCGCCTTCTCCAGTGTGTCGATCCGGCGCATCCGGCGGCTGCCGACCATGACGTCGGAGGCGTCCAGCGGCGTGATGCGGCAGATCCGCGACGGACTGCGGATCGTCGTGCACCACGGGTCGCTGCGGGCAATCGCGACGGCAACCTGTGTGTACCAGTTCTCCTTCACCGCGCTGACCACCGTGTACCTGCTCTTCGTGACGCGCACGCTGGACCTGCCGGGTGCAGTTGTCGGCCTGGTGCTCGCCGCGTTCGGCCCGGGCGTGCTGATCGGCTCGCTCCTGTCCAGTTGGCTGCCCCGATGGTTCGGCTACGGCCGGGTCGTGGTGTTCGCCGCCTTGATCTCCGACCTGGTCATGCTGTGCACCTCAGCCCTTCACGGCTCCGGCCCGGCAGTCGTGGCCGCACTGATCACGATCAACGTCCTGTACGGCGTACTGAGTCAGACCGTCGACATCGCGGTGACGGCCATCCGGCAGGCGGTCACTCCGCTCCCGGTCCAGGGACGTGTCGTCGCCACGATCAACTTCCTCGGCATGGGCCTGACTCCGCTCGGTGCCCTCCTCGGTGGTGCCGCGGCCGGCGCCTTCGGCATCCGGACTGCACTCTTCGCCGCAACCGCAGGCATGTTCCTCTCACCGCTCGCTCTGAGCCTGTCCCCACTGGCTCGCCTGGGTCGTAGCCTGACGCGATGAAACGGATCTTGGTGACCGGGATGTCCGGCGTCGGCAAGTCGACCGTCGTCGCGCGACTGGCCGAGCTCGGTCATCGGGCGGTGGATCTGGACTCCGACTCATGGTCCGAATGGGTGGACAGCGCCGATGGCGGCCCGTCGCCGTCCGAGCCGGGACGGGATTGGGTGTGGCGAGCGGACCGGGTCAAGGAGCTGCTGGCGGATGAGCGGGATGGCGTCCTGTTCGTCAGTGGTTGTGCGTCGAACATGGGGCAGTTCCGGGATCGATTCGCCGGCGTCGTACTGCTCAGTGTGACGGCCGAGGTGATGGCCGAGCGACTAAGTCATCGGACCACCAATGTGTACGGAAAGCAGCCGGGGGAGTTGGCGCGAAGCCTGGAGTTCAAGGAGACAGTCGAACCGTTGCTGCGCGACGGCGCGGATCTGGAGTTGGACGGGGCCGCGCCGCTGGCGGACGTCGTGGCGCGGATCGAGCGCTTCGCAGCGGAATCTGGACGCTGACCGGGTCGGCCGGCGCGCTGTTCCTATGCTGTCAGGGTGCATCCGTCCTCCTCCCGCCCGCCGCGCGTGCTGTCGTGACGGGACCGGAGCAGCTGGCCGTCATCGCAGCAGGGCTCGGGGCCGGCATGCTGACCTCGACGGTCGGCGTCGCGTCGTTGATCAGTTTCCCGGCCCTGATCGCGCTCGGGATTCCGCCGGTGGTGGCCAACGCGTCGAACACGATCGGACTGCTCCCGGGGGCGCTGAGCGGCTCGTTCGGGTATCGCCGTGAGTTGCGCGAAATCTCCCGGCCGATCACGATCGCGGTCGTCCTGACGTGTGCGATCGGCGCGATCGGTGGTGCCGCCTTGCTGCTGGCGCTGCCTGCCGGGGTCTTCGCGGCGGCCGCGCCGTGGCTGATCCTGTTCACCTGCCTGATCGTCGGCGTCCAGCCCTGGATCTCGCGCAAGTTGCGGGCCCGGAACGGGCAGTCCCACGAGACCATGACACCGGCGACGACCTTCTTCACCGCCCTGACCGGCGTCTACGGCGGGTACTTCGGCGCCGGCGCGGGCGTGATGATGATGGCGGTGCTCGGTCTCGGTCTCGACCTGGAGCTCCGGATCGTCAACGCTCTCAAGACGCTGGCCCTGCTGGCCGCGAACCTGGTCGCGAGCGTGATCTTTCTCTTCATCGCGGATCTCGACCTGACCGCGGCCGCCCTGCTGGCGGTCGGTTCCGTCGTCGGCGGGTACGTCGGCTCGCACATCGGCCGCCGTCTCCCGAGCGGACTCCTCCGCGCCCTGATCGTGAGCGCCGGCGTCATCGCCGCCGTACTGATGCTCCGCTAGATGTGCTGTGTGATCGCGCCGACGGCGATCAGCAGGCAGATGCCGCCGTTCAGGTACTTGTGCGTGAAGAGGATCGCGGCGAACTCACGGATGGTTGCCGTCGGCCAGTAGTACGCGGCGGTCGGGGAGCCGATCACCTGGCCGTTGACCTTGGCCTTCCGCGCGGTGAGCGCGGCCCGGAACGCGTGGAAGTTGTTCGTCACGATCAGGCACCGGTACGTCGGCCGCAGGCCGACCATCAGCTCCCGGCTGAAGGTCAGGTTCTCCATCGTGCTGGTCGACTTGTCCTCGCGCAGGATCCGGTCCGCCGGCACACCCCGCTCGATCAGGTACGACGCCATCGCGTGCGACTCGGGGATGTCCTCGTCCGGGCCCTGGCCGCCGGACGTGATCAGCAGCGGCGAGCGCCCTCTGCGGACGGCCCGGTCGTACACCTGCTTCGCCCGGTCCAGCCGGCCGGCGAGCAGCGGCGGGACCCGCGAGCCGCGCAGTCCGGATCCGAGGACGATGACGAAGTCGACCTTCCGGGACGAGCGGACCCGGCTGTAGACGAAGGCATAGGCGAGGAAGCAGACGAACAGGAACGAGATGTAGGTCAGGACGCCGATCAGCGCCGACCGCACCGCCGCGAGCGGCTCCCAGCCGATCTTCTGCACCGCGACGCTGAAGACGACGAACCCGATGATCCCGAGCCCGGCGAGCAGCGACAGCAGGGTGGCCGGCCGCCGCCCCTCCCGGCGCAGCATCGTGATCCCGTTGATCACCAGGAACACCGCGAGTACGGCGATCGCCAGCGGGATCGCGACCAGGATCGCCACCACCAGCAGCCGGGCCGCGGTCTCGTTGACGGACTCGAGCGCGAAGATCACCCCGAGCCCGGCGAACATCAGCGTCAGAACCAGGAAGATCCCGTTCTTGAACAGCCGCCGATCCCGTCCGAAGCTGACCGCGAAGACGAGGAACCAGAAGCCGGCGACGGCGAACGAGATGAGCATCGGGCGCCATCCAAGCACGCGGATGGCGCCCGATGGGTCACGCCAGGCTGGTCAGCGACGAGATCGACGCCTTGTGCAGGTGGGTGATGACGTTCTTGGTCTTCGGGTCGGACCGGTACTGGTACGAGCCCGACTCGAACACCAGGTACGCGCGGCCGCCGTACTCGGTGATGCCCTCGGACATGCTCGGCGCCCGGAAGCAGCTCAGCGTCGCCTTGTCCAGATCCGGCTGTCCGCGGCGGACGACGTACAGGTTGCTCAGCTTGTCCCGGCCGTACGACGTGCTGTAGATGAAGTGCGACTTGGTGACCAGCAGGCCCTGGGTCTTGGTCGGGATCTCCCACGCCTTGTTGATCGTGGTCAGCGTGCCGTTGGGGCTGATCTTGTACTCGTACATCTTGCCGCGGCCGGTGTCGTTGAACTTGCCCGACCACAGCGAGTCGCCGTAGCTGGTCAGGAACGACGCGCCGTAGACCTTGCGCTCCGAGCCGGTCGCCTTCACGTACGGCGTGCCGGCCTTCTTCATTGCGGCGGCCAGGGTCGACAGCTTGTACTTGCGGATGCCGTTGGTGCTGCCCTGGACGAAGGCCCAGCCGTAGACGGTGGTGATGCCGCCGCCGTGCGTCTCGGCGATCGCGACGTCGCCGACGACCTTGTTGGTGGCCGGGTCGATGCCGACGATGATCGAGTTCTTGCCCGGGTGGTACATCGTCACCAGCAGCAGGTTCTTCGACCCGGACCAGTTCCACCAGGTGCCGATGCCCTGCGGGGTGTACGAGCCGAGCCGCGGCAGCGCGGCGCTGTTGCTGAACCGGCTGTCGTACTTCTTCGAGGCCGACGGCCCGTCGTAGAAGTGGCTGCCACCGGCGCTGGTGTCACAGCTGATGGCTCGGGTAGCCGTGACGGCGGTAGCGGTGGCGGCCGTGGCCGGCTGCGACGGGCCTTTGACGGCGACGGTGATCGCGGTGCCGGTGGCCAGGACACCCGCCAGGCCGAGGGCGATGAAGACCCGGCGGCGGGACAGTGTGGGGCGCAACTTAGTTCCTCTCCAATGGGTAAGACCGTCAATCTCCCACCATCGATGATGTGCGAGAGTCGTTCCGGGACCGGCGCGCGAGGAAGGTACAGACCATGACAAATGTCACGAACTGGGCGGGCAATGTCAGTTTCGCGAGTGCGCTCGAGGCACCGCGGTCGGTCGATGAGCTGCAGGAGCTGGTTGCGGCGAGCGAGAAGCTGCGAGTGCTGGGGACCGGGCATTCGTTCAACCGGATCGCGGACAGCACGGGGACGCTGGTCAGCGTTGCCGAGCTGCCGAAGGTGATCGAGGTCGGTGATGGTGGAGTCACCGTGTCGGCCGGGTTGCGGTACGGCGAGATCACGGCGGCTCTGGAGGCTCAGGGGCTCGCATTGCACAACCTGGGGTCGTTGCCGCACATCTCGGTGGCCGGGGCGTGCTCGACCGGGACACATGGGTCGGGGGACGGCAACGGACCCCTGGCGGATGCGGTCAACGCGATCACGCTCGTGGACGCGAGTGGTGACCTGGTCACGCTGACCCGGGGCGACGCGGACTTCGCCGGGTCGATCGTCTCGCTCGGAGCACTCGGCGTGACGGTGAGTCTCACGCTCGACGTGCAACCGTCGTACCAGGTCAGTCAGGTCGTGTACGACGGGCTGCCGGTGGAGCGGCTCGGGACGGACTTCGCCGCGGTGATGGGGAGTGCGTACAGCGTCAGCGCGTTCACCGACTGGGTCGACCCGGACGTGATGGTCTGGCGCAAGCAGCGCGGCCACGAGCCGATCGAGCCCACCTGGCTCGGGGCGACGGTTGCCGACGGCCCCCGGCATCCGATCAAGTCGATGCCGGCCGACTACGCCACCCAGCAGGGCGGCATCCCCGGACCGTGGCACGAGCGCCTCCCGCACTTCCGGCTGGAGTTCACCCCGAGCAACGGCGACGAACTGCAGTCCGAGTACTTCGTCCCCCGCGAGCGGGCCGCCGAGGCATTCGACGCATTGCGGGCCCTGGGCAACCAGTTCGCGCCGGTCATCCAGGTCTCCGAGGTCCGGACGATCGCCGCCGACGACCTGTGGCTGAGCCCGAGTCAGGGCCGGGACACCGTCGCCCTGCACTTCACCTGGATCCAGGACGAGGCCGCCGTACGTCCGGTGGTCACCGCGCTGGAGGAGGCGATCGCCCCGCTCGACGCCCGGCCGCACTGGGGCAAGGTCTTCGCCGCCGACGCCGCGACGCTCCGGCAGCGCTACCCGAAGGTGCCCGACTTCATCGCCCTCGCCGCGAAGTACGACCCCGCCGGCAAGTTCCGCAACCCCTACCTGGACACCTACCTGCCTAGCTGAGATCCACCAAAGAAAGTGGAAGGTCGTCGATCGGGTACGACGCGTACGGCGTGCGGAGCAGTGTCCCGCTGACGTGGCGGGCGCTGTTGCTGAGCACGACCCGGCCTTGATCGTTGACTATGGCAACGGTACGGCGGGTCGCCCGGAGGCACGGCAGCACGGCCTTCTCGAACGTGAACACCCGGACATCGGCGCCGGCCACGCCGACGAAGCGTTCCCCGGCCAGCACCGGCACGGTGAAGGTCAGCGTGTAGTCGTCGGTGCAGAGGTAGTCGACGTACGGCCCGGTGATGTGGCGGCGCCCGGTCGTGCGGGGTACGTCGTACCAGGGGAGGGGTTCGTAGTCGTAGAAGTTCTCCCCGCGGGGGTCGGTGTCGACCACCAGGCGCTCGGCCGACCCGTTGCTGAGCATGAACCACTCGAGCCACCACCGGGAGTCGGCCAGTACGTCGACGGCCGCGACGAAGCCGGCGCCCTGGACCCGGCCGTCCGGATCGGTCAGCGCGGGATGTACGAGGTCGGCGACACCGGTCAGGTCGCCGCGGCGCACGCTGCCCCCGTCGGCGAACACCTCGCCGACCGAGGTCGCGACCCGATCCGC
Organism: Kribbella sp. NBC_00359; assembly: GCF_036097425.1. Taxonomy (NCBI): domain Bacteria; kingdom Bacillati; phylum Actinomycetota; class Actinomycetes; order Propionibacteriales; family Kribbellaceae; genus Kribbella; species Kribbella sp. NBC_00359. Next base: position 848,826 of record NZ_CP107975.1, on the reverse strand, counting down.
CAGCCCGAACGCTTCCCCGACCACGGACTCGACCACGTCGAGCACGGCTTCGAGACCCGCGTCGAGCGTCAGGGCGGCAGTGCCTTCATAAGAACTCATCAGTCCTCCAAGGCCAGTCTGAGGTCGATCAGACGGGCGGTCGAGTCGGCCACCCGTTCCTCGGCGGCGGCCCGGGCCGCGTCGCCGTCGGTGCGGTCGATCGCCGCGACCACGTCCCGGCAGCTCCGCACAGTGCGGCGGTGGCTCTCGTCGTCGCCGAACGCGAGCCAGAGCAACGTGCCCACCTCCGCCTGCAGGCTCACCTCGGCGCGGTAGAGCCGGGTGGACTGGGCAGTCGCGGCCACCTCGATGTGGAACTGGGCGTCGGCCCGGCGGCGTCCGCCCAGACCCTTGGCGCTCTCCAGGCCGTCGCAGACCGCGACGAGTCGCTGGACGTCATCCGGCGTCGCGCGCTCGGCCGCGAGTCTGGCCGCCGTACCCGCGATCGCGCTGTAGTGGTCGCCGAGGTCGCGCAGTTGCGCGAGGCTCAGCTCCTCCAGCCGGTCCCGCACGATCGCCGTGGACATCTCCTCCTGCGCGCTGACGAAGCTGCCGCCACCACGACCGCGCCGGGTGTGGATCAGTCCGCGCAGCCGTAACGACGACAGCGCTTCCCGGATCGTCGTGGTGGACACACCGAAGATGCCGGCCAGGTCGGCCTCGCCGGGGAGTTGCTCGGAGTCCGGGATCAGGCCGAGGGCGATCGCGTCGGTGAGCCGTCGCGCCACCAGTTCCGACCGGCTGAGCGTCTCCAGCGGTGCGAACACCGCCGCCGCGCCACTGCCGTAGAACCGCAGGGCCATCCCGCCACCCTCCCAAGCCGCCGGACACAACTCCGGCAACATTCTCACCGATCCCTTGAACTTTAACATCTGTTTTCATATGTTTACGGCCACAGCGTCCAGCCTCCACCCCGGGAGTCCCCTGATGCGAACAGTGCGAAATCTCATCGACGGAACCTCGCGGGACGCGCTCAGCGGCGCTACCAGCGAGCTCGTCGATCCGGCCACCGGCAAGGTCTTCGGTACGGCGCCCCTGTCCGGCGCGGACGATGTCGACGCGGCGTACCAGGCCGCGGCCGCCGCCGCGCCAGGCTGGGGCGGTGCGACTCCCGCCGAACGGCAGCGTGCGTTGCTCCGCTTCGCCGACCTGGTCGAGGCCCGCGCCGACGATCTCGTCGCCGCCGAGTCGGAGAACACCGGCAAGCCGCTCGAGCTGACCCGCACCGAGGAGCTCGTGGTCATGGTCGACCAGATGCGCTTCTTCGCCGGCGCCGCCCGGTTGCTGGAGGGCAAGTCGGCCGGCGAGTACATGGCCGGCCACACGTCCTGGATCCGCCGCGAACCGATCGGCGTCGTCGGTCAGATCACGCCGTGGAACTACCCGATGATGATGGCGGTCTGGAAGTTCGGTCCGGCCCTTGCCGCCGGCAACACTCTGGTCCTCAAGCCGGCCGAGACGACGCCGGTGACCACTGCGATGCTCGCGGAGATCGCGGCCGAGGTGCTGCCGCCCGGTGTCTTCAACGTCGTCTGCGGTGACCGCGCGACCGGACAGGCCGTGGTCGCGCACCCGACGCCGGGCCTGGTCAGCATCACCGGCTCGACCCGGGCCGGCACCGAGGTCGCGAGTACGGCGGCTCTCGACCTGAAGCGCACGCACCTCGAACTGGGCGGCAAGGCGCCGGCGGTCGTCTTCGCCGACGCCGACCTCGCCGCGGCAGCGGAAGCGATCGGCGTCGCCGGCTACTTCAACGCCGGCCAGGACTGTACGGCGGCCTGCCGGGTGCTCGTCGACGCCACGGTCCACGACGAGTTCGTGCAGACCCTGGTCGAGTGGGCCCGCTCGAATGCGCGACCCGGACTCGCCGACGACACTGATGCGCTCTTCGGCCCGCTGAACAGCAGCCAGCAGCTCGACCGGGTCCGCGGCTTCCTCGCCCGGATGCCCGAGCACGGCTCGATCGCGCTCGGCGGCGAACGACCGGGCGGGACGCTTGCCGACGGCTACTTCCTCGAAGCGACCGTCGTCACCGGTCTGCGGCAGGACGACGAGATGATCCAGGACGAGGTGTTCGGGCCGGTCATCACGGTGCAGTCGTTCAGCGACGAGGACGAGGCGCTGCGGCTGGCCAACGGTGTGCAGTACGGCCTCGCGTCGAGCATCTTCACCGCCGACCACTCCCGGGCACTGCGGATGTCCAGGGCCCTGGACTTCGGGTGCGTCTGGATCAACACGCACATCCCGCTGGTGGCGGAGATGCCGCACGGTGGCTTCAAGCATTCCGGCCACGGCAAGGACCTGTCGCTGTACGGCGTCGAGGACTACACGCGGGTCAAACACGTGATGTCGGCGGTCGGATGAAGACTCTGGACGAGCAGGTCGGGACCGTGACGGCGGACGCCACGGCGGTCAGCCTGCGCGGGCTGCGGAAGACGTTCGGCGACGTCACCGCGGTGGACGGCATCGATCTCGACCTGGCCGAGGGCGAGTTCTTCTCGATGCTCGGTCCGTCCGGCTCCGGCAAGACCACGGTGCTGCGGATGATCGCCGGCTTCGAGGTGCCCACGGCCGGCCGGATCCTGCTCGGCGGCGTCGACGTCACCGACCAGGCGCCGTACGCGCGGGATGTGAACACGGTCTTCCAGGACTACGCGCTGTTCCCGCACATGAGTGTGCTGCAGAACGTCGAGTACGGGCTGCGGGTGAAGGGAGTCGACCGGCGGAGTCGCCGTACAAGGGCTGTCGAGGCGTTGGCGACGGTCCGGTTGGAGGGGTACGGCGAACGCCGGCCGAGTCAGCTGTCGGGTGGGCAGCGGCAGCGGGTCGCATTGGCCCGGGCGCTCGTGAACCGGCCGAAGGTGCTGCTGCTGGACGAACCACTCGGCGCACTCGATCTGAAGCTCCGGCGGGAGATGCAGCTCGAGCTGAAGGCGCTGCAGCGCGATGTCGGCATCACCTTCGTGTTCGTCACCCACGACCAGGAGGAGGCGCTGACGATGAGCGACCGGATCGCCGTGTTCAACGGCGGCCGGATCGAGCAGCTGGCCGCGCCGGCCGAGCTGTACGAGCACCCGGCGAGCGCGTTCGTGGCCGGCTTCGTCGGAACCTCGAACCTGCTCGAAGGGGAGATCGCGGCGAGCGTCCTCGGGACGTCCGGACTGTTCACCGTCCGCCCCGAGAAGATCCAGCTGCAGCCCCGCGACGCCGTCGCCGAACCGGGGCTGTGTACGGCGACCGGAGTCGTCCGTGAAGTGGTGTACCTGGGCTCGGCGACCCAGTGCGTGGTCGACCTGGACGCCGGTGGCTCGCTGATCGTGCTGCAGCAGAACGCGCAGGGATCCGTGCAGGACAAGCTCGAACTTCGGGGTGCCCAGGTCCGGCTCACCTGGCACCGCGAACACACCGTCGCAATCGGCGGTCCGAACTAGCAGCCTTCGCCCCGAACCCAAGGAGCTTTGGATGAAGAGACTCAGTGTGGCGGCGAGCGTGGCCGTGCTCGCGCTGCTCGCGGCCTGTGGAACATCCGGCGGGAGTTCAAGTGACGAGGCGGCGGGGACGACCGGCTTCACGCCGCCGGACCTGCCGAAGCTGGACAAGCTCGGGACCGGGGAGGGAAAGCTCAGCGTGCTGGCCTGGCCTGGGTACGCCGAGGACGGTTCGAACGACCCGAAGGTCGACTGGGTGACGCCGTTCGAGAAGCAGACCGGCTGCCAGGTGACGGTGAAGACGTTCGGTACGTCGGACGAGGCCGTCAGCCTGATGAAGACCGGGCAGTACGACGTGGTGTCGGCCTCCGGCGACGCGTCACTGCGGCTGATCGCGGGCGGACAGGTGGAGCCCGTGAACACCGACCTGATCCCGAACTACGCCGACATCTACCCGTTCCTGAAGAACCGTCCGTGGAACTCGGTGAAGGGCCAGATGTACGGCGTACCGCACGGCTACGGCGCGAACCTGCTGATGTGGCGGACCGACAAGGTGAAGCCGGCCCCGACGTCGTGGAGCGTGGTGTTCGACGCCAACTCGCCGTACAAGGGCACGGTGACGGCGTACGACTCGCCGATCTACATCGCCGACGCGGCCATGTACCTGATGGCGACCAAGCCGGACCTGGGCATCAATAACCCGTACGCGCTGGACGACAAGCAGTTCACCGCGGTGGTGGATCTGCTCAAGCAGCAGAAGACGCTGGTGTCGGAGTACTGGTCGGACTACCTGAAGGAGGTGCAGGCGTTCACCAGCGGGAACTCGGTGGTCGGCACCACCTGGCAGGTGATCGCCAACGTCGCGACCGGCGAGAAGGTGCCGGTGCAGGTGACCGTGCCGACCGAGGGTGTCACCGGATGGTCGGACACCTGGATGGTCAGCGCGACCTCGAAGAACAAGAACTGCGCCTACCTGTGGATGAACCACATCATCAGCCCCGAGGCGAACGCGGCAGTGGCCGAGTACTTCGGTGAGTCGCCGGCCAACGCGAAGGCCTGCACCAAGACGACCGACAAGAACCACTGCACGACGTTCCACGCCGGCGACCAGGCCTACTCCGAGAAGATCTGGTACTGGACCACACCCATCGAGCAATGCCTAGACGGCCGCACCGACGTCAAATGCACCGACTACACCCGCTGGACCCAGGCCTGGACCCAGATCAAAGGTTGACGTCCTCCCTGCCTTGAGGGCGGAGATTCCAACTACTACGCGGAGGTAGTGAGTTGAGGTTCACGCTTCGGCGAGACCGGTACGGGCATCTCTCGGCGTGCGCTGACGGCCCGTCCGGCCGCGATGTTGGTTGCCGCGTTCACGTCCGCGTTGGCCTGGTGTCCGCAGGCGACGCAACGAAAGACCGCTTGACTCTCGCGATTCTCCGGTGCGCAGTGCCCGCAGACGCTGCAGGTCTGCGACGTGTAAGCAGGGTTGATCTTCTCGACCCGCCCCGGCGCTTTGTCGCCGAGACGGCGCACCAGGGCGCCCCAGCCGCTGGCCAGGATCCCGCGGTTCAGGCCCGCTTTGGCGCGGCGCCGGTTCGGCAGGTACCTCCCTGGCCGGCTGGGATCGGGTTTCGGCCTGGGACGGTGGGTCATCCTCGCGATGCACAGGTCTTCCACACGAATGACATCGAATCTTCGGGCGAGGTCGGTGCTGGTCTTCTCCACCCAGTCTTTTCGGCGGTCACCGGCGCGGGCGTGCAGCGTGGCGATCGCGGCCTTGACCCGCAGGCGCCGGTTGGAGCCGCGACGGCATCGGGCCAGACGACGGTGCAGATGCTTGAGTCGTATCTGTTCGGTCTCCGACAGGCCAGGGCAGGACAGAAGATCTCCGGTACTCAGTGCCGCCGACACCCTCACCCCGCGGTCCACACCCACAACGTCACCCGTACCAGGGCCTGGGATCGGCTCCGGGATCTTGGCGAAGGCGAGGTGCCAGCGACCCACCCGGTCGCGGGTGATGCGGTAGGACTTCGCATCAGGCGTGGAACGGGAAAGCCGCAACCGCACCCAGCCGACCTTCGGCACGAGTACAGCGGCCCACTTGCGGTTCAGCTCCACGATCCGGGACGCCTGACCGCCGACGATGCGGAATCCCTCGTGCCGCCCGGCCTTGCGCCAGGTCGGGCGTCGGTGGGTGCCTGCGTAGAAGTTCTTGACGGCTTCGTCGAAGTCTCGCAGCGCCTGCTGCTGGACGGTCAGCGACCCGGTCCGGAGCCACTCGAACGCGGCTCGGGCTCGGGTCAGTTGGCGTGCCTGCTCGACGTACCCAGGCGTCGGACCTCTGTCGCGGGTCCACATCGACCACTGCTCGAGCGCCAGGTTCCACACGTACCTCGCATGCCCGCACTGTTCCAGCAACGCAGCCTGCTGCATCGGAGTCGGATATATCCGGAACCGGGACATACCGCCTACTCAAGCAGCCGGAACCGACAGTTCGTGATCATGTCCGACGGCCGGCAGTCGCGGCTCATCCACACGCTGAACCGCGAGGCATCCCCGGGGCTACTCCGATGAGCACACTCCACCGTCGACCCCGGGCCAGGCTGGCGTTGTTGCTCAGTCCGCCTATGTTGTGGCTCGGGGTGGCGTATCTGGGGGCGCTGGCGGCGTTGTTCATCACTGCGCTGTGGACGCAGAACGGGTTCACCGGGCTGATCGAGCGGAACTGGACGCTGGACAACTTCCGGACGCTGTTCACCGTCGACGTGTATCGGACGATCGCTCTGCGGACGATCGGGGTCGCGCTGCTGGTGACCGTGATCGACGCGCTGGTCGCGTTCCCGATTGCGCTCTACATGTCGAAGGTGGCGGGGCCGGGGTTGCGCCGGTTCCTGCTGGTGGCGGTGCTGATGCCGTTGTGGGCCAGCTATCTGGTCAAGGCGTATGCGTGGCGCGGGATGTTCTCCGAGGGCGGGCTGGTGTCGTCGGCCTTCGAGGCGGTCGGGCTGAAGTCGCCCGGCTACGGTCTCGCGGCGACCGTGGTGACGCTGGCCTATCTGTGGTTGCCGTACATGGTCCTGCCGATCTACGCCGGTCTCGAACGGCTGCCGGACTCACTGCTGGAGGCGTCCGCCGACCTGGGCGGCCGGACCACCCAGACACTGCGGCGGGTGATCCTGCCGATGATCGTCCCCGCGGTGGTGGCCGGCTCGATCTTCACCTTCAGTCTGTCGCTCGGTGACTACATCGCCGTCCGGATCGTCGGCGGCACCAACCAGTTGCTCGGCAACGTGGTGTACGACAACGTGGGTGCGGCCAACAACCTGCCGTTCGCTGCCGCGGTCGCCACGGTGCCGGTCGTGGTGATGGTCGGGTACCTGGCGGCAGTACGGCGTAGCGGAGCGATGGAGAGCCTGTGATGACGATCTCCCGATCGGCCCGGATCGTGCTGCGGGTCCTGACCGTGCTGATTCTCGGCTTCATCTATGTACCGCTGCTGCTGGTTCTGGTGAACTCGTTCAGTGTGAACAAGACGTTCGCCTGGCCGCCGCGGGACTTCACGCTGGAGTGGTGGCGCCGGGCGGCCGAGAGTCAGGGTGCGCTGGACGCGCTCTGGGTGAGCGTGCGGGTGGGACTGGCCGCGACCGTGATCGCGCTGGTGCTCGGCACGATGATCGCGTTCGCACTGCAGCGGTTCGCCTTCTACGGGCGGGACACCGTGTCGCTCCTGGTGATCCTGCCGATCGCCCTGCCGGGCATCGTCACCGGGATCGCGCTGAACAACGCGTTCCGGACGATCTTCGGCTGGGAACTCGGGTTCTTCACGATCGTGATCGCGCACGCGACGTTCTGCATCGTGACCGTGTTCAACAACGTCATCGCCCGGTTGCGCCGTACCGGTGTCGCCTTGGAGCAGGCGTCGGCGGACCTGGGCGCGTCCGGGTTCACCACGTTCCGGCTGGTGACGTTCCCGATGATCCGGTCGGCGTTGCTGGCGGGGGCGCTGCTCGCGTTCGCGCTGTCGTTCGACGAGATCATCGTGACCACGTTCACCGCCGGGGCGAACCAGCAGACGCTGCCGATCTGGATCTTCAACAACCTGTTCCGGCCGAACCAGGCACCGATCGTCAACGTGGTCGCGGCGACGCTGATCGTGTTCTCGGTGATCCCGGTCTGGCTGGCCCAACGACTGTCCGGCGACGCCGAATCACTAGGAGCAGGACGATGACTGTCACGCAAGAACGCAAGCTGGTCACGGAGATTCCCGGGCCGCGGTCGCTCGAACTCCTGGGGAGGGTACGGCGCTCGGTCGCGCGCGGGATCGGGATCGCGCTGCCGGTGTTCGTCACCGAGGCCGGCGGCGGCATCCTGGTCGATGCCGATGGCAACCAGTTGATCGACCTCGGGTCCGGGATCGCGGTGGTGAACGTCGGCAACGCGGCGCCGGCCGTGGTCGAAGCGGTGCAGGAGCAGGTGGCCCGGTTCACGCACACCTGCTTCATGGTCACGCCGTACCAGGCGTATCTCGAGGTGTGCGAGGCGCTCAACCGGATCACGCCCGGCGACCACGAGAAGCGGTCGGTGCTGCTGAACTCCGGCGCCGAGGCGGTCGAGAACGCGGTGAAGATCGCGCGGGCGCACACCAAGCGGGACGCAGTGGTGGTGTTCGACCACGGGTATCACGGCCGGACCAACCTGACGATGGCGATGACGGCGAAGAACATGCCGTACAAGGACGGGTTCGGGCCGTTCGCACCGGAGGTCTATCGGGTGCCGGCGTCGTACCCCTATCGGGACGGGCTGAGCGGGCCGGAGGCGGCGGCGCGGACGGTGGCCTCGATCGAGAAGTACGTCGGGGCGTCGAACGTGGCGTGTGTGGTGATCGAACCGATCCACGGGGAGGGCGGGTTCGTCGTACCCGCTGAGGGGTTCCTGCCCGCGGTGGCGGAGTGGTGCCGGGACAACGGGGTGGTGTTCGTCGCGGACGAGATCCAGACCGGGTTCGGGCGGACGGGTGATCTGTTCGCGTGTACTCACGAGGGCGTCGTACCGGATCTGATCACGCTGGCGAAGGGGATCGCGGGCGGGCTGCCGCTGGCCGCGGTCACCGGCCGGGCCGAGATCATGGACGCGCCGCATGTGAGTGGGCTCGGCGGGACGTACGGCGGGAATCCGGTGGCGTGCGCGGCCGCGCTGGGGGCGATCGCGACCATCGAGACCGAGGACCTGCCGGCCCGGGCGCGCGAGATCGGCGACATCATGCTGCCGGCGCTGCACGACCTGGCTGCGCGGCACCCGGTGATCGGGGACGTCCGCGGCCGCGGCGCGATGATCGCGATCGAACTGGTCGACGGGTCGGGTGCACCCGATGCGGTCGCGACCTCCGCGATTGCCAAGGCCTGCCACGCCGAAGGCATGGTCGTGCTGACCGCAGGGACCGACGGCAATGTCCTGCGCTTCCTGCCGCCGCTCGTGATGCCGCCGGATCTGCTGCGGGAGGCGATGAGCCTGCTGGCGAAGGTGGTCGACGCGCGCTAGGGGCTGCCTTCGAGCGTGGTGGTGACGGTCCAGAGCAGGTTGCGCAGGAGCCGCCGGTCCTCGGGGGTCAGGTCGGCCAGGGCGCGGCGGCCGGCGCGGTCGTAGACCTCCTGGACGGTGTGGGCGAGCTCGACGCCCCGGTCGGTGAGCTCGATGCCGACCTGCCGCGCGTCGGTGCTGCTCTTCACCCGGCGGACGAGGCCGGCGGCCTCCATCCGCTGGGTGGTCTTGGTCGCGGTCGGGACCTCGACGTCCAGCACCTTCGCCAGCTTCGCGACCGGGAGGGAGCCGTGGTGCAGGAGCTTGGCGAGCACGAGCTCCTGGCCGGTGTGCAGTCCGGTGCCGGCCAGCTCGGCGCCGACCGCCTTCCGGGCGGCACGGTCGGCGAACCGCAGTGCGATCAGCACATCCGTCACCGAGGCCGGCGCCTCAGGCGGCCACTCATCCGCTCCCGGGCCTACGCCCGCTCCCGGGCCTACGCCCGCTCCCGGGCCTACGCCCGCTCCCGGGCCTACGCCCGCTCCCGGGCCTACGCCCGCTCCCGGGCCTACGCCCGCTCCCGGGCTGGCGTCTGCTGCGGGGCCGGCGTCTGCTCCCGGGTCTGCGTCCGCCCGGGGTTTCGCGTGCCGGGCGGTGGCGGTCGGTGCCGGGTCGGTGGCCGGGTCGAGCTCGGTGCTCACGTGTGGCTCCGGGCGAGGAACGGGTTGCGGGCGTCGTAGTCGCCGGTGTACTCGGTCGGGATGGCCGGCTCGCCGCGGCTGAGCTGGCTGGCGTAGCGGGGGAGCTCGTCGCGGACCTTCAGGTGATGCGCCTGCGACTCGGCCGGCGTCGTACGCCCGACGATCTTGCCGGCCTCGACCAGCGACTTGAGCAGGACGCGGTCGTCCCCGTCGTCGACCGGCGGCTCGCCGACGCCGATCAGCTCGACCTCCGCGACCCCGGTGGCCGAGCGGCGCCGGAGCGCCCACTTGCGGCCGCCGATCGAGATCTTGTCCGGGCTCTTCTTCGCCACCGGGATCAGCGCCCCGCTCGCGTCATCGCGGGCCACCAGCTTGTAGACGAACCCGCAGGTCGGGTATCCGCTCCCGGTCACCAGTGACGTGCCCACGCCGTACCCGTCCACCGCCGCGGGGGCGAGCGCGGCGATCTGGAACTCGTCCAGGTCGCTGGTCACGATGATCCGGGTCTTCGTGGCGCCGAGCGCGTCCAGTTGCTCACGGACCTGCCCGGCCAGCGAGGGCAGGTCGCCGGAGTCGAGCCGGACCGCGCCGAGCTCGGGACCGGTGATCTCGATCGCGGTCCGGACCGCCTCGGCCACGTCGTACGTGTCCACGAGCAGCGTGGTGCCCTTGCCGAGGGCATCGACCTGGGACGTGAACGCCTCCCGCTCGGTGTCGTGCAGCAGCGTGAACGAGTGCGCCGCCGTACCCGCGCTCGGAATGCCGTACCGGCGGGCCGCCTCCAGGTTGGAGGTGGTGGCGAAGCCCGCGATGTACGCCGCCAGCGCCGCGGCGACCGCGGACTCCTCGTGGGTCCGGCGCGAGCCCATCTCGATACACGGGCGGCCACCGGCCCACCAGGTCATCCGGGAGGCCGCCGAGGCGACCGCGGAGTCGTGGTTCAGAATGGACAGGAAGACGGTTTCCAGCAGCACGGCCTCGGCGAAACTCGACTCGACCACCAGCACCGGGGAGCCGGGGAAGAAGATCTCCCCGTCGGCGTATCCGGAGATGTCGCCGCTGAACCGGTAGTCCGCCAGCCAGTCGCGGGTAGCCTGGTCGACAACGCCGTGATCGGCCAGGAAAGCGATCGCCCGGTCGTCGAAACGGAACTGTTCGAGCACGTCGAGCAGCCGGTTCACGCCGGCCACCACGCCGTACCGGCGGCCGTCGGGCAGCCGGCGGGCGAACAGCTCGAAGACCGAGCGGCGCTGTGCCGTGCCGTCGGCCAGACTGGCCTGCAGCATGGTGAGCTCGTAGTGGTCTGTCAGGAGCGCGGTCGAGTGCGTCACAAAGGCAGCCTATTGCGAACCACGAACCGATGATGGAGAGAATGGACTGGTGAGCACCGCACCAAGCGAACTCGAGAGCCCCGAGGTCGACGAGGCGATCGAGTTGAGCCCTCCGTGGGTGACGATCGTCTGGAACGACCCGGTCAACCTGATGGACTACGTGACGTTCGTGTTCCAGACCTACTTCGGCTACTCCAAGAAGAAGGCGGAGAAGCTCATGCTGCAGGTGCACCAGGAGGGCAAGTCGGCGGTCTCGAACGGCAACCGCGAGGCGATGGAACGCGACGTCGAGGCGATGCACACCTACGGCCTGTGGGCCACCTGCGAGAAGTCGTGACCCGGTTCCGCAAGCACCGCAAGACCGTCGTCGTCAGCTTCGCCGAGCACGAGGCGGACATCCTGGCGAACCTGCTCCGCAACCTGGTCGAACTCCTGTACGACGGGATGCCGCCGCGCGCCACCGAGTCGTCGGACCCGCTGGCCGCCCTGCTCGACAACGACGGACCCACCTCGCCGCCCGAGGACGTCGTCCTCCAGCGGCTGCTGCCGGACGCCTACAAGGCCGACGACATGGCGTCGGCCGAGTTCCGCCGCTTCACCGAGCGTGGCCTGCGCGAAGGCAAGGTGACCGACGCGCGGCGGGTGCTGTCCGCCCTCGAGGAGTCCGGCGCCGACGAGATCGCCCTCGAACCTGACGAACAGCTCTCGTGGCTGCGCGCCCTGAACGACCTCCGCCTGGCCATCGGCACCCGCCTGGACATCAAGGAAGAGGACGACTACTCCACCTGGGAGAAGCTCCCCGACGAGGACCCCCGCCGCCTGACGTACGACCTCTACGACTGGCTCGGCTACCTCCAGTCCGCCCTCCTCCACAACATGCGCTGACGCAAAACGACAGGTCACGGCCTTTCGACGCGCGCGAGGATGATCGCGTAGCGGCACTCGGCATCGCTGGTGTTGGCGAAGACGCACGCGACGGGTCCTTCGACTTCGATCGAGTCGCCCGGGTCGAGTTCGTGCACCGTGTCGCCTTCGTGGAAGGTCAGCCGGCCGTCGAGCACCCAGACGGCCTCCCGTTGGAAGGCCAGGGAAGCTGCCGGATACGGCACGCGGGCTCCGGGCGGCAGGTGGACCTCGGCGATGTCCGCGGGGAACTGCGGCCCGGTGATCTGGCGCCGGCGATATCCGGTGGCGGGATCGTGCCATTCCTTGGCGTCGGCCATCCGGTGCACCCCAGTGGCCTCGGCCGGGGTGAGGAGGGCGGAGACGGAGACCTGGAAGGCAGCGGCCAGCTTGCCGAGGACGACAGCGGTGGGGCTGCTCTCGGCGCGCTCGATCCGGTTGATCATCGCGCGGGACACACCCGAGGCGTCCGCGACCTGCGCCAGAGTCCATCGGCGCTGTTCCCGTTCGCTGCGGATGCGGGCGGCGATCTGCGCGGCCAGCGGATCTACTATATTGGACACGAGGCTAATATATAAGACGGGGGGGGATTGATGAATTCCACCTGTTTGGAGGACCCATGGAACTCGGTCTCGCGCTGCCCCACCGCCGGGCTCGCAGACCTCGCCGGAGACGATCGTCAAGGTCGCCAAGGAGGCCGAACGGCTCGGCTACACCGCCTTGTGGACGTTCGAACGCCTGCTCCGCCCGCTCGACAAAGTCAGGCTGTGGACGGGCGGCGAACCCGAGATGTTGCCGGAGTTCTACGGCTCGACGTACGAGCCGCTGGAGACGCTGAGCTACGTCGCCGCCGCGACCGAGCGGATCAAGCTCGGCACCGCCGTCCTGGTGGCGCCGCTGCACGTGCCCGTGATGCTCGCCCGCCGGCTGGCCACCCTGGACCGGTTGAGCGGCGGCCGGGTCATCGCCGGTCTGGGACAGGGCTGGCAGCACAACGAGTTCGAGACGGCGAACGTGCCGAGCAGCCGCAAGGGCGCCCGCACGGAGGAATTCATCACCGCGATGCGGGCCGCATGGGCACCGGACACGGTCCGGCACGACGGCGAGTTCTACCGGATCGCACCGTCACAGGTGAACCCCAAGCCGGTCCAGGCCCGCATTCCGGTGCTGCTGGCCACGAATACGCCGGCCGCCATCAAACGCGCCGGCCGGATCGCCGACGGCCTGATCCCGATCACCTCCTCGGCGCAGGAACTGCGCGGGATCGTGTCCGCGTTCCATGACGCCGCCCGGGAGGCGGGCTGCGACCCCGGGGACCTCATGGTGGTCAACCAGGCGCCCTGGCCGACCCCGGTCACCCGTGGGCCGCTCGGGGACGGCCGGCCCTTCCTCGGCGGATCGCCCCGGCAGATCGCCGAGGACCTCATGGCCGCCCGCGAGGCCGGCGCGACCCAGGTGTACCTCGCCGGCGGCCAGGGCCTCGGGCTCGACGTGGGCCTGCAGGCCGCCGACGTGGACCAATGGCTCGAGTTGCTCGGTGAGGTGATCGAGGCGGCCTGCCGCCTCGGCGTCTCTGCTGCATAACATGCGCTAGGTGAGCTATCCGAAGGTTGGCAGTGAGCTGACGTCGAGTCCGGACTTCCCGGCGGTTGAGCGTGGCGTCCTGGGGTACTGGGGCGTGGATGGGACGTTCCGGGCTTCAGTGGAGCAGCGGGCGGCGGGGGAGGACGGGGCGAACGAGTTCGTCTTCTATGACGGCCCGCCGTTCGCGAACGGCTTGCCGCATTACGGGCATCTGCTCACCGGCTATGTGAAGGACGTCGTACCGCGGTACCAGACCATGCGCGGGCGCCGGGTGGAGCGGCGGTTCGGGTGGGACACGCACGGGCTGCCGGCCGAGCTGGAGGCCCAGCGGGTGCTCGGGCTGAAGACGAAGGCCGAGATCCTGGCGCTGGGGATCGAGAAGTTCAACGAGGCCTGCCGGGCGTCCGTGCTGAAGTACACCGACGAGTGGCGCAGCTACGTCACCCGGCAGGCGCGCTGGGTCGACTTCGACCACGACTACAAGACACTTGATCCCGGCTACATGGAGTCGGTGATCTGGGCGTTCAAGACGCTCTACGACAAGGGCCTGGTGTACGAAGGACTGCGAGTCCTGCCGTACTGCTGGAACGACGAGACCCCGCTGTCCAACCACGAACTGCGGATGGACGACGACGTCTACCAGCCCCGCCAGGACCCGTCGGTGACGGTCGCGGTCCAGCTGGAGACGGGCGAGCGGCTGCTGGCCTGGACGACGACACCGTGGACCCTGCCGAGCAACCTGGCGATGGCCGTCGGTCCGGATGTCGACTATGCGATTGTCGACGACCCTGCGGGGCCGACCATCCTCGCCGAGGCGCGGCTCGAGGCTTACGGCTACACCGAGGTGCTGCGGCGATTGAAAGGTTCGGAACTCATCGGCCGCCGCTACACCCCGTTGTTCCCGTTCTTCGCGGACACCGAGGTGTGGGGGACGGGCGAGGCGTTCCAGGTGATCGCGGCCGAACACGTCACGACCGACGAGGGTACGGGCGTCGTCCACATGGCCCCGGCGTACGGCGAGGAGGACCAGATCGCCTGTGACGCCGTCGGGATCCCCACCCTACTGACCGTGGACGACGGAGCCCGGTTCACCTCCGTGGTTCTGCCGTACCAAGGTCTGCATGTGTTCGAGGCCAACCGCCCGATCATCCGGGACCTGCGCGCGGCCGGGTCATTGGTGCGCGAGGACAGCTACGTGCACAGCTATCCGCACTGCTGGCGGTGCCGGAATCCGCTGATCTACAAGGCGGTGTCGAGCTGGTTCGTCGAGGTGACCCGGATCCGGGACCGGATGGTCGAGCTGAACGAGCAGATCACCTGGGTCCCCGAGCACGTCAAGCACGGGCAGTTCGGCAAGTGGCTGTCGAACGCGCGGGACTGGTCGATCAGCCGGAACCGCTTCTGGGGCAGCCCGATCCCGGTCTGGCGGTCGGACGACCCGGCGTATCCCCGCATCGACGTCTACGGCTCGGTCGAGGAGCTCGAGCGCGACTTCGGCGTCGCCGTGCCGGATCTGCATCGCCCGTACGTCGACCAACTCACGCGACCGAATCCCGACGACCCGACCGGCCGGTCAACGATGCGCCGGGTGCCCGACGTACTGGACGTGTGGTTCGACTCGGGGTCGATGAGTTTCGCGCAGGTGCACTACCCCTTCGAGAACACGGACTGGTTCGAGCACCACTTCCCGGGCGACTTCATCGTCGAGTACATCGGGCAGACGCGAGGGTGGTTCTACACCCTGCATGTGCTGTCGACGGCGTTGTTCGACCGGCCGGCGTTCTCGTCCTGCCTGAGTCACGGGATCGTGCTCGGCAGCGACGGGCAGAAGATGAGCAAGTCGCTGCGGAACTACCCGGACGTGTCCGAGGTGTTCGACCGCGACGGCGCGGACGCGATGCGCTGGTTCCTGATGTCGAGCCCGATCCTGCGCGGCGGCAACCTGGTCGTCACCGAGCAGGCGATCCGCGAGGGCGTCCGCCAGGTGATGATCCCGCTCTGGAACGCGTGGTACTTCTTCGCGCTGTACACGAACGCGGCCGGCCGCGAGGCTCGCCGGTCCACGGAATCCCCGGACGAGCTGGACCGCTATCTGCTCGCGCGGTTGCGGATCTTCGTGACCGAGGTCCAGGAAGACCTCGATCGGTACGACATCGCGTCGGCCTGTGACGCGGTCGCGGCGTACGTCGAGATCCTGACGAACTGGTACATCCGGCGCTCGCGGGACCGCTTCTGGGCAGGCTCGGCCGAGGCGATCGACACGCTGTACACGACCCTGGAGATCCTCTGCCGGACCGTGGCGCCGCTGCTCCCGCTCGTCAGCGAGGAAGTGTGGCGCGGGTTGACCGGTGAGCGGTCCGTCCACTTGTCCGATTGGCCTGTTGTCGACAATCTGCCGGACGACCCCGAGTTGGTCGAGCGGATGGAACGCGCCCGGGAGGTGTGCTCGGTCGCGTCGGCGATCCGCAAGGCCGAGGGGATCCGGGCCCGCCAGCCGCTGCACCGCCTCACGGTCGCGGTTGCGGATCCGGACGCCCTGCAGCCGCTGGCGCCTGTCATCGCCGCGGAGGTCAACGTCCGCGAGGTCGTGCTGACCTCGGCGGACGCGGTGGATGCGCCCGTATCGCAGCGGCTGACCGTCAACGCGCGGGCGGCGGGTCCGCGGCTCGGGCGCGATGTGCAACTCGTGATCAAGGCGTCGAAGAGTGGTGACTGGTCGGTGTCGGCCGCCGGCGCGGTTGTTGCTGGGGGCATCGAGTTGCTGGAGGGGGAGTACACCCTGGAGACCACGCTGGCCGAGGGCGGCTCCGCGAGTGGGCTGCTGGCTGACGGCGGGTTCGTCGTACTGGACACCACCGTCACGCCGGAGCTGGAGGCGGAGGGGACCGCGCGCGACGTGATCCGGTCGGTCCAGCAGGCCCGTCGGGACGCTGGGCTGGAGGTCACCGACCGGGTGAGGCTGTCGCTCGCCGCACCGTCCGCGGTGGTCGCCGCTGTCGAGGCGCATCGCGAGTTGATCATGGCGGAGACGCTGGCAGTCGAGCTGGAGGTTGTGGAGGGTCCCGAACTGCGGATCGACATCACTGCCTAGGGTGGGGCTCATGGAGACGCGGACGTTGGGCAGGACCGGTCGGGATGTGGGCGTCGTCGGGCTCGGCGCGTGGCAGCTCGGCGCCGACTGGGGCGACATCGACGTGAGCGACGCGCTGGCCGTACTGCGGTCCGCGGTCGAGGGCGGGGTCACGTTCATCGACACCGCGGACGTGTACGGCGACGGGCGCAGCGAGCGCCTGGTCGGTCAGATGCTGAAGGAGTACGACGGCCTCACCGTGGCCACCAAGATGGGCCGCCGGGTCGAGCAGGTGCCGTCCAACTACACCCTGGACAACTTCCGGGCGTGGAACGACCGCTCCCGCGCCAACCTCGGCGTGGACACGATCGACCTCGTCCAACTGCACTGTCCGCCGACCCCGGTCTACTCGACCGACGCGGTCTTCGACGCGCTCGACACGCTGGTCGACGAGGGCCGGATCGCGTCGTACGGCGTGAGCGTCGAGACCTGCGCCGAGGCGCTCACCGTGATCGCCCGGCCGAACGTCGCGTCCGTCCAGATCATCCTGAACGCCTTCCGCCTCAAGCCCCTCGACGAGGTGCTCCCCGCCGCGCAGGCGGCCGGCGTCGGCATCATCGCCCGCGTCCCGCTCGCCAGCGGTCTGCTCTCCGGCAAGTACGACGAGAGCACCGTCTTCGGAGCCGACGACCACCGCACCTACAACCGCCACGGCGAGGCCTTCGACGTCGGCGAGACCTTCTCCGGCGTCGACTTCACCACCGGCTTGGAGGCCGTCCGCCGCCTGCTCCCCGCGGTCCCCACCGACGCGACGATGCCCCAGTTCGCCCTCCGCTGGATCCTCGACCAGCCTGGCGTCACCGTCGTCATCCCCGGCGCCCGCAACCCCTCCCAGGTGACCGGCAACGTCGCCGCCGCGTTCCTGCCCCCGCTCACTCCAGACCAGTTGGCCGCCGTCCAGCAGACGTACGACGACCTGATCCGGCCGCAGATCCACGACCGCTGGTAGCTCGCTGTCCGCATACTGGACCGACTCCCGGGTTGGCGGGACCGCTCCGATGGCCGCCGTACCGTGGTCTCGTGCTGATCATCGAGAGGGCGACGTACGACGCGATCGTCGAGCACGCCCGTAAAGACCACCCGGACGAGGCGTGCGGAGTGGTCGCGGGACCGGCCGGTTCCGACCGGGCGGTGCGGTTCGTGCCGATGCTCAACGCGGCGATGTCGCCCACGTTCTACGAGTTCGACTCCGGTGATCTGCTCCGGCTCTACAAGGAGATGGACGAGCGCGACGAGGAGCCGGTGGTGATCTACCACTCGCACACCGCCACCGAGGCGTACCCGTCGCGCACCGACATCAACCTCGCCCAGGAGCCCGGTGCGCACTACGTGCTGGTGTCGACCCGGGACGGCGCGGACTCCCCGGCGTACGACGGACCGGTCGAGTTCCGCTCGTACCGGATCATCGACGGCGAGGTCGTGGAAGAAGAAGTGCGCGTGGTGGGTTCTTATAAAGAAACCGAAGGAGACAACTGAGATATGGCGATCGAACTGCGCGTGCCGACGATTCTGCGCACCTACACCGGTGGTGAGAAGAAGGTGAACGGCGACGGCGCGACCCTGGCCGAGTTCATCGACGACGTGAACGGCGCCCACCCGGGCCTGAAGGAGCGCATTGTCGAGGGCGAGCCGGAGGAACTGCGCCGGTTCGTGAACGTGTACGTGAACGACGAGGACGTCCGGTTCACCGGCGGCCTGAAGACCGGCGTCAAGGACGGCGACGTCGTCGTCGTGCTGCCCGCGGTGGCCGGCGGCTGATCATGCGCTTCGACAGCCTGCTGGATTCGGTCGGAGGTACGCCGCTGGTCGGGCTGCCCAAGCTGTCGCCTTCGGCCGACGTCCGGCTCTGGGCCAAGCTCGAGGACCACAACCCGACCGGCTCGATCAAGGACCGGGCCGCCCTGCGGATGCTGCTCGACGCGGAGAAGGACGGCCGGCTGCGGCCCGGGAACACGATCCTCGAGCCGACGTCGGGCAACACCGGCATCTCGCTGGCGATGGCGGCCAAGCTGCGCGGGTACCGGATGGTCTGCGTGATGCCGGAGAACACCTCCGAGGAGCGCCGGCAGATCCTGCGGATGTGGGGTGTCGAGATCATCTCCTCCCCGGCCGCCGGCGGCTCGAACGAGGCGGTCCGGGTGGCCAAGCAGGTCGCGGAGGAGCACCCCGACTGGGTGATGCTCTACCAGTACGGCAACCCGTCGAACGCGGCCGCGCACTACGACGGCACCGCCCGCGAGATCCTCGCCGACCTGCCGTCCGTCACCCACTTCGTCGCCGGCCTCGGCACGACCGGCACCCTGATGGGCGCCGGCCGGTTCTTCCGCGAGCACAAGCCCGACGTGCGCATCGTCGCCGCCGAGCCCCGGTACGGCGAACTCGTCTACGGACTGCGCAACCTCGACGAGGGCTTCGTCCCGGAGTTGTACGACGAAACACTCATCGACGCGCGGTTCTCGGTCGGCCCCCGCGACGCCGTCCGCCGGGTCCGTGAACTCCTCGACAACGAGGGCATCTTCGCCGGCATCTCGAGCGGCGCGATCCTGCACGCCGCGCTCGGCCAGGCGGCCAAGTGCGTCCGCGAAGGTCAGACCGCGGACATCGCGTTCGTGGTCGCCGACGGCGGCTGGAAGTACCTGTCCACCGGTGCGTACGAAGGCACCATCGACGAGGCCGAGGACCGCCTCGAAGGCCAGCTCTGGGCCTGATAGTTGCTTATGGCTCCTAAGGTTCCTTGAAGAGGACCCGGCGTCCCAGCCGGGGGTGCACGCCGCGGCCCTTGCAACTGCTGCACGGGCGTTGGGCGTAGCTGAAGAACGCGCCGCGGTGGCGGCCGGCGCCCTTGCACCGATTGCACTTGGCGTTCGGGTGCAGGGACAGCGAGACGACGTACAGGGCGAACGCCGCCATGGCGAGCACCACCAGCATCCCCGTCGGCCCGAGGGCTGCGGCGATATCCGCGAAGGTGCTGTTGCCGTCCGCAGCCTGGTGCGCGGCCGTGCCGTGATCGGGTTGCGGATTCGGTGCGGCGGCGGTGCTCAGCACCACCGCGATGTGGTGCGCCAGACTCATGGCATCACGAGGGGCGGTCGAGCAAACATCGCTCCAGAGTGGCGCGCATCACGGGAAAAGGCAATTCCGCGGAGTAAAGATGTGGATAAGTCCGGCGTGTCGGATCGCCTTGTTAGGTAAGGCTGACTTGAGAACTGCCCGCGAGCGGACCTGTATAAGCTTCCCCTGTGGCAGACGCACCGGTGGGGATCTTCGACTCAGGCTTCGGCGGACTTACCGTCGCCCGCGCGGTGCTCGACCAGTTGCCGCACGAACCGATCCTCTACCTCGGCGACACCGCCCGCCAGCCGTACGGACCCAAGCCCATCGCCGAGGTCCGCGAGTACGCGCTCGAGTGCCTCGACCACCTGGTCGACGCCGGCGTGAAGATGCTCGTCATCGCCTGCAACTCGGCCAGCGCCGCGATGCTCCGCGACGCCCGCGAGCGGTACGACGTACCCGTGGTGGAAGTGATCCTCCCGGCCGCCCGCCGCGCCGTCGCCGCGACCCGCAACCAGCGCGTCGGCGTGATCTGCACCCGGGCGACTGCGCAGTCGCTCGCCTACGAGGACGGGTTCGCCGCCGCGCCGCAGGTCGAGCTGTTCACCCGGGCCTGCCCGAAGTTCGTCGACTTCGTCGAGTCGGGCGTGACGTCCGGACCGGAGCTGCTCGAGGCAGCACACGAGTACCTCGACCCGTTGGTCGAGGCCGGCGTGGACACGCTCATCCTCGGGTGCACGCACTACCCGCTCCTGACCGGCGTGATCTCGTACGTGATGGGCGACAACGTCACCCTGGTCAGCAGCGCCGAGGAGTGCGCCAAGGACGTGTACGGCGTCCTGACCAAGACCGGGCTGCTCCGCCCGGACCACCTGCCCGAGCCGCGGCACCGCTTCGTCACCACCGGCAGTCCGGACGAGTTCGCCGCGATCGGCTCCCGCTTCCTCGGCCCGGTCCTCGCCGATGTCGACCAGTTCGCCTGGGTCCGGTAGGCGCCGCGCGGCCGGACGACCCGCCGTCGCGGATGTGACGGGGGTCGCACCGGATGTTGTCCACGGCACCGGATCCGGCGGAATCGCTGCCTGGCCGTCGGATCGACGCCACCGGCTTGTCTGCGAAGGCGGCAACCCGCCGGTAATGTTCCAGGTATGAAGCTCACCGTGATCGGTTGCTCCGGGTCCGTCCCCGGGCCTGACTCGGCTGCCTCGAGCTATCTGGTCACCGCCGAGGGTTTCCACCTCATCCTCGACCTCGGCAGTGGCTCGCTCGGCTCGCTCCAGCGGCATCTCGCCGTTCCGGAGATCGGCGCGGTCGGCCTGTCCCATTTGCATCCTGACCACTGCATGGACCTGTGCGGTCTGTACGTCGCGGCCAAGTACGCGCCGGGCGCGCCGATCCCGCGGATTCCGGTCTTCGGCCCACCCGGTACGGCGGGCCGGATGGCGCTGGCCTACGACCTGCCGACCGATCCGGGGATGGAGCAGGAGCTGGAATTCCATGCCTGGCAGGATGTTCAGACCATCGGCCCCTTCACCGTCCGGACGGCGCGGATGGTGCACCCGGTCCCGGCGTACGCGATCCGGGTTGAGCATGGCAACAAATCGCTCGTCTACACGGGCGACACCGGCCCGAACGACACGCTGGTCGAGCTCGCTCGCGGCGCCGACCTGCTGCTGTCCGAGGCCGCGTTGCCGGACAACGATCCGCGCAACCCGACCAACCTGCACCTGACCCCCGCGGACGCCGGCGAGCAGGCCAAGAAGGCCGGCGTCAGCCGACTCGTCATCACCCACGTCCCACCGTGGTACGACCGCGCCACCCAAGCAGAGCACGCCCGCCGCACCTACCCGGGTCCCGTCGAGATCGCCACCCCGCATGCCGTTTTCGACATCTGACGGCGTCCGGTTGTGGACCGCAACCACTGGTACGAAGACCTCCGCGCCACCGGTCGTCATCCTGCACGGCGGTCCTGGCCTCTGGGACGACTACGCCGTCCTCGCGGACATGCTCGACGACCTGACTGTGGTTCACCGTTTCGACCAGCGCGGGTGCGGCCGCTCTGGACCGTCGGACGAGCAGACGATGGCACGACTCGCCCAGGACATCGACGAACTCCGCGAGTACTGGGGCCACGACCGGATCCTGGTGATCGGCCACTCCTTCGGCGCCACGCTGGCGTTGGCGTATGCGGCGTCGTACCCCGATCACGCCGCCGGAGTCGTCTATCTCGGCGGAGTCGGGATCGGTGACTGGCACACGCCGTACTACGAAGAGCTCGACCGGCGGATGACGCCGGAGCAACGGGAGCGGCTGAAGGACCTGTCCAGCCGGAAGCGTTCGGCGGACGAGGAGACGGAGTTCCGGGTGCTGTCGTGGTTCACCAGTCATGCGGACCAGTCGCGGGCGCTGGAGTGGGCGGGCGAGGAGGCGGCGGTCGACCTGCCGATCAACTTCCACGCCAACCGGGCGCTGGCGGGAGAGATGAACGCCTGGCCGGACGAATACGTCGCGGGGTTCGCCGCGACCATCAGCGCTCCCGTGACCTTCATCCACGGTGACGGGGATCCGCGCCCGGTCTCCGCCGTACGAGCCCTGGCCGCGCACATTCCCCACCACACCTTCCGTCTGCTCCCGTCCGCCGGCCACTCCCCATGGCGAGAGCAGCCCGACCTGGTCCGGGAGGTGTTGCGGGCGACGGTGCGGTAGACAAACCTCGATTCTGAGATCTACTCTCAATTTAGAGCTGATCTCAGAAAGGTGTTTGTCATGACCGAAGTCACCCTCGACCCGCGCCGTTGGTGGGCGCTGGGTGCGATGTCGGTCAGCCTGCTCGTCGTCGGGCTGGATCTGACCGTGCTGAACGTTGCGCTGCCGACGCTGGCGACCGAGCTCCATGCGTCGACCAGCCAGTTGCAGTGGTTCGCGAACGCCTACACCCTCGTGCTCGCGGCGCTCCTGCTGCCGGCCGGGCTGCTCGGCGACCGGTTCGGGCAGAAGTGGTTGCTGCTCGGGGCGCTGGTGGTGTTCGGAGGCGCGTCGGCGGCGTGTGCGTTCGCGTCGTCGCCGGGACAGCTGATCGCGTTCCGCGCGCTGCTCGGTGTCGGGGCGGCGTTCCTGATCCCGCTCTCGATGTCGCTGCTCAACGTGCTGTTCGCGCCGGGGGAGCGGGCCCGCGCGATGACGATCTGGGTGATGGCGAACTCGCTCGGCATTCCGCTCGGACCGGTGCTCGGCGGCTGGTTGCTGGACAACTACCGGTGGGGATCGGTGTTCCTGATCAACGTGCCGCTCGTCGCCGTCGGCCTGGTGGCGGTCGCTCTGCTCATCCCGGCGACGCGCGGTCACCGGACTGGGCGGATCGACGTACCCGGGATTCTGCTGTCCGCGGCGGGGCTGGTGTCGGTGACCTACGGATTCGTCGCGGCCGGCGAGCGTGGCTGGGGTGATGCGGTGACGCTCGGGTGCATCGCGGGTGGTGCGGTCCTGCTGGCGGTGTTCGTGGCCTGGCAGAGGCGGACGCGGGACCCGTTGGTGGATCTCGGGTTGTTCGCGTCGCGCCCGTTCCTGTGGGGCACAGTGCTGGCGACCCTCGCGTCGTTCGCGTTGATGGGGCTGCTGTTCGTGCTGCCGCAGCTCTTCCAGGCCGTGCAGGCTGCTGATGCGCTGCACACCGGATTGCGGCTGCTGCCGATCATCGGTGGGCTGCTGGTGGGAGCCAAGGTGGCCGAGCGGCTCAACGTGAAGGCCGGGCCGCGGGTGACCGTTGCGGCCGGATTCGTGCTGATGCTGGCCGGTCTGGCGCTGGGCACGTTCACCGGCGTCGGCACCGGGTACGGGTACACGGCGATCTGGGTGAGCCTGGTCGGGTTGAGTATCGGGTTCACCTTGCCGCCAGTGATGGACCTGGCGCTCGGCGCCCTGACCGTGGAGCGGAGTGGATCCGGTTCGGGACTGATCCAGGCCCTGCGTCAGGTCGGCGGCACGATCGGTGTCGCGATCCTCGGTACCGTCCTCAACTCGGCGTACCGGGATCGGCTCGACGTCACCGGCCTGCCGCCCGCGGTCGCCGACGCGGCCCGCGACAGCGCCTCCGGTGCGGTGGCGATCGCGGCGCAGACCAACTCGCCCACGTTGGCGGCGTCGGCCCGCGAGGCCTTCGTGCACGGGATGAACGCCACCCTGTGGACGTGCTGCGCGGTCGCCGCCCTCGGCCTGGTCCTCACCGTGGCCTTCCTGCCACGCCGGACCGCGGTTGCCGAGCTTGAGCCCGAGGAAGTTGCCACAATCGGGGTATGACGATGGGAAAGCCGTCCGGGCTGCGCGAGCGCAAGAAGGCGAAGACCCGGGCGGCTATCCAGGAGCACGCGCTCCGGCTGTTCCGCGACCAGGGGTACGCCGAGACGACCGTGCAGGAGATCGCGGCGGCCGCGGAGGTGTCACCGGCGACGTTCTTCCGGTACTTCGCGACCAAGGAGGACACCGTCGTCCTCGACCGGCTCGATCCGCTGATGATCGAACTGTTCCGGTCCGCGCCGGCCGAGCTGGGTCCGACCGACGCGCTCCGCTCGGCCATCCGGCAGAGCATGGACACTCTCACCGACAACGAGTGGGAACTGGAGTCCGAACGCCAGCGCCTGATCATGCACGCACCCGAACTCCGCGTCCGCATGCTCGACCAGCTCTACGCCGGCATCGACCTGCTCGCCACCCTCGCCGCCGAACGCACCGGCCGTTCCCCCGACGACTTCGCCGTCCGGGCCTGGGCCGGCGCCGTCATCGGCGTTGTCATGGCCACCTACCAGGAAGCCGCCGAATCCCCCCTCCGCGCCTACCTGTCCACCATCGACAAAGCCTTCGCCCACCTCGCCGCCGGCCTCCCGTTCGGAGACTAGCTCGCGGTCGTCAGGAGGTCAGGGTCTTGAGGTACGCCGTGCCGCGGGGACTGAGCTCGTAGCCGGTTTCGAGGCTGTAGGTGAGGCCTAGGTTCTTGAGTTTGCGGACGTCTAGTTTGAAGGGGGCGGTTTCGCGGTTGAGGGACGCGGCCAGGTCGGCGGCGCGGGTGGCGGGCTTGGACTGGATCAGGCGGAGGGTCTCGGTCGTCCACGGGCCCTGGTGGCCTTCGTCGAAACGGGTCAGGCGGGCGGTCAGCTCCGCGAGGTCGTCGGCGGAGAGGTCGGCCTGGGCGGCCAGCTCCTCGCGCGGGTCCGGGCCCTCGACCAGGTGGAACCTGATCAGGAAGGTCGGATGCGACTCCTCGCCGCGGAGGCGGCGCCGGACGTCCTTGGCGTTGCGTCGGTCCGCCGCCTCGACCTCGGCGTCGGTGTCGGCGATCAGGTCCGGGTTGACCGTGCGGACGCTGTCGATCTCGATCCGGCCGGCGTTGGTGCGGTAGATCCGCCCCTCGACCACCCGAGCCTCGGCCCACCGCCGGTACGCGACGGTGATCTTCCCGTTCGCGACCCCGTCGCGATCCGATCCGGCGAACAACATCGTCTAGCCTCCCAGCGCCTTCGCGACGATCGGGGCGAGCGCCCGCAGCGCCTTGCCCCGGTGGCTGATCGCGTCCTTCTCCTCGATCGACAGCTCCGCGGTGGTCCGGTCGTACCCCTCCGCCTGGAACAGGACGTCGTACCCGAAACCGCCGGTGCCGCGCAGCTCGCGGATCACCGAGCCGCGCATCTCGCCGAGCACCAGCTCGTCGGAGCTGTCGGGCCGGACGAACGCGACCGCGGCGATGAACGACGCACCACGCCGCTCGTCCGGCACGTCCTCCAGCTGGCCGAGCAGCAGCAGGTTGTTCGCGTGGTTGTCCTTGGCCGGTCCGGACCAGCGCGCCGAGAGTACGCCGGGCATCCCGTTCAGCGCGTCGACACAGATGCCGCTGTCGTCAGCGATCGACGGCAGTCCGGTCGCCGCGAGCGCCGCATGCGCCTTCAGCAACGCGTTGCCCTCGAACGTCGGCTCGGTCTCGGCAGGTTCGTCGTACGGCGGTACGTCGCCCAGCCCGAGCACCTCGATCCCGGGCACGATCGGGGTCAGGATCCGCCGCAGTTCCTCGAGTTTCTTCTTGTTGTTCGAGGCGAGCAGGACCCGACTCACGACAGCGCGTCCTGCTGCAGCTTCGCCAGCTCCGCGCATCCCGCCGTACCGAGCTCGAGCAGGCTGTCCAGCTCGGCGCGGTCGAACGGCGCGCCCTCGGCCGTGCCCTGCACCTCGATGAACTTGCCCTCGCCGGTGATGACCAGGTTCATGTCCGTCTCGGCCCGGACGTCCTCCTCGTAGCAGAGGTCGAGCATCGGGGCGCCGTCGATGATGCCGACCGAGACCGCGGACACCGTGCCGGTCAGCGGCTCGCTCTTCAGCAGCTTGCGGTCGCGCAGGAACGACACCGCGTCCGCGAGGGCGACGTACGCACCGGTGATCGCCGCGGTCCGGGTTCCGCCGTCGGCCTGCAGTACGTCGCAGTCGAGCAGGATCGTGTTCTCGCCAAGTGCCTTGTAGTCGATCACGGCGCGCAAAGAGCGGCCGATCAGCCGGGAGATCTCGTGCGTCCGGCCGCCGATCCTGCCCTTCACCGACTCGCGGTCGGAGCGGGTGTTGGTCGCTCGCGGCAGCATCGCGTACTCCGCGCTGACCCAGCCGAGCCCGGAGCCCTTCCGCCACCGCGGCACGCCCTCGGTCACACTCGCCGCGCACAGCACCCGGGTCCGGCCGAACTCGACCAGCACCGAGCCCTCGGCGTGGTCGAGCCACTTGCGGGTCAGGGTCACGGGCCGGAGCTGATCCGCACTACGTCCATCGATACGCGCCATGCTGCAGACCCTATGCCTCCAGGCGCCGCACCTCCGAACCGGTGGACGGCGGAAGCGCCAGCGGGCCGGGGGACGAATGGAACTGGGTCACGGCCATCCGGGCCGCCCACGGCACCAGGTCGTGGGCGCGCCGACCGAGCCACGGGACGCCTTCGCGGACCAGCCACAACGCATCCGCCCACCTGCTCGGCGACCGGTACGCACAGTCCAAGTCCGGGCGTATGTCGATCTGCAGCCCACGCCGGGCGAGTTCGTCGGCGAACGCCCGGGCCAGTGTGCGGTGGCCGCGTTCACCCGGGTGCAGTCGGTCGATGCTCCAGAAGTCCCGGCGGTACACCTCCGGGTAGTCGGCCATGTCCAGCCGGATCCCGCCGAACTTCGCGTGCAGGTCGTCGTACGCGAGGTTGACCTGCTCGATCCGCTGCCACAGTGGCCGGCGCAGCCACACCGGCAGGCCGAACACCTGGCCGTGGTCGTGGAAGCGGACGGTGAGCAGCAGCGCGCCGCGGGCGGTCAGTTGCTCGGCGCACAGATACAGGCAGTCGCGGATCCGGCCCGCGTCGAAGGTGGATCGCAGGGTGTCGTTGACCCCGACGATGAGCGAGGCGATGTCGATCGGACCGGTGGACACAGCCTCGGGCAGTTGGTCGGTCGCCACAGCCGGGACGGTGGCGCCGCTGGTCGCGAAGTTGGAGAACGTCACACGGTGGGAGCTGGCCAGGGAGTCGGCGAGCAGCGAGGCCCAGCCCCGCCACCCTTCGCCCGGGCGCGCGCCGGCACCGGACAGGTCGGTCGTACTGCCGTTCATCGGGTCCCCGACACCCACGGTGGTCGAGTCCCCCAGTGCCACGTAGTGGAGGCTCACATTCCGCCATGGTGTCGGCACGGAGCGAGTTCCCGGTGAGACCGAGGTTGCCGTCATGTCAACACCAACCGAGCATTGGGGACCAGGCTCGAGGGCAAGATCACCATTGAGTGGCAGAAATGCTCGGAGTTAGGCTGTTCCAAACAACTATGTGCAGGAGTTGCTAGCTGATGAGTGATCTTCGGTTTGGTCTGGTGGGTCTCGGTGCCCGCAGCCGCCTCGCGCAGTACGCCCACAAGCCCGGCGAGGGCTCCGCGATCGTCGCCGTCTGCGACCCGGTCGCGGCCCAGCGGGACCTGGCCCTCGAGCGCTACCCGGATGCGACCGCGTACGGCGACCACGCCGAACTGCTCGACCAGAAGCTCGACGGGGTCTTCCTGACCACGCCGGACGACCTGCACGAGCAGCCGGCGATCGACTTCCTCCGGGCCGGCGTCCCGGTCTTCGTGGAGAAGCCCCTGGCGATCACCACGGAGGGGTGCGACCGGGTGCTGCAGGCGGCGTACGACTCCGGCGCGCGGCTGTACGTCGGGCACAACATGCGGCACATGCCCGTCGTCCTGACCATGCGCGAGCTGATCCAGGCCGGCGCGATCGGCGACGTGAAGGCGATCTGGTGCCGGCACTTCGTCGGCCACGGCGGCGACTTCTACTTCAAGGACTGGCACGCCGATCGCCGTCGTACCACCGGACTGCTGCTGCAGAAAGGTGCCCATGACATCGATGTGATGCACTGGCTGGCCGGCGGCTACACGACCCGGGTGAACGCGATGGGCGCACTCACCCTGTACGGCGGGATCGAGGACCGGCTCGACCGGTCGGGGGAGCGGTTCAAGGACTTCGTGTCCGAGTCCAACTGGCCGCCGCTGGAGCAGAAGGGTCTGGCGCCGGTGATGGACGTCGAGGACCTCTCGACGGCGAATCTCCTGCTGGACAACGGCGTACTGATGACCTACGAGCAGTGCCACTACACGCCGGACTACTGGCGCAACTACACCGTGATCGGCACCCACGGCCGGCTGGAGAACTTCGGCGACACCGCCGGCGGCGTGGTGAAGGTCTGGAACAGCCGCCGGTCCGGGTACCGCGAGGATGCCGACCAGGTGGTCGAGATCTCCGGCGAGTCCGACCACCACGGCGGCGCCGACCCGCACCTGGTGGCCGAGTTCGTCCGGTTCGTCCGAGACGGCGGGACGACGCTCACGTCCCCGGTCGCCGCCCGGGCCGCGGTCGCCGCGGGATACGCGGCAACGATGTCGCTGCGCTCGAACGGGACTCCGATGGACATCCCGCCGCTCGACCCCACCCTGGTCAATTACTTCGACAACGGCCAGGTGCGGTGAGGTAGCATCCCGATCGTGACCTGGTACGCCGCTATGCGAATGCTGAGCCCTCGGTGCGGAGGACTCTAGCGGCGTAGGCGCATGTGCTTGCAGCGAGAGGCCCCCTGTGTCGGGGGCCTCTCTCGTTTCCCAGCTGCTGCACATGTTTGGAGATTTCGATGTACCCGATCACCTATGTCACCGACTGCTCCGACGGCAACGCCCGGGCCAGACTCAGCACCCGGATCGGTGCGCTGTTCGGCCAGGCGCCGACGATCATCGCCGCCGACGGGCCCGACCCGGAGTCGTTCGCCGCACTCACCCTGCTCGACTGTCTGAGATCGACCGAGTCCCTCGGCGAGGCCGGCCATCCCACCATCACCCTGCTGAACATCGCGCCCCGCGACGGGCAATGGCCGAACGGCGTGCCGTTCTGCTACTTCCGCTACGGCCGGCATCTGGTGGCGAGCACGCTGAACGCGCGCGCCCTGTCCCTCGTCCGCCGGGAACTGAAGATCAAGCAGGTCTACGTCACCGACATCCACGAGGTCCTGGAAGCCGCCACGGCGTGGACTGATCTCAGTACGGCGGAAGTCGAGCGGATCGCGGACACGCAGTTCCGCAGCCTCTGGTACCTGCCCCTGCTGGCCAAATGGGTCACCGAGGATCAGCCCGTGCCGTCGACGTTGGACGACGTACCGAGCCTCGGAGACGACGACCCGATCGTGGTGAGCGTCGTCGACAACTTCGGCAACTGCAAGTTCGACTGCCGCCCCGAAGACCTCGGCTTCACCATCGGGGCGACACTCCCGGTCGCCGGCCAGGAGGTCACGTGCTACCGCCACCTCACCGACGTCCCCCGCGGATCCGCCGGCCTCATCCCCGGCAGCTCAGGCTTCGACTTCGTCGAACTAGTCATCCGCGGCGCCTCCGCCGCCGACCACTTCAACCTCCACCCGGGCGACACCCCACTACACCGCAGCACGACGCCGTACGCCGTGTGAGGGAGTCGGAGTACGTGCCAGAGGCGGGATTTGAACCCGCACGCCCGGGGGCACCGGCACCTAAAGCCGGCGTGTCTGCCGTTCCACCACTCTGGCCGGGGGAGCCGCCTCCCCTCGGACAGACATCCTAGGGGAGGCGGCTCTGTTCAGCGGCTTTGCAGGGCGTCGATGAACACCTGGCGGAGGTCGCTGGGGTTGCGGGCGACGTACGACTGGCCGCCGGTCGCCGCGGCCAGGGTGCGGAGCTCGTCCGGGTTGGCGTCGGGGCCCATGCCGAGGGCGATGATGCGGATCGGCTTGGACGGGTCCTTCATGCCTTCGAGCGTCCTCACGGTCTCCTGCAGCGTCGGGCTGCCCGGGTCGTCGTTCTTGCCGTCGGTGAACAGCAGGATCGAGTTGACCGCAGTGGAGACGTACTGGTTCCGGACCGCGCGGACCGCCGCGATGGCGGTGTCGTACAGACCGGTGCCGCCGTTCGGGACCGGCTTCTGGATCTTCAGCTGGCCGACGATCTTCTGCCGCTGCCGGTCCGACAGTGGGGCGATCGGGACCAGTTCCTTGTAGTCGCTGCTGCCGTCCGTCCCGATCTTGGTCGAGAACGTCCACAGGCCGAGCGAGGCGCTGTTCGGGAACAGGGACAGGCCGCCGGTGGCCGCCTCGATGGTCAGCTGCATCCGGGTCTTGCCGCCGACCTTGTCGCCCATCGAGCCGGAGATGTCGATCACCGCGAGCGAGTGGGTGGACAGGGAGAGCCGGGTCCAGTTCAGCAGCATCTTGTTGACCGCCTCGACGGTCGGCTTGGTCAGCTGACTGGCGTCACCGACGCCGCGGCCGCCGCTGAGTGCGCTCATCGACCCGTCCCGGAAGCCGGCGTCGTCGCGGGCCTGCCCGTAGGCGTCGGAGAGCATCTCGCCGGCCAGCGCGTTGGCCGCCGAGGTGGCCTGGTCGGTGTCGGACTTCGCGGTGACCGCGATCGGGTAGTCCAGGTACAGCGTGCCGGTGGCCGGAACGACTGCCTTGAGCTGTGCGTCCGGGTGCTCCTCCTGGTACTTCACGAAGCTCTGCTCCGACGCCGGTACGACGATCTGGCTGCCGTCCGCCGCAGCGCGGCCGAACAGTGCGTTGACGTCGGTGTAGGGCTTGGCCATCGATCCGAGGTGTTGCGCGAGCGGCACGATCAACCCGTTCACCGCGGTCTCCGACGCAGAGGTCTTCTGCCGCTCCGACTGGATCGCGAGCAGCGTGAGTGCGCCGGTCGAGGTGTTCAGCGGGTCCAGCAGGGCCGGATCGACGCCCTGCGTGCCGAGGCTGCGCAGCCAGGACGAGGTGTCGGCGAAGTTCGAGTTCCGCCCGACCAGCACCAGCGGGGAGGTCGCGATCGACGGTACGACGATATTCGGGACGGTCTGCCCGTCATCGGCCTGGGCGACCCACAACGAGGAGTCCGGGACCCACAGATCGGGCCGGTTGTCGCTGCCCTTCGCGACGTCCTGGGCGACCTTCGCCGAGGGAGCCGCGGTGATGGTGAACTGCAGACACGGAGTACCGTCCTGACCGCCCTTGCTCGCCAGCGACTTGGCCGCTGCTTCGAGTGAGGACTGCATCTCGGGCGTGGTGCTCAGTTGGATCTGCGCCGGGTCGTCGCACGACTTGCTGCCGCCGAGGAAACCGTCTGCCCCCGACTGCGATCCGAAGGAGCGGACCACAAACACGGCGCCCAACGACAGCACCAGTAGCCCGACCGCGGTGATGTACACCGAACGGCGGTTGTTGTTACTTCGCGTCACCGCAGAGGAATGTTTTCCCATCGCGGCAGGTCCCTCCCTCCCAGAGGCTGACTGCGCGCGCAGATTACCCGGTTTCGGCTGGTCACGGCGAAGGTCGCGACGGTTCTTGACACACCACGGGCTGGACGCCGGTCGTCCGGGGAGTACCGCTCTTTCACAGGAACGCTGTAAAACTCACGGACGGTAGCGTCTCGGCTCCGGTGTGGTGAGATCTCGGTGTGATCCAAATCACATTAAGACTTTGGCTCAAACGACCGTTCCATGGACCAGCCACATGAAACGGTCGAAGGTTTCCCTCCACGGCAGGTCCTGACAAGGTTGTCTTTTCACTGCCTCGGGATCAGAGGCCGAGGTCCCGCCGGAGCTTGGCGACATGTCCGGTGGCCTTCACGTTGTACTGCGCCAGCGCGATCTTGCCCTCGGGGTCCACGACGAAGGTGGACCGGATCACGCCGGTGACCTTCTTGCCGTACATGGTCTTCTCGCCGAAGGCGCCGTACGCGGTCAGGACGTCCTTGTCCGGGTCGCTCAGCAGCGGGAACGTGACGCCGTCCCGCTCGCGGAACTTGGCCAGCTTGGCCGGCTTGTCCGGGGAGATCCCGAGGACGGCGTACCCGGCGGCCTGCAGCGAGTCGAGCGAGTCGCGGAAGTCGCAGGCCTGCTTGGTGCAGCCCGGCGTCATCGCGGCCGGGTAGAAGTAGACGATCACGTTCTTCCCGCGCAGATCCTTCAGCGCCACCTCGTTGCCGTCGGCATCGGGAAGGGTGAAGTCGGGTGCGGTGTCGCCGGCCGACAGACGTTCGGACATCAGGCCCTCCACGGGGGATCGGATCAACTGCCGCAATCCTACGTGCGGAGCCCCCGCTAGCCTGAGCGCATGCGGGCCATGACAGTCACGCCGGGGAAAGCCGACTCGGCCAGGGTAGGAGCAGTAGGGGAGCCGCCCGCCGGTGATGGGGCGGTCCTCGTGGAGGGACTGCTCACCGGCATCTGCGGGACCGACATCGAGCTGGTGTCCGGAGCGTTCGGCAGCGGCAGACCGGGCACCGACCACCTCGTCATCGGCCACGAGTCGCTGGGGCGAGTGCTGGAGGCACCGGAGGGCTCCGGCTTCAACGCGGGAGACCTGGTCGCCGGTGTGGTCCGCAGGCCCGACCCGGAGCCCTGTCCGGCCTGTGCGCGCGGCGAGTGGGACTTCTGCCGCAACGGGTTGTACACCGAGCGCGGCATCAAAGAGATGGACGGGTACGGCGCTGAGCGGTGGCGCGTGGACCCGTACTTCGCCGTGCCCGTCCCCAGTGAGCTCGGGCACCTCGGCGTACTCGTGGAGCCGGCCAGCATCCTCACCAAGGCCTGGGAGCAGGTGGACCAGGTCGGCGCGCGGTCGTGGTTCGGGCCGAAGCACGTGCTCGTCACCGGCGCCGGACCGATCGGGCTGCTGGCCGCACTGATCGCAACGCAACGCGGGTACGACGTCCATGTCCTGGACCGGGTCGTGGACGGGCCGAAACCGGAGTTGGTGCGGGCACTCGGCGGGACGTATCTGACCGACCTGGACGACCTGACCGTCGTACCCGACGTGGTGATCGAGGCGACCGGGGCAGGGCGGGTCGTGTACGACTGCGCGAAGCTGCTCGGGTGGGCCGGGGTCATGTGTCTGACCGGGATCGCGCCCGGTCCGGCGTCGATCGATGTACAACTCGATGCGCTGATCCGGCAGTTGGTGGTTCGCAACGCGGTGCTGGTGGGGTCGGTGAATGCGGCCAAGCGCCACTACGCGGACGCCGTGGACGTGCTGGTCGCGGCCGACCGGTCCTGGCTCGAGCGGCTGATCACGCGGACCGTGCCGCTGTCGGACTGGCCGTCGGCGCTGGTCCGTGAGCCGGACGACATCAAGGTGGTCGTGGACTTGCGGGGATGACCTGCGAGGATGGGACTACGAAGGGCAGCCCCGGCCATCCCGGGCCAGGCCCGACCAGTACGGTGTTGGTTTTCTAGATGGGAGTGTCGACAGGTGTCGGACACGAAGGCCACCAAGGCTCGGACCGCCGAGCAGATCGAGGCGGACATCGCCGCCACCCGGGCGCGCTTGGCCTCGACCGTGGACGAGCTGGTCGACCGCGCGAACCCGAAGAACGTCGCCCTGCGGCAGGTCGAGCAGGCCAAGGCCCAGGTGTTCGACGAGAGCGGCCGGCTCCGCACCCAGAAGATCGTCGCGGTCGGCGGCGCCGTGGTCGGCGTGCTCGCCGTCCTGCTGCTGATCCGCCGGCTGGTGGGTCGCCGGTGACTTCTCGCAAGCGGCTCTCCGACGACAAGCTGCCGATCCGGATGCTGCACGACCGGGTCCTGGTCTCGCTCGAGGCCGAAGGTGAGCGCAAGTCGTCGGCCGGCATCCTGATCCCGGCCACCGCGCAGATGGGCCGCCGGCTCGCCTGGGCGAAGGTGGTCGCGATCGGTGCCAACGTTCGCACCGTCGAGGTCGACGACCGGGTCCTGTTCGACCCGGAGGACCGGGCCGAGGTCGAGGTCCGCGGCGACGACTACATCCTGCTCCGCGAGCGTGACCTGCACGCCGTCGCGGCCGGCCGCCTCGAGGACGGCCAGACCGGCCTTTACCTCTAGTCCAGCTGGTAGAGCCGCCGGGCGTTGTCCCGGCCCCACAGCGCGGCAACCCGCACGGCGTCCTCGGCGGACCAGTCGCCTTGGTCGACGAAGCCGCCGAGCACAGACGCCACCGCGCGCCGCCACAGCGTGGCGCCGAGGAAGTGCAGCTCGGCCGGACCCCACGCGTCGGAGGAATAGAGCAGCTTGGCGTACGGCGCCAGCTCCAGACCCTCCGCGAGTACGGCGGCTGCGCGGGCTCCGACGTACATAGTGGTGAGGCCGAGGTCGAAGCTCACGTGCGGGAAGGCGTGCGCGAGGTAGCCCGCCTCGCGGTGGAACGGATAGCAGTGCAGCAACACGACCTGCGTGCCCAGTGGCTCGACCTGGCGGAGCCACTCGGTCAGGAGCAGCGGAGTGGTCTTGTGCAGGTTCAGGTCCGGGTCACCGAAGCCGACGTGCAGTTGTAGCGGCAGACCGCGGCGTGCGCCGGTCCAGAGCAGCCAGCGGAGGAGCACCGGGTCGCTGACTCGCGCCGGCCCATCGGCGTACCAGCGCTCCAATGCGGTGGCGACTTCTGCAGCAGTGGGCTCGGCCGGATCAAAGTCGAAGCCATGGCGGTAGGCCACGATGCTCTTCAGCCCGACCGCATCGGCAGTCCGCTCTTCCAGCCGTCGCTCCAGCGCATCCGGTACGGCGGTCACGGTGGACTCGTGTGCGGCGACGTACTCGAGCTCTGACTCCAGTCGGACCACCTCATGCGCGCGAGCCCCGCTCAGCTTGGCAAGTTCGTCCACACCGGTCACAGCGTCGCCGAGGTAGCCGGTGTCGACCAGGTAGTCGCTCACGCCGGCTGCGCTGAGGAAGAGCCGGCTCAGTGAGGCCTCGTCGTGCTGTGCGCGTGCGGCCAGATAGTCGTCGGCCGACGCGTGCGGCTCGAGTCCGAGCAGAGGAGCGCAGTGCTTACGGATGGCGAAGCCCAGTTGGGAATCGAACGTCGACATCCACGCCGGGACCGGACGGTCCGACTCGGTGATCAGCTGCTCGAAACCCGCCCGGTCGAGCGGACCCTTCGCTACGCCGTGCACGTGGTGGTCCACCAACGGCAGGCTCGCCAGGTGGTCAGCGAGCAGCATGGCCGGCCAACCGGAACCGCGACGGGACCGTGCGCTCGCCCAGTACCAGATCGCGGACGAACGCGCCGATCAGCGGCACGAACTTGAAGCCCTGGCCGCAGAACCCGACCGCGACCGTGATGGGACCGGCCCGGTCTATGACGAAGGTGTCCGACGGTGTGTTGTCGTACAGACAGCTGATCGCCGTCGACTTCCGCGCATCCAGACCCGGGAACCAGTCCTCGACGTACCGCAGCAGCTCGGCATCCCGCGCCGGCTCCACCGCGAAGTCACGGGTGTCCGGATCGACTACGGGACCAGTGCCGTGCAATCCGACCTTCACGCCAGAGCCCGGCTCGTAGAGCCCGTAGCTGAAAGGACCGGAGTGCACAAAGCTCGGCCAGTCCAGGTCGTCCGACACCGGTGCGAAGAACCGCGGCTGCTCCTGCGTCACAGTGAACGCCGGCAACGGCACCAGTCCGGTCAGCAGCTTCGGAGCCCACGACCCAGCCGTCACCACCACCTGCCGCGCCCGCACCGCACCACCCGGTACGTCGAGCTCCACCAGCCCGTCGTGGATCCGCAGCGCTCGCACCGGCGACTGCACTCGGAACTCGGCGCCCAGCCGTGTCGCCACCGACTGCAGCGCCTTGACAGTCCGGTCGGCGTACAACCGTCCCGAACCGGGCTGATACAGCACCGGTGTCTCGAACCGGAACCCCGGCCAGCGCTCCGCCGCCGCTGCCGGCGTAAGCACCTCGCCGGTTGCCGCATGCAACGACCGGAACGCCTCGACCGTCGCGTCGTCCACACCATGGTCGATCCCGCCGGTCACCTCGAAGAGTGTCTCGCCCGAGTCCGCCTCCAGCTCGCGCCACAGCGGTCGCGCCTGCTCGGTGAGCCGTGCCACCTCCGCGTTGTCCGCTGCCGGTCGGAAGAGGCGCGTGCCACCATGTGATCCGCCTCGGTCGTGCCCGAGCGTGTACTGCTCTAGTACGACGACCTCACGCCCGGCCGCCGCCAGAGCACGAGCCGCGGCCGACCCCATCGCACCTGCCCCCACCACAGCCACGTCGTACGTCATCGCTCACCCCTTCGCGCGCCCCTCGCTGTCGTACCGGGCGTGCATCAAGCCTTCCACCACCTGGTGGTCAGTGCGCGCCGAATCGTGCAGCGCGGCCATCGTGCCCACCCGATCGCCTTCGGTCCGGTTCTGACCCATCTTCACCTTCGCGATGACCTGGTCGACCCGCAGGGTGAACGCCTGCAGCTCCGGCAGCAGATCGGTGGTGCGGTCCCGCGCCCACTCGTCCACCCGCCACCGTGCCTTCGGATCGCCTGGATTCAGCGCCTGCTCGTGATCCTGGACCAGCCGCATCAGATGCGCCCGTACGGCGTCCGGATCGTCGAGAGGGACCGCCTGTCCACGCAACTCGATCGCTACGAAGTTGTACGTCGGCAGTCCGCGGCTGGCGTACCACGCCGGGCTGACGTAGACCGACGGCCCGACCACGCTGACCAGGATCCGCGCCTGCTGACGGATCGACTCGGCGAACGGATCCAGGCCGGCCACGTGCGCGACGATCCCCAGTCCGTTTGCGGCGTCCCGGCGTACCTGGACCGGGACGTGGGCGATCCGCAGTTCGGGCTCGTCGGCGATCAGGGTGGCGAAGGGGTGGGCCTCGATCAGCCGGGCGACCTCGTCGAGGTCGGGCTCGGCGTAGTCCGGATCGACGTACATGCGTACTCCGTTCGGTTGCTCGACGCCCCGAGTATCCGGGACGCCGTCCGAACGGGCTTCGTGGCTTGCGACAACATCACGCCACCCGAGTCGTGCTCAGGGCCGAGCGGCCGGGCTTCAGAAGCTGTTCGGGCCGAAGCGGAAGATCGCGAGGACGACGGCCAGGATCAGCACGATCGCGTTCAGGACCATCGGCTGCGGCTCCTTGCGGCGGCCGTGGGTGATGATCGCGCCGACCATGATCACGCCGAGTCCGGTCGCGGCGAGCGGGACCAGGATCGGGGCGATGTCGAGGGCGCCGGGAAGGATCAGCCCGAGTGCGCCGAGCACCTCGGCGGTGCCGATCAGCTTGATCGTGCCGGCGGAGAAGTCCTGGACCCACTGCATGTTCGGGTTCGCCAGCAGCTTGCGCCGGCTCTGGGTCAGCTTGGTCGCGCCGGCGGCGAGGAAGAAGGCGGCCAGGATCCCGGCGACGATCCACAGAAAGATGTTCATGTCCTACTCTCGGTCACTAGTTGATGCGTCAACCCAAAGGTAGACCGGTTGACTTGAAGCGTCAACTAAGCGGGTAAAGTGTGCTCATGGCGGGCGAGACGCGGTGGTTGGAGCCGGACGAGCTGGCGGCGTGGATGTCGCTGGCCGCCCTGATGTTCAAGCTGCCCGGCGTGCTCGACTATCAGCTGCAGCGGGACTCCGGGCTGACTCACTTCGAGTATCTGGTGCTCGCCGGACTGTCCGAGTCACCCGGGCGGTCGCGCCGGATGAGTGACCTGGCCGGGTTCGCGAACGGATCGCTGTCCCGGCTCTCGCACGTGGTCAAGCGGCTCGAGCAGCGCGGCTTCGTCGAGCGCCGACCGGCCGAGGAGGACGGCCGGATCACCGTCGCAAGGATTACCGACGCCGGCTACGAGATCCTGGTCGCGGCGGCGCCCGGTCACGTCACGACGGTCCGCGAGTACGTCATCGACGCCCTCACGCCGGAGCAACTGGCTCAGCTGAAGGTCATCGCGGACCAGCTCCTCGCCAAGGTCGACCCCGGCAGGCCCTGCTGATTTCTCGCTGATTTCTCACGGGGTTCTCGCGAGGTTCTCGCGGTGTGAGCGCCCGGCGTCGGTGCGGCCGGCGGGCGAGGGAGAATGTCGGGGTGATCTTCGAGACCTCCAGCCGGTTGCCCGATTTCCCGTGGGACAAGCTCGCCCCCTACAAGCAGAAGGCGGCCGAGCATCCCGACGGCATCGTCGATCTGTCCATCGGCAGTCCGGTGGACCCGGTGCCGGACCTGGTGAAGAAGGCCCGGGCGGACGCGGCCGACGCCCCGTCGTACCCGACCACCCTCGGTACGGCGTCCGCCCGGCAGGCGGCCGTTGACTGGATGGCCCGGCGACTCGACGTCACCGGAGTGGACCCGGAGACCGGCGTACTGCCCGTGATCGGTACCAAGGAGCTGATCATGCTGCTGCCGACGCTGCTCGGCATCGGCGCCGGTGACACGGTCCTCATCCCGGACCTGGCGTACCCGACGTACGAGGCCGGTGCGGCGCTGGCTCGTGCCCACAGCGTGCCCGTTGCGGACCCGACGACCTACGACGGCCGAGTCCGGGTGGCCTACTTGAACTCCCCGCGCAACCCGTCCGGTGAGATCACCTCTGCCGACGATCTGCGTCGTGCGGTCGAGTGGGCGCGGGCGAACGACGTACTGCTGGTCAGCGACGAGTGCTACACCGAGTTCGGCTGGGACGAGCGGCCGGTGTCCGTGCTGCATCCGGACGTGTGCGGCGGCAGCTTCGACAACCTGCTCGCGGTGCACTCGCTGTCGAAGCGGTCCAACCTTGCTGGGTACCGGGCTGGGTTTGTTGCCGGTGACACCACAGTTGTTGCTGAGCTGCTCGCCGTACGCAAGCACGCCGGTCTGATGGTGCCGTCGCCGATCCAGGCCGCCATGGCTGCTGCCTTCGCGGATGACGTACATGTGGAGGAGCAGCGGGCCCGCTACCTGCGCCGCCGCTCGGTCCTGCGCGAGGCACTGACCGACGCCGGCTGGGACATCACCCTGTCCAACGGCGGTCTGTACTTGTGGGCTTCGCATCCGTCGTACGACGCCTATGGCTCGGTGGGGGCCCTGGCCGACCTCGGCATCCTCGTCGCCCCCGGAGCCTTCTACGGGACCGCCGGCGCCCGCCACATCCGCGTTGCCCTCACTGGCACCGACGAGCGCATCGATGCAGCGGTGAAAAGACTGCAGGAGTGACAGAACTTCCCCGATGGGTGTGACG
Organism: Kribbella sp. NBC_00359; assembly: GCF_036097425.1. NCBI lineage: Bacteria > Bacillati > Actinomycetota > Actinomycetes > Propionibacteriales > Kribbellaceae > Kribbella > Kribbella sp. NBC_00359. Next base: position 809,619 of record NZ_CP107975.1, on the reverse strand, counting down.
TCTTCTTGTGTGACTGCCTCTTATGTGGGTAGGTGAACCCAAGGAGGGGGAGGCATGCATATGAGGTCGCGTTCTATCGGGGTGGTTGCGGTACTGCTGCTGGGGGTTGTGGTGCCGGTCGGCTCCGCGCAGGCGGCTGATGATCCGTCTGTGACGCCGGGAGTCGCCGAGGCGACGACTCCGGCTGTCGAGCCGACCACTCCGTCTGTCGAGCCGACCACGACGCCGCCTGCTGAGGTTGAGACGCCGTCGCCTCCTGCGGCTGAGGAGCCAACGCCCACACCGACGCCGACACCAACACCAACGGCGGCGTGGTCCATCACGCTGAACCAGCCGGCTGCCTCCTGGGAGGACAAGCCGACGGTGTTCACCGGGAAGATCAGCCAGCCGATCACCGGCTCGTACATCACGCTGTGGCAGCGCGTCCCGGGCGCGTGGGTGCTGCGCGGGTCGACCCGCACCACGGCCGGTGGGGTCTACACGTTCACCTACACCTCGGCGTACACCGGCACCTGGGCGTTCCGGACCATGATCGGGGTGAAGGACACGACGGCGCTCGCGATCTCGGCGTACCGGACCGTCCCGATCCAGGACCGCAAGATCGTGATCAACACCCCGGCGGCCTGGTACGCGACGCTGACCGGTGTGTCGGTCACCGGCCGGATGACGCCGGCGGAGCCCGGCAAGGAGCTCGCGCTGCAGGACTACCTCGGCAGCGGCAAGTGGCGCCTGCTGAGCATCGCCAAGATGGATGCGGCGGGCAACTTCCGGCTCCGGGTCCCGGACGACGTCCCGTCCACCCGGACCGTGCGCGTGCTGACCCGCTACGTCAGCCAGCCCGCGATGGAGTACTCCGGCCTCGCCAAGATCGTGATCAAGGCCGCACTGAACCCCAAGGTGTACGCCGTCTCGGCCGCAATGGTGCCGAATACGTACCGGGCCGGGTGCCCGGTCAAGCCGTCGTCGCTGCGGTTGCTCCAGCTGAACTACTGGGGCTTCGACGGGAAGGTGCACCGTGGTGAGCTGATCCTGCGAGACGCCGCGGTGTCGAAGATGATCACGGTGTGGACCTCGACGTTCACATCCAAGTTCCCGATCCGGCAGATGCGGCGGGTGGACGTGTTCGGGGGCAGTGACGTCAAGTCGATGGCGGCCGACAATACGTCGGCGTTCAACTGCCGCCGGGTCACCGGTGATCCGTACTCGCTCTCGCCGCACTCCTATGGGTGGGCGATCGACATCAACACCGTGGAGAACCCGTACCTGGCCGCGAACGGCGTCTGGTATCCGTCGAACGGGCTCGCGTACCGCAACCGCTCGGTGTCGCGTCCCGGCATGCTCTTCGCGAGCAGCGTCGCGACCAAGGCTCTGGTTGCCCAGGGCTACTTCTGGGGCGCCGGCTGGGCCAAGCCCGACTACCAGCACTTCGAGCCGAAGTGAAGACTGTCGTAGTTGCTGGGCTGTCGGCGCTGTTGCTGGCGGGCTGCAGCTCTGGGTCACCGTCGGTGCCTCAGGCTGCTCCGACAGCGGCAACCCCGATTCCCAGCACTGTGGGCGGCACTGTGCCAGTGCCCACCAACACGTTGAGCACGGCGAAGCCCACCGACGCCGCGGTGCCGCCTGAGCTACCAGAGCAAGCAACCGCACCACCGCCGGCCACTGCGGGACCGCTGAGTGCCCGCAACCTCCCGGCGCCCGAGAAGCTCGGTTCCGGCTGGAAGACGTACGCCGACCCGGGCGGTGCCGAGGCGGGATTCCTGGGCAACAACACCTGGACCCGCAAACGCGACCCCCACCAGGCAGCCTTCGAAGCCCTACCGTCCGGCTGCTCCGGTGCTCCGGTAACCGGCTCCCTCCCAGTCCCGCAGTACGCCCTGGCCGGCACCTACCGAACCGCCGACGCCCTCCCCGCCACGGCCCTGCTGCTCCGCTTCGCCAACTCCACCAACGCCAAGGCCTACTACGACGGCTACCACGCCCGCATGACCGCCTGCGGCACCGGCGGCGACCTCTCCGTCAAGCAACTCTGGTCCGACAACACCGCAACCGCCGCCACCCGCACCTACGCCGGCGCCGAGTCCTACGTAGACATCTCCACCCTCCAAGGCGCCACCGTCGCCCTCCTGGCCACCACCTCCCCCCACCCCGAAACCCAATCCCCCTGGGCCCAATCCGTAATCCCCACCCTCAACTCCACAATCGACACCCCATAACCCCCTCGCCCCTAACCCCCACTCCGGCTCATCCCCACCCCGCCCCGAGCTCACCTCACCCCACCCCGCCTCACCCACCCAGCCCGGTTCACCCGGCCACGCCCCCGTCCCGCCTCACCGTGCCGTCCCACCCGGCTCATCCACCCGCGCCCGGTTTCGCCCCCGCTAGGCCCGCTCCCGCTTCACCGTGCCAGCCTCACCCGGCTCCTTCAGTCCGCCCGGTCCACGCCGCCCGGCTCTTCCCATCTCCCCACCTCATCCACCACCTCAACCGAGCTCGGCTCGCCCCCGCTCGCCCTCGCGGCTCATCTCACCCCACCCCCACCTCGCCTCGGCCGTCCCGCCTGGTCGCCAGCGCACCCGCCTCACCCCACCCCCACCTCGCCTCGGCCGTCCCGCCCGGTCGCCAGCGCACCCGCCTCACCCCGGCGCCGCAGGCGCCGTGCTCTTCAACTCGAGCGAGAAGTTGTATTACCTTTCAGTATTGCTTGTCCTACACTCCGGTTATGGGTGATTTCGACCGGTATGCCCGCCTGACCGCGGACCTCGACGCGCCGTACGCGGTGATCGACCTCGGCGCGTTCGGCCGCAACGCCGACGACCTGGTCCGCCGCGCCGCCGGCACGCCGATCCGCGTCGCGTCCAAGTCGGTCCGCTGCCGCGCCCTGATCACCGCCGCACTCGAGCGCCCCGGCTTCCACGGTGTGATGAGCTACGCCCTCCCGGAAGCCCTCTGGCTCGCCCACAACGGCGTCGACGACATCCTCATCGGTTACCCGACAACCCATCGCACCGCCCTGCGCGCCCTCGCCAAGGACTCCGAGGCAGCCGCCCGCATCACCCTCATGATCGACTCACCCGACCACCTGGCGTTCATCAAGTCGGTCACCGCAGGCGGAGCGCGCATCCAGGTCTGCCTCGACGTCGACGCGTCCCTCCGCGTCTTCGGCCAGCACCTCGGCGTACGCCGCTCACCCCTCCGAACCCCCGCCGACGTCGCCGCACTCGCCCGCATAGTCGCCGCCGACGACGCCTTCGAACTGGCCGGCGTGATGTTTTACGAGGCCCAGATCGCCGGCCTCCCCGACACCTCACCCGCCGTCCGCTGGGTGAAGCGCCGCTCCGCCGCCGAACTCGCCGACCGCCGCGGCGCGGTCGTCGACGCGGTCAAGCAGTACGCGCCGCTTCGGCTAGTCAACAGCGGCGGCACCGGCAGCCTCGAGGTCAGCAGCGCCGACCCGGTAGTCACCGAGGTCACCGCCGGCTCCGGCCTCTACGGCCCCACCCTCTTCGACAAGTACGACGTCTTCCAGCCGGAACACGCGGTCGCCTACGCGCTGGACGTCGTACGGCGTCCTGCCCCACGGATCGCCACACTCTTCGGCGGCGGGTACGTCGCCTCCGGCCCGGCCAAGAAGTCACGCCTGCCATCGCCGGCCTGGCCGTCCGGATTGAAGCTGTTGGGCACAGAAGGTGCCGGAGAAGTGCAGACTCCGGTCCTTGGGAGTTCCGCCGATGCGCTGCATCTTGGAGACAGAGTTTGGATGCGCTATGCAAAGGCGGGCGAAATGCTGGAGCGATTCGATGTCATACACGCGATCGACGGCGACGAGCTGACCGACCTCACCACCTACCGAGGCGAGGGGAAGAACTTCGGATGAGCACCTGGCGGAACTGGGCCGGCACCGAGTCGGCCACGGGGGTCGAGATCCTCCGCCCGTCGTCGACCGACGAGCTCGCCGCAGCGGTGAAGTCCGCCGCCGAGCAGGGCAAGAAGCTCAAGGCCGTCGGCTCCGGGCATTCGTTCACCGGCTGCTCCGTCCCTGAGCAGGTGATGATCCGGATGGACGGCCTGTCCTCGATCATCCATGCAGACAAGGATTCCGGGCGCGTCACCGTCGGCGCCGGCACCGGCCTGCGCAAACTCAACGCCGGCCTGGCCGCCTTCGACCTCGCGATGGCGAACCTCGGCGACATCGACAAACAGACCATCTCCGGCGCGATCTCGACCGGCACCCACGGCACGGGCGCCCGTCTCGGCGGCCTTGCGACACAGGTCGTAGCCCTCGACCTGGTCACCGCCGACGGCTCGATCCTGCATTGCTCAGCCGAGGAGAACCCGGACGTCTTCGCCGCAGCCCGCGTCTCGGTCGGCGCCCTCGGTGTGATCAGCGCCCTCACCCTCCAGTGCGTGCCGGCCTTCCTCCTTCGCGCCCAGGAGATGCCGCTTCCGCTGGGCGATGTCCTCGACGGTTTCGATGAATTTGCCGACAGCAACGATCACTTCGAGTTCTACTGGTTCCCGCACACCGACATCGCGCTGACCAAGCGCAACGACCGCGTCGGCTCCGGCGTCGGCCCGTCCCCGGTCGGCCGTGTCCGCGGTTGGGTAGACGACGAACTCCTGTCCAACAAGGTCTTCGAGCTGACCAACCGACTGGCGGTCCGACGAGCAAGCCTGGTTCCCCGGATCAACCGCATCGCGTCCCGCGCCCTCTCGGCCCGCGAGTACGTCGACGCGTCGTACAAGGTCTTCTGTTCCGAACGCAACGTGGTCTTCCGCGAGTCCGAGTACGCCGTACCCCGGGAGAACGTGGTCGACGTCATCCGGCGCCTCCGCGACTGGATCGACACCTCAGGCTCGCGCATCCCGTTCCCGATCGAGGTCCGCGTCGCCGCCCCCGACGACATCTGGCTCTCCACGGCGTACGGCCGCGACACCGCCTACATCGCCATCCACCAGTACCACCGCCTGCCCCACGACCCGTACTTCCAGGCCTTCGAACGCATCGTCTCCGACTACAACGCTCGTCCCCACTGGGGCAAACTCCACACCCTCACCGCCGAAGACCTCCGCACCCGCTACCCCCGCTTCGACGACTACCTAGCCGTCCGCACCCGCCTGGACCCCCACCACACCTTCGAGAACCCCTACACCCGCCAAGTCTTCGGTTAAACCGTGTCCCACATCGGCGGCTTCCTGTTCGGGCACGGATGTTCACGAGGTAGTGCGGCGGGAGCTAGCCTGCGGACATGAACTCTGTGGAGCGGCTCGAGCCTGTAGTCGAGGACTGGCAGAAGGCATTGGCGGTGGTCGCGCATCCGGACGACCTGGAGTTCGGGTCCGCGGCGGCGATCGCGCGGTGGACCGGGCAGGGAAAGGAGATCGTGTACTGCCTGCTCACCTCCGGCGAAGCCGGCATCGACGGCCTCGCGCCCGCCGAATGCGGCCCGCTGCGAGAAGGTGAACAGATCGAGTCCGCGCGGATCGTCGGCGTCTCGACGGTCGAGTTCCTCGGTCAGCCGGACGGCACTCTCGAGTACGGCGTTGCGCTCCGCCGGGTCATCACGGACGTGATCCGCCGGCACCAGCCCGAGATCGTGATCACCAACAACTTCCGCGGGACCTGGGACGGCGACGTACTCCTCAACCAGGCCGACCACATCAACACCGGCCACGCCACCCTCGACGCTGTCCGCGACGCCGCCAACCGCTGGATCTTCCCCGAAGCCGGCGACCGCTGGGGCGGCGTACGCCAGGTCTGGGCCGCCGGCTCCCCACAGGCTCGCCACGCCGCGGACACCACCGACACCTTCGACATCGGCGTCAAATCCCTCAAAGCCCACAAGGCCTACATCGACGGCCTCAACTGGCCGCACTTCGACCCCGAAGAATTCCTGGAAGGCACCTCCCGCCCCGCCGGCACCCTCCTAGGCACCAAATACGCCACCCGTTTCGAGGTCTTCACCCCCTAACCGACACGCACAACCGTCGCACGGCTCTCCCTACGCGCTGGGGGGTCAGCCAACAGAAAGCCGGCGTCGCCGACGAGCGACGCTACTCATCGGGGACGCCACAGTCGCCCACGAGCGACGCTACTCATCGCGGACGCTGGAGCCGCCCACGACTGACGCCGCTCATCGCGGACGCCGGAGCCGCCCACGACTGACGCCGCTCATCGGCACGGCCTTGTGCTCGCGGGCGCCGCGGTGCTTGATCGGGATATTTGTGCGCCCCGTCAGTCGCGGGGGAGTTCGAGTGATGCTCGCAGGTGTGGAGGCGCGGGCTTCGGGTGCCGGGGCTCGCGGTCGCCGGAGGTGTCCGGACCAGGCGGGTTGTTCGGGCCGACCCAGGAGCGGACCAAGTCGCGGCCACCCTTTCGCGTCATGCGAAGGAGGTCGATCTGCTGAATCTGGCTGGCGGGGATGCCGAGCTGGGCAAGGCTGCGGTTCGCCATCTCACACGCGCTGTCGTGCTTCCGCGGCGACAGCTTCTGCTGCAATACGACGGCAATCGTGCCGTCGGGCAGATTCTCAACCCGCTGGAACCGCATGCCCTTGTCCAGGGTGCACGACTTCAAGGCGAGCTCGAGATAGTCGGAGTCGGACAGCCGTCGATCAGTCTGAGCACGAGCAACCACTTCATACAGGGCCATACCCCGATCATCCGCCCCCACCCACCCATTTTCCAGAAACCCACCAGCAGACCCATCCAGGCAGTGCTTCCACTCGGCTGTGCACTCGGCTCGCGGGCTCCAGTCCCGGGTCGGCATCACGCCATCCGCCCCGAGCTCCGCCCCCTCGTCTGCCACCACCACGCAGCCCTCTCAGCTTCCTGCCCTCCGACACCGCTCGCGATCAGATCACGCCCGGCACCTCTCGTCATGCTCGTCGCCGCGCTCAACTCGAACGCCGATCAACGCCGGCGACCGCGGCCGGCTCTCGGCACCAACTCCGTGGGGAAGGGCTCACGGGTGGCCGCTGGTGGCCGAGCCGGCCGACCCGCTGCGGGATGCCGCGGCCTGGCTCCCGTCGTACTCCAGCTGTAGGTGAGGGCTCCGTGGGCGGTTCAGATCAGCCCGCCCGCTCGTATCTACCTCCGGTACTTGGAAGGGTTTGGCGAGGGTGGCGCCGTGCGCCGTGCGCCGCGCGCCGTGCACCTGGCGCCGCTCGCCGGTTGTGCTGTGGCTGCGCCCGGGAGGTTGGCGGCTGTCTATGCCCCCGGCCCGGGGCGGCATCGTGCTCTTCCCGAGGCGCGCTTCGGGGGCTGTCCGTGGCGTGGCTGTGGCGGGGAGGCTGGCGGCTGTCTATGCGCCCCGACCCGGGTCGGCATCGTGCTCTTCCCGAGGCGCGCTTCGCGGGCTGCCCGTGGCGTGGCTGTGGCGGGGAGGCTGGCGGCTGTCTATGCGCCCCGACCCGGGTCGGCATCGTGCTCTTCCCGAGGCGCGCTTCGCGGGCTGCCCGTGGCGTGGCTGTGGCGGGGAGGCTGGCGGCTGTCTATGCGCCCCGACGCGGGTCGGCATCCTGTTCTTGCCGAGGCGCCCTTCGCGGGCTGTCCGTGGCTGGCTTCGGCCGGGGAGGTTGGCCGCTGTCACGCGCCCCGCCCGGGTCGGCATCGTGGTCTCCCCGAGGCGTCCCTCGGGGGCGGGCTGTCCGTGGCGGGTTTCGGCCGCGAGGCTGGCGGCTGTCTACCCGCCCGACCCGGGTCGGCATCGTGGTTTTCCCGAGGCGCCTCGCGGGCTGTCCGTGGCGTGGTGTGGGGCTTGGCCGTGGGTCGTCTGGGGGTGGTTAGTGGAGGGCGTCGATGGCTGTGGCTACCTGGGTGGGGCTGGAGATGAGGGTTAGGTGATTGGCGTTCGGGATGAGGGTGGGGGTGGGGGCGCCTATGCGGGTGGCCGTTTCGGTGGGGTTGCCGCCGTCGGTGTCGAGGGCGCCGAAGACTACGGATTTGGGGATCGGGAGGTCGCGGAGATGGGCCAGGCGGTCGGTGGAGACTGCTGGGATTCCGTGGGCTGTCATTTGCCAGATCGCCCTTTCCGCGCCGGGCTGGCGGAAGGGGCGGGTCCACTGGTCGACATCCGGCGCGGGGCAGTCGGGGGCGCAGGCGCTGTTGTAGATCTTGCGGATCAGCGAGTCGGAGCCTAGGACCAGGCGAAGCAGGGTCGTCCGGTACGGCGGGACGATCACGCGCCGCAGCCCGGGACCGCCGCCGGGGAGGGGCAGACCGTCGCCGTCGAGGAACATGATTCCGCCGACGCGAGTCGGTGCCTCCAGCGTGGCCTCAGTGACGACGCCGGCGCCGAGGGAGTGGCCGACGAGGATCGGCCGCGGCTGCCCGGGGCCGCCGAGGTGCATCGCGTCGAGGAAGCCCAGGAGCTGACTGGCGAGATGCTCGATGGTGTACGGCACTTTGCGCTCGCTGTAGCCGTATCCGGTGATGTCGTACGCGTAGACGCGGTGATTGGTCGCCAGCAGCGGTACGAGCCGGGACCAGGTGTCGACTGACTCGGCCGCGCCGTGGACGAGCACCACCGGCGTGCCCGTCGTACCCCAAGTGTCGTAGCGGGTGTTGACGTCGCCGGCCTCGACGAACTTGAGTCCGGGTGGTGGTGCGGCGGTTCCGCCGGTGAAGGCGTTGTAGCCGAGCGATGCTGCTGTGACGATCAGCCAGAAGCCCAGGATGGCCAGCAACGCCCGGCGCAGGAACCGTTTCACAGCCCAAGTCTGACCGCCATCTCAAGCGTGGCGTCTGTGGGTACGGCGATGCCCCGAGACCGCGTGGATGCGACCGGTGGGAAGAGCCGCCGTGGAGTACGCGCGGCGGACTGCACCGCGATCTCGTCGGCGGAGTAGCAGGCCGGTGACGGCTACAGAGGGAGGAGGCGCTGGGATTCGGCGAGGACGGCGGGCGAGGCCAGGGACTGCCAGCGGGGGATTTGCTCCTGGAGGAACGGGCGAAGCTTCGGGGCCAGGGCTGGCGCGTGGTCGAGGACGTCGAGTTCGTTGACGATGGTGAGATCGACGAAATCGCGGAGGTCGGCGGTGCTGAGCTCCTCCGACGTACCGGTGAAGCGGTCGGTGACGGTGTGGTGTTCGGCGAGGTCGCGCCAGGTGGTCTCGCGCTCACAGGAGCCGTAGCGGTAGACGATCAGCTCCGCCTCCGGGCCGATGACGGACTCCAGGACCGGGCGCTCGGTCTGCCAGTCGAACAGGTGGGTGGGGAAACCATCGGTTCCGTACGCCGCGTGGGCGAGGCCGGCCAGGACGAGGGTGTCGGATGCGCCCAGGGTGGTCAGGCGCTTGGCGACCCGATGGAGATGCACGTAGAGGCTTCCGCCCGCGTGCTCGATCTCGTCGGCGCCGCGCACCATCAACAGCGAACCCAAGTCCTCGAAAGTGCTCATCTGACCCCTTCTCGATGCGGAGCGGTCAGGGCCCTGCGGACCGGCCCAGGCACCTAACGGTAAAGCCAACCCCCCACCCCCGCCCACACCTGCGGCGTGCCGTTTCCGTCACACCTAGTTCACTTCTCGTTCGCCCCACAGTGTGCTTGAGCAGGCGCTGCTCAGCGCCCCCCACACCAGCTCCCACCCGAGGACCCCGGCTCACCGACGCGTTCCGGCCGAGGCCCGCGAGTTGCTTGAGTCAGCGCCCGAGCTTGGCCGAGCTACTTCCGAGCCGGAGCGAACGCAGGTGCTCAACACCATCCCAGACGCGGACTGCGGGTTGGTCGCGGCCCTCCGTCCAGGGCGCGCCGCTCCTTCGCGACCCCTGGCCAGCGAGTGCAGAGGCCGAGGCCTGCAGCTGCTGGAGGCCGTGCCGGGCCAGGAGTTCTAGGTGCTCGGGACCGTCTCGGTGGCGGGTTGCGGGTTGGTCGCGGCGCTTCGGGCACGGCGCAGCCGTGGTTCGAGACGGTCGGTCCGGAGAGGGTGGGGAGGTCCGGGCCGGGGGCTGGGGTGCTCATGACCGTGCTGGGTCGAGGCGGTGGGGTTGTGCGGGATCTGCTCGGCTGAGGCGGTGGGGTTGCTGGAGGCCGGGCCGGGCCAGGAGTTGTGAGTGCTCGGGACCGTCTCGGACGCGGGGTTTCGGGTTGGTCGCGGCGCTTCTGGCACGGTGCGGCCGTTGTTCGAGACGGTCGGTCCGGGGAGTGGAGAGGCTCGGGCCGGGAGCTGCTGTGCTCGCGACCGTAGCGGGCCGAGGTAGTGGGACTGCTCGAGGGCGTGCTGGGCCGAGGGGCCGGTCGGGCGTGCTGGGCCGAGGCAGTGGGAATGGTTCAGACGCCCGCGGGTCCAAGGGGGATGCGGTGATTGAGAAGTTGCTGGCCCGTGGGGGTGCGGGTTAGGCGGGGGTGGTGCGGGGTGCGGGGTCAGGAGTTTGCCGGAGAGGGGCCCGGAGTGGGCCCTGAAAGTGGTGGCCGGGTGTTCCGGTGGGGTGGGTGGGGGCGGGACGATTTGGGCATGAGCAACACTGCAGCTCGTTGGACATTGGTGGCGGTCCTCGCTAGTACGACGCTTCTCACTGCCACGGTTACTGGTCGGCTGGCTGCCGGTTCTGAGATGTCACCGCATGGCACTACGGTCAGCCGGGTGTCGGGGCGCTGAGTGTTGCCTTGGGCAACGGTGGGCTTGGCCGGTGGTCGTCCAGGGAAGGTGGACGGCCACCGGCCAAGCCGCTGGGAATCCCGCACGTCTGAGCGGATCGGACCCGGGCGAGCGGGTTGATCCAGACGACCGGGTCGCTGGTCGGGCCCCGTGCAGTGTTTGGGGCGCGGGGTGCTTGGGTCCGGCCCTGTGGTGCGGTGAGCCCGGGGTGGTCGGTTCCCGAGGTGGTGCGGTGAGCCAGGAGTCGGTTCGCGACGTGGTGCGGTGAGCCCGGGTGGTCGGTTTGCGACTTGGTGTGGTGAGTGCCGGTTAGTTCCGCACCCTGGCGCGGCATGCGTGGGGTGGTCGGTTCGCGCCGTGGTGCGGCTTCCCGGGGTGGGTCCCCGTGAGTGGGCGGATGGCGCGGGGTGGTTGGGGCCGCGTGATCGGCTCAGGGCGCGGGTGGTCGGGTGTGCGGGTGGGGGCGGGGTGCGCGGGGGCGGTGGGTGGGGTGCGTACCGCGGTTGGGGCGGGGGCTGGCCGGTGGGGGTTAGTCGAGGTCGGCTAGGGCTTTGCGGGCGGCTTCTAGTTGGGCTTCTAGGGCGGCTACTTTGGCGGCTTGCTGGGCGCGGGCTTCTTCGATGACCTCGTCGATGGGGGTGGAGAGGTCTTCGTGGAGTTCCTTGGCGGCGCGGGAGACGGCGGCGGCTGCGACGGCGAGGTTGCGGGCGAGGAAGGTGGTGCCCTGCTTGAGCTCGGCGTGCCATTCGCCGTCGGCGGTGCCGGTGACGGTGAGGGTCAGCTCCAGGGTCTTGGTCTTCTTGCCGGCCGCCTTCTTGGCGGGAGCCTTCTTGGGCTTCTCCTCGACGGGAGCGGCAGAGGAAGCGTCGGGCGCTGTGCTCTCCGGGGAAGGGACCAAGGCTTCGGGAGTGTCGGCGTCGGTGGACGGCGCTTCTGCTGCCAGAGTGTCTACGGTCATCGTTGCGGCGATCTCCTTCTGAACATCGCCCGCAGTGAGCGGGCTGGCGCTGAGAGTTTATTAGAACACACGTTCGACTCTCCAGCAAACCCAGCCGCGCAACCCCGCCGCGCAAAGTCAGCCGCGCACGCCGACCAGCCTCACCAGGAAGCGGTCGATCTGATCCCGCAACGGCGGAAGGTCTGCCTCCGGCTCGTTGATGCGGATCGAGACCGCGCCGTGTACAGCGGCGCGGAGGTCGAACGCGACCGTGGCGGCGTCGCCGGCCGGCGCGAGGCCGGCGTCCATGCAGCGCTGGACGGCCGCGGTCGCGCGGGTTGAGAGCTCGGCCTTGAAGACCAGATGCATCCGCCGGTTCAGCGTGCTCTCGTGCAGCACCTTGTAGAGGCCGGCGTACTCGCTCGTCCAGTTGGCCAGGAACAGCAGCCGCGCCCGTAGCCGCTCCACCGGATCGTCGCCGCCGCTTGCCTCGGCCTGGTCGAGGTCGCGGATCAGGTCGGCGGTGCATTGCTCGAGCGCGGCGAAGACCAGCTCGTCCCGGTCGGCGAAGTGGATGTACACCGAGGTCGCCGCAATCCCCACCTCGCGGGCGACGGCGCGCAGTGACAGCGCCTCGTCGTCGCCGAGCTCGTTCAGCATCCGCACGGCGGCGTCGATGATGTCGCGCCGCAGCAGTTCCCCTTGTCCCCGGCGATTCCGGCTCCGGGCTGCAGGTGTGGTCGCGTCCATGAATCCCATTGTATTGCAACACACGTTGCCCTACAGTCGTAGCACTACAGCTGTTCACTTAAGGAACGGATGCATGGACCACACCCTCGAACGCAACAAGCAGACCGTCGACGAGATCGGCCTCAACCAGAAGGACTTCGACCAGGCAGCCGGCCTCATCGGCAGCCGCTATGTGCAGCACGGCCCCCGGAGCGCCGACGGCGAGTACGTCGTCGCCCACGTGTACGACGTGATGCAGCCCGTCCCGGACACCGCCGCCAACCAGAACGGGATGTTCTAGTGACCACCACAGAGGTGCCAGTGGACGTACGGCGGTGGTGGGCACTGGCCGCCGTCGCGACCGCCCAGTTGATGATCGGCATCGACCTGACGATCATGAACATCGCCCTGCCGTCCGTGCAGCGGTCGCTTGAGATGTCCGACCCCACGCGCCAGTGGGTGATCACAGTCTTCGCCCTCGGGTACGGCGGTCTGCTGCTGGTCGGCGGCCGGATGACCGACCTGATCGGCCGCAGACGCGCACTGCTCATCGGACTGACCGGCTTCGCCGCTGCGTCGGCACTGGGCGGTGCGGCGATGGGTCCGGAGATGCTGCTCACCGGTCGCGCCCTCCAAGGTGCGGCAGGCGCACTGCTGACCCCCGCGGTGCTGGCGACGCTCGCGGCGTCCTTCCCGCTGCCGGCCGAGCGCGGCAAGGCATTCGGCATCTACGGCACCGCGATGGGCAGTGCCTCGGGTCTTGGTGTGCTGGTGGGTGGAGTGCTCACCGAGTACCTCGACTGGCGCTGGTGCATGTTCGTCAACCTGCCGGTTGCCGCACTGGCCGCCGCCGGAGTTATCTACGCCGTGCGCCCTGTGCCGCGGGTGCCAGGTGTGCGGATCGACGTCGTGGGCGCCGTTCTGGGGACGGTCGGCCTCATGGCTCTCACCTACGGGTTCGCGAGAGCAGAGCCGGATGGTTGGGGTGCGCCCACAACGCTCGGGTCAGTCATAGCTGGAGTCGTCCTGCTCGTTGCATTCATCAGCACCCAGACGCGGGTGAGAACGCCGCTCCTGCCGCTGAGAGTCGTCTTGGATCGCCGGCGCGGCGGCTCGTATCTGGCGGTCTTCAGCCTGGCCATCGGCATGTTCGCCGCCCTGTTCTTCCTGACCTTCTATCTGCAGAACATCCGGCACTACTCACCGGTGCGAGCCGGCGTGAGCTTTCTGCCGCTGACCGTCGGTCTCATGGCAGGAGTGCGCGCGGTGAGCCCGCTACTGGCCAAAGCACCAGTGCGCTCGCTCATCTGCCCAGGACTGCTGACGATCGCGGCAGGACTAGCGCTGCTGGGCCTTCTGCGAGCAGACAGCAGCTACTGGTTCCACGTCCTGCCAGTGTTCTTCCTGGTCGGTCTCGGGACCGGATGGGTGCTGGTCACAGCGAACAGCACTGCCACCCTCGGCGCCGGCCCCGACAGTGCGGTGGCCGGTGCCATGGTGATGACGTCACAGCAGGTTGGTGCATCACTCGGTACGGCGCTGCTCAGCACAGTCGCCGGGACCGTAGCCGCGCACTCCGGGGCTGTCCACGGATTCAACGTGGCCAGCCTCGGTGCGGCTGGGTTCCTGTGCGTCGCAGCGCTCGCGGTCTACTGGGTGCTTTCGGAGCGGTCGCCGGACCACTCCAGGTGGAAGGTGCCTTCACGATCGGTACGCCGGTAGGTGTGCGCTCCGAAGAGGTCGCGCAGACCCTGGATCAGCGCTGCCGGCAACCGCTCCGCCCGCAGTCCGTCGTAGTACGACAGTGATGCCGAGAAGCCTGGTGCCGGTACGCCGACCGCCGCCGCGGTCGCGACCACCCGGCGCCAGGCCTCCTGCCCGTTGGCGACTGCTTCCTTGAAGTAGTCGTCGACGAGCAGCGAGGGCAGATCCGGGTTCCGGTCGTACGCCTCCTTGATGCGGTCCAGGAAGCGGGCCCGGATGATGCATCCGCCGCGCCAGATGGTGGCCATCGCACCCAGGTCGATGTTCCAGTCGTACTGCTCACTGGCGGCCCGGATCGCGTCGAAGCCCTGGGCATACGCGACCAGCTTCGACGAGTACAGCGCGTGCCGTACGTCGTCGACGAACGCGTCCCGGTCCACATCCACCTTCGGCGTGGCCGGCCCCGGCAGTACGCCGGCCGCGGCGGATCGCCGTACGACGTCACCCGACAGGGACCGGGCGAAGACGGCCTCGGCCATGCCGCTGACCGGGATGCCGAGGTCGAGGGCGGACTGGACGGTCCACCGCCCGGTGCCCTTCTGCTCGGCCTGGTCCAGCACGACGTCCACGAACGGGCCGCCGGTCGTCGGGTCGACCTGGCTGAGCACCTCGGCGGTGATCTCGATCAGGAACGACTCCAGGTCGCCGCTGTTCCACTCCAGGAACACGTCCGCCAGCTCGGCCGGGGACAGCCCCAGCACGTGCCGGAGCAGGTCGTAGGCCTCCGCGATCAGCTGCATGTCGGCGTACTCGATGCCGTTGTGCAGCATCTTCACGAAGTGGCCGGCGCCGTCCGGACCGACGTGCACGCAGCAGGGCTCGCCGTTCACGTGCGCGGAGATCTTGGTCAGCATCGGCTCGAGCGCCGCGTACGACTCGGGTGATCCGCCCGGCATGATGCTCGGGCCGTTCAGCGCGCCCTCCTCGCCGCCGGACACGCCGCTGCCGACGAAGTGCAGGCCCTTCTCGCGCAGTGCGGTCTCCCGGCGCCGGGTGTCGAGGAAGTGCGCGTTGCCGGCGTCGACGACGATGTCGCCCTCGTCGAGCAGGGGGACCAGCTCGTCGATGACCGCGTCGGTCGGTTCGCCTGCCTTGACCATGATGATGATCTTCCGCGGCTGCTCGAGCGACTCGACCAGCGCCGGCAGGTCGGTGGCGGGGAAGAACTCGCCTTCGTGGCCGAACTCCTCGATCAGGGCGTCCGTCCGGCTCTGCGACCGGTTGTGGACAGCGACACGGAACCCGTTGCGCGCCAGGTTCCGGGCCAGGTTGCGGCCCATCACCGCGAGGCCGGTGACGGCGATCTGGGCGTTGGCAGAACTCATCGAATCTCCCGCAGTCTCAAGTTGTGTGCCGGGACCCAGTCTGGCCCTCCGCGCAATGATCACGATCAGCGGGCCCGGCCTGCGGACAGGAGGTCGGCTGAGGGCGAGGACCAGATCGCCTACGCTCGGCGGTGTGACCACGCTCAGTTTGGATCCTCGTCGTACGGCGCTCGTCCTGATCGATCTGATGCCGCGGATCGTGGCGCTGGAGACGGCGCCGCTGAGTGGGCCTGAGGTGCTGGAGCGGTGCGTCGCGCTGGCGAAGGCCACGCGATCGGTCGGAGGGCTGGTGGTGAACGTCCGGGTCGAGCGACCGGGCGTCGGCTCCCAGCCCGACGGGAGTGGGTTCGCACCGGAGCTCGCCCCGCAGCCGGGCGACGTGGAGATCGTCAAGGGGACGGTCGGCGCGTTCGGGCGGACCGGTCTGGACGAGGAGCTCCGGCGACGGGACATCGGGACCGTGGCGCTGGCCGGGATCGCGACGAACTTCGGTGTCGAGTCCACCGGGCGCGGCGCGGACGACCTCGGCTACGAGACCGTGTACATCACCGACGCGATGACCGGCCTGGATCAGGACGCCCACGACTTCGCGTTGTCCTACGTCTTTCCGCGCTTCGGCAGCCTCTGCAGCGGGACGGAGTACGTCGCCGCACTAAGCGCGTCCGCCTCCTGAATCGAGATAGTGCAGGCGACGCCAGATCGCCTCGGAGACCTCCGGGAGGAGGTCGTTGGCGTGCTGGTTGAGCTGCCAGTTGGTGTTCTGCGCGCGGTCCACCGCGGCAGAGCATTCGGTCAGCCAGCGTTCCGCGCTCTGTTCGGCCGCGCGTGGCAGGGCGCCGTACATCGCGGCGAGGCCGAGCATGACGCTGTCGCCGAGGACCCGGTTGGTCAGGTCCTGGCCGGTCATGGCGTGGTACTGCGCGATGAACGGCGCGAGCACGGTCAGCGCGCGTGTCCGCGGATGCAGCGACATCCACAGCAGCCGTACCCGCTCCGCCAACCGTCTCACCGCGAAACCTCCTCACGGGCGACGCTACTCGCTCACAACATCTGCGACGATAAAAATCTCCGAGGCCGTGTCGATCCGCGGGCCGCTCGTTCGACCTGGGGGTGCGAGGGCCGAGACGCGGCCCCGTCGGATGAGGAGAACGCGATGGCGCAGTACATGCTGATCATGCGGGGCACCGACGAGTCGAACGCGGCCATGATGGCCAACATCGACGAGATGATGACCGCGACCCGCGTGTTCATCGAGGACATGGCCAAGGCCGGTGTGTACGTCGGGGCCGAAGGGCTGGACGATCCGCGCAAGGGCGTCGTGGTGCACTTCGACGGCGAGGCCCCGGTGGTCACGGACGGGCCGTACGGGGAGACCAAGGAACTGTTCGGGGGCTTCTTCCTGCTCGATGTCGCCTCGAAGCAGGAGGCGGTCGAGTGGGCCAAGCGGGTTCCGGCGGCTCCCGGGTCCAAGGTCGAGATCCGCCGGGTGCCTGGGGAGGACGAGGTTCCGGAGGAGAGCGGGAAGTTCGTCAAGGAAGGCGCCTCGCGCGAGAGCAGCGGCCAGAGCTGATGGACACGGCCGAGGTCGAGGCCGTCTGGCGGATCGAGTCGGCGCGGATCGTTGCCGCGCTGACCCGGTTCACCGGCGATTTCGGGCTGGCCGAGGACGCGGCCCAGGAGGCGGTGGCCGAGGCGCTGGTGTCGTGGCCGCTCTCGGCTCCCGCCAGTCCGTCCGGCTGGCTGATGGCCACGGCCCGGCGGCGGGCGATCGACGCGATCCGCCGCCGGGCCGCGCTCAAGGACCGGTACGCCCTGCTGGCGGCCGACGTGGCGCTCGACTCGGCGGTTGACGAAGAAATCGATCCGGACAGGATCGATGACGATGTGCTGGCGCTGATGTTCGTCAGCTGCCACCCGGTGCTCTCCCGCGAGGCCCGGGTGGCGCTGACCCTGCGGGTGGTCGCCGGCCTGTCCAGCGAGGAGATCGCCCGCGCGTTCCTCGTCCCCGTGCCGACCGTGCAGGCCCGGATCACCCGGGCGAAGAAGACGATCGCGGCGGCCGGGGTGCCGTTCGAGTTGCCGCCGGCCGCCGAGCGCCGGGAGCGGCTGGGCGGCGTACTCAGCGTCATCTAC
This sequence comes from Kribbella sp. NBC_00359, assembly GCF_036097425.1. Lineage (NCBI taxonomy): Bacteria > Bacillati > Actinomycetota > Actinomycetes > Propionibacteriales > Kribbellaceae > Kribbella > Kribbella sp. NBC_00359. Next base: position 792,137 of record NZ_CP107975.1, on the reverse strand, counting down.
GTGATCTTCACCGAGGGGTCGACGGCCACGTCGGGCGAGGGGCTGCTGCGCCCCGACGTCGCGTACGAGGCGATCCGGCTGGCCCGCACACTGGCCGCGCTGCAGCCGGACGAGCCGGAGGTGCACGGCCTGCTCGCGTTGTGCGAGCTGACGGCCGCGCGCTTCCCGGCCCGGACCAACCCGGACGGCTCGCCGGTCCTGCTCGAGGACCAGGACCGGCGGCGATGGAACATCTCGGCGATCCGCCGTGGGCTGGCCGCGCTGGCCAAGGCATCGACTCGAGGCCTCGGCCCCTACGGCCTGCAGGCCGCGATCGCCGCCACCCACGCGGCGGCGCCCTCGGTCGAGGCAACCGACTGGGACCGGATCGTGGTGCTCTACGAGGCACTCGGCCGGATCGCGCCCTCGCCGGTGGTCGAGCTCAACCGGGCCGTCGCCGTGGCCATGGCCTCAGGCCCGGCGCAGGCCCTGGCCATCGTGGACGAGCTGATCGCCTCGGACCGGCTCCCCGGTTCGCATCTGGTCCCGACTGTCCGCGGTGAGCTGCTGACCCGGCTCGGACGGCGACCGGAAGCGCGCGCCGAGCTGGAGCTGGCAGCCCGGCTGTGCACCAACCAGCGCGAACGCTCAGTACTGCTACGCAAGGCGGCCACGCTGACCAACGAGGTTTAGGCGAACAGGACCGCGTTCTCCCGGACCCATTCCTGCAGCGTCCGCGGCGCGTGCCCGGAGACCCTCGCGACTGTGTCGTTGACCGACGTCTCGTCGATGGTGCCGTCGCCGAAGAAGCCTTCGATCGCGCTCGCGTACGGCGGTGGCATCGACGCGAACAGCGCGTCGTGCGTCTCCGAACGGCTCATCGGGTACGCCGTCAGCGGACGGCCGATGCCTTGGCCGAGGATCTCCACCTGCTCGACCGGCGTGAGCCCGACAGGCCCGGTGAGTCGCAGGACCGAACCGTCCTCCGCACCCTGCAGCGCGCGGACCGCGACGTCGGCGATGTCGCGTGGATGGATCGTGGCGACCGGCACCTCGGGGAACTGGACCCGGACGACGTCGCCCGCGTGCAGTTGGTCGAGCCACCGCAGCGTGTTGGACATGAAGGAGTTCGGCCGCAGGAAGGTCCACTCCAGCCCCGACGCCTTCACCGCCTCCTCGGCCGCGTGGTGATAGGCGGCGACCGCGTTCGACAGATCGGCGCCGTCGAGCGAACTGCTCGACAACAGCACGACCTTCCGAACACCGGCCCGCACGGCGTTGGCCAGCAGTTCCTCGACCCGGTCGTAACCGCTGAGCAGGAAGATCCCCGTGACGCCGTCGAGCGCGTCGACGAACGTGTCCGGCTGGTTGAGATCGCCGTACACCGGCTCGATGCCGTCCGGCAGCGCGGTCTCCTTGCGGACCAGTGCGCGTCCCGCGAGTTGCTCGGCTGCCAGGGATTGCACCACCGCCCCGCCCGCGTTGCCGGTCACTCCGGTGATCAGGATCGTCATCTCGCCCTCCTCGGATCAGCGCGGACAGCGTCCCATATCCCAGGTGCGCTGAACCGGATCCGTCGCTGATCCGTAGAGCAGGCAACGGAAGGGGAATCAGGATGACCAGCACCGGCACCGCGTGGGTCGCCCCCGCGAACGAGGACCAGTTGAGGGCTTGGGACACCGCGGAAGGAGTCTTCTGGGCGGACCAGGCGGACCTGTTCGAGCACAGCCTGCAACGCTACGACGACTGGCTGCTGCGGGCGGCCGGGATCCGCGACGGCGATCATGTGCTCGACGTGGGCTGCGGCACCGGCAGTACGACCCGCGCCGCGGCCTGGCTGGCCGGATCGGGTACGGCGCTCGGCGTCGACCTCTCGTCTCCGATGCTGATGGCCGCTGCCCGCCGGGCCCGGGACACGGGTGTCGGGAATGCGACGTACCTGCAGGCCGATGCCCAGGTGCACATGTTCGAGCCGACGTCGTACGACGTGCTGCTGAGCCGTACCGGGTGCACGTTCTTCGCGGATCCGCTCGCGGCCTTCACCAACCTGGCGCGGGCGATCCGGCCGGGCGGGCAGGTCGCCCTCCTGGTGTGGCAGGCGCCCAGTCAGAACCCGTGGTTCACCGAGCTCACCACCGCCCTCGCGGCCGGCCGGGTCGCCCCCACGCCGCCCCCTGGCGCACCGAGCCCGTTCGCCTTCGCCGACCCGACGCGAGTGGCCGACATCCTGACCGCAGCAGGCTTCGCCGTCCCGGAATGCGAGCCCGTGAAGGAGTCCATGTACTGGGGTCCGGACGTCCGTACCGCTGAAGCCTTCGTTCTCGGCGTCCTGGGCTGGATGCTCTCCGATGTGGACGCCGACACCCGCACCCGGGCCATCACCAACCTGCGAAGGACCCTCGTCAAGCACTTCACGCCGGGAGGCGTCAGTTTCCCGTCGGCCGCCTGGCTGGTCACCAGCCGCAAGCCCGCATAGCTTCGACGGCGGCCTGGAGCTCGGCCCGTGGATCGTCGGCATGGTAGATGCGCTCGGCAGGCTCGATGTTGTCGAGGAACCGCTGATACATGACCGCGCCGACGAGCCGGCCCAGCACGGTCATCGGGCGGAGCGCGCGCCGCGGATCGCTGTCCGGTAGCTGCTGCTTCCAGGCCTCCGACCAGATCTCGACCGCGTGGTTGCCCTGGTCCGCGGGCAGCCAGCCACGGAGGCGCTGGATGTCCGTGGCCGGGTGGCCGACGAAACTGTCCGCCCAGTCGACGATCGCGCGGTTGGTGCCGTCCGAGCGCCAGTTGCCCGGATGGAAGTCGCCGTGCACGAGCGTGATCGGCAGACCGGCCGCGTCGAGTTCGCCGAGGATCGTGGGCAGGGTCGTGAGCAGGCGTTTGACGTCGAGTACGGCGTCGTCGGACAACTCGACGACGGTCAGCAGCCGCGACACCTCGTCCGCGAGCTCCGCCGGCCGCAGGACGGGTGCGTCGAGGTCGTCCACCTCGCCGGCGAGCGCTGCCTGGACGGCCACCCACCGGCCGACCACGTCCTCGATCGTCGGCCGATCTGGTTCCCAGCAGTCGATCCCGGGTGCATGGGCGAGCAGAGACCAGCGGTCGGCGGCCGAGGTGGCGAGCACGGTCGGTGCGAGGGTTCCGTCGTACCGGTGGATGTGTTCGATGATGTCGGCGTCGATGCTGCAGAAGCGGCTCGTCGCCTTCGCCCAGGCGCCCGGGAAGCGGATCAGGCACGACAGGTTCCAGGTCTTCACCTGCCCGGGATCGAGCGGTCCGACGATGCTCTGCGCCCACTCGATCAAGCGGGTCGGGCCATCGACCTCGGCCCAGGTCGCCCGGAGCGGATGGGGCGCCACGATCGCGCCCCATCCGTCGTACGGCGTCTCGTCCAGCACACCGGGACGCGGTTCCCCTAGTGCCTGCACGTGATACACCACCCGCCCACCGCGCATGACGACAGCCGCATCCGCCTGCACCAGCCGCAGGACGACCGTCCGGACGCCCAGCAAGTGATCGAGCTTCCGGGTGATCCCCTCGACCTCCGACCACCACGCCGGCTCCACGTCGAACGTCGGCGCCCGCCCCACATACCTGTCGCCGACACTGACCAGCGCCTCGACCGTCTTCATCTCCACCCGCTCAGTGTCGTCTGATTCGGTGCCAGGTGCGGGCACCTGACTTGAGCACTACGTCGGCGGTCAGATCGACGGTTCCCAGCGGGTCGTCCGCGCGGATGCCGTTGATGGTGACGGCGCCCTGGCGGATGAGGCGGCGAAGCTCGGACTTGCTGTCGGTGGGCCGGGCTGCGAGGAGCAGGTCCAAGGTGGTCGCGACAGTGTCGGTGACGACGAGCTCCGGGATGTCCTCCGGTTGGGTGCGGTCGGAGAACGTTCGCCGGAACGCATCCAGCTCGGCCTTCGCCGTACCCGCGCCGTGGTAGCGCGTCACCACCGCGGCGGCCAGCCGGAGCTTGGCGTCGCGGGCCTGCGGACCACCGTGCGCGGCGGCGGCCTCGAGCGCGGCGACCGTCTCCAGCGGCAGTTCGGTGTAGACACGGGCGTACGGCTCGACCAGCGAGTCCAGGATGCTCATCAGCTTGCCGAACTTGTCCCGTGGGCTGTCGGTCAGGCCGATGTAGTTGTTCAGCGACTTCGACTGTTTGGCGCGACCGTCGATGCCGGGCGTGATCGTCGTCGTGATCACCACCTGCGGCGGGGCGCCGAGCCGCTGCTGGAAATGCCGCCCGAGCTGTTCGTTGAACAACTGGTCCGAGCCCACGATGGTGAGATCGCTGCGCATCGCGAAGCTGTCGTATGCCTGCAACACCGGGTAGATCAGCTCGTGGACGGCGATCTCCCGCCCGGCCGCGACCCGGTCCCGGAACATGTCCCGGCTCATCAGCTGTGCGTGCGTGACCTGGGCGAACAGACTCAACAGCTCCGCCACGCGCATCGCGTCGTACCACTCGGAGTTCCGGCGTACCTCGAACACCGCGGGGTCCGTCCGCAGCACGAGCGACACCTGCTCGAGGAACGACTGCGCGTTCGCCTCGATCTCCTCCGGCGTCAGCACCGGCCGGGTCTCCGAGCGGCCGGTCGGGTCGCCGACCCGCGTGGTCAGGTCGCCGAGCAGGAACACGACCTGATGGCCGAGGTCCTGCAGTTGCCGCATCATCCACAGGTTGACCGCGTGGCCGAGATGGAGGTCGGGCGCGGTGCAGTCGACGCCGTACTTGATCCGCAGCGGCCGCCCGGACTCCAGCCGTTCGCTCAGGTCGGCCTCGCCGACGATGGAGTCGGTGGTACGGCGTAACCGGTCCAGCACCGTGTTCATGGGGTCCTCTCGAGATGGGTCGAGGCACCCTCGGGGTCGACAGCGCCTCCGGCAACAAAAAGAGACAGGAACTGGTTCCTGTCTCGGAGGCTCTGGGTGGAGCGAGTTGTGGGGACTACCGAATGCCGGCCCCTCCCAGAGCCGGTCGATAGGTCAAGCGTCGCTTGATCACGGCGTCAGGCTAGCAGCCGTGAGCAGGAGCAGGAACCGGGTTAATTCCACGCGCTGCCGGAACAGCTCGGTCAGCTCTGGTGTCATCGGCTCGGCCAGGCGCCCGATCGGCAGTGACAGGAACGCGCTGCGCAGGAGCAGCGAGCCGTCCAGGCCGGCGCGTACGTCGTTCGGCGTGACGGATCCGAATCCTTCGGCGACGAGTCCCTCGTGGTAGCGGTCGATGACGAGCTCCCGCAGTACGGCGAACTCGTCGATGCCGAGCGCACCCTGATGCGCCCGCCCGATCAGCAGCTGGCCGAGATCGTCGCCTGGGGCAACCATTCCAGCGGGGGACCAGTCGATCGCGACGAAGCCGTCGTTCTGTAGCAGCAGGTTTTGGGAGCACGCGTCGCCGTGGCTGAGCACCTGCGGTCGCGCGGCGAGATCGTCCAGGAGGCAGGGGATGCGCGCCGCCAGGTCGGTGAGTCCACGGCGTACGTCGTCGGCCTCGGCGAGCAGGGGATGCGTCCAGGCTGCCTCGTCGAGCAGCGCCGGGAGTACGAGCGGCCGGACGAGCCCGTCGACCATCGCCCGCGTCAGGCGGCCCGGCGTCCGGTCGACCGGTGCCGGGAGGGCGTCGTTCCTGGTCAGCCTGGCGTTGAGCCGGCCGAGGAGCTCCGCTGCGTGACCGTAGCGCTCGGGATCCCAGGGTGTGTCGGTCGTCTTGACGTCTTCGAGGATGAGTACGACGTGATCCGGGTCCGGCTCGTGGACGTCGTACAGGGTGGGCAGCCGCAGGCCGGCGGGGAGTGAGTCGGCCAGGCCGTCGAGGTAGACGTCGGCCTCGTAGCGCCACAGGGTGGTGCCGAGCGCGAGGGCGCGGAAGTCGTCGGAGAGCAGGGGGAGCATCGGCCAGTCGCGGTACGAGCGGAGCACCTTCACGAAGCGTCCGCCACCGCGGTAGAGACCGGCGGTGGTCGGCGAGCTCACGTCGTACGGCACCCGCTCGAGGCTGCTGAGATCCATGCCACCGTTCTACGGGCGGTAGCGCACTGCTCACATCGGTAGGAATTGCCTATTCCGACTACTCTCCAGGGTGTGACGCAGGAGCGGGTTGTGCTGGTGGACGAGGGTGGCCGGGCGATCGGGACCGAGGCGAAGGCGACGGTTCATCACGCGGCGACGCCGTTGCATCTGGCGTTCTCCAGCTACGTGGTCGACGCGGACGGGCGGGTGTTGCTGACCCAACGGGCGGTGGACAAGCCGACCTGGCCGGGGGTGTGGACCAACAGTTGCTGTGGGCACCCACTTCCGGGCGAGCCGGTCCGGGACGCGGTACGACGGCGGCTCGCGGACGAGCTCGGGATCGTCACGGACGGGATCGAGCTGGTGCTGCCCGAGTTCCGCTACCGCGCCGAGATGCCGACCGGCGTGGTCGAGAACGAACTGTGCCCCGTCTACCGCGTCCGGTGGACCGGCGACCCGACGCCCGATCCTGCGGAAGTCGCGTCCTACCGCTGGGCCGACTGGCCCACCGTGCGTGCCGTCCCCGACCTGTCCCCGTGGTGCCTGCTCCAACTGGACGAACTGGACCGCCTGGGCCCAACCCCCTCAACCTGGCCCCTCGCGGACGCCACTCTCCTCCCACCCGCTGCCCGTCTATAGCTCCTGTTCCAGCAGGTCGGCGTGCAGGGCTACGGCTGTTGTGCTTGCGTGGCCGGCGGCTCCGATCGCGAAGAGAGCCGGCACAGCTGTCGTGCCGACCGCGTACACACCGGGGACAGTGGTGCGGCCGCCGCCGTCGACCGAGACCGCGCCGTCCACGATCTCGCAGCCGAGCCTCGCGGCGAGATCGCTCTGCTGGTGCTGGCGGACGACGACGAACAGAGCGCGGGGGACTAGCGCCTCGCCGGTAGTCAGCAGTACGCGGACCTGGTCGTCGCCAGGGTGCACTGCCTCGACTCGCTCGGTGCGGACTTGCACGCCGGCCTTGCCGAGCTTGGTCAGCTGGTCGTCGGTCAGCTCGTCGCCGTCGGTGCACAGGACCACGTCGTTGCTCCATCGGCTGAGCAGAAGCGCGCGGGCGACGGATCGGTCCGGCAGACCCCGCATCCCGAGCTGTACAAGGGGTTGGTCGCGCACCTCCCACCCGTGACAGTGCGGACACGCCACGACCAACCGGCCCCAGGAGTCCGTGACACCAGGCACATCCGGCAGCTCATCTCGCAATCCGGTCGCAAGCACAACCGCCCGCACCCGGTCCGAGCCGACCGCTAGTCCGTCACCGTCCACAGAGACCTCGTCGACCCGGGTGTCCCGGAACTCGACGTCGTGCTGCTCGAGCTGGTGGTGGCCGCTGGCGAGGAGGTCGGCGGGGGACGGGTTCTCGGCGCCGAGGTAGTTGTGGACGTGGTCGGCGGTGCGGTTGCGGGGGTTGCCGTCGTCGAAGAGCAGGACTCGTCGCCGCGCCCGGCCCAGCGTCAGGGCGGCCTGGAGGCCGGCCACGCTGCCACCGATGACTGCTACGTCGTAGGTCTTCATGTGATCATCATACGAGAAGAATCAGCTCAAATAGTGAGACGGAAAATCTGGTGCGGGCAGCCGTCGGCTGAGGCACTCTGGGGGGATGGGTGGGATGGAGATCCGCGCGGTCGAGACCGACGCGGACTACGAGGCGTGGCGTCAGGTGCGGATCGCGGTGCTGCCGCACGAGCGGTGTCCGAGTGTCGCCGAGTTGCGGGAGTTGGAGACGCCGCACCGGCTGCTGCTCCTGGCCGACCGGGACGGCACGGTCGTCGCCAATGGATTGTCGGATCGGTCCAACGAGGCCGGTCGTGGGTTCGTGGCGCCGCGAGTGCGTCCGGAAGCGCGTCGGCAGGGCGTCGGCACGCAGATGCTGAGCGCGTTGGCCGACCACGCCGTAGCCCAGGGGTACACGGTCGTCGGCGCCGGCGTGGAGGACGAAGGATCGCTGGCGTTCGGGCAGCGGTTCGGATTCGCGGAGACCGGTCGGCAGGTCGAGCAGGTCCGCCCGATCGGTGACGAATCCTGGCCGGACCCGCCAACGGCGTACGAGATCGTGACCGTTGCTGAGCGGCCGGAGCAGTGGGCCGCGGCGTACGAGCAAGTGGCGCAGCCGACGCTCCCGGACATGGATACGCCGACGCCGGTCGTGGTCTCGGCGGAGGAGTGGGCGACCGAGTGGATCAACGACCCTGCGGCGATGTTCCTCGCGATGGCCGGCGATGACGTGATCGGTGTGGCTGGTCTGCTGCTCGACACCGATCGGCCGGAGCGGGCCGAGGTCGCCTACACCGCCGTACGGCGGGAGTGGCGTGGGAAGGCGGTTGCCTCGACCCTCAAGCGGACGAGCATGGCGTGGGCGGCGGAGCATGGCATCACCGAGGTCTACACCTGGACCCAGCAGGGCAACGAGAACATGCGCCGGCTCAACGAGCACCTGGGCTTCACCTACGGCGCCGTGAGCATCAACCTGCGGGCGCCGCTACCGCTGAAGCTCGCGGAGGAGGTCGGGGCCTGACCACGCGCGCCGTTCGGTCTCGGCCGCGCGGATCAGCTCGACGAGCTTGCGGTTGACGGGCGCCGGCCGGCCGAGGGAGTCGGCGAGGCGGACGACTTCGCCGTTGAGGTAGTCGATCTCGGTCGGGCGGCCGGCCTCGAGGTCTTCCCACATCGACGTACGGGCGAGCGGATCGATCGCGAGCATCTTCGCGGCGACGCGGCGGAACAGGAAGTCGGGCAGGCGGAGGATCGCGGGGAAGCGGTGCATCGGGACCGGCAGGAGCTTGGCCGGTTCGATGCCCTCGGCGTCCAGCAACCCCAGCGTCTCGGCCTGGGCCGCGGCCAGGCAGCGGCGGTAGGCGCGCTGCGACAGTTCGTCTCGCAGCGGCAGGTTCGACAGCGCGTTGATCGGGTTGTTCAGGTTCAGCAGGAGTTTCGCCCACTGCACCGGCAGGATGTCGTCGTGCTGCTGGAGCGGCAGCCCGGCCCGCGCGAACGCATCCAGGTACGGCGCCAGCCCGGGATGACGCTGGATGTCGAGAGCACCCTCCGTGCCCTGGTGGAACACGCCGCCCCCACGGTTCAGCACGTTGAACGGGACCATCCCCGTCACCACGACCTGATCAGTCAAGCGCTCCCGCAGCACCTCCCCGTTGCGTACGCCGTTCTGGAAGCTGACCACCATCGCACCCGGCTTGAGTACGCCGGCCAACTCGCCGGCCGCACCCTCGGTCGCAGCGGACTTCACCGTCACGAGCACGAGATCCGCCTCCGCGGCCGCGGCCGGTGAGGTCTCGTACCGGACGGTGTCGACCCGCAGATCCGCACCGAGGTAATCGGTCAGCCGCAGCCCGTGCTCGGCCAGTACGTCGGCCACCCGCTGCCGACCGACGAACGTCACCGGTGCCCCGGTCGCCGCGAGCCGCCCGCCGACATAGCACCCAATCCCACCCGCGCCGTACACGACGATCACAGCAACCTCCTGTTCTTGGGCACGCCTCGCCGTCGGAACGCTAGTCTGAGGTGGTGGCGGAGGGGAATCTCCCTGTGCGGTTGTCGAGTTTTGTCGGCCGGGAGAGTGAGCTGGCCGAGCTGGTGGAGCTGGTCGGGACGCATCGGCTGGTGACACTGACCGGGCCCGGGGGTGGGGGCAAGACCAGGCTGGCGATCACGCTGGCCGATCGGATGCGGCCCCGGTACGCCGGGGTGCGCTGGCTCGGCCTGGCCACGACCGGCGCCGCCGACGGCGGCAACGCCGTGCTGGCCGCGCTGGCCGACGTCCTTGAGTTGCCGGAGGCAACGGTTGGGGCAGTGACCGGGCGGCTGTCGAGCGGCCCGTCGCTGCTGGTGGTGGACAACTGCGAGCACCTGCTCGATCCGGTCGCGCCGCTGATCGGTGAGCTGCTGCGGACCTGCCCGAAACTCACCGTACTCGCGACCAGCCAGGAGGCACTGGGGATCGCCGGCGAGGTGGTGTTCGCCGTACCGCCGCTCGCCGAGGCCGCGACCAGGTTGTTCGTGGACCGTGCGCAGGCGGCGTCGTACGCGTTCGAGCGGACCGAGGCGAACGCCCAGGACATCGCCGAGATCTGCGCCCGGCTTGACGGCGTACCGCTGGCGATCGAGCTCGCCGCCGCGTGGATCCCGACGTTGTCGCCGGCTCAGATCGCGGCCCGGCTGGACGATAGCCTGGCGGTGCTGACACGCGGCGATCGGGAGGCGATGCCGAGGCATCGCACTTTGCGTGACGCCCTGGACTGGAGCTGGGGTCTGCTGGACCCGCCGGAGCAGCAGCTGTTGGCCCAGCTTTCCGTCTTTCCCGAGGGCTTCAGCGTCGACGCTGTGGAGTCCGTGGCAGTACTGCGGGATCACGACGTGCTGCAGTCCCTCTCGAAGCTGGTGAATCGATCGCTGGTGATGGTGGAGCAGGGCGACGAGGTGCAGTACCGGTTGCTCCAGATCGTCCGGCAGTACGCGGCGTATCGCCTCGGCGCCGACATCGGTCCGGCGCAGCGGTTGGCCGCGTATGTGATGGACCTCGTCGAGCGTGCGGCCGATCGGCTGGAGGGCGAGGAACAGCAGGACTGGCTGGAGCTCCTGCTCACTGAGCGTCCGAACATCAGGGCCGTGCTGACCTGGCAGGTGGAGCGCAACGAGGCCGAGCTCGCCACCCGGATCGTGGTCGGGATGTGGTGGGCGTCGTACCTGCTCGGTTGGTACCGGGACGCGCGGGAGTGGCTGGAGCGCGTGCTGGCGATGCCCGGACCGGTCCCGGCTGAGCTGCAGGCGGATGCAGAGATCGCGCTCGGCACGATGGCCCACCTGCAAGGGGATGCGGAGTCGGCCACGACTCATCTGCAGGCCGGATTCACGGCGCAGAAGGCCGCTGGAGATCCGACGGCCGAGGCGCGTGAGCTGCACTGGCTCGGTGGGGCGGCGATGCGGCGTGGCGAGTACGACGAGTCGCGCCGGCTCGGTGAGCGCTGTATCGAGCTGTGGCGGGAGCTGGGGGCCGAGTCGAATCTGTCCCGTGCGATCGACTACCTGGGCATGCGTGAGCTGCTCGCCGGCGAGCTGGACTACGCGGAAGAGCTGCTGCGGGAGGCACGTGCCCGCTACGAGCAGGACGGTGCGGGTGAAGGTGTCGGCTGGACGACCGCGCTGTTGGGTGCGGTGCAGCACTACCGAGGCGACTCCGCGGCCGCGGCCATCCTCTTGACCGAGGCCCGCCAGATGGCCGAGCGCACTCGCCAGACCGTCACGCTGGCGTGGGCGCTGCACTTGTTGGGTCTGGAGGCCCTCCGGTCCGGTCACCTGGGCGAGTCGGAAGACCTCCTCACTCAGAGCCTCCGGCTCCACAACAACTCCGGCAACCGCTGGCGAGTAGCCAGCCTCCTGGAGTCCCTGGCGGTCACGGCCATAGCTGAGGAGCACTTCAGTCGAGCCGTCCGGTTGCTGAGCCACGCGGCCGCGATCCGCGTCAAGCTGGGTACGCCGGTGCCGGCGGTCGAGGCGGCAGACGTGCAAGGCGGTCTGGACGCGGCCCGCGCCGCACTGTCGCCAGAAGACTTCCGTACGGCGTGGACCGAAGGCGAGGTGTTCAGCCTGGAGAAACTAGCTGGAGTTGAGTCGACCGCTCGGCCCGCTCTCCCACTCACGATTGCCGAGACCCGGGTCGAGGTGCTGCAGGTGCGGGCGTTGGGCGCGTCCGAGGTGCGACGCAACGACACCGTGCTGGATCCGGCGGCGTGGGGGTACGCGAAGCCGCGGGAGTTGTTCTTCTACCTACTGGGCTCCGGGCCGGTGACCAAGGACCAGATCGGCGCCGAGTTGTGGCCGGACGCGTCCGCGGGGACGTTGCGCAACAGCTTCCACACCTGCCTGCACCAGGTACGCCGTACGCTCGGCCGCTCGGACTGGATCACGTTCCGCGGCGGCCGCTACGAGTTCAACCGGACCCTCGAGCATTCGTACGACGTCGCCGACCTGGAGGGCGCCGCCACCGCGGGGGACCTGGCCCGGGTGATCGCGCTGTATCGCGGTGACTACCTGATCGACGTCGCCGGTGCGGCCTGGATCGACGACCGTCGGGAGACCCTCAGGCAAACGTTCGAGCGAGCGCTGCTCACCCTCGCGGACGCCCGGGCGACGGAGGGTCGCGTGGAGGAGAGCATCGATCTCTACCAGAAGGCCGTGAACCACGACCCCCTGCTCGAATCCGCCCACCGGGCGCTCATCTCGCTGTACCTGATCCAGGGTGACCGCGCGGCCGCCGTCCGCCAGTACAACCAGCTGACCGAACTCCTCGCGACCGAGCTCCAGACCACTCCGAGCCCGCAAACCACAGCACTGCTGAGCTGATCCCCTAGCACTTCCCACAGCGCCTGACCGCACAGTGTGCTGGGGGAGATTTGTAGCTATCTCGGGGGTTGTTCTGATGGGTTTGCTCGAGCGGGAGTGGGCAGTTCGTGCTGTCCTGACGGCAGTGGACGCGGACCAAGGATCCGTCGTCCTGCTGACCGGTGAAGCGGGGATCGGGAAGACGAGTGTGGTCCGTGAAGTGACCGGCCGGCTCGGGCCGGCCACGCGGGTGCTGCGGGGTGCGTGCGACGACATGCTCGCTCCGCCACCACTCCAGCCGGTGCGCGACGCCGTACGCGGGACCGATGGGCCGCTGGCGCGGGCGCTGGCCGGCGGCCGGGATCTGTACGAGCCGGTGATCCAGGAGTTCACCGGGTCGACGCCGACCGTGCTGGTGATGGAAGACGTGCACTGGGCCGACGACGCGACGCTCGACCTGCTCAGGTACCTGGCGCGACGCGTGGACCAACTCCGGGTGGTCCTGGTTCTCACCTACCGTGACGACGAGATCGACGCCCGGCATCCGCTCCTGGTCCTGCTCGGCGCACTGACCGACGTCACCGTGCATCGAGTCGCCCTGAAGCCGCTCTCCGAGGACGCGACGCGATCGATGGCCGCCGAGGCGGGCCGTGATGCCGACGAGCTGTACCGCCTCACCAACGGGAACCCGTTCTACCTGACCGAGGCGCTCGCGGGCCCGGCGGACGCCGTACCGGCGACGGTCGTGGACGCGACGCTGGCCCGGTTGCGCACGCTGGACCAGGAGAGCATCGGGGCCGTCGAGCTGCTCTCCGTGATCCGGCGACCGCTCGGGCTCAAGTACGCCGACTACCTTGTGGACGGCCGGGTCGAGGCGCTGACCCGGGCCGAACGCCGAGGCATCCTGGAGGCCCGAGGAGGCGCCGTCGCGTTCCGGCACGAACTGGCGCGGCGGGCGATCGAGCAGGCACTCCCGGTGATCCGGCGGCGAGCACTGAACGCGCGCATCGTGGAGGTGATCCTGGCCTCCGGCCTCGAGGGGCTGCTCTACCCGCTGGTGCACCATGCGGTCGGCGCCGGCGACGTCGGCACGATCGTCACGTACGCGCCCCGGGCCGCCCGCGACGCGACCGCGGCCGGCTCCCACCGCCAGGCCCTCGCCCACTACGAAGCGGTCGTCCCGTACGTCGACCGGCTGCCGACCGCCGAGCAGGCCGAGGTGCTCGCCGGGTACGCCTGGGAGCTGCACATCGCGCACCGCTTCCCGGAGGCGGTGGCCCGCTGTGCCGAAGCCGTCGACCTGTTCGAGCACCTGGGCGATGTCGTGCCGTTGACCGAGACGTTGTTGCAGCAGTCGCGGCACTGCTACCTGGCCGGCGAGACCGACGCGGCGCTGGCCGCGGTGGATCGGGCCTTTGAGGTTGCCCAGGGCAACGATGAGGTCTGGCCGACGGCGGTCGCGTACCGCGGCATGATGCTGGTGCTCACCGGATCGCCGCGCGACGCCGTACTGCAGCTGTCCCAGGCGCATGCGCTGGCAGTCGAGGCCGGGCGGACAGATCTGGCCGCGTTGTGCCTGAACTACCTCGGCCTGGCGGCGTGCGATCTCGACCGGCCGGGCGGGTTGGACAACCTGCGGACCAGCATCGACGCGGCGCTGTCGACCGGTGACTACGAGGCGGTCGCCCGTGGATACACCAACCTGGTCGAGATGCTGTACCGCGCCCGCCGGTGGGACGAGCTGGACGAGACCATCGCCGCCGGGCTCGAGTTCACCCGCGAGCGCGGCTTCGGGTCGCACACCTACAACCTGGAGACGCACCGGGCCTTGCTGATGATGCGCCGCGGCGACCTGGCCGGCGGCGAGGAGCACCTGCGCTGGTTGATCGACACCGTCGACGAGCCAGGCATGCTGTCGGTGCTCAGCGCGTCGAGTCTCGGCCGGGTCCTCGCCCGGCGCGGCGATGCCGAGGCGCGGACCCTGCTCGCGGACGCCTGGCAGCGGGCGCGGGCACAGCGATCCGTCCTCGGTCTCGCGTACGCCGCGACGGCGTACGCCGAATGGGCCTGGCTGAACACCCGTCCGGAGATCGCGGACCGGATCCGCGACGATCTCGGCGGGCACACCCTGGACGAGCCGGCGTTCCGCGAGCTGGCCCGGTACCTGGCGCTCGCCGACGCCGGTGGAGCTGGTGGGTGCGTCGAGGATCGTGACCTGGAGTCCTGGGAGGACACGCCGTACGAGCGTGCCCTGGTGCTGGCGCTGTCGGCCGGCCGGGAGGCGACGCTCGAAGGTCTGCAGATCCTGCTCGAGCTGGGTGCGGGGCCGGCGGCGAGCCTGCTGCGCCGCCGGCTGAAGGAACTGGGGGTACGGCGGATCCCGCGCGGCGCGCAGACCCGGTCGCGGAAGAACCCGGCCGGCCTGACCGAACGGCAACTGGATGTCCTGATGCTGCTGATGGACGGTATGACCAACGCGGAGATCGCCGAGAAGTTGGTGGTCTCGGTACGTACCGTCGACCACCACGTCTCGGCGATCCTGTCCCGGCTGAACGCCCGGACCCGCCGTCAGGCGGCTGCCATTGCTCGCGACCTGGACCTTCAGCTGACCGGGTGATTGCCGCGGATCGTGCCGGCCGGGTCGACCGCCTGCTTGATCGCGACCAGCCGGTCGTGGATCCCGGCCGGGTAGAGGGCCGCGTTGGGTTCGCCGGCGGAGAAGTTCGGCAGCGCCCGGCCGGTGATCCACGGTGCCATCGTCGTTTGCACCCGCTCGATCGCGGCGCCGACCACCGGCCCCAGCGCCGGGTCGGGGACGAACCCGCCGAACAGCAGCAGATACGGCTCGTCGATCACTCCGGCCGCGCCCTGGGACTCGTCCGGACGGGCCAGCGCACCGCCCAGGTGCCGCACCTCGAAGGCGAACAACGGCGACCCCGGCGCCGCAACCTTCAGCAGCGCGTCGATCGCCGCGTCCTCGAAGCTCGACAGCAGGACGGTCTTCAGCAGCGCCGGCATCGGGTCCTCCGGCTCCTGCGCGATCGAGCCCAGCTCGCGCAACGGGATCGGCGCGACCGTGTCCGAGACCGGCTCGGCGACCACCCGCAAGGGCGCGAGCAGCTTGGCCGCGTCGTCCGCCGACCCGAGGAACGTGCAGTCCACCACCGCGAACGACTGCCCGCGGACCTGCTCCGGCACGAACGGTACGTCGGGGAAGTGCAGCACCCACGCCCACAGCGACAACTCGTCCGGTGCGTACGCCGTGATCTCGGCGAAGGCCCGCAGGACGGGACGGGCGTGCTCGATCGGCCACATCATCCGGCCGCCCTGGATCTCGGCGGCCGGCATGAGTTCGAGCTCCATCGAGATGACGATCGCGAAGTCGCCACCGCCGCCGCGCAGCGCCCAGAACAGGTCCGGATCCGACTCCCGGGTGACGTGCATCAGTTCGCCGCTCGCCGTGACGACACGGAAGGAGCGCACGTGGTTGGCCGCCAGGCCGTACTTCCGTCCGAACCAGCTCAGCCCACCGCCGAGGGTGTAGCCCACGACAGTCGTGCCCCCGCTGCTCCCGGGCAGACTCGTCGTACCTGTGTCGGTCAGAGCGTGGTTGAGGTCGTGCCAGCGCACGCCTGCGCCGACGTGCACGACGCCGGCGGCCAGGTCGATCTCGATCCCGGTGAGTGCACCGGTGCGGAGCAAGATCGTGCCGTTGACCGCCGGCGTCGCGCCATGCCCGATGGGCTGGGCCGACACCGTCAGGCCGTGATCGCGTGCGTACCGGACCGCGGCGACGATGTCGTCCGCGTCGGCCGCCTGCACCACGGCAACGGGTTGCTGGTCCGCCAGCAGGTGCCACGCACCCCGTGCGGAGTCCCAGCCCGGGTCGCCTGGTAGGACGACCGGGCCTTTGATCAGTTCAGGTAATCCATTCATGCCTCCGTTTGTACGGCGATCCACGCCTGCCACTCATCGGCAAGAACTACCTATCTCTAATGCAACCGCACCCGCGGATCGAGGACGGCGTACGCGATGTCGACCAGGATGTTCGCGACCACGACCGCCGCCGAGGCGAACAGCACGATCCCGATGATCACCGGCAGGTCCTGCTGATTGATCGCGACCACGGCGGTCTGGCCGAGGCCGGGCAGGCTGAACACGGTCTCGATGACGACCACGCCGCCGATCAGCTGGCCCAGGTCGATCCCGAACTGGGTCACCACCGGCGTCAGCGCGCTGCGCAGGCCGTGCCGGACGATCACCCGGCTCTCCCGGATGCCCTTCGACCGTGCCGTCCTGATGTAGTCCTCACCGAGCACGTCCAGCATCGAACCGCGGGTCAGCCGGGTATAGGTTGCTGCCAGCAACAAAGCCAGCGCGATCCAGGGCAGGAACAGATGCTGGAACCACGGACCGACCCCGCTGGTCAGCGGCGAGTACCCGCCCGCCGGGAACCAGTGATAGCCGGCCAGCGTGAGCCGGAAGTACAGGAAGTACAGCAGCAGCAGGCCGAGCAGGAACGACGGGAACGAGTAGAAGGTCAGCGCGAACAACGTCAGCCCACGGTCGGCCACCGAGCGCGGATGAATCGCCGAGATCACGCCGTTGAAGATCCCCAGCGTCAGCCACAGTACGGCGGCCCCGAGCGCCAGCGACACCGTGATCGGCAGCGCCTGCCCGATGATCGTCGTCACCGGCACCTGGTGGTAGTAGTCGTACCCGAGGTTGCCCCGGACCGCGTTCTCGATGAAGTGCAGGTACTGTTTCCAGACCGGCAGGTCGAGCCCGAGCCGGTGCTTGATCAGGGCAATCGTCTCCGGCGTCGCCTGCCGGCCCGCCAGGGTCTGTGCGACGTTGCTCGGAGCAACGAAGAACAGACCGAACACCGCCACGGTGATCAGCCACAGCACGAGCAGGCCGTGCCCGAGCCGGCGGATCAGAAAAAGAGCCATCGCGATCTCCCAGCGCTTTCGATCCAGTAGGTGCCCCAGCCGAACCAGACCATGACTAGCTCCGATCCGCTCGTGGGTCGAACGCGTCCCGGACGCCGTCGCCGAACAGGTTGAACGCGAGCGTCGTGATCAGCAGCGCCAGACCGGGGAAGAAGATGAACCACCACGCGGTCGTGTAGTAGTTCTGCGACGCGCTGATCATCCCGCCCCAGTCGGCCGTTGGCGGCGGCAGCCCGAGCCCGAGGAACGACAACGTCGCCTGGGTCACGATCACCACCGGGATCAGCAGCGTGGTGTAGACGATCACCGGCGCCAGCACGTTCGGCAGCACGTCGACGAACATGATCCGCCCGTCGCCCGCCCCCAGCGAGCGCGCCGCCTCGACGAACTCCCGCTCGCGCAGCGACAGCACCTGCCCGCGCACGATGCGGGCCACCGACGCCCAGCTGAAGAACCCGATCACCAGCACCGTCACGGTCAGGCTCGGCCCGGTGACCGACACCAGCGCGATCGCCACCAGCAGGAACGGCACGGACAGGACGACGTCGATCAGCCGCGCCAGGACCGTGTCGGTGATCCCCCCGAGGAACCCCGCCGCGAGTCCCAGCACGACTCCGATCGCCACCGTGATGGCGGTCGCGATGACACCCACGAGCAGCGACACGCGAGCGCCGTACGCGATCCGCACCAGGATGTCCCGGCCGAGGTCGTCGGTGCCCAGCCAGAAGGTGCCGTTCGGGCCGCGCGGCAGGCCGTCCGGTGTCAGCCCGATGTCGCGGTACTGCTCGTTCGGCGGATGCCCAGTGATCGCTGCGAAGACCGGCGCGAAGATCGCCATCAGCACGATCAGCACGATGACGACCAAAGAGATCATCGCCACCTTGTCCCGCCGCAACCGCCGCAGCGCCAGGACGAACGGACTCCGCCCCTCGATCGCCTTCGGCTCGTCGATCACATCGACGAGGTTGATCGCGGTCGTCATGATGCCTTCAAATCCGGTACGGCGGTGGATAGGTCCTCGCCCAGGGTCAACGGGTAGAAGCACGCGGTCCGGTGCTCCGCGGCGTCGTCGAGTACGGCGATCAGCGGCGGCTCGCCCTTGGCACAGTCGGACCGGGCCTTCGGGCACCGCGTGTGGAACCTGCACCCCTCCGGCGGGTTCGTCGCGGACGGGATGTCGCCACCGAGGATGATCTGCTCACGGCTGTCGGCCGTGTCCGGGTCCGCCACCGGCAACGCCGACAGCAACGCCCGGGTGTAGGGATGCCGGGTCTGGCCGAACAACTCGCCGGTCGGCGCGAGCTCGACGATCTTGCCCAGGTACATCACCGCGATCCGGTCACTCACGTGCCGGACCACGGACAGGTCGTGCGAGATGAACACGTAGGTCAGATCGAACTCCTGCTGCAGATCCGCCAGCAGGTTGATGATCTGGGCCTGGATCGACACGTCCAGCGCCGACACCGGCTCGTCGCAGATGACCAGCTTCGGCCGCAACGCCAGCGCCCTGGCCACCCCGATCCGTTGCCGCTGGCCACCGGAGAACTCGGCCGGGAACCGGTTGTAGTGCTCGGGGTTCAGCCCGACCAGCTCCATCAGTTCCTGGACCTTCTTCTTCCGCTCCGCCCCGGACGCGATGTTGTGGATCGCGAACGGGTCGCCGATGATCGAGCCGACCCGGCGGCGCGGGTTCAGCGAGCCGTACGGGTCCTGGAAGATCACCTGGACCTCGCGCCGGAGCGGACGCATCGCCCGCCGCGACAGCTTGCTGATCTCGTTGCCCTCGAACCACACCGACCCCGACGTCACGTCGTACAGGTGGGCCATGCAGCGGGCCAGCGTCGACTTGCCGCAGCCGGTCTCGCCGACCAGGCCGAGCGTCTCGCCCTTCTTCACCTCCAGGGAGACCCCGTCGACCGCCCGGACCACCTCCCGGGAGTGCGTGGGGAACTCCTTGCGGACGTTCTCCACTTTCAGGAGTACATCGTTCATGAAGCCATCGCCTCGTTCTGCTCGTGCGGAAGCCAGCAGGCCGACTGGTGCCGGGGATCGCGGGCGACGTCGAGCAACGGCGGCGCCTCGGTGCGGCACTTGTCGAACACGTGCGGGCAGCGGGTGGCGAACGGGCACCCGGCCGGCAGGCTGATCAGGCTCGGCGGCGTCCCCGGGATCGGCGTCAGCCGGTCGCCGCTGCGGGCCGGCAGCGAGGCCAGCAGCCCTTGCGTATAAGGGTGATGGTTGCGATAGAAGATGTCGCGGCGCGGCGCCCGTTCCATCACCGCGCCCGCGTACATCACCACCACCTCGTCGGCCATCTCGGCGACCACCCCCAGGTCGTGGGTGATCAGGACGATCGCCGTACCGAACTGCTCCTGCAGTCGGCGCATCACGTTCAGCACCTGCGCCTGCACGGTCACGTCCAGGGCCGTGGTCGGCTCGTCCGCGATCAGCAGCGCCGGGTCGAGGGCCATCGCCATCGCGATCATCACCCGCTGCCGCATCCCGCCGGAGAACTGGTGCGGGTAATCGTCGATCCGTTCCGCCGCCCGCGGGATGCCGACCAGGGTGAGCAGCTCGGCGGCCCGCTTCCGGGCCGCCTGCTTGCTGATCACCTTGTCGTGCGCGCGGATCATCTCGACGATCTGCCACCCGATCCGGTACTGCGGGTGCAGACTGGACAGCGGATCCTGGAAGATCATCCCGATCTGGGCCCCACGCAACCGCCGCAGGGTCGCCTGGTCGGCGGTGATCAGGTCCGTTCCGTCGAAGTACGCCGTACCGGACACGGTCGCGCCGCGCGTCAGCCCGACGATGGTCTGGGTGGAGACGCTCTTGCCGGAGCCGGACTCGCCGACGATCGCCAGGGTCTGACCGGCCTCCACGTCGAACGACAGGCCCCGGACGGCACGGACGGTGCCGTCCGGGGTGTCGAAGGAGACCCGGAGGTCCCTTACCTCAAGCAGGGCCATGAGGTTCAGCCCTGCTTGTCCTTGTCGAGCCAGACGTTCGTCGGATCGAACATCTGCAACGACGGCACGTAGATCGCGTTGTGCGCCTGCGCCGCGTGGTAGTTGGCGTTCTTCGGGTTGGTGAGCGGGAAGAACGGCGCGTCGGCCATCACCTGCGCGTCGGCCTGGGCCCACAGGTTCGCCGCCTCGTCCTCGGTCTTCGCCTTCGCGGCCTGGTTGATCAGCGAGTTCGTCGCAGGGCTGTTGTACAGCCCGAAGTTGCTGCCGATCGGCGGGAACGAGGGCTCGCCGGAGAACAGCGGGTTGAAGAACGACAGGGCCGCGTTGCCGTACCAGTCAGCACCCCAGCCGGCCAGCGACAGGTCCCAGACACCGCGCTGTGCGACGGTCGGCACCTGCAGGTACTTCACGTAGAAGTCCGCGTTCGGCGACGGTACGCCGACCACCGTGACGCCGGCCTTGGACAGATCCTGCTGAACCGTCTGGAAGGCCTTGCTGCTGCCTTCGGACGCGTTCCGGTACAGGAACTTGAGCGTCAGGTGCGGGAAGCCGGCCTCGGTCAGCATCTGCTTGGCCTTGTCCGGGTTGTACGGATACGGGTCGATCTGCTTCGAGCCGACGATGTTGCTCGGCAGCACGTGGGTCAGCGGCGGGTTGATCGTCGGTCCGCCGAGGACCTGCAGGATGTGGTCGCGGTTGATCGCGTAGCTGAGCGCCTGCCGCACCTTGACGTTTGTCAGCGCCTTGTTGTTGTTCGGCGACGCGGTGTTGTAGACGACGTACGGGTTGCTGGACGCGGTCATGCCGAGGTTCAGGTTCGGGTCCTTCTTGGCGATCAGGGCCGGCAGCTGCGACGGTGGCGGCTGGACGTCGAACTCGAGGTCGGCGGTCGGCGTACCGGTCTGCAGCTGCTGCTGGACCGAGTCCTGGCTGATCGTCTCGTTCACCAGGATCTTGTCGACGTACGCCTTCCGGACCGGGTCGGTGGACGCGTTCCAGGCCGGGTTGCGCGAGTACGCGATCGACTTGGTCGGCACCCACTTGTCGACCTTGTACGGGCCGTCGGACGGGTAGTTGTTGCCCAGCTCGGTGCTGGCCGGCAGGTACTTGAGCGCCTCGACCGGGGCCGGCGAGAAGGCCGGCAGCGTCAGCATGTCGACGAAGTACGTGGCCGGCTGGGTGAGGTGGAACTCGACCGTGGTCGCGTCCTTGGCCACCACCCCGGGCAGCGGCGTCTTGTCGATGTACGCCTGGATCGCGGCCGGGGTCTTCGCCACCTTGGCGAAACCGTCCGCGAACGTCTTGTACCCGACGATCAGGTTGGCGAAGTCGGGGATGCCGCCGAACGGCTGGACCGGGTTCGCGGTCCGCTTCAGGCCGCGGACCATGTCCTCGGCGGTCACCTGACGGGCGGGCGTGGTGTTCCACTGGGCGCCGGGCCGGATCTTGATCGTGTAGGTCAGGCCGTCGGCGCTGACCCCGCCGTTGGCGGCGGTCGGGATGTCGGTGGCCAGATCCGCCACCGGCTTGGTGTTGTCGCTGCCGGGATCCGCCGGGTAGGTGAACAGCTGCCTGCTCCACATCCGCAGGTTCAGGTAGCCGGCCGAGTAGTAGCTGATGTTCGGATCCATGTAGTCGACATCGCCGGCCCCGAGCATGTTCAGGGTGCCGCCGGATACCGGCGTGGCCGCGGTGCCTCCGGATCCGGACACCGATCCGCCGCCATTGCTGCAAGCGGCGAGCGCGAGGCTCGCCACGGCGGCAAGGGATACTGCCGCCAGCCGTCTTCTGGCCATTGGTCCTCCTCCGGGACTCGATAGCGCCGAAGTTAGGACGCGGGGGCCCCGGCGCCGTCCGCGGTCACAGAAGCGTCAAGAGGTTGTCAACCGCCGGCCGCACGAACATGACGGATTCATGACAGCCGTAACCGCTGGTCGATCCGGTGGTGAGCGACACTGGGTGCGTGGCACACAGCCTGCTGTTGGTCGACGACGAGCCGCGCATCCGGCGGGTGCTGCGGCTTGCCCTGGAGGACGAGGGGTACCAGGTCGCCGAGGCGGCCAACGGGTACGACGCTCTGGCCGCCCTGCGCCGGGAAACCCCGGACGTGGTGCTGCTGGACCTGATGCTGCCGGACCGGGACGGATTCACGGTCTGCCGCGAGATCCGCCGTACCAGCGACGTGCCGGTCATCATGGTGACCGCGCGGACCGACAGCCACGACGTGGTCGCCGGGCTGGAGGCGGGCGCGGACGACTACGTGACCAAGCCGCTGGTGGCCAAGGAGCTGTCGGCCCGGATCCGGGCGCTGCTGCGGCGGGTCGAGCCGGCCAACGCGCGGCAGTCGGACCTGCTGCTGGTCGGTGACCTGCGGATCGACGTCCCGAGCGCCGAGGTGACCCGCGACGGCGCCGTCCTGCCGCTGACACGGACCGAGTTCAAGCTGCTCGCCGAGCTGGCCGGTGCCGAGGGGAAGGTGCTCAGCCGGGAGCAGTTGCTGTCGAAGGTGTGGGGCTACGGCTACTTCGGCGACAGCCGGATCGTCGACGTCCACATCCGCCGCCTCCGGCTGAAGATCGAGCACGACCCGGCCAGCCCGAAGCACCTCGTCACCGCCCGCGGTCTGGGCTACCGATTGGTGAGCTGACCTTGCTGGGACGGTTCTCCCTGCGCGGCCGCGTCATGCTGGCGTACGGCCTGCTCGCGCTCGGACTCTCCTCGGCGCTCGCGCTCGTCACCTGGAGCGTTGTCTCGAACTACCTGACCCAGCAGCGTGAGTCGTCCGCGATCGTGGAGACCGCCGACAACGCGGCGGCTTTGCACTACGGGTTGTTCGGTGCGCCCCAGCCCTGCCATCCGGCCCGGGAACGTGCCGAGTGCGGCAGCCCGACGCCGAACCCGAACGTCAGTGTGACGGATCTGCTGAACACGCTGCCGTCCACGGACTCCGCGGCCTCGATGCTGTACTACAACGATCAGTGGTACTCGCTGACCGGGAAGCCGGAGGATCTCCCGTCCGATCTGATCGCGAACGTCCGGGCCGGCAGCACCCAGCACCGCCGGATCAGCGTGAACGGGCAACAGGTGCTCGCCGTCGGCGTACCGATGACGCGGCCGGGGGAAGCGTTCTTCGAGTGGCATCCGCTGGACAACCTGGACTACACGCTGCGGACGCTGAAGATCACGCTGGTGGCGGCGGCGATCGTGACCGCGCTGATCGGCCTCGCGGTCGGCCGGCTCGCGAGCACGCTGGCGCTGCGGCCGCTGGCCGAGCTGACCCGGGTGGCGGACGCGGTGGCGCGCGGGAAGCTGGACGCCCGGCTGCAGGCCGAGAACGACCGGGACCTCGGTGGGCTGGCCCGGTCGTTCAACCAGACCGCGGCCGATCTGGAACGGCGGGTCGCGGTCGACGCGCGGTTCGCCGGCGACGTCAGCCATGAGTTGCGTACGCCGCTGATGACGATGCTGAACTCGATGCAGCTGATCCAGAACCACCGCGGCGAACTGCCCGCGGCGGTGCGGGAACCGGTCGAGTTGCTCGGGTACGACCTGGATCGCTTCCGGCGGCTGGTGATCGACCTGCTGGAGATCTCCCGCGACGACGGCGGTGATCAGGGCAGCCGGGAGATCGTCCGGATCGCCGACCTGGTCCGGGCTGCCGCCGACGGCACCGCCGGCCGGGAGGTGACCACGGTCGAGCCCGAGGCCGAGGGCCTCACGCTGCAGGCCGACAAGCGCCGGCTCGAGCGCGTGATCGCGAACCTGGTCGAGAACGCCGAGGACCACGCGGGTGGTTGCAAGGGCGTCGGCGTGGAGGCCGGTGGTCTCGGCGTCATCATCACCGTCGACGACGCCGGTCCCGGGATCGCGGTCGAGGACCGCACCCGCATCTTCGAACGCTTCGGCCGCGGCGAAACCTCCGGCCGCGGCCGCGGCGTAGGCCTCGGCCTGGCCATCGTCGCCCGCCACGTCCAATGGCACGCCGGCACCATCCGCGTCACCGACCGCCCAGGCGGCGGCGCCCGCTTCACCGTCGAACTCCCCGCGAAAATCAGCTGACGGTTCTTGAGCCTCCAGTTACCGTGGACGCATGGCTACTTGCCTCTGTGTCTAGCTGCGGACCCGCTTCCTCACCTGAAGTGCGTCCACTAGCTATCACGGAGAGTAACCATGATCACCGTTCGCGGTGTAGATATTCGCGTCGGCGCCCACCTTCTGCTGTCCGACCTCTCGTTCCACGTCAGCCCCGGCGACCGCGTCGGGCTCGTCGGCCGCAACGGCGCCGGCAAGACCACCCTGATGAAGACCCTGGCCGGCGAAGAGCGCCCGGCTGCGGGCGCGATCACCGTCTCGGGTTCCGTCGGCTACCTGCCGCAGGACCCGCGCGCCGCCGACCCGGCCGTCACCGTCACCGCCCGCATCCTGTCCGCGCGCGGCCTCGATGTCGCCGTACGCAAGCTTCGTCAGGCAGAGGCCGCGATGAGCACCGCCACCGGCGATGCGCAGGACAAGGCGATGGCGGCGTACGCGAAGGCCGAGGCGCAGTTCCAGGCCGGCGGTGGGTACGCGGCCGAGGCGGAGGCGGCCCGGTTGGCGGCCGGTGTCGGCCTGCCCAACCGCGCGCTCGAGCAGCCCGTCGGCGAGCTGTCCGGCGGTCAGCGTCGCCGGGTCGAGCTGGCCCGGATCCTGTTCGCGCAGCACGACACGCTGCTGCTCGACGAGCCGACCAACCACCTCGACGCCGACTCGGTGCTGTGGCTGCGGTCCTTCCTGCTCGGATACCCCGGCGGCCTGATCGTGATCAGCCACGACCGCGAGTTGCTCAAGGCAACGGTCAACCGGGTCTTCCACCTGGACCCGCAGCGCACCACGATCGACATCCACAACACCGGCTGGACGAAGTACCTCGAACAGCTGGAGACCGACGAGCGCCGCCGGACCCGGGAGCGTCATACGGCCGAGCGGAAGGCGGCGGTCCTGCACGCCCAGGCGGCGAAGATGCAGGCCGGCGCCAACACGGCCGTCGCCGCCAGGAACATGGCGCGGCGGGCGGACAAGATGCTCTACGACCTCGAGCCGGTACGCCGGGCCGCCCGGGTGGCCCGCATCCGCCTGCCCGAGCCGGCGCCGTCCGGGAAGACCCCGCTATCCGCCTCCGGACTCAAGAAGGCGTACGGCGGACTCCAGGTGCTGAACGGTGTCGACCTGGCCATCGACCGCGGGAGCCGGGTCGTCATCCTCGGGCTGAACGGCGCGGGCAAGACCACCCTGCTCCGACTGCTCGCCGATCGCGAGGAACCGGATGCCGGCGAGGTCGTCGCCGGTCACGGGCTGCGGCTCGGGTACTTCGCCCAGGAGCACGACACGCTGGATCTGGCCGGCACCGTCCGGCAGAACCTGGCGTCGGTCGCGCCCGGACTCACCGACGGCGAGGTCCGGAACGTGCTCGGGTCGTTCCTGTTCAGCGGTGACGACGCGGACAAGCCGGCCCACGTGCTGTCCGGTGGGGAGAAGACCCGCTTGGCGCTGGCTGGACTGGTGCACTCCGGCGCCAACGTGCTGCTGTTGGACGAGCCGACCAACAACCTGGACCCTGCCTCCCGCGGCGAGGTCCTCGGCGCGGTCGGCAGCTACCCGGGCGCGATCGTCATGGTCACCCACGACGAGGGTGCGATCGAGGCGCTCCGTCCCGACCGCGTGCTGATCCTGCCGGATGCCACCGAGGACCTCTGGTCCGACGACTATCTGGACCTCGTCTCGCTGGCGTGATCCCGGGCCTCAACCCACGGGTTGAGGTCTGGGTTCCACCCGGATGCGAACTCCGGGCTGACGTCCCCGCCGCCGTTTCCGGGGAGTGTTGTCACCGACAACGAAACTCCTCGGAAAGGACAACCAGAGATGTCGGCGCAACTCGTCGTGGGGATCTTGGTGGGACTGTGGGTGCTGGTGCGCGTCGTCGGCCGGCAGATCACCGGATCGCTGGTCACCCAGCGGCAACTGGTGCTGATGCCGGCGATCCTGCTGGTGCTCGGCGTGCTCTCGCTCTCGTCGACGATCCACGGGGCCTCCACCGGGGAGTTGGCGTTCCTCGGGCTGGACTGCGTCGTACTGATCGGAGTCGGGTTCGCCCGCGGCGCCAGCATCCGGCTGGAGCGTCGCGACGACGGCCTGTTCCAGAAGGGAACCGGCGCCACGCTCGCACTCTGGCTGCTGACCATCGCGCTCCGCGTCGGCGCCTCCTTCGGGTCGGCCGCGATCTGGCCGCACGGGACGCTGAGCCGCGCGGCCCTGGCGCTGACCATCGGGCTCACGATCGCCGCCCAGAACGCGATGATCTACCGCCGGGCGCTGAGCCTGGACATCCCGTTCGCGGTCGAGCGGGCATGATGACGGTATGAGTACGACGACCTGGGACCGGGTGAAGGCATCACCGGTCCCAGGCCTGCTGTTGCGCGCCGTGCCCGGCCTGCTGGTGATCGCCTCGGTGCTGACCGCCCCCGGGCACCAGCATCGCCTCTCGCTGCCGCTGATCGTCGTCCTCGGCGCAGTGGTTGTCGTGAGCAACATCTTCCTGCTCGTGCCCCGGTACGGCGAGCCCCTGGCGCGGCGGGCCTCGATCGCGTTGCTGGTCTTCGTCATCGCGGGGTCCGTCCTGTGGTACGCACTCCCGCAAAGCGTCCTGATCGTGCTGCCGTTCTGGGCCCCGCGGGCCGCAGTGCGGTATCACCAGGCCGGCAGGACCGAACTGGCTGTGGTGACACTGGGCGTGCTCGGCGCGAGCATCCCGATGTACGTCAACACGCACTCCGTGCCGGCTGTCGTCGGTACAGCGCTGGGCGTCATCGCGCTGGTCCTCGCGTCGATCAACCGCCAGCGGCGCGAGGAGCAACTCGAAGGGATGGAGGTCTCGCTCGCCCGGAAGCAGGCCGCGATCGAGGAACACAGTCGCGCCGCGGCGCTGGCCGAGCGAGCCCGGATCGCTCGCGACGTCCACGACGTACTCGCGCACTCCTTGGCCGGACTGTCGTTGAGTCTGCAAGGAGCCCGGCTGATGCTGGTTCGGGACGGTGCTTCGCCGGAGGCGATCGAGCAGGTGACGCGGGCGCAGGGCCTGGCGGCCGATGGACTGGCCGAGGCTCGGCGAGCGGTTGCGGCATTGCGTGAGGACGCCGTTCCCGACGTACGGGCGCTGGGCGATCTGGTCACGGCGTACCGGCTGGAGAGTGGGGCGACGGCGGACTTCGAGGTGGAGGGTGAGGTACGGATGCTCCCGGCGGAGGTGATGAGCACGCTGTATCGAACGCTGCAGGAGGCGCTGGCGAACACCCGCAAGCACGCGCCCGGCGCCCCGGTCGACGTGAAGCTGTCCTACGCCGACGAGGTACGCCTGACGATCGAGGACCGCCCGGGACGGCGCCCGAGCCGGCCCGCGCCCGGAGGCTATGGTCTCCTCGGAATGCGAGAACGAGCCGACCTCATCGGCGGCTCCCTGGACGCCGGCCCAACCTCCAACGGCTGGCGCGTGGAACTGAAGGTGCCGGTATGAGTGCGGTGCGGGTGGTGGTCGCGGACGATCAGAGGGTCGTGCGGGACGGGCTGGTGACGTTGCTGAAGTTGTTGCCGGGGATCGATGTGGTTGCGGCCGCGTCGGACGGGGACGAGGCCGTGCGGTTGGTTGCCGAGCACAACCCGGATGTGCTGCTGGTGGATCTGCGGATGCCGAAGTGCGACGGCGTGGAGGCGACTCGCCGGGTCCGTGCGGACCACCCCGGCACGGAGGTCGTCGTACTCACGACCTACAGCGACGACGACTCGGTTCTGTCCGCGCTGCGGGCCGGCGCGCGTGGCTTCCTGACGAAGGACGCCGACGCCGAGTCCATCGGTCGTGCGCTGCAAGCCGCGGCGGCCGGTCAGTCGATCGTCGACGCCGAGGTCCAGCGCCGGCTGATCGAAGGCGCCGCCACCCCCAAACCCGCCGACCCCGCGGACACCGGCCTCACCCCACGCGAGATCGAGGTACTACGCCTCATCGCCGACGGCCTGTCCAACACCGAGATCGCCCGCCACCTGGTGGTCAGCGAAGCCACGGTCAAGACCCACATCAACCATCTCTTCGCCAAAGCTAACCTCCGCGACCGAGCCCAAGCCGTCGCCTACGCCTACCGCCTCGGCCTCAACTGAGCGGCGGCACACACCTGGGGGCATTCAGTCGCTCACCGCACGCGGCCGTCGGGGGAACCGTCTACCGGTTCCGTTCCAGCTGTTCATGCGACTGGGTTGCAGGTGGGGGGTGGGGCGGCGTTTACTGGCGGATCGTGAGGCGTTGGGAGATTACGGGGCGGGAGTGGGGTTCGGTCGGCGGGATGGCGGCGTTCGTGCTGCTGTTGCATCTGGTCGGGTGGGGGGTGCTGGCGCTGGTGGTGGCGCCGCGGCACTACGTGCTCGGGTCGGCCGGGGTGTTCGGGGTCGGGCTGGGCGTCACGGCGTACACGCTGGGGATGCGGCATGCGTTCGACGCCGACCACATCGCGGCGATCGACAACACCACCCGGAAGCTGATGGCGGACGGGCGGCGGCCGTTG
Organism: Kribbella sp. NBC_00359; assembly: GCF_036097425.1. Lineage (NCBI taxonomy): Bacteria > Bacillati > Actinomycetota > Actinomycetes > Propionibacteriales > Kribbellaceae > Kribbella > Kribbella sp. NBC_00359. The sequence goes on along the minus strand of NZ_CP107975.1, from coordinate 763,301 downwards.
TCGGTCGGGTTATGGTTCTCGCTCGGGCATTCGACCGTCGTGTTCGCGCTGTGTTTCCTGCTCGGGATCGGCGTACGCACGCTGGCCGGGCAGGTGGCGGATGACTCGTCCCGGCTCCAGCGGCTCACCGGCCTGATCGGTACGGCGGTCTCCGGCGTCTTCCTGTATCTCATCGCTGCCCTCAACCTCGTCATCCTGGTCGCGGTGATCAAGGTCTTCCGCCGGATGCGCACGGGGGAGTACGACGAGGCCACGCTCGAGCAGCACCTGAACAACCGCGGCCTGATGAACCGCATCCTGGCCGGCGCGACGAAGGCGGTCAGCCGGCCGTGGCAGATGTACCCGATCGGCCTGCTCTTCGGGCTCGGCTTCGACACCGCGACCGAGGTCAGTCTGCTGGTGCTCGCCGGTGGCGCCGCCGCGTTCAGCCTGCCGTGGTACGCCGTCCTCACGCTGCCGGTTTTGTTCGCCGCCGGGATGAGCCTGCTCGACACGATCGACGGCTGCCTGATGAACTTCGCCTACGGCTGGGCGTTCGCGAAGCCGGTGCGCAAGGTGTACTACAACATCACCATCACCGGCCTGTCCGTCGCGGTCGCCCTGGTGATCGGCAGCATCGAGCTCGTCTCGATCCTGACCGACAAGCTGCACATCACCCACGGCCCGCTCGCCGCGATCGCCGGCATCGACCTGAACTCCGTCGGCTACGCGATCGTCGCGCTGTTCCTGCTCACCTGGCTCACCGCGCACGCCGTCTGGAAGTACGCGCGGATCGAGGAGAAGTGGACCGCCCGCTGATCGTTGTCGCTCAGCGGCGGGATGCACTACCGTGGACATATGAAGAGTTCTGCAGATGTGCAGGTCGACGCATGTTCGGTCCGGCTGGTGGATCCGGAGCGGGTGGCGAGCGTCAACGCCAGGATGCCCGGCGCGGACGACATCGTCGACACGGCCGACGTGTTCGGCCTGCTCGGCGACCCGCGGCGGCTGAAGCTGCTGGTCGCGCTGCTCGACGGTGAGCTGTGCGTCTGCGATCTCGCCGCGGTCACCGGGCTGAGCGAGTCTGCGACCTCCCACGCGCTCCGGCTGCTGCGCGCGCACCGCGTCGTCGCCGTACGGCGGGACGGCCGGATGGCGTACTACCGCCTGGACGACGCCCACGTCCGCATGCTCGTAGACCTCGCCGTCGCCCACACCGAACACACCGACGCCATCCACCCGGAGAGGTCCGAGCCATGACAGGTGAGGGTCATGGACACGGGCACGGGCATGGTGTGAGTTCCGAGGCGGATCGGAAGCTGCTGAGCGGTGCGCTGGCCCTGATCGTCGGCTTCATGGCCGCGGAGATCATCGTCGGCATCGCGGCCGGATCGCTGGCCCTGATCACCGACGCCGCGCACATGCTGACCGACGCGATCGCGATCCTGCTCGCCCTGATCGCGATCCGGCTCGCCGCCCGCCCACCGGCCGGCGGCTACACCTACGGCTTCAAGCGCGTCGAGATCCTGTCCGCCCAGGCCAACGGCATCACGCTCCTGCTGCTCGCGGCGTACTTCGTCTTCGAGGCGATCAACCGGATGATCCACCCGCCGGACGTGAAGGGCGGTCTGGTCCTGATCACCGGTCTGGTCGGCATCGTGGTGAACCTGCTCGCCACCTGGCTGATCAGCAAGGCCAATCGCTCGAGTCTCAACGTCGAGGGCGCGTTCCAGCACATCCTGAACGACCTCTTCGCGTTCATCGCGACCGCGATCGCGGGTCTCGTCATACTTCTCACCGGCTTCGCCCGGGCCGACGCGATCGCCGCGCTGGTGGTCGCCGCACTGATGCTCAAGGCCGGCATCTCACTGGTCCGCGACTCCGGCCGGATCTTCCTCGAGGCAGCGCCGACCGGGATCGACCCGCAGGCGCTCGGCGCCGAGCTGTGCGCGGTCGAGGGCGTGGTCGAGGTGCACGACCTGCACGTCTGGGAGATCACCTCCGGCGAGTCGGCCGCGTCCGCGCACATCCTGGTCGCCGAGGGACTCGACTGCCATCAGATCCGGATCAAGATCGAGGCGCTCCTCGCGGACCGGCATCAGCTGACGCACTCCACCCTCCAGGTCGACCACGCCACCGGCGACGACCCCGCGGCCCACTGCAGCGACGCCCACGGCACCGTGCACCGCTCGATCACAACCGCTGCACGAGCACCTGACCCGGCCAGTCCGAACCATTGACCCGAGGTACGGCGAACTCCACGTCCCGGGTGAATCCCTGTTTCTCGTAGTAGCGGACCAGCGCACCGTCGCCACCCGCGAAGCAGTCCACCCGGAGCACCCCGACTCCCGCCGTACGAGCCAGCTCGCGGGCGTGATCGAGCAGCTCGCCGCCGAGGTTGTGGCCCGCGGATCCGCGCTCGGTGACCAGCAACCGCACGTACAGCTCCGGTTCGGCGGCCGCGGGCACGTACGGCATCGCGTCCCCGACGGCGAGCGCACCCACGACCCGGCCGTCGGCTTCGGCCACCCACAGCCCGTCGTCAGCGAATGACGTGATCTGCGCGATTCGCTGCGGGTTGGTCGAGTGCGGCTCGGTGCCCCACTGATCGGTCTGCCCGCGCGCGACCAGCCACTCGGTCGCCCCGTCGAGCAGTGCCAGCACCGCCGGTACGTCGTCCCGCCCCGCGCGGCGGATGTTGATCTGCACGTCCCCAGAATAGTTTGACCGGGGATGTCGAAACCCGTCCGCCAGTCTCTACCCAGGGGTGTAGAGAGGAGCTCACCGTGAGCAGCAAGACCGGAAAGCTGGACAAGACGTTCACCGCGCCACTGCTGAAGAGCGACGCCAAGGGCGGCTGGACCTACGTGAAGATGCCGGACTCGGCCGAGTACTTCGGCACCCGCGGCCTGGTGAAGGTCCGCGGCACCATGGACGGCCACCCGTTCGAGAGCTCGTTCATGGCCCTCGGCGACGGCACCCACAAACTCCCCGTGAAGGGCGACCTCCGCGACCTGATCGGCAAGGAGCCCGGCGACGAGATCACCATCCATCTGGAAGAACGCCTCGGCTGAGCCCACCCGGTTAACGTTTGAGACCGCGGTCACAGCGGGTCATGTCCTGAGTAAGGACTGTGTGAAGAATCAGTCCTGACGGCCCGCACGGTTGGGGATCATCCGGCGCCGGACCGTAAGTTCGGTTGCGGGTGGTCCGTCGACGTCAGGAGTGAACGAAGTGCAACGGGGCTCACGGGGTACGCCGTCGGCATGCCCGAGATCAGCGGAGCCGGTCTCGCCGTGACGACGCTGAAAAAGATTCTCGGCATCGCCGGGGCGGCACTGCTGCTGGCCGGGGTGCTGCTCGGCTTCCGGTCGGTCTCGGCCGGTGGCACCGACTGTGGTTCGGCGTTCCAGCCGGCCGCGGGGATCACGCCGATGGCGTGCGACAACGCGCTGAACAGTTCCGGCACCCTGGTCACGATCGTGATCAGCGCAGGTGTGCTCTGCCTGGTCGCCGCCGTCACCGTCAAGGTGGTCCGGGACAAGGTCAGCGCCTGAATTCAGGTGCGGGTCGTCGGCCGCTGCGAGACGCTGCCGCAGTGACGATCGAACAGTTCCGGCTGGATGTGCCGGAGACGGACCTGAAGGACCTGCACGAGCGGCTCGACCGCGTCCGCTGGCCGGCCGAGCTCCCCGGCGCCGGCTGGTCCCGTGGCGTGCCCCTGGCGTACCTCCAGGACCTGGTCGAGTACTGGCGTACTGGCTACGACTGGCGGGCGGCCGAGGCGCGGCTGAACGAATGGCCGCAGTTCACCACCACGATCGACGGCGCGAACGTGCACTTCGCCCACATCCGCTCACCCGAGCCGGACGCGACCCCGCTGATCGTCACCCACGGCTGGCCGGGCTCGTTCGTCGAGTTCAGCGAGATCGTCGGCCCGCTGACAGACCCCCGCGCGTACGGCGCAGACCCGGCCGACGCGTTCCACCTGGTCCTCCCGAGCATCCCCGGCTTCGGACTGTCCGGACCGACCCGGGAGCCCGGCTGGGAGTTCCTGCGGGTCGCCAACGCGTGGTCCGTCCTGATGGCGCGGCTCGGCTACGACCGGTACGGCGCTCAGGGCGGCGACTGGGGTGGCGGCATCTCCCGTGAGCTCGGGCGGATCGACGCCGAGCACGTGATCGGCGTACACCTCAATCTCATCCCCAACTCCGGCGCCACGTCCGAGCCGACGCCGGCGGAGTTGGAGCCGCTCGAACAGGCCGAGCGGGACCGCACCTGGGCTTCCTGGCGGCGGTTCCAGGACTGGTCGAAGGACAAGCAGGGGTACGCCGACCTGCAGTCGACCCGGCCGCAGACCCTGGCGTACGCCCTCACCGACTCACCGGTCGGGCAGCTGGCCTGGATCGCCGAGAAGTTCGCGACCTGGTCCGATCCCGCGTCCGCGATCGACCGCGACCATCTCCTCACCAACGTGATGCTCTTCTGGCTCACGCGCACCGGGGGATCGTCCGGCGCGATCTACTACGAGCGCACGCACGCGTCGTACTGGGGACAGCCGGCCGAGCCGTCGACGACGCCGACCGCGCTGCTCGACCTGGCCCACGACAACTTCATCCCGCTGCGGCACAAGGTCGATCGGACCGACAACATCGTCCGCTGGACCAGCTACCCGCACGGCGGCCACTTCGCCGCACTCGAACAACCGGACGTGCTCGTCACCGACATCCGTGCGTTCTTCGCCACCCTGCGGGGCACGGAGTCCTGAGCACCGGTGGTGCGCCGGCCTGCGCCTGGTCCTGGCCGACGCACCTGTCCGGAAGGTGTTCCGGTACCCGTTGGGGCCGTGCCTATGCGCCGAACTATCGTGGCGCCGTGAAGGAGCGAAGCGAGTTCACCATCAAGCACAGCGTGGTCCGTGCCTCATCCGCGCCCGGAGCGAAGCGAGGACGTGGATGAGATTCACCGGGTTTCCGGCGGCGGCGCTGGACTTCTACGACGACCTCGAGATGGACAACACCAAGAGCTTCTGGACGGCGCACAAGCAGGTCTACGAGGAGTCGGTGAGGGCCCCGATGGCGGCGCTGCTCGCGGAGCTCGAACCGGACTTCGGTCCGGCGAAGCTGTTCCGGCCGTACCGGGACGTCCGCTTCGCGAAGGACAAGACGCCGTACAAGACGCATCAGGGCGCGTTCATCGACGTCGCTCCGGCGACCGGCTGGTACGTCCAGCTCGGGGCGCCCGGCGTCCGGGTCGCGGCCGGGTTCTACGAGGCGAACTCGGAGCGGCTGGCCCGGGTCCGGACCGCCATCGACGACGACCGGCGCGGCAGGCAACTGGAGAAGCTGCTGGCCAAGCTCACCGCGGCCGGCTGGACGGTCGGCGGGGATCGGCTGAAGACGAGCCCCCGCGGGTACGACGCGGAGCACCCGAGGATCGACCTGCTCCGGCACAAGTCCCTGACGGTCAGCAAGTCCTACGGCTTCGAGCCCGTCATCCACAAGCCGGAGCTGGCCGGCCAGATCCGCGCCGACTGGAAGGCCACCCGGCCGCTCATCACCTGGCTGACCGACAACACCTGACCGCCGGCAGGCAGCCCGGGATCAGCGGTCGAAGTCGCGGCGGATCCTGGCGAGGATGTCGCGCGTCTTGTTCGGCGGCGGGGCCGCGACGCAGAGGGCCTCCATAGTGGCCGTGTACTGGTCGAGGTCCTCGAGCTTGTCCAGGTACAGCGCACTGGTCAGGTGCTCGATGTAGACGATGTCGGGCAGGTCCTGCTCCGGGAAACGCAGGATGCTGTAGGCGCCGCCGGTCGCCGCGTGGCCGCCGGAGTCGAACTTCATCACCTGCAGCGTGATGTTCGGCAGGTGGGTCGCCTCGATCAGCGAGTCCAGCTGCATGATCATCGCCTTCACGCCGCCGATCGGCCGGCGCAGCACCGACTCGTCGACGACGGCCCAGAGGCGGACCGGATTCGCCCGGGTCAGGACTTCCTGCCGGTTCACCCGCAGGGCGACCCGCCGCTCGACCTCCTCGGCCGGGATCAGCCCACGACCGAGCTGAACGACCGCGCGTACGTAGTCCGTGGTCTGCAGCAGGCCGGGGACGAACTGGAGCTCATAGGTACGGATCAGCGCGGCCGCTGCCTCGAGCCCGAGATAGGAGTGGAACCAGCTCGGCAGCACGTCGCCGTAGCGGTGCCACCAGCCCGGGTTGTTCGCCTCACGGGCGAGGGCGAGCAGCCGCTCGCGCTCTTCGCCGTCGTCCAGGCCGTACAGCGTCAGCAGATCGCCGACGTCTCGCTCCTTGAAGCCGACACGGCCCAGCTCCATCCGGCTGACCTTGGATTCCGATGAGCGGATCTCCCACCCTGCGTCGGATCGGCTGATCCCAGCCGCGTCCCGCATCCGCCGTAGGTGCGCTCCGAGAATGATGCGAAGCGCGGTCGGTCCGCTCTGCGCGCCCGACTCGTTCACACCCACCTCCCACAGCCCCCAGCGGTCTGATCAGCGGCAACATCGCCCGCAGTGCACATCATCGCACGCTCAGGAGCGAATCTGCCGAAGTTCTTACATATCAGCAGCGAATCCGAACCGACGATCACGCGCCGTAACAGTAGCCGATGCGCCATTGCGCAATTTGTCCGGACATAGTGCCCCGTTCGAGCTGAGGCGAACACCGTTCGACAGACCCTCGATCCAGCCCTCGGCAGGCGGAAAGGGGGATTTTGTGGTCTCGATATGGAAAACGTGCGGATGCACGTGCATCTGACGCTTGCATTCGAGGCGTGCCGACGCCATGATTGATTCATGCACAGAAGGTGAGCTGGATCTCGCGATACGTAACTGCGTGTGATCTGGCAGGCCGGTCCTACGGGCCGCCGACGGCCCTCCCGTTGGCTTGACTGGTTGGGGAACCCGAGTCGATGAACGACGACGACAGTGAGACAGCCGAGCGTACCGCCCAGCTGGCCGGCGGCCGCGCGCCCGACGAACTGACGGAGCGGGAGATCCAGGCACTGGTCGCGCGTTGCCCCGAGCAACAGCGCTGGGCCTTCGAGGGCTGGCTGCGCGGTGTCCGCCACCTCGACGGAGACCCGATCGTGAGTCTCGCCCCATGACCACCGACAGAGCAGGAGGAGGCCGAAAGATGGTGCGGATCTGGCTGGGAGACCACCTGATCGCCGAGTATGTCGCCGAGCCGGACCGCGCGTCGCGGTACCAGCGGGTGATGACGCCGAAGTTCACCGGATTGCGCATCACCGTTGACAATGCGGCCACCGGCAAGGCTTCCGAACTGCCCAGCGAACAGCTCTGGCCGCTCACCGTCCAGTAGCCCGTTCGACCCCTCCCGGTAACACGAAGGCCGGCCCTCGTCCGAGGGTCGGCCTTCGTCGTTCCCTGGTACAGCGTTCACCCGGTGCCCGCCTGTTCGGGTGGGGCGGCCGGCCGCACGTGAGGTTTTGCTGCCGACCGCCGTCCCCCGGCTTTCGCCGTCGCAGCGGACAACGGAAGAGGCCCCTTCGTCACTCGCCTGGCGAAGGGGCCTCTTGCTTCCGGTTCCGTCAGGCGAGGTAGTCGAACTCGCCGTCGTGAACGCCGCCGAGGAACGCCTCGATCTCGGCCTTGGTGAACACCAGTGCGGGGCCGTCGGCGTGACGCGAGTTCCGCATCGCCACGCCACCGTCCGCCAGCTTCGCTACCTCGACACAGTTGCCGTTGGGGCCACTCCGCTGGCTCTTCCGCCAGATCAGCTCGCTGATCGAGTCGCCGGGCATGCCGTTGTAGACAGCAGTCATCAGCTGCACCTTCCGTACGTCTTTGGCATATGCACGTGCATTTGGCCTTGCATTTGCATCGTACACCGTTCGGGGTCATGTGTCCGCCCCCTTACGTGTAGTGATCACGTCAGGCTCAAACGCCCGTTGCAAACCGTCCCGAGGTCGCGATGGGATGCATGGGATCGCGGGGGATGGGTACCAACCAGAAGCAGGCATGACCGTGGTTCAGCGAAGTGCCACGCCGTGACAAGAGTCGCGAGGTCATACCAAATGAGTACGAGCACCGTGTTGTTCGCCACCGCCCCGTCCCGGTCAGGACGGACCTCCACCAGCTGCACCACCCCGGCCGATCGGGCCGCCCGGGAAGCAGCCACCAGGGAACTGATGGAACGCAGGGCTTCCTGCACCGACGAAACCGAGCGGCAACGCCTGCTCGAGGAAGTCGTGGAACTCAACCTCGAGATGGCCCGGGGCATCGCGCGCCGGTTCCGCGGCCGCGGCGCCGAGGCCGACGATCTGGAGCAGGTCGCCTACCTGGGCCTGGTCAAGGCCGCGCATCATTACCGGCTCGACGCGGACACCCCGTTCATCGGGTTCGCCATTCCGACCATTCGCGGCGAGGTCAAGCGGTACTTCCGCGACTGCGCCTGGACGGTCCGGATCCCGCGCCGGCTCCAGGAGATGCAGGGCACGATCGCGACCAAGCTGCCGGAGCTCGAGCAGGCGCTGAACCGGGAGCCGACGCCGAGCGAGATCGCCGAGCACCTCGAGGTCGACGTCACCGAGGTCGAGCAGGCGCTCGCCGCCAAGGGCTGCTTCAACGTGCTCTCGCTGGACCGGCCCGCCGAGGTCGACGCCGAGCTGACGCTGGCCGATGTGGTCGCCGATGTCGATGACGGAAGCATCGATCAGCTGGAGACGGTCGAGATGTTGCAGCCGGTGCTGGCAGATCTCGGCGAGCGCGAGCGGCGGATCCTGCAGCTGCGCTTCGTCGAGGGCTGGACCCAGTCGGAGATCGGGAACGACATCGGCGTCAGCCAGATGCAGGTCTCCCGGGTGCTGCGCAAGATCCTCGACGACCTGCGCGACAAGCTCGCTCCGCTGCCGGCTGCCGCCTAACCGTTGCCGGAGGCGACATCTGCCGGGGTGCCTTGGTGGTAGTAGAGGCGCCAGGTGCCGTCGGTCCGCCGCCACAGTGAACTGCGGCGGACCGGGGCGCCTCCGGTGCGGCGGGACACATAGGTGACGTGGACGAGGTCGTCGGCCAACTGGACGCCGGCGACCTCGGTCGCGTGGATCGGTTCGGGGTCGGTGATCTCACCGCTGCTGAGCGCGGCCACCATCGCCGGCCGGTCCCAGCGGCGACCGGACGCGCCCACCTCGACGAAATCCGGATCCAGCAACGCTTCGACCGCCTGCGCCGACGACCGTACGTCCGGCCGCAACAGACTCAGCTCCGCCTCGACAACCATCCCCACCTCGTCCATTCCACCCACCCTATGGCGACTCGCCCGCAGCGGATGGTTACCGAGGGTGCAGGGTAGCGGCACAATGGGGGAAAACGAGGTGATGAGTCTTTGTTCCTGGCGTTGCGGATGATCAGGACGGTGCCCGCGGACGCGGTCGCCGTGGTCCGCGCGTACCCGCGCATTGTGGTGTGCTTCGCGGCCGCCCTGACCGGCACCGCGCTGGTGTTCGACGTCTTCTATCTCGTGGCGAGCCCCGGACTCACGTTGGCGCTGGTCTATACGGTGCCGGTTCTGGCGGGTCTGATCGCCGGACTGGTGGCGGCGGCCGACGATGTCGGCCTCGACCGGGCAGTGCTGCTCCGCACGACCGGCCTGGCCGTTGCCCTCGGCATCACCAACGCGATCGTGGTCGCGATGATCGCCGCGATCCGTCGTACCGACCCGTCGAACTGGGCGTCCGGTGGTCAGTCGGTGCTGTTCGCCGGCTGCACGGTGTTCGCGGTCGCGGTGTCGATCGTTGCCTGCCGCAAGCTGATCGATGCGCTCGGCATCGAGTTGCGGACGAAGTTGCCGCGTCGCCCGGTCCGGGTCCCGATCGCCGCGGTGCGGGTGGCGGCGCCGGTGGCGCGCGCGAGCAAGGAGTCCGCCGCCCGGGCCAAGCCGGTCCAGGTGGTCGCGCCTCCGCCGGACGATGAGGAGACCATCGAGGTCTTCGTCCCGCCGCCACCGCGGGTGGTCGATCTCGACGAGGCCCGCCCGGTCGGTTCGTTGGGTCAGTCCAGTGGTCACGCGGATCGGCTCGTCCCGCGCCCGCGCCGGACCGGCACCCGCGGTCCCAACAAGCCAGGTAGGCGTCCCGGCAGCTAGCAGGTCGTGCCCGCTGCCACACTGGGAGGGATCTGCGGGAGGTGCCTGTGTGGGATCTGGTGGTCGTCGGAGCCGGCCCGGCGGGGGCTTCGGCTGCGCTCGGCGCACTGGCGGCCGACCCGAGTCTCTCGGTGCTGATGCTCGATCGGCACGACTTCCCGCGGGACAAGGCCTGTGGTGACGGGATCGCTCCGCACGTGCTCGATCTGCTGGCAGGTGTAGGCGTCACCGGCATCATCGACGAGTGGACGCCGGTACGACGGTTCGCCCTGACCCGGGGCGACGTCGGAGTTGACCGCGACATGGCCCGGCCGAACTGGGTGGTGCCGCGGACCGTCTTCGATCACCGACTGGCGGACGCGGCCCGGACGGCCGGTGCGCAGCTCGTCCGCCGACGGGTCCGTGGTCTCGAGATCCAGCGGCATGCGGTGCTGGTGGACGGCGAGCTGGACGCCCGGTTCGTCGTCGGCGCTGATGGTGCGCATTCCGTCGTACGGCGGGATCTCGGGGTGAAGCCGGGTCCGGTGGCGCTGGCGATCCGCGGGTATGCGCCTACGCCGACCGCGCGGGCCGCGAGTCAGGTGATCGCGTACGGTCCGGGACGGCAGCCGTCGTACGCGTGGTCCTTCGACCGTGGCGACGGCTGGTCGAACGTCGGGTACGGCGAACAGCTGACCAGCGACCGGCCGCGTCCGACCCGGGCCGACCTGCTTGCGCACCTGGAAGTCCTGCTGCCAGGCGCGTCCGACGGCGGGAAGTCGTGGTGGGGACACCATCTGCCGCTGTCCGGATGGACCTGGCGTCCGTCGGCGGGTCGGGTGATGCTGGCGGGCGACGCCGCCGGGTTGATCAACCCGATGACGGGCGAGGGCATCTACTACGCCGTCGCGACCGGTCTGCTCGCCGGCCGCGCGGTCGCCAATGCTCTGCGGGCCGACAGTCCCGATGCGGGTACGTCGTACCGCCGCCGAACGGCTCGCCTTCTCGGCAGCCATCTCCGGCACACCGCCCTCACCGCCCAACTCACCCGCTCCGGGCGCGTCCTCGACGCGGGCATCCGCGCGGCCGCCGCCGATCAGCGCATCTTCGACGACCTGGTCGAGCTCGGCCTGGCCGACGGCCTGATCACCCGCCGCCTGGTGCGCGGTCTGATGTCGTAGAAAGAAATCTGCGGATGATGTCGAAACGGCTCCGAGAGCTTCGAGGTGTCGGTGCAAGCAGGTGACCGACTACTGAAGGGAAGAGCGTCATGAAGTATCTGTTGCTGGCCTACACCAAGCAGGCCGACTGGGACACGGTGGACGTGACGAGCCCGGAGTTCCTGGCGGCGTGTGCGTTCTACGAGGAGCTGGGCGCCGAGCTGACCGCATCCGGTGAGCTGCTGTCGACCGAAGGGCTGGCCCATCCGGCGCTGTCGCACACCGTCCGCGGGGGCGTGGACGGGCCGATCGCCAGCGAGGGGCCGTTCGCCGAGTCCAAGGAGGTGCTGGTCAGCTTCGCGGTCGTGGACTGCGACAGCCACGACCGGGTGATGTCCATCGCCACCCGGATCACCGGTGCCGTCGGCGACGCGGTCGAGGTCCGGCCGATCATGGCAGGCCCGCCCGAACAACCATGATCGAGCAGATCTGGCGAGATCTGACCCCGCAGGTCCTGGGCGCGCTGGTGCGGCGGTACGGGCATTTCGAGTCCTGTGAGGACGCGGTCCAGGAGGCGTTGCTGGTGGCCGCCACGCAGTGGCCGGAGCAAGGTGTCCCGGATGAGCCGAAGACGTGGCTCATCCGGGTCGCCTCCCGGCGGCTGATCGACATCCTCCGCAACGAGGAAGCACGCCGGCACCGGGAGGACGCCGTACGCGTTCCGGATGTCGCCCCCGAGCCGGCCGCGGGGCCGGACGACTCGCTGACCTTGCTGTTCCTGTGTTGCCATCCCACGTTGTCGACCGCGTCGCAGATCGCGCTGACGCTGCGCGCGGTCGGCGGCCTGACGACGACAGAGATCGCCGCCGCGTTGCTCACGCCGGAGGCGACGATGGGGCAGCGGATCAGCCGGGCCAAGCAGAAGGTCCGCGGCACGCCGTTCCGGTTGCCGGCCGAGTACGCCGAACGGTTGGCCGCCGTACTGCAGGTGCTCTATCTGATCTTCAACGAGGGCTACACGGGTACGGCGGGGGAGCGGCTGAGCCGGGTCGAGTTGGCGCAGGAGGCGATCAGGCTGACCCGGATGCTGCACGCGATCCTGCCCGACGATGGCGAGGTCGCCGGTCTGCTCGCGCTGATGTTGCTGACCGATGCGCGGCGTGCCGCTCGTACGACGGCGGACGGGTTGCTGGTGCCGCTCGACGACCAGGACCGCGGGCTGTGGGATCAGCAGGCGATCGGTGAGGGCGTCGAGTTGATCACGTGGGCCATGTCAACGACGAAGCTCGGGCCGTATCAGCTGCAGGCCGCGATCGCCGCTGTGCACAGCGAGGCGAAGACCGCGGCCGACACCGACTGGCGACAGATCCTCGGGCTCTACACCCTGCTCGAGATGCACCTCGACGGTCCGGTGGTGACGTTGAACCGTGCGGTCGCGATGGCGAAGGTGCACGGTCCGGCGGCGGGTCTCGCGTTGCTCGACACGTTGCGGGACGACGATCGCGTGACCCGGTCGCATCGCTATCCCGCCGTACGGGCGCATCTGCTCGAGCTGCAGGGTGACACCGACGCGGCGAAGGAGCTGTATCTGGTGGCCGCGAAGCTTGCCACGAATACCTCGGAGCAGCGCTATCTCAGGAATCGTGCAGCGCGTGGAGCTGCGTCCGGGTGAGGCGGGCGGGGTTGGGGATCGCCTGGTAGGTATCGGCGGTGGGCTGGTCGAGTACGACGGGGTCGCAGTACTCGGCGTACTTCGTGGCGCTGGCGAACGCGTCGGTGATGCGACCGGGCGGCCAGTTGAGGGCGGTGGCGAGCTGATGTGTGGTGAGTGGACGGGCCGCGTGCAGGAGTGCTGCGAGGATCGTGAACGCGTCGTCGATCACTTCGAAGCCGGGGCCGCCGGACATGTCCTCGCCGAGGTGGTGAAAGAACTCGGCCATCTGCGTCAGGCGTTCGCCGGCGGGGGTGTCGCGGCCGAGAAGGTCCGCGCCTTCGGCGGCGGTCCCGGCCCAGTTGAGGTTGGTGCGGGCGCTCACCTGCCAGGCCTTCACCCAGACCTCTTCGGCGATGACGTAGTGCTGCAGGCGGCGCCGCGGGTCGGGTTCGCGATGCACCATGCCGACGCGTTCGAGGTAGCCGATCGCTGTGGAGACCGATGCTGGGCTGACGCGGAGCTCGCGCACGAGGTCGGCCGCGGTCAGGCTGCGGGAATCAGTTGTGTAGAGCAACGCCAGGACCCGCGACGCCATCCTCGGCAGGCCGCCGTCGACCATCATCGTCGCGAACCGCTCGACGTACCCCTGCACCGGCCCTGACGGCTGATCGTCGCCCGTCGGCAGGCCCGGTTTGCGGCGGCGGGCCCGGGACGCGGTCGCGTAGTGCGCATGATCGGCCCGGTAGCCGTGCGCGCCGCCGTTGCGGGCGATCTCGCGGCTGACCGTCGACGTGGGGCGATCCAGTTGCCGGGCGATCTCGGCGTACCCGAGGCCGGCGGTCAGGCCGGCCGCGATGTCGAGCCGGTCCTGGTGGCTCAGCCTGCCTCCGGGCATCGTCGTCCTCTCTGCGTTAACCGTCAGCTCATTGCAACGATCCTCAGTGCTGGGTTGCGTTCTGCGTCAGCCTCATTGCACAGATTGCCATGTTTTGCAGGACTTCTCATCCCCTCGTGAGCCGATCGTGATTGCCGACGCCATGAATGCAACGTAGCTTTCGGGAAATCGTGAAGGAGGTGGCAAATGGTTCTGACGGTGGACGGGCTGCGGATGCGGTACGGCGACACCGAGGTGCTGCGGGACGTTTCGTTCCAGGCCCGGCAGGGTGAGGTGGTTGCGTTGCTCGGCCCGAACGGCGCGGGGAAGAGTACGACGATCGAGATCCTCGAGGGCTTCCGGTTGCGTTCGGCCGGACAGGTCGAGGTGCTCGGGGTGGATCCCGCCGAAGGCGACGAGCGGTGGCGGTCCCGGCTCGGCATCGTGCTGCAGTCGTGGCGCGACCACGGCAACTGGCGGGTGCGTGAACTGCTGCATCACCTCGGCACGTTCTATGCGCCGTACGCTACAGCGACTGCCGAGCGGCCGTGGGACACGTCCGAGTTGCTCGAGGCGGTCGGGCTCGGAGCGCACGCGGAGCAGAAGATCAGGACGTTGTCCGGTGGGCAGCGGCGCCGGCTCGATGTCGCGATCGGGATCGTCGGGCGGCCGGAGTTGCTGTTCCTGGACGAGCCGACCGCGGGGTTCGATCCGGAGGCGCGGCACGAGTTCCACGACCTGGTCCGGCGGCTCGCGGCCGAGCAGGCGACGACGATCCTGCTCACCACCCACGACCTCGACGAGGCGAGCAAGCTGGCGCATCGCATCCTCATCCTGACCGGCGGCCGGATCGTCGCGGCCGGTACGACGGCCGAGCTGACCACGTTGATCGCGGGAGAGGACGAGGTCCGGTGGGTTGTCGACCATCAGCACTTCCGAAAGTCGACACCTGACTCGACCGCGTTCGTCCGCGAGTTGTTCGCGACGTACGGCGCCGCCGTCCGCGAGCTCGAGGTCCGACGGGCGTCGCTGGAGGACACGTATCTCGCCCTGGTCCGAGGACAGGAGGCCGCGTGATGAAGGCAAAAGCTGTTGCATTGAAGGCCGGTTGGCGCCGGGGACTGACCGAGTTGCGGCAGTCGTTCACCAACGGGCCCGAGCTGTTCAGTCACTTCCTCTGGCCGGTGCTGATGCTGGGCGCGCTGTTCTTCCTCAGGCATCGGGACTTCGGCTCGACCGGTTTCCTGCTCGGGGCGCTGGCCTTGCCGAGCATCCTCGGGATGAACGCCGCGATGGGTATGGTCAGCATGAGCCAGCAACTCACCGCCGACCGCGAGGACGGCACGCTGCTACGTGCCAAGGCCACCCCCAACGGCATGCTCGGCTACCTCGTCGGCAAGGTCGTCTCCGTCGCCGGCGGTCTGCTCGCCGACCTCACCATCCTGCTGATCCCGGGCTGGTTCCTCGTCGACGGACTCGCGCTCGGATCGGCGCACTGGCTGACGCTCGTCTGGGTCCTCGTGCTCGGCGTGATCGCGACCCTGCCGATCGGGGCGATCCTCGGCTCGGTCTTCACGACCGCCCGGTCGCAGGGCCTGATCCAGCTACCGATGCTCGCGCTCATCGCGATCTCCGGCATCTTCTACCCGCTCACTGGGTTGCCCGGTTGGCTGCAGTGGATCGGCCAGCTCACGCCGATCTACTGGATGGGTGTAGGCATGCGGTCCGCCCTGCTGGCGGACAGCGCGGTCGTGGTCGAGATCGACCACTCATGGCGTCACCTCGAGGCGGCCGCTGTGCTCGGGGCTTGGGCCGTCGCCGGGTTGCTGCTGGCACCCGTCGTACTGCGCCGGATGGCCCGGCGAGAGTCCGGTTCGAAGGTCGCGGAACGGCGGGAACGCGCCCTGCAACGCGTCGCCTGAGATCGTGGTCCTATGGGCGAGCTGATGGATGCATGGGCAGTGGAGCGGCCCGGCCCGATCGATGACGGGCCGTTGCAGAAGGTACGTCGTACGGTCCCGGAAGCCGGGCCCGGTGAAGTGCTGGTGAAGGTGGAGGTCTGCGGGGTCTGCCGCACCGATCTGCACCTGTGCGAAGGCGACCTCGAGCCGCGGCGGCCCGGCGTCGTACCAGGGCATCAGGTCGTGGGTGCCGTGGTGGATCGCGGACCGCAGGCCGACCGGTTCGAGATCGGAGATCGGGTCGGGATCGCGTGGCTCCGGCACACGTGTGGGGTCTGCGAGTTCTGCCGCGCCGGAGCCGAGAACCTCTGCCCGCTGTCGTCGTACACGGGCTGGGACGCGGACGGCGGATTCGCCGAGTACGCCGTCGTGCCGCAGGACTACGCGTACGCGCTGCCGGCCGACCGTTCCGCGGAGGAGCTCGCGCCGTTCTTGTGCGCCGGGATCATCGGCTACCGGTCACTCCTGCGGGCGAACCTCCCGCCGGGCGGCCGCCTCGGGATCTACGGCTTCGGCTCCAGCGCCCACCTCACCGCCCAGATCGCAACCGCCCAGGGCGCCGAGCTGTTCGTCATGACCCGCGGCGAACAGAACCGGGAGCTGGCCCGCTCGCTGGGTGCCGCGTACGTCGGGGAGACCGCCGACCGACCGCCCGTGCCACTGGACTCGGCGATCGTGTTCGCTCCGGCCGGCGACGTGGTCCCGTACGCCCTCGAAGCGCTCAAGCCCGGTGGAACTGTGGCGGTCGCCGGGATCTACCTGAGCGACGTACCGGTGCTGAACTACGAGCGCTATCTCTTCCACGAGCGCGACCTGCGCAGCGTCACCTCCAACACCCGCCGCGACGGCGAGGAACTCTTCCGCCTCGTCGCCCGGCTGCCCGTCAGGGCCCACACCACCGCGGTCCCGTTCGCAGCGGTCGATCGGGCCCTGGCAGACGTCGCCCACGGAGGGGCCAGTGGTTCGCTGGTGGCCGTGCTCCCCGGGTGAACGGTTCCGGCCCGGAGATCGTTAGAACTGGGTGAAGATTCGATCGAGGGCCGGTTCCAGGCTTCAGCGGTAGCTGCTAGCTGCGTTAGATTTGATCAAATCCGAGCTACCGGGGAGCGTGAGCGCCATATGCGGGATCTGACCAGGCAGGTGTGGTCGGTCCTTGCGGCTGGCGTCGCGCTGCGAGACGGGCAGTGCTGAGCAAAGTTCTCGGCGCGGTAGGTGTGGTCCTGCTGATCGCCGGGGCGGTGTTCGCCGTACGGCCGATCCATGTCAACGGCGAGGCCTGCGGTTCGGTCTTCCAGCCCGAGAAGGGCATCACGCCGATGCAGTGCGACGCCCGGCTGGGCAGCCGCAGCGACCTCGTCACCGGCCTCGGCGCCGGCGGCATTGCGGTCCTGCTCACCGGTTTCGCCGTCGCCGCCGTCCGCGACCGCCGGGCCGGCGTCACCTCCTGACCGTTCACGGCAGGCAGGCTTGACCTTCACACAGTGTCAAGCCGGAAGGTGGGGGCATGTTCACCATCGGAGACTTCGCGGCGTTCGGGCAGGTATCGGCCCGGATGTTGCGGCACTACGACGCGATCGGACTGCTCCGGCCGGCGGTGGTCGACCCGGAGAGCGGGTACCGCTTCTACTCGGCCGACCAGCTGCGCAGGCTGAACCGGATCATCGCCCTGAAGGATCTGGGCTTCAGCCTGCAGCAGGTCGCGGAGATCGTCGACGCCAAGCTGTCCGCCGAGGAGCTGCGCGGCATGCTGCGGTTGCGGCAGGCCCAGCTCGAGGCGGAGCTGGCGCGGAACACGTCGCGGTTGGTCAGTGTCGAGGCGAGGCTCCGGCTGATCGAGAAGGAAGGCCACATGCCCACTGACGACGTCGTTCTGAAACGCATCGCCCCGACCCGGGTCGCGGAGCTGTCCGCGATCTCACCCAGCTACGACGGCGAGGACATCGGACCGGTGCTGCAGCCGTTGTTCGGCCAGCTGTTCGAGCGCCTCGGCGAGGCCGGCGTGAACCCGTGCGGTTCGCCGGTCGCGTACTACGAGGACGCCGACGGTGACACGGTCCGTGTCCACGCCGCCGTACCCGTCGACACCGGCACAGCCGCCGGCGTCGACCTCGTCGATCTCCCCGAACTCACGCAGGCAGCGACCATCGTGCACAAGGGCGACATGATGGAAGCCGACCGCAGCATGCAGACGCTGGCCCGCTGGATCGAGGACAACGGCTACCGCAGTCAGGGGTATGCCCGTGAGGTCACGCTCCAGTTCGACATGGACAACCCGGCCAACTGGGTGCACGAGTTCCAGATCCCGGTCACAAAGCCGAGCTGACCGTCGCGAAAGAGTGCGGCGGCAGCGTGACCCGTAGGCCGCGGGGCTCCGGTTCCACTCCGAGCCGGACCGGAGCCACCGCGCCGGGTTCGCCGACCGTGTTGTACGCCTGCGGCTTCGATGCCGTCAGCAACCGTCCGGACGGCTCCCGGATCTCGGCACCACGCAGATCCAGTACGACGTCCAGCGACGCAACGGGATCCAGATTGCTGACGGAGATCAGCGCCCGCCCGTCCTTCACCGAAGCCGAGGCCGAAACCAGTTCCATCGTCTCGCCATCCAGTTCGTACGGCGCCGGCTGCTCGACGACGTGCACCGGCACTGACACCGCGTCGTGGTGCCCCTTGTTCATCTCGAAGACGTGGTACGTCGGGGTCCGCACCAGACCGCCGTCGTCGTCGGTGAGCAGCATCGCCTGCAGCACGTTGACCGTCTGCGCGATGTTCGCCATCATCAGCCGCTCCGCGTGCCGGTGGAACACGTCGAAGTGCAGGCTCGCCACCAGCGCGTCGCGCATCGCGTTCTGCTGGAACAGGAACCCGGGGTTGGTGCCCGGCTCGACATCCCACCAGGTGCCCCACTCGTCCAGCACCAGGCCGACCTTGCGCTCGGGGTCGTACGCGTCCATCACCGCGGAGTGGCCGCGGATCACCCGCTCGATGTCCTGCGCCTTGATGATGGTCCGGTAGTAGTCGGCGAGGTCGAAGTCGGTGGCGCTGCCCTTGTTCTCCCACGTCCCGGCCACGGTGTAGTAGTGGAACGAGACCGCCTGGAAGATGTTCTTCGGGTCGCGGCCGCAGCCCAGGCAGCTGATCGCCTTCATCAGTGCCTCGGTCCAGGCCAGGTCGTCATCGGCGGCACCGGCCGCGATCCGGTAGAGCTTGTTGTCGCCGTGGTCCCGGCAGAACGTCGCGTACCTCCGGGCGAGATCGGCGTACGCCTCGGCACGCATGTTCCCGCCGCAGCCCCAGGCCTCGTTGCCGATACCCCAGAACGGGACCTTCCACGGCTCGTCGCGACCGTTGGCCTTGCGCCGGCGGACCATCGGGCTGTCGCCGTCGCGGGTCAGGTACTCGACCCACTCGCTCATCTCCTGCACGGTCCCGCTGCCGACGTTCCCGTTCACGTACGGATCCGCGCCGAGCAACTCGCACAGAGCCATGAACTCATGGGTGCCGAAGTGGTTGTTCTCCTCGACGTTGCCCCAGTGGGTGTTGATCATCGACGGCCGGTCCGCCTTCGGCCCGATCCCGTCCTGCCAGTGGTACTCATCGGCGAAGCAGCCGCCCGGCCAGCGCAGGTTCGGGATCTGCAACGCCCGCAGCGCCTCGACCACGTCGAGCCGGATGCCGCTCTCCTGAGGCAGGTCCGAGTCCTCGCCGACGTAGAAGCCGCCGTAGATGCACCGCCCGAGGTGCTCGGCGAAGTGCCCGTACAGATGCCGGCTGATGGTCGGACCTGGTACGTCGAGGTCGATCACGACGCGCGTCGACGATGTTGTGGACAAGGCTCAGCTCCTCGGTCTGTTTACAGTGTCGGCATGAAGCGAGCTTCCGCCGTGGTGACGATGGCCGATGTGGCGCGGTCCGCGGGGGTGTCCACGATGACCGTGTCGAACGTGATCAACGGGCGGCCGCGGGTCGGTGCGGCGACCCGGGAGCGGGTGCTGGCCACCATCAGCGACCTCGGATACCAGGTCAACCTGGCCGCCCGGCACCTGCGCGCGGGACGCACCGGTGTGGTCGGCCTCGCCGTCCCCGAGCTCGAGCGCCCGTACTTCGCCCAGTTGGCCGCGCGGCTCGCAGACCGGTTCGAGGGGCACGGGCTGCGGATCGTGATGGAGCGCACCGGCGCCAGCCGCGAGGGCGAGCTGGACGCGGTCGCCTTCTCCCGGCTGCGGATGTACGACGGCCTCATCCTCAGCGTGGTCGACATCGACCCGGCCGAGCTGGCCCAGATCCGCACCGACGCACCGGTGGTGATGATCGGGGAGCGGGCGCTGCCGTCGCGCTTCGACCACGTGATGATGGACAACGTCGACGGCGCGCGGCAGGCGACCGCGCACCTGCTCGCCACCGGCGCCCGGCGCGTCGCGATGCTCGGCGGCAACCCCGACTCGACCGCGAACATGCCGGCCCTGCGGGCCGAGGGCTACGCGCTCGCGCACACCGAGGCCGGCGTACCGATGGATCCGGAGCTGACCGTCCGGTGCCAGTTCACGCTCGAGGCTGGGTACGGCGCGATCCGGTCGTTGCTCGATCGCGGCATCGCCTTCGATGCCGTCTTCGCGCTGACCGACGTGACCGCGATGGGTGCGCTCCGGGCGCTGGCCGATGCCGGGCTGCGGGTGCCGGACGACGTCCAGGTGGTGGGGTTCGACGACATCGACGAAGCGCCGTACCTGGTCCCGGCGCTGTCCAGCGTCAATCCCGGCCACGAGGAGATGGCCGACGCGATCGTCGCGCTGCTGATCGCTCAGCTCGGCGGCGACCCGACCGGCGACCCGACCGGCGGCGTGACCGGCGACCCGACCGAGCTGATCGTGCCGGCCCGTCTGGTCGCGCGCGGCACGACCAAACCCGCCGGCTGACACCATCCGCTCGCCGCGCATGCGGGTAGGTATATCGATAAACTCCGTCGACGACAAGACCTCGGCGCGACACCGTTCCCTGGACGGTGTCGCGCCGAGGAGGTTCGGACCTAGGCCGGCAGCAGCTTGGCGATGTCGGTCATCTTGTCATCGCTGAGCGGGCCGAGCTCCATCGCACCGGCGTTCTCCTCCGCCTGCGCGACTGTGCGGAAGCCCGGGATCGGGACCGTCCGCGGGCTCCGCGCCCACAGCCAGGCCAGCGCGCCCTGCGCCAGCGTCCGCCCGTCGCTCTCGAGTACGTCGCGGATGGCCGCCACCTTGTCCCACCACTCCGGCGCCGGTACGCCGCCCTCGTCGAAGAACCGGAGCCACGACGGCGGCAGCGTGCGGATGTCCGCACCGGTCGCCGGCCGGTCCGCGGTCCGCCGGCCGAGGATCCCCATCCCCAACGGCGTCCGGTTGACGCTCGCCAGGTCGGCCCGCTCGCACAGCGCGAAGAAGTCCGAAGCGTCATGCAGGACGCTGGCCTCGTGCTGGACCGCCGAGCAGTGCTCGCCTGCGGCGAAGAGCTCCGCGCTGTGCAGCGTGTCGGTGCTCCAGGCGTAGCTGCGGATCAGCCCTTCACGGACGAGGTCTTCACAGACGTCGCGCAACGGCAGCGCGATCTCGTCGGTGGTGTCGAAGTGCAACTGGTAGAGGTCGAGATAGTCGGTGCCGAGCCGGTCCAGGGAGGCCTGGACGGCCTTGCGGGCGTACTCGACCGAGCCGTCCTGGTGGTGCATGACCCGGGTCGACTCGTCGAACGTGTTGCCCCACTTGGTCGCGATGACCACCTGGTCACGGATCCCGGCCAGTGCCTTGCCGAGCACGCGTTCACTGTGGCCGGCGCCGTACACATCAGCGGTGTCGAAGAACGTCACCCCGAGCTCGACGGCCCGCCGGATCGCCCGCACCGACTCGTCGTCGTCGACCTCGCCCCATCCCAAGGGTTCTCCGGCCGGATTGCTGAACGGACCGCCGATCGCCCAGCACCCGAACCCGACCGGGCTGACCTCGATCCCTACTCGTCCCAACGTGCGCATCTCCATGCCCTCAACCCAACCAGTGGCTCGCTCATCCGTCCAATGCATCTTTTACCGGCATTCGATGCGTACGGCGTATGAACTTCAGTAGCCGGTGGCACGGGCGGCCAGGGCGTGGTTCATCGCGACGAACTGCGGCTCGATGGTCTTGGTGAGCCACGACCGCGTGAACGGGATCGCCACGCCGCGGAACTTCTCCTCCTGGATCAGGCGGGTGCGGCCGTCCGGGAGCGCCTCGAGGCGGAAGGAGTGCTCACCGTCGAAGATCCCGCCGGGCGGGACCTTGCCGATCCAGCGGAGCTCCTTGTTCGGCTCGACCGCGAGCAACTTGGGGGTGAACGTGGTCTCCGAGCCTTTCGTGTCGCGGAGCACGTTGGTGATCGTGCCGCCCTTGGTCAGGTCACCGGTCGAGGAGACGATGAACGGATTCCATTCCGGGTAGGCCTGCCGGTCGGCGAGCACCGTCCAGACCTGCTCGGGGGTCGCGTCGACGACGAGCTCGGTGTGCAGGACGAGCGGCCGGACGATCGTGACGACCGTGTAGCCGGCGAGCAGCACCACAAAGGTGCCGAGGGCAATGAAAAGCTTCTTTCTCTTCTTCATGACTGCTCCAGATCGGGGCCGAGGACGCTGTCGACCAGCTCCCTCGCGTAGACGGACGTGATCGGCTCGCCGGTGACGAGGAGCCGGTAGTACAGCGGCCCGATGAGCTGGTCGACCAGCACAGCGGGCGACGCATGGCTGCGGACGCGGCCGTCCGCCTGGGCCTGCGCAAGGACCGCGGTGACGGCGCGATGCCGCTCGGTCCAGAGGGCCCGGACACTCTCTCCGACTCGCGGCTCCCGGGCCGCGGCGACGGCGAGGTCGGCGATGAGCGTGACCGGCAGCGTGGTGAGGGTCGCGACGATCGCGGTCACCAGGTCCGTCAGGTCGCGCCGCGTGTCCGCGGTCGGCTCGAACGGCACGGTGTCGCGCAGCCCGGCGATCATCGCGATCACCAACTCGGCCTTGGTCGGCCAGCGCCGGTAGATCGTGGTCTTCGCGACCCCGGCCCGCTCCGCGACCCGGTCGACCGACATCCCGTCGTACCCGCGGGCCCGCATCTCGGCCATGGCGGCCTGCAGCACTCGTCCCTCCACCCCGGCATCGCGCGGCCGCCCTCGTCCTACCATCGCCGTCCTCTTTTCGCTACTGCGGTTTCGGAAAGAAACAGTAGCGCGGTCGGCCCAATTTACGCAACTGCGGTAGCGGAAGGGAATCGCTGACACGAACTGTCAGTGTTCGATGCGACCGTGGTGGCATGCGCAGACACAAGCTGCTGTTGCCGGCAGCCTTCATCACGTCCCTCGGAAACAACATCCAGCTGATCGGCGCCGCGCTGCTGCTCGTCCGCGCGCGGGGAT
Source organism: Kribbella sp. NBC_00359 (assembly GCF_036097425.1). Classification (NCBI taxonomy): domain Bacteria; kingdom Bacillati; phylum Actinomycetota; class Actinomycetes; order Propionibacteriales; family Kribbellaceae; genus Kribbella; species Kribbella sp. NBC_00359. Next base: position 740,180 of record NZ_CP107975.1, on the reverse strand, counting down.
CGATGCTGGACGTCGGCTGGCTGTTCATCGCGGTCGCGGTGCCGCAGGCGGTGCTCTCGCCGTACTTCGGCCGGCTCGCGGACCGGTTCGATCGGCGCCGGCTGTGGATCGGGTGTGATGTGGTGAGTGCCGTCGCGGCGCTGTGTCTGCCGGTCGGGCTGGCGGTCGGTGGGCCACAGCAGGTGCTCGTGTACGGGAGCAACTTCGCGCTCGCGGTCGTTGCCGCGCTGTTCGTGCCGGCGAGTGCGGCGCTGGTGCGGGAGCGCGTGCCGGTGGCGGACCTGCGGCGGTTCAACGGGAACTACGAGATCGCGCTGCAGAGCGGGATGTTGCTGTCGGCATCGGTTGGCGGATTCGCCTTGCAGTACTTCGGTTCTACGCCGCTGTTCGTGTTCAACGGGATCACGTTCGTTGCCTCCGCGCTGTTTGTCGCCGCTGTCGGCGCGCGCCGCCGGCCCGTGGCGGATGCCGGCGGTGATCCTGTGCCGACGGTGCGGTCCGTCCGGGGAGCGGCTCTGCCGCTCGGCCCGCTGGCCCTGCTCTTCGGGCAAGGGCTTGTGGTGGTCACGGTGTTCAACGCCTTGCTGCCGGTGCTCGTCGTCGGTGAGTGGCATCGTGGTCCGGCCGTCCTTGGTGTCGTGGACGCGCTCGGGGGTGCCGGGTTCCTGCTCGCGGCGGTCGCCTATCGGCGGTCCGCCGTACGGTTCGGTGATCTTCGGGTTGCCGTGGTGGGTTTCCTGGCCTGTAACGCGTTGCTCGTCCTGCAGCCGCTGTTCGGGGTCGGTGCGCTGATGGGGTTGGTGCTGGTCGGCGCGTTCGTGTTCGGGCAGGCGCGGATCGCGGCCCGGTCCTTGCTGATGACATCGGTCGACGAGTCGCGGGTCGGGCACGCGTTCGGGGTCGCCAACGGCTACGGTCTCGCCGCCACCGTCGTCGTCATGCTGGTGACCTCGGTCGTCACCGGACGCACCGACACCCGGTACGGCTTCGCGACCCTCGTTACGATCGGCGTGCTGGCCGCCGCACTGGCTCTCGTCTGGATCCGCCGATCCCAGCCCGACAGGACTTATATAAGTGCTGTTATGATTTTGCCATGGATGATCCGACGGAGCAGAGTCAGTGGCGAGGCCTGCACCAGTTGCAGACCCGGATGGACGCCGACATCGGGCGTATCTACACCGACCGGCAGATCAAGGGGCTGAAGCCGAGCTTCGTGATGGAGCTGCTGCGGCTGCACGCCAAGGGCCCGATGACGATCACCGAGCTGGCCGAGTCGGTCGGGCGGACGCATTCCGCGCTCAGTCAGAAGGTGTCGGCGATGCGGACCGCGGGCCTGGTGCGGACCGTGCCGGGCACCGATGCCCGGAGCAAGAAGGTCGCGCTGACCGCGAAGGCGAAGAAGATCGTCGAGCTGCTGGCGGCCGAGTGGCGGGCGACCGAGGCCGCGATCACCGAGCTGGAGGCGGAGCTTCCGTATCCGATGACGCAGGTGGTCCGGGATGTCGAGGAAGCCCTGGCCCGCAAGAGCTTCCACGACCGGATCGCGGAGAAGCTCGGCCGCGTCGCGCCGGAGCAGTGAGCGTCAAGCGTGCGCTGATCGACCTGGAGCCGTTGCGGGCCGCTCCGGTCTTCCGGCGGTTGTGGGTCGGGCAGTTGTTGTCGACGTTCGGCGGCCAGTTGGCCTTCGTCGCGGTGATGTTCCAGGTGTGGGACCAGACGCAGAGTACGGCGTGGACCGGGGCGGTCGGGTTGTCGCAGGCGTTGCCGTTGATCGTGCTCGGGCTGTTCGCGGGTGTGCTCGTCGATCGGGTCGAGCGACGGCGGTTCTATCTGATCACCACGTGCGGGCAGTTGATCACCTCGGCCGTGATGGCGAGCCAGCTGGTGATCGGTGCGGTGCCGGTCGGCGTACTGCTCGGGCTCGTCGCGGCGCAGGCGTCGTTCGCGGCCGCGGCCGGCCCGGTGGCGCGGACCGTCCTGCCGCAGTTGCTGCCCAGGGAGCTGCTCGCCGCCGGGATCGCCCTCAACCGGATCGCCTTCCAGGCGGCGATGCTGCTCGGTCCCGCCATCGGCGGTGTGGTGGTGAGTGCCTGGGGCACGGGCGCCTGCTACCTGATCGACTGTCTCAGTTTCCTCGCCGCGCTGTACGGCGTACTCGGTCTTCCGCGTCTGCGGGTCGAAGCGGTCGCCAAGCCGGGTCTGCGGGGGGTGCGGGACGGGCTGGCGTTCATCGTGGCGACGCCGGTGATCCGTGGTGCGTTGATCACCGATCTCGCGGCGACCGTGCTGTCGATGCCGATCAGCCTGTTCCCGGTGATCACCGCGGAGCGGTTCGGCAACGATCCGCGGACGCTCGGTCTGTTCCTGACCGCGATCGCGGTGGGCGGCGTCACCGCGTCCGTGCTGTCGGGTGCGTTCACCCGGCTGCCGCGACACGGCGTGGTGATGCTCGTCGGCTCGGCGGGGTGGGGGATCGCCCTTGTTTTGTTCACGTTCTCGCCGGTGCCGTGGCTGGCGTTGGTGTTCCTCGCGGCGGCCGGCGCCGCGGACACGGTGGCGGTCGTCTCCCGGAGTACGATCGTCCAGCTTCATACGCCGAGCGAACTCCTCGGCCGGGTCAGCGCCGCCGAGCAGATCGTCGGTCAGGCCGGGCCCGATCTGGGGAACCTCCGCGGTGGTCTGGTCGCCCAGCTCACCTCGCCGGTCACCGCTCTCGCCTCAGGTGCCTTGCTCTGCGTCGCCGCCGTCGCCGCCGTTGCAGCCACCACCCCTGGCCTCAGGTCTGCCGAGGTGTCTAGCGACAGGAGGTAGTCCGACCTTCACCCGTTGTTCCCGCGTCAACAGCCGGCTACCTCTGTCCTTAGGTACCGATCGAGGTGACGGTGCGAAAGCCGGTGTTGCCCATCGACGACTCGGGGGTGTTGGAGGAGCGGGCGGAATTGCGGTAGCGGTTGCAGTACGAGTCGTGGCACAGGTACGAGCCGCCGCGCATCACCCGTGCCGCGCCTAGCGACGGTCCCTGCGGGTCCGCATCGGGGGAGAACTTGTAGTACCGCGGGCCGAACCAGTCGGCGCACCACTCCCAGACGTTGCCGACCGTCTGCCACAGGCCGAATCCGTTCGGCTCGAAGCTGCGGACCGGGGCAGTGGTGAGGTAGCCGTCGTCTTCGGTGTTCACGCCCGGGAACTGGCCCTGCCAGATGTTGCAGCGCCAGACCCCGTCGTCGCGAAGGTCGTCGCCCCACGGATACCGCGCGCCCTCGAGCCCGCCCCGGGACGCGAACTCCCACTCGGCCTCTGTCGGCAGGCGGCGTCCGGCCCACCGGCAGTACGCGACGGCGTCGTTCCAGCTCACATGTACGACGGGATGGTCATCGAGTCCGTCGAGGTCGGACCGGGACCCACCCGGGTGACGCCAGTCCGCGCCCCGCACGCCGGCCCACCACGGCGTACCCGCAGCCGGCCCCATCACCTCGTCCGGCTCGGCCGCCAACGCGAGGTGGAAGACAGCGGAGAAGCCGAAGATCTCCGCCTCCGTCCGATACCCGGTCGCCTCGACGAAGCGGTCGAAGTCAGCATTCGTCACGCTCGACGCATCGATGCTGTACGGCGCCAGCCGGACCCGATGAACCGGTGTCTCGCCATCTCCGGCGTTCCCGTCCCCGGTCCCGTCGCCCATGGCGAACTCGCCACCGTCGAGTACAACCTGTTCCACCCCGTGCTGCCCGGTCTCCGAAGACACGGGCGGCGGACTCGAGCCCTCGGTCACCGGGCGCGGTGGCGCACAACAGGACGGATGCTCGTCGCTCATACCTCCAGGATCTCTCACGTCACCCCGACGCGAGTGACCGCTGCGCTTTCCGCCGTCGTGAAGGCCCTCGAGTCGATGAAATTGCCTTGGAGACCTAGAGCGCGGTCAGCCGAGGCTGGGCGGGCCCTGCTCGATGCGGCGGAGGACCGGCTCCAGGCGGTAGAAGTCGGTCCCGGTGATCAGTTGGCGTTCGTCCCACCAGGTCGCGCCGGCTTCCGCGAGCGGCTCGATCAGCGCCCGGGACTTCGCGGGGTCGCCCGGACTGATGCCGCCGACGATCACGTCGTACGGCGTACTCCGGTCGCCACCCTGGTCACGGAGGAAGCCGACGAGGTCACGCAGCTCGTCGACCGGCGGGGCCTCGCCGTGGTTGGCGTTCTGGAACAGCGGTACGGCGCCGTCCCACCGCGCGGCCCGGCGCATCGGTGCCTTCCGCGGCCAGTAGCCCGCGATCCACACCGGCGGCCGCGGCCGCCGAACCGTTGCCGGCAGCAACGTCACGTCGTCGACCCGGTAGTGCTTGCCGGCGTGGTTCACGGTCTCACCGGACCAGTACGCCGCCAGCAGGTCGAGCCCCTCGTCGAGCTTCTCGGCCAGCACCTTCGGATCCGTCACGTCCCCGAAGCTGCCGAACTCGTCCGCGATCGGCCCGCCGAGCCCCGCGCTGAAGATCACCCGTCCACCGCTGAGCGCATCCAGCGTCGCCACCTGCCGCGCCAGTTGCTCCGGCCGCCGCCGCGCCACCGGCGTCACCAACGGCCCCACTGTGATCCGCGACGTCGCCAGCGCGGCCGCGGTCAGCAACATCCACGGATCTCCGAACGCCTGCCCCCGCCGCTGCTCCTTGCTGTGCACCACGTGATCCCACACGAACAGCCCGTCCCACCCCGCCTCCTCAGCCGCGTCAGCCACCCGCGCGACCGTACGAGCGTCAGCGAAGTCCCCGAAGTTCGGCACATTGATCGAAAAGCGCACCCCAGCATCCTCACCCATCACCCGACTTCCGGCAATCGGGTTGGCCGGCGGCCAGGCCGCGTGCGGCACTCGAGGAAGTCAGTGGCGGGGAGTGCCGGGGGTGATGAGGCCGGACTCGTAGGCGGCGATGACGGCTTGGGTGCGGTCGCGCAGGCGCAGTTTGGCGAGGAGGCGGCTGACGTGGGTTTTGACGGTTTCGTCGCTGACCGTCAGGCGGGTGGCGATCTCCGGGTTGGACAGACCCTCGGCGATCAGCGCGAGGACCTCGACCTCCCGGGGCGTGAGGTTGCTGAGGGCAATGGTTTTGGCGGGCGAGCGCGGCCGCTGCCGGGCGAACTCCGCGATCAGGCGGCGGGTCACGCTGGGGGCGAGCAGGCCGCCGCCGGCCGCGATCACCCGGACGGCGTCGAAGAGGCGTTCCGCGGTCACGTCCTTGAGCAGGAAGCCGCTCGCGCCGGCGGTCAACGCGTCGTACACGTGCTCGTCGAGGTCGAAGGTGGTGAGCATCAGGATCCGCGGTCCGTCGTCGGGACCGGTGCCCGCGAGGATCTGCCGGGTGGCTTCGATGCCGTCGAGGACCGGCATCCGGACGTCCATCAGGACCACGTCCGGACGCGGCGCGCGCCGGCACAGCGCGACCGCGGCGGCGCCGTCGGCCGCCGTGCCGTCGACGACGAAGTCGGGCTGGGTGCGCAGGAGCGCACCGAACCCGGCCCGGACCACTTCCTGGTCGTCCACCACGACGATCCGGATCATGGTGTCCCGGCCGGGATCGGCAGTACGGCCTCGACCAGGCAGCCGCCGGCCGGCGATCGCCCGACCACCACAGTGCCACCGACCATCGCTGCCCGCTCGCGCATGCCGAGCAGGCCATGGCCAGTACCGTCGGAGTCCTCGGGCCCCGGTCCGTTGTCGCGAACCCGGATCAGCAGGACCGCCGCGGAGTAGTCGAGTTCGACGTCGACCGCCGCACCGGCCGCATGCCGGCGCGCGTTGGTGAGTGCCTCCTGCACGATCCGGTACGCCGTCAGCTGTACGCCCGGGTCGAGCGGCGTCACCGTGCCCCGCACGATCAAGCGAGCACCACCACCGCCGGACGCCCGAGCCTCGTCCACGAGCGTGTTGAGCTGCTCCAGCCCCGGCTGCGGCGCGCGGACCGGACCATCGACCGGTGGACCCACGTCCTCGCGTAGCACTCCGAGCAGCCTCCGCATCTCGGTCAGCGCCGTCCGCGCGGTGTCACCGATCGCCAGCAACCGCTTCGCGCCGTCCGGCGGCAGACCGGGAGTCGTCAGCCGGGCCGTCTCGGCCTGGACCGCGATCATCGAGATGTGGTGCGCGACGACGTCGTGCAACTCACGGGCGATCCGGGCCCGCTCGCCGCGGGCGGCATGCTCCAGCAGTGTGTCGGCGGTGGCCCGGCTGGCTGCGGCGTTCGCGACTGCGTCGCCACGGTCCCGGACGGCGGCACCGAGAAGGACGGCGGCAGCTAGCAGAACCAGCAGCAGCGTCGAGCCCGGACTTGGCTGCCCGAGTGCGAACAGCACGAACGGGAGCAGGAACGGCAATGCGATCAGGCGTGAGCGGGTTCGTCCGAGCCAGTACAACGCGACCAGTTCGGCCAGCACACCCGCCACCAACGGCGGCTCCTGACCGGCGAGCACGATCGAGTTGGCCAATGTCACGGCCAGTGTCGCCGCCACCGGCTGGGCCGTCAGCAGTACTAGCGGCGCGGTCGCCAGCAGGCCGAGCAGCAGCATGGTGCCGAGGTCCATGCCGGTCCGGTCGCCGCGGCTCCCGGCCTCCACGACGGCGAACAGGGCCAGGACGACGGCGGCGACCAGCATCGCGTCGCGGGTGCCGCCGATCCGGCGGGTGGCGACGACCACCCGGTCGGCCAGCTCGCGGGCCTGACTCACATCAGCATTGTCCGCCACCCGCGACCCTGCCCGCATCACCCCGCGGCAGTAGCTCTCGTGGGGGACGGAACACGGCCCCGCTGGGTGACGACACGCCGCCCTGGCGCCCGTAGCGTCGCCGGACATGAACACCGTCGAGGTGCGCGAGCTGCGCAAGAGGTACGGCGCCACGGTAGCCGTGGACGATCTGTCGTTCACCGTCCAGCCCGGCCAGGTGACCGGCTTCGTCGGGCCGAACGGCGCCGGCAAGTCGACGACGATGCGGATGATCCTCGGTCTGGACGCACCGGACGGTGGCAGTGCCACGGTCGGTGGGCGCCGCTACCGGGACCTCGATGATCCCTTGCGCGAGGTCGGTTCGCTGCTGGACGCAGGCGCCGTACATCCCGCTCGGAAGGCCCGCGACCACCTGCTCTGGATGGCGCAGTACAACGGGCTGCCGGCCCGGCGGGTCGACGAGGTGCTGGATCAGGTGGGCCTCGCGGACGTGGCGCGGCGCCGGGCCGGCGGGTTCTCGCTCGGGATGCGGCAGCGGTTGGGGATTGCCGGCGCATTGCTCGGGGACCCGCCGGTCCTGCTGTTCGACGAGCCGGTGAACGGGCTCGACCCAGAAGGCATCGTGTGGATCCGCGGCCTGCTGCGGTCGTTGGCGGCCGAAGGCCGGGCGGTGCTGGTGTCCAGCCATCTGATGGGGGAGCTGGAGGGCAGCGCGGACCACCTCATCGTGGTCGGCCGTGGCCGGTTGATCGCGGACACGACGGTGCGCGAACTGCTGGCCGCCGTATCGGCGGACCGCATCGGGTTGCGGACGACGGAGCGCACCGCCGCCATGACCCTGCTCGCGAACGCCGGCGCGGTGGTGGCCGCGACCGACCACGACCGCGTGACCGTGTCCGGGCTGACCTCGGAGCGCGTGATCAAGCTGCTGACCGAGAACGGATTGCCGTTCTCCGAGATCGCGGCACACCGCGCTTCGCTGGAAGAGGCGTACATGGATCTCACCAGGGACGCCGTCGAGTTCGCCGCGCACGCAAGGTCGCAGGAGGCGTGATGTCCACGTTCCTGCAGGTCCTGCGCGGCGAATGGACGAAGTTCAGGTCCGTCCGCAGCAGCAGCCTCTGCCTGTTCGCCGCCGTTGCCGTGACGGTGCTGCTCGAGCTGCTCGGGTCGACCTCCGGGTCCACGGACGCGAACAAGCAGCCGCAGTATTCGGACCAGGCGTACTTCGTGCACAAGCCGCTCAGCGGCGACGGCTCGGTGGTGGCGCGCGTCGTCAGCCAGCTCGACAGCCAGGAGTGGGCGAAGGCCGGACTGCTGGTCAAGTCCGGGCTCGCACCGGGATCGCCGTACGCCGCGGTCATGCTGACTCCTGAGCATGGGGTCCGGATGCAAGCGATGTTCAACACCGATCTCGCCGGTACGGCGGGCGCGGGGGCGCCGCGGTGGCTCAAGCTGACCCGGACCGGCAACACTGTCGTCGGCTACGAGTCGACGGACGGCCGGAGCTGGCAGCAGGTCGGATCGGTGACGGTCACACTGCCCCGGGACGCCGAGATCGGACTGTTCGTCGCCTCGCCGCCCGACTACCGGACCACGCGGACAGGCAGCGGTTCGGCCATCACCATCGCAGGCACAGTCGGTTCGGCGGTCTTCGACAGTGTGACCGTGGCGGGTGCCTCATCCGCACCCGACTGGGCCGGCCAGAACATCTCCCTGATGCCGTCCAAGCCGGGCGGCGCGGTCGGCGACGTGGGGGGGATGGTCCGGTCGGGCGGGACCTTCACCGTGAGCGGATCAGGTGACATCGCCGGGTACGGCATCGCCAGCTGGCGGTCGCCTGGCGACGACGACCTGGTCGTTCTCAGTCTGTTCGGGGTCCGGCTCGGACTGATCGCGATCATCGCGCTCGGCGTGCTGTTCATGACGGCCGAGTACCGGACCGGGCTGATCCGGACCACGTTGGCCGCCTCCCCGCGGCGTGGGCACGTGTTGGCCGCGAAGGCCGTCGTACTCGCCGGAGCGGGGTTCGTGGTCGGCTTGATCGCGAGCGTGGCCGCCTTCCTGCTGGCGCAGCCCGGGATGCGGGACGGCGGCTACATCCCACCGGCGTACCCGAAGATCTCGCTGACCGACGGCGCCACGGCGCGCGCGGTGGTCGGCACCGCGATCTACGTGGCGCTGATCGCGCTCTTCAGCCTCGGCGTCGCGGTGGTCCGTCGGCGCACGACCGGGGCGATCGTGTTCGTGATCGCGCTGGGAGTGCTGCCACAGATCATCGGTCCGGTGATCTCGCCGGAGTCCGACGTCTGGATCAGCAGGCTGACGCCGATCGCGGGGCTGGCGGTGCAGCAGTCCGTCAAGGAGGGACAGGTGATCGGCCCCTGGGCCGGCATCGGGGTGATGTGCGTGTACGCCGTCGCCGCGCTCGGCGTCGGGTACTGGCAGCTCACTCGCCGGGACGCATGATGCGACACACCGGACGAGCTCTGCAGGCCGAGTGGACGAAGTTGCGCACGGTACCGAGCACCGGCTGGACGCTGATCGCGCTCGTCGTCCTGACCACGGCGCTCGGTGCGCTGGTCACTTGGGATCTCGCACCGCCGATCTGCGACCGCTCGGACCCGGCGTGCGACTTCGACCTGACCCGGCTCAGCCTCGCCGGGGTGTACGCCGGTCAGGCGGCCGTGGTCGTGCTGGCGGTCCTGGCCGTGACCGCGGAGTACGAAACCGGCATGATCCGCACCACCCTGGCCGCCTGTCCGCGTCGGCTGACCTTCCTCACGGCAAAGGCTGTGGTGCTTGCGTCGGTGGTGCTCCTGGTCTCGGTCGTCAGTGTCCTCGGCTCGCTGGTGACCGCCCGGATCCTCCTCGGCCGCGGCGGGTTCACGGTCGCCGCCGGCTACCACCCGATCTCCCTCGCCGCGGGGCCGACGTTGCGCGCGTACGGCGGCACCGTGCTGTACCTGGGCCTGGTAGCAATCATTGCCCTCGGCATCGGCTTCGTCGTGCGGCACACCGGTGGCACGGTGACGCTGGTCCTCGGACTTCTCTACCTCGCTCCTGTCATCACGATCGCCGTCTCCGACCCTCGCTGGCGGGAGTGGATCGATCAGGTGTCGCCGATGACCGCCGGGCTCGCCGTACAGGCAACCCTCCGGCTCGACGGACTGCCGATCTCGCCGTGGCGCGGTCTCGGCGTCGTCGCCCTCTACGCCGCCGCATCCACCGCCGCGGCCGCCCTCGCCGTTCGCTTCCGCGACGCCTGATATCAGTGTGGGGGTGAACCCTCCGCCGCGGGCGCAGGCCCGTCGAGACGGTTGCGGATGAGGACGGCGGCGTTCAGGACGATCACCAGCCAGACGATCGCGACGATCCAGCCGGCGACGACGTCGGTGGCCCAGTGGTAACCCAGGTAGACACGGCTCAGGCCGACGCCGATGCTCAGCACCACCGCGACCGTGAGAATGGCAGTCCGGGTCCGGCGCGAGCTGATTCTCGCGCACACCAGCGTGGCCAGGGTGAGGAAGAAGACCGTCGAGTTCAGGGTGTGGCCGGACGGGAACGCGAACGTCTCGGAGACGGGACCCAGGACGAGCGCGGTATCCGGTCGCGCACGCCCGATCAGCGCCTTCAACACACTTGTCAAGACCGTCGAGACGATCATCGCGAGGACCAGAACGGCCGAGGACCGCCACGACCGGGTCCAACGCCACAGGACCAGCGCCGCGACAACTGTCAGGGGCACGAGGACCGCCGCGCTGCCGATGAAGGTCAGCGTGCGGGCGATCGCGGTGAGGACCGGCGTCCGGTGTGAAACAGCGTCCGCGGTCAGCTCGGGATCGAACGCCGCCAACCCGTCGGATTCGGTCGCCGCGTCGGCCAGGATGATCAGCCCGACCGTCCCGGCCACCACCACGACCGCGCTCGCCGCGAGCACGCCGTACCGGAGTCCGGCCTCGCTGGTCCTGCCGCTTGAGGTCATTCAGCCGCCTTGTGTGTCGACCATCGACAACAGGGTTTCAGCGTCGCCTTTGCTCGCTGAGAATCCGCTGAGGCTCGCGGCGATGTCAGGCGTCGCGTCGGTTGATGATAAGCACGGCGAGCGCCAGCGGTACGACGGCGTACGCCGTGCAGATGAGTAATCCGAGGCCCGGAGACGGTGCACCCGGGGTCTGCGGCCGGGTGGCGATGAGGGCGTTCCCGGCTGCCCAGAGGTTCCACTTGGACGGCCAGGTGGTCCAGCCGGAGATGTTGGCGGCGATGATCGGTACGACGAAGACCAGGGCGAAGACCGTGCTGATCGCGCCCGCGGTGTGCCGGATGAGTGCGCCGAGACCGATGCCTAGCAGGGTCAGCGCAACCAGGTAGAGACCGGCGCCGAGCACCGCGCGCAACGCACCTGGCGAGCCCAGGGACACGTTGACGTGCGCGCTGCGGAGACCGAGCTGGGCGAGGAAGAAGCAGGCGAAGGCCATCGCCTGGCCAACGATCAGTGCCACTGCCGTGGTCACGGCTGCCTTGGCGGCCAGCACTCTGCGCCGCCGCGGTTCGGCGGTGAACGTCGTACGGATCTGACCGGTGGTGTACTCCGAGCTGATCGCGAGCACCCCGAGCAGGCCGAACGCGAGCTGGGCGAAGGCCAGGCCGTCGAAGCTGAGGTTGACCGGATCGAAGGCCAGCTTGTCGGCTGCGGACAGCGCTGCGTAGTCGTGCGCTCGCCCGGTCGCCGAGAACAGGCCGCCCAGCACCGCCACGGCCGCCGCGGCCAGCAGGCTCAACGGAGTGGAGCGAACCGAGCGCAGTTTGGTCCATTCGGAAGCCAGCAAGGCGGTCATGAGGCCCTCCGGAAGTCGGACTCGGCCAGGTCCAGGTAAGCGTCCTCCAGCGACCGGCCGTCCCGGGTGAACTCGGCCAGCGGGCCGTCGGCGATCAGCCGGCCGCGCCCGATCACCACCAGGTGATCGGCGACCAGCGCCATCTCACCCATCAGATGACTGGACACGAACACGGTCCGGCCCTCGTCCGCTAGCCCGCGCAGAAGGCCGCGGATCCAGCGGATGCCCTCCGGGTCGAGCCCGTTCATCGGCTCGTCCAGCAGCAGGACCGCCGGATCGCCGAGCAGCGCGGCCGCGATTCCGAGTCGCTGCCGCATCCCGAGCAAGAACCCGCCGACCCGGCGGCGCGCCACCTGCGTCAGGCCGGTCTGTTCGAGGACCTCGGTGACGCGGGTCCGCGAGATCCGGCCCGCCTGCGCAAGGCAGAGCAGATGGTCGTACGCCGTTCGCCCGCCGTGCACCCCGTTGGCGTCGAGCAAGGCCCCGACTTCCCGGAGTGGATCGGGGAGAGCGGCGTACCTGGCTCCATTGACCAGGGCCGTGCCGGTGTCGGCCCGGTCCAAGCCGAGGAGGAGCCGGAAGGTGGTCGACTTGCCGGCGCCGTTGGGCCCGAGGAAGGCGGTGACCCGGCCGGGATGCACGGTGAGGGTCAGGTCGTCGACGGCCCGCACCGATCGATAGTGCTTGCTGAGGTTCGTCAGTTCGATCATGACCTCACCCTTCCGCCGGGTGACGGTCGCCGGCGTCGGGCCGCGGGCAGATCTTCGGCGTACGACTATCCGCCTGCGGATATCTGTCTGGAGGATGATGACCGGTCCCGTCCGGCGCGCCTACTGTCGCGTCCATGGCAGTTCAATGGACCCGCCTACGGCCGGCTCAGCTCGTCGTCGCCGAGTGGGCGGTCGCGGTGGTGTACGGCGTTCTCGCCTGGGCACTGTTCACCCACCAGGGTCCGGTGGTGCCGGCCGTGATCGGGACGATCCTGGCGTCGGTCGGCCTCGGGCTCGCCCGTCGTACGCCGTTCTGGTCGGTGGTCTGTTGTCTGGTGCCGTTAGCCTTGTCGCCGTTCCAGGCGTCGCTCGGCTTCGTCGCCGTACCGGTCCTGTGTCTGGCGATCTTCCGGCTGGCCGACCGGCGCTCTTCGCTCGTCGCGCTGGTCGCGGCCGGGGCGGGAGTGCTCGCGACGGCCCTGCCCGGTTTCCGGCATGCGGGTGCGGTCGTGCCGTTCGGGATGATGGTGCTGGCGGCCTGGGTTGCGGGCCGGGTGATGGCGCAGTACCGGCGGCAGACGCAGGAGCTTGCGTTGCAGCAGGAGCGGATGCGGATCGCCCGGGAACTGCACGACATCGTTGCCCACAGCATGGGAGTGATCACCGTCCAGGCGGGCTACGGCCATCTGGTGATCGACCAGCAGCCGGACGCGGCCCGGGATGCGCTCGCGACCATCGAGCAGACCGGCCGGCGAACGCTGGCCGAACTACGCCAGCTCCTCGGCGTCCTGCGGTCCGGCGAGCCGGCCGGCCTCGAACCCACGCCAGGCCTCGCGCAACTCGGCGACCTCGTCGAGCAGACCGCGAAGGCCGGCGTGCACGTCCGCCTGACCGTCACCGGAATCCCCACCGAACTACCGCCGGGGATCGAGTTGTCGGCGTACCGGATCGTGCAGGAGGCGCTTACCAATGTGGTGAAGCACGCGTCGACGCCGGCGGCGGAGGCGACCGTCGGCTACCGCGCCGGCGAGCTGTCGGTCCAGGTGGTCGATCGCGGCGCCGGTTGCGCGGACTCGCCGCGAGCAGGGCACGGCCTGGTCGGACTGCATGAACGCGTCGCCTTGTACGGCGGGACATTGCACGCAGGACCCCTTCCGCAGCAGGGGTTCCAGGTGCTCGCGCGGCTGCCGCTGACCGGGTCGGCGCGATGACGATCCGGGTGCTGATCGCCGAGGACCAGGCCCTGGTCCGGGCCGGGCTGAAAGGCATCGTCAACACCGCACCCGATCTCACCGTGGTCGGTGAGGCGGACAACGGTGCTGCCGCGATCGAGGTCGCCGCCCGCACCGCACCGGACGTGATCCTGATGGACATCCGGATGCCCGGCACCGATGGACTGCAGGCCACGCGGGCGATCACCAGCTCGTCGGCCGCGCGGGTGCTGATCCTGACCACCTTCGACCTCGACGACTACGTGTACGCCGCACTCCGCGGAGGTGCGAGCGGATTCCTGCTGAAGGACACCCCACCGGCCGAGTTGCTGGCCGCGATCCGGGTCATCGCGGCCGGCGAGGCGCTGCTGGGACCGAGCATCACCCGCCGCCTGATCGACGAGTTCGCAAACCACGTCGAGCCGGCCGGGCGAACCGACGTACCGCGGCTGGCAACGATCACGGCCCGCGAACGCGAAGTCCTCCTCCTGGTCGCGGACGGCCGCTCGAACGCCGAGATCGCCGAAACCCTGCACATCGAGATCGGCACCGCGAAGACGCACGTGGCGCACTTACTCACCAAACTCGACGCCCGCGACCGCATCCACCTGGTCATCCTCGCCTTCCACGCCGGCCTGGTCCGGGCGGGCTGACCCCGGGATCAACCGACCGAAGCCGGTCGAGGAGCTCCGCGAACTCTGACACTCAGTTTCCGCTCAGAATGGACGTCGTACCGTCGGCATCGTGAGAAGCGGCGAGCAGCCGGTGGTGGCGGTCGTCGAGGACGACGAGACCATCGGCCGGTTGCTGGATCGTGCCCTGCGCGGCAACGGGTACCGCTCGCACTGGTACCGAACCGGAGCAACGGGCCTGGCCGGCGCGCGCCGGGAACGGGCCGAGGTCGTCCTCCTGGACCTCGGACTCCCGGATCTCGACGGCGTCGATCTGGCTCGCCGGCTCCGGGCCGAGCTGCCCGGTCTGCTGCTGGTCATGCTGACCGCCCGCGGTGACGAGATCGAGATCGTCACCGGCCTGGACGCGGGCGCCGACGACTACCTGGTGAAACCGTTCAGCCTGACCGTCCTGCTGGCCCGGCTGCGGGCGCATCTGCGCCATCGCCCGGTGTCCGGGACGGGCGGACCGGTGACGATCGCCGATTTGACGGTGGACACCGCGGCCCGTCGTTGCATCGTCGCGGGGGTCGAGCTGACGTTGCGGCCGAAGGAGTACGAGCTGCTCGAGACGCTTGCTCTCAACGTCGGCGCGGCGATCTCCCGCGAGGATCTGATGGCGAAGGTGTGGGACGAGAACTGGTTCGGGTCGACCAAGACACTCGACGTGACGATGGCGTCGTTGCGGCGCCGGCTGCAGGCGGCCGCGCGGCACTCGGCGCGGCTGCCCGAGGTCATCACACTCCGCGGGCACGGCTACCGGCTGGACCCGCCGGGCTGATCAGCTCGATGAACGGGATCGTGTCACCGGGCAGGAGGTAGGTCTCGACCTCGGTGAAGCCGTGGGACTTGGCGAATCGCAGGCCTTCCTCGTTGGTGGCGAGGATGTGGGTCTCGATGCCCTTCCCGCCGAGCTCCCGGCCCTTCGCGAGACAGTGCCGGTAGAGCGTCTCGCCGTGCCCCTTGCGCCGGTGCTCGGGCAGGATGCGGGCGATCACCGTGACGGCCTCGGTCTCCTCCGAGGGCGGCCGGACGGTCGAGCAGCCGACCAGTACGTCGCCGTCGTACGCGACCTCGAGCACGTTGCGGGTGGCGCGCTCGCGGATGTCGTCCACCGACAGCGGTGCGGTCGGGATGATTTCGTTGTGCACCCGCTGCCAGTCCAGCACCGTCGCGTCGTCCGTCACCGGCACGATCCGAAGTTCAGTCACCGCCCCAGCGTAGTAGCGTCCGGGTGTGCGGATTCTCTTTGTCGGTAACAGCTTCACGGCCCGGAACAACCTGCCCGGCCTGCTCAAGGGTCTGGCCGGCGCCCGGGGGATCGACCTCGAGCACAAGCTGATCTCGGCCGGCGGTGCGTCCCTGCGCCAGCACCTCAACGCCGGGAAGGCCCTCGCGGCGATCGCGACCGGCGACTTCGACACCGTCGTACTGCAGGAGCAGAGCACGCTCCCGGTCAAGAGCCCGGCGCGCTTCCGGGAGAGCGCGCGCGACTTCCACACCGCGATCGCGGCCGCCGGCGCCCGGACCGCCCTCTACCAGACCTGGGCGAGGCGGAACGCCCCCGAGACCCAACAAGCCCTCACCGACGCGTACGCCGCCAGCGCGGTAGAGCTGGGTGCGACGCTCGTACCGGTCGGGATGGTCTGGGAACGCTTCCTGGCGCAGTACGACGAACCCGTCCTCCACGACGCTGACAACAGTCACCCTGCACTCGCCGGCAGCTACCTCGCCGCCTGCGTGTTCCTCATCGCCCTGCTGAACGAGGACCCGGTCGGCACCGACGTACCAGTCAAGGGCCTCGCTCCCGAAACCGCAGCCCTCCTCCGCCGATCCGCCTGGAACATCTGCGAACAACTGGCGTCCGCCGAGTAGGCCTCCGGCGGCAGCACGCGGACCCGTGATCGGCGAGCGAGCTGTCGACACTTCGCAACCGCGTGGCAGGACCGAGCACCCTGCGGTCGGCCCGACCGCCTGCTTGTACCCAAGCGCTCGCTTGGTGCCGACCCCGGTCCGCCGGCATCTCGCTGGGTCGGCCGCTGTGCCCCCGCAGTCGCAGCATGCGCCGTCGTCGGTGGACGACCGCCGACGAGGTCGGCCGAAGGAGCAGCCGGCGCCGGAGGCGGTGTCGCCTTTCCTACCGCGGGGGTGGTGTTGTCTACTTCGCGTCGTGGAAGACGAGGCCGAGGGTGTGGCGGTGGCCGGTGCGGATGGTGGAGACGCCGTGGCGGACGGGGGAGGCGGACCAGCCCCGGGTTGAGCGGACGGGGCGGTCTCGGGTGGTGAAGACGAGGCCATGGCCCTGGGGGATGAGGGTGGAGGTGCCGCGGGACTGGGCCCGGGGGCGTTGTTCGACCAGCAGGAATTCGCCGCCGGTGTGGTCGACGCCGGGGTCGTTGAGGTTGATCACGACCTGGAGTGGGAACACCTTGTCGCCGTACAGGTCCCGATGCAGGGCGTTCCAGTCGCCCGCGCCGTACCGCAGGAGGATCGGCGTGGGGCGTGTCTGGCCGGCGCGGTGACACATGTCGAGCCACTCGTCGAGTGTGTCCGGCCACTCCGCGTCGCGGCCGAGCTTGGCGTACCAATCGCGTGCTATCGGCAACAATCGTGGGTAGAGCGCCTGCCGCAACGCCTCGATCGCCTCGGGGAACGGGCGATCGAAGTACCGGTACTGTCCCTCGCCGAAGCGATGCCGGGCCATGTCGATCGTGGCCCGGAACCTGCTCACGTCGTCATAGAGCCGGGCGATGCCCGCCGCCTCGGAGGGCGTGAGCAGCCGGGGCAGCAGCGCGCAACCGAGATCGTTCACCTCGGCGGTCACGGCGTCCCAGTCGGCTTTCGCCACTCGCTGCGCGTATCTGTCCATACCCATGGAACGCGCCGGCCCTCAACTGTGTGAGTCCAACCCAGGCCACCGCGTCAGCCGTGCGCGAGCAGAAGTTTGAGCAACTCCGGCATGGTGCGGGCGCCGGCGACGTCGAGGTCGGGAACCGGATTGGCGGCGGTGTCCTCGCTGTGGAAGAGAGCAGGACAAAAACCCGCGGCTCGGGCTGCGGCGAGGTTGGTGGGCCGGTCGTCGACCAAGACCGTGTGCGCCGGGTCGAGGCCGGGGTGCGCCAGTACGGCGTCATACGCGGCCGCGTCGGGTTTGCGGGCACCGATCTCGGCGCTGACGTACCAGTGGTCGACGTACGGCTCGAGGCCGAAGCGTCGCCGCAGGTGGGCGGACCACGGCCCGGCATCGTTGGTGAGCACCAACACCGTGACACCGGCTTCGTGGAGACCTCGCAGCATGTCGACTGTGCCGACCGTCAACTGGTGGTTGCGGCAGTAGTCGCTGTCGGAGGCTGTCCGGCCGACGCCCACCGCCGCCCAGAACTCGTCGGTGGACAGTTGGCCGAGGGTGCAGCGGCGGTACGCGTCGCGGATCTGGGTCTCGGTGCAGGGGCAGTCGTGCCTGCGGACGTAGGGGATGAGGACGCCGCTCACCACGTTGCCGTGCTGGTACAGGACGCCCATGGCATCGAGGACGACGAAGCGCTGGACCATCTACTTGATGACCTCGAAGCGGAAGTTGGTGCCTTCGGTGGTCAGGACCTTGAGGTTGGTCGGCTCGACGCCGGGGCTGTCGTAGAAGCGGACGCCTTCGCCGAGGAGGATGGGGACGATGTGCAGGACGATCTCGTCGACCAGGCCGGCGTCCAGGGTCAGGCGGGGGGCGGCTCCGCCGGTGACGACGAGGTTCTTGCCGTCGGCGGCTTGCAGGCCGTTGGCGATGACGTCGCGGATGTCGCCGGAGACGTAGGTGAACTCCGGGACCGGATTGGTCGCCGGGTCCTTGTGGGTGTACACGAGGACCGGGCCGGTCCACACACCGCCGTACGGCCGGTTCTCGCCGACCGCGTCGACGAGTCGCCCGCCGCACAGGAACGCGCCCGTGGTCCGGATGACCTCGGCCGCCAGTTCGGACGGCTCGTTCACGCCGAAGCTCCAGTCCAGCTTGTCGTCCCGGTCGCCGATGAAGCCGTCGAGGGACATCGTCATGTGCCAGACAACCTTGCCGGTCATGCAGTTCTCCTCTCGTTCGGCCACCACCCTGCCGGTCCGGAGGTGCATGCGTCTAATGCCAATCACGACGTGAATGCATAGATACCATCGATCCATGCTCGATCTCGTCCGGCTGCGCGTGCTGGCCGCGGTCGCCGCCCACGGTTCGGTGACCGCGGCGGCCGAGGCCTTGCACTACACCCAGCCCACCGTCAGCCATCACCTCGCCCGGCTGGAGGCCGCGACCGGCGCGAAGCTGGTCCAGCGGGTCGGCCGTGGCATCCGGCTCACGCCCGAAGGCGAGGTGCTCGCGCGCCGGGCGGCCGAGATCGTCGGTCGCGTCGATGCGGCCGACGCGGAGCTCGCCTCGTTGGTCGGCCTGCAGTCCGGGCGCGTCCGGGTCGGGGCGTTCTCCTCAGCCCTCAGCGTTTTGGTGCCGCCGGCCGCGGCGGAGCTGCGCCGCGAGCATCCGAACCTCGAGCTCGAGCTGGCCGACGCCCACCCGGTCGTCGCGGCGCGACAGTTGCGCGCGGGCGACATCGACCTTGCGATCTTGTTTCGCTACGACGACGACATCCCGGACGACGGGCTTCGGTACACCTATCTCCTCGACGATCCTGTGCAGCTACTGAGTCGCCGTACGGGAGAGACCCTCACCGACCACCGGGACTCGGATTGGATCGCGGGGTGCGTGAACTGCCGGCAGGAACTGCTCCAGCACTGCGCGGACGCCGGGTTCACGCCGCGCATCGCCTACACGAGCGACGACATCATCGTGAAGCAGGCCTTCGTCGCCGCTGGTCTCGGAGTCACCACGATGCCGGGTCTGGCGCTGCGCTCACACCATCTGGACGGAGTGCAGGCGACCGAGCTGTCCGTCGTACGCCGGATCTATCTCGCGACGTACGGCGAACCACCGGACCCGCCGGCCACCACGGCTTTCGTCGAGGCGTTGCAGGGCGTGTTGAGATCCGGTGCAGTGGGCACTGGGTCCGCATGCGGGAGCGCCTAGCGTCGCGTTACGACCGGATCTGGCGAGCGGCCGTCGTGCTGCTGGCCACGATCGGGCTGGCCGCGGCGCTCGTGTTCGTCGGCCTGTCGACCAACCTGGTGGCCTTCCTGGTCGCGGCCGCGGTGGCCGGGGCGGCCGCTCTGCAGGTCGGCCTCGCGCAGGAGTTGCCGTCGGCGGATTTGATCCGATCGACACCCCGCTTGGCCGTTCTCGGCGGTCTGCTGGTGCTGGCGATCTGTGGGTTCGCCGCGGCGGTGGGACTGGAGACGCTCGCCCTGGTCGGGCTGATCATCACCTCGTCGCCGCCGGTTCTCGCCCGGCTGCGGCCAGCCGCTCGCCAGCCGGCCGAGCCGAAGCGTCAGCCGCAGGACGTGCCTCCACCGTCGCTACCCACACCTCGGTATCTGTCCGCGGTCGCACGCAGCCTGTGCGAGCTGAGTGACGAGGAGATCTGCCTGGCGTGGCGGCGGAGCTTCACCCGGTTGCAGAGTTCCTCGACCGCCGAGCGCCGGTCCGCGATGGCCGATGTCCGCCGCGCGTACCTCGACGAGCTCGAGCGACGCAGTCCGGACGCGTTCGCCGCCTGGATCCACTCCGGCGCCCGAGCCGCCGGTGATCCAGCCAGGTTCTTCGTCCCGCACCCCAACTAAGCCGATCAGCAGGCTCACGGGTGGGGTCCGTTGAACGTCGTTCGCAGGTCGGCGCCGATCAGCTCGACCGCGTGCCGCCCGGCCGACAGGGCCGCGGGGAAGTTGAGGAACGCGTGCATCGTGTCCGCGTACTCGACCAGCCGCGCCGGTACGCCGTCCTGCCCGAGCCGACTCGCATAGGTGCGCGCGTCGTCGCGCAGCGGATCACGTCCGGCGGCGAGGACGAGCGCGGGCGGCAGGCCGGCGCACGTGGCTGCCCGTAGTGGTACGGCCGCGGCGGGGAGGTCGCCGTCGGGGAAGTATTGCGCCGAGGACCAACTACCCGGGGCGATGCTCAGAAATGTGCCGTCGAACAACCGGTACGACTCGGTGTCCTGGTCCAGGTCGAGGGATGGGTAGCAGAGGATCTGGCGGTCGGGGAGCGGAGTGCCCTCGTCGCGCGCGAGCAGGCAGGCGCCGGCGGCGAGCGCGGCCCCCGCGCTCTGGCCGCCGACCGCAATCCTGCCGTCACCGTTGAGTTCAGCTGTGTGCTCGCGGAGCCAATCGAGAGTGTCGCGAACGTCGTGGAGCCCTGCTGGATAAGGACATTCGGGCGCAAGTCGGTAGTTGAGCGAGACAACGATAACGTTGCCTGCGGCAGCGATCCCCGAGGTTGCGTACTCGATGTCGCGGAGATCGCCACCGATGAAACCGCCACCATGCAACCAGAGCACAACTGGCCGCGGACTGGAGGTGAGCGGACGATAGACGCGCGCCTGGAGGCGGCGGTCCGGCAAGGTGATGGTGAGGTCTTCGGGGTGGGTCCGCGGATCGCACTCGCCGGCCAGCTCCGGGTCGGGGAGTTCCTCGCGATCGAGCAACAGGGCCTGATAGGGGTCGAGGTCGGGGCCTTCGGGCTGGTTCGCGAAACGCTTCAGCAGATGGTCGGTCTCGGCCGCGAACTGCGGGCTGTCGACGATCTCGGCCGTCATGCGGAGACCGGGGCGGGCTGGAGGTGGCGGGCGGCGTGGCCGAACACGATGCCGTCCGGCGGAGTGGAGGCGTACTCGGCCAGCGCGCCGATACCGCCATCGAACCCGCCGCCCGTCGACGGGTCCGACCACGACTTCTCGTCGTACTGCTCGATCTCGGCGACGAGTGCCGCGCCGACGCTGTCGAAGCGGTGCCGGAGCAGGTCGGACGGGATGTGGCGACCGGCCTCGACACCGCCGACGTTGAGAGCGCTGCCGATCTCGGCCGTCTCCCAGCGCGGGTCGATGCTCCAGTGCAGGCGGCCGGCCTTGGCGTCCCGGAGTACGGCGAGGGTGATCTCGTCCCACATCAGGATGTGCGCGACCAGGTCGTGCAACGAGTCGCAGAAGTGGCCGAGCGGTCCGGCCGTCACCCGGTACGGCGCTCGCAGTTCAGCCTCGGTCCGTCCGTCGATGCGGGTCAGCAGGAGCTCCTGGTCGGTCCGGAGCAGCTGTGCCGCCTCGACCGGAGAAGTCTTCGGTGTACGCATGCGCCCACTGAACCAGGTCGCGGATTGTCTGCTCGTTGGATTGCAGAATGTCTTCAATCCACTCGGGTCGCGCGATAGTGCGCCATCTTCGCGCGAGCGCCGCAAGAGTTCATTGAGCACCAGCGCCGTCGGCCGGCCCGGCTCTCGTCGACGAAGAGCAGCGAGCAATCGTCGGCGGCGCAGGTGTGGATCCGGTCCGCGAGCGGCCCGGTCAGCAGGTCGACCGCGTCCCGCGCGAGCACGCTGAGGAGGCCGGCCGCGTCCGTCGTGGTGCTCTCGGCTCGACGGTCTCGGGTGAGGCGAGGGCCGGGGAGTGGCCGGGCGCTCCAGCGGTTGACCAGGTCGACGTCCGCGGCCAGCGTCGTACCGGTGAAGAGGCGGTAGAGGGCCTCGCGGAGCGCCAGGGCCCGGGTGAATATGCGGGGCGAGACCGCCACGGGGTGATCGGCGAGGCCGGCGTCGTGGAACCAGCGGCCCAGGTCCGCCGCGGTCGGGACCCGCTCGAACGGGGTCTGCAGGCGCTTGCCGAGGGTTGCGGTGAAGTCGACCGCGGGCCGGCCTCCCACCCAGGTGAAGCTCATACGACCTAGTCTATCCTGTTGTTACCAGTTAAACCGGTAACAGAGGAGTGTGGCTGTGAAGATCGCGATCGTCGGAGCGGGTGGCGTCGGCGGGTACTTCGGTGCCCGGCTGGCCGCGGCCGGTCAGGACGTCAGTTTTGTTGCGCGCGGCAAACACCTGGAGGCGCTGCAGTCCGACGGGCTCGTTGTGCGGAGTCCGGCCGGTGACCTGGAGCTCTCGCCGGTGCGTGCGACCGCGGACCCGGCTGAGCTCGGCGCAGCCGATTATGTGCTCGTCTGTGTGAAGACCTGGCAACTGCCCGAAGTGATCACCTCGATCGCACCACTGGTCGGCGATGCGACGGCGATCGTCACGGTACAGAACGGCGTCGAGGCGCCGGACCAGGTGGCCGCGGTCTACGGCCGAGAGACGGTCCTGCCAGGTGCCGCGGAGGTGATCGCGTACGTCGACGGTCCGGGGATCATCCGCCACCTCGGCAACGGCAAGCTGACCTTCGGCGAGTGGGACAACCAGCCGACACCCCGCACCGGCCGGCTGCGGGACGCCTTGGTCGACGCCGGTCTGCAAGCGACCGTCCCGGGCGACATCTGGGCCGGTCTGTGGACCAAGTTCCTGTCCGTCGTCCCGAGCGGCGGCCTCGGTACGGCGACCGGCGCCGGGTACGGCGTCCTCCGGACGAGACCCGGCACCCGCCGGCTGCTCACCGAGGCGACCACCGAGATCCGCGACGTCGCTCTGGCACGCGGCATCGCTCTCGCGGCGGACGTCGTACCCAGGACCCTCGCCTGGATCGACCAGTTGCCGGCTGACGGCACCACGTCTCTCCAACGGGACCTGATCGCCGGCCGGCCCTCCGAGCTGGAGGCGTGGACCGGAGCGGTAGTCCGCCTTGGACGCGAGTCCGGCGTTCCCACTCCGGTCAACACCTTCCTCTACGAACTCGCCGCCGCTCGGACGACCCATCAGTGATCGACGCGGGCGCGGAGCCGAGGTTCGGTGGAGGCGGTCGATTGGTGCGGGTATACGGCTGCGAACAGGACGCACAGGGTGACGCCGTAGATGGCGACGCCCAGTGCGAGGGCGCTGGTCACGCTCACGCCGATCAACAGGAAGGACCAGATGCCGGCGGCCAGCGGCGCGTAACGACGCCATCCCGTCCAGTCGGCTGAGCGCAGCACCGCGGCGCCCGCGATCAGTAACCCGACCGCGGTGAGCGCGACCCCGAGGCCGAACACCGGGCCGACGATCTTGGGCCCGGTGTCGTCCAGCCGTTGGTCGGCGATCGGGATCGACGCGATCTCCGCGACGAGCAGGACGAAGGTGCCCGCCACCGCGAGCATCGCGCCGATCCGGCCGCCGCGACTCCCCATCGCGCGAACCACGGCGAGCATGCCGAAGAGAACGAGCAGGTGGAACCCGGCGTACAGGATGGAGACCGGGACGATGGCGTCACTGCTCCAGGGGTAGCTCCACATCGTGTCGGAGACGTCGGAGGCCGGCTTGACCAGCACCTCCACGGCGAGGCCGGACAGCGTCGTCAGGGCGGCGCCGACGAGACCGATGACTGCAAGTTTGCGGTTCATGATTCCCACCTTTCGAAGTGTGCTTCGACGCTAGGTTTCGGCGGTTGCCCCGCGCATCGGCGTCAGTACGCCGATCCGCGCGCGAAACCGCGTCAGTGCCAGCACTGTTGGCGGGATCGTCCGGCGCTGCCACGATGGTGGCGTGGGTGGGCGCCGGCCGTTACCGACCGTGTTGTTCGGAGTGACCGTGGTCGCGGAGATCGCCGCGATCGCCCTGTCGTGGCGGCTCGAACCCGTCTACGACACGCTGCTGTACGCGGCGTTCGCCCTGACCACGGTCGGCGCGGGAGCGTTGATCGCCCAGCGGCATCCGGAGAACGCGATCGGCTGGCTGTTCTGCGGCTTCGGACTGCTCAACGCACTCGCCGCGGACCTGGCCCAGGGCTGGGGACTCCGGGCCGCCGCCGAAGGCTGGGCCGGCGGTCCGATCGGTGAGGGGATCTCCGCGGTCAGCTGGTTGCCGAGCGGCTTCGGCTGGACACTCACCTTCTTGCTCTTCCCGACCGGCCATCTGCCGAGCCGGCGCTGGCGTCCGTTGCCGTGGATCGCCGCGGCCGGTCTGGTGCTCAGCATGGTCGCCTGGTCGCTGAGTCCGGCCAGGGGCCGGGACTTCAGCAGTGGCCACAACCCGTGGGCGGTCGAGTCGCTGCCGACCGGTGCCCTTCTCGCCATCGGAATGCCGCTGTTCCTCGGCGCGCTGATCGCCGCCGTCGTCTCACTTGCCCTCCGCTTCCGGCGCTCGACCGGACTGGAACGCCAGCAACTCAAGTGGTTCGTGTTCGCCGCGTCCGTCGCCGGCGTGGCTCTGCCGATGAGCTTCGCGCTCTGGTACGTCACGCCGGCGGCCGGCGTCATCGCCGCCGTCGCGCTCGCGGGCTTGCCGCTCGCCGCCGGTGCGGCGATCCTGCGCTACCGGCTCTACGACATCGATCTGTTCATCAGCCGGACCGTTGCCTACGCAGGCCTGACCGTCCTGCTGATTTCGGCGTACGCCGTCGTGACTGTTGCCCTGGGCGCCTTTCTCGGCCGGGGTTCGGCGTGGACGACAGCCATCGCGACGCTGGTGTGCGCCGTGCTGTTCCGCCCGTTGCGCGGCCGCGTCCAGGACGCGGTCGACCGCCGCTTCAACAAGGCCCGGTACGACGCGCTGCAGCGGATGGCCGGCTTCCTCGAAGACGTCCGCTCGGGCCGCCGCGCACCGGAGGACGTCCAAGCCGTCCTGCGCGAGATCCTCGGCGACCCCGGCCTCGACCTCCTCGTCTTCCTGCCGGAGAGCCGCCGGTACGTCGACCTGGCCGGCACGACCCGGGCCGACACCGACGGCCGGCACCGGATCGCGATCGAACGCGGCGACCAGCCGATCGGGGTGGTCCTGTACGACGCCACCGGCGGGATCGGCCCGGAT
The DNA here is from genome assembly GCF_036097425.1 of Kribbella sp. NBC_00359. NCBI lineage: Bacteria > Bacillati > Actinomycetota > Actinomycetes > Propionibacteriales > Kribbellaceae > Kribbella > Kribbella sp. NBC_00359. The sequence continues at coordinate 715,265 of NZ_CP107975.1, read as the reverse complement.
CTGCTGCGCCGGGTCGTCGAGGACGGTGGTCTCGCCGTCGAGGTCGCACGGCTGCGCGCCGAGCTCAACGTCCAACTCGTGGAGGTGAAGGCCTCCCGGGCCCGGATCGTCGCCGCCGGGCACGCCGAACGCCGCCGGATCGAACGCGATCTGCACGACGGCGCCCAGCAGCGGCTGGTGTCGATCGGCCTCGCGCTCCGCCACGCGCAGCACCAACTCGGGGCGGCGCCACCCGCGGACGTGCGGGTCACGCTGGACGGCGCGGTCGCCGAGGCGACGGTGGCGATCGGTGAGCTCCGCGAGTTGGCCCGCGGTCTGCCGCCCGCGCAACTGGACGCCGGTCTCGCCCCTGCCTGTCAGGAACTCGCGCGTCGTGCTCCGCTGCCGGTGTCGGTGCGGATGCCCGACCAGCGCTTCGACACCGGCATCGAGGCCGCGGCGTACTTCATCTGCTGTGAAGGCCTCACCAATGCGGTCAAGCATGCCAACGCCACGCGCGTCGATCTGATCGCCGACCAGGACCTCGAGCGGCTGGTCGTGCGCGTGGTCGACGACGGCGTGGGTGGAGCCGCGGCCCGTCGCGGCACCGGGCTCACCGGCCTGGCCGATCGGGTCGCGGCGCTCGGCGGCACCTTCCACATCCAGAGCCGGCCCGGCGCCGGTACGACGCTCGTCGCGGAGCTGCCATGCGGATCGTGATCGCCGAGGACCAGGTCCTGCTCCGCGAAGGGCTGAAGATGCTCTTCGTCGACGGTGGGCACGAGGTGGTGGCGACCTTCGGCGACACGGACGGGCTGCTCGCGGCGGTCACGTCGTACCGGCCGGATCTGGTCGTGGCGGACATCCGGATGCCGCCCGGCTTCGGCGACGAGGGGGCTCGGGCGGCTCAGGCGGTGAAGAGTGCGCACCCGGAGATCGGCGTACTGCTGCTGTCCCAGCACATCGAGACGCATCACGTCGTCGAGCTCGTGTCGCTCGGTGGGTTCGGGTATCTGCTGAAGGATCGGGTGCTCGACGTGGGCGAGTTCCTGGCCTCGGCCGAGCGGGTCGCGCGGGGTGGGTCGGCGCTGGATCCGCAGGTGGTGGCGGGGTTGGTGGCCCGGCGTGGGGCCGGGGATCCGCTGGCGATGCTGACGGACCGCGAGCGCGACGTACTCGAGCTGATGGCCGAAGGCTTGACGAACAGTGGCATCGCCAAGCGGCTCTACCTCAGCGAGCGAACGGTCGAGGCACACGTCCGGCACGTATTCACCAAGCTGTCGCTACCCGAGACCGAGGACGGCCACCGCCGCGTACTCGCCGTACTCACCCACCTGAGCGCCACTCCAGACCGAGGCCGCTGATGGCGTCGGCGCCACACTCCGTCAGTCTTCTGCGAGGCGTTGCAGGAGACGGATGAGGGTCTTCTGTTCGGTGGGGGTGAGGCGGGTGAGTTGGGTGGCCATGGCTTCGCGGCGGTTGTGGCGGAGGGTGGTGAGGATCTGGGCGCCGGCCGGGGTGAGGGTGACGAGGGTGGCGCGGCGGTCGTTGGGGTCGGGGTGACGGGCGACCAGGCCGGCGGCCTCGAGGTCGTCGACGACCGAGGTGGCCGAGCGGGGGACGATGCCGAGCTGCGCGGCCAGTTCGCTCAGTCGCAGTGGCCGGTCGGCGTTGTCCAGCGTCCGTAGCACCCGGAACTGCCCGTGGGTGACCGGCTCACCCAGCCTCTCCCTGGACGCACGCCGCTGCCGACGGACAATCCCGTCCAGCAGCGCCGCAATCTGTTCCGCGGTCTCATCCAGAGCATCCACCCCCAGAGCCTAAGTGCAGATCCCCCGCTCGGGCTGCACATGACAGGTACGGCGCCAGCCGCCTGCGAGCCGCCGTGACCAGGGTTGGCTCGCGGATGGCGCCGGCCCGGTAGTCGATCGGCACACGTGGGAAGAAAAGCTGATCTTGTGAGGTTAGCTCATAGTGAGGTAAGCTCAGTATATCTGGTCCCCGACCGAAAGGATCTGCATGTCACAGATCTCTGGACTTCCGGGTGGGGGAGGCGGCGGTGGTCGCGCGATGCGATCGCTGATGAAGGACTCCTCCGTTCGGCACCACAAACTCTCCGCCGGCACTTTGCGCCGCATTCTCGGCTTTGCCCGCCCCTACCGCGGCTACCTGGCCTTCTTCCTCGTCCTCGTTGCCCTCGACGCTGGCACCGGCGCCGTCACCCCCTTGCTGTTCCGCGCGATCATCGACGATGGCATCGTCCCGGGCCACGCCGACGTGGTCGTGTGGCTGGCCCTCGTCGTCGCGCTGCTCGCGGTCGTAAACAGCGCCGTCACGCTGGGCGAGCGCTGGTTCTCCGCCCGGATCGGCGAAGGACTCGTCTACGACCTGCGCACCGCCGTCTTCGACCACGTGCAGCAGATGCCGGTCGCGTTCTTCAGCCGCACCCAGACCGGCGCGCTCATCCAGCGCCTGAACGGCGATGTCCTCGGCGCCCAGCAGGCCTTCACCTCGACCCTGTCGAACGTGGTCAGCAACCTGCTCAGCGTCGCCCTCGTGCTCGGCGCGATGTTCGTGATGTCGTGGCAGATCACCCTGCTCGCGCTCGTGGTCCTGCCGCTGTTCGTCGTCCCCGCCCGGCTGATGGCCGGGAAGTTGCGCGAGCTGACCGCCGAGACCTACAAGTTGAACGCGACCATGGCACAGACGATGACCGAGCGCTTCAACGTCGCCGGCGCCGTCCTGGCCAAGGTCTTCGGCCGCACGCAGGACTCCTCGAAGGACTTCGCCGGCAAGGCGGCCCGGGTCCGCGACATCGGCGTCACCACCGCGATGTACGCGAGTGTCTTCCGCGTCTCGCTCACCCTGGTCGCCGCGCTGGCCGTTGCCCTCGTGTACGGCGTCGGCGGCGTGTTCGCGGTCGGCGGTGCACTCGGGATCGGCACGGTCGTTGCGCTGACGGCGTACCTCAACCGGCTCTACGGACCGCTCACCGCGCTGTCCAACATCCAGGTCGACGTGATGACGACGCTGGTCAGCTTCGAGCGTGTGCTCGAGGTGCTCGACCTCCCGCCGATGGTTGCCGACCGCAAGGATGCGAAGGAGCTGCCGGCCAACGCCGAGCCGTCGATCGAGTTCGACCACGTGTCGTTCCACTACCCGTCCGCCGAGGAGGTGTCGCTCGCCTCGCTGGAGTCGGTCGCGACCCTCTCGGCCGAGACCGGCGAGGACGTCCTCAAAGACGTCAGCTTCACCGTCGAGCCCGGGCAACTGGTCGCCGTCGTCGGCCCCTCCGGCGCCGGCAAGACCACGCTCTCATCACTGGTCTCCCGGATGTACGACGTGACCGGTGGCGCCGTACTCGTCGGCGGCCGCGATGTCCGCGAGGTCACGCAGCGCTCATTGCGAGAGGTGATCGGCGTGGTCACGCAGGACTCGCACATGTACCACGACACGATCCGTTCCAACCTGCTGCTCGCCAACCCGGAAGCGACCGACGCCGAGCTGCACGAAGCACTCGTGGCCGCGCAGATCGCGACCCTGGTCGGCAGCCTGCCGGATGGTCTCGACACCGTCGTCGGCGATCGCGGCTACCGGTTGTCCGGTGGCGAGCGTCAGCGGCTCGCGATCGCCCGGCTGCTGCTCAAGTCGCCGTCGATCGTCATCCTCGACGAGGCCACCGCGCACCTGGACTCCGAGTCCGAGGCCGCCGTCCAGGCCGCACTCGCCAACGCCCTCGTCGGCCGTACGTCGCTCGTGATCGCGCACCGGTTGTCGACCGTCCGCAACGCCGACGTCATCCTCGTCCTGGACGAGGGCCGCATCCGCGAACGCGGCACCCACGAGGAACTCCTCGCCAAGGGCGGCCTGTACGCCGACCTTTACTCCACCCAATTCGAGAAGGCAGCCTAAGCCGGCGACCGGAGCCGGCGGCGGGTGGTCGGGGCGCTCGCCGGGCTGGCGAGGCCCAGGGCGCCGAGGAACTGCTCGAGCGTGAACGCGGCCATCCCGAGGGCGACGGGGTTGCCCGCGACGCGCGAGGCCTCGACCGTCAGGCCGGGTAGCGAGCCGGGCAGGACGTGGTCGGGGAGTTCGGCGGTGACGGCAGGGATCAGCCACTCGCCCAGCGCGACCGTGGTCCAGCCCGTCAAGGTGATGTGGGGGATGTTGAGCAGGTTCACCAGATCACCGAGCCCCGCCGCGAGATAGTGCGACGTACGGCGGGCCAGCTCGACCAGAGCCGGGTCATCGCCGGCCAGACCGACCGCGACCGCTTCGACGAACCCGCGCTGCTGCGGCTGCTGGAGCGCGGGGTGATCCGGGTCGATCTCCGCCAGCGTCGTCTCCAGGCCGTGCACACCGAGATACGCCTCGACACATCCCCGCCGGCCGCAGCGGCACTGCCGGCCGTCGAGCTGAAGCAGCGTGTGTCCCCACTCGCCCGCGTTGTTGGCCGCGCCGCGCAGCAGCGACCCGTCGATCGCGATGCCGGCGCCGACACCGGTGCCGAGGTTGACCACGGCCATGCTCTTGGTCACCCGGCCGACGCCGAACCACATCTCCGACAGCGCGACCGCCTTCAGCGGGTTGTCGACGTACACGGGTATGCCGAGGCGTTCCTCGAGCAGGGCCTCGATCTTGACGTCGTGCCAGTCCCAGTTCGGCGCGAACACCGAGACGCCGGCGTCCGGCTGGACCTGGCCGGGCATGCTCACGCCGGCGCCGATGATCCGCTTGCGGTCGGTGCCGCTGGCCGCGACTGCCGCGTCGATGGCGCGGACGATGCCGTCGACGACGTACGCCTGGCCGTTCTGGTGCTCGTCGAGCGCGACCTCGCTCTGGCCGAGCGGGCCGAGGGTGACGTCGTACACCGTCGCGTCGACGTACGTCTCGGCCACGTCGATGCCGAGGATGCGGCCGCGGTCGGGGTCGATGGTGAGCCGCTCGTACGGGCGGCCGACGGTGTTCTGCTCGACGGTCGCGATCCGCAGCACGCCCTCGGCCAGGAACTGGGTCACCAGGGTGGCCACGGTCGCCGTGCTCAGGCCGGTGTGCTTGGCGATCTCCTGCCGGGTCGACGGCCCGAGGGTGAACAGTGCGTGCAGCACCTCGAACCGGCTCTCGTTGCGCAGGTCACGGGATGTCTGCCGCGGCACTCTGTCCCCCTTCTAGGTCGGCTCCAGCCGTAGCGTACGTAGCTCCGGAGTGGCCGGCCCGTCGACGCCCCGCACCAGCAGCGTCAGCCCGGACCATCCCGGCGGAATCCACAGTACGTCGGGATCACCACCGGAGAACGTGGGCCGCTCGCCGACCCACACCCGCCCCACGCACTCTCCGGACGCCCAGCCAGTGACGCGCAGCTGGGTCCCCTCCGGCCGGAGAACGAAACCATTCTCCAACGTTGGAAGCTCGACGTCGAGCCAGGCCTCCTCACCCGGTGCCAGCGCCAGCGGAAGCTCGATCCCGGCACCCACTTCGCGGGCCTGTGCGAAGGCAGTCAGCAGGTCGTCGTCCTGTACGGCGCACGTCCAGTCGCGGACCGGATTCAGGGTGAGCAACTCGGCGCGGAGACCGCCGCCACTCGGATTGTGGGGGATCGTCACGGAGAGCTGTTTGGTGCCCGCGGGCAACAGTGCCCACGGGTCCTCGGCATGGACGACGATCGGCTCGCCGTCGTCCACCGTCACAGTGACCGGCTCGCGAACGCCGTCCAGATGCAGAGCGGTCGGCGTGTCCGTGTCGAGGCGGCGCGTGTACGTGACCGGCGTACCGACGCGGGTGCTGCTCCAACCGGTGAGGTTGCGCACTGGTGCCGGATCGCCCGCCCAGTGACCGTCGACTGTCCACAGTGCGGAGATGTCCCGGGTCTCGATGACAGTCCACAGCGTGCCGAGACCGCGCAGTGCTCCGAGGCGGAGCGGAGGCAGCCGGGCGTCGTCGAAGTTTGCGTGGCCCCAGATCTCCACGGTGGCGTGGATCTCGCCGCTGAGGCCACGGACGTCGATGCGCTCGGTCGCGCCGAAGCCGGCGAACGTTCGCACTCGGCCGCCGACCGACAGATCCACCATGTCGGCCGCACCCACGAGCAGCAGTTCGTCGGTCAGTTCCGCGGTCGTCGTGTAGGTGCCGCGTCCGCGGTAGACACCGAGCGATTCCAGCGTGGGCGGCAGGTCATGGGTACCGGCCGGCTTCTCCGTGGGCACGGCGGACCGTCGCCGCACCTGACCGACGGACGCCGCCGCCGGCGTCTGAGCAGCCACGAGCTCCGATCGCGGTTCCACGGTGACTTGGACACCCTCGACCACGAGTGACGACCCGACCGCGATCTCCACCGAGGTGTTGCCGATGACAACGGTCACCGGCACGGCCGAGCTGAACACCAGCCCGTCGTCCAACGACACCAAGTCCGCCGACGCCAGCCGCAACGTCTGATCGCCAACCGGCAGATCCAGCAGCATCAACGGACACGAGTCCGCACCGACGGCGACCGAGACACCGTTGACGACCGCACGCCCGTCGGTGTCGCTCAGATTCGGTACGGCGACCACCCGCCCGCCACCGTCGAGGTCGAGGGCCGAGGGAGCGGAACTGGTCGAGAAGTCGGCCGTCACCTCGACGGGTGCGCCCGGTGTCGCCAGCGCCAACCGCGATCCCAACGCATCCAACACCCGTGCCAGGAGCTGAGCCTCGGCGTACTCCGGCCGCTCGGCACCCGTCGACGACACGTAACCACCGAAGTCGTAGCCGTGGCTCATGAAGTTGCCCGGCTTCCCCCAGTTGCCGCTCGATGGGGTGTAGCCGAAGTTCCATCCCGAAGACTGCAAGTACGGCGCGATCAGCGACGCACCGCTGGCCAGCAACCGCCGCAGGGTCCGGTGGCGCCGGTTCGTCTCGGTGATCAGCAGCGGCAGCCCGCGGTCCGCAAGCAGTGCCGCATACCGCCGTACCTCCTCCTCGATGAACGGCGAATCGTCGTTCGGATAGAAGTTGCACGCCGGTACGACGCCCTCGACGTCGCCGGTGGCACCGAAGAGGTCACCCTGACCAGCACACGCGATCAGCGGTACGTCGATGCCGTGAGCAACAGCCTGGTCCCGCAGGGCGGTGAGGTACCCGGGCTGGTCCGCGCAGTCGAAGAAGTCCAGCTCGTTCTCCAGCTGGACCATGATCACCGAGCCGCCCGCGCCGTGCTGACGAGCCGCGATCAGCGGCAGCACCTGGTCGAACCAAGCCGTCACGGCCGCGAGGAACCGCGGCTCGTTCTGCCGGACCCGCACGGCGGGATCGAGCCCGAGCCAGGCCGGCAGCGCGCCGCCGTCCCACTCGGAGCAGATGTACGGCCCGGGCCGGGCGATGACGTGCAACCCGGTCTCGGCCGCGAGGTCCAGGAACGCGGCCACATCCCGCCGGCCGTCGAACGACCACCGCCCGGGCGCGAGCTCGTGGAAGTTCCACGGCAGATACACGTCGACGCAGGTGTAGCCGGACCGGCGGACCTGCTCGAGCCGTGCGCGCCACTGCTCCCGGGGCAGCCGGAAGTAGAACAGCGACGCGCACAGCACGACCTGCGGCCTGCCGTCGATGACGATGCCCTGGCCGTTCAACGCAACCGAACTCACTTGACCCCCGCACTACCGCCGTTGATGTCCATCTCGTACAGATACCGCTGACCCAGGTAGTAGACCAGGATCATCGGCACAGTGAGCAGGATCGAGCCGACCATCACCAGGTTCCACGGTGGCGCCTGCAGTGCGGCCGACGTACTGGTGATGTACTGCACGCCCAGGGCCAGCGGCATCTTGGCCTCGTCGTTCAGGTAGATCAGGGGGCCCATGAAGTCACCCCAGGTCGCGGTCAGCGTGAAGATGCCGATCGCGATCAGCACCGGTGCCAGCATCGGCAGCATGATCCGCCGGTAGATGCCGAAGAAGCCCAGCCCGTCCACCATCGCCGCCTCGTCGATCTCGCTCGGCAGCCGGGACACGAACTGCCGGACCAGGAAGACGTTGAAAGCGTTGGAGAAGAAGTTCGGCACGATCAGCGGCAGGTAGGTGTTCACCCAGCCGAGGTCTTTGAACAGGATGAACTGCGGGATCATCGTGATCTGGGCCGGGATCATCATCGTCGCGATCACGATGATGAACAACGCGTTCTTGCCCGGCGCCCGCAGCCGCGCGAAGGCGTACCCGACGAGTCCGCTGGACAGCACCTGGCCGAGCACCGCGCCGGCCGAGATGATCACCGAGTTCAGCAGGAACCGCTGCATCGGCAGGTCGGTGCCGAACACCCGGGTGAAGTTGTCCCAGTGGAACTCGCGCGGAAGGATCGTGAAGGTGTTCGCGTTGACGGTCTGATCGCTGGACAGCGCGATCGACACCACGAACACCAGCGGCACGCACAACACCGCGGACACGATGATCAACGTCGCGTAGCTGAACGGCGTCGCCCGGAAGACGCCCGCGACCCGATCCCGGCGCATGGTTCGTTCGCGGGCCGGTGCGGCGGCGGTCGACAATGCGGTGGCCATCACTTCACCTCGGTCTCGTAGAACACCCAGCGCCGGGCGGTGCGGAAGGCGAGCAGGGTGAACACCAGGATCACCGCGAACAACAGCCACGAGATCGCCGACGCGTACCCCAGGTGGTAGAACGAGAACGCCTCGTCGAACAGCAGCGGCACCATCATCTGGCTGGCGTTGTTCGGCCCGCCCTTGGTCAGGATGTAGACCTGGGAGAACACCTGGAACGCGCCGATCAGTCCCATCACCAGGTTGAAGAAGATGATCGGCGTCAACTGCGGGACGGTGATGCTCCAGAACTGCCGGACCGGCCCGGCGCCGTCCACCTCGGCCGCCTCGTACAACTCCCGCGGGATGCCTTTCATTGCCGCGAGCAACAGTACGGTCGCGCCGCCGGCACCCCACACGGACAGCAGGATGAGGGCCGGTTTCACCCAGACCGACTCCAGCAACCAGGACGGCCCGGGGATCCCGGCCCAGCCCAGGACGTCGTTCAGCGGACCGGAAGGCGCGAGGACCATCTTGAAGATCATCGCGGTCGCCACCAGCGGCACCAGCGTCGGCAGGTAGATCAGCGTCCGGAACACCTTGCGGGCGCGAACCTGCTTGTTCAGCAGGTTCGCCAGCCACAAGCCGATCCCGAGCCCGAGCGGCACCGAGATCGCGGCGTAGTAGAACGTGTTCCACAACGCCTTCCAGAACACCGGGTCCTCGGTCAGCAGCCGGTTGTAGTTCTGCAGCCCGACCCACTTCGGCGGCGTGAACGAGTCCCAGTCGGTCAGCGAGATGTAGACCGACGCGAGCATCGGCCCGAGCAGGAACACGACGAACCCGATGATCCACGGTGACGCGAACAGGTAGAACCACAGCGCCTCCCGGCGGCGCAGCGTCGACATCAGCCGGGCTTGACGATCGACTCGAGCCGCTTCTGGATCGCGGTCAGCGCGGCACGGGCGTCCTGCTTGCCCAGCCAGAAGTCGGCCAGCCCGTCGTCGAACGCCTTCTGCATCTCGTTCCAGGCCGGGATGAACGGGGCCCGGTAGATGAAGTCGCTGGACGCGCCGAACACGTTCATGTTCACCGGCTTGGTCATCCAGGCCGGCTTGAGGAACGCGTCGCTCTTCTGCACCTCCAGGCTGGCCGGAACGTCCTGGCCGGTGGCGATGATCTGCTGCTGCGCCTCCGGCGACGTGAGGAAGTCGATCGCCTTGAACGCCGCCTGCGGGTTCTTCGCGGTCCGGGAGATGGCCAGGCCGCTGCCGAACGCGGTCACCGCCTGCTCCTTGCCCCGCCACAGCGGCGCGATGTCCCAGTCGATCTTGGTCTTGGTCAGGCCGCTGATGCCCCAGAAGCCGGTGGTGTTGACCGCGACCTTGCCGTTCGCGAAGGCCTGGTCGCCGCCGACGTCCGCGCCCATGTCGGCGTACTGCTTCTGGGTCGGTACGACACCGTGCTTGAAGATCAGGTCACCGGTCCACTGCAGCGCGTCGATCACCTCGTCGGTGGCGACCGCGGGCTTGCCGCTGTCGTCGATGATCCGGCCGCCGTTCTGGTACACGAAACTCCACCACTGCGCCCACCAGCCACCGCCGGCGTAGCCCCACTGCTTGCCGGGGACGGACAGTTCCTTGAACGCCGACAGCGCGTCGTCCCAGGTCCAGTCCGCGCTCGGCGCCTTGATGCCCTTGGCCGCGAACAGCGCCTTGTTGTAGAAGACGATCATGGCGCCGGACCGGTCCGGGATCGCGTAGACCTTGTCCTGGTAGGAGTAGAGCTTGCCGATCGCGCCGAACCGCTTGTCCAGGTCCATCCCGGCCTTGCTCGCCAGGTCGTCGAGCGGCTGGATCTGGTTCTTGCTCGAGTAGACGTTGACGCTCTCCGCGACCTGCATGATGTCCGGTCCTTTGCCGCCGGCAATCATCGTCTGGACCTTCTGGGCGTACCCGTCGTTCGGGATCAGCTGCAGCGTCACCTTCAGCTCGGGGAACTTCTTCACCAGCAGGTCGATCCGCTTCTGGTACGCCGTCTTGTCGCTCTCCCCGCCCCACACCGTCATCACCAGGTCGGCGGCGGTGGCGTTCCCCGCTGAAGAGCCCTTGTCACTGTCCGATCCGCAGGCCGTCAGCGTGATGACGCCGGCCGCCAGTCCCATCCCGAGAAACCCCCGCCGCGAGAACGCTGTTCCCATTGCACACCTCTTCCGCCCAGCCCGTCTGATTAGAGTGGCGGTTAAGCTAACCATTGGAATAACCCGTGACAAGACCTCGCCCGGCAGATGTCCAAACCGTGACCGGGCGGCCGGACTCTAGGGTTGCCGGATGAGCTTCGTGATCGGGGTCGACATCGGCACGGGCAGTACCAAGGCTGTTCTGACCACGCTCGACGGCACGGTGCGGGCGGTCGCCCGGCGCGACCACGCGCCGAGCCTGCCGCAGCCGGGCTGGGCCGAGATGGACGCGGACCGCGACTGGTGGGGTGATGTCGTGGACGTTCTCGCCGAGCTGACGTCCACGCATCCGGACGCGGCGATCGCCGCCGTCTGTGTCTCGGGCCTCGGACCATGCGTCGTACAGACCGATGCCGAGCTGCGGTCGCGGCGGCCGGCGATCCTGTACGGCGTTGACACCCGCGCGACCCGCGAGATCGAGGAGATCACCGAGCAGCTCGGCGCGGACGCGATCCTCGAACGCTGTGGCAAAGACCTGTCCAGCCAGGCGATCGGTCCGAAACTGGCGTGGTTGCGGCGGGAGGCAGGGGAGGACTGGCAACCGCAGGATCGATGGTTCAGCGCACATACGTACGTCGTGGCCCGGCTGACCGGTGAGTGGGTGCTCGATCACCACACCGCGAGCCAGTGCGATCCCTTCTACGACATCCGAGCGCAGGACTGGGCCAGGGACTGGGTTGAAGCGGTGCTGCCAGGTCTGGCACTGCCACGGTTGGTGTGGCCGTCCGAGCAGGTCGGCGTGGTGCGAGGTATCGCGGCTGCGGAGACCGGACTGGCTGAGGGGACTCCGGTGGTTGCGGGCACGGTCGACGCCTGGGCGGAAGCTTTCAGTGTGGGGGTGCGGCGTCCTGGCGACCTGATGCTGATGTACGGCTCGACGATGTTCTTCGTCCAGGTGCTGACGGCACCGACCAGTGTGAGTGGACTCTGGACGACGTCAGGCGTCGAGCCCTCGTCCCACACCTTGGCGGCCGGGATGGCGACGTCCGGGACGATCACCACGTGGTTGCAGGATCTGACCGGTGGAGTGCCGTTCGAGACGCTGGTCGCGGAGGCGGCCGCCGTTCCGGCCGGCAGTGAGGGGCTGGTGATGCTGCCGTACTTCAGCGGTGAGCGTACGCCGATCTACGATCCGCTGGCCCGTGGTGTGATCGCCGGACTTACCCTGCGGCACAGGCGTGGTCACCTGCTGCGAGCGGCGTACGAAGGAATCGCTTGTGGGGTGCGGCAGATCATCGGCGCCCTCGAGGAAGCGGCCGGGCGGCCGGAGCGGATCGTTGCGGTCGGCGGCGGTACGCAAGGCGGGCTGTGGACGCAGATCGTGAGTGACGTGTGCGGGCTGGACCAGCAGGTACCCGCGCAGACGATCGGAGCGTCCTACGGCGATGCCCTGCTGGCGGCGATCGGGGTCGGCCTGGTGCCGCCGGCCACCGACTGGACGCGACCCGATCACGTCGTCCGTCCCGATCCGTCGACGGCTTCGACGTACGCGGAGCTCTTCCAGACCTACGCGGAGCTGTATCCGGCGACTCGTGCGCAGATCCACCGGTTGGCGCGCTCAGGTCAGATCGCGGATGTGTAGGACGCTGCCGTTGTCGAGGTCGCGGTCGAGTGTCGACCAGATCGTCCGGGCGATGTCCTCCGCCTTGGACAGCAGGCCTTGGGTGTCCATCTCGCGGAAGCGCTTGGATTCTGGCACCTCGTCGTCGGAGCACGCGCGCAGTTCGGCCTGCATGTCGGTGTCGACCGCGCCCGGTGATATCGAGATCACCCGGCAGCCGGGATCTCGCCGGCGTTGTTCGAGGCCGGCCGTGCGGACCCACTGATCGATCGCGGCCTTGCCGGCGCAGTAGCTCGACTCGCCTTCATGCGGTCGTCTGGCGGCACCGGACGAGATCATGATCAGGTGCTGTTCGCAGTCGCGGCCGGAGACCGCGCTGAGGAACGCGTGGCCGAGCACCTGGGCCGCGGCCGAGTTCAGGAGCACGTTGCGCGTGTACTGCGCGGTGTCGACGCGGTCGGCCGACCCCAGCGGCGTGAGCGTGCCGGCGTTGTGGATGAAGACCGCCATGTCCGGGGAGTACCGGTCCAATCGCTGCCTGAAGTCCTGCGCGACCACCGGCCACGAGTCCGGGTCGGCCAGATCCACTGCGACGTGGTGGGCTCCCGGCGTACCACCGCGGCGAGAGATGTCGATGAGTTCCGCGTCGAACGGGAGTGTCGCCGCCAGTGCGGCGCCGAGTCCGGCCGAGGCTCCGGAGATCCAAACCATAATCCGTCGCAACGGAATCATCGCATGCACCTGCCCATGGGCAGACAAGCGTCCAGCATCATGCAGTTCCCCCCTGCAGCGCCAACGGTCCCCGGTGCAGCAGCCTACGTGCTGAAGTGCCGAGATCGAACCCCTGTCGGCGTTTCTGACCCCTCGCAATCTCCTGACCACACACGGGATTCTCAGCAGACACCCAGAATCGGTCCTGTGACCGGACACATGTGTCAGCATCGGTCCATGCACGTACCGACGGCTGCCGAGGTCGCAGGCGCCTTCGGGCTGGGGGAGCCGACCGGGGAGTTGGTCCTGGTACGGCGAGGCGACACCGACACGTGGCGGTTGGAGACGGACGGCGGATCGTACTTCGTCAAGGGGTACTGGACCGAGACCGGTGGACAGTTCGTGGCCGGCGGGTTGACCGACCAGTTGCGGCTGGCAATGGCCTTCGAGGCGCGGGCTCTCGCGGCCGGGATGGACATGGCGGAGCCGATCGCTCCGCTGGAGCCGGTGCTTGGGTGGGCGACGCGCATCGACGACCGGTTGGTCCGCGTGAATCGCTGGATCGAGAGCCGCGGCCTGGAGCCGGATGACGACATCGCCGAGTGGCTGGGGCGGACGATGGCGCACGTCCATCGGCTGCAGCCGGTCAGGGCGACCGGGCTGCCTGACTGGTGGCGTACGGCGCTCCGCCCGCGGACGGACTGGGAGGAGTGGTTCGCCGAGGCACGTCGGCGCGGCAAGTCGTGGTCCGGCCTCGCGCAGGGATGTCTGCCGCAGATCATCGAGGCGACAGCAGGGATCGAGGAGCTGTGTCACGATGCGCCGGACTGCGTGACAACGCACGGCGACTTCAAGACGCACAACCTGCTCATCACCCCGCGCGGCCCGGTGCTGATCGACTGGGACACCGTCCGCGTCGACAGCGCCGCCCTCGAGGCCGGACGCGTCGCGTACATCTTCGGCGCCGGCGAACTCGAGCCGATGCGAAGGATCCTGACGGCGTACGTCGAGGCCGGCGGTGAACTGACCTGGATCGGCTCCGACCTCTTCGCCAGCGTCGTCCGCAACCAGCTCCAGCTCCTCTTCGAACACGTCCTGGTGTCACTCGGACACAGGCCGGCCGCGCGCTGGATGGCCGATCCCGAGCAGGCCCTGACCGAGCTCCTGACCGCACTGCCCGGCAAGCTCGGCCTGCTGTCTCAGAGCGCGAACAACCTGCCGTAGTTCGTCGGGCGGGCGGACGTGCGGGCGGCATGGAGGAGCGCCCAGAGCAGGACGGAGTTGGCGGTCAGGACCGGGCGCTGCAGGTCCGCCTCCAAGGTGGAGATCACGCCGACCGTGCGGAAGCCGTTACCGCCGATGAAGACCGCTTCGGCGCTGTCGGGTGTGTGGGCAACGATCCACGCGAACAGGTCGGCCGGGCTGATGCTCCGCTGATTGCTCGGCAGCTCGCAGGGTCCGTGCACGACGACGTCCAGGTCCAGCGAGGTGAAGTACCCGGCACCGAGCCGGTCCAGCTCCGCGTCGAACCAAGGCGGGTTGAAGAGCGCGATCCGCTGTACCTTCAGAGTCCGCAGTCCGGCCACCGCCGCGGCGCACGTGGACACCACCGGGATGCCGGCGCTGTGTTCCATCAGCCGCTCGACGACCTTGCGTTCACCGTCGGCGCCGACCACGTACGCCGAACTGGTGAATCCGATGCCGATGGCACCCAGTGGCGCGGCGGCCAGCAGGGCCGTGGCTTCGTCGATGTCCGGCGGTTCGACGAACGCCTGCACCGGCGCCAAGGGGATCGTCGGGTCCATCTGGCCGCCCGTTCGGATCCCGCCGAACGGCACACGGGACGCATGCACCCGAACACCCTCCGGAGCCATCGCCTGGAGTTCCGACTCTGGGCCGACGTCACCGTGCGGCGTCAGTACGCCGATCCGCGCCCGCACATCCCATCCGTCCGGCTGCCACATGACACACTCCTTCCCCCACCCTCGAGTGTGCGCCGGAAATTCGGTCGACGGCAGGCCAGGAGCCGTCGATAGCATCGCGGGATGGACTCGACCGAGTGGAACTGGCAATGGGATCCGAGCCTGTACGCCGGGAGCGCCGAGCATTACGCGGTCGGGCGGATGGCCTACCCGGCTGGGTTGTCGGACGCCGTCCGGGACGAGCTCGGGCTCGACGGGAGCGGGCGGCTGCTGGACGTGGGCTGTGGTCCGGGGTCGCTGACGCTATTGCTCGCGCCATTGTTCGCGGAAGCGGTTGGGGTGGACGCGGACGGCGGGATGCTCGAAGTGGCCGCGAGTCGGTCGGAGTCGACCAACGTGCGGTGGCGGCAGTTGCGAGCCGAGGAGTTGCCGGCCGATCTCGGGACCTTCCGGGTGGTCACGTTCGCGCAGTCCTTCCACTGGATGGATCAGGCGCTCGTCGCGGACCGGGTTCGCGGCATGCTGACCCCGGACGGTGCCTGGGTGCATGTCGGCGCCACCACCCATCGCGGCGTGGAGGGTATCGACGAGCTCCCGCATCCACGTCCACCCTGGGACGACATCGACAAGCTCGTCGTCCGCTACCTCGGCCCGGTCCGCCGCGCCGGGCAGAGCCTGCTGCCGACCGGCACCCGGCCCGGCGAGGAGGAAGTGATGCGCGCCGCCGGCTACCGCGGCCCGACCCGGATCGTCGTCGGCGGCAACGAGATCGAGGACCGCAGTGTTGACGACATCGTCGCGTCCGTGTTCTCGCTGTCCAGTTCAACGCCACACCTGCTCGGCCCGCACCTCGCCGCCTTCGAGGCTGACCTTCGCGACCTGCTGACCAAGGCCGCCGACAACGGCTTGTTCTCCGAGCGCCGCCGAGAGATCGAAGCCGTCATCTGGCGCTAACCTCCCGCCCCGCCGTTTGAGGGGTCAACGCCTTGGCGTGTGGGTTGCGGAACCGAAATTAGCCTCCGCAACCCACCGCCTGCGGGGTTGACCCCTGAAAGGCGGGGCGGGAGGTGCGGGGGCTAGCTGTTGTGACCCAGCAGGTTGTTGACGGCGTGGTGGCTTGATCGTGGGAGGACCTCCGGGCGGAGTGGATGTGTCTGACGCATCGACTTCGACCACGGAGGTCCTCATGGCCCACGCTAATGCCCGGACAAACTTGTTTGGTCGCAGGCTGATCGTTGAGCGGGTCGCGGCCGGGTGGCCGCCGGCGCAGGTGGCCGAGCAGCTGGGCATTTCGCGGGCCACGGTGCACAAGTGGCTGCGCCGCTACCGACAGGCCGGAGACGCGGGCCTGGTCGACCGGTCGTCGCGGCCGCGACGCTCACCGAACCGGCTGCCGGCCCGGACCGAGCAGTCGGTACTGGCCGCGCGCCGGCACCGCCGCCGCGGCGCGGTCGTGCTGGCCGCCGAGCTTGGCCTGAACCCATCCACCGTGGGCCGGGTCCTGTCCCGCCACCAGGTTCCGCACCTGGCCACACTCGACCCGATCACCGGCCAGCCAGTCCGTTCACCACGCCACTCCCAGATCCGCTACGAATACGACCGCCCCGGCGCGATGATCCACGTCGACGTGAAGAAACTCGCCCGGGTCCCGGCCGGAGGGGGCTGGCGCCTGCGCGGCGCCGAGGCCACCGTCGCCCACAAGCACAAGAAGACCCTGATCGGCTACGACTACGTCCACACCGCCATCGACGACCACACCCGCCTGGCCTACTCCGAAGTACTGCCCGACGAACGCGACCCAACCTGCGCCGTGTTCCTGCACCGCGCCCTGACCTGGTTCACCACCCACGGCATCACCGTCGAACGCGTTCTCACCGACAACGCCATGGTCTACCGACGCGGCCACGGCTGGGCCGCCACCTGCACCACCTGGCACCTCAAACGCCGCTACACCCGACCCCGCTGCCCCTGGACCAACGGCAAAGCAGAACGCTTCAACCGCACCCTGCTCACCGAATGGGCCTACGCCCAACCCTGGACCAGCAACACCGACCGCAACCAAGCCCTCGACAACTTCCTCGACCACTACAACAATCGACGCGGCCACTCCGCCCTCGCAGGCAAACCACCCATCACCCGGCTCAACCCGCGTCAACAACCTCGCGGGTCATAACAGCTAGCCGGAGCGGTGGGTGAAACGACCCGCGACGAGGGTCGCCAGGACTGGGAGGGTGCGGAGGTCGTGGTTGGACAGGTGCGCCGGGTCGTCGGGAAGCAGGACGAGGTCGGCTGGGTCACCCACGCTCACCGAGCTGCGACCGGTTGCGGCTTGGAGGGCCGCGCCGAGGGGAATCGCCTGTTCGACGTGCCACGGCGGACGGTCGTCGTCGGTGCGGTGGACGGCGTCGGCGATGGCATGCCAGGGGTCCGGTTCGGAGACAGGCGCGTCGGAGCCGAACTCGAGGGTGGCGCCGGCCCGGAGCAGTGAGCCGTAGGGGAACGCGGCCCGGTCGGGCCAGTGCCGGTCGGCGACGTCGCGGTCGCTCATCGCATGCTGGGGCTGGACAGAGGTGATCAGGCCGGGCCTGGCGAACCTGGCCGCGTCCTCCGGCCGGACCAGCTGGGCGTGTTCGATCCGGCCGGTGCACCCGACGCGTTCGAAGGCATTCAGTGCGATGGTGTTGGCATGGTCGCCGATCGCATGCACGGCGGGGGACAGTCCGTTGCGGGAGGCAACGGTCATCAGGCTGACCAGTTCCTCCTCGTCGATCAGCAGCAAGCCGTGCTTCTCGCCGGCCGCCGCCTCAGGGTAGGCATCGTGGCAGTAGGCGGTCCGGGTGTTGAGCGAGCCGTCCGCGACCAGCTTGAACGGCCCGACCTCGATCAGCCCGTCCAGTACGTCGCCGGTCCGCAACCCCAGGTCGATCGCCCCGTCCAGCCAGGGTTTCCACACCGACGCCTTCACCCGCAGCGGTACGACGCCTTGTTCGGAACGACGCAACCAGTCGGCCCGGTTGTCGGCGTACTCGAAGTCGACGATCGACGTGATCCCGCGCGCGGCCGCGGCCTCGGTTGCCTCGAGCACCCATCTGTCGACGAGTTCGGGCGGGACGTCGCGGGAGAGTTCGTAGTTGACCTCGATGCAGTCCCGTTCGCGCAGGACCCCGGTGTCGTGGTCGCGGCCGAGCCGGGACAGCAGCGCGGGGCTGAGCCAGATCGAGTGCAGGTCCTGGCTGATCACCGCGAGCTGGACGCCCGGCAGCGCGGACTCCAGCAGGTCCTTGTGCGGCGGCGTTCTCCACAGCCCGTCCCGGAAGCCGTGCGCCATCACCACCTCGCCGTCGGCAGGGCCCGGCCGGTCGCGCAGGGCGGTCGCGATCAGTTCGACCGTCTCGACTGCGGAGTGCGCTGCCTGGACGTCGATCCGGCGCCGGCGTTCGGCCCATTGGACGCTGTGGACGTGGCCGTCGACCAGGCCGGGCAGGAGGGTCGCGCCGGCGTGGTGGACGACCTCGTCACCGGATGAGGGACGAAGATCGCCGATCTCGGCGACCCGGCCATCGACGACGCGTACGTCGGTGACCGGTCCGCCACTGCCGAGCCGGACCCGTTGGAAGGTGGTGGGCTGCATGCCGAGAACGCTAGGCAGCCCGGTCGGCCCGGACTTCGTCGTCGATCAACGAAATGTGGTGGGCCGTTGTGGTCCTCGACAGATCAGCCCAGCAGCCGGAGCAAACGGAGCTGCAGCCAGATGGCCAGGACCTGGTCGCCATTCTCGAGGGACAGGTCGAAGAGGGCTTCGACCCGGCGGATCCGGTAGCGCATGGTGTTCTCGTGGATGTTGAGCTTCTCCGCCGCGCGTACCACGTCGCCGAACGAAGCCAGGTAGGTCAGCAGGCTCTCGGCGTACACCGTGCCGTGGGTGGCGTCGTGCTCCAGGATCGCGCGGACCGGCCCGAGGAGCTGGCCCTCGACCGCGGCACCTTGCTCGGCGACCGTCCGCAGTACGACCTCGGTGCGGACCTGCTCGACACTCGCCACCCGTGGCGACGGCTCGCCCCGCGCGGCCCGGCCGGTGAGCACGGCCAGCACCCGGTCCGCCATCGCCCGCGACTCCGCGACCTCGGCCAGCCCGGTCGCGCACGAACCGATCCCGACCAGTACGTCGAGTCGCCCGGACCGCTGGATGGTCGCGGCCAGGTCCTCCACCAACTTCAGTAACCGGGGTGACGGCTCATCCGTCGTCCGCGTCGGGAGGAATGCGTAGACGACACCCGAGTCGGTCACGCACAACGCGCTCGAGTGCCAGGCCTCGCAGTACAGCGTCACGAGGTCGACGATCCGGGCGGCCGCGAGGATGGGCTCGACACCGTCGCCGGTGGGAGCGATGACCAGGACGACGCTCGACGTGTCGGCCCGGACGCCGAGCTGGGCGGCGGCGCTCCGGGGCGCGATCGCTCCGTCCAGCAGCAGCCGAAGCGCCTCGGTGCGTTGCGCTCGCTCCGGATCGCGCTGACCGCGGGCGCGCAACAGGTGAAGCGCGGTCACCTTGGCGGCGTCGGCGAGGACGAGTTCGGCGCGGGCGACGATCGGCGGGCGGTCGGTCAGCACCCAGATCAGGCCGAGCGCCTCGGTGCCGGCCCGGACCGCGATGGCCAGCCGGTTCGCGAACGCCGGTGACGGACTCTCGAAGAACACCGGGCTGTCGGAGCGCAGGACCGCCTGGTACTCCTCGTAGTTGGTCGGCCGGTCCGGTGTCTGCCGGCCGAGGATGCCGAGCCGGCGGATCTCGTCGATCTCCTGGTGCGGCAGGTTCGAGTACGCGATCACCCGGCCGGTCGGGTCCTCGATCGTGATCGCGCCGCCGATCGACGAGGCGATCGCGTTGGCCAGCGCGAACAGGTCGCCGATGCCGATCGACGTGAACCGGTCGGTGTCGTCGGAGAACGCCGGCGCCTTGCTCGACGTGATCAACGCGTCCAGATGCCGCCAGGCCATCTCGTCCGGCGTGGTCAGCAGCGCGATCCCGGTCTCCTCGGCCACATGAGTCAGCCCGACCAGGTCGTCGCCGAACGCCTTCACGACCACCGCTCGGTAGCCCGCCGTACCGGCGAGGCGGATGGTGTCGACGGTCTGCGGGTGTGTCGCCCGGCTGCCGGTGAGGAGCAGTACGCCGGAGTCCGCCGGGGGAACCGGCTCACCCGGGCCGTGGACGACGACCTCGCCGAGTTGCTCGTTCAGCCGCCCGCCGTCGGTGACCAGGTGCAGCGCGTGCCGGCCGAGATTGTCGAGGATCCCGCCCAGCGTCCGATCGGTGGCGCCGGCCGGCGGTTCGACGGGAACGACAAAGGTCGCCGAGGGAGGGTTCGCCAGACCATGCATGTACTGAGGATAGGGCGCTGCCGGCCAGGGTCTTTGTCGAATCCGACAAAGCGGTTGGATGATCTAGTGGCTCAGACCGAGGCCCCGCCGCCTCGGCGCCACCGACGATGAGAGCCCGTCCGGACGAATGAGGAGTCGACAGAGTGCTGCCCGCCTGGTTGGACGCCGAACTGGAATCGGTCCCCGAAATCGAGGTGTTCAGCACCGCCGACGAGTTGGTCGAAGGCCTCCGGGAACTGGCCGAAAGCCATCCCGGCGTCGCCTCGCTCCGCCGGGTCGGGACCTCGCGGCTCGGCGATCCGTTGTTGTGCCTGACCATCGGTACGACCGGCGCCGAGGCCCTGGTCTTCGGCCTGCCGCACCCGAACGAGCCGATCGGTGGCTTGAGCGCTCTGCACCTGGCCCGGAGGCTGTGCGAGGACGCGGGCCTGCGGCAGCGACTCGGGCATCGCTGGCACATCATCGCCTGCATCGACCCGGACGGGCTTCGGCTGAACGAGGGCTGGCTGAAGGGACCGTTCACCCGCGAGCACTACGCGCGGAACTTCTACCGCCCGGCCGGCGACGAGCAGATCGAGTGGACGTTCCCGCTCGACTACAAGACGGGCTACTTCGACGAGGTGCTGCCCGAGACCGCCGCACTGATGCGGCTGATCGACCAGCTCCGGCCGTCGTTGATGTGCTCCCTGCACAACACCGAGCTCGGCGGCGTCTACTACTACCTGTCCAGGCCGGAGCCGGAGCTGCACGGCGTACTGCAGGAGATCCCGGCCCGGCTCGGGCTGAGCCTGGATCGCGGTGAGCCCGAGTCGCCGTCGATCTCGCAGTACGCCGATGGGATCTTCCAGATGCCGGATATCGAGACGATCTATGACTACTACGTGGAGCATGGAGACCCGGTGCCGGAGAAGCTCGGGGGGAACAGCAGTCACTCCTACACCCGCCCGTACGGCACGTTGACGCTGCTCAGCGAGCTGCCCTACTGGGACGACGCCCGCGTGAGTGACGCGTCGCCGTCGACGACGTCGTACGCCGATGCCCTGCGGGAACAGGCGGCCGGGTTCCGGGACCTGGTCGGGTGGATGGAGGAGATCCTGGCGGCGACCGGTGACGAGCTCACTGGTGGGTCGGCGTTCGTGCGGGCCAGCCGCTACTTCGCCCGGGTCATGGCGACGTCGCCGGACAGTATGGAGAAGCGGGCCGCGGAGCCGGCATCGCAACGTGCAGCCACCGTCGCCGAGCTCGCGTCGCTGCGGGACTCCGTGCACATGTTCCGCCTGCGCTATGCGGGCATGCTGTTGCGCGCCCTCGACGCCGAGGTCGGCATCGGCAACGCGACCCCGGCGATCCGCTCGGCGCGGGCCCGCCTTGCAGCCCAGTACGACGATTGGGTCGCCGAGGACGTCGCGGCCGGCTGCGCTCAGCCGATACCGATCGGCTCGCTGGTCGCCACGCAGTACGCCGCTCTGATCGCCACCGCGGAGTACCTGCAGCGATGAGCCCCCGGATCGAGCTGCTCCGGCAGGAGCTGGCGGCTGGTCCCGTCGACGGCGTGCTGGCCCGCTTCTGGGCCGAGATCGCCCTGGTCGGCACCCCTCTCGTCGAGCCGTACGACGAAGAGCATCGGCTGGTCACCTTCCTCTGGAAGGAGGAGAAGCCGATCGACAGGATCGTGGTCATCGGCGGCCCGGCCCTGTGGTGGGAGATCCCGGACAACCAGCTCGAGCGACTGCCCGGCACCGACGTGTGGTTCCGCACCTACGTCGCACGAGCCGACCTCCGGGGCAGATACGTCCTGTCCCCGAATGACTCCCTCAAGCCGTTGGAGACGGCCGGTACGACGGCCGCCGTCGAACGCGGCTCGACGTTCGTCCCGGACCCGTTCAACCGCGCACCGTTCACCCTGCCCGGCATACCGGACGATCCGGTGAGCCCTGAGCAACGGTTCTCCACCTTTGCGCTGGACCAGGCGACGCCCCGGCACTGGGCGACGCCACGTACCGCCGTCCCACGGGGCGCGGTGACCGAGACGCGGCTGGCGAGTGTTGCCTTGGGCAATGAGCGGAGGGTGTGGCTGTGGCGGTCGGCGCCGGATGCTGCCGTGGAGCCCGCGCTGCTCGTGGTGCTGGACGGGCGCGACTGGACCGAGGCGCTGCCGATCTTCCCGACGCTGGACAACCTGGTCGCGGACGGCCTGCTGCCGCCGCTGGTCGCCGTACTGCCGGACAGCATCGACTTCGCGACCCGGGCCCGGGAACTGCCCTGTCACGAAGGGTTCGCGGAGTTCCTGGCCGACGAATTGGTGCCGTGGGCAAGGGAACTGACGGGCGCGACGACGGATCCTCGCCGTACGGTCGTCGCCGGCAAGAGCTACGGCGGCCTCGCCTCCGTGTTCGCGGGTCTGCGCCGTCCGGACGTCTTCGGTCAGGTGATCGCGCAGTCCGGCTCGTTCTGGTGGGCTCCGCCGGAGGAGGAGCCGGAATGGCTGCTCCGCCAGGTCGACGGCCCATCGCCGGTGCGCTTCTGCCTGAACGTCGGCCTGCAAGAAGGCGACTGGATGATCCCGCAGACCCAGCGCCTCGCCGCCGCGCTGAAGTCGTACGCCGCCGGTGTGCTCTACCGCGAGTACAACGGCGGCCACGACCTCACCTGCTGGCTCGCCGAAGTCCCCACCGAACTCCAGTGGGCCTTGACCCGCGAAGCGGGATCGGTCAGCGCATCATGTCGGTGATGGCGATGCGGGCGGCCGACGGGCATCCCTTGGTGAATCCGTAGAAGGGGCCGAAGTCGCGGGTCGACGCGAACCCTGTCATGTACAGCCCGGTCAGGGAAGTCTCGAGGCCCTCGGTCAGGTCGGGGAACCCCTCGGTCAGCGAGACCCGATCCATGACACCGCCCAGGTAGGGCACGCGAGCAAGGTCAGCCCGGTAGCCGGAAGCGAAGACCACATGATCGGCTGTCAGCGCCTCGCCATCGGAGAGCGTCAGCGTCACGTCGTGTTCGCCGACTGCCGTGTCGACCACCGCACACCCAGGATGACTCGTCACCACGGTGTCGGGGATCCGCGGCACAAGCCAGGGTTCGAGGGTGAGGCGCCCGACCTGCCAGAACTCGGCGGCGATTGCTCGCTGCTGCTCGACGGAGAGTCCTCGCCACCATCCCCGGTGCGCCAGCGTCTGGTCGACGTACTGGTCGACGAATCTCCAGCTCACCTTGGCGAACCTCGGCGTGCTGTGGCGATGCACCACGTCCACATGCTCGGCGTCGTGGTCACACAGCAAGGCCGCCCATTCGTAGGCGCTCTGCCTGCCGCCGATGATCACCACCCGGGCACCGGCGAACGAATCGAACGAGACCAGTTCACAGGTATGTGAGCGGCGAGGCGCGGGGAGGTCGGCGTACCACTCCGGCAGGTTGAGGAAGTAGCGGATGCCGGGGGCGGCGAGCACCTTGTCCGCGGTGATCGTCGCACCGTCGTCCATCGTTGCCACGAAGCCTGCGTTCGACGTGGTCAGGCCGGTCACAAGGCGCTCGTCGACGTCGAGCCGCTTGCGCTCGCGGAACCACTCCGTGTAGTCGAGGAAGACCGAGATCGGGATCGGGTCGAAGTCTGCGGGTCGCAGTCCGCGGTCCTCGAAGAATGCCTCGAACGTATGCTCGCCGCTTCCGTCGAGATGCCAGTCCGGACCTGAGCGCAGGAACATCTCAACTGGCATGTGCCGGCGCCAGAAACCCATCGGACGGCCGACGATGCGGGTCTCGATGCCGTTGTCACGGGCGAAGGCGGCCGCAGAGTAGGCATAAGGGCCCGCGCCGACGACCAGCAGATCCGTCCGATCCGGCATCATGCCTTACAGGGTAGAGCCGTCTGGCCACGCGTAGATGCACACGCGATTTCCGGCGCGGTCGGCGAGGGCGCCGTGCGCACGCGCAGTTGCCGAGACCTAAGCCCACCACTCCCGGCCGTTCAGGAGGCCGACCTGTCGCTCGTTGTCCCAGCGGAAGATCTCCTGGCCGCGGATGAAGGCGACCTCGACTCGTTGCATCGGGTCCAGGGGATCGCCGGACCAGATGCAGAGGTCGGCGTCCTTGCCGGCGACCAGTGAGCCGATGCGGTCGGCTACGCCGAGCACGCGTGCCGGATTGAGGGTGATCGAGCGTAGTGCGACTTCACGGTCGAGGCCTTCGCGGACGGCGTACGCCGCCTGGACGTGCAGGAGGTTCGCGGGGATCACCGGGTGGTCGGTCACGAGGGACACTTCGATGCCGGCCTCGGCCAGCAGGCGGGCGTTGCGGAAGGCGCGGTTGCGGAGTTCGACCTTGCCGCGGCCGACGATCAACGGACCGAGCAGCACCGGGATCCCGCGCTCGGCCAGCACGTCCGCGACCAGATGCGCCTCCGTGCCGTGATCCACGACCAGGTCGTAGCCGAACTCCTCGGACAGCCGCACGGCCGTGAGGATGTCGTCCGCCCGATGGCAGTGCTGCCGCCACGGGATCTCCCGCCGCAGCACCCGGGCCAGCGCCTCCTTGCCCAGATCGACGACCGGTCCATCACCGGTCGCTCGGCGGGCGTCGTACTCGCGGGCCTCGGCCAGAGCCTGCCTGATCACGGCCGCGATGCCCATCCGCGTCGACGGCAGCCGGCCCGCGTCGCCGTGGTAGCGCTTGGGGTTCTCACCCAGCGCTGACTTCATGCCGGCCGGTGATCTCAGCACCATCTCGTCGACGGAGCGGCCGGCGCAGCGCACCGCGACGGTCTCACCGGCGATCGGGTTGCACGAGCCCGGATTCACCCCGACGGCGAGGACTCCGCCGCCGATGGCGTCCCGGAATCCTTCGTCCGCGTGGTTGATCGCGTCGAGCGCCCGCAGCTGTGCGGTGACCGGCACGGTCGCCTCGTCGTGGTCGTCACCCGCCCACCCCTCGCCCTCCTCGAGCGTCCCCATGTGCGTGTGCGCGTCGATCAAACCCGGCACGACCCACCGGCCATGGGCCTCGACGACAACGGCATCTGACGGTACGGCGACGTCCGCGCCGACCGCGACGATCCGGCCGTCCCGGATCAGCACGGTGCCGCCGGCAACGGGCGGACCCTCGACCGGGATCACTGTCCCACCCACGATTGCAGTCTGCATCGAAGCATCCTGTCCGAGCGGCCGCCGGAGCGGGCTGTTGATGCCGACAACATCGGCGAAGCGTTTCTGACCTCTCCGATAAGGCCGCCCGTTCCCGGCCGCGCGGAGGATGTTGCCGACCGAGCCTGGAGGCAATTCATGAACACATCCCGCCCGCACCGACTGCGCCGTCTCACGGCCGCGCTCGCCGTGCTCGGCATGCTCCTGACCGGCTGCGCGGGTCAGAGTGCCGCCACCGACGACAGTGGGACCTTCTCGGTCGGCGTACCGACGTTCTTCGTCCAGAACCTGACGCCGGGCAGCTCCGGTAGCAGCTACGTCGACTACGCGATCTGGTCGCCGCTGACCCGTGTCGACGGGCAGAGCGGCAAGCTGGAGATGCTGGTCGCCGACTCGGTCGAATCGACCGACAACGTCACCTGGACGGTCAAGCTGAAGAGCGGCTGGACCTTCCACGACGGCAGCAAGGTGACCGCCACGTCGTTCGCCGACTCGTGGAACGCGACCGCGCTGGGCGCGAACGCGCTCACCGGCAACGCGAGCATGTCGATCTTCCAGGGCTACGCCGCGATGAACCCGCCGAAGGGCACGCAGCCGGCCAAGACGCTGTCCGGCGTCCAGGTCGTCGACGACTCGACCCTGAAACTGACGCTGACCAAGCCGAACGCGCTGCTGCCGTACATCCTGTCCGCGACCTCGTTCGCCCCGATGCCGGAGAGCGCGGCGAAGGACCTGAAGGCGTTCGCCACGCACCCGATCGGCAACGGTCCGTTCAAGACCGCCGGCTGGGACGCCGGTGCGCAGGAGATCAAGCTCGAGCGGTACGACGGGTACGGCGGGACGAAGGCGGCCTCGGCCGGGATCGACCTGCACGTGTACCAGGAGACCGGCGCGATCTACACCGACTTCCAGGCCGGCTCGATCGACCTGGCCCTGCTCGACGGCGCGGACCTGGCCGGCGCGAAGAAGGACACCCCCGACCAGGTCGTCGACGTTCAGTACCCGGCCGTCGTCTACCTGAGCTTTCCCCTGTACGACGACCGCTTCGCCAACCCGGACCTCCGCAAGGCGATCTCGATGGCGATCGACCGCGAGGCGATCGTGAAGTCGCTGCTGGCCGGCCGGGCCAAGGCGGCCACCGGTCTCGCGCCGCCCACCCTGACCGGTGGCGGTGACGCGAAGTGCGAGAGCTGCACCTTCGACCCGGCGAAGGCCAAGGCCACCTTGCAGGCGGCCGGCGGCTGGAACGGCCCGATGGTCCTCTACACCTACCAGGACCCGACCAACGAGAAGGTGCTGCAGGCGATCGCGAACCAGTTGCGGACGAACCTCGGCATCGAGAAGGTCACCTTCGAGGCGCAGCCGATCGCGCAACTGTACGAAGGCTTCGCCGGCAAGGCGGTCAAGGGACCGAGCCTGCTCTACTCCGGCTCGCCGTACCCGCACATCTATGCGATGGCCGACCAGATGTTCTCGACCGGCGCTCCGCTGAATGTGACCGGCTACAACTCGACGGCGTTCGCCGGACTGCTCGCGCAGGCCGCGTCCAGCCGGGACGCGGGCGAGACCACCGCGCTGGCCAAGCAGGCGGCCGAGCAGGCATTGGCCGACGTACCGGTGGCTCCGCTGTACTGGCCGATGGGTGGCCTGGTCCACTCCGGCAAGCTGAGCAACGTGGTGCCGGAGGTCCTTGGCGGCGCCCGGCTGGCGGTCGTCAAGGTCGGCTGAGATGACCGGCTACGTGATCCGGCGGCTGGCCGGAATGGTCCCGGTGGTGATCGGTACGACGCTGCTGATCTTCGCCGCGGTCTACGCCCTGCCCGGTGATCCGATCAAGGCGCTGGCCGGTCCGGGACGGGTCCTGTCGCCGTCGGTCGAGGACGCATTGCGGGAGCGGTTCCATCTCGATCAGCCGCTCTGGGCGCAGTACGGGCACTATCTCGGCGGCCTGATCCGCGGCGACCTCGGGATCGACCTGCAGGGTCACGAGGTCTCCGCGCTGGTGGCCCGGGCCTGGCCGTACACGGTGCAACTCGGCCTGACCGCCTGGGCGATCATGGCGGTGGTCGGCATCTCGCTCGGCACGTACGCCGGGATGCGCCAGGGCGGTGCGGTCGACTGGGCGGTGCTGACCGGGACCACGGTGGTCGTCGGGCTGCCGTACTTCGTCCTCGCGTACGTCGCCCAGATCGTGTTCGGCGTCAACCTCGGCTGGTTCCCGACGTCCGGCGTCCGGGAAGGCTGGCCCGCGAGTTACTTGCTTCCGGCAACGGTGCTGGCGCTGTTCGGGATCCCGGAGCTGGTCCGGCTGACCCGCGCCAGCATCGTCGAGAACCGGTACGCCGACTACGTCGACACCGCGATCGCGAAGGGGCTGCCGCACCGGATGATCGTGATCCGGCACATCCTGCGGAACTCGCTCGTCCCGGTGGTCTCGGTGCTCGGGCTGAGCCTCGGATACATGGTCAGCGGGACCGTGCTGATCGAGGGCATCTTCAACATCCCCGGCCTCGGGTACGTCGTCTTCAACGGCATCTCGCAGCAGAACGGGCCGGTCGTGGTCGGCGTGTGCAGCCTGCTGGTGCTCGTCTACCTGGTCATCAACCTGCTCGTGGACATGGTCTACGGCCTACTCGACCCGAGGATCAGCCTTGCCGGCCGCCGTTGAGACCCCACCCGTCGCCGCGGTCCCGATCCGGCGCCGGCGACTCCTGAGCAATCCACGGATCGCGATCCCGGCGGGCGTCGTCCTGCTGGTCGTACTGGTCGCGGCCATGCCGCGGTTGTTCGCCTCCGCGGATCCGCGGGCGTGCGATCTGGCCGACAGCGGCGTCGGGCCGGCCAGCGGTCATCCGTTCGGGTTCGACATCCAGGGCTGCGATCTCTACAGCAACGTTGTCTATGGCACCCGTTCTTCGGTGACCATCGGCTTCACCGTGACCGCGGGGTGCGTGCTGATCGCGTTGGTGCTCGGGTGTCTGGCGGCGTACTACCGCGGTGCGGTGGACGCGGTGGTGAGCCGCACGATGGACATCTTCTTCGGCTTCCCGGCGCTGGTCGGGCAGGTGGTCATCCTGAGCACTTTGCACCAGCGCAACGTCGTGGTGGTGTCCGCGGTCCTGATCCTGTTCGCGTGGCCGGCGATGACCCGGCTGATGCGGTCGGCCGCGCTGGCGACCGTCGACCTGGACTTCGTGAAGGCCGCGCGCGGGCTCGGGGCCGGTCCGGTCCGGGTGATCGTCCGGCACGTGCTGCCGAACTCGTTCGCGCCGATCCTCGCGGTGGCCAGCCTCGGGATCGGCGGCATGATCACCGCGGAGTCGGCGCTGACGTTCCTCGGCGTGGGGCTGCGGGCGCCGTCGATCTCGTGGGGCGTGCAGCTGAACCAGGCGCAGGACTCGTTCCGCGATCATCCGCACCTGTTGCTGTTCCCGTCGTTGTTCCTGTCCGTCACCGTGCTGGCGTTCGTGATGCTCGGCGACGCACTGCGGGATGCCTTCGATCCGAGGTCGCGATGAAGATGACGGAGCCCCGCCCGGAGGTCGACGTTGCGGCTCCGGTGCTCGAGGTGTCGGACCTGACCGTCGAGTTCCGGACCGCCCGCGGTTGGGGTGTCGCCGTCGACGGTGTCGATCTGGCGCTCCGGCCCGGGCGGACGCTAGCCGTGCTGGGGGAGTCGGGATCGGGCAAGAGCGCGACGGCGCGGGCGATCATGGGCGTGCTGCCTGCTCGTTCCGGACGAGTCAGCAGAGGTCAGGTCGTCCTGCACGGCCGGGACGTGTTGCGGTTGCCGGCGGAAGAGCGCCGTACCGTCCGTGGCGCGCAGGTCGGCATGGTCTTCCAGGATGCGTTGTCCGCGCTGAACCCAGTGCTGCCGGTCGGGTATCAGATCGGTGAGGGCTGCCGGGTGCATCTCGGCCTGTCGCGCCGGGCCGCGCGGCAGCGGGCGGTCGAGTTGCTGGGGCTGGTCGGGATTCCGGACGCGCGGCGGCGGGTCGACGACTACCCGCACCAGTTCTCCGGCGGGATGCGGCAGCGGGTGATGATCGCGACCGCGCTGGCCGCCGACCCGGAGATCCTGATCGCGGACGAGCCCACGACCGCGCTCGACGTCACCGTGCAGGCGCAGATCCTGCAACTGCTGGCGAAACTGCAAGCGGACCGGCAGATGAGCCTGATGCTGATCACGCACGACATGGGCGTGGTGGCGGGCATGGCCCACGACATCCTGGTCATGTACGCCGGTCGCGTGGTCGAGCAGGGGCCTGGGGACGAGGTGTTCGAGCATCCGGCGCACCCGTACACCCGGGCGCTGCTGGACTCGATCTGCACCGCCGACCAGAAGGGTCGACCGCTCCGGGTGATCAGCGGCCAACCGCCGGACCTCGGCAACCTGCCGTCCGGCTGCACCTTCCGGACTGGCTGTCCCCAAGCCGCGGACATCTGCCGGACTCGTCCGCCGGTCCTCCAGGTATCGCACGAGCATTTCGGCGCGTGCCACTTCGCCGGAGGTGCGTCGTGACCGCGGTGCTGCGCGCTTCCGGCGTACGACGGACCTATCGCGTCGGCGGCCCGTTGAGCCGAGGGCTCGTGCGTGCGGTCGACGGAGTGGACCTGGAGTTGCAGGCCGGGGAGACGCTCGGGATCGTGGGCGAGTCGGGCTCCGGCAAGTCAACGTTGGCTCAGCTGCTCGTCGGGATGGAGCGACCGACCGAGGGCACGATCGACCTGCTGGGCGAGCCGTTGCACACGATGCGGGGCCGCCGGCTGCGTGAGGCGCGCCGGGACATCCAGCTGGTCCACCAGGATCCGTACACGTCGCTGGACCCGCGGATGACGATCGGCGCGATCGTGCGCGAGCCCCTGGAGATCCATCCGGACGTGGTGCCGCGGGATCGGCGTCGTACGGCGGTGGCCGAACTGCTGGAGATGGTCGGGCTGAACCCGGACGCCATGGAGCGGCTGCCGCATCAGTTCTCCGGTGGCCAACGGCAACGGGTCGGGATCGCCCGGGCGCTCGCACTGCGGCCGAAGGTGCTGGTGTGTGACGAGCCGGTGTCGGCGCTCGACGTGTCGGTGCAGGCGCAGATCATCAACCTGCTGGAGCGGCTGCAGCGCGAACTCGGACTCGCGTACGTCTTCATCGCGCACGATCTCGCGGTGGTGCAGCACATCGCCGACCGGGTTGCGGTGATGTATCTCGGGCGGTTCGTGGAGGAGGGCGGCTACGAGCAGGTGTACGAGCAGCCGCGGCACCCGTACACGAAGGCGCTGCTGGCCGCCGTACCGCAGCCTGATCGCTCAGCTCGGCACCGGCCGCCGGAGCTGGTCCTCCAGGGTGAGCCGCCGAGTCCGTTGAATCCACCGTCCGGTTGTCATTTCCGGACGCGCTGCTGGCTGGCGGAGGACCGTTGCTCGGTGGACGATCCGGCGCTGCTGCGCGGGGTGGCGTGTCACTATCCGTTGGGGGAGATCCATGCAGGCCGATCCTGAGCTCACGACCGGCGGCATGACCGCGGCCGAGGCGGCGGCACGATCTGCGGTGCTGTCGGTAGCGAGCTACCACGTCTCGCTGGATCTGACCGGCTTGCGTGGCGGCGACTGGTTCGGATCGCGGACCCTGATCGAGTTCGAGTACTTCCAGCCGGGCGGCGCCCGCGGGCCTGGCGTGACCTGGGTCGATCTGGTGGCGGCCGAGGTCACGGCGGTCGTTCTGGACGGTACGGCGCTGGATCCGGCGGATGTTGTCCGGGGCAACCGGATTCGGGTCGGCTCGTTGGGCGGCCGGCATCGGCTCGAGGTGGTGTCCCGGCATCGCTGCGACGTACCCGGACGTGGGTTGTCGCGCACTGTCGACGGTGACGATGTCTATGCGTGGACGCAGTTCCAGCCGTTCGACGCGCGGCGGATGTTCGCGTGTTTCGACCAGCCGGATCTGAAGGCGACGTTCGCGTTCACGGTCCGGGTGCCGTTGGACTGGCTGTGCGTGAGCAACCGGCTGGAGTCGTCGGTGGTCGAGGACGGCGACGCGGCGATCTGGACGTTTCCGCCGACGGTCCCGCTGCCGACGTACGCGACTGCCGTTTGCGCCGGGCCGTTTCAGGTTGTTCGCTCCGACGGCGACGTGCCGATGGCGCTGTACGCGCGGCGGTCGCTGGCCGGGCCGTTGGAGCAGAATGCGGCTGAGCTGTTCGGGTTGAGCCGACGAGCGCTCGGTGTCTTCGGTGCGGCCTTTGGCTGTGAGTACGACGGTGATTCCTACGATCACGTGTTCCTGCCGGACCAGCCGGGCGCGATGGAGAACCACGGCTGCGTGACCTGGAACGATCAGGTGATCTACCGGTCGGAACCGACCGCCGAGCAGCGGCGCCGACGTGCTCTGGTGTTGCTACACGAGATGTCGCACATGTGGTTCGGGAATCTGGTGACGCCGCAGTGGTGGGACGGGCTGTGGCTGAGCGAGTCGTTCGCCGATTGGGCCGCCGTGTGGGCCGCTGCCGAGCTCGGTGTGCTGGACAGTCGCTGGTCGGTGGCAATGGCGCTGGAGAAAGAGCGGGCTACGGCCGCGGACCTGCTGTCGTCGACCCATCCGGTGAGCCGGCCGGTGCCGGACCTGGTCGCGGCGGAGTCGAACTTCGACGCGATCACCTATGCCAAGGGCGCGTGCCTGCTGCGGCAGCTCGTGGGGCTCGTCGGCGAGCCCGCGTTCCTGGCCGGGCTGCGGGACTACTTCACGATGCATGCCGGAGGCAACGGCAGCCTGGCGGCGCTGCTTGCCGCGCTCTCGCCGCATGCGTCGATCGATCTGTTCGCCTGGTCTCGGGAGTGGTTGGAGTCGAGCGGGATCAACACGCTGTCGCTGCGGACTACTGTTGCCGACGGCCACTACATGTCGGCGGTGGTGGTCCAGTCCGAACCGCCGCGACGGCACAGCCTGTCCATCGGGGAACACCTCGAGGTCGAGATCACCGGTGTGGAGACCGACGTACCGGCTCTCGTCGGGAGGCCTGTCGCGGATGTTCTGTTGCTTGACGCAACCGACACGACCTACGCGCTGCTGCGGCCCGACGGGCCTTCGGTGCGCACGCTGATCAACGCCGGCCACACGTTGCCCGAGCTCGTTGCGCGCACGGTTGCCCGCCGGACTGTCCGCGGCCTGTTGTGCGACGCGGCCCTGCCTCCCGGCGAGGTCGTGGAGTACGTCGCCCGATCGATCGTCAGCGAGTCCGACCTGACCCACCTCAAGGCACTCGCGGCACTGGGCGCCGAAGCCGCAGGTCTGTACGCGCCGCCCGCGCAACGGGAGTCGCTCGAACGCCGGCTGGCCGCGGCCTGTCTCGAAGCACTTGATTCGGCAAAGGGTGACCACTGGCTGATCCTCGTCGAGGTTCTCGCGGACTTCGCCGACGAGCCGTCCTTGCTGGACTCCCTGCTCGCTGACGACCTGCCCCAGACGGTCCGCTGGCGGATCCTGACCCGTCGGGTCGCGCTCGGACTGGCGGACGGCACCGCCGCCGAGGAGGCCCGTGACAACGATCCCGATGCGCGGTGGTACGCGGCCTCGGCTCGTGCGGCTGCTCCCACTCCAGAGGCGAAGGCCACCGCCCTCGACCTGCTGCTCACCACACCCGGCGTACCTGCCGCGGTGTTGCGAACCTTCGGTCAAGCTCTCTGGCAACCACGCCAGACCGCCATACTGGCCGATCTCCCCGCCCGCTTCCTGGACCACCTCCCGGCCTTCGGTGAGCAAGCAGGCTGGTCGGCCGCCCATCGGGTCGCGCTCTACGCCTTCCCTACCGTCGCCACCTCAGAGGCTTTCGTGGCCCGCGCCTCGGCGCTCGACGTACCACCACTCCTGCACCGGACGCTTCAAGACCAGGCCGAACAGACGCTTCGCGTGCTGGCAGCGCAAGCTAGGGCTTGAGGGCGGCCACCTGCTCGAGGATGCGCCAGTCCTCTTCAGCGGTACGCCGCACGTCCGGGCTGATGTAGGTGTCCAGTACGACGTACTCCGCACCGAGCTCGGCGAGACCTTCCAGATCCGCGCGGATCTGGTCGAGCGTCCCCTCGCCGAGCACGCGGTCGTCGTCGGCAAGCTTCGTCGTCGGATGAGCCCGGATGCGCGGACAGAGCGCGGGTACGGCGACACCCGCGTCGGCTGCGGCGGACCGCAGAGCCGGCATGCCTTTGTCGCGCAGCCAGAGCGGATGTGGATTGATGGGATGCCAGGCGTCGCCGTACTGGATCGCGCGCCGGATCGCGGCCCGACCGGCCCCGCCGACCCAGATCGGTGGCCGGTGCGCCGAGGGCGGTCCGGTGTGGATCTCGTCGTACGGCGCATTAGGACCAGGGGACGACGTGATGTCGTGATTCCAGGCGTGCGTGATCGCAGCCAGGTACTCGTCGGTGATGGGGCCGCGGCGGTCGAACGGTTCGCCGAGTGCTGCGTACTCCTGCTCGGACCAGCCCGAACCGACGCCGAGCACGAACCGGCCGTGGCTGAGGTCGGCGAGGTTGGCGCCGACGCGCGCGGTCTGCAACGGGTGCCGGTAGGGGAGGACGGAGACCGAGGTGCCGAGCAGCAGCCGCGTGGTGTGCGCGGCAAGCCACGTGATCGCGGTGAACGGCTCGTAGAACGGGACCGGGTAGAGCGCCTGCACCTCGGGCGCCATGGCGACGTGGTCGGACATCATCGCGAGCGCGAACCCGGACTCCTCGGCGAACCGTGCCCACGCCAGCAGCAGCTCGGGCGTGGTGTCGGGGCCGAAGTTGAGCAGGTTGAGCCCGAGCTTCACCTGAGCTGCTCGAGATAGACGGCGAACGGCTCGCGCGCCTCGGGCAACTCCAGCTGCTCGATCCGCCCGGAGTCGAGCTCACGCGCGGCAGCCTGGATCTCGGTGAGAATCGGCGCGTACGGCGTACGCAGGTCCGGCACCCACTCCTTCGGCGCGGCGTAGACGACGCGATCCACCTCCGCCACGATCGCGACGGTGTGGCAGATCGGGCACGGTTCACAGCTCGTGTAGAGCGTCGTACCGGCCAGGCTCAAGCTCTCCAACTCCCGGCAGGCAGCCCGCACGGCGACCAC
The DNA here is from genome assembly GCF_036097425.1 of Kribbella sp. NBC_00359. Classification (NCBI taxonomy): domain Bacteria; kingdom Bacillati; phylum Actinomycetota; class Actinomycetes; order Propionibacteriales; family Kribbellaceae; genus Kribbella; species Kribbella sp. NBC_00359. The sequence goes on along the minus strand of NZ_CP107975.1, from coordinate 680,739 downwards.
CTCACCATGAGCGGTCGGGTCGTGGTCTCGCAGGGACGTATTCACCCCCGTCGCAACGACGTCCTCGCCGCGCACGATAACCGCTCCGAACGGCAACTGCCCCTCGGCGGCGTTCACCCGCGCAAGCTCCACCGCTTGGCGTAAGAATCCAACATCGTCAGCCATAGCCTGACGCTACTGCCCCATCGCCTCGAATGCCGCGAGCGGCCGCGGGCGGGAAGCCTGCGGCCGCTCGGCGTCGGTGGTCGGGGTCCGGCTACTCGATGTCGTCGTCCTGACCGTCGAGGTTGTCGAGCTGGTCCTTGGCCATGTCGGTGCCCTGGTCGATCTTGTCGCCGTACCGGCCGCCGGTCTTCTCGTCGGCGACGTCGCCGGCCTTGTCCAGGCCCTCGCTGATCTTGTCGCCGTGCTCGTCGACGGCTTCCGTCGCCTTGTCCTTCAGGTTGTCGAACATGCCCATCGTCGTTCTCCCCGTTTCTCTCGATGGTTGCTTTGGACTACCTATCCTTTCGTACCCGATCGCGACGATCACACACAAGGGCCCGCAGGCGTGTTGTGCCGGCGTTCATTCGGCAAAGGGATTCCGGTCGGCGGCGACCGCCGGGAGGAATGTTCCGGCCAGCCTGCCGTACAGGTGGCGCTGGACCATCGGGCCGAAGCTGATCCGGGCGACGCCTTGCGCTGTGTAGTCGGCGAGCGTGTTGGCGCCCTGGCCGTAGCCGACGTTCACCGGGCCGCCGATCTCCTTGACCAGCGTCCCGATCAGGTCGAGATCGCCGACTCCGATCGGATAGACGCAGTCCGCACCCGCGGCCAGGTAGCGGGCGGCCCGGTCTAGTGCGGTCCGGAGTTGTTCCTCAGGGGAGCCGGCCTTGCGCAGGAACGCGTCGATCCGGGCGTTGATCACCAGTTCGGTGCCGGCCGCGGCGCGGATCGCGGCCAGGAAGTCCGCCTGTTCGGCCGGATCGACCAGGTCGCCGGTGGCCGGGTCCGAGTCCTCCAGATTGAGGCCGACGGCGCCGGTCGCGGTGAAGCGTTCGACGAGTTCGCCCGGCGGGAGCCGGTAGCCGCGTTCGAAGTCGATCGTGACCGGGACGGACACCGAGCGGGCGACCTGGGCCGCCGCCGCGAGGACCTCGTCGACCGGTGCCTGTTCGCCGTCGTCGTGCCCGAGGATCGTGGCGGTCGCGAAACTGCTGGTCGCGACGGCGGGGAAGCCGGCCTGTTCGACCATCCGGGCCGAAGCCGCGTCCCAGGCGTTGGGCAGGACCAAGGGGGAGCCGGGCACGTGCAGGGCGCGGAGTGTGGTTGCGAGTGACATCGGTGTCTCCGTCTTAGCGGGATTGAATGATGGGCAGCCCGAACGCCGGGAACAGCGCGGGCTGGTGGAAGGACAGAACGGCCGAGATGCCGGCCTTGGTCAGGGTCAGGACCTTGACGGAATGCGCGTGGTACAGCGCGTCCTCGCCCCGGATGTAGAGCGCGAACGCCGGCTGCCCGTTCGCCGAGGTCTCGACCAGGATCCGTCGGTCCGGACCGGAAAGCAGTTTCGCGTCCAGGAGCCGCATCACGTCGCCACGTCCGCTGAACCAGGTCGGGATCGGCGGCATCTCCCACCGGGTGTCCGCGGTGAAGAGTCCCTCCAACGTGACCAGATCCTTGCTCTCCATGGCCGCCGAGAACTGATCGAGCACCGCCCGCCGGACCGGTTCGTCCGGCTCGCTGAAGTCCTCTTCGCTCGGCCGGAGCCTTGCCAGTTCGGCCCGCGCCCGCTGCAACGAGCTGTTGACGGCCGCGGTCGTGGTGTCGAGCAAGGTCGCGACCTCGGCCGCCGGCCAGGTCAGCACCTCACGCAGGATCAGTACGGCGCGCTGGCGCGGTGGAAGGTGCTGCATCGCGGCGACCACCGCCAGCCGGAGGCTCTGCCGGTCGCCGACCACCGTGGCCGGGTCGGCGCCGAGCAACTGGTCCGGGAACGGCTCCAGCCACGGTACCTCGAGTGCCTGTGCATGCAGCTCGTCCGGATCGTTGCCGGGGGCACCGAGCGCGGACGGGACCATGCGCCGGCTGCTGTGCTGCAGGAAGTTGAGGCAGACATTGGTGGCGATCCGGTAGAGCCAGGTCCGGACGGTCGAGCGCTGCTCGAAGTCCGCGTGTCCGCGCCAGGCCCGCAGGTACGTCTCCTGCACCGCGTCCTCGGCGTCGTACAGCGACCCGAGCATCCGGTAGCAGTGCGCGACCAGACCACCCCGATGCAGTGCGAACTCTTCCTCCAGGTTCATCCGACTCCCTCCACCACCTTCGTGGCGACCAGCTCGCCGGTACGGCGCCGTGCGGAGATGCCGAGACCCGACAGTGCCCCGAGCAACGACAGTACGCCGCACCCCGCGAGCGCCCGGGTGAAGCCATGACCGGCGTACCCGCCGGCCGACACGAAGACCGACCCGAGGACGGCGACACCGGCGGCGCCACCGAGTTGCCGGGTCATGCTGTAGACCCCGGAGGCGATCCCGACCGCCTCCCGCGGCAGCGCACCGACGCTCGCACTCTGCGCGGCCGGCATCGCCAGCGAGATCCCGCAGCCGGTGACCACGAGCGGTACGACGAGTTCGTAGTACTGGCCCGTGCTTCGGCTGACCCAGAACATGCCGGCGGTCTGGAGCGTCAGCCCGATCACCACCAGTGGGCGCTCGCCGATGCGATCGATCAGCCGGCCGCCGAGCGGACCGACCAGGAAGAGCGTCGCCGTCCACGGCAGCAGTTGCAGACCGGCCTTCAACGGGGACGACCCGAACACCACCTGCATGTACTGGGACAGGAAGAAGACGGCGCTGAAGAGGGCCGCGCTGAGGAAGAAGCCGGCCGAGTTCGCCGCGGTGAAGGTCCGGTTCCGGAAGAAGGCGAGCGGGATCATCGCGTGCGCCGACCGTCCCTCCCAGACCCCGAAGGCGGCGAGCAGGACGACCCCGGCCGCGAACGAGCCGAGCACCTCGGCGCTCGACCAGCCGGCGGTCTCACCGTGGACGACACCCCAGACCAGGCCGAGTACGGCGAGGCTGATCAGGACCGCACCGATCAGGTCGAGCGGGCGCGACGGACCGGTGCTCTCGGGGATCTTCCGGAGAACCAGGGCGATCGCGATCATGCCGATCGGCACGTTGATCCAGAAGATCCATTGCCAGGACAACCCCTCCGTCACCGCTCCACCGATCATCGGCCCGCCCAGTACGGCGAGACCGGTCAGTCCGCTGAACACACCGGTCGCCCAGCCTCGCCGTTCCGGCGGGAACGCCGCACCCAGCAGGCCGATCGCCAACGGCATCACCGCAGCGGCGCCGGCACCTTGGACGGCTCGCGCCGCGATCAGCCACGGCAGCGAGGTGGCCAGCGCACAGCCGACCGACGCCACCGTGAACAGGGCCAGGCCACCGGCATAGGTCCGTCTCCGGCCCAGGCGGTCGCCGATCGCGGCGGCCGTCATCAGAAGCATCGCGAAGCTCAGGGCGTACGCGTTCACCGTCCACTCGAGCTGCTCGGCCGAGGCGCCGAGATCCGCCCGGATGGTGGTCAGCGCGGCCGCGACCACCAGCACATCCAGGGCCACCATGACCGACCCGATCGAGGCCAGCCCCAGCACCCATCGTTGTTCACTTGTCGTCCGCACAGGTTCCTCCAGGAAATTGCTCTCACCTGTACAGACCGGCGACGAAAGCCGAACTCATCGCTGCGATGAGCACGAATTTCAGCGGGGTGCGTTTCTAGGGCCAGAGGGAGATCAGGACCTTGCCGGAGGTGTCCGAGTCGGCGGCGGTGGCGAACGCCCGGACGGCCTGCTCGGCCGGGAAGTCGTGGGTGATCACCTGCTCGAGCCGCGGATCGGCGTCGAGGAGCTGGACCGCGCGGTCGATCTCGTCGTTGAAGCGGAGGGTGCCGCGGAGCTGGAGTTCGCGGGAGACCAAGGGGGAGAGGTTCACGCCGCGCGGCTCGTTGGGTGGGACGCCGACGAGGACGACGATGCCGGCCCGGCGAGCCGCGTCGAGCGCGGCGGTGATGGCCGCGGGCACACCGGTGCACTCGAGGACGACGTCGAAGTACTCCGAGGGGATCTCGTCGGTGCCGACCTGGATCGTGCCGTGGACGCCGAGCTCGCGGGCCCGCCGCAGCGGACCTGGGAGGACGTCGGTCGACACCACTTCGGTCGCGCCCGCGGCGAGCGCCGAAGCCGCCGCCAGCAGGCCGATCGCGCCCGAACCCGAGACCAGGACCCGCCGCCCTTCGACGCCACCGGCGATGTGGACGGCATGCAGGGCCACGCCCAGTGGTTCCGCGAGCGTGGCGCGGCGCAACGGCAGCGTCGCGGGCAGCGGGCGGACCATGTGCTTGCCCACGACAACGAATTCGCTCATGCCGCCCTGGGTGTGCGGCCAGGTGCCCGCGCTGCCGAGGTAGGCGCCGTCCGGCCACAGGTGCGGGCGATCCTCGATCCCCGGCGCCGGGGTGCCGAACGTGGCCGGGTGGATGGTCACCGGAGTGCCGGGTGCCAGCTCGCCGGAGGGGTCGAGGTCGACGGTGCCCGAGAGTTCGTGTCCGGGCACCAGCGGTTCGCGGACGACGTACGCGCCGTTCGCGCCGTCGTTGTAGTAATGCAGGTCCGAGCCACAGATCCCGCCGTACGCCATCCGCAGCCGGACCTGGCCGGCCTGTGGGACCGGAGTAGGCAGCTCGGCCTCGACGAGCTCGAGCTTGCCCCGGATGACGATCGCCCGCATGCTTCTCCTCACCGTTCCGGACGGGCCTGGATCTGGATCAGGGTCTGCTGGCCGCTGGCGACGAGGCTTCGCTCGGTGCCTTGGCTCGCATAGACCTCGAGGGTGCAGACGGTCAGGGTGCGGCCGGCCTTCAGGACCGTCCCGATCGCCTCGAGCTGATCGCCCTCAGCCGGCGCGAGGAGGTTGATCTTGTACTCGACCGTGAGCACCGAACTGTCCTCGCGGAACACCGTGAAGGCAGCGTAGCCGCCGGCGCTGTCGGCGATCGCGCTCGTCGCACCTGCGTGGAAGTAGCCGTGCTGCTGGGTGACCTCGGGCCGGCTCGGCAGGACGATGTGCACGCGGCCCGGGCCGATGTGGGCGATCCGAGCGCCGAGGTGGTGCATCAGACCCTGGCGCTCGAAGCTCGCCCGCACCCGGGCCTGCACGTCAACGGAAGCCTCTTCCATCTGGGCGACAGTACCTGTCCTCAGGTCATCGGGATCAGGGCTGCGGCGGGGAGGGTCGGCTTGGCCGAGCCGCCGGGCGGTTCGACGGTGAGGCCGAAGGCGACCATGCCGGTGACGTCGCCGTTGAGGACCTGCGCCTCGTCACCGGAGGCCAGACCGACGGAGTGGGCGGTCTGCGACGGATCGATCATCCAGAGCTGCCAGGTGCGGTTGCCGGACAGCTTCGGCAGATCCCGCAGTACGACGACTGCCGCGTCGGCCTGCGCGGACGCGACGACGGTGGCCTGACCGCCGCCGGCGACCGGACCGCGGACGGTGCGTGCGTCGGGCTGGGCGAGTACGGCGGCCATCTGTGCGCTGGCCTGGGCGGCGTCGGTCTTCTCGCGGTACTGGTCGATCGCGACGCCACCGGCGCCGGCGACCGCGAGAGCCGCCGCGGCCAGCGCGAGCACGGATCGACGGCTGAACCGGCGCTGGACGACCGGGGTCGGCGACTGGCCGGGGACGAGCGGAGGCAGTTGGCGGGTGTGCTCGATCGCGGCCAGCACGTTCGCCTTGAGGGCGGGCGGTGGCGCAGTCGCGACCGGGGTGGCGAGCTTGACGGTGGCCTCGCGCAGTTCGGCGACCTCCGTGGTGCAGAACGCGCACTCGGCGAGGTGCGCCTCGAAGTCGGCTCGTTCGTCCTCCGGCAAAGCGTCGAGGACGTAAGGCCCGGTGAGAGTGTGTACGTCGGGATCAGTCATGGCGTACGCCCCCTTCGGTGGTTCCGAGGCAGTCGCGGAGCCGGATCAGGCCGTCGCGCATTCTCGCCTTCACGGTCGGCAGTTTCGCCCCGAGCCGCTGGGCGACCTCGGGGTAGGTGTAACCGTTGTAGTACGCCAGCTCGATCGACTCCCGCTGGAGCTCGGTCAGCGCGCCGAGGCAGCGCCGTACCTGCTCCGCCTCGAGCCGCGTGCTGACCGTGTCGGCGACCTGGTCGAAGTCGACCTCGGCGGACCGGATGCCGGCGAGTTCGGTGCGATCGGCCGCCGCCTGTTCGGAGCGGACGCGGTCGACGGCCCGGCGGTGGGCGATGGTGAGGATCCACGCGTGCGCCGAGCCGCGGCCGGCGTCGTACCTGGTCGCGGTGCGCCAGACGTCGACCATCACCTCCTGCGTCACCTCCTCGGACTGGGCCGGGTTGCGCAGGATCCGCCGGACCAGGCCGAACACCGAGGGCGTGACCCGGTCGTAGAGGGCGCTGAACGCGGCGGTGTCGCCGCTGGCGGTCATCACCAGCAGGTCGCCGTCCGAGACCTCACCGGGTCGCTGGTGCGACCCGGTGGGCCAAGGCAGTGAAGTCGGATCGGTCACGGTCAGTTCGCCGGCGGCATCAGGACAGAGTCGATGAGATACACAGTAGCGTTGGCGGTCTTCACACCCCCACAGATGACGTTGGCGCCGTTGACCTTGAGGCTGTCGCCGGACCCGGTCACGGTGACGTCCTGCTTCTCCACGGTCGGGTGCGTGCCCACCACGGCCGCGGGGTCGAGCTGGCCGGCTACCACGTGGTAGGTGAGGATCTTGGTGAGCAGCGCGTCATTCGTCTTCAGCGTGGTGACAGTGGCGGCCGGGACCTTCTGGAACGCCGTGTCGACCGGGGCGAAGACGGTGAACTCGCCGCCGTTCAGGGTGGAGACCAGGTCGACCTTCGGGTTCAGCTTCCCGGACACGGCGGAGACCAGGGTGGTCAGCAACGGGTTGCCGGACGCGGCGGTGGCCACCGGCGCGGCGGCCATGCCGTCGATCGAACCGGCGCCGCTCGGGTTGGCCTTGGCGTAGTCGGCGCAGCCCGGGCCGACGAGCCCGGCCGCGGCGGCGTCCATCGAAGGAGTTGCGCTCGTGGTCGTGGACGGGGCGGAGCCGGCGGACGCGGTCTTGTCGTCGCTGCCGCACGCCGACGTCGCGAGGACGAGGGCCAGTGCGGACACGGCGAGGCCGACGCGGACGAGGTTCTTGAGCATGACGAGTTCGCTTTCTCGAAGGGGGTGCTGACAACAACCCTTCGGAGCCGCGACGTCACCGGATGGGTGCGATCAGGCCATTCGGGCGAGCGCGGCTTCGCTCAGTTCGTACTGCAGGGGCGAACCGGCGACGTAGCGCTCGATCTCGGCCGCGACGATCTCGCCCATTTCGAGATAGCACTCGACCGTTGCGGCGGCGCGGTGTGGGGTGAGCAGGACGTTGGCCAGCCCGCGGAGTGGGCTGTCCACCGGCAGTGGCTCTTCGTCGAAGACGTCGAGCGCGGCGTCGATCCGGCCGGTCTGGAGTTCGGCCAGCAAAGCGTCCGAGTCGACCAGCCAGGATCGGGCGGTGTTGACCAGCGACGACCCGTCCGGCATCAGCGCCAACTCACGCGCACCGATCAGCTCGCGGGTCTCCGGCAGCGTCGGTGCGTGCAGGGCGACGACGGCGCTGGTCCGTAGCAGTTCGTCCAGGGCGATCCGTCGTACGCCGAGCTCCGCCGCGCGCTCGTCCGTCAGGTAGGGGTCGTAGACAACGACATCGGCGCCGAGGGCAACGACCATCGCGATGTACTCGACGCCCGTCCGGGAGGCGCCGACCACGCCGATCCGGGAACCGGCGATGCCGTGCTGCGGTGGCGCGTCGATCGCGTCCCGCCACGCGGCCCCGCGGTGCAGTGCGTGGTCGAACCGATGGATCCGGTGCAGCATCGCCACTGTGAACGCCAGCGAAACCTCGGCCACCGGCCGGGCCATCGCCTGTCCGGCTTGCGTGATCCGGATGCCGCGCCGGAACACTTCGTCGGTGACGAAATGCTTCACCGACGAGGCACTGTGCGCGATCAACCGCAGCCGGTTCGCGTGATCCAGCACCTCGGCGGTGAGCGGCGTCGCACCCCAGGACGTGATCAGTACGTCGGTCTCCGGAAGCGCGGCCATCAGCGCGCCGGCATCCGCCGGATCGTCGAGTACGACGAGTTCCCCGAGACGCTCCAGCCGCGACACACTCTGTGCGGAGAACACCATCTCCCGGAACGACGGCGCCACCACCAGCAGGGTTCGGGTCATGGCGCGACTGTATCGGCCGGCCAGATGGAGGCGAGCTGATGAAGGGTGAGGGACGTCAGCTGAAGAGGTGTGTTGGTGACGAGTTGGACACCCTCGCCGGTGGCGGTCGTGTCGAAGTCGACGTTGTAGCAGGCGTAGTACGCGCCGTCCGCGGCGAAGACGGCGAGCTGGCCGCGGTCGACCAGGAGCCGGATCGTGAGCGTGCCATCGGGTGCCGGCAGCGGCAGGCCGTCGAGCAGTCCGGCTCCGATGTCGTAGACGACATCGCGAGCGGACGATCCGTCGGCGCCGGTCCGAAGGCGGAAGACGAGTGTGCCAGTCTCAGGACGGTCGAAGGTTGCTTCGAGTTCGTAGCTCGTGGCGGTGTCGTCGAGGACGAGTGCGGACTCTGGGGTGAGTCCCTCAGGGCCCCACGACCTCGTCGACTCGCGCAAAGACGCCAGCTCGTCGACCGGCAGGCTGAACAGCCGCGGTCCGTCCGGCGTCGAGACCAACCGCTGCTGCACCGGGAAGCTCGCGTTGCCGGTCCAGGTCGAGCCACGGTTGAGCCCCTGCCACGCCATCGTGACCACGCGGCCGTCCGGCATGTTGTCGAAGGACTGCGCGGCGTAGTAGTGACCGGCCGCTCCACCGGGGTTCATGGTGATCGTGCGCGGCTCCGGCCACGACGTACGGAACTCCCGGCCGTCGAAGTCGCCGACGACGTACGATCCGCGTCCGTCGCGCAGAACCCAGACCGGCGTCCCGTCGAGATCCATCGGCGTGAAGTCCGGGCATTCGAACACCCAGTCAGCGACGTACCGGTCGGTGCGCTCCCACGTGCACAGATCGGGCGACACGAAGAAGTCCGCTCCGTTCCCGTTGTCGTCCGACCACACCACCATCGCCCAGGTCTGCGAGGGGTCGTGCCAGACCACCTTCGGGTCCCGGCTCTCGTGACCGCTCGGCTGAGCGATCACCCGGCCCTCGTCGTACGCCGTGAACGTCATGCCACCGTCGAGGCTGTAGAACATCCGGACGCCGTGCGTGCCGGTGAAGACCGCGATCGGGTCGTGGTCCCCGTCCTTGAGCCCGGAGGTGTTGCCGACGTCGACGACACCGCCGCCCGACCACAGCTCACCCGGATGTACGGCGGGATCCAGGGCGATCGGTTGCTGCGTCCAATGCACCATGTCGGGGCTGGTGGCGTGCCCCCAGTGCATCGTGTCCCAGACCAGGCTGCCGGGGGCGTGCTGGAAGTAGAAATGGTAGGTGCCGCGGTAGTGCAGCATCCCGTTCGGGTCGTTCATCCACCCGTGCCGGGGACTGAAGTGGAACTGACCGCGGTTGGTCTCGTGGTAGTCGGTCACGGCAGCCTCTCAACGGGGACGGCGATACTCACGCGACGGCAGGGCGGGCAGATCGTTGCCGCCGCCGGGCAGTTGATACCAGTAGGCGACGCTGGAGATGTCGTCGCTGCGTTCGAAGTGCCCGTGATCCCAGGCGCCGATCTGCTGCAGCGTGATCCGCAGTCGCTGATGGAAGATCACCGGATCCGGCAGATGCCACCGATACATGCCATGCGACTGCAGCGTGGCGGTGACGAACGGCGAATGCCCGGTGCGATCCTCCGCCGAGTAGAACGGATATCCGCAGTACGGCGCACTGAAGGTCAACGGCGCCGGTGACGGGTTGGCGCGCAACGCATCCTGGAAGGCCCACGCGCCACCGGCGTAGTCCTCGAGTCCGGTGCTGCACTGTGTCGGGTAGTCCTCGTCGTCGTCGAGGTAGAACTTGACCTCGCCCTCGCCCCACCAGAACCGCTCCAGCGCGGTCAGTCCGATGTAGGTCCCGACATAGTTGCCGCTGCCAACGATCCCGTCGAGGATCACATGGTCCTCACCCAACGCTGTGGAGGCGTTGCTGCGTCGCCAGTGCGCGTGGAACAGCGCCGTGTCGTCGGCCACCTCGTCGTCAACCGTGTAGTCGAGTTGGTAGTAGATCCCGCCGACCGGGCCGGGGTGCTCGTTGGTCAGCTCGATCCGGGCGTGCCGCCGGAACGGCAGGGGGAAGTAGCAGTTCAGCCCGCCGGTCGGCGCGACCACGATCGGCTCCGAGGTGACGAGCGCCCGCTGGCCGAATCCGTTGCAGAAGAAGTCGCCGAGCGGTACTTCGACGGCCGGCCGCTCGTCGTCGTCCCACCACATCCGCAGGACGAGGTCGCGCAGTACCCAAGGCCCCGCGGACGTCTTGTCCGGCACGGTCATCCAGATGTGCCGGATCACGCCCGGACCATCGATATCGGCCAGCGTCGCCGTCTCGCCCGGGTCCAGGGAGATGGCCGGGCGCCCCTTGCGGGAGGGGCCGAGGGCCGAGGCGGTCGTAGCGGCCTGTCCGCGTGCGCCGGTCGGGTTCTCGGCGTTGATCGAGCGGCTCCGGCGCCGGCCGGGGGATCGGGTCAGTGCTGCCCAGTCAGTCATGTGGCCCTTCCGACATTCGCTTGCCCCGCGCAGTACCTAACAGGTGTTAGGTCAACGTTGTCAAGAGCCGCCTCGGGGCTCAGGCGACGGGCGGTGGAGCGACGGTTCCGCGGACCACCGGGACGCAGGGGAGTCGCTCGGTGCCGCCGTACGGACGGTCCTCGCCCGCGATCCGGGCGAGTAGGTCGGCGGTGGCGCGGCGGCCCATCTCGCGGTGCGGCAGCGCGATCGTTGTGAGTCCTGGTGGGACTTCGGCGGCGAGGAACTGCTCGTCGTCATACCCGACCACCGAGAGGTCGCCCGGCACGGAGAGGCCGAGCGACGCCGCCGCGAGGATGACCCCGGTCGCGCCGCGATCGTTGGCCGCGAGGATCGCGGTCGGTCGATCCGGGCGGCGCAGCAGTTCCAGCGCGGCCGCGTGGTTGGAGCTGAGGCTGTAGAGGGCCGGGACGATGTTGTCGCCGACCGGCAGACCGGCGTCGTTCAGCGCGGCGGTGAACCCGCGGACGCGTTGCACGGTGGCCGGCGAGTCGGGGTTGCCGGTGATGAAGGCGATCCGGCGGTGTCCGGCCCGCAGGACGAGCTCGGCGGCCGCGCGTCCGCCGCCTTCGTCGTCGGGGATGAAGGCCGGCAGCGAGTCGTCCGCGACGTACGCGTTGGCGAGGACGAGCGGAATGCCCGGTGGTGCCTCGAGACCTTCGATCTGCCGCAGTCCGGCGTCGGCGTAGATCAGTCCGTCGACGTCGCGGGCCCGCAGCGTGGCCATCGCGCCGTCCACGTAGTCGGGGTGCTGCCAGGTGTCGATGGTCAGGATCATGTACCCGGCCTCGAGCGCCACGTCGCTGGCTGCCGACAGCAGCGGGCCGGCGAACGGGGCGCTCGCGATCGCGTCGGTGACCAGACCGATGGTGGCGGTCCGCTGGCGGCGCAGGTTCACCGCGGAGGCATTCGGCACGTACCCGAGTTCGCGGGCGACCGCGCGGATCCGGGCCTGCTTCCCGGCGTCGACCATGCCGTCGCCGCGACCGTTGAGGACGAGCGACACCGCCGACCGGGAGACGCCGGTCGCCTTCGCGATGTCGGTCGACGTCACCCGCCGCTTGCTCATGGTCCCGTCCTCGATCGCCTGGCGTCTCAGCATCTCACGCGGCCGCTGGTCTTTCGGTCGCGATGCCTGGGACAGCTGGTCAGCGCGCGATGCTGATGTCGTCCAGCAGGAAGGTCGTCGGGGTCGCGTCGTCCTCGGTGCTCGTCCACGCCAGCGTGACCGTCCGGCCGCGGTACGGCGTGAGGTCCACGACCTGATCGCCGTACGACGACCTGCTCTGGGCAGCCGTGTACGTGCGGACCGGGTGACCGTCGACGGTCAGCTGGAGTACGTCGTGGTTCGCGGCCGAGGTGTCGTCACTCGCGATCCGCAGGGCGAAGCGCAGACCGGGGTGGCCGAGGGAAGGGACGCTGACCCGCTGGCTCAGCGAGTCGGTGTGGGTCGTTCCGGTGCCGCCGAGCCAGGCGTAGCCCAGACCGTCGTGGCTGTACTGGCCGTCGGCGCGGATCACGTCCGCGGTCTGCGTCCAGCCGCCCGTACCGGACTCGAAGTCGCCGTTGACCACGCCACGCGCGCCCTTGCGGGTGCTGACGACCCAGCTGATCACGGTGTTGCCCCGCGCCTTGGTCGAGTCGGTCGCGGTGACCGTGACCGAGTGGGTGCCCGGCTGAGTCGGCCGGCCGTAGATGATGCCGGTCGACCCATCGAGCCGCAGTCCGGTCGGCAGGTCCGTGGCGGTGAACCCGACCGGGCGCCGGCCGGAGTCCGTGGCGCGCGCCCGGAGTACGACGAAATCGCCGACGGCACTGGACTGCTGTGCCGGTGCGTCGACCGTGATCCGGTTCGCGGTCGTCGGCGACTTCAGGGCCTGGGTGCCGTTCGGCGTGCCGAGGCCGGTCGGGCCGTCCCAGCCGGTTTGCGCTGTACACAGCGGTGCGGGGGTGCACTCGCCGTTGTTGCCTTGGACAACATCGTTGAGGTTGCCGGTGACGCCGTACGGATAGCTCGCCGGACGGGAGGCGGGGTCCGGGTCACCGGCAAGTGCGTAGATCGCAGCGACGATCGGAGCCGCTGCGCTGGTCCCGCCGTACACAGCCCAGCCGGCGCCGCCGGTGGTCTGGTAGACGGCGACGCCGGTCGCGGGGTCGGCCACCGCGGAGACATCGGCGACGGCACGCTGCGGGCAGACCGCGGCCGGGATGACCGACTGCCAGCTCGGCTTGGCCATCAGGCTGGAGCATCCCGAACCGGTGCCGTTGCCGGGGAAGCTGTTCCAGACCGTCTCGGTCCAGCCGCGCGCCGAGTCGTCCCTCGTCAGCGTCGTACCGCCGACCGCGGTGGTGGCCTCCGAGCTCGCGGGATACGAGACACCGGCGTCGTAGTCGCTGTCGCCGGTGGATGCCGCGTAGACGACGCCGAGCGGGTTGAAGTACGTGCTGTCGAGCTCGGCGAGGTCGGCCGACTCCGGTCCGCCCCAGCTCAGCGAGACGAACTTGGCGCCCAGCCGGTCCGCGGTCTTGGTGGCCTCGAGCAGATCGGTACTGGCGGAGTCCGCCTCGATCAGCGTGATGCCACAGTGCGGGCAGACCGCGGACACCGAATCGAGGTCGAGCGAGATCTCACCCGACCAGGAGCGCGACGGCCCGGGCAGCGGACTCGGCAGGCCGTCCTGGTTGAGCTTCTGGAAGCAGCCGTTCGCGGTCGTGCACGGCGGCAGGCCGAACTGCTGACGGTAGACGGCCAGGTCTGCCTCGGCGGTCGGGTCGTCGTACGCGTCGACGATGTAGACCCGCTGTCCCTGACCAGAAGATGCCGACGGCAACTTGTACGCCGCCTGCAGGTCGGCCGGACCGTAGCCGGCCGGCGCACCGGCGACCCGGGTCCGGAAGCCCAGGTCGGCGCGGCGTTGCGCGAAGCAGGTGAAGTGTCCGGGCTCGACCTTCTGGTCGCAGCTGGCCACGACCTTCGGGGACTCCTGGACGTCGGCAGCCGCCACCGTGGTGGTGGCGCCGACGAGGACGAGGGCGAGCGGGATCGCCAACCGGCGCAGTGAGATCACAGGTGTACTCCGATGATTCGAGAGTGGATCGGCGTCACGCCGGGACGACGGTGGTCTGCTGCCAGCTCTTGCCGGCATCGCGAGTCACCCAGAGTTTGGTGTCCGGGGTGTACGCCGCATCGCGCTCGACGAGCCACGCGGTCGAGCCGGACTGGTAGACCAGGTCGTGGATGTGCTCGCTGTTCTCGAGCCAGCTCTGGTCGACGCGCCACGCCTTCGACAGCGACGGGCGGTTGTAGACCAGGCTCGCGGTGAGTGTGGAGAGCATGACCGCGCCGTCCGGCGCGACCGCGAGCTGGCCGGCCAGACCGAGTCCGCCGGGGATCGCGTCGTACCGGAAGGTCTTGCCGCCGTCGCCCGAGACCAGGAGCGTCTTGTCGGAGTGGCCGCGGCCGTAGTTCGCCATGCAGAGCACGAAGAGACGGTTCGGGCCGTTCGTCGCGAGGTCGGTGATGGCGGCGTCGTCGGGGTCCGCACAGCTGACCGTGCTGGTCGAGCGCACCGTGCCGTTGCGCAGGGTGGACAGCCGGCCTGGTCCGTTGAACCCTGCCGTGAGCGCGTAGACAGTCGAGCCCGCGGCGGCCCAGGTGACGTGGTCATCAGCCCCCACCGCGAGGTCGAGCTGCTTCCAGCCGGTGGACTTTCCGGCCGGTGCGCGCCAGACCTTGAGCGGCCGGTCGTCGCAGATGCCGGTCCCGATCGCGCAGCCCGACGTGACGACGTACGTGCCGTCGGACGAGGCCAGCAGGTTCAGCACCTTGGCGTCGCCGCCGGGCAGCGGGACCTGGGTCCAGGTCTTGCCGGCGTCCCGGGTGACCTCGAGGAACGGGTCGTAGGCCCAGCCGAACTTCTGGTCGGCGAACTGCAGGCTGGTCAGCCCCGGCTCACCGCTCATCGCCAGCCCGTTGTGCGTGCGGCCGGCGGTCGCCCAGGTCTTGCCGCCGTCATGGGTGGCCTTGACCGCGGCCGGACAGGGCGCCGTCCCACACTGGACGCCGCCGAGCAGGTAGCCGTCGTTCTGCGTCGGCCAGACGATCGACTGCGGTGCGAAGGCGGGTTCGTTGGGTTGCGCGGTCGCCACGCCGGCGCCGGAGCCGACGAGAACGGCGGTCGCAACCGCACCTGCCAGGGCGATCGCGGAACGGCCAGCATGTAAACGCACAGTTCACTCCTCGGACAAGGGCGCTTTCTGGGGACACGCTAAGCCCTGGTTCGGCCGGTTTGGCGCCGGATCCGGCCAAACGCCGATTCCGGCCAACTAGGCTCGGACGGTGGCTGATTGGGAAGCGGTAGGACTGTCCGCTGTGGACGCGCGGGTGTACCAGCAGTTGTTGCGCGATCCCGGCGTACCGGTCGGGCAGCACAGCGAGGTGCTGGAGATTTCGGTGGCGGCGGTCCAGGCGGCGGTCGGCCGACTGGTCGCGGCGGGGCTGGTGCGCGGCGGATCCGAGGCCGCGCCGGCACCGGTCGACCCGCGCTCCGGGCTCGGCATGCTGGTGCGCGAACGACGGGCGGCGCTGGACGGGGTCGCCGCGATGACCGACCAGCTCGCCCGCGAGTTCAGTGCCGGGCAGTTGCAGGCCGAGCCGAGCCGCCTGATCGAGATCGCGGTCGGCCGCGACGCGATCGAGGCGCGCATCGACGACATGTTGCGTGGGGCGACCGAACAGGCGGTCGGCACGGACACCCCGCCGTACGTCGCGGACGGCAGTCACCAGGTGTCGAGCGCCGAGCTGGCGCTGCTGGATCGTGGCGTCCGGTTCCGGGCGATCTATGCGGCCGAGGTGCTGGACCACCCCGGCTGGGTCGACCGCTTGCGATCGATGGCTGAGCGGGGCGAACAGGCTCGCGTGCTGCCGCAGGTCCCGGTGAAGCTGCTGATCGTCGACGGCCGGACCGCGATCCTCCCGCTGGCCGGCGACGCCCCGTCCACGCCAGGCCAGGCGCGCGCCGTCGTGGTCACGGACTCCGCACTGACCAGCGCCCTCCAGGTCCTGTTCGATCAGTTGTGGGGCCAGGCCTCGCCGCTGCGGCTGACGGCGTCCGCAGCCACGGATCCGGTCACGACGCTGATCAACCTGCTCGCCAGCGGCATGAAGGACGAGGCGATCGCCCGCCAGCTCGGCGTCAGCAGCCGGACCTTGCGCCGCCGGATCGCCGAGGTCCAGGACCAGCTCGGCGCCACCAGCCGCTTCCAGGCCGGTCTGCAGGCGGGCCGGCGCGGTTGGCGCTGACCGCTGTCAGGACGACACTCTGAACCTGACGACGACCAGATGCAGGCCCAGGGTGACGGCGAGGACGACGGCCGCGACGCCAAGCAAGCCGCTCGGTGCGGTCCCGGCGGCCAGCGCGACGCCGCCGACTCCACTACCGAGGGCCGAACCGAGCGAGATCGCGCTGCCGTTGAGGGCCATCACGATCGCGGGCGATTCCGGGGCGAGGCCGGCCAGCCGGACCTGCTGCGGTACGGCGGCGCCGCCGTTGCCGATGCCTTGGGCGAAGAACCAGAGCAGGCCGGTCACCGCGACCACGACCGCCGAGGTCAGCATCAGGCCGGCCATACCGAGGATCGAGTTCAGCAGCAGCACGATCAGGACGACGGTGAGCACGCGCGGTGCCGAGAAGCGATCCGCCAGCCGGCCCGTGATCGCATTACCCAACGCGCTCGCGACGCCGTACCCGAACATGATCGCGATGATCATCCAGCCGGCGGGGAAGGACGGGCCGAGGATCAGGACGGCGTACGTGAAGCAGATGAAGCTGCCGCACAGGATGCCGGTGGTGACGAGCAGAGCGCCGAGCAGCCGGGGCCGGCCGAGCGGGCGAAGCTGGTCGGTAAGCCTTCCCGCGGGGAGGTGCCGGCGAGGCAGGCCGCGGAGGATGCCGGCCAGCGCGATCGTTCCCATCACGGCGACCAGGATCATGGGCAATCGCCAGCTGGACTGCCCGATCACCAGGCCGACCGGTACGCCGAGCGCAGTCGCGGTCAGCAACCCGCCGAGCACGAACGACAAGGCCTTGCCGCGATGCCGGACCGGAGTCACCGCGATCACGTACCCGCTGACGGCGGCGTTCAGCAGGCAGGCGCCGAGCGCCGCCACCACCCGGCCGGCGAACGCGAGCGGGTAGGTCGTCGCGAGCCCGACGATCAGGTTGCCGAGGACGAAGACGGCGAGCGCCGAGGCGATCGTCGTACGGCGTTCCCAGCGGCTCGTCAGCGTTCCGAGCACCGGTCCGGCGAAGGCGGCGGTCAGCGCGAAGACGGACATCAACTGGCCCGCGGCCGCCGCGCTCACGTGCAGGTCCGCGGAGACGGCCGGCAGCAACCCGATCAGGACGTACCCGTCGATTCCCATCGAGAACGTGGCCACCGCCAGCCAGACCAGCGGCCGGTACGAGAACTCCTGCTCCTCAATCGTCCCTGGGGCGCACGTGTTCGTCACTCGACGGCGACTTTTGCGGCGCTGGAGGAGCGAGAGACGATCAGGTGGAGGGTGACGGTGATGGCAAGGACGACGGAGGCGACGCCGAGCAGACCGTTCGGGGGGAGGCCGGTGGTGAGGGCCACGCCGCCGAGGCCGCTGCCCAGCGCGGAGCCGAGGGAGATGGCGCTGCCGTTCAAGGCCATCACGATCGCGGCGGACGCGGGGGCGAGCGCTCCGAGGCGGGCCTGCTGGGGGACGGCGGCGCCCCCGTTGCCGACGCCGGCGAGGAAGAACCAGAGCAGTCCGAGCACCGTGACCAGGACGGCCGGAGAGAGCATCAGCCCGGCCATTCCCAGGACCGAGTTCAGCAGGAGTCCGGTCAGAACCACGGTGAGCACGCGCACCGGGGTGAACCGGTCGGTCAGCCGGCCCGTGACCGCGTTCCCGAGCATGCTGGCGACACCGTACCCGAACATCACCGCGATGATCATCCAGTCAGCGCCGAGGTGCGGGCCGAGGATCAGCACCGCGTAGGTGAAGCAGGTGTAGCTGCTGCAGAGGATGCCGGTCGTGACGAGCAGCGCGGCGAGCAGCCGGGGTTGACCGAGCGGGCGGAGCCGCTCGGCGAGCGATGCGGCCGGGAGGTGCAGGCGGGGAAGCCCGATCATGATGCCGACCAGCGCGATGCTGCCGACCACGGCGACCATGATCAGCGGGAACCGCCAGCTGGACTGCCCGATGACCAGCCCGACCGGTACGCCGAGCGCGGTCGCGACCATCCAGCCACCGAGCACGAAGGACAACGCCTTGCCGTGGTGCTGGACCGGCGTCAGCGCGATCACGTAGCCCAGGACGGCGGCGTTGAGCAGCGAACCGCCGAGCGCCGCCACGACCCGGCCACTCAGCGCGATCGGGTAGTTCTGCGCCAGTCCGACGATCAGGTTGCCGAGCACGAAGACGGCGAGCGCCAGGACGATCGTCCTACGCCGTTCCCAGCGGCTCGTCACCGTCGAGAGCACCGGTCCGGCCAGTGCCGCGGTCAGCGCGAAGACCGTCATCAGCTGCCCGGCGGCCGCCGTACTGACCCGCAGGTCCCCGGCGATGGCCGGCAGCAGACCCGCCAGCACGTAGCCGTCGATCCCCATCGAGAACGTCGCGACCGCCAGCCACACGAGCGGCCGGTACGAGAATTCCTGCTCCTCCGCCGGTCCGGCGGCACGCGTCTCCGTCACCCCTGCAATGGAACCCTGTCCCACCCACCGAGGGCAACCCAAATCTGATCAAATCTGTCCCGATCGTCGATTAACGGCGCAAATGTGATCGTTATGGCGGCTGGATGCCGTAGTCGTGGATCTTGCGGTAGATGGTGGCGCGGGACATGCCGAGGGACTTCGCGGCCCGGCCCTTGTGCCCGTCGTTGGCGACCAGGCTGCGGATGATCGCGTCGCGTTCGAGGGCCTCGAGCTGGCTGAGACTGCGGCGGCTGATCGCCTGGACCCGGGCCGGAAGGTCCGCGGGCGTGATCACCCCGGTCCGGCGGCGCCGCAGGACGACCTGCTTCAGGACCTGGCACAGCTCGGCGGTGTTGCCCTGCCACGACGACCGCATCAGCTGCTGCATCGTCTCCGGTGCGCAGGTCAGCTCACCGTGACTCAACTGGTTGAGGAAGTACGGAACCAGCTCCCGGACGTCCTCGACGTGATGCCGCAGCGGCGGCACCTCGACGGTGAGCGGGAACAAGGTCAGCAGGTCCCCGAGGTCCGGGGGCTCCGTGTCGTCGGAGGTGAGCGTGAGGGCGATCCATGGTGGATCGGACGGCCGGCGCTCGAGAACGCCGTAGAGGGCCTCGACGGTCGCGTCCACACCGTCCGCGTCGAGCAGCTCGACGTGCCGGATCACCAGCGTCTGCACCGAGTCGTCGGACAGCTCGGCCTCCAGTTCGGCGCCGAAACCATCGGCCGGCCGGGCGGCGTCGAGCACGTGGCACAAGCCGGCCGGGTTGTTCTGGTGGTGGGCGGCGCGGGCGAGTGCGGCTTTGCCGACACCGCGCTCACCGGTGAGCACCACCCATTGCCCGGCCCGGTACGCGTTGTCGACCTCCCGGCTGCTGCCGAGCCACGCCGCACTGTGGCCGACCAGTCCGGGCAGGACCGGACGCGGCGGCGGGCGGTGGCCGACGGCCGGCGTCCCGCGGTCCAGTCCGGCGTTGTGCGGGCTGACCTGGATGATCCCCGCACCACCTCCACCACCGACCGGGACCGGGCGGCAGGTGATCCGGACCCGACTGCCGGTGGGTAACTCCGCGACGACCGCGTCGGAGCCGCCACGAGCCAGCATCTCCACGGCGTGCCCGAGCACAGCGCGCTGATCCGCGGTGTCGAGGGACTGCCGGGCCATGGCGTTCATCAGCAGGAGGTCTTCGTCGACCGCGAGGACCATGTCGCCGAGCCGGCGGCTGCTTTGCAGGTACGCCTGCAGCAGCGTCAGCTCCCGGGGCGAACTGTCCTTGAGCAGGGCCGACCGGATGTTCTCCGCCGTGGTCTTGGCGAGCGCCATCAGCAGGGAACCGGCGTCCTTGCGCCAGCAGGTCAGGTCGATCGCGCCGACCGTCTTGCCGGTGATCGGGTGCCGGATCGGTACGCCGGCGCAGGCCAGGTCCTCCAGGTCCTCGGCGTAGTGCTCATGGCCGAAGACGTGCATCGGGCCGCCGCCTTCGAGCGCGGTGCCGATCCCGTTCGTGCCGGCGAACTCCTCGGCATAGCTGAAACCCGGCGCGAGATAGACCTTGTCGAGGTGCCGGCTCAGTTCTCGGTCCGCGGTCAGGCGCCGCAGGACCAGGCCGGTCCGGTCGGTGAGGATGACGCTGATCGGCTGACCGTCGAGATTCTCGTGCAACTGCTGCAGCACCGGGAGTGCACTGCGGGTCAGGGGGATGTCCAGGTCGGGGTCCTCGATGAAGGGCAGGGTGATCCGGTCGGCGGGCAGGTGCCAGTGCCGCTGCGATCGCACCCAGGACGCGAGGATCGGCGGCCGGACGTCTTGCGGCCGGACCGGTTCGAGGGTCAGGAAGTTCAGCCGGGCCGTTGCGGCTCGGCGACTGTCCTCGGTCGAAGGGGTGAGTTCCTCCACGGGGCCTCCCGACACCAGGCAGGGAGAGCGGATCCGCTCGGGCCCCACCCAGTCACATCGCACTTCGAGACTAGTACAGCCAGCCGCAAGCGGTGTCTCAGATTGAGACAACCAGCCGTGGTTTCCGGGCTTGTGATGCTTGGAGGGCGATCAGGAGGTTCCGATGGAGAACGGTATCCCGAGCCAGGAGTCGTACAACCCGTGGACCATCGTGCATCTCGTCTTCGAACACCTGGCCGACGCCGGCCTCCATCCGGTCCTCGGCGCGACCGGGCACCCGGGCGAGCCGGCCGCCGAACTGCTGCGGTGCCTCGGCATCCACCCTGATCCGCAAGGCGATCAGCGTCTCGCACAGGAGAAGGACGCCCGGCTGGCCGAGCTCCGGCAGGCAATGTTCGGCGAGCCCTGAAGTCTGTGACGCGCATCTCAATTTGAGACCTCTCCGCGGTGCCAGCGGGCATGTACTGCAAGAACAGTCGGCCACGCGAGCGGGAGGAGTGCCATGAGTCGCCAGAGTGTGGCGAGGGCCCACCAGAAGATCCAGGAGTTGTCCTGGGAACCGGCGTACCACGAGCCGGTCTCCCAGTACGGAACCGACTACACGTTCCAGAAGGCACAGAAGAAGGACCCGCTGAAGCAGGTCCTGCGGTCGTACTTCCCGATGCAGGAGGAGAAGGACCACCGGGTGTACGGCGCCTCGGACGGCGCGATCCGCGGCAACATGTTCCGCCAGGTGCAGGAGCGCTGGCTGGAGTGGCAGAAGCTCTTCCTCAGCATCATTCCGCTGCCGGAGATCTCCGCCGCCCGGGCGATGCCGCTGCTCTTCCGGACGGTGCCGAACCCTGAGCTGCACAACGGCCAGGCGATCCAGATGATCGACGAGGTCAGGCACTCGACGATCCAGCAGAACCTCAAACGCTTGTACATGAACAACTACATCGACCCGGCGGGGTTCAACTCGAGCCTGCGAGACTTCCAGAGCGACTACTGCGGCACGATCGGGCGCCAGTTCGCCGAGGGCTTCATCACCGGTGACGCGATCACCGCGGCGAGCATCTACCTGACCATCGTGGCCGAGACGGCGTTCACGAACACGCTGTTCGTCGCCATGCCGGCCGAGGCCGCCGCGAACGGCGACTACCTGCTGCCGACGGTGTTCCACTCGGTGCAGTCCGACGAGTCGCGGCACATCAGCAACGGGTACGCGACGCTGCTGATGGCACTCGCCGACGAGGGCAACCACCAGCTGCTGGCCCGTGACCTGCGGTACGCGTGGTGGAACAACCACCGCGTCGTCGACGCCGCGATCGGCACCTTCATCGAGTACGGCACGAAGGACCGCCGCAAGGACCGCGAGAGCTACGCCGAGATGTGGCGCCGGTGGATCTACGACGACTACTACCGCAGCTACCTCGTCCCGCTGGAGAAGTACGGCCTCGAGATCCCGCACGACCTGATCGAGGAGTCCTGGAACCAGATCTGGAACAAGGGCTACGTGCACGAGGTCGCCCAGTTCTTCGCCACCGGCTGGCTCGCCAACTACTGGCGGATCGACCCGATGACGGACAAGGACTTCGAGTGGTTCGAGTACAAGTACCCGGGCTGGTACGACAAGTACGGCGCGTGGTGGGAGAACTACAACCGGCTGTCGATGCCGAACGGGCACAAGCCGATCGTGTTCGAGGACGTCGACTACGAGTACCCGCACCGGTGCTGGACCTGCATGGTCCCGTGCCTGGTCCGCGAGGACATGGTGATGGCCAAGGTCGACGGCCAGTGGCGGACCTACTGCCACGAGATGTGCAAGTGGACCGACGAGACGGCGTTCCGGCCGACGTACCAGGGCCGGCAGACGCCGAACATGGGCCAGCTGATCGGTCACCGCGAGTGGGAGACCCTGTACCACGGCTGGAACTGGGCCGACGTGGTCTCCGACATGGGATTCGTCCGTGACGACGGCAAGACGATGGTCGCGCAGCCACACCTCGATCTGAACCCGGACAAGATGTGGACGCTGGACCACCTGCGCAAGTGCCCGCCGCTGGCGAGCCCGAACGTGCTGCTGAACGAGATGAGTGACGACGAGCGCACCGCGTTCGCCGCCCGCTACGTACGCGGAGGCCCTGCCGGACGGGCACCGGCCGACGCCTGAACCCCTCCAAGGGGCGGGTGGGTGCGCCTGGTACCCGCCCGCCCCGATTCATCCCTCCGACCAGCAGCGGGAGCCATGGGCGAGAAACATGTGGTGAGGTTCGAACCTGTCGGCATCGAGATCGAGGTCGACGAGGAGCAGACGATCCTGCGCGCCGCGGCGGAGCAGGGCGTGATGCTGATGCACGGCTGCAAGGAGGGACAGTGCTCGTCCTGCAAGTCCTTCGTCCTGGACGGGGATGACATCGAGCTCGATCGGTACTCGACGTTCGCACTGCCGGAGTACGAGCTGGACGAGGGCTACACGTTGCTGTGCCGCGCGCATCCGTACGAGGACCTCACGATCGAGCTGCTCAACTACGACGAGGACATGATCCGCTCGGGCCTTCCGATCCAGGAACGCACTGCCGAGGTGGTCGCGATCACGCCGGTCACGCACGACCTGCGCCATCTCGTCCTGAAGCTGGTGGATCCCGGCGAACTGAAGTTCTTCCCCGGTCAGTACGTCGACATCCAGGTGCCGGGCTGGGAGGCCACTCGCTCGTTCTCGATGGCGAACACGTCCAGCCGGGAGAGCGGTCAGCTGGAGTTCGTCATCAAGGTCTACCCGGGCGGCATCTTCTCGGAGTTCCTGGACTCCGAACTGCAGGTCGGCCACCGGCTGGAGCTGTCCGGACCCTTCGGGGTCTTCACGCTCCGGGACAACCCGGACGCCCGGTTGATCTTCCTCGGCGGCGGGGCCGGGATGGCGCCGATCCTGGCGCTGTTGCGGTCGATGGCCGAGCGGGGCATCGACCGGCCGACGACGTTCTACTACGGCGCTCGCACGCGCCGCGACCTGTGTTTCGAGGCGGAGCTCCGCGGGCTCGAACAGACGCTGCCACGGTTCCAGTACGTGCCGGCCCTGTCCGAAGACGAGTGGGACGGCGAGATGGGTCTGATCACCGACGTGGTCCGGCGGTGCGAGCCGGACCTGAAGGGGGCCGACGCGTACGTCTGTGGGCCGCCGCCGATGGTCGAGGCCGCGATCCCGCTGCTCGAGGTCCTGGGCGTCGTCACGAAGCGCATCTACTACGACAAGTTCACCACGACCGGCGACGCCGGTGACTCGAAGGTGCTGGAGGCAGAGAGCCGATGACCACCACACAAGACTCCGCCGCAGAGCGGAGCGTGCCGAAGCCGGTCTTCACCGACGCCGAAGCTGGCGCTCGCGTGTTCCCGGACTCGGATTCACGGCGGTACAACTACTACACGCCGCAGAAGCGCAAGCAGAGCCACTACGAGGACGTGACCGTCGAGGTCCAACCGGATCCGCGGCACTACCTCACCCAGGGCTGGCTGTACGGGTTCGCCGACGGGCGCGGCGGGTATCCGCTGGACTGGACCGTGCTGAAGGCGTGGGGCTCGGACAAGCCCGAGCCGCAGCGCGGAATAGGCACCGGCGGCATGGTCGTCAAGGAGTGGCCGGCGACCGGCTGGCACGAGTTCCGGGACCCGAACGAGGAGTGGGAGCTCACGCTCTACCGCTACAACTCCAACGTCGTCCGTCAGGTCAACCAGAACATCGAGGCCGCCCGGCAGTCGAAGGCCTTCGAGCAGTGGAACACCAACTGGGTCCGCTTCGTCGAGCAGCACATCGGCGCCTGGATGCACGTCGACCACGGCCTCGGCCTCTACCTGTACGCGAACGCGAACCGCCGTGCACCGACGAACATGCACAACAACGCGATCTCGGTGAACAGCATGCACCGGATCCGCGCCGCCCAGGACCTCGCGCTGTACAACCTGACCTTGTCCGAGGAGATCGACGGCTTCGACGGCGGCGCCCACCTGGAGACGTGGAAGTCCGACCCGACCTGGCAGGGCGTGCGCGACGTCGCCGAGCGGCTGACCGCGATCGACGACTGGTGCGAGGCGATCTTCGCCGCGAACATCGTGTTCGAGCCGCTCGTCGGTGAACTGTTCCGCAGTCAGCTGGTCCAGCAGGCCGCTCCGCGCAACGGCGACTTCGTCACCCCGACCGTGATCGGCGCCGCCGAGTACGACTTCGCCGAGCGCGACCTGCGCTACACAACGGCGATGTTCGAGCTGCTCACGAACGACCGTGAGTTCGCCGACCACAACAGGGCGATCATGCAGGACTGGGCATCGGAGTGGACATCGCTCGCGCTGACCGCGGCCCGCACCATGCAGCCGCTGTGGTCGCTGCCGGATGCGAAACCGCCACGGTTCGAGGACGGCCTCGACCGGGTCAAGAGCCGGTTCAGCGGCATCGTCACCTCGCTGGGCCTCGAAGAACCGAAGGAGTTGGCACTGTGACCACGCTCAAGGCAGTCCACGAGAGCCCCTTCAAGTCCGACAGCACCGCGTCCAACCGGGCCGGCTTCACGCTGATGAACAACCAGGTCGGCGCGGTCGTCGCCGAGGTGATGAGTCACAAGGACAACGTGACCGTGACGCCGCTGCCGTCGATGATCCGCGTCGACGCGGTCGGCCGGATGGACGTCGTGTACGACCAGATCTCCGAGGCTCTCGGTGAGGAGCCCGGCTACTTCGACCAGGCCGAGTTCGAGGAGAACATGTCGACGCACTACGGCCGGATGATCCACACCGACGACCGGACGATCCTGGTCGCCAATCCCGAGGACGCGGCCGAGTACCTCGGCTTCGACCTGACCGCTACCAAGTAAGGGGGTCCGGACGTGTACGAGAAGAACGGCGAGAAGTACTACGTGGTCGACAGCCACATGCACTTCTGGGACGCGGGGCCGGACAACTGGGTGCCGGGCGCGGAACAGTACGCGAAGGGCTGGATCGAGTGCTTCCACGCCTACCAGAGTCTCGGGCCGAAGGAGACCCACTGGACCATCGAGAAGTTCATGAAGTACTCCGAGGACGACCTGATGAAGGACGTCTTCGAGGACGGCTACGTGGACGTCGCGGTGTTCCAGCCGACGTACCTGAAGGAGTGGTACAAGGACGGGTTCAACACCACCGAGAAGAACGCCGCGCTGGGTGAGAAGCACCCGGGCATGTTCGTCCACAACACCCGGTTCGACCCGCGTGACGGCGACCCCGGGTTGGAGGACCTGAAACGCAACGTCGACCGGTACGGCTCGCGCGGTGTGAAGCTCTACACCGCCGAGTGGAACTCCGGGTCGCGTGGCTACAAGCTCACCGACCCCGCGGCGTACCGCTACCTGGAGAAGGCCCAGGAGCTCGGGATCAAGAACATCCACGTCCACAAGGGCCCCACGATCTGGCCGCTGGACAAGGACGCGTTCGACGTCTCCGATGTCGACCACGCCGCGACGGACTTCCCCGAGCTCAACTTCATCGTCGAGCACGTCGGGCTGCCGCGGATCGAGGACTTCTGCTTCATGGCGACCCAGGAGCCCAACGTGTACGCCGGTCTGTCCGTCGTCATCGGCGGCCTGATGCACGCCCGGCCGCGGTTCTTCGCGAAGGTGATGGGGGAGCTGCTGTTCTGGGTCGGCGAGGACAAGATGACCTTCGGCAGCGACTACGGCATCTGGGAGCCGAAGTGGCAGATCGAGGGCTTCGTCGACTGGGAGTTCCCCGAAGGCGACGAGTTCACCGACTACCCGCGGCTCGGGGTCGAGGGCAAGAAGAAGATCCTCGGGCTGAACGCGGCCAAGCTGTACGACCTCAAGGTGCCCGACGAGTATCAACTCAAGGAGGCGACGCCGGCCGCGCCTGACGACGCGAAGCTGGTCACGCAGTAATGACGGCAGTGGTGACGGAACGGTCCAGGGCGGTGCTCACCGCCCTGGACGCGGTTCGGGATCCGGAGCTGGACGAGCCGATCACGACGCTGGGGTTCGTGTCCACCTGCGTCGTGTCGGCGGCCGGCGATGCCGTCGTGCGGCTGCGCCTGCCGACGTACTTCTGTGCGCCGAACTTCGCCTTCCTGATGGTCGCCGACGCGTACGACGTGGTGTCGGCGCTGCCCGAGGTCCGCACGGCCGATGTGGCGCTCGAGGATCACTTCGCGTCCGATCAGATCAACGCCGGGGTCGCGGCCCGGGCGGGCTTCGTCGCGTCGTTCGCTGGTGAGGCGGTCGACGAACTGGACGAGCTGCGCCGGACCTTCGTGACCAAGGCGATGCTGGCCGGGACCGACCAGGTGTGCCGGCAACTGCTGGCCGCCGGCACCGATCGGGCGGACCTGGCCGGCCTGACGCTGGGCGACGTACCTGCATCGACCGAGCTCGACCGGCTGCTGCGGCGGCGGGCCGAGCTCGGACTGCGGACGGACCCGGCCGCACCGCTCCTGATCGACCCCGGCACCGGTACCGCGATCACCGGCGCCGGGGCGCCGAAGTATCTGGGCATGGCACGCCTCACCCGGACCGGGATCGAGGCCAACACCGGCATCTGTAGGGGAATGCTGCGGCACCGGTACGCCGAGACCGGTGCAGGCGAGGAGGCAGAGGGATGAAGGCCGTTCGACTGCACGGATACCACCAGCAACCAGTGGTCGAGGACGTACCGGAACCGGTCGTCAAGGGACCGCTGGATGTGATCGTCAAGATCGGCGGCGCCGGCGTGTGCCGCACCGACCTGCACATCATCGAGGGGCAGTGGGACGCGGCGATGCACCCGACCCTGCCGTACACGATCGGCCACGAGAACGCCGGCTGGGTGCACGAGATCGGCTCCGCCGTCACCAACGTGCAGGTCGGTGACACGGTGATCCTGCACCCGACACCGACGTGCGGCCTCTGCCAGGCCTGCCGCGCCGGCAACGACATGCATTGCGTCAACAGCACGTTCCCGGGCCTCGACAGCGATGGCGGGATGGCGGAGTACCTCCTCACCTCCGCCCGCGCCTGCGTCAAGCTCGACCCGAGCACCAAGCCGGAGGACGTGGCGGCACTCGCCGACGCCGGCATCACGGCGTACCACGCGGTCCGCAAGGCGATCCCGCTGCTGCCACCCGGTACGACGTGTGTCGTGATCGGCGCGGGTGGTCTCGGGCACATCGGCGTGCAGTGCCTGGCGGCGCTGACCGCGACCCGGATCATCGTCGTCGACCGCAACCCCGAGGCCCTCAAGCTGGCCGAGCAGCTCGGCGCGGACCAGACGGTGGTTGCCGATGGCAATCAGGTCCAGGCCGTGCTCGACCTCACCGGCGGCGCCGGAGCGAACGTCGTACTGGACTTCGTCGCCGAGCAGGGCGCCGAGCAGGACGGCTTCGCGATGACGGCGGCGGGCGGTTCGTACTTCGTCATCGGGTACGGCGGCCAGGTGCAGATCCCGACCCTCGACATCATCTCGACCGAGCGGAACATCGTCGGCAACATCGTCGGCACGTTCAACGAACTGACCGAGCTGATGGCGCTCGCGCAGGCCGGCAAGGTCACGCTGCACACCCGGACCTATCCGCTCGCCGCGGCCGCCGAGGCGGTCGCCGATCTCGACGCCGGCCGGGTCCGCGGCCGCGCGATCCTCGTTCCGTAAGTTCACGACCCCGGGAGGGCCCTGATGGCCAAGGAACTGCGATTCGGTGAGAACGCCCGCGACCTGCTGCTGGCCGGCGTCGACCAGTTGGCGGACGCGGTGAAGTCGACACTTGGCCCCAAGGGCCGCAACGTGATCCTGGAGAAGATCACCGGATCGCCGGTGGTCACCAACGACGGCGTCACGATCGCGCGGGAGATCTTCCTGAAGAACCAGTTCGAGAACATGGGTGCCCAACTGGTCAAGGAAGCGGCGATCAAGACCAACGACATCGTCGGCGACGGCACGACCACCGCGACCGTGATCGCCCAGGCGATCATCCGCGAGGGTATGGCCGCGATCGGCACCGGTGGCAACCCCGTCCTGGTGAAGCGGGGAATCGATCTGGCCGTCGGCAAGCTGGTCGAGCGGCTGCGCGAGGTCGCCCACCCGGTCGAGACCGAGCTGGACTTCGCCCGGGTGGCGGCGATCTCGGCCAACGACGACGACCTCGTCGGCGCGGCGATCGCGAAGGCCCTGTTCACGATCGGGGACGGCGGCATCGTCACGGTCGAGGAGTCGGCCACGCACGGCATGGGCGTCGACTTCGTCGAGGGATTCGAGTTCGACAACGGGTACCTCTCGCCGTACATGGTGACCGACCCGGGCAGCCTGCAGGCCAACCTCGACGACCCCTACATCCTGTTGTGCAGCGAGAAGATCACCAAGGTTCAGGAGATCATGCCGCTGCTGGACAAGATCATGCGTGAGCCGCGGCCGCTGGTGATCATCGCGGAGAACCTCGAGGGGACCGCGCTCAGCATGCTGGTGCACAACCATGTGAACGGTCTGTTCCAGTGCGTCGCGATCAGGGCACCGGGCTTCGGCGACCGGCGGCTGCACAAACTGGAGGACATCGCCGCGATCACCGGCGGCGCGGTCTACAGCCGGCACTCCGGTTTCAGCCTCGAGACGATGACCGTCGCCCAACTGGGCCGCGCGGACCAGGTCCGGGTGAATGCGGATCGTACGGCGATCGTGGCGTCGTCCGGGCGCGAGCAGGAAGTCGCGTTCCGGATCGCGCAGTTGCGTGCCGAGTTGGAGCGTGCGACCTTCGGCGTCGACGAGGACGTGCTGACCGAACGGATCGGTTCCCTGTCCGGCAAGGTCGCGGTCATCCGGGTCGGTGCGCCGACGCCGGCCGAGCTCAAGGAACTCCAGCACCGGGTCGAGGACGCGTTGTCGGCCACCCGGGCCGCGATGGCCGAGGGCATCGTCGCCGGCGGCGGGATGGCGTTGCTCCATGCCGCGCCCGCGCTCGACGCCTTGGATGTGAAGGGCGACTACGCGACCGGCGTCGAGATCGTCCGGCGTGCGCTGCGGGAGCCGGCGTACCTGATCGCGACGAACGCCGGTTACTCGGGCGCGGAGGTGCTCGAGCGAACCACCCAGATGGGTGTCGACGACGGCTTCGACGCGCTCGAAGGCCGCTACGGCAACATGCTCGAGATGGGCATCATCGACCCGCTGCGAGTCGCCCGATCGGCCCTCCAGAACGGCGCTTCGGTCGCGGGCCTGCTGCTCACCACGAACACCCTGGTGGCTGAGGAGCAAACCCCGTGGGGCGGCAGTGCGGCCCTGATGACCGAGTACGGCGCTCTCGACGAAGGCCTCCACCAACCATCTCCCGACTCGAGCACACCGCAGTCGCTGGGCCTGGGCCCCTCGGTCGGGTGATACATGCACCGGTTGGATCACGGGTACCGACCGGTGGGTGAGGCGAGCGGGAGACCTGATAGCGGGGCGATACCGGATCGCCGCGGCCCTTGGCCGCGGCGGGATGGGTGACGTCTACCGCGCGACCGACGAGGTCCTCGGACGGGACGTGGCAGTGAAGCTGATGCTGCCCGTCCCGGGGACGCTCGCCGCCTCCGGGCGCTTCCTGCGCGAGGCGCGCGCCGCGGCGCGGATCCGCGACCCGCACGTCGTTGCGGCGTTCGACTTCGGCGACGAGGACGGCTGTTGCTTCCTCGCCATGGAACTGGTCGGCGATCGCACGGTCGGTGAGGAGCTCAGGCGCGAGGGCCTGTTCCCCCCGGACCGGGCCGAGCGCGTCATCCGGCAGGCCGCGTCCGGACTGGCGGCCGCTCACCGGCAGGGGATCGTGCACCGGGACATCAAGCCCGGCAACCTGCTGCTGGCCGGCGACGGGTCGGTGAAGGTGGCCGACTTCGGCATCGTGCGCTTCCTCGACGACGCGAGTACGACGATGACCTCGGCCGGCCAGATCGTCGGGACGAGCCACTTCCTCGCGCCGGAACGTGCGCTGGGCAAGCCTGCTGAGCCACCGTCCGACGTCTATGCACTCGGTTGCGTGCTGTACCAGGTGCTCACCGGGCGTCCGCCGTTCCTGGCCGACGACCCTGCGTCGATCATGTTCCAGCACGTCGAACGCGCGCCGATCCCGCCGAGCGAACTCCGGCCGGACGTGGCTGGGGATCTCGAGGCTCTGGTGCTGTGGATGCTCGCGAAGGACCCGGCGCGTCGTCCCACTGCGGCGCAGGTTGCCGAGGGCGTCAAACCGCCGGTCGTCCTCGCCGCCGAAACGGACACGACCAGCGTTCTTCCGGTACGCCGGACGCCGGCGAGGCCGCTGCTTGCCGGGACAGCTGCGGCGATCGCTCTGCTGGCGTCGGCTGTCCTCGGAATCGCCTTGTCGACAAGGGATGTGGAAGTGCCGGCAACGAACGACCTGTCGCCGGGCGAGCAGCTCACGCCGGCGCCGGTGATTCGCAGTACGCCGCGACCGCCCGTTGCCGCCACGACAGTCGTCCACACGACCACGTCTCAGCCGTCAGCTGCCTCGCCACGACACAAGCCCACGACCCACAGCGCCGGCCCTCCGCAGGGGAAACCGGCCAAACCCGGGCAGAACAAGCCGAAGAAGCCAAAGCACTGAGCTGCACGTCAGTCGTGCGGCTCCGGTTCGCGGGTGGCGCGGACGTACGCCGGAATCGCCAGCCAGAACGTGACGAACCACGCCAGCACGGCCGCGTCGATGACGATCGCGGCCGTTCTGGACATCACGACGTCCAGCGCGATCAACACTCCACCGCAGATCGCGGCGACCAGGAACACCAGGCCCGCGCGGGCGAGCCAATCGGTGATGATGACCAGCCGGTCGCGAAGCCCCTGGCGGTAGACGATGCGGTGGAACGACACCGGCGCGAGGAAGAGTGCCACCGCCAGCGCCGAGGCGACCAGCGTGGCGGCGTACACGGTGTGCGTGAACGTGTCGGCGGCGTGGAACTGGTTCTGGAAGGCGATGCTCAGCAGGAAGGCGAACAGGATCTGCGTCCCGGTCTGGGCCAGACGCAGTTCCTGCAGCAGCTCGTTCCAATGGCGATCCAGCTGCTCGCCGGAGTCCTCTTCCTCGCGCTGATAGCGGATCATCGGAGGCTCGCTACCGGCTGCGGGCCGTCCGGGCGGCGATGATGCCGGTTGCCGCCGCGGCTCCGGCCGCGATGACACCGACGAGCGTGCGATGCCGGGACATCCAGAACTCGTAGCTGCGACTCGTCGATCGGTCGTCGAAGGCGCCGTGCGTACCGAAGTCGTGGCCGTCGTAGCCGTCGGCCGGATGCCACAGATTCGCGGCGCGGGGGTCTTCGGGCAGGTTCGTCTGCTGCGACTTGTAGCCGGTGCGCGCCAGGTAGTGATCCAGCAGGCCGGCCGCGAACTTGTTCGCGATCACGGTGCCCATGGTCGGTCCGCCGATCCAGTACTCGCGGCGGCGCGGGTGATCCGCGGCGTACACGACAGCGTCGGCGGCCACTTCCGGCTGGTAGATCGGGGGCACCGGTTGGGGGTGTTCGGGCAGTCTGGACAGCACCCAGGAGAACTGCGGTGTGTTGACCGCGGGCATCTGGACCATCGTGACGTGCACGTTGGACTTGTCGTGCAGCAGTTCGCTGCGCAACGAGTCGTGGAAGCCCTGGACGGCATGTTTGGCTCCGCAGTACGCCGACTGCAGTGGAATACCGCGATAGGCCAGGGCCGACCCGACCTGCACGATCGTGCCGTGGTCGCGCGGGGCCATCCGGTCCAGGGCAGCCCGGGTGCCGTAAACGTAGCCGAGATAAGTCACCTCGGTGGCGCGCTTGAACTCGTTCGGATCGATCTGCAGGAAGGGTGCGAACACCGAGGTGAACGCGACATTCGCCCACACGTCGATGGGCCCCAGTTCCGCTTCCACCTGTGCCGCGGCCTTCTCGACCTGCTCGTAGTCGGCGACGTCGACCGGGATCGTCAGCGCCGTACCGCCCGCGGCCTCTACCTCCCGCGCCGCGCCGTCCAGCCCTGCCTCACCCCGCGCCAGCAGCGCGACCTTGGCACCCCGCCGGCCGAACGCGATCGCGCTCGCCCGCCCGATCCCAGCGCTCGCTCCGGTCACCACGACAACTTGCCGGTCCTTCGGCACCACAGACCTCCTCGGATCACTTTGACGCTCCCGGTACCCAGGTCGAACAGACCTGATGCGGCCCGAACGGTCGTTTGGTCGTCAGCGGTGGGCGAGGCGGCGGAGGAGGGCGGCCAGGCCGGCGGTTTGGTAGTGCCAGAAGGTGGTGATGGTGGCGCGGAGGGTGGACTCGGACTCGTTGTGGAGGAGGATCCGGGCCAGGGTGGTGGCGGTATTCGACCAGATGGACTCGAGCAGATCCCGGTCGCCTGCTGTGACCGCGTGGGCCGGCAATGCGCTGGCCACTCAACACCACGTTCGTCCGTCCGACCGTCACCGGCCGGTTGACCGGACGTGGTCGCGTCGTCACCCGCACCGGGGACAACGCCACCCTGGAAGGGATCCTGTACGACGCCGACGACCAGATCATCGCCACCGCAACCGCCACCGCCCTCGTCGTAGACGTTGCCTAGCGCAACAAAAATGAGCGCTCACCGGGCTGCTCGATAACTTTCATCCCCCTGAGTGCATCTAACAGGTGTCCAAGGGGGGCATCGTGAAGTCTTTTCACAGCACGCGTTCTGTTCATCTGCCGGACGACTACACCGTCCGTCCACCGGAGCCTCGTGATGGTTCGGCGATCTTCGAGCTGCTCTCGGCCTACGACACCGCGGTGAACGGTTTCGCCGACTGCACGCTCGACCAGGTTGCCGAGGCCATCGTCGAGCCCGGTCTCGACCGTGGGACGGACGGCTGGCTCGTACTCGCGGACGACGGCCGGCCGGCCGGTTACGCCACCGCGTTCGGCAAGGGCGACCGGAAGGTGGTCGACGTCGAAGTGGTGTCGCAGTACCCGATGGTGGCGGACTGGCTGTTGGAGCAGGCGCTGCGCCGGGGGCGCGAGATGGGACGCGAGCACGGTCACGCCGAGATCACCGTCGATGTCTACATTCACCGGTCTGACGAGCCACAGCGTGCGCGGTTGTCCGACCACGGTTTCACCGTTGGTACGACGTACCACCGGATGCGGATCGATCACACCGGAGACCTCGCCGATCCCGCCGTACCTGAGGGCGTCGTGGTCCGCCGCGGCACGCTCGACGCCGCCACTCGCTGGGCTGCGCACGAGGTCATCATCGACAGTTTCCGTGGTCAGTTCGGCTTCGTTCCCCGTCCGCACGACGAGTGGGTCGTGGCACTCGAGACTCAGGCGAGCTTCGACTGGTCCCAGTTGACCCTGCTCGAAGTAGACGGGCGAGCGATCGCGGTCCGGGTCTGCAACGACGGGTTCGTCGAGCGCGAGAATTGCGGCCATATCGGCATGCTGGGCGTGCTCGAGGAGTTCCGCGGGCGCGGTCTGGCGACGTACCTGCTGCGCGACGCGTTCGCTCTCGATGCGACCAACGGACGGGCCGGCACGATCCTGCACGTCGACACCAACAACCCGTCCCGCGCCCTCGCCCTCTACCTGTCGGTCGGCATGAAGCCCACCCTCATCCTCGACGGCTGGCGCCGCGTCCTTCCCACCACTTAGCTCTCGACCCGCGGGTCAGGGCAGTGATCGCGGCAGGCCGAACGACGGAAGGACGCTGTTGTCGAAGCGGGTCAGAGCGGAGATCCTTTCGCCGGTGAGGGTGAGGGTGAGGACGAGGAGACCGGTCCCGTGGCGGATGCCGTCGGTGGGGGCGTAGAGGTAGGTCCCGAACGCCACCTGGCCGTTCGCCCGCGTCGGTACGAGGTCGTACCTGCGGTGGCTGATGATGCTGGCATAGAAGCGGGACACGGCGTCGCGGCCGTGGTACTCGAGGGGGATCGGCGGCATCGACACGCGGACGTCGTCGGTCAGCAATGCAACCAGCGTGTCGACGTCGCCGGCGCCGTACGCGCGGACGAACTTCGCCACGAGCGCCTGCTCGGCGGGTGAGTTCGGCGCCGGGGCCGGGTGCTCACCGGTCGGCAGGCGGCGCTGCAGGCCGGCGCGGGCGCGTTTGAGCGCACTGTTGACCGAGACAACGGTCGAGTCGAGCATCTCGGCCACCTCGTCGGCGTGGTAACCGAGCACCTCGCGCAGGATGAGTACAGCGCGCTGGCGAGCGGGCAGGACCTGCAGTGCGGTCACGAACGCCAGCGACATCGCCTCGGTTTGTTCGTAGCGCGCCTCCGGGCCGAGCGGTCCGTCGATCGCGCCCTCGAGCAATGCGTCGGGATAGGGCTCGAGCCACACGACTTCGCTGAACCCGGTCGGCTCGGGTGGTTCGATCTCGGGCACGTCCCACTCCTTGGCCTGGCGTCGCTTCGCCGAGCGGAGCGCGTTGAGGCACCGATTGGTCGCGATCCGGTAGAGCCAGGTCCGGATCGACGCGCGTCCCTCGAATCCACCGAGGCCCTGCCAGGCCGCCAGCAGCGCGTCCTGGAGCGCATCCTCGGCGTCCTGGAAGGAGCCGAGCATCCGGTAGCAGTGCACCAGCAGCTCGCGGCGGTAGGGCTCGGTGAGCTCCCGGAACGCACCGCCGTCGCCGGCTCGCGCCTTGATCATCAGCTCGGTTGTCACCACTCCACCCTCGCGTCACGTCTCCGCAGTCTTGTCCCGCTCACCAGTATCGACACCGGCCGAGCGGCGAACTGGGCGGTCGGCGCGCGACCAGTTTCCCGGCGCCGTGCTGTCTACCTCCTCGACAGCTCGAATTCCTCAGCTAGGAGACGGTGCATGACAATCGCAGACAAGACAGTGCTGGTCACCGGCGCCAATCGCGGCATCGGTCAGGCGCTGGTCGAGGACGCCTTGAGGAGAGGCGCGAGACGGGTGTACGCCGGAACGCGCCGGCCGCTGGTCCACTCGGATGAGCGCGTCACGCCTCTCACTCTGGACGTGACCGACGCGAGGCAGATCCAGGCGGCGGTCGAGAGCGTCGAATCGCTCGATGTCCTGATCAACAACGCCGGCATCGCGCTGTACGACAACCTCGGCGACCGGACCGCGATCGAACAGAGCCTCGCCGTCAATCTCTACGGCACGTACGGCGTGACCCAGGCGTTCCTGCCGTTGCTGGTCGGTTCCGGGGGAGCCATTGTCAACGTGTTGTCGGTGATGGCGTTCGCGCCGCTGCCGCTGATTCCGTCGTACTCGCTCTCGAAGGCGGCCGCGTTCTCCCTGACGCAGTCGCTGCGCGGCCTCCTGGCCGGCCAGGGTGTTAGCGTTCACGCCGTCCTGACCGGACCTGTCGACACCGAGATGTCCCGTGACCTCGACGTACCAAAGGCCTCTCCGGAGTACGTCGCGCGCGCCATCCTCGACGGCGTGGAGCAGGGCGAGGACGACATCTTCCCGGACCCGATGTCTGAGTCCATGGCCGACAGCTGGCGCTCCAGCGCGGCCAAGGCCCTCGAACGCCAGTTCGCCGCCCTCGCACCAGAGCCACCCAAGTCATCAGCGAGATCGGTCGCCTAGTCCGGCGCTTGTCTACAGTCAGACGATCGGAGGCCGCATCCTGTGACAGGTCGGTGTTTACCCGGTGGGTCTCAGGCGGTCGGTCAGGTAGGTGAGGATCTCGTCTCGTGCTTTCAGGGTGGGGTGGCCGGCCTCGTCGACGAGGTGGGCGGTCACCACGCTGTGGGGTGTCTCGACGACGTCGCGGAAGAACGGGGGCGCGTCGGTGTTCGCCGTACTGCCGGGGAGGACGCGGCCGTCGAAGGCGTCGCCGAGAAGGGCTTGGTAAGCGGCGAAGCGCCGGCCGGTGCACCAGCGGTCGTTGTCGAATCGGTAGGCGAGAACGGTCAGCCCGTCGCGGGTGACGCGGTCCCGGACCGCGATCGCGTCCTCCGCGCTGAGTTCGAGTCCGGCCGGGTCGTCCAGCGGCAGCGACGGGTGGTTGACCACCGGTGCGATGACGGCCGGCTCGAGCGCCATGGTGAGCGCGAAGTTGCCCGTGAAGCACAGCCCGATCGCGCCGACACCAGGACCGCCGCATTCCGCATGGGCTTGGCGGGCGAGCCCACGCAACCACGCGGTGACCGGACTCGTGCCGCCCCCGGCGAACGCACGGAACTCGGCACTGACGCACGCGCGCCGGACAACTTCCTTGCCTCCCTCGGCCGTGGGGTAGGCGCCGTCACTCCCGAAGAGCGAAGGCACCAGGACGGTGAAGCCCGCGTCTCGCACCCACCGCGCCAGCCGCAGTACGTCGGGGCTGATGCCGGGCATCTCCGGCATCAGGATCACGGCCGGTCCGGCGCCCGCGACGTACACGGTCTTCACCACCCCGTCCACGTCGACGAGTCGGCGGGCGAAGTCCGAGATGCTCATGCGCACAGCCTGACGCGATGCATCGGCCGACCGTGAGAGGCGAGATCGCCACAGTTGGCGGTAATCTCGCCAAAGACGTGAGGAGCCGAGGGATGAGTGTCCTGCGGGTTGGTGTGCTGGCCTATCCGGGATGCTTCGCGTCCGAGGTGTACGGCGTACCCGATCTGCTGACCATGGCCACACACGTCGCCGGCCCGGGCCAGGTCGGCTACGACGTGTCGGTCGTGTCGCCTCGCCGGCATGTCGTCGCGTCGGGTGGTGCACGGTTGGCGGTCTCAGCCGTACGTGACGTCGATGTCCTCGTCGTGCCGGGGTTCGAGCTCTCGCAGGACGTTCAGGTCGACGCGACGCTTGCGCCGCTCGGCCCGGAAGTCGCGGTGATCCGCTCGCATGTTGCCGCGGGCAACACAGTGGTATCGATCTGCGTCGGTGCGTTCCTGCTCGCGGAGGCCGGCCTTCTCGCGGGGCGCCGAGCTACGACGTCCTGGCTCTTCGCGGACGAACTGGCTCGACGCTGTCCGGACACCGAGGTCCGGCCCGAGCAACTGGTCGTCACCGACACGGGGGTGACGACGACGGCCGCGTTCAGTGCGATGTACGACTTCGCGCTGGCTCTGATCCGGGAACACAACGGTGCGTCGGTCGCGAGGACGACCGCGAGGGTGGCACTTGTCGATGACGCGCGTACGTCGCAGTCGCCGTACGTCGACGCGACACTCCTGCCGCAGCCGGGAAGCGAGTTCTCCCGAAGGGTCATGCGGCAGCTCGACCAGAACCTGGCCGACCGCTACGACCTCGTCGCGTTGGCGGCCGCATTCGATGTCAGTACTCGCACCTTGCTCCGGCGGTTCGCGGCCGAGACCGGCCAGAGCCCGCTCGATTACCTCCAGGCGTCGCGCGTGAGTCGTGCCCGGCATCTCCTGGAGACCACGGACAGGACCGTCACCAGCATCTCTACCGCGGTCGGCTACAAGAATCCCGGGACGTTTGCGGCTCTCTTCACCAGGCAGCTGGGACAGCGGCCAAGCGAATACCGGGCAGCGTTCCGACGCGGGCGTGACGGCATTTGATCCCGGGCTCCTGATAGTTGCGTGAGGCCGTTTGGTGGCGGGTACCGGACGGCTAGTTTCAGTGGTGGTACGGAAGAGTGCCATTTCGGTAAGTCCTTGCTGCGAGGCAGAGATGCTGCGCCCTCTGGCCTAGACAGGCCACCTCCTCAGCCCTGTGTCGCCGTGCTTCTCGTACGGCGGATCAGACGCGGGCTGATCCATGACGTCAATCAATGCTCCTGGAAGGAGCCGTCACATGACGCATACAACGAACCACCGGATGGACTCGGACAGTCCGCCCACGGAAGGTGTCGCCGGGACAGCCCGGGACGAAGCCGGGCAGTTGAAGGAGACGTCGGCCGACGCCGCCCGTCAGGTTGCGGGGACCGTGAAGGACAAGGCATCGGACGTGACGTCGGATGTCCGGGAGCAGACCCGCCGGCTGGCCCATCAGACGCGGAACGAGCTGGTCGGACAGGCGAGCCAGCAGAAGGACCGGGCCACCAACGGACTCCGTTCGGTGAGCGACGAGCTGCGCGGGATGGCCGAGCACGGTCAGTCCGGGCTGGGTGCTCAGCTGGCACGGCACGGTGCGGGTTTCGCGGATCAGGCTGCGGACTTCCTGCAGCAGCACGAGCCTGGCGATTTGCTGGACGAGGTCCGCGGGTTCGCGCGGCGCAAGCCGGGCACGTTCCTGCTGGTGGCGGCGGCCGCCGGGGTAGTGGCCGGCCGTCTCACGCGCGCCCTGGCAGCAGGCGGCACCAACGCGTCGGGCAGCACCGGTAGGTCGTACGGCAATGGGTCGGTGAGCGGCAACGGCATGCCGGGGCAGCAGGTCGGTGACGCGGATGTCGACGACTACCTCGTCCCGCCGCCGGTTGCGCCCAACCAGGATGCCGGGGCCCCGGTCCAGTCCAGGTTCACGCCCGGACCGGGGCTGTGACATGACTGTCGACGGATCACCGCCCGGCACCAGTCCGGCCCGGTTGTCGATGGATGAGTCGGTTGGTCAGCTGGTCTCCCAGCTGACCACCGACCTGGGGCAACTCACGCGCCAGGAACTGGCGCTGGCCAAGGCCGAGCTCCAGGCGGAGGCGAAGAAGGCCGGCAAGGGCGCAGGCATGCTCGGCGGCGCGGCGTTCGCCGGCTGGATGGTCGCCCTCTTCCTCTCCTTGACGGTGATGTGGGCTCTCGACGAGGCGATGGATCTCATCTGGGCAGCGCTCATCGTCGCCGCCATCTGGGCGGTCGTGGCCGCCGTACTGGCGACGACGGGACGCAAGGAGCTCCAGGAAGTCAATCCGAAACCCGACCAGACGGTCGAATCACTCAAGGAGGATGCGAAATGGCTGAAGACCCGGAAGAGCTGAAGCGCGACATCGAGCAGACGCGGCGCAACCTGGGCCGCGACGTGGACGCCCTGACGGAGAAGGTCAGCCCTGGTCGCGTCGTCGGCCGGCGGGTCGACCGGGCTCGCGGTGGGGTCCACCGGCTGAAGGAGCACGTGATGGGTTCGGCGGAGTCTGTGGGAGGAACCGTGAGCGATACCGCCGGTTCGGCAGTGTCGACCGTGCAGGACGCGGGCAGCAAGGTCGGTGACGCTGTCAGTTCAGCACCGGACATGGCCCGGGCGCGGACTCGCGGTACGCCGCTTGCCGCCGGCCTGATCGCCTTCGCGGCCGGATGGGTCGCGGCCGCCGCACTCCCGGCGTCGACGCGGGAACGCGACCTGGCGCAGGACACCAAGGACAAGGCGATGGAGGCCGCCGGTCCGGTGAAGGAGCAGGCCGCCCAGATGGCCCACGAGGTGAAGGACAACCTCCAGGAGCCGGCACAGCAGGCTGTCGAGAACGTCAAGCAGTCCGCATCCCAGGCAGCGACCGACGTGGCCGACGAGAGCCGCTCGGCGGCTCACCAGGTCGCGGACGATGCCAGGGACTCGGCGGACAACGTCCGGCAGGCCGGTTCCTCGAGCTGATGAGCGACGAACGGCGGGACGTTCCGGGACTGGATGCCGAGAAGCCGACCGAGATCCCGGCGACCGGCTGGTGGCAGGTGATCCGGCGAGCTTGGGCTGAGGCCAAGGCCGACCAGGTTCCGCTGCTTGCGGCCGGCGTCGCGTTCTTCGGTTTCCTCTCGCTGTTTCCTGCCGTTGTCGCCGGGGTGCTGGCCTATGGGCTGGTTGCGGATCCGGCGCAGATCCGCAACCAGGTCAAGGATCTGGCCGCGACCATGCCGGCGTCAGGGCGCGATCTGCTGCTCCAGCAGCTCGACGCTCTGACCTCGGCGCCACGGCAGGGGCTGGGGATCGGCGTCGCGATCGCCGTCGTGGCCGCGTTGTGGAGCGCGTCAGGAGGCGCGGGGTACCTCCTGACCGCTGTCAACCTCGCGTACGACGAGGACGAGACGCGCGGGTTCGTCCGCCGCAAGCTCCTCGCACTGGGCATGACGTTGGGCGCGATCGTCTTCGTCCTGCTCGCGATCGCCCTGTTCACGGCCGGCGCGGCGATCGGCAATGATGTGGCCACGCCGGTCCGGATCCTGCTCGAGGCGGTACGGCTGGTGCTGGCCGTCGTACTGATCACGGTGGCGCTCGCGGTCACCTACCGGCTGGGGCCGGATCGGGACGCGCCACGCATCCGCTGGGTGTCCACGGGTGCCATCGTCGCGACCGTCATCTGGCTGATCGCGTCGACCGGCTTCTCGATCTATGTCGCGACGTTCGGCAACTACGCCAAGACCTACGGCAGTCTGGCCGCGGTGGTGGTCCTGATGTTGTGGCTGTGGCTCACCGCGTACGCCGTACTGCTAGGAGCCGAGATCAACGCCGAGGCCGAACAGCAGACCGCCCGGGACACGACGAAGGGCGAGCCGCGTCCCCTCGGCAAGCGAAACGCCGTCAAGGCTGACTCCGTCCCGCAGTAGCTTTGGGCTGCATCGGCGTGCATGTGGGCGATTCGGGGTACCGGTTGTGGCGTGAATGAGGACCAACTCCTGAATCTGGCGCAGCGGCTGGGGAAGACGCTGACTCCGGGCGACCTTGACCACACGCTCAGTCGCATCACGGCTGCGGCGGTCGAGGCGCTGCCCGAGACCGACTACGCGAGCATCACGATCCTGCATGCCGACGGCCGGCTGGAGACGGCCGCGCCGACCGATGCGTTCCTGCTGGGTCTCGACGAGGCGCAGTACGACCTGCATGAAGGTCCCTGCTACGAAGCGGCGGCTGAGGCTGTACACGTCGCTTCGCCGGATCTGGCCCGGGACGAGCGCTTTCCCCGGTACGCCGTGAGTGCGCTGGCGGCCGGTGTTCACGCGCAAGCGGGTCTCTCGCTCTTCAATGCCCCGAAGTCACGTGGCGCCCTCAACCTGTATGCCAAGCAGGTCGGGGCCTTCCGCGACCTGGGAACGCTCGGCGTGCTCTTCCAGCACCAGGCGGCGATGGCGATCGACTACGCCCGCGAGATCCAGAACCTGCGCGAGGCGGTCAACACTCGCACCACGATCGGTACGGCGGTCGGCATCGTCATGGAGCGGTACCACCTGACCGACGACCGCGCCTTCGCCTTCCTCACCCGCCTGTCGCAGGACGGCAACGTCAAACTGCGAGAGGTAGCCAGGCGCCTCATCGCCGCCACCCGCGGATAGCCGGCCGGGCGCGCAGAGCGGCCGCGGTCGAGTGACCGCGGCCGGCGTCGGGGTGGATCAGAGGTCAGCTGCGCGTTGGACCTTTTGCTGGAGTTTGTCCTTGGGGAGGCCTGAGGTGCCGGAGATGCCTGCGTTCGTTGCCTGTTGGGCGAGTTGGTCGCGGGTCAGTTCGCCGGGCTGTTCGCCGAGGTGTTGCTTGCGGCTGGCAACGAATGCCTCGCCGAGCTCGTTGCGTCGTTCGGCGGACAGGCCGGAGCGCATGCCCGGGAGGACCTTGGTTTCCTCCTCTTCGACGTGGTGCGACACGGCGTCGACGAGGTTTTGCAGTGCCTTGTCGAACTCGGGCGACGTCGGGTCGGTCTTGGCGAGCTTGGCCAGCAGCTGGTCGGCCTCGATGTGCTCCTGCTGACTGTGCGACACCTCTTCCTTCTCACCGGCCTCGGCAGCCGCGACCGGGTAGACCTCGGCCTCCTCGGCGCGGCTGTGCGCGGTCAGCAACGTGGTGAGCACCGGCAGCAGGTTCGGCCGCTTCTCCGGATTCTCCTTGAGCTCGTCGAAGAGCCGCTCCACCTCGCGGTGGTCCTGCATGATCAGATCGACAACATCAACGGGCATTTCGAAGTCCTCTCGGCTGGTCTGTTGCCGGCACCGGTACCCGCACCCCAACCACCGAAGCCCGATCCGCGGCGTACGGCGTACTCGCGTGAGCGGATGGCCGGGGGGTACCGGGACCCCGAGGAAGCTGGGCGCTGAACGGGTGAATGAGGCGGTGCTGATGCGTTGGGTTCGGCTGCGGGCCTTGTTGCTGGTGAATCTGGGGCTGTTCGCGTTGTTCCTGGTGGGGGTGTTGCTCACCGGGCACGCGCACGAGAACGAGGACTTGTCCGATCATGGTCAGCCGACCGAGTCACTGGTCGCGTATGCCGGGTCGTCCTCGTTCGGTGAGACAGTCTTCGAGAACTGGGAGTCGGAGTTCTTGCAGATGGGGATGTATGTACTGCTCACGACGTTCCTGGTGCAGAAGGGGTCAGCGGAGTCGCGGCCGATCGGCGAACCCACCGAGCAGGATGAGGATCCGCGGGACCATCGCAACGATGCCAGGGCTCCGTGGCCGGTGCGGCATGGTTCGGAGCTGGTGCTGAGGCTGTACGAGAACTCGCTGGCGATCGCCTTCGGGATCGTGTTCTTCCTGTCCTTCTGGCTGCACGCCGTGACCGGCGCCGGTGCGTACAGCCAGGATCAGGAGCTGCACGGCGGCCAGGCCGTGACCGCGTGGCAGTACGTGCGTACGTCGCAGTTCTGGTTCGAGTCGTTCCAGAACTGGCAGAGCGAGTTCCTCGCGGTCGCGGCGATCATCGGGGGCTCGGTCTATCTGCGCCAGCGCTCGTCATCGCAGTCGAAGCCCGTCCATGCGCCCAACGACCAGACCGGCGATTGACTCACCCGGTGGCGGGTTGGAGGTCGCTGGCGGTGAGGGTGTGGGTGGTGATTTCTGCGGCGACCGCGCTGAGGTGCAGGTGGTTGCGGCGGGCGTGATCGCGCATCAGGCTGAAGGCGGCGTTGAGCGAGAGGCCCGCGCTCGCCGCGAGGATGCCCTTGGCCTGTTCGATCACGATGCGGCTGTTCAGGGCGCTCTGCAGCTGCTCGGCGAGGATCTCGCCGGAGCGGATGGCGCGCTCCTGCAGCAAGGCGACGGTGGCGATGTCGCAGAGCGCCTGCCCGAGCTCGATGTCCTCCTGGGTCAGCGTCGAGCGCTGGGCGCAGAACAGGTTGAGAGCCCCGATGACCCGGCCGCGCAGCCTGAGCGGCAGCGCATGGGTCGAGTGGAAGCCCGCGGCCGTGGCGGCGGCGTGGAACCGCGGCCAACGCTGGCTGAACTCGCCGAGGTCGACATTCGTGATCTGCTGACCCGTGGTGTAGCAGTCCAGGCACGGGCCCTCGTCGTTCTGCAGGACGAACAGTTCGAGCAGCCGTGCTTCCTCGGACGTCGAGGCCATCACCTGCAACACGCTGTGCTGGTCGGCGAGGATCAGCCCTGCGGCGTCGGCGTCGAGGAGCTCGACGCTGCGCTCGCAGAGCAGGTGCATCAGGTCGATGACATCGAAGTCGTCGACGAGAGTATCGGCGAGCTCGACGAAGACCTGCCCTAGACGCTGCTCTCTGGTCATGACCTGATTCCTTTCCCGGTCGATCGGTCGAATCCTCGCATCGGCCCGCCTACTCATCATTGTCGCTGTCGGGTGGGAAAGTCAGCCGCCGGTGCACAACATCGCTGGCGATATCGAGCAGCGGCCGCCCGGTCGAATAGGCCCTCGCTCGGAGCACGAGCAGCGCTTCGGTCAGCCCGATGGCAGCCTGGACCGAGACCATCCCGGTGGCCTGATGGATCTCGCGGCGCCCGTCGGCGGCGTCGGCCAGCAGCGGGTGCAACTGGCCGATCGGGGTGCCGTGCTGCAGCTCCAGCAGGATCGTGGTGGCGGCGGCCGCGAAGTCGAGTGCCTCGGCGAGCTCGAGCCGGTCCAGCGATCCGGTGGTACTGCGGTACAGGTCGAGCACACCGAGCCGGATCGCGCCGACCTGGAGCGGGAAGGCGAACACCGCGGCAATTCCGGCGTCGGTGGCAGACATGGTGAAGGCAGGCCATCGAGTCGTACCGGACTGGACCAGATCCGGCAACAGGACAGGCCTGCCGGCCCGTGAGGCGTCCAGGCACGGACCCTCACCGAGGGTCTGTTGCAGGTCTTCCATCGCAGCCGCCGGTGCGTCGCTGGCGACCAGGAGACCCGCATGGCCGGCCGCCGTCATCAACGCCATACCCGCG
The DNA here is from genome assembly GCF_036097425.1 of Kribbella sp. NBC_00359. Lineage (NCBI taxonomy): Bacteria > Bacillati > Actinomycetota > Actinomycetes > Propionibacteriales > Kribbellaceae > Kribbella > Kribbella sp. NBC_00359. The sequence continues at coordinate 636,436 of NZ_CP107975.1, read as the reverse complement.
CCGTCGACGGGCAGTGCGGCGATCAATGCGGTGCACAGACGCTGCAGTGTCTGCTCGGCCGTGCTGGTCCGGCCGGGAGGGTCGGTGAGGACCTCCAGGAGGATCTGCTGTACTCGCGGTGATGCCACGGATCAGCTCACCTCGGAGTCGTCATCCGCGCGCCTTGCACCACCCGACCGGCCGATCCGGTCATGACGTCGCCGCCTCAGCCTGCCCGGCGTACGGAGCGAAGTCCACCGGGCGCACCGACGCCCTGCCGTCGGCCTGCGGGCCGACCGGCATGTAGAGGTAGTTGCCCAGGTGGTCCTTGGCGGGCTGGTGCGTGCGGGGATGGTGGATCAGCCGGTAGATCGGGGTGTCCGGGGTGACCGCGACTTCTGCCGGTGGGTCCTCGCCTTCGATCGCCCAGCACTGTCCGTGCGCCGGGCCACCGTAGGCCCGCGCCACCGCGGTGGATCGCCACGCGGGGGATGTCGTTGCCGAGGCCATGGGGTCACCTCTTCAGCCGTCGTACTTTGGAGAAGGTGCCGTGGTCCGGGGCAAGCACTGCCACACAGGTACCCGCTGCGGCCGTCCGCATAACTGTGGGGATACCTAGACCTCGAGCATGCGCCATCACGGCGCGGTTGTCATCGGCGGCGCCGGCCCTCGCCGAGGTGATCAGCGGCTCCCTGCGCCAGGTGAGACCCGAGGCTTGAGGGGTGGGTACAGCTCAGGCATGAGTGAGAACGAGTGGGTGGTGCGGGCTTCGAGCGCGGATGTGTTCGCGGTGCTGAGTGACGGGTGGTCGTACGCCGGGTGGGTGGTCGGCGCCGCGCGGGTCCGGTCGGTCGACCAAGGGTTCCCGGCGCCCGGAACGAGTCTTCACCACTCGGTCGGTGTCTGGCCGTTCATGGTGAACGACGTGACCACGGTCGAGGAGTTCGAGCCGGACCACCGGTTGGTGATCAAGGTCCGCGTCTGGCCGGCCGGCGCCGGCCGGGTCGAGTTCGTCACCACCACCCGCCCCGACGGCTGCCTCCTGGTGATGCGCGAAGAGACCGTCGAAGGTCCCGTGCACGTCCTGCCGCATGCCGCCATCGACCCCGTCCTGCACTGGCGCAACTCCGAGACCCTGCGTCGCCTCGCCTACTTGGCCGAATCACGGGCCGGCCTGCACCAGACCCACCCCGCCTCCACGAGGTGACGCGGGCACCGGCTGACGACCACTTGGCCGGGACTCGCCGGATGTGATCGCTCCTGGTCCGCGTGACTGATAGACAGGCCATCGGATGTCTGGTGGACCGAGAGCTCTTCGATGGTGATGGCGTGGCGCTTCGGCGCGGTGAGCGCCGAGGCTGTGATGGCGGTTGTCGCGACGGCCGAGCTGTTCGAGGACTGGGTGGTCGGCGTACCCACGCCTGTCGACGCCGACCGGAGATGGCCGGAAACCGGCAGCATTGTCCGGAAGGACACCGATCGGGAGCCGCACGGCAGGCACTCCTACGACCGTCATCTGACCGTGGCGGTCGTCGAGTCCTGGCTGCCACCTCAGGAGCTGGTCCTCCGCCTACGGAGTGGATTGGGCGGCTGGATCCGGTTGACGATCAGGGTGCAGCCACGACCTGGAGGAAGCCTGATCGAGGTCAGAGCGGATCCGATCACCGCCTCGGCTCGGTTGAGGTACGCCGGACCGGCCCGATCTCGCGCCGAGGAGCGCTGCGTGATGGTTGCCGAATCACTGATCCAGCTGGCCACCGAGCGGAGCGCCGCAAGCGGTTGAGGGGTCCACCGGCGAGTATCGTGAATCAGCGCGGTCGGGAGCACTGGAAGGTGGGCCTTGGAGCTGGGCGGCGCGGTGGTGTTGGTGACTGGCGGGTCGGCCGGGATCGGGCGGGCCGTTTGTCTCGAGCTCGCGTCGGCCGGGGCGGTGGTCGTGGTGCACGGGCGCGACGTCCGGCGTACGCAGGACGTCGCGGATCAGGTCAACGGCGTTGCGGTGCAGGCCGATCTGCGTGAGTACGGCGCTGTGCAGTCGCTGGCCGGGGAAGCCCTGGCGGCACATGGACGGCTGGATGTGCTGATCGCGAACGCCGGTCAGGGGTGGTCCGGGCCGTTCGTCGAGATGAGTGACGAGGAGATCGCGGACCTCGTCACCGTGGATCTGACCACCACGATGCGGCTGGCCCGATTGCTGGTGCCTGGGATGGTCGAGCGTCGCACCGGCTGTCTGCTGCTGGTGACGTCCGTCGCCGGGCGGACCGGCGTTGCGGGGGAGGCGGTCTATGCGGCGGCGAAGGCAGGGCTGGACGCGTTCGCGGAGAGTTTGCGGCTGGAGCTGGCCGGGACGGGGGTCCAGGTCGGCGTCGTCGTTCCCGCTGCGGTCGACACCGGCTTCTTCGCCACCCGGGGTCGCGCCTACGACCGGCGCGTACCGCGGCCGGTCGAGCCGGCGGTGGTCGCGCGAGCCGTCGTCCGGGCGATCGAGCAGGACCGGGCCGAGACGTGGATCCCGCGCTGGATCCGGCTCGCCGCCGTCGTCCGGGCGCTGTTTCCAGCCGGCTTCCGGCGACTCGCCACCCGCTTCGGGGAGTCGATCCGGTCCGGGTGACCGGACTGCTTGTGCTATGACAAGTGCGTGGCCGACGGAGGATCAACGCATCGGGCCGCCCGCGCGGGCGTGGTCGTGCCGTCGAGTGACGCCTTCTTCCTGCAGGTGGAAACAGCCGCGGCGCCTCAGCATGTCGGTGGGCTGGTCGTGTTCGAGCCGAGCGAGGGTGACGCGTTGTCGCTCGAGCGGGTGACCGAGCTGGTGAAGGGCGAGCTCGATCGATTGCCCCGGTTCCGCCAGCGGTTGGGGCCGCGGTCGCGCTGGCACCGACCGCGGTGGATCGACGTCGCCGAGATCGACTGGTCGTGGCACGTCAGCGAACGCCGCTCGGCGGACGGTCCGGCCGGCGTACGGCGGATCATCGCCGAGCTGGCCGAGACCCCGATGCCCCGCGACCGTCCGTTGTGGCGACTCGTGATGGTCCGCGACGCAGCGCCGGGAGCCTCGGCGATGATCCTGCTGCTGCACCACGCGGTGGCGGACGGGATCGGCACCGTGATCCAGGCGCTGAACCTGCTCCGTCCGCGGATCGAGCTGCCCGGACTCCGCAGTCCTGCGCCCGGTCGCGCGAAGTTGCTTGGAGCAACCATCGCCGGACTCGCCCAGCTGGCCACCGACGGCGGAGCGAGAGCACGTGTGGACAGCACGTCGGCACGGCGGGAGTTCGCCACGGCCGCTCTCGACCTTTCCGCCGTACGGCGGGCCGCCACGGATCGGGGTGTCCGGGTGACCGATGTCGTCCTCGGTCTGGTCGCCGAGGCGGTCGCCGTCACCCATCCGGAGGTCGCCACCCGGCTGCGCGGCCGGATGCGGGTCGCGGTGCCGTTGATGGTGCGCGATTCCGGTTCGGCCGCGGAGACCAACGCGACCGCGGCCGTGATGGTCGAGGTGCCGCTGGACGGCCGTCCGTTCGACGAGCTGGTCATCGAGATCAGCCGGCGTACCGGGCGCTTGCGGACGCCGAGCCGGGCGGTGGCCTCGCGGTTCGTGATGGCGACCGGCCTGCGCGCGTTGCCCGAGCCGCTGGCCGGGTGGTTCGCGCGGACCGTCTACGGGCGCCGGTTCTTCCACGCCATCGTGTCGAACATGCCCGGCTCGACGCTGCCCCTGTCGATGGACGGGATCACGATCGCGTCGGTCTACCCGATCCTGCCGCTGGCGCCCGGGGCCCCGATCGCCGCGGGCGCGCTGAGCTGGGCCGGCTCGCTCGGGATCGGTCTGGCCACCGATCCGGCGGTCATCGACGCGGACGTCCTCGCCGCCCGGATGGCGCACGTCCTGAACGTCTCACCGCATCGGCCACACGAGCGCGAGGAAGAGACGCGCGCGTGACCGCGGCGAGTCCAGCTGATCGCCGAACCGTTCGCGCAGCTGGGCCACCCGGTAGCGCACGGTCTGCGGGTGGATATGCAGTTCCTCGGCGATCGCCGTCCGGTCGCCCATGTGCCGCAGCCAGGCGGTGAGGGTCTCGATCAGCCGTTCCCGGGCTCCGGCCGGGAGGTCGTCGAGCGGCGCGAGCAACTGCTCGCGGAGGAATCCCATCAGGCGTTCGTCGCGATGGACGATGATCGTGTCGAGATGCTCGTCGGCGAACACCGGGTCGTCGGTGAGAATGCCGTGCTGCTTGAGCCGTACGGCGATCTGCGCGATCGTGACGCTGCGCGGCAGGTACTCCAGCGGCACGGTGTGGCCGACCACCGCGTTCGCTCCACGGAGAGCCCGCCGGAGTTGCTCCCGGCGACCCGACAGGCCGGGGTCGGGGACGATGAGGCCGGACAGTTGTTCGTGCCGCACCGGCAGCGATCCCGCGTCGACGTGGGACAGCACCCGCCGCGCGACGTCGGCGTTCGCGTCCACCAGGACGACGGCACCGGTCGTGGGCAGCGGCCAGTTCGCCCGCGCGGCCGCCTCCCGGATCGCGGTCATGCCCGAGCGATCGGACAACAGCAGGTCGGCCAGTTCCTCGCGGCTGCGTTCCCGGGCCGAGGCGTCCTCGCCCTGTTCCAGGACGTAGCCGCGCGCGGACGCCGACGAGAGCTGGTTGATGAAGTCGAACACGGCTTCGGCGAGCGCGGCCAGCACGTCCGGCCGGACCTCGAGGGCCAGCGCGGTGGCCGAGACATGCCGCCAGGCGGTCCGGGCGCCGAGCTGGTAGGCGGTGAGCAGGCGGGTCAGGTCCTCGCCGGCCTGCCACTGGCGGCGGCCGATCTGCTCGAACACGATCTGGATCGTCTGCGCGCCTTCCAGCCGGTCGATCCGGGACGCCGACCGGCCGTGCTCGGCCATGTCGAGGAGGCGGTGGACGAACAGCTCGGCGGCCTGCTGCATCCCGTCCGGATTGTGGTCGAGGAAGGCGGCGTACTCCGGCCAGCCGTCCGCGAGCAGATCCCGCACCTCGGCGATCAGCTCCGGCAGCCGGCTGTCGAGGGCAAGCTCCAGTTGCGCCCGGCCCTGCGCCGCGTCCGTGGTCATCTGCTGTCTCGCGTGCCCCCTCGCACCCTCGCGCCGATGTCGCCGGCCGACCCTTCCTGCTACCAGTCCGAACGGGCGGCCCTGCTCCGGATTGTACGGTCGTGACAATTTTCAGGTCCAGGAATCACTCCGGCGGCGGCAGACCTGGCGATCCGGACGGACCGAAGATGGCTGATATGGCGAGTTCGCGTCCCCGGCCGTCCGGCACTTCCCCGTCAACCGGCGAGGAAGCGCTCCGTACTCGCGAGAACGCCGAGAACTTCCCCGTCGCCCTGCGCTTCCTGCCGCGCCGGCATCGTGACCACCTGCACGCGATCTACGGCTATGCGCGGATGGTCGACGACATCGGCGACGCGTTCACCGGTGACCGGACGGCCCGGCTGCACGAGCTGTCCGCGGACCTCGGCACGATCTGGTCGGGCGGTCAGCCGTCGGACGCCGTACTGCGGCGGCTGGCGCCGACCGTGCACGCCCGACGGATGTCGGCCGAGCCGTTCGAGCGGCTGATCGAGGCGAACCTGCAGGACCAGGTGGTGTCGAGTTACGAGACCTTCGACGACCTCCTTCGGTACTGCGCCCTGTCCGCCGAGCCGGTCGGCCGGATGGTGCTGGAGATCTTCGGGCAGGCGACCCCGGAGACCGTCGCGCGGTCCGACCAGGTGTGCACCGCACTGCAACTGCTCGAGCACTGGCAGGACGTCGGTGAGGACAGGCGGGCCGGTCGCGTGTACCTCCCCCAGGAGGATCTGCGCCGGTACGGCGTCGCCGAGCACGACCTGGATCAGCACAGCGCGGGTCCACGACTTCGAGAGCTGATGCGGTTCGAGATCGAGCGGGCCGCCGGTCTGCTCGCTGAAGGGACGGCGATCGTGCGGCAACTGCAGGGATGGGGCAAGGTCAGCGTGGCCGGTTTCGTAGCCGGAGGACAGGCCACCGTGTCGGCACTGAGGCAGACCGAAGGCGACGTGCTCGGCCGGTCCGCCCAGCCGTCGCGCCGTACGACGGCGATCCGTGCCGTCGGCCTGCTGGCTGGCCGGCGGTCGGTGCGATGAGCACGATCGAGCAGGCGTACGTCACCTGCGAGCAGATCACCCGAACCGAGGCCGGCAACTTCTACTACGGCATCCGCCTGCTCCCGCAGGACAAACGCTCCGCGCTCTGTGCGATCTACGCGCTCGCGCGCCGGATCGACGACATCGGGGACGGCGACGACGCGACCGCGGACAAGGAGACGGCCCTCGCCGGGGTCCGCAAGGACCTGGGCAGGCTGGCCGACAGCAGCGACCCGGTGCTGGCCGCTGTGAACGATGCCGCCCACCGGTTCCCGGTGCCGTTGGGCGCGTTCGAGGAACTCATCGACGGTGTCCAGCTGGACCTGGGCGACGTCCGGATCGCCGACTTCGACGAACTCGTCGTGTACTGCCGGCACGTCGCGGGGTCGGTCGGCCGGCTGTGCCTGTCGGTCTTCGGCAGCAGCACCACCGACCCGAGGACGTCCCTGTACGCCGATCAGCTCGGGATCGCCCTGCAGCAGACCAACATCCTGCGCGACATCCGCGAAGATCTCGGCAACGGCCGCGTCTACCTCCCGCAGGACGAGCTCGATCGGTACGGCGTGGACCTGCGCGTCGACGACCTCGGCACGCTGGAGGACCCGGCCGGCCGGCTCGCCGCCTACATCCGGTACGCCGCCGGTCGCGCCGGCGACTGGTATTCGCTCGGCCTGCGGCTCGTCCCGCACCTCGACCGGCGGAGCGCGGCGTGCTGCCGGGCGATGGCCGGCATCTATCACCATCTGCTGGGCCGGATCGCCGGCGATCCGGTTCTCGTCTACGACCAGCGGCTGTCGCTGAGCGTCGCCCAGAAGGCGCGCGTCGCCGTGACCGCCCTGGCCGGAGGAGGCCGGCGATGACCGCCCGGCGCGTCGGAGTGGTCGGCGGTGGCCTGGCGGGCCTCACCGCGGCCCTGCGATGCGCCGACGAAGGCTTTGCGGTCACGTTGTTCGAAGCACGTCCCCGGCTCGGTGGTCTCACGCACTCGTTCCAGCGCGACGGACTGTGGATCGACAACGGGCAACACGTGTTCTTGCGGTGTTGCACGGCGTACCAGGGCTTTCTGGAGCGGCTGGGCGTCTCTGACCAGGTGACGGTGCAGGACCGGCTCGATGTCCCGGTTCGCAGTGAGCTCGATGTGCGGGCCGGGCGACTTCGCCGGACGGGATTGCCTGCGCCTCTTCACCTGGGGTCGACCTTGGCGCGGTATCGGTGGTTGAGCCCGGCGGCCCGGGCACGGGTGGTGCGCGGGGCGTTGGCGCTCGGCCGGGTGGATCGCACCGATCCCGAGGTCGACCAGCAGTCGTTCGGGGATTGGCTCACTGCGCACGGGCAGGATCAGCGAGCCATCGAGACCGTCTGGGATCTCATCGGCATCGCGACCCTGAATGCTCCGGCCGAGCGGGCCTCCTTGGCGCTGGCCGCGACGGTCTTCCAACTCGGGCTGCTCGAGTCCGCCGCGGCCGCGGACATCGGCTGGTCGCTGGTGCCGCTGCAGGAACTGCACGGCGATGCGGCGGCGCGTGCGCTGACGGCTGCGGGAGTGACCGTGCGGACCCGATCCAAGGTCCGCGACGTCGTACCGGCAGGCAACGGCTGGACCGTTGACGGGGCCGCGTTCGACGACGTCGTACTCGCGGTTCCGCCGGCGGCTGCGGAGACGCTCGTGCCGGCCGGAGCGGTCGAGCTGGAGTCGGGGTGGGCGGACGAGCTGGGCAGTACGCCGATCGTGAACCTGCACGTCATCTACGACCGGATCGTGCTCGACGAGCCGTTCTTCGCGGCTGTCGACAGCCCGCTGCAGTGGGTGTTCGACCGCACCCGACAGGCCGGTCTGAGCCAAGGACAGTACATCGCCGTGTCGCTGTCGGCGGCCGACGACCTGATCGACACACCGGTCCCGGAGTTGCGTGACCGCTTGCTGCCGCACCTGGAGCGACTGCTGCGGATCACCGACGCGCGGGTCCTGGAGTTCTTCGTCACCCGGGAGCGGCAGGCCACGTTCCGGCAGCGGCCGGGCACGTCCGGCCTGCGTGCGTCGGCGCGTACGGCGCTGCCCGGTCTCTACCTCGCCGGTGCGTGGACCGACACCGGCTGGCCCGCAACCATGGAGGGCGCCGTCCGCAGCGGTGAGGCCGCAGTGGCCGCACTGCTCGAACGACGCCCCGCAGAACGTCGGGAGGCAGTGGTATGACGATCACCGCGGAAACCCTCGACCGCAGTCGTGGCATGGTCGCACCGGCCCTGCGGCTGGCCGTCGAGCGCCTCGATCCGTTCACCCGGCTGGTCGTCTCGTACCACCTCGGCTGGTCGGACGAGCACGGGACGCCGACCGTGGCGAACCCGGGCAAGACCCTGCGGCCCGCGCTCGCGCTGCTCGCCGCCGAAGCGATCACCGGCCGGCCCGAGCCGGGCTTGCCGGGCGCGGTCGCGGTCGAGCTCGTCCACAACTTCTCCTTGCTGCACGACGATCTGATGGATCGCGACACCGAACGCCGCCATCGCCGGACCGTGTGGGCGGTCTGGGGTGACGCGACCGCCGTACTGGCTGGTGACGCGCTCCTGTCCCTGGCCCACGAGGTGTTGACCGAGGGTGAGTCTCCGGACGGACAGGCAGCCGGCCGGGCGCTGGCGATCGCGACCCGGGAGTTGATTCGCGGGCAGGTGCTGGATCTGGCCTTCGAGCAACGCAACGACGTGACGCTGGACGAGTGCCTGGACATGGCGGCGGGCAAGACCGGAGCTCTGCTCGGGGTCAGCGCCGCGATCGGCGCGATCCTGGTCGGCGCGCCGCAGGTCGTGGTGGGCGGGCTGTCCAGGTTCGGTGCCGAGCTCGGGATGGCGTTCCAGCTCGTCGACGACCTGCTCGGGATCTGGGGATCGCCCGAGGTCACGGGCAAGCCGGTGTTCTCCGACCTGATCGCGCGCAAGAAGACCTTGCCGGTCACCTGGTCGCTCGATCACGGTGGCGACGCCGGGCAGGAGCTGGCCGCCTGGTTGTGTCGCGACGGCAGTCCGACGGAGGACGAGCTGCGGTACGCCGCCCAGCTGATCGAGCGGGCCGGTGGCCGGGACTGGGCCGTCCAGGAAGCACGGCACCGCATCGGTCTGGCCGAGCAGGCTCTCGACGAGACAGAGCTCGACGACATCGCCCGCAATCGGCTCGGTGAGCTCGCCCGCTTCGTGATCGAGCGGCAGTCATGACCGCTGGCGAGCGCGTCGATCCAATGATCGGTACGACTGCCGGCGTACGGACTGCCCTCGACGCGGCCGTGGAACACCTGCGCGGGCGCCAGCACGAGGACGGCTGGTGGAAGGGCCTGCTCGCCACCAACGTGACGATGGACGCCGAGGACCTGATGCTGCGGACGTTCCTCGGCATCGCCACGCCGCGGACGAACGAGGAGACCGCCCGCTGGATTCGTTCCCAGCAACGGGCCGACGGTTCGTGGGCGACGTTCCACGGCGGGCCGGGCGATCTGTCGACCACGGTCGAGGCTTGGGTCGCCCTGCGCTTCGCCGGTGATCAGCCCGATACCCTGCAGCTGCGCAGGGCTGCCGAGTTCGTGAAGTCCGAGGGCGGGGTCGAGCGGGCTCGCGTGTTCACGCACATCTGGCTTGCGCTGTTCGGATTGTGGAGTTGGGACGACTGTCCGGCGCTGCCGCCGGAGATCATGTACCTGCCGGCGTGGGCGCCGCTTAACATCTACAACTGGGGTTGCTGGGCTCGGCAGACGATCGTGCCGCTCACCATCGTGAGCGCCCTCGAGCCCGTGCATCCGGTCGATTTCGGCATCGCCGAGTTGAAGACCGGGACTCCGCCGCCGCCACGGCAACCGGCGTACAGCATCTCTGGATTCTTCGAGCGCCTCGACACCGTGCTGCACGGCTATCGTCGCCGGCCGCTCAAACGCCTGCGGCAGAAGGCGATGCGCCTCGGCGTCGAGTGGATCCTGGCGCGTCAGGAGGCCGATGGCGGCTGGGGCGGCATCCAGCCGCCGTGGGTGTACTCGCTCATCGCACTGCACCTGATGGGCTATTCGCTCGATCATCCCGCGGTGCGCGCCGGTATCGAGGGGCTCGACGGTTTCACCGTCCACGACTCGTCGCCCGACGGCCCTGTCCGGTGGCTGGAGGCCTGCCAGTCGCCGGTGTGGGACACCGGGCTCGCCCTTGCGGCGCTGCTGGACGCGGGTGTTCCGGCCGACGATCCGGCCGTCCTCAAGGCGACCGACTGGTTGCTGGGCGAAGAGATCCGGGCCGGAGGTGACTGGCAGGTGCGCCGGCCTGAGCTGCCCCCGGGCGGCTGGGCCTTCGAGTTTGCCAATGACAACTATCCCGACACCGACGACACCGCCGAGATCGTGCTTGCCCTGCGCCGCGTGCGTCATCCGGATCCTGCCGGGGTGCGAGCGGTGATCGATCGTGCGGTGGTGTGGACGACCGGGATGCAGTCGCGCGACGGCGGGTGGGGTGCGTTCGACGCCGACAACACCCACACACTGGCGAACACGTTGCCCTTCTGCGACTTCGGCGCCGTCATCGATCCACCGTCGGCCGACGTCACCGCCCATGTGGTCGAGATGCTCGCGGCCGAGGGGCGTACGGACGAGGAGCCGTGCCGTCGCGGCGTACGGTGGTTGCTCGACGCGCAGGAAGCCGACGGCTCGTGGTTCGGCCGCTGGGGCGCCAATCACGTCTACGGCACCGGCGCTGTCGTCCCGGCCCTGATCGCTTCGGGAACGTCCGCCGACGCGTCCGCCGTCCGGGTGGCGGTCCGCTGGCTGGAGGATCACCAGAACGACGACGGCGGCTGGGGCGAGGACCTCCGCTCGTACGACGATCCCGCGTGGATCGGCCGGGGTGAGTCGACCGCTTCGCAGACCGCGTGGGCGCTGCTCGCGCTACTTGCCGCGGGCGAGGACTCGGCCGCGGTCGACGGAGGCGTCGAGTATCTCGTCCGTACCCAGCGCGCGGACGGTGGCTGGGACGAGGACCTCTACACCGGCACTGGCTTCCCCGGTGACTTCTACATCAACTACGAGATCTACCGCCTCGTCTTCCCGATCTGGGCGCTCGGCCGCTACGTCGCACGGAGCACCCGATGACCGGAATCGTCAGTACGCCGTTGTGGTCCGAGTGGCTCGCACTCCACGGCCGGCTCACGGCCGACGTCGTACGCACCGGACGTTCGTCCAGCGGCCGCCTGACCGATGGGAAGCCACTCCTGGTCGCCGGTGTGGCCGGTGCTCTCGGCAACGAACTCCGGCCCGGCGACCTGGTCGTCGCCGACGAAATCCGGAGTGACGCCGAGATCCTGCCCAGTCATGCGTCTCCGTTGCTCGTGGGTGCGTTGCGGCGAGCCGGTCTGCGGGTGCACCACGGGCCGATCGTGACGACCCGGCGAATCGTCGACGCGCCGGATGCCCGCCGTACGCTCGCAGCAACCGGAGCCTTGGCGGCCGACACCGAATCCGCACTGGTCGCCGCGGCCGCACCTCCAGGACAGGCGGCGGTGATCCGTGCCGTTGTCGACACGCCGGACCATCGCCTGCTCCGTCCAGGGACGCTGATGCGTGGGCCGAAGGCCTTGTGGGCCTTGCGTCGCGCCGCTCCCGGCATCGATGCCTGGGCCGCCGCGACCGGCGATCGCGAGGTCCTGCTCGCCGGCCCGAGGTCCTTCTGCGCGGGCGTCGAGCGCGCCATCGAGATCGTCGAACGTGCGCTGGTGAAGTACGGCCCGCCGGTGTACGTCCGCCGGCAGATCGTGCACAACAGCCACGTCGTGCGTGACCTGGAGCGACGCGGCGCGGTCTTCGTCGAGGAGGTCGCCGAGGTCCCCGAGGGCAGCGTCACGGTACTCGCCGCCCACGGCGTCGCCCCGCAGGTCCGGACCGACGCCGCGGCCCGCAACCTCCGGGTGATCGACGCCACCTGCCCGCTGGTCGCCAAGGTGCACAGCGAGGTACGCCGGTTTGTTGCTCGCGGCAACACAGTGTTCCTGATCGGGCACCGTGATCACGAGGAGGTCGTCGGCACCCGGGGTGAGGCGCCCGGCCAGGTGGTCGTGGTGGCCGATCCCGACGAGGCCGGGCGGGTGAGCGTCGCCGATCCGCGGCGGGTCTCCTACGTCATGCAGACCACCCTCGCCGTCGACGAGGCCGAGCAGACGGCGGCCGTTCTGCGGGATCGCTTCCCCGCGCTCGACGGTCCGCGCAGCGACGACATCTGCTACGCCACCACGAACCGGCAGCAGGCCGTCCGCGCCGTCGCCCGGCAGGCCGACCTCGTGCTCGTCCTCGGATCGGCGAACTCCTCCAACTCCCACCGGCTCGCAGAGGTCGCCGCGGCCGATGGGGTCCCGGCGTACCTCGTCGACGACGCGAGCGCCGTCGACCTGCACTGCTTGCGCGGCGTACGCCGGATCGGCGTCACCGCGGGAGCATCCGCACCACCTCAGCTCGTCGACGATCTGGTCCGCTGCCTGTCCGGCCTCGGCCGGGTCGCGGTCACCGAGATCAGCGTCGCCGACGAGGACATCCGATTCACCCTGCCCAGGGAGGTGAGCTGACCGTGGCCATGCCACTGCGTCAGTCGATCCGCCTCGGTGGTTATCTGCTCCGGCAGAAGCTGCTGCGACGGGAGAAGTTCGCACTGCTGGTCGAGCTCGAGCCGTTGTTCGCCTGCAATCTGGCCTGCGCCGGCTGCGGCAAGATCCAGCATCCCGCCTCGGTCCTCAAGCAGCGGATGCCGGTCGAGCAGGCGGTCGCCGCGATCGAGGAGAGCGGCGCACCGATGGTGTCGATCGCCGGCGGCGAGCCGTTGATGCACAAGCAGATCGACGAGATCGTCCGGCAACTACTCGACCGCCGGAAGATCGTCTTCCTGTGTACGAACGCCTTGCTGCTGCCCAAGCACCTGCACAAGTTCACGCCGCACCGCAATTTCGCCTGGATGGTCCACATCGACGGGTTGCGTGAGCGCCACGACGCGTCGGTCTGCAAGGACGGCGTGTTCGACGAGGCGGTCGCCGCGATCAAGCAGGCCCAGGCGGCCGGGTTCCGGGTGATGACCAACACCACGTTCTTCGACACGGACACGCCGCAGGACGTGATCGACGTACTGGACTATCTGAACGACGAGCTCGGCGTCGACAACATGCAGATCTCGCCCGGGTTCGCGTACGAGAAGGCGCCGGACCAGGAGCACTGGCTCGGTCCCGAGGAGACCCGGCAGCTGTTCGCGAAGGCGTTCGCCGGCGGCCGCCGGAAGAAGTGGCGGCTGAACCACTCGCCGCTGTTCCTGGACTTCCTCGAGGGCAAGGTCGACTTCTCGTGTACGGCGTGGGCGATCCCGTCGTACTCCCTGAAGGGCTGGCAGCGGCCGTGCTACCTGATGGAGGACGGGTACGTCGGGACGTACAAGGAACTGCTCGAGGACACGGACTGGTCGGCGTACGGCCGGGGCAAGGATCCGCGGTGTGCGAACTGCATGGCGCACTGCGGCTACGAGCCGACCGCGGTGGTCGCGACCATGGGGTCGCTGCGGGAGACCATCCGAGCTGCGGTCGGATCATGAGCGCGCCGGGTGTCGACGAGCGGCCACGCCCCAGCACTCGGCTCCTGGACACGCTGACTTCACCGGCCGACCTCCGGCGGTTGCCTGCGACTGAGCTCCGTGGACTTGCCGACGAGATCCGGGCCGAGCTCGTCCGCCTGGTCACCCGGACCGGTGGCCACCTCGGGCCGAACCTCGGTGTCGTCGAGCTGACGATCGCGCTGCACCGCGTCTTCACGTCGCCGCAGGACGTCATCGTTTGGGACACCGGTCATCAGTCGTACGTGCACAAGATCCTCACCGGCCGGCTCGGTCGCTTCGACACCCTCCGCCAGGCGGGAGGGCTGTCGGGCTACCCGAGCCGGACCGAGAGCGAGCACGACGTCATCGAGAACTCGCACGCCTCGACCGCGCTCTCGTACGCCGACGGCCTGGCGAAGGGGTTCCAGCTCACCGGCTCGCTCGAGCGACGGGTCGTCGCGATCGTGGGGGACGGTGCGATGACCGGTGGGATGTGCTGGGAGGCGCTCAACAACATCGCGGCCGCGCCGGACCGGCCGGTCGTCATCGTGCTCAACGACAACGGGCGATCGTACGAACCCACCGCCGGATCGCTGGCCGTGCAGTTGCGAGCGTTGAGTGCGGGCACGGCCCGGGGCAACGTCTTCGAGCAGCTTGGTCTGGCCTACCTCGGTCCGGTCGACGGTCACGACACCTTGGCTCTGGAGGCGGCGTTGCGGACCGCCGCCCTCCTCCAGCATCCGGTCGTGGTGCACTGCCTCACCCGCAAGGGCGCCGGCCATGCTGCCGCCGAGCTCGACGAGGCCGACCACCATCACACCGTCAACCCGGCGGCTGCCACCAGCCAGGTCCACGGAGCCGCCTGGACGGATGTGTTCGGGAAGGAACTGGTGGCGATCGCGGACGAGCGCCTGGACGTGGTCGCCGTGACAGCCGCGATGATGCGGCCGACCGGACTGTTTCCGATGGCCTGCCGATATCCCTCGCGGGTATTCGACGTCGGGATCGCCGAGCAGCACGCGGTGACGTCGGCCGTCGGGCTGGCGACCGCTGGGCTGCATCCCGTGGTCGCGATCTACTCGACCTTCCTCAACCGCGCCTTCGACCAGGTCCTGATGGATGCGGCGCTGCACCGGGCACCGATCACCTTCGTCCTCGACCGCTCCGGCATCACGGGTCCGGACGGTCCGTCGCACCACGGCATGTGGGATCTGGCGCTGTGCGGATTGGTGCCCGGCATGCGGATCGCGGCGCCCAGGGACACTCAGCAGCTGCGGCTCCTCCTGCGCGCCTGCGTCGATCATGAGGCTGGTCCCACCATGCTTCGCTTCCCGCGCGGACGGGGCGGAGCCGTGCTGGGCGCCACCGGCACCATCGGTGCGGCCGAACTGCTGACCGACAATCGGCCGGAGGTCCGCGAGGTGCTGCTGGTGCCCGTCGGTCCGCTGGCGGCGGCGGCCGTGGAGGCGTCGCGGCGGCTGCGGCAGCTGGGAATCCCCGCGACCGTCGCCGATCCCCGGTGGATCATCCCGGTCGATCCCGAACTCGTCCGGTTCGCCGGCGAGCACCGCCTGGTGGTGACGATCGAGGACAACACCGTGACCGGTGGTTTCGGGGAAGCGCTCGGACGGGCATTCCGGCGTACGGCGGCACGCCCTGAGCTCATCACGCTCGGATTACCCGGTGAGTTCGTCGCGGCGGGGGAGCGAGCCGACCTGCTGCACACGCACGGACTCGACGCCGACGGCATCACGCACGCGGTCAGTGGGGCGTTCTCTTAAGGCTCATCCGGCAGCGTGAGGTGTCCGCGGGCCGCTCCCACCGCGACCCAGGGAACGGCGGACAAGGTGCCGATGCCGAGGACGAGCAACGCCGGCCGTAGCCCGATGGCGGCACCGAGCAGGCCACCGAAGAGACCTCCGAGCGGGCCCAGGCCCCATTCGACCAGCCGGATCACGGAGCCGACGCGGCCTAGCAGGTGCGGCTCGACGGTGTGCTGCAGCATCGTCGAGCGGACGATGATCAGGTAGACGACGCCCAGCCCGAGCAGTAGTTGCCCCAGGCCAATGGTTGCGATCACGACGATGGTCGGCCCACCCGCCAGTGGGATCAGCAGGTCGCCGCCGAGAAGGGTCGCTGCGACGACCGAGGTCCACGTCGTTCCGAACCGGCGGCTGACCGGAGTCGTGATCACGCCGGCCAGCAGTGGGCCGAGGGAGCCGAGCGCGGCGATCACTCCGATCTCGGCGGGCGACAGTCCGAGCTCGCGGACGGCGTACAAGATGTAGAGGGCAAGGACTCCCCAGTGGAAGAAGTCGATACAGCCCTTGCCGACGGTGATGGCGACGATCCCGGACTGGCGGCGGAACGCTGCGAACCCGGCCCGAACGGACAGACCGAACCGGCTCTTCTCGGCCGTCGGCACCGGGTCGGGTCCCCGTCCGCAGGCCTGGAGGAAGGCGGCGACGAAGAACGAGGCGCTGTCGACCGCGATCGCGACGGGAGCCGTGAGCAGTTGGACCAGCACGCCGCCGAGCCCTGGCCCGGCGACCGACGTGATCGAGTCGCTCAACGCGATGCTGCTGTTCGCCGCCGTCAACTGCCGCCGATCCTTGACCAGCACCGGTATGTAGGCCACGTGGGCGAGGCCGTAAACGAGGGCGAGAGAGCCGACGGCGAAGGTCACGACGTAGAGCTGGGCCATGGTCAGCAGGCCGACGGCGGCAGCCAACGGGACCGTGCCCATCAGCACGCCCTGCCCGACGTTGCACCAGAACAGCATTCGACCCCGCCGGGCACGGTCGACGAAGACGCCGAGAAACACACCGAGCAGCAGGCTCGGCAGCGACTCGAGCGCCGTCAGGACCCCCATCGCGGTCGGTCCGGCGGACAACGTGAGTACGGCGATCAGCGGGATCGCGAGCTCACTGACCTGCGACCCGGTATTGGAGAGCAGCTGGGCGAACCAGAAGAACGCGAACGGCCGGTTCCGCCGGAGCGGCACCCTGCCGTCCGCGCCGACTGCCTCAGACCCGGACCCCACCACCCGCTGATCACTCCAGCCTCGACCGCCCGATCCCGGTCAGCCTCCCACTTTCCGCGGGCGGCGGCCACGGACTTTCAGCCGGCCGATCAGCGTCGCGGCGCCGAGGACAGCCGGTACGGCGATCGCGACGGGGAGCGCTCCACCGGTGTCGAGGGTCTGGCGGGGCGTCACCGTGATCCGGACCGGTGGCCCGGCGACCAGGGGTCCGTTCTTCGGGATCAGTACGACGTACACCGCGAAGTGGCCCGGGTTCACGGCCTGGAACTCCCAGTCCAGTTGGGTGTCCGAGCCGGCGTCCACCGGCTGGGTGACGTCCTGGCTCCAGTCCTCCAGGTCGACGTACACCCCGTCGAGGCTCACGACGTTGAGGTGGGCGATCGCCGGGCCGGACTCGTTGACGACCGACTCGACAGTCAGGGTCTGACCGATGACGGCCGTGAGCTGGTCGGTGTTCATGGTGATGGTCGGGTCGGCGAGCGCGACCGTGGCGAGCAGGCTCAGCAGCATCATCGCGACCCCGCAGTCAGTCGGACGAGTCGTGGGCCGGCGACGATCACGACTCCGGCGACGACCAGGGCCACCACGATCGGCGAGGCCAGATAGCTGAGGTCGTGGGTCCAGCTGCGCCGATTCACCAGGATCTGCGAGATGTAGTGCAAGGCTGATCCGATCGGGTTGATCCGGGTGATCACCTGACCGAAGCCGGTCTTCGGGAGCGCCGGGAGCTGGGTCGGGGCGAACAGCACGAGCAGCAGAAGGAGTCCGGCCGCCAGGCTGGTCTTGTTGGAGTTGGTGACCGCGCTGATGAGCAGGCCGATCCCGGCGAGCCCGGTCGCGACCAAGGTGCCGACGACCAGGGCGAGCAGGGCTGCCTGACCGGCTCCGGCGACGCCTCGCCCGAGGACCCACAGGTAGGGCAGCGTCACGACGAGGCAGGCCAGCCACATCGTCGTCGCCGCCGCCAGCTTGCCGACGACGATCCCGCGCCGCGACACCGGAGCGAGCAGGAGCGCTTCGAAGGTCCCGCGTTCACGGTCGCCGCTGATCGCGTCGGAGCTGGTGACCATCGTGAGCAGGACACCGACCGCCAGGCCGACCTGGACGGTGAGGTTGACCGCTTCGCGCTGCTCGAGGAAGTTCATCGCCCGGTTGGTCGCGGCCAGGTAGGTCATCGTGCTGAGCAGAACGCTGAACCCGAACACGAGCACCGGCCCGCGCCCCAGGATCCAGAGATCCCGGATCTCCTGCCCGGCGACCACGGTCCACCTGGTCATGGCCGGCCCTCGGTGAGGCGGAGGAAGGCATCACTGAGACTGCCCGCGCCGGCGACGACGTCGTCGATCGGACCGGCGGCCCGCAGGACACCCTGATCGAGGATGAGCACACTGCCGCAGACCTGCTCGACCTCGGTCAAGGTGTGCGTCGACAGCACGACCGTGGCGCCTCGCCGGCCGGCGATGTCCCCGATGGTGGCGAGGATCTCGCGCTGGCCGGCCGGATCCAGGCCGAGCGCCGGCTCGTCGAGGAACACGACCGCGGGATCGTTGATCAGAGCCCGGGCGATCCCGAGGCGTTGCTTCATGCCCCGGCTGTACGTCGAGATCCGGGTTCCCGCGCGATCGCCGAGACCGACATCGGCGAGCAGCCGCTCGGCGGCCGCGCGGGCGTCGCGGCGGTTCCGGCCGAACAGCCGTGCGGTGTAGTGGAGGTACTCGGCGCCGGTCTGCCGCAACGGGTAGCCCGCGCTCTCCGGCAGGACGCCGATCCGTTGCCGGATCCGATGCGGTTGGTCGCCGGGTACGCCGGCCACGGTGAAGGTGCCGCCGGACGGTTCGAGGATGGTCGTGAGCAGCCGGATGGTGGTCGTCTTGCCGGCGCCGTTGGGACCGAGCAGGCCGATCACGTCGCCCGCGTCCGCGGCGAAGGTGAGTCCGTCGAGGGCGTTGCGCGCGCCGTACCGCTTGCTCAGGCCGATCGCCTCGATGGTCGCCATGGACCGACGGTAGGGCGGTGGGGCTGAATCCCAGCTGAACGGTCCTTTCAGCAGGGATTCAGCCAGAATGGAGGAGGATCGGCCGGAGGTGCGTGATGCGGGCGCTGGTGGTGGAGGACGAGCTGCGGCTGGCCGCGGGCCTGCGCAACGGTCTGGAAGCCGAGGGGTACGCCGTCGACGTCGCGCTGACCGGGACGGACGGACTGTGGTTCGCCCGCGAGTACGGGTACGACGTCCTGGTGCTGGATCTGATGCTGCCGGAGATCGACGGTTTCGAGATCTGCGCGACGCTGCGGGCCGAACGCGTCTGGACCCCGATCCTGATGCTGACGGCCAGGGATGCCGACACCGACCAGGTCCGCGCCCTCGACACCGGAGCCGACGACTACCTGACCAAACCGTTCTCGTACGCCGTTCTGATTGCCCGGTTGCGAGCACTGGTCCGGCGAGGTGGTGTCGAGCGACCGACGGTGCTCGAGGCCGGTGAACTCCGGATGGATCCGGCGGCTCGGCGGGCCTGGCGCGGTGAGGCCGAACTGGTGCTGACGGCGCGGGAGCTGTCGTTGCTGGAGTTCCTGATCCGGCGGCAGGGCGAGGTCGTGTCCAAGCGGATGATCCTGGATCACGTCTGGGACTACGACTTCGAAGGCGACCCGAACATCGTCGAGGTCTATGTCCGGCGGCTGCGGACCAAGCTGGGCGAGCGGTCCATCGTGACCCTGCGGGGCGCCGGCTACCGCCTGGCCGAGCGGTGAGGGCGGCGCCGTGCGACTCAGGGTGACTCTGCTGGCGGTGCTGGTGGTCGGCATCGCCCTGGTGGCCGGTGGCTCGGTGCTGGTCGCGCTGCTCGGTTCTGCCCTGACCGATCAGGTCTGTCAGGACGCACGCGCCCGGGCCGCGCAGCTCGCGGCGTCACCGTCGGCCGCCAGTAGGCCGGTCTCCACCAGTCGCGAAGTGGTGCAGCTGATCGACCGCTCAGGACACGTGATCGGTGCAGATCCGAGGCTCGCTTCGCCCGGGAGTGAGTGCGTCAGGGTCGAGCCGCCTGGCTACGGGGAAGACTTCGTGTTCGCGGCTGCTTCGATCACGTCCGGGGGCGAGGTCGTCGTGGGCAGGCCGTTGGTGGATGTGCTGGACTCGACCCAGTTCGTCCGCCGCATCCTGGCGGCCGGACTGCCGTTGATGCTGCTGATCGTCGCCGGCGTGACCTGGGTGGTGACCGGCCGGATGCTGGCGCCGGTGACCGCGATCCGGCGCGAGGTCGAGGAGATCACCGCAACGGAGTTGCATCGCCGGGTTCCGGCCGGGCGAGCCGACGAGATCGGCCGGTTGGCGAGGACGATGAACCGGATGCTCGACCGCCTGCAGCGATCGCACGAGGTGCAGCAACGGTTCGTCTCCGACGCCTCCCACGAACTGCGCTCGCCGATCGCGGCGATCCGTCAGCACACCGAGGTCGCCCGGGCCCATCCCGGGCGCACGACCGTCGACGAGTTGGCCACGACCGTCCTCGCCGAAGACCTGCGCATGCAGTGCCTGGTCGACGACCTCCTGCTGCTGGCACGTTCCGACGAGGCCGGGTCCGAACTTCGGTGTACGCCGGTCGACCTCGACGACCTGGTCTTCGCCGAGGCCCGCCGGCTGCGCTCGGCGACCAGCCTGACGATCGACACCACGGCAGTGTCCGCGGGCCAGATCCACGGCGACGAGGCGGCGCTGGCGCGGATGATTCACAACCTCGCCGACAACGCCGCTCGGCACGCCCGGTCGGGGATCGGCTTCGGCCTCTGCGAGTCCGACGGCGCCGTCGTACTCACGGTCTCCGACGATGGACCCGGGATCCCGCCGGGCGACCGGGCCCGCGTGTTCGACCGCTTCGTCCGGCTCAGCACCGCGCGTTCCCGCGACACCGGCGGCACCGGCCTCGGCCTGGCCATCGTCGCCGACGTGGTCCGGCGTCATCACGGCACCATCCGGATCACCGGCCCCGCCACCTTCGAAACCCGGCTCCCGAGCCCAGGCGGCCGGGCCTCGCTCGACTGACGTAGGCAGGCTCGTGCAGGCGGAGGATGCCTGGTCTGAGGTGGGCCGGGAGCCTGGTGACATGAGTGAGCCGATGGTCACAGCGCTGGGTCATGCCGGGTTGCGGATCGACGGGCCTGGGGTCCGGGTCCTGGCCGACCCCTGGTTGTCGCCCGGCGGTGCGTTCCTCGGGTCGTGGTTCCCGTTTCCGGACAACTCGCACCTGCTGACGCCCGAGGTGCTCGACGTGGATCTCGTGGTCGTCTCGCACGAGCACCTGGATCACCTGGACCTCGACCTGATCGCGAGTCTGCCCGAGACCGTTCCGGTGGTCGTGCCGCGGTATCCGTCGACCATCATGGAGCGCCGGCTCCGTGCGATCGGCCGGGCCCGGATCGTGGTTCTCGACGCCTGGCAGCGGTACGCGCTCAACGACCACGACTGGCTCACCGTGATCCCCGAGCAGTGCCCGATGAGCCACGATTCCGCCGTACTGTTCATGATCTCCGGCCACAGCGTGATGCACACCAACGATGCCCGGATCTCGCTCGCCCAGGCTCGCCGGGCGATGACCGAGGTCGGTGGCGAGCTGGACGTGATGGGTGTGCAGATGTCCGGCGCGAGCTGGCATCCGGTCCGCTACGAGTACGACGAGGTCGAGCGGGAGCGGATCTCCACGATCAAGCGGGTCGGCAAGTTCAAGGCCGTCACACGACTGGTCCGCCAGGTCCAGCCCCGGCTGGTGATGCCGTACGCCGGGCCGCCCTGCTTCCTCGACGACGACCTCTTCGAGCTGAACAGCGGCCTGCATCCGGGCGGGATCTTCCCGGATCAGGGTGAGGCGCTCGCCTGGCTCGCCGACCGGTTGCCCACGCAGCCGGGGGCCCGCCTGCTGCCGGGGGATGGGATCGCGCTCGACCGGCTCGAGGTCATCCGCGATCCGCACTGGGATGGCTTCTCACTCGACTCCGGCCCCGACGAGCGGCGGCGTTATCTGGCGGACTACGCCGCCCGTCGGCGGCCGGCCATCGAGGCCGCCTGGGCCGCGAATCCCCAGCCGCGGCCTGGGCTGGCCGATCGGTTCAAGACCCACCTGGAATCGCTCGGGACCCTGTCGGAGTACTTCCTGGCCCGCATCGGCATGACGCTGCGCTTCGACGTCACCGGTCCGTACGGCGGTGTCTGGGACGCGCACATCGGTCCAGGCCGGGTGGTCGTCGATCTCGACGGCGGGAACGGGCACGCCGACTACCGGCTGACCCTCGACGGACGCTGGCTGGACGGTGTCGTGACCGGGCGCACCCGGTGGGAGGAACTCCTGCTGTCGTTGCGGTTCGTCGCCCGCCGGCAACCGGATCGCTACAACGACTACCTGGTCGGGCTGCTGAAGCACGCCGACCGGGCCGCGTTGCGGGCAGTCGAGCGGTTCGAGGCGGCGCGTGATCCGGAGGAGACCACCGAGATCACCGTCGAGGGCAAGCAGGTCCGGGTGAGTCGCTACTGCCCGCACGCGGGCGAGGATCTCGCCGAGACCGGCGTCGTGGTGAACGGCGTACTGCGCTGCCTCGGACACAACTTCGAGTTCGACCTCAACAGCGGGAGTTGCCTCAACGCCCGCTGCGACCCGATAGTGGTCAAGCCGGCCGAGGAAGACTACGAAGAGGCAGTCTGACCGGTCACCGGCTGCTGGACATCCGCGAGCCCGAGCACGAACAACGCGGTCACGACGAGGTAGTGCAGCGTACGCCGCACCGTCGGCCGCTCCAGGTACTCCTGATCGGCCGCGACGCGCAGTGGCACGAGCACATCCAGGTACCACCGCTCGACATCCGTCCAACCCTCCGGCGGTACGGCGGAACGCTCGCGGTACTGCAGTTGCGCCGGACCGGTGAGGCCGGGCCGGGCGAGCAGCACCGATCGGCAGCTCTCGGGATACCTGTCGGCCAGCGTGGCACTCTCCGGCCGTGGACCGACCAGCGTCATCTGTGCCCGCAGCACGTGCCAGAGCTGGGGCAGTTCGTCGATCGCGGTCCGGCGCAGGAAGGCGCCCAGGCGGGTGATCCGGGCATCACTCGCCGCGGTAACTTCTGGGCCTGAGGCAACCATCCGCATGGTGCGCAGCTTGTACAGGACGAACGGACGGCCGTCCTCGCCGATCCGCGGCTGCCGGAACAGGACCGGCCGGCCGCTGGTCACCAGGATCGAGAGCGCGATGATCGCGAGCAGTGGTGACACGAGCAGCAGCAGAACCGCCGCGACGAGCACGTCCAGCAGCCGGCGCGCCGGCCCGATGGCCCGGCGATGAGTACTCGGTGACATCTGTCCCCCCTGGGTTAACCGGTGCCTGCGGCAACGAAGATGGCGGTGAACGCGGTCGCGGCGAGATCGCACTCGCGGTTGTAGCCGACCGAGTCGCCGGGCATCGTCGACGGCGTCATGTGCGTGATGAGCTGGACCCCGCTGCGGTGCCGCTGCACGAGCGACGACCAGAGCGGATTGGCGGACAGGTCCGGTGCGAGCAGGCTGACGGTCCGGCCCTGGTACGGCTGGCGCCAGGTCCAGATGTCGACCGCCTTGGCGCCGGCGCCGACCGGTACGTCGATGTAGGTGGCCGCATCGTCACCGGCCTGACCCGCGGTTCCCTGATAGCCGTCGGCATCGGCCAGCGCCTTGCGCGACTGCAATATCGTCAGCGACTCCCATCCCTGCGCGCGGACGCGGTTCCACGCGTCGGTCTGCGCTTCACGTCGCGTCAGCCCCCACTTGGCGTAGGTGCTGTCCTCCAGCAGTCCGGTGCTGAGGTCCAGCCGGTCGATCAGGCCGGCCCGCAGGTAGCTCTCGACCGCGGCGGCTGTCGCCGCCGGATACTTCGAGCGGACGCGCTGGGCGCACCCTTCCTGGTTCCCTCCGCGCCAGGGCAGGCAACCGAGCTCCGGTACGACGGCGTCCACCAGGATCTGCTTGCCCGGGGCAACCTTCGCCAGTGCGTCCCGGGCCTGGCGGAGGAAGTCCGTGGCCTGCGGGATCGATCCGAGACCGTCGCCGTACCCGATCTCGTCGGAGATCTTGAAGCCGGCGGTGCCGGGCACCTTGCCCAGTTCGCCGAGGCGGGTGATGGCCTGGCGGAACGCGGCGTCTCCCTCGAGCCAGCGCGCCACCAGATCGGTCTCCCACCAGACGGCAACGCCGCGGCGATGCAGTGCGTCGGCGAGAGCGACGTACTTGTCGTCCGCCGGGTTGGGCGCCGGGCTCACCACCTGCGTCGTACCGGGAGTCGGACGAGGTGGCTCGGACGGGGTGGCCGTATTGGCGAGGCCAGGCGACGCCGCCGAGGGACCGGAGTCTGACTGGTTGCCGGAACATCCGGCAATCGACAGCACGAGGCAGATCATCAGCGCGGCGGTTTTCACGGCGTTCCTCCCGAGGTCGCGGCGACAGCCGCTCGGTGCCGGGAGGACGAGGGCTTGCTGAGTCGCAGCAACAAGCCGATCAGGAGTGCGTCCGTCGCCAGGTACGCCGTGGTCGACGCGATGGCGGCACCGAGTGCACCGAAGTGCGGGATGAGGAGTAGATCGAGCGCCACGGTGATGACCAGGCCGACGCCCAGGACCAACGAGTTCAGGCCGGGAGTGCCACGCCCGTAGAGATAGGCGCTCGCGATCCCGGAGGCGCCGGCCAGCACCATCCCGGCGACCAGGACGCGGGCCGGTGTGACGGCGGGGCCGAACGATGCGCCGTACAGGATCCGCATCACCGGCGCGGACAGCAGGGCGACCGGCACGGCCGCGATCAGCACGCCGGCCAGAGCCGGCCGGACCATCCGCCGTGCCACCGACGCGGCTTCGTTCGGTTCGAGCTTGGCCAGCCGTGGATAGAAGACCCAGGTCAACGCCGTCCCGGGAAGTCTGAGCAGTTCGGCGTACTTGGACGCGACGGCATAGGCACCGAGGACGGCCGGTCCGGCCATCGCCCCGAGGACGGCGAAGTCGAGCCGGAGGTTGAGCAGTGTGATCAGTCCGCCGACCTGTCCGCGGAGTCCGTAGGAGGCGACCTGCCGGCCGAGAGCCCGGTCCGGCCGGCCCCACCAGCCTCGCCCGCCGCCGGCGAGGCCGAGGCGCTTCCATCCGAGCCGGCGGCTGACGCGTCGCCAGCCGTCGACCGCGACGGCGACGTCCGCCAGGCCGAGACCGATGATGATGGCGGCGAGGCCGTGCACGCCGGCGATCAGCGGCACGACATAGCAGGGCAGGAAGGCGAGCTCCTCGGCCGCGATCACGACGTCGCCGCCATGCCGGTCCTCCAGCCCTTGCAACGATGTCTTGGCCAGCGTCAGCAGCAGTTGGGTCGGCACGGTGGCACCGGCGGCCGCGATCAACCAGACCGGTTCGCTCGGGAAGAAGACCCTGGCGAGCAGCGGCGCCGCGGCCAGCCAGGCGATCGTTCCCAGCAGGGCGCCGGCGGCACCGATCGCCATCAGGGTCGGCCACAGCCGCGGCAGTTGACGCCGCGGTTCGGCGAGGAAGTACGCCAGGGCGCCGGGCAGTCCGAGAACGCACAGCACGCCGACCAGACCAGGGATCATCCGGAGCAGCGCATACTCGCCGACCGCGGCAGGTCCACCGATCCGGGCGACGAGGACCGTGGCGAGCGTCAGTCCGAGCATCGCCAGGAGCCGCGCGGAACAGTTCGCTACGACTGTTCGGATCAGCTCGCCGGAGCGCAGTCGCGGCCGGATCATGAGGCCTTCCTCTGCTCGTCCTGCATGGCCAGCACGAGCGCCGCGATCAGCCCGAGCCAGGTCCACAGATGCCGGAAATGGAGCACCTCGTAGAAGCCGGCCGCCGTGGCCATCACCGGCCCGATGATGGCCAGCAGCCAGGGTCTGGGCACCAGTTCGGCATAGGCCTTCGGCAACGTGCCCACGACCAGCCGGATGCAGCGCACCAGGACGGCGACTCCCAGCAGGAGCAGCCCGATCGCACCGATCAGCCCACGCTCGAGCAGCGTCGCCAGGTAGTCGTTGTGGGCCTCCTTCACGTACGGCGCCTGGGTCGCGGCCAGCGTGGCCTTCGTCCTGGCCGGACCGAAGCCGGCGGCGTCGCCCTCGAGGAACAGGTTCGCTCCTTCGCGCACGATCGTGGCGCGTTCGCTGCTGGAGTTCCCGCTGCGGCCGAAGGAGTCACGCAGCAGTGGGATGCTGCCCGCGGCCTGCTCACGGATCTGCCCGAGGTCGACCCGGGGCATCACGAAGGCGATCATCAGGCCGGCGAGCAGTGCGGTGGCAGCGAGCGTGGCCAGGCCCGCCACCGGGCCCTGCCGCCGATACCTGGTCACCGTGAAGGCGAGTACCAGACCGACCAGGAGGGTGAGCATCGCGCCGTTCGAACCGGTGAACCCGATCGCCGTGAGCACCACCAGGTAGCCGAGGCGTCGGACTCCCGGCGACCGTGGATGCTGGCACGCCGCCATCACGAACAGCGAGATGACCAGATAGTTGCCGGCCAGGTTCGGGTCGCCGAACGTGTACGACGCCCGGACGCCGTCCTTCGCCGAGACGCCGGTGAGCGCGTTGATGCCGACCAGGTAGGCAACCGACATCACGGCCGAGTAGACGACGGCGGTCCGGCACCAGGCCAGGGTCACCGCGCCCACGATCGCGAGATTGTGCCGGCCGAGCGCCAGCGACACCGCCCAGGCGAGCAGCAGCAGATCCTGGATCAGCACCAGGGCGGCGCCGACCGGTGCGTCGGTGACGAACGAGGCGAACGCCCCGCCGAGCACGAGGCCGGCGATGCCCGCGATGTACGGCAGCTTGATCGGCAGTTGCTCACGCACCGCCCAGAGCACGGCCAGCACGATGCAGAGCATGATGCCGAGGTCGGCCGGCGCGGTGTTGCCAGGCCCCGCGGGCACGAGGAACGGGAGCAGGCAGGTGGTCAGTCCCATCATCGCCGCGAGCAGATCGCCGCGAGGGCGCGCCGGGATGCCGATCCCGTCGGTGCGGTCCGCTGCCTCAGTGGTCGTCATCGCGTGGGCCCCCCAGATCGTTCGACAGCGGCCAGTACGGCAGGTCCGCCAGCAGATCGAGGTGCGACCCGGCGAACTCGTCGTCGTTGGCGGTGGCTGCGATCTCACCGAGCCCGGCGAGGGCAGCGCCGTACCAGAGAGCCGACGGCAGGCCGAGGGCGTCGACGCCGGTCCGTAGGTAGAGGCGCACGAGGTCGGGCAGCCAACCCTCTTCCAGCAGGCCGTACCTGATGCCCGCGCCGAATCCCGTTCGCTTGAGGCCCCGATGCCCGCGCACCTGGTGTCCGGGCCGGGTGTGGCGGTCGATGTAGAGGCAGTAGCTCAGGGCGAACCGGACGAGGTCTCGCAGCGGACAACCTGCCGGGCTGCCGCTCTCCCAGTCGACGACGCCGGTGACCGCGCCGTCGCGGACGAGCAGATTCCCGAACCAGTAGTCGCCGTGGACCATCGTGCGCGCGACGCGATAGCTCTTCAGTTGGCGATCCGCCGCCCCGAGGCGCACCTGAGCGGCCTCGAGCCGGGGATGCCCGGACCAGCGCTCGCGCACCGCACCGGACATCTCGGCCGCCCAGGTGATGCGGGCACGCTCGCCCGCGGTCGCGGTCTGGAAGTGCCGCAACCAGCCACCAGCCAATGCGAAGTCCTCGGCGACCAGCCGCGGCCGGGTGGTGTGCCGCCACCGGTGATAGGCGACGCTCATCGGGGTTCCGTGCACGACCGTCGACACGAGAGCGGGCAGGCCGTCGCTGTCCAGTGTCTCGAGGTAGCGGGGGACTGTGGGCTCGAGGCCGGCCAGATCCGCGTCCCGGAGCGCGACCAGCATGCGCGTCTCCCGGGTGACCGCCGAGGCTGCCGCCACGGTGACCGGGATCTTGATGGCGACCGGGCCGGCCGGGCCGTCCACGTAGGTTCCGGCCGGTGGCGTCACGACGAAGGTGCGCTTGGCGTCCGGATCGCGTGAGGTGGCGATCAGGACGCCCCGGCTGCCCGGTGCGAACAGCAACTCGTGCACCGACCGGGGATGCGGACTGAACGGTCTGGGCAGCTCGGTCATGGCCGCCTCCCGATGACGACACGGGCGGGCGCGGCGGCTCCGGTCCAGCGCCACGGCGCGATCCTGGCCAGGCCGAGCAGTGCGGACGCGGGCAGCGCGGTGAGCGCCAGCCCGGGTGGGACGGTGGCGACCGCGGTCCAGAAGTGCCCGACCGCCTCCTCGACATCGTCGATGACGACCATCGGCCGGCCGAGGCTCGGGAGTACGACGAACTCGCGCTCCACCACCACACCGAGTCCGCGCGCCAGTCGCCGGAGCCGACGCCGGCTGAACGGATGCTGATCCATCAGGACCACCGGCAGCTCAGGGTGTAGGAGCTCTGCCGTCACCGGGCCGGTCCGGATGTCGATCTCGACCGTGCCAGGTGGACACAGCTGCAACCAGGGCGACAGCACCGCCCTGACCTGGTCAGTCGCCGGGGCGCTGCTCACGAGGTCACCAGCTCCGCCCGGCGATGGCCGGAGTACACCTGGTCGAGGACCTCGGCCAGCCCTTCCGCGTCGAACGTGCTGCCCGCCGAGATCCGGCCGCGACCGGCCAGCCGGTCGGCCTTGGCCGGGTCGTCCAACAGGTCGTCGATGGCCTCCGCGAGCAGCTCCGGACGCCCCGGCGGAACCAGTACGCCGCTCTCGCCCGGCACCACGAGATCCGGTACGGAGTTCACCGCCGTCGCGACGACGGGAACGCCGCAGCGCATCGCCTCGACGACCGCGCAGGGCAGCCCCTCGTAGCGGCTCGCCATCGCGAAGACATCGAAGGCAGGCAGCAGGCTCGCAACGTCGGATCGCTCGCCGGCGAAGACGAAGCGAGTCGACAGACCCGCGCGGCGAACGAGCTCGGCGGCCTCCCGATCGCCGGGACCGGAACCGATCCAGACGGCCATGGCCTTGGTGTGCCGAAGCGCGGCCATCGCGGCGATCAGGTGCTCCGGCGCCTTCTGGTAGTCGATCCGTCCGACGGTGCCGACCAGCGGCGTGTCCGGCCCGATGCCGAGCTCGGCGCGTGCTGCCGCCCGCGATGCCGCGGTCTTCGGCACGGTGACGGCCTCCACGACGGGAGCGATCGTCCTGAGCTTCGACGGCGTGGCGAGTCCCCGTCGCAATGCCTCGGTCGCGACTCCGCTGCCGATCGCCAGCACGGTGTCGGTGATCCGGGCCAGCCTGCGCTCGATCGCGACGTAAGCCCCACGGCGCAACGGACTCTGGAACTCATGGAACGGAAAGCCGTGGTACGTGTGGACGATCTGGCCGACCGATGCCCGGTGGGCCGCGAGCCGGCCGAGTGCACCGGCTTTCGCGCTGTGCGTGTGGACGACGTCGTACTTGCCACTCACGCACAGCTCGGTCAGCCGGCGTAGCGCTCGGCGGTCGTCGCGAGGCGACAGCGGGGACACCAAGGACGGTTCGATCAGGACCCGCAGGCCTGCGGCCTCGGCGCGATCGGTCAGCGGACCGCCTTGCCCGGTGATGATGGTGACGTGGTAGCGGTCAGGGTCGAGCGGCAGGACGCCGCGCAGGGCGACACCGCCCGCACCCGCGATGAACCGGGTGACGATCTGGGCCACCTCGATCCGTTCAGAGCCGGTCATCAGCGCACCCCACCTGTCCGGACACTCGCCAGTGGGCGCTTCAGCAGTTCGGCTAATCCGGCGCCAGGTTCGAGCCCCAGTTGCAGTTCGATGCACGGCAGGCGCTCGGCGAGCGACAGGGCGACCTGCTCGACGGGCGGATGCACCGGCCCGCAACCCGTGGCCGACCCGACGACGGCGGCCAGCGACCAGAACCGCCGCAGCTCCCCGGCGGAATAGGTGCCCGCCACGATTCCGCGCGCAGCTTGCTGGACGGTGAGGGGCCGGATCTGAGGCGTCTCCTCAGTTCCCCTCCTGAGGACGACGATCAACTCGGGCGGGAGCGATCGGACCCGGTGGGTCCACGCCTGCTCGCGTCGTCCGTGAAATGCGCGCCGGCCTTCGCCGGTCAACAGTCGTAGCGGCTCGGCGACGCCGTACGCCGTGGTTCCGTCGCACACCGCGAGGTTGTCGCAGGTTGCGCGAGCGCCGTCGGCCAGCGCCCGCGAGACGAGTGTCGACTTCCCGACGCCGCCCGGGCCGGCCAGCAGGACGACGACGCCTCCGACCTCGACGATCGACACGTGCAAGGGCGCGAACCCTCGCAGCATCGCGAACCACATCGCCGGGTAGTGCAGCAGCACCTGGCCGCGCAGCGCGTGCTGGCGGGCGGGCAGGAGCCGGGCCGCCGCGAGTTCACGGTACGACGGCCGCCAGCGACTCGTGACGCGCAGTCCGTCGACGTCGATGCACCACCGCTGGTCGAAGCCCGACCCACCGACACTCTCGAGCACGACCTCGCCACTGTCGTTCGCCCAGGCACCGCGGGTGACCGGCTCGAATCCACTCGTCCGGAACGGCTCGCGGCTGTCCTCGACCGACAGCACCAAGGCGGCCCGGTCGGCGCTCGCGAGCCTCGCCCGCCCGTGTCCACCCGCTGCGGCGAGGATCGAGCGTACGACGTCGTCCGAGCCGTGCACTTCGACCCGCTGACCCGCGGTGTCCAGCAGTTCGGAACTCATGACGGCCAGCCGAACCGCCGCCTGGCCGGACCGTGGACCAAGCCCAGCACCGGCCAGCGCACCGCCTTCAGTACGTCGTCGAGATCGTCGAGACGACGCAGCAGAACCGTGCCGCTCGACACCACCACGACGCCGGCCGTCATCTCGTCCTGCGGAGTCACCGCCGACAGGCCGGTGAAGCGGACGTCGGAGAAGGGCGCGCCGCCCGCCTCGTCCAACTCGAACAGATGGCTGTTCTCGTCGAGACCGGGTGGCGTGTTCGACGGCCTCTTCAGCTTTCGCGGTGCCAGCGGGGCATGGCCAGACAGTTCGAACAGCATGTGGCCGACGGTGTCCTCGTCCGGGTCGTCCGCGGGCATCAGTACGACCGCGTCGACGCCCTGCCGGCGGGCGGCGAGTGCCATCGTGTTGCGGAGTGAGGCGAGGTCCTCGGTCGCCTTGCCGAGCACCGGCGCCTGCAACATCCTGGCCAGCGCCCGGATGCCGTTCACGCGCGGCCGCATCGTCTCGAGGACGGTCGCCACGGTCAGGCCGAGGACCAGGCCGAACAGGAGCGCGAGGGCGAGCTGCGGCAGGATCGACGTCTGGACCTGACGGATGTCCGGCTTGTTCCCGACCAGGACGACCTGGTCCCGGGTCGCGTTGTCGACCGCCAGCGTGGCGCGCTGGGCGGTGAGCTGCGACAGCAACTGGTTCGCCGACTGGATCTGTGCCCCGAGGTCGGCGCGCGCCGTCACGTCGGCGATGCCACGCAGCTGTCCGACCAGTTTGTCGCGCTGCGCCGTCGCGGCCGCGATCTGGTCGTCGAGCTTGGCCGTCGAGTCCTGGAAGGAGGATCGGTCGCCGTCGTTCATGAACAGCGCCACCCGGGTGGCCAGCGCGGACACGATCTTCCCGGCGGCGATCGGGTCGTCGTCGGTAACGCTGAGCTCGACGATCGACGACTCACCGAGCCGCTGCGCCGCCACATGCGTGGCGGCGAACTCGTTGACGTCGCGCTGCCCGTCGGCCGCCATCAGCGCCGTCTGCAGCAGGCTCGGCGTGGTCGCCAGGGCCAGGACCCTGCTGCTCATGCCCTCCGCCTCGGTCGCCGACTTCGGCGCGCCCGAGATCACCTGCAGGCGCAGCGAGGCGACGGATGGATCCGGTCGCTGCGCGGCCAGTATTGCTGCCACCGCGACCGGCAGGAGCATGCACACCAGGATGATCCCCAGGTGGGCCCGCACGATGCGGCGGAACATCTCTTCGATCGTCATCGTCGTACCCTTCGTCCGTTGCTGGGTTGCCTCACTACGTGACCTTCACCTTCTTGGTCGCCGTGTCGGACAGACCCACGGTGTCGGTGACGGTCACCTGGACCGTGTACATCCCGGCGGCGCTGTAGGTGCAGGTCGTCGTCGCAGTGGTCTGCGGCGGCTTCGCGGCACCGACGCCACAGTTGAACTGGTAGGTCGCGATCGGGGACTTGTCGACACTGGTGGAGCCGGACGCGTCCGCAGTGATCGGCTGGCCCCGGCCGACGGTCGCCTTCGACAGCGTCAGGGCCGCCGTCGGTGCCACGTCGGCGAGGATCTTGACCTTCGTCGTGACACGGCTGGTGACCGCATCGGTGTCCCGCACCGTCACCGCGGCGGTGTAGGTGCCGGCGTTCTGGTAGGTGCAGGTCGTGGTCGCCGTCGTCAGCGCCCCGGTCGTCTGCCCGTTGCCGCAGTCGAAGGTGTAGCTGACCAGCGGCCTGCCGTCGGCGTCGGACGACGCGGACGCATCCAGCACCACTTGCTGGGGCCGGTAGGCCTGGCTCGGGGTGGCGGTGATCCGCGCTGTGGGCAGACCGTTCGGATTGACGACGATCGCCGGGCCGGTCCAGCTGTCGGTGTCGCCGGCCGAGTCCGTCACTGTGACCGTCGGTGTGAAGGTTCCGGCCGCCGTGTAGCGGCAGACCCCGCTGGGCTGCGTCAGGACGGTCCCGTTGCCGCAGACGATCCGGTACGACGCGATCGGAGCACCGAGTCCCGCGCTGGCCGACGCGTCCACCGTGACGTCCAACGGTGCGAACCCCGTTGTGGGAGTCACCGTGGCCACAGCGGCCGGGCCGGCGAACTCGTAGGCACCGAGGTCGGCGAAGGTGATCGGGCCGACGCCCGTGTTCGCCACGGCCGGTTGATCGGACGGCGCCTTGCCGTCCTTGTCCGGAGAGGTCCAGCCCGCGGTCGCGGTGTCGGCGGTGTCGATCGCCGGCGACGTGCTGGTGAGGTGCAGGTTCCGGGCGGTCAGGTCCTTGAAGAGCGGGTTCGCCGCCTTGCCCGCGGCCTCCTGCCCACTGACCGTCTGGAAGGCGGCCAGCGTCGTGTACGGCTGTGACGCCCACTCGAACAGTGGTCCGCCCGAGGTCTGGAAGACGAGATCCCGGTTCAGCGTGGTCCCCGCGCTGGACGACTCGTCGACCCGGATCTCGCCGATCGTCCGGGTGCTTCCGACCGCGTTGTCCATCGCTACGTTGTCGCGGCTGGTCGCACCGCTGGACCCGCCCTCGAAGTTGATGCCGGCGGTCGCGTTGCGGACCACCGTGTTGGAGACCACGATCGAGCCCGGCGCGTTCGAGTTGTCGATGCCGTGGTCGTTGTTGTCGTAGATGACGTTGCGGCGGATCGTCGTACCGGTGGAGCCGGTGTAGGCCTCGATGCCGGAGTCGTCGTTGCCGTAGGCAAGGTTGTTCTCGACCAGCACCTGCTGGGACGCCGAGCTGACGTCGATACCGGTGGCGACCCGGGCGCCGAGGCGCTTGTTCGCGTAGGTGGTGACACCGGCCACGGTGACCCGGGTGCTGCCCTGCACGCTGACGCCGTGGAAGTTGTTGTCGTGGGTGATCGAGGAGCGCAGTGCGGAGTCGGTCGAGCTGAAGAACCTGACCCCGATCGAGACGTTCGTCGCGGCCTGGATCCCGTCCGCGGTGACGTTGCTCGAGGCATCGACCGTGACGCCCTGGGCGCCGGACTGGGCCACGTCGAGCGTGCTCAGCGCGGTGCGCTGGACGCGGTCCAGATAGACGCCGGTC
The DNA here is from genome assembly GCF_036097425.1 of Kribbella sp. NBC_00359. NCBI lineage: Bacteria > Bacillati > Actinomycetota > Actinomycetes > Propionibacteriales > Kribbellaceae > Kribbella > Kribbella sp. NBC_00359. The sequence goes on along the minus strand of NZ_CP107975.1, from coordinate 602,958 downwards.
AGGTTGGTCTGCCGGACCGTGAAGCCGGTGACGCTGACGTCGGTGACCTGGCGGAGCAGGATCCCGAAGCTGCGGGCGCCGGCCGAGATCGTGTGTCCGGCCGCGGGGTTGGTTCCACCGGTGTCGACGTACAAGGTCGCAGTCGGTGTGTCGTAGAACCAGCTGCCCGAGGTGGTCGTGGTCGCGCTCGCTGCCTTGGCCAGCGGCTGCCCGTCCAGGAACACCTGAGCCGGAACCGGGGTGAAGGCGTGCTTCCAGGCGGTCGTCGTGGTCGTAGTCCAGCCCGCGGCGTCGGATACGTCGTTGGTGCCGAGGATCACCGCGGACGGCGTGGTCGCGCGCAGCGTGATCGGTGCGCCTGCTTCACCGCTGGACGTGATCTGGACCTGTTCGCGGTACTGACCCGGACCGACCAGGGCGGTGTCGCCGGCCAGGAGTTTGCGGGTGGCCGCACCGATGGTGCAGAACGGTGTCGCCGTCGTGCCGGGACCGGTGTCGGTGCAGGCCGGGTTGGTCTGCTCGACCGAGTAGGTCTGCAGAGTCCTGGTGCTCACGACCTCCTGTGCCGTGGCGGTGTCGGTCAACCCTGCGGCGTCCTTGACGGTGACGGTGACGGCGTACGTGCCTGGAGTGGAGTACGGGTGGACGGCGGTCGCGCCGGGCTGCGGGCCGACGACGGTGCCGTCACCGAAGTCGAAGGTGTACGACGCGATGCCGCTGGTGTCGGCGTCACTGGAGCCACTCGCGTCGGCGGTGACCGGAGTCGACGGCGGCGCGGTCACCGCGGCCGGATCGACCACGACAGTCGCGTGTGGTGCGTAGTCCGTGGTTCCGGCGACGGGCTGGAACTCGAGCGCTCCGCGGTCGGCGTACGCCGGGCTGCCACTGCCCGTGTCGGGCACGATCGGGTCGTCGGCGAGCGCGTTGCCCGCGGGGTCGGTAGCGGCGAAACCGGTCGCCGCTGAGTTGGCGGCGTCGACCGCGGCCGAGCCGCCGATGAGCCGGAAGTCGGCCGACCCGGCGTCGGCGAAGTCGGGATCGACGGACTGGCCGTGGCTCTCCTGGCCGGTCGCGGTGGCGAACGCGGCGAGCGTCTTGTAGATCGTCCCGTTCACCTTGGTGGACGGCGCGATGCCGTGGTTGAACGCGGTGTCGTAGTCGGCGGCGAAGCCGGAGAACGAGCCGGCGTCGACGAACAGGTCGTACTCGGTCGCGGTCGTCCCGTTGTCGACCAGCAGGTTGTTCGTCAGGGTCGCGCCGGTCGAGGTGCCCTCGACGGAGATCCCGTCCCGCCGGTTCCCGTACGACGTGTTGTTGACGTATCGGACGCCGGTCGATGTCAGCGTGTCGAAGCCGTGGTCGCCGTTGCCGTAGGAGATGTTGCGGACCACGAGCGCCCGGTGCGAGGAGCTGTAGACCTGGACCCCGCTGTCCTGGTTCTGGTAGGTGACGTTGCCGCTGATGGTGTTGTCGGGAGAGCTGGTGTTGACGTCGATCCCGACCGCGGTGGCGTTCGGGTTCACCGAGGTGTTCGCGTACGTCGTGTTGCCCGTGATCAGGTTGTTCGTCGACGTGGACAGACCGATGCCGTGCAGGCCGTTGTGGTGGCTGCTCGATCCGGTCACGGTGACGCCGCTCGAGGCGGACAGCCGGATGCCGGTCGACAGCGAGTTGTCCACGGCGGCGGCGCGGATGGTGATGGAGCTGTTCGGGCAGGTGTCGACCAGGATGCCGTTGCTCGCCGACTGCGACGAGGTCACGTGGTCGACGGTGATCGCCGACGACGACAGCAACCGGACGCCGGCCAGGTTCGGCCGGTTCAGCGAGAGGTTGCTGATGACAACGTTCTGCCGGCTGCTGGTGGTGACGCCGAACGATTGCGCGCCGGCCTCGATCAGATGACCGTCACCGGGGTTGGCGCCGCCGGTGTCGACGTACAGGACCTTGGCGGTGGCGTCGTAGAACCAGCTGTTCGGCGTGGTCGTGGTGGCCGACGTCGCGGCCGCCAGCCGCTGGTCGTCGAGGAACACCTGGCGCGGCACCGACGGCGGTGCGTACGGCGTGCTCCACGCGCTGGTGCTGGTCGCGGTCCACAGCGCCGCGCCACCGAGGGCCCGGGTGCCGAGGACGACGACACCCGGCCCGTCACCGGTCACGGTGATCGGGTCGGTGGCGGTGCCGGAGGCGTTGACCGTGACCTGCTCGCGATAGGTGCCGGGGGCAACGTGAACGGTGTCGCCGGCCACGATCGCCTTCTTGGTCCCCGCCGAGATCGTGCAGAACGGGACGGCCTGGGTGCCGGCGCCGGTGTCGCTGCAGTTGGCCGCCGTGTTGTTCACGTAGTACCCGGTGCCGGCCGCCACAGCGGAGGTGGTGGTGACCACCACCAGGCTGGAACCGGCGAGAACCATCGCCATTCCGGCTGCCAGCCTCTTGAGCCGCTCGTTCATGATCTCTCCCGCTCTTGCAACCGTCAGTGGAGTACCGCGATAGGCCGCATCCGGGCGACTGGCTTGACCAGGCCGTTGCGGACGAGAACATCGAGAGCGGCGTTGACGCCGCGGTCGTCGAAGTGCCAGGCGTCGGTGGGAGCGCCGTCGTCGTACCGGAAGCGACGCGTCCTGCGATGGAGCGGGTCGGCGCCCGAGACGCCACGGGTCACCAGGTCGGACACGACGGTGCCCGCGCCGTGACAGGCGGAGTACAGGCTGGTGGCCGCCCGGTCGCCGGCCACCGCGAGGTAGCTCGACGTGCGGTGCGTGCCCGGCAGCAGGACCGCCTGGCCGGTGTCGGCGAAGGTGGTTCCGGGCGTCATCAGCTCCGCCGGGAAGGCCCGGCACGAGTTGTGGCGGTGAACGACGCCCGTACCGGCGCCGACCGGCTCCTCGTAGATGCTGTTGTGGGGTGAATCCACGACGAGTCGGCCGGTGGCGCCACCGAAGGAATCCGCCGCGATCCGCCGCAGTGCGGCGTACGTCGCCGTCCGGAAGGCGAATCCGTAGTTCATCGCGGCGGCGGTGGCGAGCATCAGCCGCTGGCCTTCGTCACTGGCCAGCGCCAGTGGCGTGCAGCCATCGGTGAAGTAGAGGCTGAGCCGTGCCTTGAGTTGCTGGTAGGACCGAGCCGAGCGCAGGTGGAACCAGGGCTTCAGCGCCGCGTTGACCGCCTTGATCTGGCGCGGGTAGTCCTTGCGCCGGAAGAAGAGCCGCCCGATCTCGCCGGTGAAGACCCCGCCGCCACCGTGGTACTGGATGGTCAGCTGGCCCTCGGTGACGCCGAGCTTGGCGGCCCGGTCCGGGTCGAGGATCTCCTCGACCCGTTGCAGTTCGACGAAGTGGTTGGACGGACCAACGGTGCCGAAGCGGTACCGGGCCAGCTGGAACGCGACGCCGGGGAGCTCGGACCGCAGCCGGTCGATCCCGCCGTACCGCTCGAGGTCGATCCGGCCGCCCTCCTCGATCCGCTCGAGGTCGTCGGCCGGGGCGTCCCAGCGGTCGACGCTGAACTCGGAGCCGTCCCGGACCGCCTTGACGACCTCCTGCCGGGTGAGCTCGCGGGTGCCGCGGGTCGGGTACGGGTACCGCTGCCGGACCGCGCGCATGAACACGTCGACGGCCTTGTCGTCGGGGACCTCGGTGTCGACCGCGATCAGGGCCATGCCGCAGTTCACCGACGAGCTGGTCAGGTCCGGCCGGATGGTTCCGCTGGTCGCGACGGCGACGCTGGACGGCAGCTCCATCTTCGACTTGTGGTGGAAGTCGGGCAGGACGACGGGTGGAGCGGCCAGGTCCGCGCCCTCGACCCGATGGCCGAGCGCGGTGATCGTGGCTCGGTCAGCCGGGAGCAGGCGGCTGTCATCGAAGACCGTCGGGGGCTGGTTGACGGTGCCGTCGAGGACGCGGACGTCCAGTGGTGGCCTGGCCTCAGTGGTCATGCTGTGCTCGCAGTCGTCGTCGGAATGTGTCGGTCAGAAGTCGTCCGGGTACGGCGACCCGGCCGAGACGAGCCCGGGTGACGGGCTGTACTCGGGTACGAGCCGGCGCAGGTGCCGGAACACCTCGTCGGCGCGGTTGTGGGCGGCCGCGTCGTACAGCTCGTGCAGGCCGGCCCGGAAGCCGGCGGCGGCCTGCGGCGGCCGGGTCATCGAGATCCGCGGGTGGTCGGTCGGCAGCGCTTCCTCACCGGCGCCGAACAGCTCCTCGGTGAGCTTCTCGCCGGGCCGCAACCCGGTGTACTTGAAGGCCACGTCGCGGACGTTCAGCAGGCTGGCGAAGTTCTGCACCAGGTCGACGATCCGGACCGGCTCACCCATGTCGAGCACGTACGTCGCCGAGCCGTCGGACATCCGGACCGCCTCGAGGACCAGGCCGACGGCCTCCTCGATGGTCATGAAGAACCGGCTCACGTCGGGGTGCGTGACCGTCACCGGCGAGCCGCTGGCGAGCTGGTCCCGGACCACGTGCAGGAGCGAACCGCGACTCCCGAGCACGTTGCCGAACCGCACCGCCGTCAGCACCGTCGACGACGGCTGCTGCGCGTCCAGGACGAGCTCGGCCAGCCGTTTGGTTGCCCCGAGCACCGAGGTCGGATTGGCCGCCTTGTCGGTCGAGATCAGCACGAACCGCTCGACGTCGTGGGCCATGGCCGCCTCGACCAGGTTCTCGGTGCCGCGCACGTTCGACTTCACGCCTTCGCAGGGATGCCGCTCGAGCACCGGCAGATGTTTGAGCGCGGCGGCATGGAAGACGATCTGCGGCCGGTGGTCGCGGAACAGCTGGAACAACCGCTCGCAGTCGCGGATGTCGGCGACGACCGTGTTCTCGGTGTCCAGCAGCGCCTCGCCCCACAGCTCCAGCTGGGTCCGGTGCAGGTTCGACTCGTCGTGGTCGAGCATGATCAGCTCGTCCGGTCCGAACCCGTGCACCTGCCGGCAGAGCTCGCTGCCGATCGAGCCGCCCGCGCCGGTGACCAGGACCCGCTTGCCGGCGATCGCCTCGGCCGCGTGGCGGCTGACGACATGCATCTCCGGACGGCCGATCAGCGGGCCTACTTGCAGGGCGCGCATGTCGGTGCCGGCGATCTGTCGCTGCAGAGCGGACAAGAAGGGTGGGAGATGCAACACGGTCACGCCCTGGGCGGCGGCGCGCAGTCCGAGCTGCCTCACCTCGTGCGAGGGCATCGACGGAATGGCGACGACGACTACGTCCACCCGGTAGCGCTCGAGCACCTGCTCGAGGTCGGCCAGGGTGCCGAGGACCCGGCGGCCTCCGTACCGCCGGCCTTGTTTGGCACTGTCGTCGTCGAGGAACCCCACCGGCTGCAGCCCGAACGAGCTGACCCGGTGCAGGTCGCGGGACAGCGCGAGGCCGGCCTCGCCGGCCCCGAGCACGATGGCCCGCAGCAGGTTCGCCTGGCGCGGGTGTAGCAGCAGAGGCTGACTCATTCCGTTCCCTTTCCGGAGATTCCCTGGTGGGCGATGTCGGCGATCGCGGTGCAGACAGCGTCGACCTGGTCGTCTGTCAGCCGGGGATAGATCGGGAGGGACAGCAGTTGGCCGAACAGCACGTCCGCCCCGGACAAACCGGCCGGCGGGACCAGGGCGGCCTGGCTGAAGTACGCCAGTTGGTGGACCGGGATGAAATGCACGGAGGTTCCGATCGCGCGCTCGGAGAGCCCGGCGATCACCTCGTCGCGATCGATGCCGCCTTTGAGCTGCACCCGGATCGGGTACAGGTGCCAGGCGTGGGTGCCATGCTCAGGATCCGGACGGTGCGGCAGCCGGATGCCGGGGAGCCCGGCCAGCTGCTCGTCGTACCGGGCCGCGATCTGCGTACGGCGGCGTTGCCAGGACGCGAGGTGGGTGAGTTGCGCCCGTCCCATCGCTGCCTGGAGGTCGGTCATGTTGGCCTTCAGGCCCGCATCGGCGACGTTGTAACGCCAGCTCCCGCCCGGGAGGTACCGTCGCCAGGCGTCGGCCGTCATGCCGTGCAGGCGCGCTTTGCGCAACCACTCCGCACGGGCCGGGTTGTCGGTGGTGATCATGCCGCCTTCGCCGAGCGGCAGGTTCTTGGTGGCGTAGAAGCTGAAGCAGGTTGCGCCGCAGCCGCTACCGATCGGCGTTCGGTCGGCGTACGTCCCGAGTCCGTGCGCCGCGTCGACCACTACCCGGTCGAGCGGCAGCCCGGCGGCCTCGGCCAGCGCCGGCACGTCGGCGAGGTCACCCGCCCAGTGGACGACGGTCAGCGCGGCAGGCCGGCCGAACGCCCGTACGGCGTTGCGCACGGTCGCCGGCGTCGGCATCCCGGTCCGCGGGTCGACGTCGACCAGAACGGGCTGATGTCCCGCGTGGATGATCGCCTGGACGGCGCCGCAGAACGTCATCGTCGAGCTCAGCACCAGTGAGCCGCTCGGCAGTCCGAGCGACCGTAGCGCGAGCTCGATCCCTTGTGTGCAAGAGGAAACGCCGACGGCGAACTCCGCGCCGACAGCGGTCGCGAACTCCGTCTCGAACGCGGCCACCTCACGACCGGTGGTCACCCAACCGGACTGCAGGACGCGCAGCGCGGCGGCCTGCGCCTCCGCGGTGATGTAACAGTCCGCGAACGGTACGGCGACCTCGTCGGCCGGTACGGCGCGCGGCACAGCATTGATTCGGGTTGTCATCCCGATGCCCCCTCAGGCCCCCCTGATTTCCATCGACGCTACGGGCCGTGACTGTCGGCCGAACCCGACGACGAGACGAGAACGCCTACGTCAAGAGGGTGATCCGGGGCGCACTGCGATGAGGGACGCTTCCGACTCGTCGATTCCTGTCACGCCGTGTGAGCGCGCGAAGGCGACGAGTGCGAGGGCCGAGTGCTGCTCCGAGCGGCGCAGCAAACTCTGGATGTGGGTCCGCACGGTGTTCGTGGAAACGAACAAGTGCTGGGCGACCTCGGATCGGGTCATCCCGGACACCAGGCAGCGCAGGACGTCCAGCTCCCGGGGCGTCAACTGGTCCACGAAAGCTGCCGCGGCTCTTTGCCTGTGCACGTCGGCGAGCAGGTGGGTGAGCACCGGTTGCAGCGTCGCCGGGGCGAGATACATGTGACCGTCGAGGACCTGCCACAGTGCGGCGATCAACGCGTTCAGCCGGGTGGTCTTGGTCAGCCAACCGCGGGCGCCGGCCTCGAGAGCCTGCACGATCAACCGCGGCTCGGTGCTGCCGGACAGCACGATCGCGGCCGGCGGATCGGGCGGTCCGGCGAGGTCAGCGAGCAGGGTGTATCCGGACTCGTCGGCCAGGGCCAGATCGAGGAGGACCAGGTCGGGCGGATCGGCGCGCAGTTGCCCTCTCGCCCCGTCGAGTGTCGAGGCAAGATTGACGCGGCTGATCCCCGGCTCGGCGGCGAGCACTCCGGCCAGCGCTTCGGCGAACACCCGATGGTCGTCGACCAGCAGGACCACCACGTCGTCCGGGCCGGTCACCGGTGCCGGCCCTCGGCCAGCTCACTGACGTCGACCAGCCCGGCGGTGGCGGCCGCACGGGCCACCTTCCCGCGGCCGTGGACGCCGAGTTTTCGGAGGACCTGCTGAACATGCGTGCGAATCGTGTGCCGGCTGACGCCGAGCTCGTCGGCCATCTGCTGGGTGGAATAGCCACGCACCACCAGGCGCACGACCTCCAGCTCCCGGGCCGTCAGGGCGTCGACGACCACTGGTTGCCGCCGCCGATCCGCGGTCAGCCAGCCTTCGGACACCCGGGCACCGCCGGCAACGGCTTCGATCGCCTGGACCAGGCTCTGCAGACCGGACGCTTTGCTGACCAGCCCGTCCGCGAAGCCACCGTCGTACGCGTCCCGGGCACAGTCGTCACGCGAGTCGGCCAGCAGTACGACGTACGGCGCGGGGCTCAACTCGTGCAAGCGCTCGCCGAGCTCGGCCGTCGTCGGCGGGCCGGGAACGTCGATCACGCAGAGATCGACCCGCGACGGCACAGCCGAGTCGAGGAGTTCCGCCGGATCGTCTGTCGTGAGGACGACCTCATGGCCATGCCGGTCGAGTGCGCTCGCGAGGACCGACGCGAACAGCCATTGCTCGTCGCAGATCGCCAGTCTCATGCCGACCTCACCGAGCGCCGTCCGGCGGGCATGCAGAGACGAACCGTCGTACCGGCACCGGGTGCGCTGTGGAGCTCGAGGCGACCCGCACACGCGCGCACCGCCTGGGCAACGACGTTCAGGCCATGGCCGGTTCCGGAGGCGACGTCACCGAAGCCAGGTCCGTCGTCGGACACCTCGACGAAAGCCTCGCCGTCGGCAGCTCCGACGTGGACCTGGACCGTGCCCGCGCCGCCGGCCGCCCGGCACGCGTTGTCGAGCAGGTTTCCGATCGCACGGCGGAGCAGGACCTGGTCGCCGGCGGCCACGACGAGGGTGGAGCGCTCGAAGATCACCGAGACCCGGTGGGTCAGCCGGACGACGTCGGCGCACTCACCCGCGAGTTGGGTCAGATTGACGCCGCCGATCTGATGACCGGCGTCCTGCTCGACGTCCAGCAGTTCCGCGATGGCGGTGAACTGTTGATGGATCAGACTCATCCTGCCCAGCACCGCGCCGTCGTCGAGCGCCGCGGACGACGTCTCCGACAGCAGCAGACCGGCTGCGACGAACTGCCGCAGGTCGTGGCAGAGCTGACTCAGATCTTCGGCAGATGTCCCACTCATCGGCCGTGACACGTTGACGACCCCCATCGGTGACCCCCTCAGGTCCCGACCGAGCTGGCTGCCCCCCGCAGCTCCGCGTTCCAAGTCCCCGACGACCACGGACGGTTACCTCCCGTCCCGGCCTCCTCGCTCGAGCCCCCATGGCACGCGTCCCGGTCTAGAGGTCTAGTACAGGTCCTCACCAGGCGGAAGGTGGAGGCTTTTCCCCATACGTCATGATTCGGTCATCTTCACGTCATCTTCTGTTCAGCTTGTTCAAACGGCGCTTTGATCACAGAGCGCGATCAGGGCTGGTACTCGTACGCACCAAGGTCGTCGTACGTGCGCGGCCCCTCGGCGAAGGCGTTGCTCGTCGCCGGATCGTCGACGCGCGGGAGGCCTTCGATGTCGCTGGACTGGGCGCCGGAGACGCCCGAGTCGCCACGGTCGATCGCCGCCGAGCCTGCCTGCAGACGCAGATTCCACGACGCCGACGAGACGAACCTGGGGTCGGCCTGCACACCGTGCGCCTCCTGATGAGTCGCAGCCTGCATGGCGGCCAGCGAGGTGAAGGTCGTGCCGAACGCGTACATCTTCCCGCTCGTGGTCAGCCAGACCAGGTTGTGGTCGACCGTCGTACTCGACGGCGCCGAGTCCCAGATCCCGATGTTGCCGGCGCGCCGCGCACAGGAGATGCCGCTGTAGGCGGGGTACACCCCGTTGTCGACCGCGACGTTGTCGATGACCTGGTAGTCGCCCGACGTGCCCTCCACGTTGATCCCGGTCGTGCAGTTGCGGTAGACCGTGTTGCCGATCAGCCGTCCGCCGGTGACGTTGAGGTCGTCGATGCCGTGGTCGCCGTTGTTGTAGGTGACGTTCAGCGCGGCCAGGTTGTCGTCGCCGCCGGTGTAGAACTGGATGCCCGAGTCCTCGTTGTCGTGCGTGACGTTGCGCAGCACGGTGTTGCCCGGGCTGATCACGTTGATTCCATTGGCATTCCGGCGGTATCCCTCGGCGTTGAAGCTGGCCGAGTTCCCGGTCACCAGGATGCCGGTGGACCCGGCGGTGACCAGGATGCCGGTGCCGTTGTTGTGGTGCACGTCGTTGCTGCTGACAACGGAATCGGACGAGCCGCGGATGCTGATCCCGGGGACGGTCTTACCCGACACCGGCTGTCCCGCACCGGTCACCGTGTTGCCGGTCACCGTGATGTTGTCGCTGCCCGTCACGTAGACGCCGTCGTACTTGGTGCCGCTGAAGGTCAGCCCCGACACGGTGACGAAGCTGCGCGACGTGATGTTCGCACCGAAGCTGGCCGGGTTCAGGACCGGACTACGGCCGGGCCAGGCGGTGATGACGATCGGGGCCGACGCCGTCCCGGAGACGGCGGGCTTGATCGTCTCCGCGTAGGTCCCGTTCCCGATGTTCAGCGTGAAGCCGGCCGCGAGCTTGCTGACTCCCTTGACCACGGTGCAGTACGGCGTGGTCGCCGTACCCGGGCCGGAATCGGAGCAACTGGGCATGGACTTGTCGACGAACAGATCCGTCGTCGCGCCGCGCGCGATCAACGGATTCGCCAGCATCAGGCCGCTCAGCACGACGGCCGCCGAAGTTTTCCCCACGAGCGTCATACGTCCAGCGTGAACCGGACGGATTCCGGTGGCATCGCGCAATCGACGTACGGCGGTGTGCTGCCAGGATGAGAACGGCTGCGTACGCCGGGCCGGGCAGGTCCTGTGCCGGCCACGACGAGGGGGGGTGTCGATAGCCGGGACCGACCCGGCGCCCGGAGCATGTGGGGGTGCATCCGAGACTGTCGACGCACGCAGCGTGTTCCCCTCAGCAGGTTGCGCCGCATTCCGGCCGAAGACAAGAAAGATGACGTCGCTGTCATCGAGCGGTCAGATGGGCGACCTGCCGTTGGCCGGGAGAGCCAGCTCGAACTCGGCGCCACCACCGGCGCCGTTGCGAGCCGACATCGTGCCGCCGTGGGCGGCCACCGCGGCCCGTGCCATCGACAACCCCAGTCCGGTTCCCATCGGACCGAACGGCGGCATCCGGTGCCAGAACCGATCGAACACGTGCGGCAGTTCCTCGGCCGGGATCCCAGGACCCGAATCGGAGATCACGACCCGGCATTTGCCGCCCGAGCGCCGGCAGCGGACGCTGATCCTGGCGCCCTCCGCGGTGAAATGAACCGCGTTCTCGACCAGTGCGTCCAGCGCCATCGTGATCCACTCCGGATCCGCCATGATCACACAGTTGGCCACGCCCTCGACCCGCCAGTCCCGGTCGAACGCGGCGGACCAGTTGGCGACGAGCTGGCGGACCAGTTCGCCCAGGTCGACCGACTGCTTCTGGAGGGCGTCGCCGGAGTCGAGCCGCGCCAGCGCGAGCAGGCGGTTGGACAGTGCCGTCATCCGCGTGATCTGCCGCTGTGCGACCTCCAGATCCGATCGGACCTCGTCATCGAGATCCGCGGCCGCCACCAGTTCCAGATGCCCACGCGCGATGGTCACCGGCGTCCGGATCGCATGCGAGGCGTCGGTGAAGAACTCGCGCTCGCGATCGACCGCCTCGAGTTGCCGTGCGGCCATCCGCTCCACCTGCTTGACGGCCGCGACCCGGCGACGGGCGTGCCAGACCATGACGAAGAGCACCAGCGGCATCAGCGGGATCTCGGCGAGTTCCGGCGGGGCCAGCACACCTTCCGAGGCATGGGTGATCATCAGCCAGCCGCTGAGCGTGGTGATCAGGACGGTCACAGCGACGGTGGGGACGACCGGCCAGATCCGGTACCCGTAGGCGAGCGCGAGCGCGAGGAACATGATGTGGTACGGCCCGGCCTCGTGGCCAGGCAGGGCGAACATGAGTCCCATCATCGCCACGATGAGCAGCGCGGCGCCGATGTCGATGGCCATTCCGACCCGCGGCCGCGAGCGGAAGACCGCGATCCGCCGGCGGTCAGGCACTCTGGAGCTGATAGCCGACATTGCGCACCGTCACGATGAGATCGGGGCGGACCTTCGACCGCAGCCGTCCGACACAGACGTCGACGACATTGGTGGCCGGATCGAAGTCGTATCCCCAGACCTCCGACAGCAACTCCTGCCGTGAGCAGACGACGTCAGCATTGCGCATCAGGTGGCGCAACAGCAGGAACTCCCGCTTGGACAGCACAGTCGGCCGGCCGTCGACCAGAAGCTGGCGGGCCTCCAGATCGAGCACGATGTCCCCGACCCGCAGCCGGTTCTTCTGCCGGTGGGCGGTGTCCTCGCCGAGCCGGCCCCGGACCCGGGCGATCAGCTCGCGGACCGCGAACGGTTTGGCCAGGAAGTCGACCGCACCCTGCTCGAGGCAGCCGATCCGGAGCTGGACATCCGCCGTCGCCGAGAGGACAAGAACCCGGAACGCCGAGTCCTGTGCCATGAGGGCCGAGAGCACCGCCTCGCCATGCATGCCCGGCATCACCAGATCGAGCACGATCAAGGCCGGCTGCTGATCCAGAGCGAGCCGGATGCCGTCCAGCCCGTTGGTCGACGTCAGCACCTGGTAGCCCTCGGCCTCGAGCGCGCGACGGACGAACCGGACCAGGTCCGGCTCGTCATCGATCACCAGAATCTTGGTCATCCTCGCCCCCCTCAGGTGATGACCAGATGTCAGCTTGCGCTCGTCATTCTCACGCTCCGCAGTGACCAAGGGAAGGCTTGTGACCCAATCGGTTTGCCTTCAATCGCTTGTGTGAAGCCTGTACGGTCGCCCCGAGCCGGGAACTGCACGAGGAGGCAGCTGTGAAGGTGTTCTTGTCGACGGACATGGAGGGAACTGCCGGCGTTGTCGACTGGGGGCAGTGCCGGGGGCCGGGTCAGGAGTACGAGTACTACCGGGGGCAGTTGCAGGCGGAGGTCAACGCTGCGATCGACGGCGCGCTTGCCGCCGGGGCGACCGAGTTTCTGGTCAACGACTCACACTCGACGATGCAGAATCTTCGGCCGGACGAGTTGCACGGGCGGGCGAGCTATCTGTCCGGACGGCACAAACCGCTGTACATGATGGAGGGGTTCGACGAGTCCTTCGACGCGGCCTTCTTCGTCTCGTACCACGGGTCGGCGGGCTCCACGTCGTCGGTGCTTCACCACACGTACAACCCCCGGGCCATCGCCGAAGTACGTCTCAATGGTGTGATCGCGGGCGAGGCCGGAGTCAATGCGCTGGTTGCGCTCGCTTACGGCGTACCGGTGGTGCTCATCTCGGGTGACCGGGTGACGATCGATGAGGCCAAGCCGTTCTGCCCCGACATCGAGGCGATCGTCGTCAAGGAGTCGATCTCGCACAACGCCGCCCTGTCCCTGCATCCAGACACTGCCCGTGGGCTGATCCGGGACGGTGCGCAACGCGCGCTGGAACGGCTGCCCGACTTCCGGCCGCCGGCCATCACGCGGCCGGCCGAGCTGACCGTCCGCTACCACAACCGCGCATTCGCCGAACTGGCCTGTGCACTCCGGGGCGTCGAACAAGAAAACGAGCAGGTCGTTGCCATCCGCAACGATGACCCCCTGCAACTCTTCCGCACCTTCATCGCCGCCGTCCTACTAAGCAGGGGAGTCAGCGAATAGCCTGCCTCTAGGTGTTCAGACGCCGGCGGCAGTGACGATGGCGTCGGTGGCGAAGCCGAGGAGGAGGCCGACGAGGATCATCCAGGTGGTGAGCTCCTTGAGGCCGGAGCGGCGGGCGACGGCGAGGAGTTCGATCACGACGTACAGGATCGAGCCGGCGGCCAGGCCGAGGAAGGCCACCGACAGGGTGTCGTTGACCACCCGTTCGCCGATCAGGGTCCCGACGAACGTCGGCCCACCGCCGATCAGGCCGAGCAGGCCGAGCATCGCCCACGACGGGCGGGTGCCTTCAGCGGCCAGCGGCGCGACGATGCCGAAGCCTTCGGTGGCGTTGTGCAGGCCGAACCCGATGATGAGCAGCACCGCGAGGGAGATCTCGCCGGACGCGGCAGAGTTGCCGATCGCGAGGCCCTCGGCGAAGTTGTGCAGCCCGATGCCGATGGCGATCATCAGGGCGAGCTGGGCGGCCGACGACCGCTGGGCGCGGGTCAGTTCGGTGGCGGCGGCCGCCCCTGGGCCTTCCGACTTCCGTGCCGCGACGGGCGCACTGCGGCGGGCCATCCAGCGGTCGTACCGAACCAGGCCGACCAGGCCGATGGCCAAGCCGACCGCGAGGACCAGGCCGGACACAGCCGCCTTGCCCCACTCCTTATCGGTCAACGCGACATCGGTCGGCTCCCACGCCTGTCCGAGGACATCCCACAGCAGGAACAGCAGGATCCCGATCGCCACCGCGTTCAAGGAGGCTTTCAGGCGCGGCGCCGGATTGCGCAGGCGTCCTACCGGGAGGCCCAGGAAGATGGTGAGCCCCGCGATGGCTCCGAGTAGGGCGATCTGCGAACTGGACATGACGTGCGCTCCAAGGACGGAACCATTGAACTGGCGAGGCGACTCTAGAGCAGGCGAGCCTTACCTAACAAGTCCTCAAGCGCTCAAGCATCCATCACGCCGCCGAACCCCGGAACGACGCCCGGTCCGGTGGCGTCTTACTCGACGCCGGCGTCCTCCGGCAGCCCGCGGGCGATCTGGGCGAGGGTCTCGAGAGCGCGCGCGAGTTGGTCGAACGGCGGTGACGCGAGAGCCAGGCGGACAGCGTTCGGAGCGCGTCCGGGGGTGACCGCGAATGCGGCCGCGGGGCTGACCGCGATTCCGTGCCGAGCGGCAGCGGCGACGAAGGTATCGGCGCGCCACGGTTCCGGCAGGCTCCACCAGCAGTGATAAGAGCGAACGTCCGCCTGAACGCCGAAGCCCCGCAGGCGTTCGCCGGCGAGGTGCTGCCGCGCTCGGGCGTCGGCTCGCTTCCGATCCTGGATGGTGTCCGCGGTGCCGTCGCCGATCCATCGGACCGCGGCGTCCAGAGCGAACCCCCCGGCCGACCAGGCGCCGGATCGCAGTGCCGCGCCGAGCCGCGCGGTCAGGTGGGCGGGCGCCACCACGAAACCGAGCGTCAGACCCGGCGCGATGCGCTTGGACAGGCTGTCGACGAACACCGTGTGGTTCGGCGCCGCCGCAGCCAGCGGCGGTACGGCGTCGGCGGCGAGGAACCCGTTCACGTGGTCCTCGATCGCGACCAGATCGAGGCGCTGCAGCAGGTCCGCGAGCTCCGACCGGCGAGCCGCGGACATGGTGATGCCGAGCGGGTTGTGAAGTGTCGGCTGGACATAGATTGCATCGATCCCAGCGGTCCGTACGGCGCTGGGCAGCACGCCGGACTCGTCGACCGGCAAGGGGACCAACTCGACTCCGAGGCGGCTCGCGATCGACTTCACCACTGGGTAGGTCAGTTCCTCGACGCCGAGTCGCCGGCCGGCCGGAACGAGCGCAGCGATCGCGGCCGCCAGCGCCTGCCGGCCGCTTCCCGCGCAGAGTATGTTGCGGGGCTCCAGAGCCCACTCCCTGGTGCGGAGCAATGCAGCGGCTGCCTCTCGCGCCGCCGGCGTGCCCTCGGCACCGACGGGCCGGAGGGCGGCACCGAGCGCGTCGGTGCGCAACAGCCCGGCCAGGCTTTTGGCCAGCAACTCCGGCTGATCGGGCAGCATCGGGAAGTTCAGCTCGAGGTCGATGCGCGCTGTGGCCGGCTCGGAAAGCAAGGGCTCGGTCGACGGCGGCGCAGCCCGGATGAAGGTACCCCGGCCGATCTCGCCGACGGCGAGGCCCCGGCGGATCAGCTCGCCGTACACCCGCGCCGCGGTCGAGCCCGCGATGCCGTGCTCGCGGGCGAACCGCCGCTGGGGCGGGAGCCGATCACCGGGCCGCAACCGCCCGCCGGCGACAGCGGCGGCGAGCTCGTCGGCGATCACGCGGAAGTCCTGCATGCGTCCTCACAATTGCACCGAGAGCAATCTCATGATTGCACTCGCATCATGTCTCGAATAGCATCGAGTGTCAACGGGCGGAACCATCGGTGAGGACTGATCATGAGCACTGCGCAGATCGGCGGCATCAGCGTCGGATACGACGACACCGGGGCGGGGACACCGCTCGTGCTGGTGCACGGGCATCCCTTCGACCGCAGCATGTGGCGGCCGCAGACGGAGCGCTTCGGCGCGGACGGATGGCGGGTGATCGCGCCCGATCTGCGCGGGTACGGCGCTACCACGGTGGTGCCAGGTGTCACGCCGCTGGAGGTCTTCGCCGGCGACGTCATCGGATTGCTCGACCACCTGGGGATCGAGCGATTCGCTCTCGCCGGACTCTCCATGGGAGGGCAGATCGTGCTGGAGCTGTTCCGGCTGGTGCCGGAGCGGATCCGTGCGCTGGTCCTCGCCGACACCTTCCCCGAGGCGGAGACCGCCGAGGGCAAACGGCAGCGCAACGAGGTGGCTGATCGGCTGCTGCGCGAGGGGATGGCGGGCTACGCCGACGAACTGCTGCCGAAGATGATTGCCCAGGGCACCATCGAGGCGCGGCCCGAGGTCGCGCAGCACGTCCTCACGATGATGCGGAACGCTCCGGCCGAGGGTGCGGCGGCGGCTCTTCGCGGCCGGGCGGAACGGCAGGACTACGTGGACCTGCTGGGGCGGATCGACGTACCGACGCTCGTGATGGTCGGCCGCGACGACGAGTACGCGCCGGTGGAATGGGCGACCAGGATGGCCGGCTACATCCCGGGTGCCGAGTTGGTGGTGATCGAGGGCGCGGGTCACCTTCCCAACCTCGAACGACCGGAGGAGTTCGACCTCGCACTGGCGGAGTTCCTGAAGCCGATGAACGACGGAGTCGATGCACGATGACGGCGCCGCGGACCGTCCTGGTCACCGGCGCGAGCTCCGGCTTCGGAGCCGCTGTCGTCCGTCGCTTCGCGCAGGACGGCGCCCGCGTCGTCGCAGCGGCCCGGCGAGCCGACCGATTGGCCGGACTCGCCGCCGAACTCGGTGCGGGCGTGCTTCCGGTCGTCCTCGACGTCACCGATCCGGAGGCGGTCACGCGGATCCTCGGCGACCTGCCTGAGCAGTTCGCCGCGATCGACGTGCTGGTGAACAACGCGGGTCTGGCGCTCGGCCTCGAGCCCGCGCAACGCGCCGACCTGGCCGACTGGGACCGGATGATCGACACCAACTGCCGCGGTCTGGTGCACGTCACGCGCGCGGTCGTTCCCGGCATGGTGGAGCGAGGCGGTGGTCAGGTCATCAACCTCGGATCGGTAGCCGGCAGCTATCCGTATCCCGGCGGCAATGTGTACGGCGCGACCAAGGCCTTCGTTCACCAGTTCAGCCTCAACCTGCGCAGCGATCTGCACGGTACGGGCGTTCGCGTGACCTGCGTCGAGCCGGGGATGGCGGCGACCGAGTTCTCCGCCGTTCGGTTCGCCGGCGACCAGGAGAAGGCCGAGGCCGTGTACGACGGGATGCTGCCGCTCACGGCGGACGATGTCGCGGACACGATTCACTGGGTGGCCACCCGGCCCGCGCACGTCAATGTCAACACCATCGAGCTGATGCCGACCGCACAGTCCTTCGCCGCCTTCCAGGTGGCGCGGGGTTGAACCAGCCGGCTAGAGCGGAACCCCCCAGCCGGCGAAGGTTGCGGGTGCGGGCTCGTCGAAGTGGCCGGGGTTCAGGTAGAGCCAGCGGACGTTGGCCGCGCTGATCGGGGTGTCGAACAGGCACAGGTCGTCGACGTCCGCGACCGACGAATCCGGGGCGTCGCCGCCCACGTGCAACTCGCCCGGTTGCAGCAGTGTCCCCACGCCGTACGGCTCGACCGTGAACACGACCCCGTTGAGGAAGAGCTGGATCGCCCGCTGATCGCAGGACGCTGCCACGTGCGTCCAGGTCTCGGCCGGGATCGACGCACGCGACGAGCTGACGATGCCGGTCGTGCCGCCGGTGCCGAACAGCCGGATCCAGAACAACTCGTCCAACCGGCCCGCGTGCGCGACCTCGACCGGGCCGTTCCGTAGGACCAGGAACCGGGCGCCACTGCTGCTGGAGCGGCACTTGACCCACGCCGAGAACGCCCAGCCCAACGGCGCTGCCGGCCAGGCCAGGGACGTCCGCGACGCCCCGGGGCCGGTCCCGTTGGCGCCGAGCGCCGACCCCTCGATGCCGGACACCCACGAACCGGCCGCCGTCAACGTGAGGTCGTTCGCTGACGGCGACTTGTCGTCGGCGATTGTCCCGCTGCCCTCGTTGAAGTGGTACACGCCGCGCGCCACGTTGACCGGCCGGTACGGCGTGACGACCGGCGCGCCGCTCCAGTAGCCCGAGGTCACCTCGGCGAGGAAGTTCTTCGTGAAGGTCAGGTAGTCGTACGAGATCTGGCCGCCGCCACTCGCGTCACCGCCGATGTGCAGCCGGTGCAGACCGTCGATGGCCGGCGTCACGTGCGGCACACCGTCCCCGATGCTCTGGGTCGCTTGATCGCTCTCCAGCCGGACCTGCACGTACGTCGGGTTGATCGCGAACTGGAATCGCGTCCACTGACCGACCGTGAGTGCCGCCGTGCTGGTCACCGCGACAGTTCCGTCGTCGATGGTGGTCCACGTGGTGGTGACAGTCCGGTCGGTGTTCACCACCATGCGGACCCGCGCGTTGTTCGAGCTGTCGTCGATCGCGAGGATCGGGGCGGCCGAACCGACGGGCGCGGCGTCGAGCCGGAGCCAACCGCAGATGGCGAGCCGGTCGCAGTCCGGGAAGCCGACCACGCCGCTCGCGCCGGCTGCCGCCGTACCGGAAACCAGGGCACGCCCGTACATGCCGGTGGTGAAGCTCGCTGACGGAGCGACCGTGAGGGCGTGCCCGTAGCTGCCGAAGTCCTCCGCAGTGTCGTGGTCGAAGGGGTAGATGGCCAACTGGTGGTCGATCTGCTCGGCGGCGATCAGGTCCGGCCAGTACGCCGCCTCGACCGGGTCGTTCCACCAACGCAGGTCGTCGACGATCCCGTTGAGCGCCTCGGAGCCGGTGAGGGTGTTCCGCCCGGCCTCCATGGTGACCTCGGTGCCGGAGTAGGCGAGTGCGGCGCCGGCGTTGACCGACAACACCTCGACACCGTCGACGGCGATCTTCACGGTGTCGGTCGACGGGGTGGCGTCGTACACGACGAGGACGTGGTGCTGCTGCCCGTCGCGGATGCTCGTCGTCGTGCTGTACGTCGTGCCGGCGATCTTCGCCTCCACGTTGCCGCTCGCGTTCGAGGCGTAGACGGCCCAGTTCAGGACGCCGCCGCTGCTCGCGGACGCGATGCAACGGGCCGCCGCGGTGTTGTCGCCGAGCGCGACCCACGCGGCGATCGACAGGCCGCCGTCGATGTTGAGTGGGTAGAAGGAGTCGCCTGCCTTCGGCGGTCGTACGACGACGTGCAGCGCGCCACCCGTGCAGTCGAGGCCGTCGCCGTACCGGCCTGGGACCAGGGTCGCGGATCCGACGATGGTGCCGTGCAGGAAGTAGCCCGCGACGTCCCGTACCGTCGTACCGCTGACCGTGTTCGCGTTGAACGTGTAGCCCGCCGATTGCGCCACAGCCGCCCCTAGTTGGCCCGGCGGACCCGGACCGTCACCGTCAGGTCGGCGCCGGCGGTTGCCGATCCGACCTGGTCGACATCGACGGTGAGGTAGTCACCGGCCGCCAATGTGGTCACGGCCGGATTGTTGCCGGTGGCACTGTTCGTGCCTACCGCGATACTCGGCCGGTTCGCCTGGTCGGTGTAGATGGTGGTGCCGTTCTTGTTCACGTCCACGACAAGCGCGGCCCCGGCCGGAGCGGTGTGGACCGCGGCCCGCACCGTCTCGACGACGTAGTCGTGTTCCAGGTAGATCCGCGACTTCCCGGTCGCGACCGCGATCGTCCCGGTCACCGCGAACGTATACGCCTCGACCGGCACGACCAAGACGCCGTCGATCGTCAGACTGCCCTGAATCTGCATCGGTAGTTTCCCCCCACCCGGATAGCGGTCGAGCTTACGACGCAAGGCCACCGACGCGATAGTCCTTCAGCGTTTTGAAGTCACCTGAAGGGTAATTGGCGCACGCCGGCCCAGCTTGGCTTTCCCATTACTCGGGCCGCCCGTGCCGCTCCGGGGTCTTCAAGATCCAATTCATTTGCCTGACGCAAGAGTGCGAGGTCGGTCGACGACATTCGGCCAGGACCAGGGCTAGGTGCAAGGCATGCCCCGGGTCTAGCATCGGCAATATGGGGGGATTCGATGGACATGACGACGACGGGGCAGATCGCGATCCTGACCCGACAGATCTCGAGCGTTGGCGCGAGCGTCAGCGAGCACTGAACGAGGTCTATGGGCAGGGAACGGATGCGATCGACAGCGACGAGACCGCCCGGCTCGAGCCGATCACGCGGAGCCTCGCAAAGTTGCTGTGGTCCTTTCATGATGACGGCCCGCTATGGCGGCAACTTCGGAAGCAACAAGTAACGCTGGAAGGCCTTGACGACGAGCAACGAATCCGGATTCTTGCCGCCGCCGACATCGACTGGGTGCCGTTCCTGCTCGAATCCGGGTATCGTCCGCCTCCAGCGGTCGAGACGCTCGCCGACGAATTCCGATTGGATATTCGTCGTGCCCTCGGCAACGGACGCGGCCTCGACACGCGCGATCTCCGAGCTCGTGTCGCCGACCTCGCCACGTTGCTCGACCTGGCCCTGGCAGACGAGCGCCCTGGCGCGGTCGCAAAGCTCCGCGCGTCCCTGCGCCTGAGTCTGCCCGCCGTCGGCAGGGCCGCTCTCGTGAACGGTGTCGCAGCTGCTGCGACGGTTGGAGCCGGCGCGTTGTTTGGCGCCACCGCCGTCCTGGCTCCGTTCGCTCCGATCGGTGGAGCGGTCGCCGGAGGTGCGACCAGGGCGGCGCTGGATCGGGCTCTTCCGAAATGGGGGACGCCGGCGGATGACCGGCCGTTCGATGCTCGCCGGTCGTCCGCAGAGGTCGGGCGCCTGATTCGCGACGGGCTGCGTCCGGACCTGGCAGGACGTCACGCTGCCACGCTCAACTTGCTGAGTGAGCTTGCGGAAACCTGTCCAGCGGGGACCAGCCTGCTGATCGTGGCGCACGAGTATGGGCAGGGGGAGGCACTCCGGGATGCCCTCGACTGGATCGACCGCACCCTCGGCACCGTCTTCGTCGCCTGGGAACAGGCCGCAGACGCCGACATGTCCACGGCCGGCTTGGCGCGTCTCGCCGATCGGTTGTCTCGCGCCCGAAGGGTGCTGTCCGATCTCGGTGTGAACGAACCCGGACTGCGCGACTTGGCGAACGCCATCACAGCGGACATAGTCGCCATCCTGTCGGAGCTACCACCAGATCATGGGCTGAACGGCTGAGTCATCGGCAGCTTCAGGTTTGAGGAACTGACAGTTGTCGGTATCAAAGGTGGGGGGCCGTGACTCCGTATCTGTGAGCCCGGAGCTTGGGTGGAACCGTTCCGCCTGACGGTTGCGGGCGAAGAAGGTATGGGGGATGGACGGTACGCGCGTGGCCTCGGGGGCCCGCTGGTTCGTCGGGGGTCTGGCGGGGGCTCTCGTGCTTGTCTTCGCGTTGACCGCGGTCGCGCCTGCGCGCGCGGCGAGTGACGCCACGGTGACGCTCTGGCTCGATCGGTCCGACGGACCGCCGGGCACCAGGGTGATCGCCACTGCCTGGGGGTTGACCGGCTGCCATGCGTCAGCCACAACCAGCTCCTCGCCTGCCGCCGAAGGCGTCCAGGCCGGAGACATCCAGGCCGGCGGCGGCGTGGTCAAGATCTTCTGGGAGGGCTTCGACGCGGCAGTCGGATCGGCCGAGGTTCCCACCAGTGGGGTGGTCGAGGTGCCGTTCTCCGTTCCCGCGGAGGCGACGGCGCAGCGGTACTCGATCGTGGCTCGGTGCATGACCGATGCGAAGCTGACGGACGACGACTTGTTCGTGGTGACACGCGGGGAGGCGCCGGCCGTCGTACCGCCGAAGACAGTCACGCCGCCGTCAGTCAGCCCGCCGACGGCTGTCCCGTCGACGGCTGTCCCGTCGCCAACCGTGACGCCGCAGACGGTCCGCGTTCCCAGGGTGGTCGGCATGAAGGTGGCCGACGCCCGGGCCAGGCTGTCCGCCCTCGGGTTGGTGCTGCGGGTGACGTCCGGTGAGGGAGATGTCGTCGCCAGTCAGTCCCCGACGGTCGGATCGATGGCCGGCGTCGGCCACGCCGTACGAGTCACCATCAAGCCCGCCGTCGTGGCTCCTCAGCTGGTCCCTGTTCCCAACCTGATCGGCGTCCAGGCAGCCGCGGCTCGCTCGGCCCTGTCGGCCGTCGGGCTGCGCCTCGACGGTACGGCGGAAGCCGAGCGCGACATCACCGGCCAGCAACCGGCTCCCGGGACACTCGTCGCCGCCGGGACCACGATCATCGTGACGTTCGCCGATCCGTTCCCGTGGTCGAAGGTAGCTCTCCTGGCGCTCGTCGTCCTGGCGTTCTGCGCTGTCACGTACGGCGTTGCGCGGCGGTGGCTGGATCGGCGCTGGGTTCGCAACAAACTGCGGGTTGTCGTGCCGGCGGCTCCCGCGGTCGTTCCACGGCTCACGGAGTCCGACTCGGAGCCGCCGATGCCGGTCGTACGGCTCGAGCCGCACGCTGACGCGGGCGTCCACATTCTCAAGGGGGACTGACAGATGACCAGTACGACGCTTGCCGCCGATCGACCTGTGGACACGCCGCTGACGGCCGGCGAGCTCCTGTTCGGAGCCGGCTCGCAGCCGGCCGAGGCGCTCGCGCAGGCGATCAGTGAGCGCCACGCCACTCGCACCGCCCTGCGGAGGGTTCGCCGGTTGTCGAGTTCGGCGGCCGGCCTGGTCGACCGCGAGGTCGCCACCGTGACGGACGGTCTGCTGGACATGGATCTCGGCGATGTCCTGATCGCCGCCTGGCAGCGGCACGCGAAGCTGACCGAGGCCGCCCGCCGTACGCTCGCCATCAGCGGCAGCGAGGAGATCGTCAGCCTGGCGTCGCACAGCATCCAGTCGAAGTACGCGCCGCATGTCGACCTGGTGGTGAACGGCGTGCTGGTCCACTGCTTCAAGTTCGTGCTCGAGATCGTCGTCGAGGTGGCGGCGCTGGACGCCGTCGTCCGGGCCGGCACGTTGGCGATCCTGCGCAGTGGCGAATGCGTGATGACGGCGAATCTGACCCTCGACGGCGTACGACTGGCCGACGCCCGCCGGACCGCCGACCTCGAACTCGTCGTCCGCCTGGACCCACCACGCCCACTGATCACCAGCTCCGTCGTCGCTGCCTGACGGCGGAGCTAGTGGGTTGTGACGCGGTGGCCGTGGAGGAGGGTGATCGAGCGTGGGCGGACGGTGACATGCTTGCCTGCGGCAAGATCCGTGGCGGGGTCGCCGTCGGGGGCGTAGGTGTCGACCTCCAGGTCCCAGGTCTCGCCGGGCTCCGTGGACGGGATGACGAAGTCCAGCGGTTCCCACCAGCCGTTGACCAGGAGGAGGAAGTCGTCGTCGAGTAGCGGCGTACCGTCGGCGGCTCGATCCGGATCGTCGGCGCCGTCCAGGTAGAGCGCGAGGCTGCGGGCACCGGGGAAGTTCCAGTCCGCCGCGGTCATCTCGGTGCCAACGGGCGTGAACCAGCGGAGCTCGGCGGCCTCGACACCGGTCAGGTAGCGCCGGCGCCGGAAGACCGGATGCGCACGTCGCAACGCGATCAACTTCTTCGTGAACGCCGTCAGCTCCGCCTCGGTCGCGGACCAGTCGAACCAGCTGATCTCGTTGTCCTGGCAGTACGCGTTGTTGTTCCCGCGCTGCGTGCGGCCGAGCTCGTCGCCGCCGAGGAGCATCGGTACACCGAAGGACAGCAGCAAGGTGGTGAGCATCGCCCGGCTCTGCCGAGCGCGGAGAGCCACGATGTCCGGGTCGGTCGTCGGTCCTTCCACGCCACAGTTCCAGGAGCGGTTGTCGTCGTTACCGTCCCGGTTGTCCTCGCCGTTGGCTTCGTTGTGCTTCCCGTCGTACGAGACGAGGTCGGCGAGGGTGAAGCCGTCATGGACCGTGATCAGGTTGATCGACGCGGTCGGACGCCGCGAGTCCCAGCGGTACAGGTCCGGCGATCCGCACAGCCGGCTCGCGAACTCGCCGATCGATCCGTCGGCGCCACGCCAGAAGTCCCGCATCACGTCGCGGTACCGCCCGTTCCACTCGCTCCACTGCGCCGGGAACTGCCCGAGGTCGTAGCTGTCGCCCTGCCCGACGTCCCACGGTTCGGCGATCAGCTTGGCCGTGGAGACGACCGGATCCTGGGCGACGAGATCGAAGAACGAGGCCATCCGGTCGAAGCCGCCGTCCTCGCGGGCCAGGGTCGGCGCCAGGTCGAAGCGGAACCCGTCGACCCGCATCTCGGTCAGCCAGTACCGCAGCGAGTCCATGATGAGGCGGAGGCTGAACGGGTTGTCGGCGTTGAGCGAGTTGCCGGTGCCGGTCGTGTCCACGTAGTAGCGCTGGTCGCCGGGCTCGAGCCGGTAGTACGCCGGGTTGTGCAGCCCGCGATGACACAGTGTCGGTCCGAGCTGGTTGCCTTCGGCGGTGTGGTTGAACACCACGTCCAGGATGACCTCGAGACCGGCGCCGTGCAGCGTGTCGACCATGGCCTGGAACTCCGCGACCTGCCCACCCGGCCGCCCGGCTCGGACCGCGGCGGAGTAGGCGGCGTGCGGCGCGAAGAATCCGATCGTGTTGTAGCCCCAGTAGTTCGTCTGCCCGCGGTCGACCAGGGCCGCCTCGGGTACGGACTGATGGACCGGGAGCAGCTCGACCGTCGTCACGCCGAGGTCGGCGAGATGGCCGACCGCCGCGTCATGGGCCAGACCGGCGTACGTGCCGCGGAGCTCCGGGGGTACGCCGGGATGCGCCGCGGTGAAGCCCTTCACATGGACCTCGTACACGATCGTGTCGGTCAGGGCGTGGCTCGGCCGGGGCCGATCGGTCCAGCCGAACGCGGTGTCGGTCACCAGGCTGCGCGGCACCTGCCCGGCCGAGTCGAGCTCACTGGGGACCTCGGGATCGTCGGCGGCGTAGCCGAGCACCTCCGGTCCGGGCCGCACCTCGCCGTGGATGGCCCTGGCATAGGGGTCGAGCAGTAGCTTCGCCGGATTGCAGCGCAGCCCCCGGCGCGGATCGTACGGCCCGGTGGCCCGGTAGCCGTACGCCTGGCCGGGCCCGACGCCGGGAACGAACCCGTGCCACACCTCACCGTCGCGCTCCGGCAGCGGGATCCGGGTTTCGTTGCCGTCGGCATCGAACAGGCACAGCAGTACGCCGTCGGCCGCGGAGGCCACCGCGAAGTTCGTGCCGTCGGGTCCGGGCGTCGCGCCGAGCGGAGACGGACTGCCGGGCAGCGCCGTACTCATGGCTGCTGCTCGGTCAGTGATCGGAGCACCTCGCCGAGCGGTGGAACCATGCCGTGCCGGCGCCGGATGATGTCTGCCACGATCCCAGTCCAGCCGGTCTGGTGCGCCGCGCCCAGACCGGCGGCGTTATCGCCGTGGAAATACTCGTTGAACACCAGGTTGCCGTTCCAGTTCGGGTCCCGCTGCAGGGTGTCGACTCCGCCGAAACACGGTCGCCGGCCGTCGAGACCGGTGAGGAAGATCGACACCAGCCGTGCCCGCAGGTCGTCGGCGACGGTGTCGAGGGTCTGGTGGACGCCGGAGCCGGTGGGGTACTCGACCCGCAGGTCGTCGCCGAAGAAGCGGTGGTAGCGGTCCAGCGCCTCGGCCGCGAGGTAGTTCAGCGGGAACCAGATCGGGCCGCGCCAGTTCGAGTTCCCGCCGAACATGGCCGTGGTCGACTCGGCCGGTTCGTAGTCCACGCCGGCGGTGACTCCCTCGATCTCGATCGTGTACGGATGGTCGCGGTGGAACGCGGACAGCGACCGCAGGCCGTACGGCGACAGGAACTCGCCGGGGTCGAACAGCCGGTCGAACAACCGCAGCAACTGCTCGACACCGACCGCGCCGAGCAGCAGGCGCCGCTGTCCGGGATCGCCGCGCAGGACGCCCGTCTTCGCCAGGTCCTCGGCGTCGCGCGCTCCCTCGCGGTGCAGGAACCGGGCGAATTGTTTGCCCGGGGCAACGGAGCGCTCGAGCTGCTGCTCGTCGATCACCGCGACCGCGAGCAGTGGGATGATGCCGACCATGGAGTGCACCCGGACCGGCACCACACCGCCCCCCGGCACGGAGATCCGGTCGTAGAACAGGCCGTCGGACTCGTCCCACATCCCCTGCGCGCTCATCGCGGTGCGGATCTCGGCGAAGTGCTCGAGGAACTTGTGCACCAGATCGCGGGCCGGCCGGTGCCCGGTCCGGTCGAGGACCGCCGCGATCGTGGTCATCGCCAGCGCGTACCCTGCCATCCACCCGGTGGCGTCGGACTGCTCCAGCACCCCACCGACGGGCAGATGTGAGCGGTCGAGCGGCCCGATGTTGTCGAGGCCGAGGAAGCCGCCCTCGAACAGGTTCGACCCGTCGGCGTCCTCGCGGTTGACCCACCAGGTGAAGTTCACCAGCAGCTTGTCGAACACGCGGCTCAGGAAGTCGAGGTCACGCCCGCCGTCGATCGCGAAGACCTCGAGCGCCGCGAAGGCCTGGACCGGCGGGTTCACATCGCCGAAGTCCCACTCGTACGCCGGGAGCGCGCCGTTCGGGTGCTGGAACCACTCGCGGCAGATCAGTAGCAGCTGGTCCTTCGCGAAGGCCGGGTCCACGTGCGCGAGCGCGATGCAGTGGAAGGCGAGATCCCAGGAGGCGAACCACGGATACTCCCACTTGTCCGGCATGGACATGATGTCGAACGAGTCGAACGTCCGCCAACGGGAGTTGCGACCTGTCTGCCGCGAGGCGGGCGGCGTCGGCTGGCCGGGATCACCGTCGAGCCAGCGCGCCACGTCGTAGTAGTAGAGCTGCTTGCTCCACAGCATCCCGGCGAAGGCCTGCCGCATCACCATCGCCTCGTCCGGCGAGGCGGCCGGGGGAGTGAGGCCGGCGTAGAACTCGTCGGCTTCGGCCCGGCGCGTGGCGACGACGGCGTCGAAATCCTGACCCAGTGCGGTCGCCGGATCCGGGCCGTTGCCGGCCGGCCGCAGCCGCAACCGCAGCTCGACCGTGGTCTTCGGAGCGACGTCGATTCCGTACCAGGCAGCGGCCTTCGTCCCCTGGCGAGCGGGTTGACGGTCGCGGCGCCGGTCAGGACGTGGTCGTTGATCCCGTCCTTCGGGTACGGCGTCGTCGCGGCAACGTCGTACAGGAGTTGGGTGTTGGTCTCGTTCTCGCAGAAGAGCAGCGTCGGCGCGCGGCCCGCCGGATCCGGTCCGGCGAGCAGCTCGAGTTCCCCGAGTGACGGGTGGGAGACCCGCATCGACGTGTCGCCGGTCGCGGCGAGCTCGGGTCGCGGAGTGCCCGGGTCCCAGGACCAGGTGTTGCGGAACCAAGCCGTCGGCAGGACGTGGATCGTGGCCGGGTCGGGTCCGGCATTGGTGACCTGCACGGACATCAGGAGGTCGGTCGGAGTCGCCTTCGCGTAATGAACCTCGACGATCCAGTACCGGTCGTCGTCGAACACGCCGGTGTCCAGCAGTTCGTACTCGGGGTCGTGTTTGCCGCGTCTGCCGTTCTCCGCGCGCAGGTCGTCGTACGGGAAGGCGGCCTGCGGATAGTGGTAGCGCCAGCGGTTCCACGCGTGGTTCGGGGTGGCGTCGAGATACCACCAGTAGTCCTTGACGTCCTCTCCGTGATTGGCCTCCGCGCCGGTAAGGCCGAACGGCCGCTCCTTGAGCATGTGGTCGCGCCCGTTCCACAGCGCGAGGCCGAGACACAGGCGCTGCTCGCGGTCGCTGAACCCGGCCAGCCCCTCCTCGCCCCAGCGGTACGCCCGGGAGCGGGCCCGGTCGTGCGGAAGGTAGCTCCAGGCCTCGCCGTCGGCGCTGTAGTCCTCACGGACGGTGCCCCACTGGCGCTCGCTCAGGTACGGACCCCACAGGTACCACTCGTCAGATAGCTCGGGCATGGTTCTTCCCCCTCGACTTCACGCGGTCTGGGACCTTGCGCGCATCGCATTTACGATCGTTCCACGAGTGGCTGTCCAGGGGGATGGGTCGATGGGCGTCGACGTCGTTTTCTGGAGCGTGGTGACGGCACGCTTCGTGCTGCCCCTGTTCATCCCGAAGTATCCGCTGCCCGCGATCATCGGTTGCCTCGTGCTGGACGCGGCCGATCAGACGATCTTTCAAGCGTTCGGTTTCAATCCGCCGTTCTACCAGAGCTACGACAAGGCGATGGACGTGTTCTATCTGTCCGTGGCGTACACGGCGAGCCTGCGGAACTGGACGAGTCATCCCGCGTTCCGGATCAACCGGTTCCTGTTCTTCTACCGCCAGATCGGTGTGGTGGCGTTCGAGCTGACCGGCCTGCGCTGGCTGCTGCTGGTGTTCCCGAACACGTTCGAGTACTTCTTCATCGCCTACGAGACCGTGCGTACCCGGTGGAACCCGTTGCGGTGGGGATTCAAGTTCTGGGCGATCGTCGCCGGCGCGATCTGGGTGTTCATCAAGTTGCCGCAGGAGTACTGGGTGCACATCGCGCAGCTCGACGTCACCGACACGATCAGAGACGTGCCCTGGTTCGGTCCGGCGCTGCTCGCCGGCATCCTCGTGCTGATCGCGGTCTTGTGGTTCGTCGTACGCCCACGGCTGCCGCAGACCGACTGGTCGCTGCGGCTCGCGGCCGACCCCTTGCCGACCGGGATCGACGAGGCGCGCGAGCGGGCCGCGTTCCAGGCCGAGCACCGGAAGGTCTTCGACGAGGCGGCGGTGGAGAAGATCTTCCTGATCGGACTGATCAGCGTGATCTACGGGCGGGTCCTGCCCGGGGTCGAGGCGTCCAGCCTGCAGATCTTCCTCGCGGTCGCCTTCTACGCGATCGTCAACGCCGGGCTCGGACTGTGGGCGGCGAAGCGCGGCCACTCGTGGCAGTCGGCCGGGGTGTCGTTCGCGATCGTCTTCGTGACGAACATCGTCCTGGTCGCGGTCGCCGACCTGCTGCTGTCGCGGGGTGAGGGCCGCCTGCAGTTGACCGACACGCTGTTCTTCGTCTTCCTGTTCAGCATCCTGACGACCCTCTACGACCGCTACCGCCCGATCCACGACTACCGCGTCGAGATGGCGAAGACCGAAACCACGACCTGACTTACGACGTGATGCGTGCACGCAGGGCCTTCAGTGCCTCGAGGTAGATCTCGGAGAAGGTCGGGAACGGCTGGATGGTGTCCAGCAGGACGTCGAGCGGGATGCGGGCCCGGATGGCGAGGGTCGCTTGCTGCAGCCATTCGCCAGCCTCAGGGCCGAGCGCGTAGGCGCCGGTGAGCCGTTCGCCGTCGCTCAGGAGTGTCAGGAATCCGTTGCTCTCGGCGTACGCGTGGGTGTACGTCGCGGTCTTCGCGACATCGCGCAGGGCGACGGTCGCGCTGTGGCGGCTGTCCGTGGTCCCGACGGCGGCTGCCTGTGGGTCGGTGAAGACGACACGCGGTACGGCGTCGTAGTTGGCCGACCGGGATTCGCCGAGGATGTTGGCCGCCGCGACGCGTCCCTGGTACTTGCCGACGTGGGTGAACTGCCAGAGTCCGGTCACGTCGCCGACGGCCCAGACGCCTGGGACGACCTGGAGCCGGGCGTCGACCGGTACGCCGTGGGCGCCGGCCTTGACGTCGATCGTCTCCAGTCCGATCCCGTCGACTCGCGGTCGGCGGCCGGTGGCGACCAGCAGCCGGTCGCCCCGGAGTTCGCGTCCGTCGTCCAGGACCAGCACGTAGTCGTCGCCGTCGCGCCGGGCGGCGCTCGCCTTGACCCCCAGGAAGAGCTCGATCCCGTCGCTGCGGAGGACCTCGACGAGTGCCTCACCGAGCGGTGCGGCCTCGCGTGGCAGCAGATGCTCCGCGGCCTCGACGACCACGACCTCGCCGCCGAGCCGGCGGACCGCCTGGGCCATCTCGACACCGACCGGACCGCCGCCGAGGACCAGCAGCCGGCGCGGGACCGCCTTCATGCCCGTCGCTTCGCGGTTCGTCCAGAGGCCGTCGAGCTCCCGCAGGCCCGGGATCGGCGGCACGATGGGTTCGGCGCCGTTCGCGAGGACGATGTGATCCGCGGTGTAGTGGCGGCCGTCGACATCGACGACACCTGTGCCGGCCAGCCGTCCGCGGCCGCGGATCAGGTCGATGCCGTTGTCCGCGAGCCACTTCTCCTGGCCGGCATCGGAGTAGTCCGAAACCATGAAGTCGCGCCAGGCGAGCGCCGCCTCGACGTCAACCGTCGCGGGGGCGGCCGCGTCGTTCGCGGCGTGCGCGGCCTCGCCCGGTCGTAGCAGGGACTTGGACGGGATGCACGCCCAGTACGAGCATTCACCGCCGACGAGCTCACGCTCGACGATCGCCACCCGCAGGCCGCCCGCGGCGAGGGCTCCGGCGGTGTGTTCGCCGGGGGAGCCGCCGCCGATGACGATGACGTCGTAGTCGCTCATTGCGGGAGTTCCTGGCCGGACTGCTCGGCGACCATGTAGGTGGCGTACCACTCGGGCCACTGCTCGTCGAACTCGCCGCCGTTGCGCTTCTCGTGCTCGCCGTGGGCTGCCGCCGCCCGCTGCAGGGCCTGCTGCAGGTCGCCGACCGAGGAGTACGACGTCTCACCCGAGTCGATGCGGCCGGGGAGTCGCGTCGTGATCTCCTGCAGGAGCCAGGTGTTGCCGTCCGGGTCGCTGAACGTGGCGAACGAGCTGTAGCTGGCGCGTTCGTCGGCCGGTCCGGCGATCCGGTCGCTGGTGTCGGGCTGGAACTGGGCGCCTGGCGTCTTGGGGTGGAAGGCCGCGCTGACGTCGATGCCGTGAGCGGCGAGTTCGTTCCGTGCGGCCTCGATGTCGGAGACGACCAGGTACAGACCCCGGGCCGAGCCCGGCGCGGCCGAGGTGATGTTCGAGCCGAACTGGACCGACGCCGGCGAGCCCGGCGGCGTGAACTGGACGACCCGGAAGCCGTTGTCGAACGCGAAGTCGGCGTCGAGGCGCCACTCCAGCTGCTCGTAGAACGCCTTGGCCTTGTCGACGTCGGTGACGGGGATGACGACGGCCTCGAGCTTGAGATCGGTGCTCACTATGTCCTCCTGGTGTGTGTGTGGTCTTTCCCTAGCGACTATGCCGCTCCGCCGGCGGCTTCGCCCCAGTGATCCTCACTGGTCCCGGGCCGGGTCGAAGGTGGTCAGGTGCTGGACAGGCTTGGCTGGGGGGTGGACCCGTGGTTTCCACTGGGGTGATGGGGGAACGGTCGCCGCAGAGTGGTCGTAGCGGTACCCCTTCGAGAAACGGAAAGACCGATGACCACCATTCACTTCACCGAAATCACCACCTCGACACCCGAGCAGTTCATCGCCGGGCTCACCGACTTCGGGCCCGGCCGCTCGAAGCTCTTCCCCAACAGCCATGACGACTATCTGAAGGTGCACGACCAGGGACCCGGGTACGCCGACGTCACCGAGGGCTCGGGCGGCGTCTGGGAACGCCTGCACTACAACTGGTCCGACCCGAACCACGTCGTCCTGACAACCGTCGACTCCAACCTGTGGGGCGGCGCCTCCGGTCACACCTACACGTTCAAGCAGCGCGCGGACGGCGCGACCGAGATCGATGTCGTGATCGTGCGCGAAGGCAAGAACCTCAAGGGCCATCTGCTCGCGTTCGTGTTCGCCTTCGGCGGCAAGCGCGTGCTGGCCAAGGCCTTCGAGGAGACGGTCCGGGCCATCGAAGCCCGTAACATCCCAGCCGCCCCGGCGAGCCGGGCGCAGGTGTGACGACCGGCGTCGTCCGCTGTGAAAGCCGGCCGGAGCCTGGTGCTCCGGCCGGCTTTCGTGGTCAGGAGGGCTCCGACACGAAGAGCTCGATGGCGATGTTGTCGGGATCCTTGAGGTTGAGGTGCAGTCCGAACGGACTGACCTCGATCTCCGAGCAGGCGACACCTGCCGCGGCGAGGTTGGTGTGCCAGGCCTCCAGGTCAGCCCGGGACGGCACCTGGAACGCAACGTGGTCCAGCCCGATACGGCTGGGGTCGAAGCGCTGATCCGTCATCCCGGGATGGTCGCGCAGCGCGATCATCAGCCCCTGGCGGGCGACCACCACCAGGCTGAAGGGGCCACCGCTGGACGAGAACAGGGTCTCGGTACCGAGCACCCTGTTGTAGAAGTCGGCACTACGCCCCGGGTCGGTCACGGTCAGCGAAAGGTGTGAAACAGCATCGAGTGCGGGCATCGCCACCTCCTGGCCACAGTAAGCGGCACCAGCCCGCAGAACTCAACTCCCTACCAGCAGCCACCGGTTGCCGTCGGGATCGTCGAACTCCACGTAAGCCACACCGGTCGGCCAGCGGGAGGCGGGCCGCAGAGTCGCGCCACGAGCCTCGAGCTCGGCGCAGGCCACCTCGAGGTCGTCCACCCTCAACAGGCCGCAGGAAGAACCCGGCGTGGCCGAGCAGATGCCCGTGCCGATGAGAATCGAGCACGATGAGCCCGGCGGAGTCAGTTCAACGACCCGGACTGTCCCGGCTGCGTCGTCGCGATCCAGCCGGAAGCCCAGGGCACGGTAGAAGTGCCGGCTCCGGTCCACATCGGATACCGGAACGACGATTGCCTCGAGTTTGCTGTCCACGAGGCCCATGGTCTGCTCCGCCGTACGGCGTCGCGTCCGTGGAAACCACTGGTGTTCGTCAGCCGATCCGGGCCAGCGCACCTTTGAGCTGCCGGCGAGAGGTGATCCCCAGCTTGGAGAACGTCTTCCGGAGATGCCACTCCACGGTGCGGGGGCTGATGAACAGCTGGGCCGCGATCTCGGGATTGGTCATGCCGTCGCGGGCGAGCCCGGCGATCTGCGCTTCCTGCGCGGTCAGGTCGTTGAGTGTGTCCGGTCGGCGCTTGCGGACCGTCTCGCCGGTGGCGAGCAGTTCGTGGCGGGCCCGCTCGGCGAAGGCCTCGAGTCCCATCTCGGTCAGTTGTTCGTGGGCCGTGCGCAGCTGTTCGCGGGCGTCCATACGACGTCCCTCGCGTCGCAGCCACTCGCCGTACAAGAGGTGGGCTCGGGCGATCTCGACGCGGAGCGGAGTCCTGCTGAGGTGGTCGATCGAGTCGCGGTAGACGGTCTCGTCCGAGGCCAGGAGCGCCCTGGCGCGCGCCTCGATTCCCCGTCCCCAGTCTGTCGGGGTGGCCGTGGTGCGCTCGGTCAGCCAGGCGAGTGCGGTCTCGACGAGTTTGGTGTCGCCCGTCCTGGATGCCGCCTCGGCGAGTTCGCCGACGACCAGTACGCCGTACCCGAGGACGTCCTGCTCGAACACCTGCAGCGCCGCGTCGCGGGCGGCGTCGTACCGGCCGAGGCCGTTGTGCAGAACCGACTTCGCCAACGTCGCGAAGGCTGCCATCCGGCCCTGGCTGCGTGCGGTGGCCTCCCTGGCGGTCGCGTCGATCAGCGCGGTCGCTGTCGTCTCGTTGCCTCGGTAGGCCTCGAGCAGAAGCCGGGCGTACCCGACCGCAGGGTTGCCGGTCGCCGAGGCGAGGTCGCGGTCCTCCTCGACCAGGTAGCCGACTGCCTGCAGGTCGCCGGTCAGACACAACAGGTTGGCACGGAAGTTGAGCGCGAACTGCAGCTGCACGAGCGCGCCGGTCTCGCGTGCCATCCGGTCCTGTCTGAGCGCGAGTTCGTGGGCGGCGTCGAAGTCCCAGACCTCGACCGCGATGATGCCGCTGGCGCGGTTGCCGGCGAGCCAGAGCCAATCTGCGATGTCCGCGGCGTCGATCTGGGCTTCGCGTGCCTGGTCGAGAGCCTTGGTGAGGTGCGGCGCGGCTGCCGGGTAGCCGCGGGTGAAGCGGAGCGCGAGTGCCTGGAGCAGGACGTCGGCCGGTGCAGCCGAGGCGAGCGGGGGAGGAGCCTCGGCCGCTGCGAACGCGAGAATGCCCGGCGCATCGGGACCGCTGGCCCAGATGGCGGCCGACATCGCCTCGAGGTAGGCCACGCGCGCCCGGACGGGATCGTGCCGATCGAGTTGTTTCGCGGCGTTGAGCAGGGTGCGGGCGGCTTCGCGGGCGCGTCCCTGGTCGAAGGCGATCGATCCGCGCAGCCGTTCGACTTCCGCCGCCCGCAGCGCGTCCGGCGGTCCGGCGGTCACTGCTCCGAGCAGGTTCAGCGCCGCGTCGAGGGCGCCGGCACTGCGTTTCGCCGCCGCCGCGTCAAGTGCTCGCTGAGCCCTGCGGCCGGGCTCGGGGGTCAACTCCGCGGAGCGCTCGAGGAAGGTGCCGGCGGCGAAGAAGCCACCGCGGGCCTGCGCCCTGCGCGCCGACTGTTCGAGCTCGGCCGCGACCTGCTCGTCGGGCCGCGCGGAAGCCTGGGCCCAGTGCCACGCGCGCCGGTCCGGATCGAGGTCTGGATCGGTCACCTCGGCGAGCGCCTGGTGCACTGCCTGCCGATCCCGGGCGGTGGCCATCCGGTACGCCGCCGAGCGCACCAACGGGTGCCGGAAGGTGATGTGCTGGCCGAAGCTGATCAGTCCCGATTCGATGGCTCCTGCTGCCGGATCAGCTCCCAGGCCGAGTCGTTCGGCCGCCTGCCAGAGCAGGGGTGCGTCACCGAGTGGTTCGGCCGCGGCGGTCAGGAGCAGGAGCCGGGTGTCCGGCGGGAGGACTTCGAGCCGCCGTACGAAGCTCTCCTCGATCCGGCCGGCCAGTGTGCCCGCACTCAGGCCGTCCGCCAGTTCCGCGGCGGTCCAGGCCTGGGGCAGCTCGAGCAGGGCCAGCGGGTTGCCGCGCGTCTCAGCCACGATCCGGTCGCGGACGCGCGGGTCGACCGGTCCCGGGAGTACCGAATCCAGGAGGGCCCGTGCGTCGGCGTCGTCGAGGCCCCGGATCTCCAGCTCCGCGAGTCCGGACAGCTCGTGGTCCTCGCCGTCGCGAACGGCGAAGACCATGACCACGGACTCCGCCTCCAGCCGCCGGGCCACGAACGCGAGGATCCGCGCCGACATCCGGTCGAGCCACTGTGCGTCATCGACGACGCACAGCACCGGCTGTTGGGCGGCCGCGTCGGACAGCAGGTTCAGTACGGCGAGGCCGACCAGGAACCGATCCGGCGCCGTCCCGCTCAGCAGCCCGAACGCCGTACCGAGGGCCTCGTGCTGCGGTCGCGCCAGGCGCTCCATCCCGTCGAGGAACGGACGGCAGAGCTGGTGGAGTCCGGCGTACGCGAGCTCCATCTCGGACTCGATCCCGACCGCGCGCGCAACCTGGCAGCCGTTGACACGCGCCACCAGGGCGTCCAGCAGCGCCGACTTCCCGACTCCCGCCTCGCCGCGCAGAACCAGAGCCTCGCTCCGCCCCTGCCGCGCCGCGTCGACCATCCGGTCCAGTACGGCGCGCTCCCGCAACCGGCCCCGCAGTTCACGATCCGCCATCGCCACGCCTCAGGCTTGCACCCGGGATCCCCCCAACGCAACGCCGACGGATCAGCCCCCGGTGTTTCGGGCTTCGATGGCCTTGACCGTGTTCGCGAAGGCCTTGGCCAGGAGGCGCTTGCCCACGATGCCGACGACGACTCCGAGCATGCGTCCTTTGAGGTTCTTGCCCTCGCGGACGACCGTGACGTCGATCGCCGTCGTTCCGTCGGGCTGCGGCGTGAGGTCATAGGTGTGGCCGGACCGTCCGCCCCAGATGTTGGAGTCGGTCGTGGTCAGGACGATGTGGTTGGGGTCGGACCAGTCGTAGTGGAGCCGCTCCCAGATTCCGGCGGACCCTTCGGTGACGTCGGCGTCGTGATCGCCGCGGCTGTGGACCACGAGATACTCGTCGGTGCTGTTCCCGAAGAGTTCCGCACGCCCCGGCCCGAAGTCCGTCAGCCCGTTGACGAACTGCTCAGGCGTCGAGGTCGTGGTCGCATGCAGCCGAATCGTGGACATGTGCACTCCTTCTCCGTGGGGTCAGTCCCGCACCGACCCCACAATCCCGCACCCGACCACGGATCGCACCAGTGAGTTCGACGGGTTGTAGAACGTCTGCTTCGCGCTTGACCGGCTTCGCGCCGGGGTACCGGCGGTGCGTGACTGATGAGCGGCTCGTGGACCTTGCCCAACGGATGGCGAAGACGCTGACACCCGGTGATCTCGACCACACACTGAGCGGGATCACAGCAGCCGCGGTGGAGGCATTGCCGGACACCGACTACGCGAGCATCACGATTCTCCACAGCGACGGTCGTCTGGAGACGGCCGCTCCGACCGATGAACTGCTGTGGGGCCTCGACGCCGCGCAGTACGCGTTGCGCGAAGGTCCCTGCTATCAGGCCGCGGCCGATACGGTCCACATCGCGGCACCTGATCTGGCACGTGACGAGCGGTTTCCGCAGTACGCCGCGACCGCCGTGGCCGCGGGTATCCACGCGCAGGCAGGGATCCGGCTCTTCGACGCACCCAAGTCCCGTGGGGCACTCAACCTGTACGCTCGCGACCTCGGTGCGTTCAGCGACCTCGGCGCGATCGGCGAACTGTTCCGGCACCAGGCCGCGATGGCAATCGACTATGCCCGGGAGATCCACAATCTGCGCGAGGCGATCCGGACTCGCGGGACGATCGGCACCGCGGTCGGCATCGTGATGGAGCGCTACCACCTCCGCGACGACCGCGCCTTCGCGTTCCTGACCCGGCTGTCGCAGGACGGGAACGTCAGGCTGAGAGAAGTGGCGGAGCGTCTGATCGCAACCACGCACACATGAGATCGGCCCAGCGATTCGCGGGTGGGTGACCTGGGTACCGCGATCGCAGGAGCCTGGGACAGAGCTCGCCCGGTCAAAGATAGGCCAGTTCCGGCGATGAGGCCCCAGATCGACCCTGATGACCAGTCGTTCTCCATTCAACGCGTTCGCGTCCTCCGAACCTCAACACGCACAGACCGAAGCCCTGCTCCGCGAAGCCTCCGAGGAGGCCGGCGCCCGCCGTGAGGATCTCTTGCGGGAAGCCGTCGTACAGGGCGCTGCGATGGCGAGGTCGCTCGCGTTGCGGTACGACGGCCGTGGCGTGGAACGGGAAGAACTGTTCCAGGTCGCGTACGTCGGCCTCGTCAAAGCCGTCCAGGGATACCGACCGGGCCCGGGCACGGACTTCCGCTCGTACGCGTTCCCGACCATTCAGGGGGAGATCAAACGGCACTTCCGCGATTACGCGTGGAGTGTCCGCCCACCGCGCCGGATCCAGAACATGCAGGCGTCGATCAATGCCGTCGAGGGCGAACTGGCCGCACAGCTGCACCGCTGGCCGACCGACCAGGAGCTGGCCGACCGCATCGGGGTT
Organism: Kribbella sp. NBC_00359; assembly: GCF_036097425.1. Taxonomy (NCBI): domain Bacteria; kingdom Bacillati; phylum Actinomycetota; class Actinomycetes; order Propionibacteriales; family Kribbellaceae; genus Kribbella; species Kribbella sp. NBC_00359. The sequence continues at coordinate 565,830 of NZ_CP107975.1, read as the reverse complement.
CCGCTCGAGGACATCAGGGACGCGCAACGGGCCGTCGGCTGCTTTCACCCGGCATCGCTGGATGCCCCGCTGTGGATCGACTCGTCGATGTCACTCGGCGGCACAGTGCCGGACCGGGGGGACACCTACGAGCTCGTCAACCAGCTCGAGACCCTACGACCAGCCGTGGAGAACCTGGGCCCCCGGGACAAACTGATCCTTCGCCGGCGGATGGTCGATCACTGGAGCCAGGCCGAGATCGCTTCCGAGATCGGGGTCAGCCAGATGCAGGTCTCACGGCTTCTCCGCCGGATCATGGGCGTCCTGCGGTCCGCACTAGCCGCCTGAGTCTCGAGCGTTTTCAGTGCAACCGCAGGGGTACTCAGGCCGGATGGAGCACGCACATGTGGTGGTCACCGGTGGGGCAGGATTCGTGGGAAGTCACTTGTGCGAGCGGTTGCTGGCCGACCGGCATCGGGTGACTTGTCTGGACAACCTGCTGACGGGTGCGCCGGCCAACGTCGCCCACCTGATGGAGCATCCGGCGTTCACCTTCACCCGCTGCGATCTCACCGAGTTCGTCCATGTCCCGGGCGACGTCGATGTCGTGCTGCATTTCGCCAGCCCGGCCTCGCCGATCGACTATCTCCGGCTGCCGATCCAGACGCTGAAGGTCGGCGCCATCGGAACCTGGCACGCGCTCGGCCTGGCGAAGGAGAAGAACGCCCGCTTCCTGCTCGCCAGTACGTCGGAGGTCTACGGCGACCCGCAGATCCATCCACAGCCCGAGTCGTACTGGGGCAACGTCAACCCGGTGGGTCCGCGCGGCGTGTACGACGAGGCCAAACGGTACGCGGAGGCACTCACGACCGCCTACCGCAACAGCGAGGGCGTCGACACGGCGATCGTCCGGATCTTCAACACCTATGGACCGAGGATGCGCCCGGACGACGGCCGGGCGATTCCGACGTTCATCCGGCAGGCGCTGGCCGGTGAGCCGGTGACGGTGGCCGGTGACGGGAGCCAGACCCGATCGGTCTGCCATGTCTCCGACACCGTGGACGGTATTCTCCGGCTCGCGTTCGGTGATCACGCCGGTCCGATCAACATCGGCAACCCCGATGAGCGGTCGGTGCTGCGGATCGCGCAGGACGTCATCGCCGCGACCGGTTCGCGTTCGGGCATCGACTTCGTGGATCGTCCGGTCGACGATCCCGGCGTACGACGCCCGGACACGACCCTCGCCGAACACGTGCTCGGCTGGAAGCCCCGGGTCGACTGGCGCGACGGACTCAGGTCGACGGTTGCCTGGTTCCGTGAAGCTGTGCGCGTGCCGCAGTCAGCACTTCGGTGACGCCGATCCGCAAGAGCGCCGGGTCCGGCCGGTCGGCATGCGGATCGCCCAGCCGGCGTCCGTGATAGAGCACGGTATGCCGATCGAGGTCAATCCGAGGACCCCATCGAGCCGGTGGAACCGGGCCGAACAGCACCACCGATCGCACGCCCAAAGCTGTGGCCAGGTGCGCGATTCCGGTGTCGCCGCACACCACGAGTGCCGCCGACGCGACGCGTTCGGCGAGTTCAGGTATGGACAACCGGCCGCTCAGGTCCTCGGCCCCGGAGGCAACCGACAGCGCGTGGCACAGCTCGGTCTCGGTGCCGGTCAGGACGACACGATGCCGCTCGGCGCGCAACTCCGCGATGACTTCTGTCCATCGCTTAACCGGCCATCGTCGCGCACCGCTGGCAGCCCCGGGATGGACCACGATCGCGCCGTCGCAGGCGGCCTGGATCGCCAAGCGCAGGTCCGAGACGTCGCACGACCCACCGGCCGTGGACACCAGCCGGCACCATCGATCGACCTCGTGCTCGTCGTCCGACCAGCGGCAACCCGCGCGGTGACCGGCGGCCAGGCAGTCGAAGGCGATCAGCTCGCGCGGTGCGGCGGCCTGCAGCAACCGATGACTCTGCGGTCCACATCCGTGGAGGTTGACGGCCAGATGTGGCCCCAGGCCGAGCCCCGGCGGGCGTCCGGACAGACTCGTCGTACTCACGACGCCGTCGACCAGTCCGAGTCCGGCGAACCAACTGGACACCGGCTCGGGCCCGGCGAGAAGAAGCGGTCGGTCGGCGAACAGCCGGCGGAGCCCGCGCAGCGCCGGCACACCCGTCAGTCCGTCACCCAGGCCGAGGGCCCGCAGGATCAGGACCGGTGTCACGGCCAGGACGGCTCGATGGAAGGACAGACGACGAGCTCACGGATCTCGACGCCGGCGGGTTGGCCCAGGGCGTGAACGACGGTCTCGGCGACGGCTTCCGGATCGTTCAGCATCGCGTCGTCGCCGGGTTTGTACTGCTCCGGCCGTCCGTCGAAGAACGAGGTGCGCATCCCGCCCGGCACCAGCATCGTCACCCCGACGCGGCCGGCCGTCTCGACTGCCAGCGCGCGGCTGAGTCCGACCACTCCGAACTTGGACGCGCAGTACGCGGTCGCGTCGCTCAGCGCTCTTAGACCGAGGGTGGAGGCGACGGTGACGATGCGCCCGTGGCTGCGCTCCAACCGCGGTACGGCAGCCCGCGCGATCGCCGCCGTACCGATGAGGTTCACCTGGACCACCCGGACCCAGTCGTCCAGGGCAACCTCCTCGATGCGCCCGCAGGCATCGATTCCGGCGGCCGTCACCACCCCGGTCAGCGGCCCGATCGCCTCTTCGGCCGCCGCGAGCGCCGGCTCGGCGGCAGCAGGATCGGCGAGGTCGACCTCGATCCACGGCACGTCATCCGTCGCCGGTCGTTGCCGATCCAGCGCGATCGCCGTTCCACCGTGTTTGCGCACCGCTGCGGCCACTGCGGCTCCCAGTCCGCTGGCTCCACCGGTCACGGCAACTCTCTCCAAGCTCATCAGCTGCTTCCTTCCAGAATCGAGGTTGTCGATCGTCCGGGCAGGAACGGGACCAGCACCACACGGCCGCCCCAACCTTTCACGATCGGTGCTTCCGGCAACATCTCTTCGGTGTAGTCGCCGCCCTTCGCCCAGACGTCCGGACGCAGCCGGTCGAGCGTCTCGCGCGGATCGTCGCCGTCGAACACGATGGTCGCGTCGACGCAACGCAGCGACTCGAGCACGCGGCAGCGGTCCTGCTGCGAGTTCACCGGGCGATCGGCGCCCTTCAGCCGGCGGACGCCGGCGTCGGAGTTGACCAGCACGATCAATGCGTCGCCCAGCCGCCGCGCGGCTTCCAGGCTGACGATGTGGCCAGCATGCAGGACGTCGAAGCATCCGCCGGTGGCGACCACGGTGCCTCCGGCGGAGCGGACCCGGCGGATCACGTCGGCAGCGTCCCTTTCGGGTGCAGTGGCTCCGATGATCGTCCGCGCGTTGACACCGCCGGCGGCGAGCCAGCCGGCCGTGTCGGCGACCGCAGACTCGACGGCGGACCGTGCCGTCGCGCCGGCGGCGAGTTCGGCAGCCGCGGTACCGGCGAACCGGTCGCCGGCGCCGCAGGTGTCGCCTCCGTGGTTGAACGGTGCCGGTGTGAAGAACGGCGGTGCGCCGCCGGCTGCTGTGAAGACGCCTGTTCCGCCGTCGGTGACCGCCACAGCCGACGCCCGCCACTGGTCGCGCAATCTGGTCGCGAGCACGTCGAGCGGTGCGGCTCGGAGACCGCTGAACCACCGGGCCTCCGCCCGGTTCGGCGTCGCCAGACTCACTCCGGGCACGAGTGCGGCACCGCGGGGATGCGGGTCCCACACGATGGCTCGCCGGGTAGCCCACCGGCGCAGCACGGCACGGACGATCGGATGGCTGACCACGCCGCCGGCATAGTCCGACACCAGTACGGCCTCGGCCAGCTCGAGCTCTTCTTCCAGCGCTGAGACATCACACACGTCGTCGATCTCGCCCGGTGCTTCCACATCCAGCCGCAGCAGAGACTGCCCGGCACTGCGTACTCGCGTCTTGCACCGGGTGCCGGCCGAGGTGAGTATGGCCGTCACCGGAACCTGCTCCGTCAACAGCGAGCACAGGCGCTTGGCGGGCTCGTCGTCGGCGAGCGCCGTGACCAACCGAACCTCGATGCCTTCCCGGGCCAGCAGCACCGCGGCAAGACCTGCGCCGCCGGCTCGCTCGCTCGTTCCTTCGATCTGCACCACTGGAACGGGCGCGTCGGGACTCACCCGGTGCACGTCGCCTTCGATGTCGCGGTCGAGCAGTACATCCCCGACCACCAGGACCCGGACCGTCACCGGATCACCTCCTCGAGCTCGGACGGAAGGACGGTGGGCAGGTAGCGCTCCAGCGCGGAACACAAGGCATGGACAGCGACCAGGTGGACTTCCTGCACTGCCGTCGGCGCCGCGGAGCGTACGGCGATCGCCCGGTCCGCCGCCGCTGCCAGCGGATTCGGCGCTGGTCCGGTCAGGGCCCAGACCTGAACGCCGGCGGACCGGGCCGCCGTCGCAGCCGTCAGGAGGTTCGCGCTACGGCCGCTGGTCGACAGCAGCAGGAGAACATCGCCCGGGCGTCCGTGCGCGCGAACCTGACGGGCGAAGAGTTCGTCCGATCCGAAGTCGTTGCCGATCGCGGTCAGCGTCGAGGTCTCGGCGTGCAGCGCGATCGCCGACAACGGTGGGCGGTCCGGAGCTTCGAACCGGCCGACCAGCTCCGCGGTCAGATGTTGCGCCTCGGCCGCGCTCCCACCGTTGCCAGCGGCAAGTAGTCGGTGGCCGCCCGCCAGCAGACCCGCCAGCTCGCAGCCCCACGCCTCGATCACGCGATCCTGTCGTTCCAGGCTTCTCAGGCCGGCGCGAAGCTCAGCCAGGTGCTGCGGCAGCGAACCGAAGGCGGCCATCAGGAACTCCTGCCCGTCGTCGTCACCGGAGTCTTGATGCGTTCGTAGACGTCTTCGGTGTCGGCGGCCACCTTGGCCCAGGTGTACTTCCGTTCGACCCTCTCCAGGCCGGCACGGCCGAGTTCCTTGCACAGTGGCGAGTTGTGGAGCAGATCATTGAGTACGGCGGCCAGCCGCCCGGGATCCCGCGGTGGCACATGGATGCCGGTCACGCCGTCGACGACGGTGTCCAGCAGCCCGCCGACCGCCGAGGCGACGACCGGCTTGCCACAAGCCATGGCTTCCAGCGGGACGATGCCGAACGGTTCGTACCACGGAGTGCACACGACGAGATCAGCGGAGCGGATCAGCGCAGCGACGTCTCGGCGGGCAACCGCACCCACCAGATGAACTCGATCCGCGACGCCCAGACGCGTTGCCTCCGCGCGCAACCGTCGTACCTCGGGATCGTCGTCGAAGGCATGGATGGGGCCGCCGGCAACGACGAGCTCGGCATCGGGCACCCGGCTCACGGCCTGGACCACGGTGTCGACGCCCTTGCGCTCGACCAGACGGCCGAGGGACAGGATGCGCCCGCCACGACCGTGCCACCACTGCTCTTGCGGCGGTGAGGGTTCGAAGATCTCAACGCCACAAGGGACGACATGCAGCGAATGCGCCGGTGCTCCGAGCGCCAGCAGTTCGCGGACCTCGTCGGTGGCGGTCGCGATCACGGCGTCCGCCTCGGCTGCCAACCAGGTCTCGATACCTCGTCGTTGTGGTGGGCTGGTGTCGGCGGCGCCCTGGTGTCGGCGTTTCACCACGCCCAAGGCGTGGAACGTCTGCGCGAACGGGACGGGAACCGCGCGACGCGCCTCCAGGCACGCGAGGCCGGACATCCAGAAATGGGCGTGTACGACGTCCGGTGGTTCTGCGGACCACCGCTGTCCGATCCATTGCCCGAACGTCCGCATGTACGGCAAGAGGTCGTCCTTGGCCATCGGCTGGGCCGGCCCGGCCGGTACGTGGACGACGTCGACGCCTGGGCCCAGCGGCACCCGTTCCGGGGTGCCGGGATCGTCGCGCCGGGTGTAGACGTCGACCTGATGGCCACGGTCGGCGAGTGCTTGCGACAGCGCCGCCACGTGGACGTTCTGTCCGCCGGCGTCAGCACCGCCGAGAACGGCCAGCGGGCTGGCATGCTCGGACACCATCGCGATTCTCATCGGCAGACCTCCTTGAGCATGCGATCCCATTCGTCGAGGAACTTCGGCAGCCCGAAGTGGGTCAAGGCGTGCGTTCTGGCCGCGAGCCCGCGTTCGCGGGCTTCGGCTGGGTCCGACAACCAGCGACCTGCTGTGGACGCGAGCAGCTCGAGGTCCGAGCTGACGACCCCTGCCGCGGACGGGACGGCCTCCGGCGCGGCCGTCGCCGCGACGACGAGGACCGGAACGCCGAGGGTCATCGCTTCGATCAGGGACAGGCCAAGGCTGGTCCAGCGGTACGGGTGGAGGTAGGCGAAGTGCATCGCCATTCGCCGGTGCAGCTCGGCCTGCGACACCGCGCCGGTTCCGGTGAGCCCGGTGCGGATCAGTCCGGAGAGTTCGTCCGTACCGAGACCGTAGACGCTGACCGGCACGTGTTCGGCGAGCTTCGCTACCAGATCCATGCCCGCCACCCTCGACCGTCGCACCGGTTCGTTGACCGAGACGAGAAGCGAGTCGAGGGTTCCGGTGTACTGGTAGCCATAATCCGGAACGCCGTGGTCGATCACTTCCGCCGGCGCGAGCCCGTTGTCCCACATGGTCCGGTTGAACTGTGTGACGTGCACGATCGGGATGTCACCGCGCGCGGCCAGTGGATGTCGCCAGTCGTCGACGTCACCGCGGGGTGTGTTGTGCTCGACGTACACAGCGGGTACGCCGCGCCGGCCAAGCGCACGCCCGGTCCATCGCTGGAAGAGCTCGAGTTCGTGGTGACGCTGGAGGACGACCACATCGAAGTCGGCGCTGCGCAGTTGTTCGGGAGTCAGCTCCTGCACGGAGTCGGGCCACGGATACGTCTGCGCGCGTCCTTTGCCGTCCGGGCCCCGGTCGGGCAGGACCGGGACGTAGTACTCGTGCGCGCCCTGGACGAACGACGTCATCCAGGCTGCGTGCACATGCCACGCCAGGATCCTCATCGGGCAACCTCCTTGATCAATGTGCGTACGGCGGCGACCACGTCGTCCGGCGACACCTGGTCCAGGCAGGGATGCCCCGGCACCGGGCAGACCCGCGCACGAGTGGCACGACACGGTGCCTGCTGGTCGCCCAGGACGACCGAGGGCACCCGCCACGGTGCCCACTGCGCGGCCGGGACGACGGGTGAGAACAGCGAGACCACCGGCGTACCGACGGCGGCGGCGAGATGGGCCGGTCCGGTGTTGCCGACGATCACCACCTGAGCGGCCCGCAGCAGGGCAGCCAACTGCCGGTAGTTGGTGCGGCCACCGAGATCGGTGGCGTTGCTACCGGCGACTTCCGCGGTGAGTGCCCGTTCGCTCGGTGAACCGGTGACCAGGACCTGGTGGCCGTCGGCCACGAGGGCCTTCACCGTTGCGGTCCAATGATCTGCGGACGCGGTCCGCGCAGGCACCGAGGCACCAGGATGGGCGACGACGAACGGCTGGACGTCGACGGCGGGCAGGATCTCCTTGATCCTCAGCCGGCCGTCGTCACCGTCGGGAAGGTGATAGCCGGCCGCTGCCACGAGGTCGAGCGCGCGCTCGACCTCGTGCCCGGACATGGACCGATGGCGTAGGTCGAGGAGTGATCCCGGATAGTCCTCGGAGGCCGCGGCGACGTGCTTGATGCCTGCCATCCGCAGGAGAAGAGCCATCGGCAGCGCGCTTTGGTGGTACGACGTGAGCACGATCGCGGCGCCGAAATGCTCGAGCGCCAGCGTGTCGATCAGCGTGTTCACGCTGCGCCGATCGACCGGTGGTGGATCGAAGCCCGTCCACGGACACGGCCACGCCAGCACGTCGCGCACGCCGGGGAGCAGCCAAGCGGCCTGTTCGCCCGACGGCGCCACCAGCAGCACCACCCGATCTGTTGCGGCGACCGCCCGGATCGCGGGCCCGGCCAGGAGAACATCGCCGTCGTTGTCCATCCGGGTGATGAGCACGTTCCTCATCGGCGGCCTCCGGTCCCGAGCACATGCTCGACCGCGGAGAGAAGATCGGGTCGCACGGTGCCGGCCGCGCGCACCTCATCGGCGCGAGTCGCCCCGTTGGGCACCAGGATGGAACGAGCCCCCGCGGCCTTCGCCGCGTCGACGTCGGACCCGATGTCGCCGATCACCACCACCTGGTTCGGCGCGATGCCGAGGTCGTTCGCCGCGGCCAGCACCAGACCCGAGGCAGGCTTGCGGCACGCGCAGCCTTCCGCCTCGGTGTGGGGACAGACCTGCCAGGTGTCGAACGGCCCGAGCAACTCGTCGAGCCGTTTGTTGACTGCGGCAACTTCCTCCGCGGACACCAGTCCTCGTCCGATGCCGGACTGGTTGGTGATCACCCCGACAGCCAGCCCAGCCTGTCTCAGCTTGTGGAGAGCTTCGTGAGCCTGCGGGACAGGGCGTACGCGGTCGGGATCGCCGTTGTAGGGCACGTCGTGGACGAGAGTGCCGTCGCGGTCGAACAGCACCGCGCTGACCTTGTCCGTCCAGGCGACGCTGCCGCGGTGGCGCCAGGTTCCACGCGCACGATGCCAGACAGCGACGAACGGCAGGACGGCAGAGGTCACCAGCATCCGGACGACCTCGCCCGGGGTGCGGGGACCCGGGATGATGCGACGCCGAGCGAAGTCAGCCGTCAGCAGAGCCCACCCGGCGGCAGCCCTTTTGCTTCCCAGCAAGGCGACGGCCGCAGATACCACTGTTGCGAGATGCCACTTGAGCCGGCCCGGTGGACAGTCGGCCAACCTGCGCCAGTGTCTTCCGTAGATCGCACGCATGAGCGCGTCGTCCGCATTTCCGCGCTGCACCCGGACACTGATCCAGAAGCCTTCGGGGCGGACGGGATGGACGATGTGTCGCTCTCCCTCGACGAGTCCCCAGCCGTGCTGCCTGATCCGCAGAGCCAGCTCGGCGTCCTCACGGTAGGCCCTGGGGAACCGCTCGTCGAAGCCGCCTACCTGCTCCAGGGCCGTTCGGCGATAGGCCATGTCCGCAGTCGCCCACTTGGCGCTTCTCAGACCGGCCGTACTGCGCTCCCAGTCGGTCGGCCGGTCCGACACCGGAACCTCGATGCCACCTTGGACGCCGGCAACGTGGTCGCCGGCTCGCCGCAGATCGTCGTACAGGGCCGAGATCCAGCCGTCTGGCAGTCGTACATCGTCGTCGAGGAAGGCGATCCACTCGGTGTCAGCAGCCCTCCAGCCGACGTTGCGTGCCGCGGCCGGTCCGCGGCCACCGGAGTGCAGCACCCGGTGATCGCACACCAGTGGCCGGTCCGGATTCGAGCGATCGTCCACGACGTACACAGCCGCCGGTTGGGGCTCTTGCGCGGCGAGGTCGGTGAGAACGTTCGTCAGACAGGTACGGCCGACTGTCGGGATGACGATGGTGACGCCGGTCAACGGAACGCTCCGGCACGGCGTACGACGTGCGGCCCGATCGCCAACACGTCCGCGGGTGTCGAACCGAACAGCTCGAGTACGTCGGACGGGCTGTCGACCATGGGGCGTCCGGCGGTGTTGAGACTGGTATTCACCAGGACAGGCAGACCGGTGCGGTGTTCGAACCTTTCGAGGAGCCTGGTCAGGAGCGGTTCGTCTGCCGCATCGACCGTCTGGATTCGCGCAGTCCCGTCGACGTGGACAACCGCCGGGATGCGGTCCTGCCAAGCAGGGGCGACGTCGTGCACGAACAGCATGTAGGGGCTCGGAAGTGGGCCGTCGAAGATTTCAGCCGCGCGCTCCGCCAGCACCAGCGGCGCGACCGGCCGGAACTGTTCGCGGCCCTTGATGTCGTTGAGGCGCTCCAGGTTCTCTCTGCGTCCGGGGTGCGCGAGCAACGAACGGTGGCCGAGAGCGCGAGGCCCGTACTCCGACCTGCCCTGGTACCACGCGACGATCTGGTCGTCGGCCAATGCCTGCGCGACCACGTCCGCCACGTCCGCGGGTGTCTCGAAGGGGAGGGCGGCCTGCCTCAGTCGGGCCGCCAGTTGATCATCGGTCCAGCCACGGCCCAGTGCGGGCGTGCGCATCCGTTCGGGACGTCCCTTTGCGGCGCTCAGGTGGAGTGCGGCCCCCAGCGACGTACCGGCGTCGCCTGCGGCCGGCTGGACCCAGACCTCGTCGTACGGGCCCTTGCGGGCAAGGACCGAATTGGCCACACAGTTGAGCGCGGTGCCGCCGGCCATGGTCAAGGCTCGTGCACCCGTCTGTTCGTGCAACCAGACGGCCAGCTCCAGCATGACTTCTTCCAGCCGTCGCTGCACACTGCAAGCCAGGTCCGCATGGGCATCGGTCAGGTCGTCGCCGGGGTTGATCTTCGGTGCGTAGCCGGACCAGTCGATGCCTGTGGTGCGGAATCCGCCGTCATCCGTCGTACGCACGAGCTCACGAAAGTCGGCGAGGTGGCGTGGCTTGCCGTACGACGCGTACGCCATCACCTTGTATTCGTCGCTGGAGCGCAGGAAACCGAGGTGATCGGTCAGATCCTCGTACAGCAAGCCCAGCGAGTGGGGAAGCTCCTGCGTTGCCAGCACTTGCAACTCTGGTCCGTCGTACACACCCGCCAGGTGTGAGGCGCGCTCGCCCCGCCCGTCGAGCACCAGGCAGGCGCTGCGCTGGTACGGCGCCGCCAGACCGGCTGACGCGGCGTGGGCGACATGGTGCGGGACGAACGTGACCTTGGCCGGATCCAGGCCGGGCAGCGCCGCGCCGAGGAAGTTGGGCGCCCGGCGCGCATAGTCGGTCCGGGCTCGATCACCGGGGTCGGAGACGCCGAGTTCGGCGAGATCGACACACAGAGTGGGATCGAACGAGTATCCGACCTCGTCGAGGTCCTCGGGGCGGAGGCCGCCCTCTTCGAGACACCAGCGCATGGCCTGCTCGGGTAGTTCCCATGCCGACCACGGCACCGGGCGTTTGCCGTGTTTGCGCCTGCTGAACCGTTCTTCCTCAGCCGCAGCGACGATCCTGCCGTCGACGACCAGTGCGGCCGACGGGTCATGGAAGATCGCGTTCACCCCGAGCACTCGCATTTCATCCACCTCCTCGAACGAGGCGCGTAGGTACCCCCGAAAGCGCCTCCTACACGTGGAGTAGCGCTGATCTTCGCAATCAGCCGGGTTACCCAGGCGGCCACGCGCGCTGCGGTTTCAACGCGCGCAGCCTGGTGGTCCGGATCCCGCGCGAGACCCGGCCACCGGATCCTGATCACGCCAGGTTCCCCGCCAGACCGGCTGTACACGTCGCCCACCCACCGGCTGCCGCTGTCGGAGGGTCCGGCGTGCGCGACCGGTTTGGTGATGGCGCCCGCGACGTGACCGATCAGCAGGCTTCGCGCGAGCCGGAGAGCAGCTCTCGGGACGCGGTCGAACCAGACATGTCGGACGCGCGGACAGGTGCCTGACGGCCGGAGTTTCGTTGCTCGGCGCGGAGCTGGTCAGGCCTGCGGCGAATCGTCAGCGGTAGCGGGCCGCTGCTCGATGGTGGTTTTGATGGCCTCGAGGGCGCGGCTGAGAATCCCGCACCCGGCTGTCTGCACTTCCCAGCGGCTGTGGTGGCTCAGGGCAACGGGTAGTGATCAGGCGTCGCTGGTCGGCCGGATCGTCTTGATCGGCGACCGTGGCGGGAACGGGCCCGGACCGTAGATGTGGGTCTCGACAATCGCGCCCGTCGTGTCGCGGATGATGTGCTGGGCATGCGCCCACCGGGCGACTTCGGCCCCGATCGCGACCTGTCGCAATCGGGGGCCACCGCTGGAGAACGGCTCGCAGCCGGGCCGCCGGTTCTTCCAGACCCCGCTCTCGAAGTACGTCTCGACATCTCGAGTATCCATAGCCTGCCCCCTTCGTGCCGCTGGACCGGTACCCAGCCGCAATCTCCTGGCAGGCATCGTATGTCATCGAATGGATGACGCATGATGCTTGTCATCCATTAGATGACGTGTTAGAACAGTGCTGCGTGTTGACACCGAAGTCGACGATCTGGAGGTGGAACGATGTTGATGCGCACCGACCCGTTCCGGGAGCTGGACCGGCTGACCCAGCAACTCAGCGGTGCCTCGTCGCCAGGGACCTGGTCGAGGCCGAACCCGATGCCGATGGATGCCTATCGAGCCGGCGACGAGTACGTGGTGGTCTTCGACCTGCCGGGTGTTCCGCAGGAGGCCATCGAGCTGGACGTCGAGCGCAACGTGCTCTCCGTGAAGGCGGAGCGGCGGCCGCTGACGGTGGCCGAGGGAGTCGAGATGCAGGTGGCCGAACGGCCGCTCGGGGTGTTCTCCCGGCAGTTGTTTCTCGGCGACACCCTCGACACGGAGCGGATCACGGCGGAGTACGAGAGCGGCGTACTGACGGTGAAGATCCCCGTCGCCGCACAGGCCAAGCCCCGCAAGATCTCCATCAGCGGCGGGGATTCCGAGCCGCGCCAGATCAACGCCTGACCGGCCCGCGACACGGGAGATCCTGGATGCACCGAGCTGAATCACCCGACGGACTCGACGAGGCGACCGATGCGCTGGCCTTCGTCACCGGGGTACTGCGCGAGCTCGATGCTGACGGCAACGATTCCGCCCGGTTGCTCGAGGCGCTGGTCCGGATCCGTGCGGTCCGGGACCACCTGGCCGAGTGGGAGCCGAGGTTGATCGACCAGGCCCGGGCCGCCGGCACCAGCTGGGCACAGCTGGCGCCGGCGCTCGGGGTGGCCAGCAGGCAGGCGGCCGAGCGGAGGTATCTACGGATCAACGCGCAGTCGGCCGACGCCGCGATGACGGGCGAGCAGCGTGTCCAGGCCGCCCGGGATCAGCGTGCGAGCGACCGGGCGGTGGCCACCTGGGCGCGGGGCAACGCTGCCGATCTTCGCCGGCTCGCGGGGCAGGTCACCGCATTGGACGGGCTCGACCGGACCACCCAGGAGAGCGTGGACCGGATCCACGATGCCCTGGGCGACAACGACTCCGCGGCCCTGCTCGGCCCCTTGGCCGACGCCGGCCCGCGACTCACCCGCGATCATCCGCAGATCGCGGACCGGATCTCCGAGCTCGGTGACCGGGCCGACGAGGTCCGCCGCGCATCGACACAACGACCGGGCGAGCCCCGGCAGAGCCAGGAGGAGGGACTCTGATGAAGTTGCTGTTCGAACTCCGGCCGGTCGACCACCTGGACGCCGGCGCGGACGACTACCGCAGCCTCGGGCTCGAACCCCTCGGATGGCCCGACGACGACACGGCCATGCTCGGGCCGCGCGTCGCCGGCTGACAGCATCGAGAACTTTGACCGTGGTCCAAGGACGTGGCCACGCCGTGACTCGAGAGTCGCGAGGTCAATCATGCTTTCTGGTAGGACCGACGAGACGGTACCGGTGCAATGCTCGACGCCCGAGGAGCGGGCCGCGCGTGAAGCCGCTACCCAGGAACTGCTGCGGCGCCGGGAGCGAACGTGCGACGACGCCGAGCGGCAGGCGTTGATCGATCAGGTCGTCGAGCTCAACATCGAGATCGCCCGCGGGATCGCCCGCCGGTTCCGCGCACGTGGCGCCGAGGCCGATGATCTCGAGCAGGTCGCCTACCTCGGCCTGGTCAACGCGGCTCACCACTACCGGCTCGACGCGGATACGCCGTTCATCGGTTTCGCGATCCCGAGCATCCGCGGTGAGGTGAAGCGGTATTTCCGCGACTGTGCGTGGACTGTGCGGATCCCACGCCGGCTGCAGGAGGTGCAAGGCTCGATCATGGCCCTGCAGCCCGAGCTGCAGCAACAGCTGAACCGCGACCCGACCCGGGCCGAGCTCGCGGATCACCTCGGCCTGGAGGTGGCCCAGGTCGAGGAGGCGATGGCCGCGACGGGCTGCTTCAACGTGCTGTCCCTGGACCGCCCGTCAGGCGCGGACCCTGATCTGACGCTGGCAGATCTGGTCGCCGCCGAGGAGGACCGGACGGTCGACCAGTTGGAAGCGGTCGACATGTTGCGGCCGGTGCTGGAGGAGCTGGGAGCGCGTGAACGACGCATCCTGGAACTGCGTTTCGTCGAGGGCTGGACCCAGACCGAGATCGGCAGAGAGATCGGCATCAGCCAGATGCAGGTGTCCCGCGTACTGCGCAAGATCCTCGACGATCTCCGCACGAAACTCACCCACACACAGGCCGTCGCCTGACGGTCAAGCGCACTGAAACCGGCGCGAAGTCGGGAGGTGAGCGACCGAATACTCCTGGGCACCGGTCTGCCAAGTGGCCACCACGCCCGCGGGTCGAAGGGTCACCAGGCCGCGCGCGTTGCGCTTATCAGCGCGCGCGGCCGACCCATGACCACCCGTCCATCATCCCCCTCCGAAAACCTCACGCGAGTTGGCGTCCGTACACCTCGTCAGCCGAGGGCGGCGGGGGATTCGGCGTGGGGGATGAGGAGGCGTGGGGTGCCCGTGCCGTTGGCTGGGACTGTCCAGATGTCGGCGTCGGCGGGAGCTCGTGGGATGGCGTAGGCGATGGTGTCGGGGTCCAGCCAGGAGGGCTGGTCGTCTACGGTGCGGGTCTCGGCCAGGGAGGTACGCGCGCCTGAGGCCAGGTCGAGGACGGAGAGGCGCCAGCCCTTGGCCGGGTCTCCGTTGATGGCTGATTTGAAGGCGATGCGCTTGCCGTCGGGGGACACGGACGGGCATTCGACGTTCTGGGTGATGGTGTGGATGGTCTTGGCGGCGATGTCGCCTTGCACCAGGTAGCGGTGTCCGGCGGTGGACATCGTGGCGTAGAAGTGGTTGTCGTCGCCGGGGGCGAACGTGATGCCCCAGAAGTTGAGATCGGCGGCGGTGTAGGGGTGGCCGTCCAGGGTCACCGAGAGAAACTCGAGGGAGTCGACCGTGTCCTCGTTCTCGAGGTCGATCAGTCCCGCGCGGGTGGAGAACCGTCCGTGGTTGTACGAGTCTCCGGCAACGAACACTGTCCAGGCCACCATGCGTCCGTCCGCGGATACCCGGGTGCGATTCGGGACGCCGACGAGCGGAATGGCCCTTTCCACCGCGAGGTTCTTGTCGAGGATTGCGACCTGGAACGTGCTGAGCGCGCCGTCCTGGCGTAGACAGGCGCCGGTGCCGCCTGCGGCGTACACGCGCAGGCAGCTCAGCGTGGACACCGAGTGCGGTCCGTCGGGATGGTCCTTGGCCACCAGTGCCAGATGTCCTTTGCTGTCCGGCGCGGTACTGCGGAACAGGATCCGCGGGGCGCCCGTGAGGCTCAGCCCGTTGGTCGCCGCGGGTACCGGCGTGTCTTCACGCGTCACCGTGAACGCGCCGTACCCGACTGCGACCGCGGTCAGCAGCAGCGCCCCGAGGAGGGCGACCAGCACCCGGCGCGTCACGCCTGCTTCTCCGTGGCCGGGATGCCGCGGAGCAGTAGGGCGATCGCGAGCACCGCCACGGCGACCAGTGCCGCGGCGATCCGGGTCGCGCTCGCCGGTCCCCACACGGTCCACGCCAGTCCGAAGACCACCGAGGAGACCAGGTAGGACAACGCCTGTCCCGTCTGGATCAGCGCGATTCCCGTCGTACGCAAAGCCGCTGGCAGCACCGGTCCCGCCAGCGCCATCAGTACTCCGTCCGTGGAAGCGTAGAAGAGTCCGTACAGCGCGAGCACCAGCACGAGCAGCGGCCAACCGCCGACCGGTCCGAACAGCAGGAGGTAGACCAGCACGAGTGCCGTGTAGCCGCCGAGCACCACCTTCAGCCGGCCGATCTTGTCGGCCAGCACGCCCAGCGGTGTGGCCAGCAGCAGGTAGGACAGGTTGGTGCCCACGGCAAGCAACGGGAACCAGCCGATGCCCAGCTCTTCCCGCCGCTGCAGCAGCAGGTAGACGAAGCCGTCGCCGATGGTCACCAGACCGGCCAGGCCCGCGGCCACCACCAACCGCCGCACCGGAGCCATCCGCAGCAGGCCACCGAGCGCGGACAGCGCCACCGTGCCCTTGGGTGGTTGCTCGTCGCGGCGGTCCCGCACGAACAGCACAAGGACCAGCACCCCGAACGCGGCAATGCAGAAGCTGGCCATGAACACCGCGTCGTACGCCTGCGCGGTGGCCGCCAGGATGCCGAGCGCGACCAGCGGCCCGGTGAACGCGCCGATGGTGTCCATCATCCGGTGGACGCCGAACGCGCGGCCGTAAAGGGATGGCGGGGTGGACAGCGTGATCAGTGCGTCGCGAGGCGCCGTACGCAGGCCCTTGCCGGTACGGTCGATCGCGACTACCGCACCGATCGCGCCGACAGCGTTGCCCGCGGCAAGCAGTCCCAGTTTGGCCACGGCCGACAGCCCATAGCCGAGACCGGCGATGAACTTACGGCGGC
This sequence comes from Kribbella sp. NBC_00359, assembly GCF_036097425.1. Taxonomy (NCBI): domain Bacteria; kingdom Bacillati; phylum Actinomycetota; class Actinomycetes; order Propionibacteriales; family Kribbellaceae; genus Kribbella; species Kribbella sp. NBC_00359. The sequence goes on along the minus strand of NZ_CP107975.1, from coordinate 549,479 downwards.
TCGCCCGGTCGGCGACGTACCCGCCGACCAGCCGCAGCAGCGCGGTCGCGCCGGTGTACGTGCCGTCGACAACGCCGTACACGGTGGGGCTCAGGTGCAGGCCGAGCACCAGGTAGACCGGCAGAACCGCGGTCACCATCTCCGAGGAGATGTCGGTGATCAGGCTGACCGCGCCGAGCGCGAACACGTTGCCGCTCAACAGGAACAGCGCGCGCCGCGGACCTTTGTTCGCGGCGCGCGACTGGTCGATCGTGGAGAGGTACACGGTGGCAGTCAGTTCCACACGTTGGTGATTTCCGGAGCCGCGTTCAGATGCGAGAGGCCGTAAGCGCTCTCGATCGTGCTCAGCACGTTGTAGTGGTTGATCTGGTTGGAGAACGAGCCGACCTGGGTGTGGGCGCCGACGAACGTGGTGAGGATGTGGTTCGACGAACCGCCGTTGTCCTCGTCGAAGGTGACGATCAGCAGGCTGTTGTGCGTCTTGGCCCACTGCGCGTACGCATCCAGGTTGTTCTTCAGCCAGGTGTCACCCGTGCTGACCGAGCAGTCGTGCATGTCGTTGCACATGTTCGGGGTGACGTAGGAGACGGTCGGGAGGCCGGCGTAGTTCGCCGAGCTCGGGAAGCCGGTGAACCTGAGGTTGCTGGCGGCGGGCACGGTGGTGAAGTTGACCCAGCCGTTGTGCTTGCGCTTGTACTGGCCGCTCGAGCAGCCGGTGTAGCCGTCGGAGGGCATGCTTTCGGAGTAGCCCTTGAAGGTCTTGCCCGCGGTGATCAGCTGCTTGCCGAGGTTGTTGCCGCTGTAGGTGTGCGGGCAGCTGTCGTCGGTGACGCCCTGGGTCGACCCGGAGAAGATCGCCAGGTAGTTGGGCTCGCTGGGGTGAGTGATGCCGTACGACTGGGTGAACTTCGCGCCCTGGCCGGCCAGGCTGTTGAAGTACGGGGCACTGGAGCTGCCGTTGAGCTGCGAGTACGCGTGGTTCTCGAACATCACCAGCACGATGTGATCGAACACCGGCACGCTCGCCGCCGCTTGCGCGGTGGGCGAGGTGGCGGTGGTGATCGCCGTCGCCGAACCGATGAAAGCCGCAGCCACCACGACTGCCGCCGCAATGCGCTTCCGTATCACGAATTCTCCTCACAAGGATGGGCGGACCCTGATCGGACGGTCAGGGCCGCGGCCAATCCTGAGAGCCGACGGCCGCTCCAGGCCGAATGCTGCGAGCACCTCAGATGTGCGCGAGGTGAACAGCGCACGATCGCTCAGACGATCCGCGTGCTCGCACAGCGTGAGGCTGCGGCTCAGCGAGAGCGGCGTACGCGGTGGTCGGCGGCAGTCATCAGGGTGGCCATCGCGGTCTCGGCCGCGTCCGGGTCGCCCTGCTGGATCGCGGTGAAGACGGCCTGATGCTCGGCCAGCGTGGCCTCGATGGTCCCCGGGACCCGCAACGTCCGATCGAACCAGTCGGCCAGCAGCGACTGGATGCTGGTGAGCAGACTGTGCAGTACGACGTTCTGCGCGATGGTGGCGATCTCGAGATGGAAGGCGATGTCCGCCGCCACGAAGGCCTCGACGTCGTCGCCCGCGTCACGCATCCGGTCGACCTGCTCGCGGAGACGCTCGAGCTGGGTCTCGTCGGCCCGCTCGGTGGCGAGCCGGGCTGCGAGCAGCTCCAGTTGTTCGCGCACCTCCACCAGGTCGCCGATCTCGGGCTCGCCCAGCGCCAGGCTCCACTCGAGTGCCTGGGCCAGCAGCTGTGTGCTGTCCGCTCGCAGATACGACCCGGAGCCCGGGCGGATGTCGACGAGGCCGAGCAGCTCCAGCGCGGCGATCGCCTCGCGGAGCGTCGATCGGCCCACTCCGAGCATCTGCGCGAGGTCCCGCTCGGACGGCAGCCTGGCCCCGACCGGGATGTGCTCGGCGCCGAGCTGCTCGATCAGCTGGCGGGCGACCAGGCTCGCGGTGGACAGGCGCTGGACCGGCCGGAACCGCGTCCGGATGAACGGTGTGCCTTGCCCCTCACTCACGTCGCCCGCCCCCTCAGCGCGGCGTCGCCGCCGCCGGTCCCCGGCACGCCCTCACTGGGTCGACGGCTCGAGACGAAGCATTCTGGTGATGACCCGATCGAGCTCGCCGTCGTCGAAGATGCGCTTCCAGTCATCCTTGATGATCGTCTCGCGGCCGTAGGCTATCGCGATCTCACAGGCCTCGGAGAACGCGTGCGATCCGCGCAGGGCGTTCGTGAGGGCGATCTGGACATGCCCGTAGAGCATCGCCCGGGCCGCCGGTTCGGGAATGCCGACGGTGTGCACGGTCTCGGCGAGCGCATCCTTGAGCAGCGTGCCGACCATGCAGGCAACGGTCTCGACGAGAGTGGGCTCCAGTACGGCGAGCTGCTTCACGGTGACCCAGTGGACGTCGAGGACCGGGCTGTAGATGACCCGGATGACCTCCTCGACGCGGCCCTGGCTCGCGGCATCGGCGACGGCTGCGACGACATCCTGAGGGGCGCTGACCCCTCCGAACGTGTCGGCCCACTGCTCGGCGCTGGTCCGCTCGAGGAATACCGACGGGTGACACGGGTGCGCGACTGCCTGGGTCACGCCGTCCCGGGTTGCGAGCAGGCCGGCGTAGGCAGCCGCGGGGTCGAGGGTGAGCAGGACTGTCCCGTCCCTCATCAGCGGAACGACGTCGTGCGAGACCTGACCGAGCACGGTGTCCGGGGTCGCGAGTACGACGACATCCGCCTGGGGCACGGCCGTGGCGGCCGCGGTGACGGTCCGCCCCGCAGCGTTCACCCGCTCGATGCCGGTTGCCGACGTCTCGCAGTACAAGGCCTGGTACGGGCTGGTCGCGAGATTCGCCGAGACCCGTTGGCCCATCCTGCCGCCCGCACCGATGACGACGACTGTCTCCCGCTGCGTACTCATGACACCCGAATGTAGGTCCCTGTGGAAAGATCGGTCAACTGGTTGACCAATTTGTCTGAAACGTGTCAATCTGAGCCCCGTGTCCGACGACGTGACGGCCGTTTACGAGATCGAGAGCGCGGTCCCGCTGGAGCGAGCTGCCGAGGTGATCGCGGGTGAGCAGTCCTGCGGCACGTTCGTCCGCGTCGCCCGCGAGAGCGACGAACTGCGGGCACGCCATGCCGCGCAGGTCGTGGCCGTCGACGAGCTGCCACCCAGCGGACGTCCGCCCCTTCCGGGGATGACCGGCGACCCTTGCGACGTACGCCGGGGCCGCGTGACGGTCCGGTTTCCGCTGGCGAACTTCGGGCCCTCGATACCGAACCTTCTCGCCGCCGTGGCCGGCAACCTGTTCGAGTTGCGCGACGTCGGGGCGCTGCGGCTGGTCGATCTCGAGCTGCCCGCAGCCTTCGCCGAGCGGTACCCGGGGCCGCGCTTCGGGGTCGCGGGGACGCGGCGCCTGCTCGACCGTCCGGACGGCCCGATGATCGGCACGATCGTGAAGCCCAGCATCGGTCTCAGCGGTGCAGAGCTTGCCCAGCTCGTCATCGAGCTCGGCGATGCCGGAATCGACTTGATCAAGGACGACGAGCTCCAGGGCAATCCGCCCGGCCTGCCCCTGCGGGAGCGGGTGCGGGTGGTGACGGAGGCCCTGAAGGAAGTTGCCGATCGCAACGGCCGGCAGCCGATGTACGCCTTCAACATCACCGACGACATCGACCGGCTCGAGCCGAACCACGACCTGGTGCTCGCCGCCGGCGGGACGTGCGTCATGGTCTGCGTGAACCTGGTCGGGCTCGCCGGACTGGAGTACTTGAGCCGGCGTACACAGCTGCCCATCCACGGGCACCGGGCGATGTACGGCGCGTACGCTCGCTCGCCGCAGCTGGGCATCGACTTCCGGGTCTGGCAGAAACTCGCCCGGATCGCCGGCGCGGATCACCTGCACACCAACGGATTCGCGAACAAGTTCTACGAGACCGACGACGAGGTGCTGGCCTCGATCGCAGCGGTGCGCGCTCCGCTGCTCGGTGGGTACGAGGCGCTGCCCGTCCTGTCCTCGGCGCAGACCCCGGGGCTCGCCCATACGACGTACGCGCGGACGCGGAGCACCGACCTGCTCGTGCTGTCCGGGGGTGGGATCCACGGTCACCCGCAGGGATCCGCCGCTGGAGTGCTCGCGATGCGGGAGGCCTGGGAGGCGGCGACATCCGGTGAGCCGCTGGACCAGCGCGCCGCCGCGGTCCCCGCCTTGGCCGCCGCGCTGCACACGTTCGGGAGAGCGTGATGGCCGTTGCCGCCTTCTACGGTGACGACCTCACCGGTTCGGTCGACGCGCTCCTGCAGTTCCGTCGCGCCGGACTGTCAGGTGTCCTCGTGACCGGGCCCGATGTCGAGGTCGACGTCAACGCGACGGACGTCGTCGGTATCGCCGGCACAGCGCGGTCCCTGCCGACCGGCGAGATGGACGCCGAGGTCGTTCCCGCCCTGCGCCGGCTCCGCGGGCTCGGCACCAGACTCGTTCAATACAAGGCGTGCTCGACCGCCGATTCCGCTTCGCACACGGGAAGCATCGGTCGGGTGCTCGAGCTGGCTGTCGGGCTGTTCCCTTCGGCCCCGGTGCCTATCGTGTTCGCCCAGCCCGATGCCGGCCGGTACACCTTCTTCAGTCATCACTTCGCGCGCGATCACGACGTTGTCTTCCGCCTCGACCGGCAGCCCACCATGAGCTCGCATCCGGTGACGCCGGTGCACGAGTCCGACGTGCGACTGCACCTCGGCGCGCAGACTGAGCTGGCGATCGGTGGTGCGCACTGGCCGTCGTACGGCGATCCCGTGCAACTAAGACGGCTGCTCGACGAGGCGGACGAGTCCGGGGTCGTCTGTGATGCGATCAGTGACGAAGAGCTGGACCGGCTGGCTGCCGCGATCCTCACCGGCCGAACGGGACAGCGGTTCGTCATCGGCTCAGGTGGGATCAGCGGCGCGCTCGGACGGCACTTGCAGGTCAGCGATCGGTTGCCTCCGCTTCCGACGTACGTCGAGCCGGCGATCGGTCCCACCCTGGTCCTGAACGGCAGTCGCTCCCGGCTCACCCGCGGGCAGGTCGACGCAGCGGCCGCGGCCGGATGGCTCGTACTGGACTTGTTCGCGGAGGACACGACGCGACTCGTGGAGGCCGCACTCCGAGCGGGTGCTGGTGTGCTCGTGGATTCGTCGATGACCGACCGATCCGTTCCCAGCGCCGACGTCGAACACGGGTTGGCCGCGATCGCCGACAGCAGCCTGCGCCGGCAGCAGAACACCCGCCTCGTGCTCTCCGGTGGCGACACGTCCGGCAACGTGCTGCGCCGCCTCGGGGTCGAAAGGCTCGGGATCGCCGCCCGTCCGTGGGGCAACGTCGTGCTCTGCCACGCGAGCGGTCCCGCCGCGCACCTGCAGAAGGTCGAGCTCGTCCTCAAGGGCGGGCAGATGGGGCACACCTCGCTCTTCGACGACATCCGCCTTGGTCGGTCCCTGAAGGAGGCTGCATGCTCACCGACACCGGTGCCAGCGCTCACGCTCGAATGACCTCGGTCGCCGCGGTGTCACTCGCGGGCGACGGACCGTTGGCAGCGCTGCGCCACCGTGCCCTGGAGAAGACCATTCCCTCGATGGGCGCGATCATGTTCGATCCGGCCACCGCGCATGCCGGCGAGAACTTCCGGGTGGCCGCCGGTGACGTACGCGGCGAGCACAACGGGCCGCCGTTCATGGACGGCGATCTCTACAAGTGGCTCGAGGCGGCGACCGTCGCGGCCGCCGAGACGGAGGATCCGGAGCTGCGGACGGCCGTCGCCGAGGCGACCAAGGTCATCGCCCGGGCGCAGCGCGAGGACGGGTACCTGCACACCAAGACCCAGATCGCCCGGCGGCACGGCGACGACGTCGAACCACTTGCCATCGGCACCGACTTCGAGACGTACAACTTCGGGCACCTGATGACGCTCGCCTGCGTTCATCACCGCGTCGCCGGCGACGACACGCTCCTGGCTGTCGCGATTCGGGTCGCCGACTTCCTCGCCGTACAGAAGCCGGAGCGGCTGGCCGAGTGCAACGTCTGCCCGTCGCACTACATGGGTGTCGTCGAGCTCTACCGGATCACCGGTGACCGCCGGCATCTCGAACTGGCGGCGACGCTGCTCGACCTGCACGGCGGCAAGGGCGGCGCGGGCACAGACGACAACCAGGACGTCCTGCCGGTACGAGACCAGCGCCGGGCTGTGGGTCACTCGGTCCGCGCCAACTACCTCTACGCCGGGATGGCGGACTACGCGGTGGAGACCGGGGACGCAGCGATCGTCGCGGCGCTGGACAGCATCTGGGACGACCTGGTGTCGAGCAAGCTGTACGTCACCGGTGGCTGCGGCGCGCTGTACGACGGAGCCTCGCCCGACGCCGGTCAGGACTACTACTCGGTGACCAAGGTGCACCAGTCGTACGGCCGGCCCTATCAGTTGCCGCACACAACGGCCTACAACGAATCCTGTGCGTCGCTCGGTCTGGTGTTCTGGGCCTGGCGGATGCTGATCCGCACGGGGGACGCGAAGTACGCCGACGAGATCGAGCGGGTGCTGTTCAACGCGCTGCCGGCGATGGTCGGGTACGAGGGGTCGACGTACTTCTATGTCAACCCACTCCGGCAGGTTCGCGGCCTCACGTACCCGTTGCGCAGGCCGGGCGATCCCAAGGACGTCGCTCCACCGCCATCGGACCGGCGGGAACGCCAGGAGTACATGCAGGCTTGCTTCTGCTGCCCGCCGAACATCGCGCGCGTCATGGCGGAATTGCCGTACTACGTCTACGGGCAGGGCCGTGACGAGTTGTGGGTCCATCAGTTCGTGAGCGGCGAGGTCAGCACGAGCTTCGGTGGCGTGCCCGTGACGGTGCGGCAACTGACGGACTTCCCGGTCTCCGGTGACATCGAGCTGTCCGTCGAGGCGGAGCGTCCGGTCCGCGGGCAACTGCGTATCCGTGTGCCGGGATGGGCCGACCGCGTCGAGATCGACGGCTCTCCGGTGGAGCCGGCCGCGATGGACCGCGGCTATGTCGTCCTCGACCGCGAGTGGCATCGCGACGCGGTCACCGTTCGGATTCCGCTGCGGCCGCGGCTGCTCACCGCTCACCACTTCGTCGAGGAGGCGACCAACCAGGTGTGCGTCGTCCGTGGCCCGGTCGTCTACTGCCTGGAAAGCGCCGACCTGCCTGAAGGCGCCGGCATCGAGGACGTGGCCATCCCGCAGGACGCGAGCATCACGGTCACGCCGGGCAGCGGCATGTTCGCGGGTCACGCCCTGCTGCACGTCGCCGCCGCCGTCGTCCCAGGCTCGCAAAGTCCTCTGTACGCCGAGCTCGACCGCACTCCGGCACGTGTCATCGGCCTGCAGCTTGTCCCGTATGCCCTCTGGGCCAACCGCGGACACGGCGAGATGACCGTCTGGCTGCCGCTGATCCGCACCCTCGAGAGGAGCGTCGTATGACCCGCATCGCCTTCCTGCACACCGGGGCCGTCGTCATCCCCGCGTTCGCCAGTCTCGCCGCCGAACTGCTCCCGGACGTCGAGGTGCAGAACCTGCTCGACGACAAGATCGTCGGCGATCTCGGCCGCGGCGTGCCGCCCGAGCAGATCGAGCAGCGGCTGGCCGACCTCGGTCACGCCGCGGTCGCCGCCGGTGCCGACGCCGTGCTGTTCACCTGCTCGTCCATCTCGCAGTACGCCGGTCCACTCGCCGATCGTCTCGGGGTCCCGGTCTACCGGGTCGACGAGGCGATGGCGGACGAAGCCGTGCAGGCGGGCCACCGGGTGAGTGTCGTCGCCACACTGCGGACCACCGTGCGGCCGACGGCTGCGCTCCTCCGTGAGCGGGCCGAGTTGCTCGGTCGCGACGTACGCATCGAGGAGACCGTCGTACCGGACGCGTTCGAGGCCGCGGTCGCGGGGGATCGCGCTCGCCACGACGCCCTGGTGGCGGCGGCCATCGAGGACCGGGCGGAAGCGAGTGACGTCGTCGTCCTCGCCCAGGCATCAATGGCGTCGGCGGCCGCCGGTCTCCAGGTGCCAGTGCCGGTCCTGACCAGCCCGGAGCGCGGCCTACGCCGACTGGCCGCTCACCTGGCGGAGACGAGGGCATGATGCAAGGTCGACCGTGGAGGTCCTGGGCCGCCAGATCCACGGCATCCCGAGAAACGGCTGAGGGCTGGGCTGTGATGGGGTGAAGCTATGAAGATCGAGGAGATCGACCTGGTGGCGTTGCCGGCCGCGGACGACTGGCCGGCGCTGGTGGCGGTGGTCAGGACGGACGACGGTCTGACCGGTCTCGGCGAGGTGGGGATGCGTGGTCGCGAACGGGCCGCGGCCGGGCTGGTCGAGGACCTGCGCCCACTGCTCGTCGGGGTCGACGCGACCAGGATCGAACACATCTGGCAGCTGGGCTTCCGGTCGGTCTTCTTCCCCTCAGATCGCCATCACGCCTCGGTGCTGGCCGGGATCGACATCGCGTTGTGGGACATCCGCGGGCAGTCGCTGGGTGTTCCCGTGCACGAGCTGCTCGGCGGCCGGTCGCGTGACTACGTTCCGGCGTACGCACACGTGCGCGGTGGGTCGATGGACGACGTGCTCAACCACGCCTCCGACCTGGCCGGTCAGGGCTGGCGGCACCTGCGGCTGACGGCGTGGGATCCGCAGGAGCCGGAGTACGACGCGCGTCGTGCGGTGCGCTGGTCGGTCGAGCTGATGCAGGAGCTACGGGCCGGACTCGGCGACGAGATCGAGTTGCTGATCGACGTTCACACCCGGCTCGACCTGGCCGAGGCGGTGCAGCTGTGCCGCGAGCTCGAGCCGTTGCGGCCGTTCTTTGTCGAGGACCCGCTGCGCAGCGAGCACCTCTCGGCGTACAAGTCGCTCCGGGGGCGGGTCGGCGTACCGATCGCGGCGGGGGAGCAGCTCTGCACGAAGTGGGAGTTCCGGCAGCTGGTCGAGGACGAGTTGATCGACCACGCCCGGATCGATCTCGGTCACACCGGGATCACCGAAGGGCGCAAGATCGCGGCGCTGTGCGAGACGCACCACGTGCAACTGGCGCTGCACAACTCGATCGGTGCGCTCTGTACGGCGGCGTCCACCCAGTTCAACACCGCCCTGCCGAACGTGAGTGTGCAGGAGCAGGCCCACCGCGCCACCGCGCCGCTAGGTGCGTTCACCTCGACGATCATCGCCGAGCCGGGCCGCTTGACCGCATCCGATGCGCCAGGCATCGGCATCACCGCCGACCTGTCCCAGGCGATGCCGCCCGCAACGACTACCATTCCTCGCCTCCACCGCCCAGACGGATCCGTCACGAACTGGTGAGACGGGGGAGGGGCAGGAGGGCGCCGATGAAGAAGCAGAGGGCGCCGAGGGCGGTGCACCAGTTCGCGGCGGCCAGGTCGAGGATCGAGCCGGTGGCCGGCACGATGAACGAGGCGATGGCCGAGATGCCGAACAGGATGCATCCGAGCAGGTTCACTGCGGCCGTCGTCCACGTCCGGTCCATGCGCCGCGGGCGGAGCCCCGGTCCGGCCGTCATGCGGTAGGCCAGCGCGCCGGACACGAGGAAGCACACCGAGCCGAACACATCGGGCGCCCAGACCAGCCGGTTCTCCTGGTGGGTCGACAGGCTTTCGTGCATCGCGGAGAACGTGCTGACGTTGAACAGAAGTGTGCCGACGAACTGGATCGCGGCACTCCACCAGGACGGATCACGGCCCCACCGGTGCCCGCGCCGTACGGTGCCCTCCCGCAGTTCCATGGCAGCGGCGAGGGTGAAGAAGATGGAGCCGACGAAGAAGACCACGCCGTCCGTCGCGGAACCCACGAGCTGGACGAACCCGGGGAACGGCCCGATGAAGAAGCACGCCGACCCGATCGCGAACCCCACGGCGATCGCGACGTCCCAGCCCCGCCGGGTGGCCGGCCTCGGAACAGAAGCCAGCGCATGACCGATCACGTGCGCATCACCCCCAACCCGCAGACCGTAAGGCAGTCCCGTTGGCAGGCGCTTCCCCCGGCGCGGATGAGCCCACCCCGGCGGGTCGCGGCCCAGCGCCATGAGAACCAGGTGGTCAGGACGGCGGTTGCATGTCACCGAGCGTCGGTGTGACGACTTCGGTGGTGAAGGTGCGGCGATAGTTGTCCGGGGTGGTGTCGAGGATCCGGCGAAACTGCCGCCGGAAAGCAGTTGCGGTTCCGAATCCACAGTGCGAGGCGATGTGTTCGATGGGCAAGCCAGTGGTCTCGAGGAGTTGCTGAGCCCGGCGTACGCGTTGGCTGTTGAGCCAGTCGAGGGGGTTGGTGCCCGCGTGAGAATTGAAGTGCCGGTGGAGGGTGCGGACGCTCACGCGGCCCTGCCTGGCGAGCTGTTCGACCGTGATCGGTTCGCCGAGGTGCCTGATCGCCCAGTCCATGACGTTTCCGAGTGTGTCATGGGTGGCACGCGGTTGGGTCGGGTCGATGTATTGGCTCTGATCACCTTCGCGATGGGGAGGTGTCACCAGTCGACGGGCGACCTGATTGGCCACGTCGGCTCCGTAGTCGCATCTGACGATGTGCAGGCACAGGTCCATGCCCGCGGACTTGCCGGCGGAGGTGAGCACACGTCCCTCGTCGACGTAGAGTGCGGCGGGGTCGACCTCGATGTGAGGATAGCGGCGGGCCAGGGTTGCTGCGTGCAACCAGTGTGTGGTGGCGCGACGCCCGTCCAGAAGTCCGGCGGCGGCAAGGACGAACGCACCCGTGCAAATGGAAACGATGCGTGCCCCGCGTTCGGCGGCACTCCGTACCGCGTCGACGAGGTCCGAAGGCGGGTTGAGTGCTTCGTCGTGGCACGCCGGCACGATCACCGTGTCGGCCGCGATGAGGTCTTCGTACCGGTAGGGCGTTGTCGTGGTGAACCACGCGTCGACGCGGGCGTTCGCGGGGCCGCAGACCCGCAGGTCGTACCAGTCCGTGGTGGTCAGCTCTGACCGGTTCGTACCGAAGATGGCGGCGGGCGCAGCCAGTTCGAAGATGGGCACGCCGTCGCTGAGCGCGAGGGCGATGACATGAGTCATGTCCGAAATCGTATCTCAGACGTCTGATCGGACACTGTTTGCGCCGTACGGCGGCCGTAATGCTGGTATCCATGACCGGCAGAGATCCCGCATTCGTCGCGGACCGTTCGACAACTGCCGCCCGCGACTGGGTGTGGCCAGGAGTGGCGATCGCGGCGATCGGGTGGGGTGCGAACCAATTCTCCCCATTGATCGTGCTCTATCAGCAGCACGGGGTTTCCCCCTCGGCAACGGGTCTGCTCTTCGCGCTGTACGCCGTCAGTCTCGTCCCGGCACTCGTGATTGGCGGCCGGTGGTCTGACCGCATCGGGCGACGCAAGGTCGTACAGGCAGCCGTGCTGCTCTCGCTGGCAGGGAGTCTGACCCTCATTCTGGGAGCAGTTCACCTGTGGTGCCTGTACCCAGGCCGGCTGCTGGCCGGGGCCAGTAGCGGCTTGGGCTTCGGCGCGGGCGCAGCCTGGATCCGTGAGTTGTCCGTGACCGAAGGAGCCGCGAGCGCGGGGCCGAGGAGAACAACTGTCGCGATGTCCGCCGGATTCGGGGTCGGGCCGCTGGTTGCCGGAGTCGTCGCGCAGTGGGCTCCGATGCCCGAAGTCAGTGCCTATCTACCTCAGGTGGTGCTCGCGGCTTCGGCGCTGCTCCTCCTGCGTCGAGCACGCGCTGTCGTTACGGACAGCCGGCCGGCCGATTCGCCCCCTGCGCCGCGCCGGACCTTGCCTGCCCGGTACCTGTTGTTCGTGCTGCTGCCCTTCGCACCTTGGGTGTTCGGGACCGCGGCTATCGCTCTGGCCTTCCTCCCGGGTCTGGTGGCGACCGGCGCCGGGACCTCGCCAGTGGCGTTCGCTGCAGTGGCGACTGCGGTGCCGGCATTTGCCGCCGTTGTCGTACAGCCCGCCGCCGCCCGCGTGGCGGGACGACGCCTGCTCCTCGTCGCCATGGCAAGTGTCGTGGTCGCGCTCTCGGTGGCAGTCTGGGCCGCCGCGACCGCAACCGTCCTGCCAGTGCTGACCGCATGCATCGCACTCGGTGCGGCCTACGGCATCACCCAGTTCGCCGGTCTCTCTGACGTTCAGCGCGTGGCTCATCCGGCACGACTCGGATCAGCGACCGCTGCGTACCAGGCGCTGTGCTATGTCGGATTCGCAGTGCCGTACCTGCTGACGATCTCCCACACCCGCTTCGACTGGACGGCGCTACACGCTCTCACCATCACCCTCGTCGTCGCGACAGTGGCGGCCCTGTGGCTGCTGGGAACCACAATCTCCGGGCGGGTAACTCGGATCGCGCCGAGGAACACCGCAGGACCACCGAATCCAGCCGGATCCATGGCAGGGTGGAGGGATGGAGTCGACTGACGCGGCGTCGACGTTCGACCCGAGGCCGTTCACGATCTCGGTGAGCGAAGAGGTCTTGGGTGACCTGACGGCCCGGATCCGGAGCACACGATGGCCGCCCGACTCGCCGGACGCACCGTGGCGGCAGGGTACGGATCTTGCGGACTTGCGAGGGTTGCTGACGTACTGGGCGGACGGCTTCGATTGGCATGCTCAGGAACGCTGGCTGAACAGCTTCGCTCACTTCGTGGCCGATGTGGACGGGGTCCGGATTCATTTCGTGCACGAGAAGGCCCGGACCGGCCGCGGCATCCCGCTGGTCTTGACGAACGGGTGGCCAAGCTGCTTCGTCGAGTTCCTGCCCCTTGTGCCTTGGCTGACCGACCCAGCCGCTCACGGCCTCGACGGGCCCGGTTTTGATGTGGTGATCCCATCACTTCCCGGATACGGCTTCTCCGAGCGACCCGCCCGTACTGGTGTGACCAGCCGATACGTAGCGGCGCAGTGGCATCGGCTGATGCGCGGGCTCGGCTATTCGCAGTACGGCGCGCACGGCACCGACTGGGGTTCCGGCGTCACCACGTTCATGGCGCTGGACAAACCCGCGCCCATGCTCGGCATCCATCTCGGCAATCTTGACCTGCATCCGTACACCGGCCCAGGATCGCAGCCGTTGTCCGAGGCCGAACGCGACTACCTGGCTCGCTACCGGCGGTGGCGGGACGACGACCGTGGCTACGGTGCTATTCAGTCGACCCGACCGCAGACCGTCGGCTACGGGCTCAACGATTCACCAGCCGGCTTGGCGGCGTGGATACTCGAGAAGTGGCGAGGTTGGGCCGACTCCGCGGGCGACCTGGACGCCACCTTCTCCCGCGACCTGCTGCTGTCGATCGTCACCATCTACTGGGCGACGCAGACCATCACCACGTCGATGCGAGATTATGTCGACAACCGCGACCTGGCTGCCCAGCTCCGGTCGATCGATGTCGTCACCGTCCCCACTGCGGTCGCCGTGTTCGCCAACCAGTTCATCGATGACGGCAGCCCGCCGCGCGAGTGGGCCGAGCGCCTGTACAACATCCGCCGCTGGACACCGATGCCCCGAGGCGGGCACTTCCCGGCCGCCGAACAGCCCGAGTTGCTCAGCCGCGACATCGCAGCATTCTTCGCTGAAATCGACGCTCGCTAGCGCATCGCGGTCCGTGCGTTCGGCGGCCGCGGGCCGGTGGTCCTGCGGACCGTATTCGCGGCGCGGCGGCCGCCGAACGCTCGGGTCAGGGGTGGCTACATGCCGGAGCGGTAGGTGTCGTCGTAGTAGCCGCCGAGGCGGGTCCGGTAGTCGTCGTCGACGTCGGCGTCGGAGTTGTACTCGGGCGCGTCCTTGATCTGGTCCTTGGTCCGGTCGACATAGACCTTCTTGTCGTCATGGTCGACCTTCTCGACCACACCGGCAGGCAGCAGCACCTTGCGCCCGAAGATCCACGGCCCGGTGTCGACCACCAGGCTGGAGGTGCCGGTCTGGTCATTGGCTTCGTCGACCTTGCCGATATCGCCGTCGAGGGCGGCGATCTTGTACCCGGTCAGGTCGGTCCCTTGGGTGTAGCCGGAGGTCGTTCGGTAGTTCCAGGGGTCGAATGCATTCATCGACATGGCGGTTCGCCTTTCGTACAGGTGGGCGTTGGCCCAGCAAGGGAACCCGTGACACGCGCGCGCCAGCTCGAGACCGGCACCCGGTGTCTCGAGCATGGTGCGAGCCCGGTACCCACGACTCGCGCGATCAAGCAGGACACCGCGAGTTCGAGTCGGTTGGCGGCTTGTCAGGCGCTCAGGTCCACCGTCCGTCCGGTGGTGATCGAGTCCTCGATCGCGCAGATGAGCTGCGTGACCAGTACGCCGTGGTCGATGCCCGGCCCGAGTTCGCCGCCGTCGACGAGTCCCGCCGCGAAGTCCTGGACCATCCACACGGCAGGGCCGACCTGTGATCGCCCGATCCGGCCGGAGACCGGCCACGCCGACCGGTACTTGTCGCTCACCACGGTGAGGCCCTGATGGGACAGATCCGCGGTCACCGACCCCTCGGTGCCGATCACCTGGAACCTGAAGTCGACGATGCCGTCACCGGCATCCGGGAGCGTCCAGGCCGAGGAGAGCGCCGCCGTCGATCCGTCGTCGAAGGTGACCAGGGCATGCACCACGTCCCAGGTGTCGATGCCGCGCTGCGCGAGTACACCACGAGATCCGACCGCGCTCACCGACACGGGCTTCCGGCCGGTGAGCCACAGGACAAGGTCGACGGTGTGCGGCATCAGAAACCAGGCCGGCGACGACTGGGCCGCCCACGACAGCATGGTCGTCGGCACGAAGAACGAGTTGCTCAGGGTGGCCGACGCCGTGATCGGCTCGCCGAGACTCCCGGATGCCATCGCCGCTTTGGCTTGCACCACGTGCGGGTTCCAGCGGTTCTCGAAGCCGACGAGGCATCGAACGCCCGAGCCGTGAACCGCCGCAGCAATGGCATGGGCGTCGTCCAGGTTGGTGGCGACCGGTTTCTCGATCAGCAGATGCTTACCGGCCTCCGCCACGTCGACGGCAATCTGGCGGTGGGCGAAGTCAGGCGTCGCCACGATCACGGCGTCCGGATCGAATGCCTCGAGCAACTCGATGTGCGACGCGGAAACAGGCAGTCCGGTGGCGTCCCTCGCCTCCTCGGCCACTTTGGCCGAGGGCTCCGCGAGACCGACGACGGTGACGTCCGGCTGTTCCCCGAGAGCCTCGGCGAACAGCCTGCCGCGCAGCCCGGCGCCAACGATGCCAATGGTGACCATGAAAGACCCTTCTCCGGGTGTGCTCAGAACAGGGTGAAGCCGCCGTCGACCTTGACGATCGAGCCGGTCATGAAGCTGGACGCCTCGCTGGCCAGGAAGATCGCGACCGGCCCCAGCTCCGGCGGCAACCCGTAGCGCTTCATGGCAGCGGGATCGACGCACCACTCCTTGAACTCCGGCTGGTCGACGGGCGACATCTCGGTGAGGAAGTATCCCGGCGCCATCGCGTTCACGCGGATCCCGTGCGGCGCCCACTCAGCCGCCAGCGCCTTGGTCAGTTGATGGACGGCGGCCTTGGACGAGAGGTAGGACGCCTGCCACCGGGGCTGGTTGACGATCTCGGCCGACATCGAACCGACATTGACGATCGTGCCGCCACCTCGCTCCGCCATCCGGCGTCCGACCGCACGACTGCAGTACCAGACGCCGTCGACGTTGACGGAGAACACCTCATGCCATGCTTCGTCGGGCGTCTCGAAGGCCCGGCCGGCGACGCCGATGCCCGCGTTGTTGAGGAGCACGTCGATCTCACCGAACTCGGTGCTCACCTGCTCGACCGCACGTTCGACGTCCTCGACATCGGACACCTCGAGCTGGACGCCGTACGCGCGAATGCCGAGCGCACTCAGCTCCTCGGCGGCGGCTTGGGCCGAAGCCAGCGTCCGCGCGCTGACCGCTACCGCCGCACCCGCATCACCGAGCGCCTCGGCCATCGCACGTCCAAGACCCCGGCTCCCACCGGTCACGAGAGCAACCTTGCCCTCGAGCGAGAACTTCTGCAGAGCGTTCATGCTGTCCTTTCGGGGTGGTATCAGCCCGCTGGAGCGCGTCGAGTCAGAGTCCTCACGCGCCATGCCAGCAGCCTGCCGTACCCGGCCCGGACTGCGCCATCACCATCTCAAGCGGCGCTAGATCGCCGGGTCACGCTGCGTGCAGTCGCGCGGCGGGCGCGAGACGGTTTCAGTCGACGTGCAGCACTGCCTTGCCACCAATCCTGCGCTTCAGGAGAGCCTCGACAGCGATCTCCGGATCGCGCCAGGAGCCTTCGTATTCGGCCTGCCCGTCGAGGCGTCCATCGGCGACCAGGGCGCAAAGGCGAGCGAGGTCCTTGGCAGCGCCGCCCTGCGCGGCGCTTTCGTCCCACTGATTCAGGGTGTAGATCGTGGCGCCCGGGGACCGATCGAACCGGCCGGCGCGGAAGGACACCGTCTCTTCCGGACTCTGAGTGGCGATATTGACCAGAGTGCCGCGCTGCGCAAGGTGCTCCACGGCCTGTCCGAAGACGGCGCCCCCCACGCAGTCGATGACCAGGTCGAAGTCTCCCTCCAGCCGCTGGATGACCTCACTGGCACCCAGTTCGTGAAGCAAGGGAGCAGACACTGTTGCGTTGCGCACCAGAGCACTCACGTGTGCGCCTGCCGCGCGGGCCAACTGCACTGCGATCCGCCCCACGCCACCCGTCGCACCGCTGATCAGAACCCGCTTCGCGAGCACCAGTCCGCCGAGCTCCAAGCTCCGCAATGCCGTCACACCGGCCGTGGGTAGTGTGGCGGCCTGCACGTCAGCGACATTGTCGGGAACCGCCGACAGCATGGTGATGGGAACAGACACCAACTCCGCCCATGCCCCAGCCCTCACCAATCCCACCACTCGTGTCCCCCTGGGCGGCCCTTTCCCATTCGCGGCGGCCCGCTCGACGACACCGGCGACGTCCCAACCCGGGACGGACCCTTCAGCTGATCCCGGAAGATCCAGAACCTCGCCGCGATTGAGCGAGAACGCCCGCACCCGAACCAGTGCCTCGTGACTCGACGGGACCGGGTCCGCCACGCTGGTCAGCACGACGTGCGGAGCGGATGCCGTAGTGGTCAAGGCGAGCACACCCCGACCCTAGCCCCACGGGACATCCGCCAGTACCCGGTAGCGTTCTCGGCCGCGGACCAGGCGACGCTCCCGCCTGCACCGTGGCCGGGATCCATGAGGTCCCTAGAGGATGAGGGTTTTCAGGTCGACGGAGTCGGCCATGGCCTGGGCGCCCTTGTCGTTGAGGTGCATGCCGTCACCGCTGTCGAGTGCTGGGTGGATGGTGTCAGGGGCGTCTGGATGCTCGACAGCTCGCGCCACGTCGAAGACGGCGTCGAAGGCGTCCGTGGTACGGATCCAGTCATTCACCTCGTGTCGGACGGCGAGGCCCTCAGGACTGCTGACTCCGGGATAGATGGCGCCGCCGAAGGGGCCGATGGTGGCGACGAGGATCTTCAGATCGGCCAGATGCGCGCGATGGGCCAAGGTACTGAAGCCCTGGATGAGCGCATCGGAGCCGGCGGGTGGCTCCCCGGCCATGCCGGGGAGGCCCAGATCGTTGATGCCGAGGTGAACCAGGACATGTGTCACGCCGGGAATCGACAGAACGTCGCGGTCGAACCGCGCCAGCCCCTGCTCGCCGACCTCGTCCTGCAGAAGCCGGTTTCCGGCAATGCCCTGGTTGACCACCCATCCTCGCTCGAGGCGGCGGTTGAGGACGTCGACCGAGCGGTTGTTCGCGCCGGTGGTACCGACTCCTTCGAACCAGGAGTCGCCGAACGCGACGGCGATCGCGGTGTTGTCGGGGACCAGCACGTCCACACCGCCGACGTAGAACCTCGCTTCGATCTGGTCGGCCGCAGGGAGTGCGGCCGACGCTACGTGGTTCCCGCCGATGATGTGGGCCGTCTCCCTGGGCATCTGGGAATAGGTCGCCAGGCCCGTCTCCTCAGGGAGGTCTAGGACGAGGTCGGAGCTGGGGCGATGGGCAGGTCGGTCGGGTCGGCGAGCGATTCCTCTCCCGGTGGGATCGTGTGCTCGTCCGAACCCCCGAAGGTGAGCGTGGCTGATCCGTGCTCGGTGGCCACCGAGGCAGCGGCGATGGTCAGAGGGGTACGGCCGTAGCGGTTGGTCAGGCGTACGCGTAGCCGACCTCCGCCGCCGGCCATGTGAAGTATCTGCCGCACGGTGTGGTCGGCGAAGCTACGCGGTTCGCTGAGCTTGACCTGCTCGTAGGGACTGATCACCCCGGTGCGGAAACCGGCTGTCCAGATCATGTTCGCTCCATTCGTCCCGCACGGAATCCTCACTCAGGCAGGGATCAGGATGGTCTTTCCGGGTAGCCGTCCCACGGCAGCTTGGTCGTGGACGGCGGCCAGATCGGTCAGTGGCCGCCGCTCAGCCACATCGATCTTCAGATCACCGGCATCCAGCCGACTGACCAGCTCGGCCAATTGCACGGCATCGCTGCGGGTGAAGACCCGAGCGGTGCGCACGCCGCGTCCGGCCTGATCGGGGCCAGGGGTGGTGGTGCTGGCGAAGGTACCACCATCGGCGACGAGGTCGATCAGCTCAGCGATTTCCTTGGGGCTGGTGGGCTTGAGGTCCGGGCTGGTGGGAGCGAGATGTAGCACGGCGTCGAACACCTGTCCTGCCAGGGCCGGCGTGATCGGGGCGGCGGTGTAGTCGATGATCCGTCCAGCGCCGTACGAGCGGACACGGTCGTGGCTGCGCGCACCGGCTGTTGCCGTCACGGTGATGCCGGCCTGCTTCGCGAGTTGGACGGCGTACCCGCCCACTGCTCCGCCGGCGCCGTCGATGAAGACGCTCTGGCCCGCCTTCAGGTCGGCGTGTTCGAACAGGAGCTGCCAGGCAGCCAGCCCGACAGAGGGCAGTGCTGCCGCGTCGGCCAGCTCAGCCTTGCGAGGCGCGGCCGCCAGTACGTCGGCGGGGACCGCGACGTACTCAGCGGCACCGCCGGCCTGGAGAGGTGGCAAGAATGCCACTATTGCGTCACCGACGCTCCAACCGGTGACATCGTCGCCGACCTCGGTGATGACGCCGGATATGTCGTAGTTCGGAACGTGCGGGAGTTCGATCGGAAAGATCTGCTGCAGCAGGCCTCCGCGGACCGCGGCATCCAACAAGTTGAACGCGGTGGCGGCGACCCGCACCACCACCTGACCGGTGTCCGCCACCGGGTGATCGATGTCCTCGTAGCTGAGGACATCGCTGGCGCCGTACGAGTGGTAGCGCACTGCTTTCATAACTGTCTCCTTCGTGAAGCTGTCGTGGTATCGCCGGAGATCGGCTAGCGGCTGCTCGTCTGGCGCGATGGCGAAACTGCAGGATGCGGCGTGGCACTCCAGAGCTTGGCCGAGGCCAGTGCGATCCATAGGTAGCCGGTCACGACGGCTGCCCACAGGAACACGACACCGATGGTGTGCTGCGCGAGGGCGGCGCCGCCGAGGAAGCCGACAATGATGGTGACGCCGGACGCGGTCGACCAGCGCCTCCATCCCGGATCACCGTGCAGATCGAGCCAGCGAGCAAAGCTGAAGCAGGCGCCGGCCAACGCGAGGAACTGTGCCGCACCGAAGGCCATGTGCAGGATTCCGGAGCTGGTGATGGTGACCTCGCCGGTCCCGGGAGGAAAGCCCTGCATCGGGTCGGGCGCGAAGATCCCGCTGCCGACCAGGCCGATCGCGAACACTCCGAGCAGGCCCGGAGCAAGCCTGCCCCGGCGACGTGTCTGCATCGCTCGCAGGAATCCGCCCGCGGCCGCGAGGGTCAGGAGGCCGTTGATGATCAGGTTCGCGGACTGGATCCAGCCGCGGTCTCCGAGCATCAGCAGACTCAACTGGTGTTCGGAGAAGTCGAATCCGTCGCGGCTGAAGGCCTGAACTAGGCTGACGGCAAAGTAGATGGGACCGACGAGAACTCCCCAACCGAGCATGGAGCGAGTCACGGCAGCTTGGGTGTTGAAGTAGGGCTCTGGTTCCAGTGGCACTTTGGGTAGGCCTTCCTCTGCCCACGATCGATCGAGGGCTGTGTCGTAGCGCATGTTCGGCGAGTGCCGCATCACCTCGGCAAGGTAATCGGGCCGGTCCCTGACCGCTCACCGGTTCTTCACGCGGAGCGGTCCGGCCGGGCAGCTGTCGACGCCCGGCCGGAGGTTCCTTCAGGAGCGGGCGAGACGGTACGCGCGATGGATCGTCTGCTCGATCGAGTTACCTGAGCGGTCCTTGACGACGATGCGTAGAGATCCGTACTGATGACCGCTCGAGGCGGCGGCAGGCAGCATGACGGTCACGGATCCACCGTTCACCCGGCTCCTCAGCTCCTTCCAGGTCCCGCCGTCATCGAACGAGTGCCAGACCGAAGCCGCCCCGATGGTCACCGCGGTGCCGTCCTGCAGGCGGACCCGCGCGGTGAATGGCAGCGGAGATCGGGGATCGGCGCTGTTCCTCACCGACAGCGGAATCTCGTAGGCAACGGACAGCAAAGGCAGCGGTTCTGGGCCGCCGCCCACCTGGGACGATCGGAACGACCAGGCCGTGTCCGTCCGGGTCGAGAGGCGGCCGGCGGTCGACGAGTCGTTCGAGGCGGTCATTTCGAGGCGGTAGCCAGTGTCGTCGGCCGGTACGTCGATGTCTCCGAACCCCGCGTAGGGGAACGTCGCCAGCAGTTCGGAGTCTCTGAACAGCCTGCTGCTCGATTCGCCGATCACTCCGCCCTGGTGTCCGTCCGCGGGCAGGAGGACCAATGAGTCGATGAAGTCGTTGCCTTTGCCGTCGCCGCGAACCCAGCCGAAGACCACGCTCTCCGCAACGGTCTCCTCCGGTGTGCGTACTGCGACCGGGCGGGCGTCCTTCGCCTTCAGGGCCAGGTGGACGTCGCGGTCGACGACCCGCTGGGGATCGGCCACGACGCTCATCTCTTCGGTGAACCGGTCCGACTCGTCGTTGCTGGTGACCAGGGCGGTGATGCTGTACGTCGCCTTAGGGATCCGCAGGTGCAGTGTCTGCCCTGCCGTGATGCTGCCGTTGATGTAGCCCCAGGGTTCGAACAGGCCCTTGCGGTAGTTGTAGAGCGTCACGCTTCCGGATGCCGGTCGACCCACTCGATCGGTCAGAGACACCGTGACGTCGGCCAGGTCACCCTGTCGATAGAAACCGAGCAGCGTGGTGACCGGGACCTGACCTCCGGTGGCCACCAGCCGGCCGGAGTACTGTCCTGGCTTCAGCAGCGACGGGTTCAGGGTGATCGTCGCTGTCGCGGCACCGTTGGGCTGCACCACCAACTGATGGTGACTGACGCTGAGAGCAGCAGTTGGAATCGGATTCCCGTCATCGGACTTCATCGCCGCGGTCAGCGTCAAAGTGACAGGCTTGTCGCCGTCATTGTGATACGTCAGCGTCCGGGTACGAGGTGCGGCATCGTCCGTGATGTAGCCGAGGTTCAGTACGGACTCGCTGACTCGCACGGTCGTGGCCACAGCGCGGTCGACTGCCACCAGCCCCGCTCCCTGACCCCAGATCGGCTCGTCGTCGACTGGAACGGCGGTCGAGACGAGGGCGGCCTTCAGTTGCGCAGCCGTCCAGTCCGGGTGCCGCTGCGCGAGGATTGCCACGGAGCCGGAGACATGCGGAGCAGCCATCGACGTTCCCGACAGGGACATGTACCTGTCCCCGACCGGTCGCCCGATCACACTGCCCGCGGCGCGTGCGGCGACAACGTCGGTCCCCGGGGCGCTGATCTCCGGCTTGATCGCGTTGTCACCGACTCTGGCACCACGACTGGAGGTTGGATTCAGCCGTCCGTCGAGCTGCAGATTGGCCACCGCGAGAGCAGAGTCGGCCGAGGCCGGTGACGAGACCGTGCGTTCCACAGGCCCCGAGTTGCCCGCGGAGACCACAAAGAGGGCGCCGCTGGATGCGGTCAGCCTGTTGACGGTCTGACTCAACGGATCGTTGCCGTCGGTGGGATTGCTGCCGAGGCTCAGGTTCACGACTTTGGCGCCCTGGGCAACTGCCCATTCCATGCCCGCGATCAGCCAGGAGTCCTGTCCGGATCCGCCGTCGCTGATCACCTTGCCGACAAGGAGCTTCGCGCCGGGAGCGACACCGGAATACTGCCCTTTGGAGGCTGCTCCCGATCCGGTCACGATCGAGGCGACGTGGGTGCCGTGACCGATCAGGTCGTCGGTCTTCCCGTCGGGCGTGAACGATCGGGTGGCAGCGACCTTGCCGTCGAAGTCCGGATGTCCCTGGTCGAGTCCGGTGTCCAGCACGGCGACCTTCACGTCGCGTCCGTCGTAGCCATCGCGCCAGGCTCGCGGCGCTCCGGTGGCCGGCACCGTCCGGTCCAGTGAGGGACGGACCTTGCCGTCGAGCCAGATCTTCGTGATCCCGTCGTCGAGACCTGCCGCCAGGTTGTTGGCCGCACCAACGGTGGCTTGGCGCGCCACATCGGCCCAGAACTTTCTGGCGGTTGACTTGACCGCGCTGACAGCGCGAGCGTTGACGCTGCTGAGGACTCTGCCGGTTCGCGCTCCATCGGGTACGGCCTGTGAGAGCGCCGATCCGTACATGAGGATCAGCGGCAGATCCTGCCGGGTGGCGTCGTCGTACCCCTGCTCGATCAGGGCTGTGACGTCGAACAACCGTCCGTCCAGCGAGCCGCGGTCGACCAACGGCTGCGCCGGCAGTGGGATCACTTGGGTGTGCCCACCTCGTTCGAAGATCCGGAACGCCGCTGACGGTGACTTGGCGTCCAGAACCGCGGTCGTGCGGCCGTCCGGCATCTTCCGTACGTGCACGACGTCCCCGGTGATCAGGGTGACGGTCTTTTCCGTTTCGGCTACGGCAGGCGGCGGTTCGGTGCCCACGGGTGGACCCGCGCTCGCCCCGGGAGCAGCGAGTGGCAACAGGGCTACCAAGAGCGCTACGCCGGCACTGATTGTCCTTCGACGCATGAATGTTCCTCCGTGATGAAGCGCCGGTGGTCGGCGCTGATTCCACCATCACCGAAGGCTTTCCGGCTGTCAGCAAGCTTTGCTGACGACATCTCGCCAACGGCGGGAACGCGACAGCGTGCGGTCGGCGATCGATGCCTGAAGCAACCAGATCGTGGTGGAAACGACAACTGACCGGCGTCGGCGTCATCCACGCCGATTCGCCGGTCAATCGTCGATCGAGATTGCGTTGGGAGAACTACTCTTCTGGTGACTGCCGGAAGAAGGCCGTGAGGGCAGGCTTGAGGGCTGCTGGTGACACCGCGTGGCTCTGGCCGTCGAGAACCTGGTACCGGCCGTCGGGGAGAACCTCGGCGAGTTGCCGAGCTCCGGTCCGAAGCGGGCCGGGCGCTTTGCCGCCGGCCATGACCAGGGTCGGTACCTTCACTTCGGCGAAGTCCGCGGCCACCAGTGGCTCGCCGTAGATCTTGTCGCCGACGATCGCCACGTCGTACGGAAGGGTGTGGGCCAGCCTGGTCAGGCGCCTCCACAACGGCAGCAGCCGCATGATGCCGACCGCGAAACCAGGCGCGCCCATACCCTTCGTCATCATGAACCGGACCGCCGCGCTGCTGTTGCCGTCAGCAACGAGCGTGGTCAGGTGTTGCTGAAAGTCGGGTGGGGGCAGTGGTGTGCTCTTGTCGACCCGGAAAGGTGGTTGATACAGCGCGAGTCTGCGAATGCCGATGTCGGCCGCGGCAGCGTGGAGGGCCAGCGCGGCGCCGGAGGACTGCCCCCAGACATCCGCCTCGCCGCCCGCCGCCTCGATGAGTGCTGCTAGGTCCTCGATCTCGCGCTGTACGGAGTACGGCCCCGTGTCGGTACTGTCCCCGCGCCCTCGTCGGTCGTAGTTGTACACGGTGAACTGGTCGGAGAGGGCGGACACCAGCTTGGGCAGCATTGGGTACTTGCGGTAGCTGAATGCCCCGGCGACGAGGATCAGGGGTGCACCGGCGCCGGCTTCGTCGTAGGCGATGGTCGTGCCGTCAGGTGAGGTCACTGTCTGCATGATCGGGTTCTCCACTGGTTGCTGTATCAGTAACTCGGCCACGGGAGGGGGCCGGAATGGGGGAGATGAAAGTCGTCCATCGCCAGTTGCGAGGTCAACCACGCCGCCCGCGGCCAGCGGTGACGATCGATACGGTAGAGAACGTGCCGCTCGAGCCGGTGGCCGGGCGTGACGCGCGGATGGTCGAAGTCGTCGGCCGGGTCGTGAAGCATCCCGATCCGCTCCATCACCCGGCGAGACCGCCAGTTGCCGGTCGCCGTCATGGCGACGACCTCGGCCAGCCCGAGGATTTCGAAGGCGAACTGGAGACAGGCGCGGGCGGCTTCGCTGGCGTACCCGTGCCCCCAGGCTTCTCGTGCGAGGCGCCAGCTGATCTCCGTCGCGGGTGCGAAGTCTGCCTCGAAATCCACTGTTGCCAGGCCGGTCAAGCCGATGAACCGACCGGTGTCCCGGGTCTCGAGTGCCCACAGGCCGTGCCCGTTGGCCTCGATCGTGCGCAGGCAGCCGTCGGCCATCGCAAGGCTCTGTTCACGGCTCAATGCCGCGGGAAAGTACTCCATCACCTGGGCATCCGCGCTCATCGCGGCGAACGGGCCGTGATCGAGGATGGTCCACTGGCGGAGCAGGAGTCGCTCGGTACGGATCATGTCCGCACGGTAAAGGCGATGATCCCCGATCCGTCCCGGATCATTCACGGACCGGCCACCGACCGACCCGCAGACTGAGGATCAGTCGGTGTTGTCTTCCGCGGCTTCCCGATCGAGCAGCAGATTCGTCGCAGTCTGGTAACCGTCCCGCGCCTTGGTGAAGTGGCGTTCCAGCACCTCCAGGTCGGCCGGGGACAGACCCTCGAAGGCGTTCCCGACCAGGGATCGGACCACCTCCAACGTCTCGTACAGCCGGGCGGGCTGGGTCTTGCCCAACCGGACGATCGTACGGCGGCGATCCTGTGGATCGGCCGACCGCGAGACGTAGCCGAGTCGCTCCAGACGGTCGACCATGCGGGTGGCGGCGCTGGTGCTGAGGCCCACCAGCCGGGCCAGTTCGCCAGTCGCGAGGCCGTCGTGCAGTTGCAGCACGTTCATCGCCTGGTAGTCGGTGTAGCCGATGTCGAGGCTGGCGGCCACTGTGTGGTGATAGGCGACAACGGCCGCGAGGTATCCCCGATAGGTCGCTTGTAGGTCGGACGGCACGACTCAGCTTCTTCCTTTGACGGGTAGATGCACGCATGCAATTATTGCGCCCATGCACATTATCTTCACTGCTCAGAGCATCCTATGAAGGCCGCTACCCCGCTCGTCTTCCGCGGTGCGCTGGTGCTGTTCGTCGTGGTCGTGGCGGTGGAGGACGCCGTCCGGACCGACTTCTCACCGCTGGACCATTGGGTCAGCCATCTCTCGATCGGACCGTGGGGATGGATCCAGATCCTCAACTTCCTCGTGGCCGGCTCGGCGCTGGTTGCCTTCGGCCTCTTCCTCCATCGGCGGGTCGCCGACGTCGGCGCGTGGCCCGGCCGGATGGTCACAGCGGTCGGGATCGCCTTCGGCGCGGCCGGCCTGTTCGTGTCGGATCCGCCACCGGACTCGCAGTACGACGCCGCGGTCAGCTGGCACGGTCAGGTCCATGACATCGCCGGAGGACTGTTCTTCGTTTGCCTGACCGCGGCATGTGTCGTGACGCGGGCAATGGTCTCTCGGGTTTGGGGGTGGATCGCCGCCGCAGGCGTCCTCGGTTTCTGGATCGTCGCGTCGGTGCTTGCGGCGGTCAACTTCGCCGACGGCGGCCCGAGTCTTCCTTCTGGTCTGGCCGAACGGCTGTCGGTGCTGATCGGGTTCGCCTGGCTTTTCGCTGTGGCCACCCAGTTCAAAAGTCAGCCGGCCGTGTCGATTCGAACCCCAGCGGTTCGACGCTCTCAGTGAATCGTCCTGAGACGAAGATCAGAGAGGAAAGACCATGAGCACGAAGACTCTGCTCTCGGCCGGCGTCGTCGCCGGCCCCCTGTTCGTTGCCACCGTCGCCCTGCAGTTGCTGACCCGCGACGGTTTCGACATCACCCATCAACCCATGAGCCTGCTCAGTGTCGGAGCTCTGGGGTGGATTCAGATCACCAACTTCGTCGTGGCCGGGATTCTGGCCTGTGTGTTCGCCGTCGGCCTGCGGCGCTCGCTTCACGGCGGCCGCGGAGCGAAGTGGGCTCCACGCTTCACCAGCCTGTTCGGCATCGGCCTGATCGCCGGCGGCGTGTTCCCTCCCGACCCTGCCCTCGGATACCCCGTCGGAACTCCGGATGAGATTCCCTCGGAGTTCAGTTGGCATGGCACCTTGCACGCGTTTGCGCCGCCGCTGGCCTTCACCGCGCTGGTGGTCGTCAGTCTGATTCTTGCCGCGCGCTTCAGAGCGGACGGCCGGACGGCGTGGGCGGCGTTCTCCGCAGCCAGCGGGGTTGTCTCTCTGGTCCTGAGCGCCTGGCCGGACCAGGACACATCCAGCTGGCGGCTGGCGATCTCGGTGCTGATCGGGTTCCAGTGGTTCACGGCCGTTGCCCTGCGCTGCCTACGCGGTGCCGATGTCCATGATCGGGCTGACCATGCTGTCGGGCGGGTGCGAATCTGATCCGGCAATCGACGGCCGTTGTGTCGACATCCGCCTCTTCCGTTCGACGCACTGGTGGGGAGATCTGTCGGACGTGGCGCGCGAGGCCATGGACCTACCTTCTGAGGAGGCGGCATGAAGCCGGTCGAATTCAAAATCCTGGGGCCGCTGGAGATCTATGGCGGCGGGGAGGAGCTCGTCGTCGGTGGCAACCGCAGCCGCAGCATCCTCGCGGCCTTGTTGCTGGAAGCCAATCGGGTCGTGTCGATCCAGCAATTGATCGCCGCGGCGTGGGGCGACGAGTTTCCTGCGGGTGTTCGGATTCAGGTTCAGAATCGGGTTTCCGATCTGCGCCGGGTCTTCCGCAGCGGACCGGGGGGAGTGGACCCGATCGGAACCAGGGGGTCCGGCTACCTCGTCGAGGTCGGCGAGGGACAACTCGACCTGCACGAGTTCGAGCACGACCTTCGCCGGGCGGCGAACTTCGAGCAAGCCGGTTGCCCGGTGGAGGCCACCCTCGCCATCGACGCCGCACTGGGGTGGTGGCGAGGCCCGGCTCTCGACGGCATGGCTACCGCGACGCTGGAGGTCGCGGCGCGCCGGATCGAGGAGCGTCGTCTCGGCGCGCTGGAATGGCGTGCGCGGCTGCGGCTGGAGCTTGGCCGGCACGCCGAAGTCGTGCCGGAACTGCTCGGGCTGGTAGCACTCCATCCGTACGGGGAGGGCCTTCAGTGTCTGCTGATGCTTGCCTTGTACCGCGCCGGCCGTCGGGCAGAGGCGCTGGAGACCTTCCGTCGCGCACGGGGTCTGCTCCGTGACCAACTCGGCGTCGAGCCTGGGGTGGAGCTCCGTCGTCTCCATGAAGCGATGCTCCGTGGTGACCCGTCACTCGACCATCAGCCCCGTACAGCGGCCCTCACCTCGGCCGGGCGCTGTCCCGGCGCGATAGAAGCGTCAGACCGACTGATGGTCAAGGCGGACCTCGAAGCGTCCGAGGCGATGTATGCCGAGCTGGACAGGCTCCGCCAGGAGAACCAGGCGTTGACCCTCGAGAGAGACCTGCTCAAGGGGTACGTGGACATGTGGGTGCGGCAGGCAACAAAGACCGGTGACCCACAGGTGACGGATCGGTGATCCCGCCGACGAGGCTTCGGTGGTCGCCGCCCTCCTTACCGCTCGGAGATCGCGGAGAGCGCGGCCGAAGAGATCCCAGGAGGATTGGCCTTGTCCGCTTTTTCACGTTCCGCACGCCTCCTTCGCTTAGGCGTGACGCTGACCGCCCTGGTGGGCGGCTTCCGAGGCGGATCGTCGTCGGACTGCGGCTGAGAAGTCTGTCGCTTCCATCAGTGACCCCGGGTCCCGCCGTCCCGTCGTACCGCTGCCGTCGCACGGCCGGGCGGTGCCAGCGCCGGGCAGGAGCAGTCATTGCAGTCCCTCCTCAGCTCCTGCCCACCTCCCATCGCGCGCCGTTGCCGACCGGCTCTGCTCGACAGCGGTACGGCGGCGCGGTGGGACCCGGGCCCCGCAGCCGGGCCGTGTCGAATTCGGATAGTGCAGGGATTTCTCTTGCAATGTGTCGATCCTGGCCACTCCTGAACGACGCATTCACGACAGTAGGCATCGATGCCTGATCCAAGGAGACAATGCATGAGGAAGCTAAGCGCCGGTTTGTTCGTCGCTCTCGATGGTGTCGTCGAGGCGCCCGAGAAGTGGCACTTCCCGTACGCGAACGAGGAGATGAACGCCGTCGTCGAGGCAACCGGCGCCGAAGCCGACACTTTGCTGCTCGGCCGGAAGACCTACGAGATCTTCGTCGACTTCTGGCCGAAGCTGCAAGGCGAGATGGCCGACCAGATCAACAACAGTGCGAAGCTTGTGGTCTCGACCACGCTGCCGGAAGTGGACGCCGGCTGGAATGCGTCGCTCCTCGACGGAGACGTCGTCGAGACGGTCACCGCACTGAAGAAGCAGCCAGGGAGGGACATCAGCGTGATCGGCAGCATCTCGCTGGTCCGGCAGTTGCTGAGGACAAAGGTTCTCGACGAGCTACGGTTGCTGATCCACCCGATTGCCGTCGGATCCGGTGACCGTCTGTTCGCAGAGGGAGATCCGCTGCCGCTGAAGCTCGCTTCGTCGACCACCTTCAGCACGGGTGTCGTGTACGCCATCTATCAGCCGGCGTGATCGAGCCTGCGCTCGGGACGAGCGAGTGCTGGTCCCGAGCGCCGGTGGTGGTGTAACGGCCGAGGTCGGAGCGAATGGCGAAGGGACAGAGCCATGGTTGACGAACATTCGCGGGCATTGCCCGGCTCCGGCATGCTTCCAGAAGAGGCGAGGCTGCCACCCGCGGACGAGTACCTGTACCGAGCGCTGGTTGGTCGCGCCTCTGCCTCGCCCCAAGAGATCCTCCGCGAGTCGGCGAGCGATCTGGCCGAGGTTCGGCGCGGGTTGGCAAACCTCGAGGCCAGGGGCCTGGTCGCGCGTACGCCGGACGATCACGACCGTTTCGTCGCCCTGGCCCCGCTGGTGGCGCTGAAAGGTGCTGTCGTCGCCCAGCAGTCGCGCCTGGACCAGGTGCAGGCGTATGTGCAGCACCTGGCGGCGCTCTACCAGTCGGCGAGGCCATCCAGTCCAGGCGACGTGGTCGACCTGCTCCAGCCAGGCGACCTCGACCAGGTCTTCAAGGAACTCCAACGCGCGGCGCGGGTCGAGATCCGGGCTTTTGTCATGCCGCCATTTCTCACCGACCACACCGACGAGGATTTCCACGCCGCCGAAGTGGATCAGCTGGACAGTGGGATTCGCTACCGAGTCGTCTACGACCGCGCAGGGTTCCTCGCCCAGGGAGGGGTCGAATCGATGCTCGCCGATGTCAACCGAGGTGAGGAAGTGCGGGTCGTGGACCGACTTCCGATCAAGTTGTTCATGGTCGACGATCAGACGGCTGTGGTGCCATGGACGAATGGAACGGGGGAACTCGATCCGCGTGCGGTCGTGGTCCGGGGGACCGGGCTCCTGACCGGGTTGATCGCCTTGTTCGAGCAGACCTGGGATCGAGCGGCGCCGTTCAGCGATGCTGTCGCCGCCGCCCCCGGGGGTGTCGATGAACTGCCTTTCGACCAGGAGTCACAACGGCTGCTGAGCCTCCTACGGGCAGGCTTCACAGATGTCACCATCGCTCGGCAGTTGGGCGTTAGCACTCGCACCGTGCAGCGGCGAATACGTTTGATGATGGAAGCGGCCGGGGCCGAGAACCGCTTCCAACTGGGCGCCCGGGCGACCGCTCTCGGCTGGGTCGATCCTGTTCGCTGAATGATCCGGCGAAGGTCAGAGCGTCCGGGTGAGCACCGAACCCCACGCGATGTCACCGTCGTAGGTGAAGATCTCGAGCGTGTCCGACTCGCTCACCGCGCACGTCTGCCAGGCCGGATTGTCCGGATCCAGCTTCGAGGTGTGGACGTAGTAGCCGTTCGCCGGCGATGCATCTTGCCGGCGGCGGGCTTAGCCTCAATCCGTGGAGCCGCTGAGTTGATGGCCGTTGGTGCGGGCGGTGGCTGGTTGGCTGTTGATGGGCAGCGTTGGGGTGCTGGTCTGCCCAGCCTTTCCACGTTGATTGTCCGGTCGGTGCCGTGCGGCAGGTGGTCGAGGGTCAGGCGGTGATCGGCGGTCCGGTCGCGATTTGGAACACCTTCGTCCAGAGAGTGGTCCAGTGCTGGGCCCAGGGCCAGTGGGCGGGCAGGTGCAGGACTGGGCGGCGTTGCGGTCGGGCCAGCCGGGCGGGCACGTTGACGACCTGGCGGCGCAGCGTCGTGCCGCGGGCGACGGCGTGACTCGGGCTGGTCAGGGTGCCGGCGGCGCGGAGCAGGTTGTGGGTGATGGCCGCGCAGATCGCCCAGGCGCTGTTGGCCGCGAACCGGCCGGAGGGCAGGTGGGCCAGCGGTCCGTCGATGAGGTCGGCGAACACGGTCTCGATGATCGCGTGCCGGCGGTGGGTCAGGTCCGCGGCGACGACTGGTTCGGTGCTGTTGGTGAGGAACGGGTGGTAGCGCCAGACCGGGAACAGTTCCTCGGTCTTGGCGCGGTCGCGGACCCGGCGCACGACCAGCCGCGCGGTGACCGGGTGTTTGGTGGAGGCGAACGCGGTGAACTCGACCTCGGCGACCTCGGCGTCGGAGATCAGCTCACCGGTGTCGGGGTCGACGACCGCGCCCGGGTAGTGCACCGGCGTCCACGCGTCGTCGCCGATGGCGCCGATCGCGGCGCTCACCGCCCGGTTCTTGGTCAGCACGACCGAGAACCGCACCTTGGCCCTCACACACGCGGCGACGACCGCGCTGTTGCCGTAGGCCGAATCGCCGCGCACCAGGATCTCCCCGGTCGCCCCGGCGGCGCGGGCGGTGGCGATCGCCTCGCGCACCATCGACGCCGCGCCCTTGCCGGAGCCGGCCTTCCCGGCGCGTAGCCGGATCCCGGCCACCACCGGAGCACCCTGCTCGGTGCTGATCGTGGTGGCCAACGGCGATAAGCCGCGGCGCAGTACCTGCCGGCCGGCGATCTTGGTGTGCCCGAAGCTGGCGCCCTGCTTGGCGTGCCCGTAGACCGGGCGCAGCAGCGAGTCGATATCCACATACGCCCGGGTCTCGATGCCGGGCAGCAGCCCAGTCCGCTCAACCAGGTTGACCAGATGCGCGCGGGCGACCGACGCCAACTGCAGGCCGTGGCCGTGGGTGAACTCCCGCAGGAACTGGCCCAGCGTCGCCGGCGCGTACACCTCGCCGAACAACCGCGGCATCCCGCCGGAGCGGATCACGTCCAGATCGTCGATGCAGTCCGCTCCGGCCGCCATCCCCGCGATGATCGAGGTCAGCTTGCCCGCCGGATTCACCCCGGCCGACGCCACCGCCGACGCGGTGATCGCAACCTTGCCCGAGACCAACTCCGACAGCCCCGCGCGCTCCGCGAGCGCCATCACCGGCACCAACCCGACACACGACACGAGGTTCTCGTCATCGAACAACAGCTGCGCTCGCGACCAACCATCAGGTAACTTCACTGGCAGTGCCTTCTTGGATCGTGGGAATCGGGACCTAGACAATCCAGATTCTCCTGATCCAGAAGGCACTCTCACGTTCAACGCACCGGACCGCGCCCCACCGGTCCACGGATCGAGGCTTAGGGCTCACGGTCACAGGTCGCCTCATCCGTCTGTCCCGGTTTGATCACCTGGCGCTGACCGCATCAGTGATCGTGTCGATCTCCGGGCCGCCCGTCCGACGCATTGATGTGGTGGCAAGCGATCGGCCGTGCGGAACGGAGAGGATGCAGGATGACGGAGTCAGTTGATTTGACCGGCCTGGGCGAGGTGCCCACCGACTGGTCGCACATCCGGAAGGAGTCGAGACCTTCCGACGCCCAGTCTCTGCCGGGGGTTTACCTCAAGTGGTACGACGTGTCCGCACCGGACAACGCGGTCTCGAAGGCGGAGCAGGATCAGGCTCGCAGGTTCCTGGAGCAGGAGACCGGTCGCGGTGCGCTTGCCTTCCGCAACGAACTCGGTTTCGTCATCCTGCACCGATCAGGGGCAGCCTTCCACTTCCTCATCGTGTGTGTCTGGCGTGAGGTCAACGAGATATGGCAAGTCCTGTACGTGAAGGAGGCCGGCGGCACCTACCACCAGGTCCCCGATGCTGGGCTGTTCCGCCCAATGCAGTGCGTCTGGGAGCTGGGACCGACCTCCCACGAGCGGGAGGCGTGGTCCAACTACTTGTTATCGCCACGCGACGAGGCGTCGAAGCTGGCTTATGTGGAGGATCTCCACCAAGGAGCCGTTTGACGAAGCCGCAAGGGCGAAGACCGTGGTACACCGGGCTGGCTCGACGAAGTGGCCGCTAGCCGGCACCTTCGAGGTCAGTCGGCTGAGGGTCGTTGCGGTATCTGCCGGGGGTGACGCCGTACTCGCGCTTGAAGGCGAGGGCGAAGGCAACGTCGGAGCCGTAGCCGACTTGGCGGGCGACCGTGGCCAGCGGTTGATTTGATTCACGCAGCAGGCGGGCCGCGGTGGTCATGCGCCACCAGGTCAGGTATTTCATCGGGGGGCATCCGACCAGGGTCGCGAATCGGCCGGCGAAGGCAGCGCGCGACAGGCCGGCGGTTGCGGCGAGGTCAGCGACAGTCCAACCGCGCTCTGGCGCGTCGTGAATGGCCTGCAGCGCACCGCCGACAGCGGGATCTTGGAGTGCGAGTGCCCATCCTGCCGGGGGTACCTCTTGCGCCTGCTCTTCGAACCAAGTGCGGAGGATGTAGAGAAGAAGCGTATCGATGAAGGCTGCGATGACGCCCGTCGATCCGGGGCGGGGAGTCGACAGTTCATCGCCGAGCATGCCGACGGCAGCCCGGAGCGAGTCGCGCTGCCCGAGCCTGGCGGGCAGGTGAATCATCGGCGGCACAGCGGATAGCAACGGATGTGGCCGCGCCGCGTCCAGGACGTAGGCGCCGCAGAGGAGGATCGTCGCCGTGCCGTCGCCGGCCGGGAGCCCGTCCTGGCGGGTTGGATCGAATGGGCGGGTCGGGGTGTCAGGGTGGTCCGCCAGGCCGTGAGGCGCGCCGTTCTGCAGGAAGACGACGTCGCCCAGGCCCAGTTGGACCGGTGTGGCATCGCGCGGCGGCAGCAACCAGCACGAGCCCTGCAGTACGACGTGGAAGGCGGCGCCGTAGTCGTCGCGGAAATGCATTCCCCAGGGGGAGGCGAGGACGTGACGCTTCGAATGTGGACGACCCGTGCGCATCGCGGTGATCGCGTCGGTCAGCACATCCATGGCCGAAAGTGTAGACGATGAATTGGTCATCCTGGACGGATACCAATTGAGCATCTACCTGACGGCTACATAGCCTCCTCGTGAAGCCCGGTCGATCGACCGGCACACCAGGAGGACGAGATGGCGAGAGTGGTGCGGTTCGATCGGCTCGGAGGTCCGGAGGTGCTTCGGGTCGAGGAGGTCGCGGTCGGCGATCCCGGGCCGGACGAGGTGCGGCTCAGGGTGGACGCCATCGGTGTCAACCGGGCGGAGGCCAACTTCCGGACCGGGACGTACGTCTACCAGCCGGCGCTTCCCGGGTCGGGACTGGGGTACGAGGCGGCCGGGCTGGTCGAGGCAGCCGGTGAAGGCGTGCACGACTTCGCGCCCGGTGATGCGGTCAGCGCATTGCCGACCTTCCTGATGACCGAGTTCGCGACGTACGCCGAGACCGCGATCCTCCCGGCCCGGGCAATTGTGCGGCATCCCGGAAATGTCGACGCATTGCACGCTGCTGCCACCTGGATGGCTTACTCGACCGGCTACGGGATGCTGCTGGAGTTCGGCGGACTCGTACCCGCGATGCCAGTTCTGATCACTGGGGCGTCGAGCAGTGTCGGGATCGCAGCGATTCAGATCGCCAACAGCATCGGTGCGGTTCCGATCGTGACGACCCGCACCGATGCGAAGCGGCAGCGACTCCTCGACGCTGGTGCCGCCCATGTCGTCGTGACCGAGACCCAAGATGTCGTCAAGGAGGTTCTCTCCGTCACGAATGGCGATGGCGTGGCGCTGGCGATCGACGCGATCGGTGGCGCCGGCCTGAGCACGCTGATCCAGACTGTCGCTCCTGGTGGGTCTCTCGTCGTCTACGGCTGGCTGGATCCGGCGCCGATGCCGTTGCCCGTGCATCCGGACTTCCGGGCCCGCAACGTTCGTACCTATGCCTTCACCGAAGTCACGATGGATGACGACGCGCGGCTCGAGCGGGCGAAACGATTCGTCACCGCGGGCCTTCGCTCGGGTGCCTTGGCGCCCGTGATCGACCGCACCTTCGACCTGACCGAGGTCGTCGAGGCCCATCGCTATCTCGAAGCCAACAACCAGCTGGGCAAGGTCATACTCACGGTGGATCGCTAGCCGTCAAATGTCAGGTTCTTCGGGTGGCATCGGTTGCCGCGATCCGGCGGCGGACTCCGCTATGCCCTGCCGGCTGTGTCACTGCAGCGGGAAGGGGGGTTGCCACCACCACGGCTGAGTGTCGACGACTATGCGGTCCAGCCATTTGACCCACCAGAAGCCTCGGCGACCTTGCGCGACGAGGCGTGCGGGCGCACCGTGCCCGATCGACAGCGGCTGGTCGGCGACATGTGTCGCGATGAGCAGATGCGGTAAGTCCCGCAGTGGCAGGCGTCGCGCGTACCCGGTGACGGAGATCGCGACGACGCTGCGTGCGTCCGGCGGGAGCGATGCCGGCAGCAGCCGGTCGAGCCGCACTCCGCGCCAGTGCTGGTCGGCGTACCAACCGCCCGTGCAGTCGAGCACTACCTCCATCTCGTCGGTGGCCATCGCCAGCAGCGCGTCAGGATCCAGCTCGGCCACCTGCCGGCCCGGCACCTCGACACGCAGCCGCCAGGTGGCCAGGTCGATCTGCGGCACAGCGTCAAAGGCCCACTGGGTGACGGGCATCGCCTGCGGGCGATTCGAGCCGACCTCGTGTGAGCCTGTCGCCCTGCGGTCCTGTCCCGGTAACGAGAGCCCGCGGGCGACACCTTCCACGGCGAGGTACGCCGCACCCGCACCAGCGCCGAGACCGAGCGTGCGGAGCAGGGTGCGCCGGGACAGGTCCGTACGCCGCGGTCGTTGCGGGTGCCGGAACACGTGCACGACGGCAAACGGAACCGCGAGCACCGCGGCGCCGACATGCACCTGGATCGGGGTGAGACCCGCGTAGGTCCGGAAGCCGCCGAGGACGTGGACGACGCCCGCGAGGAGCGATACGGCGATGAGAATCCCGAGGGCGATGCCGTCAGCCGCACGCCAAGAAACCGACCGGAACGCCCTGCTCCGCCGTACGATCAGCGACTTCCACGGGACGAGCAACACCAGCGCGAGGCCCGCTGCGCCGTGCAGCACGGTGACAATCCGCTCGGGCCTCGTGGTGCCCGTGCCGAATGCGACCCAGCCGGTCGCGAACGCGAGTACGAGCAGCATCAGCAGGGCGACGTTGGTACGCCGCCCGGCACGTCGGCGGACCCCACCCTGCCGGCCCATACCCCAAGTGTGCAGCGTCAACTCCGGAGGTTCTCGCCCGCGAGGGATGAACCGGCTTTCTCGCAGAACGACCACCATGGGACTCAGGACGGGCATATCCGTCGGATTCTGGAGGTTCGAGATGCGCCGCTCAGGGTGGCTTCTCATCGGGGTCGGGGCGCTGCTGATCCTGGGTGCGGTCCTGCTCAGGTTCGTCGTCGCGCCGAGCGCGACGAAACTGCCGGCTGACACCGACATCACTACGGCGTACAGCGGCAAGGGCACCGTGCTGAACGCCGCGGCGCTGCAGTCGGGCGACGTGGCCAACGCGCTCGCGCGAGACATCCCGGTCACCCTCGACCGGCACGTCTACGTCAGCGACGCGAACAGCGACACGGCGATCGTGCACGACGACCTCACACTGAAGGCCGGAACGACGTCCTCGAAGGACAACCACACGTACGCTGTCGACCGGAAGGACCTCACCGAAACCGCCTCCATCAACGGTGTCGAGGTCGAGAAGCACCAGGGGCTGACGGTCAGCCTGCCGGTCGACCCGGAACCGAAGTCCGGCGTCTACACGTATTGGGACACCCCGACGCGGACCGCCGTACCAGTGACGTACGTCGGCACCGAGACGCGTGCAGGTCGCGACACTTACCACTATCGGGCCACCGCGTCCGGCGCGTTGGCCAATCCCGCGTTGCTGCAGCAATTGCCCTCCTCGCTTCCGAAGACGCTCGCGCCGAAACTGCTCGCTCTGCTGCCCGCCGAGACTCAGCAGAGGTTGCTCCCGCTCGTGTCGGCGCTGCCGGACCAGGTACCGCTCAGCTACACGGCCACCAGCACCTACGACGTCTGGGCAGACGCCGCATTGGGTGCTCCCCTGGATACGAAGATCAACCGCTCGGTGGTCGCCAACGTGGGGGCCGGGGCGGCATCGATTCCGCTGCTCCCGGTACTGACGATCGACGTCGCCGAAGACCAGGCGTCGGTGCAGGATGCGGCGGACAGGGTGGCGAGCTCCGACCAGTTGCTCAGCTGGATCGAGGTGTGGGGTCCGATCGTGCTGCTGGTCCTCGGCCTGGTTCTGGTGGCGCTCGGACTGTGGCTGGGCAGGCGCAGGCCCGCACAGCCCGGCGCTGAGGACACTCGGACAGGCGTGGACTCGCCCGCACCAGGCTGACGCGGCGAACAGGTTGACGGCCCGGCGGTGAATCGCACTTCGGGGGTGACGGAGTGTGACGCCGGGCGTACTATCCACTCGAGGGGCCGGTGGGCGATCCAGGGGTGGGCGCGGTGGCCGGCGTGGGGGAAGTCATGGATCAGCTGAACGACGTCCAGGACGCGCCGGAGGAGATCCGCTTCGCCGTCGTGCTCAACGGTGGAGTGAGCCTCGCGGTCTGGATGGGCGGTGTGGTGCGCGAGATCGATCGCGTCACCCGCGGCAAGGGCCCGTACGGGCGATTGCTGCGGTTGCTCGACGTCAAGGCCAGGGCCGATGTCATCGCCGGGACGTCGGCGGGCGGGATCAACGGCGCGGCACTCGCGCTGAGCCAGGCGAACGAGCATGCGGACGTCGGTCTGATGCGCGACCTGTGGTCGGAGCAGGGCCGGATGGAATCGCTGCTGCAGCGACCTTTCAAGGGATCACCGGCGTCGCTCCTGCGCGGCGACGACTATTTCCTGCCCAAGCTCTACGAGGCGATGAAGCAACTGTGCGCCGGGTGGACACCTACCTCGCTGTCGGCCCACCCGATCGAGCTGATCATCACCACGACCCTGCTGCACGGAGCGAGGATCGTCACGGTCGACGCGCTCGGTCAGCAGTTACCGCAGATGCTGCACGAGGGCACCTTCACGTTCCGGCGCGCCGAAGCCGACGGCGGTGCCGACGACTTCGTTCCCGGCGACGACCACAAGCTGGCCGCCGCGTTGGCGATGGCGGCCCGCTGTACGGCCGGTTTCCCGGTCGCGTTCGAGCCGTGTTTCGTGCCAGCTCGCAACGCGCCCGGTGCCGGCCAGGCCCAGAACGGGGAATCGTACGACCTGGCTGACCCGAGCCGAAGGCCTGACCTCGGCAACTACGTGTCCTGGCGCACGGCCGGCCCGCGAGAGGCAGTGCCGCCGGACAGGTCCCGGTATGCGATGGACGGCGGACTGCTCGCCAACACGCCGACGAAGGCCGCGCTCGAAGCAGTCGCCGGGATGCCGGCGAGTGGATTGGTGCAGCGCGTGATGCTGCTCGTGTACCCCCACGCGCCGATGAACCGCCCGGATCCGCCGGACCGGGTGGAGGAACCGCCGACGGTCACCGGAGCGATGGGCGGCGTGTTGGGTGCGCTGCTGAGCCAGGGCAACCGAACCTTCGTCAACGAGGTCGTCAAACACAACGAGGCCGCGACCGCCCGGCGCGGCACCCGGCTCGACATCATGGACAGCGTCAACTCGCCGGTCGAGCTGAGGCAGCTGGCCACGTGCGTGTTCGAGCAGTACCGGAACCAGCGCATCAGGCGCGCCGCGCGAGATCTCGCCGCGCGGGTCGACCCACCGGCCGACTGGTCGTTGCGACGGATCGGCAAGGCCGTCGAGACAGCACAGCGTGAGTGGGTCACAGCGGACGTTCGCGCGCTTCCCTATGTCCCGCGAGTCCTGCCGACGGAAGAAGACGAGCGGGACAGTTACTGGCGGTGGGGCATCACGGCCGGACTCGACCTCGCGGACGCCGCGATGGACCTGATGCACCGGCTGATCAGCGTCACCTCCGACTCTTCCACCCGGCATGCGCTCGGTGTGGCCCGGGAGATTGTCAGCACTGCCAGAGGCAACCTGCGTGGGGTGCGGGACGACATCGACAGGCCGTGGTCGGAGGACCCGACGCTGAGCACTCTGCGGCCCGGCATCGAGTACTGGACGCTGCGGCTGGCGCACTACGCCCGCGCGATGGTCAACGACGAAAGCGCGCTCGCGGCCGCCGAGGCAGCGATACTGCGATACGAGCAGGACATGGGCCAGGACCAGCCGGATCAATCCCACGGCCAATCGGTGGTCCAGCGCCGGCAGGGTTGGCTCAAGAGGATCGCGCCTCGCGTGCGCCTGGAGGGCACCAAGCCGGCCCGGGTTGAGTGGCCCGAGGCCGAGCGGCCCGATGTTCAGACGCGTGCCGACGAGCTACGCCAAGCTCTCGACTGGCTGCGCGAGCGCACGCGTCCAGGAGAGTCGGGTACGACGGCTCAGTTGGCGGTGGACCAACTGGTGGAGGCTGTCGCCACTTGTCTCCCCGTACTGCGGGAGGTTGCCGAAGGCATCGCCCGTACGTCCGGTCTGTCACCGTGGCAAACCGTGTTCGCCGACCGGTCCATGGTCTCCAGCGACGGACCCGACGTACCAGCGCGGGTGCTCGCGCGCATGCTGTGGTTGCACGTCGTGTCCTGGACGCTCGCCGACGAGTCCGGCGCGGCCAGCAGCCAGCCGGTGGAGCTGGTGCAGATCTCGCTGCAGACCCAGAACCGGTTCGCCGAACAGTCGGTCACCGCGGACGACAAGGTCGGCGGGATGTCCCTGAACCGTTTCGGCGGTTTCCTCAAGCGGTCCTGGCGGATGAACGACTGGACCTGGGGACGAATGGACGCGGCGACCATGCTGTGCCAAACGATCTTGTCGCCGGAGCGACTGCGACGGCGCGCGATTCAGCGCAGTCAGGGCCCTCATCCCGAGCAGCCACAGGAATTCGTCGACACCCTGCTGGCAGAACTCTTCGACCCACCTCCGCCCGGTTTCCTCAACGACCTTGCGGCTCAGGCGGCGGCCGAACTCGTGCCGGTCTACGACCTGAACAACCAGGACTTGCCCGCCAGCCTGCCGAAGCTGTCGGCGCTGGCCGCCTGGGCCGTGCACCTGCGGGTTGTGGCGGAAGAGTTGCCCACGATCGAGGCCGCGGTGAAGGCCGACCGGCTCGACCGCGCGAACCCGGACTCGAACGGTGAGCTGTTCCTGCTTCAGAACAAGTCGTTGCTGGCCGCCCTCGAGGCAGCGCCCGATCCAGTGGATCCGGAGCCGTTGACACCAGTCGAAGTCGCCTTGGGCGCCAAGGCACTGCGGGCCTTCGACCGGGCGGGTATCGGTCGTGAGCCGCTCGACCAAGAGGCACGCAGCGACCAGTTGATCCGTACGGCGGCCACGGCCGCGAGCGTGGCGGTCACCGTGGCCGACAGCAGCCGGTCGGGTCTGTCCGCGATCAAGCCGATCACGCGGGCACTGCGGGGCGGCATGATGATGCCCTACTGGACCGTGCTCGGCCTCGCGGGCGGAGGGACGATCGCGAGGTTCCTGGCCCAGTTCGCGCTGGCTTCGGGCGGTCTGCTGCTCGCGTTGTCCTTGCTCGGTGTCATCGGGGGATGGGCGGCCGGGGTGGCCACTGCGATCGGCGTGGGAGCATTGCTGACCGCGTTCGGTTTCGCCGCGATGCGTACGGGCACTTTGCTGCACAGCGTCGTACTGCTGACACCGGTGATTCCACTGGTCGCGTTCGCGGCCGAGGGCTGGCGCAGTGGCGACAGCACCGGGCGGAACCACGCGCTGGCTGTCGCCGGCACGATCGTCGCGCTCGCGCTCGCGTTGATGCTGCTGGGCAGTCTGCCCTCCCAGGTCCGGAGTCCGGTCTCGACCCTATATCGCGCGCTGGACAGGCTGGCGCAGAGATTTCTCGGTGTCGCGGTTTCGGAGCTCCAGACGCCCCAGCGGATCCTCGTTCGGCTGCTGGTCGCCGTAGCCTGGATCGTGCTGGTCGTCCTCGCGCTCGCGGTTGCCGCGGCGGCTGTCTACGGGATGGTCCGCCTGGTCGAATGGATCGACGCCAACGCCGTGCAGTGGAAGAACGATCGCTTCTTGCTGATCACCATCGCTGCCGCCTTCGTGATCGTCGGCCTGGCGGTCGGCTACTGGACCGGCTGGCGGTTGCGGTCCTGGTCCGAACAGAGCTCCGCCTCGGGCGGCACGGTGTATCAAGTCAGCGGTGTCACTCATGCCAGCGGCGTCGCGGCCACCTGGTCGGTGATCTACGGAACCTGCTACGTCATAGTTGCCGTTGGCATCATCTGGTGGTGGCCGGACCAGCCTAGCTGGGTCTGGCGATCGGCGCTCGCCACCGCTGTGGTGTTCAGTCTGCTCCTGCTGTACGTCGTACCTTTCGCAGTCCTGCTGGGATCGGTCCGGGCCATTCGGCGGCGACTCGTCGCAGACGCTCGCTGTGCGGTGATCGCATGGCCGGCGAACACCGCGAACGAGT
This sequence comes from Kribbella sp. NBC_00359, assembly GCF_036097425.1. Lineage (NCBI taxonomy): Bacteria > Bacillati > Actinomycetota > Actinomycetes > Propionibacteriales > Kribbellaceae > Kribbella > Kribbella sp. NBC_00359. Next base: position 508,467 of record NZ_CP107975.1, on the reverse strand, counting down.
CCGAGGTCGTCGACCTGCTGTGGAGGCTGGACATGCGATTCCGCTGTCTGCTCGCGCTGTCGGGAGGCACACTCGGTCTGACCGGCCGGGGACAGGCGTTGCGGAGCCAGGTCGACAGTCGGCTTGCCGAGCAATGACCAACACGATGCACTGGGGGAGCAATGCGAGGTAGAAGCGGTACGGCGGGATCCCTGCGAGTTCACGCGATCGCCGGCACGCATGTCGTGCTGCTGGGACTCGACCTGCCCAAGGCACGGACCAGAGGGCTTCTCGGCTTCGCCATCGAGCGGTGGGATCCGACCGAGCAGGAGCGCTACTGGCTGCGCGGCATGAAGGTGTTCAAGGAGACGTCGACCGGGATTCCACCAGGCACCTCCGTCAGTCTGCGCGAGCAGCCGGTGCAGTCGTTCCTCTGGGGTGACTACACCGCCAAGCCCGGCCGGCAGTACGAGTACCGGGTGGTTGGGCTCTACGGCAAGCCGAAGAACCTCGTGATCCGCCAGGACGTGACCGTGGCCGTCACGACCGAGCGAGTCGACGAAGGCACCCACGCCGTACATTTCAACCGCGGTGTCGCAGGCAGCCAGGCGTACGCCCAGCGGTTCGGTCGCGCGCCGCGACCCGGCGATCGGAGTGATCCGGTCTACGACTGGCTGTCGAGGGGGCTGGAAGAGGCCCTGATCGCGTTCATCGAGTCGGCCACGGGGCCTGGATTCGCGTTGCGCGGTGCGGTGTACGAGTTCGCGTATCCGCGGGTGCTGGAAGCCCTCGCGAAGGCCGCCGCGCGTGGAGTCGACCTGCGGATCGTGTACGACCGGCGCGGCAAGGCGAGTACCGATCCGGACAGCCCGCGGGTCTGGCAGCAGAGCGAACCGCAGATCGCGGCGGCCGGGCTCACGCCGTACATGATCCCGCGGACGACGAACAGCGCGATCGCGCACAACAAGTTCTTCGTCCTGCTGCACGACGACGTGCCCCAGCAGGTGTGGACCGGGTCCACCAACATCACCTGGGGCGGACTCTTCGGTCAGTCCAACGTCGGTCATCTGGTCCGCGACCCTGCCGTCGCCACGCAGTACTTCGACTACTGGCAACGGCTCGCGGTCGATCCGGCGTACAACCGGCTCCGGCCGGCCGACACCGCCGCGACTCCCACGCCGGCCACCCCACCGCCCGCCGGGATCGCCCCGATCTTCAGCCCACGGACCAACCTGGATCTGATCGACTGGTACGCCGGGGAGGCCGCCAAAGCCAAGAAGTCGTTCTTCATGACGGCGGCCTTCGGTGTGCACGACAAGATCGCCGGGGCGATCGCGCCCGAGTCCGACGTCATGCGCTATCTCGTACTCGAGCGCGCACCCGGCGACGACGAGGTGATTTTCGAGACCGATCATGACGTCAAGGTCGCGGTCGGCTCGTTCCTCCGGACCGCGATCCTGGACCGCTGGGTCCGGGAGCAACTCACGGGCCTCAACCCGCGGGTCCGGTACAGCCACACCAAGTTCATGCTGATCGACCCGCTCGGCGACGCGCCGCTCGTCATCAGCGGATCAGGGAACTTCAGCAACCCCTCGGTGAACGAGAACGACGAGAACATGCTGGTGATCCAGGGCGACCAGCGGGTGGCGGACATCTACCTCGGCGAGTTCATGCGAATCTTCAACCACTACTACTTCCGCTACCTCGTGCAGAAGCTGCAAGGCGCGGGCGACGTGGCAGAGACGGCGTACCTGACGCCGGACGACAGCTGGGTGGATCGGTACTTCGACAAGACCACCCCCAGCTACCGCCAGCGACTGCTCTTCCGGTGATCGACGACAGGACGCAGTACGGTCGGTGGAAGGACTCACGAGAGGACCACTGAGATGAGCATCGACCGGGGACTGCTGGCGACGTTGGAGGCCAAGCCGGGCAAGGAGGAGGAACTGGGCGCGTTCCTCGAGGCGGGGCGCGAGCTCGCGGCCGCCGAGGAGGGGACGGTCACCTGGTACGCGTTCCGCCTCGGGCCGACGACCTTCGGGATCTTTGACACGTTCGCCGACGAGGACGGCCGGCAGGCTCACCTCAACGGCGAGATCCCAGCCGCCCTCGGCCAGGTCGGCCCGGACCTGCTGGCCGCCGACCCCGACATCCGAACGATCGACGTCATCGCGGTCAAGTAACACAGACCAATCCAGGGAGATGTAGGGGCGGAATCCTGAGCTGACTCGCGCGGCCGGACGGTGCCGGGCGCCGGCTGGGCCGGCTGAAGTTCACCGGGCTCGGCGACCCGTCGTCGGGCTGAGTCGTGCGGCCGCTCGTCGCGCTGGGGATCTTCGGCTTGGCGTTCTTCTACATCGCGACCGAGAAGGCCAACAAGGTCAAGGCTCTGGCTCGATGCCCGCAAGCCGCTACAGGTCATCGCGGCCAGAGACGGCTACCAGCTGCAGACGACCACAGTCCGCATCACCGCAGGACAATCGACCCAGGGGAACTTCGCGCTGGAGTCCGCCGAGTGCCGGTGAACACGGTCGATCATTGCCCTCGGCACCGTTCACCGGGCAGCTCCGGGAGGGTGGCGGGCGGCTGCGGCCACGGCGGGGGATTCGGCAGCGTGGTGCCCGCGTTGGTCCTCGGACTTTCGCTGCGGCCTGCGAGCCAGCCGAGCAGTTCATGCCCGGCGGCGGTGACCGACGGTCCTCCCGGCGTGATCGTCCAGGTGCGGCCGAGATCGGTCGCCTCGGCTGACCCGAGTGGGAAGCCTTGCGCCCTCATCGTCGCCAACGTGTCGTCGAGAGCCCAGGCCACATAGGGGGTGGGCCAGTCCTGTGTCCGGTAGCCGCAGCGCAGATCGAAGTGGTGGGTTTCCAGTTCTCGCAAGCATCGCCGCAGGGTGAACCAGGCTGGGTGCGGCCAACCCGCAAGGGCTGTGACCATTTGGCTCCAGGCGTCGGCGGGCATCGCGCCGATCTCCGCGGCGAACTGTTCCAGGCTGACTTGCAAGTCGCCGGCGACCTCCACCGCCGTCGCAGCCGCAGCAGGCGGAGCAGTCGTGCTCGGCCTGCTGCCTAGCTGTGTGCTGCGCCGGGCCGAACGCAGTAGCCAGGTGTAGGCATCGGCGCTCCGTGCCACGTGCAGGAGCACTTGTCCGCGCGACCAGCCCGGAAGCACCGACGGGCCGCGGATGTCGGCATCGGTCAGCGTGACCGCCGTCGTGACAAGGCGGATCGTCGATTGCTCCACTTGGTCGATCAGATCCCCGATCGCTGACTCATCCGACGAGGACACCGAGCTCACGGAATGGCCTCCTCTTTCTGGTCGACCTCGGGAGCTACGTGGCGGTCCTGCAGCCTGTCCCCCGGGAGAGCTGCCGCCGTGGCCTTCACGAATCCGTCCGGGTTGTCGAGCATGATGTTGTGTCCAGAGTTGGGCACCGCGACGATGCGTACGCCGGCCGCCGACAGTTGAGCCACATCCGCCGGCGGGTCGCCCGCGGGATGCAAATAGGTCCGCGGCACGGAGAGAGTGATCAGCAGCTCCCTCATGATGGTGCCTCTGCCAAGGTGCAGTGAGCTGCGGTAGAGGGCTTCGCGTCCGGCGAGCCGCATCGTGGCTGCCCAGTGGGGGCCGACCTGGTCGAGTGTCTCGGACCAGCCTCTCCCGTGCACGAACTCAGCCTCGGTATACCCGACGCCTACCCCAACCCCCAGCGGGCGCGGATCCAGGTTCGCGTCCACGAGGACCAGTGCCTGCACGAGCTGCGGGTGGCGAGCTGCGAGAACGATCGCCACCGCCCCGCCCATGCTGTGCCCGATCAGCTGCGCACCGCTGACACCGGCGGTCGTCAGAGCGGAGGCCAGTAGATCGGCGTGCTCTTCGAGCGTGTAGGCCGCGTCGGTCGGCCGGTCGCTGATGCCGTGCCCGAGTAGGTCGATCAAGAGGCTGCGTCGCCCGTGAAACAACGGATGCGCGGCAACGGCCGAATAGTAGGCCGGTGACGACGAACCGAGTCCATGCACCCAGATGAGGGCGGGCTCGACGCCGGGCAGCTCGACCCACCGGAGTTTCGTGCCGTCCGGCCGTACTGTCGCGTTGCGCATCCGATCCTTCTCTCTATACATCGATACCGAGGTATCTTGGCTCCGAGGTAAGCTAGCACGATGCTGGAGCTCGCGATACTCGGATTCCTGAATGAGGCGCCGCTGCACGGGTACGAACTGCGGAAGCGAGTAGCGGCGCTGACCGGACATGTGCGGCCCATCGCCGACGGCACGCTCTACCCGGCGATCAAGCGCATGGAGCAAGCCGGCCTGCTCTGCCGCGACATCCAGGCGGGCCAGAGAGCGGCACCTCGGCATGTTCTGTCCCTGACCGAGGCTGGACGTAGCGAGCTGCTGCGACGACTCAGCAGCCCGGACGATCTGTTCATCAGCGACGAGAACCGATGGTTCACCCTGCTCGCATTCCTTCGGCAACTCCACGAGCCGGCCGTCCAAGCCACCGTGCTGCGTCGCCGGCTCGTCTTCCTGACCGAACCTGCCAGCTTCTTCTGGGACGGCGATCGTCCGCTGCGTGAGAAGGACTTCCCGGACGACCCCTTCCGGCAGGGTCTGTTCCGCATCGCGACGGCCACCAGTCGGACGGAGATCAGGTGGCTCCGCGAGACTCTGGCCGCGCTGGGCGGTTAGTCTGCCGCGCTCCCGCATTCGCCGGCCCGAGAGATGCCTGCCGTCTCCCGTTCAGTCGGTGGCGGGCAACTCGGCCTGGATCGCATTCAGTGTGGTGGCGAGCCAGAAGTCGTGACCTGGAAGAAAGTTCGAAGGAGAAACGAGCGGTAAGGGCGCGGTCCCGGTCAGTGCATCGGCTCTTCGGGGGTGGGGCCGGTTGGTCGGTTGTGGTGGTCACACAGCTTGGACAGCAGCTTGATCAGCTGCTGGCGCTCCTCGGGTGACAGCGGAGCCAGCAGTTCGTCCTGGGATTCGGCCAGCCGCTTGTCCAGCCGCCGTACCTGTCGCTTGCCGGTGGCGGTCAGCGAGATGATGTTGCGCCGCCCGTCGAAGGGGTCCGGGGCGCGCTCGACCAGTCCGCGATCGGCGAGCTCGTTGATCGTCGCGACCATGTCGCTGAGGTGGATGCCACTACGGCGGCCCAGTGCGGCCTGGCTGGCCGGACCGAAATCCTCCAGCGTCGCCAGCAGGCGGTAGTGGTAGCCGCGGGCGCCGACGGACGAGAACCCGTCGCCCACCAGGCGGTGCGCGTGCTGGGCGGTCTGGCCGAGCAGCCAGCTGGGCAGGCCCTCCCAGCGGGTGGGCGTCTCCTCATCGGATGGGCTCTCCATGTGACCAGTCTAACGAATCGTTAGAGCGCCCAATGATCATGATATCGTTTGGGCGATAAACGTTAGTTGCCCTAACATTCAGGCGCCGAATGAATCCGCTGGAGTTGACCCCATGATCAAGCCGTTCCGCATCGACATCCCCCAGGCCGACCTCGACGACCTGACCGACCGCCTCTCCCGCACCCGCTGGCCGAACGAGGTCGCCGACGCCGGATGGGACTACGGGTTCCCGCTGGCGCGGCTCATGGAACTGGCCGAGTACTGGCGCACCGGTTACGACTGGCGCGAGCACGAGGCCAGGCTCAACAAGCTTCCGCACTTCACCACCGAGATCGACGGCCAGAAGATCCACTTCGTCCACGTCCGGTCGTCGAAACCGGACGCGCTCGCACTGATCCTCACCCACGGTTGGCCAGGTTCGTTCCTGGAGTTCCTCGACGTGATCGAGCCGCTGTCGCGCGACTTCCACCTGGTGATTCCGTCGATCCCCGGCTTCGGGTTCTCCGGGCCGACCCACGAGCGCGGTTGGGACGCCGTCCGGGTCGCCCGGGCCTGGGCCGAGTTGATGCGCCGCCTGGGGTACGGGCGCTATGGCGCGCAGGGCGGCGACTTCGGTGCGGGCATCTCGATCGCACTCGGCGCGGTGGCGCCCGACCAGGTCGTCGGAGTGCACGTCAACTACCTGCCGACCCGGCCGGTCCCCGACGTCGAGGTGTCCGAAGCGGATGAGGCCCGGCTGGACAAGGTCAGGCAGCTGATGGCGAATCGTCCGCCCTTCCAGGCCTTACTGGCGCTCACCCCGCAAACCATCGGCTACGCGCTGACCGACTCGCCGGTCGGCCAGTTGGTCTGGATCGCCGAGCGCTTCGCACAGTGGACCGACCCCGCCACGCCGGTCAGCGACGATCAGATGCTCACCGACATCTCGCTGTACTGGCTGACCGGCACCGCGGCCTCCTCGGGCCGGTTCCACCACGACGCCCCGCGGGGGAGCCAGCAGCCGTGCCTGGTGCCGCTCGGCGTGGCGGTGTTCGCTCACGACATCACCCAGTCGGTACGATCGCTGGCCGAGCGGCTGTACGACATCAGGCACTGGTCGGAGTTCGACCGCGGCGGCCACTTCGCCGCAATGGAGGTGCCGGACCTGCTCGCCGAGGACGTCCGGACCTTCTTCCTCATGGCATCGGAACACAACTGGACGGGCTCAGGCTCCGCCAGGCAGGCTGCCGGGCGATGACAGCGGCGAAGCACGGGACGACAGGACCGCCGGGCATGACATCGCGACTCGTCTGCGCCTTCTACTCAGCGGGCGTTGTCGGTCAGGATGGCGAGGAGGTCGTCCGGGGCTTCGTCGTACACGGCATGAGCAACTGCCAGTTCGTGGACCTCCCACTCGGGGTCGGTGCGTAGACGCTCGTACTGTTCCGTAAATGGTGTTGCTGCCCACCCGGATGCGTAGATGAACGTTCGTCGCGCGACTCGATCGATGCCGTCTCCGAGGCGAAGCCGCTGGAGGAACGAGGCGACAGGCTGCGGTCGTCTCCTCGGGTCCTTCCCAGCTTCGGGAGCCACCGTGCGGCCGTCCGCCCCGACCCCGGCGATGGCCCGGTTCCGGTAGTGGTCGTTGACCCGGTCCCACCAGGAGTCGCCGTCGGCCGGCACGAACGCGTCACAGAACACCAGCCGATCGATGGGACGGGTGGATCGGTCCGCGGCACCGGCAACCACCAGCCCCGCATAGCTATGGGCGCACAAGGTGATCGGTCCCGGGCCACAGGCGTCCAACACGGTGAGCACTCGATCGATGTGGGTATCCAGGTTCGCCCCAGCACTGTCCGGCGACGGGTCCGGCTCCAGGCCGTCCAGCGTGACGGCAACGGCCTGATGGCCGGCTCCTCGAAGCCTGGCCACGATCCCGTCCCACGCCCACGCCCCGTGCCAAGCTCCAGGCACCAAGACAAAAGTCCTCAACTGATCTTCTGCACTCATAGGACAAGCCTTCGCCCGCCCACCGATGGCCGTCCACCGCTAGACAGCCAAGTCATACCTGTTCGACGCCAACCTCTCACCTCCGCCTGCCTCGCATGGGGTGCCGCGCGCCACAGGCCAACGCCCTGTCCGCGAGGTTTTCATTACCGGATCTATATAGTTCCATCTATACTTGTGTCGTGGTTCAACAGAGCTCCGTCCTCGGCGAGACACTCTTTGCGTTGGCCGGCATCGCAATCCGGCGGCGCGACCGGACGCTGGGGCTGACCGCCGCCTCGACGCTGGTCACGCTGGAGCGGACCGGTGCGCGGCGGTTGACGGACCTTGCCGTGAACGAGGATGTGACCCAGCCGTCGATGACCGCTCTGGTGACCCAACTGGAGAAGCTCGGCCTCGCCGAACGCCGCCGTGATCCTGCCGATGCCCGAGTGGTGCTGGTCGCGATCACCCGGGCGGGGCGACAACACCTTCGCGCTATGCGCCGGGCCGGCGCGGCGATGCTCACGGGGTTGATCGACCAGCTCGACGAACAGGACGCCGGCGCGCTCACGGCGGCACTGCCGGCGCTGCTCCGCCTGGCCGAACTTGCTGCCGAGAATCAGAACAGCCGCTCAGACTGACATCCGTTGCCGATGAGGTGATCACCATGACCGAAGACCCCGCTGCTGAGCGGAGAGAGAGTCCGGCGAACCAGGCCGACCCGGCGGCACCAGTCATCGTCGCAGGAGTCGATGGTTCGCCGACCAGTTGGGACGCATTCTCCTGGGCGGCCGGGGAAGCGCTGCGCTCCAACGGCAGACTCATCGTCGTCTACGTCATGCCGTTCACCGAACCCGCGGCCGCTCTCGCTGTGCCCTACGACTACGCCGGCCTCGAGAACACCAGACAAGCGATCGCCCGCGAGCTCGAAGACGAAGCAGGTCGCCGTGCCCGCGAGCTCGGCATCACGATCAGCTTTGTCAGCGAGTACGGCAACGCCACCGAAACCCTGGCTGACATCGCGCGCAGCGTCAACGCCAAACTCGTCGTGGTCGGCCGGTCCGCGAAGAGGTGGCACCAGGTCGCCGGGTCCCTCAGCCATCGCCTGACCTGCCGCAAGGACGCACCTGTCGTAGTTGTTGTCCCTTGACCGCACCAGTCATGACTGCGACTCGCAAGTGGCTGTACCGGCCAGCGAACCCTCAGGATTCCGGCTAGTAGGAAGCGAGGTTGGCCGCTGGTGGCGACGACAGGAGCGATCCCGCGAGGCGATGCTGGCTGCAGGATCGCCGCCACGATAGGCGGCTGGGACTGTGAGAGGTGTGAGATGCGGCAGATTCGCGTCCTGAAGGCGGACGGACGAAAGCGGGGGTTCGCGTTACCCGACGCGCTGCCGCTCGATCCTCGGGATCCCGGCATTGTCCGGGCCAAGCAGTTGCGGCGAGCCGACGGCGTGGGCTCACAACGACCCCGTCCTGCCCGCTGATGCGCACCGGAGGCGGTGGGGCAGCTGTGTCGGGCTCCGGAGATTGAGATGCACTCGGGCGTCCACCGTCTTCGGACGGTCTACACACTCGTGTGGAGTACCTTGTGCGGCTTGGTCGGCGTACTGGGCGTCGTGGCGGGAGTGTTGCTCACGCCCGCCCAAGTGATCCTTCCGATTCTGGTCGTCGTCGCCGGGATCGGATTGACTGTGGCCGCGACTGCCCCGTCGAAGCCGGCGGAGACCGCGGCCAGACGTCGACGATCGGCTCTCATCGTCGGCACGACGATTTCGGCGGCCCTCGCATGCATGGGGTACGTCGTCCTGTTCGGCGCAGCTGGTCCAGGTTTGGTGGTGGTCCTCGGTGTCACGTCACCAGCCGCGATGCGCTGGTACGGTCGCAAGCTGGGGCGCATCCCCGCCGGGCTCGACCGCAGCGCCAGGCTCACGACGGCCGAGCTGTGCCGGCAGTGGCAGGAGAGCTACGAGACTCTCCGGGGTGCGACGACGGCGGCCGCTCGACTGCGCATCGTGGAAGCCCGGCAGCACTATCTGGACGAGCTCGAACGACGCGACCCCATCGGGCTCACGGCCTGGCTGGGAGCGAATGCCAGCGCCGCCGGCGATCCCAGCCGATTCCTGGCGAGAGATGCCGGGGACGTCCCTCCGGCCGATGGATGACCCAGCTTGCAGCAGCCGGCGATTGCCAACGCCTTCGGTACCGGCTAGCCGGTACCGCCGAATTCCGGCTCTCCGGGTGGCAGGAAGGCTGCTGGCGGGAGCGATCGACGCTCGGTTCGCGGGCAGCATGAAGTGAGACCGCACTCGTCAATCCCGGCGAAGGCGAATCGCTCGGAAGGCAGGCCGACATGGAGCGCGCAGACTGGCTGGGCGGTGCGTTCGATCCCACCCAGGCTCGATTTCTGATGATCACGGCGATCACGCATCACCGGTTCACCTCGCAGGTCTGGGGTGACGACGAGGTTCGCAAGCTGCACGCCGAGCTGGCCGAGATCGAGCTCATGGCGGCGCGCCTGCTCGCGGACCTGCAGGTCAGCGCTGAGTGATCGCGGAGGTCACGCTGCGTGGCGCGTCTCCCGTCAGCAAGCACAGGGGTTTCCGGCTGGCAGGTAGCGGGAGCGGCCGGGCGCCGGGGATACTCGTTGACATGCCGACCGAGCCGTCCCCGCAGCGCACGCAGAGCGACGAAGGCGGGGCTGCGTCGCGTGTGCTGCTGGCTGAGGACGATGTCCTCCTCCGTGCCGGCTTGGCCGGCCTGCTGGAGCAGTCGGGGTTCGACGTGGTCGGGCAGACCGGCGACAGCGCGTGGATTCTTCCGCTCGTACGCGACCTGAAGCCCGATCTGGTCGTGATGGACATCCGGATGCCGCCGACCAACACCACCGAGGGGCTCGACGCCGCGCGGGAGATCCGCAAGCAGCTCCCGGAGATCGGCATTCTGCTGCTCTCGGCCCACGCCGAGGTCGAGCATGCGATGGAGCTGCTGGCCACCGGTCAGCGGATCGGTTACCTGCTCAAGAGCCGGGTGACGGACGTGGACGAGTTCGTCGAGACGCTGGAGCGGATCGTCAGGGGTGGTTCCGTGATGGACCCCGCGCTGGTGCAGGAGCTGGTGGGAGCGCGGCGGCGTAACGACCCACTGGCCGAGCTGAGCCAGCGGGAGCACGAGGTACTCGCGCTGATGGCCGAGGGACGTTCGAACGCCGGCATCGCGCGACGGTTGTGGGTGACGGAGGGGACCGTGGAGAAGCACGTCCGGCACATCCTGGCCAAGCTGAACCTGGCGGAGGCCGACGATGACCACCGCCGGGTGCTCGCAGTGGTCACCTTCCTCGAATCCCGCTGACCAGACCGGCCGCGGTCAAGCCGGCAGCCCGAGCAGATCGCGGATGGCGGGAGCGGACAGCCTCGTCTTGGGCAAGAACCCGGCGACCGGGCTGGCCGAGATCAGCTCCGCGTAGTCCTCCTCGGCGTGGGTGGAGACCAGGATCACCGTCGCCGGTGCCAAGTCGGTCTCCCGGGTCAGCCGCCGTACGACGTCGAAGCCGCTCTCCGCGCCGAGGTCGATGTCGACCAGGGTGACGTCCGGTCCGAGTTCCGTGGCGCGCCGTACCGCGTCGTCCCCGTTCGACGCCACGGCCACGACCACCATGCCCTCGCGCTCCAGCAGACCGCGCGCAGCCGCCAGGAAATGAAGGCTGTCATCAACGATCAAGCAGCGCAACTCCATGGGTTCAGCATGCCAACCGACCGGTTCACGGACAATCCAGCTAGCTGGACCCACCAGTAGCGCCGGGGTTCCTGCTGTCGTGACCCCGGTCTTCGCGCTGGCGGTAAGGAGAACGGCGGGATCGGCTGGCACCGTGGTTGGTGTGCGGCACTCGATCAGCCGGCGTCGGCCCAGGACCACCTGACGATGCTCGGATTCCTGCAGCAGCTCGGCGGACAGCTCGGCGGGTGGTTCTACGTCATCGCCGGCGGTCTCGCCGCTGCCGAGGCCGCGGTCATGCTCGGGCTGGTTCTTCCCGGCGAGACGGCCTTGGTGGTGGCCGGATTCGCCGCCCACCAGGGCTGGATCGCCTTGTGGCCGATGGTGGCGGTCGCGATCGGCTCGGCGGCCCTCGGCGACAGCGTGGGCTATGAGGTCGGGCGCCGGCTCGGACCGAGCCTGCGATCGTCCCGGCTGGGTCGCCGGGTCGGCGACGATCGATGGCGGCGTACCGATGACTTCCTCCGGCGGCACGGCGGACGGGCCGTGCTGCTCGGCCGATTCACCGCCGGCCTGCGAGCGCTGACGCCGGGCATGGCCGGCATGGCACGGATGCCGTACCTGCGCACGTTCCTGCCGTGGAATGTGGCCGGCGCCGTGGTCTGGGGCGCGGGCTGCGTACTGCTCGGCTACGCCTTCTCCGCCTCGCTGACGACGCTGGACCACGCTCTCACCTTTGTGCCCCTCGTGCTGATCGCTGTGGCCGCGGCCGTCTTCGTCCTTCTCCGCATCCGAAAGAGGCACCGGGTCCGTTGAACACCGTGATTTACAGCCAGCCGGTACGGCGAATGGCCGCTCACCGTGACGACTTCCGGCCGTTCCGCGGACATCGTGGGACGGACGGAAGGGAAGAACCGCCGGCAATGGTCGAAAGGGATTGATCGTGGCAACCGTATCGATGCTCAGGGCAACGGTGTTCAAGCCGGCCCGGATCCTGCGGCGCTTGACCGCGATCGTGCGCCGGCCGGTGGTGATGTCGACGCTCCTGCTCTCCGTGACAGGGTATGGGATCGCTCCCCACGTGGAGCTCGACTGCTATCCGCTGAGTGTGGCGGCCCTGGTGCAGGGACATCACGTTCCGGTCCGGACCGAGTCCCCGGCAACCCGGGCAGCGGAGAGGCTGGACAACGCGTCGCCCGCTGACCGCACCCGGGTGGAGGCGACGCTGGCTTCGGCCGCTTCCGTGGACCGGCCGTATCTCGTCCAGGCGTGGGCGGCCGGGCACAGCGCCGACGACATCGCCACGTTCGCGCGGCTGATCCGAGGCAAGAAACCCGGATGGCTGCATACCCACCTGAGCCTGATCGATCCGGACTGGACCGGCTCGGCGACGTACCGATCCTCTCCGGTGGAGCAGACCGACGACACGACCTGCGGATCGATGACGGTCCTGGTGGCGCGGGCGATGACGGATCCGCTGTACGCGCTGTACCTCACGACCGGCGACAGCACCGACCGTGCGGATGCGAGCGCGTCCCACTTCCAGGCGCGGCTGACCGCGGAGGAACATCGCATCCACGACGCGACCAACCGCTTCTGGCCGCAGCGGCTGGGCTCGACACCGGTCGGACTGAGCAGCGAGCTGAACCGGCACGCCGACGCGCTGGGAGCCCGGTACGAGCCGCGATTGGTCGTGGGGGCCGGTGGCACGTCGGCCCTCCGGGACGCAGTCGATGCCGCTGGCAACGATCAGCCGGTACCTGTACTGATCGGCAACCGGATTCCACGGCACTACATCCTGCTGATCGGCCTGGACGGTCCCGACCTTCTCGTCTACGAACCCGGTTACGCGACGGTGGACCGGATCAGCGCGCAGAGCTTCCTCGACGGCAAGCTCGATCTGATCGGATTCCACCACATCTACTCGGTGGTCACACCGCACACAGAAGGTATGTGAGAGGAGTACACAATGGCGAAGCTGGCATTCATCGGTCTCGGTCTGATGGGCACACCCATGGCCACTCGGCTGCTCGAGGCCGGTCATGACGTGACCGTGTGGAACAGGACCGCTGCGAAGACCAAACCGCTGACCGACCACGGCGCTACTGCCGCATCGACGCCGATGGAGGCGATCGCGGGTGTCGATGCCGCGATCACCATGGTGACCAACGCGGACGCGCTCGAGCAGGTCGTGTTCGGCGAGAACGGCGTGGCCGCGGCGCTGGCACCAGGGCAGTTGCTCATCGACATGTCGACGGTGGGTCCGGACGCGGTGCGCTCGGTCGCATCCCGCCTTCCGGACGGCGTCGCCATGGTCGACGCACCCGTGCGGGGCAGCGTTCCCCAGGCCACTACGGGCCGGCTGGCCATCTACGTCGGCGCGGATCCTTCCGACTTCCAGCGCGTGGAGCCGATCCTCACGCCACTCGGCACGCTGCACCACGTCGGCGGGCTGGGAGCGGGCGCGGCCACCAAGGTCGTCGTGAACTCCACGCTCGGCGCGGCCATCGCCGCCTTCGGCGAAGCCCTTGCCCTCGGTGACGACTTCGGGCTGGAGCGTTCCGTCGTACTCGACGTACTGAGTGACACCCCGATCGCGGGCACCGTCGAGGCCAAACGCGCCAACGTCGAATCCGGCACCTACCCTGCCAACTTCAAGCTCAGCCTGGCTCTCAAGGATCTCAACCTGGTCATCGAGATCGCCGAGCAGAACGGCCGGCGGCTCGAGGTGGCGGCGGCGTCCCGTGACTGGCTCGAGGAGGCCGCCGTGGCCGGCGCGGGCGACCTCGACTATTCGGCGGTGATCCCCACGATCACCTCGGACGGGGGACGACGTCCGAGGTGATCACAGCCGCGAAGAGCAGCATCGATGCGGACGCTCAGCCGTTGCCGGTCACGGCGGCGACCTCGGCCGGGGTCAGCTTGATCGACGCGGCCGCGATGTTGTCCTCCAGGTGTGACACCGATCCGGTGCCCGGGATCGGCAGCATGGCCGGCGACCGGGCCAGCAGCCAGGCGAGCACGATCTGCCGGGGCTGAACCTCGTAGCGCTGGGCCAGTTCCTGCACGGGCCGGTTGTCGTCGAGGTCCTGGATCGGCGCCCACGGCAGGAACACCAGTTGCTCCTGCTCGCAGAGGTCGGCCAGCGACTCCGACCGGCGGTCGTCGACGTTGTAGCGGTTCTGGATCGACGCGATCGGGGTCAGCCGCTGTGCGCGCCGCAGTTCGTCCTCGGTGACGTTCGACAGCCCGATGTGCCGGATCTTGCCCTGTTCCTTGAGGGTGACGAGGGCGCCGATCGAGTCCTCCAGCGGCACGTCCGGGTCAGGCCGGTGGAACTGGTACAGCGGAATCTGTTCGAGCTTGAGCCGGCGCAGGCTGCCCTCGCAGACCTCGATCAGGTGCTCCGGCCGGCCGTCGGCAGGCCACTGTCCCGGACCAGGGCGCACGAGGCCGCCCTTGGTCGCGATCACCAGGTCGTCCGGGTACGGGTAAAGGGTCTCGCCGATGAGTTCCTCGCTGACGTGCGGCCCGTAGGAGTCGGCGGTGTCGATGAAGTTCACACCGAGCTCGACCGCCCGGCGCAGTACCGACTTCGCCTCGTCGCGGTCGGCGGGCGGACCCCAGATGCCGGCTCCGGTGATCCGCATGGCACCGAAGCCGAGGCGGTTGACGGTGAGGTCGCCCCCGACATCGATCGTTCCGGCAACTCCGGCGTTCCCGGGAGTCGAATCTGACATGGATCATCACTCCTTTGTTCGATGGTGCAGGACGAGGTCGACGATGGCTATCAGCAAGGCCACGACCATGAGCCCGGTGGCGCTCAACAGCGCCGCGGACACCGCCGCCGGATAGTCGTGGCCGGAGCTCATCAGGACGCGGTAGAAGATCGTCGCCAGTACGGCGGTGCCGATCGCCGAGCCGATCCGTTGAGCGGTCTGCAGGGCACCACCTGCCGCGCCGGCCATCCGTACGGGGACGTTCTGCAGGGACAGCGTGATGTTGGGGGAGGTGACCATGCCGCCGCCGAGTCCCGCGATCAGTAACGGTCCGGCGGTCGCCCATTGCGCGGTGTCGCCACCGACGTGCCGCAGCAGGAGCGCGGTCGTCACCAGCCCGGCAATCGTCGCGGTCAGACCCGCCACGGTCAGCACCCGACCGAATCTCGAGACCAGGCGTCCGGCGATCGCCGCGGACACCGCGACCCCGATCGCGAACGGAGTCACTGCCAAGCCGGAGCGCAGCGGCGAGTATCCGAACCCGTCCTGGTAGAACAGTGCGAGCACGAGCCAGATGCCGGTGAAGCCGATGAAGTAGACCAGGCCGATGATCGAGCCGGCGGCGAAGCCCGGGGTATGCGCCAGCCGTGGGTCGAGCACTGGCTCGCGGCCCCGGCGTACGGTGCGTAACTCCCACCAGGCGAAGACGGTGAGCAGCAGTACGGCGACCACGAACAGCCACCAATCGTGACGCAGACCGTTGCCCTCGGCTTCCACCGCCGGAAGCAGCAGGCAGAGTATGCCCGCGCCGACCAGCAGTGAACCGATCAGGTCCAGATCGGGCTTGCGGCGTTCGCCTCCCGAACGAGCCGGGACCCACCGTGCGGCGAGCAGCAGGGTGATCAGGCCGATCGGTACGTTGACGTAGAACACCCAGCGCCAAGCATCCGGCCCGCCGATCAGCGTGATGATCAGCCCGCCGACCACCGGGCCGGTCGCCGTGGCCAGTCCGACCGTGGCACCGAGGAGGCCGAACGCCTTGCCCCGCTCGGCTCCCTGGAAGAGTTCCTGGATCAAGCCGGAGTTCTGCGGCACCAGCATGCCGCCGGTGACCCCTTGCAGCAGCCGTGCGGCGATCAGCAGACCAATGGTCGGTGCCGCCCCGGTGAGAGCGCTGGTCACCACGAACGCTGCCAGGGCGATCATGAACATCCGGCGCCGGCCCAGCGCGTCGCCGAGCCGACCGGCCGGTACGAGCGCCAGCCCGAAGCTGAGCGCGTACCCGGACACCACCCACTGCGCGGTTCCGGACGAGACACCGAGCCCTCGTTCGATGGACGGCAGCGCCACGTTGACGATGCTGACGTCGAGCAGTGCCATGAAGGCGGCGAGCTGAGTGACCGCCAACGTCCGCCAGCGCAGCGGATGGCCGGTCGCGGCCATCGCGTCCACGGCGCTCATTCGGTCGGCTGCCGATAGGGGATGCCGTACGGCGCGAACACCTCGTGCAGCAGGCGGTCGCTCTCCTCGTCGTACCGCACTGTGTAGACCTCGGCCTGGCGGAGTTGCTGGATGGTCAGCGCGACGCCCGACGTGGACGCCACGTGCAGCTCGACCGACCGGTGGATCGCCAGGGCGGACGGCATCACGGACCCCTGGCGCTGGGACTGCCAGATCTTCAGCCAGACCGGCCGTGTCGTTGCCTCAGACGTCATCCCTGACCGCCCCTCGGGCGACGGCAATCTGATGAAGTGCCGAGCTGAACGCCAACCCGGCGCGAGGTTTCGGTCCGTTTGTCCACGGAGACCAGGATTGGCCTTCGGATGGCTCGCGGGCATCGCCGCCAGCGGCAATTCGGAGTGCTGGCCAAGAGGGGGTCCGCATCCCTGCTAGCTGGTGGCCTGGCTACCTTCCTTCCCGGCAAAGGGCTACCGTCGCCTTGTGAACGCGCCGGACTCTGGAGCCGACGCGGATCGTGCCCCAGACCCGCGGACAGGTCCTGATCCGCAAAGTCCGGCGCGGTTGCGTCAGCTTGCCGAGGAGCAGGCCGCGCTGCGCCGGGTCGCCACGCTTGTCGCCGGAGGCGCGCGGCCGGACGAGGTGTTCACCGCGGTCGCGGACGAATTGGCCCACTTGGTCGGTGCCGAAGCGACGTTCGTCTCCCGGGTCGATCATCGGCGTGTGGTGGGCAGCGAGCCTGAGGCGTACGTGACCATCGTGGGATCGTTCGGCCGGGTCAGCGACGCCGTACCCGTCGGGTTTCAGGCCGGCCTGGACTCCAGGACGGTCAGCGCGGAGGCTCTCCGCACCGGGCGGCCGGCGCGGATCAGCGGCGAGCGGCTTGCCAGCGGTCCGTTCGCTGAGATCGTCCGCAGGCTTCGCCTGCAAGCCGCGGTGGCGTCGCCCATCACGGTCGCAGGGCGCCAGTGGGGCGTGATCGTCGCGGCGACCACGCAGCGGGATCTCCCGACCGGTACCGAGATACGTGTCGGCCATTTCATGGAGCTTGCTGCGACGGCGATCGCCAACGCTCAGGCCGAGCAGCGGCTGCGCGACCTGGTCGAGACGCAGGCGGCATTGCGCCGCCTGGCCATGCTGGTCGCGCGGGGGGAACCGCCCGAAGTCCTGTTCGCGGCCGTGACCAGGGAGGTCCTGCGGCATTTCGGTCATGACACGGCCAGAATGATCAGGTTCGAGCTCGACGGAACCGCGACGGTCGTCGCCAACGAGGGCACAGCGGGTCCTCATGTGCGGGTCGGTGAGCGCTGGGAAGGTTATCCGCCGAACGGACTGACCGCGACCCTGCTACGCACCGGCCTGCCGGCCAGGATCGATGACTACCGCGCCATCGAGGGTGGCGAGCCCTACGTCCGCGAGGGACTGCTCGCCGCGGTCGCGATGCCGGTCCACGTCCACGGCCGGGTGTGGGGGATGATCGCCGTCGGGTCGGCGAGCGGGCCACTGCCGCCCCACACCGAGCAGCGCATGACGGAGTTCACCGACCTGGTCGCGACAGCCGTCGCGAATGCCCAGAGCCGGGCCGAGCTGATGTCGTCCCGCGCGCGGATCGTCGCCGCGTCGGACGAGGCCCGCCGGCGGATCGAGCGCGACCTCCACGACGGCGCGCAGCAACGGCTGGTCGCGCTGGCCCTCAGGCTGCGTTCGGCAGTGGCGTCCAGCGAAACCCGGGGCGTCGGTCCCGAGATCGCGGAGGTAGCCGAGGAGATCATGGACGTGATCGACGACCTGCGGGAGATCTCCCGCGGCATCCACCCGGCGATCCTGACCGAGTCGGGACTGCGCCCCGCACTGCGTGCGCTCGCGCGGCGTTCGGCCGTCCCGGCGACGGTCGACGTACGGGTCGACGGCCGGCTCCCCGAGCCGGTCGAGGTCGGCGTGTACTACGTGGTCTCGGAGATGCTCACCAACGCTGCGAAACATGCGCGCGCCTCGGTTGTCGAGGTGGACGTCGAGGCGTCCGGGGGCAGACTCCGGGTGCACGTGCGCGACGACGGCATCGGCGGGGCCGACTCCCGTCGGGGCTCGGGCCTGGTTGGGCTGAAGGACCGGATCGAGGCGCTCGGCGGGACCTTCGACGTACACAGCCCACCTGATCAGGGCACGTCGGTGACCTGCGACCTTCCCGTTCCCGCCGCGAGCCGGCCCGACGAGTAGATCGCCCAGCGGCCCACCTGGACTGGTGACACAATCGAACGGGTCGGCGGTCCGCTGCGGATGTGTCCGTCGGCAGGTGGTGAGGGAACCGATGTGATGGCACCGACCCGACTGAATCTGCCCGGCCCGCGCTGGTTGCGTGGGTTGCTGCTCGGCGTGGCTCTGGTAGCGGCGGTCACGGGCGTCGTCGCGCTGCTGAAGCAGTACGTGCCCGTGCTGAGTCTGCTGGTCCTGTACCTGCTCGCCGTGCTGCCGATTGCCGTGGTGTGGGGAGCGCGCTGGGCGGCGATCACCTCGGTTGTCAGCGTCGCGGCCTTCGCGTTTCTGCTGCCACCTGAAGGTTCGGTCTTGATCGCCGACTCCCGGAACGTGGTGGCGCTCGGCGTGTTCCTGGTGACGGCGGTAGTGGTGGCCGAGCTGGCCGCGCGGTCACGGCGGGCGGCAATGAGGTCGGAGCGCCTGATCACCGCTCAGTCCGCGTTGCGGCGGATCGCGACGCTGGTCGCGGAGTCGGATGCGCCGAAGGTGGTCTTCGAGGCGGTCACCCGGGAGGTGGGGCTCTTGTTCGGAGCCGACCTGGCCCGGATGGAGCGCTACGAGGCGGACGGGACCGTGATCGGCGTCGCCGCCTGGAGCAGGGTGCCGGTCCAACTCACCGTCGGTACGCGGTTCAACCTGGACGGGCTGAGTGTGGCCCGCGATGTCGGGAGGACCGGCGAGCCGGTCCGGCTCGACAGCTTCGAGGGTGCCACGGGAGAGATCGCGGGGGAGGCGCGTGCGCTCGGCATCCGCTCGTCGGTCGGCTGTCCGATCGTGGTCGCCGGGCAGGTGTGGGGGGTGATCGCCGCCTCGAAGAAGAGCGATGAACCGTTCCCGGCGAACACGGAGTCACAGATCGCCCGCTTCACCGAGCTGGTGGCCACCGCCATCGAGAACACCGAAGCACGTGCCGAGTTGCACCGCATGGCTGACGAACAGGCCGCGCTGCGGCGGGTGGCGACACTGGCCGCCCGCGGGGGTGCACCCGACCTGGTGTTCGCCGCGGTGGCGCAGGAGCTCGGCCAGCTGACGGACGCGGACATCACCGGGATCTTCCGGTTCGAGCCGGACGGAACGGCCACACTGATGGGAAGCCGTGGGATGGGCGAGGGCGAGCTGCGGATAGGTGACCGCTGGAGGCCGGAATCACCTTCGGCGATCGCGTCAGTGCAGGCGACCGGTCAGTCCGCTCGGTACGACGTGGACGACACACAGCGGCAGCGCCTACCGCCGTTCCTCCGCGACTGGGGTATCAAGTCGGCGGTCGCCAGTCCGATCCTCGTCGAGCGCCGCTGCTGGGGTGGCATCAGCATCGCGTCGCGACGTGGCCCCTTTCCCCTGGCCACCGAGCAGCGGATGGTCGAGTTCACCGAGATCGTCGCCACCGCCATCGCGAACGCGGAGAGCCAGGCGCAGCTCAGGGCGTCCCGCGCGCGGGTGATCGCTGCCGGAGACGACATGCGGCGCCGGCTGGAGCGGGACCTGCACGATGGAGCGCAGCAACGGCTGGTGTCGCTCGCGCTCGAACTACGCCTCGCGCAGGCCGCGGTCCCTGGCTATCTGCCGCAGCTCCGGGCCGGGATCGGCCAGGCCGCCGCCGACCTCACCGAGGTGGTCGACGAGTTGCGCGAGATAGCCCGTGGCATTCATCCTGCCATCCTGGCCGAGGGTGGCCTCGGTCCGGCGTTGCGGACTCTGGCCCGCCGCGCGGCCGCCCCGGTCGACGTGAACGTCGGGACCCGGTCCCGGTATCCGCCACCGATCGAGGTGGCGACGTACTACGTCGTGTCCGAGGCACTCACCAACATGGCCAAGCACGCTGACGCGTCGCGCGCGGAAGTCTCCCTCGAGGAGCAGGCCGGCGCGCTGCGGCTGCGTGTCCGGGACGACGGCGCCGGCGGCGCCGAGCCGCGCGGCGGATCGGGGCTGGTCGGCTTGCGCGACAGGGTGGAGGCTCTCGGCGGGTCGATCGACGTCGTCAGCCCGGTAGGACACGGCACGGTGATCGACGTCTCGCTTCCGCTCGAGCGACCGGGCGACACGGCACCACAAGACCGACCGCCGGAACCCGGCTGACCGACCGCTCACAACCCTCGGAGCTCGAGGATGGCGGCATGTGCGGCGTCCGCGGTCAGCCGTCGCGCAGCCTCCTTGGTGAGCAGCCCCGCGATCACCGGGCCCAGTCGGCCGGCGCGTGACGATGGCCTCGGAGCGGCTTCGACAACGGCGGTCAGCGTCGCCATGACGTCGGTCTTGGCGAAAGGTGGTCGGCCCTCGACAACGGCGTACAGTGTCGCGCCGAGCGAGAAGAGGTCAGACTCCGGTGCCGGCTTGTCGCCACGGAGTTGCTCGGCGGAGATGAACGCGGGGCTACCTTCGAGAGCCCCACGGGGAGCGTCGAGTTCCTCGTCCGCCATGCAGGCGATGCCGAAGTCGGTCAGCACCACTCGGTCGTCGTCACACAGTTGCACGTTGGCGGGTTTGACATCGCGATGGACGACGCCCGCCCGGTGTACGGCCTTCAGCGTGTCGAGCAGTCGCAACGCGAGGTCGGTCACCCGGTCGATCGACAGCGGCCCCTCGCGCGCGAGCGTCTGTGCCAGCGTTCGGCCTGACAGCGGTTCCATCACGATCCAGGGGAGGCCGTTGTCTCGTACGACGTCATGCACGCGGACCACTCCGCCATGGTTGACCCGCGCGGCCGTGCGGGCCTCGTTGAGCGCGCGCGTCCGGGCCGCCCGATTCTCGTCCTCCGACTGGGCGCCGACGGTGAGGTATTGCTTGAGGGCAACCGGTCGGCGCAGTAGCTCGTCCTCGGCCAGCCAGACCCGTCCCATGCCGCCCCGCCCCAGCAGCGACTGGAGCCGGTAGCGACCTGCGACAAGTCGTCCGGACGAGGACTTTGCCGACCGACGGAGCTGGCCGGAAGTTCCAATGGCCGGTCCGACCGGCACCGTGTTCTCCGTCAGGCTCGCAAGGCGACGGGCCGGGCTGATACCTGCGTCTCGGTTCGGAAGTTCAGCGAGAGCCGTCATATGGCCAACCGTGCGCGCATCCAGGCGTCATGTCGTCCCGGCGGACGGCAATCGCCCGTACCCGCTGGCAGGACCTGTACCTGATAGCAGCAACTCCGCGCTGGGTGTCAGCCGCAATCCTGCTCCGACTGGCGAACCCGGCTGCCGAATCGGCCGTACAAAGGGTATCGAAAGCTCAACAGATCAAGGAGAAACCTCGCATGAGGCGCCTCCGGCTATTGATTCGACCCGTGCGGCTTCGCAGGCGCCTTGGAGGAATCGCAGATGGCACGATCGCCCGCGACAACCGGGTCCGGGAGAACGGCGGCGGAACCACACCGCCGCGGGGAGCCGGCCGACGCGCTGATCCGCGTGCTCTATGCGGAGCACGGTCCCAGCGTGCTCAGGTACGCCACCCGGCTGACGGGCGATCATGCCGCGGCCGAGGACATCGTCCAGGAAACCCTGCTCCGCGCCTGGAAACATGCGGCCGGCCTCGTCGAGGGCACGGGCTCGATCCGAGCCTGGCTCCTGAAGGTGGCGCGGAACATCGTCACCGATCGGGCCCGGGCCCGAGCCGTCCGTCCAGTAGAGGTCGCGGAGGTGGATGAGCGCAGCTCGGTCGGCAGAGATCATTCCGACTCGGTGGTGAACACCCTGCTGATCCTCGAGGCGCTGGACCAGGTGTCGGCCGAACACCGCGAGGTCCTCGAGGAGCTGTACTACCAAGGACGAACTGTCGCGGAGACCGCCCGGGAGCTCGGCGTACCGCCTGGCACGGTGAAGTCCAGGTCGTACTACGCCTTGCGCGCGGTCCGCGCCGCAATCGGCGGACGAGAAGCGCTGTTCGGACCAGAGCTGGGCGGATGAGTCAGCACGACCACTGGTTACTGGTGCTGAAGCCGTTCCTGCCAGCAGGTAGGTCCAGTTTCTCGCCAGCAGGACCGTGGGTTGGGGGCTGACGTCGACGGCAACACCGTGCTTCCGCGCGATGCTCTGATGGTGACATCACTCCGCTACCGCCAGGAGCTGAAGGACCGCTTCGAAGCCGAGGTCCTTCCGCTTCGTCCTCGTCTGTACGGCGCTGCCGTGCGGCTGACGGGGAATCCCACTGACGCGGAGGACTTGCTGCAGGAGACGTACCTTCGCGCGTACCGAGGCTTCTCCGGGTTCCAGCCCGGGACGAACCTGATCGGATGGCTGTTCCGGATCCTTCGCAACACCTTCTTCAACACCTACCGCAAGCGGCTGCTCGAACCTCGGACAGTGCCCGAGGATTCCTGGTACCAGAGCGGCAAGGGCTTCCGGCCCACCGTCGAGGCTTCCGCCGAGAGCATCGTCATCGACGCGATCCCCACCCAGCGGCTCCAGGAGGCGCTGACCGCCCTGCCCGAGCGTTATCGGCGGGTGGTCCTCCTGTTCGACGTGGAGGGGTTCAGCTACAAGGAGATCGCCGGAATCGTCGACGTTCCCCTCGGAACCGTGATGTCGCGGCTACACCGCGGCCGAAAGTCCTTGCGGGATCAGCTTCGGCCTCCCGCGCCGAGTCCTGCCAACCTCGAAGCCCTGGACGGCGTACGCCAAACACAGCACGCGTGAACGATGATGATCAGCACACGGACGCGAGACGAGCGATCGTCAGACTGCGTTGGTCAGCCGGCGACGGCTGTCGCTTCGGCGGCCTGCAGGATGAGTTGGGTGGCGGCCTGGGGCTGGGACACGAACGAGACGTGCGAGGCCGCGACCTCCACGATCGTGGCGTTGGCGCGTTCGGCCATGAACCGCTGCAGTTCCGGCGGGATGGCCTTGTCGTCGGTGCCGAGCAGATACCAGCACGGCAGGGTGTTCCAGGCCGGCGGGGCCGACGGCGTGGCTGCGAACGCCGCGGCCGCGTAGGGCCGTTGTGCCGCGGCCATCACGGCGGCCGTCGCGGGATCGACGTCGGCGGCGAAGGCTTCTCGGAAGGCCTCGGGGGCCAGGTAGAGGTCGGCGCCCTCGCTCCCATCAGGGTTGGTGAACGGAACGGGCCGGATCGAGGGCCCCACCAGGCTGCCTTCGAACCTTTCGAGGAGCTGCTGCTGGCTCTCGCCGACGTCGCACATCCAGCCGTTGAGGTAGACGAGCGCCTTGACCTGCTCGTTGCCGATGGCGGCGGTGGAGATCACATTGCCGCCGTAGGAGTGGCCGACGAGCACGATCGGACCGCTCAGGGTCCGCAGGAAGTCGGCCAGTAGGCGGCGTCGCTGGCGAGATCGCGAAGCAGGTTGCCGAACCCGATGGCCGAATACCCGCGGTCTTGCAGCGCACGGATTTCGGCGTCAAAGCCGGTCGCGTCGGCCCACGCACCGTGGACCAGGACGATCGTCGGGGTCTCAGCAGCCATTCTCACCAGAGCTCCAATGCTGACGGATTGTCTATCCCGCGACTGTAGACCTGTGAGAGCTACCGGAGGACAAGGCAATCAAACGCATCGGTACGTCGCAGTCACCTTTGCGCGCCGACGTACAAGCGGCCCGGCCGAGGCTGATCAGATGTTGGATATCTCTTGTCTGGGTGGTGGGCGCCGGAGGAGGCGATCGCGACGGTGAAGTCACCAGGCCTTCAGGTGGTCAGGCGCGTTTCGACTGAGCCGGCGGCGGGCAGTACCGTCAGGAGGCCGTCTGCGAAGGTTCGCCGCCAGTTGATGTAGTCGTGCCCGCCGGTGAATTCGGCGTATGTCACCGGATATCCGCGCTCCTGCAAGGTGTCACGCATCCGGCGATTGATCGACAGCTGATCCGGAACGCCGTCGTCGTACACCTGGGTCTCGCGGTTGCCGACGTCGAGATAGAACCGCAGCGGCTTGCGTGGTTCCTTCGCGTACTCGCGAATCAGCCATCCTGGTTCACCCTCCTGGGGTTTCGGCCACCAGAAGCTTCCGGACTGGGAGATGACCGCACCGAAGACCTCCGGAGCGCGCAGCGCGAGGTACGCCGCGGTGAGCCCGCCCAGCGACGAACCGGCGATGACGCAGTCGTCAGGGTTGTCACTGAGGCGCCAGCGACGTCGCGCCCATGGCATCAACTCACGGGTGACGAAGTCGGCCATGGCCTGGTTCGGGCTGAGCTCCTCGAGCCGCCGGGTGGCGACCTGACCGACGAACAGAGCGACCACCGGTGGGATCCTGCCCGCGGCGATCAAGTTGTCGAGTGTGGTGTGCATGCGCAGGGTTGTGCGGCCGAGATAGCCGTCGAACACCACCAGCGTCGCCAGGCCCTCGGTCGAGGTTCCCGGCGGGCAGTACACCGAGAGATGCCGGGTCGTCCCCATCGCCTCACTCTCGAGTGACTCCTCGGTGATCGAACCGCAGGGAACGTCAGGGCGAGGCGTCGACCAGGTCTCCGGCTGTGCCGCCGGCAGCTCCAAGGTGGACAGCCAACTGTCCCAGTCCGTCTCATCGGCAGGATCGCGCGGGACTGGAACGGCCGCGGGTTGGCGGCGTCGATGTGGGACGGTCCCGCGCCGTCGGCGTCGTGCGGGGTGGAGTCGGCATCGCCGTGCCGGATGTAGTAGATGGTGCGCAGATCGGCGGGCAGCTCCTGCGTTCCGTACCACAGGTCTGTCTGCTCGAAGCGCTCCAGAGGGAGGTTGAGCTCCCAACCGATCGTCGTCGACTCGGCATCTCCGCGCCAGACGAACGTGACCAGGACGCGGTCCTCATCCAGCGGCTCGACGATCGGCGTACCCGAGGCGGTGACGTCGTTCCAGAAGGCTTCGACTGCAGCGGGTCCAGCGGCCCGGAAGGCGTCGTACAGGCGGTTGATCCGTGGGCTGACCGGCATCAAGGTCCTTTCGTCAGTCGTTCAACTCGGCGAGAAGTCGATTCTGGACTAGGACGCCGACACGGTCGAGCGATCGCGGCCCGTCCTGAACAAGCTTCGGCTGTGTCGACGCTGTGGAAGTAGCACCCATCGCGGCGGACGCCGAAGGTGATCATGGGCCCCGTCGTTGAGTGAAAGGCCTTACTGGCAAGAGATTCGCCAACTGCGGCGTGCATGTAGGTTCCCATCATTGACGATCTTCTCGCGCTGATTCAGGTCGGCAGCCCCTCGGCTTCTAAGCCATGGAACTGTCCGCCGCCTCAGGCCTCACTCTCGCCATCTACATCCCCGAACCGGACACGCCCTCCGACCAAGCTTTTCAACTGCTCGCCAGTCGGGCCGCGACGACGCACGAAGCAACGCACCCCATCGACCAGCGCCCCAGCTGAGCACGCTGGAGCCCGGCCTGCGCGGCCACCGGATCGCAGGTAAGCCGGCGTACATGTACACCAACCCGTCAGAGCGGATCGGGTTTGAGCAAGCGCGGGCAGTCGGCTGGACCGAGGATCTCCAGACGAGCGTGATCGAACTGCTTCGTAGTCGCCGCGCTCGGCATGCGCTTTATGACCGTGTGAGGCGCAGTACTCGGGCGGAGGGTTCGGGGGTGTTGGCAGTGATGGTGAGGGTGTCGTCGGTCCAGGTGTAGGTCCAGGCGGTGTCCTCGGTGGGGAAGTGGGGATCGATCCTCGACCGGGGGAGGGAAAGGGTCACGGTGGATGGGCCTGGGGTGCGGTGCCAGACGGTCAGGTAGGAGATGTCTGGGCCGTTGAGGGACAGGGCGATCCAGTCATCGGTCCAGGTCGGGAGTCCGAGCGGCCAGGCGGGGACGAGCGTGTCGAGATCGTCGAGGATGGCGCGATGCGCGGCCAGGGCGGATCGGATCAGGTCGAGCTCGGTCGGCGTCATGCGGTTCAGGTGGCCGGACAGGTAGAGGCGGCCGGGGATGCCGTTGACGAGCGCGAAGGTGAACTCCTCGCGGGTGCTGCCGCTGATCGGGTAAGCCCAGTGGCCGGCTTGTTCGGGGAGTACGGCGGCCGGCGCGGCTGCGGTGATCGGTGCGTAGAGCAACGGATCTTCCTGGTCCGAGGTCGATTGCAGGTGCAGCCGGGCCAACATCGCGTAGTCCATCCGCATCGCGCCCGAGGCACAGTTCTCGATCAGCAGGTCGGGGTGGCGCGTCTGGAGATCGTCCAGCCAGCGGAGAAGTGCTCGTTGGTGTTCGAGCAGTCCGTGGCCGAGCGACGTACCGCCCTTGTCGGTGCCGGGACCCGTCATCGTGTTGTTGTCGAACTTGAAGAAGCCGATGCCGAACTCGCGGACCAGCCGGTCGACGGTCTGATCGAGGTGCGCCCGGGCGGCGGTGCTGCGCAGGTCGAGCAGATAGCGGCCGGATTCGGCGACCCGGACGCCGCGCCGGGTGAGGAACGCGTCGTCGGGTAGTTCGTGGGCAATCGGTGAGCGAACGCCGATCACCTCGGGTTCGAGCCAGAGGCCGGGAACCATGCCGTGGGAGTGGATACGGTCGATCACCTCGGCCAGCCCGTTCGGGAAGCGGGTGGCCGACGGCTGCCAGGCTCCAACGGTGTTCCACCAGTCGCCATCGGCGTACCAACCGGCGTCGATGCAGAAGTAGTCCGCCCCGACCTCGGCCGCGGCATCGATGAGGGGGAGCAGCTTCTCCGTCGTCGGGTCGCCCAGCAGGGTGTTCATGTAGTCGTTGAAGACGACCGGCGCCCGGTCGTCGACAGGGCGCCGGTGACGTATCGCGCGACGTTGCCGGGTCAGGGCAGCGAACACACTATCCCGGTCCGTTCCGGCGACGAGCGAGACGGGCACTGTGCTGAATGGCGTGTCGGCGGTGAGCTCGACACTCCATTGGTGCTCCTGGTCGGTCGGACCGCTCAGCAGCAGGTAGCCGCCGTCCCGGCTTTCGCCGATCTCGTAGTGCCACGGTCCGTTGTGCTCGATCTGCCACCCGAGGGCGTACGGCGTGCTCCGATCGATGAGAACGCCGACGGGCAAGTGCTCGCCGGTCGACCATGACCCGGCGTTCGTCACCGGATGCCGGCTTCTGGCGACATGGTGATGGGCGTCGCTGACAATGTCGGCCAGCGTCTCGGAGCGCAGTGATCGGACTGACCAGCGGTTCTCCGCCATCCAGCTGTTGGCGGCGGAGTGCAGCTCGGCATCGACCGATGGGAGGCCGACGACCAGGGACGACAGGAAGGTGAGCTCGAGCGTGCCCGGGCCTGCTATCGAGGCTTCGGACCAAGCACGTACGCCGGCCCGCGCCTCGAACACGCTGGTGACGCGCAGACCCGTACTGGGATCGTCCTGGATGATGCGCAACGTCGCCCCGGTCTCCTCGTGGCGGACGTAGCGCAACTGTTGCCCGAGGGTGGTGTCGACATGCCGATTGGTGCTCGGCGAGAGTCCGTGTCCGGTGGCGGACACCTCGACCAACGGCTGGCTGGGAACCAGATCCTCGCTGTCCGGCCGAGAGGCTTCGCGTACGCCGATCAGTCGCACCGGACCGTCGTCGAGAGCGAAGGTCAGGGTCAACTCAGGGCTGCTCCAGTGCAGGAGATTCATCCACAGCTCTCGTCTCGTCGTCGGTTCCGCGGCGGGTCTCGAGGAGGTAGTCCTCGACCGTGAACAAGTGGGCGGCCATGCGGATCCTGGCCCGGTCGGGGTCGTGCGCCGTCAGCGCGGCGAGGATCGAGAGGTGTTCCGCGTGGGCCGTCTCGTCGGCGCCGGGCTCGGTGATCGATCGGCGCAGCCGGTCGCGCATCGTCCGTCCACCCAGCGCGTTGATCAGCGCTGCCAGAACCGGATTGTCAGCCGCGTCCGCGATGATGCGGTGAAAGGCGATGTCGTTCTCGATCACCGTCTCGTGATTAGGCTCCTCGAGCCTCAGTTCGGCCTCGTTGTGACGCAACAGCTCGACAGCGGCCTCGAGCTCTGCCGGCGCTATCTGTTGCGCTGCCAGGGCCGCGGCCTCCATCTCGAGGACCCGGCGTACTGCATGCAGGTGATGCGTTCCGCTGCCGTCCTGCAGGTCGACGACGAATCCGATCGGGGCGAGCAGCATCGACGGATCCAGCTTGGTGACGTAGGTACCGTCACCTTGCCGGGTCTCGAGAACTCCCATCATCGACAGCGCGCGGACCCCTTCGCGCAGCGGATTCCTGGAGACCCCCAGTACCGCGGCGAGGTCCTTCTCGACGGGAAGCCGGTCGCCCGACCGGAGCTGGCCGTCGATGATCATCTGCCGGATGCCCTCGATGACGACGTCGGTCTGCGAGACGCCAGGTGTGCGAGATCTCTCGGCCAGCTTGCCGGGGGTCATGGAAGCGGGTCCTGTTCCGCGCGTGCGGACCAGTAGGTGCCGTCCGGAAACCGGTAGGTCTGAAGTGACTCTCTGTGCATCTCGGCACTGTAACCGGGGGCGGTCGGAAGTACGTACGCTCCGGCCCGGACCACGCAGGGGTCGACGAAGTGTTCGTGCAGGTGGTCGACGTACTCGGTGACGCGGCGCTCGAGACTGCCCGACACGGCGATGTAGTCGAAGACCGCGAGATGCTGGACGAGTTCGCACAGACCGACACCACCCGCGTGCGGGCAGACCGGTACGTCGAACCAGGCGGCCAGGAGGTAGACCGCGAGTACTTCGTTGACGCTGCCGAGGCGGGCGGCGTCGAGCTGGCAGTAGTCGATGGCGCCGGCCTGGAACATCTGCTTGAACAGCACCCGGTTCATACCGTGCTCGCCGGTGGCGACGCCGATGGGTGCCACGGCCTTGCGGATCGCGGCATGACCGAGGATGTCGTCGGGACTGGTGGGCTCCTCGATCCACAGCGGGTCGAACTCGGCCAGCGCCTTGACCCATTCGATCGCCTCCGGGACGTCCCATACCTGGTTGGCATCGATCATCAGGTGACCGTCCGGACCGAGCACCTCACGGGCGATGCCGCAGCGCCGGATGTCGTCCTCCAGGTCGGCGCCGACCTTGAGCTTGACGTGTTTGTAGCCTGAGGCAACGGCTTCTTCGCAGAGCCTGCGCAGCTTGGCGTCGGAGTATCCGAGCCATCCGGCGGAGGTCGTGTAGCACGGGTAGCCGGATGCCTCGAGCTGCTCGGTTCGTTGCTTTCGGCCCGCTTCTTTCCCGGCCAGCAGGGTGATGGCCTGATCGGGCGTCAGGACGTCGCTCAGGTAGCGCAGGTCCGCGACCTCGACGAGTTCCTCGGGTGACATCTCCGACAGCAGTCGCCACAGTGGTACGCCGGCCCGTCGCGCGGCGAGGTCCCAGACCGCATTCATCACGGCGGCCAACGCGAGATGGACGACACCCTTGTCCGGGCCGAGCCACCGCAGTTGGCTGTCCGACTGCAGCTCCCGGTAGATGCCGCCGAGGTCGCCGCAGAGTTCGTCGACGTCACGACCGACCAGCGGCTGGGCGCGTTGCCCGGCCGCCGCGACGCACAGGTCGTTGCCCCGTCCGATGGTGAAGGTGAAGCCGTGTCCGGACAGGTCCGGAGCGTCGGTGTGCAGGAGCACGTATGCCGCTGAGTAGTCGCCGTCCTTGTTCATCGCGTCCGAACCGTCGAGGGTCAGCGACGTCGGGAAGCGGACGTCGACAACCTCCACAGAGGTGATGCGTGGCATGGCGGCCCCTCATGTCCGTCCCACAGAGATGGGATCTTTCTTCCTCTTCGATGGCGTTCAGTATGGACCAATCGCGGCTACAGCGCTACGATCCCGGCAATTCGTGGGATTAATACCTCGTCACGTCGACGGAGGACTGCAGTATGGGCAACCTGGTGAGCTCGGACCGGTCCGGCGTGCAGCGCTTGTACTACGACCGGCCCGCCGGAACGTGGTTGGAGGCGCTGCCGCTCGGCAACGGCCGGATCGGCGCGATGTGTTTCGGGGGTGTCGGCAGCGACCGGATCGGGCTGAACGACGAGACGCTGTGGTCGGGCGGTCCGGAGACCGCGCGGATGTTGTCGACTCCGCTCGGTGCGACCGGCGCCGAGGCGGTGCAGACTCTGCGCGACGCGTTGAGGGCCGGCGACATCCGCCGGGCGCACGAGTTGGCCGGCGGTTTTCACTCCGGCTACTGCCAGGCCTACCTGCCATTGGGTGACCTCCTCCTGGAGGTTCGTGTCGATGGCACAACGCCTGCCGCCGGCGAAGTCGCGCAGTACCGGCGGGAGCTCGATCTCGACGCCGCGACCGCAACGGCGGAGTTCGAGGTCGGCGGAGTGGTGGTGCGGCAGGAGGCCTTCGTCAGTGCGCCGGACTGTGTCCTGGTTGTGCGAATGACGGCGTCCGAGCCGGTACTGGCGCTGACGTGCCGGTTGACATCGCAACTGCAGTCGCGAGCACACGCAGTCGAGGACGGGCTCGGATTGTTGCTGCAGGCTCCGGCCGATGTCGCTCCTCCGCATCGCGATGTTCCGGAGCCGATTCGGTACTCCGAGGGCGTGGATCGCGGCATGGCAGCGGCCATCGCGCTGCGCGCGTCGAGTGACGGGGAGATCCGCGCCGTCGAAGCCGAGCTCACGGTCGAGGACGCCACCGAAGTCACCCTGATCCTCTCCACCGGCACCGGGTACGCCGGGCCGTCGACCTCACCGACTCGATCGGCGGCGGAGTGCTGGGCCGCCGCGGATCAGACAGTGCTCGCGGCGCGCGATCGCACGTACGGCGAACTCGTGGCTGATCATCGCGAGGATCACCAGCGCCTGTACCGTCGTTCGTCGCTCGAACTGGCCGGACCGGCGGGGCAGGGCGAGCTGCCGACCGACCAGCGGGTCGCGGGCGCGGCCGACGCCGAGGACCCTGCGCTGGCTGCGCTGCTGTTCAACTACGGCCGCTACCTGATGATCGCGGGTTCGCGATCGGGTGGCCTGCCGACCAACCTGCAGGGGATCTGGAACGACATCCTGCGGCCGCCCTGGAGCAGCAACTACACGGTGAACATCAACACCGAGATGAACTACTGGCCGGCGGAGACGACCAACCTGTCGGAGTGTCACGAGCCGCTGCTCCGCTACATCGGTCAGCTCGCCCAGGCGGGACGGACGACGGCCGGCGAACGGTACGGCTGTGGTGGATGGACCGCGCACCACAACGCCGACGCATGGTGCTGGTCGTTCCCGGTCGAGGGTGATCCGCGGTGGTCGAACTGGCCGATGGCAGGTGCCTGGCTGGCCCGCCATCTGTGGGACCACTACGAGTTCACCGGCGATCTGGAGTTCCTCGGCGAGTCGTGGCGCGTGCTGCTCGGGGCCGCGGAGTTCTGCCTCGACTGGTTGGTGGAATTGCCCGACGGCACCCTCGGTACGGCGCCGTCGACGTCACCGGAGAACGACTACATCGCGGACGACGGACAGCCGGCATCGGTGACCTGGTCGGCGACCATGGACCTGGCGTTGATCTCGGACCTCTTCCGGCGGGTCGAGCAGGCGGCCGAGCTGCTCGATGTCGTCGATCCCCTTGTCGGTGAGCTGTCCACTGCCCGCAAGCGACTGCCCGAGCCACCGGTCGGTGCGCGGGGACAGCTGCAGGAGTGGGCAGCTGACCTGGTCGAAGAAGATCCCCATCACCGGCACATGTCGCACCTGGTCGGTCTGCATCCAGGCGATGCGATCACGCCGGACAGCACACCGGTCCTTGCGGCCGCCGCGGCACGGACGTTGGACCTGCGGGGCGACGAGGCCACGGGCTGGTCGCTGGCGTGGAAGATCAATCTGCGGGCACGTCTTCGTGATGCGGTAGCGGCGCACCGCCTGGTCCAGGCGTTCCTGAGGCCCGCGGACGACTCCGCGACGGGGCGACCTGGCAGCGGCGCGGGGGTCTACCCGAATCTGTTCTGTGCACATCCTCCCTTCCAGATCGACGGCAACTTCGGTGCGACGGCGGGCATCGCGGAGATGCTGCTGCACAGTCACAGCGGCGAGATCGAACTGCTGCCCGCTCTGCCCGCCGAATGGCCGAGCGGGCGGGTGACGGGTCTGCGGGCTCGTGGCGGGGTCACCGTCGACATCGCGTGGACGCCGCGGGGCGTCGAATCAGTCCTGACCGCCGATCGGGACCAGGAGCGGGTCGTACGCCACGGTGACGACCGGGTGCCGGTCCGGTTGAGCGCCGGAATCGGTCACCGCATGAGCTCGATCTGATCGCCGGCCCGGACGAGGAGACTTCATGGCAACCCTGACAACCATCCGGCCACCGGCCGGTGAGACACCAGCCCGGCCCAGGCGACGACGGGGACGGGAGCGTCCCGGTATCAAGGGGCTGCGCCGCAGCCTGCACCGGCACTGGACGCTGTACCTGCTGATGGTCGTGCCGCTGATCTGGTTCGTGGTGTTCAAGTACATCCCGATGTCGAACGCCGTCCTGGCGTTCAAGAGTTTCAACGTGATCAAGGGCATCTGGGGAAGCCCGTGGGTGGGCTGGCAGAACTTCGACCTGTTCTTCCACAACCCGGTGTTCTGGACCCTGGTGAAGAACACCTTCATCCTGTCGGTCTACACCGTCGCGGCGAGCTTTCCGATCGCGATCATCCTCGCGCTGGCACTGAACGAGATCCGCACCGGCGTGTTCAAGCGGACGGTGCAGATGGTGACGTACGCGCCGTACTTCATCTCCACGGTCGTGGTCGTGTCGATGACGATCCTGGTGTTGTCGCCGCGGTTGGGCATCGTCAACGAGGGGCTCGGGTTCTTCGGCGTTCCCGCGATCGACTTCCTCGGGAACCCGGACTATTTCCGGCACATCTATGTCTGGTCCGACGTGTGGCAGACCACCGGGTACTCCGCGGTGATCTACCTGGCCGCGTTGTCCGGCATCGATCCGGCGCTGCACGAGTCGGCCCGGATCGACGGTGCCAGCCGCTTGCAGCGGATTCGGCACGTGGATCTTCCGGGCATCATGCCGACGGCTGTGATCATCCTGGTGCTTGCCGTCGGCAACATCATGGCGATCGGCTTCGAGAAGGCGTTCCTGTTCCAGAACCCGCTGAACCTGAGCCAGTCCGAGATCATCGCCACCTATGTGTACAAGACGGGTCTGCTGAACGCGGACTTCAGCGGCGCCACCGCGGTCGGGCTGTTCAACTCGGTGATCAACCTGGTGCTGCTGCTGATGGTCAACACAATCGCCAAGCGGATCACCGGGAACGGACTGTGGTCATGAGCGCTCAGACTGAAGCGAGAACGCTGCCGAGCAAGAGAGGCGAGCGCCGTGCGGCGCGGGCACGCCGGATCCGCGAGCCGCGGACCGACCGGATCTTCCTGTTCTGCGTGTACCTGCTGCTGGCGGTGTTCTTCGCGGTCGTCCTGCTGCCGCTGCTGTACATCGTGGCCAGCTCGTTCAGCAGTCCGGCGGCGGTCTCGTCGGGGCGGGTGCTGTTCTGGCCGGTGGAGTTCTCGCTACGTGGCTACCACGCGGTGTTCCAGAACCCGCAGATCGTCCAGGGCTACCTGAACTCGTTGTTCTACACGGTCGTCGGCACGATCGTCAGCGTCACGATGACGATTGCGATCGCCTACCCGATGTCGCGGCGGTCGCTGGTCGGCCGGAACGTGGTGATGACGCTGATCCTGTTCACCATGTTGTTCACCGGCGGCCTGATCCCGACGTACCTCGTGGTGCAGTCGGCCGGCCTGTTGGACACCCGGTGGGCGCTGATCATCCCGCAGGCGATCGGGGTCTGGCAGGTGATCATCGCCCGGACCTACTTCCGTACGGCGATCCCGGAAGAGCTGGTCGAGGCCGCGGAGCTGGACGGGTGCGGTGACCTGCGGTTCCTGTGGTCGGTGGTGATCCCGCTGGCCAAGCCGATGATCGCGGTCGTCGCGTTGATGTACGCGATCATGCAGTGGAACTCGTACTTCGACGCGCTGATCTATCTCAAGAACCCGGACCTGTTCCCGCTCCAGCTGGTCCTGCGCAACATCCTGATCCTCAACACCACCGGCGGTGGGGCCGTCGATGCATCCGTCATGCTGCAACGTCAGCAACTGGCCGATCTGCTCAAGTACTCGCTGATCGTGGTCGCCAGCGTCCCGGTGCTCCTGATCTATCCGTTCGTCGCGCGCTATTTCACCAAGGGAATCATGATCGGCGCCGTCAAGGGCTGATCCTCCGCATCACCTCGACCCCTGTGAGGGACCTAATGTCTGTACAGTTCACAAAGCGGAGGCGTGCCGCGATCGCCGGCCTGAGTCTCCTGGCACTCACGCTCGCCGCCTGTTCCGGTGGCGGCGGATCGGACGATCAGCAGGGTAAGCCGTTGCCCACGATCACCGGGAATCCTGCGGTCACCCTCGATGTGTTCGCGCCGCAGTCGGCCGACTGGAACCTGGCCACGAACGACTTCACGAAGGCTGTGAAGGAGAAGTTCAACCTCACCATCAAGTGGCAGAACACGACGTTCGACGGCGGCCCGGCCAAGGAGAAGCGGCAGATCTCGCTGGCCAGCGGTGACTATCCGGACCTGTATCTACTGATCCCTTGGGTCGACCAGTTCACCCAGACCGACCTGCTGAAGCTCTCGAACCAGGGTGTCGTCGTACCGCTGAACCAGTTGATCGATCAATACGCGCCGAACATCAAGAAGGCGCTGGACGACACGCCGGAGTGGAAGGCGATGGCGACCGCGCCGGACGGCAAGATCTACGGGATACCCCAGTGGGTCGACTGCTTCCACTGCACGTACCAGGACAAGCTGTGGATGAATTCGGCCTGGCTGAAGAAGCTCGGCCTGGAGCAGCCGAAGACCACCGAGGACATGCGCAAGGTCCTGCAGGCGTTCAAGACCCAGGACCCGAACGGCAACGGCAAGGCCGATGAGATCCCGCTCAGTGCTGACGTGCGGGACGTGCTGATCCCGTACTTCATGAACGCGTTCATCTACGACCCGCAGGGCACCAGCGGGAACAACAACTCGACGCTGGTACTGAACGACGGCAAGGTCGACATCCAGGCGAACAAGGATGGCTGGAAGGCCGGCCTGAAGTACCTGAACTCGCTCTACAAGGAAGGCCTGATCGACAAGGGCGCCTTCACCCAGAACCCGGACGCCCTGCAGCAGCAGGGCAATCACGCCGGAACGGTCGTCCTCGGCTCCGCGACCGTGCTGCACCCGGGCATCTTCGTCACGACCGGTTCGCCGGACGGACGGGACAAGCAGTACGACGCCGTACCGCCGCTGACCGGGCCGGACGGCGCGAACTTCACCGGCTACAACTTCCCGAGCGCGCCGGGTGCGACGTTCGTACTGACCAACAAGGCGACGCAGGAGGAGCAGATCCAGGCGATCAAGCTGCTCGACTACATCTTCACCGACCAGGGTCAGATCAACGGCCAGTTCGGCACCGAAGGCAAGACCTGGACCAAGCCGGCGACCGGCGATGTCGCGCTGGACAAGTCGCTGACGCCGATCTTCAAGCAGATCCCGCAAAAGGTCGGAAGCAAGCCGCCGAACTCGGGTTGGGGCGCGCTCGCGCAGTACAACAACACCGCCCACTTCCGGAACTCCGAGGCGATCGGCACCGACGTCTACTCGCAGGCAGGGTACGAGCGCCGGCTGTTCGACGCGACCAAGCTGTACGCCGGCCACGAGGACAAGGCCAAGATCTACCCGTACTGGAAGGTGTGGATCGATCCTACGCAGGCCAACGAGGTCGCGACGATGCAGACCAACATCGACAGCTACGTGCAGCAGAACGCACTCCAGTTCGTCACCGGTTCGAAGAACATCGACACCGACTGGGACGCCTACGTGAAGGGCCTCGACGGCCTCGGCCTCAAGCGCTACCTCGAGATCCAGCAAACCGCCTACGACAAGATGCCCAACAAGTAGGACGACCGTGGACCGGCCGGAGCACACCGGCCGGTCCACTCGCCACCACCGACGAGGAGCGATCAGTGCCGTTCGACGCAACCTTCGAGTCCCTGGCCACGTTCGAATGCCCGGACTGGTTCCGGGATGCGAAGCTCGGTATCTGGTCGCACTGGGGACCGCAGTCGGTGCCGCGGTACGGCGACTGGTACGCACGCAACATGTATCGGGAGGGCAGCGATCAGTACCGCTACCACCTGCGGACCTACGGGCACCCGTCGGAGTTCGGCTACAAGGACGTCGTACAGCTGTGGAAGGCCGAGAAGTTCGACCCACAGGACCTGATGGATCGGTTCGTCGCAGCTGGTGCCCGGTACTTCGTGGCGCAGGCTGTGCACCACGACAACTTCTTCAACTACGAGTCGGCCATCCACCGCTGGAACTCGATGAAGATGGGCCCGGGCAAAGACATTCTCGCGCTCTGGAAGGCTGCCGCGGACGACCGTGGGCTGCCGTTCGGCTTCACCGAACACCTCGGTGCGGCGCTCACTTGGATGGCGGTCAACAAGGGCAGCGACCGCCGCGGACCGTTCGACGGCGTGCCGTACGACGGAACTGATCCGGCCGGCCGGGACCTCTACCTCGACAACAGCCGCTATCTGCAAGACGTCGACGTGCCGGACCCGTGGTACAGCGACGATCCCGCGTGGCACCAGCACTGGCTCGAGGCCGTGACCGAGATGATCGACCGGTACCAGCCTGATCTGCTGTACTCCGACGGCCCGCTGCCCTTCGGCGAGGCGACGTACGCGCCTGGTCTCCGTGCGGTGTCGCATCTGTACAACACCAGTGCGCGGCTCCATGGCACGAACCGTGCGGTCTACCAGCAGAAGGACCGCCGGCCCGCGATCAGCGCGGTCGGCGTGATGGACATCGAACGGAGCCAGACCCCCGGTATCCACGAAAAGCCTTGGCAGACCGACACCTCGGTCGGTGACTGGTTCTACAACGTTCGCGATGTCTACAAGACCGCCGGCCATGTGATCGAGATTCTCGTCGACATCGTGTCGAAGAACGGCAACCTCCTGCTCAACGTCCCTCAACTGCCGGACGGCAGCCTCGACCTCGAATGCACGCAGCTCCTCGACGACCTGGGCGCCTGGATCAAGGTCTGCGGCGAGGGCATCTACGGCACAAGGCCCTTCCGGGTGTTCGGTGAAGGACCTTCGAGTGTGGTCATCGACGGTTTCACCGAAGACCGGGTGAGCTGGACGAGTTCCGACTACCGGTTCACCCGCCGCGAGAACACCGTTTACGCCTTCCAACTTGCCTGGCCGGCTGACGGGCGCGCTGTGATTCGCAGCTTCGCAGGCGAATCGGTGACCGGCGTACGTCTGCTCGGCCACGGCGCCGTACCCTTCGAGCACGCCCACGGCATCCTGGTCGTCCAGCTACCTGAGAAACCTCCGCTCGAGGTCGCGAACTGTCTCGCTGTCGATCTCCAGGCCGGCTGACAGATGTACGCGGGTTACCTCTATGCGCATTTCAAGCGCGAAGCGGTCGACGGGGAGCAGATCTACTTCGCCTTGAGCGACGGCAACGACCCGCTCCACTTCGACGATCTCAACGGCGGCAAACCGATCCTGTACTCCACTCTGGGCGAAGGCGGCGTCCGCGACCCGCACATCGTCCGTTCTCCGGAAGGCGATCGGTACTACCTGATCGCGACCGACCTGCGCCTGTACGTGAGCCTGGACTGGGACCGGCACCAGCGTCGGGGCAGTCGCTCGATCATGGTCTGGGAGTCCACGGACCTGGTGAACTGGGGCGACGGCCGGCTCGTCGAGGTCGCACCGCGCGAGGCCGGCAACGCCTGGGCCCCGGAGGCGGTCTGGGATCCCGAGCAGCAGGCCTACCTCGTGCACTGGTCCTCGACGCTCTACGACAACGCCGAACACAAGGGCGAGAGTTACAACCGGATCATGTACGCCACCACCCGCGACTTCCGCGAGTTCTCCGAGCCGCGGATATGGATCGACCGAGGCTGGCAGACGATCGACACCACGGTGATCGAGCACGACGGCCTCTACTACCGCTTCCTGAAAGACGAACGCAGCCGCGGCCCCGCGGCGCCGCTTGGCAAGACGGTGTTCTCCGAGACATCGACCTCGCTGACAGCCGCGGAGTGGAAGCCGGTGGCCGAAGGCATCGGCTTGGGCGCGATCACCCAGGGCGAGGGCCCACTGGTGTACAAGTCGAACACCGAGAACAAGTGGTACCTGTGGATCGACGAGTTCACCCCGGAACGCCGCTACGTCCCCTTCGAGACGACCGACCTCGCCGGCGGCTCGTGGACCCCCTCCGACGACCACCGATTACCACGAGACCCCTGCCACGGCGTCGTACTACCCCTGACCCCCGAAGAACACGACCGACTCGCCACGACTTGGCCCTGATCCGCGAGCTCACCCACGAGCGCGACCGCCTCACGCCGGGAGTCGGCGTCCTCCGAGTCGTGGCGCCGAGCACGAGCGCCCCAGTCCACCGGAACGTTAAGGTCCCGAGCCGATGTGACGCACAGTCACGCTCAACTGAAGGCCGCAGTGCCTTGGTCGGCAGGAGACACGCTTAGCTGAAAGGTGACCTGCGGGCACGAAGAAACCCAGGCCACCACCGTGACCTGGGCTTTTGTGCGCCGCCAGGGACTCGAACCCCGAATCCGCTGATTTCCATCCGGGGTTGACCACTGGCTGCCGACAGTGCGCGAAATCTCTTGCTGGTAAGGGATTCGTTGGACTTGTGTTGCTCATTGACTCTGATTGCTGACCATGCTGTCGCACTGATTGAGGTGCGTAAAGAGGTGCGTCGTCGGGACCTGTGTCCGAGACAGCGAGCGAGTTGAGAGGAGTGGCCGGTGGTCACTCCGTGCTCTTCGCGCGTCGTGGCGGGTCAGAACGCGTAACAGGTATGGGCGACAGCTAGACCCGTCCGCGGCGTGCTCGCTCGTCTTCCTCTTTGAGGGCAGACTGCTCCAACCTGGCTAAGGGCGGGAATGCGTCCCTTCATCTGCTCCAGCTACGCAATGTCCGACTTGATGGCATTCGATTCCTCGCCTTCCCAGAAGCGTTGGGATGAGATCCGGCGGGCTATCTGATCTGGTGCCACGCCATGGGCGAGCAACACTGCGCCAAGTATCTCGACGCCGCTGGCGAGGCGCCCAGTCAGGACATCGAGGGCACGGTACCCGTCGAGTACTCCGTCGCTGAGCAGACGCGCGGCGAGCTCTGCATCGTTGCTGAGCAAGGCAGGTAACAGACGATAGCCGGTGTATCCGGAGGTGGCGGCTACGCGCGCAAGCCGCTCGCGCTCCGACTGGGCGAGACGTGCAGGAACTGTCTCCTGATCGCCCGGTGGGGAAGGAGAGGAGCGGCGACGACCAGATCGTCGCCGAGCACGACACGACAGTGGTTCTCGCGGCCGTCCCAGCCTGGGCCACAGGCGTCAATAGCGGTATGGGATGCTATCGCCTGCAGCGTAGGCTGTGCCACATGACAAGCATTTTATGAAATGGGAAATCCGTCTGTCTGGATTGGAGCATGAAGGGCATAATGCAACCTGATTACCGCACTGGTCACAAATCCCTGACGGCCCATTTCCCCCGGTGACGGTGACGCTCACCACTTTCCACACCAGTATTCCGCTTAGGACGCTTCGGACCGCATTCCGGAGCACCTGCGCCGTATCGTCATTCGTTACGTATTTGGCGCTCTTTCCACACCAAGGACAGGGCTTCCCGGCTGCCCCGCGCGCCACCATCCTCAATTGTTCCTCGTTCATCTCTCCCCCTGGAGCCGCACTCCGAGGTCATGCCGTCCCTCGCGGGAACCCTCGTCTTGTCAGTCTGGCCCCATCCGTCGCGAAACACAGGGCCTTGATCATCCGTACCTGTCCGGTTCCTCCAACTCGCCGCAGCGCACAACCGCCGCATGCTCCATTGCAACCGCACCGGCATGACCTCCGGCTCGCAATGCAGGCACAGCTGATATGTAGTGACGTCCTGTCAAGTGGCAGGGTGAGGCGCCCGTCCTGGTTGTTCGGGGCGGGCGCCTCGTTGGCTTCGTTGGCCGGCCGGTGGTGAGCGTGTCGTTGGCGACGCGCGGTCAGGCTGATATGCGCGGGTTGGTTACCGCAGTACGGGGTGTTCGGCAGGAGCGGTTCGCGTGTCTAGGGTCGAGCGTTGCCTGGTGCCGTGGC
Source organism: Kribbella sp. NBC_00359 (assembly GCF_036097425.1). Classification (NCBI taxonomy): domain Bacteria; kingdom Bacillati; phylum Actinomycetota; class Actinomycetes; order Propionibacteriales; family Kribbellaceae; genus Kribbella; species Kribbella sp. NBC_00359. The sequence continues at coordinate 468,056 of NZ_CP107975.1, read as the reverse complement.
CGGGTTGCTCATAGCTGTTTCGCGGGTCGCTCCACGCGCTGCTTGTGCCGGTGGGGTCGACGAAGCCGGGTCGGGGTGGGTTGTTACTCCTGCAGGGGTGGTCAGGGACCAGCACCAGCCGGCCAGTTCACGGGCCACGGCGACGTTTGCGACGACGGGGCGTTTGCGTCGTTCGGTGAACCGGATCCAGCGGGCATGCAGCCGCCGGTTGCCGGCGTCACCGCGAGCTCTGGCGGCGGGTCCGGTCAGCTCCCACCGGTCGTGCATGGTCTTGCCTGGCCGGTAGCGGGCGCGGTGGTGCCAGGCAGCTTCGACCAGCAGCCTTCGGGCGTGGGTGTTGCCGGTCTTGGTGATCGAGCCTTGCACGCGGGATGCCCCGGATGAGTACTCGCTGGGCACCAGACCGACGAACGCTGCGATGGTGTTGCCGGTGAACCGGTGCCAGTCGCCGATCTCGACCGCCAGCGCGAACCCGGTCAAGGTGGAGACACCGCGCAGGCACCCCAGTCGCCGCACGATCGGGGTGAACTCGCTGCCGGCGGCCAGTTGTTCGATCGCGGCGTCGAGCCGGACCCGGCGTGCCTTGACCATCACCATGGCCTCGTAGTCGGACTCGAACGCCAACCGCAGCGGGGCGGAGCCGAACGACTGGCGACGCAGCCAGGCATCGTGTGCGCCGGTCCAGGCATGCCCGCCCGAGTAGACGATGCCCTGGCGCAGCAGCAATTTCGACAGCCGGTGCCTGGCGCGCATCAAGTCACCCCGGCAGTCTTCGCGGGCCCGGACCAGATCTCGCGCCGTCTCCTGCTCGACCGTGGGCACCACCACCGGCGTGACCTCGTCCAGGCGCAGCAGTCGGGCCAGGTGAATCGCGTCCTTCGCGTCGGTCTTGACCCGATCCCCTGACGGACGCTGCAACCTGCTCGGCGCCGCGACCACACACCGAATCCCCGCCGCGTTCAACGCACGCGACAACCCGAACCCGGTCGGACCAGCCTCATACGTCACCGCCACCGGACCCGCAAGGCCCCGGATCCACGACCCGATCTCATCGTGCCACTGACTCAGCCTGGCCTGAACGAGCTCGCCGGTCACGCCGTCGATCGCCGCGGCCGCGACCGACCGTGCGTGCACATCAAGCCCAACACTCGTACGCTCGGAAAACACCGGGGCCTCCCACAGATGTCGGATAGGCCGAGCAGGCAGCCCCTACTCGGCAACCCACGAATCTGTGCGAGTGAGGCCCCGGCCCGCAACCACTCAGCAACCCCGAGCGGTCACTTCATACCGTCTAGGCTTCGCAACACGTTTCTCGACACTCAGAGCCTGCGCGGCGGCTGCCAGCGCCGACTCAGGCGGGTGGTGTCGAGAAGACAATCGATTCTCCACACCGCGGTCCAACGGCCTCGCGGTACGGGCGCGCACACGGGTGTGACTCGACGGTGTGTTCGTTGTTTCGGGCATACTCCTCGATCATGTGAACCACGATCCACCGCACGCTGGGCATGCGACCGTCCGGCAAGCTGCGCCGTGCCGGACGGGCCAGGCCCCGTCCGCCGGCGTCTCGGAGAGCAGATCGCGGGAGCGGGCACCGCATCTTGCCAGAGGGCGTGCAGTTTCTTGCGGGAACCGGATCTGACTCAGCTCACCATCGGTCATCCCGGGTCCACGCACACGGACACGGACAATCGACCCCATCCTGCATCGCCCGCCCGACTCGTGTGTACGCAGCAGTTCATTCGTTGCATTCAGACGGCATTCCTGAGTGTTCTGGCCGGCGCGAGTTGCTATCCCGAGCCGCCGGCGAGGTGTTGAAGATCAGGCACCGCGCGCTGCCCGCGGTGATCGCGGCCCCGATGACCTCCTCGGAGCTCTTCCCGGTCGGGATCTCCTGATGACCTTCTGGTCCGCGTGGGCAGCGCTCCAGGCCGCCACCAACTGCTTGCCCCAGGCCACTTCCTCGGCACTGTTGGACAGGCAGACGGCAATGTCGCCACGCGTTTGTGCCGTTGCTCCCACACTGCCAACGTTCCGCAGGCGACGGCAGCGCCTGCGAGGGCGAGAGCCGGCGCAGCCACGGTGAGCGCGCCCTTCATGTGCGATCCACGTGGAGGATGCTGGTGGTGAGGAGTCGACGCTCACCCCGCTGGGAGCAATGTGCGCAGAGATAGAGGTCGTGGTGCTCCTTGGTGAGCTCGCTGATCTGCGGGAACACCCACTTGAACTGGGCCTGAGTGCTGGGGCCGCAGCGGGCGCAAATCTCGCTGAGATCGTAGGTGCGGTCCGTCACGCTCAACGGTGACACCTGCCGGGCTGGGATGAGGACGTCCTGGGGAGGGTGTGCTGTGGTACTGATGACAACGCCTTGTCTGTCCGTCTCAGTAGCCGGGTAGGGCGGGACTCTGTGCGCCGGCCAGGCTCGGGTTCGTCAGGGGGGCGCCGGCCGGGGACACGACAGTCCACACGCCGCCGTTGAGATTGATGCCCTGACCATTGGTCTGGCCGGGGGTGGAGTCGCCGACGAAGGTATAGAGAGGGTGGCCCGCAACGCTCAACTGGTGGTGGCCATCGTCGCGGGTGGTCGTGGCGAGCGTGCCGCTGACGCCGGGTAGGGACGTCGGCAGCGAGTCCGGGGCCGGAGCGTAGAGCCAATTGGCCGCGCAGGCATCGGCGCACGTCGACTTGTTGTTCATGTCGTTGGCGAACTGGTACAGAGTGCGGCCCTGGCCGTCAACCAGGATGGTGCCCAGAGCGGTGGCCTGCGCGCTGACCGCGTCGCCGGTCGCCGACGGCATCGGATCGGATCCGGCAGAGTCGCCGGGAGCGCTGCCGCAGGCGGCCGCGGCGAGTGCGAAGACGGCGGCTGCGAAGGAAGTCGCTGCGATCTGCAAGTGCCGGCGGTGGTTCGTCTCAGAGTTCCGATCGGTGATCATGTATCGCTCCTACGGGTGAGCTGGTCGTGAGCTGTCGTGCTGACGGATCCACGCTCGCGGACAATCGCCCGTAGTCGCCCCCGGTAGGTCCCTGGGTGGATACCGGGTCCGCCTGACCAGAGCACGAACGGACAGGGCGTCGTGAACCTTGCCAAACCGGTTGGCGGTCGGTCCCGGCGCTGCGCGGCGAGGCGGGGTGCGGCAAGTCGGCGCTGCTGGACTCGTGTCCGAGCGTCGGGTTTCGGTGTTGGACGAGTCGTGGGCGTCGAGTCGGAAATGGAGCTTGCTTATGCCGGACTGCATCAGCTCTGTGTGCCGATGCTCGACCGGGTCGAGCGGCTGCCGGTTCCACAACGCGATGCGCTGCGCGTCGCCTTCGGGTTGCAAGTGGGCGACGTACCGAGTCGCTTTCTCATCGGTCTTGCCGTCCTAAGTCTGCTGGCCGGCGCGGCGGAGGAACAGCCACTCGCGTGCCTGGTCGATGACGCGCAGTGGCGCGATAGTGCCTCCGTGCAGCCTCTGGCGTTTGCGGCACGCCGAGTGATGGCCGATCCGGTGGCTTTGATTTTCGCCGTGCGCGAGTCCGGCAACGCAGCTGAGCTGGCCGGCCTCCCCGGGCTGAAGGTCCAGGGGTTCGGTGAACGCGACGCCCACCTGATCTTGGCATCAGTGATTCGTGGACCGCTCGACGACCGGGTGCCCGGCCGCATCGTCGCCGAGACGCGGGGCAATCCGTTTTGGCGCTGTTGGAGCTGCCGCGCGTGCTGACGCCGCCAGAGCTGGCCGGCGGGTTCGGCCTGCCGGACTCGGCCGCTGTGGCGAGCCGTATCGAAGAGAGTTTCTACAGGCAGTTCCGATCTCTGCCGGACGACACACAACGGCTCCTGCTGACCGCTGCCGCTGAGCCGATCGGCGACATGAAGATCTTGCGCCGCGCGGCTGAGCTGCAGGGGATCGGAGCCGGCGCCGCAGCTCCGGCAGAAGTTGCGGGACTGGTCGAACTCGGCGCCAACGTCCGGTTCCGCCGTCCACTGGTCCGTTCGGCGGTCTACCAGCACGCGTCCCTGAACGACCGGCAAACGGTTCACCAGGCTCCGGCCGAGGCGACCGATCGGGCGATCGATCCCCATCGCCGCGCGTGGCATGTCGCCCAAGCGGCGCGAGAGCCCGACGCGGCGGTGACCGATGAGCTGGAGCTCGGCCGACCGGGCGCGTGCTCGCGGCGGCGCGGTCGCGGCGGCCGCGTTCCTGGAACGAGCGACCGAGCCCACGCCCGATCGTGTGCGCCGGGGAGCCCGTGCGATCGCGAACGCGATCGCGAACGCGATCGCGTCGCCGCTCGGCAGGTTCGTCTGGTGGCCCCGTTCACCGGACAGCCCGTCACGCCAACCTCGTTTACGCAGCGCCTTGGTCGTTCTTGACGACCTTCTCGATCGGCGTGCCGTCGACGGTGAGCATGATCTGAATGTTGCCGCGGGTGGCATTGGAATAGGGGCAACGCTGGTCCGCCTCGGCCATCAGGCGTGCTGCCTCGGCAGGCGCGAGGTGCGGTGCGTGGACATCTAGGGCGACCCGAAGGCCGAAGCCGCCGTGTGCAGTCGGGCCGATGTCGACCCGGGAGGTGAACCGGGCGTCGCCGGCATCGAGCTTGCGCCCCTGGGCGATTGCCAGCATGGTCGATTGGAAGCAGGCGCCGTAGGCGATTGCGAACAACTGTTCGGGATTGGTGCCTGGGCCGCCTTTGCCTCCCATGTCCTCGGGCACCGCAAGCTCGACTTCCAGGCGGCCGTCAGTGGTGCGGCCGTGCCCGGACCGGCCGCCTTCGGTGATCGCCTCGGCGGTGTAGAGGATTCGTCTCAACGGAATGACCGACATTTTCGTGACCTTCCTTTGCTGCGTGGATGTTCTCGCCTGACATCGCGGTGCGGAGATCGCCGATGAGCCGTAGTCCTCGATCTGCTGCGTCATCATTGGCTCCTCTGCCTGCAGTGGATGACTCGTACGACAACTGTCGTCCGTCGTACGGCCCGTCGCCCCAGTGAAGACCCGGGTCGTTGCCCCGGCGGAGCGCCCGGTGGCCACGAGAGAGCACGCGGACCGGACTAGGGTGTCTTCGTCTGAATCGCTACGACCAGTGGCCGCCGGTCATCGGTGGTATCGCAGACGTTCGCCGTTCGACGACGCGATGCACGTCGAGGTGCCAGTGAGACCAGGCTCGCAAAGCCGCAGCGTCCAGAGGCGGGGGCGTCGATCTCTCCAATAGGCGCCACGCTTGGCTGAGGCCTGCCGAGATCACAACATTGGGTCGCCGGGAGAACAGAACCGGGATGGGCGTGACGTCGAGAAAGGAGCGTCGTGCCACGGCTGATGCTTCCTGCCGGAGAGCCGGGCAGGCATCAGCCGCGCGGCCTCGAGTGTCCACCCCAAGGGGAGCGCCGACATTGTGACTCGCGGCAGCTCATCCCACACCACACTCGGCGGGGCGCCGACGACGCGGGCGTGACGTATCTGGAACTGCGGGTTCGGACCACATCGTCGAGATTCATAGTCAGCTCCCGAATGGGCGAATACGGCCCCATCGTCATGCAGAGTCGCCGTCACACCACCAGCGCGGGCGACACCGACTACGGCCGGACTCGGTACTGCGAACCATGCATCCGGCGGAAGACCTCCCCCCGGCGGAGTAGCGTGGCACCCTCTTCCTACTCCAGCTCTTGGATGGCCCAGGAGGGTACTGCGAACTTCGCTGCGCCCTCTCCCATCGCCGCAGCGAAGCCGCCTACGCTGCGCCGCCTTGTCAATCGAGTGGACGCGGTCCCTACCATCGATCATGGGCGTGTCGAGAGATCCCTCGCTGTCCGTCTTATACGGGCGGCGCAGCGAGTGCGAGACACTGGCCGGGCTGCTGGACGCGGTGCACTCGGGTCGGAGCGCCGTGCTGGTTCTGCGCGGTGAGGCCGGCTGCGGCAAGTCGGCGCTGCTCGACTTCATGGTCGAGCGCGCGGCGGGTTTCCGCGTCGCACGAGTCGTCGGCGTCGAGTCGGAGATGGAACTCGCGTTTGCCGGCTTGCACCAGCTCTGTGCGCCGATGCTCGATCGTGTCGAGGAGTTACCGGTGCCACAACTGGATGCGCTGCGCGTCGCATTCGGACTGCAACGGGGCGACACTCCGGATCGCTTCCTCGTCGGCCTTGCCGTCCTGAGTCTGCTGGCCGGTGTGGCGGAAGAACAGCCACTGGCTTGCCTGATCGACGACGTGCAGTGGCTCGACAGGGCCTCCGTACAGTCTCTTGCGTTCGTTGGGCGACGCGTCAAGGCCGATCCCGTGGCCTTGGTGTTCGCCGTACGTGAGCCCGGCAACGAACCCGAGTTGACCGGCCTGCCAGAGCTGAAGGTCCACGGGCTCGGCGAACGCGACGCCCGCCTGGTCTTGGCATCAGCGATTCGTGGACGCCTCGACCACCGGGTGCGGGACCGGATCGTGTCCGAGACGCGCGGTAATCCGTTGGCTTTGCTGCAGTTGCCCCGAGGACTGACGCCGACGGAGCTCGCGGGCGGCTTCGGTCTGCCGGCCAGGGAGCCAGTGGAGAGTCGGATCGAACAGAGCTTCTACCGGCAGTTCCAATCACTATCGCGCGACACACAACTGCTTCTGCTCACCGCAGCAGCTGAGCCGATCGGCGATGCGACGCTGTTGTGGCGTGCGGCCGAACTGCAGGGAATCGAAGCCGGCGCGGCCGCGTCGGCCGTGGCCGCGGGGTTGGTCGAACTCGGCGCCCGGGTCAGGTTCCGTCATCCGCTCGTCCGCTCGGCGATCTACCGGCCGGCGGCCTTGGCGGACCGGCAAGCTGTGCATCGGGTCTTGGCTGAGGCGACCGATCCGGAGGTCGATCCCGATCGTCGCGCGTGGCATCGTGCCCGTGCGGCCTCGGGGCCCGACGAGGTGGTGGCCGACGAACTGGAGCGCTCTGCCGACCGGGCGCGGGCCCGCGGTGGCGCGGCCGCGGCGGCCGCGTTCCTGGAGCGAGCGACCGAGCTCACCCCGGACCCTGCGCGCAGGGGAGCGCGTGCACTCGCCGCCGCCCAGGCCAAGTTCGAGGCGGCCGCGCCGGATGAGGCCGAGGCGTTGCTGGCGACGGCCGAGATCGGACCGCTCGATGACGTCCGACGCGCTGGGCTGGAGCGGTTGCGCGCGGAGTTGGCGTTCTCACTGCGACGCGGCGACGACGCTCCGCCGCTACTGCTGAGCGCCGCCAAACACCTGAAGACGCTGGACCCGGAGCTGGCGCGTGAGACGTACCTCGAAGCGCTGGGAGCAGTGATCTTCGCCGGTCGCCTCAGCAGCGGCCGCGGAGTTGTCGAGGCAGCCGACGCTGCTCGCGCCGCGCCGCCCGCACCGCAGCAGCCACGGGCGATCGATCTCCTCCTTGATGGTCTGGTGGCACGCTTTACCGAGGGTTACGCCGCAGGCGTGCGCCCGCTCAAAGAAGGGCTGCACGCACTTCGCCGAGAGGAGGGCCGCAGTCAGGACCACCTCCGCTGGCTCTGGCTCGGCTGCCGCATCGCCGCGGATCTGTGGGACGACGAGTCGTGGCACGAGCTGGCCACCCGCCAGGTGCAGCTGGCTCGCGATGCCGGCGCGCTGGCCGTCCTGCCGATCGCGCTCACCTACCGTGCTGGCGTGCACGTGCACGCCGGCGAGTTCACTGCCGCGGCGGAGCTGATCGACGAGGCCGATGCGATCTCCAAAGCAACCGCCGGCGTCCCCCTGATGTACACCTCCCTGGTGCTCTCCGCCTGGCGTGGTCAGGAGGCTGAGGCATTGGCACTGGTTCGGGCCAGTGTCGAGGATGCGACGGGCAGGGGTGAGGGAAGGGCGATCGCCTTGGCGGAATACGTGACCGCAGTGCTGTACAACGGTCTCGGCCGCTACCAGGATTCGCTCGCTGCCGCCCAACGGGCCTGCGAGCACGATGATCTGGGTCTCTTCGGCTGGGGCCTGGTCGAATTGATCGAGGCGGCCGCGCGAAGTGGCAATCCCGAGATCGGCAATGGCGCTCTGCGACGACTCGAGGAACGAACCTGCGCCGTGGGCACGGATTGGGCGCTCGGGGTGGAGGCCCGCTCACGGGCGTTGCTGAGCGACGGCCACGCTGCCGAAGGGCTCTACCGGGAGGCGATCGAGCGCCTCACCCGGAGCCGTATCGCCGTGCACCTCGCCCGAGCCCACCTTCTGTATGGCGAATGGTTGCGTCGCGAGAACCGGCGTGTGGACGCTCGCCGGCAGCTCCACCGGGCCAATGACATGTTCAGCCGAGCCGGGGCCGAGGGGTTCGCCGAGCGTGCCCGCCTCGAGCTACTGGCCACTGGCGAGTCCGTGCGCAAGCGGACGGCCGAGACGTCCGAGGAGCTGACCGCACAGGAAGCGCAGATCGCCCGGCTGGCTCGCGACGATCTCACGAATCCCGAGATCGGCGCCCAGCTGTTCATCAGTCCTCGCACCGTCGAGTGGCACCTCGGCCACGTGTTCGCCAAGCTCGACATCACCTCCCGCAGACAACTGCGCCGCGTGCTGCCAGATCCGGGCTCTCCGACCTCGTCGGCGTAACCAGGACGGGGTGCGGCACCTGAGGCAGTGGATTTGTCTGGTCCGCCGGAGGTGCTGATGCCTTCGTCGGGATACGCCGGGTATCGACCCCGGGGCCTCCCGGGGGCGATGCGGACCGCTCCAGGGTGACAGTGACGTCGTCACGCAGCCACACCCAGAGAGTCTGCGAGGTCGCATGCATACAGACAGAGAGTCGACGCTCACGCTCCTCGATCGAGCCTCGGTCCCTGCCGCTGCGATCGGCACCGGCGGTGTCGGTCCGGTGGTCGCCGAACGTATCGTCACCCAGCTGTTCGGTCGCGAGCGCGAGCTCGCGGTGCTGAGCGAGCTCTTCGAAAACCTCGGCGGTCATGGCGGGGCGCTCCTGATCACGGGCGAGGTCGGTATTGGCAAGTCCGCTCTGCTCGCCGAGGCGAGGAGACGCGCGGGTCAGCTCGGTATGTCGGTGCTCAGCACTTCCGGAGCGCCCTTCGAGGCGCAGATGCCCTTCGCCGGCCTACAACGATTGCTGTGGCCGCTCATGAATGAGGTCAGCGGACTCCCGGAACCTCAGCGTGAGGCCCTGTCGGTCGCATTCGGTGTGAGTGGCGGGCCGGCACCGGACACTTTCCTAGTAGCGCTGGCGGCACTGAACGTGGTCGCGGATCGAGCGGGTGAATCCCCGCTTCTTCTCGTCGTCGAAAACGTGCGCTGGCTCGACGCCGCCACCCGGGAGGTCCTTGCTTTCATGGCGCGCCGAGTGGACAGCGAGCCGATCGTCTTCCTCTTCGCGGTCCGGGACGGGTACGCCACCTTTCTCGACGACGCAGGCTTGCGAGAGCTTCGACTCGAAGCGCTGGACGACGCGAGCGCGAGGGCCCTTCTTGACGCCGGCGCTCCCAGACTTGATTTCGAGCTCCGCCGGAGGGTGCTCAACGAAGCCGGCGGCAACCCGCTCGCGCTTGTGGAGCTTCCGCGGGCCCTCGACTCGAAGGAACGGCTTGGGTTGTCGACCACCGCGCCGTTGCCGTTGACACAGCGGCTGGCGCGAGCCTTCGCCGGTCGAGTGTCCGAGCTTCCTGCGGCGACGCGCTCGCTCCTCCTGGTCGCGGCACTGGACGACTGCGCAGGTCTCAGCATGATCCTCGCGGCTGCGTCGCTCGTCGAGAACCGCCCTGTCACGGTGGACGACCTCGCGCCGGCGGAAGCGGCCGGGCTGGTGTCGGTGAACCGCGAGGCTGCATGGTTCAGGCACCCTCTCGTGCGGGCGGCGATCTCCTCTGCGGCCACGCTCGCCTTGCGGCAGGCAGCCCACCAGGCGCTGGCGGAGGCGTGCGCGGCGGATCCGGAGCGGAGCGTTTGGCACCGGGCAGCGGAGTTGACAGGCCCCGACGAGGAAGTTGCCGCCGACCTGACAGCCGCCGCGGAACGGACGCTGCGCCAAGGGGAACCTGCGTGGGCGGCAGCGGCGCTCGAACGGGCGGCACAGCTCACTGAGCTCGCATCCAGTCGCGGTGACCTGCTGGTCCGGGCCGCCGAGATCGAGTTCGAGATGGGGCGCTCGGATGTCGCCCGCAGGCACGTTGCGGAGGCGAAAGCGTTGGAGCTCGGGCAGGAGGAGCGGATACAACTGACGTTCATGCTCGAGGCGTCCGATCAGGACAGCTGGTCGAGCGCCGCCAGACTGGCGGCCCTTGCCGAGACGGCAAGCGAGATGACAACCGCCAACGGGCCGGCGCGGGCGTTGAAATGTCTCCTGACGGTCGCTGTGGGCTGCTGGTGGGGGAATCCCACGCAAGAGACTCGCGATCTGGTCGTCGCCGCGGTGGAACGCCTTCCGGTCGCGGAGGATGACCCTGCGCGGCTTGCGGTTCTCGCCTGGGCCGATCCAGTGAATCACGGCGCGTTCGTCCTCGACCGGATCACGCAGCTGACGCCGGATGCGACCGGCGACCCGGTAGCTCTGTATCTCGTCGGCGCAGCCGCGTCCGCGGTGTGGGCGTTCGACCTCGCCCTGGGCTTCCTCACCACTGCTGTCGAGGGTCTGCGAGCGCAAGGCCGCTTTCGGTTGCTTGCCGAGGCGCTCGTTTTCCAGTCGTGGGCTGCGATCCACCTCGCAAAGGAGACACTCGCCCTGTCGGCTGCCAACGAAGCCGCCCGGCTTGCCCGCGAGACGGGCCAATCTGGTTGGGCACTTGCCGCCGAGCTTGCCATCGCCGCCCTGGTCGGCGAGCGCGGTGACTCCGAGTTCGCAGCCGCCCTGGCCGATCGAGCGGAGAAGGAACTGTTGCCGATCGGCCCACACGCGATGCTCTCGTTGGTCCAGTTCGCGCGCGGCCGCGACGCCATCGCCCACCAGCGGTACTCGATCGGCTTCGATCACCTCAGGCGGATACTGGACCCCAGGGACATCGCCTACCATCCCTTCGTCGGCGCTTGGGCGCTCGCCGACCTCGTCGAAGCCGCGGCCTGCTCCGGGAACATCGACAAGGCACGGCTGTACCTCGAACAGCTCGAGTCGCTGGCGGCCGCGACCTCAGGACCGTTCCTGCGGGCCACGCTCAGCTACGCGAGGCCGCTTCTCTGTTCCGACGACAAGGCCGAGGAGCTCTACCAGGCGGCATTGAGCTCCGACCTGTCCAACTCGCCCTGCTATCGAGGACGCTTGCTGCTCAACTACGGCCGCTGGCTCCGCCACCAGCGACGGGTCGCGGACTCCCGCGCGCCGCTTCGAGCCGCATGGGAGAACTTCGATGCCCTCGCGTTCGGCGGTCTGGCTGAGGCGGCGCGTCAGGAGCTCCGTGCGTCGGGAGAGACGAGCGTGCCTCGAACACCCGATGCGAGAGATCAGCTGACGCCTCAGGAAATGCGCATCGCGCGGCTCGCCGCGAGAGGACTGAGCAACCGCGAGATCGGCCGGCGCCTCTACCTCTCGCACCGGACGATCGGCTCCCACCTCTATCGGCTCTTCCCGAAACTCGGCATCAGCTCGCGCTCAGAGCTCGCCGGCGTCTTGTCCACCGCCGTACCCGACGAGGTGGGCTGATCAGCGCGCAGCCGGGACGACGAAGGGGAAGACGTCCTGGCTGCGACCCGGATCGGCGGTCAGGCCGCTGGTTACGGCCGAGTTCGTCGCGAGCGAGAACATGACCTCCGCTGTGTTGTCGGTGAGCCGGCGGCCGTTGAAACCGGAGAACCCGAACAATGCCGGCGTACCCACCACGTAAGGGACCAGGTCGGGGACGATCCGCTTCACGACGTCGGCGGCGTAGATCTCGGGACGGTCAGAGGTTCCTCGACGACGAACCACCGAAGCCACCAGGCCAGAGATGACCGGACCGTACTGCGCGACGTCGTCGGCGGGATGCGTCTCATTGGAGTGACTCGCCTCGTCGGAGTCGGCCTCCCGGAAGATCGGCCAGATCATCGGCAAGGCGGTCCGTCCCACCTGTCGCCAGCCACCGGCATCGGTCGCTAGTTTGCTGGTGCACCAGGTGGCAATGCGACGCCCCGTGGTGAACGCACCAGAGCCCGTCGGCACCGTGAGCACGATCGATTGGACAGTCGCACCTGCGAAGGTGTCTTCCGCCACGCCTGCGACCCACCGGGTCAAGTCACCATCGTGGCCGTGCAGGACCGTCTGATCGACGACGTCGAGCTGCTGGAGGTCGAGGAAGAACGGCTCGACCGCCTCTCCGGTCCATACCTGACCGCCCTCGGTTGTGTGCAGCATGTCGCCGGTGACGCCTTGGGCGATCACCGGTCCGCTGCCGGCGTCGTCCAGAGCTGCCCGGCCCGTGAGCATCTCGACGGTGAACGGCTGTCCAGAGTCCTCCGTCGGGCCGAAGGCAAAGCGGTAGGTCAGGGCTTCCCGCTCGTCGCCGTCCAAGTGGACCTTGAACTCGTAGCGGGCTTCGGGGTGGAACGGGTCCGCATCCGGGCCACCCGCGAGCGACGTCCGGCTGTTCATGATCAGGACCGTGCTGGAACCCGAGTCGAAGACGTAGTGATCGGTGATGTTGAGCCGCGGGTCCTTGCGAGCGAGCGGCGAGTCTAGGTGGTGGGACATGTCGGTTCCCTTCCAGGTAGCGAATGTGGCGACGGCGATCTGGTCGAACCGCCTCCGCCACAGTGACGCCTTCGCGCCGCGCACGGCTTGGGTCATTCGACTGCTTCGATGTCGCCGATCTCGACTCCGCGCGTCGCAACGGGCCACGTGCAGTCGGATGACTCAAGCCCTGGCCCTCGCTCGCGACCTACGTTCGATTCATCTCGGCGCGGCCTGGACACACCGATGATCCGGCCGCCCACTCACCCATCGAGGACAGAGGAAGAATTATGGATGCGTTCGGCAACACCACAGGGCAGACAGGCGATCCGGTCCCGGACCAGCTTCGCTCGCTCTTCAACAACCCAGACGACGTACGAGTGCAGGGGCTGCCCTGCGCGCTGCCTGGTCTGGACTCACTGGCAGTTCATTTCGGTGCCGGCGCCAGGACGGTGCCGCACCAGCATGTCGGCGGTCAGCACCTGGTCATCGTCGAAGGCGTCGGTGTGGTTGCCGACGACGACGGCGTACACGTCGTGCGCACGGGCGACGTCATCAGCAACCCGCCAGGGGCATGGCACTGGCACGGAGCCGTCCCGGGCGAAGGGATGACCCACGTGACGTTCGAGGCGGCCGGCGACTTCGATCTCGATGTCGAGCAGCGCGACTGGGACGACACCTATCCATCCGGCCTCGGCGCGTAGACCGATCCGCGGACCTTCATTCCGCCCTGGCCGGCCGCTGTTCGAACAACAGTCGGCGGCCGGCTCGGGCGGGACTCCAGCACTGCTCATCAGCGCCACAGACAAGGAGAACTACCGATGCCACACCCCAGTACCGACGCCGCCGGACTCGCCCGGTTCCGCCGCTCTCTCGGCCGAACCGACTGTCGGAGTCTGGCCGGCATGTCCGCGTTCATCGTGGTCCTGCATGTACTGGGCTTCGGTATTCTGTTCGGCCTCGTCGTCCCGCGGCACTACCACATCGGCGGCGATCACCCTGTCTTCTCCGTCGGAGTCGGCGTACTCGCCTACACTTTCGGACTGCGGCACGCCTTCGACGCCGATCACATCGCCGCCGTCGACAACACGACACGCAAGCTCCTCGCGGACCAGGCCGGCGTCGCCCCTGGTGCCCCCCAGCCGCTGTCGGTCGGCTTCTGGTTCTCACTCGGACACTCGACCATCGTCTTCGGTCTGGCACTCCTGCTGTCGGCGGGGGTGAAAGCCCTGGCGGGGCCGGTCGAGCACGGTGACTCCGGCCTTCACTCGATCACCGGTGTTGTCGGCGCATCGGTCTCGGGAGCCTTCCTCTGGATACTCGGAATCCTCAATGCCGTTGTGCTGCTCGGCATCCTCCGCGTCTTTCGCGACATGCGCCGCGGCCGGTACGACGATCAGGAGCTCGAGGCTCACCTCGACAAGCGAGGGTTCATGAACCGAATCCTCGGCGGCCTGACTCGCTCCGTGCGCAAGCCGTGGCACATCTATCCGGTCGGGGTGCTGTTCGGACTCGGCTTCGACACCGCCACCGAGGTCGGTCTCCTGGTGCTCGCAGGCGGCGCCGCCGTCTTCAGCCTGCCCTTCTACTCGATCCTGGTGCTACCGATCCTCTTCGCCGCAGGCATGTGCCTGATGGACACTGTCGACGGAGTGTTCATGAACGCCGCGTACAGCTGGGCTTTCGCCCGTCCTGTCCGCAAGGTCTTCTACAACCTCACCATCACCACCATCTCGGTGACGGTTGCCCTCGTCATCGGCACGATCGAGCTCATCGGAGTCGTCGCCGACCAGGGCAACATCACCACCGGTCCGGTCGCCGCGGTCGCAGCCATCCCCCTGGACTACGCCGGCTACGGCATCGTGGGCCTCTTCGTGACCGCGTGGATCCTCGCGCTCGCGATCTGGCACTTCGCCAACATCGAGGAGCGCTGGTCCCGAGAGCCGGCGACAACGAGCTCGATCAATCGAGACCACCTCGCAGGCTGAGCGGCGTACCCCCGCCTTTGCTGTGCAGGAGAGAGCTCGATCTGCGAGCGCGCGAATCACGGCGCCGGTGCCAATGCCGGCAAACACGTAGGCGATGGTGTGAAGGCCTGCATCGTTTGCCGATTCGCCGAAGGTATGGCGATGACGCTCGACGAGAAGATCGCACCGATGTACCACGAGGTCCGCAGCAGGGAGGCGACGGCGATCTCGTCGGGAGGGGTCGGTCCGTAGACCGCTGCCTGTCACCGACAGTTCGGGGGCCGGTCGCGATTTCCCAAGAGAAGGCTGACACCGATCGGTACGACGACGTCGGCCCGAGCGGCGACGAAGGCCCGTACGACGCGTCCGGCAAGCTCGGCCCGGCACCTCACCAGACGATCAACTCGCGGCCCAGCGGCGGCGGGTCACCTCGCCACTAGGAGGCAGACACCGAGTGCCGCCAGGGCGAGCACTTTTGCGGCCTCGAGCCCGACGTAGTACAAGTGGTGGGTGGCTGAGCGGGGCGGGTTCTGACCGGCGAGGACGCGGTCGGTGCGCTGGTTGAGTTGTGGCCGGACGATGATGAGCTGTCCGGCCAGGATGACGATGACGATCGCGGCCAGAGCCGCCACCACCCCTGTAGGCCGTCCCGCAGCGATTGCGGCGAGGGCAACCAGCGCCAAGGTGATCTCGGCGCGGTTCAGCGCCCGGAACACGATGCGGCCGATGCCGAGCCCGATGGGGATGTCGACCCCGGGGGCCCGGAACTTGAGCGGCGTCTCCAGGAAGGAGATCGCCAGCACCATGCCGAGCCAGACGAAGACGGCGGCAGTTGCTACCGCGGCAGGTGCTGCGTTCACTGTTCCTCCTGGATCCGTGCTGTTGCCGCTCGCACATAGGCAAGGGTAGTGGTTATGTTGCCGAAGGCCCCTAGGCCGCCGGCCAGTTCGCGAGTCGCGCGACGAATTCCGGGGGCGAGGCGACGATCATCATGACTGCGGGTTCGGTACCAGGGTTGGCCAGGCTGACTCGTTCCCCGGTGGCGATGTGTGCGACGGCGCCGGGGGCGAGTCGGTGGTGCTGGTCGCCTTGCCGCAGTTCGATCGAGCCAGACACGTGGACCAGGACGATCTCGGACGGACCGTGGTCGTGTTCAGGCAGGCCGCCGCCGGGCGGGATCCACACCTGAACCATGGCGATGTTGTCGGAGGTCTCGGCGGCCACGAGGACCTCCATGGTCGGGCCGCCGGGAATGGGCGCGCGGCGTCGTGGTGTCGTGCCGATCCTGGTGATGTACATCAGTTGCTCCTCCGACGCCGCGGCTGAGGACGGGGGCCCGCGGTACGGCTGTGGGTAGGGGACAGGTGGACGAGGCAGGCGTCGGGCTCAGCGAACGGCTCGAGGCGGGCGGCCGCGATCGGTGCGCGGACCTGGGTGAGGGCCCCTCGCATCAGGCCGAGATGCAACGGACACAAGGTGGAGGAGTACTCCTCGGCAAGTTCGAGGAAGGGACAGTGGCGCAATCTGATCCGGTCACCGTCACCGGCAGACTCCGGCGCGAAGCCCAGTTCGGTCATCATTGCGGTCAGTCGCTGCGTGGCCTCTGCGGCGTCCATCCGATGGGTCGGATCGACCTGCTCCACGAGGTAGCCGCCCCAGTTGCGGCCCGCGGCCTCGGCAGCGGCGCCCGCATCGGGGTTCGTGGACAACTGACTGAGCAGGATCTTGGCCAGCAGGTGGTATTCACGCCGCCCGCCGCGGTCCATCCCCGGATGGGGCGCGTGGACGGTTCGGGGCCGGCCTCGGCCGGACGGCTCCTCGAGTCGGCGGTCGACCAGGCCTAGCGTCACCAACGCGTCGAGGTGGAAGCGGACCGTGTTGGGGTGGATCCCGAGCCGTTCGGCGAGTTCAGTGACACCGAGCGGATCATCGGAGGATCGCAGGGCTTCGAGCACTGCGGCGCGGCGCGGCTTGTCGGCGTCATCGGAGTCAGCTCTGGTCATGATGGCAAGCTTCCCTGATGCTGCGCCGCGAGGGCGGCGATCAGGGGATGGTCGTGGTCGACGACACCTACCTTGAAGGCCCCGCCGGGGGATCCGAGATCGTCGAAGAAGCCCGCGTTCGCCGCTTGGTAGTCCTTCCACTGCTCGGGCAGGTCGTCCTCGTAGAAGATGGCCTCGACCGGACACACCGGTTCACACGCGCCGCAGTCGATGCACTCGTCGGGGTGGATGTAGAGCGAGCGCCCGCCCTCGTAGATGCAGTCGACCGGGCACTCGTCGACGCACGCGCGATCCTTCAGGTCGACACATGGCATCGCTATCACGTAGGTCACAGCTGACTCCTCACCAGGCGCTTGTAATTACTACAAATATCACATGTAATAATCATTCGAAACAGCGATGCGAAGGAGAGTGGCACCATGTCGGCTTCGGAGATCTACATCCAGACGACCGAGACCGATCCGGACGTCATCGCTCGAGGCGTGGTCCGTGACGCACACGAACGGTTGCGGTCCGGACTCACAGAGCTGGCCGCGACGCAGGCGATTGGCGGCACCGATCAGCAGTTGTCTGCGGAGCTGGTCGACTTCTGCCGTCATGAGCTGCGCCAGTATCTGGCAGCCGCCGATCGGGACCTGTACGCGCCCGCGGCTGCGGATCCCGAGACACGGCTGCTGGTGGATGCCCTTCGTCTCGGGGCCGCGGCGCTGAACGCCCAGATCGACGATCTGGATGCCCGGGCCGGATCCGGGGCGGCAAGGACCGGTGCGTTGATCGCGGCGCTGGATCTTCAGCTCCAGATCGAGGAGTGGGTGCTGCTGCCGGCGCTCGCCGGCCTGCCGAGCGTGGATCCGTCGTTGCTGGCCGCTGACCTGCGGGCCTACCTGGCGGGAGAGCGAGTCGAGGAGCCGACGGTCATCGATGTCCGGACGATCGCGCGCGGCGGCCGTCACCCGCGGGTCTTCGCTCGCTATGCCGGCCTGGCGCCCGGACACGCGTTCATCCTTGTCAACAGTCACGACCCCAAGCCGCTGCGTCGGGAGTTCGAAGCCATCCATGCCGGCGCCTTCACCTGGGACTATCTGCAGACCGGACCCGAGGAGTGGCGAGTCCGGATCGGACGGGTCGCCGTCGATGGCTGAGGACTCACCGGCCGAGTCGCCTGTACCCGCCGATCTGGCGGCAGAACGGCCGATGGCGCGGATTCTTGCTGACCTGCGCGAGCTCGCCGGCGACTCGCTCATTCCCTCTGGTGCGCGGTGGAAGCTCGACGAGCCGGGTCGCGAGCTCGACGCGAACCTCATTCATCTGCCTGCCGGGCGCTGTGTGGAGACGCACACCGAGTCGGAACTCGACGTCGTGCTGGTCGTCGTGGCGGGAAGCGGCACCATCGACACACCTGATGGTCCGAAGTCTCTAGCCGACGGCAACCTCGTGTGGTTGCCGCGCGGCTCAACGCGCAGCATCGCCGCCGGCAAAGACGGACTGTCCTATCTGACCGTTCACCGGCGCCGTCCCGGCCTGCACATCAGACCGCGTCTAGGTCCATAGGCCCCGCCCAGTCACCACTCGACATGCGGGCGGGCTCAACGCGGTTCTCGCAGAAGCTCCGCCAGAACGGCCGCCTGACTGTGGTCCAGGTCCCGGGTCGCGGTCACCAGCGTCAGTGTGGAGCCGCGGGCCAATGTGCGCAGGTGGTCGAGGGCCGCCCGTTTCGGCGGTGTCCCGAGCTCCTCGCGATAGCGCGCCGCGAACTGTCCGAACTTCTCCGGGACGTGGCCGTACCACTTGCGCAGTTCCGTGGAAGGTGCGACGTCTTTGGCCCATACGTCGATCGCGGCTGCGTCCTTGCGCATCCCGCGTGGCCAGATGCGGTCCACCAGGATCCGGATGCCATCATCGATCGCGACCTGGTCGTAGACCCTGCGAACGCGCACGCCTCCGACAGTCATGACTCACCGTCCGCCCGGTCGCTCCAACCGGGCACCGTCGGCACCATGTCCACCAGCCCGGTGGGGTCCAGGCCACCGCGCGCCGGCCACGACAGGAACCCGACCAGTTGCTGGAACGGCTGCCACCCGGGCCGGTTCCACAGCAGGATCGGCTCATCCTCGGCAGGCGCGTCGGAAGACGCCACGCCGACCTCGGTCGCGGCGGCCAGGGCGGCCGATGCGAAGGGCTCGGGCCCGCAGGCCGCGGTGGCCTCGACAAGACGCTGCCGGGCTTGGCCCGCGAGGCAGCGGAGCTGTTGCAATCCGTCGCGGAGGTCCGACTGGTGGTGACGGAACTCCCGCACCAACGCAGTTCTCTTGTCCTTGAGCAGATCGCGGCCTTGACTGACGAAGACCGCTCGCCGGCGGCGGTCGAGCAACTCACTTCGGGTGGCGACAAGGGATTGCATGGCACGCTCCCGGATGTTTGATGAGGTACTTCTGACACTGCCGTGACCCCGACTCGCCGGGTACTGGCATCTCCGGCGAAGGCCGAACGGCGTTGATTGCTGGGAGCCGGCAATCAACGCGTCCGACCTGACGGGCGTTGCCCGACGCAACAGTCGCTTCGAGACGTGCTGCGGACGCCGGATCTCCACCAAGGCCAACTGGTAGGTCGAGCGGATCTTTCAATGCCAACGGGCCTATGAGCCTTTGCCGGGACTCGTCAGGAGCCGTGCCGGGTGGGTGCGTATTTGGTGGCGAGCCGGGCCAGTGCGAGGGCGGCGATGAGGAGGCCGAAGTCGCGTAGTGCGACGTCGTAGAAGCCTGAGAGGGTGAGTAGGTTGAGGATGATGCCGGCGAGCCAGGCGGCGACGATGAGTGCGCCGTAGCGCGGGATCAGGGCGACGGCCACGCCGGCGACGATCTCGATGATGCCGATGGCGTACATCGCGTCTTGTCCGGAGCCGGGGACGATGTCGTTGATCCACGGGGCCAGGTAGGCGGGCCAGTCGGTCAGCAGGTTGGCGAACTTGTCGAGGCCGAACGCGATCGGCGCGATCGTGAAGACAGTTCGCAGTACCAGGAACGCCTGGTAGGCCGGGTCCGACAGCGCCTCCCGGCGCGTTGTGCGGGCGGTACGCCCCTCAGTGCTCATCATTTACTCCTTCTAGAGCGTCGATGTCCTTCTATGCTTGTCTGACAGGCACGAACTAGCACCGCCGCTCGTCGGCTGACTTCGCAGGCAGTTCGTTGCCTACGACCGGCAACACTCGGACATCCGGATCCGGCGATAATGCAGGTCCTTCGCGCAGGTCGACTCAGGAATGCGTGGCGTGGGCCAGCTCCGCCGCGAAGCCCTGTCGCCATGAGCTGTATCGCGGAGCCCAGTCGAGGGTGCGCCGGGCGAGTGTGTTGTCGGCGCCGCGCAACTGGGTCATGAAGGCGACCCCCCAGCCTCCGACGGCCAATCTGGCAAGAGTCACGGGCACATGCTTCGGTCGTGGAGCGTCGAGCAGCTGTGCGAGGATGGGCAGCCATTCGCGCACCGGTGCCGGCTCGTCGTCGACCACGTTGAGCACGCCGTGCACGTGGCTGTCCAGTGCTGCGGTGATGGCCGCCGCGGCGTCGTGGACGTGGGTGAAGGAGAAGGTGCCGTCCCCAGAGCCGATGATCGGCATCTTCCCGGCCTGTACCTGACGTACGAACGATCCGTTACGGCCATAGATTGTGCCGTGTCCGTAGAGCTGTCCCAGCCGCAGTACCAACCCACCTGCCTCCCTCGCGGTGAGGAGGTGAACCACCGCGTCGGGGGCAGCATCCTTGACTACGCGGCTCATCGCGTCGGAGTCCAGTGCATCGGCCTCGGCGACCACGGCTCCCAGCATCTCGACCTCGACGGCGGCGCCGTACGAGCGCGCCAACCCGATCACCTCGTGGCCCTGGGAGGTAAGCAGTGGTAGTAGTCGGCGGCCGATGACGCCGGTTGCACCGGCTACGAAGACGCGCATGGTTCCTCTTGGAGAGAGTCGGGTCCCGTTGTCGAGCGTCGGGCGTCAGTGTGGTGCGTGATGACCGCCGTCGCGGGGTTGGTCCTGGGCTTCGTCAGCCAGGTGGTAGATCGTCATGGCCTGTCGTGGTGCTGAGTCGTCGACGTCGCCGTGTCCGGCCAGTTGCTGCAGCACCCGCACGACGATGGATTGCGCGTCGATTCCGAAGTGGCGGCGCAGGGCGGCGCGGGTGTCGGAGTGGCCGAATCCGTCGGTGCCCAGCGAGGCCCAGGGGGCAGGCACGAAGGGCGCGATCTGGTCCGGTACGGCGCGCATCCAGTCCGACACAGCCAGGACTGGTCCGGGCGCGTCGTTCAACCGCCTGGTGACGTAGGGGATTCGGGGCGGCTCGCCGGAGTGCGACAGTGTCCATTCTTCGGCGGCGAGGGCGTCGCGGCGCAATTGCGTCCACGATGTCACAGACCATACGTCGGCCTGGACGCCCCAGTCGGTCTGCAGGAGGCGTTGCGCTTCCATTGCCCAGGCCATCGCGATGCCCGAGGCAAGGATCTGCGCCTTCGGACCGTCGCCGTCCGGGCCAGGGGAGTAGCGGTGCATCCCGGCGAGGATCCCGTCGATGTCGACGCCATCGGGCTCGGCCGGTTGCGCGATCGGCTCGTTGTAGAGGGTGAGGTAGTAGAAGACGTTCTGGTCTTCGCCGGGTCTCGGATCGCCGTACATGCGCCGGAGTGCGTCGGCGGTGATGTGGCCGAGCTCGAAGGCATAGGCGGCGTCATAGGCGACACAGGCAGGGTTGGTAGATGCCAACAGCAACGAATGGCCGTCCTGATGCTGCAGGCCTTCGCCGTTGAGGGTGGTGCGGCCGGCGGTGGCGCCCAGGAGGAATCCTCGGGTCATCTGGTCGGCCGCGGCCCAGAGTTGGTCGCCGGTGCGCTGGAAACCGAACATCGAGTAGAAGATGTAGAGCGGGATCATCGGTTCGCCGTGGGTGGCGTACGACGTACCGGCGGCTGTCCAGGACGCGGCAGAGCCGGCCTCGGTGATGCCCTCGTGGAGGAGAACACCGTGGATGTCCTCTTGATAGCTCAGCATCTGTTCCCTGTCCACGGACAAGTAGTTCTGTCCATGGGGCGAGTAGATCTTCTTGGACGGGAACAAGGAATCCAGCCCGAAGGTGCGGGCCTCGTCGGGGATGATCGGCACGAACCGGTGACCGATCTTTGGGTCTTTCATGAGGTCCTTGAGTAGCCGGACGAACGCCATGGTGGTAGCGACCTTTTGCCTGCCTGAGCCGCGTCGGGTGACGTCGTACGTAGCCGCGCCGGGCAGAACAAGAGGCTTGCTGTGCACTCTGCGCGCGGGCAGGTACCCGCCGAGGGCCCGCCGCCGCTCGTGCAGATACTCCACCTCTGGCGAGTTCTCCGCGGGTCGGTAGTAGGGCGGCTTCACCTCGTCGAGCGCCGAGTCGGGAATGTCCAGGAACAGCCGGTCCCGGAAGCCCTTGAGGCCGTCGATGGTCAGCTTCTTCATCTGATGGGTGGAGTTGCGGCTCTCGAAGTGGGAGCCGAGGGTCCATCCCTTGATGGTCTTGGCCAGGATCACCGTTGGCTGCCCGGTGTGTTGGGTGGCCGCCAGATAGGCGGCGTACAGCTTGCGGTAGTCGTGTCCGCCGCGTTTGAGGTTCCAGATCTCGGTGTCGGACAGGTGCTCGACCATGGCGGCCGTGCGGGGGTCGCGGCCGAAGAAGTGCTCCCGGACGAACGCACCGGATTCGGCCTTGTAGGTCTGGAAGTCGCCGTCGGGTGTGGTGTTCATCAGGTTGAGCAGCGCGCCGTCGGTGTCGGCGGCCAGCAGTGGATCCCATTCCCGGCCCCAGATCACCTTGATGACGTTCCAGCCGGCACCGCGGAAGTACGATTCCAGTTCCTGGATGATCTTGCCGTTGCCGCGGACCGGGCCGTCGAGGCGTTGCAGGTTGCAGTTGACGACGAAGGTCAGGTTGTCGAGTTCTTCACGGGCCGCGACGCCGATCGCGCCGAGTGACTCGGGTTCGTCCATCTCGCCGTCACCGAGGAAGGCCCAGACCCGCTGGTTGCTGGTGTCTTTGAGACCACGGTTGTGCAGGTAGCGGTTGAAACGGGCCTGATAGATCGCGTTGATCGGGCCCAGACCCATCGAGACCGTGGGGAATTCCCAGAAGTCCGGCATCAGCCGCGGGTGCGGGTACGACGGCAACCCGCCGCCCTTTCCGGCGTGGGAGATCTCCTGTCGGAAGCCGTCGAGCTGGTCGCTCGTCAGTCGGCCTTCCAAGAACGCGCGCGCGTAGATGCCTGGTGAGGCGTGTCCTTGGAAATAGATCTGGTCGCCGCCGCCCGATGCGTCGCGGCCGCGGAAGAAGTGGTTGAAGCCGACCTCGAACAGCGCCGCGGCGGAGGCGTACGTGGAGATGTGCCCACCGACGCCGATGCCTGGCCGCTGCGCACGGTGGACCATGACCGCGGCGTTCCAGCGGTTGTACGCCCGGATCCGCCGCTCGACGTACTCGTCGCCGGGGAATGTTGGCTCAGCATCGGGTGCGATCGTGTTGAGGTAGTCGGTGCTGCGCAGGTTGGCAACACCGACGCGGCGGTCGCGCGCCCGTTGCAGGATGCTGAGTAGCAGGTATCGCGCCCTGTTCTGCCCGGCATGATCGACCACCTGGTCGAGCGATTCCAGCCACTCCTGGGTCTCTGACGGGTCCAGGTCGAGCAGTTGGCTGTGCAACCCAAGGCTCTCCGGCAGGCCTTGCGGTGTCGGCGTCATGACTGCCCCTTCAGGTCCGAGCCCTTGTCCAGTGACGCGGTCGCACAACGGAGCGGGCCTGCGGACGAGGTTTTGACGGACGGGGTTCGGTGCGGACGGATCACGGCGACGGGGCAGGCAGCGTGCTGCAGCACCGCCTGACTGACTGATCCGAGCAACATGCCGGCGAAGCCTCCGCGCCCGCGCGACCCGACGACGACCAATTCGGCACCCGCCGACGAATCGATCAACGCCTGGGCCGGGTGACCGTGCACAAGCCTCGTCCGTACGTCGATGCCCGGAAAGAGCACGCGCTTGCTCTCCATCGCCTCGGCGAGTAGTAGCCGGTCGATCTGGTCGACGATCTCTGCGGGGACACGAAGTGACGGGTGCTGTCGAGTCGTCATCGCGGCGTGCACGGCGGTGATGCCGATATGCCGGCGTGCCGCTTGCTGATAGGCGAATCGGATCGCCTCGGACGAGATCTCCGAGCCGTCGACGCCGACCACGATCCGCCCGATCGGCACGGCGGGGAACGCCGTACCGTCGCCATGGGGGTGGACGACGATCACCGGGCATGGGGCATGTGCCGCCACGGCGGCGCTCACGGAGCCCACCAGCAGGCCACGGAATCCACCGACGCCACGGCTGCCGACGACCACCAGGTCGGCATCGTGCGCCTGGCTCAGCAACGTCGCCGCAGGCGGCCCGACCAACAGGTCAGTGGTGACTTTGATGTTGGGGGCAACTTCTCGCGCATGGGCTGCCGCCTCGGTGAGGATCCACTCGGCGGCCGATTGGAGGCCGAGGTCCGTGTCACCGACGAAGGCCATGTCCAGGGCGTTGCCGATCATCGGCCAACTGAAGGCGTGAACGATGCGCAGAGGGCAGCGCCTCGACGATGCCTCCGCGACGGCCCAGGCCAGCGCGCCCTGCGCGGACACCGATCCGTCGACCCCGACCAGAACCGATCGACAACCCCGATCGTTCACAGCAGTTGCCTTTGTCATATCGCCGCTCCGCTTCAGCTCTGGATGCTCTGCGGCTTCGACTGTGCCGTTCCGGTGGTGCGATGGGGTAGTGCGTCGATCGGCGAACCTGTGACCGTCCTGATAGCCGACGCCCGGCAACGAACCCTTGGGGGTTGTGGGAGCAGGACCTGTGGCCATCCAGTGTGAAGGCAGTGGCCTGGCGCTGCGGAAGCCCGTCGTTGCCGGGCACCGGCGATCAGGGCAGCCTCATCTCGCCGATCGGCGCCATACCGGTTGCGAGCTGGTCGCGGCAAGGTCGGCACTGCAGGACGGAGGAGGTTATGGAGGACAGATGATCATCGTCATTTACGTACTACTCGTAGCACTGGCCGTCGGGTTGATCGGTTCGGCGGTCTGCGTGCGTGTGGTGAGACAGTTCGAACGCGGTGTTGTGTTCCGGTTCGGTCGGGTGCTTCCAGTGGTCCGGGGACCGGGGCTTGCATTGCTGGTGCCGGTTGCCGACCGGATGCAGAAGGTCAGCATGCAGATCATCACGATGCCGGTCCCTGCGCAGGACGGAATCACTCGTGACAACGTGACGGTTCGTGTCGATGCCGTCGTCTATTTCACCGTGATCGACCCGGTCCGTGCGGCTGTGGATGTCGAAGACTATGTGTCTGCGATCGGTCAGGTGGCGCAGACGTCGTTGCGGTCGATCATCGGTAAGAGCGACCTGGACGATCTCTTGTCCAACCGGGAACGCCTCAACCAGGGCATGGAACTCATGATCGACAGTCCTGCATTGGATTGGGGTGTGCATATCGAGCGGGTGGAGATCAAGGATGTCGCGTTGCCGGAGACGATGAAGCGGTCGATGTCGCGACAGGCTGAAGCGGAGCGGGAACGCCGGGCGCGCATCATCACCGCCGACGGTGAACTGCAGGCCTCGGAGAAACTGGGCCAGGCCGCCGAAGTGATGACTGAGCATCCGGCCGCGTTGCAATTGCGGTTGCTGCAGACTGTTGTCGAGGTCGCCGCTGAGAAGAACTCGACCTTGGTGCTGCCCTTCCCGGTCGAACTGCTCCGGTTTCTGGAACGATCGACACCGGCCGAGATCCCCGAGCTAGCCGCCGGCGCTGACCCGACGCCCGCGGTAGCATCGGCCGCACAAAACGGCTCACAGGTTCTCGCCGCGGCCGACCCTCAGAAGGTTCGCGAGCTCGAGGAGACCGAGCAGACCGGTGGACCAGTCTCGTTGGGCGGATCGAAGTCGCCCACGGGACAGACCGCCACGGCACAGACCCCGGCCGGCGCAAGCATCCCCGCGGCCCGCGAAACGGCCGGGCCGCCGGAACCTGATTGGACCTTCCGTTGGTTGTGCTGACCCCGGCGTGGCATCTCTGAGGATTGCCGCGACCCTGATCCCAGTTCACGGGGAACCTCGTCACCGTGAGGAGGTCGCCGGCCGGGAGGTCGCGCATGTGGTAGTCGTCCGGATCGTCCGGCAGGCGAAGGAGAGGAAGCGTGACATGGCAACTGTTTCGTTCAAGGGAGCCACCCGGGTGTAACCGGGCAGCGAAACCCCGGCCGTAGACAGGCTGGATCTGGACATCCGATCGAACGCAGCCTGCTGGCCAAGGTCGGCGCCGACAAGACCCTGATACTGGGGATCCGCCCGGAGGCGTTCCACATCGCCGACGAGGGGCTGCCGGTCAGGGTCGCGGTGATCGAGGAGCTCGGCTCGGACGCATTCCTCTGCGGTGCTGCGGAGCACACCACCTTGAATCAGCAGATCATCGCCCGGATCGGCACCCGAACTCACAGCAAGAAAGGCGCCTTGGTCTACCTCGCCCCGTAGCCGGAGAAGGTCCACGTCTTCTCCACCTCCAGCGAGAAACGCCTCAGCGCCTAACTCTCAACCGCACCACGTATCGCCGGCCTCGGCTCTCCTCGCCAGGGCCGGGCGGCGATCAGCTCGGCGGTGACACGGATGCGGGGAGCGGCCAGGTGAAGGTGTGAACGATGTGCAGCGGGCAGCGTCTGTACGTCGCCTCGGCAACCGCGCAGGTGAGCGCGGCTTGCGCCGATACCGAGCCGTCGACACCGAGCAGGACCGGTCGGCGGCTGCGGTTGTCTACAACGGTTGTGTTCGTCATTTCACCGCTCCGGTTCAGCTTCGGATGCCCCTGCGGTTCGACTGTGCCGTTCCGGCGGCGCCATAGGTACTGCCACGATCGGCGATCCTGTGACGGCCCTGATAGCCGACTCTCGGCAACGATGCTCTACTGGAACAGCGCCGCACAGTTGGGTCGATTCCACTGGGAGGGGAGTGAGATGAGCGAATTCGGTCGCCTGTCAGGTCTGAGCGACAGCGCCCCGAATACCGCGGACGAGGCCTGGCTGACAGCGATCGCGCAGGCGGCGGCCGGAGACTCGCAGGCGCCGCTGGAGCTGCTGGTCGAATACCTCACCCTCCTCGCGGACGCGGCCATCTCCGGGCGGCGTCCGCGCGAGCATGAGCTGGCGATCGTGCGTGAACTCGGCCGTCGCGCCGCCGAGCAGGGTATCCCCGCCGGGCGGGTCGTCGACTTGTACCTGTCCGCGGCCTGGCGGATGTGGCGGGACCTGCCCGACGTCGTGCCGTACCGCGATCGCGACACGGTCCGCGCCTCGGCCCAGGCGGTTCTGCGGGCCGTCGGTGAAGCGATCGCCGTCCTCGTGGACAGCTATCAGGTCGCTACCAAGCAGCTGATCAGGCAAGAGGAATCGCTGCGCCGCGAGCTGGTCGACGACCTGCTCCGTGGCGACGCCGACGTCTCCCGGATGGTCGAGCGCGCCGAACCGTTCGGGCTCGACCTCGGCCGGCCGCACCAGGTGGTCCTGGCCGCCCCCGCGGACGGGCTGCCCGACGGCGACACGACAGCGAGCATGCTGGAACGGTTCATCCTCGACCAGTTCGGGGACCGCGAGGTGCTCGTCGCCACCAAAGAAGGCCTGTTGGTGATGCTGCTCCCGGCAACCGCCCCCACGCCGGCCTCCCGCACCACCATCAAAGCCGTCGGGGAACTCGTCCACGATGCGTTGATCCGGCACCGGCGGGGCCGCACCTGGCGTGTCGCCGCCGGCCGCCCCTACCCCGGCTCCTACGGCATCGCCCGCTCCTACGAGGAGGCGCGCGAGGCGCTGATGCTGGCCGAGCGGCTGCAACTCGACACGCCCGTGGTCGATGCCCGCGACATGCTCGTCTATAGGGTTCTGATTCGCGACCAGGCCGCCATCGTCGATCTGATCCAGGCTGTGCTCGGCCCGCTGACCCAGGCCCGCGGCGGCGCCGAGCCTCTTCTGCAGACCCTCGAGGCGTACTTCGCGACCGGTGAGGTCGCCACCGAGGCGGCCCGGCGCCTGAACATGTCGGTCCGCACCGTCACCTACCGGCTGGACAAGGTCAAGACCCTGACCGGACACGACCCGGGCGACCCCGCACAGCGGTTCACGCTGCACATCGCCGTACTCGGCGCGCGCCTGCTCGAGTGGCCTCTGCGTGATCTCCCCTCGGGCGCGGAGTCACACGCCTAGCCAACGCGTCATTGCGTCTGCAGCGAACGATCGTTGCCGGGCGTCGGCCAACATGCCGGCCTCAGGTTCGCCGATCGTTGCCGTACCTGTCCGCGCCGTGCGGCGACAGAATCGTGGCTGCATGGACAAGATCCCTGAGTTCGGCTCTTCCAGGGGTCGGCCCCAGGGCTTGCCGCTCATACAGGGCCGAGCCGCGGGCCGGACTCACGGAGATCCGCCCGCCACCGTAAGGAGGTTTGTCGTGGTCCAATCAGTCGTCGCTCGCCTCGACGCGCCCGACGCCACGGTGCCGGAGAGCACACCATGAAGGCCTATCGAGTCTCGTGGTTCTTCTTCTGTGGTGTGCTCGGCGCACTGGGCGCATTCGTGGCGGTCACCTGGTCGCTGTCGACCGTCATCGCGCTATTCATCTGCGGGTGCGTGACCGGCAGTGTCGTCGCGATGATCGTGCTGGACCCGAAGGACGAGAGCCGCCTCCCGGGTGACAGCCGACGAATAGTCGCCAAAAGCTCGATCTTCGCCGGGGCTGGGACGGTGGGCTTCGGCGGCGTCGGGGTGATGGTTGGTGGTTCGACAGCGATCCTGCTGCTCGCGGTCACGGCCGGCGGTTCGCCGTACGCGATCGACTACTGCGTTGGCCGGCTCAGGGACCGCGGCCACCTCTCCAACCCTGTATCGAGGCCTGCCCGCCCGGACCCTGCCGAGCGCTGGTCAGGGTCCGTGGTGGCGCCGATCCCGTGGACCGAGCCGAGCCGGCCATCCGAGCCACACGTCGCCCCGGCCGCCCTGAGCGATGACGCATTGTGCCTGGCGTGGCGGGCCAGCTTCTCGGCACTGCAAGGTGCACGGTCGCCAGCCGAACGGCTATTGGTCGTCGATGAGCGCCGGGCATATCTTGACGAGTTCGAGAACCGAAACGCGCGTGGAATGGCGGCGTGGCTGGCATCAGGAGCCAGGGCCGCGGGAGACCCCAGCAGGTTCGTCCAGGGCGACAGCGTCTCGTGCCACGAAACGATCGATTGGGACAGCCTCATCCACGGCACCGAGAGCTGAACCCTGCCCACGACGAGCACCGTTGCGACTGGCGGATGCCAGGGAAACCGAGAACGCGATGACCAAGCTTGAACGTCTTTATAGTTTCTACGGGCAGAGCCCGTGGTTGGACAACCTGACCCGCGCGTACTTGCGCGACGGAACGTTGACGCACATGGTCGCCCATGGGATCCGCGGCGTCACCGCGAACCCGACGATCTTTGCTAGAAGTATCACCGGTTCGCACGACTACGACGAACAGTTCTTGGCGCTGATGAAGGCTGGCAAGTCGGTGGACGAGGCCTACTGGGAGTTGGTCATCTCCGACGTCGGCCAGGCACTCTCAGTCCTGCGTCCAGTATTCGATCGTGGTGGTGATTGCTTCGACGGATTCGTATCGGTGGAGGTGTCTCCGGAGTTGGCTCACGACGCTCCAGCGACGATCGCTGCCGCGCGGTGGCTGCGCCGGCGTATCGCTCAACCCAATCTGCTGGTGAAGATTCCGGCAACTGCCGAAGGCGTCACGGCCGTCGAAACGCTGACCGGTGAGGGCAGCAGCATCAACGTCACGCTACTGTTCTCGCTGTCTCGCTACGCCGAGATCATCGAGGCCTACCTGTCCGGGCTGGAGAAGTTCACCGCGAACGGCGGCGATCCCTCGAGTGTGAGCAGCGTCGCCTCGTTCTTCGTCAGCCGGGTCGACACCGAAGTCGACCAGCGACTCGAGGCACTCGGGACCGACGAGGCGCTGGCCCTGCGCGGCCAAGCCGCCGTCGCGCAGGCCAAGCTGGCCTACCGGTTGTTCACCGAACGATTCTCTTCCAAGCGCTGGCACTGGCTGGCCGCCATGGGCGCAGATATCCAGCGTCCGCTGTGGGCCTCGACGTCAACCAAGAACCCCAACGACCGCGACACCCGGTACGTCGAGGAACTCATCGGCCCCTACACCGTCACGACCTTGCCCGAAGCAACCATCGCCGCCTTCGAGGACCACGGCACGACGGCGCGCACCGTCGACAGCGGTGTACCACGGGCAGCCGAACTGATGCAGCGGCTGGCGGCAGTCGGCATCGATATGACCGCCGTAGGTCGCACCCTGGAGGACAACGGCATCGCCAGCTTCGACAAGGCGTACCAAGACGTCCTGGCGAACCTGACGAACCTCGCGGCAGCCTCGCGGACACCCGGCCAGACCAGCGAGAAAGGTTCGCCGGATGCCTCTCGACGACGCAGCCACACCCGCCGCGGCTGAACCTATCTCCCTCGCCGGGCAGGACGCCCCGACCGCGGCGGAACAGCCGGCGAGTTTGAGCCTGACCTCCGCAGTGATGTTCGTGTCCGACCTGGACCGGTCGGTTGCCTTCTACGCATGCCGGTCCGACTGTGGCAGTCGGAGTCTCCGGGACATGCTGTCGGTTTGACTGATCGGCGCTGTGGATTCACTGCGGCTGTGCGGTGAGGATCGATGGGTGGCGGTGGGCTGCGACCATGGCCAGACCGGCGCCGCGGACTGCGGCGGTGTGGGGAGCGGGTGCAGGACGCACGGGGGCCAGCAGTTGTTTGGCCAGCCGATAGGTGATCTCCGGACGCAGCGCGCCGCCTCCGATGAGTAGCGGCCCACGGTCCAGGGCATCGACAACCAGTCCACCGCAGTCAAGGTGGAGGAGGTCGGTCACCACTGCGACGATCGACTGTACGAGCTCGGCAACGGTCGTGGTCGTGCCAAGATCCGACGTTCCCACGTTCAATCGATGGGCCTGCGTGACGCCGCCATCAACAAGCAAACCAACTTCGGTCAGGCCAGCTCCGATGTCCAGCACCAGCAGTGGCCGGGCAAAGTCTGCGCCTGCTCCGAGCGCGGCGGCTTTCACACCGTCAATGGTCAGCACGACCCGCGCGTCGAGAACCTCCAGCGCGGCGCGGGACACGCTCTCGTGCTGACCAGGGCATAGGACCGGGGTGGTCAACACAACCATCGAGTAGTGACCGAGACCGGCTCGACGGCCGAGGAGCCGTTCGAGGACGTGAGCGGCCCTCGCCTCGTCGACGACGACGCCGCGTTGCACGGGACGACTGCCAGCGTCCGCGCCCGGCGAGATGATCGTGGGCTCGTCGAGGATCAGACCATGGTCCGGCATCCACGCCCTGGTGCGGGCGCTGCCTAGATCGATCGCGACGCCGGACGAGCGCTGGCTGGCCGACCACGTACCTCGCCGTCGCAGCGCTGCTGTACGCGGGAACGGCGTACGCGAGCCAGGAGTCACGAGACTGCCTCTTTGAGGCGTCAAGAGACTGCCTCCTTGAGTTGGTGGCACGGGCCGCAGTACCGGGCGTGCGGCAGAATGCGGAGGCACGCCAGCGGAATCGGCCGGTCACAGAGGTGACAGCAGCCGTACTGGCCGGCGTCCATCCGGCGCAGCGCGGCGCTGACGTCGGTGAGCACCACCCGGGCGGCCGCGGCAAGAGCGGTCAGCACCTCTTCACGGGCGTGCTGGTCGGCCGGTAGGTCGTCGCGGCTTGGCGAGATTCCGGCGAGCTGCTCCAGCCGGAACGCGCGCTCAGCATGAAGGTCTGCGCGGAGCGCAACCAGGTCCTCGGGACCTAGTTCGACTTCGTTGACAATGGCGAACATGTAGCTCAAGACTTCACACCCTTACAAGGCGTCAGCAGAGAACAGATTGGGCCGGCCCACCAGAAGTCGGGCGGTGCAGGCGCAACGGCCCGCGCTCGGATTTCTGGTAGGCGTCGGTCAGGCGGCGAGTTGCTGACACCTGACGCAGCAGCGCACATACGGCAGGATCTCGAGCCGCTCAACCGGAATGCGGGTCTTGCAGCCTTGGCAGGTGCCATAGGTGTCGCCGGTCAAGCGGTGTTCGGCTGCCGTGATCTCGGTCAGCACGCGTCTGATGGCGGCGGTCCGCGCCGTCGCGAGGTCCCCGTCCGCGGGAGCGGCGCCGGCCTCGATTGCGCTGAGTTGGGTGAGGCGGGAGTTGCGTTCCTGTTGCAGGCGCTGGCGTGCCTCGTGCACGGTCATGTTGGGGGAGCGGGCCACGGTGGTCACTGAAGATACGTCCTCTCACGAACGATGGGAACGAAAGTAGACGCCGCTGCAGCCAACGGAAGCACGTGTTGTGCACCGTTCGCCCCAGTTGCGCCTTGCCTTCAACCATGCCCGATACCGACCGCGGGGACCATCGGGACCAGCACCCATTTATCCAGGCTGTCGGGTTGCGGGCGCGGTGAATCCGCTCATTGCTGGGTCGCGAGGAAGTGCTGACACCGTGCGCAATAGCGCGCCTGAGGGTGGACGGACAGGCATTGGAGGCTGATGGTGCGGCCACATCGGCCACATCCGCCGTACCGGCCCGCGTCCATTCGGGCCAGAGCGGCCTCGGTTTCGGCCAATGCGGTCTGTGCGGCCACGGTGAGTTCATGACGGACCTCGCTGTGCGCGGCGGTGTCACGAGAGCCTGCCGCGTTGGCGACCTCGGTGGCTTCCCAGGCGATATCCCGGAGCTGTTGACGTCGGAACAGCAGTTGTTCGAGCAGACCTGCCCGCAGAACGGTGAGTTGTGCGGGCTCGAGGCGTCGGCTATCGGCTGCGGAGATCTGATGGGTCACGGCGCAACTCCTCCACTGGATCGATTCTCAGCTGGCGCGTTGCTGGCACCCCACGCAAAGGCGCGCGTAAGGCAGGATCTCGAGACGCTCGACGGGGATGGCGGTTCGGCAGTTGTCGCAGTTTCCGTAGGAGCCGTCGGCCAGACGCCGTCCGGCAGCGTCGATCTCTTCGAGCACGCGCTCGATCGCGGCGGTCTGCGCCGCCTGCAGGTCCTCGTCCGCATACGGCGCGGACTCCTCGATCGCCCGCAGTTGGACGAGGCGCGAGCTGCGCTCGTGTTCCAGGCGCCGGCGGGCTTCGTGGTTTGTGAGGTGCTGGATGCGGCCCATGTCGGTGGACATTGAATCGGGTCCTTTCAAGGGGCGGCAGCCGGAGGCCGGCGTGCACCTGGGAGGCATCGTGCACGCCGGCTGTCTGCGCCGGCCGTCTAGAGGCTCGTGAATGGTTCTGTCACCACCATCGGCGATGCTGCGGGCGCAGACCATCGGGCCTGACACCCATTTCGGGCCCTCGGACAGCTGCAGGCGGCACTCGGTGGATGAGTGTCAGCCCCGATCGACTTGCAGTGGGAGAGCAGGCAGGCTGGGCAGCATGCAACATTCGCCGAGCCATCAGACCGCTGCGATGCAGAGAGGGGTGTTTGCGGTGCCATTGTTCTGGCGCATCTTCGCTCTGAACGCGGTGGTGCTTGCTGCCGCGACGGCGCTGTTGCTGTGGGCGCCGGTGACCGTGTCGGTTCCAGTGGTGTTTACCGAGGCATTGGTGCTGTTGGGCGGTTTCGCGGTGATGCTGGTCGCGAACGCCGTACTGCTGCAGGTGGGTCTGGCTCCACTGGATCGGTTGAGCCGCCGGATGGCGACGGTCGATCTGCTGAAGCCCGGGCAGCGCCTGCCGGTGGCCGGGCACGGTGGTGTCTCGCAGTTGATCCGTGCCTTCAACGACATGCTGTCACGGTTGGAGGCAGAACGTGCCACCAGCAGTACGCGTGCGCTGTCTGCCCAGGAGGCGGAGCGGCGACGGATCGCCCAGGAACTGCATGACGAAGTCGGTCAGAGCCTGACCGCCGTACTGCTGGAACTCAAACGCGCGGCCGGGCGGGTGGACGACTCCGACCTGCGCGCGGACCTGCTCCATGCTCAGGAGACGACCCGGGAGAGCCTGGACGAGGTACGCCGGCTGGCGCGGAGGCTGCGACCGGGTGTGTTGGAGGATCTTGGTCTCGTCAGTGCTTTGACTGCGCTGGTCACGGAGCTGTCCACGCACACCGGTCTCGCGATTCGTCACAGTTTCCAGCCTGGTTTACCCGTGTTGGACGAGCAGGCCGAGCTGGTGATCTACCGGGTCGCCCAGGAAGGACTGACGAACGTCGCCCGTCATGCGGACGCTACCCAGGTCGAGATCAGCCTGCGCCACGGTGAGGGAGTTGTCAGGCTCCGGATCCGTGACGACGGTCGCGGCCTCGGGCTGGCCCACGAGGGAGCAGGAATCCGTGGCATGCGGGAGCGCGCACTGCTGGTCGGCGCTGCCCTCGATGTCGGCGCCGCGCCGGTGGGTGGCACCGAGGTGAACTTGTCGGTGCCTCTTGACCGGACCGGAGTATGAGCATGGCTGCACAGGACGCCACCCGCATCCTGCTCGCCGACGACCATGCACTGGTGCGCCGGGGCGTACGGCTGATCCTGGACAGCGAACCCGGGCTGACGGTGGTCGCCGAAGCAGGGGACGGAAAGGAGGCCGTCGACCTGGCCCGGTCCGTCGAGATCGATCTGGCGATTCTGGACATCGCGATGCCGCGGATGACCGGGCTGCAGGCAGCCCGTGAGCTGTCGTCGCGCCAACCTGACCTGCGGATCCTCATGCTGACGATGTACGACAACGAGCAGTACTTCTTCCAGGCCCTCAAGGCCGGGGCGGCGGGGTATGTACTGAAGTCCGTCGCCGACCGCGACCTGGTGGAGGCCTGCCGCGCCGCGATGCGCGGAGAGCCGTTCCTCTACCCGGGAGCGGTGAACGCGCTGATCCGCAACTACCTGAACCGGGCGCGCCTCGGCCAGACCATCCCGGAACAAATCCTGACCGCCCGCGAGGAGGAGGTCCTCAAGCTCGTTGCTGAGGGTCACTCCTCGAAGGAGATCGCGGGAACCCTGTTCATCAGCGTCAAGACGGTCGAGCGGCACCGGGCGAACATGCTCCAGAAGCTTGGCCTCCGCGACCGGCTGGAACTGACCCGCTACGCGATCCGGGCCGGCCTGATCGAGCCCTGAGCCCGAGCATCCTCGCCGACCCAAACCCGAGACCGGGCGCGTCGCGCGCAGCGGCTTGGCAGTATCGGAGGAAGTCGTGTTGACTGCCGGCGGCCGCCCGGACGAGGTTGCCGGAACCCGGCAACGACGGACGCTGAGCTTCGCCGAGCGGGCACGTTCCATGCCCGCGGGCGACGCGGCATCGTTGGGCTCGTGCGGACACGGCGCGACGGGTATCGCGACTCCGCGATCCGTTGCGACGAGGAGGACTCGATGACCGATCTCGATCAGGTGGCGCCACCCGACCCACCACGTGGCCGGCAGACCCCCAACTCGGGGTGGTACAGGAGCGAGCTCGAACGGCAGCGCCGGTTTCGCCTCGATCAGCTCACAGACCTGGCGTACGACGCGATGGACACATCTGACGAGTCCCTGGGCGAGGTGACAGCAACGCTGATGACCGCCGCCAGGGCCGCGCTGGCGGACGTCGACGCTGCTCTCTTCCGGCTCGCGATCGGTCGCTTCGGGGTCTGCCAACGGTGTGGTCGTGCCATCCCCGCAGACCGGCTGCAGGCCATTCCGACGGCCAGTCTGTGCCTGCGATGCCAACTCTCCAAGGAGCTGGAGAGTCCTCACCTGCATCCCTGGCGTACAGGAACCATTCCTCCGGCGTCGCCTTCGCGACCGCTGCGGGACATCGTCGATGTCTGGGGTGAGGATTCGTTCCCGGCCAGCGACCCGCCGGCGAACTGGTGAGTGGGCCGGAGGGGACCACTCAAGCCGACGACAGCGATGCGATCCACAAGCAGTTGACGCATGTCGGCGCCCATCAGGACCGTCCTTGGTCGCTGACGGGCAGGGTCGGCCAGGCCGAACCCGCAATACGTCCGCGGCGCCGTCCTGGTGCAACAGCCGTCAAATGGCTGACCACCACCGACCACAAGCTGATCGGCCAGCTGTACCTGATCACGTCGTTCGCGTTCTTCCTGATCGGCGGCGTGATGGCGCTGCTGATCCGCGCCGAGCTGGCCAAGCCGGGTCTGCAGATCGTGAACGAAGAGGTCTACAACCAGCTCTTCACCATGCACGGCACGATCATGCTGCTGCTGTTCGCGACCCCGTTGTTCATCGGCTTCGCCAATGTCATCATGCCGGTGCAGATCGGCGCCCCGGACGTCGCGTTCCCGCGGCTGAACATGTTGAGTTACTGGCTGTTCCTGTTCGGCGGGCTCATCGCATTCAGTGGATTCCTGACCCCAGGCGGCGCGGCGAGCTTCGGCTGGACCGGCTATGCCCCGCTGTCCGACGCGGTCCGTTCTCCGGGCATCGGGGGCGATCTGTGGATCATGGGTCTGTGGATGGCCGGTCTGGGCACAATCCTCGGTGCGGTCAACTTCATCACGACCGTCATCACGATGCGTGCACCGGGTATGACGATGTTCCGGATGCCGGTCTTCACCTGGAACACGTTGATCACGTCGATGATGGTGCTGATCGCGTTCCCGATCCTGGCCGGCGCGCTGCTGATGCTGGAAGCCGACCGATTGCTAGGGGCGCACGTCTTTGATGGGGCCAACGGTGGGCCGCTGCTCTGGCAGCACCTGTTCTGGTTCTTCGGGCATCCCGAGGTGTACATCATCGCGCTGCCGTTCTTCGGTATTGTCACCGAGATCCTGCCGGTGTTCAGCCGCAAGCCGGTCTTCGGCTACCTCGGTCTGGTCGCCGCGACCATGGCGATCGCTGCTCTGTCAGCTGCCGTGTGGGCGCACCACATGTTCGCCACCGGCGGCGTGAGCCTGCCGTTCTTCTCGTTCATGTCGTTTCTGATCGCGGTCCCGACCGGGGTGAAGTTCTTCAACTGGATCGGCACGATGTGGGGCGGTTCGGTGTCGTTCGACACTCCGATGCTGTGGTCGCTCGGCTTCATGACGACGTTCTTGTTCGGCGGTCTGACCGGGGTCATTTTGGCCTCGCCCACCTTGGACTATCAGGTCACCGACACCTACTTCGTGGTGGCGCACTTCCACTATGTGGTGTTCGGCACGGTGGTGTTCGCGATGTTCGCCGGGTTCTACTTCTGGTGGCCGAAGTTCACCGGGCGGATGCTCGACGAGAAGCTCGGGAAGCTGCACTTCTGGCTGCTGTTCATCGGCTTCCACACGACGTTCCTGGTGCAGCACTGGCTCGGTGTCGAGGGCATGCCGCGGCGCTACGCGTCGTACGGCGCGAACGAAGGCTTCACCACCCTCAACCAGGTGTCCAGCGTCGGCGCGTTCATCCTCGGTGCCTCAACGTTGCCGTTCCTCTACAACGTCTACAAGTCGCGCAGGTCGCCCCTGGTCGGCGTCGACGACCCGTGGGGCTGGGGCCGCTCGCTGGAGTGGGCGACCAGCTGCCCACCACCGCGGCACAACTTTGTCGGACTGCCAAGGATCCGGTCCGAAAGCCCGGCGTTCGACCGACACCACCCGGAGATCGCCCTGGTCGCCACCGACGAGGCCTCAGGCGACAACTTGCTGGATCCGGACCAGGGAGAGGCTGACGCCGATCGAGGCCCCGATGATGACGAGGCGGGCTCTCGGCGGACGCAGTCGAGGGGAGATGCCTCCGTGAGCGATCCTCCTGCTGAGAGCTGATGCGTAATGGGGTGTGGCGGTGCGGTGTCCGTGCCCGGAGTGTAGATGTCCTGCCACTGTCCGCCGGGTGGCCGACGACGACTCGCTGAGGCCGAGGGGCGACCATCACCCGGCGCCAACTACGGATCCGGCAGGACAACGGTCTTTGCCGGGAGTAGGAACGTGAGCAAGGTTGTCCGTTCGCGGAGGTTTGACGATGGCGAAGATCACGATCATCGGCGCCGGGAACATGGCTCGTGGCATCGCCACGCGGTGGGCAGGTGAGGAGAACGAGATCCAAGTCCTCGCACCCACGTCCGAGCACGCTGCCAGCCTCGCCGAAGAGCTGGGCGGCGGCGCGAGGGCCGGCGGTGTGAACGACGCGATCGAGGGCGACATCGTGGTGCTGGCGACGCCTTACGACGGGGCACTCGACTTCGTTTCGAGGCGCGCAGGAGACCTGACGGGCAAGGTAGTTGTCGACATCACGAACCCTGTGGATTGGGCTTCCTTCGACCGTTTGGTCACACCACCGGATTCCTCGGCCGCGCAGGAGATCGCGGCCAAGCTGCCGGAGGGCGTTCCGGTGGTGAAGGCTTTCAACACGACCTTCGCCGGGACGTTGGCCAGTGGTGAGGTGTCTGGAAGTCAGCTCGATGTCCTGATCGCGTCCGACGACGAGGAGGCGAAGCGGAAGGTGGCGCAGCTCGTGCGGTCGGGCGGTATGCGACCTGTCGATGCCGGACCACTCCGCCGCGCCCAGCAGTTGGAGCACCTTGGCTTCTTACACATGGCCCTGCAAGACAACCTCGGCAGCGGCTACGGCAGCGCAGCGAAGTTCGTCACTCCATAACGGCCCTGTCCAGCTCGGCTGGGGCGAAGACCCTAGGACGATCGACATGACCGCCGACGCCACAACGACCAGATCGTTGACCCCGGCAACGACCTGCCTCTCACCTGCTGATTTGTGTGTCCGAGGAGGGCACGCACTCTAGCCACACGCATCGGGCTCGGCGTTTGGGGGCGTGGAGACCGATCTGGGCACAGAAGAACCCCACGTCGACAAGTGGGCCAGGTTCGCCTGACTCGAGGCTCGCCTCGCCGGTCACATCCTGCTCACCGCCGAAGGGCCTCTCCCCGGTCCGCCTGCGGATAGCCACCTGGCGCGTGGCGTCTAGGCCGGTGGGTGGCGGGAGGGGGACTGGGGGCGGGTCTTGACCAGGCCGTCCTTGATGGTGGTGAGCAGCGTGATGGCATCGTCGAGGTGCGTGTCGTCGCTGTCGGCTGCGTCCGCCACGGCGGTCGCCCACTCGCGCCTCGCCAGGGTGTAGTTGGCGCGGCCGTGTTCTGTTGGGCTGACGGTGACGCCGCGGCCGTCGGCCGGGCTGGCCTGCCGCTGGATCAGGCCCTTGTGTTCCAGGCCGCGCAGCGTCGTGGAGAGGTTGGTGCGCTGGAGTCCGGTGGCGGCGGCGATCTGACTGGGGGCGGCTGCTGCTTCGTCCTGGAGCAGGTAGCGCATCACCATGCCTTCGGACTGGGTCAGGCCGACCGCCTTCGCGTCGGCGTAGCCGCGGTACTGGATCTCCCGGCTGATCACCAGCGCCAGGTCGGCGAGGTCGGCCCAGCGCTTCTCGTCGGCTGATCTGCGGGCCTGCCGAGGTCTGCGGCGCGGCGATGGGTCCTTCGTCACATCGCCAGCATAGATGATTGCCTGCCCATAGTTATGAGCGCATACTAATTCTCGTCAGATAGTTATCGCCTCATAAGTAGTTGGAGAAGCAATGGCCGTCACTCTCTCCGCGCGGCAGACTGGGAATCCCTCGCCGCGCGCGGTTGCGCTGTCCGGCGGGTTACACCCCGTCGGTGTGCTCTTCCTCCTCGCCGGCGCGTTCCTGCCGATCATGGATTTCTTCATCACCAACGTCGCGCTGCCGAGCATCGACGCGTCTCTGCATGCCTCGGCGTCCGAGTTGGAGCTGGTGATCGCCGGGTACGGCGTCGCCTACGCCGCCCTGCTGGTCCTCGGCGGCCGGCTCGGTGACCGGCTCGGCCGCCGCCGCATCTTCCTCGGCGCACTCGTCGGCTTCGTCGCGGCGTCGGCGATCTGCGGCTTCGCCCCCACTGTCGGCGTACTGATCGCCGCCCGCATCGTGCAGGGCGCGACCGCTGCGCTGCTGGTCCCGCAGGTGCTCGCGACCTTCCATCACACGCTCGAGCACGAACGCAAAGCACGGGCTCTTGCCCTGTACGGCGCGACGTCCGGCATCGCGGCCGTGGTCGGGCAGTTGGTCGGCGGCTTGCTGGTCAGCGCGGACATCGCCGGGGCATCGTGGCGGCCGATCTTCTTGGTCAACGTGCCGATCGGCCTGGTGGTGCTGGTCGTCGCAGCCCGCATCGTGCCCAGCACCCGTTCGGATCACCCGGTCGGCGTCGACCTGCCCGGCACCGTGTTGTTCGCCGCGACACTCACCGCCGTACTGGTCCCGCTCACCGAAGGCCACTCGCTGGGCTGGCCGTGGTGGACCTGGGCCATGATCGCCCTCGCGGTCGTGCTTGGTGTCGTCACTGCCGTGGTGGAGCGACGCACCGAGCGCCGTGGGCAGATTCCACTGCTGCCGCCGTCGCTGCTCAGGCTGCCGTCGATGTCGCGTGGTCTGGTCATGGTGTTCGCGTTCAGTATCGGCTTCGGCGCGTTCATGTTCGTGTTCGCGCTGGCCGTCCAGGACGGCCTGCACGAGGACGCACTCCATGGTGGCCTGGCGATCCTGCCGATGGCGGTGCTGTTCTGCCTCGGCTCGCTGTTCGCGCCGAAGGTGATCGGCCGCTTCGGGCGGGCGGCCCTGTCGGTGGGCGCGGTCATCCAACTCGCCGGCCTCGCCTCACTGGTCGCAGTCGTCGTCGGCCGCTGGCCGCACGTCAGCCTCTGGGACATGGCCTCCCCACTCGCGCTGGCCGGCGCCGGACAGTCCATGCTCTTCGCCGGGTTGTTCCGCAGCGTGCTCGCCGACGTGCCGACCCATCTCGGCGGCGTCGGCAGCGGCGTACTGATCACTCTCCAGCAAAGCGGGCTAGCGCTCGGCGTGGCAACCCTCGGCACGCTTTACCTCGCTCGTGCGCAGCACAACACCGCGCACGCGTTCGCCGCCGTCGAATCCGTGCAGATGGTCATCATCGCCCTGCTAGCCATCGGCGTCGCCGCGCTGCCGCGGTTCACCACGGCGGCCGCGGACGTGCCTGTACTCGACGCCTGACCGGAGAGTCGACATGAGTCTGCTCGACGTGTCGCGGTGGCAGTTCGTCATCACCGTGATGTTCCACATGACGTTCCCGGCGATCACAGTGGGGCTGTCGATCCTGCTGAGCGTCCTCTACGGGATGTACTGGAAGACCCGCAGGGCGGTCTATCTGCAGATGTTCCGGTTCTGGCGCCGCGTCTTCGCGGTCGGGTTCGCGATCGGCGTGGTGGCGGGCATTGTGATCACCTTCGAGATGGGTCTGAACTGGGGCGTCTACGCGGCCAAGACCGGTCCGATCATCGGCCCGATCATCGGCATGGAGGTCGTCACGGCGTTCTTCGTCGAGGCCGGCTTCATCGGCGTCCTGCTGTACGGCGACGGCCGGGTGCGGCACGCCACCATGTTCGCCTCGTCGGTGATGGTGTCCCTCGGCACGATCCTGTCCTCGACCTGGATCATCGCCGCCAACTCCTGGATGCAGACACCGGCCGGTTTCGTCGTACGGAACGGGCAGTTCGAGCCGACCGACTGGGTGGACGCGATCTTCAACCGATCGTTCGTGTGGCGGTGGCCGCACATGGTGCTCGCCGTACTGATCTCCGCCGCCTTCTTCGTGGCCGGCGTCGGCGCGTACTACCTGGTCAAGGGACGAGCGTTGGCGTTCGCTCGCCGGTCGGTGTCGATCGCGCTGGGTGTGGCGGCGATGCTGGTGCCGGTGCAGGTCTTCGTCGGTGACCACACCGCCGGCGCGGTGCTGCCGTACCAGCTGTCCAAGCTGGAGGCCCTGGAAGGCAACTGGGCAGAAGGTAACACCGGCTTCATACTCTTCGTCATCCCCGACCAGCAGGCTCAGCGCAATGTCGCGGAGCTGAACATCCCCTGTCTCGGCAGCGCGATCAACAAGGACCTCACGTGCGAGACGGCGGTTCCGGGCCTCGAGTTGACGCCGAAGGCCGATCGGCCGGACATGGCTGCGGTCTTCTGGGGATTCCGGGTCATGTTCTTGGCCGCACTGCTGATGTTCGGCACCGTCTTCTACGCAACGATCCTGCGGTTCCGCCGAAGACTGTGGACCTCCAGACGCTTCCACCGGTTCCTGCTCTGGACGACACCTGTGGGCATCCTGGCGATCCTGGGCGGCTGGGCCACTGCTGAGACGGGTCGTCAGCCGTGGGTGGTATTCGGTCAGCTGCGCACCGCGGCCGCCGTCTCGCACCTGGCGCCCGGCGAGGTCGTGTTCTCCGTGGTGGGCTTCTCGTTGCTCTACCTCGTGATGCTGGTCGCGTACGTCGCCTACATCATCCACACGGTGCGGATCGGCCCTGATCAGGTCGATCCCGATGAACGCCACCCGGTCCTCGACCCGGTCCCCGTGGCCGGGCTGGCCGGCGGGAGGACGAACTGATGCCCACGATCTGGTTCCTGCTCATTCTGCTGTGCTTGCTGATGTACGTCGTACTGGACGGCTACGACCTGGGCATTGGCATCGCCTCCTTGATCGAACCGGACGCGGGCCATCGGCACGAGATGCTCGAACAGGTCGCCCAGGCCTGGGACGGCAACGAGACCTGGCTGGTTCTGCTCGGGGTCAGCCTGTGGGCCGGGTTCCCCACAGCCTTCGGTGCGATGCTCCCGCACGCCTACCTGCCGGTGATCGTCATGCTGTTCGCGCTGATCGTTCGCGGGGTCGGCGTCGAGATGGCTTCGCAGGCCCATCCGGCACCTAGGTGGGAGAGGGCATTCGGTGTTGCCTCGCTGACCGCCGCGCTGGCCCAGGGCATCGCCATTGCGACCCTGACAGCGCACCTGACCGTGGTGCATGGGGCGTTCTCCGGTTCGCCGTTCGGCGCGATCAGTTGGTTCTCGGCCCTGGTCGCGGTCACCGTGACCTGTGGATATCTGACGCTGGGGTACGCCTACACGAAGTGGAAGGCGACCGGTGAACTCCGCGCACGGGCGGGACACCGTGGCACGGTCAGCGCGGTACTGGCATCGGTACTGACTCTGGGGTGCCTCATCGCTGTGGGCGATACCGCCACGCCGCTGACGCTGCTCGGCCCCCCGCGGGTCATCGCCTTCGCCGGGCTCCTACAGTTTGCCGTCGTCGGCATGGTGATGTGCATGATGACCCTGCGGCCGGCTTCGCAGTACGACGGCATGCCTCTCGCCGGCCTGGTCACCGCAGTGGTGGCGCTGGTCATCGCCCTGGTGGTGGCCCGCTATCCGGTGCTGGCATCGCCGGAGCTGACGCTGGCGAACACGGCGGCTCCGCGCGGCACGCTGGCCTTTCTCGCGGTTGGTGTCGGGCTCAACGTGCCACTGATCCTTTTCTACAACTGGTTCGCCCACCACGCCTTCCGCGGCAAGGCCCCCGCCAACCACCTCTCCAACGGACGGAGAGGAGCCACCCAATGAGCACCGAAACCCAACTCGCACACGGGGTGCGCCGATGGCTCGTTCGCATGGTGCTGACTGTCGTCGGCGTCATCGGCGGCCTGTTCTGCTACTTCGTCTGCCAGGGCATGTTCTCCGGTTACCCCGAGTACCACACCGAGCAACTCGGCTTCGCGGGCATGATCCTGATCGCCCTGGCCGGCGGCATCGCCTGGATGATCGATGAACACCGGATGCACGATGACGAGTGAACAGGCCGGGACAGCAACGTCGGCTGTGGAGACCCGCGAGTGGCTCAGCGGCGCCGCGGCGCCCGGCCGTCGGTGGATGCTTCTGACCGCCTGCTGCCAGGCGTTCGAGACGGCGTTCACCATTGTCCAGTGGGCGGGCTTGGCCCTCGTCGCACGTGACGTGCTCAACGGCGTCCGGCCGAGCTGGCAGGGATCGGGCATCCTGATGGGCTGCGGTCTACTCGCGGCGGCTGCAGCCTGGAGCACGGCACGATTCCAGGCAGTCGGTCGCCAACGAATCGCCCACGCCATCCGGCGGCGGCTCGTCGCCGGACTACTATCAGCCGCGCAGCGGCACGCTGAGCCGAACCCCGCGACGGCTGCGCTCGCAGCGGTGGAGTTGACTGACGATATCGCCGACTTCCATGCGCAGGCCTTGCCTCAGCGAGTGTCTGCTCCTCTATCGATGGCGCTGATTCTCGTCACGACAGTGGTGGTGCAATGGCCGGCCGCCGTGCTCCTGCTGCTTGCGAGCCTGCTCATCCCACTGAACATGCGGCTCGCGGGTCTGTTCGCCAAGGAGGGTGCCGACGCGCGGATGGCTGCCAGTACCAGGCTCGCCGCGGTCGTCCTCGACAGCTTTCGCGGCATGCCGACGCTTCGAAACATCGGGGCGTCAGCGCGGCGCCGTACCGAACTGGCTCGCGCAGCCGATGACCTGAACGCCACGACCATTGCCGTCGTACGGCGAGCATCGCTGTCCGGCGCGGTGATGGATGTCGTCATCACCTTCTCCATCGCGGCCAACGCGACGTACGTCGGTCTGTCTCTGCTCGGCTACGTGAGGGTCGGTGCTGCGCCCGGCATGACACTGTTTCGTGGCCTGCTCGCTCTGCTGATCTGTCCGATGTACTTCCAGCCGATGCGGGCCATGGCTACTGCCTTCCACAGCAAAGAAAGAGCGCTGTCGGCGGTACCGGCGATCCGTGCGCTCCTCGTCGAGCCGGAATCCTCTGTGGAGTTCGGCGATCGTGTACCGCCCTCGAGCGAACCGGTGACTGTTGTCGTGGGCAACGTCTCGCTGAGGTTCACCGCCGCGGAGGAGCCCACACTGCGCCACGTGAACCTGACCGTTCCAGCGGGAGGCTGGGCGGTCGTGGCAGGACCGTCCGGTGCCGGCAAGACGACGTTGCTGTCGCTGATCGCCGGGGTATGCGCGCCGACTCATGGGACCGTCCGGTGGCTGACCTCGACCGGATCGTCGACGCCGTGGCTCGGCGGCTGTGCCTGGATCGGTCAGCAGACGGTGCTGCTGCCGGGATCGGTCGGCGACAACATCCGGATCGG
Organism: Kribbella sp. NBC_00359; assembly: GCF_036097425.1. Lineage (NCBI taxonomy): Bacteria > Bacillati > Actinomycetota > Actinomycetes > Propionibacteriales > Kribbellaceae > Kribbella > Kribbella sp. NBC_00359. Next base: position 423,528 of record NZ_CP107975.1, on the reverse strand, counting down.
ACGCCCGGATGCCAGTCGGGTGGACATCGAGCGAGCGGTCGCCGCGGCCGGGCTGGCTGAGGTCGTCGCGCGACTTCCGCAGGGATTGGACACGCAGCTGGGGGAGGGCGGCTCGGGTCTGTCGACCGGCGAGGCGCGACGCATCGCGATCGCCCGCGCGTTCCTCAGCGATGCAGGTCTGTGGGTCCTCGACGAGCCGACTGCGCACCTTGACGCGGGCACCGAGGCTCAGATCATCGTTGCCCTACGCAACGCCACCCTTGGCCGCACCGTCATCGTGGCGACACACTCGACGGCTCTCGCCCGGTCCGCCGACCTCCTGCTCGGTCTGACCGACGGGACGGTCCACACCGTCACGGAGGCGATGCGGGTATGAGAGGGAAGGCACTCGCTCCCATCGGGCTGTTGCTGGCCATCCTCGCGGAGGCATGCTCCGTCGGTCTCCTCGGACTTTCGGGGTGGTTCATCGCCGCCTCAGCCGTGGCTGGAGCCAGCGCCTACGGCGCGTTCTCCTACCTCGCGCCGAGCGGCGGGGTGCGCGCACTCGCACTGGGCAGGATCGCGACCGGCTCTGCCAATCGGGTGGTTCTGCACGCGGCGGCTCTGCGCCGGATCAGTGCCGTCCGGCTCGCCGTCTATGACCAAGCCGCTGGATCCGAAGGCCGTGGCTGGTCCGGGGAGTCGCTGGACCGGGTCATGGCGGACGCAGACACCACCGGCATGGCGCTCATCCAGGCCACCACTCCGGTGGTCGTCGGCGCCGCGATGGCAGCCTGCGGCTGCGTCGCGATCGTGCTCGCAGGCTATCCGCTGGTGGCGATGGCACTGGCCCTCGCCGTGATCGCGTGCGCAGTGCTCGCCGCGACTGCGGCGCGCCGGATGGATGACACCGGCCGCACCCGGAGGCTGCTGCGGACCGAACTGGTTACTGCGGTAGCGGCATGGCCCGAGATGGCGTCGTTAGGCGCCACAGACCAGCTTGTGCACCGCACACTGTGCCGCCTGGCTCCCTTCGAGGGCAGGCGAAACAGGCACCTGGCGATCACAGCCGCCGCTCTGGGCGGCGCCCGCGCAATGACGGCTATCGCGCTGGTGCTCACAGTGCTGGTCACCGCGCGGGCCGGCGGCTCGGTCGCGACATCGGTCTTCGTCGCTTTGCTCGCCGCGGGTGTCATGGCCAATGCCGAGCGTCTCGTGAGCGCCGCGACCGCGTGGGTCCAATCTCGCCAGGCCGACGCTCACCTCGCGTCGGTCGGCGAGGAGGAGCGCCGCCGGCCAGAGGTCGCCAAGAGCTTCCATGCCGAGTACGACGGTCACGGCCTCGCTGTCTCGGGATACCAACTGCCCGAAACTCCTACGCGCGACGCGCGCGAGATCGGATTCGGCGTCGCCGCCAGCCAGACCCTCGTCATCACCGGCCCGTCCGGCAGCGGAAAGACCACGCTCATCGCCGCCATCGCCACAGCGCTGCGGCGAACCCCCGGTCCGGCCGTCGTCACCGCCGTACTGGCCGACGACTATCTGTTCACCGGGACGGTTGCCGACAACTTTTGCCTGGCCAACCCCACCGGGAACGACGCCGAAGTCGCGGACCTGCTCGCCGCCATGGCGCTGGACCGCGCCGGAGTGGAACCGCAGACCAGCCTCGGCGTCGGCGGCCGCAGTCTGTCCGGTGGCGAGGAGCGCCGACTCCACCTCGCCCGCGCCCTCGCCACCCAACCCGACGTACTACTCATCGACGAGCCGACAACCGGCTTGGACCCGGACACCGCCAGACAGGTCCTGGACGCCGTACGGCGCCGGCTACCCCACGCGATCCTGGTCGTGGCGATGCACGAGCCGCCGGCAGACACGCGACCTCTCGGCCCTCGCTGCACCACTGTGTCAGTCGGATGAGCATGGCTGCCCAATACCTCCGGCGCGCCCGCATCTGCCGAGCTGGGCGGTGGAGATCGCCCGTCCGACTCGCGGCACGGTCCCGTCGCCAGAGATGATTCTGGCCGCACTGGAGCGATCGCCTGAACAGGTCAGGGTCGCCGTGATCAGCGACCGCCTGGCCGTTCACGCGCTTCGACGAACTCGTCCACGGGTCGTCTTTGGGTGCTGGCCGTACGGGGAGAGCCAACTGCACCGTTCGCTACCGCTCCTGTTGTGCGCACTGCGGCCCGGACGAGATCGTGCGGCCGCTTGACTGCGAGCACGGTCCTTGTTGTTGCATCCGGACGATTACTTCTTGGTTTCCTCGAACAGCCCGAAAGCGTTGCCTGCCGGGTCCCGGAAGATTGCCTCCCAATCACTGGCCTCCACGATTGCAGTGCGCGGCTTGACGATCTCGCCGCCGTGCGCGGCGACCGCGGCAAGGGTGTGCTCGATGCTGTCGACGGCGATGGTGGGTAGCAGTCCCGGCTCGCGAGATGGCGGCCGAGGACGAAACCGCCTCCGTTGCGGCCGGTCGAGTCCGCGAACTCCTGGCAGCCTGCCTGGTCTCCGTGCAGCTGCTCGGGAGCTGTCCCGCGACGAATGTGGCTTTGCCTCATCCTGAGCAGAGCGGGAAGCTGCGGGGGTCAGTTGGTGGCCTCGAGGAGGCCGAGCTGGTTTCCTTCCGGGTCGGTGCACGTCACGAGTCGTTGGCGGCCGCTCGCCACTACCAGGGGATCGGTGGTGGCGATATCCGTCGCGGTCAGCCGGCCCACTCGCTCGTCCAGGTCGTCGACGAAGAAGTTCACCGTCGTACGGCCGGCCTTGCCTGGATCGTGGAAGACCTGAACGATGCCGGCGTCGATCAGATGCCATTCGGCCAAGGAGTCCATCGGGCGTTGATCGGCTTGACGGCCGAAGAACGACGCGTACCAGTCGCATGCTTTGTCGAATTCCGCGACTGGTATCACTGCCAACACTGCGTTGATCGCCATCGGTGTCGCCTCTCCTGCTCGTCTGAATTGACAGTTCGTGATCGTCGTTACCCACAACTTGCGAACCGACCTCGCCGAGGTGAGTTCCGGCCGGGTTGGGCAATCATCAGCGAAGTCTCTTAGGGCGCAGGACGACCTCGCGGGTGGTCTCGGCGTCGGCGAGTGCGGCTTGGTCGATGTCGTAGCGATGGCTGACGATGGTCGGGTCGAGGAGCGGTTCTGTCCGCAGCCTTCGGTCGTGCCGGCTGTGGTCGGGCGGCCGAGGGCGGCTGCGAAGTACTCGCAAGCACCCCTGATCAGCGTGCCGGTGACCTTCTGCACGGTGAATGCGGAGGTAGCGCGCGACCAACTCCGCTGCAGGTCAGGCCCTTCGAGGTTTTGCGTTTCCCTGCAGTGTCGGTACGTCGCCCGGTTCGTCGTACACCGTCCACCCGGCTTCGAGGCGCTTCACGCCGGGAATCCGGCTGATCGCGTGACACGCCCGCTCCGCCTCGGCGGCCAGCACCTCGCCGGTCAGCGTCACTGTGCGGTCCTGGGCGCTGACCTGGACGGCATGCGGATGGCTGACGTGTCGACCGAGTTCGGCTCGCACCCGGTCGTGCAAGACGGCATCGTCGGTCCATCGCCCGGCAATCCTGTATCGAGTGCCTGCGGCGACTCCACGGCCCCGGTTGGCGACATCACGCGACCTACCGACGAGGCTGTGGTTGACATCGTGTGCCGTGTGGACGGCCTTGTCCCGAATCCGTGCCCTGCGAGCGTGGCCACGTTCCGGATCCAGAAGGAACGCTGTGACAGCGCCGGCCCCTGCGCTCACGACCGTCAGGCCGGCAACTTTGAGCAGCGGCGGCCGGCGGTTCTTCACGACGGTCGGCCCCGGGCGCAGCCCGGTCCGGTGAACGGACGGTCGCATCACACGTCATCCTCTCGGTTCTGCTCAGCCACTCGGTACCCACTCGCAAGCCACGGCATGCTCCGCAGCACCAGGCTCGCACTCAATCCGGATCAGCGTCCTCGGCCATCACCGTTACCTAGACAGAACGCGCCCTACGGCGATGGGCCATTGGGTGTGTTGAGGCCTCGTGCTGCGCTTTGCAGGGTGGCGTTGTCGTCGGTCGATCGCCAGCGCACGACTGCGGCTCGTTCGCCGACGTGTGATCGGACGGCGGCTTGGAGGTCGTCGATCTCATCGACATTGGTCACCAGCAGTACTGCGACGCCAGGCCCGGCCCGGGCGATGTCTGACTCAACGGTGGAGACGTCGAAATGGACGGAGCGGTCCGAGGCCCAGCGAACCACGACACGGAGCTGAAGTTCATCCACCCAGTAGGTCGGTCGTCGAGGATGCCAGTCCGTGTCCCTGCTCGGTGGATCGACTCCCGGCAGCGTCTGCCGGACCGCTTCGTAGAGGGCCTCTCGGTAGGCTTCGGCGTCGTGATCGTCCGCGCCGAACGTCACGCGTTGTAGGCCGACCTCCCTCGGCAGACGTCCCGTAGCGGCTGCTACGACGACCAGCACTCCGACGAGCAACGCGCCCAACGACGTCAGGTCACCGGCCTCCCGGAAGGCGAGCAGCAGCCCAGCCGCGACGAGCCCGAGCCCGCCGAGTCCGAACGCGACCCTGATACCGGGGCGCAAGTCCGCCGCCACCGTCCTCACTTCCCTTGTCACCTCCCATGATTACCCTTTGCTGACCAGATTTCACGTGGAGTTGCCGGGCCAATCAAGCGAATATTCTCGGAGGGTTCGCTGCACGCGGGCGGCGGGCAGACGGCAGGGAGGCCGCCGATGAAGGGTGATCGAGTCGAGATCGTCGTCGATGTCGGAGATGCCACCCGCACTTGCGAGGTGGTGGCGACCAAGGCCGGACGTCGAGTAGAGACTGCGGTATGACGCGGCTTGGTCGAGGTCACCGAGCTGACCCGAAGTGGTGCGGTAGTCCGCACGGCACGATTCATGGCGACTCGAGTCGTTGCCCTGGTGGAACACCCCAGAAAAGAAGGCATACCGACCGAGCCCGACGACCAATAGCCGCCGCCTCTGTCGGTTCCGACGATCAGCACCGTTCGGTCGGGCAGCAGGTGGAGGGGGATAGGGCCTAAGGAGGTATTGCGTGTACCGAGCGGACCGGCAGTGGTCAGGCCGCGTCCTGCGGTCCACCTCGGGGCGATCATCACGTACCGGTATGGGGGACAGTCTGTGGCTCGATCGGAGGCCGTTGGCCTGGCCGGCGAGTACGCCTCGGCATGCGGCGCGTGCCTCGCGAAGGAGGTCTTCCGGTTTCCACCAGAAGGCTGGGAGGGCACGCTCGACCGGTCGCCACTCCGTGATCCATATGAGTCGGGTTCGGTCGAGGCATGTACGGACGCTGGGTTCAGGGTTCAGGAGCGTAGGCCGGTCCCCACGCGGTTCGCAGGGGTGGCCAGGATCGCCTGCTGCACGTTTTCGTCGAGGGAGAACCCGACAGAGAACCCGATCACGCGGGTCCGGAGCGCGGCAGCGAACACGCGAGTGGTGCCGGCCGAATCGGCGCTGGCCCGCTCCCGGGCTTGAGCCCGCGCTGAACGCGGCAGATCGATCCGGGCGCTATCGACCTTGTCCACCACCGGCCACGCGGTCGGGTCGGAGGCGACGGGCCCGCGCAGCGTCCACGAGGTCGGTGTAATCCGGCGCGAGGATTTCTGGCAGTGCTTTTGTTGAGGGTGCCAGCAATCGTGTAGAGCGACGACCAGACTGCTCGGTCGGGCACGATCGCGTTCAGCTGACCCGACCTCATCACCGCGAGCGTCCCGCAGGTCGGAAGGTGGTCAGCGGTCTCGAACCGCCGACCTTCGAGATGCATGGCATGACTCGTGGCACGAAACGACGGATACGCATGGGGACTCTAGCGCTTGGTGGGTGCGGCCGTGTTACTAGAAGCGCTGGTGGAGAGCAGATGTGATGCGTAGTTCTTCCTCCTAATGAGAAAGTCGGCAGTCGCACTGCGTGGCTTACGGGCAGCCCCTCCCCGCACAGTGTGATCCGCAGGCAGCTGCACGACACATGTCCGCCGAATGATTCGCGACCGGCTGGAAGCCTGGCGACCCTGGGCGCCGGCCAACGCACGCTCAGCCGATATGCGGTAAGCCTGCCAGGAGTTATCCGTTGGAAGGCCCGATTCCTGACGGATCGCCGGCTAGGCAGAACTCGTTGCCCTCGGGGTCCGCGAGGACGAACCAGGTCTGACCGAACTCTTCGCGTGCGGTCGGAGTCAGCCGAGTGGCCCCCAGGTCTTCCAGGCGGCTCACCTCCAGCTCAACGTCGTCGACAAGCAGGTCGAGGTGCATCCTGTTTTTGACGGTCTTGGGCTCTTCAACCTGTTGAAGAGTGAGCGCGACATCGTGCGAACGCAGCGAGACGTACCGGCCTTCGATGACGCCAACCACTACGAACCCCACGGCGTCCCGCCAGAACCTCGTCATGCGGTCCAGGTCAGTGCAGTCGAGGGTGAACTCAATCCTCACATCGCCATTCTCCACCGGCGAGACACCGACATGGGTTCTCCGGTTCGGCCTCCGAAATGAGGACCGATGCACAAGTAGCCCGCGATCCGGGCGCTCATAGCCGATGCGCGGGAGTTGTTCCGAGCCGCGACATCGCGCGCGTCGCCACGTGATGGCTCGTCCGGTATCGGCGCCGGCGGCACACCCCCAGAAGGACGTGCGCCGCCGTGACGCGACCGGCGAAATGGCCTGCGGCCGCGTCACCGCGCTTTGCGTTTCTCGCGGACGATGGTTGCCGAGGGCCACCGTCTGGTGGTCTGCAGTGATTCCCCTTGAGACTCTCTCCTGTGGATGGAGTGTTTGGTGCCTGGTAGTGGCCTCCAGGGTGGTCTCCCATCTTCCACCAGTCGCCTTCCGTGCGCGCGGGCGTGTCTGACCCCCGCTCACGCAGCGGGGACGAAGAGGGCGTCGTCGACCCAGGTGGTGGCGTCGGTTCCCGTGGCTACCATGTGGTTTCACCGGTGTCGACGGTGACCAGGTAGAGCCCCTCCTCGCTCGGCTAGAGGATCTTGGTCCGGCCCGGGACGCCTGGCTGTGCTCCAGAAGGAGCCGTGCCCCATTGATCGGTTCTTGGCCCGGTGAGAACGGTCAGCAGATGTCCTCGACCTTCCAGATCTCCCCTCCCAAGGTGACGATGTACGCGGTGTTCTTGATGATCTCGAGCGAGGTGGGCTGGTTCAGCCCACCGGCGAGTACCGTGAAGGTGCCGCCGCCGTTGACCCGAAGCAGCTGACCGGTATTCGGCGTCGCTGGGCTTCCGGCCGGACCACCGAGTGGCCAGATCCCCTGGGCCAGGCCGTACAGCGTGGCACCACGTCCCCGCTCCACATCGACCAGGAGCGGACCACCTGCGGCGACGACGGTGGCCGCGGACGACCTCGGGGTGAACGAAACGATCTTGCCGTCCGCGGGCAGATGAGGAAGCGGACCGGCCTCCGCCATGTAGATCCTGTTGCCCCAGGTTTCGAGCCCCACCGGCACGATGTTGTCGAAGGCCCGGAGCACCGAAATGCCGCCGTCGAGCGTGACGCGCAGCATCCGGTTCAGGTGTCCGTCGGTGACCAGGAACCCGCCCCGGAAGGCCTGGAAGGAGGTCTGCACGCCCGTCGGGAGGTCGAAGTCGGTGTCGGGCGGGTTCGCGACGTTGAAGGCGCCGATGTCGGCGACCACGGTGAAGGTGTGGGGGCCGTCGACCCGGTAGATCCCGTTCACCTCATCGGGGCCACCGAGGTAGGAGCCGATGAACTGGACCAGGACGTATGCGGTCCCCCCGAGGAACTCGACGTCCGTGGCACTACCCGCGCCGGGGACGACCTGAGCGGGCAGACCGCTGGCGAACGTCGTGACTGTGCCGGTCTCGGGATCGACACGCGAGACACGACGGGCAACGCCTTCGGCGACGTACAAGTCGCCTCCTGGGCCGACCGTGCTGCCGAACGAGCCTTGCAGGCCCGACACCAACAGGGACGCGCTCAGCTCGGCCGACGCCGGGGCCGCGCCGACAAAGGTCGGGGTGAGGATGGCGACCAGCGCCGCGGTCAGGGAAAGAAGACTGCGTCGAGAACCCATCAGAGGCCCTCCAGAGAGTCAGCGCCTGGTTGTTGGAATCCCGCTACCCCTTCGGTCTACGCCGGATGGCCCGGTCGCGCCAGAGCACGATATGACCCGGCGCGGCACCGCCCCAAACGCCCGCGCAAGCAGCCGCGATCCGCGCGCTGATGGCGATGAGCGGGCGGATCCGAGGCGTAGCCTGCGACTCCATGACAAGCATGATGACCTGGCTCATGCCCGCCCTTGGACCGGAGCGCGACGACCTGGTTGCCACGATGGACGGGCTCGCCGCCCAGCACGGCGGCCACGAAGCGCTCAACCGAGTGCCTCGTCAAGCAACGTTGGGTAGGTAATCGGGTCGGCGGCTCTTGGAGTCGATGGCGGAGCGTCATCTGGGATTGGCGCGCTTGTCGTGCCAGCGGATGTAGCCGGCGATCGCGGACTGCTGGGCGGCGGGCGCCGAACTTGTCCATGTGCCGCAGCAACGTCTCAAGCCCGGGCAGAGGGGTACCGTGCGCGTACTGACGGTCATCATTCGATGGCGAGTCGCCAAGTGAGCCCCACTTCCGTCGCTGTCTGGCCAGATCCCTTTGACCGTGCCAGACCAAGGCCAGGGCGCCCGTAGGTCAACGAGTCAGAAACACAGGCTGTTGGGCAGCGCCGGACCCTAGGGGAAGTCAGGGAATGGTGCACGGTTCGAGTATCGACAATTCACCAGTCCACCGGCTGTGCCCGAACCGGGATCCGCGCATGACCGTAAAGCGCATCCTGACGGTGGCGTGGCCACCCTTCCGGCATTCAGGCCATGGGAGCATCGATGTCACCGGCCCGTCACCGAACTGAGCCATCAGACGTGCGGATCCCGGCCGAGCTGGCCGGCCCGGTCGAGGTCGCGTTGGCCCGCTCGGCCGACCAAATCCCTGGCCCGCACGCGCTCCCAGGCGGATCTCGCTACGAGGTGAAATGGGACGGCTACCGAGTCGTCATCGTCCGCCGCGGAGACCAGGCGCGGCTGTGGACCCGCAGCCGCCACGACATCAGCGACAGATTCCCCGACATCGTCGCCGCCGCCGCGCAGCAGATCCCTCTCGAGGTCGTGCTCGACGGCGAGCTGGTCATCCTCGGCGCCGACGGCCGACTCAGCTTCGACGCACTCCAGCAACGCCTCGTCACCAGCCCCGCCAAGGCACGAGGCAAGGCCGTCGAGCTACCAGCTTCCTACGCCGCCTTCGACGTCCTAGCCGCCGAGGGAGTCGATCTACGCACCCAACGCTGGACCGTGCGCCGCAACCGCCTCGAACACTTGGCGCGCGACTGGAGGCCGCCGTTGCAAATCACTCCCGTAACCAGCCACTTCGACGAGGCACGCGAATGGTTCGAGGTACTCCCGGCCGCGATGGGTGTGGAAGGGCTCGTCGCCAAAGAGGCAGCCACGCGCTACAGCCCAGGCCGTAGAGACGCGTGGATCAAGGTCAATTCTGTCGGGGTCGCGGTGTTCGACGAGCTCCCTAGTGGGACATACGGTCAGGTCAGCAATGGTTCGCGTGGAGCTTGACTGTGAGCGACACCTGTCGGACACGGCTGCGGACGACAGTCTGCTGCACGCCGCGAGGCTTGGCTGTGGCTCGTTGCGTTGGCGGCGAGTAAGGCGTCGGAGAGCGCGGCGGGCGCTGTCGGGATCCGTAGTGGGTGCGCTGACGCACGCCGCTCCAATGCCGGAACTGCGCCGGACTGTCATGGAGTCATGCTCCGGAGTTCGCGGCTTGCGAGTGGGATCAGGCAGGCGGCGATGTAGGCGATGCCGCAGGCGATGCTGACCTGAGTCGCGCCGTAGCTTTGGGCGAGAGGTCCTACGGCGAGCTGTGAGACTGGGATTGCTAGGTAGGAGAGCAAGTCGTCATAGGCAGTGACCCGGGAGAGGGCTTCGGCGGGGACGGATGTTTGGAGCGCGGTCTCCCAGGTGATGGCAGCCACGGTGAAGCCGAGACCGCCGATGAAGGCGGCCGCGGCCACGACCCATGCCTGACCGGATAGCCCGATCGCGAGCAGCTGCAAGCCTGCGAGGGTCCCCCAGATGCGCCCGTCACGCAGCGGGTGACGAAGCACGATCTTGAGGGCCAGCACGCTCATCACGAGCAGCCCGATCGCTCGGACCGACTGGACGGTGCCCCAGCTCAGGGCGCCGCTGTGGTGCGACACGACCATCGGTCCGAGGACGTTCCACGGTCCGACGTTGAAGGCGTTGATGAGGGCGAACGAGATGGTCATGAGGACCACCCACCGCAGCGACCGGAAGACGGACCAGCCCTCGACGAGGTCGCGCCACAACGCCTGGCTCGTGGCCAGTGGCCGAGTTGACCCGGGGATGCGAGTGAAGGCCAGTGCCGCGAGGACGTAGGTGAGCGAATCGACCGCGAGGGCCCATCCGCCGCCGGCTGTGGCCACCAGGATGCTCGCGAGCGTGGGGGCGACGATGCGCACGGTGTTCTGGGTGCTTGCCAGGAGGGCGTTGGCTCGTTGGAGATCGTCGGGTTCGACGAGTTCGGGCACGATGCCGCGCAGTGCGGGTGAGGTGAACGCGCCGACGGCGCCGTTGAGTAGCGAGAGGCCGACGGCCGTCGCCAGGTCGTAGTGGGCCGCGATCAGCGTTGCGGCCAGCGCGCCCATCGTTGCCGCGCTTGCGAGGTTGGCCGCGATCAGCAGGACCCGCCGGCTCATCCGGTCAGCGACCGCACCCCCCACGAGCAGGAGCGCCAGAGTGGGAATCATGTTGGCAGCAAGAACGATGCCGAGGTCGCCCGCACGTCCCGAGGCCTGGAGCACCGCGAGAGCCAGCGCGACCGTGGTCATGGAGGAACCGGCGAGGTCGACGCTGCGGCCGGCGAAGAACCATCCAAACCGGCCCGTCAGGAGGTGGCGAACGGACGTCGGAGCTGTACTGGTCGTCTCGGTCACGCCGGCAGGCATTGGCGGTCGCGCAGGTTGGTGGAATTCCTGCGCTGATTGTCGCAACAATGAGGGGTGACACTCCTGCGCCTCGGGCCGGACGCGCTGCACGCGAGCCGGTTCGCCCTATCACCGCTCGCGGAGACGTTGAGCCAGCTCGCCGTACTCCGGCGAGAACTCGACAGCCGGACCGTAAGCCCGCAGGGCAATGTCCTGGGCCGCTGGCTCGACGCGGATCCGTTCGTCGACGGTCTGGTGCGGCTTGTGACCGCCACCAAGTTTCTGCCCGACTTCGTGGCCATCCCACCCACCGGCATGAACACACGCCTCGAGGACGAGCTCACTGCCATGCGCGCGATCGGGGACCAAGAAGCACGCACCATGCTCGCCGAGGCGCAGAAGTTCGCATGGGCGAGCGACGGGATCGAATGGGCTGACGCTGACGGGATAACCATCATGGCGGCGGACGTCTTCGACCGATGCTGGGCCCAGTTCGTCGAGCCGGACTGGCAACGACGGCGCGCGATCATGGAGCGCGACATCCGGCACCGCGCCGGCGTGATCGCCGTCAATGGCTGGAGACACGCGCTGGACGGCATGGCCGGCGGCGTTCAGTGGGTCGGTCACGACTCCATCCAGTTCTCCACCCAGGCATTCTCCGACCGGCTGGTCGGCGACGCTGGTCTCGTCTTCGTCCCGCATACCGGCCCGCGTGGCCAATGGACTTGCGAAGCACCACCACGAATCGCCCTGGTCTATCCGGCGCGGGGTGCGCTGGCGGGCAGGACCCCCGGCGAGCATGGCGTGGCCCGTCTCCTCGGACCCCGGAAAGCCCGGATCATCGTCGAACTGCAGACGCCCGCGACCCCCTCTCAGCTGGCCACCCTGCTCGATGTCTCGCTCGGCACCGTCTCCGCCCATCTTGCAGCGCTCCGGGATGCCGGCGTCGTTGTCGGCCGGCGAAGTGGCCGAGCGGTGTACTACGAGCTCACCGAGACCGGCGAGGAACTTGTGAGGCTCGTGACCGCCAGGAGCGCTTCTGCGACCGCTTGAGACGACGATACGAACGCCCTTGCGACGATCCGGGAACGCGCCGGTGATCCCATTCAGGAGCCTGCTTGCCGTCTACCCAGGCAACTCCGCTTCCCCACGTGGCTGTCGCACTCGTACTGATCAACACCCTCAACGCGACGGTGCGCGACGCCCCTAGACACCCCGATGAAAGGTCAAACACCGAGAGACCCGGGAGGCCCATGTAGATGTCTTGGGTGATGGAGTCTTTGGCTTGGCCTAGTTGGTCGGCGATTTGGCGGGCGGTGTGGCCGGCTTGGTCGAGGGCGGTGGCGGTGGTTTTGCGGAGCGCGTGGGAGCGGATCCAGGTGAGTTTGTCGGATTCGGCGGGTTGGGTGGCGTCGTGGACTTGGGCGAGTAGCGGGTGATGGTTCTCGAGTCGGATGCCGTAGGTCATGACGAGGGTGGCGACCAGTTGGTTCGACCTTGATGCGGCCGGTTTCTACTAGTTCGACTCTCGTTCGGGGCCAGTCGAGATGGTCCGCGACCTGTTTGCGCGTCATGCCGGTTTGGCGGCGGAGGGCGCGGAGGCTGCGGCCGAGATCGCGGCGGGCGGTGCTGCCGACGGGAAGGTTTCGCTAGTCATAGAGCGCTCGCTGGTTCTCATCGCTGACCACCCTCTCGCGCTGATTGAGGTGCGTAAAGAGGTGCGCTGGGGACCTTCAAGCGGCCGTCGTGCGTGTGTGCTCAGAGACATCTACTAGGACTTCTCGCATCGGGTGATTGCTCGTGCGTTGCACAATCGTGGCCTGGCAGCGAGTCGAAGCGCGCGGCGTGGTCCACGCGTTGCTTCCTCGGCCGTCCAGGGTCGCGTTCTCAGCCTGCGCGGAAAGGCGGTGGCTGGCTGCGGGCTCGGTCCGAGCAGGCAGGTCCTTCGGCACTTGCTGGGGACCCTCGGCCTGATGCCGACCGGCCGCGCAGCCCGACGTGTCGCGATCTCGGCAGTCATCTCATACGAACGGCGCGGCCGGCAGGTTGCCGTCTGCTGTGTCCCTGGAGAGACGTCGACCGGGGATCGAGACAGATGTGCTGCCGACTACTTGATCAGGCCGGCGAAGTCGACCAGGTTGGCCTCGTACTTTGCCGACACGGTGTCGAGGCCGCCGCAGGTGATGAGCCGTAAGCCGGGGTGGTCGATGTCGCCGTACACCGCGGCGCTGGGGAAGGTGGCCTTCGGGTACTGCTTGAGTTTGCTCACCTGGAACGCGGCGGTGGAGTGGTCTTGGCGGGTGACTGTGATCGTGTCGCCTGGCTTGAGCTGGGCGAAGACGCCTGCTCGGCCGGCCCAGTGGACATGGCCGGCGATGATGGCCGGGCCGTTCTCGCCGGGTGTGGGGGCACCGGTGAACCAGCCGGCCGGGAATCCGTTCGGTGGTACCTGCAGGGTGCGGTTGCGTTTGAGGCCGAGACGCACAAGGCCTGAGTCCACCCCGATCGCGGGGATGATCACCCGGATCGGGGTGGATTTCCGCATCGGTGCCGCTGTCCTCGTCCCCGGTGGGGTGAAAGCCGGGACGGTTCGCCGGTTTGCTCCGAGCGGAGTATTGGGTTTCGCGTTCCTGTTGCGATGGCGTGCGATTGGCCCACAGTGGGTGTGTTCGGTGTAGATGTGATCACCGTGGTTGTTGGCGCAGCGGTTCCCGGTCCGAGGTCGGCTGAGACCGGTCCGGATTGAGTCGGCCCCTCGCCCGACTCACTCGTACAGGCAACCGCTGTCAAGGCGATCGCGACGTACAGAACCGCTGCGCCGGTCCCAAGCTGACCGGGCGATCGCGTCTCCGTGTCATGTCCCCTGGTTCCGGTGACGACGTCCGATGCTAGGAGTAGGGCTGCTCGACGAGACGTTCGTGCAGTTCTTTGGTGAGGAGGTGGATCTGTCGGGTGATCTCGGTGTTGGTCTTCAGCTCGAGCTCCTGCGCGTTGTAGTCGTGGTCTGCCTTGGCCTCCTGGAAGTCGGCCTGGCGGTTCTGCCCGATCATGACGAACGTGGACAGGAAGATGGCCTCCAGGGACACGGTGAGGGTCAGCGTGGGCCAGGGCTTGGACTCGAAGAACAGCATCCAGACCGCGAAGACGACGATGTGGATGTAGACGAACGGCATGGAGCCGGCGTACGCCGTGATCGCGTCGGCGATTCGTATCTGGATGTTGTCCGCTCTCTGCGCGTTGCGTTCCGCGACGGCCGGGTGGTGCGGTTGGCTATTCTTCGGCGTGGTGTCCATCTGACCTCCTAGTCCGCGGGGACCGAACACAGGCATTGTTTGCGGTGGGTCGACGCGCCCCTGGTCGCCCGTCAGTTGCACCTCAGAGTTCGTTTGGTGGGTGCCACCTGTGCCGTCCATCCTCGGTCGGCCGACCCATCGCGGCATCGGAGTTGCCGCTGACCGGTTGCGGAAATCACGAAGAGAACCTGCTGCCCCAATCTTCCTGACATGGTCGCGCGCGGCGGTCGAGAGCAGCCGTGGTCGCAGGCGTTTGGGTTCGCTATCGGCGAGCCTCCTCTTTGTTGCCGTCAGTATCGGTGAACGCGAGCAGCTGCATCGAGGTGGTCAGTTCGCAGGCATTCCCGCCTTAGCCCGCGACCGGCACGGCCAAGCTGATCTCTGCTGAACTTCGCCAGGTTCGCGTCATCGCTGCCCGGCCCGAGGTGCCTGGCTACGAGCGAGATCAGTTTGGGCAGACCTGGACCGACGATCACGCGGGCCGTGGTGGCCACAACGGCTGCGATACCCGCAACGACGTACTCGCGGCCCAGTTGGCCGCGGTGCAGTACCGCGCTCGATCCAGATGCGTCGTCATCGCCGGCACCCTTCTCACCGACCCTTACACCGGGCGCCGGATCGAGTTCCGCAAGGCCGCCGCGACCAAGGTGCAGATCGACCACTTGTACCCGCTGGCCCGGGCGTGGGACATGGGCGCGGCCCACTGGTCGCTACCGCGGCGCGTCGACTTCGCTAACGACGGGGCCGCGAACCTGCTGGCTGTCGACGGACCGGCGAACGCCTCCAAGAACGACGACGGGTCCGGCGAGTGGTTGCTGAGCCCGGCGGCCGTTACCAGAGGCGCCTATTTCAGGCTCCGGACTCCGTGTCACGACCCGCCCAGACCACTCAGCCAACGCTATTCACCTTCACTTGACCCCACGAGATGCTTCACGCCGACGGGTGATTCCCGCGCCGAGCTGCACGCGCTCAGCTACTTCCTCGAGCCTGCAGCACTCGGCTTGCACCTCATCGAACCTCCGTCGGGAAGCCGAAATAGTGACCGACGCACGGTTTGGGAAACTGACCAGGCCGCTCCGCGTTTCGCCTTATAAATAAGGGAATCGCCTAGTGGTAGCCGAGTTCGAGTGTTCGGCTGGAATCGCTCTGATTCGGCCTGACACGACCTGATCTGTGGTCGCGAGGTGGGCCTTTAGCCGGGAGACTCAGCCCACAAGCCGGGTGGCCAACCGGGCTCGGGAAAGTAGTCCCAGAGGTTGAGGACGCGCCAGCCGGCGTCGGTGTCGTAGCGCAACCCCAGGCGGTACGCCGTGAACGGGCACCGCGTCGAGCCTGGGCTCGCCGACCGGGTCGGGGTGGGGTCGAGCAGTTGGCGGGGTTGAAGGTGTCGGCGGCGCAGGTCGCCGAGTCGACTGGGATGAAGCATGCTGAGGAGGTCCGGACGCTCGCGGCTGCCCGGGCCCGGATCGCAGTGGCCCGTCGGTATGTGCCCGTGCGGCGGCTACGTCGTGGTGATCTGCGAGAGGCGGGCAAGACACAGCTATGGGCCGATTGAGGAGTGGCCGCAGACGAAGGCACCGTACCCCGACGGTACGGCTAACCGAACCGTCGGCGGAGGTGCCAGCCTGATCGACGGCCCGCTCAAGCGGCGAGATGGTGGGTGCAATGTCAAGCCATCAGTGAGTGAGATCGAGGGGTGGACCATGAAGCTCGTGCGTGCATTTACGTTGTCCGTCGTCCCGCTATGTCTTGTCGCTTACCCCGCGTCGGCCTCCGCGCCTGAGCCGACTCTTGAGGGTCGCGCCGTGCTGCCTGTGGCGACGTACGCGCCCGGACCTCCAGCTGGTTCGTTCTTTGCGGGGCAGACGATCAACGGGATCTCGTTCCCGACGCCGTCGCAGCCGGTCCAGGGCTTCTCGTCAGTGTTGAGTGGACGTACGCCGGGTGAGTTCCTCGCGATGCCCGACAACGGATTCGGCGCAAAGGCCAATTCCAGCGACTTCGTCATCCGCGCGTACTACATCGAACCAGACTTCAAGACGGCAAAGGGCGGTACCGGCGCGGTCACGGTCAAGGATTTCATCCAGTTCCGGGATCCGAACGGTCTCATCGGCTTCCCCATCGTCAACGCGCCCACGACTCAACGGCTCCTGACCGGCGGGGACATCGATCCCGAGTCCATGCAGAGGGCCGACAACGGCGATCTGTGGATGGGTGACGAGTTCGGCCCGTGGATCCTGCACTTCAGTGCGACCGGCGTGCTGCAGGAGCCGCCATCCCCGGTGCCCGGGAGCCTTGTCCAGCCGACTGTGCCGGGATCTCTCATGTCGCCCAACAACCCCTTCCTGGTCCCGCCGGCCACCGCGACTCAGCCGAACAGCCGAGGCTTCGAGGCCATGTCGACGACGCCCGACGGGAAGCATCTGTACCCGATCCTCGAGGGGTCGACCGCAGTCGACCCCGACACTCGCCGGCGCTTCCTGTTCGAGTTCAGCATCGATGACGGCGAGTTCACGGGCCGCGTCTGGCAATATCACACCGAGCAGCCGGGCTACCTCGTCGCGGACATGTGGGCGCTCGACCAGCACCGGATGGTGGTCATCGAGCGTGACGGCGGGCGGGGCCTCACGGCGGTGTTCCGCAACGTCTATGTGATCGACCTTCGTGACGTCGGCGCCGACGGATTCCTCGAGAAGCACAGAGCCGTCGACCTGACGGCGATCGCCGATCCGAACCTCATCTCCCTACCGCCCATCCACGCCGGCGACGTTCGCCTCGGCGATCCCTTTGGCGTCGTCTGCGAGTCCATCGAGGCAATCCATGTCATCGACGGACAGCGGCTCCTCCTCGGGTGCGACAACAACTTCCCGAACACCGGCCGCAACCCCTCGCTCGCCGACGACAACGAGTTCATCGTCGTCAATGTGCCAGGCCTGCAATCGCTGAACTGAAGACGGTTCTAGAGGCAGCACCGTGCAGCACGGTGCTGCCTGGAGGCAGGGGGAGTCTCAGGCGCAGAGAAGCCCCGGGAGCCCGCCCTGAGCCATCGGGACAGGCGCCTCACCCTGCCCCCTTGACTGGCGGCCACTACATATCAGTTGTGGTCCGGCAATGCTCGGGCCTTCATGTCAAGGACGCGGTTGGTGTGCGGATCGCCGTTCTCGTCGGTCGCGGGGACATGCCCGTGAATATGTACTCCGGCGCCGGGCGTGGTGTGGGCGGTGAGGGTTCCGCCGATTGCGGAGAGCCGGTCGTGCATGTTTGTGATGCCGTGTCCGGTACGGAGGGTGGCTGGGTCGCAGCCGGGGCCGTTGTCTCGGACGTCGAAGGTCAAGCCGTTCTCTTCGGTGAGGCTGATGGTGACGCTTGCCGTCGCGCCTGCGTGTTTTGTGGCGTTCTGGAGCGCTTCGAGGCAGCAGAAATAGACGCTCAACTCGATGTGTGGCGTGTGTCGGCTCAGGTCGGTGGCGTGCACGATTGCGGGTGTCGGGCAGCGCTTGGCCGCGGCGTCCAGGGCCTTGGCGAGCCCGGCGCGGGCGAGTTGGGGTGGGTAGATGCCGTGGGCGAGGTCGCGTAGCTCGACAAGCGCCTCGGCCACATGCGCGGAGAGCGCCCCCAGCGACTCGTCGGCCAGGTGGGGTTGGTCGGCCAGGAGGCGTTGAGCGACCCGTGCCTCCACGGCTGCGGCGACGAGACGCTGCTGTGCGCCGTCGTGCAGATCGCGCTCGATGCGCCGGCGTTCGCGCTCGGTGGCTGCGACAATCCGCCGCCGAGACTCGTGCAGGCTTCGGTTCTGAGCGGACATGCCGATCTGGTTCTCCCAGGCGAAGAACAACGCCAGGGTGCTGTTGAGCACTGCGAGCTCGATGATGGCGAGGTCGGCGAACCAGGCAGGTGCCTGTTCCTGGAGACCTACGCCAGGTCGGCCTCCAGCGACCACGGCGATCGTCACGGCTGCGATGGTAGCGGCCATGGTGAGCTCAAAGCGCCGGTGCGGCAAGTACGGCACGGCCATGATGACCGGGATCACCATCATCGTCGGCGCGCAGTTGGCCGTGATGGGGATCAGCAGCGTGACCACAAGAACGTAGCTGCAAAAGATTGTGGCCGCGGCGACGACGACGATCTGGTCGGGCAGCCGATTGGCCGACCGCAGGACGATGCGGAGCAGCAGCCAGACCAGAGCGGCTGACGCTGCCAGGACGAGCAGCCAGGCATCGGGTACGACGACGGACACGGCCGCGATGAGTGGAAGGGATCCGGCGGAGGCTGCCACCAAGGCCCTGACGCCGGTGGCCACACTCGGTTCGGCACCGTCGTTTCTGCCCGCTCGGTCCCATTGCCTGGCAAAGAAGAACCACAGCCTCGCCAGCCTGCTGCAGGCTGGAGCCCACGAGCCGCAGGTGTCGACGACCGTGTCGGGGTGCAAAGCCGTTCGAGGGATGCGCCCGACCAGGCGCAGGCTGCCGTCTGGGTTGATGTGGAGTCGGATACGCCCGCCGGCCGCGTATATCCGATCGGCCGTGTCGGTGTAGAGGTTCGGTCCGTCGACGGCGAGCTCGGCTGGGGGAGGTGCGGGGGCCTCGAATGAGAGCTCTCCGTCGTCGCTCAGTTCGATGACCGCCCTGGTCGCCCCATGAGCCTCGGCGTCCTTCAAGGCCCACAGGCAGCAGAAGTAGACGGCCGCCTCCACCTCCGGCGGATATCGGTTCAGTCCGGTCGCCTTCACTGTGGTGGACATCGAGCAGAGCTGTGCCGCGGTGCGCAGCGCATGCTCGATGCCGTGCTCGGACAGTTGCGGGGGATATATTCCGTGCGTCAGCTCGCGCAGCTCCGCGTTCGCGTCTTGCAGGTGTTCGGTCAACGCGCCCAGCAGTTGCGTTGTGTGCGACGGGCGTGCGGCCCGAAGCCGCTGGATCTGCCGGAACACGTCGGCCAGCTGACGTTCTGGGCCTTGTCGCAGGCTGCCCGCGATCCGGCGCCGCTCGGCGTCGGTGGCGGCGAGCAACCGACGCCGCGACTTCTCCATGTCGCGGGTTTTCACGGCCATGGCCGTGTGGTCCGCCCAGGCCAGGAAGCAGGCCATCCCCGCAGCGATTGGGACGAACAGCACAGCCACGGTGTTGAGTACCCAGTCCGGGGTCTGCTCTTCGATGCCCACCCCCGGGCCCAGCCGGCCCAGCACGGCGACAGTGCCCGTGACGATGATCGTGGCTCCGTTGAGCGCCGCGAGCTCCGGGCGGTTCAAGTAACGCACCGCGAGGAGCGACGGCAGGAGAAGGATGAGCGGTAGGACATTGAACGCCGAAGGGGCGATCGCGGTCGCAGCCACCGCGATCGCCCAGTTCGCGGCCGCAACGAGCACGACGGCGGCCACTGGCCGGTCGGCGTTCACCAGCGTCTCAGCTCGAGCGAGGCATACTGCTACGGCGACGAACGCCACCAGGAGTAGGTCGAGCCAGTTGGTGGAGACCAGCCAAACGCGGACCGCCCCCACTATGGCGGCGGCCGCCAGGAGTGCAGCCAGGTTGACCCGGATGAAGGTGCGCACCCCAGTCGGATCGGTCCACCGTGCACCGGGCGGTGAGACGTCACCGACTATGGGCTGCGGTCGCGGCACAGCGAGTCCAGGACCTCAGGGCCGAAGCGCTCCTTGTGACAGAACTCTGCGCCGCAGGTCAACAGGTCTGCGGGCAATGCGTGCTCAGGGGTCACCGACAGCAGCACGACCACCACGTTGGGATGACACCGCCTGATGCGATCCGCCGCGGCGATACCGCCGATTCCCGGCATCTTGACATCCATGAGCACGAGGTCGACCGGCTGCCGCTCCACCACCGCGATCGCCTCCTCACCGCTGGATGCCTCCCCGACCAGCTCGAAGCGCTCGCACACGGCCACAACGTTGCGCAACGTTCGCCGAAAGGCGGGCAGGTCGTCCACGACCAGGACCGAGGCGCGACCTGAACTCATGCCCTCAGGATGGCATGGTGGGTCGCCGATTGTCGGTCGTGCTGGCAACACCATCAACGGCCACGACCGGCACCTCCAAACGGCTGTGGCTAGACGGTACGACGTGACCCAGACCTTCGGGGCTGGTCGACTCACCACGCCTTCTTGACAGGAAGCCACCACATGTCAGCTGAGGAACATCAGCACCGCGCACACCCGTCGATTGGAGTTGTCGTCCTTCAACAGACCGAGCTTGTAGAAGATCGAGTTGATGTGCTTCTCGATGGCTCGCTCCGTGACCCCGAAGCCTGCGGCGATGGCGCTGTTCGACCGTCCGGCAGCCACCTCCGAAAGCGTCTGCATCTCGCGCGGCGTCAACCGATCGAGCGTGGTCTCTGGGCTGCGCGCCTTCGCTGTGACAAGCGAGTCCACCACTAGCGGATCGATGAACGATCCACCCTCAGCCACCGTGCGGATGGCCGAGCTCAGCTGCCCCGTGCTGGCCAGCCGCTCCTTGAGCAAGTAACCGCGGCGGCTACTGCCGTCCTCTATCAGCCTAAGTAGGTATGCCGGGTCGAGGAACTGGGACAACACCACAACGCCCACATCCGGGTGGCTACGGCGCAGCGCAGCGGCAGCCCGGATCCCCTCATCCGACGACGTCGGCGGCATCCGGATATCGGTGACCACCACGTCTGGTTCATCACGGTGCACCTGCGCCAAGAGTTCCTCGTAGCGGCTGACGACGCCCGTCACCACCACGCCATCTTCGGTCGAGAGCAACGCCTCGATCCCGGCGCGCACCAGCAGGTTGTCCTCGGCGACTACGACCCGGACCGGGCTCATATGGCCACCGTAGACCCAGCCTTCAGCATTGCTCAACGCACTTGGACGCCCGAGCACTGGACCTGCTAACCCGAGGCATCGGTAGGGCTAACCGCACGCGCCGGCAGAGGTGCCGGCCTGATCGACCCACCGCCGCACCGCCACGAGGCTGTGGTGCACGCGCAACGACGTACTCGCGGCGCAGTTGACCGCGGTGCAGTATCGCGGTCGCTCCCGATGCGTTGTCATCGCCGGCACCCTTCTCGCTGACCCTTACACCGGTCGCTGGATCGAGTTCCGCAAGGCCACCTCGACCAGGTGCAGATCGACCACCTGTATCCGCTGGCCCGGGCGTGGGACGTGGGCGCCCGGCCCAGTGGCCGCCGCTCCAGCGACGCGTGAAGGGGCCATACCGCGTCAGCACGTCCCAACTCAGCCGACATCTCGTCGCTTCGTGAGGAGCACACCCGGTACGGCGATGGCGGCGACGTACGCCGCGACCAGCAGCCCACCCGTGGCGGCGGCGACGGTTCCGTCGACGACCGGGACACCTGCCTGGATGAGGGCTCTCGAGGCGGCCGCCGGAAGGTACTTCGCCAGCCCGGGTTCGCGCAGCGCACCAGGGAGCAGACCTTCGATCACGAACCACCACGCGACTGCCGTGATGAGTGCGAGGGCCTCGCTGCGTACGAGCGCACCCAGGCCGGCTCCCGCCAAGGCGAATAGGGCGGCTGCGATCGTGACCCCGAGCGCGGTGACGGCGGCGTCTGCGGTCAGCAGGTCGACGGGCAGGTCTTTGACGAGCACCACGATCGCCGTCGCGACGTACGACGCGATGAGCGTGACAGCGGCGAACGCGGCGCCGACGACGGCGGCAGCGGCGTACTTGCCGGCGAGGAAGTGACCCCGGCGCGGGGTGACGAGCAGCGATGCGGTGATGGTGTGGTGCCGGTACTCACCGGCCGACGACAGCACGCCGAGCACGAAGACGATGCCCGCGACGAGGAGGCCGGGGATCGAGACCAGGCCGCGCAGGTCGTCGCGGCCGAGCGGTGCGGAACCGTGGCTGCCTGCCACGATGGCGATCGCCGTGGTGAGACCTGCGGACAGGGTGATCGCGATGGTCAGCATCACCCAGGTCAGGCGCAGCCCGCGATGTTTGGTCAGCTCGGCCCGGAGCAGTGCGGTCATGATGGTCTCTCAGTGGTGAGTTCGAGGAAGCGAGCCTCGAGGCTGGTGGTGGCGTTGGTCAGTTCGGCCAGTGATGCGTGCTCGACGAGCCGGCCGCGGTTGATGATCAGGACGTCGTCGACGGTGTTGGTCAGCTCGGCGAGCAGGTGACTGGAGACGAGCACCGTCCCGCCGCCCGCGGCGTACGTGCGGATGAAACCGCGCAACCAGTGCACGCCTTGGGGGTCCAGCCCGTTGGTCGGCTCATCGAGAACCAGTACGTCGGGCTCGCCGAGCAGTGCCGCCGCGAGCGCCAGCCGCTGCCGCATGCCGAGCGAGTAGCCGCCGACGCGTCGCCCGGCGGCGCGTCCCAGCTCGACCGTGTCGAGTGCGGCGTCCAGCCTGGCGGTATCAAGGCCGGCGGCGGTCGCGTAGACCCGCAGGGCGTTCCGGCCGGTGCGGGCCGGGTGGAACACGCCGGTGTCGAGGACCGCGCCGACGCGACGGGTCGGTGTGGGCAGGTCACGGTAGGCGACCCCGTCGATGGTGGCGGTGCCGGAGGTGGGACGGGCCAGCCCGAGCAGCATGCGAAGGGTGGTCGTCTTGCCAGCGCCGTTGGGGCCGAGGAAGCCGGTGACCCGGCCACTTCGGATGTCGGCGGTGAGATCGTCGACGGCGATCACGTCGCCGTATTTCTTGGTGAGGCCCCTGAGGGCGATCTCGGTCATGTCCTCGAAGTTACGGATCGTGAACTCGTGCGTCGTCGGCCTCGGATCCGATCCTGACCGTAGGCCGCTGGGTCCACGACTACATCCGCAGATGTATGCGTCAGGCGTCGCGCGGTACGACCAGGCCACTCTCGTAGGCGAGCATCACCAGCTGAGCGCGGTCCCGGGCGGCGAGCTTGGCGAGGATGCGGCTGACGTGGGTCTTCACCGTTGCCGGGCTGACGACGAGCCCGTCCGCGATCTGGCTGTTGGACAGGCCCTGGGCGATCAGGGCGAGTACGTCGCGTTCGCGGTCGGTCAGCCGCGCCAGCTCCGCGGGGCGGGCCCGAGGTGTCTCGGGGCGGCGTACGAACTCGGCGATCAGCCGGCGCGTCACGCCGGGAGCCAGCAGCGCGTCGCCGGCCGCGATCAGGCGGATCGCGGCGAACAGGTCCTCCGGCAGGCTGTCCTTGAGCAGGAAGCCGCTCGCCCCGGCCCGCAGCGCGGCGTACACGTACTCGTCGAGGTCGAACGTCGTCAGCACGAGCACACGCACACCGCCGCACCGCTCGTCGGAGGTGATCCGCCGAGTGGCCTCGATGCCATCCATCACCGGCATCCGGACGTCCATCAGCAGTACGTCGGGCCGGCAGCTGCGGGCGACCTCGATCGCCTCGGCGCCGGTCGTGGCCTCGGCCACGAGGTCGATGTCGTCGACCAGAGCGATCTGGGCGCGAAAGCCGTCGCGGACCAGTGGCTGGTCATCGGCCAGCGCGGCGCGGATCGTCATGGCTCGTCCTCTGCCCGGATCGGCAGCCGAGCCGCCACACGGAATCCCCGCACCGGTCTGGGGCCGGCGGTGAACTGTCCGCCCAGCGTGGTCACCCGTTCGCGCATCCCGACGATGCCGAGACCTGGGTGGCCGTCGGAGGGATTCGCGTTTCCGGCTCCGTCGTCGGTGATCTCGAGGACGAGGTGGTCGTCGTCGTACCGCACGAGGACCGCGGCTGCGGCCGGGTGCCCGGCGTGCTTGACGACGTTGGTGAGCGCTTCCTGCACCACCCGGTAGGCGACCAGGTCGAGGCTGCGGGCGAGCGGTCGGCGGGCGCCTTCGACGGTGAGTTGCACGTCCGCGCCGGCGCGCCGCATCGTGCCGACCAGATCGTCGAGGTTCGCCAGCCCTGGAGTCGGATCCAGCTGAGCCGCGGTGTCGTCGCCTTGTCGCAGCACGCCGAGCAACTGCCGCATCTCCCGGCTGGCGTCGCGGCTGGTCGTCTCGATCGTCGCCAACGCACGCTGTGCCACGTCCGGATGCTGCGGCAGCGCCAGCCTGCCGGTGCTCGACTGAATGGCGATGGTGGTGAGGCTGTGCGCCACCAAGTCGTGGAGCTCTCGAGCGATGCGCAACCGCTCCTCAGCAGCCGCCTGACGTGACAGCGCCTCGCGCTCCCGCTCGAGGAACTCGGCGCGGTCGCGCAGTGCCGCGCTCCGGGTACGGCGGTCCGCGACGACGAAACCGACGATCCCGACCACCAAGGTCACCACAACCATCGGCAGCGCGTCATCCAAGCGCAGACCGTCTCGGCCGACCTGCGCGAGCTCGAGCGCCGCGACCACGACAGTCGCAGCCGCCGCGGCGACCTCGGCCGTACGTCGGGTCGCGTAGACGATCACTGCGTACAAGGCGACCCACAGCCCGAACGGTGCCGACGGCCCGAACACCACCTGGGAAACGACCCACGCGGCCGACACCACCACGAGCACCACCGCGGGACGCCGTCGTCGCCAAAGCAACGGCACACTTTGAACGAGTACCAGACCAAGCCACACCGCGCTCAGCAGGATCGACGTCCCCTGCTGCTCCGGCTCGCCGGGACCGATCCGCGGGTTGAGCAGGTGGAGCAAGGCCACGGCCGCGACCAGCAGCCAGTCGCCGAGCGGGTGGATCCGCCCCGGCCGGCCCCGGCTACCGGAGCGGGTGACACCGGCGGTGTCCTGCATGACTTCATCGTGCACCCCCGCGACCTGCGCGGAACCAGGTATATCTAGCGCCAGCACCGCTGTTCCGATGGTTCGCCGCCATTACCTGCCCCGAACGCAGCGATCATGCCGTGCGCCGAGCCCAGCAGGCCAGGCCGTCGCCAAGGGCTGCCCTGGCTGCCGACACGTCCCCGACACCGCCCGCACCGCCGAACAGCAACTCCCATCCGGTCTGCTCTCGACGAAGAACTGGTGATCCACATCGGTGCCCCTAGTAGGACATCTTTCGAACCGTCATTTTCGTAACGGAACTGAATGAAGGGCGCCGGGCTGCGGTACGTGGGTGGTCGGCGCGAGTGGCTGAAGGTGAAGCATCGCGACACGGTCGAGGCGATCGTCGGCGGCGTCCTCGGGACGCTTCGTCATCCGGAGGTTGTGATCGGCCGCTACACCGAGCCGCGCCGGCTCGTCGTGCTGCCGTCGGCTCGGCGAGGGACCTTGCCGAGAGACCACACCCGCACGGTGTCGTCGGTCACCTCGTATACGCAGATTGCGCAAGGGCCTTGCGGCTTGGCCGAAGTCCGGCGGCCGTATCGAGCCCTGATCTGTCGTCAGAACAACACCCGACGAAACCCTCGAGCGCACCAGCTCGGGGCCTGCGTGCTGCTTTCATCGTCCCCAGCGTTCGTGCGCGGATTGGCGGCTCATGCCTGCGGCCCGGCCGATCTCTGTCCAGGATGCGCCGTTCTCGCGCGCCTCGCGCACCGCGTCGTCTAGGGCTTGCCGGGCCCGCGAGGCCGCCACCGCGGCACGGCCGCACTCTTCCACCGAACCACCTGTCCGGCCCTGATTCACCGCTGGAGTGACTCGATGGCTGCCACCTCCGGATGGTCGAAGACCGCCTGACGAATGCCGGCGTAGCGCGTGCAGCCATCGAACGGGCCAGGACGTCCGACCGGCTCGCGCCGCGCGGACGAGACGATGCCGGTCCGCCTGAGCGAGCAGTTCGTTCTGGCGGGCTTCGGCCATCGCCTTGCCGATGTAGGGATGCATGAGTTCCTCCGTTCCGATCGGAGCGACAGCCGCTCCTTGGACGAGCGTCAGGCAGCGGTACGGCGGAGCAGGTCCGTGTCCGGGAACGGGCGCTCACTCCACAGCAGCCACGGCGGCAGCCGGTCCTCGCGGTCAGATGCCATCGCTGCCTCCTCGTCGGTCAATGCGTCTCAGCCGTCGTCGCCCTCCCGGCTCGCGGGCCGGTGCGGGCGCGTCGGCCAGCAGCCGCCGCAGCTCCTCCCAGGCCCGCATCCCGCCGCGCAGCCCGCGGACGCGGAAGAACTCGTTCGGCGCGTGCAGCCTCTCCATGGCCCGGTGCTGGCTATCGGCTGGGGAGCGATCGCGGTAGCCCGAACCACGGCAGCACGCTGGCCTCGAAGCGGGTCATGCCGCAGATCCGGCCGCCGGCAAGGGTGAGCACGTAGAAGGCGGTCGCGTGGCGGATTCCGGCCGGGCCGCGCAGGTATGCCCCGAACGCGGGCTGGCCGTTGGCTCGGGCCGGCACAAGGTCGAACCTGCGGCCCGCGGCGAACTGGCGGGCGCAGTAGCGGGCGACGAGTTCTCGGCCCTCGTATCCGAAGGGCTCCGGAGGCATCGCGATGAAGACGTCGTCGGTCAGCAGGGCCACCAGCGCGTCGAGGTCGGCCGACTCCCATGCGCGAGCGAACATGGCCACGACCGCGTCCTCGGCGGGCGAGCCGGCGGCGGGCGGCGGCTGGTGGCCGGCGGCCGGCTGCTGGCGGCGCTGCAGGCTAGCGCGGGCTCGTTTGAGGGCGCTGTTGACCGATTGGACGGTTACCTCCAGCATGCCGGCTACCTCGCTGGCGTGGAATCCGAGGACGTCGCGCAAGATGAGGACGGCCACCTGGCGCGGTGGCAGCAATTGCAGGGCGGTTACGAAGGCCAGCGAGATGGCTTCGGTCTGCTCGTAGCGGGCCTCCGGCCCGGAGGGCACGTCGGCGGCACCCTCGAGGAGGGCGTCCGGGAACGGCTGCAGCCAGACGGCCTCGTCGCGCGGCGTCGGCACGGGCGGTTCGAACTGCGACACGTCCCACTCCCTGGCCGGGCGCCGGCTCGCTGCGCGGCGCGTGTTGAGGCACCGGTTGGTGGCGATCTTGTACAGCCAGGTGCGCAGCGACGCGCGTTCCTCGGTGAACCCGCCGATGCCTTGCCAGGCGGCCAGCATCGTCTCCTGGACGGCGTCCTCGGCGTCGGCGAAGGATCCGAGCATCCGGTAGCAATGCACCTGCAGCTCCCGCCGGTGCGGCCCGGCCAGCTCCCGGAACGCCTCGC
Organism: Kribbella sp. NBC_00359; assembly: GCF_036097425.1. Classification (NCBI taxonomy): domain Bacteria; kingdom Bacillati; phylum Actinomycetota; class Actinomycetes; order Propionibacteriales; family Kribbellaceae; genus Kribbella; species Kribbella sp. NBC_00359. The sequence continues at coordinate 396,304 of NZ_CP107975.1, read as the reverse complement.
CGTCCCCGGCCCGCGCCCGTGACAGAAGATCGGCTGTCACCATCCTGCGCTCCTTCCTTCCCGCACGCCTCGTACCTCTGCCCGGTATATACACCGGGCGCGGCCCGAACTGGGCGGCTCGCGGGCGCCCAGTTTCCCGGTGCCGCGGTGTATGCACTACCCACCGCCCGGACGATCCGCCCACCGGATCGTGCCGCAGCAGTTGGAAACGACCCTGGAGGTTGACGATGGAATCGTCCGCATCGGCCGGGCGCGTGGCGTTCGCCGTTCTCGATCGCCGCCGCCGCGGGCGCTGCTGAACGTGCAAGTCCCAGGCAGGCACGGGAAAGCAGCCAACCGCAGGAACCACATAAGCAGGACGCTCGCTCGTGTGTTCGCCGGCTGGCGGACGGACCTGCCGGGGCCTGCCATCGTTCTTCAGGCTGGGACCGGCGGTCGGATGGACGCGCCGGTCTTTGCCAACGCGGACGGCGACTACCGCGATCCGACCAACGTGCGGCGGGACCTGAGGGAGGCCCGATCACCGATCGGCAGCGAGGCGCGCCGCGAGCTCGGGCGACGACTCCGCCAGGCGCGACGAGCAGCCGGGCTATCGCAGGCCGACACGGCGAGCAAGCTGGGCTGGCCACAGTCCCGCGCCAGTCTGGTCGAGACCGCTCGTATCCGGTTGGAGATGCCCGCCGTTGCGACGTTGCTCAACCTGTACCGCGTCGCGGGTAGCGTCCGAGCCGAACTGATGGACCTCGCCACACAGGCCGCCGAGGGGAGTCAGGCTGACGCCCTGGCGTGGAGCACGTCACACTCGTTCCGCAAGACGACGGCGACCATCCTGGACGACGCCGGACAGAGCGCACGGCAGATCGCTGACCAGCTCGGGCACGCTCGCCCCTCGCTGACCCAGGACGTCTACATGGGTCGCCGGGCGAAGAACCCGGCAGCGGCGGCAGCTCTGGAAGCCGCGCTCAACAACCGGCCGGAGGTCAAAAGCATGGGATAAAGCATGGGAGCCGGATACACAGAAGCCCAGGGCACTCTCGTGCCCTGGGCTTTTGTGCGCCGCCAGGGACTCGAACCCCGAATCCGCTGATTTCCACCGGAGACTGATCGACGATTGCTGTTGGCTCGCAAATGTTGCCTGTGACCTGCGGTTTCTCGAATTCGGAGTGCGCATGGACTCGCGTGCCTGCGCAGTGCTGCTCGCTGATTCAGGTGTGTAAAAGGGTGCGTAGCCCGGTTGGTCGCCCGTTGACGGACGTGTCGAAACGTCTACCTGACGGTCCGGGGGTTTGACGCGTTGGTCAGGTCCACCGAGCGTTCTCTGGATCCCAGTCCTTGCCACGAGCCTCGCCGCTGATCAGTGGGTCCGCGAAGGCTGTGACCACCGCGACCGCATCCGCGAATCTGGTTGGTAGCCGATAGCGGCTGGCGCTTGACGTCGTAGCCATGCGGAGTAAGAGGGCTGTCGTTGCTGGGGGAGATCGAAGATGCTCGAGCTGAGTGGTCGCAAGGTGATCCGTCGGTACGTTGCCGTGGCTCCGAGAGCGGTGGATACTTCGTCGGCGCGGAGGATGTTGCACGTAGCAGGCGATAGTGATCGCCGTAGTCGCGGTCGCGGCTGTTGAGGTCGCCGAGTTCGACAGCGGTGGACAGCTTCTCGGCGATGACGGTGGCGAGTGGATAGCCGAGAATAGTGAAGTCCCGGCGTCCAGCGGTTGTTGGTATGCGATGAGTTGGGGCTCGGGGGTGATGGGATCGCCGAGACTGACATCGAGTCGGAGCTTGAGTTGCGCACGGGCAATCGAGGCAGGCATCACGAGTCGGAGCCCGTGGTAGCGGCCGTCCTCACAAATCGGCGCGGTTCTCAGGCTTGCGCCATCGAACGCGACGCCGTCGTCGACTTCGGTCGCGCGATCGCCCTGATGCGTCGGATGATCCCGGTTTCCTCGCCGGTGAAGGATTGCCCGAGAATGTCGATGTCCCGCGTCATGCGGCGTGCGCCGAACTGGGCCAGGAGCAGACCGCCCTTGAGAACGAAGTGTTCGCGGCCAGCTGGAGATGTGGCAGCCGGTATAGAAATCGCTCGAGGACGTACTCGACCATGACTTCGTCGGTGGCGCGCCTTTGCCGGCGTGCTGAGTTCCGCACGTTGTTGTAGACGCGACCCGCAGTGGTGTCACGGGCTGGATTGACCATCACGCGAGCACCGCTTCGACAGCCGGCCGGATGACGGAGAGGGCGTGCAGTTCGCGCGCGATGTATTGAAGATCCCCGACCCCGTCGGGCCCACTGGTACGCAGGTATTGGCCGAGCGCCGCCATGGCCAGTGTCTGGCCGATGCGATTGCGGTGGCGCATGGCATCGACCACGCTCCGGGCTGCGTCGTAGACCGGCACGAACTCCCCTGGCGCCGCCTCGTACTGCTCGATGTTGAGGTCGAATGTCTTGGCCGCGTACTGCGCGACGACGATGGGCGGGTAGGAGATCGCCGGACGGCGGGTGCCACGCGGTACGGCGATGTGTACAGCAGCCGGTATGTCGTCGATCAGATCGTGAAGCGCGAGGGCGGACTCGCCGCAGATGACTGCGTGGGAAGCTCGTGTGTGTACAGCCAGCAGATCGAGGTGCGCAGTCTCGGGGGCGTCGGACCGCCGGTAGACACCGCGCGAGAGTTCAAGCGCAGCGCCTTCGCTGACCAGCGTCGCCAGATCCCGTGACGGCACGCCGGCCCGGCGCGCCTGCGCCGTGGTGAAAGTGGGCGGCAGTATCGCCAGCCGTTGGCGTGCGCGAGGTGGATCCACAGGCGTCACGTATCAAATCATACCCTGCGAGGAGGTTAAGGGGTGCGGTTTGGTATGCACGACTTCGGACCTCGCCCGAAGATCCGATCAGGATCTCGACGGGCATGCAGGGCGCCGCACTGCGCCGCCGGGCCAGGCTGCGGGACCTTGGCGTCGACACTAGTGGAGCTGACTCCGGGGTCTGCGTGCTGCGCAGCCTCCTCGCAGGGTCTTTGATCGCCAACGCCAGGAATCGCTAGTCGGCGCAGCCATCATGCTCACCCACGGCCCATCCTTCCGGGCTCACGGCGGCCAGATCGAACGGGTCGTTCGCCGTGGAGCTGCCTTCACTCCTGCGTCGCGCAGCGATGGGGGGCGAGGTACGACGCGAGCCCGCCGGGGCCCACGACCTTGTCGGTGCGCACCGCACCACGCACGGCACCGGCGACCAGAGAGCCGCTCTGGTCGGTCAGGTTCGTCGTGGCGGAGTTTGTGCCTCACCGACAGATCGGTTCCGAGCTCGATCAGATCCGCGATCGTCCGCTCGACGGTCGGGTAGGGTGTCCATGGACGGGAATCACCTCATCTCATCGGGGTGATACTGATCGGCGGGGGTCGGGGAAGCCGAGACCGGTGTAGCCGGGTGCGTGTTTGGCTAGTGACGAGGCCAGGACGCTTGTGTTGGAAGTCGTGGACTTCGGCGGTGGTCTTGCGAGGGCGCGGAGGACGCGGCCCGCGTATTGGACAGGCGTCCCCCTGAACGCGAAGGGTGCGGCGAGGAACAGGGTGTCGAGAGCGGGGCAGCCGAATCGTTCACCGATGAATGGTCCGGTGGCCACGACCAGCAGCGGCACTGTTGCAGCGGGAGTGCGAGGCGTCGCCTCGGGCGGTGGCGCTCGCGGCCTCGGCCATGATGCTCGAGCCGCGACCCGCAACTCCACGAACCGCTGCCGCGCCGACGACAACGGACGCTGGCCGGGCCTCCTTTCACGCGGCGAGACGACAACACAACCTCGCAGTCCAGGACGAAGTGTCGCAACCGTCAGTAGAAACCACCGTTCGCGACCTGCTGACCAAGGCCGCCGACAACGGCTTGTTCTCCGAACGACGCCGGGAGATCGAAGCCGTCATCTGGCGCTGGTGCCCTCGGCGACTTCGAGCGTCGTTCTAAGCCTCGATCCGTGGACCGGTGGGGCGCGGTCCGGTGCGTTGAACGTGAGAGTGCCTTCTGGATCAGGAGAATCTGGATTGTCTAGGTCCCGATTCCCACGATCCAAGAAGGCACTGCCAGTGAAGTTACCTGATGGTTGGTCGCGAGCGCAGCTGTTGTTCGATGACGAGAACCTCGTGTCGTGTGTCGGGTTGGTGCCGGTGATGGCGCTCGCGGAGCGCGCGGGGCTGTCGGAGTTGGTCTCGGGCAAGGTTGCGATCACCGCGTCGGCGGTGGCGTCGGCCGGGGTGAATCCGGCGGGCAAGCTGACCTCGATCATCGCGGGGATGGCGGCCGGAGCGGACTGCATCGACGATCTGGACGTGATCCGCTCCGGCGGGATGCCGCGGTTGTTCGGCGAGGTGTACGCGCCGGCGACGCTGGGCCAGTTCCTGCGGGAGTTCACCCACGGCCACGGCCTGCAGTTGGCGTCGGTCGCCCGCGCGCATCTGGTCAACCTGGTTGAGCGGACTGGGCTGCTGCCCGGCATCGAGACCCGGGCGTATGTGGATATCGACTCGCTGCTGCGCCCGGTCTACGGGCACGCCAAGCAGGGCGCCAGCTTCGGGCACACCAAGATCGCCGGCCGGCAGGTACTGCGCCGCGGCTTATCGCCGTTGGCCACCACGATCAGCACCGAGCAGGGTGCTCCGGTGGTGGCCGGGATCCGGCTACGCGCCGGGAAGGCCGGCTCCGGCAAGGGCGCGGCGTCGATGGTGCGCGAGGCGATCGCCACCGCCCGCGCCGCCGGGGCGACCGGGGAGATCCTGGTGCGCGGCGATTCGGCCTACGGCAACAGCGCGGTCGTCGCCGCGTGTGTGAGGGCCAAGGTGCGGTTCTCGGTCGTGCTGACCAAGAACCGGGCGGTGAGCGCCGCGATCGGCGCCATCGGCGACGACGCGTGGACGCCGGTGCACTACCCGGGCGCGGTCGTCGACCCCGACACCGGTGAGCTGATCTCCGACGCCGAGGTCGCCGAGGTCGAGTTCACCGCGTTCGCCTCCACCAAACACCCGGTCACCGCGCGGCTGGTCGTGCGCCGGGTCCGCGACCGCGCCAAGACCGAGGAACTGTTCCCGGTCTGGCGCTACCACCCGTTCCTCACCAACAGCACCGAACCAGTCGTCGCCGCGGACCTGACCCACCGCCGGCACGCGATCATCGAGACCGTGTTCGCCGACCTCATCGACGGACCGCTGGCCCACCTGCCCTCCGGCCGGTTCGCGGCCAACAGCGCCTGGGCGATCTGCGCGGCCATCACCCACAACCTGCTCCGCGCCGCCGGCACCCTGACCAGCCCGAGTCACGCCGTCGCCCGCGGCACGACGCTGCGCCGCCAGGTCGTCAACGTGCCCGCCCGGCTGGCCCGACCGCAACGCCGCCCAGTCCTGCACCTGCCCGCCCACTGGCCCTGGGCCCAGCACTGGACCACTCTCTGGACGAAGGTGTTCCAAATCGCGACCGGACCGCCGATCACCGCCTGACCCTCGACCACCTGCCGCACGGCACCGACCGGACAATCAACGTGGAAAGGCTGGGCAGACCAGCACCCCAACGCTGCCCATCAACAGCCAACCAGCCACCGCCCGCACCAACGGCCATCAACTCAGCGGCTCCACGGATTGAGGCTTAGCAGGGGTAACGCTGAGTGGTTCTGCGCTCGTGGGAGCCGTCGCGCAAGCCGCGCACAGCGTCACCACTGTCCAGGCGAATAGCATGCTGTCATCCGGCGTTGAGCAGCTAGCTCCGCCGTTGGCCAGTGGTACGCACTGGGGTCTCGACCGGCTCGATCAACGCGCGCTCGGGTTGACCGACACCTACGACTATAAGACCCCCGCAGCGTCAACCGACGTAGCGGTGACAACCCATGTTTACGTCATTGATAGTGGAATCAATCCGAGCGATGCCGACTTCTCCGGCCGTGTTGTGCTCGGTCCGAACAAGGTCTCGACGGAGGCGCCTAGCCGGCCGGATTCCAGTGACTGCCCGGCGGCGAACCACGGTACGCCTGTCGCCGGCTTGATCGGTGGAGATAAGTTCGGTGTCGCGAAGACGGCCGTGCTGGTGTCGGTGCGCGCGTTCAACTGTCAGAAACAATCTGAGAGAGATGACGTTGTCAGCGCGTTCGAGTGGGTGAGGCAGAACGCGATCAGGCCGGCGGTTATCAGTTTCAGTCTCAACCGGGAGTGTTTCGACGGGTCGGGTCAACCTGCTCCTTGTCCCGCCGGTGGCCTGGATGACATCATCGCTGCGGAGCAGAGTGCGATCGCGGCGGGTATCCCGGTGGTTAGCGGCGCTGGTGACCAGGGCATCGATCCCTGTAGTAGTCCTAACTGGGCGGCTGGCGCGATTGTTGTCGGGGCGGTCGGGCCGGATGACACTCGCCTGCCCACCTCCAACTTCGGGCAGTGCGTGAACATCTGGGCGCCCGGCCAGAGCCTCATGTCTGATTCTGTCGATCCCAATGGAAACAAGTCGTTTACCGGCACAGCGTTCGCGGCGGCGTATGTGACAGGTGCGGTGGCGCCGTTGTTGAGCGATGGGCAGTTTGCGGCGGTGCCGGCTGCTCAGCTCGCCGCCCGGGTTGCCGCGCAGCTTGATGCCAACTCCACTCTGGGGTTGATCAAAGGCCTGCCGGTCGACGCGCCCAACAACAAGTTGCTGTTCGTCCCGCCCACCACCGAGGGTTCCTCGATCGCCCTCGCGAAGAACAACACCACTGGGAGGCTGGCGGCGTTCGGGACCGACGCTCATGGGTTGATGTACATGAACACGGAGAAGGTGCCAGGCGGTGTGTCCTGGAACGGCTGGGATGACTCAGCTTTCCCTAATTGGTTGTCCGTTGGTGCGGATAACCTCGGGGACGGGCGGTTTGAGCTCCTCGGCGTGAAGGCGGACACGGACGAGGTGTGGCAGCGTCGGCAACTGTCCCTCGCCAATCCTCCGGCGTTCACCGGGCCGTCGCAGATCGACGGCCGGCTGCGGTCGGTGGCTGCGGCCCGCGAGAAAGACAGCCTGCTGCAACTGGTGGGTGTGAACAAGGAGGGTCAGGTCTGGCACGCTCCCCAAACCAACCCCGACGCCAGCATCAACCCCAGCATCACCCCGGCCTTCTCGGCGTGGCAGCAGTTCACAGGTCTCGACAACGCACCGTTGCCCGCGTTCACCTCGGTCGCCGCGGAAGCCGACAGTAACGGCATCGTCAATGTGTTCGCCGTCGACACCCATGGACGTATTTGGAGGAGTCAGCAGGCGTCGGTGAACTCGGCCGCCTGGTTCACACTCGTGCCCTTCGCCGCCCCTCCGCCCGGCAATCAACTCTCCGATGAGATGCTCGCCGGCGAGGTCGCGGTGGCCCGTGACGGCACCGGCAGACTCGACGTGATCGCGACCTCCCCCCAAGGGGTCATGCATACTTTGCAAACCACACCCGGACTTTCCCTGTGGACCAATCCCTGGAAGTCCGCCATCTTCCAGGGCAGTGCCTAGCACGTCGCCGCCGAGGCCAATGATCTCGGTGCCGTGCTCGTCGTAACCGTTAACACCGGCGGCGACGTGCAAGGGGCCATCCAGTTGAACCCGGGCGGTGAAGATTATCGGGACTCATTCCCGATCGCGGGGAGGAGTCTTCGCTCCTAGTACTCCAGCCGTAGTTCGTGATCAGGCGAGTTGGACCGTCTGACGGCGGTGGTGGCTGTCGCGTGCGCGGGCTTGGTGGCGGCGTCGCCATCGTGACCAGTGCAGCAGGTGTCGGATGCCGTGTTGGGTGTGGTTGACGAGTCGGGTGAACAGGTGGCGGATCTCGTTGGCGGTGAGCGTGATGAGCCCTTGTGGTGAAGGGGTTTCGGCTCGTGCGGTGGCAGTCATCACGGCGAGGAACGCATGGGCGAGCATGGCGAGGATTGTCCAGCGGTGCCACGAGGTCCAGCGACGGACCTGGTGCTCGTCCAGCCCGGTCAATCCCTTACCTGCTTGGGGTTGGGTGGGCCGCGCGGCGAGGTGTCTGTGGTGTGCAGGTCCTTTTCCGCGCGGCCTCCCGCCGAACCGGACGTGCCTGTTTCCAGGCATCCGGCTCTCCAGTGACTGTTCCGTGAGTGTTGCGACTGGTGTCCCGGTGTGGATGTGGTCATGGCAGGCGGCGCAGACCACGAGGGTTTTGCGTCGCCGTTTGGCCATGAGGTTGTTCCATCCGGGTTGGGCTGGTCCGGGTGGGGCGAGCTCGGCGAGGGTGCGGACGTGATGGACTTGCATCTCGCCGGGTTGGTCGCAGAGCTCGCATCTGCCCTGTAGGAGCCGGGTGACCAGCTCTTTGCGGGGGTAGATGACCCGTTCCGGGACGGTCGTCGAGGACGGCCGTCTTCTGCCGTGTGAGTGGAATACCGCCGAACCGTGCGACCAGTGGCTTCTTGTCTTTGCCGCGTACGACGATGGCCTCGAAGCACGTGCGTGGCCCGTGTGGGGTCTGGATCTTGGCCGTGTGTTTGGCCGCGATCTTCGACACCGTCGAGCGGTGCTTTGAGGCCAGCGTCTTCAGCATCGAGGTCAGCATGACCCCGCGCAGCCGGTGCAGTAGGCGAACGTTGCCGGCTAACAAGAAGTACTGGACGATGCCCCGATACTCCGCCCCATAGATCCTGACGATGTCGTAGTCGTCACGGCTGATCAGGTGGGGCCGCCGCGCGGGGTGGCCGCGCATGAGATAGGGGGCGCTCTTGGCTTTGATTGCCGCCGGGGGCACGCGTAGCTGGATCTGGCCGTTGACCGCGCGTTTGCCGCGGGTGAACTGCCGATCGTCGTGTCCGACGGTGATGTCGTAGCCGAGGAATCGTGCCGCGCCGGTTCTGGCGTGCGTGATGAGCGTCTTGTCCTGGGCAAGTTCCAGTGCGAGATCGTCGCGCAGGAACGCCGCCAGGCGCTGTTTGATCTCCTCGGCCTCAGCCTTGGGTCCGGTGAACCCGAGCAGGTGGTCATCGGCGTAGCGGATGTAGCGCAGCCGTCGGTAGTCGGGATCGTGAGGGTCCTGACTTGGCAGGCTTCGCATGCGATTGCGCAGCCCCCGGGCTTCGACACGGTCGCCGCGCCTGCGGGCGCGTGCGAGCGCGGCCGCGACCTCCAGGTAGGCAGGGTTGCGGGCCCTGCGTTCCTTTCGGGTGTATTCCGGGATGAGGACTGTCTCGACGAAGGCGTCCAATCGGTGCAGGTAGATGTTGGACAGGACCGGAGACGCCACGCCGCCTTGCGGCGCTCCAGACAGTGTGGCGTTGTAGACCCAGTCCTCCAGGTATCCGGCCGTGAGCATGTTGCGCACCAGCCGCAGGAAACAGTTGTCGTGGATCTTGTCCGCCAGCGTCGTGACCATGACCTCGTGGTCAAGAGATCCGAAGCAGTCGGAGATGTCTCCCTCGATGAACCAGTTCGTCCCGGTCCAGGTGTTGGCCACCTCGCGGAGAGCGCGGTGTGGCAGCCCCGGCCAGGACGGAACCCGTGGGAACGGTCGGAGAACTGCGGCTCGTAGTAGGCCTCCAACAGCAGGCGCACTACCTCGCCGACCAGCTTGTCCGACCAGGTTGGCATCCCCAGCGGGCGTAACTTCCCGTTGCGTTTCGGGATGTAGACCCGCTTCACGGGCTTGAATCGGTAGCGCTCGTTGCGCATCGCATCAATGATGCGGCCGATCTTGCCCAGCGACATGCCGTCCACGGTTTCCTTCGTGGCCCCGGCCGTCATCGCCCCGTGGTTGGAGTAGATACGTCCGTAGGCCAACAGATACAACTGCGGGTTGAACAATTGCCGATACAGCTCATCACATGGCAGGCCACGCCTGCCGCGTTCACGGAGGACACCCAGCACCGCTTCGGCGCTCTGCATTTCGCATACCTCCCGATCTGATGGTGTCCGATCACCTGTTCCCCTTCGCCCATGCAGACGGCTTTCCCGTCCTCCTTGGCAGGTCGTGACTCCTGCGACTACTACGGGAACTGCGTCGCCGTAGGGCTCGCGCCCCGTAGGCGATCCCACGTTCGTCCCTGTCATACGGTGCAGCGCGACGTAGACGGCCCACTCATCTCCTTGAATGTCCTCACTGGACATCGCTTCCCGCCCCGGAGGTTGCCTCGGCTATCGTTCAACGCCGACGCAGGACGTAACACCGGTTTCAGACGTCTTTCCGGTGGATGTGAAGTTTCATCGTCTGGAGATTAGGCTTCAGGCAATCCAGCTTTCGCCATATCGCGCGGGTCTTCCCAGCGCACCGTCCCATACGCCTGGACCCGGCCACTGGTTCGCTGACATGCTGTTGTCCCCTTAACCTTTCGGCGCCAGGTAAGTCATCAGACCCAAGAACCTCCCTCCGAGTTCCTCCCCACTGGATGGGGAATATGACAAGGCGCCTCGTGGCGCACAAGGACTCCTCGATCGTCCACCGGCGCCCGGCCACCGCGACGAGAGTGGCCAGCGGGACCGGGGTAGGTGTGTAGCAGCGGTAGAACGCGAGTTCACCGGTGCTGATCGAGCGGCGGATCAGCAGCGCCTGATCGCCGACAGTGCCACGTCCTTCGGTGTCGGCGACCGCGATGTCGATCAGGGCCCAGTCGTACCAGCGGTGCCCTTTCGCGCCGACGCCGGCGCTGAGCCGGTTCCAGGCGCGTGACGGCAGCCGGCGGGCCAGGGTCTTGGCCAGGTGCCTGCCGGCCGGTGTAGTGATCTGATGATCGCAGGCCACCGCCAGCACGTAACCAATCGCTCGTTCCTGCAAAGCGATCCGCAGCTTGGAGTCACCGCCGTACACCTCGTCGCCAGCCACCCACGACGCCGGGACACCGGCATCCAGCGCGCGGGTGACCATCTCCCGTGCGAGCGCGGGCTTGGTGGCGAACCTGGTGTCACCAGGAACCCCGGCGACACGGCACCTCTCGGGATCCATGGTCCACGACTTCGGCAGATACAAGGCCCGGTCGATGAACGCATGCCCACCCGTGGCGGCATACACCAGGTAGACCCCGACCTGCGCGTTCTCGATCCGGCCCGCGGTCCCGGTGTACTGGCGCTGCACCCCGACCGTGCGGACGCCCTTCTTCAGATCGCCGGTCTCATCGACCACCAGCACCGCGCCCGGGTCACCGAGATGATCCACCACGTAAGTCCGCAGGTCGTCACGCACCGCGTCGGCGTCCCACACCGCCCGAGCCAGCAGATGCTGCATGCCGTCCGGGGCCGCCTCGCCGGCGTGCTCGGCGATCGTCCAGCAGTTCACCCGCGGCAACCCGGCCAGCAACCCCAGCAGGAACAACCCGGGCCGCCGACGCGGCTCAACCCGGACGAACCGCGACGCGATCCGCCCCACCAACTCGTCGAAACAACGCCGCCACCGATCAGGGTCTACGCTATGGCACGCAGCCACCGCGCGACCGTCTTGAGTCCACACAACCCGAGATCATCAACCGGTGGCTGCGCTACGTCCGGGACCGCCACACCGCCAGATCACGAACTACGGCTGGAGTACTAGTGCCGCGCGTCGGAGGTCTTCTGACGGTTGGCTTTGTTGAGGATCTGGTCTGCGGTTTTGGTCCAGGTGAAGGGGTGTGATCGGTCGTTCCAGCCGGTGATGAAGGCCCGGATCTTGGTGTTGAGATCGTTGACGGATCGGAAGGTGCCGCGGTGGATGGCTTGGCGTTCGATGATGGAGAACCAGACCTCGACCAGGTTCATCCAGGACGCGTGGGTGGGTGTGAAGTGGACGCTGACGCGGGGGTTGTCGGCCAGCCAGGCCTTGATCTGGGGGTGTTTGTGGGCGGCGTAGTTGTCCATGACCAGGTGCAGTTCGCGGTCGGGGTGGGCGCGGGCGACCTGCTTGAGGAACGCGAGGAATTCCTGGTGCCGGTGCCTGGGTTTGCAGGCCGCGGTGACCTGGCCGGTGGCGATCTCGAGCGCGGCGAACAGGGTCGTGGTGCCGTGCCGGACGTAGTCGTGGGAGCGGCGTTCGGCCAGCCCGGGCTGCAAGGGCAGGATCGGGGCCGTGCGGTCCAGTGCCTGGATCTGCGACTTCTCGTCCACACACAACACGACCGCGTTGTCAGGCGGCGCCAAGTACAGCCCGACCACGTCGGTGACCTTGGCCACCAGTTCGGGGTCGGTGGAGAACCGGAACGACTCCGACCGCCACGGCTGCACCCCGAACTCGCGCCACGCCCGGGCCACCGTGGCGTCCCCGATGCGCAGATGCCGCCCCAGCAGCCGCGACGACCAGTGCGTGACGCCGTACTTCTTCGGCGGCGGCGTCAACGTCGCCGCGACGATGCCCCGATGATCGACCGAGCGCGGCCGGCCCGCACGCGGCTCGTCGTCCAGCCCAGCCAGCCCCCGCTCGCCATAGCGATCCCGCCAGCCGATCACCGTCGGCCGCGACACCCCGACCAGCTCCGCGATCCTGGAGTTCGACACCCCTTGCGAGGCCAGCAACACGATCCGGGCCCGCTGTGCCCGGCCGGCCCGCACACTCGACGCCCGCGTCAACGCAACCAACCCCTCCTCGTCACCCTCACGCAACACCAACGCAGCAGCAGGACGATTCGCCATGCCTCATCGTCCCAAACACCAACCGTAAATCAACTAACGACGCGCGGCACTAGCTCGTTGTCACACTGGAATTTGGTGAAATACGTGCTGGCCAGTTGAGTGGAGAAGGGCCCTGGGTTCGGCGTAGAGTGAGGTTTCCAAGCCGACGTTTGTGAACTGGTCCTCGAAGGTTGGACTGGCTGAGAGGAGCTTGGGCCGCGAGGGTCTGGGTCCGGTATTGCACCGGCCTCAGGCCCTCCAGTCGTGTTTGAGGTGTCCGAAGAAGTTCTCGGTGACGGTGTTGTCGAGGCAGTTGCCCTTGCGGGACATCGACCGGGTCGCGCCCGCGTCGGTGAGCAGGGCCCACCAGGAGGGGTGCTGGTACTGGAATCCCTGATCGGAATGGACCAGCAGGGCATGGGCAGGTGTGTCGCCGGGTGCGCGGGCCGCGAGTGCCTGCGTGAGTGAGGAGTTGGTCAGCGCGAGGTTGGGTGAGTCGCTGACGGAGTAGGCGATGATCGGCCGGTCGAACAGGTCCATGACCGGTGAGAGGTAGATCTTGCGTTCGCCGATGCTGAACTCGGTGACGTCGGTGACCCGTTTCTGGTTCGGGACGGTCGCGGTGAAGTCGCGGCCCAGCAGGTTCTCGGCGACCGTGCCGACCTCGCCTTGAACGAGTTGTAGCGGCGGCGGCGCAGGACCAGGCAGACAAGCCCGAGGTGCCGGATCAGCTTGAGGACTGTCTTCTTCGCGGCCCGCCACCCGGCGTGCACCAGCTCGCGGTGGACACGGGCGATGCCAGTAGCGGCCCTTGTTCTCCTCGAACACGTCCCGGACGGCGGCCTTCAACCCGGCCTGTGGATCAGGCACGGCGAGGCGGGCCTGATGGTAGAAGAACGTCGACCGGGCCGACCCGGCGACCTCCAGCGACACCTCCAGGCGATGGTCGGCCTTGAGAGCGATGACGGCCTGCGCGCCCTCACCGTCGCTCGTGCGCTCTCAAGGCCCGCAATTTTCCCAGGTAGGCGGTCTCCGCCCGCAACCGCTCGTTCTCGCGGCGAAGCTGCTCCACCTCACTGGCCTGGCCCTGTTGAACGTCATCCTGCGCCGGATCCGGCCCTGGTATGAGCAGCCCGTCCTCGCCCTCGTCGCGGTACTTCCGGGGCCTGGGTCTTGACCAGCTTCGGCGACGACAGATCGAACTCCTGCGCGAGAGCGAGCTTCGACTTACCGGCCCGGAAACGCCGTACAACCTCAAACGAGACCGACCGCTTCATCGGCTTGGCCACCAACGCTCCCCTACCTCGAACCCGCCACCGGCCATACAACCGGCCATCCGCCGACTCACCCGCACTCAGCCGTGTCGCGACCGCACGCCTGACCCAACCGGCCTCCAGCAACGATACCGCCGCGACCCGCTGCTCCTCAGACAACGAACTACGCCCACCCATACAACTACTCCCAAGGAGTCAGAGGCTCACCCACCAGTCGACCTGACCTGGGGCCCGACCGTCCAGCCCCAGCGTCCCGAACGGATGATTCGGACGTTCGTAGCCATCCGCCGACCAAATTCATCAGTCCAACCACCGGAGAGCAGTTCATTGCAGAGTCGCCCTCCTTTCCGGGCCAGAACACGCGCCGTTGCGATCAACGCGGTGCGTTGGTCGGGGGCGGCGCAGAGCAGGTACGTACGTACGATTCGTTCTTGCAGCCAAGGTGCTCTGGAGCTCGGACGGCTCAGGCGGCGGCACGGGTGGTTCGGCGAGTCCAACCACCCGGGCCGGTTCAGAGTCTCGTTCAAGGAGAGAGCGTCGCCCGGTGGCACGCGGCCGAGCGCGGGACAGCGCTCCGACCGAGGACCGGCGGGCGGCTGTGCTCCCAGCCTCCGTTGAGTTGTCACCGATCGTCCCGCCCTACGGTGGTGCAGCCGCGCTGGCTTTCCCCCCGTTGCACATCGCCGCCCCTGGCCAGATGTCCTCGTCGAGCAAGGCCTGGCGTGGTTCCTGTCAGACGGCGGAATCGATCCCTCGACGTGGCTGAGCGCCGAACCGACGTGAGCCGTGTGCTACGGCGGGCCGGTCGGCCACGTCACCGCGCTCCATCGTTCTGGGCTGATCGCTTTGCACCGAAGCGGCCGTCCATTGCCATAGAGGCGGCGCGGCCCCGGCCACCGAGGGAGGCAGCCGCAGACGGTGATCAACAAGCGGTGGTTGCCAGAAACGCGAACCAGCCGGACTGTTCGTACCTTTCCACGGCGGCGGCGCAGTTCGCGCGGCCAGCCAGCCAAGGGCACGCCGAGGATCCCGGCTGTTTTTGGAGATACGGTAGCGGCTGCGGTCGGGAGCATGGGCGCATTTCAAGGTGCTGTGACCGCAGCTTTGAAGGCGGCCGTCATAACAGGGCAATCGCTCGGTCGGGGGCCGAAGGTGAGCGATGTCAACGACGGCTGAAAACGGGCCTGTTGGCGACGGTTGAAAGTGGCGCCCGTGCTGGTTGTCATGGTCGGTCTTCGGTTGGGGTGGGGATGCGGCCGAGGTCGTGGTTTGAGTCGGTAGGAGGCTCCTTTGAGGACGTTCATGTCGGCGTGGTGGACGAGTCGGTCGAGGATGGCGGCGGCGGTGTCGTCGCCGAATACCTTGCCCCAGCGGCCGAACTCCTTGTTACTGGTCACGATCAGGGAGGCAGTTCGTAGCGTGATGAGAGGAGTTGGAAGAACAGGGTCGCGGCCTCGTGCTCGAAGGGGATGCAGCCGACCTCGTCGATGACCAGGAAGGGGTAGCGGCCGAGTCTGCGGACTTCGTCTTGCCGTCGTCTGGTGGTGTGGTGCTGGGCGAGCCGGTCGACCCATTCGGCGGTGGTCGCGAAGACCACGCGGTGTCCGGCTTGGCATGCGCGGATCGCGATTCCGGTGGCCAGGTGGGTCATGCCGGTGCCGGGTGGGCCGAGGAAGACGACGTTTTGTTTGCCGGCGATGAAGCCCGGGGTGCCGAGGTGGGCGATGGTGTCGCGTTTGAGTCCGCGGGCGTGGTCGAAGTCGAACTCCTCGAGGCTTTGCGGGCGGGGAACCGGGCGGCGCCTATCCGGCCCTCCCCGTCGTGGGACTCGCGGGCCGACACTTCGCGTTGCAGGCGATGGAGTGACGAAGAGCGCGGGTGGCCATCAGGCCATGTCCCGTGGTTGTTGGTGATCCCGAAGACGACGTCGTAGAGCGCCAGGTCCCGACGCTCGACAACGACGTGGCTTTTGGTCGCCGGGCCGGCGGTCAGCGCGTCGTCCCTGGCCGCGGACGCCTGATGGGCCAGACGATGCGCAGTCTGGCGATGGGCCGCGTCGGTGATGGTCTGATGTCTGGCCCAGCACCGCTGGTGGCGCCCACAAGCACTCCAGCACAGGTGATCGTTACCTCGGCCAGGGCCGGCGTCCACGTCGACGAATCGACCCACCACAGAGGGATCGACGGAGTAGTCGTTGGACGCGATCCGCACGTAGTAGTCCCGCGGGAGCCGAATCCGGTTGGTCCACCCGATCGACGGCGGGGCGAGTGGCAACGCGAGCATCGCGTCACGATCGGTCGGCCAGCGGGCGGTCGGGCGCAGCCGATCCGCCGGGAATACCATGCGTTCGCCTTGACCAGCCAGTCGGCGAGCTGGGTGTTGAAATCGTCCGGTCCGGTGAAGTCGCGCTCCGGCAGGAACGAGGTCTCGAAATAACCGTTATTGGCTCGGTGAGCCCCTCCGCTTCGGGGTCGCGTGGACGGCACAGGTGCACGCCGATGCCCAGACTGCCGCGAAAGTCCTCGACCTCCGCCTTCAGACTCGGCTTACCGCGTCGCCAGCACCCCACCGCGGACTCGTTGTCCGAGACCACCGGCCGCACCGATCGCCCGCAGCAGGTGCCAGCGCCCGGCGATCAGGTCCGCGCCGTCCGCGAGGGGATCATCACCGCCCACCGCATCCGTGAATAGCCAGACGTCATCACCAGCACCGGCGGCGACCCGGCCTGGTCCGCGGCCAGCGACACCCGCACAGGCGGAAGGCACAAGTCGCACTGCACCAGATGCCCAGCGTCGTACTCGGTGCACGAGACCGGATCCGGCGGCAGATAGGACAGCCGCAACACCCGCACCCGGTCCTTGAGCACCGTCAACCCGTGCTGGCAGTACAGCCGCTCCGCGATCACTGTCGCCGGCATCGTCGGGGTCTGCCGCAACAACTCGCGGATCCGAGCCTCGACCGCATCGACCACAGACCCCTTCGCGCACCGCGAGTACCGCGGCGGCGAGTCACTGGCCAACGCCCGCCGCACCACGTTCCCGGGATCTCCCGCCCGCGCGAGATCCCCTGCCCTCCGACTTGTGCAGCCGACGGACCTCAGCCCAGTCCTCCACTGTCATCACCCTCCACAGGCTCACGCAAGGGACCCACCTTCAACCCCCACTCGCCACTCAGTTCCCCCGGCCGTCGACACCGCGGTCGGCATCTCGCGGCGGAGTCGGGCCGGAGGCATCCGACGCCAGCGGGGCGATGTGAGTATTCCCTACTCAAGACCTGGATTCACCCCGTCGGCGACGATGCACGTCGGTGCATCTATCGCCGCCGCACGAGGGCCCGGGACGTCCCGGCTGGAGCCGGACGCTGTCGTGCTCACTCACCGAAAGGACCCGCGGTGCCTGGATTCCTGGTCTCAAGAATCTCCGCTACTGCCGCGACCGTAGCGCTGTCAGCCTCGGCGGTGGTGCTCGCGACGTTGGGTCCGGCATCGGCATCGCCCGCCCCGTCTCTACATCCGGTTTTTCTCGGGAAGATCTCCGGCGCTGCCATCCCGGGAAAGTACTTCGTCAAACTCAAAGACAACCCCTCTGTCCGCAAACACGGCGTCGCCGCCCGCTCTCAGTCCCTCGCGAGCGGACACTCCGGCAAGCTCGTCCGCGTCCTCGAAGGCGCCGTCCAAGGCTTCTCGGCGAACTTGAGCCCCGAGCAGGCACAAAAGCTCGCCGCCGAACCCGACGTGGAATACGTGCAACAAGAACGGACCTACCAACTGCAGACCACGCAGGTACCCACGCCGTCCTGGGGCCTTGACCGCCTCGACCAGCGCAGGGGCGTGAATCTCACCTACAACTACATCGGATCAGCCGGCGCCGGCGTCCACGCCTACATCGTCGACTCGGGTATCCGGGCGGATCACCCCGATCTCAAGGGCCGGGTCGAGTTGGGCTTCAACGCGGTCAACGGCACCACCGACACCGATGACTGCTTCGGTCACGGCACGTACAGTGCCGGCATCGTGGGGGGGACTCTGTACGGCGTCGCCAAGAAGGTCTCACTCGTTCCGGTCAAGATGTCCGGCTGCTCAGGCTTCATAGATGACGACGACCCGATCATCGCCGGCATCAACTGGGTCATTGGGCACGCGGTCAAACCAGCCGTCATCAACCTGAGCCTCGGATCGACCTGCAAGGATCCCGTCACCGGGGAACCTGCACCCTGCTCCGGTGGCGAACAGCAAGGTATTGTCGATGCGGAGAAAGCCGCGATCGCTGCCGGCATCACCGTGGTGACCGCTGCGGGAAACAGCAACGCCAACGCCTGTTTCAATCCGGTCGGGTCCGCCGCCGGCACCATCAACGTCGGCGCCACCGACGTCACCGACCACCTATGGAATGACGGCCCTGACTTCGGCTCCAACTGGGGCGGCTGCGTGGACATCTTCGCCCCCGGCGTCAACATTCTCTCGATCGGCGGCGTCGGGCACATCTTGCACCCGACCGACCCGAACCAGATCGATCCTGACCCAATGCCCGGGACTGGCACGTCGGCGGCTGTACCGCATGTCGTCGGCGCGGTCGCGCTGTTGCTGGGAACACCGAAGTTCGCGACCGCCACACCAGCCCAGATCGCCGCCGAACTCGACGCACAGTCAACCCGCGGCATCATCCGGGACCTCCCCGACGAGCTGTCACCCAACAAGCTGCTGTTCCTGCGGCCCACCTCCCCCCGGACAGGGTCTACTGTCGCGCTGGCAAGAAACGACAACGGGAAACTGTCGATCTTCGGAACCAACGCCGACAACTCAACCACCAGCACCGACCTCGGCGGACACATGTTCACCGGCACCCAAGCCGACACCCCGAACGAGGCCTGGCCGACACACTGGACTCAGTCCGTCAGCCAAGGCTACGCGTCTGTGACTGCCCGCTCAGACGGCGGCAACAAGATCGAACTAGTCGGCCTGACCGCCGCCCAAGACGAAATCTTTCACCGCCAGCAAGCGGTACTGAACTCCCCGAGCTGGCTGACACCGTCACAACTCGACGGATCGCTGACTTCCGTCGCCTTAGCCCCGAATGCGGATGGCCGATTGATGCTGATCGGAGCCGATACCCACGGCGGACTCCACTACCGCAATCAGGGGATCGCCGGAAATGACACCAGTTGGCAGCCATCGAAAACAATCAGTTTCCTCGGCGATGCACAAAATGTCACCGCGGCAATCGACTCCCTCGGGCGCATCAACATCTTCATCGCCGACACTCACGGCGCGGTCTGGTACGCCCGGCAAACCGCCGCGAACACCGATACCTGGGCGACGATCACACCACTCGCGGACACCGACCACAAATTGCTGAACGAAATCACCGTCACCCGCGACAGCAACAACAAACTCGAACTCTTCGGAACCGAAGGCGACGGCGATGTGTGGGTACGCGTCGAAAACACCCCCGGCTCGGACGGGAACTTCAGCTCCTGGACCCAGCTCTCACCCAAAGCTCTTTTCCATCTGTCTGCGGCCCTGAACCTGCACAACCTCCTGGTAGTCGTCGGCGTGGACAACCACGGAGACACCTGGCAGACCACCCAAAACCCTGGCGCCAACACATACACCGGATGGACCAAAATCGAGGGCCTCACCCTGCGCCCATAAGATTGGTTGCTTCCGCACAGTGGTTGCGAGGAGAAGGAAGAACTTCGCGGGGAGTGAGTTATTCGCCCTGCTAATAGTTTCCGTCAATGAGAATTCTGTCCGACCCCCTGGTGCAGGTGACCTCCCTCCTATGGTGAGGTGGAACGAGAGTATGGATTTCGACCGGACGGGCGATCAGAGGCTTCTCGCCGAAAATGCCCTGGAATTCGCCCGGACCCGCCTGAACGGGAGCTTCCCACAGCGCCTGGCGGAGCGCAGGTTCGGACGCGAGGAATGGGGTCTTTGCGGTGAGTTCGGCCTTCTCGGGGCTTCCGTACCGCAGGAGTACGGAGGGCTGGGACTGGACGCGCTGTCGACCGCGTTGGCCGTGGAGCAGTTCGCTCGGGGGTGCAGGGATACGGGGCTGGTCTTCTCGGCCTGCGCACACTTGCTGGCCTGCGTGATGCCGCTGGTGGAACACGCTGACGAAGACACCAGGAGGCGCGTGCTCCCCGGCTTGGTGGAGGGGCGGACGATCGGCGCCAACGCCATCACAGAGGCGGAGGCGGGGTCGGACGTATACGCCCTGTCAACGACAGCGATCCGTGACGGTCAGGGATACGTGCTGTCCGGGGTGAAGACCTTCGTCACGAACGCTCCGGTGGCCGACCTTTTCCTGGTGTACGCCAAGACCGATCCGGCCGACGGGTACCTCGGAATCAGTGCGTTCCTCGTCGATCGGGAGACGCCCGGCCTGAGTGTGGGCGAGCCCTTGATCAACGGGGGCCTGGTGACCTCGCCCGTTGCCTCTGTGCAGTTCAATGACTGCCGCGTGGCGGAGTCTGCGCGTCTTGGGGCCGAGGGTGACGGACGGCTGATCTTCAACGCTTCCATGCGATGGGAGCGCACCTGCCTCTTCGCCGCCTACCTCGGCGTGATGGACCGGCAGTTGGAGGAGGTCATCCACCATGTGCGTGAACGCCGGCAGTTCCGGAAGCCGCTCGCCCGCCAGCAATCGGTGGCCCATCGTGTGGCCGACATGAAGATGCGCCTCGAAGGGGCCCGGTTGCTGCTCTACCGGTCCTGCTGGATATTGGATAAGGGCTTCCACTCCGACCTGGATGTCTCGCTCGCCAAACTCGCTGTCAGCGAGGCGGCGATCCAGTCCGGCCTGGACGCTATCCACCTGCACGGCGCCATGGGAGTGATCGAGGACAGCGGTGTAGACCGCCTGCTGCGCGACGCGATCCCGTCGGCCATCTTCTCCGCAACCTCCGAAATCCACCGTGACCTGATAGCCAGGAGACTGGGGCTGTGACAGTCACCGAAGTCGGACACCGACGTCTTGAGGACTTGCTCATCGACTGCGCCGGCGGGACCCCCGACGCGCTGGCCGTTACCGGACCCGACGGCTCTTTCACCTACTGTGAACTGGACCGTCTTGCCGACCACATGGCCGATCGGCTCCGCAGGCTCGGAGTGGGCCGGGGTGATCGGGTTGTGCTCTGGCTCGAGAAGTTGGGTCGCGGTGTCGCCGTAATGCAGGCAGTACTGCGGCTCGGCGCGGCATATGTGCCCATCGACCCCCACGGCCCGCCCGCCGGGTCGGCATGATGACTGCCGATTGCGCACCGTCGGCCATCGTGACCACGGAGGAGCACCAGGAGCGACTGACGGCCGCCTTCCCCCGGGTCCGCTGCCTACCGTCCTGCTGCCCGACTCGGTGCCGGCCACCGGGGACCGCCGGGCGCGGCCCGTCCGGTGCGCTGAGGCCAATGCCGATGAACTCGCTTACATCCTGTACACGTCGGGCTCGACAGGGGGCCCAAGGGCGTCTGCGTGAGCCACCGCGCTGCGATGGCGTTCGTCGACTGGGCCGCCGATCTACTGGAGGTCACAGAAGCGGACCGACTGGCCAACCACGCCCCCCTCCAGTTCGATCTCTCGGTCTTCGACCTATACGCGGCCTTTCGGGCAGGCGCGTCGGTGCACCTCGTTCCGGATCGGGCGACCGCCGGGGCGCTCGTGGACTTTATTGATCAGAAGGCGATCTCTGTCTGGTACTCCGTACCCTCGGCTTTGGTTCTGATGATGGAGTACGGGCGTATGTCGGATCGGGAACTGCCCGCTCTGAGAGCCGTCCTTTTCGCCGGCGAGGTTTTTCCGATCAACCCCCTGCGGCGCCTCCGACAGCGGCGCCCAGGCCTGACTCTGGTGAATCTCTACGGTCCCACGGAGACCAATGTCTGCGCCTTCTTCCCGGTCGGCGATATCCCTGCCGACCAGACCTCGCCCGTGCCTATCGGCAGCGCGGCCTGCGGCGACCATCTGCATGTGATGCGACCGGACGGCAGTGCCGCGGCCGTCGGGGAGGAAGGAGAACTCGTGGTCGAAGGCCCCACCGTCATGATGGGGTACCGCGGTCGGCGACCCCAGTTCGGCAGATACGAGACCGGCGACATGGTGCGCTTGCGGGCCGACGGCGATCTCGACTACCTGGGACGGCGTGACCGCATGGTCAAAGTACGGGGCCAGCGGATCGAGTTGGGGGAGATCGAATCAGTCCTCTGCGCCGTCCCCGGCATCGTTGAAGCGGTTGTCGTCGTCGGCGGATCGGGTCACCGCGCGCGCCTCACAGGGTTCTTGGTGTCTCGGGACGGGGAGGCGGTGTCCTCCCTGAGCCTTAGGCGACACCTTTCCGAAGTACTTCCGCGCCACATGATCGTCGACCGCTTCCGTTGGTTGGATGCCATGCCTCGCAATGCGAACGGGAAGACCGACCGTCAGTACCTGCAAACAGCAGCAGAGGAGGAGTCAGCGTGAACGAGGTCGATGAAGAGATCCTGAAGTTCATCTCCACGATCTTGCTGGAAGGGGAGGACATCGAACTCGACAGGGATACCCCGCTGCTGGAGTACCGGATCCTGGATTCACTCAACGCGGAGGAACTCATCGTGCACCTGCACGACGTCTACGGAGTCCTGATCGAAGACGTGCCCCCGACTGAGTGGAGCACTATCAGTAAGTTGGCCGCGCTCGTTCAGTCCCGGATCGGGTGACGGAGCCCCCTGTGATGAGTGAAAACATCCTCTTGGATTTCTCGGGCTACCGTACCGATGGCCCCCATCATCGCCTGGTTGTCCCGGACAGCGTCGAGGAGGTGCGCACAGCCGTCCTCGCGGCCAACGTCGACCGGGTCCCGGTAAGGATTCGCGGCAACGGACATGGCATGAATGGTGCGAACATCCCGCTCGACGGTGAGATCGTCGTCCGCACGTCCGCCCTGAATCACTACCGTTTCGGGCCCGAAGGCACGGTGACCGTCGGGGCGGGAGCAGCGGTCGGGGACGTGGACACGTTGCTGAAGTCCCACGGATACGCCCTTCCCGTCATCGCCGATTCGATTGACCCCGGGACCAAGCTGAGTCCGGAGCCTGGGCGGCTACGCCGCATCCGGGGGCTTCGGTTCAGGCAGTGCCCGTTACGGCGGCTTCTGGGAGAACGTGCGGGAACTGGTCGTTGTCACCGGTGGCGGTGAGTTGCTGACGCTCTATCCCGAGGATGATTGCTTCCGTTGGTTCTTCGGTTCCATGGGACAGCTCGGCATCGTGGTTCAGGTCACGTTAGACATCGTTCCCTCTCTGGGCACGGACGGTGTATATCCGGTGGGGATGTCCGGTCGCGTGCCGGCCACATCCGCCGGGCACCCGAAACAGCTCTGGTGGTATGTCTTCACTTCGGCGGACAGATGGCAGGAACTCAAGATGGCGGTCCGGCGGATAGGCATCCGGCATTCCGGAGTCTGGCAGGGGTGGCCGGCCTTCGACTATCCGATCGCCTTCCGGAACTTCAACCCGCCGCTCCTCTATCGGCGTCAGGAATCGATCGTGTGCGTCGGAGTCTATGGCGACCAGAAAGGCGGCGCATGGGACTGGCAGCAAGTCCGGTCTCTGGATAGGGAGTTCATCGAGTGGTCGCGCTCAGAACCCGATACCTGGCTGCATGTGTCTACTCATCTCACATTTGAGGACTTCGATTTCCGTGCCCACTTCGGCGACGAAACGATGAAGAAGTTTGCGGCTGTCAAGCGGATGTGTGATCCGAACTGGTCACTTGTTCCGGGGCCGCTCGCCACGGCGCTACGGGATTCGGAATGACATCCGGGATCGGCGTTGTCGCCGAGCGGCTACGTCCGGAGGACGATCCGACCATGGTCGTCTTCGGGGAGCGGAAACTGCGCGCCCTCTGCCGCGCGGCCGGTCTGGGCGACCGAGAGGAGGAAGTCGCCCGGGGATACCGGCTGATGAGCGAGTCCTGGGGAGAACGTAAGATCAGTGAGCCGCCGCGCTGGTCGTTCGCCAACCCTGACAGCACGCCGGTGCAGTTCTCGATCGTCCTGGAAGACGAGCCCGTGTCGGTGAGCGTTTCGTTGGAGGCCCAAGCGGAGGCAGGCACTCCCAGGGCGTACTGGGATGCAGGGCGGCGTCTCACCACCCGGCTGTCCCGTACCTACGGACTGTCTCTGGAACAGCTGGAACACATCCAGGATCTCTTCGTGCCGCACGGCCCGGGGTTCATCTCCATGGCGATGTATCACGCGGCCGGGTGGCGCAAGCAAGGCCCGCCTCTGGCGAAGGTCTACCTAGGGGTCGATCAGGACGGGTCGGCAGCGTTGCGCACGTGCGAAGAAGCACTCGGCAGGCTCGGCCTCGGCGGGCAGTGGTCCCGCATCGCGGATCAGTTGCATCGCGATGACGTCGTCTCCTATGTCAGCCTCGATCTCGACACCGGACCTTGTGGCCGGACGAAGGTGTACGTCCATCATCGAGGGCAGTTGACGGTTGAACGCCTTGAAAGCGTCGCGCGGCTCGCCGCAGACTACGTGCCGGGTGATCTCGACACCTTGGTCGAACTGGCACGGCAGAGCGAGGACGCCGCTCGCTGGCAGCCGGGAGTGACGACTCGAGAGCGGCTCCAATGGCGTTCGAACCGTCGCCGACGCTGGCAGGCTCTGACCTATCTTTCCATCGGACCGGACCGGGAGCAGCCTGTTGAGTCGGCGGTGCCACAACTGTCCCTGCCGACCCTGGTGCACAACGATGCGCAGGCGGCCGAACTCGTCCGGGGCATCTCGGAGAGCTTCGGTATGTCAGGGACGAGCCGAGCCGCGTATGAACGGTGTCGTGCGGTCTTCGCGCCGTCACCCATGGATCAGGAGATGTACGCTCACGAGTACCTGAGCTTCAGGCGCGTCAACGGGAAGCCTCGCACGGTGGTCTACTTCAACCCGAGGATGTTCTTGGCCAGGCACGGTCTGACCAACGGGGATCTGACTCAGGGCTGGTCCAGGTTCGGTGGCTCGGGCCTCGACAGAAGTATGTCCCGCAACGACGCTGCGAAGCCGCGCGGATGGGTGCGATAACCCTCATGCCCGCCTGGCAACTCGGTGAGCGGGACGGTCAGGCGAGACGCGAGGCTGTGGGAGCAGCGATGCGGCCATACGTGCCGCGAAGTGCGACCGGCCGTCGGGATGATCTGCGTTGTCGCCGCTCGCTCCACCAACCCGTCCACGTCCATGACGTAGCGGCGGACAGCCTGTGACTCCTGAGAAAGAAAGAAGTCGGC
Organism: Kribbella sp. NBC_00359; assembly: GCF_036097425.1. Classification (NCBI taxonomy): domain Bacteria; kingdom Bacillati; phylum Actinomycetota; class Actinomycetes; order Propionibacteriales; family Kribbellaceae; genus Kribbella; species Kribbella sp. NBC_00359. The sequence goes on along the minus strand of NZ_CP107975.1, from coordinate 371,236 downwards.
GTTCGCGGCCGTCCTCATCCCGACGCGGGGCGGCGACAGGTCCGGCTCCGCGCCGGCCGTGTCGGCGCCGTTGAGCAGGCCCAGTTGTCGCATTGCGGCTCGTCGCCCGGCCAGTCGATAGGTCTCGTCCACCAGATGGTGGGACCGGTGCGCCGCGTCCCGCGCCTGATCGTCGAGGAACGGTGCGTACGAGGCCTCATGAGACACGAGGGTGCCAACCTGACCGGGATGACGGATGACCAACTCCAGGCCGATGATGGCCCCGATGCTGCAGCCGAACACCAAGGCGGGGTCCGGCGTATGGACGGCGAGCAGCCGGTGGGCGTCGTCGGCGTGAATCTCCACGCTCGGCGGCGGAACTCCGTCGGTGAGCGGACTGCGTGACTGTCCTCGGCGGTCGTACGTCAGCAGTGTGAACTGGGATTCCAGCTGATCAGCCAGGGCGTCAGCGTTGTCCGCATCGCCGCTCCCGCTGGGAAGTATCAGCAACAGCGGTCCACGGCCACGAAGCTTGAAATGCAACATAGCCCCGGGAACGGGCAGGACGCCGACCTCCGTGTTGATCATTCGATCTCCTCAAGTGTTGCGGCCATTATTCCGCATACGAGTAGAGGCCGAGAGGGAATGTAACAAGTTCGGTGCAACTCCCAATCGTGGGAGTAGATCTGATGACCGAGATGATGTCTGGCGTGGAGCACGCTGAGGAGCCGAAGCCCGTCGCTAGGCTGGATGGCCTGGATGAGCAGCTGGTCGAGCAGTTGACATGGTGCGGGCCAAGGCTGGTGGGCTGCGGTTGACCGGTGAGGGTGGGTTGTTGCAGCAGTTGACCAAGCGGGTGCTGGAGTCGGCGCTGGAGGGTCAGATCACCCACCACTTGGGCTAGACAAGCACGATCCGGCCGGTCGCGGGACGGGCAACTCGCGCAACGGGGTGCGTTCCAAGACCGTGCTGACCGATGTCGGCGAGGTCGAGATCGACGTGCCCCGGGATCGGGACTCCAGTTTCGAGTCGAGGATCGTCGCCAAGCGGCAGAATCGGCTGTCGGGTGTAGACGATGGGGTAATCTCGTTGTCGGCCAAGGGACTGACCACCGGTGAGATCTCTGCGAACCTGGCCGAGGTCTATGGGGCGGAGGTGTCGCGGCAGACGATCTCCACGATCACCCGACAAGGCGGTCGAGGGCATGGTCGAGTGGCGGAACCGGCCGCTGGATGCGGTCTGTCCGGTGATGTTCATCGACGCGATCCACGTCAAGGTCCGCGACGGTCAGGTGTCGAACCGGCCGATCTGACGTCACCATGGCGGTGACCTGTGAGGGGCACCGCGACATCTTGGGTTGTGGGCCGGTGACGGCGACGAGGGCGCGAAGTACTGGCTGCACGTGCTGACCGAACTGCAGAACCGCGGAGTGTCCGATGTGTTGATGGTGGTGTGTGACGGCCTGGCCGGGCTGCCGGACGCGATCGGCGCCGTCTGGCCGCGGGCGATCACCCAGACCTGCATCGTGTACCTGCTCCGCAACAGCTTCCGCTACGCCGGCCGCTAGCACTGGGCCACGATCGCCAAGGCCCTCAAGCCGGTCTACACCGCCCCGACCGAGGCCGCCGCCAAGGAGCGGTTCACCGAGTTCGTGCCGTTCCTGGCCTTCGATCCCGAGATCCGCCGGGTGATCTGTTCGACCAACGCCATCGAGTCCGTCAACGCCCGGATCCGCCGCGCGGTCAAGGCCCGCGGCCACTTCCCCAACTACCTCGCGGTCATGGGCCTGAACCCGACGGGCATCGGCCGCAAACGCTGGACGATGCGCTGGAACCCGCACTCAACGCATTCGGGATCGCCTTCGACGGTCGCCTCACCGCCGAACGCAAGTAGCCTCACCTCGGTTACGCCGCTCCTTTGACAGACCCACGTACCGTCACCCGAGGCTATGACAACCGATCCCGGCTCCTCGACTGGTACCTGACGGTGTCACGGAATCGGGGCCATGCCGTTCCGGAGACGCGTCACACATGAGTACATGTTGCTCTCGGAGTAGCGATCCGCGGTTGTCATGCTCGGCTTCCGTTGAGGCCCTCGAACCCGTGGGGCCTCGTGACCATGACGGTTTGAGCGGCAGTGGGGTGGATTGTGAGAGCTAGTAGGCCACGACGATTGTCCCGGCTCGCGGCATTGGTGGTCGCTGTTTCGTCCCTGGTAGCCACGGCGGGTTGGGCCGCTGGTGCCAAGATGATGCCGGAGCCAGCGAGGTCTGCACCGAGGATTCTCGGTGCGGATTCCGGCGCCACCGCCGGGCAGTACATCGTCGGTCTGAAGGACGACGCTTGGGTCACGGCGCATGGTGTTCCGACGAGCGCGAAACAACTGGCGCACGCGTATCAGGGGCACGTCAAGAACGTCTGGCAGGCCGCACTGCACGGGTTCTCCGTGAGTATGAATGCCGACCAGGCGCTGAAACTTGCGGCCGACCCGAATGTCGCCTGGGTCCAGCAAGAGCACCGGTATCACACCAACAGCACACAGGTGAAACCCTCAGTGGTGGGTGCGGATGTCTGGGGGATCGATCGGCTGGACCAGCGGCAGCAGCCGCTGAATGATCGCTTCCGCTACCAGGGCACCGCAGGAGCCGGCGTGCGAATATACGTCGTCGATTCCGGGATCCACGCAATCGATCCAGTGACCGGAGCGGCCAACCCTGATTTCGGCACACGTGTGACACTCGGACCGAACTTCGTTACCTCCGAGTCACCGGCGCACCCCAATTCGGACGACTGTCTCGGGCACGGCACAGCCGTGGCGGGGCTCGCGGCCAGCGCCAGGTACGGCGTCGCGAAGGCCGCACAGCTCGTGGCTCTGCGAGCATTCGACTGTAAGGGGAATGCGGATACTGACGATCCCATCATCAATGCCATCAACTATGTGATCACGAACGGCATCAAGCCTGCCGTCATCAACCTGAGCCTGGGACCTGAATGCGTGGACCCGGACGGCCCTGGACAGCCTACTGCTTGCGCTTCAGGCTCCTTTCCGGCCATCGTCGCCGCGGTGGAGAGCGCGATTCAGCACGGCATTCCCGTGGTGACCGCCGCCGGAGAGGCACTGAGGCCGAACACGCATCCGATTGACGACTGCGGCGATCCTCTGGCAGCCGCTGCCGGCACGATCAGCGTCGGCGCGACCAACGCCACCAATGACGGCTACGCCGCATATTCGGACTTCGGTCAATGTGTCAGTATCTGGGCACCAGGAACCAACCTCCAATCGGACAGCTGGGCGTCCTTTACCGCGACCGTTACCTCCTCGGGTACGTCGTTCGCCGCGCCGTATGTGGCGGGGGCGGTGGCGATGTTGCTTGGCACGGGCCAATTTTCCACCGTGCCGGATGTCCAGCTCGCGGCAGCAGTCAAGGCACAAATCATCAGCAATGCTACTGAAGGCCAGATCACCGGCCTGCCCAGTTCGTCGCGAAACGCTCTGCTCTACGTCCCGCCTACGCTTGAGGGTTCCTCCGTAGCCCTGGCCAAGACCAGCACTGGCGCGCTGCAGGCGTTCGGGACCGTTTCCGCGCCGGGTAACATGTTCTTCAGCAACCAGACAGCGCCGAACGCGCATACCTGGAATGCCTGGACACAGTCAGCCAACAGAGAGTGGCTCTCAACCGCCGCCGACGCCAATGCCGATACCCGTGTGCAACTGATGGGCCTGACCAACACCGGCAGCATTTTCCAGCGCCAGCAAGCGAAGGTCGACATGCCGGGGTTCGTCGGCTGGTCCCAGGTGAACGGTCTCCTACAGTCCGTCGCCATCGCCCGCAACCAGAACGGCGTCATCGAAGGACTGGGTGTCAACAAGGATGGCACGGCGTTCTTCAATGCCCAGAGCTCGGCCGGCGCCTCCACGTGGGGATCATCATGGACGCCCTTCACATTCACGGGCGCCCCAGTTCCCGAGTTCACGTCCATCGCCGCCGAAACCGACAACGACAACGTGATCGAGTCCTTCGCCGTCGACACGCACGGACGGGTCTGGAAGAGCGAGCAGACCAGCCCCAACGCCGGTACCTGGACCGAATTCACCCAACTCACCGACCCCTCCAACCAGCTGGTCAGCGAAGTGGCCGTGGCCCGCGACGGCACAGGCAAACTCGACCTGATAGCCACCGACGCCTCCAACGCCATGTACCAACGGTCCCAGACCGACCCCGGCGCCGCCACATGGACCCCATGGACCCTTATCCGCAACGGCTCGGCGATCATGCACCTGGCCGCCGAGACCAACGCCAACGGCACCGTCGCGCTCCTCACCGTCGACGACACCGGATCCATCGTCCAAATGGACCAGACCAGCCCCGGCTCCACCATCTACGACAACTTCACAATCAACGGCACACTGCGGTCCTGAACTGAAGAAGAACCATCCCCTGCTGCCGGGTGCCCGTGGCACCCGGCAGCGGAACCTCGATGATGACTGACACAGCCACACAGGTGCGGCAGTGGGCCTGGCCCGGGACCGGCTCACCGCCTGGGTGACCGGTGACTCACCGGGCGCCCGCCAGCGGCCCGTCGGAACGCGTACCAGCCGCGATCTCGGCCGGAAGACCATGCACGCCGTACAGCGGCGACGCCTGAGCGATCCGTCGCCAGACATCGGGCAGTAGGTTGATCGGCGCCGCCGTAGCACCGAACAGCCAGCGCGACGCTCGGCTGGCTCAGCAACGAAGAAACGTCAGCCACACCGCTGTCAACGCAACCGCCGCCCGGATCGTGTTCTGTGATCTCACCGAGGTCTGGGGCAGCGATACGGAGCGATCGTGCGGCTTGCCGGACAGCACCCGGGGGGAAGCGTTCATCCCGTTCCTCCACCATGACGTCGAGATCGTCTGATCCTGGGCTCCACCAACGCGATCGAGTCCCTCGACGCTCGCTACCGGCGGGGGCACTCCCCCACAGGCTGCGCCAAATTGCCCCTACCTGGTCGCCCGGTCTATGGACCGAGCTGGGACCGTCCCGATCCGTTGTGGTGGCTTGCCCGAGTAGCCGTTACTCAGGCGTTGGCAGTTGGCGAGTACTTAGATGTGTGCGATGAGTGCGAGGTGCATTCGCTGACCTCCGGGACCGACCCGGATGAGGGGTGTGGTGCGTATGAACAGGTGGGTGCGGATATCGTCCGTGGCGCCGGTCGTGGGCTTGGTCATCGCCGGACAGATGCTGGCCGGGATTGGGCCGGCGGTCGCTGCACGGTCATCGACTGCGACGCTCGCTGTGGAGAGCGGGCCGGGGGCGACTGTCAAGCAGCGGATTCCGGAATTGCTTCCGAACGCGACGTGGGGTCTCGATCGACTGGATCAGCGGATGCCGTCTGCCGACGGCACATACAACTATCGTGCTGCGGCGGGTCGCGGTGTTCACGTGTACGTAGTCAGCACGGGGATCGACGGAAGCAACCCTGATTTCGGCGGCCGTGTTGAATATGGACCGAACGTTGTGTCGACAGAGTCACCTGAACGACCTGACTCCAGCGACTGCGGTGGACACGGGACGCGGCTCGCAAGTTTGATCGGTGGGTCCATGTTCGGTGTGGCCAAGAACGCCACGTTGGTATCCGTGCGCGCGGCGGACTGTAATGGCAGAACGACAAGCGAAGATATCTCTGACGCGCTTGGCTGGATCTGGGTCCACGGACAGACCCCGGGAGTGGTCTTTCTCGATCTGGGGCGTGTCTGCAAGAACGAGGATGGGACTCCAGGCGAGTGTCCCGACGGCTACGTCGAAGACATCAAGCTTGCCGAGACCCGCCTGATCAATACTGGCTTCCCACTGGTTATCGGCGCCGGTGACGAGAAAGCGAACGCATGTGACAACGCTATCGGTTCGCCGCCCACTGCGATCACTGTTGGTGCTGTCACACAAGACGATACCTATCTAGACAACTCCAACTACGGTCCCTGCGTGGATATCTGGGCGCCAGGCGCCAATATCGAGACAGACGCGAATCGTCCGGGGCGTGTTGAGGTCGCCTCGGGGACGGCCGTCGCGGCTGCCTATGTCACAGGTGCCGTGGCTGAGATCCTCGGCTCGGGTCAGGTCACACCGCCCGAGTCGAGCTGGTCCGACTTCCCGCCTATCGTCAAGGCAGCCGTCGTGGCGAACGCGACTCTGGGCCAGATCAGGTTCGCGCCCTCTGACAACACCTCACCAAACAGACTCGTCTACGTCCCGCCAACAGTAGAGGGAACCTCCGTCGCACTCGCCAGGACTGGCTCTGGCGAGTTGCAGGCGTTCGGGACGAATGCCGCCGGGACAATGTACGCCACCAAGCAAACCGCCCCGAACGCGCAAACCTGGAACAACTGGTCTCCATCAGCCAACACCGGTTGGCTCTCAACCGCAGCCGACACCAACGCCGACAGTCGGGTGCAACTGTTGGGCCTAACCAACTCCGACGAAGTCTGGCAACGTCAGCAAAGTGCGATTGGCGACCCAGCGTTCACCAACTGGGCCCAACTCACCGGTCACCTACGGTCAATCGCCGCGGCCCGTCCCCAAGGGGGAGACCAAATCGATCTGTTCGGGGTCGACAAAGACGGACGCGCAATGCACTCCCGGCAAGTCGGCCGGGGATCACCAGCCTACGGCCCATGGTTCCAATTCACCGAGTTCAGCGGAGATGCGCCCCTACCCCAATTCACCTCGATCGCCGCCGAGTCTGACAGCGCAGGCATCCTCAATGTCATGCTGGTCGATACCCACGGCCGCGTCTGGGCCACCGAACAGACCGCTGCTAACTCATTGACGTACTCGCCGCTGAAACCTGTCACGGAGATCGGCCATGATCGCCTCGTCAACGAGACGGCCCTCGCGCGCGACGGGACCGGCAAACTCGAGGTTCTCGGAATCGGCGCAGACGGCCTGTGGCAGCTCCAGCAAACCATCCCAGGAGACCCTATCTCATGGGGCAACTGGACCCTCGTCGCCGGAATACCTGGCCTCATGCACATCGCGGCAGAAACCAACGCCAACGGCAACGTCCTAGCACTCACAGTCGACGCCGACGGCAACATCCTGCAGCACACTCAAATCACACCTGGCTCCACCAATTACACCCTACGCACACTCCCCGGGAGCCTACGCTCATAGCCCCTGACCCATCGCGCCGCGGCATCCGGTGTCACCGACGTCTCGGACCTTCCGTTCAAGACCTCCACGATCGTCCTGAGGTCAAGAGGGGGATCTCGACGCCACGAAGGGGAAGCCCATTGGTGGTCCGAGTATCTCAGCGCGCCGATCGCGTCGTTGAGCTAAGAGCGCCTGTGGGCTCAGCTGACCGCCCCCGGTGGTGGATCGGCCCACTGGAGCAGCGAAGCACACGTGGACCAGGGTGGAACGGACAACCACCCTGGTCCGCCGCAGTGATCAGCCCGTCGGGCCGGCCTCATTGCTAGTGCGACCGTTTCGGAGGTCTTCTGACAGTTGGCTTTGCTGAGGACGTGCTCGGCTGTCTTTGTCCAGACGAACGGGTGGGATCGGCCGTTCCAGCCGGAGATGGAGGCCGGGATCTTGGCCGTGAGGCCGCGGACGGATCGGAAGGTGCCGCGGTGGATGGCTTGGCGTTCGATGATGGAGAACCACACCTCGCCTCATCCAGGAAGCGCAGGTGGGGTGGAGTGCATGTTGAGGCTGGGTTGTCGGCCAGCCAAGCCTTGATCGTGGCGTGTTTGCCGGCAGCGTAGTTGTCCATCACCAGGTGCAGCGACCGCTTGGCTGCGCAGCTGTGGGCCTCGGTCCAGGTCGAGACCGGCCACGGTCCTCGGCACACTTCCAGACCCTCTTGCGCCACCGCACCACCACCGGTCCCCGAAGCACGAAGCGTCATGCAAGCCAACGGCACGACGACCGCGACAACCCCGCACGAGACACAGCTCGGCAGCCCCCGGCCAGCCTCAACATCCAGCACGAGCGTGCCACCGTCACGAACAATAACCGCGGCGACACACACACCTTCAACACCGAAGATTCATCAGTCCGGGTACACCACGACGCACCGAATCCACACCAGCGGGCCACTCGAAGCCTTCAAGATCGGCTACTTGGTCGCAACCGACCCTTGAAAGCCACCAACACGCCACGCGCAGCGAACACCTCCCCCATGCTCAACTCCGAAGAGCCCTTTCACTGTTCAGGCGCTGAGCGCCGTGAGGTCGGTGTCGGGGTTCACCTCCGTGGTGAACCCCGAGGTGAGCGTTGGCGCGGACGTCGAGGCCGAGGCAGCGGCGGCCCTCTATCCAGTCGCCATGCTGTTCGGCCAGCACGACGCCGGCGAGCCGGACCAGGACATTGCGGTCGGGGAAGAGGTGGACCAGCGGGAACTTCCGCCATCGCCGATGTTGCCGGACGAGCCCTCAGATCCGCGCCGATCGCTGCCGTGAGCCCTATGGGCGTCGCTGGTGAAGAGCCAGACTCCCGATGGGCCCCGGGCGACCAGGTTCCCCGGACGCCAGTCCGCCGCCGTTCCTCGGCGCTCGTGACTTGCAAGCCGAGGAACTCGCGGTACCCCGTCACCGTTCACACCCGTCGCGACCAGGGCGTGCTCGTTGACTACCCGGCCACCTTTTCGCCGCCTCTCATCGTCACATCAGCCGCCACCAAATGTGTAGGTCCCTTCGTTCAGGGACCGTTCGCGACAGTCGCAGACCAACTCGTCCATGTCCCTGGCTATCACCGACACCCGCGACCGCGACAGACCGGAGATGCCCAGCGATTCCACCAACCGATCCATCCGCAGCGTCGAAACACCGAGCAGAGGCAGGTCACCACAACACTGGTCAGAGCCCGCTCCGCGCGACAGCAACGCTCCAGCAACCAGTCCCCGGAAGCACGGCCCGGGCCGCAATTTCGTGATCGCAACATCGATCGTGTGCGCCCGGGTATCGAGTTCGCGGTGCCGGTGCCCGTTGCGCTGACTGGTCCGCCCCAGGCTCGGCCGACCGCTCACTGCTGGGCCACGGACTAGCCCTTCGGATGCGCGATCGGCAGCGACCAAGGCTTCGAACGGCGGTACCATGCGATGCACCTGGAAAGTCTGGCGCGCTCACCGATAGAAGAAATGGGCCCACGGCAACGGACGCTCTCGTGTCCGGCCAACTGACTCATACGCGCACTGTTACCAGCAAGCGGGTTGCGTCCCCGCTGAGTGGTGGAAGTTGGTCGTCACGGTGTGTGGGTCGGCGCGTGGTGTTGATCATGCCGTGAGGAGTGCGGTTGGCGCCACCTCCTCGGCCGTTGGGGTGGGGTTGAGGAGTGCCATGGAGCCTTCGGACAGGTAGCGGCGTTCGGAGATCTGCCATTCGTCGTGGGTTTCGACGAGCACGGATCCGGCCAGCCGTAGCAGGGCGGCCGGGGTTGGGGAAGACCCCGACGACGTCGGTGCGGCGTTTGATCTCGTTGTTCACCCGTTCGAGGGGGTTGGTGGACCAGATCTTCTTCTGGTGCGACCCGGGGAAGTCGGCGAACGCGGTGACGTCGTCGGCCGCGGCGCGCAGCATGGCTTCGACCTTGGGCAGTTGGCGGCCGAGCATGGTGGCGATCACGTCGAGTTGTTCGCGGACGTGGACCGGGTCGGGTTGGGCGAAGATGGTGCGGATCGCGGCCGCGACCATGTCGGCGTGGCCCTTGGGGACCTGGGCGAGGACGTTGCGCAGGAAATGGACCCGGCACCGCTGCCACGCCGCGCCGAGCAGCACGGCCTCGATCGCGTGTTTGAGGCCGGCGTGGGCGTCGGAGATGACCAGCTGGACCCCGTGCAGGCCGCGGGTCTTCAGCGACCGCAGGAACGCGGTCCAAAACGCGCCGTCTTCGGAGTCGCCGACGTCGAACCCGAGCACCTCGCGGCGCCCGTCGGCCGCGACCCCGGTGGCCACCACGACCGCCTGCGACACCACCCGGTGATCGACTCTGGCCTTGCAGTAGGTGGCGTCCAGGAACACATACCGGAACGGCTGCTCGGAAAGCGACCGGTCCCGGAACGCGGCCACCTCGACATCCAACTCGGCGCAGATCCGCGACACCTCCGACTTGGAGATCCCCGAATCGGGCCTGACCCGTTTTGACGGACATCCGAGATCAGGAGCTTGTGCTCCGGAAGGATGTTCATCATGGAGTCCATGGGCAAGAAGAGGCCGCGGTCTCGTCGTTCGTTCACGCGTGAGTTCAAGGCGGAGATCGTGGAGTTGTGTCAGCGCGGTGACCGGTCGGTGGGGCAGGTCGCGAAGGACTTCGATCTGACCGAGACCGCGGTGCGGGAGTGGTTGAAGCAGGCCGAGCGCGATGCCGGCACCGGCGACGGTGGGTTGACCACGAGCGAGCGAGAAGAGCTCAACCAGTTACGGCGGGAGGCTCGGCGGCTCCGCGAGGATGTCGAGATCCTCAAGCGGGGAGGCTGTCGCACGAATCTGAGCCAACGCGTGCGTTTCGCGGCCGGTTGGTGGGTCCTGGCTCGGGAGAATCGTTGTGTGGGTTACAACTTCACGCGGGTGGATCGTGAGCAGTTGATGTTGATGCCGCCGTCGGTGGCGGACTGGTTGCCTGAGGATCATTTGGCGTGGTTCGTGTTGGATGTGGTGGCTGAGCTTGATCTGTCGGGGTTCCTGGCCGGGTACCGTGCCGATGGCCGGGGTGGGGCTGCCTATGACCCGGAGATGATGCTCGGTGTGCTCATCTACGCCTACTGCGTGGGGGAACGGTCCAGCCGCAGGATCGAGAAGCGGCTGGTCGAGGATGTGGCATTCCGGGTCGTTGGTGCGAACCAGCAGCCCGATCACGCGACGATCGCCCGATTCCGCGCTACTCATGAGACCGCGATTGCGGGGGTATTCGGTCAGGTCTTGTCGCTGTGTGCTCGTGCCGGGCTGCTGCGTCCGGGGTTGATCGCGATCGATGGCACCAAGTTGTGTGCGAACGCCTCACGCGACGCCAACCGCACGGCAGTGCAGATCGCTGAGGAGATCCTCGCCGAGGCGGCCGCTGCGGATGCAGCCGAGGACGCAAGCGCTGACCAGGACCAGGACGGGCCCGCCGGCGAGCTGCGTGAGCGTGGCGGTCGCCGAGCCCGGCTACGTGCTCTGCTCGACGAGCTTGAGGCCGATGCGGCGGACAAGTCGTTCGAGGCGCATCTGGCCAGACGCGCAGAAATCGAGGCGACGACCGGTAAACCGATCCGCGGACGGCGGCCCTCGCCGACCGCCGCGACGCACAGGTCACGGCGGGAGGCCAACGTGACCGATCCGGACAGCAGGATGCTCAAGACCAAGGATGGTTACCTGCAGGGCTACAACGCCCAGGCGGTCGCGACCGAGCAGCAGTTCGTGATCGCAGCCGAGGTCACCAACCAGGCCAACGACGCGCCGGCCTACGCGCCCATGATCAGGGCCGCGAAGAAGAACCTCCGCACCGCAGGCGAGAAGCGACGGGTCCGCAGGGTCGTCGCGGACGCGGGCTACTGGAGCACCGACAACGTCAACTTCAAAGGCGTGGAGTCCTTCATTGCTCCCGGCCGCGCCAGGGAACTCAAGCGGATCGCCGAGACCGAGACACAGCGCACCGACATCCTTCAACGTGCTGAAGCCGGCGAGATCGACGCCCTCGAGGCCTCCAAACAACTGGGCGTGACCCGAGCGCGGGTGAACCAGCTGCTCCGTCGACGCCGTGGCGGAGACCCCGACCCATTGACGACCACGATGATCGGCAAGCTCGACACCCCACGAGGCCGCAAGACCTACAAGAAGAGAGCCGCGATCATCGAACCCGTCTTCGCCCAGATCAAGCACAACCGCAAGATCCGCGACCTCTCACGCCGTGGCCTGGCCGCCGTCGACAGCGAATGGAAGCTGATCTGCGCCACCCACAACCTGCTCAAGGTCTACCGGCTCACCTGACCGGCCCGGCCCGGCTCCGATCCAGCAGCTGGACACCGCTCGGATCGAATGGCTCCAGATTCGTGCGACAGCCTCCGGGCCACGGCTTTCTTCGCGTCAATGCCATGATCTTGGTGCCCGGCGGGGTTCGCTCGTTTCTTCGTTGCCTCGCGCATGTGTCGATGGCTTGTCCTCGATGTGCGGCTCCGCCGGGCACCCAGGGCGCGTGGGGATGTGGCTTGATAGGAGCCTGCCATCGTGCTCGATTGAGGCGTGCCCGCCTCGCGCGATCCCGGGATCCCTTCCTGTTCTCGACGTATGGAGTTCCCTCGGCATGGTCGTGATCGGCACCGATTCCCACAAACGCACCCACACCGTTGTCGCGGTCGACGACGTCGGCCGGCGGCTGGGAGTGAAGACTGTCCGCACCAACAGCGAGGGCCATCTGGAGCTGGTCCGCTGGTCGGCCCAGTTCGATGAGGTCGCCTTTGCGTTAGAGGATTGTCGGCATCTGACCCGCCGTCTGGAGGCAGATCTGCTCGCGGCTGGCTGTCGCGTGGTGCGTGTTCCCACCAAGCTGATGGCCGGTGCCCGCCGCGCGGCCCGGGAGCCGGGCAAGTCGGACCCGATCGACGCCGAGGCAGTGGCGCTGGCCGCGCTGCGTCACCCCGATCTGCCGGTTGCGGAGCTGGACGGACCGGCGCGTGAGGTGAAGCTGTTGTCGGACCACCGCCATGACCTGGTCGTTCAACGCACCCGGATCGCCTCGCAGATCAGGTGGTACCTGCACGAACTCGACCCCGACCTGGTGATCCCCTCCCGTGGTCTCAAGCGCCACGGTGTCGTCGCCGAGCTGCTCGTGGAGCTGGACCGATTCGACGGTGTGGTCGCGCGCCTGGCCCGCAACCTGCTGAGCCGGTGCGACGAGCTGAACCACCAGATCAACCCGCTCGAGGCCGAGCTGCGCACGCTGGTCCGTGCCATCGCTCCAAGCCTGCTGGACATCCCTGGATGCGGGGTGCTCTCGGCCGCGGTGCTCATCGGCGAAACCGCAGGCGTGCACCGGTTCCGCGACAAGGACGCCTTCGCCCGCTTCACCGGCACCGCGCCCGTCCCCGTCTGGTCCGGCGCCAGCAAGGGCAAGGTCCGGCTCAACCGCGGCGGCAACCGCGCAATGAACTGTGCCCTGCACATGATCGCGGTCACCCAAGCCCGCAAGGTCGGACCAGGACACGCCTACCTCGCCAAACAACAAGCACGCGGCAAGGACAAGACCGCCGCCCTGCGGCTGCTGCGCCGCCGGCTGTCCGACACCGTCTTCACCGCCCTGCGCGCCGACCAGCAACACGACACCAAAACCACGCCGCAAGTGGCCATCGCTGCCTGACCAGTGAGCCGCTTGACATAGGAGCATCAAGGAGACCCGGTGAACTGTTACCCGTTCATCGAGGCGGAGAAGCAGGGCGACCACAACGTGAAGCGGGCGTGTGAGTTGCTGCAGGTCTCTCGTTCCGCCTACTACGCCGACCGCACCGGCGGCCCTCGGTGCGCGAGCAGCGCGACGCCGAACTGACCGGCAAGATCGTCGAGATCCACGACGAGTCCCGCCTGACCTACGGCTCGCCGCGGGTCCACCGTGAGCTCCGAGCTCAAGGTGAGCGGTGTTCCCGCAAACGGGTCGTGCGGCTGATGCAGGCCGCCGGCCGGCACGGCCGGGTTCCGCGGCGGTGGAAGAAGACCACGATCCCTGACCCGGACGCCACCACCCGGCCGGACCTGATCGGCCGCGACTTCGCCGTCGACCCCGACCAACCGGGTCGGCTGGACCGCCGGTGGTGTGGCGACATCACCTACATTCACACCTGGGAGGGCTGGCTCTACCTGGCCACCGTGATCGATCTCGCCTCGCGGCGGGTGGTCGGCTGGGCGACCGCCGATCACCTGCGCGCCGACCTGGTCGCCGACGCCCTCACCGACGCGATCAACCGGCGCCGGCCCGCGCCCGGCGTGGCGTTCCACTCCGACAGGGGCTGTCAGGGCGGATTCAACTGGTCGTCGCAACACCTTGATCACGGAGGTGTTGGATGGGACGACAGAGGAAGCAGATGCCGCAGGCGCCGGCTGGGGCGCGACGGCAGTGGGCCGCGGACGGGGCGATGCGGGCGCCGATGCGCTCGCCGGGCCGCCCCGAGCCGTCGCGAGCTGTCCAACGGGAGTTCTGGCGTCTGATCGCGGCGGGGATCACAACGGTCCAGGCCGCCGAGGGGGTCGGCGTGTCGGCGCCGGTCGGCGTTCGATGGTTTCGACACGCTGGCGGGGTGTCGCCGCTGAGTCTGGACGAGCCAACTGGTCGGTACTTGTCGTTGGCTGAGCGTGAAGAGATCGCGCTGCTCAAGGCCCAGGACAAGGGTGTGCGCGAGATCGCCCGCACGATCGGCCGCGACCCCGGGACGGTTTCTCGTGAGTTGCGCCGCAATGCTGCGGCCAGGGGCGGCAAGCCGGTCTATCGCGCCGTGGTGGCGCAGTGGAAGGCACAGCAGGCAGCGAAGCGTCCGAAGGCGGCGAAGCTGGCGGGCAACGAGCAGTTGCGTGAGTACGTGCAGGACCGGCTCGCCGGGAATGTCCATGGGCCTGACGGCACGATCGTCCCGGGCCCCAAGACGCCGCCGTGGAAGGGTTTGAACAAGCCCCATCGCCAAGACCGGCGGTGGTCAACGGCGTGGAGTCCAGAGCAGATCGCGCAACGGCTGAAGGTCGACTTCCCCGATGATGAGTCCATGCGCATCAGCCACGAGGCGATCTACCAGTCGCTGTTCATCGAGGGGCGTGGTGCGCTCAAGCGTGAACTGGTTACGTGTCTACGCACGGGGCGAGCGCTGCGGGAGCCCAGGGCTCGGTCACGGAACAAGCCCCAAGGGCACATCACCGCCGACGTGGTCCTCAGCGAGCGTCCCGCCGAGGCCGAAGACCGTGCCGTTCCCGGCCATTGGGAAGGTGACCTGATCATTGGGACGGGCAGGTCGGCGATCGGAACGCTGGTCGAGCGCAGGAGTCGCTCAACGCTCCTGGTCCATCTGCCACGCAGAGGGCTGGGGCGAGAAGTCGTATGTGAAGAACGGGCCGTCGCTCGGAGGCTACGGGGCTGTCGCGATGAACGCGGCGCTGACTGCGTCGATGACCAACTTGCCTGAGCAACTGCGCAAGACCGTGACCTGGGATCGAGGGAAGGAGCTTTCGGGCCACGCACAGTTCGCGTTGGAGACCGGGACAAGAGTGTTCTTCGCTGACCCGCACTCACCGTGGCAGCGGCCGACGAACGAGAACACTGTGAGTGTTGGAGACGGCTCGACTGGGCCGTTGAGTCAGGCTGGTGTCGGCAGCTCGAGGTGACTCTCGAGAATACTGACCGCTTTAGAGGGCGTGTCTTTCGTTGGACCTGTTCCTGGGGTTGCCGGCACCGACCTGGCCCACTCGTCTTGGCTTGATTAGGAGCTTGTCCGCCGTTGCCGGCGTGACCCCT
This sequence comes from Kribbella sp. NBC_00359, assembly GCF_036097425.1. Lineage (NCBI taxonomy): Bacteria > Bacillati > Actinomycetota > Actinomycetes > Propionibacteriales > Kribbellaceae > Kribbella > Kribbella sp. NBC_00359. The sequence goes on along the minus strand of NZ_CP107975.1, from coordinate 355,811 downwards.
CACAGTGCTGCCGCGACTAGTGACCTTCGTCCAGGCCGATGCCTTCCGCGTTCATCCTTGGCTGGAAGGACAACCACAATGGCCATGCTCGCAGACGACTACGACTTCGTCATCGGGGGCGATCCGGACCGCGACACCGTCGATCTCGCGGTGCTCGACACCAGGACGGGGCGAGTCCACGCACACCTGGCCGACGCCGCTGACGGTGCAGGCTATCGACGGATGCTCGCCTGGGCCGGCGAACACGCTCCGGGTCGGCGGATCTGGGCGCTGGAAGGCACCGGCAGCTTCGCCGCCGGCCTGGTCGCGTTCCTCGTCGATGCGGGTGAAACGGTTGTTGAAGTCGGCGCGCTCAAGCGTGCCCGCGGAGCCAAGAACGATCGGATCGACGCCATCCGCGCGGCTCGCCAGGCGTTGTCACGCGACATTCAAGGCGTGCCACGATCCGGCGGTCTGCGGGAGGCGCTGCGGATGGTTTTCGCTTGCAGGGAAGGAGTTCTGGTCAGCCGGACGCAGGCAATCAACGAACTCAAGAGCCTGATCGTGGTCGCGCCAGAACTCCTGCGCGCCGAATTGCGTGGCCGCTCTCTAGCCGCTCAGCTCAGCAGCATCGAGCAACTCCAGATCCCGGCCGCAGCGCCTGTCCAGGATCACTTGTCGTTGTTCACGTTGCAGTCGATCAGCGCCCGGATCCGGTTCCTTTCCGCGCAGCTCGCCGAGCTGGATCCGCAGCTGCTTGACCTGCTCAAGCAGCACCCGGCTGGACCGGCCCTGCTCGCTGAGGCCGGAGTCGGCCCCGTCGTGGCGGCGCAACTGCTGATCAGCTGGTCCCACCACGGCCGGGTCCGCCACGAGGCCGCGTTCGCATCCCTGGCAGGCGTCGCCCCGCTGGAAACAAGCAGCGGCCAGAACTCCCGACACCGGCTCAACCGCGGCGGCGACCGCGCCCTGAACCGAGCACTGCACACCGTCGCCGTCACCCGGATGAGATGCCACCCAGAGACCCGCGCTTACGAAATCCGACGCAGCGCCCAAGGCAAGACCCACCGCGACATTCGCCGCTCGCTCAAACGCGCGCTGGCCCGACGCCTCTACCGAACAATCGAGACCGCAACCCGCCTCCACCACACCTCTATCGCCGCTTGACAAACATAGGAGCGTCCAACGGCCTGCTGCGGCAGTACTTCCCCAAAGGCACCGACCTGTCGCGGTGGTCCGCCGAAGACCTCGAGGCCGTCGCTCACGCGCTCAACAATCGGCCCCGCAAGATCCTCGGCTGGAAGACTCCCGCCGAAGTCTTCGAAGAGCAACTACGCTCGCTTCAACAACCCGGTGTTGCATCGACCAGGTGAACTCGCCGTCTACACCTCCAACGACTACGCCCGACTCTGCACGAGCCTGGGCGTTACCCAGTCCATGGGCGCTGTCGGGACCAGCGCCGACAACAGCCTCGCCGAGGCGTTCAACGCCACCCTCAAGCGGGAGGTCCTCCAGGACAACAACTCCTGGCCCGACCAGGCCACCTGCCGCCGCGAAGTGTTCCGGTGGCTCGCCAGATACAACACCCGCCGACGGCATTCCTGGTGCCGCTACCAGTCCCCGAACACCTACGAAGCCCGCTACCCCGCTACGCTCCCGTCAGCGGCGTAATCCACCATCCGTGTCCACGAACCGGGGGTAAGGCCCATGGAGCCGTCGTCAGTGATCCGTCGAATTGCGACGGCATCAGCCATCTGGGCAGATTAAGCACCGGCTGTCTTTGGTGGAAGACTTCGTCTTGGGCGGTCAGGCTGACCAGTTCCATTTTGCTGGACTGGCTGCCGTCTGCACCGGCGGCGACCGATGCGTAGTCTTGGCCGTGGGACGGGGTCCATTGCGTGGGCCAGGTACCGGCTTGGGCGTCGAGTTGGGTGCCGGTGAACATGTGTCCGCCGAGATCGGTGCTGCCGGTGGTTGACTTGTCGGCGGTGGTCCCGAACAGCGTCAGTACTCCGTTGTCGTTGCGTGCGAGCGCAATGGTGGTCCCTGTGCGGGGTGAGGTGGGCCGGGCGAACAGCAGCTTGTTGGGCGTCAACCCATCACCGGGCAGGCCCTCGATTTTGTCGCGGGTTGACTGGGCGTCGAGTTCGGCGGCGATCTGGGCCGGCGACGCGGCCGCGAACTTCGGTGTTCCCAGCAGCAACGCGACCGTGCCGGTGACATGTGGCGCGGCCACCGAGGTGCCGCTCGCGGTCAGGGGGTCGGGATCGATCTGGTTCGGGTCGATCGGGTTATGGTGCCCGATTCCGCCGATCGAGACGATGTTGTCGCCGGGGGCGAAGATGTCCACGCAGCCGCCCCAGTTGGAGCCGTGGGTGGCGTCGACAGTCAGCATTCGATCGGAGGCGTCGGTAGCGCCGACATTGATGGTGCCGCCAGCGGAGCCGACAGGGTTAAAGCAGGCATCCGCGTTTTCGTTTCCGGCCGCGGTTACCACCGTGATACCGGCAGCGATGGCGGCCTTCTCCGCATCGATGATGCCCTGCGACTGGCCACTGGGACACGGAGCAGGCACTCCGTCATCCATGCAGGTCGACGACATGCTCAGGTTGATCACTGCTGGTTTCTTCGCGTGCGCGATGACCCAGTTGAAGCTGGCGGTAATGACGGTGTCATCCGCTGCGGTGCCGGCACAGTCGAAGGCCTTGACCGGGACAAGTGAGACTTTCTTGGCGACGCCGTATTGAGTCCCGCCAACGATGCCTGCGACCAAGGTGCCGTGGCCGTTGCAATCCTCCGTCTCGGTCTGGCCGGTCTTGCCGGTGATCGCGTTGAAGCCTTCCTCGACTCGGCCGTCGATGTCGTCATGATTCCGGACGTGGATGCCGGTGTCGATGATGTAGGCGTGGACGCCGGCGCCGGCCGACCCGATGTAGTTGTAGGCGTGGTCCACGCCTGTCCGCTGGTCGAGGCGGTCCACGCCCCACGATGGTGGCCCAATCTGCGAGGTCTGTGGCTGGTAGGTGTGTTCTTGTTCAACGTATTTGAGGTCGGGTTCGGAAGCGAGTTTTCGCGCTTGCTCCGGGCTCAAGGTCGCGGAGAAACCTTGAACGGCGCCTTCGAGGACACGGGCGAGCTTTCCGTCGTGTCCGCTCGCAAGGGAACGAGACCGCGCGGCGACGCCGTGCCTGCGAACCGACGAGTTGTCCTTGAGCTTCACGAAGTATTTTCCAGGGATAGCGCCGCCGGAATCCTTCCCGAGGACAACCGGTTCGCGGGAAGGAGCGAGTGATGCTGACGCTGGCCCCAGCGTCAGCATCACCACCGCGGGTACCACCAGCGCTACGAACCCGGCAGCAGCGCGGGGTCGCGATCTCAAGAAGTTGGGCACCGCAGATTCCTCTCGGGCGAAACCAATCCTTCCAGCGGATGGGTCTTTCCGGTGGTCCAGCTGTTCGTGGACCAGGGTGGCGAGTCTGGGTGGCAACTGGACGAACTTGTCGCCGATGCGTAGATGTAGTCCGTCGCCGCGTTGGTCGACGTGCTCAGCAGCCAGGCGGGAGATCGTGCCATGGTGAGGCCGAACAGGAGTGTCAGCGCACCGCTGAGGCGAACATCGAGTGGTAGGTCGGTGTCGTTGAGGCACCGCTGGAGTTGCTCAGCATGCTGCTGATCGTTCAGATACTGGCCGGCGGCCTTGCTCTGGCGGCGAGGGATGTGCAGGTTCGCGCTCAGGTGCCGCTTGGTCGTCCAGGCGATGAAGGCCCCGATGTCGTATCTGCGTGTCGGCCCGCTGGTGAGCCAGCAGTCGAGGCTGTGCTGGTCGACGGTGCCCAGGGACAGCGTGCGTTGCTGTATCCAGTCGAGAAACTCCAGTCCAGCGAGGATCTGGTTTCGGGGTGTTTCGGCCGAGTAGACGGTCAGCGGCCGGCGCTGCGCTCGCCTGCGGGCCTTGGGCAACAACTGCCAGTGGGTAAATGGGCGGATGAGGTGGGCATGATCTGGTCGTCCGGCCTGTTCCCGTTCGCCGAGCAGGCGATCCAGTTAGGGGCCGATCCTGTCGAGGGCCTCGTCGCGGCCGGGAAGTACTCCGGTATGAACCAGCAGGCCGCGCAGGTAGTGCGCGGCTTGGACGTGAGCGACTCGGTCGAGGTGGTCGTGGGTGATGAGTTCGGGATCGGCGGCGACCTCGAGGAGCAGTCTGGCGGCTGGGCATCCGCCGAGCCAGTGGTCGAACTGCTCGTGCACTGCGTCCTTGTCGGGTTGGTCGTAGACCGAGTGCAGCAGCGTCTTCACCCACGGCCAGCTGGCCTTCGGGGTCACCGACATCAGGTTCGCGGCGTAGTGGGTGAGCGCTGCCAGCCCGCGCCGGGCAGGGTCGCACCGATCGCCTGCACGAGGCCGGCGTGGGCGTCGCTGGTGACGAGGCGGACACCGGACAGGCCACGCGCGGTCAGGTCCCGCAGGAACGCCAGCCAGCCGGCGCCGTCTTCTGCCGAGGTTACTTGCAGGCCGAGGATTTCGCGGTGCCCGTCACCGTTGACGCCGGTCGCGACCAGGGCGTGCACGTTGACGACCCGGCCGCCTTCGCGGACCTTCAGTACCAGCGCGTCCGCGGCGACGAACGTATACGGGCCGGCGTCCAACGGGCGGGTCCGGAACTGGTGGACCTGCTCATCCGGCTCGGCGGCCATCACCGACACCTGCGACGTGCTCAACCGGGTGATACCGAGGGTCTCGACCAGCTTCTCCATCCGGCGCGTGGACACGCCCAGCAGGTAGCAGGTCGCGACCACGGTGGTCAGGGCTCGCTCGGCGCGGCGGCGCCGTTCCAGCAGCCAGTACCTTCCCGACCGTAGCTTGGGGATCGTCACGTCCACGGTGCCGGCCCGGGTGTCGAAGTCGTGGTGCCGATACCCGTTGCGCTGATTGGTCCGCTCCGGGCTCGGCACGCCGTACGGAGCGCCGCACTGCGCGTCGGCGTCCGCGCCCATCAACGCGTTGATGAACGTGGTGAGCAGGTCGCGCAGCACATCCGGCGACGCGCTCTCCAACTGGTCGTGCAGGAACAGGGCAGGGTCGATACTGGTGTTCGCGGTCATCGCGTGAGTTCTCCTTCAGAAGCACTGTGAGAGGTCTTCCAAAGGATCACGCGATGACCGCCTCAAGCATCTACGCCACGCCCGTCACCAGGCCTGCCGTACACCACTCTGCTGAACGCCACTCCGGCTTGAGCAGTTTGAACGTGGCACTCACAGTGATGGTCAGTCGTTGCCGGCTCATGAAAGACCCATCTTCTGGGCCTACGCCCGGCACCGCGCCGACTCCGGTCAGCCACACACCGCCATGTGAAGGCTGAATCGCCCCGAGTTGGTCAGCGATTTGGCGAGCGATGTGGCCGGCTTGGTCGAGGGCTGCGGCGGTGGTTTTGCGGAGGACGTGGGAGCGGATCCGAGCGAGCTTGTCGGGCTCGGCCGGTTGGAGGGCTGCCTTGATCTCGGCTTGGAGGGTTGGGGAGTTGAGGCTGCCGTGCCACTGCGCACCAAGGCGCGAACCCAAGCGGCGGTCGAGCTGCGAACCATATCGACCTCGATTGCGTGGCGGACTTCGGCTGCGCCAACGCGCGAGGAACCCGCGGGCGATCAGCCGGCTCATGCCTGTCCGAAGGGATGCAGCTGCACCACGTCGGGGAGTCCTGGATTTCGGGTTCCGGGTTCTGGGTTGGCGGGTGTGGCGCGACGCTCGGACAGGTGAACCGAGTTCGGGTAACGGTCGACGACCTTCGCAGAGCCGTCGAGACCGACATACGGCGGAACTGGTCTGACGCGGCCTGGGGCCGGTGGCTCGAGGCAGCTGCCGTACTTCGAGATCAGTCGTTTCGCAATGTCGTGCTGATCAAGCTGCAGATGCCGAGTGCAAGCTGGGTCGACGGACGACCGGGCTGGCAGCGTAGAGGACGTCACGTCGTCCGGGGTGCGTCAGGCATCAGAATCGTTGCTGCGACCTCCGAGGTGGACCGTTCAGCAGGTCCGGTGCAAGGGCATGGTGTCGCGACCGTGTGGGACGTCAGCCAAACTGTCGGTCGACCGTTTGGAGTGGTCCCGGCCCGCCCCCCGCATGAGGCCTTTGCCGCTCTGCGAGAGGTTGCGATTGCCGGCGGATACAGCGTCGAGCGTGGTCCTTTGCCGTCGTACGCCGGCGGAGCCGAGACCGCTGATGGCCGGCGGCAGATCGTTGTCGCTGACGATGTCGACGTACCGATGGCGGCTGTGAGCCTTGCTCACGAATTGGCGCACCTGCGCATGCACAAGCGCTTCCATGGCGCGAGCTGCCACGGCGTCATGAGGCTGGAAGCGACGTCAGCCGCGTACCTGGTCCTCTCGCGGCTTGGATGCCTGCCCGACCAGCCATCGGCGGACCTGATCGCCAGGACGACAGGCGTGGTCAGTAGGACGCCACCTGTCCGACTGATCGAGACACTAGGCGGCAGGGTCGTAGCGACCGCGAACCGTCTGTACGACGCAGCCGAGCGGCACCTGCCACCCCCGCATCTCCACTCTGCCAAACCGACTCTTCTCACCGACGTTCCAGAAGCGTCGAGATCCAGGACTCCTGGACATCCTGATCCGGGTTCTGATCGCGGTCCTACGCCATGACGCTGACTCGAAGACGTTGCTGTCAGCAACGCGCGGAAGGGGAGTGTCATGGATCGAGTGCCAGACGGGGAAGCGGACGCGCGGCCGGACGAGTTGGGGCTGCCGAGGTGGTCGATCCGGCGGGCGATCGAGTTGCTGGATGAGGGGATCGACCGGATGGGGGAGCAGCTGACGCGTTCGGCCGGTCTTTGGGGTGACTCGCCGGCTGAGACAGATGCGCCCACGGATCCGGGTGTTCCTGAGCTGCCTTGAGGTGATTGGCGCGATGAGCTGTGACGATCGCCGGTTGATGGCGGTACAGATCGCGGCGGGGCAGTTCTTCCGTCATCAGTTGCTGCAGTCTGGTGCCGGTTGGGCGGCTGCCCACTTGACGCGGCGCGGGCTTGGGCACGTGCTCAGGTCGACCTCGAACTGGAAGATCGGTTACGCCCCCGATGGCTGGGCACACTTGGTTGACCACCTCAGATCCCAGGGTTTCGACGACGAGGCTCTGCTGGCCTCGGGGCTGGCGAGTGCGACCAAGAAGGGGTACTTGGTCGATCGGTTCCGTGATCGGATCATGTTTCCTGCCTGGGATTCGGGTCAGGAGTTGGTCGGATTCGTGGGGCGTTCGCGGGGTGGGCGGGTGAAGTACTTGAACTTGCCGGCGACGCGTATCTACCAGAAGGCGCACACGCTCGTTGGCCTCGCGGAGCAGCGTGATCTGTTGGAGAGCGGGGCAACGCCTGTCTTGGTCGAGGGACCGATGGACGCCGTGGCGGTGGATGAGTTGAGCCGGTTGACCTCTCGCGGCTGGGCTGGTCTTGGTGTGTGTGGGACGGCGTTGTCGTCGCACCAGGTCTCGATGGTTCGCCACTACTCGGATAGTGACACCGTAATTGTGGGAGTGGACGCAGACGGTGCCGGGAGCATCGCCGCGCGAAGGTGGCTCGATGACCTGTCGGCGGTCTTCAAGCGTGTGCAAGTGGCTGAGTTCCCGTCAGGGAGTGACCCGTCCTCGCTGCTTGAGACGCCCGCGGGTGCTGATCGGCTCTTCAAGGCTCTGAGCGAGCCCAGACCGCTTGCTGAGCTGGCGATCGAGGCGGAGGTGGCTCGGTGGTCACCAGTCCTGGATCACATCAGCGGCCGGGTGAATGCGCTGCGCCGGGTTGCTCCTCTGGTGGCGAGGTTGCCGCAGGACCGGGTGGCGGCTCAGTTGGCGGAGCTCGCGAAAGGTCCTGCATCTCGACCAGGAGATCGTCTCGCGCGAGGTCCTCGAGTCCGTCGGCCGCTCTGCGCGTCGACGTCGGCCGCACTCACCGCCGTGCCCGATCGCTGACACGGACCTGCCCGATAATCTCCCAACGCCTTGATCCGGTAGTCCCCGATGTCGAAATCCGGGTTCTTTGTCGAGCCGTCGGAGACGACCTTCTTAGCCAATGAGTGGTTGGTCTACGGAGGTTGTGATGAATGCTGTGTCCTCGGATTCCGAAAACGTGCTGATCAGCGGTGAACGTCAGCGAATGATGGTGGCGAACATGGCTGCGGCCAGGTTCTACCGGCGAGAGTTGCTCAGGGCAAACGTTGGCTGGCCGGTCGAGCAGGTCCGGGAGCGCGGTGTCGGGGAGGTCCTGCGAACGGACTCGTCGTGGCGGATCGGGTACGCGCCTGACTCGTTCACCCGGCTCACCGATGACCTGCGTGAGAAGGGATTCGATTTCCGCACGCTGATCAGGGCCGGCTTGTCCGAGTGGACCGACGAAGGCACGGCTGTTGATGTGTTTCGTGATCGGCTCATGCTGCTTGCGCGGGATGAACGGCTCGATCCTGTCGGTTTCGTCGGCGTCGGACCGGGTGTGAGGCCGGAGTACTCGGCGTCGCCGACGACGTTGATCCACCGTCCGTCGAACGCATTGGTCGGGATCGAGGAGCAGCTGGACATGCTGACTGAGGGAGCGTTTGTCGTCGTCGTGAACGATCCGTTGGATGCGGTCGCGATCGAGGGTCTCGGGCGCCTGGCGGGTGAGCGCTGGGCGGGCATTCCGATGTGTGGTTCGCAGCTGTCATCGGCACAGGCGAAGACGCTGTACCGCTACACGGTCACGGATACCGTGGTGGTTGCCTTGGACGGCGATCTGGAGTGGCGTCGTACGGCGATCGCCTCGCACCCTGACCTGTCCTACTTCTACAAGTGGGTCCGCGCTGTTGAGATCCCGGATGGTCAGTCCGCGGCGAGTTTGCTGAAGACCGAGAACGGCCCGCAGCGTCTGTACGACGCGATGGTCGCGACGCGGCCGTTGGCGGACTACAAGCCGGGTCGTCAGCAGCTTCCGGAGTTCGACAGTCCTGGCCCGTCGCCGACCGGCCCGTCGCTGTGACGATATCCAGGACTCCGGGACTTCGTACTCCGGGTTCAGATCCGATCCGCTCCGGCCGAGATTGGTGCCGACAGCAAGCGTCAGCTCTCGGGGCCAGGGGTCCGAGGCATCGGGAACGGAGTGAGCCAGTGACTGAAGAACTTCAGGCGCTCCTGGCCGCCGCAGCGGACTCGGGGTGGGCGGAGGGGCCGTCGAAGCGGCTTGCCGCCGCCATCGAGGAACGCATCGTCGCGGAGTTGCCCGGCCGGCTTCGGGCCGCCCTGGGCCATGACGAGGCGGCCCAGATGGCACGTGTCGTGGCGTGGGAACGCTGCCGTCGGTTGGCCGAGAAGCTCCCCGGCGGCCGAGTGTCGTGGGGGTACCTGGCGAACATGGTGCGGTGGCGGCTGGCCGACGTGGTACGTCAGGAAGCCAGACGCCGTCAGCGGCATCCGTTGCTGGACTTCGTACCTGAATCCGTGGAGCCGAGCATGCTCGCGGAGCTGGGCCCGCTGCTCGATCGCATCGGTGTGCGGTTGGAGAGTGCCGGGCTCCCGGTTGGCGAGGTACGGCGGCGGCTGGTTGTCGCGGCTGATGGCCCTGGTTTCTCAAAGCACGCGATCACGTCACGCCTGCGGGCCATCGGCGTACCCAGAGATCAGGCCGAGGGCTTGGCGTGGCTCCTCCACAACGGACCGATCCGGACGTCGGCTCTGTCGCGCCTCGCGGCTGGGCAGCCGCCGGATGTGGTCTTCGCGGATCCGGTTGTCCGGCGGTGGATCGACCAAGCTGCCGGGAGGTCACCTCGTACGTCGTACCGATCCAGAAGGTTCGGTCGGCCGCCGGGTGCGTCGTGGCATGACGGTCTCGGACTGGGACTCGCTCAAGCAGCCTGACTCGAAGTTGCCCGGCGAAGTTACTCGGGGGTCACGAGGGCTCAAACGTTGAGCTTCCATGAACAACCTGGACAGGCATCGACGCCGCCGGAACTGGCTCGTTCGGTACTACCTCGCCCAGTTCCGCTTCTACCTGCGCCTGCAGGCCGCCGTCGGCATCATCCCCGCGCCCGTCGCGCGCACACTCATCGCTCGGCTCCGGCCGGCGAAGACACGAAGGGAACTCTGACATGCGTCGAGTCACGAACTCGAAGCTCGTCGTACCGATCGTCATCCTGATCCTGCTCGTCGTCGTGATCTTGGCGGTCGTGATCAGTTGGCGAGACGCCCCGCAGGTTGCTCATGGCGAGCCAGATCAAGCCAGTCCCGACCAGGTGACTGGTACGTCGACGCCAGGTCCGATGCCGTTGTCGGTTTGGGTACGGCCGGCTACGACGGATCCGGCGGAGTACGCGATCGCGTTCGGTACGGCGATCTGGACCTACGACACGGCGGTGCACACCTACGCCCAGTGGCAGAACGTCGTCTCGTCGTTCGCGGACTCGCTGGAGGCGCCCGACTCGGCGCCGATCGCACGCAGCATGCTTCCGTACGCCAGCCAATGGGAGGAGCTGAAGGCTCACGGGGCACGGGCGAGCCTGCGGGACGTCACGGCGACGACGACACCCAAGCTGGAGGCGTTGGCCCGGGATCCCAGAGCGCCGAAGGGCTGGCATGCTCTCCTCGTACGCGGAACGCAGGACAACGTGGTCGACGGGGCGACGACCAGGACTGAGCGGCATCTGACAGTCAGCGTGATCTGTCGGCCAGAGTGCACGTTCTGGTCGGCCACCAACGAGCTGCCGCAGTGATCCTCAAATGATCCTCAAGCTCGTAGCCGTGGGCACTTTCCTGGCGACAGCCGTCGGCCTGGTGACTCCGCTCGTGAGCGTGGCGACGGGACAGGGCGCCTGCGAGGCGCACCAGACCTCGAAGGCCTTCAGCCTCGACGCAGAGCAGGCCTCCAACCTGGCAGTGATCGTCGGTGTCGGCGATCGCTACGGAATGGGCGAAGCCGGCAAGGTCATCGCGGTCATGACAGCCATGACCGAGTCATCGCTGCGGAACACGGTCCGAGGAGATGCAGTCGGTCCAGACTCGCGCGGGCTGTTCCAGCAGCGTGACGGCTGGGGCCGGCTCGAGGTCCGCATGGACCCGGCCGGTGCGGCAGGATTGTTCTACACGGCGCTTGCGAATGTGCCTGGCTGGACAGCGATGAAGCCGTGGACAGCTGCGCAGGAGGTGCAGCGGTCGGCGTTCGCGGACGGCAGTAACTACCGCAGCAACTACGAGCCGGCAGTACGGCTCGTTAATTCAACAACCCGGGTCGTCGACGGTTGCGACAGTTGGGGTGCTGGCGGCACAGACCAGCTTCCTGGTGCCGACGCGGCCGTTCGCCGGGCACTCGACCTCGTCGGTAGCCGTGGCTACTACCAGCTGTGTGCTCGCTTGGCGTCGAACATCTGGGGCCGTTCCAACGCCGGCTACTACTCGGCAGCCGAGCAGTGGAACCAGATGGTCACCAGCGGGAACGCCCACCCCGGCGACCGGCGGCTGCCCGTCGGTGCACTGCTGTTCTGGGCGACCCAAGGACCCTACGGGCACGTCGCGGTGTACGTCGGCAATGGCCAGATCGTGTCGAACGACATCGGCGACCGGGTGCCCGGCCAGGGCGGCGTGTACCTCGTCGACGTCGACGCAATCGAGAAGCAATGGGGCGCCACCTATCTCGGCTGGGCGCCACCGATCTACCCGACCACCTAACCAACCCAGTGGTGCTGTCCGGCACCAGGAGGCAACGCATGCTCAGCAACTTCGAACTCCAAGATCCCGGAGTCAGTCCCAACTCCAACGGTCTTCCCGGCCTGCCCGCGCTGCGCGAGATCGTCGGTGCGCTGCAGACCTTCAGCCTCGTCGTCTGCGTGGCCGCATTCGTCATCTCCGCCGTCGCGTGGGCGATGGGTAGCCTTGGCAGCAACTCGCACTATGCGGGCCGCGGCAAGCTCGGCTGCCTGATAGCAGCAGGCGCAGCGATTCTGATCGCCTCGGCGAACCCGATCATCCGCTTCTTCAGCGGCATCCAGATCGGCTAGGGCCGGTGATGGCGTGGAGTGATTGCCTCCTGAACCCGGTCGGCTGCGCCGTCGGGGATCTGGGCAACAAGGCCGTGAACTCAGCATGGGATTCGTTCCTCAGATGGTCTGCGAACGGCCTGTCCGACTTGTCGGTGACCGTGTTTCAAACGTTCAGCACCAGCACGTCGCCGACGTTCGACCAGACGTGGTGGAATGACAACCTGGACCTGATGGTCGGACTTTCGCTCCCGATCCTCGTCGCGGTCTTCATCCTGCAATGTGTCTCCGCCGTGATCCGTCGCGAGCCCGCCCGCCTCGGCCACGCGGCCGTCGGCGCCTTGGTCGGAACGGCCGGAGTGCCCTTGGCCGTCGGTGCTATCGCGACCTGCGGACAGGTCGTCGACGAGATCTCTACAGGCATCCTCGGCGGGAGCACCGCAACGAATGGCATCAAGAGGATGACCGACATCACGGTGTTCCTGACCGCACCGACGCTGGGCGGCATCCTTCTCCTGGCTGTTCAGCTCGGTCTACTTGCGATGTTCTCGCTGTACTTCGTCATGCTGATCCGCGACGTCGCACTGGTTGCGTTCGTCATCTTCGCGCCCGTCGCGATGGTCAGCTGGACCTGGTCGGCGACCCGCCATTGGCTTCGGCGATGGATCGAGATCGTCGGCGCGCTGTTGTTCTCGAAGATCGCCACGGCGCTCGTCTTCACCCTCGGCTTCTCCGCGATCGGGGCGCCCGGACAGGACAAGGCACCGAACATCGGCACCTTCATCGCCGGCATCCTGCTGGTCGCGATGGCGGCATTCGCCCCAATGGCGACCTACTCGTTCATCCACTGGGCCGGAGACCAGGGCCAAGCAGCCACGCGCATCCTCCAGCAGGGCGCAGCCGGAGTCGAGGCGGGCAAGGACCAACTCGAACGCCTGCAGCAGTGGGCCGCCGGAGACTTCAGCGGCTCGGACAGCGACGACTCATCACCGGTCGTCGGCGGCGATCAAGATTCCGATGGCGAGTCGACAGCTGACAGCGGTATCGACACCAGCGAGCACTCCGATCAAGTGACAGACCCTGCCGACTCGCAGCCTGCGGCGGACTCGGCGGCGCAGCCTGAGGCCCCGCCGACAGGAGGCTCGGATTCAGGGGGCACCGTCACCGCGGTCGCAACCAGCGAGGTGTCGGTCGACGGCGACTCCAGCGACCCAGGAGACAGTCCCAGTTCGGTGTCGGAGCAAGGAGACTGACGATGTCCAACGCACTCTCGGCACGATTCCCACGGCCACAGCGGAACTCGCTGCTGCTCGGTCTGCGACCGATCCAGGTAGCGCTGGTGATCATCGGCATCGTCTCGTCCCTGACCTCACTGCTCGCCGGCTGGCCGGCGGCGATGCGGATGGCAGGCATGACCACCACAGTCGTCTGCGCAGTCACCGCATTCGGACGCTTCGAGGGACTGCCGGCCTACCGCTGGGTCGTCTTGCGAACAGCCCATGTGCTCCGCGGACTCCGTAGGAATCAGTCGTACCGGGCCAACCTGCTGGCGCCGCGGCGTCACGGTGTGCTGCAGCTGCCGGGCGAACCCAGCCTGCTGCGGATCCTGGACACCCGATCGTCGATCGGCGCAGTCCACGATCCGCTCCGCCGTCGGCTGATCGCAGTCGCGAAGATCGGGGGACCCGCACACCTCCTCCAGAACTCCGACGAACAGGACCGGCGCGTGGCAGCGTACGGCAGGATGATCGCCGGCTTGTGCCAGAGCAACCGGATCGCCAGAGCGCAGATCCTCGAGCGGACGATCCCAGATCCCGGTGACGGGCTGGGCGACTGGGCCCGCAAGCGCGGTCTGGACGCATCGAGCCCGGCGGGAGCGATCTACCGTGACTTGCTGCAACACGCGGCGCCTGCCGCGGCCAGGCACGAAACGCTGTTCAGCTTCGCGTTGAACCTGGATGCGGTGTCGAAGGAGGTCCGCAAGTACGGCGGGGGAATGGCCGGAGCCATGGCCGTCCTGGACTCGGAGTCCCGTGCATTCCAGACCTCCTTCGCGGCAGCCGGCGTCGCAGGCGTCTGGCTCAACGCCACCGACCTGGCCACCAGCTTGCGAGTAGCCTTCGACCCTGCCGCGACGCGCACCCTCGTCGGCGGCCTCGACCCGGTGGACGCGGCGCCTCTCGCGGTCGATGCGACCTGGGACCACCTGCGGACCGACTCCTCGTTCCACCGGGTGTACGTCGTCACCGAGTGGCCCCGGCTGCGGGCGACACCGTCGTTCCTGAGCCCGCTCCTGCTCAAGCCGGGGATCCGGCGGACCTTCTCGCTCGTACTGCAACCGGTCCCGATCGGCAAGGCGCTGCGCGATGCCCGTCGTCACCAGGTCGAACGGGTCACCGATCGCGCGACCCGCAAGCGTGTCGGGCAGATGGAGACCGAAGAGGACCGTCAACTCGACGCCGATGTCGCGCAACGAGAGAAGGACCTTGCTGCCGGGCACGGCGACGTGCGCTGGATCGGCCTGATCGCGGTGTCGGCGGACACCGAGGATGCCCTCGATGAGGCGTGTACCGAGATCGAGATCGCGGCATCGCAGGCGTTGCTCGACGTACGACGTCTCGTCGGCCAACAGGTCGAAGGGTTCCTCGCCGCGGCCCTGCCGTTCGGGGTCGGTCTCGGATGAAGGCGAACGCTGGGTGGTTCGAACCCACCGAGACCGATCGACGAACCAGACGAGCCAATCGGCGAGCCAGCCGGGTTGCGTCGCGCCGTACGACGCCCGCAAAGCCCTCACCCGAGGACGAGCACGAGCCGACTCAGACTGTCGGCCTGCGTCGAAGGCTTCCGCTGCTGGTGGACAACCATCGCGCGACCACCAGAATCCTCCGGATCGCGTACCCGTTCCTGGCCGAAGGCGGGCTGGGCGCCACCGGCACCTACATCGGCAACGACGTCTTCAGCGGCGGGTCCTTCGTCTACGACCCGTGGGAGCTGTACCAGTCGCGCGTCATCACCAACCCGAACCTCCTCCTGGCAGGCGTGATCGGCAGCGGGAAGTCCTCGACGGCCAAGGCGCTGATCACGCGGTCCATTGCCCTGGGCCATCGGGCCTACGTGCCCTGCGACCCGAAGGGGGAGTGGACGGCGGTTACGGAGTCGGTCGGCGGATCGGTCATCAAGCTCGGCCCGGGCCTGTCCACCAGGCTCAACCCCCTCGACGCCGGCAGCCGTCCCGGCGGCCTCGCGGACGACGACTGGCGCCGAATCGTCCGGTCCCGCAGACGCGCTCTGCTCGGCACACTCGCCGAGTCCACGCTCGGCCGGTCGTTGTCCGCCGTGGAGCACACCGCGCTCGATGTGGCCGTCGACAGCGCGTCCCGGATTCCAGTACCGACGATTCCCGACGTCGTCGAAGCCCTGTTCTCGCCCGGGCTCGGCGATGGTACGTCGGAGGCCGACAGCCGAGAGCTGGCCCACGCGATCCGACGGCTCGTACACGGCGATCTGGCAGGCATGTTCGACGGCCCGTCCACGACCCGGTTCGATCCGTCGCTTCCGATGGTCTCCCTCGACTCCTCGTGGATCGGTGCCGGAGGCAATGATCAAGCGCTGCGCCTGACACTCGCCTGTGCCTCGTCGTGGCTGGAGGCGGCCGTCACCGATCCGGCCGGCGGGAGGCGGTTCATCGTGTACGACGAAGGCTGGCGCGTGATGCGGGACTCCGCCCTGCTCCGTCGCATGCAGGAGCAGTGGAAACTCTCGCGCGCGTGGGGCGTCTCCAACATCCTGATCGTCCACCGCCTGTCGGACCTGGCCGCCGTCGGCGATCTGGGCTCGGAAGCCCGCGCCCTCGCCGAAGGGCTGCTGGCCGACTGCTCCACACGGATCATGCTGCGGCAAGAACCCGACCAGCTCGCCCGTACGGCGACCCTGCTAGGGCTCACGGACGTTGAGGTGTCCACCATCGCCAAGCTCCCCAAGGGCCGGGCACTGTGGCGGCTCCCGAGCCGGTCGTTCGTCGTACAGCTCGTCCGGCACGGCCGCGAGGCTCGGTTGTTCGACACTGACGGAAGGATGTGACATGGACACCGGGGGACGATCTCCCAGAGATCTCTCGGACATGGTCATCGTCGGCGGCGCACTATTGCTGTCCAGTGCGGGGATCCTCTACCTCGCAGGCGGTCTCAGCAGCCTCCTGACAACGCACAAGTGGATTCACACACCTTGGGTCGGCGCGCTCAAGGTCGTGCTCAATCCGGGTGATCCTGCGCGGGTCTTCGGACTCTCGAGCCGAGCGTTAAATCCCGTCGTCTATTGGGTCGTACTAGCCGTGCTACTGATGATTCCGATTATGGGGGGAGCCGGCGTCCACTATCTATGGACGAAACGCCAGGCCGGCGGGGCACGTCGTGCCAGGTCTCTTGCCAAACGCCCAGGACTCGCCACCGCTGCCGATGTCGAGGCATCTGTCGGGCGTGGCCAGGTCGTGCGCCGCGGTCGGTCCGCGCGCCCCGCTGTACGACGTCCGCAACCGTCAGATGTGGGTCGATTTCTGGGACGATCCCACGGGCATGAGTGTTGGGCGTCGGTCGAGGATTCCGAGATCGCACTCGGTCCGCCTCGCTCCGGCAAGGGCCTCCACCAGATCATCGGCGCCATCATCGACGCGCCCGGTGCCGTCGTCACCACCTCCACCCGACCGGACAACCTCGCCGCTACCGTTGAGCTTCGCCGTCCCCGTGGACCGGTCGCGATCTTCGACCCGCAAGGCCTCGGGCAAGTCGGAGGCATCCGCTGGTCGCCCGTTCGTGGCTGCGAGAACCCGACCACAGCAATCGTGCGAGCCAGCGGGCTGGCCGCCGGTGCAGGATTCACCAAGGGTGGTGTGTCCGACGGTGCGTTCTGGCACGGACAAACGGAGATGGCGCTGCGTGGGCTACTGCACGCCGCGGCCATCGACGGTGCCGGTGTCGCGCAGCTCTACCGCTGGAGCCTCGAACCCGCCTCAGCCATAGAAGCCGTCACCATCCTCAACCGCTCGACCGACGCTGCTGAAGGCTGGGGCGACACGCTCGACGGCATCGTCCGCATGGACGGCCGCACCCGAGATGCGGTCTGGGCAGGCGTACGCTCAGCTCTTTCCGCCCTCGCCGATCCCGCCGTACGAAAGTCCTTCGACCCAGCAGACGGCGAAGGCCTCGATCCCAAGACATTCATCGCGAACCGCGGCACCATCTACCTCCTCGGCACCGGCATCGGTGCGAGCGCAACGTCGGCGTTCATCGCAGCCCTCCTCGAAGACATCACTGAGACGGCCCGACAGCTCGCCGCCGGCAACCCAGGCGGTCGCCT
The DNA here is from genome assembly GCF_036097425.1 of Kribbella sp. NBC_00359. Classification (NCBI taxonomy): domain Bacteria; kingdom Bacillati; phylum Actinomycetota; class Actinomycetes; order Propionibacteriales; family Kribbellaceae; genus Kribbella; species Kribbella sp. NBC_00359. The sequence continues at coordinate 338,481 of NZ_CP107975.1, read as the reverse complement.
CGAGCCCCCGCTAGCACTCATCCTCGACGAGATCGCCAACCTGTGCGCAGTACCGTCACTGCCCTCCCTTATGGCCGACGGCGGCGGCTCAGGGATCTCGACTCTCGTCGTCATCCAATCTCTCGCCCAGGCGAGGGACAAATGGGGCGAACAGGCAGCGTCGGCGATGTGGGACGCCGCGACCCTCCGCCTGATCCTCGGCGGCTCCGCCCAACCCCGAGACCTTCAGGACCTCGCCGCCGTCTGCGGTGACCGCGACGAGGAGATCCGGAACTGGAGCCGAGGTCCCGACGGCAAACACACCATCTCAACCAGCACCCGACGCATCCCGATCCTCCCACCCGACGTGATCCGCACCCTCCCACTCGGCACCGGCATCCTCCTCGCCCGCACCGCCCCACCAATCCTCCTGAACATGACACCATGGCCCGCCCGTCCGGACGCAGCCCAGATCCACGCCAGCATCGCGCAGGCAAGCCGAGGCGGAAAGCAGATCGAATGAGTCCCCGCGACGACCTCCTGAAGTCCTTCGACCTCGCCACCGACGATCCGTTCATCATCTGCTGGCGAGACCTCGACGCACATGCCGCCACCGACGAACTAGAGCGACTCGACACCTGGGTCGTGTGGCTGGCAGGCCGCTACAACCTGGACCACAAGGTCACCCCACCCTGCTGGTCACACCACGGCGCCCTCGTCGAAGAACTGTCCGCCCTCCGTACCCTTTGGGAGGCCTCCTACCTCGAAGACGCCGCCCCGTCCAGCCCACTCGCCTTTCACCGCGAACTAGACCTCGCCCTCCGCCGCCTCCGCGAATGGACCTCCCGCATGGGCTGCTCGCGGACCGAACACCGCCCCGAAGCCCATGCGAAACAGTCGTTCGAGCCTGAATCGCCTTCGAAGATGGTGTAGATCTGTTGCTGCCCAATGGGGACTGGGCACGGAAGGCCTGGGATCGGGTCCTGACTGCAGATTCGTTGCTCATTGATGACCAGCGACATTTGCTGTTGGTCATCGCCTCAGGGAGCAGTGTGCACAGATCCTCGCGGCCTCCGTAGCACGGGGCAGAGCGCCGGAAGCTGGTGACCGGTTGGGCTGAGGCCACGGGAGAGGGCCGTAGGCCGATTTCGATCCTCGAGCACCGCAGCCGGACTCGCCGAGCGCCGACCCGACGGCACAATCGCCGCCACACTGCTCGTGTACGGAGCTGGTCAATTCGTGCAGCAGATGGTGAAGTCCCAGAAGGTCACGACCGGCCGGATGATCGAACCGAGGAAGTCGTGGCCGTGATCGCGTTCCGCCTGTCGGACGCGGCCGGCAACATCACGGGTGCCGACTACGGCATCGACGGCGGCACAATCAAGGCGGTCTGAACCGGCTGCCAAGGCGTTGATGCGGCGGCGACTCAGGCGAGCGGTGTCGACCGCCGATGAGATCTCGGTGTCTCGTCGTGAGACGTTGATCTTTCGGCGTGGTGAAGTCGGATGCCTACTCAGCGCCCTGCCGCTGACGAGCGCTGCACCGACCGCGCACCTCTATGACGCGCCAAGGGCTCGCTGGTGGCGACGCGTAGGGATAGCCCAGCTGAATGCGGTTGTGTGCTGTATCCAACCGGCCGTCGGTCATGCGCCATATCGGACGCAGGACCGCGGCTCGGTCATGTGTCGGTGGGGCCGATCAGCCGTCGGTAGCGGGTCTTGATGGCGTCCCTGCCGCCTTCGAGGATCTCGCAAACCTTGGCTCTGACCTCGGCGACCTGGAGTGTGCCTTCGGCTTCGATTCTCGGGAGGTGCTCTCCGTGCTCGAGCGCGAGGATGTTCTCGGCGGCGGACGTGACGACGATGTTGGCGTTGTGGGTGGAGACGATGATCTGGCGCCGGGTCTTGATGCTCTTGAGAGTTTGGACCGCGAGACGGTTGATGAGCTTGTTCTCGAGATCGTCCTCTGGCTGATCGAGCAGGAGTGGATCGATCCCCATCTGAAGAATGACGGTGAGGAGAGCCGCTGTCCTCTGGCCGGGCGATCCTCGATCGACTGGCACCAGGTTTCCACCCTCGGCCGGGCGGTATCGGACCTCGACCAGGTCTTCTGGGAACCAGAGCATGATGCTGGTGATCAGGTCGAAGGTGTCGGCACTGACGAGGCGGCTGTAGAGGCGTGCGTCCACCTTGATGGATTGGGCAATGGTGGAGTCGGCGCCCCTTTCGGCCAGGTCGATGAGCGCCTCCTTGAACTTCTGCACCTCACTCGGGAACCGCGGATCCTTCGGTTGCTGAGCGAGTAGGGATGCGGCGAGTCCGTCCCTTCCGAACGCCGACTCGAACGATTCTGGGCAGTTGAGGAGAGCGCGAAGTTCTTCTCCGACGTTGGCGATGTCGCCTTGCTGATGGACACGAGTGACGACCGAAGCGGCGTCGAGTTGCCGGGCATAGCCATCGCGGCGCTTGAAGATTTCGTCTCTCTTTGATGCGAGCTTTTCGGCGAGTTGGGCGATCACCGTCTCCTGCACTTGGCATCGGTCATTGGTGCTCTCGATGCCACGAAGTTCGGCCTCGAGATCAGCCTCCCGCTGCCGATCGGCCTGGATCTGCTCGGCGGCCGTGCTGGAGGCGCCGCCTTGCTCAGCCAGCCAGTTGTTGAGCTGCACGACTCGTTCTTGCCATGACGCAGCGGGCGCTGTGGTCTCCCACGACGCGCGCGCTGTCGCCAGAATGGTTGCAGCCTGCTCAAGAAGGTCTGAAGCGTTCGTGAACGAGGTGGCTCGGTAGGTGTAATCGCTGACCTGAAGGGCGTCGGTCACGAGGTCGCGCAGAGTCTTGGCGTGGGCACTGAGGTCCTGCTCGATACTCTGGGCCTGTTGCTCAGCGGTTGCGGCGTCCCTGATGCGAGCCTCTGTCGTGGCGAGCTCTTGGTACTGCGGTGTTGCCCGAAGTTCGGTCAGATGTCGCAGGCGACCTCGCACCTCTTCGAGTTGGCCTCGGATGCGGTCGGCCTTCTCGGCTTCCGCGAGCAACTGGCGGAGCTTGTTGCGCTCGCTTCTCAGCTCGAGTCGCAGCTGCTGGTACTCCTCGTCCCATACACCCTTCTGGACGGGCGGCATGTCGTCGAGGATCGTCAGGAAGCTTTGGGGGGATGTTGCCAGCTCGTAGATCTGCTTCTGACTGAACGCGCGAATCGGCACACGATCGAACACCCGGCCCGCTTGCGCGTGCCAGGAGTTTCCGTCTTGGAGTTCAAGGACCGAGCTGTCCGGCTTGTCGCCCGACCAGGCAACGCGCAAGAGCTGGTCATCTTTGGTGTATTCGACGACGATCCGCGTCTGGTCGTCCCACCAGCGTTCGCCGCGTTCCGCGGACGGCTGGAACCGTCTCAGATCTTCAGCGACCGATCCTGCCAGTTCATGGCTACGGCCAAGCGCCAGCCGGAGCAGTTCGAGCAGCGTCGACTTGCCGACACCGCGGCCACCGATGAGGCAGTTCATCCAAGGACCAAAGCGGTAGTCCTCGGTCACGCCGCCGTGCACGACGGTGATCCGGTTGATGCGCCCGTGACCAGTGTTGTTGGGATCGCCGTCACCGCGCCGGCACCGTCGTACAGACTCATCGGGATCCGTGAGAGCGAGGCGGAGACCCTCGAGATCGAGCGTCTCCGCCTTGACGAGCGTCAGGTGAGTACCCGGCGCCTTCGCCTCCAGACCGTCTGGACAGCCGTCGGTGGTCAGGTGATGTGCGTCAGATCCCAACAGCGGAACCCAGCCCAACATGTCTGCCGTGCCGGTGTTCGAGTCGTCCACAACCTCGACAGCGAGGATGGAATCGGACCTTGTGAGGGCTTGAACCTCGCGGGGATCCATCCCGAAGACGCCTCGGGCCTTGTCTGCGTGCGCGGGGACACAGACACCACCCAGGTCCGCGATCACCGCGGCCGCGTCGAACACAGTCTTGTTCGCGGTCTCATCGCTGCGTCCGCGAGTGCCTTTGAAGTCGCAGAGAGTCAGCGCGCTGTTGACAACTTCGGCCTCGCACGCCGGGTCGAAGATCCCAAGGATGTGAATGCCGCCAGTCACCGTGAGTTCAACGCCTGGAAAGATCACGAAAGGAGGAAGGTCAGGATCGCCTCCACGCAGCTCGGCCAGGGCGTCTCGCGCCGGCTCGACCCCGGCGTGGGAGTTGTGGTCGGTGATGATGATTCCGTCGACTCCCGCGTCGATGTAAGCCTGGATCCATTCCTTGAACGACGGCTTGGGCTCCTCGTTCGGCATGTCATCGAGGCCCCCGTAGTCGAAGGAGGCGGGCGAGTGGGCGTGGATGTCGAGGCTCCACCAACGCGCCCCGGCATGCTGCCGCGCTGCGCGCAACGCTTCTGAGATCAACGCGATCCTTCCGATTTCAGCCGACCCGCCGGAAACGGCTCGCCGCGGCCCGGTGACTCTTCCCCCGGTGTCTCGTACATCGGAAATGGACACGGAGCGTTACGCCGGGACCTGACTGCTGCGATCCCGGGTCCGCCTCAGACATGGCAGGTTCACCAAACGCATCTGTGCCTGATATCATTCAATCTGAATGAGGAAGGATCTGGTTGATGCCCGTTCGCAAGTCCGTTTTGAACGCGCAAGCCTCACGTGAGGCGGCGCGTGTTCGTGCGCGCCGCGAGCTCGTCGAGCTGGACCAGCGGCGGTTCGCAGTCATGCAGGTGAAGTCTGGCTGTAGTCAAGAGGTTGTCGCCAAGGCATTGGGAACCTCGCAAGCTCAGATTTCGCGGTGGCTGGCGGAGGCTGTGGCTCGTCCACGATCGTTGTCGGTCACCGTCGACGAACTGCTCAGCCGCAAGCTGCTCGGTGAGATCTCGGCGCCAGACCTGATCGAGCAACTGGCCACGGTCAAGCTCGCTTACGTCAATCCGGACAAGCGGCCGCAGTCATCTTGGGCGAAGGTGCGCGACGCGCATCGGACCGGCGTGTTGAGCGACGAGGAGACACACCAGATCGCGCGTCGGACTGCTGAGCGAATGGTCGGCCGCGTGAACCGACACATGGCGCTCGAGGCGCAACTTGTTAGCGACGCAGCTGCTGAACGCTCCGTCGATGAGGCCACTGAACGTCTCCTCCAGACCCTGTGACACTGCACCAAGCTGTGCGTACGTCGCGGGAGTTGATGACCGTGCAGGTGTGCCAGCGGTGAGCATGTTCGACCCGCTCAACCAGCCGTACGGAGCCACTCCGGTCGAGGAGGAGGACCGGCAGTACCTCCTGGCGCCCCACCAGGGCATCGAAACCATGGCTGAGCTCAATGACGTGGAAAGTAGCAACATCGCCGGTGCCAGGTTCTGGATTCGGGACGAGGCGTTCGATGTGCCCGACCTGCTGTCGGTTCCCGTGCAGTGCGCCATCCATCGACGGATGTTCGACCAGGTATGGGACTGGGCCGGGCGCATCCGCACCCGTGAGCTCTCCATCGGTATCGATCCGTACCGAATACGCGAGGATTGGCCTGCCGCCCTGGGCGACGCCACTTACTGGGTCGAGAACCGCACGTTCAGTCCAGCCGAGCTGGTGCTGCGATTGCACCACCGCACGGTCCAGATCCATCCGTTTCAGAACGGCAACGGCCGGCACGCGCGCATTGTCGCCGAGGAACTCGCCCTCGCTCTCGGCCTTGGTGAGGACTGCTTCTCCTGGGGCGGACACCTTGGTGTGCCCCTCGACCAGCAACGAGCGGCTTACCTCGCCGCGCTGCGACGGTTCGACGAGAACCGAGACGACATCGAACCGCTCCTGCGGTTCGCCATAGACCCCGAAGCCGAGGATGCATGGCCCTGACACTCCGGGCCACGAGGCACTACGTTGAGGAGGGTTGCCGGGGGTCGTCGACAGGGCAGCCGCCTACTGCTGCACCTTTACTTCGCTCCACCTGCACGCCACCCAACATGGCACGACTAAGACTCGATGTCGCCGGGCGGGACGACTCGGGTGTTGGGCAGTGAGCTGAGGGAACGTGGGCCGAGTGTTGCTCGCCTGGGCGAGATGTCGATGGTTCGTGCGCTCCGGGGCCGGTCGTAGGGCGCCGCGACGCGAGGCCGTTTGCATTCCGGAGGGGCATGCTGGTTTCGTGCTGCTGACGGGGCGCGGCAGTTGTCCGAGGGCGTTAGTGCGCGATCTCGGGCTTGGTTGTGGACCTTGGGCTGGTGCTGATGTTGGCCTGAGCTGTTGGATCCTCCGAGAGGCCGTCGTTAAAGACCTGCTGCATCAAGCCCTTGAGTCGGTTGCGTTGGCGTTGCTGGATATGTGCCGTGACTGGCGCTAGGCCCAGGGGTTCGGTCCCGGCGATCTGGTGAAGCTCGCGGTATGCAGCGATGTCGCGGATAAGTTGTTTGCGCAGCTCAGCTGCCTGAGGCGCGGACTCGGTGAGGAGCCGGTACCACGGCTCGTTGGTTGAGGCGGCTTGATGAACGAGCCATTCTGCGCGCTGGGCGATCTGTGACTCGATCTCCTGGAGGGCTGCCTTGTAGGTGGGGTTGGAGACGTGGACAGACGGTGTAACCAAGCCGACGATGAGTGCGGGCGACGCCCAGCGGGTACGTCGTTCGGCTCGTGTGATGAGTCGTTCGACGCGGGCGTGGAGGACGGCGGCTAGGTCATTTGCGTTGGTCAGGGATGACTGGTTGACGATCTGGTGGAGGGTGCTGGGGACGTCGAGACCGAGGTGTTCGGCGCGGCGTAGGGCGGTGATGAGGGGGCCGAGAGCGGGGGAGGATTGGAGTGCGGCTTGGTCGATGGGGTCGAGGCCGCTGTTGGTGATGGCGGGGCGGTAGCGTTCACGAGCGTCAACCTGGCAGAGGTGTTCGTGGATGGCGATGAGGCGGTCGAGGCGGCTGGCGTTGTCGAGCTCGGTGCGCATGGTCTCGTGGGCTGAGCGTTCGATGCCGTCTTGTTCGAGGACTGCTTCGAGGACGTCTTGCATGGTTTGAGGGAACTGGGGTTCGTGCATCTCGGCGGTCGTCCTGTGGGTGGCGACGTAGGCGCGGTTGCTGTGGCGGCCGCGGGTCATGCCGACGTACATGAGGGAGCGTGTGAGCCTGTCCGTGACCAAGAGGTGGGCGGTATCGACGGTGGCGCCTTGGGAGCGGTGGGCTGTTGTGGCGTAGGCGAGTTCGACGGATTCGCGTACGTACGCTCTGGGCAGAGTCACGGTCTGGAGGTCGTCGTTTTGGACGGTGAGGGAGCCGTCGTCCCAGCGGTGGATGACGGTCCAGCGGTTGCCGTTCTGGACGAATCCTCGTCGTCCGATGCGGAGGCGGCGGTTGTTGAGGCGGGTGACGATGTGGTCGCCGAGGCCGACGTGGGTGCCGTCATGGAGGAGGATTCCGTCTGGTTCGACCTGGCCGGTGGTGACGCGGTCGAGTCGCGCCCGGGCGTTGAGGCGTGTGACGGTGGCGTTGTCCGCTGCGATCAGGAGACTGGTCTTGCCAGCGTTGCAGTCACGTCGCCAGGCGAGGTAGGCAGCGTCCTCCATGTCTTCAAGTGAGCCGTGTGAGAGTCGATCGTGATCGTCGTAGAGATCGATGACCTGCGAGTGTCCCTTGCGGAGCTCCAGGCTGGCTTCACGTTCCCACTGGTTGGAGAAGCGCCAGACGTCGCTGAGCTCGGCCGCGTTGGTGTCGCGCGCGATGAGGCGGAAGGCGCCACCGACATCCGCGGCGCCGAGCTGGGCGTCGTCCCCGACGAGGAGGAGCTTCGCGCCGGCCTTGTCGGCTTCGCGAGCGAGGGTGGCGAGTTCCATCGTGCCGGCCATGGACGCCTCGTCGACGATCACCAGCTGGTTTTCGCGGAAGTGTGCCATCGGTCGCGATCGGCGTACGCACGAGCCAGCTCCGCGATGATTCGCCGGTGGCGCCGTCGACGGCCGGTTGTCTCAGCTGCATGTGCCGCTCGTTCGAGTTCACTAATCCATCGGCTGCGTTGATCGGCTGCGACTCCGACGGCCTCGTGGATCCACTTGGCGAGATTGTCTGCTGGCAGGGACAGTGTGTCCGACAGTATGGTGGCTGCAGCGGAGGAAGGCGCTAGGGCTATGACGGATCCGTCGCCGTGCTGCGTCTCCCAGCTGGTGCGGAGAGCGGCGAGAAGGCTGGTCTTGCCGCTGCCGGCCGGGCCGACGAGAGCTTCGACTGTCTGACCGCTCTGCGCGATCCGCCGGAGTGCTTGGATCTTGTCGTCGCTGAGGCGCGTGGTCGTCAGGCGATGGGTGGAGATGGTCGGGGCGTCGAGCTTTGCCGTGAGGTCAAGGAGCAGGCTCTCGGCTCCTAGGATCACTGGAGACGTGAAGATCTCGCCGTTGTGAATGGTGAAGACGCTCTGCCCATCTGCGCGACGTCCCGGTGTGGTGAACGTCGCGGCCGGAGAGATGCTGATCGACTGTTGTTCCGCGTCGTGAACAATTGCCTCGAGCACCTGAAGGCGGTCTTCAGTGGTCGAAAGACGGAGGAGGCGGGTCTGGCGGGACGCTTCCGCGAGGAGATTCCACCGTGTCCAGGTTGCACGCTTCGTTTGCAGTGCAAGAACTGTCGTCGCGCCGTACGCGTGGATTGTCTCGGCACTCAGATCGGCCGCGGTGAGTGGTCGGTCGGGTGTTGAGTCGAGGACCTTCTCGATGATGGCGGAGGCCTGGTTGTGTGTGACTCGTTCGGCGCGCTCGCGCCAGCTGCGCATCAGGTCTGCCAGCGGCTTCGGCAGGGGTTTCGCCGGCCGGTTCATCAGGGTTGCTTGTTGCCGGAGTGCGTACATCTCACGTCGACCTGGCGGCCCAGAGTCGTCGGCGCGGTGTTCCAGCAGAGTGGCGAGATTCGCCTCGATCTGCTCAGTGCGTGAGGAGAACTCGCCGATCAGTTCTTCCGGGATCCCTTCGATTTCGAAGGCCGGCGATCGGCGTTCTCCACGCTCCTGGAGTTGCCAGGCGACGCCGAGCCGACGGCTCAGGTTGTCGGCGAGAAGCGTGTTGTGTACCTCGGACAAGGCCACGGCCGCGGCGTATAGAACCCTGCCATCGATGGTGCGCCAGCATCCGTCGTCTCCCTGAACGCGATTGGCTACGACGACGTGGGTATGGAGTTGCGGGTCGCCGCTTCTGGTGTCCCAGTGGTCGAACGCGGTTGCGGTGATGCCGCGGGTGTCGAGCTGTGCGACGCCATCGTGGCCGGTTCTGGTGAACACTGCCTGGTCCTGAAGGATCTCAAGTACGTCGTGGATCGCCTCGTGGTGTGCCAGGACGATCTGTTCCTGCACGCCTACGTCGGCGGTGGCCCACAGCGCCGAGACTGACTTGACCGGGGAGAACGTCAGGTCGAAGCCGGCAACGGCGTGCTTCGTCTTCTTACGGGCGGCGGTCTTTTGTATCTGCTCGATCTCGAGCTCACGCAGTGCTGTCGGCAGGGTAGGATCGAGCGCACGTATCTGGTCCGCGACGCTCTCGCTCGGTGACTTGTACGTACGGTACGGCTCGCCGAGCGTTGCACCCGTGATCGGGTCTTCTGCTCGCCCGAACAGCGCGGCCATCTGTTCCTCTGTGACTTCTGCTCCAGCCTTCAACTGTCGGTTGCCGAGGCCGCTCAGCCCACGTCCCAACCATCTGCCGGCCGGGTAGCCGGATGCTGCGTAGTACGCGGTGAGCGGTGTTGCCATGCGCCGGTCCACGTCGCCGGACGCGACGTATTTGAGCAGATACGTGTAGCCGTCGCCGGCCGTCAATCGGTGGATGCTCAGCATGGGGTGCCGCGATCCTCCGGCGGCGCACCAGCTGCCAGATCGCTTGTCCCCGGTACGTCGATCTGACGCTGAAGACGGAAGATCGCCTGATCGAGATTCGCCAGCTCAGCGAAGGCCGGCTGAAGCTGTTCGGCAACAACGGCCGGTGGGCAGGCGTCAACCAGTCCGAGAAGGATCTTCCGGATCGTCTCAGTGTGCGAAGCGATCGAGGAGCGCTCTGCTACGGCCGCGTTGGCCGCCGACTTCTGTAAGCGCCAATGGCGCAGGCGGCAACGATCCGAGCAGAATCGCTGGTCGGATCGACGGGCGACGAAGAACGCGGCACAGTGCTCGCACGCTCGGTCCTTGTCGCGTTCAGAGCTGTTCACGGTGTGGTTCATGAACGCTCAACGCTGGGGCCCACGCCAGGCCGCTCGGACCCGTTTCGGCGACGGAAACGCCTCGGATGCAAGAAGTGTGACCGGATTGAGCAGCCATGCAGCTGGCGTCGGGCTCCGACATCAGTTGGTGCAGCGTCTGCTCTGACCCGCGGGTTGTGGCTCGAAACGTTGAACCCGTGGGTGCGCGACGCCACTGATCCCAGTCAGGTTGCAGGCGCAGTTATCCACAGATTCAGCGACATCCCGTCAAAACGGGATCGTTCTGGCCCATCTTCCTCAGGACGAAAGGAACTCATGAACAACTTCGAAGTACCCGGTCGGGTGGCAGATCTGGTGACTCACGCCGAGGCGATCCTCGAGGCGTTGGAGGCGAAGGAGCCGGGCGGTCGATGGGCCATGACGGCCTTCAGCCGGTATCGAGCTCAACAGTTGCTCGGCATGCCGTACGAGCCGTTCGACGGTGATCTCGATGCCGATCCGGCCGCACTGTTCGACCAAGCGGCCACCGCGGTTGATCAACTCGAGGTGCCGATCGAGCACTTGAGCTGGCGCCTCTCGCTGGCCGATGCCTTAAGGGCCACGGCCATCGACATCCGGATGGTCCGGGATGCGTACGACGTATGAGGACCTCCTCCGAGTCGCCAGACGAGACGCAGTCGTGGCGTACAACTCTGCCCACGCTGACACCACGGATCTGGTCGCCGGCTGGCAGGCGACGCTGACCGCGGCCCGTCATCACTTCCGCTGGCTGCGACTCGAACTGTCTACGAGTGATTTCGCAAGCGCGGACCCGCTCGCTGCGAAGGGGGCGCTCGCTGCACTCGCCCGGTCGATCGGCGCCGGAGGTGACCTACTTGCATCGCAGAGCAGGAGCACGCGAGGCGCCTGGGACGACGAGAACAGTCTCGAGGCTGCCCGAGCGGAGTTGGCATGGATCATGGATCGGGCAGCCCGCGCAAGCGTCGCGAGACTCAAGACCGCGCAGACGAACGACGGACTTCGCCGCCACTTGGCCGATGTAATCGCTGAGCTCAAGTCCGTCCGCAAACGCGGATCCCCGGATATCGGTGACATGCGTGGCCTAACGACAACTCTGCCGCACGCGGCTGTCGACCAACCCTCGCAGGTGATTCTGCTAGCCGCCCGCTGGCAAGCGGCGCATGAGACGACGGCCCCTGGCGGTACGTTGACCCGCGACCTCCGATCGACCACAGCACAGGTGCGTACAGTCATCGGCTACGGCATGCATCTCGCCGCTCGGTTGGAGCAGCGCGGCACCACCGCGGAGCTATCTCGAGAGCTTGCGCAAGCTCTGCGCCTGGCCGGTGCGGCCACGCAACACGTTGCACGTCTGTGGCGCACTCGTCTATCAGACTTGAACGGTCGCAGCGAAGGACCCGCCGAATCGGCGTTCGTCGAGCTGATCGGAGTGATGCGTGCCTGGATGTCTGATGGGGAGAGACTGACGCGGCCTCAGGATCCCTTGGATGATCGGCGAGCCGGCACCGTCGTCCGAGACGTCATCGATGAGCTGATGCAGTCAGCTGATCGGGTGGCGAAGGTTCAGCAGGAGACTGTCGCCTGGCTGGTGAGACGTGGACATCTGTTCGTCCCGCGTGTCGAACTTGCCAAACGCGACCCTGAGTTCGACCGGCGGCCTCAGGTTTGGCGTCTGAGATACCCGCAGCCAGCATGGGTCAGAACCAATATGGTGTCGTGCTTCGATGAGGTGACAGCAGCTCTGGCCGAAGTCACCGATCACCTGTCTGCTGCCGCGCGCCTGGCGCGGAGAATCGCTGGAACGTCCGACCTGCGCCGCCCCTACGGACCCAAGCATTTTGTTTCGCCTCCCGTACAGCCCGTGCCTGTTGTCGACCCACCAGTTGCGACGAGATCGCCAGGTGGTCGATACCGGCCGGAGTACTGGGACCTCATTCCGGAGATCTACAGAGATCTGGACGGTCTCGAACGTTGAGCTTTCCCAGACTCAACTTGGAGGATTGATGGAGCGCCCACGAGTTACCCCCGAGAACCTGCGCGAACCGCTGCACGCGGAGATTCGCAAAAGGAGCTCAGGCGTCGAGTGGGTCAGGTGGCTGGATGCCGCACTGGCCTTGCGCAACTGCAGCTTCCGGAACGTCGTACTGATCACGCTGCAGATGCCGTACGCGAGCCAGGTCGCACGGGCCGACATCTGGAAGAGGTTCGGACGTTCGATCACCGACGAGCAGCAGAACCGCGACATCCGGATCCTGGCACCCGTCATCCAGGACGGCGCCAGGAAGGCGATCGCTCAAGAGGGCGGGGCAGAGCTCGAATTCGATCGAGCCCGGCCGGCTCGTGGAGGCGGCCGGCTGGTCGGGTTCAAGGTCGGATCCGTCTGGGACATCTCGCAGACCGACGGGCCAGAACTACCTGCGCGGCTGCAGTCGCCGGGCAGATCGACCACCGATCTCTGGCGAGCGCTCGCATATGAGGTTCAAACCGCCGGTTACACGCTTGTCCAAGGCAAAACTGGCCGTCGCAGTCTTGAAGGGTTGACCGACTACCAAGCCCGGACCGTGGTCATCAGACGCGATCTGGACGATGTAACGGCCGTCGCCCGTCTCGCGCACGAGGTCGCACATCTGCGGATGCACGATCCGAAGGAGATCGCCTCGGCTGGCAGCGTCATGTGCAGGGGAATCCGCGAGATCGAGGCCGAGTCCGTGGCCTACATCATGTTGGCTCACCACGGGTTCTCGACCGGCGGGTCCTCCTTCAAGTACATCGCCAGCTGGGCCGCCGCGGTGAACAAGCGGGAGCCCGAGAAGGTCATTGAGCGGACGGGTGCCCGTGTCGTGTCTGTCGCACGGCGCTTGATCGAGTCAGTCGATCGCCATCTTCGGCGTGCTGAGTTCAGCCTGGCTCGACGTCCAGGACTGGACGCAACCGCTCTCGACCAACTGACTGCGCGCCACGACGCGGTTGGCCGGTCCTTCGGCGGTCCCGAGTGGTGATGGAGGTGTTGGATGTCCAGTTCAAGAGTTGCGGCCCTCCGGCGCGCGCGGCAACGCCAGGCGCGCATCGAAGCGGCAACGGCGAATGCCATTCGCGCGCAGATCGCGCTGGATCGGGCGATCAAGGCGAGGTCGCTCGCTGCTGAGCGCCACGATGAACGAGTCCGACGCGCCGAGCAAGCATCGATCGCAGAGGTCGTTGAACTTGTCACAGTGTGCGGAACCGCTGAGGCGGTAGCCGAAATTCTTGGGTGGAACGCGCGGGACGTCCGCAAGGTCATCAAGTCGGAGCGCGAGGGAGTTCATGATGCGCCCGACCGCAGGCGTACGCCGCGCCGCGAGCGGCTGGCTCCGGTTGCAGGTGGAGGAGGCGACGATGCAGACACCGGAGACGATTGATCCGCTCTGGGACATCGACGAAGTCTCGGCGTACCTCAAGGTGCCCAAGCGCACCCTTTATCGCTGGCGAACCCAGAACTACGGACCACGCGGCCTTCGCGTCGGTCGACACGTGCGCTACCGGCGGAGTGTGGTGATCGACTGGGTCGACCTCATGGAACACATCGATGACGAATGACGGTTCAACTGAGATCCTCCGCGTGCGTTCAATGAACCTGTCAACGGGACCCTTGTTGTTCCCTACGCAACTTCCGTTCGCTGAGCCTGCAGACCCGTGTACCGCGGCAACGAGAGAGGGCCGGAACCGGACCCCCTCGCCGACCCGCGGGTGGTGCGGCGGACGAGCGCGGTTAGCTGATCGGCACGCTCGCCCGCCGGCTTGTTTTGGGGTCCTCGCCCGCGAGACGCGCAGGAGGTAGTCGGGGATCTCGCGGGCGAGGACTCCGTGAAACGAGCCCGGCCCAACAGGTGTTGAGGAGTGGCACCTGCTGGGAGGGGATCCAGGCTCGCTTGTTCAGGTGCAGGGATCGAGCACGATGATCTCCGCCGACGTCGATCGTCGGAGCTGCTCGTACTTCGATCCTCTGCGCTCCCATCGGCCGAGATGCACTTTCGTCGGGATGATGACGGCGCGGATATCAAGGTCTGCCACTGAGTCGAGCAATGCTTCGAAGGCCCGCGGATCTGTGGGTAGCTCCTCGACGTGAATCGCGCCCAGCGTGTATCCGGCATGCTGTGCGGCCGTCGCAAGTCGCTGCTGCAGGAGGCCGTACTCACGATCCGGCATCCACGGATACCTACGGACATAGGCAAGCGCCAACGGCGTGGGTTGAGGGATCACGGCAGGTCCTCGTCCATGCAGCGCCGGATCCTCTCGTTGAGTGCGTCCCAGCATCGCCTGAGGCGAGCGCGAAGATGTGACCGTCTCAGTTGGCCCGCCCCTGCGACCGCTCATCGGATCGCACCGGCGATGCCGATGGCGATGACGTCGTACGGCTCGACTGTCACTGGTAGTCCGGCGAAGCGCCGGTCAAGCCCAAGTGCCTGTGTGTGAGCTGAGCTGTTGCAGGTCGTGTAGTCCACGATCGGGAACCGGCCGAACCAGACACGTACTCGCACGATGGAGTCCGCCGCCTCCGTTTCCGTTGCTTCGTTCACCCTTTCACTCCCTGGATGACTGGATGGTCTTCATCGGGTACTCAAAGAGTGGTCTGGACACACAGGACGGCAGCACCCCGGAATTGGGACGTCTTAGGACTTCTCGTGTTAACCTCGCAGGGACGACTAGGGACTTCTTGAGTCTCATCGAGGCAGGAGGTCCGGTGAACGACACGCTGAGGCGAGCGCTGTTCGAGGCGCAACTGTCGGAGGCCGACTTGGCGGCACGGCTGGGGGTCGACCCCAAGACCGCACAGCGCTGGCTCGATGGCAGGCTGCCGTACGCGAGGTACCGAGATCAGCTCGCTCGACTCCTGGGTCTCGACGAAGGCGAGATCTGGCCTGAGGTCCGTGCGGCTGGACAGTCGCTGCCGCCTGAGTTTGCCGCGGCCTACCCGAGGCGCGATCTCATAACGCACGAAGCGTGGCTGTCGATGTTCGCCGGCGCACTGTTCGAGATCGACGTGCTCGCTTACAGCGCAGGGTTCCTGATCGGAGATTCCCGCTTCCTCGAAATCCTCGCTGACAAGGGAAAGCATGGGCTGAGAGTTGCGGTGGCACTAGGAGATCCGAATCGCCTGGATATGACCCGCGCGGGCTCCGAGGAGGACGACGAGGAGGCTCTGTCGGACAGCATGGCAGATGCCATTACCCGCGTTCGACCCCTCACTGCATCAGGCCGGGTCGAGCTGCGCCTGCATGATGTGCTGCTCTACAACTCGATCTATCGCGTGGACAACCAGGTCCTCGTGAACCAACACTTGTACGGAATCGCATCTGTGCGCACGCCCATCTACCACTTCCTCAAGGCGGATCAGGGGGAGATGTTTGACTTCTACACGGCAAGCTTCGACCGGGTCTGGAGCGGTGCGTCCCCCACGACTCCATGAGACTTGCCGGTACATCGGTGGGTGGAGACGTCCCGAGATGTCCGGAAGAGGTCCTGTCCTGTCCTGCCGAGCCTGACGTAGCGTCGAGGATGTGATCAAATCTAAAGACGCACGGGAAATCGCCAAGGGCCTCCTCGAACGTGAGCTACCTCGTCGCTGGGCCCACACTCAAGGCGTGGCGGCGCGAGCGAGGTCGCTCGCTGGAGTGTTGGGTGAGGAGGCTGATCTGATCGAGGTCGCAGCCTGGCTGCACGACATCGGCTACGCGATGTCTGTGGTGTCGACTGGCTTCCACTCGCTCGACGGTGCGAGATACCTGCGCGGTCTGGAGGGAGTGCCTGAGGTGGTGTGCCAGCTCGTCGCGCACCACACCGGCGCCGCCATCGAGGCCGAGGAACGCGGCATGCCAGCGGTCGCTGCTGAGTTCGCCTCGCCGCCGGCCGCGCTGTTGGATGCGCTGACGTACTGTGACTTGAGTACGGCTGTTGACGGCGTACCGACAGACGTAGACGAGCGGATCGCGGAGATCCTGGCTCGGTACCCGACCGATCACGTCGTACATCGATCGATTCGGCGGTCAGCACCGCTGCTCCGATGTGCGGCCCGAAACGTGCAAGTGTGGATGGCGCGAGGGCAGTCAGTCGAAGTAGGGCGTTGACGGTCGCTCAAGGTAGTGATCGACGCGCCGTCGCATCGAGCGGTCCATCTTCAGGTCAGCCAGCCGAGCAGGATCGATCCAGTGCACCTCGGTGCTTTCGCTGCTTGGCGTCGGCTGACCGGCGACGAAGCGGCCGCTGAGCAGAATCGAGAACTCCTGCCGTGCTTCACCGTTGCTGGTGTACAGGATGATGTGCTTCGGATCGGTGTAGATGCCGACGACCCCAGTGACCTCGCACTCGATACCCGTCTCCTCCAGGGTCTCTCGGACGCCGGCATGCGACATCGATTCGCCGAGGTCGATGGCGCCGCCAGGCACCGCCCAGTTGTCGTTGTCGGAGCGGCAGATCATGAGGATCTGCCCGGCGTCGTTCTCGACCACCACGTTCACCGACGGAACCATGCTGTTTGCGGCGGGGGCTGTCGGGTCGTCGTAGTAGTCAATTCGTCCTGGCATCAGTCCTCCGGTAGCGGTACGGCGGTGTCCCAGACTCGTTCGAAGCTCTCGAGGTAGATGCTGACGAACTCCCCGCCGGCTACCTTGCGGAGGTGCCAGACTGGCGCGTGGGATGCGCTGGCTCCATAGACGTGGGAGTTGACGAGCACCTGATCATCGGCCCTGTAGATCGAGTTGTAGAGCACGGTCCGGTGCATCCGGAACTCGATTCCCTCGCTTTCGCGAAGGGGACGGTAGAGGACGAGAGCGTTGCGGATCTTGGCGGCCAGCGCGTCGCCGACGCCTTCCTGCTCGCCGCGCTCGGCGATGTGTGGATCGTGCTGGTCGCCCACGAGAAAGCGGACCCGAGCACCCGCCTTTGCCTTCTTGCGGATGATCCGATGGAGGCCGGCGTCCTCGGCCAGAAACAAACCTGCGTAAGCCAGTACGCCGATCTCTTCGTCGGCTGACTCGAACAGCCGTCGCCACGCGTCCCGTGGCACCTCGGACCGGTGGGGATAGACCGCGATGACTTCGCTCGATGATGCCGCAGTGACCTGATCCTTGGTGAGCGCGTCCGGCCAGAGGTAGCCTTCGTCGACACCGAGCCGACTGGATACGGCGTACCGATAACGTCGGTAGGGTATGCGACCATTGACCCAGCGTTCGACAGTCTTGATATCGACGCCAAGGTCCGATGCAAGAGTGAGCGTGGTCAAGCCGTTCTCGAGCATCGCGGCTCGCAGTCGCTCGTTGGCCATGCACATAACCTAAGACATCTTGGGACGTCTTGAGCGCAGGCAGGACGTCTCGGACGCGTCCGTTCCCGCCCGCGCGCCGTCCTCACGCTTCAAAGCATCCTCTGGGTATCGAATCGAGGAGGAACGGATGAGGGGCCGCGTGAGGTACGACTTCGAGATCGCCACTCGGCGAGATGAAAGTTCGTGGCACCTGGTGGCGGTCAGGACCGGCCTCTTCAGCCGGGGCGCGAAGGCGACGGCACGAAGCATCGTCGAGCGTTGGATACACGAGCAGACGGGCCAGATGCGCGGTGGCAGACTCCTGATCAAGGGCCGCCGGGGCCAGCTGCCGAGAACCTTCGAGGCCTTCGTGCGGGTGCGAATTCTCGCTGGCGATGGTACTGCCCGCCAGTTGGCGGTGGCCTATATCGGGGCCGATCGGATGGATGCCTACTCGCCCCCGGATCCGAAGTTGATGCTGGCCGGCCAGGGCCATGACTGATTCCGAGCGGAAGCCCAACCTGAAGTTGCGCCGGGCGCGAGGGGAGATGTCCCAGGCAGATCTGGCCGAGAAGGTGAACTCGGAGATCCTGCGGGCAACCGGCCGCCCGGGAGCGATCAGCTCGAAGTCAGTGTCGGATTGGGAACGTGGTTGGTACTCCTGGCCGATCGTCGACGTGCGGACCGCACTGCGAGAGGTACTTGGTGCGGCGGAGGACGCTGAACTCGGCTTCGAGAATCGACGGGCCCGGGCTGTGGATGAGGGAGTTATCAGCCGGAGCGTCGCGCTGGCGGATCTGGTCCGGGGCGATGAGGCGCCTGCTGTGGGTTTCGTCGATGTGCCAGGCGGCCGGTCGTTCCAGGGAGTCGAGTTGGCGGCGGTGATGGCACGTTCGGTCCCAGTCGATGGCGGCGTCGTACTCGAACGCCCGTATGACCTCCTTACGAGTCTTGAGCGGCCTCATCGCCGGACGTTGCTGGTCACGTCCACGCTCACTGAGGAAGGACAAGTCGTTTACATCGCTGATGGCCGGGAATTCGCGGCTGGCGCCGTACGACGTTCAGAACCGCATCGAGTGTCGAGCGCTTATCGTCTGGACGACATGACGTTCGCGGTGGTGTGGGCTGTCACGAACACGGACTCCGCGATCCTGGCCGACGACGGCGCCTTGGACTCGTATCAGCGCTCACTGGCGCACTACGAGGAGCGGTCGGCGTCCTCGGCGACGCTCAGCGAGGTACCGAAGCTGAATGACGTGTCGAGGAAATGGCTTGGATCAGACTTCTGTGCGCGGCACATCATCCGGCACCTGCCCAAGCTCACGACCGATCCGTTCTTCTGGAGTCGGGAGCAACGCGGGGAGGAAGCGGCCGCCTGGCTGCTGTGGACGCACAAGCTCAGCTACCTCCAGCACACATCGGCGCGGTTCCAGATCATGCGCCGAGGCTTCTGCATCCCAGAGCATGAAGTCCGTACATCCGCGAGGTACGAGCGCGTCCTCCTGCTGCTCGCTCTGGTGCTCATGGAGGCGTGCGGCATCGAGGTCCAGATCAGCCCTGAGCCCGAGTTCGACGAGATCGAGGGTTTCGTCGTGGCTGACGATGTCATTGTGGCCAACTGGCTGCGAGGCACCGGCCTCTGGTACGTCGATACCGACGCGCCCTCGTCGCGGTGGTCCACCTACCGCGAGATCGCGCGCCATGCAGCGACGAAGTCGATCATCGCCCACCCGACTTCGCTCGGCCGACTTGAGGCGATGGCTGCATACCTCGACATCCCGTGGAGTTGGTTCGCCACTCGCTGCCGCGAGCTCGCCGCGGCAGGCGTCGATGGCCTGGCTCGCGCACGCAGCCGCCTGCTGTCCACCGACGGTTTCATGGTGGCACTGCGTTACGTTGCCAACCTCAACCAATCGCAGAATCCCTGAAGGAGCAGCCAGTGCAAGCAGCCGAGGTCACTCCCGGCCGAACCTTCGCCGTCCGCTTCGACCACGGCGAAGACTTCTACACCTCACTCACCGACTTCTGCCGCACCCACAACATCCGGCAAGGCTTCATTCCCATGTTCATCGCCGGCTTCCGCGACATCGAACTCGTCGGCACCTGCGAACGCCTCGAAAACCCCGAAGCCCCTGTCTGGAGCTCTGTCCACTTCGAGTACGTCGAAGCCTTGAGCGCTGGCACCCTCGCCTACGACGACACAACCAAGGGGCTCCGCCCCCACGTCCATATCTCGGCAGGCCTCAAATCCCGTTCCGCCGCCGGCTACACCAGCCACCTGCTAGGAGCAACCGTCCAATTCCTCACCGAGATGTACGTCGTGGAGATCGTCAACCCGAGGTGGGAGCGCTCAAGGGATCCGGCGAGTGATCGCCGCATATCGCGAACCCGACCGCAGCCGCGGCCGGGAGTTGATGCAGCAGCTCATCAACTCGGTCAGCCACGGCGTGCCCGCTGCGCTCGTCGAGGTTGTCACGCTTGGGCCGGACGCTGAAGAAGCGTGCCGCTGACGTGCTGGCCTACTTCGACCGCCCAGGGACGTCCAACGGACCGACCGAGGCCATCAACGGCCGCCTCGAACACCTCCGCGGCTCCGCCCTCGGCTTCCGCAACCTCACCAACTACATCGCCAGATCCCTCCTTGAGACCGGCGGCTTCAAGCCGCAACTACACCCTCGATCGTGAAGAGCCGCCAAAACAGACCGCCACCGGTGGGGCGACTTCAGACTGCGATTTCCGGCTGGTGGTGCGGACGAGCTGGATGAGTAGATCCTGCTCACGTCCAGACGTACGGCCATCAGGCTGGCTGGCTGTCGGGCGAGCGCCTTCTCCAGTCGCTCGCCAAGGCAACGGATGCTGCCCTCAGCGTGTTGCTCGCTGGCTTCGGCTGCGGCGCGGTCAATTGGCGCGAGGGTTGCATTGCCTGCAGATGACGTGTCGACCTCAGAGTTGGGGCTGGTGAATGATGTCTCGAACATCGACAGTGTGTGCGTCGCTGACGGCAGCCGTCGTGGCCTTGGGTGCCATGCTATCCGTCGCCCTGACGTCGGCGACCGCCTCGTCCTTCCCGGCCGCGGCGACGGGGGACGCTTCGTCGTCGGTGAGCGTCGGCATTCCGAGATTGGTTCAGGATGAGCCCACCTGGGGGCTGGACCGGATCGACCAGCGCAAGTTGCCGCTGATCGGTGTCGGCGTCCCGGAGTGCCGCAGGGCCATCACACACCGTCACGCTAGAGGTCGAGGCCCAGGTCTGTACTTACCGGTACAACTCCGGTGGTGGCTTCGTTCTCAATGCTCGGTCGCGCGTGCCGTTGTCCAGAAGCCTCAGCACACATCTTGAGGGCCAACAAATCCGACGACCAAAATTCCACGGCTACTAGCGCGGCGACGCTTTAGCATCGCGGTATCGAGCAGGGGAATCAAGGAGCGGGTGGGTTGCGTCCCGCTGAGTGGTGGAAGTTGGTCGTCACCGTGTGCGGGTCAGCGAGTGGTGCTGATCGCGCCGGCGGGCTGGGTGTCCTGGGGGTTGGTGGCGTTGATGAGGGTGAGTCGGCTGCGGTGGAGGACGTCGAGGCCGAGGTAGCGGCGTCCGTCGGCCCAAACGCCCATGTTGTTCGGCCAGGACGGCGCTGACCAGGCGGATGATCGCGGCGCGGTCGGAGGAGGATGCCGACGACGTCGGTGCGGCGTCTGATTTCGCGGTTGAGGCGTTCGTTGGGGTTGTTGGACCAGATTTGTCGCCAGGCGTCGCGGGGGAACGTGGTGAAGGCGAGTACGTCGGCGCGGGCGGCGTCGAGGTGGGCATGGACCTCGGGCAGGCTGGTTTCGATCTGGTCGAGGAGTTTGTCGTACTGCGGGTGCACGGCGGCGGTGTCGATCTGGTCGAACACCGAGTGCAGCATCGCCTTCACCCCGCCCCAGGCGTGTTTGGGACACACGGCCATCAGGTTGGCGGTGTAGTGGGTCCGGCACCGCTGCCAGGACGCTCCGGGCGGGTTCGCCCCGATCACGTCGACCAGCCCCGCGTGGGCGTCGCTGGTGACGAGTGCGACGCCGTTCAGACCGCGCGCGACCAGATCCTTGAAGAAGCTGTTCCAACCAGCCCCCGACTCCGCGGTCGGGCTGGCAACGATGCCACGGCCGAGGATCTCACGGAACCCGTCAGCGTTGACACCGGTCGCGACCACGACAAACCACTGACCGCCATCTTGATCACCCGGCCGCCCTCGCGGACCTTCATCGTCAACGCATCAGCCGCCACGAACGAGTGAGTTCCTTCGTCTAACAGCCGTTCGCGGAAGTCGCGGACCAGTTCGTCGAGGTCGCGGGCCATCACCGACACCTGCGACCTGGACAGGCCGGTGATCGCCAGCGACTGCACCAGCCGGTCCAACCGCCGCGTCGAGACCCCGAGCAGGTAACACGTCGCCACCACACTGGTGAGAGCTGCCTCAGCCCGTCGGCGCCGCTCCAGCAGCCAGTCCGGAAAGTAGGTTCCTTCGCGCAGTTTCGGGACCGCGACATCCAACGTGCCCACCCTCGTGTCGAGTTCGCGGTGGCGATACCCGTTGCGGGAGTGCACCCGATCTGGATCACAAACCCCGTACGACGCACCACACACTGTCGGCATCAGCCGAGAGCAGCTTGTTCACGAACCGTTCCGTCAACTCGCGCAGCAGGACCGGGCTGGCCAGCTCGAGATGCTCGTGCAGGAACTCAGCAGGGTCGATACTGGGTCTCGCGGTCATCGCTGTGCTCTTCTCTTCGAGTGGGTTGTGAGAGACTCCACGAAGAATCACGCGGTGACCGCACCCACGTCCACGCCCGGGGCAGCCACCAGCACGTCGTACACCACTCTGCTCAGTGTCAGGCTGCTCGTTGCCCTGCTGGCTCGCTCCGCCACTCTGTGCCGTTTGCGGCTATGTCCAGTTGTGCGGCCGGCAGGGCCAGGCGGACCGACCGGCGTGGCTTGATAGGAGCGTGGCTGCGTCCCAGCTGAGCTGTGCCCACCGGCCGGTCCATCACCCGATAGAAGGGAGATAGGGCCCATGATCGTTGTGGGAATTGATGCGCACAAGCGCAACCACACAGCCGTCGCAGTCAACGAAGTCGGCCGCAAACTCGGACAACGCACCACCGGAACGACCAGCGATGACCACCTGCAGTTGCTCCAATAGGCCGAGCCGTTCGGCGACGACCGGTTCTGGGCAGTGGAGGATTGCCGGCATCCGTCTCGCCGCCTCGAGCGTGACTGCTCTCCGCCGGAGAACGGATCATTCGCGTGCCACCGAAGATGATGGCAGGCGTCCGCGACAGTTCCCCCACCTACGCAAATCAGACCCCATCGACGCCGTGGCCGCGGCGCGATCAGCACTGCGCGAACCCGACCTACCCGCAGCCGAACTCGACGGCTCCAGCCGAGACATCCCGCTACTGGCCGGCTACCGAGAAGACCTCGTCAACGAGCGAACCGGAGCTATCAACCGGCAGCGATGGTTCCTCCACGAATTAGATCCATCCTGGGAGCCGCCAGCGCGAACCCTGTGGCGCCCCACGAGCAAGGAACCGTCTAGCCCACGGCCTGGTCGAGCGTTGCCGCCTCCTGACAGTCGAGATCCTCCAGCTCGACAAGGAACTGGACCAACTTGTCGCCGAGCAGGCCCCGTCCCTGCTCGACATCTGCGGCTGCGCAACACTCAGCGCCGCCAAGATCATCGGAGAAACCGCGAACGTTCGACGATTCCGGTCCTGCGACACCTACGCATGCCACAACGGCACCGCACCACTATCGGTCTGGTCAGGCAACCGCGAACGAAGCACGGGCAACCGCCAGATCCACGCCGCCATCCACCGCATCGCGATCACCCAAGCCCACTACCACCCCGACGCCATCGCCTACCTCAAGCGACGCCGCGAAGCCGGCGACACCAAAGCCGAGTCCTTCAGAGCACTCAAACGACGCCTCTTGGATGTTGTCTACAGAGCACTGCTCGCAGACGCCGAACCACCTCACACCGACCTCACCCACCAGGCCGCATGACATAGGAGCAACCGGACGCCACTAGACCGGCGCTGGAGCCCGCCCGGGCCGGCGGCTCCGCGTGCGAGCATCCTCAAAAATCGCAGCCTGGGTCTGCTGCACGGATAGGTGACATCTGAGTTGGCTTGCCGTGAGGCGGGCCTGGAAGGATGTTGCTGTGCCCAAGCCCTACCCTCGCGAGTTCCGTGACGACGTGGTGCGTGTTGCTCGTGACCGAGGTCCTGGTGTGACGGTCGAGCAGGTCGCCAAGGATTTCGGGGTGCATCCGATGACGCTGTTCGAGTGGTTGCGGCAGGCCGAGGTTGACGAGGACGCGAAGCCGGGTGTGTCTCGTGGTGAGTCGGTCGAGCTGCGCGAGGCCCGGCGGCGGATCAAGCTGTTGGAGCAGGAGAACGAGGTGCTGCGCCGCGCGGCGGCGTATCTGTCGCAGGCACACCTGCCGGGAAAAGGACGCTTC
Organism: Kribbella sp. NBC_00359; assembly: GCF_036097425.1. Lineage (NCBI taxonomy): Bacteria > Bacillati > Actinomycetota > Actinomycetes > Propionibacteriales > Kribbellaceae > Kribbella > Kribbella sp. NBC_00359. Next base: position 314,565 of record NZ_CP107975.1, on the reverse strand, counting down.
TATGCCCTCGTGTCAAGCCATGCAGGAGCGGACTTCGCGATAGATCGCCCGGCAGACGTAGCGTTTTAGGCAGCGGCGAATCTCACGGGTGGTCATGCCCTCTGTTTTGCGACGCGCGACGTAGTCGCGTGTGGCTGGGTCGCAGGTGACTCGGGTGCGGACGATGACCTCGAAGGCTCGGTTGAGTTGGCGGTCGCCGGCTCGCGATAGGCGGTGGCGAGTGGTGTTGCCCGATGAGGCTGGCAACGGTGCGACTCCGGCCAAGACGGCGAAAGCCGCTTCGGACCGGACGCGTCCGTGGTGGGAGTAGGCGCAGACAATGATGGCGGCGGTGACAGGTCCGACGCCTCGGACGTCTTGGAGTCCGGGGGCGATCTTGTCGGTGAGTTCTCGCAGCTGCCGATGGTTGTCAGCCAGGAGCGTGGTCTGCTCGAGTACCGCCTGCGCAAGACGCCGTGCTTCTGCGCGTGCAACTGTGGCGGCATCGGTGGTCTGGTTCGGCCGAAGTCGCCACGCCGCGATGGTCCGGACCTGTGCGTCGGTCAACGGGTGGCGGGCGTCGATACCGAGGTTGTTGGTTCGGACAAGGGCGGTCAACGCGTTGCGGTTCGCGGTGCGCTGCTGGTCGATGATCGACCGGGCGGACAGCAGGATCCGTAACGCTGAACGCGCTCCGGTGTCGCGTGGTCGGGCCAGCCTGGTGAAGTCCTGGCCGAGCACGTGTCGTGCGGCTGCTTCGGCATCAATCGGGTCGGACTTGCCTGTGTGAGCACGACTCGCATGCGCCAGCGGGCGGACCTCGACCACGTCGACGCCTTCGTCTTGCAGCGCCTGGCTGATGCCGGCGCCGTAGGAGGAGGTGCCCTCGACGGCCGCCAGTACGCTGCCTTCGCTGTTGCGCAAGACCCACTGGGTCGCGCGTCGATTGCCGGCAGCGCTAGTTGGGAAGGTCTCGGTGGCGAGGACCACACCGGATCTGGTCTCTAGCAACGCGAAGGTGTTGGTCCTGGCGTGGGTGTCGACGCCGACGACATGGACGAACAGGTCTGCAACGCGGGGCATGCTTCTCCTTACGAACTGCACGAATCGGAACTTGCCCGGCCCGTGGGTCGCTCAGAGACACATCTGTAATGAGTCACGTCGGGCCGCGATCCGGCCAACGGACAGGCTTCTGATCAGGACATCTGCGCGCAGGGGCTGAGCCTTGACCAGGCGCGGGGACACGTCCTTTTGAAGACATCACCACCAGCGGTGAGTCGGATCTACCCGGAGTCACCCGCACTGGTCGAGGTCAGCCTCTCAGCCGGCCACGGGCCAACCGCAACCCATTACAGCTCTACCCGCTCGTGAGCGAGCTGGCCGCCGACGGGATCCCCGTGGTGGTGACGTGCCGGGTTTTGAAGCTCGCCAGGCAGCCGTACTACCGGTGGCTGGCTCAGCCGGTCACTCCTGCCGAGCTCGAGCAGGCTCACCGGGCCAATGCGTTGTTCGACGCCCACCGCGACGACCCGGAGTTCGGGTACCGGTTCCTGGCCGACGAGGCCCGCGATGCCGGCGTACCGATGGCGGACCGGACCGCGTGGCGGATCTGTTCCGAGCACGGCTGGTGGAGTGCCTTCGGCAAGAACAAACGCGGCAAGAACGGCAAGAAGCCCGGTCCACCGGTCCACGACGACCTGGTCCGTCGCGACTTCACCGCGCAGGTGCCGAACCAGCTGTGGCTGGCCGACATCACCGAACACCGCACTGCCGAGGGCAAGCTGTACCTGTGCGCGGTCAAGGACGTGTACTCCAACCGGATCGTGGGCTACTCCATCGACTCGCGGATGAAGTCCCGGCTCGCGGTCGCCGCGCTCAACAACGCCGTCGCCAGGCGCACCGATGTCGCCGGCTGTGTCCTGCACACCGACCGCGGATCGCAGTTTCGGTCCAGGAAGTTCGTGCGTACACTCCGCCGTCACGGCCTGGCCGGTTCGATGGGCCGGGTCGGCGCCGCCGGTGACAATGCCGCCATGGAGAGCTTCTTCGCGCTGCTGCAGAAGAATGTCCTCGATCGACGGACCTGGTCCACCCGCGACGAGCTCCGGATCGCGATCGTGACCTGGATCGAACGCACCTACCACCGCCGCAGACGACAAACCGCACTCGGCCGATTGACCCCCATCGAGTACGAAGCAATCATGACCACACCAGCCAATCAGGCTGCGTGACCCGAACTGTCACCTATCCGTGCAGCAGTCCCCCTGTCAACCTGATCGCCGTCGCGTTCTTGTTGAGCCCGATACTCACAACTCGGAGACACGGGCGTCCCCACACAGGCCCTCGCGTCTGCCTCCGTTGTGAGTGCGAGCCAGCGAGTTACGGCCCCAGTCCCAGAGCTTCCGCGGTGTCTGGGCAGGGACCGGTGTCAGCCGCGGGCGCAACTGAGCAGGGGCTACTCATGACCGCCAGCCTATCGGCGCGACAGGCTGGCAGTTAAGCGCACGCGCGCGTGGCGGCGTCGGCGGTCGGCTGTGCCTGTTGAAGCGGACCCGGCTGGCGAGAGCTGCTCGTGGAGCATGTGCCGTAGGTCGGGCGTTTCTGGTTAGGTAGCGTCGTTTCGAGCGTTAGGGCTGGTGGAGCATGTTTCGATGGCTGCGAGTGGGGGTTTCGGCGGCGATTGGTGTCGTTGTCGCTGGTGCCTTGCTACTAGCGAGTTTGACGCCGGCAACTGCGTCACCGTTCGGAGGCGCCGCTGCGCCGAGGATTGCGGGAGCCGACTCGCCGACGGCTGTTCCAGGAAGCTATATCGTCATGTTGAAGAACAACGCAGCCGTGCGTTCGCGTGGCGTCGCCGCGATCGCGCACGGGCTGGCAGGTTCGCATAGAGGCACGGTGAGTCATGTGTGGACCGACATGGCTCAGGGGTTCTCGGTGACGATGAGCGCCGCGGAGGCGAGCAAGCTCGCAGCTGACCCGAATGTGGCGTCTGTCCATCAGGATCAGTACTACAGCATGGCTGATTCGACGGGTGTGACCGGAGAAGATGGAGCGCCGCCGTCTGGACCTGCGCCGCGGTTGACTCAGACCGATCCGCACTCCTGGGGGCTCGACAGGGTCGACCAGAGGAAGTTGCCGTTGGACCACAGGTACCATGACGATGCACATCAGGAGGGCCAGGATGTGACCGTCTATCTCGTTAGCACGGGGGTCCGGGAAACTCATCAAGACCTCGGCAACCGGGCGGTGCTTGTACGAGACTTCGTGAATGACAACCACGCGCAAGATTGCCGCGTCCAAGGTACGGCGGGGGCGGGGGCAATCGGCGGCAATACCAACGGGGTTGCCAAGAAGGCGGACATCGTTGTTCTGCGTGCCTTCGACTGTGATCTGATTGCCAGGGCATCGGACTTGGCCGCTGCGGTCGATTGGGTCGCTAATAACAACATCGGTCCAGCGGTGCTGGACTTCAACATCGGTCCGGTTTGCCGTGATCTCGACGATCTCCATGTGATTCCCTGCGACCCGGACGAGTTCAAGCTTATTCGTGACGCTTTGACGTTGGCGATGAGCAAGGGAATCCAGGTCGTGCAGCCAGTCGGCGACCTCGGTCAAGCGGCTGGAGTTGACGCATGTACGGCTGTCACTAGTAGCACCCCCGGAGTCCTCATCGTCGGTGGCACAAGTCTGTCCAGCGCGGGTACGACTGATCAAGCATGGTCACTTTCCAATTTTGGTTCCTGTGTCGGGATCTGGGCACCGGCGGCCGGCGTCGTTGTAGACAGCTCTGCTTCAGATACAGCTGAAGTGTCGATGAGCACTACGCTGATCGCCACCGGCCTGGTCAGCGGCGCGCTGGCGTTGATTTTGTCGGATCCGAAGTTTGCGCATGCGACGCCGAGGGATTTGACGGTGGAGTTGTTGAGGCGCGCGACTTTGGGCGTGATAACTGGTATGCATTCTGGTGACAATAACCGGCTTTTGTACACGAGGCCGCCGGGGAGCTTCACGGTGGGGTCGGTGTTGAAGTCGACGCCTGGTGCGGATGGGTTGCAGAATTTGTTTGCGGTGAATGCGGCAGGGAAAATGGTGGAGCGTTTCCAGACCGGCACGGCAGTGGCGGTGGCTGGTGCTGGGGGCAGGGTGGCAGGGCCGAAGGGTGCGCGTGTCTCGGGTTTGGCGGCTGCGTCGTCGTGGGGTCCGTGGATTACGTCGACGTCCGGTGGTTGGGCGTCGGTGGGGTCTGAGCGGAATGCGAACGGTAAGTTGCAGTTGGTTGGTGTGACTGCGTCGAAGCAGTTGTGGCAACGTCAGCAGTTGGCGGTGAACTCGAATACGTGGACGGCGTGGTCGCAGTTGGACAGTCCGTCGAGTTTGGGTATTACTGCGGTCAGTTTGAAGGGTTTGGCTGATGGTCGTGTGGTGATGTTTGGTTCGAATGCTGATGGGGGGTCGTTCTTCCAGGTGCAGACGGCTGCGAATGCTACGACGTGGAGTGGGTGGAGTGCGCTGCCGTTCACGGGTACGGCGCGTTCTATCACGGCGGAGTCGAATGCTGATGGGAAGGTCGAGGTGTTCGCTAGTGATACCGATGGGGCGGTGTGGCGAACCAAGCAGGTTTCGGCTGACAGTATGACGTGGACGACGCCGGCCGTGATCCCTGGTGCTCCGCCGGTGTATATGGTCGCGGCGAGCCGGCACAAGGATGGTCGTGTGGATCTGTTCACGATCGGTGACGGCAACCTGATGGCGCACACGACACAGACGTCGGCGGGTGCGTCGACGTACACCACGTCCAATCAGCCGATCGCGAACGCTGCGCTGACGTCGGTCAGCGCTTCAGTCAACAACGATCAGATCGATGTGATCGGCGTCGATTCCTCTGGTGCTGTTCTAGAGAGTCTTGAGAATGCTGCTGATGCGAACAGTTGGCCCGCGTTCACCCAGATCGGCACGGCCGGAACAGTCCTACCACAGCCAGTGTCCGACTGATCAACACATGTGACATGCCCAGACCCGGACAAGTCCGGGTCTGGGCTCAACCAGCCAAGCTGCGCTGCGACCGACGGCGAACTCCAGGGTCAGCGGGTTGCGTTGCCGGGTCGCGGAGCATCGATTGACGGAACCGTCGGCCAGGCCAGCACGGCCAAGTCATCGGGATTATCGCCGCGCAACTTGAGCAGTGGCTACCCATGACCAGGGGCTCGCCAACCGGCAGGCTAGCGAGGGTACGGCTCTGGTCTCTCGTGTCTGAGCACGCCCACCCCTGCCGAAAGGGCGTTGCGAGGGAGCGGGCCGTCTTTTCCGGTCGGTCAGCGGCGTTTCGAGTGTTAGGTCTGGTGGAACATGTTCCGACGATTGCGAATGTGGGCTTCGGCGACTATCAGTCTTGTCGCGGGAGGCGCCTTGTTGTTTGGGAGTCTGGCGCCGGCGACCGCAAGGCCGCCCGGGGTCGCTGCGGCACCGCGGATTCTGGGGGCTGATTCGCCTGGGGCCGTTCCGGGCAGCTATGTCGTGCGCCTGAAGGACAACGGGGCTCTGCGGTCGCAGGGGGGTGCGGCTCGGGCGCGGTCTTTGGCCGCGGCGCACAAGGGGACAGTGCATTATGTGTTTACGCATGCGTTGCAGGGTTTCTCGGTGCAGATGAGCGCAGCCGAGGCGAAGAAGCTCGCGGCGGACCCGAATGTGGAATCTGTGATGCAGGACCACTACATGACTACGGCTACTTCGGTAGGTGCGGCCGGTGTCGCGAGTGTGCCGTCACCTGTTTCCGCGCCGAGACTGACCCAGGGGCCGGTGGCCTGGGGGCTGGATCGCGTGGACCAGCGAGGACCGGATCCGGACCACAAGTACCACTACGACGCTAAACGGGCGGGCCAGGGCGTCCAGATCTGGTGGGTCACGGACGGGGTCCGGGAAACACACGAGGACCTCACTCCGCGGGCGGTACTTGCGGACGATTTGGTGAATGACGGGAAAGACACGCAGACCTGCGGAGATGCGGGTACACACGAAGCGGGCATCAGCGCCGGCAAGTTCCACGGGTTGGCCAAGGCGGCCGACATCTTCGTCGTACGCGCCTTCGACTGTGATGACGTAGGTACTGCGGCGAACGTCGCGGCCGCGATCGAGTTCAGCGCCAACAATGCGATCAAGCCGGCGGTGATTGGCCTCAGTCTGGCCCCAGTTTGCATCGATGCTGATCGTGCGCCCACTCCCTGCGACAGGGACAGTGTGAACCTCATCAGTGCTGCGGTAAAACACGCGCTCGTCGACAAGGGTATCCAGGTTGTCCAAGGAGCTGGTGACAGTGTGCACCCTGCTACAGGCAATGGAAGTGACGCCTGCACAAATGACTCCGGCATAACGACTGGCGTTCTGTATGTCGGTGCGACTGGCGCTGTTACCCAGGCCGGCCAGCCAGGCCAACCCAACCGTACTGTTGACGGCGCTTGGTTCAGGTCCAACTACGGCCGATGTGTTGATATTTGGGCTCCAGGGGTTTCCGTCGACGTCCCGACGTCGGCCGCGGATGACAGCGACATCGAGATGTCTGCGGTCGGGATTTCGTCAGCATTTGCGGTTGGTGCGTTGGCGCTTCTGCTGTCGGATCCGTTATTTAAGAACGCGACGCCGGCGGAGTTGACGGCGGAGTTGAAGAAGCGGGCGACTCCGGACGTGATCATCGGTATGCATGCGGGGGACAACAACCGGTTGTTGTTCACGAAGCCGCCAGGAGGGTTCACGATCGGGACGGCGTTGGATTCGTCGCCGGGTGCGGATGGGTCGCCGACGTTGACTGGCGTGGACCCTGCCGGAAAGATGAAGGTGCGTTTCCAGACGAGAGCGAATCTGGCGGGGCAGAAGAGTGCGCGTGCCGCGGGTTTGGCGGCGTCGTCGACGTGGGGTCCGTGGATTACGTCGTCTTCTGCTGGTTGGGCGTCGGCGGCGTCTGAGCAGAATGCGAATGGCAAGCTTCAGCTGGTTGGTGTGACTACGACGCATCAGCTATGGCAGCGTCAGCAGCTGGTGGCGAATTCGAATACGTGGGCGTCGTGGTCCCAGCTGGATACTCCGTCCAGTTTGGGGGTCAAAGCGGTAACTCTGAAACGTTTGGCCGACGGGCGAGTGGTGATGTTCGGTTCGAACGACGACGGGGCGTCGTTCTTCCGGGTTCAGACGGCTGCGAATGCAACGACCTGGAGTGCCTGGAGTCCGTTGCCGTTCACCGGTTCGGCGCGCTCGATCACGGCCGAGGCGAACTCCGATGGGAATGTCGAGGTGTTCGCCAGCGATACCGATGGAAAGGTCTGGCGGACCAAGCAGGTCTCGACCGACAGCGCTACCTGGACAACACCGGCCACGATCCCGAACGCCCCACCGGTGTACATGGTCGCGGCCAGCCGGCACAAGGACGGGCGTGTGGATCTGTTCACGCTTGGCGAGGGTAATGTTCTTGCGCATGCCACACAGACGTCCGCCGGCGCGGCGACGTACTCGGCGTTCACCGAGCCGATCGCCAACACCGCTCTGACCTCGATCAGCGCCACGATCAACAGCACCGATCAGATCGACGTCATCGGTGTCGATACTGCTGGTGCTGTCCTTGAAAGCATCGAGACCGCATCGGACGCCAACACCTGGCCCGCATTCACCCAGATCGGCACGGCCGGAACCATCCTGCCGGCGCCGGCATCTGACTGACCCATACACCCAAACGCGCCAGGCTTGGTTCTTGTTCTGACAGCAGTGTGGGCCCGGAGGTTCTCTCCGGGCCCACAGTCACTTCTGGGTCAGTAGACGCTCACGCCGTAGCGGGAGAGGGCTTCGGTTACGGGTTGGATGTGGGTGGTGGCGCCGGAGGAGCAGTTGCCGGAGCCGCCTGAGGTCAGGCCCAGGGCTACTGAGCCGGCGAACAGGGCGCCGCCGGAGTCGCCGCCTTCGGCGCAGACGGTGGTCTTGATCAGGCCCGTGACGGTGCCTTCGGCGTAGTTCACAGTGGCGTTGACCGCGGTGACCGTGCCGCTGTGGACACCTGTCGTGCTACCGCTGCGCTTGACCGACTGGCCGACCGTCGCCGTTGCCGGCGGAGGTGATGTCCTGGGAAGAGCCGTTGTACAGGTCCACCGTGCCGGGGTGGTTGGTGTACAACGTGCTGTACTTGACGATCGCGCAGTAGTCGTTGCCGGGGAAGCTCGACCCGTAGGTCGTCCCGAGCAGCGTGGTCTTGTTGGAGTTCGAGTACCAGCTGGATGCGATGTTCCCGCAGTGTCCTGCGGTCAGGAAGTAGTACGTGCTGCCGCTGCGGATGTTGAAGCCGAGCGAGCATGCGGTACTGCCCGCCGTAGATGGCGTCGCCGCCGGCGATGTACTTCATCAGCTTGCCGGACATCTTCTCGAGCTTGATCCGGTCGCCGAACTGCTTGGTCACACCGGTCAGCTGCGCGAGCTTCGCCCCGGTGACGGTGCTGTCGTACGACACGATGATCCGGCCGTTCGGGTCGGTCTCCCACGCCGTACCCAGGTGAGATGGATTCACCAGCTGCCGCCGCGCATCTGAGGCCTTGTGATGGTTGGCTTTCTTGAGGATGTGGTCGGTGGTCTTGGTCTAGACGAACGGTCGTGATCGGTCGTTCCAGCCGGTCGTGAAGCGCGTCGGATCGTGGTGTTGAGACCGCTAATGGATCGGAAGGTGCCGCGGTGGATGGCTTGGCGTTCGATGATGGAGAACCAGACCTCGGCCAGGCTGATCCAGGACGGGGCGTGGGTGTGAAGTGCACGCGGACGCGGGGTTGCCGGCCAGCCAGGCCTTGATGTCGGGGGGTGTTTGTGGGCGGCGTAGTTGTCCATCACCAGGTGCAACCCACGGCCGGGATGGGCTCGAGCGACCTGCTTGAGGAACGCCAGGACCTTTTGATGGCGATGCCGGGGCTTGCAGGCCGCGGTGACCTCTGGCGGCCTACCTGGACGAGGCGGGTCTCCCGGCGCCGGGGCAACCGCTGTGGCGCACCCGGCGCGGGCGGCCACGTCCGTTGACGTATTGGGCGCTGCGGCAGGTGATGGCTCGGGCGAACGATGCCCTGGGCACCAACTGGACTCTGCACGACCTACGGCATACCGCGGCGACCCGGATGGCACGGGATCCGGAACTGACGCTTGTGGAGGTGCAGACGATTCTGCGCCACGCGCATCTGACGACCACGGCCCAGTACACGGTGGTGGCCCTGGAGGACCTGATGGACAAGCTCGCCGAGCACTACCAGTGGCCACGGACGGAGCCACTGTGGGCGCCCGGATATGGCGCAGGCGACGTCGAGGCGGTGTTCGGGTGACCACGTCGCCGGGGAACCGAAGTACAGCTCTCGGGGCGGCTGGGCAACCACTGCCCGCGTGATTCGTCATGACCCTACGGTCACGTTGGACATCCCGGCAGCGAGGCTGCAGCCGACTCCACCGCCGGTTCTGGTGAGCCCGCCGCGGCCTGCTGGTGATCTGTCCACCGCGACGGCCGAGGAGATCCTGACGGCCGCCGAACCGCTGTGAGCGCACAGCAAGTCCATCAGGCTCCACCTGCGGGCCGGCATACCAGCGCTGCTGTCGGAGCTCGAGAAGGCGCCGGGCGACACCTGGCAGCAAGGCTGGGAGGCCCGGGGCCTGAACGACGGCACCTTTGTCCCGGCGGATCTGCTGACTGGGAAGAAGCCCCGCGGTCTCATGACCACCGCCGCGCGAATTCTGTTCTGCCTTAGGGTTGTCCGGCCCACCCTGAAAGCGCTCCGGGCTGGGAGGTATCCCAGCTACGGCGAGCACCTACGCCTCGCTGCCTGCGACCCGCTGCTGAACAAGTTCTTCGACCACGTCCGCGACTCCGCCGCGCGCGACTTCATGCAGCGAGCAGCGCTCAGCGACGTCGCCCAGGCCCTCACCGTGTTCGACATCAACCTGAGCGATCTGACCCCTGGGGTTCTGCTGCACTACGCACTGACCGCCCGGGGCACAGGGCGTGGACGGCGGCCCAGCGGTGAAATATGACGCAGTCGCCGCCTGGCAACTGCTGCAATCGATGGGCCTCTTCCCGCCCTCGTCCCCGCACACGCTGCGAGCGGCGTTGCTGCAGGGTCAGCTGTCGATCGAGCAACTTGTCGACCGCGACCGGCCAGCGGACCCTGGGATCCGGCAAGTCTTCATCGAGTACCTGCGCCGGCGCGCGGTCGGCCTCGACTACAACACGCTCAGCCAGTTGACCCATCTGCTCACGCAGCTGTTCTGGAGCAACGTCGAGAAGGTCAACCCGACCCAGGCCGACCTGCGGCTGTCGGAGGAGACCTACCAGCAGTGGAAGCAGTCGGTCTCGTTCCTGCCGAATGGCGGTCGACGGCTGAACCTGCTGAACATCTTGCTGAAGATCCGTTCCTTCTATCTCGACCTGCAAAGCTGGGCCTACGAGGATCCGGAGCTGTGGGGCCGATGGGTCGCTCCCTGTCCGGTTCGGGAGGCCGAAGTCCGGCGGACCCACCTCGCTCGCCGGCGGATCAACGAGCGGATGGCCGACCGCACCCGGGCGCGGCAGCCGTTGCTGCCTCTGCTGGTCGACCATGTGACGACCCGATGGTTGTACTATCGCGACCTGCTTGCGGCGACCGAAGCCGCCGGACTGGGCGAACACTTCAGCCACGACGGAACTCGGTGGCAGCGCACCGCGAGCGAGAACGATCGCCGCTACGCCAAACGCGGCGAGGCCTACCGCCTCCGCGCTTTGAACAGTGGCACCGGCGAACTGGTCCAGGTCACGCTTGAGGAAGACGGCGCGTTCTTCGACTGGGCCGTCGTGGAGATCCTGTGGCACGCTGGCCTGTGGATCGAGGAACTGCTGGAGCTGACCCACCTCAGCGTCCGCAACTACCAGCGCAGCAACGGCGAGGTCATCGCGCTGCTGGTCGTTGCCCCGTCGAAGGCCGACCGCGAACGGGTGATTCCGATGTCCGCCGAGCTGTTCCACCCGATCGCCCAAGTCATCAAACGTCACCGCAGCCAGCACCGCACCGTCCCCCTCGCACACAGCTATGACCCCTACGAGCGGATCTGGAAAGCTTCGTTGTCCTACCTGTTCCAGCGCGTCAACGGCCTGCACCGCTCCGCGGTGACGCCTACAACGATTCGCCGTCGGCTCCTCGAACGCTGCACCGACCTCGCGAAGGTCCACCCTGAGTTCGAAGGCATCGCCTTCGCCCCGCACGACTTCCGCCGGCTGTTCGCCACCGAGTTGGTCAACTCCGGGCTTCCCATCCACATCGGCGCCGCTCTGCTCGGTTACCTCAGCATCGAAACCACCCGCGACTACGTCGCTGTCTTCGACGACGTCGTCGTGCGTCACTACCAGCAGTTCCTCGAGCGCCGCCGCGAACAGCGACCGCCAGAGGAATACCGCGACCCCACATCGAGTGAGTGGACCGAGTTCGAGGAGCACTTCGACAAGCGAAAGGTCGAGCTAGGCTCCTACGGCCGCCCCTACGGCACCCCCTGCGCCCACGAGCAGCCTGCATCCGCTGCCCGATGCTCACCCTCAACCCGAAGATGCTCCGGCGCCTGGACGAACTAGAAGCCGATCTGGTCCAGCGCCGCGACCACGCCACCCTCAACGGCTGGAAAGGTGAGATCGAAGGCATCGACCTCACCCTCACCTTCCTCCGCAGCAAACGCACCCAGACCCACCGAGCCGTCAGCCTCGGCATGCCCACGATCCCGGACAGGGGTCGCTGATCACTCGCACGCAGCCCTGCCGGATCGCCGGTCTTGCCGTTGTCGTCGGGCGACATGACCAAGAATGACCGTTAGCAGCAGCGTCGGTTCGTCACTCATCCCGACCTACGGTTGCGTCCAGTTCGGGTCTCGGCCCGTCAGGCCGAGCGTCCGGTTGAGCACCGGAGCGTCAGGCGAGACAGGAATCTCCGGACCATAGAGACCCATTTCGCGGCCGAAAGCCGCGTGGCCGAGGGCCTCGTTGTGGACGTAGTCAAGAACATCGTCGTCGTAGGTGGCCTGACGTCCCGTCGCGCGGGCGAGATCCCAGCCGTGAACCACGAACTCAACGAGCACCATGCCGCCGATCAAGGGGGCCGGCGAGTCCTGGCCACCAAGGGACGTGACACCGTCCCACGCCGTCGGGTCGCTCCAGGCGTCAGCCGTCCTTAGTAGTTGGTTGGCAAGGTCGGGGGTGCGGTCTCCGGTCGTGAGATCGATATCGCTCTCGGCAGCTGCCGGTGGCATTCGCGCCTCTTTGCGAGCGGCCGCTTCCAGCGACGGGCCCCAGAAGAGGAGATGATTGATCAGGCTCCGCACGTCGTACTCCGCGCAGGGCGTCGGCGCGGTGAGCTGGCTGGGCTCGATCGCGCCGACCACCTTGGCGGTCGACGTGGCGGCTCGAGTCATCAGGTGTTGTCCATGCATGCTGGACAGGGTAGGTCTGTAGGAAATGGTTGTCTTGAACAAACGCGACACACGTGAGCTCGACTGGCCGCGGCATCAGCGCCATCAGTTCTTCCGGGCGTCAGAGGACCTCGCGCAGTACGTGGTGACGTACTGGCACGCGAGCTGGCGGTACACAAACCCTTACCGTCAGCTGATCGTCCCGCTGCCGCAAGTGAACCTGTCGTACCGGTGCGGCACCGTCCCGGAAGTTCACGGGGTGTCGCGTGGACACACCTTCAAGGAATTGGCCGGCAACGGCTGCGCGTTCGGTGTGACCTTTCGACCTGGCTGCTTCCGACGCTTCCTCGGTGCCTCGGTGCGTTCGATCACGGACCGGTCCGTGCCCGCCGCAGAAGTCTTCGCCGACGTACCGGATCAGCCGGAGATTCCGCTGATCGAGGCCATGCTCCACCGGCTACTGCCAGCACCGGATCCATCGGCCGACCTCGCCGCCGCAATAGTCGACACAATCGCCACAGAGCCCGGCATCCAGCGAGTAGACCTCCTAGCCAGGCACGTCGACCTCGGCGTCCGCCAACTGGAGCGGCTGTTCGCCGAGCACGTCGGTGTGGGTCCGAAGTGGGTGATTCGTCGCTACCGCCTGCAAGAGGCAGCCGACCGGATGGGAGAAGCCATGCCGATCGACTGGGCCACACTCGCCGACACGCTCGGCTACGCCGACCAACCCCACCTGACCCGCGACTTCACCCGCATGTTCAGCGAACCCCCGACTGCCTATGCCGCCCGCTACCACGCCAAGCGCTAGCCAAACCCACAGCCAAGCTCAGCAGAGCTTCCACCAACGGCACGCATCGCCCCCGCCCTAGTGCAGAGAAGGAGCTGGTACAGCATCTCGTTCCTAGGCACGTTCAGCTCGACCCCTGTACGCGGTCGAGGTTCTGTTGTGGGTTGGCGTCGCGCTCGGCTCCCTACATCCTCGCGTCGAAAGCCTGCTGGCGTGGAAAGTGTGGCGCCTGCGCCTACCAAGCAAGCTCGAGGAGCGCAACATCATCCCGGCGTGGTTCGGGGCTTGCGTAGCCGCCGGCGTCGACCCGAACAGGTCGCTCGGTAGACCGATCGCGCGGACCGCGTGCAGCTTGCGGATCTCTGTCAGCATCGACTCCAGCCCCGCCTTATCCGGCACGGCCTTCACCAGCGCCAGCACCGGCTCGTCAGCTGAGCCGTCACCAGCGTCGTCGGCGTCGTAGGCGATCAGCTGCTCCATCCGGGCAGTGGTACCAGACGACAACCGGCTAGCGATCCGGCACGACAACGTCACCTCGGCTTGCCGGAGCGCTGACCGGACGCTCCGGTCGATCCGGCTCGCGGTCGGTGCCTCGATCCGCTCCGCCCGGCAGCGGACCAGCAGGCGCTACCGGGCCTTGACCGCACTCCGCCGCGAGCGTCGAAAGCGGAGTCGGAACGCATCGGCGCCGATCGGAACCGGCCGCGCTGATGTGAGTATTCCCGACTCACGAACATGCAAGACCCCGTCGACGATGCTTGATCGATGCGGCGATGACTGCTACTCAAGGGCTTCGGACATCCCGGCTGACCCTGGACGCACTCGTACTGACTCACCGAAAGGGATCCACGGTGCCTGGATTCCTGGTCTCAAGAATCTCCGCTACTGCCGCGACCGTGGCGCTGTCAGCCTCGGTGGTGGTGCTCGCGACGTTGGGTCCGGCCTCAGCATCGCCAGCCCCGTCCCCGCATCCGGTTGTGCTCGGGAAGATCTCCGGTGCTGCAGTCCCGGGAAAGTACTTCGTCAAACTCAAAGACAACCCCTCGGTCCGCCGCCACGGGGTCGCCGCGCGCTCTCGGTCCCTCGCCAGCGGACACTCCGGGAAGCTGGCCCGTGTCCTCGAAGGCGCCGTCCAAGGCTTCTCCGCGATGGTGAGCCCCGAGCAGGCACAAAACTCGCCGCCGAACCCGACGTGGAATACGTACAACAAGAACAGACCTACCAACCGCAGAGCTCGCAGGTACCCACGCCATCGTGGGGCCTCGACCAGCGCAGAGGCATGAATGCCACCTACAACTACATCGGATCAGCCGGCGCCGGCGTTCACGCCTACATCATCGACTCCGGCATCCGCAACCACCCCGACATCAACGGCCGAGTCGAGGTGGGCTACAACGCGGTCGACGACAACACCGACACCGATGACTGCTATGGCCACGGCACCTTTAATGCCGGCGTCGTCGGGGGCACTCAGTACGGCGTCGCGAAAAAGGTTTCGCTCGTCCCGGTCAAGGTCTTCGGCTGCGACGGCACCATAGATAGCGACGACCCGATCATCGCCGGCTTCAATACGGCAGCCGGACTTCGTGATCGTCATGCTGGAGGGTTTGGCGACGGTGGCAGTGGCTGGTTCGGGCGCGGTGTTGGTGGCGGCGTCTCCAGGTCGACCAGTGCAGCCGGTGTCGTATGTCGCGGATCGGTCCGGCGATGAGTGTGTTGAACAGGCGGTGGATCTCGTTGCAGGTCAACGCGATCAGAGAAGTCCGTTGTAGGGTGAGGTTCTGGGTTCGTTCGGTCGCGGCGAGGATGGCGAGGAGCGTGTAGGCGAGCATCGCGAGGATGGTCCAGCGGTGCCAGCTGGTCCAGCGGCGGACCTGGTGCTGGTCGAGCCCGGTGAGGGTCTTGCTCGCCTGGAACGACTCTTCGATCGTCCAGCGGCGCCCGGCGACGCGGACCAGGTCACGCAGCGGTGCCGGTGCCGGTGACCAGCAGCGGTAATAGGCGAGCTGCCCGGTCGCGTTGTTGCGCCGGACCAGCAGCCACCGCTGCTGTGAGGACTGGGCGTCGTCGTCGGGGTCGATGCTGGTCCAGGCCCAGGCGTAGAACCGCGGGCCCTTGGAGCCCTCACCGGCCGACATCTGCTGCCATGCCTTGCGGGGCAGTCCCGTGGCGAGTTCGTCGGCGCGGACCTTGCCGACACCGGTGCGAACCGGGTGACTGCAGGCGACTGCCAGCACGTACCCGATGCCGCGATCTTCAAGAGCTTGGCGCAGATTCGGGTTGGCCCCGTAGACCTCATCACCGGCGACCCAGGGTGCGGTCACGCCAGCGTCCAGGGCGCGGATGATCATCTCGGTGGCCAGCGCTGGTTTGGTCGCGAACTTCACCTCGGCCGGGACACCGGTCTGTTCGCGCCGCTCGGTGTCGTCGGCCCAGACCTGCGGCAGATACAGCTCCCGATCGATCAGTGCGTGCCCGCCGGCGCTGGCGTAGGTCAGATAGACCGCGACCTGGGCGTTCTCGATCCGCCCGGCCGTACCGGTGTATTGGCGCTGCGCACCGACCGTGTGGCCGCCCTTCTTCACATCCCCGGTCTCGTCCACGACGAGCACAGCATCGGTGGCGCCAAGCCGTTCCAGGACAAACCGGCGCAGGTCATCGCGTACGCCGTCGGTGTCCGACGTCGCCTTGCGCAGCAGGCGCTGCAGGCCATCAGGCGAGTCATGGCCCGGGTGCTCGGCCAGCGTCCGGCAGTTCTTCACCGCCAACCCCGACATCAATCCGGCAACGGCATCCCGCGCCAACTGCCGCGGCTCCACCCGCGCGAATCGAGGCGCAATCCGCGCCATCAATCCGTCGAACTCCGCCCGCCAACGATCCAGGTCTATGCTGTGGCCCGCGGCCACCGCCATATCAGCTGTGTTGCACACAAACCCGGCATGATGACGCGGTGGCCGCTCCATGTCCCGTCGCCACGCCCAACATCACGAAGTCCGGCTGCCGTATTCAACTGGGTCATCGGGCACGCGAAGAAACCGGCCGTCATCTACATAAGCATCGCATCGAAGTGCACGGATCCCGTCACCGGGGAACCTGCGCCCTCCCCCGCTGGGGAATCGCAGGGCATCATCGACGCCGAGAAGGCCGCAATCGCTGCCGGCATCACCGTGGTGACCAGTGCGGGAAACGCCAACACCAACGCCTGTTTCAACCCGGTCGGCTCCGCGGGCGGCACCATCAACGTCGGCGCCACCGACGTCACCGACACCATGTGGACTGCCGGTGATCAGAACGGCTCCAACTGGGGCGGCTGCGTGGACATCTTCGCCCCCGGCGCCAACGTCATCTCGATCGGCGGAATCGGGCACCACTTAGATCCGAAGAAGATCGATCCTGACCCCATGCCCGCGAGTGGCACGTCGATGGCGGCGTCGTATTTCGTCGGCGCGGTCGCGCTGTTGCTGGGGACGCCGAAGTTCGCGTTCGCGTCACCGGCTGAGATCGCTGCCGAGCTGGACGCGCAGTCGACTCGCGGCATCATCCAGGGCCTCCCCGACGAGCTGTCGCCAACAAGTTGCTGTTCGCCCGGCCCACCTCCCCCCGGACCGGGTCCACCATCGCGCTGGCACGAAACCAGAACGGGACACTGTCGATCTTCGGAACCAACGCCGACAACTCAACCACCAGCACCGATCTGGGCGGGCACATGTTCACCGGCACCCAAGCCGACACCCCGGGCCTTACCTGGCCCACGGAATGGACCCAGTCCCGCGGCGAGGGCTACGCGTCGGTGACGGGCCGCGCAGACGGGGGCCTCAAGATCGAACTGGTCGGCCTGACCGCCCAAGACGACGTCTACCATCGCCAGCAAGCGGTGCTGAACTCCCCGAGATGGCTGGGGTGGTCTGTACTCGACGGAACACTGACGACCGCTGCCTTGGCCCCGCATGCCGATGGCCGACTGATGCTGATCGGAGCCGACAAACACGGCGCGCTCCACTCCTACAGCCAGGCCATCGCCGGCAACGACACCAGCTGGCAGCCAGCCAAACCATCAGCTTTAACGGTGACGCACAAAACGTCACCGCGGAAATCGACTCCCTCGGCCGGATCAACGTCTTCGTCGCCGATACTCACGGCGTGATCTGGTACTTCCGACAGACCGCCCCCGACACCTGGACCACGCCCACACTCCTCGCGGACACCAGCCAAACGCTGTTGAACGAAATCACCGTCGCCCGCGACGGCGACGGCAAGCTCGAACTGTTCGGCACCGAGGGCGACGGGAGACGTGTGGGTCCGGGTCGAGAACACTCCCAGCTCGGACGGCCACTTCGGTTCCTGGACCCAGCTGGCTCCCAAAGCTGCTTTCCATCTGTCCGCGGCCCTGAACAAGAACAACCTCCTGGTCGTGGTCGGCGTGGACAACCACGGAGACACCTGGCAGACCACCCAAAACCCCGGCACCAACACCTACACCGGATGGACCAAAATCGACGGCCTCACCCTGCGGCCATAGGAGATTCGCCGAAGCAACGCGGGCCGGCGACGGCCCGTGTCCGTTGCGAGATGGACGTACTCGCAACGGCCAGCAGGCAACCGCGCCGCCTCGCCTGCACCGGTGGTCAAGAACTCGTGATGGTCCGGGCGGCGTAGCGTGCCCATGGCTCGACGGCTTGTCGGCGTGTAAGAAGGTGACCTTGGCGCTGTAGCCGAGTGCGTCGGCAACGAGTGAGGTTGGAACCGCGAGTACGAGTTCGCCGATGGCTCGGTTGCGTGCGCCGAGCAGGTTGACGCGGTTCGAAGGTTGGGGCGGTGGGCGATGTGGTCGCGCAGGAGTTGGGCGAATGGTTCGGGTACGAGCAGGGCACGGCCGATATCCAACTCCCGCCGGACGAGCTGGCCAGCTGGGCATGGTGTGACCAGGAGCAGGTCGAGCAGCGGATGTCGCCGTTGCTGGCGCGGCGGGTGATCGCCGCGCTGCGCGCCAGGGCCGAGGGCACGGTGTTCGACTTGGAGAACGGCTTCCACGTGCTCTGACCCTTGGCACCTTGACGGCGCGCTCTCCTCGTTGGGGTGCGCGCCGTCGTCGGTTGGTCAGGCCGCCGGGTCGTAGCGGTCAGAGATTGTGATGTCGTCCCGGGCCGGCCCGGTGTCGGCGCTCGGGGCGGCCAGGAGGCTGACGCCGCCGGAGCGGAGCGGTAGAGGCTGTCGTGGATGCCGTCGGCGTATAGCAGGCCGGTCAGGTCGGCGCGGGCTTTGGCGATCGGGTGGGCCCGCTGGAACCCGGCAGCTCCGATCAATGGCGCCAGGTCAGCCACCGCACGGACTGCGGTATCGATCCCGGCAGCCTTGCCGACCCGGGCGGCGAAATCGGCGTGCGGGTGATCGGCCGCGGCCAGGCGGCTGGTGGTGATGGCGGCCAGCAGCGCAGCGGTGAACCGTTCGGGCTGGGAGGCTGGTCGTGGGGCGTGCTGCGCCTGCGTGAGGTGCCGGTGGATCCCGTCGCCGATGGTGCCGTCGGTGAGGATCATCGCTCCGTGGCCTGTCCCTGTCGCGTCGCGCAGGTCCAAGTCGTGGAATCCGGCGGTGAACTGTGCCAGGGTCTGCCAGACCGAACCACCCCGGGCGACTGGGGCATGGTGCCCATCGGCGGCCAGCTCCCGGCGCAGATGCAGCAGCCACCGCGACCACGCGGCAGCGTCGGCCGGTGGTGGCGCGGCCGCGCACAGGGCGTTGAGGGCGTCGCCCAGTCGGTGCAGATCCTGCCAGGACGTGTCGTCGGCTTCGCTGACGCTGGTCCGCAGCGGATCCAGCCACGTCGCGGCGCTGTTCACAGGGTCACCTCTCCGTGCTTGGTGGCCGGTACGCCGTAGACGATGGTGCGGGCCTGGACGTCCTTGGTCACGACCGATCCGGCGCCGACGAGTGCGTGTTCGCCGATATTGACGCCAGCGAGGATCACGGCGCCGGAGCCGACTTTGCAGCCGTAGGCGAACGACGGCGGCAGCAGCGGCTGCCGATCGTGCACCGATCGCAGAAATGCCACTACCACTACATCGCCCCCTGGTCGGCGCATCCTCACTTCCAGCGCCCCCGCTGCGGAACCACAGGCCAAGACCAAGTACTCGCCTCACTCGTTGGCGAACCCGACAAATGACCTCGACAGCGCGCCGGAGCGGCACAGGCCACAGTTCGCGCCAACTGGCAGCCAATCAGCGGGGCTGATGTGGCGGCTGGTGACAGCGCTCTTACCGACACCCCTACTGCGATGGTGTTGTTCATGCCCGGCGCATCCGTCGATAGAGCAACCACCGGAGCGCCACGTGACGGGCCGCTTGTATCCCGACCGGTGGACAAGCCCGCCCTGTTCCTCAGGAGAACAGGGCGGGCTTGCTAGTCAGCGACGGGCTCAGGCCGGCGGTGCGAAGAATTCCAGCGCTACGCCATCTGGGTCCTTGAAGGACAGGCCCGAACCGTAGTGGGCGTCGACGATCCCGCCGTGCTTAATGCCCAGCTCTTCGAGCCGATCCTGCCAGCCGGCCAACTCGGCCCGGTCGACACAGGTGAACGCCACGTGGTCCAAGCCGGGGCGGCGCGGGTCGAACCCGATGGCCGAAACGCCCTCCGGGAACGCGTGCAGCCCGAACAGCATGCCGCCGTCGAGGACGAACACTACGTGCCGGAACGGCCCGGTATCCTCGTCGAGGACCGCCTCGGCAGCGAACAGTTGCGAATACCACGGGACGCTGACGGCGAGATCCGTCACGGTCACTGCCACATGGGTGATGCTTGGGAAAGTCCGCATGGGACAAGCCCCTCCTTGTCGATGTTGCCCGGTGCGGTCGCACCGAAGTCGTTACTCAGGGGGTTGGCTGCAGCCAGATCCTCGTCGTAGTGCAGGATATTGCGGTACCCGGCGAGTCCCGTGCACGACTCGACGTCGCGACGCGAAACGGTCCGTGAACGCAGGGAGACGGTTCCGACCGACGGCATCACCAGGCGCCTACCGACACCGCAACCGAGGACCCGAGGCCTCCTCCATATGCGAACGCCGCAGTCGCTCCGGAACCGGGTGGCACAGACCCGACAGGAAGGTGACGGCTCGGGCCTACCGACCAATGCCAACTCTGGCGCGCGCCGCTGCAGGTAGGTGGTGAGGCCGCACTCGTGGGACGTCGCATTGCGGTGGATCTTGCGGGGCACGCCAGCACCGCGGCTGCCCCCGACGACGTCGCGGCGGCGGAACGGGCCCAGGCATCGTTGGAGCCCAGGCCGCCCGTCACTATTCGCATTACATGGTCCTCCCCGCTATCACTACACGCGCAGGATTGCAGAACTGCCTGATGTCTGACTGAAGCAATCCTGACGCCCAGTGTCGCGCTCATTTAGGGTTGGTTTCGCCGACTCACACAGCACTTGGCAGAGCCGCACGAACGAGAACACTGTGAGTGTTGGTGGCGGCTCGACTGGGCCGTTCAGTCAGGCTGGTGTCGTCGCGGAACCAGCGCAACACCAGCACCGCCTGGCGGTAGCAGCTGGCCGCACGCCGGCTCTTCCGGGTGCCCAGGCTGCGGCGATGCTCGCCCAGCCACACCGCCAGGCTCAGGGCGGTTTCGGCGGGCACGTCGAGGGTGGCACGATAGGTGATCACGTGGGGTCCTTGGCGAAGGTTTGTTCTTGGTCGAACGTGATCTTCAACCCGAGGGCCCCACGCCCTTGGTCGCGACACGCTGAACTACCCCGGCCATCACCAGCAAGGTCTCAGTTCGGCCACCGCGCCGGCGGCATCAGCGGGCAGTCCCGCCTCAGCGCAGTACGCCGCAACCAGCGGCTCGCACTCCTCCGCGGATAGCAGTTCGTCGCCGAGATTGGCATACGACTCCGACCCCGCCACCGCCATGTCACCACTACGCAGCTCAGAGGCCAGATACGAGAACACGCACGCCTCCAAATGCCGGCGCACCATCCGGCCAGGATGCCGGGCATCAAAGATGATCCGGCGCCATTTCTCCGAAGCAAACAACAGATCAACCTCGGTGTCCCCGACCCGGGTGGGCAAGTGTTCACCGGTCCGGCCCCGGTGAGCGCGCAGGAAAGCCACCGCGGCCGCCACGGTCTTGTCGGCGCTGGCCGGCTGGAAGTCCAGCACCTCCAGGACCTGGAACAGTGCAGGGCGGCTGCCCCGGTAGAATTTCTCCACGAACGGCAGATAGTTGTTGCCGTGGTGCGCGGTGACCTCCTCGTGCGCGGTCGACAGCGCACCCACCCCGCCGGCCTGCTCCAACGCAGCCAGCACCAGACGCCCGGTCCGCGCATACACCGCGTCAGCCATCGCAGCCGCCGTGCCGGGTTCCTCGTCACCGGACACAGACACGTCCAAGGCTTCACGGACCAAGGCGAGGACCTCACCGAAAGTCTCCAGCAGCCGCTCGGACTCGGCCCGGTTCGCCGCCTGCAGCACCTCGAGACGCTCACGGGCGTTCTTGTGGATCGCCGCGAGCCGCTTGCAGAACATGGTGGCAATGTCGTCGCGGGTCCGCACCCTCGCGGTGTGGACCAGGCACGCGATCAACGCCTGGCGCCTGGCCAGCCCGTACTTGGCCAGATCGGCGGCATCGGTCACCCGCGCCTCGCCCGCGAAATGGGCCACCTTCGCCGGCGGCACATCGGCCAGCCACACCTCGGTCGGACCGACAGCATCCAGCCACCTCAGATGCTCGACGTGGTCCTTGAGCTTGCCGACGGTCGCCGCGCCCGCCACCGTCTTCACCCGGTCGAAGTCGCTGCGCCGCCGGACCGGATCCACCGCCAGCATCGCGTCCAGCCCCGAGGCGTCAGGGCCACTCATCCGCGCCGTGATCGACGCGAACACCACAGCGTTGACCTCCGCCCGGATCTCAGCAGCCATCTCATCCAGCGTGGAGTAGCCGGGCAGCTCCAGCCGAGCCCGGACCAGTTCTTCCAACGCGACATTGATCAAGTCAGCCGGATTGTCCTTCGTCGCCGTCGCCGCCCGGATCACCGCCTCGGCCACCGACCGCGCCCGTTCAGGCTCAGCAACGATTCCCAACCGGACCCGGATCAGGCCCTTGTGATGGCGCAACGTGCGATCGGAATCATGACCCGGTTCCAGCTCCGGCTTCAGCTCCAGTACCCCGCGGACGTGCTCGACCACCGCGATCGGGACCTCGAACAGATCCGGGAAATACCCCAACCGGCCGAACGCCTTCAACAGCACCACCAGCGCAAGAAAGTGCTGATCAGACCGGGTCTTGTCGCGCGCCCAAGGCCGGGTTCCGGGAGCGGGCAGGCGACCTCGAAGGCGCCGAACAGCTCTACCGCCAAGGCGCCGACCGCGGCAACCTGTTTGCGCTCACCCCTCTGGCCAGACTCCGGGAGGAGGCAGGCGACCTCGAAGGCGCCGAACAGCTCTACCGCCAAGCCGCTGACCAAGGCGACCTGTTTGCGCTCATCGCCCTGGCCGAACGGAGGGAGGTGGCTGGCGACCTCGAAGGCGCCGAACAGATCTACCGCCAGGCGGCCGACCGCGACTGGCCCTCTGCGCTCACCTCCGTGGCCAGATTGCGGGAGAATGCCGGCGACCTCGAAGGCGCCGAACAGCTCTACCGCCAAGCCGCCGACCACGACCCCTCTGCGCTCACCATCCTGGCCGAGAGGCGGGAGAAGGCCGGCGACCTCGCAGGCGCCGAACAGCTCTGCCGCGATGCCGCCGACCACGGCAACGTGTTTGCGCTCATCGCCCTGGCCGAGCTCCGGGAGAAGGCCGACGACCTCGACGGCGCCGAACAGCTCCGACGCGATGCGGCCGATCGCGGCAGCCTCGCGTTCATCGCCCTGGCCGAGCTCCGGGAGAAGGCCGACGACCCCGACGGCGCCGAACAGCTCTGCCGCGATGCGGCCGACCGTGGCGAGCTCTTTGCAGTCACCGCCCTGGCCGAGCTCCGCGAGAAGGCCGGCGACCCCGAAAGCGCCGAGCTACTGCGGGGGTACGGCCTCGCAAATAACAGTTCGCCTGCTCAACGCTGGAGTCTCGCCTCCGTGCGTTCAGAAACATCCAGATTGAAAGCCCAGCGAGGCGCGGATGATGCCGTCGATGCCACCGTTGGATCGCTCGCCGATGACATCTGGCGCGACAAGTCCTAAACTGCTACCGCGACGTGTTGCACCGCGTCGAGTAGGGAAGCGGGAGGCGACAGGACGGCGGCGTGGGCGGTCGATTCGAGTCAGGTCCGCATCTCGAACCGCAGGGTCGTGCCAGTAAGTTCCTCGACCTGGGCCAGCAATCCTCGCACAATGGTCACGGGGTTGGCCGTGAGCCCGGACGCTGATCCGGTTAGGTGGCTCGCTGTCTAAGGCCACACGTAGCGCCGGCTGGAACTCCGATAAGAGGAAGCGAATCCGCTCGAATCCGCGCTCTTCGAACTGACGCCGTCGGTGAACTTCTTGCCCAGCTGGGTGTCCAACCCCGCGACAAGCCCGGCGACCACCGACTCCGCATCACCAGGCCCGATCGCGGTGCGTGCCGTGTCTTCGTCGGCGGCCCGCGCCACATCACCGATCCCGATGACCTCCGCGATACGAACATCCGGCCCACGCACGCTCGGCTGGTGTGCCCAGCCGAGCGCGCACGCGAGCTAGCCAGAGTCACGGACGCTGTCTCAGTGACACCTCTACCCACAGGCTCTCTCGGGGCGCGATCGAAACAGTCAAGATGCAGGCAGCGGGGTTCTGAGGCCAAGTCGCACTTGAGAGTGTAAACAGGCCTGCACCGATCATTCCCCTAAGGGCGTAGTTCGAGAGCTCGAATCCTTGTCCACGATGAGAAGAGGATTGTGCCGGGGATCTGGACAGATTGCCAAACGCCACCCTCGGGGTCAACGCCGACGACCATCATGACATTGTCGATATTCGCGGCCGCCGAAAGGTGGAAGAGGACCTTGGAAGGGAGCAACTGCTCTGCCCAGGGACCGAAGTCACCATTCGAGCCAGCGACGTTCTCGACACGCGCCCACACATGGCCATCTCCGGCAGTCCCGAAAAGCTCGAGCTTGTCATTGCCGTCACGGGCAACCGAGATTTCGTTCATCAAGCGATGATCTGAATCGGCAAGCTGTACAGGCGTCGTCCAGTTGTGGAGGTTTTCGTCGATTTGCTTCATGTACCAGATCACGCCGTGTGTGTCGACGATGAAGACATTGATCCGACCCCCTGCGTCGAGTACCGCGGTGACATTTTGCGCATCGCCGGAAAAGCTGATGGTTCTCACCGGATCCCAACTGGTTTCGTCATCGGCGATACGCTGGTCATAGTAGTGGAGTCCGCCGTGTTTATCGGCTCCGATCAACATCAGCCGCCCGTCCGCATTCGAGACCTCAGCAACGGAAGCCAGCGAGCCGGTCAGCTGCGACCGCTTGGTCCAGGTCGGGGAATTTTCGCTCTTCTGTTGCCTGTGCCAGACCTCGTCCCCAGCAGTTAAGCCGGTTAATCCCACCAGGGCACCCCCGCTCCCGTCTGATCCAGCAGCCACCGAGGACAATCCTTGATCTTTGGACTGAGTCCAGAATATGTCCCAGAGACTCTTGTGAGCATCTACCTGCGCGGCGGTGAACATGTGTCCACCCAGATCGGTTCCGTTAGTCGACGAGTCGGCATTAGTCCCGAAAAGTCTCAGCGAACCGCCCGCCTGGCGCACCAAGGCCACCGTCGTCCCCGTTCGTGGAGAAGTGGGACGGATGAAGAGCAGCTTGTTCGGCGTCAACCCATCACTGGGCAAGCCATCGATGATGTCGCGGGTTGACTGTGCGTCCAGTTCGGCGGCGAGCTGTGCGGGTGTCGCGGTCGCGAACTTCGGCGTGCCCAGCAGCAGCGCGACCGCACCGGCGACATGCGGCGCGGCCACCGACGTGCCCGACTGAGTCATAGGGTTAGGATCGACCTTTCCCGGATCATTCGGGTCGGAGTGCCCGATGCCTCCGATGGAGACGATGTTGCTGCCGGGGGCGAAGATGTCCACGCAGCCACCCCAGTTGGAGCCGGTGTGAGCATCGACAGCCCATCGGCTGTCGGAGACAGTGTCATCGACATTCAACGCGGTGGCGCCGACATTGATCGTGCCACCGGCAGACCCGACGGGGTTGAAACAGGAGTCGGTGTTCTCGTTCCCCGCGCTGGTCACCACGGAGATACCGGCGGCAATTGCAGCCTTCTCCGCATCGATGATGCCTTGAGATTCGCCGGCGGGACAGGGGGCCGGGAGCCCGCCATTCTTGCATATTGATCCGACACTCAGGTTGATGACTGCCGGTTTCACCGCGTGGGCGATCACCCAGTTGATTCCGGCGATGATCGGGTCATCGCTATCAACCGTTCCAGTGCAGTCGAAGACCTTGATCGGGACGAGTGAGACCTTCTTCGCGACGCCGTACTGAATGCCTCCCAAGGTGCCGGCAACAAAAGTGCCGTGGCCGTTGCAATCGTTGCTGTTGCTGCTGCCGTCGAGCGCGTTGAAACCCGTCTCGACGCGACCGTCGATGTCGGCGTCGTAGCGGCGCCTCCCGGAGTCGGTCACGTAAGCGATCCCGGAGTCGATCACGTAAGCATGGACACCCGCGCCGCCCGACTGGATGGAGTTGTAACTTGCGTTGATGCCTGTCCGCTGGTCAAGGCGATCCACTCCCCAAGACGGCGTATTCGGCTGCACGGACTGCGCCTGGTAGGTCCGTTCCTGTTGCACGTATCCCACGTCGGGTTCAGCCGCCAGCTTCTGAGCTTGCTCGGCGCTCATGGTTGCGGAGAAGCCTTGAACGGCGCCCTCGATGACGCGTGCGAGCTTGCCGGAGTGTCCGCTCGCGAGAGAGCCGGCCCGCGCAGCCACCCCGTGTTCACTGACCGATGGGTTGTTCTTGAGCTTGACGAAATACTTTCCCGGAACAGCAGCACCAGAACTCTTCCCCAGAACTACCACCTGATGGTCGGGTGCGGACGATGCTGCCGCCGAGCCCAGCGTCGCGAGCATCGCGGCACTCGCGGCCAACGCCACTAAGGCAGTTGTGTACGTTCTTCGCGTGAACGAGTCGTGCACCACGGTCCCTTTTCATGAGTGAGCTCTGACGCATGACGTAGTGGGCGGGTGCCACCATGCCGACCCCAAGTGACTGCCAAATGACAGCCACCAATCGTCGCCCGCCGCCGGATCTGAGTCATGAGCAGGTAATGCTCAGGTGGGCCTTGATTCCGGTTGGCCGCTGCGACGCGTTCCGGCTTGGCGTCTAGCGAAACTTGTTCGGACTGGACACGGCGCAGTCCGGACCGGGCACGGCCAAACTGACCGGAGATTGACATGCCCACTGCGGTGCAGCATGAGCCGTTCCGACGGCCGCAGATGTTGCCGCTGGCTCCGAAGCAGCTTGCCAACGCACGAGCGGTGCCCATTGCCGGTCAGCAGCCGGTTCTAGCTAGCGGTAGGCGCGGGCTTCGACCCGGCCGTCGTGCATGACGACGATCAGGTCTGCCATCCGCGCTCATCGGCGTGTCCGGGCTGGAGATCGATCGTTGTCCGATCGACAACCAGCATCAGTCGGCGCCGGTAGGCGTTCTCCTGCCTGGCTCATCGCCGCGATGTACTCGGCGTAGGTGGCCGCAGAGTCGACGGCGTGTCGCTCGATCGTGGCTGGGTGGTAGCCCAGGGTCTCCGCGATGATCGCGACTGGGGCGACCTTGCTGAGCTCCGCCAGGGTCCCAAGCCGGGCGGCGCGGATGCCGAAGACCTTCCGAAGCCGCTCACGCAGGCTCATGGCGTTAATGTGCTTGCCAGGGGAGTGGCCGCGGAAGACCCAGTTGCTGTTGGGATGGCTGGCCGTCTGGTCGTGTCCAGGGCGGGCTGCGAGCTGGCGCCAGGGGGCGTCGAGGGGGTCCGGGAGTGCGATCTCGAGCTCCGCGGGTCGCACGGTTACCAGTTCGTCGGTGACGGTCACGTCGTCCCAGGTCAGGCGGACAACCTTCTCGATTTGTTGGGCGAAGACGAGGACGAGGATCGCGGCGGCACGATCGCGTGGTGTCAACTCGTCGGTGTGAAGTACCTGCTGTATCGCTTGATCCTGTTCGGCGGCGCTGAGCCTTGCGCTGGTGCCTCGGCGGTGCCTGGGCAGGGTGAGGTCGGGTGCGACGAGCCGACTCTTGACTGCCCACCGCAGGAATCGGTCGGCGACCAGGCGGGTGCTGGGGCCTGCGGCGATCCACCGGTCGAGATGAGCTTGTTGCAGCTCACCAAGGTCGATGCCCCGCAATAAGCCAGTTGAGGAGGTCGGTGGCGACGGTGACGGCTTGTTTGCTGCGAAAGAAGGTTCCAGGCTGAACCTGCTCGGTCTGGTTCATCCGGCGCAGGTGGTGCCAACGGATGTAGCGCGCTCGATGACGTCCCGCAGCTGCGGGTCCGTGACCCGCTCGAGGGCTTCGTCGGCCCACTGCTGGTAGCGGGCCTTTACTTCGTCCCGGCCGTGGAGCGCGCCGTGCTCGACCAGGAGCCCGCGGACGTAGTCGCGTGTCCGCGACCTGGGGAGCTCGTCGAGTGACTCGTGGGTGATCTTCGGAGTCGCCGCGAGTTGCTTCAGGAAGGCGGTGACGTGACATTGCCGGATCCAGGTCAGGCCGCTGTTGGATCGGCGCATCGACTTCAAGGCTGCGGCGACCGGGACCAATTCTGCTGCCAACACGCCGGTTTCGGGGTTGGTGAGCAGCTGGTCGACCAGCGCGGCGAGTTCGCATCTCTGGCAGCGGTTACCCCGGTAGAGTTCGTCTTCGGCGCCACAGACCGTGCAGTCGATGTTCAGCTTGACGCCGGCGCATCGTCGACACGCTAGCCGGCCGTCGATTCGGCCGGGGAGCACTCCGGCATGGCCGCAGGAGCAGGTGCCGCGAGTGCGCTTCGCCTGTTGGTAGCAATAGCCACAGATTCCGGCGTCGGGCCAGTTCGCGACGATCTGGTAATGCCCGCCACAACGCCCGCAAGGAACCGGCCACGCGTCTGGGTCGCTGGGCTTGCGTGGTCTAGCCATCCTCGTCTGGAGAGATCAGACGCACCCGGCGCGCGATCGGTTCACCGGGCTTGACTCCGATGTCCTCGGGCCGCCGCGGCGCGTCCGCGGTCTTTGCCGCCCGCATCTCGACGTACGGCTCAAACAGATCGTTCGGGGTGCAGTCGAGGATGTCGCACAACGCGGCAAACGTCCGGGCGGGGATGCGTTCAGGGGTGGACGTCACCAGCCGGTGGACCTGGGCGTTTGAGAGATTGATCCCACGCGACTTCAGCAGCGGGATCAGCTCGGTGGTCTTCCACAGGTTGCGTTGCGCCATGAGCTGGCGCAGGTTCCACTTGTAGCCGATTCGGCGCTGCTCACTCATGAGCCGCTCCGATCACTTGTGTCGCCACTCCGGAGCCGTCGGGCGATCATCCGCTGTACGGTCTTCTGCTTGAAGTCCGATGACACCGACGTGTAGAGCGCCGTCGTGGAGGAGTAGCCGTGGCCGACCTGCTGCTGGACGAACAGCGGGTCGTAGCCGGCCTCGATCAGGTGCGTAACGTAGGAGTGCCTCAGCGCATGCAGGGTGAGCTCCTCCGGGAGTTCGGCACGGCGCCGGATCCGCTGGAACGCCCGGTCGAAGTTCCGCAGACCCGATCCGTCGGCGCGCTCAGACGGCCACAGGAGCGCGGATCGATCGGCGGTGGGGAAGCGCTCCCGTCCGTCGGGTGAGAGCCAGAACTCCAGCAGCGGCACCACCCAGTCGAATTCGGGCACCGTCAGCACCGTCCGTCGCCGGGGCCCGGAGCCACGGGTGCCCTTCGCCCAGCGCACTTGGACAGCACCGAACCGCCCGTAGCTCGGGACGTGCGGATTTGGGCCGAAGTCGACGTACTCCAACATCGCCAGCTCACGACGCCGCAACCCGTAGGCGTAGGCGATCTTGAACGCGATCGAGTCCCGCAGGGCCGGCAGCCACCGCTTGGAGCCCCTGGCGAACTCCTCATCGACGATGTCGTCGGCGGCGTCGACGAACGCCTGGAGCTCCTTCTTGGTCAGGCTGCGACGACGGGGCGGAACCGCATCGTCGGTCGAGTGGCGTGGAGCGTTCCAGTCGAAGACCACCTGCGCTGGCACGTCCGCGAACGTCTGCTCGCAGAACGGCACCCAGCCATAGCGGGATTCGGTGACGTACGAGCAGAATGCCCGGACCGCCCCGGCGTTGGCGCGCAGCGTCGACAACGCGAGCTGACGCTCGCCGCTGCGACGATCCGCCATGGTACTCGTCGAAGTGGTGCGGCGACCACGTCCACGGGTACTCGTTCGAATGCTCCTGAAAGCGGGTCACCAGACGACACGCGGCGAGGATGTGCGCCGTCGTCAGGCCACGAGCCAACTGCTGGGCGCGCCAGCCATCCAGCATCGCCTCGAACACCCGATCCTCAGCCCGCAGCAGACCAACGACAGCGTCGTTCAGGAACGCGGGAATCCGCCCAGGGAATACCTCCATGCTCCGAAATCTACGCGAGACTCTCTCATTAAATGAGAGCGACACGCGTTGACCTGCACAGATGTGCAATCGAACCGAGCCCGCCGGACCGTACCCACTGACAGCGATGTGCGCGTTGACCTGCAGGAACGTCGGAAAGGCAGGGCGAGACGAGTTCTCTCATCTGGTTCAACCCGTCCTACTTAGTGGCCGATAGGCTGCCTTATGTAAGGTGCAAGAGTGACCTTAACTCCTGACAGGCTATCGAGTCAGGCGGGAGCCGGACTAGTTGGCCGCGTCGAAGGCTTTCCTGATGTCGGCCGGGACTCGGCCCCGGTCGTTGACCTCGTAGCCGTTGGCACGGGCCCACTCCTTCACCGTGCGCGCGTCAGCGCCGATTGTCGCGCGGGTGGTCTTCTTGCCCCGCCTACTCCTGATCGGCCGCCCCGCTTCGATGTAGACCGCCAGGACCTTGCGGAGCGCCGCGGCGTTCTTGGTGCGGAGGTCGATCTCGTACGAGCTGCCATCGAGCGCAAAGGTCACGGTCTCCCCCTTGCCGGCAGGGAGATCGCTGCCGTCGAGATCGTCCGTGAGCAGGATCTCCACTCTCTGAGCCACTGGTCGCCTCCTCGTGAGCGGTGAACTTTGTGCACAGCATCGTGCACCGATGCGCCGCGCACGTGAAACGACACCACCCGAGCCGCCGCAGTCGATGGACCCGTGCTCAGTGACCCGGCAGTGTCGAGCACCAGGCTCGCTCGATGTCCTCGCCGCCGGCGGGGGCCTCGCATGACCGACAACTCGGATCCTGGTCGAGCCACATCACGCGGTCACCTCTCGTCGATCCGGCCCGTGATCAGCAAGCAGGTCCCTGATGAACCCTCAGCGGTTGAAGAGGGTTTTGGTGTCCAGCTTGACCTCGGCGGGGGCGAAGACGGCGGCGACGGACAGCAGGAGCCAGGTGACGGCGAACGGGGTGAGGGCCTCGGTGACTGCTCCTGAGAGCTCGAATGGAAGGAGCGTCACGATAACCAGGAGGACAAGCGGTACAGCGCCCAGCGCGAGCGTGCGCGCGATGTGGCGGAGGCGTCGACGCTCGGAGTCCTTGGACTCGGCGGGAGATGGTTCGGTTCTTGGTAGGTCGTGGAGGCTGCCGACGGACCACTTCTCGACGGTTGTCTTCAGCCGTTCGAAGTCGTCGTCGCGGACGCGGCCGCCGGGGAGAGTGACTGCGGATCTCAGGTCGAGGAGGGCGGCTGCCGCTTCGCGGGCGATTGTCTCGGCGTCGGCCGTGAACGCACGGCGGCCGTCGATCAGCCTGGGCAGATGGTCGTTCACCGCCTGCGCTGCATCAGCCAGCAATGCTCGGGCCTTGCCCGTCGACTCCATGGGCCGGCGGGTGCTCGGATCGCTGTCGGCCTCGCGCTCGAGGATCTGAACGACGGCGAGCAAGTCGACGACGACGACGGCCTCGACGCGCCGCTCCCTCCAGACC
This sequence comes from Kribbella sp. NBC_00359, assembly GCF_036097425.1. Classification (NCBI taxonomy): domain Bacteria; kingdom Bacillati; phylum Actinomycetota; class Actinomycetes; order Propionibacteriales; family Kribbellaceae; genus Kribbella; species Kribbella sp. NBC_00359. The sequence continues at coordinate 283,348 of NZ_CP107975.1, read as the reverse complement.
CTAGTGAGCGCCGCTTGGTTCCAGGCACTGAGGTACACCCGTCCGACCAGCACGATGATCAGACCGGTCCAGGCAGTGATGGCGGCGACGAGGACTGAGTCCTCGGGAGCGCGGCGGTCTGGGGTCGCCACGTACCAGATGGCGATCGCCATGTAGGTCGAGAACACCAGCGCCACCCAGATCCCCCCGGCCCGCTCCCGGCCGGTCAACGTCTCGAGAGCCGCGAGGGGCAAGCCCGCGACGAGCGCGAGCCCGCTCAGAGTGGCGAAGTAGAGCCAGACGGGGTTGTCGAAATCTGCCGTACGTCCGACGATCACGGCAGGCAGGACGACGGCGGAGATGCAAAGGATCACCGTGACCCGGTTCGCGATCAGCTCTACCGCGACCTGGTCGCGGAGAAGCTGTCGTTTGGTCTTCAGCAGCGAGTCGATCCGCTGCTTGTCCAGTTGCGCGAGGGAGCGGAGCTCGCTGACCTCCCCGATCTCGGCGTCGATCAACTCCTCCGCCTGCCGATCCCAGGTGCCGCGTCGGAAGCCAGCCGCGAAGTTGCTCAGCCCGCGTATGAAGCTGCCCAGGCCGCGCGAGAAGCTGCGACCGAGCGACTTGGTTCGATCTGCATCTGTCCGCTCAGACTCGGCGTCCATGGTTCCCCCCACGACGACGTCTTGCTCGCCATTCTCATCCTGAGAAGGTCGCGACGGAAGCCGCTGGCGACCTTGGTGGACGGGGTATGTGGTTGCGGTGGGGAGGACAGGTCATGCATTTCCAAGCTTATCGAGGCATACCGGGACGGGAACCGCTGAATCAGCGATTGAACGGTGTCGCGGCGGCAAGTTGGTCTGGAGCCGCGCCAAAGAGCCCGAGGTTGGGGGTCTGGGTTGGTCCCATTTCGGCGACGATTGCCTTGTGGAACGCGGTGTAGGAGGCGGTGAAGCCTCTGTTCGCCCAGACCCGGTTCAGGGTCGTGGTGAACACGCCATGTCCGTTGGTCTCCTGCGACAGCTGGTTGTCCATGCAGCCGGAGATCGACAGCCCGTTTGCCTGGACCTCGGATCGGTTTGCCACGGCTTGTCGGATCTGGCTGTACTGCTGGGCCTGTACAGGCCACAGCCGAGTCATCGTGTCGAACGGCATGTCTCGTGTCTGGGGGCCACCGGCCCCATTCCCGTCACCGGATCTGTTGCCGTCATTCCCCAGGTTGAGGGTGATCGCTGGCGCGCTGCGAAGCTGAGTTGTGATGCCGCTACCTCCGGTACCGACAACCGCCAACTGAGCGGCCGCGCCCGCGCCGTCGAACTGGCTGGGAACAGGGAACTCGGCGAAGGGTGGGTCGGCGGGTCCCGGCCGCGTGGAAGCCAGATCGAGGTAGTAGCACTCCTTCAGCTGCGCATAGCTGCGCTCCGTGTCCAGTTCGCGCGGCGAGGTTTGGGCTGGCACCATCCGATAGATCGTGCCGCTGTGACAACTGTCGGACAACAGCACGATGTTGACTCCCGCGGCGAACGCGGCGAGTGCCGCGTAGATCTCGTCATCGAGTAGCTGCCGGTCGTACAGACACCAGGTCTCGTCCTGCGAGTCGGTCTCGGGGTCACTGTCACCGTTGGGCATTTGTGAGCCGTGTCCGGCGTAGGTGAGCAGGAACATGTCCCCGGCGGTGAGACTGGCTGCGATCTGGCTGATGGCTGTCAGGACATTGTCGGCTGTCGCGGTCGCCGACTTCAGCTGATTGGTCGCAAAGCCTTCGGCCTCGGCGATGGCGGTCATCGTGTCCGCGTCCGCCTCGCATCCCTGGAGCTGCCCAGACCAGCCGCCGTAGCCGGCCGGACTCACGCTGTTCAGACCTAGATGCAGCGACACGGCTCGCTTGGCCGCGCCCGCTGCGGGAGGGCTCGGCGTCGGCTCGGGTATCGGCGTCGCGAGTGCCTGTTGCGTCGCTGGGCCGGCGACGCCGTCGACCACGAGCCCTTTCGCCCGCTGGAACCTTCGAACAGCGCTCTCGGTCTTGTATCCGAAAACTCCGTCCACCGCTCCGCTGAAGTACCCGAGGTCGGTGAGTCGCTGCTGCAGCGCGGCGACATCGTCGCCGCGCATAAACCATGTGAGGGTTCGCATCAGTTGCACCAGCGCCAGCCGTACGGCTTCCTCGGGGGCTGTCGGCGGCCTCGATCCCGTGGACCCCTGTACGGCGGTCTGGGCCCAACCTCGCCGCGGTTCTCGCGGTCCACGGCCACGACGGTAAGACCGTCGTTCTCTGGCTCGATCCCGAGCCGATCCCGAGGCCCGCCGCGCTCCGCCGCGCGGCCGCCTCGCTCGGCCCTTGAACCGGGAGTCCGGCGGCTGTCACCTCCCGTGGGTGCGGCTTCCTACACCACAGTCCCTCCCCGAGCTGGTGGGGTCAGGCGTGCTCACGCCGCCCGACGCGCGGCGGATCCTCGCCGCGCCGGTTGATGATCCGGTCGTCGCGGTCCCAGGTCGACCCGCAGCGGCTGCACTGCTCGCCGCCGTCGCGGAGCGCTGGTGATGACGTCATTCGGGCAGCCGCAGGGGTGGTCTCCCCGCATGTGGCAGTCCAGGAGGTAGTCCGCGTCGTCCGGGTCATCTCCGAGGAACTCAGCCCCGCACGAGCAGACGCTGACGAACATGTCATCCCGGTACGGCTGCGGGTCCGGCGTGACGTCGCGGTGAAGGTGCGGGCTGCACACGGGCCCGTTGCACACTTGGTGATGCTTCGGGCTGCACCAGGGCTGACACCCGGCCGGGGTCGCCGTCGCGTAGATCTTCGGCATAGCTGGTCTCCAGATCCGTGAGTGGTGGGGGAGGGGCGGCCGGACCCGGGGTCTCAAGTCGCAGGCCCGGCCGCCGGTTCAGAAGGGGGTCAGCCGACGTCGGCGTGCCGCCGGGAGTGGTCTAGGTCGACGCCGTCCGGGCAGTCCAGGCAGGCGCGGAACTTGAGCGTCCGGTCGGCCCAGTCGTCATCGGTCACCCAGATCTCGGCGCCGCAGCCGCCGCAGCTGACGACGAAGCCGCGGGCCTTGCTGATGTAGTCGCTCTCCCCGCTGGCGCCGACGATGTAGGTCCCGTGCTCCAGGGCCGCGTCGCTCGGCAGGTCGACGGTGATGCGCACCTGGCCGTCCTCGCGCGGCGTGACGGTGAGGACCTGTCGGCCCATTGCCAGTGAGGTGCCCTGGCGCTTGGCGAGGTACAGGGCGTTGACTCGATCTCCGATCTTCATGTCTATAACTATAGACACTTCTCCTTGCGATGTTTATAGCTATAGACACCCTATTTTGCTGGGGTTTTTGTGTCTATAGCTATAGACACTTCGCCCCTTAAGTGTCTATACTAGTAGACACTAGAGAGAGTCCGCAGTTACGGAGTTACGGAGCCGGAGGAACCGATGGACACACAGCTGGACCTGTTCGGACAGGTGGAAGCGGTCGAGGCCAAAGTCGCAGCAGAGGCCGCTGCCCTGAAGGAGGCAAAGGCGGCGTCGGCCTGGCACCCGAGCCGCACCTGGCGGACCCGCCTGGTGAACCTGTCCTCGGACGGCGTACTGGCCGAGGCGGTCCACCGCAAGACCTACGCCCGGTTGTGCTGGTACACCACCACCGAGGAGGGGGCAGCGGTGGAAGCGTTTCTGAACCTGCCGCCGGAGGCCCAGAAGGACCTGTCCGACCCTACCGAAGCGTACGTGCTGCGGCTGTTCGAGGCCGATGAGGAGCGAATCGCCGCCTGGAAGGCGATCCCCGGCAACTGGCGGGAGGGCGGCAAGTGAGCGGCCTGCAGCTGGATCTGTTCGGAGAGGTCGAGGCGGAGGAGGCGGCCGTCGTACGGAAGCTGGCGGAGCGGGCTGCATGGCAGGCCAGGTTCGAGCGGGCCGACTGGGTCGCCCCGTGGGACACCGGGTCCGGGATGAAGAAGGGGGAGTCTTGCTCCGGCTGGCGCTGCCCGGACCCGGCGTGCGGGAAGGTCGAGCCGAACGAGTACCTGCTGAGCATTAACCACGGCTTTGACCCCTCGGTCCCCGGTCGCGCGCCGTACGGCGGCCGGTGCCGGACGCTGGGCCACCTGCGCGAGTGCATGCACAAGCTGCACAACGTCCACCCGCTCCCCGCCGGCGGCATGAGCGGAGACTGCACGTGCCGGACTCTGGACGGGATCACGGCCGCGACCGAGGACAAGCTGGAGCAGCAGATCGAGGCCCACCGCCTGGAGGTCACCGCCGAGCTGGCCCCGATCGAGGGGTGGCGCTGATGTCTGGTGTCCAGCTGGACCTGTTCGGGCAGGTCGCTGACTACCTGGACGCCGCCGAGCGTCAGCAAGACGACTGGCGCACGTGGTTGCAGGATGAGAGCGGCCGCTGGGCCTGTCCGGCCTGCGGCGACGTCGAGTCCACCGCCGAGGAGCTCCACGTCCGCCACGGTTTCCGGGCCGAGCTCAGTGCGACGGGGCACCCGTACCACTACGCGTGGCCCGGGAGGTACGCCGAGGGTGGTTACTCGGGCAACGGCGGCCGCTGCAAGAAGCTCCGTACCAAGTGGCTGCAGCAGCACTACGGGGAATGGCCGCCCGGACCGACGCCCGGCAGCTGAAGCCCGTCGTAGAGGAGTGGAGCGACTGGGGGAGGGCTGGAGACAGCGCTGGAGGGCGTGACGCCCCAGACTTTGTAGCCTGACCGGCCGACACCGAGGTTCGAGTCCTCAGCAGGCACGACAGAATCGACCTGCCCCCGCTCCCCGGGCGGGACTTAGCTCGAGGAGGAACCCGTGGTCAACAGCCCGGATGCGCTGGACGAGGTCCGCAGCACGCGCGTTGAGCGTGACGCCGCGCTCGCCCTGGTCGACCAGAAGACCGAGGCCTGGAAGGCCGCGATCCGCCAGGCGGCCGCGAACGGCGTACCGCGAACCGAAATCGTCAAGGCCGCAGGGGTTAACCGCGCCCGCGTCTACGCGATCCTGGACGAGACGAAGGGGGAGGGGTGAGCGTGCTGCAGGTCGCCGGCGAGGTGGTCGACGTCCTCGGCGCGGACACCGTCGACCAGCTCCGCGCCGACGCGCCCGGCTGGGATGACGCCGAGTGCCGCGACTGCGGTCAACCGATCTACCTCGGCCCGCTCGACCTTCACAAGTGGGGGACCGAGGTCCGGCTGGACGCCGTCGACCAGGCGATGCGTGCGGGCGGCCTCATCGGCTGCACGACCCGCCCGCACATCTCCGGCTGACCGGCTGTCAACTCCTCGCGGCTGCAGGTTCGTGCGAACGCCGGTGCAACAAGGTGCAAAACGTCTGTTCGACACGCGGCCGCGCGGGTTACCCTCCAGCAGGTGAACGGGGCTGAGAGCAACAACTTTCCGCAGAACCGCCCAGGCCAAGGAACTTCGGGCCCACAGCAACCCGGGCAACCTCGGCCGCAGGCGACCTACCCGTACCAGCAGTCGCCCGGATCCGTGCCGGTCCCGGCGAAACCGCAGGGGTCGATGCCCGCCGTACCACCGGCTCACGCACCGAGCCTGCTGCCGCCGCGCCCGGCCTCGATCATCCCGCCGCAGTTCAAGCTGCCGCTCGCCGGTTGGGGTCGACGGTGGGAGCTGTCTGGGCTGACCGAACTCGTGCTGGCACTGCCGTGGCTGTGGTGCTGGTACAGCGTCCAGTTTCTCGGCACGTTCAGCTCGACCCTGTACGCGATCGAGGTCGTGTTGTGGGTTGGGGTCGCGCTCGGGTCCCTTCATCCTCGTGGGGAGAGCCTGCTGGCGTGGAAGGTGTGGCGGTTGCGCCCGCCGAACAAGCTCGAGGAACGGAACATCATCCCGGCGTGGTTCGGGGCGTGCGCGGCGGCCGGCGTCGACCCGAACCGGTGGCGGGTGTGGATCCACGAAGGCCCGGAGGCGACCGCGCCCGCGGTGGCCGGATCCACCATCGAGGTCACGAACTGGGCGGCGCTGGTGCTGCCGACCCGGAACCTTGAAGCCGTCTTCGCGCACGAGCTGGCGCACCGCCTCGCGCTCCCTCGGCCGGTGTCGCTGATCGTCTACTCGCTGTCGCTGCCAGCCCGGGTGATGGGCAAGGCGATCCGGGCCGGGGGGAAACAACCGATCGTCGGTTTCCTGCTGAAGTTCATCGTTGGGTTCCTGATGATCGGGATCATTGGCGTGTGGGCGTTCTGGGGGTTCAGCGCCTACATCGTCTTGATGTTGAGTCCGTTGGTCGCGCCGTTCGTCGTGCAGTGGGCCAACCGGGCATCGGAGAAGTACGCCGACCGGGTCGCGCTCGATCTGGGGTACGGTCCAGCGCTGGCGGAAGTCTTCACCGGCCGCGAGTACCAACGGGCCCAAGACTGGCAGGCCGCCCCACGGCAGAGCCTGAAGGACTCGCAGCCGCTCGATTCCGCCCGGCTGCGGGCACTGGAGCGGATGCTGGCGTCGACGCCGGAGAACCACCACCAGCCGCCGGCCTACTAGCGCTTCCTCCCATCGGTCAGGTGCCCATGGGGGACCGCGCCGGTTGGGTTCTGTCCAGTTGCCGCAGGCCGAGCGGAGCGAGTCTGGACAGGGCCCGGCCGGTGTGGTCGGCTCTGCCCCACCTGGTCGATGGGAACGCCCCCACTCCCTGATGGAGGGTCGGGGGTCCGGGGGCGGAGCCCCTGGAGGTTCTCAGCTCGGCCCGGGGTGAGCTACTTCGCCTTGCGTGGCGTCGGGTCGGCGGCGGCCTGTCGGGCTGCGGCCGGCGTCAGCGATCCGGCCCTCTTCTCCGCGGGCGTGATCTGGGAGACCCGCTGGTGGCTGATGCCGAGCAGGGGACCGGTGTCCCGGACGCTGAACCCGCGGACGCTGGTCAGCTTGGAGGCCAGGGCGCGAGTCGCCTGCTCGAGCTTTTCCTCCCGGGCCGCCAGGGCGGCCCGTTCCGCGCGCAGCGCGTTGGCCTCCTCCACGAGCTGGTCTCCGCCGATGTTGTACGACCAGTCGAGTTGGAGATCCGGCATAGCGGAATCGGGAAGATCCGCGGCCAGGACGACGACCTCCCGGACGTACCGGTCAAGAGCGGTGAGGTTGGATGCGTAGGTGCTGGCGCCGTCCAACTCCGGGACATCGGCCAGCCATTGGTCACCTTCACGGGTGACGTGAACGTGGTAGGTCGTCATCCTTGGAGCCACTCCTTTCCGAGCGCTGGTTCGAGCTGTCTTTCGATGGAATCGAGGGTTCCCTGCGGTATGTCGCCGCCGTGCACAGGAACCGTTCCGTACGCCGTACTCGGCGTCCCGTCCGGTTTTGTGTACGGAACCGCATACCGCGCGTGCGAGCCGGTCTGACGGGTCTTCTTGCCGCCCGCCCGCTCGATCGCTCGGACAACCTCGCGTGCCTTCATAGTCTAAGTCTAGGGGCTAGACAACACAAACGGCAAGTCGCTAGACACTTAAGCGCGCCAAGCGGCTAGACAGGCCTGTTTACACGGGCGCATTGGCGCTGTCGGCAAAAATGGCACGGCGTTTCATGTTTGGCACTGTGCCATTTGTGCCATACCGCGGGTATGACTCCTCCGATTCCGCTGTCACAGTGGGCCGAGCAGAACGGCATCCCGCGCCGTACCGCGTACAACTGGGCGAAGAACGGCAAGCTCCCGGTGCCGTTTCACCGGACCATCACCGGCCGGGTCATGGTCCTGACCGACGACGAGGACCAGGACCACGGCGACCGGCTCCACCCGTTCAGCCAGGCGTACGCCGAGGCGCTGAACCTGCCCGGCGACGTCTACGACGGCGCCACCTACTACTCGCCGGTGCTGGACGCGTGGGGACGCGACCTGTACGACTCCGTCGACCCCGACCTGCGGCCCGCGGTACTGAACCTGGCGATCCCGGCGGCGTGCAACCGGCCGAAGCGGGATGTGTTCTTCCGGCTGGCCGACTGGCTCGGCCGGGTCGAGCCGGCGGCCTGGTACGCCGAGACCGGGTTCCTCAAAGCCGCGTGGATGCTGCGCGACCGCCCGGTCATCAAGGACGCGGACAGCTTCCTGCACGGCTGGCCGACCGGTGCGCACTCGTATCAGTGGCGCAACCAGCTGGACGACGTCGTGGAGGAGTACGCCGAGCAGAGCGCCGCGCGGTACGACGACGCCGAGCCCGCGGTCGAGACGTTGGCCGAGTTCGGCCTGATCGCGCTGGACACTGCCGCGTTCGTGTGGCGGCGGGAATCGATGCGGAACGCCATCGAGCCACTGTCCCGGGAGCGTGACGGGGACCGGACCGTGAAGGTGCTCGGTCCGGATCGCGGCGACCTGTGGGACTTGAAGGCGCTGCTGAACGAGCCCATGTACACGACCGTCCGGCCGCTTGCACGGGCCACGGCCCGGATGCTGTGCGCCCAGTCCGGTATCGCTCCGGACGACCCGGCACCAGCTGATGGACACCCGGTCTACGACCTCAGCTACGGCGCCTGCAAGGCCGCCGTACGGGCCGCGATCGCGCCCCTGATCCACTCCGCCCACGTGCGCGAGATGGAAGCGTTCCGGCTCGTTGCCCTAGGCAAACCGTTCCCCGAGCTGCCGACCTGGCTGCGGCCGGTCGACCAGGACATCTGATGCCCGCCACGGCACCGGCCCACCGGGTGAAGCTGTCCCGGACGGCCGGCGCCCGGCTCACCGCCGACGCGGTCTCGATCGCGTGGCCGACGAAATGGCACAACCCGCACAAGCCCGCGCGGCGGTCGCCGGAAGCGAACGCGGCCGCCGTCGCGGCCTACCGCGGCCACTTGCGCGCGCATCCCGAGCTGGTCCGGGCCGCCCGGGTCGAGCTGCCCGGCAAGCGCCTTGCGTGCTGGTGCCCGCTCGAGCTGCCATGCCACGCCGACGTCCTGGACGAGGTCCGTCGAGGCCTCGAACCCTGATCTGTCGTCCGGACTGTCGGTCCGGCACGGCACCGTGAAAGATGCAGGAGGCGGCCGCCGGGACCGCCAGTAACGGCCCCGGCCTCTCGACAACATTGCGAGAGGACCACCGATGAGCAGTGACGAAGAACTGGTGAAGCTGGCGGACGATGTCTACGAGTGCGTGCGGGCGCTGAATCACGGCACGTTCCGGACGACGCCGGCGCCCCTGGTGTACGCGCTGACCGGCAATCTCAAGGCGGCGAGCTGGGGGCTTGCCCAGCTGGCCGAGCAGATGGGTAGCGGTCTGCGCCGGTCGCTGGACGAGTACGACGTGTACGACAACAACCGCAACCCGGCCGAGAGCGTCGACCAGGCGCAGGCCCACCTGCAGCACGCCGCTCATCTGACCCGCGAACTGGGACAGGCGTTCGAGCAGGCACAGGCCGCGATCAACCAGCAGGGCTACAACAGCCCGAAGGGCGAGTGACGACAATGGCTCAGCCAACCTGGACCGACATCGCCAACAACGCCCGCGACTCGCTCAACCAAGCGAGGAACGGACTCAGCGACGCCCGCGACTGGATGAACTCCGACTGGCGCGACGGACACGCGCCCGTCGACCACGCCCAGCGCCACGAGGCGGCCCAATTGATCAGCCAGGCCAAGGCCCTGATCGACCAGGCCAAGAGCGCGCTCGATCGGAGCGCCGGCCGATGAGCGACGTCATCGAGCGCGCGGCGTACCGGAATCTGTGGGCCGATGCCTACCGAGCCCTGGTGTCCGAGCACCCGGACCGCGAACAGCGGTACGAGCGGGTACATCGCGAGTGCTGAGAGCTGGGACAGCGGAGAGCGGCTGTCCGAAGACGAGATCCGGGCCCGGGTAGAGGTACTGACCCGGGCGGACTCGGCGCCCGGCGACAGCCTCCCGGAAGAACCCCGCCCCATGTACCGCTGGTACAACAGAAACACCTGACCCCCACCGCGCGCCGGCCCGGAGCACCTCGGCTCCGGGCCGTCGCCCGCCCACACGGTCAGGGGTGGGCTCGACCACCGCAGCTATGCCTGGGTGAGGTGGAAAATGTCAGGCGGCTGCTGGCACCACTGCTCGAACGGGTCGTCGGCGACAGCCTGGAAAATACGTTCGGCGGAGGTCTCGAACGCTTCCTGACTCTCCCAGAGGGCGAGGCCGACTAGACGGTCGCTGTGCTGGTCTTTCCAGGCGCCGATCTGCAGGAGGCCTGCAGCGTCCTGGGCGGCGGCGTCGACGCGATGCATCGAGGCGAGCAGGTCGTCGGTGTGTTCGGGCTTGGGGTGGTGAACGGCAAGGTGAACAAACATCAGCGCGCCCCCAGATGCTCGACATAGAAGCTGAGAAGTTCGGCCCAGCCCTGGCCGTAACCTTCGGCCAGGTCCGGGGTTGCCGAGCCGACACGATCCCAGCCGCCATGCTCGACGGTCACGCGGGTGCCGGACCCAACAGGCTCGAAACGAACCTCGACATCAGTGGTCTCGGCGGCACCCCAATCGCCCTGGCGCCACGTGAACACCAGCCGACGACCGCGCTCCCAGACCAGTACCCGACCGATCTCGAAACCTTCACCGCTCTCAAGATCGTGGACCTCGATCAGCCGACCGCCGACCTCCGGCTCGAACCGCAACTCCTGGCCGCGTTCACTGTCGTTCCAGTAGTAAGTGCCACGCTTCCACCACGCCCCGATGTCGGCGGTAAACACCGTGAAGGCGGTATCAGGATCCAGCGCCACGTCGACTGCGGCGCTAGCGATTCCAGTTGTACTCATTCACTCAATCCTTTGCTCATACGTTCGGCGTGCTCCTTGAAGGCGCCGAGCTGATCGGTCCAAAAGGCCTGCACCTGGTCCAGCCAGGCCTGCAGGGCGAAAAACGGCTCCGGTCGCAGCCGGTAAATCCGCACCCGGGCGTCCTCGTCCAAGCCATGCTCATCCACCAGTCCGCCTTGGCGAAGGATGCGCAGATGCCGGCTGATGGCAGGTCCGCTCATGTCGAAAGCCCCCACCAGTTCACCCGCCCGCCGCGGCCGCTCGTGCAGCAACTCCACAATGCGACGCCGGGTGGGGTCGGCCAGAGCCGCCAACGCAACATCGACATCGTTAACCATATAGATAATGATTAACGAAATCCTTATAGATGTCAAATGTTGTGCCGCGCCGGTCGCTCTACAACAGTGAGGACGTCCCCGGGCATGCCAGCGGCGTCAGAGGTTGCGTCCCTTGAGGTGGTGTATGTCGGGGGCCTGCTCGGCGTGGGTGACCACGTGTGAGGAGGCCACCGTGTGAAGGTCAGCGAGACCACGCCAATGGTTCTCGCGAAAGGACAATTCACACGATGGCTCTGGACCAGTCTGCCCTGCTCGAGGTACTCGAGGCTCTGAAGGGTGGTGATGTCGAGGAACGAATCCGCCAAGCCGCACAGACGATCTACCAGGCGTTGATCGAGGCCGAGCTGACCGCGGTGATCGGCGCCGGCCCGCACGAACGCACCACTGACCGGGTCGCGCAACGCAACGGGCACCGCGCGAAGACGCTCACCACGACCGCCGGGGATCTGGAGTTGCGGATCCCGAAACTGCGCACCGGGTCGTTCTTCCCGTCGCTTCTGGAACGCCGCCGGCGGGTGGATCAGTCGCTGTTCGCGGTGATCATGGAGGCCTACCTGCACGGCACCTCCACCCGCAAGGTCGACGACCTGGTCAAGGCCCTCGGCGCCGACTCGGGGATCTCCAAGTCCGAGGTCAGCCGGATCTGCGCCGAGCTCGACGTCGAGGTCGCCGCGTTCCGGGACCGGTCACTGGCCGACCAGCCGTTCCGCTACGTCTTCCTCGACGCGACCCACTGCAAGGCCAGAGTCGACCACCGGGTCGTCTCCCAAGCCGTCGTGGTAGCCACCGGCGTCGCCGTCGACGGACGCCGCGAGGTGCTCGGGTTCGACGTCGGCGACAGCTGCGGGCGGCTCGACGGAAGAACCGCCCTTCTAGTCGCGCAGCTGCTTCGCGACACCAGCCGCCGATAACCGCCCTTCTCACCGGGACCCGGTCCGTCGGCGCCCCGCAGCCACGCTCAACCGGCGCCGACACGCCTGGCCGGATCCAGATCGCGATTCCGCCGTTATCACCGGCTCGCGGGCGTACAGCGCTGGAACCCGCCGCCGGACCTCGATCTCGATGTCCTGGTCGACGTCGAGCAGCCGCTCGTCGACCAGGTGGGCGGCAGTGATTCTGCCCGGCATCAGGGTCGTCATCGGTCGCGCGTGGCAGGCTGGCAGGCATGTGTGGGCGATACGCATCTGTGGCCAGCCGCGCCGAGCTCCTTGAGCGGTTCGTCGTCGACGAGAGCAACGCCGGCGAGCTGCGCGGTCAGGACTTCAACGTGACCCCGACGAAGGACAACCCGGTGGTGATCGCACGCGTTCCACAGGACGCCGACGAGGACGCGGAACCGGTGCGCGAGCTCCGCGCATTCCGCTGGGGACTGCTGCCGTTCTGGGCCAAGGACATCAAGGTCGGCGCGAAGATGATCAACGCCCGCGCGGAGACCGTTCACGAGAAACCGGCGTACCGGCGGGCGTTCAAGTCCCAGAGGGCGCTGATCCCGGTCGACGCGTTCTACGAGTGGCTGGAAACCGATCAGGTCGGCAAGTCCGGCAAGAAGCTGAAGCAGCCGTTCGCGCTCCGGCCGGCCGACGGATCGACGCTGGCGCTGGCCGGGCTGTACGAGGTCTGGTACGACAAGTCGCTGCCCGACGACGACCCGGCCAGAGTTGTGCCGACGTACACGATCATCACAGCCACCGCGACCGACAGCGTCGGTCGGATCCACGACCGCACGCCCATGGCGATCACCGGATCACTGGGACGAGTGGCTCGATCCCCGCAACCACGACGTCGACCAGCTGCGTGGTCTCATGGCGCCGCCGGTCGACGGCAGCCTCGACATGTACGCTGTCTCGAAGGCCGTCAACAATGTGAGGAACAACGGCCCCGACTTGTTAGAGCCACTGCTCACGGAAGCCTAACCGGCTCGGATCCACATTTCAGGTCCAGCATGGGAACAGGGCTTTGGCCGTAGATGCGGCATGCTCTGTCTATGCCGCCAGCCAAGCTTCCGGATGATATTGGGGGCCACGTCGCTCTTGCGCTGTCGCAGATGTGGGCCGGCGGACTGGGGCTGAGCCACCAGGAGATCGACCTGATGCTCCTGTCGGCGGGCCTGGATCCTGCAGAGTTCAAAGGGGCTAAACATGCTCGACTAGCAGATGCCCTACGAGGAGCGTCTCCACAGCAGGCGGCCAAGCTGGTGGACGATCTCCTGCAGACGCTCCGCGACGCCGGCGCCTTCAACGGAGAGGCCGAAATACCGCCCCAGCGAGTGAAGTATCTACGTGAATCGTTTGAACGGGCCGGTGTTTCTCTGAACACGCACGGCCGGCTGGAAATCCAGGTGCCGTCTTCAGCATCTGCACCGGCGCCGCCATCAGAGGGGGCCGTCGCTCTGCGGCCCGGCTCCATCCGACCGGCGTCGCAACGGTCGACCGAAAAGAGCTCGCTCCTCGCTGGACCGAACGCTGGTCACCTTCCGGTCACTGAATCGCTCGCCGGGGTAGCCACCTTGGCTGCGATTATCGGTTTTCCGTACGTCGTGATCCAGTCCACCGATGCGCTGTGGGCACAGATCATCGGCTCGGTGCTCGTTGTTGGCGCTGTGCTGCTTGGAGCAGTAACCATATGGAGGAGGTGGCCGCTCCGCGTGTGGGCCATCGTCGTGTGCCTCGCGATAGCTGCTTGGGCCGTGGCGATTGCTGGCAACTCGTCATCGTCCACCGGGTCGACCAATGCGTCCCCGACGCGTTCATCGGCTCCGACGGCGCCCGCGAGCAGTTCGTCGAAAACGTCCGCGCCGAGCCCACAGCTCTGTCCATCAAATCCACCGCGATCCCTCGCGTTAGTCGTGGGGGTGCATCAGAACCAACCTGCGCCAACAAACTTGCCAGAGGAACTCAGCTGTCTGCTGTCCTCCGCAATCGCGAACGAGGCCGACATCGCGGTCGTGGCGGTGGATGGGTCCCCGAAGATAGTGAAGCACCTGCATGTTTCCCTCGCCGACATCAAGAGCAACGACGGAAGGCGGCAGCGCAAAGCCGCCGCAGCCCAGGAGATCGTGCAGGGGATCCGCGAGGCTGATGCTGACAGCGATGGCTCGGATCTCTTCGCAGGCGTCAAGCTGGCCGCCGACTTTGTCGGCGGGAGCGGCACCATCGTCATCATCGATTCCGGCCTGCCCGACACAGGCGTGATCGATATGACTCGTCCGGGCATGCTTACTGCCAATGCCCAGCAGCTAGCGCTGTCGGTGCGCGCTGACCTGACTGCCCTACACCTCGAAGACATCCAGGTGGACCTGATCAGCTTCGGATATACCAGCAGCCCTCAGCCGCCACTCTCCCCAGGTCAATCTGACGCCGTGGTCAACCTGTGGCGGGAGGTCTTCACGAGCGCAGGTGCGACAGTGGTGGTCGACCGGTCGCCGAGAACAGACGAGCCGCCTGACACAGCGTTCACCACGCGCCCGGTTCCGGTTCCGATGCCCCGGCTATCGACGTCAGTTCCTCCGTCGCGGTGAGCACGGAGATCCCGCCGGATAACGGGCCGCTTCCGTCAGTCCCTCCACGGACCCGCTCGACCCCTAGTGCCGCGCGTCGGAGGTCTTCTGACGGTTGGCTTTGTTGAGGATCTGGTCTGCGGTCTTGGTCCAGGTGAAGGGGTGTGATCGGTCGTTCCAGCCGGTGATGAAGGCCCGGATCTTGGTGTTGAGATCGTTGACGGATCGGAAGGTGCCGCGGTGGATGGCTTGGCGTTCGATGATGGAGAACCAGACCTCGACCAGGTTCATCCAGGACGCGTGGGTGGGTGTGAAGTGCACGCTGACGCGGGGGTTGTCGGCCAGCCAGGCCTTGATCTGGGGGTGTTTGTGGGCGGCGTAGTTGTCCATGACCAGGTGCAGTTCGCGGTCGGGGTGGGCGCGGGCGACCTGCTTGAGGAACGCGAGGAATTCCTGGTGCCGGTGCCTGGGTTTGCAGGCCGCGGTGACCTGGCCGGTGGCGATCTCGAGCGCGGCGAACAGGGTCGTGGTGCCGTGCCGGACGTAGTCGTGGGAGCGGCGTTCGGCCAGCCCGGGCTGCAAGGGCAGGATCGGGGCCGTGCGGTCCAGTGCCTGGATCTGCGACTTCTCGTCCACACACAACACGACCGCGTTGTCAGGCGGCGCCAAGTACAGCCCGACCACGTCGGTGACCTTGGCCACCAGTTCGGGGTCGGTGGAGAACCGGAACGACTCCGACCGCCACGGCTGCACCCCGAACTCGCGCCACGCCCGGGCCACCGTGGCGTCCCCGATGCGCAGATGCCGCCCCAGCAGCCGCGACGACCAGTGCGTGACGCCGTACTTCTTCGGCGGCGGCGTCAACGTCGCCGCGACGATGCCCCGATGATCGACCGAGCGCGGCCGGCCCGCACGCGGCTCGTCGTCCAGCCCAGCCAGCCCCCGCTCGCCATAGCGATCCCGCCAGCCGATCACCGTCGGCCGCGACACCCCGACCAGCTCCGCGATCCTGGAGTTCGACACCCCTTGCGAGGCCAGCAACACGATCCGGGCCCGCTGTGCCCGGCCGGCCCGCACACTCGACGCCCGCGTCAACGCAACCAACCCCTCCTCGTCACCCTCACGCAACACCAACGCAGCAGCAGGACGATTCGCCATGCCTCATCGTCCCAAACACCAACCGTAAATCAACTAACGACGCGCGGCACTAGCCGCCCGCTCGTACTTCGGCGGCTCATGCGACCCGAGCGCCTTCTTCACCGTGTTCTTCGAGATCCCCAGCCTGCGGGCGATGGCCCGAATCGCCATCCCCTCAGCCCGATGCAACCGACGGATCTCCGCCCAGTCCTCCACGTTCAACACCTCATGATCGTCATGGGTGGGTCAGAATTCGACCGGAACCAGGGGGTCAGTATTCAGCCGGAATCGACAATGGGCATGGCTGGGCTGCGCGACCGGGGCGTACGGACGTGTCCAGAAGTGAAGGAATTGCAGCCAGTCGGCCGCTGAAGTGGAATAGCCGGTCGGACTGGGCTGATCGGGCTGTCGTGCGGCGGCGCTATGCGACGGTTCAGAATCACCGTGCGTGCTGACTCCAATTGATGCCTTGGGCAGCTACGTGTCGCTGTCCTCGGGTGCAGCTGATGGCGGTGACGGTCGTTCGGTTCGCGGCGTGGGTGCGTCAAGCGCTGCTGGTGGGCTCGTGGTGGTCATGAACTGCGTTAACGCTGGGCCGGCCGCTGCGAGGAGAAGCCGGGCGTGGGCCCAGCTACGCTGCAAACCCTCGCGGTCACCGTGCTGGGTCGCGGCGATCAGCAGATCCACGAGGCTGAGGACTTCACGGCGGCGCTCTTGTGGCATGTCATCGATCAAGGTCACGCGCCGCAGCTGGCCGAGGAAGAGATCCAGCCCGCTGGTCTCGTCTGGGCTGATCGATGATCGCGCCAGGTCGTGGTCTTGTCTGCGGTGGTCCGCTGACGGTGTCTCGTGCGGGTTGCCGGGGGCGGCTGATCCGGCTGGTACGTCCAGGCGGTGAGGCAGTGGCCGGTGCGCCGGCTCTGATCGGCGAGGTTGTGGCCGTCCACGGTGGCTTTCACCTTCGCCAGCTGTTTCCCGGTGGTGTCGATCAGTTCCACCAAGGAGCGGTTGGCGAGAAACCCCGCAGCAGCCGCCACCTCGTCCCGCCCGGCCGGATCGCGCTGAAACTCCGCCAGGCACCGGAACCCTGCGGTACTGGCGGCGGTCAGCCAGTCCAGCAACGCGCCCCGCACCGTCCAGCGTGTCGCGGCCCGATCCGCCACCCGCCGCATACGGGCCCGGTAGGCCAACGCGCCACGCCGCGACAGCATCACCATTCCCGCTGCTGCCCCGCTCGTTTCCCCGCCGCTGCTGACCGGGTCGAACACGACCACTCCCCGCAGGTCCAGATAACGCCAGGCCATCACCAGATCATGGCCGCTGGCCCGGCGCGCCCGTTCATCGGTGCAGTCGAGTACCTCGAGCTCACCCAACAGGTTCAGCAATCTGAGCCGAGCCAGCTCGCCCGGCGTCGTGGCCCATCTCGGTTCCTCCACCCGTCCCCCTTTCATGCACCGCTGGCACCTGCCGTCGGAGTGCATCGCGAGGGGGCGGCCGCTCGACGCTCGGATGAGCATTGTCAACACCCCATCCCCCCTTGGACAGGTCGGCTCGCCGAGAGACCGCCTCGAACCGCGGATTACAACGTTGCTATCAGCAACAGTGTGTCCGCCTCCCGGATCGGGCTGGTGTTAAGCAACGTTGCCACCAAGCCGCCACGTTGGAGGATCCCGATCAGGGCTGCTACGGAGGCGGGGTTGTGCCGGCTGAGCGGTCCTTGTCGGGGCCGCGATAGACGGTCGGGCTGGAGAGCTCGAACAGCGGCATGCGGTTTCAGGTGCGTCTGCATGGTCGCGGACTGCGAGTGGCCGGGTCGCTGATCACCCATCGGTTCCGCGCCTACGCCCCCTGCTGCGGATGCTGGGCCGCGATAGGCACCCCTGGCCCCGGGGCAGGCGTTTGCCGGCTAAGGGCGAATCGCCAGCCACTGCACCCGCTCGCCCTGACCCGGTCGGCGACGGCTACCGGGCGAGGCGCGGTGCGCCTGCAAGCCGGAACTGGGCGATCTATGCGCATTGTCACCCTCGCGCTCCCTCAAGGTCGATTCAGTGAGAGTTCAGCACCGCGTCAGATCCGTCACTTTTGATGGAAGGTGCAGTCGACACTGCCGCCGCCCAGACCGCCCGGCGCTCGGCAGACGACGTGTGAGTCGCCCGGGTCTTACTGAGTCTTCGAGGGCTGTTTCGCACGTGTGCGGTTTGGCTCACGTGAAGCTTCAGCTTCGAACATGCTTCATCGGCTGTACAGGCACGGGGGGGAATTGTGGTGTGCGATGAGCCTTGCCGGGACCGTGTTCCGTCCTTCGGAGCGACGCGGAGCCGTCGTTGTTTCTTCTCCGCGGATCACCATTGTGGGCGCCGGAATGGCGGGCTTGACAGCTGCCTACGAGCTGGAGCGCCTGGGGTATCGGGTCGAGATCCTTGAGGGAAGCCATCGTCTTGGCGGCCGGGTCTACACCCACCAGTTCGCGGACGGTGCCACCGCCGAACTCGGCGCCATGCGGATCCCCCGAAGCCATCGGATGGTGCTCGGGCTCATCGGTGACCTCGGGCTTGGGTCCAAGGTCTGCAGGTTCGAAAGTCTCTTCTCGGACCCGAGCGCTTACCATGCCACCGCCACGGGCTATGCCCGCGTCGGCGACGTCGCCAAGACGCTCGTCACCAAGTTCCGTCGCGACTTACCGCAGGCGCGCTCCTGCGACGAGGCACTACTGCTCTGCGGCTGGCTGGCCGCAGCAGGAGAGGCCATTGCCCCGGCGGGCTTTCGTACCCAGATGTACCACGAGTTCCGGCATGGGTTGCTCCCGGCTGTCGGACGGCTGGACCTGCGTCCGTTTGTCGGCGCTGGAGGTTGCGGCCAGATTGACGTGCATGCCTTCTTCGCTGCCCACCCAGAGATCAAGCAGGGCTGCGGGGGCCGCATCGCGGGCTTCATCGACGACATCTTGGCCGTAACCAGTGCCGAGCTGATCCGGCTCGAGGGCGGCTTGGGGCAGCTCCCCACGCGGCTGTCGGAGCGGATTCGTGGACCGATCAAGCGTGGCCACGAGGTCATTGGCTTGGACGTGCGCGACGACTGTGTCCTGCTCGACGTGCAGATCGGGGATGTGGTCGTCAGGAGACGCTGCGAGCAGGTTCTGTGCACGATCCCGTTCTCGGTGCTGCGCCGGCTGCGGATCCGGGGCCTCAGTGAAGCAAAGATGAAGGCCATCTCCGATATGCCCTATTGGCCGGCCACCAAGGTTGCGTTCCATTGTCGTGAGGCCTTCTGGGAGAGGGATGGCATCACTGGTGGGGCTTCGTTTTCCGGTGGCCGTATCCGCCAAACCTACTACCAGCAGGTCGATGGTCGCCGGCAGGCGGGTGCGGTGCTGCTGGCGAGTTACACGTTAGGCGAGGAGGCAGAGTTTCTTGGCCGATTGCCGGTCCGGGCTCGGCATGCTCTGGTCCGTCGGGAGCTTGGACGGATGCATCCGGAGGTGTTGCGTCCCGGGATGCTCCTGAACGCGGTGAGTGTCGCGTGGGGGCGGAATCGGTGGAGCCGGGCAGCCGCCGTCACCCAGTGGGGTACCAGCCCGGCCGAACGTGAGGCCGAACGAGCCACAGCCGCGGCACCGGAGAAGCGCTTGTTCTTTGCCGGTGAGCACTGCTCGTCGAACCCCGCGTGGATCGAAGGCGCTGTCGAATCCGGAGTCAGGGCGGTCCGGGACATTCAACGGTGGGCTCCACTGTCGGGGGCTCGATCGTGAGCCCGTGCGACGTCCAGGCTTTCAACGGGCCTGCGCAGCAGGCTGGTAGACCTGGCGACCAACAGGGAGCTGACCGATGACAGACGGGTCCCAGCGGGTCGACCGGTTTCCGGCTTCCACAACTATCTGGGGCGGCCGTGGCCCCACATGTCGGGTGCCGGCACTCGGCATCACCAGTCCGTCCAGGAGGCAGGTCAGCGTGATGGCCAGGGATGTTTCGACAAACGCCTGGCGATCCATTTGGCCGGCAGCGCGCTCGGCGCGTTGGCTGCGCGCGGCAGGGTGACCGCGTGAACTCCGACCCCAAGCTGATCCAGGAGGGCTGAGCTGTGCAGATTATTGATCGTGACTCAATTGGTGGCGTTCTGCTGGCCGTCGAGGGCAATGGCCCAACGCTCGGCGACCCGGTTGCGCTCAAACACCGCTATCACCCAGGAATTCAGTTCTGTTGTGGTTGTCCGATCGGTGTCGGGGGTTCGCGATGATTCTCACTGGCAAGGTCGCGATTGTCACTGGTGCCTCGCAGGGAATTGGCGCAGCCACCGCGGTCGAGCTCGCTGCCCGTGGTGCCATTGTCGCCGTGAATGTGATCGACGAGCAACACGCGGATGACGCTGCGGCTGTTGTGAAGATGATCCAGGCCGACGGCGGGGAAGCCTTCGTGGTTCAAGCCGACCTTCGCGATGAGGACCAGATCCGAAACCTGATCCGGACGACCGTTGGTGAGGCCGGGGGGCTCAACATCCTCGTCAACAATGCTGGCGTCTTTAGCCTACGTCTTTCTGACGAGGTTGACGTTCGGCATCTGCGTGACCACTTCGACGTCAATGTCTATGCTGCGGTCCTGACCACACGGCATGCCGTGAGCCACTTTGATGCTGGCGATCGCGTGATTCATGTATCTTCCGGTCTGGCTCGCCGTATCGCGAAGGATTGTGTGGCCTACGCAGCGACCAAGGGAGCTCTTGAATCCGTAACCCGTGTTCAAGCTGCAGAACTCGGTCCCCGTGGAGTCACAGTCAATGCCGTCGCACCCGGCATCGTCGATACATCGATGCTTGCCAGCACGCTCACGCCCGACGAGCGCCGCGGCGTGGTCGGGGCTACTGCGCTTGGGCGCGTCGGGCAGCCTCGGGACATTGCGCGCGTCATCGCGTTCCTGGCCAGCGAGGACTCCGGCTGGATCACCGGCCAAATCATTCCTGTGAACGGTGGCCTCGCATGACCGCGCGCGAGCGCTTCGGGCGAGCATTCAACCCAGCCTGCGTTCGTTCGGCGCCCACAAAGGATTGTCTCGAGCCGCCCCTGGACCGATTGCCTACGCGGGCCGGTCGAACATGGCGTTCAGACTCGCCGTCCGTCGTCACCGACAACTAATGCGAGGGATTGAGATGCCCACAGCCGAAGTCCGGGTCCTGAATGATTCGTCTTTCGAAGCCCATGAGGTCGGAGTGCCGCACCAGGCGGGCATTACCAGTGAATCGGTCGGGGCGACGAACATTGCCATGCAGGTGGTGACGATTGCGCCAGGGGGGCGGTCTCTGGCGCATCATCATGGCTACGAGGAGGCGCTCTATGTCGTCGGCGGTGAGGCCGAGACCTGGTGGGGCGAACAGCTTGAGCACTGTACGCCAGTACGTCCTGGTGACCTGCTCTACATCCCGAGCGGCTGCCCGCACCTCGCGGTCAATCGCAACACGGTCCCGGTCGTTGCGGTCGTTGCCCGCGCAGATCCGTTCACCCACGGGGGTGTCTTCCTCATGCCTGAACTCGACGGTCTCGTGCGATGAGTACCAAAGCCTCTCTGACGCGACTTGAGATGGTCGCGGACCACAATGGAGTGAGCGAAGACGCGCTGACTGATGATTCCGTGGTTACCCCTGCGGCCCGGAGTGTCTCATCGGCGCTCATCGACCTTCTGCAGCAGGCAGGAGTGAAGGAGGCGTTTGGTATCCCGGGCGGAGCGATTGGCCCGTTCTGGCTGGCTCTTGAAGATTCGGCTGTACGGACCGTCCACTTTAAGCACGAGTCGGGTGCCGCTTTCGCAGCGGCCGAGGCGTCGCTGGCCGGAAACCGGCCGGTGGTGGTGTTTGCGACGACCGGGCCAGGGATGGTGAACGCTCTCAACGGGGTAACCGCCGGGCGCTGGGAGGGAGCACAAGTCGTCCTGGTTTCCGGTGCGACACCGATTCACAGCCGGCGGCGCGGCGCGTTCCAGCAGACGCACCCCGACACTGGCGTAACCCGGCGAGCTGTGTTTGCCCCGCCGGACTGGTTCGACGCGAACGTCCGGGTGGAGTCGCCAGAGGATCTCCAGACCGTCTCTGAGGCACTGGCGCGCCTTGCCGGCAGTCGCGGCGGCTTCACACTTCACGTGTGCGTTCCCTCAGATGTACAGGCTGCGGCGGTGACATCCTGCCCGCCTCTTCTCGTAGCCGGTGAGCACCTCGAGCCGGCCGCAGAGGTTGTTGGGCACGCCGTCGACCTTCTCCGCGGCGAACGGTTCTTCTTGTGGCTCGGATTCGGGGCGCGTCACGCATCGGCTGACGTCAGGCGGTTCGTCGACGCGACGAACGTCCCTGTTGTGTGCACCCCTCGCGGTAAGGGCGTACTCAGCGAGGATGATCCCGCATTTGTTGGTGTTACTGGTCTCGGTGGCCACGCATCGGTGGTCGAGTATATGGAGCGGTCGAAGCCAACGCGGGCGCTGGTCATCGGCACCAGGCTGGGCGAGAACAGCACAGGTTGGGACCCGCGGCTACTGCCGGCTGGTCCTCTGATACATGTCGACACGGACGCCGATGCGTTTTACCAAAACTATGCGGACGTCGAGCAGCTCGCCGTTCGCGCCGATGCCTCAACCTTTCTCCAAGCGCTGATAGAGCACGTACCGCTCCTGCGTCAGCGCCAACCGCACGCGGCATTAGGACGGCCACCGCACGTGCAGTACCGCCCCGCTGGACGTGTTCGCCCGCAGGCAGTCATGCAAGTCATCCAGAAGTACGCGATCGACCGCCGCGGCGCAACGGTGTTCGCCGATATCGGCAACGCCATGGGATGGACAACCCAGCTGCTACGCACCCACCGAGCGGGACAGTCGCGGGTTTCTATGCACTGGGGGTCGATGGGGTATGCATCTGCCGGTGTGATCGGGCACGCACTGGCGGTGCGAGGCCCCGCGGTGGCTGTCGTCGGCGACGGGGCCATGCTGATGACGAATGAGCTCAGTACCGCCGCCGAGCTGGGCGTGGATGTGCTGTGGATCGTTTTGAACGACGCGATGTACGGCATGGTGGAAGCCGGAGCCCAGGCAATCGGCGCCCGAGCTGGGCTCGCCGCATTCAACCGCGTCGATTTCGCCGCGGTCGCCCGCGGCATGGGAGTGGCTGCCCGGACGGTAGACACCGAAACCGAGCTCACCGAGGCCTTCCACTGGGCAATGACCACTCGCGGTCCCCGGCTACTCGACGTCGCGATCGATGAAACAGAGCGGGCCCCAGTGGCGAGCCGGATCAACACCCTGGACCAATCGCTCGATCTTCCAGGCTAGACCGGGACTAAACAGAGCCGAGACACCGCCGAGATGGGGAGAGATCAGATGACGCGGACCCTCGCAGACGGACCGACACGCTTTGGGGTGTTCCTTCCCCCGCTCCACAAGATGGGCATCAGCCCGACCGTTCATTTCGAACGCGATCTCGAGTTGATCGAGCGCGCCGATCGCCTCGGTTTTCAGGAGTTCTGGATCGGGGAGCACCACACCGGGGGGCACGAGCCGATAGGTTCCCCCGAGCTGTTCTTGGCCGCTGCGTCACAGCGGACGAAGAACATCATGCTCGGCACCGGGGTCAATTCCCTTCCTTACCACAACCCGTTCACGCTGGCCTCCCGGCTGACGCTGCTCGATCATCTTTCCCATGGCCGGGCCATTATGGGTTTCGGGCCGGGGCAGCTCGCCTCCGACGCCCACCTCCTGGGGATCGACTCGACCAAGCAGCGGGCCATGATGCTCGAGGCCGCCGAGGTCATCGTGCGTCTGATGAACGGTGAATGGGTCACCCACGAATCCGATTGGTTCACCCTGCGCGACGCCCACCTGCAGGTGCTGCCTTACCAGTTGCCGTCGCTGGAGATGGTCGTCGCCGCCGTCGCGTCGCCGTCGGGACCTGTCACCGCCGGCCGGTTAGGCCTCGGCATGCTCAATCTGGCGGCGACAACACCTGCAGCGTTCGATGCGCTGCGCGATCATTGGTCGATCGCCGAAGAAGAAGCCACACGCAACGGCGTCACGGTCACGCGCGAGCGATGGCGGCTGTCGGCGTTCACGCACATCGCCGAGACCGTGGAGCAAGCACGCAAGGACTGCGAATACGGCTTCATGGAGATCTGGACCTATCTCGGCGCGCTCGCCCCGCTGCCCCAATCCCATGCCACCAACACCTCCGACATGCTCGACGAGGCCATCGACGCCGGGCTAGTGGTGGTTGGAACGCCGGACACGATGATCGAGACGATCGACAGGTGCGTCAAGCAGAGCGGCGGATTCGGGACATGGGTCATGTCACTGCCGGACTTCGCCCCGCCCGCGGCCCGCGTCAAGGCACTCGAACTGGCTGCCGAGCACGTCATTCCCCACTATCGAGGACACCTGAAGCAACTGAACGACTCCCGAGCCTGGGTACTCGGCAAGCGCGACAGCGACGGCACCTCAACCTGGAAGACACAGACCGTCGAGGCCATCTCCCAAGCAACCCGTGATTACCAGACCACTCGGCGGACCTGAATCCGGCCTATCTCAGCGAACTGCCGGCTAGCACAGCGGACAACCCCTGAACGTTGAAAGGTGTGACATGAGCAAGCTCCTCTCACCCACACAACAAGCAACCTGGGCTCGACCGGCCGCCTCCCGCACAGTCGCTGATGGGACCTCATCGTGACCAGCGTCGGGATCATCGGTGCAGGCATCGCCGGACTTCACCTGGCACTCATGCTGCAGCAACGCGGCGTCGAGACCCAGCTGTATCTCGAGCATGGCACCGACGACATGAGGAAGGCCCGGCTGCGCCCCATGGTGTGCCGCTTCGGTCAAACGCAACGCCGCGAACGAGAACTCGGCCTCGACCTCGATCATCTCGACGGCGGGCAGGTGTTGTGCGCTCACGTTCATGCACATGTTGAACCGCCGCTTCGCTTCCGCGGTGACCTGACACATCCCGGCAGCGTGATAGACCTGCGCGTCTATCTCCCGCTTCTAGTCGAGGAGTACATGAATCGAGGCGGCAGGACCACGGTCGGTACCGTCGACGACGAGACGTTAGCGAAGGTCAGCACTGTCCACGACCTGGCGGTGGTCGCCACCGGTGTTAGCGGGCTGGCCCGGCGATTCCCGATCGACACGAGCCGGTCCGAGACCGGCCCACAGCGGCTGCTTTTCACTGGCATCTTCGACGGCATCGCCGACACCGACCCAGTCGGTCAGCATGTCGACCTCGTCCCCGGATGCGGTGAGATCTTTCAAATCTCTGTCAGCACCTTCGGCGGACGATCTACAGGGCTGCTCATCGAAGCGATCCCCGGCGGCCCATGGGAACCCTTCGTACGCCGAGACTGGACAGACGACATCGACGGATGCGCACGCGCCGTGCGAAACCTACTGACCGACTACGGCTCCGCCATCGCGTCCCGGATCGAGCCGGCCACCTTCGGGCTCCGGCGGCCTGTCGACCTCCTCCAGGGCGCCGTCACACCCACCGTCCGGCAAGCCTGGGTACAACTCGATGACGATCGGATCGCCGTCGCGCTCGGCGACGCAGCCATCCTGAACGATCCGATCACAGGGCAGGGAGGAAACCTGGGATCGGCCAGCGCCGAGGCCATGACGAACTTGATCACCACTCATACCGAGTTTCACCGGGAGTTCGGTGACCGATGGCAGCAACAGCTCACCGCGCTCTCCGAGAGTGTCACGGAGTGGGCGCGTGCCGCACTTGGCCAACCCGAACCACACGTCATCGAGCTCCTGCAAAACCTCGCAACAGACCAGCATCTCGCCAACTCCTACCTAGACTACTTCGACGACCCCCGCTCCATGTGGGCCACGATCCGATCGCCCGCCGGCACCGCAGCCTTCGTCGACTCGATGCGCGCAGCGCGCATTTGAAGGTCCACCCCAAGAACACGTGGCAGCCGCTGCCACACCGAGGCGAGCCAACCTCTCAAACGAATCGGAGAAGACCGATGCAGACCAGAGAGCAGATCAAAGAAGCCGTCGCAGATTTCTTCGACGCAATATCGAACAAGAACCTCCCCGGCATCCTCGCGTTCTACCACGAGGACGTCGAATTCACTATTCCGCAATCCCTTCCGTGGGGCGGAACCTATCGCGGCCACCAAGGAATCTCGACGTTATTCGACCGTTTCATCCCCTACTGGGACGTGATCGAAGAATACCCAGAGAAAGTGATCATCCAGGGCAACGATGTCGTGGTTGTCGTTCACCAGCGAGGCAAAACATCGACAGGCGCGGACTACGAGGACACCTTCGTCGCCCTCTGGGAAATGCGAGATGGCAAAGGCTACCGAGGCCGCTCATATCCGGAAACAGCGACGATGCTGGCCGCCGTCACTGACAGGCATACCGAGGACTGATCGGTCTCACCGACTCGAGGCATGCCGTGGGCGCCCACGCCACTGCGGGGCGCCCACGGGAAGTACCGGCTGCATCGCCTGTGCGCGAAGCCCTAGATCACCGAACGATGGGCACCACCTCCATGCTCCAAAAACCGATCATCAGGACACCGGCTCTGGAGACTCCACCCGCCGAATTCCGAGCCGCCCTCTCCCAACTCACATCCGGGGTGTCCCTGGTGACCGCCCACGACCCCGACGGCGAGGACCTCGGCATGACAGCCACCTCGTTGGTGTCGATCTCGCTCAGCCCGCCGCTCGTGCTGATCTCGTTGCGCAACGGATCTCGAATGCAGGAACTGCTGGCGCGGATCGGCACCTGGGCCGTGTCACTGCTCGGCGAGGAGCACCGCGCTCTCGCGGCATGCTTCGCCACGAGTGGACGCCTCAGCGACCGCGCACTCTTCGCGGACATGCAGTTCCGGCGGGGGCACTGGTCACGAGCGCCGCTGGTCGATCACGCACTGTCCATCATCGAGTGCCGAACCGAAAACCAAATGGTCGCAGGCGATCACACGATCGTCATCGGACAGGTCCTAGAAGCCCGAGTCTCAGAAGGGACCGCGCCTCCTCCCCTGCTCTACCTCCGGGGCGAGTACCGAACACTGCCCTGATCTCCCCAGTAGCGCGAGGAAGGCACCCGGCTCTGTCCGACAAAGACGTGGCCCGCTTGCCGGCGCCGGGTCAAGCACGCCAACATGCTGGGCCGGGTACCGCTTCCCAGCCCTGAGTTGGGGCCGGCGCGCGGACGCGCGACCTGGAGGCCGTAGCGGCTCAACACTCCCCGCAGCCCGACGCATCGCAGCGCCGGCGGGGTAATGCTCGAGGGTGCTGGCGCAGTTGTTGTTGTGCTTGTGCGCAACGGTGTTGGTGGTGAATGGTTGTGCAGGGCGTTCTCGTGGCGCTGGGGTGGTGCGCCCCGGTTGTGGCAGCGCAGTCGAGTAGATGGTCGTCGGTGAGCACGGTGTCGTCGACGGCTGTGGCGGACATGGCTCCTGTGACGATCGCCCAGAGGGGCACGGAGACGAAGGGCGACGTCATCGACGTCGCCCTTCGTCTGCTCAGTGGTGCAGTTGCAGCGTCTCACGAAAATTCTCAGCCCTTCTTCTTGCTAGCCCGGCGCTTTCACGGTGATCTCGTGTCCTTGAACTGAAAGGTGCTCCTGACCTGCGACGATCCGGATTGCTGAAGTCCAAGATGTCGTAGTTCGAGGAGCACCTTCCAGGTGAGCAAGCGTAGTGGGTTGTATCCGCGTGTTCGGGTCGACGCGCGCGGGTCGGGTGTGGTGTCACAGGCCGGGGGTCTGCTACTCGTCGACGCGGCCCGGGCCAGCGGTCTGGATGTGGGGTTGTCGGAGGCGCTGGCGCCGTGCCGAGATCTTCAGGTTGAACTTGATGCTGGTCATCTTGCGCTCCCGCCGGCCTCATTGCGGTTCGACATCGAGGACCAAGCTGGCCAGCGATTGTCAAGAGGAGCTTCCGTTCGGCCCAGCTGGGCGTAACAGATCGGGATGCGGGTCGTCATACTCGGCATAGTGAAACCTCGCCCTTCCAAGTGCGGTTTCCGCGGGTCCTCCCTGGCCGGAGGGCCCGCACCCTTGCACACCCATCAACGAGCCCCCACTCGACGGTTGCGAATGGTGATGCAGGTCACATCGGCTCCTTTGTTCGAGGTCAGCCGTGGGGTGCTCTGCTCTATCAGCAAATACATCCAACCCAACAGTAAGAGTGCCGTCGCCCTAAGTATCAATTCAGACACTCTGAGTGGCGTCCTGTTCACTCGCGCGATCGGCCTCCTGCTCGGCAGGCTGCCTATCCGACGCCGAACGAGACAGAGGACCCGTAACGGGGCCGTTCGTCGAGCATGACGCCCTGGTCTCCCAGCAAGGGTGCGTATCGGACCGTCGCTGCGGGGCTTGCTGTACTGGGTATCCTTGATTAACACACAGAGGCGTGGGCTCGATGAGCTGCATCGACGCCCGAACGCTTAAGCGGCGGGAGCTGGTCGACCGTCGTGTGCATGTCCTGAATCTCGCGTCACCCCCCGCACGGATGCTTGCCGAGGCCGACCTCCCGTCGCCCGCAACGAGGCCCGTTCCGCCGGGGAATCTTGATACGGCGGAGCATTTTTCCCCGGCTTGAGCCAGTACTGAACTACCGGCTCAATAAGCCTCCAGGGCCTGAGAGCCCTTACGTGTAAGCACTTACTGAGTTCCAGCGACCGCCGCGCGGACCTCGGTTCATCAGCGAACTTTGCTGGTCGAACTGAGGCCCTGCCCCGTGCAGCTCCCTCCGACCAGCACTCTCCGGTCGAAAGGAGCCGAGGAGTGGAACTCTCGATCTCAGGGCCTTTGAGCCTCGTGGTGGTGACAATCGTCGCTACGGCGTCGTACGTCGTGGTGACCAACCCCGATCCGCTACGCCGCCAGGACGCGTTCCGCCTTGCACAGTTGGCGTTGCGCTATGCCTGCGGCGGATACTGCGGGTTCGTCGTGGCCGAGTATCTCCCGCAGATCCCGCTCTTACATCTCACCTAGTGGTCCGTGTTTGAAGTGGTCTGACGGTTGGCTTTCCTGAGGATTTGGTCGGCGGTCTTGGTCCAGACGAAGGGGTGGCAGCGGTCGTTCCAGCCGTCGATGAAGGCCCGGATCTTGGTGTTGAGGTCGCGTACGGAGTTGAAGGTGCCGCGGCGGATGGCCTGGCGTTCGATGATGCCGAACCAGACCTCGACCAGGTTGAGCCACGATCCGGACGTCGGGGTGAAGTGCGCCTGGATACGCGGGTTGGCTGCCAGCCAGGCACGGATCTCGGGGCGCTTGTGGGCGGCGTAGTTGTCCATCACCAGGTGGAGTTCGGTGCCGTCCCCGTGGTCGGGGTAGGCCTTGGCGACCTGCTTGAGGAAGGCCAGGAACTCCTGGTGGCGGTGCCGGGGCTTGACCGCTGCGGTCACCGTGCCGGTGGCGATCTCCAGGGCCGCAAAGAGCGTGGTGGTGCCGTGCCGGACGTAGTCATGGGTGCGCCGCTCGGCCAGCCCGGGTTGCATCGGCAGCGTCGGCTGGGTCCGGTCCAACGCCTGGACCTGCGACTTCTCGTCCACACACAAAACGATCGCGTTCTCCGGCGGCGCCAGATACAACCCGACCACATCGGTGACCTTGGCGACCAGTTCGGGATCGGTAGAGAACTTGAACGTCTCCACCCGCCACGGCTGCACCCCGTAATCGCGCCAGGCCTTGGCCACCGTGCCATTACTCACTCCCAGACGAGCGGCCATCAGCCGGCTCGACCAGTGCGTCACCCCCAGCCGCTTCGGTGGCGGCTTCAGCGTCTCCGCCACGATCTTGCGATGGTCGACCACCCGCGGCCGCCCCGAACGCGGCGCATCATCCAACCCGCCCAGCCCCCGCTCGGCGTACCGCTCCCGCCAGCCGATCACCGTCGGCCGCGAAACCCCCACCCGCTCCGCGATCGCCGTATTCGCCTCACCGTCGGCCGCCAGCAGCACGATCCGCGCCCGCTGCGCCAGACCCGCCCGGCCCGACGACGACCGAGCCATCCGCAACAACCGCTCCCGATCACCCTCACGAAGAACCAGCGCAGCAGCAGGTCGATTCGCCATACCCCATCCTGACGCACACCAACCGTAAATCAACTAACTACACGCGACACTAGGTCGAACAACCCGTAGCCATCGAGGCCCGGGCCCGGGATGTTGAGTTGCGCTACTTTGTCGAAGCCGTGCACGAGCATCGCGGCGCCGGGCTTGAGACCGTAATTCAGCATCTTCAGCCCGGCCTCACGCTCGGAGACCTGAACGTGCTGGCCGGGACGGAACACGGCCCAGTCCTGGTAGTGCACGTTGACGTAGTCCCAGACGACGCCGCCCGCCGGCATGACAAAGACAACCCTGTCCTGGATGTGCTGGAGAATGGTCCGTGGCCGCCCCTCCCAGTACCTGCTCGGAGCCAGTAGCCGGATCGGCTCCACGAGCAGCGGAAGCAGATGGATGCCCTGGCTGTACGTATGGACGATGCCGCGCTCGATGGTGATCGACTCGGTCGACTCCAGGACGGACATGAAGTACAGCTGGGTTCCCGCGTCGGCCCCGAGCTTGATTTCAGCCGTTCGTTTCTGGACCACGTTGATGTCCCAGTCCCGGACAGCGGGCAGTGCCTCGCGCAAGTCTCGGAGGTACTCGAGGCCGTTGCTCGAGCTGGTAATTCGCACCTTTGCTGCGGTGCCGGCCACCAGTTCCGGCACCACACTGAGAGCGTCCATCGGGCCCTTGACCTGGTTGGCCAGATCCTCGCCAGCAGGCGTAAGAACCCAGTCGCCGTGACCGCGCCGCTCGATGATCGGAGTGCGCCAGTTCTTGCTGAACGCTTCGTCGAGGTCGTCGAGGTGCTTCTTTACGGTGCGCTCGGTGACACCGAACTCGGCGGCAACCGCTTTAAACGAACGCTTTTTCCCTGTAGCGCTGAAGATACGTCAGAGTTTCGAAGGTTAACTCCGTTAATACGCCGTCCAGATTACTCATCGTCGGTCGTGGTCCCCCCACTTCGGCCCGGCATCAGCAATCGTTTGAACGATGCCGGGATCTGGTATTGACCAAAGTAGTAAGCCAGGGGAGGGGCGCAGAGGTACAGAACGACAACCCAAAAAGCGTGGTCGAATTTTCCTTGAAGGGCGCCGACCAAGTAGAGAATGACGACGACAGTGCTGCCCACCATGTACATCCAGGCGAGCCAACGCCGCGTCGTGTGCTCGGCCACTGTGTCGTACGAACGTGGCCCGAGCTCGCTGAGTTCGAACTCGCTGAGTTCGAACTCAGCGTGACGATCCGGCGGGTTGCCGCCTTGGTCGTTCGCCATCATCTTCCTCACTCTCCGTGGGGGCCTCCCGGGGATGGGGTGCTCCGGGATTCCAGAGGGCGGATGCCGGGGCGTGCAACCACTAGTAAGTGTGCGGCAGCAGACAGTGGCCCCCTGGTGTCATTCAAAAGGCATGACCCTGCATTTTGCGGCTACTTGCCGCAGGTTGCTGCTTTTTGCCGCATACCTGTCCTATGCTGGATGAATGCCCAGCAACGGAGCGTCACCGGCAGTGGCCGACGTCGACGATGGACCAGCTCGCGTGAGCGTGTCCTTGACCGGACCGATCCTCGAGGTGGTTCGTGAGCTCGCGCGCGCGAACGGAATCACCGAAGGTGATGTCACCCGGCGAGCGATTCGATTGATGAAAGACATCACCGATGATGTCGCGGCTGGTGCGGTTTTCCGCGTCCAGCGCCCTGGCGAGGAGCAGGAGCGGATCCGCTTCCTTGGACTCCTCGGCGGCTAGCGATCAGCCCGAACCTGCACAGGACCTCCACCCTCCCGGCTAGCCGGCCAAGTGGGATTGGGCTGGTGCCCAGCCCGCGTACGCACGGGGCGAGCCAGCCGCCGCGATCGCCGTCGCCGCCGAGCTGAACCGGCGCCCGTACCGGCGGCCAAGCCGCAGCCAACCAGGCCAGGTGACGGCCTGTCCCCCCCATTCCGGCTGAGCGGCCCGGCTGTCGGCGCTTCAACGCTCTGGTGATGAAGGTCGCCAGCTCGCGTGGTTCCACCCGACCGCATCTCGGGATTCGTAGCCTGGGCGAGATCGACGCGTTACTGGCATGTGTGCCCCGTCACCTATGACTTCTTGATCCCCCATGTCAGTCTGTCCCCAGACCGACCGGCGAGGGGACAGTCTTGAAGTCGACGAAGGTCACCAGCAGTGGAGAACGAGCCGATCAGCTCGCGCTCGACCCGGACAGGTATTTCGCCCGGGTTCGCGACGAAGCGATGACGGCAGCGATCGAGGATGTCGAGGCGCGCCGTACCCGGCGTGGGTGGGTACGGCGGCACCACGGAGTTACTGCTCGAATGTTGCGCCTGATAGGTCTGGATGATCCTTCGGGGCGGAGAGCCCCGCGAGGATAGCGGCGTACAGATCCGCAACTGTCTGCACCGTCGGCAGGTCGACCTTCGGGTGAAAAGCCTCGGGATCGATCGCGTCCATCGTGATCATGCCGAACAGGACGGTCTCGGTCGCGACGTACACGGCCAGGAACGACTTGTACTCCTTGTCCCGACTCCAGCCTGAGGGTTCGGCTTCTCCGTTGCCGTCCTGCCAACTCCGGGCTTGGCGGGCGTCCAGAGCGCGGAACGCTTCCGTCCCGCGACCACCGTCTCCCTCGTAGACCGTGCAGGTGGACTTCTTGCCACGGCCGTGATGGTTCTCGGGGACCAGGCGCCGGTCCGGCGCCTCTCCTTCCACCCGGAAGAAGCAGACCCGGACCTGGCTGCTCCAGCCGCCGTGCAGATCGAACAGGCCGGCGAGGGTCGCCTTTACAGCTTCGCCGGCGAGCCGTTCGCGAGGGAGGGTCTCGCCGGGATCGAGGTGCGCGAGTCGTTGCAGGTGCGCTGCCAGCGGCGCAATGACGCTGTTGATCGTCCGTACCCGCTGCGCGATCTGGGCGGTTTCCCGCTGTCGTGCTCTGCGGGCCCGGATCGTCGCGAGCCCGGCGAGGGATGCGGGGATGAGGATCATGATGACGGTGCAGCAGATCCCGACGCGGCGCATGATTGTGCGGGTGGAACCGCTGAAGATCCACCAGTCGGTGGAGCCAGCCGGTACGTCGGCGTAGTCGACTTGGAGGGACCAGGCGTACGCCGCGGCCGCGGCGGCGAGACCCCACAGGATCACCTGCCACCAGGAGACGCGGCGGTACCACCGGGGCCGATCAGGCGCACCTGATCCTTGACGTCGGTTGGATTTGAGCATGGCAAAGCTCCCGACGCCTGTGAAGTTAGCTGTCGGGTTCGGGCTGGGAGTTGATAGCCCGGTCCGCTCCCGCGGACTTCACCCCAGGGTCTCGGCCACCCACGGTCGAGACCCAACTTCCTGGGTCCCCCACCCCTGCCATGATCGTTCGAGGGGAGCACGGGTGTCCTGGCAGGGCTCGGCGTTGACACAGGTGCAGACCAGCACAGTGACTGGACCACTTTGACTCTAGCAGCCCGGACCGCCAGTTCTGACCACATCCACAACCCGGCACTTCGCCTGTAGATCCCTTATATAGAAGGGTTACAGACGAACTCTCACATGCCTGCCGGTGTCACCACACGTACCCACACGTACCTGGTCGCGCCGCTGGCGCCGTGGTGTGAACCGGTGGTGACCAGGTAGATGAATCGAATCGTGTCGACCACAGCCCGGCGCGTCGATCTGGGCGCAGGCCTGTAGGACAACGACGTCGACGACAAGTCCACCGGCTTCGGAGACCTGACCGGCCATCAGTTGACTGCCGGCCCGCGATCTCCGCAAGGCCCGGTGCAGATCCGCAAACCTCCCCTCAGGCACCTACGAACTGGTCGCCGAAATCTGGCCGCCGGGCACCTTGGGCGGCGAAGGCAAGGACCTCATTGCCGAATCGCGCTGCACATCCTTCACGGTCCGCTGACCGCGGGGCCCGGTCGGCCGCGCGATTCCGCCGGCCGCGAGTCGTTCTCCGCGACGTGAAGGCCAGAACGCCTGCCCATCCGGCGTTGTGGCTGGCCCCGACCACTGACGGCGTCACCGTGTACCTACGGTGCACCGTGACGATCGCGGAGGAAGTCTGGGGGCCGACCGTCCATGTTGTGAAGATCCCAGCCAAGCCGCGGATCATTACGGCGAATTAGGTTTCGTCGCCACGCCGTCCTCGCTGTCTTCGGCCGCTCTGGGGTTGACGACGCCGTGCGACCTCGAGCTGGTCCGCCGCCGCGACTTCAACCCCAACACAGTTCACCCTGCCGTCCTTCATGGCCGCCGGCACTTCACCGACCGGCACCCGGGACAGGTGGCTGGCCGACAATCACCCACCGACGCCTGATGGTGATCGTCGTCCCGACTGACCAACCTGCAAGGCCCGGTGTCCTTGGACGACCTGCGACCCCGCCTGGTGGGCCTTCGCCTGCAGGATGAAACCGAGCTGATCCGCCGTCCGCCCTACCCACCAGATCGGCCCCATCAACAATTTCAGCTATCAGCTAACGCGCTGACCGAGACCGAAAAGTGTCGGTGCCCGCGCTCACACTGTGTGCATGACTCGTAGCGACAGCGTGGTACCGGATCGCGTGACCGCCGATTGGCTTCGCGGGTTCGAGCAAGATCTGGAGGCGGACCTGAAGCGGGCCGCCGAGGTCGTGGATGAGATGGACAAGGCCAAAGCCCGCGGTGACGAGGGACCGGTCAACGAGGGCGACCTGGCCTGGGTCGTCGAGGTGCTGAAGCGCCGAGAGGAGCTGCCGGAACTCAGGAAGCAGGCCGACGCCGACACCGCCCGGGAACAAGTGCGCCTGTCCCGCAGCCGGCCGACCTCGATCACAGTCACAGCACACGCCACCGTCCTGGTTGCCTTTGTGGTGACGCTGTTCGTGTCGTTCTCAATGTGGCGCCTGGCCGCCGCGGTAATGGTGGGGCTCGGAGCTCTGTTCCTGGCCGAAGCTTCGAGCAAGTGGACCGGCGTGCCGATCGCGATCAACGTGGTGTCGATCCTCCTGGTGATCGTGAGCGGCCTCGGGATGTACGGGGTGCTGCCCGTGTACTTCGCCCTCGTACCGATCCTGACGATGGGGATGATCACCTACCTCCCAAGACCAGATCTCTCGTCGGCAGATGGTGAGGCGCCGCAGTGAACTACTACGAAGAAGCGCCAGCTGGCGGATATGCCTCAGCCAGGGACCTGGCCCGGCTCGACAGCCGCGTGTCGTCCGAGATCCGTGATCTCGAGGAGCAGGTCTCGACGGTCAGCAGCAGCGTGAGCGGTGTCGAGGAGACGACCTTCCGTCTGTCCGCAGACGTCGACGAGCTCAAGGAGACCACCGCAGACGAGATCGCCGATCTGACTTCGACGGTTGAACGCCAGGACGCCTTGATCGGGCGCCTGGTGCGTCAGTTCGCCTGGCTGGAACAGCACGCGACCTTCACGACCGGCCGAGCTGCGAAGCTCGACCAGGCGACGCCACCGATGAAGAGGTGGGCGACGGCAGCCCGCACCTATGAGGCCATGGTCTCCCAGTTGCTGACGGAGTCGCAGATCGAACAGCGTCGCCGCGAGATCAAGGCGTGGGAAGCCTGGCTAGCCAAGCAGGACAACCTAGAGACCGAGGTCATCGCTGCCGCCAAGGCCGCGCTGCGAGGCGTGAGTGCGGTCCCGGCCGATGGCGGCCCGGTCGGTCGTGCCCGAGTCGAGAGCCTGGCGAAGGAGAAGGCCACCCACGCCCGCAACCGCTCGTGGCTGGAGTCGCAGGCGCGCCAGGCGCGTACGGCGATCGCCGATCACGAGGCCCTGATGAAGCAGTTCGGCTCGACGCTGACGACCGGGAAGACTGCGCGTACGAAGCTCACTGCCGAGGTGCGGACTCGGATCGAGTCGATGCTGGCCGAGCCAGACGAGCTCCCTCCGCTCTGGTTCAGCTTGACGCTCGGCCAGCGCCCTCCGGCCGGCCAACGGGCGGCCTGGCTGGCCGCCGCCGAGGCCCTGGTGCTCTATCGAGTCATGTACGACGTCAACCACCAGGTCAACGCGCTCGGTCCTGACACGGTGACAGACGCAGTGCAGAAGAGGCTCCGGAACCGGGCCGCAGGACTCCTGAAGCAGTTCGCGACTACCTGACCCCGCACTGCCTGCTAGACCCTGCAACGACTGAGCCCCGGGAGCGAGACGCTTCCGGGGCTCAGGACGTTCACCGCAGGAGGTGCGGAAACTCCCAGGTCACAAGAGTGCTCACACCAACCGCTCCAGATAACGATCGATTCTCAACCCCCTTAGATCTTCTTCCTGGCCCGCCGTCGATGAGCGACGACATCGCGTATGACAACGAGTCCCACGCCAAAGCCCACTCCGACGCCGATCGCCAACTCGTAGTCCTTCTCGGGGAAGAACCAGTGGCATATCCAGGTGATCACGACCGCGATTCCTAGGACCGCGAACACCCCAGAACCCTGGCGGTGGATGGGATCGGTGATGCTCGCCTGCAGGTACACC
This sequence comes from Kribbella sp. NBC_00359, assembly GCF_036097425.1. NCBI lineage: Bacteria > Bacillati > Actinomycetota > Actinomycetes > Propionibacteriales > Kribbellaceae > Kribbella > Kribbella sp. NBC_00359. The sequence goes on along the minus strand of NZ_CP107975.1, from coordinate 247,228 downwards.
GCGCCGGCCACGACAGCGGACATCCACCACCCTGAACCGTCCGGTGTGATGAGGTAGCCGCCGACCGACGCGAGGAGTGCTACGGCGATGTTCGCCACGATATTGCTGAAGATGTCTTTGCGCGCCGGCATCCAACTTCTCCAGCGGCGGACCGGCGCAGCTGGCCGGGGCTCGACCTCTCGGCTGATCGGCGACAGAGCCTGTGGCCGGCGCCGATGACCAGCTATACGGCGTACTCGACGTGCGGTGGTCACGGACGCCATCGTAGGGAAGGTAAGGGAAGGCTCCCAGGCCCGCGAAGCGCGTGAATCGATCGATTCTTGAACACGCTGTCGACGGCGCTCTAAAGCTGGTCGGTTTCGGCGGTTGAAAAGTGAGCGGTTGTTGGCAGTCTAGGACTGCGTTTGGTCGGTGGTGGTGCGGATGCTGGGGAGGCTGTCGATGCCGCGTCCGCGGAGTCGGTAGCTGGCGCCTTTGAGGGTGAGGACGTCGGCGTGGTGGACGATGCGGTCGATCATGGCTGCGGCGACGGCTTGGTCGCCGAAGACGCCGCCCCAGCCGGAGAAGGGCAGGTTGCTGGTGAGGATGAGTGAGGCGTGTTCGTAGCGGGAGGAGACGAGTTGGAAGAACAGGTTCGCGGCGTCTTGCTCGAACGGGAGGTAGCCGACCTCGTCGACGATGATCAGCCCGTAGCGGCGCAGCCTGGCGAGCTCGTTCGGGAGCTTGCCGGCGCGGTGGGCGTCGGTGAGCCGGGTGACCCAGTCGGTCGCGGTGGCGAACAGGACTCGGTGTCCGTGTCTGGCGGCCGCGACTCCCAGGGCGGTGGCCAGGTGGGTTTTGCCGGTGCCGGGCGGGCCGAGGAGTACGACGTTGCGGGCCTCGGTGAGGAACCCGCCTGATGCGAGTGCTGCGATCTGTTGGCGTGCTGCTGGTTGGGCGTCGAAGTCGAAGTCCTCGAGGGTCTTGACGGCATCGAACCCGGCCGCGCGGATTCGTAGTCGGGCGCCGGATGAGTTGCGGGCGCTGACTTCGCGTTCGAGAACGGCTGCGAGGTAGTCCTCATGGGTCCAGCCGGCATCACGGGCCTGGTCGGCCAGCCGGGCGGCGGCCTCGGTGATCCGGGGTGCTTTCAGCGCGGCGGCCAGATAGGTGATCTGCTTGACCGCTTCGGTCGGCTTCGCGGTGGGTTTCGTGGCAGCCATCAGCTGATTCCTTCCTCGGCGGTGAGCCCGAATGCGCGGTCGTAGTCGCTGAGATCCCGGGCCAGATCATCACCAGCGACGACGGCGCGGGGTTGCTGGAACTGTTTGCGCAGCCAGGCGGCTGTCTGAACGTGCGTCGGGTCGGTGATGGTGGTTCGTCTGGCCCAGACGCGGGGGTGTTCGGCGACGGTGCGGCCTTCTGCGCGGACCCGGACGCGTTCGAGGTCTGCGGCGACGTCGACCATCCGGCCGATCACGGTCGGGTCGACGGAGTAGTCGTTGGTGTCGAGGCGGACGTAGTAGTCGCGTCCCAGCCGGATCTTGTTGCGCCAGCCCAGATGCAACGGGATCGGCGGCAACGCCAGCATCGCGGCCCGATCTGCGTCGACCAGGTCCGTCGGTGCGGCCTTGATGGTGCGGACCACTCGTGCGTTGGCCCGCGTCAGCCAGTCGGTGAATTGGGCGTTGAAGTCTGCCGGCGACGTGAACGCCCGGCCGGGCATGAACGAGGTCTCGAACCAGCCGTTGCGGCGCTCCACAATGCCCTTGGATTCGGGGTCTCTGGGCGGAAGCAGGACCAGTTTGGTGGCCAGCGTGCCCATGAACGCCCCAACGCCTTCGGCGCGACGCTGTCCGCGGCCGATGCCGGGTTCGTTGTCCCAGATCAGCCGGCGCGGGACACGCCCCAGCTGCTGGATCAGTTCCCACGACCCCAGCAGCAGGTCCTCGGTCTTGCGCGTCGGGATCATCCGCGCCGCCATGAACCTCGAGTACGCAGCTGTGATCACCAGCACCGGCAGCAACTTCGCGCTGCCGTCTTCCAACGAGATCTTCCGTGGCGGAAACCACAAATCACACTGGGCCGCATCACCAGGTGCCCATACGATCCGGTCAGCCGGATCGATGGGCCGGTGCGTCGGCCGCAGCCGTGCCACGTTCTCGCGGAACCACCGGATCGATCCGGTCCACCCGACCCGCTCGGCCAGCACCGTGGCCGGCATGTCAGGCGTCTGCTCCAGCAACTCACGCACCCGCGGCTCGAACGCCGTGAACGACGTTGGTGCCGGCTTGCGCTCATACCGGGGCGGCGCGTCCGAGTTGACCGCCTTGATCACCGTCGTCCGCGAGATCCCCAAACGCTCCGCGATCCGCGCCTTCGGCACCCCCTCTGCCGCCAACCTCCTGATCAGCGCCCAGTCCTCCAAAGTGATCACTCTCCCATCGTCGAGTGCTCACTTTTCACCGCCGAAAGTGTTCAGTTTTCGAGCGCCGCCGACAGGGTCGCGGCCTGTCTCCGTCAGGGACCTGATCGCGAGTCCGGCGCGGTTGTTATGACTTGCGGCTCAGCTGAGCTCGCCTCAAGGAAGGAGGCACCTGGCCGTGCGCGTCGTCTACCCCCATCTGTACGTGCTGCTACCCACGCAGAAGACAACCAGGTGCCGGCTTCTGTCAGACCTGCTTTGCGCGCGTCGCGGCGACCATAGGTGCCGCTCATCATCTCGGTGATGGCAGCCCACTCGAATCGGTAGAACTGCTGGGCGAATGGGTGGACGTGTAGAACGCCGATTCTGTCTGCCGAGTGGCTCGGGGCCACGGCCATAGCGTCTTGCAGTGGCCCGTACTTCCTCAGCGCGTCCACTCCGCTCGATGTCGGCCAGAGTCCCGGCGTTGAGCGCGGGCGCATCGGCGTAACCGCCCTACCGAACGAACTCATCCGGATAGTCGCGCGAGACGAGATCAGGCTGCGCCCGGCCCAAGGAGCGATGATCTGAATAGTTGAGTCATCGTCTCCCCCCGCCTGTCTTTATCGGTCGAGTGCCGGTCCCGTTACGCCAGCGTTCCTGCGGCAATGGGTCGTAAGAACGTGCGAGTGGTTGCCCGAGATCGTGTACGCCACGATCACTGGGTTTCACCGTTGTCGCACACGGCAGGAGCGGGGACGCGGTGGACAAGGCGATCAGACAGCGCTCACGGCGCTCCTACTCCAGCACCAGGCCGAACGGCAGGATGCAGCAGCTTATGACGCTGCGCACTTCACCGTCCTGGCCCTTGCCACGACATACGCAGGCGCGACTCTCGCGCTGCTGAACAACGAACTGGCGGCTTCGGACGGCGCCGCCGTGATCCTGGTGATGTCTCTGCCCCTCTGGTTGGCGGGCATCTACTTGCTGATGCTCACCGTGGCCGGTGGGGCCAGGAACGCAGCGGCGCTCGATCTGGAGTCTCGGGGTCCTGCAGGCAGGCAGTCTGGATAGGTAGCACCTTCCGCACATCGGTCTGCGAGGGGCGATGGTCGTGCGGAGCGTCCGTACAGCGGCGGGTCCGGTTCGGGGGCGTTGTTGGTCAGTTGCGTCGGCATATGAGTCCTTCTCCTCCTCTACACGATCTCCATGGTTGATACGGCAACCACGCAACCGCACGGTTGGTGGTCTGGCCGACTACCGCGTTGGTGTACGGCGGCCTGCTCTCTGCTGTAGTGACCTCGACAGTGGCAGCCTCAAAGGATCTCCACCGGCAGCGGACGGCTGCGGTATCGAGTGCCGGCAGCGTACTACCTGACTGACAAGGGATCGATTCTCAACAGCTGCACTCCTCACACTCCTCCCCCCGGGCGAAGAACTGGCGGTCGACAACTAACCGCGTGACCAGACCGCGAGTCGCACCACCGGGCACCACGGGTCGTTGACACAACGCGACGTTGCGGCAACGCTGAGAGGCAGAAGCGACTCGTCGGGAGGGCTAGGGGGAACGAGATGGGGCGGCCTATCCAGATCACCGGCAAGTACGACGACGACCCACCGATCTTCGCGGTACGAATCTCGAGGCACACCTCGGCGAGGAGACTCCGTATGTGGCTACGCCTCCATAGGCGTGTACGGCAGGTCGAATTGGAGATTCCGGATGGGGCGAACCTTCAGCCGTCGGACGTAGAAGATATCGCCCAAAACTTGAACGTCAGTATCCGGATCGTGGGGACAGGGACGGCACAGTCGCAGTGACGCCTGCGGGGTGGATCAAGCAACTTAAGGCTGCGATCGCATCAAAGCTGGGATCCAACACGGGCCCGGCATCCGACTCGGAAGTCGGCTCCGACCCGGCCCCGGCTGGTGGGAAGCCGACGATAACTCCCGCCTCTGGCGACGTGCATGCCGAGGCGCTCAAACAGATGAGCACAGCGATCACCTGGCTGATCGGCGCACTCGCTGCGGTGGCGGCGGCGATGATCGCCGGCAGTCAACTGTCGAGCATCGGGAGGCTCTCCTGGGACGATGACCGCTCTCGCCTTTTGCTGGCTGTGATCAGTATCGCCGTGGCGATCGGGCTCATCTTGGTGTCCATCGGCCTGCTGTACCGCGTACAGGCGCCGACGAACACGGACTTCAACCGCCTGCGGAAGCTGGCAGCCGGAACCCGCCGCCACGGCGTGGCCGCCGAAGTCCGTCGTCAGGTCGAGGACGACAGCACCCTGCACCGCGGCACGGGCAGCCTTGCGTCGTTGATGACGGAATTCAACACGGTCCGCAGCGAGTTCCACGAGCTCAAGAACAAGGAGTACGCGGAGGAGAAGCAGGCTGTGGGCGGCGGTGATGACACGGCGCGGACCGCAGCCGTGGCTCGGCGGAAGCAGCTGGCCGCCTACCGCGAGGTCGTCGGCAGCCGAATGACGGAGTACCGCACCGCCCTGCTCCGCGTCGCCCAGCTAGACAAATACCTGCGGACGCGCAAGCGGTACCGCTTCGCGTCGTGGACCGTGATCGTGTTGTCGATCGCCGCCGCGCTTGCGTTCGTGGCATTCGCGTGGGCGGCCAACCCTGCAGATAAACCGAAGGACGCTACCGCGCCACGCCTGGTAGCAGCGCATCTCACCCTCACCGACGAAGGTCGTAAGGGCCTCGAGCAGCGACTCGGCAAGACCTGCGCCGCAGCGGCTGCGACTGACGGCGGCGTATCCGTCGTGGCGCTCAGCTCATCCGACGCAGGTATCGAAGTCGTCATCGTCCCTTCAACCGAATGCCCTCAGCCGAAACGCGTCGTCGTCAGCGCGTCCGACGGCGACGTGGTCGCCGATGCCGCAGCCGTCTCCACGGCTTCGCCGCGCTAATGGGCGCTGGCTAAAGCAATGTGTGCGTGCTCGGCGCGATGATGCTGAGCAAGGACGCGATCGCCGACGTGATCGAGACCCTCCGAAGCACGGACTTCTACCGCCCGGCCCACGAGATCGTCTTCGACGCGGTCACCGACCTGTACGCGCGGGGCGAGCCGGCCGACGCGATCACCGTCGCCGCCGAGCTGAACCGCCGGGGCGAGATGGCCCGCATCGGCGGCGCGCCGTACGTGCACACCCTGGTCGCCTCCGTCCCGCTCGCGGCGAACGCGGGGTACTACGCGCACATCGTCCGGGAGAAGGCGATCCTGCGCCGCCTGGTCGAGGCGGGCACCAAGATCGTCCAGCTCGGGTACGCCGGTGAGGGTGAGGTCGACGATGTCGTCGACGAGGCGCAGGCCGAGATCTACTCCGTCACGGAGAAGCGGACCGCTGAGGACTACGCGCCGCTGAAGGACATCATGGAGGGCGCGCTCGACGAGATCGAGGCGATCGACTCCCGTGGTGACGCGATGGTCGGCGTACCGACCGGGTTCACTGATCTCGACGAGCTCTGTTCGAGTTGTTCGTTGAGCCGCAGCAAGTCGGCATTCAGATCAGCTACCCGATGCTCGTGCGCGTCGAGAGCATGACCGGCCCGGACGCGCGCGGCTTCGGCCTCGCGTAGTCGATCTCCGCCTGATCGGCACGGGTCTCCTGCGCGGCGCGACGCTGTGCCAGCGAACGGTCGATTTCTGCGCGACGAGACGTCCCGCGGCCATGACTCGTTGTTTGTAGTGGCGTCACTTTCGCGTCGGCTGCGCACGTCGTACGACGCGCGGTGGGACAGGAGCCAGTTGTGCGGGTTCGTCGTTCTCCTCGACAACGCCGAACCCGACGTGGCGCAACGCACTGGTCAGCTGCCCGCTGCGCAGTAAGTTGTGCAGTGCCAGGCCCCGACTCACGGAGAAGCCCAAGCATCGAAGGAAGTCCCGGTGATGATCCCGCGCCGCCGGATGAGTGAACAAGCCGCCGAAGCTGCCGTCGACCAGGCCTGCCCGGGTGCTGCGGCTTCCGACGATCCGGGGCCTGCTTCCCGATCTGGCAGCCAAGGCCACCAGCGACCAGATGTCTTATTGGGTCTTCTTGGCCGAACTGCTGCTGGCCGAATGCGACGACCGCGCTCGGAACGCGGGATCAAGGCCGCCCAGTCCCCAGGACCAAGGCATTGCGCGACTTCGACTTCGACGCCAATCCCAACATCGATCCCGCCGTCATCAACTCCCTGGCCACATCGGAGTGGGTGAAGAAGGGACTACCGCTGTGTCTGATCGGCAACTCCGGCACCGGCAAATCGCACCTCATGATCGCCTTGGCGACTGAGGCAGCGACGGCCGGCCACCGGGTCAAACACACCCTGGCGGCGAAGCTCGCGAACGAACTGGTCGAGGCCGCCGACGACAAGATCCTCACCAAGACGATCGCCCGCTATGGCCGCGTCGATCTGCTCTGCATCGACGAACTTGGCTACATGCAACTCGACCGCCGCGGCGTCGAACTGCTCTTCCAGGTCCTCACCGAACGGGAGGAGAAGACCTCCGTCGCGATCGCCTCAAACGAATCCTTCGCCAGGCGGGGCAAAACCTTCACCGTCCCCAGACTCTGCGCCGCCATCGTCGACCGGCTCACCTTCGGCGGCCACATCATCGAGACAGGCACCGACTCCTACCGGCTCACACACAGCCTCAACCAGTCGCAGTGAAGACCCACGATGAACCTGGCGACCTGGCCGATCACGAAAGCGAGGCCTGCGGGGCATCTTCGAGGTCGAGCCTATGAGACCGGCAAGCTCGTCTTCAAGCTGCGGGTCCCGTGCAGTAGCGGATCCGCCTATGGGCGTAGTGTGAGGCCGTCGATTTTGGTCCATGCGGTGAAGTTGTTGGTGGCGGGGATTTGGGTGCTTTGCCAGGTGTCTCCGTGGTTGTCGACGCCGGCCACGACCAGGAGCCTGTCTTTGTTGGGGGCCGCGGACAGATGGAAGAGAGCTTTGGGTGGGAGTTGGGTCCAGGCGCGGAAGTCGCCGTCGGCGCTGGGGAGGTTTTCGACTCGTGCCCACACGTCTCCGTCGCCTTCGGTTCCGAAGAGCATGAGTTTGGCGTCGTCGCCTTGGGCGGCGGTGATTTCGTTGAGGAGTTTGTGGTCGGTGTCGGCGAGTGGTGTGGGTGTTGTCCAGGTGTCGGTGTTGGGGGGCGGTTTGCCGGGTGTACCAGAGGACGCCATGGGTGTCGGCGATGAAGACGTTGATCCGGCCTAGGGAGTCGGGTGCCGCGGTGACGTTTTGGGCATCGCCGGAGAAGTCGATAATTCCCTCGTGGTCCCAGCTGGTGTCGTCTGCGGCGGTCCTTTGGCTGCGGTAGAAGATGGTGCCGTGTTTGTCGGCTCCGATGAGCGTCAGCCGGTGGTCGGCGTTCGGGGCGATGGCGGCGGTGGTGAGTGGCCCGTCGAGTTGTGACTGCGCCAGCCAGCTGGGGTCGTTCACGACTGCTTGCTGGCGGTGGAAGACCTCGTCTTGGGCGGTCAGGTCGGCCAGGACCATTTTGCTGGTGATCCCGTTCCCGTCGGCGCCGGCGGCCATCGAGGCGTAGCGCTGGCCGCGGGATTGTTCCCACTGGGTGGGCCAGGTGTTGTTGTGGGCGTCGGTTTGGGTGCCGGTGAACATGTGTCCGCCCAAGTCGGTGCCGCCGGTGGTGGAGCCGTCGGCGTTGGTCCCGAATAGCGTCAGTGCGCCGTTGGCGTTGGGTGCCAGCGCGATGGTGGTTCCGGTGCGGGGGGAGGTGGGCCGGACGAACAACAGCTTGTTCGGCGACAGCCCGTCGGGCAGGCCCTGGATGATGCCGCGGGTTGATTGTGCGTCGAGTTCGGCGGCGATCTGGGCCGGTGTCGCGGTCGCGAACTTCGGCGTTCCCAGCAGCAGCGCGACCGCCCCGGAGACGTGCGCTGCAGACGCCGAGGTGCCGCTCTTGGTCAGGGGGTCGGGGTCGATCGGCGGGTTTGGGTCGTTCGGATGCGCGAGGTGTCCGATTCCGCCGATCGAGGTGATGCCTGCACCGGGGGCGAAGATGTCCACGCAGGCGCCCCAGTTGGAGCCGTGGTCAGGAGATTCAGTCCACAGGGTGTCGGTGACGTCGGTGGCGCCGACGGTGATGGCGGCGGGGGCGGACCCGACGGGGTTGAAACAGGCGTTGGACGCTCCTATGTTTGTCAAGCGGCGATAGAGGTGTGGTGGAGGCGGGTTGCGGTCTCGATTGTTCGGTAGAGGCGTCGGGCCAGCGCGCGTTTGAGCGAGCGGCGAATGTCGCGGTGGGTCTTGCCTTGGGCGCTGCGTCGGATTTCGTAAGCGCGGGTCTCTGGGTGGCATCTCATCCGGGTGACGGCGACGGTGTGCAGTGCTCGGTTCAGGGCGCGGTCGCCGCCGCGGTTGAGCCGGTGTCGGGAGTTCTGGCCGCTGCTTGTTTCCAGCGGGGCGACGCCTGCCAGGGATGCGAACGCGGCCTCGTGGCGGACCCGGCCGTGGTGGGACCAGCTGATCAGCAGTTGCGCCGCCACGACGGGGCCGACTCCGGCCTCAGCGAGCAGGGCCGGTCCAGCCGGGTGCTGCTTGAGCAGGTCAAGCAGCTGCGGATCCAGCTCGGCGAGCTGCGCGGAAAGGAACCGGATCCGGGCGCTGATCGACTGCAACGTGAACAACGACAAGTGATCCTGGACAGGCGCTGCGGCCGGGATCTGGAGTTGCTCGATGCTGCTGAGCTGAGCGGCTAGAGAGCGGCCACGCAATTCGGCGCGCAGGAGTTCTGGCGCGACCACGATCAGGCTCTTGAGTTCGTTGATTGCCTGCGTCCGGCTGACCAGAACTCCTTCCCTGCAAGCGAAAACCATCCGCAGCGCCTCCCGCAGACCGCCGGATCGTGGCACGCCTTGAATGTCGCGTGACAACGCCTGGCGAGCCGCGCGGATGGCGTCGATCCGATCGTTCTTGGCTCCGCGGGCACGCTTGAGCGCGCCGACTTCAACAACCGTTTCACCCGCATCGACGAGGAACGCGACCAGGCCGGCGGCGAAGCTGCCGGTGCCTTCCAGCGCCCAGATCCGCCGACCCGGAGCGTGTTCGCCGGCCCAGGCGAGCATCCGTCGATAGCCTGCACCGTCAGCGGCGTCGGCCAGGTGTGCGTGGACTCGCCCCGTCCTGGTGTCGAGCACCGCGAGATCGACGGTGTCGCGGTCCGGATCGCCCCCGATGACGAAGTCGTAGTCGTCTGCGAGCATGGCCATTGTGGTTGTCCTTCCAGCCAAGGATGAACGCGGAAGGCATCGGCCTGGACGAAGGTCACTAGTCGCGGCAGCACTGTGAGGGGTCACGCCGGCAACGGCGGACAAGCTCCTAATCAAGCCAAGACGAGTGGGCCAGGTCGGTGCCGGCAACCCCAGGAACAGGTCCAACGAAAGACACGCCCTCTAAAGCGGTCAGTATTCTCGAGAGTCACCTCGAGCTGCCGACACCAGCCTGACTCAACGGCCCAGTCGAGCCGTCTCCAACACTCACAGTGTTTTCGTTGCCGGCACTGGTCACCACGGGGATGCCGGCGGCAATGGCGGCCTGCTCGGCATCGACGATGCCCTGCGATGCGCCAGCGGGGCACGGCGCAGGCAACTCGCCAACCTTGCATGTCCGTCCGAGGCTGAAGTTGATGACGGCCGGTTTCACTGCGTGCGCGATGACCCAGTTGATGCCCGCGATGAGCGAGGCGTCGCTGTCCGCGGTGCCGTCGCAGCCGAGGACCTTGACCGGGACGAGTGTCGCCTTCTTGGCGACGCCGTACTGAGTCCCTCCCACGATGCCGGCCATGAAGGTGCCGTGGCCATTGCAGTCATTGGTGTTGGTGTTGTCGTCGATGGCGTTGTAGCCCACCTCGACTCGGCCGTTGATGTCGGGGTGGTTCCGGATGCCAGAGTCGATGATATAGGCGTGGACGCCGGCGCCGGCTGATCCGATGTAGTTGTAGGTGAAGTTCAAGCCCTTGCGCTGGTCGAGGTGGTCCAGGCCCCACGACGGCGTGGGTAGCTGCGTGGTCTGTGCTTGATAGGCCTGTTCCTGTTGCACGTATTCCACATCAGGTTCGGCAGCGAGCTCCTGTGCCTGCTCGGCCCTCATCGTGGCGGAGAAACCTTGGACGGCGCCTTCGAGGATCCGGTCGAGCTTCCCGGAGTGCCCGCTCGCGAGCGAACGAGAGCGGGCCGCGACCCCGTGTCTCCGAACCGAGCTGTTGTCTTTGAGCTTGACGAAGTACTTTCCAGGGGCCGCGGCAGCGGAGTTTTTCCCGAGAACAACCACAGGAGAGATGGGTGCTGGTGACGCCGAGGCCGGACCCAACGTCGCAAGCACCGCGGTGGTCACCGCCAGTGCCACCATCGCGACAGCAGCGTAGGTTCTTGAACGCAAGAAGTCGGGCACTGCGGGTCCCTCCCGATGAGTGAACACTAGTGCGTCCAGGCTCAGCCGGAGTGGTCCGAAGCCTTAAGTAGCGGTCACAGACGCATCGATCAAGCATCGACGACGACGTCTTGCACGTTCGTGAGTAGGAAGCACTCAAATCAGCACAGCCGGTTCCGATTGGCGGCGAGGGTGGCTGTGGCTGCTGCTCGATGGCGTTCGCGCTTGGACGCCGGTCAGTTGGTGGGCATCGCCGCGACACGGCGACACGGCGGCTCACGCATCCAAGAGATCACTACACCGTGCTGCGCAAACCGTTGGACCCGACCGCGTTCATCGACCAACTCCAAGCCGAGCTGCGCGCCGAGCTCGGCGCCTTGAACGACCAGGTCGACTGGGTGGAGGTCCGCGACCGCCCGCAAAGAAGGCGCGATCAAGCTGGGCCAACTGGATGCCGCCTCCGGAACCGCAGAATCTCCGCGCGTTGAAGCGCGAGGCCCGTCCGGCAGGCGCACCTGCTGAAACTGCACGCCGCCGGCGTGCAGTCCATCGGCGAGCTCGCCGAACTGTTCGAGGTCTCCCTGCCTACGGTGTATCGGACCCAGGAACGCCAACGCGCGCAGTCGAAGCCCCAGCGATGGAACCGCTCGCCTGCCCGTCTAGCGCTCAAATGTGGCGCCAGGTGACAGCGTTCCCACCAACGCCCCGACCAGGTGACCGGCCACAGCCCGAATAAACTCACCGCGGCGACAAGGACTAACAGTCGAACAGATCGAAAAGCAGCCGCGCCTGGCACAATGCCCGCCTCGGCCGGCGCAACTGACCCCATCTCGATCAGAACCCGGCGGCGAACCGTGGCCTCCGCCACACCGAGATGCCGACGACCGCAGCCTAGCCGCGGGGCGCCCAAGCGGTGTCGAAACTCATCAGAAGACGGTGTCAGAACTCATCGGCACAGCCACCCTGGGTGAGCTGTAATGCCGTTCCTAGTCGCTGCCATGGGCTCGGGTATGTCTGAGATCACAGCTGGGAGGACGTGTCCGACCCGAATCAGATCACGCCCTTGGCCCGGAGTGCGATGCCCGTGATGACGAGCAAGACGGAGAGGATGACGCCGGCCGAGAAGAACTTCCAGCGCTGGGGGTCTACGACAACAACCGTTGGCGCGACCAGTTCGACAGATGCTGCTGCCTGCTGGATCTGATCGACCGCTCGACGGCCCGCATGTTCGATTGAGTCGACGGCGGAGGAGGCAGCGGAAGCGCGATCGATCACCTGCTCGAGTGCGTCAGCGGCGCCGAGCAATTTGGTTGCGCTGCCTTCGAGCCCGTCCAACTTGTTGGTGGCGGTGAGAAGCATATGGGCGTTGTCCTCAAGGTCGCGCAGCGGACGGGACGCGGCGTACAACGAAGCTGCGTTGTCTTCGAGGTTGATGAGCCGATAGGACGCAGCCTCGAGAGCTGCGACTGCGTCGGCGTCGAGATAGTGGGTCTCGATGTTGGCGAGAAGTGCTCTGAGGATTTCTGCTGCGCCTTCGCTGACGTCTTGGAGACCGTCGATGGCAGTCGTCAGTTCTGACTTGGTCCGGTCGGCCGCCAGTTGCAGCATCTGGCTCAATCGATGCTCGGTGAGGCGGTCCAGGCCATCTATCTTCGATCTGAGGTCCTTCTCTGCCGCGGCTTTCCACTCGCGGAGCAGGTCGGCGGGGTATCGATGTACGTTGGGGCGCTTGTCCACCTTCTTATGGTGATAGCCGCAGAGAAGAATGAGGTTCGGGAACGCGTCGACTTCCACCTCCGGCAGGTATCGGGGCCCGTCTGGCGATACCGCGTGGATGTGAGCAATGTCGACCTTCTTCTCCGGATCGTCACCGAAGAACGTCACAGTAGGCTGCTTACAAGGTGGGAAGTAGCACTTGGTGCTCAGTGCGAAGAGAGCGCTGCGGGTCGCCTCGCTGTAGTTGCGCTTGCTCATGTGATCCTCACCGACTCCCGTCCGTAGGGAGCGACGACTCTACGGACGAGCATCGACAATTCGCCACTGGGGCAGCTTCATCGACGTTGCGCCCCCAGGGGGAAGCCTGTCCCTCCTGCCCGCGAGCTCGCGATTCGAGCCCTCGCTTGACCTGCCGCGTGGTTGTGGCGACAACGATGACGGTTGGTGCTCGCATCCAGCGCAAGGTTCGGACGGTCAGATGCCGTCGTGCCGGCGTCGGCACGACGGCCGCCCGGTTGCGCTGGTACTGGCGGCTTCCAGCCTGCTCAACCACGACGGTTCTCGGCCTGAGAATCCGGTTGACCGGCCCGTGACACACCCGACCTGATCGACTCGCCACCTCCGGCGACATGTCAGCGGCGGCGTCGCTTACCGCAAGACCTTCGGCGGTCGCACACTGCTGGCCGCAGTCGTCGGCGAACCCGGCGAACGCTCGACGTGCCGCCAGCCGGGTTGCGAAGGACTCTAGGTCGGGGCTGAGGGCACGGGCCTTCTCCAGGTCGCGGTCGGTGCTGAAGCGCGGGTGAAGTCTTCGGCGAAGAACTGGAAGATCTCGGTTACGGCGGCGAGTTTCCGATAGCCGCCCTCAGAGGATGTCAGGTTGATCGAAGGCTTGTTCTAGGGCTTGGGCGGCGGCTGGGTTGGCGATGCGGCGGCCCAGGTAGATGTCTTGGGTTATGGAGACTTTGGCTTGGCCTAGTTGGTCGGCTATTTGGCGGGCGGTGTGGCCGGCTTGGTCGAGGGCGGTGGCGGTGGTTTTACGGAGGGCGTGGGAGCGGACCCAGGTGAGTTTGTCGGATTCGGCGGGCTGGGTGGCGTCGTGGACTTGAGCCAGTAGTGGGTGATGGTTGTCGAGGCGGATGCCGTAGGTAGCGACCAGAGTGGCGACCGTCTGGTGGTCGACCTTGGTGCGGCCGGTTTCGATGAGTTCGATTCTGGTTCGGGGCCAGTTGAGGGTTTCGGCGACCTGTTTGCGGGTGAGGTCAGTTTCGCGGCGGAGGGTCCGGAGGCTGAGGCCTAGTACGCGGCGTGCGGTGTTGCCGACGGGGGAGAGGGCGGTGCGGAGGGCCCGGCGGGTGTTGGAGGGGTCGCGGTAGCCGCCGATGGTGTCGGCAAAGACGGGAGCCTCGAGGAGGATGCCGGTGGCGTGGCGGGTGCGAAGCATGGCGATGGCCCAGTTAGGGAGGTGGAGGAGTCGTTCGCCGGCCTTGGACTTCGTGCTCTTACGGATGAGGCCCTCGCCTTTGAGGCGGGCGATGGTGTGGGTGACTTGAACGGTGCCTGCTTCGAGGTCAACTTGGTGCCAGAGGACGGCGAGGGCTTCGCCGATTCGGACGCCGGTGCCGAGCATGAAAGTGGTCAGGTCGGGGAGGTCTGCCTCGACGGCACGTTCGTCGGCCGAGAGGCTCTGGCGGAGGAGGGTGACCTCCTCGCCGGTCAGGGCGCGGGGTGGGTTCTTTGGCGGGGCTTCGATGGTGTCGACTTCGCGGACGGGATTGACGGTGATGGCGCCGTAGCGGACGGCGAGTTTCATGGCGCCGGAGATGATGGCGCGGCAGGTCTTGGCGGTCGGGGCGCCGGCACGGTCCTTGATCATGGACAGCACGGTGTCGATGTGTGGCGTGCTGGCTTCGCCGATGCGAAGCTCACCGAGCGCGGGGCGGACATGGTTCTTGAGGGACCGTCGGTAGGTGTCCAGCGATGTCGGGGACCGTTTGCCGTCGGCGACCAGGCCTTCGAACCTTTTCTCCCACAGATCGAGGAGATGGTCGATCTTGTGCATCGCGGTGAGCTCGCCGGACTGGTTGGCCTTGGCGCGGTCCTGGAGCTTCTTCAGAAGGGCGCGCTCGGCTGCCGTCTTGGTCTTGCCGAACGCGGACACTGCACGCACATGACCGTCGTGGTCGCGGAACCTGGCCTGCGCCTTGTGCTTCACGGCCTTGCCTTTGTCGTCGGTTTGCACAATCCAGGTCGAGATCTCGCCCCAGGTCCCAATCGGCAGTGGTGCCCTCGGCATCTCAAGCCTCCAACCGGTGTGATGGTTGGGAGCTCAACGCTGGACGGAGTGCCGAATCCGCGAAGATGGCAACGACGCGAACTGATGTGATGTGACGCACAGTCACGATCAGATGAAGGCGGAGCCGGCCGTATCGGGGGAGCGCACACGGATTAGTTCGACACGGAGAATCGGGAAAGTGGTGCGTAAGTGGTGCGCACGAGACATGAAGAAGCCCAGGACACTCTCGTGACCTGGGCTTTTGTGCGCCGCCAGGGACTCGAACCCCGAACCCGCTGATTTCCATCCGGGGTTGACCACTGGCTGCCGACAGTGCGCGAAATCTCTTGCTGGTAAGGGATTCGTTGAACTTGTGTTGCTCATTGACTCTGATTGCTGACCATGCTGTCGCACTGATTGAGGTGCGTAAAGAGGTGCGTCGTCGAGACCTGTGTCCGAGACAGCGAGCGAGTTGAGAGGAGTGGCCGGTGGTCACTCCGTGCTCTTCGCGCGTCGTGGCGGGTCAGAACGCGTAACAGGTATGGGCGACAGCTAGACCCGTCCGCGGTGTGCTCGCTCGTCTTCCTCTTTGAGGGCAGACTGCTCCAACTTGGCTAAGGGCGGGAATGTCTCCCTTCATCTGCTCCAGCTACGCAGTGTCCGACTTGATGGCATTCGATTCCTCGCCTTCCCAGGAGCGTTGGGGTGAGATCCGGTGGGCTATCTGATCTGGTGCCACGCCATGGGCGAGCAACACTGCGCCAAGTATCTCGACGCCGCTGGCGAGGCGCCCAGTCAGGACATCGAGGGCACGGTACCCGTCGAGTACTCCGTCGCTGAGCAGACGCGCGGCGAGCTCTGCATCGTTGCTGAGCAAGGCAGGTAACAGACGATAGCCGGTGTATCCGGAGGTGGCGGCTACGCGCGCAAGCCGCTCGCGCTCCGACTGGGCGAGACGTGCAGGAACTGTCTCCTGATCGCCCGGTGGGGAAGGAGAGGAGCGGCGACGACCAGATCGTCGCCGAGCACGACACGACAGTGGTTCTCGCGGCCGTCCCAGCCTGGGCCACAGGCGTCAATAGCGGTATGGGATGCTATCGCCTGCAGCGTAGGCTGTGCCACATGACAAGCATTTTATGAAATGGGAAATCCGTCTGTCTGGATTGGAGCATGAAGGGCATAATGCAACCTGATTACCGCACTGGTCACAAATCCCTGACGGCCCATTTCCCCCGGTGACGGTGACGCTCACCACTTTCCACACCAGTATTCCGCTTAGGACGCTTCGGACCGCATTCCGGAGCACCTGCGCCGTATCGTCATTCGTTACGTATTTGGCGCTCTTTCCACACCAAGGACAGGGCTTCCCGGCTGCCCCGCGCGCCACCATCCTCAATTGTTCCTCGTTCATCTCTCCCCCTGGAGCCGCACTCCGAGGTCATGCCGTCCCTCGCGGGAACCCTCGTCTTGTCAGTCTGGCCCCATCCGTCGCGAAACACAGGGCCTTGATCATCCGTATCTGTCCGGTTCCTCCAACTCGCCGCAGCGCACAACCGCCGCATGCTCCATTGCAACCGCACCGGCATGACCTCCGGCTCGCAATGCAGGCACAGCTAGGTGTGGCGAACTAGGGCTGGCAGGTGCACGAGAAGGAGGCCTTGTCACTCCAGCTGACCTGGCTACAGTGCAGTTCGCACCCCAGGTAGCCCCACTATCACGACCACATCCGAGCAGCTTCTGAGGCGTTGTGCGCCTGACCTGCACGTTTGATGGGTGCCCCTGGCAAGATTCGAACCTGCGACGCACGGTTTAGGAACCGAGCCATCCCACCTGCTTTGGCCGCTCCAGCTGTAACCAGCCAACTCCAGTTTGGTGGTTCTTGACTCCCGTTGCCTCGAATCGATCCAGAGTGTCCCACGCTGAACTGCTGAGCGTGAGCCCAGCTCGTAGCGGCTGAGATGAGTCTGAGCCGCTACGTGTGACGGGCGAGATTCGGCGGTGGCTTAGGGGTCGCGTGATGTGGCACCCTCCTTGCTGCCCTGATCGCCCTCGGCTTCGCGGCTAGCGGGTGCTTCTCTCCAGTGGCCGGCGACCCGGCCGGGTCGACGCAGCGTCTCGGACCGCACCCACCCGCAGCGCCTCCGCGGGCCAGCCGGGCCACGGCTCGCTCGCGGCGGTCTGCGGGGTCATTCCCGCGGGGCCGCGCTTCGGGCGCCGGCCCCTTGGACGACAGGTGCGAGTGGCCCCTGCAGGGTGAGTCCCTGGGCGATTTGGACCAGTGGGTCCAACTGCTTCGAGTTGCTGTGTTGTGGGTTCGAGTCCCACGGGGCCCACCCTCAGGTGTGTTACTTCGGTTGAGGCGTGACGGTTCGTCCTCGGTTGACGGGCGACAGTGATTCGGCTGATGGGTGACTCCCACCTCGGGTGATCCTTCGCACTCCCGTTCATGCGGAGATCAGGGTGGTGGTTTGCGTCTGAACAGAGGTATCAGGTCATGCCGGGCCACGGACTCGTGTGCTTCCTGGGGATCAGCGCGTCGGTTCGCGGCCAGGGAGGCGGGTGGTGATCTCTTGGAGGGTCCAGCCGTTTCCGTCGGGGTCTTCGAAGGAGGCGTACGACGCGTAGCTGGTGCGGCCGGGGTCGGGACCCGGGATGCGACTCTGCGGGAGGAACGGGCTGCCGGGACCGTGGTAGACCTCGGTCACGTCGATGCCTCGTTCGACGAGCTCTTCGCGGGCGGCCACGATGTCGGAGGTCACCAGCTCCAGGTGCCGCATCGAGCCCGGAGTGGCCATCGGGATGCCTTTGCCGAAGGCGATCGAGGTGTGGCCCGCGCCGGTCGGGGTGATCTGGACGACGCGGAATACGTTGCCGTTCTTGATGTCGGCGTCGAGCCGCCAGCCGAGGCGTTCGTGGTAGAACTCCAGTGCCTTGTCGACGTCGGAGACGGGGATGCTCACGACCTCGAGGTTTACGTCCATGGTTCTGACTCCTTGTTGTGGCGACTGGCCGCCTACGGCGGCGGCGATTCCCAAGCTCGCTTGTTGAGGAGTTGGTCGCACCAGGGCACTCCCTGGACTTGAGCCCTGGTGTGAAGTGTCGGCTGGTTACGCCGTCGTGGTGTCCAGCGCTACGCCGTGCAGCTGTTGCCGTGAGCGGATGTTGAGTTTGGTGAAGACCTTGCGCAGGTGCCATTCGACGGTGCGGGGGCTGAGGTAGAGCCGGGTCGCGATCTCCGGGTTGGAGAAGCCGTCGCGGGCGAGCCGTGCGATCTGGGCCTCCTGTGGAGTGAGCGCGGTGGTGACTTCGGCGGTTCGCTTGCGGACCGTTTCCCCGGTGGCGGTCAGCTCGCGCCGGGCTCGTTCGACGAACGCCTCCATGCCGATCGTGGTGAACAGGTCGTACGCCGTTCGCAGTTGGTCGCGGGCGTCGACGCGCCGACCCTCCCGGCGCAGCCACTCGCCATAGAGCAGGTGTGCACGGGCGAGCTCCGGACGAAGCCGGGTGCGGCCCAAGCGCTGGATCGCGTCGCGGTAGAGCGCCTCGGCGGTGTCGCCGGTGCTGAGCAGCGCCTGGCAGCGGGCTTCGATGCCGAGGGCCGAATCGTTGCCGCAGGGGTGAGTCGCTGTCGTCAGCCGCTCGAGCGCGACGTGGGCGAGTTCGGAGTCTCCGACGCGAGCGGCTGCCTCGACGAGCTCGGGCAGCGTCCACATCGTGTAGAACGGAACCACGATCTCCGAAGCGGCCCGTCGGGCCGCCGAAGCCGCTTCGTCGTAGCGGGCGAGGCCGTTGTACAGGACCGCGGCGGCCCACTGCTCCCTGTGCGCGGCCAGCCCTGGGTCTGCGGCCGACGCCTGCTCGTCCGCGCTCACGATGGCTGCAGTCGCCGCGTCTTCTCGCCCTTGTAGGGCCTGGAGCCTCAGCAGGGAATAGGGAGTGATCGGGATCCCGGTCGCTGCCGCGGCGCTGTCGGTCTCCGCGATGTTCGCGGCGGCACCCGCGAAGTCCCCCATCCAGGTGAGCGCTAGGCCTACCTGAGCGAGGTGAAGCTGCACCTGCGACAGCGCGCCGGCATCGCGGACGAGCTGGACCTGCCGAGCGGCCGTCGCGTACAGGCCCTCGAAGTCCCAGGTGGCAGCGCAGGCGGCTGGAGCCATCCAGCCCCACCGCAGGACGTCTTCGACCGGAAGGGCGGCGAGCACCTTCGCTGCGGCTTGCAAAGGTGCAGCTGCGGCGGTATGCCCGTCGGTGATCAGCAGAGCAAGGCCATCGAGCAGCAGGTCGAGCGGACGCGGTGCGGTCGGCGGCGGAGGGAGGGCTTGGATGGCCCGGGAGACTTCCAGCAGGACTTCTGCCTCGAGTGAGCCCATCTGCGCCGCCGCGCCCCACGCGGCAAGGTAGGTCTCCCGAGCAAGATCCAGGTCGAACGATTCGAGCCGCCGGGCCGCCGTCAGCAGCAGCGGGGCGGCGTTGTTGTCCGGGCCCGACGCGTAGGCGACGTGGGCCCGCAACAGCTCGATCCGCGCTCGTTGGAATGGGTCCAGAACGCCCGCCTGTGTGATCGTCAGCAGCTCGCGGGTCAGGTCGAGGGCGCCGGCTGTCAGGCTCGCCTGCGCCGCGGCCAGCGAGCGTTCGGTGCGCCGCGCCGGCTCTTGTGTCAGCTCGACCGAGCGCCGCAGGAACGCCGCTGCGGCACCGAACCCACCTCGGGCCTGTGCACGACCGGCCGACCGCTCCAGCTCGGCGGCCACCTCTTCGTCCGGACCGCGCGCCGCCGACGCAAGGTGCCATGCACGACGGTCCGGGTCGGTGCTCACGTCAGTTGCATGGGCCAAGGCGCGGTGCACGGCCTGGCGTTCCTCCGGCGAGGCAGCTCGGTAGACGGCCGATCGGACCAGTGGATGCTGGAACCTGGTTCGCACGCCGAACTCGACCAACCCCGACGCCTCCGCTGCAACAGCGGCCGCGGCGTCGATCCCCAGCAGGCCGGCCGCTTGCCAGAGCAAGGCTGGGTCGCCCAGCGGCTCTGCGGCCGCGGCGAGCAGCAGTTGACGGCTGTCCGGCGGCAACAGTACCAGCCGCCGGAAGAACGAGTTCTCGATCCGGCCCGTCATCGGCATCGCGCCCGGCACCCCGATCCCGTCGGCGAGTTCGGCGATGGTCCAGGCACGCGGCAGTGCGACGATCGCCAGCGGGTTGCCTCTGGTCTCGGCGACGATCCGATCACGGACCCGACTGTCCAGCCGGCCCGGCACCACTGTCGCCAGCAGCGCTCGGGACTCGGCATCACCCAGCCCGTCCACCGTCAACTCCGGCAGCTGTGCCAACTCGGGTACCGCGCTCGGCTCGCGCACTGCGATCACCACAGCGATCCGCTCGGCCATCAGGCGGCGTGCGAGGAAGACGATCGTCTGCAGGGAGATTCGATCCAGCCATTGGGCGTCGTCGATCACGCACACCAGCGGCTGACGCTCGCTCGCCTCGGCGAAGAGGTAGAGCGCCCCGAGCCCGACCAGGAACCGATCCGGTGGCGGACCTGCGGTCAGGCCGAAGGCGCCACCCAAGGCGTCACGTTGCGGGGCTGGGATGCCGTCCATCCGATCGAGGAATGGCGCGCACAGTTGCTGCAGACCGGCGTACGGAAGTTCCATCTCGGACTCGACACCCGCGACCTGCACCACCCGGTAGTCCGTGGCCAGCTGAGTCAGGTACTCCAGCAGGGCGGTCTTCCCGACGCCGGGCACTCCGCGCACCACCAGTGCGCGGCTGTCACCGCCCCGGACATCGGCGAGAAGCCGATCGAGTTTCTCGCACTCGCTGCGCCGACCGAGCAACGCCGTCACAGCACCGCGACTCGTCATAGCAGGCATCATCGCCCGCCGATGGAGTTTGCACATCAGAAGGCTCCAACGGGCGTCGGTCGCGGACCAGGGTGTGCACCCAGGGTTGTCACCGGCGCGACCCGCCCGCTCGCCGCGAGACGCTCGGGACACAAACCGAGCATCCGGCCCATGGCTGGATTCCGAAGGAGGCACGGCATGACTCTTGACTACTATCCGTGGTGGCTGGACAAGCTGGCCGACGACGTCACGGGGCAGGGTGCGTTCATCGACGGCGGGCCTATTCAGGGCCCTGAAGCCGTTCGTTCGGTGGTGACGGCCGCTCGCGGTCTCTACGAGTTCCAGGACTTCAGCTTCACCGGCGACTACGGCGACAACGGCTTCCTCGAGGAGTACACGACCCAGGTCCGAGGCGAACCCCTCTCCGTCGTCGTCACGGTGACGCGCAACGCCGCCGGCGAGGCGCAGCAGGTCGTGGTGAACCACCGGCCACGCAACACGATGCTGCGTTTCTCCCACCTCATGTACGAGGAGTTCGCCGGCACCCCACTCGCCAAGCACTTCCTCGCCGACGGCGGGTTGCCGGTTGCGGAGGGAGGTGCGGCATGAGCTCCGGGGGAAACACGCATGAGGGCACCGGCTACTACTACCCGTGGTGGCTGGACAGGCTGGCCGACGACGTCACCCTGGAGGGTGGCGCGATGAACGGGACTGCGCGCGGCCCGCAGGCCGTTCGGGCGATCGTGGTGAAGGCTCGCGAGCTGTACGAGTTCCAGGACTTCAAGTACGCCGGTGACTACGGCGAAAACGGCTTCCTCGAGGATTACGCCGCGTCGGTCCAAGGCCAACCACTCGGCGTGGTCGTCGTGGTGACCCGCAACGCCGACGGGAATGCGCAGCATCTCGTGGTGCTCCACCGGCCGCGCAGTTCGCTGCTGCTGTTCTCGCGGCTGATGCACGAGAAGTTCGCGGGTACCCCCAACGCCGAGTTCTTCCTCGCTGAGGAGTCGTAAGACACCCCAGCCATAGGGTCGCGTCAGCCCGGATGCGAGACGGCGCGACCCTCGATACTGCGCGTCCTACTTCAGTTCGCCGAAGTGGGCGCTCCACAGTTGGCTGTCCGGCAGCGTGCCGCCGCGGAACTGGAGGCGGCGCGTGTGGATCTGCAGTAGGTGGTTGTGGCCTGCGCTTCCGCCGGGCGGGAGGTCCATCGCGAACGGGTGCCGGAAGTCGGTCGTCGAGGCGTTGATGATGGGGAAGAACCCCGGCGCCGGTGAGAGGTCGGGAGCGAGGATCCAGACCGTCGTACCGGGAACGCTGCACGGCTGCAAGGTGAGTCCCTCGTTCTGGTACGCAACTCTCGCCAAGCCCACGCACAGACCACTCGGGACTCCGAGCGGTGCAAATTCCTGCTGCACGGCCCGGAGGCTGCCGTAGTGCTGATTCGCCGCGGCGGACACCATGCCTGCTGCGTAGAAGTCGGCGACAGTACCCCCGTGCGGCGTGATGTCTTCCGAAGCGTCAGAGCCATGGACCTCCTTGAGGATCACCGGCTGGCCGACCCGGACGACTCCGCCGAGGATGTCCTCGACAAAGTTGGGTTGGGCCGGCGTTCCGAGCTTCTTGCTGAAGATGGAGATACACGCTGCGCCGCTCTGCGGGGTGGCGGCGCTCGCGAAGACGGTCCCCGCCGTGGTTAGGCCGCCGATCGTGGTCAGCGCCGCCGCGGCAGTCAGCACCTTGCGCTTCAAGGACATGGCAGTTCCTTTCGTGAACCGCAGCCGCACCGACGCACGGCTGGTGTGCTGGTCTCGGGACGAGGGCCCTCGTACCCGTTGGCACCGGCTCACGGTCGCGCAGGAGGCCGTCCGGCCGCGCCCGTGAATCCACGGGCCTTGACGCGGGCGTACGCGGAGTCACACAGAGACCCGGGAATGACCAGTGGATCCCAGGGCGCGACAGCAGCGGCCCCTGCAGGACGGTATTGGCGTGGCGCTCCCATAGCCGCGACCAACCTCCCGACATCGAACCGAGGCACGCTGATGACCAGGTCAACACCCAAGGCGGCAAGCACCAACCTGCTGGGCCTGTTCGCGGTACCACTCGGTCTGGCGGGCGTCGGCGGCGTATGGCAAACAGCGCACGCCTCGCTGTCGGCCCCGGCATGGCCGGCGGAACTGCTGTTCGGCATCAGCGTGGCACTGTGGGCCGCGCTGACCGCGACCTACTTCGTCGGCGGTCTACGCCGGCCGGGCACCTTCACCGCCGACCGCACACACGCGATCTACGGCCCGTTCGCGGCGTACATACCGATCATCGGGATTATGCTCGCCGCCCACTACGAGCAATACGCCCGCGTTGCAGGGCGTACCGCGGTTGCCGTCTTCATGGTTGCCCTCATAGTCATCGTCGCGCAGCTGCTGGCCCATTGGCTCCTGGGCAATCTGCTGATCGCGACCTTCCACCCCGGCTACTTCCTGCCGACCGTTGCCGGCGCGTTCATCGCCAGCATCGGGCTCAGTGCCAGCGGCTGGCACCGGGTCGCGCAGGGCGCGTTCGGCGTCGGTGTGTTCTTCTGGCTCAGCATCGGCACACTGATCTTCCATCGCCTGTTCACCGGCGCCCCGCTGCCCGATGCCATCAAACCGTCGCTGTCCGTTCTGTTGTCTCCGCCGGCGGTTGCCGGCATCGCCTGGCTCATCCTCACCAACGGGCACATCGACACCGTCGCCGCCACGCTGCTCGGCATCCTGCTCATGATGGTGCTGGTCCAGGTCTTGTTCTTCAGCGAGTACCGGCACCTGTCGTTCACGATGAGTTTCTGGGCCTTCACCTTCCCCGTCGCGGCCTCAGCCAACTTCGTCATGCTGTGGGTCCACGCCGAGCAGTTCCCGTTCTGGCGAGCCTGGTCCTGGACTCTGGTCGGCGTGACGACCGCATTCGCCCTCGCCCTGACGGCAGCCTCGGTCGCGGACCGCACACGCAGCCGGCATACCGCCAGCGCTCCCGGGACTGCGCCGTACCAGTCCCGGCCGGCTGCGGCCATGCGCGAACCCGGAGTGCAGGCAGTTCCTGATCAACAGGAGCAAGCCAAACAACGCCCGGCGGTGCTCGATGGCCGTCTACGGCAACCGGATGAAGGCCCGCCGGCACCACCAGCGGACCGCTGATGGCCACGCTCCTCTCGCTCAACGTCGACGCCCAGGGCAACCTCAAGGCACGTAAAGGGTCCGTGCCAGACATGACGAAGCCCAGACCAACGCTGTGACCTGGGCTTTGGTGCGCCGCCAGGGACTCGAAGCCCGAACCCGCTGATAATCGGACCGACCTGCTCGGTATTGCCCGTTGTCGCTCGAAATTCCTTTATTTCTTGGGTGTTCGGCGCGCTGTGGGCGTTCATCGCTGCTGCTTGGCTCCGGCTGTTGCCCGTTGAATCCCGACCCGTAATCCGTCCCGGTTCCTCGTCCGGGCTGGGCATGAGTCACCCGACAATTGACGCATACGCGTCACCCGCCGATGGTGTAGGCCGAGACAGGTCGGTCCGGCGCAACGGCCGGTCAGCTCGTGAGCATCTCAGACAACCATGGTGGTCGAGCTGGCTGCTGTACATCGCTGCTGTACTTCTGCTCGGCCGCGTGCGGGGTTTCGGGCTTGAGTCATTGGTGACTAGGCCCAGGTGCACCTACCGTCTGCGCTGTCGGAGAAGATACTGATGTTCCTGCTGGGAACTGCACTTGCTGCGGCGCTTGGTGCCGTGGCGGTCGCCACCGATGCTCGTCCGATTCTCGCCGGCGCCGCGACCTTGGCCTTCGTCGCGTTGGGCTATGTTGTTCCGGCGCGCCAACTTCCGCTCTTCACCGTGCGACGACTGCGGAAGCGGATGGGGGTAGGTCGGGCGGCGTACCTGTTCGCTGTGCTGGGCATCTGCCTGTCGGAGGCGGCGGCCGTCGCGCTCGACGCAACGGATTCGTCTACGCGATTCTCGGGCTGGGTTGCACTTGGCGGGTTCAGCGCGATCGGGGCCAGCTTCGTAGCAGCAATTCGTCGCACCGAAGCCATGAAGGCCGGCCGCGTCGGGGAACCACGCCCCTGACGGCCCAGCCGCAGCAAGGTTTAAGTTCGACCAGCCTCTGTCCGGAGCGGTTCGTCGCGGTCCGTACCGCGCTCGTCACCTGGTTGTTGTATCCCTGGGAACGTGCGCGAATCGGGGTGAACTGCAACTACCGGTGCAACTACGACCACGCGCTGAATACTTCAACCCATGGGCGTCGGTCAGCTTGGCAGGAGTCGCTGGCGCCGCCCCGGATCAGCCCTGGTTCCCTCGGCCTGGCGCGAGTAACGTCACAACCGCCCGGCGCACAGAGCTCCATCTCGCAAGAGGGGGCATGGAATGCTTCGTCGCCTGCTACTGATGGTCGGCCTGCTGATCGCGGGCTTGTTGTTCACTGGAGCGCCCGCGTTCGGCGGCGCGCCACCGGTCACCGAGACCACTACCCAGAAGAACCTCGTCGAGACCTTCGTCGATGTGATTCCCGATCCCATCTGCTCGGACGAAGGACCGCTCTACACCATCACCACCACCACCAACCTCGTCATGCACTCGACCATCTTCGCTGACGGCCGGGAGCACGACACCTTCACCCAGACCGGCACCTTCGTCGCGGTGCCGCTCGAGGACCCGACTCTGCCGAACTACACCGGCAAGGTCACGATCTGGGGAGGCTTCAACGCCAATGGGGCGACCGTGAACGGCACGTTCACGTTCAACCTCCACGCCACCGGCTCGGACGGGTCAACGATCCGCACCAACCAAGTCGATCACTTCAACGTCCGGCCCGACGGCACGGTCAACGAGTTCTTCCACTGTCACTAGGTCTTCCGGGGGAACTCACCGCCAGCTCCCGCGCCGGGCGCTGGCGGTGGGCATGACGAAAAGATACGACAGTTCTGGGAAGGAGGCAGTGTCATGCGCAAGATGCTGATCGCGGGCGTCGTGTCGACGATCGCCCTGATTGGGACAGCAGTGCCGGCGGCTGCGCAACCGCAGCAAAGATCCCCCGAGGAGTGGGTCTGCGATGGCGCGGACACGCTGATCGTCACCGCTGGCCGCAACGGCTGGATCGATGACACCAAGTACCACGCCGTGACGTTCTCCGCCGAGGGCACCTTCACGCCGACCGGTGGAACACCCGAACCGTTCAGCGAGTCCAAGACCTGGGCCGGGGGCAAGGACGCCAACAGCCCTGACCTCATCACTTGCACCTCAGACGTCTCCGAAACCGACGAGACTGGGACCTTCGAAGCACACTTCCAGGTCACGGCAGTCCCGGTCGGCTAAGCCACCTTCGTCACCGTGCCCCCTGGTCTATAGGCAGCTGCAGTCGTCGGAATAGACGGTCGGAGGGGTCGATTTCGTTGCCGCGTCCTGCGTCGACCGGTGACTCCATTCGTCCGCGATGGATATGCACGGTCGGTGCACGGATCGCGTGATGGGTCTGTTCGACAAGGTCCGGTCTGCCCGGTGGGGTCGTATCGGGCAGATGGCCGCGGCCTGGTTTGGGTGTGTTGAGTCCCGGACATGTCGGGACGCGGGCCCATGGACGTTGGGACGGGTGGTGCCTACGCTCGCGTTGTGAGGGCAGGCGTCGCGTGGGCGCTCGGGGTGGCTGCGGTTGTTCTGGTGAGCGCGGCGGCGGGTTTCGACGTGGTCAATCGTAGCCGTGGGGGCGGTGACGTTTGGTTGCCGAGTATTGCGGCGGCTGCGGTGGGCTTCGGCGTTGTTGGCGCGTTGATCGCGGGCCGGCAGCCGGGCAACCCGATCGGGTGGATCCTTCTCGCGGTCGGGGTGGGTCATGCTGCGAGCGGTGTTGGCATCGGGTACGGCACGTGGGCGGCGATGCGGCTCGATCCTGCGCCGGGCGCGGCGGTCGGCCTGTGGCTGGGCAACTGGGCGTGGTGCGCGCTGGCGTTGATGCCCGCGGTGTTCCTGTTGTTTCCTGATGGAAGGTTGCCGACCGCGCGGCTGCGCCCGGTTCTGGCTGCGGCGCTGGTCGTGGCAGCGGTGTTGGTGGCGGGCATTGCGATCAGCCCGCAGCCTCTGGGCGGCGCGGTGGCGATCGACAATCCGTTCGCGGTGCCTGCGGCGGGGCCTGTCCTGGATGTTGGCAGCGACGTCGTTTTGGTGTTGTTTGCCGCGCTGGTGCTGGTGTCGCTGGGATCGATGGCGTGGCGCCTGCGCGGCGCGGTCGGTGACGAGCGGCGGCAGTTGGCGTGGGTCCTGCTGGGTGCCGGCGTGCTCGCGCTTCAGTTGCCTTTCGAGGCGCTGGCTACACCGCGCGTCACTGGGCTGGTCAGCGCGGTATTCATATCCGCGTTCTGCGGGAGCCTGGGGATCGCCATGGTCCGGCACCGGTTGTACGAGATCGATTTCATTCTGAGTCGGGCTCTGGTGTACGGCACGCTGACGATCTGTCTGCTCGTCTTGTATGTCGGCGTGGTGGCACTGCTCGGTGCGGCGCTTCAGGGCCGGGCCGGCTTCGCGGTCTCGGTTGTCGCGGCGGGCGTGGTCGCGGTTGTGCTGGCTCCGCTGCGGACGGGGCTGCAGCGTGGGGTCGAACGGCTGCTGTATGGGCAGCGTCGTGATCCGCTCGCGGTGATGTCGCAGCTTGGGCGACGGATGGAGCGCGCGGCACCGGAACGGGTGCTGCCCGCGCTGGCCGAGGAGGTCGCGGCCACGCTGAGGCTGTCCGGTGTGACTATCGAGCTCGACGCCGGCGAATCGGTAACCCATGGTGCCGGCCACGGGGCGCCGCTCGTGCTGCCGTTGACGTTCCAGAGCCAGCGTGTCGGTCGGCTGACCGTTTACCCGCGCGGCCCTCGGGACGTGTTCTCGCGGGCCGAACGAGACTTGCTCGAGGGCGTTGGGCGTCAGCTCGGGGCGGCGGCCTACGCCGTGGGGTTGACCAGAGACCTCCAGCGATCGCGCGAACGCCTGGTCTCGGCGCGTGAGGAGGAACGCCGCCGCCTGCGGCGTGACCTCCACGACGGTTTGGGTCCGCTGCTGGCGAGTGTGTCGCTGCAGCTCGGCGCGGCACGAAACCTGCTGCGCGGCGATCCCGGCGCGGCCGACGCGCTGCTGATCCGCCTGGATGAGCAGGCTCAGGGTGCCGTGGCCGATGTTCGGCGGCTGGTCGATGACCTACGGCCGCCGGCTCTCGACGAGCTCGGCCTGGCATCGGCCATCGGACAACAGGCCGCCCGCTTCGAGGGCACGCTGGCGGTCTGTGTGGAGGTTCGTGGCGATCTTGCGACCCTGCCGGCCGCCGCCGAGGTGGCAGCATTTCGCATTACCACCGAGGCAATCACCAACTCGGCGCGCCACGCTAAAGCGCAGTTCTGCCGCGTAGACCTTTGCGTCGACGACGCACTCGAGGTCACGGTTCGCGACGACGGTCGCGGCCTTCCGGTGCAGTTGACCCCCGGCATCGGGTTGACCTCGATCGGCGAGCGCACCGCTGAACTGGGCGGTACCTGGTCCATCACAAATGCCGCCGGCGGCGGAACGGTTGTCACCGCCCGGCTCCCGATCATCAAGGCATGACATCGAGGCATGACATGGAACCGATCCGCATCCTGCTCGCCGACGACCACCCGGTGTTTCTGGGTGGCATGCGCGCGCTGCTTGATTCCACGCCCGGTTTCGAGGTGGTCGGTGAAGCAGGCACAGGCGTCGAGGCCGTCGCCGCGGCGACCGACCGCCAACCAGACGTGGTCGTGATGGATATCCAGATGCCGGGCCTCAACGGCATCGACGCCACCCGTCAGATCGTGGCCCGCAGCCCACATGTCGGCGTGCTCGTCCTCACCATGTTCACCCAAGACGACCTCGTCTTCGCCGCGATGCGAGCCGGAGCGCGTGGCTATCTACTCAAAGGCTCCGCGCCACACGACATCGTCCGCGCCGTCGCGACCGTTGCCGACGGCGAAGCGGTCTTCGGCCCAGCGATCGCGCGGCGGCTCATCGACTTCTTCGCCGCGGCGCCCGCGGCATACCCCTTCCCGGAGCTGACCGAGCGCGAGCGGGAAGTGCTTGATCTGCTCGCCCAGGGGCGAAGCAATACCGACATTGCCCAGCGTTTCGTCATCAGCGCAAAGACCGTCCGCAATCACGTGTCCAACATCTTCACCAAGCTGCAGGTCGCCGACCGCGCACAAGCAATCATCCGAGCCCGCGAAGCCGGCATCGGGCAGAAACGCACCACAAGCTCAGACCGCACAACGAGCTGATATCGCCCAGCAAGGTCGGGACCGACGCCCACAGACAACGGGACGGCACAGCCCGCACGATGCTCCTGACCGCACCAACCGCTTCAGGAGGCACCGATGAACCACACATGGACGACCGACCACGCCACCGCGCCATGGTCGCGCATCCTGCTCCTGCTCGTGATCGCCAGCCTGGCCTGCGCGCCAGTCTCGTGGATCGTCGACGGCGTCACGCCCTCCTTCGTCGTCTACCCCGTCGCACTCCTCGTCGGACTGTGGCGCCGCAGCCGCGGCGGCGGCACCCTGTACTTCGGCATCGCCGCAACGATCTTCCTCCTTATCCACCTGCCCTGGACCTGGGCGTCTCTGACCGGCGCGGACACCAACCCGCTCGACCACTCAATCCCCGCGCACCCCGTCGAGTGGCTGATCACCCTGTGTGTCGTACCGGCCGCCACCGCTGTCGCCGGCTTCGCCTGCTGGACCCAACAGCGCAACAGGAACTCCCAACCAGACCAAAGTCACCGACCGGAGACAAAGCCGACCACCCTCGCCTAAGCAACGTTCCAAGCGCGGCGGCGTGGGGCGTGGTGAGTGAGCCGGGTTGTTCGCTCGCGGGCGAAGTCTCGGTGGTGGGCCGGACGCCGAGCTTGTCGACCTCGACACCACCGTCCAGGCGGCGATGTCCAGAGGAGCTGGCGCCGACCATTGAGGGGTTCAGTCCAGCGATGATCGCGTCGACGCCGGTCGGACCAGATCCAAGCTGGTCGCGTGCGCCGCGATCGGGACTCTGGCGGCCTGATCGGTCTGGGCGGCTCGCGTGATTTGCTCAGGCAACGGGACTCCTGGGGAGGTGCCGGCGTCGCGGCGGTTGCCTGGTTCTGCTCGGACGTAGGCTCGGCGCCCGCCGCGGTCGTTTGCGGGGACGCCGAACCTGTAGGTGTGTCCTAACCGCAGGAGAAGGTGTCGCGCGATACGACGACGACCCCGTTGGCGTTGAGGGTGAGTTTGCCGGCGAGCCGGAGGTCGAGGACGGAGCCGTCGGTGCCGCGGAGGGTGCTGCGCAGTCGGTACTGCGCGACTCGCGACACGTCGCCCTCATCGGTGAAGGCGGTCACCACGCCGTTCACCTTCTCGCGGTACGTACCGGAGTACTTCGGCAGGGTGGCGTCGTCCGGGATCAGTTCGACCCGGCCGTCGATGACGCCGTTCACGTGGAACTCCCCGTCCTGCTGTCCGCCCGGTGGGGTCAGCAGCCGGTACCCGCCGGACCGGACTTCGTGGAACGTGCCCGGCCAGGAGACGCATGGGCCGTCTCCGGGTCCGAAGTGCTCGTAGGCGTCGTAGTCCTCGATGAGGAACGCGTGCTCGGCCCCGCCCGCGGACGCGGGAGCAGCGGTGACCCCGAGGAGAGCGGACGCGCCCAGCACGATGGCCAGCTTGTGTTTCATGGCAACCCCTTCAGCCGAGCACGCAGGTGGTGGCGGCGGCGACCAGAGCGGCCGCGCCGAGGATGAGCGCGGTCAACGTGACTGCCCCGAACGAGCCGACTCGACGCCGATGCTCGGCGGCCAGGGCGATTGCGACCGCGCCGAACACGATCGGCCAGCCGGACCAGAAGATGATAAAAGTCGCGGCCGCGGCGAGCGCGAGGCCCAGCGCGGTTCCGGCGAGCCGCCCGGGCGTGCCGGCCCGGGCCCACAGGCCCAGCCACACCGCGATGACACAGGCAGCGGCCACGATCCCGACGTACACAGCGACCTCGCCGGCCGTGATCGACGGGCCTCCGGCCGGGTCGGAGTTGAGATCGAAAACCTCGCCGGCGGTCATCGTGAGGCCGAAGATCAGTGCGCCGGTCACCGCGGCCGGCACTGGGTGCAGCACGTCGAGTCGATGCGACGAGCTCGTGATGGTGCTCATGGCAGCCCCCTCGGGTCTGGAAATGGTCGCTTCGAGCGCACCACCACTGACCGGCGGGACGGATCCGTCACGGGACCGGTTTCGCACGGGAGGTTTGCCCGGTCCGCCCGGGACTGCCGTCCCAGGACATTCGGCCCGATTAGGCGCAGACTTTGGCCATGGGGACGCTGCGTGACGACGATTTGGTCCGCCGATTCGGCGGTTGGTCGCTTGCCACGCTCAGCCTCGTCCTGTACGCGACGGTCCCGCTCTCGTTGTCGGGTGGTGTCATGTCCCGCCCCGAGGTCGTGGCTTCGGGCCCGGAGCTGTGGGCCGGTGTGATCGTCGCCTGCTTCGCGCTCTCGGGCGCCGCGCTGATCCAGCTCAGGCCGCGGAACTGGATCGGCTGGATCCTGGTCGCCTCCGGGCTGCTCCAGGTGACCAACGTGGCTACAGATGCCTACGCCACCCGCGCGCTCACCGACCCCGACCACTCACTGCCCTTGGGCCTTGCGGCGGCGTGGCTTGCCTCGTGGTCCTGGATCCCGTCACTGCTCCTGCCGGTGATCGTGCTGCCGCCGCTGTACCCGACCGGCCGGCCGGCCTCCAGGTTCTGGTCGTGGCATGTGCGGGCGGCGCTACTTGGAATCGGGCTCGTCGAACTGCTGGCGGCTACCGGTCCTGGTGGCGTCGACGACACCGTGCGCGGAACCCGGCTGCCGTGGGAGGCCCCCAGTTGGTGGCTCTGGGCGGTCGGCTTGTCCGCGGCCGTCCTGCTGGTCTCCACGGCTGCGGTGACCATGGTCGGAACTCTTGTGCGCGCAATCCGGGCCAAGGCCCCGGAGCGGCAACAGCTGTTGTGGCTGCTGAGCGTCGTCGCCGCGATGCTGGCCACGGTCTTCACCGACTACAGGGCACTGTTCGCGATCGCCTACGGTCTGGTTCCTGTCGCCGTGACGATCGGCGTACTGCGCTACCGGCTGCTCGGCATCGAAGTCGCCCTTCGTCGCACCTTGCTCTATGTGCCGCTGACACTGCTGGTCGCCCTGGTCATCGGCGGACTCACCACGGCTCTTGCCCGCCTGGTCCCCGAGGGACCGCTTCCGCTGCTCGCCGCATCGGCCGTCGTGGCTGTCCTGGTGATCCCGGTCGCCGCGCGGTTGCGACCGCTCGTCGATCGCCTGGTGCTCGGCGACCAGGCCGATCCACTCGCCCTCGTGGACCGGGTCGGCGCCGGGCTTGAAGTCGAGCACGACGATCCGGTCGCCTCCATGCTCGAGGCAGTCGCCTCAGCCGCTGGTGCGTCATACGCAGCGGTGCGGGACGTCGACGGTCGGTTGGTCGCAGAGGTGGGGGCGTCGGCGGGCGCTGGGCTCGATGTCGCGCTGCGGCACCGGGGAGTGCAGCTCGGCACGCTCACCGTCGGGCCGCGACCGGGGGCGAGGCAGGTGACCGAGCAGGACGCGCGGTTGGTGACCGCCCTGGCGCCGCACCTGGCCGTCGTCGTCGGCTCAGCGCGACTCACTGAGGAACTCGCCGACCAACGGAACCGCGTCACCACGGCCACCCACGCCGAACGCGATCGCCTGCGCAGGGATCTCCACGACGGGCTCGGCCCGTCCCTCGCGGGTATCGCGCTCGGCCTGCAGGCCGCCGGTACCGCACAGCGGACTGACCCCGAGGCCGTGCCGGCGCTACTCGAGCGGACTCGTGCCGAGGCCGACCTCGCAGTCAGCGAGATCCGCCGCGTACTCGACGGGCTGCGACCCACCTCGCTCGACCTGCACGGGCTCGAGGGTGCGGTGCGCGACACCGCGTCGTCGCTCGGCATGGGTCAGCCCGGTGGTCCTGCCTTCGATCTCCAGACCGACGCGCTGCCGCTCCTGCGGCCGCAGGTGGAGGAGGCGGCGTTTCGCATCGTCGCCGAGTCTTTGACGAACGTGGCGCGCCACTCGGCTGCCTCGCACTGCGCGGTTCGGCTCAACCAGTCCAATGGTGACCTGCGGGTCCGGGTCTTCGACGACGGCTGCGGACTCGGTGCGGCCGTCGGCGCGGGGCACGGGCTCGACTCGATGCGACAGCGTGCGGCCGACATCGGGGGAGAGCTTTGCGTTGAATGCGCGAACCCCCGGGGGACACTCGTGACCGCAGTACTGCCGCTGGGTGCACCATGACGATCCGTGTGGTCCTCGCCGACGACCACCCGATGTATCGCTACGGGCTGAGCGCAGTCCTCGACCAGGCTGACGGCATCGACGTCATCGCCAGCGTGGGAGATGGTTCCGCCTTGGTCGGCGCGGTCCGGGACCTATCGCCCGACGTGGTGCTCACGGATCTGTCGATGCCCGGCCTCGATGGCGTCGGTGCGATCACGCAACTGCTGGGCCTACAGCCCGAGTTGCCGATTCTGGCGCTCACGATGCACGAGGACGACGCACACGTCTTCGCCGCCCTGCGCGCCGGCGCACGCGGTTACCTGGTCAAAGGCGCCGACGGCGCCGAGATCGTCCGGGCGGTGTACTCCGTCGCCTCCGGCGAGGCGGTGTACGGCGGCCCTGTCGCCCGGCGGATCGTCGCCTTCTACTCCGGGCGTCAGGTCGAATCGCCGGTCGCGCGCGCGTTCCCCGACCTCACCCCCCGCGAGCGGGAGGTCCTCGAGTTCCTGGCGGCCGGCTGCCGCAACCACGAGATCGCCCGACGCCTCGGCATGTCCGAGAAAACCGTCCGCAACCACGTATCCCAAGTACTGGCCAAACTCCAAGTCCCCGACCGCACCGCAGCCGCCTTGAAGGCCCACGAATCCGGGATACGCCCGGGCGCCGACTGACCGCCGCCGACGCGCCCTCGACGTTCGACGGTGGCCTACCCCGGCGAGCTGTCAGGCCGCCGTGTCGCCCCGTAGACAGATGGTGCCTAGGGTCAATCCGAACCCCATCCCTGCCAGGCCGCCAGCCGTGCCCCAGCTGCCGGCGTCATCGGTGAGTACGAAAGTGGCCACGGCGCCGAGGTAGATCCACACGGCTGCGGCGAGGCCACCGAGTAGTCGCCAGCCGGGTTGCCCGCTGCTTGCGAGCAGGGCTGCGATCGCTGGCAGGCTGACGTGTTCGGCGTAGTCGGCCCACCAGTTGGCCTGCGCTGCCGCGTCGCCGCCGCCGATCTGGCGGCCGACG
This sequence comes from Kribbella sp. NBC_00359, assembly GCF_036097425.1. NCBI lineage: Bacteria > Bacillati > Actinomycetota > Actinomycetes > Propionibacteriales > Kribbellaceae > Kribbella > Kribbella sp. NBC_00359. The sequence continues at coordinate 213,289 of NZ_CP107975.1, read as the reverse complement.
GCCAGCACCGCGACGACGATGACAACGACTGCGGTGGTGGCGCTGACTGCCAGCATCACGACGTGCGGCCGGCGCCACCAGCTGGTGACGTTTCGGAGCTCCGACCAGAAGGGGTAGCTCGCCAGGGCGGGCACGGTCAGCGCGACGATGATCGCAAACCCGGGGGCGAACGGCAGGTTGATGCCCGCTGCTACGACGATGCCGACGACTAGGAGCAGAAGAGCAGCGGCCGCGTCGGCCGCCGGGCGAGCGCCAGGAAGCACCCGGCCACGATGAGGTCCGAGGCGCCCGCGACCGTGGTGAACCATCGGTGCAACTCCGGATGCAGATCGCCCGACATTGCAGGTGCCGCCGTCCACGGCGCAGTCGCGTTGCTCAGTCCGGCGTACAGGAACAACAGGCCGAGGAGTGCAGCGATGATGCGGAAGGCCAGCAGGCGTCGGCGTGAACTGTCGTGGACGCGATGCCGCGGTTCACGGCTCGGCGTCGCTCCTGGCCGACCAGGTCCGACCGTGCCGGGCGCTTGGACGTCGTGGTGGGCGGCATGGTTTCGGTGCGCATGAGAGTGCGGCTGGCGACTGTGCGCCATGAGGACGTTCCGGTGTGCCGGTGGCCCGGTATGACGGAACCGTCGTATGTGTCGCGATTTCTGGTGTCGGCGTCGCCTGCGCTGGAGCAAGAGCTGGGCGCGGAGGTTGGCGAGGCCCTGGTCGGCAACACGGCGATGGCTGAGCTCGCCCGCCGGCCACCGAGCTGGCCCAGGTGAGCCGTGCACGACAGGTGTCGCCCACGATCGCCGGATCACGAATTGCCGTGCGAACAGGCCCGATCACCCAATCGGACAACGCCGACCCGAACAGAATTCACCTTCAGCCACTGACGAGGCCCGCCAGTGGTTCGAGGCGCTGCCTGACGCGATCGGCGTGGAACGGCTCGTGGTCAAAGGCGCGGCCACGCGCTACACACCGGGCCGACGCGACGCCTGGATCAAGGTCAATTCTGTCGGGGTCGCAGTGTTCGACGAACTCCCTAGTGGGACATTCGACCAGGTCAGCAATGGTTCGCCTGGAACTTGACTGTAAGCGACACCTGCCGGACACGCTGCGACCGACAGATTGCTGTCACGTCGCGAGGCTCATTTGTGCGTCGTTGCGATGGCGTCGGGGGAGCGGCAGGCCCGCGCGGTCCAGAGTGCTGGACCTCTCCATCGCTGCGCATCTCTCCTAGAACGATCGCAGGACCGAGTGCCGGCTCGGGAAGCCAGTCCCATGCGGATGCCGTTCCGGCAGCGTCGTCGGTTTACGCGGCTTGGTGCCTCAGCTTGAGGGGTACTCGCGATCGCCGGCAGGGCCTGGCCTGACGAGCCCGCTCTCGTAGGCGTAGATCACGACCTGGACTCGGTCGCGTACGTTGAGTTTCTGCAGGATGCGGGCGACATGTGTCTTGGCCGTTGCGTCGGAGATGACGAGCCGGTCGCAGATTTCGGGATTGGAATGCCCTGCGATCAAGAGGTCGAGCACGTCCCGCTCGCGAGGGGTCAGCAACGTGACGGCGAAGGGGGTTTGGTCAGGGGGAGGAATCGGATGACGTGCGAACTCCTCGATCACCGTGCGGGTGACCGATGGCGCGAGGAGGGCTTCGCCGTTTGCGACGATCCGAACGGCGGCGGCGATCTCCTCGGGCGGGGCGTCCTTCACCATGAAGCCGCTGGCCCCGGCTCGCAGGGACTCGTAGACGTAGTTGTCGAGGGCGAACGTCGTGAGCATCAGCACTCGGACGTCGGGGTGTGACCGCACGATCCGCCGGGTTGCCTCGATCCCGTCCACCGATGGCATTCGGATGTCCATCACCATGACATCGGGCCGAAGCCGCTCCGCCGCGGCCACGGCCTGCTCGCCGTTGGCAGCCTCTCCCACGACCTCCATGTCTGGTTCGATGTCGAGGACCTTGCGCAGGCCCACGCGTACCAGGCCCTGGTCGTCGGCGATCACCACCTGGATCATGGCGTCGACCTCACCGGATCGGCAGCAGGACGCGGACCGCAAAGCCCCCGGCGGGACGCCGACCGGCGTCGAGGGTGCCGCCGTAGAGGGCCACCCGCTCGCGCATCCCGACAAGCCCGTGTCCGCCTGGCTCGACCTCGGGCTGGCGGCCCTGTCCGTCGTCGAGGATCTCGATCTCCAGAGAGTCGACGCCGTATTGGACGCGGACCGCTGTGCGTGCGTCGTCGGCGTACTTGAGTGCGTTGGTCAGCCCTTCCTGGACGATGCGGTACGCCGACAGGTCGATACCGACAGGGATGTCGCGCTGCTCGCCGTCTATGTGTAGCGAGACGTCCAGGCCCGCCGAGCGCATCTGCTCGACGAGACTCGGCAGGTCAGAGACCCTCGGCTGGGGCGCCAACCCGTCCCCCTCGTTGCCGCGCAACATCCCGACCAGGCGTCGCATCTCGGTCATCGCGCCGCGACCGACTCGTTCGATCGTGGTCAGCACGTCGCGCGTGGACTCTTGCCCGGGCCCCAGCATCCGGCGCTCGGCACCTGCCTGAACGATCATCATCGACACGTGGTGGGCGATGACGTCGTGCAACTCCCGGGCGATGCGGGCCCGCTCCTCGATGATCGCCTCGCGCGTCGCCAGCTCCCGCTCCCGCTCGGCAACGCGGAGCCGCCGGTCCCGGTCCCCGACCACCCGGCGCAGCAGCACCATCACCACCACGGCCCCGACGGTGAACGTCGCAATCGTGTCGAGGTTGTCACGCTCCACCAGCTCTGGGGCCACGTCACTGACGGCGAACCAGGCCACGCCCACGACGAACCACCGGCCAGACGTCCACACCGTGAGCGCGTAGAGCGCGCAGAACCACGCGACCGTGACCGGTCCCACCGGCAGACTCACGAAGATCCCTGTCACCACCAAGGTGGTCTGTACGCCGACCCCGACCGCGAGAGGGAACCTGCGCCGCACCGCCACAGACGCGCACACCGCCCCGCCGACGACCAGCGTCACCAGCCGCTCGGCCGCGGACGTCGGGAGCACGGCAGCCTGCACCGCCAGGCCAAGGAGCAAGGCGACGGCGAGCAGCTGGTCTTTCCCGGCGGCGTCGAGGCGCACACGCATGTTGCCACGCTAGGTCTTCGGCTAGCGGCTGTCATCAACCACTCGAACGACGTGTAGCGGGCGACGAATCGGCCGGTAGGCCGGGACCAAGATCCTCCAGGCGGGCGACGACGCTTAGCGGTGAGCGCGCCTACGTTCGCAGAGTCCACGACGCCCAGGAGGCAAACCATGAAGGACCAGACAGAACAGCATGAACGCCGACGCGCCGCCTTCACCCGCGTCCTCCCACTCGCCGGTGTCGCCTACGCGGCTCTCACCGTGGCCGGAGACCTCACCATCGGCGAGTTCCCCGGGTCCGACACCCCGCTACCCGAGCTGACACGCTATTTCGCGGCTCACAGCAGCCAGGTCCGGACCGGCGGTGAGCTGATGATCTGGGCAGGACTCGCCCTCGGCCTGTTCGGCATCGCCGTATGGACTCGCTTGCGGGACGCCGCGGGGGGCCACGTGGTCGCGGGCCTCATGCTCGCCGGAACCGCCGTGGCGGTGGTGTCCGAGCTCATCGGGGCAGGGTCCTACGTGACACTCGGCAACATCGGGGCCAACCCTGAAGTGACACCCGAGGCGCTCCAGGCGTGGCATGTCGGATCCCAGTTCGGTGGAGGCGGCGGAACCCTCCTCATGCTCGGACTCTTTACCGCGGGCGTGTTCACCCGAGCCGTCCCGCGTTGGCTGGCATGGTCCGCACTCGTGCTCGGGATCGCTGAGGTCACCCGCTTCGGGTTCTGGGCCTCAATGCTGGTCCTGGTGTGGACCACGGTCGCCGGCATCATCCTGACCGTGCGCCGCACGGAACCGTCGCCGACCGTCCGGGTCGGTGTCGCCAGCCCTCGTCCGGCCTGACGCCCCAGACCCAAGGCTCCAACGAAGTCAAGACCCGAAGCCCGCGCGGCGTCAGCCGTGTGGGTTCGGTCTGAAACCAGCCGGCGAGGACATACCGACAGGTGCGCATTCAAGAGCCTGCTTGCTGTCGACCCAGGCAGCTCGGCTGCCCCACATCGCTGTCGCACACGTTCTGATCAACAGCCTCAACACAACAGTGTGCGACGCCCATGGAGACCCCGACGAAAGGTTAAGCACCGTGAGACTCGCGAGGTCGTTGTCGGCGGGGTGCTGGGCTCGATCAGCCACCCGGAGGTAGTGATCGGCGGCCTCTACACCACTGACGGCGAGCTGGTGGTGGTCGGGCGCACCGTTGCGCTCAAACCCGACCAGGCCGCCCAGCTCGCCGCCGCCCTGACCGCCGCGCAGCCCGGACACCCTTGGCCGGACGAGATCACCTCCTACCGGTGGGGCGGCCCGGACTCGAAGAAGCCGCTCATCAAGGTCGAACCGGTGGTCGTGGTCGAGGTCACCGCCGATGCCGCGACCCAGGCCGGACAGGCTCGGCACGGGATGCGCTACGTGCGGCTGCGCCCCGACCTGCGCCCCGAGGACCTGCCGAGGTTTGCGGGCGGGGTTGGCGGCGGCTGATCGGGCGTGGATCGTGGAGGAGTGGAGATAGACGCGGCGGTTGTCGACCTGTACGGGCTGGCACCTGAGCAGTTCGTCGCGGCCCGCAACCGGCTTGCGAAGGCGGTCCGCGACCGCGGCGACGAGCCGGCCGCGGCTGCGATCGTTGCCCTGCGCAAGCCTACGGTCGCTGCCTGGCTGGCCAACCAGCTGGTCCGGGCTGACCCGGACGGGATTCATGCCCTGACCGAGATGGGGGAGCAGCTGCGCCAGACCTACTGACCGCCGACAGCGCCAGCCGGCGCGAGCTGACCCGGCAGCGGTACGACCTGGTCGGCCACCTCGTCCGCGTCGCGAGCCAGCGAGACGCCGGAGGCCGGCGCGTGACCGCACAGACCGCGGAGCGGCTGGCCGAGACCCTCGACGCCGCACTCGTCGATCCCGGCGCCGCCCAGCTGTTGCGGACTGCGCCATGTTGGGTTCGGTGTCGTCGACGAGAACGGCGACCCGGCCCAACTCGCCCCGATGCGGCCCCGGGTCGTCCGCCGCTCCCAACCTCCGCCCAAGGCCCCCGCGGCGAAGCCTGCGAAGCGGGCCGCAGCGCCACCCGTCGAATGGCCCAAGGTCGACCGGACCCTTGCGCAACGCCGCGCCGCGCAGCAGAAACGCCTCGGCGCGGCCGGAGCCGACTACGCCGTCGCCGAGGCCGAACGCGACCAGGCCGAGCAGGTGCTCGACGCACACCAGCACCGGATCGCCGACCTGCAAGCCGACGTCGACCGGCTCAACGACCAGCTCGAGGAGACCCGCCAAGCCCTCCGCGACGCCCGCAAACACCTCCCGCGGCTGCAACGCGCCTTCCACCAGGCCACACGCAACGCCGCCGCCATCCGCAAACGCCGCGACACAGAGCAACAGCGACTGAACACGCTGGAACACTAGCCAGCACGCCGTACGTTGAGGCTTGGTGCATGGCGGCCGACCAGCAGGAAGAACCGGGCGACCCCCCGTCGATCCACTGCTCGGGCAGCCTCGGATGGTCAACGACCCCCGGAGCTCTATCGCGCAAGCAGCCGTTGTCCTGGGCAAGAAGCCCGCGCAGGTCCACCGGTATGTCGCGCTCGGCCGGGTGCCCCGGCACGGCCCGCCGAACAACGGCCGACCGCTGCTGCTGTCGGAGGTCGAGGCGCTGCGCGACAGGGGCGCACCGATCCCGCTGACAGACGCCGCCCTCATGCTGGGTCGATCGCTCAAAGCCACCCTCGAGCTCGTCGCCGACGGCCAGCTGCGACTCGTCCCTGGCACGAAGTCGATGGTCTACCCGGCCGACCTCGCGGGCATCACGGCCGCGAAACCCCAACCGCCGATCCGCCGTCGCGCAGGCCCTCCTGGGTACCTCAACACCAAACAGTCCGCGGAACGCCTGGGGCTCACCGCCATCTACGTGGCCCAGATGGCCGCGGAGGAGAAACTGCCGGCCGTCTTCCAGGACCGGCAGTGGTGGTTCGACCCCCAGCGGATCGAGATGATCCGCCGCGCGCGACGGGCGCGGCGCGATCAGGTGGTGGCCCGGCCGCTGCGCCGCCGCGGCGACGGCTCAGGTCAGTCGGTCGGGTTCGGGTGACAGTTCTTTCCCTCCCGCCACACCCAGACGAGACCCGACACCGGCCGCTCGTACGACAGTGGCCAGCCCGCCGGATCGCCGACGGTGCGATGCATCCGTTGCGCGGCGCGGATGCATTCGAGGAACTCCTGCTCGTAGTACTGCCACTTGTCGCATGGACCACCCTGCAGCCGAATGACCGGTCCCCGGTCAGCGGCGGCCATCAGAACTGCAGGACCGCCTTGGTCATCCGCATGACGCCGTAGACGTTGATGTCGAAGATGTGTTGTGTCTGGGCGATGGAGAACTCTTCGGCGGCGCCGGTGGCGCCGACGCCGGCGTTGTTGACCAGGACGTCGATGTGCCCGAACCGGTCGATCACCTGCTTGACCACCGCGGCGACCGATTCGTCGTTGGTCACGTCGAGGTCGAGGTATGTCACCCCGGCGGTGCGGTGGATCGCGCGGTGTTGCGGCCGGTCCCGATCACCTTGAAACCCGCGGTAGCGAGTGCCTTGCCGATACCTGAGGAAGCACCTGTTACGAGCGCGACCTGCTGAACTGCTGTCATCACGGGCTCCTGAGGTTTAGATGCCGTTTCGGCAAGGGGAAGGAAGGATCTTCTGACCTTCCAATTAGTGACTCTACTCATAACTGAGGCTAGTCATAGCCTATTCCGGAGGATGCCTCGGCGCCATTGCGTCGGCTCTCGCCGCGCCGCTCGACTGCTGACTGCCTCCGCGATCCCGCACGACCCGTCCCGTTCAGCCCTCTCGCGGCGAGCCCGCATACCGGCAAACCTTGACAAGTTTTATGAGTGCACTCATTATTGAGCATGTTCGGTTTCGCTGTGCTGGGCGAGAGCTGAGCAGGACAACAGAGCAGCGTCAAACCCAAGAAGGAACGTCGTCATGCGAGCGTTTGTCGTCAACAAGTACAAGGGGCCGTTGCAGGAAGCGGATGTCCCCGAGCCTGTGGTGGGGGAGCACGACGTGCTCGTCCAGGTCCAGGCCGCCGGGCTCAATGTGCTCGACGAGAAGATCCGGTCGGGGGCGTTCAAGTCGTTCCTGCGGTACGAGTTGCCGCAGGTCATGGGCAACGATGTCGCCGGGACCGTGATCGGCGTCGGCGCCAAGGTGGCTCGGTTCGCGGTCGGCGACCAGGTGTACGCCCGGCCGGACAAAGACCGCATCGGCACCTTCGCGGAGCGCATCGCAGTGGCCGAGGCGGACCTGGCGCTCAAGCCGGCGACGGTCACCTTCGAGGAGGCGGCCTCGCTGCCGCTGGTCGCCCTGACCGCATGGCAGGCGCTGGTCGAGAAGGGCAATGTCCGGCCGGGCCAGCGGGTCTTGATCCACGCCGGCGCCGGTGGGGTCGGGATCGTCGCGATTCAGCTCGCCAAGCACCTCGGCGCCACCGTCGCCACGACGGTCAGCGCAGGCAACGTGGATTTCGTCCGGAAGCTCGGCGCCGACAGCGTCGTCGACTACCGCAACCAGGACTTCGGACAGCTCCTGGACGGCTACGACCTGGTGCTGGACAGCCTCGGCGGGACGAACCTCGAGAAGTCCCTGCGGGTGCTGCGTCCTGGTGGCAAGGCGATCGGCATTGCCGGACCGCCCGACCCTGCGTTCGCCGCGGAGGCCGGAATGAACCCGGTCTTGCGCCTCGTGATCACGGCGCTCAGCGGCAAGATCCGCCGGCAGGCGAAGAAGCTCGGTGTGACGTACGAGTTCCTCTTCATGCGCGCCAGCGGCGACCAGCTCCGCCAGATCAGTGCCCTCGTCGACAGCGGCGTGCTGCGTCCCGTCGTCGGACGCGTCTTCGACTTCGACCAGACCGTGGACGCGCTGCAGTCGATCGGCAAGGGCGGCATCCGCGGCAAGGCCGTCATCACCCGGGCCTGACAGCCCTTCTCACAATCCGCAAGACCAGAAACAGGAGAGCATCATGAGTAAGACCGAGACCTCGAACGAACCCGTCATCACCTCATACGCGCAAGCCCCGGCCCGCACCATCACCGCCGGCGGCGTCACCTACGCCTACCGGGAGCTCGGACCGAAGGGCGGTATCCCCGTCGTCTTCTTCGTGCACCTGGCCGCGACCCTGGATAACTGGGACCCGCGGATCGTCGACCCGATCGCCGCCGGGCGCCACGTCATCACGTTCGACAACCGCGGCGTCGGGGCCTCGACCGGCAGCGTTCCCGGCAGCGTCGAGGAGATGGCCGACGACGCCTACACCTTCATCAAGGCCCTCAGGTTCGACAAGATCGACATCTTCTCCTTCTCGCTGGGCGGAATGATCGCCCAGGACCTCGTGGTCAAGCACCCCGAGCTCGTCCGCAAGCTCCTTCTGACCGGCACCGGACCCAGGGGCGGCAAGGACATCGACAAGGTCGTCGGCGTCACCTACTGGGACATCCTGCGCGCCACGTTGACGCGGCAGGACCCGAAGGAGTTCCTGTTCTTCAACCGCAACGCCGCCGGCAAGCCTGCTGCTCGCGCATTTGTGCTGCGCCTGCAGGAGCGCACCGTCGACCGCGACGCTGACATCAAGGTGCGCGCGTTCCAGACCCAGCTGAAGGCGATCCAGAAGTTCGGGCGTTCGGCCCCGGCCGATCTGTCGAAGGTCACGCAGCCCACCCTGATCGCGAACGGTGACAACGACCGGATGGTGCCCTCGGTCCTCTCCGAGGACCTGCACCGCCGCATCAAGGGCTCGGAGCTGATCATCTACCCGGACTCCGGGCACGGCGGCATCTTCCAGTTCCACCAGAAGTTCGCTCCGATCGCGGTCGAGTTCCTCGCCGGCTGATCGCTCCGACCGACCGACCGAATGCAGGCAATGAACATGGCTACGAAATATCCCTACGCGAAGAAGCCCTTCGTCTCATCGATCCCGCTGTGGATGCGCACCGACCAACCACGGCAGACAGGCATGGACTACTGGAAGGGTCCCCACTCCAAGATCATCTCCGCCACCCCCGGCTTCGAGGAATACCGCCAGATCCACCTAGCCGAGCACAATCCTGGGCTGTGGCCCGCGACCCGCGGCGTCGAGACCTCGATCCCGGACGACCGCAGGATCGACGGGGTCGCTGAGGTGACGTTCCGCTCCGTCCTGTCCCCGCTGCTGGGCCGCAAGCAGACCAGGCTGGCGTTCCAGGACGAGGCGAACGTCTTCCGGCGCACCTTGCTCTACGCCGGCCCGCCGAACTCGGCGCGCTGGTACGCCGTCGCCGGGCCCGGCGAGAAGGTCCGCGCTGCCCAGGCCGGTCTTGGTCGGATCGCTGTCACCGAGGAAGCGGATGCGCTCGACGTCGACAGGCTTGCTGTCCAGCACCGTGAAGCCGTTCTTGCGCATGGCGTTCTGGCCGGTGCCCGGGCCCTGCTCTACCTGCGGCGAAGGGACGGCGTCCGCACCGGCGCGTTCCGCAAGCACGTCAACGAACTCGCCCGCACGCTCGCCGGCACAGGCGTGCTGAGGGAACTGAGGACCCAGGTCTTCATGCCCTGGAACGAGAAGCTCTGGGACACCCCGAACGTCGCGCACGACAACCCTGCCGACCAGCGGTTCCACGCCTCCCTCCTCCTCGGCTTCGCGGATCCTACGGCGCGGGCGGCCTTCTTCAAGAGCCCCGAGGTCGCGAGCCTGTCAGACACGTTGGCTCCGTTTGCCTCCGCCATCCACGCCTACGACGTCACCGACGCACTGACCTACGTGAAAGACGGCAAGGAGCTCCCGCACTACCAGCGATAACGGCATCGCCCGCCCTGCGGCTGGTGATCCACCAACAGACGATCCACCAACAGAAAGAACATGAACATGCCTTCCCTCCATGGAGCAGTCATCCTGGTCACCGGAGCGAACGGCGGCATCGGAACCCACTCCGTGCACCAGGCTCTCGCCCGCGGCGCCGCGAAGGTCTACGCCCCAGCCCGCACACCCCGCACCTGGGACGACGAACGCGTCGTCCCTCTCACCCTCGACGTCACCGACGGCGAGTCGATCGCCGCCGCCGTGGCTGCCGCGCCCGATGTCACGGCCCTCATCAACAACGCGGGCGCGATCCCGCCGAGCGCGAGCCTGCTGGAGGTCACGGAGGCGGACATCCGGGAAAACATGGAGATCAACTTCTTCGGTCCAGTCCTCCTCGCACGAGCGTTCGCGCAGGTGCTGGCCGCCAACCCGCGGTCGATCCTCGTCGACGCGCACTCCGTCGCCAGCTGGTACGGCTTCGGCGGCGCCTACAGCGCCACCAAAGCAGCACTCTGGTCCGCCACCAACTCACTGCGCCTCGGGCTCGCGCCCCGCGGCGTCCACGTGACCGGGGTCCACATGGGAAACGTACAGACCGCATGGCCGCACATGCCGACGGGCCCAAGATGGCGCCGGCCGACCTCGTGACGAAGGTCTACGACGCCGTCGAAGCCGACGAGTACGGGGTCATCGGCGACGATCTGACCGCGCAGGTCGAGGCGGCCCTGAGCGGCCCGGTAGAGGCGCTCTACCCGGAGCTCCGCGACACCAGGACACCCCTGGCCGCCGTGGAAGAATGAGCGCCGGCAGATCCGAGCCCACTCAGCAACGAAGGGCGGCAGCCATGCCCCTCACCTCCAAGTCGCCCGGTCGGCGCGAGCGGAACAAGCAGGACAAGCTCGACCGCATCACCGCAGCCGCCAGCGAGCTCTTCGCCGAGCGCGGCGTCGACGAGGTCACCACCCAGGAGATCGCCGACAAGGCCGACATCGGTGCCGGCACGCTGTTCCTCTACGCCAAGTCCAAGGGCGAACTGCTCCTGCTCGTTCAGAACTCGACCTACGCCGACGCACTCCAACAAGGTAGGGCAGCGGCCGAGGGCATCACGGACACGCTCGACGCCGTCATGGCGATCGTCCGCCCCGTCGTGGAGTGCAACCGCAAACAGGTCGACAACGGGCGGACCTACCTGCGGGAGATCGTCTTCGGCGACCCCACCGAACCCCACCACCGCGACGCCCTCGACCTGACCGTGCAAACCGAGGAAGCGATCACCGCCGTCCTGCGGCGAGACGGGCGCACCAGCCCGCAGGACGCCGCGGCACGCGCGCACATCGTCTCCGCGATCATGTTCATCAGCATGGCCGCAACCATCAACGCCGCCAACCCAGTCGACGACGTCGTCCAGGAGATCCGGGACCAGGTGCAGGTACTCCTGCCCGAATGACGCCACCTCGGTTGTCGTTGAACGGTTCAGTCAGTGAACCTTCACCCTCTCGGCAAACTAGATCTAGGGCCCGTCATTCCGTGGTTGCAGGGTCGCTGTGGGTCGATGAAGAGTAGGCCGTCCAATGCCGAGATCACTCGGGCAACCCATCCGAGTCGTGCGACCTATGGTGCGCAAACGCTTGCCTAGGGCAACACTGGCGGAGTGGGTAAGCAGGCCGCTGGCCAAGCCGACACGACGGTGGTCGCGGATGTCAGCGCTGATGCTGCGCTGCAGGCCGACCGGTGGCGTCACCCGCTGCGGATGGTGCGCGTCAGGGCTGACATGGATCCCGGCGATGTCGAACAGCCGCCTTGACCTGCTGCGTCACGCCCGTGTGTTGAGCTGGGTCATCAGCTCACCATTGGCCGCTCGGGCCCGGCCAGTTCGTCGTCGCGTTCTTCGAGCTGACGACGTAGCTCGAGGAGTTGTTGCTCGCGGTCGATGAGTGCCTGCTGAAGGCTGTGGATGTCGTCGGGCGCACCGAGGCCGCTGTCGCGGAAGATGCATTCGAGGAAGTCCTGCTCGTAGTACTGCCACTTGTCGTTGGGGCCGCCCTGGAGCCGGATGACCGGTCCCCGGTCGGCGGTGGCCATCAGAACTGCTCAGTGCGACGCAGCTCGGCTTGTGGGATCCAGGAGACCTTGTCATCTTTCCCCTTGACCCGCCCCAGCCAGGTTCCTTGTTCGAAGATCCAGGCGTCCAGGAAGCCGGCCGGCTGCCAGGCCTTCTCCACCGGCACCGGCGGGTCGACACGCCGGACATGATCCGGTGACCGCGGCCCGTACACGTCGTACTGCAACTCCAGGTCCGCCGCGAGCCGGTGCGCGGCCTGTTCGGACAAGATCGGCTCGACTACGACGTCGTCGTGTTCACCGGCGAGGTGTTCGCGGCCCCGATCGACGTCGACGAGGACGCCCGCCTTCCCGGCGAAGTGGTGATACATACTCCCCTGCCCTGCCTCCGCCACCCGCTGGCCCGCTCCCACAACAGCTCCTGGGTACTGCGAATCAACCGATCCATCGTCTCGCCCGACCACTGTACCCAGAGGTACGGATGCAGGTTGGCAGGATCCTGTGACCGATTCGGCACAGGATCCTCCCCAACCGTGACTGCTAGCTGATCGTGACGACCTTGTACGCCGAGTACGCCGGGGCGTGGTCCGCGTCACCGGGGAAGTAGACCCGGTAGGCGATCTGGCCGCGGACGGCTGGGCGGATGCCGAAGGCGTACTTGCCGGACGTGCTCAGCTTCACCGAGGCAATCGACTTCCACACCTTGTTGCCGTACTGCTGCAGGTAGACGAGCTTCCCGGCGTGCGCGGGAGCGACGTACCCGCTGAACGCCGTCGCGCTGCCGAGGCGGATCGACGACGGCGACAAGGTGGCCGAGATCGTCGGCTTGACCTGCACGGTGACGTCCACGGTGCGGGTGCCCATCAGGGACTCGTTACCGGGGAACGTCAGCATGTAGACCGAGGAGACGGTCGGTTTGGCGGTGACCGAGAGCGTCCCGGTCGACGACGTCTTCAGCGCGGCGAGCAGCGTGAACTTCGACGAGGTCTTCGGCCGTACGTAGACGTTCACCGGCAGCCCGGCGTACGCCAGATTGTCGATCCGCAGCGTGCTGCCCTTGATCGTGATCGAGCCGCCGTAGTCGATCAGCGTCGATGTCACCGCGATCCCCGACTTCATCCCGAGCAACTGCTTGACCGCGATCGGGCTGTAGTGCCCGGTGCGATCGACGACCCAGGCCGCGTACGTGTACGTCGTACTCTGAGCGAGGCCGGTGTTCCTCACAGAGGTCCCGGTGCCCGCGTACACGAGCGTGCCGGTCGTCGGCGTCGGGGCCTTGCTCCCCACGTTCCGCCGGACGATCACCTGGTCGAGGTCGTTCGTCGGTGGGATCGTCCAGGCCAGGTTGGCGGCCAAGTACGCGCCGCTGCCGGTGAACGTGGTCAGCGCCTTCGGCGCCAGATCGGCCGTGGTGAAGACCGTATGGAACGGCTGTACCTGCGTGCGGTTCGCGTCCATGAGGTACAACGTGCACTCGATCACGTATGAGTGGTTGTCGAGGAGCGGCTGCTGCGGAGTGATCGTGGCCGTCCGCGTCGCAGCGTCGTAGGTGGTGGACGCGCTGACATAGAGATTGGTCCCGGCGTCGCGCAGCTCCATGGACCCGGTCACGGAGGCCGCGTCCATGTCCCGCGCGAACGTCACCTTCGGGGTCACCGACGCCGGCACACCGGACGCCAGGTTCGCCGGGGACACGTCCCGGAGCCCGTACGCCCAACCCGTGGCGGTCACGCCCGACGTGCTGCTCGCCAGCGTCAGCGTGTACGGCCGGGTGACCTTCGAACCGTTGTAGTTGCGGACGGCAACGTACGTCGTACCCGCGCCCGCCTTGACGTCGACCGCTGCGGTCAGCGGACCCCAGAGCGGACCCTTCACTGGGTCCACGACCGGGAATTCGTTCTCCGCGTGGCCGAGGAACTTCAGGTCCGTGTCGTAGACATCGACGACCGGACCGACGTTCGAGTAGGTGGTGCGCTCGTCGTAGCTGGGACCGGCGACCGCGACGTGCACATCCTGGGCCGCTGCGAGGTCGATCGAGTACCAGTCGACGTCACCCTCGGAGTCGATCGCACCCGTGGTCGAGCCGAAGCCGGTCAGCTTCTTCGCGCGGATCGGCTGGTCGTTGCCATCCGCGACCGCCGTCGGGAAGTCCGGGGCGAAGCGGCCGCCGAGCGCGGCGTACGCGTCGAGGTTGCCGTAACCGTAGTAGTCGTCGATGCCGCGCGGGCCTGCGTCCCGGGAGAGCCCCTCGAGGCGCTCCGCGACCTGGGCCGGCGTGAGCGACGGCCACTTGTTCCGCACCAGCGCCGCGACGCCGGCGACGATCGGCGACGAGCAGGAGGTGCCGGTGCAGTACCAGTACGGCTCGTAGCCCGAGGGAGTCAGGTTCCGCGGACCGGTGCTCAGGATGTCCACGCCGGGTGCCGCGATGTCCAACCAGTAGCCGAACGAGCTGAAGTCGGTCAGCGCGCCGGTCGCATCGGTCGCCGCGACCGCGATCGCCTCGGGGTACATGGCCGGGAACTGGGCGTCGCTGCTGCCGTCGTTGCCGGCAGCAACCACGGTCACGACTCCGGCGGCGTACGCGCGCTTGATCGCGTCGTACAGGATCGGGTCGTTGTCGGGACCGCCGAGGGACATGTTGATCACGTCGGCGCCGTGTGCGACGGCCCAGTCGATACCCTCGGCGATGTCGGAGTCGTAGCCGCTGCCGTCGGCGCCGAGCACCTTGACCGGCATCGCCTTGACGTTCCAGCCGATGCCGGCGACGCCGATGGCGTTGTTCGCGGCGGCGGCGATGATACCGAGCGTCATGGTGCCGTGACCGTTGTCGTCGACCGGGCTCGGGCGGGTGCTGGAGGTCGCGTTGTAACCCGGCACCAGGTGACCGACCAGGTCCGGGTGGCCCGCGTCGACGCCGGTGTCGAGTACGGCGACGATCTGGCTGCCGGTGGACTTCGACAGGTCCCAGGCCTGTGGCATGCGGACGGTGTTGAGGTACGTCTTCTGGTCCGTGGCGTAGTACTCGTCGTTCGGAACGGCCGAGATGTAGCGCTTGTAATTCAGCGAGGCCAGCTCGATCGTCGGGTCGGCCTTGACCTTCTTGAGCAGCTCCGGCGCCGGTACGTCGCTCTTGAGCTTCACGACCTTCGAGGCCACCGAGTCTTCGGCGGTCGCGCCGTACTTCGACACCGCCGCCTTCCGCGCCGACGAGGACGCCTTCGGCTTGAACTTGACGAGCACCGTGTTCGGCTCGAACTCCGACTTGGCACCGTGGTGCCCCGCGGCGAACGCCGGCCGGTACGGCTTCGGCTCGGCCGCTGAGCCGGACGAGCCGGTGAGCACGACCACCGAGCCCGCGACCAGCGCAGCCGGCACCGCCAGCCGCACCAAACGGACAGAACGTAACACCACAAACCCCCAAGACCTCGATCGGGCGGACGGACCGAAATACGGCCCGACCCCTAAATCGGTCGATTGACCCCGGCGTTACAACTTCTGCATCTTCCTGCAACTCGGCAGCGTGTCCCATCGCCCGGGCGGCGTGGCGCTCGGTGTGGAATCGGGCTGGGGTCTCGCCCGAGCCACAGAGGACCTGGGTCGCCGAGGGCAGCCAGGAATGGGCGCCGGCGAGGCAGGATGGGTGCGCGAGCACGCCAACCTACTGGCGCCCTAACATCAGCAGACCAGGATTCGTACCCTGCGACCAACGGATTAGACTGCCGCCGGACCAGGTCGATTTGGCTCGACTTCGCGCCGGTCCGGAACGCGACCTGGCAGGCGTCCCCGTCATTGTGAGACCGGCCCAGCAGTTGTTCTGGGCACGCGGTTGTGGGGTCAGGAGGCTGGTTGGAAGGTTTTCGTGAAGGTTCGGTAAAGGGAGCGGCTTTCGGTCCATTGGGTGTCGGGGGTGGACCAGTAGATGCCGTAGGCCCGCTTGTCGCTGGTGACCACGCCGCGGATGATGACGTGGCGGCGGCCGGAGGGGGTGGCGTAGGTGAACTCCCAGTCGGCGGCCTTCTCGAAGTAGTCGACCGGCTCGATCCGGATGCGCTGGTAGTCGTCGTAGCCGTCTCTGCGGGCTGCTTCTTGCTGACGCCAGTCGGCGACCGGGTCCGGCTTGGGTTGGTCGGTCTGGTCGATGAGCAGGAAACGTGCGCCGCCCGGCTCCCGGAAGTAGACGCGTCCCCCTTGCCGATCCACGGTCCAGCCGGCGGGCACTGCCAGTGAGAATCCGGTCGGGTCCGTGTGGCGCTCGAAGCCGGCGGGCACCGCACCGGGCTCGGTGGCGGGAGACTCAGGGGAGGTTGGGCGGCTGCTGGGAGAGGCAGGTCTGCTGGTAGCAGGTGACGACGGCCGGCGGGTGTTTGGTGGCGGTGTACTCGAAGGGGCCGCTGTACTGCGAGGTGCCTTGCTCGCCTCGCTGGGCCGCGGCGAACTGGTGGGCTGCGATTGACTGCCCTGATTGTCGTCCACCGCTCGGAACAGACCCCAACCGATCAAGGCGACCGCGACCAGTACACAGGCCAGCATCGCACCGACAATCTTCGGACGGTTTCCGTTGGACGACTCCCTCCATTCCGACGAGGCCGAATCGGGTTCGGCGACCGGACCGCTGGCTGACGAGGTGACACCGGCCGGGGTCGCCACCGGCGTACCGTCTCCTGTTGGCTGACCACCGGCATACGCAGCCGGCCGCGAAGCGATCGGCGGAACGGGCAGCATCCGTGTCCTCTGACCACTGTCGACCTTCGTCGTGTCGACAGCCTCGGCTCCCGGCGCACCGGACGAAGCCTCCGGCGCTGTCTCCGCCTGTTGGAGCAGATGTCTCGCCTCCCAGACGTCGATGCGGTCCGCCGGGTTCTTGCGCAACAGACCTTCGAGCGCCGGCCAGAGCGGCCCCGCCAACCGCGCCGGGTCGGGCTCCTCGGTGACAGCGGCCGCCAGCGTAGGAAGCGTGGTTCCCCGGTCGTACGGCGGTCGGCCTTCCACTGCGGTGTAGAGCGTCGCGCCCAACGACCACAGGTCCGACTCCGTACCAGCCCCCCGGCCCTGAACCCGTTCCGGAGCGATGAACGCCGGCGAGCCCAGCAGCGTGCCCGACATCGTCAACGACGGATCGCCCTCCAAGGTGGCGATGCCGAAGTCCGTCAGCACGACCCGGCCGTCTCCGGTGAGCAGCACGTTGCTCGGCTTGACGTCACGATGCAGTACGCCGGCTCGATGTGCAGCGTGTAGCGCGGCCAACACCTGCAGGCCGATCCGAGCCACCTCCCGCGGCGGCAACGGTCCGTACTCGCGGATCGCGTGCGCCAGCGTGGTGGAACGGACGAGTTCCATGACGATCCAAGGACGGCCGTCCTCTTCGACGACATCGAACACGGTGACGACATTCGGGTGACTGAGTCGGGCGGCAGAACGTGCCTCCCGCAGGGTGCGCCGCCGCAGGACTTCGCGTTCCTCATCGGGCAGTTCCGGCGGCAGCAGGACCTCCTTGACCGCCACCAACCGGCCGAGGAGCTCGTCGCGCGCCTGCCAGACTACGCCCATGCCCCCGCGACCCAACGGCCGCGCCAATCGGTACCGCCCGGCCAGGAGACGACCTGCCATCGTCGAGTCGGTCATCTAACGGCGCCTTCCGAAACTTCTGCCAGGACGAAGCGAAAGATCCAGCGGCCTCTCACCGGAGCTCCTCCGCACCTACAGGTGCCCAGTCCGGCTGGTCACGACACGATCCAACGTGAACTTGACCAAGCCTCGCCATGTGGTCCGTGCCCGACGTGTCGTCGTCAACGGGCATCCACGGGGTGCTGTGGGTATGAGTTTCAGGCGGAACGGCCCAGTCTGCGCGGGCGGTCAGCCGCGGTCGACCGACGGAAGCGGCATCCGGCATCACGCCTGCCGGGTGAGGCCAGAGCAGCGACGGATCCGTCCCGCCCGTGGGAGAATCCGCCATGGTGGCCGACGGGTGGGTTACGGAGTACGTGCGCGTCGAGGGGAAGTCTGTCCACCTCAAGCGCAGTCTGGGTGGCAGCGGGGTGCCTCTCCTCCACATTCATGGCTTCGCCATCTCTGGCGCGTACCTGATGCCCACGGCACGAGCCGTTGCCGGCCGATGGCTCAACGTTCCGGCACGGCACCACCACGCTCTTTGCGGCCCTGGAGATCGCCACCGGCACGGTGACCGCAGCGGTCAAGCCCCGGCACCGCCACCAGGAGTTCCTGGCCTTCCTCAAGCAGGTCGCCAAGGCCTACCCCGACCACGGGGACGGCACCGAACTCCACCTGGTGATGGACAACTACGCCGCCCACAAGCGCCCCGAGATCCGTGCCTGGCTGGCAGCCAACCCGCGTATCCAGGCGCACTTCACCCCGACGTCCGGATCGTGGCTCAACCTGGTCGAGGTCTGGTTCGGCATCATCGAACGCCAGGCCATCCGCCGCGGCACCTTCAACTCCGTACGCGACCTCAACACCAAGATCCGGGCCTTCATCGACGGCTGGAACGACCGCTGCCACCCCTTCGTCTGGACCAAGACCGCCGACCAAATCCTCAGGAAAGCCAACCGTCAGACCACTTCAAACACGGACCACTAGTCGCCACTCGCTGTGATGGCACGAAGCCGATGGCTGGACGTTGATACCTGCTCGGAGGACGCATCCTCCGGGCAACCGCGAAATGGCCGCATCTGAGCATTTTTTACTCATGCTGCAGAGCGTGAATAGTTGTCTACTGACCAAGTTCGGGCCAGGAAACAGTCTCAACGTGAGTGGGTTGATCCGTTTGAATGGGTGGCGTGGACCGTGGTCAGTCGCGGCGCTGGTTGGAATGATCGTGGGCGGTCTGGCGCCGGCTAGCGCGAACACCAGCGGACAATCAGCCCCAGTTGTCAGGCCCGCGTCGGCGCAATCGCTCTCTGGAGGATCTTCCGCCATCCGACAGTCGGCCCCACGTCAGGCCGGTCTTTGGGGACTGGACCTACTCGATCAGCGGAACCGGCCGCTGACAGATGACACATACGTTTATCAGAATCCGGCCGGAGCCGGCGTGAATGTTTATGTCATCGATACAGGAATCACGAATAGCTCCGAGTTTACAGGGCGTGTAACGCTTGGCGTGAACACGGTGCCCTCCGAGTCGCCCGCCCACCCGGATGCGAGTGATTGTTTGACCGCTAATCACGGTACGCCAATCGCTGGATTGATCGGCGGCGACACTTATGGAGTGGCGAAGAATTCGAATCTTATTTCGGTGCGCGCATTCGACTGCAACCGTCACGCCGATCAGAGCGATATCACCAGCGCGTTTCAATGGGTCATCGATCATGCTGTCCGGCCGGCTGTGATCAGCTTCAGCCTCAATCGTCAATGTTTCAATGACGATGGCGTGCCGGAGGCCTGTCCGCGGGATGACGTACTGCAGGTCATCGCCAAGGAACAGCAGGCGATGGCAGCCGGCATACCGATTGTGGCGGGCGCTGGCGACCAGGGCATCGACGGATGCAGCAGCGCCGACTTCGCGCCTGGTGTCATCGCCGTCGGCTCAGTAAGCCGGGATGGTGACCCCAGGCCGCAGTCGAATTTCGGAAGCTGCGTGACTGTCTGGGCCCCTGGAGAGTTCGTGATGTCTGCGTCGCTTGATCCCGCCTCCACACAATTCTCTGGGACGGCGTTCGCTGCGGGATATGTGGCTGGCGCCGTGGCCGTCATGCTGGGCACAAGCCAGCTGGCAGGGGTGCCTCCGGCGCAACTCGCGGCGAGGGTGACCGACCAGCTCATTGCAAACGCCACTCTGACACAGGACGCGAAGGCGAATCGCCTGCTGTACATTCCACCAACGTTCGAGGGCTCATCGATCGCGCTCGCGAAGACCAGTACCGGGCAGTTGCGGGTGTTCGGTACGGATTCGAACGGGACCGTGTCGACCAATATCCAGGACGCGAAGAACTCCAGGACGTGGAGCGGCTGGACACATTCGACCAGCTCAAGCTCGGACACAGCCTTGCTGTCGCTTGGCGCGGACGCCAACTTCGACGGCCGAACGGAGGTCCTTGCGGCATCGACGGTGTCGAATGACGTCTGGCAGCGTCAGCAACTTCACAACGGACTCACGGGCTGGAGCCAACTCAGTGGACAAGTACAGTCCATCGCCGCCGCGCGGGAGCAAGACGGGCTGATGCAACTCGTGGGCGTGAACCGGCAAGGGCAGGCCTGGCACGCGACGCAAACGGCGCTGGGAGCGCCCACCTTCACCACGTGGCAGCAATTCAGCGCGAACGGCACACCGGCGCCGGCCTTCACGTCAATTGCTGAGGAAGCAGATAACCAAGGCATCGTCAACGTCTTCGCGGTAGACACGCACGGCCAGATCTGGACAGCACGGCAAGCGAGCGTCAATTCTGCCGCCTGGTTCTCCTTCGTCCCGTTTCCGACGTTACTCGGGCAACAGTTCGCCAGTGAGGTAGCGGTGGCGCGAGGAGGCAGCGGCAAGCTCGTCGTCTACGCCATCACAGGCAGCACCGTTCTATGGTCGAAGCAAACGGCACCGGGATCCACTTCCTGGGGAAACTGGGCAGGCCTGGTAGTGGACGCGACGCACATCGCCGCTGAGACGAACGATGACGGTTCGATCGTGCTGCTGACCGTCGCGGTTGGCGGCGCTGTCTCGAGCGTGTTCGAGACTGCGCCCGATACAGGGCTCTACACAACTGAGGCCGAAATGGCTGGGGCCACGCTTCGATCTTGATTTGGAGGCATCTACTCCCTTCGCCGCCGTGTGCCCAGCGGGAGCCCAGCCGGTTGGGATGAGGTGCTTCCAGGGCCAGTCCTGTGGGAGCCGAGTCGTCTTCGCCTCCCGGTGCGGATGATTCTCCGGCGACGGTGAGCAGGCGGAATCGGAGTCGTGTGGATTCCCATCGGCGGGCTGGTTCGTGCTCGTCGAAGGCCAGGGTCTGGGTCTGAGTCTAGGTTGAGCAGGTCGGCGGCCAGCGCGACGAGCTAGACCCAGATCCGGTTCTGGATGTAGCCGTGGAAGGGAAGATTTCGCAGCACGTCTTTCAGGCAGCGGGTGCGGTCCTCGCAGCGGGCGCGTTGGCGGTGCCGGACCTCGAGCGTGGCCACGGTCCAGCCCGGACTCTTGGCGCTCGTGGCAAAGCAGGTGATCCGCCAACCGTTGTGGTCGGTCAACCGTAGCTGCGCACCAGGGTGCGGGCATTCGAGTCGAGCGATGACCCGCGTTTGCTGGGGCCACCCGCTCGACCAACAGCGACCGCCCACTCACCGAGAAGCCGACCGAACCTCGCGGTGAACCCGGACCGACACTCAAAATCGCGGAGATCCCGGCCACCGATCAACACCCAGCGACATCAGAACTCACCAGCAAACGACACTCAAATTCACGGTCAAAGCCATCCGGGGTTTGGGCTTCAGTGGCTGCCAACTCGGGAGCCCGCGAGCCTTACCCTCCCGGCGGTGCGGGCCGACACCGCGGTCGGCATCCCGTTCCTCTCCGGCGTCGTGGCTGGGCGCTGCTGTCGTTGGCCGGGCGTACTCGCGGCGCGGGTCCGCAGGAGCGTCGGCGGTCTGCGGAATACTCGCGTGCGTGACCGCGCCCTCTGCCTCTCTCGACACGGCCCCACTCTGCAAGGCCCGCGGCGCGTTCTTCACCTCGGAGCCGCTGGCCCGGTACTTCACCGATTGGGCAGTCCGGTCCGTCGAAGACACGGTCCTAGAGCCGTCGTGTGGGGAGGCGGGCCGCTGACGGGCTTGGGCCCGGACCTGAGCCGTTGTCGGCACTCTGGCCGGTCGGCACGCCGACATCACCGTCGCCCACCGCCCGCTGGCCGACTACGCTCGCGCCGCCCACCTGCGCCGCGAGCAGGTGACCCAGTGAGCAGCGAGTGGGTTGTGGGAGATTTCCTCGAAGATCATGCGGTGACCGCACCCACGTCTACGCCCGGCTGGCCACCACCTCGCCGTGCACCAATGTGCTGCACGCAACTTGAAGCGAGTCGCGCCCAGGATTTTGGCGACTCGAGCGGCTACATCAAGTGATCTCATGGCTTCATGCTGCACACTGGGGTCCTACCCTAATGCGCAGGGGTCGCGATCCTCTGAGGCTCGTCTTGTGAAGAAGACTTGGCCTCGCCCGAAGCAGTCGACGGATGGACGTCCGATCCGTAGTCGGTCGCTCGGATCCGCCGCTGTCGGCAATAGCCTCGAACGAGACAACCAGCCATGTCACTGGATGACGCGTTCAGTACCGCAGCGCTCTGACGCGATGCTCCGTTTGAACCAGGCCGACGCCACCGTTGAGGCGTATGTGAAGGTCCGATGCAGGTCAGCCTCCGACCAAAGAGGTCTCGGCCTTGCATCTCGCACTGAGGGGACGGACCGTGATCGAGGTTGAGCCGACCGTCAACAGCCCGCACGGTGGAGATGCCATACAAGGCATCAAGGTCTTGCAAGTCCACATTAGGCTGCTAGGTCACCTGGACGTGCTGGTTGACGGTGAGTCGCTCGATGTCCGCGGCCTCCGCAGGCAAGCGATCCTCGCGGCGCTGGCTCTAAACGCCGGCGGTCCCATCAGCAGCGATCAACTGATTGACGTCGTCTGGCCTGGCAATCCACCGGCAACGGCCATCAACACCCTGCAAAGCCACATCTCTTATCTTCGCCGCATGATCCGCGTCCCGGGCGTCATACTCGCATCGTCGTCTGGGTACACCTTCGACCCGGCAAAAGTCTCGAGTGACCTCCGACTCGCGGAGGAACTGATCGGCGAAGCCGGGCGAGAGCGAACCGTAGAAGACCGCGCAGCGCTGCTCGCGACAGCACTCGAGATGTGGCGTGGGCGGCCTCTGAGCTACTTACGGAGTCTCCCCTGGTTTTGCGAGCGAGCCCAGAGCATCGATCAGGCGCATCACTCGGCCGCCAAGGCTGCTGCGGAGGCTCGGTTGGCACTGGGGGATCATGCTGCGCTCGTTCCGATACTGCTGGAGATGGTCACAGCCCATCCGTTCGATGAGGACCTCGCCGCACAATTGATCATCGCCCTGTATCGGGCCGGCCGCCAGGCAGAGGCCCTAGAAGTGTTTCGCCGAACCCGGGATACCTTATCCGAGGAGCTAGGTATCGATCCCGGTCATAACCTCCGCGAACTTGAGCGGGCGGTTCTCTCTCAGAGTCCGACTCTCAATTTACCGGCATCACGTCCCACTGGGTCGTGCGCTGACCGAAGTGCTCAACCAGTGACGCAGCTTCCGGCGGCGAACACGGTGACCCTTGGAAGACAGCGCGAGTTGGCTCGCCTGAGCGACCTAGCCACGCGCAGCCGCCGGCGCAGCACCCAGGTTCGCGGCGCAACGCGGCCAATTGTCCTCGCGGGGTTGCCCGGGGTTGGCAAGACGACCCTCGCATTAAGGTGGGCACATAATGCAACAGGACATTTTCCTGACGGACAGCTGTATGTCAATCTCTGGGATGACCGTCCACGATCTCCCGAGGACGCCCTGACGCAACTTCTTAGCGCCCTCGGAGTGACCGGCGATCAACTTCCGGTCGGCGTGGCGTCGATGTCCGGCCTCTACAGAAGCCTCCTCGTCGGTAGACGGATGCTGATCCTGCTCGACGATGCCCAGAGTGCCGATCAGATCCGGCCCTTGATTCCGTGCGCAACCGACTGCCTTGTGCTGATCACGAGCCGATCAGACCTCACGTCACTGGTTGTCACGGATGGCGCCGAATTGCTCCATGTCGAGCCGCTTCGTTCTGCCCATGGTCTTGCCCTTCTCGAACTCCGTCTCGGCGACTCGACAACCGAACGGGCCAAGGCTGCCGCGGAGAGGATCGTTGAGGCCTGTGGGGGTCTCCCGCTCGCGTTGGCGATCGCCGCCGGGCGCACGCAGTCGCTGGGCGCGGATCTGACGGCGACTGTGGCGCATACACAATCCTCGGGCGACCTGCTCAGCTTTCTGAACGGCGGCGACCTTGCAACGGATCTACGGAGCGTGTTCGAGCGGACCTTCATGGCACTCAACGCGAGGTCTTTGCGCCTGCTCCAGTTGCTCAGTGCGCGCACCTCAGGCTCTTTCACACTGTGCGACGCCGCTGCCATCAGCCAGTCGCCCGATCGAGAAGCATTCGCGATGGTTTGTGAACTCGCCGAGATGAATCTGGTCCAATCCACTAAGGTCGCCGACGTGTACGACATTCATCCGATCGTGCGGGTGTGTGCCTGCGAGCTCCAATCCGGCGTCACCGACTCACGATTTGTGGCCTAACTCCTCGACTCGCCTGGCCGGCGGGATGCCAAAGCGAGGCCCGGAAGGTCTTCCTTTAGGGCGCGCGGCGGGGCGCGCTGGCAGTTGTCAGGGTTGCGCCTGTCTCGACCTGCCGATCGCTCCGGCGAGGCCCATCGCGTGCCGACCAAGCTCCTTCGTCGGCGGCTCGGCTTCAGGTTTCGCTTCGACGCAGGAGCGATGTCCCCACTGGCGGTTGGCGGCCAATGTGCACCTTCGGTCCCGGCCTTCACCGGCTGGTGACCGAAGTGGGCAGGCGCCGTCGCGGCGCAGGACGATGACCATCAACTGCCAGTGCTCGCGGTACGACGTCGCCGACCGCGGCTGCAGTGGGGACTGCACACTCCCGCTCGGTCAGTCACTCCGAATCGCTGGCGTTGCTAGACAACGCTCAGCAGTCGGCGAACGGCGTTGTTCTGGTTGCGTTTTCAGGTGGCGCGCGAGTTCCAGGACTTGCGCATCCGTCAGCCAGGTCATGGAGCTCAACTCAGCGCTGGTCTCACGGTTGCCTGCCCGCCACCCCAAGGAGTTGGCGCGGTTGGCGCGCCGTGTTCTCCTCCGATTCCGCTGTCACAGTGGGCCGAGCAGAACGGCATCCCGCGGCGTACCGCGTACAACTGGGCGAAGAACGGCAAGCTTCCGGTGCCGTTTCACCGGACCATCACCGGCCGGGTCATGGTCCTGACCGACGACGAGGACCAGGACCAAGGGGACCGACTCCACCCGTTCAGCCAGCTGTACGCCGAGGCGCTGAACCTGCCCGGCGACCTTTACGACGGCGCCACCTACTGCTCGCCGGTGCTGGACGCGTGGGGACGCGACCTGTACGACTCGGTCGACCCCGACTTGCGGCCGCCGGCGTTGAACGTGGCGATCCCGGCGGCGTGCAACCGGCCGAAGCGGGACCTGTTCTTCCGGCTGGCCGACTGGCTCGGCCGGGTCGAGCCGGCGGCCTGGTACTCCGAGACCGGGTTCCTCAGGGCGCGTGGATGCTGCGCCACCGCCGGTCATCAAGGACGCCGACAGCTTCCTGCACGGCTGGCCGACGGTGCGCACTCGTTCGAGTGGCGTGAGAGCTGGACGACGTCGTGGAGGAGTACGCCGAGCAGAGCGCCGCGCGGTACGACGACGCCGAGCCCGCGGTCGAGACGCTGGCCGAGTTCGGACTGATCGCGCTCGACAATGCCGCCTTCGTGTGGCGGCGGGAATCCATGCGCAACGCCATCGAGCCACTGTCTCGGGAGCGTGACGAGGACCGGACCGTCAAGGTGCTCGGCCCGGATCGCGGCGACCTGTGGGACTTGAAGGCGCTGCTGAACGAGCGCAGGTACACGACCGTCCGGCCGACCTGGCTGCGGCCGGTCGACCAGGAGATCTGATGCCCGCCGCAGCACCGGCCCACCGGCTCAAGCTGTCCCGAGCTGCCGGCGCCCGGCTCCCCGCCGATGCCGTGTCGGTCGCCTGGCCGACCAAGTGGCACAACCGCACAAGCTCGCGCGGCGGTCGCAGCCCACAGAGACCGTGTCGAACGGGTTCGATCGCGGCCCGGCGGCCAGCTTGAACGCTTCCTCCGCCGGGGACCGGTAGCTGTCCTCCTTAGGAAGCGAGCGCCCCCGCCGTCGCGGCTTATCGCGACCACCTGTGCGAGCGCCGTGGGATTGCTGGTCGTGCCGCAAGTGGAGCACCGCCACTACTTTACGTCGCGGCAGTCCTCAGCGGCCCTGTGCGCCCTCGCGTTGGCCGCCCGATCGTGGCTTGCAGAGGGATCAGAACCAGTGGCCTCCTTGTCGTACCCATCGCGTCGGGGCTACGTGACTTCGCGGTCGCGACCCCTGCTACGATTCTGTAGTACGTAATACAGATTGACATACGAACTACGGGAGAATCATGGCGACGCTCACTCTCCGGGTCGACGATCCGATCCGTGACCAGCTTCAGGCGACGGCCGAAGGGAGGGGAATCAGCGTCAGCGACCTCTTGCGGTCGCTGATCGATGGATTGTTCGACCGCGACGACCGGGACGAGCCGCGGCCCCGCGTCGTCCCCGAAAGCATGACGCCAGTCGACCGCAAGCTGTTGGCGTTGCTGCACAAGATCCTCGCCCGCCTCGTCGAGGAGAAGACCGACGACGAGCGGCTCGGGTACGACGGGGACACGAAGTACCAGCTCGATCGGGCCCAGGTGCTCGAGGAGGGCTGGACCAAGGAGTACGACCTCGAGTTCTACGTCATGGAGCCGGAGCTCTCCCGCCGCGACTGCGGTCTGGTCATGGATCTCCTCGACATGTTCCGGATCCTGAAGTTCAGTGCCGAGAAGGTGGCGGGCGAGCTGTCGGGCGGCGAGCTCGGGATGTTGGAGTTCGGCGGCTTCGATCTGAACGACGGCGTCGAGAGCCGGCTACTCGAGTACGCCCGGTGGCTCGTGTCCGACAAGGAACGGTGGCAGGAGCAGGCTGAGGTCTTTTCGCGCGACAACGACCGGGGCCACTCGCACATGCCCCGACTGGGGTCGTACCGGCGGATGCTTGAGGCCTATGAGCCGATCTGGCGCGGCGTCGTTCGCCGCGGCGGTCGTACGGACTACCTGCTCACCGCCGACGAGCTGCGGCGGGTGGCCGCAGCGGCGGTCCACCCCAGCCGCCGGACCGAATGATGAATGAGCACGACCGGAGCCTGCGCGCCGAGGAGATCGTGGTCGACGAAGCCGACCTCGAGGGTGTGCTGTCGCACGGAGAGCACCTCTAGCCTGTGGGGATGGAATCCCTGATCGGTGTCGCAGTCGGTGCGCTCCTGACCGCACTGACAGCCTGGCTCAGCGATCGCCGGCAGTCGAAGCGCAGTGACCGAAAACAGTGGCATCAGCAGCGGCTCGCCGCGTACACGACCGCGTGGACCCGACTGAGCGACGTCGCCTTGGCGATGCAGGAGGTCGTCTCGAAGAACGGCAAGCCGCGACTACTAGCCCCCTTGGCGCCGATCCGTGTGCTGCAGCAGGCGGTTCCGATCCAAAGTGCGCTCCGGGAGGCCACTGAGGCTCTGACCGTGATCCGGTTCATCGGCAGCAAGGAGGTCATCGACGCGGCCGACCTGTGTGCCGACGTGATCGTCGATCGGGGCGACACCATCGGCACCGGCGACCCGACGCCTGACCAACTGAAGGCGCTCCTAAAGGAGGTGAACAAGCGACGCCACCACCTGGTCGACGCCGCTCGAATCGAACTCGACGTCGACCCGCCACCTTCCCGTGGGCGGCGCGGGCCGGTCCAGATGGGAAGTTCTGCCGAGCGGATCGCGTTGCGGGACTCCCCAGCGAGCGACCCAAGTGGCCGCACCCCGGAGCCGCGTTGAGCTGACACCGCGAGCGTGGCAGATCGAGGGCAAGATTGGCGGCATGACCACCCCAGACACGTCCGCTGTCGAGCGCGCGTTCGCTGTTGTCGCTGGGACCCAGGCCGACTTATATGATCGCCAGACCGCCCTCGAGGAGCACACCAGCGAGCTGAGCTATCAGCCGCGGCTGTTCGGCATGCACCTGCACAGGGCGGGGGAGCGTGTCGATCAGAAGCTGGTCCACCAGCTGTACTGGGAGCCCGTCGTTGTCGACGCGGGCCCTCGGGCGGCGATCGCTGACTGGTCATCGGCGGCACACCGATCCCGAGTTGGTGCTACCTGTGCTCCAGTGCCACCCCGCAGCGGTGACCTGGTCGACAACAACTCCCGGGAGCTGCTGCGGGTCAGCGTCTGTGGTGGTTTCGGCCAGTTGGCCGCTCAGAAGCGGTCCGTGCGATGACCGCTGGCTCCAGTATCGACCCTGCCCAGTTCTTGCACGAACACCTCGAGCAGGCCAATCCGGATCTGTTGCGCGAGCTGATGCAGGGCTTCATCAACACTTTGCTGTCTGTGGACGCCGACAGCGTATGCGGGGCTTCATGCGGCGCCCGCGACGAGACACGGACCAGTCGCCGTCACGGCGTCGGCACCGCGATCTGGACGCCCGCGTGGGGACGCGCGACGTCGCGGTCCCCAAGCTGCGTGAGGGCACCACCTACTTTCCCGAGTGGCTGCTGGAACGCCGACTGCGGGCCGAAGCGGTCCTGACCTCGGTGGTGGCGACGTCTTACCTGCTCGGGGCGTCCACGCGGCGGATGGACCGGTCGGTGCAGTCGCTGGGTATCACCGGGTTGTCGAGGAGTCAGGTGAGCGTGACGACTCGGGAGCTGGACGAGCCGGGAGCGGCCGCTGGACGAAGGCGCGCGTGCACGTTCCAGGCCGCCGACGCGTTGACGATACGCTGCACCAGGCGACCAGCGGCCTCAGTGGGACATTACTTTCAGGCAATGAACGCCGCATGACACGACTCCTCAAAGGCACTAGACGCGAGCCGCGATGTCGAGGAGCTGCACGGTGCCGGGCATGCGATGGCGACGTCCGCGAATGACCAATGCGGCATGAGTCTCGTGACTAGTGCCGCGCGTCGTTAGTTGATTTACGGTTGGTGTTTGGGACGATGAGGCATGGCGAATCGTCCTGCTGCTGCGTTGGTGTTGCGTGAGGGTGACGAGGAGGGGTTGGTTGCGTTGACGCGGGCGTCGAGTGTGCGGGCCGGCCGGGCACAGCGGGCCCGGATCGTGTTGCTGGCCTCGCAAGGGGTGTCGAACTCCAGGATCGCGGAGCTGGTCGGGGTGTCGCGGCCGACGGTGATCGGCTGGCGGGATCGCTATGGCGAGCGGGGGCTGGCTGGGCTGGACGACGAGCCGCGTGCGGGCCGGCCGCGCTCGGTCGATCATCGGGGCATCGTCGCGGCGACGTTGACGCCGCCGCCGAAGAAGTACGGCGTCACGCACTGGTCGTCGCGGCTGCTGGGGCGGCATCTGCGCATCGGGGACGCCACGGTGGCCCGGGCGTGGCGCGAGTTCGGGGTGCAGCCGTGGCGGTCGGAGTCGTTCCGGTTCTCCACCGACCCCGAACTGGTGGCCAAGGTCACCGACGTGGTCGGGCTGTACTTGGCGCCGCCTGACAACGCGGTCGTGTTGTGTGTGGACGAGAAGTCGCAGATCCAGGCACTGGACCGCACGGCCCCGATCCTGCCCTTGCAGCC
This sequence comes from Kribbella sp. NBC_00359, assembly GCF_036097425.1. Lineage (NCBI taxonomy): Bacteria > Bacillati > Actinomycetota > Actinomycetes > Propionibacteriales > Kribbellaceae > Kribbella > Kribbella sp. NBC_00359. The sequence continues at coordinate 183,896 of NZ_CP107975.1, read as the reverse complement.
CGGGCTGGCCGAACGCCGCTCCCACGACTACGTCCGGCACGGCACCACGACCCTGTTCGCCGCGCTCGAGATCGCCACCGGCCAGGTCACCGCGGCCTGCAAACCCAGGCACCGGCACCAGGAATTCCTCGCGTTCCTCAAGCAGGTCGCCCGCGCCCACCCCGACCGCGAACTGCACCTGGTCATGGACAACTACGCCGCCCACAAACACCCCCAGATCAAGGCCTGGCTGGCCGACAACCCCCGCGTCAGCGTCCACTTCACACCCACCCACGCGTCCTGGATGAACCTGGTCGAGGTCTGGTTCTCCATCATCGAACGCCAAGCCATCCACCGCGGCACCTTCCGATCCGTCAACGATCTCAACACCAAGATCCGGGCCTTCATCACCGGCTGGAACGACCGATCACACCCCTTCACCTGGACCAAAACCGCAGACCAGATCCTCACCAAAGCCAACCGTCAGAAGACCTCCGACGCGCGGCACTAGATGACTCGCTGCCTGCCGAGGCCGGACGGCCGTGCGAGAGGTTCTACTTCCCGGACCAGAAGGACCGCACCTGGGCGGAAACGGCAGCGCACTCGTAGGTCTCGACGAGGAGTCCGGATCGTCGACGGGATCGAGATAGCGAAGGCCGTAGAGGGAAAGTGTTCCCGATGACCGCAGTCTAGACGACGCCGACCTACTACGGCTCCCGACCGCGGTGCAAGCCGTCGCGCGAGGTCTCGGAAGAGCACTCCTGTCAACCTCTGCGAGCGGATTGGTTGCTCGGGTGGTCAACGACCATGACGTGGATGCGACGACCCAGTACGAGCTGTCGACGGACACCGTGAGCGTCGACATGCGACGGGTAGATTCGGCCGCCGACCGCGGCTCGCCACATCCGCGCCTGATAGTGAGATCCCTCGACCTCTACGACCACCTGACCGGCCCGTGTCGTCACGTCAAAACGACTACTTGTCAACTCGGGGTGTACAGAAATCAGTTGCTCGAACCAGGTTAGTTCGGCGATAAGGGACTGAGTGGCAACTGTCATGGGATACCTCACCAGGCTACGTAGTGCCTCCCAGGATCTCTGGTTCGCCTGATGTTGAACTGGAGCGGGCCTGGGGCGCCACCGTAGGCCGAGCTGCGCACACAGACCCCTCGCGACTTCGGTACCGCGAGGCGGCTGATTCGTGCGCTCGCAGTTGAATCCCGAGAGGCGGCTGCTGGAACCAAGGCTTCGCCTCGCGAGTGCGCAGGTTGTACGGCCTCGGTCCGGGACACTGGGACAACCGCGACGGCGCCTGCACAGTCAGAGGCTGAGTCCTCGTCTTCAGGTGGCCTCTTCGGGGCTGGCCCGTGAGCCCCGCGTGAGTGAAGGCCCGCCGCGGGTCACGAGTCGTAGCCCTCGGCTGCCCAAGTCCCGGAAGCAGCATGTGGCCTCTAGCGGAAGAGTGAATCAAGGATCTCCAGGTGCGTGACGCTGACGTGAAGGCGGCACGCCGGCGTCGTGATGCGGTGATGGGCTGCGTCAACGCCGACGTCCCGATCGATGTCTACATCCGAGTCGTCCCTCCGGGACACTGCACCGGCCTTTGTGCACGTCCGTGGTCCGATCCGGGACGGCGCTAGCTAGGTATCCGTTGGCAGGTTGGATCTAGGCTCCCGACCAGCGTCTTCGAGCACACGAGGCAACTCCTTACGACTCTTGATCTCTAGCTTTCGGAATGTGCTGCTGAGGTGTACCTCGACTGTCTTGACAGTTATGTACAAGCTCTGAGCGATGTCTCTGTTCGATAGACCGCTGGCGGCGAGATCCGCAACTCTTCGCTCGCCCGGAGTCAGGGACGCAGGCCCGGTTCGTCGGGCGGATGCGGCGCGAACGCCTAGCAGTCGAAGGGTATCGATGATTCTTTCCGTCAACGGAAGAGCACCGCACTGCCCGGCGAGATCAAGAGCTGACTGTAGATCCCTACGTGCCTCAGTGACGTGCTTAGCTCGCCGGTGCGCATCACCAAGCGCAAACAACGATTGGGAGAGCTCAAGATTCGCGGGCGTAGTTTCCAGGGCACTGGCAGACTCGGCCAATAGCGCCAGTTGGTTGTCACCACTCTCTGGAATCGCTGCCACGCGGCGGGCGACGCCTATGGCGCGCGGGGTCCCCCATTTTTCGGCGTGCGATGTATTTTCTCGCGCGATCTCCCGAGCTTCCTCGACCCGCCCCTTGCGATGCAGGCAGTACACCGCGACTCCTCGCCAGCCGACTATAACAGGATTCATCAGGCGAACGAGTGAACAGCTCTCGCCTGTCCTCATTGCTCTCAGCAGCGCCTGGTCGATGCCCCCTCGCGCGAGCAGGATTGCCGACTCGCCATCACTGTAGACGTAGTCAAGAAGACTCGGGGGCCAAAGACTCTTGACCCGCCGCAGGATCGTCTCGGCGTCGGCAAACCGACCACTCTCGACCAGCGCGCGGATTAGGACGTTCGCTGTGAATGCGGCGCCCGTCCTGCTGCCAGATGTGACCGTGATCTCCCACGCCGCGTACGCGTCGAAGATCGCCTCCTGGAGGTTTCCTTGGTCGCGCGTAACGATCGCGCGGTAGCACAAGGCCGCTGCCAGCACTCCGGCGGCTTGGCCGCTCCGCAGCGTTTCAATCGATCTGTCCAAGCGGGGCAACAGCTCGGGTGCATCGCAGAGCTCAAGGGTCGACCAGGCTGCCGCCAAGAGTGGTTCGGCGCCGGGTTCCGCGAGAAGCGCGTGGTCGCCGGTGGCATTCAGCGCCCGCGCGATTGCGGGCGGCCGCTCGCACGCGAATGCGTGGAGCAGGCCGACGGCAGCGTCGAGCATCCTACCGCCGACCGATGAGTCGGATGGAATCGTCAGCAGGTTGTCGATGTAGGCTTTGGTACCAAGGTCGACTGGAGTCATTGCCGACATCAAGACGGCGTCCGCTTGCAAGGCGCGCTTTGTGCCGATCGACTGGTCGGTGTCATCGGCAAGGTACTGAAGGGCCGTCTTCAGGCACTCGCCCGGGCCACTGTCCAAGAAGGCCACTGCTACCAGCGCAAGCTGAATCATCTCGCGGCGGCCAGGGTCTCGCTCGCCGGCGAGAGCCGAGGACAGATGTCGGCGGGCCGAGGCTGCATCGATGCCGGCCTCCATCATGCCCAGCTGGGTCAGCACTTTGACTCGCTCGGTGCCGAGCTCCTCATCAAGCAGTCTCCTGAGGTACGCGACAGCTCCTTCGACTGCCCCACGAGCGATGCAGGTCGCCGCCGCCGCAGAGAGTACCTCGGGAGCATTGATATCCAGAGCCAGGTTCGGCGGAACCCGAAGCAGATGAGTGGCTGCGATCTCAGTGTCGTAGGCGCGGAGCGCCATCCTGGCAGCATCTGTATGCATCCGCGCCCGGACTAACGGGCTAATGCCGTCATACACCGAGGCGCGTATGAGTGGGTGCGAGATGACAAACGTGCCTGGCGGTGCTGCAGGCGCGACAAGCTCGTTCGCTTGAAGTGCGTTCAGACCGTCGAGGGCAACTGGTACCCGGATGTGCGCGACCTGAGCGATCTGGTCGGGGCGAGCCTCGGTCCCGAGCACGGCGAGTGCCTGCATAGCCTGCCTCGCCTGTGGACTCAGACGTCTGAGTTGTAAGTCGACGTACTTTGCAACGCTCGGTATCGGCGCGTCATCGAGGGCAGTCAGAGATCCGAGCGCCTCGCGATTGCCTCCATTCTTGACGTGCTTGGCGAGCTCGTGTAGAAGCAGCGGATTGCCACGAGTGAGTTCATGACATCTGTAGACGAAGGACCGATCAGGCTCGTAACCCAGCACTTCTCGAAGTAGGTTGCCGATAGCATCGAGTGACAGAGGTCGGAGAGTTCTGACAGTGGTTTCGTGATTCTCGGCGATAGCGGACAGGATGTGCTCCGCCCGAGCGCTTCCGGAACGGGTGGCTGCAACGACCACTATCGGCAGTCCCTCGATCCGCGCAGACAGGTAGGCGAGGAACCGCAGGGAAGGAAGGTCGGCCCAGTGGAGGTCATCAGCTGCGATCAGCAGCGGACGGTCAACCGCGATGTCGCTGATGAGCCAGAACAGCGAATGCATCAGAGCATACTCGCTAGGCGCGGGGGGCACACGACGCTCGTTTGCTAACCCCGACAGATTGCTCCGGGCGAGGTCGGCTGCATCAGATGATCCGGTGCGCGCTGTCAGCAAGGACTGCCGTAGGCGGAGCATCTGATGCACCATCCCCCACGCGAGGCCCTGTTCAAGATCCATTCCACGTGCTGATAACACGATGAAGCCAAGGGTTAACGCCGCGTCCATCGCCTCGCGGAGCATGCTGGTCTTCCCGATGCCAGGTGGTCCATCGAACAGCACGAATCCGCCGCCGCCCGCGCTCGCCGCACGCTTGATTGCTGACTCAACTAGCCTAGCTTCGTCGGCACGCTCGACGAGCGAAGGTTCACTTGCCATGCCATCACGCCCCTCAGGCCTCCGCCCCGGCCTGCCGCCCAATCCGGCGGGCATCAACGTTCTTGATGCTAGGTTCCCCGAGGCTGTCGGTAAAGCTTCAACCCGTTAAGGTGCTCACGGCATCTACCTTGCCTGCCTGATGAACCTCTCGACTGCCCCGCGAGATGCTCCTCCCATCCCGTCCGTCCAGTCCTGTCCGTCGAGCCCCGTCGATCGCATGTTTGTGCAGGGAGACACTGGACTAGCCCGCGACCTGTAGCTCGCTGCAGCGCAAACCTCCTGCCTCGCTGGCTATCGGCAGCTTTGGCGGGGTGCGTCCCCTGAAGCGTAAGTCGGGGCCTGCTCGCGCGGGTGACCACGTGTGAGAAGGCCATCGTGTGAGGGGCAGCGAGACCACGTCAACGATGGCTCTGGATCAGTCTGCCCTGTTCGATGTACTCGACGCGCTCAGGGGGTGGTGATGTCGAGGAACGGATCCGGCAAGCGGCCGAACGATGTATCAGGCAGATTGAGACCGAGCTGACCGCGGTGATCGGTACCGCGCCGCGCGAACGCACGACCGAGCGGGCCGCGCAAATCAACGGGCACCGCGCCAGAACGCTCACGATCACGGCCTGGGACCTGGAACTGCGGATCCCCAAGCTGCGCACAGGGTCGTTCTTCCCGACGTTGCTGGAACGGTGCCGGCGGGTCGATCAGCCGCTGGTCGCGGTGATCGTGGAGGCCTACCGGCACGGCACCTCGACCGTACGGTAGACGACCTGGTCAAAGCGCTCGGCGCGGACTCGTGGATCTCCAAGTCCGAGGTGTCACGGATCTGCGCCGAGCTCGAGGTCGACGCGTTCAGGGTCCGGTCGCTGGCCGACCAGCCGGTCCGGTACGTGTTCCTGCGCCACAGGCCCGCGTCGAGTACCTCGAGCAGGGCAGACTGATCCAGAGCCATCGTGTGAAGTGTCCTTTCGCGAGAACCATCGGCGTGGTCTCGCTGATCCTCACACGATGGCCTTCTCACCCGTGGTCACCCACGCGAGCAGGCCCCCGACTTACACCACCTCAGGGGACGCTCCCCGCTGCGCGTTCCATTGGCCCGCTTGGACTCTGCAGGACAAACGCGATCTCATCGGTCAATGGTCGGGCGGTATCCCGTGGCTGGCTCTGAGCAAGGTTCGCTCTGGTCGCCTCGGCTGGTTTGGTGTTCGCTGGCGCGGGCTGCCCACAGGCGGAGCCGAGGGATTCTCAACTTCGGAGGAGCGTGGTTCGCTTGCTGAAGCGAAGCAGGAAATGGTTGATTCTCGCGCTGGTGGGTGCGTCGCTGGGTAGTCACACCTTCGCGATGGCAAAGGAGGGAGCGACGTCTGGCGCTACCTCGGTACAGGGCGATCAGGCACAGAGTAGCAGTGTATTGTCGGCCGGTGTCGAAGATTCAACGCCGCCAAGCATGCCTCCTAACGTGTTCTGGGGCCTCGATCGGATCGACCAGCGATCGCTCCCGACGGACGGCAAGTATCGCCGTAAGGAGCGGCCGGGATTCGGCGCGCATGTGTATGTGATCGACAGCGGGATCAACCCGAACGATCCTGACCTGACTGCTCGTCTGCTCCTCGGGCCGAACGAGGTTTCGACGGAGACGCCGCCGCGGTCCGACTCCAGTGAATGCCCGAGTGCCAATCATGGTACGCCGGTCGCCGGTCTGATTGGGGGTGACACGATGGGAGTTGCAAAGGAAGCGGTACTGGTATCTGTTCGGGCGTTCGACTGCCTGCGTGAAGGTCAGGCAGATGATATCGTCAGCGCTTTTCAATGGGTCATCCAAAATGCACAGAAGCCGGCGGTGGTAAGTTTCAGTCTCAAATGCACGAACCAGTCGTGCCCCGCTGATGATTTGCAGGACATCATCGACGCCGAGGGTCGTACCATCGCTGCGGGCATTCCGGTCGTCACGGGTGCGGGGGATCAGGGCATCGATGCGTGCACCACTCCCGTCTGGGCGCCTGGGACTATCGTTGTGGGCGCGCTGGCGAGTGACGACGAGGTTTTGGCGCAGTCCAATTCAGGAACTTGCGTCAATATTTGGGCTCCCGGCGACAGACTGATATCCGGGACCATTGACCCCAATGGCAACAGGTCGTTCACCGGTACCGCCTATGCGGCCGCTCTGGTGACCGGCGAGGTCGCAGACTTGCTGACCGACGTCAAGTATGCCTCGGTTCCGGCTGCCCAGATTGCCGCCCATGTCGCGGCCGAGCTCGACAGCAACGCCACGCTCGGTTCGACCCTCGGGCCTGTCGGGTCTGCGCCGAGCAAGCTGTTGTTTGTCCCGCCCGCAAGGGAGGGTTCTTCGATTGCGGTGGCGAAGAGCAGCACTGGAACTTTGCAGGCTCTCGGAACAGACGTGAGCGGGGATATGTTCATCAATGCCCAAAGCGTTCCGAACGGCACAGGGTGGAACGGGTGGACCCAGTTTCATGATGCTGAGTGGTTGTCGACCGCGGCAGGTGCTCTGGCTGATGGTCGGATGCATCTGCTTGGTCTGACAGCCAATACACATGAACTGTGGCAACGTAGGCAGTTGACGCTCGGCAGTCCAGGCTTGACTGGATTCTCCCAGATTCCTGGCCACTTCCTGTCCGTCGCCGTGGCGCGTGAGGCCGACGGGTTGGAGCAGTTGATCGGCGTCGACGAGGATGGTGTGGTCCAGCATGCCGGCCAGACCGCTCAGAATGCCACGACCTACACGCCGTGGCTGCCGTTCACCGGTCTTGACGGCGCGCACTTGCCTGCCTTTGCTTCGGTCGCTGCTAAGGCTGACAGCAACGGTATTGTCCATGTTTTCGCGGTAGATACGCACGGGCGAATCTGGATGAGCCGCCAGGCGGTCGCGAACTCAGGATGGTTCTCGCTGGTCCCCTTTGCGGTGGAGAAGCCGCACGATCAAATGGCGAACGAGTTGCTCGCAACTGAGATTGCGGTCACCCGCGACAGCACGGGAAGACTCGATGTGATCGCAGCGTCCCCGCACGGACTGCTGCACAATCTGCAGACATCGCCGGGTATCTCGACATGGACTGGCGGATGGAGAAGCCTCAGCAGCGTCGCGCAGAACGTCCAGCACCTGGCCGCCGAAACTATGGACAATGGTGCCATCGCCGTTCTGTGGGTTGACATCAACGGCTCGGTCAGCCAGGTAAACCAAAGCGCCCCCGGTTCCGAGTTCTGGGGCGATCGCTTCTCGATCCCCGGACGGGATCTCCGTCCCTAGCGCCACTCTGAGATCGGCCTCCTCTGTCGTCATCAAAGTGATACGCAGGGGTTCGTGACGGAAATGCACAGGAGGTAGGCGACGGCGCTCGCCCCTGGCCTCTCCGCTCTGGTTGTATCCAAGCCCCGGAGCGTATTCCGGGGACGAGCGTCAGTCGGCTTTGATGTCAGAGGCATCTCACACCGATCGTCGAACACGGAGCGCCGGGGACTGGCGAGAGCAGGTTTGCGATCTCCGACAAAACATGTGCGCGGCCCGTCCGGTTCTGCAGTTGGCTGGGTTGAATTTCGGCCGCGGACCGGGGTACAAGCTCAGAACCGCTGCCGAGAGGGATGAAAGCGATGGCGAGAACTGTGGGCTGCGACAGTGGTCCGAGCGGTTCGCCGGCGTCCCACTCCCCATACGACAAGATGGAATCCGCCGGGAGTGCAGGACGAGACCCCAACACGGCATGCGCCGCTCGGCTGCACGGCTCATCTCGCCGTCAGTCCCGCACGAAACTCTGCACGGCTGAATCGGCATACCCCACTGTCCTCGCCGCGCGAGTCCAAACCCCTGCGCCGAGGACAGCGTCCGAAACGAGGCGGGCCCGTCGTTCCGGAAGACGGAGTTCCGCTTCCGGCATGTGCGAGGAGGGCAATCGACACGTGTGAGCTCCTGCCGCCCCCTCCATCACGACCGAGCAGGCCCGACTTCTGCGTCGTGTGCACATGATTCGGCCACCGTGCGTCTGGTATGGCCTGATCGAGGGCTGCTGACCGGGGTGCCGGGGCATGAGTAGGGCTGCTCATGCCCCGGCGGGCGTCTCGCTCTGGGCGCCGTCGACACAGATCAACGCCGAACCGCTGCTTCGGATAACTCGGAGGCCACGATCTCTAGGACTGAGCTCGCCGTGTCGTTCACCAGAGGTGCGCAGGTGCTGATGCTCTCGGATCCGAAGTTCGCGAACGCGAGCCTGACTGACTTGCGATTTGAGCTGCTGAACCAGCGGTCAACCAAGGGCATCATCAAGGGCCTCGACAGCGCGTCTCCGAACAATCTCTTGTACACGAAGCCGCCGGGAAGCCAGACGGCCGTCAACTCGAGCACCTGGACGTCATGGTCGCAGCTGGACAGTCGGACAGCCTAGTGGTCCGTGTTTGAAGTGGTCTGACGGTTGGCTTTCCTGAGGATTTGGTCGGCGGTCTTGGTCCAGACGAAGGGGTGGCAGCGGTCGTTCCAGCCGTCGATGAAGGCCCGGATCTTGGTGTTGAGGTCGCGTACGGAGTTGAAGGTGCCGCGGCGGATGGCCTGGCGTTCGATGATGCCGAACCAGACCTCGACCAGGTTGAGCCACGATCCGGACGTCGGGGTGAAGTGCGCCTGGATACGCGGGTTGGCTGCCAGCCAGGCACGGATCTCGGGGCGCTTGTGGGCGGCGTAGTTGTCCATCACCAGGTGGAGTTCGGTGCCGTCCCCGTGGTCGGGGTAGGCCTTGGCGACCTGCTTGAGGAAGGCCAGGAACTCCTGGTGGCGGTGCCGGGGCTTGACCGCTGCGGTCACCGTGCCGGTGGCGATCTCCAGGGCCGCAAAGAGCGTGGTGGTGCCGTGCCGGACGTAGTCATGGGTGCGCCGCTCGGCCAGCCCGGGTTGCATCGGCAGCGTCGGCTGGGTCCGGTCCAACGCCTGGACCTGCGACTTCTCGTCCACACACAAAACGATCGCGTTCTCCGGCGGCGCCAGATACAACCCGACCACATCGGTGACCTTGGCGACCAGTTCGGGATCGGTAGAGAACTTGAACGTCTCCACCCGCCACGGCTGCACCCCGTAATCGCGCCAGGCCTTGGCCACCGTGCCATTACTCACTCCCAGACGAGCGGCCATCAGCCGGCTCGACCAGTGCGTCACCCCCAGCCGCTTCGGTGGCGGCTTCAGCGTCTCCGCCACGATCTTGCGATGGTCGACCACCCGCGGCCGCCCCGAACGCGGCGCATCATCCAACCCGCCCAGCCCCCGCTCGGCGTACCGCTCCCGCCAGCCGATCACCGTCGGCCGCGAAACCCCCACCCGCTCCGCGATCGCCGTATTCGCCTCACCGTCGGCCGCCAGCAGCACGATCCGCGCCCGCTGCGCCAGACCCGCCCGGCCCGACGACGACCGAGCCATCCGCAACAACCGCTCCCGATCACCCTCACGAAGAACCAGCGCAGCAGCAGGTCGATTCGCCATACCCCATCCTGACGCACACCAACCGTAAATCAACTAACTACACGCGACACTAGGTATCGCCGCGGTGAGTCTGAAGCTTCTGACCGGCGGCCGCATGGTGATGCTCGGCTCGAACCCGAACGGTCAGAGCTTCTACCGGTCCCAGACTGCTCGAATGCGACTCCGTGGAGTCAATGGGTTGCGCTGCCGTTCAGCGGGTCGGTGCGTTCGATCACTGCGGAGTCGAACTCGGATGGCCGGATCGAGGGTTCGCGTCCGACACCGATGGCCAGGTATGGCGATCCGAGCAAATCTCGACCGACGGTGTCGCGTGGTCGACGCCCGCAATGATTCCCGGTGTCAGCTCGGTGCATATGGTCGCGGCCAGCCGGCATCATGATGGACGCGTGGATCTGTTCGCGATCGGTGACGGTGGTGTCTTGAGCCACATCGTGCAGACTTCTGCGGGGTCCGCGTCATACACCGTACCTGTGCATGTGAGCGGTGCCGACCTGACATCGATCAGTGCGTCAGTCAACAACTCCGGCGCGATCGACCTCGTCGCAGTTGACCTGAAAGGCGTCGTACTGGAGAGCGTCGAGACTACGCCGGACGCGAACACCTGGCCTGCGTTTACGCAGATCGATCCGCCCGGCACCGTCGTGTCGTAGTTCCGGTGCCCGACGATCAGGCTTGTGACGCACGGCCTGCTCGTCGGGCTGCGGGTTCGGCGCGCGCGGTCTCTGTCGGTTCAGTGAAGGCCAGCGCTTCGCGATGCTGCCGAACATCACTACCCTGAGGTTCGTCCTTCTCACCTTGGGGCTTTCCATCTCCGAGCGACCTATGCGCCACGGCGGAGAACCGGTCAGGCGGTCAGGCGACGATCGCGTGCGGAGCGCCGTCAGACTCGGCGGTGACCGGCGGCGGTGCGCTCAGGGTGGAGGTGACGACGGCGCGGCCGGTGGCCCTGTCGAGCGAGATCAGCCCGGCGCGCTCGAGTTGCGCCAGTGCCGACCGAACAACGTCGATGCGACTGCCGGCTTCGTTCTGCAGCTTCGATATGTCAGGCAGCGTATCCCCCAAGTCGAATTCGCCGGACGCGATGCGCTGGCGGAGGTGGTCGTACAGAAGAAGCCAATGCGGCGAGCTGCTCCGCGCACCGTAGTATTCGCCGCCGAGAACCGTGCCTTCCTTGTCCCAAGCCGGCCGCACTGCGGCAAGGCGCCTGCACTCCTGGAGTACCGGGCATGCGCTGCGGCAAAGTCGGGCCAGCTCCGCAGCAGCCTTCGCGCGCAGCCAGTTTGAGTCGTAGCGTGCGTCGAGGCGACAGGGGGTCTGTCGTCCGAGCTTCGCGGCTTCGTCCACCGCTGTGTAGAAGGCCAGTTCGACGCTCTCTCTGGAAGTCATCGGTGCCTCATATCCGCCCTGGGCCGGCTTGACCGTTTGCGGCTCTGGCCGAGCTGGCTCCTGCTTGTCGGTGACTTGCCTTGGCGCCGGGATCGCACCTGCCACGCCAGGCCGAACGCTCCATCCAACGTGTCGCAACCTAGAACGAGTCGGGATCTGTGTCGGCGGGCACATGCTGAGCACGTACCCCCGGCTGTCAAAGGTCCAGGCTACGGAGAAAGGCTGAAACCGCGCTGAAACAACGCTGAAGTAGCGCCTGCGGGTCGGCCCTTGGGGGACTGGTTTCCCGTCACATGGATGGACTGCCAGAGCGCTGGATCAGGACCGCAGGTAGGTAGGTAGCGATATCTCTGAGAGCCGGCTTCGTTGTGGCAATCGGGGAACCGGGGATGAGGTGCTCGGCGGCAGCCGGTCAGACTACCGAGCCGGGACACCTTTCCCGTCGACGAACGCAGACATGAAGGACAGCGGGGAAGGGCTCAACATGAAGAGTCATGTCAGCAGCACCCGGAGCCTTAGGGAGCGCCCGGGGCGCCCCTGAACGCAAACCTCTGAGCCTACTGGCAGGGGTGACCGTTCAGTTCCGCTCAGCACAACCATCGGGCCATGCCGGAGGTCTGTGGCTTGCTGGCTGTTGGCGACGCCGACAAGAAGCGCCGGATCGCGGCGGTGATGGACGAGCGCATGTCTCGGGTGCTCAGTGAGGTAGACCCGCAGTCAGCGCTCGCCGTGCGGCTCCGGGTTCGCCTCGCCGCTGAGCACCACCTCCGGGCGGGTGGGCTAGTGCGACCGACCTCGCCGCCCTCGCGGTGACGAATTCCGCGGAGCTGCTGCGTCTCCGTCCGCTGACACCATCGGCGAGTATCGGCCTGCGGGCGTATCGGCTCGGCCGGACCCAATTACAGTCCGAGGAGGACGTCGGGGAGATCCTCTGTGTTTGTGATGGACTGCCCCTCGCTTTGGCCGTCGTGGCGACGGGCGAACATCGAGATTGGGGCGTCGGACTCGGCCGCCGAAGGCTGGACCAATGGGCAACGCCTCCGGGGCGCACTCACAGAGCTTGAGCGTGCGAGTCTCGTTGAGCGATGCGCGGTCGATCGTTACCGAATCCACCCGCTCGCCAGGGTGTACGCGGCCGAGTTGGCAGACACATTCGTGGCCGAGGGCCACGAAATAGGCAACAGATACTCACGACCTGACCGGCGATGGTGGTAGACGATCGCGCAGCGGGTGACCTGCCCGGCTTGATGTTGCTGCCCAGTGGCGGGGGCGATCCCAGGGAACCGTCTCCGCGCCTCGATTGGGCGGTGACTGAGGCCTCGGGATGCCCTGGGCACGCCGTAGTCCGAGAGTTCCCGATCTGGAGGTCGACATGTTGGACAGGGAAAGACGCAGTACACGCGCGCGTCGGGGGGTGAGGGCGCTGCCTGTGGCTGCGGTGGTGGCCCTCAGCGCGGGCGGATTGTCTGCCGGGCACGCTAGTGCGGCTGCGACATCGGCAGTGCCCGGATTTGCGGCGGCTTTTCAGAACGACGCTCATCAATTGGCAAGCGCCGGGGTAGACGGGATCGGGCAGCCGACGACGTTTGCTATGGCGCCTGGCACGAGCCCTGCGGTCGCGGTGCTGTCAACGGGCGGGACGGTCACGGCGTTCGCCAACTCGAGCAGGCAACTCGCGTGGGTAGGGTCAGACGGGGTGATCCACCATATCAACATCAACATCAACGGGTTTCTGGTAGCGAGCGGTACCAGTCCTGCGGTGGCCCCGTTGCCTGGTGGTGACTTCATGATCGCTTACCAGGACAGTGCCACGCATCATCTGGACAGGGTTACTTCGAGTGGGGCTCTGATCGCAACATCCGTCACCATGTACACCTCGTCAAGTCCTGCGATTACTGCCACGCCGGGTGGCGCCACGGACATTGTGTTCCTCACCCCCAATCCGGCGGGGCCGGGATTTTCCCCCCACTTAATGATGAGAGACGGCGCCGGGAACCTGACAACTCTCGCTGAGTCGGACGTGGACGTTAACGCTAAGCAGGCTGCGATCGCAGCTCTGCCCGACGGAAGTATCAACTTCAGGTATCGCGACAGGGGCGGGAATATCGGTGCGATAGGCATGGTGCAGTCCGTGGCGGCTGGGACCTCGCCGTCCATCGCCGTGATGGCCGGTGGTGGGACGATGACTGCTGTTCAAGGCAGCGACCATTCCTTGTATGTCGTCGGTCGCGACAAGGTCGCCCACAATCTGTCACAGGCGATGGCGCCGGCTACCAGTCCAGCGATCACCGCGTTACCTGGTGGCGGCGCCGCGATCGCTTTCCAGGGCAGCAACGGTGAACTGCGCGAGATTAGTGTTGACCGCACTGGGCAGCCCATCAGCGGCACCGCCCACACGACGGGGTTGTTGATGACTGCTGGTACCAGCCCGGCGGTTCCGGCGGTTCCGGCGATGGGTGTGCCTGGCTCGGCGTCGGTGCAGACAAGCGGCACGAATGTGACGGTGTCGTGGACTGACCAGTCGACGAACGAGACTGGGTTCGTGGTTGGGCGCGGGTTGCTGAACGAGTCTGCGCGGGCCGCGAGCCAGGTGGCCAGTACGACGGGGAGTGGGACGGGTACGACGTACAGTTTCACCGACACGGTCGCGGCTGGGTCGCGGCAGTGTTATCGGATCACAGCGGTCAACGCGGCGGATGGGAACAACAGTGCGCCGTCCGGGCAGGTGTGTACGGATGTTCCTGTTCCGCTGCCGTCTGGGCATGGTATTACGAATTTCACTGATTCTGTTGGGGATGTGGGGCTTGACAGTTCGACCGTGACCGGTGCTGATGGCAAGCAGGTGATGAGTTACTTCAGTTCGACCGGTCCGGCCCTGATGGTGTCGCACTGTGACGATGTTGAGTGCAGCACGGTGACGACGCACACGATTGATGCCGAGCCGACGGGGAAGGTTGGCACCAATACGTCGATCAGGATCGGTAGTGATGGCCTTCCGCTGATCGGTTATGTCAGCAGCGCGGGTCCGAGCGGTGTGCAGACCATGGATCTGCGGGTTGCGCATTGTGACGATGTCGCCTGTGCATCGGTCACCAAGGCGACGGTTGATTCGGCCTCGTTCGTGGTGGCCCCGACGGCGTTGACCATTGGTGGGGACGGCCTGGGCCTGATTGTCTACAGCGATGTGACGAACCAGGCCAGCGCGAACATCGGTGCGGTGAAGGTTGCGCATTGTGTCAACCTGGGGTGCTCCAGTGTTCACGTCGCGACGATCGACACGAACGGAAGTACCGTGGTGGCGCCGTCGATCACGACTGCCGCGAACGGTCTGGGGATGGTCAGCTACACCGATGGGAGTGCGCATCTCAAGGTGAAGGCGTGTGTCGACGCCGACTGCGCCGGCGGGACGGGGGCGGTGGTCGACGCCAGTGGCGAGTGGAGTTCGATTACCACCGGGCTGGATGGTGCCGGCCTGCTGGTCTACAGCCGCCAGCCAACTGCCGGTGTTGCGTACCAATTGGTTGTCGCGCACTGCGACAACGCCTCGTGCACCAGTGTCACCCCGACCGTAGTTGATACCGGCATCCAGAACCGGGCCCAGAGCTCGATCGCCATCGGTGTCGACGGGAACGGGATCGTGGCCTACTACGACCCGTCGAGACAGAACCTGAAGGCGGCGCACTGCGCGGATGCGACCTGCAGCAGCGCGGTGGCGACGAACCTCGACGAGTTCGGCGGCGTAGGTTTCCGCCCGTCGCTCGCCACCGGCTCCGACGGACTGCCGTTCATCAGCTACCGCGACGACACCAACAAGGTCCTCAAGACCGTGCACTGTGCTGACGTGGCCTGCGTCGAACCCCTCGAGGCACCCTTCTAGGCAAGCGGAAGCGGATCAACAAGAGCAACAGCCGAGGGCCCCCTCGTCCGGCAAACCGCCGGACGAGGGGACGGTGCAGCAGGGCGCGCAAGCACCTGTCGACCGGTGACGCCCGGTTGTCTATTCCTTGGAGTCTTGAAAATGAAAGCGTCTTTCATCAGTATTAGATACCCACGCAAGAATGCCTGCCAATGTATCAGCTGGAACTAGGTAGCCACAGACGGGTACCCCCGCTCAATCCTGAAGATATTGGGGGTTGCGGAAGGGAGTTGGTGAGAATGGTGGGGCGCGGTGATATCTGGCGTCGTGCGATGCTTGTTGGGCTGGCATTGTGTGGGCCACTATTAGCGGCGGCAGCGCCGGCGGTGGCTGGGTCCGCGCAATCCGTGCGCGCACCACTCGGTGGTGGCGTGTCTCCTGCACTGCTACAGACCGGTCCATCGTTGACGGCCGGTTCGTATTGGGGTCTGGATCGGCTCGATCAGCGGAGCCTTCCGCTGAACAACGGCTTTAACTACCAATCTGCCGGGAAAGGTGTTCACGTCTACGTCCTCGACTCCGGTATCGACAAGGACAACTCTGATTTCGCTGGCCGAGTCGAGCTCGGCCCCAACGAAGTCACCACGGAGTCACCGACAAGGCCGGATTCTCTCGACTGCTCGGGTTCGGGAACGAGCCATGCGGGTCTGATCGGCGGCGCTCGGTTCGGTCTAGCCAAAGCCGCTACATTGGTATCCGTGCGCATCTTCGACTGTCAGGACAGGGCCGGAAACAGCGATGTTCCGAACGGTGTTCAATGGGTCATCGACCACGGTACTAGACCCGCGGTGATGTATCTCGACATTGGCCGCAATTGCGCGGACGAGTCCGGAAATCCCAACGATTGTCCGGAAGGATTTGTGTCACCGATCGTGGCTGCGGAGCAACGGGCTCTCGACGCAGGTATTCCGGTGGTTCTGGATGCCGGCAATACCCATGTGAACTCATGCGATGTCCCAGTTCCGGCCCCGGCCGGTGCCATCGAGGTCGGTGCCGTGAACCACGATGATTCATACTGGGCAAATTCCGACTTCGGCAGCTGTGTTGACATCTGGGCACCTGGCGAGAATCTCGACACGGACGCGCTCGTTCCGCACAACGGGGTCAGACAGACGTTCGGAACGAGTGCCGCGGCAGCCTATGTCACAGGCGCGGTCGCAGCACTGTTAGGTACGGGAGATTTCGATGCCGTGCCGACGGCACAACTGGCGGCAAAAGTCTCGGAGCGGCTGGATGCGAACGCCACGCTGGGGCAGATCACGAACCTTCTGGACGGCAGTTCTCCAAACAAGCTGCTCTACAGCCCGCCAACGCTTGAGGGCTCGTCGGTTGCAGCCGTCAAGACCAGTGCGGGCGTGGTCCAGGCGTTCGGGACGAACGCGGCGGGACAGATGTACTCTACCGTCCAGACGGCTAGAAATGCGACGACTTGGACGAAGTGGTCGGCATCGGCCAATTCAGGCTGGTTGTCGGTGGGGGCCGGCCGCAACTTCGACAATCGCGTCCAGTTAGTCGGAGTGGATGTCGCGAACCAGGTGTGGCAGCGCCAGCAGATACAAACAGAGCGGCCCGTTATGACGGCGTGGTCTCAGCTTGGCGGGCGTATGAAGTCGATCGCTGCGGTCAATGGATCGTTTGCCACTCAGATAGAGTTAGTCGGGGTCGACACCGATGGAAAGGCATGGCACGCGATTCAGACCTCGGAGAACACGCCGTCATTCGGGTCCTGGATTCCGTTCGCAGGCGGGCTGAATCCGCCCAGGTTCATCTCTGTGGCTGCCGAGGCGGACAGTAGCGGTGTGATTTTGGCAGTCCTGGTCGACAGTCACGGCCAACTCTGGGAGACTACGCAACTCGAGCCGAACTCCAGCGAGTGGCTCCCGGTCACTTCGTTCGCATCGTTCGGCCGTGAGCACATTGCTTCCGAGGTGGCATTGGCCCGTGACAGCGCCGGTGGATTGGACCTGTTAGCCATCGGCCCGGACGGCATGTGGCAGAGCCGGGCTACCGTCCCTGGCGCACTGTCCTGGGGGGAGTGGTCACTGGTCGCCGGGGTTCCGAACTTGATGCACATTGCGGCTGAGGACAACGACAACGGGACTGTGCTGGCGCTGACGGTCGATTCTGACGGCCACGTATTCCAGAACAGCCAGAACGCGCCGGGTTCTTCGGCCTACACGCTACGGTCCCTTGACGGCGTCCTACGCCCCTAGCAACCAGCCAGGTATCGGCTGCCGACGGGGCTCGGGTCGGCTATCGATACCGGACCTGACATGTCGACTTCCTGCATGGAATCGTTCGAACGTCGCCGAGCTCCCGCGGTCAGGTTCTATGCGGTGGACGACGTCTGGTACTTAGTTGTTGTGTGGTGAGGCGCTGATCGCGCTGGTGTCTGTCTGTTGTACTCGGGGTTGGTGATGTGGCTGAGTCGACTACGGTGGAGTGCATCGGGCCGAGCTACCGGCGTCCATCGATTCGTTGGTCGTGTTGTTCGGCTAGGACGACTCCGACGAGGCGGATGATCGAGCGTCGGCCAGGGCAGATGCCGACGACGGCGGCGCGGGCGTCCCCGAGGTGAGCGTGCACCTCGGAGAGCCTGGTCTGGATCTGGTCGAGGAGTTTGTCGTACTGCGTGTGCACAGCTGCGGTGTCGATCTGGTCGAGCAACGAGTGCAGCATCGCCTTGATGCCGCCCCAGGCGTACGTACTTGGGCGCGTACTCGTCAGGTTCGCGTGCACTCGCTTCGCGCGAGGACGGTCGAGCCAGGGCCCCTGGCGCCGAGCCGAGTCTGGACCACCCGGCGTATCCGCTGCCGACCAGCGTGTGTGGATTCGTCGTTCCTCTTCCTCCGGCGCGAGATCGGCAACGGTCCCCTGCGACTCAGCACCGGCTTCTGATTCAGGGGCAGTGGATATGAGGAGATGAGCAGCTGCCTGTGTACGTTCGCTTAGCCCGCAGTTGGTGCCAACGTGTAAGACCCTTCACCGTCGGTCGGCCAAGTTGATGTCGGCAACTGCCCAAGTAGGAGCCACGGTCGGCGGAACGGCGTTTCTGAGCAGGACTTGCTCATGGCTTCGGTGCGGATTTGGCTGTTGGCTGAGCGGGGCCGTTCAGTCTGGGACGAGCCCAGGTCGCTGTAGAGTTGCATAGGAGCGTGGTTGGTTTGCTTGCGCGAAGCAAGAGATGGTCCGTACTTGCACTGGTGGGGCTATCGCTGGGCGGTCAGGTGCTCGCGGCTGTGGGGTCGACCAGCGACCTTGCGTCCGCTCAAGCGGCGGGCGTCGCGACGCTTGGCGCCGAGCAGTCGACTCCACCGCTGAGCGGAGGGGCAACCCAGTGGGGCCTCGACCGGCTAGATCAGCGGACGCTTCCGCTGAACAACACATATGACTACAGGGACCCATCGGCGAAAGGCGTGCATGTGTACGTCGTCGACTCCGGGATAAATTCCAACGACCCCGACTTCACGAGTCGCGTGCTGCTCGGTCCAAACGAGGTAACGACCGAGACCCCGTCCAAGGCCGATTCCAGTGATTGCGCGACCGCCAATCACGGAACCCCTGTTGCCGGCCTCATCGGTGGAGACAAGTTCGGCCCCGCCAAGGAAGCCGTTCTGGTCTCGGTGCGCGCCTTCGACTGCTCCAACCGAGCTGACGGCGACGATGTCGTGCGCGCCCTGCAATGGGTGATCGCGAACGCCGTCAAGCCCGCCGTCATCAGCTTCAGCCTCAACAGACGGTGTCTCGACGGGTCGGGCGAGCCGGCACCATGTCCTGCTGACGATGTGGCGGAGATCATCGCCGCAGAGCAGGCAGCGATCTCGGCGGGGATCCCAGTGGTGACCGGCGCCGGAGATCAGGGGATCGATCCCTGCAGGAGCCCGAACTGGGCGCCCGGTGCCATTGTGGTCGGTGCAGCAACAGCGAACGACGAACGGTTGCCTACCTCGAACTTCGGGCCGTGCGTGAACATGTGGGCGCCTGGCCAGGATCTCGCGTCGGACACCGTCGACGCTCAAGGCCGAGGTTCCTTCTCTGGCTCGGCGTTCGCGGCCGCGTACGTGACGGGAGCTGTGGCGATGATGCTGGGCGACGAGAACTTCGTCGGCGTGCTACCGCCTCAGCTCGTCGCGCAAGTTGCTGCCAAGCTCGATGCCAACTCGACTCTCGGGCGGATCGCCGGCCTGCCGTCAAATTCGAACAAGATGCTCTACATCCCGCCGACCACGGAGGGTTCGTCGATTGCGCTGGCCAAGAACGGCAGCGGCAGGTTGCAGGCGATCGGCACCGACGCAGCCGGTCTAATGGTCCTTAATACGCAAACGGTGCTGGGTGGCATGGGATGGGATGGCTGGGGGCGCCCGTCCGCCTGCGCGTGCTGGCTGTCGTTCGGTGCCGACAATCTCGGTGACGGCCGGCTCACGTTCTTCGGTCTGACGTCGGACACGAATTCGGTGTGGCAGCGCCGTCAACTGTCCCTCGCCGGCACCGGGTTCACTGGAGCGTCGCAGCTCGATGGCAGTCTGCGCTCGATCGCCGCGGCTCGCGAGCGAGACAGCCAACTGCAGCTGGTCGGTGTGAACAAGGATGGCCAGATCTGGCACGCCGCCCAGACCAATCCTACCGCAAGCATCGACCCGAGCGTCACATCGGCTTACTCCGCTTGGCAGCAGTTCACCGGGTTGGATAACACGACACTGCCGCCCTTTGTCTCGGTCGCGGCGGAAGCCGACAATAACGGTATCGTCAATGTCTTCGCCATCGATACCCACGGGCGTATTTGGAGGAGTCGGCAGGCGACCGTCAACAGTGCCGCCTGGTTCTCGCTCGTGCCCTTCGCGGCCCCGCCGCCTCACGACCAGATCTCGAGTGAGATGCTCGCGGGAGAGGTGGCTGTAGCCCGTGACGGCACCGGCCGACTCGACGTGATTGCAACGTCCCCGCACGGCGTCATGCACAACTTGCAGGTCACCCCCGGCGTGGACTCCTGGACCGGTGACTGGACAGGAATGCTCAACTTCGTCAACAACTATCAACATGTCGCCGCCGAGACCGATGCGAATGGCACGATCGTGGTGTTCGGGGTCGACATCAATGGCGATGTCAACGAGACCGTCCAATCACATCCGGGCGATGCCTCCTATCTGCCCCCCTTCCCGATCACTGGGAGACGCCTTCGGTCCTAGTCGACTTGCCCGATGTCAGGGCTGGAAGACACCGGGTAGTTGTGAGTCGGAGGGCCTTGCGGACGTTGGCTTGTGGATCGCGATCCACAAGCCAACGTCCGCGAGGGGCGGCAGCCGGTAGCTGTCGAGCAGTGCCACGGCCCAGCCCTGACCAGCCGCCCGGACTCAACGGCCAGTCCCCGCAACAACACCCTGCATGCGAACCATCCCCCATTACCAACCGTCGACCTCGAACCGGGCAGGTCCCTCGCCACTCCTCAGTAGAAACGGCCCTCCCGCCCGCGACTCAAGGACCCTTCAACAACCCCAATTTCCCTTACAGACAAGACACCAGCGCCTTCCCACATCACGTGCCGCACCAACCTCCACCAAACGCCGAGGCTAGCGCTGGGGTCAGGTCTTTGAGGTGGCGAGCGAGCGGTGCGCAGACGGCGGTCAAATCGTCAACTACGTCGGTGAGCAGCAATCTGTAGCTTGGTGTGGAGTAGGCCATTCCGCTGTTGGCCGGTGGAGTCACTTACTGGGCCTCAATCGGCTCGTCGATCAACGGACGCTCTCGCTGACCGGATCCTACGACTACAGGGAGCCCGCGGCAACGGCACCCATGTGTGTACGTCACCGATTCAGGGGTAAATGCCGGCAAAGCCGACTTCGAGTCGTGTCTTGCTCGGCCCCAACGAGGTTTCGACACAGACGCCACACCGGGCCGACGCCGGCGACTGTCCGTCGGCGACCACTGCACACCGGTTGCGTGGTTGATCAGCGGAGACATGTACGGCGTCGCCAAGAAATCCATGCTGGTCTCGGTGCGTGCGTTCGACTGCAACAGTCACGACGAAGCGGATGACATTGCCCGCGGGTTTCAATGGGCAATCCAGAATGCAATCAAGCCGGCTGTCAGGAGTTTCAGCCCAACCGGCAATGCATCGACAGGTCGCAGCAACTGGCTCCTTGTCCAGCCGATGACTTCAGGACATCACCGCGCCGAGCAACGTGCGATCGCTGCGGGAGTTCCCGTCGTCAGCGGTGTCGGAGACGAGGGCATCGATCCCCGCGGGAGTTCGACCTGGGCGGTCGGCATGATCGTCATCGGGGCGATCGGGGCGGATGACACGCGTTTGCCTTCCTCCAGTTATGGGCAAATGCGTGAACATCCGGGTGCTCGGAGGAAGTCTGACGTCCGACTCCGTCGATCGTGGTGCAGGAAGATCCGCCACCGCCACCGCCACCGCATTCGCTGCGGCATATGTCGCGGGTGCGGTCCCAACGCTCTTGAGCGGCGACCGGCTCACGGGCGTGGCGCTGAGCCAACTCGAGGTCGCCGCCGCACGACTTGATGCGAACGCCGGCCTCGGGGCTGATCAACGGCGTCCGGCCGGCATGCCGAACGAGACGCTCGACATTCCGCCCGCCGTCGAAGGCTCGTCGATTGCACTGGCGCGGAGGACCGGTTCCGGCACGCTGCGAGCTTTCGGGACCAACGTCGACGGACATATGTTCACCGTCGTTCAGACGGCGGCGAGTAGCCTGGTGTGGACCGGTTGGACTCAGTCAGGGAGCAGCGCCGTGGCAGTCGTCGGCGCCGACAATGTTGCGGCGGACGGACGGACGGACGGATACTGATCCTTGGACTGACGGCGATACGAACGAGATCTGGCGGCGTCGGCAAACCGCGCGCTAGGCGACTTTGCATTCACCAGCCCATCGCAAATCGACGGCCGCCTGGTGTCGATCGTCGCCGCAAGCAAGCAGGGCAGCCTGTCACAAACTGATCGGGGTGAACAAGGAGGGCTAGATTTAGCAATGCGGTCAGACCGGAGTCAACGCTACGACGGTCACGTCCTGGCAGCAGTTTATCGGTCTCGACAATGCTCCGTGCCTTCATTCAGATCGGCCGCAGCCGAGACCGACAGCAATGGCATCGTCGGTCAACACCCATGGCCGCATCTGGAGGAGCCAGCAGGCTGTTGTCAACGGCGCTACTTGGTTCTCACTCGTCCCGTTTGCTGTTTCGCCACCCGGCGGCCCGGTCTCGAGGGAGATGCTCGGCAGCGAGCTCACCTTGGCGCGTGACGGCGGTGGAAGACTCGACGTGATCGTGGCCTCGTCCCACGGCGTTCTTCACCGGTTGCAGACGACGCCCGGAGTGGCCTCGTGACGGGCGTCTGGCACGAGGTCATGCCGAAAGGGAACATCCAGCACATCCCTGTCGAGACCAACGACAACGGTAGTGTCCTCATCGCCGCCGTCGACATGAACGGCAACGTTGCACAGGGCGGCTCAGTCGATCGCGGGTGCCGAGACCTAAGGAGACACAACCGCATAACGGGGCGGAGCCTTCGCTCCTAGTTCAGCAGGCCCGCAACGTGATGACACCTGCCCGCTGGCGTGACCACTTCGCAGTTGATCATGCCGGTCGTTCGGGACCGTCGTGCTTGAGCCAAGTCGGTAAGCCGGCGATGGATCGGTCGGTGACGCTGTGGGCCGTGCCGGGCCGTCCACCGACAGGTCACGCGTGAGAATCCTTCGCAGCGACATCCCTCGACCGTGCGAGCCGAACCGATCCGCTCGACCGGACCCGCCTCCTCTCAGCGGGACACTGAGTCGCGTCGGTACTCAACCGCTTTGAGACGGGTGAGGTTGTCGAGGGTGGCGGTGCCGTGATCGGTTGTTCTGCCGCGTGGGCCAATACCTGGTGTCGGTCGGTGGCGTTGGCGCCGCCTGTCTGTGGTTTCCCGAACCATGCGGGTGGTGGTTCTGGCTCGGGGGTCTGGCTGGCCCAGTGGGGGAGGGATCGATGTCCGGCCGGCGCGCCTCAGTTGGCACAACTAGGAGCGCAGGGCGCCCGCGAGGGCGGACCAGGCGGCGAAGACGTTCGGGTCGCTCGACGACTGCCTTGAGGACCAGAGCGCACCGGTCGTGTCGACACCGGCGATGACGACGCGACCGTCCGAGTCGGTCTCAGCCGCCAGGTGTGACAACGTCATGCGTGCAAGCGGCGACCACGGGGCGAAGTCGCCGGTGTCCATCTGGGTTCTGTGGGAGACCAGACCAGACGCGTTACTCCCTACCAGATTTAGGTGTCCATCGCCCTGGCGCGCAACCGCCAACTCACTTATCAGCATGTTGTCGCTGCCAGGCATGGGCGTGAAGGACTGAAAGATGTTGTTGTTGGGAACGGTCTGCTTCGCCTGCCAGACCCGGCTATGAGTGTCGACCGCAAAGATCTCGATGAGATTGGCACCATCCATCTCCGCGCTGACCGAGTCGAACTGGGGCAGCGGCCCGGGAAACGGGGCCCAGGCGAAGAACGTCAACGCGTTGGGCGATGTCTGCGAGGTCACCACGAGCTGACCTTGCGGAGTGATGCCCACAAGTTCGACCAAGCCGTTCTGATTGTGTGTAACCGCCACGGATTGCAGTGAAATGCCTGGCAGTTGGGTCCAAGGGGAGAACATCGTGCCGCCACGTACCTGCCGTTGCCAGACCTGGTTGGACGTGGTTATGCCAATGAGCTCAGTACTCCCATCGACATTGTTGTCAGCGCCCGCACTGAGCCAGCCAAGCGAGGTCGATGCCGTCCAGCCTGACCAACCAGGAACGTCGGGCAATTTCCGAGTTGCGAAGAGAAACCTACCGTCGGCGTCGGTGCCGAAGCCCTCAAGGCTGCCGGCGAGCGGCCCGGATGTGATCTTGGCCAACGCGACCGGTGCACCCTCTTGCGACGGTGGGGAATAGAGGAGTTTGTTCGGCGACAAGGTGTCCGGGAGGTTGATGATCTTGCCGAGTGTGGAGGTGGCGTCGAGTCTCGCTTTGATCTGTGCCGGAGAAGCTTGTGCGAACTGAGGAGTGCCCATCAGGATCGCCACCGCTCCGGCAACATGTGGGGCTGCTGCTGAGGTACCGCTTCGGGAAACTGGATCTGGATCGATCGTTCCTGACGCATCCTTCCCAACCCCGCCAACCGAACTGATGGACTCGCCAGGCGCCCAGATATCGACGCACTTCCCGAAATTCGAAGGGCTGTGATAGCCCTGGCTGGGATTGACAGCACCGACGTTGATCGACGATCCGGCTGCACCGACCGGGTTGTAGCAGGCATTCGCGCCATCGTTTCCTGCAGACGTCACGATCGGAACTCCGGTGTTGATGAGCTTCTGCTCCTCCGTGACGATGCCCGCAGACGTGCCGACGGGGCATTCGGTGGGTCCCAGGGAGCCCACGCAGACAGAGCCTAGGCTCATATTGACGACTGCCGGCTTGATTGCGTGAGCTTCAATCCACTGCAGGCCGGCGATGATCTGCGGGTCTTCGGCCAAGCCGGAGCAATCGAAGACCCTCACAGCCACCAAACTCGCTTTCTTGGCAACACCGTAGTCTCTGCTTCCCACAATGCCGGCGACGTGCGTACCGTGACCTTGGCAGTCGTCCGCGTTTTTGGGGTCCGTTCCGGGGACGGTGTTGATCCCGTAACTCGCCCTACCCTGGAACTGAGGGTTGCTGATGCGGATTCCGGTGTCGACCACATAGACATGGACGCCGGACCCCGCGGTACCCATGTATCCATACTTGCCGTTCAGTGGCAACGAACGCTTTCCGATACTGTCCAGGCCCCAGTTGTACAGGCCAGTCTGGTCGTCTTCGACACGGTACTCCCGCTGCTCCTGTACCCAGGCAACTCTGGGATCTGCCGCAAGTTCCCGGGCCCCGGCCGGCGGCAACTGAACCGAGAATTCCCCAGATCGGTCTGCCGCAGACCAATTCACTGTGCCGCCGTGAGCATGTGCCTGAATCTTGACCTGATTGATGATGTCCGTTCGCTGAACTGGGGTGGTATCTCGGAGGCGTACGAGGTAGTGACCGGGAAGACCGCCCGAGTTCTCGCCGCTGATCATGCCGCCTGGAGACGCGCTCGCTGCGGCCGTCACGGCCGCAGCGCACAAGGATGCGCAGCACGCGAGAGCAGTCATCGCGTACATCGTCACGCGTCGGTTCACGGTCGAGAGACGTATCATGCCAGCTCCAGTTCCGATCGGCTGTGAAGCCGTTGCCCGGATCCGAAAGCAGGCTTCGATCACGGGGCGACTAGTTCATGGTCGCCTCCGGTTGAGCGGAACGCAGGAGTATCGCCTGCTCAGGTCACGCCGTCGCCGAATTGGATTTCCCTCAAGCCCCTTGAGTTCTAGCGGCTAGCTGTAATGACCAGCAGGGTTGTTGACGCGGGTGATGGGTGTTGGCCGCCGAGTGAGGTGTGGTTGCGGTGGTGGTTGTAGGTGTGGAGCCAGGTGGGTAGGGCCTCGGCGCGGTGCTGGTTGCTGATGTAGGGCTGGGCGTAGGCCTATTCGTCGAGCAGGGTGCGGTTGAAGCGTTCTGCTTTGCCATTGGTTTGGGGTCGGTAGCGGCGGGTGAAGCGGGCCTGGGCGCCGAGGTCGGCCAGGGCTTGCTGCCAGGCGCGGCCGCGGCGGTAGACCAGGGCGTTGTCGGTCATCACGCGTTCGATCCGGGTGATGCCGAGGTCGGCGAAGTATTCTGCGGCGCGGTGCAGGAAGCCGGCGCGGGTGGTGGTCTTCTCGTCTGGGTGGATTTCGGCGTAGGCGATGCGGGTGTGGTCGTCGACGGCGCAGTGCACGTAGTCGAACCCGACCCGTGGGGCGTTGCGGGCCCGGCGGTGTTCGGGACTGTCGTGGCCCAGGACCCGCCAGCCGCCGCCGTCGCGGAGTCGGCCAAGCTTCTTCACATCCACATGCAGGAGTTCGCCGGGAGTGTCGCGTTCGTAGCGGCGAATGCGTTCGCCGGTGGGCCGGTCCAGCCAGGCGAGCCGGTGCAGGCCGTGCCTGGTCAAGACCGCGTGCACGGTCGAGGCTGGGACGCCGAGCAAGGGCGCCAGCCGGCGGGGTCCGAGTTTGCGTTCGACGCGTAGCCGGCAGATTCGCTGCTCCACCTCGTGCGGTGTCTTGTGGGGCAACCGGTACGCCGTGCTGGGCCGGTCTCGCAGACCTGCATCACCCTCGGTTCGCCACCGGGTCAGCCACTTGTAACCGGTGGCCCGCGAACACCCCAGCTCCTTTACCACATGAGCCACCGGACGGCCCTGGACCACAACACGCTCGATCAGCAACCTGCGGCCATACAAAGTCAGCCGGGCATTACGGTGGAACACGAGACCTCCGGTTGTGCGGTGTGGGCGTCAGCAACTCACACCCAGCCGGAGGTCCCTCCACATCTCAAGTAGCCACGCCGTCAACAACCCTCATGGTCACTACAGCAAGCAGTCAGAAGCAGGAGAGTGGTCAAGACGCATTTGAACGCCGGTTGCGGTGCGCGTTCAGAAACAGGCGTTGCTTGCTCTGGTGAACGGCTGGCCATGCTGCGGGCATGCTGTTCGTCCCGTGGATCGAGCCCCCGAGCGCTCGTCACGGCAGCAGACCATGTCAGGGCATGCGAGCCCTACCTGAGCCGACGGAAGCGAGATCGTGATGGCCACCTCGAATTGAGCCGACTGGCGATCGCTCGAGGTGTCGGCTCGCCTCAGGCCACCCAGGCGCATCGAGGGTCCTACGAGGTCGGCCTCAGCCGTTACGGCCCAGGGGCGCGTCGTCTGAGCAGCACGCGTCTTGAAACTTGAGAAGCGTGCCGGCGGCGCTGTGTGCGAGAGGAACGGATCACGTGGCGGGGAGTCGGGCATCCCGACGCCCCGGCTGCCCGATGTAGATGGGGCTCGCCGCGCGGGTCATGGCTGTGGCTGTGCGCCTCGGACCGACCGTAGAACTGCGGCCCGGGCGAGTGCCCGAGCCGCAGTTCAATCTGCTCCGAGAGGAGTGCCTCTTCTTGGAGGCCAGGACAAGTCGAGCTGTCCTGTCAGGAGCGCAACAGCCCGTCGAGGGAAACGAACCCCACGTAGTGGTTCGATCCGAGGCTTTCCTGGTCGAGTTCGGAGATGGCTCCGGTGGCGTCGACGGAGAGGACGGCGATGGTGCCGTTCTTGGGCGATGGTGTCGTTCTTGTTGGTGTCGGCACCGAGGTGCATGATCTCGGCGGTGCCGATGGTGGTCCAGTTGGTCCAGGTGCCCGTGGTGGTGCGGGTTTGTTGGTAGACGGCGTCGGAGGCGTCGGAGGCGACGAGGACGAGTGTTCCGGTGCTGTCACGGGCGACGGCGGTTTCGCTGACGAGGAGGTTGGTGGGGTCGGTGAGTTGGGTGATGGGGGCGAAGGTGGTGGCGTTGGGGGCGGTCTGGCTGGTTCCCAGATGTGTCCGTGGGTGTCGGTCGCGTAGCCGCGGACGATGCCAGCATTGTCGGTTTCGGCGGAGATGTCGGTGAAAGTGGGCAAGGCAGGCAGGGTTGTCCAGGATTTCCAGTCGGGCTGCCGGGTGTGGTTCGGGCGAAGGTGACGGCGGTGCCTTGGGGGTCGATGCCGAGTGCTTGCATGGCGACGTTTTGGTTGCGGGCGATGGCGATGGATTGAGGAACCCGCCGCCTTGGGTCCAGCGGGTGAGGCCTGGTTGTCCCTGCTTGATCTGCTGGCGCTGGAAGATTGAGCCTGCGGTGGTGAGGGCCATGATTTGGGCTCGGCCGTCGGCGTTGGTGTCGATGGCGCGGGACAGCCAACCGGTGTTGGCGGATCGTTGCCAGGCGTTCCAGGAGGGGCTGTTGGGGTCGGTTTGGGTGGTGCTGAACAGGTCGCCGGAGCCGTTGGTGCCGACGGCCTGGAGGTTGCCAGTGGGTTGGGTGACTGCGACGGAGGTGCCTTCGTTGGTGGGTGGGATGTAGAGGATCTTGTTGGGGGACAGTTCATCGGGCAGGGGGGGTGATCTTGCCTTGGGTTGCGTCGGCGTCGATTTGTGCGGAGACGGCGGCGGCGAGCTGGCCGGGCCGGGTGGCGGTGAATTGGGCGGTGCCCAGCAGCAACGCGACCGCACCCGTCACGTACGGCGCAGCGTAGGACGTGCCACTGCGCGTGTCGGCTGCTGTTGTCGATCCGATCCAATCGGATCGAAGGTTCGTCCCCGGTGCCCAAATGTCGACACATCCCCCGAAGTTCGGGGTGACGGCATAACTGTCGTCCCCGTTGATCCCGCCGACGTTGATGGTTCCGCCGGCGGAACCTACCGGGTCACGCATGCATCAATCGCACGCTGGCCGGGCAGCGCGTTGCCAGCTGATGTGACGACCGGTAATCCCGCTGCTATCGCGCTTTGCTCTGCCATAACGATGGCCTGGTTGGATCCTGCCGCGCAGGCGTTTTGTTGCCCGGTGTGTTGGGGTCAACGCAGTCGGAACCAATGCTCATGTTGATGACGGCCGGTTTGATGGCGTGGTCGCGAACCGAGGTGACGGCGTTGACGATCGGGTCGTCGCTGTTGGCCAGTCTGTCGCAGTCGAAGATGCGGACGGCAAGGATAGTGGCGGCTTTGGCGACGCCGTACTTGGCGCCGGCGGCGATGCCGGCGACTGCGGTGCCGTGGCCGTTGCAGTCATCGGAGTTCGAGTGTGTTGGGGTTTCGGAGGTGACGAAGTTGGGGCCGTATTCGGCGCGGCCGCCGATGTCGGCGTGGTATTTGTTAATGCCGGGGTCGATGACATAGATGTGAACGCCGGCGCCGGCGTTCTTGTAGTGGTAGAGGCCGTTCAACGGCTGTTGCCGCTGAACGAGCCGGTCCACGCCCCACACGTTGATGCCGACTGATGGTGGTTTGCTCTGGGTGCTGTCGGAGTGATAATGCTGAGCTTGCTGGATCCAGGCGATGTGAGGGTCGGCAGCGAGTTGCTCGGCGTGGCTGCGGTCATGTTGGCCGAGAAGCCGTGTACGCCGGCCGGCCAGACCTGCGGGATGGTGCCGGAGTATCGGCGGGCCAGTTCCTGAGCGCTGGCGTTGACGCCACGCGGGTCGATCCAGGCGTCGGTCTTCAGACCGATGATGTACTGGTCGTGTACCGCGTTGCCGGACTCGACACCGAGAATCCGTGGCGCCGCAGTTCGTTCTGGTACGGGCACCGCGTTCGCGCCGACGGCCCAGCTGGCTGCGACGAGCGCAGACAGTCCTGCCAGTGCCAACCCACATAACTTGCCGAACCGCCTTATCCTCAACGCTCTCAACAAGCCCACCCCATCGCTCGAACAGAATCTCTCGGATCATCACTGGCCGCAGGCGCGGAGGCCGACAGCCCACACTGAGAGCGAAAATCCTGGCATCAGGGGCCCGCTGTGGCATGAGCAAGTTGTGCTCATGCTGGAAAGAGCGACAATCCCGTGTGGTTGCGGTCTCCGCGCTGAGCGCCCCTTGGTGGCCACCGCAGGCGTCTTTCACGGAC
Source organism: Kribbella sp. NBC_00359 (assembly GCF_036097425.1). Lineage (NCBI taxonomy): Bacteria > Bacillati > Actinomycetota > Actinomycetes > Propionibacteriales > Kribbellaceae > Kribbella > Kribbella sp. NBC_00359. The sequence continues at coordinate 154,157 of NZ_CP107975.1, read as the reverse complement.
AACGCGGCCGCGGGGCCGGGGTAATGAGTACGGGTTGCTCACGATCAGAACCCTGGCGAGGATCCATGTTGGGGTCGGGTCTAGCGTCGGCGTTTCGTGGGCGTTGGTGCGGCACGTGATGTGGGAAGGCGCTGGTGTCTTGTCTGTGAGGGGAAATTGGGGTTGTTGAAGAGTCCTTGAGTCGCGGGCGGGACGGCCGTTTCTAGTGAGGAGTGGCGAGGGACCCTGTCTGGGTTCGAGGTGTCGGCGGTTGGTAAAGGGGGATCGTGTCGGACGCTGGGACGGTGTTGTTGGGGGACTGGCCGTTGAGTCCGGGCTGGTCAGGGGCCGGGCCGTGGTACTGCCCGGCACCTACCGGCTGCCGCTGCTGCATGCGCCGGGCCAGGGTTGGTGGGCTTGGCGGTCACGATCGCCGACGGCCGCGACGCGCTACGGAGGCTGCGGGACTGGCCGCGGTTGTTTCGGCTGGTCGGCTCCGACCCGGCCAGGGTGGCCAGTGGTCGACATGGTTGGTGCTGCCCGGCTGGACCTGTTGCGGGCCGCACGCGCGGATGCCCGGAAGCGCCTCGGCGGCCGGCGCGGGCCCGGACCTGTCCGAACAGTTGGGTTGCACTTCGATGCGTCCCCTGCTGACCGCGCACTCCCCAAGGAAAGCTGCACCGATGGGGAGGAAGGGATCTGGCTTTCACCCGCTGCGGTGTTACCTGGACCGACCAGATGTGTCCGGTGGCGAGGCGCTGACCGGGCTGCTCAAGTCCGGGAACGCGGGAAGCAACACCGCCGCCGATCATGTGGAGGTGCTGGACCTGGCGGATCGCCGCACTACCGGCCCATCCCCTGCCCGACGAGGTCGACAGGCCCAAGGGTGATGGCCAGTGCCGGCCCCGCCGGAGCGACCCACGTGGTCGCTGCCGCGGGATCGGGTTCTCGCTGGGCCTCGCGCTCGACCAGAACGTCCAGCAAACGATCCTGGCCACCCCGAATGCCATCGAGCAAGCCCCGTTACGAACTCGCCGACGCCTGCCTCTCGGGGGTGAGGCGATCGATGGCACCGACGCTCGACATGGTGGCCGCAGGCCGGGGCCGGAGATGCTGACTGGATTTCGCTTATCAGATGCTGTTGCCGATAGCAACGTTGTAACCAGTCGAACGCCATGGTGCCTCGGCGAGCCGTTGTGGTTGAGGCTGGATCAGTGTGCTCGAATGCTGACTGCTGAGCGTCGGCGTCGCCCCGCGGACGACCATTTCCAGCACTCCCGAAGCGGGAGGGCGACGCACGTGAATGGGGGACGAGGGTGAACGGAGCGAGGTGGGCCACGACGCCGGGGGATCTGGCCCGGCTGACGCTGCTGAATCTTGTAGGCGAGCTCGGGGTACTGGACTGTACCGCTGAACGGGCCGGAGACGTGAGCGGGCTGAGCGCCGCTGATCTGGTGACGGCATGGCGGGACCTGCAGTTGCGCGGTCTGGTGGTGCTCGAGCCCGACGGAGCTGGTGGAGCTGCGGGGACGGTCAGGTTGTCCGACAAGGCCACGTCGGCCTATCGGCTGCGTGTCCGGCGGCTCGCGGATCCCGTCGGGACGGCGTGGACCCTGGTTGGCGCGTTGCTGGACTGGCTGACGTCGGGGTCTGCGGGCTTCCGTTTCCTGGCGGAGTTTCAGCGCGATCCTCGCTCGGTGCTGGAGGGCCTGCGTCCGACCGGGCACGATGAACTGTCCGCGGCCGCCATGTTCTTAGCTGACCGTGGCATGGTGGAGTTGATCGACACGTCGGGCTCGCAGTTGGCGAAGGTCAAGATCACCGAGGACGGCCGGTCAGTTGCCGACCGCTACTGGCGAACCAGTCGCAGCCTGACGGCGTTCGACCCCGCAACCGACGCAAGCCAGAGCGACGAGAAGGATCCCGGCCAGAGGGACGATACGACTGAGATAACCGCCTCGGCGCGACCTGAGCGCGCCGCGGGTTCAGCCATCAGCGCAGACGAGAGCCGCGCGATGACGCGCTTCCTGGACGGGTTGCGCCGCGTGGTCGCGGTCGACGACATGCCCGATGAACGCCGCGGCGAGATGTTCAGCCTCGTGGACCGCCTGACCATCGCCACCCAGGACGCCGACCTGCACGCATTGCGACGCTGCTGGGAACATGCGCGGCGCCCGCTGCAGGCGGCAGGCCCCATCCTGGCCCATTTCCTGGCCGGCGCGGCGATACCGCCTGTGCTCACGTCGCCGGATCCAAGCCGCGACGCCAAGTGACGATGCCCCAGCCCGGCATCTCGCCTGACACAGATGCCGAGGCATCCACCCACGCTTGCACAGCCCCCGCGGGAACATCCTTGTGACCATCGACAGTTCGCCCAATTGCGTATAGAGGCGCGGTGTGCTGATGGCCCGCTCAGCCGTCATCTGGGGGAACGGCTGAGCAGGTCGGTTTTGGTGCCGGAAAGAGACGGTGGTCGGTCGACGCGCCCCCCGGCCGTGAATCGCGAGATACATGTCACATCAGTCGGCGCTTGCGCCAACCCAGGGCTTCAATTCCGGAATTCTCTAACTATGCGACGTTGTACGGCCGTAATTCAGCACCGGCAGGATCTCAGAAGAATGGCTGGCAGGTGCGGAATCATCGTCACATCCGCGCCCGCCAGCCAGCCTGCAGCACAGGCGCTTCGAAGCGCCTGTGCTGCAGGGGATCACCCCCACGCGATCCCCTTTATGGGCTGCACCTGTGTCACCGCGCCGCGACCGCTCTCACGCGCAGATACTGGTCGGGGCCGCCCGCTCGACTCCTCCGTTGGTTGGTCGCGTCGGCGCATCACCCCTTCCCGTCCCTGCGGGCCGTTCAAGCGCCCCCACCAGGTCCAGGTCGCGTTGCACTCTTGATCGTTGACTGCAACAACCGCCGTGGAATCAAGCACCCTCGCCGCAAAATGCATAGGCAGCCGGTTGCCAAGGATCGTTACGGTTCGGTCCTGGACAGGATTTCGGATCTGGAATAGTGACGGATTTTCAGTTGCCTCACCAAGGTGACAGCCCGCGTTTTGGTGGTGTTGAATATACGCACTTCCCAAGAGGCGGTCAGGCCCTTTCGGTGATCCTTTGCAGGGGAACTCTCCTCGCTCGCACGTCGAGAGTGTGTGCCCATCGACAGGGCCTGACCGCGGAACACCTTCATCGTGGGTCGCACCCGTTCCTGACTGCAGCCCTAACCGCAACGATGTTGCCGCGTGAACGATGGAAACATGATGTTGATCCGCAGCGACCGCGGCGCGACTCCAAGTTCAGCCGCCAGGCTCGGTTCTTGATAGGCGCCGACGGCAACTACGTAACGCTCACCTATTGGCGGTGCGGCCCGGCGTGGTCCGCGCTAGGTTCTAGGGGGTTCGATGGATCGGGTGAGGCGTCATCGCGGTCGCGAGTAGCCCAGCGCGCTAGCCCGCACGGGGTCGTCATCCTCATCGCCGCGGATGTCGCGGTCGCGACTGCGCGCCGTTCTGGGTCCACGGGCACGCGGCGCTCGGCCGCGGTTGAGCTGTCCCTGAGCCGGTGCGGCGTGTCCAGCCGGACCGCGCCGTCGGGGCCGCTGGGTGCAGAACAGCCGGGGTTAGGTCAAGGAAGCGCGACGAGAGCGATGTGGTTTCCTAGGTGGCGGCATCGAATGGGTAACGGGTCGTCCTCGCCGACGCTTCGCCCCGGGCGGGGGAGCGGGGCGGGCGGCAGCGGTGATTGCCGTGGACCCTGCAGGTGATGCTACCAACCGTACCGGCGGAGCTCATATTGACGGCGCCGAACCGGTGCCTTCACCACGACTCGGACCTGGGCTGTTTCGCCTTCGATGGTGAGACGTTTGAGCTGGTTGGGGTACCTGTGAACGTCGGCATCGGTCGGTAGCTGATGTCCGCCCGGGTGACCAACGGCCCGAAGGCCGGTTACCGGCTGGCTGCGCAACTGCAGGTCGGCCACCAAGTGCGGTGGCTGCGGGGGCAGTCGGTGCTACCGAGATGAGCCGCTGGCCGTTGATCAGGGACACACCATGCTAGGGGAACTGTCATGCGACCAGGAGAACTCGATGTCCAAGAAGACACATCAGCAGCAGTTGGCGCGACGCAGGGCGCAGCGTCAGGCCGAGCGCCACCGCCGGCGCAGGATGCTGACCATCACGGTCTCGAGCATCGTCGCGGTGATCGTCGGCGTCTTCGTAGCGCTGGGCAACATCGGCAACGACACGCCCGCGGCTGGCAGCACGCTGTCGGCCTCGACACCGACCAACCTGCCGTCGACCGCGGGTCCGGACAACAAAACCGACGTCGATCCCGACCACGATAGCCGCGGCGGCGCCGAAGCGACCAACCCCACTGGCCTCCGAGGTCAGCTGCAGTTACAAGAAAGTGCCGACAAGGCCAGCAAGGTGGTCAAGAACCCCGCTCACGGCACGACCAAGGCCAGCGGCACCGGCCCACGCCCGGCTTCTCCTCGGGACGGCAGGCCCAGCGTTAAGGCAGTTCGTGACCACCGGGAGCACCGGTAGCGCTTGATGAATCCACGCCACGGACCGAACAGCCGTCTTCGCCATTATCTACCCCCGAGGCGGGTCTGCTGCACGGATAGGTGACATCTGAGTTGGCTTGCGGTGAGGTGGGCCTGGAAGGATGTTGCTGTGCCCAAGCCTTATCCGCGTGAGTTTCGTGATGACGTGGTGCGTGTTGCTCGCGATCGGGGTCCTGGTGTGACGGTCGAGCAGGTCGCGAAGGATTTCGGGGTTCATCCGATGACGTTGTTCAAGTGGTTGTGCCAGGCCGGGGTCGACGAGGGTGCCAAGCCGGGTGTGTCGCGTGGTGGGTCGGCTGAGCTGCGGGAGGCGCGTCTGCGGATCAGGCTGCTGGAGCAGGAGAACGAGGTGCTGCGCCGTGCGGCGGCGTACCTGTCGCAGGCGAACGTTCCGGGAAAGGCTCTACTCGCTCGTGAGCGAGCTTGCCGCCGGCGGGATCCCGGTGGCGGTGACGTGCCGGGTTTTGAACGTCGCTCGCCAGCCCTACTACCGGTGGCTGGCCCGGCCGGTCACTGCCGCCGAGCTCGAGCAGGCCTACCGCGCGAACGCGTTGTTCGATGCCCACGCCGATGATCCGGAGTTCGGGTACCGGTTCCTGGCCGACGAGGCGCGCGATGCCGGTGAACCGATGGCGGATCGGACCGCGTGGCGGATCTGTTCCGAACACCGCTGGTGGAGCGCGTTCGGCAAGAAGAAGCGCGGCAAGAACGGCAAGAGGCCGGGTCCTCCGGTCCACGACGACCTCGTCCGGCGTGACTTCACCGCGACGGCGTCGAGCCAGTTGTGGCTGGCCGACATCACCGAACACCGCACCGCCGAGGGCAAGCTCTATCTGTGTGCGGTCAAGGACGTGTTCTCGAACCGGATCGTGGGCTACTCCATCGACGCGCGGTTGAAGTCCGCGCTCGCGGTCGCCGCGCTGACCAACGCGGTCGCGAGGTGCACGGAGGTGGCCGGCTGTGTTCTGCACACCGATCGCGGGTCGGAGGGCGGATTCAACTGGTCGTCGCAACACTTCGATGAGAGGTGGGGCGATGGGGCATTCGCAGCGTCAGCAGGAGGTCCGGTCCTACCGTGGTCAGGTCCCGTCTCCGGGGAGACCGACGGTGGATTGGCGTGAGGACAGGGTCAGGTTCTGGACCGCGATCGCGAGCGGCGTCAAGACCGAGGATGCGTGTGTCGCGGCACGCGTGTCGGGGCCGGTCGGGTTCCGATGGTTCCGCCACGCTGGCGGCGTGAACCCTCGTCTTCCGGCACAGGTGTCTGGTCGGTACTTGTCGTTCTCCGAACGCGAGGACGTCGCGATCTGGCACGCGCAGAAGGTCAGTGCCCGCGAGATCGCCCGGCGTCTGGGGAGGTCGCCGTCGACGATCTCGCGCGAGCTGCGGCGCAACGCCTCGACCCGGGCCTACTACCTGGACTACAAGGCCACGATTGCCCAGTGGCATGCCGAGCGGCGCGCACGTCGTTCGAAGACCGCGAAGCTGGTGGCAACCACCGTCTGCGCGCGTACCTCCAGGACCGGCTCGCCGGCGTCGTGCACCTGCCTGACCAGACGATCGCCGGTCCGGCAGGACCGGCGTGGAAGGGCCGGAACAAGCCGCACCGCGGCGACCGTCGCTGGGTGACGGCGTGGAGTCCGGAGCAAATCGCGAACAGGCTCGAGGTCGACTTCGGTGATGATGAGTCCATGCGGATCAGCCACGAGGCGATCTACCAGGCGCTCTACGTGGAGCGCCGCGGGGCGTTGAAGCGGGAACTGGTCGCCTGCCTACGCACCGGACGCGCGCTGCGCGTCCCGCGGGCCAGGAACCGGCAGCAGGCGTGGGGTCATGTCACCAACGACGTGTTGATCAGCCAGCGTCCCGCCGAGGCCGAGGACCGCGCGGTACCTGGCCACTGGGAAGGCGATCTGATCATCGGATTGCAACGTTCGGCGATCGGCACCCTGGTCGAGCGCACTACCAGGTTCACGATGCTGATCCACCTGCCCCGCGAGGAGGGATACGGCACCATCCCGCGCACCAAGAACGGGCCAGCGCTCGCGGGCTGTTGCGCGATCACCATGAAAAACCGGCTCGCCGAGACCATGACCACCCTGCCCGAGCAACTGCGCCGGTCACTGACCTGGGACCGCGGCAAGGAACTCTCGGCCCATGCGCAGTTCAAGGTCGAGACCGGCATCCCGGTGTTCTTCGCGATCCTCACAGCCCCTGGCAACGCGGGAGCAACGAGAACGCCAACGGCCTGCTGCGCCAGTACTTCGCCAAGGGCACCGACCTCTCTCGCTGGAGCCAGGAAGAGATCCAGGCCGTCGCCGCCGCCCTGAACAACAGGCCACGCAAGACACTCAACTGGAAGACCCCCGCCGAAGCCCTCGACGGACAACTACGCTCGCTCCAACAAGCCAGTGGTGCGACGATCGATTGAATCCGGTCAATTTCGGTCCAGGAAGTTCGTACGTGCGCTCGCTCGCCGCGACCTCGCCGGATCCATGGGACGGGTCGGCGCCGCCGGCGACAACGCCGCCATGGAAAGCTTCTTCGCGCTGCTGCAGAACAACTCCTCAACCGACGCACCTGGCCCACCCGCGGCGAACTCAGAATCGCAATAGTGACCTGGATCGAACGGATCCACTACCGCCGCAGACGCCAATCCGCACTCGGCCGGTTGACCCCCATCGAGTACGAAACGATCAGGACCACGCCAGCCAGCCAGGCTGCGTGACCCGAACTGTCACCTGTCCGTGCAGCAATCCCAGTGGCCTGCTGTGTGTGTGGGTGCGGTGCGTCGTGGTGTACCCGGACCTGATGAGTTCTTCGGTGTTGAAGGTGCGTGTGTCGTCGCGGTTATTACTCGTGACATGGGGCACGCTCGTGCTGGATGTTGAGGCTGGCCAGGGCTGGCGGGCTGGGCACGTGCGGGGTTGTCGCGGTCGTCCGGCCGTTGGCTTGCATGACGCTTCGTGCTTCGGGGGACCGATGGGTGGTGCGTGTGGCGCAAGCGGGTCTGGGAGTTTGCCGAGGACTCGTGGTGGGTCTCGACGTGGACCGACGACCACAGCTGCGCAGCCGAGCGGTCGCTGCACCTGGTGGTGGACAGCTACGCCGCCGGCAAACACCCCACGATCAAGGCAGAGCTGGCCGACAACCCAGCGTCAACATGCACTTCACCCCACCCGCGCTTCCTGGATGAGCCGAGGTGTAGTTCTCCATCGTCGAACGCCAAGCCATCCACCGCGGCACCTTCCCGATCCGTCCGCGACCTGACGGCCAAGACCCGATCGCTCTGTAACGCTGCCCCAGACCTCGGTGAGATCGCAAGGGCGATCCGGGCGGCGGTTGCGTTGACAGCGGCGTGGCTGACGTTTCTTCGTTGCTGAGCCAGCCCAGCGTCGTGCTGGCCCGCTGTACTGGTCTCCTTGTGGACATTCCCGTCGTCGATGACCGCGTTCGAACCGATCACGCGCATGCGGTCGTGGGCTTCGATGGGGCGGTTGATCTTCCTGTTCGGTGCTACGGCGGCGCCGATCAACCTACTGCCCGATGTCTGGCGACGGATCGCTCAGGCGTCGCCGCTGTACGGCGTGCATGGTCTTCCGGCCGAGATCGCGGCTGGTACGCGTTCCGACGGGCCGCTGGCGGGCGCCCGGTGAGTCACCGGTCACCCAGGCGGTGAGCCGGTCCCGGGCCAGGCCCACTGCCGCACCTGTGTGGCTGTGTCAGTCATCATCGAGGTTCCGCTGCCGGGTGCCACGGGCACCCGGCAGCAGGGGATGGTTCTTCTTCAGTTCAGGACCGCAGTGTGCCGTTGATTGTGAAGTTGTCGTAGATGGTGGAGCCGGGGCTGGTCTGGTCCATTTGGACGATGGATCCGGTGTCGTCGACGGTGAGGAGCGCGACGGTGCCGTTGGCGTTGGTCTCGGCGGCCAGGTGCATGATCGCCGAGCCGTTGCGGATAAGGGTCCATGGGGTCCATGTGGCGGCGCCGGGGTCGGTCTGGGACCGTTGGTACATGGCGTTGGAGGCGTCGGTGGCTATCAGGTCGAGTTTGCCTGTGCCGTCGCGGGCCACGGCCACTTCGCTGACCAGCTGGTTGGAGGGGTCGGTGAGTTGGGTGAATTCGGTCCAGGTACCGGCGTTGGGGCTGGTCTGCTCGCTCTTCCAGACCCGTCCGTGCGTGTCGACGGCGAAGGACTCGATCACGTTGTCGTTGTCGGTTTCGGCGGCGATGGACGTGAACTCGGGAACTGGGGCGCCCGTGAATGTGAAGGGCGTCCATGATGATCCCCACGTGGAGGCGCCGGCCGAGCTCTGGGCATTGAAGAACGCCGTGCCATCCTTGTTGACACCCAGTCCTTCGATGACGCCGTTCTGGTTGCGGGCGATGGCGACGGACTGTAGGAGACCGTTCACCTGGGACCAGCCGACGAACCCCGGCATGTCGACCTTCGCTTGCTGGCGCTGGAAAATGCTGCCGGTGTTGGTCAGGCCCATCAGTTGCACACGGGTATCGGCATTGGCGTCGGCGGCGGTTGAGAGCCACTCTCTGTTGGCTGACTGTGTCCAGGCATTCCAGGTATGCGCGTTCGGCGCTGTCTGGTTGCTGAAGAACATGTTACCCGGCGCGGAAACGGTCCCGAACGCCTGCAGCGCGCCAGTGCTGGTCTTGGCCAGGGCTACGGAGGAACCCTCAAGCGTAGGCGGGACGTAGAGCAGAGCGTTTCGCGACGAACTGGGCAGGCCGGTGATCTGGCCTTCAGTAGCATTGCTGATGATTTGTGCCTTGACTGCTGCCGCGAGCTGGACATCCGGCACGGTGGAAAATTGGCCCGTGCCAAGCAACATCGCCACCGCCCCCGCCACATACGGCGCGGCGAACGACGTACCCGAGGAGGTAACGGTCGCGGTAAAGGACGCCCAGCTGTCCGATTGGAGGTTGGTTCCTGGTGCCCAGATACTGACACATTGACCGAAGTCCGAATATGCGGCGTAGCCGTCATTGGTGGCGTTGGTCGCGCCGACGCTGATCGTGCCGGCAGCGGCTGCCAGAGGATCGCCGCAGTCGTCAATCGGATGCGTGTTCGGCCTCAGTGCCTCTCCGGCGGCGGTCACCACGGGAATGCCGTGCTGAATCGCGCTCTCCACCGCGGCGACGATGGCCGGAAAGGAGCCTGAAGCGCAAGCAGTAGGCTGTCCAGGGCCGTCCGGGTCCACGCATTCAGGTCCCAGGCTCAGGTTGATGACGGCAGGCTTGATGCCGTTCGTGATCACATAGTTGATGGCATTGATGATGGGATCGTCAGTATCCGCATTCCCCTTACAGTCGAATGCTCGCAGAGCCACGAGCTGTGCGGCCTTCGCGACGCCGTACCTGGCGCTGGCCGCGAGCCCCGCCACGGCTGTGCCGTGCCCGAGACAGTCGTCCGAATTGGGGTGCGCCGGTGACTCGGAGGTAACGAAGTTCGGTCCGAGTGTCACACGTGTGCCGAAATCAGGGTTGGCCGCTCCGGTCACTGGATCGATTGCGTGGATCCCGGAATCGACGACGTATATTCGCACGCCGGCTCCTGCGGTGCCCTGGTAGCGGAAGCGATCATTCAGCGGCTGCTGCCGCTGGTCCAGCCGATCGATCCCCCAGACATCCGCACCCACCACTGAGGGTTTCACCTGTGTGCTGTTGGTGTGATACCGGTGCTCTTGCTGGACCCAGGCGACATTCGGGTCGGCCGCAAGTTTCAGCGCCTGGTCGGCATTCATACTCACGGAGAACCCGTGCAGTGCGGCCTGCCAGACGTTCTTGACGTGCCCCTGATACGCGTGCGCCAGTTGTTTCGCGCTCGTCGGAACACCATGCGCCGTGACCCAAGCGTCGTCCTTCAGACCGACGATGTACTGCCCGGCGGTGGCGCCGGAATCCGCACCGAGAATCCTCGGTGCAGACCTCGCTGGCTCCGGCATCATCTTGGCACCAGCGGCCCAACCCGCCGTGGCTACCAGGGACGAAACAGCGACCACCAATGCCGCGAGCCGGGACAATCGTCGTGGCCTACTAGTGGTCCGTGTTTGAAGTGGTCTGACGGTTGGCTTTCCTGAGGATTTGGTCGGCGGTCTTGGTCCAGACGAAGGGGTGGCAGCGGTCGTTCCAGCCGTCGATGAAGGCCCGGATCTTGGTGTTGAGGTCGCGTACGGAGTTGAAGGTGCCGCGGCGGATGGCCTGGCGTTCGATGATGCCGAACCAGACCTCGACCAGGTTGAGCCACGATCCGGACGTCGGGGTGAAGTGCGCCTGGATACGCGGGTTGGCTGCCAGCCAGGCACGGATCTCGGGGCGCTTGTGGGCGGCGTAGTTGTCCATCACCAGGTGGAGTTCGGTGCCGTCCCCGTGGTCGGGGTAGGCCTTGGCGACCTGCTTGAGGAAGGCCAGGAACTCCTGGTGGCGGTGCCGGGGCTTGACCGCTGCGGTCACCGTGCCGGTGGCGATCTCCAGGGCCGCAAAGAGCGTGGTGGTGCCGTGCCGGACGTAGTCATGGGTGCGCCGCTCGGCCAGCCCGGGTTGCATCGGCAGCGTCGGCTGGGTCCGGTCCAACGCCTGGACCTGCGACTTCTCGTCCACACACAAAACGATCGCGTTCTCCGGCGGCGCCAGATACAACCCGACCACATCGGTGACCTTGGCGACCAGTTCGGGATCGGTAGAGAACTTGAACGTCTCCACCCGCCACGGCTGCACCCCGTAATCGCGCCAGGCCTTGGCCACCGTGCCATTACTCACTCCCAGACGAGCGGCCATCAGCCGGCTCGACCAGTGCGTCACCCCCAGCCGCTTCGGTGGCGGCTTCAGCGTCTCCGCCACGATCTTGCGATGGTCGACCACCCGCGGCCGCCCCGAACGCGGCGCATCATCCAACCCGCCCAGCCCCCGCTCGGCGTACCGCTCCCGCCAGCCGATCACCGTCGGCCGCGAAACCCCCACCCGCTCCGCGATCGCCGTATTCGCCTCACCGTCGGCCGCCAGCAGCACGATCCGCGCCCGCTGCGCCAGACCCGCCCGGCCCGACGACGACCGAGCCATCCGCAACAACCGCTCCCGATCACCCTCACGAAGAACCAGCGCAGCAGCAGGTCGATTCGCCATACCCCATCCTGACGCACACCAACCGTAAATCAACTAACTACACGCGACACTAGGACCAGAATTGACGATCTCTTGCTTCGCCCATGCAAATCAATCACGCTCCCCTGCATCGCTACAGCTCCTTGTTGCTCCGCCCAGGACAGGGCGGTCCGGCGCCCAGCGAACACCGTTCCCCTTCGCGTCGACATGAGCAGTTCCTGCTCAGAAACGACTACCCGCAGGTCCATGGCAGCGGGCCGCTGCCATCACGTCGCGGGGGTCCACCACTTGGACCGGCCTGGAACGCGGGCCCGGAGCGTTCGCGGGTTTGATGGATGGGGCCTACGCCGTCGTCGGTGCTGACCCCAACTATCCGCCGCTACTTTGGCCCTGGAGGCACGTCGGGAGTCCAGCTTCTGATGTCGTCAGCGCCGATGATCAATCCCGGGTGCGACTTGGCATCGAACAGGAAGGAAATGAAGTGGTTCTGGTTGCGGCCAGTATCTGGCTGGTCATCGCGATGCACAGTTCCGCGATGAACGCGATCTCAGTTGCATCGTCGAGGGGAGTTCGGCGAACCTTGACATCAGGGACGTATCATCAACCAAGGCGAGCGCTTCCTTGGCCTGAAACTCGATCGGGTGAAGGCCAGCCTCCGCCGGCGCGGGCGAAGCATACCCCAAGATGCACCGAGTTTCCATCGCGACCAGCAATCCCGCCACGCAACGCAGGGGTACGAGATCACCGCTCGCATGACGGCTGAAGTGTCTTGTTCCTGCAATGGCCGTTGGAGGCTGAGTGCCGGAACTACGCCTGCGATGCCCGTTTTGAGTAGCGGATGCTCAGGCTGGCGGGATGGGCGGGAGAGAGGGTGGGAGTTGGGACACGGGGCTCGGGTGGTCGAGCCGAAGTGCCGGGCCCGTCAGCGTACCTGCAACGGAAGTGATCATCATGCATCCCACCGCTACGAGCGCGCTCGCCGCCGCGCACGGGACAGAGGTCGATGCGGAGACCGTCTCGGTCTCCGCACCGGTCCACCCCCGGCCGATGATGCGCCCGGCCCCTGCCTTAGCAACGACGGCATTGGATTCTGGCACGCTGCCAGACAGCGGGCAGGCGCCCCCAAGTAGCGACATGGGGCCGCTGGTGCAAGAACGAGTGATGGCCATCGACGCACGCTTGGACTCGACACAAGCGTCAGGCGTGCGACACCAATTTCCAACAGAGGAAATGCATTACCTGGTCAACGGCTTTCAGCAGTCTGAGATGCTGTCCGAGCGTCGGTGTGCGATGGCTGAATGCGTTCGTCGCGGACGCGGTTGGAAGGTTTCTTATTCAGGAAATTCGTTGGTCGTCGGCCATGTCGTTGGCATGCTGCATCTTGCTGTGCTGATCGCGAATCCGATGCGGGAGATCCCCGCGATAGAGCTGGCTGGCGGTGCTAACGCTCTCGGCGCGTCATCGGCACGACGTACCGCGGGGTCACAAATGCTGCTCGACCACGAAGCAATCGCCAACTACCGCCGGCGCCTGACTGAACTACGAGCGGAGACCGATCGGCTCAGCGCTTTGGGCGACCAGCAACGCGCCGCCGATCTTCAGGCTGAGTTCGACTGGCTCGTAGGTGAACTGGCAGCGGCATCAGGGCTGAGCGGACGAGCGCGAAACTTCACGGACAACCACGAACGGGCCCGGATTGCGGTCGGCAAGGCGATCCGGCGGTCCATAACTCGAATCGAGCGGGTCGATCAGATCGTGGGACAGCATCTGAGAGAGAGTATCTACACTGGGATGCGCTGCGTGTATCTGCCTGCCTGAGACATCGCATAGCTGCGTTCGTCGTACGAGATCGGACCTTCGCGCCAAGAACGCGGCAGCGTTGCACTGGCCGCTCGCGCCCACGTCGGCGCTGACCGACCGGTCAAGAACGGCCGCGGCATGCGGGTCACGCGCACCAGGCTCGGCGCTGGCTTTGACCGGGAGAAGTGACGTCGTTTCTCGTGGATGTCGCTGGAGCTTAGTTCCTGGAAGCAAGTCTCCGTAAATTCTGACCTCGGTCGAGGGCTTGGTGCGAGCGGTAAGTTCCTCGATCCCTCGTGGTCCTCTCGCCGGACACGGTCGGCGTGTAGCCATTCACCGTTGGTGCGATAGTCCCGCGAACTGGCCAGTCGGGGACATGTTGGTTTTGATCAGAGAGGCATGATGATGGATCTGGAAGTGCCGCACATCGAAGTACACGTTACGTCCGTGGCGCGGGCGCGCGAGTTCTACGTAGACAAGCTCGAGTTGGTAGTGCTGTATGACATACCGGAGCTGGACCTGTTGGCGGTGCGGGCGGGGCCGGTACGGATCTCGATATTCGGCGGGTATATGCCGCGGGAGGATGGGGACGAGCTTCGGTGCGGCACCCACCTGATCTTCCGTACGACGGACCTGAACCGAACGATCGCGGCGCTGACGGAGCGAGGCGTGGCGTTCACCGGGGAGGTGGTCGAGGCTAGCGCGTTCATCAGGGACATCGCCACGACCGACCCGGATGGGAACGTTGTGGAGTTCGCGGAGTATCTGCGTGATCCTTTGAGCGGCGCACCTGGCGGATCCGTCGGCGGATAGCTACGAACGTCCGAATCATCCGTTCGGGACGCTTGCGCGGGACGGTCAGGTCGACTGGCGGGCGAGCCGGTGGTAATCGGTCCCGAGCGCGATGAGTAGATGGGCCTTGCCGGAGCCGGAGTCACCGATCGGACCCAGTGGCAGGCCGTCCTTGACCCACTCGCGGTCAAGTCCCTTGTACTGCTGCGTGCTCCTGATGGGGTATGCGGCGAGCGCGGCAGATCGTCAGTTCCGATCTCGGGGTTGGTGTTTGTGATGGTTGTCAGGCGGCAGCGGGCCAAGATCTCGAGGCCGAGGTAGCGGCGTCCTTCGCCCCATTGGTCGGTCTTCTCGGCCAGCCCGCCGCCTACGCGTGGTCGGTGCGGCGGGTTTGTTGGACGGGATCTGGCTCCATACGTCCTCGGGGAAGGGGGTGAAGGCGAGGACGTCCTCGCCTGCAGCGGCGGCGTAGTCCACAAGACGGTCGCTTGGCGTGCGCCGCGGCGTCGGTTTGGTCGTAGACCAAGTGCAGCATCGCTTGTCGCCGCCGGCCACATACTGTTGGGACAGGTGCTCATCGGTTCGCGGCGTAGTGGGTGCCGCTGCGTCGCCGGCTGGCGGCAGGCAGGTTGGCAGCGATCGCCTTGCACGGGCTGACGTGGGCGTCGGCAGTGATGAGCCGGGTGCCGGCCACCGCGGGCCGAATGGAACGGGATGGAACACCACTACCTGAGAAGCCATTGTGCATCAGTAACGGAAGGACGACATAGTAAGAATGACTGCACATCAAGTGCCGGAACGGAATGCCGCTACACCCACCGCTCCGGCTCTCGCTCGTCCTTTGCCGCTCAGGCTTACCGGCCTAGTCGCAACTGTTGCCGGGGTTCTGACGATAACTGGAGCAGCCACACTAATTGCCCAGTCACGCGACCTCGCGGACAAGACAGCCCGAGATGTGGCAGGCGGCCCGGACCTGCTGGGTACGCAAGCGATCCAGGATGCGATCGACCAGGCAGCTCATACCCTGCTCCTGCGCGGTGTCGTAGCGCTCGTCGCTGCGGCTTTGACGCTGACCTTCGCCGTGTTCGCGCGAAACGGATCGTTGGTTCCCCGCCTCATTGTCGTGTTGGCGCTTTTCTGGACGGCTGGCATCAACACCCTCATCGTGATGGATGTGGCAGGGAGCGTGACCAAGGTCGCCGGCACCGTCTCTGCTGTTGTGTGCCTGTTCGCCGTCGTGATGGCGCTTCTGCCGGCCTCCGGGCGATACAGGAAGGCGCTCAATCAGCGCGACGACTGAGCTTTCCGCTGGCCCCAGAACAGAGCCAGCGACATCCCTCAGCGCACCTGCCAAGTTTCGTGCAGGCGGCTCGTTGAGGGTGTCTGTCCTGTGGGCGATCGGAACAGGGACGCAAGCGACCACCGACCGCCAGCAGAGGCCGATGTAGTCCATCGCCAACCGAGCGATGATCGGCGGACGAAGGAGATCAGGAATGGGCACCCCACTATCCAGCAGGCATCGCGTCGGCAGAGATGGGGATGTGCTGGTGGCGTGGGCGGCCCGATCTGTCAGGTGAGGTGACGGCTGCCGCGGCTGTGTTGATGACGATAGGTGCGCCATACGCCCGTGAGTCGGTTCGAGTTGATGGTCAGTACCGGGATCCCAAAGACGCACCAGGACATCAGTCCGCGTGCGTTCTATGGCCCGAACTTCGTGGATGACAATCACGCCGATGTAGATGACCGCTATGGCTCGGGATCGCTCTCTGGTGCTATCGGCAGAAAAGGCAATGGCGTGGCCAACCAAGTCGACTTAGTTAGTTTTCGGAGCCTCGGACGTAATGGTATCGGCACGTCCTCGAGCACATCCGGGTGGGTGGGTGGAACCGCGGTTCAGGCCCGCGGTGGCCCGTTCTCGGCATCACTGGTGTTTGTGTTGATGTCGATACAAATTTACCTATTCCATGCGACCCCCGACGGCGTGCCGATCGACAATTAGACGCATTGTCTGCTAAAAGCAATTTCGGGGCACTGTGTGGATGTCTGGGTACCTGGTGAGCAGGTGAACCTCGACACGGCTGCTTTTGACGTTGCCTGCAGCGTTACGCTCGTCCTCCCGGCGTCTCTGCTGGATTCGCTGCAGGTGCAGCCGCTTTGCTTTGTCAGATCCTAAGTTTGCGAATGCTAATCCGGGCAGGTCGCAGACCAGATCGTCAACAAGGTCGGTCGAAGGGCGTACTTCAAGACTTGGTTCCAGACTCTCCGAACAAGCTGCACGATGCCACCCGGAAGCTTCACCGTAGGTTCGGTTGTGCGGCCGGCGCCTGCGGCGAATGGTCTGCTGGATTCGATTGGCGTGAGTCCCAGTTCTCGGATCGTGGGGCGTTTCCAGACCAGCACGACTATCGCCGGTCGTCAAATGGCCGTGCGGCCGCGGCGTCCACAGGCTCTTGGTGTCCGTCTACTACGTTCGTTACAACGGGTTGGGCGTCGGTGGCCGCTCAGCGTAACGCCAATGGCAAATTGAGTTGGTTGGTGCGACTGCGAACAACGAGTTATGGCACCGTCAGCAGGCATTGGTCAACACGAACGCGTGGACGGGCTGATCGCAGCTGGACAACCCGAGCAGCTTGGGAATCACTGCTATCAGTCTGAAGTTAATGGCAACAATCGTCTGGTGATGCTCGACTCCAACTCGGACGGCGAGGCGTTCTACCGGTCCCAGACGGCCGCGAATGCCGTTGCGTGGACTCCGTGGAGTGCGTTGCCGTTCGACGGTCCGGTCCGCAGGCTTACTGCGGAGGCTAACTCCGATGGGACGGTAGGGCTTTCAAGGCCAGATGGTTTGCAGGCGACATGTGTCCTCTGACCCGGCTCACGTCAGCGGAGGTGTGCGGGCACAGGGTACCGATTTGCCCCTAAAGCAGCGACCGGCTTGCCTCGTGAGGATGAGGCGAGCCGGTCGGGGGTTGGACTGTCAGGCGTTCAGCGCGGCTTCAATCCGCTTCCTTGCGACCTCCTAGTGTCGCGTGTAGTTAGTTGATTTACGGTTGGTGTGCGTCAGGATGGGGTATGGCGAATCGACCTGCTGCTGCGCTGGTTCTTCGTGAGGGTGATCGGGAGCGGTTGTTGCGGATGGCTCGGTCGTCGTCGGGCCGGGCGGGTCTGGCGCAGCGGGCGCGGATCGTGCTGCTGGCGGCCGACGGTGAGGCGAATACGGCGATCGCGGAGCGGGTGGGGGTTTCGCGGCCGACGGTGATCGGCTGGCGGGAGCGGTACGCCGAGCGGGGGCTGGGCGGGTTGGATGATGCGCCGCGTTCGGGGCGGCCGCGGGTGGTCGACCATCGCAAGATCGTGGCGGAGACGCTGAAGCCGCCACCGAAGCGGCTGGGGGTGACGCACTGGTCGAGCCGGCTGATGGCCGCTCGTCTGGGAGTGAGTAATGGCACGGTGGCCAAGGCCTGGCGCGATTACGGGGTGCAGCCGTGGCGGGTGGAGACGTTCAAGTTCTCTACCGATCCCGAACTGGTCGCCAAGGTCACCGATGTGGTCGGGTTGTATCTGGCGCCGCCGGAGAACGCGATCGTTTTGTGTGTGGACGAGAAGTCGCAGGTCCAGGCGTTGGACCGGACCCAGCCGACGCTGCCGATGCAACCCGGGCTGGCCGAGCGGCGCACCCATGACTACGTCCGGCACGGCACCACCACGCTCTTTGCGGCCCTGGAGATCGCCACCGGCACGGTGACCGCAGCGGTCAAGCCCCGGCACCGCCACCAGGAGTTCCTGGCCTTCCTCAAGCAGGTCGCCAAGGCCTACCCCGACCACGGGGACGGCACCGAACTCCACCTGGTGATGGACAACTACGCCGCCCACAAGCGCCCCGAGATCCGTGCCTGGCTGGCAGCCAACCCGCGTATCCAGGCGCACTTCACCCCGACGTCCGGATCGTGGCTCAACCTGGTCGAGGTCTGGTTCGGCATCATCGAACGCCAGGCCATCCGCCGCGGCACCTTCAACTCCGTACGCGACCTCAACACCAAGATCCGGGCCTTCATCGACGGCTGGAACGACCGCTGCCACCCCTTCGTCTGGACCAAGACCGCCGACCAAATCCTCAGGAAAGCCAACCGTCAGACCACTTCAAACACGGACCACTAGGAACTTGGCTATCGGGTACTACTTCCGCGATATTGAGGACCAGCCTGCGAGCGCCGACTTGATCCCAAACGCCCGGGCGGTACTCCGAGCGCACATCTTGGGTTAGACACGTCGACAGAAACGCTCCGACGAAAGGGGGAATATGGATGCATGGGCAATCCTGGTCACCGGGCAGTAGGTCTCATCGCCGGTCAGATCGGTGGGTGGCTTCAAGGGCGGTTAGACGCCGGCGCTGATCGGTGGCGGCGGCAGTCGAAGGGGGGCGGACGCATTCTGCGCGATCGGAACCGCACGCGGCGATGTGAGTATTCCCTACTCACGACGTGCAGTTGCCCCATCGGCGAGCATGCTCGTCGGTGCATCTGTCGCCGCTACACGTGGCCTGGGATGTCCCGGGTGGAGCTGGACGCTCGAGTGCTCGCTGACCGAAGGGACCAACGGTGCCTGGATTTTTGGCCTCAAGATTCTCCGCTGCTGCCGCGACCGTAGCGCTGTCAGTAACCGCGGTCGTGCTCGCGACGCTGATCCCGGCATCGGCATCGCCCGCCCCGTCCCCGCATCCGGTTGTTCTCGGGAATAACTCCGGTGCTGCCATCCCCGGAAAATACTTCGTCAAACTCAAGGACAACACCTCTGTCCGCAACCACGGACTCGCCGCACGCTCCAACTCCCTCGCCAGCGGACACTCCGGAAAACTCGCCCGCGTCCTGGAAGGCGCCGTCCACGGCTTCTCAGCGATGATGAACCCCGAGGAAGCACAAAAGCTCGCCGCCGAACCCGACGTCGAATACGTCCAACAAGAACACACCTACCAAGCACAGACCACGCAGTTCTCTCCGCCCTCCTGGGGCGTGAACCGCCTCGATCAGCGCACAGGCACAGACGATAGCTATAACTATATCGGGTCAGCCGGCGCCGGCGTTCACGCCTACATCATCGACTCCGGCATCCGAAAGAACCACCCCGACATCAACGGCCGGGCCGACGAAGTGGGCTTCAACGCGATCGACGGCAGCACCAACACCGACGACTGCACAGGCCACGGCACCTACAATGCCGGCATCGTCGGAGGAACCCAGTACGGCGTCGCCAAGAAGGTCTCACTCGTCGCGGTCAAGATCTTCGACTGCTCAGGTAGCACGGATAGCGAAGACCCGATCATCGCCGGCTTCAACTGGGTCATCGCGCACGCGAAGAAGCCGGCCGTGATCAATCTGAGCATCGGATCGATCTGCACGGATGGCGGAGTCCCTGCCCCCTGTCCCGGTGGCGATTCGCAGGGCATCATCGACGCGGAGAAGGCTGCCATTGCTGCGGGCATCACCGTGGTGACCAGTGCGGGAAACGAAGACGCCAACGCCTGTTTCAACCCCGTCGGATCTGCTGGCGGCACCATCAACGTCGGCGCCACCGACGCTTCCGACCGAATCTGGAATGACCTCCCTGGCGTGGGCTCCAACTGGGGCGGCTGCGTGGACATCTTCGCCCCCGGCAGCAACATCGTCTCCATCGGCGGCATCAGGCACCCTGACCCGAACGACCCGAACGAGGTCGATCCCGACCCCCGCACCGCGAGTGGCACATCGGCGGCCGCGCCACATGTCACCGGTGCGGTCGCGCTGCTCCTGGGAACGCCGAAGTTCGCGACCGCGACACCCGCCGAGATCGCCGCCGAACTCGATGCACAGTCAACCCGCGGCATCATCCAGGGCCTTCCCGACGAGTTGTCGCCGAACAAACTGCTGTTCGTCCGGCCCACCTCCCCCCGGACCGGGACCACCGTGGCGCTGGCACGCAACGCCAACGGGAAGCTGTCGATCTTCGGAACCAACGCCGACAGCTCAACCACCACCAGCACCGACCTCGGTGGGCACATGTTCACCGGCACCCAAACGGACACCCCGAGCCTTACCTGGCCCACGCAATGGACTCCGTCCCACGGTCAAGGCTACGCGTCTGTGGCCGCCGGTACGGACGGGAGCGGGACCAGCAAGATGGTCCTGGTCGGCCTGACTGCCGAAGACGAAGTCTTCCACCGCCAGCAGGCGGCCGCGAACTTCCAGACCTGGCTGGGGCAATCACAACTCGACGGATCACTGACGTCGTCTACTGTGGCCCCGAATGCCGATCGCCGATTGATGCTGATCGGAGCCGACAAGCACGGCGGACTCCGCTACCGCAGCCAGCGTATCGCCGGAGACGACACCAGCTGGGGCCCCTCGGGAACGATCAGTTTCCTCGGTGATGCACAAACCGTCACTGCAGCACCCGACTCCCTAGGACGGATCAACATCTTCATCGCCGACACCCACGGCGTGATCTGGTACACCCGACAGACCGCCGCAAACGCCGACACCTGGCAAGGCATTACACCGCTCGCGGATCCCGAGCACCGGTTGATGAACGAGATCTCAGTTGTCCGGAACGGTGAAGGTAAGCTCGATCTGTTCGGAACTTCAGCGGACGGTTTTGTGCGGCACAGGGTCGAGACCGTTCCGGGCTCGGATGGCAATTTCGGTTCTTGGAGCGATCTCTCTTTCAAAGTTGCTTTCCATTTGTCAGCAGCAACCGACGTCCATAACCAGATCGTGGTGGCCAGCGTCGATTATGCCGGAGACACCTGGCAGAGCACCCAAATCCCCGGCACGAACACCTTCACGGGATGGTCCATGATCAGCGGCCTCTCGCTGCGCCCGTAAGATCGTTCCGCGCCGGACAGCAGCGCCATCCCCGCGACCCGTCGGCGTTGACACCGGTCGCGACCATCACCGCGATCTTGATCACCCGACCGCCCTCGCGGACCTTCATCGTCAACGCATCAGCCGCCAGGAACGTGTACGGACCCTCGGCCAAGGGTCGTTCGCGGAAGTCACGGACCAGTTCGTCCAAGTCCCGAGCCATCACGCTGACCTGCGACCTGGACAGGCCGGTGATGCCCAGTGACTGCACCAGCCGGTCCATCCGCCTGGTCGACACCCCGAGCAGGTAACACGTCGCCACCACACTGGTCAGTGCTGCCTCGGCGCGGCGGCGCCGCTCCAGCAACCAGTCCGGGAAGTAGCTGCCCTCCCGCAGCTTCGGCACCGCGACATCCAGCGTCCCGACCCGGGTGTCGAGCTCGCGGTGGCGATACCCGTTGCGGGAGTTCACTCGGTCCGGGTCACGTGTCCCGAACGCGGCACCACACACGCTGTCGGCATCGGCGGACAGCAGCGTGTTGATGAAGCCTTCCATCAACTCGCGCAGCAGGTCCGGGCTGGCCTGCTCGAGATGTTCGTGCAGGAACTCGGCAGGGTCGATACTGGAGCCAGCGGTCATCGCGGTTTCCTTCTTCGAGTCGGTTGTGAGAGATCACTCGAAGGATCACCCGATGACCGCGTTCACGTCTCCGCCACGCGTCACCAGGAACTCGTCGTACACCACTCTGCTGGACTCAACTGAAAACGGAAGATCTCTCTTTTGTGCACCGCACTCCTCACACGGTGGAAGCACGACCCCGGCGGCGCCCAGGTCGTTCAACGCATACGCCAGCCGAACCAGCGCCAGCGGGACATGCGGTGAGGCAGCAACAAGTGCTGAAGGATGCTCGGCCGGGTGATGATCGATAGCCCGCAGCGACGGTAACTTCGAGCAGCCTGCCCTTGCCAGTGCATCGCCTGTGAGCTCCGCGCTCACCTCAGCGCAGCTAGCCATGATCCGGGTGACCACACTGCCGGTCAGGGCCGCGAGGTCGATCCGGGTGTAAGTCATGTCAGGTCCGGTCGGCGGATCGTGGTCCGCCGGACTGGCGGCGCCTGGCCGGTCGCGTCGCCGCGGCCGGTCTTGCGGACCTCCGCGTTGACCACATCGACCTCGATCAGATCGTTCGGGGAACAATCGAACACGTCACACAAGGCGGCCAAGGTGTCCATCGACAGCCGCTGCGGAGGCTGGGTCACCAGCCGGAACACCTGTTCGCGGGACAGATAGACACCGCGCTCGGCCAGCAGCGGAACCAGATCACTGGTCTGGAACAAATCGCGTGCAGCCATCACGTGGCGCAGCTTCCAGACGATCCCCATCTTCCGGATCACGCACAACCTCTCCTTCTGGATCCCACAATTCGCTGTGCCGAGCCCGCAGCGCCCGCTGGACGAGCCGGTTGCGGTACTCATCGGACACTCCCGAGTAGATCGCCGTCGTCGAGGCGTACTGGTGACCTACCTGCTCCTGGACGAACCGCTCGGGGTAGTCGAACTCGATCAAGTGCGTCACATAGGAATCCCGCAGACAGTGCAGATCCAGCTCCACCGGCAGACCGGCGGCGGCTCGAGCAGCCTCGAAGGCCTCGTCCAGCCGACGAAGGGAGATCCTGCCGCGCCTCTCCGTCACCCACAGCGCCGGGTGCTTACCGGGACGGTCTGGCATATCAGGCAGACGGCGGCCGGTGGCACGACCTGGACAGCGCCGAGCACGGTCACCAGCGACCCCGGGGCCACGATGGTCGCCGCCGGACGTCACCATGACGGGCGCGTCGACACGTTCGCGATCTTCGGCGACGGCTTCCTCAACCATGCTGCGCAGACATCAGCCGGCTCTGCTTCGTACAGCGCCTTCGCCTCAATCCCCAACGACACCCTCATTAGATCGATCAGCGCCTCCGTCAACAACGCAGACGAGATCGACCTCATCGCCGTCGACGCATCCGGAAGAGTCCTCGAAAGCATCGAGACGGGCCCTGCCACCAACACCTGGCCTGCCTTCACCGAGATCGGCTCGGCTGGCACAATCCAGTCATCAACCCGTCTCCGCCGCTGGGCTTCCCCTCGTAGTGTGGAGACATCCCCTTTGAGGTGAGGGTGATGGCTGAGGCGAGACGGAAGTTTGATCTGGAGTTCAGGCAGGGCGCGGTCCGGATCGTTCGGGAGACCGGGAAACCGATCGCGCAGGTGGCCCGGGAGCTGGGCGTGAACGCGGGCACGTTGGCGAACTGGGTGGCCAGGGACCGGCGGGCGCACGGTGGCGACGGGCAGTTGAGTGAGGACGAGCGGGCCGAGCTGGCCAGGTTACGCAGGGTGAACGCCGAGCTGGCGATGGAGCGCGATCTGCTCAAGCGCTCGGTGGCCCTCTGGGTCAAGGATGCGATGGGCCGGTAGCCGTGGCCGGGTTCATCGCCGCCCAGAGGGACGCCGACCGGGTGCCGCACGCGACCAGTTGCCGGGCCCTGGGGGTCAGCCAGGCGTGGTTCTACAAGTGGCGACATGGCGACGCCTCGGCGCGGTACGCGCGACGCGAGCAACTGAAGATCGCGATCCGACGGTGGTTCGCGAAGCATCACGGAACCTATGGGTCGCCGCGGATCACCGCGGACCTGCGCGATGAGGGCTGGCAGGTGAGCAGGAACACCGTCGCCAAACTCATGGCCGAGCTCGGTCTGCAGGCTCGACGGAAACGTCGCCGCAAGCAGACCACCCGCCCGGGCCGGGGGAAGTGGCGGGCACCGGACCTGATCCGTCGACGGCCGCGCTGAGCATGCCGGTCGGATTCCGCGTGACTTCGCCACCGACCGGCTGAACCGTAAGTGGTACGGCGACGGCACCGAGATCGGCACCGACGAGGGCAAGCTCTTCTTGGACTCGGTGCTGGACATGGGGTCTCGGCGCATCGTCGGGTTCGCGGTCGGGGAACATCACGACGCCGACCTGGCGAGGGCGCGTTGGTGATGGCGGTCGCCGTCCGCGGCGGCAAACCCGCGGTCGCCGGGGTGATCATGCACGACCACGAGCCGCAAGACAACCAGGCAGCATGAACGACCCGTCTCCCGCGCACCGAGTCTGACCTCGTCCTCGCCGGCGTCAAGGCCAAACCCTCCGGGTGGCCTCCGGCCAGCCCTGACCCCCGCCCCGGGCGAGGCCCCCAGCAGCCAGCGGGAGGCCAGCCAACAACCGAAACAACAAAACTCAAGTCTCTACGGTTTCAGGGGATTGCCGCTGACGTGCAACTCCCGGCCCTAGTGCGAGACGGATCCGAGAGCAGCAGCGGCCGATTCTCCGGCAGGTTTGTGCGGTCACACCTCGGGCCAGGCCGCGGTGTTTCGCTGGGGTCCCGGTCCGATGTCGGCGGCGCTCGAAAACTGAACACTTTCGGCGGTGAAAAGTGAGCACTCGACGATGGGAGAGTGATCACTTTGGAGGACTGGGCGCTGATCAGGAGGTTGGCGGCAGAGGGGGTGCCGAAGGCGCGGATCGCGGAGCGTTTGGGGATCTCGCGGACGACGGTGATCAAGGCGGTCAACTCGGACGCGCCGCCCCGGTATGAGCGCAAGCCGGCACCAACGTCGTTCACGGCGTTCGAGCCGCGGGTGCGTGAGTTGCTGGAGCAGACGCCTGACATGCCGGCCACGGTGCTGGCCGAGCGGGTCGGGTGGACCGGATCGATCCGGTGGTTCCGCGAGAACGTGGCACGGCTGCGGCCGACGCACCGGCCCATCGATCCGGCTGACCGGATCGTATGGGCACCTGGTGATGCGGCCCAGTGTGATTTGTGGTTTCCGCCACGGAAGATCTCGTTGGAAGACGGCAGCGCGAAGTTGCTGCCGGTGCTGGTGATCACAGCTGCGTACTCGAGGTTCATGGCGGCGCGGATGATCCCGACGCGCAAGACCGAGGACCTGCTGCTGGGGTCGTGGGAACTGATCCAGCAGCTGGGGCGTGTCCCGCGCCGGCTGATCTGGGACAACGAACCCGGCATCGGCCGCGGACAGCGTCGCGCCGAAGGCGTTGGGGCGTTCATGGGCACGCTGGCCACCAAACTGGTCCTGCTTCCGCCCAGAGACCCCGAATCCAAGGGCATTGTGGAGCGCCGCAACGGCTGGTTCGAGACCTCGTTCATGCCCGGCCGGGCGTTCACGTCGCCGGCAGACTTCAACGCCCAATTCACCGACTGGCTGACGCGGGCCAACGCACGAGTGGTCCGCACCATCAAGGCCGCACCGACGGACCTGGTCGACGCAGATCGGGCCGCGATGCTGGCGTTGCCGCCGATCCCGTTGCATCTGGGCTGGCGCAACAAGATCCGGCTGGGACGCGACTACTACGTCCGCCTCGACACCAACGACTACTCCGTCGACCCGACCGTGATCGGCCGGATGGTCGACGTCGCCGCAGACCTCGAACGCGTCCGGGTCCGCGCAGAAGGCCGCACCGTCGCCGAACACCCCCGCGTCTGGGCCAGACGAACCACCATCACCGACCCGACGCACGTTCAGACAGCCGCCTGGCTGCGCAAACAGTTCCAGCAACCCCGCGCCGTCGTCGCTGGTGATGATCTGGCCCGGGATCTCAGCGACTACGACCGCGCATTCGGGCTCACCGCCGAGGAAGGAATCAGCTGATGGCTGCCACGAAACCCACCGCGAAGCCGACCGAAGCGGTCAAGCAGATCACCTATCTGGCCGCCGCGCTGAAAGCACCCCGGATCACCGAGGCCGCCGCCCGGCTGGCCGACCAGGCCCGTGATGCCGGCTGGACCCATGAGGACTACCTCGCAGCCGTTCTCGAACGCGAAGTCAGCGCCCGCAACTCATCCGGCGCCCGACTACGAATCCGCGCGGCCGGGTTCGATGCCGTCAAGACCCTCGAGGACTTCGACTTCGACGCCCAACCAGCAGCACGCCAACAGATCGCAGCACTCGCATCAGGCGGGTTCCTCACCGAGGCCCGCAACGTCGTACTCCTCGGCCCGCCCGGCACCGGCAAAACCCACCTGGCCACCGCCCTGGGAGTCGCGGCCGCCAGACACGGACACCGAGTCCTGTTCGCCACCGCGACCGACTGGGTCACCCGGCTCACCGACGCCCACCGCGCCGGCAAGCTCCCGAACGAGCTCGCCAGGCTGCGCCGCTACGGGCTGATCATCGTCGACGAGGTCGGCTACCTCCCGTTCGAGCAAGACGCCGCGAACCTGTTCTTCCAACTCGTCTCCTCCCGCTACGAACACGCCTCACTCATCCTCACCAGCAACCTGCCCTTCTCCGGCTGGGGCGGCGTCTTCGGCGACCAAGCCGTCGCCGCAGCCATGATCGACCGCATCGTCCACCACGCCGACGTCCTCACCCTCAAAGGCGCCAGCTACCGACTCCGCGGACGCGGCATCGACAGCCTCCCCAGCATCCGCACCACCACCGACCAAACGCAGTCCTAGACTGCCAACAACCGCTCACTTTTCAACCGCCGAAACCGACCAGCTTTAGAGCGCCGTCGACATCCGATATGGTCTGGCCAGCCGGGCTCCCGGACAAGCCGGACCATGCAGCCCGAACTCCCGATCAAACTTGCGTCTCGTCAGCAGCCCCTACTGGCAGCGCGCTCAGGACCTCCGTTCCGACCGCATATATCCTGAGTGATGCCGTGAGCCCCATGCATCGGTCTGGGCTCTGCACGGGGGACGGGGCGAACAGTAGCCCATCGCAGATGCGCACGACATCGTCAGTCTCACTTGCCTCTCCCTGGAGATGCGCCTAGTACGACAGCCGGAGTTCGTGATCTCTGTGTGGCGGTCCCGGACGCGAGGCGGCCACCGTTTGATGATCTCGGGTTGTGTGGACTCAAGAAGATCTCGGGGTGGCCGCGGGCCAAAGCATAGACCCTGGTCGTTGGCGGGTGGAGTTCGATGCGTTGATGGCGCGGATCGCATCTCGGTTCGCCCGATTGGAGTCACGGCGGCTGGCGCGGGACGCGGTTGCGGGGTTGATGTCGGGCTTGGCGGTGAAGAACTGCTGGACGCTGGCTGAGCACGCTGGACACGACTCGCCTGATGGCCTGCAGCACCTGCTGCGGAAGGCGAAATGGGATACCGATGGAGTGCGTGACGACCTGCGCCGGTATGTCGTGGAGCGGCTCGGCACGGTTGATACCATGCTGGTGGTGGTCGAGACCGGCGACCTCAAGAAGGGCGCCCATGCCGTTGGGGTGCAGCGCCAATACACCGGGACCGCCGGGCGGATCGAGAACGCCCAGGTCGCGGTCTATCTGACCTATGCCAGCGCCGACGGGCACGCGTTGATCGACCGGGAGCTGTATCTGCCGCGGGTCTGGGCCGACGACACCGACCGGCGCGAGCAGGCCGGTGTCCCGGCGACGGTGAAGTTCGCGACCAAGCCAGCGTTGGCCACCGAGATGATCACCCGCGCCCTGGACGCCGGCGTGACTGCGCGCTGGGTCGCCGGTGACGAGGTCTACGGTGCCGACCCGAAACTGCGTAAGACCTTGGAGGACCGCGGTGTCGGGTATGCGCTCGCGGTCGCGTGCAGCCACCCGGTCCGCACCGGCGTCGGCAAGATCCGCGCCGACGCACTCGCCGCGAGCCTGCTCAGCAAGGCATGGCAGCGGCTGTCGGCCGGTAACGGCTCCAAGGGGCCACGGTTCTACGACTGGACCTGGATCAGCATCGAACCCGAACCGGGGGCAGTGCCCAGTGGCGGTCGAGGGCAGCGGTGGCTGCTGGTTCGCCGCAACAACGCCACCGGCGAGCTCGCCTGCTACCGCTGCTGGTCACGGGCACCGGTCCCGCTGTGCGAACTGGTTTGCGTCGCCGGCCGCCGCTGGACGATCGAAGAATCCTTCCAAGCCAGCAAGACCCTCACCGGACTCGATCAGCACCAGGTCCGCCGCTGGACCAGCTGGCACCGCTGGACCATCCTCGCGATGCTCGCCTACGCACTCCTCGCCGTCCTCACCGCGACCGAACGAGCCGAAACCCCAACCCCACGAGGCCTGATTGCGTTGACCTGCAACGAGATCCACCGCCTGTTCAACACCCTCATCGTCGAGCCGATACGAGACCTGCGACACCGGCTGCACTGGTCGACCAGGAGACGCCGACACCAACACCGCGCCCGAATCAGCCACTACCAGCGCCGAGAAGCCTTCCTAGCATGAACGTCACGAAGTCCGGCTGTCGTACTAGCCCAATTGAGGTGCCAGGTGCCAGTTGGGTGGGCGGCTGCACGCGGTGCCGGGCGGTATCTACTAAAGTGGGCGAGGGTGCACGGGTCTCTTGCTGGGACAGTGGATGTGAGAGGTGCCTTCCTGGATGAAACCATGCTCAAGAACGAGCGTTCATCGTGAGGAAGACACCTCCCGTCCGCTTCCAAAAGCTGTATGTGGTGGTGGGCTGGAATGTCCGGATTAGGGTCGCAATCCCCCTCCGATTGGAACTGGGTTCGTGTACGAGCCGGCGTCTAGGAGTTGTTGATTGGCATGCCATACAGCGCCATCGTTATCGACCCCGAGTAGGGCGACCGTTCCATTCTCGTTGGTCTCGGCGGCAATGTGCATTGTTGTCGCGGAGAAAACGGCCTGCGCCCAGGGGCTCCAGGAGGCCGATCCAGGTGTGGCCTGTGAAGTGACTGAAACGCGCGCGGAAGTGATGCCGTATACGTTGAGTCTTCCGCTGCCTTCCCGGGCTACCGCTACCTCACTGACCAACAACTCGGCGCCTGTCGCAGTCGTGGCGAAGGGGACAAAGGGAAACCAAGCCGCGGAGTTGACGGTTGCCTGCCGAGACGTCCAGATGCGTCCATGTGTGTCAACAGCGAAAACATTGACAATGCCCTGGTTATCGGCTTCTGCTGCGATCGAGTTGAACGCCGGCAGCTCTGTGCCGTTAGGCACTGTGAACAGCTGCCACGCTGTGAAGGTATTTGCTCCCGGAGATGTCTGTGTCGCGTGCCAGGCACCTCCATCCTTGTCTACACCGACCAGTTGCATTAGGCCGTCTTGCTCGCGGGCAGCTGCGATGGACTGCAAGTGACCGCTGAGCTGAGTCCATCCCGACAGCCCGGGGCTGTTGGCGGTGAGTTGTCGACGCTGAAAGACCTCGCCGGTTCCAAGGCTCAAGCCGAGTTGTTGTGTCCGGCCATCAGTGTAGGCGTCGGCGCCAACTGAGTGCCATCCCGCGTGCTTCGAAGGCGCAGACCAGCCGCTCCAGTCCGTGGAGTTGCTGTTCAGTTGATTGTTCTCGAACATCTTGCTGTCGGGACCAACACCGATCGCCACTAGTTTTCCAAGGGGGCTGCTCTTAGCCACCGCGATTGACGAACCCTCGAGCGTGGGGGGAACATAGAGGAGCCGGCTCGCCTTCGGATTTGATGTCAGGGTAGCATTCGCCTTGATCTGGGCAGCGACCTTTGCTGTGAGTTGCGCGGCCGGCACGCCTTCGAATTGTCCCGAGCCAAGCATTACGGCCACCGCGCCGGCTACATATCCGGCCGCAAACGACGTCCCGGTGAAAGTCGTCTTCGATGGGTCGACCGAGGCGGAGCCGATGTTTTCGCCAGGTGCCCAAACACTGACGCAAGCTCCGAAGTTCGAATTTTGCGTGGGCAGGCCGAGGATATCGGTCGCGCCGACGGCGATGGCGCCAGGTGCGAAGTTCGGGCTGCTGCACGGATCGAAGCCTTGGTCCCCCGCTCCGGTGACAACCGGGATGCCGGCCGCCATTGCCGCCTGTTCCTTGGCGAGGATCTGCGCCAACTCCTCCGGTGGACAGGTAGTCGGCTCGCCTGATCCGTCGGCGCAAAGACGGTTGAGGCTGAAACTGATAACCGCGTGTCCGATTGAGTGGCTGGCGGTCGCGTGGTCAATTGCCCATTGAATAGCAGCGGCAATGTCGGTGCCATCGCCGCGGTTGAAGCAGTCAAATGCACGGACCGAGATCAGATCTGCGTTCTTGGCTACGCCAAAATTTGCCCCCCCGATCAGTCCGGCGACAGGGGTTCCGTGATTGGCGGTCGAGCAGTCGCTCGAATCTGGATGGCTGGGCGTCTCGCCACTTACTGTGTTGGCGCCGAGTAATACGCGTCCAGCGAATTCCGGATCGTTCGCACTCTCTCGGATCCCGGAATCGATCACATAGACGTCGACATTCTGTCCGGCGGATGCCAGAAAGTTGTAACGGTTATTCAATTGCATTTCCCTTTGATCCAAGCGGTCAAGCCCCCATCCGCCGTCCACGTCCGGCCGTGTCTGTCCGGCATCCGGCCGAACCGAGGTGGCGTGAACGATTTGCGCGCCCGCGCCAGCCCCGGGGAGCACTTGCGCACTCAGTGCTAATCCAGCGAGCGCCACAGCACGCCACTGCCTACCTTGCCTAAACAAATGGATCACACTCCTTCGTGTTAGATGGGAGCTCCCGGCCTGTGGTGAGACCGATGGGTTCCACGCGCGAGTCAACATCACGCAGACCGTGCAGGCATGAGTAAGTTGTGCTCAGAAACGAACCTGTATCGTTGTGCGCCGACGTGGTGGAGTTGCTAATGTCGATTCCGGCTGGATAACCGACCGTCAGGTTTCTGCTAACGTTTAACTACCCAGCGTTCGATGCACAGTTCCTTTGCTGGGAGGGTGGCATCCATGCCGAGGAAGTACGATGAACCGACGAAGGTCGGGGCAGTCCGGTTGGTGACCGAGCATGTGGTGATCGCGCCAGTGAGTGAGAGGCGATCACCTCGGTTGAGGATGATGCCGGAGACGTTGCGCCGGTCAGTTCGCCAGGTCACGTTCGATGCCGGTGAGACCCGAGGGTGTGACATCGCAGATAGGTGCGCACAGCTGCGACATCGCCCCGGAGCCCAAGGCGCGTGGGTCAAGCGGGCGCGCGCCGCACGGTGGAACGGCTCATGAAGGCGAACGGCTGGCGGGGTGAGCCCGCGCCAGGAAGGTTCGCACCACCATCCCTGGGTTCCGGCCGCGACCCGGCCGCCGGAGCGTTCGCCCACACCGCTTTGTCGAAGGCAGGTCGCCCCGGCTTGCCCTCACCACGGCGTCTCTCTACGCGGCGGCGAGGGCAAGCTCACGGCACGAGTTCCGTGCCGGTGGAGGCTGTCGCTTCCGGCGGAGCGGAGAGCTCGCCCCCTCGAGCTCTCCGCTCCGCCAGTACGCCACGGTCCGCACGCATTGGTATTGAGTAAGTCTTACTCAGTATCGACTACCTCAGGCGTCGGCCAGGGAGTCTCCGCCGGAAATGTGAGTACGGCCTGCTCTCTCATCGGTGCCAGGTGCAGCGTCTACTAGCAGTAGTGAAGGAGTCGCGTCCTGAGCACGCCCGGCGTGCGCGGCACCTGCGCGAGGCCGACGTCTACCTCAGCGGACGCCACCCTGTCCGCTGAGGTAGACGTCGGCCGCCTCTGACCGCCAGTCGCTGTCGGCGACTTGACACACCCAATCCAAAATGGAAGCGCATTTGGAGTTGAGCCACGTGGAATACAAGAGAGCGCGCGCTCCGTCAGGCTGCTGCCACGGCGTTGGCGGACCTGTTCGCCCCGAGCGACGGCAAGGGTTGCCTGAGGGGTTCCACGTGGACGTTCGGGTCGCTTGGCGTTGTCGCCGGCCTCGACCTGTTGTCGCCGCGGCCGAGTTCGCAAGCGCTGCGATAGGAATCAGGCTCGGTTGGCAAACGTCCATTCATCGAGGTGAACGGCTGTTTCACGGTCGCTCGACTCCAGCGATGGCCGACTACCGACCCACAGCTATCTAGTGCCGCGCGTCGTTAGTTGATTTACGGTTGGTGTTTGGGACGATGAGGCATGGCGAATCGTCCTGCTGCTGCGTTGGTGTTGCGTGAGGGTGACGAGGAGGGGTTGGTTGCGTTGACGCGGGCGTCGAGTGTGCGGGCCGGCCGGGCACAGCGGGCCCGGATCGTGTTGCTGGCCTCGCAAGGGGTGTCGAACTCCAGGATCGCGGAGCTGGTCGGGGTGTCGCGGCCGACGGTGATCGGCTGGCGGGATCGCTATGGCGAGCGGGGGCTGGCTGGGCTGGACGACGAGCCGCGTGCGGGCCGGCCGCGCTCGGTCGATCATCGGGGCATCGTCGCGGCGACGTTGACGCCGCCGCCGAAGAAGTACGGCGTCACGCACTGGTCGTCGCGGCTGCTGGGGCGGCATCTGCGCATCGGGGACGCCACGGTGGCCCGGGCGTGGCGCGAGTTCGGGGTGCAGCCGTGGCGGTCGGAGTCGTTCCGGTTCTCCACCGACCCCGAACTGGTGGCCAAGGTCACCGACGTGGTCGGGCTGTACTTGGCGCCGCCTGACAACGCGGTCGTGTTGTGTGTGGACGAGAAGTCGCAGATCCAGGCACTGGACCGCACGGCCCCGATCCTGCCCTTGCAGCCCGGGCTGGCCGAACGCCGCTCCCACGACTACGTCCGGCACGGCACCACGACCCTGTTCGCCGCGCTCGAGATCGCCACCGGCCAGGTCACCGCGGCCTGCAAACCCAGGCACCGGCACCAGGAATTCCTCGCGTTCCTCAAGCAGGTCGCCCGCGCCCACCCCGACCGCGAACTGCACCTGGTCATGGACAACTACGCCGCCCACAAACACCCCCAGATCAAGGCCTGGCTGGCCGACAACCCCCGCGTCAGCGTCCACTTCACACCCACCCACGCGTCCTGGATGAACCTGGTCGAGGTCTGGTTCTCCATCATCGAACGCCAAGCCATCCACCGCGGCACCTTCCGATCCGTCAACGATCTCAACACCAAGATCCGGGCCTTCATCACCGGCTGGAACGACCGATCACACCCCTTCACCTGGACCAAGACCGCAGACCAGATCCTCAACAAAGCCAACCGTCAGAAGACCTCCGACGCGCGGCACTAGGACCTGATGAGCGTTGCAGGGCTTCTCCGGTCCGCGTTCGGCTCCCTGCTGTGTCAAGACACGTTGGGAGTGCGGTCGTAGGGTGTTGTTTGGCGGGTCCGCGGAGTGGCTTGTCCGAAGAGCCGGTGTTGGGATGTGAGCTGGTCGCGCTGGAGTCAGAGTCGTGTCCCGTTTGCCCTCCGGGGCCCGTCGCTGTGTGTGCGGCGAGATCGGCGAGCATGGTCTTGTACATCAGGTCGGACAGTCGTCGTTTCAGGCAGCGCATCGCCTCCAGCGAGGTCCTGCCGGTGGCCTTCTTGTGGTCGTAGTAGGCGCGGCCTTTGGTTGGTCGGCGTAGCTGGACGGTGGCCATGATGTGCAGCGCCCGGTTGATCTGCCGGTTCCCGCGACGGGACAGGCGGTGGCGGACGTGGTCGCCGGAGGAGGCATCGATCGGTGCGGTGCCGGTCCAGGAGGCGAAGTGGTTGCGGTCGGGGAAGCGGCTGATGTCACCGACCTCGACCAGCAGCCGGGCCGCCCCCTTGCGGGCCGATGCCCTCCAGTTCGAGCAGGCCGGTGCCGGTCGCACGGACGTGTTCGAGCAGCTCCTTGTTCGCGGCCTTCTTGCGGGTGTAGAGCCGCTCGAGGTCGGCGACCAGCTCGAGCGCCACCCGCTTGCGGGTCTTGCCGACGATGTCGCGTGGCTGCACACCGGCGAGCAACTTCCTGCTTGCGCGGCGGACAGATAGCGCTTGGCGCCGCCGGGGATGAGCTCCAAGAGCAGGGCGTGCAGCTGGCTGACCTTGCCGGTGTGCTCCTCACCGATCGAGCGGCGCCGGTCCACCGGCAGCCGCAGCACCTCGACTTGCTCGTCGTTGACCACCGGCCGAAGACCGGCGATCCGGGTGCCCACCAGCGCGACCGAGTGGGCGTCGGTGGCATCGGTATTGCGGCCCTGTCCGGTCGCGAAGACTCGCGTCCTGGCAGACAGTTTCGGCGGCACGTCGACCACCTGCTCGCCCTCGGCGATCAGCCGCAGTGCGATGTGCCGGCCGATACCGCGACAGCCCTCGATCGCCAGGGTCGCGGTCCGGCCAGCCCGCGACCCTGGCGAGCAGCGCGCGGTACCCCTCGGTGTCGGTGCCGAACCGGGCGCCGTCGAGCACGGTCTCATCGGCGGCCATCACCTCGATCGTCACCGACCGCTCGTGCGGGTCCATCCCGACCACGACCCGCGGTTCTCGGCTGCCCTGTGCTGTGCCATGTGTCCCTCCTTGAATCCACCGATGTCGGGTCAGGAGGGCACCGCTGCTTGGAGCAGAGCAATCCCTTCTTGAGCCATTCCCGGCCCTAGCGGTGCCCGAGGCAGCGCAGGCCAGATGAGAGCCACACCGCGCACGGTGGGCAGCCGAAGTGGGAGCGACAACCCGGGCACCTCAACCGAGGCTCGTCAGACCCGGTCGTGAGGTCAATACAACCAGCAGCCGACGTGCGGCAGCCGCTGGTACTTCGGAGCGGATGCTATCGGCGCTAATTCCATCGGCATTCGCCCTATCGGCATCTCGCCGCTCGTCATCACGGCGGGCGCACACGCGGCGAGATCTCAAGACTGCGTTGGCGGCAGAGAGTTGCTGTCAAACCGTGTATTTCTTGGCTCAGCAGCCTGGTTCGCCACCGCCGCACTCGCGGGGCTGCATCGCTGATCAGGTGTCGTCCTCGCGAAGGGCGTGGCTCACTCGTCGGGTGCGCCCGCAGAGGTCATCACTGCGGATATGTTGAGCGACTTCTATCAGGTCAGCGGAACCGTCCACCACACACTCGAATGGGATCCTCACCGGCGCCATCACCGACAGCCCCCGGCCCCGATCGCGCGGCGTCCGGCTGCCTTCGAGAGCGTGCGGTACGTACTCGGCGTGCTCGCGCTGGCGGTGGCATCCCGTCGTGAACACGACGCGCGATGATCAAGCAGGTGCTCGGATTCGGAACCAAGATCCGGGGTCGAGATTCAGATCCGCCGGCCAGGGTTGGCCGATTACACAGACGAACGGCTCGTCGGCAATCAGCCGGTGGCGCGAGATGCCGAAGGGTCCGTCCTGCACTCCACGCCGGGCGATCTGCTGCTCGGCACAGAGGTCTACGGTCAGCGAGAACGCGCAGGGCTTGCCCGGAGCAAGCAGATGCTCACGACCGTACTGGCTCGCTACTTGCCCGCCGATACCGAGACCGAAGCTTCCCGTGACGGCCATAGCGAGGTCCAGCGGGCTCGCGAGGAGATTGTTGCGGCACAGAGGCAGATCAGCCGCCTCGAACGGCGGCTGGAGAGATTGCCGGTTTGTCATGGAGCGACTGGAACAGTTCGATGCGGTCGGCGTTGCGGACAGGCTGCGCGATCACGAGGTGGCGCAGAAGGAGGAGGATCTGCTGGCTCGAGCATCGACGTCCGTCGCCAAGAAACCAGCCGCGTCGGCGCCGCATCTGATCGAAAGCGCATACCTTACGGGTAAATCCGTCGACTCCCGACAGCGACAGCCAGATCGCGCGCTGCACCACCACCCAGCCAGTGCGCAGCATCGAAGGCCAGCGGCCACGGACCGCTACCCCTGTCCCCTAAATCACCCCAGTGGGGGAGCATCTACTCGATGTGACCAGTCTTGGGGGCGACCTGCGACAGGAAGTCGCGGATGGATTGTTCATGGTCAGTCAGGGTCGCCGCGGTGCGGTCAGACGATGCTGCGCTGAACCCATAGCCGGAGTCCGAACCGGATAGCCACCTGTAGTCGTATGCTCCAGACTGGTCCGGGCGCGGTGAAATCTCGAATAGCTCTCCATCAACCTCGAGCTGGACGGGGTGCTCCACCGGTGCCATCGACTATCCCTTCATGGACCTCGCTGCCTCGCTCCAATGCTGGCGAGAGTCTAGATCGCAACCACAAACCGACGTCCTTTGCGCCTCACACACCCCACACCTGGGACCCCCTGCTATCGCTCAGCGCGCGTAGCATCAAGGGCCCAGCGGCCACGGACCGCTACCTCAATTTCCTAGCCCACATGTCGCACATCAGTTGGCGGACATGTGTCGCGGATCTGTTGGTGGATCACACCGTGTCGCCGACTGTGTCCTGTGCCGGGTGATGCTTGACAGCCGTGTGCCACCTGATGGTTGAGGCTCGCCGTGTTCGGCAAGGCTGTGTCCGACGTTTCCGTGGGGCGTCGGTGACTCAGGAGCGCCTCTGTGTCAAGCGGCGTGGAGTTGGTGGTGTTGTTGGTCGGCGAGGATGCGGCGGTAGACGGTGTTCGTGTTCCGTCCGGCGAGCTTCCTTGACGGTCTTGTGTTCGGCGATCTTCCGTCGGTAGTGGTCGCATCCCGGACCGGGGTCGCGTGCCTGAGTGACGGCGGCGACGTGGATGGCGGCGTTGAGTTGCCGGGCGCCGCGTCGGGATAGCCGGTGGGTCTCCTGGTCGCCGCTGGAGACGTCGATCGGTGCGGTACCGGCATAGCTGGCGTATTGCTCCTGGTTCGGGAACCTTCGGAGGTCGCCGGTAAGCGCGAGGATCTTGGCCGCGGTCAGGAACCCGATGCCTTGGATCTCCGTGAGGGTGGTGGCGCTGGCGGTCGGCCTCGGTGGCGGGGCGGATCTTGGCCGGCAGCGCCGAGGCATCGGTGGTGTCGAGGCGAACCTCAGCGCCACCGGGCTGCAGGTCGCGGAGCAGGACGTGCAGCCGGTTGATCCAGCGTGTGTGCTCGGCGACCAGGTCGTCGCGGCGCTCGGTGAGTAGACGCATGATCGTGGTGTAGTCCTCGACCTGGACGCGGTTGAGGCGTCGGTTGTGCAAGGCGACCGCGGCGACCGAGATGCGTCGGCGACGTCAGTCTCGCGTGCGCTGCTGGATCCCAGCAGCCGTGCGCGCGGCCAGCTTGGCCGGGACGTCCAAGATTACCTCGCCGGCGGTCACGAGCTGCTGGGCGATGCCGCGGCCGAGACCGGTGGCTCCCTCGACAGCCCACCGCCGGTCGGGCCATTGGGCGGCCCAGGCGAGCAACACCGCGCGCGTGGTCTTGTCCATGACGGCCCGGATCGGGGGATCGGCTTGACCGGCGGGGTCTATTGCGACTGCGGTCAGGGAACTATTGTGGGGGTCGATACCGATCGTGATCACCAGTCCGGTGCCGTTCGCGTTGTGATGGTGGAACGGACCGCGGTGGGCAACCTGACTTCCGGATCGATCAGGCCTCTGCTGAGCCACCCCGCAGCGGGTGTCGGCCGGGTACGCACGCTCTTGATGAGCCAGCCCGATCGCGGACGGGGAGCAGGTCGTCGACGTCCCGCCGAAGCTGTCCGCGCGGGCACGTGTCTTCGCCACCGGCCAGGGCTGCAAGACCGACGCCACCGACGCGCACTCCGTGGCATTGGTCGGCACCCGCATGACGGGGCTGCGTCCGGTGGTGGCCGATGAGCAGCTCGAGGTACTCCGGCTGCTGGTCGACCGCCGCCGCGCCCTGGGCGAGGAGCACACCCGCAAGGTCTCCAGCTGCACGCGCTCTTGCTGGAACTCATCCCTGGCGGGCGAAAGTGTTCTTGTCGGCTGCACAGGCCCGCAAACTGCTGGCATCGGTGCGTCCGCGCGACCTGGCCGGCAAGACCCGCAAACGCGTCGCAACCGAGCTCGTGGCCGACCTGGACAAGATCTACGCCCGAACCAAGGCCGCCGACAAGGAACTCACCGAGCTGGTCAAAGCCACCGGCACCGGCCTGCTGGACCTGCACGGCATCGGCCCCTCCGGTGCTGCCCGGCTGCTGGTCGAGGTCGGCGACATCACCCGGTTCCCCGACCGCGGTCACTTCGCCTCCTGGACCGGCACCGCACCCATCGACGCGTCCTCCGGCGACCACATCCGGCACCGTCTCTCCCGCGGCGGCAACCGGCAGATCAACCGGGCACTGCACGTGATGGCCGTCGTCCAGCTCCGCAACCCGACCCAAGGACGGGTCTACTTCGATCGCAAGAAGACAACCGGCAAGACCTCGATGGAAGCCATGCGCTGCCTCAAACGACGCCTCTCCGACCTGGTCTACATGACCATGCTCGACGACCTCGTCGCCGCGCAGAAGACGGGCCCGGCAGGACAACCAGGCAACGACTCTGTCTCCAGCGCGACCGGCTCACAGCCCCAGCACCGGCTCTTCTTCGCGCCGTACCCGCGTCGAGCGGTGCTAGATGGCTGCTCGCATTGCAGGCCTTCGAGGCCGGTCGATGAGCACGACCTCTTCTCGCTGACCATCCGGCTAGGCAACACGGTAGGTAGCCGCGAGGATTCGAAGAGCCTGCTCCCTCTTCTGCTCGAGCGTTTGGTGGCATGCAACGAGCTCGACCCGGGTATCGTTCTGTCGAATCTGTCGCGAGAGCAATGGCGCACCTGGCTCCCAGTCGAGCAGCAGGCGGTCGAGGAGTACCTCGACCGCCTGTGGCGGTCCTTGCCGACAGAGCTCCCGTCGCGAATCGAGGCGGTCCTTGATGCGGCCGAATCTCTCGATGCTGCCGCCTTGACTGGCGACGGTATCGATCGGTTCCTCGCTGCCTGCAACACTCTCCATGGCGCGGCTCCGGATCAGCACCTTGCACTGCTCGTGAACGGGTATGGCTTCGCTGATCCTCATCGCAAGGTAACGACTGCATGGCTGTGCCGAGAAGCGATACGCGACCGACTGCTGACGGCCTTCGGGCGCGACCACGATTCAGCGTGGGCGGATGACCTTGCTAGTGCTTACGACATCCTGCGCTGGCAACCTATGGCGGAACAAGCTAGTGTCCTGCTTCTGAAATTCGTTGCTTAAGTTGGTCTTGGGCGTTTTGCCCGGTGACGCGTTGGAGGGTAGCGACTGAGTGAGTCCAGGATTTCGTCGGCGGTCTTCTTCCAGACGAACGGTTTCGGGTCGTCGTTCCAGGACTTCACCCAGGCGCGAATGTCGGCTTCGAGAGCCTGGACGCTCGTGTGGGTTCCGCGGCGGATTTTCTGCTGGGTGAGGTGACCGAACCAGCGTTCGACCTGGTTGAGCCACGACGATCCGGTCGGGGTGAAGTGCATGTGGAAGCGGGGGTGTTTGGCCAGCCAGGCTTTGATGGCAGGGGTTTTGTGGGTGCCGTAGTTGTCGGCCACGATGTAGACGTCCAAGCCCTCGGGCACCGTTTTGTCGATTGTGGCCAGGAACTTCTTGAACTCGGTCGCACGATGCTGGCGGTGCAGTTCGGTGATCACGGTGCCGTCGGCAACATTGAACGCCGCGAACAGCGAGGTGATCCCGTTGCGCCGGTAGTCATGCGTGCGCCGCTCTGGCATGCCCGGCATCATCGGCAGCACCGGCTGCGACCGATCCAGCGCCTGGATCTGCGACTTCTCATCCACACACAACACCACCGCGCGCTCCGGTGGATTGTGATACAGCCCGACGACATCGACGACCCGCTCCACGAACAACGGATCGGTGGACAACTTGAACCCATCGACCCGGTGCGGCCTGAGACCGAAATCGCGCCAGATCCGCCCGATCGTCGAGCGAGACAACCCAGTCCGCTTCGCCATCGACGACTGCGACCAATGCGTGGCATCGGCCGGCTTCGACTCCAGCGTCGCCACGATCACATCCTCAACCTGATCCAGACTCACCGACGACGGCCGGCCCGGCCGATCCTCATCGACCAACCCATCCAGCCGCTCCCGCAGGAACCGGCGCCGCCACTTCCCGACCGTCGTCTCCGAACACCCCAACTCCGCCGCGACCTCCTTGCTCACCGACCCCGGCTCCGCACAGCCAAGAATGATCCGCGACCGCAACGCCAGCACCTGCGACGACTTCGCCCTGCGCGCCCAACGCTCCAACTGCGAACGCTCATCAACACTCAACACCAACTCGGCCTTCGGCCGCCCAGTCCTAGGCATACAACCACCCTAGACTTATACAACGAATTTCAGAAGCAGGACACTAGCTGATCTCACTCAAGGTCCGCTAACGCCGCAATCCGTGCGCTCAGCGGTCGTCGCGGTGCCTCCGCCAGCCTGGACTGGACGGTGATGGGCTGCTGCGCGGGCGCCGTCGCGGTCAGGTCCTCGATCGGTGTCGAGTTCGGTCGGGAGCGCGTCGGCCGGCGTGGTCGACAGCGACCCGCCCGATGCCGACGACGTCTTTCACCCCAAGTGGTCTGCATCCGCGCCGGCTCCGGCCGTGTCCTGCGCCGGTGACGCGCTGCTTCGAATCACGAGGAAGTCGGCCGCGCCCGCTCGAGCGCCCGACTTTTGTCAGCAAGGTATTCAGCCATCTCGTCCCATGATCGATGCGGATGCAACGCCTGTTCGCCGCGAAGCGCGCGGGTGCAGCGCCGCCGGGTCGAGGCCGGCCACTCCGTCCTGATCGGTGAGCTCCGCGCCGATCTCGGTCATCCGCTCCCGCGCGTACTGTCCGCGTTGTTGTCTTGGCCGGCGTTGAACTGTGGGTGGTGGGGATGCCCGAATGAGCAAGGGCTACTCAGGACGTGACTCTGAGCGTCAAACAGAATGACGGCGGGGCGCTGCCCGGCTGTGCCGTGGAGGGGCCCGGCGTTGGTAGGAGGAATTGCCTCGTTGGGCAGTATGCGTCTCGGTGGGCCAGTCCGGCAGTTGAGGCGGTCCGATTCGGGTGGTGTCGGCTTGAGAGTTGGGACTGGTGAGTGATGTTTCGATCATTGAGGTTGGGTGCTTCGGCGGCGGCTGGTATCGCGGCTGTCGGTGTGCTGTTGTTGGGTGGCTTGACGTCGGCGACCGCGTCGGTGCCTTTGGCGGCTGCGGGGCGACCCAGGTTCGTGGGGGCTGATGCGGCGTCGGGTGTTCCGGAGGGCTATATCGTCAAGTTGAGGGATAACGCAAGTCTTCGGTCACAGGGGGTTGCCGCTCGGGCGAAAGGACTCATGAGTGCGCACAAGGGCACGGTGCGTCAGGTGTGGACGCAGACGATGCATGGTTTCGTGGCGACGATGAGTGAGGCTGAGGCGCGGAAGCTTGCTTCGGACCCGAATGTGGAGTCCGTGCAGCAGGACCAGTACGTCGACATGGCCCCGGCCGTCAGTGTGCCTGGGACGGCGAGCAAGTCGGGAGGGGCCGCGAGTAACTCGGCTGGGCCGGTTCGTGGATCCTCCGGGACGGCGGGGGTGGTCGGCCCGCTGGCCGTCGGGGCACCCCCGCCACCGGTTATTGCGACTGATAACTGGGGGCTGGACCGGATTGACCAGCGCAAGCTGCCGCTGGATCAGAAGTTTCACTACGACAGCACCCGGGCCGGCAATGGTGTTACCGTATACCTCATCGCGCCACCTGCTAGGGAGACACATCACGACTTCGCTCCGCGTGTGGTGAACGCACAGGCCAACCTGCCCCGACCTAATCAAAACCAGTGCCAGGGGGAAGGTACTAATAGTGCGGGAGCCATCGGCGGTACCGCCAACGGTGTCGCCAAGCAGGTTAACATCGTCGTGGTGCCGGCCATTTTCTGTGATTCTTCCACCACAGTGGCCGAGCTCGTGAGCGCGTTCGAGTGGATCGTTGGCGATGTGACGAGGCGGCCGGCGGTGATCGATTTTCAGCGGGGCCTTGCATGCACGAGTCAGGGTGGCGAGAACGGGTGTACACCCGAGAATGCGAACCTGCTCCGAGACGCCCAAGTCAACGCGCTCGATCACGGCATCCAGGTTGTGGTGGCCATGAACGCCTTCTACTATGTCTCCAGTCCCTGCAAGGGAACGTCGACGAGCGGGCCGCATAACAATAACCTCGTGCCTGGTGTCCTTTATGTAGGCGAGACGGATATTCACGACACGATTTCGGGTTACGATCCCGACACCGCCTCGTGTGTGGGGATTTGGGCACCCGGAGTAGGGATCAAGTTTGACACCAAGGATTCCGACGACTCCGAGGCAACCGGGGGCAGCGCTCAGTTTGCGACGGACTTCGTCGCTGGCGGGCTCGCGATGCTGCTTTCGGAACCGGAGTTTGCGGATGCGTCGCGGGCGCAGGTGACGGCGGAGTTGCTGGAGCGGGCGACGCCGGGCGTGGTCGGGGGTTTGGGCCTGGGTG
This sequence comes from Kribbella sp. NBC_00359, assembly GCF_036097425.1. NCBI lineage: Bacteria > Bacillati > Actinomycetota > Actinomycetes > Propionibacteriales > Kribbellaceae > Kribbella > Kribbella sp. NBC_00359. Next base: position 112,032 of record NZ_CP107975.1, on the reverse strand, counting down.
ACGCCGACAAGTTGTTGTTTACGAAGCCGCCGGGGAGTTTCACGACGGGTCTGCGGTTGGGAACGACGCCGAATGTGGACGGGGCGCTGGCCATGTTCGGTGTCAACCCCGACGGCCGGTTCATGGACCGTTTCCAGACCGGTACTACGCTGGCCGCTGCAGGGTCCTGGGGTCCGTGGACCACCTCCGCGACTGCTGGTTGGGCTTCGATGGCGGCTGAGCGGAACGCGAACGGCAAGATCACGCTCATCGGTGTCACCTCGCCGGCCAAGGGACTGTGGCAGCGTCAGCAGGCTGCGGCCAACGAGAACACCTGGACGTCCTGGTCGCAGCTGGACAATCCCAATAGTCTCGGTCTTACTGCCGTGAGTTTGAAGCGTTTGGCCAATGGCCGGCTGATGATGTTCGGCTCGGACTCCGATGGGCAGGCGTACTTCCGTACCCAGACCGCTCCGAATGCCACTACTTGGAGTGCGTGGGCTGGGTTGCCGTTCGGTCAGCCGGCCCGGTCGATCACCGCGGAGTCCAACTCCGACGGCAGGGTCGAGGTCTTCGCCAGCGACACTGATGGTCAAGTCTGGCGGATCAAGCAGGTCACGGCCGATGGAGCCGATTGGACTGCGCCGGCGGTGATCCCTGGCGTGGCTGGAGTTCAGATGGTGGCCGCGAGCCGTCATCGTGACGGACGTGTGGACCTGTTCGCGATCGTTGACGGTGGTGAGCTCAGCCACGCAACACAGAGCTCGGCGGGTTCTGACTCGTATACGGCGTTGACCTCAGTGAACAACGTGACCAACCTGACCTCGATCAGTGCCAGCGTCAATAGCGCCGACGACATCGACCTCATTGCCTCCGACACCACCGGAGCCGTCCTTGAGAGCATCGAAAACGGCCCGGACAGCAACACCTGGCCCGCATTCACCTTGACCGGCACTATCCATCCGTAGCGGTCCGCGCCGCGCAGTGTAGGGGTTGGTTATGTTCCCAGGCAGGTAGATCTCGAATCCCATTGGTTGGCGTCGCCGCTTTGGGCGGGCCAATGTTCGCGGACTTGGACGCGAACATTGGCCCCGGTGAGGTCTTGCTGGTATCGGTCGGTTGTGACCATGGGACCATGCTGCCTGATCAGCGAGTCGGCGCAGGAGCGAGCTCGCGTCGACAGCCCGGCTGATCCGCGCGCAGACGCTGGCCGTGGAGGCACGCCCGTACATCGAACGGCCCCTCGCCCTCGGCGCAGGGCACGGGGGGCCGGACAAGAGATTTCCAGCCGAGCAGGCGACTCACCGCGGATCGCCTAGAGGGGCGTCGACAATCGGTCTGGTACTCCTCGCCACGACAGTCGATCTCGCGACCGGCACCGTGGCGCATAATCTCGATCACGAGGTAATCCCGTCACCCAGCCTTGTCCCCGGCTCCACTCGACTTGCCCTGCGAGCGCTGGGGGCCCTCGGCGGAACCTGGACATCGACCATCGCGGTTCTGCTCGCTCGCAGCGGTCCACTGCCTGGTCCTGCGCCGCGGCGTCCGGCCGCTGCTCAGGGCAGGTGAATGGATCCTGGTTCTCGAAGCGTCGAGACCCTACTGATCAAGCTGGTCATCGGCAGGTTGTCGCCACGCGCCGGCGACGACCATCTCCTCGCCGGCGGGATCTCCTATCCTTCGTCATACGCGGCCGACTCGTTCACGCGGCGGCGGATCGCGGTCACTCTGGCCACCTGCCGCCCGCAGCGGACCAGGCCAGATCCTCAGCCGGTGCGTCCCCATTGCAGCAACATTGGTCGCCGTCGCATCCGCCACACTGCACGACAGTTGGCCGAGCGACGCGATCGCCGGGTGGGCCTCACCACCCGCCCCACCGCTCGACCGAGCCCAACCCCGCATCACCCGCGCCGCCACTGGCCGACGAGGGCTGAGACCGAGCGCGCTATGCGAGCGGCTCGAGGACGCGCAGGTGGACGAACGCGAAGTTTTCAAGGCGAGCACATCGACAGGCCTGGACGAACACCTACTCGCCATCACAGGCGCCAGCGAACGAGATCCACCACGAACTCTCGGAGTTTCACATTACGCCGGTGCGCAGTGATCCGATGTCAGCAGATTGCGGCCGGTGGTAACTCCCTCACAGGTGCGCATTGCTGTTGTGTCGGAGCTGACTGATGAGAGCCCGGACAGCGGTCTGGTTGGCGACTTTGTGCCAGATCGCTTCGAGGTGCACTTGGTGGCGTACAGTGACGGCCAGAGGCTGGGCGACGGTTCCGGGCGCGGGGTGCTGGGCGGGGCCGGAGGTGACGATTGTCCAGCCGTTTCCGGCCGCGATGTCCTGGACGACGGCGGCGAGACTGTCGACGGTCCGGGCTCGGCTCGGTTCCGGGAGGCCGTGATCGGCGAGCGTTTTGAGGATCAGGTCATAGATGGCGGGGTTGTCTTCTCTGCGGGGCATGTGCAGCGGGTCATCGGACAAGTCGCGGGGATTGATGCTGCGCACGGTGGCGAGGGGATGGCCAGCCGGTAGCAGTGCGTAGAATTGCTTTTCCGCGCGGAGCGGGGTGCTGCGCAGCACCCCTGGTACGGGGAGATGCCGGTCGACGGTGAGTGTGAATCCGATATCGATGTCGCCTTTGGTCACCGCGGCGGGATGGGCGAGCCAGGGGATGTGGAGCAGTTCGACCACTATCGGGGGTCGGCGGGCTGCCAGCCTTGCGCAGGCCTCGGCGAGGGCTGTTGTGAAGGGGTAGAAGTCCAGGGTGCCTGCTCTCAGAACGGCTGCGGCGGCATGGCCGCGGGCGAAGGCGAGGGCGTCCAGCTCATCGGCCACGCTGACCAGGTGCCGTGCCTGGCCGAGCAGGTCAGCCCCAAACGCGGTGAGCGTCACGCCGCGCGGGCTGCGACGAAACAACTCAGACCCGATCATGCGTTCGAGGCGGCGCAGTGCGCGGCTCAACGTCGGCTGGTCGGCTTGAAGGTCTACCGCAGCCCTGCTGAGGCTTCCGGCGTCCGCGATCGCCACAAACATGCGCCACTGCGCCAGTTCTACGGCCATGTCTCAAGATACATACCGGGGATGCCAGACCGGCACTTCCCGTGTGTTGCCGGCTCGGGCACCGTGGACCTGCGAGACCTTCCCATATGGGGTAGGTCACCGGCTCACCGGGAGAAACGTCATGGCTTATCAGTTTCCTATCAATCCCGATAATCTGTTCGAGGAACGCACGGCGCAATTCGTGAACCTCGGCCTTCCCGCCGTCGAGGTAGCCCGCCTGCGCGGCGCGATCACCGATATGTGGGCTGACGCTCCTGGCGGGTGGACGTGGGAATGGAGTCGGCTAGCAGAGCGGTATGCCGCTTCCGGAGAACACTACCGGGCGTCGCTGGCCTACGGTGGGGCGCGGTTCCCGTGCCTGGCCGACCCTGCCAAGGCGGCCGCCATGGCCTGTCAAGTTGAGCAGTACACCCTTGCGGCGCCGGGCTTCCCAGTTGGATTCGAGCGCCGTGTCGTCACCGCCCGCTACCATGGGGCTATCGTCGAAGTGCCGGTGCACGTGCTGAGCCCTGCCGATGCGGGAGCCGATACTCCGGTACTGATCGCGAGTGGCGGGATCGACACCTGGAAAATGGACCTGCATCCCATGTGGGAGGCGCTCGCGCTCGGCGCCAAGGTACGCGTCGTGGCGTTCGAGCACGCCGGAGTGGGGGAACTCAGCCACATTTCTTTGGCTCCGGACACGCAGGAGATTATCGGCGGCTTGCTCGACTTCGCCCGCACTCTCACCACCGGCAAGGTTGGGCACTTCGGATTGAGTTTCGGCGGCTACTTCTCCGCCCAGACCGGCCTACTTGCCGACGCTGACGCGGCCGTCGTCCTGGGCGGCCCGGTAACCAGCGCTACGTTCGGGCCCGAACACGCCAAGAACCTGCTATTCGGAATGGCCGACATTTTCGGCAACGCGGCCGGCTTCACCACCAAGCCGGACCAGGACACCCTCATCGCCGCCACCGGGCCGTTCGCCCTCGACGAACTGCTGGCCACGCAGGACAACTGCCCGATGCTGGTGATCAACGGCGACGCAGACGTGCACGTCCCGACCGCGGACACGACGGTTTTTAGCAACCGGCCGAACACGCAGGTCGAGCTCGTTCCCGGCGGCACCCACTGCGCTCTTAACAAGCTCGACCAGATCATGCCGGTCATGATCACATGGATCGCCCACGCCCTGCAGTCATGACCGCCGAGCACGACATGCCCTCGCCCCGGCGTACCGTCCCGGGGGAGTGGTTGATGTCTTCTCATCCAGTCGCAACGGCACTGTTCGACCCATTGTGACAGGCACAAGCTGGCGGCCTGGTCGATGAGGTGCTGGCGGTATCCGCCGTTCACCCAGGTCTTGCGGATGCCAGGCTGGGCCGCTGCGATGTGGTCGATCAAGGTGGTACCGGAGACCGAGTCGGATGCCGAGGACGAGGCTGCGTTTGCGGCCGATGATCTTCTTGGCGCTGTCAATGCCTTGGTCGGTGGCTGAAATATTGGTGGATGTCTTGACGCTTGGGGTCGAAAGCGCAGGCTGAGGGCTCGGTCTGCCGACCTCGGTGGCGCGCGTCAAGCGGAGCAGCAGGCCGTGATAGTTCGTGAAGATGCCCGTGCCGACCTAGTGGAGTGTGTCATTGGTTTCTGGGTGTGTTTGGGGTTTGACCCGTTTCGACGGACTGGGCCGATGTGAGGTGGCTAGGCTATCCCGCTCGGCGGTGACGGTGATGGTGGATTCGTACCGTGTGGAGCTGAGGTAGCCGAGGGTGGAGTGGCGTCGGCGGGTGTTGCACCAGCCTTCGATGTAGTCGAAGGTCGCGCTGGTGGCGGCCTTGCGGATGGGCCAGGTGCGGCGGTGGATCAGCTCGGTCTTGACGGTGGCGAAGAAGGAAGGACTCGGCGACGCGTTGTCCCAGCACTGGTCCTTGCGCCCGACCGACAAGGTCACGCCCAGATCCCTTGCCAGGTTGGCGTACTGGGTGGAGGTCAACTGGCAGCCCCTATCGCTGTGGAACACCAGGCCTGCCGCTGGCCGGCGCCGGTTCACCGCGTCGGTGAGGGCCTCGGCGACCAGGTCGGTGCGCAGGTGGTCAGCCGTGGCCCAGCCGACCACGCGGCGGGAGGCGAGGTCGATCACGGTGGCCAGGTAGAGCCAGCCCTCCCAGGTGTGGATGTAGGTGATGTCGCCACACCAGCGGGTATCCAGCGCGGCCGGCTCGTCGGGGTCGACGGCGAAGTCGCGGCCGATCAGGTCCGGGCGGGGTGGTGGCGGTTGGGGTGGCCGGTTCGAGGAGGGTGGGCTGGCGGGGCTGGAGGACGAGCCGCGTTCGGGTCGGGCGGGTCTGGCGGACGGTCGAGTGGTGGTGGCGACGTTGAAGGCGGCGTCGCCGAAGCGGCTGGGGGTGTCGTATTGGTCGAGCAGGTTGCTGGCCGCGAGGCTGGGAGTTGGCAATGCGATGGTGGCCCGGGCGTGGCGTGGCTCGGGGTGCGGTCGTGGTGGGCGGAGACGTTCAAGTTTCCACCGCCCGGGAGTCGGTCCGGGGGTGTGGTGGGGGTTGTATTTGGCGGCGCTGGAGAACGCGATCGTGCTGTGTGTCGATGGGGAGTCGTGGGTTGAGGCTTGGATCGGATGCCGAAGATGGTGGCGATGCGGCCCGGCTTTCCGCGCCGCGCTCGTTTGGCTACGTGCGGCACGGCACCACGACTCTGTTCGCGGCGTTGGAGGTTGCCACCGCGAAGGTGAACTGCCGCGGTCAGGCCGCGGCGTTTGGCACCAGGAGTTCCTGGTCTTCCTCGGGCAGGTCGCGTAGGCCTACCCGGATGCGCAACTGCGCCTGGTGATGGACGGCTATGCCGCGCGCAATCGATTGCGGGCTCTCCGCCTGGCCGGCCCGCCGCGGCACGTTCGGCTCGGTCAAGGTCCTCGAGGCCACGATCCGCGCCTTCATCGACGGCTGGAACGACCGCTGCCACCTCTTCGTCTGGACCAGGGACCGCCGACGAGATCCTCAAGAAGGCCAACCGTCAGCAGACTGCAGAAGCACTCCGCCAGATCATGGATGCCATTGGCATCGAACAGCAGGTCGCCCGGTACGAGCTCATCAAGTCCCACGCTCGCACCCACACGCGCCTGTTCAGCAGATGTCCTCAGGAGCGAATGCGATCGTACGCGTAGGCCCGCTGGGTAAGGAGGGACTAATCGTAAGTGTCTGGCCCCGTCCCGCCCCAGAGGTACGGCTTGCGGATTTGCGCGGTGCGTAGGACATCGCCACTTCGCCAGCACGGTGTTGAGCTGTGTTTCGCGTGACCTCGTCGGCTGAAGTTCTGCTGCTCAACCACCCGGGGTCCGTCCTTGCGAGCGGCTCGCGGCTGCACAGACTGCGCCGCGGCCGGGCCTTCGCCGGCCGATTTCACCAGCTATGGGACGTTCGGTCCGGCCGAGCGCAGGGACGGACCTTGAGGCTTTCCGGTCCAGGAGTTCTGCGCTAGTCCGTTGGGGGGAGGATCCGCTGGATGGTTGATCTGCGCTACTTGGCCAGATTCCCTGAGTTGCTTGGCGACGAGCACCTCAGATCCCGGCAGTCGCAGCGGGCTCAGATTGAAGCCGACGACCAAGGCAAGAGAGGTGAAAAACAGCGCCGGCTTGAGCGGCCGTGGCCGTCCTCGTGCCTCGACTCCAGCGATCTCAGCTGACGCGTTGATCCCCGCAACGCCAGGCCCGTCGCAGTGCCCCAGTCTCGGCTCGCGGATCGACTCTGCCACTCGAGACGATACGCCTCGGCCGGACTTGATTGTTGGCATCGGCAACTACCTACCGATCGACTGTCCCTCGCCCTCGGGCTTGACCGCTCCTGATCGTCTGCTACGCACGGTGAACGCACCCGGGGCGCATTCATGCCTCACAGCAACATGGGTTTCCGGCAGCAACTACACCTGACTGCCGACTGCAGCATGCCATCCGGGTCGTACCTGCGTCCGAAATGCGTCGGCGCCGACGTCTGCGCAGCCGCGGAACGGATTCTGCAATTGGTAGCAAGATCGGGAGTCCAATGATGACAAGAATCATCCTGCTCGCGTCGCCCCGGTCGTTCTGCGCTGGCGTGGAACGAGCGGTCGACATCGTCGAACGACTACTCGCGACCCGCTCAGGCCGGGTCTATGTCCGCCATTCCGGTGACGGGGCCGTTGAGGACCTGGGTGACCGCGAATGCCCGGTGCGGTCCTCCGCCGAGTAGAACGGATACCCGCAGTACGGCGCGCTGAAGGTCAACGGCGCCGGTGACGGGTTGGCGCGCAACGCATCCTGGAAGGCCCACGCGCCACCGGCGTAGTCCTCGAGTCCGGTGCTGCACTGTGTCGGGTATTCCTCGTCGTCGTCGAGGTAGAACTTGACCTCGCCCTCGCCCCACCAGAACCGCTCCAGCGCGGTCAGCCCGATGTAGGTCCCGACATAGTTGCCGCTGCCAACGATCCCGTCGAGGATCACATGGTCCTCACCCAAGGCTGTGGAGGCGTTGCTGCGTCGCCAGTGCGCGTGGAACAGCGCGGTGTCGTCGGCCACCTCGTCGTCGACCGTGTAGTCGAGTTGGTAGTAGATCCCGCCGACCGGGCCGGGGTGCTCGTTGGTCAGCTCGATCCGCGCGTGCCGCCGGAACGGCATGGGGAAGTAGCAGTTCAGCCCGCCGGTCGGCGCGACCACGATCGGCTCCGAGGTGACGAGCGCCCGCTGGCCGAATCCGTTGCAGAAGAAGTCGCCGAGCGGTACTTCGACGGCCGGCCGCTCGTCGTCGTCCCACCACATCCGCAGGACGAGGTCGCGCAGTACCCAGGGCCCCGCGGACGTCTTGTCCGGCACGGTCATCCAGATGTGCCGGATCACGCCCGGACCATCGATATCGGCCAGCCTCGCCGTCTCGCTCGAATCCAGGAAATTCACGCCGGAACGAGGCGTCTCCCGGAAGCGAACGCGGCACAGCTACGTGAGCTGGGTCAGGGCGGCAAGAAGCTCCTCAGTCGCCTCGCGTTGAAGTGTGACCACAGGTAGGCGCCAGCGTGGTCCACGCTGTCCTGCCGGCAACTGACGATGTTGAACGAAGGTCTGGGTACCGACCCGGAATCGAAGACGAGCAGGTTGTCCTCACTTCGGGCAAGCGCACTGATCTGTACACCATCGTCCGCGAGACACAGCGTGATGGATTCCTGCATCCACCGCACGTTGGCTCGCTCGAACCAGATTGCCGCGAGTGCCCGTGCATTCTCGGCCCACACCACCTGCGCCATCTACGCCGCGCGCAACTCGACGTCAATCGGCCTACAACTCATGGTGACGGAGTCCTGGCCGCCTCGCTCCCGCTGACATGAAGATGGCTCGGAGGCACCTGCCTTCGATCACTTTCAGGCGGCGGTTGACTGCCTGCCGATCCGGCCCTGATGCAGGATGCTTGGTCAGCTTCGATGACGCTGAGGCTGATTGTCGCTTCAGCGTGGGAATGGACCGTGACTGAAGGGAGGGACTCAACGTGGATACTCGAGCGCCCGATCCAACCAGTCACTCACACTGGAGTGCTGGTCCCCGGGAGGTCGGGACCAGCACCCAGCCGCGGCGGTGCCGCACCCGACACACACGCTTATTTAACTGACACTACGCATCGCCCTGAACCGAGCCTGAAACCGTTCTGAAGCACAGGTCAGCTAGCGACCTGGTCAGTTGTAGTTCAAGACCTTCTCAGACTGACAAGGCATGCTGGCGGCTGCCTGCTGTTCGGAGCTCGAGTAGCAGACCTCTGCCATGCACAGTCTGTGCGACTATGGTGCCGGGCTCGAGTGCTAACCGTCGGGCCAGACAGCGCGGTGACATGCAGCGGATGCACCTTGCCGGCGCAATCATTGCGCTGGTCGCAATGCCGGCGGTCAGCTGCGTTGTCGGCATCGCGACAGCGCAGACAAACGAAATGAAGGGCTCGGTCCACAGTAGCGGTGTGGTCACTTTTTCGACTCCACGATCGGCTATGCCTTGACCGACACAAACGGTCGGACACGCTATGGACATGTCACAGACACGCAATCGGAAACAACCTGCGACGGTAGCTGCACGACTGCCTAGACTCCGGTGACTGTGCCACGTACTTAGGCCGTAGACGAGTCATTGCCACAAACTTCATTCTCGGTGTTGCCGCGGCCTGATGGCATCTGGCAGTTGGTTGCCGGGAAATAGCCATTCTACGACTTCACTGGCGATATGGCGCCTCGTCATGTCAACGGTCAGGGTTGACAAAAGTCGTTCGCTAACTGATCCGAATCTCAAGCTGGTCGATAATACTCCCACAGGCTATGGCAAGTCTGCAACATCCAGCGTCGCGTAAAAGATGTTCTTTGACCGGGTCGTGCGTCTCCTAGTAGCTGGTCGGCGGTCTTGGTCCAGACGAGGGGTTCGAGCGGTCGTTCCAACCGTTGATGAAAGGCCCGGATTGCGTCGATCAGGTCGCGGACCGAGGTGAAGGTGCCATGGCCGATGGATTGGCGGGTGATGATCGAGAAGAAGATCTCGACCATGTTCAGCCAGGAGCTGCTTGGTCGGGGTGGAGTGCAACTGGATCCAGGTTCGTCGCCAGCGGGCTTTGACGTTCGGGTGTTTGTGGCTGGCGTGGTTGTCGCAGACGATGTGCAGCTTTCTTGCGCGGTAGGCCTTGGCGACCTGTTCGAAGAAACTCCTGGTGGCGGTGTCGGCGCATGCGCGCGTCGACAACCTTGCCGGTGGCGACTTCGAGTGCGGCAAACAGCAGTGGGTGGTGCCGTGTCGGCGGTAGTCGTGGCTGCGTTTCTCAGAGTGTCAGGGCGGGGCAGGATCGGCGCGGTCCCGTCCAGGGCCCGGATCTGCGCCTCTCATCGACCGACGACACGATCCGCGCTCTCCGGCGGATTCAGATACAACCCGACCACGTCGCGGACCTTGGCCTCCAGTTCGGGATCGGTCGAGAACTTGAACGACTCGGTCCGCCACGGCTGCAGGCCCCACCTTTCCAGATCGCGGCCACCCACACATGACTGATGCCGCCCAGCTCGTCGGCCAGCAGCCGCGACGACGAGTGTGTCCACCTCCAGCCGCTCTGGCGGCGCCTTCAAAGTGGCCAGCTCTCACCGCCTCAGCAGCGAGCCCCACGCCAGGCACTCCGCACGCTCGGCTGTGCAATTCGAGTGATCGTCGGCGCCTATGGACCAGCCTTGGCGGCAACGACTCCTGGCCTAGATTATGAGCAGCCTTTACTCAATCAGACCCGCAGAGATCAGTGTTCACTAAGCTGTGCTCAGCTCCAACTCGTGGGAGGCGAGCAGTGCAATTCCCCCACAAGAGGAGAGTGATCGACTTTGCCTGGACGAAGCAGTTGGCGCGCCTCCGCATTGATAGTGTTTTCGCTAAGTCTTCAGCTCCTGCCGGTATTCAGCGTGGCCTCCTATTCGGCGCCTGTAATGCAGAACGTGCAGTCGAGCGGTGCCCTGCCACCGGGCGTCGAGCAGCCAATGCCGGACCTGCCGAACGATGTGCACTGGGGATTGGATCGGCTTGATCAGCGCTCGTCGGCGTTGAACCGTCTTTACGAACACGTCGCGTCGCCGGGGGCAGGAACTCACGTCTACGTCATCGACTCTGGAATCGACGACGACCCCGATTTCACTGGCCGCGTCATCCTTGGTCCGAACGAGGTCTCGACAGAAACGCCGTCCAGGCCGGATTCTCGTGACTGCGAAACCGCCAACCACGGTACGCCCGTGGCCGGCCTGATCGGCGGCGAGAAATTCGGTGTAGCAAAGGCGGCCACCCTTGTATCGGTACGTGCTTTTGATTGCTCGAATGTAGCCGAGGCTGGCGACATTGCCTATGCCTTCCAGTGGATCATTCAAAATGCAGTCAAGCCAGCGGTTATCGACTTCAGCCTCAACAGGCAGTGCTTCGACGGGTCGCACCAACCAGCTCCTTGCCCGGCGGATGAACTGCAAGACATCATCAATGCGGAGGGTGCGGCAATCGCGGCAGGAATCCCTGTTGTCAGCGGCGCCGGCGACCAAGGAATCAACGCCTGTAACAATCCGAACTGGGCACCCGGAACGATTGTTGTCGGAGCAATCGGCCGTCTATATGATGCCTTATCAACATCTAACTTTGGGCAATGTGTGAATATATGGGCGCCTGGGCTGGAACTCGGATCCACATCCGCGATCCCAGATCAGACTTCCTACACCGGCACCGCATATGCGGCCGGATATGTGGCCGGCGCAGTAGCGCTATTGTTGGGGACTGGCGAGTTCGCGGCCGTGCCTCCTTCGCAGCTCGCCGCACGGGTTGCCGAACGGCTTGATGCGAACGCTACTTTGGGGTCGACTATCGGCTCGCCGAGAAATGTCCCAGGCAAGTTGCTCTATATTCCGCCGACGACGGAGGGTTCGTCAATTGCCCTTGCGAAGCGCAGTACGGGGGAGTTGCAGGCGTTCGGGACAGGTATGGACGGCAAGCTGTGGACGACCACCCAGACCGTCCCGAATGGTGTGACCTGGAGCGACTGGGCTCCGTCCGCAAACGCTGGTTTCCTGTCCGCGTGTGGGGACAATCTTGCGGACAAACGAGTGCTGATGCTCGCTTTGACGATGGACGCGAACGAGATCTTCCAGCGCCGGCAGACAGTTATCGGGAGTTCGGGCTTCACCAGTCAGGCGCAGATCAACGGGTCTTTGCAGTCCTGTGCTGCAGCGCGTGAGCAGGATGGCTTGGTGCAGTTGGTTGGTGTGAACAAGGCCGGTCAGGTGTTGCACGCCAGTCAGACTGGTGGTCCAAACGGCACGACGTTCACAGCGTGGCAGCCGTTCACCGGCCTTGGCGGTACGAATCTGCCTGCCTTTACGGTGGTCGCAGCCGAAGCGGATAGTGACGGCATCGTAAACCTGTTCGCTCTGGACACTCACGGACGGATCTGGCGCAGCCAGCAGGCGACCCCGAACTCTGCTGCCTGGTTCTCCCTCGTCCCTTTTGAAACCCTGCCCCCCACTGACCAGCAGTCGTCGAGTCAGCTACTCGCTAGTGAGATCGCGGTAGCACGTGACGGAAGCGGTCGACTCGACGTAATTGCGACCACGCCAGGTGGCGTCCTCCATACGTTGCAAACTACACCAGGAGTCGCGTCTTGGACCGTTGGTTGGGCTTTCGTTTTCAATTCCTCGGATCTAAATACGCAACACATCGCTGCTGAGGCAATGGACAACGGTAGCATCGCCGTTCTTGGCGTTGATATCAATGGCAATATCAAGGAGGCAGTCCAGAAGCAAGCTGGAGATTTCAACTATAATCCTCCTTTCGCGGTCTCGGGACGGACGCTCCGTCCTTGAGCGTCTGCTTCTCGGGGTGACGCTCAGGGTCTGAGTTCTCGTGCGTGGAGAGAGCATCAACCCACCGCGACAGAAGCTCTCTCCGCGCCTAGTGCGTCGCCACGGATGGAGGACCATCGTGCCGTTACCGCGGAAACGCAGACCCAATCCGTCTCCGCGGCCATCTCCACGTGCGCGAGCCCTTGCAAATGGCAGCCACTACGTCGTTCAGATCGACACGATTCTGGTTCTCACCGTGTCCGTGTAGATTGACAAAGGATGCCCCCACGGGAAGCGAGCGGCCTTGCGGTGAGCACAAAAGGCCGGTGCTGACTTTCAAGCCAGGACTTGGACGTGGAGTTCTCGGGTGGTTCACGATGACCCGCGCGGTTCAGGTCGCGAGCGGCGCGCTCCTTCAGACAGGTGTGGATGCCGGCGATCAAAGCCGACGTATCGGTGCATGACCGCGCCGCCGCCGCCGATATCACCCAGACAGGCTGGCCATCGGTGAGATGGTCTATCGGGGATGCGGGTGATCGTGCGCCGTGAAGGACGTCACGCGACGCCCAGCTGACGGTGTTCGACGGGCGCGACGGGCTGCGCTGTCAGGCCCTTCGCCACCGGCACGCGGTCGAGACGATTCGCCCATCTCGAAGTCAGAAACCCGCCGACGCCCACGTCAATGACCGGATCCACTGCAGCAAAGACACCGGCACGGACACAGTGGCTCGACCTTCGCGACGCTGGCCCTCCCGCCCGGTGCCGGCAGGCACCGGGTGTCACCGCGCAGCTGGCTGAACGTGTGTCGATTCTCGAAGTCGTCTGCACGGATGTCCGTACTCGCCGCCGTCGTTGGGCAAGCGCAAGGTCGAACTCGTGTTCGTCGCCAGGTTCTGTTCACCAAGGACGATCCAAAGGCGTGCGGGGTGCTGCCGTCGGCGAGCGTGGTTCAACGCGACTCGACGCGGTATGACCATGACCCAGGTCCAGACGACCCGCCGCGGTTCGAGCCAGCCTACCGCGGCACACTGGTCGGCGCCGTCCCCGACGGAACCAAGACCCCGACCTCGAGCCTGTTAGTCGAGTGTGCCGGGGACGATAACCCCCTGCCGCTCACAGGGAACCGCTCCGTCATGGGTTGATGGCGACGTTCGACCGGTTGGCATCGTCGAGACGATCGAGGTTCGTGCGGTGCCACTCAGCGCCATCGATGTCGAGTTTCGCGTGGGAGGAAAGGGAGGGGACGGGTCTGTCGCGGCGTGGCGCGAGGCACACGAGCACTTCTGGCACACCATCGTCCCTGGAGTCACCCTCGACGATCGTCGCCGCCGAGCGCTTCCGCCCGGTCGGCTCGGGCCTATCGAGTGATCGGGTCGGCCTCAGCCAATTTCCTCCACCAGCTCGTACAGGTGACCGTCTGGAGCGCGAAAGTGGAGGTAGCGCTGCCGGGCGCTCGAGGACACTTCGCCGTCAGTCTCGACCCCGGCCGACCGCAACTCCCGGGCCGCCTGCTCGATGTCGGTGACGAGGAATCCGACGGTCCGCTCGGTGTCGTCTGGCGTATCCGGCGACGTGACCGCGAACGACGAGCCGTCCGGCATCGTAAACACCTGCGCATCGATGCCGCCTATCTGGACAGGCGCAAGGCCCAGGACGTCACGGACGAAAACAGCCATGTCAGATCGAGCCTGAGTCCTGGTGCCCACGAATGTGATGCCGTGGATCTGCATCCGTTCTCCCTCCTTGAACAATCACAACAGAATCAAATGACCTCGGCGACGCACCGTACAGCGATCGAACCGGCAGCTGATGCCGCCGCACACATTGTCATCGTCGTCTACGAGCCAACTGTGACCCACCGGACCGATCTTATCCGCCACCAGCAACTCGTCGCCGGGATGGCGACCGTCGTCACGGCAGTCGTACAGCTGGATCACTGGCCGGTGTTATCCGCATGCGGATCGGGGTTTCCGTGACCACCAGTCATCTCCAACTGGCTATGAGCGTGATGTCCGGCGCGCCGTCTGCCATTGCGCGCCGGACAGCGTCGGTAGGTCACAGGCCACGGGATCATTGCAGTTCCGTTGTGCCGGCGGGAGCTCGTGTCGGCAACGCTCGAATCTGAGGCCGATCCGACGCTCGAAAACGAAGCCACTGGTTCGTCGGTTTCTAGTCTGCCGGGTCTTGGGTTCTGATGCTTGGCAGGGTGTCGATCCCGCGGTTGTGTAGTCGGTAGCTGGCGCCCTTCAGGGTGAGGACGTCGGCGTGGTGGACGACGCGGTCGATCATCGCGGCGGCGACGGGCCTGGTCGCCGAACACGCCGCCCCAGCCGCTGAAGGGGAGGTCACCACCGCTCGATCACGTCGAAGAGCATGCCCGTGTTCGCCTCGACGCTTGGCGAAAGGCAGCGGGGGAGGCAGCACAGCGATCGGGCCGGCGGCGGGTGTCGCCGTTCGACGTTCGCGGTCCCTGCGCGCCTGCGAGTCGTGGCGGCCGCGAGGTCGGTGATCTCGCGCATCTGCACGACTGTCGCGAACAGGGCCTGCTCATCGACGTCGGCCCGGCCCTGCTCGTGCAGCCGCGTGACGGCGGCGTGCTGCTCTCAGATACTGATCGGCGGCCGCGGACACGGTCCGGTACAGCACCGGCAGGTACGTCGTACTGTCCGGGTGCACTGTCCAGATTCGCCTGATTGTCGCGCGGATCCCGGCGCAGCAGGAACTTGTCCAGCTGATCGCCGTGGGCGAATCCAGGGGCTTGAGCCCGTCGTAGTCGTACTGCATGTGGTCGACCAGGAACCCGCTGCGTGACACGGTGTGGTGGATCACCGGCAAGAAGTCGACCAGGAACGCGGTGTCCTTCGACACCGTCTACGGCGCCCGTTGCGCTCGGGCGAGCTCAGTCCAGATCGCGGCCGGGGTCCGGCCCAGCCCGTCGTGCACCTGGCCGCGATAGCAGGCCACGGCCAGCGCCAGCCAGGCGTTGAGATCGGTCATCGTCAAGACTGCGCGGCGATCGCTGTCGTAGGCGCCGCGCTGCGCCACGTTCGAGAACGTCGCACCGCGCACCGCGGGATCGTGGACCAGACGCATCATCATGCCGATCACCCACTCCACGATCCCGCCGAAGTGCCGCAGGCGCGGCTGCCGGTACGACAGGGCGATGCCACGGTCCTTACAGCCGCGCCGCAGCGCCTCGCTCTTGAACTCCCTGGCCTTGTCCACATTCAGCTTGTACGGCATCCCACTCATCGGCCGCACTACCTCCACGCCCAGCTGCTCCGGCCACGCCTGCTTGCCCGTCGACGTACGCGCCAGGCACAGCCCGACCGGCGTCACCACCTGCCCGCCCACGCACCGGCTCGCGACGCCGATCTCCACGGTGTACTCCGCGAACTGCTGCAGCTTGGGTTGGTCAAAGGTGCAGGTTGGCCTTGATCTCGTTGTGGCGCTGCTGGATGCAGTTTGCGAGCGCCACAGGCCGCGCCAGCGGGGTCTGCGGGCGCGATGAAGGAGAGCGCGAAGGTCGCGATCAATGTCGCTAGGACAACGATCAGCGTGCTGAATAGGCGGCGGGAAAGGTGAAGATCATCGGCGGTTGCTCACCGACCTGAGCGGTGGCGACCGGACAGGACCCGGTCGCCACCTCGCTATCATCTTTCGGAGCTACTTACTCCTCGATCAGGGCTGCTTGAGATAGATCGAGGTGAACTCGGGCATTCCCTGGGTCGGATCGTTGATCGCATGCCCGATGTTTGTGCCGATCGGCGAGTTCGTCGCGGAGTAGTACAGCGGGATGGCCGGGAGGTAATTCTCCAGAATATCCTTGTCGATCTTCGACCATTCCTTCAGTTGGTCGTTCGGGGCCTTGGCCGTGATCGCGTCGATCTTGGCGTCCAGAGCCTTGTCCTGCAGTTGGCCGACGCTGTTTCCCAGGGCGAGCGCGTCGGACCTGAACAGCACCGGGAACCAGCTCG
This sequence comes from Kribbella sp. NBC_00359, assembly GCF_036097425.1. Classification (NCBI taxonomy): domain Bacteria; kingdom Bacillati; phylum Actinomycetota; class Actinomycetes; order Propionibacteriales; family Kribbellaceae; genus Kribbella; species Kribbella sp. NBC_00359. The sequence continues at coordinate 95,679 of NZ_CP107975.1, read as the reverse complement.
AGGCGCTCGGCCAGTCGGAGCACCATCCGGTCGGGTTCTTACCGATGTTGACCGGCGCGTCCTGGTTGCCGGTGAAGGTACGGATCTTTGCCTTCGGCACACCGATCGGCCGGACCTTGAAGCCAGCCTTCTCGAACACCTGCTGACGGAGCTGGCTGGCATGGGTCGAGATCGTGTCGTCGATCGAGTAGTACCACTGCAGTTCGAAGTTCGACTTGCCTAGCTTGGCCAGCTCGTCCTTGACCTCCTTGGCGACCGCGTCGTTCTGCGCGCCCGGACCGGTTCCGTTCAGGCCCGGCAGCTCGAACTTCTCGAACCCCGGCACGGCCGGCGGCAGAATCGTCGATGCCGGCGGGTCGTCCGTCGGGTTCAGGCCGGCGACCTTGCGCCACGAGTCGTACGGGTACGCCTTGGCGATCAGCTTGCGGACCTCGAGGGGGATCTTGCGCGTGTCCATCGTGTACATGATGTTGCATGGCGAGGGGCCCTTCACCAGCTGCGACTGGTCCTTGACCTCAGGAAGCAGCGAGACGTCCAGGTTGCTGTAGTTCATGGTGTTCGCGTCCGGACCGTTGCTGGCCAGGACCTGGCGCTGGGCCTTGATGGTGTCCTGGGCGAACTTGAAGTCCCAGCTGTCGACGTACTGGTGCCGTACCGGGTCGGTCGCGGGGTCCCAGTTCGTGTTCCGGGAGAGTTTGAGCTCAGTGCCCGGGAGGTACGAGTCGACCTTGTACGGCCCGGTCGTCATCGGGTGCTGCTCGTAGTTCTTCTGGGTGTCTTTCGCCTGCGGAATCGGCGTGAACATCGGGAACGCTGCGAAGTAGGGTAGGTCGTCGAACTTCTTCGCCAGGTGGATGACCAGCGTGTTCTCGTCCGGCGTCTCGACACCCGAGTAGTTCGAGCCGTTCGAGCCGTACGGGCCCTTGTACTTGTCGCCGTCCTTGAAGAACTGGATCTGGTACGCCGGTCCGGCGTCGTACAGGTCGTGGGCGAAGGAGCGCTTGATCGAGTACGCGAAGTCCTCCGCCTTGACCGGCGAGCCGTCCATGTACTTGATGCCCTTCTTCAGCTTGAACGTCCAGGTCAAGCCGTCCTCGGACTTCGTGCCCAGGTCCTCGGCGAGATCCGGAACCAGGACTGGTGTGTGGTCGGGGCCGTCCAGGCGGTACTGCGTCAGCGTCCGGGCCATCAGCTTGCTGATCTGGTTTCCGTCGACGTAGTAGATGTTCGTCGGGTCGAAGGTGTCCGGCGTGACGTCGGAGAGCACCGTGACGGTGCCACCCTTCTTCGCGCCATCGACATCCGCCGCGGGGCCTTTCGCAGTGGGGTCGGTCGCCTTCTTCTGGGCGCCGCCCAGGTTGCCCTGGCCACCACTGGTTGTACCGCTGTTCGAGGACGGGCTGCCACAGGCCGCGGCGGCCAGCATGACCGTCGCCGCGACTGCGGTGATCCGTTTCCACTGCATTGTTGGGTTTCTCCTTTTCTGCCGCTGGGGCAACCGCCGCACTACCGGCGGGTCTGGGGGGCGAAGGCGTCCCGGATCGCATCTTCGAGCCATGGCGAGCACCAGGGCGGTGATCGCAACCACGGACAGTCAGAGGTAGAGCGGATCGACCTTGAAGGTGCTGGAATCCTGCGCTTCGATCTTGGCCAGCACCGCAGCGAAGATCGCAACCAGGACAAAGAACAACACGACGGCGGCGCAGGTGATCGCGACCTTGTTGTGCAGCCGGTCGAATGCGATCCGGCTGGGCGACTTCCGATGGGGCCGCGCCGCAACAGGCGCCCGCGGCTCAGGTGGCCCTGTTCTTCCGTCGGTGCTGACAACCGAGGTCGGCGGCTGTGACTCATGTACTGACTCCGTCAACTGTTGCGATGTCTGTCGGCCGGAAGAGACGGCAAAGCAGAACCCATCCGGCGCGGACAGCGAGGGCATACCTCAGGTGTTCCAGGCCGTTCCATAGGTGTTGAATGCGGGTAACTGCGTCGACCTAGTGGTCCGTGTTTGAAGTGGTCTGACGGTTGGCTTTCCTGAGGATTTGGTCGGCGGTCTTGGTCCAGACGAAGGGGTGGCAGCGGTCGTTCCAGCCGTCGATGAAGGCCCGGATCTTGGTGTTGAGGTCGCGTACGGAGTTGAAGGTGCCGCGGCGGATGGCCTGGCGTTCGATGATGCCGAACCAGACCTCGACCAGGTTGAGCCACGATCCGGACGTCGGGGTGAAGTGCGCCTGGATACGCGGGTTGGCTGCCAGCCAGGCACGGATCTCGGGGCGCTTGTGGGCGGCGTAGTTGTCCATCACCAGGTGGAGTTCGGTGCCGTCCCCGTGGTCGGGGTAGGCCTTGGCGACCTGCTTGAGGAAGGCCAGGAACTCCTGGTGGCGGTGCCGGGGCTTGACCGCTGCGGTCACCGTGCCGGTGGCGATCTCCAGGGCCGCAAAGAGCGTGGTGGTGCCGTGCCGGACGTAGTCATGGGTGCGCCGCTCGGCCAGCCCGGGTTGCATCGGCAGCGTCGGCTGGGTCCGGTCCAACGCCTGGACCTGCGACTTCTCGTCCACACACAAAACGATCGCGTTCTCCGGCGGCGCCAGATACAACCCGACCACATCGGTGACCTTGGCGACCAGTTCGGGATCGGTAGAGAACTTGAACGTCTCCACCCGCCACGGCTGCACCCCGTAATCGCGCCAGGCCTTGGCCACCGTGCCATTACTCACTCCCAGACGAGCGGCCATCAGCCGGCTCGACCAGTGCGTCACCCCCAGCCGCTTCGGTGGCGGCTTCAGCGTCTCCGCCACGATCTTGCGATGGTCGACCACCCGCGGCCGCCCCGAACGCGGCGCATCATCCAACCCGCCCAGCCCCCGCTCGGCGTACCGCTCCCGCCAGCCGATCACCGTCGGCCGCGAAACCCCCACCCGCTCCGCGATCGCCGTATTCGCCTCACCGTCGGCCGCCAGCAGCACGATCCGCGCCCGCTGCGCCAGACCCGCCCGGCCCGACGACGACCGAGCCATCCGCAACAACCGCTCCCGATCACCCTCACGAAGAACCAGCGCAGCAGCAGGTCGATTCGCCATACCCCATCCTGACGCACACCAACCGTAAATCAACTAACTACACGCGACACTAGCGAGACTTGACAATGGTGTAGGAAGACGCTCGCGCAAGATGTGCGTCGGCTCGAACCTCGCCTTAGTCCTCCACGGGGCCTTCGGGCGGCCGCGCGTACTCGCCTTCATGGGAGGCGCCACCCGAACTGCTCCTCGAATCGGACCGGCTAAGCGTCGACCGCTCGGAATTCCCAGGTACTCCGTTCGCTCGATACGGAGACACTTCGCCGCCTCTGTGGGGTCGGCGATGTGCCCGGTCGTCCAGACTCGACGCGGGCACATCTGGGCAACGCCGCCTGAAGGAGGCGTTGCTAACCAAGTCCCGATCGATCGCACCATCAGGGTGTCGCGGCACCCGCTGGGCGCAACGATCGATCCGGACCGCCGCCGACCCTGGCACGCGGGAGCGATACCAGAGTCCACAAGTAGACGTTCCAGAACGTTCCAGGAACTCGTGCTTTACACGGCACTCACAGGAAGCGTCCGCAGCTACGCAATGCCCCCGTGAGACCGCGCTCGGATATTACGTGGGGACCGAGTTGGATCCCGGGCCACATCAGTCGGCGGCCGCCAGGCAACCTGACACGCCGTGCACACTGTTCACCGTCACAACATCACGCCCCAGCGCCGGCGTGTCCACCCCTGCGGCATCTCGTCTGCCGCCATCAAGCCTCTGCTCCGGACAGACGATTAAGCACAGGATTCCTAGCGAAGCCCCGCCGGCGCAGCCAGCGCATGCGTCGTCAGGGTGTTGCATCTCTCCGTCCGCAGAGTCGACAACAACCTGCAGCGACGACCGCGCCGCCGCCACGACTGCGCCGGAAACCCAAGGTGCTCGGCGATCAGAAGGGCACCTGGTTGCGTTCTTGCCGGCTACAGCTGCCACGAGGGAGGGGCCATTGCCCAAAAACCCGATGCGCTCGACTGGCAACTTGTCGTCCCAAGCTCGCGGAACCAGGAGCGAAGGCAACTGAGAGGGCTAGCTGAGGTGGCGGGGCCGGCGTTAAGTGGGGGTACCGGCCCCGCCATGACCCGCAGGCAGATTGCAGCAGCTTCTGCCGAGCGGGGCCTGGCCTGCCTGGGAGCAGCAGGAGCTATGTGATTGGCGGGCGGGCATCCAATCTCTGGTGTCGTCGCAGGCGGCCCTGTCCGCCCGCGATGTGATGTGCACTTGGAAAACGCCACCAGTGGAGGAGCCGCTGGCCAAGTTCTGCCTGGCTACACTTTGCCTCGACCCTCTCGCTGAAGCTTGAGCACGCAGTACTCATCTTGCGTTAGGCCCACCCCTCACGGCTCCGCATGGCCCGGCCTGGCCGTCTGCCGGGACCACGATCGCTGAGTTCGGTGGCGGTGTACCGGCCGAGGATTCTGGCCTGTCCAGCTGGACAACAGAGATTCGCACGAGCGGATCCGGGCCTATCTGCCCACCGTAAGCCTGCTGACCTGCTCGATCGCGACGGCATCCATCGGATTGTTCACTAGAACGGGCGCGGCGCCCTCAGACAGGAGAGCGAGCTGCCCGGCGACGCCGACCGAGGCGCCGGACCGCGCTGCGTCGCCGATCAGGTCACATCGTACGGCGTAGTGGCACCACGGATTAGGAAACCCGACAGTCTCCAGCCGATCGTTTTCCCGCCGGGAACATGACCTGGTCCCGTAAGCAATCGATAGTTTGCCCCTCCGGACCCAGGAGTACACCGGCGCCCCCTCGTGCAAAGTACTCACCTGCTCAACACTCGTGGCTCGAGGCAACTGTTGGCGGAGGATATCAATGCGGCGCGGTTCACAGCGCCCCCTGACGGTCGATTCGCGTTCATGGACCGACGGTTGCTTCTGCAGCGATCAGGTCGGAACCCACCGCTGGAAAATCCACGGCTCAGCCGGCTGCCGTGGCCACTCGTCGTTACTTTGCTCTCGAGTCCAGATGAAGAGGCGGCCCGAGAGGCGATCGAGGTGCCGAGTGGCGTGTCGTCAACAGATGCGCGATGCGAGCCATTGACTCGAAACCGCGTCGAGCAGCGAAACCATCACTGATGGCCACGTTAGCCGTAGCCCTGTCCCTTGGCGAGCGAGGCGCAGCAGAGCGTCGCATATCTTCATGCGAGCCGACCGCTTGCCAATCGCGTCGCGCTCATCCCCACCGGCCACATCGATGATTTCAGCCAATCACGCCGGTCTGCCTATGGCTGTACTTGATGCCCAGTCGCGCCGGGCCGCGCCAGCCGACATACCTCCGTGCGCGGGACGACGCTTCTGTTGCAGATATCGTAACTTGGCCTACTGGCGATCTTAAGTATCCAGGCCCGGGATCACTATCCGCACTGAAGATCGAGCACCCTGCCACTGCCGCGCGTCGCATTACCCACAAGGCACTACTCACCCGCTCGTGGGGTGAGTAGTGCGGGTTGGTCACTGCTCCTTGAGATCCGGATTGTTGCTCAGAAGATTCCGACGCCTGGCGTGAGGATATTGTCCGGGTCGAATTGGTGTTTTCGACTCACGAATTCCGGCCAACTGTCGCCGTATTGGGCGGCCCAGTCCGTTTGGCTGAATTCGATTGCGCCGATCGGGTACCGTGTACCGCCCGTCTTGTGGGCGGCGTCGAAGAGTCTCCGATTGCGCTTCAGCATCTTGTCGGTGAGTTCGGGATTGGGTCCTGGGAAGGCTGTGAGAAGGTCGACAAGGTAGATCCAGTCGCTCCCGTCCGGCGCGGGCACGCGGAAGAAGGGGCGGGTGACCTTGGAGCGTCGCTGGGCGGCAAGAACGAAGAAGCCACCGGCGCCGATGTCGTCGGGTCCAAGGGATGCGACCAGGTCGGCGACATACTGCTCGACGGCCGTGTCGCTGAGCCACACGTCAAGCCACGGCTTGACCAGGCTGTCCCAGTTCAATGCTTGCTTGAAGAAGTCAACGAGCGAGTTCACTTGTGTGATAAAGACAGGATATGGAAGGTCGGCCTTGCCGACAGCCGTGGGAGGCTGGCTCAGACCACGCAACAGACGCTCGTCATCTGGTGGCTGTGCCGGATCATAGGCGATATTTGCCACCAACTCGTAGGTAAGGCCCAGCGTTCCGTCCGGGTTCGGGATCCAACGATTGATTACCCCGTCCATCTCGCCGCGATCGAGCAGTGCCCGGAGGTCGCGGAAGAATACTGCATTATCGGTGTAGTGCAGCAGGTAGACGCGAACCAGTGGTTTGGCCGGTACCAAACTGATCTTGGCCCGGGTGATGATGCCGAACTGCCCCAGTCCTCCGAGAGCGGCCTCGAACAGGTCGCGGTTGTTGGTCATGGAGCAGCTCATGATGGCACCCGTACCAGTGACCACCTCAAGTTCCTGAACATGGTCGATCTGCAACCCCTGGTTGTTGTGTGACGACACGCCGCCAACTGTCAGCGTCCCGGCGATCGACAGATCCGTATAGTCGGTGAAGAGAGGTGGTGTAAGGTTTTGTGCGACAGCAGCCTCCATCAACTCGGTCCAGAGCACGCCGGCATCCACATCAGCGACGTCGGGCCTAATCGAATGGATCTGCTGCAGTGAGCGATTCTCGATTAGTAGACCAGTTGTCAGTCCTTGGCCGAAGGTCGTGTGCGCCTGCCCACGGGCCGCGACCTTGAGGTGGTGGCGCCGGCAGTATCGAATCATGGCAGCGACATCACTGGCTGAGCCCGGACGCAAGACCGCGAACGGCAAACGCGTGACAATATTCCCTTCATCACGCGAGTCAAGCAGCTTGGATTCGTTGTCGAAGGAAACCGTTCCATCGAGTGGGGGCAGAGGGTCGATCGGAGTCGCACTCGTCGCTGCCTGGGCGGCAGTCACCCACGTCTGGGAAAAGGTGCTGAAACCCACGACTGCGCTGGCCACCAGGCCGGAGAGAACATGTCGGCGGGTCGGACCTGTCGCCTGTGCCTGATGCTGCGGGCTCTGTGCATCCACGGATGACTCCTGACTTGTTGAAGAGGATGAGTACGAGGTCACTCATCGACCGTGCGTTCCGCTGCGTTCCATCTGCGGTCGAACTGCCAGCACTGCTGGGAACCAACGCAAGTGGGCGAGTGTTCCACCGCACCCAGACCGACACTGGCGAGTTCGCGTCTTGGTCGCCACTCCCACAGAAGACGCTCTCTCCCATCTCGCGGCCGAGACCAACAGCTACGGCAGCGTGGAAGTTCTCGGAGTCGGTACGACGGGTGGCATCTGGCGTGCGCGACAACACACCGCCAGTGCGAACACCTTTACCCCGTGGATCAAAACCACCGGGATCCTGCGTCCCAGACAACGCTCTACCCGCACGACCATTGAGTCGATGTGTTAGAACTGCACTGCGGGCGGTCCATCTCGCGTGGCACGGTTGTGCAGCTGGGCGATTTCGGTCGTAGCCTCAGAGGCTGGAGGTTGTGTCGTTTACTCGTCGTGTTGCCGAGGGGCGTGGTCGCCGGCCGCAGTCAGCTAAGCGTGTACAGTTCATGAGTCTGCTCGCGCAGGGGTGGATGGTGGCCGCTGCTCGCCGCCAGGTCGGCGCAGGCCGCACGACGAGCAACCGCTCGAAGCGCGGCTAAACCTCTATCGCCGCGGGGAGCTCGTCGGGTTCGTGGCCGGGTTGGATCCGGTCGGCGAGCGGACCATCTCGCAGCGGTTCCTGTCTGCAGAGGACGTGTAGAGATAGCCGACCGGCGGGCGGACGCAAGATGGGGCGCCGGTCTGTCGGGAGACCGGCCATGCCATGGCCCGCCGATAGCTTGCGATTTCTGTCAGGGCGGTAGCCGGACTGCGTGCGGCGCAGCCGGGGATTGGCCGGACGCGGCAAACGGGCGTCCAGTGTCCGCATCCTGACCAGGCGATACTCATTGATCTCAAGATTCGCTCGCCGACAGACTTACTGTGATCGTGGAATTGGCTCCCCGGCGGGTCGTCGCAGAACGCGCTCGTGCCATGACGCACGGTGTCCTCCGTGGCCGAGCCGCGTTCCGGCGGTGCGAAGTGCGTGCACGCTCCGCTCGAGATGGCCTGAGCCACAGAACCTTCTGGCAATGAACCGAACGCTTGTCTATCTCGTACTTGGGGTGACAGCACCACGCCCGGGAGGGAGGCTCGCCTGTGCGAGAGCCCCTGACAGGCGCCGCAGCTCAAGGAAGGGAGCCGCGCATGGCCATGGAGAGCCGGCCGACGATATCTGTCTTCGAGTGGCGGGGGGTGGGAGGTGGCGTCGTGGCGGCTGCCTCCAGTGACCAGCATGACGAGCGTCAGGGTGCCCAAGCCCGGCCCTCAGTTGGCAAGGAGTGGAATGTAGTCAAGCCATGGCCCCTGATCGGCCGAGAAACCGAGACGGCAGCCTTCATCCGTACGCTGGCTGACCCGGCTTCGCGGGGCATGGTTCTGAGCGGACCGACCGGGGTTGGCAAGTCACGCTTGGCTGAGGAGTTCCTGTCCGTGGCAGCCGAGGAGGGACATCAGGTCAGGCGGGCTGTAGCCAGCCGGGCGGCCTCCACAGTGCCCTTAGGCGCGATTGCCCACCTGATATCAGCTGATGTGAACATGTCGGACCCGGCTGCCGCCTTCGGTGCCACCGTTCCTGCTAGGCCACAGCCCGGCGACGCTCGCTACGTGCTGATGATCGACGACGCGCACCTTCTGGATGCAACTTCCGCAATCCTCTTGAAGGGCCTGCTGGCAACCGGAGCGATCTATCTGCTCGCCAGCGCACGGGATGATGAATCCGTCGCTCCGCCGGTCCAGGCCATGCTTCGTGCTGACGGCATGGTGCGTACAGATCTCTCCCCATTCGATGTGACCGAGGTCAGGTCTGTCCTCCAGACCGTTCTTGGCCATCATCTCAGCAAGTATTGCGTGAGTGCGTTGTATGACGCCAGTGAGGGCAACGTGCTGTATCTACGCGAACTGGTGATAGGCGCGTTGCGAGCAAACAAGCTCACACTAGATCGCGGCATCTGGGAGCTGGCCGAAGGACAGCTCCCCGGCACACCGCACCTCCTAGAGGTCGTAGCCCTGCGCCTATCCCGTGCCGAGCCGGAAAGCCGCCGCCCTCTCGAGATGCTTGCTGTGTGCGGACCATTGGAACTAGCGAATCTCCGCGAAGTAACCTCGCAGACGACCCTCACGCAACTGGCTGATCATGGGTTGATCAAGATCATTCGGGACGGTCGTCGGGAGACCGCGGCGCTAAGTCATCCTATATACGGTGACGTCTTGCGGGAGCGCTTGCCGATCCTCGTACGCAGGACGGTTCTATTGCGCCAAGTAGAACGCATCCGGGCCATGGGCGCTCGCAGGCGCGAGGACGCGCTGACCTTGACGAGCTGGCAACTGGCCGCCACAGGTACGTCGGATCCGGAGCTCTTGAGAGAGGCCGCGCGACGGGCAGCCCAGGTGCATGACTACGGCCATGTGATCAGACTGATGGAGGCATTGTTCCCCGCCGATCATACTGCTGACACGTTAATTGTGCTCGCTGGGGCATATTTCCTGAAGGGAAAGTGGGAATTAGCAGAGGCCGTCCTTGTCGAGGCGGAGGCGAAGGCGATTAGCGAATCCCAACACGTCTCCGTGGCAACTTTTCGGGTCACTAATCTTTTGTGGGGTGGTGCCTCGGTGTCAAGAGCGTTGATGATCAATGATGCAGCCCGCGAGCGGATCGCGACCGCTCGTGGACACGCTATCCTGGATTATAATGAGGCATGTGCCCTGGTGTGCTCGAATCGGCCCGTTGAGGCGCTGGCGATGCTGGAAGAATTGGAAGGCGATCCGAGTCGGTCACCAAGTCAAGAAGGGTGGCTGTTCGGAGCCTCCCTCAAGGTGACAGGCCTGGCGATGACCGGCCGCACGCTTGAAGCCCTTGCCTGGGTTGAGCGTGTTCACGCGGTGAGCCTTGATAGCCCTCCAGAGATGCGCCCGCTCGCCTCGGATCCAAGCGTACGGTGCACCTTGCGTGTACACGCGTTGACCGAAGCGGGACGGCTTTCCGAAGCTTGCAAGATCGGCTCGTCCGCCCACGACGATCTGCTCAGGGCTGGTATGCCGAACCCCCGCGTATGGCTAGCCGTCTTCCTCGGACGCGCTGAGTGGCTTGCTGGCCATCCCATCACTGCGCGGCACTGGTTTGCGGAGGCTGTCGGACTCACGCGAGAACTCGATTTCCTGGGCGCACGCCGCATAGCATTGAGCGGCTTGGCAGCGACGTGGGCATTGACGGGTGACTTGGCCGCATCTGAAGCAACTGTGGCCGAGATGCTCGATGTTCCGGAACCGGAGAGCAGACTTTTGCCCCGCGGTGAAGAGCTCCTGGGCGAAGCATGGTTGCTCGCCGCTCGAGGCAACCTGTTCCGTGCCTGTAACGCCCTGCTGGATGCTGCGAAGTCGGCTCGTGACAGCGGACACTTCACCAGCGAGGCATTGCTGCTGGCAGACGTTGCCCGGCTGGGAGGCGCAAAGGATGCGCGGACGCGGCTCAACGAGTTGGCCCTCCTCTGCGACGGCGATTTAATGCGCGCTCGAGCCCGCTTGGCGACGGCACTGACTTCGCATGATGCCTGCCAACTCATGGAGGTGGCTGAAGAATTGGATTGCCTGGGCGCGGACCTGCTCGCCGCTGAGGCCTACACCATCGCCTCAGTCGCCTTTCGCCAAACCGACCACACACATCGATCCACTGCAGCAACGGCAAGGGCATCGGCTCGTTTGCGGCTGTGCGAGGGAGCCAAGACTCCTATTCTTGGTGCCGCGGAAGCAATGCTGGCCCTGACTGCACGCGAACAGGAAATCGGATTCCTCGCCGCAAGTGGCGCCACGAGCAAGAACATTGCAGAAACGCTAAGTATCTCTGTGCGTACCGTCGACAACACTCTTCAGCGGGCGTACACGAAACTCGGCATCACGAATCGACGTGAACTCGGCATCGCCATTGGACTCAATCGATACGCGGAGTAGCAGGCCGGGCTGACAGCCGAGCAGCGCTCTGAGCCATCCGCAAGGCAGCTCAAGGACAACCCGTCGGTCCGCAAGCTCGGGGTTGCCGCGCGGTCTCGTTCCCTTGCGAGCGGACACGACGGGAAGCTTGCCCGTGTGCTCGAGGGCGCCGTTCAAGGCTTCTCCGCGACCTTGAGCCCGGAGCAAGCGCGAAAACTCGCTTCCGAGCCCGACGTCGAATACGTTCAACAAGAACACACCTACCAGCCACAGACCTCGCAGGTGCAGCCGCCGTCCTGGGGCGTGGACCGCCTCGACCAGCGGAGAGGCCTGGGTCACACCTACAATTACATCGGGTCAGCCGGCGCCGGTGTCCACGCCTACATCATCGATTCCGGCATCCGGAACCGCGCGGGCGGGGACATCGACGGCCGAGTCGAGGTGGGCTTCAACGCGATCGATGGCACCACCAAAACGGACGACTGCTTTGGCCACGGCACCTTCATTGCTGGCATCGTCGGAGGAACCCAGTACGGCGTCGCCAAGAAGGTCTCACTCGTCGCGGTCAAGGTCTTTGACTGTGACGGCACCGTAGACTTCGACGACTCGATCATCGCCGGCCTCAACTGGGTCATCGCGAACGCTAAGAAACCGGCTGTCATCGACCTGAGCCTCGGATCGACCTGCAAGGATCCCGTCACCAAGGATCCTGCGCCCTGCCCTGCAGGCGAAGGGCAAGGCATCATCGACGCGGAGAAGGCCGCCATTGCCGCCGGCATCCCCGTGGTCACCGCGGCGGGAAACGACGACGCCAACGCCTGTTTCAATCCGGTCGGATCCGCCGGCGGCACCATTAACGTCGGCGCCACCGACGCTTCCGACGGAATCTGGAAGGACCTGCCCGGCCGGGGCTCCAACTGGGGCGGCTGCGTGGACATCTTCGCCCCCGGCGCCAACATCGTCTCCATCGGCGGCATCGGGCACCCGAATCCGAACGACCCGAACGAGGTCGACCCAGACCCCCGCATCGCGAGTGGCACATCGGCGGCCGCGCCACATGTCACCGGCGCGGTCGCGTTACTGCTGGGAACGCCGAAGTTCGCGTCCGCGACACCGGCAGAGATCGCCGCCGAACTCGACGCACAGTCAACCCGCGGTATCATCCAGGGCCTGCCCGGCGATGGGTTGACACCGAACAAGCTGCTGTTCGCCCGGCCGACCTCCCCCCGGACCGGGACCACCATCGCGCTCGCGCGCAACGCCAGCGGGGACCTGTCGCTGTTCGGGACCAACGCCGACAGCTCCACCACCGGCAGCACCGACCTCGGCGGCCATATGTTCACCGGCACCCAAGTGTCCGGCACCTGGCCCACCCAATGGGAACAGTCCCGCGGCCAGGGCTATGCGTCGGTGGCCGCCGGCACAGACGGCAGCGTGACCAGCAAGATGGTCCTGGCCACCCTGACCGCCCAAGACGAAGTCTGGCACCGACAGCAAGCGGTACGGAACGCCCCCAGATGGCTCGCAGCGTCCCAACTCGACGCAACGGCTGCCATAGCCCCGAACGCCGATCGCCGATTGATGCTGATCGGAGCCGACAAGCATGGCGGACTCCGCTACCGCAGCCAGCGTGCCGCCGGAGACGACACCAGTTGGGGCTCCTGGGGAACAATCAGCTTCCTCGGCGACGCCCAGAACGTCACCGCGGCACCCGACTCCCTCGGCCGGATCAACGTCTTCGTCGCCTACACTCACGGCGTGGTCTGGTACATCCGACAGACCGCCGTCAATGCCGACACCTGGACAACAATCACACCGCTCGCCGACCCCACCGGACGAGCCTTCATGAACGAAATCGCTGTCGCCCGTGACAGCAGCGGCAAGCTCGAACTGTTCGGAACCGACGGGGGAGGTGTGCTGTGGGTACGGGTCGAGAACACCCCCAGCTCGGATGGACACTTCGATCCCTGGACTACGCTTCCGCTCTTTCCGAAACTCCTCCTCCACCTGACCGCAGCCCTGAACGCGAATAACCTCCTGATGGTGGCCGGCGTCGACGAACACGGAGAAACCTGGCAGTGTAGCCAAGACCCCCGCACGGCGGTTTTCACGAACTGGTCCAAGGTCGGCGGTCCCCTGTTACGCCCGTGAGGGTCCGGGCGGAAACAACGCGGCCAAGACGAGAACCCGAACAATCATGAAAGAGTGGTTGGCTTGCATCCGCTGGCAATGAACACGTCCGCGGCTCAAGCGCCGGGCTACTCCTGAAGTTGCCGCCAATAGCTGCGCCATCGTCACGTGAACGGTGGCCTTTAACCTCCGGTGGCCTTGGTGGTGATTTCGGGCTCTTCACAGTTGAGGGTTCAGCACGAGCGGCGCGCGGGCGGTGGTCGGGAGAAGGGGGCGAAGCCGTCCGATGATGGAGGTTCCTACGCCGTCCAGAAGACCGGCTCTTCCGAGTTCCGGTGGGGGTCGGTCGGCGTGTGATGCGGTGGGTAGGCGTGGAGGCCTTCAGGGTTGGTTGCGACCCGCCGAGGGCCGATGGTTCGCCGAGAGAAGGTCCTCACCAGCCTGCCGAGTTCAAGCGGTCGAGGTAACGGGGCTTGACATAGGAGAGAGTGCATGCAACTTGCGACAGCCAGGAAGTCCTCCAGGTGGAACGGGTTGTCACGCGCTCGAGGCGAATGGTTAGTCAAGAGATCGCGAGGGGGCCATCTCGTGCACCCGCCTGGGCGTGGCCTGTGACCGGCACCGTCGGGGGGATCGGCGGAAGCCTCCGTGCAATTTCCGAATGGAGGAGCAGCGTATGTCATCTTCGTCCCTTCCCAAGTGTCCTGTTCTCGATCCCACGGCCCGCGCGATGCATGCGGAGGCCGCTGCGTTGCGCGCCCAGGGACCCGCGGTGCTCGTCGAGCTTCCGGGACCCCTCAACGCCTGGTCGGTCACCCGGTACAGCGTCATTCAGGCGTTGACCGGTGACCCGCGGGTCTCGCGCGACCCTCGCCGGCATTGGCCCGGTCTGGCCGACGTGCCCGAGGGCTGGCCGCTGGCCCCCCACGTCCTGCGGCAAAACCTTGGCACCGCCTACGGGGAGGAACACCGCAGGTCCCGGCGCCGCATCGCTCCGTCGTTCTCGCCGCGGCGCATCGAGCAGATGCGTCCGCAGGTCCAGGCGACCACGGACCGCCTGGTCGAGGCGCTCGCCGCCCTGCCGCCTGGGGCGACGGCCGACGTGCGGCAGGCCCTGGCACTACCGCTGACCATGACCGTCATCTGTGACCTGTTCGGCGTCCCACACCAGATGCGCGAGAAGCTCGGCACCGCGATCGATGCCGTTCTGGATCAGTCGGTCGACCCGGAGCGTGCGATGGCCATCTATGCCGAAGTCCACAACCGGCTTACCGAGTTGCTGCAATACAAGAAGGAGTATCCGGCCGCCGATCTGACCAGCGACCTGCTCCTGCCGTCCGAGCCCGGTGATGAGCCGATGCCAGACCCCGTGCTGCTCGATACCCTCTTCCTCATGATCGGCGCGGGCTACGAGACCGGCGTCAACCTCATTACCAGCGCCGTCCAAGCCCTGCTCATCCACCCCGAAAACCTCACCCGGATCCGCGAGGGATCCATCTCCTGGCATGACGTCGTCGAAGAGACGCTGCGAGTTGAAGGCCCGATCATGCACCTTCCGATGCGCTACGCCGTTGAGGACATCGATCTCGGCGAGGGCGTCGTCATAGGCAAGGGCGACCCGATCATCATCGGCTTCGCCGCCGCCGGCCGCGATCCGGAACTCCACCCGGACCGCCCGGAACAATTCGATCCCACGCGGACCAGCAAGGAGCACCTCGCGTTCGGCCACGGACCCCACTTCTGCCTCGGCGCGCACCTCGCGCGCCTGGAGGCGGAAGTCGCCCTGACCACGCTCTTCAATCACCTGCCTGACCTCGCCCTCGCCCACCCCCGGGAGGATCCAGCGCGCGTGCCGTCGTTCATCGTCACCGGCCCGGTGGCTCTGGAGATCGTTCCCCGTCCGGCGTGACCTCACGGGAAGGGCTGTTGACTTCAAGCGTGATTGGCGGCCCGGCATGCACAGCTCAGTGGACAACCGGATTTAACCGCGTCGCGCGGGAAGGTCAGGATGTCTGCTGGAGCGCCCGGTAGATCGTGCCCCGGCCGACCCCCATCGCCTTGGCAATTTTGGCCGGGGTGACGTCCCAGTCCTCGTACCTAGCGCGGGCGAGCCCGGTCTGCTCGGGAGAGAGTCTGTGGGCCGGGCCGCCGCGGCGGCCCGGCCCACCGCCGCCCGGTCGGCGATCAGTTCCGGCTCGAACTCAGCCAGCGCGGCGAAGAGATGGAACACCAGACGGCCAGTGTTGGTGGAGCTGTCGATCCCTTCGCGCAGCGACGCGAACGCCACCCGCTCTCGGCCGGCATGTTGACGGTCTCCACCAAGTTCTGCAGCGAGCGGCCCAGCCGCCACACCGTCAGGGTGTCCCGGCCCGTAGATACCCCAGGAACGACGTGAGCTCCAGTCGTTCGGTCAGCTTCCCCGGCGCGCTGGCCGCCGAGAGAATGCACGGCAAGGCTCATGAGCTCCGATCATGCACCGAAACCCGGTTCTGTGATATTGGTGTCAGAACATTGATTTCCGGACCGAGTTCCGGACGCCCAAATCGTCGGATCTGATCATCTCGAGAGGGCAAAGCGATCTTGTCCAGATCCCGCGCCAACCAGTCTCCAGCATCAGCCTGACCTCGCCATACGGCGCAAATCCAGGGTCTTCGTGCCGTTGCAGGTCCTACCCCGACTAAGGGTGCTGAGTAGCCGCCCAAAGGTTCAAGATCATCCCACGGCCCTCTTGGGCTTACCTGGGTCGCACTCCACTCATGTCCAGTCAGCGTGCCGGGAAAACTGTGAGGGTCCGGCGGGCGACCTGCGAGTCGCCACGAGAGCCGAGCTGGTGACCAGCTGGCTTGCCGCCGCCCGCTGCCGAGCCGCTACGGCACGGCCGCGCGGCGATCGCGGTTGTCCGACGCTCGCTCTCGAGGTCCAGCTCGAACCACGGATTGGTCGTTCATAGGCTCGATCTGCTCGGCGTACCACCGCAGCAAACCAGACGGGCTAGCGCCGTCAGCATCAGCACCGGCACGTTGAACTCCCGGCGGAGGATCCTGCAGACGTCCAGCCTGTCCACGGCCGGCAGCCTGACGTCGAGCATCAGCAGGTCAGGGGAGATGTCGACGAACCTCGTCCGGAGCGGTCCGGCTGCCGTGGACGACGCCACCCGATGGATCTCGCGCTCCAGGTACCTGCGGACCAGCTCGGCCTGTTTCTCGTCCGTGCGAGATGTAGGGAGGCGAAAGTGTCTTGTCTGTAAGGGAAAGTTGGGATTGTTAAAGAGTCCGAGAGTCGCGGGCAGGTGGGCACTTTCAAGTGAGGAGTGGCAAGGGAGCCGCCCGGCTCATGGTGTCGGCGGGTTCTTCGCGGGATCTACTGGCACAGGCCGTCCCGCGCAGGGCTGCTCTGATACGTTGTGCCGCCTTCCTGTAGGCGGCCGCCCAGGTGACGGCAATCATCGGCCTGATGTTCTTCGCCTGTCGTTGGGCGGCCAGACGCCCTGGGGCTCTCGCCGTTCCAGGGTGATTTCGCGTGCTCTCGCGGGGCTCAGTATGTAAGCAGTAGTTACTCATGCCGCCTACTCCCCGCGCTGAAAGACTATCGAGTTGGACGGCATATCGGGTATTCGGCTTGATGTCGATACACAGCCGGCTACCGCACCAAAGAGACTCCAGTCAGATCGTGACATGCCGCATCCCACGCAAAATTCGCCCCCCAATGTGAGACGTTGCGGATTGCCCGATACGCGGAATGGTATCCCGACCTCGAACATTCGCACTGAAGGAAGAAGGCTTGATTCGTGTCAGTACGGTGCGAAGGTGCACGTTTCGCCTATCGAGACAAATTCGTCAAAGAACTGTACGAAGATATCGCTCAGCTCATCCTCGGTGAATCAATCAGTGCGAGCAATGTGGAGTATCGCCTTCGAATGTTGGCCTATTCGAATTCCGAGGAGACTAGGGCGTATTGGAGATTCCATGGAGATGGGCTGGGGATCCCTGACAGTGCGTACAAGTCGAACCCGCCCTATCTCTTTCCTGAGCAGGAGCCTGTGCGGATATTCAAGACCAGTATGACGACGGGCACCAGAGCCGGATGGATCCCGTATAGCGCACAGGGAATGGAGTTGATGGATCTGTCCATCGTGCGGAACGCCGGCCTGCACATCATGCATGGGTTGAACGAGCCTGCCGTAATTCGGCTGGTCCCCTCCGAACAATCCGCGCCGACCATGGTCATGGCATATGGTATGGAGTTGATCGCCCGTAGGTTCGGACACCCAGGTCTCAGTGACTGCGTGCTGAGTGACTCGGGGGTAGACCTGTCTCTGCTGCGGAGGCTCCTCGACGGCGCGGTGGCCGAGCAGCGGCCGGTGATCATGATTGGCGCTACTTCGATCTTCGTAAACCTGAGCCAGTCCCTTAAGAAGCTGGGATGCTCGTGGGAGCTACCTGCCGGATCTCGTCTGGTGGATGCGGGCGGGCACAAGCTCAGCCGGCAGGTGACCGTTGACGAGATACGGACGATGGCGGCCGACGTCTTCGACATCGAACCAGGGCCTGCTGGCCATCTCAACCTGTTCGGCATGACTGAGCTGGCCAGTCAGCTCTACGACGCAGAGGACACCCCGGTTGGGCCGTCAGGCGAACGGCCTAAGGGATCCGAGACGTTCGTACGGGCGCAGGTGCGCGCCACGAGTGATCTGTCCATCCTGCGGCATGGCATCGGGCTACTCGAGGTAGTCGACTTGTGTGTCCTCGATCGCCCATGCGGGTTGCTCACCGGTGACTGGGGTCTCTCCGACCCGGCCGGGACAGCCATCATCGGCCGAGTAGAACAAGGCCGTCCTCGAGGCTGCTCGCTGCTTCTCGACCAGATCGCTAGCGAAGGGGGGAGACATGCCTGAATCCCACTGCGTCTCATGGCTTCCGCGGTGGCTCGGTTTCGACGCTCTCGAGCGTGCGGCTGTCGGAGCTGAGGATGCAGCTAGCGCCCAATACTACGGTCTGCGGCCGAAGCCCGGGGGGTGGCAGCAGGTAGGCGATGGATTGCGCACGGCACACGCGGCCGTGCGTACATTGCCGGTCTCACGGATTGTTCAGGCGATCGACGAAACGTGCAGGCGATGGTCCGACCGGCAGTTCGTCCATCGGGTACAGGCGCGGCATCATATCGCCGCTACCACAGGCTTCTCTCCGGAAGCAATCGACCGCAGCTTGGATGTCGAGCTCGGTAACTACCGAACCGATACGCTGAATCGAGTCCTCCGGCGTGAGTTGGGTGGAGCTCACGTTCTTGATGGATTTCAAGAGGACATCGAACTGGGCGGACGTACGATTGCCATCGGTCCCCGATTGACCGTGGCGGTGTGCAGCGGGAACGTTCCGGGGCTTCCAGCCCTGTCCGTCGTACGCGCGCTACTCGTTAAGTCGGCAGTACTCCTCAAGGTAGCGAGCGGCGAGCCTTCATTCGCTGCACACTTCGTCCGCTCCCTGTCCGAGGTGGACCCCGTGTTGGCCGATGCCGTCGCCGTCATGTATTGGTCTGGCGACGATCATGCAGCACTGCAGGACGCAGTGGCGCAGGCAGACGCGGTGATAGCGTACGGCAGCGAAGCAGCCTGTGCCGCCGTGCGAGCCAAGGTGGGGCCGCACCAGCGCTACGTCGAGCACGTGCACAAGGTCTCGGTGGGGGTCCTCACCCAGGCGTACCTCGGAAAGGTCGGACTGTCGGAAGCGGCCCGGCGGGTCGCCGAAGACGCGTCGGCCTTCAACCAACACGCCTGCATTGCTCCCCAGGCCTACCTGGTGGAGAGTGGCGAATTCGACGTCCGCCGGTTCGCCGAAGAAGTCGCGGATGCCATGGCGGGCTACGCGGCCGTCTGCCCCCTGGGCTCCCTGCGACTAGAAGACGCAGCTGTCCTGCAACTGCGCCGCGCCAGCAATGCGTGGGCTGCCGCGAGCAGCCCGGATGGCGGTTTCTGGCGCGCGCCTGGCTTGGACTGGACCGTCAGTCTCGCCGCAGACTTGCTCTCAGTCGACGGCGCGGGAAACCGCATGATCGGCCTTCTGCCGGTGGCCGACCTAGCTGACGTAGTACGCACGCTGCGTTCGATCGCTCCCCACCTGCAAAACGTCGGTCTGGGAGCAGTCGGAGTGGAGTTCTGGGAGCTGGCCGCGGCTCTTGGACGACTGGGTGCCTCTCGGATCAGCGAACCTGGCCGAATGGCGAGCCCTAGCGTCATCTGGAGGCATGACGGAATGCCGTGCGTGTCTCGGCTCTTGAGTTGGTGCGACATCGAGATGCACGAAGAAGCACGGCCGCGTACGACAACTCCCTCTGACCGAGAATGAGGAGAACGAACATGGCGGAGATCGTGACCGAGATGAAGGAGCTCCATCCTCAGCTTCCAGCGTCGGTCGAAGTCATCGATTGCACCCTGCGCGACGGCGAGCAGGCTCCTGGCGTCTGGTTCACCACTCAAGAAAAGCTAGATCTGGCCATGGCTTTGTCAAAGGCAGGCATTTCGGTCCTCGATGCCGGTTTCCCGGCCACGTCCCGCAGCGAATTGGAAGCCCTGCAGAGTATGAGCGATCTCGGCCTGAGCGCGTCGATCGCGGCGACCGCACGTCCGCTGCGAGCGGACATCGCAGCGGCGGCTGAGGCGCGTGCGGATGAGGTGTTCCTGTTCATGCCGACCAGCGAACTCCGGCTGCGGGAGACCCTCGGGATCACCCGCGAGCAGGCTGCTGCGGTCTTCCGGTCGGGAGCAGAGTTCGCCGCCGAGGCTGGCTTGGGCGTCAACTTGGTCTTCGAGGACGCCACGCGCACTGACCGGGATCAGCTAGTCGGACTCGCGGTCGTCCTACGTGGGCACGTGCCGATACGCCGGCTGGTCCTGGCAGACACCGTCGGATGCGCCCACCCAGCGACCATGCAGCGCCTGATACGCGGTCTTGTCGATGCCCTAGGCAACGACATGGTCCTGTGCACCCACAACCACAACGATTTCGGCTTGGCCGGCGCGAACACTCTCGCGGCGGTCGAGGCGGGAGCGACGGCGATCACCTGCACGGTCAACGGCATCGGCGAGCGCGCCGGAAACGCGGACCTCGCCGAATGCGTGGCGGCCCTGACCCATCTGTACGGGGTCAAGCACGGTATTGACCCGTTAGCCCTGCCTGCGCTGTCCGAGGCTGTCGAGCGGGCGAGCGGGATGCCGACGAGCCCGATCAAGCCGATCACCGGATCCAACGTGTTCCGGCATGAGTCAGGTGTGCACGTCGACGGCATGCTCAAGGACACGCGCAGCTACGAGTTCCTGCCTGCCGCGTGGGTAGGCCGGCGCAGTGAGTTCGTCCTGGGCAAGCACAGCGGAACGTCGCTGGTGCGTCACATCCTCACATCCGCGGGCATCGCTTGCGACGACGGGCTGCTCGCGGAGGCGTTGCGGGCGGTGAAGGACGCCATCGAGCAGCAAGACAAAGCTGGGCACCAGAAGGCGTACGCGGATACCCGGACTACGTACCGCGCGCTGCTCTCGGGATACGACCCGGCGCGGCTTGTCGAGCACTTCGGTCACCAGCCCCCGCCTGAGGGGCGGGCTCAACGGTGAGCGGGCAGGGCCGTTCTGTCAGCGACAAGATTATCGACAACCACACCGTCGATACGGACAGCAGCGGCCTGTACCGCGAGATTCGCATCGACGCGCTACTTGGCCACGACGCCACCATCGCCCTTCTGATCGACGAGTTCGAGCGGCGTGGTCTTGAGATCTGGGACCGCGGTCGAGTGATCTTCACCAACGATCATTTCTCGCCGCCATCAACAATCGAGCAGGCAGATATCTCCAACAAGTTCCTGAGGTTTGCCCGGGCGCAGAATGTCGCCCATCTCATGATCGACCGCGGCATCTGCCACCAGTTGCTGGTGGAGAGCCCACTGTGCTCGCCGGGAAGTCTGATCGTCGGGGCCGACAGTCACACCGTCATGGCCGGTGGCGTGGGCGTCTGCGCGACCGGCATGGGCTCGACGGACATCCTGTACGCGCTGGCGACTGGGAAGACCTGGATGCGACGGCCGGCCAGCGTCTGTGTCCGGATTCACGGCACGCGTCCTTCGGATTGCAACGGCCGGGACATCATCTTGGAACTTCTCCGGCTGCTCGGTGAGAGCGGTGCACAGTACCGCTCGCTGGAGTTCCATGACCTCGCGAACACTCCGCTTAGTCAGGACGACCGATTCGCGATCTCCAACATGGCGGTCGAACTCGGAGCGAAGTTCGGCATGTTCGTGCCTGACGATGTGACAGTGGCCTACTGTACCGAGCGGGATGGCCACGCGCCTGTCTCGCTGGTGGTCCCAGACCCGGACGCGTTGTATGAGCGAGTTGTCGACCTCGATTTGACCGCGCTGACACCGCGTATTGCCAGACCGTGGTCACCGGGGAACGTGCTACCCGTCCGGGACATTGACGAGCGGCCGGTGTCCGTCGCTTTCCTGGGATCCTGCTCCAACGGTCGGCTGTCCGACCTCCGGGACGCCGCCGAGGAGGTCGCGGGGAAGACTGTGCATCCGCACGTACGATTCATCGTCATCCCCGCCTCTGTTGAGGTGTTCAGGCAGGCGCTGCGGGCCGGGTACGTGACGGCACTAACCGAAGCCGGCGCCGTTTTCAACAACGCGAGTTGTGGGCCATGCGGAGGGATCGACAAGGGAGTGCTTGGCGCTGACGATGTGTGCGTGTCCACATCGAATCGCAACTTCCGTGGCCGCATGGGGCATTGGGACAGCCGTACCTACCTCGCGAGTGCAAGGACCGTGGCGCGCGCAGCCATCGCGGGGCGCATCGGCCCCGACCTGTACGAGTCCGGGAACTGAGGTGCAAGATGCTTGTCAACGGCCGGGTTTGGCGGTTCGGCGACGATCTGAACACAGACGTCATCCACCCTCCGCAGTTCTTCAGCCTCGACGACGAGAAGGTGAAGAGGGGGCTGTTTCACGGCCTTGATCCCGACATCCAGCCGCGGCTGTGCCCGGGGGACGTTCTGGTCGGCGGCCGAAACTTCGGGTGCGGCTCGAGCCGGGAGACCTCAGTGCGCTCGCTCAAGCTGAACGGGATCGGCGCCATCATCGCGGTCGACTTCGCGCGGATCTTCTTTAGGAACTGTACGAACAACGGGATCCCGTGTCTGGCCCTGGCGCGGCCGGAGGACCTGGGCCGGCTGAAGCACCAGCAGGCCGTCGAGGTCAATACAGTCGAGGCGCATGTGGTGACCGACGCTGGGCTAAGCATTCGCCTTGAACCACCTGGGCTGTTCGTCCAACGCATCTGGCAAGCGGGCGGCCTCCTGTCGCTTCTGCCGGATGTGCATACGAGGGAGTCAAACTGACATGTCTGCGCGACCGTTGCCCAACGGCGGCTCTCGTCCCGGTCTCCGCCTGCGCATTCAGACCTGGGGCGGCAGGTGGGGCCGTGCGCTGCGAGATGCCGTATCGCGGCCGTTCGAGGAGGCCACTGGTGTGGAAGTGCACCACGAGATCCACATCGGTCTGGCCATACCTCCCACGCTCCAGGCCGCACTTGACGTAGGTGGTCGCCCACCCGTCGACGTCGTCTGGTCGAACTCGGTTCCGGCACTACTCGCCGCCCGAGCCGGGCATGTGCTCCCATTGGACTCTGTGAAGATGCCCGTGCTCGCAGAATTGCGCAATCGCGCCCGTCCCAACGGCGAGGCGGCGGAGTTCGTGATCTATCCCTACGTTGTGTACTACGTGCTGGGCTACCACGAAGAGGCGTTCCTCGAGGGCCCGCCGCACTCGTGGAACGCTTTGCTCGATAAGCGGCGCCGCGGCAAGATCGCTCTCTACCCCCATGGGAACGGACTGCACGCGATTGCGCAAACGATGCAAGGTGGCCAACTCGACGACATCCCAGCGAACATGGAAGCGTGCTGGGCATTCATTCGGCGCCTAAGGCCACAAATCGCCGAACTCGAATACAGCATCGGTATGGAGGAGCGGCTGCGCACCCGTGCCATCGATCTGTGTTTCCGAGCGCTGCCCAACGTTCTCACCTTCCAGGAGCAATTGCCCATCGGGTGGAGCGTGCCGCGCGAGGGGACCGCAGACACAACCGACGCCCTGTGGATCCCACGCGGAGTCTCGGATGTGGTGTACGAGGCCGCAATGCAATACATCGCGTTCGCCCTCCGGCAAGATATCCAGGAGGACTGGTGCCAACGACTGGGCGTGATGCCCGTCCACCCGTCGGCCGCTGTCTCCGAGTTGCTAATACGCCCAGATCTGCCCGTGCACGCCGACGACTACCGCGGAATCTTGCACATCCCGGAGAGCGTTAAGGCGAATCAAAGTGTCACCTGGGAACGGCGGTTCGCCCACATCCTTTCCGTTGACCTGGACGATTAGGTGGAGCGGGTACCGCGGCCTGGAGGTAGTTGGCTTTGTGGCGCTTGATGCGCGTCGGGTCGCTGGTGCGTAAGACGGTTGGCCAGCGGCCGGTGCTTAAGGCTTGGTTAGGTGGAAGATGTCGGGTGGCTGCTCACAGCCGTCGGAGCATCGTCGGCGCTGTCGCGGTCGAGCGACTTGCAAGCTTCGAGCGCAACTGCGTCCGCAGTCAACGCACCCACCTCGGCGCGGCGGCCAGCCCGGTGACTATGTGTTCGTGGGACAGGTGTCGATCTGCCGCGACCGGGGCGTGCGCCCGAGATCGATGAGGTCGAGGTGCTGGCCGAAACCCTGGCAGACAAGGGGAAACCACCGCCCGAGCTCGGGGTGACGCACTGGTCGTCGCGGCTACTGGCCGCCCGGTTGGGGATCTCGTTCGCCACCGTGGCCCGGATCTGGCGGAAGTGGAACATCCAGCCACACCGGATCGAGACGTTCAAGTTCTCCACCGACCCCGCACTGGAACCCACGATCCGCGACGTCGTGGGCTTGTATCTGGACCCGCCGGCCGGCGCGGTCGTGGTCTCGGTCGACGAGAAATCCCAGATCCAGGCCCTGGACCGAACCCAGCTCGGGCTGCCGCTACGACCAGGCCTACCCGAACGGCAGACCCACGACTACGTCCGCCACCGCACCACCACACTGTTCGCCGCACTCGAGATCGCCACCGGCAAAATCAGCGCCGACGCCTGCTACCCCCGCCACAGCAACGCCGAGTTCCTCGCCTTCCTCAAACACGTCGCGAAAGCCCACCCGCGGGTGAAGCTGCACGTCGTCTGCGACAACTACGCCACCCACACCCACCCCAACATCAAGGCCTGGCTGACCAAGAACCCCCGGATCACCCTGCACTTCACCCCGACCAGCTGCTCCTGGCTCAACATGGTCGAGAGCCTGTTTCGTCGGAACCAGCCGATCTGCCCCTCGACACCACCCTTCTCGTCGGCACCGGCCAGACCAGGCTGGCAGGAGAACGCGGCAAGTCCGTAGTGCGAACGGAACACGATCCACCGGTCAGCTGAATCCGAGCACCTGCGCGGCCGTCTGCAATGCCCGTCACCAGCTCGCCGGCCAGCCTGACCGCAACATTACCGGAGTCGACCTCAGCCTCGGCACCTGGCGGGCGAGCCCGGGGCACAAAGGCGTTCGCGGTGCGTCGGGCAGGATCTCGGCGCGCCGGCTGCCCCGGGGTGTCAAACTCATTGACATCATCTACAGCACGCGCCACACGGTGTCGCAGTTGACCGACAACCCATGTCGGGACTGACCTGCATAGCCGCGGGGCCTCTCACACAAGCACGTTGACCTCATCGCATAACGTGCCTTTGCGCTGACGGGACGCGGATAGCGGTTTCCTGCCAGCCGCACACACGAGGTCTGGCCGGCAGGACCGTGGACCTGCTGCAACTAACTCTGAGGTTCCAACCGCCCCGCCAAGCTAAGCTCCTGCGAAAGGTGTCAAGGCGCTCCCTGCTCGGCGGCCGTGTCGGCTCAAGACTACGGGGGAGGGGTCGGAGGGAAGGTTGCTGTGGGCATCCAGGTAGCGGGCATGCAGTGGCCGCTTGCCGGACGTGCCGGGGAACTGGAGGCGTTCACGCAAGCATGGGGAGACGATCGGTACCGGGTCGTGGTGGTTAGCGGCCCAATGGGGGTCGGCAAGACGCGGCTTGGCGAGGAATTCCTTGCACAGGCAGCACGTGGCGGTTGGACAGCCAAACGGGTGACGGCGACCGCGGCGGCGGCTAATGTGCCTCTCGGGGCAATGGCACACCTGATCCCAAGAGAGGTGGACTTGGCGGACCCTGTGCGGGGCTTCGCTCAAGTGGCCCAAGAGTTAGTCGGGCCGCAGCGCGACCGCCGATTGGTATTGCTAGTCGACGATCTGCAACTTCTGGATGCAGCCTCGGCAGTACTGTTGCGGCAGTTGCTGGACTCCGATCTGGCCCGGCTGATCGTCACCATCGGTACAGGCGCACCACTGAATGAGGCAGTGTCCGCACTGACCGGCGGGGATTCAGTCCGGCGGATAGACGTGGATCCCTTTCGCCCAGACCAGGTGGAGCAGGTACTGCGGGCAGCACTCGGCGGCACGGTGGGGCAGCGTACTCTGCATGAGCTGTATACCGCCTCGGACGGCAACGCCCTGTACCTGCGTGAGCTAGTAATCGGGGCGCTGGCTGCCAGAACGCTTTGCTACGACGGGGAGATCTGGGAGCTTGCCCCGCGCGGGGTCACGACCACACCCCGGCTGACCGAGCTGGTCGAGGCCGTGTTGGCCGCCGCCGACCCGGCTGCCGGCGACCTGCTGGAGTTGCTGGCGCTGTGTGACTCGGTGTCGCTTGCGAGGGCGGCGTCCCTCGTCTCCTTGGAGGTTCTCACCGAGCTGGAGCTGGCCGGGCTGTTACGGACCATCGCCGATCGACAACGGATCGGCGTGGCGTTGGCCCACCCCCTGTACGGTGAGATATTGCGCAAGACGTTGCCGCCAGTCCGTCGCCGTCAGTTGTTGCTAGCCCAGGCCGACTGGGTGGAGTCTCAAGGCGCCAAGCGACGCGATGACCCGCTGCATGTAGCATCGTGGCGACTCGCCGCCACTGGTACAGCCGATGCCCGTCTGCTGATGCAGGCGGCCATCTTGGCGAGCTACGCACACGACTACCAACAGGTCGACAACCTGCTACAGCACCTGCCCGAAGGCCAGCGCACCTTCGCCAGCTGCATGTTGCATGGCAACGCCTTGATGGAGCTAGGCCGTTGGCAGGAAGTCGACAAAATGCTGGCCGATGCCGAAGCCCGGGCGTCGGGGGAGGAGGAACAGGTCGCATCGGCCTTGATCCCCACGTGGAATTTGTTCTGGATAATGGGACGCCCTGACCAGGCGCTGCGGGTCAACCAGTCTGCCCTCGCGCGGCTCACCGCCCCAGCGCAACAGCACCTGCTCAGACTGAACGAGGGCGTCCTACGGACCTTGTCCGGCGAGGTCATTCGTGGGCTGACACTGCTTGAGGACCTGGAAACCGAAGCCAAGGACGCTGCGAACATCAACCTCTGGATGTTTGGCGCGATGGGCAAGACGTGCGGACTGGCCACCGTAGGACGCTCGAGCGCCGCCATCGCCTGGGGGGAACACGCCTACGCATCGCACCTGTTGGTTGAAGAGCAGGGGCTGGGGGGATTTCCGCCGATCTTCCAACTCGCGGCCATGATTCCCGCCCTGGTTGAGGCAGGAAAGCTAGCAAAGGCCCGGGAAATCGCAGAACGAGCACTCCGTGACACAAAGCCGGCGGACATCGGCTGGCCCTGGGTCTATGCCGCCTACTTCAAGGGTCGGGTGGAGTGGTTCGCAGGGAACGTGGCGGCCGCTCGGTCGTGGTACGCAGAAGCGATCGCCCAGGCCCGTGCTCATGACCATCTTCAGCCGATCTATTCGGCGTCGGCAGGCCTGGCTGCGGCTGCTGCGGTACTGGGTGATCTGGAGGCCGCCGAAGCCGCTCTGGTTGCTGTGCAGGAGTACCCCTCCGTCGGCCTCCGCGGGGGAGAGGAGGACCTAGGGCAGGCATGGCTGTGGGCAGGTCGTGGTGATCTAGCGAAAGCACGATCCGTGCTCACCGATGCTGCTAGCAGGCTGTGTAGTGGTGGGCATGTGAGCTCCGAGATGATGCTATTGACGGACGTCGCCCGCCTGGGTGGCTCCAAAGAAGTGGTTGACCGGTTGACCGAGTTGGCCGAGGTCTGCGAGGGTGCTTTCGCGCCTGCCCGCGCGCACTTCGCTGCCGCCCTTGCTGCCGATGCTCCCGACCGACTGCTGGCCGCCGCCGAAGAATTGGAAGCCATCGGCGCCGACTTGCTGGCGGCTGAGGCTGCCGCGGCTGCGGCAGCCGCCTGGCGACGCGCTGGCGAGACGCGCCGCGCCACGGCGGCCGCCCGGCTGTCCCGGCAGTACGCAATCCGCTGCCCGGGGGCTTGCACCCCGCTGCTCCTCGCCGCCCAGACCACCGTCGACCTGACCTCGCGGGAACGCGAGGTGGCTCGTCTGGCCGCCACCGGAGCCTCCAGCAAGGACATTGCCACATCCCTGCACCTGTCGGTACGCACCGTCGACAATCACCTCCAGCACGTGTACGCCAAACTCGGCGTCGCTACACGTCGCGAACTCGCAGAGCGTCTGCGCTGAGCAGAAACGGCAGTTACATGTGCAGGCGACCTTCTCCGATTCGTCGATCGGTTCGACCGACAGTGGAAAGACGCGGCGTCATGGAGATGTGAGGCAATGTGGCTAGCGGTGCGCCTTTCGAGCGGTCGCACAACGATGCGCATGAAGGCAGATAGGCGGCGACGGCGTTTGCAGCAGCCCACGTGAATCGGCCTCGGCACCGGGCGCGAATTTGACGGGATGTGGCTCCACAGAACTCGTGTGAGGCGGATCCAAGATCTCGAAACCGCGCCTGCTGCGAACGCGAACCTGCGGACTCTGGCGCACCTCCAGGCAGCCCAGCGCACCGACAAAACCGACGACTTTGCGAGCGCGGTAGGTCTTGTCACCTGCTACCAGTCAAGCCCTCAGGCTCGAGACAACCCACTTCGCCGACGTGGGCGAGCTGATCCACCCAGCCGCAGGCAACTCCAGGAGACGCTGATGGCTGGCCGACAGTGGCGGAGGCGACGAACCCCTGTTCCAACGAGAAGAAGGCAACACTGTCACACGAACTGGGCAGAAGAGTCGCAGCCGCCAGCCAGAGACCTCGCCGGCGTTGAAGGCTGACAAACGTGGTGGCTCCGACGGAGTGCAATGTCGATGTTCGACAGCGCATGTCGGTGGTGGCTCGCACTGGTCGCCTCCCGCGACCGCGACAGACCGGAGATGCCCAGCGCTTGCACCAACCGGACCAGTTGTTCGCGAGACACCAACCCTCGAGCGCCGCGCCCATGGTGCTCTAGCCACGAGCACGCAGCACTTCACGAACCGCTCACACTTGGCCGACGGTGCACCACGCCCGGCCCCGTTCTTCACATGACGAGATGACGACAACACACCCCCAGATCCAGGACGAGGTGTTGCACGGTTCTGATGGCGGGATGTGACAGCGTCTGAGGACCAGATTCGACAGCGGCGGTCGTTCGGCGAAAACGATGCTGATGAGTTCCGACAGCACGGGTTTGGTGGGAGGTTGGGTTGGGTCTGTTGGTGGAGGCGATCATGTCGCCGGTGTCGAACGCCATCGTCGACAGGCTCACCTTCGGCAGCAACATCCTCGAAACCGGCACCGAGTCCTACCGGCTCACCCACAACCGGGAACTCCATCGGTAACGACAAAATGACGCCCGTGGCAAATGCACATACTCATCCTCGACTTCTGCACAGAACACCCGACGGAGGCGGGATGCTGCTTAACGAGCTGCGAAGCAAGAAACGGCAGCTCAAGGTGACACCCGACGCTCGTGGTCACTGAGCCCCGAGTCAGGACTTGGGCTTGGTCATGGCCGTGTTTTTGCGACGATGGTGGCAGTGCGGGCGTAGATCTGCTCACCGAAGGCTGGGTCACGGGAGGCTTCGGAAGACCTGTCCAGCTCCGCGGCGCTGTAGTAGCCGCCGGTCGCGTCGTCCAATGCAGGGTCGCTGGCCAGCCGAATGCTCGTAACTGCGCCCTTCTCCGCGCCGGCCATGAACGCCTTCCCCACCATTTGGACCACCTTCAGGATGCCACCTGCATTGCGCCCGAACGCTGTCGCGACGCTACCGGGATTCGCGGCGTTGACAGTCACCCCACTGCCGGCCAGGTCCCGAGCGAGGGCGTAGGTGTGGGCAAGGCTGATCAGCTTGGAATCGCTGTATGCCTGGAGCTGGCTGAAGTGATCGGGATAAGTCCAATCCTGCAGCTTCGGATTTCCACGCTTCTCCACCGTCGAGGACAGGTTGACTACGCGTGAAGGCCGCCCAGCCAAGGCGGCACCATCACGCAGCGCGTCCAGCAACGCCGAAGTCAGGGCAGCGACCGCCAGGTGATTCACGGCCAGGGTTCGCTCCAACCCGTCGGGAGACACAGCACGCTGGGAGAACGCCGCGCCCGCGTTGTTCACCAGCACATGCAGACCGTTAGTGGTCACGTGCAGTACCTGCTCGACGAGACCTCGCACACCTGCCAGCGACCCAAGGTCACCCGACACTGGCACGAACCATCCCCCACGGCTCTCGAGCTCTTCAGCGACCGCAGCGGCCCGCGTCTGATCGCGTGCGTGGACCAAAACGGTCGCCCCGGCCCGCCCGAGGGCGGCCGCAGTCGCTCGACCGATCCCGCTGGCCGTCCCCGTCACCAGCACAGTCTGCCCATCCATCGCCCAGATCCGGGGTGACACCCGACCAGCCATTGCCGCCTCCTCGTGGATACTGAACACCGACAGTATCTCAATTACTGAATATGTTCAGCATTCTCTCGGGAGGGTCGGCTATGGATCCAGCAGGTCACCCGGATGCCCTCGATCAGGCCACCACGGGTGCGGCACTCGCGGAAAGCCTCTTCACGACGGCCCACAAATTGCGGCAGAAGGCCAGCAAGCAGCTCTTTAACGAGCAGGTCACCTACGAACGGCTCCGGCTGCTGACGTTCCTCCGCGACGACGGTGACCTCACCATGAGCGAGATGAGCAGTCGACTCGGCGTGACCCCACGGGCCGTGACCACCCTCGCGACGTGCCTGGAATCCGCCCGCATGCTCACCCGCCAAACTCACCCCCGCGACCGGCGATCGATCGTCCTGCACATCACCGACGCCGGGCGTCAGGCCACCGATCAGCTCTGGGACGCTCACCGCGACGCAATGGCCGCCGTGGTCGACAAACTCACCCCGGCCCAGAAGGCCACACTTCACGACATCCTCGACACCCTGGACGCCGACCGGTGAATCGCGGCCTGAACCTGACGGATGGTACGACCCCCGACACCCAGCTCCGGTGCGCCATTCGCCGCGAAAGAACCGGCGGCCCATCCCAACGGGTGGCCTAGTGACGCGGCCGGCCGCAGATCAGCCTCTGACGGGTCCAACACGTGCTCGGCAGACTGAGCCACGCCCTGCCCTATCCATCGAGAGACCTCTACGTCGGTCACCCGCCGAGCGCCGGCAGAACTTGCCATCATTTCCAGCCCCGGCCCCCCAAACGCTCTCGAAACTCACAATCAAACGCTGTCAGAACTCACCGCACAGCCAGTTGCAACCGTCAGTAGAAACCACCCGGTCGAAAACGAGGCCACCTAGACCGATTGGATGGGTGATCTCAGTGGAAGATTGGGCGTCGAACCGTGGCCGGTGGCCGACGGTGGAGCGCGCGTTGGCTTCGACCGGGCGCCGAGGTTTGAGCGCAAGTCGGTGCCGACGTCGGTTGCCCGTTCGAACCACCGGTGCGCGCGCTGCTGGCAGAGCACCGGACATGCCGGCCACGGTGATCGCCGAACGGGTGGGTTGGACCGGGCGATCATGTGGTTCGGTGACCACGTGCGCCCGCTATGCCCTGGGCACCGCAGGCGCGATCCGGCTGACCGGCTGATGTGGGCTGCCGGGGACGCAGAACAGTGTGACCTGTGGTTCCCACCGCGCAAGATCGCGCTCGAGGACGGCACGAGGGTGTTGTTGCCGGTGCTGGTGATCACCGCGGGCTAGTCCCACTTCATGCTCGCCCAGATGATCCACGCGAGACGCATCGAGGACCTGCTGCTGGCCACCTGAGAGTTCTTCCAGCGGCTGGGTTTGGAGCTGCGGCGGCTTGTCTGGTACGCCGCTGGCATCGGCCGCGGCAGCGGCATGCCGAGGGGGGCGCAGGGTCTACCGGCATGCTGGGTACCAGGCTGGTGCGGCTGCGCCCACGTGATCCCGAGTCGAAGGGCATTGTCGAGCGCTGCAACGGTTCCTTGAGACCTGCTTCATGCCGGCCGCGACTTCACCTCACCGACCGACTTCAGCACCCAGTTCGCCGGGTGGCTGACCCGCGCAAACGCGCGGATAGTGCGTACGATCATGGCTCGCCCGGTCGACCTTCTCGACGTCGACAAGACCGCCATGCCGCCGCAGGTGGGCTGGTCGAGTCGGGTCCGGCTGGGCCGCGACTATTACGTCCGCGTGGACGTGTCCGACTACTCCGTCGACACGGCTGTGATCGGCCGGCTCGTCGACGTCCACGCCGACCTGGACCACGTGCAGGTCGCAATCGACGGCCGCCTGGGTGGCGAGCATGCCCGGGTCTGGGCACGCGGACAGATCGTCACCGACCCCGCTCACGTCTCGACCGCCAGGGTGTTGCGGGAACAGTTCCAGCAGCCGGTCCCGCCATCGCACGACACCCGCGACGGCCTGGTGCGGGACCTGGCCGACTGCGGCCTCGGCCTGGTCGATGGGCTGGCAGGTGGCTTGATGCCGACCGCGAAGACCCAGAGCACCGGCGGGAACGAGGCGCTCAAGCAGATCCACTACCTGGCCGGCGCGATGAAGGCAGCGCGCATCACCGAGTCCTCGGCCCGGCTGGGCGAACACGACAGTGATGCCGGCTGGATCCACGAGGAATACCTCGCCGCGGAGTGGGATCGTGAGGTCGCTACCCGGAACGCGACGGGGCACGGCAACGGATGCGAGCCGCCGGGTTCGGTGCCCGCAAGCCCCTCGAAGAGTTCGACTGGGACGCCCTACCAGCTGTGCGGCAACATGTCGCTGCCCTTCTATCCGGCGGGTTCCTGACCGATGTCGGGAAAGTCGTCCTGCTCGGCCGACCCGGCACCGGCGAGACTCGCCTGGCCACCGGCCTCGGGATCGCCCCAGCCGGCCACCAACTGCTGTTCGCCACCGCCACCGACTTGGTCACCCGACTCATCGACGCCCACCGCGCCGGCAAACTCCCTACCGAGCCGACAGGCTCCGCCGCCCCGTGCTGATCATCGTCGGCGAGGTCGGCTACCTGCCGTTCGAGCAAGACGCCGCGAAACCTGTCCCTACAGCTCGTGAGCTTGCGCTGCGAGCACGCCAGGCTCATCGGCCCCACACGCGAGCGTCGTCGACACTCGATCGGTCGCTGACCGCAGTAGCTTTGAGTACGAATTACTCATCCCAAACCGGTGTGCGCCATGGTTACCTGGATACGCGGAGCAGCGGGCGGACGCTGGGACGGCCTTCAACGGCACGAAGTCTCTACGTGTCTCGTCCGTGTCGAAGGCCCCGCTCGTGCTGGGCGTGATGATGTGGGAGAAAGCTATGAGTATCGATAGGTCTACGGCGGATTCCGTAGGTAGCGGCCATGTGCGCGACGTGCTGTTGCTCGGTGCGGCGGGGAACAGCGGTCGGGCGATCGCGGCTGAGTTGGCCGCCCACGGCCTGTCTCTGCGGCTGGCCGGGCGCCGCCGTGGCCCACTGGAGGATCTCGCCCGGGCTCTGACCGCCGGCGGGACGAAGGCCGATGTGCGTACCATTGATCTCGGAGACGCGGGATCACTGGCTGAAGCGTTCCTCGGTGTCGGGGTCGTGCTGTCCACCGTTGGGCCGTTCGCTCGGCAAGCCACACCGGTGATTGAGGCTTGCCTCGCCCTCGGAGTTTCATACGTGGACATAGCAAACGAGTGGCTGGCTGTGCGGGGGCTGCTCGATCGTGACGAGCAGGCGCGCGCACATCAGGTCACGTTGGTGACGGGTGCTGGATTCGGGCCAGCGGCGACCGAGACCTTGGTCCTGCGCCTGGTTGAACACATGGGTGTGGTGCCGGTTCGAGTGCGTGTGGCGGCCGCTGCCGGTGTGGCTAGCCAAGGTGAGGGTGTGCGTCAGACGGTCCAGGAGGCCTTGGGGGAGG
Organism: Kribbella sp. NBC_00359; assembly: GCF_036097425.1. NCBI lineage: Bacteria > Bacillati > Actinomycetota > Actinomycetes > Propionibacteriales > Kribbellaceae > Kribbella > Kribbella sp. NBC_00359. The sequence goes on along the minus strand of NZ_CP107975.1, from coordinate 62,234 downwards.
GAGCCATCACCTACCGTGACGGTCAGGTGATTCGAGAGACTCTCGGTAGTGGAGCGACGACTTTGACCTTCGGCGGTGTGGAACGGCAAGTGCTGCCCGGGCCGGTCGGTGACCTGGAGACGGCTAGGTTGGCCAGCGGCGCCGCCAACGTGGTGGCCTACATCCCGAACCCGACGGCGCATCGGGGCGGACTCGACTCCTGGACGTGGGCCGAAGCCGTCGGGCCCGATGGGCGGACTGTCACGGCCGAGTTGCGAGCCGGTGAGGGCGTCCAGGCGACTGCCGCCATCGCCGCCGAAACAGCCCGGCGTGTTCTGGCAGGGGCCGCGCCCGGCGCCTGGACGGCCGGCCAGCTCTTCGGTGCCGCTCTTGTAACCGATGCCACCAACGCGCAGGTAACCATGAACCAAGAGCCGGCGTGAACCGGCGGGCGTCGCGCAAGCGATACGAGGCGCTGCGCAGACTCAATGTGAACGTGAGCCACATCAGGCAACGTGCGGGCGAGCGAGCGGCATCTATTCAGGAGAGTACTCGGTGAGTTCGATTAGGGCGGTGTCGGTGGTCAGCACCGGCACGGTCTATATCCGACCGCAGCACCTACGGTTTGACGGAACCCCGCCGCTGTGGTGGCTGCTGACCTCGCGGCGCTGGATCGGACCGCTGCCGATCAATGCGTTCCTGATCGAGCATGCCGACGGGCTGGTTCTGTTCGACACGGGACAGGACCAAACTTCGGTGACCGATCCTGACTATTTCCCGAAGGGTTTCACCGGGCTGCTGAACCGGCGCTTGGCGCGTTTCGACGTCGCCCCGGATCAGACACTGACCGCGCGGTTGGCCGGCATCGGTTATGACATCGCCGATGTGCACACGGTTGTCCTGTCGCACCTGCACATCGACCATGTCGGCGGGCTCCCCGAACTGAGGCATGCCACTATCGTTGTCAGCGGCGAGGAACGGCGGACGCTGGAAAGGCCGTTCGCTGAGGTGAACGGTCTGATGCGCAATCACATCATGCTGCCGGGCCTGCGTTGGCAGCTCATCACCCCGCAGCCTACCGATGACCCGTCATTGACGCCGTTCACCGACGTGCATGACCTGTTCGGTGACGGCAGCCTGGTCCTGCTGCCCACACCTGGTCACACTCCTGGCTCGCTGTCCCTGCTCGTGCGACGCCCCGACTGCCCACCTCTGCTGATGGTCGGTGACCTCACCTTCGATGTGCACCTGATGGAAAGCGGACAGGTGCCAGGCCTAGGTCAACGCAGCCGATCACGCGAGAGCACCCGAAAGGTCAACATCATTCGGCAGAGCCACCCTGACCTGGTCATCCTGCCTACGCACGATCCCGAAGCATCAGCCCGCCTGGCCGTCGCCGAGCAAACCAAACCCGCGTCCGGCCGCTGACTCGAGACCTCGGTCGGTCAACCCGATGTGAACCTTCTGTGATGCACGGCATGCCTTTTAGGAGGGAAAATGAAGATCGATCAGCTTGAGGCGATCCAGCTGGGTGGTATCACGCAATGGATCCGTATGCGCGGGACGGACAGATCCAACCCGGTGCTCCTGCTGATGCAGCAGGGCCCAGGACTCCCGATCATCAATGAAGTACGCGGCTATGAGCGCCGTCTCAACCTGGAGAAGGACTTCACGGTCATCTACTGGGACCAACGAGGGACCGGGCTGTCGGCACTGTCGCTGCGCAGGAACGCGAACCGATTCGAGATCAGCCCGACGCGGATGGTCGATGACACGGTATCGGTCCTGGAACTGCTGCACGATCGATTCGGCCGCAAAACACTCATCGCCGGGTTCTCCTTCGGCGCAACATATGCCGTACAGGCCGCCGTCAAGCGCCCAGAACTCGTAGCGGCAATCGTAGCAACCGGCATGGACATCGACGTCCCCGCAGCCGAGAAGCACACCTATGACTTCCTTCTCAACACGGCCCGCGAACGAGGCAAGCGACGCGCGATCCGCCAGATGAAGGCCATCGGCCCGCCTCCCCTCGTAAAGGCGAAGCAGTTCACAACCCGGGCCCGCTGGGTAGCCAATTTCGGAGGCGTAACAGCCAACGAGAATTTCAACAGCCTGCTCCGCGCGATGCTCATCAGCCTGGTGCGCTCGCCAGACTACTCGCCCGCCGACATCATCCGAACCGTCCGCGGGATGACAGCCGCACCGGCTGCGCTGCTCCCCCAACTCGCCACCACCGACCTGGTGGACACCATGCCCCGCCTCGACGTCCCCATAATCTTGGCCCAAGGCCGGCTGGACCAGGTTGCGCCCGGCGATGCCACGCAACGGTTCTACGACTCACTGACCGCACCGAGTAAACAGTTGGTGTGGTTCGAAGAATCTGCGCACACCCCCCAATATGACGAACCCGACAAGTTCCGGGCCTTGCTCATGAACGTCAAAGCCAGCCACCTCGCCAACGCCTGACCGTGTCGTCGTGAACACCCAGCTCGCAGCAGCGGCCCCGGCAGCCTCCATCTCGATGCGCCGCTCGCGCACCCAGTTTCCTCCCATCAACTCAGCCCGCCGGGTAGTCGGGGCGCCACTTGGCGCTCTGACTGCGCCGACCACGGTCCCTCCTAGCCGGGTCGATCACCCAGAGGGTTGCCGAAGGTCTTGTCCGCACATGCGCTGATGGCTGCCGATCACCACGGCCGTACTCAGCAGTGCGTCGACCGGATCCGATTCATCATCGGACAGTCGGTACCGGTGGTCAGCGGCTGCTCACTCTGAGTGGGGTCGCACAGGGCTGCGCGCATACGGGAGATTGTGGGTGATCGGCGGCGGTGCGCGCGATCCGAACAAGTGATGATGATGCAGGCCGTCTCTGCGTTGAACCGGGCCGATACCTTCTGCGTAGACAAGGGCGAAGTCAAGCGGGAACTGATCGACGATCCTGCGACGCCGCGCGAAGGTCCACACCGGGTTGTCCTGGGGCAAGGATCCTCGAGCGAGACCGGCCAGCAGCGCGTCGACGACTTGGGCGACGTAGGCGGCGGCGTTGATGGCGTCGGCGCGGGGGAGAGGACCAGGTGGGCGCGTTCCTGATCTGGGCGCGATCCGTCGCAGCACGACAGCACGATTGTGGAACCTAGACGACATCACGGCGCGCGGGGCGAGCTGGAGTTTCTCGGTTGAGATCATCCCTGGGATCAGCAGCGTGTCGGAGCTGACCGGCGGCACTGGGTTGGGCTGAACCAGGTCAGGCGGTCGATCCAGATCACCACCGGCCGGCGGCTCGCGCAGGGGCCGGACGACGTGGACGAGTGGTCGTGATGCCGGACGCGTCGACGGCGTTCGTCGAGCACCTAGACCAGAACGCCGACAATCTGCTGGGTGCCTACCTCGGCACTCGGCGCGATCCTCATCTCAGGTCGTCTGAGCAAGGTCGCAGCCGAGATCGCAAGGGTTGGATCATCGATGCCGACGTGCTGAGACGTGGACCAAAGGTGGACTGTTTCGGCCTCGGGTCGAAGCGGAGGTCAAGGCGACGCTTCCGGTATTGACAAGGAGACTCTTGGTCGTGCCCGCTCCGGTCCGGCTGAGAACGCAGATTTGTGGGACAGCGGACCAAAAGCCGGTGCTTCGTCGCGAAGCTGTGCAGGCGTATCGGTGTGGGTGTGACCGTGCCGGGCGTGAGTGATGGGCCGCGTCAAACCCCACTGTTGACAGTTGGTGTCGATTGCGGGCTGAGCGGTTCGTCTCCTTCAGCAAGGTGGCCGCCTCGCCACTGCGTGAACATTGTTGAAAGGGCGCTGACACGTGGAGTATCTGGTGCTGATTGTCGGCGGCGCTCGAAAACTGAACACTTTCGGCGGTGAAAAGTGAGCACTCGACGATGGGAGAGTGATCACTTTGGAGGACTGGGCGCTGATCAGGAGGTTGGCGGCAGAGGGGGTGCCGAAGGCGCGGATCGCGGAGCGTTTGGGGATCTCGCGGACGACGGTGATCAAGGCGGTCAACTCGGACGCGCCGCCCCGGTATGAGCGCAAGCCGGCACCAACGTCGTTCACGGCGTTCGAGCCGCGGGTGCGTGAGTTGCTGGAGCAGACGCCTGACATGCCGGCCACGGTGCTGGCCGAGCGGGTCGGGTGGACCGGATCGATCCGGTGGTTCCGCGAGAACGTGGCACGGCTGCGGCCGACGCACCGGCCCATCGATCCGGCTGACCGGATCGTATGGGCACCTGGTGATGCGGCCCAGTGTGATTTGTGGTTTCCGCCACGGAAGATCTCGTTGGAAGACGGCAGCGCGAAGTTGCTGCCGGTGCTGGTGATCACAGCTGCGTACTCGAGGTTCATGGCGGCGCGGATGATCCCGACGCGCAAGACCGAGGACCTGCTGCTGGGGTCGTGGGAACTGATCCAGCAGCTGGGGCGTGTCCCGCGCCGGCTGATCTGGGACAACGAACCCGGCATCGGCCGCGGACAGCGTCGCGCCGAAGGCGTTGGGGCGTTCATGGGCACGCTGGCCACCAAACTGGTCCTGCTTCCGCCCAGAGACCCCGAATCCAAGGGCATTGTGGAGCGCCGCAACGGCTGGTTCGAGACCTCGTTCATGCCCGGCCGGGCGTTCACGTCGCCGGCAGACTTCAACGCCCAATTCACCGACTGGCTGACGCGGGCCAACGCACGAGTGGTCCGCACCATCAAGGCCGCACCGACGGACCTGGTCGACGCAGATCGGGCCGCGATGCTGGCGTTGCCGCCGATCCCGTTGCATCTGGGCTGGCGCAACAAGATCCGGCTGGGACGCGACTACTACGTCCGCCTCGACACCAACGACTACTCCGTCGACCCGACCGTGATCGGCCGGATGGTCGACGTCGCCGCAGACCTCGAACGCGTCCGGGTCCGCGCAGAAGGCCGCACCGTCGCCGAACACCCCCGCGTCTGGGCCAGACGAACCACCATCACCGACCCGACGCACGTTCAGACAGCCGCCTGGCTGCGCAAACAGTTCCAGCAACCCCGCGCCGTCGTCGCTGGTGATGATCTGGCCCGGGATCTCAGCGACTACGACCGCGCATTCGGGCTCACCGCCGAGGAAGGAATCAGCTGATGGCTGCCACGAAACCCACCGCGAAGCCGACCGAAGCGGTCAAGCAGATCACCTATCTGGCCGCCGCGCTGAAAGCACCCCGGATCACCGAGGCCGCCGCCCGGCTGGCCGACCAGGCCCGTGATGCCGGCTGGACCCATGAGGACTACCTCGCAGCCGTTCTCGAACGCGAAGTCAGCGCCCGCAACTCATCCGGCGCCCGACTACGAATCCGCGCGGCCGGGTTCGATGCCGTCAAGACCCTCGAGGACTTCGACTTCGACGCCCAACCAGCAGCACGCCAACAGATCGCAGCACTCGCATCAGGCGGGTTCCTCACCGAGGCCCGCAACGTCGTACTCCTCGGCCCGCCCGGCACCGGCAAAACCCACCTGGCCACCGCCCTGGGAGTCGCGGCCGCCAGACACGGACACCGAGTCCTGTTCGCCACCGCGACCGACTGGGTCACCCGGCTCACCGACGCCCACCGCGCCGGCAAGCTCCCGAACGAGCTCGCCAGGCTGCGCCGCTACGGGCTGATCATCGTCGACGAGGTCGGCTACCTCCCGTTCGAGCAAGACGCCGCGAACCTGTTCTTCCAACTCGTCTCCTCCCGCTACGAACACGCCTCACTCATCCTCACCAGCAACCTGCCCTTCTCCGGCTGGGGCGGCGTCTTCGGCGACCAAGCCGTCGCCGCAGCCATGATCGACCGCATCGTCCACCACGCCGACGTCCTCACCCTCAAAGGCGCCAGCTACCGACTCCGCGGACGCGGCATCGACAGCCTCCCCAGCATCCGCACCACCACCGACCAAACGCAGTCCTAGACTGCCAACAACCGCTCACTTTTCAACCGCCGAAACCGACCAGCTTTAGAGCGCCGTCGACACTGATCTACCGGGACGAGTCCAAGGACGGCGAGGTCGATTAGGGCAAGCTCGGCCAGGAGTACGCGGAGTACGCCGCGGCGGCCGCGCTGGCCCGCTGTGATGCGCGGTGGGCAGCGGTTCCAACCTTCCGTGACCGCCAGCACAGTCGCTGTTCGGGACGGCGAGCGGCTGGTCACCGATGGGCCGTCCGCCGAGGCGCGCGAACAGCTCGGCGGCTGCTTCGCCCTTGAGTGCGCCAACTGGACGAGGCGCTGGACTGGGCGGCGCGGTGTCCGGGCGAGTCACGGCACGGTCGAGGCGCGTCCGGTGATGCCGACCTGATCGGAACCGACGACCTCGGCCGGATCTTCGGCGCCGAGCACGCCTTGGCCGACGCCTGCCTCATGGCGGTCCGGCACCGGCCGGACACAGGTATCCCCGATCATCCAGCTGCTTGGCTGACCGCGGTGGCCCGCAACGCGGCGATCGACACGATCCGCCGTGAGAAGCCCCTGACCGGCAAGCTCGCCCTTCTACGCACGGAGACCCCAAGGCGCACACAATCACGTCGGACCTGAACGGTGACGACCTTCCGGATCAGCGGCTGCGGCGGTTCTCCACCTGCTGCCACCCGGCGTTGCCCGGTCCGGCCTCGGCCGTGCTGACCCTGCGCCGGCCTGACCACTGCTGATGCGGCCCGGCTTCCTGCCCACAGAGCCGGCAATCGCGCAGCCGATCGTGCGCGCGAAACGGAAGATCCGCGACGCCGTCATCCCTTATCGCGTCCCGGGCCGAACCGAACTGCCGGAGCGACTGCTCGCCGTGCTGGCAGTGCTCTATCTGCTGTTCACCGAGGGCTAGGCAGCCACCACCGGCGCGGTCCAGATCAGATTCGAGCTCTGCGAGGAGGCGATCCGCCTCGCCCGCGCACTGCACCAGTTGCTGCCCGATGAGGCCGAGGCACCGCCCGGCTGGCCTCGCTGCTGCTGACCGATGCCCGCCGACCAGCCCGGATTGACCAACGCTGACCGATCTGGGTGAGGTTTTCTGGGCTCATGCATTGTCTTAGTTGGCGAGTAACAGTGCCGGCATGCCCGGAGGTTCGATGACACGATGATCTGGTCGGCGGGGGCGTGTCCGAAGTCGACGGTGACGGCGCTGATGCGGATCGAGTGGACGTACAGTCGGCGCGATCGTGGCGGGGTGAGTGCCGACGCGGTCCGATACCGGTTCGGCGGGGTGGCCCAGGTTGGGATCGACGGGGTCAGCTACCGCAAGGGCCAGAATTACTTGATCGTTGTGGTTGAGGTCCTCGAAGGAGTAGGCGCGTAGCTCGCTGTCTTCTGGGAAAGTACTGTCGCAGCAGGCCGTTGGAGTTTCGCTGGCCGGTCGCTGCCGTGGTTCGCCGGTGTGGGCGAAGAACACGCCATCGCGGAAGAGTGTCGCGATCCGGTCGTGGCCGGCCATCTCCCGGGCCTTGGTCCCAGGTTCGCGTGGATCGAACTGTCCTAGGCGGCTGGGTCATGGAAGTGGTGAGGCCGGCGACGAGTTCGTCGGCGGTTCGACCATCGGGTGGGGTGGTCGAGCTCGATGGAGCGGCTTGGCCGACAGACCAGGCGCCGATCGCCGACAAGGCCACCGGGCCCGTGATCAGGTCAGCCTCCCAATCACAGACCCGACCTCGGGCGTTCGCAAGTGCAGGGCGAGGGCCGATCAGCGGCGCTGGTGCGACCAACCGGAGAAGTCTTTCCTGCTCATGCCTCCCGGCATCCGGGTCAGGGCCGCAGTGCACCGCCGACTGTGAAACTGTCGTAGATTGTGGAGCCGAGGCTGGTCTGGTCCATCTGGGTAATGGAACCTTTGTCGTCGACAGTGAGGAGCGTGACCTTGCCGTTTGCGTTCGTCTCGGCGGCAAGGTGCATGATCGCCTCGCCGGCGCGGATGACGGTCCAGGTGGCTGAGCCGCCTGCTGCCTGGGAACGCTGGTACATAGCGTCTGAGGCGTCGGTGGCGATCAGATTGAGTTTCCCTGTGCTGTCACGGGCAGCAGCCACCTCGCTTACGAACAGGTTGCTGGGATCGGTGAGTTGGGTGAACTCGGTCCACGTGGAGGCATTCGCGGCGGTTTGTGCCGTCGTCCAGATGTGTCCATGAGTGTCGACGGCGAAGGCTTGGACGATTCCGTCGTTGTCGGTTTCGGCGGCGACAGAGGTGAAGGAGGGGAGCGCAGGGAGCCGTGTCCAGGGATTCCAGGTCGGGTCTCCAGCCTTGGTTTGGGAGCTGAAGAACGGCACCCCCTGCGGATTGATTCCGACTGCAGTCATCACTCCATTCTCGTTGCGGGCGATGGCGACGGACTGCAGGGTCCCGTTGATCTGGCTCCAGCCGGTGAAGGCCGGGTCCCCGGCCCTGATCTGCTGGCGCTGGAAGATCTGGCCGGAAGCTGTCAGCGCCAGCATCTGTCCCCGATCGTCGGCGTTGATGTCGGCGGCGGTCGAGAGCCAGCCGCTGTTGGCCGACTGTTTCCAGCCATTCCAGGTATGCGCGTTCGGCGCCGTCTGGTTGGTTGAGAACATGTTGCCAGGCGGCATCGTATTGGTCCCGACGGCTTGCAGGGCACCGCCCTTGGTCTTCGCAAGAGATACCGAGGTTCCTTCAAATGTAGGTGGGATGTAGAGGATGGCGTTGTGTTCGGGGACACTGCTGGGCAGGCCGGTGATCAGGTCCGGCGTGGAGTTGGCAAGGATTTGCGCCTTGACCGCCGCCGAGAGTTGGGCCTCAGGCACTCCGGCGAACTGCCCCGTGCCAAGCAACAACGCTGCGGCACCCGCCACATAAGGCGCGGCGAACGACGTTCCGATATTCGTAGAGAAACCCGTAGGGGACGCGAAGCTGTCGGATCGAAGGTTGGTTCCTGGAGCCCAAATATTGACACAATCACCGAAGTCGGAATATGTGGCGCGGCTATCAAAACTGCTGAGTGCTCCAACGTTGATGGTTCCGGCAGCAGCTCCCACGGGATCGCCGCAGGCGTCAATGGGGTGTGTGCCAGGCCGAAGCGCCTCTCCGGCGGCCGTCACCATAGGGATGCCGTGCTGCATCGCGCTCTGCTCTGCCGCGACGATCGCCTGAAAGCTACCAGGCGCACAAGGGACAGGCTGCTGGCCGCCGTCGTCCACGCAAGAACTGCCCAGGCTAAGGTTGATGACGGCAGGCTTGATCGCGTTCGTGATCACGTAGTTGATGGCATTGATGATGGGATCTTCAGTAGCCGCCAAGCCTTTACAGTCGAATATTCGCACCGCCACGACCTGCGCTGCCTTGGCAACACCGTAGGTTGTGCCGGCCGCGAGCCCCGCCACGGCCGTGCCGTGCCCGTCGCAGTCATCCGATGTAGAGTGCACCGGCGTCTCCGAGGTGACATAATTCGGTCCGAGCGTCACCCTCCCGGTGAAATCAGGGTTGTTGTTCGCGTGAATCCCAGTATCGAGGACGTAGATGTGCACGCCTGCACCCGCGGTCGCATAGTGGAAGCGATCATTCGTCCCTTGACGCTCGTCCAACCGGTCGAGTCCCCATACGTCATTTCCTACTGGGGGCTTTTCCTGCGTACCATTGACGTGATATTGGCGCTCTTGTTGGACCCACGCGACGTTCGGGTTGCTGGCGAGTTTCAGCGCTTCGCTCGCCTTCATGCTCACGGAGAACCCGTGCGGTGCAACTTGCCAAATGTTCTTAATGTGCCCCTGGTACGCACGCGCGAGTTGCCTCGCGCTCGCCGGAATACCCCGCGCCGTGACCCAAGCGTCATCTTTCAGACCAACGACGTACTGCCCGGCGGTGGCGCCGGAATCGGCACCGAGAATTCTCGGTGCGGACCTCGCCGGAGCCAGCATCGTGCTGGCACCGGCCGGCGCACCCGCCACGACTACCAGGGACGACAGGGCGAGTACCGCCGATGCCACGACCCGAGACAATCCTTGCAGCCTGGAAGTTCTCAACCAACCCACCTCACACCTATTCAGGCCCGTTAGGGGACGCCAGACCCTCGAACGGTGATCAGGGCCTCAAGACGTTTTGAAGTGTGGCAACGGCGACCTGGCGTTGACATGAGCAAGACCTGCTCACTTACAGACGCAGAGCTGACACCGGCCCGAGTAGGACGGGAGGGCTGGACGCCGAAGGGTGTTGGGCGTCAATGTGCGCGAGTCAACGAGTGGCGTCCCTCATCCCGGCGCGGAGTTCGATGGACAATCACAACAAGGTAGAGGCGTTCGGAGACGCGCCGTCATCATCCGCCTCGTCGGCGGCGTCCTGGCCTAGGCCTGACCCGTTTTGACGGACATCCGAGATCAGGAGCTTGTGCTCCGGAAGGATGTTCATCATGGAGTCCATGGGCAAGAAGAGGCCGCGGTCTCGTCGTTCGTTCACGCGTGAGTTCAAGGCGGAGATCGTGGAGTTGTGTCAGCGCGGTGACCGGTCGGTGGGGCAGGTCGCGAAGGACTTCGATCTGACCGAGACCGCGGTGCGGGAGTGGCTGAGGCAGGCCGAACGTGACGCCGGCACCGGCGACGGTGGGTTGACCGCGAGCGAGCGAGAAGAGCTCAACCAGTTACGGCGGGAGGCTCGGCGGCTGCGCGAGGATGTCGAGATCCTCAAGCGGGGAGGCTGTCGCACGAATCTGAGCCAACGCGTGCGTTTCGCGGCCGGTTGGTGGGTCCTGGCTCGGGAGAATCGTTGTGTGGGTTACAACTTCACGCGGGTGGATCGTGAGCAGTTGATGTTGATGCCGCCGTCGGTGGCGGACTGGTTGCCTGAGGATCATTTGGCGTGGTTCGTGTTGGATGTGGTGGCTGAGCTTGATCTGTCGGGGTTCCTGGCCGGGTACCGTGCCGATGGCCGGGGTGGGGCTGCCTATGACCCGGAGATGATGCTCGGTGTGCTCATCTACGCCTACTGCGTGGGGGAACGGTCCAGCCGCAGGATCGAGAAGCGGCTGGTCGAGGATGTGGCATTCCGGGTCGTTGGTGCGAACCAGCAGCCCGATCACGCGACGATCGCCCGATTCCGCGCTACTCATGAGACCGCGATTGCGGGGGTATTCGGTCAGGTCTTGTCGCTGTGTGCTCGTGCCGGGCTGCTGCGTCCGGGGTTGATCGCGATCGATGGCACCAAGTTGTGTGCGAACGCCTCACGCGACGCCAACCGCACGGCAGTGCAGATCGCTGAGGAGATCCTCGCCGAGGCGGCCGCTGCGGATGCAGCCGAGGACGCAAGCGCTGACCAGGACCAGGACGGGCCCGCCGGCGAGCTGCGTGAGCGTGGCGGTCGCCGAGCCCGGCTACGTGCTCTGCTCGACGAGCTTGAGGCCGATGCGGCGGACAAGTCGTTCGAGGCGCATCTGGCCAGACGCGCAGAAATCGAGGCGACGACCGGTAAACCGATCCGCGGACGGCGGCCCTCGCCGACCGCCGCGACGCACAGGTCACGGCGGGAGGCCAACGTGACCGATCCGGACAGCAGGATGCTCAAGACCAAGGATGGTTACCTGCAGGGCTACAACGCCCAGGCGGTCGCGACCGAGCAGCAGTTCGTGATCGCAGCCGAGGTCACCAACCAGGCCAACGACGCGCCGGCCTACGCGCCCATGATCAGGGCCGCGAAGAAGAACCTCCGCACCGCAGGCGAGAAGCGACGGGTCCGCAGGGTCGTCGCGGACGCGGGCTACTGGAGCACCGACAACGTCAACTTCAAAGGCGTGGAGTCCTTCATTGCTCCCGGCCGCGCCAGGGAACTCAAGCGGATCGCCGAGACCGAGACACAGCGCACCGACATCCTTCAACGTGCTGAAGCCGGCGAGATCGACGCCCTCGAGGCCTCCAAACAACTGGGCGTGACCCGAGCGCGGGTGAACCAGCTGCTCCGTCGACGCCGTGGCGGAGACCCCGACCCATTGACGACCACGATGATCGGCAAGCTCGACACCCCACGAGGCCGCAAGACCTACAAGAAGAGAGCCGCGATCATCGAACCCGTCTTCGCCCAGATCAAGCACAACCGCAAGATCCGCGACCTCTCACGCCGTGGCCTGGCCGCCGTCGACAGCGAATGGAAGCTGATCTGCGCCACCCACAACCTGCTCAAGGTCTACCGGCTCACCTGACCGGCCCGGCCCGGCTCCGATCCAGCAGCTGGACACCGCTCGGATCGAATGGCTCCAGATTCGTGCGACAGCCTCCGGGCCACGGCTTTCTTCGCGAAGGAGACCCGGTGAACTGTTACCCGTTCATCGAGGCGGAGAAGCAGGGCGACCACAGCGTGAAGCGGGCGTGTGAGTTGCTGCAGGTCTCTCGTTCCGCCTACTACGCCGACCGCACCGGCGGCCCTCGGTGCGCGAGCAGCGCGACGCCGTCCTGACCGGCAAGATCGTCGAGATCCACGACGAGTCCCGCCTGACCTACGGCTCGCCGCGGGTCCACCACGAACTCCGAGCCCAGGGCGAGCGGTGCTCCCGCAAACGGGTCGCCCGGCTGCCGCGGGCCGCGGACCGCTACGGGCTAACCCCACGACGATGGAAGAAGACCACCATCGCCGACCCGGACGCCACCACCCGCCCGGACCTGATCGACCGCGACTTCGGCATCGACCCCGACCGGCCCGCGGCGCTGGACACCCGCTGGTGCGGCGACATCACCTACATCCACACCTGGCAAGGCTGGCTCTACCTGGCCACCGTGATCGACCTCGCGTCTCGCCGGGTCGTCGGCTGGGCGGTCGCGGACCACTTGCGGACCGATCTGGTCGCCGAGGCACTGTCCGACGCGGTGAACCGGCGCCGTCCGCGGCCCGCGTGGTCTTTCACTCCGACCGGGGCTGTCAATACACATCGAGCCAGTACGCCAACCTGGCAAGGGATCTGGGCGTGACGCTGTCGGTCGGACGCAAGGGCCAGTGCTGGGACAACGCCGTGGCCGAGTCCTTCTTCGCCACCGTCAAGACCGAACTCATCCACCGCCGCACCTGGCCCACCCGCAAGGCCGCGAGCAGCGCGATCTTCGACTACATCGAGGGCTGGTACAACACCCGCCGACGCCACTCCACCCTCGGCTACCTCAGCCCCACACAGTACGAATCCACCATCATGGTCACGGCCGAGCAGATAGCCTGACCACCTCACATCAACCCTGTCCGTCGAGACGGGTCAAGCCCAGGCCGAACAACACGACGCATGGGCCGACGGACGCGGATACCTAGGGCCTCGACGCACTCCACCGAAGCCGACTCTCCGTCATCACCACCGACCTCGGCATCACCCAAACCACCGGCGCCTCAGCGCCCAACCAACAACTGATGAAGGACGAAACATCGGACACCACTCCAGAGGACTCGCCCGACCTGGCGTTGGCGCGGGATGAGTGACGCATGCTCTGGTCAGGCGTGGACACCGCGGAGCCTGCATGTGAACCTGAGCACGCCCAACTCATCCTTTCCTCAAACCGCATTGAGCGGCTCGACCGGCACCGACCGAACCGGACCACATCAAGACGACGAACATCAAAGCCCCAGTCCTGCGGCAAGTGGGGTGCTTGGGATGCGCTCGTCTCCGCAGGTGCCAGCAAGCCTCTGCTCCGGATGCCGGAGCAGAGGCTTGCTGGGTCGATGCTATCGAGATCTGTCCCTTTGCTCAGAAGGGTGCCTCGAGGGGTTCGACGCAGGCGACGTCAGCACAGTGCACGGTCTTGAGGACCTTGTTGGTGTCGTCGCGGTAGCTGATGAACGGCAGTCCGTCGGAGCCGGTGGCGAGCGACGGGCGGAAACCTACGCCGCCGAACTCGTCGAGGTTCGTCGCCACCGCGCTGCTGCAGGTCGCATCCGCGCAGTGCGCCGCCTTCAGGTTCTGTCTCGACGGGTCGTAGTAGGCTACGATCCCGTTCCCGTCGACACCGATGGCGATCGAGCTCTGGGCCCGGTTCTGGATGCCGGTATCAACTACGGTCGGGGTGACACTGGTGCACGAGGCGTTGTCGCAGTGCGCGACAACCAATTGGTACGCAACACCGGCAGTTGGCTGGCGACTGTAAACCAAAAGCCCGAGACCATCCAGGCCTGTGGTGATCGACACCCCCTCCCCGCTGGCGTCGACCACACTATTGGTTCCGCTGCCGCAATCAGGATCACCACAAGCCATCACCTTCAAATGCCCAGTCGCATCGCTGTAGCTGACCAGCCCCAGACCATCCGCGCCAGTCGTGATCGACGGCGGCGCGACCGTACTGCCATTCGCGTCAACCGTCGCGACATGCACACCAGAACAGTCAAAACTCGCACAATGCGCCACCTTCACCGCACCGGTGTTCTGGCTGCCAGGCACGGTATCGGTGTAGACGATGAGACCCAGCCCATCCCCACCAATAGTCAACGACGTGACACCGTCCACATTTGATGTCGTATCAACCGTCGCATGGTGCGCCGAAAAACACGCGACATCGTCACAATGCGCAACCCGTAGATCCCTGGTCTCAATATTGTCCTGTCTCGCCAGACTCACGTAGCTGATCAGCGGAAGGCCATCACTACCGATCTTGATCGACGTTCGAAGACCGACAGTACCCGTCGGCTCCGGGTCAAGCACCTGCTTCGACACGCTACTACACTCGATGTCTCGGCAGTGCGCCACCATCAACGCCGAACTGTTCGCCCTGAAATAGCTGACAATCTGCAGACCGTCAGCACCGGTCACAGTCGAACTATCAAGCCCCACATCACCCTCTGAGTCGGTGAAATTCGTGATGCCATGTCCGGTCGGAAGCGGCACCGGAGCACCGGTGCAAACCGGCTTGGAGACGCCGCTAGTATCGCGCGCCACGTTAGTCGCGGTGATCTGGTAGCAGCGACGGGTGCCGGCCGGGGGCGGGTTGGTGTCAGTGAAACTATAGGACGTACCGGTCCCGCTCGTGGTCGTGCTGGTCACATGTCCCACCGTGCGCGGGTATTCGTTCAGCAGCCCGCGGTTGACGGTGAAGCTGTTTTCGTTCGTGGACTGATCGGTCCAGGTCACGGTGGCGCTCGTGCCATTGGTCTGCACGGAGGTATTGGTTGGCGATGCGATGTCCGTGGAGACAGCAGTTGGGATGATAGGGCTGCTGCCAGCTGCCATGTGCAGTCCAGTGGAGCGACTTGCGTTGTGGCTAAAGTCGGTCTGGGCCTGCCAGAGTTCCCCGTTGCTACCCTGGAACACCATCGCTGTGGCAGGGGAGGGGTACGGAAGCGCAGCGATGGCCGGGCTGGTGTGCGGGGCCATCGCGACGTTCAGGCTGTGGCTGCTACCGCCGAACTCAACGGCCAGAGACCCGCTGCTGTCGTTGTAGGCGATTTCCGGCTGGCCGTCGTGCAATGTGGTGCTGGCCGGGCTGGTGCCCGCGGCCATGCCCAAATGCAAGTTCGTGGCGGTGGAAGTGACCAAGTTGAAGGTACCCAACATGCCGTCGCTGCCCTGGTAGGCGACCACCGATGGCGACACCAAGACGGGGCTGGAGCCGGGCGCCATCGGCACGTTGCGATCCTGGGTGGTGCCACCACCCGCAGGGATGACGAACTGCTTCGTTGACAGAGCGCCTGCTGTGCGCTGGAAAGCGAAGGTGAAGTTCGTGTCACTGGTGGCGACGACAGCCGGACTGGTACCCGGCGCCATTCCATCACCGACGTTGAGGGTGCTGCCACCGACCGAGTACATGTTCAGTTTGTTGAGATCGGTTTGGAACGCGACCTGCGCGGTACCGTTGGGCTGCACCGTGATGCTGGGGCTGGTGCCTGGCGCCATGTGCGCGGAGGCCGGAGTGGCATGTGGTGTGCCATCGGCCCCGAGCGTCATCAGCAATCCAGTGTCACTCTGGTAGGCCAGCAGTGTAGAGCCGTTAGGCAATAACGCGATCGCCGGGCTGGTATTGGCCGCCATATGTACGGTCGTGGGATGGGCAACGCCATCGAGGCCGACTGTGGACAGGACACCGGTATCCGATTGGAAGTTCACGATGTACCCGCCCGGCACAGCTGCCACCGCCGCCGCCGGTCCCGCCGTGGACACGAGCGCCACCCCCCCGGCCACCAGCACCATGGCCGACGAGGCAGCCCGCACCTTTACCGAGTCCAGCGGCCAAAGCCTCTTCCGCCCGCGGCGTGACCGCCCGCCACCTTCACGTGGTGATCTCCCGCGCATCCTCAAGCAATTCACGAGCATCCTCTCCAGAATCCGAAAGTCAGGATGCCAATGAAGGCACCCACACCAATCCAACAGGGACGACACCGAGGGCGCCGACGTCGAGGCCGCACCCAGGCGCCATCACATGCTGACAGGCACTACCCTCGCCGTCGTGAGTAGTCCGTACCCATTCGCGCACCCACCGCCGGCCTACCCCCGCTTACCTACTTCGTGATCCGGCGATGCGGGTTGTGGGTTGCAAGGCTCGGTATGACTTCCTGCCTCTGTCGTGCGGATGTTCCGGGGGAGAACTGCTGATAGCGAGAGGGCCTTGCCTCCGGGTAGGTCTCGCCGTAAATGTGGCGCCGACGTCCTTCCCCTGATTCAGCGACCGAACTGGCTAGGTCTACTTGGAGAGGGAGGGGTTTGGTTGAGTCGCACGAGGTACGCCGTCTTGGTGGTCGTCGACCAGCCGACCTCGATCGGCACGCTCGCGGCCACTGTGGCACGCGATCTGAGCATCGGTGTGGCCTACCTGCCGGGACCGGCGGCGCGCCGCATCTCCGATCTCCACCTCGGCAGGCGAAGACCGACGCCCGCGACGATCGCCGAGGCAGCGCGTTCGACACCGCATGCCCTGCGCCCGGTCGACATCCCCACGACATCTGGCCGACCTGCATGTCATCGTCGGGTAAGACGACGACCTGGCCGGCGAGGCCACCCGGATCAGCAACCGCATCCGCGGGGCGCTGACCCAGGTCCAGCGGCGCGCAGCCGGAGGGTTGGCCCGGCGCAGGCGGAGGACCCGGACCAGCTGCTGGTGTCGTTTGCAGTTGCCCGGCCCACGAAGATCCGCCCCGGCGGTCGCCCAAGCCATAACACCAACTCGCGTCGAAGATCACCGGCCGCGAAGCGGCGCACCGGTCCACCAATCAGCCCGGCGCCCATTAGACCAGCCCGTGACGCGGTTCCGCGCATAGCCGCGAAGATGGTGGAAGAGCAGTCGCTCTCACGGGATCGTGTGCCCAAACCCAGAGCATGCGTGACTCATGCCGCCGCCCGCGGCCAAACGCGGCCGACAAAGCAGCGGCCGCGCACTGGTGTCCTTTCACGTCCACTCATTCAGCTGGCGGCTACCACGTCGGCGCGTGATGCGATCCGCGCCCGCCACCGGATGGCCAACAAGACAGCCGCAGCGAAGCGGTGTCCGTTTCGGCTTGTGCCCGCTCCTTCTTGCGCGAGGCTGAGGTGGCTCGGATGCGGAGGGGGACAAGTCTCGCCGTACGGTCCTGCTGGCGGTCCTCGGCGAGATCGCCACGGTCGAGCTGGGCGAGCGAGTTCGCTGGTGCTTGACCGCGATGGACGTGCACATGCAGCCGGTGCCTGCGGCAACGACTACGAGTATCACGGCCCCCGGCTACGTCCAACTGCTGAGTCCTAAGGTGGTCCATCAAGGAACGCGCAACTCAGAACTTGAATACTTTGCTCTCGTGACGGCTGTCGCGCCAGGAACGCAATGTGATCCATTACAGGATTTGCAGGACGCTAACACGCTTTCTGTCGTCGGGGCCATTCCCGCCGACGTCGACCACTGGGCAGCTCTCGCCGCGGCGTTTCTCCGGGCCGCGGCGAGAGCGAGGGCGTCGACACGAACAACACAGAGGCTTCGTGACGTGGAGGCTGTCCCAGCATCCGCCCGCTGAAGAGCCATCCGCCCGGGGGCTCTCCATGGCCAGTAAACCACGGCCTGTACAGGCCGAGATTGAGTAATTCCTGCTCAGGGGCTGCTACTGCAAGATCGATCTAGGGCGCTCGGAATCTGAGTACGGCTTGCTCACCATCGGAACCGTGTGCGGCGTTGACTGGGTGCAGCGCGCGAGCTGGACGGTCTGGGTTCCCGCCGCGAGCTACGGCTGCCGGAACTGGACGGAAGGGCCTCCTACAGGGCAAGCGAGCACGCGCTTCGTGCACGGTTCGACGTCGGCATCTGGTGGGACCGCCCCATCCTCGGGCATGCGCTCAGCTCAGATGCAAGTAGGTCGTACCCGACTTGCTGCCACAAGCAGCCCCCGGCCCATGCAACTGGCCGCCACCGCGCAGCCGCGACGCGTCGGTGCCCTTGTTTGACGCGCTCGACTCCAACCAGTGCTCGCACTCTCGCCTGAACCGATCTACGAAACTGTTATATATGCCGGCGCGAGCGCCTGCGCCACATTCCTTGTCGATGTGGGCTGTACGACACGACGGTCGGCACACCTGGCGCGACATCTCATGCCCGGCATTTGCCGTGAGGCAAGTGGCCGTCAACCGGAATCCTGCTCGACTCGGGAACCTGGCTCGCTGCGGCCAGGTGGAGCACGGTGTGAACAAATGCCGTCACTCGATCCAAGCGAAGCTCCAAACGTTGAGTGGATTTATGATCGGATCCTCGCGAATCCGGTCCTCGCAGGCGCAAAGCACGACGTCACGGCGCGAGATAGTCAGGTCTCGGTGGAAGTCTGTGGAGGGGCGCTCGAGGCAAGAGCCTGGCGCGGCGCAATCGAGGGCATGATCCGGCCTTGGTGGATCGACGTTCACGGCACTCTGGGCCTGACCCGTTTTGGCGGACATCCGAGATCAGGAGCTTGTGCTCCGGAAGGATGTTCATCATGGAGTCCATGGGCAAGAAGAGGCCGCGGTCTCGTCGTTCGTTCACGCGTGAGTTCAAGGCGGAGATCGTGGAGTTGTGTCAGCTTGGTGACCGGTCGGTTGGTCTGGTCGCGAAGGACTTCGATCTGACCGAGACCGCGGTGCGGGAGTGGCTGAGGCAGGCCGAGCGTGACGCCGGCACCGGTGATGGTGGGTTGACCACGAGCGAGAAGGACGAGCTCGCACAGTTGCGGTGGGAGAACCGCCGACTGCGGGAGGACGTCGACATCTTGAAGCGGGGAGGCTGTCGCACGAATCTGAGCCAACGCGTGCGTTTCGCGGCCGGTTGGTGGGTCCTGGCTCGGGAGAATCGTTGTGTGGGTTACAACTTCACGCGGGTGGATCGTGAGCAGTTGATGTTGATGCCGCCGTCGGTGGCGGACTGGTTGCCTGAGGATCATTTGGCGTGGTTCGTGTTGGATGTGGTGGCTGAGCTTGATCTGTCGGGGTTCCTGGCCGGGTACCGTGCCGATGGCCGGGGTGGGGCTGCCTATGACCCGGAGATGATGCTCGGTGTGCTCATCTACGCCTACTGCGTGGGGGAACGGTCCAGCCGCAGGATCGAGAAGCGGCTGGTCGAGGATGTGGCATTCCGGGTCGTTGGTGCGAACCAGCAGCCCGATCACGCGACGATCGCCCGATTCCGCGCTACTCATGAGACCGCGATTGCGGGGGTATTCGGTCAGGTCTTGTCGCTGTGTGCTCGTGCCGGGCTGCTGCGTCCGGGGTTGATCGCGATCGATGGCACCAAGTTGTGTGCGAACGCCTCACGCGACGCCAACCGCACGGCAGTGCAGATCGCTGAGGAGATCCTCGCCGAGGCGGCCGCTGCGGATGCAGCCGAGGACGCAAGCGCTGACCAGGACCAGGACGGGCCCGCCGGCGAGCTGCGTGAGCGTGGCGGTCGCCGAGCCCGGCTACGTGCTCTGCTCGACGAGCTTGAGGCCGATGCGGCGGACAAGTCGTTCGAGGCGCATCTGGCCAGACGCGCAGAAATCGAGGCGACGACCGGTAAACCGATCCGCGGACGGCGGCCCTCGCCGACCGCCGCGACGCACAGGTCACGGCGGGAGGCCAACGTGACCGATCCGGACAGCAGGATGCTCAAGACCAAGGATGGTTACCTGCAGGGCTACAACGCCCAGGCGGTCGCGACCGAGCAGCAGTTCGTGATCGCAGCCGAGGTCACCAACCAGGCCAACGACGCGCCGGCCTACGCGCCCATGATCAGGGCCGCGAAGAAGAACCTCCGCACCGCAGGCGAGAAGCGACGGGTCCGCAGGGTCGTCGCGGACGCGGGCTACTGGAGCACCGACAACGTCAACTTCAAAGGCGTGGAGTCCTTCATTGCTCCCGGCCGCGCCAGGGAACTCAAGCGGATCGCCGAGACCGAGACACAGCGCACCGACATCCTTCAACGTGCTGAAGCCGGCGAGATCGACGCCCTCGAGGCCTCCAAACAACTGGGCGTGACCCGAGCGCGGGTGAACCAGCTGCTCCGTCGACGCCGTGGCGGAGACCCCGACCCATTGACGACCACGATGATCGGCAAGCTCGACACCCCACGAGGCCGCAAGACCTACAAGAAGAGAGCCGCGATCATCGAACCCGTCTTCGCCCAGATCAAGCACAACCGCAAGATCCGCGACCTCTCACGCCGTGGCCTGGCCGCCGTCGACAGCGAATGGAAGCTGATCTGCGCCACCCACAACCTGCTCAAGGTCTACCGGCTCACCTGACCGGCCCGGCCCGGCTCCGATCCAGCAGCTGGACACCGCTCGGATCGAATGGCTCCAGATTCGTGCGACAGCCTCCGGGCGACGGCTTTCTTCGTTGCCTCGCTCATGTGTCGATGGGTTGTCCTCGATGTGCGGCTCCGCCGGGCTCCCAGGACGCGCGGGGAGCGTGGCTTGATAGGAGCCTGCCATCGTGCTCGATTGAGGCGTGCCCGCCCCCGCGGTCCGGGATCCGTCGTTCCCGTCAACGTGAGGAGCTGCCTCGGCATGGTCATGATCGGTACCGATTCCCATAAGCGGACCCATACTGTCGTCGCGGTCGACGACGTCGGTCGGCGCCTGGGAGTGAAGACCGTCCGCACCAACAGCGAGGGCCATCTGGAGCTGGTCTGCTGGTCGGCGCAGTTCGACGACGTCACCTTCGTACTCGAGGGCTGTCGTCATCTGACCCGTCGTCTGGAGGCAGACCTGCTGGCCGCCGGCTGCCGGGTCGTGCGGGTTCCCCCCAGGCTGATGGCCGGCGCCCGCCGCTCGGACAGACAGCCGGGCAAGTCCGACCCGATCGACGCGGAGGCGGTCGCGGTGGCTGCGCTGCGCCACCCGGGGCTTCCGGTCGCTGCGCTGGACGGCTCGGCGCGGGAGGTGAAGCTGTTGTCGGACCACCGCCATGATCTGGTCGTCCAGCGCACCCGGATCGCCTCGCAGATCCGCTGGTATCTGCACGAACTCGACCCCGACCTGCAGATCCCCTCCCGTGGTCTCAAGCGCCACTGTGTCGTCGCCGAGCTGCTCGCGGAGCTGGACCGATTCGACGGTGTGGTCGACGACACCGCGATGCAACCCGGAAAGCTGCCCGCTCAAGTGGCATTCGACGTTGTCACCCGCGCCGGCGCCGAAGCCATTGGACGCGGCGACGACCTGGGCTCCATCGAACCCGGCAAGCAGGGCGATATGGTCGTCTTCGATACCACTCACACCACGTGGACACCACCCGGCGATGACCCGTATCTCCAGCTCGTCTGGGGCACCGATGGCCGATCTGTTCGGGATGTCATCGTCGCCGGCAGCAGGCCGGTGCACTCGCCTTGACGAGTCAGAGATGGTCGCCACTGCACGCCGGCGCGCTGCGGCACTGCGCGGTCGGGCACGGCTGCCGCGCCCCTTGAATGCCTTGCGAACAACGCTCGCCAATGGTGAGGCAACGCAGATCCACGAGCCCGTGCTCAATTCCGGTGCCCCAGCGATCGCCGAGGTGTCACGCCGTGTGGTACTCGCTTATCTCGCCGCCCTCAACGCCGCGGACATCGACGCAGCGGCAAGCCTTGTCACGGAAGACTTCGTCAGCGAACACACCGCCACCCTCGGCGAGGATGTTTTCGGCCAGGAAAACTATCGAGAGAAACTCGCCGGCTTCTTCGCCTCATTCGCCGATGCCAGCTACAAGGTCGAGGATCTCATCGCCGACGGAAACCGAGTGGCTGTCGCTTACCAATTCCACGCCACCTGCAAGGAACCAGGCTCAAGACTCCACCCGATCGCCATCCGGGGAATGTTCCGCTTCACCATCATTGGCAGTCACATCAGCCGCCGCGTGGACTACTGGGACACAATGCGGTACATGCTGCAAGCAAATACCCGCGCAACACTCCGCGACGCAGTCCTACAAATGATGGCCCGCAGCGGAGAGCGGCGATGACGCATTGGAGGTGTACTTCCGCCCGCGACCAAGTCGATGAGGAAAGGACCATGCTTCGATGACGAAATCTGCTGATCAGTACGATGAAATCGCCAACGCCTACGAGGACTTTGGCGAGCTGCCTATCCGCGCGTATGCCGAGATCGGCACCTTCCTCGGAGTGCTAGGCGATGTTCGCAGCCTCAATGTCCTTGACCTGGCCTGCGGCACGGGGCTCTATACCCGAATGATCCGAGATGGCGGGGCGCGACGGATCGTCGGAGTCGACGCCTCAGCGGGAATGGTCGCGAAGGCGCGCGCCGTGGAACCCCCGCACAGAGGCATCGAATATGCGATGCATGACGTTGCCAGAATGCCAAACATAGGCACCTTCGATACCGTAACCGCAGCATTTCTGCTCAACTATTCGCAAGACAGACATCAGCTGATGGCGATGTGTGAACGCATCGCCACCCACCTGCGACCAGGCGGCAGGTTCGTCGGGGAGCTCCCCAATTCTCACTTCGATCGGCATCGGCCGTACGACACACGTTACGGAATTACCGTCGATTGGCCGCGCCAGATGCACGACGGCGAAACCTACACATTCCGGCTCCACTCGAACGGCCGAGCCATTCCGATTGAGTGCAGATACTGGACCCTCGAGACCTACCAAGCAGCCTTGGAAGAGGCCGGCCTCCGCGAGGTCAGGATCCAACCCTGGCTACCGACTCCCCTGGCAGTGGAGAAGTTCGGCCCCAAGTTCTGGGAGGCCTGGACCACCAATCCCTTCTGCGTCGTCGTTTCTGCGGTCAAGCCGTGAACTCAAGAGGGTCCGACTTCGACTGCGCAGCTGACCGGACCTCTGAAGCCCGGCGCATCAGGCCCGCGGAAGTGAACGTCCGTCCCGGCGCTTCGGTGTCACCGTCGCCGCCGGGCCACCGGCCCCGGCCGCGTTGACAGCTAGCGTCTGCTCATCGCCGGGCTGGCGTTTCGCCTTCCCGGGTTCGGGGATGAGCAGATCGCCGATCTCGCAGCCGAGCACGCCGCAAATGATGTCGAGGTCGTCGAGCTTGATGCTGGCCGGCTGTCCGGACCACAGGCCGGACATCTTCCCGGCGCTGATCACCAGGCCGTGTTCGGCAAGCATGCGTTGTAGTTCGCTGGCCTTCCAGATGCCTCGGGCGGTCAGCCGCAGGTTCCACTTCACGGTGAGAGTCCTTTCAGGGCTCTTCACGATCGAGGGTGTAGTTGCGGTCTGAATCCGCCGGTCGCGAGCAGCGATCTGGCAATGTAGTTGGTGAGGTTGCGGAACCCGAGGGCGGAGCCGCGGAGGTGTTCGAGTCGGCCGTTGATCGCCTCGGTCGGGTCGATCGATTGAATCCGGTCAGTTTCGGTCCAGGAAGTTCATGCGTGCACTCGCCCGCCACGGCCTCGTCGGCTCGATGGGCCGGGTCGGCGCGGCCGGGGACAACGCCGCCCTGGAAAGCTCCTTCGCCCTGCTGCAGAACAACGTTCTCGATCGGCGGACCTGGCCCACCCGCGACGAGCTCCGGATCGCGATCGTGACCTGGATCGAACGGACCTACCACCGCCGCGGACAACAACGCACTCTCGGCCGGTTGACCCCCATCGAGTACGAAGCAATCATGACCACGCCAGCCAGTCAGGCTGCGTGACCCAAACTGTCACCTGCTCGTGCAGCAGACCCCAGGAAGAGTCGAGAGTGTGACTGGGCCTCAGCGCATTGCCTCAAGGGCGTAACAGCCCGTCGAGAGGTACAAAGTCACGGTACCGGCTGGAACCTGGACTTTCCTGATCCATCTCGGAGATGGCTCCGCCGGCACCAACCGTGAGTACTGCGACGGCGCCGTTTGCGTTGGTCTCGGCGGCCAGGTGCATGATTTCCGCGGTGCCGATCACGGTCCAGTCGGTCCACTCTCCGGCCGCGCTCTGGGATCGCTGGTAGACCTGGTTGGAGGCGTCAGTGGCGATCAGATTGAGATTTCCGGCGCCGTCGCGGGCCACCGCAACCTCGCTGACCAGCAGGTTAACCGGGTCGGTGAATGGTGCGAATGGGCCGAAGCCGGCGTTGGGGGCGGTTTGTGCGGTCTTCCACACCTGCCCGTGGGTGTCGACGGCGAAGGCTTGGATGATGCCATTGCTATCGGTTTCTGCAGCGATGGAGGTGAAGGCCGGCAGCGCGACGAGCGGTGTCCACGCGTTCCAGCTCAAGTCTCCGGCCTTGGTTTGCGAGGTGATGAATACAACGCCCTCCAGGTCGATCCCCAGTGCTTCCATGACGCCGTTCTGGTTACGGGTGACGGCGATTGATTGAAAGATGCCGTCGATCTGCGACCAGCCTGTGAAGCCTGGGTCTCCGACTTTCAACTGTCGGCGCTGGTAGATCCAGCCTGAGGGGGTCAGGGCCATCATCAGTACTCGTCCGTCATCGTTGGTGTCTGCTGCGGCGGTCGACCATCCACTGTTCGATGAGGGTTTCCAGATGTTCCAGGCGGGCGTGTTCGGCTGGGTTTGGGTAGTGGTCACCAGATTGCCGGCGGCGTTCACGCCGACGGCGCGCAAGCCGCCGTCTGGTTGAGTTTTGGCCAGTGCCACGGAGGAGCCTTCGGTGGTAGGCGGGATGTAGAGCAGCTTGTTAGGAGACCCATCAGGTAGACCCGTAATCAGGTCTTGGGTGGCGTTGGCGTCGATCTGGGCGGAGACCGCGGCGGTGAGCTGGTTCCGCGGGACGCCGGCGAACCGGCTCGTGCCAAGCAGCGCCGCCACCGCGCCCGTCACATACGGTGCGGCAAAGGACGTCCCGCTGGCCGTCGTTACGGCCGTCGGGGAACCGATCGTGTCTGTTTGGAGATCGGTGCCCGGCGCCCAAATGGTGACGCACCTGCCGAAATTCGAACTGGGTGAGTAGCTGGCATTCTCGTTGATTGCCCCGACATTAATGCTCCCAGCCGCGGCACCTACCGGCTTACCACAGGCATCAATCGGCTGCTGTCCCGGAAACGCATTGCCGGCCGACGTCGCGACCGGTATGCCCTCCTCTATCGCTGCTCTCTCCGCGGTGACAATGGCCTGGGCTTCGCCGTCCGGACATGCAGTCTGCTGTCCAGTTTCTGGATCGCGGCACGCGGCTCCGAGGCTGAGATTGATGACGGCCGGTCTGATTCCGTGGTCCAGGACCCAGATGATCGCATTGAGGATTGGGTCTTCATTGCTGGCGACTCCGTTGCAGTCGAATATGCGGACGGCGACGACCGTTGCGGCTTTGGCTACGCCGTACTTGGCGCCGGCCGCGAGGCCTGCCACTTGAGTGCCGTGCCCAAAGCAATCGTCCGAGTTCGGGTGCATCGGAATCTCGGAGGTGACGTAGTTCGGGCCGTATTCGGCGCGTCCGCCGAAGTCGGTGTTGTCTTTATTGATTCCGGAGTCGATGACGTAGATGTGTACACCCGCGCCCGCGTTGTTGTAATGATAAAGATTGTTCAGCGGTCTTTGCCGCTGGTCCAACCGGTCGAGGCCCCACACGTTCGAGCCCATCGGAGGTTTCGGCTGAGTGCTGTCAGCGTGATAGGGCTGTTGCTGTTGAACCCAAGCAACGTGTGGATCGGCAACTAGTTGCTGGGCGCGGCTTGCGCTCAGGTTGATGGAGAAGCCGTGCAGGCCTGTCTGCCATACTTCTTTGATGGTTCCAGAATACTGGTGAGCCAATTGCTGGGCGCTTGCCGGAACCCCCCGTGACGCTACCCAGGCGTCGGACTTCAGGCCGACTACATACTGTCCGGGCACTGCGACACCGGTCTCCGCACCTAGTGGTCCGTGTTTGAAGTGGTCTGACGGTTGGCTTTCCTGAGGATTTGGTCGGCGGTCTTGGTCCAGACGAAGGGGTGGCAGCGGTCGTTCCAGCCGTCGATGAAGGCCCGGATCTTGGTGTTGAGGTCGCGTACGGAGTTGAAGGTGCCGCGGCGGATGGCCTGGCGTTCGATGATGCCGAACCAGACCTCGACCAGGTTGAGCCACGATCCGGACGTCGGGGTGAAGTGCGCCTGGATACGCGGGTTGGCTGCCAGCCAGGCACGGATCTCGGGGCGCTTGTGGGCGGCGTAGTTGTCCATCACCAGGTGGAGTTCGGTGCCGTCCCCGTGGTCGGGGTAGGCCTTGGCGACCTGCTTGAGGAAGGCCAGGAACTCCTGGTGGCGGTGCCGGGGCTTGACCGCTGCGGTCACCGTGCCGGTGGCGATCTCCAGGGCCGCAAAGAGCGTGGTGGTGCCGTGCCGGACGTAGTCATGGGTGCGCCGCTCGGCCAGCCCGGGTTGCATCGGCAGCGTCGGCTGGGTCCGGTCCAACGCCTGGACCTGCGACTTCTCGTCCACACACAAAACGATCGCGTTCTCCGGCGGCGCCAGATACAACCCGACCACATCGGTGACCTTGGCGACCAGTTCGGGATCGGTAGAGAACTTGAACGTCTCCACCCGCCACGGCTGCACCCCGTAATCGCGCCAGGCCTTGGCCACCGTGCCATTACTCACTCCCAGACGAGCGGCCATCAGCCGGCTCGACCAGTGCGTCACCCCCAGCCGCTTCGGTGGCGGCTTCAGCGTCTCCGCCACGATCTTGCGATGGTCGACCACCCGCGGCCGCCCCGAACGCGGCGCATCATCCAACCCGCCCAGCCCCCGCTCGGCGTACCGCTCCCGCCAGCCGATCACCGTCGGCCGCGAAACCCCCACCCGCTCCGCGATCGCCGTATTCGCCTCACCGTCGGCCGCCAGCAGCACGATCCGCGCCCGCTGCGCCAGACCCGCCCGGCCCGACGACGACCGAGCCATCCGCAACAACCGCTCCCGATCACCCTCACGAAGAACCAGCGCAGCAGCAGGTCGATTCGCCATACCCCATCCTGACGCACACCAACCGTAAATCAACTAACTACACGCGACACTAGGATCCTCGGCGCCGGCGCTGTTGGTGCAAGAGCACTTGCACTGACAGCCGAACCGGTCGCACCGAACACTGTCAGCATCGCTAGCGTCGTCACGCCCAACCTGCAGGAACGTCGCACGTTAAGGACCCCCACTCAACCCATCTCATCGCTCGAACAGAAGTGACCCGGACCACAGGCCGCTGCACAAACGGAATCTTGACAGACCGCAGACCAGGCAAAGAATGCCCACAACGGCTCTCCCGAGACATGAGCAGGCTCTACTCACCTCGGGACCCGTTCCTAGCCCTGCAACGGTTGCGCGCTGGACCGCGACCGGTGCGGCCTTCGTCGGCACGGCCGCCAGCCGCACCTTGAACAACTTCGCCGCGGCGATCGGCAGCACCTCCTGGCTTCGAGATGGGCGAGGTCGGTCGCGTTCTTCCGAGCGAAGGCGACGAGGCGCAAGTCGTCGCATTTGATGGCTGCGGTCTACGCGTCGACGCGGCGTCGATCCGGCCCACAGTCTTGGAGTCGGTACAGTGCCAGCCATTCCGCGCCGGACCGGGCGACGGCATTGATCGAGTCGTCGGGAGGACCGTAAGACCGGGGGCCACGTTGGTCAGTGCGCATCGTTGCCCGATCAGGCCACCGGGGCATGCGATGGTTAGGCTGTGCCCGGGTCGCGGTCGTCCTGCCGTGGGCTTGCATGACGCTTCGTGCTGCGGGGGACCGGTGGTGGTGCGGCGGCGCACGAGGGTCTGGAAGTGTGCCGAGGACTCGTGCCGGCCGCGACCTGGACTGAGGACCAACAGCTACGCGGCCAAGCGGTCCAAGCTCACCACGCAGTCGACCTCGTGGGCACTCGATGCGTTACGCCACCAGGCGCTGGGTTAATCGGCCCGATCGGCTCAGAGCCGTGAAGACCCTCGGGGGTCGACGAGCACGGCCGCCTTACCCACGCTTGCTCGACGCTGTCGAGGGCCACTCGGGCACCGTCCACGCCAACTGGCTCACGATGAGGGTCGGGGGTCATCATCAGCGTCGAGCACGCCCCCCGCGACCCACTTTGCGGGGACGGCAACGCCAGCCGAGACGAACGGGCCGTCGCGTCGCGGGGGGCGATGCGTTCCATATCTTCAACGTCGGCTCGACCGCACTCGACGAGATCTGCCGCCGGGTGGGACAACAAACTCCAGCGGCGCCGGTGATGACGACCCGCTCTACCGGACCCGCCGGAACCCTGATGGCCGGCATCGAGCATCTCACCGACCGACAGAATGCCCGCCACAACGAGCATCTCCCAGCCGGTGACCGCTCCGGACAGATGCCGTGGATGTCAGGTCTACCAGCCACTCTGAGCGATCTACAACGCCAGCTGACCCAACGCCGGTCGCAGTTGGCCGAGCAGTTGATCTGCAGACTCCAACCTGCCCCAACCCCAAACTCGCCCGGTTCGGCGGAGCCCCCTGCGCCAGTGGCGCCAGCAGATCCTGGCCACACGCCACCGACGGAGTCAACAACGACGGCGCCGAAGCCATGAACGGCGTCATCGAGGCGACCATCGGCTCGCCCAGGGCTTCGGCAGCTTCAACAACTACTGCCTTCGTAACTTGCTCGCCGACGGGGCCTGACCGACAACGACCCACGCCTGCCAATCCCGACCAGTCGCGACTCCACTGTGTCATCTCGTCGGCCCGAACGCCTCGAAGGAGCCGATAATCATCCGGTCTCCCGAAGTTTGAGGCGGCCCCAGGTCGATGCGGATAGGCGCGCCCCTGCAGCCGGGTCGTGCGCTGGCAATATCGCCAGATCCAGGTATCGGCCCCGTAGCGTGTTGATGGCACGGGTCGTCTGGCGCAGCTGCACCCGCTCCCCGAGGCCCGGTATGTGGCCGTCCTGCATCAGATACGCGTCGTACGTGACGTCACCGACCATCAGGAGTGGGGTCGTCTCGGGTTGGCGGACCAACATGGACAACGATCCGGGAGTGTGGCCAGGGCTGGGCAGCAGGACCAGGCTGGCGTCACCGAACAGATCGTATGCCGCTGTGAACGGAGCAAGCTCGGGGTCGCTGGTTGGCTGAGGCGTGATCGGCCGCCACCGCAGACCGGGCAGGTCAATGTGTCTGGGCAACAACCCACGTCTCTCGGGGCGTGTCTGTTTGAGGGTCTGCCATTCCCGCTGATCGAGAACGATATCGGCGTGGCCGAGCTCGCCCAGGCCGCCGATGTGGTCCTGGTGCAGGTGCGACAGCACGACGGTGTGCACGTCCGCAATGTCAAAGCCGATCGCGGCCAACCGAGCGGTCAAGGTCTGATCCGGATCGATGTGGAACCGGGCGAGCCGCCGGTAGATCAGGCCGGTGAAACCGGACCGAGGGAAGTATTCCGGATCGATGACCGAGGCCAGATCCTGCCCCGTGTCGAACAGGACGAGACCGTCTCGATGCTCAACCACGTAGACATTGATCGGGCGCGCGCTCGTCCACCGACGCGTGGTCATAAGCCACCAGATCGCTGGTGTACCCGAGGAGCGCACATGCTGCGGCCGGATGTCGACCGTGCCGGTGCTGACCATCGATACTGTCTTGATCGGGTCTTTCGTGCGGTCAGAGTCGAGATCGGTCACGTCACACCGGCTCCTCGGACAGCGGTGTGACCGTGGCGTCCGTAACAGTCGGAAACAGATCCTTCCCAAACAGCTGACCAGGTGTCCAGGCGCCAACAGGCACGCCGACGAGCACCCGGCGCGCGACTTCGGCTGCAAACGCGGCGCCCGCCCCGACCCCGTCGTCCACTCGTGCCTCCGCCACAAGCCGACGACCTGAGGCTGTGATTACCTCGGCGTAGGCGTAGGAGAACCCATCGTCATCGACCCGCTGCGTGGGATCAGCGGAGTAGGCGGTCACATTGGCAGCGCCGCTGATCAATCGGGCTACCTCCAGGTCACCGGTCGGCACTGGCAGCATCGTCCGCCGCGTCCCAGCGAAGCTGAGCATCGTGGCACCCGTGCCGAAGGGGGCGCGCACCAGTTCGCCATCGACGTAGGTCAGCGCCCCGATCGGCATCATCGCAGCAATCGTCTCCCGAACCCCGGGGCTGGCATGGCTGTTAGCCGGAACCGTTGCTACCTGCACCGAAACGGCCGCCTCCTTGAGCTCCTCGACGAGACCCAGGACGAGCGACTCGATGCCGCCCGAGCCGAACCCGGCCGCCGTGACCGCCGTGATTGCACAGGCCTCCGCCTGCGCACTCCGCCCGAGCACATCGCGCACCGCCGTGAACTCGTTGGCGATATCCACATAGCAGGCCCCGACCGCCAGACAAGCATCCAGCACCGCCGCACCGTAGCGGACGAACGGGCCGACCGCGGTCACAACGAGGCGCGCCTCCGCTGCCGCGGCGCGCAGCTCCGCCGAGTCGGTGACATCCACCACGACGGTGTCCACCGCAGTTTCGAAACCCGCAAGCTCCTCTGTGAGCTGGGTCAAGGGCTCTAATCGACGCCCAGCGAGCTGGATCGTCAACCCGCGACCGACCATCTCCCGCGCCAAGAGACGGCCACTGCTGCCGGCCGCGCCGAGCAGCAGCACGTCATGAGCCCTGCTGATGGTCATGCCCTGACTCCCGACACCTCGAAGTGCTGGCCGATTGTCCGGTCTACTCGGCATATCCACACGAGGTCCGCTGCGGCAGATTCGGTCAGGCTTGAGAGTCCCGCGTTGTGGCCGCCTCGGTCCAGGTGGGTCGCACGCGGGTCGTTGTCGACCTCGATCACGGCAATCGCGACTACTGACTTACTCACTCAACTATTCCTTCGGTTAGGTGCTCGACGTACTCACTGAACGCGCCGAGCTGATCGGTCCTAAGCTGCACTTGATCGAGTCCTACATGCAGCGCGACACGAACCATCACCTCCCTCGCGCCCGCGACGGTGCTCGCCGAACAGTCCGGCGACGAACGACGACGATCACAGATCGGCGTGTGCCTGGATCACGGGCTGCCACGCAAACACATCAGAATCCTCCTGATCGTCGACAACTGTCTGAGTACGCGTCAAGACTCACCTGCTGAACAGCTGCATTGTTTGCGTTCCAGCTCGTTCCACATGGCGGCGGACAGAAACTTGGGGCACAGGGCGGTCTACCGCTTAGCCCGGATCCACCGATCAGTTCCATGTGGGTGCAGTGGCGTCCAGCAGAGTGGTGGACGGCAGGGCGATGACGGGCGTGATGTAGACGCATAGGTAGCGGTGATCGCGTGATCCTTTCGAAGACCTTGCTGCGCGACATGCACACCGCGTTCGTCGCCGCATCGATGGGTGCGGAGGCCGACGCGCACTGCGGCGCCCCTCACGGTCAGCCGAGCCTGGGGCGGACCAATCAGCGCGACGGGCACCGGCAGCGCGAACTCGATTCCCGGGCGGGCACGATCGATGTCGCGATCCCGAAGCTCCGGTCCGGGTCGTGCTTCCCGGACTGGTTGCTAGAACGGTGCCGTCGCGCGGACCAGGATCTGACCACGAGGGTGTGGTTGACCTGCTATCTGCTCGGTGTGGGCATCGGCGCGTCACCAGCGAGCTCACGGAAGCGATCGGCGCGAACCTGCCCCGGCGGGTCCTGGCAGCGATCATCCGTCAACATCGGCGATACGGGAAGTTCCCGCTGGTCCATCCATCCATCACTGCGAGAAGACCTTCGCGGCGTGACCCAAGAGGTCCAGCGGCAGACTCGTCCCTGCCCGTGGTGGTCGTTCGTGGCCGAGTTCGACGCTGCACTCGCCCAGCACGCAGCGGCCCTACCGATCGCGCTGGAGCGCGCCGAAGGGATCCTTGTCGAGCATCTGCAGGCCCGCGGTCACATGGCGTTCGCGGTGTCGCCGCGCATCGCTGCCCGGACTCGGAGCGCTATCGCGTTGCCGCGGTCAAGGACGACCGGTTCGATACGTTCGTTGTGGCCGACACCCTGCGCCGCGGACATCCGCACTGGCAGGCGCTGACCCCGCCGTCGTCGTTGGCCGAGATCAAAGCCGCTGACCCGCGACCGCGACCGCCTCCAGCAAACCCAGCAGGCCGCCGATTCCCGGCTGCGGGCGATCTCGAGACCTACCATCCCGCGCCGGCGCCGCTGTTTGCCTCGGTCGACCGGCAGATCACCCTGCACTTCGTGCTCGACTCCCCGACTCCGGCTGCCGCGTCGCGGATCAAGACCACCCGCATGAACGGGTTCCCGGCCCGCCACCACTACACCGGCCGAGTCCGCGGTCAGGTGCTGGCCGAGCGACTGCGCGACAACCTGCCCACCGCATCACCCGGCACCGTCGCTGGCAAGTCTCACTCTGCACAGTCGTTAGCCCGGCTCTTGCAGTTGCTCAACACCCAACTCGCCGAATACGACGATGCCATCGCCGCCGCGGTCGCCGGGAACCCCGACACACCGATCCTTGCCAGTCTCGCCGAGATCGGCGAAGACCGCGCGCTTCACACCCCTGCGGCTCTGCTCGCCGACGGGCTCGCCCCGGTCACCAGCGGCTCCGATGGCTCGCGCCAACGTCACCAGCGACATCGCCGACTCGCTCCACGCGCAAGGCTAGGACAAGACCCTCGACCTAAGGCCGCCACACTGAGGTTCATGGCCAGCGCCAAGGGCAGCTTCGAGGCCGAGACCCACGAGACGGCAAGCTCGTCCTCAAGCTGCAGGTCTCCCGCGCAGCGCCTCGGCGCGGGAGCGGCGGGCATCAAGGCCTGCCGATCCCGGGCAGCGGCGGACCATCCGGGTGTTCGAGTTGGTGGTGTTCGCCTATGCGGGGTGGCGCTGCTGGCCGGCGTCGGACCAAGTCTTATGGGCGTAGTGTGAGGCCGTCGATTTTGGTCCATGCGGTGAAGTTGTTGGTGGCGGGGATTTGGGTGCTTTGCCAGGTGTCTCCGTGGTTGTCGACGCCGGCCACGACCAGGAGCCTGTCTTTGTTGGGGGCCGCGGACAGATGGAAGAGAGCTTTGGGTGGGAGTTGGGTCCAGGCGCGGAAGTCGCCGTCGGCGCTGGGGAGGTTTTCGACTCGTGCCCACACGTCTCCGTCGCCTTCGGTTCCGAAGAGCATGAGTTTGGCGTCGTCGCCTTGGGCGGCGGTGATTTCGTTGAGGAGTTTGTGGTCGGTGTCGGCGAGTGGTGTGGGTGTTGTCCAGGTGTCGGTGTTGGGGGGCGGTTTGCCGGGTGTACCAGAGGACGCCATGGGTGTCGGCGATGAAGACGTTGATCCGGCCTAGGGAGTCGGGTGCCGCGGTGACGTTTTGGGCATCGCCGGAGAAGTCGATAATTCCCTCGTGGTCCCAGCTGGTGTCGTCTGCGGCGGTCCTTTGGCTGCGGTAGAAGATGGTGCCGTGTTTGTCGGCTCCGATGAGCGTCAGCCGGTGGTCGGCGTTCGGGGCGATGGCGGCGGTGGTGAGTGGCCCGTCGAGTTGTGACTGCGCCAGCCAGCTGGGGTCGTTCACGACTGCTTGCTGGCGGTGGAAGACCTCGTCTTGGGCGGTCAGGTCGGCCAGGACCATTTTGCTGGTGATCCCGTTCCCGTCGGCGCCGGCGGCCATCGAGGCGTAGCGCTGGCCGCGGGATTGTTCCCACTGGGTGGGCCAGGTGTTGTTGTGGGCGTCGGTTTGGGTGCCGGTGAACATGTGTCCGCCCAAGTCGGTGCCGCCGGTGGTGGAGCCGTCGGCGTTGGTCCCGAATAGCGTCAGTGCGCCGTTGGCGTTGGGTGCCAGCGCGATGGTGGTTCCGGTGCGGGGGGAGGTGGGCCGGACGAACAACAGCTTGTTCGGCGACAGCCCGTCGGGCAGGCCCTGGATGATGCCGCGGGTTGATTGTGCGTCGAGTTCGGCGGCGATCTGGGCCGGTGTCGCGGTCGCGAACTTCGGCGTTCCCAGCAGCAGCGCGACCGCCCCGGAGACGTGCGCTGCAGACGCCGAGGTGCCGCTCTTGGTCAGGGGGTCGGGGTCGATCGGCGGGTTTGGGTCGTTCGGATGCGCGAGGTGTCCGATTCCGCCGATCGAGGTGATGCCTGCACCGGGGGCGAAGATGTCCACGCAGGCGCCCCAGTTGGAGCCGTGGTCAGGAGATTCAGTCCACAGGGTGTCGGTGACGTCGGTGGCGCCGACGGTGATGGCGGCGGGGGCGGACCCGACGGGGTTGAAACAGGCGTCGGTGTCGCGGTCTCCCGCGCTGGTCACCACGGGGATGCCGGCAGCGATAGCGGCCTTCTCCGCATCGACAATGCCCTGTGCAGTGCCCGGGCGGCAGGGCGCGGGGAACCGGCAATGTCCAAACATACCGACCCGATGCTCAGGTTGATGACGGCTGGTTTGACCGCGTGCGCGATGACCCAGTTGATGCCGGCGATGATCGGGTCGTCACTAGTTATGGTCCCTGTACAACCGAAGACCTTGACCGCAACGAGCGTAACCTTCTTCGCGACGCCATACTGAGTGCCCCCGAGGACGCCGGCATTGAAAGTGCCGTGGCCGTAGCAGTCATCGGTATTGGTGCTGC
Source organism: Kribbella sp. NBC_00359 (assembly GCF_036097425.1). Classification (NCBI taxonomy): domain Bacteria; kingdom Bacillati; phylum Actinomycetota; class Actinomycetes; order Propionibacteriales; family Kribbellaceae; genus Kribbella; species Kribbella sp. NBC_00359. The sequence goes on along the minus strand of NZ_CP107975.1, from coordinate 27,525 downwards.
CATCGATCGCGTTGAATCCGGCTTCGTTGGCCCGGCCGTTGATGTCTGGATGGTTCTTCCGGATGCCGGAGTCGATGATGTAGGCGTGAACGCCGGCGCCGGCTGATCCGATGTAGTTGTAGGTGGTGTTCAGGCCTCTGCGCTGGTCGAGGCGGTCGACGCCCCACGACGGCGTCGGTACCTGCGTGGACTGCGGCTGGTAGGTCTGCTGGTGTTGTACGTATTCCACGTCGGGCTCGGTAGCGAGATTCTGTGCTTGTTCGAGGCTCAGCTCGCCGAGAAACCTTGGACGGCGCCTTCGAGGACGCGGGCGAGCTTTCCATCGTGTCCGCTCGCGAGAGAGCGGGAGCGTGCGGCGACTCCCTGTTCGCGGACAGAGCTGGTGTCTTTGAGTTTGACGAAGTACTTTCCCGGGACGGCGGCACCGGAGTTTTTCCCGAGAACAACCGGATGCGGGGACGGGGCGGGTGTGGCTGAGGCCGGGATCAGCGTTGCGAGTACCGCCGCGGTCACTCCCAGCGCTACGGTCGCGGCAGAGGCGGAGATTCTTGAGACCAGGAATCCAGGCACTGTGGGTCCTTTCGATGGGTGAGATCCCCGGCCTCTTGAGGCGGCGATAGATGCACCGACGTGCATCGTTGCCGACGGGGTGAATCCACATCGTGAGTAGGGAATACTCACACATCGCCGCGTGCGGTTCGTCTTTGCGCAGGATGCGTTCGACTCCGCTTCGACTGCCCGCTGCGGAGTGCGGCGGCGCCCGGTCATACACCAGGTCGTTGTCGCGGCCTTCGGCTCGGTTCCCGCACGTCTTTCGCCGATGCCGGGCAACCTCAGCTCGATTATGGCACCGGAGCCACGTCTGGTGCGCTCTCGACAGACCCCGGCCTCATAACGGACGGACATGCGGCGCTGACGGCTCGAGCCCGCTCAATTGGTCAGAACTACGTCCCTGGTGCTAGTCGACCGACCGCATCTGGCGGCACCGACGTCCAGGAGTCCTGGATATCGAGTTCCGGGTTCACTCCGGCGGCCAGCGCAAGGACGCTGGCTCGAGGACGTTGCCCTCAGCAACAGCGAAGGTGAGCCAGCGATGCATCGAGAGTCCGCGCGACCGACGTACAACCTGGAGGCGGAGGACGACCAACTGTCGACAGAGTCGGGGCCGTTGAGTTGGTCTATCCGGAGAGCGATTGCACTGTTGGACGAGGCCATCGACCGAATGGGCGACCAGTGGCCCGGTCAGCTGGGCTCCATGCCGGCTCGTCAAAAGGTTCGAGCAGTTCTCTGGACGCGCTTGGGGTACGCAATCGTCGGGGACGTGGGTCTGTTGACGTTCACGATCCGCTGATCGATCACGAACTACATGAGTCACTTCGCGGGCCAGAACTGCCCTGAATGTCCCAGCATCGACCTTCGAGCTTGAGAGGCGCGAGCAACGCCCAGCCGGCGGCGACAATCGCTGACCTAGGACTCTGTGACTTGGAGACCTGGGTTCCACTGCCGGCCAACACCACCGATGTTGCAAGCAAGGTCGATATCCGGATGAGGCTGGGGTGATGGCGCGGTGACCAATGATGATCGTCGGCTGATGGAGGCTCACGTCGCGGCAGGGCAGTTCTTCCGGGAGCAGTTGTTGCGATGCGGGGCCGGGTGGGCGTCTACGCACGTGCTCCAGCGCGGGCTTGGGCACGTGTTGAGGTCGAGCTCGCCTTGGAAGGTTGGCTACGCCCCCGATGGCTGGGCGCGGCTGGTCGACCACCTCCGGCGCCTCGGTTTCGAAGATGAGACTTTGTTGGACGCAGGTTTGGTGACTGCAACGAAGAGGGGCTACTTGGTCGATCGGCTCCGTGATCGGATCATGTTCCCCGCCTGGGATTCGGGTGAGCAGTTGGTTGGATTCGTCGGGCGATCTCGGGGCGGACGCTCGAAGTACCTCAACTCTCCGACAACGCGGATCTATCAGAAGTCGCACACCCTTGTCGGGCTCGCTGAGCAGCGCGATCTCCTCGAGAGCGGCGCGACGCCCGTATTTGTTGAGGGTCCGATGGACGCGGCGGCTGTGGACGAGTTGAGTCGGCTCACGTCGCGCGGCTGGGCCGGTCTCGGAGTGTGCGGAACTGCGCTGTCGTTTAATCAGGTGTCGATGGTCCGCCAGCACTCAGCTAGCGACACCGTAATCGTGGGCGTCGATGCAGACGGCGCTGGCGGCCTTGCTGCGGTGAGATGGCTGGACGACTTGTCATCGGTCTTCGAGCGGGTGCTCGTGGCTGAGTTTCCTTCGGGGCACGACCCATCGTCGTTGCTGGAGACACCTTCTGGTGCCGACCGGCTGTACGAGGCTCTCAGCAGTCCCAGACCGCTTGCAGAGCTGGCGATCGGCGTCGAGCTGGCTCGTTGGTCGCGAGTTCTGGATCACATCAGCGGTCGGGTGAATGCGCTGCGGCGGGTCGCTCCGCTAGTGGCGCGGTTGCCGCACGACCGGGTGGCCGGACAGCTGGGGGAGCTCTCGAAGGTGTTGGAGCTCGATCAGGAGATCGTCTCGCGCGAGGTTGTCGAGACGCTTGGTCGATCGGCACGTCGATCCTTGCCCCATCGTCGGCTGGACTCGTTCACTGGAGCCGATCCGCCTGATGCCGGGCCTTCGTTGTAACGACGGGATCGGCGAGTCCGGTGGTCCTTGATGTCGGATTCCGGGTTCTTCGGCAGCCGTGCTGAGACGACCGTCGTAGCCATTGAGTTTCTGGCTTGAACGGAGGTTGTGATGAATGCGGTGTCGTCGGATTCCGACAATGTGCTGATCAGCGGTGAGCGTCAGCGGATGATGGTCGCTCACCTGGCGGCCACGATGTTCTTCAGGAAAGAGTTGCTCAGGGCAAATGTCGGGTGGCCGATCGAGCAGCTAAAGGGTCGCGGCGCTCGTGAGGTACTGAGTACCGAGTCGACATGGAAGATCGGCTACGCGCCTGACTCGTACACGCGGCTCACCGATCACCTGCGGGAGAAGGGCTTCGACTTCCGCACCCTGATCAGGGCCGGCCTGGCCGAGTGGTCCCAAGAGGGGCACGCGGTCGACGTCTTTCGCGATCAACTGATGGTGCTGGCTCGGGACGAGCGGCTGGACCCTGTTGGATTCGTCGCGATTGGTCAGGGCGCGAAGCCGCCCTTCGCGGCATCACCAACGACGTTGATACACCGCCCGTCGAATGCACTCGTCGGCATCGAGGAGCAGTTGGACATCCTCACCGATGGAGCATTCGTGGTTGTGGTGAACGATCCGCTGGATGCGATGGCGGTCGAGAACCTGGGTCGAAAGGCCGGTGAGCGGTGGGCAGGCATCCCCCTGTGCGGTTCGCAGATGTCGCCGGCGCAGGCGAAGACCCTGTACCGCTACACGGTCACCGACACCGTAGTCGTCGCCCTAGACGCTGACCCGGAGTGGCGCCGGACTGCAATTGCGTCATTGCCGGACCTGTCCTATTTCTACAAGCGAGTCCGCGCCGTCGAGATCCCTGACGGGCACACACCCTCGAGCCTTCTGCAGATCGAGGACGGTGCTCAGCGGCTGTACGACGCGATGGTGTCGACGCGTCCGCTGGAGGACTACAAGCCCCGGCGCCAGCACATGCCGGAGCTCGACGAGCCGAGTCTGTCGCAATCCGGCCCGTCGCTGTGAGGAAGTCCAGGAGTCCGGGACTTCCTGGTCCGGGTTCAGATCAGTTCGTCGTACGGCGAGGTTGGTGCCGCAAGCAAGTAATGATCAATCCTCGGGCCATGGTCCGAGTCATCGGGATACGGAGTAAGCCAATGACTGAAGAACTTCAGGCGCTCCTAGTCGAAGCTGCGGACTCGGGCTGGGCAGAGGAGCCGTCCACGCGACTGGCTACGGCCATCGAGCGCCGGATCGTTGCTGAGCTGCCCAGCCGGCTCCGTAACGCGCTGGGCAACGATTGAGGCCGCGCAGATGGCGCGAGTCCTGGCATGGGAACGCTGTCGTCGGCTCGCCGAGACGCCTCCGGCTGGTCAGGTGACCTGGGGGTACCTGGCGAACATGGTGCGTTGGCGACTGGCTGATGTCGTACGCCAGGAAGCTAGGCGGCGTCAGCGGCATCCCCTGATCGACTATGTGCCCGAGGCCGAGCAGCCGAGCATGCTCGCGGAACTAGGCCCGCTGTTGGATCGCATCGGTGTCCGGTTGGAGCGAGCCGGGCTGGCCGTGGGGGAGGTGCGGCGGCGCTTGGTGGTGGCGGCCGATGGACCTGGCTTCTCCAAGCACGCCATCACCGCGCGGATCCGTGCCATCGACGTACCCAGAGAACAAGCAGAAGGGTTGGCTTGGCTTCTCCACAGCGGACCGATTCGGCGATCCGCACTCTCACGACTTGCCGGTGGGCAGCCGCCAGAAGTTGTCTTCGCCGATCCGGCCGTCGAGCGGTGGATTGACCAGGCTGCCGGGAGGTTACCTCGGAAGTCTGGCAGATCTGCGCGGTTCGGCAGGCCGCCGGGTGCCTCGTGGCATGACCGCCTCGGACTGGGGCTCGCTCGAACTGCCTGATTCGAAGTTACTCAGGGGTCACGAGGGCTCAGACGTTGAGTTCTTATGAACAACCTCGACATGCGCGCCCGCCGTCGGAACTGGCTGGTCCGGTACTACTTCGCCCAGTTCCGGTTCTACCTGCGTTTGCAGGCTGCGTTCCGGATCATCCCGCCGCACGTCGCGCACGCACTCACTGCCCGGCTCCAGCCGGTGAAGACACGGAGGGAACTTTGACATGCGTCGAGTCATGAACTCGAAGCTCGCCGCCCCAATCATCATCCTCGCACTGCTCGTCGTCCTGATACTCGCCATCGTCACCCGTTGGCACGCCAACCCGGGCGTGGCCAGTAATCAACTCAGGCCTCCTGGCACCAGCCAGGTCACAGATACGAGCACGCCCGAGGCAACACAGCAACTGCAAGTCTCCGCCTGGCTTCGCCCCACGACGACGGATCCGACGCGGTACGCCATCGCGTTCGGTACGACGATCTGGACCTACGACTCCACGGTCCACAGCTACGCCGACTGGCAGGACGCCGTGACGGCCTTTGCGAACCCACTGGAATCGCCTGACGCCGGCCGGATTGCCCGCAGCATGTTGCCATACGCCAGCCAGTGGGAGGACCTGAAAGTGCACGACGCGCGTGCCACGGCGCGAGACGTGACAGCCGCAACGACACCCGAGCTGCAGGCCCTTGGCCGCGACCCCCGGGCTCCAGCGGGCTGGCATGGATTCGTCGTACGTGGCACACAGGAGACCGTAGCCGACGGCGAGAAGACCGAGACGGCTCGGCATGTGACGGTCGGGGTGATCTGCCGACCGCGGTGCACATTCTGGTCGGCGACCAACGAACTGCCACAGTGATCATCAAGCTCGCGGCAGCCAGCGCGCTGCTGGTCACCGCCGTCTGGCTGGTGCCTCCGCTAGCGATCGCTGGCAAGGGCGCCGATACATGCAAGGCCGTTCAAATTCTGAACGACGTAAGCCTTGCTGCCGAGCAGGCGTCCAACTTGGCCGTGGTCCTCGGCGTCGGCGACCGCTTTGCAGTTGGCGAGGCGGGCAAGGTCATCGCGGTCATGACGGCCATGACCGAGTCGGCGCTGCGGAACGTCGACCACGGTGATGCTGCCGGACCTGACTCGCGTGGTCTGTTCCAGCAACGCGACAGCTGGGGACCCCTCGACGTACGCATGGATCCGGCCGGCGCGGCGGGGCTGTTCTATGCCGCGCTGGTCAACGTGCCTGGCTGGACGTCAATGGAGCCTTGGAAGGCCGCGCAGGCGGTCCAGCGATCGGCCTTTGCGGACGGCGACAACTACCGCAGCAACTATGAAGCAGCGGTCCGTCTCGTGGGTACGGCGCCAGTCGTCGGCGCCTGCGGAAGCTGGGGGGCCGGTGACACGAACCAGCTTCCGGACGCCCCGGCGGCCGTCGATCGGGCACTCGCGCTGGTTGGCAGGCACGGCTACTACCAACTGTGCGCCCGGCTGGCGGCGAACGTCTGGGGCCGCTCACACGCCGGGTATTCCTCAGCGGCCGAGCAATGGACCCAGATGCTCAACACAGGGAACGCCCATCCTGACGACCGGCGGCTGCCGGTCGGTGCGCTGCTGTTCTGGTCGACCGATGGGCCTTACGGGCACGTCGCGGTATACGTCGGCAGCGGACGCATCGTGTCCAACGACATCGGCGATGGCGTGCCCGGTCAGGGCGGCGTGTACCTCGTCGACGTCGGCGCGATCGAGGAACGCTGGGGTGCCACCTACGTCGGCTGGGCGCCACCGATCTATCCCACCACCTGAAACCAACACATTGGCGCCGTCCAGCGCCAGGAGGCAAACGCATGCTCAGCTTCTTCTACCTCCAAGATCCCGGGGTGAGTCCGAATTCGAACGGCCTCCCCGGTCTCCCCGCGCTGCGGCAGATCGTCGGGGCTCTACAGACCTTCGGTCTCGTCATCTGTGTGGCCGCGTTCGTGATCGCCGCGGCCGCCTGGGCGATGGGCAGCTTTGGCAACAACTCCCATTACGCCGGCCGCGGCAAGCTTGGCTGTCTCGTCTCCGCAGGCGCGGCGATTCTGATCGCTTCGGCCAACCCGATCATCCGCTTCTTCAGCGGCATCCAGATCGGTTAGGAGCGCCTACAGCATGGCCTGGAGTGATTGCCTCCTCAATCCCGTCAGCTGCGCCGCCGGCAACATCGGCGAGGCAGCCGCAAACTCAGCGTGGGACTCGTTCCTCAGATGGTCGGCGAACGGTCTGGCCGACCTGTCGGCGACAGTGTTCCAAACGTTCAGCACCAGTACGTCGCCCAGGTTCGACGAGAAGTGGTGGCAGGACAACCTGGACCTGATGATCGGACTCTCGCTCCCGATCCTCGTTGGGATCTTCGTCCTGCAGTGCATCTCAGCGGTGATCCGCCGCGAACCCGGCCGACTCGGGCACGCGGTCGTCGGCGCCTTGCTGGGAACGGCGGGTGCCACTGGCAGTCGGCGTCATCGCAACCTGCGGGCAGGTGGTAGACGAGGTCTCGACAGGCATCCTCGGCAAGGGGGCCACCGCCGATGGCCTCAGGAGGATGACCGACATCACGGCCTTCCTGACGGGGCCGACGCTGGGCGGCATCCTGCTCCTGGCTGTCCAACTCGGCCTACTCGCGATGTTCTCGCTGTACTTCGTCATGCTGGTTCGCGAGGTCGCTCTGGTCGCGTTCGTCGTCTTCGCCTCAATTGCGATGGCCAGCTGGACCTGGTCGGCGACCAGGCATTGGCTTCGGCGGTGGGGCGAAATCGTCGGCGCCCTCCTGTTCTCAAAGATCGCGATGGCACTGATCTTCACCCTCGGCTTCTCCGCCCTCGGAGCGTCCGGACAGGGCAACGCATCGAACCTCGGCACGTTCATCGCGGGGATCCTGCTGGTTGCCATGGCGGCGTTCGCCCCGTTGGCCACCTACTCGTTCATTCACTGGGCCGGAGACCAGGGCCATGTCGCGACCCATCTTCTCCAACAGGGCGCAACTGGAGTCGAGGCTGGTAAGGACCAGCTTGATCGCCTGCAACAGTGGGCGGCGGGTGACTTCAGCGGCTCCGACACGGACGAACCATCACCGGTCGTCGGCGGCGACCAGAACCGTGATGATCAGTCGAACAGCGACGGCGCCTACGACTTGACCGAAAGGTCCGACCACGCGTCAGATCCGGCGACCGGGGAGGATCCGCGGACCTATTCGGATGCGGCGCCCCAACCCGGATCAGCAGCACCGCCGACCACAGGCGGCGACTCAGGACCGACAGCCATCGCGGTCGCCACGAGCGAGGTGTCGGTCGACGGCGAGTTGGGCGGCTCCGCAGATGACCCGAGCCAAGCATCGGATCAGGGAGATTGAGATGTCAAACGCTCTCTCCGCACGATTTCCACGTCCGCAGCGGAACTCGTTGCTGCTCGGTCTGCGACCGATCCAGGTGACGCTCGTGGTTGCCGGCATCATCTCGTCCGCCTTGTCGTTGCTCGCGGGCTGGCCTGCGGCGCCGCGACTGGCTGGCCTGGCTGCGGCGCTCCTCTGTGGCGTGATCGCATTCGGTCGGCTGGAGGGCGTGCCCACGTACCGCCGGGTTGTCTTGCGTGCAGCCCATGTCATCCGCACTTTGCGCAAGGACCAGTCCTACCGAGCCAACGTGCTCACACCTCGCAGACACGGCTACCTGCAGTTGCCCGGAGAAGCGAGTTCACTGCGTATCCTTGACACGCGATCGTCCATCGGCGCGGTTCACGATCCACTTCGCCGACGGCTGATCGCGGTCGCGAGGATCGAGGGGCCGGCGCATTTGCTCCAGAACTCCGACGAGCAGGATCGGCGTGTGGCGGCGTACGGGCGGATGGTCGCCGGACTGTGTCAAAGCAAACGGATCGCACGAGCGCAAATCCTCGAGCGTACGATCCCAGACCCGGGCGACGGCCTGGGCGCTTGGGCCCGCAAACGCAGTCTGGACATCACCACCACAGCTGGAGCAATCTACGGCGACTTGCTCCAGCATGCAGCCCCCGCGGCGGCCAGGCACGAGACGCTGTTCAGCTTTGCATTGAACCTCGACGCGGTTTCCAAGGAGGTTCGCAAGTACGGCGGGGGACTGGCCGGAGCTATGGCAGTCCTGGACTCCGAATCGCGCGCTTTCCAGACCTCGTTCGCTGCAGCCGGTGTCGCCGGAGTCTGGCTCAACGCCGCCGATCTGGCATCAAGCCTGCGGGTCGCCTTCGATCCTGCGGCGACGTGGACACTCGCCGCCGACATCGAGCCAGTCGATGCGGCCCCGCTCGGGGTGGATGCTGCCTGGGATCACCTGCGCACTGATTCGTCGTTTCATCGCGTGTACGTCGTCACCGAATGGCCGCGCGTACGGGCGATGCCGTCCTTCTTGAGTCCGCTGCTGCTGAAGCCGGGGATCCGGCGAACGTTCTCCCTCGTGCTGCAGCCGGTGCCTATCGGCAAGGCCCTTCGCGACGCCCGGCGACACCAGGTCGAGCGAGTGACTGACCGGGCGACTCGTAAGCGTGTCGGTCAACTGGAGACCGAGGAAGACCGCCAGCTCGACGCCGACGTCGCTCAACGCGAGAAGGACCTGGCCGCCGGGCACGGCGACGTGCGATGGATCGGCCTGATCGCGGTGTCAGCCGACACAGAGGAAGGCCTCGACGAGGCATGCACCGAGATCGAGATCGCTGCCTCCCAGGCGTTGCTCGACGTACGGCGTCTCGTCGGCCAGCAGGTCGAGGGCTTCCTCGCTGCGGCGCTGCCGTTCGGGGTTGGTCTCGGATGAAGGCCAGCACGGGGTGGTTCGAACCCAGCGACGCAGACCGTCGAACCAGACGCGGCAATCGTCGAGCGAACCGATCGTCTCAGCGCCGTACTCCACCCGCCAGACCCTCTGAGGATCGGGCCGAGCAGCCACCGGCTGAAAGTATCGGCCTGCGTCGGCGGCTTCCGCTCCTGGTAGACGACCATCGCGCCACCACCAGAATTCTTCGGATCGCCTACCCGTTTCTGGCCGAAGGGGGACTGGGTGCCGACGGCACCTACATCGGCAACGACGTCTTCAGCGGTGGATCATTCGTCTACGACCCCTGGGTGCTGTACCAATCCCGCGTCATCACCAACCCCAACCTGCTCCTGGCCGGAGTCATCGGCAGTGGGAAGTCCTCCACCGCCAAGGCTCTGATCACTCGATCCATCGCGCTCGGCCACAAGGCCTACGTCCCGTGCGACCCGAAAGGGGAGTGGACACCGGTCGCGGAGGCGGTGGGCGGCTCGATCATCAAGCTCGGGCCCGGCCTGTCTACGAGGCTGAATCCGCTCGATGCCGGAAGCCGCCCCCGCGACGTGCTGGACGACGACTGGGACAGGATCGTCAGATCGCGACGCCGGGCTCTGCTGGGGACCCTCGCCGAGTCCACGCTCGGCCGTCCGCTGACCGCGGTCGAGCACACTGCTCTCGACCTTGCCATCGACAGAGCGTCTCGGATCCCGGTGCCGACGATCCCTGACGTCGTCGAATTCCTGTTCTCACCTGAGACCGGTCAGGGCACATCGGAGGCCGACAGCCGAGAGTTGGCGCACGCGGTCAGGCGGCTTGTCCATGGTGACCTCGCGGGGATGTTCGACGGACCCTCCACGACACGGTTTGATCCGTCGCTGCCGATGGTGACCCTCGACTCCTCCTGGATCGGCGCTGGTGGCAACGACCAGGCACTGCGCCTGACCCTGGCCTGCGCGTCGTCGTGGCTAGAGGCTGCTGTTACCGACCCGGCCGGCGGGAAGCGGTTCATCGTGTACGACGAGGGATGGCGGGTCATGCGGGATCCCGCCCTGCTGCGTCGTATGCAGGAACAATGGAAACTCTCCCGCGCCTGGGGCGTGTCCAATATCTTGATCGTTCATCGACTATCCGACCTGTCCGCCGTAGGCGAACTCGGTTCCGAGGCCCGTGCACTCGCCGAAGGGCTGCTGGCCGATTGCTCGACCCGAATCATGCTCCGCCAGGAACCGGATCAGCTCGCCCGCACAGCGACCCTGCTCGGACTCACCGACGTCGAGATGTCCACCATCGCGAAACTGCCGAAGGGCCGTGCGCTGTGGCGGCTGCCCAGCCGATCGTTCGTTGTACAGCTGGTTCGCCATGCATGCGAGGTAGACCTGTTCGACACCGACGGAAGGATGTGACATGGACGCCGGTGGTCGGTCGCCTCGAGACCTGTCGGACATGGTCATGCTCGGCGGGGGAGTATTGCTCGCCTGCGCGGGGATTCTGTACCTCGCCGGTGGCCTGAGCAACCTGCTGGCTACTCATGAGTGGATTCACACATCCTGGCCTGACGCTCTGAAGGTGGTTCTCGACCCGCGCGATCCCGCCCACGTCTTCGGCCTGGCTCCCGGCACGTTTCATCCGGTCGTGTACTGGTCTGTGCTCGCCGTGCTATTGATGGTCCCGGTTGCTGGCGTCGTCGTTGGCCGCTTACTGTGGACCAGACGTGATGCCGGCTTGGCACGCCGTACCCGAGCTCTTACGAAGCGACCCGGCCTTGCTAGTGCTGCGGACATCGAGACGTCCGTCGGGCGGAGCCAGGTCCTGCGTCGTGGGCAGTCCGCACGCCCCGCCGTACGCCGGGCGGAGCCGTCAGATGTCGGCCGGTACCTGGGAAGATCGCGCGGGCGACAGTGTTGGTCCTCGGTCGAGGACTCAGAGATTGTGCTTGGACCGCCCCGCTCCGGTAAGGGTCTCCACCAGATCATCGGTGCGATCATCGATGCGCCGGGTGCTGTGGTCACGACCTCCACCCGGCCGGACAACCTCGTCGCCACTGTCGAGCTGCGTCGAACCACCGGGCCAGTCGCGGTCTTCGACCCGCAAGGCCTCGGCGAGCTCGAAGGCATCCGGTGGTCGCCCGTCCGTGGCTGCGAGAACCCGACCACAGCCATCGTCCGTGCCAGTGGTCTGGCTGCCGGCGCAGGATTCACGAAGGGCGGCGTCTCCGATGGCGCTTTCTGGCACGGTCAGACGGAGATGGCGCTGCGCGGCCTTCTCCACGCCGCAGCCATCGACGCGGCTGGTGTCGCGCAGCTCTACCGCTGGAGTCTCGAGCCAGCGTCAGCCATCGAAGCTGTCACTATCTTGAACCGGTCCACCGACGCAGCCGACGGGTGGGGCGACACCCTCGACGGGATCGTCCGCATGGATGGTCGAACCAGAGACGCTGTCTGGGCGGGTGTGCGGTCCGCTCTCTCGGCACTGGCCGATCCCGCCGTACGCAGATCATTCGATCCGGCCGCACGCGAAGGACTCGATCCCAAGACCTTCATCGCGGATCGCGGTACCATCTATCTCCTCGGTACGGGCCTCGGAGCGAGTGCCACCTCTGCGTTCATCGCAGCCCTGCTCGAAGACATAACCGAGACCGCCCGCCACCTCGCTGCTGGCTGTCCAGGTGGTCGCCTCGAGCCGCCGCTCGCGCTCATCCTCGACGAGATCGCGAACCTATGCGCCTTGCCATCGCTACCATCGCTGATGGCCGACGGTGGTGGATCAGGCATCTCCACGCTCGTCGTCATCCAGTCCCTCGCGCAGGCCAGAGAAAAGTGGGGCGAACAGGCCGCGGCTGCACTCTGGGATGCCGCGACTCTGCGCCTGATCCTTGGCGGCTCAGCGCAGCCCCGAGACCTCCAAGACCTGGCCGCCGTCTGCGGCGACCGCGACGAAGAGATCCGCAACTGGAGTCGCGGCCCCGACGGCAAACGCACCGTCTCCACCAGCACGCGCCGCATCCCGATCCTTCCGCCGGACATCATCCGGACCCTCCCACTCGGCACCGGCATCCTCCTCGCACGCACGGCCCCCCCAATCCTCCTGAACATGACCCCCTGGCCGGCCCGACCTGACGCCCCTCATATCCGCGCCAGCATCACCCGCGCGACCCGATCAGGAAAGCCGACCGAATGAGCCCGCGCGACGACCTCCTGAAGTCCTTCGCCCTCGCCACCGACGATCCGTTCATCATCTGCTGGCGAGACGTCGACTCAACGACCGCCACCGATGAGCTCGACCGCCTAGCCTCGTGGGTCGACTGGTTGACCGGTCGTTACAACCTCGACCACAAACTCATCCCACCCTGCTGGCCGAGCCACGGCGCCCTCGTCGAAGAACTGTCCGCCCTCCGTACCCTTTGGGAGGCCTCCTACCTCGAAGACGCCGCCCCGTCCAGCCCACTCGCCTTTCACCGCGAACTAGACCTCGCCCAACGCCGCCTCCGCGAATGGACCTCCCGCATGGGCTGCTCAAGAACAGAGCACCGACCCGAAGCCTGACCGAATGGTCGTCGATCACCATGGACTCGCCGCTGCTGCGTCGCAAGCAAGCCCAGCACGCATCGCACAACAGCTGCTCCCTGCGTTGCGTCCGAGCCATCTGCCAGAAGACCTGCCGACAGCCCCACCCACCGCTTAGGGCCGGGCTAGCTCGCCAAGCCCACGTGGAGAGTAGTCGTGGATGATAGCTCTCGAGCTCGCCACGGAGGATTCTGATTACCCGAGACTCTGCGTATGAAGAGTGGGCGTATTGCTGCTTCCAGGGTCGTGGGAACAGTGTGGCCCCGGCGGGTGACGGCGGGCCTGTGCGCTGAGATGAGCATTTGCTACTCATGACGTGCATTTCAGCGGTCCGAGACGATGGCCGCCGGTGTGCCTAGGACCGCTACGCGTGGGTTCTTCTCGGCTGACGCCGGACGCAATGAGGTTCACTTTTCGAAGGGATCCGTGGTGGCTGACTTCCTGGTGTCGAGAACCTACGCTCTTGCCGCGATCGTAGGGCTGGCGGTGTCCGCGGTGGTTCTCGCGTCGCTGGGTCCGGCGTCGGCGTCGCCGGCTCCTTCCCGGCAGGCGGTGGTTCTTGGCAAGGATTCCGGGTCGGTCATCCCTGGAAAGTACTTCGTCAAGCTGAAAGACAACTCCTCGGTCCGCAAACACGGCGTCGCCGCACGCTCGCGGTCGCTGGCCAGCGGACACTCCGGGAAGCTTGTCCGGATCATCGAAGGCGCCGTTCAAGGCTTCTCGGTCACGATGAGCCCCGAGCGGGCGCAAAAGCTCGCCACCGAACCCGATGTGGAATACGTCCAGCAAGAACAGACCTACCAGACGCAGAGTTCGCAGCTACCCACGCCGTCGTGGGGTGTGGACCGTCTCGACCAGCGCAGGGGCGTGAATCTCACCTACAACTACCTTGGGTCAGCCGGCGCCGGGGTCCACGCCTACATCATCGACACCGGCATCCGGAACCACGCCGACATCGACGGGCGGCTCGAGCTGGGCTACAACGCGATCGACCACAACACCAACACCGACGACTGCAATGGCCATGGCACCTTTAACGCCGGCCTGGTCGGGGGCACCAAGTACGGCGTCGCCAAGAAGGTCACCCTCGTCCCGGTCAAGGTCTTCGACTGCACAGGTACCTCAGACAGCGACGACCCGATCATCGCCGGCATCAACTGGGTGATCGCGAACGCGGTCAAGCCGGCCGTCATCGACCTGAGCCTCGCGTCGATCTGCACGACCGACGGGATCCCGGCACCGTGTTCCAATGGTGAAGGGCAGGGCATCATCGATGCGGAGAGGGCCGCAATTGCCGTTGGTGGCATCACCGTGGTGACCGCTGCGGGAAACCATAATGCCAACGCCTGTTTCAACCCCGTCGGCTCCTACCCCGCCACCATCAATGTCGGCGCCACCGACGTCGCCGACAAGCTATGGAACAACAGCCCTGACGACGGTTCCAACTGGGGCAGCTGCGTGGACATCTTCGCCCCAGGCGCCAATGTCGTCTCGATCGGTGGCATCGGGCACCACTTGGACCCGGACAAGATCGATCCTGACCCCATGCCCGCCAGCGGCACGTCGATGGCTGCGTCGCATGTCGTGGGTGCGGTCGCGCTGCTGCAGGGGACGCCGAAGTTCAAGAACGCGTCACCGGCTGAGATCGCCGCCGAGCTGGATGCTCAGTCGACTCGTGGCATCATCCAGGGCCTCCCCGATCCAACGGTGTCGAACAAACTGCTCTTCGCCCGGCCCACCTCGCCCCGGACCGGGTCCACGGTGGCGCTGACGCGCAACGCCAACGGGGCATTGTCGATTTTCGGGACCACCGCCGACAACTCCACCACCGGCAGCACCGACGTGGGTGGACACATGTTCACCGGCACCCAAGTGAACGCCGACACCGGTACCTGGCCGCAGGAATGGACGAAGTCCGCGGGCCAATTTTACGCGTCCGTCGCCGTCGGTACGGACCCTGACGCGATCTTAAGCAGCAAGATCGAGCTGGTCGGCGTGATGGCCTACGTCCCTCCAGTGAGCCCGCAAGACGACGTCTTCCACCGACAGCAATCAACAAAACCGGGCGGGACCGGATGGCTGAAGGAGACCCAACTGGACGGCCCGCCGCTGGTGTCGGTTGCCTTGGCCCCGAACCACGACCGGCGGCAGATGCTGATTGGAGCCGACACACACGGCGGTCTCCACTACAGCAGCCAGCTATTTCCTGCCAACGACACCGGCTGGGAGCCAGTCAAGACCATCAGTTTTCCCAGCGATGCGCAGAACGTGACCGCGGCACCGGATGCGTTTGGGCGGATCAATGTCTTTGTCGCCGATACCCATGGCGTGCTCTGGTACTTCCGGCAGACCGCACCCGACCTCGACAGTTGGACGGCGCCCACGCCGCTGGCGGACACGAGCCAGAAGCTGCTCAACGAGATCACTGTCGCTCGCGCCAACGATGGCAGGCTCCTGTTGTTCGGCACAGAGGGTGACGGAGAGGCGTGGGTCCGGGTCGAGAGCGGCCCCGGTGCGGGCGGCGTGTTCGGTGCCTGGACCCGACTCCCTGCCAAGGCTCTCTTCCACCTGTCCGCAGCCTTGAACGTGAACGGCCTGATGGTTGTCGTCGGCGTCGACGACCACGGAGACACCTGGCAGAGCACCCAGATCTCCGGCACGAACAACACTTTCACAGATTGGACCAAGATCGACGGCCTCACGCTGCGGCCATAGGAGACTCGCGGCGGACTCCCGCGACCGGCCCAACAATCTCGCGGATATGGTCCTCCTGGGACGCCTACACACGCTAGTGCCGCGCGTCGTTAGTTGATTTACGGTTGGTGTTTGGGACGATGAGGCATGGCGAATCGTCCTGCTGCTGCGTTGGTGTTGCGTGAGGGTGACGAGGAGGGGTTGGTTGCGTTGACGCGGGCGTCGAGTGTGCGGGCCGGCCGGGCACAGCGGGCCCGGATCGTGTTGCTGGCCTCGCAAGGGGTGTCGAACTCCAGGATCGCGGAGCTGGTCGGGGTGTCGCGGCCGACGGTGATCGGCTGGCGGGATCGCTATGGCGAGCGGGGGCTGGCTGGGCTGGACGACGAGCCGCGTGCGGGCCGGCCGCGCTCGGTCGATCATCGGGGCATCGTCGCGGCGACGTTGACGCCGCCGCCGAAGAAGTACGGCGTCACGCACTGGTCGTCGCGGCTGCTGGGGCGGCATCTGCGCATCGGGGACGCCACGGTGGCCCGGGCGTGGCGCGAGTTCGGGGTGCAGCCGTGGCGGTCGGAGTCGTTCCGGTTCTCCACCGACCCCGAACTGGTGGCCAAGGTCACCGACGTGGTCGGGCTGTACTTGGCGCCGCCTGACAACGCGGTCGTGTTGTGTGTGGACGAGAAGTCGCAGATCCAGGCACTGGACCGCACGGCCCCGATCCTGCCCTTGCAGCCCGGGCTGGCCGAACGCCGCTCCCACGACTACGTCCGGCACGGCACCACGACCCTGTTCGCCGCGCTCGAGATCGCCACCGGCCAGGTCACCGCGGCCTGCAAACCCAGGCACCGGCACCAGGAATTCCTCGCGTTCCTCAAGCAGGTCGCCCGCGCCCACCCCGACCGCGAACTGCACCTGGTCATGGACAACTACGCCGCCCACAAACACCCCCAGATCAAGGCCTGGCTGGCCGACAACCCCCGCGTCAGCGTCCACTTCACACCCACCCACGCGTCCTGGATGAACCTGGTCGAGGTCTGGTTCTCCATCATCGAACGCCAAGCCATCCACCGCGGCACCTTCCGATCCGTCAACGATCTCAACACCAAGATCCGGGCCTTCATCACCGGCTGGAACGACCGATCACACCCCTTCACCTGGACCAAGACCGCAGACCAGATCCTCAACAAAGCCAACCGTCAGAAGACCTCCGACGCGCGGCACTAGAACGGCACCGGACTTCTACTGGTCTGGTCAGGCGACTGGAGACGGCTCCGCCGCGCCTGCACCGGTACCGTCAGAGTGCTGGTTGAGTACTCGTGACTGACCGGCCGGTGTAGCGTGCCCAGGGTTCGGCGGCTTTGTCGGCGTGGAGGAAGGCGACTTTGGCGCTGTAGCCGAGTGCGTCGGCATCGAGTGAGGCTGGGACTTCGAGGACGAGTTCGCCGATGGCTCGGTTGCGTGCGCCGAGCAGGTTGACGCCGAGGTCACGGAGCCGGTCCATCACGCTGTTGGGGTGGAGATGTCGTCCGGCGAGGGTGCTGGGAAAGAGCCAGGGGCTGTCGGGTCCTGCGGCGGTGCGGAGGTTGGGCCGCTGCTGGATGTGGTCGCGCAGGAGTTGGGCGAATGGTTCGGGTATGTCGGTCGCTGGCCGAGCTGGATGCTCATCTCTCCGGGCTGGTCGTCGACGACGTCGACCTGGAGGGTGACGACCTTAACGAGTGGCTGGGCGTAGAGCAGCAGGAGCGTCCCGGCTACTTGGTAGGGGAGGGACTCGCTGCTGCCGGTGAGCAGCGCGTGGATCAACGCCAGCCGTTGGTCCTGCGTCAGCGACGGGCTCGTGCGCGCGGAGCGGTGTTGGACGGCGACCTTGGTGTTGAGCCGGGTCCGCCGGGCGACGACGAAGAAGGTGCGGATCGCCGTCCTGGTTGTTGGCCCGGTCGCGAGCCACTCGTCGATGTCGGGCTGCGTGCAGGTCGCGGCCGTGCGCTGGTGGGTCTCGTGGAGCCAGACAAGGAACTTGACGGTCTCGGTGATCTCCTGCTTGGCCGAGTGCACGGGTCCATGGGTCGGGGTGCTGGCGGCGGCCTTGGCCCTGATGCGGCGCAGGTGATGCCAGGTGACGAAGTGCTGGATGGGCTGGCGCACTTCATCCGGGAGTCCGTCGAGCTTCGCCGTGATCCAGTGCTCGAACCGGGCTAGGTATGGGTCGCGCGGTGCGAGGAGTCCGTGGTGCTGCAGCAGCGCACAAAGGTGTTCGGTTGGCTTTCCGGGCACGGCATCGAGGCCGTCATGGGTCAGCGGGATGGTCCTGTCACCGAGGCCGCGCAGCAGGGCCTGGACCTTTGGGGGAACGCTTCCAGACGATGATCGACTCTGGTCGAGCGGAGGCGCAGAGCGCAACGATGAGGGCGGCGAGCCCGGCTCGCTCGGAGCACCGCCGACGAGGTCGTCCAGGTCGTCGCGGAGCGCGCATCTGGCGCAGAGCTTGCCGCAGTGGTGGCCGGCTTCGTCGCCGCACCGGCCGCAATGGAAGTCGTAGGGGATCCCTGCACAGGGTCCGCACACAAGGGAGCCGGATGCATTGGGAGGCCCCGGGAGCAGACGTTCCTGACCGCAGCCTGGGCAGGTGCCGCGTGTGTGGATCGCGTCGAACCAGCAGGTGAAGCAGATCTGCCCCTCGGGCCATGTCGCCTGAAGCCGTGTGGTGTACCTGCCGCAACGCGCGCACGTGTGAGAGTCGGACGTCAGCCGCGGCGGGCCGCGCTGGGTGGAGCGAGGCGACAGGCCGACCGGCTTGGGGTCCATGGGAGTCTCCAGGCTCGCTTACTTGTCGAGGATGTTGGCGTGGCGGGGACGGACGGTGCGGTCGAGCTCGACGACGTTGGGTGGGGCGGTTCCGGTCTTGCGGGCGCGGAAGTTGGCGGCGGTGACGGTGAGGAGGTCGCCGGGGGCGCAGTCGAAGATGTCGCAGATCGCTGCGATGACCTGGAGCGAGACGCGCTCGGGTCGCCGGCTGACGAGCCGGTAGACCTGCGGGCGTGACAGGTGGCTGCCTCGCTCGGCCAGCAGGGGAATGAGGTCGGTGGTGTTGTGCAGGCCCCGGGCGGCCATGAGCTCGGCCAGGCGCCAGGTGTAGTCGACTTTGCGCCTCATGATGCACCGTCCTCACTCCTGCGTCCCAGTGCTTCACCAACCGTACGGTCCAAGGCCGCTCGAAGAATGGGGCGACAGAACTCGTCGGAGGTGAACTGGTAGATCCCGGTGGTCGAGGCGTACTCGTGCCCCATCTGGTCCTGGACGAACCTCGGATTCCAGCCGGCCTCGAGAAGGTGGGTGGCGTACGAGCGGCGCAAGGAGTGGATGTCGACCCCTTCGGAGAGCCCGAGCTCGGAGCAGTAGCGCCGGATCCGGCGCAGGAGCGTCGACTCGACGATGAGTCAGCCGCGTTCGCTGGTGAACAGGTCGAGGGTACCGCGGTCGCCGCGGCCGTTGGCGAGCCAGTCCTTGAGGATGCCCGGCGTCCAGCGCCACACCGTGAGCACGCTGCGGCCCTTGTAGGGGAGGAGCGCCTGGACTTGCCGTAGCGGACCTTGCACACGCCGAAGGCGCCGAAATCGCGGGCGTGCGGGTTGCAGGCGAAGTCGACGGTCTCCAGGTGGCGTAGCTCGTTGAACCGCAGGCCGTACCCGTGGGCGATCTTCAATCATGACCGCGTCGCGGTAGGCGGCCTGCCAGCCTTTCCGGCCGGACGTGCCGATCCGCTCGACCTCCTTGTCGGCGTGCTCGAACAGCGCGTCGAGTTCGTCGCGCGTGTACGGGCGCTTGGAACGCCGGCTGTCGTAGGCCTGGACGTGCGCAGTGGTGTTCCAGTCGAAGCAGGCCCGCGCCGGGTGGGTGCCGAAGTACTGCTCGCAGACGCGGTCCAAGCCGTAGTCCGGGTTGCTGACGTAGCTGGTGAACGCCCGCAGCGTGGAGTGGTAGGCACGCAGCGTCGAGTGCGCGACGTTCCTGACCGCCCGGAGATCGGCGGAGAACTCCTCGACCATCCCGGGCGTCCAGTTCCACGGGTCCTCGTTGACGTGGTCGATGAACCGCTGCACGTGACGGGGGCGCTGCTCGATCGTGGCGAACTGCAGGTTGCGCGACAGTTGCTGGTTGCGCCAGCCGTCGAGCATCATATGGAGTACCTGCTCGTCGGGCCGGAGCACCGGCAACGACTGCACTAGGTGGATCCGGCCCGAGCCGTCAGCTGCATCGAGACTCCCGAAGATCCCGATTCATCCACTGAATCAACGATTCAGCGGATGAATCGTTACGGGTCTTTCTGCAGGTCGACAGCGTGTCGCGCGCGCCGTCGCGAGTATCGTCTTCGCTGCCGCAGGCCGCCCATCGGCGCCGCGCGAGCTGGCAAACGGCGGCCGCCGTTTGCGCAGGTCAGAACACCCTTCGGCGCTCTGCGCGAGTGGTTCCGTGGCCGCCCGCCTGATTCATCTGATGCAACACGCAGGCTAATACTTCACATAGCTGGCAGTAACGGCGTTGATGCGCGGAGCGCGGACTCGCGTGCGAGGTCACGAACGGTGGTGCGTATGTCGTGCCCGGCTTGCAGAAGTGCTAGGAGCCCGCTGAATTAGGGCGCTTTGGGTTCGGTGTCGACGGGTGGGGTCTGGGCCGGGGCGTGTCGGTTCCCGGATCTGGGTGTGTGGCCGGCTGGTCGGGTTGTGTGCCGGGAGTGCTGGGGGTCGTGGCGTGGGGGGCCTGCGTGGCGTGTCAGTCAGTGGTGAGGGTCCAGGTGCCGGCGGTGCGGGTCAGTCCTCGGCCGATGAGGTTACGCAAGTTGAGGGCGGCGGTGCGGTGTTTGAGCCAGGCGTTGTTCTTGGTGGTGCCGTGGTAGCGGAGTTTGACGCGGCGCCCGCGTTGGCTGGCGATCTGGGAGATGACCCGTTCCACGTTGGGTCGGAAGGTGCGGTAGTCGCGGCGCAGGTCGGGTCTGCCGGACCAGTCACGGCGGGCTTGGCGCAGCAGCGCGTCGCGGTCGTGCAGGTGGAGGATGCGGCCGTCCTTGGCTGTGGTGCAGCGGGTCCGTAGCGGGCAGTCGCGACACAGCACGCCGAAGGCCACGGCGCGTGTCTTGGTGATCGCCCGGGTGTGCCCGGCCGGGCAACTGGCCTGCCCGGCTGCCTCGTCCACGGTGAAATCGTCGATGGTGAACCCGCCGTCGATCGCGGTTTTCACCGGGCCGGGTTTGATCACCGCTGCATGCCCGGCGTCCTCGATCGCGCCGCGCAGATCCCCGGTGCCGTAGGCAGTATCGCCATACCACTCGCGGATCTCGGTCTCGGCGTCGAGGAACCTGCCAGCCACGGCGGCGTCGCTGTTGTCGGCCCCGGCAGCCGCGGTGAGCGACTCGTCGGTGATGATCGCGGTCTGCGGCTCGGCCGCCACATGCGCGCGGAACCCGTCGCGGGTGTTGCGGGGCGACTTGCGGGTATGGCGGGCCTCGGGGTCCACCGTGGAGATCACCCGCTCCGGCGCGACTCGCCGCGCGATCCGCCACCTGCCGTCGGTGCCGTCGCTGCCGTCTGCCGGCTCGACGTCTTGGCCGGCGATCAACGCCAGCAACGCCACCACCTGTTCGGCGCGCTCATCAAGTTTCTGCCCCGACAGGGCCGAGATCAGCGCGTTCGCGTCGTTGACCAGCGCCGACACCAGCCCATCCCGCGCGGCCGGATCGTCCCAGTCGATCACCGGCTTGCCCGGCTGGGAGTAGTCGTGGCCTGTGCACACCGCCGCGATCAGCTCGGCCGCACCGGGCACCTGCCGCCCGACCCGGCGGATCACCGAGACCAGCTGAGTGATCGTGTCCTGCGTGGCCACCGCATCGTCCAGGATGGTGGAATCCACCGCCCGCCTCGACCGGCCCCGCACCACCCCCGTCGCCTCCACGACCGCACGGACCGCGTCGTTGATCCGATGCGGCCGCCGCGACCTCGCCAACCGGCGGCGCCAATACACCAGCGTCGAGGCATCGAAACCCCTGTGATCCAACGCCATCCCGGTCGCGACCTTCCACCGTAGATCACACCGCGCAGCCTCCGCGGTCTCCCGGTCGGAGTAATCGTGCAACGTCTGCAACACCAGAATCGACGCCATCACCGACGCCGGGATCGAGGGCCGCCCCCGGCCCGACGGAAACAAGTCATCGAACTCGCTGTCGGCGAACAGATCCCGCCGATGCTCGGCCAAGAACGCGAACATGCTGCCATCAGGAACCAGATGACCCACCAGCGCCCGCGCGTCCAGCAACTCCCGATCAGACCGCTCCACACCCTGCACCAGACAATCCTCCCGAACAGCTCACCAACCGCCGGGACGACACTCCGATTATTCAGCGGTCTCCTAGGAGCCCGCTGAATTAGGGCGCTTTGGGTTCGGTGTCGACGGGTGGGGTCTGGGCCGGGGCGTGTCGGTTCCCGGATCTGGGTGTGTGGCCGGCTGGTCGGGTTGTGTGCCGGGAGTGCTGGGGGTCGTGGCGTGGGGGGCCTGCGTGGCGTGTCAGTCAGTGGTGAGGGTCCAGGTGCCGGCGGTGCGGGTCAGTCCTCGGCCGATGAGGTTACGCAAGTTGAGGGCGGCGGTGCGGTGTTTGAGCCAGGCGTTGTTCTTGGTGGTGCCGTGGTAGCGGAGTTTGACGCGGCGCCCGCGTTGGCTGGCGATCTGGGAGATGACCCGTTCCACGTTGGGTCGGAAGGTGCGGTAGTCGCGGCGCAGGTCGGGTCTGCCGGACCAGTCACGGCGGGCTTGGCGCAGCAGCGCGTCGCGGTCGTGCAGGTGGAGGATGCGGCCGTCCTTGGCTGTGGTGCAGCGGGTCCGTAGCGGGCAGTCGCGACACAGCACGCCGAAGGCCACGGCGCGTGTCTTGGTGATCGCCCGGGTGTGCCCGGCCGGGCAACTGGCCTGCCCGGCTGCCTCGTCCACGGTGAAATCGTCGATGGTGAACCCGCCGTCGATCGCGGTTTTCACCGGGCCGGGTTTGATCACCGCTGCATGCCCGGCGTCCTCGATCGCGCCGCGCAGATCCCCGGTGCCGTAGGCAGTATCGCCATACCACTCGCGGATCTCGGTCTCGGCGTCGAGGAACCTGCCAGCCACGGCGGCGTCGCTGTTGTCGGCCCCGGCAGCCGCGGTGAGCGACTCGTCGGTGATGATCGCGGTCTGCGGCTCGGCCGCCACATGCGCGCGGAACCCGTCGCGGGTGTTGCGGGGCGACTTGCGGGTATGGCGGGCCTCGGGGTCCACCGTGGAGATCACCCGCTCCGGCGCGACTCGCCGCGCGATCCGCCACCTGCCGTCGGTGCCGTCGCTGCCGTCTGCCGGCTCGACGTCTTGGCCGGCGATCAACGCCAGCAACGCCACCACCTGTTCGGCGCGCTCATCAAGTTTCTGCCCCGACAGGGCCGAGATCAGCGCGTTCGCGTCGTTGACCAGCGCCGACACCAGCCCATCCCGCGCGGCCGGATCGTCCCAGTCGATCACCGGCTTGCCCGGCTGGGAGTAGTCGTGGCCTGTGCACACCGCCGCGATCAGCTCGGCCGCACCGGGCACCTGCCGCCCGACCCGGCGGATCACCGAGACCAGCTGAGTGATCGTGTCCTGCGTGGCCACCGCATCGTCCAGGATGGTGGAATCCACCGCCCGCCTCGACCGGCCCCGCACCACCCCCGTCGCCTCCACGACCGCACGGACCGCGTCGTTGATCCGATGCGGCCGCCGCGACCTCGCCAACCGGCGGCGCCAATACACCAGCGTCGAGGCATCGAAACCCCTGTGATCCAACGCCATCCCGGTCGCGACCTTCCACCGTAGATCACACCGCGCAGCCTCCGCGGTCTCCCGGTCGGAGTAATCGTGCAACGTCTGCAACACCAGAATCGACGCCATCACCGACGCCGGGATCGAGGGCCGCCCCCGGCCCGACGGAAACAAGTCATCGAACTCGCTGTCGGCGAACAGATCCCGCCGATGCTCGGCCAAGAACGCGAACATGCTGCCATCAGGAACCAGATGACCCACCAGCGCCCGCGCGTCCAGCAACTCCCGATCAGACCGCTCCACACCCTGCACCAGACAATCCTCCCGAACAGCTCACCAACCGCCGGGACGACACTCCGATTATTCAGCGGTCTCCTAGTGCCTCGTCAAGCAACGTTGGGTAGGTAATCGGGTCGGCGGATCTTGGAGTCGATGGCGAAGTGGCGTTTGGGTTGGGCGTGCTTGTTGCGCCAGCGGATGTAGCCGGCGATCGCGGTTTCCTGGGCGGTGTGGCTGGGGTAGTCGCTGCCGTCGAGGGTGAAGTAGCGCAGGGCGGTGAACTCGGATTCGATCCAGTTCAGCCAGGACGCGTTGCTCGGGGTGAACACCAGCTCGATCCCGTTGGTCTGGCACCAGGTGCCGACCTCGGTCCTCTTCTGGGGCGAGAAGTTGTCGCACACGACGTACAGCTTGCCGGCCGGGAATCTGGCCCGGAGTTGCTTGAGGAACCCGAGGAACTCGGTCCAGCGCTTGCGATCGCGGAATCGGTAGAACATCTGCCCGGTGGCCAGGTCCAGCGCGGCGAACATCTGCCGCACCCCGCCGGTGCGGTGGAACGTGGCCCGCAACCGCGCCGGGCGTCCGGTCGGAAACCAGCCTCGGCCGGGTCGGGGCTGCAGGTTCAGTGGACCGAACTCGTCGACGCAGATCACCCTCCCATCGCCCGGCGGATGATCGTAGAGGTCCAAGACGCGGGCCATCTTCGCGGCGAAGTCGGGATCCTTGCTGGCCTTCCAGGTCTTGGTCGCCTGCCACCTGATCCCCGCGTCCCGCAGGATCTGGCGGACCGACTCGACACTGATGGCGATGCTTTGTGCTCGCCCAGGTACTCGACCAGCTTGGACAGGCTCCACGTGGTGAACCGACGGCCCAGTTGCTGCGGCGGGGTCTTGGCGACCCGGCAGACCGTCTCACGAACCGGGGGGCCGAACCTCTTTGAAGTGGTCCCCGCTCCATTTTGGGTCCAACGCCGCGAACCCCTTTCGTTGAACGCGTGGATCACCTCCCGCGCGTACTGCGGCTTCATCGCGAACATCGCCGCCGCCTCCCCAGCACTCCGCCCCTGAACCGACGCCAGCACGATCCCCGCCCGGCGAAGCCGCACTCGATCCCTCGTGGTCCGCGTGATCCGCACCAGACGCTGCGCCTCTTCAGGTTCCAGCGAGCGCACGAACACCTCAGGCTGCCGAGCCATCACCACCTCCGCCAGCAAGCCTTCAGACTCACCACCGCACCGGTCAACCCGACACGGTTACAACCCCAACGTTTCTTGGAGAGGCACTAGAACGCGCCAGCTTCCGATGAATCCTGAGCTTCCGGTCACCAATACATGTGTCACCTGCTCTCCTCAACTTGTGGATCGGGTCTGCTGCACGGATAGGTGACATCTGAGTTGGCTTGCCGTGAGGCGGGCCTGGAAGGATGTTGCTGTGCCCAAGCCCTACCCTCGCGAGTTCCGTGACGACGTGGTGCGTGTTGCTCGTGACCGAGGTCCTGGTGTGACGGTCGAGCAGGTCGCCAAGGATTTCGGGGTGCATCCGATGACGCTGTTCGAGTGGTTGCGGCAGGCCGAGGTCGATGAGGACGCGAAGCCGGGTGTGTCTCGTGGTGAGTCGGTCGAGCTGCGCGAGGCCCGGCGGCGGATCAAGCTGTTGGAGCAGGAGAACGAGGTGCTGCGCCGCGCGGCGGCGTATCTGTCGCAGGCACACCTGCCGGGAAAAGGACGCTTCTATGCCCTCGTGTCAAGCCATGCAGGAGCGGACTTCGCGATAGATCGCCCGGCAGACGTAGCGTTTTAGGCAGCGGCGAATCTCACGGGTGGTCATGCCCTCTGTTTTGCGACGCGCGACGTAGTCGCGTGTGGCTGGGTCGCAGGTGACTCGGGTGCGGACGATGACCTCGAAGGCTCGGTTGAGTTGGCGGTCGCCGGCTCGCGATAGGCGGTGGCGAGTGGTGTTGCCCGATGAGGCTGGCAACGGTGCGACTCCGGCCAAGACGGCGAAAGCCGCTTCGGACCGGACGCGTCCGTGGTGGGAGTAGGCGCAGACAATGATGGCGGCGGTGACAGGTCCGACGCCTCGGACGTCTTGGAGTCCGGGGGCGATCTTGTCGGTGAGTTCTCGCAGCTGCCGATGGTTGTCAGCCAGGAGCGTGGTCTGCTCGAGTACCGCCTGCGCAAGACGCCGTGCTTCTGCGCGTGCAACTGTGGCGGCATCGGTGGTCTGGTTCGGCCGAAGTCGCCACGCCGCGATGGTCCGGACCTGTGCGTCGGTCAACGGGTGGCGGGCGTCGATACCGAGGTTGTTGGTTCGGACAAGGGCGGTCAACGCGTTGCGGTTCGCGGTGCGCTGCTGGTCGATG
Source organism: Kribbella sp. NBC_00359 (assembly GCF_036097425.1). Lineage (NCBI taxonomy): Bacteria > Bacillati > Actinomycetota > Actinomycetes > Propionibacteriales > Kribbellaceae > Kribbella > Kribbella sp. NBC_00359. The sequence continues at coordinate 1,474 of NZ_CP107975.1, read as the reverse complement.
ATCGACCGGGCGGACAGCAGGATCCGTAACGCTGAACGCGCTCCGGTGTCGCGTGGTCGGGCCAGCCTGGTGAAGTCCTGGCCGAGCACGTGTCGTGCGGCTGCTTCGGCATCAATCGGGTCGGACTTGCCTGTGTGAGCACGACTCGCATGCGCCAGCGGGCGGACCTCGACCACGTCGACGCCTTCGTCTTGCAGCGCCTGGCTGATGCCGGCGCCGTAGGAGGAGGTGCCCTCGACGGCCGCCAGTACGCTGCCTTCGCTGTTGCGCAAGACCCACTGGGTCGCGCGTCGATTGCCGGCAGCGCTAGTTGGGAAGGTCTCGGTGGCGAGGACCACACCGGATCTGGTCTCTAGCAACGCGAAGGTGTTGGTCCTGGCGTGGGTGTCGACGCCGACGACATGGACGAACAGGTCTGCAACGCGGGGCATGCTTCTCCTTACGAACTGCACGAATCGGAACTTGCCCGGCCCGTGGGTCGCTCAGAGACACATCTGTAATGAGTCACGTCGGGCCGCGATCCGGCCAACGGACAGGCTTCTGATCAGGACATCTGCGCGCAGGGGCTGAGCCTTGACCAGGCGCGGGGACACGTCCTTTTGAAGACATCACCACCAGCGGTGAGTCGGATCTACCCGGAGTCACCCGCACTGGTCGAGGTCAGCCTCTCAGCCGGCCACGGGCCAACCGCAACCCATTACAGCTCTACCCGCTCGTGAGCGAGCTGGCCGCCGACGGGATCCCCGTGGTGGTGACGTGCCGGGTTTTGAAGCTCGCCAGGCAGCCGTACTACCGGTGGCTGGCTCAGCCGGTCACTCCTGCCGAGCTCGAGCAGGCTCACCGGGCCAATGCGTTGTTCGACGCCCACCGCGACGACCCGGAGTTCGGGTACCGGTTCCTGGCCGACGAGGCCCGCGATGCCGGCGTACCGATGGCGGACCGGACCGCGTGGCGGATCTGTTCGTCCATGGGCTGGTGGAGCGCGTTCGGCAAGAGACGCGCAAGGGCGGCAAGAAGTCCGGTCCGCCGGTCCACGACGACCTCGTGCGCCGCAACTTCACCGCGCAGGTGCCGAACCAGCTGTGGCTGGCCGACATCACCGAACACAAGACGAGGGAGGGCAAGTTGTATCTGTGCGCGGTCAAGGACGTCTATTCCAACCGGATCGTGGGCGACTCCATCGATTCCCGGATGAAGTCCCGCCTGGCTGTGGCCGCGCTGAACAACGCCGTCGCCCGCCGCGGTGAGGTCGCCGGCTGCGTTCTGCACACCGACCGCGGATCGCAGTTTCGGTCCAGGAAGTTCGTGCGAGCACTCGGGCGCCACGGCATCGTCGGTTCGATGGGCCGCGTTGGCGCCGCGGGCGACAACGCGGCCATGGAAAGCTTCTTCGGTCTCTTACAGAACAACGTTCTCGACCGGGGATCCTGGTCCACCCGCGACGAACTCCGGCTCGCGATCGTGACCTGGATCG